>NZ_CP064692.1:3760000-8312872 GCF_023100985.1 Bradyrhizobium sp. 191
AACCTCACGGCCGAAGGCAAGCGCCGAAAATGATCCGGAGATAATGAAGGGTCCGCGCAACAAACTGCTGCACGACCCAACTCGGATCGATCTCCTCTTTACGATGTCAGAAAACACGCATCTTGCTGTCTATCCAGACTAGCAGGATGCGAAGTGATGTTTCGCGGACGACGGTACAAGATCTCGATGATCAAACCATCTGGTGGAGCCAGACGGGATCGAACCGACGACCTCATGCTTGCAAAGCACGCGCTCTCCCAGCTGAGCTATGGCCCCGTAACCAGAAGACGAATGCTCACTCGATGAAAGTGGTGGGCCTGGGAAGACTTGAACTTCCGACCTCACGCTTATCAAGCGCGCGCTCTAACCAACTGAGCTACAAGCCCCTAACGCATATCCAGTCAAGGACCAGGGATCTGCAAGCCTGCAGCCCCAGCGCGTGTTCGTCCGCGAAGAAAGAGAAACGAAGACGGCGAAATCCCGCCAATGCAGCTCAACGATCTGGCGATCTGTTGGCCACTGATGTTTCTAAAACGGTTCGATAGAAGCAAGCTTCTGAAGAACCATCCTTAGAAAGGAGGTGATCCAGCCGCAGGTTCCCCTACGGCTACCTTGTTACGACTTCACCCCAGTCGCTGACCCTACCGTGGCCGGCTGCCTCCCTTGCGGGTTAGCGCACCGTCTTCAGGTAAAACCAACTCCCATGGTGTGACGGGCGGTGTGTACAAGGCCCGGGAACGTATTCACCGTGGCGTGCTGATCCACGATTACTAGCGATTCCAACTTCATGGGCTCGAGTTGCAGAGCCCAATCCGAACTGAGACGGCTTTTTGAGATTTGCGAAGGGTCGCCCCTTAGCATCCCATTGTCACCGCCATTGTAGCACGTGTGTAGCCCAGCCCGTAAGGGCCATGAGGACTTGACGTCATCCCCACCTTCCTCGCGGCTTATCACCGGCAGTCTCCTTAGAGTGCTCAACTAAATGGTAGCAACTAAGGACGGGGGTTGCGCTCGTTGCGGGACTTAACCCAACATCTCACGACACGAGCTGACGACAGCCATGCAGCACCTGTGTTCCAGGCTCCGAAGAGAGGGTCACATCTCTGCGACCGGTCCTGGACATGTCAAGGGCTGGTAAGGTTCTGCGCGTTGCGTCGAATTAAACCACATGCTCCACCGCTTGTGCGGGCCCCCGTCAATTCCTTTGAGTTTTAATCTTGCGACCGTACTCCCCAGGCGGAATGCTTAAAGCGTTAGCTGCGCCACTAGTGAGTAAACCCACTAACGGCTGGCATTCATCGTTTACGGCGTGGACTACCAGGGTATCTAATCCTGTTTGCTCCCCACGCTTTCGTGCCTCAGCGTCAGTATCGGGCCAGTGAGCCGCCTTCGCCACTGGTGTTCTTGCGAATATCTACGAATTTCACCTCTACACTCGCAGTTCCACTCACCTCTCCCGAACTCAAGATCTTCAGTATCAAAGGCAGTTCTGGAGTTGAGCTCCAGGATTTCACCCCTGACTTAAAGACCCGCCTACGCACCCTTTACGCCCAGTGATTCCGAGCAACGCTAGCCCCCTTCGTATTACCGCGGCTGCTGGCACGAAGTTAGCCGGGGCTTATTCTTGCGGTACCGTCATTATCTTCCCGCACAAAAGAGCTTTACAACCCTAGGGCCTTCATCACTCACGCGGCATGGCTGGATCAGGGTTGCCCCCATTGTCCAATATTCCCCACTGCTGCCTCCCGTAGGAGTTTGGGCCGTGTCTCAGTCCCAATGTGGCTGATCATCCTCTCAGACCAGCTACTGATCGTCGCCTTGGTGAGCCATTACCTCACCAACTAGCTAATCAGACGCGGGCCGATCTTTCGGCGATAAATCTTTCCCCGTAAGGGCTTATCCGGTATTAGCACAAGTTTCCCTGTGTTGTTCCGAACCAAAAGGTACGTTCCCACGCGTTACTCACCCGTCTGCCGCTGACGTATTGCTACGCCCGCTCGACTTGCATGTGTTAAGCCTGCCGCCAGCGTTCGCTCTGAGCCAGGATCAAACTCTCAAGTTGGACTTGAACTTTGAACCGGCTGATCACAACGTTTGACGAGGTCCCACCATTTTTCATCGACCGAAGTCGACGAGCTGCCCGCGATTCACATCGCTGGCAACGATGGTGTAACCTTTGAAACGTGTACCGCCGAAGTCTTTCGTCCGGTCTCGATCAGAAAAGCCGAAGCTTTCCAGAAGCGAGACCCGCAAGGACTCCGCCGTCCACGTTTCTCTTTCTTCATCTTCACTTGTCAAACAGCCCGGGACCGCGGAGGCCCCAACCTTCCAGAGTGGAAGGGTTCCGATACCCTTACCGACGAAAAATGACTCCAACCGACTGGTGTCGATTGTTGTGTCACTCAACAAGGTGAGGAGCATCAGTGGCGCGTTCGCTCGCCTTGGTCAGTGACCCGGCGGCGCCGCGCTCAGTGGTTGGGGTTATAGGCCCCACCTTCCGGGCTGTCAACGCCAATCGTCAACAAATCGTCGCACAGTGGATCATCGAGAAAAATCACGCGATTCCAGACGCTTAGAGCGGCACGGAGTGAGCGGGCGGGTCCCGCGCGAAGAAAAACTGGAAAAAAGTTTGCGGCCCTGGAGGCTCCGGAGGGGCTCCAGAGGCGGCTTGCGGCGCCGCTCCGGCGAGGCTCCTCGCGCCGGCTCCTTGAGGAAGTTTTTTCCATATTTGGCGCCGTACTTGAGCCACAATCCCGCGGCGTTCTGGTAAGAGACGAGCTTGAATCGCGGGGATGCCGATGGGGGCTGCCGGCGATTTCCATGGGGTCAGGGGAAGGCATCTTGCAGATGACGCGGCCTTCCTTCGACGTTCGAAAGACATCGAGAGAGTTTCATCCGTCCAGTTGTTCGTAATTTCGGCCAGCCCTGTTCCGGGGCTTTCTGAGCGCGGGCGTCTGTGCGGCTTGCCTTTTCCGGCGATCCCCGTTCAAGAGGGCGGCCAGGGACAAGGTTCGAAGCGGGCTTTCTTGGGTCGTTGATTGGGGGACTTGGGTTGAACCACAGGACGTCACGCGGCACCTACGGGCGTGAGACCGGGATCATCGATCTCGGCCACGAGCCGCCGCTGTCCGTCGATGGTTCTGAAGCCGCCGTCATCGACCGCCGCCGCGTCTCGGTGCAATGGTTCAGCGGCACAATTCTGACCGGACTCTGCGGCGCGGCCCTGATCGGCGGCGCCGTTTTCGCGTCGCTCGACGGCGAGATGACCTTCGCCAAGGTACCGGAGCGGGTCGAAGGCGCGCTGCGCGGCGCATTCGGCGCCGCCGATCGCGCCGCCACGCTGCACAAGAGCGACCGGTTGCCGCCGCCGAGCGAATCCACGGCATCGCGCAACATCATGCGCGTCTCGACGGTCGCCCGTGTCGGCAACCGCGACGTGATGCGGGTGCGCCCCTTCGTCCGGATCGCCGGCAATTTGTCGATGACGACGAGCGACCTGTCGGCGAAGATCCCGCCTTTCAACGCCCAGCGCCTGCTCACCGACGTCGGCTCCGATCCCAAGACGGCATCCGACGATCCCAACAATCCGGAGGCCGTCGAGCCCGACGCGGAGGTGTCCTTCGTCACCAAGGACCTGTCGTCGGTGCTGCCGAAGGCGAAGATTTCCGCGGTGGTGGCGCTCGACGACATCCTGATGCGGGTCCGCGATGCCGCCAACTGGCGCGGCAATGGCGGGGTGCGCTACGCCTCGCTCGCCAATGCCACAGCCGACGTCTCCGGCACGACCGGCCCGTCCGACATCAAGATGGCCTACGCCGCCGAGGCATCGTCCTCCGATCCCTATGCCGGTTTCGAGACGCGCGTGGTGCCGGAGAACGTCACGCTGCTGCCCAAGACCAAGGAGCAGATCACCGGCGGCAATCCCAACGGCGAGCGGGTCCATCTGGTCAGGAAGGGCGACAGCGTCGGCTCGGTGCTGCGCGATCTCGGCGCGACGGCTGACGAGATCAAGGCGATCACCGCAACGCTCGGCCCGCGCGGCCGCGACGGCGGCCTCAAGGAAGGCGAGAAGCTCCGCATCCTGATGGCGCCCGCCAGCCCCGGCGCCCGGCTGCAGCCCTATCGCGTCGTGGTTGCAAACGACACCATGGTGGAAGCGATCGCGGCGCTGTCCGATCTCGGCAAATACGTCGCCGTCGACGTCTCCAGCATGAACACCGTCGCCGACGCCGCGGCCAACGCCAGCAGCGAAGACGATGACGAGGATGACGGCAGCGGCGTGCGGCTGTACCAGAGCATCTACGAGACGGCGATGCGCAACAAGGTCCCGATGCCCGTCATCGAGGACATGATCAAGATCTACTCCTACGACGTCGATTTCCAGCGCAAGGTGCAGCCCGGGGATTCCTTCGACGTGTTCTACGCCGGCGAGGACGAAGGCGTGACGTCGAGCGAGAAGAACGAGGTGCTGTTCGCCTCCCTCACCGTCGGCGGCGAGACCAAGAAATACTACCGCTACCAGAGCCCCGACGACGGCGTCGTCGACTACTACGACGAGACGGGCAAGAGCGCGAAGAAGTTCCTGGTCAGAAAGCCCGTCAACAACGCCATCATGCGCTCCGGCTTCGGCGGCCGCCGCCACCCGATCCTGGGCTACGTGAAGATGCATACCGGCGTCGACTGGGCCACCGCCTACGGCACGCCGATCTTCGCCTCCGGCAACGGCATGATCGAGAAGGCCGGCCCCGAGGGCGGCTACGGCAAGTACATCCGCATCAAGCATTCCAACGGCTACGAGACCGCCTACGGCCATATGTCGGCTTTCGCCAAGGGCATGGAGCCCGGCAAGAAGGTGCGGCAGGGCCAGGTGATCGGCTTCGTCGGCTCATCGGGCCTGTCGACCGGCCCGCACGTCCATTACGAGATCCTGGTCAACGGCCGCTTCGTCGACCCGATGCGCGTGAAGCTGCCGCGCGGCCGTTCGCTGGAAGGCCCGATGCTGGCCAGCTTCGAGAAGGAGCGCGACCGGCTCGACGGCATGATGAGCGGCCGCGGCGGCGCCATCGCCCGGATGTCGGACGCCACCGGCGGGCCACTGCAGGTCACCAACCGCTAAGTCGGGAACTGGCCGCCCCGAACATCTCCAAACACGATCCGAATTCGACGTCGTCGCGAGGCCGCTTTGCGGCGTCACAACGTCAAGTTTCGTTTGCCAAAGCGGCGTGAGGAGCGAATACTTCCCAAAAAACGGGAGGTCTCGCCATGAACAACAGGCTCGCCTGCGCAGCCTTCGTCGCTGCGCTGTTTTCCGTCACGAGCCTGTCGGCAGAGACCGTGCCGGCAACCTGGGAAGTCACCAAGCTCGTCCCCGGCTCGGCATTCCACGGCGTGCACGGGCTCGCTGTCGACAAGGCCGGCCATCTGTTTGCCGGCAGCGTCGCAGGCGCGGCGCTCTACGAGGTTGCGGGCAGTAGCGCCAAGGTTGCAATCCCGGCACCGGTCGGAATGGCCGATGACATCGCGTTCGCGCCCGACGGCACCATGGCCTGGACCGGATTCCTCGCCGGCGACCTCTATGCGCGCAAGGGCGACGGCCCGATCAAGAAGCTCGCTTCCGGTCTTCCCGGCATCAACTCGCTGGCCTTCCGCAAGGACGGCAGGCTCTACGCCACCACCGTCTTCCTCGGCGACGCGCTCTACGAGATCGACGTCGAGGGCGTCAAACCGCCGCGCCAGATCATGGAGAAGATGGGCGGCCTCAACGGCTTCGAGTTCGGTCCCGACGACAAGCTCTACGGTCCGCTCTGGTTCAAGGGCCAGGTCGCCAGGGTCGACGTCGACAAGGCCGAGCTGACCGTCGTTGCCGACGGCTTCAAGGTCCCGGCCGCCGTGAACTTCGATTCCAAAGGCAATCTCTTCGTGGTCGACACCGCGCTCGGCCAGCTCGTCCGGGTCGATCCCAAATCGGGCGCCAGGACCATGGTCGCGCAGCTGAAGCCCTCGCTGGACAATCTCGCCATCGACGACAAGGACCGCATTTACATCTCCAACATGGCTGACAACGGCATCCAGGAGGTCGACCCCGCGACCGGCCAGGCCAGGCAGATCATCATCGGCAAGCTCGCTCTGCCCGGCGGCATCGGCGTCACCTCGGAGAACGGCAGGGACACGATCCACGTCGCCGACGTGTTCGCCTATCGCACCGTGAATGGAGCGACCGGCGAGGTCACCGAAAAGGCGCGCATGCATGCCGCCGGCGTCACGCTCGAATATCCCATGAGCGCGACGGCAAAGGGCAACGACGTGGTCCTGTCGAGCTGGTTCACCGGCACCGTGCAGGTGATCGACGGCAAGACCGGCGCAACGCGCGACATGCTGCACGGCTTCAAGGCGCCGCATGACGCCGTCGTGCTCGCGGACGGCAGCATCCTGGTGGCCGAACTCGGCACCAAATCGCTGGTTAAGGTGAGTGGTGAGCACGGCAAGGATCGCGTCACGCTGATCGGCGACCTCGAGGGACCGGTGGGACTCGTCGGTGGACCTGGCGGCGAGGTCTACGTCACCGAAGCCTTTGCCGGCATCGTTTCCAGGATCGGCAGCAATGGCGAAAAGACCGTGATCGCCAAGGACCTGAAGATGCCCGAAGGCATCGCGCGCACCAGCGACGGCCAGTTGATCGTGGCAGAGGTCGGCGCCAAACGGCTGATCGCGATCGCGCCAGAAACCGGCGAGATCACCGAGATCGCCGCCAACCTCCCGATCGGCCTGACCGGCGCGCCCAGCGGCCTGCCGACGCATATCCCCACGGGCGTCGCGATCGGCGCAACGGGCACGATCTACTTCAGCTCGGACGTGGAGAACGCGATCTACAAGGTGGTGAAGAAGTAGCGTTCGTCGGCCAAGACCTGGCCCCGGAACCCGCAGGCGGATTCTCTGTTAGCTGACGGAAGCCGACCAGCAGGAGGATCGCCCCATGACGCGCCTCTCACGGGACGATGTCGTCAAGGCCGTGGACCGGGCCGACGACGTCACCATTGCCCAGATCATCGGGACCGGAGCGACGGTCGAGGAACTCGCCGAAGCCCAGGCCTGGCTCGCCAATGACGAGCCCATGATCAACGATCTGCGTCCGCTGGCACAGGGCCGGGTGCGCGAGCTGGTCGATATTCTTTCGGAGCTTGACGAGGACGAGGAGGAAGGCCCGGCGGGTCCTGGTTCCGCGCCCGCAGTCGGTTAGCCGAGACACCGACAAAGGAAAACGCCCCAGAGCGGTTGGCCTCTCCGGGGCGTCCTGTTGCTTCAAGCGCCGTACCCTCAGTTCAGCTTCCGCTTCGCCACCGGTGCCTCGAACTGGGTGATCTCGGCGGTCTGCGGGGCCTTGCCGTTGAAGGTCAGCACGTTGCCTTCGGACGAGATCGCGACCGTGTCGCCGTCCCTGACGTCGCCGGCCAGGATCATCTCGGCGAGCGGATCCTGGAGGTAGCGCTGGATCACCCGCTTCAGCGGCCTTGCGCCATAGGCGGGATCCCAGCCCTTGGCAGCGAGCCAGTCGCGGCCTGCGGCATCGAGCGTCAGCACGATCTTGCGATCGGTCAGCAGCTTCTGGAGCCGTGCGAACTGGATCTCGACGATCCGGCCCATCTCGCTCCGCTGCAAGCGGTGGAACAGGATGATCTCGTCCACGCGGTTGAGGAATTCGGGGCGGAAGTGCGCCCGCACCATTCCCATGACCTGCTCGCGCACGGCCGAGGTGTCCTCGCCCTCCGGCTGGTTCACCAGGAATTCCGAACCGAGGTTCGAGGTCATGATGATCAGCGTGTTGCGGAAGTCGACGGTACGGCCCTGGCCGTCGGTCAGGCGGCCGTCGTCGAGCACCTGCAGCAGGACGTTGAAGACGTCAGGGTGCGCCTTCTCGATCTCGTCGAACAGCACCACCTGATAAGGCCGGCGCCGCACCGCTTCGGTGAGCGCACCGCCCTCGTCATAACCGACATAACCCGGAGGCGCGCCGATCAGCCGCGAGACCGAGTGCTTCTCCATGTATTCGGACATGTCGAGGCGGACCATCGCGGTCTCGTCGTTGAACAGGTATTCCGCGAGAGCTTTCGTCAGCTCGGTCTTGCCGACGCCGGTGGGCCCCAGGAACATGAACGAGCCGGTCGGCCGGTTCGGGTCCTGCAAGCCCGCGCGCGAGCGGCGCACGGCGGTTGCGACCGCACGCACGGCCTCGGCCTGGCCGACGACACGCTTGCCGAGCTGCTCCTCCATCTTCAGGAGCTTCTCCTTCTCGCCTTCCAGCATCTTGTCGACGGGCACGCCGGTCCAGCGCGAAACCACCTGCGCGATGTGATTGGCGGTGACCGCCTCCTCCATCATCTCGCCGGAGCCTTCACGCGCCTCGATATCCGCCAGCTGCTTCTCCAATTCCGGGATCCGGCCATAGGCCAGCTCGCCGGCCTTCTGGAATTCGCCGCGCCGCTGCGCGTTGGCGAGCTCGACACGCAGGCCGTCGAGCTCGGCCTTGAGCTTCTGGGCATCGGAGAGCTTGTTCTTCTCCGCGCTCCAGCGCGCCGTCAGCCCAGCAGACTTTTCCGCGAGCTCGGCAAGGTCCTTCTCAAGGATCTGGAGCCGGGTCCTGGAGCCGGGATCGCTCTCCTTCTTCAGCGCCTCCTGCTCGATCTTGAGACGGATGATCTCGCGGTCGAGCGAATCCAGCTCTTCCGGCTTGGAATCGACCTGCATCTTCAGCCGCGCCGCGGCCTCGTCCATGAGGTCGATCGCCTTGTCGGGCAGGAAACGGTCGGTGATGTAGCGGTTGGACAGCGTCGTGGCGGCCACGAGCGCGGAATCGGTGATCCGCACGCCATGGTGCTGCTCATACTTGTCCTTCAGGCCGCGCAGGATCGAGATGGTGTCCTCGACCGAGGGCTCGCTGACGAAGATCGGCTGGAAGCGCCGCGCCAGCGCGGCGTCCTTCTCGACATGCTTCTGGTACTCGTCGAGCGTGGTCGCACCGATGCAGTGCAGCTCGCCGCGGGCGAGCGCCGGCTTGAGCAGGTTGGAGGCGTCCATCGCGCCGTCGCCCTTGCCGGCACCGATCAGCGTGTGCATCTCGTCGATGAACAGGATGAAGGTGCCTTCGCTTCCGGTCACTTCCTGGAGCACGGCCTTCAGCCGCTCCTCGAACTCGCCGCGGTATTTTGCGCCGGCGATCAGCGCACCGAGGTCGAGCGAGAGCAGCTTCTTGTCCTTGAGGCTCTCCGGCACGTCGCCGTTGACGATGCGCAGCGCCAACCCTTCCGCAATCGCGGTCTTGCCGACGCCGGGCTCGCCGATCAGGACGGGGTTGTTCTTGGTCCGGCGCGACAGCACCTGGATGGTGCGACGGATCTCCTCGTCACGGCCGATGACCGGATCGAGCTTGCCGTCGCGCGCGGCCTGAGTGAGGTCGCGGGCATATTTCTTCAGCGCGTCATACGCGTTCTCGGCGGTCGCGGAATCCGCGGTGCGGCCCTTGCGCAGCGCCTCGATCGCCGCGTTGAGGTTCTGCGGGGTGACGCCGCCCTTGTTGAGGATGGTGCCGGCTTCGCTGGACTTCTCCAGCGTGAGGCCAAGCAGCAGCCGCTCGACGGTGACGAAGCTGTCACCGGCCTTCTCGCCGGCCTTTTCGGCGGCGTCGAAGGTGCGGGCGAGCTCGGGTGCGAGGTAGATCTGGCCGGCGCCGCCGCCGGAAACCTTCGGCACCTTGCCGAGGGCGTCCTCGGTCGCCTTCAGGATTGCACGGGAATTGCCGCCGGCGCGGTCGATCAGGCCGGCAGCGAGCCCCTCATTGTCGTCCAAGAGGACTTTCAGGAGGTGCAGGGTGGAAAACTGCTGGTGCCCCTCGCGCATCGCGAGCGACTGCGCAGACTGAATGAAGCCCCTGGAGCGTTCGGTATACTTCTCGATGTTCATCTTTTCTGTCCCTCGGCCTGCCCTTGGGGCCCTCTCAGGCACCCCAATACGGCATCTTCATTGGGTTTCCGCTCATCGCATTGAGGTTTCTCAAGCGAGAACGGCCGTCTTTTTGCCGACGTTGCCGCCAGCCTGAGGCAGATGTGGGAAGCGGGTTGCGGATGCGAAAGAGGCCGGTTCACAAATTCGTGCGCTCTTGGACGGCCTTGGCGCTGGCGGGCCGAATCCCCTAAGTAGTGGCATGACAGCCAGCCACACTGCCGAGATCACCGGCCTCTACCGCTACCCGATCAAGGGCCTGACGCCGGAACCCCTGTCGCGGGTCCCTTTGCGGGTCGGCCAGACCCTGCCAGCCGACCGCCGCTACGCCATCGAGAACGGCCCGAGCGGGTTCAACCCCGATGCGCCCGAGTGGAAACCGAAGATCCAGTTTCTGATGCTCGCGCGCAATGAGCGGCTGGCCGAGCTCGACAGCCGGTTCGACGACGCCACCAATATCCTGACCATCCGCAAGGACGGCCAGATCGTCGCCAGCGGCGATCTCGAGACCGCCGCCGGGCGCGCCGCGATCGAGGCCTATTTCAGCGAGAACTTCCAACGGGAGCTGAAGGGCCCGCCCAAGGTTCTGTCCGGCCGCGACCACAGCTTCTCCGACGTCGCCCGCAAGGTCGTCTCGATCATCAATCTCGGCAGCGTCCGCGCGATCGAGACCATGCTCGGCGGCGCCGCCGTGCATCCGCTGCGCTTCCGCGCCAATCTCTACGTCAAGGGCTGGCCGGCCTGGTCGGAGCTCGATCTCGTGGGCCAGACACTTGCGGTCGGGCCGGCGCGGCTGAAGGTGATCAAGCGCATCGTCCGCTGCCCCGCCACCAATGTCGATCCTGAAACCGCCAAGCGCGATCTCGAAATCCCGCCCACGCTCTCGCGCCATCTCGGCCACATGGATTGCGGCATCTACGCCGAGGTGATCGCCGACGGTGACGTCGGCGTCGGCGATGTGGTGGCAGTGGAAGAGCCGAGATTGGTGTGAGCCCTCTCTCGTCGTCCCGGACAAGCGCGCTCCTCAAGCGCGCGCCGATCCGGGATCCATAGCCACAGGGAGTGGTTTGGCGAAGACTCGTGGTCACCGGCTCGCGCGACAGCACGCGCCTGTGGTTATGGGTCCCGGATCTGCGCTGACGCTTGTCCGGGACGACAACCTCACATGACGCGAGGGTCCACCCACTCCATGCACCGTCACCTCAATTCGGCATCACATACGCATAGATCCGGCCGCGCGAGACCGGCGCTTCGCGGACGCGGTTGCCGCTGTTGCCGGAGATCATGATCGGATTGCCCTGCGCATCGATGCCGGTGATGATTCCGACATGGCCGCCCCGGCGGCCGCGCGACATCACCGCGATGGCGCCGACCTGCGGACCGGAGATGCGCGTGCCATAATGCGCGAACGAGTTCGCCATGTCCGAGCCGGTGCCACGATGGCCGGTCTGCTCGAGCACCATGTTCATGAAGCGCGCGCACCACAGGCGGCCGCGCCCGGTCGGATTGCCGCCGAGATAGCGGCGCGCCTCGGACACGAGGCCTGAGCCGCCACTGAGGCCGCCGCTCATGCCAGCACCGCCGGCATTGGCATTCGGATCATAGCTGGCCTGGGTGTTGGCGAAGCCACTCGCCTGCAACTGCGCCGCGCTGCGCTCGAAGCGCGAGCTGCGTGCACGATGACGGTAGTGATGATGTCTGGCGTGGTGCACGTAAGCGTGCCGCTCTGCGCTATGACGATGATGCGGCCGTGCCGAGGCCGGAGAAACGAACGCGGCGACCGCCGCAAAGAAGAACGCCAACGCGACAACACAACGCGACAGGCGGAACGCAAACAACTCAACCATTCTTCATCCTTCGTTACACCCCTACTTTCCGATCGGCCGGTGAAGTGGCCGACATAGGTCAGGCCGTTAAGCCGCCCGATGTGGCGAGAAAAAGACACCGCGTCGGCGAATAGCTGCGATGATTTTGTATCGGTGCTGGTTCGATGCTGCCGCATTGCGGACAACAGCGTTAACTGCGATCCTGCAAAGACGGCTTGACAGAGGGAAAGAGTTAATGCCCCACGCCACGACAAGGGACGACGTCCGCATCTATTTCGAAGAGGCGGGTCAGGGAACGCCGATACTTTTTCTGCACGAGTTCGCGGCCGACTACACCAATTGGGAGCCGCAGATGCGCTACTTTTCGCGCGGCCATCGCTGCATCGCCTATTCGGCGCGCGGCTACGCGCCTTCGGATGTACCCGAAGGTGAAGTCTACACCTACACGCATTTCTACGCCGATGCGCTCGCGGTGCTTGACCATCTCGGCATCGAGCGCGCGCATCTCGTCGGGCTGTCGATGGGCGCCTATTCGTCGCTCCAGATCGGGCTCAACGCCCCGCGGCGCGCGTTGTCGATGACGCTCGCCGGCGTCGGCTCCGGCTCGGAGATCGAGAATCTGGAGGCCTGGCGCCAGCAGTGCCGCGCCAATGCCGAGCAGTTCGAGACGCTGGGCTCGGTGGAGGTCGCAAAGGTCACGCGCGAGGCGCCGAGCCGGATTCCCTTCCTGGTGAAAGACCCGCGCGGCCACGCCGATTTCTATGCCGCGCTGGCGCGGCACGACGCCAAGGGTTCGGCGCGCACGATGCGCGGCTTCCAGGGCGGACGTCCCTCGATCTACACGATGACGGACGCGATCGCGAAGGTGGCAACGCCCGCGCTCATCATCTGTGGCGACGAGGACGATCCCTGCATCGGGCCGAGCCTTTTCCTGAAAAAGCACCTGCCGGCCGCGGGCCTCGCGATGTTTCCGAAGTCGGGCCACGTGCTCAACCTCGAAGAGCCCGCGCTGTTCAACGAGAGCGTGGAGCGGTTCGTCACGCTGGTGGAAGCTGGACGGTGGCCGGTGCGCGATCCGAGATCTTTGGCTCCGCACTAGCCGTCATTCCGGGATGCGCCGAAGGCGCAGGCCCGGAATCCATCGGGCCGCAAACGCTGTGGCGCGATGGATTCTCAGATGCGCAATTGCGCATCATAGCTCGATGCTTCGCATCGCCCCGGAATGACGCCTACGGCGTCATCTCCCCCCGCCCCTGCTCAGCAAGAACACCGCCTGTTCGCCGAACATGTTCCACACCCACCAGGGCAGGTTCAGCGGCACCGGGCGGCCGTAGAGATCGAGCGCGACGGAGCGCTCCATCTTGACGTTGATCTCGTCGCAGAGCTCGACGAAATCCTTGATCGTACAGAAATGGATGTTGGCGGTGTCGTACCAGGTCGCCGGCAGGTTCTCCGTGCGCGGCATGTGGCCGCCGATCAGGAGCTGCAGCCGCATCTTCCAGAAGCCAAAATTCGGGAACGAGACGATGGCCCGGCGGCCGATGCGCAACAGATTCTCCAGCACCACGCGCGGCTGCCGCGTCGCCTGCAGCGTCTGCGACAGGATCACGTAGTCGAAGGCGTCGTCGGGATAGTTGACGAGGTCGGTGTCGGCGTCGCCCTGCACCACCGCGAGCCCCTTGGCGACGCAGCGGTTGACGCCCTCGCGCGACAGCTCGATGCCACGCCCGTCGATGCCGCGGGTCTCAAGCAGCTGAAGCAGGTCGCCCTCGCCGCAGCCGACGTCGAGCACCTTCGAGCCCGGCTTGACCATCTCGGCGACCAGCAGATGATCGGCGCGATAATCACCGGGCGGCTTGGTCGCGGCACCGTCCAGCGGCAACACTTCCTGCACGGGCATCTTAGCTACCCTTCAATCCGCGGGCCTTGCCTGCCGATTGCAGGAAGGCGCGGGAGATGTCGAAGAATTCGGGCACGTCGAGCAGGAAGGCGTCGTGGCCGCGATCGGTTTCAATCTCCGCGAACGACACCCGCGCGCTCGACGCGTTCAGCGCGTGCACCAGCGCGCGCGATTCCGAGGTCGGGAACAGCCAGTCGCTGGTGAAGGAGACCACGCAGAAGCGGGTCTGGATTCCCGCAAACGCCTTCGCCAGCACGCCGCCATGGTCGGCCGCGATGTCGAAATAGTCCATCGCGCGCGTCAGATAGAGATAGGAGTTGGCGTCGAAGCGCTCGACGAAGGACGAGCCCTGGTAACGCAGATAGCTTTCGACCTGGAAATCCGCGTCGAACGAGAAGGTCGGCAGCTCGCGGTCCTGCATGCGCCGGCCGAACTTGCGATGCAGTGCCGCGTCCGAGAGATAGGTGATGTGCGCCGCCATCCGCGCCACCGCGAGCCCGCGATGCGGATGGATGCCCTGATCGGCATAGCCGCCGCCATGCCAATCGGGGTCGGCCATCACGGCCTGCCGCCCGAGTTCGTGGAAGGCGATGTTCTGCGCCGAGTGCCGCGTCGCGCAGGCAATCGCCAGCGCGGAGAACACGCGGGCAGGATAGGCCGAGGTCCATTGCAGCACCTGCATGCCGCCCATCGAGCCGCCGACGACGGCAAACAGCGTGTCGATGCCGAGCCGGTCGATCAGCATCGCCTGCGCGCGCACCATGTCGGGGATGGTGATGACGGGGAAATCCAGGCCCCAGACCTTGCCGGTGGCGGGATTGATCGACGCCGGCCCGGTCGAGCCCATGCAGCCGCCGATCACGTTGGAGCAGATGATGAAGTAGTGCTTGGGATCGATGGGCCGGCCGGGGCCGACCAGCGTCTCCCACCAGCCAGGCTTGCCGGTGACGGGATGCACATTGGCGACGTGCTGGTCGCCAGTCAGCGCATGGCAGATCAGAACGGCGTTAGAGCGATCGGCGTTGAGCTCGCCATAGGTCTGGTAGGCGATCTGGAACGGGGTGAGATCGACGCCGCAATCGAGCCGCAGCGGCTGCTCGGTGCCGAAATGCACGACCTGCGAGCTCGGGTGATCCACCTCGTGCGACCGTTCGTCGGCGCTGATCGCAGGACTGGGTACAGACTTGACGCCAACCATCATCGACCTCGTTTGCGACTGCCGTCAGACCGCCGCTGGAATCAGGCCATGAAAAACCCGGCCTGAACGATAGGTTCGGCCGGGATCGGAAGCGTCCCCGGCCTGTTTAGCGAGTTTTTTAACGTGGCTGCAAGCCGGCCGGCTCAAATGACCACGGAACAAGCAAAAGCTACCGTCTTGGGCGGTTTTCGTCAAGTCGCGGTCCGGATCGGCCCAATTCGCCTGTCTCGCGTCGACCGGAAAGGACCTCATTTCTCTTTGCTTTCGCCGCCCCGACTGCCTAATCAGGACATCCCCCATCGCAATGATCGACGACCAGACATGTCCCAACGTCCGCCCGCGCCACCATCGCTCCAGGAATTGCGCAAGGAGATCGACGCGATCGACGAGAGCATGCATCGCCTGCTGATGCAGCGCGGCGACATCATCGACCGCCTGATCCAGGTGAAGCAGACCCAGGAGGTCGGCTCGGCATTTCGGCCTGCGCGCGAGGCCTCCATGATGCGCGAGATCGTGCAGCGTCATCGCGGCATCCTGCCGCTCGACACGGTCGAGAGCATCTGGCGCGTCATCATCTCGACCTTCACCTATGTGCAGGCGCCGTTCTCCGTGCATGCCGACATCTCGGTGAGCGAGCCGGCGATGCGTGATTCCGCGCGCTTCCATTTCGGCTTCACGGTGCCTTACGTCGCGCATTTCAGTGCGCAGGCCGCGGTCGAGGCGGTGGCGAAATCCAAGGGCGACCTGGCGCTGGTCTCGGCGACCTCCAGCCGCACGCCGTGGTGGCTCTCGCTGGAGGAAGCTGGCGCGCCGAAGATCATCGCGCGAATGCCCTTCGTCGAACGTGCCGATCATCCGGCGGCGATGCCGGTGTTCGCGGTCTCGCGCGTCCCCGACAGCGCCCTGGTGACGGAGGTCGAGACCTTCAGCGTGCGCGTCTCCGGGTGGAACGCCGAGGTCGCGCGCGCCCTGTCGCCGCTCGCCGAGATCGTGGCGGTGCCCGATACCGCCTTCGATGGCGCGGCGCTGCTGGTCTCGGTCACCAGCACGACCAGCATCGACAAGATCAGGGCTGCCCTGATCGAGGCGGGGGCCTCGGTACGCTCCACGGCTCTCGTCGGCAGCCACGCAACACGCTATACGGTGCCCCCGACCGGGGCGAAATCGTAAATCGCGCGCCTCGCCATTTCGGAGTTGAAGATGTCCCGCCCCGTGCCGAATCCCGGCATTCTCGATATTGCGCCCTACACCCCCGGCAAGAGCCCGGTGCCGGAGCCGGGCCGCAAGGTGTTCAAGCTCTCGGCCAACGAGACGCCGTTCGGCCCCTCGCCCAAGGCGATCGAGGCGTTCAAGCGCGTGGCGGATCATCTGGAGGACTATCCGGAAGGCACCTCGCGCGTGCTGCGCGAGGCGATCGGCCGTTCTTTCGGGCTCGATCCCAACCGCATCATCTGCGGCGCCGGCTCGGACGAGATCCTCAACCTGCTCGCCCACACCTATCTCAGCCACGGCGACGAGGCGATCTCCACCACGCACGGCTTCCTGGTCTACCCGATCGCGACCATGGCGGTCGGCGCCAGGAACGTGATCGCCGAGGAGACCAACCTCACCTGCAACGTCGACGCCATCCTCAAGGCGGTAACGCCGAAGACGAAGCTGGTCTGGCTCGCCAATCCGAACAACCCGACCGGCACCTATATTCCGTTCGACGAGGTCAAGCGGCTGCGCGCCGGCCTGCCCTCGCACGTGCTGCTGGTGCTGGACGCCGCCTATTCCGACTACGTCTCGCGCAACGATTACGAGATGGGGATCGAGCTCGTCGCCACGACCGAGAACACGGTGGTGACGCACACCTTCTCCAAGATCCACGGCCTGGCTGCGCTGCGCATCGGCTGGATGTTCGGCCCCGAGCACATCATCGACGCCGTCAACCGCATCCGCGGCCCCTTCAACGTGTCGACGCCGGCGATGTATGCCGCGGTCGCCGCGATCGAGGACACCGCGCACCAGGCGATGTCGAAGCAGTTCACCGAGACCTGGCGCAACCGGCTCACCGAGGAGATCGGCAAGCTCGGGCTGAAGGTGACGCCGAGCGTCGCCAATTTCGTGCTGATCCACTTCCCGACCGACAAGGGCAAGACCGCCGACGACGCCGACGCCTTCCTGACCAAGCGGGGTCTCGTGCTGCGCGCGCTGAAGAATTACGGCCTTCCGCATGCGCTGCGCATGACCATCGGCACCGAGGAGGCCAACCGTCTCGTGATCGAGGCCTTGCACGACTTCATGGGCGGCAAATGAATGCTGATCCGCACTTCCGGCGCGTCGCGCTGATCGGCTTCGGCCTGATCGGCGGCTCGATCGCGCGCGCTGCGAAGCTCCAGGGCCTGGCTGGCGAGATCGTCACCACCGCGCGCTCGGAGAAGACACGCGCGCGGGTCGCCGAGCTCGGCGTCGTCGATCAGGTCGTGGCGACCAATGCGGAGGCCGTCAAGGATGCCGATCTCGTCATCCTCTGCATTCCCGTCGGCGCCTGCGGTGCCGTGGCGCAGGAGATCGCCGCGCATCTGAAGCCGGGTGCGATCATCTCCGACGTCGGCTCGGTCAAGGGCGCGGTGGTCAGGGACATGGCCCCGCATCTGCCGAAAGGCATCCATTTCGTGCCGGCGCATCCGGTCGCAGGCACCGAGCATTCGGGCCCGGATTCGGGATTTGCCGAGCTCTTCATCAACCGCTGGTGCATCCTGACGCCGCCTGATGGCACCGAGACGGCGGCCACGGAGCATCTGCGCGCGTTCTGGGCGGCGATGGGCGCCAAGGTCGAGGTCATGACGCCGGATCATCATGATCTCGTGCTCGCGATCACCAGCCATCTGCCGCATCTGATCGCCTACACCATCGTCGGGACCGCCGACGAGCTGGCGCAGGTGACGGAATCCGAGGTGATCAAATTCTCCGCCGGCGGCTTTCGCGATTTCACCCGCATCGCGGCCTCCGACCCGACGATGTGGCGCGACGTCTTCCTCGCCAACAAGGAAGCCGTGCTGGAGATGCTCGGCACCTTCACCGAGGATCTCGCCAAGCTCACCCGCGCGATCCGCCGCGGCGACGGCGAAGCACTGTTCGATCACTTCACCCGCACCCGCGCCATCCGGCGCGGCATCGTCGAGATCGGCCAGGATTCCGCCGCGCCCGATTTCGGCCGGCCGCACGCGGCGCTGAAGAAGCCGTAGCTCTCTCCGTCATGGCCGGGCTTGTCCCGGCCATCCACGCGCATCCGCGATTGACGAAAGACGTGGATGCCCGGGACAAGCCCGGGCATGACGACGGAGTGTTTGGCGGGCGTATCTTGTTCAATACAGCGGCGGGATCTGACCGACCTTGACCGGGCCGAGCAGCACGGCGCCGTCGACGAATTTCAGCGGGAAGCTTCTCGCTTTCCTGCCTTCGAGCGTGCTCTCGGTGCCGATCGAATTGATGCCGGCGGCGACGCCGGCATTGGCGTTCTGCTTGATGACCTTGCCGAGCCCGGGCACGGCGCGGTCGAGCGCGCCGAACAGATTGTTGAGGTCCTGCGACTTCACGCCGGGGGCGACGCGGTCGAGCGTTGCCTGCGGCACGCCCTCCTCCAGCATCTTCTCGATGCCGAGCGCCGGGATCACCCGCTCGAGGCCGGTCACCGTCATCTGCAATTCGCCGTCGAGCCGGCCGTTGGCCGAGAGGCCGAGCGTGCCGGCCGCGACCGCGATCATCTCGCCCTGCTGGATCCGCGACTGCACGATCTCGATATTGCCGCCGGCAGCCTGGATCTCGCGGAAGCGCTGCGGCCAGGGCTTCGGCGTGAGGTCGGAGAGGCCGGTGATCTTGGCGCGGGTGTCCGCCTCGAACGGCTCGGCGAGCAGGGGATGAACGCCCTGGATGCTGCCCTGCGCGACATGGACCACGGTCTCGATCACGGGGTGATCGGACGGTGATCCATCCGCGAGGCGGCCGTGCAGCTCGACCTGCTTGGCGCGCGCGAGCGGCACCTGCACGCTGCCGTCGACACGGTTGAGGGCGGGGTCGTCGAACACGATGGAGGCGCGATCCGGCACGGCAGGCAGACCAGCCACGCTGGCACGGCCCTTGCTCCAGTTCACCACGAAGGTGTTTTGCGTGATGCCGTCGGTCAGCGTCGCAGGCGCGGAGAATTCGGCGATGATGCGCTTGGGATCGTAGACCTGAGCCACGACCAGGATGTTGTCGAGCTTCGCCGTGAACGGCGTCTTGCTCGCGTTCTGCGACACCAGGGCGACGCTGGCGCCGGAACACTGGACCTCGAAGCGGAACGGGAAGCCCGCGATCGAGCGCTTGGCGCAATCATAGATGCGGCCGGACTTGGCCTCCTGCGCCCGCCAGGCGTCGGCGGCGATTTCGGCCTGCGACGCCGCGTAGAACCAGAAACCGCTCCACGCGACCGCGAGGATCAGGACGAGAACGGGTGCGATGAAAAGGCCCCAACGGGAGCGACGGCCTGCGGCAACGGTCATATTGGACATGCGGCGACCCTTTGATCCCGGATTTTGGCAAATGTAAGCGGGGACGGCCTGCGACGAAAGGCGGAGAATTCGCTTCGCTTCGGGGCATGGTTCTGGTAGCCGTGCCCGAAATGTCGGAAATCACCGTCCCTTCCGTCACCACCGCCAAGGGCGACCTCTGGGTGTTCGGCTACGGCTCGCTGATGTGGCGGCCGGGCTTCGAGTTCGAGGAACGCATCCCGGCCCGGCTGGTCGGCGAGCATCGCGCGCTCTGCGTCTACTCGTTCGTGCATCGCGGCACGCCGGAAAAGCCTGGCCTGGTGCTCGGGCTCGACCGCGGCGGCGCCTGCCGCGGCATCGCCTTCCGCGTCGCCGAGAAGAACCGCGCCGATGTCGTCGCCTATTTGCGCGCACGCGAGCAGGTCACGTCGGTCTATCGCGAGGTGGTGCGCTCGGTGTGGCTTGAGAATGATGCGCGCCAGCGCGTCTCTGCACTCGCTTACGTCGTCGACCGTGGCCACGCGCAATATGCCGGCCGGCTGTCGCTCGCCGAGCAGCACCGCCATGTCGTCCAGGGCCACGGCCAGTCCGGCGCCAACCGCGACTACGTCACCGCGACGGTGAAGGCGATCGAGGCCGAAGGTTTTCGCGACACGCAATTGCATCAGCTTGCATTGATGCTGCATGGGGATGCGCATTCGCTGCACGCGGCGGATCGGGACGAAGATCGAGAAAGCCGCTAGCCGCCGGTCGGTGCGTAGCTCGGTGCGGAGCCGATCAACTGCTCCTGCTCTTTCCGCCCCGCCTCTACGAGACGACCGGTCGCGTCCTCGATCGCGGCTTGCACGCGGGAGAGAAACTCGTCCTTCGGCAGGCCCGGCGGCAACGGTTCGAGAAATTCCACAACCAGCGTGCCGGGATAGCGCATGAAGGTGCGGCGGGGCCAGAACAGGCCGGAGTTGAGCGCGACCGGCAGGCACGGCACGCCGCACGACGAATAGATCTGTGCAAAGCCGGTCTTGTAGTCGGGCGGCGCGCCCGGCGCGCGGCGCGTGCCTTCCGGAAAGATGACAAGTTGCTTTCCGCTGCGCACGGCCACGCGCGCCCGCCGCGTCATCTCCAGCAGCGCCTTCACGCCGGCATTGCGGTCGATCGCAATCATCCCGGTCTTGACCAGGAACTGACCGAACACCGGGATCTGCATGAGCTGGCGCTTGAGGATGAAGATCGGCCGGTTGAAGAAGCCCGGCAGCACGAAGGTCTCCCAGAACGACTGATGCTTTGCCACGATCAGCAGCGGGCCTTTCGGGATGTTCTCGACACCGCGGAATTCCACCTTGATGTTGCAGACCACGCGCATCAGGAACAGCGTTGCCTTGGCCCACCATTCCGCCACCGTCAGCATGGCGCGCGGCGGCAATGCGAAGGTCGGCAGCGCCACGATCGCAAGGCACACCAGCACGGCGTAGAACAACACGTTGAACACGAGCGAGCGCAGAAAGATTGGGAACATCGATAGTCCGATCAATTGGCCTGTGCGGTAGCGGGCCGCTTCGGCTGCTGACCCGCAGGCTGCTCCGATATCTCGGGCCAGAGGTCAATCCCGAAATGCTCCAGCCGCACCCTGAGCTCGGCCGCGATGTATTTGACATATTCCGACAGGAGCAGCCGCAGCGTCGATCCCGAGGTCCACCACGGCTCCTCACGCCATTTGTCGCCGACCACCGCGAACGGGATCAGCGTCATCTGTGGCATCGCATGCGAGAATTCCACCAGCGCGCGCGGCATGTGATAGTTGGAGGTGACCACGATCAGCGATTTGAACCGGCGCCCCTCGGCCCAGCGCCGCGCTTCCGCTGCGTTGCCGCGGGTCGAGAGCGCGGTGCGGTCGAGGTCGACGCAACAGGTCATGAAGGACTGGTTCTCCGGCAAGGTCCGGGAGATGTCGCTCGCCCTCGAGGTCGGGTGCACGCCGGAGATCAGGAGCCGCCTGCCGTAGCCCGCAGCGAGCAGCTCCATCGCGTCCGATACCCGCGAGGAGCCGCCGGTCAGCACCACGATGCCGTCGGCCTTGCGGTCGGGCACCGTCTCGGCACCGCGCAAATGCGACAGGAATGCAACGAAGCCTGCGGCCGCGGCAACGAAGGCAAGCGCGATCGTCGACACGATTGTCGCGCGCAGCCAGCCGCGCGGCAGTTTCGGCGA
Organism: Bradyrhizobium sp. 191; assembly: GCF_023100985.1. Classification (NCBI taxonomy): domain Bacteria; kingdom Pseudomonadati; phylum Pseudomonadota; class Alphaproteobacteria; order Hyphomicrobiales; family Nitrobacteraceae; genus Bradyrhizobium; species Bradyrhizobium sp. 191. Next base: position 3,781,637 of record NZ_CP064692.1, read on the forward strand.
TCGATCGTCGGTCGGCGAGCTCATGCGATATCAGTGATCCCTTCCCTGAAGCGATTTTAAGACGTTTTGAGGCGAAGTGGAGTCCGGTTTCTTCACCCTCTCCCCTTGTGAGAGACGGGTGAGGGGTTTCTCTCCGCACATTCGCCTCGACGTCCGTGCGCACGGATAGAGACCCCTCATCCGGCGCGCCACCTTCTCCCACAAGGGGAGAAGGAAGAAAGCAACTCAATCAACATCGTTCAGCGTCGCGAACAGCGTCTGGCGTGAGGCCACCGCGGTGATGCCGCCGATCAGCACGGCCTGGACCGCGAGCACGATGTAGCCGGATGGCCGCAGCGAGAAGGTGCCGAGCAGCGCGGCAAACTGGTCGCCGACGGGGGTACCGGAAAACCAGCCTGCGATGGACTCTGAGAAGCCGAACATCAGCATGGCGGCGCCGCCGCCGATCACGCCGCCCTCCAGGCCCAGCCTGAGGAAATGGCGCAGGAAGTGATTGGCGATGTAACGGTCGCCGGCGCCGACGAAATGCAGAACCTCGACGATCGGACGATTCGCCGCCATGGCGCCGCGGGTCGCGAACGAAACCGAGATGATGGTGGCGATGATGACAAGCGCGAGAATGCCGAGTCCGGCCAGCACGATGGCATTGGTCATCGAGCGCATGCGCTCGATCCAGGCGCGGTGATCGTCGACGCTGGCGCCCGGCGCGACCTGCATCACGCGCGCGCGCAGGGCGCCGAGATCGAGCGGCGTGCCCGGCTGCACGCGCGCGATGATCATGCGCGGCACCGGCAGATCGTCCATGGACAGGCCGGTGCCGAGCCAGGGTTCGAGCAGCTTGCCGCTCTCCTCCCTGGTGAACGGCCTGACCTCGACGATGCCGGCTTGCGTGCGCATCGCCTCCGTCACGGCCGCGGTGTCGCGATCGAGATCACGGCCGGCCTGCGGTCGAACCTGGATGGTGATTTCGCTCGCGACGTCCGACTGCCATTCGGCGGCGGAGGCACTCACCAGCAGCACCGTACCCGTGGCCATCGAGGCGAGGAAGCTCATGATGGCGACGACGGCGACCAGCGCTCTGCCATGGATCGAGGCGCGCGGCACGATCGGCGACATGTTGCGTGCCCTGGCCGGAAGCTGCGGACGCTCCTGCCCGAGATCGACCAGCACGCCGCGCTCGTCGGTCCTACTCATAGACGTGCAGCCGTCCCTGGTGCAGCACCAGCCGCCGTGCTTCGTACTGGTCCATCAGGCCGATGTCGTGAGTTGCGATGATGACGGCGGTGCCTGACTTGTTGAGCTCGATGAAGAGCCGCAGCAGGCGGCGGCCGAGCGTCGGGTCGACGCTGCCGGTCGGCTCGTCCGCGAGCAGCAGCTGCGGCCGCGAGATCACGGCGCGCGCGATCGCCGCGCGCTGCTTCTCGCCGCCCGACAGGATCGGCGGCAGCGCATCCATGCGGTCGCCGAGGCCGACCCAGCGCAGGAGGTCGATCACCTCCTTGCGGTAGCTCGACTCGCTGCGGCCCATGACGCGGAACGGCAGCGCGACATTCTCATAGGTCGTCATGTGGTCGAGCAGGCGGAAATCCTGGAGCACGATACCGATGCGCTTGCGCAGGTCCGCGATCTCGTCCTTGCCGAGCTGCGAGATGTCGTGGCCGAACAGAGTGACGAGGCCCCGCGTCGGCCGATGCGACAGAAACAGCAGGCGCAGCAGGGACGTCTTGCCGGCGCCGGACGGTCCGGTGAGAAACTGGAAGGAATGCGCCGGGATCTGGAAGCTGAGATCGCGCAGGATCTCCGGCCCCAGACCGTAACGCAATCCGACATTTTCGAACCGAACCAAGCTCAGCTCCGTTCGAGAGGGGGCGCGGGCCGCAGCGCGGCGCTCCGCCACGCGCGATCAACGGGTTTTGCCGCCGTTATGGTTTCCGGTTCGTTAACGGTCGGCCGGTAGCATGGTTGGCAGCATCCCGGCCGCCCGGTTCGCCGCGACCGGCTGGTCGTCAAGATTCGTCCAAGACCTCGTTCATGCATCAAGGCTCGTCCATGCATATCGTCTGCCCCCATTGTATGACATCCTACGCCATCAAGCTTGCGAGCCTTGGGGCCAACGGACGGGCGGTCCGCTGCTCCCGTTGCAAGGAGACCTGGATCGCCCACGCCGAGGATGCCATCGAGGAGGCCTCCGTTCCGGCCATGGCCGCTGCCAGCCGAGCCGACGACCAATCCGACCTCGCCGAGCAATGGAACTCCTATGCCAAGGACGACGGCGCCGCGAGCGCGCCTGTCGTCGACAGCCCGTCGATCGCCAGCGACTGGCCGGATGAAGAGGTCCGCGAGACCGAGGATGAATGGTCAGCGGCAGCCCGTGAGGCCGAAGAGGAGACCGCCGGCGCGCAGCACCAGTCCTGGTTCCGCGGCCTGTTCCGCCGCCGCGGCGCCCGCGTGAGCCGCCCGACCCCCACCACGGCTCCGCGGAGATCCTATCTTGGCCTGCCGACCGCCTGCACCGCGATGGGCGCGCTGGTGCTGGCCCTTGTGGTCTGGCGTGGCGACGTCGTGCGGCTGCTGCCCCAGACGGCGGCATTCTACAAGGTGGTCGGGCTCGAGGTGAATCTGCGGGGCCTGGCCTTCAAGGACGTCAAGCTCTCCAGCGAGACCGTAGACGGTAAGCAGGTGCTGGTGATCGAGGGCGTGATCGTCGGGGAGGGCAAGAAGCCGCACGACATCCCGCGGCTGCGCTTTGCCGTGCGCGACGCCCAAGGAGCCGAGATCTACGCCTGGAATACGGTGCTGGAACAGACCGTGCTGCGGCCCGGCGAGCGCGCCTTCTTCCGCTCGCGCCTGGCCTCGCCGCCGCCGGAGGGCCGCAATATCGACGTTCGCTTCTTCAACCGGCGCGACATTGCCGGAGGCAGCGCATAACCGATCAGGCTATTATTGGAGCATGATCTTTGCGGAAGACCGCTACGCACTTTTTTCCGGATCATGCTCGAGGTCCCGCACGGAAGGTTGATCCCAAGGTTGGTCTCATGCCGAAAATCCTGATCGCCGACGACGAGGATTCGATGCGCCAGCTGGTGGCGCGCGCCATCGCCATGGACGGCCACGAGACCGTCACCGCCCAGGACGGCGCCGAGGCGCTGGAGATCCTGATTCGCGAGGGCGGCGCTTTCGATCTGTTGCTCACCGACATCCAGATGCCGGTCATGGACGGCATCGCGCTGGCACTCTCCGCCGCCCGCGACTTCCCTGATTTGACCATTTTGCTGATGACCGGCTTTGCCGACCAGCGCGAGCGCGCCTCGAACCTGAATGCGCTGGTGCATGATGTCGTGACCAAGCCGTTCTCGGTCGCGGATATCCGCACCGCGGTGGCGGATGCGCTGGCGGCGAGGAAGGGGTAGCGTCGTCGACTTCGTAGCCCGCATGAGCGCAGCGACATGCGGGACCGGCGCCCCCGGATATCGCTTCGCTCATCCGGGCTACAAGAGGGGCTATCGCCTCAAAACTCCTTCAGCAGCCGCTCGAGATAGTCGAGCTCGATCCGCGGGCGCGAGGGATCGCCGAGACGACGGCGGAGCTCTTCGAGAATGCGGCGGACACGCTGGGTGTCGATCTCGCCGGGAATCTTGACCGTGTAATCGTCGCCATATTCGCGCCCATGCAGCGGACGGCCCAGCGGGTCGGTCTGGTTGCCGCCGCTCTGCTGGCGGCCGGCGCGCTGGCCGGGGCCGTCGCCCTGACCGTCACCATCGCCCTGCTGCATCGCCTCGGCCATCTTCTGCGCGCCCTTGCGCATCGCGTCGAGCGCCTTGCCCTGCGAGTCCACGGCGCCGTCGGCATTGCCCTCGCCGAGCTTTGATCCCGCATCGCCCATGGCGCCGTCGGCGGCGTCCAGACTGCCGTCGTCATCGCCCTGGTCGCCGTCCTGATCGCCGTTCTGGCCGGGCTGGCCCTGATCCCCTTGCTGACCCTTCTGTCCCTGTTGGCCTTTCTGCCCTTTTTCGCCCTTCTGCGTGAGGCCGCGCTTGGCAAGCTCGTCCTGCAGCTTCTTCAGGCGGTCGCGCAGTCCTTGCTGGTCCTGCTGCAGCTCCGACATGGACTGATCGCCCTGCTGCTTGCCGCGCGAGCGTTCGCGCCGGGAATCCTGGCCCTGCTTGAAGGTCTTGTCGCGCAATTGCTGCTGCTTGCGGATCATGTCGCCGAGCTCGTTGAGCGCCTGCTCCATGTCGCTCTCGCCGGACTGCCCCGGCTGCGCCATCTGGAGGCCTTCCAGCATCTGCTGGAGCTGCTCGAGCAACTGTTTGGCGGCATCCTTGTCGCCGGAGCGCGACAGGCGCTCCATCCGGTCGATCATGTTCTGCAAATCCTGCTGGCGCAGGACCTTGGTGTTCGGGTCGAGCGGCCGCGCCAGCTGCTGCGGATCATTGTTGTTGCGGAACTGCTCGGCGAGCTGGCGCATGAAGTCGTTCAGCGCCTGACGCAGGTCCTGCGTCAGCTTCTTGATCTCTTCGTCGCTGGCGCCGCGCTCCAGCGCCTGCTTCAGCGCATCCTGAGCGGCCCGCAACGCCTTCTCAACATCGGAGATCTTGCCGTCCTCGATCGTCACCGCAAGCGCCCACAGGCTCGCCACGACCTCGCGCAGGGCATCATCGGTGCGTGCGGCCTCGAGCTGTCGCGCAACGCTGTGCAGGCCGAGATATTGTCCGGGCTCCGGCGTGAACATCTCGGGCGCGATCATCAGCGCGTCGAGCGCGGCATACACGTCCGAATTCTTGTTGGCGTCGAGCGCGAGAATGCGGCGCTGCTCAATCAGTGCACGGGCCAGCGGCTTGGTGAAGAGCCGTTCGGGCAGGCGCATGTTGAACGGTTCGCTTGTGGCCTCGTTGCCGGCCTCGTCCTTGGCCGTGAGGGTGAGCGTGACCTCGGCGCCGGCATAGGGATCCTCGCTGAGATCCTTCACCGACTGTCCGACGCCGTTCCGGGTCCGCGCATTCGGCAGCGCGAGCGGAAAGTGCGGCGGCTGGAACAGCGGACGCGGAGCCGTCCTGGTGTCGCCAGCGCCGGCAGCCGCCTTCGGACCATCCTTGGGACCATCCTTGGCGCTATCTTTGGCGTCGGTGGACCGCGGCGCGAATTTCGCCTCGGCGCCGGTGACGCCGTAATCGTCCTCGATCTTATAGGCGAGCTGGAGCGCGCCGCGCGCCTGACGCTCCGGATCCTTGGCCAGCGCGATCGTCGGCGGACGATCCGGCGTGGCCGCAAAGGCCCATTGCGGCTGGCCGGAGGGCGCCCGGACATGGGCGGTGCCATCCCCGGAAATCGCGAAATGCTTTTCGTTGGTCCCCTTGGGGCTGGCTTCAGTCGGGGCGACCTCCTTGAGGCCGCCCGAGACGGCGACATCCAGGTTGCCGCCGGAGGAGCGCACGATCAGGGTCGAGCCGGCGGGAACGGCGAGCGGACCGCTGGCGGGCAGGGCCGCAGCTTCCTTGTTGGCGGCCGACAGAATGACCGGAGGCCTGCCGGTGTACAGCGGCGGCGTGACCCAGGCATCGACGCGAACATTGCTCGGCGCCAGCACCCCGTTCCAGTCGAAGGCGGCGCCAAGCCGCATCGCACGCTCATCGCCGGCGGCGAAGAAGGTCGCAACCAGCATCACCATGACCAGCGCGCGCAGCGCCCAGGGGTCGTGAAGCGCGAGCCGGGGGTGTGGTACACCGGCGCGGATGCGCTTGAGGGAAGCCAGCGTCCGCTCGCGCTGCGCCTGCCACAGCGCCTGCGCGACCGGATCTTGCGAGGTCAGCGTGTCCGTGAGCGTGGTGGCCGGGCGGTGACGGATGCCGGAGCCACGGTCGAGCCGGGCGAGCGCTTCCGCGCGGCTCGGCCAGCGGAAGCCAAGCAACGGGAACAGGGCGGCCACCGCGACCGCGGCAAAGAGGGCAAGACCGACAGCCCGGGCCATGAACGGCAGTGCCAACCAGAGACCGGCCCAGGACACCACCAGGAACAGGCCGACGACGGTCAGAAGGCGCGCCGCATTGGGCCAGGCACGCTCCCACGCGATGGCATAAATAGCCCGATCAAGGGCCTGCGCCAGCTTCAGCCGCGACAGCGCATCGCTGCTGCGGATCGGGTCTGACGGGTCGGGGGTGACGCCGTTCAATCAGCTCTCCAGGTTGCCCGGTAGAGAAGAGCCTATCACAACGGCAGCACTGAGGCATCCGTTCCTGTACGGGAGAACCCCCTTTTCCCGCATAACACGAGGACGTGACTGGCCCGGTGCAACCCCGTAATTTCCGCGCGCCATCCCTGAGGGAAACGAAGGAAACGCCATGGACAAGAAGATGCACGACAAGGGCCTGGAAGTCCGCAAAGCGGTGCTGGGCGAAGCCTATGTCAACAACGCCCTGAAAAACGTCGACGATTTCAACCGCCCGTTCCAGGAGATGCTCAACGAATATTGCTGGGGCACGGTGTGGGGCCGCGAGGAGCTGCCGCGCAAGACCCGCAGCATGCTCAACATCGCCATGATCGCGATCCTCAACCGCCAGCACGAGTTTCGCGCGCATCTCAAGGGTGCGCTGACCAATGGCGTGACGCGCGAGGAGATCCGCGAGATCCTGATGCAGGTCGCGATCTACGGCGGCATGCCGGCCGCGGTCGACAGCTTCCGGATCGCGCGCGAGGTGTTCGCGGAGATCGACGGGAAGGCGTGAGGAGCAGCACCAATCTCCGCTGTCGTCCCGGACAAGCGCATCGCTGATCCGGGACCCGTAGCCACAGGACGATGTGGTTACGAAGACTCGGAGTGACCGCCTTTGCACGACGACTCCTCCCTGTGGTTATGGGTCCCGGATCTGCGCGCGCTTAGGGCGCGCTTGTCCGGGACGACGCCCAGGGTGCAGCGCGTATTTTTTTCAATAGCGAGCAACCACCAAGAGGAAACACCATGGACATCGGATTCATCGGGCTCGGAAACATGGGCTTCCCGATGGCGCGGCGGCTGATCGAGGCGGGACACAAGCTCGTCGTGTTCGACACGCGCAAGGACGTCGCAGGCAGGCTCGTGGCGCTTGGCGCGACCGCGGCGGCGTCGCCAAAGGACGTCGCCGATCAGGTCGAGACCGTAATGGCGAGTTTGCCTTCGCTGCAGGCTTCACTCGACGTCGCAACGGGGGCGAACGGCGTGATCGAGGGCAGGCGCGCAAAACGCTTCGTCGATCTCTCCACCGTCGGCTCGACGATGGCAGCGAAGATTCACGGCCTGCTCGCCAAGCGCAACATCGTGCAGGTCGACTGCCCCGTCTCCGGCGGGGTCGGCGGCGCCGAGAAGGGCACGCTGGCGGTGATGGTGTCAGGACCGAACGCCGAGTTCGAGCTGCTGAAGCCCGCGCTCGACGTCATCGGAAAAGTGTTCTTCATCGGCGAGAAGCCCGGCGCGGCGCAGACCATGAAGCTCGCCAACAATTTCCTGTCGGCTACAGCGATCGTGGCGACCTCGGAAGCGGTGGTGATGGGCGTGAAGGCGGGGCTCGATCCCGCCGTGATGATCGACGTCATCAATGCGGGCTCCGGCATGAACACGGCGAGCCGCGACAAGTTTCCGCGCTCGGTGCTGCCGCGCACGTTCGACTTCGGCTTCGCCACGGGGCTGATGGTCAAGGACGTGCGGCTGGCGCTGGAGGAGATGAAGCAGCTCGGCCTGTCGATGGAGGTTGCCGATGCGGTTGGGCGGCTATGGGAGACCGTGATCAGCTCGGAAGGCGCCGAGTCCGATTTCACCGCCGCGATCAAGCCGATCGAGAGGAAGGCGGGAGTTGTGGTCGGCGGCGCGCAGGGTGGTTTGGCGGGGAAGTAGCGCCTCACAGCCAGGGCGCGGGCTTGTCCATCGCGATGAGCTGCTCGACCTCGATGCGCGGGCGCACCACGGCGTATTGATCGTCCTTTACCAGCACCTCGGGCACCAGCGGCCGGGTGTTGTAGGTGCCGGCCTGGACGGCGCCATAGGCGCCCGCGGTCATGATGGCGAGCAGGTCGCCGGCCTTCGGCGCCGGCAGCGTGCGGTCGAGCGCGAGATAGTCGCCGGTCTCGCAGACCGGGCCGACGACGTCGGCCATGATCGTCGCCGCGCCCTTGGCCACCTGCTTCACCGGCAGGATGTCGTGATAGGCCTCATACAGCGTCGGGCGGATCAGATCGTTCATCGCGGCGTCGATGATCACGAAGTTCTTGCCGTCGCCGTGCTTCACATAGATGACCTTGGCAACCAGGATGCCGGCATTGCCGACGATCATGCGGCCCGGCTCGAACATCAGCGTGCAGCCGAGATTGTGGCTGACGCGCTTGACCATGGCGGCATAGGCGGCGGGCTCCGGCGGCGCCTCTCGGTCCATGTAATATGGGATGCCGAGACCGCCGCCGAAATCGACGTGGCTGATGTTGTGGCCGTCGGCGCGCAGCGTCTGCACGAATTCGGCGAGGATGCGGAACGCGGTCTCCATGTTGGAGAGGTCGGTGATCTGGCTGCCGATATGCACGTCGGTGCCGGTCACTTCGATACCGGACAGCCTGGCGGCGCGCGCATAGACCTCGCGCGCATGCGCGATCGGGATGCCGAACTTGTTCTCGGACTTGCCGGTCGAAATCTTGGCATGCGTGCCGGCATCGACGTCCGGATTGACGCGGAGCGAGATCCGCGCGGTCTTGCCCATCGCGGTCGCAAGGCGCGACAACAATTCGAGCTCGGGCTCGGATTCCACGTTGAGGCAGAGGATGTCGGCGGCAAGCGCGGCGCGCAGCTCCTCCTTCGTCTTGCCGACACCGGAGAAGACGATCTTGCTGGCCGGGAATCCGGCGGCCAGCGCACGCTTTAATTCACCGCCGGAGACGACGTCGGCGCCGGCGCCGAGCCTGGCCAGCGTGCGCAGCACCGACTGGTTGGAGTTCGCCTTCATGGCGTAGCAGACCAGCGCCTTCTCGCCGGCGAAGGCATCGGCGAAGACGCGGTAGTGCCGCTCCAGCGTCGCGGTCGAATAGCAATAGAACGGCGTGCCGACGGTGGCGGCCAGCTCGGACAGGTTCACCGCCTCGGCGTGCAGCACGCCGTTGCGATAGTCGAAATGGTTCATGGCGCAGGCTCGCTTGTCCCGGCTTATTTCCTGCCGGGAGGTTCGTCCAGGAGCGGGTCGAGAATAAACGGTTTCTTCCTGCCCTTGGCAGCCGCGGGCGCAGCGTCCACACCGTAGGTCGGGTTGAACACGCTCGGCGTCCTCTGGACTTCGGTCTCGGTATCAACAGGTGCCGCGCCGCCGGCCGTGGAGGCGGTCGGCGGCAAGTCGAGCGGGCCCTTTCGGCCGCAGCCGGCAAGCGCGAGCGCCGTCAGGCTCAAGACAATGATGGCCCACCCCGAGCCGGCCGGGCGAAACTTTGACGTCACGACGAAATCCCCACTACGCGGCGCACCATACAGAGATTGGCGCGCTCTGGCGAGAGCCGGATGACCATGAAACATAAGCGAAATTTTGCCCTCAGCCCAATTTTCGCTCTTTTTCTAGCCGCTTCGCCCAGGCCTTGGCCTGGGACGCGACGTTCTTCGGCGCGGTGCCGCCGAAGCTGGTGCGGCTCTTCACCGACGATTCGACCGAGAGCACGCCGAACACGTCCTTGGTGATTTTGGGCTCGATCGCCTGCATCTCGCTCAGTGGCACCTCATGCAGCGCGACGCCGCCCTCGGCGGCCTTGGCGACGATGCGGCCGGTGACGTGATGGGCCTCGCGGAACGGCATTTTCAGCGTCCGCACCAGCCAGTCGGCGAGGTCGGTCGCGGTGGCGTACCCCTCGCCCGCCGCCGCTTTCATCTTGGCTTCATCCGGCACGAGGTCGCGGACCATGCCGGTCATGGCGCGGATCGCCAGGGACAGCGCGGCAAAACCCTCCATGGCACCCTGCTTGTCCTCCTGCATGTCCTTTTGATAGGCGAGCGGCAGGCCCTTCATGACGATCAAGAGGCCGTTGAGCGCGCCGATGACGCGGCCGGTCTTGGCGCGCACGAGCTCGGCGGCATCGGGGTTGCGCTTCTGCGGCATGATCGAGGAGCCGGTGGTGAACTTGTCGCTGAGGCGGATCAGTCCGACCAGCGGCGAGGTCCAGATCACGATCTCCTCGGCAAAGCGCGACATGTGCACGGCGCAGATCGAGGCCGCCGACAGCGTCTCCAGCACGAAATCTCGATCGGAGACCGCGTCGAGCGAGTTCGCCATCGGGCGGTCGAACAGGAGCGCCTTGGCGGTGGCGTGGCGGTCGATCGGGAACGAAGTCCCGGCGAGCGCGGCCGCGCCGAGCGGGGATTCGTTCAGCCGCTTGCGCGCGTCCTGGAAACGGCCGCGGTCGCGCGCGGCCATCTCGACATAAGCGAGCAAATGGTGGCCGAAGGTGACGGGCTGCGCGGTCTGCAGATGCGTGAAGCCGGGCATCACGGTGCCGGCATGCTCCAGGGCACGCCCGACCAGCGCCTGCTGGAACGCGGCGAGCGCGGCATCGGTCTCGTCGATGACGTCGCGGACGAACAGGCGGAAATCTGTCGCGACCTGGTCGTTGCGCGAACGCGCGGTATGCAGGCGGCCGGCGGCCGGGCCGATCAGCTCCGACAGGCGGCTCTCGACATTCATATGGATGTCCTCGAGCGCGCGCTTGAACGCGAAGCCGCCCTTGCCGATCTCTGACAAAATCGTGTCTAGACCCTTGCCGATATTTTTCGCATCAGAGGCCGTAATGATGCCCTGCGTGGCCAGCATGGCAGCGTGGGCCTTGGACGCGGCAATGTCCTGGGCGAAGAGGTGACGATCGACGTCGATGGAGACGTTGATCTCTTCCATGATCTCGTCGGGACGTTCCGAGAACCGGCCGCCCCACATCTTGTTGCTCATGATCCCCTGCTCACGCCTTGCCTGTCGCTAGCCACGTTTGCTGGCCTCGGCCAGCCGTATTAAGAGGCCCCTGATAGCCATATCTGCGACCGGATGACAAACGATATGCTCGACAAGAAGCCCTCCGCCACGCGCCGCATCCCCCTCGTCATCTCCACCGTGGCGATCGGAGGGCTGGCCGGCTTCGCCGCGCTGTATGGGCTCGGTCTGGGCCGGTCGCCCAGCGGCGATCCCGCCTGCCGGTCGGCGGTGGCAACGGCCTCGAGGATCGCCCCGCTCGCCCATGGCGAGGTGGCGGCGCTGACCATGGCGAGCGCCCCGCTGAAGCTGCCCGACCTCGCCTTCGAGGACGCCGACGGCAAGCCGAAAAAGCTGTCCGACTTCCGCGGCAAGACGCTGCTGGTAAATCTCTGGGCCACCTGGTGCGTGCCCTGCCGGAAAGAGATGCCGGCGCTGGACGAGCTCCAGGGCAAGCTGGCGGGCCCGAATTTCGAGGTGGTGGCGATCAATATCGACACCCGCGACCCGGACAAGCCCAAGAGCTTCCTGAAAGAGGCCAATTTGACCCGGCTCGGCTATTTCAGCGATCCGAAAGCCAAGGTGTTCCAGGACCTTAAGGCCATAGGCCGGGCGCTGGGCATGCCGACCTCGGTGCTGGTCGATCCTCAGGGCTGCGAGATCGCGACGATCGCGGGGCCGGCGGAATGGGCGAGCGAGGACGCGCTCAAGCTGCTCCGCGCCGCGACCGGCAAGGCCGCCGCATCGCTTTAGGAATTCAGGCGGTGACGTTGAGATTGCCGCCGACGCCGGGGCCGACATTGGCCAGCGACGGTTGGCCCGCGCCCATCAGCGTCAGGACGGTCGACTTTTCCATGTCCATGTTCTGCTTCGTCAGCGTCGCTGCGATATTCGATTGCAGCGCGCCTTGCTGAGCGGCCAGCATGGTGCTGACCATCGCCATCATGTCCATTACGCGAACCCTCTTACCGGCCGTAACCTAGGCGCGAGAGGTTAACGCGACATGAATTGACACAAAGCGGATCAGCGCGTCGGAACCGGCTTGGCGCCGCGGTAGTCGTAGAAGCCGCGCTGGGTCTTGCGGCCGAGCCAGCCGGCCTCGACGTATTTCACCAGCAGCGGACACGGGCGGTACTTGGAGTCCGCCAGCCCCTCGTGCAGCACCTGCATGATGGAGAGGCAGGTATCGAGGCCGATGAAATCGGCGAGTTCGAGCGGGCCCATGGGATGGTGAGCCCCGAGCTTCATCGCGGCGTCGATCGCCTCGACATTGCCGACGCCTTCATACAGCGTGTAGATCGCCTCGTTGATCATCGGCAGCAGGATGCGGTTGACGATGAAGGCCGGGAAATCCTCGGAGACCGCGACCTGCTTGCCGAGCTTGCCGACGAATTCCTTGGCGGTCTCGAAGGTGGAGTCGTCGGTGGCGATGCCGCGGATCAGCTCGACCAGCTCCATCAGCGGCACCGGGTTCATGAAGTGAATGCCGATGAAACGCTCCGGGCGGTCGGTGGCGGCGGCAAGCCGCGTGATCGAGATCGAGGACGTATCGGAGGCCACGATCGCCTCCGGCTTCAACACCGCGCAGAGCTCGTGGAAGATCTTGCGCTTGACCTCTTCCTTCTCGACCGCGGTCTCGATGACGAGGTCGCAATCGGCGAGATCGTCCAGTTTTTCGGCGGGCGTGATGCGCGCCGTCGCCTTGACCTTGTCGTCCTCGGTGATGGCCTTCTTGGAGACCTGGCGCGCCAGATTGCCGTTGATGGTGGCCATGCCCGACTTGAGGCGGTCGGCCGAGACGTCGTTGAGCACCACGTCGAAGCCGGCGAGCGCCGCGACATGCGCGATGCCATTGCCCATCTGACCCGCGCCGATCACGCCGACCTTCTTGATCACTGCCGCCATCATGTCATCCACCGGAACGGCGCGCGACGAGCGCACCCTGCCTATCCCCTTGAGCCGGGAGGTCCGATTTAATCAGAACCTCGGCTCGAAACCTAGATTGGATCGCTTCGAAGGCGCGCCCACGCCAAAGAAAACGCCTCAGAAATGCAACACCGGCCGGAGTGTATACCTCCGGCCGGTGTTTTCGATGCCTTTTACTTGCCGAGCTTGCCGAGTTCGGCCGTCAGCTCCGGAACCGCCTGGTAGAGATCGGCGACCAGGCCGTAATCGGCAACCTGGAAGATCGGTGCGTCCTCGTCCTTGTTGATCGCAACGATCACCTTGGAGTCCTTCATGCCGGCCAGATGCTGGATGGCGCCGGAAATGCCGACCGCAACATAGAGCTCGGGCGCCACGACCTTGCCTGTCTGCCCGACCTGCCAGTCGTTCGGCGCATAGCCCGCATCGACCGCCGCGCGCGAGGCACCGACGCCGGCGCCGAGCTTGTCGGCGAGCGGCTCGATGTATTTGGCGAAGTTCTCGCGGCTCTGCATGGCCCGGCCACCGGAGACGATGATCTTGGCCGAGGTCAGCTCGGGACGATCGCTCTTGGCAACCTCCTCGCCGATGAACGACGACAAGCCCGGATCGGCGGCCGCCGCCACGTTCTCCACCGCAGCGCTGCCGCCCTCGCCCGCTGCGGCGAAGGTCGAGGTCCGCACCGTGATGACCTTCTTGGCGTCCTTCGACTTCACCGTCTGGATGGCGTTGCCGGCATAGATCGGGCGCTCGAAGGTATCGGGCGCGACCACCTTGATGATCTCGGAGACCTGCATCACGTCGAGCAGAGCGGCGACGCGGGGCATCACGTTCTTGAAGCGCGAGGTCGCCGGCGCAACGATCGCGTCATAGCCGGAAGCCAGCGAGACGATCAGCGCAGCCAGCGGCTCGGCGAGATCGTGCGCGTAGAGGTCGCCATCGGCGAGCAGCACCTTCTTGACGCCTGCGAGCTTGGCGGCGGCATCCGCCGCGCCCTTGGCGTTCTGGCCGGCGACCAGCACCTCGACATCCGCGCCGAGCGCGGCAGCTGCGGTCAGGGCCTTGTTGGTCGCATCCTTGAGCGACGCATTGTCGTGTTCGGCAATCAGAAGCGTCGTCATCAGAGCACCCCGGCTTCGTTCTTGAGTTTCGACACCAGCTCGGCGACGTCCTTGACCTTGACGCCTGCCTTGCGGCCCGCCGGCTCCGTCGTCTTGAGAACCTCGAGACGCGCGGCGACGTCGACGCCGTAATCGGCGACGGTCTTCTCCGCGATCGGCTTCTTCTTGGCCTTCATGATGTTGGGCAGCGAGGCATAGCGCGGCTCGTTGAGGCGGAGATCGGTGGTGACGATCGCCGGTCCCTTCAGCTTGACGGTCTGAAGGCCGCCATCGACTTCGCGCGTGACCTTGAAGTCGGCCCCTTCGACCTCGAGCTTCGAAGCGAAGGTCGCCTGCGACCAGCCGAGCAGCGCAGCCAGCATCTGGCCGGTCTGGTTCGAGTCGTCGTCGATCGCCTGCTTGCCGAGGATGATCAGGCCCGGCTGCTCTTCGTCGGCAACCTTCTTCAGGATCTTGGCGACGGCGAGCGGCTCGACGGCGCCTTCGGCCTTCACCAGGATGCCGCGGTCGGCGCCCATGGCGAGGCCGGTGCGGATCGTCTCCGACGCCTGCGCAGGTCCGATGGAGACCACCACAACCTCGGTGGCCTTGCCGCCTTCCTTCAGGCGCAGCGCTTCCTCGACTGCGATTTCGTCGAACGGGTTCATGGACATCTTGACGTTGGCGAGTTCAACGCCCGATCCATCGCCCTTGACGCGGACCTTGACGTTGTAATCGACCACCCGCTTTACCGGCACTAAGACCTTCATCGATCCTCTTTCACTCAATCTAGGAGGGGGGTTATCAACTGGCGCGGAACCTAAAGGCCTGATCTGCCCCGGTCAACGCGCGAACGGGTCTAATTTTGGCCTTCTGAAATGCGGGAGCACGATGGGTCAGCGGTTCTGGCCGGGAACCCAGAGCACGTCGCCGGCGCCATTGCCGTTAGCCGTCCGGCTCGCCACGAACAGGAAGTCGGACAGGCGATTCATATATTGGATGCCAGCCGCGCTGACCGGCTCGCCGGGCCGGGCCGCCAGTTCCACAATCACACGTTCCGCCCTGCGGCATATCGTGCGCGCCACATGCAGATGGGCTGCGACGGGCGTGCCGCCGGGAAGCACGAAGGAGGTCAGCGGCGCGAGCTTTTCGTTCAGCGTGTCGATGTCGCGCTCGAGCCGCTCGACCTGGCTCGTCACCACCCGCAGCCGCTCAGCCTTGCCCTCCCGTTCGGGCACGGCGAGATCGGCGCCGAGATCGAACAGATCATTCTGGATGCGGCCGAGCATCGCATCGAGTTCGGGCGTGTCCCGGGTATGGAGCCTGACCACGCCGATCGCGGCATTGGTCTCGTCGACGGTGCCGTAGGCTTCGATGCGCAGATCGTATTTCGGACGCCGCTCGCCGGTTCCGAGCGCCGTCGTGCCGTCGTCACCGGTCTTGGTATAGATACGGTTCAACGTGACCATTTAGCGCCCCATCGCCCAGACCGCGAGCATCGCGATGATGATCGCCACGAACTGCAGCAGCACGCGCCAGCGCATCAGTTTCTGCGAGGTGTTGGGCGAGCCGCCGCGCATCATGTTGACGAGCCCGAGCAGCAGCACCAACGCCACGGCGCCGGCGGCCGCCGGCAGGATGAAAGTACTCAGGAGAGATGCCATCTGAGGGTAGATAACACCGTGCGCGGCGGTTCGCTATGGCGTTCCCGATCTGGCTTTTATGCCAATAATATCAGAAGCTAGCCGGATGAATGTCGATCTGCGATCATTGCCGGCGTTCTTCGCCTCTCCCCGCTTGCGGGGAGAGGCCGACGTGCGGAACGCACGGCGGGTGAGGGGGACTCTCCGCGAGTATAGTGACAGTGGGATTCGCGGAGACTCCCCCTCACCCGGAATCCGCGCTGCGCGCGCATTCCGGCCTCTCCCCGCAAGCGGGGAGAGGCGAAGCTGGGGCAAGCCGTGAAAGCGATCCGCTACATCTACGTCGTCGTGATGGATGCGTTCTACACCTTCCTCGCCGATGACGGCTGGGCGATCGCAAGCCACATCGCGCTGTCGACGCTGATGGCGCTATTCCCGTTCCTGATCGTGCTGACCTCGCTCGCCGGCGTCTTCGGCTCCAAGGAACTCGCCGACCAGGCGGCCAGCCTGATGCTCCAGGTCTGGCCCAAGCAGGTCGCCGATTCGATCTCGGGCGAGGTGCATGACGTGCTGACCACGACCCGCACCGGCATTCTGACCATCGGCGCGGCGCTGTCGGTCTATTTCGCCTCCAACGGCGTCGAGGCGCTGCGGGTCGCGCTCAACCGCGCCTACGCGGTTGTGGAGATGCGGCGCTGGTACTGGCTGCGGTTGGAATCGATTGCCTACACGCTGATCGCCGCCTTCACTGCGCTTGCCATGGCGTTCCTGATCGTGCTCGGTCCGCTGATCATCGAGGCCGCGCGGCGCCACATTCCGCTGTTCGTCGAATCGAACGAAAGCATCCTCACCTGGCTGCGCTACGGGATCACCATCGGCGCGCTCGTGGTTGCGCTGTTCATCCTGCACGCCTGGCTGCCGGCGGGACGACGCAGCTTCCTCCAGATCATGCCGGGCATCATCTTCACGGTGGTGGCGTCGCTGGTCTCCGGCGTGGTCTTCGGACAGTATCTGGCGCGCTTCGCCAACAACTACGTGACCATGTATGCGGGGCTCGCCTCGGTGATCATCGCGCTGGTGTTCCTGTATTTCATCGCCGCGATCTTCGTTTACGGCGGTGAGCTCAACGCCGCGATCATCAAGTCGCGGCTTCCTCATGGCGTGTCGCTTCAAGCAGCGCAGTCGCTAAAGCCCGCGGAGACACAGGCTTGACCAGGAACGCGTCGGCGCCGGCCGCGCGCGATGCTGCCTCGTCCTCGCCGCGGCCGGACACCCCGATGATCGGGATCCGAGCCAGCGGCGTCGACAGCGCGCGGATCCGCCTGATGGCCTCGATACCGTCGATGCCCGGCAGCACCATGTCCATCAGCACCGCGTCGAACGCGCCCTGCTCCAGCCGGCCGACCGCGTCCTCGCCGCGCCCGATGAACTCGGCTTGATGGCCGAGCTCGGTCAGGATCGTGTTGAGCACGACGCGGCCGAACGGATTGTCCTCGACGCTGAGCACGCGAAGGCCCGCGACCGCCTCGGGCCCGCTACCCTCCGCCTCGCTGCTCTTGTCCGATCCCGTGGCATCCAGCGACACCGTCAACGTGAAGGTGGCGCCACCACCGCGGCGCGGAGCGACGGTGATGTCGCCGCCCATCGCACGCGCCAATTGCTTGACCGAAGAGAGCCCCAAGCCGGCGCCGCCGAAGCGCGAGGCGATGGTGACATTGGCCTGGGTGAACGGGCGGAACAGCCGCTTGATCTCCGCCATAGTGAGGCCGATGCCGCTGTCGGACACGGCAAAGGAGACACCGACCCTGCCCTTGCCCTTTGCTTTGGCTTTGGCGGGACGCCACGGCTCGACTGCGAGCGCCACGCCGCCCTGGTCTGTGAACTTCACGGCATTGTCGATCAGGTTCTCAAGCGCGGCGCGCAGGCGGACGGGATCACCGACCACGAGTCCAGGCAGCTTGTCGGAGATCTCGACCTCGGACTGGAGACCCTTGGCCGCGGCGCGGCCGGCCAGCGAATCGCCGGCGCTGCGGGCGAGGGTCCGTAGATCGAACAGGTCCTGCCGCAGCGTGCTGCCGCCCTTCCCCGTTCCCTTGCCGGTTCTGGCGGCATCCACGAACAGCGTGGCAAGGCTCGCCAGATGCTCGGCACCGGCCTTGATGGTATCGGCCCACCGCCGCTCCCGTTCGCCGAGATCGGAAGTCGCGAGCAGATCGCTGATTGCCAGAATGCCGGTCAGGGGGGTGCGGACCTCATGGGCAAAGGCGGCCAGCGCCGCCTGGACCACGTCGGGCGCGACCACCTTGGTGCTGCGCTTGCGCACCTTTCCGGCCATCCTGGACCGCTTCCGAGGCAGCCGCCTGGACGTCCGCGTGGTGCGCACTGGACGCGTTTTCGCCGCCATGAATCCCCTTCGAAGTACTCTCTTCGAACCCCGCGCGGACCGAGCATGGCACGGAGGAACACCCGGAGTCACGGCGACGTTTTGCTAACCCCCAGAGAAACTTAACCTAATCCCACCAGCTGGCGGACGCCGGCCGGCGTGATGCCGGCCGCGCGCAAGGCGCATAGACCGGTCGACTGGCTCGATTTCGACAGCTTCCGGCCCGCCTCATCGCGAATCAGCGGGTGGTGGCGGTAGGCGGGCTCGGGCAGGCCGAGCAGCACCTGGAGCAGGCGGTGCACCGCGGTGGCGTAAAACAGGTCCTGGCCCCGCACGATCTCGCTGATGCCCTGGAGGGCGTCGTCGACGACCACCGACAGATGGTAGCTGGTCGGCGTCTCCTTGCGGGCCAAAATCACGTCGCCCCACGCCTCCGGCCGCGCCGGGACGATGCCGCGCTCGCCATCCGGTCCCTCGCCCAGCTCACTCCAGGTCAGGCCGGTGACGTGCCGGCAGGCCGCAATCATGTCGAGCCGCAACGCGTAAGGCCTGCCCGATGCGACGAGACGGTCACGCTCGGGAGCTGGGAGCAACTTCGCCTCGCCGGGATAAAGCGGCGCGCCGTCGGGATCGCGCGGCCATGGCCCATTCGCCTCGCGCACGGCAACGAGCCTTGCGATCTCTGCCCGGCTCTCGAAGGCGGGATAGACGAGACCAAGCGCTGACAGTCTGTCCAACGCGGCACGATAATCGGCGAGGTGCTCCGACTGCCGGCGCACCGGCGTTTCCCAGGCAATTCCGAGCCAGGCGAGATCCTCGTAGATCGCAGTCTCGTATGCCGGCCGGCAGCGCGTCGTGTCGATGTCCTCGATCCGCAGCAACAGCCGCCCGCCGGTCTTGCGCGCGCGATCGAAGTTGAGCAGCGCGGAATAGGCGTGGCCGAGATGCAGGAGGCCGTTGGGGCTGGGGGCAAATCGGAAAACGGGTGGCATCAGTCGACATATCTCGTCATGGCCGGGCTTGTCCCGGCCATCCACGTTCTTCGAGCCCGCCTGCCGATCATGTCAAGGTGCCGGACAAACACCACAACCACCGCTCATGCTAGACAATACGTCACGGTTAGAAAGACGTGGATGGCCGGGACAAGCCCGGCCATGACGTCGGAGAGCTTGTCGGACCATCATGACCATCCACCTCGAAACCCAGTCCGATCTCGAAGAGGCCGTCCACGCGCTGATCAAGCGCGATCCGCGCCTCAGGCCCGTGCTCGAGATCGCGGGCATGCCGGCGCTGCGGCGGCGCGAGCCGGGCTTTACGGGCCTTGCGCACATCGTCTGCGGGCAGCAGCTCTCGACCGCGAGTGCCGCGGCGATCTGGGGTCGGCTGACGGCGGCGTTCGATCCGTTCGACCATGATGCGGTGCGCCGCGCCCGCACCGACCGGCTGGGGCGGCTCGGCCTCTCCGCCGCGAAGATCAAGACGCTGAAGCATCTGGCGCGCGAGATCGCCGCCGAGCGGCTGAACCTCGACGTGCTCGCGGAGGAAGATGCCGATGCCGCCCATCACACGCTGATCGCATTGCCCGGTATCGGCCCCTGGACCGCCGACGTCTACCTGCTGTTCTGCCTCGGCCACGGCGACGCCTGGCCGGCCGGCGACCTCGCCGTGCAGGAGGGCATCCGTATCGGGCTCGGTCTGAAGGCGCGGCCGACCGAGAAGCAGATGGCGCCGCTCGCAGAACCCTGGCGTCCGCTGCGCGGCGCGGCCGCGCATCTGTGGTGGAGCTACTATCGCGCCGTGAAGAAGCGCGAGGGCGTGCTCGCGGGGTCGGGCTAACCGCGCAGCCTCGCGCGGTCGGCCCGGGCGCATTCGGCGACGAAGTCGACCACGGCGCGCACCGCCGGAAGCTCGACGAGGTCGGGATGGGCCAGCAGCCATAGATCCGCGACGCTGGCGAGCTTCTGCGGGGCGACGCGCACGAGATCGGAATAGGCTTCGGCAACGAAGCACGAGAGCGCGGAGATTCCGATCCCGGCGCGGACCGCCGCCAGCATGTCCCCCTGGGACGAGCAGCGCATCACCACCCTCGCCTGCCGCGTGACGACGTCGCTCCAGCGCGCGAGCTGCGCATTGGACGTCTGGTCGGCGAAGCCGATGACGCTGTGCTCCTTCCACTCGCCGCGCCGTTCGGGCAAGGACCGCCCGGCGACATAATCGCGCGAGGCATAGAATCCCGTGCCGAGACGGCCGATCTTGCGGCCGACCAGGTTCTCCTCGCCGCTGTCGAAGGGCCGCAGCACCACGTCCGCCTCGCGACGGCGCACGCTCGCCGGAAACGGATGGGTGATGATCTCGAGCTGGATATGATCGTGCGCACGCAGGAAGGCGGGCAGGCGCGGCATCAGCCAATGCGAGGCCAGCGTCGCGCCGATCGACAGCTTGACGATGCCCCGCGCCTTGTGTCCTCCCGCCGCGACCGCGGTCTCGGCCCGCAGCGCCGCGGCCGCCATTGCCTCGGCGTGCTCGCGCAGCGTCCTTCCATCCGCCGTCAGCGCCAGGCCGTCGGCGGCGCGCGCCACCAATCGGGTGCCGAGCTGGGCTTCCAGCGCCGCGATCTTGCGGCTGACGGTGGGATGGCTGGTGTGCAGCCGGCGGGCGGCGGCGGTGAAGCTGCCGGTATCGGCGACCGCGACGAAGGTCTTGCAAAGGTCCCAGTCCATCGGCAGGCCCCGGTTCATAGCTGAATGACCATCCGTTCATTATTGAACGGCCCGAGCGCGCCGTCCAACCTTATAGTGGGATCAAATCCGCAAACGCGGGCGGCAGTCGCCCGCGCAACAATCAACAGGGAAACGCCTCGTCATCCGCCCGCCGGCGGGGCCGCGTTTCAGGAGGACATGATGGCGCTGCCCACTCTCTTGAAGGATTCGCTCGAGCTGCCCGTGGTCGGCTCGCCCCTCTTCATCGTTTCCGGGCCGGAGCTGGTGATCGCCCAGTGCAAGGCGGGCGTTGTCGGCTCGTTTCCGGCGCTCAATGCCCGTCCGGTCGAGAAGCTGGACGCGTGGCTGAGCCGCATCGAGGACGAACTCGGCGAATACAAATCGCGCAATCCCGGCAAGAAGGTTGCGCCCTACGCCGTCAACCAGATCTGCCATGCCTCCAATGACCGGCTGATGAAGGACATGGAGACCTGCGTAAAGCACAAGGCGCCCATCATCATCACCTCGCTGCGGCCTCCGGCGGAGATCGTCGAGGCCGCGCACTCCTATGGCGGGCTGGTGTTCCACGACGTCATCAACGTCAAGCATGCGCGCAAGGCCGCGGAACAGGGCGTCGACGGCCTGATCCTGGTCTGCGCCGGTGCGGGCGGACATGCCGGCACGCTGTCGCCCTTCGCGCTGGTGCGCGAGGTCAAGCAATGGTTCGACGGAGCGATCCTGCTGTCGGGTGCGATCAGCGACGGCTTCGGCATCGCCTCGGCGCTGACGTTGGGCGCCGACCTCGCCTATATGGGCACGCGCTTCATCGCCACGAAGGAAGCCAATGCCGACGCAGCCTACAAGTCGGCGCTGACGCAGCATGCCGCGCACGACATCGTCTACACCAACCTGTTCACCGGCGTGCACGGCAACTATCTCGGCCCATCGATCGCCGCCGCCGGATTGGACCCGGACAATCTGCCGGCCGCCGACAAATCGAAGATGAATTTCGGCTCCGGCGGCAACATGAAATCGAAGGCATGGCGCGACATCTGGGGATCGGGCCAGGGCATCGGCCAGATCACCGATGTCCCTCCCGTCGCGGAGCTCGTCGATCGGATGAAGGGTGAATTCGATCAGGCCCGGCAGGATTTCCTGATGCGCGCGAGCGCCTGACGTTTCGGACTGGCAAACAACGGGAGGATACAATGAAGCTTGTAGCCGCACTGATCGGCCTGTCCCTGCTGGCGCTCGCCGGCGGCAGCGCGCATGCCGAAGGCGCCGACGAGATCCGCATCGGCCAGACTCTGCCCTATAGCGGGCCGGCATCCGGCTTCGGCGCGATCGGGCGAACGCAGGAAGCCTTCTTCGAGAAGATCAATGCCGATGGCGGCATCAACGGCCGCAAGGTCAGGTTCATCACGCTGGACGATGCCTACTCGCCGCCGAAGACGGTCGAGCAGACCCGCAAGCTGGTGGAGCAGGACGAGGTGCTGATGATGTTCGGCTCGCTCGGCACCGCCACCAACAGCGCCGTGCAGCGCTACCTCAACGGCAAGAAGGTGCCGCAGCTGTTCGTGCTCTCGGGCGCGACCAAATGGGCCGATCCGCAGAAATACCCATGGACCATGCCCGGCATGGCCGCCTATGAATCCGAAGGCGTGGTCTATGCCAAGCACGTGCTGCGCACCAAGCCGGGCGCTAGGATCGCCATTCTCTCCCAGAATGACGATTTCGGCCGCGACTATGTCGCCGGCTTCAAGCGCGCGCTCGGCGACAAGGCCGCCAGCATGATCATCGCCGAGCAGACCTACGAGACCAGCGCACCGACGATCAGCTCGCAGCTCTCGACCCTGAAGGCATCGGGTGCCGATGTGCTGTTCGGCGTCGTGCTCGGAAAGTTCACCTCGCAGATGATCAAGGGCGTCGCCGAGATCGGCTGGAAGCCCGAGCTGTTCTTCGTGCCGACCTCGGCCTCGTCGATCTCGTTCCTGGAGCCGGCCGGGCTCGACAACGCGGTCGGCCTGATCTCGTCGAGCAATCAGAAGGACACGATGGACCCGCAATGGGCCAGCGATCCTGGCGTGAAGGAATACTTCGCCTTCATGAAGCAATACATGCCGAACGCGGACCTCTCCAACTCCAACTACGGGGCCGGCTACCACTACGCGACGCTGCTGATGACCGTGCTGAAGGCCTGCAAGGGTGATTTCAGCCGCGAAAATATCATGCGCCAGGCGGCCTCGCTGAAGGAGGTGAAGCTGCCGCTGCTGCTGCCGGGCATCACCGTTTCGACCGGGCCAGACGACTATCTGCCGTTCCAGCAGCTTCAGCTCCGGCGCTTCAACGGCAAGAGCTGGGTGGGCTTCGGCGACGTGCTCGACGATCGCTGACTCCAGTGGAACAGGGACGGACCATGATCATCAGCGGCGAACGCCGGATCGGCTATGACGAGATCCAGGCGCGCATCAAACGCGCCGCGAGCGGGTTTCGCGCCCTCGGCGTTGCCGAAGGCGCGCCGGTCGCGATGATGCTGCGCAACGACTTCGCCCTGTTCGAGGTGGTTGCGGCCTCCGCCGCACTGGGCAGCCCGGTGGTGCCGATCAACTGGCACCTGAAGGCCGAGGAGGTCCGCTACATCCTGACCGACAGCGGCGCCAGGATCCTGGTCTGCCACGCCGACCTGCTGCCGCAGATCCGCGGCGGCATTCCCGAGGATGTCCGCCTGCTCGTCGTCGCAACCCCGCCCGAGGTCGCGGCAACCTTCGCAATTCCCACCGATCTGACCGACGTCCCGGCGGGATCGATGGATTGGGACCGCTGGCGCGACGGCCATCCGGAATCGCAGGAGCCGCCGCGCCGGGCCGCGGCAATGATCTACACTTCGGGGACCACGGGCATGCCGAAAGGCGTGCGGCGCATGCCGATGCGGCCCGAACAGGCCGCCGCCTCCGAACGCGTCGGCGCGATCGCCTACGGCATCAAGCCGCGCGAGGACCAGGTCGTGCTCATCAACGGGCCGATGTATCACTCGGCGCCACATTCCTATGGCATGATGGCTTTCCGCAACGGCTGCACCATCGTTCTCCAGGCCCGGTTCGACGCCGAGGAGCTCTTGGCGCTGATCGAACGTCACCGTGTGACGCACATCCACATGGTGCCGACCATGTTCGTGCGCCTGCTCCGCCTGCCCGAGGCCGTCAGGCAGCGTTACGACCTGTCGTCGCTGCGCTTCGTCGTGCACGGCGCGGCGCCGTGCCCGCCCGAGGTGAAGCGGGCCATGATCGAGTGGTGGGGACCGGTCATCAACGAATATTTCGGCTCGACCGAGACCGGCATACCGGTGTGGCACTCGGCCGAAGAGGCGCTGAGGAAGCCCGGCACGGTCGGCCGCGCCATCGAAGGCGGCATCGTCAAGATTTTTCGCGACGACGGCAGCCTGTGCGATGTCAATGAGATCGGCGAGATCTACATGCGCCAGAGCGCGGTGCCCGATTTCGACTATCACGGCAAGGCGCAGGCGCGCGCCGAGGCCGGGCGCGACGGTCTCGTCAGCGTCGGCGACGTCGGCTATCTCGACGAGGACGGCTATCTGTTCCTGTGCGACCGCAAGCGCGACATGGTGATCTCGGGCGGCGTCAACATCTATCCTGCCGAGATCGAGAACGTGCTGATCACCATGCCCGGCGTCCGCGATTGCGCCGTGTTCGGCATCCCGGACGCGGAATATGGCGAGCGGTTGTGCGCCTGCATCGAGCCCGATCTGGCCGAAGAGCTCTCCGCCGCTGCCGTGCAGTCGTTTCTGCGCGAGCGGCTGGCCAACTTCAAGGTGCCGAAGGAGATCCAGTTCCTGGATGCGTTGCCACGGGAGGCAACCGGGAAGATCTTCAAGCGCAAGCTGCGGGATCCCCACTGGGCGGACCGCACCTAGCGGGACGCTGACAAACAGCGTTTAAAACTATGTTGCGGTTGCAAACGACGCGCCCATGACCGATGAGATGCCGGCACGGACACGAGCCGGGATCGACATCATGACAGCCACCGATTTCATCGTTGCGCGCGACGATTTCGAAAATTGCAGGACGGTCGCGACCGCGCTTCCGGATGCGCTGCCGCAGGACGCCCTGCTGGTGAAGGTCGACCGCTTTGCGCTGACCGCCAACAACATCACCTATGCAGTGCTCGGCGACGAGCTGAAATACTGGCAGCTGTTTCCGGCGCCGACTGGCTTCGGCAACATTCCGGTATGGGGCTTTGGCGAGGTCATCGCCTCAACACATCCGAACGTACCCGTCGGCGATCGCCTGTTCGGCTATTTTCCGATGGCGACGCATCTTGTCATCGGGGCCACCGACGTCAGCAAGCGCGGCTTGCGCGACGGTGCCGCCCACCGGCAGGGCGTAGCGCCGGTCTACAACGCCTATGCGCGCGTCGGCGGCGATCCCGCTTACGCCGGGCGGCAGGGCGATTACCAGGCGCTGCTGCGGCCGCTGTTCATGCTGTCGTTCCTGGTCGACGACTTTCTCGCCGAGAACGACGACTTCAGCGCGCGAACCGTGCTGCTGTCGAGCGCCTCGAGCAAGACCGCGTTCGGGCTCGCGCATCTGCTGCACACGCGCGGGCGCAAGGTGATCGGGCTGACATCGGCTGGAAACACGGGCTTCGTGACGTCGCTCGGCTGCTATGACGAGGTCATCACCTATGACCGCGTGACGTCGTTGCCAACGGAGGCCCCGGTCGCCTTCGTCGACATGGCCGGCAACAGCGCACTGCGGGCCGCGCTGCACCGGCATTTCGGCGAGCAGATGAAATGCTCGGTGCGCGTCGGTCTGACGCATCGTGCCACCGAGGCCGACGAAGGCGAGCTACCCGGTGCAAAACCGCGCTGGTTCTTCGCGCCCGACCAGATCCGCAAGCGTGCCAAGGAATGGGGCCCGGGTGGTATCGAGCAGCGTTTTGGCGCGGCATGGTCCGGCTTCGCGCCGCTGTTGGAGGGATGCCTGACCGTCGTCGAGAGCCGCGGACCCGAGGCGGTGCGGCAGGTCTATCTCGACACTCTGAAGGGCCGCATTCCGCCGGAGCAGGGCCACATGCTCTCACTGCTCGGGTAAGGCGCTTTCGACGACCTGAGAACCGGTATAGCGTTTGCCCCTCCGAGGAAACGCCGCGAAGGCGGCCATGAGGTCGCGCATGCTGGACCGGACGCAGGATATTTCCATCGCCGCGCAAGACTGGCTCGACGAATTCGAGCGCATCCTGGGCAGACCTGATCCCGCGACGCTAGACCCGCTCTTCCTCGCCGACGGCTTCTGGCGCGACGTGCTGGCGCTGAGCTGGAACCTGCAGACAATCGCGGGCCGCGATGCGATCACGCAGGAGCTGACGGCGCGCGCGCCCAAGGCGGCGCCGACTAGTTTGAATATCGCTCCGAACCGGGCGCCGCCGCGCTGGGTGACGCGGGCCGGCACCAACACCATCGAAGCGATCTTCCACTTCGAGACCGCGATCGGCCGCGGCAGCGGCATCGTGAGGCTCGTCCCTGACACGGCCGACGGCGACCGGTTGAAGGCATGGACGCTGCTGACCGCGCTCGACGAGCTCAAGGGCTTCGAAGAACAGCTCGGCGCCTCGCGCCCGCGCGGCCAGGCCTATTCGCGCGACTTTCGCGGGCCGAACTGGCTCGACCTGCGCAATGCCTCGCGCGACTATGCCGACCGCGATCCAGCCGTGCTGGTAGTCGGCGGCGGCCAGGCCGGGCTCGCGATCGCGGCGCGGCTGAAACAGTTGAAGGTCGACACGCTGATCGTCGATCGCGAGGCGCGGATCGGCGACAATTGGCGCAAGCGCTACCACGCACTGACCCTGCACAACCAGGTGCAGGTCAATCACCTGCCCTACATGCCGTTTCCGCCGAGCTGGCCGGTCTACATCCCCAAGGACAAGCTCGCCAACTGGTTCGAAGCCTATGTCGATGCCATGGAGCTGAACTTCTGGACCGGCACCGAGTTCGAAGGCGGCGCCTATGACGAGGCCAGCGGCCACTGGACCGTGACGCTACGCCGCTCCGACGGCAGCAAGCGTACCATGCATCCTCGTCACGTGGTGATGGCGACCGGCGTCAGCGGCATCGCCAATGTGCCCGATATCCCGACCCTCGACAATTTCAACGGCGCGCTGCTGCATTCCAGCCGCTACGAGGACGGCGAGAACTGGACAGGCAAGCGCGCCATCGTCATCGGTACCGGCAACAGCGGCCACGACATCGCGCAGGATCTCTATTCCAGCGGCGCCGAGGTGACGCTGGTGCAGCGTTCGCCGACGCTGGTCACCAATATCGAGCCGTCGGCGCAGCTCGCCTATGCGACCTATAATGAAGGCACGCTCGAGGACAATGATCTGATCGCGGCCTCGATGCCGACGCCGCTGGCGAAGACAACGCATGTGATGCTGACCGAGCAATCCAGGGAGCTCGACAAGGAGCTGCTCGATGGCCTCTCGCGCGTCGGCTTCAAGCTCGATTTCGGCGAGGCCGGCACGGGCTGGCAGTTCAAGTACCTCACCCGCGGCGGCGGCTATTATTTCAACGTCGGCTGCTCCAACCTGATCGTCGAGGGCAAGATCAAGCTCAGGCAGTTCTCCGACATCGAGAGCTTCGTCACGAACGGCGCGCGGATGACGGACGGCTCGATCATTGCCGCCGACCTCATCGTGCTCTCGACCGGCTACAAGCCGCAGGAATATCTGGTGCGTCAGCTGTTCGGCGATTTCATCGCCGACCGGGTCGGTCCGATCTGGGGCTTCGGCGACGGCTTCGAGCTCCGCAACATGTATACCCGCACGAAGCAGCCCGGCCTCTGGTTCATCGCCGGCAGCCTCGCACAATGCCGGATCAACTCGAAATATCTCGCGCTCCAGATCAAGGCGGTCGAGGAAGGGATTTTGGGGCGAACATAGCTACAGCCGTCATTCCGGGGCGCGCGTCAGCGCGAGCCCGGAATCTATCCCATCGCGAAACCTGCTGCACAATGGATTCTCAGATGCGCAATTGCGCATCATAGTTCGCGACTTCGTCGCGCCCCGGAACGACAAAAGGAGAGACCACCCATGCCAGCCATTCTCGGCACCGGCGAACACCGCTACCGCGTCGTTGAAAACTTCGCGAAACTTCCCGACGGCTGGCAGCTCACCGACGTCGCCTCGGTCGCGGTCGACAGCAAGGATCGCGTCTACGTCTTCAACCGCGGCGCCCATCCGATGGTGGTGCTGGACCGCGACGGCAATTTCCTGCGCAGCTGGGGCGAAGGACTGTTCTCCCGTGCGCACGGCCTGCACATCGATGCCGACGACAATCTCTATTGCACTGACGACGGCGACCACACCGTGCGCAAATGCACCACCGACGGCAAGGTGCTGCTGACGATCGGGATACCGGCAAAGCCGGCGCCGTTCATGAGCGGCGAGCCGTTCCACCGCTGCACCCACACCGCGCTGTCGCCGAAGGGCGAGATCTACGTCTCCGACGGCTACGGCAACGCGCGCGTGCACAAATTCACCCCCGATGGCAAGCTGATCAAAAGCTGGGGCGAGCCGGGCACCGATCCCGGCCAGTTCAACATCGTGCACAATATCGCGACCGATGCCGACGGCTGGGTCTATGTCGCCGACCGCGAGAACCACCGCGTGCAGGTGTTCAATGGCGAGGGCAAGTATGAGGCGCAGTGGAACAACCTGCACCGCCCCTGTGCGCTGTGCTGCTGCGGCGGGCCCAAGAAGCCGACCTTCGTCATCGGCGAGCTCGGCCCCGGCCTGGCCATCAACCGCAATGTGCCCAATCTCGGCCCGCGGCTGTCGATCGTGGACGCCAGGGGTAAGCGCATCGCGCGGCTAGGCGGCGAGCAGGGGCCGGGTGTCGCCAGCGGCAAATTCCTCGCCCCACATGGTATCGCGCTGGACTCGAAGGGCGACATCTATGTCGGCGAGGTCGGCGTCACCAATTGGGAGACGAGCTTTCCGGACGAGGAGATGCCGCCCGTCGTGCGCGCGAGCCGCTGCTTGCAGAAGCTGGAGCGGGTACGGGAGTAGCTGCCGCGGGAGGCGGTCACGACGCGGGGCTGGCGGTTCCGTGCGCCCCCAGATCGCGGCATTTTGAGCGCTTTTGCCACCCCGCCGCCGCATTGCTTGCGCCTGAATAAGTCGCTCAACGGGCTTCACAATCCCGTCACGCTGCATGTAGTATGTCAGTACATGCTGCTTCGCAGCGTATATTGGAGGCCGGGAGCGTTACTTGAACGCACATGTCTCGCAAGGCAGTTGGCCGGTGTTGGTGCTGAATGCGGACTTCCGGCCGCTGAGTTACTACCCACTGTCGTTGTGGTCGTGGCAGGACGCGATCAAGGCGGTGTTCCTCGACCGCGTCAATATCGTCGCTCACTACGATCAGGCGGTCCACAGTCCCACGCTGCAGATGCAGCTGCCGAGCGTCGTCTCGCTCAAATCCTTCGTCAAGCCGACCACCCACCCCGCCTTCACCCGGTTCAACGTCTTCCTGCGCGATCGTTTCGCCTGCCAATATTGCGGCTCGCCCGAAGACCTCACCTTCGATCACATCATCCCGCGCAGCAAAGGCGGCCAGACCACCTGGGAGAACGTGGTCGCGGCGTGCTCGCCGTGTAACCTGCGCAAGGGCAATCTCACCCCGGCGCAGGCAAGGATGTTTCCGCGCCAGAACGCGTTCGCCCCCACCGTGCACCAGCTCCACCGCAACGGCCGTCTCTTCCCGCCGAACTACCTACACGACAGCTGGCTCGACTATCTGTACTGGGATACGGAGCTGGATCCGTAGGGGCGAGCCTCCGCGCCTTATCCCCGTTGCAAGGCGAGCGTCACGCCGCCGAGCGTGAGCGCCATCGCCGTCCATTCGCGATAGCCCAGCGGCTCGCCCAGGATGATGGCGGCGGAGATCACGCCGATCACGGGCACGATAAGCATGCCGGTCGAGGCCGAGGTCGGTGGCAGACGGCGCAGCGTCTCGAACCAGGTGACGTAGCAGATGCCCATCGGCACCAGCGTCATATAGACGAAGCAGCCGAGCCCCCGCGGGGTAATCGCAGTGATATCAGGACGCTCGAACAGGACGCCGAGGATCAGCATCGCGGCGCAGCCGAGACCGACCTGCCAGGCGACGACGACCAGCGGCGGCATCGGCAGCGGCTTGCGGTTGAGCACGTTGCCGAGCGCGAACAGGATGGCACAGAGTAGCGCCAGCACGATGCCCAGCAACTTGTCGGCGCCGAACGCAAAGCCGTTGCCGCTCAGAAGCAGCGTGACGCCGGCAACGCCAAGGACCAGCCCGAAAATATCCCTTGCGGCAGGCCGCGTATGCAGCACCGGCCAGGCAAACAGCATCGCCCAGATCGGCATCGTATAGGCGAGCAGAGCGCCCTCGCTCACGGTGACATATTTCATGGCGACCGTGCCGAGACCCATCCAGGCAAAGACGTTGGTGAAGGTCGCAAACAGCAGCCTCGGGATGGCCTCGCGCGGCACGGCGAACGATTCCTTCCGGCTCAGCGCGAGGGTGCCGAGAATGAGGGAGGCGCAGATCCCGGCAAGGCCACGTGCGAACAGGGGCGGCCATTGCTGGAGCAACAGCTTCATGAGCGGCCAGTTCAACGCCCAGCCGAACGCCGTCGCGCAGAGGCAGAGAGAGCCGATCGTCCTGTCGCGCCGCGCCGAATCCATGGATAGCGCTTAGCAGGCGGACGCCGGCCGCTCCACCTCGGCTGGTGCATGCGGGCCATCGCGCAGGACGGAACCGGACCGCCTGGCGCTCGTTCAAATGGGAGCACACGCGTCGATGCGTGCCGCAGCGCAACCAGGGAGGCCATCATGCCTGCAGCCGAGAGAGATCATGTCTACAAGATCCTGGACCTGGTCGGATCGTCCGAGACCTCGATCGAGGACGCGATCAAGAACGCGATCAGCCGCGCGTCGAAGACCATTCGCGAGATGAAATGGTTCGAGGTGGTGCAGACCCGCGGCCACATCGAGAATGGCGCGGTTCGGCACTATCAGGTGACCTTGCGTGTCGGATTCACGCTGGAAGAGTGATTTCATCTTCGCCGTTGCGGCCGACACTTCACCATGCTGACCCAGATCTACGAAATTTCCAGCCCGGACGAAGCGCGCGCCGTCTCGGAGATCGGAATTGATCACGTCGGTATCCTGGTCGGCGACGGCGAATTTCCGCGCGAACTGCCGCTCGCTCTGGCGGCGGACATCGCCGCTACGATCGTGACGCCGGCAAGATTTTCAGCGCTGTTTCTCACGGCGCGAGCGGCGTTGATCATCGAATGGGCAAGGATGTTGAAGCCTGCGATCGTTCATCTCGGAGCGGCCCCCGAACTGCTCGGGCCCGCAGAGGTCGCCATGATCAAGGCCGCGCTGCCCGATCGTCTGATCATGCGGAGCGTGCCGGTTTATGGCGAGGAGAGCGTCGAGATCGCCCGGAGCTATGCGCACATAGCGGACTATCTTCTGCTCGACAGTCATCGCCCCTCCGACAGGCAGATCGGTGCGATCGGCGTGCCGCACGACTGGAGCATCAGCCGCCGGATCGTCGAACTGGTCGGTATCCCCATCATCCTGGCCGGAGGCTTGGGTCCTGACAACGTCGCAAAGGCCATCAGCGTGGTCGGGCCGGCGGGCGTGGACTCGAAGACAAGGACAGACAGGGAAGGCACGCACGCCAAGGATCTGGCGCGCGTGCGGCTATTCCATGAAGCTGCGCGAGCCGCCGGGGGCAATTAGCTGGCCTACCCTTCCGTCCCTCCTGCCGCGCTGACAGCTTCTCTTCGGCCCTGCACGCGGCTTTCCGAAGTCTGAGAGGACGTCTGCATATTTGCTGCGCTGCGACACGCGACCGCTCTATGCGGCTGCTGCAAATCGAAAGCTCGCCAACATCCAAGATGCGACATCGCGAGGCTTGTCGGATGCCGACAATGCGTCCAGACTGTGATCAAAGTCGCTGGAATGCGGCATACCTCCAGCGGTCAACAACGACAAGCGCGTCGAAACGCGTTCGAACAATCAGGCCGCCAGGGAGGACGTCCATGACTGCAAAGTCCGAAAAGACCAGAACAACTCGTCGCAAATTCCTGCTGGCCGCCGGCGCGACCGGCGCTGCTGCCATCGCCATGCCGCAAGTCAGCCGCGCGCAAACGGTGGCCCTCAAGATGCAGGGCTCGTGGGGCAAGGCCGATGTCTTCAACGAAATGGCCGAAGATTATGTGAAGCGCGTCAACGATATGGCCGGAGGTCGGCTGCGCATCGACTATCTGGTCGGCGGCTCGGTCGTGCATCCGTTCCAGGTCTTCGACGGCGTTCATGGCGGCCAGATCGACGCGGCACACACGGTGACGGTCTACTGGTACGGCAAGCACAAGGCCGCCTCGCTGTTCGGCACGGGCCCGGTGTTCGGCTTCAACGCCAACGAAGGTCTTGGCTGGATCCACAACGGCGGCGGCAAGGAGCTGTTCGAGGAGCTCCAGACCAAGATCATGAACGTCAACATCAAGAGCTTCTTCGCCATGCCGATGCCGACCCAGCCGCTCGGCTGGTTCAAGAAGCCGATCACCAGCGACGCCGATCTCAAGGGCTTGAAGTATCGCACGGTGGGTCTGGCCGCCGATCTCTTCCAGGCGATGGGTGCATCCGTCGCGCAGCTCCCCGGTGGCGAGATCGTGCCCGCGATGGAGCGCGGCGTGATCGACGGATTCGAGTTCAACAATCCGACCTCTGACCGGCGCTTCGGCGCGCAGGATGTCGCCAAGAACTACATGATGGGCAGTCATCATCAGGCGACGGAATATTTCGAGATCATGTTCAACCGGACCAAATTCAACGCGCTGCCGAAGGAACAGCAGGCGATCCTGCAATACGCCGCCGAAGCCGTGTCGTCCGCCAACGAATGGAAGGCCATGGATTATTATTCGAAGGACCTGCAGGAGCTGATCAACAAGGACAAGGTCAACGTCCAGCGAACGCCGAAGTCGGTGTTCGACGCGCAGATCAAGGCGTGGGACGGTTTGATCGCCCAGCTCGGCTCGGACCCGTTCATGAAGAAGGTGATGGACTCGCAGAAGGAATGGGTCCGCCGCGTGGTTTACTACAACATGAACAACGCGACGGACTACCGCGGCGCCTTCGAGCATCACTTCCCGGGCGTGCTCAAGGTCTGACAGCTGCCGCAGCGCACCGCGTGGGGCCGTATCGTGAGGGGGCGGCGCAATTGAAGCGCCGCCCGCGAATTGGGAGGGGGACATCCGGATGGTCTGCTCGCAGCGAGTTCGGCTCGCATGACGAAATTCCTGTTCTTCATCGATGAGCTCAGCACGTGGGTGGGCAAGGCATTCGCCTGGCTGATCCTCGTCCTTACGCTGGGTGTCAGCTACGAGGTGTTCGTGCGCTACGTCCTGCGTGCGCCGACCACATGGGCTTTCGACATCAGCTACATCACCTATGGCGCGATGTTCCTGATGGCCGGCGCGTATACGCTCTCGCGAAACGGCCATGTTCGGGCCGACGTGGTCTACCGCCTGTGGTCGCCGCGCACCCAGGCGACGATGGACCTCGTCCTGTATATCCTGTTCTTCCTGCCGGCGATCGCCGCGCTGATGTATTCGGGCTGGAACTACGCCCAGATGTCGGTTCGCTTCCGCGAAGTCAGCATCTTCAGTCCGGCCGGCGTGCCGGTGTTTCCGCTGAAGGCGCTGATCCCTCTCACCGGTTTCCTTCTGTTCCTGCAAGGGTTCGCCGAAATCATTCGCTGTGTGCTCTGCATCCGCACCGGCCGATGGCCGCAACGCCTGCACGACGTGGAAGAGACCGAGAGCCTCGTCATCCGCGAACATCAGCAGCACGCGGCTGAGCCGCAGAGCGAGAAGGGACCAGGCGCATGACCGATCCTCAACTCGGCATGCTGATGCTCGGCCTCTTCATCTTCATCATCATGCTCGGCTTCCCGATCGCGTTCACGCTGATGGCGATGGGCGTCTCGTTCGGCTACTATGCCTACTACACTCCCGGTCAGGACTTCTTCCAGAACCGCATCTTCACGCTTCTGGTGCAGAAGACGTTCGAGGTCACATCCAGCGATGTGCTGGTTGCGGTTCCGCTGTTCCTGTTCATGGGCTATCTGATCGAGCGCGCAAACATCCTCGACCGCCTGTTCTACTCGCTGCAGCTGTCGATGAAGAACGTGCCGGGCGCGCTGGCGGTGGCAACGCTGATCACCTGCGCGATGTTCGCGACTGCGACCGGCATCGTCGGCGCGGTTGTCACGCTGATGGGCCTGCTGGCCTTGCCGGCGATGCTGCGCGCCGGCTACGACGTCAAGCTGTCGGCAGGCGTCGTCTGCGCCGGCGGCTGCCTCGGCATCCTGATTCCGCCGAGCATTCTCCTGATCGTCTATGCGGCAACCGCCGGCGTCTCGGCGGTCAAGCTTTACGCGGCCGCGTTCTTTCCGGGATTCATGCTGGCCGGCTTCTACGTCCTCTATGCGATGACACGCGCGATCATCAATCCCGCGCTCGCGCCGAAGCTGCCGCGTGAGCAGACCGACGTGCCGCTCAGCACGGTAATCTGGGCGCTCGCCACATCGTTCCTGCCGCTGGCGTTGCTGATCGTTTCGGTGCTCGGGGCGATCCTGTTCGGCCTGGCGACGCCATCCGAGGCGGCCGCGGTAGGCGCCCTCATGAGCATCGTTCTGGCCGCCGCCTACCGTTCGCTCAACTTCACGATGATGCGCGAATCGGTCTATCTGACCGTGCGTGCCACCGCGATGGTCTGTTACCTGTTCATCGGGTCGTGGACGTTCTCGGCGGTGTTTGCCGTCCTCGGCGGACAGACCGTGGTCGAGCAGTTCTTCGCCGCGATGAACCTGTCGCCGATCGGGTTCCTGCTGTTGACCCAGCTGATCATCTTCCTGCTCGGCTGGCCGCTGGAATGGACCGAGATCATTATCATCTTCGTGCCGATCTTCCTGCCGCTGCTGCCCCAATACGGCATCGATCCGATCTTCTTCGGCATCCTGGTGGCACTGAACACACAGACGGCGTTCAACACGCCGCCGGTTGCGATGGCGGCCTTCTATCTGAAGGGCGTAGCGCCGCCTCAAGTGAAGCTGACCGACATCTTCTCCGGCGCACTTCCCTTTGTCGGCCTGGTCTTCCTCACCATGGCACTGGTCTACATCTTCCCGGGGATCGCATTGTGGTTGCCCACCTATCTCTATGGATCGCGATGAACGCGCCTGGCAAACCGACGAAAGGCCGCGCATGAGTCTCAACGCGCTCGGCCTCATGGAAGCTGCGGCTGGCATCCGCGACGGCCGGCTCAGTTCGGCTGAGCTCGTCGGCGACTGCCTCAAGCGCATCGACGAGGTCGATCGCGATATCCATGCATGGGCGTTCCTCGATCGCGACCACGCGATGCGACAGGCCGAGGCTGCCGACGATCATCGCAAGCAGGGCAAGGCCACAGGCCCGCTGCATGGCGTGCCCGTGGGCATCAA
Source organism: Bradyrhizobium sp. 191 (assembly GCF_023100985.1). Classification (NCBI taxonomy): domain Bacteria; kingdom Pseudomonadati; phylum Pseudomonadota; class Alphaproteobacteria; order Hyphomicrobiales; family Nitrobacteraceae; genus Bradyrhizobium; species Bradyrhizobium sp. 191. The sequence continues at coordinate 3,816,906 of NZ_CP064692.1, forward strand.
GGATATCTTCGACACCGGCGACATGCCGACGGAATTCGGATCGGAGCTGTGGGCCGGACGGACGCCGCGCCGCGATGCGGCGGCCGTGGCGCGTCTGCGGGCGGCAGGCGCGGTGATCCTCGGCAAGACGGTTACCACCGAGTACGCGTACTACAATCCGGGCAAGACCCGAAATCCGCACAACCCAGATCACACGCCCGGCGGATCGTCCTCCGGCTCAGCCGCGGCCGTCGCGGCGCTGATGGTGCCAGGCGCTGTCGGATCGCAGACCAACGGCTCGGTGATCCGTCCTGCCGCCTTCTGCGGCGTGGTCGGTTTCAAGCCTTCGCACGGCCTCATTCCGCGCAGCGGCGCGCTCGAATTGTCGCGCACACTCGATCATGTCGGCGTGTTCGGGCGCAGCGTGGAGGACGCGGCCCTGCTGGCCGAGGTCATGGTCGACTTTGACCGGGAGGATTTAGACACGCGACCTGTTGCCCGCCCGCCATTCTCTGCGGTAGCGGCGAGCGAGCCGCCATTGCCACCGCGATTTGCCTTCGTGCGCTCTCCGGTCTGGGATCAGGCCGAGCCAGTGGCACGTGAGGCCTTTGCCGAGCTTGTCGAGGCTTTGGGCGAGGCTTGCAGCGAAGTCGAGCTTGGGCCGAGCTTCGATAGAGCCGTCGATATGCACCGTATCATCATGGAAGTTGACATGGCGCACAATCTGCGGCGCGACTACCAGCGAGGCGGCGACAAGCTGAGCACGCGTCTACGCCAGGCGATCGAGCGCGGCCGCGCGCATCTCGCGGTGGACTACTGCAGCGCCCTGGCCGGGATTGCGCCGCTCAACCAGGCTCTGGACCAAATTTTCGACGAGTACGACGCCGTCCTGACGCCCGCGGCGCCGGGTGCGGCGCCCGGCATTGAAACGACCGGCAACCCGGTTTTCTGCACGCTCTGGACCTATCTCGGCGTACCCGCCATCAGCCTGCCATTGATGCGTTCCGAAGCCGGCCTTCCGTTGGGCGTCCAGCTCGTCGGCCGCCCCGGCAACGATGCCCGCCTCTTGCGCACGGCAAGCTGGCTCGTCAGGAATATCGGGCGCGCTCGTGGCAGCGCTCGGCGCAACGTCCCGAGCGCCGGGACGAGCTCGGCTCCCGGCGCGGAGAAAAGGAAAGTGCGATGACCAATCTGATCACCGGACTCATCGGCCTTTCGCTTATGATGACCTTTCTTGGAATCCTGGTGGTTTGGATCAAGGCCATCCCGCTCATCGTCATTGTGGTTGGCGTGGTGATCCTGGCGGTGATCGATTTCGTCCAGTCACTGCGGACGACGAACGGCACGCCTCGCTGACCGCCAGAAATCGTCCTCGCACGGCATGTCGCGCCGCACCGTCACACCAGGTGACACGCCGCAAAATGCCCCGCCGCCCCCTCCTTCAGCACCGGCGCGCTCTCCGCGCAACGCGGCTGGGCGATCGGGCAGCGGGTGTGGAAGTGGCAGCCCGATGGCGGCTTCATCGGGCTCGGCACGTCGCCCTTGAGGCGGATACGCTCGCGCTTCAGCTTGGGATCGGGCACCGGCACCGCCGACAACAGCGCCCTGGTGTAGGGATGCTGCGGATTGCGGTAGAGATCGCTCGCCTTCGCCAGCTCCACGATGCGTCCGAGATACATCACCGCGACGCGATCGGAGATGTGCTCGACCACCGAGAGATCGTGCGCGACGAAGAGATAGGTCAGGTTCAACTCGGCCTGGAGGTCTTCCAGGAGGTTGATCACCTGGGCCTGGATCGACACGTCGAGCGCGGAGACCGGCTCGTCGCAGACGATCAGCTTCGGCTCGACCGCCAGCGCGCGCGCGATCACGATGCGCTGGCGCTGGCCGCCGGAGAACTCGTGCGGATAGCGCCGCATGTGCTCGGCCTTGAGCCCGACCTTGACCAGCAGGCTCGCGACGCGCTCCTCGCGCTCCTTGGTGGAGGTCGCGAGATTATGGATGGTGAAGGCCTCGCCGAGGATGGCGCCGACCGTCATGCGCGGATTGAGCGAAGCGAACGGGTCCTGGAACACCAGCTGCATGTTCCGCCGCATCGCGCGCAGATCGTTGCCGCTGAGCTGGCGTACGTCCTGGCCGTCGAAGGTGACCTCGCCGTCGGTCGGCTCGATCAGGCGCAGCACGCAGCGGCCCGTCGTCGACTTGCCGCAACCGGATTCGCCGACGAGACCGAGCGTCTCGCCGCGATTGACCGAGAACGACACGCCGTCGACCGCATAGACAGTGCCGACCTGGCGTGACAAGAGGCCGCCGAGCACAGGGAAATGTTTCTTCAGGCCGCTGACGCGGAGCAAGGGCTCGCTCATGACGCGGCTCCCAGGTTCGGATCGCCGAGATGACAGGCCATGCGGTGACCGGGCGCGATCTCGCGCAGCAGCGGCTCCTTCTCGGTGCAGACGTTCATCGCGAACTTGCAGCGCGGGGCAAAACGGCAGCCGACCGGCGGGTTGATCAGTATCGGTACCGAGCCGCCGATCGCTTCCAGCCGCGTCTTGTGCTCGCTGTCGAGATCGATGCGCGGGATCGAGCGGATCAGGCCTTGCGTATAGGGATGGCGGGGATCGCCGAAGAGATCGTCGACGGGCGCCTCCTCCACCACCTTGCCGGCATACATCACGACGACGCGCTGCGCCGTCTCCGCGACGACGCCCATGGCATGGGTGATCAACATCACCGCCATGCCGAAGCGTTCCTTCATGTCCTGCAAGAGGTCGAGGATCTGCGCCTGGATGGTGACGTCGAGCGCGGTGGTCGGCTCGTCGGCGATGATCAGCTTCGGCTTGCAGGCGAGCGCCATCGCGATCATCACGCGCTGACGCATGCCGCCGGAGAACTGGTGCGGATAATTGTGCACGCGACCTTCGGCATTGGGGATCTGCACCAGCTTCAGCATCTCGATGGTGCGTTCCAGGGCCTGCTTTCTCGTCACCGCCTCGTGGCGGCGCAGGCTCTCGGCGATCTGCTCGCCGATGGTGAGCACCGGATTGAGCGAGGTCATCGGCTCCTGGAAGATGAAGCCGATCTCCTTGGCGCGGATCTCGTCGAGCTGATTGCTGGTCAGCGGCACGAGATCGCGCCCCTCGAAAATGATCTGGCCCGCCGCGATCCGGCCCGGCGGCATCGCGATCAGCTTCAGGATCGACATCGCGGTGACGGTCTTGCCGCAGCCGGACTCGCCGACGACGCAGAGCGTCTCCCCCCTGTTGATGGAGATGTCGACGCCGTCGACGGCCTGGAGGATACCGTCGTCGGTGGAAAAGTGGGTTTTCAGGCCCTTGATCTCGAGCAGCGGCGCCATCAGATCACCCGTCGCGCATCGAGCGCGTCACGCAGGCCGTCGCCGATGAAGTTGATGGCGACCACCGCGATGAAGATCGCGCCGCCCGGAAACAGCGCCCAGTGCGGGCCGATATCGAGGAAATCCTTGGCATCGTACAGCAGTCGGCCCCAGGTCGGGGTGTCAGGCGGAAAGCCGAGGCCGAGGAAGGACAGCGTCGATTCCGCGATGATGGCGGCCGCAACGTCGATGGTGCCGGCGATGATCACCGGACCGAGCGCATTTGGCAGGATGTGCTTGACCACCTGCCGCAGCGGACTTGCACCGAGCGCACGTGCAGCCTCCACGAATTCCTTTTCGCGGATCGACAGGAACTGCGCGCGCACCAGGCGCGCGACCGGCATCCAGCGGAGCCCTCCGATCACCAGCACGATCAGGATGAAGATGCCGCCCTCGGGGCCGAACACCTGCTTCAGCCCGTCGCGGAAGAGATAGATCAGCAGCAAGAGCAGCGGCAGTTGCGGCAGCGACAGGAACAGATCCGTGAGCCACATCAGGCCATGGCCGAGCGCGCCGCGCGACATGCCGGCCAGCGCGCCGATCAGCACGCCGATAAAGACCGAGACCAGCATCGCGGCAAGGCCGACGGCGAGCGAGATGCGCCCGCCATAGATCATGCGGGCGAGGATGTCCTGCCCGAGATCGTCGGTGCCGAACGGATGGGCCAGCGACGGCCCCTGCATACCCGCCACAATGTCGATCTCGTCGATCTTGACCCGCCAGACGAACGGACCGAACACCACCGCCAGGACAAGAACCAGGAGCAGGAACGCGCTGACGACGGCAAGCTTGTGGCGGCTGTAGCGCCGCCACGTCTCGCGCCAGGGCGAGTAGACCCGCCGCTCAGCGGAGGGAGATGCGAGGGTCAAGCCAGCCATAAAGGACGTCCGCGATGAGATTGAACAGCACGACCAGGCACGCGAAGACGAAGGTGACGGCCATCACCACCGGCGTGTCGTTGGAAAGAATGGAGGAGATCAGCAGCGAGCCGATGCCCGGGATTCGGAAGATCTGCTCGGTGACGATGGCGCCGCCGAACACCGCGGGCATCTGCAACGCGATCAGCGTCACGACCGGGATCATGGCGTTGCGCATCACATGCTTGACGATGACCGTGGCCTGGCCAAGTCCCTTGGCACGGGCCGTGGTCACGTAGTCGAGCCGGATCACGTCGAGCATCGCCGAACGGACGAAGCGCGTCATCGACGCCGCCTGGAACAGGCCGAGCACCGCCACCGGCATGATCGCCTGCCTGATCATCTCCAGCACCCAGCGGATGCCGGTTGCCTTGATGTCGGTGGTATAGACGAAAGGCAGCCAGTCCAGCGTGACCGAAAAGATCAGGATGAACAGAATGCCGGTGAAGAAGGTCGGCAGCGAGAAGCCGACGAAGGCGAGCGTATTCGCGATCTGGTCGAACAGCGAATACGGCCTGGTCGCGGCATAGACCCCGACGGGGATCGCGATCAGGAGTGCCAGGATCTGCGCCGAGCCGATCACGTAGAGCGTGGCCGGCAGGCGCTGGAGGATCAACTGGTCGACGTCCATCCGGCTGACGAAGGAGAAGCCCCAGTCGCCGTGCAGCATGGCGTTCAGCCAGTGCAGGTAACGGAGGTAGATCGGATCGTCGAGGCCGAACTTGGCCCGAAGCGCGGCCTGCACTTCGGGCGGCACGTTCGGGTTGGTCGCCAGTTCAGAGAACGGATCGCCGGGGGCGAGCGCAAGCACGACGAACAGCACGACCGAGATTCCGAGCAGGCTCGGAATCGCGATCAGGAGGCGACGCAGGACGTATTGACTCATGAGGGAAGGCCCCGTCTAGAGCTGGGGGATCATTCCTCGCGGTACCAGTCGAACAGGTTGTCGGTTTCGTTGGCCCAACCCGAGATCACCGGACGCAGATTGTTCGCGGCCGCCTCCACCTTGAGACGATGCATCACGGGGATGAACACCGTGTCCTGCCACATCAGATCGTTAGCCTTGATATAGAGCGCCGCGCGCTTGACCGGATCCATCTCCATATCGGCAGCGTTGATCACCGCGTCATAGTCCTTGTTGACCCAGCGCGGGAAGTTCGTGCCCTGCCACTTGTTCTCCTTGGTCGCGACGCTGGTGGACAGGTAGCGGCGCATGTGCTGCGACGGATCCGGTTGGCTGAGCGGGATCTGGAACATCTCGATGTCGGCGTAGAACTTTGGATAGGTGTCGGGGTTGGCGACGTCGGACGAGAAAAACACCGAAGCTACCACCGACTTCAGCTCGACCTCGATGCCGGCCTTCTGGCAGGCCTGCTTGACGATGGCCTGGGTCTTCTGGCGCGGACCATTGATGGAGGTCTGGTACAGGATCTTCAGCTTCTTGCCGTCCTTCTCGCGGATGCCGTCGGCACCGGGCTTCCAGCCGGCGTCGTCGAGCATCTTGGCGGCTTTCTCGATGTTGAATTCCCAGCTCGTGTTCTTGGAGACGAACTTTTCAGGGCCGTTGAGGAAGTTCGCGGTGGTGCGGCCGGCGCGGCCGTAGATCGCCTTCTTGACGGACTCGCGATCGACCAGCAGCGACAGCGCCTTGCGCACGACGGGATCCGAGAACAGCGGATGCTTGGTCTTCATCGACGAACGTTCGCCGTCGACCTCGACGTTCGGATCGGTGAAATTGAGCGCGATGAACTCGGTATCGCCGCCGACGGCATAGACGGTCTTGCCCTTGCCGCCCTTTTCCAGACGCAGCAGCACGTCGTCCTCGACTTGGATATTCCAGCCGAAATCATACTCGCCGGTCTGGATCACGGCGCGTGCCGCCGAGACGGCGTCACCGCCGCCCTTCATCTCGAGCGTATCGAAATAGGGCCGGTTGGCCATGTGATAGTCGGGATTGATCACGCCGCGGATGAGATCGCCCGGCTTGAACTCGACGAACTTGTAGGGCCCGGTCCCCACAGGCGCGAGGTTGGTCGGAGCCTCGCGCGATTTGGAGCCGATGAAATCGGCAAAGAGATGCTTCGGCAGGATTTGCCCGGTCGCACCGACGAAAGCGTCGGCCCAAAATGGCGTCGGTTTCGGGAAAGTAATCTTGACCGTGAGATCGTCGATCTTCTCGACAGTGAGGTCGCGATAGGTTGCGATGGTCACGGCCGCAGTGGCCGGATCCTTGATGTACTGCCACGTGAATACGACATCGTCGGCCGAGAACGGCTTGCCGTCATGCCACTTCACGCCAGGCTTCAGCTTCCACGTCACCGACTTGCCGTCGGCGGCGAGCTGGCCGTTCTGGACCGAGGGAATTTCGGTCGCCAGCACCAGCTTCATGTTGCCGTCGGGATCCCAGCAGGCAAGCGGTTCGTAGAACAGGCGCGAGCCGTCCTGGTCCTTGGTGCCGGTGGCGAAATGCGGATTGAGCAAGGTCGGGCCCTGCCACCACAACAGCTTCAGCGCACCGCCGCCGCCGCGTTTGGTCGGCTTGTAGGTGGACGCGCCCTGGGCCATGGCGACACCGCCGAGCGCGAGGATCTGGTTGGCCAGCGGTGCGGTCAGGCCAACGGCGGCCATGCGCTGGATAAAGGCGCGGCGATCCATCCGCCCGTCCTTCACCTGGCCGATCATCGAACGCAGATCTTTATCCAGCATGGTTGTCCCCCGTCTGGTTCCGACATGGATGCAGGCGGCCGCAAGAGGCGACCGCCGGTTTGGCTGGCGGTAGATGGCACACCGAATGGGGTGCACGTCAACTGGGACCGTGTGTATGCAAACGGTCTTCTGGCTGTCCGTTGGGCAAAATCGCGTTCCGCAGCCCATCCGTTCGGCAATCCAGCATCAAAACGTGCCGGATTGCGCGCTGCACTGCGGAAAATTTGTTCGCCGCATCCGACGAAGTATCGAGGCGAAATTACCCGACGGACATGTCGAGCGGCGGCGCGACGTGATCCGGCAGCGGACAGATATAAGGTGTCTTGGCCGTCCGCTTTTGAAGGTCCGCCTTGGCGGCCTTGATCAGCTCCGGTTCCGTCAGCGCCTTGATCCCGAGACCAGCCATCGCCTTGGCCGCCTGCACCATGGCCTTGTGGGCATGTGAGCTCTTGCCCTGCGCGACCACCTGCCAGGTGTGGAAGGGCGTGCCGATCGCAACCGTGGGTGCGTGAACCTGCACGGTCGGCACCACCCAGCTCACGTCGCCGACATCGGTCGAACCGACCAGCGGGTTGCGCTTGGCATCGAGCGGCACCAGGAAGTCGGCCAGCGGCCGGTCGGTCGGCTCCATGCCGATCGCATAATAGACCGACGAGATGTCCTTGTCGCTCAGCGTCGCACGGATCTGGCTGGCAAAGCTCTTGTCCGCGTCGTCGAAATGCGGCGGTCCGAGTTCTTCCATCACCTGGTGCAGTGCCTGTTCCAGCGGCGCGTTCGGCAGGATGTTGGAGACCGCCGAGATGATCTTCATCTCGACCTTGGTCTCGGTCATCAACGCGGCGCCCTGCGCGATCTTGGAGACGCGCTCGACCAGCTCGTTCATGCCGGGAAGGTCACGGGCGCGAATCGAATAGCGCACGCGCGCATGCGCCTGCACCACGTTCGGCGCGATGCCGCCGGTATCGAGCAAAGCATAGTGCACGCGGGCATCGCTCGGCATGTGCTCGCGCATGTAGTTCACGCCGACATTCATCAATTCCACCGCGTCGAGCGCCGAGCGGCCGAGATGCGGCGAGGCGGCCGCATGCGAGGTACGGCCGGTGAAGATGAAATCAGCGCGCGTATTGGCGAGCGACGGCGTCACCGCGACTTCCCAGAAGCTGTGCGGATGCCAGGTGATGGCGATGTCGGCGTCTTCGAACGCGCCGGAGCGCACCATGAAGGCCTTTGCCGCGCCGCCTTCTTCCGCGGGGCAGCCGTAATAGCGCACGCGGCCCGGCACCTTGTTCTTGGCCAGCCAGTCCTTCACCGCGGTCGCGGCGAGCAGCGCGGCGGAACCGAGCAGATTGTGACCGCAACCATGGCCATGGCCGCCGGTCTCGACCGGGCGATGCTCGGCGACACCCGCTTCCTGGCTGAGGCCCGGCAGCGCGTCGTATTCACCCATGAAGGCGATGACCGGACCACCCTCGCCCCACTCGCCCATCACCGCAGTCGGGATGCCGGCGACGTTCTCGGTGATCCGGAATCCCTGATGGCGCAGCTCGGCGAGATGCTCGGCGGCGGACCGCGCCTCAGTGTAGCAGACCTCGGGCATGCCCCAGACCCTGTCGCTGAGGTCGATGAAACGTGCCTTGATCGTATCGATGCCACGCCAGATGTCGCTGCGATTGTCCATGCTTGTCGTCCGTGATCCCAAGGTCAAACGAAGCGGCAATGGTTAGCAGCTTCGCTATGCGGCGCCTAGCATTCCGCCGGACAGCAGCCATGCGGCCGGTGCCGGTTCGCACGGACGTCCGATCCACGAGGTATCTTCGCGCCTTTCGAAGATTTCACGCGGCGTTCTCCGGAATAGTTGGCGACGAGGCTTTCAAGACGGCCTGCCCCGGCCTAAATTATGCTTGCTCGTCGTTCCGCTAGCCATACCGGAGCGATGCTCTCAGCCAGGAGAACTCCATGCCCGCTCTGACCGAATGGAGAGTGCCGCCGGCGAACCAGCCGCGGACGAGCGACTACGGCTTCGATCTCGACCGCGCGCTCGCATCCATCGTCGGCCTGCACGCCATCGTCCCGCCGGACGCCTTCAGCGCCGAGACGCTGGGCACCGAACGCGCCGGCAACGGCGTCGTGATCGACGACGGGCTGGTGCTCACGATAGGTTATCTCATCACTGAGGCAGAGACAGTCTGGCTGCACCGCGCCGACGGACGCGTGGTGGAGGGTCATGCGCTCGGCTTCGATTCCGAGACCGGGTTCGGGCTGGTGCAGGCACTCGGCCAGCTCGACGTCGCGCCGCTCCCGCTCGGCTCGTCGGCGGCAACCCGGATCGGCGATCGCGTCGTGGTCGGCGGCGCCGGCGGGCGCACGCGCTCGGTCGCAAGCCAAATCGTGGCCAAGCAGGAATTCGCCGGCTACTGGGAGTATCTGCTGGATGAGGCCATCTTCACCTGTCCCGCACATCCGAACTGGGGCGGCACGGCCCTTCTCAACGAACGTGGCGAGTTAATCGGCATCGGCTCGCTCCAGCTCGACCGGGAACGTGACGGCAAGGCCGAGCACGTCAATATGATCGTGCCGATCGACCTCTTGAAGCCGATCCTCGAGGACTTGCGCAAATTCGGCCGGGTCAACAGGCCGGCGCGGCCCTGGCTTGGGCTCTTCTCGACCGAGATCGACAACCGCGTGGTGGTGATCGGGATCTCCACCAACGGCCCGGCCGCCCGGGCCGAGCTCAAGACCGGCGATGTCATCCTCGCCGTGGACGGCGAGAAGGTCACGAGCCAGAGCGCGTTCTACAGGAAGATGTGGACGCTCGGCGCTGCCGGCGTCGACGTGCCGCTCACCGTGCATCATGAAGGCGTCACCTTCGACGTCACCGTGACGTCGACCGATCGCTTCAAGCTGTTGAAGGCGCCGAAGCTGCACTAACCCCAAGGACTGATCCCAGGAACTGATCCCAAGGCTTGAGGAAGCGGGCGATGACCGAGGCCGTGGTCGACGACATCGTTGCCGTGCTGCCACCGCTGCTCAATGCGCTGGAAGCACTCGGCTTCTTCCAGCGGCATTTGCACCCGCCGGCCTTCGCCTCGGTGATGAACGCAATCGGTACACCGGACGCGACGCTGCAGACGGCACGAGCGGCGATCGGCGACTGGCCTGAACAATTCGCCGGCTTGCATGAACGACTCGATCGCGCCTGCGACGAGGCCCTCGCCGCCTTTGCCGGGATCCGCGAGGTCGAGCGTGGCAATGGCGATCTCGTCGCGATCTTCCGGGCCCTGCGCCATTTCCCCCGCGCGCAGGAGGCGCTGTATCCGCTGGCGGTGCAGTTCCCGCCCGTGAGCAGCTTCTTTCTCAACGCCGCCAATCGCGAGAATCACGATCTGCTGTCGCGACTGGAAGCCGGCGCGGGCGAGCACACCGGCATCTTCCACGATCACAATGAGCCCGGCAGCCGTGGCGGCTTCTCAGCCTATGTGCCCGAATACTACGTGCCCGGCCGGCCAATGCCGCTGGTGATGGCGCTGCATGGCGGCAGCGGCAACGGGCGCGGCTTTCTGTGGAGCTGGCTGCGCGACGCGCGCAGTCTCGGCGCGGTCCTGGTGGCGCCGACCGCGACCGGCCCGACCTGGGCTCTGATGGGCGACGATGCCGACACGCCGAACCTCATGCGCATCCTTGAGACGGTGCGCGGCCGCTGGAGCATCGACGCCTCGCGCATGCTTCTGACCGCATGAGCGACGGCGGCACCTTCTGCTACGTCAGCGGTCTCGACGGCGCCTCGCCGTTCACTCATCTCGCCCCTGTTGCGGCGACCTTCCATCCGCTGATGGCGGAAATGGCCGACGCGACGCGCTTGCAAGGCCTGCCGGTCTTCATCACTCACGGCAAGCTCGACTGGATGTTTCCGGTGCAGACCGCACGGCAGACGCAGGCGGCGCTCTCCACCGCCGGCGCCAATGTCACCTATCGCGAGATCGACGACCTCAGCCACACCTATCCGCGCGAGATCAATGCGGAATTGCTGCAGTGGCTGAATGGAGGATGAACGATCTCTCCTTAGATGCGCCGCATGGCCGGGGAACCATCACTCCGGGCCGACGTTATCGCCCGTCACCGGAGGTTCGCCATGCAGACTTTTTTCGGAATGATCCTGGGCGCATTGCTGCTTGCGGGCGGCGTCTACGTCTATGATTCCATGCAGACGTCGTCGGTCGCCAATGGCGAGGTCGCGACCACCAATCGCACCATCGTGAACTGGGATGTCGCCAAGGCCGATTGGGACGCACTGCGCGACCGCGCGCACAAGGACTGGGTCCGGATCTCGTCGAAGTAATATCGCCCGACATGAATGAGGCGCCGTCGCGAACTCCGCGGCGGCGCCTTTGCGTTGGCCACGATCAAAAAAGATGCGGCTCAGTTCATCTTGGCCTTGCGGGCGTCGGCGATGACCTGCTCGAACTCGGCCATGCTGAGCACGCCGGGCACACGGTACTTGCCGACGATGAATGACGGCGTACCACTGAAACCGAAAGCTTCAGCCTGCTCGTTGTTGCGCTTGAGGATGGCGTCGATGTCCTTGGCGCGGCCGGTAAGATCGCGCTTCAACCGGTCCATGTCGACGCCGGCGGCCGCGAGCAGCTCGTTGATGCGCGGCTCGGTCAGGCGCGAGCTGACGCCCATCATGGCGTCGTGGGCCTGATGGTACTTGTCCTGGAATTTTGCCGCCAGCGCAGTCCGCGCCGCCGTGACCGACACCGGCCCGAGGATCGGCCAGTCCTTCATCACCAGCCGCACCTTGCCATCGTCCTGGACGACCTGGCGCAGCTCGGGCTCGAGCTTGCGGCAATAGGGACAATTGTAGTCGGACCATTCGACGATCGTGATGTTGCCGCCGGGATTGCCCGCGACGGGCGTGTCGGGATCGCGCAGCACCTTGGCTTCGGTCAGCACCTCGTCCTCACCGGTCGCCGCGCGCGCAAGGTTGATCCCGCTCGCTGCGACGGCACCCGCTCCGATCAACGTCAGCGCCGCACGCCGGGTCGCCATCAGACGGCCCTTGTTCCCAAATTCGGTCATATCTTGTCCCGTTTCGGCCCCATCACCGCAAATACGGCTCGGGACCAGGAAATGTTACAGACATATAGAGCGTCGCCGCAGCGATGTCATCGCACCAGCAGTGTCACCGCCAGAGGGACCAGGAACGAGGTCACCAAGGCGTTCAGGCTCATGGCGATGCCGGAAAAGACACCGGCAATCTCGTCGACCTGGAACGCGCGCGCGGTGCCGATGCCGTGCGCGGCAAGGCCGGCGGCAAAGCCGCGAGCCCGGTAGTCGGTGACGCCGGTGCGGTTCATCAGCGGCGTCACGATGATGGCGCCCATGATGCCGGTGAGGATGACCGCGACCGCCGCGAGCGAAGGATCGGCATGCAGGGATTCGGCGATACCCATGGCGACGCCGGCGGTGACTGATTTCGGCGCCAGCGACAGCACCACGTCGCGCGGCAGGCCGGCAAGTTCGGCCAGCAACACGACCGACACCACCGCGGTGACCGAGCCAGCGACCAGCGCCACCAGCATCGGAACGATCGATGAGACGACGCGCCTGCGGTTCTCGTAGAGCGGCACCGCGAGCGCGACGGTCGCCGGCCCCAACAAGAAGTGCACGAATTGCGCGCCGGCGAAGTAGGTCGTGTAGGAGGTGCCGGTCAACAGCAGGAACGCGCCGATGATCCACATCGCGTGCAGCACGGGATTGGCCAGCGGATGACGCCGGGTCGCCAGCGAGACCGCGTCCGTGGCGGCATAGACCAGCAGCGTCACGGTCAGCCAGAGCAGCGGCGATTGCGAGAGATAGACCCACAGCGAGAACGGATTGTCCTTCATCGCGCGTCCTGTTGCTTCAGCAAGCGGCTGACGAGGCGAAAGGTCAGCACGGTCGCGAGCAGCGTGACGACCACGGACAGCGCGAGCACGAGGATGATGGCAATGCCGTGAGACGCGAGCAGATCGAGCTCCTGCACGACGCCAACACCGGCCGGCACGAATAGCAACGAGAGATGGGCCAGCAGGCCCTTGCTCGCCGTCTCGATACCGTCATTGCGCAGCGGCCCGCGCGCGAGCAGCGCAAAGCGGTCGCGGGCGAGCAGCAGGATCAGAAGCAGCAGCAGACCGAGCACGGGTCCCGGCAACGGCAGGCCGAGACCGCGCACGACGGCTTCGCCGATTAATTGGCAGAGCAGGATGAGGCCGAGACTTGCAAGCATGACCGTCGCATCAAGGGATGCGCGGGCATGCTTGTCAATCGCCGCCATGCGCGGACGTGTGCGGCATGTCCGAGGCCGCAATGCGGGGCAGCATCGCCATCAAGGTCCCGGTCATGGTCGCGATCAGCGTGGTCTTGCCGTCATGCTCGGCAAACGCCTTGGCCTCGCAGAAGGTCAGCGTGCGGCCGGGCTTGACGACTTCGGCCCGGAAGACGAAGCGCTCGCCCCGGGCCGGCGCAAGCAGCGTGGTCTTGAACTCGACGGTGAGGATGTCGGCTTCGCGCGGCATCAGGGTGAAGGCGGCGACGCCGCAGGCATTGTCCAGGCCTGCCGTGATGATACCGGCGTGCACGAAGCCGTTCTGCTGCGTAAAGGCGGACGCATACGGCATCGCCAGTTCGATCTGGCCCGGCGCGAGAGAGACGATCGATATGCCCAGCGTGCGCATCGCCGGCTGGGCGGCGAACATCGCGGTCGTGGCCGTGCGGTACCCAGGGTTTCTCGGCTCGAATGTGGCCATCGCTCATGCCTCCGCCGGCTCGGAAAGGTGCTTCACCGCGATCTCCCGGATGGCATCGGCGAAGGGTGCGGACTTCCGCAATTGGCGGTCCATGTGGACGCCGGTGATCTCGCACGTCGCTGCGAGTTCGCCGGTCTCGGCATTCGTCATGTCATGCCGGAAGCGGATCGACTTGTCGTGAAGCTCAAGCAGATGGCTGCGGATCTCGACGATGTCGCCGGCGAGCAGCTCGCGCCGGTAGGCGATGTTCTGCTGCACGGCGGCCATGCCGCGGCCGGAGCTGCGCAGATAGCTCGGCGTCAGGCCCAGGCGGGCGAACAGATTCCAGTTGGCCTCGTCGAACTTGCCGACATACCACATGATGTTCATGTGGCCGACGTGATCGCATTGCCACGGATAGACCGTACCGCGATAGGTCGCCTCCTGCTCCATCGCACTTCCTCCCGCAATGTCGTCTTTGATCGTTGATACGGTAGCGTATCAAACCCGTGTCGCGTTAGCAATACGGTACCGTATCAACGGCCGGTGGGGTTTCCTTCATGAGTGACGGCAAGGGAGATGTCTGGGTCGAGGCAGGCTTTGCCGAGCTCGCCCGCGCGGGGGTCGAGGGCGTCCGGGTCGAGGTGCTCGCCAAGAATCTCGGCGTCACCAAGGGCGGCTTCTACCGCCGCTTTGCCGACCGCGCCGCGCTGCTCGATGCCATGCTGGAAGGCTGGCGCGAGGGACGCATCGCCGCAATCGCGCAGCAGACCAGTCTCGACGGGCAAGAACCCCGCGAGCGCCTGAAGGCTCTGATCCAGCTCTATTCCGAGCGCCTCAATCCGGAGGGCATGGCGATCGAGCTCGCGATCCGGCAATGGGCCCGCTCGGACGAGAACGCCGCTGGGGCGGTGGCGAGCGTCGACGCGGCACGGCTCAAGCACGTCAGCGAACTCTATCGTGCGACCGGCCTAGCGGCCGAGGCGGCCGAGGCGCAGGCCTTCCTGTTCTACTGCTTCATCTTCGGCCAGAGCTTGTTGTTCGTCGAGAGCGGCGCGCGGAAGCGATCGCAGCTCGTGGCGAGATCGGCCGAGAAGCTGCTCGACTAGAGCCTTCGGATGGAATCGGAACGCGGCTCCAGCTTCTTGTTTTGACTCGTTTTCTTGACGCGAACCGCTGTCCACTTCGCTCGAAAACGCTCCAGGCGAAATGGCCGGAGCGCTGCTCCGGCCATCGTCTCGATTCGAAGCTCAGGCGGCGCCCTTCAGCTTCTTGGTGCATTCGCTGTAATAGCCGCCGCCCTTCTGGATCCACTTCAAGCCGCCATTGCCGTTGGTGGCCTTGTTGGCATTATACTGGTCGACGCAGGTGTGCAGCCGCGCCTTGCCGGGGGTCTCCTTGGTATATTTCGGATCGACCGCGTTCGGATAGACCGCCGGTCCGGCTGGCAGGGCCGGCGCGGCGGCGGGTGCCGCCTGCTTCGGCTCGGCAGGAGCGGCGGGCGCAGCCGGAGCAGCTGCGGTCGGTGCAGCGGCGGGCTTCGCATCGGCACCGCACTCGGCCTTGCGGAAGTCATTCCACTTCATGGTCCCGAGCGAGCCGTCCTTCTTGGCAGCCTGATATTTCGCGCTGCATTCCTGCGCGGTCAGTGCCTGCGCCGGCGCGCTCGCCAGCAATGCCGCGACACCGGACACTGCAATCGCACACAACAATCTCGTCTGAATGATCATCCCTGGGTCTCCTGCTTGGTCTTCCCGACGGAAGTGAAACGAACATTGCTATCCTAGCGTGTCGGCCGCTTGCGACAAGGATGCGATCGCAATCGCCGCCAAAATATAGTGATCCCGTCGCTCAGCTCATTCATGTCGCGTTCAGCAATGCAGGCCGACCGTCCAGCCCTTCGTCATTCTTCCAAGCAGAGTGCAACACATGACCTTCACGTCTCGCCTCGCCGTCGTCGCCCTCGCCTCGCTGCTCGCCACCGGCACCGCCTTCGCACAGACCGCAGCGCCGGCAGCCAAGAGCGAAACAAAGACCGATACCGCTGCCACCGCCGACAAGAAGGCACCGAAGGAGCGTTCGGCCGAGTCGCTCGAATGCTCCAGGCGGGCGGACGCCAAGGGATTGAAGGGCAAGGAGCGCAGGAAGTTTCGCCGTGAGTGCAAGAAGGAGGCGAAGGCCGGCAGCGTCGCTCCCGCCGCCCCCGCCGCTCCTGCCTCAGACAAGAAGTAAGTCCCGTCACGACCCTCCGCGAGCATCCGCGAGAGGCGCGCGCATTGCGGCATGACGAGCCTGCAATTGTGCGCCTCCCGCCGATTTGCGATAAGGTGGCGTGAAGCAGATCGCCGCCTCCCTGACATTCGAATGGCCGAGCCGTGCCAGCATATTGAGCACGGTGGAGACGCTCGTCATCGGCACCGCCGGCGGTCTGGTGTTTCTCGTCGCGAACCTTCCCGGCGGGCTGATCTCGGGCTCGATGATCGCGGTCGGGATCGCTGCAATCGCCGGCCGCCAGCTGACGCTGCCGCCGATCCTGACCCAGACCGTGCTGGTGCTGCTGGGCATTTCGCTGGGGTCGGTGGTCTCGCGCCATTTGCTTCAGCAGGTTGGCGCCTATCCCGTCACCATCGGGTTGCTGGCGCTCGCCACCTTCTGCTCGACGTTCGGCTCGAGCTATTACCTCCAGCGGATCCATGGCTGGGATCGCACCTCGGCTTTCCTGGCCGGCAGTCCCGGCGCGCTGTCGCAGATCACCATCCTTGCGGTCGAGCGCGGCGCCGACCTGCCGGGCATCGCGGTGGTGCAGACCATGCGCGTCATCATCCTGACCGCCGCGCTGCCGATGGTGCTGGCGCTTGCGGGCGTAGCGTCCTCTGCTGCGCCGTCGCTGACGACGACGATCGCCTCGCCGCTCGACCTCCTCGAACTGGCCGCGGCGTCGCTGGCCGCCGCGCTGGTCTTGCGGCTGATCAGGTTTCCGGCGAGCTGGATGTTCGGCGCGATGATCGCCTCCAGCCTGCTGCACGGCGCCGGATGGGTCGAGGGCGGCCTGCCGGACTGGGTCCGCGGCGTGGCGCTGGTCGGCATCGGCGCACTGATCGGCAGCCGCTTCGCGCGGATGCGGATCAAGACGCTCGCCGGCCACCTCAGCGCGGCACTGGGCTCGTTTGCCGTGGCCATCGCCGTCTCCGCCATCTTCGTCGGGATCGTGGCCCTGACCACGCAGGTGAAATTCTCCGACGTCGTCGTCGCCTTCGCGCCGGGCGCGATGGATGCGATGCTGGCGCTGGCCCTGACGTTGCACATCGACCCGATCTTCGTCGGCGCCCACCACCTCTCGCGCTTCGTCTTCGTGACGATCGCAACCCCGGGCATCGTGCATCTGTTCGGACGCACGCAGGACGATGTGGATGATTAGGCCTTAGCGTTTCGCCGTCCGCGCAAAACCCCACGCGGCGATCGCGGCCATCAGCAACGAGATCAGCACGTTGTAGCCGGCGAGCGACAGGCCGAGGAAGCGCCACTGCACCTCGTCGCAGCGCACCACCTTCACGGTGTCGAGCTTCGACAGCAGATCAGCGGCGCTGCCGAGATTGACGACGGGCCCGGAGCAATCGGTCGGCCCCTTCCAGAAACCCCATTCGACGCCGGCGTGATAGGTGCCGAGGCCGGCATTGGCGAGCGTCGCCAGCGCCAGGATCGCGAGCCCCGCCAGCAGCAGCGGCCGCGGCGCGCCGCTCCTCGCCGCCAGCGCCGTCAGCGCGCCGAGCGGGATCACGAGGTAATAGGCGTAGCGCTGCTCCAGGCAGAGCGGACAGGGCAGGATCTCCAACACGAGCTGGAAGAACCAGGCGCCGGCGATCGTGACTGCGGCGATCAGCGTGACCAGCAGCGAGGCGGTCAGCGCGGGGCCCGCACTGGCCTGCTTGAACGCTGGTATGACAGCACTCTGGGTCGTCACGGCAGCCTCTTTCCGGTGGTCGGATCCACAAGCCTCTAGCCCCGGCCCGTGCGTCTGTCGAGAACGGCCGGGATCACTTTGGCGCGGGTTGACCCCGCTTTGTCCATGGCTATAGTCCGCCGGCTTCGCGACGCCCCTTTGGGGCCGACCGAGGGCCCCTGTGGCGGAACTGGTAGACGCGCTCGACTCAAAATCGAGTTCCGCAAGGAGTGCTGGTTCGATTCCGGCCAGGGGCACCACGCTTCGCCCTTCGGGCTACGCGTGGCGCGGCCATGCGAAGCTCGAAGGGCGAAGCGTGTCCGGCGAAGCCTCTTGGCGAAGACGGACTGGCTCAACACACTCAATCTTCCCCTCCCTAGCCATCTTCCCATGCCCCCTGTATAAACCGGTAGCTTCTTCCGTCACTCGAAGGAGCTCACATGAACGACCTGCACGCGTGGCTTTCGCAGCAGCACCACGGCTTGCGGACCTTCCAGACCTTTCAGCAATTGCTCGAGACGCTCGGCCGGGACGATCCCGCCCAGCGCGGCTTGTGCCGTCTGTTGAGCGGCCTCGTCGGCAGCTATGTCGAGGCCTTTGACGAGGCCCCGCTGCCGGTCGACGTCGCCGATCGCGCTTACCGACGCCTGCTGACGCTGGTCGGCAGCCTCGATCCGCACGGAAACGCCGACCGCCGCCTCGCCGACATCAACCGCGTGGCGATCTGCGACTTGTGGCGGTGATTGGCAGGATGCGGGCACCGTTCAATTTTCAGGCAACAGGACACGCCCGTACGGCCTCGCGACGCATCACGCCCGAGCCTTGTGCTTCTCTCGACGCCCCTTCGTTGGAAAGGGCGCAGGGAAGACCGGGCGCCGGCTGGCACCCGCGGTCCGCTGTGCGCAAATTGCGCGAAGACAGATGCACAGCGGCATACAGGGCAGCCTGGACATACCGGCCTTCCCTGCGCAGTGGTTTGACGGCTTATGGCGCGCTCTCCCCGGGGAGCGATGCACTATTGCCCCCGTCGCCTTGCGGATGACCGATGCGCGCGCCCGGTCGGGCCGCCACATCACCGCAAGCCTTGACGCACAGACCCCGGGCGTCAGGACCACACGCTTTTGCCGTACGCGAATCGCACCGGTCGTGTGCGCGCCGCGCAACCGCTCACGGGCCAGGCCCGCCCTGCGATTGCATGCGCGCCGATGCGCTCCGCGCCCACCGCCACCCGGCCCGCGTATCGTGACGATCGCGAAACGCCCCTATCCTTGGGCCGGGGCGCAGCATATATACGCTATTTCCGAATTTCGGTCAATAAGAATTTTCGAGCCACGAAGCGGCGAGCGTTCGGACAGACCTTGTTCCGGCCGAGAACCATCTGCGGCAGCCACAGCTTCATTCTTGCCCCGCGTGTCTCCGCATCGTCATTGCGAGCGCAGCGAAGCAATCCAGGAATGCACCCACGGAGCTAGCCTGGATTGCTTCGTCACAAGAGCTCCTCGCAATGACGAGGAGGAGAGATTGCGCGCCCAACTGCCGTATCGGCGCGGAGCCCCAGGAGCGAAGCGGCATCTGCTGTTCGAGCGTCGATAGAAGTTAGATCCCCTACCGCCGCGAGGCATTCGACTTCGCGCGGTCGCTGCCTATATCCTCTCGCATACGATGGGATGCAGTGAGCAGCTTCGATGGCCAGGACACGCAGGACGGATGCCGACGATCTTCCCCGCTATTTCGTCTGGGTGCGGGGCCTGGAAGGCCCCGAGCCGCAGAAATGGACGGCGATGGATTTCGGCATCGGCGACTGGAAGCGGCCGCTCGTGCTGGCCTATCTGGAGCTGCCGGAGGACGAACGGCCTCTATCCTTGTCGGTGCTGGCCCGGCGCTATCCGCCGCCGCGGGTCGATCTTTCGTAGCCGGGCTAGGGTGTGTACTCATAAGCGTCGGCTCCGCAAGTCAAGGCGGAAGTCACCTGCCTGAACGTGATCGGCGGCTGGCGACCCTGGCTGTGTGAAAACACTGGACTGCTGTTATGATTCTCCTGTGATTCTTTGGGGGAATCGATGAGGCGCTTCGTTGAAGAGGCGGATCGTGGGCAGCGGACGCTGTTGCCCGAATGCCTCGATGACTTCATTGACGAGAGCAACCCAGTTCGCGTGATCGACGTATTTGTCGATGCGCTCGGTTTGGCTGAGATGGGCTTTGAGGGTGTGGAGCCGGCGGCCACGGGTCGGCCGTCGCACCATCCCTCGGTGCTCCTTAAGCTTTACATCTACGGCTATCTGAACCGGATACAGTCGAGTCGGCGGCTGGAACGAGAGGCCGGGCGCAATGTCGAGGTGATGTGGCTGCTGGGTCGGCTCGCTCCCGATCACAAGACGATTGCGGACTTCCGGAAGGACAACGGCCTGGCGCCGCGCAAGGTATGTGCGCGCTTCGTCGAACTCTGCCGAGACATTGGTCTGCTGGCGACGGCGAGCGTCGCCATCGATGGCAGCAAGTTCAAGGCCGTGAACAACCGGGACAGGAACTTCACGCGCGCGAAGATGGAGCGACGGCGTGCTCAGTTGGAGGAGAGCGTCGCGCGCTATCTGAGCCAACTTGACACGGCCGACCGCCAGGAGCCGACGGAGGCGCTGGCCACGAAGGTGACGAGGCTTACCGAGAAGCTGACAAAGCTGAAGGAGGAAATGGGCAAGCTTGCCGTCTACGAGAAGCAAATGCTTGCTTCGCCTGACCAGCAAATCTCGCTGACCGACCCCGACAGCCGCTCGATGGCAACGAGCGGCCGCGGCTCTGGCGTTGTTGGCTACAACGTACAGGTCGCCGTAGACACCGAGCACCATCTGATTGTGACGCATGAGGTGACGAACAGCGGCTCGGATCGGGCACAACTTGCCAATATGGCCAAGCAGGCGAAGGCTGTTCTCAAGACCGAGACGCTCGAAGCGGTAGCCGATCGCGGCTACTTCAACAGCCCAGAGATCCTCGCGTGCCACGAAGCAGGCATCACAGTAACTCTGCCCAAACCGCTAACGTCCGGCGCTAAGGCAGACGGACGCTTCGGTAAACAGGACTTTGCCTATTTGCCAGAGGAGGACGCCTATCGCTGCCCGGCCGGGGAGCGGCTGTCATATCGCTATACGAATGAAGAAGACGGCAAGGTGCTGCGGCGCTACTGGACGACGGCCTGTCAAAGCTGTTCGCTCAAGACCCAATGCACGCCTGGGTCAGAACGGCGGCTTACGCGATGGGAGCATGAGCATCTGCTCGAGGCTGTGCAGCATCGCCTTGATGCAAACCCGCACGCCATGCGTCAGCGTCGCGAAACAGTCGAACATCCGTTCGGCACCATGAAAGCCCGCATGGGAGCGACACACTTCCTGACCAAAACGCTTCCGAAAGTGGCGGCCGAAATGGCGCTCTCCGTCCTGGCCTACAATCTGACACGGGTCATGAACATCGTCGGGGTCAAGCCGCTGATGGCTGCGATCGCGGCCTGACACCAAGCGATCATGACTTCCGCTCGACTGCCTAGCGACCGGCGTTTTTACACGACCAAGACCCAAAGGAGACATGGGCGTTCGGCTCCCGCCTAAAGGCGCTTCCACTCACGAACTACGATCTGGAAGTCGTCCTCATAGATAATCTTTCCTGGGTTCTTCGATCTGAGAAGGCGCACTGCGGTGCCATGCTCCTCAAGCAGAACCGCGATTTCCCACATTTTTTTGATCGAGGGTTCGGCCGTGTCCTTAAACCAAGAAACCGCTTCTGAGCTGCTGCTGGTTTGATGGACACCGAGATTAGGTGTTTCATGAAGCCGGAGGTGGGCGATGAAGAGACGGAAGTTCAGTCGCGAGTTCAAGATCGAGGCGGTCAAGCTGGTTAGGGAGCGTGGGGTGTCGGTGGCGCAGGCCGGGCGCGACCTGGATGTCCATGAGAACGTTCTGCGCAAATGGGTGAAAGAGTTCGGCTCCGATCCGGTGCAGGCCTTTCCCGGTCACGGCCAGATGAAGCCGGAGCAGCAGGAGATCGAGCGGCTGCGCCGTGAGGTCGCCAAGCTGAAGGCCGAGCGCGACATCCTAAAAAAGGCCGCAGCCTTCTTCGCGAAGGAAGCGACATGAAGTTCGTCTTCATCGCGAAGCACCGGACGATCTGGCCGGTGGCATGGCTATGCGATGCGCTCGGAGTATCGCGGTCGGGCTTCCATGCCTGGCTCAACCGCTCTCCCAGCGCCAGATCCCGCAGCGACGAGGAGCTCGGCGGCAAGGTCAAGGCCAGCTTCGCCGCCAGCGACCGCACCTATGGCGCACGCCGGGTGTGGCGCGACCTGCTCGCCGAAGGGGCGGATTGTGGCCTGCACCGGATTGAGCGGCTGATGCGGCTGCAAGGCTTGCGGGCGCGGCCGCGACGTCGACGCTTGCCGAAGGACAGCGGCGATCGACAGCTTGAGACCGTACCGGCGAACCTCCTTGACCGGCAGTTCGCCGCCGAGCGTCCGAACCAGAAATGGATCGCCGACTTCACCTATCTCTGGACGGCCGAAGGCTGGCTCTATGTGGCGGCGGTGATCGACCTGTTCTCGCGCCGGGTGGTGGGCTGGTCGATGAGTGCCGCCATGACCGCACAGCTCGTGACGGACGCATTGTTGATGGCCGTCTGGCGACGCGGCAAGCCGGATGCGCTGTTGCATCACTCCGACCAGGGCAGCCAGTACACAAGCGAGCAGTTCCAGCGCCTGATGGCCGACCACGGCATCGTTTGCAGCATGAGCCGATCCGGCAACGTCTGGGACAACGCGGCGATGGAAAGCTTCTTCTCCTCGCTCAAGACCGAGCGTACGGAAAGCAAAACCTACAGGACCAGAGACGAGGCACGAGCCGATGTGTTCGACTACATCGAAAGATTCTACAACACCACCCGCAGGCACTCGACCATCGGCTATCTCAGCCCGGTTGAGTTCGAGCGCAAGGTAGGATTAGCTTAACCCGGTGTCCATCAAACCGGCAGCAGCTCATTCTGGTCCCCAGTTGCTCGTTGAGAATGGCGGACAAGGTAGATGGGCATTCAGCCACGCATACGCATCTTCCAGCCAAGCCGCTTGATAAGGGGCGAGTTGCCCGCCATCGCGAAGCAGGCGCGCCTCAGTGATGATACCCGTCAGCCATCGGTGATTCTCACGGTCGGTGCCAACTACGAAACGGACAAACATGCTAGTTCGAGAAATCGCCGCCGGGACTTCCACCGGAAAACCTCTCTGGGGTATCATCCGGTTTGACGCTGTCGCCTTTGACGAACCCTACAAAAATGATGGCTAACAAAGCGATCCCACCGAGAACCACTAGCCCTTGGAAGAGCGTCATCGAGCCTCTCCGATAGCAAGACCCAAATCCTTTTAGCCCACTCAAGCTTAAGCTTGTATCCGCTGAGCAATCTCAAGTTTATCTAAAAACTGGACGGCAGATTGTGGCCCGAAGGCGAAGCTCGGTTCCGCTCAGATATATGGTCCCTGATCGGGCAGACCGGAAGTGATACGGCGCCGGTCAAACCGGCGCTGTTGAGCCATTGCCGCCCACCAGCATCTAGCCTGGGGGCGGGTGCAGATTATGCCATTTTTCGCGAGCGGTTTCCGCTGATCCGCCGCGTCGTATTTCATCTTCTCTAAAATCTTTCCAATATCGGTAGGTGCAATATAGCCCGTAGAGCCAAAGCAAGACGAGCACCAGAACAAGCGGACCAATCGAGCTTTTCACGAACTCGGTTGGACCGAGAATCTTCAGCAAGAAAATCAACGCGAGACATAGAGCTCCAGCAACTGCAAAGCCTCGCGCTCGCAACCGCCAAACTCGGACTTCCTCTGAAACCGTCATCCCTCGTCCTTAGGAGTACGTATGCGCTCGCGCTTAACTGGCTCTGCGGCTTTCGTCTTCGAACCGGGGACGACTGAGGTGTCTCGTGAGCCGCCCTTCAGCGCCCCACCCGCGCCATCTCGCGATCGGGGCCCGCAGCAGGCAGGCCAAGTTTAACGCAATCAGTGCGATCAGTAGATAGAGGCCGAAAAACACGTAAATGCAGGACGTGCCCCCAACGATAAGGACGAGCAGAACGGTGGGCGGGATTCTGAAGCGAAACATGCTAGCCATGGTAACACAACGTCGTCTAGGTTCGCGCCTCTCCAGGAATGAGGTTTGCAGACCGTTTAAGTCTGCTGATGTGACAACTCGGACATCTGGTGAGATGCCGTCATGGGCCGGTGTCGGAGGCAGAGTGGATTCATCCGCGCCCTGAGTGCGGCGCGGATGAGTACGCGCTCTAGCCTCGGCGCAACCAACGACCGTCCATCCGCGCCTGACCTCGGGACCAAGTTGTCGCCGCCCCCATGATTATGGGTGTCGCGGCATCCGCGCTGCGGGTAGACTTGCTTCGCGCCGCGGGGGACACGCGGGTCGCGGGACGATGATCATGACCGAACAGGGCGAGACGGGTGAGGCCATCACCATCCTCCTCGTCGAAGACGACGCGCCGACCTGCTGGCGGCTCCAGGATGCGCTGGTCAAGGCCGGTTACGAGGTGCGTAGCGCCGGCACGCTTGCGGAGGCGCGGCAGGCTCTGGGCGTCGGCGCGCCGCGCGTGCTGCTGACCGACCTGCGGCTGCCCGACGGCCACGGCGTCGAGCTGATCCGCGAAACCCGCCAGCGCTTCCCCGACACCGAGATCATGGTGATCTCCGCGCTCGGCGACGAGGAGAGCGTGATCTCAGCGATCACGGTCGGCGCCACCGGCTATCTGCTCAAGGACGCCTTCCCCACCGACATCGCCACCACCGTGCGCGACCTGGTCGCGGGACATTCGCCGATCTCGGCCTCGATCGCCCGTTTCATCGTGCGCAGAACGCAAGGCGTCGCACAGAATTCGGCCGAGCCGCCGCCCGGGCCCGCGCTCAACACCGCGAGGCTCACCCCGCGCGAGATCGACATCCTCTGGGGCATCGCGAAGGGCTTCAGCTATGCCGAGATCGCGAGCCATCTCGGCCTGTCCAGGCAGACCGTGCCCGGCCACATCAAGAACATCTATCGCAAGCTCGAAGTGCACACGCGTAGCGAAGCGGTGTTCGAGGCGGTGCAGCAGGGCCTGATCAAGCTGTGAGCGAGACCGCGGCCAAAGCACCTACGAAGGCACCTATGAAGGCACCGGCCACACCCGCGCGGCGCCGGCTGCTGGCCTCGCGCCTCGTGCCCTATCTGCTGTTCCAGGTGCTGATCGTGATCGCCACCATTCTCGGCTTGCGGCTGCTCCAGCCGAGCGACCCCGAGGATTTTGCGCTCGGCGGATTCGCGCTGCGGGAGGACGGCGTCACGCGCCCCGTGACGCTGCCGCATTTCACCTCGTCGCGCTACTCCCTGGCCGACCCGCCGTTCTACACCGGCGCCTTCACCTTCCAGAGCGGCGATGCGGCCTCGGGCTGGTCGGTGTTCCTGCCGCGCTTCAGCAACGCGGTCGAGGTCGCCGTCAACGGCGTCGTCGTGCTCGACTCCCGGCGCGACGCCAACGCCAACCGGCCCGACCGCAACACGCCGCAGATCGCACTCATCCCCGCTTCGCTGCTGCGCGAGGGCGGCAACGAGATCACGGTGCGGCTGTTCGTGTGGGGACCGCTCAAGGGCTTCCTCGACACCGTCTATGTCGGGCCGGACGCCGCCCTGCGCCCGGCCTATGAGACACGCACGCTGCTGTTCGTCACGCTGCCGGTGGTGTTCTCCGCCTGGCAGGCGATCCTGGCCGTCATCCTCGCGATCATGTGGCTGATGCGGCGCCGCGAGCCGGTCTATGGCGTGCTGGCGGTGGCGATGGTGCTCGGCGTGGTGCAGGCGTTCGCGCAGGCGCCGGTGCCGCCGGCCACCGCATCCCGGCTCGCCGCGGTGCTGCTGGCGTCCGCGCCGATCGAGAGTGCGCTGGTCGTCGTGTTCGGCGTGTTGTTCTTCGGCTGGCGCTGGCCGCGCTACGGCACGCTGCTGTTCGTGCCCGGCGTCCTCGTCTTCGTGGTCGGGCTGATCGGGGGCCCGCCGCTGCCGCGGATCCTCTTCCTGGTGCTCGGCATTCCCACCGTCGGGCTCTGCCTGTTCCTGATGGCCTGCGTCACGGCTGCCGCGGTGGTACGGCGGCAGGACGCGGCGAGCTTCATGATCGGCTGCGCGGTGACCATCGTGCTGGTCTGCTGGATCCAGGACATGCTCACGGTGCTTGAGATCGAGACCAACGATCGCATCTTCGTCTCGCGCCTGTCCTATTCGGCGATGCTGGTCGCGATCGGCGCCGGGCTGACCTGGCGCTTTGCCCGCGCGTTGAACCAGGTCGACAGCTTTGCCGGGCAGCTCGTGACGCGCGTGCGCGAAGCCGAGGAACGGCTGAAGGCGAGCTTTGCCCGCGAGGAGGAGCGCGCCCGCGCCGCCGCGCTCGCCAACGAGCGCACGCGCCTGATGCGGGACCTGCATGACGGTCTCGGCGGTCAGCTCGTGAGCATCGTCGCATTGTCCGAGCGCGGCAGTGAGGGCACGACCATCACGGACGCCGCCCGCGCGGCGCTGAAGGATCTGCGCCTCGTCATCGACTCCATGGACGACATCGGCGGCGACCTGATGCTCGCGCTCGGCTCCTGGCGCGAGCGCGCGACCGCGCAATTGCGGCCGCACGACATCGCGCTCGACTGGCGCGTGGCGACGCCGCAGGGCCTGCCGCTGCATCCCGAGCTGAGGCCATGGCACGTCATCCAGATCGTGCGCATCCTCGACGAGGCCGTGACCAACGCGGCCAAGCACGCACAGGCCCGCCACGTCGCAGTCACCATCGAGACGCATGACGGAAGCCAGGGGCCTTACGGCGTGATCAGCGTCACGGATGACGGCCGGGGCTTTGCGCTGGCCGGCGATTGCGAGGCCGCGGGCGCGGGCCAGACCGCGCGCGGCCTGCGCAACATGAGAAGCCGTGCCGCGCGCTGCGGCGCGGTGCTCGACCTGAGCTCGGATGCCTCCGGCACGCGCGTGCGGCTGCAATTGCCGCAGCGTTTTCCCGACAGCGACATGGCTGCGGGCTGAAAAGCCCCCTCTCCGGACGTGTGGGGCGCACGGAGAGAGGGGACGGGCCGGGTGATTGCCTGCGGAGGACGGGGGGTTCTTCCGCAGGCTCCGTTGGCCCGAACTCTTCTCCCTCGCCCCGCTTGCGGGGAGAGGGTCGGGGTGAGGGGGTCTCCGCGAGGACGGACGCAGTTGGACTCGTGGAGAGTCCCCCTCACCCGAATTCGAGCTACGCCCGAATTCGACCTCTCCCCGCAAGCGGGGCAAGGTGAAAGACAGGTCAGCGCACGCCGACGCGATTGACCGGACCGCCGCGATTCATCGGCGTACCTGCGCGCACGCCGACGCCGGGCGCGCCGACACCGGGGGTCGCGACCGCAGCCCGCGCAACCGGAGCTCCCGGCGCGACCACCACCGCCGCAGTCGGCCGCACCACGCAGCCCTTGGGCACCCCGACGGTCTTGCAATAGACCACCGCCTGCGCCGGGCTCGTGCCCAGCGACACCATCGCCGCGCCCGCCAGGGCCACGATCGTCAGCCCGGCGCTCAGCGCTCCAGCTCTCTTCGACATCTTGTTCTCCTGCTTCCCGTTCGGCGTCCCGATGCAATCACCGGGTTTCGCAGCCGAGGTGCAGCCTGAATGGCAAAAGTCGGTGCTGGGATACATGCCATGAAGATGGGGGTACCGCGGTCGGGCGGGGCTATCGCATATGAGCAGCACACTTTTGGGCACGATAGTCTCCACATCGTCATGGCCGGGCTTGTCCCGGCCATCCACGCCTTGCCACGCAGCACAAAACGTGGATGCCCGGGACAAGCCCGGGCATGACGACCTCTGGTGAAGGTGCAAATGCGATAGCGCTGCCCGGACGGGAGGATTAGCCGACGCCATGAACATGGCATGGACCCGCGCCGGAACTTCGCGAGATGGTCCGGCCGCGTGATCCCGGTCGGGACCAACGACGATTCCAGAGAGGTGCCTTATGAAAATTTCGGTTCTTGCCGCGCTGCTGCTCACTGCTGCCGCCCTGCCGGCTGCTGCACAGTCCGGCCCATCGATCCAGGAGCAAATGGCCTGCCGCGGCGACGCCGGCAAATTCTGCGCCGAGCATATCGGCAAGCCGCCGCAGATGAACGCCTGCCTGCGCGAGAACAAGTCGAAGCTCTCGGATTCCTGCCGCAAGGTCGTTGAATCGCGCGGAGGCTAGTCTTTCGTCCCTCTCCCCATTGGAGAAGGCAGCGAGGGCGGCGCTCTGCCGCCCTCTTGAAGACCTGTGCGTACGCCTCATCCTTCGAGACGGCGCTGACGCGCCTCCTCAGGATGAGGCTAATCGGCATCAGTGCTCGTTGAAACTGCTCCCGCACACTCCGTCCTCATCCTGAAGAGCCCGCCTGAAGCGGGCGTCTCGAAGGATGGCCGCAGGGAGGAGCCTTCAACTGAAGGCGCCGCTACTCCTGGATCATCTCTCCGCTGCCGCCGAACTCGGCCGGAAAATCCTTCAGCTTGGGCAGGCCGTCGCGCATCGGCAGCACGGTCTCGGCATAGTTGACGTGGACGCCGGGCGTGAACGCGAGCGTCGGGACGGTGGCGGCGAAGACGTCGACCAGACCGAGCGGCGGATGGTTGGTCATGAGATGACCACCGCACTTCCTGCAATATTTGCGCTGGCTGAGCGGCGTCTTGACGAAGGTCTCGACATTCTGAGCGCCTTCGGTGATGCGCACTGCCTCGGGCTTCCACAGGCTGAAGGCGTTGACCGGACCGCCCGACCAGGAGCGGCAGGAGCGGCAATGGCAATAGCCCATCGCCTCCGGTGCACCCGTGACCTCGACCGTGACCGCGCCACAGAAGCAGTTTCCGACATGTTTCATTTGGGCGTCTCCGTTCTTTTTTTGGGATCATCATTGCGCGTCGGCGCCCCGCGCGTTCTCCTTTCGGTGGACGCGCGGGGCGAGGCCGAGACTATACTGACCGGCGCCAGGGGATAAGCATGGAGACGCGTTGCCTGTACTGCCGATACTCCTCGCCGAAGAGATCGACGAGATCGTTCTCCTCCAGCGCGATGCCGACGAAGATGTAGAGCGTGGTCACGGCCGCGAACAGCAGGTGGCCAGCGGTCATGGTCGGCGCCGCCCAGAACGCGATGATGAAGCCGAGATAGATCGGATGGCGGACGAACTTGTAGAGCAGCGGCGTCTTGAAGCGCGGCGGCGCCGCCTCCTTGCCGGCGAGATGGTCGGTCACCTGATGCAGTCCGAACAGCTCGAAATGGTTGATCATGAAGGTCGAGGTGAAGACCAGCACCCAGCCGGCGAAGGACAGCGTGACCAGTGTCACGGCAACATCCGGATTCTCGACGCTCCATATGACCGACGGCAGCGGGCGCCATTGCCAGAACAGGAGCAGCAATGACAGGCTCGCGAACAGTACATAGGTCGAGCGCTCAACCGGCTTGGGCACGAATTGCGTCCACCAGGCCTTGAACTGCTTGCGTGCCATCACGCTGTGCTGAAGGGCGAACAGCGACATCAGGAGGAGGTTGACGATGAGGGCCTCGACCGTCGACGAGTCGCTTCCGGTGTCGATGGTCTTTGGCACCATCACCCCCATGACGAAGCCGATGGCGTAGAGAATGGTGACGAAAAACACGAGGTATGCCGCAATTCCGTACAGAAAGGCGATGAACTTGAAAATGCGAGAGCCCGTCACCTCCGGGCCGATAGAATGAACCTGTTGATCAAGTTGGGTCATGAAATGCTCCGTTGTGCCGAGACATCGACACGGTTTGGTCGTCGCACCATGCCGGATCGGTCGTCCCGGGACTTTCGCGGAGGGTTGATTTTCGCCTGAGACGACTTTGATTTTTGCTTGAGACGACGGAAACGTGCGATTTCTCTTTGAAAACAACGTGCTGGACGGCGATCTGCGCGAATTGACCTGCGCCGGAGCAGCCGTTCCATTGCAGCCGCAAGTGTTCGATCTCTTGCTTTATCTGGTCACGCAACGCGCACGTGTGGTCAGCAAGGGTGACCTGATCAGCCAGATCTGGGGCGACCGCATCGTCTCGGATTCCGCCCTGAACAGCCGGATCAACGCCGTGCGCAAGGCGATTGGCGACGACGGCGCGGCCCAGCGGCTGATCAAGACCATTCCTCGCAAGGGCTTTCGTTTCGTCGGCGAGGTCCGGGAAGAAGCGGCAGCCTCGCCCGCCCGGACGGAAGGAAAGCCGGCTCCTCCGCGCGTGACGGACCGCCCTGGAATCGCGGTGCTCGCCTTCGAGAACATGAGCGGCGATCCCGCGCAGGACTATTTCGGCGACGGGATCAGCGAAGACATCCTCACCGCACTGTCGAAGCAGCGCTGGTTCATGGTGATCGCCCGCAACTCGTCCTTCACCTACAAGGGGCGCGCGGTCCACATCAGGCAGATCGCCGAGGAGCTCGGCGTCCGCTACGTCGTCGAAGGCAGCGTGCGCAAGGCGGACAAAAGGGTGCGCATCACCGCGCAGCTCAACGACGCCGTGTCGGGAAATCATCTCTGGGCCGAGCGTTATGACCGCGAGCTCGTCGACGTCTTCGCCGTGCAGGACGAAATCACCAACGCGATCGCCGCGGCGATCGAGCCGCAGATCCACGCGGCCGAGAATTTTCGCGCCCATCGCAAGCCGCCCGCGAGCCTGGACGCCTGGGACCTGCTGATGCGTGCGCTGTCGCATTACTGGCGCGTGACCCGGCAGGATCACGACGCCGCCCGGGGGCTGCTCGAGCACGCAATTGCCATCGATCCGAACTACGGCCAGGCGCTGTCGGTGCTGGCCGTGAACGCCATGTTCGGCGTGCATCTCGGCTGGGCCGAGCTGGCCGCGGTTGCCCCGGTCGCGGAAGCCGCCGCGCTCGCTGCGGTGCGCTGCGACCATGAGGACGCCTGGGCCCATGCCGCGCTCGGCAGCGTCTGCTTCTCGACACGCAGGCTTGCGGACGCGCTGTCCGAGTTCGAGCAGGCGCTCGCGCTCAATCCGAATTTCTCGCTGGCGCAGGGCTACTACGCGCTGGCGCTGTCCTATGCCGGACGTTCCCGGGATTCGTTCGAGGCCGCGCAAAGGGCGATCCGGCTGTCACCGCGCGATCCGTCACTGGCGATCTATCACGGCATCGCCGCCTATGCCCGCTTCACCGAGCGGCATTATGACGAGGCCATCGCGCTGGCGCGCGAGGCGATCCGCCATCGCGGCGACCTCACCGGCGCCTACCGCGTGCTCGCGGTCTCCGCCGGCATGACGGGCGACGGATCGCTTGCGGAGATGGCGCTCGGCGAGCTCCGTCGCACCCAACCGGGCATCTCGCTGCACTGGATCGCGACGCAACTACCGTGGGCCAATGACGGGGATCGCGAGCACTATCTGGAGGGATTTCGGCGGGCGGGGTTACGGTAAGGCGCGGCGCTACGTTCTCTTCCGGCGCAGGTGGACGATGACGTCGAGCCGCGCGATCTCGTGGCCGGGAAGCGCCTCGGGCACTTTTGTGAAGGCCAGGCCGTCGGCAACGTCGACCAGCATATCCTCGCCTTCGAGATAGAAGTGCGGATGCACGGACGTGTCGGTGTCGAAGAACGACTTGATGCCGTCGGCCGCGATCCGGCGCAGCAGGCCGGCTTCGGTGAACTGGTTCAGCGTGTTGTAGACGGTCGCGAGCGACAGGTACGCGCTCGTCGCCATCGCCTCTTCGTAGAGGCTCTCCGCGGTGACGTGACGATGGCCGCCCAGGAACAGCAATTGGCCGAGCGCCAGGCGCTGGCGCGTCGGACGCAGGCCGGCATTGTTCAGCAATTGCAGGCAGTGCTGCACGCCCGCCTTCGACGATGGATCGAGGCCGGCGACGTCAGGCCCGCTATCGTCATCCCCAGGGATCGTCGTGGCCAGAATGTCCATGGATCGTCTCACGGCTCAAGGAAACGGGACGCGCAGTGCCGCGTCCCGCCAGTTGCCATTCGATCGCAAAAGCGGTGGCTCGGCTTTGATCCGGATCAAATTCGCAGCACATCATGAACTCACCGGCGGCGTCGCGGCCCTTTCCGAGGACGATATTTCGCACCGCGGACAAATTGGAAGAAGGCGCTTGCGAAGCTGCAGTGGGTGCTCGGGCGAGGCGGCCTGATGCTTTTGGTCGCAGGCGCAGGCTTGTGCAATCACGACCGGCATTGCCGCGAGGCCGCCTGGTCGCCCGGCGCGAGCCAGCCTGACGTCGCAGAAGGACCCGCGGCAGAAACAGGACGCGCTGTACATTTTTTGTGCGAACACTGTCGAGACTTTCATCTTGCGGCGCCGAACGAGACTGTGTGAGCCTCGATATCGGATGGGGACTGGGATGGGCCGACCGTCGCTTTGCGCGCCAGGACGTTGCGAAGCGTGTGCGGCTGGCCTCGCTTGAGAAAGATACGACATGTCAAAACGAGTGTTGCTTGGTCTTCTCCTGGCTTGCGGCCTCACGGCCCCGGCGCTGGCACAAGCGCCGAAAACAGGGGGCACGATCAATGCCGTGATCCAGCCCGAGCCACCCGGCCTGATGCTTGCGCAGATCCAGAACGGCCCGACCCAGATGGTGTCGGGCAACATCTTCGAAGGCCTGCTGCGCTACAGCCCCAAGCTCGAGCCGCAGCCGGAGCTTGCCGAGAGCTGGAGCGTCAGCGAGGACGCCAAGACCTACACCTTCAAGCTCAAGAAGGGCGTGACCTGGCATGACGGCAAGCCCTTCACCGCCGCCGACGTTCTGTTTTCGATCGAGATGCTGAAGCAGACCCACGCGCGCGCCCGCAACAATCTCGCGCAGGTCGAGAAGGTCGAGGCGCCCGACGACTACACGGTGGTGTTCACGTTGAAACAGCCGTTCGGGCCCTTCCTCGGCATCTTCGAGGTCGGCTCGATGCCGATGGTGCCGAAGCATCTCTACGAAGGCACCGACTGGAAGACCAATCCCTACAACAACGCGCCTGTCGGCACCGGCCCCTTCATGTTCAAGGAATGGCAGAAGGGCTCGTTCATCCGCCTAGTCAAGAACCCGAACTACCACGAGAAGGGCAAGCCCTATCTCGACGAGATCTACTGGCAGGTCATTCCCGACGCCGCGGCGCGCGCGGTGGCGTATGAGACCGGCAAGGTGGACGTGCTGCCCGGCGGCTCGGTCGAGAATTTCGACGTGCCGCGGCTGTCCAAGCTGAAGGACACCTGCGTCACCGGCGCCGGCTGGGAGTTCTTCTCGCCGCTGGCGTGGCTGTGGCTGAACAACCGCCAGGGGCCGCTCGCGGACAAGCGGGTGCGGCAGGCGATCATGTACGCGATCGACCGCGACTTCGCCAAGGACGTGATCTGGAACGGGCTCGGCAAGGTCGCGACCGGCCCGTCAGCCTCGACCATCAAGTTCTACACCGACGACGTGAAGAAATATCCGTACGATCCGGCCAAGGCCAAGGCGCTGCTGAAGGAAGCCGGCTACAAGGGCGAGAAGATCCGCCTGCTGCCGCTCGCCTATGGCGAGACCTGGCAGCGCTGGGGCGAAGCGGTGAAGCAGAATCTCCAGGACGTCGGCATGACCATCGAGACGATCGCCACCGACGTTGCCGGCGGCAACCAGAAGATCGCCGAGTGGGACTACGACATCGCCTTCACCTATCTGTACCAGTACGGCGATCCCGCGCTCGGCGTGGGGCGCAACTACGTCTCCAGTGCCATCGCCAAGGGCCAGATGTTCAACAACGTCGAGGGCTATTCCAACCCGGAGATCGACAAGCTGTTCGCCGACGGCGCGGTCGCGACGCCGGATTCCAAGCGCAAGGAGATCTACGAGAAGGCGCAGAAGATCCTGGTCGAGGACGTGCCGGTGGCCTGGATGCTCGAGCTGCAGTTCCCGACCATCATGCGTTGCAAGGTCAAGAACCTGATCACCACGGGGATCGGGGTCAATGACGGCTTCAAGGACGCATGGCTCGACAAGTGAGGCGCTGCCTTTCACCTCTCCCCGCTTGCGGGGAGAGGTCGAATGTGCGCTTTGCGCGCATTCGGGTGAGGGGGAGTCTCCGCGAGTCCAATTCTCGCCGTCCCCGCGGAGAATCCCCCTCACCCCGACCCTCTCCCCGCAAGCGGGGCGAGGGAGTTCACCGTCACCGTGGCTCTAGGCCATGCTCCAAGACATGACTCTCTAGATGCTCTCCTTTGTTACTCAGCGTGTCGTGAAGGGCGTGATCGTCCTGCTCGCGATCGTCGTCCTCAATTTCTTCCTGATTCGCCTTGCGCCCGGCGACCCCGCGGTGGTGATGGCGGGCGAGGCCGGGGCCACCGATCAGGTCTTCGTCAAGCAGCTCCGGGAGAAGTTCGGGCTCGACAAGCCATTGCCCGAGCAGCTCTTCATCTACGTCAAGGGCGTCGTGACGCTTGACCTCGGCTTCTCCTTCCGCCAGCAGGCACCGGTCGCAAAGCTGATCGGCGAGCGGCTGCCGGCGACGCTGCTGCTGACACTAACCGCCTTCGCGATCTCGCTCGCGCTCGGCGTCCTGTTCGGCACCTTCGCCGCGCGCTTTGCCGGCACCTTCCTGGACACCGCCATCACTGTGTTCGCGCTGATCTTCTACGCCATGCCGATCTTCTGGGTGGCGCTGATGGGCATCCTGCTGTTCTCGGTCACCATGGATTGGTTGCCGAGCTTCGGTTACGAGACGGTCGGCGCCAATCTCACCGGCCCTGCTCATGCGCTCGACGTCGCAAAACATCTGATCATGCCGGCGATGACGCTCGGCCTGTTCTTCATGGCGACCTATACCCGCATGACGCGCGCCTCGATGCTGGAGGTGAAACGGCTCGACTTCGTCAAGACCGCGCGTGCGAAAGGTCTCTCCGATGCCGTGATCCAGCGCCGCCACGTGCTGCGCAACGCGCTGCTTCCCGTCGTGACGCTCGCCGGCGTCCATTCCGGCACGCTGATCGGCGGCGCCGTCATCACCGAGACCGTGTTCGCCTGGCCGGGCATCGGGCGCCTGATGTACGACGCGCTGCTGCAGCGGGACTACAATCTGCTGCTCGGCGTCTTCGTGATCTGCTCCGCCATGGTCCTGATCTTCAACCTCATCACCGACCTGGTCTACCGGCTGGTCGACCCACGCATCGAATTCGCCTCATGAAACAGTTCTGGAAATCGATGCTGAAGAGCCCGAGCGGGGTCGTCGGGCTCGTCATCCTCCTGCTTGCGATCTCCGTCGCGATGTTCGGACCGATGCTGTTCCCGAACTCGCCGTGGCGCATGGTGCAGCGCCCGTTCCTCCCGCCGTTCACGCTCTCGACCGTCCCGCTCGGCACTGACGCGCTCGGCCGCGACGTGTTCGCCGGCATGATCTTCGGCGCACGGGTCTCGCTGCTGGTCGGCCTCGTCTCCACGCTGGTCGCACTGATCGTCGGCGTGCCGATCGGCGCCATGGCCGGCTACTTCGGCGGTAAGGTCGATGACGCCCTGATGCGCTTCACCGAGTTCTTCCAGACCATTCCGAGCTTCGCGCTGGCGATCGTGCTGGTCGCGATCCTGCAGCCCTCGATCTATTCGATCGTGGCCTCGATCGCCATCGTGAGCTGGCCGCCGGTGGCACGCCTCGTCCGCGGCGAGGTGCTGTCGCTGCGCACACGCGAATATGTCCAGGCCGCCGTGGTCACCGGCCAGAGCAACAGCTGGATCATCCTGCGCGAGATCCTGCCGAACGCGTTGTCGCCCGTGATCGTGCTGGCCTCGCTGATGGTGGCGACCGCGATCCTCCTGGAATCCTCGCTGTCGTTCCTCGGCCTCGGCGATCCCAACCTGATTTCCTGGGGCTACATGGTCGGCGCCGGCCGCACCGTGATCCGCCAGGCGTGGTGGATCACCGTGTTTCCCGGTGTCGCCATCCTGATCTCGGTGCTCGGCCTCAATCTGATCGGCGAAGGCCTCAACGATGCGCTCAATCCGCGCCTGTCGCGCGAGGGACGCTGACATGACCGCCCCCGCCGCCGTCTCCATCAAGAACCTGCGGATCGCGCTGCCCAAGAGCGCCGAACGGCCGTACGCCGTCGACGGCATCTCGCTGGACCTGCGGGCCGGCAAGATCGTCTGCGTGGTCGGCGAATCCGGTTCCGGCAAATCGATGTGCGCGCACGCGCTGATGGGCCTCTTGCCCGACACGGTCGACGTCACGGCCGGCGAGATCATGTTCGAGGGCCGCGACCTGCTCAAGCTCGACGATGACGGCTGGCGCGACCTGCGCGGCCGCCGGCTGGCTATGATCTTCCAGGAGCCGATGACCGCGCTCAATCCGTTGATGCGGATCGGCGACCAGATGGCGGAGATGTTCGAGGCGCACGGCCTGCTGACGCCGAGGGAACGCCGCGCGAGGGCGCTCGCGTTGGCACGCGAAGTCGGCCTGCCCGACCCGGAACGAATCGTGCGCGCCTACCCGCACCAGCTCTCCGGCGGCCAGCGCCAGCGCGCCATGATCGCGATGGCCCTCGCGCTCGAGCCGGCCGTGCTGGTCGCGGACGAGCCGACCACCGCGCTCGACGTCACCACGCAGGCGCAGATCCTGAAGCTGATCCGCAATCTCCAGCGCAACCGCAACATGGCGGTGATGTTCATCACCCATGATTTCGGCGTCGTCGCCGACATTGCCGACCAAGTCGTGGTGCTCAGGCACGGCAAGGTCGTCGAGGAAGGTCCCGCCGCGACCGTCTTCAGCGCGCCGCAGCACGACTACACCAAGGCGCTGCTCGCCGCCGTGCCGTCGATGGATCCGCCAGCGCGCGCTCCTCTCGACGATCGGGCTAGGGCCGTCGAGGTGATCGGGCTGGACAAGACCTATGTCACCTCGGGCGGCTGGTTTCGCGAGGACCGCCGCGTCGATGCGGCGCGCGCGGTCAATTTCAACATCCTCAAGGGCGAGACGCTCGGCCTGGTCGGCGAATCCGGCTCCGGCAAATCGTCCGTGGCGCGCCTGGTGATGCGGCTGATCGAGGCCGACCGCGGCACGGTGCGGATCGGTGAGACCGACCTGACCTCGCTTTCCGGCAAGGCGCTGCGCGCCGAGCGTCATCGCATCCAGATGATCTTTCAGGATCCATTCGCCTCGCTCAATCCGCGCCGCAAGATCGGTCACATCATCGCCGACGGCCCGATCGCGGCCGGCGTCGATCCGAAGGTCGCGTTCCACCGCGCCCGCGACCTCCTCAAGATGGTCGGCCTGGACGCCGGCGCGCTCGAACGCTATCCGCACGAATTCTCCGGCGGCCAGCGTCAGCGCATCGGCATTGCGCGCGCGCTTGCGCTCGAGCCGGAGATCATCGTCGCCGACGAGGCCGTCTCCGCACTCGACGTCTCGGTGCAGGCGCAGGTGTTGAGACTGCTCGAAGACCTCAAGGCGCGTCTTGGCCTCTCGATGCTGTTCATCACCCACGATCTGCGCGTCGCAGCCCAGATCTGCGACCGCATCGCGGTGATGCAACGCGGCGCCATCGTCGAGCTGAAACCGACCACGCAGCTGTTCGCCGCGCCCGAGCATGCCTATACGCGCGAGCTGCTCGCGGCGGTGCCGGGTCGAAAGGAGCAAGCGCCGGCAGCCTGAGGTACTGGCCGGGGCGGATGCACCGAATTTCGAGATCGTTCCAAAAACTTGGACGCCGCAAGAGGCGAAACAGATTCGCTCCGGCAGCATTTGCTTCGTGCGACCTTCCTTGCCGACGGCGCAAGGACAGGCCGACACTAGCATTTCCCACTCGGCTGCTGGAGCTGCGCAACTGACATGAAGTGGCGGACCAGCCTTGCAACCCAACGACACCGGGACGTTGGGATGTGCGGTCACGCGCTTTTTATTCGGTCGTGACTGCCGCGCCGCTTCAAGGTCGACGGCGGCACCATAGATGACGATTGGATGTTTTGCGTCATCTCATGACAGACACATGAGTTGAGATTTGGAGCGACCATGGGCGAAGTCATTCGATTTGTCTCAAAGTCCGAGCGCGAGCGAGCGCGTCTCATCCAGGAGGCGCGCGCCATCTACGACAGCATCTTTCCTCCGGCGAACTCGGCCGCCGAGGCGCAGGACGAACCGGCGATCGGTCGCACGTTCATCGGCCGCGACGGGGAGTAACGTATCGTGATCAAGATCATCGCCGTGCTTTGCAGCCTCGCCTCTCCCTCTAATTGTCACGAGCAGATCGTCACCACATCGGACTTTGCGCAAATCTCGGTGCAGTCCTGCCTGATGGGCGCGCCGCAACTCGCCGAATGGATGAACCAGCATCCGGCCGAGCGACTCGCTGGATGGCGCTGCGTGATCGGTCAACAGACCGCCCGTGGAATCTGAGCCGGGGCGTCTCGATTCGGCGGAGTAAGCCGTTCTCGTGCCCCGGACGCAGCGCAGCGCTTCCCCCGGCGATGCGAAGCATCGTCCGGTGCAGCGGTGTGCTGCAGAGCCGGGGCCCATCGCAGCGCCGGGCCTTGCAGACCCTGGGTCCCGGCTCGCGCTTCGCGCGTCCGGGACACGCCACTAGACCTGCTCCTCGCTGAACGTTGGGCAGTGACGTCATTCCATTGCCGGGGTAACCTCTCGTTGCGGTCATTGGCAGCGAGGGGGAAGCCGGATGGAGGTCGCCAGCCTCGTTCTTCCCGTATTCGCGATCATCGTCACCGGCTGGCTCGCGGGCGAGGTTGGCTATCTCTCCCGCTCGCTTGCCGATGCCCTGGTCCACTTTGCCTACAACGTGGCGATGCCGGCGCTGCTGATCGTCACGATCGCCCAGGAGCCGGCGCGCAATCTGTTGGAATGGCGCTTTCTGCTCGCATTCGGCGGCGGCTCACTCATCTGCTTCGCCCTGGTGTTCCTGCCGGTCCGCACGAGTGGCAAACACGATCTCGCCAGCAGCACCATCCATGGGATGGCAGCCGCGATGACCAATACCGGGTTCGTCGCGCTGCCGATCCTGCATGCGATCTACGGCCAACCCGCCGTCCTGCCCGCGGCTGTCGCGACGGTGTTCGTGGCCGCGGTGATGTTTCCGATCACGGTGATCCTGCTGGAAAAGCGCGATTCTCGCGGGCGGTCCGCGCTTTCTACGGGACTGGCAAAGCAAATCCTGCTCAATCCCATGGTGCTGTCGACGTTCATTGGCCTCGCGTGGGCGATGACGGGATTGCCGATTCCGGCGCCGGTCGCGGCCTACCTCAACATGATCGCTGCCGCGCTCACGCCGTGCGCGCTGTTTGCCATCGGGCTCGGCCTGTCCGTCGAGGGCCTGCGGTCTAACCTGAAAGCGTCGTTTGCACTCGCGGCGGTGAAACTGGTGGTCATGCCACTCATCGTGTACGGACTCTGCGTCGTCATGGGCCTCAACCCTCTGTACACGGTTGCGGCGGTCGTCTGCGCCGCCGTACCGACGGCGAAAACCGTGTATGTCCTCGCGCACGAGCACAAGGTGGAGGAGAAGCTGGTTGCGGCCACGGTCTCGATCACGACGATGCTGTCGGTCGCGACATTGCTGATCGCGTTCTATCTGCTCTCCGGACCGGTGAGTGGCGCGGGTTGATCGGCCACCGGGGGTCCCGCCTCGCTCTATCTCGTAGTATTGCTGCAGGTGGAGACCGAGTTGGACATGCCGACCGAGGGCCAATTTCAAGACGGAGCGCGGGGCACGCACCCGCCGCCTTCGGATGGACCCGAATCAGCGCTAGTGCATTGCGTTCAGCCACTTCCCTGGACGCGAGCAGCATGACCGGCCCCGAACTGAAGCAGCTTCGCAGCGACCTCTCCGATGCCCTCGAGCGCAAGCTCTCGGCGGCCGATATGGCGAAGCTGTGCGGATTGCCTGAGAAGGGTGGCGCCGACACCATCCGGCGCTGGGAGGTCAGTGGCCCGACGCCGGCGGCGACCAGGGTACTGCGCGTGCTCGCGATGGCGAGCGAGCGCTATCCAATCCTGGAGAAGTTCGACATCTTCGATCGTCATGACGTGCGCGAGGAAGACCGGCCGGCAAAGCGCGCGGCCTTTCGCGAACAGATGCGCGATGAGGTGCGGCGGCGTCTTGGTTAACAAGAGGCGCGCGCAAGTTACCTGGGTTGCGCGAAGTTAAGCCTTCCTTCATCACTTCTTAAGCCGCCATTAAGCACGAAAATCATTTACAGCCCAATAAGTTAGGTTGGCTGTCGCCGTGCCATGCATGTGACAGCATTTTCATCAAAAGCGAGCTATCTGCAAAACCAACGACGGCGCAGGAAAGCGCGCCTGCCGGGGACCTTACGTGTTGGAGTTCAAGACGATGAAGAAGATTCTGTTTGCGACCGTGGCGCTGCTCGTGGTGGGCGCGGCTGCGCCGGCCGTCGGCGCCGACCTCGGCAACCGCAGCTACTACAAGTCGCCCGCGCCGGCCTACGCCGCGCCGATCTACAATTGGACCGGCTTCTATATCGGCGGCCATGTCGGCGGCGCGTTCTCCAGCGACAACAATTTCAACGGCCTCTCCACCGGCAGCAACGGCAACGGCCGCTTCCTCGGCGGCGTGCAGGTCGGCGCGGACTGGCAGTTCAACCCGAACTTCGTGGTCGGCGTCGAAGGCCAGTATTCCTGGCTCACGGGCAGCGTCGGCGCAGTGTTTCCGGGCGGCATCGCCTATACCAATGACCAGCGCGGCCTCGGCTCGATCACCGGCCGCGTCGGCTATACCTGGGGCCCCGGCCTGCTCTACGTGAAGGGCGGCTACGCCTATTCGGACAACAACGAGAAGGTGACTGTGGGCGGCGTGCCGACCGGCTTCATCATCGATGGCGATCACCGCAACGGCTACACCGTCGGCGCCGGCCTGGAATACATGTTCGCCCCGAACTGGTCGGCCAAGGCCGAGTACCAGTACTACAATTTCGGCGATGCGCACTTCACGGCGGGGCCGCTGGTGGGCACCGGCAACTTCACCACCGACGACCATACCTTCAAGGCAGGTGTCAACTACCGCTTCAACTGGGCAGGCTCGGCGGCCGGGCCCTACTGACCGGTTATCAAAACCTTATCACGATGAAGGGCCGGCCTCGTTGCCGGCCCTTCTTTTTTCGCTCTGCGGAACATGCGCAACCAATTGTGCCAAGCGCGATTTTTTAACCGGTGCTGCCGATACTGCGCTCACAAACAGAAGCAAGAACATTGGGGGAATTTTCGATGGCGATCCGTCTGGGCCTTGGCCGTTTCCTTGGCCGTTTCCGTCCTCGTTTCAGAATGCCGAAATGGGGCGTGCGCGGCAGCCTGTTCGCGGCCTTTGCAGTGATCGCGGGCATGGGCCTCGTGATCGCGGCCGGCGCCGGCCTGGCGCTGCAGAATCTCGGCGGACGCATGACCGAACTGAGCGGGCGGGACATTCCGCGCCTTGCCGCCAGCCTGCAACTATCGGCGCTGAGCGCCAGCCTTGCGGCCCAGGGGCCTGCCCTGCTAGCGGCGCAAAGCGAGGACGCCCTGAGCGAGCGCACCAAGAAGCTCAAGGAATTGCAGGAGCAGACGCAGCAAAAGCTCAACGAGATCATCGAGCTCGGCGGCGACAAGAGCGTCGTCTCCGGCCTCAGCGACACGATGAAGAGCATCAACGAGGCGGCTCAGAGCCTGGCGAAGGCCGCCCGCGAACGGCTCGACATCGCGGCCCTCCACGACAAACAATATGACGCCCTTCGCGGCGCGCAGGGCGCGTTCGTCGGCGCAGCGAGCCCGGCGATGCTGGACGCGCAGACCCGTGTCAATGCCATTCTCGGTTCAGCCGATCTGTCAGCCGCAGACGCGACCGACGCCGCGCAGACCGTCGGTCAGCTCGGCAACGTCGTCGCCAGCGGCAATCTCGCCGCCGCCAACATGAGCGCCGCGCTGTCGGCGAACACGAGCGACAAGCTCGACGACATCCAGAAGGAGTTCAAGACCGCGCAGGGACGCCTGCGCTCCAACCTCGACCTGCTGCCGGACAACCAGGGCAACAAGATGCTGCGCGAGACGGCGGAAAAGCTGCTCGCGCTCGGCACCGGCAAGACCGGCGTGTTCAATCTGCGCGAGAAGGAGCTCGACTCCATCGACTATGGCCAGACCATCCTGGACGAGACCCGCAAGCTCAATGTCGGTCTCGGCATCAGCGTGCAGCAGCTCGTCGACGGCGTGCAGAAGGAGACCAACGCCTCGACCTTCCAGGCGCGGCAGGAGATTTCGCTCGCGACGTCGGTCATGCTGGCGATGGGCGCGTTGATGCTGGTCGGCTCGGCGCTGTTCGTCTGGCTCTATGTCGGACGCAGCATCCTGCGCCGGATCGGCGCCCTGCATCAGTCGATGCAACTGCTCGCGAACGGCGACCTCGAAACCGACATCTACCGCTCGAAGAACCACAACGACGAGATCTCGGTGATGGCGAACACGCTGCAAGTGTTCCGGGAGAGCATGATCGAGGCCCGTGCGCTGGCGAGCGAGCAGGACAGGGACCGTATCGCCAAGACCGAGCGTGCCG
Organism: Bradyrhizobium sp. 191; assembly: GCF_023100985.1. Classification (NCBI taxonomy): domain Bacteria; kingdom Pseudomonadati; phylum Pseudomonadota; class Alphaproteobacteria; order Hyphomicrobiales; family Nitrobacteraceae; genus Bradyrhizobium; species Bradyrhizobium sp. 191. Next base: position 3,859,198 of record NZ_CP064692.1, read on the forward strand.
CGCGCATGGAAGCGAAGATCGCCGAATTCGAAAGCGCGGTGCGCTCCGCGCTCGACAATCTGGCGCAGTCAGCCAATTCGATGCAATCGACCGCGCAGAGCATGTCGAACACCGCCGACCAGTCCAACGCGCTCGTGAACGCAGTCGCCTCCGCCGCGGAGGAAACGTCTGTCAACGTACAGACCGTGTCGGCCGGCACCGAGCAGCTGTCCTCCTCGATCCAGGAGATCAGCCGCCAGGTCGTGACCTCCGCCGAGATCGCCAAGAAGGCGGTCGACGAAGCGGGAGCGACCGACGCCACCGTGCAGAGCCTCGCCGACAGCGCGAGCCGCATCAGCGTCGTCGTCGACCTGATCCAGACCATCGCCTCGCAGACCAACCTGCTCGCGCTGAACGCCACCATCGAGGCCGCACGCGCAGGCGAGGCCGGCCGCGGCTTTGCCGTGGTCGCCTCCGAAGTGAAGAGCCTGGCGAGCCAGACCGCCAAGGCGACAGACGAGATCCGCACCCAGATCGCCAGCATGCAGTCAGTCACGACCTCCGCGGTCGGCGCCATCCAGGGCATCGGCCGGATCATCGGCGAGATCAACGACGTCACCACGACGATCGCAGCCGCTGTCGAGGAACAGGGCGCCGCCACGCGCGAAATCGCCCGCAACATCCAGCATGCCGCCGGCGGCACCAGCGAAGTCTCCAGCAACATCGTCGGCGTCTCCACTGCGTCCGCCGAAGCGGGCGCTGCGGCAGGCGACGTGCTGAGCGCCTCGGACGCGCTGCGGCGCGAGGCCGATATGCTGCGTGGGGAAATCGACGCGTTCCTCAACGACATGCGGGCGGCCTGATCGTCATTCCGGCGACTTCGAAGCGGCGACGCCGGGATCCCGCACCACGATCTCCGGATTCTCAGGTGCGCAACCGCGCACCAGAGGTCGCGCTCATGCGAGCCCGGAATGACGGCATATTTTGGCGACTTCAAACCGGGAGGCGGAAAACACGGCCGGTATGACGGCCATGCGGCGCCCGCCATGCGTGCTTTTTCGGCTGGCGCCATGCGCGCGCTGGGTTTAAGCGGGTAGCATGAGCTCAAAAACCGACATCGCACAGTCCTCGGCCGAGGCCCTGCGCTATCCCTGGGAACAGCACCCCGGCCCCGAAGAGGTTGTGGAGATCAGGCCCGGCGTGTTGTGGGCGCGGCTGAAACTGCCGTTCCGCCTCAACCACGTGAACATCTACCTGCTCGCCGACGGCGACGGCTATGCGATGATCGATGCCGGGTTCGGCAACGAGGAGACGATCGAGGCCTGGACGAAACTGTTCGAGGGGCCGCTGAAGGGCGTCAACATCACGCGCCTGATCGTCACCCACTCCCACCCGGACCATGTCGGCCTCGCCGGCTGGATCGTCGAGCGCTTCGACTGTCCGCTGGTGATGTCGCAGGTCGAATATCTGCAATCGGTCTATCACCAGAACCGCGGCACCGAGGAGCGGCGCGAGGCGCAGCGGCTGTTCTTCCGCCGTCACGGCATGGACGAGTCGCTGACCGAGAAGCTGCTCGGGCGCGGCCAGGATTATCTCAAGCGCGTCTCGGTGCTGCCGCCGTCCTACCGCCGCATCTCGCATGGCGACGAGGTCGTGATCGGCACGCGCCGCTTCAAGGTGATCACCGGCGGCGGCCACGCGCTCGACCAGGTCATGCTGTATTGCGCCGACGACAAGCTGTTCCTCTCCGCCGACCAGGTGCTGAGCAAGATCTCGCCGAATGTCAGCGTCTGGGCGGTCGAGCCCGACCAGAACTCGCTCGGCGAATACCTGGCCTCGCTCGCGAGCCTCACCACCACCCTGCCCTATGATCTGCTGGTGCTGCCCGGCCATGGCGTGCCGTTCTATGGACTGAAGACCCGCATCAAGCAGCTCGCCGACCATCACGAGGAGCGCTGCCGCCTGATCGCGGAAGCCTGCCGCGAGATGCCGCAGACATCGCGCGCCTTGGTGCCTGTCGTGTTCAACAAGCACGTGCTGGACGAGCACCAGATGGGCTTTGCCGCCGGCGAACTCGTCGCCCACGTCAACTATATGATCGTCGAGGGCCGGCTGACGGCCGAGACAAAGGACGGCGTGCTGCAGTTTCGGACGACGTGAGTTCTTCGCCTCTCCCCGCCTGCGGGGAGAGGCCGGAATGCGCGCGTAGCGCGGATTCCGGGTGAGGGGGACTCTCCACGAACTCAATTCTCACCGTCTCCGCGGAGAGTCCCCCTCACCCCAACCCTCTCCCCGCAAGCGGGGCGAGGGAGCAGACCACCACCGCCGCGGCTACCACTCACTTCATGTTCGCAATCGCGTGCAGCGCCGCGACGTAGCCGAACGGTCCCAGCCCGCAGATCACGCCGGTCGCCACGAACGAGATCTTGGAGTGCCGGTGATATTCGTCGCGGGCGTGGATGTTGGAGATGTGGACCTCCAGCACCGGGCCCTCGAATGTCTTGATCGCGTCCATGATCGAAACCGAGGTGAAGGAGAGACCGGCCGGGTTGATGACGATGGCATCGGCATCCTGCCGCGCCGACTGGATCAGGTCGACGAGCACGCCCTCGTGGTTGGACTGGTGGAAGGCGAGCTTGAGCCCGAGCTTGGCGGCGGCGTCCTCGCAGCTCGCGTTGATCTCTGCGAGCGTCGTCGTACCGTAGATGTGCGGCTCGCGGATGCCGAGCATGTTGAGGTTGGGACCGTTGAGGATCATGACACGCTTCATCGGGGCTTCCTTTCGCATGGGCTGTCCGACTGACCGGCGCGCAGCCCTAGCCGGGCAAGGCTATGGCGTTGGTGCAGCCAGCTTGGCCATTATGGATGGTGCGCGCGCCATGGACAAAATGTCCACGGCAGCCCTGCCTCCCCCCGGTCGGGCCGGTCGCGGCCGGCAGTCCTGTGCTAGGCGCTTGATCCAAATCAACAATCGCCGCCGGACCGGCGGTTATCAATTGGCACGCTCGCCTTGCCTCAAATGTGCGCTGGCGCATAGACATTGGAGCTTGAAAAGCTCTAAAAAATGAGCGGCCGTCATGGCCGGGTTCCGTTGCGGGTCTTGCCGATGGATTACAACCAGTTCTTCAATTCCGCTCTCGACCGCCTCCACACTGAGCGGCGCTATCGCGTGTTCGCCGACCTCGAACGCACGGCCGGCCGGTTTCCGCACGCGGTGTGGCACTCGTCCAAGGGCAAGCGCGACGTCGTGATCTGGTGCTCCAACGACTATCTCGGCATGGGCCAGCACCCGAAGGTGGTCGGCGCCATGGTCGAGACCGCGACGCGCGTCGGCACCGGTGCCGGCGGCACCCGCAACATTGCCGGCACGCACCATCCGCTGGTCCAACTCGAAGCCGAACTCGCCGACCTCCACGGCAAGGAAGCCGCGCTGCTGTTCACCTCGGGCTATGTCTCGAACCAGACCGGCATCCCCACAATCGCAAAGCTCATTCCGAACTGCCTGATCCTGTCCGACGAGCTCAACCACAATTCGATGATCGAGGGCATCCGGCAGTCCGGCTGCGAGCGGGTCGTGTTCCGCCACAATGACGTTGCGCATCTCGAAGAGCTGTTGAAAGCGGCCGGCCCGAATCGGCCGAAGCTGATCGTCTGCGAGAGTCTCTATTCCATGGACGGCGATGTCGCGCCGCTCGCCAGGATCTGCGATCTCGCCGAGACGTATGGCGCGATGACCTATGTCGACGAGGTCCATGCCGTCGGCATGTACGGCCCGCGCGGCGGCGGCATCGCCGAGCGTGACGGCGTCATGCATCGCATCGACGTTCTCGAGGGCACGCTCGCCAAGGCGTTCGGCTGTCTCGGCGGCTATATCGCCGCCAATGGCCAGATCATCGACGCCGTGCGCTCCTACGCGCCGGGCTTCATCTTCACCACCGCGCTGCCGCCGGCGGTCTGCTCGGCCGCGACTGCCGCGATCCGGCACCTGAAGAGCTCGAACTGGGAGCGCGAGCGCCACCAGGACCGCGCCGCCCGCGTCAAGGCGATCCTCAATGCCGCCGGCCTACCCGTCATGTCGAGCGACACCCACATCGTGCCGCTGTTCGTCGGCGATCCCGAGAAGTGCAAGCAGGCCTCCGACCTCCTGCTCGAAGAGCACGGTATCTACATCCAGCCGATCAACTATCCGACCGTCGCCAAGGGCACCGAGCGCCTGCGCATCACGCCCTCGCCCTATCACGACGACGGCCTGATCGATCAGCTCGCCGAAGCGCTGCTCCAGGTGTGGGACCGCCTCGGCCTGCCGCTGCGCGAGAAGTCGCTGGCAGCGGAGTAGACCCCCTGCCACCCTCCTCCGGATGGCGAGGCGGAGTGCATTTGAGATTTTGCAGAGGTCGTCATGCCCGGGCTTGTCCCGGGCATCCATGTTCTTTGTGCTGCATGGAAGGCGTGGATGGCCGGGACAAGGCCCGGCCATGACGCTGTGGAGACCGTCGGTGCTCCACAAGTCCGCATGTAGCGTTCCCCTGTCCTCCAGTAAGTAAGGGCCACCTCCCGGCCGCACCTTAACGACAACCCCGGTTCCTCGCCCACCCCCGGCATTTCGCTGTCGCTTGCGACCGCTCAACGCGCTAGGTTTGCAGGGAAAATGAGCATGGGCGCGGACAGCGCCCAGGGAGAGAAGCACGCTCACCATGCTGCACGACTGGGGCGTGATCGCCGCCGCGTTCGGTTATATCGGCTTCCTGTTCCTGGTGGCGAGCCATGGCGACCGCCGCTCGCCGGCCGGGCGCGGTCGCGCCTCCGGGCTGATCTATCCGCTGTCGCTGGCGATCTACTGCACCTCCTGGACCTTCTTCGGCTCGGTCGGCTTCGCCACCCGCACCTCGACCGACTTCCTCGCGATCTATCTCGGCCCGATCCTGATGATCGGGTTAGGGGCCGGCGTGCTCCGCCGCGTGATCCAGCTCGCCAAAACCCACAACATCACCTCGATCGCCGACTTCATCGGGGCCCGCTACGGCAAGAGCCAGGCGGTGGCGGCGACCGTCGCGCTGATGGCGATCATCGGCTCGGTGCCCTACATCGCGCTCCAGCTCAAGGCGGTTGCCTCCTCGCTCGAGACGATCCTGAGCGAGGACCAGGCCTTCTCCCACATCCCGATCGTCGGCGACGTGGCGCTGATGGTGACGCTGTCGATGGCCGCCTTCGCGGTGCTGTTCGGCACGCGGCAGACCGATGCCACCGAGCACCAGCACGGCCTGATGCTGGCGGTCGCGACCGAATCCATCATCAAGCTGATCGCCTTCCTCGCCGCCGGCATCTTCGTCACCTTCTGGATGTTCTCACCGCATGAGCTGATCGAGCGGGCGATGAAGACGCCGGAAGCGGTGCGCGCGATCAACTATTCGCCGTCGATCGGCAACTTCCTGACCATGACGCTGCTGTCGCTGTGCGCGATCATGCTGCTGCCGCGCCAGTTCCACGTCAGCGTGGTGGAGAATTCCTCCGATGCCGAGGTCGGCCGCGCGCGATGGCTGTTTCCGCTCTACCTCGTCGCCATCAATCTGTTCGTGATCCCGATCGCGATCGCCGGCCTCGTGACCTTCCCGTTCGGCGCGGCCGAACCCGACATGTACGTGCTGGCGCTGCCGATGGAAGGCGGCGCCGATCTGCTCAGCGTCGTCATCTTCGTCGGCGGCCTGTCGGCGGCGACCGCGATGGTGATCGTCGAATGCGTCGCGCTCTCCATCATGGTCTCGAACGACCTCGTGGTGCCGCTGGTGCTGAAACGCCGGCCGGAGGGGCGCGCCGGCGGCGCCGATTTCAGCAACTTCCTGCTGCGCTCGCGCCGGCTCGCGATCTTCGCCATCATGGTGATGGCCTATTTCTACTATCGCGCGCTCGGCAATACCCAGCTCGCGGCCATCGGTCTGCTCTCCTTTGCCGCCATCGCCCAGCTTGCACCGAGCTTCTTCGGCGGGCTGCTCTGGCGGCGCGCGACCGCGCGCGGCGCCATCGGCGGCATGCTTGTGGGCTTCGTGGTGTGGCTCTACACGCTGTTCATTCCGAGCTTCATGGATTCCTCGACATCAGGCATCATGCTGCTCCAGCACGGCCCGTTCGGCATCGAGGCGCTGCGGCCTCAGGCGCTGTTCGGCGCCGACCTGCCGCCGCTGATGCACGGCGTCATCTGGTCGCTGTCGCTCAACATCCTGACCTATGTGCTGCTGTCGCTGGCGCGCCAGCCGTCGTCCATCGAGCTGTTGCAGGCCGATCTGTTCGTGCCCAATACGCTCGCACCGATCTCCCCGAGCTTCCGCCGCTGGCGCACCAGCATCACCGTGCAGGACATCCAGACCACGGTGGCGCAATATCTCGGACCCGACCGTGCGCGGCATTCCTTCGAGGCATTCTCGGCGCGGCGAAACATGCGGCTGGAGCCCGGAGCACCCGCCGATTTCGAGCTGCTGCAGCACGCCGAGCACCTGATCGCGTCCTCGATCGGCGCGGCCTCCTCCCGCCTCGTGATGTCGCTGCTGCTGCGCAAGCGGACGGTCTCGGCCAAGGCCGCGCTGAAGCTGCTCGACGACTCGCACGCGGCGCTGCATTTCAACCGCGAGATCCTCCAGACCGCGCTCAACCACGTGCGCCAGGGCATCGCCGTGTTCGATGCCGATCTGCAACTGATCTGCTCCAACCGGCAGTTCGGCGATCTCCTCAACGTTCCCCCGCATCTGATCCAGTTCGGCACGCCCCTGCGCGAAATCCTGGAATTCATCGGCGTGGGCGATCCGGAGCATCCGCAGGAGAGCGAGGCCCTGCTGGAGCGGCGCCTCGCCGCCTACACCACCGACAGCGAGCCTTATCTCGAACGCCTGCCGGAACGCCACATGGTGATCGAAGTGCTTACCAACCATATGCCCGGCGGCGGCTTCGTCATCACTTTCACCGACGTCACGCCCACTTTCGAAGCCGCGGAAGCCCTGGAGCGCGCCAATGCGACGCTGGAAAAGCGCGTGCGCGACCGCACCGAGGAGCTGACGCGGCTGAACTCCGAGCTGGCACTGGCCAAGAGCGCGGCGGAAGACGCCAGCATCTCCAAGACGCGCTTCCTCGCCGCCGCCAGCCACGACATCCTCCAGCCGCTGAACGCGGCACGGCTCTATGTCACGAGCCTGGTCGAGCGTCAGCACGAAGGCGAGGAGACGCGGCTGGTCGAGAACATCGACGAATCGCTGCAGGCCATCGAGGAGATCCTCGGCGCGCTGCTCGACATCTCCAGGCTCGATGCCGGCGCGATGACGACCTCGATCTCGAGCTTCAAGATGGCCGATCTGATGCGCTCGCTGGAGATCGAGTTCGCGCCGATCGCGCGTGCCAAGGGCCTGGAGCTCAGCTTCGTGCCCTGCTCGCTGCCGGTCGAGTCGGACCGGCTCCTGCTGCGGCGCCTGCTCCAGAACCTGATCTCGAACGCGATCAAGTACACCCCGCGCGGCCGCGTGCTGGTCGGCTGCCGCCGCCGTGGCGCCTCGCTCAAGATCTGCGTCTACGACACCGGCGTCGGCATCCCCCCGGTCAAGCGCGGCGAGATCTTCAAGGAATTCCATCGCCTGGAGCAGGGGGCGCGGATCGCGCGCGGCCTGGGGCTGGGGTTATCGATCGTCGAGCGGCTGGCACGCGTGCTCAAGCACGGCATCGCCATCGACGCCAATGCCAGCGGCGGCTCGGTGTTCTCCGTGACGGTGCCGACGGCCAAGGCAATTACCCATACCGCGGCCGTGACCAGCGCGACGCCGCTGGCGCGCACGCCGATCTCGGGCGCACTGATCGTCTGCATCGAGAACGATGCGGCCATCCTCGACGGCATGCGCACGCTCCTGAAGGCCTGGGACGCCGAGGTGATCGCGGTCGCCGACCCCGAAGGCGCGATCGCCGCAATCGAAACAGCCGGACGGCGCGTCACCGGCCTGCTCGTCGACTATCACCTCGATCGCGGCAACGGCATTGCCGCCATCCGCGAGATCCGCCGCCGCTTCGGCGACGCCATACCCGCGATCCTGATCACCGCCGATCGCAGCCCCGCCGTGCAGGTCGCCGCGCGGGACGAGAAGATCGCGGTGCTCAACAAGCCCGTGAAGCCGGCTTCGCTCCGTGCCCTGCTGGGTCAGTGGCGCACGCAGCAGATGGTGGCGGCGGAGTGAGGCGCAGGGGTCAGTAGTCGGTCGATACGCTGAGCGTTCGCCACCTCTCCAGCTCTTCGAGGCGGAGCCTATCGATCGCAGCGATGGCGTCGACGGCATCGCTTCCGAGCGCAATGCGCAGAGGCGGGCGCTCCATATCGGCAAGCTTCAGCACCACGGCCGCGGCTTTGGCTGGATCGCCGGGCTGCCGGCCGTCGTAATCGCGTTGCATCCTGACGGCAGCGCCGACGACCGCATCGTATTCCGGGCGTCCTTCGCCGGTCCCATGTGCGGCTTGCGCAAAGCCGGTGCGAAAGCCGCCGGGCTCGACGATCGTGACGTTCACGCCGATCAACGCCATCTCCCGCGCCAGCGATTCCGAAAAGCCCTCGATCCCCCATTTCGCGGCCGAATAGCCCGCGCGGGCCGGAGCACCAATGCGCCCACCGACGGATGAGACTTGCACGATGTGGCCGCGGTGCTGCCGACGCAGCACGGGAATCGCCGCCTTGGTGACGATGATGGTGCCGATCAGGTTGACCTCGATCTGATGGCGGAACGTCTCCAGGCTGGTGTCCTCGACCGATCCGAGATCGCCGTAACCTGCGTTGTTCACGACCACATCGACGCCGCCAAATGTCTGTACCGCCAAGCCGACCGCTGCTTGCGCTGCCGCCTCGTCGGTCACGTCGAGGGTTGCAAGCCGAAGCCTTTCACCGAAGCGCTCAAGCAACGGTTCGAGTGGCTCTGGATCCCGGGCCGACGCAAGCACGCGATCTCCCGTCGTGAGCGCGGCTTCCACGATGGCCCGGCCAAGCCCGCGCGAGCTCCCGCTGATGAACCAAGTCTTGGACATGACGGTCTCCGGATGACCTCAGGGCGCCAGGCGCGTGAAGACGTAATCGCGGCTCCTGGCGCGGGCCTCGTGGCAGGCGAAGCAGGTGCGATGCTGGGCCTCGTCCACCGGCCTGCCGTTGATGAAGCGGCCGAAACCCCAGCCGCCGGTGGCAGCGTATTTCTTGGAATCCTTGACCATCACCTGGACCGTGGTGGCGGCGCCGGGAATGGTTGCGGACGCGAACTCCGGCGATTGCTTCCGCTTCCAGGCGCGCTTGACCAGAATGGTGCCGTCCGGGAACGGGAGTGTCCCGGCTTGATAGGCGTCGATTGCGGTCTGGTTGCCGACCACAGCGCGAAGCTCGTCGAGTGGCGCCGCCTCCTCGGCCGGCGCGACCAGCTCCCACTGCTTGTAGCCTTGCGGAATCGTGACGCCGAAGATCGGCGAAGCATCCGCCGCGCTGCGTTCTGCCGGCCCCTCTGCGGAGGCGATCGTGACGAGATACGGCACGCAGGTCAGGAGCACGACAAGCAGGACCACCGTCAGCACGATCATCGTGGCGTAGAAGGACTTCTTCTTTTCAGGTTCGGTTGGCGGCATGACGTTCTTCAAGCTGGGATCAACGGGGCGATCCTCGATCCAGCCGGGCTGGACCGAGGTGCTGACAGATGCTCAGGCGCCATCGGCGTCGATGACGGCCTTGGCAAAGGCTTGCGGTGCTTCCTGCGGCAGATTATGGCCAATGCCGCCGGTGATCAGGCGAAACTCGTAACGGCCCGAGAATTTGCTGGCATAGGCGCTCGGATCGGGATGCGGCGCGCCGTTGGCGTCGCCTTCCATCGTGATCGTCGGCACATCGATCTGAGGGGCTGCGGCCAGCTTCTTTTCGAGATGCTCGTATTTCGCTTCGCCCTCGGCGAGTCCGAGCCGCCAGCGGTAATTGTGGATCGTGATCGCGACGTGATCCTTGTTGTCGAGCGCCGCCGCGCTGCGATTGAAGGTGGCGTCGTCGAACTTCCACTGCGGCGAGGCGAGCTTCCAGATCAGCTTGGCGAAATCGTGCGTGTACTTCTCGTATCCGGCGCGGCCGCGTTCGGTCGCGAAGTAGAACTGGTACCACCATTGCAGCTCCGCCTGCGGCGGCAACGGCGCGTTGCCGGCAGCCTGGCTGGAGATCAGATAGCCGCTGACCGACACCAGCGCGCGGCAGCGGTCCGGCCACAGCGCGGCGATGATGTCGGCGGTCCGCGCACCCCAGTCGAAGCCGGCGACGACGGCCTTCTTGATGTCGAGCTTGTCCATCAGAGCGATGATGTCGGCGGCCATTGCCGCAGGCTCGCCGTTGCGCGGCGTCTCACTGGAGAGGAAATGCGTCGTGCCGTAGCCGCGCAGATAGGGAATGATCACGCGATAGCCGGCCTTCGCCAGGATCGGCGCGACATCGACGAAGGCGTGAATGTCGTAGGGCCAGCCGTGCAGCAGGATCGCGACGGGACCGTTCGAGGGCCCCACCTCCGCATAACCGACGTTGAGAACGCCGGCGTCGATCTGCTTGATCGCCCCGAAGGACGCATTCGACGCGGAGGATCGTAGCGGTTCCGTCTCGGCGCGTGCGAGATCGATCACGCCGAGGCCGACGGCGACGGCTCCTGTGGCGATGCCGAGAAACTGGCGGCGGTGCTCATCGATGATCTGCTTCATGGCGTTGCGACCTCCTGGTGGTTGATGATGCTGCGTCAGACCAGCGCGACCGTGACGTCGATGTTGCCGCGGACGGCCTTGGAGTAGGGGCAGGTTTGATGCGCTTCAGCGACGATGCCCTGTGCGGTCTCGCGATCGAGACCCGGCAGGCTGACATTGAGGCGCGCCCGGAGGGCATAAGTGCCATCATCGAGAAGAAGATCGATTTCCGCATCGATCGCACTTTTCCTGGGAAGCACGATTTTCCGCTTGCGGGCTGCCATTTCCATCGCGCCTTGGAAGCAGGCCGACCAGCCGGCTGCGAACAATTGCTCGGGATTGGTGCCGATGCCTGCGCCACCCGGCGGCGAGAGCTTGACGTCGAGGCGGCCGTCGGAACTGCGCGATATGCCGTCGTGTCGGCCGCCACTGGTGTGGGTCTTGGCCGTGTAGAGTGCTTTTGCCGCTTGCGTCATGAATGTCTCCTTGCCGTCGCGCAACTGACTAGCAGCGGTGACCGCAGGACGCCCGTTTGGACTTGTGAGAAATTGTGAGGTCGCCATGTGCGCGCCTCACAAGGCTTGCATGCGTGGTCTGGTGTCGATGCAGCGGCCCACTTGCCGGATCGCCATCATCTGGCTATCCGGTCCGTTCGAGAGGATCAGGATTTCGTCATGACCGAGCCGGCCGGCACCACGACGGGGACATTGTCGTTCGGACCATTCATCGTGACGCCGCATCAACGGCTCGTAACGCGGGACGGCGTTACGCTGCCGCTCGGCGCAAAAGCCTTCGATATGCTGATCGCGCTGATGTCGCGGCCGAACGAGGTCGTCAGCAAGTGGGATCTGATGGCGCTGGTGTGGCCTGGCCTGACCGTCGAAGAAGCCAGCCTGCGCTTTCACATCGCGGCCCTGCGCAAGGCGCTCGGCGACGGCAAGGACGGCGCGCGATACATCACCACGCTCTCAGGCCGCGGCTATTGCTTCGTGGCGCCGATCTCGCAGGCGAGCCTTCCGGCAGCACGGCGCTCCGCACCGCGGATGGAATTGCCGCCGGTCAAGCTGCCGAACCGGCTGCAACGGATGGTCGGACGCAACGAGGCGATCGTCGCGATCTCCGACAAGCTCCTCACCTCGCGCTTCGTCACGATCGCCGGCCCGGGCGGCGTCGGCAAGACCGCCGTCGCGGTGGCGATCGCCCACGACCTGCTCGAGACATTCTCCGATGCCGCTCACTTCGTGGACCTTGCCGCACTCAGCGATCCCGATCTCGTGATCACCTCGATCCTGCTGATGCTTGGCTTGCCGGCCGAGACCGACGATCCCCTGCCCGCGCTGCTCGCGCATGTCAGGGACAAGCGCATACTGCTGATCCTCGACAATTGCGAGCATGTCATCGCCGCGGCGGCACCGCTTGCCTCGGAGATCTTCCACGCTGCGCCGGATGTCCATATCCTCGCCACCAGCCGCGAAGCCCTGCGCGTCGAGGGCGAGCAGGTCTATCGGCTGGCACCGCTCGCGGTTCCGCCCGACGGCTCCGGTCTGACAGTCGCCGCGGCGCAGACCTACCCCGCACTTCAGCTCTTCCTCGAACGTGCCACGGCCGGCGGCGCGCAGATCGTGCTCGACGATGCCAACGCCGCGATCATCGCGCGGATCTGTCGCAAGCTCGACGGCATGGCTCTGGCGATCGAGCTCGCCGCCGGCCGTGTCGAAGCTTACGGCCTGGAGCAGACCGCCGCGCTGCTCGACGAGCGTCTCAATCTGCTTTGGCAGGGCCAACGCACTGCGCCACCGCGACAGAAGACGTTGCGGGCGACCTTGGACTGGAGCTACGGGCTCCTGTCCGACATCGAGCGCCTCGTGCTGCGAAGGCTGGCGGTCTTCGCAGGTCACTTCACCATCGACGCGGTCCTTGAGGTCGTGCCGGATGAGCGCGCCGACCGCTCCCACTTGTTCGATGCGATCGACAGTCTCGTCGCCAAATCGATGGTCGCACCGCGGCCGATCGGCGCGATGATGCGCTACCGTCTGCTCGATACCACGCGCGCCTATCTGCTCGAGATCGAGCCGAACGACGCCGCGCTCGCCGCCCGCCACGCGAGCTACTACCGGCGATGGCTGGAACAGGCCGGCAGCACATGGACGGCGACACCGAATGCGGACGAACGGGCGATCCACTTCTCCGCGCTTCACAACGTGCGTGCCGCGCTGGACTGGTGTTTTGGCACGGGGGGCGACGCCAACACCGCCATTGCGCTCGCCGCCGCGGCAGCGCCGATCTTCCTCGCGATGTCCCTCTTGATCGAATGCCGGCGCTGGTCGGAACGGGCGCTGCTTGCGATTGCTCCCTCCTCGCGCGGCGGCGCCGAGGAAATGCACATCCAGGCCGCCCTCGGACTGACGCTGATGTTCACGCGCGGCGGTAGCGAGGCGGCGCGCTTGGCTTTGAGCAGGAGTCTTGCGATCGCCGAGGCGCGCGGCGACACGCCGAACCAACTCCAGCTGCTCGGCCGCATGCATATCTTCCACGAACGGATGGGACAGTTCGACACCGCGCTTGGCTATGCGCAGCAGAGCCTTGCGGTCGCGGGCTCGCTTGGCGATCCCGGTTCGACCGCCCTCGCCCATTCGCTCCTCGGAGTCTCGCTCCACCTGGCCGGCCAGCATCGCGACGCGATGAAGATGCTGGAAGTCGCCTGGCAAGCGCCGGGCACGGAACGAATCAGCACGATTCACGGCTTCGATCATCGCAACCGGGCCGGCATCACGCTGGCGCGTGAATTCTGGTTGCAGGGTCGGCCCGCGGACGCGCTGCAACTGGCGCAACAGACCGTCACCGAGGCCGCGCAGATGGAGCACCCGATCACGCTCTGTATCGCGCTGATCTGGGCGGTCTCGATCTCGCTCTGGGGCGGCGATCTCGACGGCGCGGAAGAGAGCATCGACCAGTTCATCGCCCATGCCGAATCTCGGTCGATGGGTCCCTATCTCGTGGTCGGCCGCGGCGTGAAAGGCGAGCTGGCGATCCGGCGGGGAGACGCCGCGCATGGCGTCGAGACGATCAGGGCTTGCCTGCGCGAGCTCCACGAGGCCGGCTACGAATTGCTCACCACGACCTTCAACATCGCGCTGGTTCAGGGTTCGTTGGCGCTTGGACAGTTCGAGCAGAGCGCGGGCCTGATCGACGACGCGATCCGGCTCGTCGAGCAGAGCGGCGATCATCTCTACATGCCCGAGCTGTTGCGAATGAAGGGCAAGGTCCTGCTGTCGCTGCCGCAGCCCAGGGCTGAGCAAGCAGAGGTCTACCTGATGCAATCCCTGGGTTTGAGCCGCCGCCAAGGCGCCACAGCCTGGGAGCTGCGCGCCGCGATCGATCTTGCCGGACTATTTGCCGAACGCGGGCAGCGCGAGGATGCGAGGCGATTGCTCCAATCGTCCCTCGAGGGCTTTGCCGAGGACTCCGAAACGGCGGATATCAGAGCGGCCAACGTGCTTTTGACCACACTGTAGCGGCCTCACCCCGTCGGCGTGCCCTGGTTCCACTGGCCGCCGGCGATCTTTGACGCGGCAATCACGGCCTGGGTGCGGCTCTCGACGCCGAGCTTTTGCAGGATGGCCGAGACATGCGCCTTGATCGTGGCCTCGGACACGCCGAGCTCGTAGGCGATCTGCTTGTTGAGAAGTCCCTCCGACAGCATCATCAGGACCCGGACTTGCTGCGGCGTCAGCGTTACCAGGCGGTCGCGCAGGCGCGTCATGTCGGGGTCGCTAGCTGCGGACAGGTCGGTGTCCGCGGGAACCCAGACGTCGCCTTCCATCACCTTGAGGATGGCGTCACGCAACGTCTCGACGCCGAAACGCTTTGGAATGAAGCCGGAGGCACCGAAATCGAGCGAGCGGCGGATCGTGGCGCTGTCGTCGGACGCCGAAACGATCACGACCGGAATCGCCGGGTATTGCGCGCGCAGATAGATCAGGCCGGAAAAGCCGGAGATCCCGGGCATCGAGAGGTCGAGCAGAATCAGGTCGACCTCGGAGGTCTGTTCCAGCAGCCCGGTCAGGTCCTCGAAGGATCCGGCCTCGTCGATCCTGGCCGACGGGAGGACACCTGCCACCGCCTGCCGCAACGCGTCGCGGAACAGCGGATGGTCATCGGCGATGACGAGATGGGTGTTTGCATTGGTTGTTGCAGTCATCTGTTCCGCAGGCCGACGAAAGATCGGGAAAGAATATCAACTCGTTGCTGATCAAGCAGCAATTGACGATTGTTCACTGACTGGACCCGTCTTGCAAGGCAACCTTCCGCCCGTAGTCGCAAGGCAGTTAATCACAGGCGCGAACCGGTTGATGCTGCAGCGCAAAAAGCCGCTGACGGGTTTCATGAATCCCTGAACAGCAGGTCCCTGGTCAAATCATCGATCACGGCGACCGCCTGAAGCGCTGCCCTCAATCGTTCGCGGTCGCGGGCCGACAATCGCTTGACCAACACCGCATTGGAGGGCGGCGTTCCCTGCGCCACATCCGCAATCTGTTGCGACACGATCAGCTCCAGAAAGACACCATGGGCCTCGTCGAGCGCATCAAGATCGGTCTCACCACGGCCAACCACGGCCTTTACACCCGCGAGTCGCTGCGATGTCGACCGGTCCATCACATGATAGCGAATCGCCATCGCACGCGCTGCAGCGACCAGGCCGAACAGCCCGGCCGCCTTGAGATCGATGCGACCGCCTTCAGTGCGGATGCCGCCGAAGAATTTCAGGCTCGCGGGGATGCTGATCCCCTCGACCAGAAGCTTAGCGAATGCGACCTGCCCCTCCGCTGCCGCGAAGGCCGCCTGCCTGACGGAGACGGCAAGGCTGCCGTCGCCATGAACGGCCCGCAGATCGAAGAAGATATCCACCGACAGCAGATCCTTTGGACTGGAGCGCCAGACCCACTGCTCGATGCGGTCCTGCCACGTTGCAACCGAGCCACGCCAGGGCGGGTTTTTCGCCATGACGCCCCCCTTGCAATAGGGCACGCCGGCCTCGTGCAGAATATCTGCAACGTGCGCCCCGAACGCCTCAAACCAGCGATCCTCTTCGCCTCCCGGTTCGCCTTGCGCGAAGATCACGGCATTGTCCTGATCCATCGCCAGCAGGCTTTCGCCGCGTCCGGCAGACCCGAGCACGACCAGCGTGTATGGCGTTGGGGGATCGCCCTCGCCGCGCTCCCGCATGAGCCGTTCGGCCATCACGGCGGCCTGACGGGTGAGGGCGCAGAGCTCGCTGGAAATCACGTCCGCGATCTGACGGCCGGACAATCCTTCCGCGAGGAGCACCTCCGCAACCCGCGGCAGCTTCGCCCAGGCCAGCGCCAATGCTTGCGTATCCGCGGCATCCTCGATCTCGTCCCCGAGCGAGATGGCCTCCCCTGCCCGCAGACGCAGCAGGTCCCGCGCGGACAACGCACCGACCACCCGGCCGGCCTCATCGACAACGCCGAGATGACGGGTCTTGAGGCGATTCATCCGGCCAATCGCGCGATAGACGAGCGCGTCCTCGGGAATCGCCGCCAGCGGCCTGCTCATGATCCGGCGGACCGGCAGCTCCAGCGCCGGGGCACCGAGCCGGGCGATCGCCCGCAGCACGTCGCGCTCGGTCACGATCCCGGCCTCGACGGCCTTGACGTCGTCTGCGGCCGCATCCGGCGCGCCGACGTACACAGCCGATATTCTCTCGCTCGTCATTCGCGCCAGGGCATCGCCTACCAAAACGTGCGCACCGACGAAAATGGCGGGATACCGCATGATGTCGCGGTTGCGGTGGCGATAGGCATAGGCGTCGAACCGCTTCAGCGTTTGTTCTGCATCGATGCGGGCTGTCGCTTCGACCGCCTCGATCCAGCCCATCCGCACCTGATCGTCGAGCACGGCGGTGAGCGCGCGACAGACCCGCTCGGCTTGAACAACGGTCCGGATGCCATGCTCGCGCAGCCTCGGCAGCAGCGCCAGGAAGATCCGTGCCGTCGTGACCGCATCGCCGAGAGCGGAATGCCGGCCTGCCGCTTCGATGCCAAGCCAGGCCGCAAGATTCTCCAGCTGGTATCCGCCGAGGTCCGGCGCAACGATCTCCGCGAGCAGTCTGGTGTCGAGCGTTCGAGGCCGGGACCATGGCAATCCCGCCAGATCGCATTCGCGCTTCAGGACCGCCAGATCGAAACCGATCATGTGCCCGATGACGACAGCCCGGCCGAGGAACGCCTCGAAACGCGGCCAGACGTCCACGAACAGCGGCGATTCAGCGACCGTGGCATCATCGATGCCGTGAATGCGCGTCGTCTCGGCGGGGATCGGTTGATCGGCCGGCCGCAGCAATTGAACGAACGAACCGCCGTCGACCAGCTTTCCGGCCGACAGACGCACGCCGGCAAGCTCGATCACCCGCGCCTTGCGCGGATCGAGCCCGGTCGTTTCGGCATCGATGACAACGGCGTCGAGCGACAAAAGCGGGGCAGCACCACTCGTCGTATCCATTGTCCTCCCTCGGAAGGCCCGGACCGTGCGATGCCGGCCGGCAAGCCGGGCATTGGCAGAGGCCGGGCGATCCTACGCCAGCAGCGTGTTGGTCACCGCGGCCGCATCGATGCGATCGACCAATTCGTCATGGATGTTGCACAGGCTGACGCGCAGGTAATTGCGTATCGTCTCGAAATCCCGTCCGCGCAGTTTTTCGTGGATCGGCATCATCGCAAAATAGGTTTCCGCCAGCGGCTCGGGAATGTCCATCACGCGCTTGGGCGCATGCCCGCCAACAAGGTCGAGCCGCTGCTCCAGCTCGCGCCGGGCCTGAAACCAGCCATCCTCGCCGATCGACGGCGGCACCGGATAGCGGTCGAAAACCGAGAGGACGACGAGGATCATCCGGTCGAGAACCGCCCGGCGCTGCACGCCGGCATGTGGGCGCAATACCCCCTCGACCATCTCGCCGACCATCGCAAGCCCGAGCGGATAAGCCTGCCAGCGCGAACGTTCGACGGCCAGCGCAAACCCTTCCTCGGCAAACAGGACCTTGGAATAATGGCCGGCACGGGCACGCGAATACTCGTAAATGCCCTTTTGCACGATGAACGCAGATTGTGCGTCGATGAAGTCGGCAAGCGCCTCGCGGTCGCCAATCGGCGGCCGGGGACGAAAGAATTTCTGCAGCAGCTTCATCGCAGTCCGATCCTGCCAGACGGAATCGCCGTGCTATCCCGCGCTCGCCGCGCCCGAATTGTCAACGGCCGCGACGCCGTTCGCATCCGCAGCATCGGTTCCCTCCGAAAGTATTAGAAAGACCTCGGCACTCCCAGTGTTAGCCTCCGACATTCCAAATTGGCGAAAGACCGGTTGGAAGGCGGCAGGGGGGGCCGCAACGAAGGGTATGCAACCCCTCGATCCTCCGGCTCGCATGCCGGAGTGCTTACAGAGGAAATGCAGCCCATGCCTGACTCCCACAATCTCAGAGAACGAGAAGAAGCCCACTGGCGCAAGACCTCGCGCCTGATGCTGATCAACCTCGGCATCTGGTTCTTGTTCGGATACGTCATCCACATGTTCGTGGTTCCGCTCAACACCATCAAGTTGCCGATCCTTGGCTTCCCGCTCGGCTTCTATATGGCCGCGCAGGGTTCGCTGATCGCCTTCGTGGTCATTCTGTTCGTGTTCGCCAGACAGCAGGACAGGATCGACCGTGAATTCGGCTTCGCCGAAGACGATCAGGAGGGTTGAACATGGCTACGCAACAGGCCACAACAACCGGCGGTTCCGACTTTCTCAGCAACCTTGGGCGGATCTACGGCTTCTACACCGGAGGATTCGTCGCGTTTGTCCTTCTGCTCGCCGTCCTCGAGATCATCGGGGTGCCGAACAAGATTCTCGGCTACCTGTTCGTGTTCTTCACGCTCGCGGTCTACGCGATCATCGGCGTTCTGTCGCGAACGGCGCAGGTGTCCGAATACTACGTGGCAGGCCGCAGCGTGCCAGCGTTCTACAACGGCATGGCTACGGGTGCCGATTGGATGTCGGCGGCGTCCTTCGTCGGCATGGCGGGCACGCTGTTCCTGCTTGGCTATGACGGCCTCGCCTGGGTGCTCGGATGGACCGGCGGCTTCGTGCTGGTCTCCATCCTGATCGGACCCTATCTGCGCAAATTCGGCGCCTATACGGTACCCGACTTCCTGTCCTTCCGTTACGGCGGCAATTTCGCCCGGGCGCTGGGCGTCGTCGTGCTCGTCGCCTGTTCGTTCACCTATGTGACGGCGCAGATCTACGGCACGGGCATCATTGCCTCGCGCTTCCTCGGAATGCAGTTCGAAATCGCAGTTTTCGCAGGACTGGTCGGCATCCTGGTCTGCTCGATGCTGGGCGGCATGCGAGCGGTGACCTGGACGCAGGTGGCCCAGTACATCGTGCTGATCATAGCCTACCTGACTCCGATCGTGATCCTGTCGACCAAGATCTACGGGATACCGATTCCGCAGCTGACCTATGGACATGCGATCGCGGACATTACGGCGCGCGAACAGGAGATGCTCGCCAACGGACTGGCGGCGGCAGCAAGCCTCAAGCCGCACATTCAGCCCTTCATCAACTACAGTCCGCTGAACTTCTTTGCGATCATCCTGTGCATGATGGTCGGCACGGCCTCGCTGCCGCACATCCTGATGCGCTACTTCACGACACCGTCGGTGCGTGAGGCGCGGCAGTCCGTGGCATGGTCACTGCTGTTCATCTTCCTGCTGTACTTCTCGGCGCCTGCCTACGCAGCGTTCTCCAAGCTGGAGGTGTACACGAACATCATCGGGCGCGATCTGTCCGCGATCAGGCCCTGGCTGTTCAACTGGGGCGAACTCGGGCTGATCCAGATCTGCGGCAAGAACGCCGTCAACATCGACGCCGTCATTGCCGCGTGCAAGGCCGTTGCCGGTCACCCCGGCGTGGTCCGGCTGCAGGACTTCGTCATCAACACGGACGTGATCGTGCTGTCGACACCGGAGATCGCGGGGCTTCCCTACGTCATCTCCGGTCTCGTCGCGGCCGGCGGCCTGGCTGCGGCTCTGTCCACCGCCGACGGGCTGCTGCTGGCAATCGCCAACGCATTGTCGCATGACGTCTACTACAAGATGATCGATCCGAACGCGCCGACGGCACGCCGGCTGATCGTCGCGCGCGTGCTCCTGCTGATAGTCGCGGTGGTCGCCGCGGCAACGGCCGCCACCAAGCCCGGGGATATCCTGGCCATGGTCGGCTGGGCATTCTCCCTGGCGATGGCGGGCAACTTCCCGGCACTCGTGATGGGCGTCTGGTGGAAGCGCACGACGTCCACGGGCGCGGTCTGCGGCATCATCGCCGGGTTCGGGCTCTGCCTGTTCTACCTCGTGACCACGCGCTACTTCCCAGGCGCGGGCGTCAAGTACTTCGGTATGACGTCGTTGCTCAATCCGGCCACTGGCGCACCGCTGGTCGACATCGCCAAGGCCATGGCGTTGCCCAACGCGATGGAAAGTTGGCCGACACTGGCCCACCCGCTTGCCAACAAGGTGGGGTGGTTCAACCTCAGCAACATCGCCTGCGGCTTGCTGGGTGCGCCCTTCGGCTTCGCGGTGATCATCATCGTGAGCCTGCTGGGACGGGCGCCGTCGCGGGAAATGCAGGCCTATGTCGACGAGATTCGCAAGCCGCGAGGCCGCACGGTGCTCGAAGAGAAAACGACCTGAGCGGATCGGACACGTTGCGCCAAACGGGGCCTTGCGAGGCCCCGTTTTTGTTTGCGACCGCCAGCGCTCGCTTGCCCCGAACCGCCTGCCTTGACATTGTTGCGTGCGGAGGCTGGCGCAGAATGCCCGACGGCGTGGACGGAGCGAACGTCCTCGCAGGACCATACTGCTTCCAGAGCGACGCCCGGAGGAGGACCGATTTTGGACATTGCCGACTCGTTGGCCAGATACTGGTATTTTCACCTGCCGAACTTCGTTCTGGCGGCTCTGATGTACACCATGCTCGGCCGCTTCCTGCTCGGCCTCTTCGTCGACGCCGACTCGCCGAACTATATCTGGCGCTTCTTCTGCCGCCTCACCGATCCGGTGCTCACCGCCATTGCGATCGTCACGCCGAAGGCAGTTCCTCCAGCCGTCGTGTGGCTGTTCGGTTTCGTCTGGATGTTCTGGTTGCGGATCGTGCTCCACTACACATTGCTCGTGCTCAATCTCGCGCCGCGGCTTGCGGGAGGCGGATCATGAACCGCAACTTCTTCCTGATCGGTATTGCCTTCTTCGGAATGATCAATGGCCTCTTCAACCAGCTCTGGCTGATCTTCGCCCTGCTCTATGTCCAGCCGCTCGCAGGCCCTCTTCTGTTCGGAAGCATGTCGCTGACGCTGATGTTCGCCTCGCTGATGGTCTCGACCGCGACCGTCATCCTGGGCGGCATTCCCGCCGCCATCTACGAACGCGTCACCGGCGCACAGGAGTCGAACGGCGTCTCGCTTTGGATCTGGCTGGCCGGCACGGCCATTCTGGCGCTCCCCGCCGCCGGCAATTTCATCAGCATCGGCCTCTGAACGGCGGGCGGGAACCATTGAAGGCAGGCCCCGCAGGGACTACCCTAGGCCGCATCCCGATCCTCTCGACCCCAATGAGCCAGGCGACGGAGTCCCCTCCTCATGGAAGAAATGCGCCGCATCGCCTTTGAAACGGTCCTGCGCGCGTGCGGATTTGCCTCGCTCGCCATATTCTGCGTCATGATCGCCCTTTCGTTTCTGCCGCGCTCCGCGTTTCAGGCGGGAGGCTTTCTGAGCCTGCTCATGACACTGGTGCTGCTCCTGAAGGCGGAGGAGGCGCGGACCAAAGACCACCGGCGCACCGAGATGTGGCTGTATCTTCCAAAAGACAGGCGCCCGCCTCAGCCGCATGCACAAAAAACAGTCTCGGCGGTGATGCGAGAGACCTATCTGGTGTTCGCATACTGGTCTGCGCTGGTGTCCGTCGTGATGTGGATTGTCGCGATTGGCTTTTCCGTCCTTGGACTTTAGTTTGAGGGTTGCGGACCCCACGGTATTTCGCTCTCGCGGCTCCGTGATTTCCCGTCCGATATCTCCGCGGTGCTCCCGATTCGCGTCGAAAGTACTATTGGGCCGGATGCGGTAGGCATGTCATTGCTCGCTCCCGATTGGTGGCGCGCCCACGTGGCGCGGATCGGTTCTTGAAAAGAAAACAAGCGGGAGCGAATCGGAATGACGACAATAACTGCAACATCGGCACCATCTGCCGGCGCCGGGATGACGAAGGACGAACGTTTCGTCATTCTCGCCTCCTCGCTCGGTACCGTGTTCGAGTGGTACGACTTCTATCTCTACGGTTCGCTGGCAAGCATCATCGGCGCCCAGTTCTTCTCGGCCTATCCGCCGGCAACCCGCGACATCTTCGCGTTGCTGGCGTTCGCCGCCGGCTTCCTGGTCCGCCCCTTCGGCGCCATCGTGTTCGGCCGCATCGGCGACATCGTCGGCCGCAAATACACCTTCCTCGTCACCATCCTGATCATGGGTCTGTCGACCTTCATCGTCGGCCTGCTGCCCAACGCCGCGACCATCGGCATCGCGGCGCCGATCATCCTGATCATCTTGCGTCTTGCCCAGGGTCTGGCGCTCGGCGGCGAATACGGCGGCGCTGCGACCTACGTCGCGGAGCATGCGCCGAACGGCAAGCGCGGCTACTACACTTCCTTCATCCAGACCACCGCGACGCTCGGCCTGTTCCTGTCGCTGCTGGTGATCCTGTTCACCCGCACCGCGGTCGGCGAAGCGGACTTCGCGGCCTGGGGCTGGCGCATTCCGTTCCTGGTGTCGGTCCTGCTGCTCGGAATCTCGGTCTGGATCCGGCTTCGCCTCAACGAATCGCCGATCTTCCAGAAGATGAAGGAAGAGGGGAAGGGTTCGAAGGCGCCGCTGACGGAAGCCTTCGGCAACTGGCAGAACGGCAAGCTCGTGCTGCTCGCCCTGCTCGGCGGCGTGATGGGCCAGGGCGTGGTCTGGTACACTGGCCAGTTCTACGCGCTGTTCTTCCTGCAATCGATCCTGAAGGTCGACGGCTATACCGCCAACCTGCTGATCGCCTGGTCGCTGCTGCTCGGCACCGGCTTCTTCATCGTATTCGGCATGCTGTCCGACAAGATCGGCCGCAAGCCGATCATTCTCGGCGGCTGCCTGATCGCGGCACTGACCTTCTTCCCGATCTTCAAGATGATCACCACCAACGCCAACCCGGCGCTGGAAAAGGCCATCGAGACGGTCAAGGTCGAGGTGGTGGCCGATCCCAAGGGCTGCGGCGACCTGTTCAACCCGGTCGGCACTCGCGTCTTCACCGCGCCTTGCGACACCGCACGCGCCTACCTGTCGCAGTCGTCGGTCAAGTACTCGACCACGCCCGGTGCGGCCGGTTCGGACGTGAAGGTGATGGTCAACGGCAAGGAAGTGCCCTACGCCAATGCCAAGGACGGCAACCCGGCGGTCCTCGCCGCGGTGCAGGCGGCCGGTTATCCGAAGGCGGGTGACGCCGGCATCGTGAAGATGTCGCATCCCTTCGACATCTTCCGTCCGCAGGTGGCGGCGATCGTCGGCCTGCTGTTCATCCTGGTGCTGTTCGTCACCATGGTGTACGGCCCGATCGCGGCGATGCTGGTCGAACTGTTCCCGACCCGCATCCGCTACACCTCGATGTCGCTGCCCTACCACATCGGCAACGGCTGGTTCGGCGGCCTCTTGCCGGCGACCGCCTTCGCCATCGTGGCCTCGACCGGCGACATCTATGCCGGCCTCTGGTACCCGATCATCTTCGCGTCCATCACCGTCGTGATCGGTTTCTTCTTCCTGCCCGAGACCAAGGACGTCGACATCAAGGCGACCTGATCCTAAAGCGCGATGCGATTTGGATGAATCGTCATCGCGCTTCAGGTTGTTGTTTACGCATGATCTTTCCGGAAAACCGCTTCGCACTTTTCCGGATCATGCTTTAGCAGCGATCGACGACACGAACCGGCCGCGGTCTCCGCGGCCGGTTTTGTCTTGTGCGCTTACTGATTGCTGCCGATGAATTGCAGCACGATCTCGCGGCGGTGCGGGCGGCTGCGATGCTCGACCAGATAGATCGCCTGCCAGGTGCCGAGCGCGAGCTTCCCGTTGAGGACCGGGACCTGGCAAGAGGTCCCCGTCAGCATGGTCTTGATGTGCGCGGGCATGTCGTCGGGCCCCTCGGTGTCATGGGTCCACCCGGCGTTCTCCGGTGCGAGCCGTGACAGTGCCGTGGTGAGATCGACCAGCACGGAGGGATCGGCGTTCTCCTGAATGGTCAGCGAGGCCGAGGTGTGGCGGACGAACAGCGTCAGCGCGCCGTCCCGCGCGTGAACGTCCTTGATGAACTTCGCCGCTTCCGCGGTGAGATCGACGAAGGTTCGCCCGGGCGTCGGCACCGTCAACAGGGCGGTACCGATGGCCGTGGCCTGCACGGTCGATGGCACCGAACGCGTCAGCTGTTTCTCAGGCGTCATTCAAACTCTCAAATCTTGCCCGACACGTCCTTCTGCACGCGGTTGGCCATGTCGATCAGCCGCCGCCAGGCCTTTTCCAGGAACGACATCACACGATCGACGTCCTGGTCGCTCGGCAGCGGGATCTCGATCTTGCGCTCGCCCTCGACGGCCTTGGGCTCCGCCTTCTTCAACTGGTCGGATTTCGGCAGCGCCTCGTCGATCTTGCCCGACACCGTCGGCCCCGCCGCGAGCTGTCCCTTCAGCCTCTCGACCTCGGCCTGGAGCCTGCCGATCTCGGCGTCGAGTGCGGTCCGCTCGTCGGGCACCGCGTAGCAGGCCCAGCCGGCGCCGTTCTTGGTGCAGGTCGACACCGTGCCGGTGCGCGTGTCGAGCCGCAGCACGCCCTCGGGGATGGGTGTCATGCTGTAGCGACCATTTTCGCCGTCGGGCGCGGATTGCGCGGCCACGAGGCCGCCGCTGACGACCATCACCGCGGCCGCCGCAAGCCATGATGTTGTGGATGACGTCGCTGGTCTCATCGCCCTCTCCGCCACGGCGTTGGTGCGGCTCTTGTGTAATTCTACACCCGCGTCAGGCAATCCGCCGCCAAAAACCCGCCTCTGAAATCAACGAACGCGGTGGCTCCTTTGATCCAGGCCGTGAGGCGAAAGGACAGTCGCGTCCGCCGATCGTGAGGAGACCTGCTGCGGTGCGGCGTCACGCTGTGTGCAGCGCTGCCGCGCACGCCGATATCATCAAACAAATCAGATACATAACCGAAAGCGACGCAATCGTGACTTGGCTTGACTTGATTATGGGCCATCAGTATGGTCCGCGCGGCTTTTGAGGGTGACGGGCGCAATTTCCATTCAGCCGCAGCGTTTCGGGTCTTCGTTGCATGACACAGGGCACGGGACACGGCGAGGATGGAGATCGCGATAGATCGCCCGAGGAAGCCGCGCTTTCCGAACGGCTCGGAAGTCTTGATCAGCGGTTGTCCGAATTTCGCGACCGCCGGACCAAGACCGAGCAACCCGCAGGTGACGGTGGAGACAGAGCGGCCAGAGCCTCGGCGATGGCGCTTGGTTTCCGGTTATCCTCGGAGTTGATCGCCGGCGTCGTCGTCGGAGCGGGGATTGGCTGGGGGTTCGACCGCTTGCTGTCGACGTCGCCTTTCGGATTTATCGTGTTCCTGCTGCTGGGCTTCGTGGCTGGCGTGGTGAATGTGGTGAGAACGGCGGGCGCGGGTCAAAACAGGCGCGGCGATTCGTAGCGGATCCCACCAGGAGAGGAATGATCGTGCCGGCTTCGCCGGTACGGGCCGGCCCGGCCGGCAGACCGAGACCCGCCGGCATTGCCCGGCAGACCAAGAGATGCCGCGCTGATGAAAATCGATCCGATCCACCAGTTCAACATCGAGCCTCTCTTCACCCTGGGCCACATCGGCAATCACACGATCGCCTTCACCAATTCGTCGCTCTACATGCTGGTGGCGGTGGCGATCATCTCGCTCCTGATGCTTGCCAGCGGCACGCAGCTGGTTCCCGGACGCCTGCAGTCGGTCGCTGAAATCTCCTACGAATTCGTCGCCTCGACCATCCGTTCGACGGCCGGCGCGGAAGGCATGAAGTTCTTCCCGCTGATCTTCTCGCTGTTCATGTTCATCTGCGTCTCGAACCTGGTCGGCATCATCCCCTACACCTTCACGGTGTCGAGCCATTTGATCGTTACCGCAGCGCTCGCGCTGCTGGTCTTCTTCACGGTCCTGATCTACGGCCTCTACAAGAACGGCCTGAAATTCTTCAAGATCTTCGTTCCCCACGGCGTCCCCATCTACATCCTGCCGCTGGTCATGTTCATCGAGATCCTGTCGTTCTTCCTGCGGCCGGTCTCCCACAGCGTTCGTCTCTTCGCCAACATGCTGGCCGGCCACATCGCGCTGAAGGTGTTCGCGGGCTTCGTCGCCATGCTCGGCTTCTCGCTCGGCGCCATAGGCTGGATCGGCGGCGTGCTGCCGCTGGCGCTCACGGTCGCGCTGACCTCGCTGGAAATCCTGGTCGCGTTCCTCCAGGCCTATGTGTTCGCGATCCTGACCTGCATCTACCTCAACGACGCCATTCATCCGGGACACTGAGCGGTCCGGGGAATTTCCACCCACAACCCCATCTTTCTTCCAAGGAGTCTAAAATGGATCCGGCAGCAGCAAAACTTATCGGCGCGGGCATCGCGTGCATCGGCATGGGCGGTGCGGGCGTCGGCGTGGGCGTGATCTTCGGCAACTACCTCGCCGCAGCCGTGCGCAACCCGTCGGCCGCTCAGGGCCAGTTCGGCAACCTGATCTTCGGCTTCGCCGTGACCGAAGCGCTCGGCATCTTCTCGCTGCTGATCGCGCTGCTGCTGCTGTTCGTTCCGCTCTGAGGACGACGTTTTTCGCGCCGTTCCAGTCCTTGGAACGGCGCGTGTGACAGCAACAGGAGAACTCCATGGCTGAGAGTCATGGCGGCGCGAAAGGTCCGGCGGCGGGCGCTCACACCGAGGCTGACGGTGGTCACCACGGTGGCGGTTTTCCGCCGTTCGAGAGCAGCAGCTTTGCTTCACAGCTGGTGTCGCTCGCGATCTTCTTCGTCCTGCTTTACGTGATCGTGTCCAAGCTCGCCCTGCCGCGCATCGGCGGTGCGATCGAGGCGCGTCAGAACAAGATCGAGGGCGACCTCGCCGAAGCGCAGAAGCTGAAGGACCAGTCCGACGCGGCGCTGAAGGCCTATGAAAGCGAGCTCGCTGCGGCGCGCACGCGGGCGCAGGCAATCGGCAACGAATCCCGCGACAAGGCGAATGCGCAGGCGGACGCCGAGCGCAAGGCGCTGGAAGAACAATTGGCAGCCAAGCTCGCCGGGGCGGAGAAGACCATCGCCTCGACCCGCGCCGCCGCCATGAGCAACGTCCGCGGCATCGCGGCCGATGCGGCAGGTCAGATCGTGCAACAGCTCACCGGGGTCGTTCCGGACGCCGCGTCGGTCAATGCCGCGGTCGATGCGTCCTTGAAGGGTTAGTCGAGATGTTCTTCGAACCTGAATTTTGGGTCGCCGTCGCCTTCGTGATCCTGATGGTCGTGTTCGGCTATCTCGGGGTCTTCAAGACGGCGATGACGGCGCTGGATCATCGCGCCGAACGCATCAAGGCCGAGCTCGACGACGCCGCACGCCTCAAGCAGGAGGCGGCGAAGGTGCTCGCCGACTACAAGTCGCGCAGTGCCACGGCCGAGCGCGAGGCTGCCGACATCATCGCCAACGCCAGGGCCGAAGCCGAGCGCATCGCGACCGAGGCCAAGGCGAAGATGGAAGACTTCGTCGCCCGCCGGACCAAGACCGCGGAGAGCAAGATCGCGCTCGCCGAGGCCCAGGCGCTGGCCGACGTCCGCGCCGCAGCCGCGGAAGCCGCTGTCCAGGCCGCTTCCACGATCCTGTCGCAGTCGGTCAGAGGCCAGGTCGCCGACGACCTGCTCGCCAAGGGCATCAACGAAGTCAGGCAGAAGCTGAACTGAGGGGTGCGCTCTCACCAATCAAAATGCCGGCGCGATGAGCGCCGGCTTTTTTGTTGGTCGATCTGCAGCCGCAAACTGGGTGTCATCGCCCGCGGGCAATGACAGTTGAGATTGCCGCAACACGTCGCCTATCTCTTCTTCCGCCCCTTCGGCTCGGGCGCGAGCGCCTGCGGGTCGAAGCCGACATAGAAGATGTAGGAATCGGCATCCTTGGCCGAGGGCACCGGATAGCTCATATCCTCGGCGACAAAGGTGAAGGGCACGCTGCCGCCCTCCGACATCGCGACCGTGGTCCGGTAGGCCTTCGAGGCGATCACCTTCTCGCCGACGCCGCCCTGCACCACCGCGATACGTAATGGGACGTCGACTGTAGCAGGCGCACCCGCGGGACCTGCGATGACGCGGCCCTGGATTCCGATCCTGGCGGTGATGTCGCCGCCATTCCGGGCGCATTCGCGCGCCATTTTGGTGATCGTGGCCTGGAAGCGGATCTCGTTACCGACAGCCTGCTTGCCGTTCGCACCGACGGCATAGGTAGAGGCGCCGGCGCGCACGGTGACCTGCGGGCAATCGAGCTCGTCATCGGCTGGCTGGCCGGGCGCGGGCGCGGGCGCCGGATTGGGCTGCGCCGGTTCGTCCGACTTGCCGCCGAACAGGCTCTTGAAGCGGTCGCTCAAGGATTGGGCCGCCACCGGCGAGACGCACACGAGCGCAATCGACAGCGCCAACGCGACCGCTGTCCCCCGCCGCAACGCCCTCCGCGATGACCGAAGCTCCTTCACCATCGACACCCATACTCCATCACAATGTCCGGACCCAACCACCGGCCGGCCTGCGCCGTTATATCGTCAAAATCGGCGAACCCAAGGCAGCAAAAAGATGGCAGGAAGGGAGACCTAGCCCTCACGGGATGGCGGCTCAGCCGCGGAAATCCTCGTGCAGCAGGCCGAACAGCAGGTGATCCTGCCAGACCCCGTTGATGCAGAGATAACGGCGCGCCAGGCCCTCGCGCGAGAAGCCGCACTTCTCCAGCACCCGGATCGACGGCGCATTGGTGGGGATGCAGGCGGCCTCGACCCGGTGCAGATTGAGCTCGCCGAACAGCGTCGGCAGCAACACCCGCAGCGCGGCCGTCATGTAGCCGCGATGGGCATGAGGCTGGCCGACCCAATAGCCGATGGTGCCGGCCTGCACGATGCCGCGCCGGACATTGGCAAGCGTGATGCCGCCGACCAGGGCGCCGTCGAGCTCACGGAAGATCAGGAAGGGATAGGAGCGGTCCGCGGCAATGTCCTCGGAATAGCGGCGCAGGCGCCGCCGGAAGCCGGACCGGGTGAGATCGTCGGACGGCCAGATCGGCTCCCAGGGCGTGAGATAGTCGCGGCTGGTTTCGCGCAAATGAGCCCATTGCAGGAAGTCCGACATTTGCGGCGCGCGCAGCAGCAGCCCGTTGCCGCGTGGGGCGAGGGTGGCGGGTCCACTGGATGGCAGGCGAAAGAGGGCCATGGTGATGCTTTCCGGGGCGGGGCTCCCTAGCACAGCTCCTAATGCAGCCGCGCCTTGGCGCGCGCCCGGGTCAATCCTTCCGCAAAAGATACGGCCGTGTCCAGACCCCTGCCACTGCCCAATGCGACAACGGCGGGCCGGCTCCGCGACAGCAGCGCACGCGCCGCGTCCCTCGTCGATTCGATGCTGACGGCATCGATCCGGGCCACCAGTTCCTGCACCGTCTGCGGCCGCCCATAGGCGAGCACATGCCGGGCAAGCTGCTCGGCACGGGAGGAGCAGCTCTCCAGGGCCATCAGCAGGCCCGCCTTCATCTGCGCCTTGGCCCGGGCGATCTCGGCGTCGGTCAGCGTCTCCACCGAATCATTCATGATGTCGACCACGACCTCCATCATCTCCGGCGCGTCGGCCGGGTCGGTGCCGGTGTAGAGGCCGAAGAAGCCGGTGTCGGAATAAGGCGCGTGGAAGGTATAGATGGAGTAGCAGAGGCCGCGCTTCTCGCGCACCTCCTGGAACAGGCGCGACGACATTCCGCCGCCGAGGATGTTGGTGAAGACCTGGAGCGAGAACAGCGACGCATCGCTCTGCGGCACGCCTTCCAGGGCCAGCGTCAGATGCGCCTGCTCGAGCTCGCGATGCACCACCTTGGCGCCGCCCTTGCCGAACTGAGCGGTCTGCGGCTTCGGCCCCGGCGTCCCCTCGAAGCTGGCAAAGCGTCTCTCGACCTCGGCGACGACCTGACCGTGATCGACCGCGCCGGCGGCCGCCACCACCATGTCGGGCCCGCGATAGTGGGTCGAGAGGTAGCCGCGCAGCATGTCGCGGTTGAAGGCGCGCAGCGTCTTGGCCGTGCCGAGCAGGGAACGGCCCATCGGCTGGTCAGGATAGCAGAGCTCGTTCAGATGCTCGAACACGACATCGTCGGGCGTGTCCTGCGCGGCACCGATCTCCTGCACGATCACGTTCTTCTCGCGCTCCAGCTCGTCGGGCTCGAAGGCTGGATTGGCGAGGATGTCGGCGAGCACGTCGAGCGCGAGCGGCACGTCGGCCTTCAGCACCCGCGCGTAATAGGACGTGGTCTCGGTCGAGGTGCCGGCATTGAGGTCACCGCCGACCGCCTCGATCTCCTCGACGATCTCGCGCGAGGAGCGCTTGGTCGTGCCCTTGAACGCCATGTGCTCGAGCAGGTGCGAGATGCCATGCTCGTTCGGCTTCTCATCGCGTCCGCCGACGCCGGCCCAGACCCCGAGCGCTGCAGTCTCGAGATGGGGCATCTCGTCGGTGACGACGGTCAGGCCGGAGGCAAGTTTGGTCATCTCGACGCTCATCCGGCAACTCCCTGCTTTGCGGCGCGGCTGACCGACAGCACGAACCGCTCGACCTCGGCCTGATCGTTCTTCATCACCCTCATGTGTTCGGATTTGGTCATCAAGCCGTCCAGCCAGGCCGGCAATTGCGGCCGCTGGCCGCAGGCCGCCTCGACAGCGTCGGGGAATTTGGCCGGATGGGCAGTGGAGAGTACGATGCTCGGCACCCTCGTGTCGGTGGTATCGCGGTCCGCAA
Source organism: Bradyrhizobium sp. 191 (assembly GCF_023100985.1). Classification (NCBI taxonomy): domain Bacteria; kingdom Pseudomonadati; phylum Pseudomonadota; class Alphaproteobacteria; order Hyphomicrobiales; family Nitrobacteraceae; genus Bradyrhizobium; species Bradyrhizobium sp. 191. Next base: position 3,890,039 of record NZ_CP064692.1, read on the forward strand.
CGGCGAGCGCCACCGCCGTGTGGGGATCGACCAGTTCGCCTGCTTCGCGCCAGGCGGCGCGGATCGCAGCCGCAGTCTCGGTCTCGTCGGCGCGCCCTGCATCGAACTCCTCGCGGATCGCGGCGAGCGTCGCGTCGGGCAGCACGAAACGTCCGGACTGCTTCAGCGACTCCATCAGACGGCGCACGCCTGCTGCATCGCGCCGACTGGCCTCGAACAGCAACCGCTCGAAATTGGACGAGATCTGGATGTCCATCGACGGCGACGCCGTCGCGTGCACCTCGCGCACCTCGTAGATTCCGGTCTTCAGCGTCCGCGCCAGGATGTCGTTGACGTTGGCGGCGATGCGCAGGGTCCGCACCGGCAGCCCCATGCGCTTGGCGACGTAGCCGGCGAAGATGTCGCCGAAATTGCCTGTCGGCACGACGAAATCGACCGCGCGCGCTGGCGCCCCAACGGCAACGGCGGAGGTGAAATAGTAGACCACCTGGGCGACGATGCGCGCCCAGTTGATGGAATTCACGCCGGACAGCGAGGTCGCATCGCGGAAGCGATGGTTGTTGAACATCCCCTTCACGATCGCCTGGCAATCGTCGAAGGTGCCCTCGATGGCGAGCGCATGGACGTTGGCCGCGCCCGTCGACGTCATCATTCGCCGCTGCACCTCGGAGATGCGGCCGTGCGGAAACAGCACGACGAGATCGACATTCTCGAGTCCCGCAAAGGCTTCGACCGCTGCGCCGCCGGTGTCGCCGGAGGTGGCGACCACGATGGTGGTGCGCTGTCCACGCTTGGCGAGCACGTGGTCCATCAGCCGCGAGATCAGCTGCATCGCGACGTCCTTGAAGGCGAGCGTCGGGCCGTGGAACAGCTCGAGCACGAACTGGTGCGGCGACATCTGGCGCAGCGGCACCACCGCAGGATGGCGGAAGGTGGCATAGGCCTCGTTCGCCATACGACCAAGCTCGGCGTCCGAAATCTCGCCGCCGGCGAAGGGACGAATCAGGTCGACCGCGACCTCCCAATAGGGCCGGCCGAAGAAGCCGGCGATCGTCTCGGTCGGGAGCTGTGGCCAGGTCGCCGGCACATACAGGCCCCCGTCGCGGGCAAGCCCGGTCAGCATCACGTCACAGAAGCCGAGTTCGGGGGCCTCGCCCCGGGTCGAGATATAACGAGTCAAACTGCCCTCCAAAGGCCGGGCCGAACCGAGGCTCGATCCTTAAGCCTTTGATCTTACGAAACTACTTGATAACAGCCAGAGGCTTTGGGCCACCATAAAGTGTTTTGCGGCATCGGGAAACCGCTTCCGGCCCTTCCGTCGCCCAATGAAAAAGGGCTGCGGCATTGCCGCAGCCCTTCTCTTGGAAGGTCTGTCGTTGTGTGCAGACCGGTTTGCCTCGTCAGGGTCGCGCCCGTCAAAACTGTTCCGGCAAGCATTCGTCGCCTGCCACGAAGTCGTCAAGGCCAAAACCGTGCCGGCCGTAAAATGTTCCTGTTTTTCCCGAATCGTTCCGGGCGCCGACTGATGCAATTCAGCCGGAGGCTTATTTCAGAATGCTACTCTTTCCCGAAGCACCTTCTGCTGCAGGAACGAATACAGGTCCGGCTCATTGTGTCCGCGGATGGGTGCCGCCCGTTGCCCATGCATTGCCCGGCCAACGGCGGCGTCGATCCGTCGACCGAACCGCTGCATCCTGGAGCAGCCGGTTCGGTCGCTGGCAGAAGATCAGTTCATCCCGATTTCCACCGCGATCCGGATCAGGTCGGAGTGGTTCTTGGCGCCCAGCTTCTGCTTGAGCAGGGATGTGGTGTTGGCCACGGTTTTGTAAGAGATGCCGAGCGCCTCGGCGACCTCGACGATCTTGTCGCCACGTCCAAGCAGGCGCAGGATCTCAAGCTCCCGCGGCGTCATCTGTGAGGCCGGATTGGCTTTGATGGCCGCACCGGAAAACGTCACGGCCTCGGCGAGTTGCGGCGAGATGAAATTGTCGCCCGCGACCACCTTGCGTACCGCTTTCAGCAGGATCCGGGGATCGTCGCCCTTGGAGACATAGCCCTGCGCCCCGAGCTCGACTGCCCGCACCACGAAGGCCGGATCGTCGTTCATGCTGAACATGATGATCTTGGCGTCGGGATCGTCCTTGCGGATGCGTCGCATCAGCTCGAAGCCGGAGACATCGGGCAGGCTGATGTCAATCACGGTGACGTCGGGCCGCTTGCTGACATAGGCGCGATGCCCGGATTTGGCGTCGCTCGCCTCGTCAATGCGAATTGAATGGTCGGACGCGAACAGGGTGCGGCAACCGGACAGCACCACGGGATGGTCGTCGACGATCAGGACCCTGGTCGCTAGCTTGGCGGTATCTTGCATCGCGCACTCTCTTGTTTTTCGACTCATAGACCGGCGGGAATAAATGGAAAGGGTAAATCCCGCCGGGGCGCGTTAGAATTGACCTAATGTGGCAACGACTTTCGTTCAGGACGCAACTGTTTCTTCCGCTCGGCGCCAGCTTTCTGGCGGCGCTGATCCTGGCGGGCGTGCTGCTCCATATATTCGCAACGGACCAACTGGCGGCGGAGAACGAGCCGAGGCGGCGTTCGACAGAGGCCATCGCCGCCGCGCTCAACGACACGCTGCGCACATCGGACAATCCACGGCGGACGCTCGACGCCTTTGTCCATTCCTTGGACACCTCCTCCGATATCCAATTCCGCGCCTTGGATGCGGGTCCCGCACCGTCACCGAAGGACGGCCTGCACAAGCCGCATGGCGTGCCGCAATGGTTCATCGATCTTCTCGCCACCCCCGACATGGACGCGGCATCCCCGGTGATGATCGACGGCAGACGCATCGGCGATATCGTATTCCTGCAGGACATGTCGGCCGATCTGTTCGAGAAATGGATCGGCTTTCTCGCGCTCACCAGCCTGGTCGCCGTGCTGATGGTTCTTACCGGCACGATCGCCTATGTCTTGGCGGGATCCGTCCTGCGGCCTCTGCAAGATCTCGGCCAAGGTCTCACGCGGATACGACGGGGCGATTACACCAGGCCGATTCCGGTCGGGGGTCCGCCGGAAATCCGGCAAGGCTGCGAAGAGGCGAATGCGCTGGCTGCAACGCTGGCGCAACTGAGCCAGGACAATCGCGATCTGATGCACCGGCTGGTGTCGCTCCAGGACGACGAGAGGCGCGATCTCGCCCGCGAACTGCACGACGAACTCGGACCGCTGCTGTTCAGCATCCGCGCCGGCACGATCGCGCTGGTCGAGGCTGCGCCGGCGGCGGGAAAGTTCGGTAATTCCGCACAGAGCCTGCTGCAATCGGTCGAGGCGCTCCAGCAGACCAATCGTCGTATCCTCGACCGGCTGCGGCCGCTCTATATCGAGGAACTCGGCCTTTCGACCAGCGTGCAGACGCTGCTCCGGACCTTTCGCAATCAGGCACCGCACATCATCCTGACGGACACGATCGACGCCGATCTGAACGCGATCGACGGGCCGGCGGCCCAAACCATGTATCGGCTGATCCAGGAGGCACTGACCAACGTGCTGCGCCATGCCAACGCCAGCAACGCCCATGTAAGGGCGACCGTCGCCGGCGAGACGCTCGCGATCGAGATCTCCGACGACGGCGGCGGCCTTCCTGCGGGCAACGTCTTCGGCCGGGGCTTGACCGGCATGCATGAGCGCGTGCGCGCGCTCAGCGGATCGCTGTCCCTGTTGCGCGTGGATGAGCGAACTTACGTCCGCTGCCGTCTTCCTGTCGAAACGACGCGGGACGCGCCGTCAGCAGGCTAGACTAGCATACGCAGCCGTCATGCGCGTTCTGGCGCGCGGGCTCGCATATTGTGCTGCGGATCTTGCCTTCCGGGTTGAAACGAAACGAGGCCTGAATGCGCAGCGCGCCGGCGACGGAATATTCGAGATCGACGCCGTGGGGCGTCGGATGGATTTCCTCCAGCCCGAAACCTGCCGAGGAGAAGGCGCTGAGCCGCGGCTGCCAATAGGCTTCGAGCTCGCTCCGTCCCTGATATCGCTGCGTGCCGTTGCACGCGCATTCGAGCTGGGCGTCATCGGCATAGAGATCGAGCAGCGCCGTGAGGTCGCCCTTCCGGCAGGCGTCCACCCAATCGACGATAATTCCCATCTGGTCGAAATCGCTCACGCCGCAATCCTGTCTGCCGCGAAAAGAACCAGCGGCTTAGGACCACACTCGTGAATATGCGCTGAATAATAAACCCCGGGCGATACCGGGTTCCTCAAGATGGTTCCGAACAAGCTCAGCCCTGCCGCCGGCCTCTTGCCCATACGGCAAAGGCGATCAGAACCGCGCCGGCCAGCGTGAACCAGGTCACCGCATATTGCAGGTGATCGTCCTTCAGATTCACGTCGAGCGGTCCCGGGCGCGGAATGCTGTTCGCGGGCGCGGGATGCTCGAGATCGACATAGAACGGCGCCACCGTACCCCAGCCGAGCGCACTCGCGATTCCCAGGTGATCGCGCACGAACCAGAGCCGCTTGTCGCGATTCTCCGCCGGCGTCAGCCAGCCCGGCGCCTCGGGAAAGCGCAGATAGCCGGTGAGCGCCACCGGTTGGCCCGTGACGAGCTTCTTCACCGCGCGGTCCTCGACACCGCGATCCTGCATCGTGTTCTCGACGAAGCCCGCATCGATCACGACCGTCTCGCCCGTGGATAGCCGCGCCGGCAGAAACGCCCAGGTGCCGGGGCTGGAAGCGTCCTTGCGCACCGCGGAGCCGGAGGAATAGACCATCGCATCGGGCAGGGCCGCGTAGGTGGCCGTGAAGCTGACGCGGCGGAATTCGTCGCGAGCAGGATTCAGCGCGGTCCACAGCGCCGGCGGCGGCAGTGCGACGGGCGCCGCCGCAAGCCGCTCGGTGAGTGCCGCGATCAGCTCGTGCTTGGCGGTCCGGCGCTGCAACTGCCAGACACCGAGCGCGACGAACGCAGCCGTCAGGAACAGCGTGAACAGCGCGAAGCCGCCCACGCGGGCCTTGCGCGCGGGCTCGCTCATTTTGCGCGGTCGACCAACCGGCCCGGCGCCGCCTTGTGGTGGAACTGCAGCGCGATCAGCAGCGATTTCATCGCACGCAGCGGCAGCAGCGTGGTGGCGAGGATCAGCGGAAGCCAGAGCACGGCATGAAGCCAATATGGCGGCTGGTATTTGACTTCGACGATGAGTGCGCACGCAACAACGATGCCGCCGGCGAGCATGATGATGAAGATCGCCGGGCCGTCGCCGGTATCGATGAAGGCATAGTCGAGGCCGCAGCGGTCGCACGCGGGCGCGAGCGTCAGGAAGCCCGCATAAAGCTTGCCCTGGCCGCAGCGCGGGCATTTGCAGGCGAGCCCGCGCATCGCGCTTTGCAGGACGGTGGTTTCGGGCTGCGGTGGGCCGGCGGTGTCGTTCATGATGGCGGACCCTATCACAGTTTCCGCCGAACGTTCGGCGGCCGGCAAGCGAAAGGGCGGCCCTGGGGCCGCCCTTTCTGATCGGTTCGATGCAACTTAATGGGCGGCGTGGGCCATGGTCTCGGCGCCGCGTCCCCAGACGTAAATGCAGAGGAACAGGAACAGCCAGACCACGTCGACGAAGTGCCAGTACCAGGCGGCGAACTCGAAGCCGAGATGCTGCTTCGGCGTGAAATGGCCGGCATAGGCGCGGAACAGGCAGACCAGCAGGAAGATGGTCCCGACCAGCACGTGGAAGCCGTGGAAGCCGGTCGCCATGAAGAAGGTCGCGCCATAGACATTGCCGGCGAAGGAGAACGCCGCGTGGCTATACTCATAGGCCTGCACGCAGGTGAAGAGCGCGCCGAGCACGACGGTGAGGATCAGGCCGTATTTCAGGCCCTGGCGGTCGTTCTCGAGCAGCGCATGGTGCGCCCAGGTCACGGTGGTGCCGGAAGTGAGCAGGATCAGCGTGTTCAGGAGCGGCAGATGCCAGGGATCGAACGTCTCGATGCCCTTCGGCGGCCAGGTGCCGGGAACAGAGCAGGCGCCGGGCTGCGTGCCGAGGCCGCAGCCGAACACAGCATCGCGGGTGGCATGGACGGCGTCGGCCGGAAACAGCGCGGCATTGAAATAGGCCCAGAACCAGGCGACGAAGAACATCACCTCCGAGGCGATGAACAGGATCATGCCGTAACGGTGGTGCAGCTGCACGACCCGGGTGTGGTCGCCCTTGTACTGGGCTTCCTTGATCACATCGCCCCACCAGCTCGCCATGGTGTAGAGCACGCCCACGGTGCCGACGCCGAACACGATCGGCGCGGCCGAGAACATGTGGTGCATCCAGGCGATCGCGCCGACCGCCATGATGAAGGCCGAGAGCGAACCGACAGCCGGCCAGGGAGAGGGATCGACCAGGTGATAGTCGTGATGCTTGGTGTGCGCCGTAGCCATTCCGTCTCTCTCCTCAATCCCGTGCCTGTCAGGCACTTATCCCCTTGTTTCCAACCGCCTGACCGTGAGCCTGGCGGTCAAAGATTTCCCTTGCGTTTGTTGTCCTCGCTGGCGGCGAGCGGCTTCACCACGGGATCGCGCACCGGATAGAACGTGTAGGACAGCGTGATCGAGCTCAGCCCGTCATTCTCGTGGTCGTCGACGATCGAGGGATCGACGTAGAACACGACCGGCATCTCGCGCTTCTCGCCGGGCGCCATGGTCTGCTCGGTGAAGCAGAAGCAGTTGATCTTCTGGAAATAGGAGCCGACCGTCAGCGGCGCGACGTTGTAGGCGGCCTGGCCCGCGGTGGTGCGCGCGGCCTGGTTGGTCACGGTGTAGAAGACGGTCACGACTTGGCCGATATTGACCTCGATCTCGCTCTGCTCCGGCTCGAACTTCCAGGGCAGGCCGGGCGCGACGTTGGAATCAAAGCGCACCGAAATCCTCCGCGAGATCGGGCCGGTGGCCGGCGCGGAGGTCGCGACCTGCGTCGTGCCGTTGAAGCCCGTGGCACGGCAGAACCAGTTGTAGAACGGCACCGCCGCGTAGGACGCACCGACCATCAGCGCGACCACGCCGCCGCAGATCGAGGCGACCAGCGCGTCGCGGCCAAGGCCACTGAAACCAAGGCCACTGAAACCAAGGCCGCCGAGACGACGCTTCGTGTCCGTCCGGTTCTGATCCCGCGATATGGTCGGCTCGTGATCCATGTTACCTACATCGGCCGCACTAGCACTGCCGGTCCCTTGACCATAGTGACGGCGAAGAACAGCACCACGAGCACGCCGAGCGCGAGCGCGATTGCGATCGAACGCTGACGACGGCTCCTCCGCTGCGCCTCTGTGAGGACGATTCCATCTGGCTCGGGTTTGTCAGCCATTCCTGCCTCATGCGCCCCCAACCATCGGAGCAAGCGCCCGGTACACGACCTCGGCCAGCAGGGTCGCGAACAGCGCGAACAGATACAGGATCGAGAAGGCAAACAGCTTGCGGGTCGCGCGCAGCGACTGGCTGCGTTCGCGACGCATATAGACGTTGATCGCGAGCACCAGCATGCCGGCGCCGAGGATCAGCGAGACGATGCCGTAGACGGCATCGAAATAGCCGAGCGCCCAGGGCGCCGCGGCGACCGCGATCAACACGATGGTGTAGAGCAGGATCTGGAGACGGGTCGCGTCGGGCCCGGCGACGTTGGGCAGCATCGGAACGCCGGCGCGTGCGTAGTCGTCGGAGCGAAACAGTGCCAGCGCCCAGAAATGCGGCGGGGTCCAGAAGAAGATGATGGCGAACAGCAGCAGCGGCTCGACGTCGACCGTGCCCGTTACCGCAGCCCAGGCTACCACCGGTGGCAGCGCGCCGGCGGCGCCGCCGATCACGATGTTCTGCGCGGTCCAGCGTTTGAGGCACATCGTATAGATCACGACGTAGAAGAAGATGGTGAAAGCAAGCAGGCTGCCTGCGATCCAGTTGACGAGAATGCCGAGCGTCATCACCGAGAAGAAGGCGAGCGTCATGCCGAACGCCATGGCTTCGGGACGGGTGATGCGGCCGCGCGGGATCGGCCGGTTCGCGGTGCGCGACATCTTGGCGTCGATGTCGCCTTCGAGCGCCATGTTGAGGGCCCCGGAGGCGCCCGCACCGACCGCGATGCAGAGCAGCGAGGTGATCGCCAGCACGGGGTGGAAATGCCCGGGCGCCATCGCCATCCCGACCAGCGCGGTGAAGATGACCAGCGACATCACGCGGGGCTTGAGCAGCGCGATGTAATCGCCAACCTCCGCTTCGGAGATGCGGGGATTGATGTCGATGGCGTTCTGGTCGAGGACGGACACTTAGATCTACTCGCTTCGTTGTAGCACCGCGGCGCCCGTCACGGGCGCCGCGGAAGATTGCTTACTGCACGCGGGGCAGCACTTCGAACTGGTGGAAGGGCGGCGGCGAGGACAGCGTCCACTCCAGCGTGGTCGCGCCGGCACCCCAGGGGTTGTTGCCCGCCGGTACCTTGCGGGCGAAAGCGTCGATCACGCAGTAGAGGAAGATCAGCACGCCGAAGCCGGAGATGTAGGAGCCGAGCGACGAGATCAGATTCCAGCCCGCGAAGGCGTCGGGATAGTCGACGTAGCGGCGCGGCATGCCCGACAGGCCGAGGAAGTGCTGCGGGAAGAACACCAGGTTGACGCCGATGAAGGTGACCCAGAAGTGCGCTTTGGCGAGCCCTTCATTGTACATGTAGCCCGACATCTTCGGGAACCAGTAGTACCAGCCCGCGAAGATCGCGAACACCGCGCCGAGCGACAGCACGTAATGGAAGTGCGCGACGACGTAGTAGGTCTCCTGCAGCACGCGATCGACACCCGCGTTCGCCAGCACGACGCCGGTGACGCCGCCGATCGTGAACAGGAAGATGAAGCCCACCGCCCAGATCATCGGCGCCCGGAATTCGATCGAGCCGCCCCACATCGTGGCGATCCAGGAGAAGATCTTCACCCCGGTCGGAACCGCGATGACCATCGTCGCCGCGACGAAGTAGGCCTGCGTCGCCGAGGACATGCCGACCGTGTACATGTGGTGCGCCCACACCACGAAGCCGATGCCGCCGATCGCGACCATGGCGTAGGCCATGCCGAGATAGCCGAACACGGGCTTGCGCGAGAAGGTCGAGACGATCTGGCTGATCATGCCGAAGCCGGGCAGGATCAGGATGTACACCTCGGGGTGACCGAAGAACCAGAACAGATGCTGGAACAGCACGGGGTCGCCGCCGCCGTCGGGGGCGAAGAACGTCGTGCCGAAATTGCGGTCGGTGAGCAGCATGGTGATCGCACCGGCGAGAACGGGCAGCGACAACAGCAGCAGGAACACCGTCACCAGGATCGACCACACGAACAGCGGCATCTTGTGCAAGGTCATGCCCGGCGCGCGCATGTTGAAGATGGTGGTGATGAAGTTGATGGCACCGAGGATCGACGAGGCGCCCGCCAGATGCAGCGACAGGATCGCGAAGTCGACGGCCGGGCCCGGATGGCCGGAGCTCGACAGCGGCACGTACATGGTCCAGCCGGCGCCGACGCCGTTGGCGCCCGGCTCGCCCTCGACGAAGGTCGACATCAGGAGCAGCGCGAAGGACGCCGGCAGCAGCCAGAACGAGATGTTGTTCATCCGCGGGAACGCCATGTCGGGGGCGCCGATCATTAGCGGCACGAACCAGTTGCCGAAGCCGCCGATCATCGCGGGCATGACCATGAAGAAGATCATGATCAGGCCGTGGGAGGTCACGAACACATTGTAGGTGTGCGTCTCGTGGAAGATCTGCACGCCCGGGTACATCAGCTCGGCGCGGATCGCGATCGACATCAGGGCGCCGATGACGCCGGCGATGACCGCGAAGACGAGGTACATCGTGCCGATGTCCTTGTGGTTGGTCGAGTAGACGTAGCGCCGCCACCCGGTCGGATGGGCGTGCTCGTCATGTCCGTGGTCTTGCGCGTGATCGCCGTGTGCCGCTGCGCTCGTTGCCATTTTCAAATCCTGCCTTGCGTCCCATTCGGACCTTTGGAGGTCCCGCCCTTTTATCGCTTTCAGTCCCTCAAGCCCCGACGCTTACTGCGTCGGGCCGGCCGCGGAGGCGTAGGTGCTGGTGCCGCCGCTCGCAAATTTCTTCTTGGCCGCCTCGACCCAGGAGGCGAACTCCTGGTCGTTGACCACGCGGATGGCAATCGGCATGAAGGCATGATCCTTGCCGCACAATTCCGAGCACTGGCCGTAATACATGCCGGTCTTGGTGGCCTTGAACCAGGTCTCGTTCAGCCGGCCCGGAATGGCGTCGATCTTGACGCCGAAAGCCGGCAGCGCGAAGGCGTGGATGACGTCCGCGCCCGTGGTCTGGACCCGAATCACCTTGTTGACCGGCACCACCATCTCGTTGTCGACGCCGAGCAGGCGGGGCTGCTTGTCCTGGGCCATCAGCGAGTCGAACTCGAACTTGCCGTTGTCGGGATAGGCGTAGGACCAGTACCACTGCTTGCCCGTCGCCTTGACGGTCAGGTCCGCCTTCGGAATGTCGAGCTGGAGGAACAGAAGCCGGAACGACGGCACCGAGATGCCGACCAGGATCAGCACCGGAACCAGCGTCCAGGCCACCTCGATCAGCGTGTTGTGAGTGGTCCGCGACGGCACCGGATTGGCCTTCGCGTTGAACTTGATGACCACGATCACCAGCAGCGCCAGAACGAACAGCGTGATCAGGGTGATCAGCACGAACAGGAAATTGTGGAACCAGACGATATTGTCCATCACCGGGGAACCGGACTGCTGCAGCGTCCACTCCCACGGCGCCGGCTGCCCGAGCTCGGCGAACGCCGCACCACCCGTCCCCAGCGTGACGCCAGCCGCCACCAAGGCGATGGTGGCCAATCCCAGCAATTGCCGGCCCACCCGACCCATCGACATCCTCATGCCGTTCGCGCTCCCCTTACGAAATCACCCCAAGTGCATTCCCCTGCTTCCGGGAAACGCTTATTCGATCCGCCAGTCCGACAAACCGCCACGCAAGAATACCTCTAAGAGGAATTGGGGCCAGATCGCTAGAACGCGAAATCAAGCCTCTCAAACCATAATTCTTGATCTATCGCAATGCAGTCTTGAGCTCGGTCTGTCAGCCATCACCGGCAAGATATTTCCCAGCAACATCAAACAAAAATACCGTTTGCCGGGATGCCGCGGCTTGACAGCGGAATTGCCCGCGGTAGGCACTGGCGGATGGCCGCGCAGGAGCCTGATTCGTGCCGGCGGCGGCGGCGCGAGGCGGCGCGGAATTTGCTTGGGAAGCGCCTTCAAGACGCCGTCATTCCCGTATCAGTCCGCCAGATTGGCCTGCCAGCGCGAGCGACCCAGGCGAGCAGAGGGACCGACCCGATGGGGCTTTCGAGATCGATGGCAAAACCGGCTAGCGGCCTCCTGGCGCTGACCGCCCTCCTGACCGCGATCGTCCTCCCGGCGCTCCCCGGCCTCGCCCATGCGCAGGGCGCGGTGCGCTCCGTCCATGGCGACTGGCAGATCCGCTGCGATACCCCGCCCGGCGCCCAGACCGAGCAATGCGCGCTGATCCAGAGCGTGGTGGCGGAAGACCGCTCCAATGCCGGCCTGACCGTGATCGTGCTGAAAACCGCAGACCAGAAGAGCCGCCTGATGCGCGTGGTGGCGCCGCTGGGTGTTCTGCTGCCCTCCGGCCTCGGCCTCAAGCTCGACAACCAGGACGTCGGCCGCGCCGGTTTCGTCAGATGCCTGCCCAACGGCTGCGTGGCGGAAGTGGTGATGGACGACAAGCTGCTGGGCCAGCTGCGGAACGCCAAGACCGCGACCTTCATCATCTTCGAGACCCCGGAAGAAGGCATCGGCTTCCCGCTCAGCCTGAACGGGCTCGGCGAGGGCTACGACAAGCTGCCGTAGCGGCGGATAGGGCACCGGTGAGCGATCCTATTGTTTCCGTAATGTGAGGCTTGGCGCCTCGCGGAACCGGTCCGAAACCATTATCTTGCCTCACAGCCCCCCGATAATGGACGGACGCATGACCAACCCTGCAACAACCTCCCTGCTCGACCGTGCCAATCTCGACCGCGACCAGGTTCGCCACGAGGTCGCGCGCGGGCTTTCGGGTGCCGACGATGGCGAATTGTTCCTGGAATACAGCCAGACCGAAGCGCTGATGTTCGACAATGGGCGGCTGAAGCAGGCGACCTACGACACCTCGCAAGGCTTTGGCCTACGCGCCGTCAAGGACGATGCGGTTGGCTACGCCCATTCCTCCGACGTGTCGCTGCCGGCGCTGATTCGCGCCGCCGACGCGGTCGCCGCCGTGCGCGGCGGCTACTCCGGCAGCTTCGCGGCGCCGCCGGCGCATACCAACGTGCGGCTTTATAGTGACGACAATCCGCTCGATGCGCCCGGCTTCGAGACCAAGGTCAAGCTGCTCGCCGAGATCGACGCTTACCTGCGCGACAAGGATCCGCGAGTGCGGCAGGTCAGCGTCAGCCTTGGCGCGACCTGGCAGGTCGTCGAGATCCTGCGGCCCGACGGCGAGAGCTATCGCGACATCCGTCCGCTGGTGCGCGTCAACATTTCCGTCGTCGCCGGCCAGGGTGACCGCCAGGAGAGCGGCAGCAAGGGCTATGGCGGCCGTGCCGGCTATGCCGAGTTCATCGAGAGTAGATCCTGGCGCGAGGCCGCCGACGGCGCGCTGCGCGAGGCGCTGGTCAATCTGGAATCGATTCCAGCGCCGGCCGGCGAGATGGACGTCGTGCTGGGCGCCGGCTGGCCCGGCGTGATGCTGCATGAAGCCGTCGGCCATGGCCTGGAGGGCGATTTCAACCGCAAGAAGACCTCCGCCTTTGCCGGCCTGATGGGCCAGCAGGTCGCGGCCAAGGGCGTCACGGTCGTCGACGACGGCACCATCGCCTCGCGGCGCGGCTCGCTGTCGATCGACGACGAGGGCACGCCGACCAACCGCACCGTGCTGATCGAGGATGGCATCCTCGTCGGCTACATGCAGGACCGCCAGAACGCGCGGCTGATGAACATGAAGCCGACCGGAAACGGCCGTCGTCAGGGCTACGCCCATGTGCCGATGCCGCGCATGACCAACACCTACATGCTCGCGGGCGACCGCGATCCCGCCGAGATCCTCGCCTCGGTCAAGAACGGCGTGTTTGCCGCGAATTTCGGTGGCGGCCAGGTCGACATCACCTCGGGCAAGTACGTGTTCCAGTGCACCGAGGCCTACAAGATCGAGAACGGCAAGATCGGCGCACCGCTGAAGGGCGCCATGCTGATCGGCAACGGGCCGACCGACCTGCATCGCATCCGCATGATCGGCAACGACCTTGCGCTCGATACCGGCATCGGGACCTGCGGCAAGAACGGTCAGGGCGTGCCGGTCGGCGTCGGCCAGCCGTCGCTGCTGATGGAACGCATCACGGTGGGTGGAACGGGCGCATGAGCGTGGAAGACAAAGTGACTGTCACCCCCAAGCGGAAAAGCAGCGGCTGGGGTGGCCAACTCGTGCAGCTCGCCGGCATCGTCGCCGCGGTCTTCATCGCCAAGGGCGCGCTCGCCGAGCCGTTCTACGTGCCGTCGGGCTCGATGGAGCCGACGCTGCTGATCGGCGATGCGCTGCTCGCCTCGAAATTCCCCTATGGCTACGGCACCTCGTCGCTGCCGATTCAGATCAGCCTGCCCGAGAGCGGCCGGGTGTTCGCGGAGACGCCAAAGCTCGGCGACGTCGTCGTGTTCCGCTGGCCCGGCGACCGCTCGCAGGCCTGGGTCAAACGCGTCGTGGGGCTGCCCGGCGATCGCATCCAGATGCGGCAGGGCCAGCTCTTCATCAACGACCGCCCGGCCGAGCTGAAGCCCGACGGCGTCGGCGCCGCCGAGGACGACCGTGGCGGCAGCGAGCCTGCCTATCGCTATGTCGAGACGCTGCCGAACGGCGTCTCGCATTTGATCTTCAAGATGCGCGACAACGGCCCGCTCGACAACACGCCTGAAGTGACGGTGCCGGCCGGGCATCTCTTCGTGCTCGGCGACAACCGCGACAATTCCGCCGACAGCCGCGTGCCGCTACGCGCCGGCGGCGTCGGCCTGTTGCCGATCGACAATCTGATCGGCCGTGCCGATGCCGTGCTTGGCTCCTGGGATCTCGGCATGCGCGGTCAGCCAGTGTGGACCTGGCTGTCCGGGTTCAGGCTCGCCCGGTTCTTCACCGCCGTGCATTGAGCGGAAGTCTCTCCCCTTCACGATGAACCGTGACGAATTCCTCACGCTTGCCCTGAGAAATCCCGTCAACGCTGCGATTGCCGACGCCCTCGCGCAGCTTGCGCTGCCGGATGCCTGGCTGGTCGCGGGTTGCCTGGTGCAGACGGTGTGGAACGTGCTCACCGGCCGTGCGATCGGTCACGGCATCGCCGACTACGACGTGTTCTACTTCGATCCCGATACGTCGTGGGAGGCGGAAGATGCAGTGATCCGCAGGCTGCATGCGCGGCTCGCGCATCTCGGTGCCAAGATCGAGATCCGCAACCAGGCGCGGGTGCATCTGTGGTACCCTGACAAGCATGGCCTGCCCTATCCGCCGCTGACGTGCTCGACGGACGGCATCGACCGTTTCCTCACCGAGAATACGCAAATCGGAGTGAGACGCGCGGGCGAGAGTTTCGACGTCTATGCGCCCCACGGATTCGATGACGTCGCAAGGCTGATCGTGCGGCCCAACCGGGCGCCGAATTTTTCAATCGCTAATTACGAGACGAAAGCCGCGCGATGGAAGGCACTGTGGCCCGAGCTCACGGTGGTTGCGGCGGACGCATAAGCCCCACGTGTCCCGGACAAGACGCATCGTGAACGATGCGGCGCCGAGCCGGGACCCATGCGCAACAGAATGCAGTGTGGCATGGGCCCCGACTCTGCAGCGCAGCCGCGCGTAAACGCGCTGATGGCGTCCGGGGCACCAGTACGAATATTACCGCACCACGCCCGACGTGAACCCCGCCTTACGGCGCGGCGGCTTGATCTCCTTCTTCAGGAAACAGCGCGCCTCGCGCCCGGTGTAGCCGGGGCGGGCATAGGTGAAGGCACGGCATTTGTTGTCGGCGGTGCAGGCGGCCTTGCAGGCCTCTACGCTTTCGCCGTCCTTGAGCTCGAAATTGCGCAAATCACCACCCGGGCGGTCGATCGAGGTCTCGACGCCCTCGACGCGCGGCTCGATCACGCCGGCGCCGCGCACCCCGGAGATGCAGCAACTTCCCGGCACGCGCGGCGGCACGGTGTTCTTCAGCCAGCAGACCGCCGAGCCGCCTTCGACGTCGGGATAGCTGAAGCTCCAGGAGCGGCAGCGGCGATCACGCTCGCAAAGCAGCGCGCAATCCTCGGGATCGCCCGACGTGACCGGCGTGCTGAAGTAGTCGCCGCCGGGGCGATCGAACGCCGTCTGGGCAGGCGCCGGCACGCTCACAAATGCAAGCGAAAGCAGCGTCACACATGCCGCGACGCTGGCCATGACGGCCCCGGACAGGCGGCCCTTCCTCATCGGAACAGCTTTCGAGTTATTGACGGCGCTCAGGTTTTTTCGGCCGGCCATTTGATCGCCGCAAACCTGTATGGGCGATGAACGGCTCGAATCCCGATCGTTGGCCTAAAGCATGATCCGGAAAAGTGTGACGCGGTTTTCCGAGAAGATCATGCGCAAACAAGCTCTAGAACGCATACTCCGCGTAGACCGGTTCCACCGAGCCCTTCCAGGGACCGTTGAACTTCTCCAGCATCTCCTCCGCCGGCGTCCGGCCGGAATCGATGATGCGATCGAGCGGCTCGAGGTGTCGGGTCTCGTCGCGGCCAAGCTGGTCGATCCGGCCGCGCCGGCGCAGGCCGGCATGTGCCAGAACGAGGCACTCCTTGGCGATCTCGAACAGATAGCGATCCTTGATTCGGGCCTTGAAGCCGAAGCGCGGCACGTCATCGCGCAGGGCCTGCCGCTCATGCGCGGTCCAGAGCTTCACCATGTCCCAGGCGGCGTCGAGCGAAACGTCGTCGTAGAGCAGCCCAACCCAGAACGCCGGCAGCGCCGGCAAGCGGCCCCACGGACCGCCATCGGAGCCGCGCATCTCGAGATAGCGCTTGAGCCGCACTTCCGGAAAGATCGTCGAGAGATGGTTGGCCCAGTCCGACAGCGTCGGACGCTCGCCGGGAAGATTGTTGTTGCGGCCCTCGAAGAACGCGCGGAACGAGGAGCCGGACACGTCGATGTATTCCTCGCCGCGCTTGACGAAATACATGGGCACGTCGAGCGCGTAGTCGACATAGCGCTCGAACCCCATGCCGTCCTCGAAGGCCCACGGCATCATGCCTGAGCGCGCGTTGTCAGTGTCACGCCAGATCTCGGACCGGAAAGACAGGAAGCCATTCGGCTTGCCCTCAGTGAACGGCGAATTGGCGAACAGCGCCGTCGCGACCGGCTGGAGCGCGAGCGAGACGCGCAGCTTCTTGACCATGTCGGCTTCGGAGGAGAAGTCGAGATTGGTCTGCACGGTACAGGTCCGGTACATCATGTCGAGGCCGTACTGACCGACCTTCGGCATGTAATTGGTCATGATCTTGTAGCGGCCCTTGGGCATCACCGGGATATCGGCGCGCGACCAGGACGGCGTCATGCCGAGCCCGAGGAAGCCGATGCCGAGCGGCGTTGCGATCTCGCGCACCTGTGCCAGATGCGCCATCAACTCGCCCTGGGTCTGGTGCACGTTCTCGACCGGCGCGCCGGACAGCTCGAACTGTCCGCCGGGCTCGAGCGAGATCGCGCCGCCACCGGTGACGTCGTAGAGACCGATGATGTTGCCCCTCTCCATGATCGGCTCCCAGCCGAGCAGGAGCTTCATGCCTTCGAGCAGCGCACCGATGCCGCGCGCGCCCTCGTAAGGCACCGGACGGTGGCCGTCGAGCGTGAACGGCGTCTTCTCGTGCTCGGTGCCCATGCGGAATTCGGACGGGTCCTTGCAGCCGGCCTCGAACCACGCGACGAGTTCGTCGCGTGACTGCAGCGGCGTCATATCGATCTGGTCTCGCGCCATATCAAACTCTAATCAAAAGGCGCTTCGACCGAACGCGCGCGGTGACAGGGATGGCCCGCGAACCCACCGGTTGCGCGGACGAGCGGTTTGCCGCGCGATCATCGCGACGGCATGCTTTCGTTGACGCCCGCGGGCGGCAGTTTCACCTCGCCGCACGAGCAGCCCAGGCGATCGAGCAGATTGCTGAGCTTGACGGCGTCGGCATCGGACAGTTTCGAGCCGACATATTTCTCGATCGCAGCCGAATAGGCGCCCCACATCCGCTTCTGCAACTCGCGGCCGGCTTCCGTGATCTCGACGAACTGGCCGCGCTTGTCGATCTTGCATTCGCGCCGCGAGGCAAGGCCCTCGTCGACCAGGCGATCGATCAGCCGCGAGGTGGAATATTGCGGGATCAGCATCTGCCGCTCGAGTTCGACCGGCCGCAGCTCGCCCGAGGGCGCCCGCGACAATTCGAGCAGCGCATCATACCAGGCCAGCGGTGGGAAGCCGGCCTTCTTCAAGTCCTGCTCGACGCAATCGAGCACGCGGCTCTGCACCCGCATCAGGCGGATCCAGGCAGCCGTTGCCTCGGTCGATGGTTTGCGTTTCATGGTCCCGCTCAAGTTCGTCGCCCGTCTCTTACTCCATTTGATGCACCTGC
Organism: Bradyrhizobium sp. 191; assembly: GCF_023100985.1. Taxonomy (NCBI): domain Bacteria; kingdom Pseudomonadati; phylum Pseudomonadota; class Alphaproteobacteria; order Hyphomicrobiales; family Nitrobacteraceae; genus Bradyrhizobium; species Bradyrhizobium sp. 191. The sequence continues at coordinate 3,907,764 of NZ_CP064692.1, forward strand.
ATCAATCTTGACTATTTCAAGCAGGTGCATGTAGTTGCTCTTTCGGCCGAACCAAGCATCAGGCGGAATTCCGCGAAACCGTAGGATTCGACCGGTGCCTGCTCGCCGTCCCCCCATGGCCCTCCTGTCAGCCGGCCTGCCCTATGAGATGGTCGAGGTCGAATCGGCGCCAGGAAGCTCGAAAATGGGCGAGGACTATCTGAAGCTTGACCCCTGGAGGCCAGGCCCTGCGCCGGGCCTCGACAGCGGCGAGATCGTGACCGAAGGCCCGGCGATTGTCCAGAAGATCGCCGCCAGGCCACAGCCGAGGCGCTGGCGCCGGCCCGCGACAGTTCCAGCACCACCAGCTGAAATTCCTCACCTCCGAGCTGCGCAGGAGCTTTGGTCCGCCGTTCGACAGGACAGGCGAAGCGACGAAGACCGGGATCGATGATCCGGCGCTGTGCTTGCGCCATTCGTTGAATCCGAAGATTCGCGATGCACTGACTTCAATTTTACGAGCATTGTCAGGGTTAACAATAACTCTGCGTTGTGCACTCCGCGGCCGTCACCATCCTTGTGAGAGCACTCCACTTGGCTCAGCTTCAGCGCGAGAACACGACGCAGATCACTGGACCGGGAAGCTATTGTGACGGCTGTACTCCTTCTCCTGCTCGCGAGCGCAATCACTGGCCTTGCGACGGGGCTCATCTTCCGAGTCTGGACTCTGCTGCTGGTCTCGCCGGCGACCGCGATCGTTACAGCAACGGTCCTTCAGAGCTCAGGCTTTGGATTTTGGACGGGCGTTCCGATCGTCGTCGGCTGCCTGATTGCCGGCCAGCTCGCCTATTTGGCGGCGACGTTCTACCTGTGCAGGGGCGAGCTCTCAATGCAGGACGACATCGACGGCGAACCAGGCGAGCACGGCCATCGCGATATCGAGAAGGAGAACGAGTAGGACCAGGCCGAACCACGAGGGAATTTTTCTGCGCCGCCGGAGGAGCCCGCGGCGTCGCCACGACCGGCCCAGAAGCAGCAGGGGCGCGTATCTTACCGCAACGCCGGCTGCGCTGTCTTGAGACACCGTGGGGATCATTGCGGGACACCTTCAATGCCAATGGGCCATCCGGGGAAACATCAGCAAGAGCGGTGCCAGGGCGGAGCGCGGCTGCGGCAGGAATTTGGCGTGGATGATCCGGCCCTTCTTCATCGTGAGCGATGTGATCGGCGACGGACCGGCCGACCGAATATCGGTGCAGCTACGCCAAGACGAAGCGCGGCGCAGACATCGCTTTCACCAACCAGAATAGCGGGCGTTTTGAAGTGCGCATCGGCCGCGGCGACGAAGGCAGCTGGACGGCCAGTCTCGCCGGCGAGACCGTATCGGGGCGCGCATTCTCGCCGTTCGGCGACGGACAATAAAAAGGCCGGATCAATGATCCGGCCTCTTGGCTTTGCGTGCCCGGATTTCGCTCGCGCTCCATCCGGGCTGCAGGTCTCTCTCAGGCCGCCGCCTTCTTCGGCGCGAAGCGGCCGTAGAAGGTCTCGTCCTTCGCCGCCATCTCCTCGAGCAGCTTCGGCGGGGTGAAGCGCGAGCCGTATTTCGCCTCGAGCTTGCGGCAGAGCTCGACGAACTTCTTCGTACCCATGAAGTCGATGTAGGACAGCGTGCCGCCGGTGAAAGGCGCGAAACCGAAACCGAGGATCGAGCCGACATCCGCCTCGCGCGGATCGGTGATGACGTGGTCCTCCACCGTGCGCGCCGCTTCCACCGCCTGCACCACCAGGAAGCGCTGCTTCAGCTCCTCGATGTCGAGCGTATCAGGGTCGAGCTGCTTCGGCTGCAGCGCTGACAAGCCCGGCCACAGGCTCTTCTGGCCTTTGCCCTTCTCGGGGTAATCGTAGAAGCCCTTGCTGTTCTTGCGGCCGAGGCGGCCCTGCTTCTCGACCATCTCCACCATCAGCTTCTTCTGATCGGGATTGATGGCGTTGGGGCCGAGATCGGCCTCCGTCGCCTTCATGATCTTGAGGCCGAGGTCGAGCGCGACTTCGTCCGACAACGAGAGCGGGCCGACCGGCATGCCGGCCATCTTGGCGCAGTTCTCGATCATCGCCGGCGGCACGCCCTCCAGGAACATCTCGTTGCCTTCGGCGACGTAGCGGCCGACGCAGCGGTTGGCGAAGAAGCCGCGAGAGTCGTTCACGACAATCGGCGTCTTGCCGATCTGCCGGACGTAGTCGAGCGCTGTCGCGAGCGCGACATCGCCGGTGTTCTTGCCGAGGATGATCTCGACCAGCATCATCTTCTCGACCGGCGAGAAGAAGTGGATGCCGATGAACTTGCCCTGGTCCCTGAAGCCCTCGGCCAGCGAGGTGATCGGCAGCGTCGAGGTGTTCGAGGCGAAGATCACGTCCGGCTTCAGATATTGCTGCGCCTTGGCGAAGGTGTCCGCCTTCACCTTGCGGTCCTCGAACACGGCCTCGATGACGAGGTCGACGTCCTTCAGCGCGGCATAGTCCGCGGTCGGCGTGATGCGCGCGAGCAGCGCTTCGGCATCGGTGGGCTTGGCGCGACCCTTCTTGATCTGCTCCTCGATCACCTTCTGCGCATGCGCCTTGCCCTTGTCGGCGCTCTCCTGGTCGCGGTCGATCAGGATGACGTCGAGGCCGGCGCGGGCCGAGACGTAGCCGACGCTGGCGCCCATGAAGCCGGCGCCGATCACCGCGATCTTCTTCACCTTGGTCGGCGGCACGTCCTTGGGACGGCGCGCGCCCTTGTTGAGCTCCTGCATCGACAGGAACAGGCTGCGGATCATCGCCGCCGCTTCCTTCGAGCGCAGCACCGAGGCGAAGTAGCGCGACTCGACGCGCAGCGCGGCGTCGATCGGCAGCTGCAGGCCCTCATAGACGCAGCTCATGATGGCGCGCGCGGCCGGATAATTGTCGTAGGTCTCGCGGCGGTAGATGGCGTTGCCGGCCGGGAACATCATCATGCCGGCCTTGGAGAACACCGGACCGCCCGGAAGCTTGAAGCCTTTCTCGTCCCAGGGCGCGACGGCCTTGCCGCCGCCCTTGATCCAGTCCTTGGCGGCCTTGACGAGATCGGCAGCGGGAACGACGTCGTGAATCAAATTCAGCGCCTTGGCCTTCTCGACCGTAACAGGATCGCCCTTGAGCAGGATCGTCATCGCATCCTGCGGAGGCACCAGGCGCGGCACGCGCTGCGTGCCGCCGGCGCCGGGGAAAAGGCCGACCTTGACCTCGGGCAGGCCGAGGCGCGTCTTGGGATTCTCGGCCGCAACGCGATAATGGCAGCACAGCGTGATCTCGAAACCGCCGCCGAGCGCGAGGCCGTTGATCGCGGCCGCCCACGGCTTGCCCGACGTCTCGATCGAACGCAGCACCAGCGAGAAGCGGCGGCTCTGCTCGAACAGCATCTGGTTCGCCGCGGTCTCGCCCTGTTCCTTGAAGACCTTCGCATAGGCCTGGTTCATGCCTTCGAGCATCGACAGGTCGGCGCCCGCACAGAACGCCTCTTTCGCGGAGGTGATGACGACGCCCTTCACCGCGGCATCCGCCGTGGTCGCCTTGACGATCGCCTCGAGCTCGTTGGTCGAGGTTTCGTCGAGCACGTTCATCGACCGGCCCGGGATGTCCCAGGTGACGAGCGCGATGCCGTCTGCGTCGGTCTCAACCTTGAAGTTCTTGTACGACATGTTGGTTGCTCCTCGGTGCCGCAGCCGATCCCAGGCGCGGCGGTTGACTCTGAATTCGTAGGGTGGGTTAGCGAAGCGTAACCCACCACGGTCTTTCGCTGCGGGGACAGAAGAGGTGGGTTACGCCTGCGGCTAACCCACCCTACGAACCTACACCCGCTCGATGATGGTCGCGGTGCCCATGCCGCCGCCGATGCACAGCGTGACCAGGGCGGTCGACTTGTTGGTGCGCTCGAGTTCGTCGAGCACGGTGCCGAGGATCATCGCGCCGGTCGCGCCAAGCGGATGGCCGAGCGCGATGGCGCCGCCATTGACGTTGATCTTGGCGCTGTCGATGTCGAAGGCCTGGATGTAGCGCAGCACGACGGAGGCGAAAGCCTCGTTGAGCTCGAACAGGTCGATGTCCGACTTCTTCATGCCCGAGCGCGCAAACAGCTTCTCGGTGACGTCGACCGGACCGGTCAGCATCATCGCCGGCTCCGAGCCGATATTGGCGAAGGCGCGGATTTTTGCGCGCGGCTTCATGCCGTACTTCGCGCCCGCTTCCTTGCTGCCGAGCAGCACGGCGCCGGCGCCGTCGACGATGCCCGACGAATTGCCGGCGTGGTGCACGTAGTTGACGCGCTCGATCTCGGGATGCGACTGCACCGCGACACCGTCAAAGCCACCCATCTGCGCCATCATGGTGAACGACGGCTGCAGCTGCGCCAGCGACTGCATCGTGGTCGAGGGACGCATGTGCTCGTCCTTGGCGAGGATGGTGAGGCCGTTGATGTCCTTCACCGGCACCACCGACTTGTTGAAGCGGCCCTCGTCCCAGGCCTTGCCCGCGCGCTGCTGGCTCTGCACCGCGTAGGCGTCGACGTCGTCGCGCGAGAAGCCGTATTTGGTCGCGATCAGATCGGCTGACACGCCCTGCGGCATGAAATAGGCCGGCACCGCGATCGAGGGGTCCACCGGCCAGGCGCCGCCGGAGGCGCCGATGCCGACGCGGCTCATCGATTCGGCGCCGCCGCCGATCACGAGCTCATGCTGGCCGGACATGATCTGCGCCGCAGCGAAGTTCACGGCGTCGAGGCCGGAGGCGCAGAAGCGGCTGATCTGCACGCCGGGAACGGCTTCTCCGAGGCCGGCCTTCAGCGCAGCAAAGCGCGCGATGTCGGATCCGGCTTCACCGACCGGATCGACCACGCCGAGGATGACGTCGTCGACTGAATCTTCCGGAAGGTTGTTGCGGTCCTTCAGCGCCTTCAGCGGCACGGTGGCCAGCGCGAGCGCCGTGACCTCGTGCAGCGCACCGTCCGGCTTGCCGCGGCCGCGCGGGGTGCGAACGTGGTCGTAGATGAATGCCTCAGGCATGACGCCCTCCTGGTGTGTTGTTCGATACGATTGGGAGCAGGCAGCGGAACGCAGGCTCAGAACGCTTCCGCCGGCAATTCCATGATGGTGGCGCAACCGGCCTGGATACGCGCCAGATTGGCGGCCGTCTCCGGCAGCATCCGCTCCATGAAGAAGCGGCCGGTGACGAGCTTGGTCGAGAGATAGGGCGTCGCCCCGCTCTCGGCAATCTTGGCATTCGTCACCTTCGCCATCTTCGCCCACATATAGCCGAGCGCGACGAAGCCGAAGAGATGCAGGTAGTCGGTGGCGGCCGCGCCGGCATTGTCCGGCTTTGCCATCGCGTTCTGCATCAGCCAGGTGGTGGCCTGCTGGAGATGGCCGAGCGAGGTGGAGAGCGGCGTGATGAAGGGCTTGAGCCCCTCGTCGCCGCCATTCTCCTTGGCGAAGGCCATCACCTCGCCGAAGAAGGCCATGATGGCGCGGCCGCCGTCGCGCGGCAGCTTGCGGCCGACGAGGTCGAGCGCCTGGATGCCGTTGGCGCCTTCATAGATCATGGCGATACGCGCATCGCGCACGAACTGCTCCATGCCCTGCTCGGCGATGTAGCCGTGGCCGCCATACATCTGCTGCGCCTGCACCGCGTTGGCGAAGCCGTAGTCGGTGAGGAAGCCCTTCAGCACCGGCGTCATCAGGCCCATATGGTCGTCCGCGGCCTGGCGGTCCTTGGGATCCTCGGAGCGGTGGGCGACGTCGCTCTTCAGCGCGGTCCAGATCACGAAGGCGCGCGCGGCCTCGTTGAAGGCGCGGATCGACAGCAGCGTGCGGCGCACGTCGGGATGCACGATGATCGGATCGGCCGGCTTGTCCGGCGCTTTCGCGCCGGTGAGCGCGCGGCCCTGGATGCGCTCGCGGGCATAGGCGACGGCGTTCTGATACGCCACCTCGGACTGCGCGAGGCCCTGCACGGCGACGCCGAGCCTAGCCTCGTTCATCATCACGAACATGCCCTGCATGCCCTTGTTCTCTTCGCCGATCAGCCAGCCGGTGGCGTTGTCGTAGTTCATCACGCAGGTGGAATTGCCGTGGATGCCCATCTTGTGCTCGATCGAGCCGCAGACGACGCCGTTGCGGGCGCCCACCGAGCCGTCGGCGTTCACCAGGAATTTCGGCACCACGAACAGCGACACGCCCTTGATGCCGGCCGGCGCGCCCTCGATGCGGGCGAGCACGAGGTGGATGATGTTGTCGGCGAGATCGTGCTCGCCGGCCGAGATGAAGATCTTGGTGCCGGTGATCCTGAAGCTGCCGTCCGCCTGGCGCACCGCCTTGGTGCGGAGCATGCCGAGGTCGGTGCCGCAATGCGGCTCGGTGAGGTTCATGGTGCCGGTCCATTCGCCGGCAACCATCTTCGGGACGTAGGTCTTCTTCTGCTCGGGCGTGCCGTGCACCAGCAGGGCGGCGGTCGCGCCCATGGTGAGACCGCCATACATCGAGAACGCCATGTTGGCGGAAATCTGGAATTCGTTGACCGCCTGGCTCAGCGTCACCGGCAGGCCCTGGCCGCCATATTCGGTCGGCGCCGACAGGCCGAGCCAGCCGCCCTCGACCACCTGCTTGAACGCTTCCTTGAAGCCTTTCGGCGTGGTGACGCTGCCGTCCTCAGTGCGCTTGCAGCCTTCGAGATCGCCCACACGATTGAGCGGCTGCAGCACCTCTTCGGCGAGCTTGGCGGCTTCGCCGAGGATCGCCTCGCGCACGTCGCTCGACGCATCGGAGAAGCCCGGCAGATTGTCGTAGCGGTCAATCTGGAAGACGTCGTTGAGCAGGAAGTTCACGTCTTCGACGGGGGCTTTATAGATCGGCATGGGGTTCTCCCGGCATAGCCTCGAGGGGATGATGTTGCGCTTATGATTGGGCGGCGGCCAGCTGCTCCGCCATCAGGCGGTGCAGCATGTTGATCGCCTTGAGCGGACGCACCATCACCTTGAAGTGCGTGATGCGTCCCTCACCGTCGAAGCTGATGATATCGACGCCGTTGATCTCGATGCCGTCGATCATGGCCTTGAATTCGAGCACGGCGCCGTTGTCGCTGCGCCATTCACCGACATAGGTGAAGCCGGGGCCGCCGAGCACCTTCTCGGCGCTGGCGAGGTATTTGAAGGTGATGTCGCGGCCGCGCTGCGGCGTGTGCACCACGGGGCTTTCGAACACGGCGTCGGGGTGCAGGAGGTCCCAGAGCGCGGCGCGGTCATGAGACTTCATGTAGGCGTACCAGGAATCGAGGCCGGTCATTTTCAGGTGCCTCCCTAGGCCAAGGGCAAAAGTGCGAAAACAACCCCATGCACAGTAGCAGTCGGGTTGATTCTGCTGGATTTTTTCAGTCGGGACTTGTCTCGACTGCTCACTGCCTCATATGCACATTGACGCATATGCGCCGATGCGCATAAAGTCAAGCCACAAGGTCGAGAACAGGAGACCGGTCATGGCACTGGGCGACGCAATCCTCGCATGCCTGACGGAACGTCCGATGACGGGCTATGAGCTCGCCAAGACGTTCGATTCCTCGATCGGCTTCTTCTGGAAGGCCGACCACCAGCAGATCTACCGCGAACTCTCCAAGCTGCGCGACCGCGGCTACATCCAGGGCCGCGAGGTCGTCCAATCGGGCAAGCCCAACAAGCTGGTTTATACGCTCACTCCGGAGGGCCGAACAGCGCTGCGGCACTGGGCCGCGCGGCCCAGTACGCCGGCCTCGACCAAGGACGACCTCCTGGTCCGCCTCCACGCGCTCGACAGCATCGACATCGAGCCGCTTCGCGCCGATTTGATGGCTCGGCTCGAGCACCACCGCGACCGCCACGCCAATTACGAGCGCATCCTGAAGAAGCGTTTTCCGGACGGCACGGCAGAAGGCAAGCTCGACCTCGGCAACCTGCTCCTGCTCCGCCTGGGGGCCCGGCACGAGCAGATGGTGGCCGATTTCTGCGAGGAGGCACTGGAGGCGCTGTCGGCGATGAGCGGCAAGGCCACGGTGGTGCCGCTGGAGGATGGCAAGCGCGAGGGGAAGGGCTGAGGCTGCCGAGCCCGACCAAGAATTGGCGCCCCGCCCTTGAATATCATTCCGACACTTGTCATATTTTGAGCGACAAGTGGCGAGACTGATGCTGATGGACGAACTTGCTCAATCCCCTGAAATTGCCCGGCTGGCGGCCGTCACACGGCTTCTCGGGGGAACCTCCACCTTTCGGAAGATGCCCAAGAGCCCACTAGAGGCTCACGAAATTCTCGTGAGTGGCCTCCCATCCAAGGCGCTGGTGTATCTGGTCGCAAATTTCGCATTTCTCCGCTGGGACGATTCTTTCGCCAAGGCGATCGGAATGAGCCATAGAACCTACCAGCGGCACACGGCTGAAAATATCCGGCAGCTCAGCCCTGAACAGAGCGGGCGCGCGTGGAAGCTCGCAGAAATTTTGGCGAAAGCCACTTCGGTCTTCGGATCGAAGGAGGAGGCTGAGCAGTGGCTGGAGCGCCCGGCCATTGGCCTCGATCAACGCAGGCCGATTGATCTGTTAGCCACACCTGCCGGTGTTGAACTCGTCGAGGATTTTCTCGCACGCCTTGAGTATGGCGTTTACGCGTGACACCGCTCCCCGCATCGCTCGGCGGCTCCGAGCTGGTGGCCTGGCGTCTGGATCAATCCAAATATGCTGCGACCTGGGACAGTGGAGAGGGCGCGTTTCTCGTCGGAGGCCGCTGGAACAGCAAAGGAGTTCGCACGGTTTACTGTTCGATTGATCCCGCGACGGCGATTCTGGAGGTCGCCGTTCATAAGGGATTTCGCGCGTTGGACATGGTGTCCCATGTGATCACGGCCGCAGCGATCGATCCAGCGGGTGTATTCGTCGTCGAGCCCAATACCGTTCCAAATCCCAACTGGCTGAGGCCGGGGATACCGAGCGCCGGCCAGCAGGCATTCGGGGATGAGCTGCTTGCGAAACACAGGTTCATCGTGATTCCGAGCGTGGTCTCGACGGCGAGCTGGAATTTGATCTTCATCGCTGCAAAGGCCACCGGAGCCTACAAGCTGAGATCGCAGGATCCGTTTGCGCTGGACACGCGGCTGCATCCGCCGGGCCGGTAGGTGCGTCTGCGATCAGCGGCAAGACCATGGTGTTGCCGCCGGAAGACGGCAAGCGCAAGGGAAGGGCTGAACTCTCTCCCAAGCGTCATGGCCGGGCTTGTCCCGGCCATCCACGACCTGTCGCGCAGCACAGAAGAACGTGGATGCCCGGGACAAGCCCGGGCATGACGAGCACCGAAGGTTCCCCCGCCCAACTTTAAGACACCCGCGCCGCATTCCTTAACTCGTTATTTACCGTAACAGGAAAAAGTCGGTTTTCGAGGCAGACGACCCGCGCCAAATTCGATTGTCTTTGCAACCGGGGCGCGTGGGGAGGCTGGAGGCGCCGGGTGGGGCGCCGGAGTCGGAACCGGACAGAGTCATGAATTCGCGCGTATCGTGGAGTGTTGACGGCATCGATCCATCCGTCCGGGAGCGGGCCGAAGCTGCTGCGCGCAGAGCCGGCATGTCACTCAACGATTGGCTGAGCTCCACGCTCGGCGAGACAGCCCCGCCGAACTTTCGCGCAGCCTACGACCAGCGTCCGCAGCACATGCCGAGCCAAGGGCCCAGTCAGGAGAGCCGCGAAGTCGCCGACATCCACCAGCGGCTCGATGCGATCACCCAGCAGATCGAACGGATTTCCAAGCCCGTCCCGCGCCAGGACTCTTCAAGACCAGACGTCTCGCGCGAGCAGGGCGTCGCGCGTCAACTCAACGATGCGATCTCGCGGCTCGATGCGCGCCTGTCGCAAATCTCCCGCCCGCAGCGGCAACTGCAGCAGCCGCAGGCTCCGCGCCCCGCCCCGGCCGACACGCGCCAGAGCCAGGCCGATGCGGTCGAGCGCGCGGCCGCGCAGGTCTATCGCAGCTCACCTCCCCTGAGCCCGGCTTCGTTCGACGTCGCGGTTGCCGAGATCACCGCGCGCCAGAGCGAGCTCGACGGCTTTGCGCCCAGGCAGATGCCGCCGCGTGCCGCGCCGTCGCTTGCGCCTGCCGCTCCTTACGCACCGCCCATGGCCCCGCCGGCGCCTGCCTACGCGCCGCCGCCACCGCAGCCGGGGCCGGATTTCTCATCGCTCGAGCGCCACCTGCTCAAGATCACGAGCCAGATCGAGTCGCTGCAGCGTCCCGATAATACCGAGCAGGCGATCGACGCCTTCCGCAGCGAGCTTGCCGAAATCCGTGCCGCCATCACCGAGGCGATGCCGCGCCGCGCGATCGAATCGATCGAGAACGAGATCCGCTCGCTGCACCGTCGCATCGACGAGACCCGGTCCAACGGCACCGACGGCCAGGTCCTCTCCGGCATCGAGCATGCGCTGTCCGACATCAAGCAGGTGCTGCGCACGCTGACGCCGGCCGAGCAGCTCACCGGCTACGACGAGGCGATCCGCAATCTCGGCGCCAAGCTCGATCTGATCCTGCGCGCCAATGACGATCCCTCGACCGTGCAGCAGCTCGAAGGCGCGATCTCGGCGCTGCGCGGCATCGTCTCCAACGTCGCTTCCAACGAAGCGCTGGCACGGCTTTCCGAGGACGTGCAGCTGCTGTCGTCCAAGGTCGACCAGATCACCCGCGCCTCTGGCCACGGCGACAGCTTCGCGGTGCTGGAGCAGCGCATCGCCGCGCTCACCGCCGCGCTCGAAACCCGCGAACGGCCTCAGCCATCCGAGAGCACCGAGCACCTCGAAGCCGCGATCCGCGCGCTGTCGGACCGTTTCGACCGCATGCAGGTCGGCAGCGATTCCGCGTCCACCTTCGCGCATCTCGAACAGCGCGTCTCCTATCTGCTGGAACGGATCGAAGCCGCCTCCGATCCGCACAACGGCAATCTGAGCCGCGTCGAGGACGGGCTGCACGACATCCTGCGGCATCTCGAGCGGCAGCAGGCGACTTATGCCGCGCTGGCCGAGAGCCGCAACTCCGCACCGCCCGCAGATTCCGGCATGGTCGATCTCGTCAAGCGCGAGCTCTCCGACATCCGCTTCAGCCAGGCCGAGACCAACCGGCACACCCAGGACTCGCTCGAGGCCGTCCACAGCGCGCTCGGCCACGTCGTCGATCGCCTCTCGATGATCGAGGGCGATCTGCGCGCGGTGCGCACCGTGCCGGCGCCGCAGCCGATGTCGATGGCCGCTCCGATGGAGCCGGCGCCGATGGCGCGCGAGCCGCGGCCTCAACCGCAGCAGCCGAAATACGATCCAAAGCCCGAGCTGCCCAATCCCGCCGCCGCGCAGGGTGCGCAAGCCGCCTTCGTCGCCGCGCCGCGCGAATTCCACGCAGCTGCGCCGGTTGCGCCGCCGCCGGTGCCGGCGGCACCGCAAGTCGCACCACCCTTGCCGCCGCGTGCGATCAGCGAAATCCTGGAGCCGCATACCGCGCCCGCGCGGGCCGCGCTCGCGCCGGAATTGCCACCGGATCATCCGCTCGAGCCGGGCACACGGCCGGGCGGACGCCTTGCCACGCCGTCGGAGCGCATCGCCGCCTCCGAGAGCGCGATCAGCGGAATCGCCACCGCGCCGAAAGAGCCGGTGTCGTCGTCGAGCTTCATCGCGGCCGCACGTCGCGCCGCGCAAGCCGCCGCCGCGCAGCCGGAAAAGACCGGCCGCGCCGCCAAGGCAGGGGCTGACCGGTCCAAGGACAAGGGCAAGGACGGCGGTTCGACCATCACCGCGAAGATCCGCTCGCTGCTGGTCGGCGCGAGCGTGGTCGTCATCGTGCTCGGCACCTTCAAGATGGCGATGAACCTGCTCGAAGGCGGTAGCGCACCGCCGGCGCCGCAGGCGATGCAGGATATACCGAGCGAGCCGGCACCGCAGGCCGCGCCACCGCCGGTCGAGACCAGGCCGGCCGCGCCCGAGCAGGTTACGCCGTCGATGACGTCGCCGACGCCGATCGGACGGCAATCCCAGAACAATGCCGCGCCGCCGCCCGCCGCCAATCCAGCCAGCTCGGCCTCGGTCGAAATCCCGCCGGCGCCTGCCGCGGCCCCGCCGCCGCCGGCCTCCAGCGACGTTACCGGCGCGCTGTCGGGCACGAGCCGCGCCAGGCTCGGCCTCGTCCAGGTGCCGCCGAGCGAGAGACTGCCTGACGGCATCGGCGGCCCGGCCTTGCGCACCGCCGCGATGAAGGGCGATGCAACCGCGGCCTACGAGATCGGCGTGCGCTTTGCCGAAGGAAAGGGTGTCGCCACGAACTACGACGAAGCGGCGAAGTGGTACGACCGCGCCGCGCAGGCCGGCGTGGTGCCCGCGATCTTCCGCCTCGGCACGCTCTACGAAAAGGGTCTTGGCGTGAAGAAGGACGCCGACATCGCCCGCCGCTACTACACCCAGGCCGCCGAGCGCGGCAACGCCAAGGCGATGCACAATCTCGCGGTGCTCGACGCCGACGGCGGTGGGCGCGGCGCCAATTACAAGAGCGCTGCGCAGTGGTTCCGCAAGGCGGCCGATCGCGGCGTCGCCGACAGCCAGTTCAACCTCGGCATCCTCTATGCCCGCGGCATCGGCGTCGAGCAGAACCTCGCCGAATCCTACAAATGGTTCAGCCTGGCGGCCGCTCAGGGCGATGCGGACGCGGCCGGCAAGCGCGACGACGTCGCCAAGCGCCTCGACCCGCAATCGCTCGCCGCCGCTAAGCTCGCGATCCAGACTTTCAGCGCCGAGCCGCAGCCCGACGACGCCGTCAATGTCGCAGCGCCCGCCGGCGGCTGGGACACCGCGCCGCAGGCAAGCGCAAAGCCGGCGCCGAAGGCCGTCGCGACCAAGCGCTCGGCTTCGGCGGCGAATTGAGCCGCATAGTAACGAGATCGAACCAAGCCAGCCACGGACCCGGTGCACCTCGCCCGCACGCGGGAGAGGTCGGCGCTTAGCGCCGGGTGAGGGTTTTCTCCTCTGGGAGAGTCCCACTGCGGAGATACCCTCTCCCCAGCCCTCCCCCGCAAGCGGGGGAGGCAGCTCACCTGGGTTGTGCTGACGATCGCGATATCACCACGCACACGCCCATTCACCACGCGCGAAGTTCCCGGTCCCGCCCGCAGGCAAAGTCCGCTATTGAGGGGCGCGGCAATCGTTCCGTCCTTTCCGCGAGCATTCCGCGTTCGTCGATCCGTCTCGCCGGTGCGTGGTTCAATGCAGCTCTACCTTCCGATCGCCGATCTTCCGGTCAACGTCTTCCTGGTGCTCGCCATGGGCGCCGCGGTCGGCTTCGTCTCGGGCATGTTCGGAATCGGCGGCGGCTTCCTGATGACGCCGCTGCTGATCTTCATCGGCATCACGCCGGCGGTGGCGGTCGCTTCCGTCGCGAGCCACATCGCGGCCTCGTCCTTTTCCGGCGCGCTCTCATATTGGCGGCGGCGCGCGATCGATCCGGCGCTGGCGAGCGTGCTGCTCTGCGGCGGCGTCACCGGCACCACGCTCGGCGTGTGGGCCTTCACCCAGCTGCGCGCGCTCGGCCAGCTCGACCTGATGATCGCGCTGTCCTACGTCGTGCTGCTCACCACGGTCGGCAGCCTGATGTTTTCCGAAGGCCTGCGCGCCTTGATGCGGACCCGGCGCGGCGCGCTGCCGCCGCGACGCAGCCACAACTGGATCCACGGCCTGCCGCTAAAGATGCGGTTCAAGCGCTCGAAGATCTATCTCTCGGTGATTCCGGTTGTGGTGGTCGGCATCGTGATCGGCTTCATCGGCGCCATCATGGGCATCGGCGGCGGCTTCATCCTGGTGCCGATCATGATCTATCTCTTGAGGGTGCCGACCTCGACGGTGATCGGGACCTCGATGGTGCTGACGCTGGTCACGATGTTGTTCGCGACCATGTTGCACGCGGTGACCAATCACCTCGTCGACGCCGTGCTGGCGCTGATCCTGATGGTCGGCGGCGTCACCGGCGCACAGTTCGGCGCCCGCGCCGGCCAGAAGATCCGCGGCGAGCAGCTGCGGTTGCTGCTCGGCCTTTTGATCCTCTCGGTCGGAATCCGCTTTGCGATCGAGCTGGTGATCCAGCCCTCGGATCTCTTCACCATTCGCGAGCTGGGAGTGAGCGGATGACGCGCACGCTTCTCGCAATCGTTCTCGTCCTGCTGCTCGGCGGCGCCGCGCGGGCCGAGCGGCTGATCGTGTCGGTCTCCAACCACCGCGTCACGGTCACACCGAACTATTCCGGCGAGGAGCTGGTGCTGTTCGGCTCGGTCGAGAGGGACGCCACGACGCCCGCCGACCGCACGGCTTACGATCTCGTCGTCACCGTGAGGGGCCCGCGCGCCGACATGGTGACACGGCGCAAGGAGCGCACCTTCGGCATCTGGATCAACACCGACTACCGGCAGTTCCTGCAGGTGCCGAGCTATCTCGCGCTGTTCGCCAACCGTCCCTTCGACGCCATCACCTCGCCCGAGATCGCCCGGCGGCAGCAGATCGGGCTCAACAACGTGCTGCTGACGCAGCGGGTCGGCGGCGATTACGCCGACGTGGTGCCGAACGATGCGTTCCGCTCGGCCTTCATTCGCTTGCGCACCCAGCGCGGCCTCTATCGCGAGGACCCGAGCGCGGTGACGTTCCTGACGCCGACGCTGTTCCGCACCGGCATTCCGCTGCCCGGTGAGGTGCCGATCGGGACCTATGAGATCGAGATCAAGCTGTTTGCGAACGGCGCATTCATCGGCAAGACCGAGACCGCGTTCGAGATCGTCAAGATCGGATTCGAGCAGTTCGTGGCCACCACGGCGCGGCACAACGGGTTGCTGTACGGTCTTGCCACAGTGGCGATGGCGCTGATGACGGGCTGGATGGCGTCGATCGTGTTCCGGAAGGATTGAGCCACACACTCCGTCATTGCGAGCGCAGCGAAGCAATCCAGGCTGCCTCCACAGAGAGATTCTGGATTGCTTCGCTGCGCCCGCAATGACGATTGTGGAGATAGCGAAGCCTTCAACTCACGACGCCGCCTTCGCCGGCCGCGTCACCAGATAGATGCCGAGCGCGACCGGAATGATGCCGAGCAGGTCCGGCGCCTCGACGTGCTCGCCGAGCACGAGGAAGGCGAACAGCATGCCGAGCGGCGGCATCAGGAAATGATAGGCGCTGGCGGCGGTGGCGCCGCACACCTTGAGCAGGTGAAACCAGAGCCAATAGGCGAGGATCGAGCCGCCGAGCACGAGGAAGGCGAAGGCGCCGATCAGGCTCGGCGTATAGTCGACCGCATGGATATCGGCGAAGGTGAGCGCGACCGGCGTCAGCACAATGCCCGCGGCGAGGTTCTGCACGCCGTTACCGATCCACAATGACCCCTTCGGCGCCAGCAGCTTGAACAGGATGGTGCCGGCCACGAGCGAGGCCAGCGAGGCCAGCGTGAAGACGATGCCGTGCAGGGAATCGGTGCCGACCGAGAGGCGGTGCCAGACGATCGCCGTCATGCCGAGCACGCCGAGCAGGAGGCCGCTCGCCTTGCGCCAGGTCATGCCTTCGCCGAGCAGGATCGCGGCGAGCGCCGCCGTGAACACCGGATTGGCCGAGACGATCAGGCCGCCGAGACCGGCGGAGACCGATTGCAGCCCGGTATAGCCGAGGCCGAGATAGAGCGCGTTGTTGGCGATGCCGATCACGGCGAAGATGGCGGCGTCGCGCCAGGACAACGACCAGGCCTCGCCGCGGATCAGCGTGGCGCCCAGGATCAGGATGCCGGCGAGCGAGAAACGCGCGGCGAGCAGGAGCAGCGGCGGGCAATGGGTGACCCCGATCTTGCCGGCGACGAAGGCGTAGCTCCAGAGCAGGCAGAACAGGCCGATGGCGAGCGGCAGCGTGTTGAAACGGCTGGGGGCTGCGGGAAGCGAGGTGGCGAGCGACATGAGGGCATTCTCCAGAATGCCCTCATCTAGAGAGGCCGCTTGTCATTTGGAAATTAAATGATTAACTCCATATCAGTGGATTTTCCAATGGAGGCCGGCATGCTCGATCTGGAGCTCCTGCGCAGCTTCGTCTCGGTGGTCGAGGCCGGCGGCTTCACCCGCGCCGGCGCCCGCGTCCACCGCACGCAGTCGACCGTGAGCCAGCAGATCAAGCGGCTGGAGGAGGATGTCGGCCAGCTGCTGCTGCACCGCGACGGCAAGGACGTGCGGCCGACCGAGGCCGGCGAGCGGCTGCTCTCCTATGCGCGCCGATTGCTCTCGCTCGCCGAGGAGGCGCGCGACGTGCTGCGCCAGCCTGACAGCGAAGGCGCGATGCGGCTCGGCATCCCCGAGGATTTCGCGGCGTACCGGCTGCCCAGATTGCTGGGTGCGTTCTCGCGCTCGCATCCGGGGCTGCGGCTCGACGTGCGCGCCGACCAGAGCAAGCACCTCGCCCGCGATCTCGAACGCGGCGAGCTCGATCTTGCGCTCTACAAGCGCGAGGCCGGCGGAAAGGACGCGATCGCGGTATGGCCCGAGCGCGTGCACTGGGTCACCAGCAAGAGCCATCCGGTCGACGTCGCCGTGTCGTCGGTGCCGCTGATCGGCTTTCCGCTCGGCTGCCTCTATCGTGCCGGCGCCATCCACGCGCTGGAAAGCGCCGGCCGCGCCTGGCACACCGCTTATACGTCATCGAATCTCGCCGGCATCCAGGCCGCCGTCGCCGCCGGCATGGGCTTGAGCATCCTGTCGGAGATGTCGATCCAGTCGGAGCACCGCGTGCTGACGGCGAAGGAAGGCTTTGCGCCGATCAACAAGACCGAGCTCGCACTGATGGCTTCGCCGAATGCGAGCCCGGCAACGCTGCAGCTTGCGAATCGTCTCGCGGAGTTTTGCGACACGGTGCAGACGAAGGCGGCTTGAGTCCGCCGGACCTCCGACGGCTTTCAATTCGCCGCGGACAGCAGCTTGTCGCCGCACGCATTTGCGTAGAACTTGCCGCCGCATTGGCGCTTGATCGCGGCGCAGCGGGCTGCGGGCGACGCGTTCTGCGGGACCGTGAATCCGCAACTGAGACCGTCGGCGCTGCGACCGGATTTGCCAGCGGCAAAAGCCGCGCCGGAGGCGCCGATGCAGACGACGAGCAGGGCCGCAGCGGCGATTTCGATCGGCAGTCGCGTCAGCAGTCTCATGGGGTGTTCTCCACACTGATGGCTGAATCTTTCGTAATCTAGCACGGAAATCCCGGTTTCTCCGTGCTCGCCCGGGTTCCCAATTCGGCCCGTTCCTTGCATAAATTTGCGCCAGCGCAGTGCACCAGCGCACGGGCGGCAGTTCCGGTGCAAGGGCAGGACGCGTAGATTGGTAAGAGTTCTTTCGACCCAGGAAGTGACGGCTTTGCAGGATTCATCGTTCCAACCCAGTTCTCCGGCCCCCGGACAGCCCATCGACGAACTCGCGCTGGCTGAGATCAAGGGCGCGATCCTGGCAAAGCTGCGCCTTGCCATCGGCAAGGACGCGGGCATGGCGACGAAACACGACTGGTACCAGGCCGCGGCGCTGGCGCTGCGCGACCGCATCGTGCATCGCTGGCTGACGGCCGAGAAGCACAGCTACGATGCGGGACGCAAGCGGGTCTATTATCTCTCGCTCGAATTCCTGATCGGCCGCCTGTTCACCGACGCGCTCAACAACATGGGGCTGCTGAAGATCTTCGAGGTCGCGCTCGGCGATCTCGGCGTCTCGCTGCCGGAGCTGCGCAAATGCGAGCCGGACGCTGCGCTCGGCAATGGCGGCCTCGGCCGCCTCGCCGCCTGCTTCATGGAAAGCATGGCGACGCTGTCGATTCCCGCGATCGGCTACGGCATCCGCTACGATTACGGCCTGTTCCGCCAGATCATCAACCAGGGCTGGCAACAGGAATATCCCGATGAATGGCTGAGCTTCGGCAACCCCTGGGAATTGCAGCGGCCCGAGGTGATCTACGACGTCAATTTCGGCGGCGGCGTCGAGCATGTCGACGACAAGGGCCGCGACCGCGCGATCTGGCATCCGGGCGAGACCGTGCAGGCGATCGCCTATGACACGCCGATCGTCGGCTGGCGCGGCCATCACGTCAATGCGCTACGCCTGTGGTCGGCGCGCTCGCCCGATCCGTTGAAGCTCGATGCCTTCAACAAGGGCGACTATGTCAGCGCCAGCGCCGAGCAGTCGCGCGCGGAGGCGATCTGCAAGTTCCTCTATCCGAACGACGAGAGCCCGGCGGGCCGCGAGCTGCGGCTGCGCCAGGAATATTTCTTCGTCTCCGCCTCGCTCCAGGACCTGGTGAAACGGCATCTCGCCTCCGACGGCCAGCTGCGCAACCTCGCAGGCAAGGTCGCGGTGCAGCTTAACGACACCCATCCGAGCCTTGCCGTCACCGAGCTGATGCGCATCCTGGTCGACCTCCACAATTTCCGCTGGGACGAGGCCTGGAAGATCACCGTCGCCACCCTCTCCTACACCAACCACACGCTGCTGCCCGAGGCACTGGAGACCTGGCCGGTCGAGCTGTTCGAGCGGCTGTTGCCGCGGCATCTGGAGATCATCTACCGGATCAACGTGCAGCATCTGGCGCTTGCGGAGGCGCGCTGCCCCGGCGACATCGACTTCCGCGCCTCGGTCTCGCTGATCGACGAGAAGAGCGGCCGCCGCGTGCGCATGGGCCAGCTCGCCTTCGTCGGCTCGCACCGCATCAACGGCGTCTCGGCGATGCATTCAGACCTGATGCGCGAGACCGTGTTCCACGATCTCAACCATCTCTATCCCGGCCGCATCACCAACAAGACCAACGGCATCACCTTCCGCCGCTGGCTGATGCTGGCGAACCCGAAGCTGACCGACCTCTTGCGCGAGACCTGCGGCGAGGCCGTGCTCGACGATCCCACTCAGCTCTCGCTGATCGAGGCGCGCGCCAGCGACGTCGAGTTCCAGAAGAAATTCCGCAGCGTCAAGCACCACAACAAGACTCAGCTCGCCCGCCTGATCGGCGAGCGGCTCGGCATCAAGGTCGATCCGAGCGCGCTGTTCGACGTGCAGATCAAGCGCATCCACGAGTACAAGCGCCAGCTGCTCAACGTCATCGAGACGGTCGCGCTGTACCAGGCGATCAAGGACGACCCCAACGGCAATTGGGTGCCGCGGGTGAAGATCTTCGCCGGCAAGGCGGCGGCGAGCTACCGCTACGCCAAGCTGATCATCAAGCTGATCAACGACGTCGCCGAAATCGTCAACAACGATCCCGCGATCGGCGGCAAGCTCAAGGTCGTGTTCCTGCCCGACTACAATGTCAGCCTCGCCGAGGTGATCATTCCCGCCGCCGATCTGTCCGAGCAGATCTCAACCGCGGGCATGGAAGCCTCGGGCACCGGCAACATGAAGCTGGCGCTGAACGGCGCCATCACCATCGGCACGCTCGACGGCGCCAATATCGAGATCCGCGACCATGTCGGCGCGGAGAACATCGCGATCTTCGGCATGGAGGCCGGCGACGTGATGATCCGGCGCAAGCAAGGGCTGGATGCCTCCGACGTGATCCGCCGGTCGCCGAAGCTGCAGCGCGCCATCAATGCAGTCGGCGCCGGCGAGTTCTCGCCCGGCGACCCCGGCCGCTTCGAATCGATCGCGCATGCGCTGCGCTATCTCGACCATTACATGGTCAGCGCCGATTTCGATTCCTATTACGAGGCGCAGCGCGCGGTCGATGCGCGCTGGCTGGTCTCGTCGGCCTGGACCCGCGCCTCCATCCTCAACGTCGCGCGTATGGCGTGGTTCTCCTCCGACCGCACCATCCGCGAATATGCCGAGGAAATCTGGAACGTGCCGGTGAACCCGACGACGCCGCTGCTGCCGGATCTGCGCGACGCCGCGGGCTGATTTTCCGCGGCGTGAAACGGCGTTTACCTGCGAGGTTATTGCATCCTTCGCGCGGGATGATGATATGATCGTTATCATCCCCAAGGCGGCGCCGGTGACACGCCGCAGCAACCTCGACCAGCGTCATTGCGAGCGCAGCGAAGCAATCCAGAATCTTTCCTAGGAGACAGTCTGGATTGCTTCGCTGCGCTCGCAATGACCGGCGGGGAGACACCGAGGATTCCAATGCACGCCAAGCTTCCCCACCCCTTCGACGACGCCACGCGCATCACCGCCGGTGACAGCAGCTGGCAGGGGCACACCAGCGATGACTACTGGGCCTTCGTCGGCCCGTTCGGCGGCGCCACCGCCGCGACCATCTTGCGCGCGCTGATCGAGCATCCGCAAGCCGCCGGCGATCCGCTCGCACTCACCGTCAACTACTGCGCGCCGATCGCAAAGGGGCCGTTCGATCTCGACGTGCGGCTGGTGAAGGCCAACCGCTCCAGCCAGCACTGGAGCGTCGAGCTCAGCCAGGGCGGCGGCGAGGTGGCAACGCTCGCCACCGCGGTGTTCGCCGAGCGGCGCCCGTCCTGGGAACACCGGGTGGCGCAATATCCGGACGCCAGGCCGTTCGAGCAGACGCTGCCGTTCCCGAAGATCTCGGCGTCCTGGGCCAACCAGTACGAATTCCGCTTCGTCGAGGGCGAGATGCGGATCGGCCCGCCGCAGCCCGAGCTCGCCAGCACCTACTCCAAGATCTGGATCAGCGACCGCACGCCGCGCAAGCTCGACATGCTGTCGCTGATGTCGATGTCCGATGCCTTCTTCGGCCGCATCTTCCACGCGCGCCGCGAGCTGGTGCCGTTCGGCACGGTGTCGCTGACGACCTATTTCCACACCGACAGCGCAGAGCTCGCCACTGAAGACATCACGCGCGTGCTCGCGACGGCGGATTCGAAGATCATGCACAAGAGCTACGCCGACCAGAACGCCGAGCTGTGGTCGCCGAACGGCAGGTTGCTCGCGACGAGCACACAGATCGCGTATTTCAAGGCGTAGCCACACTCGTCGTCCCGGACAAGCGCAGCGAAGCGAAGCGCAGATCCGGGACCCATAGCCACAGGAAGTGGTTTGACGAAGACTCGGAGTTGCCAGCTCGCGCAACAACTTCTCCCTGGGGTTATGGGTCCCCGCCTTCGCGGGGACGACACCGAGGGTGCGGTTCGCTCTGGCGACTCCAAACAAAAAGGGCGGCCATTCAGCCGCCCTTTTGCATTGAAGACGGAGCAACGATTACTCCGCCGCCAGCTTCACCTCCGGCGCGGCGGCGCGTACCTCGGCGTCGACCTGGGCTTCGAACTTGGCAAAGTTCTTCTGGAACATGCCGACCAGGGCACGGGCGGTCTTGTCGAACTCGTCCTTGTCCTTCCAGGTGTTGACCGGGTTGAGGATCTCGCTCGGCACGCCCGGCAGCGCGGTCGGGACCGCGAAGCCGAAATATTTGTCGGTGCGGAATTCGACGTTGCGCAAGCTTCCGTCGAGCGCGGCGGTGAGCAGCGCGCGCGTCACCTTGATCGGCATGCGGCTGCCTGTGCCGTACTTGCCGCCGGTCCAGCCCGTATTGACCAGCCAGCAATCGACATTGTGCTGGGCGATGAGGTCACGCAGCATGTTGCCGTAGACGCTGGGGTCGAGCGGCAGGAAGGGCGAGCCGAAGCAGGTGGAGAATTCCGGCTGCGGCTCGTTGCCGAGACCGCGCTCGGTGCCCGCGACCTTGGCGGTGTAGCCGGAGAGGAAGTGATACATCGCCTGCGCCGGCGACAGCTTTGCGATCGGCGGCAGCACGCCGAAGGCGTCGGCGGCGAGCATCACCACGTTCTTCGGCTGCGGCGCGCGGCCGGTGCGCGAGGCGTTCGGGATGAACTCGAGCGGGTACGCCGAACGCGTGTTCTCGGTCTTGGAGCCATCGTCGAAATCGACCACGCGGGTGTCTTCGTCGAGCACGCAGTTCTCGAGCACCGCGCCGAAGCGGGTCGAGGCCGCATAGATCTCCGGCTCGGCCTCCTTCGAGAGCTTGATGCACTTGGCATAGCAGCCGCCCTCGAAATTGAAGACGCCGTTCGGGCCCCAGCCGTGCTCGTCGTCGCCGATCAGCGTGCGGTTGGGATCGGCCGACAGCGTGGTCTTGCCGGTGCCCGACAGGCCGAAGAAGATCGCGGCGTCGCCCTTGGCGCCGACATTGGCCGAGCAGTGCATCGGCATCACGCCGCGCTCGGGCAGATAGTAGTTCAGCGTGGTGAAGACCGACTTCTTCATCTCCCCGGCATAATAAGACCCGCCGATCAGGACGATCTTGCGGGTGAAATCGATCGCGACCACGTTCTCCGAGCGCACGCCGTGGCGTTTAGGATCGGCGCGGAAGCTCGGCATGTCGATGATGGTGAGCTCCGGCACGAAGGTCGACAGCTCGATCGCCTCGGGGCGGATCAACAGGGTGCGGATGAACAGAGAGTGCCAGGCGAGCTCGGTGAAGACGCGCGTCTTGATCCGGTAGGCCGGGTCGGCACCACCGTAGAGATCCTGCGCAAACAGCTTCTTGCCTTCGGCGTGCTTGAGGAAGTCCTGGTAGAGCGTTTCGAACTGCTCCGCGGTGATCGACTGGTTGCCGGCCCACCACATCTTCTTGTCGGTGGTGGCGTCACGGACCGTGAACTTGTCCTTCGGGCTGCGGCCGGTGAACTCGCCCGTGTCGGCGCAGAGCGCACCGTCAGCGGACAGCACCGCCTCACCCGCTGCGAGCGAGTATTGATAGAGTTGCGGCGCACGGAGATTCCAGTGCAGCTGCTTGAGATTCCTTAAGCCGAATTTGTCGGCGCCGAAGGCACCGTTGCGCACGCCCGTCTCTTGCACGAAAGAATCCTCCTAGAACCCGCGACACTCAGCGCGACAAGTTTGGCGCCACCACGGTCACCTTGATCAATGGGCCGTTCAGCCTCGGCTGAACGACGTAATAATCATGAACGCTGGCCTTGCCAAGCTGATCCCGCAGGATTTGGTTTATTCAAGGACCGCGCCAAACGTCACGCATGTCAGCTCTGAGCAGCCGCGGCAAAAAAGTACGAATGATCGCGCAACCAAACGTGCATTTGCGCGTTACTCGGGGTTATTGCGATGCACAATCGCCGCGGCGCAATCTCACCTGACCTCACCTTCGCCGATCAGTGCGAACGGCCCCCACATCGCGGGATAGGCATTGCGCGGCGACGAGGCGTCGTCGAGATAGGTTAACATCGCACGGCGCAAGGCTTCGGCACGACCGATCCTTGGTTCGTTCTTGAGCAGCGCGAACGTCGATGTGGTCAGGCGGGTGGCAGCTTCCGAATCCACGGCCCAATGCGAAACCAGCAGCGCGCGGGCACCTGCATAGAAGAACGAGCGCGCCAATCCCGACAGCGCCTCGGCGCCGGGCTTGTCGCCCGCAATGGTGTTGCAGGCCGACAGTACCACCCAATCGGCGTTGAGCCTGAGCTGGGCCACTTCACTCGCGGTGAGCAGACCATCGTCGAGCTCCGACGGCTGATCCGGGATGGAGAGTGCAAGCGAGGGCTCGCCCAGTCCCTTGACGTCGCCGGCAACGAGGCCGTGGGTGGCAAAGTAGATGATGCCGTATTGGGCAAGCGCTGCACGCTTCAGCGTCGTTTCGCTGGCATCGCGTCCGAGATGGATATCGGCCGCGGCGGCGCCGACGTCCCTCGCCACCGCATTCAGCTCGTCGGCGGTGTCGGGCAGCTGCGGCAGCGCCTGCGCCAGCCGCGCGCGATCGACGCCTGCGCCGCGCCAGAACTCGGCATAGGCCATCGTCGCGATGCTGCGCGCGGCGATCTTGCTGCTCGCGGTGCGCCGGTCGGCAGGACCTTCGGCTGCAGGGTTGAACACGGGATCGCCGAAACCGGTCATCGGCTTGACGCCGTGGTCCCTGCGGGCAAAGCCGCGCAGCGATTTCAGGCTGATCACCGACGGCAGCACCGAGACGGCCTGCCGCCGCAGCAGCCAGGCGGCATCGCGATAGCCTTCGGGCCTGTCCGGAATCGCCGCCTGCGGCTTCTCCGTGACCAGCAGATGAAACGGCAATGCGGTCAGCGCGGCCGACGGTACGACCAGCAAGCTGCGCTTGTCCTTCGTCAGCGCCTCGACCGGGCCGAGCAGCGCGGCATAGAGCTCGCTCGCAAGCGCAAGATCGAACAGTCCCGATTTGCCGGAGGCATCAAGCGCCTTGCCGACATCCAGGCCGCTGCGGAAGGCGGCCACCTTCTGCGCCAGCGCATCCGCTCCGAGAGAAATCTCCTTCCAGTCGACGCCCTCGCGCGTGATCGCGACGACATGGCTCTGACTGTCGACGACGGAGTAGATCACCATCGCCTCGTCGGCCGAGAGCAGCGGCTGGATCTCCTTCACCGTCAGAGGCAGCGGGTTGGAGAGCGAGGCATAGTCGGGAAACTCGACAGCGAGCGTCTTCTGCAATCCATTGCGCGCGCTCGCGATCGCCGCGATCCGCGCGCGGCTGCGCTGCTCGGCCGCGACGTCGCGCTGCGCGGGCGGCTTCGACACCGCGGCGACGATCGCCTTGTCGAGCGCGTCAGATTCGGCCGCAAGATCCTGATCCTTGCGCACGAGCTCCGCGAGCCGGTCGCTGCCGGCAGCGAGCCGCACCGCGAGCTTGTTCACGGCGGAGGCGGCGGACGATTGCGTGCCGCGCTGGATCGCACCGAGCGCGTCATCGAGCGCCCTGTCGTTCGTCAGTAGCGATTGCTGCCGCGCTGCGAACAGGATCGGCAACACCACACGCAGCTGGGCACGATTGGCGGCGAGCGTCTTCTGCGCGAATGGCAGAGCGTCCGCAGTGCGTCCCGTCGCCTGTAGGAAATGGGCGAGATTGCTCGCGGAAGTCGCGACATCGGGATGATCCGGTCCGAGTGCACGCTCGCGGATCGCCAGGGCGCGACGATAAAGCGGCTCGGCCTCGGCATGGCGCTTCTGGTGCTGGTAGAGCCCGGCAAGATTGTTGAGCGAGCGCGCGACATCGGGATGTTCCGGCCCCAGCACCTTTTCGCGGATCGCGAGCGAGCGCTTGATCGGAGCTTCGGCATCGGCGTCGCGATGGAGGTCGCGATCGACCTGACCGATGTTGTTCAGGACGGTCGCGACCGCGGGATGCTCGGGCCCGGCGGCTTTCTGATAGATCGCAAGTGCACGCCGGAACAGCGGCTCGGCGTCGGCAAAGCGCTCCTGCTTCACATAGAGCGCGGCGAGATTGTTGAGGGCCCGGCCGACATCGGGATGCTCGCGCGACAGGCTCTTTTCGCTGACCGCGAGCGCGCGCTTGAACAGCGGCTCGGCTTCAGCGAAGCGGCCCTGCCGTTGATACAGCGCGGCGAGATTGTTCAGCTCGGGCGCGATCAAGCCGGTGTCGAGGCCGAGCGACTTCTCCATCAGCGCGATGGCGCGCTTGTAGACCGGCTCGGCCAGATCGTCGCGGCCCTGGCCGGCATGGACCTGGCCGAGATTGTTGAGCGCGGCGGACAATTCGCGACCGTCGTTGGCCTTCTCCAGGCTCGCGACCATGGCCTGCGCCAGGGGCAACGCTTCCGCATATCTGCCGGCCTGATTGAGCGCGTTGATCCGCGCCCCCTGTGCGGCGAGATCGCCCTTCTGGGCGAGGGCCGGGGTGGCAAGCAAGATGGTGATCGCGAGCGCCAGACCCACGGCCCATGCCATACGATGACGCGCCATGACCCCTCTCGCTGCAAGCCCGAAAACCATCACGGTCATGGGTCGCAGCGACGGGTCGCGGCGTTCAAGTCGTTGCGCTCTGGTCCATCTTCATGCGCGCTTCGCCAGCGAGGCGGACCAGCATCTTGCGCAAGCCCGTGCCATCCGTCACCCGCTCCGGGAAGTCCAGCCGCAGTGTGGTCTGGCCGTCCTGCATGTCGAGGCCCTCGGGGTCGCAGCCGGTGCAGCGCCAGTCGCCCTCGGCGGCGTCGAGGAGCTTCGTTGCATAGAGGTTCATGGTGTCGCGATGGTCGGCATTCATGTGCTCGACGGCGCCCTCTTCCGCCGCCAGCAGGTCGTCGGCGCCCGTGAGGTCCGTGAGAAACTGATCGGGCCTGAGGTCGACGATCCGGCCGAAGCCGGCAACCAGATGGGTCCCCGTGGGACGGATCCGGAAGAAGGCGAAATCCTTAAACGAAACAAAGCCCTCCGCCGATGGATGGGCACTGAGATACCGTCGCCGCACCAGATCCTTGTCGCTATCGGCCTCCTCCGCCCGGCCGGACAGCATGATCCGGGCGCCTTCTAGGGGATCGCCGGCCACGCGCTCGTCCAGCATCAGCGAGACCCGGTTGTCGGCGAGGATGTTCCTTGTGTGCACGGCGAGGCGCGAGATCAGCAGGATCGGCGATCCATCGGGGTGGCTGGCGAGATTGACCAGGGAACAATAGGGATCGCCGCTGCCGGTCATCAGCGTCGCCAGAGCCCCCTGCCGGGACCGCCGCAGCAGCGATTTGGCGAGCTTTCCGGGGTCGAAATCGGGAGTCGGCTGCATCGGCTTTCTCGGGTCAGGTGGTTGCATGAAGGGCCTTCTTTCGGGTAAACGAGAGTCCGGTTATGGGTCGAGATGCGGCGAATCTGCCGCGTTTCGTGGAACTTGGTCACACTTCAGCCCAGCTTGCATTGCTCGGTGACAAGGTTCGAACGCCAACTTCGGCACCCATGTATGTATGCGGCGCATCACTGGATTGCTCGCCGTTTCAAGCCACGACCCAAACGGAAAGCAGAAAGCAGAGGCTCATGCCCACAATCGCTTTGGTCGACGACGACCGCAACATTCTCACATCTGTCTCGATCGCGCTGGAAGCCGAAGGCTACCGCATCATGACCTACACCGACGGCGCCTCCGCGCTCGACGGTTTCCGCACCACCCAGCCCGATCTCGCCATCCTCGACATCAAGATGCCGCGCATGGACGGCATGGAGACGCTGCGCCGCCTGCGGCAGAAATCCGACCTGCCCGTGATCTTCCTCACCTCCAAGGACGAGGAAATCGACGAGCTGTTCGGCCTCAAGATGGGCGCCGACGACTTCATCCGCAAACCGTTCTCGCAGCGCCTGCTGGTCGAGCGCGTCAAGGCCGTGCTGCGCCGCTCGGCGCCGAAGGACCCGACCGTCGCGCCGAAGGAGAACGACGCCAAGGCGCTCGACCGCGGCCTGCTGCGCATGGATCCTGAACGCCACACCTGCACCTGGAAGAACGAGCCGGTGACGCTGACCGTCACCGAATTCCTGATCCTGCAGGCGCTCGCGACCCGGCCCGGCGTGGTGAAGAGCCGCAACGCGCTGATGGACGCCGCCTATGACGACCAGGTCTATGTCGACGACCGCACCATCGACAGCCACATCAAGCGGCTGCGCAAGAAGTTCAAGGTGGTCGACAACGAGTTCGAGATGATCGAAACGCTCTACGGCGTCGGCTACCGTTTCAAGGAAGCCTGAAGCGGCTGGCACCCTTCACGAAGATCGATGTCATCTCCGGTTCTCGTTCCATCGGGACCAGGATCGCTCTAGGATGCGGGGACCTTCGCACGAGCTGTCCTAACGCGGGCGTGAGCATTGCTTGACCGAACGCAGCCTGACTCAGACCGGAGCGCCGGGGATCTTGCATCCAACGGCGTTCCGGAGCACGTCATTGATGAAAAGCAGCAGGGCTGGCGACCGCTGAACTGGCTGAAGCGCGCCGGGCAGTTCTTCTTCGCGCTGTCCTTCTCGAGCCTGACCCGCCGCATCGTCTCGCTCAACCTTGCCGGCCTCGTCGCGCTGGTGGCGAGCATCCTGTACCTGTCGCAATTTCGTGCCGGGCTGATCGACGCGCGCGCACAGAGCCTTTTGGTGCAGGCCGAGATCATCGCCGGCGCGATCGCGGCCTCCGCGACCGTGCAGACCAACGCCATCACCATCGACCCCGACCGGCTGCTCGACCTCAAGCCGGGCGAGACCTATGGCGGCTCGGACGAATATTCGCCGCTGGACTTCCCGATCAATCCGGAGCGCGTGGCGCCGGTGCTGCGCACGCTGATCTCGCCGACCAAGACGCGCGCCCGCATCTACGATCCGAACGGCAGCCTGCTGCTCGACAGCCGCAACCTCGAAAACGTTCTGCGCTTCGATCTGCCGCCTCCGGCTGAGAAGCCCGGTTTCGTCGAGCGCGGCATGGTCGCGGTGCGCACCTGGCTGAACCGCGGCGACCTGCCGCTTTATCGCGAGCTCGGGCCCGAGAACGGCAATGGCTATGCGGAGGTGGGGGACGCGCTGCAGGGCCAGAAACGCTCGATGGTGCGGGTCAATGCACGCGGCGAGGTGATCGTGTCGGTCGCGGTCCCGGTGCTGCGCTCGCGCGCGATCCACGGCGCCTTGATGCTGTCGACGCAAGGCGACGACATCGACCAGATGGTCACCGCCGAGCGCCTCGCCATCCTGAAGGTCGGCGGCGTCGCCGCCGCCGTCATGATCATGCTGTCGCTGCTGCTCGCGAGCACGATCGCCGGACCCGTGCGCCGGCTCGCCGACAGCGCCGAGCGCGTCCGCCGCCGCATCAAGGCCCGCATCGAGATTCCCGACTTCACGCGCCGCCGTGACGAGATCGGGCACCTCTCCGGCGCGCTGCGCGACATGACCAGCGCGCTCTACAGCCGCATCGAGGCGATCGAGATGTTCGCCGCCGACGTCGCCCATGAATTGAAGAACCCGCTGACCTCGCTGCGCTCGGCGGTCGAGACGCTGCCGCTGGCGCGCAACGAGACCAGCCGCGCGCGCCTGCTCGAGGTGATCGAGCACGACGTCAAGCGGCTCGACCGGCTGATCTCCGACATCTCCGACGCCAGCCGCCTCGATGCCGAATTGCAGCGCCAGGATGCGATCTCCGTCGATCTGCGCCGCCTGCTGACGACGCTGGTGTCCGTCGCCAACGAGACCAAGCTCGGCCACGACGTCGCGGTCGAGACGCGCTTCGAGGGCCGCAGCCCGACCGACTCCTTCGCCGTGAGCGGCCATGATTCACGGTTGGGGCAGGTGGTCTCCAACCTGCTCTCCAATGCGCAATCGTTCTCGGAAGCCGGCAGCAAGGTGCGTCTCACCTGCCGCCGCGTCCGCGGCGAGATCGAGATCGTGGTCGACGACGACGGCCCCGGCATTCGCGACGACGCGCTGGAGCGCATCTTCGAGCGCTTCTACACCGACCGTCCGCATCAGGGTTTCGGCCAAAACTCCGGCCTCGGCCTGTCGATCTCCAAGCAGATCATCGACGCCCATGGCGGACGCATCTGGGCGGAGAACCGCCCTGGCCCGCTGGATGCCGAAGGGGCTCCGACGGTTGCCGGCGCGCGCTTCGTGGTCAGGCTGCCGGCTCTATGAGCGACGGCGGGCCAAGCGTTCACGCCTCCGCGGTCAAGGTCGGATCTCTGGCGGTGCTGATCCGCGGGCCGTCGGGCTCCGGCAAGTCGCGCCTTGCCTTTGATTTGATCATGGCGGGACGCTCGGGCGTGGTCGAAAGGGCCGTTCTGGTCGGTGATGACCGTGTCCATCTGGCGACAGTCGGCGATGAAATTGAGGTGCGCCCCGCGCCGGTATTGGCTGGCTTGATCGAGATCCGGGGCTTGGGAATTCGTCGCTGCGACTTCGTGGAGCATGCGACCGTCGGTCTCGTGGTCGATCTTGACGCGGCGGACGCGGAGCGCCTGCCTGCGGCGGAATCGTTGAAAACCAGCATTTTTGGTGTCGAAATACCGCGAGTCCCGGTCGGCCGCGACCATTCGCCCCTCCCGCTGGTTGTTGCGGCCTTGACCACTACCAAGAGTTCATCTTCCGTTAACCCTACCGGCGATTGTTCGAAGGGAAATGGTAACCATATGAACCCCAGTATCGCGACCGAGTAGACCGGCGCAGCTCCCATTATCCATCCGTCTATATTCAGGGAGATACGCAACATCCCCTCTTGCGCGGGGGCTCTGGATGGTCAAAGTGGCGCGTTCGTGCGGTGCACCAAAAGCGCCCGCGAGGAGTTTTCCGATGATTGGTCTAGTACTTGTGACCCACGGGCGCCTTGCCGACGAATTCAAGGCAGCGCTTGAGCATGTCATGGGTCCACAAAAGCAAATCGAAGCGATCACGATCGGTGCCGAAGACGATTCCGATCTCTGCCGAAGCGACATCATCGAGGCGGTCAATCGCGTCGATTCCGGCGACGGCGTTGCGATCCTCACCGACATGTTCGGCGGCACGCCGTCAAACCTTGCAATATCCTGCATGAGCCGGCCCAAGGTCGAAGTGCTCGCAGGGATCAACCTTCCCATGCTGGTCAAGCTCGCCAAGGTGCGCGAGGAGCGTTCGCTGCCCGACGCGATCGCGATGGCTCAGGAAGCGGGCCGCAAATACGTCACCATCGCCAGCCGCGTGCTCGCCGGCAAATGAGCGGCGAGGCGCCACAAGCGGGGACAGGCGTGCCCGCGGGCGCGATCTCCAAGGATCTCCTGATCATCAACAAGCGCGGCCTGCACGCCCGCGCCTCCGCGAAATTCGTCCAGGCGGTCGAGCGCTTCGATGCGCAGGTGTGGGTGACGCGCGGCGGCGAGACCGTCGGCGGCACCTCGATCATGGGCCTGATGATGCTCGCCGCCGGTCCCGGCACGACGATCACGGTATCCGCCGCCGGCACGGATGCCGAAGCCGCGCTCGCGGCGATCACCGAGCTCGTCGAGAGCAAGTTCAACGAGGAAGGGACTTAGGCCCGATTGTCATTCCGGGGCGATGCGCAGCATCGAACCCGGAATCTCGAGGTTCTCAGGTGCGCAAATGCGCACCGTAGCTCACGCTTCGCGTGCCCCGGAACGACAATAACCCTCACTTCCCCGGCGCTGCGATATAGACGTTCCAGGTCATCGACGGGCCCGCCTTGCCGTGGGTGAAGCGGCGCGTCGTCATCACGATGCGCTCGGCGTTCGGCGCGGTCTCGGACACCCATTTCTCGAACTTGGGCAGGCGTTCGTCGGTCGCATCGAACACGCCGATGAAGCCGTATCTCTTGATGTCGTCGAGCGAGGTCAGCCCGGAAGCCCAGGCTTCGTTCGGCGTGAACGGGCTGGGGTGATCGGGGCTGTAGAACACCATCGGCTGTATCGTCTCCATCGTTCCCGCGACGACGGCCCAGCGCGACGCGAAGCGCGCGTGCCAGGCCTGGGTCAGCTCGCGCGCCAGCTCCGAGCGCGCGCCATAAGTCGCGGTGTTGCCGCCATTAACCGCCATCTCGCGCGCGGCGATCCAGGGCGAAGCGGCGAGCGTCGCAGCGCTGAGCACGAGCCAGATCGCGGCGATGTTGAACAGCACGGCGCTCTGCACCCGCAGCGCAGGAATCGCGACCAGCGCGAGCGGGACCAGGAAGAACAGCGAGATGCCCCAATCGGTCTTCATGTAGATGCTGAAGACCAGCGCGCCGAGCGGCGGGCCGACCGCGACGATGATCTGGATCATCCAGACGTTCAGCGCCTGCGAAAGATTGACGCCGGGATTGCCGCCGCGCGCCCAGGCCCGCGTGACGATGCGCGAGGGCGCGCGCAGCAGCAACTTGACCCAGGGCGGCACCAGCGCCATGGCCAGCGCCGCGAGCGCGACCGGCAATGCCAGCAGGCCGAGATTATGCAGCACGTAGCCGGCGACGAGCTGATGCACCTGACCGCTGTCCTGGAGGCTGTAGGTGTCGCCGGCATAGGTCAGCGGCACGAAATGCGCGTCCGCCAGCCAGACGATGTGCGGGATCATCGCCGCGATCATGGTCACGATCGCCACCCACGGTGCGGGCGACGACAGGAATCGCAACCGGTCGGGATGGATCAGCGCGGCGAGGCCGATGGCGCCGACCATGGTCAGCACCCAATATTTGGTCATCAGCGCCATCGCGCCGGCTAGGCCGAGCAGGAGTCCGGATTGCCAGGTCCGCTTCTCGAATGCGTTGAGATAAGCGAGCACCAGGAGCGGCAGCGTGACGAGCTGGAGCAGGTCCGGGTTGTACTTGAAGCCCTTGAAATTGAAGATCGGGTAGAGTGCGATCATCACCACGACGAGGAATGCGCGCCGCGCATCCACCACGCGCAAGCTCACGAGCCAGCAGATCACCATGCCGACGCTCACCGTCGCCATCGCGAGCGCATAGGTCGCCCAGTCTGCCGCCGGGAACACCTTGAACCAGAGGCCGGCCACCCAGCCCGACAGCGGCGGGTGCTTGCCATAACCCCAGAGGAATTTCTGGCCCCAGCCATAGGCTTCTGCGACGTCCATGTGAACGTCCTGCGCCGCCTTGATATTGATCAGGATGAAGGTCCAGAGCACGGCATGCAGGATGGCGAGCTGGATCACCAGCCACAGGCGCGCCTCGGGACGGACTGCGCAGGCAACCAGCCAGGCCCGGAAGCGGTTGTAACTCAAGCGGGTCTTCGCCCGCGCTCTGGCGGATGGGATCGAGGTGGTGGACATGAGCCGTTGCGTAGCGCGTTTTGGCCTGCCGTGGAATCAGCTTGGCGTGAAGAAAGGCCCTGAAAATACAGCAATATGGTTGCCGCACGAGGATGTGAGTGGTATCCCGCGCCCATGACGACCGTCCCCATTTCCAACATCCGCAATTTCTCCATCGTCGCCCATATCGACCATGGCAAATCGACGCTGGCCGACCGCCTGATCCAGATGACGGGCGGCCTCTCCGACCGCGAGATGGCGGGCAAGGAGCAGGTGCTCGATTCCATGGACATCGAGCGCGAGCGCGGCATCACCATCAAGGCGCAGACGGTGCGCCTTCAGTACCGGGCCAAGGACGGCAAGGATTACATCTTCAACCTGATGGACACGCCCGGCCATGTCGACTTCGCCTACGAAGTCTCGCGGTCGCTGGCGGCGTGCGAGGGTTCCCTCCTGGTGGTCGACGCCAGCCAGGGCGTCGAGGCGCAGACGCTCGCCAACGTCTACCAGGCGCTCGACAACAATCACGAGATCGTCCCGGTCCTGAACAAGGTCGACCTGCCCGCCGCCGAGCCCGACAAGGTCAAGCAGCAGATCGAGGACGTCATCGGCATCGACGCTTCGGATGCGGTGATGATCTCGGCCAAGACCGGCCTCGGCGTCCCCGACGTGCTGGAGGCCATCGTCACGCGTCTGCCGCCGCCAAAGGGCGATCGCGACGCCACGCTGAAGGCGCTGCTGGTCGACAGCTGGTACGACGTCTATCTCGGCGTCGTCGTCCTGGTGCGCATCGTCGACGGCACCATGAAGAAGGGCCAGCGCGTGCGCATGATGGGCACCGGCGCCGCCTATGACGTCGAGCGCGTCGGCTTCTTCACGCCGAAGATGCAGCAGGTCGACGAGCTCGGTCCCGGCGAGATCGGCTTCATCACCGCCGCGATCAAGGAAGTCGCCGACACCCGCGTCGGCGACACCATCACCGACGACAGGAAGCCTGTTACGGAAATGCTGCCGGGCTTCAAGCCGGCGATCCCCGTGGTGTTCTGCGGCCTGTTCCCGGT
Source organism: Bradyrhizobium sp. 191 (assembly GCF_023100985.1). Classification (NCBI taxonomy): domain Bacteria; kingdom Pseudomonadati; phylum Pseudomonadota; class Alphaproteobacteria; order Hyphomicrobiales; family Nitrobacteraceae; genus Bradyrhizobium; species Bradyrhizobium sp. 191. The sequence goes on from NZ_CP064692.1 coordinate 3,941,318, forward strand.
CGATGCCGACGACTTCGAAACGCTGCGCGCGGCGATGGGCAAGCTGCGCCTGAACGACGCCAGCTTCTCCTTCGAGATGGAGACTTCCGCCGCGCTCGGCTTCGGCTTCCGCTGCGGCTTCCTCGGCCTCTTGCACCTCGAGATCATCCAGGAGCGGCTGTCGCGCGAATTCGACCTGAACCTGATCGCGACCGCGCCGAGCGTCATCTACAAGATGAAGCTCACCGACGGCAGCGAGCTCGAGATCCACAATCCCGTCGACATGCCCGACGTGGTCAAGATCGCCGAGATCCAGGAGCCCTGGATCGAGGCCACGATCATGACACCCGACGAATATCTCGGCAGCGTGCTGAAACTGTGCCAGGACCGCCGCGGCGCGCAGAAGGAGCTGACCTATGTCGGCTCCCGCGCCATGGTGAAATACGACCTGCCGCTCAACGAGGTCGTGTTCGACTTCTACGACCGCCTGAAGTCGGTGTCCAAGGGCTACGCCTCGTTCGACTATCACCTGACCGACTACAAGCCGGCCGATCTCGTCAAGATGCAGATCCTGGTCAATGCCGAGCCGGTCGACGCGCTCTCGATGCTGGTCCACCGCACCCGCGCGGAGGGCCGCGGCCGCGCCATGGTCGAGAAGATGAAGGAGCTGATCCCGCCGCACATGTTCCAGATCCCGATCCAGGCGGCGATCGGCGGCAAGGTGATCGCCCGCGAGACGGTGCGCGCGCTGCGCAAGGACGTCACCGCAAAATGCTACGGCGGCGACATCACGCGCAAGCGCAAGCTTCTGGAGAAGCAGAAGGAAGGCAAGAAGAAGATGCGGCAGTTCGGCAAGGTCGACATCCCGCAGGAAGCTTTTATTGCCGCGCTGAAGGTGGATAGCTGAGGCGGGGGCGTCGCCCGCTTCCCTCTGCCCCCACGAGCCCCCTCAAACAAAAATGCGAAAACAACCCCATGCACAGTAGAAAACAACCCCATGCACAGTAGCAGGGGGGCTTGCAGGCCTTACATTTTTCGATGTTTCCAAATTGCAGTTGAAGCGTCGGGCAAAACACTGGCATGATGGCATCATCGCAGCTGACGTGACCGGCTCAAGGAAGCCACGCGGCAGTCAGTTTCCAACCTTTCTGAATTGGACGAGGCTGAACGAGCCGATATTGCTGGTTACCACGAAGGCGAAGCCGGCCAGGACGCCGAGCCTGCGGTACTCGGCTTCCGTCCGCTCGCGGCCGCCAGGTCCCCTCAGCATATTGAGATCGCTCATGGCGCAGGAGTGATCTTGTGGCTCAGTCGTGGCAAGCTCCGGCATGATCCGCTCGATCACGATCAACGTTCCACTGGCCGGCAGCGCGTCCCGGCAGTTCCGCAGAATGACCTCGCAACGATCGTCTTTCCAATTGTGCAGGATGCTCTTCATCAGGATCGTGTCGGCGCCGCCCGGGACCTTCTCGAAGAAACTACCGGCGACGAACCGGCAGCGATCGGCAATGCCAAGCCGATCAAAATGCGCCCGCGCTCCTGCCTCGCAGCGCGCCAGATCGAAGGCGATGCCCCCAAGATGCGGATTGTGCTGGAGCAGGCCGCCGATCAATTCGCCGGTGCCGCCGCCGACATCCATGACAACGCGTGCAGCCGTGAAGTCGTGCGCCACAACGATCTTTGGAACGATGGTCCGCGTGAGGTTGACCATCGCGGCATTGAACAGACGGGTCCATTCCGGCGCATTGCTCGTCGCGGCATAGCGATCGTCGCCATCGCCGCGCAAGGCGCCCGCGCTCTTCCCGGAACGAACCGACTCGACCAGTCCGCTCCAGACTTGCGCGAGCGTCTCGCCCTCGAAGAGAACCCAATCCTTGAAGGACGGGTCGGCGGTCTCGTCGAGCTGCCGACCGAGTTCGGTCATGGCAAACCGGTCCCGATCGGCCTGCCTGCACAGGCCAATTGTCGTCAGGCCGACGAGCAGCCTGCGCAGCGCATCTTCGTCGGCGCTTACCAGCCGGGCGAGTTCGGCCACCGATTTCGCCTCATCGCCGATGGCCTCGGCGAGATTGAGCTTGGCCGCGGCATAGATCACCGCGGTGATGCGATGCGACTGCACGAGATCATGCACGGATGCCGGCCCGCTCATGTGTTGCCTCCTGTCGATGCCGGGTTCAATCGGTCGGGACGAACCCCGTTGCCTCCACGATCGCCTTCCACCGGTCGGATTCGGATGCGATCAGCCTGGCGAAGTCTTCCATGGCGATCGCGTCGGGCTCGACCGCCAGCTTTGCCATGCCGGCCTTGACTTCGTCGGTGCGCAAGGCCGCCTGGATCGCGGCGTTGAGCTTATCGACGATCGGCGCCGGTGTCTTGGCCGGAACGAAAAACGCAAACCATGTGAGGTCCTCGAGCGACGGATATCCGGCCTCCCGCGCCGTCGGCACCGCCGGAACAAAGGGGCAGCGGCGCGGTCCGGTGGTCGCCAGCGCGCGGAGATCACCGGACTGAACGAGCCCGAGCGAGCTGCCGATCGGCATGACGGTCGCAGCAATCACGCCCTTGACCAGATCCTGAATCGCGCCACCGCCCTGATAGGGCACGTGAAGAAAATCGAAGCCGGCGGCGCGGCCCAGCATCGCACCGAGAAAATGCAAGGTGGTACCGGCGCCCGGCGTGCCAAAAGTGGCTTGCTTCGGATTGACGCGGCACCAGGCCACGAAATCCGCCAGCGTCTTGACGTCGGCCGGCACCTTGGGACCGACCGTCAGCAAGGTCGGGGTCGAGGCGACGGTCGACACTGGCGTGAAATCCCGCGGCTGGTATCTCAGCGTCTTGTAGACGTGCGGAAAGAACATCATGAAGCCGAGCGGCGCGAACAGCATGACCGATCCATCCGCGTCGGCGTTCTTCACCGCCTCCACCGCGATGCGACCGGCTGCGCCCGGCCGGCTCGCGACCACGATGGTGTCGGCATACCCGCCCATCTGGCCGGCCACGAGTCGCGCCAATCCGTCCTGCAGCCCAGGCGTGAATCCCGTCAGGATATGCACGGTTCTCCCGATCGGCTGTGCGAGCGCCCGCGGCACAAGTTGCGTGGCGGAGAGCGCGGCAGCGGCCGCCGACAACACGTCGCGACGTGTGATCATCGACTGTCTCCCTGACCCAGCCCGAAAAGACGGCGAACTACCTCACCATCGCGGCGGCTTCCACAGCTGGAGCTGTGTGGGGTCGCACGAACACAAAACGGGACATCACAGATATCTGCGCATCATCGCGGCCGTCCTGACCGATCAGGATGAGGCCTGCTCCGCCATTCGCCACGGTGAGAAGTATAGCTTCACCCGCCCATGTCCTGATGGGCTCCATGCCAATAGTGAGAAACTCACCGATCGGCTGGTCCAAATATTGAAGTCTCAGCTGCGGCGCGATTTCGGCGGGCGCAAGGACGAAACCGAGCTCTTGTGCACGCAGATAGGTCTCCCGCAGCGAAGCAGCGTCTCGAAAACCGAGCTCGGCAACCGACACGGCGACGAGCGCAACCTCCGCCTGCCCGTGGTTCAGCGTAAAGGCCGGTCGAGCCAGTATCTCAGCGGCCGAGTTTCCGACTCCGCACCCGATCGCGCTCAACGCGTCGCGAAGCGCAAAAGTATCCGTGAATGTCCCTATCCGGATCGTCTTCCACACCAGGACATCTGCTGCGGAGTTGACCGGAATCTCCGTTTTTTGACCTGGCGGAGCTCCCTTGACCGTCAAGTCTCGCCGCAGAACATCCTGCGCAGTGCATTGAGCCTCGGTGCGATCTACAGAGATCAAGCTGAACAGATTGGCGAGCAACAAGATCTGAAGCGCATCGCCAATGTCTCGGAGTGTCGAACGATGCGGCCTTGCAATGCTTCGTTGCGAGGTAACGTAGTCAATCTCGCCGCGCGTCACGCCGATATCCATCAGTTCCCGATCGCTGAGGGCACCAAGGGCGGCTCGCACCCTCTGCCGCGCGCGGCGCTTCCGCCATGCGGTCCGGAATTGCAGGAACAGGCTGACGGCTTGCTGCAGGGATGTGGCAGTCCGTCGCATCTGTGCAGGGCCGTAGATGGCGCTCATCGGCGATTTCCCTCGGCAATCACTCTCCTGGTGACAGGCTGTCAGGACTTCGTCGGGCACGCTTGACGTGCGGCTTACATTTTCCTTACCGGCGGCTTATTTTTATGGCCCAATTGTTGTGGAGGCGGCGTCATCCAGCGGAGTGTGGCTACAGGAGTGGCAACTTGCGCTATCTCTTTGATGAACACGTGTTCGACACAGATCGGCGCGAGCTGCGTCGCGGCACTGATCTCGTTTCCGTTGCGCCACAGGTCTTCGACATTCTCGAATACTTGATCCGCAACCGGCAGCGCGTCGTCAGCAAAGACGACATCATAAACGCGATTTGGAAAGGGCGCATCGTGTCCGAGGCTGCGCTCACGACCCGCATGAATGCCGCCCGCACCGCGGTCGGCGATTGCGGGGGAGCGCAGCGACTGATCAAGACCATCCCGCGCAAGGGCTTCCGTTTCGTCGGAGCCGTTCAGGAAGTACAGGTGCCGGATTCTTCGGCCGCCCCGTTCCAGCCAGACGGGAGGACAGCGGTCCTCCCACTGCCCGATAAGCCCTCGATCGCCGTGCTCCCTTTCGTCAGCCTCAGCTCCGATCCCGAACAGGAGTATTTCGCAGATGGCATCGTGGAGGAAATCACGATGGCCCTCGCTCATTTTCGCTGGCTGTTCGTGATCGCACGCAATTCGAGCTTTGCATACAAGGGACGGGTCGTTGACGTAAAACAGGTCGGCCGCGAACTTGGTGTACGCTACGTCCTTGAAGGCAGCGTGCGCAAAGCCGGAAATCGCATTCGAATCGCGGGACAGCTGATCGATTCCGAAACTGGAACGCACCTCTGGGCAGAGCGCTTTGAGGGCCCGATCGAGGACATGCTCGATCTGCAGGACAATCTGACGTCCTGCGTCGTAGGTGCAATCGCCCCGAAACTGCAGCGTGAGGAGATCAAGCGGGCAAGGCGAAAGCCACCCGAAAATCTGGACGCCTATGACCATTATCTGCGTGGGCTGGCGAAATCACGTTGGTCCAACAACGCAAACACCGAGGCGCTGCAGCTTTTCTGCAAGGCGACCGAACTCGACCCTCGGCTGGCTTGTGGCTACGCGATGGCCGCCTGGTGCTATGTCCGGCGCAAGGCGAATGGCTGGATCAGCGATCCGGCAAAGGAAATTGCGGAAGCCACTCGGCTGGCCCGGAAGGCTGTAGAACTGGGGACGAATGATCAGGTCGCACTGTCGGTGGGTGGATATGCACTCGCCTTCATAGCCCGTGAATTCGACGACGCAGCGGCCTACGTGGACCGGGCGTTGGCTGACAACCCGAATCTCGCTCAGGGCTGGGCCACGAGTGCCTGGTTGAGAGTTTGGAGGGGAGAGCCTGATCTCGCCCTTGAGCACTCCGCACTTGCCGTGAGACTTAGCCCGCTCGATCCGCCCATATACTACGACGCGCACGGCGCCATGGCGTATGCGCATTTTCTGGCGGGCCGGTATGACGCGGCAGTATCATGCGCCGAGAGCGCATTGCGTGGTCAGATAAACCTTCTTCTCGTGACCTGCATTTCCGCAGCCGGCAACGCACTCGCCGGGCGGCGTGAGCGAGCGCAACGCCCTCTGCTGCAAGCGCTCGAATGCAATCCGGATCTTCGTGAAAATCTCAGCAATCTGGCACCGTTTCGGCGGGCAGATGACTTCGTAATCTTCGAGAAGGGTCTCTGCCAAGCGGGCCTTCCGGAAAAGCACGGTGCCGGCACCCCGTGAGGGGGTGGACCGATGTTCGCGGCTTACATTTTCGGTACCGAAGGCCTATTGTCGTCAGGTAACTGCTCCCGCGCCCTCGGAGGGTAGAGGGCGGGCTTGGGGAATGGTGCCATGCGCTATTTCTTCGAGGACTGTGCGTTTGACACCGAGCGACGCGAATTGCGGCGCGGCCTCGATGTCGTGCCCACGACACCCCAGGTTCTCGATCTGCTCGAATATCTGATCCGCAACAAGGACCGCGTCGCCAGCAAGGACGATCTCGTCAACGCGATTTGGAATGGCCGGATCGTATCCGATGCGGCGCTGACGACCCGGCTGAACGCTGTCCGACGCGCGATCGGTGACTCCGGTCAGCAACAACGTCTTATCAAGACATTTCCACGAAAGGGCTTTCGTTTCGTGGGGGCTGTGTACGATGAGGATCGGAGGCCGGGAACCGCCGCCATTACGGTCCCGGTTGCCTCTTCAAACGCTGTTGGCGAACGGCGATTCACCGGCCGGCTTGAGAACCTCAGACGTCGTTTAAAGCTCGTCGGCAGCGTGTTGGCGTCGGTCGCCGCCATCGGCGCAATTGCCGGCGGCGTTGCCGGATACTGGAATGCCTGGAAGACTGTCCGTGCCGACGCCCAACGAGAATCTCAAAATATCCGGGGACAACCGACAGTCGGGCCCAAGATCGCGCCTCGCCTCTCTCTCGTCGTGTTGCCCTTCGCCAGCCTCAATGACGATCAAGCGCAGGATTCCTTTGCCGACTCTATCTCGACAGATTTGACGACCGATCTGGCGAGAATGCCCGCCACCCTCGTTATTGGACGCGAGACCGCTTTGACCTACAAGAAGAAGTCGATTGATTTGAAGCAGCTCGGGACGGATCTCGGCATACGTTGGGCCGTGCGGGGCGCGGTGAGACGCAACGGGGAGCAGGTGCGAGTCAACGTATCTCTGACCGATCTCCAGACTGCCCGCGACATCTGGTCGGATCGGTTCGACGGAGACCTCGCGAATCTGACCGTCTTGCAGGATACCATCACAGCGCGGCTTCTGTGCGTCGCACACTTGCACCTCCGTCAATATGAAGAAGCTATCCAACAGTGCAGCCGCTCGCTGAATATGACCGGCACGGATTTTCAGGCTTACATGAGTCTGATCTCGGCCTACGGGTGGACGTGGCAAACGGAACGGACACGCGGAGGTCATGTAACCGCGGCACAGGACACATCCTAACCAGGCGCGCCGAATGCCAGATCATGGCAATTGCAGGATAGCAAGCTCTGTGCCCGCGTATTGCGAGTAACCTTGCCCTCCGCCTGCGGATAGGCCACCATCCCTCCCGCGCACCGTCAACAAAACCAAGATCGCCGAGGAAACGCATGAGCAAGGCATCACGCTTCGACTATGGCTGGGTCGTTGTCGCCGCGGGTGCGCTGATGACTTGCGTCGGGTTCGGCACGATGCTGTCGCTGGCGGTGTTCCTGCAGCCGATCTCGGAGGCGATGGGCTGGTCGCGCGCCGGCGTGTCGGCGGCGGCGACGCTGGATTTCCTCTGCATGGGATTTGCCGCATTCCTATGGGGCGCGCTGTCGGACCGGTTCGGCACCCGCATCGTGGTGCTTTCGGGCAGCCTGCTGCTGGGGCTCGGCCTCGTCACCGCGAGCCAGGCCACACATCTGTGGCAATTCCAGCTGAGCTTCGGCGTCCTGATCGGCGTTGCCGCCGGCAGCTTCTACGCGCCGATGATGGCGCTCGCGAGCGCCTGGATCGAGAAGAACCGCAGCCTTGCGGTGGCGCTGGTCTCCGCCGGCATGGGCGTGTCGCCGGTGACGATCGCACCGGCCGCGAGCTGGCTGATCACGGCCTATGACTGGCGGACCGCGATGCTGGTGATCGGCTGTGCTGCCTGGGCGCTCTTGATCCCCGCCTGCTTCCTGGTGCGTCCGGCTCCGGCAGCGGCAGGCAACACGAATGCGGACGCCGCTCCTGACGTGGAGCTGAGCGCGGCGCAGGCGCTGCGCACGCCGCAGTTCATCGCGCTCGCGGCGGCGCATTTCGCCTGCTGCGCCGCGCATTCCGGCCCGATCTTCCACATGGTGTCCTATGCGATGGTCTGCGGCATCGCTCCGCTCACGGCGGTGACGGTCTACAGCGTGGCCGGCGTCTCCGGCCTCGGCGGGCGCCTGCTGCTGGGCGCGGCTGCCGATCGCATCGGTGCAAAGCCCGTGCTGGTCGGCGGCTTGCTGGTGCAGGCGATGTGCATCGCGGCCTATCTGGCGGTGGGGCAGCTCGGCGAATTCTACGCGCTCTCGGTGGTGTTCGGCCTCGCCTATGGCGGGGTGATGCCGCTCTATGCGGTGCTGGTCCGCGAATTCTTCGGCGCGCGCATCATGGGCACGGTGTTCGGCGCCGTGTCGGCCTTCGCCAGTCTCGGCATGGCGCTCGGTCCCTGGGCCGGCGGGCTCGTGTTCGACAATTTCCAGCGCTACACATGGCTGCACGCCGGCTCGTTCGCGATCGGCCTCGCCGCCGTCGCGGTGGCGCTGAGCTTCCCGACCAGGCGCCGGCCATCGCTCGATCTCGGCCGCATCGCGGCCTGACACCGGAACAATGCGCCTGCGCATTCGTGTTCGAAATTACAACGGCCTGAGATTGGGAAACATGCCGCGATCGATGGTGGCGAGCAATATCGCCAACGCGCTCATCAGGCCCAGGCCCAGGAGAGTGATCAGCGTCTGCCATGCCAGGCTGTTCCAGCCCAGGCTAAGCAGGGCATGAGCTGCGAAGGACAGCAGAACACTGGCGCAATAGATCGCGAGCGAATATTCGCCGCATCGTATCAGCGGCCGCAGTGCTCCGGCTTTCAAGATGCTGGCATTGCTTGGAAGAAGGCGCCAGCAGAGCAGCGCGAGCGCAGCAAAATGCAGCAATCGCAGGATATCGAGATTGGTCTTGTCGACCGGATAGATCAGGCGCGACAGCCACTCCGGCACATAGGCTTCGATCGCGTGGATCTGCCAGCCCAGGGTGATCACGAACGAGAACAGCACGTAGCCCGCCGCTAGAACGGCAAGAGCCCGGGAATTGAGGACGGCAAGCTGCCAATCGCCGCGGTTTGCTCCCCAGCAGATGCCGATCACGAACAGCAGCTGCCAGTTCAGCGGATTGAAATAGAGCTGCCCCCTCGGATAGGCCGGGATGTACCAATCGAACTGATGGGCGAGAACATAGAGCGCAACGGATCCGGTCAGGGCCAGCGGCCAGGCGCGTATCGTCAGCGGCACGATGAGAATGAGCGCGAAGTGGAGTATGACCATCAGGAGCAGAGGGTCGAGATTGACCGGGGAATAGCGCAGCAGTGCCACCTGAAGCAGTGTCTCTGCAGGCTCCTGCAGCAGGATGGCCAGGTTGGCGTGATCGAACATGTCGGGCTGCCATGCCGCGATGTACGCCACTTCCGCCAGCAACAGGACGACAGTCATGATCTGCGCGACATAGATTTCGAACGAACGCCGCAACATGCGCAAGCTCGCGGCCGCAAAGCCGGACTGACGCATCAGGTCGCCGTATACGATGCCGGACGCAAGGCCGGACAGGAATACGAGAATCTCCGCCGCATCGCTGAAGCCGAAATTCTTGGGCGTGAACCGGTTCAGATAGCTTTCCGGGATGTGATTGATATAGATCCACCACAGGGAAAGGCCCCGAAAGAGATCGATCCGAAGATCGCGCTCCTTCAGGGGGGCCGGTATGCCCGACATCCACTTCACTTCCGCGTACTGCATTTCGTCATCGGAGCGTCTCGCCGCGTCGGCGCTTGCTGACCCGATCGGCCCGGGTGACCGTGGTCGCCGCAGTATTGTCAATTCAAGCAGCCGGTGAAGGTACATTGCGGCGCTGCGATGGTCCAGAACGCCATCGCCGCGGTGCCATCGTCGTCGAGGGGCCCACCAGGAGTAGCGGCGAAGCCCTCATTCCCGAACGATGGTCTCGGCGGTCAACCGACCGCATCGCCTTGATCCCATCAGCCAAATGGATCAACATCTGGCTTCTACCGCTCACGGCAGAAGGAGCGAAGAAGCGCGAATGTCCGAGCTTTCCGGATTTGGCCTGGTCGAGCGGGCGCGCGCGATCGCCCCTTTGGTGGCTCGCGAAGCCGACGCGATCGAGCGGAGCCGACGGCTGACGCCGGGCGTCGTGGCCGCGCTGACCGAGAACGGCCTCTACCGGGCGCTGTTGCCGCAGAGCCTCGGCGGCGCGCAGGCCGCGCCGGAAGCCTTCATGCAGATGCTGGAGGAAATCGCCAAGGCGGATGCCTCGACGGCTTGGTGTCTCGGCCAGTGCAGTGTCTGCGCGATGATCGCGGCCTGGCTCGACCAGGACACCGCGCGGGAAATCTTCAACACCCCGCCCGGCATCCTCGCCTGGGGCGCGATCGCGCATGAGGCACGCATCGTCGAGGGCGGCTATCGCGTCACGGCGCGCTGGGACTTCGCCTCGGGCTCGCGGCAGGCGAGCTGGCTGGGCGCACATGTCCGCATCGTCGGCGCTGACGGCGCGCCGCGCAGGAATGCCGATGGATCGCCGGAGCTGCGCACCATCCTGTTTCCGGTTGCGCGCGCGACCCTGCACGACGTCTGGCAGGCGATCGGGCTCGCCGGCACCGGCACGGACTCCTACGAGGTCAACGACCTCTTCATCCCCGAGCGCTTCACGGCGTTTCGCGACGTGCCGTCGGCGCTGCGCGAGCCGGGCCCGCTCTACAAGATCGGCACCGGCTCGACCTTCAGCCTCGGCTTTGCCGCAGTGTCGCTGGGCGTCGCGCGCGCCACGCTGGATGCCGCTATCACGCTGGCACGGGAGAAGCACCAATCGCTGGCGGTCGGCCCGATGCGCGACAACGGGGCGGTCCAGGGGCTGATCGGCCGCACCGAGGGTGATTTGCGTGCCGCCCGCGCCTATCTCTATGCGGCCGCGAACGCGATGTGGCGCGACCTCGCTGCGACCGGCGAATTCAGCGCGGCCCATCGGACCGCGGTCCGCCTCGCCGCGACCTGGACCATCCATCAATCCGCACGCGTGGTCGACACGGCCTATCACATGGCCGGCGCGACCGCGGTGTTCCGCAGCAATCCGTTCGAGCGCCGCTTCCGCGACATGCACGCCATCGCGCAGCAGATCCAGGCGCGCGACGCGCACTATGAGGATGTGGGGAAGACGCTCCTGGCGGGAAGTTGATGGCAGCCCAAGCGGTGCTGCGCTCCCTCCCCCGCTTGCGGGGGAGGGCTGGGGAGAGGGTGTCTCCTCCGGGCGAGCCCCTAGAGGAGAGAGCCCTCACCCGCGCCTCCGGCGCGACCTCTCCCGCAAGCGGGAGAGGTTAACGGAGAGAGCGGCGCGTCCCTCACAACGAGATATTTGCGAGCGCGAAGGAATGACTCTGAAGGAGTACCGCCGCTCACGCCACCATCGCGGCGTGATCACCGTCGATGCCGCGCTGTGCCGCGAGCAGGCTGACGATCTCTGCATTGGGACGGGCCTTGCTGAACAGAAAGCCCTGGCCCTCGTGGCAGCCTTCGGCACGAAGACAGCTCAGCTCGGCTTCGGTCTCGACGCCTTCGGCGGTGATGGTGACGCCAAGACTCTTGCCGAGGCTGACGATGGAGCGGATGATCGCCTGCGCCTCGCGGTTGGCGCCGAGGTCACGCACGAAGGACTGGTCGATCTTGATCTTGTCGAACGGGAAGCTGCGCAAATAGCTGAGGCTGGAATAGCCGGTGCCGAAATCGTCCATCGAGATGCGCACCCCGAGCGCGCGCAGCGCGTGCAGCGTCGCCAGCACCTGCGCGCTCTTTTCCAGGAGCAGCGTCTCGGTGATCTCGAGCTCGAGCCGGCGCGGCGGCAGGCCGGAATGTTTCAGCGCGTCCGTCACCACCGAGAGCAGATTGCCGCTGCGGAACTGGAGCGGCGACAGATTGACGGCGACGCGAACTTGGTCGGGCCAGGCCGCGGCATCGAGGCAGGCGCGGCGCAGCATCTGCCCGCCGAGCGGATTGATCAGGCCGGTGTCCTCGGCGACCGGAATGAATTCGGCCGGCGAGACCATGCCCCGCTCGGCATGCGGCCAGCGCACCAGCGCCTCGAAGCCGGTGATGCGGCCACTCTGGAGATCGATCAGCGGCTGGTAATAGGGACGGAGCACGTCGTTCTGGATCGCGTCGCGCAGCTCGACCTCGGTCTTGCGGCGGCTCTGCGCCTTCGCATCCAGAGCGGCCTCGAAGAAGGCGAAGGTGCCGCGCGCGTCCAGCTTGGCGCGCGACAGTGCCATGTCGGCGCTCTTGAGCAGCTTCTCGGAATCGTCGCCGTCGCCGGGCGACATGGCGATGCCGATCGAGGCGCCGATCACCACGGAATGGCCGTCGAGCAGATAGGGATCGGCGATGGCTTCCAGCAGGCGCTTGGCCAGCATCACCGCGTCCTCGGGACGGGTCAGTCCGCCTTGCACGATCGCGAACTCGTCGGAATTGAGCCGTGCCAGCGCGTCCTCTTCGCGCAGGGTCGAGCGCAACCGCTTGGCGACACCGCGCAGGAGCTTGTCGCCGACCGCATGCCCCAGCGTATCGTTGACCGCCTTGAAATTGTCGAGCCCCAGCATCAGGAGCGCGACCTTCTCGGCGCCGCGCCGCGTGTGCAGCAGCATTTCGTCCATCTGCTGCCGCAGCAGGCTGCGATTGGGCAGGCCGGTCAGGGTGTCATGCTGGGCCATGAAGGCGAGCCGCGCCTCGGCGCGCTTGCGCTCGGTGATGTCCATCAGCGCGAGCAGCACCGCGGGGCGCTCGGCATAGGTCAGTTCGCGGGAGTAGATCGCAAGGTCGATCAGCGTCCCGTCGGCCTTGACATGCTTCCAGGTGCGGCCGGCCTGTTCCTCGCCGGCCGCGTCGGCGGTCCAGGGCGGTTCGCTGTCGAAGGCCTGCAGGGAGCGGATCTTCAGCCTCTCGAACTCGGCCCGGCCGTAGCCGTAATGCGCGACCGCGGCGTCGTTGACGGCGATGATGCGCTCGTCATCCAGCGCGCAGACGATCATGGGCACGGGATTGCCGTCGAACAGCAGGCGGAACGAGGCCTCGCGCTGCTTCAATTCGGTGATGTCGACGCGCAGGCCGACGACGCCGCCGTCGTCGGTCAGGCGCTCGTCGATCAGGATGACGCGGCCGTCCGACAGCTTCTGCTCGTGGCGCGCACCGGGCTGATAGAGCTTTTGCAGACGTTCGGCGATCCACTCGTCCTCATGACCGGCGGCCTCGGGATAGTCGCCGCGGGCGACGCCGATGCGCAGCGTGTCTTCGAGGCGCGCGCCTTCCTCGAACAGATCGGCGGTCTTGCTGTAGATCTCGGCGTATTTCTTGTTCCAGAGGACGTAGCGGCCTTCGGCATCGAGGAACACGATGCCCTGCGGCAGGATGTCGATGGCCTGGCGCAGGCGCTCATGGGATTTGCGCGCTTCCGCAATCGCGGCTTCCGCCTCGGCGCGGCCGCGCAGGACTTCGTCGCGCTCGACAAGGTCTCGCGGCGCGCACGCGAAACGCGGCTTGCGCGCCTTCCTGCCGGCGCGGACAAGCGCGTCTTGCTTTCGCTTTTTCGTCTTTCGAGACCCCAAACTCAACTTCACTCGTCCCAGTCGCGCCCGGCGGCCGCAGTCTTGAGGCAAGTGTCTGAAAAAAAAGTAATCTTAGCCCGGCCGCGGTCCGCGCGAAGCACACCTTGCTGCCTGTTTGCGCGGCGCGGCTGCGGCGGCAAGCGCCTTCGGACCGAGTCCGGCATCGCAATCAACGGGCGATCTGGCGCAAAACTGCGCGCGCACCTGAATCCGTTCCGAAATTGCCCGCGATTGCATGCGAACCGCAGATATTCCTCCCTCCACGCACGAATTTTGGTCAATGCAGGATACGGTTATTGCGCCGTTAAAAAGCGGCAATTTTAGACGCGATTTCGACCGTGCGCCGCGACGTTGCGGTCCGCTCAATGCCTCGTTCTTAACCCTGATGGCGCATTGGGCTATAAGGACGTCAGCATGAGTCGCCGCAGCATCACCCTCCTCCTGCTCTCGCTCGCTCTCCTGGCTGCCGGCGGCGCGCTGGCCCAGGACAAGGGCAGCACCAATCCGAAGCCGCTGCCGCCGCTCGCCAATCCGAACGACCCTGATCTGGCCGCCAAGGAGCTGTTCGCGCGAAAGCTGCTGCCGTCGAAGGGGCCGGCCCATGTCATCGGCTCCTACGCCAGGGGCTGCATCGGCGGCGCGGAGCAGATTCCGGTCAACGGCGACCATTGGCAGGTGATGCGGCTGTCGCGCAATCGCAGCTACGGCCATCCCGACATGATCGCGCTGATCAAGCGGCTCGCGGCAAAGGCGCACAAGGACGCGGGCTGGCCCGGCATCCTGGTCGGCGACATCGCCCAGCCGCGCGGCGGGCCGGCGCTGTCAGGCCATGCCAGCCACCAGATCGGCCTCGACGCCGACATCTGGCTGACGCCGATGCCCAGCCGCCGGCTCTCGCGCGAGGAGCGCGAGGACATGTCGGCGGTGATGATGGTGCGCCAGGACCGGCTCGACGTCGATCCCAAGGTGTTCACGCCCGGCCATGTGCTGGTGCTGCGTGATGCCGCGCGGGAGCCCGCCGTGCAGCGCATCTTCGTCAACGCCGCGATCAAGAAGGCGTTGTGCCGCGAGGCCAAGGGCGATCGCGCGTGGCTGTCGAAGATCCGGCCGTGGTGGGGCCATGACTACCATTTCCACATCCGCATGCACTGCCCGCCGGGGGCCGGCGAATGCGAGGGCCAGCCGTCACAGGCCGACGGCGAAGGCTGCAAACCCGCCGATCTCGCCTACTGGTTCTCCGACGCGGTGCTGCACCCCAAGCCGCCGCCGGAGCCGCCAAAGCCGAAGCCGCCGATGACGCTGGCGCAGATGCCCGCGGCCTGCAAGGTGGTGCTGCACGCAGGCGACGCGAAACCGTAGTGTAAAGCTGCCGCCTCACCTACCGCTGTCGTCCCGGGGCGCGAAGCGAACCCGGGATCCATAACCACAGGGAGTGGTTGTGGCGCGAGCTGGTAACTCCGAATCTCCGTTACCACACCCGCCTGTGATTATGGGTCCCGGATCGGCGCTCCGCTCCGGACAACGCTGCGCGTTGTTCGGGGCTGCGCTTGTCCGGGACAACGGTGATTGCGGCGCGCTTGTCTGGGATGACGAACGAGTTGATTGGTTCGCAACGCCTATATGCGCTACGATCACTTTGCCGCCGAGCCGTAAGCCCGCGGCATCCCGGGATGTGCATCCCATCTGCCAACAAGCCTGACCGCAAGCCTCGCGCCGTCGCGTGGCCAACGATGGGATTTCACATGCGCACCGTTACCTTCCTCGCTGCGCTCACAATCAGCGCGACTTCCGCCTTCGCCGCCGAGGAGCCCAGCGGCTGCGACAAGTTCAAATGGCCGATCGAACGCGAGCGCACCGCGCTGACCGCATCCGATCGCGCCAAGCTCGCCACGGGAAGCGAGCAGGCTGCGCTGCCCGCATCGGCCATCACGCTGGGGCTGGTCGCCCCGAGCGAAGCGAAATTGCCCGCGCCGCCGGAGCGGGCCCCGAAGGACGGCACCTTTGCCGGCTTCACCAGCATCAAGGCGCCGAAGGCCGGGCTCTACACGATCAGCCTGTCGGCCGGCGCCTGGGTCGACGTGATCCAGGACGGGCATGCCCTCAAGCCTGTGGACTTCAGCGGCGCGACCGATTGCGATGGCATCCGCAAGACCATGAAATACGAGCTGTCGGCACAGCCTTTCGTCCTGCAGGTCAGCGGTGCCAAGGAAAATTCGGTCTCCATTGCGATCCTGCCGGCGCAATAAACGGGTACGTTGTTGTTTGCGCATGACCTTTCCGGAAAATCGCTGCGCGTCTTCCGGGTCATGCGGTCAGACCAACGGTCGCCTTTGACCGGAGGCGCAAGCCTGCTATCTTCGCATTTGCGATATCCCTGCCGGTCGTAAGCCGCTGCCGGGCCCCGTGGAGCAGCGCTTCCACCCATCGCATCAACCCAACCAACGCCAGACTTGCGCGTGCATCTTGCCGCGCGCGGACTTGCACGGAGCGCTCCCGATGTTACGCATTTCAGGACTTTTCACCGCCTTCATGATCCTCGCGGGCGCGGCCCTCTCGCCCGCCGCCGCCGAGGACAAGACCATCACCGTGTTCGCCGCCGCCTCGATGAAGAACGCGCTGGACGAGATCGACGCCGCCTACACCGCCAGGACCGGCGTCAAGTTCAGCGTCAGCTATGCGGCAAGCTCGGTGCTGGCCAAGCAGATCGAGCAGGGCGCGCCGGCCGACGTGTTCGTCTCGGCCGATACCGACTGGATGGACTACGCGATCGCCAAGAAGACCATCAACGAACCTTCCAGAGTCAATCTGCTCGGCAACAGCATCGTGCTGATCGCGCCGAAGGATGCCAGGATCGACAACGTCGACATCGCGCAAGGCTTCGATCTCGCCAAGCTCGCCGGCGACGGCAGGATCGCGACCGGCGACGTCAAGTCCGTGCCAGCAGGCAAATATGCCAAGGCCGCGCTGGAGAAGCTCGGCGCCTGGCAGGCCGCGGAGCCGAAATTCGCCATGGCCGAGAGCGTCCGCGCTGCGCTGACGCTGGTCGCCCGCGGCGAAGCCGGCCTCGGCATCGTCTACTCGACCGACGCGAAGGTCGAGCCCGGCGTGAAGACCATCGGCACCTTCCCGGCGGCTTCGCATCCCGCGATCGTCTATCCCGTCGCCGCGACCATGACCGCCAAGGGTGAAACCAGCGGCTATCTGGCCTTCCTGCGCTCCTCGGCGGCCAAGTCCATTTTTGAAAAGTACGGCTTCAGGTTCCTGGTCAGTCCCACGACTTGATGCCTGCGGCTTGATGTCCGACATCTCTCCCGCCGAATGGACGGCGATCCTGCTCTCGCTCAGGGTCGCCATCATCGCAACGCTGGTGGCGACGCCATTCGGCATCGCGCTGGCGTGGCTGCTCGCGCGGCGTGATTTCTGGGGCAAGTCGCTGCTCGACGCGGTCGTGCATCTGCCTCTGGTGCTGCCGCCTGTCGTCACCGGCTATCTGCTGCTGCTGACCTTCGGCCGCCGCGGCCTCGTCGGCGGCTTCCTCGCCGACCATCTCGGCATCGTCTTTTCATTCCGCTGGACCGGCGCGGCACTGGCCTGCGGCGTGATGGCATTTCCGCTGCTGGTGCGCCCGATGCGGCTGTCGATCGAGGCGATCGATCGCCGGCTCGAGCAGGCGGCCGAAACGCTTGGCGCCGCGCCCTGGAAAGTGTTCTTCACGGTGACGCTGCCGCTCGCGCTGCCCGGCGTGCTCGCCGGCATGGTGCTCGGCTTCGCCAAGGCGATCGGCGAGTTCGGCGCGACGATCACCTTCGTCTCCAACATTCCCGGCGAGACCCAGACGATATCCTCGGCGATCTATTCGCTGATCCAGACCCCGGACGGCGATGCCGCGGCGGGACGGCTGGTGATCGTCTCGATCGTGCTGGCGCTGGGCGCGTTGATCGCCGCCGAGTGGTTCGCCCGCCGCGCCACCGCGCGGCTGCACGGAAACTGACCATGCTGCGCGTCGACATCGAAAAGCAGCTCGGCGAATTCTCGCTGCATGCATCCTTCGCCAGCGAAGGCCGTGCCATTGGCCTGTTCGGCGCCTCGGGCGCCGGCAAGACGTCACTGGTCAACATGATCGCAGGGCTGTTGCGGCCGGACCGCGGCACCATCGTGATCGACGGCGAAACCGTCGACGACACCGCGGCCGGCATCCATGTCCCAGCCTGGCGCCGCCGCATCGGCTATGTGTTCCAGGACGCGCGGCTGTTTCCGCATCTCAACGTCGCGCAGAATCTCGACTATGGACGGCGGATGAACCGCCTGCCGCCCGATGCCTCCCAGCACAAGCGCATCGTCGACCTGCTCGACATCGGTGCGCTGCTCGATCGCCGGCCCGGAAAGCTCTCCGGCGGCGAACGCCAGCGCGTCGCGCTCGGACGCGCGCTGCTGTCGAAGCCGCGGCTGCTGCTGCTCGACGAGCCGCTCGGCGCGCTCGACGAGGGCCGCAAGCTCGAGATCCTGCCTTATCTGGTGCGGCTGCGGGATGAAGCCAACGTGCCGATGGTCTATGTCAGCCACGACGCCGCCGAGCTGCGCCAGCTCGCGACGCAGATCGTGATGCTGAAGCAGGGCCGCGTGACCAGTTTCGGCGGGGTGAAGGTGCTGACGTGAGGCGGCGGTAACCCGGATTTCGCTGCTGGGCTCCATCCGGGCCACAGTGCTCCTTTTCAGCTACCAGCCGCGGTCGACATTGCGAACCTCGCCCGTTCGGGCATCGACGTCGACCTGCATCCAGCGACCGGCGCGGTCGCGCCCCTCGATCTCCCATTCATCGCCAAGGAAGTTCGTGTGCGAGACCGTCACAACACCGAGATCGCTCGCGACATCGAGCGCGACCTGCATCGAGATCTGATCGCCGGTGTCATAGGCCATCGCCGGCGTCGCTGCGCCGAGACCGATGGCGACGATGGCGGGCAAGATGAACTTGCGCATGGAACTGCTCCTGTCAAAGACGTTGACTGTCACGCGAAAAACGAGCGGCGCCGCGGAGCGTTCCGGGTTCCACGGTCACGAGGCTGCGCGAATCTTCAGCGGTTGCGGCGATTTGGTGGCGGTTGCCCCATCATGTCATTCCGGGGCGCCCGAAGGGCGAGCCCGGAATCCATCTCGCCGCTCGTTCAAAGGATAAATGGATTCCGGGTTCGCGCCGACGCGCGCCCCGGAATGACGAGAGGAGGCTAGACCCCCGCCACCGAGGTCCACAGCTCCGCAAGTTTCTTCCGCAGCGCCTGCGCGCGCGTCAGCGGCTCGGGCGTCTCGTCTTCTTCCGGCAGACGCAAGCCGACGAGATTGACGCGACCGCCCGAGATCGAGCGCGCGACAAGAACGATTTCGTCCAGCGCGAGCTCGGCGCCCTCCTTCGGCGCGCGGTCGAGATGGACGTCGAAATAGTCGGCCAAGGTCAGCTTGCCTTCGTCTTCACCGACCTTGACGCCGTAGATCTCGGCGAGCTCGGCAAGCGTGTGGTCGCCGGAGACCATGAAGTCGCCGAGCAGATGCGGATCCGGCGCCGTGCTCGGCTGCATGTCGACGAAGAAGCGGTCGAGCGACTCGGCCTTTTCCGGCGGGGCCAGCAGATAGATGTAGTCGCCGGGCGCGATCGGGTCGGCTTCCGCCGGCGTCAGGATGTTCTCGTTGCGGATGACGAGCGTCGGCTTGGACCAGGACGGGATCAGGCCGCGGCGGAAGTACAGGCTCTTGGGCCGCACCGGATAGCCGACCAGCTGCTGCTCGAGCTGGCCGGGCAGATCCAGTTCGACGCGCCGCGGGCCGCGCTCGGCGCGCGGCAGCGCCACGTGCAGCTTGCGTGCCGCGGGTGCCAGCGTCCAGCCCTGCAGCAGGAGCGAGATGATGACGACGACGAAGGCGACGTCGAAATAGAGATAGGCCTTGGAGAGCCCGACCAGCATCGGGATCGAGGCCAGGAAGATCGCGACCGCGCCGCGCAGGCCGGTCCAGGCGATGAAGATCTTCTCGCGCCAGTTGAAGCGGAACGGAGAAAGGCACACGAACACCGCGAGCGGCCGCGCCACCAGCATCAGCACGAGCGCGACGGCGACGGCCGGCAGCACGCTGGTGCCGAGCCGGCTCGGCGAGACCAAGAGGCCGAGCAGCACGAACATCACGATCTGCGCCAGCCACGTCGCGGCATCGAGGAACGTCACCACCGAATTATGCGCGCGCGTCGGCCGATTGCCGATGATGATGCCGGCGAGATAAACCGCGAGGAAGCCGGAGGCGTGCATGATCTGCGAACCGCCGAAGATCACGAGCGCAGCTGTGGTCACGAACGGGGCATGCAGGCCCTGCGGCAACGCCACCTTGTTGAGGGCGATCACGACCAGGCGTCCGCCGATGACACCGACGATGGCGCCCAGGACCGCCTCCTGAATGAACTCCACCAGCACATGGCCGGGCGAGCTCGAGCCGACCGAGATGTATTCCACCAGCATGAGCGTGAGGAAGATCGCGAACGGGTCGTTGGTGCCGGATTCCGCCTCCAGCGTCGCGCCGACGCGCGGGCGCAGGCGCAGGCCCTGGGTGTGCACCAGCAGAAACACCGCGGCCGCATCGGTCGAGGCCACCACGGCGCCGACCAGCAGCGATTCCGACCAGTTGAGATCGAGCGCGTATTTGGCGAACGGCGCCGTGACAAGCGCGGTCAGCAGCACGCCGACGGTCGCGAGCATCACGGACGGGGCGAGCACAGTGCGGATGCTGGCAAAGCGCGTCCGCAGGCCGCCGTCGAACAGAATCAGGGCGAGCGCGACGGAGCCGACCAGATAGGTGGTGCGGACGTCGTCGAACTGGAGCTGGCCGGGGCCGGAATCGCCGGCGAGCATGCCGATGACAAGGAACACCAGCAGCAGCGGCGCACCGAAGCGCAGCGCAAGCAGGCTGGAGAGGATGCCGGCCATGACGAGAACGGCGCCGAGCAATATGGCGAGACTGACGGAGTCGAGAGAGGCCATGCGGGTGCTGCGGTTACTCCGGGAAACGGACACGATATCGGTCAGGGAGGCAGCGGCTGCGCGCCCCCTCGCCTCGCCTGCGGGGAGAGGGTTGGGGTGAGGGGGACTCTCCACGGGGGTGGTGACGGATGGACTCGCGGAGAGTCCCCCTCACCCGGATCGCATCTGACGATGCGATCCGGCCTCTCCCCGCAAGCGGGGAGAGGCGACGAGCGCGCTTGCCGACAGACCTGTTCAACCAACAATCATCCTGCTCCTGCATCCTTATCGTCGGCGGACTCGCGCGCCAACCTATTTTCTGCGGTTCGCGGCAATCTGCCCGCATTTTGCGGCCTTAACGCGCTTCACTTGACGGTGTATCGATGGTCCGGCCGCGCCCCTTGTGGGATTCTGCGGCTCCCTCGAATCAATTCCTCCCCCGCTTGCCGACGAGACCGATGGACATGGACCTCAAAGACTTCATGGAGTTCGTGCAGACGACCGCACGCAGCGTCGGGGCGGAAATCTCCTCACCCTGGTTCTACCTGCAATTCGGTCTCATCCTGGCGGCCGCCGGCATCGCCTATGCCGCGGAAACCACGATTCGCAGCCGCATCGACATGACCTCGCTGGCGATGCGCTTGCCGCTGCCGCTCCGGCATTTCGTCCGGGTGATGGTCTCCAGCGTGTCGACGGCGGTGTTCACGCTGCTCGTGATCATCTCGCGCGTGGTGATGTACCACGCGACCTGGCCGAGCCGCAGCTATCTCCTGATGGTCGCAGCCAAGCTGGCCTTCGCCTGGCTCGTGATCCGGCTCGTGACCTCGGTGCTGCGCAACGCCTTCATCGTCAAGCTGGTGTCGATCGCGGCGTGGTTCGTCGCTGCGCTCTCCATCCTCGGCCAGCTCGACGCGACGGTCGACGCGCTCGATTCCTTCGCAATCGTGCTCGGCGGCCTCAGGCTGACCCCGCTGCTGGCCCTCAAGGCCGGCGCGCTCCTCCTCATCGCACTCTGGGCCACCAACATCGCGAGCAATTTTGCCGAGAGCCGGATCAACGCGACCACCGACCTAACGCCGTCGGTGCAGGTGCTGCTGGTCAAGATCATCCGTATCGGGCTACTCACCGTCGCGATCGTGATCGCGCTCGGCGCCGTCGGGATCGACCTGTCGGCGCTCGCGGTGTTCTCCGGCGCGGTCGGCGTCGGCATCGGTATCGGCCTGCAGAAGATCGTGGCCAATTTCATCTCGGGCATCATCCTGCTCGCCGACAAATCAGTGAAGCCCGGCGATCTCGTCACCATCGGCGACAATACCGGTCGCATCAGCGCGATGAAGACGCGCTATATTTCCGTCGCCGCCGGCGACGGCCGCGAATTCCTGGTGCCGAACGAGGATCTGGTGACGCAGAAGGTCGTCAACTGGACCTATACCGACAAGAACACGCTGGTGAAGATCGCCTTCGGCACCAATTACGATGCCGACCCGCGCCTCGTCTGCACGCTCGCCGCCGAGACCGCCGCCGCCCATCCGCGCGCGCAGAAGGGCAAGCCGCCGACCTGCATCCTGACCGAGTTCGCGGAAGCCGGCATGAAGTTCTCGCTGACCTTCTGGATCGCCGACCCCGACGGCATGGACAAGGTCAAGAGCGACGTGATGCTGGAGCTGTGGGAGGCGTTCAAGCGCGAGGGCATCCGGGTTCCCTATCCGGTCCGCGAAATCCGCATCCGCGGCGGCGCCCTGCCGGTGGAAACCACCGTGGAAGTCCCGAATTAGGACGCTTTCGGGCCGGGGCCGGTAGGCTCGGCTTGCATGAAGGCCGCCAATCATTAAATTGGGGCCTGAAATCAAGCCTTTCCACCGACATCGAGGAAGACCGCATCCGCATGAGCTACGTCGAAGCCACCGAGACCTCCCTGCGCAAGACCGGACAGATCAAGCTGCATGGGCCGAGCGCCTTTGCCGGCATGCGCAAGGCGGGCGCGCTGGTGGCAAAATGCCTCGACGAGCTCACCGACATCGTCGGGCCGGGCGTGCCGACATCGAGGATCGACGAATTCGTCCGCGACTTCGCCTTCAGCCATGGCGCCTATCCGGCGACGCTGATGTATCGCGGCTACCGCTACTCGACCTGCACCTCGCTCAACCACGTGGTCTGCCACGGCATGCCGGGCGACCGTCCGCTGAAGGAAGGCGACATCGTCAACATCGACGTCACCTTCATCGTCGACGGCTGGTATGGCGATTCCAGCCGGATGTATGCGATCGGCCCGATCGCGCGCAAGGCCGAGCGGCTGATCGAGGTCACCTATGAAGCGATGATGCGCGGCATCGCCGCCGTGAAGCCCGGCGCAACCACCGGCGACATCGGCCACGCCATCCAGAGTTTCGTGGAGCCGCAGGGCATGAGCGTGGTGCGCGATTTCTGCGGCCATGGCCTCGGGCGCATGTTCCACGACGAGCCGAACATCATCCATGTCGGCCGGCCCGGCGAAGGCGTTCAGCTCAAGCCCGGCATGTTCTTCACCATCGAGCCGATGATCAATCTCGGCAAGCCGCACGTGAAGATTCTCTCCGACGGCTGGACCGCGGTCACCCGCGACCGCTCGCTGTCGGCGCAGTTCGAGCACTCGGTCGGCGTCACCGCTGATGGCGTCGAGATCTTCACGCTGTCGGAGCGGCACGGCGAGAAGCAGATCGGGTGATTCCGATCGCCAGAATTCCCCTGGCGCTGTTGCGATATCATTGATCAAGCGCATGCCGCGCGCCAGGGTGGTGGCCGTTCCCGTCCCTCCGCTGTCGTCCCGGACAAGCGCGCTCTTAAGCGCGCGCAGATCCGGGACCCATAGCCACAGGATTGGATTTGGCGAAAACTCGTGGTTGTCAGCTCGCTCGAACAATTTTCTCCTGAGGATATGGGTCCCGGATCTGCGCTTACGCTTGTCCGGGACGACACCGGAGTGTGTCGCGATGCCTCTGCCCGCGCTAGCATCGATTCAACCAAGACTCATCGCGCCCCTACCGGCGGCGGAAGGATGATGGCGTCCTCTTGTAGGTCGCGATAAGCGCATCGTTGAATCGCCGAACGCTGCCGAAGCCCGCGGCGAAGGCGATCTCCGCCAACGTCATGTCAGTCCGGTCGATCAGACGCTTGGCTTCCTGCACGCGCCGCGTTGCCGCAATCTCGCTGGGGCTCGCCCCGGCATGGCGCATGAAAAGACGCAGGAGATGGCGCGGTCCGACGCCAAGCGCGTCCGCGAGATCCGTCATGGACGCCCGATCCAGAAAACCGTCGTGGATCAGCCGCATGCCGCGCGCAACGGTCGTGGCCGTCCCCATCCAGGCCGGAGAGCCCGGCGCGGCTTCCGGCCGGCAGCGCAGGCACGGGCGAAAGCCGGCCCGCTCGGCGGCCGCCGCGGTCGCATAGAAGGTGACATTCTCGGAGCGGGCCGGCCGAACCGGACACACCGGCCGGCAATAGATGCGCGTCGAACGGACGCCGGAGAAGAACAGGCCGTCGAAGGCGCGCGCCCGTGCGAGCCGCGCCCGGTCGCAGGTTTCCCAATCGAGATGCGGTGGCAGCGTTTGCCGATGCGAAGAGCCTGTCGTCATGCCGAAACTATAGTTTCAAGGCGCGACACCGAGTAGCTGAATTCGGACTCGACCGGGCGATGAGGTCCGAATTCAGCCAGCCTGCATCGCCGTTCCCGATCATGGTGTCGACGGATCCCGGAGCAGATCGCATGAGCATACAGGCGCAACAGACGTCGTCAGGGCAAACCCGTCTCGCATTCGAGATCGGGCTGCTGCTGCTGCTGTCCCTGATCTGGGGCAGCTCGTTCACGCTGATCAAGGTCGCGATCCCGACGATTCCGCCCTTCACCATGGTCGCCGTACGGGTGACGATCGCCGCTGTTCTCTTGATCATGATCGCTCTCGCGCAGGGGCACGCCCTGCCGCGCCAAGGGCCGGTGTGGGCGGCTTTCGTCGTGCAAGGGCTGCTGCAAAGCGCGCTGCCCTTCACCCTGATCAGTTGGGGCGAGACGCACATCACCAGCGGTCTCGCCGGCGTGCTCAACGCGACCCCGCCGATGTTCGTGCTTGCGATCGCGATGTTGACCGGGCGCGGACGAGAGACGATCAGCGGCCGCAAGATCATCGGTGTTGCGCTGGGCCTCGCGGGCGTCGCCCTGACCATGGGGGTTGACGCGTTCTCAGGGATCGGCGCCACCGCGCCGCTGGCGCAGGCCGCCGTCCTGGCTGCGAGCTTCTGCTATGCGCTCGCACCGATCTGGGGGCAGCGGTTCGCGGGGCTTCCCGCGGTCGTCACGGCAGCCGGCGCGATGAGCTGCGCCGCCGCCCTGATGCTGCCCATCGCCACCGTCCTCGACCGGCCCTGGACGCTGGCACCGACGAGCCAGGCGATCGCAGCCGTGCTCGGCCTTGCCATCGTCTGCACCGCG
Organism: Bradyrhizobium sp. 191; assembly: GCF_023100985.1. NCBI lineage: Bacteria > Pseudomonadati > Pseudomonadota > Alphaproteobacteria > Hyphomicrobiales > Nitrobacteraceae > Bradyrhizobium > Bradyrhizobium sp. 191. The sequence goes on from NZ_CP064692.1 coordinate 3,966,254, forward strand.
CTCGCAATGGTGATCTATTTCCACCTGATCCGCACACTGGGCCCGCTCGGCACGACGAGCGGCAGCTATCTGCGCGCGGGCTTCGCCGTGGCGCTCGGGACCACGCTCCTTGGCGAGAGCTTCACCTGGTCGATGCTGGCCGGAATGTTGCTCATCGTCATTGGGGTCATAGCGGTGACTGCACCCATGCGGAAGCCTTGAAGCGATTACAATTGCCGATTGAAAAATTCCTCCGACAGGGCAATGCTGGCGGCCGATGCCCGCCAAGTCCGACCACGACAAGAGCAAGCCTGAGGACGTGCCGCACTATCACGGCCATCGCGAGCGGCTGCGCGAACGCTTCTACAGCGCGGGCGCGGATGCGCTCAGCGACTACGAGCTGCTCGAGATGGCGCTGTTTCCGGCGCTGCCGCGGCGGGACACCAAGCCGCTGGCGAAAATCCTGATCAAGACGTTCGGCTCGTTCGCCGAGGTTGTCCATGCCCCGGTGGCGCGGCTGCGCGAGGTCGACGGTATCGGCGAGTCCGCGATCAACCAGCTGAAGCTGATCGCCGCAGCGGCGCATCGCGTCGCCAAGGGCGGGGTCAACAGCCGCAATGCACTGTCGTCCTGGAACGAGGTGATCGACTATTGCCGGACCAGCATGGCGTTTGCCGAGAAGGAGCAATTCCGCCTGCTCTTCCTCGACAAGCGCAACCAGCTGATCGCCGACGAGGTGCAGCAGACCGGCACGGTCGACCACACCCCGGTCTATCCGCGCGAGGTGATCAAGCGCGCGCTCGAACTCTCCGCGACCGCGCTGATCCTGGTGCACAATCACCCCTCGGGTGATCCCTCGCCATCGCAAGCCGACATCCAGATGACGAAGGCGATCATCGACATCGCCAAGCCGCTCGGCATTTCCGTGCACGACCACATCATCGTCGGCAAGAACGGGCACGCCAGCCTGCGGGGGATGCGGTTGATCTAGCGATCTTTCATGACGCGGAGGCGAACGTGATGGGTTCAGTCGACGGAATCAGTGGCAACTCGACTCATGATCTGGAGGCAACCGTGGACACGGATGGGGAACCTCACGATGCGAATATCGAGTTTGAGCAATTAAAGCTCTTGTTTGACTATACGAAGTTTCACATCGGGCTGTACACCACCATAGCAACGATTTTTGGTGCGCTATTCGCGGCGAGTGACAAAGCCCCAATCCGTTTCAGCCCCGTACTTCTCCTGTGCTCCGCTGTGTTGGTGTGCATAGCGGGCGGCGCTGGAGGTATTATTGCTAGCAGCATTCCCGGCTTTAGCAGCTATAAAAAATTCTGGGATTCGTCCATCGGACCCGCCTGGTGTAGGAAAATGAAGGCCGAGTACTGGACTTACGTTGAGCACGCTGCCTTTTGGGCTGCCGTTATCCTCGCTCTCGCCTCAATAGTCTTTCCCCATGTTTTCGACGGATTGCCGCACGGGCGGGGTTATTCCTAAAGCGGATTGACTTCACGGCTCGACCCAGCGCTGCACCGCCTCCGCGGTGTCGGCAGGCGTGGTGTAGAAGCAGATCGCGGCGTTCGGCGCCATGCGATGGACGAGGTTGAGCACCTTCTCGAACAGCAGCAGGCGCTCCTTCGGCTCACGCAGGCCGGCGCCGATGACGATGCAGTCGAAACTCTCGTCCTGCAGCGCCGCCGTGACGCCGGCTTCGGCTGTCGCGTCGAGATCGATCAGGCAGCTCGTGACCTCAAAGCCGAGATCGCGCAGGCGCAACAGCTGCGCCTCGATATGGCCGCGCACGAGCTCCGGCGTGATCTGCGGAAACGCGCTGTAGTCCGCATTGCCGGGTTCGATGCCGATCGCGAGGACGCGCTTGGCCATGCAGGATTCCCTTGCCGGACCGTCTCATCGCTAACGGGTGGAGGGCCGAGCCGGTTCCCCCCGAATGGTGGTCGCACGCTCCCGGTTCTACCAATGATTTCCCGCCGAAGCTGTAAGCCATTTCACATGCGCTGGGCCGGCGACCTGCCAGATTTCGGGAGATCACGCTGGAGTCACGCTGATCACGGCACCTGGTTCACTTTGGCTTGCACGGAGAGTCGATCATTCAGTCATTTGCGGGAGCGGAAAATGATCTCATTCGAAAGATTGAAAAACGAGTATGAGCGGAATTGGGCCGGTCTCGAGATCCGGGCCGGACGCCTGGCCGAGGCGAATGCAGTCGCCCGCAAGGCCCTCAACGGCAAGGCGACGTATCAGCAGATCGAGCGGTTGACGGGCGTCCCCTGGTTCTTCACCGCGCTTTGCCACTACCGCGAGTCCAACTTTGATTTCGACACGTATCTCGGCAACGGCGAGTCGCTTCATCGCGTGACGAAGCTCGTTCCGAAAGGGCGCGGCCCCTTTGCCACGTTCGTGGACGGCGCCGTGGACGCGTTCAGAATCCAGAACTTCATTGGCGCGAACGATTGGAGCATCGCGCGGATGATGTTCCGGCTCGAGGCGTTCAACGGCTTCGGCTATCACGCCAAGGGCGTCAACTCGCCCTATCTCTATGGCGGCTCGACGCTGTACGGCCCGCCGGAGGCAAGGGCGGGAAAATTCGTTCGCGACCATGTGTTCGACTCCGATCACGTCGATTCGCAGCTCGGCACGGCGGTGATCCTGCATGCGATGGTGTCACTCGACTCCTCGATCACGCTCGACGGCAACCCGCAATTCGCCGGCCGCGGCGAGCCCGAGGACGACGTGGCCTCGACGGTCATTCTCATGCAGCAGGCGCTCAACAAGCTCGGTGCCAATCCGCCGCTCGCCGAGGACGGCATCAGCGGACCAAAGACGAGGGCCGCCGTCTCGCAGTTTCAGGAACAGAACGGCCTGAGGGATACCGGGCTTCTCGATGCGGCCACGGTCGCCGCGATCACGCGCGCGACGCAGCCTGGAGGCCCGGTGCAGGCGGTCGACCTGTCGCAGATCCTGAAGCGGCTGGAGGACCTCGCGCAATTGCTGCGACCGCCAGCCGGCGGCACGACGCTGCCGGCGACCGTGCCGAGCAGGACCTCGCCTGCCACGAATGACCCGATCAGCCTGTTCGAGCGGCTTTTCTCGCTCATCAACCGGACGGCGCCCGTGCCGGGACCGGTCGCCCCAGCGAACCCCGCCCCGGTCGATCAGCTGAAGCAGGTCGTCGACCTGCTCAGCACTCTCCTCAACACGAGCAGAGGCAAGCCCATGCTGGGCCAGGTCAACGGCGCGCTCGGCGAGACCGTCGGCAAGCTGCTCGACGGCAAGAAGACCGCGCTCGGCATCGGCGGCTCGCTGCTCACCGCGCTGCTCTCGTCGGTGACGGCGAGCCCCAACGCCGGCGGCCTCGCCGGACTGCTCGGAACGATCGTGACCGCCGTGCCCGGCATCAGCCAGTTCGCGATGCCGATCTCGCTCGCGCTCGCCGTCTGGGGCGTGCTCGGCAAGATGGAGAAATGGTCGCAAGGCACCGCACCGCCACCGAGGGTGACGACGTAGAACACGGATGAGGCGCGAGGGACGTCGACAGTTTCCACAGCGTCATGGCCGGGCCTGTCCCGGCCATCCACGCCTGGCTACACGGCACAAAGAACGTGGATGCCCGGGACAAGCCCGGGCATGACGACCTCTTGTAAGTCTTTATAAGCGATTGCCCTGCGCTTGCGGGGGAAGGCCGGAGAGCTCGCGGCCTGCCCGCGCCTACTGACGCAGCATGATCAGGGGATCGGCGGTGTCGGGGACGCGCCGCCACTGCGCGTGGTCGTCGGCCTCGAACTGCCAGGCCTCGCCTGATTTCGACATCAGGATGATCTGGCCGCGTTCGAGGCGCCATTGCGTCGGGTTGAACTGCGCGATCGTCGCGTCGCATTTCGGCTTGAGGAAGACCTGGAAATTGTCCGAGTCCGCTTCGGTGTTGGTCAGCGTCAGCCCGCAGACCGGCTGGCCGTTGCCGCGCACCATCGACCAGTCGCCGATCATCTGGTCCATCGACTTGGCCATCGAACGCGCGGCCGCGAGATCCTGCAGGATATAGACGCCCTCGCCCTGGCGCAGGCCCTCGAAGATGCCGGCCTCGACCTCGGTGAAGTCGATCACGGCTTCCCCGGTCGCGTCCTGCAAGCGGACGATGTCGAGGCCCCTGACGTTCCAGGCGACGATATCTTTCGTGAAGGGCAGCGCGGTCTTGCAGGCCGGCTCCAGCTCCAGCTTGAAGCCCTGCGCCGCCGCGTCGCTCTTGAGCGTGACGACGCAGGTCTTGCTGCGCTCGGTGGTCGAGAGCTCCCACTGGCCGGGCATCTGCTTCTTCAGGCTCGTCGCATCCTGTGCATGCGCAAGGCCGATCGCGGCCAGGGAGGCCGCTACGGCGCCGATCGCGGCCAAGGAGGCCGCGACGGCGGATGCAACGACCCGAAGAGCTCTCATCAGCGCCCCTTGACCGGCGTTTCCGCAACCGGCGTCAGCGGCGCCTTGCCGGCAAACCAGGCCTTGAGATTGTCGACCACGAGCTGGTCCATCGCGTTGCGCGTCACCACCGAGGCCGAACCGATATGCGGCAGCAGCACGACGTTCTGCATGGTCTTGAGCTCGTCCGGCACGTTCGGCTCGGCCGCGAACACGTCGAGGCCGGCGGCGAGGATGGTGCCGGATTTCAGCGCCTGGATCAGCGCCGGCTCGTCCACCACCGAGCCGCGCGCCACGTTGACCAGCACGCCGCGCGGACCGAGCGCCTTCAGCACCTCTTCATTGATCATCTTGTTCGTGGCGGCGCCTCCGGGCACGATCACCATCAGCGTGTCCACCGCCTTCGCCATCTCGAGCAGGTCAGGGTAGTGCTTGTAGGAGACGTCCTTGGACGGATTGCGCGAGTGGTACACCACCGGCACCAGCGAGGCGTCGAGCCGGCGCGCGATGGCCTGGCCGATCCGGCCCATGCCGACGATGCCGACCTTGCGGTCGCGCAGCGAGCCGACGCTGAGCGGATAGTTCTGCGTCTGCCAGAGGCCGGAGCGGACGTAACGGTCGGCCTTGACGAACTCGCGCAAGGTCGCGATCAGAAGACCCATCGCGACGTCGGCGACCTCCTCGGTCAGCACGTCGGGCGTATTGGTGACGACGATATTGTTCTCGGCCGCGTATTTGGCGTCGACATGGTCGTAGCCGACGCCGAAGCTCGCCACCATCTCCAGCTTCGGCAGCTGTGACAGCGAATCCCTGTCCGCACGCACGGTGTGATAGGTCACGGCGACGCCGCGGATCCTGTCGCGAACCGCCGGCGTCAGGCGCTCGAGATCGCCGCGCGTCTCCGCCTTGTGCACGACGAAATGATCGGAAAAGCCGTTCTCGAGGATCGGCCGCACCGGCCCATAGATCAGGAGGTCGATCTTTTCGGACGAAATCGAACCGGCAGCCATCAGTTTTCCTTTCCAAGCGCGCTCTCATGCCAGCGCCGTAAAACGAGGTGGGAAACTAGCGCCAGCACCCCATAGATGACAATCCCGGCCAGCGACAACAGAAGCAGCGCCGCGAACATGCGGGGTATGTTCAGGCGATAGCTGGACTCGGCGATTCTGTAGGCGAGGCCGGAGCCGGCGCCCGCTGTTCCCGCCGCGATCTCGGCCACGACCGCGCCGATCAGCGACAGGCCGCCGGCAATGCGCAGGCCCCCGAGAATGTAGGGCAGTGCCGCGGGCAGCTTGAGAAAGCGCAGCGTCTGCTGTGGCGAGGCACCATAGAGCTGGAACAGGCCGGCGAGATTGCGATCCACCGAATTCAGCCCGAGCGTGGTGTTGGACAGCACCGGAAAGAAGGCGACGATGAAGGCGCAGACCACGACCGCGGTCTGCTGGTCCAGATAGATCAGCAGCAGCGGCGCGATCGCGATGACAGGCGTCACCTGCAGGACCACGGCATAGGGGAACAGCGAATATTCCACCCATTTCGACTGGTTGAACAGCAGCGCCAGCGCGATGCCGCCGATACTCGCCGCTAGGAACCCCTCGAGCGTGGTCAGGAGCGTGGTGGCGAGCGATTGTGACAGAACCGCCCAGTCCCTGATCAGCGTCAGGACGATGACGGACGGCGCCGGCAGCACGTAAGGCGGGATCCCCTTGATGCGGACCACGAGTTCCCAGGCGACGAGGCCGGCCGCGAACACCATGACGGGAAGCACGAAGCGCATCGCGCGCTGCGCGCGGGACGATCCCGCGGTGATGGGCGCTTGCGCGCTCATAGCGTCGACTGTCCCGAATACGACGGCGCCAGCGCGGCTGACACTCTTCGGCAGTAATCAGAATAGGCGGCTGAGGTCCGAAACTCCTCCCCGCGCGGCTCGACCGTCTCGATGCGGATGTCAGCCTGGATGCGGCCGGGCCGGGCCGTCATCACCACCACGCGCTGCGACAGATAGACGGACTCGAACACCGAATGGGTGACGAAGATGACGGTCTTGCCAAGGCGGCGCCACAGGGCGAGCAGATCGTTGTTGAGGCGGAAGCGCGTGATCTCGTCGAGGGCTGCAAACGGCTCGTCCATCAGGAGGATCTCGGGGTCGGTGACGAGCGCGCGCGCCAGCGATACCCGCATCTTCATGCCGCCGGAGAGCTCGCGCGGATAGGCATCGGCGAAATCGGCGAGCCCGACGCTCGCCAGCGCCTCGTCGGCACGCGCGCGCGCGTCTGCCTTCGGCACGCGTGCGAGCCTCAAGGGCAGCCGCACGTTCTCGCGGACGCTGGTCCAGGGCATCAGGGTCGGCTCCTGAAACACGAAGCCGATGCCATGACCTGGTTGAACATGACCTGGTTGAACATGGCCGGGCTGCACCGAGCCCTCGTGACGCGCCACCCGCACAGTGCCCGATGACGGCGCACTGAGCCCGGCGATGATGCGCAGCGCGGTCGACTTGCCGCAGCCGGACGGGCCGAGCAGCGAGATGAACTCGCCCTTGCGCACAGTGAGGTCGAACGGGCCGAGTGCCGTGATGCCGTTGTCATAGGCTTTCGTCACGCCGCGCAGACTGACGGCAAGAGCCGTCAGGCTGGCCTCGACGGTGGGCGGGGTGTTGCGCTCTACCATTGAGAGCGGGCTGCTGTGTTTCGGGCCCCCTTCATCTCTCCCCGACGGCAGGGCAATCGCGTTTGAATTTTGCAGAGGTCGTCATGCCCGGGCTTGTCCCGGGCATCCACGTTCTTTGTGCTGCGTGAAAAGGCGTGGATGGCCGGGTCAAGCCCGGCCATGACGCCGTGGATACAGTCGGTGCCCATGGCTACATCTAATATGCGATAGCCCTGTCCCCGACGGGGAGAGGGGGTAGGCCCCAGCCGCACCGCAGTGCCTGATCTCAACATCCGTTACGGCTTGTTCGGGCGCAGCTCGATGCCGACGCCCTTGTTGATGAAGCGCAGCGTATAGGACTTGCGGAAGTCGAGATCCGCCTTCACGACGCCGGCCTTCACCATCTTGTTGAAGAAGGAGGTGTAGCGCTCGTCGCTCATCGCGCCGATGCCGTTCTTCAAGCTGTCGCCGGAATCGACGATGCCGTGTTCCTTCATCTTGGCGACGGAATAGGCGAGCAGATCGTCGGTCATCTCCGGATTGAGCTGCTTGATCAGGGCATTGCCGGCGGAATTGTCGCGGTAGATGTAATTGTACCAGCCGATCATGGAGGCATCGACGAAGCGCTGGACCAGATCGGGCTTCTTCTCGACGATGTCGCGGCGTGTCTCGATCAGCGTCGAATACGTGTTGAAGCCGTAATCGGCGAGCAGCAGCACGTTGGGCTTGAAGCCGGCGGCCTTCTCGACCGCGAACGGCTCGGAGGTGACGTAGCCCTGCATGGCGCTCTTCGGGTTCGCGATGAAGGGCTGCGGATTGAAATTATAGGGGCGGACGTTCTTCTCGTTGAAACCGTATTCGGACTTCAGCCATTGGAAGTAGCTGCCCATGCCCTCCTTGGAGACGAACAGCGTCAGCGGCTTGAGATCCTCGATCTTCGTGACCTTGGCGTCGGGATGCGTCAGCATCACCTGCGGATCCTTCTGGAAGATCGCAGCGATGGTCACGACGGGGACGTTGTTGGCGACGGCGTCGAACGACATCAGCGTGTTCGCGGCCATGAAGAAATCGATCTTGCCGGCAATCAGCAGCATGCGGTTGTTCTCGTTGGGACCGCCGGGGACGATGGTCACGTCGAGCCCGTATTTCCTGTAGGTGCCGTCGGCGACCGCCTGAAAGAAGCCACCATGCTCGGCCTCGGCGACCCAGTTGGTGCCGAAGGTGACCTTGTCGAGCGTTTCGGCGCGCGCCGGTGCAAGGGAGGCGAAAGCGGCCAGCAAGCCCGCAATTAGCGCTCGCCGCAGATGAGAGGGGGTCATGATGGCACTCCGTCGATCGTGGCTGGCCCAATCGTGTCTGGCTCAAGGGAAGGCAACGCGATAGAACCGCATGACATGAGGGGACGCGAACCGGCCAGGCCCGCGCCCCCTCATACTCCAAATTACGTGACAAATTCGGGCAAAGAAACCTTGAAGACGCCCTCCCGCGACTGGATCGATATCAACTGGCCCGATGCGAGTCCTGCGGAGGTGTCGCGCTGGATCGCGGTGCTGCCGCTGGCGGCGACCGAGCAGCACGGTCCGCATCTGCCGCTCACGACCGACATACTGATCGCGGAGGCCTATCTCGCGCGCGTGCGCGAGCTGCTGCCTGAGAGCATTCCCGCCGGATTTCTGCCGGTTGAACCGGTCGGGATTTCCACCGAGCATATCGACTATCCGGGCACGCAGACGCTGCCGACCGAAATTGCGCTGAAGAAATGGACAGGGATCGGCGAGGACGTTGCACGCCGCGGCGTGAAGAAGCTCGTCATCGTCACCAGCCATGGCGGCAACAGCGCGGCCATGATGCTGGTCGCGCAAGATCTGCGCGCGCATCACAAGCTTTTCGTGGTGACGACGTCATGGTCGCGGCTCTCCGGCGCGGACGGATTGTTCCCGGCCGAGGAAGTGCGCCACGGCATTCACGGCGGTGCGGTCGAGACCTCGATCATGCTGGCGCGCTATCCCGATCAGGTGCGCATGGATGCGATCGCGGATTTCCCTGCGAGCAGCGTCGCGATGGAGCAGCAGTATCGCTGGCTCTCGACGCAGCGCCCCGCGCCATTCGCCTGGCAGGCGCAGGATCTCAACCCCAGCGGCGCGGTCGGCAATGCGACGCTGGCCGTGGCCGAGAAGGGCGAGCGGCTGATCGACCAGGGTGCGCGCGCCTTCTGCGAGCTGCTGAGTGAAGTCGATAACTTCGACGTGAACAGGCTCGCCAAGGGCCCCCTCGGCTAGCCGGCATCCTCCTGGATTCACTCGGGAAAGGTCGAGTCTTCGCGGCCACATCTGCGATCTTCGAACCGGACGCGAAGAACCTCCGTCCAACTGGGCACGCAGGCCACAACGGACCGCCTCAACCCGGATGGAGTTTCACATGTCGATCAAGACCAGGATTGCCGCCGCAGCTCTCGCTGCCCTCGCCGTCACCGGCAGCATCGTGTCCACCACCTCTTCCGCCGAAGCCAAGCAGCCCGGCTGGGTCTGGGGCGTCGGCGCCGGCATCGCCACCGCCGCCGTCGTCGGCTCCGCGATCGCCGCCACGAACGACCCCTATTACCACGGCTATCACCGCTGCGGCTGGGTCGCCCAGTACAACGCCTTCGGCCAGTACGTCGGCCGCGTTCGTACCTGCTACTGATCTGGGTATCTGAGGCCGATCTCTCCTGGCTCCTGCGTCCGACACGGGCGCCTCATCCACCCCGTGTCGTGCCCCCGACCCCGCCCGGCTGTCCCCCCGGGCGGGGTCATCCATGATCGGCGAGAAACTCTGGCAGCAACGGTGGGGCTCGGTCAGTCCAGCGACCAAGGCCACGAACAGTCCAGGCTCGGAAACCAACACGCCAGCCAAGGACAAGAGCAGTGCGGCCAGCGATGATGACGCGTTGCTCAACAAGAAGATCAAGGGCATCTGCCACGGCTGCTAAGTGCTTCCGCTAGCCGGCAGCCGACCGTCGATTTACGCGATTCCGCCGCCTCCCGCGCTCGTCCCTGCCTTGGATCGGTCCCAAGCATCCGCTCGGCTGCTCCGGATTCCAGACGTCCCTGCCATGTAACAGTCCCGTCACAGAGCAGTGCCAACTATTCTCAACGACAGCATGCTAGTTGCTATTGCGAATTAATTGCAATAAGGAAGTGGTCACGCGGGATCGAAATCATCTTGCGCGGGAGCAGGCGAGACCTGAGACAAAGCCGTTGCGAATCGGCAGGGATCGTGCGGCGAGTTGGACATTCGCGTTTGGGGGCGTGCGTTTGACGTTGAGGGGTTACCGACAACGGTACTTGCGGACGGCCGCGGCAATTGCCACGGGCGTACTGGCACTGCCGTGCGCAAGCTTGGCAGCCGACCTGCCGCTGAAGGCGCGCGCGGCGAAAACCGTCTATGACTGGACCGGGTTCTATGTGGGCGGTCATTTCGGCTATGGCGACGCCGGCTTCGGACCGGGCACCAACCCGCTGCCCTTGCAGGGCGCGGGCCTGCCGCACAGCGCCACCGGCCTCACCGGCGGCTACCAGCTCGGCTACAACCGCCAGCTTGCGAACCGCGTCGTTCTCGGCGTCGAAGCGGACGCCACGTTCACCAGTCCGCTCGATTTTCCCGCGCACGAGCGCGCACCGGCTCCGTTCAACACCACCATCGACTATGTCGGCACCGTGCGCGGCCGTCTGGGCTATGCCTTCGATCGCTTCATGCCCTTCGTCACCGGCGGTTTCGCCTGGGGTCACACGCATATCAACGTCAACGACGCCGATGGCGTCACCGAGCTTTCTCCGGTCGGCCACTACCAGACCGGATGGACGGCGGGACTTGGCCTCGAATTCGCCGTCAGCGGCAATTGGAGCGCGAAGGCCGAATACGATTACGTCGCATTGTCGCGCCGGACCTACGATCTCGGCACCTTCGGCATGGCCAACGTCGACGTCGATCCGCGCATCCATCTGTTCAAGCTCGGCCTCAACTACAATTTCGGCGACACGCCCTGGATGGCGCCGGTCAACGGCAGGACGAAGCTCCCGGAGTCCGGCGACTGGAACGTCCACGCCCAGACCACCATGCTGCCGCAGGGCTACGGGCCGATCCGCTCGCCCTATGCGAGCCCGCTGAGCCTTCCCGGCGGCGGCCAGTTTCAGGCGACATGGACGACCACGGCCTTCCTCGGCGCGCGGCTGTGGGACGGCGGCGAGTTCTACTTCAATCCCGAACTGGCGCAGGGTTCCGGCCTCAACGGCACGCTCGGCCTCGCCGGCTTCTCCAACGGCGAGGCGCAGAAGGCCGGCGCGCCATTCCCGAAAATCCGCGCGCAACGCTACTATCTCAGGCAGACCTTTGGCCTCGGCGGCGAGCAGGAGGAAGTGCCCGACGCTCCGAACCAGCTTGCCGGCAAGCGTGATGTCGACCGCGTTACTCTGATCGTCGGCCGCTTCGCCGTCGGCGATTTCTTCGACGGCAATGCCTACGCCAAGGACCCGCGCGCCGACTTCATGAACTGGGCGATGTGGTCGTCGGCCGCTTACGACTTCCCCGCCGATTTGCCCGGCTACACCCGTGGCGCCGTGGTCGAGCTCAACCGCAAGGACTGGGCGGTGCGCGCCGGGCTGTTCCAGGTCCCCGATGCGCCCAACAGCGACGTGCTGGTCTTCAAGACCGGCGGCGCCGTCGTCGAGCTCGAAGAGCGCCATTCGATCTTCGACCAACCCGGCAAGCTGCGGGTCGGCACGTTCTACAACAGCGGCAATACCGCCAACTACCGCGAGGTGGTCGCGATCGCCGCTGCCAACCCTGCGCTCGACATCAATGACATCACGATCGCCAACCAGCGCGACCGTTCGAAGTACGGCTTCTACGTCAACCTCGAGCAGCAGATCGTCAAGGACGTCGGGCTGTTCGCGCGCGCAAGCTGGAATGACGGCCAGAACCAGATCCTGTCCTTCACCGACATCGACCGCAGCGTATCGGGCGGCCTGTCGATCAAGGGCAGCCATTGGGGGCGGCCGGACGATACGATCGGCATCGGCGGCGCCGTCAACGGGCTTTCCGACGCGCATCGCGACTTTCTTGCCGCCGGCGGCACCGGCCTGCTGATCGGCGACGGGCGGCTCAACTACAGTCCGGAACGCATCCTCGAAGCCTACTATGCCTGGAAGCTCAATTCCTGGACGACGATGACGTTCGATTACCAGTTCATCACGAACCCGGCCTATAACGCCGACCGCGGCCCGGTCTCGATCTTCTCGGGCCGCCTGCACGCCGAGTTCTAAAGCGCGATGCGATTAGGATGAATCGTCATCGCGCTTTAGGTTGTTGTTTAAGCATGATCTTTTCGGAAAACCGCTGCACACTTTTCCGGATCATGCTTTAGCCCAGCGCGCGAACTGTTCGCCTATGACGAGCAGTCCGAGACGTTCAGCCTGGAGAATCCGGGCGAGGGTGTCTGATCCCGCCTAAGCGGCCCGGATCGCGTCGAGGAATTTTCCGACCTCGGTCTTGAGACGGCTGCTTTCGCCCGAGAGCGATCTGGCCGACGCGAGCACGTTGGAGGAGGCCGACCCGGTTTGGCTCGCGCCGCGCTGCACGTCGACGATGCTGGCGGAGACCTGCTGGGTGCCGCGCGCGGCCTGCTGCACGTTGCGGGAGATCTCCCGCGTCGCCGCGCCCTGCTCCTCGACCGCCGCGGCGATGGCCGACGCGATCTCGGACATGCGGGAGATGGTGTCGCCGATCGCCTTGATGGCGCCGACGGAGTCTTCGGTCGCAGCTTGAATCCCTGCGATCTGCTGGCTGATCTCGCCGGTGGCCTTGGCGGTCTGCTCGGCCAGTGCCTTGACCTCGGAAGCGACGACGGCGAAGCCGCGACCGGCCTCGCCGGCGCGCGCCGCCTCGATGGTGGCATTGAGCGCCAGAAGATTGGTCTGGCCCGCGATCTGGCTGATGAGCTCGACGACGTCGCCGATCCGGCCCGCGGCCCTGGCGAGCTCGCCGACATGGTCGTTGGTGCGCCCGGCCTGCTGCACCGCCTCGCCGGCGATGCGCGCGGAATCCTGGACCTGACGGCTGATCTCGTCGACCGACGAGGCCATCTCCTCGGCCGCCGCTGCAACGGTCTGCACGTTGGTGGAGGCCTGTTCGGAGGCGGCCGCGACGGTCGCGGTGACCGTTTCGGATTGCGCGGCGGTGCTCGTCAGCGTTCCCGCGGACGCTTCCAGCTCCGAGGAGGCCGACGAGACGGTGTTGATCACGTCACCGATCATGGCTTCGAACTCGCGCGCGATCTGATCCATGCGCTGGCTGCGCTTCAGCTTGGCTTCCGCTTCGATCGCGGCCGCCTCGTCGGCGGACTTCTTGGCAAGCAGCGAATCCTTGAAGTGCTGGAGCGAGCCTGCGACCTGGCCGATCTCGTCGTTGCGGCCCGTCGCCGGAATCTCGACCTCGTGCTGCCCGGCGGCGAGGGCGCCGATCACGTCGGCGATCCGGCCGAGCGGCGTCACCACGCGCCTGCGCAGCATCATGGTCACGCCAGCCAGCGTGCCGAGCAGGGCCAACACGGCGACGCCGGCGAGCGCGAGCATCGCCAGCGCGCCGTCGCGCGCGGCCGAGGCACGCTCGGCGGCTTCCGCCAGCGCGGCATCGCGCACGCCGTAGAACATCTGGATGGCCGGCACGATGACCTTCGCCAGTTCTTCGGCGGTGGCAACGTATTTGCCGTCGCTCCGGGCCGCAGGAAGCTCCTTGTCCACGGCAACCGCTGCTTGCCCAAAATAGGAGTCCATTGCCGCCTTGAACGCGGCAGCGATACGGGCGGGCTTTCCGAGCTGGTCGATCCCGGCCTCGATACGCTCGCGGTCGGCCTCCACGCGTCCCTGCATCCGGTCCATCAGCGTCAGTTCAGCAGCGGTGAGTGGGCGGCGCGCGGAGAGCGCAGGCGACAGCGTTGCCGCGCGGCTGCCGGCCGACACGCGCAGATCCTGCGCCGTTCGCGCCAGGCTCAACAGCGCCGCAAGCGAGGAATCGGCGTTGATCACCTTCGCCTCGAGCCGGTTCATGACAGGCTCGAGATTGGCGAGGACCTCGGCAACACCGGGCAGGAAGCCCTTTGTCGCGGCACTGTCGCGCGTGGCGAGGGGAACACTCATCGCACGATCGGCAGCGGCGGTGATGTCTTTCAGACGCCGCGCAGCACGATCGAGATTCTCGGCAATCGCGCCGCCGTCATCCAGCACCATCACGGCCCGCCTTGCCGCCTCGAAGCCCGCCTCGGCCGTTTTCGTAGCCTTCGTGGCAGCGTCGAGCTGCGCCTGGGTCGCGGCGCCCTCCTGGAAGATCGGTCCGATATAGGGTGCGCGAAGGCTGGCGACGTGCTGGCTGGCCATCAGGGTCGCACCAAAGGCATCGACGGTCTTGATCGCGTCGGAGCGGTTCGCGAAGATGCGCGTCTGGGGTATCAGCACCTCGGCGCCAAGGATGACCGCAAATACCGTCACCGTCAGCATCGACAGCGCGAAGAGCTTCCCGATCCGCATCCTGATTTCCCCCAATTGATTTCTGCAATGTCGAAAATCTAGCGGGCGGCCACTAAGGGGGCGTTAAGCAACGATCCGTAGTTCCGCGGAGTGTCAGGTCGTCGCGGACGGCCTCGGGAACACTGCCGGACGCCAGTTCCTTCAGTGCTCGAATGCGCGGAATCGCCAGCATCTCCTCACCGAATACCTATATCGATGGCTTGCGCTGTCATCTGCGCCGCACTTGCTTACCTCCGGAAGGTCAATGCTCTCGCTCGAACTCGTCATCGTCGTCATCCTGATCGTCATCAACGGCCTGCTCTCCATGTCCGAGCTGGCCGTGGTCTCGTCGCGTCCGGCGCGGCTGTCGCTGCTCGCGGCCAAGGGCGTGCGCGGCGCCGAGCGGGCGCTGACGCTGGCCGCCGATCCCGGCAAGTTCCTGTCGACGGTGCAGATCGGGATCACGCTGGTCGGTGTGCTCTCCGGCGCGTTCTCGGGCGCGACGCTCGGGCAGCGGCTGACGCAATGGCTGCTCGAGCTCGGCCTCTCCAAGGGCATTGCCGACATCGTCGGGGTCGGGCTCGTGGTCACGCTCATCACCTACGCCACCCTCATCGTCGGCGAGCTGGTGCCGAAGCAGGTGGCGCTGCGCGATCCCGAAAGCATCGCGGTCCGCGTCGCGCCGGCGATGCATGTGTTGGCGAAGATATCGCTGCCGCTCGTCTTCCTGCTCGACGTCTCCGGAAGGCTGATCCTCACGCTGCTCGGCCGCGGCGGCAAGGCCGAGGAGAAGGTGTCGGAGGACGAGATCCATCACCTCGTCAGCGAGGCCGAGAGCGCTGGCGTGCTCGAGCCGGGCGAGAAGGAGATGATCGCGGGCGTGATGCGGCTCGGCGATCGTCCTGTCGGCGCCGTCATGACGCCGCGCACGGAGGTCGACGAGATCGACCTGAACGACGATCCGGCCGCGATCCGGGAGATCATCGCGGGCAGCCCGCATTCGCGCTTTCCCGTTTCCGACGGCGACCGCGACAAGCCGATCGGCGTGCTCCAGGCCAAGGACCTGCTGGTGGCCTATATGAACGAACGCACGCCGGATCTGCGCGCGCTCGTGCGCGAGGCGCCCGGCATCCCGGTGTCCGCCGATGCGCGCGACGTGCTGACCATCCTGAAAGCGGCTCCGGTTCACGTCGGCTTCGTCTACGACGAATACGGTGCCTTCGAAGGCGTGGTGACCGCCACCGACATCCTCGAGTCGATCGTCGGCGCCTTCCATTCCGAGGCGGGGCCGCCGGAGCCGGCCTATGTCAGGCGCGCCGACGACTCGCTCCTGATCTCCGGCTGGATGCCGGCCGACGAATTCGGCGAGCTGCTCGGCGTCGAACTGCCGCCGCACCGCTACAACACGGTGGCGGGCCTGGTGCTGCAACAGTTCAACGCGCTCCCCAGCCCCGGCGACGCCTTCGATTTCCGCGGCTGGCACATCGAGGTGGTCGATCTCGACGGGCGGAGGATCGACAAGATCCTGGCGAGCCGGTTGAGTGAGGTCGAGACGGGGTGAATTGAGCGATAGCAAGCTGTCGTCCCGGACAAGCGCGCCTCAAGCGCGCGCCGATCCAGGACCCATAACCACAGGGAGGGGTTTGGCGAAGACCCGCAGTTCGGTACTGCCACCAGCCGCACTCGCCAGATCACGCGGTATGGGTCCCGGATCTGCGCTGGCGCTTGTCCGGGACGACAGCTGAGTTGTGGCTCGAGCGCGCGTCACACAGCGAGCGTCACCCGAACCTCACCCCGATCCGCACCAGCCGCGATCGCGATGAATTACGCGACCAGAATCCTACAGCGCCGGCTGGAACGTCTCGGCGCGCGCCATGCGCCAGGCGTCGCGGAAGCGCGGGTCTTCCGTACCTTCGAGCAGCTCGCCCGGGCGCAGTGCCGGATAGAGCTGCGCAAAGGATTGCACCTGGGTCGTCGACGTCCGCTGGCTGAAGTGAATCGGGCGCAGCTGCTGCGGATGTTCGAGGCCGGCGGCGGCAATGAGCTCCGTCAGCGAGTGCAGCGTCGCATGATGGTAATTTTGTACGCGGTCGATCTTGAGCGGCACGTAGAGCGCGCGCGCCCGCGTCGGGTCCTGCGTCGCAACCCCGGTCGGGCAGCGGTCGGTGTGGCAGCTCAGCGACTGGATGCAGCCGAGCGAGAACATGAACCCGCGTGCCGAATTGCACCAGTCGGCGCCGATCGCCATGGCGCGCGCCATGTCGAAGGCGGTCGCGATCTTGCCGGAGGCGCCGATCTTGATGCGATCGCGCGCGTTGATGCCGACCAGCGCGTTGTGGACGAAATTGACGCCCTCGCGCATCGGCATGCCCAGATGATCCATGAACTCCAGCGGGGCCGCGCCCGTGCCACCCTCATTGCCATCGACGACGATGAAATCAGGGTAGATGCCGGTCTCGATCATCGCCTTGCAGATAGCCAGGAATTCCCAGGGATGGCCGATGCACAGCTTGAAGCCGGCCGGCTTGCCGCCGGACAAGCGGCGCATCTCGGCGATGAACTGCATCATGCCTGTTGGCGTGGAGAAGACGCGGTGCGAGGCCGGCGAGATGCAGTCCTCGCCCATGGCGACGCCGCGGATCTTGGAGATCTCCTCAGAGACCTTGGCCGCCGGCAGCACGCCGCCATGGCCGGGCTTGGCGCCCTGGCTGATCTTGAGCTCGACCATCTTGATCTGGTCGTCGCCGGCGACGCGCGCGAACGCCTCGGGATCAAACGTACCGTCGAGACGACGGCAGCCGAAATAGCCGGAGCCGATCTCCCAGATGATGTCGCCGCCCATCTCGCGGTGATAGGGGCTGACACCGCCCTCGCCGGTGTCGTGCGCGAAGCCGCCCTTCCTGGCGCCGGCATTCAGCGCCCGCACCGCGTTCGGGCTGAGCGCGCCAAAGCTCATCGCCGAAATGTTGAACACCGAAGCCGAATAGGGCTTGGTGCAATCGGGGCCGCCGATGGTGATGCGGAATTTCTCCGTGGCATGCGTCTTCGGCGCGACCGAGTGATGCATCCACTCGTAGCCGTCGCGGTAGACGTCCTCCTGCGTGCCGAAAGGACGCTTGTCGAGCTCCATCTTGGCGCGCTGATAGACCACCGCGCGGGTGTCGCGCGAGAACGGCATGCCGTCCTTCTCGCTCTCGAAGAAATATTGCCGCATCTCGGGCCGGATTTCTTCCAGCAGGAAGCGGATATGCGCGGAGATCGGGTAGTTGCGCAGCACCGCGTGGCTCTTCTGCAGGAGATCGCGGATGCCGAGCAGCGTCAGCGCGCCGAAGATCAGGATCGGGACCAGCATGATGTCGAAGATCTTGCGATCCGCGAGGCCGATGCCGATCAGGAGAGCGGTGACCACCGCGCAAATCGTCAGCACGATGTAGCGCGGCGAGAAGGGCAGCAGCAGGGTTTCCATGATCCCTTCTTCCGCCAGCGGCAGGCGTTTGGGGGATGAGTGTTCGGGCGATTCCCGCGTCTTGTTGTCGTCGGCCACGATTCCCATCCTCTCGCCAGCATGAGGCGGTACGATACGCCTGCGCCTGTCATACGGATATGACGTGGCCCTTGTTTCAGGCTAGCGAATTCGGCGGAGACAAATCAATCAGCCTCGATCGCGGGCTGCTGCACCGCAACAGAAGGGTTGGGAGGAAGAGACCGCAGGCCGCAAGGCTCCTAGGAGGCCGCGAGCGGGCCAGACTGGATCCACAAGCTCAGCCGTCGTCCCGGGCAAGCGTCAGCGCAGACCCGGGATCCATAACCACGAGATTTTGGGGCTGGGAAAGCTGTCCGCTCCGACTCGTCGCATAATCACGGCCTGTGGTTATGGGTCCCGGATCTACGCGCGCTTAGGCGCGCTTGTCCGGGACGACGAGTTGGGTGTGGCGCGCGATCACGCCACTTCCTCGACAGAGCTTACCGCTCGACGAAGGCCTTCTCGATCACGAAATGGCCAGGCTTGTTGCCGCTTCCCTCGACGAAGTCGCGGCTCTCGAACATCGCCTTGAGCTCTTCGAGCATCGCCGGGCTGCCGCACATCATGATGCGGTCGGTCTCGATATCGAGCGGGCCCTGGCCGATGTCGTTGAAGATCTGCTCGGAGCTGATGAGGTCGGTGATGCGGCCGCGGTTCTTGAACGGCTCACGGGTCACGGTCGGATAATAGACGAGCTTGTCCGCGAGCAGCTCGCCGAACAGCTCATCCTCGCGCAAGGTCGCGACGAGCTTCTCGCCATAGGCGAGCTCGGAGACCTGGCGGCAGCCGTGCACCAGGACGATCGACTCGAACTGGTCGTAGACCTCGGGATCCTTGATCAGGCTCGCGAAGGGCGCGAGGCCCGTGCCGGTCGAGAGCAGCATCAGCCGCTTGCCGGGAAGCAAATTGTCGGTGATCAGAGTGCCGGTCGCCTTGCGGCCGACCAGGATGGTGTCGCCTTCCTTGATCTTTTGGAGGCGCGAGGTGAGCGGGCCGTCCTGAACCTTGATCGAGAAGAACTCGAGTTCTTCCTCGTGGTTGGCGCTCGCCATGCTGTAGGCGCGCAGCAGCGGACGGCCGTCGACCTCGAGGCCGATCATGGCGAACTGGCCGTTCTGGAAGCGGAAGCCGGTATCGCGGGTGGCGCGGAAGCTGAACAGCGTGTCGGTCCAGTGGTGGACGGAAAGAACCTTCTCTCGGTAAAACGCGCTCATGATTTTCGATATTCCGAATAACTGCGGTTTTAGGGCAAAAGCACTGCCCGGCCCCTGACGCTGGGCGGGCACCATCTGCCATGGCGGAGGATTTGGCGTGTGTGATCTACGCCATTGAGACCAATAATCAACCTCGTTTCGGATGCAATTGATGCCGGTCAAACCGGCATTTGCAGCAGAACTGGTCAGATCATCAATGAATCTGCTGCCGGCGGCGGGAGGCAGGCAATTTCTTTTCCCTGTGGGGCTCGATGGCAGCACTTAATTTCCGTCGCGCTCGCGAGAATTTCATTAAGAATAGCTCTGATTTTTACCCCGGTGTGGCGCCGCTTCCCGCATTCTTGCGGCTTTTGGCGCCAGGAGCGACTGAAGAGCGACGGGAGCAGATGGCAGACGGCGAGCGGATCTTCGTCCAGGCGATCAGGCGCTATTGCGCCCAGCACGGGATCACGGTCGATGTCCGCCCCGGCGGCTGGCTGATCGCGATGCGCCGGGACGAAAGGCGCCACCTCGCCTTCGGCTATGACATCGGCCTCAACAGCGCCATCGCCCACCGCCTCGCCAACGACAAATCGGCCACCGCCGAGGCGCTGGAGATAGCCGGTGTGCCATGCGTTTCCCATCGGCTGTTCCTCAACCCAAGACTCGGCAGGAATGTCGTTGGCCCCAGTTGGCGAGAGGCCATGCTCGAACTGCTTCGCGACCATCCGCAAGGCGTGGTGGTGAAGCCGAACGAGGGAACGTCGGGACGGTCGGTGTTCAGGGTGTCGACCGAGGCGGAACTCGATCACGCGGTTGACGACGTTTTCTCGATGAGCGCCGGACTTGCGATCTCGCCCTATCTGGCGATCGAGGACGAGGTCCGTGTCGTGCAACTCGGCGATCTGCCCCTCGTCGTCTACAGCAAGCAGCGTGGCTCGGATTGGCGGCACAATCTCGATGCCACCGCAAAACCCGTGCTGCTGGAGGACGGCGAGGTTCGAACGGCTTGCGTGAAGCTCGCGGCCGATGCCGGCAGCGCCATCGGCATCGTCTTCGCGTCGATCGACGTGGTGCGTGTCGACGGCGAATGGAAAGTGCTCGAGATCAATTCCGGCGTGATGATGGAAGCGCTGGGCAAGCTGCATCCGGAATTGGTGCAGGCAACATATGACGCGGCGCTGGACCGGGTGTTCGGGGAGGATGAGCGGATGTTCCAGTTGTGAAATGGAACGCAGCGCTCTAGCCTTGTGGCCGCGCACAGCAAATGCGGCCTGCGGGTCTTGTTCGCGCCGATAGCATCAAAGAATCAAAGAGGGGAACGCCATGAACGGCAACGTCAATCGCCAGATTCTGCTGGTGGAAAAGCCCAGCGGCAAGCTCGGCCCCGAGCATTTCAAGATGGTCGAGGGCACAATGCCGGAGCCGAAGGACGGCGAGGCGTTGCTGCGCGTGCGCTACATCTCGCTCGATGCCGCCAACCGCGCCTGGATGCACGGCGCGACCTATCGTTCCGCGGTCGAAGCCAACAGCGTGATGGCCGGCGGCGCCATCGCCGAGGTCGTCAGCTCAAAGGCGCCAGAGCTTGCGCCCGGCGACATCGTGTTCGGCGACACCGGCTGGCAGGAATTTGCCGCGGTGCCGGCCAAGCATCTCACCAAGATGCCCAAGCTCGAACCGATGACGCACCTGCTCAGCGTGTTCGGCATCGCCGGCCTCACCGCTTATTTCGGCCTGCTGGAGATCGGCAAGCCCAGGGAGGGCGAGACGGTCGTGGTCTCCGCCGCTGCGGGCTCGGTCGGCTCGATCGTCGGGCAGATCGCGAAGATCAAGGGATGCCGCGTCATCGGCATCGCCGGCGGCGCGGACAAGTGCAGATGGCTGACCTCCGAGCTCGGCTTCGATGCCGCGGTGGACTACAAGGACGGCGCGGTGTTCAAGGCGCTGCGCGCAGCGGCGCCGAAGGGCATCGACGTCTATTTCGACAATGTCGGCGGCGACATCCTCGAAGCCTGCCTGCCACAGATGAACAATTACGGCCGCATCGCCTGCTGCGGGGCGATCTCGCAGTATGACGGCGCTCCTGCCGCGCACGGCCCGCGCGGCGTGCCCGGGCTGATCGTGGTGAAGCGGCTCGTCATGCAGGGCTTCATCGTGATGGACTACATGAAGGAGAGCCAGCGTGCGCTCGCCGACCTCCAGACGTGGGTCAAGTCCGGCAAGCTGAGGGTGCAGGAGGACATCATCGACGGCTTCGAGAACACACCGAAGGCGCTGATCGGGCTGCTCGCGGGCGAGAACCGCGGCAAGCGCATGGTCAGGCTCTGAGACGCCATCGGCGCTGGCACAATTGACTTGCGGGTGAGGTCAAAGCGGCGAATGATGCTGCCTTGCGAGGCGTTACTCGCGACGATTGCGATTACATTACATTTCAAGAATCCTCGGCTCACCCGACGGGCAGGAAATCATTCAGATGTTCAACACGTTGAAGCATGCATCGCGGCGCAAGGCGCTGCTGGCGGCGGCACTCTTTGCAGCCGCGACATCGGCAGCCGCGCAAGCGCCGACCGAGGCCCAGAAGAGCGCCATTCGCTCCGCTTGCCGCTCGGATTTCATCGCGCACTGCGCGAGCGTGACGCCTGGCGGCACGGAAGCGTTTCAATGCCTGGCGAATAACATGTCCAGCCTGTCATCGGGATGCCAGACCGCGGTTCGCGCCGTCGAGCCCGCTGCGGCTCCGAAGACCGAAGCCGCGCCCGCCGCGCCGAAGACCGAGGCTGCGCCCAAGGAAGCCGCTCCCAAGGTGGAAGCGCCGCCGTCCGCTGCGTCCAAGGCTGAGCCCGCGCCCGCAGCGCAGCCCGGCGCTGCACCGACACCGAAGGCCACTGCCGCCAAGCAGCCGAGCAGCGCGCAGGTTGCGGCCGTCAAGAGCGCGTGCCGCGCCGACTATCCCAGGGTCTGCGCCAGCGTGACGCCGGGCGGCGCGGCGGCGCTCGAATGCCTGGAGAAGAACAAGGCCAAGGTCTCGCCGGCATGCGAGAAGGCCGTGAGCGCTGCAACCGGCGGCGGCGCAGCAGCAACGGCAGCGCCTGCGGGCGCAGCGCCGGCGGCTGCGGCAGCGACCGCGCCAGCCGTCATCGTCTTGCGCCCCTTGCTGCCGCGAGAGGAGCTGTTCATCGTGAGGTCGGCCTGCGGCGCCGACATCCGCACGCTCTGCGCCGGTGTCGCGCCCGGCGGCGGCCGCATCATACAATGCATTTCCAACAGGGCCGCCTCGCTGTCGCCCGCGTGCAAGGACGTGCTCGCCCCGTTCGCGGCACGATGAGGAGCGCGCCGCGCGGCGATGATGGTCGGCGTGCGAAAATGAGCTGCTGCACGCCTGCAACGACAAGCCTTTTGCAAGCATCATTTCGATAACGACAAGCTCGGGAGGACAACATGCGTTCATTGCTGCTCGTTGGTTCTGCTCTCTTCGCCTTCGCCGCGACCATGACGTTCGAGGCTACCGATGCCAATGCGGTGGTGTGCGCCCGCGGCGTGTATCGCGCCGGCTGCGCCGGTCCGAACGCGGCCGTCGTGGTCCGCAAGCCCGTGCCCGCGGTCCGTTGCACCAGGGTGCTGGTGAACGGCGTCTATGTGAAGCGCTGCGTCTGACGCCCCCGGTGGCCAATTCGCCCCGGTTTGGCTATGGTTCGCACCTGAGGTTTCGGACACCGGCGAAACGGGTGTTCGAAGGCGCTTTGGCGTGCCGGCCTTGCCGATAATTCCGCTGGCGCCGGGCGCCGGAGCACATTAGTCTATCCCTAGATAGTAAGTATACTGTCAATCAGGGAGGCAGACGTTGCGGATCGCCGTGATTGGCGGGGGGCCCGGTGGCCTCTACTTCGCCTATCTTTGGAAGAAGCGTCATCCCGAGGATCAGGTCGACCTGTTCGAGCAGAACCCGGCCGACGCGACCTGGGGCTTTGGCGTCGTGTTCTCCGACCAGGCGCTGGAATTCCTGCGAGCCGACGACCCCGAGACGGTCGATGCGATCGCCCCGCATATGGAGAGCTGGGAGAACATCACGCTGAACCTGCACGGCGACAGCGTCGCCATCGACGGGGTCGGCTTCTCTTCGATCGGGCGCCTCGAGCTGCTCAGGTTCCTGCAGCAGCGTGCGCTCGATGTCGGCGCCACGCCGCGCTTCGACACGCCGATCCAGGCGATCGACCAGCTCAACGGCCACGATCTGATCGTCGCCGCTGATGGCCTGAACTCGCTGGTCCGCCGCGCCTTCGAAGGCGATTTCGGGACGTCGCTGTCCTACTCCTCCAACAAGTTCGTCTGGTACGGCACCTCGAAACGCTTCGACACGCTGTCGCAGACCTTCGTGAAGACCGACCGCGGCGCCTTCAACGCCCATCACTACCGCTATTCGCCGGGCATGAGCACGTTCCTGGTCGAATGCGACCACGCAACCTGGCAGGCCTATGGCTTCGCCTACAAGGACGTCGAGCAGTCCAAGGGTGTCTGCGAGGAGGTCTTCGCCGACACGCTTGGCGGCCACTGCCTCGTCTCGAACAAATCGGTCTGGCGCAACTTCCCCTGGGTCTGGAACGAGCACTGGTCGTTCAAGAACATGGTGCTGCTCGGCGACGCCCTGCATTCGGCACATTTCTCGATCGGCTCGGGCACGCGGCTCGCGATCGAGGACGCGATCGCGCTGGTCAAGGCGCTGGAGTCGGATGCGCATCTTGCGACCGCGCTGCATCGCTATCAGGCCGTTCGCAAGCCCATCGTGCAGAAGCTCGTCGATGCCGCGCGCACGAGCGCGTTCTGGTACGAGCACTTCGCCGAGCACATGAAGCTTCCCCTGATGGACTTCGCCTACAGCTATATCACCCGCTCCGGCCGCATCGACGATTCGCGGCTGCGCGCGATGTCGCCGGCCTTCATGGCCCGCTACGAGGCGGCCAAGAACGGCGGAGACGCCGCATGAGCAACGAAATCCACGACCAGGTTTCCGCGGACGGCCCGGGGGCACGCGAGATCGGCTTTGCCGTTCCTGAAATCTACAATGCCAGCCGCGTGCTGTTCGACAATCTCGGCAAGGGCCGCGGCGACAAGATCGCGCTCATGGGCCCGGCAGGCACGCGGACCTATGCCGAGCTGTGCGGCGAAGCCTGCCGCTGGGGCAACGGTCTTGCCTCGCTTGGCCTGAAGCGCGGCGATCGCGTGCTCCTGTTCCTCGACGACACGCCGGCCTACCCGGCCGCCTTCTTCGGCGCGGTGCGGGCCGGCTTCGTGCCGCTCCTGATCAACACGTTGACGCCGCCGGACCTCCTGCAATTCTATCTGGCCGATTCCGGCGCGGCTGTCGCGGTCGCGGATGCCGAGTTCGCGGCGCGCTTCAACGCGGAGGCGTGCAAGGATACGACGCTCCATACGCTGATCGTCGTCAATGGGGCAGCGGGCGAGCATGCCGCGCCTGCGGCGCTGGCGGCAGCGGACTGGCTCGCGCAATTCCCGGCTGATCTCGCCGAAGCCGACACGCATCGCAACGAGATGGCGTTCTGGATGTACTCCTCCGGCTCGACCGGCAGGCCCAAGGGCATCGTGCATCTGCAGCACGACATGGCCTATAGCGATGCCGCCTTTGCGCAGAACGTGCTGAAGCTGACGCCTGACGACATCTGCTTCTCGGTGCCGAAGATCTTCTTTGCCTACGGCTTCGGCAACTCCGTCACCTTCCCGTTCTCGGCCGGCGCCGCGACGCTGCTGTTGCCGGGCCAACCCAAGCCTGCGTCGATCTTCGCGGCGATCGCGCGATACAAGCCGACGCTCTTCTTCGGCCTGCCGACGCTTTATACATCGCTGACCAAGGCCGACGGCGCGGACAGGACGGACTTCTCGTCGCTGCGCATGGCGCTCTCCGCCGCCGAGGTGCTCTCGGCGGAGGTCTTCAACGGCTGGAAGACGCTCACGGGGCTCGAAATCGTCGAAGGCCTCGGCTCGACCGAGGTGCTGCACATCTATCTCTCCAACAGGCCCGAGCAGAAGAAGCTCGGCGCCGCCGGCCTGCGCGTGCCCGGCTACGAGGTTGCCCTGCGCGACAAGGACGGGAACGAGGTCGGCGACGGCGAGGAAGGCATCCTGTGGGTGCGCGGCGATTCCAACACGCCGCTGTACTGGAACCGGCCGGACAAGTCCGCGGAAACGATTCGCGAGGGCGGCTGGATCTATACCGGCGACCGCTTCATCCGCGATGCCGACGGCTTCCACTTCTTCCGCGGCCGCGCCGACGATCTCATCAAGATCTCAGGCCAGTGGGTCTATCCGCTCGAAGTCGAGCTGTGTCTGGCCGACCACCCCGACATTCGCGAATGCGCGGTGTTCGCTGCCGAACTGCCGGACCGGCGCATGACGCTGAAGGCAGTCGTGGTGATGAACAACCGCGCCGTCGACCAGGGTGAGGCGACGCGCAGGCTGCAGGACTATGTGAAGGGCAAGCTCTTGCCCTACAAATATCCGCGCGAGGTGATCTTCATCGACGAGTTGCCGAAGACGGGCACGGGCAAGATCGACCGGCAGGCATTGCTGCGGATCTGAGGCGAGGATGCTGCCCACATTCGGTGTCGTCCCGGACAAGCGCGCCTTAAGCGCGCGCCGATCCGGGACCCATAGCCACAGGCGAACGTGGTTACGGGGACGCGGAGTTATCTGCTCGCGCCCAACTCCTTCCTGTGGTAATGGGTCCCGGATCTGCGCTCCGCTTGTCCGGGACGACGGCGATGAATGAGGCGCGAGCGGAGACCCGCTCACTCACATCCCCTCAGCCGCTCTTCCCCAGATGCTCCAGTGCATCCTCCGCCCGCAGCGGCACGCGCGAGGCCTCGTTGTTGAGATCGACGAGCTGCACCAACAGCCCCATCAGCGCCTTGCGGTCGGCGGGCTTCAGCGGCTCCAGCATCCGCGCCTGGGCGCGTTCGACGGCGGGGATGATGTCGCGCAGGATCGCGCCGCCCGATTTTGTCAGGTGGAGCAACTTGATCCGCCTGTCTTCCGGCGCCGGCTTGCGCTCGATATAGCCCTTGGCTTGAAGCCGCTCGATCACGCTGCCGAGCGTAGAGCGGTCGAAGGCGATCACCGCCGACAGCCGCGTCGCGTCGATGCCGGGATGGGTATGGATCGCGACCAAAGCGGCATATTGCACCGGGGTGAGATCGAACGCCTTGCACTCCTCCATGAAGATCGAGACCGCGATCTGCTGCATGCGCCGGAACAGATAGCCCGGCGCGGCATAGACCGCGTCCATGGTGATCGGAGCGGCAGGCTTACTCGGCATCGGGCTGCTTCTCCGGTGCGGCGTCGGCGAAGGCGGGCAGCGCCTTGGCGGCAGCCTCGGCTTCGAGCAGGCGCGGATAGGCGGGGACGTCGACGCCGAAGCGGCGCGCATTGGTAAGCTGCGGTACGAGGCAGAGATCGGCCAGCGTCGGCGCATTTCCGAAGCAGAACGGCCCCTTCTCGTCTCGGATCAGGGTCTCGCAGGCTGACAGGCCCTCGCGATTGACCCAGGCCGCCCACTCCTGGACCTTCTCCTCGGGCAGCCCGAGCTCGCGCAGCCGCGCCAGCACCTTCAAATTCTGCACCGGATGGGTGTCACAGGCGATTGCCAGCGCGAATGCCCTCACCTTGGCGCGGCGAAGCGGATCCTTCGGCAGCAGCGGCGGATTGGGGTGGGTCTCGTCGAGCCATTCGATGATGGCGACCGATTGGGTCAGCACCGTACCCGCATCATCCTCCAGCGCCGGCACCAGGCCCTGCGGGTTGATGGCCAGATAAGCGGGCGCGCATTGTTCGCCCTTGCGAAGATGATGCGGCAGATGCTCGGCGCCGAGCCCCTTGAGGTTCAGCGCGATCCGCACCCGATAGGCGGCGCTGGAGCGGAAATAGCCGTGCAGCTTCATCGAGACCCTCCCTCGTGATTTTCTGTCATTCCGGGGCTCGCGAAGCGAGAGCCCGGAATCCATACTCCCGATCGCGGTTATGGATTCCGGGCTCGACGCTGGCGCGTCGCCCCGGAATGACAGCGACCTTGTAGGCCCTTAGCCACGTTGACGCTAGCCAGATCGTCAGTATACTGTCAATCAACAAACGATCGGGAGCAGCAACCATGGAAGCCGTGACCAAGACGCCGGAACGCGAGGCGTTCTACAAGAAGATCGACGGCGAGAATCTCACCGCGCTGTGGACGGTGATGAGCGACCTGATCACGCCGGAGCCGAAGAGCGCCTGCCGGCCGCACCTTTGGAAGTTCGACGTCATCCGCGATTACATGACGGAGGCCGGCAAGCTCATCACCGCCAAGGAAGCCGAGCGGCGCGTGCTGGTGCTGGAGAACCCGGGGTTGCGCGGCCAATCCAAGATCACGACCTCGCTCTACGCGGGGGTGCAGATGGTGGTGCCCGGCGACGTCGCCCCTGCGCACCGGCACAGCCAGTCCGCGCTGCGCTTCGTGCTCGAAGGCAAGGGCGCCCACACCGCCGTCGATGGCGAACGCACCGCGATGGAGCCCGGCGATTTCATCATCACGCCGTCCATGACCTGGCACGATCATTCCAACGAGACCGACCAGCCGATGTTCTGGCTCGACGGCCTCGATATCCCCTTGGTGCAGTTCTTCGACTGCTCCTTCGCGGAAGGATCGAAGGAAGACCAGCAGAAGATCACGAAACCTGCCGGCGACAGCTTTGCGCGCTACGGCCACAACCTCTTGCCGGTCGATTTGAAGCGGAGCTCGAAGACCTCGCCGATCTTCAGCTATCCCTATGCCTACACCCGCGAGGCGCTGGAGAAGGCCCGCGCGAGCCAGGAGTGGGACGCCTGTCACGGGCTCAAGCTGAAGTTCAGCAACCCCGAGACCGGCGATTTCGCCATGCCGACCATCGGCACCTTCATTCAGCTGTTGCCCAGGGGATTCAAGACCGCGCGCTATCGCGCGACCGACGCGACGGTGTTCTGCCCGATCGAAGGCAAGGGCTGCAGCCGGATCGGCGATGCCGTTTTCGAGTGGGGCCCGCGCGATCTGTTCGTGGTGCCGAGCTGGCACTGGGTGACGCACGAGGCCGACGACGACGCCGTGCTGTTCAGCTTCTCGGACCGGCCCGTGCAGCAGAAGCTGGATTTGTTCAGGGAAGATCGCGGGAACGCGTGAGGCGGGTATTGAGCAATACCCGGTGTCGTCCCGGACAAGCGCGCCCTAAGCGCGCGCCGATCCGGGATCCATAGCCACAGGGAGTAATGAGGGCGCCAAGCGAATAACTCCGAGTCCCCTTAATCACGATTGCCTGTGGTTATGGGTCCCGGGTCTGCGCTTGCGCTTGCCCGGGACGACGGTTGTGACGGTAGCTATCGCCAGTGCAACAGCCGCGTCTCCAGCCAGCCGATCACCTTGCCGACTGCGAGCCCGAACACCGACAGGATCACCACGCCCGCGAGCAGCTGATCGGTCTGCATCAGATTTCCGGCCTGCAGCACGAAGGCGCCGATGCCGTATTGCGCGCCGATCATCTCGGCGCTGACGACGAGCAGCAGCGCCACGGAGGCGGTGATGCGGAAGCCGGCGAGGATCGCGGGCAGCGCGCCCGGCCAGATCACCTTGCGCACGATGCTGGCAAACGGAACGTTGAAGCTCTGCGCCATGCGGATGAGGTTGCGCGGCACCGCATCGACGCCGCTATAGACCGAGATCGCCGTCGAGAAAAACACCCCTAGCGCAATCGTAGCGATCTTCGGCTCTTCGCCGATGCCGAGCCAGAGGATCAACAGCGGCAGCAGCGCGATCTTCGGAATCGGGAACAGCGCCGAGATGAAGGTGATGCCGACGCTGCGCGCCAGCCGCGACAGGCCGATGGCAAAGCCGACGACGACACCAGCCGCAGTGCCGAGCAGCCAGCCGACGCCGATGCGCAGCAGCGAGGCCGAGACGTGCTGCCAGAGCGCGCCCGACACCGCGAGTTGGTAGATCGCGCGGGCGATGGCGGAAGGCGGCGGCAGAAACAACGGATTGACGAGGCCGGCGCTGCCCGCGACCTGCCAGATCGCGATGACGAGGGCGAGCGCGATCCAACCGCCGTGGCGGCTCGAGTCCGGCACGAAGCCCGCGCCGCGGAAGCGGACGCGGCGCGTCGCAGTGTCCTTCGCAATCTCCGCCGGCGCGCGGTCAAGCATGCTGGACCTCGCGCTCGGCATCGATCGCCTCGTTGCGGATCAGCGACCAGATCTGGTTCTGAAGCGCGAGCAGCTGTTCACGCGCAGCAATTTCGCCGCGGGCCGCGCGCGTCATCGGCACGGTTACGACCTCGCGGATGCGTCCCGGCCGCCGCGACAGCACCACGATGCGGTCGGCAAGCCGTGCGGCTTCCTCGAGATTGTGGGTGACGTAGACCGCGCCCATGCCGCCATCGGCGAGCAGGCGGACAAAGTCTTCCATCAGGAGCTCGCGGGTCTGCGAATCCAGCGCCGAGAGCGGCTCGTCCATCAGCAGGATCGCAGGTCTCACCGCAAGCGCGCGTGAGATGCCGACGCGCTGGCGCATGCCGCCGGAGAGCTGCTTTGGATAGGTGGTGCGGAAATCGGTCAGGCCGGTGCGGCGCAGCGCGTCCTCGACCAGCGCACGGCGTTGCGCAGCGCCAAGCTGGGCATGCAGCAGCGGGAATTCGACGTTCTCCTCCACCGTGGCCCAGGGCAGCAGCGCAAAATCCTGGAACACGAAGGTCAGCGGATTGAGACTGTCCGCCGGCGGCGCCCCGCGCAGCTCCGCCGCGCCGGAGGTCGGCAGCAAGAGGCCGCCCAGGATCGACAGCAGCGTGCTCTTGCCGCACCCCGATGGCCCCACGATCGCCACCACCTCGCCGGCGCTGACGGTGAAGGAGACGTCGTCGAGCACGGCGAGATCGCCGAAGCGATGGGAGATGTGGTTGGCAATCAGGTCCATGAGCTGCGTCCTCTCACTCTATCTCCGTCATCCTGAGGTGCTCGACTTGCGGCGCGCCGCAAGTCGAGCCGATGCACTGCGCTGCTCGCACCTCAGGATGACGGGGAGAGAGACGTGCTCGCATCGATCAATCCGCCCTCACATAGTCCTTGGCGATGATCGCATTCACGTCAAAACCCTTGTCGGCAAAGCCCTGCTCCTGGAGCCATTTGATCTGGTTGTCGACATTCTTGACGTCCAGCTTGCCGTCGGGATCGACATAGGCGCAATTGCCGACCACCTGCTCGACCGGCAAATTGGTGTACTTGGCGATGATCTCCAGCAGCGGCTTTGTCTGCTCGTTGATCGGGGCGACACCGTCCTTCATCGCGGCAAGGATGACATCGTGATATTCGCGATCGGCCTTGGCGAGCGCGCCGAGCAGCTTCGTCACCAGCGTCTTGCTGGCCAGCGTCTTCGGCGAGGCGAACACCGCCCCCAGCTGCCACGGCGTCTCGTCGCCGACCCAGCCTAAGAACTTCGCGCCGCCCTCGTCCATCAGCTTTCGCGCCGTGGAGATCGGAAGCAGCGCGGCGTCGACAGTCTCGCCCTTCAGCGCAGCCGCCGCATTCGAGAGCGACTGCAGCGGAACGATCTTCACCTCAGAGAGCTTGAAGCCGTATTTATCGGCGAGCAGGCCGAGCGAATAGTGAAAGCTCGATCCGACCTGCGTCACCGCCACGCGCTTGCCGGCGAGGTCCTTCGGCGTCTTCAGCCCGGCGGCATAGGCGTTGTTGCTGGCGAAATAGCCGATCAGGGGATAGCCGGGCTTCTCACGGCTCATGCCGCCGATCACCTTCAGCACGCCCTTGCCGGCGAGATTGTAGAGGCCCGCGGTGAAGGCGGTGACGCCGAAATCGACATCGCCCGAGGTCGTCGCTACCGCGATCGGCTGCGCCGCGTCGAAGAATTTCAGCTCGACCTCCAGGCCGGCGTCGCGGAAATAGCCCTTGTCCTGCGCGATGAAAACGGGCGCGGAGGAGGACAGGCGGAGCACGCCGATCCTGGCCTTCAGCACATCCTCGGCCCGCGCCGTGCCCATCGCCATGATCGCCACCAGGCCCGCTATCGCGAGCCGCGCCATCCCGATCATTCAATTTCCTCCGCCGTCGCTGTCCTGCAGTCCGCTACAGCCCTTCGGGGACGGCCTGGTCCCGCCCGATGAAGGCGCCCTGTTGCTTCAACGTTTCCTGCAGCTTTTCAATGGGGATGTCACGCGGGATTCGGTTTCCGGAGAGCGCCAGCGCGGCGGCGGAACCGGCAGCCTCGCCCATCACGAAACAGGCACCGGAGACACGCGCCGCCGACTGGCCTTCATGTGTCATCGAGGCACAACGGCCGGCGACCAGGAGATTGTCGACGCCCTGGGGCACCAGCATCCGGTAGGGCAGCTCGTTGTAGCCGCGCGATTCCGGAATTGGCGGAAATGTGAAGACGACGTCGCCGGGAACATGGGCCTCGATCGGCCAGCCGTTAACGCCAATCGAATCCTCGAACGAGGCGCAGCCGAGCACGTCCTCGCCGCTGAGCTGATAACCGCCCTCGATGCGGCGGGTCTCGCGGATGCCGAGCTGCGGCGGCAGGTCGACGATGTAGGATTTTTCAAAGCCCGGTACGGTGCTGCGCAGGAATTCGAACGCGGCGAGCGCCTGCTTGCGGCCCTCGATCTCACCGCGGGTGAGATCGTCGGGCTCGATGCCGTTGATGGCGTGGCCATCCTCGCGCGCAACCTGCGTAAAGTTCACGCGCCATTCGATGCCGGATTTTTGCGGCCGCACGATGGCGCTCTTGCGCGGGAATGTGTGCGTGCCGGCCGCGACCGCCTTCTCCATCAGTTGCGGGATGGTCCGCCAGGCCTCGCCCGCCTTCCCGGGATCGATGCCGTTGAGGCGGAGCATCATCGAGGGATAGAGCGGATGCCCCTGCTCGTCGCCGATCTCGAACGGCGCGCCGGCCCACACGGCGAGATAGCCATCGCCCGAGCAGTCGATGAAGATTTCTGATCGCACCGCCTGCCGGCCGCCCTTGGTCTCCACCAGCAGAGCGTCAACGCGGCGGTCATCGCCCATCACGACGCCGGCACCGAGCGCATGAAAGAGGATGTGCACCTTGTGACTGGCGAGAAGCTGGTCAGCGGCGATCTTGTACGCGGCGGTGTCATAGGCCTGCGCGAAGACCTTGCCGAGGATCAGATGCGGCGTGTTGAGGCCGTTCAGCCGATCAATCCGCGCCAACAGATCCGACGCCATGCCCTGCACCAGCCGCCGGTGCTCGCCATGGACATTGCCATGCAGGCCGCAGAAATTGGTGACGCCGGCCGCGGTGCCCATGCCGCCGAGGAAGCCGTAACGCTCGATCAGCAGCGTCTTCCGTCCCGCGCGCGCCGCTGACGCTGCCGCCACGATGCCGGCCGGTCCGCCGCCGAGCACGACAACTTCGTATTCGCCATAGAGCGGCACTTGTCGTGCCGGCTCTTCGATCATCGTGGCCCGCATGGCGCGTCCGCTCCCGAAATCTCTTGCTTGAGGGCGACTATGAATTAACGCGCAGCAAGCTACAATCTACCAAAATACGCGATCAGCTTTCGCGAATCGAGAAAGGTGGATATGGACATCCTGGTGAACCTTCAGGCCTTCCTCGCCACCGCGGATGCGGCCGGCTTCTCCGCCGCTGCACGAAAGCTCAATGTTTCGACCTCGGTCGTCGCCAAGCGCGTCACGCAACTGGAGGCCCGAATCGGCACGCCGCTGTTTCATCGTTCGACGCGGCAATTGCGGCTCACCGAAGCCGGGCAGCGCTATGTGCATCGCGCGCGTGGCGTCGTGGCCGACGCCACCGACCTGCTCTCGCGCATGGGCGAGAAGGGCCACGACCTCGTCGATCACCTGCGCATCAAGGCGCCGACCTCGCTGACCGTGGCGCGCCTCGCCGATGCCTTCAGCGCCTTCCAGACCCAGAACCCGCGGCTAAAACTCGAGATCGTGCTGATCGATCGTCCGGTCGATCCTGTGGCCGAAGGTTTTGACATCGCCATCGGCGCCTTCCCGCATTCCTTCGGCGGCGTCATCGACGAGCCATTGTGCCCGCTGAAGCGGCTGCTCTGCGCCTCGCCGGCTTACCTGAAGAAGCACGGCACACCAAAACATCCGCGCGACCTCGTCGAGCATCGCTGCCTCAGTTTCATGCCGACCGGCCCCGAATGGGTCTTCGACGGACCGCGCGGCCGCATCAGCGTCCAGGTCAGCCCGCTGCTGTCGTCCAACGAGGGCCATGTATTGGCGCGCAGCGCCATCGCTGGCAACGGGATCGCGCTGCTCTCGCATTATCTCGTCGCGGACTCATTACGCGACGGCACGCTCAAGCCGGTGCTGCGCGACTTTCCGATTCCCGAATTGTGGGTGAAGGCCGCGATTCCCGAGCGGCGGCGCAATGCCGCCGCGGTGCAGGCGCTGCTCACCCTGCTGAAAACGTTACTGGCGCGGTCGCTGTAGGCTGCGTCGCGAAGGTGTCACAAGATGGCGGTTGCTCTCGCAGAATGGACCTGAGAGAAGGTACACCATGTAGGCGGAGGCCGTAGCCCGCATGAGCGAAGCGATATGCGGGACCGCCCGCTGCATTCCCGGATGTCGCTTCGCTCATCCGGGCTACATGTGCCGCGCTCATCTCAACGAAGGGATTCGATGCTCTTGAAACATGCCCTGCCCGCCGTCGTCGTCCTCGCGCTCTCAACCACGCCCGCCGCAGCCCTCGAGCAGAACTGCCGCTTCATCCAGGCCAAGCCTGATCGCGAGGCCTGCTACAAGCGTCAGGAGGAAGAGCTGGCTACAAAGCGCAAACCTGCACCTGCGGCGGACGAGAGCAAGACACTCGAAACGATGCGCCAGCTGCGGCAGAACGACGACGCAGTTTATCGCAGCATCAACAACATCTGCCGCGGCTGCTGAGCGGACCATCGTGATGGGAGGAGAGGCTGGATGCAAATCGACGGGTTGGACGCACTGAAGAGTGCCGTCAGCTCTGGATGGGTTGCGGAGTTTCTTTTCTTCTGGGGACACACGCCCAAGGATCACAGGGTCGACAAGCACGTGCTCAGCCAGTGGTGGCCAGCGACGTTCATCATTGATGGCCAGGCCTATGCAACGGCCGAACACTACATGATGGCGCAGAAAGCCGAACTCTTTGGGGATCGAGACACCCTCGACGCCATCCTTGCTGCACCTGCTCCATCGCAGGCGAAAAAGCTCGGTCGATTGGTGAAAAACTACGACGATGAGCGCTGGATCGCTCATCGCTTCGATGTGGCAGTGCGCGGCAATCTGGCAAAGTTCGGTCAAAATCCCGAGCTCAGAGACTGGCTGCTCGCGACCGGCGAGACCGTCCTTGTGGAAGCCAGTCCCGTCGACAGCATTTGGGGAATCGGTCTTGCCGCCGACGACAAGCGAGCCGGAGACCCGCATGCTTGGCCCGGGCTCAATCTGCTGGGTTTTGCGCTCATGAAAACTCGTCAATCGCTGCGGACGAAAGAGCGGGCGGCCTAGCCGCCCCAGTTCGCCGCCCGCTTCTCCGCGAATGAGGCCAGCCCTTCCGCCGCCTCGGCGCTCTGGCGCTTGAGCGAATGTAGCCGCACGAGCCGGGTGTAAGCGGCATCGTCCACGGCCATACCGCCGAACGAGCTTTCCAGCGCGAGCTTCTTGGTCTCAGCCATCGCCTCGGGCCCGTTGGCGAGCAATTGCTCGACCACCTTGCTGCCGGCGGCGTCGAGTTCGGCGAGCGGCACTACATCGTGGACGAGGCCGATGCGACGGGCGTCCTCGGCACCGAAGCGCTCGCCGGTCAGCGCGTAGCGGCGCACCTGCCGGACGCCGATGGCGTCGCAGAGCTGCGGGATGATGATCGCCGCGGTCAGGCCCCAGCGCACTTCGGTGATCGAGAACAGGGCGTTGTCCGCGGCGATCACGACATCGCAGGCCGCGATCACGCCGGTACCGCCGCCAAAGCAGCCGCCCTGCACCAGCGCGACGGTCGGGATTGGCAGCGTGTTGAGCCGCTGCACCGCCTCAAAGGTGGCCCGCGACGCCGCCTCGTTCGCTTCAGCCGATTGCGGCCGCACGCCGTTGATCCATTTGAGATCGGCGCCGGCCTGGAAATGCCTGCCGTTGCCCCTGAGCACGACGACGCGCAGGTTCGGCTTTCTGCCGAGATCATCCATGGCCGCGAGCACGCCGGCGATCAGCGCGCCGTCATAGGCGTTGTTGACCTCCGGCCGGTTCAACGTGACGGTCGCAACCCCGCGTTCATCGAGGCTCCACAGCACCGGGTTGGCGGTCATCGGCGGTCCCTCCGGTCGTTTGTTTGCCCCGCACTATGGCCGAGGCCGCGTCGCTTGATCCATAGCTTTCCAGCGTAGGGCGGTCGCGTCCATCGCATGGCGGCTTGTGTCATGCTGGCGCGGGGCGGCATCAAGGGACAGGACTCATCATGCGCATCTGCATTTTCGGCGCGGGCGCCGTCGGCAGCCACATTGCGGTGCGGCTGGCGCGCGCGGGCCACGAGGTCTCGTGCGTCATGCGAGGGGCGCATCTGGAGGCGGCTCGCGCAGGCGGGCTCAAGCTACGCGTCGGCGATTCCGAGGTCGGCGCCAGGGTGAACGCCTCGGGCGACCCGGCCCAGCTCGGCCCGCAGGACGTCGTGATCTCGACACTGAAGGCCACCGCGCTTCCGGGGCTGGTCGGCAGCATCAAGCCGTTGCTCCAGGACGACACCGCGATCGTGTTCGCGCAGAACGGCATTCCCTGGTGGTACGGCATCGGCCTGCCGCCGCGGCACCCGACGCCGCCGGACATTTCCTTCCTCGATCCCGGCGGACGCTTGCGCGCCTGCATCCCGAAAGAGCGGATCATCGGCGGCGTGATCTTCTCCTCGAACGAAGTGACCGCGCCGGGCGTGGTGCAGAACCTGACGCCGGACCGCAATCGCGTCTTGATCGGCGAATGCGACGATCGCAATTGCGAGCGCATCACGAGGCTCCGCAACGTCCTCAACGATGCCAGGCTGGAATCGCCGCCGGTGGCCGAGATACGCGAAGCGATCTGGTCAAAGCTGCTGACCAACATGTCGCTCTCGGTGCTGTGCCTGCTCACCGGCCAGACCGCGCGCGGCGTGCGCGACGACCCCGCCTTTGCGGAGGTGATTCCACGCATGCTGAGCGAGGCCAACGAGATCGCCCAGCACTTCATTCCCGAGGTCAAGCGCGTGACCCGCAGCGGCCCCGCCCCCAATCACAAGCCGTCGCTGCTCCAGGACTACGAGCTTGGCCGCGCCATGGAGATCGACGTGCTGGTGAAGGCGCCCCAGGCCTTCGCGCGTACCGCCGGCTTGTCGACGCCGACGCTCGACCTGATCGCCGCGCTGGCGATCCAGAAGGCGCGCGACAAGGGGCTTTATGCGGCGTGAAGCTCAGGCGAGCTCGTCGATCCAGGTCGCGAGCGCATCCAGCACTTCCGTCAGCGCTTCGTCGTTGCTGCGGCCCGACTTTCTCAGGACCGCGAAGGAGTGATCGCCGCCTTCGACTTCATGCAGCGTCGCCCTCGCGCCGAGCGTCTTGATCACGGGCCTGAGATGGCCGAGATCGGCAAGCCCGTCGCGCGTACCTTGCAGGAACAGCATGGGGATTGCGATGCCGGCGAGGTGCTCTGCGCGCTCGCTGGACGGCTTCTTGTCGGCATGCAGGGGAAAGCCGAGGAAGGCGAGCCCTTTGACACCGGGCAGCGGTGCCTTCGACTGCGCCTGCGAGGTCATGCGCCCGCCGAACGACTTGCCGCCGGCAACGAGCTTCAATCCAGGACAGCGCCGCGTCGCCTCCTCGACCGCGGCGCGGATGGCGGCGTGTGCGACCGCGGGCTGGTCCGGGCGCCCCTGCTTCTTTTCCATGTACGGGAAATTGAAGCGGAAGGTCGCGATGCCGCGGCTCGCGAGGCCTTCTGCGACCTTCTCCATGAAGGAGTGCCGCATATCGGCGCCCGCACCGTGCGCCAGCACGTAACAGGCGCGGGCACGGCCCGGCTGAGTCAGGATCGCCGAGACCGTACCGATGCGCTCGATGTCGAGCTTGAGCTCTCGCCTCTGGATCAAGATTGGACGTTCCCGATGAGTCCTGCAAGAGATACTCGCGCGACCGCGATCTGGAAACATCAATCTTCACGCGTCCTCGACGCGCATGCCGTAACGCGCGGAAGCCGTCAGCTGACCCGCCGTTCCCTCCCCTCCCAGAACGGCCGGCGCAGCTCGCGCTTCAGCACCTTGCCCGCGCCCGACAGCGGCAGCGGTGTCTCCGTGATCTCGATACTGCGGGGACATTTGTAGCCGGCAATCAACGTCTTCGAGAACTCGATGAGCTCGCCGGCCGAAACTTCCACGCCGCTGCGTCTGACCACGACGGCATGGACCTGCTCTCCCCATTGCTCATTGGGAATCCCGATGACGGCGCATTGCAGCACCGACGGATGCTGCGCCAGCGCGTTCTCGACCTCGACCGAGTACACATTCTCGCCGCCCGAGATGATCATGTCCTTCACGCGGTCGACGACATAGATGAACCCGTCCTCGTCCATGTAGCCGCCATCG
Organism: Bradyrhizobium sp. 191; assembly: GCF_023100985.1. Lineage (NCBI taxonomy): Bacteria > Pseudomonadati > Pseudomonadota > Alphaproteobacteria > Hyphomicrobiales > Nitrobacteraceae > Bradyrhizobium > Bradyrhizobium sp. 191. The sequence continues at coordinate 4,004,204 of NZ_CP064692.1, forward strand.
CCCGTGTGCATCCAGCCATCGACGACGGCACGCGCGGTCTCCTCCGGCCGCTCCCAATAGCCCATCATCACGGTGTCGCCGCGCACCACGATCTCGCCGACGGCCCCTGCCGGCACCGGCCGGTCGTTCTCGTCGACGATCCGGACCTCGCAACCGAGCGTGGCACGGCCGGCACCGCGATGACGTCCCTTTCGGCGCCCCTCCCCGACATGCTCACCGGCGTGCAGCAGCGTCGCGATCGGCGACAATTCGGTCATGCCATAAGCCTGGGTGAAACGCACATGCGGCAGTGCGCGCGCGGCACGGTCGAGCACCGCCTCGCTGATCGGCGAGGCCCCGTAGATGATGTGCTTGAGCGAAGACAGATCGTAGTTGCCGATCGCGGGGTGATCGACGAACATCTGGATCATCGTGGGCACCAGCAGCACGTCGGTCACGCGCTCGTTTTGCATCGCGGCCATCACCCCTTCAGGGGTGAAGCCCTGAACGATCACGTTTGAGCCGCCGGAGAGCAGCAGCGAATACATCGCCGCACCGTTGGCGAGGTGAAACATCGGCGCAGCATGCAGATAGGTCGTGCTCGCCGGAAACAGTCCTTCGCCGAGAGCATTGAGCGCGTTGGCCATCAGGTTCTGGTGGCTGAGCATCACGCCCTTGGAACGCCCGGTGGTGCCGCCGGTGTAGAAGATGCCGGCGAGATCCTCGCCCTTGCGCATAGCATCGGCGACCGGAGCGTTGCCCGCGACCAGATCCTCATAGCTTTCCATTCCGGCCGGCACCTCGCCGTCGTCGGCATAGACCAGCTGCAGCCCCGGAATGGCGCCGGCGAGTTGCGCGCCGACCTGCGCGAAGGCCTTGTCGACCAGCAGCACGGAGGCGCGGCAGTCGCGCAGTGCATCTTCGTTTTCAAGGGCGCTCCAGCGGATGTTGAGCGGCACGATCACGCCGCCGGCCCAGCCCGTCGCCAGATAGAGCTCGAGATAGCGGTCCGAGTTGAAGGACAGTACGGCGACGCGATCGCCATCGCGGACGCCGCGCGAGCGCAGGCCGCCGGCCAGCTTCGCGACGCGCTCGCCGAGCTCGCCCCAGCTGCGGCGCCGCGGGCCATAGACGGTGGCTAGCCCGTGCGGGTTGATCTGCAGCGCGCGCCGCAGCCCGTGCGTGATGTTCATCGCGTTCCTCCTCCTGTACGCTTCTTCCCTATCGTCCCGCGCGTTGAGTTGCGCTGTTGCGGCGCTCTCGGCGTCTTCTTTGTCATCTGCTGCCGGCCCTCGGTCGCCAGGCCTTCCGTCAGCCGAACCGTGAATTCGTCGGCGATTTCGTTCGGCGACAGCCCGCCGTCACGGCGATACCAATGGCCGATCCAGTTGAGCGCGCCCGCGATCGCGAACGCTGCAAGCTTGGGGTCGCAAGGCCTGATCGAGCCGTCGTCGATGCCTCCGGAGATATACTTCCGGAACGTGGCGTCGATGCGCTTCTTGGCGGCGCGCGCGACACCGGCGTTCCGCTCGGTCAGGTCGCGCAGATCGAAACGCACCAAGCTCGCGCCGAAATCGGTCGCCATCAGCCCGGCATAGGCGTGCACCAGCTTGCGCAGCTTGGCGAGGCCCGAACCACCGCCGGCGTTGATCTCCGTGATGACGCTGTCGACGAGCTCGGCGCCCATCGACCAGCATTCGAACAGGATCTCGTCCTTGCCCCGGAAATAATTATAGAGCGCGGGCTTGGTGATGTTCAGCCGCTCAGCGACCTCGTTCAGCGTCACGCGATGATAGCCCTGCTCCAGGAACAGCTGCACGGCGGCGCGCAGCACCGCCTCGCGCTTCTCGTCCCGGGCGCGGCGGCGGCTCTCGAACGGCAGCCAGGGCGACGGCGGCGGCGATGAGGGCGGAGCGGGCGGCGCTGAATCCATGCTCGGTCGGTTGACTCTCGTGGGCATCGACCGATATGTTACCCACGGGTAAGAAAAAGTCCAATGGGTAATTTTCTGGAGGAAGCCATGTCTGACGTGATCGTCGCAGGGGTCGGCATGATCCCCTTCGCCAAGCCGGGCGCCAGCGCGCCCTATCACGAGATGGGGACGGAAGCGGTCAAGCTGGCGCTCGCCGATGCCGGCCTCGGCTACGACAAGGTGCAGCAGGCCTATGCCGGCTACGTCTACGGCGATTCCACCTGCGGGCAGCGCGCGCTCTATCCTGTCGGGATGACCGGCATCCCCATCATCAACGTCAACAACAACTGCTCGACCGGCTCGACCGCGCTGTTCATGGCGCGGCAGACGATCGCGAGCGGCGCACTCGACTGCGTGCTGGCGGTCGGCTTCGAGCAGATGAAGCCCGGCGCGCTCGGCAGCGTCTATACCGATCGCCCGAGCGCGTTCGAGGAATTCGACGCGGCTGCGGACCAGCTGATCGATGCTCCCGGTATTCCGCTGGCGCTGCGCTATTTTGGCGGCGCCGGCCTCAGCCACATGAAGAAATACGGCACGCCGCTCGACGCCTTCGCCAAGGTGCGCGCCAAGGCGAGCCGCCATGCCAGGAACAATCCGCTCGCACTCTTCCGCAAGGAAGTCACCGCCGACGACGTGATGAGCGACCAGGTGATCTGGCCGGGCGTGATGACGCGCCTGATGGCATGCCCGCCGACCTGCGGCGGCGCCGCGGCCGTGCTGGTGTCGGAGCGGTTCGCGGACAAGCACGACATCGGGAAGGAGGTGCGCATCGCGGCGCAGGCCATGACCACCGACACGCCCTCGACCTTCAAGGCCGGCGACATGATGCAGCTGGTCGGCTACGACATGGCGAAAGAAGCGGCAGGCCGGGTTTATGAAAGCGCCGGCATCGGGCCGGACGATCTCGATGTCGTCGAGCTGCACGACTGCTTTGCCCACAACGAGCTCATCACCTACGAGGCGCTCGGCCTCTGCGGCGAGGGCGAGGCCGGCAAGTTCATCAATGACGGCGACAACACCTATGGCGGCCGGATCGTGACCAATCCGTCCGGCGGATTGCTGTCGAAGGGACATCCGCTCGGCGCCACCGGGCTTGCGCAGTGCTACGAGCTGACGCGGCAGCTGCGTGGCACGGCCGGCGCCACGCAGGTCGAGGGTGCCAAGGTCGCGCTTCAGCACAATCTGGGCCTTGGCGGCGCCTGCGTCGTCACGCTCTACAAGCGGCATTGATATCCGCATGGTCGATCAGTCCGCCGTAGGGCGCAGCTTCACGCCCGTCACCGCGCGCGTGGAGCCTGGCCGTCTTCGCTACTTCCTCAACACGCTGGGTGAAAAGAATCCGGTCTACCGCGATGCGAATGCTGCCCGGTCGGCCGGGTTCACCGGCATGCCGGTGCCGCCGACCTATTTGTTCTGCCTGGAGATGATGGACGTCGACCACCCCTTCGAAATGTTCAGCGCGCTCGGCATCGATCTCGCCCGCGTGCTGCATGGCGAGCAGAGCTTCGTCTATCACGCGCCGGTTCTGGTCGGCGATACCCTGACGTTTCGGCCACGCGTGACCAGCGTGACGGAGAAGAAGGGCGGTGCGATGACGCTGATCGGCATCCGATGCGAGGTGACCAACCAGGACGGCGTGCACGTCGCCGATACCGCGCGCACCATCGTCGTCCGCAACGAGGTGGCGTCATGACGGCATCCGGAGACATCAAGGAAGGCGACCGCATCGTCCACAAGGTCTTTCCGCCGATCACCCGCCACACGCTCGCGCTCTATTGCGGCGCATCGGGCGATCACAACCCGATCCACGTCGATATCGACTTTGCCAAGGCGGCCGGATTTCCTGACGTGTTCGCCCACGGCATGCTGGTCATGGCCTATCTCGGACAGGCGCTCACGGATGCGGTCCCGCCGCCGAAGCTCCGCAGCTTTGCGACCCGCTTCGTCTCGATAACTCAGCTCGGCGCCAGGCTGACTTGCGAAGGCACCGTGACCGAGCTCTTCGCCGAAGCCGGCGAGCGGCGCGCAAGGCTCGCGCTCACCACCAGGGACGAACGCGGCGAGGTCAAGCTCGACGGCAGCGCCGTCATCGCGCTGTAACAGAATCCAGGGAGACCACATGGCAAAGCTACAAGGAAAGGTCGCGCTCGTCACCGGCTCGGGCCGCGGTATCGGACGTGCGATCGCACTCAAGCTCGCGCGCGAAGGCGCCAGGGTCGTCGTCAACGACCTCGATGCCGAACCGGGCGACGCCGTTGTGGCGGAGATCAAGGCGCTCGGCGGCGACGCCGTTGCCGTGAACGGCAGCGTCGCGGAAGCGGGTTTCGCCGACCGCTTCGTCGGCGCCGCGCTGGACAAGTTCGGCGGGCTCGACATCGTCGTCAACAATGCCGGCTACACTTGGGACTCCACCATCCAGAAGATGACGGACGAGCAGTTTCAAGCCATGCTCGACGTCCATCTGGTCGCCCCGTTTCGGATCCTGCGTGCGGCCGCCGAGCCGATCCGCGTTTTTGCCAGAAAGGAAGCCGAGGAAGGACGCGAGGTATTCCGCAAGGTCGTGAACATCTCCTCGATCGCAGGCCTCTACGGCAATGCCGGTCAGGCCAGCTATTCCTCGGCCAAGGCCTCGCTGATCGGATTGACCCGAACCATGTGCAAGGAGTGGGGCCGCTACAAGGTCAACGTCAATTGCGTCGCCTTCGGCCTGATCAATACCCGCCTGACCCAGCCGATCGAGGCACAGCAGAAGACCATCGACGTCGCGGGCCGCGACATCAAGGTGGGCGTGCAGCCGCACATGCTGGAGGCCATGTCGCGCATGATCCCGCTCGGCCGCGGCGGCACGCCGGAAGAGGCGGCCGACGCCGTCTATCTGTTCTGCAGCCCGGAATCCAATTATATCAGCGGCCAGGTGGTCGTCGCCGGCGGCGGCCTGATTGTCTGAGAGCGAGGCGCCGATGCAATACCGATCGTCGTGGATGACCGAAGAGCTGGACACGTTCCGCGACCAGTTCCGGAAATATCTCGCCAAGGACCTGGCGCCGCACGCCGAGAAATGGCGCGAGCAGAAGATGGTCGACCGCTTCGCCTGGCGCGGGCTCGGTGAGATGGGCGCGCTGCTGGCGAGCGTGCCGGAGGAATATGGCGGCCTGGGTGCCACCTTCGCCTATGACGCGGCCGTACTGGACGATCTCGAAAGCACGGTGCCGGAACTGACCACCGGCGTCTCCGTGCACAGCGCCATCGTCGCGCATTACATCCTCAACTACGGCTCGGAGGAGCAGAAGACGCGCTGGCTGCCGAAGATGGCCTCCGGCGAGATGGTCGGCGCCATCGCCATGACCGAGCCCGGTACCGGCTCGGACCTGCAGGCCGTGAAGACCACGGCGAAGAAGCAGGGCAATTCCTACGTCATCAACGGCCAGAAGACGTTCATCACCAACGGCCAGGCCGCCGACCTCGTCATCGTGGTCGCGCGCACCGGCGACGCCGGTGCCAAGGGCATCTCGCTGATCGTGGTCGAGACCGCGGGCGCGGACGGCTACAAGCGCGGGCGCAACCTCGACAAGATCGGCCTGCATGCGTCCGATACGTCGGAGCTGTTTTTCGACAACGTGACCGTTCCGCCGGACAACCTGCTCGGCAAGGAGGAAGGTCAGGGCTTCGTCCAGCTGATGCAGCAATTGCCGCAGGAACGGCTCGCGCTCGCGGTCGGCGCCGTCGCCTCGATGGAGCGGGCAGTCAAGCTCACGACGGAGTACACCAAAGAGCGGAAGGCGTTCGGCAAACCGCTGATGGACTTCCAGAACACCGCCTTCACGCTGGCCGAGCGCAAGACCGAAGCGATGATCGCGCGCGTCTTCGTCGACTGGTGCATCGAGCGGCTGGTCGCCGGGGATCTCGACACGGTGACGGCGTCGATGGCGAAATACTGGTGCTCGGAGAAGCAGGTCGAGACCGCCGACGAATGCCTGCAGCTGTTCGGCGGCTACGGCTACATGCAGGAATACCCGATCTCGCGCATCTTCATCGATTCCCGCATCCAGAAGATCTATGGCGGCACCAACGAGATCATGAAGCTCTTGATCGCGAGATCGCTGTAATCAGATTGCTGTCGGGGAGAGGCACGCACGCTTGCACGGCAATCCCAACGCGTCGTCCCGGACAAGCGAAGCGGAGCGCCGATCCGGGACGACGAGCGGAGATCGGGGCTGCGGCGTTGCCATGAGCGGCCCGCACGCGAACTTCCTCACCGCGCGCGCCAGTCGCGCGGCCGGCAGCCGAAGCGCTGCTTGAAGCGGCGGGTGAAGTGGGAGAGGTCCGAGAAGCCCCAGTCGAACGCGATGGCGCCGATCGCACGATCCGCCATCGCGGGATCCCCGAGATCCCTGGCCGCGCCGTCGAGCCGGTGGTCAATGACGTAGTCGGTGAAGCTGGAGCCTGATCGCGCCAGCAGCTTGTGGACGTAGCGTTCGCTGATGCCGACGGCCTCGGCGACATCGGCAACCGCAAGGCCGGGCTCGCGGAGCCGCCGGTGGATGGCGCGCTTCAGCGCCAGCGTGGTTGCATCGGCAAGACTCTCGGACTCCGCAGCGCCTGCCCGGCTGCGCCGCGACAGGCTCACGGCGACCAGCTCAATCAGAACCCGGAACAGCCGCACGCCCTCGTCTTCGCTCATGCGCAGCGCCCCCTCGCTGAGCGTGCGCGCGGTCTCGACGATGAGATGGCCGACGAAGGGATCGTCGGAGACGCGCGCTGCTCCGACGTCGAAGGAGGCCGGCAGGCGCTCGCGCAAGGCTTCTGCCGGCACCCAGAACGAGGCAACGCGCAATTGTGGTCCGCGGTCGTGCAGAAGCGCGAACTGCCGATCGCTGTCGAAGATGCCAACCTGTCCCGACGAAAGGCTGATCTCGCGATCATCTTGCTGGATGCGACAGCGGCCCCCCAGCTTCAGGTTGAGATAGAAGCAGCTGCGGTCGGATGCCGCGATGTCGGCCGCAGAGCGCCGCACCACGTGCTCGGGAAAGCTGACGCGGTTGATCGCGGCATCGCCGAGGCGGACGTGCTCGACGCTGGCCGGAAAGCCGGCTGCGGCCGCCGGCTCCGGCGTCAGATTCATGAAGGCCTGGCAGATCGCCTCGCGATAATACGCGAATTGCTCGGTCGGCCGCACACCCGCAGTATTCCAGGCGGATTGGCGTGACGGAATGGCGCGCTCGATCTGCTGCATCGGTTCACTCCGAGACCAATCCGGTTCACTCCCAGCCAAGCAACGAATTCGTGACCGGTCCAGATTTGCCGCGCGGCCACGCTGCCCAGCCAAGGCCATTATGCGCCGATCTAATCACACCCTCGGGAGGAGTCACAACATGTCGACCTATGTTCTCGTCCATGGCGCCTGGCACACCGGTGCCGAGTTCGAGCCCGTCGCCGCACCGATCCGTGCGGCCGGCCATCAGGTCTATACGCCGACGATCAAGGGCAACCGCCCGGGCGATGCCAAGACGACCGGGCTGAAGGAGGCGATCCAGTCGATCGCCGACTATCTCGCCGAGAACAATCTCAAGGACGTCATCCTGCTCGGCCATTCCTATGGCGGCATGATCATCACCGGCGTCGCCGATATCGCGCCGGAGCGCATCCGCCGTCTGGTCTACTGGAATGCCTTCGTGCCCAACAATGGCGAATGCCTCAACGACATGGTGCCACCGCACTATATCGGGCTGTTCGACGCGATCGCGGCCGAGCGCGGCGACGGCTCGGTGGTCTTGCCGTTCCCGATCTGGCGCGAGGCGTTCATCAACGATGCCGATCTGGAGACGGCACAGCGCGCCTACGACGTCCTCAACCCGCATCCGCTCGCGACGTTCACCGACAAGATCGCGCTCAAGGCCAATCCGGCGGAGATGCCGCTGGCCAAATCCTACATCAACTGCACCGAGGACGTCGCGATGCTGCACAGCCATCCCTGGCATCCGCGGCTGTCGGAAAAGCTCGGCCTGTTCCGCCTGGTGCAGGTGCCGGGAAGCCATGAGCTGTGCTTCTCCGATCCGGCACGGCTCGCCAAGGCGATCATGGAGGCGGGACGCGACTGACAGCGCGCCCTGATGCACCTCTCGATCCCTGGGCGCTCAATTCGGATGCCACCAGCGGCCGCCGATGACGACGCCCTCGGAGACGATCTTGCGATCGCCGACCAGGTGCTCGCCGACGACGTCCTCATAGTCGAACTGGCCCTGCCTGACTGAGATCAGCGTGGCGTCGCCGACGCTGCCCGGCTTGAGGCTGCCGAGCCCCGGGCGGCGCAGCGCCATCGCCGCGTTCACGGTCGAGGCCGCGATCACGTCGGACAGCTCCATGCCCATGCACAGGAACTTCGACATGGTCGTGACCTGGTCGTAGGCCGGGCCGTCGATGCAGAGCTGGTGGATGTCGGAGGAGATGGTGTCGGGATAGAAGCCGTTGGCGAGCATCGCGCGCGCGGTCTTGAACGCGAACGAGCCCTTGCCGTGGCCGATGTCGAACAGCACGCCGCGCTCGCGCGCTTCCAGCACCGCCTTCTTCACCGTGCCCTGGGCCGTCGCGGGCGTGTTCGGGAAAGGGCGGAACGCGTGGGTCAGCACGTCGCCGGGCCGCAGGCGGGCCAGCACCTCCTCGTAGCTCGGCGGCGGATGATCGATATGCGCCATCAGCGGCATGCCGACCTCGTTCGCAACCTCCAGCGCGATATCGAGCGGCACAGCCCCCGACGTGCCCGATGAGTGCAGGCCGACGCGCACCTTGATGCCGACGATGCGATCGCGGTTGGCATCGGCGACCCTGGCCGCCTCGATCGGATTCATCAGCCGCAGCTCCTCGCTCTCGCCGACCATGATCCGGTGCGAGAAGCCGAAGATGCCGGCATGCGATACGTGCAGATAAGCGAGGATGCGAACCTGGCTCGGCTCGATCACGTGCTTGCGGAAGCCGGCGAAATTGCCCGGACCGGCGCTGCCGGTATCGACCGCCGTGGTGACGCCGGAGAGACGGCAGAACTCCTCGGCATCGATGCCGAGCGAGGTGCCGCCCCAATAGACATGGGTGTGCAGATCGATCAGCCCCGGCGTCACGATGAACTGTGAGACGTCGCGCACCTCGGTGCCCGGATCCGCCTCGAGCCCACTGCCGATCGCAGCGACCTTGCCGCCGGCAAAGGCGACGTCGGTCACGGCATCGAGCTTCTGGGACGGGTCGATCACCCGCCCCCCGCGCAGGATCAAGTCGAAAGGCATCGTGGTCTCCGGATGTAGCTAAGGGACGGCCGACTGGTCAGCCGAGAGGAAGGAATCCCCACACCTCTAGCAATTTTTGCGCCGAAGTCCCTTGGCAAATCGAGACGAGACCCATGACAAATCAGCAGCCCCGGGGATGCTGTCGATGCACCTATTCAGAGCGAACTGTGGCAAGACGCATCAGCGCGTTGCGGACGCCGGCGCCATATGCCGGATCGGCTTTCGTGCAGTTCGCGATGTGGCGCTCCTGGATGTGGACGGCTGCACTGCCGACGGCGCGTGCCGTGTTGTCGAACAGGACCTGCCGCTGCGCCGCGTTCATCTTGCGGAACAGGTCTCCGGGCTGCTGATAGTGGTCGTCGTCGACCCGATGATCCCAGTGGGCGGTGGCGCCGTCGATCTCCAGCGGAGGCTCGTTGAGATCGGGCTGATCGGTCCACTCGCCGTGACTGTTGGGGAAATAGGTCGGCGTTCTCCCCAGATTGCCGTCCGTCCGCATTGCGCCGTCGCGATGGTAGCTGTGATACGGACAATTTGGGGCATTGACCGGAATAAGGTGATGGTTGACGCCGAGGCGATAGCGCGCCGCGTCTCCATAGGAGAACAGACGAGCCTGCAGCATCTTGTCGGGCGAGAAGCCGATGCCGGGAACGACATGGGCCGGCGAGAAGGACGCCTGCTCGACCTCGGCGAAGACGTTTTCCGGATTCCGGTTCAACTCGAAATATCCGACCTCGATCAGCGGAAAGTCCGGCTTGGGCCAGACCTTGGTCAGATCGAACGGGTTGAACGGAAGCGCTTTGGCTTGGTCATCGGTCATGACCTGCACGAACATAGTCCAGCGCGGAAAATCGCCACGTTCTATGCTCCCGAACAGGTCGCGTTGATGAGACTCGCGGTCTTTGCCGACGAGCGCCTCGGCCTCGGCGTCCGTCAGGTTCTCGATGCCCTGCTGCGTGCGGAAATGAAACTTCACCCAGGTCCGCTCATTGGCAGCGTTGAGGAAACTGTAGGTATGGCTGCCGAACCCGTGCATGTGACGATAGCTCTTGGGAATGCCGCGCTCGCTCATGACGATGGTGACTTGATGCAGCGCCTCCGGCAGCAACGTCCAGAAATCCCAGTTGTTGTCGGCGCTGCGCATCCCCGTCCGCGGGTCGCGCTTGATTGCGTGATTGAGATCGGGGAAGCGCAAGGGATCGCGGAAGAAGAATACGGGGGTGTTGTTGCCCACCATGTCCCAGTTGCCTTCCTCGGTGTAGAATTTCAACGCAAAGCCACGGATGTCGCGCTCGGCGTCGGCCGCGCCGCGCTCGCCGGCGACGGTCGAGAACCGCGCGAACATCGGCGTCTGCTTGCCGACTTTCGAGAAGATCTTCGCCTTGGTGTAGCGGGTGATGTCATGGGTTACGGTGAAGCTGCCGAAGGCACCCGATCCCTTGGCATGCATCCGCCGCTCGGGGATCACTTCGCGGTCGAAATGAGCCAGCTTCTCGATCAGCCAGATGTCCTGGAGAAGAGCGGGGCCACGACGGCCCGCGGTCATGATGTTCAGGTTGTCGCTGACGGGAGCGCCGGTCGCGTGCGTGAGATGGGGTGGCTTGTCGCTCATGTGATGATTCCCGATCGGTGATTTGGAGAAAGAGGCGGTGGGGCCGCGCGGCAGCGCCGAGCGCCGGCTCAACCGTGCCAATGCGAGCCGCGGATGACGCTGCAGAAATTGCCGCGATGGAAATGCGGCTCCTTGTCGGCGATGACGTCGGCCTTGACGTTGCCGAAGGTGGTTTCCGGCCTGTGCTTGATGCCGTCGTAGAACGCCTGGATGATGTCCTCCTTGAAGTGCGGCGTTCGCGGAAACGCCTTCACCACCGCCTCGCGTTCGTCGTTGGAATAATCCTCGTAGCTGAGGCCGAGAACGTCCATCTCGACGCCGGCGGTCACCAGAGCGACGACGGGATGCATATACTGCGGCACGCCCGGCGTCGTGTGCAACGCGATCGCGGTCCAGACCGTGTAGGCGTCGGCTTCGGAGATGCCATGGCTGCGCAGGAAGTCACGAGCGGCGTGCGCGCCGTCCACTTCGAACCGTTCGTGCTTGCTGCCATGGCCCGGCATCAGGCCGATGTCGTGGAACATCGCACCTGCGTAGAGCAGCTCGCGGTCGAATTTCAGCCCGCGGCGAATGCCGGCCAGCGCGCCGAAATGATAGACGCGGCTGGAATGATTGAAGAGCAGGTCCGTCTCGGTGTCACGGATGTAGTCGGTGATGGCGCGCGCGAGCTTGCTGTCGGGAATGGCGGCGGCTTTGGCAATCTGCGGCATGAGGGTCTCCTGAAAATCTCTGGTCGCCCGCAAGCTAAATCCGCGCTATTCTGTCTTCAATTGACGTAATACGTCTAAAGCGGACAAATACCGACCGAGGCGGACATGAGCGGGAAGCCGAAACCGAGGACAGTTGTGATCGTAGCGTTGCCCGGGGTGCAGCTTCTCGACGTGGCGGGGCCGCTCGACGTTTTCGCCGAGGCCAACGTGCAGGCCGGCCATCAGGCCTATGTGCTTTTGGTGGCGGGGGCGGCGCCCGGCCCGATCCACAGCTCTTCAGGCGTGCGACTGATGCCGGACCGGATCATCGATCGCGGTTTCCAGGAGAGCATCGACACGTTGCTGATCGCGGGATGCCCGCACGCCGCCGACGTGCCGGCAGGCGGCGTGATGACCGATTGGCTCCGCCGGCGGGCGACCAGGACCCGGCGCTTCGGATCGGTTTGCAGCGGCGCCTTCTTCCTTGCAGCGGCGGGCCTCCTCGACGGCAGACGAGTCACGACACACTGGGCAGTCGCCGACCGACTTGCCGAAAAATACCCGTCAGTCACCGTGGACAGGGACGCGATCTACGTCACCGACGGCAAGCTTCGCACGGCTGCCGGCGTCACTGCGGGGCTCGATCTCGCGCTCGCTCTCGTCGAGGAGGATCTCGGGCGCGAGACGGCGATGAAGGTTGCGAGCCAGCTGGTCATGTTCTTCAAGCGCCCGGGCGGACAGATGCAGTTCAGCCGCAAGGGCGAGACCGTCCCCGCTGGCCGTGCCGCACTGCAGGAACTACAGCGCTGGGTTGCCGCCAATCCTGGACTGGACCACAGCGTCGCGAGCCTCGCGGCGCGCATGGACATCAGCCCGCGTCACTTTGCGCGGCTATTCCGTGCCGAAGTCGGAATCACCCCCGCAACCTGGGTCGAGGAGGCCCGCGTCAACGCCGCGAGACGCCTGCTGGAGCTCGGAAACGAAGCGCCCAAGCAAGTGGCCCTGCATTGCGGCTTTGCCGACGCGGACACGCTGCGCCGCGCGTTCGCCCGCCATGTCGGCGTGACGCCCGCCGAGTATCGCAAGCGCTTTGCGCGGATCCCGGCCTGATACGCGATACGAGGGAAAAATGAGAATGGCGATCCCGGGAAGACTCGAACTTCCGACCTACGGTTTAGGAAACCGTCGCTCTATCCGGCTGAGCTACGGGACCGCGGAACCCGGAGGAGCGGGTTCGGCCCCCTCATAGCAGAGCAAAATGCGGTTCGCCAGCCGTCAGGCGGGCCAAGCCATCGTCAACCTGAACAGGGCGGCTATACAATCGCCTCCAGGTCCCTCTCGGCGGAGCAGCCCACATGATCGAGAGCATCAGCGCCATCACGCTCGGCACCCATGACATGGCGTGCGCCGTGCACTTCTACCGCTCGCTCGGGTTCGAGCTTCTCTATGGCGGCGAGGCCGCGGCATTCACGAGCTTTCGCGCCGGCAGCGGCTATCTCAACCTGACGGCGCAGCCGGACGACAAGCGCTGGTCCTGGTGGGGCCGCGTCATCTTCCATGTCGCCGACGTGGACGCGACCTATCAGCAGGCGCGCGCTGCGGGATGGCAGCCGTCGACCACGCCCCGTGATGCCGAATGGGGTGAGCGCTACTTCCATCTCACCGACCCCGACGGCCATGAGCTCAGTTTCGCACGGCCGTTGTCCTGACCGAATAAGTCGCATCTGCTGACGTTCCAACGCGCAGCTAGCGCTGTCTCAGCCGCCGTGGCAAGCTCCGCGCGGTTTCCTCATGCTCTAACCAGGGAGGACGACCATGGTAACCTATGTTGTGCTGGGAAACTTCACGGATCAGGGAGCCCGCAACGTCAAGGACTCGCCGAAGCGGGCCGACGCCTTCAAGGAGATGGCCAAAACGTTCGGCGTGACTGTGAAAGAGATCGTCTGGACGCAGGGACGATATGACGTTGTGACCGTTCTCGAGGCTCCAGATGAGGCTGCCGCGATGTCGCTCAGCCTTAGTATCAGCGCACTCGGCAACGTCCGCACCGAAACGCTGCGCGCGTTTTCGGCAGCGGATATGACAAAGATCGTTGGCAGGATGCTCTGAGGCTCAGGCCCGCGCGAGCGCACCGGACCTGACATCGGACCCGGGATGGCAATCCCGGGCAGCGGCATCTCATGCTCTGATATTGTTGTCCTTCACCACCTTGCTCCAAGTGGCGACCTGTTTGTCGAAGAAGGTCTTGAAGGCCGCGCCGTCCTGGAGCAGCAGCGTCATGTGCTGGGTGTCCTTGAGCTGGGCAGCGGTCGCGGGCTCGCTCAGGACCTCCTTGGACGCTGCCGCGAAGGCCGCGACGACATCCGGCGGCGTGCCCGTGGGGGCGAAGATGCCCCACCAGGCGAGCGTCTCGAAGTCGGGAAAGCCGGCCTCGATCGCGGTCTGAGTATCAGGCAGCGCCGGCAGCCGCTCGCGGCCGAGCTGCAGGATCGGACGCAGCATGTTGGTGCCGAGCTGGGCGGCGACCAGCGCGGCCGATCCCGCGATCAGGTCGACATGGCCGCCGAGCACGTCGTTCATCGCAGGGCCACCGCCGCGATAGGGCACGTGCATGATCTCGACCCCGGCCTTGCTGCCGAGCACGGTCATGGCGAGATGGCCGAGCGTGCCGATGCCGACCGAGGCATATTTCACCGCGCCCGGCGTCGCCTTGCAGGCCGCGACCACGTCGGCAAAACTCTTGTAGGGACGGCCGGCGCCCGCGGCAATCACGTAAGGCGCGGTGCCGATCAGCAGCACCGGCATCAGCTCGCGCTCGACATCGACCGGCGGCTTGTCGAGGATGGCCGGGATCACCGCATGGGAATCGAACGTGACCAGGAAGGTCGAGCCGTCCGCCGGGCTCTTGGCGACCTGCGCCGCGCCGAGCGCGCCGGCTGCGCCCGATTTATTCTCGACCACGACGATGCGGTTGAGCTTGGTTTGCAGATTGCTCTGCAGCAGCCGCGCCATCGCGTCGGTCGAGCCGCCCGGCGGGAACGGCACCACCAGTGTAATCTTGCCGGCCTGCGCCGCCGCTGGCGCGATTGCGAGAATAGCGGGCGCTGTCAGCAGCGCCCGTCTTGTGATCGTCATCGTCCCCTCCCTTGTGTCTCCGCGCCCGGCTTTTGCTCTTTGGCGCTTCAGGTCGTTCCGAAACCCGACCCTGGTTTTCTGTATTCTGGCCGAGGCGGACTGAAGATGTCCAGCACCCGGGCGCCGTCGGGGCCGGCGCGCATGGTGTGCGGCACGTTGCCCGGCGTGCGCCAGAAATCGCCCTTCTTCACCGGGATCTCCTCGTCGCCCTGGACGCGGATGGCCGAGCCGTCGAGCAGCACGCCCCATTGCTCCTCGGGATGGTGATGCAGCGTGCCCTGCGCATGCGGCGCCAGCGTCACCACCGAGAGCATCGCCTGCTCGCCGGAGAAGATGCGCGTGGTCACTCCGCTTGCGAGCTCGCGGAACAGCCCATCGCTGGCATCGTCGACGTTGTGGAATTCGTCCTTCTGGCTCACACCACCCTCCCCTTCACGCGTGTCTGATCAGGCTTTGCCATAAGAACCCTGGTAGCGGCCCTCGCGGATCGCCTTCAGCGTCTCCTCCTCGCGGGCGACCTGGGCGCGCACCGCGTCCAGCAGCGCGGCGGCACCGGCGGCGGGAAACGAGACCACGCCGTCCTCGTCGCCGACGACGATGTCGCCGGGCGAAATCACGCTGCCGCCGATGGTGACAGGCACGTTGATCTCGCCGGGGCCGTTCTTGTAGGGACCGCGATGGATCACCGCGCGCGCAAAGCAGGGAAAGTCGTCGGCCGCGAAAGCCGCGACGTCGCGGATCGCGCCGTCGATCACATAGCCTTCGGCTTTGCGCCACTGCGCGATGTTCTTCATGATCTCGCCGACCAGCGCCCGCGTCTCGTCGCCGCCGCCGTCGACCACGATGACGTCACCCGGGCCGACCAGGTCGAGCGCGCGGTGGATGGCGAGATTGTCGCCGGGGCGCGTGCGCACGGTGAAGGCGGTCCCCACCAGCTTGCCGCCGCGGTGATAGGGCTTCACGCCCACCGCGCCCGGCAGCCGGGCGAGATTGTCCGAGATCACCGACGTCGACGCGCCCCTGAAACCTTCGATGATATCGGCCGGCGGCTTCGGCACGCTGCTCGCCGCAATGGTGATCGTCATGTCAGTCCTTCCGTGTTTGTCTTACTCGACCTGCGCCCGCGCCTTCGAAGGCAAGATCCGGAAGGTGCGCCCCTCCTTCATCCACGCCGCGCGCTCATCGCGCAACAGCGTGCGGCGGACTTTACCGGAATCATCGCGCGGCGGAGCGCCGACGAACTCGAAACTTTCCGGATGCTTGTAGCGGCTCAGCCTGTCCTTCAGGAAGCCGGCCATGCCGTCGGCGATGGCCTGGCCGTCGGCATCGGGCTCCGGCTCGATGATGGCGTGGACACGCTGGCCCAATTCCGGATCGGGCAAGCCCACCACGACGCAGGAGCGCACGCCGGGGCAGGCAGAGACCGCGGCCTCGACCTCGGCCGGATAGATGTTGGCGCCGCCGCGCAAGACCATGTCGGCGAGGCGGTCGCCGAGATAGAGATAGCCTTCCGCATCCAGCCGGCCGATATCGCCGAGCGACTCCCAGCCGTCGGCACGACGTTTCGGCTCGGCACCGAGATAGTGATAGGTGGCGTCCTTGCCGTCATTGTTGAGGAAGTAGATCTCGCCGGTTTCCCCGGGCGCAACATCGTTGCCGTCCTCGCCGATGATGCGAAGCTTCGCCATGTCGCCGATCTTGCCGACCGAGCCCTTGTGCGTCAGCCATTCCGTGCCGGAGATGATGCAGGCGCCCTGGCGCTCGGTGCCGCCATAGAGCTCCCAGATCCGCTCGGGCCCGAGCCAGGCGATCCAGTTCTCCTTCAGCCAGGGCGGCATCGGCGCGGCCATGTGGAAGACCGTCTGCAGGCTCGACACATCGTAGGCGTTGCGCACGTTATCCGGCAGCGCCCAGATCCGGTGCATCATGGTCGGCACGAAATTGACCCATTGCACGCGCTCGCGTTCGATCTGGCGCAGCGTCTCCTCGGCATCGAACTTGGTAAGGCCGGTGAGCTTGCCGCCGACGAACAGGGCGTAATGCGACACGATGAACGGTGCATTGTGGTAGAGCGGGCCGGGATTGAGCAGCGAAACCCCGAAGGGGATGTTGAGCGGCGGCGCGGCGACCGTGTCGGTCACCGCCGGCTGATGGTCGAGGATCACCTTGGGACGGCCGGTCGAGCCGCCTGAGGTCATCGCTTTCCAGTAGCGCGCCACCGGCGCATTGAGCGGCTCGTCCGAGAAACCTTCCGGCACGAAGTCCGCAGCCAGCCGGTTCGGCGCATTCCAGTCGGCCTCGCCGCCGACCACAAGCGTCGGCTTCAGAATATCGAGCACCGCGGCGGCTTCGCCGCGCGGCAGCCGCCATGACAGCGAAGTCGGCGTCGCCCCGCACTTCCATACCGCAAAGGAGGTCTCGAAGAACGTGTTGCCGTTCGGCAAGCCGATCGCCACGAAATCGCCGGGCTTGACGCCCCTGGCCGCGAACGCCCGGGCGCGCCGGTTGGCGCCACGCTCGAGCTCGTCCCAGGTCAGCGTGTCCTGCCCGTGACGGATGGCGATCGTGCCATGCGGTTTGCGTTCAGCGTACCAGCGCGGCACGTCGGACAGGGGCAGCAGCATCAGGCGTTTCCACTTCGTCTTCTTGGCGACGCCTCGGGAGTGAGGCGCTCACGGCATGAGTGTAACAGTCTGCCGGCAGGGCGCGGTGACTCCGGCGCCACGTCAAGCACAAAATGTCAGCATTGCAGCCATGAAATTTCCGAGTTCCATGGGTGACAAGGCGGCGATAAAGGGGCAAAAATCCGTCTCGACTCAGTTCGGGTTGAGTCTTGCAAGGAATGCTCTCGTAGAATGTCGGCCGTGGCTACATCGCGTCGTGCGGCGCTGTTTCTTGTGACCGCAGCAGGGTCTCTCCTGCTGACGCATGCGCACGCCGAGGCGCAATGGTGGAAACGCGCGCCGGTCGATTTCGAGGAATGCGCCGACGCCGCCGAGAAGGCCGCAACCAAATCCGAGAAGACTGCCGCGCTTGCCGATTGCAACGCCAAGTTTGCCGGCCGCCGCAAGCCGGGCGGCGGCTATTCCTATTACGACTTCCTTCAGGATCGCACCTTCGACATCGCCGGCCCCAATCCGACGCCGGAGGAACAGAAGAAGATCGACGAAGCCTACACCGCCTATCTCGCCAGCCAGCGCCGCAGCAATGAAGCGGCCCAGGCCACCGCTCGCCAGCAGCGCGAGCAGCAAGAGCAATTGGTGCAGCAGCTTCAGCAGGTTGCACTGCGAACCGAAGTCGAGCGCGTGCCTATTCCGGTCGAGCGGCCGAAGGTCCAGCAGGCAGCAGGCCCGAGGCCGAAGGGCGCGCCCTGCACCAAGGGCTCGTTCTCCTGCGAATGGCCGCGGCTATCGGAAAGCTTGAACGATCTGAAGAAGCTGTTCAACCCGACCCCGAGCAAGCCCGCGAAGAAGGGCTGAACTGGGGCCAAACACTCCGCTGTCGTCCCGGACAAGCGTAAGCGCAGATCCGGGACGACAGCGGAGAATGCAGCGTCAGTTCGTGCGCTTCTTCTTGCCCTGCTTCGGTTTGGCCACCGGCGTACTCGCAGGCTCCGTTACCGTCGGCGAACCACCCAACTGCGACCTGCTCTCCTGCAACCGCCTGTCATAGCCGGGCGAGTTCATGACCGTCGGCGGCCTGGCGTAGGCGAACGTCGATGCGGCGCAAAGCGCGGCCAGTGCAAGCCCGATCATCAAGCCACGCTTCATTGCATTCCTCCTTCGCACTCACGCCGACCCGCGAATCTGCTGCGGCGTCAGCCGCAGCGGGCCGTTGCCGGCCGCCTCAGCTTCCTTGATCAGCGCAACAATGCGGCGCATCAGCGGCACGCTGACATTGTTCCGCTCGGCGAGCGCGATGACCGCGCCCTGGAGATAGTCGATCTCGGTCCTGCGGCCCTGCTTCAGATCCTGCCACATCGAGGAGCGCGCCTCGGGATCGATCTTCATCGTGCGTCCCAGGATCGCATTGAAGATCGCATCGGGCAGCCGCAGCAAGGCCGGAGACCAGCTCATCGGGATCGGCGTCGCCGAGACCGGCGCGATGCCGGCCGCCTTCAGCGCGGCGAGCCCCTCGGCCATCTGGTCGGCGAACAATCTGCGCCAGTCGCGGTTCGCCAGTTGCGCGGCGAGCGGCAAGTCCGACAACGCGCTGAGCGCATTGTTCAAATTGATGATCAGCTTGCCCCATTGCACCCCGGTGATGTCGCCGCTCGCGCGCATCGTGAGGCCGGCGACCGAGAGCTTTCCGGCCGTGTTCTCCGCATCCTCCCCAATATGAATGTCGCCGGAGGTCGAGCGGTGGAAGCGGCCCCCGCCCATCGCGATCACGTTGAACGGCACCATGCCGGCCAGCACGCGGCGGCCGCCGAGCCGCTCGCGCAGCACAGCGACATTGCCGACGCCGTTCTGAAGCGAGACGATGACGGCATCCTCAGGCGCATGCTGCGCGATCTGCTCGGCGACAGCGGCGGTGTCGGCGCTCTTCACCGTCACCAGCACGATGCCGGCGCTGTGGAAGATCGAGGGATCCTCCGACAGCGCCAGTTGCCCCGCACCGAGCCTCTTCTCGGAGCCGTCGAAATCGGTCAGAAGCAGGCCGAACCGTTCGATCTCGGTCTTCACCCGCGGCCGCACCAGCAGCGCGACGCGGCGGTCGGCGGCCGCCAGCATGCCGCCGACGAAACAGCCGATGGCGCCCGCGCCGGCGACTACGATCGGTCGATTTGTCATAACTCGCCTTGCTCAACCTGAACGGCCCGCCTTCGATAGCAGAGGCCAGGCCGGCAACCAATCGCGGTGCATCCGACTTGTAACGGTCATGCGTGCCCCATATGTTTTCGCTCCGGGGGCAGTCAGCGGCGAGCGCTCGCCGAACCAGAGGCCAAAGGAGAGCACCATGGGTCTACTCGACGTCCTCAATGGCATGCAGAACGGCCCGCGCGGCCCGAGCACACCGAGCTCCGAGAAATCCTCCGGCGGCATGTCGCCGATGACCATGGCGCTGCTCGGCCTGCTCGCCTGGAAGGCATTCAAGCATTTGACGGCAGGCCAGCAGCCCGGTGCGGCGCCTGCCCCGCAACCGCGGTCGCCGCTACCGCCTCCGACGCAGGCAAATGCGGGCGGCCCCGGCGGCGGTCTCGGCGATTTGCTCAAAGGTGGCCTCGGCGGCCTGCTCGCGGGCGGCGCGGCCGGCACCGTGCTCAGCGGTGGGCTCGGCGATCTCCTCAACCAGCTCCAGCAGGGCGGCCAGGGCGAAGCCGCGAATTCCTGGGTCGGCAGGGGCGAGAACAAGCCGATCGCACCGGGCGATCTCGCCAGCGCGCTCGGCGCCGACCAGATCGACAGCCTATCCGCCCAGAGCGGCCTGTCACGCGAGGAACTGCTCTCCGGCCTCAGCCAATATCTGCCGCAGGTGATCGACCATCTGACGCCGGACGGACGGCTGCCGACCGAGAACGAAATCTCGGGCCGAATCTGAACTTCTTGGTCTGAGCATGATCTATTCGGAGAACCGCGACACACTTCTCCGGATCATGCTCGAAGCGTTCTCGGGAAGGGGAGCACACTCATGAGCATGGGCGGCCTGTTGTGGATCATCGTCGTCGGCTTCGTCGCCGGTCTCATCGCGCGCTGGCTGGCGCCGGGACCGAACAACCCGAGCGGCTTCATCCTCACAACCATCCTCGGCATCGCGGGCGCATTTCTGGCGACTTTCATCGGCCAGGCCATCGGCCATTACAGCCCCGACCAGGGCGCCGGCTTCATCATGGCCACGATCGGCGCGGTGGTGGTGCTGTTCATCTGGCACCGGCTGGTGGCGAGCGGCGTGATCAAGGGGTGATCACACTCGGTGTCGTCCCGGACAAGCGCGCCCTAAGCGCGCGCCGATCCGGGACCCATAGCCACAGGGAGCAGTTTGGCGAAGACTCGGAGTGATCAGAGTCGCGCAGCAACTCCTCCCCGTGGTTATGGATCCCCGCGTTCGCGGGGATGACACCCGTGTTGGCCGCACCATTGGAGCGTCACAGCGACAAGACACCCAATCACGCGATCAAGTGCATCCCCGCATCCATGCGCACGACCTCGCCGGTCATGTTGCTGGAGGCCGGCATCGCCAGGAAACAGACGAGTTGCGCGATGTCTTCTGCGCGCGAGGCGACCTTCAGCGGCACCTTTGCGACAACGCTATCGCGCACCTGCTTGGCCCCTGCCTCGCCGCGACCCTTGGTGAACCAGGGCGTGTCGATATAGCCGGGGCATACCGTGTTGACGCGGATCAGCGGCGCCAGCGCACGCGACAGCGACAACGTCATGGTGTTGAGTGCGCCCTTGCTCGCGGCGTACGCGATCGACGAGCCGACACCGCTGATGCCGGCGACCGAGGACACGTTGACCACCGCGGACGGACGCCCCGAAGCCTTCGCGCCCGCCTCGAGCAGGCTGCGCGCCGCGCGCACCATCTGGAACGGGCCGATGGTGTTGACGCCGTAGACCCGCTGGAAATCCTCCGCCGACAATCCGTCGAGATCGGCGTGAGCGACATGCTTGGTGGTACCGGCATTGTTGACGAGCACGTCGAGCCGGCCCCAGGGCGCAGCGGCAGCTACGATCCTGCGGCAATCATCATCCTTTGAGACGTCGCCCTGCACGACAAGGACCTCCGCCGCGCCGGCCTTGCGGCAGAGTTCGGCCGTGGCCTCGGCGTCCTTCTGGCTCGACGAATAGTTGATGACGAGCCGCGCCCCGCTCCGCGCGAAAATCTCCGCGGTCGCCGCGCCGAGGCCGGATGCCGATCCTGTCACGATTGCGCACAGACTGTCCTCTGCCATCCCGAATTCCTTCCCCTGTTCTGACGTTGGCGTCTTCTTTAGCGAGTTTGCCGCGCCCTGCAAATCGAGCAAACTCCGCTAAGCGGAATTAGCCTCCTGTTGGCCCTTGCGCCCATGCCCGCGCCGCAGGTTGACCTGCGGTCAACGCTTGTCAGGGCCATGGCTTTTTCCGATCATCGGGCGCAAGAAGAGACCGCGCACCCGCCTACGGAACGGGATGCGCCAATGGCAAGACACGGGGAACGCTGTGGCGGAGAGTGACAATATCGTCGTCGAGACTGCGGAGAAAATCTTCGCCGATCTCGCCGATCCGCAAACCATCAACAACGACAAGAAGGATTCGTGGCAGGCGCCGCTGTGGCGGGCGCTGGGCGAGGCGGGCCTTCCATTGTCCTGGGTGCCCGATGATCTCGGCGGCTCCGGCGCGAGCCTCGCCGATGGCTTTGCGCTGCTGAACGCCGCCGGCCGCTTCGCGGTCGCGGTGCCTCTGGCCGAGACCATGCTGGCGGGGTGGCTGCTGGCGCAGGCCAGGATCTCATCGCCCGAAGGCGAGATGACGGTGCTGCCGGCTTCGCCGAAGGACCGCATCAGCCTCGATGCCGATGGCGCGCTCTCCGGACGTGCCCGCGGCGTGCCGTTCGCGAAGACAGCGAGGCACTTCGCGGTGCTGGCGCACGGCAAGGACGGTGTTTCCATCGCGCTGGTCGATGCGGCCAGGACGCGGATCGAGGCCGGGCTCAATGTCGGCTACGACCACAGCGATACCGTGACGCTCGACAAGGTCCAGCCCATCATCATCAAACCCGCGCCGAAGGGCTGCGACCAGAGCACGCTGATGCTGATGGGCGGCGTCGCACGCAGCCTTCAGATCGCCGGTGCATTGGAATCGATGCTCGATATCTCCGTGCGCTATTCCAACGAGCGCGTCGCCTTCGAGAAGAAGATCTCGAAATTCCAGGCCGTGCAACACAATCTCGCGCGCCTTGCCGGCGAGTCCGCCGCGGCGCTTGCAGCGGCAACGTCGGCCGCCGACGCGATCGCCAACGCAAGATCCTTCAACGACGAGGTCTATCTCGAAGCCGCCTCCGCCAAGATCCGCTGCGCGGAAGCAGCCGAGAAAGGCGGCGGCATCGCGCATCAGGTCCACGGCGCGATCGGCTTCACCATGGAGCATATCCTGCACCGCTATTCGCTGCGGGCGCTGGCCTGGCGCGACGATTTCGGCTCGGAAAGCTACTGGGCCGTCGAGCTCGGCAGGCTGGTCGCAAACCGCGGCGCCGACGAATTGTGGCCGCTCGTGGCGTCGCGCTGATCAGGAGACGAGACACAATGACCGCTGCCCTCCGTTTCGATCCGATCCGCCTGCCGGAGAAGTGCGAACAGCTGCGAAAGGAAGTGCGCGCCTTCCTCGCCGAGGAAATCGCCGCCGGCACCTTCGATCCGCACAAGCCCAACCGCGAGGATGCCGACGCGCCGGAATTTTCCCGCCGGGTCGGCGCCAAGGGCTGGCTCGGCATGACCTGGCCGAAAAAGTATGGCGGCCAGGAACGCTCCTTCCTCGAGCGCTACGTGGTGACCGAGGAGATGCGCGTCGCCAATGCGCCGACGCGGCGCTTTTTCGTCGCCGACCGCCAGAGCGGGCCGGTGCTGCTGAAATACGCCCCTGAAAACATCAAGATGGAGATCCTGCCGCGCATCTGCCGCGGCGAGGTCTGCTTTGCCATCGGCATGAGCGAGCCGAACTCCGGCTCCGACCTGTTTGCGGCGAAGACGCGCGCGACCAGGACCGACGGCGGCTATCTCATCAACGGCACCAAGATCTGGACCTCATCGGCACACATCGCAGACTACATGATCGCGATCTTCCGGACCTCGCCGCCGACCAAGGAAAACCGCCGCCACGGCCTGACGCAGTTCCTGGTCAAGATGAAGCAGCCCGGCATCAAGGTGAACCCGATCGGCCAGATCACCGGCCAGTACGAGTTCAACGAGGTCGTCTTCACCGACCATTTCATCCCTGATGATCACGTGCTCGGCGAGGTCGACGGAGCCTGGAAGCAGGCGACCTCGGAGCTCGCCTACGAGCGCTCAGGCCCCGAGCGCTTCCTCGAAACCTATTACGTACTGACCGAGCTCGTCCGCGCAGTCGGTCCCAATCCGGACACGCGCAGCGCCGAGGGCATCGGCCGGCTGGTGGCGCAACTCCACACCATGCGGCGCATGTCGGTCTCGGTTGCCGGCATGCTGGAGGCCGGCAAGGAGCCGGTGGTCGAAGCGTCCATCGTCAAGGACATCGGCACGGTCTGGGAGCAGCAGCTTCCTCACCGCGTGCGCGACCTCGCCGCCTTCGTCGAGGAGACCGCGAGCAACCGCGAGACGCTGGAGCGGCAGCTCGACTTCGCGATCAAGACCGCGCCGAAACTCACCATCCAGGGCGGCACCACCGAGGTGCTGCGCGGCATCATCGCCCGCGGCCTTGGCTTGCGCTAATCGCGCGGATCTGGCTTGCGCTAATTCAATCGAGGATCATCATGAGCACCTATAAAGATATCGGCGTCGAGAAGGTCGGGCATGTCGGCAACATCGAGATCCGCCGGCCGCCGCTCAACTTCTTCGACATCTCGCTGATCAACCAGATCGCGGATGCGCTCGAGGAGTTCGACCGCGACATCGAGATCCGTGCTTCCGTTCTTTCCGCGCAGGGCAAGGCGTTCTGCGCCGGCGCGAATTTCGGCGATCCGGCCCGGCAGGAACAGGAGGCGCGCGAGGCTAACAAGAAAGGCGACCCCGCCGACAGCCTCGGCCCGATCAACCATCTCTACATCCAGGCGGTGCGCATCTTCCGCGCCAAGAAGCCGATCGTTGCCGCCGTTCAGGGCGCGGCCATCGGCGGCGGACTCGGGCTCGCGGTCTCCGCCGATTTCCGCGTCACCTGCCCCGAGGCGCGCTTCTCCGCGAACTTCACCAAGCTCGGCTTCCATCCCGGCTTCGGCCTGACCGTGACGCTGCCGGAGCTGATCGGCAAGAACAACGCCGAACTGATGTTCTACACCAGCCGCCGCGTCACCGGCGAGGAAGCCTACAAATGGGGCCTCGCCAATGAGCTGGTGCCGCAGGACCAGGTGAAACCGGCCGCGATGAAGCTCGCCGGCGAGATCGCCGAATGCTCCCCGCTCGGCCTGCTCTCCACCCGCGCCACGATGCGCGCCGGCCTCGCCGACCGCGTCATGGCCGCGACCAATCACGAGCTCGCCGAACAGACCAGGTTGCGGGCGACGGAAGACTTCAAGGAAGGCGTGAAGGCGACGGAAGAGCGGCGGGTCGCGAATTTCAAAGGGCGGTGATTGCGGCGGCGTTCGCCGTATCACTTTGACATCGCCACAACCTCCCCTGTCGTCCCTGCGAAAGCAGGGACCCATAACCACAGGGAGGAGTTTGGCGAAGACCCGGAATTTTCATTCCGTCATAACCTCTCCCCGTGGCTATGGGTCCCGGATCTGCGCTTCGCTTGTCCGGGACGACACCGGTGTGTGTGGCAACCGCTCAAGCCCCAAGCCGAAACGTCACCCCGCTGAGCAGAAACTCGTTGCCCCCGACCGCGAGCCCCTTTGCCTTGGCGGTATGCAGCACCTGCGCCACGTCGGTCACACGAAATTCCAGCGCGCTCATGATCTCGCTGGCGCCCTTCACGAAGCGGAAGGTCGCGTTGGGCAGCTTCAATTCAGCCTCATCATTCGGCGCAATCCCGATGATCTTGCCCCAATGCTCCGCCAGCCCTTGCGGGTCCGGGCTCTGCATCTCCACCGCCGTCAGCGCCTGCGTCACATCCTTGCGGATGAATTTTTGCCAGTCGGGTCCCGCCGGCGGGTAGGCGCCAAGAATGTCGTCGCTGCCTTCGGTGTGGTTGAACTCGATGAAGGCGGCGCGGCAGTCGCGGGGGTGAAGCTGCACGCCGTGATAGGGCGCATGGTCGATGACGTTGGCGGTGCGCACGCCGAGCGCGTTGGCGTTGCGGCCGCGCTCGTCCGGATCGTTGCAGCAGAAGATCGCCATGTAGCCGCCGCGGCCGCCGGTCTTCTCGATGAAGCGGCCGGCCGTAGTGCCCTCCTTGAACGGCGCAACCACCTCCAGCAGAATCGTATCGACCGGGAGCAGCGCGTTCTCCAGGCCGTATTTCGCGACATTTCCGTCCCGATAGCAGACGGCGAGGCCCATGATCCGACCGATATCCGTGATGACGGGCTCGAGCTGCGGCGCGACCAGGCAGATCTGGCGCAGCCGGACATAGGGCGCCATCGTCATGCGCCCTTGAAGGTCGGCTTGCGCTTCTCGACAAAGGCCTTGGCGGCCTCCTTATGGTCCTCGGTGTCGCCGCAACGGGTGTGATGGATCGCCTCGCCGTCGAAGCAATCCTCCAGCGCCAGATGCTCGGCATTGTTGATGTTGCGCTTGATGAAGCCGAGCGCGATTGACGGGCCCTGCGCCAGCGACAGCGCGAGCTCGTGCGCGGCCGCGTCGATCTCGGCGTCGGGCACGACCCTGGTCACCATACCGATCGCATGTGCCTCCTTCGCGGTGAGCACCGGCGACATCAGATAGAGCTCGCGTGCCCGCGCGCTGCCGAGCAGCTGGGTGAGAAAATAGGTGCCGCCGTAGTCACCGGAGAATCCGACCTTGGCGAAAGCCGTCGTGATCTTGCAGGATTCGGAGGCGATGCGCAGGTCGCAGGACAGCGCCATCGACAGGCCCGCGCCGGCCGCGGCGCCATCGAGCTGCGCCACCACGGGCTTGGGCATCTGGTGCAGGATGCGCGAGACCTCCATGCCGCGGCGGAGGTTTGCGAGCTTCTGCTCGAACGGCAGCGGCGCGCGCCCTGCTGCCATCGACTTGACGTCGCCGCCGACGCAGAAGGAGCCGCCCGCGCCCTTGAACAGCACCGCCCGCACCTCCGGATCATCAGCCGCGCGCCGCGCCGCTTCGACCAGCCCGGCGACCATCTCGGGGTTGAGCGCGTTCTTCCGCTCCGGGCGGTTCATCGTGATGGTGAGCAGCCCACCTTCGAGCTTCTGCAGGACCATGTCGTTGCTCATGCGGCGTCTCCCTTGTTGTTATTCGGCTCCGTCATTCCGGGGCGCGACGAAGTCGCGAACCCGGAATCCATTTCTCAACCGTCGATGCCGCCCGATGGATCCCGGGTTCTCGCTACGCGAGCCCCGGGATGACGTCGTGACTTACGTCACGCCGTCACTTCTTCACCAGCGGGCAGCGCGACTGCTCCAGTGACTGGAACGCCTCGTTGCCGGGGACGGTGGCGAGCAGCTTGTAGTCGTCCCAGCGGCCCTTGGACTCTGACGGCTTCTTCACCTCGAACAGATACATGTCGTGGATCATGCGGCCGTCCTCGCGGATCTTGCCATTCTTGGCGAAGAAGTCGTTGATCGGCGTTTCCTTCATCACCTTCATCACCGCCGCAGCGTCAGTCGTGCCGGCCGCCTTCACGGCCTTCAGGTAGTGTGTGACGGAGGAATAGACACCGGCCTGCGCCGAGGTCGGCACCCGCTTGGTGCGCTCCATGAAGCGCTTCGAGAAGGCGCGCGTGTCGTCGTTGAGGTCCCAGTAGAACGCCTCGGCCAGCAACAGGCCCTGCGCGGTCTCGAGCCCGATCGAATCGATATCGGAGACGAAGGCGAGCAGCGGCGAGACCTTCTGACCGCCCTTGGTGATGCCGAACTCGGCCGCCTGCTTGATCGCGTTGACGGTGTCGCCGCCGGCATTGGCAAGCCCGATGACTTTGGCTTTGGAAGCCTGGGCCTGCAGCAGGAACGAGGAGAAATCCGACGTGTTGAGCGGATGGCGCACGCTGCCGAGCACCTTGCCGCCGGTCTTGGTCACGACGCTGCCGGTGTCCTTCTCCAGGTCCTGGCCGAAGGCGTAGTCGGCGGTGAGGAAGAACCAGGTGTCGAGACCCGACTTCACAGCCGCAAGGCCGGTCACGTTGGCCTGGCCGTAGGTGTCGAACACGTAGTGCACGGTGTAGGGACCGCAGGCCTCGTTGGTGAGGCGGATCGAGCCCGGGCCGTTGAACATGATGATCTTGTTGCGCGCTTTCGCGATCTCGCCGGCGGCAAGCGCGGTCGCGGAGGCCGCGACGTCGTAGATCATCTCGACGCCCTGGTTGTCGAGCATGTCGCGGGCGATGTTGGCGGAGAGATCCGCCTTGTTGAGATGGTCGGCCGCCAGCACCTGGATCTTGCGCCCCAGCACCTCGCCTCCAAAATCCTCGACGGCCATTTTGGCCGCAGTCTCGCTGCCGGGACCGGTGATGTCGGCATACAGGCTCGACATGTCGAGGATGCCGCCGATCTTCAGCGGCGGCTTGTCCTGAGCCTGCGCCGCGCTTGCACTCAATGCAAAAGCGGCGGCAAAAATGCTGGGCAAAAGTCTCTTCATCGAAAACGATCTCCCTTTATCGCGCCGTACTCTGATGGCGGCTTGGTTATTGCTCTTGGCTATAGCTCATGGCTATAGCTGTTCGCTCTCGCTATTGCCGCAATCCTGCCGCATGCGCAACAGCGCAGCACGCATGCGGGTGTTGAGAGCACACGATTGCCGCGCGCGTTTTCCGCAAAGCGGAATGGTGAGATGCGGAGCCTCCGCGCCGTCACTGCGAGGAAGACTCTTCGCGGCCCACGGCGCTTGAGTTATGATCTGCCTGCAACGCAACCTCTCCGGGTCACGTGACGCGACTGCTTCATCTCATCGTCACATGTCTTCTCGTCGCGAGAAGCACCGCGCTCGCCAATCCGTGCCAGTTCGAATCCCAGGACGAAGGCCGCGTTGCCGCGATCGTCGATGCGCGCAGCGTGCGTCTCGACGACGGCCGCGAAATTCGCCTTAGCGGGATCGAGCCGACAGCGGCGACGAAGCAGGCGCTGGCCTCGCTGCTCTCCGGCCGCGACGTGACGCTGCGAAGCGCTGACGACACGCCCGATCGCTATGGCCGCCAGGGCGTGCTGGTCTTCGTCGGCGGAAGCGACACCCCGGTGCAGGCGACGCTGCTCGCCCGGGGCGACGCCATGGTCTCGGCCGAGATCGCGGAGAAGGACTGCGCGGCCTCCCTGATGGCGTCAGAAGCCGCGGCACGGCGCCAAAAAATTGGCAGCTGGGCTGACCCGTCGGCCATAAAAAACGCGGAAAGTCCGGACGATATTTTGGCGGAGATCGGGCGTTTTACGGTGGTCGAGGGCAAGGTCCTGTCGGTCCGGCAAGCTGGGGCAACGACCTACCTCAACTTCGGACGGAACTGGACACGTGGCTTTGCCGTGACTATTTCAAAGCGCACGCTGCCGGCGTTCGAAGGTGCCGGTATCAGCCTTAAGTCCCTGGAGAATAGGCGTATTCGAGTTCGGGGCTGGGTTGAGGGGAGTACGGGGCCGCGCATCGATGTGCGCCTCGTGGGGCAGGTCGAGTTGCTGGGCGCAAACGAGCCGACAGGGGTAAGGCCTTAAGGTCAGGCCAGGCACGGGTTAAGCGACGTGGATGGGGTGCTAGAACGGCACGTACGGGTTGAACGCCGCCGCCTGCGGGCGGCGCCGGCCGCGCTGTGCCTTGTTCTGGGCACGGCTGCTCTCGCCGGTTGTGGCGATATGGGCCGGTTCCAGACCGCAGCGGCCCCGGCGACCGTCGTGCTGCCGAAGCCGAAGCCCGCCGTGGCTCAAACCCCCGCCACCGAGAAGGAGCACGAGCGCATCCTGGCGAGCTATGGCGGCACCTATGACGATCCCAAGCTCGAGGCGCTGGTCAGCAAGACCGTCGACCGGCTGGTCGCGGCTTCCGACCGCCCCGACCAGGGCTACAAGGTCACCATCCTCAATTCCGGCGCGGTGAACGCGTTCGCACTGCCGAACGGCCAGCTCTATGTCACGCGCGGCCTGCTCGCGCTCGCCAGCGACACCTCCGAATTGTCTTCCGTGCTCAGCCACGAGATGGCGCATGTGCTGTCCAAGCACGCGGCGATGCGCGAGGACCAGGCCCGCCAGGCCGCGATCGTCACCCGCGTCGTCACCGACATGAGCAACGATCCGGATCTTACCGCGCTGGCGCTGGCCAAGACCAAGCTCACCATGGCGAGCTTCTCGCGCAAGCAGGAGATCGAGGCCGACGGCATCGGGGTCGGCATTTCCGCCAAGGCCCATTTCGATCCCTATGGCGCGGCGCGCTTCCTCTCGGCGATGGAGCGCAATGCCGAGCTGAAGGCCGGCAAGAGCTCGCTCGATCCGCGCGCGCAGGATTTCACCTCGTCGCACCCGGCAACCCCGGAGCGCGTGCAGAACGCGCAGAATATCGCGCGGCAATACACGGCGCCGGAGGGCGCCGAGCGCGACCGCGAAAGCTATCTCGCCGCGATCGACAACCTCGTCTATGGCGAAGATCCCAGCGAAGGTTTCGTCCGCGGCCGGCGTTTCCTGCATCCGAAGCTCGGCTTCACCTTCCAGGCGCCGGACAATTTCACGCTCGACAATACCGCGCAGGCCGTGATCGGCGTGCGCGAGGGCGGCGCGCAGGCGATGCGCTTCGACGTGGTGCGCGTGCCGGCCGAACAGTCGCTCGGCGATTACCTGAATTCGGGCTGGATGGAAGGCGTCGAGAAGGCGTCGACCGAGGATATCACGATCAACGGGTTTCCGGCAGCGTCCGCGACCGCCAAGGGCGATCAGTGGCAGTTCAAGGTCTATGCGCTGCGCTTCGGCAGCGACGTCTACCGCTTCATCTTCGCGACACGGCAGAGGTCGACCGAGAGCGATCGCAACGCGCGCGAGACTGTCAACTCGTTCCGTCGCCTGACACTCGAAGAGATCCAGGCTGCGCGCCCGCTGCGCATCAAGGTCATCACCGTGCAGCCCGGCGATACCGTGGAATCGCTCTCCCACCGCATGGCCGGCGTCGATCATCCCGCCGAGCGCTTCCGCGTGCTGAACGGCCTCGATCGCACCGCCCAGGTGAAGGTGCGCGATCGCGTGAAGATCGTGGCGGATTGACGTGCGCTAAGCGCACGTCATCCCGGGGCGCGCTTGGCGCGAACCCGGGATCTGGAGCAACACATTCCGCTGTCGTCCCGGACAAGCGTCAGCGCAGATCCGGGACCCATGGCCACGGGATTTGATTTGGCGAAGACTTCGGAGTGCTCAACCAGCTCCATAACCCCTCGCCGGGATTATGGGTCCCGGATCGGCGCTCCGCTCCAGACAACGCTGCGCGTTGTCTGGAGCTGCGCTTGTCCGGGACGACGACTTGAGTAGGAGGAAGCCGTCTGCGCGCCAATCAGCGCCCCGCGTCCATGTCGCCGGCCTCACGCTGGCCGCTGAGCCAGAGCGCGAGCAGGGTCCAGAACGCGCCCGAGAGCAGATACGCACCCGAAGCGATGACGCCGAGATTGGTGGCGAGCAGCAGCGCCACCAGCGGGGCAAAGCCGGCGCCGAACAGCCAGGCCATGTCGGAGGTCAATGCCGAAGCCGTGTAGCGGTACGTCTGCCGGAAGTTCGAGGCGATTGCACCGGAGGACTGGCCAAAGGAGAGGCCGAGCAGGATGAAGCCGATCACCATGTAGATGGTCTCTCCGAACGCGCCGGCATCAAGCAGCTGCGGGGCAAAGCCGCTATAGATAGCGATCGCGATCGCCGATCCCATCAGCAGCGATTTGCGGCCGACGCGGTCGGCGATGATCCCGGAGATCACGATCGCGGCGACACCGAACATGGCGGCGACGATCTCGATGATCAGGAAGCGCACCGGGCTCTCGCGGGTGAACAGGAACACCCAGGACAGCGGAAACACCGTGACCATGTGGAACAGCGCAAAGCTCGCCAGCGGCGCGAAGGCCCCGAGCATGATGTTCTGGCCTTCGCGCGCGACCGTCTCGGAGATGCGCGAGGGCTGCAATTCGCGGCTCTCGAACAGCGAGGCGTATTCTTCCGTCGTCACCATGCGCAGGCGCGCGAACAGCGCCACGACGTTGATGGCGAAGGCGACGAAGAACGGGTAGCGCCAGCCCCAGTCGAAGAAATCATCGGCCGAGAGGAGGCCGGCGAAATAGGCGAACAGCGCGCTCGCCACGATCAGGCCCAGCGGTGCGCCGAGCTGCGGCACCATCGCGTACCAGCCGCGCTGGGAAGCCGGTGCATTCAGCGCCAGCAGCGAAGCCATGCCGTCCCAGGCGCCGCCCCAGGCCAGACCCTGCGCGATGCGCGCCAGCGCCAGCAGCCAGATCGCGGCAACGCCGATCTCGTGATAGCCGGGCAGGAACGCGAGCGCGACGGTGGCGGTGCCGAGCAGGAACAGCGCCGAGATCAGCTTGGCCGTCTTGCCGTATTCCCGGTCGATCGTCATGAAAATGACGGTGCCGATCGGCCGGGCCATGAAGGCCAGCGCGAAGATCATGAACGAATAAAGCGTGCCGGTCAGTTCGCTCGCGAACGGAAACACCAGGCGCGGGAACACGATCACCGAGGCGATCGCGAAGACGAAGAAGTCGAAGAATTCCGAGGTGCGGCCGATGATGACGCCGATAGCGATCTCGCCTGGACTGGCCTGGTCGTGGCCATGCTCGCCCGTGTGGAGGTCTGCCATTGCGGGGGTCTGTGCCGTCGCCATTCGTGCGCCCTTAACGTCCTGAAAACCAAAGCCGACCGCCCGGCTGAAGGCCAGGCAATCCGGTTCTGTCTGTCCCAACATTCCGCACTGCAACATTGGACAAATTGTCCAATGTCCGGATTGTTGCATCGCAGCTACCCGTTGCCCCCGCAAAGGAAACTCATTCTCAAAGGCTCGGCCCGTGTCTCGTCTCAAGATCCTGGCGCTACTACCCCTGGCAGTTGCACTCAGCGGCTGCAACTACGTCGTGCTGGCGCCAGCCGGCGACATCGCTGCCCAGCAGCGCGACCTCGTCATCATCTCCACCGTCCTGATGCTCCTGATCGTCCTCCCCGTGATGGCGCTGACGGCGCTGTTCGCCTGGCGCTACCGCCAGTCCAACACGGCCGCTCGCTACGAGCCGGAATGGGACCACTCGACCAAGCTTGAGCTGGTGATCTGGTCGGCGCCGCTGCTGATCATCGTCTGCCTGGGCGCGCTGACCTGGATGGGCACGCATCTGCTCGATCCGTACCGCACGCTCGGCCGCATTCATGCCGACCGCGCCGTGGACCAGTCCAAGGCCCCGCTCGAGGTCGATGTCGTCGCGCTCGACTGGAAGTGGCTCTTCATCTATCCGGGCTACGGCATTGCGACCGTCAACGAGTTGGCCGCGCCCGTCGATCGTCGGATCAACTTCCGCATCACCGCCTCCTCGGTGATGAACTCGTTCTACATCCCCGCGCTCGCCGGCCAGATCTACGCAATGCCGGGCATGGAGACCAAGCTCCACGCCGTCGTCAACCACCCCGGCACCTACAAGGGGTTCTCGGCGAATTACAGCGGCGCCGGCTTCTCCGGCATGCACTTCAACTTCCAGGGCCTCGACGACAAGGGCTTTGACGCCTGGATCGCCAGCGCCAAGTCGGCCGGCGGCTCGCTCGGACGCGCCGAATATCTCCAGCTCGAAAAGCCCAGTCAGAACGAGCCGGTGCGGCGCTGGGGCACCGTCGATGCCGATCTCTACCGCCTGATCCTCAATATGTGCGTCGAGACCGGCAAGATGTGCCAGAGCGAGATGATGGCGATCGACGCCAAGGGCGGCGCCGGCCATCAGGGCCTGAACAACACGCTGCCCCTGGCCTACGACAAATACGCCCGCCGCGGCACCGCGTTTGGGCCGGAGCCGAGCTTCGTCGCCGGCACCTGCACGCCGGATGCGCCGCAGGGCAAGACCACCGCCTCGATCGCGGCCCCGACCGACACCATGCCGCTCATCGGCGCCGGCCTGAAGCGGCCGTCGTTCACGCCGCTCAAGTCCTCGTCCTTCTTCCTCGGACAGCGTCCGAAGTCAGACTCCTAGCAGAGATCCAGCATGTCTCCTGATTTTCTCAAGCTCATCTTCGGCCGGCTCATCTTCGGCCGGCTCACCTTCGAGTCACTGCCGCTGCACGAGCCGATCGTCGTCGGCACTTTCGTGGTGGTCGCGCTCGGCGGCGCCGCGCTGCTCGGCGGCCTCACCTATTTCCGTCTCTGGGGCTATCTCTGGCGCGAGTGGTTCACCACGGTGGACCACAAGCGCATCGGCATCATGTACATGATCCTCGGCATCGTGATGCTGCTGCGCGGCTTTGCCGACGCGCTGATGATGCGCGGCCAGCAGATGCTCGCCTTTGGCGGCTCCGAAGGCTATCTCAACGCCCATCACTACGACCAGGTCTTCACCGCCCACGGCGTGATCATGATCTTCTTCGTGGCGATGCCGCTGGTCACGGGCCTGATGAACTATGTCGTGCCGCTCCAGATCGGCGCACGCGACGTGTCGTTCCCGTTCCTGAACAATTTCAGCTTCTGGATGACGGTCGGCGGCGCGGTGCTGGTGATGGCCTCGCTGTTCATCGGCGAATTCGCCCGCACCGGCTGGCTGGCGTATCCGCCGCTCTCGAACATCGGCTACAGTCCCGATGTCGGCGTCGACTATTACATCTGGGCGCTGCAGGTCGCCGGCGTCGGAACGACGCTATCCGGCATCAACCTGATCTGTACCATCGTCAAGCTGCGGTGCCCCGGCATGACGATGATGAAGATGCCGGTGTTCACCTGGACCTCGCTCTGCACCAACGTCCTGATCGTCGCCTCCTTCCCGGTCCTGACCGTCGTGCTCGCGCTGCTCTCGCTCGACCGCTACGTCGGCACCAACTTCTTCACGAACGATTTCGGCGGCAGCCCGATGATGTACGTGAACCTGATCTGGATCTGGGGCCACCCCGAGGTCTACATCCTGGTTCTCCCGGCGTTCGGCATCTTCTCCGAGGTCACCTCGACCTTCTCGGGCAAGCGGCTGTTCGGCTACACCTCGATGGTCTACGCCACGGTCGTCATCACCATCCTGTCGTACCTGGTGTGGCTGCACCATTTCTTCACGATGGGTTCGGGCGCCAGCGTCAATTCGTTCTTCGGCATCACCACGATGATCATCTCGATCCCGACGGGCGCGAAGATGTTCAACTGGCTGTTCACGATGTATCGCGGCCGCATCCGCTACGAACTGCCGATGATGTGGACGATCGCCTTCATGCTGACCTTCGTGATCGGCGGCATGACCGGCGTTCTGCTCGCGGTGCCGCCGGCCGACTTCGTCCTGCACAACAGCCTGTTCCTGATCGCGCACTTCCACAACGTGATCATCGGCGGCGTGGTGTTCGGCGCGTTCGCCGGTATCAACTACTGGTTCCCGAAGGCGTTCGGCTTCAAGCTCGATCCGTTCTGGGGCAAGATGTCGTTCTGGTTCTGGGTCACCGGCTTCTATCTCGCCTTCATGCCGCTCTACGTGCTCGGACTGATGGGCGTGACCCGCCGCCTGCGCGTGTTCGAAGATCCCTCGCTTCAGATCTGGTTCGTCATCGCCGCGATCGGTGCCCTCTTCATCTTCATCGGCATCCTCTCCATGCTGATGCAGTTCGCGGTCAGTCTGCTCAAGCGCGAGCAGCTCAAGGACGTCACCGGCGATCCCTGGGACGCGCGTACGCTGGAATGGGCGACCTCCTCGCCCCCGCCGGACTACAACTTCGCCTTCACCCCGGTCGTTCACGACAATGACGCGTGGTGGGACATGAAGAAGCGCGGTTATCAGCGTCCGCTCACCGGGTTCAAGCCGATCCACATGCCCAGCAGCACCGGCACCGGCATCATCCTCGCCGGCCTTGCCACTGCGATGGGTTTCGGCCTGATCTGGTACATGTGGTGGCTGGCGGCCGCGAGCTTCATCGCGATGCTCGCCGTCGGGATCGGCCATACCTTCAACTATCACCGCGACTTCGACATTCCGGCTGAAGACATCATCCGGACGGAGGATTCGCGCACCAAACTGCTCGCCGGAGCCAAGTAAATGACTGTCGCTGTCAATCCCTCGCAAACCGGCGAGCCGCTCTTCTATCTCGCCGACGAACATCCGCATCCGGAAGGCTGGAGCACCGCGCTCGGCTTCTGGATCTACCTGATGAGCGACTGTCTCATCTTCGCGATCCTGTTCGCCACCTACGGCGTGCTCGGCGGCAATTATGCCGCCGGCCCCGCCCCGAAGGACCTGTTCGACCTGAACCTGGTCGCGGTGAACACCTCGATGCTGCTGCTGTCGTCGATCACCTACGGCTTTGCGATGCTGACGATGCAGCAGAACAAGGTCGCGCAGACGCAAGTCTGGCTGGCGATCACCGGCCTGTTCGGCCTCGCCTTCATCGGCATCGAGCTCTTCGAGTTCGCCCACATGATCCACGAGGGTGCCACGCCGCAGCGCAGTGCCTTCCTGTCGGCCTTCTTCACCTTGGTCGGCACCCACGGCCTGCACGTTTCGTGCGGCCTGATCTGGCTCGTGACGCTGATGGTGCAGGTCCAGAAGTTCGGCCTGATCGAGGCCAACCGCCGCCGCCTGATGTGCCTGTCGATGTTCTGGCACTTCCTCGACGTGGTCTGGATCGGCGTCTTCACCTTCGTCTATCTCCTGGGAGTTCTGCGATGAACACCGATACCCACGCCGCCCACGCGGACCATCATCACCATGGCGACGGCCACGCCCACGGCACGTTCTCGACCTATCTGCTCGGCTTCGTGCTCTCGGTGGTGCTCACCGCGATCCCGTTCTGGCTGGTGATGAGCGGGGCGCTTCCGAGCAAGCAGATCACCGCGCTGGTCATCATGGCCTTCGCGGTCGTTCAGATCGTCGTGCACATGATCTACTTCCTGCACATGAACACGACCTCCGAGAACGGCTGGAGCATGATGGCGCTGATCTTCACCATCGTGATGGTGGTGATCGCGCTGTCCGGTTCGCTGTGGGTGATGAGCCACCTCAACAGCAACATGATGCCGGTGCACCAGATGCCGGGAATGAACTGAGCGAGGCTCCGAGGTGAGCAAGACCGGGACCGTGACGAGCAAGCCAGGGGGAGAGCGCAGCGAGGCTGTGCGCGCCCCCTCCTTGTGGCTCACGGCCCTCTTGCTCATCGCCTTTGCAATTCTCGTCGCGCTCGGAGTTTGGCAGATCGAACGCCGGGCCTGGAAGCTTGCGCTGATCGACCGCGTCGAGCAGCGCGTTCATGCCCCGGCGCAGCCGGTTCCCTCGCCCGCGTCATGGCCCACCATCAGCGCCGCGAACGACGAATACAGGCACGTCCGCGTCAGCGGCCGCTTCCTGCATGACCGCGAGACTCTGGTTCAGGCTGTCACCGAGGAAGGTCCGGGCTATTGGGTGCTGACGCCGCTGAAGCGCAGCGACGGCACGCTGGTGCTGATCAATCGCGGCTTCGTGCCGTCCGAGCGGCGCGACGCATCGACGCGCAGGGACGGCAATCCCGACGGCCAGGTCGAGATCACCGGCCTGATCCGCATGACGGAGCCGGAGGGCGGATTTCTCCGGGACAACGCACCCCAGCACAACCGCTGGTACTCACGCGACGTCGCCGCGATTGCGGCGGCACGCGGCCTTCACGACGTCGCGCCCTTCTTCGTCGATGCCGACGCCGGATCACAAATCGCCGGCGGTCCGATCGGCGGATTGACCGTGATCCGCTTTCCCAATAACCACCTGATCTACGCGCTGACGTGGTTTGCCCTGGCTTTCATGCTGGCCGGTAAACTCTTCGTCACGTTCGGCGGCGGGCTGTTCCGCCGCAAGCGCTTCGTCCACGAAAGGGCCGGCGGCTCGGACGCCGTCGCCCGCAGGACGGGATCAGATGCTGGAACGATCGTCGAGCCGACCTGACGACGGGAAAACGCTTTCCCAGACGCTTGCGCGTGACGGGCTCGCCGTCACGCTGCAGTCGCAGGCCGATGCGCGCAGCGAGCTGATCGGCACCGCTCCGACCGACGACGAGACCAACCGCAAGAACATGGCGCTGTTGATCCAGCTGCGCTGGACCGCGGTGGTCGGCCAGATCGTGACCATCGGCGCCGTGCATTTTGGTCTCGGCATCCCCCTGCCATTGGAGCGGATGGGTGCGGTCATCGGCGCGCTGGTGCTGCTCAACGTGTCCAGCCTGGTCTGGGTGCGCCATCGCGCCGCGATCACCAATAACGAGCTCCTGGTCGCCCTGATGCTGGACGTCGCCGCGCTGACCGCGCAGCTCTATCTCTCAGGCGGCGCCACCAATCCCTTCACCTCGCTGTTCCTGCTCCAGGTGACGCTGGGCGCGGTGCTGCTCGATGCCCGCTCGACCTGGTCGCTGGTCGCACTGAGCTGCGCGAGCTTCGTCTGGCTGACATTGGCCCACCGGCCGCTCGACCTGCCGCCCAATCCGCTGAGCGAGACCTATACCCTCACCGTAACAGGCATGCTGCTCGGCTTCGTGCTCAACGCCGTGCTGCTGGTGGTGTTCGTCACCCGCATCAACAGGAATCTGCGTGAGCGCGATGCGCACCTGGCGGCGCTGCGTCAGAATGCCGCCGAGCAGGACCACATCGTGCGCATGGGCCTGCTCGCCTCCGGCGCGGCACATGAGCTCGGCACGCCGCTGGCCTCGCTCTCGGTGATCCTCAGCGACTGGCGTCGCATGCCGGATCTCGCCGCCGATCAGGAGCTCGCCGAGGACCTCGCGGAGATGGAAACCTCGCTGCAACGCTGCAAATCGATCGTCACGGGGATCCTGGTGTCGGCGGGCGAAGCGCGCGGCGAAGGCTCCTCGCCGACGACGGTGACGGCCTTCGTCACGGCACTGGTCGAAGAGTGGCGCAACGCGCGCTCGGCCCGCACGCTCTACTTCGTCAATACGTTCGGCGAGGACGTAGCGATCGTCTCCGACGTCGCGTTGAAGCAGGTGATCTTCAACGTGCTCGACAATGCCTATGAGGTCTCGCGCGACTGGGTCGAGCTCGTGGCCGAGCGCGAAGGCGACAATCTGGTGCTGTCGATCAGTGACCGTGGCCCGGGTTTTGCGCCGGAGATGCTGGCGCAGCTCGGCAAGCCCTACCACTCGAGCAAGGGGCGCGCCGGCGGCGGGCTCGGCCTGTTCCTGGTGGTGAACGTCGTACGCAAATTGGGGGGCACCGTGACTGCCGAGAACCACAGGAAGCGCGGCGCCACGGTGCGTCTGACGTTGCCGCTCGCAACGCTCGCGATCGGAGGGAATTTTGACGCCTGACCGCTCGCTCATCGTCGTCGAGGACGACGCCGGCTTCGCGCGCACGCTGAAGCGCTCGTTCGAGCGCCGCGGCTACGAGGTCGTTCTCGCCGCCACGATCGAGGAGGTGCGCCAGGTGCTGGAGCAACGCTCATTCGGCCACGCCGTGGTCGACCTCAAGCTCGGCGGCGCCTCGGGCCTTGCCTGCGTCGAGCTCTTGCACACGCATGATCCGGACATGCTGATCGTGGTGCTGACCGGCTTTGCCAGCATCTCCACCGCCGTCGAAGCGATCAAGCTGGGCGCATGCCACTATCTGGCAAAGCCGTCGAACACCGATGACATCGAAGCCGCCTTCACCAAGGCCGAAGGGAACGCCGAGGTCGCACTCGACGCACGGCCGACCTCGATCAAGACGCTGGAATGGGAGCGCATCCACCAGACCCTGATCGAGACCGAGTTCAACATCTCGGAAGCGGCACGACGGCTGGGCATGCACCGGCGGACGCTGGCAAGGAAGCTCGAGAAGCGGCCGGTGAAGTGATGAAAGCGTCGCGCGTCGTTTGACGAAGACTCTCTCCTCTCGTCGTCCCGGCGAACGCCGGGACCCATACCGCGGAATCTATCGTTGCGATCGGTAGGCGTACCGAACGACTAATCTTCGTCAAATTTCTCCCTGGGGTTATGGGTTCCGGCGTTCGCCGGGACGACATCGAATTTGTTGAGATGCCTTTGCGCAAAGCTCCGGTCGTTCCAGATGACGGTCCCCAAACAAAAAGCCCGGCCGAACGGCCGGGCTTCTGATCTCTTGCGTTCGACGCGGGGCTTACGCCGCCTCGTCGGCGACGGTGGTGTCGTCGCCATCGGTATCGTCCGTCTCACCCTCGGCATCCGCGTCGGCTTCGCCCTCGGCGGCTTCCGCCTTGGCGTTGCGGCGCGGGCTCTTGGCGAGCTGGGCTTCGATCTCCTTGACCGCTTCGGTCTCGGTCGAGTGCTGCACCACCGCGATCTCGCGGGAGAGACGGTCGAGCGCCGCTTCATAGAGCTGACGTTCGCTGTAGGACTGCTCCGGCTGCGACTCCGAGCGATAGAGGTCGCGCACGACTTCCGCGATCGCGACGATGTCGCCCGAATTGATCTTCGCTTCGTATTCCTGGGCGCGGCGCGACCACATGGTGCGCTTGACGCGGGCGCGGCCCTTGAGCGTCTCCAGCGCCTTCTTGACCAGCGCCGGATCGGACAGCTTGCGCATCCCGACATTGGCGACCTTGGCGGTGGGCACGCGCAGCGTCATCTTGTCCTTGATGAAGTTGATGACGAACAGCTCGAGCTTCGCACCGGCGATCTCCTGCTCCTCGATGGCCAGGATCTGGCCGACGCCGTGAGCGGGATAGACGACGAACTCGTTGGCCTTGAAGCCCTGACGCTGGGTCACGACCTTCTTTTCCTCGACCTTCGGCGCAGCAGCGGGCTTGGCAGCCGGCTTTGTGACGGCGGGAGCCTTGGCAGGCGCAGCAGCAACAGGAGCCTTCGTCACGGGCTTGGCAGCGGCAGCGGGAGCCTTGGCAGTTACCGGCTTTGCAGTCACAGGCTTGGCGGCAGAAGGCTTGGCAGCGGTCGCTTTCGCGGCCGGTTTGGCAGTCTTGTTAGGCATTGCGCTTCTTTTGTTCTTCGAGGACTTTGCAGCCGGCGCCTTCGTCGCGGTCCGACCCTTGGATGCGCTACGGCTGGCCGCGGCGACTTTTTTGGCCTCCTTATGGGAAGCCCTCGCTGAAGTACTCTTTTTACGCGTTTTCTGTGACACAGCCTGCGCGCGGAAACTGCCACGCCCCTGTTCGACATTTGGTTTCACGGGAACCCTGAGGGGCCAAACGGGCTGACGGGGTTCG
Source organism: Bradyrhizobium sp. 191 (assembly GCF_023100985.1). Taxonomy (NCBI): domain Bacteria; kingdom Pseudomonadati; phylum Pseudomonadota; class Alphaproteobacteria; order Hyphomicrobiales; family Nitrobacteraceae; genus Bradyrhizobium; species Bradyrhizobium sp. 191. The sequence goes on from NZ_CP064692.1 coordinate 4,044,889, forward strand.
GCTTAATGTGCTCAATATAGCACATTTCCCGCAAAAATCAATGATTTAGGGGTCTTGAGGGCTGGTTTTCGGCGGCAGCGGCGCTATTAGGGTTAAGTTTGGGCGCGAATTAGTCCCCCGAGCCCGGGTTCGGAGAAAAATATTTCTCGAACTTGCCTTCCAAGCCGTCGAATTCCTTGGCGTCGGCGGGCGATTCTTTCTTCTGGGTGATGTTGGGCCAGCTCTTGGCGTAGTCGGCGTTGACCTGGAGCCACTTTTCCAGGCCCGGTTCCGTGTCCGGCTTAATGGCGTCGGCGGGGCATTCCGGCTCGCACACGCCGCAATCGATGCACTCGTCGGGGTGGATGACCAGCATGTTGTCGCCTTCGTAGAAGCAGTCGACCGGGCAGACCTCGACGCAGTCGGTGTACTTGCACTTGATGCAGTTTTCAGTGACGACGTAAGTCATCCAACGCTCCGAAAAGCTCTTTTAAAAGTCGTGGCTTGCGTAGCGCGGATGGCCCGGCGCTGCAAGATCGGGAAGGCCGATCATGACGGCTTTGCGCCGTTTGATCGACCAAGAAATGAATACATAGCGCAATTAATTGCGCGTCCCGAGCTCCTCATAGAGCACCCGTGCCGAGGCAGCATCGCCGCGGCGTTCGTTGAAGCCCGTCACCTTCAGGACGCGCACCGTGCGATCGAGCGCGACGGTGAGCACGTCGCCGATCTTGACGGCATGCCCCGGCGAGGTCTCGCGCGCGCCGTTGATGCGGACATGGCCGGTGACGACGAGCTCGGCGGCGGAGGTGCGCGCCTTCACCACCCGCGCATGCCACAGCCATTTGTCGAGGCGCTGCCGCTCGGTCGTCGTGACTCTACTCCTTGCTCCTTCCGACGCATTGTCTTCACGCGAACAGCTCCGCACTTCGCCTGAAAACGCGACGTTACTCCTTCCGGCCGGACAGCTGCTCCTTCAGCGCGGCAAGCTTGGCGAAGGGCGAGTTCGGATCGGCCGGGCGGTCGCGCTCGCGGGGGCCTGCGCTCGAGGCGTAGGGACGGAGCGACGGTCCACCCTGGCGGTCGCGGCCCTTGTCGCGGTCACGGCCACGGTTGTCGCGGCCCTTGTCGCGGTCTCCACCGAACTTGCCCTTGTCGCGGTTGCGATCCTTGTCGCCGCCCTTGCCCTCGAAACGACGATTCCTGTCGTCGCGGCCCTCGGGACGCGGCGTGCCGTCCGCTGCGCCTTCGCGCGCCTTGCGGAAGTCCCTGCCGCCATCGCGGCGACCGCCGCCGTGACGATGGCCCGGCTTCGCGCCGTCGGCTGCTTCGCCGGGCGCGGCGCTCGCTGCATCGGGCGCAGCGCCAGCCTCAGCGCCGGGCCGCGAACGCTGATTGTGGTGACGCTGGTGGCGATGGCGCTCGTGGCGCGGCTTGCGATCCTCGTGACGGCCGGCCGGGCGCCAGACCTCGACAAGCACGAGCTCGGCGGCTGTCGCCGCGGCCTCGACCGGCGCAGCAGCATCGGGCGAGGCAGCGGCTTCGATGGCGGCGGTCTCGGCCGGAGTGGCTTCGAGCCCCTCAGCCTCGGGGGACGTCGCAGCATCGGGGGACGTCACAGCCTCTTCTGCCGGCGGCGCAATGCCGGGAGCATCTTCGGGCGTGACGGGGATCTCGGGAGATGCTTCGAGCGCCGGCTCCTCATGAGCGGGCTCGTCGTGCGGCTCCATGCCGGGCGCGTCTTCGACCGTGACGGCCTGGTCAGCGGCTTCGGTGGAGGCGGTCGTCTCCGCCGGCAGGCCGGCAACGGCCTCCGCCGCGGTCTCGGTCGAAGTCTCGGTCGAGGTCTCTGCGCTGCCCTCGGCGGGCGGCGTTTCGGCCGCGACCGTTTCGGCCGCAACCGTTTCGACGACGACCGGCTTTGGCGGCAGCGGCGGACGCTTCTCCATGCGATAGCCGAGCGCGCGCAGCACGGAGGCAAAGTCTTCGCCGGCCGATCCCGTCAGCGAGGTCATCGCCTGCGTGACCACGAAGCTGCGGCCGTCGAATGCGCCGGCGGGCTTTTCGCCGGGCGAATTCTCGCGCCAGGCCAGCGCCGGGCGGATCAGGTCGGCGAGGCGTTCCAGGATGTCGACGCGCACGGCGCGTTCGCCGGCCTGCTTGTAGCCGAGCACGCGATAGGCATCGCGCGGCAGCTGCTTGTCGACCGGGAACGAGGTGCGGCCCGACGACGCCAGATGCTGCGCGCCCGAGAGCGCGGAGAGATCGACATTGTCCTGCTTCAGCGCCCAGAGCAGCGCGGCGAGTGCACGCGCGGCGGGCTTGAGCAGGCCGGGGAAATAGATGTGGTAGGCGCCGAAGCGGACGCCGTATTTCCGCAAGGTCGCGCGCGAGGACTGGTCGAGATCCTTCAGCTCGCTGGCGATCTTCGGGCGCTCAAGCACGCCGAGCGCCTCGACCAGCTGATAGGCGATGCCGCGGGCAATGCCGGTGACGTCCTCGGCCTTCGACAGCTCGAACATCGGCCCGAGCAGCTTCTCGATATGCGTCTTGACCCAGAGCTCGAGCCGCGCCTGCACCTTGTCGCGGGGACCGCCGGTCAGGCGCTCGTCGGAGATGATGCGGATGCGCGGATGCAGCGCGTCGTCTGCGGCAGACAGCCGCGCCACGGCATCGCCGGTCCAGCGGATGATGCCTTCGGAGGTCAGCACGAACTGCTCGTCCGGCGCGTTGCCGAGCTTCTCGGCGCGCGCGTTGATCTCGCCGGCGAGCACCGCTTGCGCTGCGGCCTGCAAGGCTTTCGCATCGGAGCCCGCTTCCGCAGCATCCGGTGCAAAGGTGAAGCCGTCGAGGCGGCCGATGACATGGCCTTCGACGATGACTTCGCCGGTCTTGCCGATTTCAGTATTCAAGCTCGTGTTCTCCCGCAGGCGGCGCATCAATACACTGGTCCGGCGATCAACGAAACGCTCAGTCAAGCGTTCATGGAGCGCATCCGATAATTTATTTTCGACCTCCCGCGCGATCCCCTGCCAGCGTTCGGGGTCTCTCAGCCAGTCCGGGCGGTTGGCGACGAAGGTCCAGGTGCGGATTTGCGCGATTCGGGCCGACAGCGTGTCGATATCGCCGTCGATGCGGTCGGCCTGGGTGACCTGGGACTCGAACCAGGAATCGGGAATGCAGCCCTTCCGCATCAGGAAGCCGTACAGCGTCGTCACCAGCTCGGCATGGGCGGCCGGCGACAGCTTTCTGTAGTCCGGGACCTGGCAGGTTTCCCAGAGCCGTTCCACGGCGGCCTTGCCATGCGCGATATCGCGCACCTCGCCGTCGCGGGCGGCGTGGTCGAGCACGCGCATGTCCTCGGCGATGGGCGCGCGCGTCAGCGCCTCGTGGCCGGGGGCGAGGTTCAGCGACACCTGGAGCGCGCCGAGCGAGGAGAAATCCAGCTTCGAATTGCGCCATTGCAGCACCTTCACCGGATCGAAGGTGTGGTTCTGCAGCGCGTTGACGAGCTCGGGCTCGAACGGCGCGCAGCGGCCCGTGGTGCCGAAGGTGCCGTTGCGGGTGGCGCGGCCGGCACGGCCGGCGACTTGCGCGAACTCGGCCGGCGTCAGGCGGCGGAACTGGTAGCCGTCGAACTTGCGGTCGGAGGCGAAGGCGACATGGTCGACGTCGAGATTGAGGCCCATGCCGACGGCGTCGGTGGCGACGAGATAGTCGACATCGCCGTTCTGGAACATCGCCACCTGCGCGTTTCTGGTGCGGGGCGACAGCGATCCCAGCACCACGGCGGCGCCGCCGTGCTGGCGGCGGATCAGCTCGGCGATGGCGTAGACTTCATCGGCGGAGAACGCGACGATGGCGGTGCGGCGCGGCTGGCGCGTGATCTTGCGGTCGCCGGCGAATTCGAGCTGCGACAGCCTGGGACGCGTGATCATGGACACGCCCGGCAACAGGCGCTCGATGATCGGGCGCATCGTCGCAGCCCCGAGCAGCAGCGTCTCGTCGCGGCCGCGGCGGTTGAGGATGCGATCGGTGAAGACGTGGCCGCGCTCGAGATCGGCGGCGATCTGGACCTCGTCGACGGCGAGGAAGGAGACGTCGAGGTCGCGCGGCATCGCCTCGACGGTGGAGACCCAATAGCGCGGGTTCTTCGGCTTGATCTTCTCCTCGCCGGTGACGAGCGCGACGCTGGCCTCGCCGGCCCTGGCGGCGATCTTGTTGTAGACCTCGCGCGCGAGCAGGCGCAGCGGCAGGCCGATCATGCCGGAGGGATGCGCGAGCATCCGCTCGATGGCGAGATGGGTCTTGCCGGTGTTGGTCGGTCCGAGCACCGCAGTGACGCCGGCGCCAGGCACGCGATCGGACGGTGCGCGCTCGGAGGCGAAGGGGGAGGAGGAAAAAGCCATGTCTGGGGATTAGGTAGTGGCGATTGGGGCGAATGTCAGTGGTGGATGAGGCGGGCGGGGGGCTGGGTGTCCGCCATGTCTCCGAACGCTGCGCGGCAACCACGCTCCACTGTCATGCCCCGGCTCGACCGGGGCATCCAGTACGGCGCGGCCTCTCCGCTCGACCACAACCGCCTCGGCGTACTGGATCGCCCGGTCAAGCCGGGCGATGACACCGTGGGTGCGGGAACGCCCTCGCCGAATCCTCCGCAACTGTTTCACTTTGCGACGCTTTTCCCGTTCGCCTTAAGCTTCGGAACGACTCTAGAACGAATCGCGGCCGAATCGCTGACTCCCCGTTGAGTCCCGTTCCGTTCTCGCAACATGTCGCGGGACTCGCGTTGGTTGTGCACTAGATGGAGTTTTGCGCGGTCGCACAAGCGACCGTATCGGTTAAAGCTGGGGACGGCGCGGTGTCGAATCAGAATCGGAGAGGAGTCAAATGGATTCCCGTTGTCTCGCTCTGCTGTCATGCCCGGGCTCGTCCCGGGCATCCACGTTCTCGACCCCGCGCAGCAAGGACGTGGATGGCCGGGACAAGCCCGGCCATGACGCTGGTGCTGGGGGCGGACGCCCTTTTTCGCGAAAACAACCCCATGCACAGTAGGTAAGTGATTGAAATAATTGAGGTCTGTTTTTGGACCCGAATTCTTTCGTCATTCCGGGGCGCGCCCCTTGGCGCGAGCCCGGAATCCATCGGGCCGCAGCGACTGTCTCGCGATGGATTCCGGACTCGCGCCTACGGCGCGCTCCGGAATGACGGCGGAGAGAGAAGGGACTCCGTCCTCGCCTACTGCGTCTTGGCGACGCGCGGCGGCTGGGCCGAGGTGATGAAGCTGGTGGCTTCCAGCATGGCGGGCCCGAGCGGCGTCGGCACCTTCAGCCAGAACGGGACCAGGATGCGCGTGCCGGCGACCGGGGCGAAGGCGATCTCGATGTTGCGCTGGGCGGCGAGGTATTTGATCACGGGACGATCGGGGATGTAGCCGGCGACCGGCACGAAATAGAGCGAGCACACGACGACCGGGCCCTTGTAGCCCTTCTCCGCCTTCACGGTCTCCATGCGCTTGAAATCGAGCTTGAGGTCGTAGCGCATGCGGCCGTCGAACACCGGCGCGCCGTTATGGCAGGCGTCCGGCGAAACGGGATCGCCGGTGCCGGGCACGCGCAGCAGCGAGGCCGTCATGGGGTCCCAGACGCCGCGGCGATGCGCCTCGGTGACGACGATACGATCAGGGTCGACCGGCGGCTCCGGGAGGATCGCAAAATCCTTCACATTGCCCTTGTCGAGGGTGATGCGGATCTCTTCGGTCTTCTTCTGGGTGGTGGTGGAGGCCTGGTAGCCGGTCGCCACCAGCGCGCCGTTGACGACGCGCCCCTGGCTGGCGCCGGTGCCGGAGCCGCCCGTGAAGGACTTCAGCAGCCCCGTGGTGCCGCCGGCGGCCGCCGCCGAGAACACGTCGTCCTGGATGTCGATGTTCCAGGCGCCCTTGCCGACGGGAATGCCCGCCAGCGAGGCCTCATACTGCGCCTCGAGCTTGCCTTGCGCCGCGGCCGGCACCGCGCCCCACGCCAGGGCCAGCGCGCAAAGCGCCATCAGCCAGCCGGCCAGGCGCGGCCGGGCTGAGCGCAAATCCTGCGCAAAATGGGACGTTGCAAGCACGAAGCTATCCAATCGGGGCGCGATGCGCTGTTACTTAAACCAAAAACCGCGGCAAACAATGTGTCCGGACGTATCCGCCCCGGAACTCCCCCTGATATTTCGGCGGCGAATACGCCCTTTATGTGATGGTAAGGCGCGATAATCATTGCCGTTTTGGTGATCGGGCGGTAACCGCGGGCTCCGACACCTCTCCCGCTTGCGGGAGAGGTCGCGCGAAGCGCGGGTGAGGGTTTTCTCCTCTTGGGGGCACCATCCGCAATGACGTCCGGGCCCCCAAGAGGAGAGAGCCCTCTCCCCACCCCTCTCCCGCAAGCGGGAGAGGGAGCGCACCTCCCGAGCGGCCTAAAAAGCCGCCCAAAAACTTGACGTCCCGCCCCTTCCCCCCTATACGTCCGCCCGCTCCCTGCAAGGACAAAAGAATTTGCCCCCGTGGCGCCCCGAATGGCGGCCGCAGATCGTTGGGGGTTCAGGATAAGGATTTTTGCCATGTCTCGCCGCTGCGAACTGACGGCCAAGGGCCCCCTCGTCGGCCACAAGGTCAGCCACTCCAACATCAAGACCAAGCGCCGCTTCCTGCCGAACCTCGTCAACGTGACGTTCATCTCGGAAGCGCTGGGCCGCAACGTGCGCCTGCGCGTCTCCACCAACGCGGTCAAGAGCGTCGACCACAATGGCGGCCTCGACCCCTTCCTGCTCAAGGCCAACGCCGACAACCTGTCGCCGCGCGCCCTCGAGCTGAAGCGCGCCATCCAGAAGAAGGTCGGCGACGCGCAGCCGGCCAAGCAGGCGAGCTGAGTTTTCGGAAATTGGGCGGGGGCTAGGTTGCGTCGCGTGGCGTAGGCTTAGCCAGTAAGAGTTTGCGTTGCGGCCGGATCGGAAGATCCGGCCGTTTTTGTTTTTGGCGGATCGGCGCGACGCAGAGACCTCAGACTAACTTCTACTGCAAATAGAACTGAATCGGTATCGCCCTACGCAACTTGCGTTTGCGACTCGGATAACTTGCGATTGCATAGTTTCGGAGCCAGGCATGACCAATTCACCGATTAGTTCTCGCCCCTTACATCTGCAGACCGTGGAAAGCCTCTTTGCCGAATTGATCGGCGGCTCTGGTGTCCTAGTCGGTGAAAACGAGAACGAGTTCCGGTTCAACAATCCGGACAGCCGCTCTCTTCTCAATTGGTACCGCTTGAACCAACCAAAATGGGCGGGAAACGTCATGGCGGCGGATGTGGAAGCCATGGTATCGGCCATGGCAACCTCGCCTCCACAACTGCCGATCCCGGCGGTGAATGCGCAACAAGCGCGCAGACGACTAGCTATAGTAAAGATCGTGGCTCACCGCTTCGCCGGTGTTCATGCATATGGGACTGCTGACGAGCCCCCATCCGACTTCGTTTTTGAGCCCCGGGCACCGATTACCCTGTTCGAAGGATGGAACGGTGCGGGCAAAACCTCGCTTCTAAATACTATCATCTGGTGTTTGACGGGACAGGTCCTGCGGCCCCAACGCCAACCAGAGGCCGGGCAACTGGAGTTTAGCGGGTCATTTAGCAGGTCATCGGAGAACGGGGACGATGAAGTTACTCTGCATGCCCTCACTCCAGTTACTCCTCTTCCCGATCCCGCAACCTACGTGCCACCGATCAATCAACCCGTACCGTTAGATAGTTGGGTCGAGATCACCTTCAGGGATCAGGATGGCAATGAATTGGCTGTCCGGCGAACGCAGATGCGTACATCCAAGGGCAAAATATCTGAGGTAACTTCCGGCATCGATGCGCTCAACATTGATCCGATTTCCCTGAGAATCGGGACAATAATGCCCGCCATGCTGCAATTTCTAAGAATTGGTGCCACGTCTGATCTTGGGCTCGCCGCAGCGCGGCTGACAGGCCTTTCTGAGGTCTCCAGCCTTGCAAAGCACGCTGCTAAGGCCCGCGAGCGCCTCTCAAGTGAATTGCAAAAGAAGCGCGAGCAGGAGATTGATGAAGTCGACAGGCAATTCGTTGAAGCGAGAAACGATCTTCAAAAGCAAATTGACGCGTATCCCGCAATGAAGCCGTTGGATGACTTGCCCGGTCCATCGAATGATCGTGCTTTGGAGATGAAACTCTCAAGGCTCGAAGCTCATTTCAACACGCTAAAGGCAAACGCGCTCACCGCCGCTCAATCGACCTTGGGAATGAACTTTGATCCCAATGAAGAAGACGCGCGAAACAACCTTGAGGCAAGCATTGGACCGGCCCTAGGACAGCTGAAGTCTATGCAACAACTTCCAAGTGTCAGGCGTTCACGTGAACTGTCCGCACTAAGCGAAGCTGATTGGAAGCTCATCGACGACTTAAGTGCCAAAATTCGGAATGAAGCTACCGTACTCGCTGAACTATCTGCAACTCCTGACCTAGGAAAGCGCCGACAGCTATATGCTCGCGTAGCAAGTTGGCTGCACGAGTATAGTGACCACGACAGTTCTTCGTGCGCAATATGTAGCCGCCCGCTTAGAGTCTGTCCGGGATCATGCTGTTTTTTGGCAGAGCTTTCGCAGCATGAGGCGGATTGAGGCGAGGCGCAAGAACGCCAATGCCTTTCGGTTGAGGCACTCCCAATCCTTGGCCAAACGGCGGCAGCGGTTGAGCCAGGCGATGGTGCGTTCGACGATCCATCGCTTGGGCAAGATCGCAAAACTCTTTGCTGTATCGGAGCGCTTGACGATCTCGACGTCGATTTGCCGGAGGATTTTGCGAACGGCGGACTGAAAGATCGGCCCCTGATAGCCGCCGTCAGCATAAAGCTTCAGCAGGAATGGATGCAGGCCAAACAGCGTGGCCATCACCAGCACCCCACCGTCACGATCCTGGATGTCCGCCGAATGCACGAGGGCGTGGAGCAGCAAGCCTTGAGTATCGACTAGGATGTGGCGCTTCTTGCCCTTGATCTTCTTGCCCGCATCGTAGCCATGCGGGTCGATCCACGCCCCCCTTTTTCCGCGCTCTTGACGCTTTGACTGTCGATGATGGCGGCGCTCGGGCTGGGTTCTCGGTTGGCCAATTCTCGACATTGTACATAGAGCGCGTGATGGATGCGATCGAGCGTGCCGTTCCAAGCCCACAAGTCAAAATAGTCGTGCACCGTGCTGCGTGGCGGCAGGTCCTTCGGGATCGCTCGCCATTGGCAACCGGTGCTCAGCACATACATCAGGCCATTGATCACCTCGCGCACATCGACCGTGCGCTTGTTGCCGCCTCGCTTGGCTGGCGCAATCAGCGGCTCCACCAACGCCCATTCCTCATCAGTCAAATCGCTTGGATAGCGTAGCCGGCTTCGGTCGTAACGACCGCGGTTCTCCTTCGTCCACATGGGCGCCCCTTCGAATCGGACCGCCACCCTTGAATCACAAATGATTCCGATGATTCAAGATGTTCCCGGACAGACACTTAGCGGCATCCTCGATCCGGCAACAAACCGTCCCGTTTCCGACCACATACTAGAGATGAACGAAGCAGATCAGCAGCTTCTGTCCCTAACTCAAAAGGCCTGGGTAGACGGCTGGGTCGGTCGACTCGCCGCGAACTGCCCGACGGCGCTTCAGCCAGAACTGCAGCGTGATTTACCCGCACATCCGTATGAGCTTATTCGTACAGCCTTGGTTCAGGACCTCTTCGAGACGGACGCGTTTTCGTCAGCACTTGCACCGCTCAAGAGTGGCCTGAGCGAATTGTGTAACCAGCGGCTCCCCGAACTTCCCGCCTTTGCAGAGCCGGAAATTCTGAACCGCCCCGGGTTTGCCGGAGGCTCCAACTCCTGAGAGGATGGAGCCATGACGAGCAAGACAACGAACAAGTTTTCACCCGAGGTCCGGACCCGAGCGGTTCGGATGGTTCTGGATCACGCCGGCGAGCACCCGTCGCGCTGGGCGGCAGTGACGTCAATCGCGGCCAAGATCGGCTGCACGCCGCAGACGCTGCATGACTGGGTCAAGAAGGCCGAGGTCGATAGCGGGCAGCGGACCGGCGTTCCGACCGATACGGCCGAGAAGCTGAAGGCGCTCGAACGGGAGAACCGCGAGCTTCGGCAGGCCAACGAGATCCTGCGCAAGGCAAGCGCCTATTTTGCGATGGCGGAGCTCGACCGCCGGTCCAAGCCATGATCGCCTTCATTGACGATCATCGTGGGGCGCATGGGGTCGAGCCGATCTGCAAGGTGTTGCCGATTGCCCCCTCGACCTACCACGCCCATGTCGCGAAGCGGCGCGATCCGGCCACGCGGTCGGCGCGCGCCAGGCTGGACGCCGCGCTGAAGATCGAGGTTCGGCGCGTCTTCGATCAAAACTTCTCCGTCTACGGCGTGCGCAAGGTCTGGCGGCAGCTCAAGCGCGAAGGCTTCGATGTTGCCCGTTGCACGGTGTCGCGACTGATGCGGGACATGGGTTTGCAAGGGGTCATCCGCGGCAAATCCGTCAAGACCACGATCAGCGACAAGGCCGCGCCATGCCCGATGGATCACGTCAATCGCCAGTTCAAGGCACCAAGGCCGAACGTCCTCTGGCTCTCCGACTTCACCTATGTCGCGACCTGGACCGGCTTCGTCTACGTCGCCTTTGTGATCGACGCCTATGCCCGCAGGATCGTGGGCTGGCGGGCCTCCCGCACGGCGCACGCAGGCTTCGTGCTCGATGCGCTGGAGCAGGCCCTGCACGATCGCCGACCGGTCCATCGCGGCGGGCTCGTGCATCATAGCGATAGGGGCAGCCAATACGTCTCTATCAAATACACCGAACGCCTGGCTGAAGCTGGCGTCGAGCCTTCTGTCGGCAGCGTCGGAGATTCCTATGACAACGCTCTCGCCGAAACCATCAACGGTCTCTACAAGGCCGAGGTGATCCATCGGCGCGGACCATGGCGCAGCTTCGAGGCCGTCGAGTTCGCGACGCTGGAATGGGTGGACTGGTTCAACAACCGGCGGCTCCTGGAGCCCATCGGCAACATCCCGCCGGCCGAAGCCGAGCAACGCTACTACGCCATGCTGGAACAACCGGCCATGGCGGCATAACTTAAACCAAATGGCCTCCGGCAAACCCGGGGCGGTTCATTCCGTCGTTTCCCCCGGCACTGACCAACGCAACGTCCCCACTACTCGTGAGCCTTAAACGGCTCGCACGCGCACGCGCATTTGCGCAATGGCGAGAAACTTACAAGTCGGAAGTCGCGGCGATAACAAAGGCGATACTGCAACAAGATAACGCCCCAAACTCACCGATCAACGAACTCACGCCGATTGGTCGCAAACTTGATGAGCTATCATCGATAGTAAAGGGCGTTGCCCCAATCAACTCGGCCCTTAAACTACGCGAACGCATGTCAACCCATCTCGCAGCGCGCCGCGCGAAGGAGCAGCGTATAGATCTCTATAAGCGAACGGCGACTGCGCTCGAAAGCATCGTAGAGCTTGGCGAACTCGCTCAAAAGCAAGTCGAAGCGCTCCGCAAACTCTTACATACTCGCGCAATCTATTGGCGTGATCGCTGCTACCACAACTCATTCCCGATGGCTGGCCACCAGCTGCGCACCACCTCCATGGACGTGAAGGGCGTGCTCGACATTAGTGTTGGGTTCGAAAAGGCGACTGCGCCCGCAGAGCATATTTCAAACGCGTCTGCACTACGAGCGAGCCTGATGGGCTTCTACTTGGCTTTTTGGGAGCACGTCCTCAATACCCGCGGCGGCTTATCTCTTCTTGTTTTCGACGACCCTCAGGAACTTCTCGATCACGACAACAAGCAAAAGCTGGCTCGTTTATTGCCGGAATTGGTGCAGCAAGGCGGGCAACTGTTTGTTGCGACCTACGACCGACACTTTGCGCGCGCTGCTGTGGCAGCAGCCCGAGAGCACGCTGATGTTGAACATCGTAGCGTCCATCCTGTGAATCCATCACGGAGGCGCCTAGAGACCGCCCAAGCCGTCGAAGAGCTCGATCGGAAGCGGATCTCTTACGAACAAGACAAAGACAATGCGTCTCTCGCGCAAGATTACGCAAACGAGGTCCGGGTATTTCTTGAAGCACGTCTAGCCGACCTATTCGACGACCCTGCTTATCCTGCTTACGGATTTCCATCGAATTCTCCGACATTCTCGGACTATCTGGGTCGCCTCCGCGGACTCGTCAGCACTCCTCCGAACGCTCTATTCAAGGCACCTGCCACTAAAGAGTTTGCTGCTTGCCGCGCGCTAAGCCAAGGAGCAGATTGCCTTAGAATATTGAATACATCCCATCACGATCGCGCATCTTTGAGCGCGGGCGACGTATTTTCCGTCGTCAATGATCTTATCGCTGTTCGTAAACTGGCTGAGAGGATGCACAGCGAATTTCGTCATTGGCGCTGGCACGAGCCGATACAGGCTCAATCGGTTCCAACGAATGTTGTCCCCTTCAATCCCTCTACTGTTCGGCCTTTCCGAGTTCCTACCTATCCAGACTTAGCGGCGTTCACTGCAAGTTCTGCTTCCGTATCTAGTCAGGCTGAGGCAGAGGAGCTTGACCATTCGTGGTTTGATGACAAATCGCTGTTTCTCGTCCGGACAAACAATCTCGGATTTTCTATACCGGAGGGCTGCATAGCAATTGCTGAGAGCTCTCCGTATGCAGGCAGAGACCATAATTTGGTTATTGCACGTCAACGCGGACATTTGCTCGCGCGGCGTCTTTTTCGTCCGACTAGAATAGATCAGCTTGCGCTGGCTGCTGAAGCCCCCGATCCCAGAGGATCCAAACCAACTCTTTTTTTCGATGTCGGGAGCATCACATTACATCGAATCGTCGGAATGCTGACCGAACAGCCTGTGCCCCCGATAGGGGGCGGCGAAGCAACGCTGCTTTCGGAGGCAGCCAGTCTAGCGCAGATTAGAGCTGCTTATCGCGTCCGAGAAGAAAGCGGTATTCCATTGGCGCTTCCGGGCCAGATCGTTCTAGGCGGTCGCGCCGTATTGAAAGACGAACTGAGTGGTTTGGAAGGCACGCTGATCGCGTTGGGGCTCGATGACGGAAATAATGTTTTCAAGCGGATAGGCAAACCCGTGCCAGGCACGGGTGGCCGGCTGTGGCAATTTGAAAGTGTGGGGGGTCTTGGCTCGTCAGTGATCGTGTCGTTGGTTGAATCGGATGAGGAGAGCGACGCACCTCGATTTATTTGCGCTCGCGAGATTATTGGCGTTCTTTATACGGTCTAACTATACTCGGCCGGTAGCATCACCCCGAGGCGTATCCCATGGATCAGGCAGCCACTCCCGACCGCAAGCCCGAGCCCAAACACCTCGTCATCTGCTGTGACGGCGCAGGCAACGAAATCTCTGAAAACATCTCCAACATCCTGAAGCTCCATCGCTGCCTGCGCCAGACGGACGCTACATCGCGCTCCAATTTGTTGACATTTGTTAACACTCACGCTATCATCTGGTAACGGCATGGCTGATCGCCCGCGGCATCCGCACAAGGAGATCGAGGCCGTTGTCGCCGACGCTGAGCGGAAGGGTTGGCGCTGGCGCAAGATGGGGCATTGGGGGCGGCTGTTCTGCCCGCATGCCGGACGGGACGGCTGCCAGGTTGGCGTGAACGGGACGCCGAAGAACCCGGAAGACCACGCCCGGCAGGTGATGCGCGCGATAGCGCGCTGCCCGCACGGAACGGAGGACGGCGCGTGAAGAAGTTCGAATTCAGCATCATCGCATCGGGCCTGGACCCGGAGGCGGAGGATTTCGAGCAGCGCTTCTATGATGCCGGCTGCAACGACGCGGCGATCGCGTTCCAGAAGGGCCACATCATCGTCGACTTCACGCGGGAGGCGAAGTCCGTCAGTGAGGCCATCGTCACCGCAGTGCGCGACGTGCAGACGGCCGGCGCCCGCGTCGATCGCATCGAACCCGACCCGCTCGTCAGCCTCTCCGACATCGCCGCGCGAACCGGACTGACGCGCGCGGCGATGACGCAATATTCGAAGGGACAGCGAGCCAGGGATTTTCCGCCGCCAGTCGCCCGCGTGACGTCCGACAGCCCGCTCTGGGATTGGGCGGCGGTAGCAATATGGCTGTTTCATCACGACAAGCTCAGCCGCGACGAAGCGATGGCCGCCGCCGCGGTGAGAGCGGCCAACGAGGCGATCCGATCGCGTACGCCGAGGCTCGAAGAGACCCTGAGGGCTGGCTTGAAGAGCTACGAGAAAGAACTCGACAGGGCCGCCTGACGTGCCGGTCGCAAGGAATCATCTCGCAGCCCGTCGATCGTCACGCTTCCTGGGCAATTTCCCGCTATACTCGCCCCGGTAGCATCACCCGGAGGCGCATCCCGTGGATCAGGCAGCAACTCCCGATCGCAAGCCCGAGCCCAAACACCTCGTCATCTGCTGTGACGGGACCGGCAACGAGATCTCGGAGAACATCTCCAACGTCCTGAAGCTCTATCGCTGCCTGCGCAAGACGGACAGGACGTCGCCGCGGCAGATGGTGTACTATGATCCCGGGGTCGGCACGGTCACGGAGCCTTCGACCTGGCACCGCTGGAAGACCAACATCAACCTGGTGCTGGGGCTCGCCACCGGCTACGGGCTCGATGACAACGTGCTGTCGGCCTATTGCTTCCTGGTTCAGCATTACGCGCCGGGCGACAGGATCTATTTGTTCGGCTTCTCGCGCGGGGCCTATACCGTGCGGGTGCTGGCGGGGCTCATTCACAAGATTGGCCTGATCTCGCCGGAGCAGGCGAACCTCGCGGGCTCGGGCCTCATCGCCTACAAGCAATATTCCGGCACCGGGCGCGGCAACGCGATCGAAGACGTCGAGGGCATCGCGACCGACGAGAGCGGGCCGCTGCCGAAGGACGAATTCGACCTCGCCGCGCAGTTCGCGCGCATCACCTCGACGCGCTGGCCGACGATCCACTTCGTCGGCGTGTGGGACACGGTGGCGAGCGTGATCGTGCCGCGCCCCGACCGGCTGTTCTGGCCGAGCCTGGAGGAGCTCGCCTTCACGCGGCGCGATCCCAGCGTCAGGATCTTCCGGCAGGCGATCGCGATCGACGAGCGGCGGCGCATGTTCCGGCTGAACAGATACGAGGAGCCGCAGGACTTCTGGAGCAACCGCTATGTGCCCGACGAGAAGAAGGTGCCGCAGGACATTCTGCAGGTGTGGTTCGCCGGCGTGCATTGCGACGTCGGCGGCGGTTATCCGGAAGTCGAGAGCGGGGAGTCGAAATACCCGCTGATCTGGATGATCGAGGAAGCCGCGAAGGCCGGGCTGAACTTCAACCCGCGCACGGTGAACCAGCTCGCCTGGGGCGTCCAGCGCAAGAACTCGCCGTTCCACTATGTCGCGCCGGCCTACACCGGCAAGACGGGCCAATTGCACGATTCGATGACGCCGGCCTGGCGCGTGCTGGAGTATTTGCCGAAGAACGCCAGGTACAAGGAATGGCCGGCGCGGAAGGTCTATTTCGGCTTCTACATTCCCGATTGCGAGCCGCGCGTCATCCCCGGAGGCGCGCATGTGCACGAGAGCGTGCTGAAGCGGATGGCGGTGGAGCCCGACTACCGGCCGGTGAACATGCCGAAGGACTACGTGACGGTGCCGATGCCGGCGGAGCCGGGACGGGCGGAGACGGCCGGAGGGACGGAGGGCGCGGCTTCGCCGGCGCCCGGAGTGCCGACGACGGACTAGGGCGCGGAAACATCAACGTCAGCTTGCCGGGGCACGGTGGAGGTCCTGCACCTCGGGCGTGACGCTGCCACCCGGCGGCTGCGAGCGAGCGTCAGTTCCGGAGGGGACAGCTTGTCCTTGGCGTGCGCCCTGCGCAGAGTCCCTGGCGTGCGCCTTGCGCCGAGATTGACGTATGGCTGACGCTCGGGCTCAACGCATCATCGCAGCTTGCCGAGCCAGAGCGCGGCGAGCGCCGCGCGGTTGCGCACGCCGAACTTGGCGTAGATCGACTTGACGTGGAAGTGCGTGGTGTTCGGACTTTGGCCAAGCTTCTGCGCAATCTCCTTTTCCGCGTGACCGTCGAGCAGCGAGAGCAAGACCCTGCGCTCGGCGGCTGTCAGGGCCGCGTTGGCGATGAGCAGACCGTGACTGAGCAGCTGTTGGCGGTGAAACCATCTCAACCCCCGCATCGTGAAGCCCAGAAGCTGGCCGTCCTGCGCCGAGAAGCGGGGTGCCTGCGCATCGCGAAATACGAACAGGCGGATTCTCACGTCCTCATTGAGCGCAATGCGCACTGAAATGCTGTCGGCGAATCCGACATCCAGATAGTGCCGGCGATAATGCTCGCCCTCGAACCATTCCGGCGGCAGCGTTTCGAACAACAGGCGGACGCGGAACGGCTCATCTCCCGACATGGACAGAATCTGAGACAGGTCGACGTTGGCGGACCAGAGCGTATCGTACTGCTTCTGCACGGATGCCGCCACGGCGGGTATCGGGTCCAGCACCCGGACAAGGCGCGGACGCCAGCCAAGCAGGGGATCGGTCCGCTTGCGTGACGGCAATCGCACGACCGCCCCCCACAGAACATTGCGTGCCGACAACATGGTCCGCAGTGCGGACAGCAGGTGCGTCAGCGCGGCGTCACCGTCGGAGACCGAGAAGTCGGCCAGCTGATCCCAGAGTGCATAGATTTCTTGGTTTTGCGGATCGACAGGACCCGTGGAGAGATGCATGTCATTCCCGAAGCGTGTGCAGGCCGCCGACCGCGCGTGTATCCATAAAGCACAACGAACCACCTTTCCAGGTAGTTCTCAGACCCATCAATCGGCGCGATAGTCGGCACGGTTGTCGGGAAGCGGGTCCTCCCACCGTAATGACATTGGGAGGCCCGCCGGAGAGCGAACCGAGAACCGAATGGCTTCCCGGCTCTTTCACCATCCCGTCATGCGCCGCTCCGCTGCAAAAGCGAGCATCGAGCGGTGAATTTCCACGCGCTTTCCTTTCAGAAACGTCATCGCGGACCACACTGCCTCGGGAGGTTTTCCTGCAGATCTACATGATTGAACGCGGCCACGCCGACCATCCGCTTGCGCGACTGCCTTTCACATGGTGGGAGCGCGCCTGCTTCCGGTCAGAGCTGCGCGCGGATATCAGGGACAGATCCGAGTTTCTACGCGATATCGGCGTCGACGCGTTCGAAGCGCATGCCGAGGCGCGTCGCTTTTTCTGGCAACCGATCACGCTGAAGCGCCCGGCGATGCTGGATTGCGCCCCTGCAACCGCCGCCGTCGCGCGGCCAGCCGTCGATGCCAACGGTTCCAGATATCGCGCTGACAGCGCTCCACGTCATCAACCGACCCTGGCGTCCTGATCATGAAAAACACTTCGCAGCCTTCGTCCGCACTGCCGACTTCTGCGTCGTTTCCAATCGCGAATGAAGGGCGGCGCTTCCTTGCTTCCATCGCGTCGGCGCTGCGAAGCTCGCGACGCCTTCAGGCTGATCGGATCCTGCGTCAGTACGCACATCTGATCGCGCATCCCAGGCAATCCGCCGCGGGGCCAACCTAGCAGAATAGGAAACTCGAAAATCCTCGTCACCAGCAGGCCGCGCTGCGCATCTTACTGCAGGAAGCCGTTTCCTTGGAAAATCTGATCGCAATCTACATCGCATGGATCGTTGCCAAGACCGGCTTGTCGGCTCCTGATCATCCGCGGATCCATTTCGTGACAGCGGCGGACATGGCAATGCGACATGGCTCGCCGGAGGACCGCGGGCTGGAGTTGCACGCGCTCTACAATCGCGACGAGGGGGCGATCTACCTGCCTCAGGGCTGGCGACCCGATGATCTGCGACAGAAAAGCACTCTGCTGCACGAAGTGGTGCACCACGTGCAGAGGGCAAACAACATCGTCCTTCCCTGTATTGCTGCCTACGAACGCCAGGCCTACGAATTGCAGATTGAATGGCTGCGGGAAGAAGGAGTGGCCGATCCGTACGCGCTCATCAAGACCAACGAGCTGGGCATCTACATCGCGAGCGCATGCCGCGACGGATCATAGGCGCCAGGTGTCAGAGGGGCCCGTATGACGGGATGGGATGACGGTCCCTTGCGTTGAGCACGGCCCCTGCCGGGACATCACCCGCCCCACACACGCGCCCCACGGGCGAGCTTCGCTCTGCGGGCGGGCGCGGTGGGCGCTGCGCGATTTCATCGAACGGTCCCGCGATGCCGAGGTTGCGGTCGTCTACTATGCGAGTCATGGCATCGAGGTCGATGGGGTCAACTATCTCGTTCCGATCGATGCCGCTCTCGAACGCGACACCGACATCTATGACGAAGCATTGTCGCTGGATCGGGTGCTGATCGCCATCGAGCCCGCGACAAAGTTGCGGCTGGTGGTTCTCGACGCATGCCGTGACAGCCAAGATGAGCACTGACAACGGACAATGTCCCTCCGGCAGTTGCGCTATGGACGGATCGGCTTTCGCAAAGCACCGAAAGTATTGTTCGTCGGCCAATTGTCTGAAGAACCGTTTCGGCAAGAAGCAGACGCAGGGGTAGAATCCGCATGCCGCTTGCAGCCTTCGCCGGCACTTTTCGTTAAAATTCTCCTGCCGGCCTTAGCTGCTTCGCATCAACTCCCCGGCATTATCGTCACCCGAACCCGCCGCTAGATGCGGAATTGGAGGAGAGTGCCAATGCATCCGCGCCGCCATGTCCGCGTCAAGCCCGCAGGGCTGGTGTCGCGCCAGGCCAAGATCATCACCGACCCGCGCGCGCCGGTGATCCCCTGCACGCTGATCGACTATTCGCCCGGCGGGGCCTGCGTCGATCTCGGCGGCCAGGTGACGATCCCCGATCGCTTCGAGCTGCTGCACGTCAACACCAAGAAGCGCTGCCGCATCGCCTGGAAGCGCGGCACGCGCGTGGGCGTGGTGTTCTGAGCCGTGCTGCTGCTGACTCTCCACGGGAGGGCAGGGCCATCGCATGTGAGTTCCTGGCGACGCCTGAGCGAGCGCCTCGTCCTTCGAGACGACCGCTTTGCGGTCTCCTTAGGATGAGGCTGAGCGGCATCTTTGCTTGCGGAAACTGCTGTCAGGCACTCGGTCCTCATCCTGAGGGCCCGCCAAAGGCGGGCGTCTCGAAGGATGGCCGCAGGGAAAGTTTCTCAAATGCGATAGCCTGCCCTGGAGGGGAGGGTCAGAAAGTTACTTCCGCATCCTCGCCTTGGCGCCCGCGACGATCTGCATGACGACGCCGGCGAGCCAGCCGGCGAGGACCAGCCAGGTCCAGAGCATGTGCGGGTCGATCCGCAGCACGATGACGAAGACGGAGATGAAGGCGGTGAGCGTGGCAAGCAGCGTGCCGGCGGAGCTCATGAATTCGGCGGCGTCGATCTGGCTGTGCGCATCGTCGAACGGCAGCTGCGGCGTGTCGATGCCGAGATAGAAGCCGATGCCGCCGAGCACCATCATCAGCAGCAGGAAGCCCTGCGTGGTGAGCACGGGAATCGCCGATCCGACATAGGCGCCGACGAACAGCCCGCACGATGCACCGGCCATCGCAAGGCCGACGCGCTCGAAGATATGAGCCGCTTTGCGGACAGGATAACGCATGGACAGCCCTCCATTGCCTCGCCTGCGCGGAAGGTTAGGCCAGTTTCGGGGGGCGTGGAAGGTGGGGACAGTTACGGAGGTGAGGTAGGACGGCGCCTCCAACACCCCGCTGTCGTCCCGGACAAGCGCGCCTAAAAGCACACGCCGATCCGGGACGACAGCGGAGATTATCGCGCCGTCATCGCACCATTCGCCCCTCACCTGGCGCCGAACGTGGTCTTGCCGAACAGCAATTTCTGCGTCGAGGGCTGCGAGCGCCAATATTGCGGGGGCGCTTCGACCTCGCCGCCGAGCTCGGCGGCGGCGTGCCAGGCCCAGCGCGGATCGTAGAGCATGCCGCGGGCGAGCGCGACCATGTCGGCCTTGCCGGATGCGACGATCTCCTCGGCCTGCCTTGCCTCCGTGATCAGGCCGACCGCGATGGTGGGCAGGCCGGTCTCGCGCTTGATGGCGTCCGCGAACTGCACCTGATAGCCGGGGCCGAGCGCGATCTTCTGCAGCGGCGAGACGCCGCCGGAGGAGGCATCGATCCAGTCGACACCGCGCGCCTTCAGCGCTCGCGCAAATTCGATGGTCTGCGCCAGGTCCCAGCCGCCCTCGACCCAGTCGGTCGACGACACCCGCATGCCGACCGGCCTGTCGGCGGGAAATGCGGCACGGACGGCGTCGAACACCTCTAGCGGATAGCGCATGCGGTTCTCGAGGCTGCCGCCATATTCGTCGGTGCGCCTGTTGGAGATCGGCGACAGGAATTGATGCAGGAGATAGCCGTGCGCGCCGTGCACCTCGATGGCGTCGATGCCGAGCCGCGCGGCGCGCTTTGCGCTGTCGACGAAGGCCTCGCGGATGCGCTTCAGGCCCGAAGCATCCAGCGCCAGCGGGGCGGCCTCGCCCTCCTTGTGCGGCACCGCGCTCGGGCCGACCGTCTGCCAGCCGCCGTCGCTGACCGGAATCAGCTGGCCGCCATCCCAGGGCCGCGCGCTCGAGGCCTTGCGGCCGGCATGGGCGAGCTGCATCGCGATCGCCGTAGAGGAATATCTGCGCACCGAATTGAGGATCGGCTTCAGCGCGGCCTCGCAGGCATCGCTGTAGAGCCCGAGGCAGCCCGGCGTGATGCGGCCGATCGCCTCCACATGCGTCGCCTCGATGCAGAACATCGCCGCGCCCGACAGGCTGAGATTGTTGATGTGGGTGAAGTGCCAGTCGGTGGCGACGCCGTCATCGGCCGAATACTGGCACATCGGCGACACCACGATGCGGTTCTTCAACGTCAGGCCGCGCAGCTTGATCGGGGAAAACAGGACGCTCATGCGGGGAGTTCCGGAAGGTGGGAGGGGCAATGCAGGGGGGAGTGTAATGGGGGACGCGCGGATTGCTAGGCGCGCGGGGGAATGGCGGGTAGCCCCGGCGTGCATTTCCGCAATCGCGGTCCGGCGCGAGATGACGCCACACATTCCGCTGTCATCCCGGACAAGCGTCAGCGCAGATCCGGGGCGACAGGTGAGACTCGAGACGCACAACGGAGTCTGCCGAACGACGCCCGTCCTATTCCGCCAGCGTGAACTGCAGCAGCAAGGTCCGCTGCAGCATCGAGAAATTGTCGTCGGAGATCAGCGTCAGCACCGTCTCGCCTTCGCTCGTGACGTGGGCGTCGATGGCTTCCATGTTGTCGATCTCGTGGCCGAGATCGGCGGCGAACAGCGCGGGGCCATCGACCAGCGCACCTGGTACGATCGACTTCAGGGGGATCGAGCGCATGCGAATGTTGACGCCGGTGAACCAGGAGAATTTGCGTTCGAGGATGAGCAGCTCGCCGGAGGGCAGCAGCACGGCATCGCTGATGTCGTATTTCTCGGTCCGCCGCACGCTGAACTGGCCGGGCGTGGGGCCGCCGATCAGGAAGGCGACGAGGTTGCCGTCGGCGTCGAGCCCACGCTCGGAGAAGGCGATCAGGCTGCCCGCGAGCGGCTGCCCCTGGCCCTTGGGCACGACGACCATCGCCTCCAGCCCCTTGTTGTAGGGCAGCTTGCGCAGGGCCGGCGGCACGCTGATCACCTCACCGCGGGCGCGCGTGCCGCCCTTGGCAAAATCGTAGCGCAGGATCTGGTTGACGCGCTCGAGCCCGACATAGACGAGGTTGCCGTCGCGCGCGAGCGACTCGGTGTCGTACCAAAGCTTCTTCTCGGTGATCGGCCGGCCGTCGGCGCCCAGCACCGGCGCGGCCTCGACGTCCGCAAGGCCCGTCATCTCGCGGCCGGCATAGCGGATGGCGCCGGTGAACCAGCCGCCCTGGTCGGAGATCGCGAGGAAGCGCTCGCCCTTGCCGTCGAGGAAGCGGAGACCGGACAGGCCGCCGAAGCCGCGATAGGGCGAGGTCAGCACCAGGCCGCTGCGATAGTCCAGCGAGCCGAAGCGCGTGCGCGAGCGGTCGCGCGGCTCGAAATTGGGAATGCTGCGCGCGTTGACTTCGACGCTGACGGGCTCCGCGACGGCATGCTCGACCTGGAGCGCGCGCGGAGGCGGCTCGGCCGTTGCTTGCGCCTGCGCGAGGCGGGAGACTGCGAGAGTGGAAAATCCCGCCGCCGCGTGGCCAAGAAAGCTGCGGCGGGATGAACGCGTGCTCACGAATGCAATTTGCGTCGCGGGCGACCGGGTGCCTGCGTGGGCGCCGCGGCGGTCTCGCTGAAGAGTTCGGCGAGTTTCTCGGTGATGGCGCCGCCGAGCTCCTCGGCGTCCACGATCGTCACCGCGCGGCGATAGTAGCGCGTCACGTCATGGCCGATGCCGATCGCGATCAGCTCGACCGGCGAGCGGGTCTCGATCTCCTCGATGATGTGGCGCAGGTGCCGCTCGAGATAGTTGCCGGGATTGACCGACAGCGTGGAATCGTCGACCGGCGCGCCGTCCGAGATCATCATCAGGATCTTGCGCTGCTCGGGCCGGCCGAGCAGGCGCTTGTGCGCCCAGTCCAGCGCCTCGCCGTCGATATTCTCCTTGAGGAGGCCCTCGCGCATCATCAGGCCGAGATTTTTTCGTGCACGGCGCCAGGGGGCATCCGCCGACTTGTAGATGATGTGGCGGAGATCGTTGAGGCGGCCGGGATTGGCCGGCTTGCCGGCAGCAAGCCACGCCTCGCGGGACTGGCCACCTTTCCAGGCACGCGTGGTAAATCCCAGAATCTCGACCTTGACGCCGCAACGCTCCAGCGTGCGCGCGAGAATGTCGGCGCAGGTCGCAGCGACCGTGATCGGGCGGCCGCGCATCGAGCCGGAATTGTCGAGCAGCAGCGTCACCACGGTGTCGCGGAACGTCGCCTCCTTCTCGTGCATGAAGGACAGCGGGTGATAGGGATCGGTGACGACGCGCGACAGCCGCGCGGGATCGAGGATGCCCTCTTCGAGATCGAACTCCCAGGCGCGGTTCTGCTGCGCCATCAGCTTGCGCTGCAGCCGGTTGGCGAGGCGGGCGACGATGCCCTGCAGATGCGCGAGCTGCTTGTCGAGATAGGCGCGCAGCCGCTCCAGCTCGTCATGGTCGCAGAGGTCCTCGGCCGCGATCACCTCGTCGAACTTGGGCGCGAAGGCGTGATATTCCGGCCCGCGCGGCTCGTTCTTGCCGTGCGCGTTCGGGCGCGTCGCCTCGCCGGGCGTCTCGTCGTCGCCGAGCTCGCCGTCGTCGAACGTATCCGAGGTCGAGGCCTGCGCGCTCTCCATCGCGCTCTCGCTCATCTCCTCCGAGCTCGCCTGCGCCTGGTCGGCGCTCATCTCCTGCGCGGCGTCGGAATCGGGCGAGCCTTCGGCGCCGGACTGGTCGTTGTCGCCGTCCCGGTTCTCGTCGTTCTCGTCATTGTCTTCGCTGTCGGCGTTGCGCTCGTCGCCGAGCTCGAGCGCCGACAGCAGATCATGCACGGCGTCGCCGAACCTGGTCTGGTCCTCGACCACGCCGTCGAGCCGGTCGAGCCGCTTGCCGATCTTGTCTTCGAGGATGGGCCGCCAGAGGTCGACCATCTTCTTCGCCGCCGCCGGCGGCGCGAGGCCGGTCAGGCGCTCGCGCACCAGCATCGCCAGCGCATCGGCGAGCGGCGCATCGGCGCGGTCGGTGATCTCGTCGAACTTGCCGCGATGAAAATGATCGTCGAGCATCGCGGTGAGGTTCTTGGCAACGCCGGCCATGCGGCGCGCGCCGATCGCCTCGACGCGGGCCTGCTCGACCGCCTCGAACACGCCGCGCGCCTGCGGATTGCCGGGCATCAGCTTGCGATGAACCTTGGGATCGTGACAGGCGAGCTTGAGCGCGATGGAATCGGCATGGCCGCGCACGATCGCGGCATCGCGCCTGGTCATCTTCCGCGCGGGCTCGGGCAGCCGCGCCTTGCCCGGCGCAAGGCCAGGCCGCTCGGCCGCGAAGCTGACGTCGAGCTCCGGCGTCTTGGCGATCGCCTTGAGGCAGGAGGCGACCGAGCGCTTGAACGGCTCGGTCGGCGCTTCCTTGTTGCTGCGGAATTTGGAGTTGGAGGTGGTGCTCATCTCGATCTCACCGTCGTCCCGGGCTCAGCTTGATCCGTCGTCCCCGCGAACGCGGGGACCCATAGCCACGGGGAGAGGTTGTGGGCGAAGCTGGTAACTCCGAGTCTTCGCAAAACCACTCCCTGTGGGTATGGGTCCCGGATCTGCGCTTCGCTTGTCCGGGACGACACACCGAGAGAACTTCAGCTCAGCGCCACGTTCACCGCCGATTCCGGCAGCTCCGCGTTGAAGCAGCGCTGATAGAACTCGGCGACCAGGGGGCGCTCGAGCTCGTCACACTTGTTGAGGAAGGTGACGCGGAAGGCAAAGCCGATATCGCCGAAGATGTCGGCGTTTTCCGCCCAGGTGATCACCGTGCGCGGGCTCATCACCGTCGACAGGTCGCCGTTGGCGAAGGCGTTGCGGGTCAGGTCGGCGAGGCGGACCATCTTGTTGACGATGTCGCGGCCTTCCTGGGTGCGATAGTGCTTGGCCTTGGCCAGCACGATCTCCACTTCCTCGTCGTGGCTGAGATAGTTCAGCGTGGTGACGATCGACCAGCGGTCCATCTGGCCCTGGTTGATCTGCTGGGTGCCGTGATAGAGGCCCGAGGTGTCGCCGAGGCCCACCGTATTCGCCGTGGCGAAAAGCCGGAACGCCGGGTGCGGCTTGATCACCTTGTTCTGGTCGAGCAGCGTCAGGCGTCCCGAGACCTCCAGCACGCGCTGGATCACGAACATCACGTCCGGACGGCCGGCGTCGTATTCGTCGAACACCAGCGCCACGTTGTGCTGCAGCGCCCAGGGCAGGATGCCGTCGCGGAATTCGGTGACCTGCTTGCCGTCGCGGACCACGATCGAGTCCTTGCCGACGAGATCGATGCGGCTGATGTGGCTGTCGAGGTTGACGCGCACGCAGGGCCAGTTCAGGCGGGCGGCGACCTGCTCGATATGGGTGGATTTGCCGGTGCCGTGATAGCCGGTCACCATGACGCGGCGGTTGCGCGCAAAGCCCGCGAGAATGGCGAGCGTGGTGGCACGGTCGAAGCGGTAATCGGCGTCGACTTCGGGCACGTGAGGATCGACTTCGGAATAGGCCGGGACTTCGAGATCGCTATCGATCCCGAACACCTGGCGAACCGACACTTTCATGTCGGGCAGACCGGAAACTTCCTCAACTTTGGACAGGGCGGCGGTCGTCATCAATCCTCCGAGGTCCCGGGCGGTCCCGAAACCGGTTATTCGCACGTTGGCTGCGGCTGGGTGCTGAAAAGCAACCTATCAGAGACACGGGGCCGGCAGAAGCCCGCCCTCCAATCAAAGTTCCGTCGTCTTTTCATTTAGATAGGCAAGGAACGCAGTTTTTGGAGGGCTGCCTTGCGAATCACGCTCGAATTTCGGGCGGGGTAACGCCTCTGCCTGCCCAAATGGCACTTTTGCCGCACGTGCTTACTTAGGTAGGGTCCGAACTCCAAATGCTCCAGCCCGCCACAGAGACGAAGTGACGTCCTTCCTCGATCCCCTCATCTCCTTCGTCTCGGCCCATGCATGGCTGGGCTATCTGATCCTGTTCCTGGCGGCGCTGCTCGAAGCCGTGCCGGTGGTGGGATCGGTGATTCCCGGCTCGACCATCATTCTGGCGCTGAGCGCCCTGGTCCCGGGCGGCGAACTCAAGCTGCAATGGGTGTTGCTGGCGGCCGCACTCGGCGCCGTGCTCGGAGACGGTTCGGCCTACTGGATCGGGCACCGGCGCCAGCGCGAGATCCTCAGCACCTGGCCGCTGACCAACTACCCCCGCGTGGTCGCCGAGAGCGAGAGCTTCTTCAACCGCTTCGGTACCTGGGCCGTGTTCTTCGCCCGCTTCGTGCCGCCGGTCCGGGCCTTCGTCCCCGTGACCGCCGGTGCGCTTGGCATGGCGCCGGCCAAATTCTACGCGGTGAACATCCCGGCGATCCTGGCCTGGGCACCTGCGCATGTGCTGCCCGGCGTGCTGGCGGTGTCGGCCCTGCACGAATATGCCGGGCTGCATCATCATGAACATGTCGGCAAGCACATCTGGATCTTGACCGTGGTTGGCGTCGCGATCGTGCTGGGCTTGGCGGTATGGATCCATCGCAGGCGGAAGGGCGGCAATGTCGAACGGTCGAAGCCGCAGGCCTAGTTCGGCAGCGCCACTTCTCTCACTGCGGATTGAGCAACACCCACAGCCGCGAGATTTTACCGTCTTGGACTTCGGCAATGTCGGCTCCGGTCACGGCGACGGGCCCCTGCTCGGGTCCTGCGTGCCAGGCCAAACGCGCCAAGCCATGATGCCCGACCGCGACCCCATCGGGTACGAACCTGAATGTTGGCCCGAACTGCTCCAGAAGCTCTCCGGCGACGCGCGATATCTCTAGGCGTCCCCGAACGATCTTCGTCGGCTCGTACATCACGGGCTCTTCAACGAACAACTCGGCAATGGCGGTCCGCCGCTTGTCCTCGTCCCGCTCACGCGCTCCAAATTGGCCCGTAGAAGTTGGTCGAAATCGATATCATTGGTGGTCATCTCGCAGCCTTCCTCATCTCGTTGGAGAATATCCTCGTCGAACCATCAGCCGAACTTGACCAGGTTCAGCGCCGGAAGCGGACCGCCCGGAAACTGGGTCAGCCTGGCTCCGACCGCGAGCGAACCGAGATCGATGCCAAAGAATCCGAGCCGGTCGATCAGCGCGCCGACACTTGCCTTCGCATCAGCGTCGTCGCCTGAGTAGAACAGCACGCGCTTGCCGCCGTCGCTCGCCGGGTCTGTTGCGAGAAGCTGCGCCAAGAGATGATTGAACGCCTTCACCACCCGCGCGCCGGGCACCAGATCGGCGAAAACTTCGGACGAGGCGCGACCACGGAGCTCTGCCGGCTTGAACAGCGGCGCCTCGATCGGGTTGTTGGCGTCGACGACGATGCGCCCGGCGAATGGCGGCAGGCCGGCAAGGGCATCAGGCAGCTTCGACCAATTGACCGCGACGAACACGATATCCTTAGCGGCGGCTTCCTCGCGGGTGCCGGCGATCACGAGCGGACCGATCTCGGCCACGGTCGTCCTAAGACTGTCCGGGCCGCGGCTGTTGGACAGGGTCACGGCGATGCCGTTGCGCGCCAGCGCCTGGGCAATTGCGCGGCCAATATTGCCTGCGCCGATGATGCCGATGGTGGACATTGAGATGCTCCGAGCTGTTTAGGATCAGGCGAGCTGATCGGTGGCCCAGAGATGATCCAAACATTGCCCTTTGATTAGGACGGTATTGCTCGTAAGATTTTCAACGATCACTTGCAAATGAGCCCATGGAAACGCTGGCCAACCTGGAATCATTCATTCGCAGCGCTGAGTGCGGCAGCTTCTCGGAGGCTGGCCGACGTCTTTCGCTGACTCCGGCAGCCGTCAGCCGCAACGTCGCCATGCTGGAGCGCAATCTCGGCGTGCGATTATTTCATCGTTCAACACGGAGATTGACGCTCACCGAGGCCGGGGAGACGTTTCGCACAGCCATCGCCGGTCATCTTGAGGGATTGCAGGCCGCAATCGCCGGAGCATCGACCGGACGCGAGGAGCCGGCGGGCGTTCTCAAGATAAGCCTGCCGCCGACATTCGGCACAGCCCATATCCTGCCGTTGCTTCCGGGCTTCCTGGCCCGTTACCCGCAGGTCCGCCCTGAGTGGCACTTCGAGAACCGTCAGGTCGATCTGGTCGGTGAAGGCTATGACGCGGCGATCGGAGGTGGGTTTGAATTGTTGCCCGGTCTTGTCAGTCGCACCCTTGCGCCAGCACACATCATCGCCGTGGCGTCTCCGGTCTACATGTCCGAGCGAACATCACCGACCAAGCCGGACGAACTGGCCGCACTGGATGGCATCGTCATGCGCTCGCTGCAGACGGGACGCATCCGGCACTGGTCGATGCGCGATGTTTCGGGGCGGGAGGTTCAAGCCCCACTATCCGAGTCGATCGTGGTCAACGATCCCGCTGCGATGCGCGAGGCGGCACTGTTGGGCCTGGGCGTTGCCATGCTTGCCACCGCCGACATTCTTCCCGCGCTCGAAAACGGGTCGCTGCTGCGCCTGGTGCCACGCTGGTACTGTGACGCAGGCGCAATCTCGATTTACCACGCATCGCGCAAGCTTGTGCCCGCGAAGACGAGAGCCTTCGTGGACTGGGTTGCCGACGCATTCAAGAAAAACAGGCTCGCCGAACGGTTCGCCGGAAGCCTGAGCTAGCACGACCGGCAAAGTATTCCAGGCTTTGGACCGCACGGCGCACAAGAGGCGGGCAAACAGGGCTCTCCGTTGCCCAAATTGCGATCCGCTGCGGATCCGCGATGCGCAAATGCTCGTCAGCGGGACACGTTGTCGATTAATTGCTTCACGACGCATTGCCTTCGGATGACCCTCCTCCCATCACGGGCTGGCCGTTGTGGCCGCCGACATGACCGGAGGTGGTTGCATGCGCTCGAAAATAGCTCTTCGCATGGTCTCGTTTGCGATCTCGGCCTGTGCGGGCATCTTGAATCCGGCTTCCCAGGCCAAAGCCGAAGAGGTCCTGAAGGCACGGCTTGCGCAGAACCTCGCACCGATCTCGGGCCTTGCGATTGTCGCCAAGGCGAACGGCCTCTTCGGCAAGCAGGGACTCGATATCTCGGTCTCGAATTTCACCAGCGGAAAGCAGTGCCTCGACACGGTAATGGGAGGAGGAGCGGATATCGCGACGACCGCCGAAGCTCCGGTAACGGCGGCCGCGATGGCCCAGCAGCCGATCGCGTTCGTCGCCGGCATGGAGTACTCGGATCTGAAGACGATGACGGCCGCGTCCGCCGCAATCAGGACCAAAGCGGATCTGCGCGGCAAACGCATCGGCTTCACAGCCGGCACGGGGAGCGAGGTCTACACCTCGGTTCTGCTGAAGGCGGCGGGATTGACCGCCAAGGACGTCACGCTCGTCAACCTTCGCCCCCAGGAGATGCTTCCCGCACTGGCGGCGGGAAGCATCGACGCGTTCGACACCTGGGAGCCGCACGTGGCCAATGCAAAGAAGGCGCTCGGCGAGGGGGCCGTCCTGCTCGATACCAAGGGTCTCTACTCGGAGACCTTCAACATCGTCGTGACGCGGCCCTATCTCGAGGCAAACCCGGCAATCGTCAGCAAATTCCTGGCTGCTCTCATCGAAGCGGAAGGCTGGGTCAAGGCTCATCCGAACGAAGCGATCGACATCGTCGCTGCCGCAACCGGCATGAAGCGCGACGAGCTGGCGCCGATCTGGTCGGATTACGTCTATCACGTTCGCCTCGACGACAAGCTACTCGAGACGCTGAAGACGCACGCGGCTTGGCGGCTCGCGACCGGCAATCACCCGCCGGGAGCGGGAATGCCGGATTTCTCGAAGGTCATTGCGGCGGCGCCGCTGAAAGCGCTTGATCCCGCACGTGTGACACTGTCGGCCAATCCATGAGCACCGGCGGGCACAACCGTGCGACGACGGCCGGACGCCTGAGCGTGCTTGTCGGCGCGCTCTCCGTGCCGGCTTTCGTCGGCGTATGGGAATTGATCGCGCGCTCGCGGATCGTCAACGCGGTGCTCTTCCCGCCGCCGTCGACGGTCGCTGTCGCCGTGCTCGACTGGATCCACAGCGGCCAGTTTTTCGGCGACCTTTCGGCGAGCCTATTCCGCGTCACCGTGGGTTTCCTGATCGGGACGGCGGGCGGGATCATGCTCGGCGTGCTGACGGGCCGGTTCCGGCTGGTCTCGAGCCTGCTCTCGCCGTTGTTTCATATCCTTCGCCCGATCCCCCCGATCGCCTTCGTGCCCATCGTGATCCTCTGGTTTGGCTTGTCGGAGGCCGGCAAACTCTTTCTGGTCGTCTGGGGGGTGTTCTTCACGGTATGGCTCGCGACCCATATCGGCGTTCAGAAGGTCGACCGCGGCCTCGTTCGCGCCGCGCTGATGCTCGGCACGCCACGTCGGCAGATGCTCTCGGAGATCATCCTGCTGGGGGCGCTTCCCTACATCGTTGTCGGCCTGCGCACCGCCGTCAGCATCTCCTTTTACACGCTCGTGGCCGCCGAGCTGGCGGGCGCGTTCGCCGGCATCGTCTACCGGATCGAGATTGCGCAACAGAACATGCAAACCGGACAGGTCATGGGAGGCTTGGCGGCGCTCGGACTGCTCTCCTTCGTCGCCGATCGTTCCTTCGCGGCCATTGCCGAGCGTGCCGTATGGTGGCGATGATGTACAACCCGCTTCGACCGACACCGCCGCTCCGGCTCGTGGATGCTGCGCCGGAGCCTTCATCGACAGCGCCGGAAGCGATCATCCGGGTCGAGGATTTGAGCATCGTCTTCGATGTGCCGCGCGGCGAGGTCATTGCGGTGGACCGGGTGTCGCTGGCCGTGATGCCGGGTGAATTCGTCTCGCTGGTTGGCCCGTCGGGCTGCGGCAAGTCTACACTCTTGAATGCGATGGCGGGCCTCGAACGGCCGTTCGAAGGCGAGGTCATGGTGGCCGGCAAGCCGATGCTGTCACCTCGCCCGGATATCGGGATGGTCTTCCAGCAACCGCATCTGTTCCCCTGGAAATCGGTGCGCCGTAACATCGCTCACGGACCGCGCGCGCTCGGCAAGTCGAAAACGGAGGCGCTTCGGATCGCCGACGACCTGATCGACATGATCGGGCTGACAAAATTCGCGAACGCCTATCCGCATACGCTTTCAGGCGGCATGCAGCAGCGGGTGGCGATTGCTCGCGCCCTCGCGAACCAGCCGCGTGTGCTGCTCATGGACGAACCCTTCGGTGCTTTGGACGCGCAGACCCGGGCCGTGATGCAGGATAACCTGCTCGAACTGCGCGACCGGATCAACGCCACGATCGTTTTCGTCACGCATGACATTGACGAGGCCATCCTCCTGTCGGATCGCGTGCTGATCATGAGCGCCGGGCCGGGCCGCATCCTGCGGGATCTTTCCGTGGGCCTGCCGCGCCCGCGTTCCAGCGCTATTCTGACCGACCCCGCCTATCTCGCGCTCAAGCGGGATTGCCTCGACCTGATCCGGACCGAAGGCCGCAAGGCGTTCGAGCAAATGGAAGCGGTGACTTAACGTGCGATGAGACTAGGTTCGGCTGGCCGTCCGCGGGTCACCTCTCCCCGGCGGCGGGGCTATTGCATATGAGCAGTACATTTTTGGGCACGATAGTCTCCACATCGTCATGGCCGGGCTTGTCCCGGCCATGACGACCTCTGGTGAAGGCTGATATGCGATTACCTTGCCTCAGCGGGGAGAGGTGATTCGAGCTCTGGGCGCGTGTCGGCTCAACCAAAATTCATCGCGCTTTTAGCCGCAGCGAAGGCTGGCATAGCTCTTGAATGGATCTGCTCCAGCCACGAGGGAGCGGACAGATGTCAGCGGCAACTCTCAAGACGACAGCCGGGATCATGCTGGCGGAGTCGGATGCTCTGGTCAGATCGCTGCCAGGCTTGCTCGACCCTCTGAGCGAGGCCGACCGGCACCGTGTGCTGGCAATCGGTCGCCACGAGGTCCTGGACACCGGCAAGCACATCTGGCGCCAGGGAGACACGCAGAACGGCATATACCTGATCGAGTCCGGCCGGATCCGCAGCTATTACGCAGCACCTTCGGGGCGTGAGGTGACGCTCGCCTACTGGTTCGCCGGCAATTTCGTCGGCGGCCCCGACCTCTTCGGCACCGGAGCGCATATGTGGTCTTCGGTTGCCATCGAGCGCAGCCGGCTCCTGTTTCTGCCTGGCCCCGCGCTGCGCGGGCTTGCGCTTCAGTCGGCGACCATCGCGGTGGCGCTGCTGGATGCGCTGGCCTTCAAGGCAAGGTGCTACTCGGCCATGGCGCAAATGCTCGGCACACGATCGGTGACCGAGCGGTTGCAGCGTCTCTTGATCTTTCTCTCGAATATCTACGGCTCGCAGCACGGTCGCGAGATCGTGCTCGGCATTCCTTTCACCCATGGCGATCTCGCCAACCTGATCGGAGCGACACGACAATGGGTGACGGTGCAGCTCTCTCGCATGCAGGCGAGAGGCATCATCCGCTACGACAGGGGCCTGATCGTCATTCTGAATTTGCGCGCGCTCGACCTCGAAATCGTCTAAGGCGCGATGTCACCTCTCCCGCTTGCGGGAGAGGTCGGCGCGAAGCGCCGGGTGAGGGCTTTCTCCTCTTGGGGATTGTCCTATTGCCGAAGCACCCTCTCCCCAACCCTCTCCCGCAAGCGGGAGAGGGAGCGCACCTCCGTCGTCGCAGCGATCAATCCTCATTTCATCGCGCTCTAACCGGCGGTGCGCGAATAGACGTTCAGCCCGAACAGGGCGTCGCCATCGCCCCGCTGCCATCGCGAGGCGAAGTCCAGGAGGGCGTGGTCGTGCCATGCGGGTGCCAGCAGGGTGACGCCCATCGGCATGCCGCTGGTGAGCGTCGCATTGGGAAGCGCCACCGCACACAGATCCAGCAGATTGGCGGAATAGGAGTAGTGACCAAGACGCGTATTGAGCGCGATGGGGTCTGTCAGCATTTCCGCAATGGTGAAAGGTCGCGGTGCAGTCGGCACGACCAGGACGTCGATCTGCTTGAACAGAAGCTGGACCTGCCGCCGCAACTTCGCGAGACGATGTTGCGCCGCAAATGCGTCAGCCGCCGAAAATTGCGCCGCAGAATGCAGGACTTTGCGCGTCACCTCCAGCAAATCTCCATGATCGACGTCAAAAAGCCTGCTGACCGCCGCGTATCGTTCGGCGATCCACGGTCCCGAGAAGAGCATTTCGCCGGCCTCGGCGAAAGGTGTGAAGTCTATCTCGAGGGCCTCGCCTCCCAGTCCCGCCAGTCTCCCGCAAGCCTGTTCGTAGAGCGCGTCGCATTCGGGCAGCCCGAATGAATTGAGCTGCGGGGCGGAAATGCGTCCGAAGCGGAATTCGTTCGGGATGGCGGATGACGGGCCGCGCGCTTCGCGGCTGTAGGGATCCTCTTCGTCGAAGCCCTCGATGAGCTCCAGCAGCAATTTGCCCTCGGTTACGGAATTGCAGAAGATCGACGGACAATCGAGCGTGGGGCAGTTCGGAACGAGCCCGCGGGATGAGACAAGCCCGATCGTCGGTTTGATTCCGACGATGCCGTTGAAACCTGCCGGCACCCGGCCTGAGCCGCCGGTGTCGGTGCCAAGTGAAAAGGCAACGTGTCCGGCCGCCACGGCGACGGCCGAGCCCGAGCTCGATCCGCCCGAGATATAGCGATCATCGGCGGCGCTTGGGCAGACGCCGTGAGGTGACCGGGCGCCAGACAGCCCGGTTGCGAATTGATCCAGATTGGTCTTGCCGAGACAGATTGCGCCGGCCGCGGCGAGGCGCTCGACGCACCGGGCCGATCGCTCCGCAACATAGGCGAAGGGCGGACAGGCCGCCGAGGTCGGCATGCCCTCGACGTCGATGTTGTCCTTCACGCCGAAAGGCACACCGAGCAGAGGCAGCAATTCGCCCTGCGCGCCGCGCCGTGCGAGAGCCTCGACCTCCGCCAGCGCCTCTTCCATGGGCTTCACATGGATCCAGCAATTGCGGTGTCGGTCGCGTTCGATGCGCTCGTATGCCATTGCGATCGCCGAACTCAGTTCGGCCGAGGTGCGAAGGGGGCGGCGAGTTAGGGCGGCGGCTTGCAACACAAATGGCTCCCGAGAAGATCGAAGGTGCTGCAAGCGTGCCCGGAGGTGGACGGGACGGAAAGCAATTAAGCGCTTCTGCTGCCGCCGTGAACCGGATCGCAAATGGAAGCGATCACGAACTCCCCGCCCTCCGTCCCGGCGCAGGCCCGACATACCTAGCCCGCGGCCTGATCAGCTTGCCGAACTGCAACTGCTCGCTCGCGTGCGCGATCCAGCCGACGCTGCGGGCCATGGCGAACAGAGCGAGCTCGCTGCCGGCGGGCAGGCGCAGCGCGTGCACGAGGACTGCGAGCGCATAGTCGATGTTGACGAACTCGCCGGTGGCTTCCGCGATGCGCTCCGGCACCTCGCGGGTGAATTTGCGCGGCGCGCCGGCGCGCGACAATGCGTTCAGCAGCGATTGCGCGCGGGGATCGCCGCGCTTGTAGACGCCGTGGCCGAAGCCGGCAAAACGCTCGCCGAGCGCGACGCGCTCGCGCACCATCGGCTCGACGTCGCGGTCGACCAGCGCTTTCACAAGCTGCGAGGCCAGCACGCCGGCCCCGCCATGCTTCGGCCCTTTCAGCGCCGCGAGCCCGGCGATGACGGAATCGTAGAGATTGAGACCGGTCGAGGCAGCGCAACGCGCGGTGAAGGTCGAGGCGTTCAGCTCGTGATCGGCGAGCAGAACCAGCGCGCGGCGGATCAGATCCGGCGCATGCTTGTTGTCCGCCGCCCAGGCCTTGGCGATCTGCTGGTGCAACGGCTCGGCCGACGGCTCGGCGTTGAGCATGGTCCCGACCAGCAGGCGGACGATGCGCGCGCCGACCATGGCGCGGCCATCGGGCGCGCGGGTGAAGGCGCGGGGATCGGCGCTCGCGGCCAGCGCCAGCACGGCGATGGCGCGGTCGATCGGCGCCGCCCGACGCGCGGCCGCCGCGATCGCGCGCATCTCCTCGGATATCTCCGGCTGATTGTCCGGATCGAACGGATCGACGCCGGAGACATCCCAGAGCAGCGTCGCCGTGTGCTCCAGCGTGTCGCTCTCGGAAAGATCGACGCAATTGACGCCGCGATAGATCGCGCCCTCCTCGGTGATGGTCGAGATCTCCGTGTCCATCACCGGCAGGTCGGCATCGAAGCTGCGCAGCCCGCGCGGCTCCGGCGACGGTACGCGGCGCTCCTTCAGCGCCCGGACATCCTCGGCGCGGTAGCGGTTCTTGCGCGAATCCGGCGTCGGCTCGGATCGGATCAGGCCACGGCTGACATACGCGTAGAGGGTGGCCGGAGAGATCGCGAGCTCGGCGGCGGCTTCCCGGGCGGAGAGGTACAGCCCATCGGAATTTTTCATATTGATTTACGTAATCAAGATTGATCAATCTGTCGAGTGGCCCGACCTTGCCGGCGTGAAATGAAAGGAGACAGGCCATGAACATTCATCTGACCAAGAGCCAGATCGGGCTGGACGGCGTCCCCGCGGCCGAAACCGTGCTGAGCCATGTCGATGGCGAGCGCGGCGAGCTGATCATCGCCGGCGAGCATGTCGGCAGCCTCGCCGCCAAATCGAGTTTCGAAGGCGTCACCGCCCGGCTCTGGAACGGCGCCAGCAAGACCACGCTCAGCGAAGCCAATGTGCGGGCAAGCCTCGGCACTGCGCGCGAGCGCGCCTTCGCGCGGCTGCCCGACCTTTTGCCGGCGACGCGCGGCATGGGCACAGTCGACGGGTTTCGCGCAGCCGTCGCCGCGCTTCGCGCCGAGCACGGGCTCGAACATGAAGCGACCATCGTCGGCGCGTTCCCGGTGATCGCGGGCGCGCTGGTCCGCCGCGCCAAGGGGCTCGAGCCGGTCGCGCCCGATCCCGGCGTGAGCCACGCTGCCGACACGTTGCGCATGCTGCACGGGCGCGCGCCCGCAACGCGCGAGGTCACCGCGCTCGATGCGTATCTCGTCACCGTTTGCGACCACGGCATGAATGCCTCGACCTTCACGACGCGCGTGGTGGCCTCGACGCAAGCCGATCTGTTCGCCGCCGTGACCGCGGGCTATTGCGCGCTCACCGGTCCCCTGCATGGCGGCGCACCGGAGCCGGTGCTGGAAATGCTGGATGCGATCGGCTCGCGTGAACGGATCAAGCCGTGGGTCGACGCGGCGCTTTCGCGCGGCGAGCGGATGATGGGCTTCGGTCACCGGCGTCTATCGCGTGCGCGACCCGCGCGCCGACGTCCTGAAGACCGCGATCGAGGCGCTGGCGTCCAACGGCGCCGACCTGCCCTTCGCCGGCGAGGTCGAGGCCTATATCCGCAGCGCGCTCCGCAGGAAGAATCCGGAGCGACCGCTGGAGACGAATGTGGAGTTCTTCACTGCGATCCTGCTCGACGCGCTCGCGATTCCAAGGCAGGCCTTCACGCCGATCTTCGCGGTGGCACGCGCCGCGGGGTGGACCGCACACGCGCGCGAGCAGCAGCGGACGGGACGGTTGATCCGGCCGAGTTCGTCCTACGTGGGGGCGATGCCTGCAGATTAGACGCAAGCACGATATCCGGGCTCGTCAGAGTTGATTTTCTCCGGGCCTTTTCGAGCACGCGACGGAAGGACTCAGCGGCCAGCGGGAACAAAGACGCTGGCCGCGCATTCATGCTCGCCCCTACGAATGTCTTCAGGGGCAGTCACGAAAAGGAATGGTAATGAAGAAGCTCTCCTACGCCCTCGCTGCCGGAACGCTGTTCGCTCTGTCGTCACTCGCGGTGCCAGCCCATGCGCTGCCGGCGCATCCCATCCCAAACGCTTCAGTGCCGGGGGACGTCGTGAACGCACGCTATCATTACGTTCCGAGAAGGGTCTGCACCGTACGCACCGTGGTCACGCGCGGCTATCATGGACGCCGCGTCGTCAAGCGCGTCCGTGTCTGTCGGACAAGGTAACGACGAAGGTGCCGTCCGCTTCCGGGCGGGCGGCATCCAAACCAGGCGCGGAGGCCCTACGCCTCCCGCACGACCGTCTTCAGATAATTATACGCCTTGATGATCTCGATCAGGCGATCTTCGGTGGAGCGGTCGCCGCCATTGGCATCGGGGTGGTGCTGCTTGACCAGCGCCTTGTACTTGGTCTTGACGTCGGCGAGCGTCGCGCTGGGGCCGAGGCCCATGACCTGGAGCGCCTTGCGCTCGGCGTTCATCACCTTGCGCGTCTCGGCCTTCGGCTGGGCGTCCGGGCCCTTCCGCCAGCTCGCGCGGCCGTTGATCTCGCTGAACATGCTGAACGGGTCAGACGCCATGTCGATCTCGGCTTCCGCACCCTTCTTGCCGCCATTGGCGCCCATCTTCCAGGTCGGCCGGTGACCGGTCAGCGCATCCTTCTGGTAGCGCGCGACGGCGTCGGCGTTCATGCCGGAAAAGAAATTGTAGTTCTGGTTGTACTCGCGCACGTGGTCGAGGCAGAAGTGCCAGTATTCGCGCTGGTTCTCACGGCCCTTCGGCGCGCGGTGGCTGCCCTTGTTCTGGCAGCCGGTCCATTCGCAGGCGACCACGCTGTCGCGCGGCTTCGCTTCCGCCTGCTTGCCGCGCGGCTTGACGCGGATGGAGTCGAAGAACTTTGATGAATCGATCGGCATGGCTGACTTTGACTACGCAATGCAAAAACCTTCAAGTCTTGACATTGCAATTAGCGTGAGGCCCGGGAGTTGACGGGTCGCGGTCGCGTCCCTTAATGGCACTCATGGTCATGAAAGACACTATCAGCAACAAGTTGCAGGAAGCTTTCACGCCGGAAAGCCTGCGGGTCGTCGACGAGTCACACTTGCATGAGGGCCACGCCGGCCATCAGCCGGGCGGCGAGACGCACTTTCGGGTGTATATCGTGTCTGCCGCCTTCAAAGGGAAGAGCCGGGTCGACCGCCATCGCATGATAAATTCGGCGCTCGCCGCGGAACTCTCCGGCGGCGTGCACGCGCTCGCGATCCAGGCGCAGGCGCCGGGGGAAGGCTAGCTCCGTCATTCCGGGGCGGCTCAAAGAGCCGAACCCGGAATCTCGAGATTCCGGGTTCGATGCTCCGCATCGCCCCGGAATGACGATGCTGGTGCAACGTGAGCAAAACTAAAACGACGTTCCGGCCCGTCTCGGCTTGGTCTCCTCCAGCTCACCCTCGCGTGCCACCGGCGAAATACGGAGCGCGGTGATGCGGTTGCGCTCGCGGCGGAGGACGCGGAAGCGGAAGCCGTGGAAGGTAAAACTCTGGCCGCGGTCGGGGATCGAGCGTGCTTCGTGAATGACGAGGCCGGCGACCGTCGTTGCCTCTTCATCGGGCAGGTGCCAGTCCAGCGCGCGGTTGAGATCGCGGATCGGCACGGAGCCGTCGACCACGACGGAGCCGTCGGGCTGACGGCGGACGCCGGCGACCACCACGTCGTGCTCGTCGGAGATATCGCCGACGATCTCCTCCAGAATGTCTTCCAGCGTCACGAGGCCTTCGACCTCGCCATACTCGTCGACGACGAGAGCGAAATGGGTCTTGCGACGGCGGAACGCTTTGAGCTGCTGGGATATCGGCCGCATTTCCGGCACGAACCAGGGCGGCAGCATGATGGTGGTGACGTCGATGCGCGAGGTATCGCCCTCCGACGCGCGGATGGCCCGCAACAGATCCTTGGCGTGCAGGATGCCGATGATGTTCTCCGACTTGTCGCGCCACAGCGGAATGCGGGTGTATTCGGTGGCCAGCACCTCGCGCACCAGCTCGTCCGGCGGCAGATCGGCATTGATCATCACCATAGCGGTGCGATGAACCATCACGTCAGACACGGTCAGCTCGCCAAGGCGGAAGACGTTGTGAATGTATTCGGCCTCGCCGCTCTCGATCTTGCCGTGCACGGCCGATTCCTCGACCAGGCCCTCGATCTCGGAATCCGTCAGGATCTCGTGCTGCGAAAACTCCTGGACCCCGATCAGACGCAGGATCCCGCTCGAAGCCGCGTTGAGACACCAGCTCAACGGATAGAACACCAGGTAGGAGACATGCAGCGGATAGGCGATCCACTGCGACACCGGCATCGGCTCCCTGATCGCAAGCGTTTTCGGCACCTGCTCGCCGATGATGATGTGCAGCGAGGAGAAAACCAGAAAACCCGCCACGAACGAGACGAAGTGCAGCGTGGCCTCCGACAGACCGAGCGGCTGGAGGATCGGACTCAGCAGCGCCGACACGGTCGGCTCACCGATCCAGCCGAGACCGAGCGAGGCCATGGTGATGCCGAGCTGGCAGCAGGCGAGATAGGATTCGATGTTTCCCATCATCGTCTGCAGCAGGCGGGCGCCGAAGCGATTCTGCTCGACCATGGCCTTGACGCGAAAGCCGCGGCTCTTCACCAGCGCGAATTCCGCAGCCACGTAAAACGCATTGGCGGCGAGCAGGAGGACCGCCAGCAGCAGATTGATCGAGATCGAACTCATGTTTGCCTCGCGACCGCCTCGGCATTCCCGGCCGTTTCGCGGACGGCCGGCCTGAACGGTCCCGCCATCACTGCGACAGTTTCGACTGCAGGAAATCGCGCACCAAGGTCGGCTCGACGTCCTTGGCGATCACCGCGCGTCCCACGGCCTCCAGCAGGATGAACGTGAGCTTGCCGCGCTTGACCTTCTTGTCCTGCGCCATCAGCGCCATCAGCGCATCGGCATCGGCAAGTCCTTCCTGCGCGAAACCGGCGATGTCCTGCAGGCGCGTCGGCAGGCCGGCCTCGATCAGGTGCCGTTCGACGCGCATCGCATCGGCCTCGCCGATCATGCCGAGCCTGGCCGAGAACTGCGCCGCCAGCGTCATGCCGATCGCGACGCCCTCGCCGTGGAACAGACGGTCGGAGAAGCCGGTCGCCGCTTCCAGCGCATGACCGAAGGTGTGGCCGAGATTGAGCAGCGCGCGCTCGCCGGTCTCGCGCTCGTCGCGGGAGACGACGCCCGCCTTGGCGCGGCACGAGGTCGCGATCGCGTGCTCGCGCGCGGAGCCGCCCTTGAAGATGTCGGAATGGTTCTTTTCCAGCCAGGTGAAGAAGGCCTCGTCGCCGAGCACGCCATATTTGGCGACCTCGGCATAGCCGGCGCGGAACTGGCGCGGCGACAGCGTGTCGAGCACGGCGGTGTCGGCGATGACCAGCACCGGCTGGTGGAAGGCCCCTAACAGGTTCTTGCCCTGCGGCGAGTTGATGCCGGTCTTGCCGCCGACGGATGAATCGACCTGCGCGAGAAGCGAGGTCGGCACCTGCACGAAATCGACGCCGCGGCGCAGGATCGCCGCGGCAAAGCCGGCGAGATCGCCGACGACGCCGCCGCCGAGTGCGATGACGAGATCGTTGCGCTCGATTCTGGCGGCGATCAGGGCTTCGCTGACCTTTTCGAGGCCCGCATAGGTCTTGGAGATTTCGCCTTCCTCGACGACGATCCGCGAGGTCAGAATGTTGCTTGCGGCAAGCGATGCTTCGGCCGCCTCGAACCAGTATTTCGCGACGGTGCGGTCGGTCACGATGGCCGTGCGCACGCCCGGCCGCAAGGCTGCGACCCGTTCCCCAAGCGAAGACAGCACGCCGCGGCCGATGACGATGTCATAGGCGCGGTCGCCGAGCGCGACGTCGACCTTGACTGGATCGGAATGTTTCAACGGCGCAGTCATCGTACGGCACTCGCAACGTCGGCAGGTGGTTGGGCGGCCTGTCCGCCGCAGAGATGGGCGTGCAGCGCCTCGATGCACTCCTCGACGATCCGGTCGTGCGGCACGTCGCGCGAGGCGATGGTGAGGTCGGCATTGGCATAGACCGGCTCGCGCTGGGCGAGAAGGCGCGTCACGGTTCCTTCGGGATCGGCGGTCTGAAGCAGCGGACGGTCGGCACGGCGCCGCACGCGGCGCATGATGACGTCATGGTCCGCCTTCAGCCAGATCGAGATGGCCTTCGCCGCGATGCGCGCGCGCGTCTCCTCGCGCATGAAAGCGCCGCCACCGGTCGCCAGCACGATCGGCCCGCCCTCGAGCAGGCGCGCGATCACGCGGGCCTCGCCGTCGCGAAAATAGGGCTCGCCATGGGTCGCAAAGATTTCCGGGATGGTCATGCCCGCGTGGGCCACCTCTATTTCGACATCGGCATCGAGAAATCGCAGGCCAAGCCGCGCCGCCAACCGCCGGCCGATGGTGGACTTGCCCACCCCCATCATGCCGACCAGCACGATCGAGCGCGCGCCGAGGGCCGACAGGATGTCGGCCTCAGGGGTCGCTTGTGCTGGCACCGCGGCGTCGGACATTGTCTCGCTCGATTGGATCTCGCTCGAACTGCCGCCGGGGGCGGCAGGCTTTGGCCACCTATACGATCCCATGGGGGCCCTCGCCAGAGGACTCTTGCCACGAAACGGCGAACATGTTGGATGATTCCATTGGTTAATTTGGCTGCCAAGACCTACCAAGAGCCCTACTCAAGACCCCTATCCAAGTCCTCTGCCCGAGACCCCAGAACGATGCCCAGCCTGTTCCGCTTCCTGACGGTCGTCGCCGTGATCGCCGGCATCGTCTATGGCGTGGTGTTCGCGCTGGCGAACTTCGTCAATCCCAAGCCACGGGAAATGACGGTGACGATCCCGCCGGATAAATTTCTCAAGAAATAGGCGCTAGCCTCAGAGGCATGCCCACCAAGCCCTCAGACGCCAAGCTCATCGGCCTGTTCCTCGACATGCTCGCGGCGGAACAGGGCGCGGGGCCCAATACGCTCGATGCCTATCGCCGCGACCTCACCGATTTCTCGGATTTCCTAGGCCGCGTCGGCCACAATTTTGTGGACGCGGAAACGCAGACGCTGCGCGACTATCTCGCCGATCTCGACATCCGCGGCTTCAAATCCACCAGCGTCGCCCGCCGCCTGTCGGCGATGCGGCATCTCTACCGCTTCCTCCTCAACGAGCGCATCCGCGGTGATGATCCGGCCGCGATCCTGTCCGGCCCCAAGCGCGGCCGCGGCCTGCCCAAGGTGCTGTCGATCGCGGATGTCGACCGCATGCTCCGCCGCGCCAAGGAGTTGAGCGAGGCGGAAGAGGCCTCGCCGGCGAAACGGCTGCGCGCTCTCAGGCTCTATTGCCTGCTCGAGGTGCTCTACGCCACGGGCCTGCGCGTCTCCGAACTGGTGGCGCTGCCGCGCTCGGCGGCCAAGCGCGACGCCCGCATGATCGTGGTGCGCGGCAAGGGCAACAAGGAGCGCCTGGTGCCGCTCAACGAGGCCTCGCGGCAGGCGATGGCGGATTACCTTGCCGCGACGGAGGCCGCGAAGACCGAGAAGAAGAAAGACAGCCTCGCCGCCTCGAAATGGCTGTTTCCTTCCTTCGGCGAGAGCGGACATCTGACGCGGCAGCATTTCGCCCGCGATCTGAAGGAGCTCGCGGTCGCCTCCGGCCTGCAGGCCCGGCTGGTCTCCCCGCACGTGCTGCGCCACGCCTTTGCCAGCCACCTCCTGCACAACGGCGCCGATCTGCGCATCGTGCAGACGCTGCTCGGCCATACCGACATCTCCACCACGCAGATCTACACCCATGTGGTCGAGGAACGGCTGAAGAGCCTGGTGCGCGACCTGCACCCGCTGGCGGAGAAGTAGACGGGTCTCGTGCCCCGGACGGGGCTGTCGTAGCCCGGATGAGCGAAGCGACATCCGGGATTGTGCCCAAGGCACGACCTGCCCCGGATATCGCTTCGCTCATCCGGGCTACGGCGACCCCATGAACCGCCTTGACTTCGGCCGCATCTCCGCAGAAAGAGCCGGGGCCTCACCGATTGATTTGGCTGGCGCCACACGAGCGCACAAGCCAAACCATTGAAGACGCTACACTTCCTTTCGCAACCCTAAGCTCGCTTCGCTCCAAGGCCCCGTCCCCCTATATTGAGTTGATGCAAGACCAGATGCGCAGCTATCTCGACTTCGAAAAGCCCGTCGCCGAGCTCGACTCCAAGGTCGATGAATTGCGGGCGCTCGCGGCGTCCGGCACCGACATCAGCGACGAGATCGGGCGGATCGAGGACAAGGCGGCGCAGGCGCTGGCCGACCTCTATCAGAACCTGACGCCGTGGCAGAAGACGCTGGTCGCGCGGCATCCGCAGCGGCCGCATTTCAACGACTTCATCAAGGGCCTGATCACCGAATTCACCCCGCTCGCCGGCGACCGCAAGTTCGGCGAGGACGAGGCGCTGGTCGCCGGCTTCGGCCGCTTCCGCGGCGAGCCGATCTGCGTGATGGGCCAGGAGAAGGGCGATTCCACCGACAGCCGTATCAGGCACAATTTCGGCATGGCGCGGCCCGAAGGCTATCGCAAATGCGTGCGGCTGATGGAGATGGCCGAGCGCTTCGGCCTGCCCGTGCTGTCGCTCGCCGATTCCGCGGGCGCCTATCCCGGCATCGGCGCCGAGGAGCGCGGCCAGGCCGAGGCGATCGCACGCTCGACCGACGCCTGCCTGGCGCTGACCGTGCCGAACGTCGCCATCATCACCGGCGAGGGCATGTCGGGCGGCGCCATCGCCATCACCACCGCCAACAAGGTCCTGATGCTGGAGCACGCGATCTACAGCGTGATCTCGCCGGAGGCGGCGTCCTCCATCCTCTGGCGCGACGGCACCAAGGCGCAGGAAGCCGCCAACAACATGAAGATCACCGCCCAGGACATGCTCCGCTTCGGCGTGATCGACCAGATCCTGAAGGAGCCGGTCGGCGGCGCCCATCGCGACCCCGCGGCCATGATCGCCACCACGGGCGAAGCCATCGCCAAGGCCTTCGACGAGCTCCGGGACCTCGACGCCGACGCCATCCGCAAGCAGCGGCGGCAGAAATTCCTCGAGATCGGCCGGAAACTGGGCTGATTCGCCCGTTTTAGCGCCGCAACGGCGGTGCGCTCCCTCCCCCCGCCTGCGGGGGAGGGTTGGGGAGAGGGTGTCTCCTCTCGCGACATTCCCAATGCGGCGCGAGCCCCCTCCCGGCCTCCCCCGCAAGCGGGGGAGGTGAAGAGCGAGACGGTAACCCCGCATTAACCCTTTTTTTGCCCAAATCGGCGATCTCAGTGGCGGTGTGGCCGCGCGGTCCAAGTTCCGGCCCAGTTTAAGTCTCTGTTGACCACAGCTTTGGGCCAACGCCCTCGTGATCCCCGCTCGGGTTGCGACCACATGACCCAGAGGTTAGAATTTTAATCAATGGCTTCAGGGCACAAGCGCTGGGGCGTGAGCTGAAAAAGCCCGTCATGACGGGTCCGGTTCGCCGGTCGGATCATGCTCCAGAAGAATTGGGGTTCGCGCTTCAAAGCCCGGCACGGTGTGGGGTCCATCTTGATTTCTCGTTCGTTTGCTCGCGCGCTCTTGGCTTCGGTTGCGCTGATGACGGCCGGCGTCCTGCTGTCTGGCTGCAACAGCGACCAGATCTCGCTCGCGACCAACGCCAAGGCCAACCAGCCGGTGCCGCCGAAGCTGATCGCTGCGATGGCCGAGAAGGACATGGACCTGCAATCGCCGATCCTGGTCCGCCTGTTCAAGCAGGAGGCCGAGCTCGAGGTCTGGAAGCAGACCCGGTCAGGCAAGTTCGCGCTGCTCAAGACCTATCCGATCTGCCGCTGGTCCGGCGACCTCGGCCCCAAGGTGCGCGAAGGCGACCGCCAGGCGCCGGAGGGATTCTACTCGATCAACCCGAGCCAGATGAATCCGCAATCGGCCTATTACCTGTCCTTCAACACGGGCTATCCGAACGCGTTCGACAAGGCTTTGGGGCGCACCGGCTCGCAGCTGATGGTGCATGGCGATTGCTCATCGCGCGGTTGCTACGCGATGACGGACGAGCAGATCGCGGAGATCTATTCGCTCGGGCGCGAATCCTTCTTCGGCGGCCAGAAGGCGTTCCAGCTGCAGGCCTATCCGTTCAAGATGACGCCGGTGAACATGGCGAGGCACCGGAACAATCCGAACATGCCGTTCTGGAAGATGATCAAGGAAGGCTATGATCATTTCGAGGTGACGCGGCAGGAGCCGAAGGTCGATTTCTGCGAGAAGAAATACGTGTTCGACGCAGCGAAGCCGGCGGACGCCAAGCGCGATCCGGTGTTC
Organism: Bradyrhizobium sp. 191; assembly: GCF_023100985.1. NCBI lineage: Bacteria > Pseudomonadati > Pseudomonadota > Alphaproteobacteria > Hyphomicrobiales > Nitrobacteraceae > Bradyrhizobium > Bradyrhizobium sp. 191. The sequence goes on from NZ_CP064692.1 coordinate 4,089,834, forward strand.
GACGCCTCGGCGAAATGCCCGGCCTATGTGATCCCCGAGGAGATCGCCGAGGCCGTGCGCGGGAAGCAGGCCAGGGACGAAACGGAATATGCCAGGCTCGTCGCCAAGGGCACGCCGGTGGCGCGCATGAACACCGGCATCGACGGCGGCATGAACAAGGTGTTCGCCGCCAAGATTCCGGAAGGCTCGACCGGCCTCTCTGAGGGCGCCGAAGGCACCACGCTGCAGATGCTGGCGATGGCGAAGGCGCCGGGCACGATCCCCGGCCACGTCAATCCGCCCAAGCCGAATCTCGACGCGGTCGCGTCCGCGCCTGCGCCGCAGGAAGAGCCGGTCACGGCCGTCAGCGCGCCCGCAACCACGCGCGTCGCCGCAGTTGCGCCGGCGGAGAAGCCCCAGGCTGAGAAATCGCAAGCCGAGAAAACACAAGGCGGCGGCTTCTTCTCGAACCTCGGCCGCAAGATGGGCCTCGGCACCGCCGATACCACGGCGACCACGCCTCCGCCGCAGGCCACGGCGTCGGTGGCGCCGGCCCAGACCTCCGTGACGCCGCCCACGGCAGCATCGAGGCTCAAGGCCGCAGTGACCCGCTTCGTGCCGGGGCATGACAAGTCCAAGGACACGGCCAAGGATGCGCCGAAGCCTTCTGCCGTCGCTGCCAAGCCCGCCGAACCGGCGAAGCCGGACACGCGCCTTGCCGCGACGCGTCCGGCGCTGAAGCCCTCGCTCTCGGATGGCGCGGGCGAAGCGACGCAGATCATGGGCGCCGCACCAGTGGTGCAGTCGAATTCGTTCGACAGCCGCTTTGGGGCGGTGAAGTAGGGGCGGCGTTCTCCACCCTATCCCAGCCTGACACTGTCATTCCCTGCGAAGGCGAGAATGGCAGTTAATCGCAGGTGACGGTGTCGCGCCTCATCCACAGGCGAGCAGCGTGATCCTACGGCGCCAGATACCGCACCAGCTCCGGATTGTCCCTGACCTCGCCCGCCTCGCCTTGCAGTGCGACCCTGCCACGGTCGAGGACGTAGGCGTAGTCGGCTACGCGTAGCGCCAGGTCGAGATGCTGCTCGACGATGATGACGGCGATCTCCTTCGCAAGCTCGATCAGGCGTTCGGTAATCTCCTCGATCACCCCGATCCAGACGCCCTCGGTCGGCTCGTCCAGCAGCAGCAGCTTCGGATCGCCCAGCATGGCGCGGCCGATCGCGAGCATCTTGCGCTCGCCGCCGGAGAGGGTGCCGGCGGGCTGGTCGAGGCGCTGGCCGAGTTTTGGGAAGATGGTCAGCACGTGATCGACCGCGTCGGCCTTCTTGCTCGCGAGCGAGCCGACCGCGAGATTGTCGCGCACCGACAGGCGCGCGAACACCGAATGCTCCTGCGGCACGTAGCCGATGCCGGCGCGGACGCGCTCCTGGGTGGCGCGGCGGCTGATGTCGCGGCCGTCGAAGCCGATCTCGCCCCTCCACGCCGGCAGCTCGCCGACGATGGTCTTCATCAGCGTGGTCTTGCCGGCGCCGTTGCGGCCGAGCACGGCGACGCCGCCGCGCCAGGGAATGCCGAGGCTGACGTCGAACAGGACCTGGCTGCGGCCATAGCCGGCGTCGAGATTCTTGATGTCCAAAAATTCAGGCACGGCGCAGATAGATCTCCTGGACGGCCTTGTTGGCCTGGATCTCGGACACCGTGCCCGACGCCAGCACCTTGCCCTGGTCGAGCACGGTGAGGCGGTCGCAGATGTCACGGATGAAATCGAGGTCGTGCTCGACGATGACGAGCGAGCAATGCTGCTTGATCGGCTGCAGCAATTCGCCGGTGACGCGGCGCTCCTCCAGGCTCATGCCGCCGGTGGGCTCGTCGAGCAGCAGCAGCTTCGGCTTGCCGGCGAGCGCCATCGCAATCTCCAGCCATTGCTGCTGGCCGTGCGACAGCGCCGCGGCCGCATCGAAGGCGCGCTCGGCGAGGCGGAACTGCGTCAGCATGGTCATGACCTGGTCGTGCAGGAGACCGCGCGTGCGCGAGAACACGAGGTCGAGCAGCGAGCACTGCGCCTGCAGCGCGAGCAGGATGTTGTCGTAGAGCGTCAGCGTCGGCAGCACGCTGGTGATCTGGAATTTCAGGCTCATGCCGGCCCGCGCCCGCTCGGTCGGCGTGAACGCGGTGATGTCGGTGTTGACGAAGCTCACCTTGCCCTCCGTCGGCACCTCGGCGCCGGCGATGCACTTCATCAGCGTGCTCTTGCCGGAGCCGTTCGGGCCGATCAGGCCGTGGAATTCGTTCTCGCCGACGGTGAGCGCTGCGCCGTCGAGCGCCGTGAGCTTGCCGAAGACCTTCTTGATGTCGGCGGCCTCAAGGAGCGGCATTGCGCTTCTCCTTTGGTTTCGCACCGAAGCTGCCGACCCGCTCGCGCTCGCCGAGCACGAAGCTGATCAGGCCGAGCGGCCGGAACAGGATCACGAGCAGCAGCAGGAGGCCCAGGATGATCGGCCAGACGTCGCGGTAATTGTCCGACAGCCAGAAGCTGACGCCCTCGACGATGACGGTGCCGATGACGGCGCCGATCAGCGTCCCCGAGCCGCCGAACAGCACGTAGAGCACGACCTGGGTCGAGACCACGACGCCGACCATGTTGGGCCAGACGAAGCCCTCGTGGAAGGCGTAGAGGCTGCCGGCCAGGCCCGCAATGGCGCCGCCGATGGTGAAGATGATGGCTTTCAGGTGCTGCGCCTTGTAGCCGAAGAAGGCGATGCGCTGCTCGTTTTCGCGCAGGCCCGCAAGCGCCAGGCCGAACTGCGAACGCACCAGGAAGCGGCAGAGCAGGTAGACCGCGACGAGGATGCCGAGCACGAGATAGTAGAAGGCCGGACCTTCCGTGAACTCGTAGCCGCCGAGCGACATCGGCGCGATCGAGGGGATGCCGTTCTGGCCGCCGAGATAGTACCAGCCGCGTGCGAGGCGATCGGCGGCATAGGAGCCGGTGAGCGTGCCCAGCGACACGAAGATCACGCTCGAGGGATGCCGTCCCAGCAGCAGGAAGCCGCCGAGCAGGAGCGCGGAGGTAAGTCCGATGATGGTCCCCGCCGGCAGCACCAGGAGGATGTTGGTGATGTCGAGGTCGCGCGCGAGCAGCGCGACGCCGTAGCCGGCCGAGCCGAAGAACAAGGCCTGGCCGAAGCTCATGATGCCGGCATAGCCCCAGACCAGGTCGAACGACAGCGCGAACAGCGCCAGAATGATCACCCGCGTCGCGAACACCGTGAGATAGTCCTGCAGCACCAGCGGCGCGAGCAGCGCTGCGACCAGCACGACGCCCTCCACGATCGGCAGGATTTTTCGCCCTGACGATGTGCTCTTGGCCACCGGAACGTCCGCTTCGCTGCCAACGTTGGCGTGGACAGCCTGTTTAGCCGCACCCATGGACTTCAGCATTTCGCATTCGACATCGTGGGATCAGTCCGCCTTGTCGTGTGTCACCTCTCCCCAACGGGGAGAGGTGAAGAGAGAGCCTCTCGGCTGGTGCAGATGCAAGCCAAACTTACGATGACCCGCATTTGCCGTCAGCATTCCTTGGGATCGACGAGGCCGTTGCTGCGGGCGACGATCTCGTAGTTTCCGCCCTTGGCGACCGCGGTGTACATCTTCATCTTGCAGTGCCGCTTGCCCGGAACCATCTCGGCCGGCCCGCCCGGACCTTCCGCGATCTTGGCGTGGTCGAGCGCGGCGGCGACCGACTCGCGATCGATCTTGCCGGCTTCCTTGACGGCGGCTTCCCACAGCTTGAGGCCGCGATAGGTGCCGGTGGCGGCACTGCCGGCGGCGAACAGGAAGTTGCCGGGGAAATCCTTCTCGTACGCGGCCTGGATCTTGGCGTCGAACGGGTTCTCCTTGGTCAGCACCTTGAAATAGTCGAGGCAGCTTGCGAGGCCCTCGATCTCCGCGGCCTGGTTGATGTTGAGCGTGTTTTCGTCATAGTAGACGCAGGCGAGCCGCCCGCCGCTTTTGAGGAAGCCCGCTTCATAGAGCTGCTTGAAGAACGGGCCGACGCCCGGCGGAATGACGGTGTTGAAGACGACATCGACCTTGTTGGAGATGATGCGGTTGACGGTCGAGGAGAAGTCGACCTGGTCGAGCGGGTAATATTCCTCGAACACGACCTCGCCGCCGTTCGATTCGATCACCTTGCGGGCGTAGACGTTGAGCGTGTGCGGCCAGACATAGTTGGCGCTGGGCAGCGCGAACTTCTTGCCGCCGTTCTTGATCAGCCAGGGGATGAACTCGTCGCACTGCTGCGCCGGCGTCGGGCCGGTGCAGAACAGGTAGGGCGTGCACTCCTTGCCTTCGTAGAGCTGCGGATAGATGTAGAGCGTCTTGCCGCGGGCGACGATCGGATCCTTGATCGCATTGCGCATCGAGGAGGTGATGCCGCCGAGCACCATGTCGACCTTGTCGCGTTGGATCAGCTTTCGCACGTTGCCGACGGCGACGGATTCGTTGGACGCGGTGTCCTCGATGTAGAGCTCGAGCGGACGGCCGAGCAGGCCGCCGGCCGCGTTGATCTCCTTGATCACCATTTTCGCGACGTTGGCGTCGGCGTTGCCGGCATAGGCGATGGGGCCGGTGAGGTCGGTGGCGATGCCGACCTTGATCGGGCCCTCGGCCGCATTGGCCCAGGGCGCCGGGATCACCCAGCTGCCGACACCGGTTGCGACCGCGCCGGACGCAAAGGCGAAATTGGAGAGGAAACGACGTCGCGTGAGCTGAGTACGATCGAGCATGTGATTAAACCCCTTTTCCAGCGATGAGGCCCTGCGGGCGGAATTTGATGAAGACAATGGCGAGCACGAAGACGAGGACATCGGCGACGACGGGCGCCATCACCCAGGGCAGGGCGGCGCTGAGGGTGCCGATGACGCCGGCGCCGGCGACCGGACCGATGAAGGAGCCGACGCCGCCGACCATGACCGCGACAAAGCCCTGGATCAGGAAGCGCAGCCCGAGATCGGCGTAGAGGCTGAACACCGGCACGATCAGCGCGCCGGCAAGCCCGGCGAGCGCGGAGCCGAACGCGAAGCTGGCGCCGTACATCAAGGGCGTGGAAATGCCGGAGGCGCGCGCCAGCGAGGGGTTCTCCAGCGTGGCGCGCATGCGCAAACCGAAGCTGGTGCGCGAGAGCAGCAGGTAGCAGCCGGCCATCACCAGCAGCGTGATGACGATGATGGTGAACCGCCAGGCCGAGATGTGGACGGAGCCGATGTCGATCGAGCCGCCGATCGGCTCCGGCACGGTGAGATAGAAGCCGCCGATCAGGCCGCGCACGGATTCGCGGATGATCAGGCCGAGCGCATAGGTGCCGAGCATGGCGACGATCGGAGCGGCGTAGAAGCGGCGGATGATCAGCGCCTCCAGCACGAAGCCGAGCGCGCCGACGACGAAGGGCGCCGCGACCATGCCGGCCCAGATCGGCAGGCCCCTGGCATAGGCGAGATAAGTGATGTAGGCGCCGAGCAGGACGAACTCGCCTTGCGCGAAGTTGAAGATGCCCATCATGCTGGCGATGATCCCGAGCCCCAGCACGATCAGAACGATGATCGCCCCGAAGCTCAGGATCTCGAACGTCGCGACGAACGCATTAGCCATGCGCCGGAGCCTTTCCCGTTCCGATGAAATCGGAACGGGCCTCTAGAATCCAGATTTGACGCATTTTCCTGACGCGAACCGGGGTCCAGTTCGCGCGAAAACGCCCTGGCGTTCCGCCCACCCGCATCAACACCTCGTTCACATCTTCTTCCAGTCGCCGATCTGCTCGAAGGCATGGGCGGCGCGGTAGATGGTCGTCTCCTCGAACATGCGGCCGACCAGCATCAGGCCGGCCGGCAGGCCATCGACCATGCCGCAAGGCAGCGACATCGCGGGATGATGCGTGATGTCGAACGGCGCAGTGTTGGAGATCATCTCGAGCGCGCGGGCGACGTACTCCTCGCGGCTGGCATTGGGCTCCGGCAGCTTGGTCGCCTTCATCGGCGTGGTCGGCATCAGCAGGAGATCGTAATCCCCAAACGCCTTGTCGTAGGCCGCGGTCAGGCGGCGCGAGATGTTGAGTGCCTTGCCGTAGAAGCGTGGACCGAAATTGTTGTTGATGTAGGTGCCGAGCATCATGAACAGCTTCGTGGTCTCCGACAGCGAATCGGCCTGCCGGCGCCAGCCGCGATGGAAATCCATCAGCGAAGTCGAATAGAGGTCGCCGCGGCTGAGGCCGTAGCCGTCGCCGAACATCATGGTCTGGGTCAGGCCTTCGGTGCCGATCGGGGTCCAGATCGCGCCGCCCAGGAGGTGCATCGGGATCGACACCGTCTCGACGCTGGCCCCGAGATCCTTGAAGCGCTTTGCCGCCTCGCGCACGCTTTCATTCACCGCAGCCTCGGCGCCCGGCTGCTCGAATCCTTCCTTGACGATGCCGATCTTCATGCCCTTGACGCCCTGGCCGAGCGCCTTGGTGTATTCCTCGACCTTCGGAGCCTTGATGCGAGGATCGTAGCCGTCGTCGCCGGCGAGCACTTCGAGCAGCAGCGCATTGTCGGCGACCGTCGCGGTCATCGGGCCGGTATGGTCGACATAGATCTCGATCGGCATGATCCCGGTATAGGGCACGAGGCCCCAGGTGGGCTTCATGCCGTAGATGCCGCAGAACGAGGACGGCATGCGGATCGAGCCGCCCTGATCGCCCCCGATCGCCATGTCGACCTCGCCGAGCGCGACCACGACGCCCGAGCCCGACGACGAGCCGCCGGCCGAGTAGCCCATCTTGTGCGGATTGTGCACCGGCCCGTAGGAGCCGGTGTGGCTGCCGCCGGACAGGCAGAAATGCTCGCAATGCACCTTGCCCTTGATCTCGGCACCGGCATCAAGCATGCGCGTGACGATGGTGGCGTCGAAATCGGGCACATAGCCTTCCAGCGTCGACGACCCGTTGGTCATGGGAACGCCGGCCAGCATGATGTTGTCCTTCAGCGCAATGGTCTTGCCCTTCAGCTTGCCGCTGGCGGCACCTTTCACGGTCGACTTGCGATACCAGGCATTGCGCGGGTTCTCCTCGGCCGAGGGCCGGTAGCCGGGCGTCCGCGGGTACTTCACCTCCGGCACCTCGTCCGGCATCGCGGCAACGAGATTGTAGGCCTCGATCGAGCCCTGCATCAGGCCGCGGAACGAGGCGACGTCGTCGTCGGTCAGCGAAAGGCCGCACTGCTCGGCGACGCTGCGAAGTTGGTCGGGCGTGGGAAGGACAACTGTCACGGCGCTCTCCTTGAAGGCTTCTTGTTTCCTGGCGTTGAACGGAAGCCTTCCGCCCGCGCCTGCACGGCGCGGGCCAATCTGGCTTCGCGGCGATATTACAGACGGAAATATTTTCCTTTTCAAGTATTATTTCACGCGACGGCTGCGACGTATCGGCGGCCGCATTCAGAACGTCTTGATGATCCTGAAGTCGAGACCGTCGGCTTCAGCGAAGTACATCGGCATCTCGGCGCGGCCGTCGCGAAGAGTCACGGGACCGCGGCCGGCCGAGTAGACGGTGTTGCGCGCGGCCTTCAGCAACGGACGAAACGCCAGCGAGCCGGCGCGGTTGGCCACGGACTCCAGGAAGCGCAACCCTTCATAATTCGACTGGCCGACGGAACCGACCGGCGGCGCATTGGCGCCGAACATGGCTTCGTATTTGCTGAGGAACTCGTCGTTGGCGCGTGACGCCATGCAGTTGAAATAGCCGGAGGCGCAGAACAGATTCTCGGTATTGTCGGCGCCGATGCCGAGCAGCACGGTCTCGTCCATCGCGCCCCCGAGCCGCAACGTCGAGGTGGCAAGGCCCGCTTCGGCGAAGGCGCGGTTGAAGGTGATGCTGTCGGTGCCGATCAGGGAGATCAGCACCACGTCCGGCCTGGCGGCGCGGATGCGCGCCAGATGCGGCTCGTGATTGTCCTCGCCGACCGGAACGAACTCCTCGCCGACGACCTGGCCGCCCGCTTCCTTGATGTAGCGCTTCACCGCGCGATGCGATTGCCAGGGCCAGACGTAGTCGCTGCCGATCAGGTACCAGCGCGCCGCCTTCTTGACCTCCGCGAGCCAATGGATCGAGGGCCGGCTCTGCCAGCGCGGCGTCTCGCCGATCGCCATGACCCCCGGCGTGCGCTCGCCGCCTTCATAGACCGGGGTGTAGATATAGGGGATGCGGTCGCCGGTGACCTTGCGCAGCGCGACGCGGACGGCACTGATATGCGAGCCCATGATCAGATCGACCTCGTCGAAGGCGATCGCCTGCTCGGCGCGACGAACCACCTCGTCGATCGGGCCGCCGGAATCGTAGATCGACAGCTCCAGCTCGCGGCCCAGAATGCCGCCGCGCTTGTTGATCTCGGCGACCGCCAGCATCGCGCTGTTGGTGGAACTCGGGCCCCAGATCCCCGGCGAGCCGGTGAAGGTGAGGAAGTTGCCGATGCGCAGCTTGTTGCGGGCGCCGCGCCGCTTCATGAAATGCGCATCGACCGGGGACAGGTCGAAATCCGCCACCGATGACGACAAATTCCTGAACAGCAGGGACGGCGGCAACGCCGGTCCGCCGTGAGCCGGGAAGTTCACCGTCGCGCGCACGCCAACTCCTGTCTGGGACCAGACCTGAAAGCACATTGATCAGGCGGCCGCGGCTTCCGCCCTTTTGTTGGGCAATGATCCTATTTTGAAAATATTGAATGTTCAAGAATTGAAGTGCATATAGATGCAGCATTGATTGCAAGACATTCACTCATCTGGGTCAAGACGAAGTCTTAGCCGTGGCAAAACCGCCGAAAGAAAACTCCCCGATCACCGAACACCTCGCCTACCTGCTCGCGCAAGCCAACCGGGAAATCAACCGGCAGCTCGAACTGCGGTTGAGCAAGGAAGGCGTTCCCGTCGAGCAATGGCGCATCCTGAAAGTGCTGTCGGATGGCAACGGCCACTCGATGGGCGAGCTTGCGGATGCGGTGCTGCTCAACCATCCGACATTGACCAAGATGATTGACCGCATGGTCTCCGACACGCTGGTCTATCGCGTGCAGGACCCGAACGACCGCCGCAAGGTCCTGATGTTCATCTCCGACCGCGGCAAGGTGCTGTGCAGGAAGCTCAACTCGCTCGCGGTGGACCAGGAGGAGCACATCCTGGAAAGCTACGGCGGCAAGTCGACGAGCGAGCTCAAGCGGCTGCTGGAGAGCCTGATCGACAGCTCGAATTGATCTGCGCGTGAATTGAAACGTTAGCTTGGCGAGTTCTCAACGCTTGTCGTCCCGGACAAGCGCAGCGAAGCGGAGCGCAGATCCGCGATCCATAGCCACAGGCCGTGGTCGTTTCAAAGATTGGACCAGCAGTTGCGCTTTCTCGCGCGGTACGACCACCGCGCGCCACCGATGGATTCCGCGGTATGGGTCCTTGCGTTCCGCAGGGACGACGGCGTGGTGAGAGCTGAGCGCCACATGCTCAACCGTCATCGCCCGATTTGATCGGGCGATCCAGTATTCCAGAGACGGATGTGATTGAGCCGAGGAGCCGCGGCGATCGGGATAGGGGGGAGTCTCGCGACTCCTCCCCTCCCACACCACCGTACGTACGGGTCCGTATACGGCGGTTCGGCGGATTATGCGGTGCGCTGAGCTGCGATGGACACCAGACCGAGTGAACCGAAGAGGGCGATTGGCAAGGCCATGTTGAGCGCGGGGCTGTTCGCGAGCCGCCAAGGGCCACGTGGGCTGCTGGCGGTCTTTGCCGCCAGAACCCGGCCGACGCCGCGGCGTCGCAACTCGGCAAAGCGAGCGGGTCCGCGCTTCCATTGCTTCCAGACGACGGCGCGCAACCGCCGCCTGATCCATTCATCAAGCGCGCGCAACACCGACGGAGTTTGGCAGAAGCCGAAGTAGCCGCGCCATCCTTTGAGATAGACGGACAGCTCCTTGACGCTCTGCGCGAGGCTTCGGCCGCCCGTGCGTCGCGTCAGCTCCCGAACCTTCGCCTTGAAGCGGGCGACGGCCTGCGGCGCGATACGCCGTCGTGGCGGCTGCTCCCATGTAAAGCTAAAGCCCAGGAACTTGCGGACACTCGGTTTGGCGACCGCGCTCTTGGCCTTGTTGACCTTCAGCTTGAGACGCTTTGCAAGGAACTTCTCGATGCCGGCCATCACCCGCTCACCCGCTTTCTGACTACGCACATAGACGTTGCAGTCATCGGCGTAACGCACGAAGCGATGTCCGCGCTTCTCCAATTCCTTGTCCAACACATCCAGCATCAGGTTCGACAACAGCGGCGAGAGCGGGCCACCCTGCGGCGTCCCCTCCTCAGTCGGGCTGACCAGTCCTCCCTCCATCACACCCGCGGTCAGAAAGCCGCGGATCAACTTCAGGAGGCGCTTGTCAGCAACTCTCTTGGCCACAAGCCCCATCAGGATGTCGTGGTTGACCCGGTCGAAGAACTTTTCCAGATCGATGTCCACGACAACGGCGTGCCCGGACGCAATGTAGGTCTGCGCCCGTTCCACCGCCTGATGCGCCGAGCGGGTCGGCCGGAAGCCGAAGCTCGCCTCGGAGAACGTTCCGTCCCAATCTGCCTGCAACACCTGCATCACCGCTTGCTGGATAAAGCGGTCGAGTACCGTCGGGATGCCGAGCGGCCGCAGGCCGCCCGATGCCTTCGGTATCTCCACCCGCCGCACCGGCTGTGGCTTGTAGGTGCCATCAAGCAACTGGGCGCGGATCGTGAGCCAGTGCTCCTTCAGGTAGGCCGGCAGTTCGTCGACGGTCATTCCGTCGACGCCCGCCGTACCCTTGTTGCGCTTCACTTGCGCCAACGCTTTCTTCAGGTTCTCACGCTCGACTACTGCTTCCATCGACGGCCCTGCGACCGCCGGGCGTTCGAGACTGGCCCCCGCCGCACTTGCTTCGACCTCTTGGGCGGCGGTATTCGGGGCTTCACCCCTTGTTCCGGTGCCCAAGTTCAGCTCGACCTGAGTTTTCTGTCGCATGGCTCGCGCGAGATGACCGCTCTACTGACCACTTCCACCGTTCGGGCCTTCAGCGGCGCGCTGCCGCCCACTATGCCCTCTGCTGACTTCTGCACGGCGGTCAGATCGCCTTGCGACGACCTCAGTCCCGTTGCCGGGACACCGCACAGACCTCCCGAGGTAAGACCGACCGCCTTCGCCGCACGCCCGCCGGATTTACCACCCCGACCCTTGATGACTATGGACTTCGCGATCAGTAGCTCGCTCGTCCGGCCGGGTAGGCCTCGTTATCCGGTAATTGTCCATCGAGCCGCGGCTTTGCTCCACGCTGTCTTCAGACCCCACCTCGCGATGACGCCCTTGCGCTTCGCTAACCCTTCGCCGTCATCAGGCTGGGTAGAGGACTTCCACCTCCAAGCTGTCGTTCATACTCGGCACACTACTGGGTCGCCCGGTCAAGCCGGGCGACGACAGTGGAGGATGAGGCGCGAATATCGCGCCTTACGCGCGCACGGCCGCGAAGTTAGCCGCTACGCATACCTGCCGTGGCAGTGCTTGTACTTCTTGCCTGAGCCGCACGGGCAGTCCTCATTGCGGCCGATCTTGCCCCAGCTGGCTGGGTTCTTCGGATCTCGTAGAGACGCATCCGTGGCCGGGGCGCCGAGGGTGACGCTGGCAAGCGCCATTTCGTCTTCGCCGGTATTCGGGTCGAACTTGTGCGCCTCCATCGGCGGCAGGACAGGAGCTTCCTGCTCCGGCGGGACGATCTCGACCCGCATCAGCTGCGCCGTGACCGCCTCGCGCAAGTGAGCGCTCATCTCCTGGAAGAGATTGAAGGCTTCGGTCTTGTACTCCTGCAGCGGATCGCGCTGGCCGTAGCCGCGGAGGCCAATGACCTGGCGCAGATGATCGAGCATGATCAGGTGCTCGCGCCAGAGATGGTCGAGGGTCTGGAGCAGGATGGTCTTCTCGACGTAACGCATCACGTCGGGGCCCCATTGCCCGACCTTGGCCGCCATGTGCTCGTCGGCCTTGGTCTCGATGCGGTTCAGCAGCTCCTCGTCGGCGATACCTTCTTCCTTCGCCCATTCGTCGACCGGCAGGTCGAGATCGAGCACGCGCTTCAGTTCCTCCTTCAGACCCGCGACATCCCACTGCTCGGCATAGGCATGCTCGGGCACGTGCTTGGCGACGAGGTCGTCGATGAAGGCGTGGCGCATGTCGGTGACGGTCTCGGCGACGCTCTCGTCCTTCATCAGCTCGACGCGCTGATCGAAGATTACCTTGCGCTGGTCGTTCTGGACGTTGTCGAACTTGAGGAGGTTCTTGCGGATGTCGAAGTTGCGCGCTTCGACCTTCTGCTGCGCCTTCTCCAGGGCCTTGTTGATCCAGGGATGGATGATGGCCTCGCCCTCTTGCAGGCCGAGACGCTGGAGCATGCTGTCGAGACGGTCCGAGCCGAAGATCCGCATCAGGTCATCTTCGAGCGACAGGAAGAATTTCGAGCGGCCGGGGTCGCCCTGACGGCCGGAACGGCCGCGCAGCTGGTTGTCGATACGGCGGGATTCGTGGCGCTCCGAGCCGATGATGTAGAGGCCGCCGGGCTTCTTCACGGTCTTGGCAGGCTTGGATCCCTTCGCCGGCTCGATCTCGACGGTCTCCTCGGCCTTGAGCACGATTTCGCGGAAGCGCTCGATGTCGGCCTTGATCTGCTCGATCTTCTTCGCCTTCTCGGCCTCGTCGGTGATAGCAGCGGTCTCCTGCTGGATGCGCATCTCCAGCGAGCCGCCGAGCTTGATGTCGGTGCCGCGGCCGGCCATGTTGGTGGCGATCGTAATCGCGCCGGGCACGCCGGCTTCCGCGACGATATAGGCCTCCTGCTCGTGGAAGCGCGCGTTCAGCACCGCGAACAGCTTCGCCTGCTTGCCGGCGCGGGCCGCGGCGTAGAGCTTGTCGAGCGCGCCCTCCTTGCCGAAATCGATCTGCTTGTAGCCGTTCTTCTTCAGGAACTCGGCAAGCACCTCCGATTTCTCGATCGACGCCGTGCCGACCAACACGGGCTGGAGCCGCGAATTGGCGCGCTCGATCTCGGCAAGAATGGCTGCGTATTTCTCCTGCTGGGTACGATAGACCTCGTCGTCCTCGTCGAGGCGCGCAACCGCCAGATTGGTCGGGATCTCCACGACCTCGAGCTTGTAGATGTCGAACAATTCGTCCGCTTCGGTCGCGGCCGTGCCGGTCATGCCCGCCAGCTTCTCGTACATGCGGAAGTAGTTCTGGAAGGTGATCGAGGCCAGCGTCTGGTTCTCGGGCTGGACCTGGACGTGCTCCTTGGCCTCCAGCGCCTGGTGCAGGCCTTCCGAATAGCGGCGGCCCGGCATCATGCGCCCGGTGAACTCGTCGATGATGACGACCTCGTTGTCGCGGACGATGTAGTCCTTGTCGCGCGTGAACAGCGTGTGGGCGCGCAGGGCCTGGTTGATGTGGTGCACGACGGAGACGTTCTCGACGTCGTAGAGCGACTCGCCCTTGAGCTGGCCGGCGTCGCGCAGCAGGGTCTCGATCTTCTCCATGCCGGCTTCGGTCAGCGTCACCGTGCGCTGCTTCTCGTCGACCTCGTAATCGGTCTTGTCGAGCCTGGGCAGGAAGCCGTCGATGGTGTTGTAGAAATCCGAGCGGTCGTCGAGTGGACCGGAGATGATCAACGGCGTGCGCGCCTCGTCGATCAGGATGGAGTCGACCTCGTCGACGATGGCGAAGAAGTGCGGGCGCTGGACCATGTCCTCGAGCCGGTACTTCATGTTGTCGCGCAGATAGTCGAAGCCGTATTCGTTGTTGGTGCCGTAGGTAATGTCGCAGGCATAGGCCGCCTTGCGCTCGGCATCGTCGAGGCCGTGCACGATCACGCCGGTGGTCATGCCGAGGAAGCCGTAGATCTGGCCCATCCAGCCGGAGTCGCGGCGGGCGAGGTAGTCGTTGACGGTGACGACATGGACGCCCTTGCCGGCGAGCGCATTGAGGTAGACCGCGAGCGTCGCGACCAGCGTCTTGCCTTCGCCGGTCTTCATCTCGGCGATGTCGCCCTCGTGCAGCACCATGCCGCCGATCAGCTGGACGTCGAAATGACGCTGGCCGAGCGTGCGCTTGGCAGCCTCGCGCACGGTGGCGAAGGCCGGTACCAGGAGATCGTCGAGCGTCTTGCCTTCGGCGAGCTGCTTCTTGAAGTCGGCGGTGCGCGCTTTCAGCGCCTCGTCCGAGAGTTTCGAGACCTCGGGCTCCAGCGCGTTGATCGCGTTGACGCGGGACTGGTATCCCTTCACCCGCCGGTCGTTGGCGGAGCCGAAAAACTTGCGGGCGAGCGCGCCGATCATGCCTAGTTCCTGTGTTCGCGATTCAACCGCGTTGCAGCCAAGAAGTTGTCACCCGCCCGCCTATCAACTCACCGTGACGCCTCGCGGCATCAGAGCCCGGACTGCGGGTTCATCCGCCATATGGGTGGGAATTGGGCAAGTCTGGGTTCAACGGCCAAAAACGCAGCAAAATAAACGCCATCGCCATGGTCGCGACCGGGCAGAGATATGGCCCGGTCAGGGCCTTGTCAACGGCGGGCGCATTGCGGCTAATTCATCATTTTGACAGACTTTTCGCGTTGCCAAGCCCCCCTGAATTGGGCGAGTGTCCGCCCCGCTCGAGCAGCCCCCTGCTTCAACATAAGGATTTTCCATGACCACCTCGTTCCCGGTAACCACCGGCCAGCGCTTCCGGCATGCGTCGGCCCTGGCTGGCAGCCTCGGCTTGACAGCCTGCTTGGCGCTGTCCCTGGCGTTCGCGGGCCCGCTCCGGGCCGCCGACGATCCGGTGCTGGCGAAGGTCAATGGCGCGGAAATCAAGAAGAGCGACGTCGCCATGGCCGAGGAGGAACTCGGGCCGAGCCTCGCCCAGATGGACCCGGCGACCAAGGACGAGAACGTCCTGTCCTTTCTCATCGACATGAAGATCGTCAGCAAGGCTGCCGAAGACAAGAAGATCGCCGACAGCGAGGAGTTCAAGAAGCGCCTGGCATTCGCCCGCAACCGGCTCCTGATGGACAGCCTGCTCGCCAATGAAGGCAAGGCCGCCACCACGCCGGACGCCATGAAGAAGGTCTACGAGGAAGCCGCCAAGCAGATCACGGGCGAGCAGGAGGTGCGCGCCCGCCACATCCTGGTCGAGACCGAGGACGAGGCCAAGGCGGTCAAGGCCGAGCTCGACAAGGGCGCCGATTTCGCCGAGCTCGCCAAGAAGAAGTCCAAGGACCCGGGCTCCGCCGATGGCGGCGACCTCGGCTTCTTCACCAAGGAGCAGATGGTGCCGGAGTTCTCGGCCGTGGCGTTCTCGCTTGAGCCCGGCAAGATCTCCGACCCCGTGAAGTCGCAGTTCGGCTGGCACATCATCAAGGTCGAGGAAAAGCGCAACCGCAAGGCGCCCGATTTCGAGCAGGTCAAGGCCCAGATCGAGCAGTACGTGACCCGCAAGGCTCAGGCCGAGTATGTCGCCAAACTGCGCACCGAAGCCAAGGTCGAGCGGCTGGACCAGCCGGCGGCGGATGCGTCCAAGGACGCCAAGCCGGCGGATCCTGCCAAGCCGTCCGACAGCAAGATGGCGCCGCCAGCGAAGAAGTAAGAATTCGCTGTCACTTCGCTGACGCCGAGAGTATCTAAGCATCGCAATGGCCGGGCATCCCCCGGCCATCTGCATGTCCAGACCCACCAAGGCGCCCCACGATGTCCTCTGCCGTCTCTCCCCTCGCCCCCAAAACCGTTCCCGACATGCCCGTGATCGCGGGCATCCGTCTTGCGACGGCCGAAGCCGGCATCCGCTACAAGAACCGCACCGACGTGCTGCTGGCGGTGGTGGACAAGGGCACCGCCGTCGCCGGCGTCTTCACCAAGTCGAAGTGCCCCTCCGCCCCGGTGGAATGGTGCCGCGCCAAGCTGAAGGGCGGCAAGGCCCGCGCGCTCGTGGTCAATTCCGGCAATGCCAATGCCTTCACCGGCAAGACCGGCCGCGCCTCCACCGCGCTGACCGCGAAGATCGCCGCCAAGGCGGTCGGGTGCAGCGAGGGCGAGATCTTCCTGGCCTCGACCGGCGTGATCGGCGAGCCGCTGGATGCGACCAAATTCGACGGCGTGCTCGGCCGCCTCGCCGAGACCGCCGAGCCCGGCGACTATCTCGCCGCGGCCAAGGCGATCATGACCACCGACACATTCCCGAAAGTCGCGACCGCGACGGTCAAGCTCGGCAAGGCCAGGGTCACCATCAACGGCATGGCCAAGGGCGCCGGCATGATCGCCCCCGACATGGCAACGATGCTGTCGTTCATCTTCACCGACGCCCCGATCGCGCCGGCCGCGCTGCAGGCGCTGCTCAAGAGCGGCGTGGAGGACACTTTCAATGCGGTGACGATCGATGGCGACACGTCGACGTCGGACACGCTGCTGGCCTTTGCGACCGGCGCCGCCGCCGGGCAGGGCGCACCGAAGATCAGCCGCGCCAGCGATCCGCGCCTGAAGGCCTTCGTCAAAGCCTTCAACCAGGTGCTTGCCAACCTCGCCGAGCAGGTGGCACGCGACGGCGAAGGCGCGCGCAAGCTGGTCGAGATCACGGTCGAGGGCGCCAAGACCAAGGCCTCGGCGCGCAAGATCGCGATGTCGATCGCCAACTCGCCGCTGGTGAAGACCGCGATCGCGGGCGAAGACGCCAATTGGGGGCGCGTGGTGATGGCGGTCGGCAAGGCCGGCGAGCCGGCCGATCGCGACAAGCTCTCGATCTCGTTCAACGGCATCCGCGTCGCCAAGAGCGGCGCGCGCGATCCTGACTATGACGAAGCGCAGGTGTCGGAAGCGATGAAGGCGCCGGAGATCGCGATCAAGGTCTCGCTCGGGCTCGGCAAGGGTCGCGACCGCGTGCTGACCTGCGACCTCACCAAGGAATACGTCGCGATCAACGGGGATTACAGGTCCTGATCGGATGGCCGAACTGAAGCTCACCCTCGTCGTGGCCTGCGCGCTGGTCGATGCCGACAAGCGCATCCTGATCGCGCAACGTCCCGAGGGCAAGCAGCTGGCCGGCCTTTGGGAATTTCCCGGCGGCAAGCTCGAGCCGGGCGAGCGACCGGAGCAAAGCCTGATCCGCGAGCTCCATGAGGAGCTCGGCATCACCGTCGCCGAGCCATGCCTCGCGCCGCTGACCTTCGCCAGCTACGGCTACGAGACCTTTCACCTCCTGATGCCGCTCTACATCTGCCGGCGCTGGGAAGGGATGGTGACGGCGCGCGAAGGGCAGAACCTCGCCTGGGTCCGCGCCAACAAGCTGCGCGACTATCCGATGCCGCCGGCGGACATTCCGCTGATCCCGCATCTGATCGATCTGCTGATGTGAGGTCGCAGTCGCCACGCCTCAATCTCTATCGTCGTCCCGGACAAGCGCGCCCAAAGCGCGCGCAGATCCGGGACCCATAACCACGGAGCCATGTTGTAGAGGAAGTGGTCACTCCGAATCCTCGCCAAACGACTTCCTGTGGTTATGGGTCCCGGATCGGCGCTGCGCTCTGGACAACGCTACGCGTTGCCAGGCTACGCTTGTCCGGGACGACATCCAATTCTTGGACGACGATCTCGGCCACGACGGAGAGAACGACTCAGCGTTCCCCCGCCTTCTTCACCGCTTCCGCCAGGCTCGCCTTCGCCGATCCCGGCTTCAGCGGCTGCTGCTGGCTCGCATGGGGGGCCCAGCCGGACAGCCAGATGATGTCGAACGTTGCGCGAATGCGGCCGTCGGCATTGGCAAAGCGCTCGGCGTAGATTTCGGCCATCCGCAGCAGCGTCGCGCGCCGGCTCGGCGTGCGCCGCCGCTCGATCATCACGTTGGCCGCGCCCATGCGGCGGAGATCCTGCATCAGCGCGAACGCATTGGCATAGCGCACCACGACGCGGTCGACGTCGGTGACCGGCAGCGCGAAGCCCGCCCGCTGCAACAGAGCGCCGATGTCGCGCAGGTCGGCGAACGGCGCCACGCGCGGCGACACGCCGCCCTCGCATTCGGCTTCCGCCGCGGCGAAGGCCTGCCGCAACTCGGTCAGGCTGTCGCCGCCGATCATCGCGGCGAGCAGCAGGCCGTCCGGCTTCAGCGCCCGGCGAACCTGCGCAAGCACACCCGGCAGGTCGTTGACGAATTGCAGCGCCAGCGCCGAGACGACGAGATCGAGGCTTTCCGGCGCGAAGGGCAGCGTCTCCGCGCCCGTCGCGTCGGGTGCAATCCGCGCGATTGCCGGAAGCCGCGTGCGCAACACAGCGAGCCCGTCGCCGGGCGTCCAGAGATCGGCCGGAGCGTGAAACTCGCGCATCACCGCAGCCAGCCGGTCGGACATGTCCTCGGCCACGCGATCGAGCAGAAATGTCACCTCGCCCAGCGCCTGCGCGCGCCGCTGCCGCGCGTTCAGCAAGGCGCGATCGAACAAGGCGGGCGGGGTTTGCGGGGTCTGAGCCATGCCGCTGGTTACGCCGATCGCCACGGTTCTTGCAACGCTCTCGTGTCCCGGACGCGCTGCAGCGCTGCTGCGCAGAGCCGGGACCCATGCATCTGCACGTGCGGCTCGCTGGGCCCCGGCTCAGCAGCGCACCACTGCGCGGTGCGCTGCGTCCGGGGCACGAGACCGGTACAGCCGCTTGAGCCCTTGCAAGCGGAACGCTAGCCTTGTCTCATGGAAGCCGACGCCGCCCCCACCCGCTCGATCGCCGTACTGCTGCGGGCCGCGTGGACGGCTGGCCGCCACGTGGTGTCGCGCGCGGCACGGCTCGCGCTCGACATCGCACTGCCGACGCAATGCGTATCCTGCCACGAGCCGGTCGACGGCGAGGGCGTTTGTGCTTCGTGCTGGGCGCGGCTGTCGTTCATCGAGCGACCCTACTGTCCGCGGCTGGGCATTCCCTTCGTTTATGACCCGGGCCCCGACATGCTGTCGATGGAGGCGATCGCGAGCCCGCCGGCCTACCAGCGCGCGCGGGCGGCGGTACGTTACGACGACGTCGCGCGCACGCTGGTGCATGCGCTGAAATACCAGGACCGCACCGATCTGGCGCCCGCCATGGGCCGCTGGATGGCACGGGCGGGCGGCGAGCTGCTGGCCGGCGCCGACATGCTGGTGCCGGTGCCCCTGCACTGGCGGCGGGCCTGGCGGCGCCGCTACAACCAGTCCGGGGCGCTGGCGCGCGTGATCGCGCGGCAGAGCGGCGTCAAGGTGCAGAGCGATGTGCTGCGCCGGGTGCGCGCCACCGAGCAGCAGATCGGCCTGTCGCGTGCCCAGCGCGCCACCAATGTGCAGGGCGCATTCCAGGTATCTCCCGACCGTCAGGCCGAGATTCAGGGCCGCCGCATTGTCCTGATCGACGATGTCCTGACCTCGGGGGCGACGCTGGATGCCTGCGCGCGGGTCCTGCTCCGCGCCAAAGCGGCCCAGGTCGACGTGCTGGTCTTCGCCCGGGTTGTCGAAAGCGGCCCCCGTCCCATATAGTTCAATGACTTCATGACATGAGAGCGCCAGACGAAATGACTGCTGCTGTCGAGATCTACACTAGGCCGGGCTGCGGCTATTGTTCCGCCGCCAAGTCGCTGCTGACCCGCAAGAAGGCGACCTTCACCGAATTCGACGTCGCCAAGAACCCGTCCTGGCGCCAGGAAATGTACGGCCGCGCCGGCCAAGGTTCGACTTTCCCGCAGATCTGGATCGGCGGCGCCCATGTCGGCGGCTGCGACGAGCTCTATGCGCTCGACCGCAACGGCAAGCTCGACGGCATGCTCGAGAGCGTCAAGGCGGTCTCATGAGCGAGAATCGCACCTTCACCGGGGCCATGGTGCAGATGCGCACCGGCCTGATGCCCGAGCCGAGCCTCGAACAGGCAACGAAACTGATCCGGCAGGCTGCGGCCAACGGCGCCGACTACGTGCAGACGCCCGAAGTCAGCAACATGATGCAGCTGAACCGCAAGGCATTGTTCGAGCATCTGCAGAGTGAAGAGGACGACGCTTCGCTGAAGGCCTATCGCGCCCTCGCGGCGGAATTGAAGATTCATCTCCATGTCGGCTCGCTGGCGCTGCGCTTCTCGCCGGAGAAGGCGGTCAACCGCTCCTTCCTGATCGGGCCCGAGGGCGATGTGCTCGCGAGCTACGACAAGATCCACATGTTCGACATCGAGCTGCCGGACGGCGAGAGCTATCGCGAATCCGCCAATTACCAGCCGGGCGAGACCGCCGTGATCTCGGATCTGCCCTGGGGCCGCGTGGGCTTGACGATCTGCTACGATGTGCGCTTCCCGGCACTCTACCGTGCGCTCGCCGAGAGCGGCGCGTATTTCATCACGGTGCCGTCGGCCTTCACCCGCAAGACCGGCGAAGCGCATTGGCACGTGCTGCTGCGCGCACGCGCGATCGAGACCGGCTGCTTCGTCTTCGCCGCGGCCCAGGCCGGCCTGCACGAGAACAAGCGCGAGACTTACGGCCACTCGCTGATCATCGATCCCTGGGGCGAGATCCTCGCCGAGGGCGATGTCGAGCCCGGCATCATCATGGCCAGGATCGACCCAGCCAAGGTCGAGACCGCCCGCCGGGCCATTCCGTCGCTCCAGCATGGCCGCCGCTTCGGCGTCTCCGACCCCAAGGCGGGACCGGACCATTTGCACCTCGTGCGGGGCTCGGCATGATCCGCTACGCCCTTCGCTGCGACCGGGACCACGCCTTCGAGAGCTGGTTCCAGAGCTCGTCGGCCTATGATTCGCAGGTGAAGCGGAAGCTCGTGACCTGCCCGATCTGCGGCTCGGCCAAGGTCGACAAGGCGATCATGGCGCCACGCATCGTCGGCAAGAAGGGCCGCGGTCCCGCAGTGCCGCCGCCGGAGCCAGTTACCACGGCCACGACGCCCGATGCTGCACCGTCAGGACCGACCCCGCTGCTGATGGCGCAGGAGCGCGAGCTGCGCGCCAAGCTCAAGGAGCTGCGCGATCACATCGTCAAGAACGCCGACAATGTCGGCGAGCGTTTTCCGAACGAAGCCCGCGCCATGCACTACGGCGACAAGGAGCACCGTCCGATCTACGGCGAGGCCTCGCCGGAAGAGGCGAAGTCGCTGATCGACGAAGGCATCGAGGTCTCGCCGCTGCCGACGCTCCCGGAAGACCGGAACTGACGCGCGGAGCGCGTCAGTTCCGGGACGGTCCGAAGGACCGGACCCGGGATCTCGAGATTCCGGGTTCGCCCGTCGGGCGCCCCGGAATGACGCCCAGCTACACCGCCACCAGCACCGCCACGCCGATCACGATCAGCGCGATCCCTGCGAGCTCGCGCGGCGCGATCGGCTGCTTGAACGAGTAGTAGGCCACGGCCTGCGCGAACAGCACCTCGATCAAAGCGAGTGTGCGGACATTGGCAGCCGCCGTCAGCGCGAACGCCAGGAACCAGAATTGCGAGGCGAAGGCGCCCGTGAAGCCGGCGAGCATCGACGGCCGCCATAATCCGAGGATTCCCCGCAATACGTCTGGCGCGCGTAGAAGCAGATAGATCGTCAGCACCAGCGTCTGCACGAACAGGCCGAGCACCAGCGTGAACGAGGAGGCCGTCACGAACGACACGTCGGGCACCGTGATGATCGCTCCGCGAAAACCAACCGCGGACAGCGCGAACGCCGCGGCGGCGACGAGGCCGGTGATGGTCGGCTTCAGTTCGGCAAAGCTCTTCTCGCCGCCGGGGCGCAGCGCGGTGATGACGACGCCGACGGTGGCGATCGCGATCGCGAGCACCTTGAGCCAGGTGAGGTGATCGCCGAGGAAGATGAAGCCGAAGATCGCGGTCTGTATCGCCTCGGTCTTCAGGTAAGCCGTCGTCACCACGAAGGAGCGGTCGTTCATCGCAAGCAGCATCAGGCCGGTGGCGACGATCTGGCTGAGTGCCCCTAACAGCAGCCAGGGCCAGAACACGGTCGGCGGCACGCTCAGATGATCGCCGGTCGCGAGCAGCACGACGGCGAGGAACAGCACCGAGAATGGAAAGCCGAACAGGAAGCGGATATTGGTCGCGCCCCAGGTCCCCAGCGGCTTCGTCAACGACCGCTGCATCGCATTGCGCGCGACCTGCCCGAGCGCGGCAATGATGGTGAAGGGAATCCAGAGGCTGGCGATGGTGAGCATCGGGGTGGGTAATCAGAGAGGAATGGTGATCAGCGTGACGGGAACAGATTCGCTGGTCAACCGCATGGGTGTCATGGGTGCGATGCGCTCGCAACAAATTCGGTGTCGTCCCTGCGCACGCACTAGGGCATGCACGTATCTAGTGCGTTCGCAGGGACGACACCGCCCGGGGCGTTGGACTTCGCATCTCGCTCATGCCCCCTCACACCATGGCTTCCGCAACCACCATGTAATTCACGTCCATATCGGACGAGAGGGTCCATTTGTCGGCGAAGGGGCTGTAGACCACGCCGGTCTGCTCCGTGATGACGAGGCGGGTGTCGAGCAGGTGTTTTGCGAGCTCGTCGGGGGTGACGAACTTGCTCCATTCGTGGGTGCCGCGCGGCAGCCAGCGCAGCACGTATTCGGCGCCGACGATGGCGAGCGCGAAGCTCTTCCAGTTGCGGTTCAGCGTCGAGACCACCATCAGGCCGTTCGGCTTCAGCATCGCGGCGCAGCGCTTCAGGAAGACGCCGACATCGACGACGTGCTCGACCACCTCCATCGCCAGCACGATGTCGAAGCGCTCGCGCGGGTCGATCTCCTCCACCGTGGTGCAGCGGTAGTCGATCGCAAGATGGCTCTTGTCGGCGTGGAGCTTTGCGGCCGCGATGTTGCTCTGGGAAGGATCGATGCCGATGACCTGTGCGCCCAGCCGCGACAACGGCTCGCACAGCAGGCCGGCGCCGCAGCCGATGTCGAGCACGCGCAGGGACCCGAGGCAATTGAGGCTGCGCACGTTGCGCTCGAACTTGCGGCAGGCGGCATCGCGGATATAGCCGAGCCGCAGCGGGTTGATCCGGTGCAGCGGCGCCATCCTGCCCTTGGGGTCCCACCACTCCGCGGAGAGTTTTGAGAATTTCGCGATCTCGGCGGCGTCGACGGTGGAGCCCGGCTGGGCGGAAAGGGAAGTATTTTGCTGCATGCTCATGGTTGCGCGCGGTCCTACCGCGTGGTGATCGAACTACGGAAGGCGAGCGGCGAGGCGATGGTCCTGATCGTCTCGATGCCCTCGCCGACGCCGCGAATCGTCACGTCGCCGTAGTTGAGAATACGTCCAAGGATGGACTGGTCGACGTCGACACTCTCGACCTTGTCCAGCGCCATCTCGAAGGTTCGGCGCTTGATGAAACCGGTCTTGTGCACGACCCTGAGATTGGTGACGTCGGTCTCGGTGGTGAAGCGATGGAACCAGCCCTTGATGGTCCAATACAAGGCGGCCAGAGCCACGAGACCCGAGGCGACCAGGCAAAGCAGGACGAGCCAGTCGGCGGTGGCCTGCCGGGACAGCACGAACAGGGCCAGCGCCACGATCCAGGCCACGATGGCCGGAAAGTGGAAGATCCAGTGCGCATTGGTCGAATACAGCACCCGCTCGCCCGGTTGCAGGATCTCGTCGATATAGCGCGCCATGATCTCGGTTGACCTACTTTCCCCCGCGCCCTGCCCCCCGCAGGAACCCGCTTGCCCCCCGGCCCCCGCCGCTATGTATACGCGCGTCGGTGTCCGCGAGGCACCCGTCCGGTGCGGGTCACCATACTGATCCTTATGAAGGAATGCACGCGTCGTCATGAGCCGCCTCGTGATGAAATTCGGCGGCACGTCCGTCGCCAACATCGAACGTATCCGCAACGTCGCACGCCATGTGAAGCGTGAGGTCGATGCCGGCCATGAAGTGGCCGTGGTCGTCTCGGCGATGGCCGGCAAGACCAACGAGCTGGTCGCCTGGTGCACCGAGGCCTCGCCGATGCACGACGCGCGCGAATACGACGCCGTGGTCGCCTCGGGCGAACAGGTGACGTCGGGTCTTCTTGCCATCGTGCTCCAGGGCATGGGCATCCAGGCCCGCTCCTGGCAGGGCTGGCAGATCCCGATCAAGACCAGCGACGCCCATGCCTCGGCCCGGATCGAGGACATCGACGGCAGCGAGATCATCAAGCGCTTTAGGGAGCGCAAGGAGGTCGCGGTCATCGCCGGCTTCCAGGGCATCAACCCCGAGACCAATCGCATCACCACGCTCGGCCGTGGCGGCTCCGACACCTCGGCCGTGGCGATCGCCGCCGCCGTCAAGGCGGATCGCTGCGACATCTACACCGACGTCGACGGCGTCTACACTACCGACCCGCGAATCGTGCCGAAGGCCAGGAGGCTCGACAAGATCGCGTTCGAAGACATGCTGGAACTGGCCTCGCAGGGCGCCAAGGTGCTCCAGGTCCGCTCGGTGGAACTCGGCATGGTCCACAACATGCCGATCTTCGTCCGCTCGAGCTTCGACAAGCCCGAGGATATCGACCCGCATGCCAACCAGCCGCCCGGCACGCTGATCTGCAGCGAGGAGGAGATCATGGAAAGCCACGTCGTCACCGGCATCGCCTTTTCGAAGGACGAGGCTCAGATCTCGGTGCGCCAGATCGAGGACAAGCCCGGCGTCGCGGCCTCGATCTTCGGCCCGCTGGCGGATGCCAACATCAACGTCGACATGATCGTGCAGAATGTGTCCGAGGACGGCAAGACCACCGACCTCACCTTCACGGTGCCGGCCGCCGACTATACCCGCGCCAAGGATACGATTACCGCCGCCAAGGCCAAGATCGGCTATGCGCGGCTCGATACCGCCACCGACGTCGCCAAGATCTCGGTGATCGGCAGCGGCATGCGCAGCCATGCCGGCGTTGCCGCCCAGGCGTTCTCGGCCCTCGCCGGGCGGAACATCAACATCCGGGCTATTACAACCTCCGAGATCAAATTCTCGGTTCTGATCGATGCCGCCTATACCGAGCTGGCGGTGCGCACCCTGCATACGCTCTACGGCCTCGATCAGGCCTGAAGCGCGACCATCGTTGCGCTTCAGGTTGTTGTCAGAGCATGGTCTTTCCGGAAAACCGCCTCGCACTTTCCCGGACCATGCCTAGGCTAATTTTCTCTTAGCGGTCGCAGCAAACGGGAAGGTGTACACACCTTCGCGTTTGGCAGGCGTTTTGCTTGGCAAAACAAGCCTCAATTCGCTATACGGCGAACAGGGTGGGCTGCCGCAGACTGTGTCCCAGTTCAGGCGGCGCTGATTCGGTACAAGCGCTAAATCTCAGGTAGATTTTGGGCTTGTGCCTGCGCCGGACAAACAATTTGGTTGTTTTTCTGGAATTTTGAGCCAGCCGCCGGCTGATACCGCCGGGCCCGGCAGACGGAGGAGATTGACGGTTCATGCGGAGCGCGTCGGGAGGTCCCCGCGTCTTGTTGAGACGGCTCCGCGAAACCATGGCGGAGCAGGTCTCGGCCCAGGAGCGGCTGGACAAGATCGTGGTGCTGATCGCCGCCAACATGGTGGCCGAGGTGTGTTCGGTCTATGTGCTGCGCATCGACAACACGCTCGAGCTCTACGCCACCGAAGGTCTCAACCGCGAGGCGGTGCACCATACCGTGCTCAGCGCCCATGAAGGCCTGGTCGGCCTGGTCGCCAGCGAGGCGACGCCGCTCAATCTGAGCGATGCGCAGAGCCACCCCGCCTTCTCGTTCCGCCCCGAGACCGGCGAAGAGATCTACCACTCCTTCCTCGGCGTGCCGATCCTGCGCGCCGGCAACACGCTCGGCGTGCTGGTGGTGCAGAACCGCGCCAAGCGCAACTATGTCGAGGAGGAGCTCGAGGCACTCCAGACCACCGCGATGGTGCTGGCCGAGCTGATTGCCTCGGGCGAGCTGTCCGCGCTGGCCCAGCCGGGCCAGGAGCCGGCGGCGCGCCATTCCGCGCAGAAGGCCGGCGCGATCCTGTCCGAGGGTATCGCGCTCGGCCATGTCGTGCTGCACGAGCCCCGCGTCGTCATCAAGGACTACATCGCCGAGGACCTGCCGAAGGAGATCAAGCGGCTGGACACCGCGCTCGCCAAGCTGCGCGCCGACCTCGACCGCATGCTGGAGCGCGGCGACGTCGCCGACGGCGGCGAGCATCGCGAGGTGCTGGAAGCCTACCGCATGTTCGCCAACGACCAGGGCTGGTCGCACAAGCTGCACGAGGCGGTCGCCACCGGCCTCACCGCGGAAGCCGCCGTCGAACGCGTGCAATCCGACACCCGCGCGCGCATGCTGCGCTCGACCGATCCATACTTGCGCGACCGCCTGCACGACCTCGAAGACCTCGGCTACCGCCTGATGCGGCAGCTGGTCGGCCAGGATCACGCGCCTTCGCGCGAACAATTGCCCGACAATGCCATCGTCATCGCCCGCGCGATGGGCCCGGCGGCACTGCTCGACTACGACCGCAAGCGCCTGCGCGGCATCGTGCTGGAGGAAGGCACCGCCAATTCGCACGTCTCGATCGTGGCGCGCGCGCTCGGCATTCCCGCGGTCGGCGAAGTACCGAACGCGCCCGGCATCGCCGATCCCGGCGACGCCATCATCGTCGACGGCACGTCCGGCTCGATCTATGTGCGGCCGTCGCAGGAGATCGAGGCGGCCTTCGCCGAGCGCGTGCGCTTCCGCGCCCGCCGCCAGGCCCAGTATCTGGCGCTGCGCGACCGGCCCTGCGTCACCAAGGACGGCCAGAAGGTCGAGCTGATGATCAACGCAGGGCTCGCCATCGACCTGCCGCATATCGAGGACACCGGCAGCGCCGGCATCGGCCTGTTCCGCACCGAGCTGCAATTCATGGTCGGCCAGAGCCTGCCGCGCACCAGCGACCAGCTCGCGCTCTATCGCACCGTGCTGGACGCCGCCGGCAGCAAGCCCGTCACCTTCCGCACCCTCGACATCGGCGGCGACAAGGCGCTGCCCTATATGGAAGCCGTGATCGAGGAAAATCCCGCGCTCGGCTGGCGCGCGATCCGGCTCGGGCTGGATCGTCCCGGCCTGCTGCGCGGCCAGATCCGCGCGCTGCTGCGCGCCGGCGGCGGCCGCGCGCTGCGCATCATGTTCCCGATGATCTCGGAGGTCGCCGAGTTCGATTCGGCCAAGGCGCTGGTCGAGCGCGAGCTGACATATCTGCGCCAGCACGGCCACACGCTGCCTGAAAGAATCGACATCGGCACCATGGTCGAGGTGCCGGCGCTGCTGTACCAGCTCGACGAGCTCCTGAAGAAGGTCGACTTCATCTCGGTCGGCTCCAACGATCTGTTCCAGTTCCTGTTCGCGGTCGATCGCGGCAATGCCAAGGTGTCCGAACGCTTCGACACCATGTCGGCGCCGATCCTGCGCGCGCTGCGCGACATCGCAAGCAAGGCGCACGCGGCGAAGAAATCGCTCTCGCTGTGCGGCGAGATGGCGTCGAAGCCGATCGGCGCGCTGGCGCTGATCGGGCTGGGCTACCGCTCGCTGTCGCTCTCGGCGACTGCGCTCGGCCCGGTCAAGGCGATGGTGCTCGACCTCGACGCCAAGAAGGCCGAGGCGGCGCTTGGCCCGCTGCTGGATGCGCCGGCCGGCAGCGTCTCGATCCGGCAGAAGCTGACGGAATTTGCCGAGGCCGAAGGGCTGGCCTTGTAGCGGGCCTGTCGCCGCGTCCTGCCGCCCCGCCTCTTGCCGCTATTGAGACTGAACCGATGTCATCACTCCCCGAAGCCAAACTGGACGTCCTGCTCGCGCATCACGCCTCGCTCGAGGCCGAATCGCTCGGACAACTCACCTCCGAGCGGTATGTGCAGATCACACGCGAGCTCGCCGAGATCACCCCGTTGGTCGAAGCGGTGAAGGCTTATCGCTCCGCCGTCAAGGAGCTGGCGGACACCGAGGCGCTGATCGCCGATCCGGCGACCGATGCCGAGATGCGCAGCATGGCGGAGGCCGAACGCGACGAGCTGACGCGACAAATCGAGGAGCTGGTCCAGAAGATCCGCGTCGCGCTGTTGCCGAAGGACGCCATGGACGACCGCAACGTGGTGCTGGAAATCCGCGCCGGCACCGGCGGCGACGAAGCCTCGCTGTTCGCCGGCGACCTGTTCCGAATGTACGAGCGCTTTGCCAGCCTTCAGGGCTGGAAGGTCGAGGTGATCTCGGCCAGCGAAGGCACCGTCGGCGGCTACAAGGAAATCATCGCCGAGGTGCAGGGCCGCGGCGCGTTCTCGAAGCTGAAGTTCGAATCCGGCGTGCACCGCGTGCAGCGCGTGCCCGACACCGAGACGCAGGGACGCATCCACACCTCGGCCGCGACGGTGGCCGTGCTGCCGGAGGTCGAGGACGTCGACGTCGACATCAAGAACGACGACCTGCGGATCGAGACCATGCGCGCGCAAGGAGCGGGCGGCCAGCACGTCAACAAGACCGAATCGGCGATCCGCATCACCCACATCCCGACCGGCATCGTGGTGATGATGCAGGACAGCCGCTCGCAGCACAAGAACCGCGCCTCCGCCATGAACATCCTGCGCTCGCGCATCTACGACGCCGAGCGGCAACGCGTCGACGCCGCACGCTCCGCCGAGCGCAAGGAGAAGGTCGGCTCCGGGGACCGCTCCGAGCGCATCCGCACCTATAATTTTCCGCAAGGGCGCGTCACCGACCACCGCATCAACCTCACGCTCTACAAGCTGCCGCAGGTGATCGCGGGTGAAGCCCTGGGCGAATTGATCGATGCACTGACGACGGAGCACCAGGCCGCACAGCTCGCTGCGCAAGGCGCGGCGGCCTGAGGCGTGAGCAACCCCTTCACCGGACAATCCATCGAGGGTGCGCGGCGCACGCTCGCTGCGCTGTTGAGATCGGCACAGCTCGACGAAGCCGAGCTCGACGCCCGCATCCTGATCGGTGCGGTGCTCGGCCTCGACCTCACCGGCCTGGTCACGCAGGCTGCCCGTCCCCTCACCGCGGCCGAAGCATCGCGGCTCGCGCAGCATGCGCAGCGCCGCGTCGCCGGCGAGCCGGTGGCGCGCATCCTCGGAACACGCGAATTCTGGGGCCTGCCATTTCGCTTGTCGGAAGCAACCCTGGTCCCGCGCCCCGATACCGAGACCGTGGTCGAGCTTGCACTCGAGATATTTCGCGAGCGGCAGGCGTCTCATCCGCCGCGTATCGCCGACATCGGCACCGGATCCGGCGCGATCCTGCTCGCGCTGCTGCACGAAATTCCTGATGCTTTCGGCGTCGGCACCGATCTCAGCCAGAACGCGCTCAGAACCGCCAGGGACAATGCCGCCGCGCTCGGCCTCGCCGACCGCGCCGCCTTCGTCGCCTGCTCCTACGCCGCTGCGCTCCGCGGCCCGTTCGATCTCATCGTCTCGAACCCGCCCTATATTCCCTCGGCCGAGATTCCGAAACTGAGCATCGAGGTGCGCGGGCACGATCCGTATCTGGCGCTCGACGGGGGCAATGACGGATATGACGCCTACCGCGCGCTGATCCCCCAGGCGGCCGAACGGCTCGCGCCCGGCGGAGCGGTGATCGTCGAGGCCGGACAGGGTCAGGCCCAAAATATTGAAACCTTGATGAGGGGCGCCGCGTTATCGCTGGACCGGCCGCCCAAGGCCGACCTGGCGGGCATTCCGCGGGCCGTTTCGGCCCGAAAAATGCCTCCATAAAAGCTGGATTGGGCTGCAAAAACCTCTTGGAATATCGCCTGGGAACGACTACGTTCCGTCCAACACATCGGTGCCGGCCCCGTATACCTACGGGTGAAAGCCGGGCTCTCGGGCGAGAGCGTTACTGATTTAAAGGTTCCAAGCCGCAGGTCCTGTTGAGCGCGATGGCCAGTGGAGCTGCGCTGCTCTCCGACCGCAACGTGAACGAAAGCCTGATATTGCGCTTGAAGACTTACGCAAGAACGCTGGGCTTGTTTCGGCAGGCGAAATGAATGGGTTCGCTGGCAACGAATGCTGGCGGGTGGGGAACGCGTCTTTGTTGAACGCGACGGTCGACGAACATTGGCAGGGCTCGATCCGGCTTGCGCGCGGTGCGCGCGAGAGATGTGAGCCGCTGTCACCAGGTCACTCCTAGCAATCAGTAATGCGTGCAACCTTTAGGGCTGGAATCGAAGGCAGGACATGAGAAACGGTCAGAACAAGCAGCGGATGCGCAACCGCAACAACAATAACAACAACCGGCGTGGCCAGAACCCGATGACCCGGGTCTACGAGTCCAACGGACCCGACATCAAGATTCGCGGCACCGCTTCGCACATCGCTGAAAAGTATCTCCAGCTTGCGCGTGATGCGCGCTCCTCCGGAGACCCCGTTGCAGCCGAGAACTACTACCAGCATGCCGAGCATTACTTCCGCCTGATCGCGGCGGCCCAGGAGCAGTTCCGTCAGAACCAGCAGCCGCGCGGCGATGAGCCCGTCAGCAGCAGCGACGACGGCGAGGATGACGGCGAGAATTTCTCAGCTTTCGGCCAGGAGCCGGGTTTCGTCCCGCAGCCTCCGCAGCAGCCCTTCATGCGCGACCGCGATGGCCAGCGCGATCACCACCAGCGTGATCAGCAGCAGCGCGAGAGCCAGCAGCCCTATCAGCGCGACAACCAGCAGCCGCGCGAGCACCGCGAACGCGATCATCGTGCTCAGCCGCAATATCAGCCGCAACCCGCCAACCAGCCGCAGCCCGTCATCGCCGATGCCGGCAGCGTCGACCGCCTGCCCTCCTTCATCACCGGCGCGCAGCCGCAAGTGAATGTCGCAGCGAATGGCGGCCAGGGCGGGTTCGAGGGCGCCGGTGGCGGCGAGCGCTATCCGCGGCGGCGGCGCCGGCCGCATGGCCCGCGCCCCGAGCGCGAGGCCGCCCCAGTCGCGTCCAGCGACGAGGTCGCCCCTGGCGAGTAGCCATTTCTGATCTGATGTCCTGAACTGAAATCGTCCCGGCCTCGCGCCGGGACGATTTGTTTGGACGGTGTGCGTTGGTCCAATCGGTGGGGGCCGCAAGCACGGACCACCTCTCCCATAGGGACCCATAGGGAGAGGTTAAGCTAGCCGCGCGTCGCTGTCGTCTGGGACGGCACCAGCACCGGCTTCGCGAGCGAGGGAATGAGCCGCGCGCGCTCGCGCTTGGCGGGGATCGCGCGGTAGACCTGCTTGGTCGCCTCCACGATATGGACGCCGGCAAAGGGCAGCGACAACGCTGCCCCGGCGCGCTCCCACATCTGCGCCGATTTCAGCACCCAGCCTCCGGCATAGGGCGGCATGAACAACGCCTCGCCCCAGGCGGTCGGCGTGAACCAGGTCTGGCGCAGCAGCTCGGTGATCTGCGAGCGCGAATAGGGCCGGCCGTGACCGAAGGGCGTGCTGTCGGTGCGGGTCCACACCCCGCGCCGGTTCGGGATCACGGCGATCACGCGCCCGGACGGCGACAGCACGCGCCACACCTCGCGCAGCAGCGCGGCCGGATCGTCCGACATCTCCAGCGCGTGGACCAGAAGGATGCGGTCGACCGCGGCGTCAGGAAGCGGCAGCGAGTATTCGTCGACCAGCGAGGCCAGCGCCGGTCGTCCCGTCGGCCATTTCAGGACGCCCTGGGCCGCCGGCATGAAGGCGATGCAGCGCTCGGCGTCCTCACGGAACAATCCCAGATAGGGCGTGGGATAGCCGATGCCGAGCACGCGCTGGCCCTCGGCGCTTGGCCAGCGCTCCCTGATGCCGCGATTGATCATTTGCCGCGCCACGATCCCGAGGCGGCGGGAATAGAACTCGCGGAGGTCGACGACGTCGATGGTCATGACGGCAATGTAACATGCGCCAGGCCGCCACTGCGCGCGGAATATTGCATTGCCTGCGCAACGTTAACGCCATATTTGTCTGGCGGGGCTGAGCCCGATGGAGATGACATGGCCGCCGAAATTCGTACTTTCACCTGTTTAAACGACAATTTCGGTTATCTGATCCACGATGTGGAAACCAAGGCGACGGCGTCGATCGACGCGCCCGAGGCCGGTCCCATCCTCCAGGCCCTGGAGCGCGAGGGCTGGCAGCTCACCGACATCCTG
Source organism: Bradyrhizobium sp. 191 (assembly GCF_023100985.1). Classification (NCBI taxonomy): domain Bacteria; kingdom Pseudomonadati; phylum Pseudomonadota; class Alphaproteobacteria; order Hyphomicrobiales; family Nitrobacteraceae; genus Bradyrhizobium; species Bradyrhizobium sp. 191. The sequence continues at coordinate 4,121,989 of NZ_CP064692.1, forward strand.
ATCACCCATCATCACGGCGATCATGTCGGCGGGGTTGCCGAACTCAAGCAGAAATACAATTGCCGCGTCGTGGCGCCGCACGACAAGACCACGAAGATCGCGAATGTCGACCTGCGTGTCGCCAACGCCGACGTGGTGAAGATCGGGAATTTGCTGGCGCGTGTCGTGGAGACGCCCGGCCACACGCTCGACCACATCTCTTACGTGTTCGACACCGAGAAGACGGTTTTCGCCGCCGACACGCTGTTCTCGATCGGCTGCGGCCGCGTCTTTGAGGGCACCTACCCGATGATGTGGGATTCGCTTCTGAAGCTGCGGGCGCTGCCCGACGACTTCAAGCTCTATTGCGGCCACGAATACACGGCGTCCAACGTCAAGTTCGCACTCACCATCGAGCCGGACAATGCGGCGCTCCAGGCGCGCGCCGCGGAAGTGGCGAAGCTGCGGGCCGAGAACAAGCCGACCATTCCCTCGCTGCTTGGTGAGGAGAAGCGCGCCAACGTATTCCTGCGCGCCGATGAGCCGGCGGTCGCGGCGAAGCTGCACATGAAGGGCGCGGATGCCGCCGCGGTGTTCGGCGAACTGCGCGAGCGCAAGAACAAGTCCTGAAGCACAAGTCCTGAAGAACAAATCCTGACGGGGATCGATGCCGACCGCAGCCGAGATCATCGCGCGCCTCGAACTCCGGCCGCATCCCGAAGGCGGGCATTACCGCGAAACGTTTCGCGATCTGGCCACGGACGCCAACGGGCGTTCGCGCTCGACATTGATCTATTTCCTGCTCGCCCGCGGCGAGCGTTCGCACTGGCATCGCGTCGATGCGGTCGAGACGTGGCACTATTACGCCGGCAGTCCCTTGATGCTGCGCATCGCCCATGACGGCTGCTCCCAGCATGAGGTGCGGCTGGGCACCGACCTCGCCAACGGCGAGCGGCCGCAGGCGATCGTGCCGGCGCAGGCCTGGCAGATGGCAGAAACCACGGGCGAGTGGACGCTGGTCGGCTGCACCGTGGCGCCCGCATTCGAGTTCGCGAAGTTCGAGCTCGCACCAAAGGGCTGGGAGCCGTAGCTCACCTCTTCCGCAGCACCATGTCCTTTGCCGCGATCAGGCCGCCACCGGCGATCAGGATGGCGGCGATGGCGATGCTGGTGCTGGCCTTGGCAAAACCGGCGGCGATGAGGAAGCCGGTCGAGAGCAGCGGCGTCGCGTAGGAGGCGGCGCCGAGCACGCGGATGTCGCCGCGCTTCATGCCGATGTCCCAGGCGTAGAACGCGGCGCCGACCGGGCCGATGCCGAGTGCGATGACCGAGAGCCATTGCAAGCCCGTCCCCGGCCAGACCGTGGTTTCAAGCAGGCCGTGCATCAGCGCGGCCAATATTGCCGTGGCAAGACAGAAGCCCGCGACCGCATCGGTCGGCACCGCTTTCAACCGGCGCGACAGCACCGAATAGGTCGCCCAGACAAACGCCGCGATGAAGGCCGCGATGAGACCCGGCACAGCTCCAGGCGCAAAACCGCTGGTGTTGCCGGCGAACAGCAGCACCGTGCCGACGAGGCCGAGCACGGCGCCGATGATGTGATGCGCAGCCAGCCGCTCGCCAGGCAGGAATGACGAGAACAGCACGATCAGCAGCGGCCACAGGTAGTTCAGAAGGCCCGCTTCGGCCGGCGGGGCGAAGCGCAGCGCGAGAAAATACAGCGCATGATAGCCGAACAGGCCACCAACGCCGACGACCCAGACGGCGAGCGGCTGACGCAGGCTTTTCGCCGCCTCGCTCCGCCCGATCCAGGTGAGCAGCCCAACGACACCGCCGATCGCGAAGGTCATCGCGGCGAGCTGGAATGCCGGGATCTTTCCGGTCGCCACCGTCATCACTGACAGCAGCGACCACATCAGGATCGCGGTCAAACCGATCAGCGTGGCGGTACGGGGAGTCATTCCAGGGCCTCGTCGTTCCGGGGCGGCTCGAAGAGCCAAACCCGGAACCTCGAGATTCCGGGTTCGCCGCTAGCGCGGCGCCCCGGAATGACAGGGCATCATGCCCGGGACAAGCCCGGGCATGACTGGGTCACCAATATGATCGCACGTGATGCGATCGCATCACACCATGTACTGGCCGCCGTTGATCGTCAGCGTCGAGCCGGTGATGAAGCCGGACTCATCGGCCGCGAGGAACACGACCGCGCGCGCAATCTCTTCGGGTTCGCCGAGCCGGTTGGCCGGGATCTGCGGGATCACGTTCTTCTCCAGGACGTCCTTCGGCACCGCCTGCACCATTTCGGTGTTGATGTAGCCCGGGCAGATCGCATTGACGGTGATGCCGCCCTTGGCGTTCTCGAGCGCGAGCGCCTTGGTGAAGCCGACGTCGCCGGCCTTCGCCGCGGAATAGTTGACCTGACCGAACTGCCCCTTCTGGCCGTTGATCGACGAGATCGAGATGATGCGGCCGAACTTGCGCGCGCGCATGCCCTCGATGACTTGGCGCGTCATGTTGAACAGCGAACCCAGATTGGTATTGATGACGGCGGTCCACTGCTCGAGCGTCATCTTGTGGAAGGCGGTGTCGCGGGTGATGCCGGCATTGTTGACCAGCACCTCGATCGGCCCGAGATCGGCTTCGACTTGCTTCACGCCGGCCGCGCAGGCGTCGAAACTGCTGACGTCCCATTTGTAGACGGCGATGCCGGTCTCGGCCTTGAACTTCTCCGCCGCCGCATCGTTGCCGGCATAGTTCGCCGCGACCTTGTAGCCGGCCGCCTTCAGCGCCTTGCTGATCGCCGCTCCGATGCCCCGCGTACCACCCGTCACCAGTGCAACACGTGCCATGTCGTATTCCTTCCCTTGGACTCTTCGGACGCTTGAGAGTGACTGTTTTTAGCTGCGGATTATGCGGGACGTTTGACGGACATCAAGAACAAAACGCCCGGCGTCGAGCCGGGCGTTTCTCTTTAGTCGAGGCTTGCGTGGTTGCGAAGAATATTTGATTTGCAACCGCCGCCTTTTTAGCCGCGTGCAACGCAGCGCTGACGTGTGCGGCGCACGCGTCAGCTCCGTGCAAGGTTGTCGTCAGTCGCGCGCCAAACACATCGCGATACCCATGCCGCCGCCGATGCACAGCGTGGCCAGGCCCTTCTTCGAATCGCGCTTCTGCATTTCGTGCAGCAGCGTCACCAGCACGCGTGCGCCGGATGCGCCGACCGGATGGCCGATTGCGATCGCGCCGCCATTGACGTTGACCTTGGATGTGTCCCAGCCGAGATCCTTGTTGACGGCGCAGGCCTGTGCCGCGAAGGCTTCGTTGGCCTCGATCAGGTCGAGATCGCCGACGCTCCAGCCGGCCTTTTTCAGCGCGGCGCGCGAGGCCGGGATCGGGCCCGAGCCCATGATCTTAGGATCGACGCCGGCCTGAGCCCAGGACACGATGCGCGCGAGCGGCTTCTTGCCTTCCTTGGCCGCCTGCTTGGCGGTCATCAGCACCACGGCGGCGGCGCCGTCGTTGATCCCGGAGGCCGAGCCCGCAGTGACCGTGCCATCCTTCTCGAAGGCCGGCTTGAGCTTGGCCATCGCGTCGAGCGTGGCGCCATGACGCGGATATTCGTCGGCGCTGACGACCACGTCGCCCTTGCGGGTCTTGATGGTGACGGGGACGATCTCGTCGTTGAACCTGCCGGCCTTCTGCGCGGCCTCCGCCTTCTGCTGCGAAGCGACGGCGAACTCGTCCTGCTGGGCGCGGGTGATCTGCCACTGCCGTGCGACGTTCTCGGCGGTGTTGCCCATGTGGTAGCCGTTGAAGGCATCCCACAGGCCGTCCTTGATCATGGTGTCGACGAACTCGACGGGGCCCATCTTGACGCCACCACGCAGGTACTGGGCGTGCGGGGCCATGCTCATGGATTCCTGGCCGCCTGCGACCACGATCTCGGAATCACCGTTGAGCAGCGCCTGATAACCGAGCGCAACCGTGCGCAGGCCCGAGCCGCAAAGCTGGTTCACGCCCCAGGCCGGGCTCTCCACCGGAATGCCGGCGGCGATCGAAGCCTGGCGGGCCGGGTTCTGGCCCTGGGCGGCGGTCAGGATCTGACCCATGATGACCTCGGAGACCCGGCCGGGCTCGATGCCACCGCGCTCCAGCGCGGCCTTGATGGCGATAGCGCCGAGATCGTGGGCGGGAAGGGTCGCGAACGCTCCGTTGAAGCTACCGACCGGGGTGCGGGCGGCGCTGACGATGACGACATCGTCTGACATGGGCATCTCCTGGGTTTGAAGGGGGCAGGCGGGGCTGGGGAAAAGACGGCTCGCCAGTCTCGACCGGCATCCTGTTAACGTCGTTGAGGCATGTCAATCGGACGGTCTCCGAATTCATGCCGCAACGCATTCAAAATAGCGTTCTTGGCGCTTTCGCAAGCAGGATTTTGCTCTGCGATTAACCGTGCCGCACAAAACGGTAGCGTGAGCCCTTTGAAAATGCTTATTTTGTTGCGTTGCGTACTCTTCCCGCCCTGCGGCATTGCCCGACAGGTTCCCGTTCTCCGCGTTTGCAAGTGAGAGCCCATGGCGAAATCAGACCAACCCACCACCATCAAGAAATACGCGAACCGCCGGCTCTATAACACCGGAACGAGTACCTACGTGACGCTGGAAGACCTCGCCGCCATGGTCAAGGACGGCGAAGATTTCCTGGTCTATGACGCCAAGACCGGCGACGACATCACCCGCTCCGTGCTCGCCCAGATCATCTTCGAGCAGGAGAACAAGGCCGGCCAGAACCTGCTGCCGACCACCTTCCTGCGCCAGCTCATCCGCTTCTATGGCGACAGCATGCAGATGGTGGTGCCGAAATATCTGGAGCAGTCGATCGCGACGCTGACGCAGGAGCAGGAGAAGTTCCGCAAGCAGATCGCCAATACGCTGTCCGGCACTCCTTTTGCTCCGCTGGAGGAGCAGGTCCGCCGCAACATGGAGCTGTTCCAGCAGACCTTCTCGATGTTCAAGCCGTTCGCGGCGCCCCGTCCGACTGCCACTGCCGAGCCGGAGGTCGGTGCGAGTACCGAGGAGTCGAAGGACAGCAACATCGACGATCTGCGCCAGCAGATGAAGGAGATGCAGGAACGCCTCGAGCGGATGTCGAAGAAGGACGAGTAGTCCTTCATTTGCACCGGCCCCCAGCGAGCGGGAGGACGAGCGAGGACGAGCCATGTCTGGCCGAAGCACCCATTGGGACAATGTCTACGCCACCAAGGGCGAAGCCGAGGTCAGCTGGTTTCAGGACAGTCCGACAATCTCGCTCGAGATGATCCGCGCGGCCAATCCGGATCATGGCGCAGCCATCATCGATATCGGCGGCGGCGTCTCGCGGCTGGTCGATGCGCTGCTGCAGGACGGATATCGCGACGTCGCCGTGCTGGATCTCTCTGCCAACGCGCTTGATGCGGCGAAGAAGCGAATCGGTGGAGCCGGTTCGATCGTCGACTGGATCGTTGCCGACGCCACGACGTGGCAGCCGGCGAAGTCCTACGACGTCTGGCACGATCGCGCCGCGTTTCATTTCCTGACCGAGCCGCGCGACAGGGCGGCCTATGTCGAACGCCTGCGGGCAGCGCTTACCCCCAGCGGGCAAGTCATCATCGGCACGTTCGCGCCCGATGGTCCGGAGAAATGCAGCGGCCTGCCGGTTCAGCGACACGACAGCGCGAGCCTTGCAGCGGAGCTCGGGCCTGAGTTTGAGCTCGTCGAGACGCGCAGCGAGACGCATCACACGCCGTGGGATTCAACGCAGGCGTTTCAGTTCAGCCGGTTCCGGAGACGCAGCTCATAAGCGCGCGACAGCCGGCTCAAGCCGCCAGCTTCACCGCATGCGCGAAATCCCAATAGAGCTTTCGCGCGCGCGTATAGAACGGCCCCGGCTTCAGCTCGTGCTCGTCGATGCGGATCACGGGCGCGACCTTGGCGAAATTGCCGGATGAAAAGATCTCGTCGGCGGCAAGGAAATCGGCATAGCGCAGCGTCTTCTCGACCACGGTTACTCCGTCGGCCCGAAGCAGGCTGATGACACGCTGGCGCGTGATGCCGTTCAGGAATGTGCCGTTCGGCACCGGCGTAAAGACCACGCCGTCCTTCGCCATGAACACGTTCGAATTGCCGAACTCGGCGACGTTGCCGAGCATGTCGAGCATCAGCGCGTTGTTGAAGCCGCGCGCGGCGGCCTCGGCGAGTGCGCGCGAATTGTTCGGATAGAGGCAGGCCGCCTTGGCCTCGACAGGCGCGCATTCGGCGGTGGGCCTGCGGAACGGCGACAGCGTGATCGCGTTGCCGACGGGTTTTGGCATCGGCGCCACGTAGATGCACAGGCAACAATTGGTGGTCTCGGGGTCGAACAGCACGCCGCCACCGCTCCCGTTCTGCGCCCAGTACATCGGACGGATATAGAGCTCGGCATCCGCCGCAAATCGCGCAATGCCTTCGGTCGCGAGCGCAAGCCAGGCGCCGGTATCGAGCACCGGCTTCAGGCCAAAATTGATCGCCGATTGATTGACGCGGGCGACGTGCCGGTCGAGATCGGGCGCAACCCCCTCGAACGCGCGCGCGCCGTCGAACACGATCGAGCCGAGCCAGGCCGCATGCGTGCGCGAGCCCATGATCGGCACGTTGCCCTCGTGCCATTCGCCCTCGAAGAAGGTCCAGCTCGGCGAATAGTCGATGGGCTTCTTGATCTCGGCCATGACCGGCCTCCCCTTGGAAATGTCCGGGCACTATTGCGCCCAATTTCTAAAAGATTCCCTGCGGGGACTTGGTGAGCTACCCTCCTCTTCGTGGGAGAGGGTGGCTCGTCGCGTAGCGGCGAGACGGGTGAGGGGTATCCATCCGCGAACTCATCTGCGGAGAAAACCCCTCATCCGGCGCTGCGCGCCACCTTCTCCCACAAGGGGAGAAGGAAGAATCAATGCCGCTCGATCCGCTCGCCAAGCGTTTGTTGACCATGATGGCTGCGGCTGCGCCGCAGGCGCGGAGCCGGCCCAGCGTGGAGGCGCGGCGGCAATCGCTGGCAAAGCTGATGCAGTTCGCGCGTGCCGAGGCGGCGGATGTGACGACGTCCGACGGCGTTCTGGCCGGCCGCGCCGGCGAACTGCCCTATCGCCTCTACACGCCGGCAAGCGCCGAGGAGCTCGCACCGGGCTTCGTGTTCTTTCACGGCGGCGGGCTCGTCGCCGGCAGCATTGCCACGCACGACCGCATCGCGGCCGCGCTGGCGCATGCCACCGGCTGCCGCCTCGTGTCGGTCGACTACCGGCTCGCGCCCGAGCACAGATTCCCCGCCGCCGTCGATGACGCGATAGCGGCTACCGAGTGGGTGGCGCGCGAGGCGGCATCGCTCGGCATCGACGCGGACCGCCTGGTGATCGGTGGCGATTCCGCCGGCGCAACGCTCGCTGCGGTCGTGTGCCAGGAGGCAGCGCAGACCGCCGGCCTCTCCATTGCCGCGCAATGTCTGATCTGCCCGGTGCTGGATTTCGAGGAGACCTCGCCCTCGCGCGAGGCCTTTGCCGAGGGCCACCTGATCGACCGCGCCACGATCGAAGCGGATCTTTCCGACTATCTGCCCGAGGGCATCGACGCCGCCGATCCCCGCGTCTCTCCGTTGCGCGCGACACGGCTGACGGGACTGCCGACCGCGATCATCCACACCGCCGAATACGACCCGATGCGCGACGAAGGCAATGCCTATGCTCGCAAGCTGCTCGCCGCGGGCGTCGCCGTCGAGCATGTCTGCCACGACGGCATGGTCCACAATTTCCACGCCATGGGCGCGATCCTGCCGCAGGCCCAGCTCGTGCTGTCGCAGATCGGCGAACAGGTGCGGAGGGCGGTGAAGAAGTGAGTGAGCGCGAGAATCACACGCGTGCGTCGAGAACGGCTCTGGCGGCCGCGAGATACTCGGGCCAGTGCGCATCCGCATAGCGCTCCGCCTGCCGTGCGCAAGTGACGTCCGGAGCATGCGCGCCAGCGATCATGCGCGCAAAGCGTTCTTCGGCAACCGTCACATCATCGACCACTGGCGCCGGTGCGGCCGCCGCAGCGGTCGGAGCGAGGGCGAGCCCCGCCATTCCGGCGAGCAGGATGCGGCGTGACGTGTTCATGGCTGTCGTCCTCCGTTGTCTGGCCTGCACTCTGGCCGGCGAGAGTGTCGGTGCAGTCACGACAGGGTAGCCGCGTGCGTCGATACAGTCCATCGTTTGCGGATAGCGCTTGACCGCGGGAACAATCACGTTCCATCTAGCGAGCGTTTCCGCCACCAGAGCCTCACGCGTCGGATTGTCACGTGTCAACTCGCAACCCTCCGCATCGTCCGGCTTTGCGCGCGATCGCGCTGGGGCTGGCCTGCCTGACGGTTTCAGCGAGCGCTGCCTTCGCCGCCGAGGCGGACGAGGACGCAGCGGCAAAGCCGGCTGTTCCGAACATCTACCTCGACCTCCGCACCAGCTATGCGACGATTCCCGCAGGCACGCTCGGGCTCGGCTTCGGCACCACCTCGCTGTCGGCGGCGCTCCAAGCGCTGGCGGCGCGACGAAGCACGACGCTGCCGAACGGCTTGCCGGCGGCGAAGTCGATTGCCGTTGACCTGCCGCTGACCGTCGACGTCACCGACCGCGTCTCGCTCTATGGCGGCGTGTCCGGATCGACGACGGATATTGGCGGCGGCTGGTCGTCCTTCGATATCACCAGCTGGAACATCGGCGTGCAGGCCGACCTCTACCAGCAGAATGGCGGCAAGATCCCGACGATCACGCTGCAATCGACGCTGACGCAGTCGGTGCCGAACGAGCAGGGCATGGTGAATTCCTTCAACAACATCCTGGAATTCGACTACGCGCTCGACGAGGACGAGACGCGGGGCTGGTTGGCCGGCATGCAATACACCACCGCCACCATTGCCAGCCCGTTCGCCAGCATCCGGCCGAACACGGTCCTCTATGGCGGCGGCTATTACCAATGGCCGAGCAACTGGAAGTTCACCGGGCGCTTCGGCATGCAGTCCTTCGGTGGCGCACAGCTCGCGGGACGGACGATCGCGGAGTCCTTCACCCAGCCGATCCTGCGGCTCGACCTTGACCGCATGGACGACAACGACAACCGCCTGTTCGGCATCACCGCGCTGATCGGGTGGACGCCGAAGCCGTCCTATCAGCTGACGTTGCGAACGCCGCTCTACGCCGTGCGCAATTAGCGCAGCGAGCTAAAACGCGATAAAATGACGCTTGATCGCGCAACGACAGAAGTGCGCACCCTCTCCCGCTTGCGGGAGAGGGTGCTTCCGCAATGGGACAATCCCCTAGAGGAGAAAGCCCTCACCCGGCGCTTCGCGCCGACCTCTCCCGCAAGCGGGAGAGGTGAACGAGCCGCAACAGTCGATCAACCTGAAAGCCACTTCGCTTTAATCCGGCACCGGCACGTCGAACGTGTTGAGCGTGACCGAGACCATGCAGTAGACGCCGACCAGATAGGACAGCTCGGCCGCGCCGTGTTCGCCGAACTCCTTCACCGCCGCACGATAGGTCAGCTCCGGCAGCACGCCACCGCTGACCAGGGCCGAGGCCATGTCATAGGCGACCGCCTCCTGCCTGGTCAGATCGACAGGCCGCTGTCCGGCGACGATGGTCGCCAGCTTCTCGTCGGACAGACCGCGCTGCTCGGCGACCAGAACGTGGGCATAGAGCTCGTAGCCGGACCGGAAATGCGAGCCGGTGACGAGGATCGCGACCTCGCGCACCGGCGCCGGCAGCAGCGGGTTCGACGCGACCGCCTTGACCAGCTCCCACACCGGCCCGCCGAAGCGCGGCTCGCGGATCCAGGGGTTCCAGGGCCCGAGCAGCGCGCCGTCGTCGCGCATGTTCACAAAGCCCTTGAAATGGTCCGTGATGCCGGCTCGCATGTCGTCATAGAGCGGCTTCTGTTCGTCAGTCAGATCCTTGGGATCGAGAATGGGAAGGCGCACGGCAGGATCTCCTCGTTGAGACCGCAACCGTCACCTGCATGCGTGCGCAGGGCAAGTGAAGTTGGCGTGACGGTCGTGCCAATTTGAAAAACGGCAGGAAGGCGCTGCTATGACGCGGCGGGGCTTCGTGCGCCCTGCGGATTGAAGACGTCGTCGACATCGAGCCTCAGCGGCTCGCCTGTCGCGAGGAACGACGACAAGGCCGCCTCGTAAGGCGCCGGATCGAGGCCGCGCGCCGTCAGCCATGCGGGCTCGTAACAGGTCTGCCGGTAGCGCTCGCCGGAATCGCAGATCAGCGTCACCAGCGACCCTGTCGCGTTCGCCTGACGCATTTCCGAGGCGAGCCGGCACAGCGCCAGGAAGTTGGTGCCGGTGGAGCCGCCGACCGCGCGGCGCAGCCGGCGCGACAGCACGTTCATCGCCGCGATCGTCGCCGCATCCGGGATCTTCATCATGCGATCGACCACACCCGGCACGAAGGACGGCTCGCAGCGCGGCCGGCCCACACCCTCGATCAGCGACGGGCGGTCGCAGACATGGGAGCGGTCCTGCGAGCGGAAGCAGTCGAAGAAGGCGGAATGTTCGACATCGGCGACGCATAGCCGCGTCGGATACTGCCGATAGCGCAGATAGCGCCCGATGGTGGCCGACGTGCCGCCGGTGCCGGCGCCCATCACGATCCAGTCCGGCAGCGGGCGCGGCTCGCCCTGCAATTGCGTGAAGATGGACTCGGCGATGTTGTTGTTGCCGCGCCAGTCGGTGGCGCGCTCGGCGAAGGTGAACTGATCCATGTAGTGGCCGTTCAGACGGGCGGCGAGCGCCGCGGCGTCCGCATAGAGCGCGCGACCGTCGTCGATCAAATGGCAGTTGCCGCCATAATGCTCGATCGCGGCAATCTTCTCCGCCGAGGTCGTCCGCGGCATCACGGCGTAGAAGGGCACGCCGATCATCTGCGCGAAATAGGCTTCCGACACCGCCGTCGATCCCGACGATGCCTCGATCACGGGCGTGCCTTCGCCAATGTGGCCGTTGCAGAGCGCATAGAGGAACAGCGAACGCGCGAGGCGATGCTTCAGGCTGCCGGTCGGATGCGTAGACTCGTCCTTGAGATAGATGTCGATGCCGGAGAGCGCCGGCACGATCAGCCGGATCAGATGCGTGTCGGCGGTGCGGCACTGGTCGGCCTCGATCGCAGCTACGGCCTCGTCAACCCAGCCGCGCCGATAGCTCGGCCCGGCCGGATTGAACTGGCGGAAGGGGAATGTCTGCATCGGGTGAACCTCTCATGATGCCGATCGCGCATCAAGTGCGCTGGATTTTGTTTGACGTGTTTTATGATGCGAACCGGCTTCCACTTCGCTGGAAAACGCTTCCGTTCAAAACTCCAGCGGCGCGTTGTCGACGACTTCCTTCATCACGAAGAAGGTTCGGGTCTGGCGCACGCCGGGCAGCGCGATGAGCTGCTCGCCATGGATGCGGTTGAAATCCTCCATGTCGCCGACGCGGATCTTGAGGAAGTAGTCGAAGTCGCCGGCGACTAGGTGGCAGTCGAGCACGAATTTCAACTTCGCGATGGCCTTTTCGAAGGTGGCAAAACTCTCAGGCGTCGAGCGGTCGAGCACGACGCCGACCATCACCAGCGTACCCTTTGCCAGCTTCTTCGGCGCGACCATGGCGCGCACGGTGGCGATGAAGCCGTCCTCGAACAGGCGCTGAGTGCGGCGATGGCAGGTGGCGGGGCTGATCGCGACCGTCTCGGCCAGCTCGGCATTGCTGAGCCGGCCATTATTTTGAAGCAATCTCAGTATCTTAAGGTCGATGCGGTCAAGTCGAGCGGCCATGGAAGAAGCTTTCATTCATTACGCACAATATGGAAGAAATCCGGCTTATCGTATCTATTTGTGCAAGATACGAATAGTATCGAGCCGATATTCGAGAGCACATTTATCCAAGGTAATGCTAGCTCCGTTTCCCAGACGCCACCGCCAATCGGGATGACCAATGATGCTGGAAAAATTCGCGCGCTACCCGCTGACCTTCGGCCCGACGCCGATCGAAAAGCTGGAGCGGCTGTCAAAACACCTCGGCGGCAATGTCGAGATCTATGCCAAGCGCGAGGACTGCAATTCCGGCCTCGCCTATGGCGGCAACAAGCTGCGCAAGCTCGAATACATCATCCCCGATGCGATCGCCTCCAACGCCGACACGCTGGTCTCGATCGGCGGCGTGCAGTCCAACCACACCCGCATGATCGCCGCGGTCGCGGCCAAGATCGGCATGAAGTGCCGTCTGGTGCAGGAGGCCTGGGTGCCGCACGAGGATGCGGTCTATGACCGCGTCGGCAACATCATGCTTTCGCGCATCATGGGCGCCGACGTGCGCCTGGTCGACGACGGCTTCGACATCGGCATCCGCAAGAGCTGGGAACAGGCGATCGAGGAGGTGAAGGCGGCGGGCGGCAAGCCCTACGCGATTCCCGCCGGCGCCTCCGTGCACAAGTTTGGCGGCCTCGGCTATGTCGGCTTCGCGGAGGAGGTGCGCAAGCAGGAAGCCGAGCTCGGCTTCAAGTTCGACTACATCATCGTCTGCACCGTCACCGGCTCCACCCATGCCGGCATGCTCGTCGGCTTCGCCGCCGATGGCCGCGCCCGCAAGGTGATCGGCATCGACGCCTCGTTCACGCCGGCCCAGACCAAGGCGCAGGTGCTCGAGATCGCGCAGAACACCGCTAAGCTCGTCGAGCTCGGCAAGGATCTCGTGGATGACGACGTCGTCCTGATCGAGGACTACGCCTATCCCGCCTATGGCGTGCCGTCGGAAGAAACCAAGGAGGCGATCCGCCTCACCGCGCGGCTCGAAGGCATGATCACCGACCCCGTCTACGAGGGCAAGTCGATGCAGGGCCTGATCGACCTCGCGAAGAAAGGCTATTTCGAGAAGGGTGCGAAGATCCTCTACGCCCATCTCGGTGGCGCCCCCGCGCTGAACGGATACGCGTATGCGTTCAGGAATGGGTGAGGTACCCACCTCTCGCCTCCCCTCCGCTGTCGTCCCGGGCAAGCGTCAGCGCCGATCCGGGACCCATACGCCGCAGCAATCGTTTTGCGACGGCTCGTGGTGGCCTGCCTGCCGTAACCACATCGTCCTGTGGCTATGGATCCCGGATCTGCGCGCGCTTTGGGCGCGCTTGTCCGGGATGACGGCGGAGTTAAAGGCCGCTCCCTACCGCGTCCTGATGATCTGCAGCAGCTCGTCGCCGTAGTGCTCGAGCTTCTTGTCGCCAATCCCCGGCACGTTGCGGAGTTCGTCCAGCGTCGTCGGCCAGGCCCGGACGATGCCGTCGATCGTTGCGTCGTGCAGCACCACGTAGGCCGGCACTCCACGTTCGCGCGCCACGTCGGAACGCCATGAGCGCAGGCGCGCGCGCAGTTCGGGATCGACATCGCCCTGCGGCGCGCTGGCCGTGGGCGCGAGGTCGCCGCGACGGGATTTGGCGCGGCTCGAACGCAGCCGGATGCCCGGCGCCTCCTCGCGGAGCCAGACCTCGGTCTCGCCGCGCAGCACCCCGCGCGAAGACTCCGTCAGCTTGAGCGCGCTGTAGGCTTCGCTGTCACTTCGCAAATGGCCCATCGCCACCAATTGCCGGAGCACGGTGCGCCATTGCTTCTCGTTGAGCTCGCGGCCAATGCCGAACACTGACAGCTTGTCGTGACCGAACTGCGTGACCTTCTCGGTCAGGCGCCCGACCAGCACGTCGATCAGGTGCATCGCGCCGAAGCGTTGCCCGGTACGGTAGACGCAGGAGAGCAGCTTCTGCGCCAGCACCTTGCCGTCGCGCATCTTGGGCGGGGTCAGGCAATTGTCGCAATTGCCGCAGCTCTCGCCCATCACGATCTCGCCGAAATAAGCGAGCAACCGGTGGCGCCGGCAATGCGGCGTCTCGGCAAGGCCGACCAGTGCATCGAGCTTGCCGATCGAGACCCGCTTGAATTCGTCGGAGGCGTTGGACTCGTCGATCATGCGGCGCTGCTGCACGATGTCCGAGAGGCCATAGGCCATCCAGGCCGTCGACGGCTTGCCGTCGCGGCCGGCGCGCCCCGTCTCCTGATAATAAGCCTCGATGCTCTTGGGCAGATCGAGATGGGCGACGAAGCGCACATCGGGCTTGTCGATGCCCATGCCGAACGCCACGGTCGCGACGATGACGATGCCGTCCTCGTTGAGGAAGCGGTCCTGGTTGCGCGAGCGCAACGCCCCGTCGAGCCCGGCGTGGTAGGGCAGCGCCGCAATGCCGGCGTCTTGAAGCGCGGCGGCGACCTCCTCGACCCGGTTGCGCGACAGGCAATAGACCACGCCGGCGTCGCCCATGTGGCGCTCGCGGATCAATTCCTTCAGTTGCGACACCGCGTTGCGCTTGTCGACGATCTCGTAGCGGATGTTGGGCCGGTCGAAGCTCGAGACGAATTGCGGCGCACCCGTCAGTTGAAGCCGCTCGACGATCTCCTTGCGCGTCAGCTCGTCGGCCGTCGCGGTCAGGGCGATGCGCGGCACGTCGGGAAACCGCTCGGCGATGATGGAGAGGCCGACATATTCGGGTCGGAAGTCATGCCCCCATTGCGAGACGCAATGCGCCTCGTCGATCGCAAACAGCGCCACCTTCGCCTGCGCCAGCAGCGACAGGCAGCGCGGCGTGACCAGCCGTTCCGGCGCGACATAGAGCAGGTCGAGATCGCCCGCGAGAAGGCGTCGCTCGATGTCGGACGCCTCCTGCTGCGTCAGCGACGAGTTCAGCGCGGCGGCATTGACTCCGGCCTCGATCAGCCCGGCAACCTGGTCGCGCATCAGCGCGATCAACGGCGACACCACGATGCCGCAGCCTTCGCGCAGCAAGGACGGAAGCTGATAGCACAGCGACTTGCCACCGCCGGTCGGCATCAGCACGAGGCAATTGCCGCCCTCGGTAACATGCCGGATGATCTCGCCCTGCGCTCCGCGAAAACCCGGCAGGCCGAACACCGAATGCAGCACCGACAGCGCGTCGCGGCCGTTGGCCGGCGCAGAGAGCGGAGCGGTGGAGGGAGCGGACATGGGCGGAACAGATCAGGCCGTGAGATTCATCACAACGCCAGTCGCATGCCGGCGTGGGCGTGGCAAGACTGTTTGGGGGCGAGACACGCAGCTTCCTCTCCCTCTCCCCGTTCTTACGGGGAGAGGGTTCGGGTGAGGGGCATTTCTCCGCAGATGAGATGCATGTGAGACCTGTACCCCCTCACCCGGATCGCAAGGGCGATCCGACCTCTCCCCGCGAGCAGGGAGAGGTGAACAGGCCTACGCCCCGATTCGCCGCAGTGCCTCTGCGACCGTCACGATCGGCATGTTGCGCTTCCCAGCGGCCTCCAGCGCATGACGCATCAGATGCGGCGTACAGCCATAAGGACTTGGCGCATCGGCGACGTCGTGGCCGTAGAAGATCAGCCAGCCGCCGCTAGCGACCGCCTCGTCAAAATAGCGATCGACGCCTGCCTGATCGATCTCGCAATCCACAAGCGGCGAGGCGCGCAGGAACTGGAGATCGATGACGTCGCTGTTGACACCGGGAAGAATGCCGCGCGCGGAACGGAAGGCTTTCGCGAGTTGCGGCTTGCGCCAGACCGAGGCGAGCCCATAGGGGTAGGCGAAGTTCTCCAGCGTGATCGAGGAATCGATGCCGCGGAAATGACTGCGGTTCCGCTCGATCTCGCGAGCCATCGCGGTCTCATCGAGAGTGGCCGAACTCCGGTGCGAGAAGGTGTGGCAGGCAATCTCGTGACCGGTCCTGTGAAGCCGCACGATCGCATCGTTCGACAAACCGTGCCAATGGTCCGACGGCTGATCGATCAAGCTGCCGGCGAGATAGAATGTCCCCCGCCCGCCATGCTGCTCCAGAAGCTCGGCCCCCTCGTCTGCGGCGCTATCGGGGGCATCGTCGAAGGTGAAGCTCACCATCGGCGCATGCGCGGGCAATCGGTGCGGCGCGGCGTGGAAATGCCGGGCCAACCGATTGTTCACGCGTCCTTGGAGTGCCGACCACACGCTGCGCTTCCCGTGATTCCCATTCCTCAAGTGAAACATTCGTGCGCAGGCTGAGGCAAGCCTAACGCCTGGGTAATCCTAACGTGAGACCAATGCCGCTTGGACTAGCGCGCCGCTACCGATGCGTCGGCGTCCGCGCCGAGATAGCGCAACCAGTTGCGGAATAGCATTGCCGCCGCGTAGCCAGCGCCGATATCGGCGCGCAAGTTCAGCCCAGGCAGCTCGTTGGCGAGTGCCGGATGGCGCTGATGCGCCGCCTTCTTCTCGAAGCGAGCCAGCTTCTCTTCGGTCGCTGCGTCAAAATAGCTCACCGGCAGGCGCGGGTAGGTCTCGCGCTCCCGCGCGAGATAGCGGCCAATGTCGCGCAGATATTCGCGCTGGAGCGACAGCGCGTCATATTCCGGGTGGCCCTGGAAGAACACGAAGCGGCTGGCATATTGGCGGACGAAGACGTCGACGCCGGCTTGAGCCGAGCGTGTCAGCACCTGATAGCCGGCCTGCACGAGGTCGCTCTCGGCGATCTCGTTCAGACGTGAATGCGAGACCTTGAGCGGCGCAGGCGCAGCACGGGTCAACCCATCGCGCGTCACGACGTCGCAATCGAAAATGCCGTGACATTTGGCCGGCAGCCGCCGCCGTTCAATGCCGTCGAGGTGCAGCACCGCGGCATGCGCGGCAAGGCACGACCAGATCGTCGAACGCGTGTTGGTCTTGGCCCAGTCGATGAGGTTCGTGAGGTCCTGCCAGTATGGCTCCTGGTCGAGCTCGGGCGCGATCGGTTCTGCGCCGGTCACGATCAGTCCGTCGAACTTGCCGCGCTCGAGATCGGAAAGGTCGGAATACTCGCTCTCGACATGCCACTTCGCTTCGGGCGACCGCTTCACGCTGGGAAGCGAGAAGCAGTGGAAGCGGATGCGGTGCGGGCCCGCGGCGGCCTGGAGCAGCTTCATGAACTGCCGCTCGGTCGCCTTCAGCGCCGGGTCCGGCATGTTGTTGATCAGCCCGATCGTGAGGTCGGCGCCGGCATGATCGCGCACGAGATCGCCCTCGCCCGGCACCAGGGCCGGGCTCGATACGACTTGATCCCTGTCGATCAGGATCGTCATGGTCGACGCCGCCTACTCCGCGGCCTCGAGCCGCGCCGACGGGCAGGCTTTTTCCAGCGCCTGGTCGATATCCTCGATGATATCAGACACATGCTCGATGCCGATCGACAAGCGGATGGTCTCCGGCAGCACGCCGGCAACGCGCTGCTGCTCCGCCGACATCTGCCGATGGGTGGTCGAGGCCGGATGGCAGGCCAGTGACTTGGCGTCGCCGATATTGACGAGCCGCGTGATCAGCTTCAGCGCGTCATAGAAGGTCTTGCCGGCCTCCATGCCGCCCTTGATACCGAAGGTGAACAGCGAGGAGGCGTTGCCGTTCAGGTACTTCTGCACCAGCGGGTAATAGGGGCTGTCCGGAAAACCGGTGTAATTGACCCAGGCGACGCGCGGATCGCCGCGGAGGAATTCGGCGACCTTGCGCGCATTCTCGACATGGCGCTCCATGCGCAGCGCGACGGTCTC
The DNA here is from genome assembly GCF_023100985.1 of Bradyrhizobium sp. 191. Taxonomy (NCBI): domain Bacteria; kingdom Pseudomonadati; phylum Pseudomonadota; class Alphaproteobacteria; order Hyphomicrobiales; family Nitrobacteraceae; genus Bradyrhizobium; species Bradyrhizobium sp. 191. The sequence continues at coordinate 4,139,622 of NZ_CP064692.1, forward strand.
GATGCCCTGGAGCAGCAGGAAGGCGTTGAACGGCGACAGCACCGAGCCCATGGTGCGCTGATAAACGCTGCGCGCGCGCTCGATAAAGGCGGTACGGCCGAAGCGCTCGGCATAGACGAGGCCGTGATAGGAGGCATCCGGCTTGTTGTAGGCCGGGAAGCGCTCGGCGTATTTGGCCCAGGGAAAGTTGCCAGAATCGACGATGGCGCCGCCGAGCGTGGTGCCGTGACCGCCCAGGAACTTGGTGAGCGAATGCACCGCGATGTCCGCGCCGTAGTCGAACGGCTTGAGCAGGATCGGGGTTGCGACAGTGTTGTCGACGATCAGCGGCACGCCATGCGCATGCGCGATCTTCGCCAGCGCCTCGATGTCGCAGACGTTGCCGGCGGGGTTGCCGATGGTCTCGGCAAAGACGGCCCGGGTGTTCTCGTCGATCAGCTTCTCGATCGCCTCAGGCCTGTCGCTCTCGGCGAAGCGGCCGGTGATGCCTTGGCGCGGCAGGATGTGGGAGAGCAGCGTGTGCGTGGTGCCGTAAAGCTGCGGCACGGAAACGATGTTGCCGCCGTGATCGGCGACGTTGACGAAGGCGAAATGCAGCGCAGCCTGCCCGGTCGCGACCGCAAGCGCGCCGACGCCGCCTTCAAGTTGGGCGATACGCTTCTCCAGCACCGCACTGGTCGGATTGGCGATGCGGCTGTAGCGAAAACCTTCGGTCTCGAGATTGAACAGGGCGGCGCCGTGATCGGCGCTGTCGAATGCGTAGGCCGCGGTCTGGTAGATCGGCACGGCCACCGCATGCGTCGTGGCCTCGGGCTCGTAACCGGCGTGAACAGCGATCGTCTCGTTGCGCATCGTACCACCTCCGCGTGGAGCGGGCCGCACTTATTGGCCTAGAATGAGGCATGTGCGTTGTCCGCCGTCCTCGTGTTAGAGGCGGGTGGTAAAGCGGACAATAATCGCCTAGAGATCGAGGAAGTAACCTTAACCGCCGTTGGCAAATTGGCTAAAGTTCGAGTTAAATTGGATTAATCAATTAGCGGCGGCGATGTCGGCTACCGACGCCCTGTGGTGATCCCCAGCGAAAGCGTACTTCCGCCACTTCCCGGATGTGGGCGCGGGCCTTGTCCTTTTCCCGTTCGGACCGGACGATCCTCCATGGGATCAACGGAGCCTTACTCGGCAGCCAATGCCGCTTGCAATTCCGGCTTCTCGCGTGAAGCCTCATGCATATCATCTGCGGTCGGCTTGATCCGGAACCACGCTGCATAGAGCGCTGGGAGGAACAGCAGGATCAGCACCGTTCCGACCGCGGTGCCGCCGATCAACGTGTAGGCCATCGATCCCCAAAAGACGGAGTGCGTGAGCGGGATGAAGGCAAGCACCGCAGCAAGCGCCGTGAGGATCACGGGCCTGGTGCGTTGGACTGTGGCTTCGATGACAGCGTGATAGTCGTCAAGTCCGGCGGCGAGGTTCTCCTTGATCTGTTCGGTCAGAATCAGAGTGTTGCGCATTAGAATGCCCGCCAGTCCGATCAGGCCCAGGATCGCGTTGAACCCGAACGGCTGGTTGAAGAGGAGCAGTGCCGGCACGACGCCGACGAGGCCGAGCGGTCCGGTTAGCACGACCATCGCCATCGTCGAGAAGGACCGCACCTGTAGCATGACGACGATCAGCATCGCGGCAATCATGGCGGGGAAGATCGTCGCCAGCGCGTCGTTGGCCTTGGTAGCTTCCTCGATCGATCCGCCGAGCTCGATACGATAGCCGGCCGGAAGGGAGGCGATCAGCGGCTGCAGGGCCGTCTTGATCTCCTTGGAGACCTCCGGAGGTTGGGTCGCCTCATTGATATCAGAGCGAATGGTGACGACCGGCGTGCGATCGCGGCGCTTCATGATCGGCTCTTCGAGTCGGATTTCCGAATGACCGACCTGGTCGAGCGGAATCGAGCGGCCGTCCCTGCTCATCAATGAGAAATCCGCCAGACGCGATGGATCCAGCCGCTCGCCGCCGGCGCTGCGCGCCACGATGGGGACATTGCGGATGTCCTCGCGAACCTGGGTCACGGCAATGCCAGTGAGCAGGAATTGGAGCTGGCGGCCCACCTCGGCCGGCGAAAGGCCGATCAGGTTCAGCCGATCCTGATCTGGGATGAAGCGGAGCACTGGCGTGCGATCGCCCCAATCCCGATTTGCCTGCCGCGCGTCATGAACGCCACGCATGACTTCGAGAGCCTTCTGAGAGATGGCATACAATTGAGCGGGATCCGGCCCCATGATCCGGAACTCCACCGGGAAGGGCGTATAAGGTCCGAACACGAGTTGGGTGACGCGCACATTGGCCTCGGGTGCCAGGCCCTGTGACACGGTCTGCCGGAGCCGGTGCTTCAAAGCCTCCCGCGCCTCTGCGTCAGGCGTCAGGACGACGATCTTTGCGAAGGCCGGATCGGGCAGCTCCGGCGCCATCGCGAAGAAGAAGCGCGGCGCACCCTGACCGACATAGCTGGTAATGATTTTGGCCTCGGGTTGATCGTGCAGCCAACCCTCGAGCTTCTCGACGGTGGCCGTGGTCGTCTCGATGCTGGCGCCTTCCGGCAGACGGACCTCCACCAGCACTTCCGGGCGGTCGGATGTCGGGAAGAACTGCTGCTTGACTCCGCCCATGCCGACGACGGAAAGCGCGAAGGCGACGGCGACGATGCTGGAGGTCAGGAACTTGTGGCGCACGGCGAGGGTGATGAGGCTACGCAGGCGCTGATAGTTGGGCGTGCCGTAAATCGCGTGGTGACCGCCTTCGACCGGCTTGATCGCGGGCAGCATCTTGACGCCAAGATAGGGCGTGAAGATCACCGCGACGATCCATGAGACGATGAGGGCGAAGCCCACGACCCAGAAGATGTTGCCGGCATATTCGCCGGCGGTCGAGCGGGCGAAGCCCACCGGCAGGAAGCCTGCGATCGTCACGAGCGTTCCGGACAGCATCGGCGCCGCGGTGTGGCTCCACGCGTAAGCTGCCGCGCTGATGCGGTCCATGCCCTCTTCCATCTTCACCACCATCACCTCGATGGCGATGATGGCGTCGTCGACGAGGAGACCGAGCGCCAGGATCAAAGCACCGAGCGTGATGCGGTCGAAGAACCGGCCGGTCTCCAGCATGATCAGGAACACGACGGCGAGCGTCAAAGGCACGGCAGCCGCCACGACGATGCCGACGCGCCAGCCGAGGCTGAGAAGGCTCACCAGCAGCACCACGCCGAGCGCCATCGCGAACTTCATCATGAATTCGTCGACCGCCGAGGTGATGTTGACGGCCTGGTCGCTGACCTTGGCCAGGCTCATTCCGAGCGGCAGCGTCCCAGCGATCGCTGCGGACCTCTCCTCCAGCGCCTTGCCGAGCGCCAGACCATTCCAGCCCTCCTGCATCACCGCTGCGAGCATGATGGTGGGCTCGCCCTGGTGCCTGATGATGTAGGTGGGTGGATCCTCGTAGCCGCGGCGGACCTCGGCAATGTCGGACAGCTTCAGCGTCCGCCCGGCAGCGACGATCGGCGTGTCGGCGATCGCCTCGACGCTGTCATAGGCGCCGTCGACCCGGATGAAGACCTGCGGTCCCTTGGTGTCGATCGAGCCTGCCGGCGTGACGGTATTCTGCCGCTGCAAGGCGGCAACGATATCCGTTGCCGATACGCCGAGCGTTGCCAGCTTGGCATAGGAAAATTCGACGAAGATCTGTTCGGGACGCTCACCGAGGATGTTGATCTTCTTGACGCCGGGCACGTGCAGGAGGTCCTGACGGATGGTCTCGGCTTGCCTTGCGAGTTCGCGCATCGGCATGCCCTTGGCCTTGAGCGCATAAAGCGCGAAGCTCACGTCAGAATATTCGTCGTTGACGAAGGGGCCGAGCACGCCAGAGGGCAGCTTGCGCGCTTCGTCTCCGAGCTTCTTGCGGGCCTGATAGAACTCCTCCTGCACGCTCGACGGCGGCGTGCTGTCCTTCAGCGTCACGGTCATGTAGGCATAACCGGGCCGCGTCGTCGTCTCCACCCGGTCGTACCAGGTCAGCTCCTGAAGCCGCTTCTCCAGCGGTTCGGCGACCTGGTCCTGCATCTCGCGCGCGGTCGCGCCCGGCCAAACCGTCGTCACCGTCAGGGTCTTGATGGTGAAGGACGGATCCTCGGCCCGCCCAAGCATGAAGAAGGCGTAGGCGCCCGCAGCTGCCAGCAGGAGGATGAAGAACAGGGTGACGGCCCGTTCGCGAACGGCGAGGGCGGAGAGGTTGAAGCTCATCAGTTACTCCTGGTTTCCGACGCGGTCCTGACGCGAGCGCCCTCGTGCAGAAGATGAGCGCCGAGGGAGACAATCTGGTCACCGGACTTCGATCCGGAGATAACAGCCGTTTCGCTGGTCACGCGCAGAAGCTTGACGGGTTGCAAGCGCACGGTTGAGTTCGCGCTGTCGAAGACCCAAACGCCGGTCGTTCTGCCGTCATCGAGCACGGCTCCCAGCGGCACCTGGACTTCCGGCCGATGATCCTGGCTTGCAAGCCGAATGGTGACCGTCGCGCCAAGCGGCGCCGCCGCGGCGTCACCATCGAGCACGTATCGGGCCTCATAGGTGCGGGTCTGGGGATCGGCGGAATCCGACAACTGGCGCAGATGCGCGGTAAAGCGGCGCCCATCGCTCCCATACAGGCTCGCCTCGGCGAGCGATCCGATCGCCGGCCGGGTCGTTTCGGGAAGCGCCACCACAGCTTCGCGAGGACCGGACTGGGCCAGCCGAACCACCGCCTGGCCGGCGGCGACGACTTGGCCGGGCTCACCAAGCGTTTGGGTGACCGTTCCGTCAGCGTCCGCCACCAGCACGGAATAGGTCGCCTGGTTCTCGGCGACTCCTGCTTCGGCTTCGGCTGCCGCGAGCTGCGCCTTGGCGGTGTCCGATGCGGCCTTCGCCTGCTCGTAGCGTTGCTTTGACGTCCATCCGTCGTTCACCAGATTGGCGTAGCGCCGCTCGTCGGCGTCGGTCTGAACGACAACCGCACGCGCAGCGGCGACGGCGTTGCGCTTCGCTGTGACCGCCAGGCGCAGGTCGGTTTCGTCGATCCGCATCAGCGGCTGGCCGGATTTGACCTGCTCACCGACATTCACGAGTCGTTCGACGATCTTCCCGGCAACGCGGAAACCGAGATTGCTTTCCACGCGGGCGCCGACGGTCCCCGTGAAACCACGTTCAGATCCGCTGACGCGAGTGGGCGTCACCAGGCGGACCATAGGGGGCTCTTGCCTGGGGTCGATGACCGCAGAGGCTTCATGGGCGGGAATCGCAAGAGCAACGAAGGTCGCCACCCCCGCCGGGATCAAAATACCGGCGAGCACCGCAACACCCCTTTTCATGACCGTCTCCTTTTGAAATTTAGATTTCAAGCGACCTCTATATGGAATTTAGATTTCGTTCGCAATCTAAATTCTGAGATGATCACGGGAGCGTGATCCCCAGAGCACGGGTTCTCGTCGCGCTGCGCTCAAAATCTAGCTGCGCGGATTTATAGATTGCGATTGAACTCTATATTGACTATAGAGGTTGGACGAAATCCAAATGGAGATCCGCGATGCGAGTGAGTCGCACCCAGGCGGCCGAGAACCGCCAAACCGTGATCAATGTGGCCAGTCGCCTCTTCAGGGAGCGCGGCTTTGATGGCATCGGCCTCAAAGATCTGATGAAGGGGGCCGGGCTAACCCAAGGCGCCTTCTACAAGCAGTTCGCATCAAAAGAGGATCTGGCGGTGGAGGCGTCCAGGCGCGCATTGGAAAGCGCATCCGGCCGATGGTCAGACGCGGCCGCGACCCATCCCGACGATCCACTCGGCGCAGTGATTGGGTTCTACCTCAGTGGAGACCATCGCGGAGAGAAGATGGACGGCTGCCCGATCGTGGCGCTTGGCTCGGATGCCGCTCGACAGGGCCCTGAGGTGAAGGCGGAATTCGAAGCAGGAATCAAAGCGCATCTCGACGTGCTCGACCGCTTTCTCGCCGGAACTCGCGACGAGGCCTCCCGCAGCAAGGCCATGGCCATTCTCGCGACGATGGTCGGCGCGGTGACGCTATCGCGCGTGGTCAATGACCCTGAGCTGGCTCAGGCCATTCTGGATGCAGCGGCCGAACAGGTTCGCGCTGCCGCAGCCGCTTGAACGCCCCCCGAAGCACGGAGACAGTCCAATGCTCAGCATCGCCGAAGCCAAACCCAGTTTGTTGGAGATATCGGACAAGTTAAGCGTACGTTTTCAAGAGACTGGCAGCGGGCCTCCGCTGCTCCTCTTGCATACGATCCGGACCCAGCTGGAATACTTTCGTGCTCTTGCGCCCATCCTCGCGAGATCACACACAGTGTACGCCATTGACCTTCCCGGTCACGGACACTCGGCAATCGACCCAAGCGCAAGCTTCGATGAACCCTACTTCAGACGGGGCGTGATACGCTTCATCGAAGAGCTAGACCTCTCGGACGTGACGCTCGTTGGTGAATCGATCGGCGGAACACTGGCCCTTACAGTTGCAGCGTCGCTTCCGCAGCGGGTGAAGCGGGTCGTTGCGATCAATCCCTACGACTACGACACCCGTTACGGCGACGGCATTCGGCGCGGCAACTGGTTCGCGAATTTCATCATCGGAAGCCTGCAGATCCCGGTGCTCGGCGCCATCAATGCTTGGCTCGAAAACAAGCTCGTCCTCGGCAAGATCATGGGCGGCGGATATCACGACCCGCGCAAACTGCCGGCCGATCTGCTCGCCGAATTCGGTGAAGTCGCCCGCCGCCCCGGATACAAGCGAGCGGCGCGGAAGGTGCTGGCTGGTTGGCGCTCCTGGAGCAAGGCACGCGACTACTATCAGCAGATCTCGGCGCCCGCGACGCTCGTCTATGGCGACAGCGACTGGTCTCGGCACGATGAGCGCGAACGCACAAGGTCGCTGATTCCCGCTTCGCGGATGGTGACGCTCAAGAAGACAGGCCACTTCTCGGCTGTCGAAAACCCGTCGGAACTGGCTCGCGTGATCTTGGGATAGAATACCCGTCCATCAGCGGTGAACGCCGTTAATCCGACATAAGCGACTGTCTCGATCTGGCTCTTCAGCGCCGCAGAGCTCCGGCTGCCGAGACGCTGTCCGCGAGCCCCCTCTTCCGCAAGGGGATAGGGATAAGGCTATCGCCCTAACCCATCCTCTCCCAGAGCTGGCGCGTCAGCACGCCGGCACGCGTCTCGATCGCGGCGGCGGCATCGAGTGCGAGGTCCTCGCGGTAACGGCCGGCGATGAGCTGCACGCCGATCGGCTTGCCGTCATGCAGCGCCACCGGCACCACCGCGCCGGGCAGACCCAGCACGTTGATGGCGGAGATGAAGCGGATCTCGCCCCAGAAGATCTCGCACACGCGCTCGGCGCTGACGGTGTCGTCGCGCGGGCCCGGCGTCGGCTTCACCGTGGTCGGCGCCAGCACAACCGGATACTCCTCGAAGAACAATTGCCAGGCGCGGATGTGGCTGCTGCGTGCTGCAGTCGCCTGCATCCAGGCCTTGAGATCGAGCACGTTGGCCTCGGCCTTCATGCCGCCCCAGGCCTTGTGGAAATCCTCCGACGTGACCTTCAGCATGCCGGCCTCCTGCATCACCACGGTCTCGTTGGTGATGATGTCGCACCAGGTCTGCCAGACACCGTTGATGTCGGGCACCTCGACCTCGCTGACGCGATAGCCGGAACGCTCGAGATGGTCGGCGGCCTGGCGAAGCGCCGCGGCGACGGAGGGATCGACGTCCATGTCCTCGGGGATCTTCGCCAGCGCGACCTTGATCGGCCCCTTCGGCTTGGGTCCGATCAGCGGTGCCGGCACCCACCAGGGGTCGCGCGGATCGCGCTGGCTCATCGCCTCCAGCGCGAGGCGGACGTCGGCGACGTGGCGGGCGAGCGGACCCTGCGCCGACATCAGATGCGCCAGCATCGGCCGCTCCGCCGTTGCGCTTCCGTTGAAGGCGGGGATGCGGCCCTGCGTCGGCTTGATGGTGGCGACGCCGTTGCAATGCGCCGGCCAACGCAGCGAACCGCCGATGTCGTTGCCATGGGCGATGGTGCCGATGCCTGCCGCGACCGCCGAACCCGCACCGCCCGAGGAGCCGCCACAGGTGATATCGGGATCCCAGGGGTTCAGCGTCAGCCCGTGCAGGGGATTGTCGGTGAAGCCGCGGAAGGAGAATTCCGGAGTGTTGGTGAGACCAAGAACGATGGCGCCGGCCTTCCTGAGGTTGCGGACAACAGGCGCATCCGATGGCGCGATGAGATCCTTGTTGGCGGGAACGCCGTTGAAGTTGGGCCGGCCTTCATAGTCGACATTCTCCTTGATGGTGATGGGCACACCGTGCAGGAGGCCGAGCTCACCGCCCTTGGCGCGCTGCTTGTCGGCGGCGTGCGCGGCTGCGAGCGCTTCTTCCGAGAGATCCACGACAACGGCATTGAGCCCCGGATTGACGGTGCGCATCCGCTCGAGATGCGTTTCCACGACCTCGACCGCGGAGATTGCGCCGGAGCGGATCGCGGCCGCGGTATCGACCGCGGACCATTGCCAGGCCGGTCCCCTGGGCCGGCGCGCGGTGGCTGATTTGCGCGCGGCGACCTTCTTGGCGGGCTTGATCGTTTTCGCAGCGACGCCCTTTCGGGCTGAGGTCTTCTTGCTCGATGCCTTCTTGCTCGTCTTCGTTGCCGCTTTCCTGGAAGTACTTTTCTTCTTGGTTGCCGTTTTCTTCGCCACGTCGCATCTCCTGAAACTGTGCGGCGGAGGTTACGGACGAGGATGAGGCGTGTACAGCCGCGTTTCTGCATGGCGCATTGCGACGGTACACCGATGCGACGAATTGCCTGCGTCCCCTGGCCTAAACAGCCGGCGGATTCAGCCGGGCAAAACCCTGCTGGATGCGATAGGGATAGTAGGGATAGGGCGGCATCACCGCGCTGGCCTCGTCGAGACGCTTGACCTGATCCGCGCTCAGCGACCAGCCTACTGCACCGAGATTGTCGCGCAGCTGCGCTTCGTCGCGAGCGCCGATGATGACGGAGGCGATCGTGGGGCGGCTCAGCAGCCAGGCGATCGCGACCTGCGGCACGGTGCGGCCGGTCTCCATCGCGATCGCGTCCAGCACGTCGACGACGGCGTAGAGCATCTCCTCGCGCACCGGCGGACCGAACTGTGCGGTCGCGTGCAGGCGGCTGTTCGGCGGCAGCGGCTGGCCGCGCCGGATCTTTCCGGTAAGGCGGCCCCAGCCGAGCGGACTCCAGACCAGCGCACCCACCCCCTGGTCGCGCGCGAGCGGCATCAGCTCCCACTCGTAGTCGCGGCCGAGCAGCGAGTAGTAGACCTGATGCGCGACATAGCGCGGCCAGCCATGCCGGTCCGCAATGGCGAGCGACTTCATTAGCTGCCAGCCGGCGAAATTGGAGACGCCGACATAGCGCAGCTTGCCCGCGCGCACGAGCATGTCGAGTGTCGACAGCACCTCCTCGATCGGGGTGAAGGCGTCGAAAGCGTGGAGCTGGAGCAGGTCGATGTGGTCCGTGGCAAGCCGGCGCAGCGCCGCGTCGACCGAGGTCAGGAGCCGCTGCCGCGACGAGCCTGCATCGTGCGGCCCCTCGCCCGTCGGCAGGCTCATCTTGGTGGAGATCAGCACCTTGTCACGCCGGCCCCTGATCGCAGCGCCGAGGATCTCCTCGGACGCGCCGTCCGAATAGACGTCGGCGCTGTCGAACAGGTTGACGCCGGCATCGAGGCAGATGTCGATCAGCCTGCGCGCCTCGTCCGCATCGCTGCGGCCCCAGGCCGAGAACAGGGGACCCTGCCCGCCGAACGTGCCGGTCCCGAAGCTGAGGACGGGGACCCTGAGTCCGGAGGCACCGAGATTGCGGTATTCCATGACGGGTTTCCTCCACTATTCCGCCGGACACGCCGCGGCGGCGACCGACGCGCGATCGAGCCGAAGGCTCCACAGCGCCAGCGCGAGGCCGATCGCTGTGATGCCGGCCGCGACCAGCGGCAGCGCGGGAAGCCCGAATCCGCGATCGATAGTGACGCCGCCGGCCCAGGCGCCGAGCGCGTTGCCGAGATTGAACGCGGCGATGTTGAGGCTGGAGGCGAGCGTGCGGCCGCTGGGGCCGGCTGCCTCCAGCACACGAAGCTGGAGCGGGGCGACGGTTGCGAAGGCGGCGATGCCGAGCAGCAGGATCAACGCGATGGAGAGGATCTTGATCGATAGCACGGCTGCCAGCCCGAGCAGCACGATCGCAAGCGCAGCAAGCGTGCCGGTCAAGGCCCGTGCCAGGCCGCGGTCCGCAAGCTTGCCGCCGGCAACGTTGCCGATCGCAAGCCCGACGCCGAACACCAGCAGGATCGGCGAGACGGCAGCCTCCGAGAAACCGGTAAAACGCGTCAGGATCGGCTGGATATAGGTGAAGACGACGAACAGGCCAGCGAAGCCGAACACGGTCATGGCGAGGCCGAGCAGCACCTGCGGACGGCCGAGCACGGCCACTTCTTCGGTAAGCGAGATCGGCTTGTCGCCATTGCCGACATGGCCAGGCACGAGCGCGGCGACCACTGCGAACGCGATCACGCCGATGACCGTCACGGCCCAGAACGCGGCGCGCCAGCCGAGCATCAGGCCGAACCACGCGCCGAAGGGCACGCCCAGGAGCGTGGCGACCGTCAGGCCGATGAACATGGTGGCGATCGCGGAGGCACGCTTGTCCTCGGCGACGAGGCTGGTGGCCACGACCGAGCCGACACCGAAGAACGTGCCGTGGGCGAGCGAGGTCAGCACGCGCGCAGCCATCAGCAGTTCGTAATTCGGGGCCAGCGCGCAAGCCGCATTGCCCAGCGTGAAGATCGCCATCAGCGCGAGCAGCACTGTTTTCCGTGGCATCCGCCGCGTCGCCAGCGTCAGCACCGGCGCGCCGACGAACACACCGAGCGCATAGCCCGATATCAGCAGGCCGGCGACCGGCACGGAAACATGCATGTCGGCGGCGACCTGGAGCAAGAGACCCATGATGATGAATTCGGTGGTGCCGATGCCGAAGGCACCAGCGGTGAGCGCGAGGACGGCGGGAGGCATGCATGGCTCCGATGGATGAGACGAAGTCCCGCAGATAGCCGCATGGCCGCAAAACCATTAGAATGTCGGCAATCCAATCATTTGTGACGTGAATTCAACATGGCCCGTTTCGACACCAACCGCTTCGCCGAGATGGAGGTTTTCGTTCGCGTCGTCGATCTCGGCGGCTTCACCCAGGCCGCGCGAAAGCTGCGCCTGACGCCGTCGGGCGTCAGCAAACTGATGTCGCGGCTGGAGGCGCGGCTCGGCGCGCGACTCGTCAACCGCACCACGCGCAAGCTGACGCTGACCGAGGAGGGCCGGGCCTTCTACCAGCGCTCGTTGCGCATCCTCGCCGAAATGGAGGAGGCCGAGCGCGAGGCCGCCTCAGGCGCGGCGCCGCGCGGCCGCCTCACGGTCAACTGCAACATTCCCTTCGGCATGCTGCATGTGGTGCCGTTGGTCCCGCGCTTCCTGGAACGGCATCCCGACGTCACGCTCGATCTCGTGCTCACCGACACGCTGATTGACCTGATGCAGGAGCGCGCCGACGTCGCCATCCGCGTCGGCCCGCTGCGGGCCTCGCGTCTCGTCGCGCGAAAGCTCGGCAGCAGCCGCATGGTCGTGGTCGGCGCGCCGGCCTACCTCGCCCGTTGCGGCACGCCGAAAACGCCGGCGGACCTTGCCGATCACCGCGGCATCGGCTGGACTTTTCCGCGCAGCATCCGCGGTTGGCCGTTCAGGCGCGGGGATCACACCGAGGAGGCGGTGCCCACGCCGGTCGCGCGCGCCAGCGACGGCGAAGCCGCCCGCCGCCTTGCGCTGGGCGGCGTCGGACTTGCCCGCCTCGCCCTCTTCCACATCGGCCCCGACATCGAATCCGGCCGCCTCGTCCCGGTGCTGCAAGGCTACAATCCCGGCGACCGCGAAGACATCCACGCCGTCTATGTCGGCCACACCGCGCCACTGCCCGCGCGCGTGCGCGCGTTCATCGATTTTCTCGCCGAGCACGTGCGGGTGGGCGATCCGGCGTTGAAACGGGCGAGTGACGGAAGGTGGAGATTGGTGGGGTGAGGTGGCGGCGGAGAGCGCAGGAGAAGTTTGATTCCGGCCGGCTTGCCGAGCCGAAGCAAACGGCAACGACTCCGCCTTCGCCCTGCGGGCTTCGGCACGCCAGCCTTGCGCAAACTTCGTTTGCGAAGGCTGGCGGAGAGAGTGGGATTCGAACCCACGGTACGGTTTCCCGCACACACGCTTTCCAAGCGTGCGCCTTAAGCCACTCGGCCATCTCTCCGGAGCGCCCTCTCTTGAAGGGGCGCCAACGATTTTGCAAGGGATCGCGGGGATATCCGGCGATTTTTCCGCAACTCATTGTATTTACGGGACAATATCTGACGCCAGACGTGCCTTGACCCGCCTGTTGGCTGAACCGCAGGCGGGTTTGGCGCGACGATTCACAGTAAGCCGCCAAACACGACCGGGGACGCCATGACCATCTGCAGGACCATCGCCGCCCTTGGCCTGATTTCGGCCATCGGCTTCGCCGTGCCCGCCGCCGCGCAGGTCTGCACCCGGCAAGGCGTCGACGTCAGCTGTGACGATGGTCGGCGCGGGGTGCTTTCGGGCGATGCCATCCTCTGGCCGGACGGAACGCGCTCGAGCTCGACGCCGCATCAGAGCGTCGTCATTGGCAACAAGAGCTCGGTCCATGTCGGGTCAGGCGTATTCGTCGGCCAGGGCAAGGGCGTGATGCCGCTGGACGATCCCAACGCGCCGAACAAGCGGCAATGCGCAATTCTGGAGGGCGTGTCGTATTGTTATTGAGGTTCGCGCCATTCGCCTGGGCCGTCATGCCCGAGGCTCCTCCCGGGCATCCAAGTTCTCGGATCCGCCTGGCGAGACGTGATGGCCGGGACATGGCCGGCCATCACGGCGTGGACAGAGCCTGCGAAGATCTTAAATCAACCGCACGCCTGATATCGCCGACTTCAGCCAGCGCAGTGCCTGCGGCGGCTGGGCTGCGAGCGGCGCGACCGCCACCTTCTCCGTCCGGCACTTCTCGAGCTCAGCGACGAAATCGGCGGACCATTGCTGGATGGTGTGGCCGCGCAGCTTCTTCATCATTGCGTCCCAGCGCATCTTGCGCTCGGTGAGCGGCATGGAGGCCGCGACCGCGATCGCACGCGCCATACCGTCGATGTCGTGCGGATTGACCAGCAGTGCGGTGTCCAGCTCGTTGGCGGCGCCCGCGAATTTCGACAGCACCAGCACGCCGGGATCGGCCGGGTTTTGCGCGGCGACGTATTCCTTGGCGACGAGGTTCATGCCGTCGTGCAGCGGCGTCACCACGCCGATCTGCGCCGTGCGGTAGAGGCCCGCGAGCACGGCCTGGCTGAAGCCCTTGTTCAGATAGCGGATCGGCGTCCAGTCGACCTCGCCATGACGGCCGTTGACGTCGGTCACGAGGCGCGCGACGTCGTTCTGGAGAGTGCCATAAGCCTCGATGCCGCCGCGCGAGGGGTTCGCGATCTGGAGCAGCGAGATGCTGCGCGCAAACTGCGGCTGCTCGGTCCAGAGCCGGTCGAACGCGCTGATGCGGTTGACGAGCCCCTTCGAATAGTCGAGCCGGTCGACGCCGATCGCCAGACGCTCGCCGTTGAGGCTGCGCCGCAACCGCGACACATCGGGGTGCGAGGCCGATTTCGCAGCGTACTGCGCAAACTTCTCCGCATCGATTCCGATCGGAAAGACTTCACAACGCGTACGCCCATGTTGCGAGATCGCAACGCCGCCTTCGATGGCGAGGCCGAGCTCACCGCCGACATAACCGAGAAAGTTCTGGCGATCCTCCTCGGTCTGGAAGCCGAGCAGATCGTAGGCCAGCATCGCCGTGATCAGCTCGCGATGGTTGGGCACGCCTTGCACCACCGCGGCGACGGGCCACGGCGTATGCAGGAAGAAGCCGATGGGATCATCGACGCCGAGGTCGCGCAGCTCGGCGCCGAGCGCGAGGAAATGATAGTCCTGCACCCAGAACGCGGTCTTGGCTTTTCTGAAGCGCAGCAGCGCGCGCGCCATGAAGGCGTTGACCTCGCGATAGCTGACATAATCCTCTCGCGAGACGCGGATCAGATCGCTGCGCGAATGCAGCGCCGGCCACAGTGCAGAATTGGCAAAGCCTTCGTAGTAGCCGCCATAATGGGCCGCCGGCAGGTCTAGCGTCGCAATCGCGCCCGTCCCAAGCGCCTCGATCTCGGCGAAGGGTTCCTTCTGATGGCCATCACGCACACGGCCGGAGGAACCGACCCAGATCGCACCGGAATGTTCCACCACGGGAAGCAGTGCCGCCGCAAGGCCGCCCGTCATGGGCTCATTGGGTTTGCCGCGCGCGACGCGATTTGAAACGACAACTAAGTTCACAGGTCGTCCCCTCCTGTTCATTCCACCCCGTTTAACTGCCGTTCATCAATATGGTTCCTGATCATCGTTTCAACCAATTGAAACCAAAATCAGGCGCGCGCGTTGGAACTGGTTTCGCTTGCGGAACCCTGGGATTTCGCCGCAAAGACGGCTTTCCGGTCGTGTTGCGCAGCATGTAACGCGGCGCGCAGCGGCACTGCACTCAGCGCTTTGTGTCTGCGCGGTGGCGCTGCCTTCGTTTCACCTCGGATCGAGCAGGCGCGCAAGGAACGCGCGCACGTCGGCCGGCGCATCGAAATGGCCATTCACGCCCATGGCGCGGCGGCCGACGGAGAAGGCGAGCCCGTCCATGTCTGGCATGATCGCGAATACCGTCTCGTCGGTGACGTCATCTCCGATGAACAACGGGCGCCGTCCCCTGAACGGCTCGTGCTTCATCAATTCGCGCACGCCGCTCGCCTTGGTGAAGCCGGAATGCTTGATCTCGCAGACGAACTTTCCGGGCAGCACCTCAATCGGTGCATTGGGCAGGTCGGCGCGGATCAACGAGACGGATTCGTAGATCGCCTTCTCCGCATGCGGCGCCAGGCGGTAATGCAGCGCGAGCGAGTAGCCCTTGTCCTCGAGCAGAATGCCGGGGCTGAGCTTGGCGATGGCCGCCAGGCGCCGCTTCAGCTCCTTGTCAAGCGGCGGCGCATGCACAGCATCCGCTTCGTTGTCCACCGACAGCCGCATCTCCGCACCGTGGCCGGCAACGGCGCGGAACACGTCCGGCGCGAAGATCAGGTCGATGTCGTTGAGTGAGCGGCCGCTGACCAGCGCCAGCGCCCCGGACGTGCACTCGGTCAGCCGGCCCAGCGTTTCCGACAGGCCCGGCGGCACCCACACCTCGCGCGGTGTCGGCATCAGGTCGAGCAACGTGCCGTCGATGTCGAGCAAGATCGCGATCTCATCGAGATGCGGCACAAGCGCATGCGGCACCGGCACCGCTTCGGGCGCATCGTCATCCAGCATGGTGCGGTTCTGGTCCAACGCAATCTCCGCAAGTTCAGATTTCATCAGTCTACTCCATAAATGCGAGCGGCCGCGCGATTTGTTCGAGCGATTTGCGCTCCGCGGAGACGGCGTAGCGCCACGCCACGATCGCAGCCGCGATCATCAGGACTGCCCCCAGCAAATAGCCGGCGAACACGCTGTTGCGTGATCCCGTGTCGATCAGCGCGCCGAACAGCGCCGGCCCGATCACGCCGCCGATGCCGGTACCGACGGCGTAGAACACCGCGATCGCCAGCGCGCGAACCTCCAACGGAAACGTCTCGCTGACGGTAAGATAGGCCGCGCTCGCCGCGGGCGAGGCAAAGAAGAAGATCACCATCCAGGCCACGGTCTGCCCTTGCGCGCTCAGCACACCGATCGAGAACAGATAGCCCGATAGCGCCAGCAGCACGCCCGATGCGCCGTAGGTGAACATGATCATGGTGCGGCGGCCGAGCGTATCGAACAGACGGCCGAGCAGCAGGGGGCCGAGGAAATTGCCGGCAGCGAAGGGCAGCAGGTACCAGCCGACGTGATCGGCACTGATGCCGTAGAAATCGGTCAGCACCAGCGCGAAGGTGAAGAAGATGGCGTTGTAGAAGAACGCCTGGGCGCTCATCAGCACGAGGCCGACCACCGCGCGCTGGCGATAGGCCGAGAACAACGTATGAACGACCTCGCTGATCGGCGTGTGATCGCGCATCCTCAGGCGTATCTTCGTGAAGCGCCCGTCCGTCAGGTCCTGATCATGCCCGATCACCGAGCGCTCGATCCCGTCGACGATGGCATGGGCCTCGTCGGGACGGCCATGGATCATCAGCCAGCGCGGACTTTCCGGGATCCACATTCGCATCAACAGCACGACGAGGCCGAGGATCGCGCCTATGAGAAAGGCCAGGCGCCAGCCGAGCTCGGGATCGATCACGGCAGGATCGAGCAGCACGATGGCCGCCACCGCACCCATCGCGGCGCCGATCCAGAAACTGCCGTTGATGACGAGATCGGTCCAGCCGCGATAGCGCGCCGGCACCAATTCCTGGATGGTCGAATTGATCGCGGTGTACTCGCCGCCGATGCCGGCGCCCGTGAGGAAACGAAACAGCGCGTAGCTCGCGACATCCCACGACAGAGCGGTCGCGGCCGTTGCCGAGAGATAGAGCGCAAGCGTGATGAAGAACAGCTTCTTGCGGCCGATGCGGTCGGTGAGCCAGCCGAAGCCGAGCGCACCCAGCACGGCGCCCGCCAGATAGGCGGAGTTGGCGATGCCGAGATCGAGATTGGAGAACTGCAGCGAGGGACTCTGCTTCAGCGCCCCCGAGAGCGCACCGGCCAGGGTCACCTCGAGCCCGTCGAGAATCCAGGTGATGCCCAGCGCGAGCACGACGCGGGTGTGGAAGCCGCTCCACGGCAGCGCGTCCAGCCGCGAGGGAATGCTGGTCTCGACGATACGGTCCGTCGCGGTCGCCGCCGGGACTACGGGTGCATAGTTCAGCGCTGGGCTTTGCTGCAATTCCATCGGGTTGTTGCGTCTGATCAATGGAAAGGACCCCTCTCACGTGATGTGGACGGGTCGATCCGATCATCGGGGTGCGGCAATTCGCCTGCCACCTGCGACAACGCCTGCGGCGAGGCCAGGTTCCCATGGGAACGCCCGTTGGCACCGCTCGTTTCCAATGGAGCCGCAAGGAGTTGACGCATGGCTCACGTCAGAAAGACGACACATTCAAGGAAGACAGGCGCGCGCAACACCGCGCGTCGCAAGGCGAGCACGACGCGCAAGAGGTCAAATCGCCGTGCAGCACCGAAGCGCTGGTCGCAACGGGTGACACAGGAGAGCGACGCGCTCGATCTCAAGCGCGGAGTGTTCAAGCTTAGGGATCCCCGGAAGATCGCAGCCTCCCTGAAGCGCTCGGCGGAGCACAGCTCGCGTCGCAAGACCGGCGCCTATCGCTCGGCGCTGTCGATGCTGACCTTCTACATCAACCGCGCCGGCAGGACGCTGCCGAAGACGCAGCGCACGCGACTGGAGCGCGCGAAGGTGGAGCTGAAGCGAGCCTTCGGGAGAGAATAAGACTCACGCGCTTCTTAACTCCGCCGTCGTCCCGGACAAGCGCGCCCAAAGCGCGTGCCAATCCGGGATCCATAGCCACAGGGAGTGGTTTGGCGAAGACTCGGAGTTGCCAGCCTGCGCCCCAACTGCTCCCTGGGAGTATGGGTCCCGGATCGGCGCGCGCCTGGGGGGCGCGCTTGTCCGGGACGACGGCGGAGGGCGGTGCGACAGCAGCGCACCTACGCTGCGCGGATATTCCCCATGAAGCGGTCGAGCTCGGCGCGCAGGCGGGTGCTCTCGCTCGACAGGGTCTTGGCCGAATTCAGCACCTCTTCCGAGGCCGAGCCGGTCTCGGCGGCGCCGCGGTTGACCTCGCCGATGTCGGTGGCGGCCGTCTGCGTGCCCTGTGCGACCGTCTGGACGCTGCGGGCGATCTCCTGGGTGGCGGCGCCCTGCTGCTCGACCGCGCTCGCGATCGACGTCGAGATCGACGAGATCTGGCCGATGGTCGCGCCGATCTCCTTGATCGCGGCAACCGATTCGGCGGTGGCGCCCTGCATGCCGGCGATGTGCGAGGAGATCTCGTCCGTCGCCTTCGCGGTCTGGCTTGCCAGCGATTTCACTTCGCTCGCCACCACCGCGAAGCCACGGCCGGCTTCACCCGCGCGGGCCGCCTCGATGGTGGCGTTGAGCGCAAGAAGGTTGGTCTGCTCGGCAATCGCCGTGATCAGCTTGACCACCTCGCCGATCTGCTGGGCGGCATGCGACAGCTTGCCGATGCGGCCGTCGGTCTCCTTGGCCTGCACCACGGCAGCCTCGGCGATGCGGCTGGAATCGCGGACCTGGCGGCCAATCTCCTCGACCGAGGCCGAGAGCTCTTCCGTCGCGGTCGCGACCGACTGCATGTTGCTGGAGGCCTGCTCGGAGACGCCGGCGACCTGGCTCGACAGGCTCTGCGTGGTCTCGGCGGTGCGGGTCAGCGTCGAGGCCGCCGATTCCAGCTGCACGGCGGAGGCCGAGACGTTGGAGACGATGGCGCCGACCGCGCTCTCGAAATCATCGGCAAAGCGGATCAGTTCGGCGCGGCGGCTTGCGGCCTGCTCCCGGTTCTGGATTTCGCTGGCGGCAGCGTCGCGCTCGGCCTTGGCGACCGCCTGAACCTTGAACTCCTCGACCGCAC
The DNA here is from genome assembly GCF_023100985.1 of Bradyrhizobium sp. 191. Classification (NCBI taxonomy): domain Bacteria; kingdom Pseudomonadati; phylum Pseudomonadota; class Alphaproteobacteria; order Hyphomicrobiales; family Nitrobacteraceae; genus Bradyrhizobium; species Bradyrhizobium sp. 191. The sequence continues at coordinate 4,158,425 of NZ_CP064692.1, forward strand.
CGGCCATCTCGCCGATCTCGTCCTTGCGGCCGAGGCCGGGCAGCACCACGTCGAAATTGCCCGAGGCAAGCTCGCGCATCGCCTTGCACATCGCGATCATCGGACGCGAGATGCCATTGCCGAGCCACAAGGCCAGCACGGTGCCGACGGCCAGCCCGCCCAGCGCCAGCATCAGCATCAGCTGCTCGGTTTCCACGATGGTAGAATTGGCGCTCGCCTCGATGCGTTGCTGGTCGGCGGTCAGATCCGAACGCAGCTCGGCCGAGAGCTTGAGGATGGTCGCAGCCGTCTTGGTCATCTCGCCGTTCAGCTTGACGATGACCTTCACGTTCTCATTCAGCTTTGCAAACGAGGTGCGGTACTGCTTCAGGAGATCGCCGATCTCCTTGACGCGGTCCGTGATCTTCTGGTCATTCGCGTAGATGGAGACCAGCAGCGTCTCGAGGAACTTGATGCGGGCGATCACGCCGTCGGCGGTCTTCGGCTCCGGCTTGGCCACGAAGGCGCCGACCGAGGTGGAGACTGCCAGATATTGCGAGGTGACGTCCTTGGCCGTGGTCTGGACCGAGTTCAGGCCCGCCAGAGCCGCGGTGTCGGCGAGATCGTCGAATTTGAAGCGGATCTTGTTGCCGACACTGTTGAGCTCGTCGGCCGCGATCTTGTTGTTCTCGCGGGTCAGCGTGATGATCTCGCCGAAGACTTTCGTAAAGTTCTGGAACTCGGCCTCGAGCTTGCCGACCTGCTCACGGCGGGCGGCGCCGGTCGTCGCCGCCATCGACTTGGCGATCGCGCCTTTCAGATTGCCTTCAGCGGCCTTGGCTGCGGTCTCATCATCCGCCGCGCCGGTCAGGGTATAGGCCCGCGCCAGCCCCTGATAGGCGACCAGCTCGCGATCGACCGTCCGCGCCAGGTCGGCTTCCGATACGCTGGTGCGGTAGGACGCCACGGCGCCTGCGATTCGCTCGAAGCCGAAATAGGCGAACGCCATGCTGACGGCGAGAATGGCTAGCACCGCCACAAAGCCGAGGATGATTTTTGCGCGAAAGCGCAGCGTTGGCAGCTTCGATTTGCTCGACTTCGACTTGACCGACATTCCCCCACCCCATTCCATTCGCGGAAAACCAGGCGCATCCCGGAAGCAGCCCGCTTCCCGGCTCTTCTGCACGTTACGGGGCAAAGGATAAGCTGTGGTAAATTTGTGGCGCCGCAACTGGCGGTTAGGTGACGCGGGGAATTGTTAAGGCGCGCTTTCCCGCGCCGTTACAAATTGACCGCCGCCCATCTCCGCCGTCGTCCCGGACAAGCGCGCCCAAAGCGCGTGCCAATCCGGGATCCATAGCCACAGGGAGTGGTTTGGCGAAGACTCGGAGTTGCCAGCCTGCGCCCCAACTGCTCCCTGGGAGTATGGGTCCCGGATCGGCGCGCGCCTGGGGGGCGCGCTTGTCCGGGACGACGGCGGAGGGCGGTGCGACAGCAGCGCACCTACGCTGCGCGGATATTCCCCATGAAGCGGTCGAGCTCGGCGCGCAGGCGGGTGCTCTCGCTCGACAGGGTCTTGGCCGAATTCAGCACCTCTTCCGAGGCCGAGCCGGTCTCGGCGGCGCCGCGGTTGACCTCGCCGATGTCGGTGGCGGCCGTCTGCGTGCCCTGTGCGACCGTCTGGACGCTGCGGGCGATCTCCTGGGTGGCGGCGCCCTGCTGCTCGACCGCGCTCGCGATCGACGTCGAGATCGACGAGATCTGGCCGATGGTCGCGCCGATCTCCTTGATCGCGGCAACCGATTCGGCGGTGGCGCCCTGCATGCCGGCGATGTGCGAGGAGATCTCGTCCGTCGCCTTCGCGGTCTGGCTTGCCAGCGATTTCACTTCGCTCGCCACCACCGCGAAGCCACGGCCGGCTTCACCCGCGCGGGCCGCCTCGATGGTGGCGTTGAGCGCAAGAAGGTTGGTCTGCTCGGCAATCGCCGTGATCAGCTTGACCACCTCGCCGATCTGCTGGGCGGCATGCGACAGCTTGCCGATGCGGCCGTCGGTCTCCTTGGCCTGCACCACGGCAGCCTCGGCGATGCGGCTGGAATCGCGGACCTGGCGGCCAATCTCCTCGACCGAGGCCGAGAGCTCTTCCGTCGCGGTCGCGACCGACTGCATGTTGCTGGAGGCCTGCTCGGAGACGCCGGCGACCTGGCTCGACAGGCTCTGCGTGGTCTCGGCGGTGCGGGTCAGCGTCGAGGCCGCCGATTCCAGCTGCACGGCGGAGGCCGAGACGTTGGAGACGATGGCGCCGACCGCGCTCTCGAAATCATCGGCAAAGCGGATCAGTTCGGCGCGGCGGCTTGCGGCCTGCTCCCGGTTCTGGATTTCGCTGGCGGCAGCGTCGCGCTCGGCCTTGGCGACCGCCTGAACCTTGAACTCCTCGACCGCACCGGCCATCTCGCCGATCTCGTCCTTGCGGCCGAGGCCGGGCAGCACCACGTCGAAATTGCCCGAGGCAAGCTCGCGCATCGCCTTGCACATCGCGATCATCGGACGCGAGATGCCGGTACCAAGCAGAAAAGCAAGGACCGCGCCGAGCAGCGTGCCGCCAACGGCCAGCATCAGCACCAGCTGCTCGGTCCGCCCGATGGTCGCCTCCGACTCCGAATCCAGCCGCTGCTGCTCGGCGAGGAGGTCGGCCTTCATGGTGGTCGCTCCTTGCAGGATCGCACCGGCGGAACCGTTCATCTCGGTGACGAGATCATCGACCAGCTTGGCATTGGCGATCAGCTTCTCCAGCGCTTCGCGATAGGCGCCGAGCAGAGCCTTGGCATCCTTCAGGCCGGCGACGACCTTGTCGTCCATGGAATAGATCGCACCGAGCGAGTTCTCGACGAATTTCAGCCGCGCCAGCGCGCTGGTGGCGATCGACTGGTCGGAGGTCAGCACGAAATTGGTCGCCGCCGCGCTCGCCGTCTGGAACTGGGCGTTGACCTGCTTCGTGCCGAACTCGATCGCCTGCGCCTCGGAGTCGGAGGCGTTGTTGCCGATATCGTCCAGCTTGTATTTCAAGAGATTGGCGTTGCGGCTGAGCTGGTTCTGCACCAGCAGCGCACTGTCGCGCTTGGCCTTGAGTACCTTTGCGAAGGTCGCGGAGAAGTTGGAGAACTCCTTGGCGAGCTTGTCGAGGCTCTCCTGCCGCGCCGGCGTCTTGGCGCCCTTCACGGCCTGGTCGATGGCGTTCTTCAGGCTGCCTTCAGCATCCAGCGCCGCCTTGGCGTCGTCTTCCTTGCCGGTCACCACGAAATAACGTGCGGCCGAACGATAGGCGAGCAGCTCGCGATCGATGTTGCGGGCGAGATCGGCCTCGGAAACGCTGCTGCGGTACGACCCGACCCCGGAGGCGACCCGCTCGAAGCCGAAATAGGAGAAAGCCATGCTGCCGGCGGAAATCACCAGCACGGCGGCGAAGCCGAGAATGATCTTTGCGCGGAACCTGAGGGCCGGAAACAGTGCACGCTTGGACGGCGACGCGATACGCCCGGACATTCCCACCCCCATTTGTAATTCAGCCGCGATCCGGAGGCGCCCCGCCCCCCGACCTTGATGCGCAAAACTAAGGCAGAATCGATAAGGGGCGGTAAATTCGTCCCACCCCTCTCCGGCCCGATCGGCTTCGGGCGGAACGCCCCGCCCCGCAGGCCCCATCGCCGTGTTGCGACCGGACGAAAAAGGCCATACTCTTTGAACACTTGTGAGGAATTCGGCATTAGACCGAGCTGTCCTCGGGGGAGAAACGGAGTGAGGCAAACCGACTTTCGGTTTGGCGGTGCTTCCGGCATTGCCGTCGCGAAGTCGAAGGCTGCGGGCGCGGAACATGCTGTTGCCGAGCTCACCGCTCAGCTCCCGTCTGACGAGCTGGCGCTGATCCTGCTCTTTGTCTCCCCGAGCTACGACCCCCACCAATTTATCGCGGAGATCAGCCGGCGATTTGACGGGATCCCGGTCTGCGGTTGCACGACCGCCGGCGAACTGGCCCCTGACGGTTGGGACGAGAACAGCATCGTCGCTCTCGCCTTCAGCCGGGCCGACTTCTCGGCCGTGGTGCGTCCGATTCTCAATCTCGACAGTTTTCGCGTCGAGGACGGCCGCCGGATCGGCGCCGAAATCCGGCAAGAGCTGCTGCGGGTGTCCGCGCACGCCGAGCGCCGAAATCCGTTCGGCCTGGTGCTGATCGACGGCCTGTGCCGCCGCGAAGAGACGGTGATGTCCGCCATCTATGCCTCGCTGGACGACATTCCGGTCATCGGCGGGTCTGCCGGCGACGGATTGCGCTTCGAGAGGACCTGGGTGTTCCTCGACGGCAAGGCGCATACGAATGCCGCGCTCCTGATCCTCTTGAATACGTCGCTGCCGTTCCGTGTCTTCAAATGCGATAATTTCGAACCGCGGCCACAGCGCATGGTGGTCACCGAGGCCGACATCGAGAACCGGACCGTCAGGGAGCTGAATGCGGAGCCCGCGGCCCAGGAATATTCCCGTGTCGTCGGCATCATGGATGCCAAGCTCGACCCCTTCTCATTCGCGTCGCATCCTGTGCTGGTCCGCGTCGGCGGCTCGTACTATGCGCGGTCGATCCAGCGCGTCGAACCGGATGGTTCCCTGCACTTCTTTTGCGCCATCGACGAAGGCATGGTGTTGACGGCGGCGACGTCGCGCAGCCTCGTCGGCACGACGCGCGAGGCCTTTGCGGAGACGTGCGACCAGATCGGTGAGGTCTCGCTCTATATCGGCTTCGAGTGCCTTCTGCGCCGTCTCGATGCCGAGCAGCATCAGCTCGCACGCGACATGTCCGAGCTCTACCGCCAGAATCGCGTGGTCGGTTTTCATACCTACGGCGAACAGTTCGGCTCGATGCATGTGAACCAGACGTTCACCGGCGTCGCCATCGGCAGGCGCCCCACGTGACCGAGCTGTGGCAGGATCCCGCAACGGTCGAGCAGCTTCAGCGGGAAACCGCGAAGCTGAAGAAGATCAATGCAGCGCTGATGTCCCGCGTCGAACGCTCGATGGACCAGCAGCTCAACGCCTTCTCGCTGTTCGAGACCGCCATCGCGCTCGACCGCCAGGTTCGAGACCGGACGCAACAATTGCGCGAGGCGCTGCATTCGATCGAACACGCCAATGAAGGGCTCCATCGCGCCAAGCAGCAGGCCGAGGCCGCAAGCTCGCTCAAATCATCCGTCCTGATCTCGGTCACCCACGACCTGCTGCAGCCGCTGAACGCGGCGCGCCTGACGCTCTCGGCACTGACCGAGATGATGCAATCGCAGGACGCCGCCCTGCTGATCGATCAGGTCGACCGCTCGCTGGTGACGCTGGAGGATCTGCTGCGCTCGTTGCTGGAGATCGCAAAGCTCGACGCCGGCGCGCTCAAGCCCGACGTGCGTCCCATGGCGCTCGCGCCGCTGCTCGAGCAGCTCCGCAACGAATTCGCGCCGATCTGCGCGCGGCAGGGCCTGTGCCTGCGCATCCGCTCCTCGCCGCTCGCTGTGTCGTCGGACGCGATGATGCTCCGGCGCATCCTGCAAAATCTGCTCGCCAATGCCATCCGCTACACCCGCAGCGGCGGCGTCGTAATGGGATGCAGGCGCCGCAACAACCGCATCTGCGTTCAGGTTTCCGATACCGGACCGGGCATCGCACAGGCGCAGCAGGAGGCCATCTTCCGCGAATTCCAGCGCGGTGAGGCCAGCGCAACCGACCAGGCCGGATTTGGGCTCGGTCTCTCCATCGTTCGCCGCTTCGCAACGGTGCTCGGGCACGAGGTGCGGCTGTCATCGCAACTTGGCAAGGGATCGACGTTCACCCTCGAGCTCGAGCCGGCCGACCTTGCCGAGGTCGGCGACGGGGCGCACGAGGCCAAGCTCACCGAACGGCAATATGGCGGGCTCGAAGGCGCCAAGATCCTGCTGATCGAGAACGATCCATCGGGCTCTGAGGCCATGGCCGCGCTGCTGGAAGGATGGGGCTGCGACGTCGCGTCGACGCGATCGGCCGCGGACGCGCTGCTGCGCCTGCGCGAGCTGGGCGGCGCGCCGGACGCGGTCATCGCCGATCTTCATCTCGATCACGGCGAGAGCGGATTGTCGGCCATTGCCGACATCCGGCAGCAAACGAAGCTGGACGTGCCTGCGATGATCATCACCGCCGACTATTCCGAGAAGGCCGCCAAGCAAGCGAGCCTCTACGGGCTCGAGGTGTTGAAGAAGCCGGTCAAGCCTGCCGAAATGCGCGCGCTGCTGTCGTTTCTGCTGACTTGAAGCGCTCCCAGCCTTCTACTCCGACTGCGCGCGATCGTGCTTCACTCTCATTCCTTCGCTCGCCAGCGTCGCGAAATCGATCTTCGACATTTCGACGATCGCCTTGGTGCGGCTCAGCACGTTCAGCTTGCGCAGGATGTCGGAGACGTGGACCTTCACGGTCGTCTCGGAAATTTTAAGCTCATAGGCGATCTGCTTGTTCTGCAGGCCGCGCTTGAGCATTTCGAGAACCCGCAATTGCTGCGGCGTCAGATCATGCAGCCGCTTCAGCAGATCATGCGCGGGACCTGGAGCCCGCCGCGGCCGGAGCGCACGATAGGCGTTGGGAACGCAGACGAGGCCACGCAGCGCCTCGCCGATCGACTGCGCAAGATCCTGCTTGGACGAGGATTTGAGGATATAGCCGGACACGCCGAGCGACAAGGCGCCGGAGATGATGCTCGGATCCTGATGCGCCGACACGATGACGACGGGAACCTTCGGAAAGGCCTTGCGGATGCGGATGATGCCCGACAGGCCGGTGGTGCCCGGCATCGACAGGTCGAGCAGGAGGAGATCCAGCTCGGCTCCCGCGGCCAGCTGCTCGAGCGCGCCATCGACCGACGTCGCCTGCAGGATCTCGGCCTCGGGCGCCACCATTCGCAGCGCGCCTTCGAGCGCCTCGCGAAACAACGGATGATCTTCGACAATCAGAAATCGCGTCACGCGTCAGCCATTTCCAAATCGTTGCCGGGATCGAGCGTAAACCGAGGATGTATCAGCCGGCGCCAGCCGGCTTGATCGAGGTCAATGACAGCGCCGGTCATTGCGGCCTCCCGCGGTCGACCCTTGCATAGGGGCGGTTCCTGGGATCTGGCAGGTCCATCTTGCCGATCTCGATGATCGCCTTGTTGCGGCTGAACAGGCCGAGCTTGCGCAGGATCTCGGTGATGTGCGCCTTGACCGTGGATTCGGCGAGCTGCAGCTCCTGCGCGATCTGCCGATTCGGATAGCCGCGCCGCAACAGGTCCAGAACCCTCAGCTGCTGCGGCGTGAGCTCGCGGAGCTTGACCTCGAGCGCCTTGCTGGTCTCGGCCTTTCGTCGTTGCGGCGTCGCCACGAAATCCCGCGGCACCGAGACCGAGCCGGAGAGCACGCCCTCGATCGACTGGGCCAGCTCGCGCTTCGACGTCGACTTCGGGAGATAGCCGGCCGCGCCGAGCGCCAGCGCTTCGCGGACCACGTGCTGGTCCTCCTCGCTCGATACGATGGCGACCGGCAGGCGCGGATATGTTTCGCGCAGGCGGAGGAAACCGGAGAAGCCGGTCGCATCCGGCAGCGAGAGATCGAGCAGCGCGAGGTCGACCCCCTGCTCGGTCGTCAGGATGTGCAGAGCATCCTCGATCGACATCGCCTCGAGGATGCGGGCCTCGGGCAGGGCCAACCGCACCGCATTGCCCAGCGCTTCGCGGAACAGCGGATGATCGTCGATGATCAGGAAGCTGGCCATTGCGCCTTCCAAAGGATCCGCCGTACCGGCGGCAGCAGCGCACCCATCCCGTGCCGGAAAGATGCAGGATGGACGCTACCACATCTTCCCGATCCCGTCCGGTCAAGACCGTTCAGTCGTTCGATTCGACCTGGACCGTCAGCAGGAAGGAATAGATGCTATCGAGCTGGCCGTCGGTGAAAACCTCCTTCCAGGGCGGCATGCCCTTGGCGGGGCGCCCCTCGTGTACGGTCTTCCAGAACGTATCGCGCATGTCGTCGCCGTAGCGGTGATGCAGGAGCCGCAGGTCGATCTTCCGTTCGCTCTGCACCGCGTCCGGGCCGTGGCAATGCGCACAGGTTCCGTTGAAGATCTCCTTGCCTGCGCTGATGGCCTCGGCATTCGGCGCAACTGCATCGCCCTTGATCTCGGTTGCCACCGCATTTGCGACCTGCATCACGCTCGGGCGGGGGCCCGCTCCGGTCGTGGTTCCCGCCGGCGCAGCCGGGGCCGCACCAAGGCGGACAGGCTGTCCGGCCGGCAAGCCGTATTTCACCGCGAGATCGGCGATTGTCCGCTGGAGCTGAGGCAAGATCGCGTCGACGCGATCGCGGAGCTCGGTCGACCCCTTCGCAAAGCCGATGGCGGCATCCCATGACAGGCCTTCGCCTTCGGTCAGCCGGATTTGATAGCGATCATTGTAGGTGGTCATGTTCAACCAGCCGGCCACGGGCCCCCAGATGAAGGCGACGTCGGCCTTGCCCTGGTCGAGCGCCTGCATGCCTTCCTCGGGCGACAGCACGGTGACCTTCTGGATATCGTCCCGTGTCGCAAGAAGGTTTTGCGGCGTGCTGGCGTACTGGACTGCGACGCGCTTGCCCTTGAGGTCGTCGAAACCGCCGATCGCCTGACCCTTCGCCGCGACCAGCGCGTAGCCCTCCCTCGCAAAGGTGCTGGAGAAGATCACGGCGGGACCCATGAAATCCTCCGAGCGCGGCAAGCCGATCATGGCGTCGCATTGCTTGCCCAGCAGCGTGACCCGCACCGTGCGCTTGCCGAAATAGGATTTGTACCAGTCGTAGGCGATCGGCTGGCCGAGCGCCTGCGCCAGCGCCCGGCCGATTTCGACATAGAAGCCCGGCCGCGATGGGTTATCGCTCGAGAACGGCAGATTGGTCGGATCGGCGCAGAGACGGAACGGCTGCGCCTCGTCTGCGTGACCCGGCGCGATCATCGCGGACGCGGCGACACATGCGAGGAACCCGGCAACGGCGCGATTTCGGCTCTTGCCGCTTCCTGGATTGATCGGACGCATTCTCATCTCCGGAGGTTTGGAATGGCTGGACCAGGGATTGCGGCACGGGATCTGGCCGACGCCGCAATCGCGCAATCTCGAAAGGCGCGCGCGTATCCCGTCTCCTTCGGGATACGCGCGCCAGTCGTCACTGGACGGAGAACACGAAGAGCGAACCGCCCTCGGGGGCTGCGGCCGTCATCTTCTTCCCAACCTCGCCCAGGAACGCGGGCAATGCAGCCGTGCGGCCGACGACGATGGCGACGTATTGCTTGCCGTCGACACTGTAGGTCACCGGGCCCGCGCCGATGCCGGAGCCGAGATTCTTGCTCCACAGCACCTTGCCGGACTTCGCATCGATGGCGCGGAAGTCGCCGTGGATGTTGCCGGCGAATACGAGGCCACCGCCCGTGGTCAGCGTACCGCCGTTGAAGGGCAGGTCTTCCTTGATCGACCAGACCTTCTTTTGGGCGACGGGATCCCAGGCCACGAGCTCGCCGAGGAAGCCGCCGGGTCCTTCCTTGGTCGGGAATTCGGCGCCAAGATAGAACACGCCGCGCTTGTAGGCGACGTCGGAGACCGACCAATCCATGCAGACGTTGTTCGAGGGGATGTAGACGAGTCCGGTCTGCGGATTGAACGACATCGGCTGCCAGTTCTTGCCGCCGATCAGGTTCGGACAGATGTCCTTGGCGGGATGGCCCGGACCCGGACGCTTGTCGGGATCCTCGACCGCGCGCATTGTCTGGACGTCCCACTTGTTGGCCCAGTTGGAGAACACGTATTTCTCCGCCGACAACACCTTGCCGGTCTCACGGTTGGCGACGAAGAAGAAGCCGTTGCGATCCGCCTTCATCAGCGCCGGAACGGTGTTGCCACCGATCTTCAGATCCGCGAGCACGGCCTCGTTGACGCCGTCATAGTCCCAGGCATCGGCCGGCGTGGTCTGGATGTGCCATTTGATCTTGCCGGTGTTGGGATCGAGCGCCAGCGTCGAGGCGGTGTAGAGGTTGGTCAGCTTGCCGAAATTGCCGTCCCCGGTCGAGCGAACGCCGGTGTTCCACGGGCCGGGATTGCTGGTCCCCCAATATACGGTATCGGTCTTGGGATCGTAGGAGCCGACCAGCCAGGCCGCGCCGCCACCGTGCTGGGCGGAATCGCCTTTCCAGCTGTCGCCGCCGGGCTCGTCCGGGCTGGGAACCGTGAAGGTCTGCCACAACTGCTTGCCGGTCTTGATATCGAAGGCCTGGAGCGAACCGCGCACGCCATACTCGCCGCCGCCGAAGCCGGTGATGACCTTGTCGCGCACGACCAGTGGAGGCGAGGTGATGACCGAACCCTGCTTGTAGTCGACCACCTTCGTCGTCCACTGCGCCTTGCCGGTCGCGGCGTCGAGCGCCGTCAGCTTGCCGTCGAGACGGCCCACGAAGATCTTGCCATCCGCATAGGAGACACCGCGGTTGTTCACGTCGCAGCAGGCATATTGCAGCACATCATCGGGAATTTCGGGCTCCCACGTCCACTTGCGCGCACCGGTCGCGGCATCGAGCGCGTAGACGTATTTCGGGCCCCAGGAGCTCGAGACGTACAGCGTGTTGCCGACGACGATCGGCGAGGATTCGTTCGAGCGCAGCGACGCCAGCGAGAACGAATAGGCGAGCGTCAGCTTGCCGGCGTTCTCGGTGTTGATCTGCTTGAGCGGGCTGTAGCGCGTGTTGCCGTAGTCATGGCCGGCAACGGCCCACTGGTTCGAATCGGATTGCGCCTTGAGCAGCGAATCGTTGGCGCGGACGTCAGACGCGCCGGCGGCCAGCATCGCGATCATCGAAATGCCAGCCAAGAAGCCCTTCGTTCCAAAGGTCATGTATTCCCTCCGCGATGTTGTTGTGCACGCCTCGTTGGGCGCCTGAGCGCGTTGCGCTCGTGATGCGCAGTTCGTCTGCGAGCCATCGTTCGAAATTACAGCATCGCCTTTTCGCGCTTAGTATAGGCGGAAGGTAGTAGTGCAAATCATTGACGATCTTCGTCGCCCATCTCGTTGTCCGAGCTTGCGTCTTGCCCTTGTTTTGCAGCTCGAAATGCGTCATCGAATTCAGACAGCATCGCGCCGCAATCGCGCATCAATCACGATGATGGCGCTACCAACGCCGCGAAGCTTTGGAAGAAGTTCGCGGCAAGTTTTCGCGACGTCGACTCGATCAGACGCGAGCCGAGCTGTGCGAGCTTGCCGCCGATCTGCGCGTCGGCCTCGTAGTGCAGGATGGTGACGCCAGGCGCTTCTTCCTCCAGCCTGACCTTCGCGCCGCCCTTGGCAAATCCGGCGACGCCACCGGCGCCTTCGCCGACGATGCGGTAGCCATTGGGTGCATCGATGTCGGCCAACGTCACCTTGCCGCTGAACGTCGCCTTCACCGGACCGACCTTCAGCACCACAGTCGCGGTCATCTCCGTCGGGGACGCCATCTCGAGCGATTGGCAGCCGGGAATGCAGCGCCTGAGAATGTCGGGATCGTTGAGCGCGGTCCACACCGTGGCCTTGGACGCCGGGATCCGCTGACTGTCGTTCATCTGCATCGCTTCCACCCTTTTTGCCGTTGCCTGTCGGCTCGACTAGGGTGGCGCGGGCCTGCGATCAATCGCCAGGAAGTACTAGAGGGTCGTGGCCGATGCGGCTTACCGGCGAGCATCGTGCGGGCGCGGCTTCGCTGCATCGCCATAAGCAAAATCAATGACTTAGACCGTCGCCGCCTACTACCAAGATCGCGATTACAAAGGCGGGAGCGCGTGCTCCTATTCGTGCAACGAAGGCAGCATCAAGGGAGAAACGACGCACCGGGCCGCGTCCAGGGGCAAGTGGCGAGCACGACCAAGACACGCGCCGCCAGGACAAGCGCTTCGCATGATGGCCGTCGAACACACCATCGCGGCTGGAGGAGCGACCTTTTCCGCAAGCTTCCCGCAAGGTCGCACCATCCACTGGCGGCGGCGCGGAGCGTCGTGACCGGATCGTACGATTGCGACGGCCGCATGGTGTCATTTACATGACGCGCGGTCGCCAAAATCCCAGTTGCAAAGTTTCGCTCGCGCTGTCTCTAATTAGAACCAATCAAAATCATCCTGGGAGGACTTCAAGTGTCTACAGTCAAACTGACGGTCAACGGCAAGGCCGTCGCCGTCGACGTCGAGGACCGCACGCTGCTGGTCCAGCTTCTGCGCGATCACCTCAACCTCACAGGAACGCATGTCGGCTGCGACACCAGCCAGTGCGGCGCCTGCGTCGTGCACATGGATGGCCGTGCTGTGAAATCCTGCACCATGCTGGCGGGCCAGGCCGATGGCGCCAGCATCACCACCATCGAGGGCATCGCAAAGGGCGACGAGCTGCACCCGATGCAGGCCGCCTTCCGCGACAATCACGGCCTGCAATGCGGCTATTGCACGCCGGGCATGATCATGTCCGCGATCGACATCGTGCAACGCCATGGTGGCCAGCTCGACGAGGCGACCGTCCGCCACGAGCTTGAGGGCAATATCTGCCGCTGCACCGGCTACCACAATATCGTGAAAGCCGTGCTGGATGCGGCCGGACGCATGAAGGTTGCGCAGGCGGCCGAGTAGAGCGGCCGCCCCGCGACAAAAAAACCACTGCCGCTTTCGAGGGAAAGCGCAGGTCAACAAATTTCCGGTCGGGAGGACCAGACATGGGTGTTGAAGGCATCGGCGCGCGAGTCGTGCGCAAGGAAGACAAGCGTTTCATTACCGGCAAGGGCCGCTACGTCGACGACATCAAGCTTACGGGCATGACCCATGCCTATTTCATCCGCAGCCCGCACGCGCACGCCAAGGTGAAGGGGATCGACTCGTCCGCCGCGCTGAAGATGCCGGGCGTGGTCGCGGTGCTCACCGGCAAGCAGCTCGTCGACGACAAGGTCGGCAACCTGATCTGCGGCTGGGCCATCACCTCCAAGGACGGCAGCCCGATGAAGATGGGCGCATGGCCGGCCATGGCGCCCGAGACGGTGCGCTTCGTCGGCCAGGCCGTCGCCGTCGTGATCGCCGAGAGCAAGAATCTCGCACGCGACGCGGCGGAGGTCGTCGTCGTCGATTACGAGGAGCTTCCCGCAGTCGCCGACATGCAAGCCGCCATCAAGGCCGGCGCGCCGCAGCTTCACCCCGAGGCCCCCGGCAACCAGGTCTATGACTGGGTGATCGGCGACGAGAGCGCCACCGATGCCGCCTTTGCCAAGGCTGCCAATGTGGTGAAGCTCGACGTCACCAACAACCGTCTCGCCCCGAACGCGATGGAGCCGCGCGCAGCCATCGCCGATTACGACGCAGCGGAAGAGCACTTCACGCTCTATACGACCTCGCAGAACCCGCATGTCGCCCGCCTCGTGCTGTCGGCGTTCTACAACATCGCCCCCGAGCACAAGCTGCGCGTGATCGCCCCCGATGTCGGCGGCGGCTTCGGCTCCAAGATCTTCATCTATCCCGAGGAGATGGTGGCGCTGTGGGCCTCGAAGAAGGTCGGTCGTCCCGTGAAATGGACTGGCGACCGCACCGAGGCTTTCCTCACCGACGCGCATGGCCGCGACCACATCACCCATGCCGAGATGGCCTTCGACGCCAACAACAAGATCATCGGCCTGAAGGTGAAGACTTACGCCAATTTCGGCGCCTACATGTCGCTGTTCTCGTCCTCGGTTCCGACCTATCTCTACGCGACGCTGCTGTCGGGCCAGTACAACATCCCGGCGATCCATGCCGAGGTGATCGGCGTCTACACCAACACCACGCCGGTCGACGCCTATCGCGGCGCAGGCCGCCCGGAGGCGAGCTATCTGATCGAACGGCTGATGGAAACGGCGGCGCGGCAGCTCAACGTCGATCCGGCCCAGTTGCGCCGGACCAACTTCATCACCCAGTTCCCGCACCAGACGCCTGTGATCATGGCCTACGACACCGGCGACTTCAACGCTTCGCTCGATGCCGCGATGAAGGCGATCGACTATGCCGGCTTCCCCGCCCGCAAGGCCAAGGCGAAAGCCGACGGCAAGCTACGCGGCATCGGCGTATCCTGCTACATCGAGGCCTGCGGCATCGCTCCGTCCAAGGCGGTCGGCAGCCTGGGCGCCGGCGTCGGCCTGTGGGAATCGGCCGAGGTGCGCGTCAACCCGGTCGGCACCATCGAGATCCTCACGGGATCGCACAGCCACGGCCAGGGCCACGAGACCACCTTCTGCCAGCTCGTTGCAGAGCGCCTCGGCGTTCCCATCAGCCAGGTCTCGATCGTCCATGGCGACACCGACAAGGTGCAGTTCGGCATGGGGACCTACGGCTCGCGCTCCGCGGCCGTCGGCCTCACCGCCATCCTGAAGGCGATGGAGAAGATGGAGTCCAAGGCCAAGAAGATCGCCGCGCATGCGCTGGAGGCGTCCGAGGGCGACATCGTGATCGAGAACGGCGAGTTCAAGGTGGCAGGCACCGACAAGGCGATCGCCTTCCCGATGGTCGCGCTCGCGGCCTACACCGCACACAATCTGCCTGATGGGATGGAGCCGGGCCTGAAGGAGAGCGCCTTCTACGACCCGACCAACTTCACCTTCCCGGCCGGCGCCTATATCTGCGAGCTCGAGGTCGATCCCGGCACCGGCAAGACCTCCTTCGTCAACTTCGTCGCGGCTGACGATTTCGGCCGGCTGATCAACCCGATGATCGTCGAGGGCCAAGTCCATGGCGGCCTTGTGCAGGGCATCGGGCAGGCGCTGCTCGAGCACGCGATCTACGATGCCAACGGCCAGCCGATCACGGCCTCGTTCATGGACTACGCCATGCCGCGCGCCGACGACGTGCCGTCATTCAATCTCTCCCACACCACGACGCTGTGCCCGGGCAATCCGCTGGGCATCAAGGGTTGCGGTGAGGCCGGCGCAATCGGCGCTTCTGCGGCCGTGATCAACGCGATCACGGATGCGATCGGCAAGAACAATCTGGAAATGCCCGCAACCCCCGATCGGGTGTGGCGCACGATCCACGCGGCTTGACTGCTCATCATCGTCATTCCGGGGCGACGCGAAGCGTCGAACCCGGAATCTGAAGCTACGAATTCAACCTCGAAATTCCGGGTCTGCGCCTGCGGCGCATCCCGGAATGACAGAGAAAAGATTTCAGGAGCAACCAAGATGTACCAGACCACCTATCATCGCGCCTCCTCGGTCGACGAGGCCGCCAGTCTGTTCGCCAAGAGCAGCGAGGCGAAATTCCTCTCTGGCGGGCAGACATTGCTGCCGGTGATGAAGCAGCGCCTCGCAGGTCCCTCCGACGTGATCGACCTTGCCAAGATCAAGGACATGATCGGCATCGAAGCCTCCGGCGACACGCTGACCATCAAGGCCGCCACGCCGCATTACGATGTCGCGAGCAGCGACGCTGCCAAGAAGGCGATCCCTGCGCTTGCCTATCTGGCCTCGCTGATCGGCGATCCCGCCGTGCGCTACCGTGGCACGATCGGCGGCTCGATCGCCAACAACGACCCCGCCGCGGACTATCCGGCCTCATTGCTCGCGCTCGACGCGACCGTGAAGACCAACAAGCGGTCGATCGCGGCCGCCGATTTCTTCAAGGGCCTGTTCACGACCGCGCTTGAAGACGGCGAGATCATCACCGCCGTGTCGTTCCCTGTTCCGGCGAAAGCGGGCTATTCCAAGATGCCGCATCCGGCCTCGCGTTTCGCGCTGACCGGCGTGTTCGTCGCGCAGACCAAGTCGGGCGAGGTTCGGGTGGCCGCCACCGGCGCCTCGCAGAATGGCGTGATGCGGGTGCCTGCGATCGAAGCCGCACTGAAGGCGAACTGGTCGCCGGCAGCGATCGACAGCGTCAGCATTCCGGCGAGCGGGTTGCTGGCCGACATCCATGGCTCGGCGGAGTACCGCGCCAACCTCGTCAAGGTGATGGCGCAGCGCGCGGTGGCTGCTGCGGGCTGACGATCACGCTCCAGCGTCTCAGCACAAATTTTCCGCGGCGCGCACTTCGGTGCGCGCCGTTTTATTTTGGCCGTGCGGCATCAAAACTGCTTGCCTCGTCGGCGTGAAGGCGGGAAAGTTAATCGGCCGATTAACTCGCTCAACAGAAGAAACGTTTGAGGCGTTTGCCGGATCACCGGCACCTGCCCGCGACCCGAGGAAACAACAACGTGCTCGACAAACCAGCCCCCACCTCGACCGTCCGCACCTCCGGCCCGCTCTCGGGCTTCCGCATCGTCGAATTCGCCGGCATCGGTCCTGGTCCGTTCGCCTGCATGATGCTGGCCGACATGGGCGCCGACGTCGTCACGCTCGATCGCGTCGGCGCGAAGAAGAGCATGAAGTCGGTGGCGGGCCGCGGCCGCAAGGTGATCGAGCTCGACCTCAAGGACAAGGCCGCGATTGCACAGGTGCTCGACCTGCTTGCCAGCGCCGATGCCCTGGTCGAGGGCTTCCGTCCCGGCGTGATGGAGCGGCTCGGGCTCGGGCCCGACGTGGTGCTCGCGCGCAATCCAAAGCTGGTCTATGGCCGCATGACCGGCTGGGGCCAGGAAGGCCCGCTCGCGAATGCCGCCGGCCACGACATCAACTACATCTCCATCACCGGCGCGCTTGCCGCGATCGGCACGAAGGAAGCGCCAGTGCCGCCGCTCAACCTGGTCGGCGATTTCGGTGGCGGCGCGCTCTATCTCGTCGTCGGCGTGCTCGCGGCACTGCTGGACGCGCAGAAGTCCGGCAAGGGCCAGGTGGTCGATGCCGCCATGTGCGACGGCGCGGCCTCTCTGATGTCGTTCTTCTTCGACATGACCGCGATCGGGCGCTGGACCGAGGGGCGCGACCAGAACTTCCTCGACGGCGGCGCGCATTTCTACGGCGTCTATGAATGCGCCTGTGGCCATTTCGTCTCGATCGGCTCGATCGAGCCGCAGTTCTACGCGCTGCTGCGCGAGCATGCCGGGCTCACCGACACCGATTTCGACGCGCAGATGGATCCCAAGGCCTGGCCCGCGCTGAAGGAAAAGCTCAAGACGGTGTTCAAGAGCAAGTCGCGCGAGGACTGGTGCAAGATCA
Source organism: Bradyrhizobium sp. 191 (assembly GCF_023100985.1). Classification (NCBI taxonomy): domain Bacteria; kingdom Pseudomonadati; phylum Pseudomonadota; class Alphaproteobacteria; order Hyphomicrobiales; family Nitrobacteraceae; genus Bradyrhizobium; species Bradyrhizobium sp. 191. The sequence continues at coordinate 4,175,576 of NZ_CP064692.1, forward strand.
TGGAAGGCACCGACATCTGCTTCGCGCCGGTGCTGACCATGTCGGAGGCCACGCAGCATCCGCACATGGTCGCGCGAAAGGTCTTCGTGGAACGTCACGGCATCAAGCAGCCGGGGCCGGCGCCACGGTTCTCGCGCACGCCCTCGAAGGTGCGCGAGCCGGAGCCGGCGGAGATCGCCGCGGTGATGCAGGCGTGGGCAGGACGTTAGGCTCTCTGCTGTCGCCTCACTCTCCGCTGTCGTCCCGGACAAGCGCGCCATAAGCGCGCGCCGATCCGGGATCCATAACCACAGGGAGTGGTTTGGCGAAGATTCGTGGTTCGGTACTCCTACCGAACACAATGGATGGATTCCGCGGTATGGGTCCCGGATCGGCGCTTACGCTTGTCCGGGACGACACCCTTTGTAGAGACGACGACGTCGGCAACAGCGGCAGCTTAAGCCGCGTCCACCTTCAACACCCCGCGCCGGATCTGATCCTCCTCGATCGATTCGAACAGGGCCTTGAAATTGCCCTCGCCGAAGCCGTCGTCGCCCTTGCGCTGGATGAACTCGAAGAAGATCGGGCCGATCGCATTGGCCGAGAAGATCTGCAGCAGCACCTTGGTCTGGCCGCCCTCGACCACGCCCTCGCCGTCGATCAGGATGCCGTTCTTCTTCAGCCGCGCCAGATCCTCGCCATGCTTGGGCAGGCGCGCATCGATCTTCTCGAAATAGGTGTCGGGGGGCGACGGCATGAACGGCAGGCCGGCTTCGCGCAGGCCTTCGATGGTGCGGTAGATGTCGCGGCAGCCGCAGGCGATGTGCTGGATGCCCTCGCCGCGATAGGTCTTGAGATATTCCTCGATCTGGCCGGACTCGCCGGCGTCCTCGTTGATCGGAATCCTGATCTTGCCGTCCGGGCTGGTCAGCGCGCGCGAGAACAGGCCGGAGGCGCGGCCCTCGATGTCGAAGAAGCGAATCTGGCGGAAGTTGAACAGCTTCTCATAGAAGCCGGCCCAGACGTCCATGCGGCCGCGATGGACGTTGTGGGTGAGATGGTCGAGATAGAACAGGCCGGCGCCGACCGGCTTGGAATCGCGTGCGCCGAGCCATTCGAACTCGGCATCATAGGCCGAGCCATTGGCGCCGTAGCGGTCGACGAGATAAAGCAGGCTGCCGCCGATCCCCTTGATGGCGGGGACGTCGAGAGTCTTCTGCGCCGATGGCACATCGGCAGGTTCGGCGCCGAGCGAAATCGCGCGGTCATAGGCCGCCTTCGCGTCGACGACGCGAAAGGCCATCGACGGCGCACAGGGGCCATGCGCGGCGACGAACTCGTAGCCGTGGGTGCCGGGCTGCTCGTTGACGAGATAGTTGATGTCGCCCTGGCGATAGACCGTGATCTTCTTGGTCCTGTGGCGCGCGACGGGCGCATAGCCCATCAGCTTGAACAGCGCGTGCAACTGTTCCGGATCGGGATGCGCATATTCGACGAACTCGAATCCGTCGGTGCCCATCGGATTGTCGGCGCTGATCGTGGCCGGCGGTGCATCGTGCGGAAACGGACCCATGGTGCTCTCCCGAATTGCTGCTGGGAGGAACTATCCTTCATAGGGTGCGCAAGGGGCGTGCAAATGGGACGCGATTTCGCTACTCTATGCATGATTTGTGCAATAAATGGACGATTGACGCATGATTCCTGTGGACGCCTTTGACCTCAAGATCCTGGGCGCACTCCAGGACGACGGCCGCCTCACCAACCAGGAGCTCGCCGACCTCGCGGGCCTCTCCGCCTCGCAATGCTCGCGGCGGCGGATGCGGCTGGAGGAGGAGAAGGTGATCGCGGGCTATCATGCCGACCTCTCCAGCGAGGCGCTCGGCTTCGGCGTGATCGCCTTCATCCAGGTGGGACTGGCAACTCATTCGCCGGACAATTCGAAACGCTTCCGCGCGCTGGTGAACCGGATCGACGAGATCCAGGAGGCGTATTCGCTCACGGGCGATGCCGACTATGTGCTCAAGGCCGTGCTGCGCGACCTCAAGGGCCTCTCCAACCTCGTCAACGACGTCTTGATGCCGCACCAGAGCGTGGCGCATGTGCGCTCCTCGATCGTGCTCGACAGGCTCAAGGAAAGCTCACGGCTCCCGCTCAAGGAAATCAGGGCCGGCTGAAATCGAGGGAACTATGGCATTCGCGCGAGGCGCACGATCTGCGATGATTGCAGCTCCATGTGCGGAGATTCAACATGGCCCTCCAGCTTCGGCCAAACTGCGAATTTTGCGACCGCGACCTGCCGCCGAGCGCGACGGACGCGCGGATCTGCTCCTATGAATGCACGTTCTGCGCGGATTGCGTCGAGACCAAGCTGTTCAACGTCTGCCCGAATTGCGGCGGCGGTTTTGCCCCACGCCCGATCAGGCCGGCGCAGGAATGGCGGCCGGGGGTCTGCACAGCGAAGCAGGCGCCGTCCGACAAGCGAGTGCATCTGAAGTACAGCGTGGAGGATGTCGCGGCGCATTGCGCGCGGATCAAGGACGTGCCGCCGGAGAGGCGGTAGGCTCTCTCCACGCCGTCATTGCGAGGAGCCCTTGCGACGAAGCAATCCAGAAGCTTTCCGCGGAGAGATTCTGGATTGCTTCGCTGCGCTCGCAATGACGGTGCTTGTGGCGGCGACCGCTCCTACTCCGCCGGCAGAATCGTCCCCTCGACCTCGCCGAAGCCGACGCGATAGCCGTTGCCCTGGCACCAGCCGCGCATCACGAGGCTGTCGCCGTCTTCCAGGAACGAGCGCTTGGCGCCGCCGGGCAATTCCACCGGCTCGGTGCCGTTCCAGCTGATCTCCAGAAGACTGCCGCGCTGGTCCTTCTCCGGGCCGGAGATGGTGCCGCTGCCCAGGAGATCGCCGACATTCATGGCGCAGCCGCCGGAAGCGTGGTGCATGAGCTGCTGCACCGAGGACCAGTACATGTACTTGAAATTGGTGCGGCTGATGCCGGCGGGTGCATTGGCACCCGCCGCGCGCAGGGACACGTCGAGCGCGATGTCGTAGTTCTGCGGCTTCGTCTGCTTGAGATAGTCAAGCGGCACCGGCTCCTGCTCCGGCCCCTTCAGCCGGAACGGCTCCAGCGCCTCGCGCGTCACCACCCAGGGGCTGATCGAAGTCGCAAACGCCTTGGCGAGAAACGGCCCGAGCGGCACATATTCCCATTGCTGGATGTCGCGCGCACTCCAGTCGTTGAGCAGCACGAAACCGAAGATCATCTCCTCGGCCTGTTGCTCCGTGAGCATGCCGCCCATCGGCGAGGGCTGGCCGATGACGACGCCCATCTCCAGCTCGAAATCGAGTCGCTTGCACGGCCCGAAGCTCGGCACATCCACATTCGGTGGCTTCAGTTGCCCGCGAGGCCGCTTCACCTTCGTGCCGGAGACCACGACGGTCGATGCGCGGCCGTTATAGGCGATCGGCATATGCAGCCAGTTCGGCTGCAGCGCATTGTCCTTGCCGCGGAACATCACGCCGACATTGGTGGCGTGCTCTTTCGAGGAATAGAAATCGGTGTAGCCGGAGACGGTGAAGGGCAGATGCAGTTTGGCAGCCGACATGGGAACCAGGGCCAGCTTGCGCAACTCGTCATTGTCGCGCAATTCGGGATTGTCGTGCCGCAAGAGCTCGCTGATCCGCGCGCGGGTCGTCGACCACACCTTCGGGCCCAACGACATGAACGGATTCAGGCTGCCTGCCGCAAAGGTCCCCGGCTGCCCGACATCGAGGCGGCCATCCTGCTCGAGCTCCCACAGATCAAGAATGTAGGCGCCGATGGCGACACCAACGCGCGGCGCCAATCCATTCGCCGAGAACACGCCATGGGGCAGGTTCTGGATCGGGAAGTCCGAGGCCGGATCGACGTCGATGAAGGAGCGGAGGCTGGGGTCGTTGGGGTGTGTCGTCACGTCTGGCCCGGTCCTTTCTTCCTTCTCCCCTTGTGGGAGAAGGTGGCGCGAAGCGCCGGATGAGGGGTTCTATCCGCGAATCTAGAATGAGAGAGGTCCACTCGCGGAGAGAACCCCTCACCCGTCTCGCCGCTACGCGGCGAGCCACCCTCTCCCACAAGGGGGAGAGGGCGCGACCGTCACGGCCGGTTAGGATCGAACTTCTTCTCCAGGCCCTTCCAGCAATCCGCGTAATCGTCCTGCAGCGTGGACGCCTTCGCCGCATGCGCGGTGACGCGCTGCGGGTAGCGGGTCTCGAACATGAAGGCCATGGTGCCGGTCAGCTTCACCGGCTTCAGCTCGCCATTGCTGGCGTGCTCGAAGGCGTCGCGGTCCGGGCCATGCGGCAGCATGCAATTGTGCAGGCTCATGCCGCCGGGGACGAAGCCTTGCGGCTTGGCGTCATAGACGCCGTAGATCAGCCCCATGAACTCGCTCATGATGTTCATGTGGTACCAGGGCGGACGGAACGTGTTCTCCGCGACCATCCAGCGCTCGGGGAAGATCACGAAGTCGATGTTCGCGGTGCCCGCGGTCTCCGACGGTGAGGTCAGCACCGTGAAGATCGATGGATCGGGATGGTCGAAGCCGATCGCGCCGACGGGAGAGAAGGTGCGCAGATCATATTTGTACGGCGCGTAATTGCCGTGCCAGGCGACGACGTCGATCGGCGAATGCGGCAGCGTGGTCTTGAACAGCGAACCGCCCCACTTCACGAACAGTTCCGTAGGCGTGTCCTTGTCCTCGTAGTTCGCAACCGGCGTCAGGAAGTCGCGCGCATTGGCAAGGCAGTTGGCGCCGATCGGCCCGCGCTCCGGCAGCGTGAAGGCACCGCCGTAATTTTCGCAGAGATAGCCGCGCGCCGGGCCATTCGGAATCTCGACGCGGAACTTGACGCCGCGCGGGATCACCACGATCTCGCCCGGCTCGGCATCGATACGACCGAACTCGGTGACAACGCGAAGATTACCCTGCTGGAGCACGAACATCAGCTCGCCGTCGGCATCGTAGAAATGCTGATCCACCATCGACTTGGTGATGAGGTAGACATGTGCGGCCATGCCGGCCTGGGTATTCACGTCACCAGCCGTCGTCATGGTCTGCACGCCCTGAACGAAGGTGACCTCATCCTTCGGAAGCGGCGTCGGGTCCCAGCGCAGCTGCGCGATCGGCAGGTCGTATTCATGGCACGGCGCCGAGCGCCACAGGCCGGCGTCGACCTTCTCGAAGCGGCCGGAATGCTTCACGGAAGGGCGGATGCGATAGAGCCAGGAGCGCTCATTGCTGCCGCGCGGCGCGGTGAAGGGCGAGCCGGAGAGCTGCTCGGCATAGAGCCCGTAGGCGCAGCGCTGCGGCGAGTTGCGGCCGATCGGCAGCGCGCCCGGCAGTGCCTCGGTCTCAAAGCTGTTGCCGAAGCCGGACATGTAGCCCGGCGTCACCTGGGCCGAGCTGCGGATGATCTGGTCAGGCGAGGTGTTGATGTTCATGACTATCCTCCTCCTTGCAAGGCAGCCCACATTTCCTGGTCGCGCTTGTCAGTCCAGATCACGGGGTCGTCGATGCCCGACGCCTCGTCATAGGCGCGCGACACGTTGAACGGCAGGCAGTGCTCGTAGATGGCGAAGCTGTGGAATTTCGGGTCCATCACCTCGCGGGTTGCCGCCATCGATTCCTTCAGCGTGCGGCCACGAGCAACGGAGATCTCGGCCGCGCCATACAGCGAGGTGACGAAGTCGCGCGTCATCGCGATGGCCTCGCGCACCGTGGCCGTGCCCTTCAGCGCATCGCCGCGGCCCGGCGCGATCGCCTTGGGATTGAAGTTGCGGATCTCGTTCAACGTCATCGGCCATTCGCGCAGATGCGCATCGCCGCAATAGCAGGCCGAGTGATATTCGATCAGGTCGCCGGAGAACATCACCCCCGCGTCCGGCACCCAGGCGACGATGTCGCCCGAGGTGTGGCCGGCGCCCAGTTGCATCAGGCGAACCTCGCGCTTGCCGAGGTAAATCGTCATCTCGCCTTCGAAGGTCAGCGTCGGCCAGGTCAGGCCGGGGATGCTCTGCGCATCCTGGAACAGCCGCGGGAAGCGGCCGTATTCGGAATCCCAATCCTGCTTGCCACGCTCCGCGATCAGCCGATAGGTCTCCTGCGAGGCAACGATGCCTTGCGCCTTGTAGGCGGAGGCACCGAGCACGCGCACGGCGTGATAGTGCGACAGCACGACATATTTGATCGGCTTGTCGGTGACTGCGCGCACGCGCTCGATCACCTTGTTCGCCATCGCGGGCGTCGCCTGCGCGTCGAACACGAGGCAGCCGTCGTCGCCGACGATGACGGCGGTGTTGGGATCGCCCTCGGCGGTGAAGGCATAGAGATCCGTACCGATCTCGGAGAAGGTGATCTTCTTCTCGGAGAGATCGCCAGTGGATGCGAAGTTCTTCGCCATCAATTCGTCCTTCAAGTCACCGGGTTATTGTTGCTGCTGTTGTTGCTGTTGGCCGTCGATCATGCGGCGCTTCGCAAGCCCGATCGCTTCGCGCAGCACGTCGATATCGCCGATATGGTTGGCGAGGATCAGCACCAGCGCCGAATCGAAATCGGCGCTCTGCTCCTCGGTGAGACCGCGATGCGCCTCGACAATGGCGCGGAAGGCATCGTCGGGGCGTGCGAAGTTGGAGCTGGTGGAAAGCGGCATGCGAACCTCAATACAAGCCTTCGGCACGCACCAGCGCTGCCGCGATCGCCGCACGCGCCGGATGGCGGAAGCGCGCCGCGACATAACCATCCGGCCTCAGCAGATAGGCGGCGCCCGGTTCGGCGGCGTAACGCTTCGCGACCAAGCCCGAGGGATCGGCGAACCCGCCCTTGCCGCCGATGCGGATGCCCTTGACGCCATCGGGCGCGTCGATGGCCGCACCATTGCTGAACGACAGCAGGGTAAAGTCCGTTCCACCCTTGCGGAAGGCATCCGTCAGATAGATCTGCTCGCCGGCCGGCGTCGTGACGGGAGCGTCGAGCATGGAACAGCCGGGCGACGGTCCACCGTGCCACGTATCCGCGTCGAGCGAGGACAAAGGGGAGTCATAGCTGCATGGCACCGAAAGCCGGCCGCCATTGACCATGCGCTTGCCGAACTCGGTCTCCTTCGCCAGCGACAGCACCGCCTTGCGCAGCCGCGCCTCCTGATGCGAGTTCGGCGCCATGAAGTCGGTCGAGCGGGTGGATTCGCGAATGTTCTCGTCGGCCGCCATGCTGCGCTCGAGATGATAGCTCTCCAGCAGGCTCGCGGGCGATCTGCCGCGCAGCACACGGTCGAGCTTCCAGGACAGATTCTCCGCGTCTTCGAGCCCGGAATTGGCGCCGCGCGCGCCGAAGGGCGAGACCTGATGCGCGGAATCGCCGGCGAAGACCACGCGGCCATGGATGAAGCGGTCCATCCGCCGGCACTGGAATTTGTAGAGCGAGATCCACTCGAACGCGAACTTGTCGTGGCCGAGCATACGCGCGATCCGCGGCCGCACGTTCTCGGGCTTCTTCTCGACGACAGGATCAGCGTAGCGGTTGAGCTGGAGGTCGATGCGCCAGACATCATCGGGCTGCCGGTGCAGCAGCGCCGACCGCCCGGCATGGAACGGCGGATCGAACCAGAACCAGCGCTCGGTCGGGAATTCCGCAGTCATCTTGACGTCGGCAATGAGGAACTGATCCTCGAACACCTGACCAGCGAACTCGGCGCCGACCATCTGCCGCAACGAGGAGCGCGCGCCGTCGCAGGCAACGACGTATTGAGCAAGCACGCGGTACGCGCCCTCGGGCGTCTCGATCGTCAACGCGACGGAACCGTTGCGTTGCTCGAGCGCCGTCACCTTGTTGCGCCAGCGCAGGTCGATCTCGGGCAAATCGTCGATGCGGTCGACCAGATAGGCCTCGGCGTAATATTGCTGGAGATTGATGAAGGCCGGCCGCTTGTGGCCGTTCTCCGGCAGGAGATTGAACTGGTAAAGTTGGGATTCGCCGTGGAAGATGCGGCCGACGCTCCACACCACCCCCTTGTCGACCATGCGGTCGCCGACGCCGAGCCGGTCCCAATATTCCAGCGAGCGCTTCGAGAAGCAGATCGCGCGAGAGCCCTCGCCGATACGATCGGCATCATCCAGGAGGACGACACGCTGGCCGCGCTGAGCAAGATCGATCGCAAGCGACAGCCCGACCGGGCCCGCACCGACGACCACGACCGCGTGCTCGGCCGGGCTCTGGCCGGAACGATCCTGATCGGGGTGGCGTCGATAGCCGAACTGGGACTTGGCCTGCGCCATACACACTAACCTCGGCTCTGGTCAGGAGAGGATTGATCTGCTAGATAGTCTCACGTGCAACTATTTTGGACCGGAGCCGGCCGGCCGTCAACTGGAATTCGGAGCGCTTCCTTGACGAGGACATCCAGCAACATCGCGCTGAAGGCGCGTGAGGCCGACGAGGCTTCGGCGCGGCCAAAGCCACGGCTCGACCTGTTCAAGTTCGTGCCGTTCCGCCTCAACCGGCTCGCAGCGGAAGTCAGTTCCGCGCTTTCGGTCGAATATCAGGAACGCCATGGCCTCGACATTCCGGCCTGGCGCGTGATCGCCACCCTCGGCTTCCGCAACGATGCCTGCAGCGCACAGTTCATCGCGCAATGCACCCGCACGCACAAATCCACCATCAGCCGCGCGGTGACCACGCTGCTCAACAGCGATCTGATTGAACGGGTCGAGAACGAGGCCGACCGCCGCGAATTCCGGCTGCAACTGACGAGGAAGGGCCGTGCGCTCTACGAGGAGCTGTTCCCGCAATTGTTGCGGCGCGAGGACGAGATCCTCGCCTGCCTCTCCGCGCAGGAGCGCAGGCAACTCTCGGCCCTGCTCGGCAAGATCGAGCAGAGCCTCGACCTGATCCAGACCAGCGAAGAAGCCGACGCAAAGCAGGCGTATTAGGGACTCATAGAGGCGCGGACGTCGGCGTTTGAGGGTCCTGTTGAGGAATCTTGGTAGGCCCGTGACGGCACTGGCTTATATAGCGATGCTCCTTGTGGCGCTTGTCGCAACTCGCGCATACGCCGCTGACATAGGTCATCTGGCCCCCCCTGGCGTCGCTGCAAACGAGTTTCCCTCGCCACAGCGTCCTGTTGCAAGAATCGTCAGCCCCCGCCGCTCCGCCGAAGAGCACCGCGATGCCCTCGATGAGGCCGGTCAAATCGCACGTCTGCTTGAACTGAAACCAGGCATGACAGTCGGCGACATTGGAGCAGGCGGTGGCTACCACACGGTCAGGCTCTCGCACCTCGTCGGACCCGCCGGCTCTGTCGTTGCCCAGGACGTCACGCTGGATTACCTCGTCGAACTCGCCAGGCGAACAAAACTTCTGAAGTTGACAAACGTGCAATTCGCGCTCGGCGAACCACACGACCCGCGTCTGCCCGCTTCCTCGCTGGATGCCGCTATCCTTGTGCATATGTATCACGAGATAGCGCAACCCTATGCCTTCCTCTACAATCTCGCGCCCTCCTTGAAGCAGGGTGCGCGGGTCGGAATTGTCGATCTTGAGCTTCCGACGCCGAAGCATGGCACGCCAATTGCGCTGTTGCGCTGCGAATTGACTGCCGTCGGCTATCGCGAGGTCGCCACATATAGGCTCGCAGGGGACAGAGGATACCTGGCGGTATTCTCTCCGCCGGAGCTAGCGGCTCGAAAATCTCCTCGCGATATCGTTGCTTGTGGCGATCCTGCCGGCACTCGTTGACACCATATCTGCCGCCCGTCTCGGAGACCGCACGCGTCCGAAGAAAAGGTCAGCTCACAGGATGGGTAGATCGTCAGCGAAACCCATCAATCCCTCCGCCTGTGGCGAGGCATGATGGGTTTGGCCAAGACTCGGAGTTGCCAGCTCGCGCGGCGACTCCTCCCTGGGGGTATGGGTCCCGGATCGGCGCGCGCTTGATGCGCGCTTGTCCGGGACGACAGCGGAGTATGAGACGACGGCCAAAACCTCAATCGTCGTCCCGGACAAGCAGAGCTCTAGACAACGCAAAGCGTTGTCTAGAGCGAAGCGCAGATCCGGGACCCATAGCCACAGGGAGATGTTTGGCGAAGACTCGGAGTTGCCAGCTCGCGCGACGACTCCTCCCTGGGGGTTATGGGTCCCGGATCTACGCGCGCTTTGGGCGCGCTTGTCCGGGACGACGAGCATGGGGCAGGCCTCAGCGGCTATCTCGCAAACGATCGCGTCGGCGGCATATGCAGCGCCCAGGCGTCGACCTTCTCGCTGGCACGCGGATAGATCTCCGTCACGATCGGATCATGACCGGGAATGTATCTATCGGGGTGACCGGCGAGGCGCTCGATCGTCTCCCACCCCTGCGCCATGTCGCCGACATTGTAGACGATCGGGAACGGGCTCCTGCGCTGCAGATTGGCGTAGTAATGCGCGGCATCGGATGCCAGCACCACCGGGCCGCGCGCGGTTTCGACTCTGACCACCTGCAAGCCGTCGGAATGGCCGCCGACACGATGCACGGTGACGCCCGGAGCGACCTCGCCGTCACCCGAATAGAAGCTGACGCGCTCGCGATAGACATGGCGCACCATCTGCGTGACGTGTTCGACCGAGAACGGATGTCGCAACAGTCCGTTGCACATGCAGCGTCCCGTCGCGTAAGCCATCTCGCGCTCCTGGAGATGGAAGCGCGCATTCGGGAAGCGGTCGAGATTGCCGGCATGGTCGTAATGCAGATGCGTCACGATGACGTCGCGAATCGCAGATGCGGCAACCCCGAAGCGCTCCAGCGCATCGACCGGGTTGAGCGTCAGCTTGCGCGCCCGCGCGCTCGCCTCCTCGGCATTGAAACCGGTGTCGACCAGAATGTCGCGGCCACCGCCACGGATCAGCCAGACGAAATAGTCGAGGTCCTGCGCCGCACTGTCATGTGGATCGGGTGCCAGGAAGTTCATGCTGGGGGTGCGCGGCGACATCGTCGCGTAGCGCAGGGCGTAGATTTCGTAGACGTTTCCCATGGCCTTGCTTTTCTGAGTTGGATCTTCTGGGACGATCGAGCACACCAAGCCATCGTCGGCAGGAAAGGTCAAACGGGGCATTGCGTCGGGGGCCGGCCCCGCAATGTGAGACCAATCACATTTTCATCGCCATGGTTGCCCTTACATGCTGCCGATAGGATCGAACCAGGCCGCGCCGAGTACCGTCATGACAGCCCGTCTAATCCCCCTCGCGGCACGCCCATACGTTGCGGTCAATCGCTACGATAATGCCGAATCTCCAAGCGGTTGACGCCCCCCGTCCCCGGTTTGATAATGCAGGAAGCGTAAGTTAAGGTCGCCGCGGCGCAAGCTGGAACGGCGCCTTTTTGGCTGGACCGCGCTGATTATGAAAATTCGCTTCGTTTTTCTTCTGCTCTTGCTCGTCTCGCTTGTCCCGACTGCCCCATCGCTTGCGGCCGGCGACCGCTTTGCGCTGGTCATCGGCAACGCCAAATATCCGGACGCGGATGCTCCGCTGAAGGAACCGATCAACGATGCGCGCGACGTCGCCGATGAGCTCAAGCGGGACGGCTTCTCGGTCGAGGTCGGCGAGAACCTGACCGGCGACGCGATGCGCCGCGCCTTCGACAAGCTCTACGGCAAGATCAAGCCGGGATCGGTGGCGCTGGTGTTCTTCAGCGGTTTCGGCATCCAGTCGGCGCGCCAGAGCTACTTGCTTCCGGTCGATGCGCAGATCTGGACGGAGTCCGACGTACGCCGAGATGGTTTCAGCCTCGAGACCGTGCTCGGCGAGCTCAACAGCCGCGGCGCCGGCGTCAAGATCGCGCTGATCGATGCGTCCAGGCGCAATCCGTTCGAGCGCCGGTTCCGCAGCTTCTCGGCCGGCCTGACCCCGGTCATCGCGCCCAACGGCACTCTGGTGATGTATTCGGCGGCGCTGGCCTCGGTGGTCTCGGACGCCGGTGGCGACCACAGCCTGTTCGTCCAGGAGTTGTTGAAGGAGATCCGCGTTCCCGACCTGATGGCCGAAGAGACGCTGAACCGCACCAAGATGGGCGTCACCCGTGCCTCTCGCGGCGAGCAGGTGCCGTGGATTTCCTCGTCATTGGCCGAAGATTTCTCGTTCATTCCGGGCGCCGGCGGATCGCGTCCCGCAACGACGCCGCCGCCCGCGCCTCCCGCTGCGCCGGCCGTCGTCGCCAACAACCCGCCGCCGGCACCACCTGCCCCGCCGGCACCGGCGCCGAAGCCGGCCGACACTGCTGCGGCACCGGCTCCTGCTGCTCCAGCTGCCCCCGCACCCGCGCCGCCCCCCGCGCCGAAGCCGCAGATCGAGGCCGCCCTGCCGCCGCCACCACCGCCGGTGAAACCGATCGATCCCGGCCTCGCGCCGAGCGCCGACAGCGGACCCAGCGCCGCCGCGCTGGCTGACGATCCCACGATCAAGGGCCTGACCGCCAAGATCGCCACCAATCCGGACGACGTGAACGCGCTGTACCGGCGCGGCCAGGTCTATGCCAGCAAGGGCGCCTACAACCTTGCGATCAAGGATTTCGACGACACGCTCCGGATCAATTCGAAGGACGTCGAGGCGCTGAACAACCGCTGCTGGACTCGCACCGTGGTCGGTGACCTCCAGGGCGCGCTGAAGGATTGCAACGAGGCATTGCGGCTTCGGCCGAACTTCGTCGATGCACTGGACAGCCGGGGACTCGTCAACCTCAAGTCGGGCGCGGTGAAGAACGCCATCGCCGATTTCGACGCGGCCCTGAAGATCAACCCGCGCCTGACCTCTTCGCTCTACGGACGGGGCCTTGCCAAGCAACGCAACGGCTCGGCCCAGGAAGGGGCGCTGGACATCGCCAATGCCAAGGCGATGGATCCGAACATCGTTCAGGAATTCGCAAGCTACGGAGTGCGTTGATATTTTTTCGAGTTGAGGCCGTCGAAGCCTCGAACCTTGGATGGGCCAAGAAAGACTAATGGGCGGATGCCGCAAGAGGCCTTTTCCGAGGCTTGTTGCCGGAATTTGGAAGCACGCAAGCTGGCTGAGCAGGAGGGACTGGCTATGAGATCGGCTGCAAAAGGACTTACCGCGATCCTGTCCATCATCATCGTCGGCGCCGCTCTGTCATTGCCGCGCGCCTACGCAGGCGATGACGGCAACAGCAAGAATGTCACCGAGGACGAGATCGTCCGCGCGCTCGCGCCGCCAGCCAAGAAGCCCTTGACCCGCGGCCTCTCGATCGGCCCGCAGACCGAATCCGCGCCGAACGCGGCGGAGACCAAGCTGATTCAGTCCGTGCGCGGCCGCTCGACACGCTCGCTGTCGTCGACCGAGCGCGAGGAAATCGCTTCAGTCGTCAAGGACAAGCCGAACATCGACCTCGAAATCACGTTCGACTACAACTCCGCCAATATCAGCGCCAAGTCGATGCCGTCGGTGCAAGCGCTCGGCCGGGCGCTGACCAGTCCCGACCTGAAGGGCTCGACCTTCGTGGTCGCCGGCCACACCGATGCCGCCGGCGGCGAAGCCTACAACCAGGACCTGTCGGAGCGTCGCGCCGATTCGATCAAGCGCTACCTCGTCGAGAAATACAGCATCTCCGCGACCGATCTCGTCACCGTCGGCTATGGCAAGAGCAAGCTCAAGAATCCAAGCCAGCCGCTGGCAGAGGTCAACCGCCGCGTGCAGGTCGTCAACATGGAAAACAAGACTACCGCGTCGAAGTGAGCTCATCGACGAAGTGAGCTCGACGTAATCCTTTACAGTGAACAGTCGTGATGTGGTGTAAGGTCTCGCTTCCAAAGCGCGTCCCGCAACCTTGCGGGACGCTTTATTTCGGGGAAACGCTCTGTCTGGGCCTCGCACGGACGGCCGTGAGCCAGGCCAGGATGATCCGGCGATGAATCTGACTCAATATCTCAAGCCGGCCGGAACTGTGCTGTTCGTCGCCGTGCTCGGCGTCGGCTATTATCTGTTCGAGCATCGACATCGCCCCGAAGCGAAGGAGACGCCGGGCGAGGCGCTCGTCATCGTGACGAAGTCGACCAACGCCTGCTTCTCCGACCTGGTCCGGGTGACCGGCTTCTTCGTGCCGCGCCGCGAGGCGGTGGTCGTTGCCGACCAGGAAGGCTCAAGAGTCACCGACCTCCTGGTCACCGAAGGCGCCATTGTCGCCGACAACCAGGAGCTGGCGCGCCTGACTGCGCCGCCGCAGATTCCGGGGCAGCCGCAGCGACCCGGCCCACAAGGCCCGATCTCGTTGAGAGCACCTGCGCCGGGGCTCATCACCGAGGTCCGCACCATCGTCGGCGCGCCGGCCTCGCCGCAGGCCGGTCCGATGTTCCGCATCGCCGTCAACAACGAGATCGAGCTCGACGCCCAGGTGCCGGCGGTGCACATGTCCAAGCTCAGTTCCGGCGCGACCGTGCGCATCAGCCGCGACGACGCGCCCGATCTGATCGGACGCGTCCGGCTGGTCGCGCCCGAAATCGACCGCACGACCCAGCTCGGGCGCGTCCGTATCAGCGTCACCAACAATCCATCCCTCAAGGTCGGCGTGTTCGCCCGCGCCTCGATCGACGCCAAGCGCAGCTGCGGCGTCTCGATCCCCAAGACCGCGATCGACCATCTGATGGTGCAGGTCGTCAAAGGCAATGTCGTCGAGACGCGCAAGGTGCGGGTCGGACTGTCGTCCGACACCTCGACGGAAATCCTGGAAGGGCTCGAGGTCGGCGAAATCGTCGTGGCCGACGCCGGCTCTTCGCTCCATGATGGCGACCAGATCAAGACCATGTTCGCCGATGAACTCGATCGCACGCGGGTACGCTGATGGCTCTCAATATCTCGGCATGGTCTATTCGTCATCCGCTGCCGTCTGTCGTCTTTTCGATCATCCTCCTGGTTCTCGGCTGGACCTCCTTCACCAGGCTTGCGGTGACGCGGCTGCCCTCGGCCGACATCCCCGTGATCTCGGTTGCGGTCTCGCAGTTCGGCGCCGCGCCAGCCGAGCTCGAATCCCAGGTCACCAAGACGGTTGAAGACGCGGTCTCCGGCGTCGAGGGCGTCAGGCACATCACCTCCTCGATCACCGACGGCCTGTCGGTCACCACGATCCAGTTCGCGCTCGAGACCAACACCGACCGCGCGCTCAACGACGTCAAGGACGCGGTGACGCGCGTGCGCTCCAACCTGCCGCAGAACGTCACCGAGCCGCTGATCCAGCGCGTCGACGTCATCGGCCTTCCGATCGTCACCTATGCCGCGATCTCGCCCGGCAAGACGCCGGAGCAGCTCTCCTATTTCGTCGACGACGTGGTCAAGCGCGCGCTTCAGGGCGTACGCGGCGTCGCGCAGGTCGAGCGCATCGGCGGTGTCGAACGCGAGATCCTGGTCTCGCTCGATCCCGATCGCTTGCAGGCCATGGGCCTGACTGCCGTCAATGTCAGCCAGAGCCTGCGCGGCACCAATGTCGACGTCGCCGGCGGCCGCGCCGAGATCGGCAAGAACGACCAGGCGATCCGCACGCTCGCCGGCGCCAAGACGCTGGGCGATCTCGCCGGCACCATGATTCCGCTGTTCGGCGGCGGCGAGGTCCGGCTCGACGATCTCGGCACCGTCACCGACACCATCGCCGACCGCCGCACCTTCGCCCGCTTCAATGGCGAGCCGGTGGTCGCGCTCGGCATCAAGCGCTCCAAGGGAGCCAGCGACGTGAAGGTGGCCGAAGCCGTGCAGAAGCGCATCGACGCGCTCAAGGCGGCCTATCCCGACGTCGATCTGAAGGTGATCGACACCTCGGTCGAATACACCAACGGCAATTACCACGCGGCGATCTCGACCCTGTTCGAAGGCGCCATCCTCGCCGTCGTCATCGTGCTGCTGTTCCTGCGCGACCTGCGCGCGACCATCATCGCCGCGATCTCGCTGCCGCTGTCGATCTTCCCGGCGTTCTGGGCGATGGACCTGCTCGGCTTCTCGCTGAACCTCGTCAGCTTTCTCGCCATCACGCTGTCGACCGGCATTCTCGTCGACGATGCCATCGTCGAGATCGAGAACATCGTCCGGCACATGAACATGGGCAAGTCGCCCTACCGCGCCGCGCTGGAGGCCGCCGACGAGATCGGCCTCGCGGTCATCGCGATCTCGCTGACCATCATCGCGATCTTCGCACCGGCGAGCTTCATGTCGGGCATTGCCGGACAGTTCTTCAAGCAGTTCGGCATCACCGTCTCGGTGCAGGTGTTCTTCTCGCTGCTCGCGGCCCGCTTCGTCACCCCGGTTCTGGCAGCCTACTTCCTCAAGCACCATACGCATGTGGAACCGCCGCCCGGCCGCATCTTGCGGTCCTATCACCGGATCGTGGCCTGGTCGGTGAAGCACTATTTCATCACGGTGCTGATCGGCCTCGGCGTCTTTGCCGCCTCGATCTGGAGCATCACGCTGCTGCCGCAGGGCTTCCTGCCGGCGCAGGACAGCGCCCGCTCGCTGCTTGCCCTCGAGCTGCCGCCGGGCACCCAGCTCGCCTACACCGAAAAGGTCACCGAGGACATCGTCGCGCGCCTGCGCAAGCGGCCCGAGGTCAAGAGCATCTTCGTCGACGGCGGGCGCGTCCCGCCGGGAACCCAGGAAGTGCGGCGCGCCGCCCTGATCATCAACTACACGCCCAAGAACAGCCGCGACATCACCCAGCGCGAGCTTGAATTCTCGATCAGCCAGGAGCTGGAGAACGTTCCCGATATCCGCTTCTGGTTCCTGGACGAGAACGGCCTGCGCGCGATCTCGCTGGTGGTGACCGGTGTCGATCCCAACATCGTCAACAACGTCGCGAGCGAGCTTGCGACGCAGATGAAACGCATTCCCACCATCGCCAATGTGATCTCGGAGACCTCGCTGGAGCGTCCCGAGCTGCGTATCGAACCGCGCGCCGATCTCGCCGCACGGCTCGGCGTGTCCACCGAAAGCCTGTCGCAGACCATCCGTGTCGCCACCATCGGCGACGTCGGCCCTGCGCTCGCCAAATTCGACGTCGGCGATCGCCTGGTACCGATCCGGGTGCAGCTCGAGGATGCCGCGCGCGGCAATCTGAAGACGCTCGAACAGTTGCGCGTGCCGCTCGGCGAGCGCGGCGAGAAGGGCGGCGTGCCGCTCTCGGTCATCGCCGATGTCAAGCTCGACCAGGGTCCGACCAGCATCAACCGCTACGACCGTGAGCGGCAGGCAACCGTGGCGGCCGACCTCGTCGGCTCCGCCGCGCTCGGCGACGCCACCAAGAAGATCTACGACCTGCCGGTCATGAAGACTCTGCCGAAGGGCGTGAAGGTCTCGCCCTCCGGCGACGCGGAAAGCCTGAACGAACTGTCCGACGGCTTCGCGACCGCGATCACGGCGGGACTGATGATGGTCTACGCCGTGCTGGTGCTGCTGTTCGGCACCTTCCTGCAGCCGATCACCATCCTGTTCTCGCTGCCGCTCTCGATCGGCGGCGCTATCGCCGCGCTGCTCGTCACCGGCAAGCAGCTCACCACGCCGGTGTGGATCGGCATCCTGATGCTGATGGGTATCGTCACCAAGAACGCGATCATGCTGGTGGAATTCGCGATCGAAGCCATTCGCGCCGGCAAGCGGCGCGAGGAAGCCATGATCGACGCCGGCATGAAGCGGGCCCGCCCGATCGTGATGACCACGATCGCGATGGCCGCGGGCATGATGCCGAGCGCGCTCGCGGTCGGCGCCGGCGGCGAGTTCCGCTCGCCGATGGCGCTCGCGGTGATCGGCGGCCTGATCTTCTCGACCATCCTGTCGCTGGTGTTCGTGCCCGCGATGTTCATGGTGATGGACGATTTCGGCGCCCTGATCTGGCGCTTCGCCAAGCGGCTGATCGTGCACAGCGAGGACGCCGAGACGGATGATCACCACGGAACGACTCCAGCGGAGGCGCCCCGCGTGCCAAAGAACTTCGTGCACCCGGCGGCGGAGTAGGACCGCGCGTCTCAAACGGAGGACGACGCTGGTTGGGTGCGATGATGAGTGCGCGGCGAGCAGGAAGATCGGACGCCGCGAGCCGCCGCATCTCCTACTCGTTCCGCGCGATCGCGGTCAGCTTGGTCATGTTCCGCAGCAATATCCGGCCGCGCTGGAGATCGAGAATCGCCTCCTTGCGCCAGGCCTGAAGCTGGCGGTTGACGCTCTCGCGGGCGGCACCGACGAAGACGCCGAGCTGCTCCTGCGAGATGTGGACCTCGGAGCCGAAATCGGCGGCGAGCGCGCAGAGCCGCCGGGCCAGGCGCACCGGCAGCGGCTGCAGCATGGATTCCTCCATGCGCTCGCTCTGCCAGCGGATGCGCTGGCACAGCAGAGCGATGATCTTGATGGCGACCTTTGGCTCGCGCTCGAGGAAGCCGAGGAAATCTTCGCGCCGCAGCACGAACAATTCGCTGGTCTCGCCCGCAGTGGCGTCCGCCGTGCGGCTCTGGCCGTCCAGCACCGCGACCTCGCCGAACAGGTCGCCAGGGCCCATGAAATTCAGCGTCAGCCGGCTGCCATCGGAGGCGCCGGTCTCGATGCGGACCTGGCCG
Source organism: Bradyrhizobium sp. 191 (assembly GCF_023100985.1). Taxonomy (NCBI): domain Bacteria; kingdom Pseudomonadati; phylum Pseudomonadota; class Alphaproteobacteria; order Hyphomicrobiales; family Nitrobacteraceae; genus Bradyrhizobium; species Bradyrhizobium sp. 191. Next base: position 4,194,157 of record NZ_CP064692.1, read on the forward strand.
CGGCGCACGCCGAACAGCGCGTCCCCGGGATCGCCCTTCTGGAACAGCACCTCGCCATTCCCCAAATGCTGGGTGTGACAGAGATTGGACAGTCGCTGGAGCTCGTCTGCGCCGAGATCGGCGAACATCGGGTTCATCTTCAGGATGACCGCAAATTCGGCCTGCTTGCTCATTTCAATGTCCTTGTGAACGTCACTGTTCCTGTCAAATCGCTTGAAACCATCAAACTTCAGGATCGCGTAAAACCGCGCCGGAGAAGTGTGTCATAAGTCACATAACTTTGCAGCACCCCCGGACTATTTTTACGCGCTTGGAGCCGCTTCCCGTCCGGGGATAAACTAAGGGCGCAAAGGACGGGTCATCTGCCGGGTTCGACGCCGATCATCCGTCGTTGGAAAGTCGACATGAGAGCATTGAAATTCGCCGGCGGAGCTTTCGCCGCCGTCATCATCGTGATCGCACTCCTGCTGATGGTGGGAATCCCCTCGGGCTTCCTGACCTCCACGATCGCCTCGCGCGTCGAGAGCGCGACCGGCTATCGCCTGTCGATCGACGGCACCACGAAGATCAGCCTGTGGCCGACGCTGAACGTCACCCTGAACGACCTCACGCTAGCCGACCCCAGGGACCGCAGCGGCATCACGCGCCTGACGATCGGCAGCGTGCAGGCCGACGTGTCGCTCGCAAGCATATGGTCCGGCCGCCCTGAGATCGGCGAGCTCGTCGTCACCCATCCCGTGCTCTACCAGCCGCTGCTGCGTGAGCGCCTGCCGAGTGCCGGCGCCCCGTCGAAGCCGCTCGCGCTCGATACCAATGGCGCCACTATCGACCGCATCAAGGTGATCGACGGCGAAGTTGCATTCTCGCGCCTGCGCGATCGTGTCGAAGGCCGCATCAGCGCCATCAACGCCGACGCGACCGTCGACCACGACCGCAAGGTCAATATCACCGGCACCGCGCGCGTCGGCGATCATCCAACCAAGTTCGACATCAAGGCGGCCGCGCCGGCATCGCCGGCCGAACGGCCGACGGTGCCGGTAGATTTCGCCATCGACATGCCTGACGTGCTGAAGTCCCAGCTCACCGGCCACGCCGAGATGCGGCTCAACCGCGATGTGGTGATGATCAACGGCGTGAACGGCAGGCTCGGCGACGGCGCATTCAACGGCTGGGCTTCGGTCGACATCGCGAGCAAGCCTCTGGTCAAGGTCGACCTCGATTTCCAGCGGCTCGCGATGCCGCTGGCGAAATCGCCGCAGGGCACGGCGGGGCAGCCCTGGAGCGATGCGCCGATCAACGTGTCCGGGCTCAACTATGTCGATGCGCAGTTGCGGATCTCCGCGAACGAAGCCTTGATCGGCGATGCGCGCATCGCGCCGCTGGCGCTCGACGCCAAGCTCGCCGGCGGCGTGCTGAAGGCCGGCACCTCCAATCTCGGCGCCTATGGCGGCCAGGTCTCGGGCGAGGTGATCCTGGATGCGACCAGCGGCGCGCCGAGCTTTGCCATGCATTCCGATCTCGTCGGCGTGCGCGCGCTGCCGCTGCTGCAGGGCCTTGCCGAATTCGACCGCATCGACGGCAAGCTGCAGGCCAAGCTCGCCCTGCGCAGCGCCGGCAACAGTCAGCGCGCGCTGATGGCGAACATGCAGGGCACGGCCTTCGTCAATTTCCAGGACGGCGCCATCCGCGGCATCAACGTCGCGCAGATGATCCGCTCGCTGACGGCGGGCACGCTGTCCGGCTGGCAGGCAAATCAGGACCCGGGCCAGGAGCAGAGCACGGACCTGTCGCAGCTCTCGGCCTCCTTCCGCATCGACAAGGGCCAGGCGGTGACGACCGATCTCAATCTGATCGGGCCGCTGGTGCGCGTCACCGGCGCCGGCACCATCGCGCTCGACACCAAGATGATGGGCTTTCGCGTCGAGCCGAAGCTCGTGATGACGACCGAAGGCCAGGGCCGCACCTCCGAACCGGTCGGCTTCGGCATCCCCGTGATGATCCAGGGCAGCTGGTCGCAGCCGCGGATCTATCCTGATATGGCCGGCATGCTGGACAATCCGGACGCCGCCTATGCCAAGCTGCGCGAGATGGGCAAGGGCCTGTTCGGCCCCGACGGCGCCGGGCTCGGCAACATTCTGGGCAGCCTCGGCAGCAACCTTGGCCTTGGTGGCGCCACCGCGCCAAGCGGCGGCAATGCGCCCGGCAATGCCAATCCGCAAGCCCAGCAGCCGGGGCAGAACAATCCGCTCGGCGGCCCGCTGGGGGAGGCGATCGGCAATCTGATCCAGCAGGGGCTTTCCAGTGGCGCAGCAACCGGCACCGGCTCCGGCCGCAGCCGCAGCGTGCCGGCAACGCCCTCCACGCCTGCGCCGCAGGCCTCGCCTGCGGCGCCCGCGCTGGAGGACCCGCCGCTGGCGCAGCAGGACAGTCAGCCAATGAACGACGTGCTGCGGCAGCTCTTCAATCGCTGACCTAAGGACTGGCGTGCTGGACATCACGGGCAGATCCTTGCATCGGCTTCGACCCCTGCGGCTTCCTCCGAGCGGGATGAGGCTGCGGCAATTTCCCCTTCCACCGGCCCGGAAAGCCGCAGCGGGTAACCACGCCGGCCGGTCCGCCGGCCCCGCCACGGCCCCATGGCCCAAATTGTGGTAGAACGGCCCGTAGCGCGCAGCGTCGATGGCGGCGCGAGAGGATCGGGATGGCAGGAGCGAACGACAAGACACGATCTCTGCGCGGGGGCCTGTTCGCCAAATACGTCGTCTCCCTCGTCGGCCTCGTCGTGTTCGTCCTCGCCGTCAACGGGGCGATGGAGACCTGGATCTCCTACCGCGCCACAAGGACGTCGCTGACCGACGGGCTGGAGGACAAGGCGCAAGGAGCCGCCCGGCGGATCGAGCAGTCGATCTCCGAGCTCGACCGCCAGATCAGCTGGGTGACGCGGGCGAGCCAGGACACGCTGGAGAAGCGCCGCGCCGACTATGCGTCGCTGCTGCACCAGGTCTCCGACGTCAACCAGCTGTTCCAGCTCAATGGCGACGGCCGCGAGGTGTTGCGCGTCTCCAGGCAATCGACCACGACCGGCGGCAATGCCGACCTCTCCCGCGACATGCGCTTCACCGACGCCGTCGCCCGCGGCGTCAGCTATGCACCGGCCTGGTTCGCCGACCGGACGCCGATGATGTCGATCTCGGTGGCGCATTCCGGCTTCAACGCCGGCGTCACCGTGGCCGAGATCGATCTCAGCTTCCTCTCCGACTTCCTGTCGGACGCGCAGGTCGGCAAGGCGGCCTTTGCCTATGTCGTCGATCCGCGCGGCCGCGTGCTGGCGACGTCCTCGAAAGGACCCGAGATTGGCAAGGACCTCTCCAGGCTGCCGCAGGTCGCAGCCGCGATCGCGCCCGGCCACGAGCCGGACACGTCAGGCACCGACTTCAACGGCCATGCGGTGATGAGCGCCGCGAGCATCGTGCCGAAGCTCGGCTGGAGCGTGCTGTTCGAGCAGCCGGCCACGCAGGCCCTGATGCCGATCCGCGACCAGCTGGTGCGCATCGCGCTGCTGATCGGCATGGGCCTGATGGTCGCGATCCTCGCCGGCACGCTGCTGGCGCGCCGCATGATCATCCCGATCACGGCGCTGCGCGACGGCGCCTACAGGCTCGGCGAAGGCGATTTCAGCCACCGCATCGACGTGCACACCTCCGACGAGCTGGAGGACCTCGCCGGGCAGTTCAACCGCATGGCCGACCAGATCCAGGAGACCTATTCGAACCTGGAGACCAAGGTCGAGGAGCGCACCCGCGACCTCGCGCAGTCGATCCACGAGCTCAAGGTGCTGGAGGAGGTCGGCCGCGCGGTGGCCTCCTCGCTCGATCTCAACGCCGTGCTTGCGACGATCGCGGCCCGCGCGATCGAGATCACCCGTGCCGACGCGGTGCTGATCTACGGCTTCGACGCCGAGGCTGGCCGCTTCAACCTGGCCGAGGCCAACGGCATCGACAAATCCGCCGACGGCGCGCACGTCACCATCGAGCAGGGCGAGGACATCCTGAGCGATGCCGCCGCCAGCGGCGAGCCGATCGCGCTGGCCGAGCTCGGCGAGGCCGCCGAGCAGCCGCTGCGCGAGGTCGCGCTCGCGGCCGGCTTCAATTCGGTGCTGGTGGTGCCGCTGATCGACCAGCAGGGCACGCTGGGCGCGCTGGTGGTGCTGCGCCGCGCCGGCGGCGAGTTCGCCGGCAGCGTCATCGGATTGATGCGCACCTTTGCCAACCAGGCCGTGCTGGCGATGCGCAATGCGCGGCTGTTCAGCGAGGTCGACCACAAGAGCCACGCGCTGGAGGCGGCGAACACGACCGTGCGCGCCCAGGCGGACAAGCTCAAGCAGCAGACCGAGCAGCTCAAGGACTGGAACAAGTCGCTGGAGGCGCGCGTCAGGACCCAGCTCGGCGAGATCGAGCGCATCCGCAAGCTCGAGCGCTTCCTGGCGCCGCAGGTGGCGCAGCTGATCGCCTCCTCCGACAGCCCGGAAGGGTTGCTCACCAGCCAGCGCCGCGAGGTCACGGTCGTGTTCTGCGACCTGCGCGGCTTCACCGCGTTCACGGAAGCGACCGAGCCGGAAGAGGCGATGAATGTGCTGCGCGAATATCACGCCGCGCTCGGCAAGCTGATCTTCAAATACGAGGGCACGCTCGACAAATATGCTGGCGACGGCGTGATGATCCTGTTCAACGCGCCGATCCAGTTCGAGGACCACACCAGGCGCGCGGTGAAGATGGCGGTGGAGATGCGCGACACCATCGGCCCGCTGACCGAGCGCTGGCGCAACCGCGGGCACAGCCTCGGCTTCGGCATCGGCATCGCGCTCGGCTATGCAACGCTCGGCCAGGTCGGCTTCGAGCAGCGGCTGGAATATGCCGCGATCGGCAGCGTCACCAACCTCGCCTCCCGCCTCTGCGGCGAAGCCAAGCCCAACCAGATCGTGGTGAGCCGCCGCGTCTACGGCATGGTCGAGCCGTGGGTCGAGGCCCGCGCGCTGGACGATCTCCAGCTCAAGGGCTTCAATCACCCCGTGCTGGCGATGGAGATTTTGAGCTGGCGCGAGGAGGTGGAGAACGTGGTGGATGCGACGGTCGCGCGGATGCGGGGGTAGCCCCAAACGAAACTGCGAAAACAACCCCATGCACAGTAGACGGGGGGTGGAAAATCAATCGGTTACCGGAGCGTCAGACGTAGGCGGTGACGAGAGTGTGAGCTGGACGGAAATTTTGACACGTCGGGCAAAACACTCGCATGATGGCATCATTGGGTTTTAGGCCAAGGCTCATCCTGTCCCAGAGGTGTCTCTGGCATTCGCGTCACTGGTGTCAATCAGCCGACCAGCCCCTTGAGCTTGGCAGGGTCCCGAATATCGCTCTGCGCCTTCAGGAGGATCGCGCCGATGATGCCACCCTGCTTTACGAGCTTCTCTAGCGACTTGGCGTAGGTCTCACTCAGCGCCTCACCAGAGAGGTCCTTGATGTCCTCCCAGCGCGCACCTTTGGGCAGCCTTGAGGCTTCCCAAATTTGCGTGACGCGCTCCTCGTCCATCTTGAGGAAGAGGAGATATAGGCCTGATAGGAGACGCCCTGGTCACGCAGCACGTGCGCGAAATTCCAAACTTTTGCGACGAGGGTTTGGGCGTTCACGGCGTGCTCCCGGGAAACGGATTGACGATGGTGAGCCCACTGAAGCTGCGGCCATGCTGGAGATCTTCGCTGTAGAGCGTGTCACAGCCAGCCTCGATCGCCGCGGCGACGATCAAGGCGTCATAGAAGGCGAGGTTGTGATCGCGCGCCAGTGCGAGCGCTGCCGTGTGCGTGTCCGACGTCAGCGGCGCGATATCGGGAAATCGAAAGCGCAGGGACTGCACGGCGGCCTCGATCACCGGCCAATCCTGCTTCTGCTTCTTGCGCAACACATTGGTGAACTCGTTCAGCACCTGCGCACTGATGACGCCACCGCCGGCAATCATGGTCAGTGCCCGCTGACGGCGGATGTCGGTCGAATAGGCGTAGATCAGGATATTACTGTCGAAGAACGGCCTCACCGCTCGTTCGCCTCGTCGCGGTCGAACTTGTAGTCGTCAGGCAGGGGAAAGTGGAACTGCTCGGCTTGCCTGAGAAATTCCGCCCGCTTGTCGATCTTCTCCACTGCGAGCCGATCCTTCGAGGCTTCGACCACGTTGAGTTCGTCGCCGGGCGAAAGGTTCAGGGCGTCGACGAGCGCCTTGGGCAGGCGAACCGCCAAGCTATTCCCCCATTTGGAAACAAGCATGGGAGCCTCTATGATATACAGATCCATTGTATATCATAGTTCAGATATCCTTTCCCTTCAAGAGGCGGGCTCATCTCGGGCACGGCTTGGCAGGGCCGCATCGTGCCGCCGAGATGGTTGTGGGCGTGATCCTTGCTGCAGTCATGCAGGCGGAAATTATCGCGGCCGGGCACGCCGCCGACATAATAGTAGTAGGATAGCCAGTGGCGCCCATAAAATCGATTTTCGATTTTCTGTTGACCGCTGGGTGGCGCCTTGCAATCATCCCGCGATGGGTCCGCTTCAGTTCGACATGTCCGGAAACCCCGGCGATGGTCCGCGCAGCCTGACGTCGGCGCTGCATGAGCGGCTGCGAGCCGATATCCTGGCGGCGCGCCTGCTGCCGGCCCAGAAGCTGCACATCGCCGGCCTCGCCAAGCAGTTTTCGGTGAGCCTTGCCGCCGTCCGCGAGGCTCTGTCGCGTCTCGTCGCCGACGGGCTCGTGCAGGCGTCGGACCAGCGCGGCTTCCGCGTGAGCCCGGTGTCGCTGGCCGATCTCGCCGACGTGACACAGACCCGGATCGACATCGAGGGCCTCGCGCTGCGCCGTTCGATCGAGCGGGGCGATGACGCCTGGCTCGCGTCGGTGAAGTCGACCTGGGCGGACCTGAAAGGCGTCCCCTATCACTACCCCGATGATCCGACCGTGCACTACGAGGAATGGGTGATCCGTCACCGCATTTTCCACCGTGCGCTCGTCAACGCCTGCGGCTCGCCATGGCTGCTCGGCTTCCGCGACGTGCTGCACGAGCAGAGTGAGAGATATCGCCGTCTCTCGATCCGACGCGAGCTCGGTGGCAAGCCGCGCGACGTCGAGGGCGAACACGAGGCGATCGTCGCTGCCGTGCTGAAGCGCGATGCGGATGCGGCAGTTCGCGCCTTGTCAAAGCATTTCGGCATCACCAAGGAGTTCGTCGAGCTCGCCGCCTCGCGCATTGCGGAGGTGAGCCGCACGACCTGACGATCCCTAGAAATTCGACACAAAAAAAGAGAGACCGGGAGGAAAGAATGAAGATCAATTGCCGTCACGCGTTCATGACGCTCGTTGCCGCCGCAATTTTCGCCGGCCCCGCGAGCGCCGCCGACACCATTCGCGTCGGCCTGCCCACGAAAACATACTGGCCGACCACGATCGCCGAGACCGCCGTGCGGCAAAAGTTGTTCGAGAAGGAAGGCATCAAGGCCGAGCTGACCATCTACCGCAGCGGTGCGGAGACGTTCGAAGGCATGGCTGCGGGCGCGGCCGACATCATCCTCGATCCGCCCTCGCTGGTCTCCGCCGGGCGCAAGAAGGGCGTGATGTCGCGCATCGTCGCCAACGCCGCAATGGGCAATTTCGGCTGGCAGTTGATGGTGCCGACCAAATCGACGCTCGACGTCAAGGACCTCAACGGCAAGAAGGTGGCGATCACCGCGGCCGGCTCGGGCTCGGACCTGCTGGCGCTGTGGACCATCCAGGACAAGAAGATCGACTTCACGCGCGTCCCCGTCGGCGGCGGCGGCCTGGTGCCGAACCTTTTGGCCGGCAATGTCGAAGCCGCCGTGGTCTATTCGCCGCTGAGCTTCCAGATCTCGAAGTCCGGCGAAGCCAAGTCCATTCTCGACTACGCGACCGCGGTTCCGCCGAACCTGACCGCGGGCTGGATCGTGCTCGACAAATTCGCCGAGGCCAAGCCTCAGCTGGTGCAGAAGGCGGTGAACGCGCTCTACGGCGCGGTCGCGTTCATGCGCGCCAATCGCGACGTTACGGTCAAGCTGATCGCCGAGCTCTACGAGATGCCGCCGGAGATCGCCGGCCTCGAATACGACAACACGATCATGAAGCTGGAGACCAGCGGCGACATGGGCGCGGCCAACGTGAGCGCCGCCGTGCAGCTCTCACTCGACCTCGCCAAGCTCGGCGGGCTCAAGGACATCGTGCCCGCCGAGGACGTGATCTCGACCAAGTTCAAGCCCGTCCCGACCAAGTAGTTGGCCATGCAGAGCACGCTTGCCATCAACCTTGCGCGGATCGCGATCATCGTCGCGATCCTTGCGCTGTGGGAGGTGTTGTCGCGCACCGGCATCGTCAATCCGCGCCTGCTGCCGTCGGCGTCCGACACGTTCGTGACGCTCGGCGATCTCCTGCAACGCGCGGCCGTGCAGAAGGACCTGATGGTGACCGCGACCGAGGTGCTGGCCGCGTTCGCGCTGGCCGTCCCCTTTGGCGCGGTGATCGGCTTCCTGGTTGCGGAGAACCGCTACTTCGCCGATGTCGCCAAGCCGCTGCTGTTCTTCGCCTTCAGCATCCCGAAATCGATCTTCCTGCCGATGTTCATCCTGGTGTTCGGCGTCGGCTTTGCCCAGAAGGTCGGCTTCGGCTTCTTCTCCACCATCTTCATCGTGATCATGTCGACCACGACGGCGGTCGAGTCCGTCAAGATCGAGCATCTGACGGTGGCGCGCTCCTATGGCGCCACGCCGATGCAGACGGCGTTCCGCGTCTACCTGCCGAGCATGCTGCCGGTTCTGCTGGAGGCGCTCAGGATCTCCATGATCTTCAACCTGACCGGCGTGATCCTCGCCGAGATGTACGCCTCACGCGACGGCATCGGCCACCAGATCGCGACCTGGGGCGAGAATTTCCAGATGAAGCAGCTCCTCGCCAGCGTCGTGATGGTCGCCGCGATCGCCATGACGTTCAACGAACTTGTCAGATGGGTGGAAACGCGATGCAGCCATTGGCGAACGTGACCCCGCTCAAGCCCGCCGCGCGCGCCGGCGCGATCGAGGTAAAGAATGTCGGCCAGGTGTTCAAGACCCGGTCGCAGGACGTCATCGCGCTGGAGGACGTCTCGCTCGAGATCAAGCCCGGCCGCTTCGTCGTGCTGGTCGGCCCGAGCGGCTGCGGCAAGTCGACCCTTTTGATGATGATGGCGGGGCTGCGTCAGCAGACCGCGGGCACCATCACGATCAGCGGCGCGCCGATCCTGCAGCCCGACCCCGACAGGGTCGGCGTGGTATTCCAGGAGCCGAGCCTGTTTCCGTGGCTGACGGCGGAGGACAATGTCGAGTTTCCGTTGGCGTTGCGGGGTGTCCCCAAGGCTGAACGGCGAGCCAAGGCGCAGGATGCGCTCAAGCTGGTCGGGCTCGACGGCTTCGGCAAGCGCCATCCGCACGAACTCTCGGGCGGCATGAAGCAGCGCGTCTCGATCGCGCGCGGGCTGGTGCAGGACCCGCCGGTGCTGCTGATGGACGAGCCATTCGCAGCGCTGGACGAGCAGACGCGCATGACCATGGGCGACGAGCTGCTGCGCATCTGGGCGGCGACCGGCAAGACGGTCGTGTTCGTCACGCACAGCCTGACCGAAGCCGTCTATCTCGCCGACGAGGTGATCGTCATGTCGGCACGGCCCGGCCGCATCGTGGACCATCTCCAGGTCCAGCTGCCGCGGCCGCGCACCTACGAGATGCTGAGCGGCGATGCCTTCGGGAGCTTGCGCGACCGCATCTGGCGGCACATCCGCAAATCGGCGTGAGGCGGACATGAGTGCCAGGATCAGTGCGAAGACGCTGCGACATCTGATCGTGATCGGCCTGATCACGCTGTGGGAGCTGTTGCCGCGCGCCGGGCTCATCCCGGAACTGTTCCTGCCGTCGCTGTCGTCCACGTTGATGGCGGGATGGACAGACGCCGGCGAATACGGTCATGCGCTTGCTGTCACCCTCTACGAGGTCGTGGTCTCCATGGCGTTCGCCTGCGGCGGCGGCATCCTGCTCGGCGCCATCGTCGGCAGCCTGCCGCGTCCGCGCGTGCTGATCATGCCGATGGTGTCGAGCCTCTATGCGGTGCCGCTTGTGATCCTCTATCCCGTCTTCACGGTGTGGCTTGGCATCGGCTCGGAGTCCAAGATCGCATTCGCCTCGATCTACGGCTTCCTGCCGACGATGCTCGCGACCGCCGCCGGCATCCAGACCATCGATCCGCAACTCTTGCTCGCAGCCCGCAGCATGGGCGCGACGCTGAGCCAGCGGCTGGTCCGCGTCATTATCCCGGCGGCAATCCCGACGGTGCTGTCGGGTCTGCGCGTCGGCGGTGCGCTGGTCATCGTCGGCGTCGTGGTCTCGGAGATGCTGATCTCCTCGGCGGGCATCGGCTACCTGATCTCGCGCTACCGGACGATCCTCGACAGCCCGCACGTATTCGCGGGCGTGCTGCTCGTGCTGTTTCTTGCGATCGGATTCAACGCCGTGATCCGGTGGATCGAGCGCAAGGCGGCGATCTGGCAGACCGGCACCCGCGCCGGTCAGGCCAACGACGACATCGCTTCCAGCGCGATGCAGCCGGCGACCTGAGGTACGCGCGTGTACGACTTGACCCTGACATTCGACAACGGTCCCGACCCTGAGGTGACGCCGCGCGTGCTCGACATTCTCGGCGAGCGCGGAATCAAGACCACCTTCTTCGTCATCGGCGAGAAGCTTGCCGATCCCGAGCGGCGCGGCCTTGCGGAGCGCGCGCACCGTGAGGGGCATTGGATCGGCAATCACACCTTTACGCATAGCATTCCGCTCGGTGAGCAATCGGGGCGAGATACCGCAGAGAACGAGATCGGACGCACGCAGGACGCGATTGGCGATCTCGCACATCCGCAGCGCTGGTTCCGGCCGTTCGGCGGCGGCGGCAATCTCGACACGCGGCTGCTCAAGCCCTCCGTCGTCGACTATCTCGCGCGCAAAAAACACAGCTGCGTGCTCTGGAATTCCATTCCGCGCGACTGGGACGACCCCGACGGCTGGACCGAGCGCGCGCTCGACCAGTGCAACGGACAGCCCTGGACGCTGATGGTGCTGCACGATCTTCCAACCGGCGCGATGGCTCATCTGGAGCTGTTCCTCGACCGCGCCGGTGCCGCCGGCGCGCGCTTCCGCCAGGATTTCCCGCCGCAATGCGTTCCGATCCGCTGTGGCGAGATCGTCCTTCCGATCAACGACTATGTCTCCTGCATTGAAGAGAGTGTTTGACCGATGAAAGTTGCAAGCTTCACGATATCAGGTACTGCGAGCTATGGCATCGTCACCGACAAAGGTGTCATCGATGCCGGCAAGCGCCTGAAGGCATATCCGACCTTGAAGGCGCTGCTCGCGAAGGGGTCGCTCGACGAGTTGAAGCAACTCGCCGGCGAGAAGCCCGACTACGCGTTGCAGGACGTCGCGCTGCTGCCGACCATTCCCGATCCCGACAAGATCTTCTGCATCGGCGTCAACTATGCCACCCATCTGGCGGAGAGCGGCCATCCGACGCCGGCGCATCCGATGATCTTCACCCGCTTCGCCAACAGCCAGGTCGGCCATGGCCAGCCGATGATCCGTCCGCAGGAATCGGAACGCTTCGACTATGAAGGTGAGATGGCCGTCATCATCGGCAAGGCCGGCCGCCGCATCTCGCGTGAAGCTGCGCTCAGCCATGTCGCCGGCTACGCTTGCTACAATGACGGCAGCATCCGCGACTGGCAGCGCCACACCTCGCAATTCGCGCCGGGCAAGAATTTTGCCGGCACCGGCGGCTTCGGGCCCTGGATGGTCACGACCGACGAGCTGACCGATATCGCAAAGCAGACGCTGATTACCCGGCTCAACGGCGTCGAAGTGCAGAAGGCTCCGATCTCCGATCTCGTCTTCGACGTGCCGGCCCTGCTCGCCTATTGCTCGACCTTCACGGAGCTCGTGCCGGGCGACGTGATCGTGACAGGCACGACCGGCGGCGTCGGCGCCTATCGCACGCCGCCGCTGTGGATGAAGGGCGGCGACGTCGTCGAGATCGAGATCTCCGGCATCGGCATCCTGAGCAATCCCGTCAAGGACGAGGGTTCAGTCGCGGCAACGCGCGCGGCCTGAACAGCCGCGCTCAACAACGACATGCCACAACGACAAGAAGAAGGAGAGCCCCATGCCCATGCCAGCACACATCCTGCCGACCACCGTGGTCGGCAGCTATCCGCAGCCGGAATGGCTGGTGAATCGCGCCATGCTGTCGAAGGTGGTGCCGCGCACGCGCCTGCACGACATGTGGCGGTTGCCGCCCGAACACCTGGAAGAAGCCCAGGACGATGCCACCATCGTCGCGATCCGCGACATGGAGCGCGCCGGCATCGATATCGTGACCGACGGCGAAATCCGCCGCGAGAGTTACTCCAATCGCTTTGCTACCGCGCTCGACGGCATCGACGGGGACAATCCCGCAATGATCGTGGCGCGCACGGGCAACACCCAGACGCCGGTGCCGCGCGTCGTCGGCCCTGTGAGGCGCAAGGGCCCGGTCGAGCTGCATGACATGCAGTTCCTGCGAGAGAACACCGAGCGCGCGGCGAAGATCACCCTTCCCGGCCCGTTCACGATGAGCCAGCAGGCCAAGAACGAGTACTACAAGGACGAGGAAGAGCTCGCGATGGCTCTCGCCGAGGCCGTCAATGCCGAGGCGCTCGATCTGCAAAAGGCTGGCGCCGACGTGATCCAGCTCGACGAGCCCTGGGTGCGCAACAATCCGGAGCTCGCCAAGCGCTATGCCGTCAAGGCGATCAATCGCGCGCTGCAAGGGATCACGGTGCCCACCGTGGTGCATCTCTGCTTTGGCTATGCCGCGGTCGTGCCGGGCTCGAACAAGCCGGCCGGCTATTCCTTCCTGGCCGAGCTCGACGACACCACCGCCGACCAGATTTCGATCGAGGCGGCGCAGCCGAAGCTCGACCTCGGCGTGCTCAAGGACCTGTCGTCGAAGAAGATCATGCTCGGCGTGCTCGACCTCGCGGATCCCGCGATCGAGAGCGTCGATACCGTCGCAGAGCGCATCCGCAACGGGCTGAAATATGTCTCGCCGGATCGTCTCGTCCCGGCGCCGGATTGCGGCATGAAATACATGCCGCGCGCGACTGCGTTCGGGAAGCTGAAGGCCATGTGCGACGCAGCGGCGAAGGTCCGGCGGGAGGTCGGCTAAAGCGCGAGGATGAATCGTCGTCGCGCTTTAGGTTGTTGTTTCAGCATGATCTTTTCGGAGAACCGCTGCGCACTTTTCCGGATCATGCTTTAGCGACCTTCACGGGAGGCGTTGCGGCTTCGGCCTCACGCCCCCCGCTTCGGCCCGATCGCCTCGAACCCGGCCTTCTGCTCGTCGCTCAGATCCGCCTGGAAATCGTCGAGCGCATCGGTGACGTCGCCGACGGCTTGCAGCATCGTCTGCAGCCGCGCCTTCACGGCCGGGAGGCGGGCTTGCGGTGTCGCGGCGGGCTCGGTCGGGCAGGCGCTGAGCGTCTGCATGGTGCGCAGGGTGGTGTCCTGGAGCACCTCGAGGCGGGCGCGGGCCACCTCGTCGAGGTGGAGCGTGGAGGCAATGTCGTTTGCGGGCCATTGCTGCTGGACCAGCTGCTCGTATTGGCGCTGCGCCTTTTCGTCATAACGCGGATCGTAGTCGGGCCGGCAGGCGGCGGCCTGCGCATCCCTGGCCGCATCCTTCTGCGAATCCTTTGGCTGATGTGACGCCAGTGCCGCGCGACGGTCGCTGGCGAGGGCATTGAGCCTGGCCTTCTGGTCGTCATTGAGGAGACCGGTGAATTTCGCCAGCGGCGCTTCGATGGCGTCAATCGCCTTGATCATGGCCTCGAGGCGCTCGCGCATCAGGCCGAGGCGTTCCGACGCAGTCGCGGGCGCCTGCTCCGGGCAGGCGGTGTGAATGGCGTCGCGCGACGCATTCCAGGCGGATGCGAGCTCGTCGAGCGCGGTGCGCTGCGGCTCGTTCGGTGTCACGGCCGCGGCGATGCGGTCGACCGGCAGGCCGCCGGTGTCGCTGGCCTCGCAGAGCGTCTCCGCCGTCGGGACCCTTCGTCCACGCCGGCTTTGCGGCGCGGTATAGGCGGCGAGCTCCGTCGCCGCATAGGGCGAGAAGATCGCGGCATAGATGTCGCCATAGCCGTAGAACGAAAGGCTGGTGGTGTCTCCGAACATGATCGCGGTGGTGAGATCATCATGCGCGAACGGCCAGAACACCGGGCCGACCCAGCCGTAGCTGCCGTCGGGATGGCGCCACCAGCCTTGCGGGCGTCGGCCGCCATGCCAGCCCGATAGCGCCGCCTGCGCGGTGAGGGCCGCACGCAGGACGTAGGGATTGGACAGCTGTCCGCGCTCGGCCCCGCGCAGATCTTGCGACCGCAGCGCAGCGGAGCGGTATCGGCTGCCGCGCACGGCCATGCGGGAATGGCGCAGGCGCGACAGGCCGAGCATGTGGCCGACCGCGAAGCGTGCAACGCCAACCGGACCGCCGCGCAATCCGAACTGCGCCTCCGCCTTGCTGGGCAGCAACACTGCCGCAATCACGAGGGTCGCGCCGGCCAGTGCCAGTCCCATGCGTCCCGACATGATCGCCGAACTGGCCACCTCGGCCTCCTCCCAGCACCAAGCGCAATGCGTCGCAGCACAATGACGCGCGAGGGAACCGATTGTTCCGGAGAGACACAGGGCAAAGCGTCGCGGGCCACCGCGCGCTCGGCCCGCGGACAGGCGACTTTCAACACGCCTGCCTGGGCGGGGAGAGGATGGAGCGTGCCGTCACTCCGCCTTTTGCGGCATCACGAAAGTCTGGCCGGGATAGATCAGATTGGGATTGTTGATCTTGTCGCGGTTGGCCTTGAAGATCACCGCGTAACGGGCGCCGTCACCATAGGCGAGCCGGCTCAGAGCCCACAGACTGTCGCCACGGGCAATGACCCGGCTGCCGCCGGCCGGCGCCGGTGCGGTGGTGAGCACGTCCGCCGGCGAGGCCGATGCGACCGTGGTGTCCGCCGGCGCACGCGCGAGGACCTTGGGTTTCGGCGCGCCGGTCAATCTCGGCCGGGCTGCCTGCCTGTCAGGCGCTGAAGCCAGGCGCGGCGAGGCCGATGGCAGAGCAGCCACGACGTCCGGCTTGTCGTCGGGCTTTTCGGCCTGCTTCGGCTCCTGTCCCGCATCTTGCTTCGCGGCCGGTGTGGGCCGCGCGGGCGGCGGCGCCGCCGCGGCGATCGTCACCGGCATGGTCCGGCCGGACTCCGTCACCGTGCCGTCCGGCGCCTTGGCCCGGAGCGTCAATTCATAGGAACCGGAGGGAAGCTGCGGCGGGGTCATGACGAACTGGCCCGAGGCGTCCGCGACGACGCTATCGAGCGCCTTGCCGTCGCGCAGCAGCTCGACCCTTGCGCCCGGCGTGGCGCGGCCCGCGATCACCGCCGCCTCGCCGTGATCGTCGACGCGGGCGACGTCGAAACGAGGGCCGCTCTCCGCAACCGCCGGCGGCGGCTTGACCGGCGCGAGATCGGCGAGCGCGGCCGTGACCTGGTTCTGCGTCTCGGCCAGCGCGCCCGCCTTCGGCCCGGCGGCCGGGGCCGGCGGCGAACCGCCGGCGAGTTTTGGCTGTTCCGGCTTGAGCTCGGCCTTGGCCTCCGCTTTGGGTTCAGCTCTGGGTTCGGGCTTGGCCTCCGGCTTGGCGGCGACGGCGGTCTCCATCCCGGACGGCAACAGGCGGCGCAGCCCGGTCGGGCCGATCACCAGTGCGGTGCCGGCCAGTGCGAGCAGACAGAGGGCAATGAGGGCCTTGGATGCGGTGATCATCTGAAAAGGACCTTGGGTGGCAAATCAGCCGAGGCCGGCAAAGTGCGCCGATTTGGCTGCGGCAGCAAGACGTTCGATGGGATGATAAGCCTCCGTCCCGGCGCCCGGGATGAACCGGGGCCACCCCGCCGGCGTCCAATCGTCGAGGCCGCAGCGCGGCATGTCTTCAAGGAATTTCCCGTGGCCGTATTTCGCCGTCCCGCCCGATGACTGGCGCTGGTCCTGACGGTGGCCGCTTCACCCGCACTCGCTGCCTCCGGCCCGCCGCCCGGCTTCACCGTGTCCGACAACACCGATCTCGCCTTCACCTCGCCCGACCGCGCCACCAAATGCGGAGGCGCTGCGATGGGAGATCAGGCGGTGAGGCTTCATCGTTGACGCGAGGCCGCCATGCCCGGGCTTGTCTCCCGGCGGAGGCGGTTGCGGCCTAGCATCGGCGTCATTCACGCCCCCGCCGTGACCGTCCAGAACGCGCGCCATCCGCGGCGGCCGAGCGCAGCCAGCCGCCTCCAAGACAGGCGAGACAGGCCGGCCGCCAGCGAAGCGCGGGCGAGGAGGAGGTGGACGACGACGTCAATCACGGCTGCCTCGCGTGCGGTTCGACCGCAATCGCGCCGATGCGCGCAAGGATGTGCGCGCCCCTCATGGCCGCGCCTCCAGGATCATGTTGAAGGGCGAGGCGGCAGCCTTGCCGATCTGCGAGAAGCCGCCTTGCCGCAACACCTGCGCGATGCGCTTCTCGCCGGCCTGCGCTCCCAGGCCCAGACCGACGTCCTGGCTCAGCGACGTCGGAAGGCAGATGTGGGTGGAGCCGGCGTAGTAAACCCGCCCGACCGGATTGAGATTGTCGGCAAGGCTGTCGCCCGCCGCCGGCTCGACCAGCATCAGCGTGCCGTCGTTCTTCATCGCTGAACGAATGTGGCGGGCGGCGCCGACGGGGTCGCCCATGTCGTGCAGCGCATCGAACATCGTCACGAGATCGAAGCCGGATCCGGCGAAATCCTGCGCCTTGGCGACCTCGAATCGCAGATTGCGTACGCCGGAGATCTCGGCCCGTGCGCAGTCGATCGAGGCCTCGTCGTAGTCGATGCCGATGAAGTCCGAGTTCGGGAATGCTTCAGCCATGAGCCGGGTCGAATAGCCATGGCCGCAACCGACGTCTGCGACCTTGGCGCCCCGCTCCAGCTTCTCGACGACGCCGCCCAGCGCAGGCAGCCATTCGGCGATCAGATGCGCGCGATAGCCGGGCCGGAAGAAGCGGTCGACGCCGCACGACATGCAATTGCAGTGATCGCTCCAGCGCAGGCCCTTGCCGGTCTTGAACGCCTCGGCCAGTCGCGGCTCGTCGTGATAGACCGCCGGCAGCAGGCTGAAGCCGCCCACCATCGCGACCGGGCTGTTCTCATCGGCGAATACGGCCTTCTGCTCCGGTGTCATGCTGAACGTGTCTTTCGTCGCATCAAAGCTCACGAAGCCGGAAGCCGCCTGTGCGGACAGCCATTCGCGAACGTAGCGTTCGTGAGTCCCCGTTCGCCTGGCCAGCTCGGCTGACGACATCGGGCTGTCGGCCAGCGCGCGGAATAGTCCCAGCCGGTCGCCGAGGACGACCAACGCCGCATTGGAGGCGGCGCCGAGTTCGTTGACGACGAGGCCAAGCAGCTGCTCGAGCTTCTTCTCATCCAGGTTCATGACTTGCTCCTTCGAAGGCGCGGACAATGCGCCCGGTGAGGTGCGACATACGGTGTCTGGACTTGGCGATGCAGAGGCAGAATAGTCAGCTTCGAGCCAATCGAGCCAAAGGCTGCAGAATGTCACGTGGACGTGTACGCGTGAGTATTCCGGTGTTCGCCGAATGCGATCCGTCGATCATCTACGGCGTGTTCGACACGCTGTGGGGCGCGGGACGGATCTGGGACGGCGTCAAGGGCGGCACGCCGGAGGGCCTGTTCGAGCCGCGGCTGGTGGGTGCCGAACCTGGCCCGATCACGCTGATCACCGGGGTCAGCATCCTGCCGCAGGACTTGGTCGATCAGGTTGAGTCAACCGACATCGTGTTCGTGCCGAATGTCATCGTCACCACGGAGACGGGCACCGCCGTGCTCGATCGCCGGCTCATCGCATGGATCAGGCGGATGCACGAAGCGGGCGCGCAGATGTACGGATCGTGCGGCGGGTCTCTCGTGCTCGCCGAGGCCGGCCTGCTCGACGGATACGAGGCAACCACGCACTGGGTTTACGAGCCGGTGTTTCGAAAGCATTTCCCCAAGGTCAAGCTTCGCATGGAGCGCGTGCTGGTGCAGAACGGGCCCGGTCACAATCTCGTCTGCGGGGGCGGTGCATCATCCTGGCAGGATCTCGCGCTGCTGATCGTCGCGAAATACGGCGGTACGGAAGAGGCGATTCGCATCTCGAAACTCTTTCTCTACCAGTGGCATCGCGAAGGACAATTGCCGTTCGCCTCGATGGTGCAGAACGTGGATCACGGCGACGGCGTGATCAGCAAGTGCCAGGACTACATCGCGCAGAACTACCAGCGGCAGGACCTCATTGCGGCGCTGGTGCACCACTCCGGATTGCCGAAGCGCTCTTTCGACCGCCGCTTCCGGGCAGCGACCGGCTATTCGCCGCTCGCCTATGTGCAGACGCTGCGCATCGAGGAAGCCAAGCAACTGCTCGAGACGACGGAAACAGGCATCGAGGACATCTGCCGCGAGGTCGGCTACGAGGACGTGGCGTCGTTCCGCCGCTTGTTTCGAAAGCAGGCCGGCGTGTCACCGAAGGATTACCGGCGCAAATTTCAGCTTCCCGACTACGTCACGGGAGCGCGGCCCGCGGCCTTCGGCACATCGGTCAGGCCGCGGCGGGCTGCCGGCTGACGACAACAGGGATCACGGTGGCGGCAAGGCCTGACGGGCTGCTGCAGGACCTCGCCAGAACAGGCGCAAACCCGCGCGCTCGGGAAGCTCACAACGTTCGCCGGGCCGCCCGCACTTCGGCGAATTCGGCGTCGGGATGGCTGACGATGGTGGCGACCATGATGCCGCTGATGATCAGCGACCAGGCGGTGTTCCAATAGATCCAAAACACGAGCCAGCCTCCATTTCCATCTCTCGCGTCCGTCGCGCGAGGCTAACGGCGTGGCGATGCCGCCGTTCCACGGCGCAACGACCGTCCAACAGCATGCGGGCGGACGAGGTGCTATTTTGGTTTGGTCGGTGACGACGCGCGATCGGTTTGGCCGGTGTGGCGCTTTGCCACGACGTCCTCGTCGCGCTCGCCCTCGCGCGGACGTGGCGGAAGCTTGGGCTGGCCGGCTTGACCGCCATGCTTGCCGCCCATGTCGGGCTTGCCTTCGAGATCGTTTTCACGGGGCATGCCGGTTCAATGCGTTCGCACGGCATTGGTTCACTACAGCATTGGACCTGTCGTGAGAGACCGCGGCCGACCTACGTAAACATCCGTAATTTCGCAAGGTCCGGCTTGGCGGCATATCTCCGGCCATGGATCGACAGATTGTCTTCAAATGCCCCCAGACTGGCTTGAACGTGCAGCATCGGCTTACCGATGAGCCCTCTGATCGCACACACGTGTCCGTGTCATGCCCGGCCTGCACGCGGCTGCACCTGATCGATCGGGCCACCGGCAAGCTGCTGGGTGATCGACGCGGCTGACGGTTAACGCCGCGCTGTAACCTCCGTCGTGACGTCTTCGACGTGGTGCAGGAGGAAGACCAGATGGCCGGCCGTGTCATGGATCGGCGAGTTGATCGGCTGCCAATGACGCTCCACGAAGGTGCCGGCGGGATCCCGGATGTCGTAGCGCTGGATCGCCATGGCATGGGCCTGCCCCGTCTCGCCGACGATCCGCAAGCTGCCGTAGAGATTGCTGACGCCATCGGCGAGCGGATCGTCGGGATTGTCAGGAAATATCTCGAACAGGGACCGGCCGACCACGTCGACCCGGCTGATGAAGGTCGCCGCCGCATAGGCGTCGTTGATGTCGACAATGGACAGCCCCGGGCCGGGATCCAGTAACATGTAGGGGTGCGGCGAGCTATCGAACTCCGGCTGGAATTGCCGCCGGATCGTTGCGCCGTCGATATGCTGCCGCCGGCGCTGGTCGAGCGGCGTCGAATCGGCGCCGGACGCGGCCGAGTTCAGCAACGCCAACTGGCGCTTCGCCGACGCCAGCAGCGCGCGCACGGTACTCTGGACCGTCGGGTCGCTCGTCTCATTGAGCAGCCGCTCGAAATGGACGATATTCTGCTCGCATACGAACTGCTGCATCCCGTTTCGACCACGAGTTGTACGGCAGCAACGCCGCATCGTTCCTGATCCTAATTCCATACAGCTGGCTCTGGCAGATGAGAATACCGTGATCGGCCGCACCCGGGAGCCCGGACGGCCACGGCAAAGCACGCCCAGAAGCGCGAACCTGTTCTCCAATCCCGCGACTAATCAAAGACTTGCCGCGACCGCCTGCGGCGCGGCATCCTGCTTTGCGACGACGCCGCCATAGTGCGGGCGGCGGCCATCTGCTATCGATTGGAGACATAGCCCCTGTGGAATTTCCGATGCGTCATCTGCCCCGTGCCGTTGGTCGAAGCCTGTGTCCCGCAGCCGTCGCCGGCCTGCTCGTCCTCAGCCCCCGTCCGGCCGCAGCCGCCGATGACGACGCGCCCAAGGGGCCGGCGGTCACGGTGCTGAAGGTCGCGAAATCCTGCTTCTCCGATATCGTCGAGGCGACCGGCACGATCGTCGCGCGCGAGCAAACCTCGGTGCGGCCCGAGCGTCCCGGCCTGAAGGTCACGGAGGTGCTGGCGGAAGCGGGCGACACCACCACCGCCGGACAGGTGCTGGCCCGGCTGGCGCTGCCCGAAGGCGGCTCGCTTCAGGTCACCGCACCGGTGGCGGGCGTGATCGCAACCTCGACTGCGCAGATCGGCAACTTCGCCTCGCCCAAGGGCGAGGCGCTGTTCACGATCGTTGCGCGCAGCGAATACGATCTCGTCGGCCTCGTGGCCACGACCGATGTACGCAAGCTCGCGGTCAATCAGCAGGCGAGCGTGTGGATCGCAGGCGCCGACGACATCGGCGGCAAGGTGCGCCGCATCGGCGCGACCGTCGAGCCGAACATCCAGCAGGGGATGGTCTATATCGGCATCTCATCGCAGAAGCGTCTGCTCCTGAACGCGAGCGGGCGCGCGCTGATCAAGACCGGACAGAGTTGCAACGTTGCGGTGCCGCTGACCGCCGTGCAGTATTCATCCGCGGGCACCGTGGTGCAGGTGATCCGCCGCAACCGCGTCGAGACCAAGCGTGTCGAGGTGGGCTTGATGTCGGGCGGCAACATCGAGGTCCGCGACGGCCTCAATGAAGGCGATGTCGTCGTCGCCCGCGCCGGCGCCTTGCTGCGCGAAGGCGATCCGGTGCGCCCGGTGATGGCGAGCGCGGAAGCTGCGAAGTAGTCGTCACAACAGTCATTGCGAGCGCAGCGAAGCAATCCAGAGTCCCTCCGCGGAAAGAATCTGGATTGCTTCGCTGCGCTCGCAATGACGATGTGGATACAGATGTGCGCAACAACACGCACATCGCAAAGCCTGGAAAAGCCTAGCCGCCGGCTTCGCCGAACTGGACGTCTTCGAGCAGCGAGGAGGAAACGGTCGGAACCTGGTCGCCTTCGCTGGCGCGGGAGATGGCAAGGCGGGTCTTGTTGAAGACGCTCTCGGCGCTGCCCTGCTTGCTGAGGTTGTTGAGGAACTCGCTGACCAGCACGCTGTGCTCGCCCTTGCCGTCGTCGACGACCTTGCCGGGCGAGGTGGAAGTGAGGATCAGCGCATTGTCCGACGCACTGATCGGCGCGAGGCCGTGGCTGTAGGAGCGGAAGCGGCGCTCGTAAGGATTGCGGCGGGAGGCATCGACCACGACGAGCTTGGCCTTGGCGCCCTGCTCCTTCATCATCTCGAGCACGCCCTCGATGGAGACACCATGGCGGCGGACGTCGCTTTCCTTCCAGATCACGGCATCGACCGGCAGCATGTAGCTCTCGCGGCCGGCCTGCACGCCGAAGCCGCCGAAGAACAGCATGACGACGCTGTCGTGCTTGATCCGGGACTTCAGGCGGCCCACGGCGCGGACCATGTCGTCCTTGGTCGCGTCTTCCACCATGTCGACGTCAAAGCCGTTCTTGCGCAGCGACGAGGACAGCGCACGGGCGTCGTTGATCGACTGCGTCAGCGGCGCGCTGGCGTCGGGATAGTGTCCGTTGCCGATGACCAGAGCCAGGCGCGAGGTCTGGCCGATCGAACCGGTGATCTGGTCGGTCGAGACGGCCTTGGCGGCGTCGATCGCACGCATGTTGAGAGCAGCATGGGCGCCGATCACCAGCGACACCGTGCCGATGAGGGCTGCGGCGAAGGCGATCGTGCGTCTGGAAAGGTCGAGCTGCTTTACATTCATCTCGGTTCGTTTCCTGTGCCAAAGACCAGCCACGCGCGCGCACACTGTTTGAGTAGCGCGATAGCGTCTTTAGGTTTGAGGGATTGGCCGGGGGAGTGCCCCCGAATTGCGCGCAATTTGCGGCGCCGCACCAAACAAACCCTTAACCGCATATAGGCCTTCGGGCAATAGATTGCTCCAAATTTGAGATAAGTCACTGAATAGGTTAGTTAATTCTCCGAGCTGAATGGCTTCATTCTTGACGCCCCCGTAACATTCCGGAGGCCGTCATGCAGGCCTCGTGCCGGCTTTTTTGTGACGTCTATCACATTTGTTTTTCCTGCGAATCCGGGTAGCTTTTTCAAAGACTTGCAGGGGGTGGTGTGCGGACAGCTGCGCGCTCGCCGGCCCCGGACGAGCCCCCGCGACCAGGTATTTCATGAGCTTTCATTATTTTGCCGGCGCCGCTTGCCGGGCGCTGACGGCGCGGAAGGACGGCCCCTCGCTTTACGACGTCTGCGATCCCGTATTGTCTGACACGACCAGCGGCGATCTGCATCTGGCCAAATTCTACAAGACCGCACTCGGCAATCCTGCGCTCCGCATCCTGCTCCGCCGCGCCGGCCTGCCCGAGCTGCGCGACGAAGCCAGGCTGACCCGACTGCGGGAGGCACTCGTCCACGCCCGCGACGAGGCCGAGCCCGACTGGGCGGCGGTCGGGCGGCCGATCGCCGATCTCGTCGACGGCATCGCACTCGACCACCCCAGGCCGCCGCCGGTGCCCTTCACCGCCGCCATGCCGCAGGGCGCGCAGATCGACGGCGCGATCCGCGACTGCGCACAGCATCTGCTCGGCTCGTATCGCCGAAACGGTTTCCTGCCGACCTATGCCGCCTTCAACCTGATCGGCGATCCCGATTTCCGCGGACGCGAGCTGATCATGGCACTGACGGGCCTCAATGCGCGCGGCTACAAGAACTCCTCGCTGCTGTTCAATCTCGCCCGCGTCTTCATTGCGCGCTCGCCGGCGCGCGACGTCGTCAATCCGCCCTGGAAAGGCATTGCCGAACCGATGTGGGAGCCGGTGCAGATCCGCCACCGCTCGGCCTATTACGATGCGTTCTTCATCGAGGCGCTGCTGAGCTATGTCGAGACCGGGCTCGCCTCGGTCGCCGACAAGGTCGCGGCGGAGCGCGCGATCGCCGACATGGTCGATTTCTGCGTCAACATCAGCCGCGAGGAGGTCGAGGGCATCGACGGCGCGCGCTTCAACGTCGTCACCGCGCTCGCGCCGGCGCCGCATCCACGCTTTTCCCGCTACTTCGCGCAGATCAAGCAGGATCTCGGCTTTGGAATCTACGTGCCGGATTGCGACACCACGGCGTGCTCGATCTCCGCGGCAACGCAGGCCGGCTGCACCGATCCCATCATCGACCAGCCATTGCTGGATTTCTACTCGGGCTATCAGGTGCGCGCCGGCGTCAACGCGCCGCGCGTGACCGTGCCCCTCAACGACAATATCGACTATGAGGGCGGGGTTGCGACCTGGATCGACAATCTCGACGGCGAGCGCCCTTACGGCAACGATCTCGATCCGACGCTCAATCTCGACATTCTCGAGGTCAGCTTCCGCAATCTTGCGCGCTGGAAGATTCTGGAGACGCCGGCGCGGCTCGCCACCGTGCATCGGATCATCGGCTTCCAGAAGCGCCTGGCGGCCAGCGGCGCCTTCGCCAATCCGCGCTCACACATCTATTACCTGCCGGAGCTCTACAGCGCCTATTTCGGCCGCTGCTATGCCGCTTTCCTGGCACTGCCGCTGGCGGCGCAGGCCGCGATCGATCCCGAAGGCGATTTCGATTTCATCCGCCACCGCGTGCTGTCCTACGTCAAGGGCGAGCTGATGGCGGCCGAGATGAACGTGTTCGACGCCGCGCTCGCGCTGATCGCGCTCGGCCATCTCGGCGCCGACCCGCGCGCCTTTGCGCCGGCTTTGAACGTCATCATCGCAAGCCTGGGCGAAGGCGGCCGCCGCGGCCCGTTCCGCGCCTATGAATGGAACAAGATGAAGACGCCGACGCGGATTCTGGTCGGCGGTCCCGAGGTGACCTCGGCGTTCGTGTTGATGGGGCTGGCCGTAGCGAAGCGGGCGATGGCGCGGGGGTAGGCCTCGTGCCCCGGACGCCATAAGCGCGTTTACGCGCGTCTTTGACGCGCTATGGCAGCGCTTCTCAGCGGTGCGCCAAGACCGGCGCTCGCAACTTTCTGTTGGGTCCCGGCTCTGCGGAGCGGCGCTACACGCCGCGCCGCGTCCGGGACACGAGAGCGAGATCCAATGACGGGAAGTTGAAAGCCCATCCGTGAGGCATAAGCTGGCCGGGCGGCCAAAAGCCGACCACAATCGCGCGCTCTATCGAGATGTTCATCACACCCGGACCGGCATGTTGCGAAGATTCCTGATTGCGCTGGCTTTCCTCGCTCCCTCGCTCGCGCACGCCGCCGACATCACCGGCATCGCAAAAGTGCGCGCGGGCGATGCCGTGGTGATCGGGAACACGCGGATCCGGCTCGGCGGGATCGACGCGCCTGCGGTCGACCAGCTCTGCCTCAACACCAGGACCGAGCGCTGGACCTGCGGCGTCGCCGCTCGCGACGAGCTTGCCAAATACGCCGAGGGCAAGAGCTGGGCCTGCCACACGAGGTCTATCGACCGGCGCGGCCGGACCGTGGCGCGCTGCGAGGTCGGCGGCGAGGACATCCAGAAATGGCTGGTGCGCAACGGCTGGGCACTGGCCTACACCCGCATGTCCCACGACTATGAGGCGGATGAGAAGGCCGCGCGCGAGGCCAAGGCCGGGATGTGGCAGGGCGCCTTCATCGCGCCCTGGGACTGGCGCGTGCGCAACAAGAAGACGACCATCCTGGGCGCCACCAAGCCGCCCGACGGCGCGCATGCGGTGCTGCTCGCCTCGGCCTCGGGGCCGGTCGCGCCCTCGCCGGACTGCACCATCAAGGGCAATGTGAACAGCGCCGGCGAGTGCATCTTTCACCAGCCGACCAGCCGCTGGTACACCCAGATCAAGATGAAGATCAGCAAGGGCACTCGCTGGTTCTGCTCGGTGGAGGAAGCCGAAGCGGCCGGGTGCCGGGAGACGAAGCGATAACCCAGCCCTGCATTTTACGTGCTTTTCTCAAGACCCGGCGGCGCGTAAAAGCATGAATCAGCGACCAATCAGCCTGTTCTCAAGCAACAAGGACCAACAGCAATGACCGTTCGCGCGGGCCGGGAATTTCTGGCCATCCCCGGGCCCACCACGATGCCCGACGAGGTGCTGCGGGCGATGCATCGTCCGGCGATCGACATCTACTCCAAGGAGATGCTCGACCTGACCGAGAGCCTGCTCAGCGACATCTCGAAGCTGTTTGCGACCAAGGGCAAGTCCTACATCTACATCGCCAACGGTCACGGCGCCTGGGAAGCGGCGCTGAGCAACGTGCTGTCGCGCGGCGACAAGGTGCTGGTGCTGGAAAGTGGGCGCTTTGCGA
This sequence comes from Bradyrhizobium sp. 191, assembly GCF_023100985.1. Classification (NCBI taxonomy): domain Bacteria; kingdom Pseudomonadati; phylum Pseudomonadota; class Alphaproteobacteria; order Hyphomicrobiales; family Nitrobacteraceae; genus Bradyrhizobium; species Bradyrhizobium sp. 191. The sequence goes on from NZ_CP064692.1 coordinate 4,220,103, forward strand.
TCGGCTGGGGCAATGCGGCGGCGCTGATGGGCGCCGAGGTCGAGGTGCTCAAGGGCGACTGGCGCCGCGCGGTGCGGCCGCACGAGGTCGAGGAGCGCCTGCGCCGCGACAAGGAGCACACGATCAAGGCGGTCGTCGTGGTCCAGGTCGACACCGCCTCGGGCGTGCAGAACGACATCGAGGCGATCGGCAAGGCGATCAAGGCCAGCGGCCATCCCGCGCTGTACATGGTCGACACCGTCGCCTCGCTCGGCTGCATGCCGTTCGAGATGGACAAATGGGGCATCGACGTCGCGATGTCCGGTTCGCAGAAGGGCCTGATGACGCCGCCCGGCCTTGGCTTCGTCGCCGCCAATGCGCGCGCGCTCGAGGTGCAGAAGAAGGCCAACATGTCGACGCCCTATTGGAGCTGGAGCGAGCGCGAGGGCACCGAGAACTATCGTAAATATGCCGGCACCGCGCCGGTGCATCTGTTGTTCGCGCTGCGCCGGGCGATCGACCTGTTGCACGAGGAAGGTCTGGAGAACGCCTTCCGCCGCCATAGCCTGCTCGCCGAAGCCGCGCGCCGCGCGGTCGCCGTATGGTCGGAAGGCCAGGTGCTTGGCTTCAACGTGGCCGAAGCGAACGAGCGCTCCAACACCGTGACCACGGTGACCATGAGCAACGGCCACGACCCGGCCGTGCTGCAACGCTATTGCAAGGACAAGTGCGGCGTCGTGCTCGGCACCGGCATCGGCGACCTCTCGGGACAAGCCTTCCGCATCGCCCATATGGGCCATGTGAATGCGCCGATGCTGCTCGGCACGCTCGGGGTGATCGAGATCGGCCTGAACGCGCTGAAGATCCCGCATGGCAAGGGCGGACTGGAGGCGGCGGTCGCCTATCTGGGTGAAGAGGTGGCGGTGTAACTGGAGCCAAACTCCGCTGTCGTCCCTGCGAACGCCTCGCTCTTCTCCCTTCTCCCCTTGTGGGAGAAGGTGGCGCGAAGCGCCGGATGAGGGGTATCTCTCCGCGAATCTCATCGCGAGAGTTTTGCGCGCGGATAGATACCCTCACCCGTCTCGCCGCTACGCGGCGAGCCACCCTCTCCCACAAGGGGAGAGGGGAAGATCAGCGCTCGAGGCGATACGCTTCGACCTGCGCCTTCAACTGATCCAGCGACGCGGTCGGCGTCTTCGAGTCCACCCGGTACTGCCCACTCGCCAGCCACCTCAGCACCATCGCGTCCACCACCGGCGAATGGTGGATGACGTCGCTGTAATTATCGAGATCGTGCGTCACCGCTTTGATCGCGCGGAAATCATGCAGGCGCACGTTGGGAAGCTGCGTCAGGCGCCGTGCAGCGACCGTCGTGAGATCGGTGACGATCTTCAGCGTCTCGGGCGAGGCATCGCGCATGGCGACGAATTGCAGGATCGAATAAGGCGGGAAGTAGATGTCGAAGGTCACGCCGGGGTGGCGCGTGATCAGGCCGACGGCATCCTGCTCGAAATGCCGGACCATCGCGTCGTAGCCGTAGCCTTCGCCGAGGAAGCGGCGGCGAACGGGATCGGTGATGTGGGCGAAGGCCGCGAGCGTCCTCGTCGCGTTGTAGCCGCGCGCGACGTCGAAATCCCGCGGCAGCGCGTAGATGTCATCGACGTCGGACAGCGCGAACTTGACCGGGAGAAACGGCGCCGCCCGGGTCAGCGGCTCCCGCAGCGGCGGCATCGACCGTGCCAGCACGAACAGCGATTCCTTCGCCATCGCCGCGCTGAACAGATAGGACGCGATGCCCTTGGCCGTTCCGCGATAGAGGTCGACGGAGAGATAGGGATCTGCCTCGATGTCGGCGGCATCGACGAAGATGAAGTCGTCCATCTCCCAGATCACCCGCCTTGCGCCGCGGTCGATCGCCTGCGCCAGCACGAAGGCCTGCTGGCGCGAATTGGAGCCGGTCATCGCCAGCTTGAGCGAATGGACGCCAAGCACGCGATCGATCTCGCTCTGGCGAAAATGGATCGCGAGCGAGGTGCCCATGAAGGCGGTGTCGAACGACTGGCTGCGGATCAGCCCGGCATTCTGCACGCGCGTGTCGTCGGAGTAGAAGGCCGCCATGAGGCGCGAGGGACGAAACAGTTGCAGGGGGTCTACGACGAAGGTCAGCGCAGCCGCCGCCAGCGCACACACGATGCTCGCGAGGAGAAGACGTCTCACATTGGTGAACGGTGCGCGCATCAGAACCGGAAATAAATGAACTCGCTGTGGCTCTGGATGCCCAAAATGCCGAACGCGAGCACCAGCGACGCGCCATAGAGAAACAGCGGCCGCATGCGCCCCGCCAGCAAGGCCGCGCCGACGCTGCGGTTGCCGTGATCGTAGCCCATGATCGCCTGCGTGTTCGGCGTCAGCCACACCAGCGCCGCGTAGACCGACACCAGCACCAGCGCCGCAATCTCCTCGCGGCCGAAGACGATGTCGGCGGGGTCGGCCATGGCGCCGAGGATGCGTAGCGCCCATGCGACGCTCTCGGCGCGGAAGAACACCCAGGCGACGACGACGGCAAGAAAGGTCAGAACCGCTCCGGCGATGCGGGCCGGGCGCGCCAGCGACGACGGGAGATCCGGCACCAGCGCGTTGAAGGCATGATTGAGACAGAGATAGACGCCGTGCAGCGTGCCCCACGCCACGAACGTCCAGGCCGCGCCGTGCCAGAGCCCGCCGAGCAGCATCGTGGTCATCAGGTTCGCATAGCGCGGCACGCGACCCCTGCGATTGCCGCCGAGCGGGATGTAGAGATAGTCGCGCAGGAACTGCGACAGCGTCATGTGCCAGCGGCGCCAGAACTCGACGATGCTGGTCGCCTTGTAGGGCGAGTTGAAGTTCACGGGCAGGAAGATGCCGAACATCAGCGAGATCCCGATCGCCATGTCGGAATAGCCAGAGAAGTCGAAATAGAGCTGGAAGGTGTAGGCGAGCGCGCCGAGCCAGGCCTGGTCGAAGCTCGGCGAGCGCGCCTCGAAAGCGAGCGCGACCAGCGGCTGGATGCCGTCGGCCAGCCAAGTCTTCTTGAACAGGCCGATGGCGAAGATGATGATTCCGCACAGGATCAGATGCCCGTCCGGATGCTTTGATTCCTCCTGCTCGAATTGCGGGATCATGTCCTTGTGATGGAGGATCGGTCCCGCGATCAGGTGCGGGAAATAGGTCACGAACAGCGTGTAATGCGGCAGCGCATAGGCCGCGACCTGGCCGCGATAGGCGTCGACCAGGAACGCGATCTGGGTGAACGTATAGAAGGAGATGCCGACCGGCAGCAGGGTGTGGACCGCAACATGCGTGCCGAGCAGCGCGTTGATGTTCTCAGCGGCAAAGCCGGCATATTTGAAGATGCCGAGCACGAGGAGATCGCCGACGACGCCAACAGCGAGCGCGGCCCGGCGCCGTGACGGGGTGAGCTCCGCCACGATGAGGAGATGGCCGACACCATAGTTGAACGCGATCGATACCAGCAACAGGGCCACGAACTGCCAGCTGCCGATGGCGTAGAAGGTGATCGAAGCCAGCGCCAGCCAGATCACCGGGGCGAGATTGCTGCGCCGGCCGAGCCGGAAATAGCCGGCCAGCACAACCGGCAGGAACAGCAGGATGAAGGCATAGGAATTGAACAGCATCTGGCTGGACCGGCGGCGGCGGGGATATCGTCCCTCAAAGCATACAAGGGGCCGGTCAACAACCCGGCAGGCTCGGCGCAGCGGCGCTGGCAATTCGCGGAATCGGGACGATATAAGGGAACGCAGCGAGTTGCCCTCTTCCCCCTCTCCCCGCTTGCGGGGAGAGGCTTGGGGTGAGGGTGAGTCTCCGCAAGACTGGTGAGAGTTGGATTCGCGGAGAGTCCCCCTCACCCGGAATTTGCTGCCGCAAATCCCGGCCTCTCCCCGCAAGCGGGGAGAGGCGAAGAGCAGCGACGTACGGACACGAACGAGGACCGAGTGACCCAAGCCAAGACGCCTTCGAAGCCCCCCGTCGCCCCGCGCCGGCCGCATTCCTTCATGCGGCACGGCATCACCGTGACCGACGACTATGCCTGGCTGAAGGACGCGAAATGGCAGGAGGTGCTGCGTAACCCTGCGGTGCTCGACCCTGATATCCGCAAATATCTGGACGAAGAGAACGCCTACACCGAGAGCCTGCTCGGCCACACAGCTAGCCTGCAGAAGGCGCTGGTGCGCGAGATGCGCGGGCGGATCAAGGAGGACGATTCGAGCGTGCCCTCGCCCGACGGCCCCTTCGCCTATTTCCGCCGGTTTCGCGAAGGCGGGCAGCACGAGCTGTTCGGCCGCATGCCGCGCGATGGCGGCGAGGGCCATATCGTGCTCGACGGCGACGCGCTCGCCAAGGACCACAAATATTTCAAGTTCGGCGGCAGCCGGCACTCGCACGATCACAGGCTGCAGGCCTGGAGCGCGGACACCAAGGGCTCGGAATATTTCGCGATCCGCGTGCGTGACTGGGCGAGCGGCAAGGACCTCGACGATGTCGTCGAGGAGACCGACGGCGGCGTGGTGTGGGCCGCGGACTGCAAGAGCTTCTTCTACGTCAAGCTCGACGACAATCACCGGCCGATGCAGGTCTGGCGGCACAGGCTCGGCACTGGGCAGGCCGACGACACGCTGGTCTATGAGGAGCAGGATGCCGGCTGGTTCACCCATCTGCACGAGAGCACCAGCGGCCGCTTCTGCGTGATCGCGGGTGGCGACCACGAGACCAGCGAGCAGCGGCTGATCGACCTCGCCAATCCCGAGGCACCGCCGCGCCTGGTCGCGGCGCGCGAGGAGGGCGTGCAATATTCCCTCGCCGACCGCGGCGACGAGCTCTTCATTCTCACCAATGCCGACGACGCCATCGACTTCAAGATCGTCACGGCGCCGCTTAGCCAGCCCGAGCGCAAGAACTGGCGCGACCTGATTCCCTATCGTCCCGGCATCTACATCATCGACCTCGATCTCTATGCCGGCCATCTGGTCCGGCTCGAGCGCGCCAATGCGCTGCCGTCGATCATGATCCGCGATCTCTCGACGAAGGAAGAGCACGCGATCGCGTTTGACGAGGCCGCCTATTCGCTCGACACGATGGGCTCCTACGAATTCGAGACGACGAATCTGCGCTTTGCCTATTCGTCGATGACGACGCCGTCGGAAGTCTACGACTACGACATGGCCCGGCGCACGCGCACCCTGCGCAAGCGCCAGGAGATTCCGTCCGGCCACGATCCCGCCGACTACGTCACCACGCGCATCATGGCGAAGGCGCATGACGGCGCCGAGGTACCGGTCTCGATCCTGCATCGCCGCGGGCTGAAGCTGGACGGCTCGGCGCCGCTCCTGCTCTACGGCTACGGCTCCTACGGCATGGCGATGCCGGCCTCGTTCAACGCCAACCGCCTGTCGCTGGTCGATCGCGGTTTCGTCTACGCCATCGCCCATATCCGCGGCGGCGCCGACAAGGGCTGGGGCTGGTATCTCGACGGCAAGCGCGAGAAGAAGACCAACTCGTTCGATGATTTCGCCGCCAGCGCCCGTGCACTGGTCGATGCGAAATACACCAGCGCCAGGCGCATCATTGGCCATGGCGGCTCGGCCGGGGGCATGCTGATGGGCGCGGTCGCCAACCGCGCCGGCGAATTGTTCGCCGGCATCGTCGCCGAAGTGCCGTTCGTCGACGTGCTCAACACCATGCTCGACGACACGCTGCCGCTGACGCCGCCGGAATGGCCGGAATGGGGCAACCCGATCGAAAGCGAGAAGGATTTTCGCACCATCCTGTCCTACTCGCCTTATGACAACGTCGCGGCGAAGGACTATCCGGCGATCCTGGCCATGGGCGGCCTGACCGATCCGCGCGTCACTTACTGGGAGCCCGCGAAATGGATCGCGCGCCTGCGCGCCACCATGACGGGCGGCGGCCCGGTGCTGCTGCGCACCAACATGGGCGCCGGCCACGGCGGCGCCTCGGGACGATTCGACCGGCTGGATGAAGTCGCAATCGTCTATGCGTTCGCGCTGTGGGCGGCCGGAATGGCGGAGGCCGGGGTGTAAGTACACCCACCGCTGTCGTCCCGGACAAGCGCAGCGAAGCGGAGCGCAGATCCGGGACCCATACCGCGTGATTTATCGAGGGAGTGCCGATAGCAGTACCGGCGAAGAACTGTTACTGCTGGTCTTCGCCAAACTTCGCCCTGGGGGTGCTTCGCTTGTCCGGGACGACATCGGAGAATGTCGTGCATTCTTCGGGCCGCATTACCTCCCGTTCTTCTTCCGCCATTCCGCGAAGTCGGTCAGCGTCTGCGGATCCGTGGCGGGGTAAAGACCAAAGATGCCGCGGCCCTTGCCGACTTCCTCGGTGACGAAGTCCTCGAACGCTGTCATTTCGAAGGTCTCGTTGGCGATCTCATCCACGAGATGCGCCGGGATCACGATGACACCGTCGGCATCGCCAAGGATGATATCGCCGGGGAACACCGGTGCGTCGCCGCACCCGATCGGGACGTTGATCTCGATCGCCTGGTGCAGCGTGAGGTTGGTCGGCGCCGAGGGGCGGTGGTGGAAGGCGGGAAAACCGAGTTTTGCAATTTCAGCGGAATCGCGAAAGCCGCCGTCGGTGACGACGCCGGCGACGCCGCGTTTCATCAATCGCGTGACCAGGATCGCGCCTGCCGATGCCGCGCGGGCGTCCTTGCGGCTGTCCATCACCAGCACGGCGCCCGGAGGGCAATCTTCCACGGCCTTGCGCTGCGGATGCGAGCGGTCCTTGAACACGTCGATCGTGTTGAGATCCTCGCGCGCCGGCATGTAGCGCAGCGTGAAGGCTTCGCCGACCATGGTCGGCTGATCGGGGCCGACGGGGTGCACATCCTGGATCATCTGGATGCGCAGGCCGCGCTTGAACAGGGCGGTGGCGACCGTGGCGGTGGAGACGGATTTGAGCTTGTTGCGGGTGGCTTCGCTGAGTTTGGTCATTCTCTCACTCTCTCCTTCGTCATTCCGGGATGCGCCGAAGGCGCAGGCCCGGAATCCATACTCACGATTGTGGTTATGGATTCCGGGCTCATCGCTTCGCGATGCCCCGGAATGACAGGGTCATTAATAAATCGACGGCTCGCCGATCGGCGCGCCGAAATCGGTCTCGAGGAAATCGAAATCGCAGCCGTCATTGGCCTGCTTGATGTGCTTTGTGAACATCCAGCCATAGCCGCGCTCGAAGCGGCGCTCGGGCTGCTTCCAGGCGGCGCGGCGCTTGGCGAGCTCTGCTTCGGGAACGTCCAGATTGATCGTGCGCGCGGCGACGTCGAGCGTGATGCGGTCGCCGTTCTGCACCAGCGCCAGCGGACCGCCGATGTAGGATTCCGGCGAAACGTGAAGGATGCAGGCGCCGTAGCTGGTGCCGCTCATGCGCGCATCCGAGATGCGCACCATGTCGCGCACGCCCTGCTTCACGAGCTTGGTCGGGATCGGCAGCATGCCCCATTCCGGCATGCCCGGCCCGCCTTGCGGTCCCGCATTGCGCAGGATCAGGATGTGGTCCTCGGTGACGTCGAGGTTGGGATCCTCGACCGCCTTCTTCATCGAGGCATAGTCGTCGAACACCAGCGCCGGCCCCGTATGCTTGAGGAAGCGCGGCGCGCAGGCGCTCGGCTTGATGACGCAGCCGTCGGGGGCGAGATTGCCCTTGAGCACGGCGAGCGCGCCCTCCTTGTAGATGGGATTGTCGATGGAGCGAATCACGTCGGCATCGTGGACCTCGGCGCCCTCGATGTTCTCACCAAGCGTCTTGCCGGTGACCGTGATGCAGTCGAGATGCAGATGCGGCCTGATCTGGCTCATCAGCGCCGGCAGGCCGCCGGCATAGAAGAAGTCCTCCATCAGATAGGTATCGCCGCTTGGACGGACATTGGCGATGACGGGCACCTTGCGGCTCGCGGTCTCGAAATCGTCGAGGCCAATGTCCAGGCCGGCGCGGCGGGCCTGCGCGATCAGATGGATGATCGCATTGGTGGAGCAGCCCATCGCCATGGCAACCGCGATCGCGTTCTCGAACGCCTTGCGGGTCTGGATCACCTTCGGCGTCAGGTCCTCCCACACCATCTCGACGATGCGGCGGCCGCATTCGGAGGCCATGCGGATGTGGTTGGCATCGGCCGCCGGAATCGAGGAGGCGCCGGGCAGCGTCATGCCGATCGCCTCGGCAATCGCGGTCATGGTCGAGGCCGTGCCCATGGTCATGCAGGTGCCGTAGCTGCGGGCGATGCCGGCTTCGATGTCGAGCCAGTCCTTGTCGGAGATCTTGCCGGCGCGGCGCTCGTCCCAATATTTCCAGCCGTCCGAGCCGGAGCCGAGCGTCTTGCCCTTCCAGTTGCCGCGCAGCATGGGACCGGCCGGCAAATAGATCGCCGGGATATTCATCGAGGTCGCCCCCAGCAGCAGCGCCGGCGTGGTCTTGTCGCAACCGCCCATCAGCACCACGCCGTCGACGGGATGGCTGCGCAGCAGTTCCTCGGCGTCCATCGCCAGCAGATTGCGATAGAGCATCGTGGTGGGCTTGAGCAGCGATTCCGACAGCGACAGCGCCGGCAGCTCCAGCGGCAGGCCGCCGGCCATCAGGATACCGCGCTTGACGTCGTCGACGCGCGACTTGAAGTGCATGTGACAGGGCTGCGCGTCCGACCAGGTGTTGAGGATCGCGATGATCGGGCGGTCCTTCCACTCCTCGGGGGCATAGCCCATCTGCATGGCGCGGGAGCGGTGGCCGAACGAGCGCAGATCGTCGGGCGCGAACCAGCGCGCGCTGCGGAGCTGGTCGGGCGACTTCTTCTTGTTGGTCATTTTATTCCTTGTCCGTCCGAAGGATTGGCCCTGCTCTTCTCACAGGCCCTCCATGCCCGGCAAGGCGCTGGGCGGGCTGAGAGCGAACCTCTGCCATGCACTTGGGCGGGCATAGGGACGGTTGGGGCAAAAAATCGGCACCTCAGGCCGGAGAGGCTCCGAAGTGCTTGCCGACAGACGAGAATCCGCGCAACAATTTCATGTTTTTGATGGCTTTGATGGTCGCCGGGGACTTCCCCATTGACCCGGAGGATTTCAGACGTGGCCAACATCCTGATCGTGGATGACGATCCGGCCTTGGAGATCACCATCCGGCTGCTGGAACGGGCTGGTCATCACGTGACAGTCGCCGGCGATGGCTGCAGATGACCAGAACACCTCCTGTGCTCCGGGCCAGAACGGACGCGGTACGGCAAGCCCGGCGAAAATCCCCATGAGACTGGCAACGACGCTGGCAACGCGGCTGGCCATCGCGATGATCCTGCTGGTGGCGGTGACCGTGGCCGCGGTCGGATGGCTGGGCTATCGCAACACCACACAGGCCGTCATTCCGCGGGTCCTGGAGCGGGTCGAAGCCCAGTCGCGCCTGCTGGCAGCCAATCTCGAATCCTACGTTGCCGGCGTGCGCGGCGATCTGATCGGCTACCGCGCCGCAGCAGCAATCAACGGCCTCATCCGCGCTCACACCGGTGGCGGAACCGACCCCGTCGATGGCGTCTCGGAGCAAACCTGGCGCGAGCGTATCGCGACGCGGCTCGCGGCCGAGATCGACGCCAAGCCCATCTATGGGCAGTTCCGGATCATCAGTGTCGACAACGACCAGCGCGAACTGGTCCGCGTCGATCGCACCGGCCCGGGCGAAACGGCCCGGATCGCCCCCGACGGCGAACTGGAGGGCAAGGGCGAGCGAACCTATTTCCAGGAAACGATACGGCTGGCGCCGGGCGAGATCTATGTTTCGCCCGTCGAGCTCGCCACGCGGCGGGGCGGGACCACGGAGCCGCACGTTCCGACTCTTCGCGTCGCGACGCCCCTGTTCACGCCGGACAACAGGCCGTTCGGCATCATCGTCGCCAATATCGACATGCGCCCGGCGCTCGACCGCATCCGCTCGACCAGGAGTTCGGGAGGAGAGCTCTACGTCGTGAATTCGCGCGGCGACTATCTCGTCCATCCCGACCGCACACAGGAATTCGGCTCATCGCGCGGCCATCCCACCAATTGGCGCAATGACTTTCCATTCTTCTCGGCCCTGGCCGGCACGTCGGACGTAGCCACGCGGGTCACAACCGATGAGTTGGGCCGGCCGAGCGGCGCGGCCATCGCGCCGGCACTGCTTGCGAACAAGGAATGGGTCGCCATCATCGTGACCGTTCCCTCGTCCGTCTTCGGCCGCGTGCCGGCTGCCATCCAGAGAACGTCCCTGCTCGTCGGCGTGCTGGCCGTTCTCGCCGCAGCCGCGCTCGCGGTGCTGCTGGCGCGCTCATTGACACGCCCGATCGGGCGCCTCACCGCGGCGGTGCAGGCGATCGGCAGCGGACGTCCAGCGGAGATTCCCGTCGACGCCGGCGGCGAGACCGGCGTACTGGCGCGGGCCTTTGCCCGGATGATCGAGGAGACCCGTGCGAAAACGGCCGCTCTCGAGCGCGAGATCGAGGAGCATCGCCGCACCGAGGCTGCGCGAAGCCATCACGCGGCGCGCGAGAGGCTGTTCAGCGCCGCGGTGGAATCGTCCGACGATGCGATCGTGATGCAGACGCTCGATGCGGTCATCACGGGCTGGAACCCGGCCGCCGAACGTCTCTATGGCTATTCGGCGGATGAGGCGATCGGCAAGCCCACGTCGATCATTGTCCCGCCCGACCGTCGCGCGCATGGCAAGGACTATTTGCAGCGGATCGCGCGGGGCGAGCCGATCGAGCGGTTCGAGACCGTGCGCCTGCGCAAGGACGGCACGCCGGTCGAAATCTCGCTCAGCCTCTCGCCGATCAGGGGGCCATCCGGCGAGATCGTCGGCGTCTCCGGGAGCGCGAGCAGCCTGACCGAGGCGCGGCGCGCCGAGCGGGCGCTGCAGCACCAGCTCGAGGAGCGGCGACAGATCTTCGAGACATCGCAGGATCTGATCATGATCATGGATGCGCGGGGTCATATCGCGCAGATCAGCCCGAGCAGCGAAGCCATTCTCGGCTACCGGCCGGACGAGATGAGCGGCCGCAGCGGCGCCGATTTCATTCATCCCGATCATCTGGAGCAGTCGCGCGCCGAGATGCGCGCCTTGCGGCACGGCGAGCGTCCAAAGCTCGCCGACACCCGCTGCTTCCACAAGAACGGCCACGAAGTCTGGCTGTCCTGGCTCGGCAACTGGTCCGAGCCGGCGCATCGATTTTTCTTCGTCGGTCGCGACATGACAGAAGCACGGCTCGCGCAGGAATCGCTGCGCGAGAGTGAACGGCTCGCCCGCAACATCGTCGAGACCTCGCTCGACGCCTTCGTCCAGACCGACGAGACCGGCAGCGTCCTGAGCTGGAATTCGCAGGCCGAACAGCTCTTCGGCTGGCGCCGTGACGAGGTGCTCGGCAAGAGCGCGAGCGATCTGATCGTCGCCGAGAGCGAGCGCGAGAGGGTCAGGGCGGGACTGAGGCGCTTCCTCGATGATGAGGACGGCAGGACGCTGAACCGCCGCCGCGAGCTCATGTGCCGCCGCCGCGACGGCAAGGAATTCAGGGCCGAGCTGAGCGTCACCGCCCTGAAGCGGCGCGAGGGCCTGCTGTTCAACGTGTTCTGCCGCGACCTCACCGACAAGGTCGCCGCCGAGGAACGCATCCGTCATGCCGAGAAAATGGAGGCTGTCGGCCAGCTTACCGGCGGCGTGGCGCATGACTTCAACAACATTCTCACCGTCATCACCGGGACGATCGAGATTCTCGCGGAGGCGGTCGCGAAGGAACCGCAGCTCGCGGCCATCACCAAGATGATCGACGAGGCCGCCGCGCGCGGCGCCGATCTGACCCAGCACCTGCTCGCCTTCGCGCGCAAGCAGCCGCTCCAGCCGCGCGAGATCGACATCAACTCGCTGATCGTCGACACCGCAAAACTGTTGCGTCCGACGCTGGGCGAGCAGATCCAGATCGAATCGGTGTTCGAGGGCGAGAATTGCGTCGCGATCGTCGATCCCAACCAGCTCACCACCGCGATCCTCAACCTCGCGCTCAATGCTCGTGACGCCATGCCCAGCGGCGGCAAGCTGATCCTGGAGACCGGCGCCGCCTATCTCGACGAGGTCTATGCCAGTGCGAACGATGTGCCGCCGGGGCATTACGTGCTGATCGCCGTGAGCGACACCGGCACCGGCATCCCTGCGAGCATGTTGCCCAGAGTGTTCGACCCCTTCTTCACCTCGAAAGGACCGGGCAAGGGCACCGGACTCGGGCTTTCGATGGTCTACGGCTTCATCAAGCAGTCCGCAGGTCACATCAAGATCTACAGCGAGGAGGGCCACGGCACCACGATCAAGATGTACCTGCCGCCCGGGACGACGGCGGCAGCGGTCGGCGAGGGCGTGACGCCGGCGACGATCGAGGGCGGACACGAGACGATCCTGGTGGTCGAGGACGACCGGCTGGTGCGGGACTACGTACTGGCGCAACTGCATTCGCTGGGTTACGTCACCTTGCAAGCTGCGAACGCCGCGGAGGCGCTCGCGATCGTCGCCAGCGGAAAGCCGTTCGACCTTCTGTTCACCGACGTCATCATGCCCGGCAAGATGAACGGACGGCAGCTCGCCGACGAACTGATGAAGACGCGCCCGGATCTCAAGGTGGTCTACACGTCAGGCTATACCGAGAACGCGATCATCCATCACGGCCGGCTGGATTCGGGTGTGATGTTGCTGGCCAAGCCCTATCGCAAATCGGATCTGGCGCGGATCATCCGCAAGGCGCTGAGCACTTGAGGCTGCGTAGCCCGGATGAGCAAAGCGATATCCGGGACTTTGCAGCAGCGGTCCCGGGTATCGCTTCGCTCACCCGGGCTACAAGAGCTTGCTATGACGCGCGCTGGGCCGCGGTCATCACGATGCGGATCAGATCGGCGGCATTGCGTGCGCCGAGCTTCTTCATGATGTTGGCGCGATGGTCCTCGATCGTGCGCGGGCTGATGCCGAGCGTGCGGCCGGCTTCCTTGTTGGATGCACCGGAGGCGAACTGCTCCAGCACCTCGCGCTCCCTGCGCGTCAACGGCTCGCGTCCGGGGAAATGCAGCGAGCCGAACTTCGGCGCTGCATTCTGCGCCTGCCTGCGTGCATAGGCGCCGATCGCCTCGTCGAGCCGGCCGACGATTTCGCTGCCGCGGAACGGCTTCTCGATGAAGTCGAGGGCGCCGCTCTTGATCGCGCCGACCGCCATCGCGATGTCGCCCTGACCGGAGATCATGAAGATCGGCGCCGGATAGTCCTCGCCGTGCAACTCCTTCAGGATGTCGAGACCCGACTTTCCGGGAATATGCACGTCGAGCAGAATCGCAGCCGGTGTGCGGCTTCGCGCGACCGAAAGCAGTGCTGCTCCGTCCGCAAAACAGATCACGTCATAGCCCGCCGCCTTCAACACCATCGACAAGGTGTCGCGAACGGCAGGGTCGTCGTCCACCACGAAGATTTCACCGCGAGAACTTTGTTCGGCCATGTGCCACATCCGGTTGGCATGAAGGACTCGCGTCCGCGCCAACCCTTATGGCGCTCGGCGCGGATTCGGCCCACCCGTATTTGTACGGGACATGGACTTAACGCACAAGTAGCGGCAGGGTGCCTAATTGCGGGACACGGAGATTATCCATGCTAAATTTCGCCGGCACGGCCCCGCTTGTCGCTACGCCTACAACTGACAGCCGTCAGTTGATCGCAGCCGATCTTCGCTCTCTGATCGCGCGCATCGACATCAGTCTGCGCCTGATCGACGCAGTCATGGCGGAGGAAGACGCAGCGGGGCACGCGAGCGCTATCGCGGGTTCCAATGAGATTTTCGTGCTCGACGACGTCACGCCCCGTTACGCCGCCGCGGGCGCCACGCTCATTGCCTGCCGGGCGGGGCTCGACCACGCCCTGCAGCAATTGTCGGAATCCGGCAGGCCGGCCTGAGCCGCAATCAGCGCGGCGGAACCGCCGCAGCCGCTTGCATGGCAGCTCCGCGCGTCAGGCGCGGTGCCGTTCCACGATCGCGTCGTTGGCGACACCACCCCAGGTGTGGATCGCGGGCAAGCCCATCGCGATCTTGCCGAGGTTGGCGAGGCTGATGCGCAGGGCCGCGAGATCCAGCGGCTTCGGCAGGCTCTGCAGCTCGATCCCGACGGAGCGGGCAAAGCTGCGGGCGGCGCTGCGGCGTTTGCCGTCCATGCCGCTGATGACGATCACGGAGCCCGCAAACTTCGCGCTCGCCATCTCGCGCAGCACGTCGATGCCGTCGCCGTCCTCCAGCACGAGGTCGAGCGTCACGCAGTCAAAGCGCGCGGCGCGGAGCTTCTCGATCGCGTCCGTCACCGATGGCGCCACGGTGACTTCGTGGCCGGCCTGCTTGGCGGCGACCGCGATCAGGTGGCGCTGCGTGGCGTCGTCGTCGACCACCAGGAGCTGAAGCGCACGCCGCTCGGCGACATCCGGCAGGTTTGACGAGACGGGGGAAAGAGAACTTCTGGGCATTTCCGTATCCTGAGATTGAGACCCTCAATGGATACACGGCTCGCGCTTAGGCGATGTAAAGCCGCTGCGGCCAATTGATTCGAATGTGTTCAGCAGATGTGAAGCAAAGTGCCTGAAGGAATGGCGGCGCTGCGGCCAGGTCACGCTGCGGCCAGGTCACGCTGCGGCCAGGTCACGCTGCGGCCAGGTCACGCCGCGGCGTCATGGCCGCCGGCCGCACCGCGCTTCTTCCTGTTCTTGCCGCGCAGGAACTGGATGTCCATTTCGGCGCCGTTGACGCGGACCAGCTCGCAGCGGCGGTAGGCGAGGCCCGTTGACGACAACAGCAGGAAGAACTCTTTCAGATTCAATCCCTGGATCGAGCCCTCCACCGTGAGGATGGCGTCGGTGTCGGAGATTGCGTTGAGCTTGCAGTCCCGCCGCCAGGTGCCGTCGATGGCCATGATGCAGACATCATAGCCGCGGCTGAACGTCACGCGCTCCGCGCCCTTGCCATCGTCGGCCATGTCATTGCCCCGCCATCGCCGCCGCCATGCGCGGCGCCGCTGCGGCGAGAACCGGCTTGGCTGCTGCCGCACGCGGATCGTTCGGCTTGTAGAGGCCGCGCCGCTCCGGAATCGGCCGGAACGTATCGGTCAGTCCGACCACGGTCTCGGCGGCGCCCAG
Organism: Bradyrhizobium sp. 191; assembly: GCF_023100985.1. Classification (NCBI taxonomy): domain Bacteria; kingdom Pseudomonadati; phylum Pseudomonadota; class Alphaproteobacteria; order Hyphomicrobiales; family Nitrobacteraceae; genus Bradyrhizobium; species Bradyrhizobium sp. 191. Next base: position 4,235,319 of record NZ_CP064692.1, read on the forward strand.
CACCAGGAAGCCGTCCGGCTCGATCTGGCGCGCCAGCCGGTTGAAGATGTTGATCTTGGTGTCCTGGTCGAAATAGATCAGCACGTTGCGGCAGAAGATGACGTCGAAGGTGCCGAGCTGGGCAAAGTCGTGCAGCAGGTTGAGCTGGCGGTGCTGGATCATCGCCCGCAATTCGGGATTGATCTGCCAGGTCTCGCCGGTCTGCTTGAAATATTTGACCAGCATCTGGATCGGCAGGCCGCGCTGCACCTCGAACTGGCTGTAGATGCCGGCCCTCGCCTTTTCCAACACCTCCTGCGACAGGTCGGTCGCGATGATCTCGATGCGCCAGCCGGTGAGGGCCGCGCCCATCTCCTTCAGGCACATCGCCAGCGAATAAGGCTCCTGCCCGGTCGAGCCGGCGGCGCACCAGATCCGCACGCTGCGGCGGTTGGCCCGCGCCTTGATGATCTCGGGCATGATGTGGTCGCGGAAATGATCGAACGGGACCTTGTCGCGGAAGAAGAAGGTCTCGTTGGTGGTCATCGCCTCGACCACATCGGTGATCAGCGTACGCGAGCCGGCTTGCAGCTTCTGCACCAGTTCGGCGATGCCGGAGAGCCCGGTCTTGCGGGCGAGCGGCAGCAGGCGGCTCTCGATCAGATATTGCTTGTCTGCGGACAGGTCGAGACCGGAATTGTCCTTTAGGAACTTGCGCAGATACTCATACTCGGTCGGGGTCACGGATGGCCTCTCGGAAGCTGTACTGGAACACTCTGGCCCAAGCACTCGGGCCAGACACACTCAGACCATGGCTTGTCCGACCGGGATCAAACCAACTTCAGCGAACTTGTCGGCGATAATGTCTTTGTCGAAAGGCTTCATGATGTACTCGTTGGCGCCACCGCTGAGCGCCTGCGCGATATGAGCCACGTTGTTCTCGGTGGTGCAGAACACCACCTTGGGCTGGTCGCCGCCGGGCAGACGGCGCATGTGGCCCATGAACTCGAAGCCGTCCATCACGGGCATGTTCCAGTCGAGCAGCACCGCGTCGGGCAGCTGCCGCTGGCAGATCTCGAGCGCCTTCGCGCCGTCCTCAGCCTCGGTGACTTCGAATTCCAGACCTTCCAGAATCCGGCGCGCGATCTTGCGCACCACGCTGGAATCATCGACCACCAAACACGTCTTCATTTTGGTTCTCCGGCTTCGATGGTTTCGTTGGTTCAGGCCGCCATCATTTCGGGTGCGAGCTCGAGGACGCGATCGACGTCGAGGACGACCATGAGCTGGCCGTCGAGGCGGTGGACGCCGCCGGCGAGCTTGGCCATGCGGGGGTCGAGGTTGACGGGGTTCTCCTCCTTGCCGTCCTCGGGCAGGCGCAGCACCTCGCCGATCTGGTCGATCAGCAGGCCATAGGATTCGCCGCGCAGGTCGACGCCGACCGCCATCGGGGTCTTGCCGTCCTCGGCCTTGGGCAGGCCGAGACGGGCGCGCATGTCGACCACGGTGACGATGCGGCCGCGCAGGTTCAACACGCCCGCGATCTCGCGCGAGGACAGGGGAACGCGGGTGACGCGCTCGGGCATGAACACGTCCTGGACGCGGGAGATCGGCAGGCCGAACAGCTGGCCGCCGATCATCGCGGTGACGTATTCGACCATGGCGCCTTCGCTGGACTGGGTCTTGTTGCTGGCCATAAGCCTATCTCCTGATCCCCTGGGTTACGCCGCGGCCCGGCTCAGCTCGGAAGCGCCGGCGGCGCCCGCGGTCTGCTCCTTCAGCGCCGCGATCAGGCCGGGACGGTCGAACTTGGCGACATAGTCGTGGAAGCCGGCCTGGCGGCCGCGCTCGATCGCCGCCGGCGACACCAGCGCCGACAGGCCGATGATCGGCGTCGCGGCGAGGTTGTTGTCGGACCGGATCACTTCGGCGAACTCGAACCCGTTCATGTCGGGCATCTCGATGTCGGTCAGCACCACGTCGAAGCTCTGGGCGCGGAGCGCAGCCAAGCCCTCCTGCGCGGTCGGCGCGGTGCGGACGCGGTAGCCGGCGGCCTTGAGCACCGGAGCCAGCATGTTGCGGAAGAAGGCCGAGTCGTCGACCAGCAGCACCGCCTGCGAATGCATCGACGGCTTCATCTCCTTGCGGGTGAACCAGTCGGAGAACGCCATGGGCAGGAAGTGGCCGACGTCGATCACCTCGGTGGCCTGGCCCTTGATCACGGCCGAGCCCAGGATGCCCGAACTTGAACCGCCGACCTCGATGTTGAGCCGCTCCTCGACGATGTCGATGATCTCGTCGACGACGAGGCCCATGGAGCGGCCGTCGTCGGCGAACACCAGGATCGGCTGGACGCCCTGGCTGGCGATGGTGACGCCTTCCATGGCCACCAGCGGCATCAGCTGCTCGCGGTACTGCACCATGTAGCGGCCGTTCGAGAACTCGATCTTGTCGGCGGGGAGCTCTTCCAGGCGGGTGACGAGCCCGAGCGGGACCGCCTTGGGCTGGGAGGAGCCGGCGCGGAACACCAGCAGCGAGGTGGTCTGCTCGCCCGATCCGATGTGATGGCCGGCCGCGTCGTCGCCCATGTCATGGGCGGAGGAGCCGGCGGCGCCGAGCGCCTTCGCAATGCCGTTGGGATCGATGATCATGATGACCGCGCCATCGCCCAGGATGGTGTTGCCGGAGAACATGTCGATGTGGCGCAGTTTCGTCGACATCGGCTTCACGACGATCTCTTCCGTATGGAAGACACCATCGACCACGATGCCAAAAGTCTGGCTGCCGACCTGGGTCACCACGATGAAGCCGTTCTCGGGATCCGAGGCCGCGCCGTCGTCGATCTTGAGCAGCTTCTTCAGGTGGATCAGCGGCAGCAGCTTGTTGCGCAGCCGAAGAACCGCGGTGTCCTTGATGCGCTCGATGCGGTGCTCGGAGTTGGCGCGGGCGCGCACCAGCTCGACCACCGAGAGCTGCGGGATCGCAAAGCGGTCGCCGGCGGCTTCCACGATCAGCGCCGAGACGATGGCGAGCGTCAGCGGGATCTTGATGGTGACGCTCGAGCCTTCGCCGGCCACGCTCTTGATGTCGATGGTGCCGCCGATCTGGTCGATATTGGTGCGCACCACGTCCATGCCGACGCCGCGGCCCGAGACCGAGGTGATGGCGGCCGCGGTCGAGAAGCCCGGCGCGAAGATGAACTTGTGGATCTGGGCTTCGCTCATCTTCTCAAGCTCGGCCTCGGTGACGAGACCTGAGGAGATCGCCTTGGCCTTGATCTTCTCGGTGTTGAGGCCGCGGCCGTTGTCGGCGATGCAGATGATGATGTGGCCGCCCTCGTGATAGGCGGACAGGCGAATGGTGCCCTGCTCGCCCTTGCCGCTGGCGAGGCGCTCGGCGGGGGTCTCGAGGCCATGATCGGCGGAGTTGCGCACCATGTGGGTGAGCGGGTCCTTGATCAGGTCGAGCACCTGGCGGTCGAGCTCGGTGTCGGCGCCGTGCATCTCCAGCTCGATCTGCTTGCCGAGTTCGGATGAGAGATCGCGGACGATGCGGGGCAGCTTCTGCCAGGCATTGCCGATCGGCTGCATGCGCGTCTTCATGACGCCTTCCTGCAGCTCGGCGGTGACGTTGGACAGGCGCTGCAGCGGCACCTTGAACTCGGTGTCCTCGTTGCGCCTCGAGATCTCCAGCAGCTGGTTGCGGGTCAAGACCAGCTCGGAGACCATGGTCATCAGGTGCTCCAGCGTATCCACGTTGACGCGGATCGACTGGTTGGCGATGCGCTCGCCCTCGGAGGCGCCCTCGTCGGCCGTCGACTTCTTCGGCGCGGCCTTCTCCCTGGCGGGTTTTGCTTCCGCGACAGGCGCTTCGGGGGCGGGCTCAGGCTTTGCTTCAACCTTGGCTTCGGCCTTTACTTCAGCCTTGGCAGCCGGCGCGGGCGCCGGCGCTTCGATCGCGGTCTCGCGGAAGGCGCGCTCGAGCTCGTCGAGCGAGACTTCGCCGGGGCGCAACGGGCGCTCCAGCGTCTGCTCGATCAGCGTGCCCGTGGTCAGATCCTTTGCCGGCGCGGGCGCAGCGGCAACCGGCGCCTCCGGCGCCAGCGGCGGAGCGTCAGTGACGGGCGCTGAACCGGCCGCCATTGCCGCCATGCCCTGCTCGACCATCGCTTCCAGCTTGTCGATGAGGTCGCGGTCGTTGCCTTCGGGCTCGGCCTCGGTCGCCTCCAGGCCCGCCAGGATCTCCTTGATGCGGTCGATCGAGGACAGGATCACCGTCACCGCCTGCCCGGTCACCGGCATGCCGTCGCGGAACTTGCCCATCAAGGTCTCGCCGGCATGCGCCAGCGCTTCCAGCCGCGGCAGCCCGAGGAAGCCGCACGTGCCCTTGATGGTGTGGACCAGGCGGAAGATGTTATCCAGGATCTTGGCGTTGTTCGGCTCCTGCTCGAACTTCACCAGCTGATTGTCCACGGTGTCCAGGCTCTCGCTGGTCTCCGTCAAAAACTCCCGCAACAGATCATCCATGAGCTACGCCTTACTGACCTGGATTTAAACTGGGCGCCCGGGCCACCCTTGGCACGGACGGACGCCCTCTCCTCGATCGTTAGACATCCCCTTTCACAGTCCCGTTAATTTCATGCTCCGTCCTACTACGGATATTGAAGAGAAGTTTGCGGTTCGACCGCATGCCCCAGCGCTTTTCGGCAAATCCGTCTCCACGCCGCAAAGGAGTCGGCGTGCGAGGTAAACGGGCTGATAACAGCGAGGCGAGGCGCGCGGGAAAGTCCTGCTCGCGAAGAGCATTGCAGACGGCCTGTTGGGGGGTTGGACCGAGCCGGTCGCAAGCGGCGATGCTCTCGTGACCTACGCCTTGTGGTATTGCTGCGACGTGCGCGGCCCGCGCATGAGGTAAACGAACTCTTACTCTGCGGCGATAGCGACTCGTGCCGCGCTAACCTCGCCGCGCAGCCGAGGCAATGCCGCCGCCACGATGCTCTGGCGGGCAATGCGGCATGACGATGTCGATGATCATCAGATCGAGCTGGTCGTGTTCGAACGTGCAGCCCGGCTTCGCCAGCCTTGCCATCATCATCTGAAAATTGTTGGACCGCGCCACAACCTTTGGCCTAATATCTGCCAGACTTACAACTGAGCGACGAACGGGCACTTGCCGACGGCATCCGATGGGCGCGTCGTTCTGTTCCCCGGAACTGCCTCCATGCTTGAAATCGGAGCTTTCCTTCCAGTCGCTGCCGCAAGCGCGCCGCTTTGCAAGTGCGAAGCGCCGCAGGAAGCGATTGCCGCGGCCGGACAACCTGTCTCAATTGCCAATATATCCCGGCCTGTACATGATTGAACCTACCGCGCAGGACCGTGATTTCGCGCGTCGCGACTCGACGGTGCAGGAACAGCGGAGGCAGCTTTGGAAACGATGGCGCGTCCACCCAACGGTTTCCTGTCCGCGCTGTCGGCGGACGATTATGAATTGATCCGTCCGCACCTGCGAACGGTTGATCTGCCCCATGACGCAGTGCTGGCCGAGACCGGCGAGACACTGAAGCGCGCCTATTTTCCCCACCGCGGCGTCATCTCGCTGGTGGTGGAACTGGCCAGGGACGAGCATGTGCAAGTCGCCATGATCGGCCGCGACAGCCTGCTCGGCACATTCTCGATCATGGGCGAGGCGTCTGTATTGAACACCGCGCTTGTGCTGGTTCCCGGCGTCGCGTCGGTGGTGGACCTGGACCCGCTGCGGATCGCCGCCGACCAGAGCAGCACCCTGCGCACGTTGCTCATGCGCCACGGGCTTGCGGTCTACGTCCAGGTGCAGCAGACCGCCGGCTGCAACGTCGCCCATCCCGTGGAGGCGCGGCTGTCGCGGTGCCTGTTGCACACTCATGATCTGTCGGGCGGCTCCCGGCTGCTACTGACCCAGGAGACCATGGCACAGATGATCGGGGCGCGGCGCAACAGCGTGTCGCTGGTCGCCCACTCCTTGCAACAGGCCAATTTCATCCACTACAGCCGCGGACACATCCAGATCATCGACATCGACGGCCTGCGCCAGACGGCGTGCGCATGCTACGCCACGGTGAAGGCCCAGTACGACCGGCTGCTCGGCATACGCTGAACGCCGCGGGCGATTGGTAAACCGCCGGCTAATACCGGTCTGCAAACACCGGCCATCCTGCTACCGGAACTGAAATTCCGATGCCGTAGACGGGGGACGTACCTCGCGCCGCCACGTGCCGCGCGACAACGCACGATGATCGAGACAGGCAAGCCCATGTTTGACGCACCCGTCGCGCCTGCGCAGAACGCGCTCGATGCCGCCTCCGTGCGCGAGCCGCGCGCGTACGAAGCGCTGGTGCGCGAGATCGGCGAGGATGCTGCCCGTGAGGTGCGGGATGTATTCTGGAGCGAGACCCGCGCGCGCCTGCAACTGTTCCGCACGCTCTCGCTTGCGCAGCACCACGCCCGGATCGCGCGCGAGGCGCATTCGCTCAAAAGCGCGGCCGGGACGTTCGGCTATGTCAGGCTCGCTGCGCTGGCATTGCGGCTGGAGAAGACCGCTGAGGGCCTCGGCGAGGCCGAATTCCGCGCGCTCCTGGACCGGATGGATGCCGCCTACGCCGCCGCGCGCGCGCAAGAGCCGCAGGTCTGAAGCGCGATGCGATTGACGCTTTTTCCTTGCGCGAACCGGTATCCACTCCGCCCCGGCGAAGACCACGCGAAGCCCGCCGTACTTCTACGGTTTGGGATGTTCATAGATGGCTAATCATAGGAGGCGATAGTCCCCGGGAAAACCAGGAGGGTTTCCAATGTTCAAGTACGAGACGGCAGACCAGAAAGAGGTTCGTCGCTTCCGCATCGCACAGTTCAACGGCCGGATGGCGACAGTGAAGGCTGGCGAGTCCACCGTGACCGGCTTCGTGCGTTCGGTGCTTGAGCAGGAATCGAGTGTGCCTCCGCGCTGGACCATCACGATCATTCCGAACGCGCCGAAGGAAGAGATCAAGCCGCTGCGTCGCGCCTCCCCCGCGCGTCCCTTCGCCGAAGACTATTTCTGAGCAGGACGGGTTTCCGAACGTCTCGAGAGATGTCGCGGGTGCAACGCCAGCCGGGACGCAGCACGCCCGCCTCAGTCGATCGAATGCAGCAGCGCCGCACGGACGAGATCCGCGGTGTTACGCGCACCGAGCTTGCGCATCGCCTCGGCGCGATGGCTCTCGAAGGTGCGCGGACTGATCTGCATGTGAAGCGCGCCCTGCTTGTTCGAATAGCCTTCGCTGATCAGCCTCAGCACCTCGCGCTCGCGCTTGGTCAGCCGCTTCTGACCCGACGGACCGACGAGCTCGGCGCTCGGCACGCGCTGTGGCTGCAGCGCGCGAGCGACCTTCGATTGTGCCTCCTCGGCGCCGGACGGGATCGGCAAGCCGCCTTTGCCGGCGAGCTGCTTGACCAGACCGCAAACGCGCTCGGTCTGTACCAGCGCGTTCTCCACCACCCGCTGCAAATAGGCACGATCGCCCGTAGCAGGTACGAGCTGATCGCTGTGGTGCTTGATCTCGCCCATGTAGAGCAGGAGCGCAGTCAGGGGGCCGTTCAGCTCGCGGGCGATGGCCGCGGCCATTTCGTCGGCCGCCTTGGCACGGGCGGCGCTCAGGCGGACGAAATCGGGCTCTTCAGCCGGCGCAGCGCCGCCTTCGTCCCATTCCGACGGCCGCGAATCAGTGGCCGTATCATTCGGTGACCCCATGGCACTCGTTTAGCGGAACCGGAGCCGGTCTGTGCTTAACTTTCTGCTCCGTAAGACTACGGTGATTTGGGCCCTTTTACGCTAAAAAGGCGACTTCGGCACAATTTGTGCTTGCGTGTGGCCGCTCCCGATCGTGTAGCGGTTGAGTTCCGGCCGACACCTTGAGCCGTCTGACCGGAAAACTCCCCTTGATCGCCGCCTCCAACCGGCGCTGGCCCCCCGGCTTTTACGGATTAATTAACGGCGACTTGCTTCTCTAGGGAGGTCGAGCGCGCAAATGCCTCCACGCATTGGGCCCGCAAGCCAGCGGGACACGCTGCGAAAGATGCGTGCCATGAACGAGATCGATCGACTGTCGGAATTCCTGCAGAGGCTGACACCGCTGTCGCGCAGCTGTCTGCTCAGCGAGCTCGAGCGGCTCGAGCTGTGCGGCATCGACATGCCGGGCTCGGCCGACCTCCAGTCCCGCTTGCGCGCCGAGTTCCGCAAGGACGGATCGACCCAGGCACGGGCCACCAACCCATCGCGCTATTTCTTCGCGCCGCTGCAGCTGCTGCTGATCGACGGCGCGCCCGAGCATGCCAATCTGGGGCGGATCTCGCGCAACACCCTCACCCCGATCTGGGAGTGGATCTGCCGCGACCTGCTGCCGACCATGGCGCGCGACTACATCAAGGCAGTCAACGACCAGGTCGCGGCCAACAACCCCAAGGAGGTGCAGAAGATCGCGTCGACCTTCCAGACCAAGGTCGTCAAGGTCCTCGAGAGCACCCTCACCTCGTCCGAGAGCTCCGAGCTGGCGCGAGCCAAGCTCGCGCAATACACGGCTTCGCGCACCGCCTTCGACGACGTTGTGAAGATGCTGCATGTCTTGCGCGCCGGCGATGCGCTACCGAAGTTCAACGAGAAGCTGCCCGAGAGGATCGCGAAATTCGACGACGGCCAGGTCGCCCAGACCACCGCGCAGCTCGACGCCTTCAAGAAGGCCCATCCCGACGCGCTGCCCTTCGCGCTGGCGCTGGTGGCGCGGCGTCTGAAGACGCCCTGGCAATTGGTGCGGCTTGCCACCAAGGCTGCTGCGAGCAAGGCCGCCGCGGACATTGCCGCCACGCCCTATGCCTGCGTCGTTCACATGGTCCTCGATCGGCTCGACGACAAGCGCCTCGCGCTTCGTATCGCGCTTCGCAACAACAGGGTGCTGGTCGCCCGCGACCTGCTCGCCGAAATCTACGACACCGAGTATGCGCTCAAGGTCCGCATCGACGGCATCGAGCATTGCGACTGGGGCGTCCGCCTCCAGCAATTGATGGACGCGATCGCGAAGCTGGTCTCCGCCGAGGTGAGCCGCTTCCCCGCCAATGTGGGCCACATTCTCGGATCGCGGCGGCTGCGCAGCCACGACACGCTCGGCGGCAAGCTGACCTATCTGGCCTGGAAGGGACGCGACGCGATGCAGGACGGTGCGGCGGCGTTCCGCAAATTGATCGGGCAAAACTAGGCGCGCCGGGCGCGCGGCAGGCTCAGGAAACGGTCGAAATACCGCCCCGACAGCACGAATCTGAACCACCAATACATCATTCGCCGCATCGACATTGCTGTAATCCTCGACAGCCCACCACCGGCTGCGCGCACCAATAGCGCAGGTGCGGCAGTGCGCGTGTGATGCACTTCACATTCTCGGCCGCCGGGCCGGCTCCGTTGTCGCAGGACCACCGCGCGCGAAAGCCCAGTATGCGCGCATGGCGGGAACACGAGCTGTTCCGGCGCAGCCGTCGCTCCGGTGCGCGCGCTGACGCTCGCATCGACGACAATGGCGCTGGCGTCATCGCCGCAAGGCCATTGCACGCCGACCACAACGACAAGCAGCACCAGCCGTGTCCCTCGAACGAGCACGCGGGCTGGCGTGACACGAGAAAGTCGCCGGCAATTAATCCTTCGCAAGCCTCATCGCTGCGCCGGACCGATAGCGCAGCCGCATTGCGCGACGCAGTCGAGTGGCAAATTGCACGCCCATTGCGCGCAACAGCCATTTCACGTGCGTTGACCGTCGTTGCGCGTGCGGTGCTCGGGTATGCAAATTCTTTTCGAAGCTTCTGTCGAAAAATTAGCTCGAATTGCAGAGCTTAACGTTACCCAAATTATTCAAGAACGATGTGAAGCTCTCCTTATTTGAACCCACGCTCGCCGTTTAAAAAACCGTCACGGAACGGGAGTGGTGTAGGATGAACGATGGGATGATTGAACTCGTCGGCCGGAGGCCTGTGACCTTCGGACGACGAAAGGTGACGCCGCGCGCCTGTGTGGCCGACAGCAAGCGTCACCTGCGCGCCTTTCTCAGCGAGGTGCTCGAGGATCTCGGGTTCGTCACCTGCGAATGCGCCAGTGCCGACGAGCTGCAAACCGTGCTCGCCACCGAGTTGCCGGACCTGATCCTGCTCGGCGTCGCCGCCGATGGCATCGAGCCGGGACGATTCCTCGAAATCCTGGTGCGCGAGGCATTTGCCGGCAGGGTCCTCGCCGTCGGTGCCCGCGAGTCGATCATCGTCAAGGCCGTGCAGCAGGTCGGTGAGGAATATGGCCTTGCGATGCTGCCGCCGCTGACCACGCCCTTTGCCGCGGAGACGCTGCGCGAGCGTGTTGCGATGCTGCTGCCGGAGGAGCCGGCGCCGAGCCCGGCGGTGCATGTCGGCGAGGCCTTGCATGCCGGCTGGCTCGAGCTCTGGTACCAGCCCAAGATCGACGCGCGCACGCTCGTGCGCAGCGGCGCCGAGGCGCTGGTGCGGATGCGGCATCCGACCTGGGGCGTGGTGCCGCCGGCCTATTTCATCCCGGAGCCGCACGATCCGCATTTCCGCGGTCTGTCGGAGTTCGTGATCGATCGCGCCGTGCAGGACTGGCACTATCTTCTGGAACAGCAAAGCCCGGTCGATCTGTCGATCAATCTTCCCGCCTCCTATCTGAGGGAGCCGCACGCGGTGCGCGATCTGTGCCGTCGCGTGCCGACGCATCCGGCCTTCGGCGGACTGACGGTCGAGATCGACAGCGAGGAGGCGATCCGCGAGCTCGATCTCCTGACCGAGGTCGCGCGCGAGGTGGGCCTGCACAATATCGCGCTGTCGATCGACAATCTCGGCACCAACTGGCCGTCGCTGATGGGGCTCGACCGAATTCCCTTCGTCAAGCTGAAGGCCGATCGGCAATTCGTCACCGGCAGCGGCGGGGACCGGCTGAAGCGCACGGTGTGCCGCCACATCGTCGAGCTGGCGCAGGGCTTTGGCGCGCGCACCGTGGCTCAGGGGGTCGAGAGCCGCGCCGACCTGGTGGCGGCGAACGAACTCGGCTTCGATCTCGTGCAGGGCTTTCTGTTCGGCAAGCCGATGCCGCTGAAGAAATTTGCAAGGAGCGCGCTGACGCGGACGGTGATGGGCGAGGCGTGAGGCACAGCCTCACGCGAACCGCCGCGCGAAGAAGACGCAGACGACCACGAGCGCGGTCGCGACGATCATGCTCCAGGCCACGGGCTCACCGAGCAGAAGACCTGCGAGCGCCAGACCGAAGAACGGCTGCAGCTGCTGCAGCTGGCCGACGCGGGCAATGCCGCCGATTGCGAGCCCGCGGTACCAGAAGATGAAGCCGACGAACATGCTGAAGACGGAGACGTAGGCGAGCCCGATCCACGCCGGCACGCCGATGCCGCTCCAGGTCGGCGGCCATGTCAGGATCGCGAGCGCCAGCATCAGGGGCAGCGCGAGCAACAGCGCCCAGGAGATCACCTGCCAGCCGCCGAGCCGGCGCGACAGCGCGGCGCCCTCGGCATAGCCGAGGCCGCACAGCACGATCGACGCGGCCATCAGGAGATCGCCTTCGAGCGAAGCGGAGCCATCGCCCGAGAGCGCGAAGCCGGCCACGGTGGCGCTGCCGAGCACGGCGAACAGCCAGAACAACGGTTGCGGCCGCTCGCCGCCGCGCAGCACGCCGAAGATCGCGGTCGATAGCGGCAGCAGGCCGATAAAGACGATCGACCGCGCCGAGGTGACGTGCTGGAGCGCGAGCGCCGTCAGCAGCGGAAAGCCGACCACGACGCCGACGGCGACGATGGTGAGCGAGGCGAGATCACGGCGCTGCGGCCGCGCCTGCCGGAGCACGGCGAGCACCAAAGCCCCGATCAGCGCCGCGATGACCGCGCGCGCCGAGGTCAGGAACAGCGCCGAGAAGCCGCCGACCGCCACCCGCGTCGCCGGCAGCGAGCCGCTGAAGATGATGACGCCGAGAAGCCCGTTGCCCCAGCCGCTGGCGGAAGAGTGCATGTTGGTCTCGCTTGGGTAGGGGCGGCGGATCGGGTGCCGGGGCGGTTGAACGCTTCGCGTGATGGCATGGAATAACAAAAGTTCGAAAACAACCCCATGCACAGTAGACGGGGGTTGCAAGATCAATGGGTTAGGTGGGGGGCTGGGTTGAGTTCGGGTCGAGCATTGTTTCGGGAGCGAAAAGGCCGAGGAATCGTGGTTTGACTCGCTTGGCCAGCGCGTCCGTGCGAGCCGACGAGATTGGGCGGGCGGTGTCGCCCATTCCGAATGACGTCTCCTGTCATTTGCTTCGTCGGGCAAAACAGGAGCATAGTGGCATAATCGCAAGGTCTACGTGGCTGGGTCCGGCCGGGCCTTTGGAGACCCCAGTCGCGTGATCGCCGCAGGTTCGAGTTTCTGCCGCTGAACACTCCGATCTTAATGGGCCGCCACCATAACTCTGATGATCGAAGCAATGTCAGGTTGGGCGTACCGGCGAAGCTGGAGCTCGGGCGCTTGAGCTCTCTTTTGCGGGTGCCCAGGAAAGGATTGCATAGGCCCTCACCCAGAACATACTGATTTTAATAACGAATTTTAACCATACGATTCGCTTGTTACACAGCTCTGTTGCTGAGCCGGCCCTCCGACGGGCCAAGCCGGCGAGTCCGCTTGAAGACGATTGAACACAACGATATTGTTGTGTTATGATTCCTCCGTTCCTTCGACTGCCCGGCGCACCCTTCGCCGTGCTGCCTCCCGGAATCCATTGGGCAACCTTGGAGGAGATCAAGGCTCGTTTCGGTCAGACAGCTCGCCGCGCTTGGCTCTTTGAAGGGGTTCTGGCGGTGGCGGAAGCTTTGCGACAAGCGAACTGCGCCCACATCTATCTAGACGGAAGCTTTGTGACTGAAAAACCGGAGCCGAACGACTTCGACGGATGCTGGGACGCCACTGGTGTCATAGCCGCCCTCCTAGATCCCGTGCTGCTCGAATTCGCGAACGGACGCGCGAGCCAAAAACTAAAATACAGAGGTGAGATGTTTGTCGCGGGCTTCGTCAATTCTGGCACTGAGACGTTTCTCGATTTCTTCCAACGCGACAAGTTCACGGGAGCGGCCAAAGGCATTGTCGGCATCAAGCTAAAAGCAATCGACGGAGCGCCGCAATGATTACGAATGAGCGGCAGTATAAAATTACAAAGAACGAAGCTGAGCGGTTCAAGGCAGCGCTACAAGGCTTCAAAGAGATCGACCTGATAAAGCAGGGCCTCGATCCGGTAATCGTTATTGCCCAACGAAACTCCCTTGAGCAGCAGCTTAAAGACCTTCAGGCTCAAGTGGCCGATTATGAGAAGTTGCGCTCCGGCCGTGTCAAACGGCTATTTCCGACGTCCATAGGGGAGATCGGCCAAACGCTGATTGAGGCAAGGATCGCACGCAATCTTTCGCAGCGCGAGTTGGCTGACCGGCTTGGCATGAAGGAGCAACAGATTCAGCGATACGAACAAGATCGCTATCTTACGGCCAACCTAACGCGTGTCGCGGAGGTCGCGGAAGCTCTCCAGTTCGATCTGGTCGCATTTTTCGAATCGAGGACTGACACCCTTTTAGAAAGGATTGCCCCCAATCTAAGGGACGGGTTCGACATTTCGAAGCTGCCTGTAAAAGAAATGAAGAAGCGAGGGTGGCTGTCGCAAATGCGACTACCCGAACACTTGACAGGGCCGCTTAGCGACATGGACCTCGCCGCTGCTTTTGTTTCCCAAGCCGTCGGCTCTCACGCTCTGCATCGGCAGCATGTGCGCTCGGGGTCGAAGCAAGATCCCTACTCTCTGCTCGCCTGGAGAGCGCGACTCTTGCAAAGAGCGAAATCCTTAGAGACATCGAATCCGATTCGGTCACTCGAAACACAGTCGCTGGTTAGATCGTTGATAGGTCTAAGCACGAAAAAGAATGGCCCGGCTGAGACCGTTGAATTGCTTCGGCAGCACGGAATCATCCTAATCATCGAGCGGCATCTCCCATCTACTCATCTGGATGGGGCTGCGATGATGGTGAATGGCGATACGCCCATTATCGGGCTTACGCTGAGGCACGACCGTCTCGATAATTTCTGGTTCACGTTGCTCCATGAGCTTGGGCATGTCTTTCTCCATCGAGATCAAGGCCTCCGAGAGGGCTTCTTTGACGAGGAGGGCGCACCATCCGTAGACAAACTGGAGAAGGAAGCCGACAGCTTCGCCGAAAGCGCGTTCATAACAAACGAAGTATGGGCAAAATCGTTTGTTAGATTCACCCGGGATAAGAATCAGGTGATAGAATTCGCGAAGAATCATGGGATATCCAGCGCAGTTGTCGCGGGGCGAATTCGGCGAGAGCGCAAGGACTACACGATCTTTAGTGAGCTGGTTGGTCAAGGAGAGCTGAGGAAGATGATGTCTTCAGCAGGATACTTGGAGAACTTAGATGCTGAGGGTTAGCTCGTTCAAGCACACGGACTATCTTGCTATACTCAAATGGAAGCAGGGTGAGCGAGCCGCTCTATCAACCTTCCGAGCGAGTGCGAGTCGCCTGCACGTCTTGTTTGAGATGCCGCCAGCCGGCGACTATGATCACGAGAAGCGCCGACCGCTGACGCCGACCGAACACATCAAGCTATTCGGCAAGAAGCTCTATGATGCATGGGGCAACCGCGTCGCCTTCATTGACGCTAGCCACATTGATGATGATCTTCACAAGAAGGGGTTTGCCCGCCATCCGCTAACCGAGCTTCTTGAAAGGGCTCGTCTGGCCGGCGCTTCGGCCTGCCCTGCTGTGTCACCAACTCATTCTGACGAATACCGCGAGGCTGTAAGGCGGTTTGTTGAGTGGCACGCCGATTTTCCAGTGTGCATCCGCCTCGAAACAAAACATCTAGACAGCCCGACGTTCCACCTTGATCTTGAAACGCTCATTCGGGAATTGAACTGCCGGCCGTCCAAGTGCTTTGTGGTTCTTGATTTTAAGAATCTGGAATTGCCTTCCGTTGAAGCGGAAGATAGCTTCGTGGAAATGCTCGCTGATAGACTTGCAGATTTCCCGTTCCTGCATGACTGGGCCGGAATCGCGGTCGCGCTAAGTTCGTTCCCTATGGAACAGAAAATGAAGCCGGGCGAAGTCAAGCAATTCCCGCGGACTGATCTGCCCGTCTATCAAAAGCTTATTTCAAATCCAAAAGGATTGCTGCGAACTCCGATGTTTGGCGACTACGCCGTCGATACGTCCCCCATCGTGAAACCTCAGCGCAGAACGCCCTCCGCCCATCTCCGCTATTCCACACCAACAGGTTATGCCATTGCGAAGGGCACAACGGTCAAAAAGCCTCATGGATACGAAGCAATTTATCCTGTCGCTGATCTTCTCGCCTCGCAGGCGTTCTTTATGGGGGGTGATTTCAGCGACGGTGATGAATTTATTGTTAGCATCCAAAAACGAGCGCCCGCGAAGGGCAATGCTGCAACTTGGCGCTGGGCGTCAACAGATCATCACTTGACTTGCAATGTCGGTGCGATTGCTAAGATGTTTGGCCTCGTCCCGCTTGATCAGAAGGCGTCTCCGCAGATAGCGCCGAGGCAGCTTGAATTTTTCGATACGGACGAAAGCTCGCCCACCGCGCCAGCTACGGACACCGGGCCCAAAACGTAGCTCGGCGTTTCTGCAATAGACTATAATGCGGCGATCGTCTCTGCCCTGCGGTTTGCGCTGAGCGTTGCCCGCGAAACCGGCCAATATTCCTTGCCTTCAAGTCTATCGTGCTAGCGTCAGCAATTAAGCTTGCGCTCTGGCGCGTTCCTCACGAAACAGCCGTTGATTTGCCAGAGTAGCCAGCCGATCAAATTCGGAGACACAGTCCCGCATCCAGTCCCTCATATCCTTGCCGAACTCATAAGATGGGATGTGGGGATTTTGAAGACTCAGTTTCCTTTGTATCTGGGCCCCCGACATCCTTTCAATTACGCCAGCGAACTCGGTGGTGAGGGCGGCCGCCATGAAGATGCGCTGCTCGCGAAGAACTAATCGGGCCTGATAGATATCGGCTTGCGCCAACGAAACAGTCCGCCAACTGATAATATTGCCGTATTCCTTTTCCCGGTCGGCAGAGTTCAGCAAACTCTGCTTTTCACGCCCATCCAAATCCGAAGCTGATATAAAGCTGGTCAGTTCGTCAGGGGACATGGAGCTAAATCTCGGGATGCTCATCATTCCGCCCGTACAGGTATTCGTGGATAACCACGCTTTGACGAACGCTTTCCAGACTGCTTCGGTAGCTGCAAATTCCATTTCATTTGAGCGCCGTCCACGATCCCCAAGGTGATTGAGCTGCTCTTTAAGAAGCTCCAACTCGCGACCCTGAGATGATTTGAGCCGTTCAAGCTCCTGGCTCTGCTGCGCCTTAAATCCTTCGAGAAGCTTGTTGGCTTTAAACTGAATCAGCGCCTCTCCCAATTTTGTAGGAAGAAGGACCGCCGCCCCGATGAAGCCGCCGATCGCGGATACAACCCACGGATAAATTTGAGTCCAAATCTCGAGCATTATTGGCTATCCAAGGGCGCCCAAACTGAGCGAAGCAAAGACAGGGGATTGGCTGGCCGCCACCTCATCAAAGCAGACGGGCTCGAATCAATTTATCGGCGCCTTCTGATTCGCTGCGGTTGAGCCAGTCAGTCCACAGCGGTAGTCCTTCGCGCGATGGGCTTTCCATAGGGTTCTGCACGGCTCGCGCTTCAGGCCGCTACGGGCTTCATCGGATGTGCGCCATGCAATGTTTGGCGATATTCGAGAGCCTCCGCGATCTCCGTGAATTCGAGCAATTCACCCGTCAGATCGTTGAGGTGAGCCTTTGCCTCCAGCGGCGTAGCCCTGAAGAATTCGCGCCTCCGGTTAACGGTGTTGACGCGTAGCGCCGCCAGCCTTTCGTGCATCGCAGATTCGATACCCACGGCATCATTCGAAAAGAATAATGCGTGGACATCGAAGTTAAATGGCACAGAGGCGTCACTAAGCTCCCTTATGCGGTCCATCGGATCGAGACGCCGGGTCATTCCAACCTTCACCATGCTCTCACCAAATGAGCCAATGTTGGAAATGACATATACATATCCAGCGCGTATGTTGGCAGCTCGCGCGTCAACACTCTCAATCGCCTGATCAACATCTGCAAGCTGCTGACGTAGTCTCTGGGCTCCATCCAGGTCGCCGTTCGCTTCCAAAGCCGCCAATGCATTTGAGTAGTGTTGCTTTTCCTTTTCCAGTTTAGCCCGCTCGCGCTCCATTTCCTGCTGCGCTTTCCGTTCCTCTCGCAGGCGCTCTCGCTCCTGGCGTTCAGCCTCCTTTTCCTCCGCTTGCTTCTGAAGGAAATCAGCAGTCAATGTCAGCTCATCGATGCGAAGCTGGTAGTATGCAGGCGATATTTGAATCTGCATTGTCGCGCCAAGACGCTTGATGATTTCCTCGACTTTGCGAAGGCGTTCCAGTGCGCTATCGAGTTTATAGGGTTTGAGGCCTCGCACTAAAGTGTCCGCCTCGGCATTGAATGCCCGCAGCATCAGCTTGGAGAAATCTTGCACCATCTTTCGGCCTTCTTGAACGGAGCCATTCACCGTCCAGTCAGTGGCAGCTAGAATCGCGCCGCCATCGCGCTTCGTTGCGGACTTGATCGATGCCTGCAACCGGTCAAGCGCTTGCTCATACGCGACCGCATCGGAGAGAGGATGTCGGTAGTCATAGATTCCTACTTCTTGCAGTATGACTGCTTCTCTTGTCTCTACTACGATCTGGCGGGCTTCTGCGTTCTTGGCGTCGACCAAGCGGCTGGCTGCTTCAACCTGCTCTTTGGATGACGCGATCAGTGCATCTAACTTCGCGATTTCAGTTTGCGCCTCTTGCTTTCGTTTCTCTAGCTCCAGGATTGGCAGCCCGCCTAATGCATTAAGTTGCGCTAACGCTTGATCACGTTCCGCCTGGATTACCTTCGCGTCCGTAACTAAGTTGCGTCCAATTTCGGCAAGCTTTTGCGTCTTTGCTTCCTCAGCGCTCAATCGCGCTTGCAACTCATCCACCTCAACCAATAGCCGTCCGGCAAGTTTTCGCGCTCCAAAAAAGGGGACGGATGAGGGTTTGCTGGATGTAGACATAGACCTTCTTCAAATATTTTTTGGTCAGGAAGCCGTGGGCCGCCCCAGACTACTAATGGTTGCGGCTTCACGCAATTCGCCAAAGGTGCATGATTCGAACCTTCCGGAAACTTTGCGGTAATGCATTGCGGGCATCCCCATTGCCGATAGATCGGCCGCCTGCTGCACTCCGGCCGAAATCTACGCGAGGGTCGAAAATTTAAGAGGTCACCTCGTAGCGTCGGCTGCGAGTTTCTCCCCCGTGCGCCCTCATCGATTCTGAAAATCGTTCACTGCCGTCCTGCCTTCATTGCTCCCGCAGGCCCGTGCGAATACAGCACGTTCCCCAGCGCAAAGGCTTCCGTTGCCATTGCCGTAAGTGAGTCGATTTGACTCAGGCGTCCCTTATTGCCGGGCGGTCCTGTTAAAAAATATGGTGACAACGCTCGTTGACTAGATTTGCAATGGCGCAAGAGGGGAGGGATGGGTCCGAATCCCTGCAGGCTCGCACCAATGTCGCGCCGCGAGTGCGGTGCCCACCGCCATCCCCCCTAATACAGCGGCTCCTCGTACACCGGCTCGCCGTCGAGCAGCAGGCGCTTGATGGCGGCGCGGCCGGAGGGCAGCACGGCGGCGACGATGCGGAGCTTCTGCTGGTTGCGGGCGTCCTCGAGCTTCCTGCCTTCGCCCTCGGGCACGAAATAGCTTTCTAGGCCGTATTTGATCGGCAGCTTGTCGCAGAACCTTCGCCGGTCGTCGCCGCAGGATCCGCCATAATTTCCGACGCGGCCGCGGATCAGCACTTCGGGCGCGGTGACGGGGACAGGCTCGGCATGCACCGAGACGGCTCGATAGAGCCCGCCGGCATCGGGCGCGAGCTTGACGAAGACGTCAGGGTGGCGCGCATCCGCTACCTTGCCTTTGAGCGCGCCGGCCGGCAGTTGCGAGATGTCGTAGCGGAGCACGACATAGTCGCCGCGCAGGAGATCGCGGGGATCGACCGGCTGCGTCTGCAGGGTGACCTCGACGCCGTCGCGCAGGATCTGCATGCGGTCGGCCACCATCAGCACCAGCAGCGCAGATTGCAGCAGGACGGCGATGCCGAATAGCACGGCTTTCGGGATGCGCCGGCAGAACGCAGCCAGCGATGCGATCAGCCCTTTCATCGCGCGGCCCTCGGCAGCATGCGGTTGAGCACCGTGGCAAAGGCGACGGCCGCGACGCCCGCCACTGCCAGGAAGGCCGAGCGGTGCAGCAGCGAGCCCTTCACGGCCCAGGTGATCCCTGAGACCAATCCGGCGATGCCGAGCCAGCCGGCGACGACGCGCGGACGCACATCGTCGAGCATGCCTGATACGACGAGGCACAGCATGGCAGAGAGCAGCGCGGCATAGGCGAGCCAGGGCTCGCCGGCCGCAGGCGCCGGCCACAGCGGCGCGGCGAGCAGCACGAGGGCGATCGCGCCGGCCGCCAGAACTTCGCCGGGGCGCCTGGTGAACGCGGCGGACGCCAGCGCAAGGATCACGCCGGCAGCGCCGCACAGGATCGCCCATAGCGGCTGGACCGATGCCTTCGCGGTCCTGATGTGGATGATGTCGTCGACGGTCGTCACCTCGAGGAAGGCAGTGCCAGCCAGCGACAACGCGCCATAGACCGACAGCACGCTGCCGAGGCGGAGCGCCCGCGGCGACGGCATTGCCGCGATCGCAAGGCCCGCGCCGAACACCAGCGCCGCGCCGTTGGCGAGCAGGAAGGACGGCTGGGCGCCGTCGAGCTCGACGCGAAGCGCGGTCGCGATCCACCACGGCAGCAGCGCGAGCGCGACGAGATGGGCCGCGACGCGGCAATTCCAGGCGAAGGCCGTCGTGGCGGCGACGAGCCAGACCGCCAGGAACGGAAGATGCAGGGCGTCGGGCGTATCGGTGGTCCGCAGGCAGGTCCAGATCGAGGCCGCGACGAGGCCGACCGCGAGCGCGCCGCGCGATCCGGTCAGCAGCGCCGCGGCAAACGCGCCGATCGACCACAGCAGCATGCCGCCGGCAAAATCCTCGCCGAGATGATACATCTGGCCGACCAGCGCGATGCCCGCACCGAAGATGATCGCGCCGACGCTGGCGCAGAGATCGGCGAGAACGCTGCGGCCGCTCGCAGCGAACCAGGCGCCGAGGCCGCCGGTGACGACCATGCCGGCGAGCAGGATCGCGAACCGCATCGGTCGCGCAATCTCCGTCCAGTGTGCCGCCACGAAGGCGAGGAATGCCGCCGCGATCAGCAGGCCGCCGACGATGGCGACGACCATTGCGATGTTGATGCCCGCCGGAAGCGGCGGCAGCGCATTGCGGATCGAGGCGGCCGCAGCCGGCGCGATCACGCCGTCGGCCTCCCATCGCCCGAGATCGGCTTCGAGGCGCTGCCGGTAGGATTTGTCGAACATCGTTTGGGAATACTCGGGGTGTCGTCGGAGGGCGGGACGTTGCTGGGTCGGATCCCACCCATAACAGGTTCAACCCGTCACCGTTCTGCAGGAAAAAGCGGCCATCTTGAACTGCGGTCTAGACTTTTAGCGCCGACGAACTAGTTCGATCGGTCGAGATGCGGCAGATCGATGCCTGAGGCGGGCACAATCGGTCTCGCACTCCGCTCAGAAATATTTCAATGAACATCGAATGCAGTCATTGGCAATAGTCCGATTGGACTGGCCGCAGCCGCTCACTGGTTTGAAATATTCCGGTTCGCCGCTATGAGGCAGGCGAAACGGTTGTCGCCAATGCTCGCGATTGTGCCCGCGACGGAATGCCACTGGATGACTTGACGAATCTCAAGAACGGCTGCCGCCCAATTGCAACGATGGCTTCATCACATGGACCTGGTGAGAAGCCAGGTGGCTCTTCTGGCCGCCCATCCGCCAGATAACGTCAAAGCCCCGGCACGTCATCTTCTGCCCCGGGCGACCGTGAGAATCCTCTCTTCCCCTACATTCGCGAATCGAACTGTTCGAAAGCAGCTTCGCTGAGGATTCGGCGACTAAAGTTACGATGGTGAAATCAGCGGCAAGTGGCTGAGTTACTGGCTCTGACTACGTCCAAAACGACGCGATTAACGTCAGCGAGCGGAGTAATCTACGTGCTGTTTAATTCTTATCAGTTCATACTCGTATTCCTGCCTGCCGTACTGTTCGGCTATTTCGCCCTGCGTTTCTTTGCGACCAAGGCCGTCACCTTGCTTTGGTTGATCGGCGCATCCCTGGCGTTTTATGCGGCTTGGGACCCATGGAATCTTCTGGTGCTCTTCACGAGCATCGCCCTCAATTTCATCTGCGGCACGAGCCTCGCGGATCGCGCGCGAAGCGGAAGGCCAACCCGGCTTCTGCTTGCCGTGGGCATCGCATTTAACCTCTGCATGATCGGCTATTTCAAGTATGCAGGCTTTCTTGCCGCCAACGTCAATACGATTTTTGGAACCGACATTCCTGTCCTCGATCTGGTGTTGCCGCTGGCGATTTCGTTTTTCACATTTCAGGAGATCGCCTATCTCGTCGATTCGTCACGGGGCGAAACGTACGGGTACCGCTTCAAGGATTACGTACTGATGGTGGTGTTCTTCCCGCACCTGATCGCCGGGCCGATCGTCAATCACCGGATTTTAATGCGTCAATTCATGAGCAACGAGCAATTGAGCGCGAGGGCCCCGACTCTTGCGCTCGGAAGCGGCCTGTTCGTCCTCGGCCTTGCAAAGAAGGTGCTGTTCGCTGATGGCATGGCGCCTCAGGCCAATCTGATTTTCGACGGTGTGGCCAGGGGAGCTTCGCCGACCTTTGCCGAAGCCTGGGTTGGAGCCCTGGCGTATACGTTGCAGCTCTATTTCGACTTCTCCGGCTATTCCGACATGGCGATCGGATTGGGCCTCCTGTTCGGGGTTCGCCTTCCGCTGAATTTCAACTCGCCGTACAAGGCAGAAAACCTCATCGATTTCTGGCGACGCTGGCACATGAGCCTGTCGGCATTTCTCCGCGATTATCTTTACTTTGCTCTCGGTGGCAGCCACCGAGGGGAAATACGGCGGTTCGCAAACCTGATCGTCACCATGCTGCTCGGCGGGCTGTGGCACGGCGCGGGATGGACATTCGTCTGCTGGGGAGCGTTTCATGGCTTCGGGCTGGCCATATGCCATTTCTGGATACGTCTCTTCGGTACTGCCCAACGCAGCGGCACCAGTCGATCCGGGGCCATGGTTGGCCGCACTCTTACCTTGATATTCGTCGTGTTTGGGTGGGTGCTGTTCCGCGCGGACTCCATGGGAAGCGCAACCAAGATGATGGGGACGATGATCGGACTGAATGGATTCGATCTCGGGATCAATGCCGACCGGCAACTGACCACCCTGCTGACGCTGGCGTCTATCGTCACTTTGTCGGCGATTGCGCTGTTTGCCCCCAACTCACAGCAGTGGCTGGGTTACGATCCGCAGCATCGGTCTGAAGAGCACTCCTCCTGGGCCAGTCACTTTGCGACTGCCTACCCAGTGCACGGCGTGGCGTTGGGCTGCCTTTTCGTCTTCACGCTGACCCAGATGTCCATCGTGCAATCTTTCCTCTATTTCCAGTTCTAGCCGGAGGAATCCAAAATGCAG
This sequence comes from Bradyrhizobium sp. 191, assembly GCF_023100985.1. Lineage (NCBI taxonomy): Bacteria > Pseudomonadati > Pseudomonadota > Alphaproteobacteria > Hyphomicrobiales > Nitrobacteraceae > Bradyrhizobium > Bradyrhizobium sp. 191. Next base: position 4,258,125 of record NZ_CP064692.1, read on the forward strand.
ATGATCCGGACGGGCGATGAAGGTAGCGCCGAACGTCGCGCGCGGGTCTGTCTTGCCGCATTTTCCACTACGGTCCTCCTGTCGGTGGTTGGATTCTTTGCAGCACTCGGAGTTTTGCGGGCCGTTGATCGCCTGCCGCCGCCTCCGGTATCCGGGACGTGGTGCATCGACGGCCGTTTTGTCTGGCTGAGAGACAACCCGGATTGGAAGAATGCGGCGCTCATCGGGGTGGGGTCGTCGGTGACTTGGCGTAATCTCGATTTCCATGTGGTTCGCCCCGAGGGGGGGATCATAAACGCAGCGCCCTGCGCCCTAACCGTCAATCAGACTCGTTATATGACCGAGTTTCTTCTCTCGCGCGCATCGAACGCAAAAACTGTGATGATGATCCTTGCACCACGAGACTTCCAAGGCTGTTCGAGGAATCCGACTGCATTTTTCGATCCTGATCTGGTCGATCAATTCATCGATCGAAAACTAAGCAACAGACTAGACAGGGCGTGGCTTCGCTTTCGTAACTTTCGTCTCAAAGACGTCTTCTTTCACGTGCTTTACGCCGAAGAGCGCCGCTCCGAATTGCAGTTTGACGAGTTTGGATCCGGCCCCCTGGTCAGGGACGTGCCGGACGCGGGATACCCGGTCAAGCCGGAGTCCAGTTGTTATGCGGAACTAACCGGCCTCGCCACCTGGCTCGAATCGAAGGGCATTCAGTTCGTTGCGGTGACTTTTCCCGTCATGCCGGGGTGGGCCGCACGTCACGACCGATCCCGCTCGATACGAGAACAATTCAGATCTGCGGTCGCATCCGCGCTTGCCCCTACTAAAGCAATCTTGGTCGATGGCATGACCGAATGGCAAGTGCCGGACTCGGCATTTACAGATCCGGTGCATCTGCAATGGGCAGAAACGGCTGCGTTTACCCGTTACGTCTGGAAGGCTGCTCAACAGAGGGGCGCAGACTTGCCTCGTCTGAAGAGTGAGGGGAAATGACGGCAGCGAGCAGGTCGGAGACGAGAAGCAGCTCAACAACATGCGACAACCGGAAAGCGCCGCCGCGTGCTGCCGGGCCGGCGGGTGGTCGCGGGGTGTTGGCTGAAGGCTTTATTTTGCGAAGGTTCAGATAAGCCCAGACGGCGCATCGATAGGAACGCAGCCATGGTGCGGACCGCCTGTGCCGGAGGCGGCCTGACGTTCGTTGGAGCGGTGTCCGACCGAGCTCAGCCGGGTCGCGTGTGCGACAGATCTTTGCAGGTCGAAAGCACGGACCATTTGTCGAGGGCTGCTGGGTGGCGGAGAGGGAGGGATTCGAACCCCCGATAGGCTTGCACCTATGCCGCATTTCGAGTGCGGTGCATTCAACCACTCTGCCACCTCTCCTGAAGGCGCCATTGAGGGGCTGCGGCCCCTGTGGTTGGGGGCGTTAATAGGCGAGGATGGCTGGCCAGACAAGGCGCGGGAGACGAAAATCGGGACGGTTTTCCGCCGAACCCTGCGACGGTCGCGGTGCCGGCGGCGCCGATTGCGGATTTTGGCGTGGGTTTGAGCGTTTCGGGCCGGAGTTTTCGCGCTTCGCCCGGCGCGGGGGGGCCGCGGACGCAGACGCGAATCACGGCTCGAAGGGAAAGCAGAAGGGGGTGGGACCGCCAGACGCGGTAAACACTGGCGGTCCCGTGCCGCTCATTGAAATACTGGCCAGGAAGGGCGGCTTCGCCGGCCGAGTGAAAGCGGCGATTTCGACCGTAGCGTGCGGTCCGCATGGCGCAACGCAATCCGCCCCTTAACCTAACCGGTCAAGGTTACTCCTTGTCCGCCTTGTTGTCTGACTTGCCCTTTTTCTTCCCGTTCTCCGTGGAATCCCGGTCCTTGCCGTTGCCGTTCTCCTTGCGGCGGTTGGTGAAGCGCGCATTGCCGAGCCCGGTGCCGATGGTGAGCACGCCCCAGCGCCCGACATCCTGCATGAACGGCACTTCCGACAGGCCCTGAACGACGCCGTCATTGTGCATCAGGATCGCGGTGTCGTGCTCGCCGATGACGGGGATCGCCTCGACGAGGCTCGCCGGCAGGTTGAACTTGCTGCTCTCCCAATTGCCCGGCAGGTTCTGCGCGCCCTTCTCGATCGAGCCGTCCGCGTTGATCACCCCGGGGCAGGCGATGCCGATGAAAGGCGCGAGCTTGTAGCCTTCGGTCTCGGCTTCCGTGATCAGCCCCTTCAGCATCTTGGTGAGCCGCTTCACCGCGCCTTCGCGCGTCGGCTCGTCATCGGCGTGGCGCCACAGTTCGGAATGCACCACCTTGGCCTTCGACAGATCCTTGGCCTTTTTCCAGCTGGTTTCCACCAGGCCGCAGCGGATGTTGGTGCCGCCGATATCGACGGCGAGGATGCTGTCATGGGCTTCGAAGATCCAGGACGGCGCCAGATGCAGCGCGCCGAGCAGGCCGGCTTCGTCGGGATGATGGCGAATCGGCTGCAGGTCGATCTTGAAGTCCTCCGACTTCAGGATGATCTCGGCACGGGCGATCACGAGCTCGCCGAGCCGGGAATCGCGAAAACCGCCGCCGACGACGATGCGCTCGGTCTTGGCCCAGGCCTTGGTCTTGAGGAAGCGTCGCGTGACATAGGCCAGTTCCTGGGAGAAATCCTCGATCGCGCTGTGCACCACGGCCGAGGCCTCGGTGTCGTCGCCGACCAGAATGGCGTCCAGCGTCTTCTTGTTGATCTCCTCCGTCGGCACCTTGCCGAACGGGTCCTCCCCCGTCTTGCGCAGCGGCTTGCGCCAGCGCTCGAGGACGTCCCGGAACGCGCCCTTGCTGGCGCGGTCGCCGAGAAAACCGTCCTCGTCCTTGATCTCGATGTTGAAGCTGTCGACATCCACCGACGGCAGCCGCTCGGCGCCGTGCTGGGCGATGCCCGTTGTCTTGACCAGTTCGTCCGTTGCCATGATAGCCCTTGCCCGCGAGAGATTTGCGAGGACAACGGCGAGGGAACCCGATGGTTGCAGCCCGGGCCGAGATTCCGCTCGGCTCTCGCAAACGCTCCAAATCCTTCAGATCTCGGGCCTTTTCCCGCGGTTTTCCTTGACTCGCGGCGTCCAGCGGCTATAAGTCCCACAGCCGGCGCGGGGCGTTTCTCGCGCCGCTTGTTTTTGCGTGGGTTTTCAAAGGGGTAAGCCCCGCCCGCACAAACGCGCATGAACCCTTAGCGACTGACAAAAAGCCGGCCCCGACGATATCAGTCGCGAGGCCGGGATTGAACACGAAGGAAAAAAACGATGTTCGCAGTCATCAAAACCGGCGGCAAGCAATACCGTGTCGTGCCGGATGATGTCCTGGAAGTAGGCAAGATCGAAGGCGAAGTCGGCTCGATCGTGCAGTTGAATGAAGTTCTGGTGGTCGGCGGCGACACGCCGGTGCTGGGCGTCCCGACGGTGGCAGGTGCCTCCGTGGCGGTCGAGGTGCTCGACCACAAGCGCGGCCCCAAGGTCATCGCGTTCAAGAAGCGCCGCCGCAAGAACTCGCGCCGCAAGCGCGGCTACCGCGACGAGATCACCGTGCTGCGCGTCAGCGAGATCCTGACGGACGGCGCCAAGCCCACCAAGGGCCCGCGCCCGAAGCGGGAGAAGGTGGCCAAGGAGCCGGCAGCCGAAGCCGCCGAGTAACGAGATTCGATCACGCCAGTTCACGAATTGAGGCGTGAGACCTTTTGAAATGATTCCGTCAAGGAATTGACCTAGACATACGCAGGATTTCGGAGACGAGCCATGGCTCACAAAAAAGCAGGCGGTTCATCGCGTAACGGACGCGATTCCAAAGGCAAGCGCCTCGGTATCAAGGCGTTCGGCGGGGAGATCGTCACTCCCGGCAACATCATTGCGCGTCAGCGCGGCACGACCTGGCACCCGGGCCTTAATGTCGGCATGGGCACAGACCACACTCTGTTCGCCAAGATCGAGGGCCGCGTTGCGTTCCAGGCTAAAGCCAACGGCCGCACCTTCGTATCGGTACTCCCGATCGCCGAGGCGGCTGAATAGACGGTGGATCAAATTTGGAGTCCGCCGGTCCCGACTGAACCGGCGGAGTCCTAGAGATCGAGAGATCGAAGGCTCCAGGGGAGGCGGGAAACCGGCCTCCCCTTTTCTTTGACTTGCTCACTTCGAATTAGTGACTTTCACGGAGCCGGACATGTTGCAGGATTTCTCGAGCGTGACCTTGCAGGAGGCGAGACCCAGCGTCGTCGCCACCGAGCGGCTGACCTTGCGGCGGCCGACCCTCGCCGACGTCAGGACCATCGCCCGGCTCGCCAATGACCGCCGTGTCGCCGAGAACACGCGGCGCCTGCCGCATCCCTATTCGCAGGACGACGCCGTCGCATTCATCCGCGCCACCGCCGCGCTCGGCAGCGAGACCGTGTTCCTGATCGAGCACGACACCGGGCCGGTCGGCATGGTCGGCATCGACTGCTCCACGCCCGGCAACGCCGAACTCGGCTACTGGCTCGGCGTCGAGCACTGGGGCCTGGGTTATGCGACCGAAGCCGCACGCGGCGCGATCGATTTCTTCTTCGAGGAGTTCGAGGACGAGCATCTCCATGCCGGCGCGCGCGTCACCAATCCGGCCTCGCGCAACGTGCTGGAGAAGTGCGGCTTCCAGTGGAGCGGCGTGCAGCTGCACCGCTTCCTGGCGCTGGGTTCCTCGACGCCCGTCGACTGCTTCCGCCTCTCGCGCGGCGTCTGGGCGTCGCTGAAGAGCTGGAGCAGTGCGCGACGCATGAAATAGCGCAAGAGCTCACCACATTCTCCGCTGTCGTCCCGGGGCGCGACGAAGTCGCGAGCCCGGGACCCATAATCCCAGGGAGGAGTGAGGGGCAGAACTCCCACTCCGAGTCTTCGTCACACCACTCCCTGTGGGTATGGGTCCCGGGCTCGCGCTTCGCGCGCCCCGGGACGACGTCGTGGCTACGCCGGCGGATTCACCTCGGGCGTCGCGTGCCCCAGATCCCGCTCGCGCAAATAGATGTAGAACCCGGCACCGATGATGATGGCGGCGCCGACGAGGGTTGCGATCGACGGCACGTCGCCGAACACGACGAAGCCGAAGATCACGGCCCACACGATCATCGAATATTGGTAGGGCACGACGACGCTGGCCGGCGCCAGCTTGAGCGAACGGTTGACGCAGAACAGCGCGGTCACCGAAATCAGACCGGCGGCGGCGAAGATCACGAGGCTGCCTGGCGTCGGCGGCACCCAGTGAAACGCCGACAGCACCGCGCCGAGCGAGAACGTGCCGACGAATTGCGAAGACGCCATCACGATGTCGGGCGTCTTGCGCAGGCTGCGCGTGATCAGCATCAGGGTCGCAAACGACAGGCTGCCGCCGAGCGCGATCAGCGCCGGCAGGCTGACGGTCTGCGCGGACGGGCGCAGCGCGATCAAGACGCCGCAAAAGCCGATCAGGATGGCGGTCCAGCGCCGCCAGCCGACCTTCTCGCCTAAGAAGATCGCCGACATCGCAGTGACGAAGATCGGACCGGCCAGATAATAGGTGATGACGTCGGCAAGCGGCAGATAGACCGTCGCGAGAAAGAACGCCGCGACTTCCAACGTCGACAGCACGACGCGAATCAGCTGCAAGCCCGGCCGCTCCAGATGCAGGAACTGGTGACGCTGCGTCCAGATCATCGGCGACAGCAGGAGCAGCGCCGCGCAGGCACGCAGAAACAAGAGCTGGCCAACCGAATAGGTGCCGACCAGAAACTTGCCCATGGCGTCGCCGAACGAGAACATGAAGATCGACAGCACCATCAGCGCGATGCCGGCCAGCCGCGCCGAGCGGTCGTCATAGGCTGAGAGGGTCTTGAACAGGGACATTGGCAAGGGTGCGGATTCAGAGGCTCGTCATTGCGAGGAGCTCCTGCGACGAAGCAATCCAGACTGCTTCGATGGAGGCAGTCTGGATTGCTTCGCTCCGCTCGCAATGACGGGCGGAGGGAGCGTCGAAAAGCGGCGAATAGGGTCGCTTGCGGTCGTTTTAATGACGGGAGCCGCCGCGGCAAGCCCGCGCAAGCCGAATTGAACGGATTGTCGCACTCTTCGCATCGCGGTAGCGATGAACGCCCCAGCGACGAAAGAGCTCTGACATGACCGACTTCGATCCCACCCAGCATCGCATGATCCCCGCGCAACGCTGGTTTGAGGATTTCGTCGTCGGCGAGCGTTTCGTGCTGCCGAGCCGAACCCAGACCTCGGCGGTGTTCGCCGCATTCCAGACCGCGAGCGGCGACACCCATCCGGTGCACTACGACGTGGAATATTGCCGCAGCCGCGGCATGCCGCATCTGCTCGCCCACGGCTTCCAGACCTTGATCCACACCGCGCCCGGCGCCGGCCTGTTTCCGTTCATGGTCGAGGACTCCCTGGTCGGCTTCCTCGAGCAATCGAGCCGGTTCCTCAAGCCGGTGTTCGCCGACGACACGATCTACCCCGCGCTCGAAGTCACCGAGCTGGTGCCGGGTCGCTCGACCGGCGTGGTGACGCTTCGCAGTACCGTGTTCAACCAGCGCAAGGAGCTGGTGCTGGACGGCCTGCAGAAATTCCTGATCCGGCGCCGCCCGGCAGGTTAAGCAAGGCGCGATTTCGCGAGAAATTCGGCCAAACCGCGGGGCAATGCGGGTTGCCGCGGGGGACCTGCTGGCCTACCTATGGCCCATGAAATTCCTCGACGAAGCAAAGGTCTATATCCGCTCCGGCGACGGCGGGAACGGCTGCGTGGCGTTCCGCCGCGAGAAGTTCATCGAATTCGGCGGTCCCTCCGGCGGCAATGGCGGCCGCGGCGGTAACGTCATCATCGAGGTCGCCGATGGCCTCAACACGCTGATCGACTACCGCTACCAGCAGCACTTCAAGGCCCAGAAGGGCGAGAACGGCTCGGGCTCGGACCGCCACGGCGCCAACGGCAAGAACATCGTGCTCAAGGTGCCGGTCGGTACCCAGATCTTCGACGAGGATCGCGAGACGCTGATCCACGACTTCACCAAGGTGGGCGAGAAGTTCGTGCTGGCCGAGGGCGGCAATGGCGGCTTCGGCAACGCGCATTTCAAGTCGTCGACCAACCGCGCGCCGCGCAACGCCAATCCCGGCCAGCCCGGCGAGGAGCGCTGGATCTGGCTGCGGCTGAAGCTGATCGCCGATGCCGGACTCGTCGGCCTGCCCAATGCCGGCAAGTCGACCTTCCTCTCCAAGGTCAGCGCGGCGAAGCCCAAGATCGCCGACTATCCCTTCACCACGCTGCATCCGCAGCTCGGAGTCGTGAACGCCGACGGCCGCGAGTTCGTGCTGGCCGATATTCCCGGTCTGATCGAGGGCGCGCATGAAGGCGCGGGCCTCGGCGACCGCTTCCTCGGCCATGTCGAACGCTGCCGGGTGCTGCTGCATCTCGTCGACGCGACCTGCGAGCACGCCGGCAAGGCCTACAAGACCGTGCGCAAGGAGCTCGACGCCTATGGCGGACAGCTCACCGACAAGATCGAGATCGTCGCGCTGAACAAGATCGACGCGGTCGAGCCGGACGAGCTCAAGAAGCAGAAGGACCGCCTCAAGCGCGCCGCGAAGAAGACGCCGCTGCTGCTGTCCGGCGCCACGGGCCAAGGCGTGAAAGAAGCCTTGCGTGCGCTCGCGGACGTGATCGGCGAGAGCCCGGTCTCCGCCAAGGCGAAGAGCGCGGCGGAAGCGGAGCCGTGGTCGGCTTAAGCTCTCACTGTCGTCCCTGCGAACGCAGGGACCCATACCGCGTGATCCATCGATTGCGGATGGTCGTAGTCCCCGAACGACCAGTCTTCGCCAAACCACTGCCTGGGGTTATGGGTCCCTGCGTTCGCAGGGACGACAGCGGAGGATGCGGCTATGAATGCGCGCATCACCCGGCTTGTCATCGCGCTCTCGATAGAGCAGCATCAAATAATCAAGAAAATGCAGGGATGAACGCATGGCGCGCGCGAAGAACGTTCTCTGGATCATGTGCGACCAGCTTCGCTATGATTATCTCGGCTGCACCGGCCATCCCACGCTGAAGACACCGAACATCGACGCCATGGCGAAGCGCGGCGTGCTGTTCACCAACGCCTATGTGCAGTCGCCGATCTGCGGGCCGTCGCGGATGTCGTTCTACACCGGGCGCTACATGCGTTCGCACGGCTCGCATTGGAACGGCTGGCCGCTGCGCGTCGGCGAGCCCACGCTCGGCGATCACCTGGGCAAGATCGGCGTGCGCAACGTGCTGGTCGGCAAGACCCACATGGCGCCCGACCTCGAGGGCATGAAGGCGCTCGGCATCCCGCCGGAATCGATCATCGGCGTGCACGTCGCCGAATGCGGGTTCGAGCCTTACGAGCGCGACGACGGCCTGCATCCCACGGGGCGGCCGCGACCGAAATACGATGACTATCTGCGCCAGCAGGGCTTTGAAGCAACCAATCCCTGGGAGCATTGGGCCAATTCAGGCGCGGCCGACGATGGCTCCCTGCAGAACGGCTGGCTGCTGGTGCATGCCGACAAGGCCGCGCGCGTGCCGGACGAGCATTCCGAGACGCCCTACATGACGCGGCGCGCGATGGACTTCATCACCGAGGCCGAGACCGACGGCCGGCCGTGGTGCCTGCACCTGTCCTACATCAAGCCGCACTGGCCCTACATCGCGCCGGAGCCCTATGCGAGCATGTATTCGACCGATGACATGATTCCGGCAATCCGCTCCGAGCGCGAGCGACAGAATCCGCATCCCGTGTTCGGCGCCTATATGGACATGCGCTACTCCCGCAACATGGCGCGCGACGATGCCCGCGACAAGGTGATCCCGACCTATATGGGCCTGATCACGCAGATCGACGACCAGATGGGCGTGCTGATGAAGTTCCTGGAGGACCGAGGCCTCTTGGACACCACCATGATCGTGTTCACCTCAGATCACGGCGACTATCTCGGCGATCACTGGATGGGCGAGAAGGATCTGTTCCACGAACAGTCGGCGAAGATCCCGCTCATCATCATCGATCCCTCGAAGGAGGCCGACGCCACGCGGGGCACGCACAGCGACGCGCTGGTCGAGGCGATCGATCTTGCGCCGACCTTCGTCGATTATTTCGGCGGCAAGGTGCCGGGCCACATCCTCGAAGGACGTTCGCTGCTCCCGCTGCTGCGCGGGCCGACGCCGCCGGATTGGCGCAAGGTGGCATTCTCCGAATACGACTACGCCATGCAGGACGTCCGGCTGAAGCTGAACCAGCCGATTGAACGCTGCCGCCTGTTCATGGTGTTCGACGGCCGCTGGAAATACATTCACGCCTCCGGCTTCCGCCCGATGCTGTACGACCTGGAAACCGATCCTCAGGAATACGTCGATCGCGGCGACGATCCGGAATGCGCGGGCATCATCGCGCGCCTCCAGGCCGAGCTGTTCGACTGGGCGCTGCATCCGAACGGCCACATCACCACGCCGCGCGAGAAGATCGCGGCCTATGCCGATAACCAGCTCCAGGTGAAGGGTGGGGTCTTGATCGGCATCTGGGACGAGAAAGAGCTCGCGGCGATCAAGGACGGCATCGCGCAGCGCGCGAAACTATAAGACCCTCATGGTGAGGAGGCGCGACAGCGCCGTCTCGAACCATGCAGGCCGAGCCGCAGCAGCGGGGCCTTTCATCCTTCGAGACGCGCGCAAAAGCGCGCTCCTCAGGATGAGGGGATAGAGAGAGCGCGCCGCTCTCTCTAGGCATCAAGCCCAGCGACGACCGCGCAAATGCTGCCGACTAACGGTCGACCAAACGGCCTTCAAATTTCGGCTTACCTGGTACCAGAAAGAGCCGGTACCACTCCATATCCTTTCGCTCGGCGATTTCAGCGTCCGAGAGTTTGGCCGTCTCACCGAGGCTCGACTGGTCAACTCCGAGATTTTGCCCAGCCACGTAGACTGCGTAGTCACCCCGCTCGATATCCGCAGAAATTGGAGGATCGGTGTCGATCACCGACATGACGTGAATATGCCCGCTCTCGCAACTGAAATGCACGCACGTGATCCGCTGCCACTCATCCGATGAAGGCGGCCCGTCACTCGACACCAGCTCAACCCAATGGTCGTTAAGATCGGCTTCGGTGCCAATCATTCGAAACGCCGGCACGCCGGCAAAACCTTGCCTGGTTTTCTCCGCGTCCCAGTTCTCCTCGCTCTCAAGGGACCTGAATGGATCGTCGCACACGACGATCTGATAATTGCTCGCAAACACGCGCGCCGCGCCGAGTAACCGCTCTGTCATTGTCGACCAAATAGATTCAATTCTCGATCTTGTAGCCCGTCGCCTTCACGATCGGCTGCCAGAACGCCGTGTTTGCGGCGAGTTCCTTCGTCAATCCATCCGCGTTGCTGCCGACCGGAATCATTCCGATCGCCGTCAGCTTCTCCTTCACCTCCGGCTTGGCCAGCGCCGCGCTTGCGGCCGCGCCGAGCTTGCTCGCAAACTCCGGCGGGCTGCCGGCGGGAAGCCACATGCCGTACCAGGCGTCCGCGACGAGATCGATGCCGTTCTCCTTCAGCGTCGGAACGTCGGGCGCGAACGGCGAGCGCTCCACGCTCGAGACCGCGATGATCTTCACGCCCTTGGCGCGGTGCTGCGGCAGCGCATCGGCCAATGTCACGATGCCGAACGAGATGTGGCCGCCGACGAGGTCGTTGAGGATCGGGGCGCTGCCGCGATAGGGCACCCGGGTCAGGGGAATGCCGAGATCCTTCTCGAGCTTGGAGCCCATGAAATGCGGAATAGTGCCGTTGCTCGGCACCCCGAACGACGTCTTGTCCGGATGCGCCTTCAGCCACGCCACGAATGACTTGAAATCGGCGGCGTCGATCCCCGGGCCGATCACGACGGCGAACTCGAACCGCGCCAGCAGCGACACCGGCATGAAGTCCCTGGCCGTGTCGAAGCTCGGGGTCGTCTCCACCATCGGCAGCAGGTACATGGTGGGGCCCGTCGTCACCAGCACCATGCTGCCGTCGGGGCTTGCGCCCTTCACCGCCTTGATCCCGATCAGGCCGTCGCCGCCGGTGCGGTTCTCGACCACGATGGTCCGTTGCAGCACCGGGGCCATCTCCTGCGCGATCAGCCGGCATAGCGTATCGCCGCCAGCTCCGGCTGCGAACGGGAAGATGATCTTGCTCAGCCCGGCCTGCGCCTGCGCTCCACCCGCATGCGCCAGGAGCGGCAGGCCGAGGCATCCGGTCATGAATTTGCGGCGATCCATACGTTTCCTCTCCAAGCCCGTTTTTGGTTGCCGGCATTAGAACCGGCTTGGCGTCCAAGACAAGGCCGACGTTGGCCGTTTACCATCTCGCCCGCCTTGCGCCGGCCATCGTCCTGCTGCAAAAGCAGGCCTCACCGGCGCCGCTCTTTCGCTCCGCCGCTTCCGATGCAGAGCAATTCGCCACACGCGCCAGCGCATACACACATGGCCAGCCCCGAACTCAGTCAATTCCGCCGTATCGTCGTCAAGGTCGGCTCCGCACTGCTGGTGGATTCCGACAAGGGCGAGGTACGCGCGTCCTGGCTCGCCGCGCTCGCGGACGACATGGCCAGGCTGCACAGCGAGGGACGCGACGTCCTCGTGGTTTCCTCCGGCTCGATCGCGCTCGGCCGCAGCCGCCTCAAGCTGCCGCGCGGTCCGCTGAAGCTGGAGGAGAGCCAGGCCGCCGCCGCGGTCGGCCAGATCGCGCTGGCGCGGATCTGGTCCGAGGTGCTGGGGGCGCACGGCATCGGCGCCGGCCAGATCCTGGTGACGCTCCAGGACACCGAGGAGCGCCGCCGCTATCTCAACGCCCGCTCCACCATCGGCAAGCTGCTGGAATGGCGCGCGATCCCCGTGATCAACGAGAACGACACGGTGGCCACCAACGAAATCCGCTACGGCGACAATGACCGCCTCGCCGCGCGCGTCGCCACCATGGCGAGCGCCGACCTGCTCGTGTTGCTGTCCGACATCGACGGGCTCTACGACGCCCCGCCGAAGAACAATCCGGACGCAAAGCTCATTCCCGTGGTCGAGAGCATCTCCTCGGAGATCGAGGCGGTGGCGGGAGACGCCGAGTCCGAGCTGTCGCGCGGCGGCATGCGCACCAAGGTCGAGGCGGCCAAGATCGCCACGACGGGCGGCACCCACATGCTGATCGCCTCCGGCAAGATCGAGCATCCCCTGCAGGCGATCGCCAATGGCGGCCGCTGCACCTGGTTCCTGACGCCGGCTAACCCCATCACCTCGCGAAAGCGCTGGATCGCAGGCACGCTGGAGCCGAAGGGCACGCTGACGATCGATGCGGGTGCCGTGACGGCGCTGCGCGCCGGCGCCAGCCTGTTGCCGGCCGGCGTGATCAAGGTGGAGGGCCAGTTCGCCCGCGGCGATGCCGTCATCGTCCGCGGCCCCGACAGCAGCGAGGTCGGCCGCGGCCTGATCGCCTATGACGCCGAGGTCGCCGAGCGGATCAAGGGCCGCTCCTCCCCGGACGTGATGAGCATCCTCGGCATCAGCGGGCGCTCCGAGATGATCCACCGCGACGATCTCGTGGTGGGCGGGTAAGTGACCGCACCGTCATTCCGGGGCGGCGCGCCAGCGCCGAACCCGGAATCTCGAGATTCCGGGTCTGGTCCTTCGGACCATCCCGGAATGACGGCGAAGGTGATGCGTGGATGGCTGGGACAAGCTCGGCCACGACGCCGGAGGCTGAGCCATCAGCCCACCCCAGCAGCGAGCGCCGGGAGACCTGCCATACCCGCCCCGCCCTTCGCAAAAGCAGGATTTCCGTGCTAGGACACCGCCTTAGCAGAAGGTTGAACCCATGGCCGCCCCCCTGAAAGCCGTTGACGGCAATGCCGATCTTCAGGCGCTGATGTCCGATCTCGGAACCCGGGCCCGCGCTGCCGCGCGCGTGCTGGCGCTGGCGCCGCCGGAGCAGAAGAACCGCGCGCTGGACGCGATGGAGCGGGCGATCCGCAACCATGCGGCCGCGATTCTCGCCGCCAATGCCGAGGACGTCGCGGAAGCCCGCGCCTCCGGCAACGCAACCTCCTCCTTCATCGACCGCCTGACGCTGACGCCGGCGCGGATCGAAGGCATGGCCGAAGGGATCGCCATCGTCCGCGGCATCGCCGATCCCATCGGCGTCGTCACCGAGAGCTGGCAGCGGCCGAACGGCATGACCATCGAGCGCGTACGCGTGCCGCTCGGCGTGGTCGGCGTCATCTTCGAGAGCCGTCCGAACGTTGCGGCGGACGCCGGCGTGCTGTGCCTGAAGTCCGGCAATGCCGTGATCCTGCGCGGCGGCTCCGACAGTTTTCGCTCCTGCCGTGCCATTCATGAGTGCCTGGTGCAGGGCCTGCGCGAAGCGGGCCTTCCCGAAGCTGCGATCACGCTGGTGCCGACGCGCGACCGCGCCGCGGTCGGCATGATGCTGTCAGGCCTGAACGGTGCGATCGACGTGATCGTGCCGCGCGGAGGCAAGAGCCTCGTCGCGCGCGTCGAGCAGGAGGCGCGCGTGCCGGTGTTCGCGCATCTCGAAGGCGTCAACCACGTCTATGTCGATGGCAGCGCCGACCTCGCAATGGCGAAGTCGATCGTGCTCAATGCCAAGATGCGACGCACCGGCGTCTGCGGCGCGGCCGAGACGCTGCTGGTCGATCGCGCCGCTGCCGGCAACACCCTGAAGCCGCTGGTCGAGATGCTGCTCGATGCCGGCTGCGAGGTGCGCGGCGACGACGCCGTGCAGAACAGCGATGCACGGGTCAAGCCTGCCAGCGAAGACGATTGGGACACCGAATATCTCGACGCGATCATCGCGGCGAAGGTGGTCGACGGCGTCGACGGCGCGATCGCGCACATCCAGACCCACGGCTCGCATCACACCGACGCGATCGTGAGCGCGGACGAGGCTGCCGCGAAGAAGTTCCTGAGCGAGGTCGATTCCGCGATCGTGCTGCACAACGCCTCGACGCAGTTCGCCGACGGCGGCGAGTTCGGTTTCGGCGCCGAGATCGGAATTGCCACCGGCCGGTTTCACGCCCGCGGTCCGGTCGGCGCCGAGCAGTTGACGAGCTTCAAATATCGCGTCCACGGCACCGGGCAGACCCGGCCGTAGACGTCGCGAGGCGCGGGCATTGAGCAACAATTTCGTCGTGCCGCGTTCCCCGGCGCAAGCGGTCCCGCCCCACACGCCGGGCATGCGCATCGGCCTGCTCGGCGGCTCCTTCAATCCGCCGCATCGGGCGCATCGCGCCATCAGCCAGTTTGCGCTGAAGCGATTGCAGCTCGATCGCGTGTGGTGGCTGGTCACGCCCGGCAATCCGCTGAAGGAGAACGGCACGCTGCACGAGCTCGGCGCGCGCATGCAGGCCGCGCGCGACGTTGCTGATGATCCGCGCATCGAGGTGAGCTGTCTCGAATCCGTCATCCGTACGCGCTACACTATCGATACGATCAACACGTTGCGCCGCCGCTTCCCTGGCCTGCGCTTTGTCTGGATCATGGGCGCCGACAATCTCGCTCAATTCCACCGTTGGCAGGACTGGCGGCGCATCGCCGCCCAGGTGCCGATGGCCATCATCGATCGCCCGCCGCAGAGTTTTCGTGCCCTCGCCTCCCCCGCCGCCCAGGCGTTATCGCGCTACCGCCTGCCCGAGACGAAGGCAGCAGGACTTGCGGATCGGCCGGCGCCCGCCTGGGTGTTCCTGACCGGATTGAAGCTGAACCTCTCCTCGACGGGCCTGCGGAACCCGGACGGGAGCTGGAAAGGTACGAAGTGAGACGAACTGTGCGGGCTGAAGGCTCTCTGGCATATTGAAACCCTTAACCCCACATGATGTAGTGTAACCAGTGAGCGCCGGATTCGCGTTCGCGATACAGTGAAAGGAATGGTCCCTGACCACATCTGTATTGTCCAAGCCTGTTTTACCCAAGGTTGCCAAGCCTACGCGTAAAACATCGACCAAAGCTGCGGCCTTGAAGGCGCAACCCGACGCCGACAAGACGCTGAGCCTGATCCTCTCCCGCCTCGAGGATATGAAGGCGGAAGAGACGGTCACCATCGACCTTCGCGGCAAATCGGCGTACTCCGACTACATGATCGTGACCACCGGCCGGGTGAACCGGCACGTCGGCGCGATCGCGGAAAACGTCACCAAGAGCCTCAAGGAAAACGGCATCAAGAACATCCATGTCGAGGGCTTGCCCAATTGCGACTGGGTGCTGATCGATTCCGGCGACGTGATCGTGCACGTGTTCAGACCCGAGGTCCGCGAGTTCTACAATCTCGAGAGATTGTACACGCAGGGCCCAGGGGCGGCGAAGGCGATCTAGGCTCATCGAGCCGATTTCGAATCGGCTGACGCGCATGCTAGCGTCGTGCGCGCGCTTGTTGCGCGCGGTCTTGAAACGCGACCCTGACGATATCAGACCCTGAAGATATCATGCGTGTTGCTGTCATTGCGGTGGGCCGGCTGAAGCAGGGCCCCGAACGGGAGCTTGCCGACCGCTATTTCGAGCGGTTCGACGAGGCCGGCCGCAAGCTTGGATTCCGCGAGCTCAGCATCCACGAAATTCCCGAGAGCCGCGCGCGCGATCCCGCGACACGGATGGCCGAAGAGGCCGCGGCGATCTCGGCGCATATCCCGGAAAGATCCGTCCTGGTGGCGCTGGACGAACGTGGCCAGAATCTCGAGTCCACCGTATTCGCACGGCATCTCGGACGCTGGCGCGACGAAGGCGCCGGACATACTATCTTCGTGATCGGTGGGGCGGACGGACTTTCGCCCGAATTGCGCCGTAAGGCCAAGCTCGCGATCGCGTTCGGCTCTGCGACCTGGCCGCACCAAATGGTCCGCGTCATGCTTCTGGAACAGCTTTATCGGGCCGCCACGATTCTGGCGGGCCATCCCTATCACCGCGCGTGATGCGCGCCACAACGAGCACTTTTGCCGAGAAGCGATGCGAGCGCCGATTCTCAACCTGCTGCTGATCGCCAACGTCGCCGGCGCAAGCCTCGCGCAAGCCCAGACGGCAACACCGGCGCCGCAGACCGCAGCCATCTCGCCCGACGCGATCAAGCAGCGCGAGCAGGAGCTGGAAGCTGCGCGCGCCAGGCAACGAAGCGCGGAAGAAGCGCAGGCCAAGCTCAAGGCCGAGATCACCGCGCTCGGCCAGGACCGCACCCAGCTCAATCAGCAGCTGATCGAGACCGCCGCCAATGTGCGCACCGTGGAGAGCAAGATCGACGAGGCCGAAGCGCGGCTGCGCGCGCTGAACGGCCGCGAGCAGCAGATGCGCAGCTCGCTCGATTCACGCCGGGCCGACATCGTCGAAGTGCTCGCGGCCTTGCAGCGCGCCGGAAGGCGCACGCCGCCGGCGCTGCTGGTGCGGCCCGAAGATGCGCTGCAATCACTGCGCACGGCGATGCTGCTCGGCGCCGTCGTGCCGGAATTGCGCGGCCGCGCCGAGAAGATCGCGGCCGAGCTCGGCGAGCTCGTGGCCTTGCGCAAGGCCATCGCCACCGAGCGCGACCAGCTCGCCTCTGACCGCGACAGGGTCCGCAACGACCAGACCCGGCTCGCCGCTTTGGTCGACGAGCGGCAGCGCCAGCAGGCGGCACGCGAAAAGGACCTGGACGCCGAGAGTTCGCGCGCCATCGCGCTTTCACGGCAGGTCGGCGATCTCCAGGGGCTGATCGCCAAGATGGAGCAGGACCTGCAGAGCGCAGCCAAGGCTGCCGAGAAGGCCGCGGAGGCCGCAAGGCAGGCCGAGGCCAAGGCGGCCGCCAGCGCCAACATCGACGCCAAGTCGGGCCCGGGCGCTTTCAAGGACAAGTCCCGCAACACCCCGGCGATCGCCTTCGCTTCCGCCAAGGGCCTTTTGCCTCTCCCTGTTAACGGTAACAAGATCAGGGACTTTGGCGGTTCCGACGGGGTTGGCGGGGTCCAGAAGGGGATTTCGCTGGCCACCAGGCCCGGCTCCCAGGTCACGACGCCGTGTGACGGCTGGGTGGTCTATGCCGGGCCGTTCCGCAGCTATGGACAACTCTTGATCCTAAACGCCGGTGGCGGGTATCATGTCCTGATCGCCGGGATGGAGCGCATTTCGGTCAACATCGGACAGTTTGTGCTCACGGGGGAGCCGGTCGCGACCATGGGGTCGACCTCACAAGTCGCCTCCATTCTCGCCACGAACGCGAGTCAACCTGTGCTGTATGTCGAGTTCCGTAAAGACGGCACTCCAATCGATCCAGGCCCATGGTGGGCCGCAAATGAAGGCGAGAAGGTTCGCGGATGATGCGCAAGACTTCAGTAATCCTCCTCAGCGCCGCCACCGGTGCAGCGCTGACGCTGTTCGTGACCCAGCCGCGCGCGGTCTTCATGGGCTCCAGCGCGCGAGCCGCCACCGCGGACACCTATCGCCAGCTCAATCTGTTCGGCGACGTCTTCGAGCGCGTGCGCTCCGACTATGTCGAGAAGCCCGACGACACCAAGCTGATCGAATCCGCCATCAGCGGCATGCTCACCGGCCTCGATCCGCATTCGAGCTACATGGACGCCAAGAGCTTCCGCGACATGCAGGTGCAGACCCGCGGTGAGTTCGGCGGTCTCGGCATCGAGGTCACGATGGAAGACGGCCTGATCAAGGTGGTCTCGCCGATCGACGACACGCCCGCCTCGCGCGCCGGCGTCATGGCCAACGACATCATCACCAACCTCGACGACGAGGCGGTGCAGGGCCTGACGCTGAACCAGGCGGTCGAGAAGATGCGCGGCCCGGTCAATACCAAGATCAAGCTCAAGATCATCCGCAAGGGCCAGGACAATCCGATCGACGTCACGCTCGTGCGCGACAACATCCGTGTCCGCTCGGTGCGCGCGCGCGTCGAACAGGACGATATCGGCTACATCCGCATCACCACCTTCAACGAGCAGACCACCGAAGGCCTGAAGCGGGAGATCGGTAACCTCACGAACCAGATCGGCGGCGACAAGCTCAAGGGCTTCATCATCGACCTGCGCAACAATCCGGGCGGCCTGCTCGAGGAAGCGGTCACCGTCTCGGACTCCTTCCTTGAGAAGGGCGAGATCGTCTCGACCCGCGGCCGCAATGCCGAGGAGACCCAGCGCCGCACCGCGCATGCGGGCGACCTGACCAAGGGCAGGCCGGTCATCGTGCTGGTCAATGGCGGCTCGGCCTCGGCGTCGGAAATCGTCGCCGGCGCGCTGCAGGACCACAAGCGTGCGACGATCGTCGGCACGCGCTCGTTCGGCAAGGGCTCGGTGCAGACCATCATCCCGCTCGGAAGCGGTAACGGCGCGCTGCGGTTGACCACCGCCCGCTACTACACGCCGTCGGGCAAGTCGATCCAGGCCAAGGGCATCGTGCCCGACATCGAGGTGCTGCAGGACGTGCCGGACGAGCTGAAGTCGCGCACCGACACCAAGGGCGAGGCTTCGCTGCGCGGCCATCTGAAGAACGACGGCGACGAGAAGACCGGCTCGCAGTCCTACGTCCCACCGGATGCCAAGGACGACAAGGCGCTCAAGCTTGCCGGCGACCTGCTCCATGGCATCAAGAACAGCGCCTCCGCAGCGCCGACGCCGGGCGGCGACAACAAGGCCACGGCCGACAGGCCCAAGGCGGCGAACTAAGGCCTTTCATTCTGCGATCTGACGAAAAGGGCGGCTCCTGGAGCCGCCCTTTTTGCGTGGGGCTCCCGACCCCCGGCCTATCCCGGCCTGCCGCCGCTTGACCTCGGCATGGTATCGTCGGCTGGAGTGATTCGGGATCTCGCATGACTGAAACGGCCGATGATCTGAGCGCGCCGCTCGGACAGGACAAGCCGCGCCGGAAACGCCGGCTGCGGCTGCCGTTCACGGCCATGCAGCTGCTTGCCGTCCTGCTCGGACTTTTCCTCCTCACCTTTGCCGGCTTCGCCATCTTCAACAAGGATCCGCTCGGCGGCGAGCCGATGACCCGGATCGCGATCCGCGCTCCCGATGCCACGGACGAGAAGCCGGCGGCCTCCAGCCACGGCTCTGAGAGCAAGCCAGAGGGCAAGCACGAGACCAAGGAGACGCCGAAGCAGGCCGCCCCCGGTGAGCAGAAGACCATCACCATGATCGACGGCTCGACCGGCGCCCGCCACGACGTGGTGATCGGCGGTGGCGATGCCGCCGACAAGGGCGAGGCGGCATCCGCCCCGCCGCCCGTCATGGCCGGAATCAATCCGAAGCTCTTGGAGAAATCGCGCTACGGCATGATCCCGGTGACTGCTGACGGGCTGAAGCCGTTCAACGTCTATGCGGCGGACGCCGACCGCGCCAAGGCCGCCAAGATGCCCGTGGTGGCGATCGTGATCGGCGGCCTCGGCGTCGGCGCCGCCAAGACCCTGGACGCGATCATGAAGCTGCCGCCGGCGGTGACGCTGGCCTTCACGCCCTATGGCGCCGACCCCGGCAAGCTCGCCGAGCGCGCCCGCGCGCAGCGCCACGAGATCTTCCTCCAGATCCCGATGGAGCCCTATGACTTCCCCGACAACGATCCGGGACCGCAGACGCTGCTGACCTCGCTCAGCCCCGACCAGAACATGGACCGTCTCTATTGGCACCTGAGCCGGATGCAAGGCTATGCCGGCCTCACCAATTTCATGGGCGCGCGATTCATCGCGACCGAGCCGGCGATGCAGCCGATCATCCGCGAGGCGGCCAAGCGCGGCCTCGGCTTCTTCGACGACGGCTCCTCGCCGCGCAGCATCGCGCCCCAGGCCGCGGCGGACCAGGCCATGCCGTTCGGCAAGGGCGACATCGCCATCGACGTGGTGCCGACGCCGACTGAGATCGACCGCGCCCTCAACAAGCTCGAATCGACCGCACGCGAACGCGGCATCGCCGTCGGCACGGCCTCGGCCCTGCCCGTCTCGATCGAGCGCATCGGCGCCTGGACCAAGACATTGGGCGACCGAGGTATCCTTTTGGTGCCATTGACAACCGCGATGCTGAAATCAAAATCCAGCTAAATCAACGAATTGGTACGGCACGGCTCCCGCGGGGCCGCATCAAGCCGGACCTAGGGCATGCGAGAGGTCTGGCGGAATGGCGCGTTACGAGGATCTGCCCTACCGGACCTGCGTCGGTGTGATGCTGCTCAATCCAAAGGGACTGGTGTTCATCGGCCGCCGCGCCGGCGGCATCGAGCATGTCGACGACACCCATGTCTGGCAGATGCCGCAGGGCGGCGTCGACCCCGGCGAGGACACCTGGGAAGCCGCCAAGCGCGAGCTCTACGAGGAGACCAGCGTACGCTCGGTCGAGCGGCTCGGCGAAGTCCCGGACTGGCTCACTTACGACATTCCGCGCACGGTTGCGGGGCGCGCCTGGAAGGGCCGTTACCGCGGCCAGCGCCAGAAATGGTACGCGGTGCGCTTCACCGGCAAGGACAGCGAGATCAACGTCGAGAAGCCCGGCGGTGGCGGCCACAAGGCGGAATTCGTGAGCTGGCGCTGGGAATCGATGAAGAATCTCCCTGAATTGATCATCCCCTTCAAGCGCCCGGTCTATGAGCGCGTGGTGAAGGAATTTTCCGCGCTGGCGGAGGATTGAATGGTTGCCGTCGTTCCGGGGCGATGCGACAGCATCGAACCCGGAACCTCGAGATTCCGGGTTCGCGCTGCGCGCGCCCCGGAATGACGACGAGAGAGATTTGCAAGTGACCAATGAAAAGCCCTACCGCCCCAACGTGGGCATCGCGCTGTTCAACACCGACGGCAGTGTGCTGATCGGCCACCGCTTCAAGGGCGACGGGCCGGAGATCATTCTGCCGGGGCTCGACTGGCAGATGCCGCAGGGCGGCGTCGACGAGGGCGAGGATCTGCGCGATGCGGCGATGCGCGAGCTCTGGGAGGAGACCAATGTCGTGAGCGCCGACTTTCTCGGCGAAACCGACTGGTTGGCCTACGAGTTCCCACCCTACGACGGGCCGCAAACGCACCGGCTGGCGAAGTTTCGGGGGCAACGGCAAAAGTGGTTCGCGCTGCGCTTCACCGGCCGCGACGACGAGATCGATCCGCTGACACCGCGCAACGGCCAACCCGCCGAGTTCGACGCCTGGCGCTGGGAGCGCCTCGACCGTGTCGCCGATCTCGTGGTGCCGTTCCGTCGCGACGTGTACCGCGCCGTGGCGCGAGAGTTTGCTGCCTTCGGAAACTGAAGGCGCGAAAACAACCCCATGCACAGTAGCGAAGTGTTTGACACGTCGCGATAAAATCGGCGGCAGCTCCAGCGATCCCGCAACAAAGTTTCAGCGCCCGCCACTTCCGTGACGAGCGCTGAACCTGTTCAGGAATCTGGAGCTTGAGCCCCGGAGCGGTGCCCCGGGGCTTAGTGCATAGCCGTGGAGCTGAGCTGCTGCTGGATGCTCTTGAAGTGGTCGAGCCGCTCGATGGCGTGATCGAGCTCGCCGCCTTCGTGCTCCTTCAGACCCTCTTCCATCTCCGCGATCGTCTCGGCGAACTGCGCACGATCGAGTTCGTCCAGCGAGGTCGCGACGTCGGCGAGCACCGTCAGGCCCTTCTCGGAGACTTCGGCGAGGCCGCCGAGCACGATGATCTTCTCGTGCCTGCCGCCGGCGGTCACCGTGAGAATGCCGGGCCGGATCGCAGCCACGACCGGCGCATGCCCTGCCAGCACGCCGAAATCGCCCTCGACGCCGGGGATGTCGACCTGGTCGACCTCACCCGAGAACGCGAGCTTTTCCGGAGAGACGAGATCGAAATGGAAGGTGGCCATTGAGAACCTGCGAATGGTGAGTAGCGAATGGCGAGTGGCTGAAAGAGGGAGCAGCTATTCGCCACTCCCTATTCGCTTTTCGCCAGCTTACGCCGCTTCAGCGGCGAGCTTCTTGCCCTTCTCGACGGCTTCTTCGATGGTCCCGACCATGTAGAAGGCGGCCTCCGGCAGGTGATCGTACTTGCCTTCGACCAGGCCCTTGAAGCCCTTGATGGTGTCGGCGAGCTCGACGAACTTGCCCGGCGATCCCGTGAAGATTTCGGCGACGTGGAACGGCTGCGACATGAAGCGCTCGACCTTGCGAGCGCGGGCCACGGTCAGCTTGTCCTCTTCCGAAAGCTCGTCCATGCCGAGAATGGCGATGATGTCCTGGAGCGCCTTGTAGCGCTGCAGCACCTGCTGGACCTGACGGGCGACCGCGTAGTGCTCCTCGCCGACGACCAGCGGGGAGAGCATGCGCGAGGTCGAGTCGAGCGGGTCCACCGCCGGATAGATGCCCTTTTCGGCGATCGAGCGCGACAGCGTCGTGGTCGCGTCAAGATGCGCGAACGAGGTCGCCGGCGCCGGGTCGGTCAAGTCGTCGGCCGGAACATAGATGGCCTGCACCGAGGTGATCGAGCCCTTCTGCGTGGTGGTGATGCGCTCCTGCAGCGCGCCCATGTCGGTCGCGAGCGTCGGCTGATAACCCACGGCCGAAGGAATACGACCCAGGAGCGCCGACACTTCCGAGCCAGCCTGGGTGAAGCGGAAGATGTTGTCGACGAAGAACAGCACGTCCTGGCCCTTGTCGCGGAAGTCTTCCGCGATGGTGAGGCCCGTGAGCGCGACGCGGGCGCGGGCGCCCGGCGGTTCGTTCATCTGGCCGAACACCAGCGCGCACTTCGACTTCACGCTCGGATCCGGATTCTTCGGATCGGCGTTGACCTTGGACTCGATGAACTCGTGGTAGAGGTCGTTGCCCTCGCGGGTGCGCTCGCCGACACCGGCGAACACGGAGTAGCCGCCGTGCGCCTTCGCGACGTTGTTGATCAGTTCCTGAATCAGCACGGTCTTGCCGACGCCGGCGCCGCCGAACAGGCCGATCTTGCCGCCCTTGGCGTAGGGCGCGAGCAGGTCGACGACCTTGATGCCGGTGACGAGAATTTCAGCCTCGGTCGACTGGTCGGTGTAGGTCGGCGCCTCCTGGTGGATGGCGCGCAGGCCTTCCGACTTGACCGGTCCGGCTTCGTCGATCGGCTCGCCGATGACGTTGATGATGCGGCCGAGCGTGCCTTCGCCGACGGGAACGCGGATCGGAGCGCCGGTGTCGGTCACTTCCTGGCCGCGGACCAGACCTTCGGTGGTGTCCATCGCGATCGTGCGCACGGTGGATTCGCCGAGATGCTGGGCGACTTCGAGCACCAGGCGGTTGCCGCCGTTCTTGGTCTCGAGCGAATTGAGAATGGCCGGGAGGTGGCCTTCGAACTGCACGTCGACGACGGCGCCGATGACCTGGGTGACGCGACCGACCTGGGCTGCCATTGAATGTCTCCTTCGATCCGAACTTCTAGACCACGGTCAGCGACCGGGATGTTGCGTGTAATGAGTACTGAAGCGCCTTGATCAGACGGCCTCGGCGCCCGAGATGATTTCGATCAGTTCCTTGGTGATCTGCGCCTGACGCGTGCGGTTGTAGACCAGCGTCTGCTTGCGGATCATTTCGCCGGCGTTGCGCGTCGCGTTGTCCATCGCGCTCATCTGCGCACCGTAGAACGAGGCGTTGTTCTCGAGCAGCGCGCGGAAGATCTGGACCGCGAGGTTGCGCGGCAGAAGGCGGGTGAGGATCTCATCCTCTTCCGGCTCGTATTCGTAGGACGTGGTGCTCGCAGCAGCGCTCTCCTCGACGACCAGCGGGATCACCTGCTGGGCGGTCGGGATCTGCGCGATTACCGACTTGAAGCGAGAGTAGAACAGCGTGCAGACGTCGAACTCGCCGGCCTCGAAACGCGCCAGCACCTTCTTGGCGATGTCCTCGGCATTGACGAAGCCGAGCTGGCGGACACTGCGCAGATCGAGATGCTCGACGATCTGCTTGTCGAACTGGCGGCGCAGCTGCTCGTAGCCCTTGCGGCCGACGCAGAAGAACTTCACGTCCTTGCCCTGCGCCATCAGCGCGAGGGCGCGCTCGCGGGCGAGACGCACGATCGAGGAGTTGAAGGCGCCGGACAGGCCGCGCTCGCCGGTGCAGACCAGCAGCAGATGCACCTGATCCCTGCCGGTGCCGGCCAGCAGAACCGGCGCACCGGGCGAGCCCGCAGCGGCGCTGGCGATGTTGGAGATCACCGCGCTCATCTTGTCGGCATAGGGCCGCGCCGCTTCCGCGGCGGTCTGCGCACGGCGCAGCTTGGAGGCTGCGACCATCTGCATGGCCTTGGTGATCTTTTGCGTCGCCTTGGTGGAGGCGATGCGGACGCGCATGTCTTTAAGTGACGCCATTCTTCGTTCACCCCGGCGGTTCGACCCTTGCGATCAACCCGCTAGCCTATCCCAGTCGTCATGCCCGGGCTTGTCCCGGGCATCCACGTCCCGTCTTGCACGCCAATAGACGTGGATGGCCGGGACCTCAGTTGCGAAGACGCGCTTCGCGCTTTAGCCCGGCCATGACGGCGTTGTTACGCGAAGCTCTTCGCAAAACCCTCGACCACCGACTTCAGCTTGCCGGCGGTGTCGTCGGCGAGATCGCGGCTGTCGCGGATCGCGTTGAGGATGTCGACGTGCTTGCCGCGCAGCAGCGAGAGCAGGCCGTCCTCGAACGCACGCACCTTGTTGAGCGGGAGCGGATCGAGATAGCCGTTGGTGCCGGCCCAGATCACGCAGACCTGCTCTTCCATCTTCAGCGGCGAGAACTGCGGCTGCTTCAGGAGCTCGGTCAGGCGCGAGCCGCGGTTGAGCAGGCGCTGGGTCGAGGCGTCGAGGTCGGAGCCGAACTGCGCGAACGCCGCCATTTCGCGGTACTGGGCGAGCTCGCCCTTGATCTTGCCGGCGACCTTCTTGGTGGCCTTGGTCTGCGCCGAGGAGCCGACGCGCGACACCGACAGACCGACGTTCACCGCAGGACGGATGCCCTGGAAGAACAGGTCGGTTTCCAGGAAGATCTGGCCGTCGGTGATCGAGATGACGTTGGTCGGGATGTAGGCCGACACGTCGTTGGCCTGGGTTTCGATGACCGGCAGCGCCGTCAGCGAGCCCGAACCCTGGTCCTTGTTCAGCTTCGCCGCGCGCTCGAGCAGGCGGGAGTGCAGATAGAACACGTCGCCCGGATAGGCTTCGCGGCCCGGCGGGCGGCGCAGCAGCAGCGACATCTGGCGGTACGCGACGGCCTGCTTGGACAAGTCGTCATAGATGATGACCGCGTGCATGCCGTTGTCGCGGAAGTACTCGCCCATGGTGCAGCCGGTGAAGGGCGCGATGTACTGCATCGGCGCCGGATCGGAGGCGGTGGCGGCGACGACGATCGAATATTCGAGCGCGCCCTGCTCTTCCAGCACCTTCACGAACTGCGCGACGGTCGAACGCTTCTGGCCGACGGCGACGTAGACGCAGTACAGCTTGATGTTCTCGTCGGGCTGCGCGTTGAGCGGCTTCTGGTTCAGGATGGTATCGAGCGCGATCGCGGTCTTGCCGGTCTGGCGGTCGCCGATGATCAGCTCGCGCTGGCCGCGGCCGATCGGGATCAGGGCGTCGATCGCCTTGAGGCCGGTCGCCATCGGCTCGCTCACCGACTTGCGCGGAATGATGCCGGGCGCCTTGACGTCGACGCGCATGCGCTTCTCGGCCTGGATCGGACCCTTGCCGTCGATCGGGTTGCCCAGCGCGTCGACGACGCGGCCGAGCAGGCCCTTGCCGACCGGCGCGTCCACGATGGCGCGGGTGCGCTTGACGGTCTGGCCTTCCTTGATCTCGCGGTCGGCACCGAAAATAACGACGCCGACGTTGTCGGTTTCAAGGTTCAGCGCCATGCCGCGGGTGCCGTTCTCGAACTCGACCATTTCACCGGCCTGGACGTTGTCCAGACCGTAGACGCGGGCGATACCGTCGCCGACGGACAGCACCTGTCCGACTTCGGAGACTTCAGCTTCCTGGCCGAAATTCTTGATCTGGTCCTTGAGGATCGCGGAAATTTCCGCGGCGCGGATGTCCATCAGCCTGCCTCTTTCATCGCGTGCTTGATCGAATTGAGTTTGGTGCGAAGCGAACCATCCACCATGCGGCTGCCCAGCTTGACGACGAGGCCACCGATGATCGAGGGATCGACTTTCACGTTCAGCGCGACGTCCTTGCCGGTCACCGACTTCAGGGCAACCTTGAGGGCATCGAGATTCTTGTCCGAGAGCGCTTCCGCCACGGTGACGTCGGCCGTCGTCTCGCCCTTGAACTTGGCGACGAGGGCGCGGTAGCCGCGGATGACGTCGGCCACCACGAACAGGCGGCGGTTGGCGGTCAGCACCTTGAGGAAGTTGGCGGAGATGCCGGCGATGCCGGCCTTGGCCAGCACGGCCGAGAGGGCCCGAGACTGGGCGTCGGCCGCGAACACCGGGCTGCGGACGAGGCGCTTGAGATCCGCGCTCTCGTTCAGCAAGGCATCGAATTTGTCGAGATCGGCTTTGACCTCGTCGACCACTTTCTGGTCGCGGGCCAGTTCAAACAAGGCCGTTGCATAACGACCGGACACACCTGAAACGGACGTATCTTCTGCAGCCACAGACGCGCTCTTTTGCTGTCAAACTCGCAAGGGAAAAACCGTCGCCACGAAGCGGCGCCTAGCGATCCAAGCCCTTGGAATTCAAGCGGGACTTCGATTTTCGACCAGCACGGGAGGTGCCGGGCTCGTTAAAATCGCGGCTTTGCTAACATAGCAGGCGCGCACGTGCAACATGACGCCAAATTAAAGGCACGGGGTTCTCTCGCCAGTTCGTCGCAGCGGACGACGCCGCGAGGGCGTCGCTGACGCGTTCGGGCGGATGACCTCCCGCGCTGCGGAAATTGCCGGGAGCCTCCCCGGCGGTTGGTTCCTGCCCCCAGCGCATAGCGGCCATGAACACGGATCGCTGAGGCGTGATTTCGAAGTCGCCGGTTCCACTGGCCGAATACTTACCGAATTCTGAACAATCGAAGCGATCACTTCGATTTACAGTATTACGAAGTAATCATGAGGTTAATGAATCGTTAAAGCCGAAGATTACGGAACATCGTCTGATTATCGCACAACGGTAACAAGATGTTTCATGACGAAACATACCCAATTTACTGCCCAATTCACGCCTCATTGGGAATCGAAACGCCAAACCGCTCACAAACTGATGGGGGCTCCACTGGCCACACATGTGGCAATACTAGCTTAGGGACCAATAAATGCTGTCTTTGAAGACGCTGGGCTTTGTGACCCGGCCGCGTACGGCGATCGCTTTCGTCGCCGCAACCCTTCTCATCGGTGGAACCGCCACCGAAGCGTCCGCCAAATCCCGGCATCACCGGCACCATCATCATCACCGCCACCACGCCCAGACCGACACCAACGCGACCTCCGATTGGCGCAACGCCAATGCGTCGATGACGCCGACCTCCGGCACGGGCCGCAGCTTCTCCGGCATGGCTTCCTTTTACGGCAACGAATCCGGCAGCCGGACGGCGTCGGGCCAGCGCTTCAACCAGAACGCCATGACCGCGGC
Source organism: Bradyrhizobium sp. 191 (assembly GCF_023100985.1). NCBI lineage: Bacteria > Pseudomonadati > Pseudomonadota > Alphaproteobacteria > Hyphomicrobiales > Nitrobacteraceae > Bradyrhizobium > Bradyrhizobium sp. 191. The sequence continues at coordinate 4,285,671 of NZ_CP064692.1, forward strand.
GCACCGTTCGCTGCCGTTCGGCACCAAGCTGCGCGTCACCCATGGCAGCCAGAGCGTCATCGTCACCATCAACGACCGCGGCCCGTTCATCCGCGGCCGGGTGCTCGACCTCTCCACGGGTGCCGCCCGCGCCATTGGCCTCACCAGTCGCGGCGTCGGCCGCGTCACCGCGGAAGTCGTCTCCTGACGGGGCGATCAACGCCTTTCCTCACACGCGCAGTTTTCATCAGTTTGCTGCGCGCGTGAGACAAGCCCGTGGTCTTGGGGGACCACGGGCTTTTTTGTCGTCATTCCGGGGCGCGCGCAGCGCGAGCCCGGAATCCATCGCGCGGCAGAGTTGGTGGAAGAATGGATTCCGGGCTCGCGACTTCGTCGCGCCCCGGAATGACGACCAAGCATTTGGTGACAGTGGCGCTTACAAGAAGCTCTGCGGATCGACGTCCACCTCGAGCTTGAGATTGCCCGTCGGCTTCGGGCACACGGCGAGCCAGCTGCGCAGATAGTCCGACAGATCGAAGCCCCGCGCCGATTTCACCAGGATGCGGAAGCGGTAGCGGCCCTTGATGACGGCGAGCGGCGCTTCCGCCGGGCCCAGCACCACGACGCGTTCGTCGCGCGGCGCCAGCGCGACGAGCTTGCGGCCAAAACCTTCCGCGCTCGGCCGGTCGCCTGCCGAGATGATCAGGCTCGCGAGCCGGCCGAACGGCGGATAGAGCGTCTTCTCGCGCAGCTCGATCTCGCTGTCGTAGAAGGCCTCGCGGTCGCAGGCGATCAGCGCCTTCATCACGGGATGATCGGGCTGGTGGGTCTGGAGATAGCCGACGCCGCGGCCCTGCTCGCGTCCGGCGCGGCCGATCACCTGGTTGAGCAATTGCCAGGTGCGCTCCGCCGCGCGCGGATCGCCGTTGGAGAGGCCAAGATCCGCATCGATCACGCCGACCAGATTGAGCCGCGGGAAATTGTGGCCCTTCGCCACGAGCTGCGTGCCGATGATGATGTCGACGCGGCCCTCCGCGATCTCGGCGAGCTCGATGCGCATCGTCTCGATCGAGGTGATGAGGTCGCTGGACAGCACCATGGTGCGCGCGTCCGGGAACAGCGCGGCCGCCTCCTCCTGCAGGCGCTCGACGCCGGGACCGACCGCGACCAGCGATTCCTCGGCCGAACAGTTCGGGCAGATATGCGGGCGCGGCATCGAGAAGCCGCAATGGTGACAGACTAGGCGCTGGCGGAAGCGATGGTCGACCAGCCATGCATCGCAGATGGTGCAGGCGAAGCGATGGCCGCAGGCACGGCACAAGGTCAGCGGCGCATAGCCGCGCCGGTTGAGGAACAGCAGCGCCTGCTCGCGCCGCTCGATCGCGATTCTGATCTCGCCGGCAAGCCGCGGCGAGATGAAGCGGCCGCGCGCGGGCGGCTCGCGCCGCAGGTCGATCGCCTCGATATGCGGCATGTGCTGGCCGCCGAAGCGCGAGGGCAGCGCGATGCGCTGGTAGCGGCTCTTGCGCGCATTGACCTCCGATTCCACCGACGGGGTCGCGGAGGCCAGCACGACCGGAATCCTGGCGATGTGCGCGCGCACCACCGCCATGTCGCGGGCGTGGTAATGCACGCCGTCGTCCTGCTTGTAGGCCTGGTCGTGCTCCTCATCGACGACGATGAGGCCGAGATTGGCATAGGGCAGAAACAGCGCCGAGCGCGCGCCGACCACGACCGGCGCTGAACCTTCGGAGATCGCGGCCCAATTGCGCGCGCGGGTGCGCGGCGTGAGCTCCGAATGCCATTCGATCGGCCGCACGCCGAAACGCTGCGCGAAGCGATCGAGGAACTGGCCGGTCAGCGCGATCTCCGGCATCAGGATCAGCGACTGCTTTCCGCGACGGATCACCTCGGCCACGGCTTCGAAATAGACCTCGGTCTTGCCCGAGCCGGTGACACCGTCGAGCAGCGCGACATGGAAAGTGCCGTTGGCCGCGAGCGCGCGCATAGCATCCACACCGGCACGCTGCAGCGGCGAGAAATCCGGCCGGCCGAAATCCGGATCGGGCGCGGGCGGCGGCGCGGGCGGCGGCATCGGCTCGACCGTGAGCGTGCCTTCGTCGACGAGGCCGTCGATCACGCCTGAGGAGACGCCCGCTTCCTTGGCCGCCTCGGACTTGCCGTGCAGCAGCCGATCGGACAGCACCGCGATCACCCGCTGCCGCGCCGGCGTCAGGCGCTTCGGGGGATCCCCCACGAGGCGAACGCCGGCGCGCACCCGCTCCGGGCCGAGATTCTCGCCCATGCGCAGGCACATGCGCAGCACCATGCCGCGCGGGCTCAGCGTGTAATTGGCGACCCAGTCGACCACCGAACGCAGCTCGGGCTTCAGCGGCGGGATATCGAGCTTCTCGCTGACCTCCTTGAGGCGATTGTGCAGGCGCGGATCGGGATTGGCATTCTCGCCCCACACCACGGCGAGCACCTCGCGCGGGCCGAGCGGCACACTGATGAGATCGCCCGCCTTCAGCTCCATCCCGCGCGGCACCTTGTAGGAATAGGTCTGGTCGAGCGCGACCGGCACCAGCACGTCGACCATGCCGGTCGCGTGGGCGGAGGCGGGGCTGCGCGGTGTGTGATCCATGGGTGGAGAATCGGAACTCGGGGACTTCAGGCTAGCGCCGCGAGCCGGCCTTAGCGAACGATAAACGAGTGTGATGCGATATACTGAGTGGAATCACCACGTCCAGAGCGCATGAGCAAAGCGACCGCCCCAAGAATCGAGCTCGCCAGCGCCGATCCCTCGATCGCGCAGGAGATGGCACGCTGGCTGTCGCATCTCGGCGCCGAACGGCGGCTGTCGCCGAAGACGCTGGAGGCCTATGGCCGCGACTTGCGGCAGTGCCTGGATTTCCTCAGCAATCATTGGGGCGAGCGCGTCACGCTGGCGCGCTTCGCGGCGCTGGAGGCCACCGACATCCGCGCCTTCATGGCGATGCGCAGGGCCGACGACATTGCCGGCCGCAGCCTGATGCGCGCGCTGGCGGGCCTGCGCTCGTTCGGTCGCTTCCTCGAGCGCGAGGGCAAGGGCAAGGTCGGTGCATTGTCCGCGATCCGCGCGCCAAAGGTTGCGAAGAGCCTGCCGAAACCGCTGCCGATGGCCTCCGCAAAACGCCTGGCCGATGCCGACGAGCGCGCCGGCGAGGACCGCGAGACCTGGATCCTGGCGCGCGACGCTGCGGTGATGGCGCTGCTGTATGGCTCGGGCCTGCGCATCTCCGAAGCGCTCGGCCTGAAGCGCCGCGAGGTGCCGCGTCCCGGCGAAGGCGACGTGCTGGTCGTGACAGGCAAAGGCAACAAGACGCGCATGGTGCCGGTGCTCCAGAACGTGCTCGAGCTGGTGCAGGAGTACGTTTCGATGTGCCCCTACCCGCTACCCGCGGAAGGGCCGATCTTCGTCGGCGCGCGCGGCGGGCCCTTGAGCCCGCGCATCATCCAGCTCGCGATGGAGCGGCTGCGCGGTGCGCTCGGCCTGCCCGACAGCGCCACGCCGCACGCGCTCCGGCACTCCTTCGCCACGCACCTGCTCTCGCGCGGCGGCGACCTGCGCGCCATCCAGGAGTTGCTCGGCCATTCCTCGCTCTCGACGACGCAGGTCTATACCGGCATCGATTCGGAGCGGTTGCTCGAAGTGTATGCCAGCGCGCATCCGCGTCGATAGCGGCTCAGTTCGCGAGATATTCGATGTCGTAGACGTAGTTCGAGCCGCGTCCGACCTCGACGCGGACCCTGGGCTTGACTTTCTCCAGGCGCTCATAGAGCGGCTCTGTAACTCTGACCGTTTGGCTTGCGATCCGGACAAGATAATCCGCCTTGAGGCTGCTACTTGACCTCCATGCACGATCGACACTGCCTTCGATCACGATCCGGGACGTCAGGTGATCGAGAAACAGCATCCGTCCGGCATACCACGCAATACCGCTGCCGAGCAGCATAATCAGGATCATCGAGCCGAGCACCTTCGCCTTGTCACGCCACGAGCCGTACAAAGAAGGTTGCCACAACGGTGCCCCCGCCATCATCAGGCCCATCACAATCATCAGTATATGGACGTCGTTGACGGCGCTGATCGAACTCTTGTCATAAAACGGCAACAGAACGATGTAGGTCCCGCAGAGCGCGAAAACAATCTTGCCAAGGTACGGAAAAGCCGCGGTGTTGCGGGCCTTCAACAGCGCAATCACAGAGATGACGATGGAAGGCCAGGCGCAAGCTGCAATGAATTCCGCTGTGGTCATGACACAGGACTAGAATGGTCTCGAACGCAAAACCCTTAATTGCAAACGCCACGGGTGCTGGCACTTGCGCCTGTCGCGCGGTTCGGTCAATCGTTGGTAAACAGTCAGGAGAGATTTATGGGCGCCCACGAAAGCATGGAGCACGCCGAGCACGCTGAGCACGCGTCCGGCTCGAACAAGAAGATCGCGCTTCTGATCGCGGTGCTGGCGCTGTTCCTGGCGATCTCCGAGACGCTCGGCAAGGGCGCCCAGACCGAATCGATCAGCAAAAACGTCGAGGCCGCCAATCTCTGGGCATTCTTCCAGGCCAAGAGCATCCGCCGCACCGTGGTGATCACTGCGGCCGAGCAGGGCAAGCTGACGCTGGGTTCGCTGGCCGACGACGCCGCCATGAAGGCGGCGGTGCAGAAGCAGATCGACGACTGGACCAGGACCGCACAGCGCTACCGCTCCGAGCCGGAGACCGGCGAAGGCACCGAGCAGCTCGCGGAGAAGGCCAAGCACGCCGAGCATGCGCGCGACGAGGCGACCGCGAAATACCACCATTTCGAGCTGGCCTCGGCGGCGTTCCAGATCGGAATCGTACTGGCCTCGGCCACCATCATCACCGGCATGCTCGCGCTGGCCTATGTCAGCGGCGTGCTGACGATCGCCGGCCTGATCATGACCGCGCTCGGCCTGTGGTGGCCGCATCTCTTGCATTTGCATTGAGGGGGCGCTGCCGCGCACGCCTCTGAAGCCACAAGAACGGTGTCATGCCCCGGCTTGACCGGGGCATCCAGTACGCCGCGGCTTCTCGGTTCAATCATTGACGTCTCTGGAATACTGGATTGCCCGCCTTCGCGGGCAATGACACCGAATTTCTGGCGATGACCGTGTGTATGCAACGCGCAGCTCACCGCGCCTGGTGCACGCTCCTGCGGAAGCGCTGGATCATGCGCAGCGTTCGTGACGACCATCCCTCGCCGTTGCCGGCGATCAGCTCCCTGATGCGGCGCTTGATCGGATCGACCAGTTCGGCGGCCTTGGCGCGCACCTTCAGCACCAGATCGTAGATCCGCTCGAACCAGTGCATCTCCAGCAGCTTGTGGCGCGTCACGTCGAACACGAAAGCGGTGACGCCGACGCCGACCAGCTTTGCGAACACGATCATGAAGACCGCGCTGGTCCAGTATTCGTGCGCGAGCAGCCAGAGGCCGACCAGCTTGAGCGGAAATAGCGGGACGATGGGGACCGCGAACACGATCAGCGTCATGGCCGGCGACAGCGCATTGACGCGCTCCGTCAGCCAATGCTTGAACCGCGCGAGCGGGATGGCTGCGACGACCTTGGCAACGATCGGCTCGAGATGGTCCCACAACCAGGCTTCGATCAGGAAGATGATCGCAAGCAGGACCCAGACCGGTTGAAGGAGGCGGCGCAGCATATGTTTCCCGCCCGATTCGATGCTGGGGCGCGGGCCTACATATGGATGGCCCGCTTGCCGACCGCAAGCGCGGCTTCCTTGACGGCCTCCGAGCGGGTCGGATGGGCGTGGCAGGTGCGCGCGAGATCCTCCGCACTGCCGCCGAATTCCATGAGAACGCAGGCTTCATGGATCATTTCGCCGGCTTCGCGGCCGATGATGTGCACGCCGAGCACGCGATCGGTCTTCGCATCTGCGAGAACCTTCACAAAGCCGTCAGTGGTCTGGTTGACCTTGGAGCGGCCATTGGCGGTGAACGGAAACTTTCCGACGGTGTAACCGATGCCCGCCTGCTTCAGCTCCTCCTCGGTCTTGCCGACGGAGGACACTTCCGGCGTGGTATACACGACGCCCGGGATGACATCGTAGTTCACGTGACCGGCTTGGCCGGCGATGATCTCCGCGACGGCAACACCTTCATCCTCGGCCTTGTGCGCGAGCATCGGGCCGGCGACGACGTCGCCGATGGCGTAGACGCCCTTCAGGCTGGTGGCGAAATGCGGATCGATCTGCACGCGGCCGCGCGCGTCGAGCGCGACGCCGGCTTCCTTCAGGCCGAGACCGTCGGTGTAGGGCACGCGGCCGATGCAGACGAGCACAACGTCGGCCTCCAGCGTCTCGGCAGCGCCGCCGGCGGCGGGCTCGATCGTCGCCTTCAGCGTCTTGCCCGAAGTGTCGACCGCGGTGACCTTGGCCCCCAGCTTGAACGCAAAGCCCAGCTTCTCGAGGATGCGCTGGAATTGCTTGGCGATCTCGCCGTCCATGCCGGGCAGGATGCGGTCGAGGAATTCGACGACGACGACGTCCGCACCGAGACGGTGCCAGACCGAGCCGAGCTCGAGGCCGATCACGCCGGCGCCGACGATCAGGAGCTTGCCGGGGACCTTGTCCAGCGACAGCGCGCCGGTGGACGACACGATACGCTTCTCGTCGATCTCGATGCCCTTGAGGCGCGCGATGTCGGAGCCGGTAGCGATGACGACGTTCTTCGTTTCGATGACTTGCGACTTGCCGTCGGCGGAGACCTCGACCTTGCCGGTGCCGAGGATCTTGCCGGTGCCCTTGAGCACGTCGATCTTGTTCTTCTTCATCAGGAACTCGACGCCCTTGACGTTGCCGTCGATGCCCTGCTGCTTGAAGTTCATCATCGCCGGCAGATCGAGCTTCGGCGACGAGACCGACACGCCCATCTTCGCGAAGGAATGGCCGGCTTCCTCGAACATCTCGGAGGCGTGCAGCAGCGCCTTCGACGGCATGCAGCCGACATTGAGGCAGGTGCCGCCGAGCGTGGCGTTCTTTTCGACCACGGCGACTTTCATGCCGAGCTGGGCGGCGCGCACCGCGCAGACGTAACCGCCCGGTCCGGTGCCGATGACGACGAGATCGTAGGTAGCCATGAGAGAAAGTCCCGTGAGGTTAGGCGTGATGAGGATGTGTCAGCGTCCGCCGGAGCGTCAGCGACCGCCGGACACATCGAGAATGGCTGAGGTGACGTAGGAGGCCTCGTCCGACAGCAGCCAGACGATGGCGTTGGCGATTTCATCGGCGGTGCCGACGCGCTTCATCGGCACCATATGGGCCAGACGATGGGCGCGGTCGGGCTCGCCGCCGGCAGCGTGGATCTCGGTGTCGATCAGGCCGGGACGGATCGCGGCGACGCGGATGCCTTCGCCCGCGACCTCGTAGCCGAGGCCGACGGTGAAGGAATCCACCGCGCCCTTGGAGGCGGCGTAATCGACATAAGTGTTGGGTGCGCCGAGCCTGGCAGCAACGGACGAGAGGTTGACGATGACGCCGCCCTCGCCGCCATGCCTGGTCGACATCCGCTTGATGGCTTCGCGCGCGCAGAGGATGGAGCCGGTGACGTTGACCGCCATCACGCGCTGGATGCGCTCGGCCGACATCTCGTCGACCCGCACGCCGCTCTTGCCGACAATGCCGCCGTTGTTGACGAGCGCGCCAAGTGTGCCCAGCTTGTCAGCTTCCTTGAACAGGGCGAGGATGTCGCTTTCCTCGGCGACATCGCATTTCACCGCGATGGCCTTGCCGTTGGCGGCCTCGATCTGCGCGACCACCTCGTCGGCGGCCTTCTTGTTGCTGGCATAGCCGACCACGACGCGATAGCCGCGCGCGGCCGCCGCGATCGCGGTCGCCCGCCCGATGCCGCGGCTGCCGCCGGTGATGACAACGACCTTATCTGTCATGCGCACCTCCATGGTTCGACACGCGCCGCCGCGCTGATCGCGACGGCGCTCGCAAAGCGACAGGGATCAGAGATCGAGCACCAGGCGCGCCGGATCTTCCAGGCTCTCCTTGACGCGGACCAGGAAGGTGACGGCTTCCTTGCCGTCGATCACGCGGTGATCGTAGGACAGCGCCAGATACATCATCGGGCGGACCTCGATCTTGCCGCCGACGACCATCGGCCGCTCCTGGATCTTGTGCATGCCGAGGATGCCGGACTGCGGCGCGTTCAGGATCGGGGTCGACATCAGCGAGCCGTAGATGCCGCCATTGGTGATGGTGAAGGTGCCGCCCTGCATCTCGTCGATCTTGAGCTGGCCGTCGCGGGCGCGGCGGCCGAAATCGGCGATGCTCTTCTCGATGTCGGAGATCGACTTGTGGTCGCAGTCACGCACCACGGGCACGACCAGGCCCTTGTCGGTGCCGACGGCGACGCCGATGTGATAGTAGTTCTTGTAGATCAGGTCGCTGCCGTCGATCTCGGCGTTGACCGCCGGGATGTCCTTCAGCGCCTGCACGACGGCCTTGGTGAAGAAGCCCATGAAGCCGAGCTTGGCACCGTGCTTCTTCTCGAACGCATCCTTGTAGTGGGCGCGCAGCGCCATGACGTTGGTCATGTCGACCTCATTGAAGGTCGTGAGCATGGCCGCGGTGTTCTGCACGTCCTTGAGGCGGCGCGCGATGGTCTGGCGCAGCCGGGTCATCTTGACGCGCTCCTCGCGGGCGGCGTCATCGGCCGGCGACGGCACGCGAACCTGCACGGCGGCGGCGGGCTGGTTGACCGGGGTCGGCGCGGAGGCGGCGCGCTCGATCGCAGCCAGCATGTCGCCCTTGGTGACGCGGCCGTCCTTGCCGGAGCCCGGAACGGTCGAGGCGTCGACGCCGGTCTCGGCCGACAGCTTGCGCACGGACGGGGCAAGCGGCGCATCGGCCGGCGGCGCCTTCGGCGCGGCGGGAGCCGGCGCGGGAGCAGCGGCGGCAGCCGCAGGAGCAGCAGCCTTGGCCGGCGCAGCGGCGGGCTTGGCTGCCCCGGCACCTTCGGTGATCTGACCGAGCAGCGCGCCCACGGCGACGGTCGCGCCATCGGCGGCGATGATCTCGCTCAGCGTGCCCGCGGAAGGCGCGGGGACTTCGATGGTGACCTTGTCGGTCTCGAGCTCCACCAGGGGCTCGTCGACGGCGACCGGGTCGCCGGCCTTCTTGAACCAGCGGCCGATGGTGGCCTCGGTGACGGATTCGCCGAGCGTCGGCACACGAATTTCAGTCATGGTCTTTTCCTTAAGGAGATCGCGGTCTTGAATTCATGTGTCATCGCCCGCGAAGGCGGGCGATCCAGTACGCCGTGACGTCGATGAGCAGAACGAATGCCGCGGAGTACTGGATGCCCCGCCTTCGCGGGGCATGACTCAGTTTGAAATTGCCTAGCTCAGTGCTTCGTCCAGGAACGCCTTCAGCTGCGCCTGATGCTTGGACATCAGACCCGTGGCGGTCGCGGCGGAAGCGGCGCGGCCGACATAACGCGGACGCCGGCTCACGCCGTTCACCTGGTTCAGCACCCATTCCAGATAGGGCTCGATGAAGTGCCAGGCACCCATGTTGCGGGGCTCTTCCTGGCACCACACCACTTCGGCCTTCTTGAAGCGCGACAGCTCGGCGACCAGCGCCTTCAGCGGCACAGGATAGAGCTGCTCGATGCGCATCAGGTAGATGTCGTCGATGCCGCGCTTCTCGCGCTCCTCGTAGAGGTCGTAATAGACCTTGCCGGAGCAGAGCACGATGCGGCGGATCTTCTCGTCCGGAACGAGCTTGATCGCCTCGCTCGGCAGCATCTGGGCGTCATCGTACAGGATGCGGTGGAAGGTCGTTCCCTTTGCCAGTTCTTCGAGACGCGACACCGCCCGCTTGTGCCGCAGCAGCGACTTCGGCGTCATCATGATCAGCGGCTTGCGGATCTCGCGGTGGAGCTGGCGGCGCAGCGCGTGGAAGTAGTTCGCCGGCGTGGTCGGGTAGACCACCTGCATGTTGTCTTCCGCGCACATCTGCAGGTAACGCTCGAGGCGCGCCGAGGAGTGCTCCGGCCCCTGGCCCTCATAGCCGTGCGGCAGCAGGCAGACGAGACCGGACATGCGCAGCCATTTGCGCTCGCCCGAGGAGATGAACTGGTCGAACACGACCTGCGCGCCGTTGGCGAAGTCGCCGAACTGGGCTTCCCAGAGCGTCAGCGTGTTCGGCTCGGCGAGCGAATAGCCGTATTCGAAGCCGAGCACGGCTTCTTCCGACAGCAGCGAGTTGATGACCTCGTAGTGGCCCTGCTCGTGACCGAGATGGTTGAACGGCGTGTAGCGGCTCTCGTCCTCCTGGTCGATCAGGACCGAGTGGCGCTGCGAGAAGGTGCCGCGCTCCGAATCCTGTCCGGACAGGCGGACGTGATGGTTTTCGTTGAGCAGCGAGCAGAACGCCAGCGCCTCGCCGGTCGCCCAGTCGATGCCGGCGCCGGTGTCGATCGCCTTCGCGCGGTTATCGAGGAAACGCTGGATGGTGCGGTGAACGCGGAAGCCGTCCGGCACCTTGGTGATCTTGCGGCCGATATCCTTCAGCGTGGCGATGTCGACGCCGGTGACGCCGCGCCGCGCGTCCTCTTCCTGGTCGGCGATCTTGAAGCCGGACCACTTGCCGTCGAGCCAGTCGGCCTTGTTCGGCTTGTAGGAGGTGCCGGCCTCGAACTCGGCATCGAGCCGCGAGCGCCAGTCGGCCTTCAGCTTGTCGACCTCGCCCTCGGTGACCACGCCTTCGGCAATCAGGCGCTTGGAGTAGAGAGTGAGGGTCGAGGGATGGGCCGCGATCCGCTTGTACATGACCGGCTGGGTGAACGCCGGCTCGTCGCCCTCGTTGTGGCCGTAGCGGCGATAGCACCACATGTCGATGACGACGGGCTTGTGGAACTTCTGACGGAATTCGGTCGCGACCTTGGCCGCGAAAACGACGGCTTCCGGATCGTCGCCGTTGACGTGGAAGATCGGCGCGTCGATCATCTTCGCCACATCGGACGGATAGGGCGAGGAGCGCGAGTAGCGCGGATAGGTCGTGAAGCCGATCTGGTTGTTGACGATGAAGTGCACGGAGCCGCCGGTGCGGTAGCCCTTCAGGTCGGACAGGCCGAAGCACTCCGCCACCACGCCCTGGCCGGCGAACGCGGCGTCGCCATGCATCAGGAGCGGCATGACGGAGATGCGCATGTCCGGCGGATCGCCGTGCTGGTCCTGCTTCGCACGCACCTTGCCGAGCACGACGGGATCGACGATCTCGAGATGCGAAGGGTTGGCGGTCAGCGACAGATGGATCCGGTTGCCGTCGAACTCGCGGTCCGAGGAGGCGCCGAGGTGATATTTGACGTCGCCGGAGCCTTCCACCGCGTCGGGATTGGCCGAGCCGCCCTTGAATTCGTGGAACAGCGCGCGGTGTGCCTTGCCCATCACCTGGGTCAGCACGTTGAGGCGGCCGCGATGCGGCATGCCCAGCACGATCTCCTTCACGCCGAGATTGCCGCCGCGCTTGATGATCTGCTCCAGCGCCGGGATCAGCGATTCGCCGCCGTCGAGGCCGAAGCGCTTGGTGCCGGTGAACTTGGTGTCGCAAAACTTCTCGAAGCCTTCGGCTTCGATCAGCTTCATCAGGATGGCTCTGCGGCCTTCGCGGGTGAACGAGATCTCCTTGTCGGGTCCCTCGATGCGCTCCTGGATCCAGGCCTTCTGCGCGGCATTGCTGATATGCATGAACTCGACGCCGAGCGTCTGACAGTAGGTGCGCTCGCAGATCGCGGTGATCTCGCGCAAGCTGCCGTATTCGAGGCCGAGCACGTGATCGAGGAAGATCTTGCGGTCGTAATCGGCCTCGGTGAAGCCGTAGGTGCGCGGATCGAGCTCTTCGCGGTTGCGCGGCGCTTCGATGCCCAGCGGGTCGAGCTTTGCATGGAAATGGCCGCGCATGCGGTAGGAGCGGATCAGCATCAGGGCGCGGACGGAGTCGCGCGTGGCCTGGAGCAGATCGGCGGAGGAGATATCGGCGCCCTTGTCGCCTCCCTTGGCCTGCGCCCTGGCAGCGATCTTGGCACCGACTGTCTTCTCGACTTCGGCCCAGTTGCCGTCGAGCGCCGAGGTCAGATCGTCTTGAGGCGTCAGCGGCCAGTTGGCGCGCTCCCAGGACGGGCCTTGAGCATTCTTGCGGACGTCGTCCGGCTGGTCCTTCAGGCTCTTGAAGAACTCCTGCCACTCGGCGTCGACCGAGGACGGGTCCTTCTCGTAGCGGGCGTAGATTTCGTCGATATAGGTGGCGTTGGTGCCCTGCAAAAAGGAAGACAAGGCAAAGGCTGCGTTCGCGTCCTGGCGAGACATACTGGAGTTCCTGGCGATTTCGGTTCGCGCATAACAAACGGCGCTGGCGCCCGAGCTCCCCGGCAGAGGCTCGGCGCGACAGGCACCCTTTACCCTATTTGCTGCGAAACTTCGCCCGGAAAAGCACGAAGGAGTGAATTAGCCTTTCAATTTTTCGGCAAGCGTATGGCCGAGGCGCGCGGGCGACGGGGACACTGTAATCCCAGCCGATTTCATCGCTTCGGTCTTGGACCCGGCATCGCCCTTGCCGCCCGAGATGATCGCGCCGGCATGCCCCATGCGGCGGCCGGGAGGGGCGGTGACGCCGGCGATGAAACCGACCATCGGCTTCTTGCGACCGCGCTTGGCCTCGTCCTTGAGGAACTGGGCGGCGTCCTCCTCGGCGGAACCGCCGATCTCGCCGATCATGATGATCGATTCGGTCTTGGGGTCGGCGAGCAGCATCTCCAGCACGTCGATGAACTCGGTGCCCTTGACCGGGTCGCCGCCGATGCCGACCGCGGTGGTCTGGCCGAGGCCTTCCTGGGAGGTCTGGAACACGGCCTCATAGGTCAGCGTGCCCGAGCGGGAGACTATGCCCACCGAGCCGGTCTTGAAGATGTTGGCCGGCATGATGCCGATCTTGCACTCGCCGGCGGTCATGACGCCGGGGCAGTTCGGCCCGATCAGGCGCGACTTGGAGCCGGCCAGCGAACGCTTCACCCGCACCATGTCGAGAACAGGAATGCCCTCGGTGATGCAGACGATCAGCGGGATCTCGGCGTCGATGGCTTCGCAGATCGCGTCCGCCGCGCCCGGCGGCGGCACGTAGATCACCGAGGCATCGGCGCCGGTCTTCTCACGCGCGTCACGCACGGTGTCGAACACCGGCAGGCCCAGATGCGTCGAGCCGCCTTTGCCCGGCGAGGTGCCGCCGACCATCTTGGTGCCGTAGGCGATCGCAGCCTCGGAATGGAAGGTGCCGTTCTTGCCGGTGAAGCCCTGGCAGATGACCTTGGTGTTCTTGTCGATCAGGATGGACATGAGGTCTGCTTTCGCGAAACTAACAGAGTGAGAGGTCAGTGGATGCGGCGGTAGACGCCAGTGAGCACGTCGGCCCAGCCTTCCGCGTCCGGCGAGAACTGGATCCTCAACGAATAGGAATCGTCGTCGATGATCTCGTAGACGTGGCGCGCATTGCCGCGGAGCGAGCCGCGCACCAGCGTCAGGGTCTTGCCGACCCACCCGCCCGAAGCGGGCGAGGGCGGCGTGTAGCCGAGCGAGTCGTACCAGAACAATTTGTAGGTCCGGTCGTCGGGATCGTAGGTGAAGATGCCGTGAGTGGCGAAGACCTGCTTGCCGTCGCGCATCTGAACCGAGTCCTGGATCAGGTAGAACCCGTTGAGGTCCATGCGGGCGACGACGCGAGAGGTCGCCGGCCCGCCTTCCGTCCAGCGCGACGGGAAGACCACCTCTTCGCCATTCCATTCGCCAGCGAGCGCGGCGAGACGCGCGTGCTCGGGAAGCGGAGATGATGCGGCGAGATGGTCCTGGGCCATGGCCTTAGCCTCCCTTGACGGCCTTCACGATCTTCTGCGCGGAATCGTCGAGATTGTCGCCCGCAACGACGTTCAGTCCGGATTCATCGATGATCTTCTTGCCGAGCTCGACATTGGTGCCTTCGAGGCGAACCACCAGCGGCACGTTGAGGCCGACTTCACGAACCGCCGCCGTGACGCCCTCGGCAATCACGTCGCACTTCATGATACCGCCGAAGATGTTGACCAGGATGCCCTTCACGTTGGGATCGGCGGTGATGATCTTGAAGGCGGCCGCGACCTTCTCCTTGCTGGCGCTGCCGCCGACGTCGAGGAAGTTGGCGGGCGACATGCCGTAGAGCTTGATGATGTCCATCGTCGCCATGGCAAGACCGGCGCCATTGACCATGCAGCCGATATTGCCGTCGAGCGTGACATAGTTGAGGTCGTATTTCGATGCCTCGATTTCCTTGGCGTCTTCCTCGGTCTCGTCGCGCAGCGCGAGCACCTCGGGGTGACGGAACAGCGCGTTGTCGTCGAACGACACCTTGGCGTCGAGCACGCGGAGCTGGCCCTGCCTGGTCACCACCAGCGGGTTGATCTCCAGCATCGACATGTCCTTGGCGACGAAGGCGGCGTAGAGCTGCGCGGTGAGCTTCTCGGCCTGCTTGGCGAGATCGCCGGAGAGCTTCAGTGCGTTGGCGACGGTGCGGCCGTGATGGCCCATGATGCCGGTGGCGGGATCGACCGAGAAGGTCACGATCTTCTCGGGCGTGTTGTGCGCGACGTCCTCGATGTTGACGCCGCCTTCGGTCGACACGACGAACGAGACGCGCGAGGTCTCGCGGTCGACCAGGATGGAGAGGTAGAATTCCTTGTCGATGTCGGAGCCGTCCTCGACGTAGAGGCGGTTGACCTGCTTGCCGGCCGGGCCGGTCTGCACGGTCACCAGCGTCGCGCCCAGCATCTGCTTGGCGAATTCGGCGACCTCGGCGGCCGACTTGGCGATGCGGACACCGCCCTTGTCGCCGGCAGAGGCTTCCTTGAACTTGCCCTTGCCGCGGCCGCCGGCATGGATCTGGCTCTTCACCACCCAGACCGGGCCAGGCAGCGCCTTGGCCGCAGCTTCAGCGTCGGCGGCTTTGAGGACCGGGACGCCCTTGGAGATCGGCACGCCGAACTCGCCCAGCAGCGCTTTGGCCTGATATTCATGGATATTCATATGGTCGCTCCCTGAACCCGCGGGCGGTGACCTCATGGGCCCACCTCAGTCTTGTGGCTGGCATACCATATACCACAGGAACTGCAACCTGGATTCTTTGACTTCGAGATCTGGACTGCGCCGGAACCCGCCCGGCCTTCGACAAGTCAGTGAGCCGGGCTCCGGAAGTGAAACCGCCGAAGACCGGGTTTCGATCTTCGGCGGGGTATTGCTTGCGGCTTAGCGGCCGAGAAGATCGGGGGCGATCTTCTTGCAGGCATCGACCAGGCCCTGCACGGCGCCGACCGACTTGTCGAAGGCCTCGCGGTCCTTGCCGGCGAGCTCGATCTCGACCACGCGCTCGACGCCCTTGGACCCGATCACGACGGGGACGCCGACATACATGTCCTTCACGCTGTATTCGCCGTTGAGATAGGCGGCGCAGGGCAGCACGCGCTTCTTGTCCTTCAGATAGCTCTCGGCCATCGCGATCGCGGACGCGGCCGGGGCATAGAAGGCCGAGCCGGTCTTGAGCAGGTTGACGATCTCGGCGCCGCCATTGCGGGTGCGGTCGACGATCTCGTCGAGGCGCGCCTGCGAGGTCCAGCCCATCTTGACGAGGTCGGGCAGCGGGATGCCGGCGACGGTGGAGTACTTCACCAGCGGCACCATGGTGTCGCCATGGCCGCCGAGCACGAAGGCGGTGACGTCCTCGACCGAGACGTTGAACTCGTCCGCCAGGAAGTAGCGGAAGCGGGCCGAATCCAGCACGCCGGCCATGCCGACGACCTTCTTGTGCGGCAGGCCCGAGGCCTTCTGCAGCGCCCAGACCATGGCGTCGAGCGGGTTGGTGATGCAGATGACGAAGGCGTCGGGCGCGTACTTCTTGATGCCGGCGCCGACCTGCTCCATGACCTTGAGGTTGATGGAGAGGAGGTCGTCGCGGCTCATGCCGGGCTTGCGCGGCACGCCGGCGGTCACGATGCAGACCTTGGCGTTGTCGAGCGCCTCGTAGGAGTTCGCGCCGCTGTAGTGTGCGTCGAAGCCGTCGACCGGCGAAGACTGCGCGATGTCGAGCGCCTTGCCCTGCGGCACGCCCTCGGCGATGTCGAACATCACCACGTCGCCCAGCTCTTTCAGGCCGATGAGATGAGCCAGCGTTCCGCCGATCTGACCGGAGCCAATCAAAGCAATCTTGTCGCGCGCCATGTGAACCTGTCCTTTAGACACGTAAGGAGGGGAAAACTGAGACGGGTGGTTATCCCTTTCGCCTCCCCCGTTCAAGTCGCCCAATGCCCAATTGTCGGGCTTGGCGAGATTCCGGCCAACACACCCAAGCCGTCATTCCGGGGCGCGACGAAGTCACGAGCCCGGAATCCATAACCACGCCCGCGCTTGCGGCTTGCCGCATTCGCGGCAAATTGAAGATGGCGCACCCCTTACCCTTTGCGCGAATGGCCCAGGGCCAAGCGCGCCGGGAGTATGGATTCCGGGCTCGCGCTCCGCGCGCCCGGGAATGACGGCGGGGGATAGGACTTAAGTCTCGACCAGGCCCTTGGTCGACCCGCTGGCGGTGGAATCCTTGCGGCCGTGAGCCAGCGCCAGATAGGATTCCGAGCTCATCTCGATCAGACGCGAGGCGGTCCGCTTGAATTCCATGGCCTCAACGCCCTCATGGGCGAGATACAGCGAGATCGGGTTGGCGTCGGCCGAGGCCATCAGCTTCACCGCATTGTCATAGAGCGTGTCGATCAGCGTGATGAAACGCTTGGCGGCGTTGCGCTGGGAGACGTCCATCACTGGAATATGGTCGACCAGGATGGTGTGGTAGTCGTGCGCCAGCCTGAGGTAATCCGATGCGCCGAGCGGCTTCTCGCAGAGATCGGCGAAGGTGAACCGCGCCACGCCGTGGGCCGAGCACGGCACGTGCAAGGTACGGCCCTTGATGGTGATGTCGCGCGACTTGCATTTGGCGTTGCCGGTCATCTTGGCCCAGGCGTGGTCGAGCGCGGCGTCGGCATCGCCGTCGGCCGGCGTCAGCCACATCGGCACGCCTTGGAGTTTCTCCAGCCGGAAGTCGGTGCGCGCATCGAGCCGCGCGACGTCCATGTGGTCGGTGATCTGCTTGATGAAGGGCAGGAACAGCGAGCGGTTCAGGCCGCCCTTGTAGAGATCGTCGGGCGCGACGTTCGAGGTCGCGACCACGACGGTGCCGAGCTCGAACAATTTCGCGAACAGGCGCCCCAGGATCATCGCGTCCGCGATGTCGGTGACGTGGAATTCGTCGAAGCAGAGCAGCCAGCTCTCCTCGAAGATCGCGTTCGCGGTCAGCGCGATGACGTCGGCGTCGGCGATCTCGCCGCGCGCGATGCTCTGGCGGTAGTCGTAGATGCGCTCATGCACGTCGGCCATGAATTCGTGGAAATGCGCGCGGCGCTTATGCTCGACATCGGAGTGCTGGAAGAACATATCCATCAGCATGGTCTTGCCGCGGCCGACCTCGCCATGGATGTAGAGCCCGCGCGGCACATCGTCCCTGTCACCACCGCCGAACAGGCGGCTGAGCAGGCCCTGCTTGCGCGTGGGGCTGTAATTCGCAAGCCGCAGGTCCAACGCCGCATAGGCCTCGGCGACCTCGGCCTGCGCAGCGTCCGGTTCGATCGCGCCGGAGGCGATCTGGGCCTGATAGGCTTCGCTGAAGGGGGAACTGGGGGTCGAGAGCATGGCCCTTTACCGCCAGAGACCGGCGGAAATTGCAACCGCGTATTGTCGCAACGGCTTATGCGCGCCCTTCTCCGGCAGAAACTCCCATATGGCGGGGCGCGGGTCCGTCGTCCAAATGGAACTTGCAGCGCCCCGAGGTAGAATATACCTATTCAGGAACCAAGGAGCCGCGATATGGCGCTGAGCATCAAGGACCCCGAAACTGAGCAGTTGGCGCGGAGTCTGGCGCAATTGACTGGCGAGAACATCACGACCGCGACGAGGCGCGCCATCGAGGAGCGATTGCGCCGGCTCAATGCTCAAACGAGCAAGGACGCGCTGCTCGAAGATCTGGCCGAAATCAGGCGGCGCTGGAGCGAAATGCGCGTCGTGGACGACCGCACGCCGGAGGAAATTCTCGGATATGACGAGCATGGATTGCCACGCTGATGGTGATCGATACGTCGGCGATCGTGGCAATCGCTCTGAACGAAGCCGACGCAGGCGATATTGAACGCTTGATTGTAGACGATCCGATCCGTTTGATCTCTGCAGCGACTGTGATTGAAGCGACGATGGTGATCGAGACGCGGCTTGGGGAAGCAGGCGGGCGTGAGTTCGATCTCTGGCTCGTCAAGATGGGCGCGGAGATCGTTGCCGTCGATGCCGCGCAAGCCGATGCAGCGCGGCGGGCCTGGCGGCGCTACGGAAAGGGACGACACGCCGCGTCGCTCAACTACGGTGATTGCTTCTCTTATGCGCTGGCTATGACCCGCGGCGAACCCTTGCTGTTCAAAGGTGAGGACTTCGCAAAGACCGGCATCAGGCGAGCAGGCGCGGCGCTGCCGCGGTAATGCCACCGAGTTGGGCCTACTCACACAGCTCGTAGGCGTCCTCGACCACATACGGTCCGCCGCCCGTCGATGCGCGCGACGAGAACAGCACGAAGCGCTCGGCCATAAATGCCTTGCTCGGGAAGTAGCCGCGCAGCGACAGATAGTCGGCGACGTCGCGGTCGGAGGCATCGTGCAGGCGGGCCAGCGTGACGTGCGGGATGAACTTGCGTCCCTCCGGATCGAGGCCGATCCGCTGCATCATGCGTTCGAGCTCGGCCTGCAATTCCATCAGCGGCTTGCTCGGCGCGATGGTGGCGACCACCGCGCGCGGCTTGCGGCCGCCGAAGCTCGTGAGCCCCTGCACCTTCACCTCGAACGGCTTGCGGTCGACGCGAAACAGCAAGGAGGCGATCTCGTTGGCGGAGGCGCCGTCGATATCGCCGATGAAGCGCAAGGTGACGTGATAATTTTCGGGATCGATCCAGCGGGCGCCGGGGAGGCCGCCCCTCAAGTTGGAAAGCGACTGGCCGATCTCGGCCGGAATTTCCAGACCCGTGAACAAACGCGGCATCGTTTCGCACTCCCGATGCTTGGGCACAGCCCTCAAGGCAAGGACCATATCCAAATTAGAGCCGGCGACGAATCACCGGTACCCTGATTCCTATCGCAGTTGTGTGACTCTGCGAAGCATCGCTCGCCTCACTCCGGTAAAACCCTGGGAATTAGGGTTAGCGCTGCCTGCTTTTCAACGCCGCTGCTCAGCGATCGTGCCAAGAAATGCCTCCACGGTGGGCATGATGTTGCCGACGATGATGTCGACGCCTTCAGCCGTCGGATGAATGCCGTCGGCCTGGTTGAGCTTGGCGTCGGCGGCAACGCCTTCGAGGAAGAACGGATAGAGCGGCACGTCGAATTTTTTCGCCAGATCCGGATAAATCGAATTGAAGCGCGCGGCATAGTCGGCGCCGTAATTCGGCGGCGCCAGCATGCCGCAGAGCATCACCGCGATGTTGCGGGCCTTGAGCCGCTGGATGATGTCGGTCAGCGCGGCGCGCGGCAGGTCGGGATCGATACCGCGCAACGCATCGTTGGCGCCGAGCTCGACGATGACGCCATCGGTTCCGTCGGGCACCGACCAGTCGAGCCGGTCGCGACCGCCGGAGGAGGTGTCGCCGGACACCCCGGCATTGATCATGTCGACGTCTATACCCTTGGCCTGTAACGATTTTTTGAGCTTCTGGGGGAATGCCTCCTGGGCCGGGAGGCCCAGACCGGCGCTGAGGGAATCGCCGAGAACGACGAGCCTGATCGGCTTTGCGGCTTCCGCCCAGGCGGGGGGCGCGATCGTCATCAAGGCGAGCATCAACACGGCTATGTGCATGAACAATCCGTAACGCCCCTCGACCGCGCTATCGAAGTTGCCATATGACCGGACCATGGACACTCGCATCGACCCCTCTTCGCTCGCCGCTACCGCCGCGGACACCATCGCCATCTCCAACGTCAATCTCTCATTGGGCACGGGCGCGGCACGCGTTCACATCCTCAAGGATATCAGCCTGCGGGTCGCCTCGGGCGAGACGATCGGCCTGATCGGCCCGTCAGGCTCGGGCAAATCCACGCTGCTGATGGTGATGGCGGGGCTGGAGCGTCCTGATAGCGGAGAGGTGGTGGTGTCAGGCACGCCTTTCAATGCCCTCGACGAGGACGCGCTGGCCCGCTTCCGCGGCCGCCAGGTCGGCATCGTCTTCCAGTCCTTCCACCTGATTCCGACCATGACGGCGCTGGAGAACGTCGCCGTGCCGCTCGAGCTTGCCGGCAATCCCGATGCCGCGCGGCGCGCGGCGCAGGAGCTGCAATCGGTCGGGCTCGGCGACCGCCTGCATCACTATCCGACGCAGCTCTCCGGCGGCGAGCAGCAGCGCGTTGCGCTCGCGCGCGCGCTGGCGCCCGATCCCGCGATCCTCGTCGCCGACGAGCCGACCGGCAATCTCGACGAGACAACCGGAAAACAGATCGTCGATCTCCTGTTCAGCAAGCACGCCGAGCGCGGCATGACCCTGGTGCTGGTCACGCACGATTCCTCGCTCGCGCATCGCTGCGATCGCGTCATCCGCCTGCGCTCGGGGCGCATCGACACGCAGTCTGCGCCGGCATGAGCGCGGCAGTCGAACCATTCGCGAGGCCGGGCGGCGTTGCGCTGTCGCTGCGCTACGCCTTACGCGAATTGCGCGGGGGCCTGCGCGGCTTCTATGTCTTCATCGCCTGCATCGCGCTCGGCGTGATGGCGATCGCCGGCGTCGGCTCGGTGTCCGCGAGCCTCTCCGACGGCCTCGCGCGCGAAGGCCGCACGCTGCTCGGCGGCGACGTCTCCTTCGTATTGTTCCAGCGCGAGGCCAAGCCCGAAGAGGTCGCCTTCCTGCGCTCGCGCGGCACGCTGTCGACGGCGGCGACCTTGCGCGGCATGGCGCGCACGACCGACGGCAAGCTGGCGCTGGTCGAGATGAAGGCGGTCGACGACACCTATCCGTTGCTGGGCCAGCTGACGCTGACACCGCCCCTGCCGATGTCCGACCTGCTCGCGGAGCGTGACGGCGCGTTCGGCGCCGCCGCCGATCCGACGCTGCTGGCGCGGCTCTCGCTGAGGACCGGCGACCGCGTCACCATCGGCTCGGCGACCTTCCAGATCCGCTCGACGGTCGAGGCCGAGCCCGACAAGCTCGCCGGCGGCATCGGCTTCGGGCCGCGCTTCCTGATCAGCGAGGCGGCCTTGCGCGCCACCGGCCTGATCCAGCCCGGCAGCCTGGTGCGCTGGGTCTACCGGGTCAAGCTGCCCGATGCCGCGAACAGCGAGCGCGCCACCGAAGCCTTCATCGCGGACGCCCGCAACGCCGCGCCGCAGGCCGGCTGGGAGATCCGCAGCCGCTCCAATGCCTCGCCGCAGCTCGAGCGCAACATCAGCCGCTTCACGCAGTTCCTGACCCTGGTCGGCCTCGCCGCCCTTCTCGTCGGCGGCGTCGGCGTCGCCAATGCCGTGAAGAGCCATATCGACCGCCGGCTCGAGGTGATCGCGGCCCTCAAGGCCGTCGGCGCCACCGGGCGCGACGTGTTCGGCATCTATCTTGCCCAGGTCATGCTGCTCGCTTGCATCGGCTCGGTGATCGGCCTCGTGCTCGGCGCCGCCATGCCGTTTGGGATCGTCGGCCTGTTCGGCAAGCTGCTCCCGCTGCCGGTGGTGCCGGCCGTGCATGCCGACGAGCTCGCGCTGTCCTTCGTCTACGGCCTCTTGACCGCGCTGGCCTTCGGCCTGTGGCCGCTTGGCCGCGTGCACGACGTGCCGGTCGCGGCGCTGTTCCGCGACACCATCAGCTCGGAATGGCACCGGCCGCGCCTGGGCTATCTCCTGTTCATGGGGCTCGTGATCGCCCTGCTCATCGCGGTCGTGATCGGCCTCTCCTTCGACAAGCGCATCGCCGCGGTATTCGTCGCCTCCTCGGTCGTCGTGTTCGCCCTGCTGCGCGGCATCGCCGCCCTGCTGATGACAATCGCGCGGCGGCTGCCGCGGACGCGGCTGCCGATGCTGCGCCTGGCGATCGCCAACATCCACCGGCCCGGCGCGCTGACGCCCTCGGTCGTGCTGTCGCTGGGGCTCGGGCTCGCCGTGCTCGTCACCATCACCCAGATCGACGGCAATCTGCGCCGGCAGTTCCTCGCAGCTCTGCCCGATCAGGCGCCATCCTTTTTCTTCATCGACATTCCGAGCGCGCAGGCCGAGCAGTTCGACCTCTATCTGCGCCAGATCGCGCCCGGCGCGAAGGTCGAGGACGTGCCGATGCTGCGCGGGCGCATCGTCGCCGCGCGCGGCGTCCGCGCCGAGGAACTCAAGCCGACCACCGATTCCGAATGGGTGCTGCAGAGCGACCGCGGCCTGACCTACACCGGCGACCTGCCGAAAGGTTCCAAGGTGGTCGAGGGCGAATGGTGGAGCGCCGATTATTCCGGGCCGCCGCTGGTCTCGATGGAGAAGAAGATCGCCGACGGACTCGGCCTCAAGCTCGGCGACGAGATCGTGGTCAACGTGCTCGGCCGCGACATCCCGGCGAGAATCGGCAATCTGCGCACCATCGACTGGCAAGGGCTCGGCATCAACTTCGTCCTCGTCTTCTCGCCGAACGCCTTCAAGGGTGCCCCACATACCCATATCGCAACGCTGACCGAGGCCGGCGGCAATGCCGCGGGCGACGGCAAGATCATCAAGCAGGTGGCCGACGCCTATCCGATGGTGACGAGCGTGCGCGTGCGCGAGGTGATGGAGACGGTCGGCTCGGTGGTGACCAACCTGGCGCTGGCGATCCGCGGCGCCAGTGCCGTCACCCTGATCTCGGCGATCCTGGTGCTGGGCGGGGCGCTCGCAGCCGGCCACCGCCACCGGGTCTACGATGCGGTGATCCTGAAGACCCTGGGCGCGACGCGGCTGCGGCTGCTCGGCGCCTATGCGCTGGAGTACCTCCTGATCGGGCTTGCCACCGCGGTGTTCGGCGTGATCGCCGGCAGCATCGCGGCCTGGATGATCGTGACGCGGCTGATGACGCTCAGCTTCGTCTGGCAGGCCGGCAGCGCGGCCGGCGTGGTCGCGGCAGCGCTGGTCGTCACCGTCGGGCTCGGCCTTGCCGGCACGCTGCTGGCACTGAACAAAAAGCCCGCGACGGTGTTGCGGAATTTGTGACAAAATGTAGCGGGTCGCCACACGGGAGCGGAATCGCACGATTCCTGCGATTAACCACGACTGCTCGTCTGGATTGTGGGTGAGGGCGACATTCGGCCGCGCGTGGACGGTTGCAGCGAATGTGTTAGTTTCCCACATATCGAATGGGTTCGGAGTCCCGATTGTTAGCCAAAATTTAGTCGGCTGGCATCCGGTATCCGAGATAGAATTTGACGAACCGGCGGCATGGCGACCCTCATGCCGGACCGGCCAACCAGCGGGATTTCGACCATGTCGGACCTAGACCGTAACTACGCTTCTCCTTTCGGCAGGGCCGCCGGGCGTGTTGACGCCGCGACGGTCGATGCCGGCCTGCGCGCCTACATGCTGCGCATCTACAACTACATGACCATTGGCCTGGCCATCACTGGCCTTGCCGCCCTCGGCGTCTACATGGCCGCCGTGACCGACGTTGCGACCCCGGAAGCGGTCCGCGTCGGCAAGCTGTTCCTGACGCCGTTCGGCTACGCCATGTTCGTCAGCCCCCTGAAGTGGCTGTTCATGCTGGCGCCGCTCGCGATGGTGTTCGTGATCTCGGCGGGCATCAACCGTCTCGCCCCCTCGACCGCCCAGATCCTGTTCTGGGTGTTCTCGGCGCTGATGGGCATCTCGCTGTCGTCGATCTTCCTGGTGTTCACGCACACCTCGATCGTGCGGGTGTTCTTCATCACCGCGGCGACCTTCGGTGCGCTGAGCCTGTACGGCTACACCACCAAGCGTGACCTCACCGGGATGGGCTCGTTCCTGTTCATGGGCCTGATCGGCGTCGTCCTCGCCAGCCTGGTGAACCTGTTCCTGGCCAGCTCGATGTTGCAGTTCATCGTGTCGGTGGTCGGCGTGCTGGTGTTCTCGGGCCTCACCGCCTGGGATACGCAGCGGCTGAAGAACGACTACATCTACGGCTACGCCTCGGCCGGCGGTGACATCGCAGAGCGTGCGGCCATCACCGGCGCGCTGTCGCTGTACCTGAACTTCATCAACCTGTTCACGCTGCTGCTGCAGCTGCTTGGCCAGCGCGAGTAAGCGCAACGACCTGAGTGAACGACATGAACCCCGGCCGAGAGGCCGGGGTTTTTGTTTGTGGGCGGAGCTCGCCACACGCTCGATGTCATCGCCCGCGAAGGCGGGCGATCCAGTATTCCAGAGGCCGTCGTGATGACCGAGAGGCCGCGGCGTACTGGATTCCCCGCCTTCGCGGGGAATGACGGCGGAGGAGGTTACGCTAGCAATGACGAGTGTGCATGCGCCGAGTCCTCTTCCAGCGGCCTCGCGAAGCTTCTAATCTCCGCCCCATGTCCGCACCCGAAATCAGGCCCACCACCGAGGCCGACCTTGCCGCCGTCACCGCCATCTACCAGCAGGCCGTCCGCGAGGGCACGGCGACGTTCGAGCTGGAGCCGCCCGACCTCGCCGAGATGACGCGTCGCTACCGCACGCTGATCGACGGCGGCTATCCCCACTTCGTCGCCATGCTCGACCGCCGCGTCGCCGGCTACGCCTATGCCGGCGCCTACCGGCCGCGGCCAGCCTACCGCTTCACGGTGGAGAACTCGATCTATCTCGATCCCTCCTTCCACCGCCGCGGCGTCGGCTCGTTGCTGCTGGAACGGCTGATCACCGAATGCGAGGCGCGCGGCTTTCGCCAGATGATCGCGGTGATCGGCGATTCCGCCAACGCCGGATCGATCGGCCTGCACACCAGGTGCGGCTTCAAGATGATCGGCACGCATCCCAATGTCGGGCTGAAATTCGGCCGCTGGCTGGACACGGTGATGATGCAGCGCGACCTCGGCGAGGGCGCAAGCACGGTGCCGGGGAAGTAGGGCAGTCGTCCCCTTCTCGTTCGTCATTCCGGGGCGCGACGAAGCCGCGAGCCCGGAATCCATTCATCCAACTTCTGTGCCGCTCAATAGATTCCGGGTTCGATGCTGCGCATCGCCCCGGAATGACGGCTAATGGTCGTCACACCACCGCCAGCTTCCGATCGATCACCAGCAACACGCGCTCAAGCTCGTGGCCGCGGCGCAGGATCAGCCCGGTCGCCGAGATCACGCTGTACATGCCCTGCTTGCGCGCGAGCCGCGGGTCCTTCTCGATGCGATAGATCGGCACTTCCGAGGCGCGGCGATAGACCGAGAACACGGCGCGGTCCTTCAGGAAGTCGATGGCGTAGTCGCGCCATTCGCCGTCCGCAACCATGCGGCCGTAGAGATTGAGAATCCGGTGCAGCTCGAGCCGGTTGAACGTCACCCGGTTCGGCTGCGCATTCGCAGCGGCGGGACGCGCCGCCGCGCGCTGCTCGCTCGGATCGGCATCCTCCGACATCAGGCTCATGGGAAGCGCCTCCTCATCGCACGCCACGACCGCGTCCGCGAAGACCGTCCCCGGAACCGCGCTCATGACAATTGCATGATTGCGCCAACCGTTCCGCGCCGCAAGGGGCTCAACCCACCGAATCGGCTGCGAGTCAGGGCACACGCAGGGGTGGAACTTTGTCGCGGCAAACCGTCACGGGATCGTTAGCAGGAATCATAGTATCGCCGCTTTTCCGCCCACCGCCCGCCGCCCTGCACTGCGATATAGAGTCCCGTGCGTTGACCCGGTCCTTTCGGTTCCGGATTCCTCAGCCCCCAGCCCCCCGGGGTCGAACAGGATCGGGTCTGTGCGCACGGCAAGGAGGGCCAACGCAAGTTGGTCCTTTTTTGTTTGTGTCGGGATGTGTCCGGCGCGGCCTCTCTCCGAACATCCGGGCGACGACTCTCTCCCCTGAGGGCCGCGCTCTTCGCGCGGCGTCTCGAAGGATGAAGGCCGAACTGCATTCGCGGGGCCTTTCACGGTTCTCACGGCGATGCGCAGCATCGTCCGCCGCGCGCAAGTGCGCGCTCCTCACCATGAGGGTCGAGAGCAGAGTGCGACGCTAGAAAAATATCAATGCAGCGACGTGTACGCCGCACCCAGCATCGGGCCGGGCTTCTCCCGGCTGCCGTCCTGGACATAGACCACCGCGCCGTCGACGCCATCGCGCGTGAGGTTCTCGATCGGCACCGTCCAGCTTTCCGGACGGCCGGTCCAGTCGCCGACCTTGAGCAGGTTGCGTACCACGTTGTGATAGGTGACCTGCTGTCCGCGATTCTCTCCGCGGGTGATCGCGATCGGCACCGACTTGGCGATCGAGCAGATCCAGACCTCGCCGTGCGAGACCGCGGGCTCCTTGCTTTCGGCCACCGAAACGTTGATGTGCTTACCCGAGAGTGACATCGTCACCGGCACGCTCATCACGCCACTGCCCTTGTCGGTCTTGCCGATCGCATTCTCGATGCCGGCGCGATCGCTGCCGATGACATGCGTGGAGCCGTTGACGACGGCCTGCGGCGTGTAGACCTCGCGGTCGCCGCGCATGCGCGAATAGGCACGCTGCCGTGCAGAGAAGCGCGAATCCGCCAGCGTGTCTTTCCAGCCGAGATAGTCCCAATAGTCGATCGGCATGCTCAACGCGATGATTGACGGATCTTTCGAGAGATCGCCGATGATCTGGTCGGCGGGCGGGCAGGAGGAGCAGCCCTGCGAGGTAAACAATTCAACAACGGCGCGGGGATCAGCGTGCGCGGGGCGGATGACGGCGACGATCGCACAGATGCCGATGGCTCCCGTCCAGAGGGCATTGGACCAGCGCGAAATCGGATGAGAAGCCGTCATTGTCGTCATGTCGAACGCCGCACACCATTGCTCGTGGGAAGGGGAATCTTATCGCCGGATGGTCACCGTAGTCTTACGGGGCGCGGTACATTCGTCCGTCCAGCCAACCGTCCAAGGGAAGGTTTTCCGCCGGGCGGGCCCATCTGAAACGTACCGCAAACGCGCGAAGGCGGCCTTTGATAGGCCGCCTTCGTTCGGGCTTCTACTCACTTCGCAGTGAGCCATCGTTCACAAATCCGCGCTTACGCCGCGAGCTTGCGCAGCACGTAGTGCAGGATACCGCCGTTGCGGTAGTAGTCGAGCTCGTCCAGCGTATCGATGCGGCAGAGCAGCGAAACGCGCTGCAGCGAACCGTCGCCGGAGACGATCTCCGCGGTCAGCTTCTGGCGCGGCTTGAGGTCGCCGACGAGGCCACGCAGCGTGACCTTCTCGTCGCCCTTCAGGCCCAGCGACGACCACGAGGTGCCTTCCTCGAAGGTCAGCGGCAGCACGCCCATGCCGACCAGATTGGAGCGGTGGATGCGCTCGAAGCTCTGGCAGATCACGGCGCGCACGCCGAGCAGACGCGTGCCCTTCGCGGCCCAGTCGCGCGAGGAGCCGTTGCCGTATTCGGCGCCGGCGAACACCACCAGCGGCACCTGCTCCTGCTGGTACTTCATCGCGGCGTCGTAGATCGACATCTGCTCGCCGTCAGGCCAGTGCTTGGTCAGGCCGCCCTCCGGAATGTTGCCGTCGGCGCCCTTCAGCATGAAGTTCTTGATGCGGATGTTGGCAAAGGTGCCGCGCATCATCACTTCGTGGTTGCCCCGGCGCGTGCCGTACTGGTTGAAGTCGGCCGGACGCACCTGGTGCTCGCTGAGATATTTGCCGGCGGGCGAGGTGAGCTTGATCGAACCGGCCGGCGAGATGTGGTCGGTGGTGATCTTGTCGCCGAACATGGCGAGGATGCGCGCCTCGATGATGTCGGTGACCGGCTCCGGCTCCTTCTTCATGCCGTCGAAATAAGGCGGGTTCTGCACATAGGTCGACGACATATTCCAGCGATAGGTCTCGCTCTCGACCGTCTTGATCTTGCGCCAGTTGGTGTCGCCCTTGAACACGTCGGCATACTTCTTCTTGAAGATCGACGCGGTCACGAACTTCTTCATGAAGGCATTGATCTCTTTCGTCGTCGGCCAGATGTCCTTCAGGTACACCGGCTTGCCGTCCTTGCCCTCGCCGAGCGGCTCGGTGGCGAGGTTCTTGGTGACGCTGCCGGCGAGCGCGTAGGCGACGACCAGCGGCGGCGAGGCCAGGTAGTTCGCCTGCACGTCCGGCGAGACGCGGCCTTCGAAGTTGCGATTGCCGGAGAGCACCGCAGCCGCGACGATGCCGTTGTCGTTGATCGATTTCGAGATCTCCTCCGGCAGCGGGCCGGAATTGCCGATGCAGGTGGTGCAGCCGAAGCCGACCAGGTTGAAACCGACCTTGTCGAGATCGGGCTGCAGACCGGAATTGGCGAGATATTCCGCGACCACCTGGCTGCCCGGGGCGAGCGAGGTCTTCACCCACGGCTTGGCCTTCAGGCCCTTCGCAGCCGCATTGCGCGCGAGCAGGCCGGCGCCGATCAGAACGCTCGGGTTCGAGGTGTTGGTGCAGGAGGTGATGGCGGCGATCACGACGTCACCATGGCCGATGTCGAAGTTCTTGCCTTCGACGGGGAAGCGCTTGGCCGGCTCCTCGGCCTTCTTGTACTCGCTGGCGAGCGCGAGCGAGAAGCCGTCCGCGACCGTGGGCAGCGCGATGCGGCCTTCGGGACGCTTCGGCCCGGCCATCGACGGCACGACGTCGCCGAGGTCGAGGGTCAGCGTTTCCGTGAACACGGGATCGGGCGACTTGGCGGTGCGGAACAGGCCCTGGGCCTTGGCATAGGCCTGCACCAGCGCGACGCGGGCCGAGGCACGGCCGGAGGTCTTGAGATAATCGAGCGCGGCGGCATCGACCGGGAAGAAGCCGCAGGTCGCGCCATATTCGGGTGCCATGTTGGCGATGGTGGCCTTGTCCGCGACCGAGAGATGGTCGAGGCCCGGGCCGAAGAACTCGACGAACTTGCCGACCACGCCGAGCTTGCGCAGCATCTGCGTCACGGTGAGCACGAGGTCGGTGGCGGTGACGCCTTCCTTCAGCGCGCCCTTCAGCTTGAAGCCGACGACGTTGGGCAGCAGCATCGACAGCGGCTGGCCGAGCATGCAGGCTTCCGCCTCGATGCCGCCGACGCCCCAGCCGAGCACGGCAAGACCATTGACCATGGTGGTGTGCGAATCAGTGCCGACCAGCGAATCGGGATAGGCCACCTCGAAGGTGCCGGTCTTCTTGCCGACGGTCATCTTCTCCTTCTTGGTCCAGACCGTCTGCGCCAGATATTCGAGGTTGACCTGGTGGCAGATGCCGGTGCCAGGCGGCACGACGGAGAAGTTCGAGAAGGCCTTCTGGCCCCACTTCAGGAACTCGTACCGCTCCTGGTTCTGCTTGTATTCCTCGGTGACGTTCTTGCCGAAGGCCTTGTTGTCGCCGAAGAAGTTCACGATCACGGAGTGGTCGATGACGAGATCGACGGGGACCAGCGGGTTGATCTTCTCGGCATCGCCGCCGAGCTTCTGCATCGCGTTGCGCATCGCAGCGAGGTCGACCACCGCGGGCACGCCGGTGAAGTCCTGCATCAGGACGCGCGCGGGACGGAAGGCGATCTCATGCTCCAGCGACTTCTTGCGCAGCCATTTCGACACCGCGACGATGTCTTCCTTCTTGACCGAGCGGCCGTCCTCGTTGCGCAGCAGGTTCTCGAGCAGGACCTTCATCGAATAGGGAAGTTTCGAAATTCCCTTCAGACCATTCTTCTCGGCCGTGGGCAGGCTGTAATACACATAGGTCTTGGCGCCGACCTTGAGGGTCTTTTTGCATTTGAAGCTGTCGAGCGAGGTCATGTAGGAGATCCCAATTGTTAGTTATACCCGGCAGGGTATTTTAACACCGTCAGCGTATCAGGCTGGGCCGCTTGCAGGGGCAGGTTGAGTTGCTGCATCAAGTAGTTCCGGGCTTATAGAAGCTTTCTAACGGCGCCGCCACAGCCACAATCGTGCCGCAGCAATCCGCGAGCCAAAAATTCCCATGCGCTACCCCAAGATTTCCTGAGGCCCTGGCTTTGAGCGGGTCGAAACGAGGCGAGATGCGGCTTTCAGGTCACGGGCTCAGATGCGTGCGGGGCGGACGCGAGGTGTTCGCCGGCCTCGAATTCGCGGCCGCCTCGGGCCAAGCCGTGGCGGTGACGGGTCGCAACGGATCGGGCAAGACCTCGCTGCTGCGGCTGATCGCAGGCCTGCTCGTTCCCGCCGCCGGGACGATCGCGCTGGACGGGGGCGACGCCGAGCTGACGGTGCCGGAGCAGTGCCACTATCTCGGCCACCGCGATGCCCTGAAGCCGGCGCTGAGCGTTGCGGAAAATCTGGTCTTCTGGGCTGATTTCTTGGGCGGGGAGCGCAGTGACGCAGCTGAAAACCTCGCCAAAGTCGGCCTCGACCATGCCACCCATTTGCCCGCCGGCTTCCTCTCCGCCGGCCAGCGCCGCCGGCTCTCGCTGGCCCGGCTGCTGACCGTCCGCCGCCCGGTCTGGCTGCTGGACGAGCCGACCAATGCGCTGGATGTGGCCGGCCAGGACATGTTCGGCAGCCTGATGCGCGAGCACCTGGCCGCCGGCGGCCTCATCGTCGCGGCCACCCACGCCCCGTTGGGGATCGAATCGCGGGAGCTGCGGATCGGGGGTGTGGCGTGATGCGGCCATACCCTCAGCTTTCCAAGCGGCCGGGCTCCGGCCTCTCCGTTCCCTCCCCCCTTGTGGGAGAGGGCCAGGGAGGGGGGTGCCACACGGCGCGGCCTCTCGACTCTAGCGTCGGGAAAGTGGGCTTTCGGTTGCTGGAGGCTCGCGCTAAGCACACATCTCGCCCGGGGCTACCCCCCTCCCCCGCCCTCCCCCACAGGGGGGGAGGGAGCGCAGTGTCCCTGGGGCCGGCGGCGAAGGTTTTCCCAACCGCCGGAAGGGCCACTCCATGACCGCCCTTTCCGCCCTGATCCGCCGGGACATCCGGATCGCGTTGCGCGTTGGCGGCGGGGCGCTGATCGGGGTGCTGTTCTTCCTGACCGTGGTAGTGCTGATGCCGTTCGCGGTGGGGCCGGATCTGGCGCTGCTGTCGCGGCTGGGGCCGGCGATCCTGTGGCTCGGCGCGCTGCTGGCGAGCCTGCTCACCCTGGACCGGCTGTTCATGGCCGATCATGAGGACGGCTCGCTCGACCTGATCACGATGAGCCGGACGCCGCTGGAACTCGCCTGCGCGGCCAAGGCGCTGGCGCATTGGCTGGCCGCCGGCCTGCCGCTGATTGTCGCAACCCCCGTGCTCGGCCTGTTGCTCAACCTCGACATGGTCGCAACCGGCGCAGTGGCGCTGACGCTGCTGGCGGGCACGCCGGCCCTGACCTTGACCGGCATGATCGGCGCGGCATTGGCGGTGACGCTGCATCGCGGCGGGCTGCTGATGGCCGTTCTCGTGCTGCCGCTGTCGATTCCCGTGCTGATCTTCGGCGTTGCCGCCTCGCAGGCCGTGATCGTCGGTCCCATGACGTTCGGGGCACCGTTCTCGATCCTCTGTGCGCTGTCCCTGGTCAGCCTCGTCGTCGGCCCGTTCGCGGCGGCGGCGAGCCTGCGCCATGGTCTCGATTGAGATGGGCTCGACCGACCTTGACTCCGATCAATTTTCGCTGCGGCCTTTCGTGCTGATTGCCTGAGCGGCCCCCGGTGATTATCAGGATACCATGACGCTGATCGACCTCGCCAATCCGACACGGTTCCTCGCCCTGACGGCGCGGGTGTTGCCGTGGCTCGCGGCCGCGACCGTCATCCTGCTCGCGATCGGCCTCTATCAATCCGCGCTCGCGCCCGACGACTACCAGCAGGGCGCGACCGTGAAGATCATGTTCATCCACGTGCCCAATGCCTGGCTGTCGATGTTCGTCTGGGGCGTGATGAGCATCGCATCATTGGGCACGCTGGTGTGGCGGCATCCGCTCGCCGATGTCGCCGCGAAAGCGGCAGCGCCGATCGGCGCCAGCTTCACCTTCCTCGCGCTGCTCACGGGCTCGCTGTGGGGCCGGCCGATGTGGGGCACCTATTGGGAATGGGATGCGCGGCTGACCTCGGTGCTGATCCTGTTCCTGATGTATCTCGGCCTGATGGCGCTGTGGCGCGCGGTCGACGATCCCTCGCGCGCGGCACGCGCCGCGGCGGTGCTCACCCTGGTTGGTGCCATCAACCTGCCCATCATCAAGTTCTCGGTCGACTGGTGGAACACGCTGCACCAGCCGGCCTCGGTGATGCGGATGGGCGGCTCGGCCCTCGACAAGTCGTTCCTGATTCCGCTGCTGGTGATGGCGATCGCGTTCACGCTGCTGTTCGTCACGCTGCACCTGGCTGCGATGCGCAATGAGATTTTGCGCCGCCGCGTCCGCTCGCTGCAGATGATGCAGGCGAGCCGCATCGCGTTCTCGGGCGAAAGCGGTTCGCGTGGTGAAGGCGCTTCAAACGAAGTCGGGGCCGCTTGATCATGTCGCTCGGTCCCTACGCCTCCTTCATCGTGACGTCCTATGCCGCGGCGGCCGCCGTGGTCGCGATCCTGATCGGCTGGATCGTGCTCGATTATCGCAGCCAGACGCAGCGCCTGCGCGAACTGGAGGAGCGCGGCATCACCCGCCGTTCAGGCCGCAGCGCGACGGAGCTGCGATGAGCGATCAATCGACTTCCGCCCCGCCGCAGCGCCGCACCTTCCTGATGGTGCTGCCGCTGATCGCCTTCATCGGACTCGCGCTGCTGTTCTGGTTCCGGCTCGGCAGCGGCGATCCCTCGCGGATCCCCTCGGCGCTGATCGGTCGGCCGGCGCCGCAGACGGCGCTGCCGCCGCTGGAGGGATTGCAGGACAACGGCACCCAGGTGCCGGGGCTCGATCCCGCCGCGTTCAAGGGCAAGGTCAGCCTGGTCAACGTCTGGGCGTCCTGGTGCGTGCCGTGCCATGACGAGGCGCCGCTCCTGACCGAGCTCGCCAAGGACAAGCGCTTCCAACTGGTCGGCATCAATTACAAGGACGCCGCCGACAATGCGCGCCGCTTCCTCGGCCGCTACGGCAACCCGTTCGGCCGCGTCGGCGTGGACGCGAACGGCCGCGCCTCGATCGAATGGGGCGTCTATGGCGTGCCGGAAACCTTCGTCGTCGGGCGCGAGGGCACCATCGTCTACAAGCTGGTGGGGCCGGTCACGCCGGACAATCTGCGGACGGTGCTGATGCCGCAGATGGAGAAGGCGCTGAAGGCGGGGAGCTGATCACAGCTCTCGTGCGACACACCCAACTGTCATCGCCCGACTTGATCGGGCGATCCAGTATTCCAGAGACGTCAGACGTATATGGAGAATTCGCGGCGTACTGGAACCTTCGCGGGGAATGACGGCGGTATGTGGGTCGACGTTTTGCTCTACCCCTTGCTCACATCCCCCGCCTCCGCCTCGCTGGTCTCCAGCGATACCGGCGCGAGGTGGTAGCGCTTGGTCAGCGGCATCTGGGCGATGGCGAAGATCATCGTGATGGGCGTCACGCCGAACACCTTGAAGTTCACCCAGAAGTCGGTGCTCTGGGTGCGCCAGACGATCTCGTTCAGCACGGCCATGCCGGCGAAGAACAACGCCCAGCGCAGCGTGAGGATGCGCCAGCCCTGCGGGGTCAGGTTGAATACCTGGTCGAACATCACGGCGATGAAGGAGCGGCCGAACAACAGGCCGCCGCCGAGGATCGCGGCGAACAGGCCGTAGATGATGGTCGGCTTGACCTTGATGAAGGTCTCGTCGTGCAGCACCAGGGTCAGCGTGCCGAACACCAATACGATCACGCCCGTCACGATCGCCATGATCGGGATGTGGCGCGTCACCACATAGGAGGCGACCATCGCCACCACGATCGCGACCATGAATGCGCCGGTCGCGGCGAACAGATTGAACTTCGCATTGACGAAGAAGAACACGAGCAGCGGACCGAGCTCGGTCGCGAGCTTGAACAGCGGATGCGGCTGGGACTTGTCCATTCTTCAGCTCTCGATTCCGGCGATGGCGCGGGCGAAGTCACGCGCGGTGAACGGCGCGAGATCGTCGACGCCTTCGCCGACGCCGATGAAGTGCACCGGCAGTTTGAATTTCTCCGCGAGCGCCACCAGGATGCCGCCGCGCGCCGTGCCGTCGAGCTTGGTCATCACGAGGCCGGTGACCCCTGCGGTGCGATGGAAGGCCTCGACCTGCGACAGCGCGTTCTGGCCGACGGTGGCGTCCAGCACCAGCAGCACCGCATGCGGCGCGGTTGCGTCCACCTTGCGGATGACGCGCACGACCTTTTCGAGCTCGTTCATCAGCTCGGCCTTATTCTGCAGGCGGCCGGCGGTGTCGATCAGGAGCACGTCGATGTTCTGCTCCTTCGCCGCCGTCAGCGCGTTGAAGGCGAGGCTGGCCGAATCAGAGCCCTGCGCACCTGATATGACGGGCGTCTTCGTCCGCTCGCCCCAGACCTTGAGCTGCTCGATCGCCGCCGCGCGAAACGTGTCGCCGGCGGCCAGCATCACCTTGCGGCCCTCGGACGCGAATTTCTGCGAAAGCTTTCCGATCGTGGTGGTCTTGCCGGAGCCGTTGACGCCGACGACGAGGATGACGAACGGCTTCTTGCCAACATCGATCTCGAGCGGCTTCGCGACCGGCGCCAGCACCTTCTCGACCTCGGTGGCGACGACGTCCTTGACCTCGTCGGCCGAGATCGCCTTGTCATAGCGGCCGGTGCCAACCGCGTCCGCGATCCGGACCGCGACCTGCGTGCCGAGGTCGGCGCGCAAGAGCACGTCCTCGATGTCGTCGAGCATGGCGCGGTCGAGCTTGCGCTTGGTGACGAGGTCGGCGACCGCGGTCCCCAGCGAGGAAGACGTGCGCTTCAGCCCGTTGGACAGGCGGCGCCACCAGCTCAGCTTGGGGGTCTCGGAAGTGGTATCGTTCATGGAGGCGTGTTAGCCGTTCCCGCTTCCAAACGAAAGTCTTGCAATTGCTCGATGTTCCCGAATTGACCGCTGACGAGATCTTGAGCCGCGTGCTCCATCGCGACGGGCTGATGCTGGTCATCGACAAGCCGGCCGGCCTTCCCGTGCATCGCGGCCCCAAGGGTGGGCCGAACCTCGAGGATTCCTTCGACGCGCTCCGCTTCGGCTTACCGCGACCGCCGGTGCTGGCTCACCGGCTCGACAAGGACACTTCCGGCTGCCTCGTGCTCGGCCGCCATCGCAAGGCGACCGCGTCGCTCGGCCTGCTCTTCAAGCATGGCAAGATCGGCAAAACCTACTGGGCCGTGGTCGAGGGCGGCCCCGCTGAAGACGAAGGCACCATCGACATGCCGCTCGGCCGGCTCAATGCCGAGCGCGGGTGGTGGCAGAAGCCCGACCCGGAAGGGCAGAAGGCCATCACCAACTGGAAGGTGATGGGCCGGGGCGAGGGTTTGACCTGGCTCGCCATGGAACCCGTCACCGGCCGGACCCACCAATTGCGGGTGCATTCGGCCGCGACCGGCTGGCCGATCTTCGGCGATAACATTTACGGCAACGGCCCGCGCTTCGGCGAGCCTAAGCTGCACCTGCATTCCCGCGAGATCGTGGTGCCGATCTCCCGGAACAAGGAGCCGGTCCGCGTCGTGGCGCCCGCCCCGCCGCACATGCACGAGAAGCTCAGGGCCTGCGGGTGGAATGGGGAGTAGGCGCTGTTCACCTCTCCCGCTTGCGGGAGAGGTCGCGCCCACCGGGTCGCGCCGAAGGCGCGCCCGATGACAGGCTCCGGCGCGGGTGAGGGCTCTTTCCTCTGGGGGATCGTCCCGTTGTGGAGACACCCTCTCCCCAGCCCTCCCCCGCAGGCGGGGGAGGGAGCGCACCGCATTCGCAGCGGCATCTCGCTGCAACGACCGCGTCCCGGCCATGGTTTACCAAACCTTCAGCGCTCCTCTCTAATGATAGCGGTTGCTTAGAAAAAGCTTCCGTTAACCGCTCAGGACGAGCAGCGCGTGATGTCCAAGGCCCAGCAATCGATCATCGACGAGGTCGAATCCGCGATTCGGGCAGGCTCGCCGGAAAAGGGGCTGGAGACGGCCCGCCGCGTCACCGACCTGTTCCTGTCTTCCGCCGGCAGCTTTGACGACGAGCAGATCGCACTGTTCGACGACGTGCTCGAGCGCCTGATCGGCACCATCGAGCTGCGCGCCATCGCCGACATGGGCGCACGCATCGCGCTCGCCGAGATCAGCGCCCAGCTCGCGCCGGTCGCGCAGGCACCGCCGTCCGTGATCCGCCGCCTCGCCAGCAATGACGAGATCCGCATCGCCGGTCCCGTGCTGCAGGAATCCGCGCGCCTCGACGACGGCGAGCTGGTGAGGATCGCCTCCAGCAAGGGCGAGCCGCATCTGCTCGCGATCGCCGGCCGCTGGTGGCTGAAGGAGATCGTCACCGACGCGCTGCTGGCGCGCCGCTATCCCAGCGTCAGCCGGCGGCTCGCCGCCAATCCCGGCGCGCGCGTCTCCGGGGGCGGATTTGCCGTCATCGTCGGACAGGCCGAGAACGATCCGGAGCTCGCCGTCAGCGTCGGCGTTCGGGTCGATTTGCCATCGGATCTGCGCCGCCGATTGCTGCGCTCGGCGACGGACGCCGTGCGCGCCCGCCTGTTGTCGCGCGCGCCGCCGCATCTGTTCGAGGAAATCCGGAGCGCGATCGCGGCCGTCACCATCGGCGTCGAGCGCGAGATGTCCGGTGTCCGTGATTTCGAAGGCGCCAAGCGCGCCATCGCAGGTCTCAAGGCAACCGGCCAGCTTGACGAGGCGGCGTTGCTCGGCTTCGCCAGACAACGGCGCTATGAGGAGACGGTGGCGACCCTTGCGGCGCTATCCGGGTCGACGGTCGATGTGGTTCGCCCCCTGATGCAGAGCGTGCGGGAGGACGGCCTGCTGGTGTCGTGCAAGGCCGCGCAGCTCAGCTGGGAGACGACAGGCGCCGTGCTCGAAAGCCGATTCGCGACGGGCGCGATGAAGCCGGCCGATCTCGCCAGGGCGCAGAATCATTTTGCGGGAATGACGACGGAGGACGCGCGGCGCACGCTGCGGTTCTGGCAGGTGCGGGCGTCGTAGGAACGCGCGTTGCAGTCACGGCGTATCCACACCCTCGGTGTCGTCCCTGCCTAGTGCGCAATTGCGCACGGGGCGCAGGGACCCATAGCCACAGGGAGAAGTTTGGCGACGGCCGTCAGTCGCTCAGCTTGATTGGGACGAGCACCGCGCGCAACCGATAGATCACGCGGTATGGGTCTCTGCGTTCGCAGGGACGACGTCGCGGATAAAGCGTGGCGCACTTACGACAGCGCGGTTACGCGGTCAGCCGCTCGCCATCACTGCCGGCGATCCTGAGCCGCACGATGCTTCCGACCCGCTCGCCCGCAACAGCCACCGGCAGATAATGCTCCGTGCGGCCCTGCCCGTCACGCTCGATCAGCACATCGCGCGTTGCGCCGATTTCGGCCTGCAGCCGCTGCCGCAACGCCGCTTCGCCAGCGGCCCGCAGCCGCTTTGCGCGCTCCTTGATCGCACCGCCCGCAACCTGCGGCATCCGCGCCGCCGGCGTGCCGGGCCGCGGCGAATAGGGAAAGACGTGCAGGAACGTCAGGTCGCATTCCTCGACGAGGTCGAGCGAGCGCGAGAACATCTCCTCCGTCTCGGTCGGAAAGCCCGCGATGATATCGGCGCCGAAGGCGATGTCCGGGCGTAGACGGCGAACCTGGTCGCAGAACGCGATCGCATCCTGCCGCGAATGCCGCCGTTTCATGCGCTTCAGGATCATGTCGTCGCCCGATTGCAGCGACAGATGCAGGTGCGGCATCAGCCGCGAATCGTCGGCGATGGCGTCGAGCAGATCGCTGTCGGCCTCGATCGAATCGATCGAGGAGATGCGCAGGCGCTTCAGCTCCGGCACATGCCGCAAGATCTGCCTGGTCAGCATGCCGAGCTTCGGCGCTCCCGGCAGATCGGTGCCGTAGCTGGTGAGGTCGACGCCGGTCAGCACGATCTCGGCATGACCACGCTCGACCAGTGTCCGGACCTGTTCCACCACGGAACCCATCGGCACCGAGCGCGAATTGCCGCGGCCGAACGGGATGATGCAGAAGGTGCAGCGATGGTCGCAGCCGTTCTGCACCTGCACGAACACACGCGGCAGGCCGCTCGCATAGCCGTCGACGAGGTGCGGCGCCATCTCCCTGACGGCCATGATGTCGCTGACGGCGATCTTCTCGCCGGCGCCGACGTCGAACGCCGCCTGCGTCGCGCTCCACGCTTCGCCGCGCATCTTGTCGTCATTGCCGACGACACGGTCGACCTCGGCCATGTCGGCGAACATCGCAGCTTGCGTCTGCGCGGCACAGCCGGTGACGACGATGCGCGCACCGGGCCGCTCGCGCTTCAATTTGCGGATCGACTGGCGCGCCTGCGCCACCGCCTCGTTGGTGACGGCGCAGCTGTTGATGACGATGGTGTCGGAAAGGCCTGCGCCCTCCGCCTTGCTGCGGATCACCTCGGCCTCGAAGGCGTTGAGGCGGCAGCCGAAGGTGACGACCTCGACGCCCATCACGTGACAGGCGCGAACAGCGCCGGATCAAAACGGCCCTCATATTCGAAGGTCGCGGTGCCCGTCATCAGCACGTGATCGTCGCGCTCGCGCCATTCGATGCCGAGCTTGCCGCCGGGCAGCGTGATCTCGACCTTGCGCTCGGCGCGCTTCAGCCGCGCGGCGGCAACCGCCGTGGCACAGGCCGCCGAACCGCACGCCCTGGTCAGGCCGGCACCGCGTTCCCAGGTGCGGATCGTGATGTGCTGGGGATCGACGA
Organism: Bradyrhizobium sp. 191; assembly: GCF_023100985.1. Lineage (NCBI taxonomy): Bacteria > Pseudomonadati > Pseudomonadota > Alphaproteobacteria > Hyphomicrobiales > Nitrobacteraceae > Bradyrhizobium > Bradyrhizobium sp. 191. The sequence goes on from NZ_CP064692.1 coordinate 4,324,776, forward strand.
TATGGGCGAGCGTGATGTTGGCGCGCTCGGGGAAGATCGGATGGTTTTCCAGCAGCGGACCGAAGCGTTCGAGGTCATAGGCGTTGACGTCCTCGACCCAGAACACCGCATGCGGATTGCCCATGCTCACCACGGAGGGCGAATGCAGGATCGGATTGTCGATCGGGCCGATCTGCAATTCGATGTAGCGGGTGTCGCGAAACTCTTCCGCCAGCGGAATGTCCTGCCAGCCGAACTTCGGCACACCCATATCCACGGTGTAGAGATCGGCCGCTGGGCCCTGCCAGGCATTGAGCAGGCCGGCGGCCGTTTCGAAGGTCGCGGCGGTCTGCCCGGTATTCTCGAAGATGCGGCGCACCACGCAGCGCATGCCGTTGCCGCAGGCGCCGGCCTCCGAGCCGTCATTGTTGTAGATGCGGATGAAGGCCTCGGTGCCGTCCAGCCGCGGCTTCTGCAGCACCATGAGCTGGTCATAGGCGATGCCGCCTTGCGCAGACGCCACCGCCCGCGCATCGTCCGGCGTCACCCGGCCTGCGGAATCGCGCATGTCGACAACGACGATCTCGTTGCCGATGCCGTTCATCTTGGCAAATGCGTGGTTGGCCAGCGCGCTCATGAAAATTCCCGAATTTCGCCCGCCTTATATGGCGATCCTTGCCGGCTTGGCCAGTGATTTGCGGCCGCGAACCAGGACATCGGCCAAGGTGCCTGCCATGACGCATCTGTCATGGGACGAATTCGGAGCTCGCGTGTTAGAACGGCGCGGTTCGCGCGAACCGGGACGCGCGGCCAGGTTGAGGCCTTGGTGGGTAAGGCCTTGATGAATTTGGGCCTTGGTAAATCCAGGCCTTGGGGAGAATAGAATGACCAGTTTTCGTCGTCTCGCTCTGGCCGCGCTGATCCCGGCGGCCATGTCGATTGGCCTGTCCGGGGCTCCGGCACAGACACCCGGCCCGGCACCGGCCGCGTCGGCAAGCCCCTCGCCTGCGCCGTCGGCGGCACCCGCCCCAGCCGCAAGCGCTTCGCCAGCTCCGGCGGCAAGCCCGTCGCCGGCGGCCAGCGCTTCACCGTCCCCCCGCCCCGACGGCCCCCGCCCCCCGGCGGCCGCCGCGACGCCCGCCCCGGTGCAGACCGCCGATCCCTTCGGCCTCGAGACCACGCTCGAGCCCAGGAAGGTCGTGATGGTCAAGGGCACTGCCAATTGGGACTCGGCCTTCGACACGCTGATCGACGCCTTCAAGGCCCTCAACACGCTGCTGGACAAGCAGGGCATCAAGCCGGCCGGCAATGCGATGATCGTCTACACCTCGACCGACGACACCGGCTTCACCTTCCTTGCCGAGATCCCGGTCGACCAGGATCCGAAGAACTTGTCCAAGGACATGAGCATCGGCAAATCGCCTGAAGGCAAGGCCCTGAAATTCGTCCATCGCGGCTCGTACGACAACATGGACAACACCTATGAGGCGATCACCAACCACCTCGACGACAAGAAGCTGGAAGCCAAGGACACCTTCATCGAGGAGTACCTCACCGATCCCCTGAAGACGGCCGAGGACAAGCTCGTGATCAATGTTTTCGTGCCGCTGAAGTGAGACCGATGAAAAAGCCTGCCCTGCTCGCCGCCATATTCGCGACCGCACTGCTGACGGCGCCCGCACGCGCCGATGATTTCCCGTCCGCCATTTCGGTGAGCGGCGAAGCCACGATTTCCGCAGCCCCCGATCTCGCGCAGATCGATGCCGGCGTCGCCAACGATGCCAAGACGGCGAAGGAAGCTGCTGACGCCAACAACGCCGCGATGGGCAAGGTGCTGCTGGCGCTGAAGGGCGCAGGGATCGCCGAGAAGGACTACCAGACATCGCGCTTGTCGCTGCAGCCGCAATACGGCCAGAACAAATCCACCGGCGCCTCGCCCGTGGTCGGCTTCCGCGCGAGCAACCGCGTCACCGTGAAGATTCGCGACGTCACCAAGGTTGCCGGCGTCATCGATACGCTGGTCAGCGCCGGCGCTAACGATATCGGCAATATCTCGTTCGAGGTGACGCAGGCGTCAAAGCTGCTCGACGATGCACGCGAGCAGGCGATCGCCGATGCACGACGCAAGGCGGAGGTCTATGCCAAGGCCGCCGGCGTCACGCTGGGCGCGCCGCTCAGCGTCACCGAAGGCGGCGGCCCGGTGCCGCTGTTCAAGGGCCGCATGGCAGCGCCAATGGCTGCAGCACCGCAGGCGGCGGTGGCACCCGGCGAGGAAACGCTATCGGTGACGGTGAATGTGAGCTGGGCGATCAAGCCGGGACAGTGAGCCGCAAGAGGCACACTGCCCACCAAAACAACGGTGTCGTCCCCGCGAAACGCGGGGACCCATAACCACAGGGAGTGGTTATGACGCGACGCCGGTAACCACGAGTCTTCGCCAAACTGAACCCTGTGGTTATGGGTCCCGGATCTGCGCGCGCTTGAGGCGCGCTTGTCCGGGACGACGAACAGTATGCCCAGGGACAGCGGAGGACGACGCGAGATCTCAGCTAAATCTCCACCACCTGTCCAGGCTTCATCGCCACGAACCGCTCCTGCGGAATCTTTGCGGCATCGAGCGCTTCGACCAAGGCTTTCGCCGGCGCGTCGATCGCTTCATCCGTCAGCTGAAACGTGCCGTGATGGTGCCCGAGCGCTTGTTCGGCACCGCAGTCGAGCAACGCCTTCACCGCATCTTCCGGGTTCATGTGCTGGTCGCGCATGAACCAGCGCGGCTCGTAGGCGCCGATCGGGAGGATCGCGAGGCGCAGTGGCCCGTGCTTGTCGGCGACGCGGCGGAAGTGCCTGCCGTCGCCATAGCCGGAATCGCAAACGACGTAGATCTTGCCGGCCGGCGTCTCCAGCACGAAGCTCGCCCACAGCGCCTTGTTGCGATCGAACATGCCGCGCGCCGTCCAGTGCCGGGTCGGCACCAGATGCACGGCGATGCCGCCGCCGAGCTCGACGCGATCGTGCCAGTCGAAGGCTTCTACCTTGATCGTGGAATCCCGGCTGCGCATTGTGACGTCATTGCCGAGCGGGGTGACGACGCGCGGGGCGAAATTCTTGGTGAGCCGCGACAGCGTCGCGATATCCAGATGATCGTAATGCCCGTGCGAGACCAGCACGACATCGATCTTCGGCAGCTTCTCGAAGGCAATGCCGGGATCGTTGTGTCGCTTCGGACCGGCCCAGGCGACCGGGGAGACCCGCATCGACCAGACCGGATCGACCAGGATGTTGAGGCCGCCGGCCTGGATCAGCCAGCTGGCGTGGCCGACGAAGGAGAGCCGCACGTTGTCGCCCTCAATGCGCTCCGGCGGGATGTCGGCATGGGGGCTCGGCGCCCACATGGGCCATTTCGCGCGCTGCCGTCCGCCGCCCAATTGCCAGCGCAGCAGCTCGCGAAGCGGTTTCGGCGGCGCCCCGTCCGGATCGAAGAAGTGCAGGCCGTTGAAATGGTCGGAGGCGGGGCCGTCATAGGTTTTCATGCGGAGGATCCAGCGCGAGGACGCCGACCAGGGCACCGGCGCCGGCGAGCGGCCCCAAAAGTCGGGTGACCGGCAGGCTCGTAGGGCAGGCTCCTAGGGATAGTCGGGCGGTAAGACATCACCGGCTATATGGGCGGGCCTGGCAGAAAAGGAACCCATGGCCAAAAATGTCACATTTTCAGTACCTTGCCTTATCAAGGCCGCCCCGGCACCCTAACTTTCCTTGACTTTTGGGCGGGAGCGGCGTTTAACCCCGCCACTTTCTCGGAAAGGCTTTCTTTTCGACCCGCCGACTGGCCCTGGAGGCCAGAGGTCAACGCCCGACAGCGCTGTGCGCCCTCGGGCGCAAAGGTGTTTGGTTTTCTGCTCCCTCGCCCCGCCCTTGCGGGGAGAGGGTCGGGGTGAGGGGCTCTCTCCGCGCATGGTGCGCGTAGATGGACCCGTACCCCCTCACCCGCCGCCAAGAGGGCGGCGACCTCTCCCCGCAGGCGAGGAGAGGTAAAAGAGGACAACGGCATTGTTCGACAATCTGTCGGAACGGCTTGGCGGCATTCTCGATCGTCTGACGGGGCGCGGCGCGCTGACCGAAAAGGACGTCGATGCCGCGATGCGCGAGGTGCGCCGCGCGCTGCTGGAAGCCGACGTCGCGCTCGAGGTGGTACGCAGCTTCACCGAGCGCGTCCGCGAGCAGGCGATCGGCGCCACCGTCGTCAAGTCGGTCACACCCGGCCAGATGGTGGTCAAGATCGTCCATGACGAGCTGATCAACACGCTCGGCGCCGAAGGCCAGACCATCGACGTCAATTCCGTGCCGCCGGTGCCGATCATGATGGTCGGCCTGCAAGGCTCCGGCAAGACCACCACCACCGCAAAGCTCGCCCGCCGCCTGGTCCAGCGCGACAAGCGCAAGGTGCTGATGGCCTCGCTCGACGTCTATCGCCCGGCGGCGATGGAGCAGCTCGCCGTGCTCGGCCGCGACCTCGACATTCCGACCCTGCCGATCGTTGCAGGCCAGCAGCCGCCGCAGATCGCCAAGCGCGCGCTGGAAGCCGGCAAGCTCGGCGGCTACGACGTCGTGCTGCTCGACACCGCCGGCCGCACCACGCTCGACGAAGAGATGATGGCGGAGGCGGCCGCGATCAAAGCCGCGGCCAATCCGCATGAAGTGCTGCTCGTCGCCGACAGTCTCACCGGCCAGGACGCCGTGAACCTCGCCCGCTCGTTCGACCAGCGCGTCGGCCTCACCGGCATCGTGCTGACCCGCGTCGACGGCGACGGCCGCGGCGGCGCGGCGCTGTCGATGCGCGCGGTCACCGGCAAGCCGATCAAGCTGCTCGGCACCGGCGAAAAGACCGACGCGCTGGAGGATTTCCATCCCGATCGTATCGCCGGCCGCATCCTCGGCATGGGCGACGTGGTGTCGCTGGTCGAGCGCGCCGCCGCCAACATCGACGCCGAAAAGGCCGCGCGCACCGCCGAGCGCATGCGCAAGGGTCAGTTCGACCTCAACGACATGCGCGAGCAGCTGTCGCAGATGTCCAACATGGGCGGCATCAGCGGGCTGATGGGCATGATGCCCGGCATCTCCAAGATGAAGAACCAGATCGCGGCGGCCGGCATCGACGACAAGATCCTGAAGCGCCAGGTCGCGATCATCGATTCCATGACCCGCGACGAGCGCCGGCATCCGGACCTGTTGAAAGCCAGCCGCAAGAAGCGCATCGCCGCAGGCAGCGGCCAGAGTGTCGAGCAGGTCAACAAGCTGCTCAAGATGCACCGGAACATGGCCGACGTGATGAAGGCCATGGGCTCGGGCAAGCGCGGCCCGCTCGCCGGCATCGCCCAGGCCATGGGCTTTGGCGGCGGCATGAAGCCTCCCTCGCCGGAAGAGATGAAGGCGCTTCAGGAGAAGATGCAGGGCGGCGGCGGACAGGGCCTGCCGAATTTGCCGAAGGATCTGCCGCCTGGCCTTCGCTCGGGCCTACCGAATTTGCCGGGGCTTACGGGCCTCAGCGGCAAGCCGACCCTTCCGGGGCTCGGCGGTTTTCCCGGCAAGAAGAAATGAGGAATTCGTCGCACGGGGTCATCAGCATCTCGTGCAACGCGAAAATACCGATCAACCGAACAAAACGTACTTTGAAGGAGAACTGAATGTCCGTCGTTATCCGCCTCGCCCGCGCAGGCACCAAGAAGCGTCCCGTCTATCACGTCGTCGTTGCCGACTCGCGCTTTCCGCGCGACGGCCGCTTCATCGAGCGTCTGGGCTATTTCAATCCGCTGCTGCCGAAGGACAACGAGGCGCGCCTCAAGCTCGACCTGGAGAAGGTGAAGGCCTGGGTCGCCAAGGGCGCGCAGCCGTCGGACCGCGTGGCGCGTTTCCTCGACGCTGCCGGCGTCAAGAAGCGCGAAGCGCGCAACAACCCGGAGAAGGCCGTGCCGCGCAAGGAGCGCAAGGCGCAGGCCGAAGCCGCAGCGAAGTCGTAAGGCCCGGCCATGTCGGCGCTGGTCTGCGTCGCGCGGATCGGCGCCGCGCATGGAGTGCGCGGTGCGGTCAAGCTGTGGACCTTCACCGAGGATCCCTTCGCCGTCAGGCGCTACGGTCTGCTGCTGTCCAAGGATGGCAAGCGCCAGTTCGAGGTCGCGACGGCGCGCGAGGCGAAAGATCATCTGGTCGCGACGTTCAAGGGCGTCACGACCCGTGATGAGGCCGAGCGCCTCAACGGCATCGAGCTCTACGTTCCGCGCGACAAGCTTCCCGCGACCGACGCGGACGAATATTACCACACCGACCTGGTCGGGCTCGCCGCCGTCACCACGGACGGCGAGCCGCTCGGCCGCGTCGTCGCGATCCAGAATTTCGGCGCCGGCGACATCATCGAGATCGCCCCGCCAAAGGGCCCGACGCTGCTGCTGCCGTTCTCCAATGCGGTGGTGCCGGACGTCGATCTCGCCGGCGGACGCGTGGTGATCGCGCTGCCGCAGGAAATCGAGGGCGAGGACGGGGACAACGATCCCTCCGTGAGTCGTCCCCGCCTAGTGCGCAAAGCGCACAGCGGCGGGGACCCATAACCACAGGCCGGAATTTTTCGCTAAGCTGATCCTCCAGCCATCGCAAAACGGGCGTGGCTATGGGTCCCGGATCTGCGCGCGCTTGGGGCGCGCTTGTCCGGGACGACGAGAACCGAGATCGAATGACCAACCCCGCACCCTGGCGCGCGACCGTGCTGACGCTGTTTCCGGAGATGTTTCCGGGGCCGCTCGGCGTGAGCCTGGCCGGGCGTGCGCTGGCCGCCGGACTCTGGCAGCTCGAGGCGCGCGACATCCGCGCCTCCGCTACCGACCGCCACCGCAGCGTCGACGACACCCCGGCCGGCGGCGGCCCGGGCATGGTGCTGCGCGCGGATGTTCTGGCTGCCGCCATCGACGCGGCCGGGAGCGGCTCTGAGCGACCCCGCCTGCTCATGAGCCCCCGGGGTCGGCCACTGACTCAGGCCCGTGTCGTCGAGCTCGCCAAGGGCCCCGGCCCCCTGATCGTCTGCGGGCGGTTCGAGGGGGTGGACCAGCGGGTGATCGACGGACGGGGCCTCGAGGAGATCTCGATCGGCGACTATGTCCTGTCCGGGGGCGAGATTGCGGCCCTGGCCCTGATCGACGCCTGTGTCCGGCTGCTGCCGGGGGTGATGGGCAAGGAGGCCTCGGGAACCGAAGAAAGCTTTTCGGACGGGCTGCTCGAATACCCCCAATACACCCGCCCGCAGCTGTTCGAGGGGGTCCCGATCCCGGAAATCCTGACCTCGGGCGACCATGCCAAGGTTGCAGGCTGGCGGCGGGCGCAATCGGAGGCCCTGACGGCGGCCCGGCGGCCGGATTTGTGGGCGCAAGTGCCGACCCCCGTCCCGAATCGGGCCGGGCGCCAAAAAACGCCAAAAACCAAGACAGACGGGTGACAAACGCTCCGGCTTGCCTTATAGGAGCAGCCACATCCGCAATGGCTGGATAGACGAATTTCGCGCAGCCCCCGTTTGAAAAGGCTGGGCGCGCCGATGGAGATTTACCCATGAACCTGATCAAGCAGCTCGAGCAAGAGCAATTCGACAAGCTGTCCGCCGGCAAGGACATTCCGGAATTCGGCCCCGGCGACACCGTGATCGTCAACGTGAAGGTCGTCGAAGGCGACCGCACCCGCGTGCAGGCCTATGAAGGCGTCTGCATCGGCCGTTCCGGCGGTGGCCTCAACGAGAGCTTCACCGTCCGCAAGATCTCCTATGGCGAGGGCGTCGAGCGCGTGTTCCCGGTGATGTCGCCGATGATCGACTCGATCAAGGTGGTGCGCCGCGGCAAGGTGCGTCGCGCCAAGCTCTATTACCTCCGCAATCTCCGCGGCAAGTCGGCCCGCATCGTCGAGAAGCAGGACCGCCAGGCCGCTGTCGGCGAGTAAGCTCCGCGACCAGGGCAAGCTTTTCGAAAGCGCGGGGCTCGGCTCCGCGCTTTTTTGTTTTGCCGGATGCCTTCCCCGACCTCGTCATTGCGAGCGCAGCGAAGCAATCCAGGCTGATGCCTCGGAGGGATTCTGGATTGCTTCGTCGCAAGGGCTCCTCGCAATGACGATGCCGCTAAACTCTCGCGCTTTTGCCACTGCGTGCTATATAGCTTCTAGAATGTTTCCAGATCCGACCAGCTTCGCCACCATCCAGCGCATCGTCATCGACGATCGCTCGCGGCTGCCTGGCCGGTTCTTCGGACGCTTCGCGACCTCGGCAACGTCAGAGCTTACGCGCGCAGCCTAAAAGCTGCGCTGACGATTTGTTGCCCGCGCGGCCTGCCGCGCTCATCGCTGACACACATTCTTCGGAGCTCAAGCTCATGTCCAAGCCGACCACCCTGTACGACAAGATCTGGAACGACCATCTGGTGCACGAAGCCGACGACGGCACCTGCCTGCTCTACATCGACCGCCACCTGGTGCACGAGGTGACCTCGCCGCAGGCGTTCGAAGGCCTGCGCGCCACGGGACGCAAGGTGCACGCGCCCGAGAAGACGCTCGCCGTCGTCGACCACAACGTGCCGACCACCGACCGCACCAAGCCGAATCCCGATCCTGAAAGCATCGAGCAGATCAAGGCGCTGGCCGAGAACGCCAGGGAATTCGGCGTCGAATATTACAACGAGTTCGACAGGCGCCAGGGCATCGTCCACGTCATCGGCCCCGAGCAGGGATTTACGCTGCCCGGCACCACCATCGTCTGCGGTGACAGCCACACCTCGACGCATGGCGCGTTCGGCGCGCTCGCGCACGGCATCGGCACGAGCGAGGTCGAGCACGTGCTGGCGACGCAGACGCTGATCCAGAAGAAGGCGAAGAACATGCGCGTCACCGTCGACGGCAAATTGCCTGACGGCGTGACGGGCAAGGACATCATCCTCGCCATCATCGGCGAGATCGGCACCGCGGGCGGCACCGGCTACGTGCTGGAATATGCCGGCGAGGCGATCCGTGCGCTCTCGATGGAAGGCCGCATGACGGTCTGCAACATGTCGATCGAAGGCGGCGCACGCGCCGGCCTGGTGGCGCCGGACCAGAAGGCCTACGACTTCCTGCGCGACCGGCCGAAGGCACCGAAGGGCGCGGCCTGGGATGCGGCGATGCGCTATTGGGAGACACTGCGCTCCGACGAGGGCGCGCATTTCGACCACGAGCTGCGCCTCGATGCCGCCAAGCTGCCGCCGATCGTGACCTGGGGCACCTCGCCTGAAGACGTCATCTCCGTGACCGGCATCGTGCCCGATCCGGACAAGATCGCGGACGAGGCCAAGCGCATCTCCAAGCATCGCGCGCTGAAATACATGGGCCTGACCGCGGGCACGAAGATCACCGACATCAAGCTCGATCGCGTCTTCATCGGCTCTTGCACCAACGGCCGCATCGAGGATCTTCGCGCAGCCGCGAAGATTGCGGAAGGCAAGACCGTGTCGGCGAACGTCAACGCCATGGTCGTGCCGGGCTCCGGCATCGTGAAGGAGCAGGCCGAGGCCGAGGGCCTCGACAAGATCTTCATCAAGGCCGGCTTCGAATGGCGCGAGCCGGGCTGCTCGATGTGCCTTGCCATGAACCCGGACAAGCTGAAGCCGGAAGAGCGCTGCGCCTCGACCTCGAACCGCAACTTCGAGGGCCGCCAGGGTTTTAAGGGCCGCACGCATCTGGTGTCTCCTGCGATGGCGGCGGCAGCGGCGATCGCAGGGCACTTCGTCGATGTCAGGGACTGGCGGTAAATTCCGGTGACAACTCGTTGAGCCGAATGGCTAATCGGCTCAACGACACTTTTCGACGATTGACGCCACAACCGCAAGATGAAAAATTCATGTCTCTCGGCCCGAACTCTCGGGGCACATTTATGAGACATAAGCAATGCTTTCACAAAGTCTTCAATCCGCCGAACAATTTTTCGAGCGGTTGAACAAAGGTGCACTTTCGCGAGATGCAGAGACGGACGCCTTAGTTGAGGTCATAGCCTCAGCATTGGTTGACCTCGGAACGCTCGACAGCTCCTGTTCTCCCTTAAACACATTCAAACAAATCGATGTGCTATCCAAAAGTCCACTCGGCAAGCGCTCAGCTGCACTATTTCTCGTGCGTTGCCTCGCTATACCCGGTGCGATCAAGGATAACGATCTCGCAAATGGAGGTGGTCAGCACGCATTTCGAAAAATTGCCGCACTAGTCGAGCAAACCGCTCCAGACATAGCCGAATTCGCGGCCTTCAAGGACAAAAAGCAGACCGTCGACAAGATAGAGGCACTTCGCGATCTTCATAGACAATGCTTGGAATTGCTGTCGCCTCTTACTAATCTTCCCACCCAACCTCAAGAGTTCGCTGGACGTAAGCAAGACATATTGCGGCTGCTGAACAACAAGTTCATCAAGGCCTACCTGAACAACTACGAATTTGCAGAAGCCTCAAATGCTGTTCGTACTTTGATCAACGGCATTTCCGATCTTCTTGCCACAAACGATCTTACTTTTGGATCGAAGTTGTATCAGTTGGCTGAGTTGGCCCAAGCCGAGATCAATCTTGCTCGGGCGCGCAGCGATTTCTTTGCACAGAATGCCTATCTTCCTTTCCTATTGTCGACAAAGTCCGTTTTGGATGAAATTGAGAAGCAATCGTCTGATCGCTTCGCCTGCAATCTTCGCTCTCGACGCAGCCCGCCCAATGTAGTTGAGCGCCGCTATCGACTGCACGAAGCAAATCAAATTACTCGTGTCAACGTCACGCTAGTAAACGACGGCCCGGGCATTGCGGTGGATGTAATGGCTCAGATAGTCAATGTTGACGATCGAATAGCCGTTAGCGAAGAACCGATAGATATCGGCGCCGTTCCGCCCGGTGAATTTGCACTCAGTTTCGAAATACTTGTGGGTGATCCCTGCTCTGAGGTGAGATTGCTGGTTGACCTAAGTTGGCAGACACCCCGAACCTCCGACCGGCAAACCGCTAGTTTTGATGTTGTACTTCAAGCGCAGAATCCAAATATCGACTGGAATGAACTTGAAAGCACCGACCCCTACAGCACAACAGTTGCACAGGGAGATGAATTTGTCGGCCGTCGGCAGAAAGTTATGGCTCTCGTCAACCGCCTACGTAAACAGCGAATGCAATCCTCCTACATAACTGGACAAAAGCGAGTCGGGAAAACATCCCTAGCGCTTGCGGTACAGGATCTCCTGCTGCGCGAGCCGAGCCGGGAGTATCCAACGGAGATTGTTTACCTAGAATATGGAGACTATGCCCGCAAGGACGCCGATGCGACTGTTGAAGCGCTTGGCAGCGCTCTGGCTCAGCAGCTACTCAAAGACGTACCTATGGATCGGCGTCCATCAAAACTCGACTTCGTAGGCTCCCTGGCACCACTGAACCAAATAGCGCAGACTTTGTCAGACCTCTTCCCCGACCGGCGATACATATTGGTTCTCGATGAGTTCGATGAGATTCATCCGGAGATGTACAGATACGGTGCTCTAGCTGAGGCGTTCTTTTCTAACCTTCGTACGCTTAGCGCAAAAAAGAACGTCGCCGTTATGTTGGTCGGTGGGGAAAACATGCCCTTCATCATGGGCGCTCAAGGTGATCAGCTGAACAAGCTCGTGAGAGAACGACTCGACTATTTTTCACGAGGTGAGGAATGGGAAGATTTCTGCGAGCTAGTTCGACAGAAAGGCACACTACCGCTTACTTGGTACGAATCTGCATTGAATCAACTATTCAACTATACCAATGGGCACCCCTACTACACCAAATTGCTTTGCGCTCGCATCTTTCAAAATGCCGTCGCCGACCGCGACACAGAAGTCACAATGGAAGAAGTAGAGCGCGCTCTTCCAGGGCTCATTGAGGCTCTAGATACAAACGCGTTTGCCCATTTCTGGAAAGATGGCATTCCGGCGGGGCGTGAAGAAGCAGAGATGATCGAGCTGAAGCGCTGTCGTGTTTTGGTCGCAATGGCGCGCACCTTGCGGCAAGGCCGTAGCCTCACTACGGACGCAGTATCTGAGAATCGTGGAGTTGGCTTATCCAGCGGCGACATCGCTCCAATTCTTCATGACTTCTGCCGCAGAGAAATCTTACGGGAACGTGACGGCATCCACGAATTTGTCTTGCCGTTGTTCCAGGCGTGGCTCGTCGAGCGTGGCATCAACAAGTTGATCGCTGACACGCTCGGAGACGAAATGGCCGACGTGATCCAGCAGGCCGAGGACGCCGCCTACGTTACTTCGCCAGAGATTTCCGAATTGGTTGAAGGCTGGTCGCTATATAGAGGCCGGCGCATCACGACCGAGGATATTCGTCACTGGCTTGGCCAGAGAAGCACCTTTCGAGACCAACGTTTGCTTTTCAAGATACTCCAGAACTTAAGATTTTTGAGCGAAGAGGAAGTGCGGGAGAAGCTGCGACTTGCACACAGCATCGTCAAGAAGCACACAACCGCCTTTGTTCCTGAGAGCAGGGCTCAGCGGCGCTTCGATATAATGATCACTTACGTGGATGGCCAAGGTAAGAGCGGAAGCCGGTACGCTGACAGGTATGCAGAGGAAAATTTAATCTCCACGACTTGTGTCGTAGCCCCCGATATCTTCTCCGAGAAAGTCTCAGAACATGAGGAGAAGCGATCTGTAACTGTAAATGGCGTTGTTATCATTGATGACATCGCTGCTACGGGCCGCAGCCTTGCCGAAAATGTCGATAAATTCGTTGCAGCGCACTCTCAGTTCCTGAATGAGCGAAGCATCACAATCGTTGTAATTGCCCTATTGTCTACCCGTGAAGCCGACGAACATGTCCGCTCCAAGTTACGACGCATTAAGGACATCAACTTGGACTTTAGATCGTGCGAAATCCTTGAAGACCGATACTTTGCTTTTCGCGAGGGAAGCGGCATTTGGTCTTCGCGCGAAGAGGCAGACAAAGCAAAATCCCTAGCTCTTGAAATCGGGAAAAGTTCATATCCAAGACAGCCGCTTGGCTTCGGAGACCTTGGCTTGCTAGCGGTATTTTACGATACCTGTCCAAACAATACGCTGCCATTGCTTCATAGCCGGGGCTCGGGATGGATCCCACTGTTTGAGCGACCCAAAAACTAGCTAGGGTTACGATTTGCCGTACTAGTCACAATTCGAGCAGCCTCGGAAGGCACTCCTTAAGGTATAACAACGACATTGCATCTTCGCGAGGACGCGCGCCAATGACCAACAAGCCGGAATATGTCGATCTGATCAGTGACGCGACGCGCCAGCACCGCCGGCGCGCAACGCCGCTGCGCATCGTCGCCAAGCCCGAGGTCGAGGAGACCTCCAGGCTCAGCCGCTGGCCGCCGGCGATGTTCAGGCAGTGGAAGGTCGAGAATTTGATGCGGTGGAAGGCTTCGTCATGGAAGCTGAAGGATTGGCTCTAACCAGCCTCTCCGTCATGCCCGGGCTCCTCCCGGGCATCCACGAACTCTCTGCGCAAGCCCCAAGAACGTGGATGGCCGGGACCTAGGCAAGCGGAAGCGACGCCGTCCTTCGGACGGCTATGCCCGGCCATGACGAATGCAGGGCCAGCACTCACGTCACCAATAGCGGTACGGATACTGCCAGCGCGGCCAGTGGCAGACGCGGCGCGGGCCGTAATAGGTCCAGATGATCCGGCAGCGGCGCGGATAGTTGTAGTAGGGATAATATCCGCCAACATAATAGCGCCGGTGGAAGTGACGATAACCGTAGTGCGGGCGATGATGGCCCCAGTGACGGTGGTAGCCGCCATATCCGCCATGCCGAAAGCCGCCATAGCGATAGCCGCCGCCGACATGACGGTGATGAAAGGCCGGCCCGGCGCGGAAGCCACCAATATGGCCGCCGCGGAAGCCGCCGACATGGCCGCCGCGGAAACCGCCGCCATGGAAACCGCCGACATGTCGCCCGCCGCCGTGGAATCCGCCTCCACGGAAACCGCCGCCGTGAAAGCCATGTCCACCGTGCCCGCCGCCGTGGCGAACCTGGGTGACGAGATCGTCGGCAGCAGCTTTCGTTACGGGTGATGTCGCCGGATTGATCAAGGTGAGCGCTTCAGCGCGACGCGCGGTACCGGCCGACAGCGTCAGCGTCGCGGCGGCCGCAAGCCCGAGCAAGCGCATCGGGCTCGTCCCGAGGCCGAACATTCTCAGCATGGAATCCTCCCTGAATCTGGACAGCAGAGCTGCGGCGCGACGTCTCGGCCGCGCCATTGCTGTTCAATAACGGTCGCTCCCTCGGGTAAACTGAGGAGAGCGAGGTGAACGCGCCATGAATGAACGACGCTGGGTCCCGCGATGCGACGCAGTGCCGCGACGGGAGGAATTTTGCAGATGACTGTCTACGCCATTGCACAATTGAAGATGACGGACCGCGCGGCCTACGACCGCTATCAGGCGCGATTCTTCGACGTGTTCAAGACGTACAACGGACGGCTGCTCGCTGCCGACGAACATCCGCGCGTGCTCGAAGGCGCATGGCTGCATGACAAGCTTGTCATGATGTCGTTTCCCGACGAGGCCGCGTTCCTCGCCTTCTCGAACTCGCCCGAGTACGAGGACATCTCGCGTGATCGCAAAGCCGGCGCGCAGGCCACTGTGCTGCTGGTCAAGGGATTTGCGCCCGGCTAGCGGATCACCAGAAGGGCCCGTAGCTGAACACGAAAGGTGCGGGCACGCCGTAAGGATAAGGACGGTAGTAGACGGGCCGCGCGTAATAGCGTGGATCAGGGCGCGCAGCAGGCCGCACGATGTCACGGGTTCGCGCGTGTCGTCGTGCATCGAAAACCGCGATCCCCGCCGAGGCCTCCGGTATCGTCACCCTTTGCGCAGCGGAAGCCGCGCGAGGCAGGCCGGCGGCAAGCGCGACGGCAACGGCCAATGCGATCCATCTCGCCATCACGACCCTCACGAGGCCTCCGCGCTGTTCGCTGGCGCGGGCATTGAACTGGTCAGCCCCGGCGCCAATAGCAGCTCACGCGCGGCACGATCACGGTGCCGCTCGGCCGGTACTCCTGCACATAGGTGGCGTTGCACACGCGGAGCGCGTCGGGACCCGGGTTGTAGCGGGGATAGACACCATCCGGGCTGTAATAGGGCGTGACGCGCAAGCGCGCCGGGGGCCGCTTGCGCGGCGGCGGAACGTCGTCGGGCGGAGCCGCCTGGGCGAGGCGAACCCCGGGGCTGGCGGTCTGGGCTTCCGCGCCGACGCAAAACTGCGAAAACAACCCCATGCACAGTAGAGTCAGCGCTGTTTTCGCTCGCATTTTTCCGCCCACCTGAAACGTCCCATCGACGGCCCCACGCTCCCCGTTTTGGCGACGCCCGTCAACCTCGCCGCGCTTATAAAGCCAGATGCATCGCCGCGGAACCCGCGGCAGAGCCCGTTCCGATGGAATCGGAACAGGCCCCGGACTCTATTTTGACGCGTCTTCTTCACGCGAAACCGGTATCCACTACGCTCGAAAACGCTTTAGAAGAAGCCCATGTGGACGGAATTGAAAGCGCCCTCGCTGGCCGAGATGGAAGCGATGGCTCACGAGGTGTTCGAGCGGCTCCCGGCCGAGTTTCGCAAGCTCTGCGAGGGCGTGATTGTCCGCGTTGACGACTTCCCGACCGAGGAGGTCCTGGACGAGATGGGGTGCGAGAGCGAGTTCGACCTGCTCGGCCTGTTCCAAGGCGTCGGCCTGCCGCAGCAGAGTTTTGGCGACGTGGCGCGGCTGCCGAACATGGTCTGGCTCTACCGCCGGCCGATCCTGGATTACTGGGCCGAGCACGACGAAAGCCTCGGCCATATCGTCCGCCACGTCCTGATCCACGAGATCGGCCACCATTTTGGCCTCTCGGACGACGATATGGCCGCGATTGAGGCGCGGGCGGAGTAGGAAGCGTAGAGGGAGCGCACCTCCTCCGTGGCTTGATCCCGCCAAGCAGACTAGACCTGCCGATTTCGGCCTAGGATTCCCGCCCCGATCGCGATAAATACCCGTTCCCCCAGACCCACCCGGGAAAGCGCAACCATGGACAAGTTCACCACGCTGGAAGGCGTCGCGGCGCCGCTGAAGATCATCAATGTCGACACCGACATGATCATTCCGAAGCAGTACCTCAAGACCATCAAGCGCACCGGCCTTGGCAAGGGGCTCTTCTCCGAGCAGCGCTACAAGGACGACGGCAGCGAGAACCCGGATTTCGTTCTCAACCAGCCCGCCTATCGCAACGCCAAGGTTCTGGTCGCCGGCGACAATTTCGGCTGCGGTTCGAGCCGCGAGCACGCGCCCTGGGCGCTGCTCGACTTCGGCATCCGCTGCGTGATCTCGACCTCGTTCGGCGACATCTTCTACAACAACTGCTTCAAGAACGGCATCCTGCCGATCCGCGTCAGCCAAGAAGACCTCGACAAGCTGTTCGACGATGCCGAACGCGGCGCCAACGCGACGCTGACGATCGACCTGCCGAACCAGGAGATCCGCGGCCCCGACGGCGGCAAGGTCAAGTTCGAGATCGATCCGTTCCGCAAGCACTGCCTGATCAACGGCCTCGACGACATCGGTCTCACCATGGAGAAGAAGGCCTCGATCGACAGCTACGAGGAGAAGCTCAAGCGCGAACGCGCCTGGGCCTGATCTCGTATTTTTTGAGCATGATCTTTCCGGAAAACCGCTGCACACTTTTCCTGATCATGCTCTAGTTCTCGTTCGAGCCCCGGTGCGCCATCCGCGCCGGGGCTTTTTCTTTGCTCCGGATATCCCGTATAGCTTTTCCTCATGCTGCCCGAGATCGTCACCTTCTGGCATGGCCCGATGGATGCGCTGCGCCGGACCTGCCTGCGCTCGCAGCTCGCTGCCGGCCACAAGATCACGGTCTACAGCTTCGACACCATTCCCGGCCTGCCCGCAGGAATCGCCAATGCGGATGCCGAGGCGATCCTGCCGCACGCGTTCTCCGAACGGCTGCGGCCGCCGCAGCCGGACGGCAGCTGGCGCGACTGGACCGCGCTGCAGTTCAGCGACTTCTTCCGCATGAAGCTGATGGCGAAGGGCCTCGGCCTCTGGCTCGATGCCGACGTGCTGCTCTTGAAGCCCATCGAGATCGATCCGGCAAAGCCGTACTTCGCCTGGGAGCGGCCGCGCCAGCTCGGCAACTCCGTGATCTATCTTCCGCCCGGGCACGGCATCGTGCGCGCGTTCGAGGAGCTGATGGAACAGGATGAGCTGACGCCGGACTGGCTGTCGCTGCGCCACCGCATCACCTTCATGATGCGCCGCCTGCGCGGCGGCTCGAACCGCCTTTCGGATATTCGCGTCGCGATCTACGGCCCTGCCGCGCTGACCGCGCTCGCGCGCCGCACCGGCGAGTTGCACAACGCACTTCCGAAGCAATCGTTCTATGCCGTGCATGCCGAGCCGAAACGCTTCTTCGACCCATCGAGCTATCTCGGCCTCGTCACCAGCCCCGAGATCATCGGCCTGCACATCTCGCCCAAGGGCCGCGGCGGCGAAAAGCCGATTCCGGGCAGCCTGTATGCCTGGGCGGCGGAAAAGTTTAGGTAGCTCTCCGCTACCTTGAACGATCGCATAGCAGCATAAGTGGTCGTCATGCCCGGGCTTGTCCCGAGCATCCGCGTTCTTTGCACTGCGCACCAAGGCGTGGATGGCCGGGTCAAGCCCGGCCATGACGATGTCGAGGGACTTACGCTCTTTCGACGACCACATCGTGCCCATCCCAATCGCGCTGCAGCGCGTCCGGGACACGAGACGCTGAATCCTGTTTGATCCAGCGCAACGCGCTCCTGCACCATTGTGCTTAATTCGCTCCAATTCCGACGTCCGAATGGAGCGTTCCATGAGCACCGCAAGCAAGCCTTATCCCATCGTTCAGGACCTCATCGAGTCCTTTGCGAGCTGGCTGAACCATCGCCGCGAGATGAACGAGATGCGGCAGCTCGATCGCGCCGATTTCGACCGGATCGCGAATGATCTCAGGATCGCGCCCGACGATCTCGAAGAGCTGGTCCGTCACGGCCGGCACGCCGCCGACGAGCTGCCGAAGATGCTGGAGCAGCTCGGCATCAGCGCCGAAGGCCTCGGCCGCGCACAGCCCCTGCTGCTGCGCGACATGGAGCGGGTCTGCTCGCTCTGCGATCAGAAGGGGCAGTGCGACCGTGATCTCGCCGAGGGCACCGCCGCGGAGAATTACCACGGCTATTGCGGCAACGCCTCGACGCTGGAGTCGCTTGATCGCGCAGAGATCGTGCCGCACTGAGTCGCGGGGGGCTCGACCGACGAGTGAGATTTTCGGCGAGAACGGGGCCATCGGCTTGGCGCACGCCCCTGCGGGGGCGAACCTCGCACCGGACGTTGTCACGGACTATGCTGGATAGGTATGCTGTCGCGTATACTGGCTCGAACGATACCGCATGACCAATTCCGCGAAGACCGGGACGAGGAAGCGACGGTGGCCTTTCGTGCTGGCCTTTGTTGTGCTCGTCTATCTAGCCCTCGCATATGTTCTGGTGCCCACCCTGTGGATTCACCACGAACAAGAAGCGGGGCTCGCTTCGTTGCCGATGCTCACCAGGACATCGGACGATATCCCTGGTGACCCTCTGAACGTTGGACTTGTTGGCGAGGGCGGAGATGTCGTCCGCGCCATGAACGCGGCGGGATGGTCTGCGGCCGACGCCGTGACGCTGCGATCAAGCATCGAGATCGTCGGGAGCGTGGTACTGGATCGACCGTATCGCGACGCGCCGGTCAGCCCGCTCTACTATCTGGGAAAGAAGGAGCAATACGCGTTCGAGAAGCCTGCAGGGAAAAGTGCAGATCGGCGGAATCACGTTCGGTTCTGGAAGGCCCTCGAAAAGGGTGATGACGGTCGACCAGTCTGGCTCGGTTCGGCAACTTTCGACCGAGGCGTCGGGCTGAGCCACGATACGGGACAGGTCACCCATCACATCGCGGCCAACATCGATGCCGAGCGGGATCTCCTGATGGCCGACCTGCGAGCGGCCCGCGTCGTCAGCAGTTTCTTTCAGATCTCCGGCATAGGCCCCACGCTGTTCGGCCGAAACGGTGGCGGCGACCCCTACTATACGGATGGCGAGATCCACGTCGCCGTCCTGGTGCCGGGAGCGGCGAGCGGACCTGCCGATCCGCCGACCATTCCACCGCCCTCATTCATCGCTCTCAAGGATGCCATATGGCACGGCATCGCTCGCCAAGCCGAAACGACGCCTTAGCCCTTGCTCATTCCTGCAGGCACTTCGGTAAAGCTCCGGCTTAATTCTACCAAGGCCGACATCACTTGCCGGCCACGAAATAAAAATCCTGCCGTCCGGAGATCGAGCCGTAGCTGAACGGCTTTTGCCTGCGGCCGGTCGCTTCCATGACATCGTCGCGAACGAAATCGAACAGCCTGCGGACTTCGAGGCCCGGCGTCGGAAGATTCTTGACGAAGGCGGTCGCGAACGGACTGTTGATCCCGTCGCCGTCGAGCGCGGTCTCGCCGTCCTTGGCGGCATAGACCACCAGCGTTCCAGCCTCCGGCTCGAGCGGGGCGAGACCTCGTGACACGGAACGTGATGCCACCGTCATCGTGCGTTTCATCTGGGCGGCGAACGGATTGTCACGGCACGCATCGAGAATGACGAGGCGCAATTTTCTGGCGCGCTCGGCGGCATTGAGGACCTGATCGACCGGCACTGCTTCGAATCCGATTTCGCGGTCCGCGGCGATCCTCGCATCGGTCGGGATGAGATAATTGACGCCGCCGACCTCCATGCCGTGTCCGGCATAATACACGACCGCCCAATCCGCCGTCTCCGCGCGTGCTGCGAACTCGCGCAAGGCATTCACCAACGCATCCTTGCGCAGATTGGTCAGCAGCGTGACCGCTTCGAACCCGGTGAGCCTCAGCACGTCGGCGACGAGGCTCGCGTCGCGGACGGGGTTCGGCAGTGCGGCGACGTTTTCATAAGCCGAGTTGCCGATGACGAGGGCGATACGGCGATCACCGTTCGCAACGCCCGCTTTCTCGACCAGGATCGTAGCTGGCGGCGGCGGCGGCGGCGGCGGCGGCGGCGGCGGCAGGGCGGAGAGCCGCTCACGCGCCTTGTCCAGAGCCCATCTAGTGGCGCTCTGGGTCAGTCCGAGCGTGGCGTTGAAATCGGCTCTTGCCTTGGCGAAATCGCCGCGCTTCTCGTGGGCCAGCCCGCGATTGACATAGGCGTTCGCATAGGTGGGATCCACGCGTATCGTTTCGGTGTAGTCGGCGATGGCGCGGTCCGCGTCGCCCTTGTTGCCGTAGGCGTTGCCGCGATTGAAATACGCGTTCGCATTCGCCGGCTGCAGGCGCACCGCTTCGGTGTAGTCGGCTATGGCCCGATCGGTGTTGCCCTTGTTGCTGTAGGCGTTGCCTCGGTTGTAGTACGCGTTGGCATAGGCCGGATCGAGCCGGATCGTCGCCGTGTAGTCAGCAATGGCACGGTCCGTGTCGCCCTTGCTGCTGTAACCGTTGCCCCGGTTGTAGTAGGCATTCGCATGCGCCGGATCGAGCCGGATCGTCGCCGTGTAGTCGGCTATGGCGCGGTCCGTATCGCCCCTGGCGGCGTAAGCGTTGCCCCGGTTGTAGTACGCATTCGCGTCCTTGGGATCTCGCCGTATTTGCTCGGAGGCGGCGGCAATGGCAGCGTTCGACTCGGCTTTGACGCGGTCAATAGCGGCTGCGGGTCCTGCGAGGGCAAGAATGACACAGCAATAGAATAATCTGCGAAACATGCGAAAGCCCACTCGCCATATCGGGGACGGGAAGCAGTATTCAAACGACGCAAATTTATCGGAGCAATCAGCCGGACTGTGTGATCTAAGTTACAGGAATCCCGGCGCACCAGGCGAGCGGCCTATCGATACTGACGGGAAATCCGCGCCAGGCGGATATCCGGCGCCAGGACCTCTCTTCAGCCCTTCCCCATCGCCGCGATCGCGTCCGCGATCTCGATGGTGCGGCGGGCCATGTCGGCGTGCAGGCGCTCCACCATGGCGCCGTCGAGGCGGATCGCGCCGCGCGAGGCGTTCTCGGGCAGCTCGAACGCGGCGATGATCTTTCGGGCGCGCGCGACTTCCTCTTCGGGAGGCGTGAAGATCGCGTTGCAGGCGTCGATCTGCGAGGGGTGGATCAGCGTCTTGCCGTCGAAGCCGAGATCGCGCCCTTGCGCGCATTCGGTGGCGAAGCCGTCGGAATTGGCGATGTCGCTGTAGGGGCCGTCGAGGATCTCGAGGCCGTGGGCGCGCGTCGCCAGGATGCAGTGGGTGATCATCGGAATCATCGCGGCGCGGCCCGGCAGCATCCTGATCCGCGTCTCGCGCGAGATATCGTTCGGGCCGAACACGAAGCCGGAGAGGCGCCGCGATGGATCGCGTCCGGCGGCGGCCAGCTCCTCGGCGTGCAGCACCGCGCGCGCGGTCTCGATCATGGCCCAGACCTTCACGCTCGGCGCGGCGCCGAGCTCGGCAAGCTTGCGACCGATCGTATCGAGATCTTCGAGGCTTGAAACTTTTGGAACCAGGATGCCGTCGGGCGAGGCCTTGGCGGCCATCGCGACGTCATCGGCCCACCACGGCGTGTCGAGACCGTTGGTCCGGATCAAAACCTCGCGCTTGCCAAAACCCTTGGCCGCGATCGCGGCGGCGATGCCGTCACGCGCCGCCGCCTTGGCCTCGGGAGCGACCGAGTCTTCCAGATCGAGGATCAGGCCGTCGGCGGCGAGATTGCGCGCCTTTTCCAGCGCGCGGGGGTTGGAGCCGGGCATGAACAGATGGCTGCGGCGCGGGCGGGTCATGCAAGCGTTCCTTCCTCGTCTGTCGTCCGACATCAGCCGATAGCACTTGGCCTGCCCATTCGAAAGGCTTGTTCACCCCAGCGGTCTATGATTAGGCATAGGTATGATGACATTCCCGAAGCATTTGCTGGAAGGCTACAAGGCCTTCGCCACCCAGCGGCTGCCGACCGAGCAGACCCGCTATCGCGAGCTGTCGGTGAAGGGGCAGTCGCCGGAAGTGATGGTGATCGGCTGCTGTGACAGCCGCGTCTCGCCGGAAGTGATCTTCGACGTCGGCCCCGGCGAATTGTTCGTCGTCCGCAACATCGCCAACCTCGTGCCGGTGTATCAGCCCGACGGCACCGCTCACGGCGTCTCGGCGGCGCTGGAATATGCCGTGACGGTGCTGAAGGTGAAGCACATCGTGGTGCTTGGCCACGCGCAATGCGGCGGCATCCGCGCCTTCGTCGACAAGATCGAGCCGCTCACGCCGGGCGACTTCATCGGCAAGTGGATGCAGATGTTCATCAAGCCGGGCGAAGTGGTCGAGCAGCGCGAGCACGAGAGCATGGCGCAGTTCGTCGAGCGCATCGAGAAGGCCGCCGTGTTCCGCAGCCTGGAAAACCTGATGACCTTCCCGTTCGTGCGCAAGGCGGTTGAGAGCGGCCAGATGCAGACGCACGGCGCCTATTTCGGCGTCTCGGAGGGCTCGCTATTCGTGCTGGACAAGACGACGAAGGAATTCAAGAACGCGCGCAGCGCGGCTTGAGCGGTTTCGTATACTGCCGCATCAAACGAGATCGCCGTCCCGGACAAGCGCAGCTCTTGGCAACGCGTAGCGTTGTCCAGGGCGGAGCGCAGATCCGGGACGACGAGAGGGGTGTGACCGCCGAGCGGCGGCTTACGCCGCCTTCTTCTTCGCGCTGATCAGTTTGCGGTTGATCAGCACTTCGGCGATCTGGATCGCATTGAGCGCGGCGCCCTTGCGCAGATTGTCCGACACGCACCAGAGCACCAGACCGTTCTCCACGGTCGCGTCCTCGCGGATGCGGCTGATATAGGTGGCATCCTCGCCGGCCGCCTCATAGGGCGTGGCGTAGCCGCCGGGCTCCTGCTTGTCGATGACGAGGCAGCCCGGCGAGGTGCGCAGGATGTTGCGGGCTTCGTCCGCGCTGATCGGGTTCTCGAACTCGATGTTGACGGCCTCGGAGTGGCCGACGAACACCGGCACGCGCACGCAGGTGGCCGTAAGCTTGATCTTGGGATCAAGAATCTTCTTGGTCTCCGCCATCATCTTCCACTCTTCCTTGGTGTAGCCGTCCTCCATGAAGACATCGATGTGGGGGATGACGTTGAAGGCGATGCGCTTGGGAAATTTCTTCGCGACCAGCTCGTCATTGGTGTAGACGGCCTTGGTCTGCGAGAACAGCTCGTCCATCGCGTCCTTGCCGGCGCCCGACACCGATTGATAGGTCGAGACCACGACGCGCTTGATCGTGGCCTTGTCGTGCAGCGGCTTGAGCGCGACCACGAGCTGCGCGGTCGAGCAGTTCGGGTTGGCGATGATGTTCTTCTTCTTGAAGCCTTCCGTCGCAGCCGCGTTCACTTCCGGCACGATCAGCGGCACGTCCGGATCCATGCGCCAGGCCGAGGAGTTGTCGATCACCACGGTGCCGGCGGCGCCGATCTTCGGCGACCATTCCTTCGACACCGCACCGCCCGCCGACATCAGGCAGATGTCGACGTCGGAGAAATCGTAGTGCTCGAGCGCTTTGACCTTCAGGGTACGGTCGCCATAGGAGACCTCGACGCCGACGCTGCGGCGCGAGGCCAGGGCCACGACCTCGTCCGCGGGAAATTTGCGCTCATCCAGGATGTTGAGCATTTCCCGTCCGACATTGCCGGTCGCGCCGACCACTGCGACTTTGTAACCCATCGTTCACTCTCCGATGAAAAAGCCCGTTCCTGAAGCTGACGCTTAAACAGGAAGAGCAGCGCTTCTATGCGAGAACCGGCCTCAAGACAACGTTGGACCATGCCTTAGGGACGTGGATGCAGTCGCCTGAGGCCAGCATGGCCGTGAGCCCTACCCGGACCGCCATCCAGCTGGCGCTGCTCGCCTTCGCCGACGAGGTCGTCGGCACGCTGGCGCACCTGTTCGCCTATGTGGGGGCGCTCGCGCTGTTTGCCATCCTCGCCCTCGCAGCGCTGGGCCAGCTGCCCGATCTGCGCGACCACGAGCCGGCCGGGAAACCGGGCTGGAGCGTAGCTGACCGTTCGCACCCGGCCTTCGCCGTCAGTCGAAACGATTCTTCTGATAAAACAGCATCTTACATCATCCTGAGGCACCCCGAAGGCGGCCGCAGGGACGTGCTGCGCTGGAGCGATGACGCGGGCAGGCCCGTCGCCGAGCTCGAAATCTACCGCCAGGGCGCCGAATTCGACGTGACCCGTCCGGCGACCGCGGATCTCGCCGCCCGGATGGGCTTGGGCGCGGCCACCGCGCTCGAGCAGGCCGGCCTGATCGACACCAAATTCGGCCCCGTCGCCCTGTTCCGGCCAACCGGCACAATGGAGGGCGCGCAGGCCTGTCTCGGCTACCTCAAGCGCAGCGAGGAGCCGGCGCTCCAGATCTCCGGCTTCACCTGCCAGGGCGACGGCCTGCCCAGCCGGCGCGCGGCGATCGCCTGCACGCTGAACCGGCTGACGCTGCTGGCCTCGGGCAACGAGCCCAGGCTGGCGGAATTGTTCGCCCATGCCGAGCTGAAACGCGGCCGCTGTGACCCCGCAGGCCCGGCGGACTGGCTGCTGGGCGCCGCGAACGCGCAATTGCGCGGAGCGCTTTGATCAGCATCAAGCTCAAGTAGCTGGTTTGCATGCAACTTTTGCTGATGCGCACGATTATTCCCCGCTGGTGTGACCCAATTGACCTAGTTGCAGTCACCCCCGCCGGGCTAGTATGCGGTGAAATCGACTGGCGGCCTGCCGCCTGAAGGGGACGTGATGAGCTCGAAATTTTCTGCCGCGAACAAATTGGCGACCTGGCTTGCGGCGGGCGCCGCAATTGCCATCGCGTTCGCGACTCCGGCCTCGGCCGACACCAAGTCCAAGCAGCGCTATGACGATCGCGGCCGGCCCATCTACGGCCCGAGCGGCCCCAACGCGGTCTATCAGCAGGGCCGCACCCGCATCTATGTGAGCAAGCGCTCCTGGCTGGATGGCGGCACCGAGGTCAATCCGGGCGACCGCAAGTTTAGCGACTACGCTTTCCCGCCGGCCGTGGGTTATCCGTCCTTCGCCCGCGAGAATCTCAACCGCCCGATCGATCGCCAGCCGCTCTCGCCGCCAGGCGATGTCGGCGGCTATCCGCAGAACTTCCCGCTGTACTGAGCGGACGCAAGGCGACCCGAATCAAAATGGCCGGGCTCTCGCCCGGCCTTTTTTGTTGTGATGAGATGGTCTGCCTCACGCGTTGGCCGCCGGGTCGTAACGCCTGCAAAATTCCTCGATCGCCTCGGAGCGGAAATCGCCGAGGCGCTCGAAGATGAGCGCATCCGGCCAATCCCACCAGGCGATCCGGCGCAAGCTTGCCGCGACGGACTCGGCAAAGCGCCTGCGGATGGGGCGCGCGGGAACGCCGCCGACGATGGTGTAGGGCTCGACATCGCGGCTGACGACGGCGCCTGCAGCAATCACCGCGCCGTCGCCGACGCTCACGCCCGGCAGCAGGATTGCGGCGTGCCCGATCCAGACGTCGTTGCCGACGATGACGCGGTCGCCGCGGCGCTCCGCGAAGAAGTCGCGGTCGCGCGTCGCGCTCGCATCGTAATATTCGGGGCAATAGGTGAAGCGATGCTGGGACGGCCGGCCCATCGGATGATTGGGCGCGCCGATCCGCACCGCGTTGGCGATGGCCGTGAACTTGCCGATCACCGCGTCGGCGACGTCGCAACTCTCGCCCAGATAGGAGTAGTCGTCGAGCGAGGCATATTCGATGCGCGTGCCCGCGAGCACCTCGCAACGGCGCCCGATCTGCGCCTCGCGCAGCCGCACCGTTTCATGGACGATGGTTTCCGCGATCTTGGGGCGGGGTGAATCCATGAGATGGCTCCGAGTGCAGGTGCCGTAGGGTGGGTTAGCCGAAGGCGTAACCCACCACGTTAGTTGCCGCGGCGACAGAAGAGGTGGGTTACGCCCCGCGGTCTGCGCTTCGCGCAGCCCGCACGACTAACCCACCCTACGAGTGCGGTGCTTGCCGCCTTATGCGTGCAGCTTCTGCAATTCCTTCAGGATCGTTTCGCCCATCTGCGTGGTGGAAGCAGCCGTGGTGCCTTCCGACTTGATGTCGGCGGTGCGCAGGCCGCTGGCGAGCACCGCGGCGATCGCGGCATCGACCTTGTCGGCGAGATCGCCCATGTCGAAGGAATAGCGCAGCGCCATGCCGAAGGACGAGATCATCGCGATCGGATTGGCGAGACCCTTGCCGGCGATATCAGGGGCGGAGCCGTGCACGGGCTCGTACAGCGCCTTGCGCTTCTTGCTCTTGACGTCGATCTCTCCGAGCGAAGCCGAGGGCAGCATGCCGAGCGACCCCGTCAACATCGCCGCGATGTCGGACAGCATGTCGCCGAACAAATTGTCTGTCACGATGACGTCGAACTGCTTCGGCCATTTCACCAGCATCATGCCGCCGGAATCGGCCAGCTGATGCTCGAGCGTGACATCGGGGTATTCGCGCTTGTGGACCTGGGTCATGACCTCGTTCCAGAGCACGCCCGACTTCATGACGTTGCGCTTCTCCATCGACGTCACCTTGTTCTTGCGCTTCCTGGCAAGCTCGAAGGCAACGCGGCCGATGCGCTCGATCTCGTAGGTGTCGTAGACCTGGGTATCGATGGCGCGCTTCTGGCCGTTGCCGAGATCGGTGATGGTCTTGGGCTCGCCGAAATAGACGCCGCCGGTGAGCTCGCGCACGATCATGATGTCGAGCCCCTCGACCGCCTCGCGCTTCAGGCTGGAGGCATCGGCCAGCGCCGGGTAGCACATTGCGGGACGCAGGTTGGCGAACAGAGCGAGATCCTTGCGCAGGCGAAGCAGGCCGGCTTCGGGGCGCACCTCGTACGGAACCGTATCCCATTTCGGGCCGCCGACCGCGCCGAAGATCACGGCGTCGGCGTCCTTCGCCTTGGCCATGTCGCCCTCGGAGATCGACACCTTGTGGGCGTCATAGGCGGAGCCGCCGACGAGGCCGGTGTCGGTCTCGAACTTGGCGATCCCGGCCGCATTGAGCCAGTCGATCAGCCGCTTCACCTCGCCCATCACCTCGGGGCCGATACCGTCGCCGGGGAGCAGCAGCAATTTGTGGGTCGCCATGGTCGTGTCCTTTTCGATCCTCTCTCGTCATTCCGGGGCGCGAGCAAAGCGAGCGAGCCCGGAATCCATCAGGCCACAGCGCAAGCGGTGAAATGGATTCCGGGCTCGCGCTGCGCGCGCCCCGGAATGACGGTTCGGCCGGAGTGCTAGAGCGGCGTTGCGCGCTTGGCAAGACACCATTGCCGCCGCGCGGCTGTGCAAGACAGGCAGGGCCTGCCACAGTGCCGGCGCCGGAGTACCCCTTGCACGCCCCTGAGCGCCCCACGCCCAACCCGCATCCTGCGCGGCTGATCCTGACCCTGTCGCTGGCGGCGACGGTCGGGCTCGGCATCGGCCGCTTTGCCTATGCGCTGGTGCTGCCCGACATGCGGGAGGACCTCGGCTGGTCCTATTCGGCCGCCGGTTTCATGAACACGATCAACGCCGTCGGCTATCTCGTGGGCGCGCTGGTGGCGTCCCGGCTGATCCAGCGCATCGGCTGGTCCGCGGCGATCCGCGGCGGGACCCTGGCCTGCGTCGCCGCGCTCGCGACGTGCGCCCTATCGGGCAATTTCGTTGCGCTGAGCCTGGCCCGTCTCGTGCTGGGCCTGGGCGCGGCAGTCGGCTTCGTCGCCGGCGGCGCGCTGGCCGCCACCATCGCGCAGTCGCAGCCCGCGCGGGCCAATTTCCTGCTGAGCCTGTTCTACGCCGGGCCCGGCATCGGCATTCTCGCCTCCGGCCTGATCGCTCCGTTCACGCTGCAATATTTCGGGCCGGGCTCGTGGTGGATCGTCTGGTGGGCGCTGACGCTGCTGTCCGTCGCGATGACGATCCCGCTGTTCCTGATCCGCATCGAGAGCAGCGTCCGCTTCTCGGAAGGCAGCCACGCGTCGTTCGCGATCCTCCCCGTGCTGATCTACCTCGCCAGCTATTTCCTGTTCGGCGCCGGCTACATCGCCTACATGACCTTCATGATCGCCTATGTGCGCGACGGCGGCGGCGGGGCCGCGGCGCAGGCCGCGTTCTGGAGCCTGATCGGGCTGAGCGCCTTCGTCACGCCCTGGGCCTGGCGCGGCGTGCTGGCGCTGGACCGCGGCGGCCTCGCCACCGCCATCATCCTCGGTACCAACGCGCTGGGCGCGGCCCTGCCGATCCTCGGGCATTCGCCGGCATGGCTCGCGGTCTCCGCCGTCGTGTTCGGCGTCGCCTTCTTCGCCGTGGTCGGCTCGACCACGGCCTTCGTGCGCTTCAACTATCCATCCGAGGTGTGGCCGACCGCGATCGCCGCGATGACGATCTCGTTCGGCGTCGGCCAGACGCTGGGGCCGATCGTGGTCGGCGCGATCACGGATGCGCTGGGGAGCCTGAGCTACGCGCTGAACGTGTCGGCGGGGTTGCTGGCGCTCGGGGCGGTGCTGTCGCTGTGCCAAAGGAAGGTGGGACCCGCCAAGCAACCGGTGCCGTAGGGTGGATTAGCGAAGCGTGATCCACCAACTTCGTTCGGCGAACGCTGAAGCATGGTGGATTACGCCAAGCGACTGCGCTTCGCACAGCCGCTCGGCTAATCCACCCTACGGCAGCGGAGTTCGAGGTTAGCTTCCACTAAACGAATTGTACCCCTGGTCTTCCCAATAGCCGCCCTTGTAGTCGTTGGTGACTTCCATCGAGACCACGTATTTCGGGTTCTTGAAGCCGAGCTTGGTCGGCACGCGGATCTTCATCGGGAAACCGTAGGCGCGCGGCAGGATCTCGCTCGCATATTTGAATGTCATCTGGGTCTGCGGATGCAGCGCGGAGCGCATGTCGAGCGGCGAGTTGTAGCCGTCCTTGTCGGCGCACTGGAACCAGACATATTTGGCGCGGGTGTCGGCGCCGATCAGCTTGAGGAAGTCGCGCATGGGCGTCCCGGTCCAGCTGCCGATCGCACTCCAGCCCTCGACGCAGATGTGACGCGTGATCTGCGTGACCTGCGGCAGCTTGTAGAGCTCGTCCAGCGTCCAGGACTTCTTGTTGTCGACGAGACCGCGCACCTCGAGCTTCCAGTCTTTGCCGTCGATATCGGGCGCGTCGTCGAGATCGTAATAGGCGTTGAACGGAAACGGCTTCGTGATCGCGCTCTCGGGGAAGGTCGGCGCCAGCGCATCCGGATTGAAGATGAAGGCCTGCACGGCGTCGTTGAACTTCGAGACCTTGGCGAGCATGGTTTCGGCCGAGGACGAGTCGACGACGTCGCAGCCGGTGAGCAGCGTCAGCGCCCCGAGACTGGCACCGCCCGCGATCAAGCGGCGGCGGGTGACATCGGGCATCGTCTTGAGGGAGTCCTTGATCAGGAGCCGCTTGTCGACGCCGGGGATCAGGAATGAGCGCTTTGCCATAGTCTCCTCCTCAGCGACCGATGATCATGGCGCGCAGGCTCTTCGGCACCAGCAGCGCGAGCAGAACGTGAATGACGAGGAATGCGCAGATCGCGGCCATGCAGAAGAAGTGGACATAGCGCGCGGCCGGATAATCGCCGAACAGCATCACGAGGTAATAGAGCTGCACCGGCTTCCATATCGCAAGTCCTGACAACACGATCAGCACGCCGACCACGATGATGCCCGCATACAGCACGCGCTGCACGTAGTTGTAGACGGTGAGATCGTCATGGCCGAGCTTGAAGGTCAGCGCCGCCCTGACGTCGTGAAGCACGCCGGACGCCGTGATCGGCAGCAGCTTCTTAGCGAAGCGGCCGGTGACGAAGCCGGTGACGAGATAGGCGAGACCGTTGATCATCAAGAGCCACATCGCCGCGAAGTGCCAGAGCAGGCCGCCGCCGAGCCAGCCGCCGAGTGTATATTCGCGCGGGAAGCTGAAGCCGAACAGCGGCGAGGCATTGTAGATCTGCCAGCCCGACAGGATCATCAGGATCATGGCAAGCGCGTTGACCCAGTGCATGATCCGCACCCAGGCCGGCTGGATCACTTTGACCGGGGTGGCCCCGACGCGCTCGTCGGTGACTGTGAGACTCGCCATGCTGGTTCCGTCCTGAAGATCGACTGAAGGTAATTATACGCCGAAGTTTCCGCTTTCGTTACGCCCTGTCCGGCATGGAATCGATGCCGCGAGCCTATCGTGGTCACAAAAAAGCGAGCCGGGCACCCCCGGCTCGCCGTCTCAAAGCACCCTGTTCGGGGATGAAACAGGGGCGCGGTGTTACGTCGCCGGCATCAGCACGGTGTCGACCACATGGATCACGCCATTCGACTGGTTGACGTTGGAGATAGTCACCATCGAGGTGCCGCCCTTGGCATCGACGATCCAGGTCTTGCCGTCCATCTTCTTCACCGTCAGTTCCTCGCCCTCCGCGGTCTTCATCTTCTTCCCGTCGGTGAGGTCGGAGGCCGCGAGCTTGCCGGGCACGACATGATAGGTGAGAATCTTGGTCAGCGTCGCCTTGTTCTCGGGCTTGACCAGATTGTCGACGGTGCCGGCCGGCAGCTTGCCGAAGGCGGCGTTGGTCGGCGCGAACACCGTGAACGGACCCTTGCTTTCCAGCGTCGGCACCAGGCCCGCCGCCTTCACGGCCGCCACCAGCGTGGTGTGGTCCTTGGAGTTGACCGCGTTCTGCACGATGTTCTTCGACGGGAACATCGCAGCGCCGCCGACCATGACGGTCTTCTCCTCGGCGCTGGCCGGCGCGACGACGGTCGCGGTGATGGCGAGGGCGCTGAAGGCGGCGGCAGCGAGATAGGCAATGCGCTTCGACATGGAAAGTCTCCCGATTGAATGGTGACCGGCGATGGCCGGCGTTTGAGTTGGGCAACAACGGCGACTGCGACAGTTGAGAAGTGATGCAGCAGTGCCGTCGTTGGACCGAACTACGGGAGGGTTTGCGATGCGGTTTCGGAGAAAAATTCTTTGTGATGGGTGAAACTATGCGTGGGGATGTTCGTGCGGGGAGTGTGCGCCAAACTCTCCGCCGTCGTCCCGGACAAGCGCAGCGAAGCGGAGCGCAGATCCGGGATCCATAGCCACAGGAAGAGGCTGTCGCGCGAGACGGTCACTCCGAGTCTTCGCCAAACCACTCCCTGTGGTTATGGGTCCCGGGCTCGCGACTTTGTCGCGCCCCGGGACGACGAGGAGAGATTGCCGCGCGGTCGTCGCGTCTCAATCCCTGTTGTTCGGCGTCTGGATGAAGCCGCGATTATGCGTCGGGCTGATCAGGAGCTCGTTGATGCACACACGCGGCGGCATCGACGCGATGAAGGCGATGGTGCGGCCGAGGTCTTCGGATTGCAGCATCTTCGCCTGGTCCTCCTCGCTCGGCACCACCGGGCGCAGCTTCAGGATCGGGGTCGCCACCTCGCCCGGCATCAGGCAGCAGGCGCGCAGGCCGTTGACGCATTCATCCATGTTGAAGGAATGGGTCAGCGCCAGCACCGCGTGCTTGGTCGTGGTGTAGGCCGGGCCCGGCATCTTCGAGACGTGGCGACCGGCCCAGGACGAGACGTTGATGATCGCGCCGTCCTGCTGCTTGCGCATCGTCGGCAGCACGGCGCGCATGCAATAGAGCACGCCGTTGAGATTGACCTGGACCAGCTTGTCCCAGCCCTCCAGTTCCATGTCCTTCCAGCTGCGCTTGGGAAGATTGATGCCGGCATTGTTGACCAGCAGGTCGATGCGGCCGTGCTTTGCGACGATCTGATCGGCCGCCTTCTGGGCCTCGGCCGCATTGGAGACGTCGAGCGCAATGGCCTCGGCCGCTCCGCCCGTCCCTATGATCCTGGCAACCACGGTATCCAGGGCATCCTTGCGGCGGCCCGAGACCACCACCGTCCAGCCGTCGGCAGCCAACGCCTCGGCGCCGGCTTCCCCGATCCCGCTGCCGCCGCCCGTGACCCAGGCCACGCGTTTCCCGTTTTTTAACATGCAAACTGTCTCCGTTGCTTCTGCGGGGCGGTTTTTGCTAATCCAGCCCTCGGTTTTGACCGGCCTCTGCCGGCGAGGAATGTTGCATGAACCAAGCTGCCAACGCCAACCTGTTTTCCCGCCTGTTCGATGGCCTGGACGATCCGAAGCGGCTCGCGATCGAGACGCATGACGGCGCTCATATCAGCTATGGCGATCTGATGGCGCGCGCGGGGCAGATGGCCAACGTGCTGGTCGCCCGCGGCGTGAAGCCGGGCGACCGCGTCGCGGTGCAGGTGGAAAAGTCGGTCGCCAATATCGTGCTGTATCTCGGCACCGTGCGCGCCGGCGCGGTCTATCTGCCGCTGAACACCGCCTATACCCTGAACGAGCTCGACTACTTCATCTGCGATGCCGAGCCGGCGCTCGTGGTGTGCGATCCCTCCAAGGCAGAAGGCCTCGCCCCGATTGCCGCCAAGGTGAAGGCCAAGGTCGAGACACTCGGGCCCGACGGCAAGGGCTCGCTGACGGAGGCCGCCGACAAGGCGAGCGGCGAATTCGCGACAGTGGCGCGCGAAAACGACGATCTCGCCGCGATCCTCTACACCTCGGGGACCACCGGCCGCTCCAAGGGCGCGATGCTGACGCACGATAATTTGGCGTCGAACTCGCTCTCGCTCGTCGATTATTGGCGCTTCACCGACAAGGACGTCCTGATCCACGCGCTGCCGATCTACCATACGCATGGCCTGTTCGTGGCGACGAACGTGACGCTGTTTGCGCGGGCGTCGATGATCTTCCTGCCGAAGCTCGACCCGGATCTGATCATCAAGCTGATGGCGCGCGCCACGGTGCTGATGGGCGTGCCGACCTTCTACACCCGCCTGCTGCAGAACCCCGCGCTGTCGCGCGAGACCACGAAGCACATGCGGCTGTTCGTCTCGGGCTCGGCGCCGCTGCTCGCCGACACCCATCGCGAATGGTCGGCGCGCACGGGACATGCGGTGCTCGAGCGCTACGGCATGACCGAAACCAACATGAACACGTCGAACCCCTACGACGGCGAGCGCGTGCCCGGCGCGGTCGGTTTCCCGCTTCCCGGCGTCTCCGTTCGCGTCACCGATCCCGAGACCGGCAAGGAATTGCCGCGCGAGGAGATCGGCATGATCGAGGTGAAGGGCCCGAACGTCTTCAAGGGCTATTGGCGCATGCCGGAGAAGACCAAGGCCGAGTTCCGGCCCGACGGCTTCTTCATCACCGGCGATCTCGGCAAGATCGACGGCAAGGGGTACGTCCACATCCTCGGCCGCGGCAAGGATCTCGTGATCTCCGGCGGTTTCAATGTGTACCCGAAGGAGATCGAGAGCGAGATCGACGCCATGCCGGGCGTGGTCGAATCCGCCGTGATCGGCGTGCCGCATGCCGATTTCGGCGAGGGCGTCACGGCGGTTCTCGTTTGCAACAAGGGTGCCGATGTCAGCGAAGCCTCGGTGCTCAAGGCGCTCGATGGCCGGCTCGCCAAGTTCAAGATGCCCAAGCGCGTCTTCGTCGTCGACGAGCTGCCGCGGAATACCATGGGCAAGGTGCAGAAGAACGTGCTGCGTGACGCGTACAAGGATATCTACGCGAAGAAGTGAGACGCTTTAGCTTTCGTCATTGCGAGGAGCCCTTGCGACGAAGCAATCCAGACGGCCTCCGCGGAAAGATTCTGGATTGCTTCGCTACGCTCGCAATGACGGAGGGTGTGACGGCTACTGTCCGCCCACCAGACTCAGCACAAACCGGCTGCCCACGATCAACAGATAACACCCGAACGCGGCCTCCAGCGTGCGCTTCGACATCGCATGCGCGGCTTTCACGCCCAGCGGCGCGGTGACGAGGCTCATCGGCATCACCAGCACGGCACCAATCAGCGAGACGTAGCCGAGCGCGAAGGGAGCCTGCAGGGCCGCGACGGCCGGATATTTCGCCGCCGCCGGCCAGCCGGCATAGATGTAGCCGAGCGCGCCGGGAATCGAGATCAGCACCGCGAGCGCCGACGAGGTCGCGACGGCCTGATGGATCGGACGGCTATAGAAGGTCATCAGCAGGTTCGAGAACAGGCCGCCGCCGATGCCCATCAAGGTCGACAAGATGCCGACGCAGAAGCCATAGACGCGCATCAATGGGCCCTTCGGCAGATCATCGTCGAGCTTCCAGGTCTCGCGCGCGAAGATCAGCCGGACCGCGGCTGACCAGACGACGGCCACGAACACGATCTTGAACAGCCGCTCCGGCGCGTAGCGCGCGATGACGCTGCCGGCGAGGACGCCGATCACGATCGGCAGCCACCAGACGCGCAGGATCGACATGTCGACCGCCCC
Source organism: Bradyrhizobium sp. 191 (assembly GCF_023100985.1). Classification (NCBI taxonomy): domain Bacteria; kingdom Pseudomonadati; phylum Pseudomonadota; class Alphaproteobacteria; order Hyphomicrobiales; family Nitrobacteraceae; genus Bradyrhizobium; species Bradyrhizobium sp. 191. The sequence goes on from NZ_CP064692.1 coordinate 4,359,251, forward strand.
GCGCTTGTAATGCGCCTGGAACGAGCGGATCGAGGTCGGGATAATCACGGCGAGCGAAGTGCCGACACACAGCGGCATCCGCACCTCGAGCGGCACGCCGGCGATGCGGAAGCATTCATAGAAAACCGGCACGAGGATCGCGCCGCCGCCGATGCCGAACACGCCGGCCAGAAATCCCGAGAGCGCGCCCGTTGCGATCAGCAGCAGCGCGAGCTCGACGATTTCCTTGATATCGAGACCCGCAATCACCCCGACCTGCCCCGCCGACTTGCGCAGCTGCTCCGAAGCATCGGCTCGGATCTAGCTGCGGGCAAAGCTGTAGGCGATCTGCCTGATCTGGTCGACACGCCGGGGCAGCCCGGCTGGGGTGGAATGCAGGCTGCGCATATCGGCTGTCAGCGCGCCAAGGCGCCGTTGAGCTGCGTGCGAAGATCCGTCCCAGGAAATGAGCGGCAGGCTGCGCCGATGCGCTGGCCGGCACGAACCGCCGATGGCAAATGGGTGGATTAGAGGCGTTCCAATAGCGATTTCAATGCGACTTGCCTGGTCGACCCAAAATATGAATTTATATTCCTATCTTGACTGGTGGACCGCCGGTCTGGTATACCAAGAGCCGGATTGGCCTTGGTTCATCAAGACCATAGAGCTGAACCCAAGTTCGATTTATGGCGATTTGGTGATTGCGCCGGCCAAATCGACTCCGTAAATAGAGCCGACCTTTCGCGATCCCCGCGCGCCCCATGCTGGGCCGCAACAAACATCAAAAGCCGCCCATGACCGCACGGATCGAACGACCGCTTTCGCCGCACATCCAAACCTATCGCTGGACCCTGACGATGGCGCTGTCCATCGTTCACCGTGCCACCGGCATCGCTCTTTACGTCGGAACGCTGCTGCTGGCCTGGTGGCTGATCGCGGCAGCCTCCGGCCCGACCGCCTACGCCCACGTCCAGGCCTTCACCGGCAGCATCATCGGCCGCCTGATCGTGTTCGGCTACACCTGGGCGCTGATGCACCATATGCTGAGCGGCATCCGGCATTTCGTGTGGGACCTCGGCTACGGCTTCAAGGCCAACGAGCGCGAAGCCCTGACCTGGGGCGCGCTGATCGGCGGCATCGTGCTGACGGTGCTGATCTGGATCATCGCCTATGCGATCGGAGGCGGACGATGAGCTACAGCGAATCCCACGGCTCTCCCAAGCCGCCGTCCATGCGCACCCCGCTCGGCCGCGTCCGCAATCTCGGCGCGGCGCATTCCGGCACCTCCGATTTCTGGCGCCAGCGCATCACCGGCGTCGCCATGACGCTGCTGATGATTCCGGTCTTGGTCATCGTGATGATGCTGCTCGGCCGCAACCAGGCCGGCGCGGCCCAGATCCTCGGCTCGCTGCCGATCGCGGTGATCCTGCTGCTCTTCATCTTCGCCAGCGCCTGGCACATGAAGATCGGGATGCAGGTGGTGATCGAGGACTACGTCCATAACGAGAAGCTGAAGCTCACCGCGATCATGCTCAACAACTTCTTCTCGATCGCCGTCGCACTCGCCTCGACCTATGCGATCCTGAAACTTTCTTCCGGAGTGTAACCCATGGCCGCCACAACGAATGGCACGGGCAACGGCGCTCCCGCCACCAACGGCAAAGCCTATCCGATCGAGGACCACACCTACGACGTCGTCGTGGTCGGCGCCGGCGGTGCCGGCCTGCGCGCGGTGGTCGGCTGCAGCGAGGCCGGACTTCGCACCGCCTGCATCACGAAAGTGTTTCCGACCCGCTCGCACACGGTCGCGGCGCAGGGCGGCATCTCCGCCTCGCTCGGCAACATGCACAAGGACGACTGGCGCTGGCACATGTACGACACCGTGAAGGGGTCGGACTGGCTGGGCGACCAGGACGCGATCGAATACATGGTGCGCAACGCGCCCGAGGCGGTCTACGAGCTCGAGCATTGGGGCGTGCCGTTCTCGCGCACCGAGGACGGCAAGATCTACCAGCGCCCGTTCGGCGGCATGACCCTGGACTACGGCAAGGGCCAGGCGCAGCGCACCTGCGCCGCCGCCGACCGCACCGGCCACGCGATGCTGCACACCATGTACGGCCAGTCGCTGCGCCACGCGGCCGAATTCTTCATCGAATTCTTCGCCATCGACCTGATCATGGACGACCAGGGCACCTGCCGTGGCGTCATCGCGATCAAGCTCGACGACGGCACGCTGCACCGCTTCCGCGCCCAGACCGTGATCCTCGCCACCGGCGGCTATGGCCGCGCCTACGCCTCCTGCACCTCGGCGCACACCTGCACCGGCGACGGCGGCGGCATGGTGCTGCGCGCCGGCCTGCCGCTGCAGGACATGGAGTTCGTGCAGTTCCATCCGACCGGCATCTACGGCTCGGGCTGCCTCGTCACCGAAGGCGCGCGCGGCGAAGGCGGCTATCTCGTCAACTCCGAGGGCGAGCGCTTCATGGAGCGCTATGCGCCGTCGGCGAAGGACCTTGCCTCGCGCGACGTGGTCTCGCGCGCGATGACGATCGAGATCCGCGAGGGACGCGGCGTCGGCAAGAAGAAGGATCACATCTTCCTGCATCTCGACCATCTCGATCCCGCCGTGCTGGCCGAGCGCCTGCCGGGCATCTCGGAATCCGCAAAGATCTTCGCCAATGTCGACGTGACGCGCGAGCCGATCCCGATCGTGCCGACGGTGCACTACAACATGGGCGGCATCCCCACGAATTATCACGGCGAAGTCCTGACCAAGAGGGACGGCGACGACAACGCGGTCATCCCCGGCCTGATGGCGATCGGCGAAGCCGCCTGCGTCTCCGTGCACGGCGCCAACCGGCTCGGCTCCAACTCGCTGATCGACCTCGTCGTGTTCGGCCGCGCCGCGGCGCTCCGCCTCGCCGAGAAGCTGACGCCGAACGGCAAGCAGCCCGAGCTGCCGGCGAACTCGGCCGAGATGGCGCTCGGCCGCCTCGACCATTTCCGCTACGCCTCTGGCGGCACGCCGACCGCGAAGCTGCGCGAGGGCATGCAGCACGTGATGCAGAGCAATTGCGCGGTGTTCCGCACCGGCGAAGTCTTGAGCGAGGGCCAGAACCTGATCGCGAAGGTCCACAGCGGCATCACCGACATCGCCGTGTCCGACCGCTCGCTGGTGTGGAATTCGGACCTCGTCGAGACACTGGAGTTCGACAACCTGATCTCGCAGGCGGTGGTGACGATGAACTCGGCCGCCAACCGCACCGAGAGCCGCGGCGCCCATGCGCGCGAGGACTTCTCCGAGCGCGACGACAAGAACTGGATGAAGCACACGCTGGCCTGGCTGGACGATGCCGGCAAGGTCAGGATCGAATATCGCCCGGTTCACGACTACACCATGACCAACGACGTACAGTACATCCCGCCGAAGGCGCGCGTGTACTGATCGAATAGTAGCCGTCATTCCGGGGCGATGCGCAGCATCGAACCCGGAATCTCGAGATTCCGGGTCTGGTCCGTCGGACCATCCCGGAATGACGAAAGGTTAGAGCAATGGTTGAATTCGCACTTCCGAAGAATTCCAAGATCACTGGCGGCAAGACCTGGCCGAAGCCTGCGGGCGCGACCGAGCTCCGCGAGTTCAAGGTCTATCGCTGGAATCCCGACGACGGCAAGAATCCGAGCGTCGACACCTATTACGTCGACACCAATGATTGCGGTCCGATGGTGCTGGACGGCCTGATCTGGATCAAGAACCACATCGACCCGTCGCTGACCTTCCGCCGCTCCTGCCGTGAAGGCGTCTGCGGCTCTTGCGCCATGAACATCGACGGCCAGAACACGCTGGCCTGCACCCGCTCGATGCACGACGTCAAGGACGGCGCAGTGAAGATCAATCCGCTGCCGCACCAGCCGGTGGTGAAGGACCTCGTCCCCGACCTCACCAACTTCTACGCCCAGTATGCGTCGATCGAGCCCTGGCTGAAGACGACCTCGCCGACGCCGCAGAAGGAATGGCGCCAGAGCCACGAGGACCGCGAGAAGCTCGACGGCCTCTACGAGTGCATCCTGTGCGCCTGCTGCTCGACCTCGTGCCCGAGCTATTGGTGGAACAGCGAGCGCTATCTCGGACCTGCCGCGCTGCTCCAGGCCAACCGCTGGGTCTCCGATTCCCGCGACGAGGCAACCGGCGAGCGTCTCGACAATCTCGAGGACCCGTTCCGCCTCTACCGCTGCCACACCATCATGAACTGCGCCAAGGCGTGCCCGAAGGGACTGAACCCGGCGGAAGCCATCGCGGAGCTCAAGCTCAAGATGGTCGAGCGCCAGATCTGATTGGCCCTGTGTGAGCGACGACGCGTCTCAGTGCGGCCCGGAGTGTTGTCGGTTCTGATCGAATCAGAACCGAAGCATAAGATCATTCTCAAACGATGATCCAGGCGCGACGTCGATCACCCGATCCCATCGCGCTTTATTGATGCTCCACGACACGCTTGGTGCCAGGCAGGGGCGACGCTGCCGCCGCGCCAGGCTTTGAGTTCCCGCGTTCGATTGCCCAGCGCAGTTGGCGGTCCGTGGCGCGCAACTTAATCTCGTCCGAGGCGAGCGCGGCGAGATTGGCAAGTATCTGCTTCTGCGTCTCGTCTAGCGCGCGTGGCCGAGTGTCGATCACGCAGAGCGATCCCAGGGTAAAGCCGTCGGGATCGCTGACTGGGCAGCCAGCGTAGAACCGAAACCCCAGCTCACCCTTCACCGCCGGATTCTCCGCAAAACGCGAGTCGGTCGCGAGGTTCTCGGCGACCGTGATACCTTTCTGCAGAATGGTGTAGTTGCAGAACGCCCAGCCGCGCGGCGTATCGACCATATCGAGCCCATAGCGCGACTTGAACCATTGTCGGGTCGGGGTCAGCATCGTCAGCAGTGCCACGGGAGCATCAAGGCTGTGCGCCGCCAGCCAGGTCAGGCGATCGAATGAATCTTCAGGCGGCGTGTCGACGAGGCCAGAGCGTTCGAGTGCGAGAAGCCGCTGGCCCTCATTGTCCGGGAAGGGAAAGGAAGGCGGCGTCTCGAACGGAAAGGGGTGTGCGGCGGCGGCCTTGAAAAGGGCTTCGATGGCTGCAGGCAACGCCGGCAATTCGTCGACGAACACCGTCGTTCTGGAGCCCGGCCCGCTCCCGCCTGATCGCCGGGTCGCAGCCGAGCGCCCAACGACAAGGATCTCGGTACTGCCGACTGATGGATCGGCGCGCAGGCTCTCCAGCATGGCGAGTCTGCTGGCGTCCGATGTTTCGGCTTCGATCACAACGGCAGCCGGCAACCGCGTGCCGATCGCAAGCAGCGCGGTGTAGATGTCGGAGTAACTCTCGACGACACAGAAATTGACCTTCGCCAAGGCCGCCTTGTAATCAGCCATGCGTTCTTGCCGTGCAACGAGGATCACCCGGGCGGAAGCAAGCATCGGCGGCTCGCCGGAGCCGGCGATCAGCCCGAGAACGTCGCGGCGGTAGACGCGGCGATGACCCCCCGGCGTTTTCCAGGACGGGATCGAGCCGCCTTCGATCAGCAGCTGCGCCGTCCGGACGGAGACGCCCAGTATCTTGGCAGCCTCCGCCGTCGTCAGAATGTCCTTGGCCATACCATCCATCTTTACCCCCGACCGCGCGCCGGCCGGCCTCGTCCCAGGCCTCACAATGTCGTGCTCCCACTTGTGTTGACAAGAGCCGATAGCTGCTATTTTGATAAATCTGATGATAACGATAGATTTGATAAATCTGATAGGATTGCTTCGTACTGCATGGCAGATGCGAACTGCCGAGAGGCACGTCTTCCTCTGGAAGAAGCCGGGCTCTGGCCCTGGGCCGCCCGGCGAATCGTCCTCGCGCAAGCCGAGCCGCCGCGCGGCTGGCCGCTCCACACACTCTCAACCACGGGAATGTCGCGATCCGTGACGCCTCTCGACCGAGCTTCGTCCCGGCGACGCCCCCCTCTTCATCTCCCTTACCGCCGTCTTCCCTGGCGCGTTGCGTCTCCCGCACCGTCGATTTGTCTGGAGCATCCTCATGAGTGACTTTCTGCCTTCCGATCTTCCGGAGTTTGCTGACCGCGTTGCTGCCAATCAGCGTCGCCTCCACGAAAATTCCAGCGGCCGTTACGACTTCGTCGTTTGCGGCGCTGGCAGTTCCGGGTCGGTCGTCGCGCGCCGCCTCGCCGAAAATCTCTCCGTCACTGTTCTGCTGATCGAAGCAGGGGGAAGCGACGAGGTGCCGACCGTCATGGAGCCGGCGGCTTGGCCGGGCAACCTCGGGAGCGCGACCGATTGGGGCTTTGTCGCAGAGCCCAATCCGCATTTGAACGGCCGTGCGCTTCCAATGTCGATGGGCAAGGTTCTCGGCGGCGGCTCCAGCATCAATGTGATGCTGTGGGCGCGGGGTCACCGCAGTGATTGGGATTTCTTCGCCGAGGAAACCGGCGATCAATCCTGGGGTTACGACGCAGTCTCGAAGATCTTCCGGCAGATCGAGAACTGGCAAGGCAAGCCCGATCCACGCCATCGCGGCACCGGGGGCCCCGTCTTCGTGCAGCCGTCACCGAATCCCGGTCCCGCCGCCCTGGCGATGCTCGATGCAGCAGAGGAGATCGGTATTCCGACTTTCGAAAGCTCCAATGGTGAGATGATGGAGGGCGAAGGCGGCTGCGCCGTTACAGATATCCTGGTCCGCAACGGCCGACGCCATTCCATCTTCCGCGCTTATACTTATCCCTATCTCGATCGGCCCAATCTCACCCTGCTGACCGGCACGCAGGTCTCCCGCGTCCTGCTCGAACGCGGGAGGGCCGTCGGCATCGAGGCGGTGCGTGACGGCAGGACATTGCGGATCAACGTGTCCAGGGAGGTCGTGCTCGCACTCGGTGCAATCCAGACACCGTCCGTGCTGATGCGCTCCGGCATCGGCGATGAGAACGAGCTTCGAACGCTTGGTATACCCGTGGTCCAGCACCTGCCCGGTGTCGGGCAGAACCTGCAGGATCACGTATCGTTCGGATGCATCTGGGAATATCGCGAGCCGATCGCGCCGCGCAACACCGGCAACGGGGCGACACTCTATTGGAAATCCGATTCCGCGCTCAAGTCTCCCGACCTGCTGTTCTGCCAGGTCGAGTTTCCCGTGCCGAGCCCCGAGACGGCCGGCCGGGCGCCTGCCCATGGCTGGACGATGTTCGCCGGCCTTGCCTTGCCGAAGAGCCGAGGCAGGGTGAGGCTCCGAAACGCCGAGCCGCTTGCGACGCCGCGGATCGAAGCCAACATGCTGTCGCATCCTGACGATGTGAAGACGGCGATCGCCTGCGTCGATGTTTGCCGTGCGCTTGGCAATACAAGCGCCTTCGAGCCGCTGGTGGCGCGCGAGTCGATGCCCGGACCTCTCGGTGGCGCCGAGATGGAACGCTTCGTGCGCGACTCCGCGGTGACCTACTGGCATCAGACATGCTCGGCGAAGATGGGACGTGATGCGATGTCCGTGGTCGATGGCAAGCTCAAGGTCTACGGCATCGACCGGCTTCGCATCGCCGACGGCTCGGTGATGCCGCGGATCACCACCGGGAACACGATGGCGCCGTGCGTCATCATCGGGGAGAAGGCGGCCCGCGCGCTGCGCGACGAGCACGATATCTGACGCCGCCCTCCGGTAGCGCGTTGGAGAGCGGATGCGCCGGCCTCCGCTCCGTCGCTCTGCATGCCACGAACTTGCCGCCCCTTGGCCGATCATGCATGACATTCCAAGACCTGCCCCCATTTGAGTAGAATCGTTCTTGACCCGCACGGCGGGCGAATCCATAAAATTGCAACCAATGGTTACGATCGCAACCGACTTCCTTCCCGGCGCGAAATTCAGTTAAGCTTACGATCAGGGACCGGAGCGACTGTGCAGAGGGCGCAACGCAACTCGCTGAGGCTGTTGCAGTGGATGATGGCGGCATCCCTGGCGCTGCCGATTGCGCTCTTCGCCGTTGCCGCCACGATCTCCTACACGTCCACCAGAGATATCGCCGACCGGGAGATCGAGCGGACGGTCGATGTCGCTCATGAGCACGCGCTCAAGGTGTTCGAGACCATCGACCGCAGCCTCGCCGAGCTCAACGAGGTCGTGCGCGGCTTGCCGGACGACATCATCCGCGCGCGGGAACCGGCACTGCATCGGCGCCTCAAGCGGCTGACCGATGCGCTGCCGCAGCTGAAATCGGCCTGGATCTTCGATGCGAACGGAAAAGCGCTGGTCAACAGCCTCGTCTCGCCGCCGCCGGACCTCAGCTTTGCCGATCGCGATTACTTCTACGCCCACATCGACCATAGCATCGGCACTTTCATCGGCACGGCCCTGACGCCACGGCCACCCTATCAGGGCGCGCGCTTCTTCGGGGTCAGCCGCCGCCGCGACTCCGACGACGGCAGTTTCATCGGCGTGATCCAGGCCTCGGTCCTGCCGGAATATTTCGAGAGTTTCTACGCCAGAATTGGATCGGATCCCGGCAGCTTCTTCGCGATGGGCCGCACCGATGGCGCGATGCTCACGCATTTCCCCCGGCTTGACCGCGAGCTTCGGCTCGATCCGGCCGGACCGCTGGGCCAGAAGATCTCGGCTCAACCCGAGCACGGCCTCATCACCATCGGCTGGCCCTCGGACGGCATCGAGCGGCGCATCGCCTACCGGCATGTCGCCGAATATCCGATCTATGTCAGTGCCGGGCTCGAGACCTCGGCGATCCGCGCGCGCTGGTTCGCCACCATGGGCCAGCATCTGGTGTTCGGCGTTCCCGCCACCGCGCTGCTGTTTCTGTTGCTGGCGCTCGCGTTGCGGCGAACGCGGCACCTTCAGGCGGAAGCTGCAAAGCGGCGCGAGGCCGAGGAGGCGCTCAGGCACAGCCAGCGCTTGGAGGCGCTCGGCCAGCTCACCGGCGGCGTCGCGCACGACTTCAACAACCTCCTGACCGTGATCCGCGCCTCGGTCGACCTCTTGAACCGGCCGCAGCTGACGGAGGAGCGCCGTCAGCGCTACATCACGGCCATTGCGGATTCGGTCGCGCGCGCGGCCAAGCTGACCTCGCAGCTGCTCGCCTTTGCGCGGCGCCAGACCCTGAAGCCGGAGGTGTTCGACGTCGGTGCGCGGGTGCAATCGCTGCACGACATGCTCGCCACGCTGCTGGGTCCCGCGATCGAGATCGCCATGCAGCTACCGGCGGAACCGTACCTCGTCGATGCCGATGCCAGCCAGTTCGAGACCGCGCTGATCAACATGGCCACCAACGCGCGCGATGCCATGCGGGGCAAAGGCACGATCGTTTTCAGCGTCGAGGCCGCAACGACGGTTCCGGACACGCTGGCGAAGCTTTCGGCGAGCCAGACCTTGGCAAACCATGGCTTCGTCCGCGTCAACGTCAGCGACACCGGTGTCGGCATTCCCGCCGCACGGCTCGGACGCATCTTCGAGCCGTTCTTCACCACCAAGCAGGTCGGCCACGGCACCGGTCTCGGCCTGTCCCAGGTGTTCGGCTTCGCCCGGCAGTCCGGCGGCGAAGTGACTGTCACGAGCGAGGTAGGACACGGCAGCACCTTCTCGCTCTACCTGCCGCGCGTGCCGCCGGAGCTGCTGCCGCAGCGCCAGGCGCCCAACACTGCGCCGGCAATGGCCGGTACCGGCATGTCGGTGCTGGTGGTCGAGGACAATATCGAGCTTGCCAATTTCGCCGCCGATGGCCTCACCGAGCTCGGCTACTGCATCACGCTGATCGACAATGCCGCCGATGCGCTTGCCGAGCTCGCCGTGGACGCGGATCGCTTCGACGTCGTGCTCTCGGACGTGGTGATGCCCGGGATGACCGGGCTCGATTTGGTACGGGCGATCCGCGAGCGCGGCATCGCCGTGCCGGTCGTGTTGACCACCGGCTACAGCCAGGCCCTGTCACAGGAGGGCGCGGCCGGGTGCGATCTCGTGCAAAAGCCCTATTCGATCGAGGAATTATCGCGCGTTCTGCACCGGGCCGCGCGGCTGCGGCACGTCAGCGACGGCGCCGCCGAGTGACCCGGCGACCGGAACCGAAGGGAACCGTTTGATTTCCTTGTGCGTTGTCCGCTCATGCACACGCCGGCCACAACGCACGAGGAGGGCAGCAAGCCGCCCATTGTGGAGATCAAAGGCGAGACCGGCGATGACGTAGCACCGCCCCCGCCCGAGCTGCTCGAACCCGACCCCGAGCTCTCAGCCGAGGAAGCCGAGCAGGCCCGCAAGGATTATCTGCTGACGCGGTTCTGGATCAGCGCTCGCGGCTTCTGGGGCCGCAACGGCAACCGCCTCGCCTGGCCGTTCTCGATCGGTCTCGGCCTGCTGATCGTGCTGACGGTCGGCTTCCAATACGGCATCAATGTCTGGAATCGCGCGATCTTCGACGCCATCGAGAAGCGCGACGCGGCGAGTGTCTTCCATCTCACGGTGGTGTTCTTCCCGCTCGCGATCGGCAGCATCGCGCTGGCAGTGGCGCAGGTGTTCGCGCGCATGGGAATCCAGCGGCGCTGGCGGGGCTGGCTCACGGCGAGCGTCCTCACTCGCTGGCTCGCGAACGGGCGCTACTACCAGCTCAACCTGGTCGGCGGCGATCACGAGAATCCCGAATACCGGATCGCCGAGGATCTGCGGATTGCGACCGACTCCCCAGTCGATTTCCTCGCCGGCGTGACGTCTGCGCTGCTGTCGGCCGTAACCTTCATCGTCGTGCTCTGGACCATCGGCGGCGCGCTCACCGTCACGCTTGGCGGCTCGGCCGTCACGATCCCCGGCTTCCTGGTGATCGCCGCGATCCTCTACGCCGCGATTGCGTCCAGCTCGATCGTGGTGATCGGCCGGCGCTTCGTCCAGGTCTCCGAGGACAAGAACCAGGCTGAAGCCGACTTCCGCTACACGCTGACGCGCGTGCGCGAGAACGGCGAGAGCATTGCGCTGCTCGGCGGGGAACAGGAAGAGCGCGACGGCATCGACCGCAATTTGACCCGCGTGCTGCGGCAATGGGCGCGACTCGCCGGCCAGCACATGCGCACCACGCTGGTGTCGCAGGGATCGAGCCTCGTTGCGCCGGTGGTGCCGCTGCTGCTCTGCGCGCCAAAATTCCTCGACGGCAGCATGACGCTCGGACAGGTGATGCAGGCGGCCTCCGCCTTCACCATCGTGCAGAGCGCGTTCGGCTGGCTGGTCGACAATTATCCCCGGCTGGCCGACTGGAATGCCTGCGCGCGCCGCATCGCCTCGCTGATGATGTCGCTCGACGGCCTCGAACGCGCCGAGCAGGGCGCCGGCCTTGGTCGCATCAAGCGCGGCGAGACGCGCAACGACGCCATGCTGGAGCTGAAGGATCTCTCCGTCACGCTCGACGACGGCACCGCCGTGGTCGGCGAGACCGAGGTCGTGATCGAGCCCGGCGAACGGCTGCTGGTCGCCGGCGAATCCGGCACCGGCAAGAGCACGCTGGTGCGCGCCATCGCAGGCCTATGGCCCTGGGGCGGCGGCGCCGTCAACTTCCATGCCGATCGGCGGCTGTTCATGCTGCCGCAGCGGCCTTACGTGCCCTCCGGCTCCTTGCGGCGGGCGGTCGCCTATCCAGGCGCCGCCGATCACTGGACCGTCGAGGAGATCGGCAAAGCCCTGCACAAGGTCGGACTCGATCATCTCAAGGAGAAGATCGAAGAGGAAGGACCCTGGGAACAGACGCTGTCCGGCGGCGAGAAGCAGCGCCTCGCCTTCGCGCGGCTGCTGCTGCACAACCCCGACATCGTCGTGCTCGACGAGGCGACCTCGGCGCTCGACGAGAAGGGCCAGGACAAGATGATGAAGATGATCACCGACGCGCTGCCGAAGGCCACTATCGTCAGCGTCGCGCATCGCGCCGAGCTGGAGGCCTTCCACAGCCGCAAGATCGTGCTGGAGCGGCGCAAGGGCGGCGCCAAGCTTGTCAGCGACATCGACCTGATTCCGCGCAAGGGCAAGCGCAAGCTGCTCGGCCGCTTTCTGCGCCAGCGCAAGGCGCCGCCGAAAAAGGCGGCGTAAGGTCCTCTCTCTCGGAGTGGGCGTCTCGCGCAACACTCCTTCCTATGGTCATGGATCTCGGGTTCGCTTCGCGCCCCGGCACCTGCGATCGAGCGTTGGAGTCGCCGGTAAAACCGGCTATGCGCGCGGTTTCGCGATGACATGCAGGAACCGAAGCAATACGTTGCTGTCACGCTGACAGGAGCGAACAAGAGAGGTTGCGATGATCGACCATCTGGGTATCTCGGTCTCCGACTATGAACGCGCGAAGGCATTCTACACGACGGCGCTGGCGCCGCTCGGCTACAGCCTGATCATGGAGGTCACGGCAGAGCAGACCGGCCACGCTTCCGCCGCGGGCTTCGGCGCCGAGGGCAAGCCCGATTTCTGGATCGGCGGCGAAGGCGCCATGAACAAGCCGGTGCATGTCGCCATTCGTGCCAAGGACCGCGCCACGGTCGACGCATTCTACAAGGCCGCAATCGCGGCCGGCGGCCGCGACAACGGTTCGCCCGGCATCCGCCCGCATTATCACCCGAACTACTACGGCGCGTTCGTGCTCGACCCTGATGGCCACAATATCGAGGCCGTCTGCCACGCGCCGGAATAGGACGTAGTCCCAGGGGAACATCGTTCCGGGCAGGCCGTTATCGTTCCTTGCAACAGGAGCACGACATGGCCAACGACAATGCCGGCGACGTCGATCGCGTCTGGGATCTGATGAAGAAGATCGGATTCGCGATGCTGGTCACGCGCGACGGCGACAAGCTCCGCGCGCGGCCGATGAGCGCCTATCTCGACCGCGACGCGAACACGATTTTTTTCCTGACCGATGCACGGCGTCACAAGGATGATGAAATCGCGCGTCATCCATCCGTCAACCTGTCGTTCGCGGATGCCGGCAGCCAGAAATATGTTTCTCTGACCGGCACTGCCGTCGTCTCCGACGACCGTGCCAAGATCAAGGAGCTGTTCTCGACGCCGGCCAAGGCATGGTGGGACTCTGCGGAAGATCCCAACATCCGCGTGCTCAAGGTCACGCCTGACGACGCCGAATTCTGGGACTCGCCGGGGACGGTGATCTCCTACGTGAAGATGGCGGCCGCGGCCGTCACGAATACACGTCCTGACATCGGCGAGAATCGCAAGGTCTCGATGTGATGCCGATCGAACCGCCCGAGATTCCGCCGTCGACGCCAGGCACGCCAACTGAGCCGCCGCCCGGAATCCCGCCTGGCAATCCGCAGCCTGAAATCACCCCACCGGTCCGCGAGCCAGGCGAATCACCGCGCCCCGACGAACTGCCTGGCCGCGTGCCTGAAGAGATTCCATCGCGCGGACCGAATGGGCCGCTCACTCCGAATCCTGCGACAGATGCAATGCCGCGGCATCACGCATGAAAACTCTCCAATCACATGTAAGGCGATTGCAGCCAGCATCTGAATGCGCAATGAACATCGCCATAGTGAGATGATTTGCGTGCAGAAATAAATCGGGCTGCGGCTGCATCGCCTGCCACAATGCGGCCTAACGCGTAGCTGTTCATCCCGACACTTCGTCAAAGAACCTTCCGGGGAAGTTCAACACCATGACCAACCTTCGTTTCGTGCTGCTTGCGACGACGGCTCTGACCGCGATGCAATTGGCAAACACCGCATCGCATGCGCAGGACGCTTCGCCGCTCGTGGTCGCGCAGGCCCAGCCTCAAGAGACGGGCCCTGACGGAAAACCGAAGCAGCCGCCGAAGGGACCGCCGGCAGCGGCTCCCCCTGCAGCACCCGCGCGCCCGGCGGCACCACCGCCCGCGGCTGCACCGCCCCATCCGCCCGCCGCGCCCCCGCCGGCAGCCGCACCGCCGCGTCCGGCAGCGCCGCCACCGCCTCCGCCTCCACCTGCGGCCCGTCCGGCGCCTCCGCCGCCGCCGGCCGCTCCGAAACAACCGTCGCCGCCTCCGCCGCCGCCCGCCCAGAAGCAGCCTTCGCCGCCGCCAGCTGCGGCGCCGCAGCAGCACGCCCCGACACCGCCTCCTCCGACGCCGCCTGCGGCGCGCCCGGCTCCCACGCCGCCAGCACCGCCTCCCGCGGCGGCTCCGCAGCCACGCACGCCGACGCCGCCTCCCGCCGCACAGCCGCACACGCCGTCCGGTGCCCGCCCGGCTCCGACGCCACCGGCCCCGCCGCCCGCAGCAGCTCCTCAGGGCCGGCCGGCGCCAGCGCCCACCGCGACGCCGACTCCTGCGCCCGCCGCACCGGCAGCACGACCGGGAGCACCTGCTCCGACCGCCACACCTGCTCCGACAGCCACGCCTGCTCCAACGGCAACGCCCGCTCCGGGCAGCACGCCTGGCGCGCCGCCGGCTGGTCGCCTGGGTACACCGCCGCCGGAACGCCCCGGCGCGCCTCCGGCTGCAGGAACGCCATCTCCAGCTCCGGGTGCCACGCCCGCTCCAACGACCACACCGACGACCACACCAACACCTGGCGCGACGCCGGCTCCGACCGCTACGCCGACGCCCGGCCGTCAGGGTGGCACGCCGCCTGCGGGAGCGCCCACGACCGGAGCTCCGCCTGTGCCCCCGCAGGCTGGTGCCCCGGCCCGGCCGCCGGCGCCTCCGGCCGGCGCTGCGGCGCCGACGGTCGTTCCCGGCACGCCGGCCGCCGCACCGCCGCCGAACAGGGCGCAATACGCCCCGCCCACGGTGACGCCCGCGTTCCGGGCCGCTCCCACGGTTGCTGCACCGCTGCCGCCACCGCCGCGTCCACCGCAGCGTGACCTCACGCCGCTCGCGATCGGTGCGGGCGTCGTGGCCGGCGCCGTGATCGGTGCCACCATCGCCGATCTCCATAACCAGCGCCGCGAGACCATCGAAGGCGGCCGCACCGTCTACACCGAGCCGGACCGCATCATCGTCCGCGATCCCGGCGGGCAGGCCTATGTCCGCGGCAACGATCTCTATCGCTTCCGCTACGGGGCCCGTGACATCCGCACCGACACCGTCGGCGGCGAAACCCGCACCGTCGTGATCCGTCCCGACGGCAGCGAGATCATCACCGTGGTCGGCACCGACGGCCGGCTGATGCGGCGCATCCGCAAGGACCCCGCCGGGCGCGAGGTCATCATCATCGACAACACCTACCGCGATCCGCGGTCGGTCGGCGGCTTCTATGTCGACGTGCCGCCGCCGGTGGTCAACATGCCCTACGATCGCTACATCGTCGATGCCCAGGAGGCGTCGCCGGACTTGATCTACGAGACCATGGAGGCACCGCCGGTGCAACGGATCGATCGGCGTTACTCGCTCGACGAGATCCGCTACAGCCCCAATGTTCGCATGCAGATGCCGAGCATCGACGTCAACACGATCAACTTCGAGACGGGATCGTGGACCATCCCACCGGACCAGGCGGCCCGGTTGCAAGCGATCGCCGACGGCCTCAACCGTGCGATCCAGCGCAACCCGCGCGAGGTGTTCCTGATCGAGGGGCACACCGACGCGGTGGGCAACGAGGTCGACAATCTGTCGTTGTCGGACCGCCGTGCGCAGTCCGCGGCCGAATTGCTGACGCAGCAGTTCGGTGTCCCGGCGGAGAACCTGACGTCGCAAGGCTACGGCGAGCAGTACTTGAAGGAGCAGACGCAAGGACCGAGCGTGATCAACCGGCGCGTCACCGTCCGCCGCATCACGCCGCTGCTCAACGGCGGCCAGGCCTCGCTGCCGCCGCCCCCGCCCGGCACCGCGCCGCCGCGCTGAGGCACAAGCCACGCACGCAAATGGCCGGGAGCAATCCCGGCCATTTCATTTTGCATGTATTACGCACTCATCGCCTCTGGCGGCAGGCAGGCCTCGCAAACGGCCGCAACGTGCCGGTGATCGGTACCGCAACAGCCGCCGAGAATCCGCATCTGCGGAAACGCCCGCCTGAGCGAGAGATAACGGCGGCCGAGATCGACGGGATCGCCGCTGTCGAGCGTCTCCGACTCGTCGAGCTCGGCATGGCTCTTGATCGACGCGTTGGCCCGGATGCCGTGGATGCGCTGGACCCACGATTCGCCAGCCGCGAGCGCGCCGTCAAAATGGGCCGGATGCGCGCAGTTGATCAGGAAATATTCGCAAGCACGGTCCGTTGCGTCGTCGACCGCTTCGATCGCCTCGCGCAACGACTCTCCCCTGACGAGGCGGCCATCGGTCTCGACCGTGAAGGAGATCGCGACCGGAATTTCCTGCGTCCTGGCTGCACGCACCACGCCGACGGCTTCGTTGATGCTGTTCAGCGTGAACGCAGTCACCATATCGGCGCCCGCCTCGGCGAAGGCTGCGATCTGGGCCGAGTGGTAGGCTTCCGCCTCCGCCGCGTCCATGTTGCCGGCCTTGTAGCCGTCGCCGCGCGGACCGATCGCGCCGTTGATCACGCATGGCGTGCGAGGCGA
Organism: Bradyrhizobium sp. 191; assembly: GCF_023100985.1. NCBI lineage: Bacteria > Pseudomonadati > Pseudomonadota > Alphaproteobacteria > Hyphomicrobiales > Nitrobacteraceae > Bradyrhizobium > Bradyrhizobium sp. 191. Next base: position 4,375,726 of record NZ_CP064692.1, read on the forward strand.
TTCCCATGTGCCGCGCAATTCGTCGAGAAAGCGAATGGCGTCCATGTTGACGGCCTTGAGCCCGGCCGCATCGTAGCCGAGCCTGGCGCCCCAATCGGGGTTGGCGCGCCAGGTCGGACTGTCGAGCACGAAGCCGAGTCCATGCTGCCGCGCGATGCGAAGATAGGCCTCGTAGTACCGCTTCAGATGCGCGCGGCCATCGGCGCTGTCCAGCAGCACGAATGCCGCGAAGTGCGGCAGCTCCAGCCCTTGGTGAAAGATCAGGGTGGTTTCCATGCCGCCATCGGTCAGGAAGATGCCGCCGCGGTGCTGCGGCAGATCGTGTCTGTATTTGGCCATTGATCGCTCCTTCGCTTGCGCCAGCCGCTCCACTTCGGTCGCGTCGCGGCGCCTTCGGTCTCGCGCGAGTGGTGCCGCATAATGTCGCGCCGCTCTAGAAGTCTGATGGTGCGGCTGAACCTCCACCCGCAAACGGATACAAAATCAGAGACTTACGCGGACCGCCGGGAGCGGCGCGGATTTCGCACGCGGCGGATTCCGCACCGTTGGTACGGTTTTGGAGGCAGCGATGGGAAAGGGCGAAGCGACGCGCGAACGCATTCTCGAAATCGCGGAAGCGGCGGTGCTCGCGAAGGGCTTCGGCGCGACCTCGATCGACGAGGTCATCGCCGAGGCCGGACTGACCAAGAGCGGATTCTTCTATCACTTCAGGGACAAGAACGCGCTCGCGCGGGAGATGCTGCGCCGCTATGTGGAGACGAACGATCGCCTGTTCGAGGAGATCTTCCAGCGAGGGCGTGAGCTCTCGGACGATCCGCTGCAATCGTTCCTGATCTCGCTGAAGCTGCTGGCCGAGGTCATGGCCGATCTGCCCAACGGCCATCCCGGGTGCCTGATCGCCAGCATCTGCTATCAGGAGCGCCTGTTCGACCGCGAGGTTCGCGACCTGACCGCGCAATCGGTCCGGGCCTGGAATGCGCACTTCCGCGCGATCCTCGACGGCATCGCCGCGGTCTATCCGCCGCGCGAGCCGATCGACCTCGACGATCTCGCAGAGATGATCTCGTGCGTGGTCGACGGCGCGATCATCATGTCGAAGACACTCAACGATCCCAAGCGGCTGGAGCGGCAGATCCTGCTCTTCCGCAGCTGTGTGAAGCTGGTCTTCGCGCCGCCCCCCTCATCATGAAAGGCATGTGACGTGAGCGAGCCGGGTGCGGACCGCCCTGCCGCGCCCGTTTGCGGGAGGAGTGCAACCGGGCGCGGTTCGCAATCGAACTTCTGCATCATTGCCCCGCAGCCAGTCCCAACGCATCGGCCATGACGCGGAACACTTCGGTATTGTCCATCGAGCCGTGCACGCGCTCGCTGCCCGGTCCGGTCGCCGTCAGGATGACATCCTCGCCCGAATGCACGCTGGCGCCGATCATCGCCGAAAGATTACCGGGGCGCAGCACCGCGCCCGGGACGTCCTTGTATTTGTCGTTGGCCTTGAAGGTCCCGTCGGCGCCGGCCTTGACGGTCGGCTCGTTGGGATTGTCCAGCTTCGGACGGAACGTCTCGTAGTGATCCGGCAGGCTGGCGGAGAAAATGGCCAGCCGGCGGCTGACGTCGATGCGCGCCGGATAACCTTCCGCGTCGGGAGCCGGATAATTGGGAAATCCAGCCCGATCGTAGACGCCGACGCGCTCGCGCAAGGGAACGTTGGGCACGGTGGCCATGTCGTCATTCACCGTGCCGACGAGGCTGTTGGGATGATTGTGGTCCGCCAGCACCAGGATGAGGGTGTCGTCGCCGCGCGCCCGCGCCCATTCACGCGTCTGGCGCGCATGATCGTGTCGTAGACGGCCCGCTCCATGTCGAGCAGATGTGCATATTTGTCGATCATTCCGGATTCGACCATCAGGAAGAAGCCGGCCTCATTCCGCGACAGCAGTTGCAGCGCTGCCTGCACCTGCTCGGTCAGGTCGGGCTGCTCGGGGAATTTCTTGACGCCGCCACCCTTCAGGAATTTGCGGTCGAGCACACCGTCCATGTTGCCGGTGGCAAACAGCCCGAGCAGCCTGGTCGTCTCGGGCTTTACCGAGAGAGCGCCGAGCTCGCTCGCGGTGGTCGCCACCTGATAGCCTGCATCGCGGAACCTGGCGATGTAGTCGGTCTCGTCCTTGCGTTTCGAGCCGGCGGCCGACTTCGGCAGAAAATTCGCGCTGCCGCCGCCCATCAGGACATCCGGCTTCGCCGCAAGGAACTGCTCGACGATCTCGTCGTAGGCCGCACGGCGGCGCGTGTGCGCAACCATCGCCGCCGGCGTCGCGTCTTCGATCTCGGTGTTGGTGACGACGCCGATCGCCATGCCGTGCCGTCTCCTGGCAAGGCTGGTGATGGTTTCGACGCGGGGATCGTCGAACGGGCTTGCGGTGCGGTCCGCATAGACGCCGAGGGCGTTGACGGCGCTCTTGTGCCCGGTCGCATAGGCGCTGGCCGCGTTCGCGGAATCGGTGACGATCGAATCCGAGCCTGCGGTTGCCACCAGTGCCATGTGAGGCATGTCGTCGATGGCGAGCTTGCCGCGGCTCTTGCCCTCCGAAATCCCCTTGGACAGGATTCGGGCTGCGACACGGTGCGCCGGCGACATGCCGTCGCCGATGAACAGGATGACGTTCTTCGCCTTGCGCGGCCCCGTATCGTAGACCGTCCATGTGACGCTGTGCTGGTGCGTGCCGTCGCTCACGTCCACGGCAATGCTGCCCGGCTTGGTCAGAGTGACGTCGCGCAGGATCAGGGCCGACTGATCCTTGCCATCCTCGCGGTCGATGAAGGTCCCGGCACGGCCGAACGCAGTCGCGTAATCCGCGTCATTCACCGTCACCTTCAACTTGGCGGGATCGACCGGCCCGGGAAGCTCGACCTTGAAGTCGAACTTGGCTCCGGCCAGGATCTCGGCACGATCGATCGGATAGATCGTCTGCGCCGACAGTGACGATATCCAACAGAGGACGATGAGAGAGGCGAGTGCCGATTTCCTGATCATTTGCGATGCTCCGAAATCCCATTCCGAAACAGGAGCGTAGCGATCGAGAATGACAACGTCATTAAGCGCGTGGTCATCCGGGCTACGCGAGCTTCGTAATTGCGCACCGAATCGCGACACATCGCGCAATCGTAGGGTGGGCAAAGGCGCGTTAGCGCCGTGCCCACCAGCATCTCGGTCGTAGAAGGATGGTGGGCACGCTTCCGCCTTCGCTCTTCGAGCTATGGCGGGCTTTGCCCACCCTAAAAGCTCACCCCTTGTCGCTCTCCAGGCGGAAGATCTGCGAGCCTTCACTGCCCGACAATAGACCGGTGTCGCTGTACAGCTTCAGCTTGGTCCGGGTGTCGGCGATGTCGAGGTTGCGCATGGTGAGCTGCCCGATGCGGTCGGCCGGCGTGAAGGCGGCGTCCTCCACCTTCTCCATGCTGAGCCGTTCCGGCGCATAGGTGAGGTTGGGGCTCTCGGTGTTGAGGATCGAATAGTCGTTGCCGCGGCGCAGCTCCAGCGTGACCTCGCCGGTGACGGCGCGCGCGACCCAGCGCTGCGCGGTCTCGCGCAACATCAGGGCCTGCGAATCGAACCAGCGGCCCTGATAGAGCAGCCGGCCGAGGCGCATGCCGCTGATGCGGTACTGCTCGATGGTGTCCTCGTTGTGGATGCCGGTGACGAGACGCTCATAGGCGATGTGGAGGAGCGCCATGCCGGGCGCCTCGTAGATGCCGCGGCTCTTGGCCTCGATGATACGGTTCTCGATCTGGTCGCTCATGCCGAGGCCGTGGCGGCCGCCGATCGCGTTGGCTTCGAGGAACAGCGCGACGGGATCGGAGAAGGTCTGGCCGTTCAGCGCAACCGGCTGGCCTTCCTCGAAGCGCACCACGACCTTCTCGGCCTTGACGACGCAGTCGTCGCGCCAGAACGGCACGCCCATGATCGGGTTGACGATCTTGATGCCGCTGTCGAGGCTCTCGAGATCCTTGGCCTCGTGCGTGGCGCCGAGCAGGTTGCTGTCGGTCGAATACGCCTTCTCGGCGCTCATCTTGTAGGCGAAGCCCTGGGCGGTCATGAACGCCGACATCTCGGCGCGGCCGCCGAGCTCGTCGATGAACTGCTGGTCGAGCCAGGGCTTGTAGATCTTCAGGCCAGGATTGGTGAGCAGGCCGTAGCGGTAGAAGCGCTCGATGTCGTTGCCCTTGAAGGTCGAGCCGTCGCCCCAGATGTTGACGCCGTCCTCCTTCATCGCCGCGACCAGCATGGTGCCGGTCACCGCGCGCCCCAGCGGCGTGGTGTTGAAATAGGTGATGCCGCCGGTGGAGATGTGGAAGGCGCCGGACTGGATCGCGGCGATGCCCTCATGAACCAGCTGCGTGCGGCAATCGACCAGGCGCGCCTTCTCGGCGCCGAACTCCATCGCCTTGCGCGGGATCTCGTTGTAGTCGGCTTCATCCGGCTGGCCGAGATTGGCGGTGTAGGCGTAGCAGCGCGCGCCCTTCTGCTTCATCCAGAGCAGCGCCGCGCTGGTGTCGAGCCCGCCCGAAAACGCGATGCCGACTTTCTCGCCCTTGGGCAGGCTTTTCAGGATCGTGGTCATGGGGCTTCCAATCGGGTCTCAAGGGCTGATGAAGGTTTCGAACTTGACCGCGCGAATATCAAATTTCGCAGGGCTCGGCACCCCTTTAATGGCCTAAACCGACGGCTCGGGACCGGTCTTGCGGCCGAACAGGCGCTGGCGGAGCCGGTAGCCGGGCATGCTCAGCCGGGTCAGGGCGGCATCGACCGCTTCGTCCGAAAACCGCGTCCGCGGCCAGCGGTAAATCAGCGCGTAGGCGAACCAGATCACGACGAAGGTGACGAGGCCGGCGATGGAAACGTCGGTGAAGAAGTGGCCCCCGAAGGCCATGCGCAGCCCGCCGGTCAAGGCGCCGAACACCACGGCGGCGACATAGGCGAGCGGGCGCCACGGCGGCGGCGCCAGCGCGGCCGGCGCGAGCGTCCAGAACGCGGTCGCACCCTCGCCCGAGAAGAACGAGCAGTTGCGGGCGCAGCCGCCGCGCGGATCCCACCACGGCACGAATTGCTGGTCGCCGGCAAACTCGGTCACCACCACCGGGCGTGGCCGGCCCCAATAGGTCTTGAAGGTGAGATTGGTGAGGATGCCGGCCGACAGGATGATCGTGACCAGCAGGAACACCATCGCGCGGCCCGAGACCATCAGCGGCCGGTCCGGCCGGATCATCTTGACCACGAGTGCGACCAGCGATGGCAGCACGAATGCCCAGGCGACCCACATCGCGGCGTCACGTGCGAAACTGGCCCAGCCGTTCAGCTTGAGCGGAAACGTCCTGGTCTCGGGATCGAAGAACAGCGCGGCGAGCTTGAGATCGAGCGCGGGATAGAGGCCGAAGACGACGCCGATCACGAGCCACAACGTCAGGGCGATGAAGAGTCCAGTCCGGTTCATGGCGCGCGGTTTAGCGGAGTGGGATGAGGTGACGCAATACTCTCAAGGTAGGTCCTAAGGGCATTTGCTGCTTGCTCGAACAGGATATCGACACCTTGATCTTCGTCGTAGGTAAACTGGCGCGGAGTATTGAGGGCTGCGGCACCATTTCTATTCTGCGTCTGAAAGACGTTCAGTACTAACTCATCCAGAAGTTTCCGGGTCGCTCCAGGCAAGGATGCGTCAATAGCCGGCAATTGAGCGAGGATATTTTGCTCTAGCTCGGGAAGTGACAATTTGCCCAACTGCGCGTTAATCACGCTTGCCAGGATTGCGGACGCTAGTCTCTGATTTGAATCCATATCGATACGAGCTCTCTCGGCAAGGATTATGCCTTCGGCCTTGAATTCGACGGCAGGGGCGGAGGCGGCATGCGCGCAGGCGGCGGGTCGCGCCAGGCACCGGCATTGCGGCCGGCAATCAGCCAATAGACCATGCCGGCAACGATCCCTGCGCCGGTCATGATCTCCAGGTGCCGCCGCACGATGCCTTCGAACTGGAAGGTGTCGGGATGGAACGGCACGAGGCCGAGATAGCAGGCGAGTCCGACGAGGCCGCCGCCGAGGGCATAAGCAAGCGCGCTGCGGATGTAGAGCGCCTCGGTGATCGCGACGACGACCATTGCCGGCACCAGCGCGAAGCCCGAAACGAAGATGAAGCCGAAGCCGAGCAGGATGTCGATCGTGCCCTGATCCACGGGACCCGCGCCGAGATCGGCGAACTCCGGAAACAGCAGCGCGACGACGACGATCATGCCGCCGACGAAGCAGGCGGCGAGGAAGCCGATGAAGATGACAATGAGGCGGCCGATCAGGGACATGGCGCCACCGTCACCGTCATTGCGAGGAGCGTAGCGACGAAGCAATCCAGACTGCCGCCGCGGAAAGGCTCTGGATTGCTTCGCTTCGCTCGCAATGACGGGGATGCGAGAGCGCGGGCACGCATCCTCAATCCGTCATCGCCATGGCGCGCAGCGCCTGGCGCTCGCGTGCGCTGAGCTTCTCGGTCTCCGACTTGAGCTGGCCGCAGGCGGCGAGGATGTCGCGGCCGCGCGGGGTGCGTACCGGCGAGGAATAGCCGGCGTTGAAGATGTATTCGGAGAATTTTTCGATCTGGTCCCAGTCCGAGCATTCATAGGCGGTGCCGGGCCAGGGATTGAACGGGATCAGGTTGATCTTGGCCGGAATGCCCTTGAGCATCTTCACCAGCAGCTTCGCATCGTCGAGCGAATCGTTGACGCCCTTGAGCATCACATATTCGAAGGTGATGCGGCGCGCGTTCGAGGCGCCGGGATAGTCGCGGCAGGCCTGCAAGAGCTCCTTGATCGGATATTTGCGGTTGAGCGGCACCAGCTCGTTGCGCAGCTCGTCGCGCACGGCATGCAGCGAGATCGCGAGCATGACGCCGATCTCCTCGCCGGCGCGCACGATATTCGGCACCACACCGGAGGTGGACAGCGTGATGCGGCGGCGGGATATGCCGATGCCTTCATTGTCGCCGGCGATCAGCAGCGCATCGCGCACCGCGTCGAAATTGTAGAGCGGCTCGCCCATGCCCATCATCACGATGTTGGTGACGCGGCGCGTGCCGTCCTCGCGATCGGCCCAGTCGTTCAGACGATCGCGCGCGACCATCACCTGTCCGACGATCTCGCCGGCGATGAGGTTGCGCACCAGGCGCTGCGTGCCGGTGTGGCAGAAGGCGCAGTTCAGCGTGCAGCCGACCTGCGAGGAGACGCACAGGGTGCCGCGGTCGGTCTCGGGGATGTAAACGCACTCGACTTCATGCGCCTTCTGAACGGAATCGCCGCTCGGCAGCCGCAGCAGCCATTTGCGGGTGCCGTCGTTGGAGATCTGCTCGGCCACGACTTCGGGCCGGTCGACCGTGAAATGCTGGGCGAGATCGGCGCGGATGCCCTTCGAGATCGAAGTCATGTCGTCAAAACTCTGGGCGCCCCGGAAATAGATCCAGTGCCACAGCTGCTGCACGCGCATCTTGCGCTGGGCCGGAGCGACGCCGATCTCGCCGAGGCGATCGGCAAGCTCGGTGCGCGACAGGCCGATCAGCGACGGTTTTGCCGGCGGCACATAGGTTTCGAGCGGAGTCTTCTCCACCAGGATTGCGTTGTGCGGCTCGGTCAAGGTTTGCATCGATGGGCCTGGAATTTGTTGTCGTCGTTCCGGGATGGTCCGAAGGGATCGCGAAGCGACCCTGAGGACCAGACCCGGAACCTCGAGATTCCGGGTTCAATGCTGCGCATTGCCCCGGAATGACGGAAGAAATCTGGAACCAGCCTTATATAGCAACCGGGACTGCCGATTGCGACCGTCACCTGCCTAGCCTTACCGCTTGCAGTCGTGGGCGATCTTGTCGAGCGCCTGGGCAAGGCCCTTCAGCGAGAAGGTGTCGGTCGTCTCCGTGCCCTTGGCCGAGACCCCCTTGACCACGAGGTCGGCGGATTTGCGCATGGCTTCGACCATCCGCTCCTCCTCGGCCGCGTTCTTGATCCAGAGGCCGTCTCCCTGCGTGTACATCGCGAAGGAGGCGCCACCGACCTCGACGGTCGATTCCGAGCCCGGCTTCAGCGCATAACCGATCATGACCGAGACTTCGTTGTTGACCTTCTCCGCCGGCCGGGTCGAGACGAACGCATAGGCGGGATCACGCGGCCGGTTCGGCGGATTGGTCTTCGACGACGAAGGCTTGGCCAGCGCGAAGCAGACCTTCTTGCCATTGGGCGTCGCCGCATAGGCCCCCCAGGTGCCGAACTGCCCGATCAAGGTCGGCTCGGCGCCACCCGCAACTCCCGCGGGCGAGGCCGCCGGTTTGCTCTCGGGCTTCGAAGCCCCCTTCGCGGTCGTATGGGCTGGCGGCGCAGCCGGCTTCGGTGTCGCCTCTTTTGGAGCGGACTCTTTTGGAACGGACTTGGGCGCCGGTTGCGCCGTCTGCGCCCGCGCGGAATCGACGATTCCCCCGGCCATGACGCCAGTCATCAAAGCTAGAATCAGCACCCGCCACATGCTCGGAGTGGTTCCCTCAATATTGTGACTGGAAGATGGCCCGACCGCGCTTTGTCCCCGGGCAGGGATAGCCGGGAAAGTCCAATTTGGGAAGGCAGTTAGCGGTATCGCTGTGGCTAGGCCCTGGATCGCGCGGCGCGTTGCTCGGCCCATTGCGCCTCAGTCCAGCCGAGCAAATCCTCGGCGCCGGAACTGCGCAGATGCGCGCCGCCGTCGATCACCACCATCTCGCCATTGATGTAGCCGGCGCGGTCGGAGACCAGGAAGCTGGCGAGATCGGCAAGCTCGCTATGCTCGCCCGCGCGGCCGAGCGGATTGCGCGAGGCCCATCCTTCATCGCGGCCCTCGGGGCGTAGCTGCCCGGACGCCCCGGCGGTCGGAAACGGACCCGGCGCGATCGCGACGGTGCGAATGCCCTTCGGGCCCCACTCCACCGCAAGGCTCTTGGTCATCGCCAGCAGGGCGGACTTCGCCATCGCTGACGGAACCGTGAAGGCGCGGCCGGTGATGGTGGAGGTCGAGAGGATCGACAGCACGACGCCGCCATGCGTGCCCGCGATCCAGCGCCTGCCGGCGGCAAGCGTGCAATACATCGCGCCATGCAGCGTCGGCGCCAGGATCGCATCCGCGGCGCGGAAGGAGAGATGCTCGCTCTGTGCGATGAAGGTCGCGGCGGCATTGTTGACGAGGATGTCGAGCGGCGCCTCGCGCCAGATCTGATCCATCATGCTGTCGACGGCCGCGCCGTCGCGAATATCGCAGCTGATCGTCGTGACCTTGCCGTCCGCCTGCTCGCGCATCTCGCGCGCGGTTGCTTCCAGCCGGTCGAGCTTGCGGCCGCAAATCACGATCTCTGCGCCGAGCGCGAGGAAGCGACGGCCCATCGCCGCGCCAAGGCCCGAGCCGCCGCCGGTGACGAGGATGCGCTTGTTCTTGAGCAGGCTTGTTTCAAACATCGTTTGAATCCCTATTTCCGTGGATTTCGTCGTAGCGAGGATAGGGCTGCCCATGGCTTTGGGCAAAGAAACCGGATTGTCGCCCGTGTCTAAATCCGGCAGAAACGGGTCAACTATAATTCCACTCGAAACGCCTCAGGTGCCGCCATGAAAGCCATCCTCTGCTCGCAATATTGCCAGCCCGACGATCTCGTTCTGGCCGAGGTGCCGGATCCGGTGGCCGGTCCCGGCGAAGCCGTGATCGCGATCAAGGCGGCGGCGCTGAACTTCTTCGACATCCTGATGATTCAGGGCAAGTACCAGATCAAGCCGCCGTTCCCGTTCTCGCCGGCGGCGGAAGTCGCCGGCGTGATCGAGAGCATCGGCCCCGGCGTGACCGATCTGAAAGTCGGCGACCGCGTCGTCGCATCCTGCGGCCACAACGGCGCGCGCGAGAAGATCGCGCTGCCGGCGGCATCGATCGTGAAGATCCCCGACAATCTCGACTACGACCGCGCGGCCGGCATCATCATCATCTACGGCACCGCGCTGCATGCGCTGGAAGATCGCGCGAGCCCGAAGCCGGGCGAGACGCTCGCGGTGCTCGGCGCAGCCGGCGGCACCGGCCTCGCCGCCTGCGAGCTCGGCAAGCTGATGGGCCTGAAGGTGATCGCCTGCGCCTCGTCGGACGAGAAGCTGGAATTCGCGAAAGCGCATGGCGCCGAGCTGACGCTGAACTACGGCAAGGAAGATCTGAAGGAAGGCCTGCGCAAGCTCACCGGCGGCAAGGGCGTCGACATCATCTTCGATCCGGTTGGTGGCGCTTACGCCGAGCAGGCGCTGCGCTCGATCGCCTGGGAGGGCCGCTTCCTCGTCATCGGCTTTGCCGCCGGCGACATTCCGAAGATGCCGCTGAACCTCGCCTTGCTGAAGGGCTGCGACATCCGCGGCGTGTTCTGGGGCGCATGGACCCGGCTCAACCCGGCCAAGAACCGCGCCAATCTGGAAAAGCTCGTGAAGTGGACGGCGGAGGGAAAGATCTCATCGCATGTCGACCGCACCTTCCCACTCGCCCAGACCGCGGACGCGCTGAAGGTGCTGGCGGGACGTCAGGCCATGGGCAAGGTGATCTTGCATCCGTGAGGCGGCGTCCATCGCGACGCTGCTTCCGCATACTCAGCTGTCATCGCCCGGCTTCGACCGGGCGATCCAGTATTCCAGAGACTGCAGTGATTGAACCGAGAGGCCGCGGCGTACTGGATTCCCCGCTTGCCGCCTGCGCTAAAGCTTCGGCGCCCCTGGACCTCAACCCCGGCGAAGCCTTGGCGTAGCCGGGTCGCGGGGAATGACAGCGCGCTCGGGGTAAGCTCAAGCGTCTGCTTCCACTTCCTCCACCCCACGCCGCAGCGCGGCGCGGGCGGCCTCGCGATGCTCGTTCGTGATGTGGCCGGCAACCATGCGGATGGCAGTGGCGAGCACGGCAGCGTCATCGGCGAAGCCGAGCATCGGCATCACGTCCGTGACGAAGTCGAACGGCAGGATGAAGTAGGCAATCGCCCCGAGCAGCGAGGCCTGGACGTGGCGCGGCGTCTGCCGGTCGAACGCACAGTAATAAGCGGCAAGCAGGTCTTCCGCGAACGGCAGGTGCGCGGCGACACGCTTCAGCTTGCGCCAGAAGCGGCGGCGCACGCTCTCGCGATCTTCCGCGAGCCGATCGGCCGGCTCGAAGCCGACGCTGTGCTCGGCAGCCATGCTCAAAAACTCCCCGTTCTGCCGAAGGCGGAGGGTCGTCCCGTCCCGGCTGATCACAAGATGGGGATGCGGCCGATCCCTGCAAGACGTCAGCCAAGTATCCGTCAAGTGTCAGCCTGCGATGGCGTTCATCGCCTTGGCCAGCGCGATATCGCGCGTGGTGACGCCGCCGGCGTCGTGGGTCGACAGCACCACCTCCACCGTCTTGTAGACGTTGCGCCATTCGGGGTGGTGATCCATCTTCTCGGCCACCAGCGCGGCGCGGGTCATGAAGCCGAACGCCTCGTTGAAATCCCTAAAGACGAAGATCTTCCCGATGGCGTCGCGGCCTTGGACCTCACTCCAGTCCGGTAGTCCGCCCAGCGCCTGCCTACGCTCCTCCGCCGAGAGCCGTTCTGCCATGATCGTCTCCTTGCCTTTTGGGGGGAACTTTACTCTAACACCGCGCCGCCGCCCGGGTTCATACGGGATTTCCTGCGTCCGCTAACCATGACGGAGATGTAACCCCGCCGGACAAGGAAATTTGCTACAATTGCAGCGGTAGATCGCCGGCCAAGATGAAACTGAGCCTGAAGCGCCTGTTTGGGAGATCGATGACCGGGGGATTGGACCTGGCCGAAGCGCCCCCTCCGCCTTCGCCGCGATCGGCGGCGCGGAAGACGGCCCTCGTGTCTCTGGCACTCGTGCTTGCGATCGTGGGCGCGCTCGCCGGCGGCTATTACTTCGCGATGCGTCCGGTGACGCTCAAGATCGCGGTCGGCCCTGCCAACAGCGATGACATCAAGGTCGTGCAGGCGCTGACGCAGGCCTTCACCCAGACCAAGGCTCAGGTACGGCTGCGGCCGTTCCAGACCGACGGCGCCACGGCGAGCGCCGACGCGCTCGCGGAAGGCAAGGTCGATCTCGCCATCGTGCGCGGCGACGTCGACGTGCCCAAGAACGCGCAAGCGGTCGCGACCCTGCGCAAGAACGTCGTGGTGCTATGGTCCGTGCCGGGCAAAGGCAAGAAGCGGGGCGCGAAGGTCACCAAGATCTCGCAGCTCGCCGGCCATCGCGTCGGCGTGGTCGGCCGCACCCAGGCCAACGTCAATCTGCTCAAGGTGATCCTCCAGCAGTACGGCATCGATCCCGCCAAGGTCGAGATCGTGCAATTCCCGGCGAACGAAGCCGCCGAGGCGATCAAGGCGCAGAAGGCCGACGTCTATCTCGCGGCCGGCCCCGTCAACAGCAAGATAACGTCGGATGCGATCGCCGCCTCCACCAAGGATTTCGGCGCGCCCACCTTCCTCGCGATCGATTCGGCGGATGCGATCGCGCAAAACCATCCGGTCTACGAAGCGTCCGAGATTCCCGCCGGCACCTATGGCGGCTCGCCTGCCCGCCCGGAGGACGAGGTGAAGACCATCAGCTTTTCGCACCACATCGTGGCGCGCAAGGGCGTGGCCGAAACCACCATTGCGGCGTTTACGCGCCAGCTCTTCGCCGTTCGCCAGCAACTGGTCACGGAATTTCCGCTCGCGGCGAAGATCGAAACGCCTGATACGGACAAGGATGCGGTGATCCCGGTGCACCCAGGTGCGGCCGCCTTCGTCGACGGCGAGGAAAAGACCTTTCTCGACAAATACAGCGACTACATCTGGTGGAGCCTGATGGCGCTTTCCGCCATGGGCTCGATCGGCGCCTGGTTCGCCGGATACCTGAAGAAGGACGAGCGCGACAGCAACAATCATCAGCGCGAACGCCTGCTCGACATGATCGCCGCTGCGCGCAAGTGCGAGACGGCCGAAGAGCTCGACCAGATGCAGACCGAGGCCGACGACATCCTGCGCGATACGCTGCGCTGCTACGATCACGGTGCGATCGAGGAAGGCGCACTCACCGCCTTCAACATCGCACTCGACCAGTTCCATTCTGCGGTCGCCGACCGCAAGGCATTGCTGATGAGCCTGCCGCAGAACCTGCAGCGCGCCGGCGCGCAGTTCAGGGCCGCCGGCAACGCGTAGGCGCTTGCCGGCGTAATGGCTGCGTCACATTGTCTCAATATAACTCGCACCGTCATTCCGGAGCGCGCAGCGCGAATCCGGAATGACGGTGTGAGAGGCGCACAAGCCAGTCAGCGAACCATCCTTCATGAACATCAAATTCTCCCGCCGCCGCTTCCTCGCCACCAGCGCCGGTGCGCTCGGCACGATGGCAATGCCGTATCTCTCGCGCGCGGCCGATCGGCCGGCGGTCACTCATGGCGTGCAGTCTGGCGACGTCACGGTCGATGGCGGTGTTGTGTGGGCGCGTACCGACCGGCCGGCACAGATGCTGATCGAGGTGGCGACGACTGATACGTTCAGGGATGCCCGTGCGCTGCCGCCGGTCGCGGCGCTGCCGGAGAGCGACTTCACGGCAAAAATGCTGCTGGAGAATCTGCCGGGCGGCCAGGACATCTTTTACCGCGTCCGCTTCCGCGATCTCTCGTACAACGCGGTCGAGGGCGAAGCCGTGACCGGTCGCTTCCGCACCGCGCCGGCCGACCGCCGCGACGTCAGCTTCGTCTGGGGCGGCGATGTCGCCGGCCAGGGCTGGGGCATCAATCCCGATGACGGCGGCATGTTGACCTTTTCGGCGATGCGCAAGCACCGGCCGGATTTCTTCCTCCATTCCGGCGACACGATCTATGCCGACGGTCCCATCCAATCCGAGGTGAAGCTCACCGACGGCAAGGTCTGGAAGAACGTCACGATCCCGGAGAAGTCCAAGGTCGCGGAGACGCTGGACGAGTACCGCGCCGCGCACAAATACAATCTCACCGACGCGAACCTTCGAGCCTTCAATGCCGAAGTGCCGATCTTCGTGCAGTGGGACGACCACGAGGTGACCAACAACTGGTCGCTGTCGAAGGAGCTGCCGGCCGCCTACAAGGTGCGGGACATCTCGCTGCTCGCGGCCCGCGCGGGGCGCGCCTTCCACGAGATGTACCCGATGCGGGAAAGCATCGTGGAGCCCGGCCGGGTCTATCGCCAGATCGCCTACGGCCCGCATCTCGACGTGTTCGTGCTCGACGAGCGCAGCTATCGCGGCCCGAACGGGCCCAATATCGAGACCGCCTACGGCCCCGCCAGCTACTTTCTCGGCCCGGACCAGATCGCCTGGCTCAAGCGCGGCCTCCTCAATTCGCGCGCGACATGGAAGGTGATCGCGTCAGACATGCCGATCAGCCTGATTGTCTCGGATACGCCGAAGGGAGGCTCGGAAGCCATTGCACAGGGCGACGGTCCGGTGCGTGGTCGCGAGTTCGAGATCGCCGACATCCTCCGCTTCATCAAGATGGCGCCGATCACCAACACGGTGTGGCTGACCGCGGACGTGCATTACGCCGCCGCGCATTATTACGATCCGAACAAGGCGCAATTCCAGGAGTTCGAGCCGTTCTGGGAATTCGTGTCGGGTCCGCTGCACGCTGGTACGTTCGGTCCGAACGCGCTCGACAACACCTTTGGCCCCGAGGTTCGCTTCGTCAAGGCGCCGGGCAAGGACAGCCAGAACCTGCCGCCGTCCGCCGGCATGCAGTTCTTCGGCCACGTCAAGATCGACGGCGCCTCGGGTCAAATGACGGTGACCCTGCGCGACCGCACCGACGTGGCGCTGTGGTCGACCACGCTCGATCCGAAGCAAGGCTGATTGCTAAAGCGCGATGCGATGAGGATGAATCGTCATCGCGCTTTAGGTTGTTGGTCAAGCATGATCTTTTCGGAAAACCGCTGCGCACTTTTCCGGATCATGCTTCAATTGGCGGCGCGTAGCTTGAGCGCCGCTTCCAGCGCATCGCTCGAACACGGTTTCTGCAACCGCGGCCGGCCCGCCAGTTCGGGCGGAATGCGCGCCTCGGCGCCATAGCCGGTGACGAAAACGAACGGAACCTCCAGCGCGATCAACCGCTCGGCGACCGCAAAGCTGGTCTCGCGGATCAGTTCGACATCGAGCAGCGCGAAGTCGGGCGTACGCTTCGCAATGGCGTCCAGCGCCTGCGTCACCGAACCGACGGTCCGCACGCCGGTCACACCAAATCCGAGCAGACGGTCCTCGAAATCGATTGCGATGATCGGATCGTCCTCGACGATCAGAACATCGGCCGGCCAACCTGAGCCGTTGGGAAGTACGGGTGCCATGATCGCATCTTGCGTTGGGGTTTTAGGATCAGGACTGCCGCGACACGATGCCTGCGCGTAGCGCATCGGGGGTTCCCGGAACGAAACTCACCACATCATCGTTGTCCAGTCTGTCCACTTGTGCACACAGGCGAGGCGCGGAACTCGGTAAGGTGGGGGAAGGGACGGGAGTTTCACGATGGATGCGCGTATCGGCAAGGTCACCGAGGTCGAGAGCCGGCCGGCCAACAATCTGCTGCGGCGTCTGAGCCAGGCCGACTATGCTCTCCTTGCGCCGCACGTGACCTTCGAGGACTCCGCAGCGGGCCAATTGCTCTATAATCCCGGCGATGACGTGCAGGTCGTCCACTTCCCCTGCGGGCCGTCGCTCGCGACCTTTCTCGTCCCCAACGAGGACGGCCGCGACGTCGAAACCATTCTGGTCGGCCGCGAAGGCGCGGTAGGCGGCATCGTCAGCGAGGGATTTCTGCCGGCCTATACGCGGATCTGCGTGAAGTTCGGCGGGCCGTTTGCGCGTATTCACGTTGCCAAGCTGGAAGCGGCCAAGCTGCGCTCGGCGTCGCTGCGCAACATCTTCGCCCGCTATGCCGATTGCTTGCTGGCCCAGATCTTCCAGTCGACCGCCTGCAACGCGATCCACTCGATAGAGCAGCGCACCGCCAAATGGATCCTGGCGGCGATGGAGCGGACCGGCGACGAGACCAGCGTGCCGCTGACCCACGAACAACTCGCGACGTTGCTCGGGGTCGGGCGCAGCTATGCCAGCCGCGTGCTTCAGTCGTTCAAGGCGGAGCGAATTCTCGACACGAGGCGCGGCTCGATCCTGGTCCGCAACCGCGATGGCCTGAAGCTTCGCGCCTGCCTGTGCAACGATGCCGTGAAAATGCATTTCGAGGAGGTGCTGCGCGGGGTTTATCCAACCGAGGAGCGGGAGGCGGGGTAGAGGCACTTTCTTCCTTCTCCCCTTGTGGGAGAAGGTGGCGCGAAGCGCCGGATGAGGGGTTCTCTCCGCGAGTCCCACGGTTGTTGAGTTCGCGGAGAGACACCCCTCACCCAAATGAGCGTGTGGCAAATAGCGGAGCTGCCCTCTCCCACAAGGGGAGAGGGCACAAATATGTGCCGCGCGCTTCTCAACATCTGCCATGCTATAATATCCCCGCATGGGCGGGGCTTTCCTTCACACTCTGTTCGATATCGCGGCGTGGCTGGCGGCGGCTGCCGCCGTCTATTGGCTGGCGCGACAGGGCCTGCAGTTTCCGGCGCAGTCCTTCGAGCTGCCCTATATCGCCGCGCTGGTGTTCGGCGCCGGAATTGGCGCCTATCTGTTCGGCTCTGCCAATCTGTGGCTGTCGGGTCAGAGCGGCATCGCGCGCTCGGTCGAGGGCGCGCTGGCCGGCGGCACCGTGGCGATCGAGCTCTACAAATGGTCCGCAGGCATCGCGGTGCGAACCGGCGCCCGGTTTGCGCTGCCGCTGGCGCTCGGCATCGCGATCGGCCGCCTTGGATGCTATTTCGCGGGCCTCGACGACTTCACCTACGGCACGCCGACGGCGCTGCCTTTCAGCCACGATTTCGGCGACGGCGTCCTTCGCCATCCGGTCCAGCTCTACGAGAGTGCAGCCATGGCCGCCTTCGCGCTTGTCTATCTGCGGGCGGTCTTGAACCGAAACGCCTTCACCATCACCAACGGTTTCTACCTGGTTCTCGCCTATTATGGAGCGCAGCGCTTCCTATGGGAATTCCTCAAGCCCTACGGCACGCTGATCGGTCCTTTCACGCTGTTTCACCTGCTGTCGCTGTCCATCCTGCTCTACGCCGCATTCATGCTGGCGACGGCAGCCAAAGCGAGATCCCTGCATGAACGCGCCGTTGCGTAAGTCGCGTCCCTACATCTTCTGGGGCCAGACCCAATCCCTTTGCGAGACCTGCCTGAAGCTGGTGCCGACCAAGATCCAGATTCAGGGCAACGAAGTCTGGTACGAAAAGCGCTGCAGGGAGCACGGCACTCAGTCGACGCTAGTGTCGACGGATGCAGCCTATTGGCGGCTGTGCAAGGATTTCATCAAGCCGGGCGACCGGCCGCTGCAAGTCCAGCACCGCACGGAATTCGGCTGCCCCTATGATTGCGGCCTCTGTCCCGATCACGAGCAGCATTCCTGCCTGGCGCTGATCGAGATCACCGAGCACTGCAATCTCACTTGCCCGGTCTGCTTTGCCGAATCCTCGCCGGCACGAACCAAGTTCACTCCGCTCGCGACGGTGGAAAAGATGCTCGATGCGCTGGTCGCGAGCGAGGGCGAGCCGGATCTCGTGCAGATATCCGGCGGCGAGCCGACGCTGCATCCTGATTTCTTCGAGATCCTGGACGCCGTGCGCGCCCGCCCGATCCGCCACGTCATGATCAACACCAACGGCCTGCGCATCGCCCGCGAGAAGGACTTCGTGGCACGGCTCGCCGAGAACAGGCGCGGGCTGGAGGTCTATCTCCAGTTCGATTCGCTGCAGCGCGATGCGCTGATCAACCTGCGCGGCGCGGATTTGCGCAAGATCCGCCGGCAGGCGCTGGAAAATCTCGAGCATTACGGCATCTCGACCACGCTGGTCGCGACCATCAAGCGCGGCGTCAACGACGCCGAGATCGGCAACATCGTCCGCCATGCCCTCACCTGGAAGTGCGTTCGCGGCGTCACGCTGCAGCCGGTCCAGGATGCCGGCCGCAACGAGAATTTCGACAAAAATACCGACCGCATCATGCTGTCGGAGATCCGCAAGCGCGTCATCGAGACCGGCGTGTTCGGCGACAAGGACATGATCCCGCTGCCCTGCAACCCCGAGAGCATCTCGATCGGCTACGGCCTGCGCAGCGGCGAGAAGGTATTGCCGCTGACGTCGCTGATCCCGCAGGAGCAGCTCGTTGCAGTGATGCCCAACACCATCAGCCCGGAAAAATATCCGATGCTGCGGGAAAAATTCCAGGAGAAATTCTTGGACCTGTTCTCGCTGTCGTCGGGCCCGCTCAACACTTCCGAGCGCGTCTGCGAACTCTTGTGCTGCCTGCCGAGCTTCGAGGTGCCGCAGGGCCTCACTTACGAAAACGTCTTCCGCGTCACCATCGTGCAGTTCCTCGATCGCTTCAATTTCTGCGTCGGCAACGTCAAGCGCAGCTGCATCCATTTCGTGACGGAGCAGGGCGCGATCATTCCGTTCGACACGTACAACCTGTTCTACCGGAACGGACAGATCGACGGCATCCGCGCCGGGTTGGCCGCTCAGGCGGCCGACGGAGCCTTGCAGGCATGAGCATCAGCGACACACCGCCGCCTGCGCCTCCCGTTCCGCCGACGCCTCCGCCGCCAGCGCAAAAGCGCAGCGGCTGCCTGACCGCGCTCATGGCGATGTTCGGGATCTTCATGCTGCTCCCGGGTGCCTGCGCGCTGCTGTTCGGAGGAGTGTCGGTGTTCGAGGATGGCAATATCGCCTCCGACATCGCTCCGCTGGTCTTCCTTGGGCTGGTCGTCGGGATCGGGGGCGTTGCCCTGATCTGGGCCGCCATCAGGGGCCGAAAGGCCCCGGCTCACCCAGGAACCCGGCCCTAAGCCCCGGGAATTCCCGGACAAAATTCAGTCAACCAACGGCCAAAGAACACATTGTTTTTTGGCCGTTTTTGCATATATTGCGCCGCAACGCGCAGGGTGCCCGGTCGATATGGCCGGGCTTCCCTTTTGGGCGGCGAGCGCCCGTTTCCAGTCTTCCAGCGTTGTTTCGAGAAGAGGTCCCGGTCCGACCGGCGAGATCGCGCTTAACCCATTGTTCGAACGCAAAGAAGCTCTCCCATGAACCTCCGCAACGTCGCCATCATCGCCCACGTCGACCACGGAAAGACGACCCTGGTCGACAAGCTCCTCCAGCAGTCCGGCACGTTCCGCGAGAACCAGAAGGTGACCGATCGTGCCATGGACTCCAACGACCTGGAGCGTGAGCGCGGCATCACCATTCTGGCCAAGGCAGCCTCGGTGCAGTGGAAGGACACCCGCATCAACATCGTCGACACCCCCGGCCACGCCGATTTCGGCGGCGAGGTCGAGCGCATCCTCAACATGGTGGACGGCGCCCTGGTGCTGGTCGACGCCGCCGAAGGCCCGCTGCCGCAGACCAAGTTCGTGGTGTCCAAGGCGCTCAAGGTCGGCCTGAAGCCGATCGTCGTCATCAACAAGGTCGATCGTCCCGATGCGCGGCCGACCGAGGTCATCAACGAGGTGTTCGACCTGTTCGCGGCGCTCGATGCCAGCGAGGAGCAGCTCGACTTCCCGATCCTCTACGGATCGGCGAAGCAGGGCTGGATGGCCGATAGCCCGGAGGGTCCGAAGGACAAGGGCATGGAGCCGCTGTTCGACCTGATCCTGCGCCACGTCGCGCCGCCGAAGGTCGAGGAAGGTCCTTTCCGGATGATCGGCACCATCCTCGAAGCCAATCCCTATCTCGGCCGCATCATCACCGGTCGCATCTCGTCCGGCGTGCTCAAGCCGAACCAGCAGGTCAAGGTGCTGAACGCCGAGGGCAAGCTGGTCGAGTCCGGACGCATCACCAAGATCCTGGCATTCCGCGGCCTCGAGCGCACCCCGCTCGATGAAGCCGAAGCCGGCGACATCGTCGCCATCGCGGGCCTCACCAAGGGCACCGTCGCCGACACCTTCTGCGATCCGACCGTCGAAGTGCCGCTGCCGGCGCAGCCGATCGATCCGCCGACCGTGTCGATGTCGTTCATCGTCAACAACTCCCCGCTTGCCGGCACCGAAGGCGACAAGGTGACGAGCCGCATGATCCGTGACCGTCTGTTGCGCGAAGCCGAGGGCAACGTCGCGCTGCGTGTGGTCGAAGCCGCCGACAAGGACGCGATGGAAGTCTCGGGCCGCGGCGAATTGCAGCTCGCGATCCTGATCGAGACCATGCGCCGCGAAGGCTTCGAGCTCTCGGTGTCGCGTCCGCGCGTCGTCTACCAGAAGGACGAAGCGACCGGCGCCACCATGGAGCCGATCGAGGAGGTCGTGATCGACGTCGACGAGGAGCATTCCGGCGTCGTCGTGCAGAAGATGAGCGAGCGCAAATCCGAGCTGATCGAGATGAAGCCCTCGGGCGGCAATCGTCAGCGCCTGGTGTTCTACGCGCCCACCCGCGGCCTGATCGGCTACCAGGGCGAGCTGCTCACCGATACCCGCGGGACCGCGATCATGAACCGCCTGTTCCACGGTTACGCCCCCTACAAGGGCGAAATCCAGGGCCGCCGCAACGGCGTCCTGATCTCGAATGACCAGGGCGAGGCAGTGGCTTACGCCATGTTCAAGCTGGAAGATCGCGGCCCGATGATGATCGAGCCGGGCTGGAAGGTCTACAAGGGCATGATCGTCGGCGAGCACACCCGCGACAACGATCTCGAGATCAACGTGCTCAAGGGCAAGCAGCTCACCAACATCCGCACGACCTCGAAGGACGAAGCGGTGCGCCTGACCCCGCCGATCCGCATGACGCTGGAAAAGGCGCTCGCCTATATCGAGGACGACGAGCTCGTCGAGGTGACCCCGAAGTCGATCCGCCTGCGCAAGAAGCACCTCGACCCCAACGAGCGCAAGCGCGCGGAAAAGGCCAAGGAAGCGGTGGCCTAAGAGTTACCCCCGGCTTCGCCCGGCGCGTCCTCGCCGCGACCGATGAGGTCGATCGTCGGTGTCCCGTCGGAAAGATCGACCGCGTCGCGCAGAGCCGCAAGATGCGGCGCCTTCCAAGTATCGGGCTTCCGGTCGACATTCCAATAGGCGGTGTGGGTGAAGAAGTCCGCACCGCCGGCCAATTTCGTCGAGACCGGCAGGTCGACGATGTGCCGGCCGAAGATCGGGGCTAACGGCCCGCCGATCGCGTCGCCCCAGAAGATCTGTTCGATCGGAAAGTAGATATTGGTCCAGCGCGTCAACCCGAACAGCGCACCGTGGTGGATCTGCCGTATCTTCTTCCTCGGATTGTCGAAGGCAAGCAAGCCATCCTGCTGGAGCCGCTTCGGCGGACAAGTCGGAAACTCGCGCTCCTCGACACGACGCCTGAAATCTGCGCGCAACCTTTCGTGTCCTGTCTTCTCGGCGGCATCAGGCTCCTTTGCCTCCTCGCACATCAGGAAATAAGCGTGGGACAGGGCGCTCCCGAGCGTGACGAAGTCGGTTACCAGCCAGCTCTTGAAATGCCGCTGTTCGACAGGCCGCCTGACGGTCACATCGGCGATGTTCGCGATCAACTGCCGTGCCTTGCGGCGGAGCTCCACTTTCTCCTCATGGGTGGCCATTTTCTCGGGCTGCCACGGCGCACCATCGACGTCCAAAAACTCCTGGCCGAGCAGTGTGATCGGCGGCAACTCGTTGCAAATCCTGCTGAAATAGGCCCGCAGCATATCGTAAGCGACGACAGTGCCCAGGCTGTGGGCGACGACGACAATACGGTCGTATCGGCCGCTATCATGCAGGCGCGCCAGCGTATCCACGGCCTCCTTCCGGATGGCCCGGCGAACGGCGACATTGGCTGGCGAGCCGCGGAAATAGCGCGCGGCATCGCCGAGATAAGGCTGGAGGAATGCACCGTTGGCGGCGAGATAGATGCCGATCACACCAAACGCGATGGGGGCGCTCCAGGGCGAATTCAGTCCCCAGGGCCATGCCCTGAGCACGGTTTCGGCTAGTGATCTGTCGTACCAGTGCTGATCGGCCCAGATGAAGGCAAGGGACACGAGCAGCGAGACCGCGAGTGTGCGCCAGAACGCACGCAATCCCTGCTGTCCCATCACAAGGTACGTCGCCAGCAAAGCATCCAAGGTCGGAAGACCGATCAGCGTCAAGACCTCGGCACCATCGAGGACTCCGTTTCCGCCGGGGAAGGCACCCTCAAGCCACAGATAGCCGAGGCCGGCGGCGAAACCCGCAACGCAGAAGACAGCCAGCCACAGGACGAGACGAAGAGCCTGCCATCTGAGCGCGACGTAAAGGCCGAACACGACGCTGCATAGAAGCAGAAGGAAGGGCGCAATCAGGATATTTTGCGCGCTGGTCTCCGAGAACAGCAACACGCCCCTGAGTGCCAGCACGGCGAACGAGAGGTTCATCAGGCATAGAAAGATGGACACGGCCCACCAGAGCGCGTTCAGCCCAGTTCTCATTACCGGCCCCTTGCGGCACAACTCGTAGAGCCAGAGCAGCACGGCGACCGCCTTGGTCTCGCTTATGAGATGAGCCCAGTAGAGTTCGTGAAAGTCGACCACGCGCTTGTCCGCCGATCCCGGCACTTCGCTGGTCGTCATCACCGTCAGATCGATGTCGACGCCGCTCTTCTCCGGATGCGTCCAGAGCTTGTTTTCCTTGTCGTCGGGATTGCCCTTGTTGCGCCAGACACCGCGGATGACGCCGCGCACAGTTTCCAGCGCGCGCTGGCTACCAATACCGTGAACCACCAGAACTGCGGTTCGCTTGTGCTCTACACCCGAGTCGATGTTTAGCATGGGGAAATCCCTTGAAGAATGGGCGAAAGAGAATATCAAATTGAATACAACCTCGGCACGAAAAACAAGTCGGCTCGGACCGATGCCGCACCGGTCTCCTTCACGAATGTCCGCAATCGGAGACAAGGTGGCGTCCTGGATCCGCGTGCGCTGCGGCAGGTATGCGTCGGCCGCCTTCAGCGCGCTCAGCGAACGTGCTAGAGCCCGCCCATGACCTCCCTCCCCTCCTCCGTCGACGTCGCGATCATCGGTGCCGGTGCCGCCGGCCTTGGCGCGGCGCATGCGCTGGCGGGCTCCGGCCTCTCCGTGATCGTGCTGGAGGCCCGTGACCGGCTCGGCGGCCGGGCCTGGACCGTGCAGGCCTCGCCCGAGGTGACGTTCGACGTCGGCTGCGGCTGGCTTCACTCCGCGGACAAGAACTCCTTCGTGCCGATCGCGCGACAGCTCGATTTCGAGGTCAACAAGGACCTGCCGCCCTGGCGCGAGCGCGCCTTCGGCAATGCCTTTCCGCAGGCCGAGCGCGACGACTTCATGCGCGCGATGGACGCGTTCTACGAGCGCCTGTGGGAAGCCGCGCAAAAGGGCAGGGACGAACCCGCGAGCCTGAGCCTGGAGCCGGGCAATCGCTGGAATCCCATGATCGACGCGATCTCGACCTACATCAACGGCTGCGAACTCAAGGACATGTCCACGCTGGACTGGGACGCCTATGAGGACACCGACGCCAATTGGCGCGTTCGTCGCGGCTATGGTGCTCTGATCGCCGCATACAGCGCGCCCTGTCCGGTCGCGCTGAACTGCAACGTCACCCTGATCGATCATTCGAGCCTGCGCATTCGCCTCGAGACATCCCTGGGCACGCTGACCGCGGCCAAGGCGATCGTCACCGTTCCGACCAACCTGATCGCCGAGGAAGCGATCCGCTTCTCGCCGCCGCTCCCCGCCAAGGTCGATGCCGCAGCCGGCCTGCCGCTGGGCGTCGACGACAAGGTGACGCTGGCACTCGATGACGCCGAAGCCTTTCCGAAGGAGGCCAATCTGCGTGGCGCCACCATGCGCACCGACATGGGCACCTACCACATCCGACCGTTCGGCCAGCCCTGCATCGAGGGCTTCTTCGGCGGCAGCTTTGCGCGCGAGCTGGAAGAGGCCGGCGACGGCGCCATTGCCGCGCAGAGCATCGACGAGATCGCTGGCTTCCTCGGCAACGAGATCAGGCGCAAGCTGAGGCCGCTCTGCGAATCCCGCTGGGCCCGCGATCCGCTCGCAAGAGGCTCCTATTCGCATGCGCTGCCGGGTCACGCGGGGGATCGCGCGGTGCTGGCCGCACCGGTGGATGCCCGGCTGTTCTTCGCAGGAGAAGCGACATCGCCGACTTTCTTCACCACGGCGCATGGCGCGCGTGACAGCGGCGAGCGGGCGGCAAAGGAAGTGCTGGCGGCTTTGGGCAGGCCGTAACCGCACACGCCGTCATTGCGAGCTATTCGATCACCCGCGCCCGCAGATCGGCATCAGGCACGAAGCAAGCATCGTACTTGCCGAAGATGCGATAGCGGTTGCGCGCGACGAGACTGTAGATCGGGTCCCGCAACGGCTTCGGCACGACGAATAATGCGCGCACCCAGCCCCAGCCGGGGAGTTGCGAAAGCACGGTCAGTGCCGCATCCGACTTCATGAACGCCTCGCCGCCGTGGACGACCGCGTTGGTGTCGGGATCATCCGGATCGATGCCGAACGTGCGCGCAAGCCGGGCCCCATAATCCGACTGGATCGGCGTGAACCGGAACCGTTTCGCCGTGTCGCGCCTGGCGACGAAGCGGACCCAGCGCGAGCAGAAGATGCAGACGCCGTCGAACAGGATCACGTCATCGTCGGGCCACTTGTTCATCAGCGATTGTCCAGCATGAGCAGCGCGACGAGCATCAGCACGATTGCCGGCCCCGTCTTCACCAGCGCGCCGAGCGGCTCGATCCAGAGGTCGGGAGTGAGGATCGCCGCGCCAACCATGTAGCCGAGCGAGGCGACGATGCCCGCGACCAGCCCGATCGCCGCGGTCCGGCGGAAGGCGATCAATACGCCGATGCCCATATCCATCAGGCTGGTGCCGATGGTGATGGGGTCGACGAGCGCGGGCGGGAAGTCATGCGCGCTCAAGATGCCGGCGGCGGCGCGGTAGGACACGAACAGGGCGATGAACCCCGAGACGATCCAGAATGCGACCAGGCTCGCGAAGATCAGCGCCTTGACCAGGAACAGCCGCGCGAACCATTTGTCCTGGATGGTGGCGGGACGGCGCCCTACCACATCCGTCAGCGTCTTCGGCGCGATGCCCGTGGCGGCGATCCAGGCCGCGGGATCGCCTCGCACGCCGCGGCGCAGTTCGGCGATGGCCGTGGAACGCATCGGCGGCATCCAGCCGAGATGATTGGCGAGATCGCCGATCTTCGCGCCGAGATCGAGCATGAAGCGCGGCATCGCGACACGCGGCCAGCCCGCCGTGCCGAACGCGACGCGAAACGGCGCGATGACCCCGGCCATCGTGACCGGTTCCGCCTGCATCAGGTCCCAGCTCACCGCCTTCACGGCGGCATCGTCGGCGTCGCGTGCGGCGAGCCAGGCGATGGTCGCCGAAATATCCTCGACCGCGACGGGCTGGAATGGCGTGGCCATTTCCTTTGCAGGCAAATCGACCGGGAAGGCGGCAAGCGCGCGGAGCATAGCGCTGCCGCCATAGGCTGTCGGCGCGACCACGAAGCCGGGCCGTAGGACGGCACGGGGAATGCCGGAAGCCACGATCAGGCGCTCGGCCTCGCGCTTGGTCGCGGCAAAGGCGGTGCGATCGGTCTCAGTGGTGCCGGGAATCGAGATCTGCACCAGCCGGATCGCGCGGCCGCTGCCGCCGATCGCCTGAAGCAGGCGCGCGACGAAATCGCGATGCACCGCGCTCGTGCTGCTGCCGGGACCATCCTGGAGAACGCCGAGGCAGTTCACCACGACATCGACGGCATGCTCGCCGAGGAGACGCATCAGCGCGGCCACATCGAGCGAGAGGATCGGCCGCTCGATGTCCAGCGCGCTCATTTTCTGCGCCGGCGACAGGCTGCGCGCCACGCCAACGACGCGAAATCCTCGCCCGCGCAGATCGTCGGTGACGAAGCGGCCGATCAGGCCGGAGGCGCCGAGCACCAAAATGGTTCGCTCACTCATCGCTTCTCTCAGAACGGTTTTGCGATCATCAGCCAGAGGATCAGCACGGTCGCCCCGAAACCGGGGAAGCCGAATGCGAACCAGCGGCGGAATAGCGCATGGTAGCGCTGCGGCAGCGCGCTGCGCTGAGCGGCGGCCTTGCGCGCGAGGTCGCGCATCTCGATCTGCATGAACACGACGGGAATCCAGAACAGGCCGGCGATAGCGTAGAGCGCCAGCGAAGCGAGCAACCAGCCTTCCGCAATCGACGTGGCAGACAACATCATCAACAGGCCGCCGCTGACCGGCTGGAGGATCACCGCCGACAGCGTGAAGATCGCATCCGCAATCACCACCACGGAAGCGGTACGCGCGATGAATTCCACGTCGTGCGTGCGATGCGCCATCAGCATGAAGAAGGCGATGCCGGTTCCTGTGCCGAGGATGACGATGGCGCCAAGCACATGGACGAACTTGACCAGGAAATACAGCGTCATGGCTTCTTGGTCGCCACAGGCTTGGGCGGGTTCAGCGCGCGTTCGAGCGCACTGCCTGCGGCTTTGACGCCGGCTTCGGTCTCGATCATCCAGTGGCCCTCGCTGCCGACGGCCGGCAGAAGGCGCAGGTCGGCGTTGCCGCCACTTCCGCGAAATGCATCTGCGAGCTTCTGGGAAAATGCGGGCGCGAAATAGCTGTCATTGGCGGCAACGATCCATGTGACGGGAATGCGCGCCGCCTTGCCGAACTCCGCCGCCGCGGCAAGCAGCGTATGCGGCGCGCAGACCCGGTTCGGCTCATCATTGGCATGGCCGCCGCGTCCCGGTGCAAACACTGTGATCGCAGAGATCGCCTTCGGATCGGCATTGGCGAGCGCCAGCGCACCCCATCCGCCGGCGGAATGGCCGATCACGATCGCGGCATCCTTGCGGATGAAATCCTGCTTTCGCAAGAAGCCCAGCGCGAGCGAAATCGCGTCGGCCGTTGCGCGGCCCGAGCGCACATAGTCGGCCTCGTCACATCCGCCCTGATCCTCGACATAGCGGCCGCCCGTCGCACCATGGCCGAGCCGCTCCGGCACCAGCACGGCAAAACCACGCGCGACGAGATAGGCGGCAAGCGGGCGATATTCCGGCTGCGGCATTTGCGCACGACGCAGCGCGTTCTGCGTCGAGGCGTGCGCGATCACCGCGAGTCGGAACGGACCCGGGCCCGGGGGACGAAACAGGAGGGCATGCGCGGCAAGGTCGGTATCCGGCGCGGGCACCCGCCACGCTTGCCTGCGAAACGGTTCGCTCTCCCCTCCCGAGGAGCCAAACGTGACCTCGGCGCACAGAGGGGACGCAGTCAGCAAGGCCAGCAGAAGCAGGAGCGCGATGGTATTGAGGAGCCGCATGAATTGGCCGAGGGCAAGCGCGAACAGCGCCAGCCAGATTAGTAGGAACGAATCAATTTCGGCCGACTTTCCGCGTTGCCATTGCCGTCCCCTCGCCGCCGAGACGTAGTTTTGCACCGATGCGCGGCACGCGGTTGCGGTTCGAGGCAGCGGCTTGTCCTCTTTCGGTACAACATGGTCGAAATACTGATGCAGAAAGTCCACAGGTTAACCGATAATTAACGATAGGTCTTGCCGCCGGCGCGGTGACTTGGTTTGATCGTGTCCATGAGCACAACCCTGATCGAGGTCCGGCCGGCCAAAGCTGCAGATGCAACTGCGGTGGCGTCCACTCATGACGAAGCCTGGCGCTCGGCCTATCAGGGCATCATTCCCGGCGCAGAGCTGGAAAAGCTGATCAACCGCCGCGGTCCGCAATGGTGGGACAGTGCGATCCGCAAGGGCAGCCGCGTCAGCGTGCTGGTGTTCGGTGACAAGATCGCGGGCTATGCGAATTACGGCCGCAACCGCGCCCGCAGCCTGCATTTCGACGGCGAGATCTACGAGCTTTACCTGCGACCGGAATTCCAGGGTCTCGGCTTCGGCCGCCGCCTGTTCGCTGCCGCCCGCCGCGACCTCATGCAGAGCGGGCTGAAGAGCATAGTGGTGTGGGCGCTCTCGGACAACGACCCTGCCACCGAGTTCTACCGCGCCCTGGGCGGCCGCATGGTGGCGCGCTCTTCCGAGCGATTCGGGCCGAAGGCGCTCGACAAGGTTGCCTTCGCTTGGACCAATTGAGCTGCTGAAATCCTACCCGGCAGCGTTTTCCGTCCGTCGATACCGTTGCCTTTCGAGCCGGTGATCGCCGGATTCATTATTTCACAAAAACGCGATGGATCAGCAGGCCAAGCCCGCGTATGACAGCGCCAAAATCGCTGCCGGGCGCGATCTCACCTCGGCAACAACGGAGCCTTGAATGCGTATCGATGCGGTCTCGATCGGGAAAAACGTACCACACGACGTCAATGTCATCATCGAGGTCCCCGTGGGCGGCGAACCGATCAAGTACGAGATGGACAAGGAGGCCGGCACGCTGGTGGTCGACCGCTTCCTCTACACGCCGATGCGTTACCCCGGCAACTACGGCTTCATCCCGCACACGCTGTCGGATGACGGCGATCCCTGCGACGTGCTGATCATCAACACCCGCGCCATCATTCCCGGCGCCGTCATGAGCGTGCGTCCGGTCGGCGTGCTGTTCATGGAAGACGAAGCCGGCGGCGACGAGAAGATCCTGGCGGTGCCGTCGTCCAAGCTCACGCAGCGCTATGACAAGGTGAAGAGCTATTCCGATCTGCCTGATATCACACTGCAGCAGATCCAGCACTTCTTCGAGCACTACAAGGATCTCGAAAAGGGCAAATGGGTGAAGATCCTGCGCTGGGGCGACGCTGAGGAAGCGCACAAGCTGATCCTCGAAGGCATCGAGCGCGAGAAGAAAAAGAAGGGCTAGGTTTCTGTGCCCCGGACGCGGCGCAGCGTGAAACGATGCGCTGCTGAGCCGGGGCCCAGTACAGTGGCGCCATGGGTCCCGGCTCGGCGTCGCGTCATTTCATGCCGCGCCGCGTCCGGGACACGAGAGTTTACTTACACCGCCGGTTTCGGCAGCCTTGCAATCGCACAGGCGGCCCGCAGCGTGTTCACCAGCAGGCACGCCACCGTCATCTGACCGACGCCGCCCGGTACCGGGGTGATTGCACCGGCCACGCCGAGCGCTTCCTGATAGGCGACGTCCCCGACGAGACGGGTCTTGCCGTCTTCCTTCGGGATGCGGTTGATGCCGACGTCGATCACGGTCGCGCCCGGCTTCAGCCAATCCCCGCGCACCATCTCGGGCTTGCCCACCGCGGCATAGACGAGGTCCGCCTTCTTCACGAGACGCGGCAGATCGCGCGAACGCGAATGCGCGATCGTGACTGTGGCGTTTTCATTCAACAGCAGCTGCACCAGCGGGCGGCCGACCAGGTTGGAGCGGCCGATGACGATGGCGTTCATGCCCTCGAGCGAGGCGTGCACGCTCTTCGTCAGGATGATGCAGCCGAGCGGCGTGCAGGGCGACAGCGCCTCGAAACCGCCGGCGAGCCGGCCGGCGTTGTTCGGATGCAGCCCATCGACGTCCTTGGCAGGGTCGATGGCGTTGATGACGGCTTCGGTGTTCAGCCCCTTCGGCAGCGGCAATTGCACGAGAATGCCGTGCACGGCCGGATCGCGGTTGAGCTTTGCGACCAGCGCCAGCAGATCTCCCTGCGAGACGTCGGCCGGCAGCTTGTGCTCGAACGAGGCCATGCCGGCGGCCTGGGTCTGGGTGTGCTTTGAGCGGACATAGACCTCACTGGCGGGGTCGTTGCCGACCAGGACGACCGCAAGGCCCGGCACCAGATTGTGCTCGCGCTTGACGCGGGCGACCTCCTCGGCGACCCGGGCGCGCAGCTCCGCGGCAATGATTTTTCCATCGATGATCTCAGCGGTCATGTCAGTTCCCTCAGTCGTTCGATTTGGCCGACACAAGCTGGCGCAGGGTTTCTCCGAGCCGCGCCGGATCGCCATCGATCGCGATCTGCTTCAGCCGTGAGGTGGCTCCGGATAGCAGCTTTACACTGGCCTTGGGAACGCCGAGCGATTTCGCCAGCAGCACCAGAACCGCCTTGTTGGCCTCGCCGCCATCGGCGATGGCGCGCACCCGCACCTTGAGCACGCTGCGGCCATCGGCCAATTGCTCGATCCCGTCGATGTCGTCGCGGCCGCCGCGCGGCGTCACCCGCAGCGCGATGCTGATTCCTGTGGCCGAGTAGCGCCAGGGTTCTTTATGAGCTTCCTTGGCAACCAAAGGCGCTCCAGCCTGCTCAGATCACATTCGGGTAGATGTAGTACAGGATCACCCGCTCGACGAACATGATGATCAGGATCAGGATGATCGGCGAGATGTCGAGACCGCCGAGGCTGGGCAGGAAATTGCGAATCGGCGCCAGCAGAGGCTCGGTGATCCGGTACAGGAACTCCGCCACCGCCGACACGAACTGGTTGCGGGTGTTCACCACGTTGAAGGCGATCAGCCAGGACAGGATCGCGGAGGCGATCAGCAGCCAGACGTAGAGGTCGAGCACGATGATGACGATGTCGAGAACGGCACGCATGGCTTATGAGGCCTCTGGCTTTTTGAAAACTCTGGCTCGGTCGGGATTGACGCCTTTTGCTAGATATCGGTTCCGTCAGGCCCAAACAAGGGAAGTTCGGGCACCGGAATGGCTAAAACCGGGTTACGCCCGTCCTTGACTTGACCTTGGCGGGGACTTAAATGGCGCCCGGTTGTCGGCCGCATTCACCAGAGCGGCCAGCAAAGGGGCCATAGCTCAGCTGGGAGAGCGCGTCGTTCGCAATGACGAGGTCGGCGGTTCGATCCCGCCTGGCTCCACCACGCTTCGCCCTTCGGGCTACGCGTGGCGCAGCCACGACGGAGCCCGAAGGGCGAAGCGTGGTGTCCGGCGAAGCCCGAAGGGCGAAGACGGACTGTCTCCGAATCCTTCCCCTACCTCCCCGTAAACCTCGGCGGCCGTTTCTCCATGAAGCTCGCCACGCCTTCCCTGAAATCACTCCCGTTCAACGCCACCATCATCTCCCGGTTGGCCTCGATCGTCGCCTCGGCAAGCGTCTGGAACGGGACCTCGTAGAGCTGACGCTTGATGACGGTCATCGCACTCGGCGAGACGAAATCGGCGAGATCGCGCGCATAGGCGTAGGTCTCCTCGCGCAGCTTCTCCGGCGGAGAGAGCCGGTTGACCAGCCCGATCCGCAAAGCTTCCTCGCTTGATACGCGCCGCGCCGAGAGCAACAGATCCAGCGCATTGGCGTGGCCGACGATCCGCGGCAGCATCCAGCTGATGCCGTGCTCGGCGATCAGGCCACGCCGCGCGAAGGCGGTGGTGAACACGGTGTTGTCGGCGGCAAAGCGCAGGTCGCAATACAGCGCGTGGACGAGGCCGATGCCCGCCGTGGCGCCATTGAGCATGGCGATCACAGGCTTCTTGATCGACGGATAATAGCCGTAGCGCGTCTGCCAATCCGGCCGGCGATTCATGTCGAAGGGCGGCAGGTTCGAGGCACGCCTGACGTCATCGGGGTCGAGCCCCTTCAGCGCATCCATGTCGGCGCCGGCACAGAAGGCGCGACCGGCGCCGGTGAGCACGATCACGCGGACATTGTCGTCGGCACTTGACGCTTCCATCGCGTGACGCACGTCGCTCTCCATGATCGGCGTCCACGCATTCATGCGATCAGGGCGATTGAGCGTGATGGTCGCGATCTTGTCGTTCACCTCATAGAGAATGTGTTCATAGGCCACGGCGCTCTCCCTTGTCGGCCGGCACGCGTTTGTGCGTGCTCGTTCGCAGTGAGCCTAGCATATCGAGGGAAGAGCCAAGGACTTGCGTGAAGGCGCGATCACTCGGCAGCTTGCGCCAGCATCGGCCGGCGCGCCAGCCAGCCATTGATGAAGTGATCGAGCCAGGCGCGTTCGGCGACGTCGTAGACGGCGCGATCCGCGAAATGATGATGCCGCTGCCGCGCACCGGGCGCGCTGAAGCCGTCATAGCCGCGCGTGGTCCAGCGATGCATCATCGCGTAGGTCACGTCGGGGTGAAACTGCACGCCGAATGCATTGCCGGCCCGGAACGCCTGCACCGGAAAATCGTCGCCTTCGGCGAGCAGCTCGGTGCCGACAGGCAGCTCAAATCCCTCGCGATGCCAGTGATAGACCTGCGCCGGCCAGTGCGGGCAAAGCGCATGGCCTGCGGCGGTCGGCCTGATCGGGTAGTACCCGATCTGCGTCAGCGCCTGCGCATGCGGCGCGACACGAGCCCCGAGTTGCATCGCCAGCATCTGCGCACCCAAGCAGATGCCGAGCAACGGGCGCTGCTCGCGGAGCGGAATTTCGATCCAGTCGATCTCGCGGCGGATGTAATCGTCGGGATCGTTGGCGCTCATCGGGCCGCCGAAGATCACGGCGCCGGCATGCCGATCGAGCGTCTCGGGCAGGGGATCGCCGAAGCGAGGACGGCGAATATCGAGGCGATGACCGAGCGCGCGCAGCGCATTGCCGACGCGCCCCGGTGTCGAGCATTCCTGATGCAGGACAATAAGAACCGGCTGCCGGGTTTCAGAGGCGGCGGCGCTCGGCGCCTTCCGTGGGAAGGCCACCACCTCTGCGCCACCAAACCTGTCCGTCCGGAACGACATGGCCTCTGCGAGTGCTATCGGTTCAGACCGCCAGCATAGCTAAGCGATGGTTAACATCGTGTGAGTTCGAGCACACACGCCCCGATCCTGAAGCAAGCTCCGGGCCACTACGGGGACTTCAGGATCTCTCTAGTGCCTCTGCCTCTGGAATCGGCTGGTGGCCGCCAGGATGAACCCGCGCGGGAAAAAACGCAGCGCGAATGGCACGATCTTGATACCCAGACCAGGCAGTACTGCCCGTTTGTTGGCCATCAGGCCGCGATACGCCTCCCGCGCAACTTCGGCGGCAGAGACGTTGAGAACGGCCGTATCATGTCCGGACCCAACGCCGGCGCGAGCCTGGAATTCGGTCGGCACCGGGCCCGGGCAAAGCACGGTGACGCGGACGCCGCGCGGTGCAAGCTCCGCCCGCAATGCTTCGGTCAAGGAGATCACATAGGCCTTGGACGCGTAGTAGACGGCCATGCCGGGGCCGGGGAGGAAACCGGCGACCGACCCGACATTGAGAAGACCGCCCTTGTTCCTGATGAGCTGATCGGCAAAGCGCAGCGACAGATCCGTCAGGGCCCGGACATTGACATCGACGATGCCGAGCTGCGCGATGCGATCGCGCTCGATGGCATCGCCGAACACACCGAAGCCGGCATTGTTGACGAGATGGTCGAGCTCGACGCCTTCGGCTGCAAGGGCTGCCGCGATCGTCTCGCCGGCATCCGCTTTCTCGAGATCGCAGGCGATCACGATCGGCTTCTTGCCGCCCTTGGCCGCGAGCTCGTTTGCGAGCGCTTCGAGCCGATCCGCCCGTCTCGCGGTCAATGCGAGGCGGTGTCCATTGGCGGCAAACACACGCGCCAGCTCCATCCCGATGCCCGCCGAAGCACCAGTAATCAACGTCACCCGCTCAGCCACGATGGAAGTCTCTTGAATTCAACTATTTTGGCCCCGCAACGGCGGAACGAGAGCATAGGCCGTGCGCAACAGGCAAGCGCCACTGGCAGCATGGCCGCTTGATCGGAACGACGGACAGTGGTGAAAAACCGTTGATTTGCAGGCGTATTCGGCGCCGGCGACGAACATATTAAACTTTCGTCATGTGTCCGTGCAGGCCGCGATTCGCGGGGTCCAGCGCCGTCAACCACCGACAGCGCTATCCTTGACCTGACCACCGGCACGCTCCGCGACCGCGTGCTTCAGCTCGATCCGGTCGCGCTGGGAAATCCCGAGCAGGTCGGAAGCACGCCAGACGACATTGTCCTCGAACTCGCTGACCTGGCCGTCGGCATAGACCAGCTCCCACATCATCCGGACGATGCGCTTGCGGCCCTCTTCGTCGAGTGAGCGCATGATGACGCTGGTGAAGTGATAAAGGTCTACCGCCTCGCCCTCGACCTGGGTGGCGTCCGCGATCAGACGATCCGCAGTGCCGCGATCGAGCCCGAAATGGCTTTCGATCAGGCTGTGCAGCTTGCGCTGCTCAGCCGCGCTCGGCTCGCCGTCCAGCGAGACCACATGGACCAGCAGTGCAGTGGCCGCCAGCCGATAATCGCTGTCGCCGAATGCGCGGTCCGAGGCTTCAGAACCGACAATATCGGCGATGAATTGACGTAAGCCGTCGAGCATAAGGTCCTACCGAGATCGATGACGGCCGCGAGGAGCGCGGCCGTGACCTGCATTATATGAGCGGGAAACCCAACCGGCGCAACGTGCGTCAGCTCCGGGCGCGTATTACGTTTCGGCAATCTGGGCGCGCTTTCTGCCGTCATGGCCGGGCTTGACCCGGCCATCCACGCGTCACCGCGAGGAAGGACGTGGATGCCCGGACCTTCCTCGCCGAAGCGGCTTCGGCCGCGCAGGCGGGACAAGCCCGTGCATGACGGTGGAGGATGTAAAGCGCTTTTGCCTCCCAATCGTCATTGCGAGCGCAGCGAAGCAATCCAGATTGCCGCCGCGGAGAGATTCTGGATTGCTTCGCTGCGCTCGCAATGACGGAGCTTGAGGCTGCGGCGCGGCCCACAAATTCACGGGATCTCGTACACCACCATCTTGTCGGCGATGCCACGGAGCGCGGCCTGTTTCTGGATCGGCTTGATCTCGCGCCGCTGGAGGAGTTCGGCCACCGCCGGCGCATCCGCTACCGGACCGGTGATGTGGATCTCCTGCGCGGTCGACAGGCTCTGCACGCGAGCGGCGATGTTGACGGTCTGACCGAAATAATCCTGCCGCTCGTTGAGCATGACCGCAAGGCAGGGGCCTTCGTGGATACCGATCTTGAGAATGAGGTCGTTCGCGCCGCGCTGCTTGTTCAATTCCTCCATCGCCGCGCGCATGTGCAGTCCCGCGATGATGGCGTGCTCGGGCCTGACGAAGGTCGCCATCACGGCATCGCCGATCGTCTTCACGACCGCACCCTTCTCGGCGGCGATGATCTCCAGCAGTGCGCGAAAGTGCGCCCGCACGAGATCGAAGGCATTGAGGTCGCCGACCCGCTCATATAGCGCCGTCGAGCCCTTCAGGTCGGTGAACAGGAATGTCAGGGACGTGATCTTCAGTCGCTGGTCGACATTGAGATTGTCGGCCTTGAAGACGTCGCGGAACGTCTGGTTGGACAGCATGCGCTTCGCGGTCAGGATCGGCTTGCGCTTGCCGATCATCTCATGCAGCGCGTCGGCGGCAATCCAGACCGAAGGCAACACGCGATTGTCCGACTGGTTCTCGAGCGTGAGACGCAACGGTCCGGGGCGCATCACGGTCGTCCCCGTCGGCGCCTCCAGCTTGTTGAACATGATCGAAAGCTGCTGACGCTCGCTCGTCGGCTCGCCCTGAACGTCCAGGAAATGGGCGGAATGGGTGACCGGCTCGAACACGATGATGAACTGGCTGGGCAAGTTTAGCGACAGGATCGCCTTCTCGCCGGCGGGCAATTCGAGTGCTTCGAGCGTCACTTCGTTGATCAGGCGGGAAAAGGATTCCTCGTTGATGTCGACGCCCGAGCTCCAGAACATCTGCCGCACATACTCCCAGATCGGCAACGTCTCGGGATCATGAGCACCGATGCGTCGGACCCGCGGACTGACGGTGAAGGCCACCTCGACCATCTCATCGACGGAGGCCTCGTATCCGGCGGCGCAGAGCGCGCAATTGTAGTCGTCGTGCTTCAGCGACTTCAACGTGGCGTGCGCGCCCAGCACGCCACCGCAACCGGGACACAGCACGTTCCA
This sequence comes from Bradyrhizobium sp. 191, assembly GCF_023100985.1. Classification (NCBI taxonomy): domain Bacteria; kingdom Pseudomonadati; phylum Pseudomonadota; class Alphaproteobacteria; order Hyphomicrobiales; family Nitrobacteraceae; genus Bradyrhizobium; species Bradyrhizobium sp. 191. The sequence continues at coordinate 4,411,717 of NZ_CP064692.1, forward strand.
GCTCATGTCGAACAGGCCGAGCCGCGAGGCGTGCAGGAATCCGGAAATGACCTTCTCCTGGTCGAGCCCGGTACGATTGGCAAAATCCAGCGCATTGATCCGGTTGAGATCGCGGTCATGACCGTTGGCGATCAGTTGCGCTATGGCCTCCACGACAACGGGGTCGGCGGTCTGCTTCAAAACGGAGAACTGGGCCTGGATGTCGCTCATGGCGGGACTCTATCTAGGGTGGATCACGCCATCGGCCAGACGAGCGCCTGTCACCGACGCGTGATGCGGAACATGGGTGAGTGGTCCGGCTGGGTGGTGACGACGCCGAGCGGGATCACGGGATTCGCGGGGTCGGCAAGCTCGATGCGGAACGCTCCGATCAGCCGGGCCAGGGCCAGCACGGATTCGGCCTGAGCAAACGGCGCGCCGATGCAGACGCGCGGACCTGCGCCGAACGGCAGGTAGGCAAAACGGTCCGGCGCCTCCTTCGACATGAAGCGCTTTGGAACGAACGCGTTCGGCTGGTCCCACAGCTTCTCGTGCCGGTGCAGCAGCCAGGGCGCGATCATGATGATGTCGCCCTTGCCGATCTCGACGCCCGCCGCATTGTCCTTGTCGCGCGCGGCTCGCGCGACCAGGAAGGCGGGCGGATAGAGCCGCATGGTCTCGTCGATCACGGCGCGGGTGAATTTCTGGCGATCGATATCGGCCATGCTGTCGAGATGTTCGCCGCGGGTCTCGGATGCCACCTCCTCCTGCGTATCGGGATCGAGCGCGAGCAGATAGAGCGCCCAGAACAGCGCCGTCGCCGTGGTCTCGTGACCGGCGAGGATCATGGTCGCGACCTCGTCCACCAGCTGCTCGTCCGAGAAGCCCTTGCCGGTTTCGGGATCGCGTGCCTCGTCCATGAGATCGAACAGGTCGCGCGGCGGCGCGCCGTCCTTCTTGCCCATCGCGCGCCGTTCGGCGATCAGCATGGCGACGAACTCGGTCCAGCGCTTCCGGAAACGGGCGCGGGCAAAATCCATTGGACTGGGCCAGGACACCGGCAGCACCATGTCGAGGAAATAGGGACGCCCCAGCCGCGCGGCATATTCCATGATGAAGTTGCGCAGGGTCGCGCCGTGCCGGTCCATGCCGAACGAGAACATGGTGCGCCCGGCGATCTCGAGCGTCATGCGCTGCATGACCTCGCGCAAATCGATGTCCTCGCCCATGCGGGCATCCAGTTTCGCGATGGTCTCGTCGAGCACCGCCGTCATGTGCGGAACGAGATTCGCCGTGGCGCGCGGCGTGAAGGCCGGCGCGAGGGTGCGGCGCTGAAACGTCCAGGAATGACCTTCCGCGATCAGGAGGCCGTCGCCGAGCACCGGGCGCAGCATGCGGATGCCGGCCGGCGTGCGCGTGTAGTTCTCGTAGTTGCTGAGCAGAACGTGCCGGATCGCGTCCGGCTGGTTCAGAATGAAACTGTTGCGGAAGAAGAAGCGGCCCGGGATGACCTCCTCCTCATAGGCGCGCTGCCCCCAGGTCGCGATCATGTTCTGCCTGACAACCGCGAGACGGCCGAAGAATGACATGTCGTCGGGCGCACGCGGAGGAGCCGGAGGGATGATGGGCCGACGCACGCTGGCGAAGTTCATGGCTCTCTCCCGCAGATGTGACGCAGCTAAACAGCTAATAAGTCAGCTCGGCGATCGCAATCCTGTTCTCGGCGGCAGGCCAGGCACGCGCCACGATCCGTTCTTCGCTGAATTGGGCCACGATGTTACGCCCGATCTCGCTGGACGGAAGCCGCAGGGTTGCTGCCGCATCCGTGGGCACGCCCGGCTTGACGTCGGCCGGCTCCTTGCCATCGAACAGAACCACGTCCCGCGGCAGGCCGAAATAGCCGCGCGGCCGCGACATGATCACGACCGCCCCTGCGTCCTTGTCTGCCGGCCCGAGCGGCCGCGCAGGCCGCAGGTGCACGACGTCGGACGAGCGTGGGAACGGAGAGCGGTAGATGTGCGTCGTCGGCGCATCCGGCGAGGTCAGGACGAATTCGAGCGACCAGGCCGGATCGACCTGGGCCGGCCCCCAGCGGCCGTCGGCAGCGGTCTTTGCGGCGTGCAGCGCACCACCCTTGCGCTCCCCGGTATCAGGATCGACACGGAAGACATCGACGGTTGCGCCCGCGACCGGTCGATTGGTCGGCACACCGCCTGGCGCGCCGGTGACAAGCCCGCTCAGCTTCACGCTGGTTTCGGGCACGATCGCGATGCGGACGGGCTCGCGGCCGGCGATGAACTTGTAGATCTCGCGGAAGGCGCGAGGGTGAAATGCCACCTCGCGATGATCGAGCGCACCGAGCACGAGGTTGGTTGCGCCCTTCAGCTCAGGCCCCTCGGCGGTCACACCGGTCGGCGTGCCGGGCTTGCCGATGAAGCGGCCGTCGGCTTGCGCATATTTGTCCATGCCGTCGCTGCGCAGGGTGAGGAAGGCAACGCCCGGCGTCACCTCGCTCTCGCCCTCGTTCAGGCCGCGCAGGAATACGCCGCGGCCGTTGAACTCGTTGTTCGGCTGGTCATCGGTCGCGAACACGCCGTGATTGGGCGTGCCGCACAGGACGGCGTGGCTGACATCGCCCGCACCGCCGTTCCTGATGACGTTGCGGATCGCATAGCCCCCGCGCGAGCTGCCGACCAGGGCCACCCGCGCCGCACCGGTCCGGCGCTTCAATTCAGTGATGGCAGCGGCGAGCTCGCGGCGCTGGTCCTCGGTCGAGGAGCAGTTGGCCTGCTCGACCTTGTCGTCGCTGCGCGCCAGGGGATCGGTGAAATTGATCGCCATCATGCGCTCGCGGGCGATGCCGTTTGATTCCATCCGCCACAAGGTCGTCATCCAGAGCGCGTCGTAATCGCCATTGCCGTGGACGAACAGGATCGGCGGCACCTCGGTGCTCGGCGGGACGCCAGGTGCGGTCTGGGCGATCGCGCCGGCCCGCATGCTCGCAACCGCGAAAGGCAGGCTGCCGGCTCCCAGCAGGATCGTCCGTCGCGACAGCCTCATCTGTTCCTCCCGGCAAAACCATGCCTTTGCACCGCTTATATCTGCCTAACCACTGGACAGCGAAGGACTTTCGCAGGCATCAGTGATCCGATCGGAATCGCTGAAGCTAGTTCTGACACCCGATATGGAAGGGGATATGACCGAGCAGACGAACCGCCAGACATTTGCCGGCGACGGCATCACCGCCCCGCTGCGGTACACATTGTTCCGGCGCATCTGGCTCGCCAGCCTGCTCTCCAATCTCGGCCTCCTGATCCAGGGCGTAGGCGCGGCCTGGGCGATGACGCAGATGGCCGCCTCGGCCGACAAGGTGGCGCTGGTGCAGACCGCACTGATGCTGCCGATCATGTTGATCTCGATGCCCGCCGGGGCCATCGCCGACATGTATGACCGCCGCATCGTCACCCTGGTCTCGCTGTCGATCGCGCTGATCGGCGCGAGCGCGCTCACCGTTCTGGCCGGCCTCAACCTGATCACCCCCGAATTGCTGCTCGTCTTCTGCTTCGTCGTCGGCAGCGGCAATGCGCTGTTCGGCCCGGCCTGGCAGTCCTCGGTCAGCGAACAGGTGCCGCCCGAGGCATTGGCGTCCGCGGTGGCGCTCAACGGCATCAGCTACAACATCGCGCGCAGCTTCGGTCCTGCGGTCGGCGGCGTCATCGTCGCTGCACTCGGCGCCGTGGCCGCGTTCGCCTGCAATGCGATCCTCTATCTGCCGCTGCTGGTGGTGCTGCTGCTCTGGCGCCGCAGCACCGAGCCCTCGCGCCTGCCGCGGGAAAAGCTCAACCGCGCCATGGTCTCGGGCGTGCGCTACATCACCAATTCGCCGCCGATCAAGATCGTGCTGTTGCGCACGCTGGTGATGGGCCTGATCGGCGGCGCCGTGATGGCCCTGATGCCGCTGGTCGCGCGTGACCTCCTGCATGGCGGCGCGCAGACCTACGGCATCATGCTCGGCGCCTTCGGCATGGGCGCGGTGATCGGCGCACTCAACATCCACGAATTGCGCAAGCGCATGAGCGGCGAGGCCGCGATCCGCGCCTGCACCATCTCGATGGCGTTCGCGATGGCCGCCCTCGCGGTGAGCAGCGAGCCAGTGCTGACGGCGACTGCGCTGGTCTTGGCCGGGGCGGTCTGGATGGCTGCGATCGCGCTGTTCAACATCGGCGTGCAGCTGTCGGCACCGCGCTGGGTCGCGGGCCGCTCGCTCGCGGCGTTCCAGGCCTCGATCTCCGGCGGCATCGCGATCGGCGCCTGGGGCTGGGGCCGTCTCACCGACTATGCCGGCGTCGAGACCGCATTGCTGACGGCGGCAGGCCTGATGCTGATCTCGCCGTTGCTCGGCATCTGGCTCACGATGCCGCGCGTCGGCGCCCGCAACGAGGATGCGGACGTGCTGGCCGATCCCGAGGTGAAGCTCTCGCTGACCGGACGCAGCGGACCGCTGGTGGTCGAGATCGAATACCGGGTCTCGCAAGAAAACGCGCGCGCGTTCCACAACGTGATGCAGGACGTGCAGCTCTCGCGCCAGCGCAACGGCGCCTATGGCTGGTCGATCGCGCGCGACATTGCCGATCCCGAATTGTGGACCGAGCGCTATCACTGCCCAACCTGGTTCGACTACCTGCGCCAGCGCAACCGCTCGACCCAGTCCGAACGCGCCCTGCATCAGCAGGCGATCGATTTCCACGTCGGCCCCGAGCCGGTGCGGATCCGCCGCATGCTCGAGCGTCCCTTCGGTTCGGTGCGCTGGAAGGACGACACGCCGGACCGCGCGAACAACGAGGTGCTGCCGGTGGTTGCGACCGCTGCGGGCAGCAGCACATGACGTTGTCATTCCGGGGCGCGCGAAGCGCGAGCCCGGAATCCATTTCTCTCAGGAGTTGGCCGCCCGATGGATTCCGGGCTCGCGCCTGACGGCGCGCCCCGGAATGACGTCACTGCCCGTGCTGGGTCAGCACCTTGTCGCAAGCCTTGCTCAGCTTGGTGCGGTTCTGCTTCAGGCAGGCCAGCACGGCGCCGTCGCCATTGTTCATCACGGGGCGGCAGAAGCGCGTGACGTCGCGCGCGCAGGCATCATGGCCGGGCTGCTGTTGCGCGGAGGCGCTCGATGCGCACAGGAGCAAAGGAATGATGAAAAGAAATCTGGCCATCGCGAAATGCCTCTTACCCGGAAGAATATGCGGGCGAAGCTAGTGCGGCGATCCCAAAGCCGCAACGGGTTTATTGTCCGGCGACCAGCGCCGCCGCGTAGCCCCGGCGCGAGCCCGGGGGACATGGCGAGGGGAGCTGGCCGGCGCAATCGACGGCGTCGTGGCTACTGCTTGTCCTGGGCGTCAGCGACCTTGCGCGAGGCGCCCTTGGCGAGGGTCTTATCCATCACCGCGCGGCAGCCGGCGCTGAGATCGGAGCGATGCTTGATCATGCACGCCGTGATCTTCGGGATGTTGGGGATCTCCGCCGAGCAGAGGCGGAAGGCATCGCCGGTGCACATCTGCTGCGCCTCGGCCGAGAAGGCGAAGCTCGCGCCGGTCGAAGCGATCGAGACGATGGCGGCAAAGCCCAGAGCCAGGCTGGTGTCGCGGATCCTGCTGGTAAACGACTTGGCGTTCAGAGACCTGGTCATTCGAAGCTCCCAATGGCTCCGCGCAAAACGGGCCGGTTGTTGATGGGAGCCACGATGCTCCGGCAAAACCGTTTCCACTGTGACGACCCTCACGGGAGACCCATCCTCTGTGATCCCGGTCACTTAGGCGCACCCCGCTGAAATTCCTCCGCAACCCCTGTCGTGTTGGTGTCACGTTAACTCTTACTTCGCATTAATGGCTGATCGCGCGGAAAATTCCGCTTGTTTGGTTGCGTAATTGGAAAGAGCAGCGATGCGTAATGCGTTGGGCCTGATGCTGGCCAGTGTAGTTGCGGCGGTCGTGATCGCCGCCGGCGGTTGGTTCTATTATTCCGCGCGCGCCGACCAGGGCGCTCCCAAGACAGTTGCCGCTCGTGCCGCCGATCAACTGCCGGCACAAGCGAAGCTCGCCGCCAAGGATGACGTCGAGACCACCGCGGCGATCGCGGCCAAGCCCACGGCAGCCGCGCCCGCCCCGGCCGTTCCGATGCAGCCGAAACAGGCCTGCGCCAATCCGAACGCGCTGGGCGTGTCCCGCGTGGTCGAGATCGACACCACGGGCGGCCCCGGCTTCGGTTTCGAGCACTTCAAGCAGTTCGACTTCCTGACCGACAAGGAGGTCGTGCTGACCTTCGACGACGGTCCGTGGCCGGTCAACACGCCCGCGGTGCTGAAGGCACTCGCGGACGAATGCACCAAGGGCCTGTTCTTCTCGGTCGGCAAGCACGCGACCTACCATCCGGAAATCCTGAAGCAGGTGCTGGCCCAGGGCCACACGGTCGGCACGCACACCTGGTCGCACGTCAACCTCAACGGCAAGAAGATGACCGAGCAACAGGTCAAGGACGAGGTCGAGAAGGGTTTTAGCGCAGTGCGGTTTGCGCTCGGCACCAATCCGGCACCGTTCTTCCGCTTCCCGCAGCTTCAGCACAACCCGGCGATGGTGAGCTATTTCGGCACCCGCAACGTCGCGATGTTCTCGACCGACATCGACTCCTTCGACTTCAGGAAGGGTGCGACGCCGGAGAAGATCGTCGAGACCGTGATGACGAGGCTCGACAAGCTCGGCAAGGGCATCATCCTGATGCACGATTTCCAGAAGCATACCGGCGAAGCCATGCCGGCGCTGCTCGCGCGGCTCAAGGCCGGCGGCTACAAGGTCGTGCAGATGAAGGCCAAGGCGACGCTCCAGACGCTGCCGGAATATGACGAGGCGCTGATGAAGGACATGAAGGTGCCGACCGCCGGCACGAACACGCGTCCGATCTCGAGCGTGGTGCAGACGGTGTCGCAGTAAGCCCTGCGATCCGTCATATAGCTTCGACTAGCGTCATGGCCGGGCTCGTCCCGGCCATCCACGTTTTTGGATCAGGGGCGAAGACGTGGATGCCCGGGTCAAGCCCGGGCATGACGGCGAGATCGGGTTACAGGCCTGCGGCTTACCAATAAATGCCGTGACGATGCAGTTCGCTGATGATGCGGCGCTCGGTCCAGCTGCGCTTGTGCTTCGGCTTGTCTGCCCTTGCCGCGCTCTTGGTGGCGGGCTTGGTCGTCGTAACCGGCGCAGAGGTCGCGTGTGTGGTCACCGTCGCAGCGGTCGCCGCAGCCGGTGCGGAGAGCGACACTGCCGGCGGACGATCGGTATATTTCGGAGCCTCGGTGGCCGGTGCGGCTTCGCTTACCCGCGTCGTCACACTGGTCGTTGACGAGGTCGTGGTTTGCGGCGCGGGGCTCTGTTCGCCCGCGGAGGCCAAGGACAGACCGCGGGAGCCGCCTGCCTGGACAGACGCAGAAGCCAGCAACATGGCGGTAAACAGAGTGATCTTGCACATGTGAAGTCTCCCCGTGTTTCGTGACGGGGATGTTAGGGACGTCATGTCCGAGATTATGTGATCGCGATCACCCAGCCGAACGAGGCTGATGCGCTGACCAAGGGCCGCGCTTCAGGAACCAGATGAATGCTGTCTCGGAAAGTCGAGGTGCTGGTGCCGCAAGAGGGATTCGAACCCCCGACCCCGTCATTACGAATGACGTGCTCTACCGACTGAGCTATTGCGGCGACCCTGCCGGGACCTAGGCGATGCCGGCCCCGATACGCGCGCTCCTGATATCGGGCATGGCCCGAATTGGCAAGGACAAGCCGGGTCTGAAATGCGGCTCACGCGCCCCAGCGGGACCAGAATCCGCGCCAGCCGCCGGCCTGGGCCTTCGGCGTGCCGATTTGTTCCGTAAATTCATCGCTCGGGCCGTCATCGTCGATTCCGGGGTCATCCGGTGCGCGGACGATCGGGATGACGGCCTGGACCGGCGCCGATGCCGGCTTGCCGAGATCGGTCCGGGTTCGGAAGACCGGCGTTGCCGCCGGCGGCGATGATTCGGCGGGCGCCGGAGCCGGATTCGCCGGCTCGGCGGGTGTCACGGCCGGCTCGTCGGCCTTCGCAGTTTGCTCCCCAGCCTCCTTGGCCACTTCCTTGGCAGCCTCTTTCGCGGCGTCCTTCGGCTGAGGGGGTAAATTGTCCTGGGCGGCCGGCGCTGACACCGGAGCCGTTACCGGCGGTTCCACCGGAGCCTCGCTGGGAATGGCGGCCACCCGCTTCGGCGGCGGAGCGGCCAGCATGGCCTCCTCGAAGGCCGAGGATTCGAGCGTGGGGCCCCTGTCCGAGGGCAGGCTCGCGACCGGAGTCTGCCACTGGAACGCATCGAGGCGGCCGGTGACCGGGGAGACCGGACGCCAGCGGTCGCTGACATAGCCGTCCGCGGTCCAGGCGGGATCGAGGCGGGCGCGCACCGCGCGCAAGGTCCAGGCACGGGCGCGGCCGCCGTCACCATGCTCGCTGCGCTCGAGTTCGGCCATCAGCAGCGCGACGCGCTGGGTCGGATCCTTGAGATAAGGCGCGAGCACCTCGCGCGCGCGGGCGAACTCCGAGGCCTCGATCGCAGCGCGCGCGATCGCGAGCTGCCCCTCGAAATGACCGGGCTTGTCGGCGGGAGTCTTCGCGGCGAGGGTTTCGACCCGCTGCAAGCGGTGCCATGCGGTATCGCCGAGCTTCACATGCGCATAGGCGTCCGCGAGATCGGGATGCGGATTGGCGAGCCAGGCGGCCTCCACCAGCTTCATGGCGCGGCGCACCTGATGCGCCTCGCTCTCGAATTTTGCCGCGAGCACCGCCGCCGGCACCAGGGTCGGTGCGAGCTTGACCGCCTCCATTGCGCTCTCGTGCGCGACGTCGCGGTCCATCGTCTGCAATTCCAGCGCGCGCGCGGTGAGCAGGACGCCGCGCTGCCGGCGATAGGTCTGCCTGTCGATCTGCCCCGCGCGCAGATTCGAGTCGAGGATCGCGAGCGCGCCGCTCCAGTCGCCGCGCGCGCAACGGAAGCCGAGCACCGCATGCGAGGCCCAGGTCGAGGACGGCGACAGCTTGATCGCTTCCTCCGCGATCATCACCGCGCCGACCGCATCGTCGGCGCGCTGCGCCTCGATGAACAGGCCGCGCAGGCCGAGCAGCCGCGTATCCTCGCGCTCGGCCATGACGCGGAAGACGCGCTGCGCCTCGTCGCGATTGCCTTCGAGCTGGGCCGACTGCGCGTGCAGCAGCAGCGCGAGCGGATCGTTCGGCGCATGCCGCCGCGCCGCGTCGGCGTGACGGCGGGCGAGCGCGGAATCGCCATGACCGATCGCGAGCAGGCCGTGGGTGATGGCGTGGCGGCCGCGGGCCTGGCGCTTTTCGTGGCGACGGCGGCGCAGACGCCCCGGCGTGCGCCATATCGTAGTCAGGATGCTCCAGACCAGGACGACGGCCGCGGCAAACAGGCCAAGCAAGAGAACGAACCTGGGAAGCGTCGTCGAGATGCGGAAACCAGCCGCGGTCAGCACGAGGTCGCCGGGCTGATCGGCAACCCAGGCCGCGCCGGCCGCCGCCAGTGCGATCAGGACAAGAAAGAGGACGATGCGAAGCATGGCGATCCCTATACGCGCCGATTGTTGCGCGAACTTTTACTGAAGAGGCTTGACCGGATCAGATTTGGCGAGATCCGCCATGGCATCGTCGGCGAATTTGCGGGACGCGGCGAGCGCGGCTTCGCGGGCATCGGTCTTGTCGAGCCAGGCCTGCGCCGGGGCACGATCGGCCTCGGGCAGAGTCTTCAGCTCGCGCCGCGCTTCCACGAAATCGTTGCGAAGCGCAGCCGCGGTCACGCGCGCAACGATGGCACCGCGATCGTTGCCGACCCCGTCGGTACGCTCGATGCGGACGAGCTTCGACGCGCCGGCCTGGAGACGCTCGACGATGCCGGCGTCGCTCGACGGAGCTTCCGCCGGCGGCGACAGCTTCGGCACGATGTTGAGGAGCTCGCGGCTCAGCGCGGCTGCGGTCGGGATGCCGGACGATGCAAACGCGTCGAGCGGCTTCAGCATGTCGGGCTTGGCCGCAAATGACCGCGCCGCGGCCAATTGCGATTGATAGGGATCGCCGTGGCGAACGGCGACGTCGAGCAGGGACGCCGCCACCACATGGCGGAGCGGCTTGTCGTCCATCGTCCTGGCCTCGGCGATCTTCTCGCCCTGCCGCGCAAGCTCGGTGCGCTCGGACTTGCCGGCGCGCTCGAGCTGGGTGATGCGGTCGATGACGGCGGCAAGATCAGGCGCTGCAGCAGGCGACGCAGCCTTCACGTCGTTCAAAGCGCTCGCAGTCTTGTCGGACTGCGCACGCAGATTGGCCATGTCGCTGCGCAGGCTGCTTGCGGATTTTTCCAGCGCGTCGATCCGCGTCGCCATGGCCGGATCGGCCGCGGACCTGCCGGCCTTGGCTTCGACCGCAGCAACGCGTGCGCTCAGTGCATCGATTGTCGCACGGGTGACCTCAGGCGCGACCGGCGGCGCCTGCACCGCGGGCCAGCCCAGCATCCAGCCGACCGCGATCACGACCGCAGCCGCGACAGCGCCGGAAAACGGCGCGATGACCCAGGGGGAAATCGGCGCCGACGCGGGTGCGGCCGCGACGGAAACCTGCTCCTCTGCAGGCTCGGACTGAGGCTCGGCCTTGACCTCCTCGGATCCGGGCTCTCCGAACCTGGCCTGCTCCTGCGCGACATGCTCGGACGCCTCGGGCTCGCCCGCGACCTGCTGCGGCTGGGTCGAGACTTCCGTCGCCTCAAGATCGATGGTGGGCGGGGTGCGCTTGGTACGACCCGTCTCGGGCGCCAATCCAGCGTCTTCAGGCTTGTCGTCGGCCATCGTGACGGTTCCTCACACTTCCATACCTGGGTGAACTAGATTGCGTCGGATTCGGCCTGACCTCTTACGCCAAACGGGTGCGCAACGCACGCTCCAAGGTGTCGAACAGGGCACTTTCGTCCGGCCTTGCGGCCACCAGAACCCGTGACGCGCCGGCGTCGCGCAGCACGCTCGCAACCGTCTCGGACAGGCAGCAATGCGGTATGGCCAGCGCCGAGATTTCGACGCCTTCGTCCCGCGCCGCATCCAGAAACGCGCGTGCGCTGCGCCGGGAGTAGTGCAGCACCGCCTCGACCCCGTGCGCGGCAAAGCCCTCGCAAACCCCGCGCGGCAGATGCTTGACCGGCGCCATGCGATACGTGGTCCGCGTGACGACGCGGAAGCCCTCCGCACCGAGTTCGCCGCCGAGATCGCGCGACAGATCGACGCCTGCGAGATACAGCAGCGCGCTCTTTTTCTTCAGCACCTTGTCGCGCGCACTTTGCATCACCTTGTCGCGCAAGGAAACAGCATCGCCGCCGGCGACGATCACCTCGGCGAAACCGGCCTCGCGCGCCGCAGCAGCCGTATGCTCGCCGACCGCGAACAAAGGCAGCTTCAGGAGCCCGAGCTCCGGCAATTGCGGCGCGACGGCGCGGATCGCGTTGGCCGACGTGACGAGAACGGCGCCGTAGGGACCTTCACTCTCGTCATGGACGGCGACCGGCTCGAACTTGAGCACCGGCGCGAGCAGCACCGCATGCCCCCTCGCGCGCAGACTTTCCGCCGTCGCCTCGTTGTCGGGATGCGGCCGTGTGACAAGAATGGACATCGCTGGCGTTCCCGAACCACGTGGCGGTGGCGCATTGACCAGGACGGTTGCGCGTGACGATTGCGCAAGCCGACCCTGGAATGCTACCGGACGTACCAGAACGCTGCTTTACGGATGAGCGCAAGGGCGCAAATTGGATAACAACTCGCCAATGTTGGTGCTGGGCATAGAAACCACCTGCGACGAGACCGCCGCGGCCGTGATCGAGCGCGCGGGCGACGGCAGCGGCAGGATCCTGTCCAACATCGTGCGGTCGCAGATCGAGGAACATGCCCGCTTCGGCGGCGTGGTGCCGGAGATCGCCGCGCGCGCGCATGTCGATCTGCTCGACGGCATCATCGACCGCGCCATGCGCGAGGCCGGCATCGGCTTTGCCCAGCTCAACGGCGTCGCGGCCGCCGCGGGGCCGGGCCTGATCGGCGGCGTCATCGTCGGGCTGACCACGGCGAAGGCGATCGCGATGGTGCACGACACGCCGCTGGTCGCGGTGAACCATCTCGAAGCGCATGCGCTGACGCCGCGCCTCACCGACGGAATCGAATTTCCCTATTGCCTGTTCCTCGCCTCCGGCGGCCACACCCAGATCGTCGCAGTCACCGGCGTCGGCCAATATGTACGGCTCGGCACCACGGTCGACGACGCGATCGGCGAGGCCTTCGACAAGGTCGCGAAGATGCTGGGACTGCCCTATCCGGGCGGACCGCAGGTCGAGCGCGCAGCGGCAGGCGGCGATGCCACCCGCTTTGCGTTTCCGCGGCCGATGCAGGGACGTCCCGATGCCAATTTCTCGCTGTCGGGATTGAAGACGGCGGTGCGCACCGAAGCGAGCCGGCTGGCCGAGCTCACGCCGCAGGACATCAGCGATCTCTGCGCGAGTTTTCAGGCCGCCGTGCTCGACTCGACCGCCGACCGGCTGAGCGTCGGCTTGAAACTTTTCCGCGAGCAGTTCGGCGCGCCGCGCGCGCTCGTGGCCGCCGGCGGTGTCGCCGCCAATCAAGCGATCCGCGGCGCTCTGCATGACGTTGCAAGGCAGGCCGGGACGCAACTGATCATGCCGCCGCCCGCACTCTGCACCGACAACGGCGCGATGATCGCCTGGGCCGGCGCCGAACGCCTCGCGCTCGGCCTGACCGACACGATGGAGGCGCAGCCGCGCGCACGGTGGCTGCTCGACGCCAACGCGACGGCACCGGCAGGTTACGGCAACACCCGGGCGGGATACTGAATGAGCAGACGTTGCCACGGGCTCCCCTTCACCTCGCCCCGCTTGCGGGGAGAGGTCGAATTCGATCGCAGATCGAATTCGGGTGAGGGGGACTCTCCGCGAGTCTCTCTGTCACCGTCCCCGCTGAGGCTCCCCCTCGCCCCGACCCTCTCCCCGCAAGCGGGGCGAGGGGGTGGAGGGATCGAGCGATGACCGCGTTGCAATCCGTCGCGGTGATCGGCGCGGGCGCCTGGGGCACGGCGCTGGCAACGGTGGCAGCGCGAGCCGGGCGGAGCGTCACGCTCTGGGCTCGCAATGCGGAGCATGCCGCGCGGATTGCGTTGAGTCGCGACAATCCGCGGCTGCCCGGCGTGCGGCTTGCTTCGGAGATTGTCGTCACGGGCGAGCTGGCGCTGGCCGCGCGCGCCGACATGCTGCTGATCGCAACGCCTGCGCAGCATCTGCGCGGCGCCGTCAACATGCTGGCACCGCATCTGGCGAGGCCGGTACCGATCGTCGCTTGCGCCAAGGGCATCGAGCACGGCACCCATAAATTCATGACCGACGTGATCGCGGAGGCCGCGCCGCACGCGCAGCCGGCGATCCTGTCGGGCCCGAGCTTTGCCGACGACGTCGCGCGCGGCCTGCCGACGGCGGTGACCCTGGCGGCAAGCGATGAGGCGCTGGCGCGCGCGCTCGTGCAGGCGCTGGGCTCGCCGACGTTCCGGCCCTATCACTCCACGGACATCCGGGGTGTCGAGATCGGCGGTGCGGCCAAGAACGTGCTGGCGATCGCAGTCGGCATTGCGGTCGGGCGCAAGCTCGGCGCCTCCGCCCAGGCTGCACTCACGACCCGCGGCTTTGCCGAGCTGACGCGCCTTGGCCGCGCGCTCGGCGCGCGCCGCGAGACGCTCACCGGCCTGTCGGGCCTCGGCGATCTGATCCTGACCTGCTCGAGCCCGCAATCGCGCAACTTCGCGCTCGGCCTCGCGCTCGGGCGCGGCGAGCAGCCTCCCGCCGGCAAGCTCGCCGAGGGAGAGTTCACGGCACCTGTGCTGATCGAACTCGCAGCTTCGCAAAACATCGAGTTGCCGGTATCAGAAGCGGTCGCGGCGATCCTGAGCGGCCGAAGCACGATCGATGCCGCGATCTCGGGGCTGATGACGCGCCCCTTCAAGGCAGAGGAATGACGTCTTCTCGTCATGCTCGCGCTTGTCGCGGGCATCCACGTCTTGATATTGAAAAGGTGACAAAGACGTGGATGGCCGGGACAAGCCCGGCCATGACGAATGGATAGGGCGCGCTGTCATGAACTACTGGCTCGTGAAATCCGAACCCTCGGTGTGGTCCTGGGACCAGCAGGTCGCGAAGGGCGCCAAGGGCGAGGCTTGGACCGGCGTGCGCAATTTCACCGCGCGCCAGAACCTCGTGAACATGAAGAAGGGCGACAAGGCGTTCTTCTATCATTCCAACGAGGGCAAGGAGATCGTCGGCATCGCCGAGATCATCAAGGAAGCCTATCCCGATCCAACCGACAAGACCGGCAAGTTCGTCTGCGTCGACATCAAGGCCGACAAGCCCTTGAAGACACCGGTGACGATGGCCACGGTCAAGGCCGAGAAGAAGCTCGCAGACATGGCGCTGGTGAAATATTCTCGCCTGTCGGTGCAACCCGTGACGGCGGAGGAGTGGAAGCTCGTCTGCAAGATGGGCGGGGTTTAGGAGTTATCCCATCTGCGATATCGGCGCTTGCGGCTCCGGCAGCGTGAACACCTCGCAAGGCGTGGCAATGCCGCGCAGCGAATGCGATCCGAGCGCGACCAGCGGCATATCCGTCTCGGCAGCGAGTGCGCCCGACACCAACACGGTCCTGCCCAGCGGCTTGCACAATCCCTCGAGCCGGCTGGCGAGATTGACGGCGGGACCGATCGCGGTGAAATCGAGCCGGTTGGCGGCGCCGATATTGCCCCAGAGCATCTCGCCGAGATGGAGCCCGACGCCAAACGACAGTGGCGGCAGCGCTTGCGCGCGGCGCTCCTTGTTGAGGTACGCCATCCCGGCTTCGGCTGCGCCTGCGGCGCTCAGAGCGGCATCGCACGCATGGCGCGGTGACGCCTCGACCACCGGAAAGATCGCGAGGACGCCGTCGCCGATGAATTTCAGCACCTCGCCACCAAAAGCGTGAACCGCGCCGGCAATGCGATCGAACCAGGCGTCGAGCACCGCGATGACATCGGCAGGCGGCGTGGTTTCCGACAAGGCCGTGAAGTTGCGCAGATCCGCATAGAGCAGTGCGGCCTGAATGGTCTCGCCGAGATCGCGGCGCAGAGGTGCCGCCAGCACTCGCTCCGCGCTGCGCTTGCCGAGATAAGCATCCAGCGTCGCGCGCAACGTGGCGCGCGCGGCAAGCACGGCAAGAGGCGTCGCCGCAAAACGAGCAGCCTGGCGCAATTGCTCGATTTCGCCTGCCCTGAACGGACGCGGCCCGATCCAGCCGAGCAACGGCCCATCGGGCCGGCCGACGATGTCTTCGTGCGCCTCGCCGCGCGCGATGTCGCGCAGCCAGCGGCGGCCGGCATCGCTCGGCGGGTCCGGCGCCAGCCCGCCAGGCACGAAGCCGAGCGCCTCGATCACCTGGCCATTGTCGGCACGCCACAGCCAGGTCCGCTTCGCGATCAACGGATGCGGCACCTCCAGCGTCAGAGCGCCCGCCGCGAGCGGCACGCCGTCGGCGACGAGACGAGCGCCGAGTTCCGCAAGCAGACGGTCCGCCCCGGGGCAGTCCGAGGCGGCATCGACGAGCCAGGCGAGGGACGGCGTGAGCTGCATGGCTCGATCATGGCCAAGGCCGGCCGGGTTTGTCACGGCCAATCCTTGACGGGCCGCTTTGGCACCGCCATGTGCCAGTGTCAGCGAGGGATGATCGACAATGACCGAACCGTTCATCGTGCGACGCGAGACCCAGATCGCGGCACCGCGCGCCACCGTTTTCGCGTACCTGACCGACCCCGAGAAGATCTTGAGCTGGATGGGGTCCGAGGCGGCCACGGAGCCGCATCCCGGCGGGCTCTATCTGCTCAAGGGGGTCGGCCCGCGGGGCGGCGTCGCCCGCGGCGCCTTTCGCGAAGTCGTGCCGGTGCATCGTCTCGCCTACACGTTCGGCTGGGATGGCGGCCAGGAAGTGCCGCCGGGCTCGAGCCTGATCGAGATCGATCTGATCGAACGCGATGGTGGCACGCTGCTGCGCATGACCCATAGCGGGCTGCCGACCGAGGCGCAGGCCGCCGCGCACGCGACGGGATGGGCGCATTATCTGAAACGGCTCACGATCGCAGCGGCCGGCAATGATCCCGGCCCGGACGAGGGCGTCTCGGACAAGGCATAGGCCTTGTAGGGCGGGCAAAAGGCGCAATTGCGCCATGCCACCCTGCGGCAGTGTCGTTACACCGCCGCGGTGGCCACCACCTGCGCCAGCAGCTGCTCGCGTCTCGCCTGGGAGCGCTGGCCCTTCATGGTCGCGGCGAAGCGCTCGAGGATGCCGTCCTCGAAGGCGGTGACGATGGTGTCGTGGACGTAGCTCTTGCGGCAGATCGCCGGCGTGTTGGAGAGCTTGTCCGCAGCGGCGCGGATTGCGTCCAGCACCTGCTTCTTGCGGCCGCGCTGGCTCGTCGCCGGCGTGATCCGCGACAGCGATTCCACGACGACGGCGGACGCCATCAGCGTGCGAAAATCCTTCAGCGAGATCTTGATACCGGCGATCTCGCGCAGAAACGCATTGACCTGCGTGGTGTTGACCGCGCGCACGATGCCATAGGCATCGCGATACTGGAACATGCGCTTGCCGGGGACGCCCTGCAGGATGCCGATCGCGCGCACCAGCTTGGCGGCGTCGCACTCCTTCCGCACCGCCTTGCCGCCCTTGGCCTTGAAGGTCAGCACGAAACAATCGTCTTCCAGCGTGACGTTGGACTTCAGCAGCGTGGTGGCGCCGCGGGTGCCATTGAGGCGGGCATAGGATTCGTTGCCGGGACGGATCGCGGTGCGCGCGATCAGCTCGATCACGGCCGAGAGCGCGAACTCGCGCGTCGGCTCGTCGCCCGACAGGAACGCCGAGACCTTGCGCCGGATTTTTGGCAGCGCACCGACGAGCTTCTCCAGGCGATGCGCCTTGCGGTGCTCGCGGACCTTCTCCCAATCGGCGTGATAGCGATATTGCAGCCGGCCGGCGGCATCGCGGCCCACGGCCTGGAGGTGCGAGTTGGGATCGGCGGAGTAGCGCACCTCGCGATAGGCCGGCGGCACCGCCATCGCGTGCAGCCGGCGGATGGTGCGGGCGTCACGGATATGCGCGCCGTTGGGACGGACGAAGGAGTAGCTCTTGCCGCGCTTGACGCGCCGTATGGTCAGCTCGTTCTGGTCGCCGAGCCGCAAGCCGTGCTCCCTGGCGAGGGCCTCGACCGTCGCCGGCGCCGTATCGAAGGTCTTTTTCGGGCTGGCGCGCCTGAAAGTGGCCGGTTTGGGCCATTGTCCGAGGGCTTTGGCCAGGGCAATGGCCGCAGGATCGGCTGAAGCGGGCCGCATCGTCCCGGGATTCTGCTGATCCATCATAGTGTTACGCCTTAGCCCTGCCTGTTATCGATCAATGCCGCTGTTCTGATTTTTGTTCCGAGGGGTCTCTTTGGACCCGGGTTGGCCATTTAGGGTGTTCCGAACCGCATTGCGAGTCCCGAATCAGTGAGATGCGGTCTCTAAATACCTCCATTCACGCATGAGAGCTCTGCATGGCCTGGCCCGAGCCTCCCGGCCGAGGCCCAAAAGCCGCCCGCGGGCCTGTTTCAGATCTGCGACAGTCGCGGCGGGTCGCCTTGATCCTTCGCATGGCCGGTGGCCCGCCGAAGGTCCAGCTTGTGCTCCTTGTCGGGTCCGGTTAGCCCGACGCATAATCAGTCAATGATCAAGTCGGCTCGCCGGTCGCTGGCGTTCGGCCTGCCGCATGTGGAGGGAAGCATGTCCGAGAAGATCTACGACGTCCCCGCGGAGTGGGCGAAGCGCGCCTGGGTCGACCAGGCCAAGTACAAGGAGATGTACGCCCGCTCGATCTCGGACCCGAACGGCTTCTGGGCAGAGCAGGCCAAGCGCATCGACTGGATGAAGGCGCCGACGAAAATCGAGAACGTCTCGTTCGCGCCCGGCAACATCTCGATCAAATGGTTCGAGGACGGCGTCCTCAACGTCGCCCACAATTGCATCGACCGGCATCTTCACACGCGCGCCAGCCAGACCGCGATCATCTGGGAAGGCGACGATCCTTCGCAGTCCAGGCACATCACCTATCAGGAGCTGCACGACGAGGTCTGCCGGATGGCCAACATCCTGCGCACCCGCAACGTCAAGAAGGGCGACCGCGTCACCATCTACCTGCCGATGATTCCGGAAGCCGCCTATGCGATGCTCGCCTGCGCACGCATCGGCGCGATCCACTCGGTCGTGTTCGCGGGCTTCTCGCCGGACAGCCTCGCCCAGCGCATCAACGACTGCCAGTCCAAGGTCATCATCACCGCGGACGAAGGCCTGCGCGGCGGCAAGAAGGTGCCGCTGAAGGCCAATGTCGACGCGGCGCTCGCCAAGGCCGACGGCGTCGACTGGGTCGTGGTGGTCAAGCGCACCGGCGGCAAGGTCGACATGAACCCGACGCGCGACCTCTGGTACCACGAGGCGGCGGCAATGGTGACGACGGAATGCCCGGTCGAGCACATGCATGCCGAGGACCCGCTGTTCATCCTCTACACCTCGGGTTCGACCGGCCAGCCCAAGGGCGTGCTGCACACCACGGGCGGCTATCTCGTATTCGCCTCGATGACGCATCAATACGTCTTCGACTATCACGATGGCGACATCTACTGGTGCACCGCCGACGTCGGCTGGGTCACCGGCCACAGCTACATCCTCTACGGCCCGCTGGCGAACGGGGCGACCACGCTGATGTTCGAAGGTGTGCCGAACTACCCGGACAATTCCAGGTTCTGGAACGTCATCGACAAGCACAAGGTCAACATCTTCTACACCGCGCCGACTGCGATCCGCGCGCTGATGCAGGGCGGCGACGAGCCGGTGAAGAAGACCTCGCGCGCGAGCTTGCGCCTGCTCGGCTCGGTCGGCGAACCCATCAATCCCGAAGCCTGGGAGTGGTATCACCGCGTCGTCGGCGACGACCGCTGCCCGATCGTCGACACCTGGTGGCAGACCGAGACCGGCGGCATCTTGATCACGCCGCTGCCGGGCGCGACCAAGCTCAAGCCGGGCTCGGCAACGCAGCCGTTCTTCGGCGTGGTGCCTGAGATCGTCGATGCCGATGGCAAGGTGCTGGAAGGCGAAACCACCGGCAATCTCTGCCTGACGCGGTCCTGGCCCGGCCAGATGCGCACGGTCTATGGCGATCACGCCCGCTTCGAGCAGACCTATTTCTCGACCTACAAGGGCAAGTACTTCACCGGCGACGGCTGCCGGCGCGACGCCGACGGCTATTACTGGATCACCGGCCGCGTCGACGACGTCATCAACGTCTCCGGCCATCGCATGGGCACCGCGGAAGTCGAGAGCGCACTGGTCGCGCACGAGAAGGTTTCGGAAGCGGCGGTGGTCGGCTTCCCGCACGACATCAAGGGCCAGGGCATCTACGCCTATGTCACCCTGATGGCCGGCGTCCAGCCGACCGAGGATCTGCGCAAGGAGCTCGTCACCTGGGTGCGCAAGGAGATCGGCCCGATCGCTTCGCCCGACCAGATCCAGTTCGCGCCGGGCCTGCCCAAGACCCGCTCCGGCAAGATCATGCGCCGCATCCTGCGCAAGATCGCCGAGGACGAGCCCAGCAGCCTGGGCGACACCTCGACCCTGGCCGATCCCGCTGTCGTCGACGACCTCGTCAAGAACCGGCAGAACCGGAAGTCGGCGTAAGGATGCTCTCGTGCCCCGGACGCAGCGCAGCGCTTCTTCGGCGATGCGCAGCAGAGCCGGGGCCCATCGTTCCGCGCAAATAAAGAGATGGGTCCCGGCTCTGCGTCGCGGCGCTACGCGCCGCGCCTTGTCCGGGACACGAGTGCGCGTGTCGCGCTCCTTGCAACCAATGGCCGTTCACATCCTCACGCTCTTGTCAGCGCGCGCACCCGGACGACCAGCATCTTTCCCGGAAGGTGTTGTTTTCAGATCATTTACTTTATTTCAAACATTTCCTTTGTTCGCGCTGCCGACAGGCCCTCGGCGGCCGCGCGTGGAAACCATCCGGTTAACAGGTGCGGTTAAGAATGAGCGCTAACGAGGGCTTGGCGCGGCGACGATTGCCGGGTTCTGCGTAATTTTTGGACAATCCATTTGGGGCAAGGGGAAGCATCGATGTCGATGAGGATTGCGGCGGCGCTGGCTGCCACCATCGGGGTTGGGCTCTTGATATCGACGGCGGCAGAGGCGCGGCCGGAGCTGGTCGGCACGCACCTCGCCGACTATTCGCCGGGCACCATCGTGGTCAGGACCAGCGAGCGGCGGCTCTATCTCATCCTCGATAACGGCCACGCCGTGCGCTATCCGGTCGGCGTCGGCAAGGCCGGCAAGCAATGGGCCGGCACGACGAAGATCGAGGGCAAGTATCTCAACCCGGCCTGGGCGCCGCCCGCCGAGGTGAAGCGCGACAAGCCTAATATCCCCGACGTCATTCCCGGCGGCTCGCCACGCAACCCGATGGGCGTCGCGGCGATGACGCTGGCCGGCGGCGAATACGCCATCCACGGCACCAACGTGCCGGGCTCGATCGGCGGCTTCGTCTCCTATGGCTGCATCCGCATGCTCAACGACGACATCACCGATCTCTACGGTCGCGTCTCCGTCGGCACGACGGTGGTGGTGACGCGCTGATCGCCTGAATCAGTCGAGATGAAAGCTGCGTGTTGCGACGCGGCTTTCACGTCACCACAAGCGCCAGCCCCGCGCGCACCAGCCGTCGCGATGGCCGCCATTGTAACTGCGCACAAAGCCGCCGGCGAGCATTGCCGCCGCAACGCTCGCAGTCTTCCGGGTGGCGACGTCGGCGAGAACGCGGCCGTATTTGTCGGGGCCGAGATTGGCGATCGTCACGCCCCCCTGACCGAGCAGGTCGCGCAACGCGCGGGCAGCAGCTTCGGCCTTGTTCAGCTCTTCCTGGCAGGACGCCTTCAGTTCGGGCGCATCGATGCCGCGCAGCCGAACACGTGCGACGAGATCGCCGCCGTTGTGCTGGTGCACGCGCGCCAGAAACGTGTCGCCGTCGACGGTGCGAATGACCTCGACCGGTTGACGAGCGCCCGCCGCGCCGGACTGCTGCAGGATGATTTCGGCATCGCGCGACCGTTCGTCATCCACATGCGGAATGGGCCAGATCGTTCCCTGGCGGAAGCCGAGCACGACGGCCGTCACAACGCCGACCACGAACATCCACGGCAACAGTCCGGAGAAACGACGGCCGAACGGCGAGCCGCTGTATGAAGTCCGGTAGGGACGGCTGGGATCGAAGCGCGACATCCGCGCACGCTAGGGCTGAGTCGGCTGAGCCGGCAAGATGGCTCATGAGGAGCGCGCGTAAAGCGGCGTCTCAAAAGTCCGAAGCGATGCCGTTGCGCTCCCAATCGCCGTAGCGGGTTGGCTCCGGACCCTTTGGCCCCTGCAACTCCTTCGGCGCAGCTTCATCACGCGCGGCCGCCGCAGCCTGCCGGCGTGCCTCGGCTTCGGCCAACGCCCGCTGGGCGGCCGGCGACAGCGGCTTGCGATCGGGACGGGAGGGCTGATCACTCATCTCGGCGGGTTCCTAACGCAGGGTCACGGGAAGTGCGAGGTCCAATAACGCATTGCTGAAATGGTCATTGCGGGCTGCAATCGCGAGGGTCCATTCTTACATTTGGCATATTCGCGTGCCAGAGATCAGTCTCTCGAGGCATGCGCCATTGCGGCGGAACTGCCGCTCGCTCAGAACCTTGCTTCCGCATGCCATCTCAACGTTTCGTCCCTCCATCCGAAGTGCCCGGTCTTGCGGCACGGCGGATTGCCGCCGACATCGTCGACGGCGTGCTGCACAAGCACCGCACGCTCGACGACCAGCTCGACGGCAGCGGCGCCCACCCCGGACTGAAAACGCTGGCCGACCGCGACCGCGCGCTGATGCGCCGCCTCGTCGCCACGGTGCTGCGCCGGCTCGGCACGCTAGGCCATGTGCTGTCCCGCCTGCTCGACAAGGGCATTCCCTCCGATGCGCCCCGCGCGCAGAGCGCACTCCTGATCGGCGCGGCGCAGATCCTCTGGATGGACGTGCCGGATCACGCCGCGGTCGACCTCTCCGTTCGCCTCGTGCAATCCGACCGCCGCGCTGCGCGCTATGCCGGCCTCGTCAACGCCGTGCTGCGCCGCTGCGCGCGCGAGGGCAAGGGGCTGATCGAGGAGGTCGCGACACAATCGCTGGACCTGCCGCCGTGGCTGTTTGCACGCTGGAGCGCGCAATATGGCGAGGCGACCGCACGCGACATGGCGCTGGCGCTCGGCCACGAGCCCTCGCTCGATCTGACGGTGAAGTCCGATCCCGCGCAATGGGCGAGCCGCCTGCATGGCGAGACACTGCCGACGGGAACGGTGCGGATGCTGCTGCACGGTTCGGTGACCATGCTGCCCGGCTTCGCCGAAGGACAATGGTGGGTGCAGGACGCCGCTGCCGCCTTGCCCGTCCGGCTGTTCGGCGACGTCAAGGGCAAGTCCATTGCCGATCTCTGCGCCGCCCCCGGTGGCAAGACCGCGCAGCTGGCGCTATCAGGCGCGCGTGTCACGGCCATCGACCGCTCGCCCGCGCGAGTGGCGCGATTGCGCGAAAACCTGGCGCGACTGTCGCTCCAGGCGGAGACTGTCGTCGCTGACGCCGTTGAATGGGCCGGCCCGGCCGAGGCCTTCGACGGTATTCTGATCGACGCGCCCTGTACCTCGACCGGCACGATCCGCCGTCATCCCGACGTGGCATGGCTGCGGCAGGAATCCGACATCGCCGCGCTGGCGACGCTGCAGCAGCGGCTGCTGCGAAAATCGGTGTCGCTGCTCAAGCCCGGCGGGACACTGGTCTATTGCACCTGTTCGCTGGAACCCGAGGAAGGTGAACAGGCCGTGGCGGCGCTGCTCGCCGCCGAGCCTGCGCTTCGCCGTGTTCCGATCGACGCCTCGGAGGTCGCAGGTCTCGACGAAATCCTCAGCCGGGACGGCGACCTTCGCACCTTGCCCTGCCATCTGCCGAACGCCGATCCCAAGCTCGGCGGCCTCGACGGATTTTTCGCGGCCCGGCTCGTTAAATCCTGATTTTGCACTGGATTTTGCCATCACGACGCTGATTCGCGCCGTTCAAGGTGGTGTCAGCCGTCCGATTTTGGGATTAATAAGGATTCGTCGTCCTCTCCCCCTTCAAGGCAAGGCGTGTCGGTCGCTCAACGCAGACATATCTCGACGCTGGTCATGAACCGCTTCGCGCGGAACATGCTCGCGCGCGCGAGCGGCGGTTCCGTTGCGCTGTCGCGGGTCTGGCCCGGCCGCACCGACCGGCTGATCATCGCACCGCACGACCTGCGCACTGCGGATGCGACCCGCGCCGCCGAAATCTATGCCGGCCGGTTCGTCTTCGCCGGCAAGATAGTCAATTGCCACGGCCGCTCGATCTTCGATCTCGAGCCGCCGTCGGAGGATTGGGAAGTTGCGCTGCTCGGCTTCGGCTGGTTGCGCCATTTGCGCGCCGCCGACACCGCGCTGACGCGAGCGAATGCGCGCGCGCTCATCGAGGACTGGATCGCCAACCCCGCCAACAAGCGCCGTCCCGTCGCGCGCCGCGCCGACGTGCTGGCCAGGCGCGTGATCTCGCTGCTGTCGCAGGCGCCGCTGGTGCTGGGCGAGACCGACAACAAGTTCTATCGCCGTTATCTGCGCGCCTTGGCCCGTGAGATCCGCTTCCTGCGCTACGCCATGGTCGACATTCCGGACGGGGTGCCGAAGCTCCAGGTGCTGATCGCGCTGTGCTACGCGGCCCTGTGTCTCGCCAACCAGGCGCGTCACATCCGCAGCGCCTCGAAGAAGCTGTCGGACGAACTGCAGCGGCAGATCCTGCCCGACGGTGGACACATCTCCCGCAACCCGGGCGCGCTGATCGAACTCCTGATCGACCTGCTGCCATTGCGGCAGACCTTTGCCGCGCGCAACATCGCGCCGCCGCCGGCGCTGCTCAACGCGATCGACCGCATGATGCCGATGCTGCGCTTCTTCCGGCACGGCGACGGCAATTTCGCCCTGTTCAACGGCATGAGCGCGACCTCTTCGGACCTGCTCGCCACGCTGCTCGCCTATGACGACACCCACGGCGTGCCGATGGCGAACATGCCGCATACCGGCTACCAGCGCCTCGATGCCGGCCAGACCACGCTGATCATCGACACCGGCCCGCCGCCGCCGGCCGGCGTCAGCCACGACGCCCACGCCGGCTGCCTGTCGTTCGAACTGTCGTCCGGCATCAGCCGCATCGTCACCAATTGCGGCATGCCGACCACAGGCCGCGACAATTGGCGACCGTTCGCACGCAGCACGGCGGCGCATTCGACGCTGACCTATCACGAGACCTCGTCATGCCAGTTCGTCGAGATGTCGGCGATGAAGCGGCTCCTGCACGGCGCGCCCATCACCAGCGGTCCCGTCGAGGTCGAGAGCTATCGCGAGATCGTGCAGAACGGCACGCTGCTCACGACATCGCATGACGGCTACCTCGCCAAGTTCGGGGCAATCCATCGTCGCGTGCTGATGATCGCCAACGACGGCGCACGCATCGACGGCGAGGACACGCTCTCGCCGCCGCAGGGCCGACGCTTCAAGGGCGCGGATGCCGATTTCGCGCTGCGCTTCCATCTGCATCCGGCGGTGAAGGCGAGCCGGCTTTCGGATGCCCGCGGCGTCATGCTGGTGCTGCCGAACCGCGACGTCTGGACCTTCGAGGCGCTCGACGACAAGGTCGACCTCGAGGACAGCGTGTTCCTGGCCGGCAATGACGGCCCGCGCCGCACCGCCCAGATCGTGATCCGTCAGGACGCGCGGCAGGCGTCCTCGATCCGCTGGAGCTTTGTCCGCTCCACCGCATCGCCGGCCGTCACCAATGCCCGCCGCAACGCTCGCCGCGAGCCGGAACTTCCGCTGTGAACGCTTGAATTCGGCGTATCTCCTCGTTGTGAAAACAGGCGAAAGCTGCTATCGAGCCCTCGCTCGCGCGACTGGCGACCTTGGATGGAGCACCATCGGGAAGCGCGGGACATAGAAGCCGCGCGCCTGGGCATAGACACTCGTTTAGACAGAGGATCTTGCTCATGACTGACCATCCCCGCCGCGTCACCCGCGCTCTCCTTTCCGTCTCCGACAAGACCGGCCTGATCGAATTCGCAAAGGCGCTTGCCGCGCACGATGTCGAGCTGGTCTCGACCGGCGGCACCGCCAAGGCCATCGCCGCCGCCGGCCTCGAGGTGAGGGACGTGTCCGAGCTGACCGGCTTCCCCGAGATGATGGACGGCCGCGTCAAGACGCTGCATCCGAAGGTGCATGGCGGCCTGCTCGCGATCCGCGACAACAAGGAGCATGCGGAGGCGTTGAAGGCGCACGGCATCGCGCCGATCGATCTCCTCGTTGTGAATCTCTATCCGTTCGAAGCGACCGTCGAGAAGGGCGCGGGCTTCGAAGACTGCATCGAGAACATCGACATCGGCGGCCCCGCGATGATCCGCGCCGCCGCAAAGAACCATGACGACGTCGCCGTCGTGGTCGAGGCGCAGGACTATCAGGCCGTGCTCGACGAACTGGCCGCCAACAAGGGCGCGACCACGCTGAAGCTGCGCCGGCGCCTTGCCGCGAAGGCCTATGCCCGCACCGCGGCGTATGATGCCGCGATCTCGAACTGGTTCAACCGTCAGCTCGAGATCGACGCGCCCGACTTCCGCGCTTTCGGCGGCCGGCTGATCCAGTCGCTGCGCTATGGCGAGAACCCGCATCAGACCGCGGCGTTCTACGCGACGCCGGACAAGCGTCCGGGCGTCTCCACGGCACGGCAGCTCCAGGGCAAGGAACTCTCCTACAACAACATCAACGACACCGATGCGGCCTATGAATGCATCGGCGAGTTCGACGCCGGGCGCACCGCGGCCTGCGTTATCGTCAAGCACGCCAATCCCTGCGGCGTCGCGGAAGGCTCCAGCCTCGTCGACGCTTATCGCAAGGCGCTGGCCTGCGATTCCACCTCGGCGTTCGGCGGCATCATTGCGATGAACCGTCCGCTCGATGCCGACACCGCCCGCGAGATCACCAAGATCTTCACCGAGGTCATCATCGCGCCCGACGCCAGCGAGGAGGCGATCGCCATCATCGGCGGCAAGAAGAACCTCCGCCTGCTGCTCGCGGGCAGCCTGCCCGATCCGCGCGCGCCGGGCCTCACCGCCAAGACGGTGGCCGGCGGTCTGCTCGTGCAGAGCCGCGACAACGCCGTGGTCGACGACATGACCTTCAAGGTCGTGACCAGGCGGGCGCCAACCGATGCCGAGATGCGCGATCTCAAGTTCGCGTTCCGCGTGGCCAAGCACGTCAAGTCCAACACCATCATCTACGCCAGGGATCTCGCCACCGTCGGCATCGGCGCGGGCCAGATGAGCCGGGTGGATTCAGCCCGCATTGCCGCGCGCAAGGCGCAGGATGCCGCAGCCGAGCTGAAGCTCGCCGAGCCGCTCACCAAGGGCTCGGTGGTGGCGTCAGATGCGTTCTTCCCGTTCGCCGACGGCATGCTCGCCTGCATCGAGGCCGGCGCCACCGCCGTGGTGCAGCCCGGCGGCTCGATGCGCGACGACGAGGTGATCAAGGCCGCCGACGAGCACGGCATCGCCATGGTGTTCACGGGAACACGGCACTTCAGGCATTGAGCTTGCTGTCATTCCGGGGCGCGCGTAGCGCGAACTCTGGTGCGCAAGTGCGCACCTGAGAATCTCGCGCGACAATTTCGGGATTCCGGGTTCATCGCTCCGTGATGCCCCGGAATGACGGTGGGGATGCTACTTCCGCACCCGCATCAACAGCCCCAGTCCTGCAACGAAGAACACCACCAGCACGGCCATGCCGGCCTTCTGGCTTGCGGTCACGGCGGTGATCATGCCGATCAAGAGCGGGCCGATGAAGGATGTCACCTTCCCGGTCAATGCGAACAGGCCGAAATACTGCGCGATGCGATCCTTCGGTGCGAGGCGGATCAGCAATGTGCGGGAGGCGGCCTGGAGCGGGCCGCCGGCTGCACCGATCAGGCAGCCCAGCACGAGATAGGCGCGCTCCGCCGCGCTCCAGAACAGGGGAGCGCCTGCTTGTGGCGGCTCGACCTTGACGAACAGGACACGGTCCTTGTCGACCAGAAGGATCGCGGCCACCGACAGCAGCAGGACCAGCAGACTTCCGGCGATGACGCGCTTCGGCCCGAGACGATCGTCGAGCTTGCCGCCGAGCCATGCACCGAACGCGCCGGCGATCGCGAGCATGATGCCGAAGGTGCCGATCTGGATCGTGTGCCAGCCGAACGTACCGGCGGCATAGATGCCGCCAAACGCGAACAGCGACACCAGACCATCGGTGTAGATCATGTTGGCGAGCAGGAATGCCGCGAGCGACTTCTGCTTGGGCAGGCCGTTGATCGATCGCTTCAGCTCGGACAGTCCTTCGCGCAGCGCCTCGCGCAACGGGCGCTTCGCCGGATAATCCGGCGTGAACAGGAACATCGGCATCACGAAGATGATGAACCATAGCCCGGTCAACGGCCCGGCAGCGCGGTCGCCCTGATGGGTCGCGGGATCGAGCCCGAACAATGGCGTGAAGCCGAGCAACGTGCGACCGGTCTCGGGATTGGCGGCGAGGAAACCGAGCACGATGATCAGGCTGACGATGCCGCCGACGTAGCCGGTAGCCCAGCCGGTGCCGGAGAGCCGGCCAATGCGCTCCGGCGGCACCAGGGTCGGCATCATCGCATTGTTGAAGAGGGTGGCGAACTCCGCACCGACGCTGGCGAGCGCGACCGCGGTGAGCAGCAACGGAATGATGGCATAATCGCCGGGCTTGCCGATCCACAGCGTGCAGGATGCCACCACCAGCACCGCGCCGAATCCTGCAATCCATGGTTTCCTGCGGCCAGCCGCGTCGGCGATGGCCCCCAGCACCGGTGACAGCAGCGCGATTGCAAGGCCCGCGGCGGCCATCGCAAAACCCCACAGCGACTGGCCGGTGGCAGGATTTGGCGCAACGCTGGTGGCGAAATAGGGGGCGAACACGAAGGTCGTGATCAGCGTGAAATAGGGCTGCGCGGCCCAATCGAAGAAAATCCAGCCGACGACGGCGGCGCGCGGCGGATAGGTCCGCTGCGCGGCGGCCATCCGCACATCGGGGGCAATCGTCGTCATCCCGCGGTCCTCATCACGAACAGTTTTGTCCCTCTTGGAGCAAACCGTATAGCATTGCAGCGAGGTGTGTGAACTGGCCCGAGGCCGCAGCAGACGTTTTGATGATGCCATCATATCCGACTCGACGGACATTCTTCGCCTTCATAGCCACTTTGGCGTTCAGTCTCGCGCCTGCAACCGCGCAGGATGCGCGGCGGGGCTATATGCCGCCCGCGCGCGATGCGGTGCGCGCCGTCGTCGCCGAGCACGGCATGGTGGTGGCGCAGGAGAGGTTGTCTGCGCAGGTCGGCGCCGACATCCTGCGGCGCGGCGGCAATGCGGTCGACGCTGCGGTCGCGACCGGCTTTGCGATGGCCGTCACCTATCCACGCGCCGGCAATATCGGCGGCGGCGGCTTCATGGTGATCCATTCCGCCGATCGCAACGAAGACATCACGATCGACTATCGCGAGACCGCGCCGGCTGCGACAACGCCACAGATATTCCTCGGCGCAGATGGCAAGCCTGACACGACGAAGTCACGGGATTCCGCGCTCGGCGTCGGCGTTCCCGGCACGGTCGCGGGCCTCGCGCTGGCATTGGACAAATACGGCTCCGGCCGGTTCACGCTGGCGCAACTGCTCGCGCCCGCCATCGCGCTCGCACGCGATGGCTTCATCGTCGGCGACGACACCGCCGATACGTTGCCGAGCTGGCACCCGCGGCTGGCGCGCTGGCCCTCCTCGGCCAAGATCTTCTCGCGGCCTGACGGCACGCCGCTGGGCGAAGGCGACGGGCTGGTGCAGGGTGATCTCGCCGAAACGCTGTCGGCCGTCGCCGCACAGGGCCCGCGCGGCTTCTACGAGGGGGAGGTCGCCGAGAAACTGGCCAAGGCCGTGACCGACGCCGGCGGGATCATGACGCCGGCCGACCTCAAGGCCTATCAGCCGGTCATCCGCGCGCCGGTGCGCGGCACCTATCGCGGCTACGACATCGTGTCGATGCCGCTGCCTTCGTCCGGCGGCGTGGTACTGCTGGAAACACTCAACATCCTCGAAGGCTTTCAGCTTGCCGATCTGAAGCAGGGATCGCCGGCATCGCTGCATCTGCTGATCGAAGCCATGAAGCGCGCCTATGCCGATCGCGCGCGCTATCTCGGCGATCCCGCCTTCGTCAACGCACCGATCGAGACGCTGATCGCGAAGGACTACGCCGCCAAGCTGCGCGCGGGCATTTCTGCCGAACGCGCCACGCCGTCGAAGGAGCTCGTGTCCGCTTCTGCCGCGCCGCGTGAGGGCAGCAACACCACGCATTTTTCCGTCGTCGACGCTCGCGGCAACGCCGTCAGCAACACTTATACGCTGAACTTCAGCTATGGCGTCGGCCTCGTCGCCGACGGCACCGGCGTGCTGCTCAACAACGAGCTCGACGATTTCACCGCGGCAGTCGGCGCTTCCAATGCCTATGGCCTCGTCGGCTTCGAGGCAAACCTGCCAGGCCCCGGCAAACGGCCGCTCTCGTCGATGTCACCGACCATCGTGCTGAAAGACGGCAAGCCGGTGCTGGTGACGGGCTCGCCCGGCGGCAGCCGCATCATCTCGACCGTGCTCCAGGTGATCGTGAACGTGCTCGACTACAGGATGGATGTTGCGGCCGCGGTCGCAACGCCGCGGCTGCATCACCAATGGCTACCGGATGAGGTGCGCGTCGAACGCGGCTTTCCCGACGACGTGCTGCTCGCACTGAAGGCCAAGGGCCACCTCATCGTCGAGCCGATGGGGCAGACATCGGCGAATTCGATTCTCGTGACGCCGAACGGATTGCTTGGCGCGGCCGATCTGCGAACGCGCGGTGCGGAAGCGGCGGGGCAGTAGCCCGCTCTCTGCATGGCACGGCAGCGCGCACCGGCTTGCGCAGGCCGGCGTGCGTGTTACCACCGCCCCGGCCAAAGCAAATTGCCAGGGAAACGCACATGACCACTGCCGATCCGAGTCAGCGCATCGAACGCGCCGCGATCGAGGACACCAGCCTGCTCGCCTTCTATCGTGACATGAACGCGCCGGAGCGGCGGACGTTCTGGGCCTGCGCTGCGGGCTGGGCGCTCGACGGCATGGACTTCATGATCTACCCGCTGGTGATCGGCACCATCATCGCCCTGTGGAAGGTCGATGCCGCCTCGGCCGGCCTTGCCGGCACGGTGACGCTGCTCGCCTCCGCCATCGGCGGCTGGCTCGGCGGCTATCTCTCCGATCATATCGGGCGTGTCAGGACGCTCCAGATCACCATCATCTGGTTCTCGTTCTTCTCGCTGGTCTGCGCCGTCGTGCAGAATTTCGACCAGCTCCTGATCGCACGTGCCGTGCTCGGTCTCGGCTTCGGCGGCGAATGGGCGGCGGGCGCCGTGCTGATGGGTGAGGCGATCCGGCCTCAGTATCGAGGGCGCGCGGTGGGCTCGGTCCAGTCGGGCTGGGCGGTCGGCTGGGGCCTCGCGGTGCTGTCGCAGGCGATCCTGTTCTCGGCCCTGCCCCCGGAGACGGCCTGGCGCTGGATGTTCGTGATCGGAGCGCTGCCGGCACTTCTGGTGTTCTACATCCGCCGCTCCGTCACCGAGCCGGCGATCGCAGCCGAGGCACGCGCCAGGCACGCGGAAACGGGCAGTCATCCGAAGCTCTGGGAGATCTTCACCTTCCCAATCGTGAAGACCACGGTGCTTGCGTCGCTGATGGCGACAGGCTGCCAGGGCGGCTACTACGCCGTCACCTTCTGGGTGCCGCAATTCCTGACCAAGGAGCGGCACCTGTCGATCGTCGGATCGACCGGCTATCTCGCGACGCTGATCATCGGCTCCTTCATCGGCTATCTCGTGGGCGCGTGGCTCGCCGACCGGATCGGGCGGCGCAATCTGTTCCTGATCTTCTCGCTCGGAGCCATGGCGGTGGTGCTTCTCTACACACAGCTGCCGCTGACCAACGAGATCCTCTGGATACTCGGTTTCCCGCTCGGCTTCTTCGCCTCGGGCTATTTTTCCGGGATCGGCGCGTTCCTGACCGAACTCTATCCGACGCGGCTGCGCGGCTCGGGCCAGGGCTTCTGCTACAATTTCGGCCGCGGCATCGGCGCGCTGTTTCCATTCCTGGTCGGCGCGCTGTCGGCGACGACGTCGCTCGCGAATGCGATCGCGATCTTCGCGGTGGCGGCTTACGCGGTGTTCTTCATCGCCGCCTTCGCGCTGCCGGAGACGCGCGGGCGCGTGCTGTACGCCGATTGATATTCGATTGTCATCCCGGGCGATGCGCAAGCATCGAACCCGGGATCTCGCGCCACAATCTCGAGATTCCGCGTTCGCCCTTCGGGCGCCCCGGAATGACGGTGAAGAAACTACCGCCCGACCTGATACGGCCCGCCCTTTTCCAGCGCGCGCGCATAGGCCGGCCGGGCGTGGATGCGCTCAAGGAACGCCATCGCCCTGGGATGGCCCTGCTCGAGCCCGCCGCGCGCCTGGGCTGCTTCGAGCGGAAAGCTCATCTGGATGTCGGCCGCGGTGAACTCGCTGCCGGCGAACCATTCGCTCTTGCCAAGCTCGCCTTCCCAATAGTCCATGTGCTGCTTGAGCTGCGGATTGACCAGCGCGGTCAGCGCCTGGTTGCACACCTTGCGCACCAGCGGGCGCAGCAGTGCCGGCGCGCGCTTCGGCATCAGCGTGAACAGCAGCTTGAGCAGCAGCGGCTGCATCGCGGAGCCTTCCGCATAGTGCAGCCAATAGGTGTACAGCAGCCGCTCCGGCGTATTCTGCGGCGGGATCAGCCGGCCGTTGCCGTAGGTCGCGATGAGGTATTCGATGATGGCACCCGACTCGGCGATGGTGTTGCCGTTGTCGGTGATCACGGGCGACTTGCCGAGCGGATGGATGGCGTGCAGCTCCTTCGGCGCGCGCATGTCCGGCTGGCGCTGATAGCGCACGATCTCGTAGGGCACGCCCAACTCCTCGAGCAGCCACAGCACGCGCTGCGAGCGGGAATTGTTGAGGTGGTGAACGGTCAGCATCGGGGGTCCTCAGGGCTAGGCGTGGTCGGTCGACCGAGCGTTCGTGCCAGCCCGGGAACACATTGTCGAGGCGCCGGTGTGGATATTTTCACCCGGGTATATTGACGCGAGTAATTTACCCGGGTATTAAACTGCCAACACGATCAATATGGCAATGATTCCAATGCAAGGGACTTACACAGCGTTCGTCGGCCAGCGCAGGCTGGCCTCCGGCACGGCCGGCGAGGTCGCGCTCGCCGTCAAGCGGACAACGCAGCCGCTGGACCAGCCGGTCGTCATCTTCGACGACGGGACGGGCCGGTCGATCGACTTCGACCTGCGCGGCGAGGATCGCGAGGTGCTGGCGCGGCTGGACAAGCTGGCACCGCCGTCAGCCGAGACGGCCGAGACACCCGCAGAGCCGCGAGGCCGCGGCCGGCCCAAGCTCGGCGTGGTCGCGCGCGAGGTGACGTTGTTGCCGCGGCACTGGGAGTGGCTCGGCGCGCAGCCGGGCGGCGCCTCGGTCGCGTTGCGCAAGCTCGTCGACGACGCCAGGCGCGCCAGCGGCGCCAAGGACCGCGAGCGCCAGGCGCGCGATGCGGCCTATCACTTCATGTCGACCATGGTCGGCGATCTGCCGCAGTTCGAGGAGGCCTCGCGCGCGCTGTTCGCAGATGACCGGCGGCGCTTCACCGGACTGATCGCCGACTGGCCGACGGATATTCGCGACCACATCGTCAAGCTCGCCTACAGCGACCGCGCTTAAAGCGCGGCGCTCTTCTCACAACCCCATCGACGGCCGGGCCGCGCATTGCGCGGCAACGGCTTCGCACGTCCTGATGAAAGGCCGATCCATGTCCGCCCCAAAACCGCTCTGGACTACATTCCTCCGCTTCCTCGCACCCTTGATGCTGAGCAACGCGCTGCAATCGCTGTTCGGCACCGTCAGCAATGTCTATCTCGGCCAGATGATCGGGGTGGACGCGCTCGCCGCGGTTTCGGTGTTCTTCCCGGTGATGTTCTTCCTGTTCGCCTTCGTCATGGGGTTGAGCACCGGCGCCACCGTGTTGATCGGCCAGGCCTTCGGCGCGGGCGAGCACGGCCGGATCAAGATCATCGCGGGCACGACACTCGCAGTCGGCCTGCTGCTGTCGATTTCGGTTGCACTGGTTGGCGGGCGCTTCAGCCGTCAATTGATGATGGCGCTCGCCACGCCCGTGGACATTCTCGATGAGGCCAGCGCCTATGCGAGAATCATGCTGCTGACGATGCCGCTCGGCTTCGTCTTCCTGCTGATGGCCGCAATGATCCGCGGCGTCGGCGACGCGCTGACGCCGCTGCTGGCGCTGGCGTTGTCGACTGCGATCGGCCTGGTCCTAACGCCATTGCTGATCCGCGGCGGGTCCGGATTGCCGGCGGCGGGCATCGCCAGTCCGGCATGGGCAGCTGCGATCGCCAATGCGACGACGCTGATCGTGCTGGCGGCCTATCTGCTGCGGAAGAAGCACGCGCTCGCACCCGACGCTGCGTTGCTGCGTCACCTGCGGCTGAACGGCGCCGTGCTCGGAAAGGTGCTCGGCATCGGACTGCCGAGTGCCATCGGCATGGTGGCGATGGCGATCGCCGAGCTGGTGCTGCTCGGCCTCGTCAACGGCTACGGGTCCGACGCCACGGCCGCCTACGGCGCGGTCAACCAGGTGATGGGCTACACGCAGTTCACGGCGATGTCGATTTCGATCGCGGTCTCGATCCTCGGCGCCCAGGCTGTCGGCGGCGGCGACAGGACGCGGCTCGACAGCATCGTCCGCACCGGCCTCATGTTCAATATCGTCCTGACCGGCGGGCTGGTGGCGCTGATCTATCTCGCGCCGCGCGCGGTGCTCGGCATCTTCATCACCGATGGCACCGTGCTCGATCTGGCGAAAGGACTGCTGTACATCGCCTTGTGGAGCTCGGTGCCGTTCGGCCTCGCCACGGTGTTTTCAGGCGCGATGCGTGCGGCCGGCGTCGCGTTCACACCGATGCTGCTGTCGATCTTCGCGATT
This sequence comes from Bradyrhizobium sp. 191, assembly GCF_023100985.1. Lineage (NCBI taxonomy): Bacteria > Pseudomonadati > Pseudomonadota > Alphaproteobacteria > Hyphomicrobiales > Nitrobacteraceae > Bradyrhizobium > Bradyrhizobium sp. 191. The sequence goes on from NZ_CP064692.1 coordinate 4,446,171, forward strand.
GTCGCGATCGAACTGCCGGCCGCGGTGATCCTGAGCCGCACGATCGGCCTCGCGGGTGTCTGGGCGGCCTATCCGATCGTGTTCTGCGCCATGTTCATTTTGCAGATGGGCTATTACCTCCTGGTGTGGCGCAGGCGGGCGATCCAGCGTCTGATCTGACGGGACCTTAAGTATTATGACCGTCATTAAACGGTGGACCTGTGGCGCGGCCTGCGCCACAATGACGAAAAGCGACGTCAGGGAGAATGAGTTTGACCCGCACCGCACCGCAATTCCTGTTCGACTTCGGCAGCCCCAACGCCTATCTCAGCCATCTGGCGATTCCGGCGATCGAGCAGCGGATCGGCGTCAAGTTCGACTATGTGCCGATCCTGCTCGGCGGCATCTTCAAGTCGACCAACAACAAGTCGCCGGCGGAGACCCTGGCCGGCATCAAGAACAAGCGCGAATTCCACGCGGTCGAGACTGAGCGCTTCATCAAGCGCTTCCATGTCCAGCCCTATGTCTGGAATCCGCATTTCCCCGTCAACACGCTGAACCTGATGCGCGCGGCAATCGCGGCGCAGCTCGAGGGCGTGTTCGAGAAATATGTCGAGGCCGCCTTCCACCACATGTGGCGCGAGCCGAAGAAGATGGACGATCCCGAAATCGCGGCGAAGGCGCTGGCGTCCTCCGGCCTCGACGCGCAAAGGCTGTTTGCCCGCAGCCAGGAACCCGAGGTCAAGGCCAGGCTGATCAAGAACACCGAGGAGGCGGTCGCCCGCGGCGCCTTCGGTTCGCCGACCTTCTTCGTCGGCAACGAGATGTTCTTCGGCAAGGAGCAGCTGCGCGAGGTCGAGGAGATGGTGCTCGGGAAAGGCGAGCAGTGAGAGGCGAATGGCGGGTAGTGGAAACGTTACTCGCGTTTCGTAATTTGCTATTCTATTCGCTACTCCCTATTCGCCATTCGCCTCTTTCTGAAGAACAACAATAACGGAGTCTCTCATGCGCATCCTCGTGGTCGGCGCCGGCGCCATTGGCGGCTATTTTGGTGGCAGGCTATTGCAAGCCGGCCGCGACGTCACCTTCCTGGTCAGGCCACGGCGCGCTGGCGAGCTCGCAAGCGCCGGCCTCGTCATCAAGAGCCCGAATGGCGACGTGACCTTGAAGAATCCGCCGACCGTGCAGGCGGGCGCGCTCAGGGACAAGTTCGACGTCGTGCTCCTGAGCTGCAAGGCGTTCGACCTCGACGACGCCATCAAGTCGTTTGCCGCGGCAGTCGGACCGAACACCGCGATCATTCCGATGCTCAATGGCATGAAGCATCTCGACACGCTGGATGCCAGGTTCGGCAACGAGCGGGTGCTCGGCGGCCTCTGCGCCATCGCGGCGACCTTGAACGAGAAGCGCGAGGTGGTGCAGCTCCAGCCGATGCAGTCGATCAATTACGGCGAGCGCGACGGCAAGATGTCTGACCGGGTCAAGGCGATCGACGAAGCCTTCAAGAGCGGCATCACTGGCGCCACCGCCAGCCAGAACATCATGCAGGACATGTGGGAGAAGTGGGTGTTCCTCTCCTCGCTCGCGGCATCCACCAGCCTGATGCGCGCCTCGGTCGGTGACATCCTGGCGGCTCCGGGCGGCCGGGACTTCCTGCTCGGCATGCTGGACGAGACCAGTGCGGTCGCGGCCGCGTCGGGTTATCCGCCGGGTGGCCCTTTCTTCGAACGAGTGAGGGGCAACCTCACCGCCGGAGGCTCGCCGATGACCGCCTCGATGTTCCGCGACATCAAGGCAGGCCTGCCGGTCGAGGCCGATCACGTCATCGGCGACCTCATCGCGCGCGCCGACGCCGCCAAGGTGCCGGTGCCGAAGCTGCGTATCGCGTACACGCATCTGAAGGCGTATGAGAAGCAGCGGGCGAGCTAAACACTCCGCTGTCGTCCCGGGGCGCGCGTAGCGCGAGCCCGGGACCCATAGCCACAGGCGGCAGTGCGAGGCGATGCTCCCACTTCGAGTCATCGCAAGACAACGTCCTGTGGGTATGGGTCCCGGATCTGCGCTTCGCTTGTCCGGGACGACAGTGGAGTTTGCCGAAACAGCTCCGCGCTATTTCAAATACGCCAGATAATGCGAGACGGCGGTGATTTCCTCGTCGCTCATGTGATAGGCGACGTCCGCCATCGCGGCGACGCCGCCGCCGACGCGCTGGCCGGCCTTGTAGTCGTGCAGCGCCTTGACGAGATATTCCTCGCGTTGCCCCGCGAGCCGCGCGACCGCCTTGGTGCCGGCATAGCTGTCCGTGTGGCATGAAGCGCAGCGGCGGCCGGCGGCAACCTGCGCGCCCTTCTTCGACAGGTCCGGATCTCCGTCCTCGGCGCTCTTCGGCGGCGGCAGCGAAGAAAAATAGGCGCCGAGATTGCGGATGTCCTCGTTGGTGATCTCCTCGACGATCGGCTGCATCTGCTCGTTCTTGCGCGAGCCGGCACGGAAGAACACCAGCTGCCATTGCAGGAATTGATCGGGTTGGCCGGCGAGCGAGGGGATGTTCTCGGTCTGCGAGATGCCGTTCTCGCCGTGGCAGCCCGAGCAGACGGCGGCCTTCTCCTTGATCGCGGCATTGTCAGCGGCCTGGGCCGGAACGAATAGTAGCGTCGCAGATAGAATTCCGAACCGAATGGTCCGCATGGCTGACTTCTCCAGCTGTCATTGCCGGGCTTGACCCGGCAATCCATCCCTGTTGCAGAGGGTTTCTCGTATGATGGATGCCCGGATCAAGTCCGGGCATGACGAACCTGTTCCGCGGCGAGCACGCCGCATCAAGCAAAGAGGCTGCGGCCATCGCGCGGTCGCAGCCTCACATCGTGTTGCGCGCTACTTCTTGCTGTAGCTGATGCGGTAGATCGCGCCGGCCCAATCGTCGGCGACGAGGATCGACCCGTCCTTGGCGAGGATGATGTCGTTGGGACGTCCGAGATAGCCCTGGTCACCCTCGAGCCAGCCGGAGGCGAAGATCTCCCGCTTGGGATTCTTGCCGTCCGGCCCGACGATCACGCGCACGATGCGCGCGCCCTGGTACTTGTGGCGATTCCAGGAGCCATGCTCGGCGATCAGGATGTTGTTCTTGTACTCGGCGGGGAATTGGTCGCCGGTATAGAACTTCATGCCGAGCGGAGCGACATGGGCGCCGAGATTCAGCACGGGCGGTGTGAACTCGGAGCATTTGTGGCCCATCGCGAACTTGTCGTCAGGCAGATTGCCCTGGTGGCAATAGGGATAGCCGAAATGCTCGCCGATCCTGTTGATCATGTTCAGCTTGTCCGAGGGCAGGTCATCGCTGATCCAGTCGCGGGCATTCTCGGTGAACCAGAGCTTGCCGGTCCGCGGATCGACGTCGCCGCCGACCGAGTTGCGAACGCCGAGCGCCCAGATTTCGGCGTTGCCGGTCTTGGGATCGACGCGGCGGATTTGCGAGACGCTGGTCGGCGGGATGCCGATGTTGAAGGGCGGTCCGAACGGCAGGAAGAACCAGCCCTCCTTGTCGACCGCAATGTATTTCCAGCCGTGCGCGGCATAGGAGGGCATGTCATCATAGACGACCTTGCCCTGGCCGAGATTGTCGAGATTGGCTTCGGCGTTGTCGTAGCGGATCAGCTTGTCGACGGCGATGACGTAGAGCGCGCCGTCCCTGAAGGCGAGACCGGTGGGCATGTTCAGGCCCTTGAGGACGGTCTTGACCTCCTTCTTTCCGTTGTTGTCCTTGATGGCGTAGACGTTGCCGAGGCCGAACGAACCGACGAACAGCGTGCCCTTGTCACCCCAGGCCATCTGCCGCGCGGCCAGCACGCCCGAGGCGTAGACCTCGATCTTGAAGCCCGGCGGCAGCTTGATCTTCTTGACGATGTTGGCGAGCTCGGCGTCGGAGGCGCCGGTCGGCGGGCCCGAGGGCGGCGCGAGGCCCTTCTGCGCCTCGGTCTCGTCGCCGAGGAACCAGTCGTCCGGCGGATGGGTCCAGAACTCCTTGGTGCCGGATTCGTATTTCTTCAGCGGCTTGCTCTTATCCTGCTGTTGCGCATTGCCGGCGCTGGTCCCCGCGAGAAGGGCAAACGCTGCAAGCGCCAGAACGGACTGAAAGACGGATCGATGGAATTTCATCGCGTCACTCCCCTAAGGCAGCCGTCAGGGCTGCGCATTATTTTGGTTTTGCCAGTCGAGAGACGAAGTCTTGGGTCCGTCAGAACGACAGACGCAAAAAGGTTAGCACATCTGCGAACGGTGAGAAGCGCGCCGCCTGCACCGCGTTCGCGCTCCGAAAAAATTGAGACGGAATGTCAATGAGGGGCGAACGCAGCGACGACAACGCTCTCGCTGCAGCGCGGAATCAAAATGGCGCGCGGATCGTTTGCGCGCGGCACGAGGCGTGGCTCATGCAAAAATGCGAAAACAACCCCATGCACAGTAGAACGGCTCAGACGGGCGCGCTCCCGGCGACGCCGGCCAGACATCTGAAGCGTCGAGCAAAATGGCGATCGCGGCGCTCACGAGGCGACGGGGTAGGGGCCGTCGTCGAACACCGTGTCATGATAGCCCTTCGACCCGATCTCGCGGGCCAGCGCACTGCGAAAATCGCGGTCGCCTTGCAGGCTGCGCAGCACATGCGCGAAGTCGAATTCGGGCCGCCAGCCCAGCTCGCGCCGCGCGCGGTCGTTGACATAGACGCGGTCGATCGCGGGGAAGAGCCGCCAGCCGCGCGCCGCATAGAGCCGCGCGCACTCCGGATAGAGCTCGCGCACGATGCCCGCCGCATCGCGCGCGAGCGCGGCGAGATGACGCTGCTCGAACGGGCTGGTGGCCGAGACGATGTAGCGGGCGAAGCCGATTCTGGCCGCGCGTTCGGCGGCGAGCAGATGCGCGCTCACGGCGTCCGCGATATCCAGCCGGCGATAGAGCAGCTCGTTGGCCTGGGCATTCTCGAGCGCGTAGGCCGACCGCATAGCCGGATCGTCGTCATCCTCGGGGAAGAAGCGCGAGGTCCGCAAGACCACCACCGGCAAACCGCGCTCGCGAAGGAACAGCTCGCAGAGGCTCTCGGCCATCAGCTTGGTGGTGCCGTAGATGTTCTTCGGGATGGACGGCAGATCTTCGGTGACCCACACCGCGGCCTGCCCCGCCTCGGGGCGGAGCTGCGAGCCGAACGCGCTGGTGGTGCTGGTGAAGACGAAGCTCCTCACGCCCGCCGCCGCGGCCGCCTCGAGCAGGTTGAGCGTGCCCGTGACGTTGGTGTCGACGAAATCCTGCTTGGAGTGGGTCGCCACATGCGGCTTGTGCAGCGTCGCGGTATGGATGACGGCGGTGACGCCGTCCATCTGCTCCCGCACGAAGCCGGGATCGACGATCGAGCCGACGGCGTCGGTGAAGGGCGATGGCTTCAGATCGACCCCGCGCGCAGCCGAGCCGCGCGCGCGGAGCGTCCGCAGGATGGCCTCCCCGAGGTGGCCGGCACTGCCCGTAATGAGAATTGTCATCTAGAATCCTGACACCGGTCATGATCGCGGACTAGTCGCGAGAACGGTTGTAAGACAGTTCCAACCTATACTAAGATTGCATCCATTTTGGGGTGCAAAAATGTTTTTAGTCGCGTGGTGGCTCACCGGCGTTTTTCTTGGGTGGATTATTTGGGCATTCTATCGTGTTTGGAGGCGTGAGCGCTGGTCGCGCGGTTTGAGCGCCGGTCCGACTGCCATCCTATGTGCCATCACGAAAGCCGTGATAGGGGCCGTAAAGATCGCCCTGGCGAAACTTTGGCCGCCAAGAATTCAGCCTCAGAATGACAGCGATAATCTAAGACGACCTCCTGTGGCAGCTACGGGCTGGAGGCTTACGCGAGCAGTCATCTTAACTTTACTCGTTATCGTCTTCGCCGCGGCGACCGACCAAGCCCAGCTCATGCAGTATATGCTCGTCCTAAAGTCCTACCTTGTCGGCATTCGCGTGCAGGCGCTGATTGTAGGAATATTGAGCGGCATCGCCTTCAGACAATATCAATGGCCCTTGCGCCGGTTTGCGCATCGACTTGGCAAAGCCGTCATCGGCGACAAGGAAAATACGGCTTGGGCGTTGCAAAGCGCGGTGGCCATCGGGTTGATCGCAGTCGGTCTCTTCGCAGTACGCCCGGATCTTCTGCAATATTTGAGATCATTCAAATTCGGGACTCTCGAAGCGACGTTCGCTGATCGCGGCCCGCTTTCCTTGAGGGACGCACGTCTAAATTTGACGGACTTTCGAGCCAAGCTTTCGGTCGACCAATACAAAAACTTCAGAGACCAATTTCTATCGCCGACCTCTGAAAGGGGATTGGCTCGCCGGCTCCTGACTGGTTCCCAAGGAGCGTTTCTGCAAAAGGAAGGAGCTGGAGAGAAGATCGACCAGGAAGCTGACGAAACGACGTTTCAGCACGACACCGGCGAGATAACAGCTTTGCTGTTTGATCACTACGTCGATCCAGTCCTTTCATCTATACTTTGCCTTGAAAAGGTGCATTCGCTCCCGGTGGCAATTCATGATCCCGACCTTTCAGCTTACGCAGGCGCATGGAAGGGCTTTCTCCTGCAGGTCCATCGTGATAGCTCCTTCGTTCGAGCTGATTCACTCAGGTGGTTTCTTGCGGCGTTACGCGACCGCTCTGCCCCTTTTGTTGACCGTGCGTATAGCTTGAATCCAAGCTGCATGTCTGGAGTAGCGCCCTCACACCAATTCCGTCTGACGGGCGATCTGCAAGCCCTGAGTATCGAGGAAGCTTCCGCACAGATTTTTGGTCACTACGTCAGGGCTGTTGCCAATGTGCCGGGTGGGGACAAGAAGCCAGCAATTGTCTCATTGATAGTTTTTGAACCTTACCTCACCAGCGCCGTGGCGGACCTGATATCGCTCATTTCCGGACCACGCGAGAAGGCTGATTTCCTGCTCAATATGCTGGACGGCTTTCCGCTTCAAGATGAACTGATTACGCCTGGAATCATCAATCTCTACTATCAGGTTACAGATTCCTCATTGAACAGTATCGGATCGCTACCGCTTGATCTCGTAAGAGAGCAAATTGAATACGCCACTCGTGGAGTTCAGATCATGATGGGCCGTAGCGAGAAGCGATTGAGCGAGCTCGAATCGATGGGCGCGAGCTACGCAGCGAAAGCATCCGAAAAAGAAAAGATGACGAATATCTACGACATCTATCTTAGAAACCTTTTTGCGACGTTGACTGCCGAAGTCGATATTTACGTTCAGCGCGATCTGGCTGGAGAGACACTGCCGGAGGGGCATCGTCAAAGTTGGATGAAGGCGGCAAGCAAGCTTTTGTCGATGTTGCAAGCGAGGTTGGGTGTCCCAAGCCTCGACGTTGACGGCTTACCGAAGACTCCGTTGAACAGTCTCGAGAGCAAACGAGTGTTTCTCGCTCCGATTGACCCCGACTTTATGTGGGAAGCCAGCGTTGCGATGGCTCTAACTGCAGTCTTGCTCGACAATAACAATCGCCCGAGCGTCCAGAACTGCAATACGGCTCTCTTCTACATCAACGAAGCCGACCGCTGGATACAGCCGACGATAAAAAGCATCAATGCTGACAAGGCTCAAGAGATCCGACTTCGCCAACTCGTCGGAGCTGTTGCTAATAGGGTTGGCAGCGCGTGCGACTGGACCGACGCAAGAGGGCAGATAAAACCCTCGGACCCTAAAGCTAGCAGGTAGCTTTAGGGCAATATACCGTCTTGCTTAAATCGTCTTCGCTATCGCAATGCTCTGGAAGCAGAGCGCAAGTGCAATAGCAAACATGAATATCTGAGCTGTCTTCATCTTCAGACTCCACATTCTCCAAGTAACCCTGAGGGATAATCTACGGTTATTTACAAAACCTACAAGGACAAGCTCGTTCCGGATCAATTTGACGCGATCGGGATGAAATATTGGCAGTAAGCCAGAAATCGCCTGAACAGGCAGTGAACATCTCAATCTGCCAAGAGAAATTGGAGCGGGCGAAGGGGCTCGAACCCTCGACCCCGACCTTGGCAAGGTCGTGCTCTACCACTGAGCTACACCCGCATCCTGTGTCGGTCGCATGACGCGCCGGCAACGGCTGTCGTATGCCAAAAGCGGGAGGGGAATGCAACAGCTACCGGCGGCATAGATTTGCAATCGGGGCCCCATTTGAGCCTGAAAACGACCGAACCGCCCGAAAGGACCCCGGAACCGGCGAATCTGGCCGCCTGGATTGAAATTCGGCCGCCCCGGCCCAATTTAGGTGCCGACAACGAGCATATGATGTGGCGGCGTGCTAAAGAGCCGTCATTCCAGACATGACGAGGGAATCCCGTGACGATCATCGACCAGGGTAACGGAGCGGCAGGCCCGGCTGCGGCCGACCTGATCAAGGACACCACCACCCAGACCTTCGTGAAGGACGTCATCGAGGAATCGAAGCGCCAGCCGGTGCTGATCGATTTCTGGGCGGAGTGGTGCGGCCCCTGCAAGCAGCTCACCCCCGTGCTGGAAAAGGCTGTGAAGGCGGCCAAGGGCAAGGTCAAGCTGGTCAAGATGAACATCGACCAGCATCCGGCGATCCCGGGCCAGATGGGCATCCAGTCGATCCCGGCCGTGATCGCTTTCGTCAACGGCCAGCCGGCCGACGGCTTCATGGGCGCGGTGCCGGAGAGCCAGGTCAATGCCTTCATCGAGCGGCTGACCAAGGGCGTCACCGCGCCGGGCGAGGTCAACGTCGCCGAGATCGTGCAGGAAGCCGACGCGGTGCTCGCCGAGGGCGACACGGCGGCGGCGGCGCAGATCTATGCCGAGGCGCTCCAGCATGATTCGACCAATATCGCGGCACTTGCCGGCCTTGCGAAGTGCTACACCGTCTCCGGCGCGATGGAGCAGGCCAAGCAGACGCTGGCCATGGTGCCGGAATCCAAGCGCAACGACCCGGCCGTGAAGGCCGTGCAGACCGCGATCGATCTCGCCGAGCAGGCACAATCGCTTGGACCGGTCGCCGAGCTGGAACAGAAAGTCGCCGCAAACCCGCTCGATCATCAGGCCCGATTCGACCTCGCCACCGCGCTGAACGCACAAGGCAACCGCGCGGCGGCGACCGAGCAGCTGCTCGAGATCATCAAGCGCGACCGCAAGTGGAACGACGACGGCGCCCGCAAGCAGCTGGTGCAGTTCTTCGAGGCCTGGGGCGGCACGGATGATGCAACCGTCGAAGGACGCAAGCGTTTATCGACGATCCTGTTTTCGTAAGGGCGCGCTGGCGACGCCAGGGGGACCGGGCAGATGCCGATCAACATCGAATATCGCGGGCCCGCCGACCTCCCGGAGATCATTCCGGTGTTTCCGCTGCCGGGCGCGCTGCTGCTGCCCCGCGGCCAGATGCCGCTCAACATCTTCGAGCCGCGCTACCTCGCGATGGTCGACGATTCCTTGCGCGACGGGCATCGCCTGATCGGCATGATCCAGCCCGACGTGGCGCATTCGCCGAAGAATTCCGACAAGCCGGCGCTGTTCCGCGTCGGCTGCGTCGGCCGGATCACCCAGCTCGCCGAATCCGGCGACGGCCGCTACATCCTCGAGCTCACCGGCGTCGCGCGCTTCAAGATTGTCGAGGAGCTCGAAGTGCTGACCGCCTACCGGCAGTGCAAGGTGGACTTCTTCGCCTTCGTCGACGACTTCACCGCGCGCATGGGCGAGGAGGAGGTCGATCGCGAGGCGTTGCTGTCGGTGCTGGCCGACTTCCTGAAGGCCAACAATCTCAAGGTCGACTGGGAAGGCGTCGAGAGCGCGCCCAACGAGGCGCTCGTCAACGCGCTGGCGATGATGTCGCCCTATGGCCCGGCGGAGAAGCAGGCGATGCTGGAGGCGCCGGACCTGAAGACTCGTGCCGAGATCCTGATCGCCGTCACCGAGATGGACCTTGCCAAGAAGCGCACCAGCGGCGATCCGCCGCTGCAGTGAGACTGTAGGCACTACAAGCTCCGTCATGCCCGGGCTTGACCCGGGCATCTACGTCTTTGCCACACAGAAGAACGTGGATGGCCGGGACAAGCCCGGCCATGACGAGGAGGGCATTTGGCCTTCAAAATTTTTATGAATGATGCCGGATGCGCTTGCGCCCGGTAATCATCGCGCGGATCAGGTTCTCGCCCTGCAGAATCCCCATCAGCACCACACCCAACACGTGCAGCACGACCAGAACGATGACCGCGTCCGATGAATAATGGTGGGTGTCCTCGACCCACCACACGCCGAAGAAGGTGACGGTCACCGACATGGCGCCCGTGATCGTCGAGATGGCGAGCGAGGCCAGCAGCGCGACCAGCATCAAGCTGCCGGCGGGATTGAGCCCGATATAGCGGCCTGTCATGCCGCGCCGCAGATTCCACAGATAGCTCGGCGCGGCGCGCAGCCTGACACCGAGCATCCGGAAGCGCGAATAGCGGCTTCCCATGAAGCCCCAGAGCAGGCGGAAGGCGAGCAGGCCGATGACCGCATAGCCGACGATGCGGTGAACGCCGTCATACACGGTCGGTGTGAACCACGCGATCACAACCGAGATCGCGAGAACCCAGTGCCAGAGGCGGAGCGGGAGGTCCCAGACCGCGACCGACCGCGAGACAAGTCGATTCGCGGGTGTCCTGTCGGACACCTCGTGCTCTTCCGGCACTGCTTTCATCAAGCCCAATTCGCTTCGGGGCCCACGTGCACAATCTACTTGGCGATCGTGTGCTTGAGGCTGAGATCTTCGGGGCTGTAGAACAGCTCGTACAGCTTGCCTTCCTTGACGCCGTAAACCTCGTAGCACGAGCCCTCGACCTTGGAGCGGCGCACCTCGTAGCCCGCCGCCTTGGCCTTGGCTTCGGCTTCGCTGGCCGGCTTCCACGACGCCTTGTCGAGCTTGGTGCAGTTCTTGAAACCGTCGGCCATGGCCGCCGATCCCATGCCAATCCCGATCGTCAGTGCAATGGCAACAACACGAATGACCTTCACGAACATCTCCTCCTCTCGTGTGCGCACCGCAGAGACGCGGGGCGCACCGAAGGAAGCAGAGGAGGTGATGAAGTCAATCGGGTACGGGCCTGGTTCGTTTTAGATAAGTTCTAACGTAGCCCGCCGCTGCGGCCTTACGCCTGACGGGCGACATGCGCAACGCTAGTAGCCGGCGACCGCGAGCGCGACCACTGCGCCCATGCCGACCCAGCCGAAATGGCGGCCGCGCATCGCGAAGGCGTTGGCGAGGGCCGCAAAGCCGAACACGATGGCGAGCGTGGCAACGATCCAGTGCCGGGCAAGGCTCGATTCCAGCCGGGGCGCAACCAGCAGCAGCACGCCCCCGCCGACCCATGCCACCGTGCCGGCCTGCCACACCAGTCGGATCAGCGTGCGCAGCCGCGCCGGCTCGATGCTGGCGCGGGCGAAGACCTTGGTCTCGCCGAGTACGCCGTGGATGAGCGCCAGCACGATCGCGGCGAGGCCGGAACTTTGCAGGAGTAGGTCGCGCATGGGCATGCTCCATCCGTACAGTACTGTATGGATATATGCACCTGCTTGCCCGGAGCTGTCAATACATTAGTGTATGGCCGCCATCTGGAGCCCGGCATGACCGAACAGCTTTCCGCCGACGACTGGACCAAAGAGGGCCTGAAGGTGCTCGCCAAAAGCGGCTTCACGGCGCTGAAAGCCGATCCGCTCGCCAAGGCCATGGGCGTCTCGCGCGGCAGCTTCTATTGGCATTTCGCCGACCTGGCCGCGTTTCACGCCGCCGTGCTGAAGCGCTGGCGCGAGATCGCAGCCGAGCAGATCATCGCCGACGTCGAAGCCGCCGGCGACGAGCCGCTCAAGATGCTGCTGCGGAGATCGTTTGGCGCGCGGCTCGACCTCGAGCGCGCGGTGCGCAACTGGGCGGCGTTCGATGCGGCGGCGCAAGGGGCGGTGCGCGCAATCGACCGCCGCAGGCTCGACTACATCGAGGAACTGCTGGGCAAGCGTGGCCTCACCCCGGCGACGGCGCAGGCGCGCGCGCAGATCCTGTACTGGACATTTCTCGGCTTCGCCCTGTCGGGCCCGCCGGTGCCGGCCGCCCGGCTTCAGGCCCTGCTCGACGAGCTCCTGGGGATGCTCGCCGCTTAGGCCCGTGATGGGCGGACGCGAATTTCTATGCTAAAGTCTACCAACTGCCGGAGACCCCAATGAACGCGCCCACCGAACGTGCCGAAGCCAGCGTCGATCCCAAATTGCTGGAGATTCTGGTCTGTCCGCTGACCAAGGGGCCTCTCGAGTTCGATGCCGCAAAGCAGGAACTGATCTCGCGCAGCGCCAAGCTCGCTTATCCCATTCGCGACGGCATCCCGATCATGCTGCCGGAAGAGGCGCGCAAGATCGATTGAGCTCACGTCGCTTGAATGGGGCGCTATGGCCGCGCCACATTCTCGCTGTCATCCCCGCGAAAGCGGGGATCCATAGCCACAGGGAGTGGTTGTGGCGCGAGGCTGGCAACTCCGAATCTTCGCTAAATTCTTGCTGCGGCGTATGGGTCCCGGATCTGCGCGCGCTTAGGGCGCGCTTGTCCGGGACGACAGCGGAGAGCGTGGCAAGCTCCCGCGCTACAACGCCTCGCCCTTCAATAGCCGCGGCACCTCGCCGGTAAGCCCCGCGGCCTGGCGGATGAAGAGGTTCTTGAGCGGCGGAGCGCGGTCGACGAGACCGAGGCCGATGTCGCGCACCGTGCGCAGCAGCGTCGACTGGTTGGAGAACAGGAAGTTCAGCGAGTTGGTGGCAACGCCCATCGCCATGGTGTCGAAGCGGCGCCAGCGCTGGTAGCGTTCGAGCACGTCGGCGCCGCCGATATCCATGCCGAGCCGTGCGGCATCGACGACCACTTCCGCCAGCGCGGCGACATCCTTCAGGCCCATGTTGAGGCCCTGGCCCGCGATCGGGTGGATGACGTGGGCGGCATCGCCCACCAGCGCCAGCCGCTCGGCGATGAAGGAGCGGGCAACGAAATAAGACAGCGGAAACGCGCGCGGCTGGTCGAGTGCCTTCACCTCGCCGAGATGCAGTCCGAAACGCCGCTCGAGCTCGCTGTGAAATTCCTCGTCACTGAGCGCGACGATGCGCGCGGCCTCAGCTCGGCGCTCGGTCCACACCAGCGACGAGCGCTTGCCCGACAGCGGCAGGATCGCGAAGGGGCCCGCTGGCAAGAAATGCTCTTCGGCGCGGCCCTCATGATCGCGCTCATGGCCGACGGTGACGACGATGCCGGACTGGTCGTACTCCCAGCCATGGGTGGCGATGCCGGCGCGCTCGCGCAGCTTCGACCTCGCGCCATCGGCGGCGACCAGCAGGCTCGCCGCGATGACGCTGCCGTCGCCGAGCGTCACGTCGATGCCGTCGGAACGCGCGTCGTAGGACGCCACGGTGGTCGCACGCAGATCGATGCCCTCGGCCTCCGCCCGCACCACCAGCGCATCGATCAGGCGGCGGTTCTCGACCATATGCGCGAAGGGCTCGCCTGGCGCGACATCGCCGGCAAAGTTGAGGAACACCGGACGGGTGGCGTCCTCCAGCTTCGAATCCGTGACGACCATGTCGAGGATGGGCTGCGCCTCGCTCCTGACGGCATCCCAGGCGCCGATCGTCTCGAACAGGCGGCGGCAGGCGGCCACGATCGCGGTGGCGCGGGGGTCGCGGCTCGGCCGCGTCCCGAGCGCGGGATCGGCGACGATGACGGGGATCTCGGGCCCGAGCCCCTGGCGCAGCGCCAGGGCCAGCGCAAGCCCTGCAAACGCGCCGCCACCGATCACAATGCTACCCTGTACCGACATACCAAGTTTCCCGGTCAATTCCCGGTCTTGCTAGCAGACTTGAGCTGGGCGAAACAGTGCGGTGAGACGAGGGCGGCCAGCCCCATTGTGTCATTCCGGGGCGCGACGAAGTCGCGAGCCCGGAATCCATAACCACGAGCGGGGGTTATGGATTCCGGGCCTGCGCCGTTCCGGCGCATCCCGGAATGACGACTTCAGAGAGTTGTGTTTATGTCCAAAGGCCTGATCGATCTGATCGCGATCCTCGACCTCGAGCAGCTCGAGGTGAACCTGTTCCGCGGCAACAGCCCGAAGACGAGCTGGCAGCGGGTGTTCGGAGGCCAGGTGATCGGGCAGGCGATGGTTGCCGCGTGCCGAACCGTCGAGGGCCGGCTGCCGCATTCGCTGCATTGCTATTTCATCCTGCCGGGCGATCCGCAGATCCCGATCATCTACCAAGTCGAGCGCCTGCGCGACGGCAGGAGCTATTCGACCCGCCGCGTCACCGCGATCCAGCACGGCAACGCGATCTTCTCGATCATGGTGTCGTTCCACGCCGAGGAGGAGAGCGCGTTCGACCATCAGGACAAGATGCCCGACGTGCCGCCGCCGGAGAAGCTCACGGCGGAGGAGGTCGCGAAGCAGCCGATGTTCAAGGAGATGCCGGAGTTCATCCGCCGCTACTATGAATCCGACCGCCCGATCGAGCTGCGCCCGGTCGAGCTCGGCCGCTATTTCGGCCAGAAGATCGACGACGGCCGCATTCACGTCTGGATCAAGACAGCGGCGAAGCTGCCCGACGATCCGGCGCTGCATATGTGCGCGCTCGCCTATGCCTCGGATTTCTCGCTGCTCGATGCGATCATGGCGCGCTACGGCCGCACGCTGTTCGACAAGCGCATGATGCCGGCGAGCCTCGACCACGCGATGTGGTTTCACCGCCCCTTCCGCGCCGACGGATGGCTGCTCTACGCGCAGGATTCGCCGAGCGCACGCGGCGGCCGCGGCCTGACCCGCGGCTCGATCTTCAAGCCTGACGGCACTCTGGTCGCCTCCGTCGCGCAGGAAGGCTCCGTGCGCGAGCGGAAGGCATAGCGCCACGGGCGCGATGGATCGCGCCGGTCGCTGTCTGGGTCATGCTCCGAACGAGCCGCGCGGAACGAGCTCGGTCTGCGAGGCGAACCAATTCATGATCCAGCGATAGACCCATGGAATCGGGATGATCAGGCTGCACAGGATCGCAGCGACGATGCCGCGCCAGAGGATGTCGAGACCACTCCCCTTGAACACGACCTCGCGCCGCGTGCCCTCGACGCTGCGGCAGAACCAGCGCATCTGGGCCGCGGCGACCCAGGCCCAGCCGATGATAGTGATGATGGAGATCGCAAACAGCAGATTCCAGCCGACATAGGCCCAGATCGTGCCGGCGAAGCTCAGGCCGAGCGGCTGCCCGTTGGAGGCGAGGTTCGCGACCATCCATTTGATCAGGAGCCAGTAGAGGACGATCTGCGCGACGAACAGCAGGTTGCTCAGGATATCGCTGCCGATGAAGCCGAGCGCGATCGCCAGAACGATGAAGCCGAAATACCAGGGCACCAGCGTCATCGCGTCGCCGATGAAGCTGAGATTGGGCCGGCCCGGAACCTTCACGCAGGACACAATCCATTTCGTGTACCAGACGAAGACCCACGGCGCCGGGATGATGAAGATCATTCCGATCAGCAGGACGATGCTGCGCCAGGTGAATTCCAGGATGCCGAAATCGACCGCCAGAGAGCCGCCGCTGCCCGTGCCGGCATAGCCGCCGGAACCCATTATCGGCGGACCGCCGGCCGGCATCATCGGCGGGGCGCCGCCGCCGATCAGGCCGGGGACTTCGGCAGCCTTCTGCCAGCCCGCCATGCCCTCGGTCCATACCAGCGTATCCGGGCGGACGACACCCTGGGCGATCAGATCGCGGAATTGGCCCTCCGGAAAAGGCCCCTGCTGCTTGCCCTCGGATGCGTAGAACCAACTCGCCATGAAGCGCCCCCCCAAAACTCTTTTGTACCGCCCGACCGCCGCGGGTTCACCGCATCCATGCCAAAAATGCATTGTGAATGATGAACAGTTGCCCTGTACAGAGGCGGCCATTCCCATGACCGCCCTTGGCCAAACGTTTTTCCGCTTCAGTCTGCAACTTTTTTATGCCATTTGCCCGGAAAGATGCCAGATTGACGCTGCGCCGAGGACATACGGCGTAGCGCATCCCGGGGGAATAGGCCTGACCATGAAACTCGTCGTCGCGATCATCAAACCCTTCAAGCTCGATGAGGTCAGGCAGGCTCTGACCGCGATCGGCGTCCACGGCATGACCGTCACCGAGGTCAAGGGTTACGGCCGGCAGAAGGGCCACACCGAGATCTATCGCGGCGCCGAATATGTCGTGAACTTCCTGCCCAAGCTGCGCATCGAGATCGCGGTCGCTTCCGACGTTGCCGACAAGGCGGTCAGCGTGATCACCGCGACCGCGCGCACCGGGCAGATCGGCGACGGCAAGATCTTCGTCACGCCGATCGACCATGCGCTGCGCATCCGCACCGGCGAAACCGACAGCGACGCGCTCTAGGTTTCAGCCTGACTCGTTTTCTCGACGCGAGCCGGTATCCACTTCGCTCGAAAACGCTCTGATAAATCTTCGATCGCACCGGGCAACGACGCCACAGCGTGCGACGCCAATTGATGCCCGGGGGGAAACGACATGGCGGGATTGTTGCGGCGCGCAGCGTGCATGGCTGCGCCGATCGGGCTTGTGTCCGTGGTGACCTTGCCGGCGCACGCCGCCGACTCCGGGATCAACGCCGCCGACACGGCCTGGATGATCGTCGCCACCGCGCTGGTGCTGATGATGACGATCCCGGGGCTCGCGCTGTTCTATTCCGGCATGGTGCGCAAGAAGAACGTGCTCGCCACCATGGCGCAGAGCCTGGCCGCGGTGACGCTGATCTCCATTCTCTGGGTGGCGTTCGGCTATTCGCTCTGCTTCGTCGGCGACGGGCCGTGGATCGGCACGCTCGACCGCTGGTTTCTCGCCGGCATGACCATGGACAGCGTCAACCCCGCGGCGAAGACCATCCCGGAATCGCTGTTCATGCTGTACCAGATGACGTTTGCGATCATCACGGTCGCCCTGGTCGCGGGCTCGGTCGCCGACCGCATGCGGTTCTCCGCCTATCTCCTGTTCTCCGTCGCCTGGTTCATCTTCGTCTACATCCCGCTGGCACATTGGGTCTGGGGCGGAGGTTTCCTTGCCAGCATGGGCGTGCTGGATTTCGCCGGCGGCCTCGTGGTGCACCTGTCGGCCGGCACCGGTGGCCTCGTTGCGGCCAAGGTGATGGGGCGGCGCCACGGCTACGGCACCGAAAATCTCTCGCCGTTCGATCTGTCGCTCGCGGTGATGGGCACCGGCCTGCTGTGGGTCGGCTGGTTCGGCTTCAACGGCGGCTCGGCGCTTTCGGCGAACTCACGCGCGGTGATGGCGATCATCGCGACCCATCTTGCCGCCTGCGCCGGCGCGCTGACATGGGCCGCGATCGAATGGTCGACGCGGCGCAAGCCCTCCGTGCTCGGCATGATCTCCGGCGCGGTGGCCGGCCTCGGCACCATCACGCCGGCCTCGGGCTTCGTCGCGCCCTGGCACGGCATTGTCATCGGTATCATCGCCGGGGCGGTCTGCTACTGGGCCTGTACCTGGCTGAAGCACCGCTTCAACTATGACGATTCGCTCGACGTGTTCGGCGTCCATGGCATCGGCGGGCTGACCGGCACCCTGCTCGGCGGTGTGTTCGCGACCAGCGCCATCGGCGGCACCGCGGGCCTGCTGGAGGGCCATCCTCAGCAGATCCTGATTCAGTTCTACGGGGTCGCCGTCACCTTCGTCTGGTCGGGGGGCGTGAGCTTCATCCTACTCAAGCTGGTCGGCCTGTTCGTTCCCTTGCGCGTATCCCGTGAGCAGGAGCTTGAGGGGCTGGATATTTCGCAGCACGGTGAAGCCCTGCAATAGGTGGACTGCACTACGAAATTACCTCCTTGCTGCCCGACGTGTGAGCAACATTGTGTCGGCAGTCTGTCCTGCCCTGGATTTGAGCAGGCATGACCACGTTTTAAGCGCGACGTAATAGCGCACTGCACCACAATAGCCGTCGAACTCGAAAACACCCGCTTTCATAATCCGTTAGGCAACACGCCCGATCTGGCACGGCATTTGATTCTAGGGGTCCGGCTGTGCCCGCGTAGTGAATTTTCTCCCTCGTGGCGAACCAGTCGAGAAACGCCCGGCCACGTCCGGACCGGGCCCAAGCGGGGATAGGACCCATGAAAATTGTTATGGCGATTATTAAGCCATTCAAGCTGGAAGAAGTCCGTGACGCCCTGACCGCCATCGGCGTTCACGGTCTCACGGTGACGGAAGTCAAGGGGTATGGCCGCCAGAAGGGTCATACGGAAATCTATCGCGGCGCCGAATATGCCGTGAGCTTCCTGCCCAAGATCAAGATCGAGGTCGCTGTCGCCTCCGACCAGGTCGACAAGACCATCGACGCCATCACGTCCGCGGCGAAAACCGGACAGATCGGCGACGGCAAGATCTTCGTCATTAACCTCGACCATGCGGTGCGCATCCGCACCGGCGAGGCCGATGCCGCGGCCCTTTGATTTCGCGCTCAACCTTATCCAAGCAGGAGTAAACAATATGACGTTCAAGCGTCCCTATGGCGCGGGACTGGCGGCTCTCGCAGTCGGCCTGTTCGCTGCGACCGCAGCCTACGCCGAGCCAACGGTCAACAAGGGAGACAACGCCTGGATGATGACATCGACAGTGCTCGTGCTGTTGATGACGATCCCCGGCCTCGCGCTGTTCTACGGCGGTCTCGTCCGTTCCAAGAACATGCTCTCCGTCCTGATGCAGGTGTTCTACACCGTCTGCGTCGTCGTCGTGATCTATGCCGTGTACGGCTACAGCCTCTCCTTCACCGGCGGCTCCGACTTCATCGGCGGCTTCTCCAAAGCCTTCATGATGGGCGTCACCACCGATACGAAGGCAGCGACCTTCTCCGTCGACGCCAACATCTCGGAGCTCATCTATATGTGCTTCCAGATGACCTTCGCGGCGATCACGCCCGCCCTCATCGTCGGCGCCTTCGCCGAGCGCATGAAGTTCTCGGCGCTCGCTCTGTTCGTCCCGCTCTGGGTGACGCTGATCTATTTCCCGATCGCGCACATGGTCTGGTACTGGCCCGGTCCGGACGTGATCCAGGACGCGGCCAAGGCCCTGGCTGAGGCGGGTGATGCGGCTGCGAAGACCGCGGCGCAGGCCAAGCTCGACGAGATCAACGCCGACGCCGGCTGGATCTTCAAGATGGGCGCGATCGACTTCGCGGGCGGCACCGTGGTGCACATCAACGCCGGCATCGCAGGTCTCGTCGGCGCTCTTCTGATCGGCAAGCGCGTCGGCTACGGCAAGGAGCTGATGGCTCCGCACTCGCTGACCATGTCGATGATCGGCGCCTCGCTGCTCTGGGTCGGCTGGTTCGGCTTCAACGCCGGCTCCAACCTCGAAGCCAGCGGTGGCGCTGCCCTCGCCATGACCAACTCCTTCGTCGCCACCGCGGCCGCCGCGCTGTCGTGGATGTTCGCGGAGTGGATCATCAAGGGCCACCCCTCGGTGCTCGGCGTCATCTCCGGCGCTGTCGCGGGCCTCGTGGCCGTCACCCCCGCAGCCGGCTTCTCCGGCATCATGGGCGCGATCGTCCTCGGCCTCGTGGTCGGCGTGGTCTGCCTGTTCTTCTGCACCGTCGTGAAGAACGCGATCGGCTACGATGACTCGCTCGACGTGTTCGGCGTGCACTGCATCGGCGGCATCGTCGGCGCCATCGGCACCGGCATCCTGGTCAACCCCGCTCTCGGCGGCGCCGGCATCGTCGACTACACGGCGATCCCGCCGAAGGTTGCCGATTACGACTTCGCCACGCAGATGCTCGCCCAGATCAAGGCCGTCTGCACCACGCTGGTGTGGTCGGGCGTCGGTTCGGCGATCCTCTACAAGGTCGTCGACGTGATCGTTGGCCTCCGCGCCAATGTCGAGAGCGAGCGTGAAGGCCTCGACATCACCGAGCACACCGAGCGCGCCTACAACATGTAAGTCTCCTCCCGGGACGCGGTCTCATCGAGGCCGCGTCCACAACTCCGGTTCGGGCACATACCCGGCAATGCCCTGACCGTTGAGGGGCTCCAGCGCAAGCTGGAGCCCCTTTTTCTTTTGATTGGTTCCGCTTGCAGGTCAGGGCAGAAGCGCCCCACATACATTGTGATCCGGCCTCGATATTCCCGCTCTGGACGCAGGCGGCGGCCGATGGTTAATCGCGTCTTAACCTCGCCCTATCTATGGTGAACTGAACCGCTTCCCGCCGGTGCCTTCGCGCGACCGGCTGTTCCAAGAGTGCTGGCGCCCAGAATGGCTATGACCGCTTCATCCCGTGCGCCGCTGGCCGGTGGAAGCCCCGACAGCGACCGCTCGCCCTTCATCCGGCTGAACGAGCTGCTGGCGCCACATCAGCCGGGTAAGCCCTTGATCACGCTTGCCGTCGGCGAGCCCCAGCATCCCGTGCCCGACTTCGTCGGCCCGGTCCTGGCGAAGCACATCGCCGATTTCGGCCGCTACCCGCTCGGCAAGGGCATCGAGCCGTTCCGCAAAGCCGCCGGCGCCTGGCTATCGTCGCGGTTCAAGCTGCCGCGGCCGCTCGATCCCGAGAGCGAGATTCTCGTCCTCAATGGCAGCCGCGAAGGGCTGTTCTTCGCGGCGATCACCGCGGCGCGCTATGTCGGGCCGCGTCCCGGCAAGCCTGTGATCCTGATGCCGAATCCGTTTTATCCGGTCTATGGCGCCGGCACCCGCGCCGCGGCCTGCGAGCCGGTCTATCTGCCGACCACCGTCGAGAACGGCTTCCTGCCCGACCTCGATGCCATCGACGAGGCTACACTGGCGCGCACGGTGGCGTTCTATCTGGCTTCGCCGGCCAACCCACAGGGCTCGGTCGCCTCGCCCGATTATTTCAAACGATTGAAGCAACTCGCCGACCGCTACGGCTTCGTGATCCTCAGCGACGAGTGCTATTCCGAGATCTACACCCGCCAGGCTCCTGGCAGCATTCTGGAATGCGCCGGCCCCGACTTCACCCGCGTGGTCGCGTTCCAGTCGCTGTCGAAGCGATCCAACCTGCCAGGCATGCGCGTCGGCTTCGCCGCCGGCGACAAGAAGTTCATCGGCATGTTCCTGGAGCTGCGCAACGTTGCGGCGCCCCAGGTGCCGGTGCCGCTCCAGCACGTCGCGACCGTCGCGTATGGCGACGAAGCGCATGTCGAGGAGAACCGCAGGCTCTACCGCATCAAGTTCGATCTCGCCGACCAGATCATCGGCAATCGTTACGGCTATCGCCGGCCCGATGCCGGCTTCTGCGTCTGGCTCGACACGTCCGCACTCGGCGACGACGTGTCGGTGACGCTGAGACTTTTCAAGGAAGCAGGCGTGCGCGTCGTGCCCGGCAGCTATCTGGCCCGGCTCCAGCCCGACGGCTTCAATCCCGGTGCAGGCTACATTCGCCTCGCACTGGTGCAGGATGGAGAGACCACGGCGCAGGCGCTGCACCGCCTGGTCGAGACTCTGGGTTAGGCGGGGCCCATGAGCATGTCGGCAATCGAACGTGTCATCCCGCTGGTGGGCCATCTGCCGCCATCGATCCGCGAGGGTCTGGCGCGGCGCATGCGCGAGCTCACCGGCCTCGGCCTGATCGCGCTGGCGGGCGTCGCCTCGGCCGCGCTGATGACGTGGTCGGTGCAGGATCCCAGCCTCAGCCACGCCACCTCGCGGCCGATCCGCAACATTCTCGGCTATGCCGGCGCGATCGGTGCGGACCTCGCAATGCAGATCCTCGGGCTCGGCGCGATCATGCTGGTCCTGACGGTTGCGGTCTGGGGCTGGCGCATGATGACCCATCGCCCGTTCGACCGCGAAGCACTGCGGCTCGGCTGCTGGATTCTCTGCACGGTGATCGCGGCGGGCTTCGTCAGCTGCTGGCCGCATGGCGGCGCGTGGCCGCTGCCGACCGGCCTCGGCGGCGTGGTCGGCGACGCGCTGGTACGCGCGCCGGCAGTGATCTTCGGACCGGCCGGCACGATCTATCGCATCGTGCTGGGCATGATCCTGTTCGCCGCGATGACAGTGACCTTCCTGATCGCCTGCGGCCTTGGCGCCCGCGAGCAGGATGACGAGCTCGCGGAGATCGAGGATGACGACAAGCCGCTCGACGAAGACGAGGAGAGCGATCGCGGCTCGGTGTCGCTGGGCTGGCTGTTCCACGCGCTGATGAGCACCAAGGCGCGGCTGATCTGGCTGCTTGGCGCCGCCTACCGCTCGCTGGTCTCGAGTGGACCGAAGACCAAGGCCGCTGCATTCAGCCGCCAGGAGCCGAATCTGGGCGGCGGCCGCGCCGCGCCCCCGATCTCGCCGCAGTCCGAAGCCGAGGATTACGAGGACGAGCACGAAGAAGAGGAAGACGAGGAGGAGGAAGAGGAACAGCCCGCCTCGCGCGCGCCGCGCAAGAAGGCTGCACCGAAGGCCGCGGCCAGGAAGTCCTCCGACAAGTTCGACCTTCCCTCCGTCTCGATGCTGGCCGCCCCGAAAGCCGGCGACCGCCAGCCGCTCAGCAAGGCCGAGCTGGAGACCAATTCCCGTTCTCTCGAAGGCGTGCTGCAGGATTTCGGCGTGCGCGGCGAGATCGTGAAGGCCAATCCGGGTCCCGTCGTGACGCTCTACGAATTGGAGCCGGCACCCGGCATCAAGTCCTCGCGCGTGATCGGGCTTGCCGACGACATCGCCCGCTCGATGAGCGCGCTGTCCGCGCGCGTCGCGGTCGTGCCCGGCCGCAACGCCATCGGCATCGAGCTGCCGAACGCGCATCGCGAGAAGGTCTATTTGCGCGAATTGCTGGTGGCGAAGGAGGCGACCGACACGGTTGCGAAGCTGCCGCTGTGCCTCGGCAAGACCATCGGCGGCGACCCCGTCATCATCGATCTCGCCCGCACGCCGCATATGCTGATCGCCGGTACCACCGGCTCGGGCAAATCGGTCGCGATCAACACCATGATCCTCAGCCTGGTCTACCGGCTGCGCCCGGACCAGTGCCGGCTGATCATGGTCGACCCGAAGATGCTCGAGCTCTCCGTCTATGACGGCATTCCCCATCTGCTCACGCCCGTCGTGACCGATCCCAAGAAGGCGGTGGTCGCGCTGAAATGGGCCGTGCGCGAGATGGAGGAGCGCTACAAGAACATGGCCAAGCTCGGCGTGCGCAACATCGACGGCTACAACACCCGCCTGCTCGAATTGAAGGCCAAGGGCGAGGAGCCGACGCGCACGGTGCATACCGGCTTCGACAAGGAAACCGGCAAGGCGATCTACGAGGAAGAGAAGCTCTCCCTGGACCCGCTGCCCTACATCGTCATCATCGTCGACGAAATGGCCGACCTGATGATGGTCGCCGGCAAGGACATCGAAGGCGCGGTGCAGCGTCTCGCGCAGATGGCGCGCGCCGCCGGCCTGCACGTGATCCTGGCCACGCAGCGTCCGTCCGTCGACGTCATCACCGGCACCATCAAGGCGAACTTCCCGACCCGCATCGCCTTCCAGGTCACCTCCAAGATCGACAGCCGCACCATCCTCGGCGAGATGGGCGCCGAGCAGCTGCTCGGCCAGGGCGACATGCTCTACATGGCCGGCGGCGGCCGCATCAGCCGCGTGCACGGACCTTTCGCTTCCGACGAGGAAGTCGAGAAGGTGGTGCGTCACCTCAAGACGCAGGGTCAGCCGGAATATCTCGAAGCCGTGACCGCCGAGGAGCCGGCCGAGGACGAGGACGGCGCCGTGTTCGACGCGACCGGCATGGGCGGGGATGGCGGCGGCGATCTATTCCAGCAGGCGGTTGCCATCGTCAAACGCGATCGCAAGGCCTCGACCAGCTATATCCAGCGCCGCCTGCAAATCGGCTATAATCGCGCCGCATCACTGATGGAGCGCATGGAACTGGAGGGCATCGTCGGCCCAGCCAACCACGCCGGCAAGCGCGAGATTCTGGTCGAGGAAGAAGACAGCCATATGTGAGGCGAAGGGCCTCTGAACATCATTTCACGCAGAATCGATATCTGCTTTTGCCAGAAATCACGCTAAAAGGGCGCCCAGCCATACAGGACGACGTATTGATCAGACATCCGGACATTCGATTCGCCGCCACCATCGCCGCGCGAAGCGCACGCGTGGCCGGTCTGCTTCTCGTCGCCGCCGCGATGGTGACTGCGACGTCGTTCGCGCAGACCGTCCCGGTGCCGAAGCCTGCACCGAAGGGCCGCAGCGACGGCGGGCCGGCCGGTGGGCCCGCTGTGACCGGCGCGACGCAGGCGCCACCGAATCCGGTCATCCCGGATCCGCGGCGCAACGTGCCGACCAGCATCTTCCAGACCTTCGATGCCAACCAGAAAGCGCAGGCGGCCAAGGTCAGCGCCTATCTGTCGTCGCTTCAGACATTGGTTGGTAATTTCGTCCAGGTCGGCCCCGACGGCAGCAAGACACAGGGCGATTTCTACATCCAGAAGCCCGGCAAGGTGCGCTTCGAATATGACGCGCCGAGCCCGATCGACATCGTCGCCGACGGATCCTCGCTGGTGGTGCGCGACCGCAAGCTCGCGACCCAGGACATCTATCCGCTGTCGCAGACGCCGCTGCGCTTTCTGCTGTCCGATCGCATCGACCTGATGAAGGACACCAACGTCGTTGGCGTCTCGGCCGACGACGTCTTCGTCAGCGTCACCATCGAGGAGAAGCAGGCGCTGGTCGGCACCAGCCGGCTGCTCCTGATGTTCGGCGCCAAGGACGGACAGCTCAAGCAGTGGACCGTCACCGACCCGCAGGGCTACGACACCACCATCGCGGTCTACAATCTGGATTCGAGCAAGAAGCTCGACCCCAACATGTTCAAGATCGATTTCACCAATTACGGCCCGTCGCCGGGTTGAGATAGCATGGCCGCTCCAATCACCGTCGTGCCCGGGCTTGTCCCGGGCATCCACGTTTTTGGCTCCGACAAAAAGACGTGGATGGCCGGGTCAAGCCCGGCCATGACGGATGGAGTTTGTTAGATCGTCCCCATGCGTCTTTCCCTGACAACCTGGAACATCAATTCGGTGCGGCTGCGCATCGACCTGGTCGCGAAATTCCTGAAGAGCGCGCGGCCGGAGGTGCTGTGCCTGCAGGAGACCAAGTGCATCGACGACGCCTTTCCGCTCAAGCGTTTCAAGCGGCTCGGCTACGAGCACGTCGCGCTGAACGGGCAGAAGGGCTATCACGGCGTCGCCATAGTCTCGAAGATTCCCTTCGAGTCCAAGGACATCCGCACCTTCTGCGACAAGGTGGATTCGCGCCACATCTCGGTGTCGTTCGGCGAGAAGGCGGGCATCGCAAAGCCTTTGGTGCTGCATAATTTCTACGTGCCCGCCGGCGGCGACATTCCCGATCCCGCGCTGAACGAGAAGTTCGACCACAAGCTTCGCTTCCTCGACGAGATGAAGGCGTGCGAGCCGCTGCATCCGCGCGGCGATGACCGCCACATCCTGGTCGGCGACCTCAACGTCGCCCCGCACGAGAACGACGTGTGGTCGCACAGGCAGCTTCTGAAAGTCGTCTCGCACACACCCGTCGAAACCGAGAAGCTGAAGGCGGCGATTGCCGCCGGCGAATGGATCGACGTCGCGCGCGAGCGCATCCCGATGTCGGAGAAGGTCTATACGTGGTGGAGCTATCGTTCCGCCGACTGGACCGTCGGCGATCGCGGCCGCAGGCTCGATCACATCTGGGTCTCGCGTGCGCTGAAGGACGCAGTCAGCGATTTCAAGATCCTGCGCGATGCGCGGAGCTGGGAGCGGCCATCGGACCACGTGCCTGTGACGGTGACGCTGGAAGTGTAGCCCCGCTGTCATTCCGGGGCGCGCGCAGCGCCAACTATGGTGCGCAATTGCGCACCTGAGAATCCATCTGGCGACACATCCGGTGGATGAATGGATTCCGGGCTCGCGACTTCGTCGCGCCCCGGAATGACAACAAAGAGACTCAAGACGTCAGCTTCGCGCCGGCCATCAGGATATCGCTGGCGATCTGGCTGGAGCGCACCGCGAATTCGTCGCGCAGGCGCACGGCGGCGGCGGGGTCGCTCTCCAGCACGCGCTGGAACAGGCTGCGTGCGACGCGGATGACGGAGGAATGCTCCAGCGCGATCGCACGCGATGGCCGCTTCATCGGCACCACCAGTGCGAGCTCGCCGATCAGCGAGCCGGGGCCGGCGATCATTTCGGCGCCGGCGCCGTCTTCGACCCTGAAGGCGCCGCGCTGGACCACGAAGCCGGCATCGGCGGCGTCGCCGAGATCGAACAGGACGTCACCGCGGACGAAGTCACGCTGCTCGGAACCGATCGCCAGCATGCGCAACGAGGCGTCTCCCAACAGGCGCAGTGTCGGGACACGCTCGAGAAGCGCTACGTCGTCGTCGATTGACATTCCGGTCCGTGGCTCGAGGAACGCGCCAATTTACGACGAATCGCGCGTTTCCGGAACGTATCACGGCACCAGTTTGTAGCCACCGGCTTCGGTGACCAGGATCTCGGGGTTGGCGGCGTCCTTCTCGATCTTCTGGCGAAGCCGATAGATGTGGGTTTCCAGCGTGTGGGTGGTGACGCCGGAATTGTAGCCCCAGACCTCCTGGAGCAGGGTCTCGCGCGATACCGGCATCTGGCCGGCCCGGTAGAGGAAACGGAGAATCGCCGTTTCCTTCTCGGTGAGGCGGACCTTGCGTGCATTGGCCGCGGTCAGCATCTTCGAGCCGGGACGGAAGGAGTAGGGGCCGACCGAGAACACCGCGTCCTCGCTGGCCTCGTGCTGGCGGAGCTGGGCTCGGATGCGGGCCAGCAGTACGGCGAAGCGGAAGGGCTTTGCGACATAGTCGTTGGCGCCGGATTCCAGCCCCAGGATCGTGTCGGAATCGGTGTCGTGCCCGGTCAGCATGATGATCGGGGCCTTGAAACCGCCCTTGCGCAAGGAGCGGACCACCTCGCGGCCGTCGGTGTCGGGCAGGCCGACATCCATCAGGACCAGATCGGGGGAGTTGGCCTTGGCGGCGCTCGCGCCCTTGGCGCCGGTGTCGACCGCGGAGGCTTCAAATTCTTCGTGTAGCGATAATTGCTCCACCAACGTGTCGCGCAGATCGGTGTCGTCATCCACGATCAGGATCTTGCGGGCATTGGGCATGGGAGGTCATCCTTTTAGGGTCCGGCTCGGCGCGCATCCATGCCGCATCCAGCCGCGAGGGAAGTTTAGGGTCGCCGTTTTATTGTTGTTCGTGTTGAAGTAGTGGGCTGTTACCGATTCACAAGCCGCAAGCACTCTAACCCAGAATAGCAGGGCGATTTGATGAATGTCCTGTAATGAATTCGACATTGCACGTTCACATGAAAAACAAAGCAGCTTCAGTTGGTTACGCCAGGAATCGACGCGCCGGGCCGCTCTCCGCGATCCGCGTTAAGGCTGCGGCCGGAAATCCGCGCAGGGGTTGGCTGACGGCCGGAGCGATGACCATCCCGGTTGCGCTGGGGCGGGGCGGCATTCTCGCCAACAAGCGCGAGGGCGATGGCGGCACCCCCAGGGGCAGCTTCCGTCCCAGGCGGCTGTGGTGGCGGGGCGACCGGCACGGCCGCCCCCGGACGTTCTTGCCGGCCCGGAAGATCAC
Organism: Bradyrhizobium sp. 191; assembly: GCF_023100985.1. NCBI lineage: Bacteria > Pseudomonadati > Pseudomonadota > Alphaproteobacteria > Hyphomicrobiales > Nitrobacteraceae > Bradyrhizobium > Bradyrhizobium sp. 191. The sequence continues at coordinate 4,473,856 of NZ_CP064692.1, forward strand.
CGGCGCAGACGCCTGGTGCGAGGATCCACGGGACCGCCATTACAATCAGGGCATCCGGCTGGGCGAGGGGCAGGGCGGTGACCGGCTCAAGCGGGCCGACCACCTCTATGACTTCATCATCGAGATCGACCACAACACCAGACCGCGCATCGCCGGCCGCGGCAGCGCGGTGTTCCTGCACCTCGCCCGCGACAATTTCGGCCCGACCGCGGGCTGCGTCTCCATGACGAAGTCTGCGATGCTGCAATTGCTGCGGCGCCTGGGCCCGCGAACACGAATCATCATCGGGTGAGGGTGCATGCTCGACAAGGATCAGATCGCCGCCGCTTCGCAGGTTCTGGTTCAACACTGGCGCGACGGCACCAAGCTGGACGCACTGGAGGTCCGGTTGCAGCCACAGAGTCGCGCCGAGGGCTACGCCATCCAGGCCGCGCTCGAACGACAATCGAGCGGCAAATTGTTCGGCTGGAAGATCGCGGCTACCAGCGAGGCCGGACAGAAGCACATCAATGTCGCAGGCCCCATGGCCGGACGCATCATGAGCGACACCGTGATCGCTGACGGCGGGGCTGCGCCGATGAAGGGCAACGAGATGCGCGTCGGCGAGCCGGAATTCGCCTTTCGGATGGGACGCAATCTGCCGCCGCGCGCGGCGCCATACACCGTCGACGAGGTGCTCGCCGCCGTCGAGACGTTGCATCCCGCGATCGAGATTCCCGATTCGCGCTTTGCCGATTTCGTCAGCGCGGGCGAGGCGCAGCTCATCGCTGACAACGCGTGCGCCCATCTGTTCGTGCTGGGTGCACCGACGATCGCGAACTGGCGGGCGATGGATCTCATCGAGGAACGGCCGCAAATCACACTGCGTGGCGAGCGCTATGTCGGCCATGGCAGGAACGTGCTGGGCGACCCCCGGGCCGCGCTCGCCTGGCTTGCCAATGAGCTCTCCGGGCTCGGCATCACCTTGCGGGCAGGGCAGGTGGTGACCACCGGCACGTGCCATCCGCCGCTGCCGATTGCGGCCGGCGATCATCTTGCGGTGGACTTTGGGGTGCTGGGCACAGTGTCGGTGGGGTTTGCGTAGACAGCTCCGCCGTCATTGCGAGGAGCCCTTGCGACGAAGCAATCCAGACTACCTCCGCGGAAAGATCCTGGATTGCTTCGCGACGCTCGCAATGACGAACTCAAGAACTCGGTTGGGGCACGGCCCTCGCTGACGGCGACTACCTGTGCCCGAAGATCGCAGACCCCACGCGCACATGGGTGGCGCCCAGCATGATGGCGGTGGCGAAATCGGCGCTCATGCCCATCGAGAGGTTCTTCAATCCGTTGCGCGCGGCGATCTTGGCGGTGAGGGCAAAATGCGCTGCCGGCGGTTCGTCGACCGGCGGGATGCACATCAGTCCGGAGATCGTGAGCCCATAGGTGTCGCGGCAGCTCGCGAGGAAGGCGTCGGCCTCGCCGGGCGCGACGCCGGCCTTCTGCGGTTCCTCGCCGGTATTGATCTGGACGAAGAGCTGCGGGTGCTTGTTCTGGGATTCGATTTCCTTGGCTAATGCCTGGCAAATGCTCGGACGATCGACCGAATGGATCGCGTCGAACAGCGCGACCGCCTCTTTCGCCTTGTTGGATTGCAGCGGCCCGATCAGATGCAGCGCGATATCGGGGTAAACAGACGTTAAGGCCGGCCACTTGCTTTTGGCCTCCTGCACCCGATTCTCGCCGAATACCCGCTGTCCGGCGGCGATGACCGGGATAATCGCATCGGCGGCGAAAGTCTTGGACACCGCAATCAGCGTCACGGAGGCGCGGTCGCGCCGCGCGTCCGTGCAGGCGCGGGCGATTTCGGCTTCGACCGCAGCGAGCGCGTTTGGTGAATGGCCGGTTACCGGCGCGGCGATAGCTTCTGTCATGACGTCTCTTGGCCGGGTCGTAGCCCGAGTTAAGTCCAATTTTACCGAGTTCAAGAAGCAGTTTTTGAACCCTTCGCTTTACCTTGGCCCATGGGGTGGGTAACGAAGATGGCAAGCGTCAGTCTCAACCGCAAACGCGCGAAACTCAAGCAGGTTCTGGGAATCCGGGCGCGGCTTGCGTTGCTTGCGGTCATTCTCGTGGCGCCGTTAATGCTCGAGCGCATCCGCTCGCTTGAAGACACGCGTGCGCGACAGATCGCGCAGGCTGCGGCCGAGTTCACCACGGTGGCAAGGCACAGTGCCGATGCGCAGCGCGAGGTGATCTCGTCGGTCGAGACCATCCTGAAATCGGAAGCCTTCATCCGCGCCTCCGCCGGCGGCATCAGCAAGAGCTGCGACGTGCTGCGCGCAAGCCTGCCGTCGAGCCTTCCCTGGATCCGCACGCTGCTGATCGCCGGCCAAGACGGACGCATCCAATGCGCCACCAACAACATGTATGTCGGGCTCGATCTCAGTGACCGGCCCTACTTCCAGCAGGCACAGCAAACCGGCCGCTTCGTTCTCAGCGATTTCATCCTGTCGCGGCCGGTGCTCTCGCCGACCGTGATGGCGGTTTATCCGGTCTCGGCCTTCAGCGGGGTGCCCGACGCCGTCGTGCTCGCCACCGTCAATCTCGACTGGATGTCGAAGGTCATGAGCAATCTGGGCGGCCGCGCCGGCATCACCGCGGTGCTGGTCGACAGCGCGGGCACCGTGCTGGCGGCGCCCGCCGATCAGCACAGCACGGTCGGCCGTCCCCTCGACAACATGCCGCTGATGTCCGCGATCGCGGACAAGGCGCTGCGGTCCGACCAGGACGAGGGTTCACTGTCGTTCCTCGCCGCCGACGGCTCCCGCCGCGCGGTCAGCTATATCCGCATCGCCGGCACCAATGCCCGCCTGATCACCAGCATCGATGAAGACAAGGTGTCAGCCGCGGTCAACCGCGAGATCCGCACCGCCTATCTGCAGCTCGCTTTCGTCGTCGTGTTCGTCCTGCTCGGCGCGCTGATTGCCGCCGAGAAACTCGTCATCAAGCCGATCGAGATGCTCGTCGACATGGCCAAGCGTCTCGGTGAGGGCGACCTGTCGGCCCGCGCGGCACGCAATCGGCTGCCGGCCGAGTTCGTTCCGCTGGCCCGCGCCTTCAACGCGATGGCTGCGCAGCTGAGCCAGCGCGAGCGCGAGCTGGTAGCGAGCAACGACCGGCTGACGGTGATGGCCTCGATCGACATGCTGTCGGGGCTCGCCAACCGCCGCGGTTTCCAGAGCCGGCTCGATTTCGAATGGATGCGCGCGCAGCAATACGGCAGCGACCTCGCGCTCCTGATGATCGACGTCGACCATTTCAAGCTGTTCAACGACACTTACGGCCATCTCGAAGGCGATTCCTGCCTGACCCGGCTCGGCGAGTCGCTGTCCGGCATCGCCGCCGACACGATGGGCTTTGCGGCACGCTATGGCGGCGAGGAATTCTGCCTCTTGCTGCCGAATACCGACGTGATGCGCGCCGCCGAAATCGGCGAACAGGTGCGGGCGGCCGTGCTGAGACTCTGCCTGCCGCACATCACCTCGAACCACATGATCGTCACGGTCTCGATCGGGGTTGCCGCGACAAAGCCGAACGAGTCGTTGCGTCCCGGCGACCTGATCGAAGCCGCCGACGCCGCGCTCTATGCCGCCAAGCACCGCGGCCGCAACAATGTCGTCGAGCACGGCGTGCAGGCGATCGAGACCGGCGCGGCTGATATGATGATGGTGGCCAGCGCCTAGCCCGCGCCCCCGGCCCGCTCGAGGTCGACCTCCGTCACGACGCGATTGCGGCCGCCGCTCTTGGCGAGATAGAGCGCGCGGTCGCAACGCTCGATCAGATCGGTGATCGCCTCGCCGGTCCGGTACTGCGCCACGCCGATCGACACGCTGATGTTCGGCAGGATCTCGCCGGTCGAGCGGCGCGTGATCGTACATTCGGCAATCGCGCGCCTGATGCCTTCGGCGAGCTCGGCACATGCGCCAAGATCGGCGTCCGGCAGCACCGCGATCAGCTCCTCGCCGCCATAGCGGGCCGGCAGATCCTGCTCGCGGACTTTTTCGCGCAGCACCTTCGCCATCAGGCGCAGCACCTGGTCGCCGACGCCATGGCCGAAATTGTCGTTGAAGGCCTTGAAGTAGTCGATATCGAGCATCAGCACGCTGAGCGGCTCGCCCCATTCGGCAGTCGTCTGCGCCTTGCGCAGGAATTCGTCGAGGGCCCGCCGGTTCGCCAGCCCCGTCAACATGTCGGTCCGGGCGCGCTGCTCGGACCTCGACAGCGAATCGCGGATCACGTCGAGCTCGCGGGTCTTTTCCGCAAAGCCTGCCTCCAGCCGCGTCGCCCTTGTGGCGGCCCGCGCCAGCTCGTTCATGAGCTGGGCGACCAGCAGCTTTGGATCGACGCCGGCCCTGCCCTGGTCGGCCACCTGGCTGATGACCTGCATCTGCGAATGATTGTCGGCGATCGCGGTCGCCAGAAATTCCTTCGCGGCCCCCATGAGCGCCTGCAGCCGCTCGGAAGTGTCGACCGCGGCGGCACTCGCCTGGGGCGCGACGTAGGTCTCGAACAGGTCCTGATTGGTTCTGGCATCGAAGGGACGATTGTGGTCGATCAGGAGATCGACCGCGTTGCGCAGATCGTCATGGCTGCCTGCGAAATACTGGAACCAGACCGCGAAATTGGCCGGAGTCGGCGCAATGCGCTGTTCGGCCATGCTCCGCATCGCCCGTCCGGCGATGGACGCGGCATAGTCGTAATCGGGATCGTCGAAGCTGGAATCCATTGCGGTCATGCGGCCTTGTTGGGCCGCAAATTGGCATCGACCCCTTAATCACGCCCCAACGCGGGCCCTCGTAGTTATGCGGAGGCGCGGTCGAAGTTCCAGAACGCGGCAACCCATTGACCCCCTGAGGTCTTCTATGGCCTAGTCCGCCGTCTTGAGACGGCCGAACCCACGAAAACCCAACGATTCCATGACCTCCGAACGCTATAACGCCCGCGACGCCGAACCGCGCTGGCAACGCCTCTGGGACGAGCAGGCGATCTTCGTCTCCAGGAACGACGATCCGCGGCCGAAATATTACGTGCTCGAGATGTTCCCCTACCCTTCCGGGCGCATCCATATCGGCCATGTCCGGAATTACACACTGGGTGACGTGCTGGCCCGCTTCATGCGCGCCAAGGGCTTCAACGTGCTGCATCCGATGGGCTGGGATGCCTTCGGCCTGCCGGCCGAGAACGCCGCGATCGAGCGCAAGGTCGCCCCGAAGGCCTGGACCTACGACAACATCGCCGCGATGAAGAAACAGCTCCGCTCGATCGGGCTGTCGCTGGACTGGAGCCGCGAGATCGCAACCTGCGATCCCAGCTATTACAAGCACCAGCAGAAGATGTTTCTGGACTTCCTGCGCGAAGGTCTCGCCGAGCGCGAGAAGCGCAAGGTGAACTGGGATCCCGTCGACATGACCGTGCTCGCCAACGAGCAGGTCATCGACGGCCGCGGCTGGCGTTCGGGCGCGGTCGTCGAGCAGCGCGAGATGAACCAGTGGGTCTTCAAGATCACGAAGTACTCGCAGGAACTCTTGAGCGCGCTGGACGGGCTGGACCGCTGGCCCGACAAGGTGCGGCTGATGCAGCGCAACTGGATCGGCCGTTCGGAGGGCCTGCTGGTCCGCTTCGCTCTGGACCCGGCGACGACGCCGGCCGGCGAGAGCGAGCTGAAGATCTTCACGACGCGCCCCGACACGCTGTTCGGCGCGAAATTCATGGCGATCTCGGCAGATCATCCGCTGGCGCAGGCAGCAGCTGCGAAGAACCCTAGGCTCGCGGAGTTCATCGCGGAGATCAAGAAGATCGGTACCGCGCAGGAGATCATCGACACCGCGGAGAAGCAGGGCTTCGACACCGGCATCCGCGCGGTGCATCCGTTCGATCCGTCCTGGAAGCTGCCGGTCTATGTCGCGAACTTCGTGCTGATGGAATACGGCACCGGCGCCATCTTCGGCTGCCCGGCGCACGACCAGCGCGACCTCGACTTCGTCAACAAGTACAATCTCGGCAACACGCCCGTCGTGTGCCCGGAAGGCCAGGATCCCAAGACCTTCGTGATCACCGACACCGCTTATGACGGTGACGGCCGCATGATCAATTCGCGCTTCCTCGACGGCATGACCATCGAGCAGGCCAAGGAAGAGGTGGCGAAGCGTCTCGAGACGGAGCTGCGCGGCAACGCGCCGATCGGCGAGCGTCAGGTGAATTTCCGACTGCGCGACTGGGGCATTTCGCGCCAGCGCTATTGGGGCTGCCCGATTCCAGTCATCCATTGCCCGAAGTGCGATGTGGTGCCGGTGCCGGACGCCGACCTGCCGGTGGTACTGCCGGACGACGCGACCTTCGACAGACCGGGCAACGCGCTGGATCATCATCCGACCTGGAAGCACGTCACCTGCCCCAAATGCGGAGGCAAGTCCCAGCGCGAAACCGACACCATGGACACCTTCGTGGATTCGTCCTGGTACTTTGCGCGCTTCACCGATCCCTGGAACGAGAACGCGCCGACGACGCCTGCGGTCGCCAACCGGATGCTACCGGTCGACCAGTATATCGGCGGCGTCGAGCACGCGATCCTGCATCTGCTCTACAGCCGCTTCTTCACCCGCGCGATGAAGGCGACCGGGCACATCGCGCTGGACGAGCCGTTCGCCGGCATGTTCACGCAAGGCATGGTGGTGCACGAGACCTACCAGAAGGCCGACGGCACCTATGTGCAGCCGGCCGAGGTGAAGATCGAGGTCGGCGGCAACGGGCGCCGCGCAACGTTGCTCGCCACCGGCGAGGACATCCAGATCGGCCCGATCGAGAAGATGTCGAAGTCGAAGAAGAACACGGTCGATCCCGACGACATCATCGAGACCTACGGCGCCGATGTGGCCCGCTGGTTCATGCTCTCGGACTCCCCGCCCGACCGCGACGTGATCTGGAGCGACGAGCGCGTCCAGGGCGCCTCGCGCTTCGTGCAGCGGCTGTGGCGGCTGGTGAACGATTCCGTCGAACTCGGCAACGGCGCGCCGACGGCCCGGCCGGCCAGCTTCGGCCCGGACGCGACCACCTTGCGCAAGGCCGCGCACGGCGCGCTGGACAAGGTCACAACCGGCATCGAACGGCTGCACTTCAACGTCTGCCTCGCCCATATCCGCGAATTCACCAATACGTTCTCGGAGGTGCTGCAGCGCCCGGGACAGCCCGCAGCCGACCTGGCGCCGGATCTGGCCTGGGCGATCCGGGAGGCCAGCCAGATCCTGGTGCAGTTGTTCTCTCCGATGATGCCGCATTTGGCCGAGGAGTGCTGGCGGGTTCTGGGCCAGAAGGGGCTGGTTTCGGAAGCCGATTGGCCCCAAATCGAACGCGATTTGCTGGTCGAAGACAGCGTGACCCTGGTGGTCCAGGTCAACGGCAAGAAGCGGGGTGAGGTCACAGTTGCAACAGCGGCCCAGAATCCGGAAATCGAGGCTGCCGTTTTGGCCCTCGATGCGGTAAAGCTGGCCCTGGACGGCAAGCCCGTCCGCAAGGTGATCATCGTTCCCAAGAGGATCGTGAATGTTGTCGGCTAGGATCCGTATCGCAGCCCGCTTGCTGGCAGTCGCTGCATTGGCGGCGCTGACGGCAGGCTGCTTCCAGCCGATGTATGCCGAGCGCACCGACGGCACCCCCGGTCTGCGCGAAAGGCTGATGGGCGTCGAGCTACCCCCGATCAGCAAGCCCAATGCTTCGCGCGAGGCCCGCGTTGGCGTCGAAATCCGTAACGCACTGGCCTTCAAGCTTTACGGCACGGCGACGGGCATGCCGCCGACGCACCGGCTGGATATCCGCTTCACCACCAGCCGCTCCTCGCTGATCGTCAGCGCCACGACCGGCCTGCCGACCAGCGAAAATCTCGGCATCGACGCCCAGTACAATCTGATCGACGTCGCGACCGGCAAGTCTGTCATGACCGGCTCGACGTTCTCACGCGTGTCCTATGACATGCCGGGGTCCTATCAGCGCTTCTCGCGCACCCGCGCCGTGCGCGATGCCGAGGATCGCGCCGCCAACGAGATCGCCGATAACATCTCCACCCGGCTCGCCTCGTTCTTCACCGCGGGGACGTAATTCGCCCCGCCATTCCGGGGCGCCCAAAGGGCGAACCCGGAATCTCGATCTTGAACCTCTGGATTCTCTGGTGCGCAATTGCGCACCGTAGTTCGCGCCACGCGCGCCCCGGAATGACAATCTGGACCATGGTCGCGCTGCGCGGAAAAGAGATCGACGCTTTCCTCGCCCGCCCTGATGCGGGCCGTCCGATCATCCTGCTCTACGGTCCCGATGCCGGCCTCGTGCGCGAGCGCGCCGATGCGCTGATCGCGTCAGCCGTCGACGATCCCAACGATCCGTTCTCGCTGGTCAAGCTCGACGGCGACGAGCTCTCCGCCGCGCCCTCGCGCCTCGTCGACGAAGCCATGACGGTGCCGCTGTTCGGCGGCCGCCGCGCCATCCGCGTTCGCGCCGGCTCGCGCAGCTTTGCCAGCGGCATCGAGACGCTGGCCGAGATGAACGTGAAGGATTGCCGCATCGTGATCGAGGCCGGCGAGCTTCGCCCGGAAGCGCCGCTGCGCAAGACTTGCGAGCGCGCCAAGACGGCCGTGGCGATCGGCTGCTATCCCGACACTGAGCGCGATCTGGCCAGGCTGATGGAGGACGAGCTCCGTATCGCGAATTTGCGCATCGCGCAGGACGCCCGCGCGGCGCTGATGTCATTTCTCGGCGGCGACCGCCAGGCCTCGCGCAACGAGCTGCGCAAGCTGACGCTCTATGCTCACGGCAAGGGCGAGGTCACGCTGGACGACGTCATGGCCGTGGTCGCCGATGCATCGGAGCTGAAGCTCGATCCGATCGTCGACGGCGCCTTTGCCGGACGGCCCGACATCGTCGAGACCGAATTCGCCAAGGCCATGATCGCCGGCACCTATCCCGGCGTGATCATATCCGCTGCGCTGCGGCAGGCTGCGTGGCTGCACAAATCCGCGCTCGCGATCGCCGACGGCACGCCGGCCTCCGCCGTGCTCGACGGCGGTTTTCCACGCCTGCATTTCTCGCGAAAGCCCGCGGTCGAAACCGCGCTGCGCAATTTCAGCCCGGCGCGGCTTGCGGCCATCATCGAGCAGCTCGCAACCGCGGCGCTCGACACCCGCAAGCAGTCCACCCTCGCCGCGGCGATAGCCCAGCGCACACTGATGTCAATCGCCGCGAACGCGAAGCGGCGGGGCTGAGCTCTCTCCGCGTCACTGCGAACGCAACAAAGCAAGGGGCCAAATCCGTCGTCCTGAGACGCGAGTGGCACGATGCTGCGCATCGTGCCAGGAGCCTCGAAGGATGAAAGGCCGCGCTGCTACAGCCGGGCCGTCGCCCTTCGAGGGCCGCTGAAGAAGCGGCCACTTCAGGATGACGGGTGGAGATCAGTGCCCGCGGCACGGGACAGCGGAGTTACAGCGCGCCCTTGGCGAGCCGCTTCATCACCTCGTCGAGCTGATCGAGGTTGCGGTAGTTGATCTGCACGGAGCCGCCGGGATCGCGATGATTGACGGTGACCTTGAGACCCAGCGCGTCGCTGACGCGCTTTTCGAGGTCGATCGTATCGGGGTCCTTTTCCTTCGCGCCGGCGCGCGCCTTCTGCGGCTTGCGCTCGGGCACGCCCTCTTCATGTGCCAGCGCCTCGGCCTGGCGCACGTTGAGCCCCTCCTCGACGATGCGCTTGGCGGCGGCGAGCGGATCCGGCACGCCGATCAGCGCGCGGGCGTGGCCCGCCGTCAATTCGCCGGTCGCGATGTAGGCCTGCACCTCGGCCGGCAGCTTCGTCAGCCGCATCATGTTGGCGACGTGGCTGCGGCTCTTGCCGACGACCTTCGCGATGTCGTCCTGACTGCGTTTGAACTCGTTGGCGAGCGCGTGATAGCCCTGCGCCTCTTCCATCGGGTTGAGGTCTTCACGCTGCACGTTCTCGATGATCGCGAACTCCAGCGCGTCGCTGTCGCTGATGTCGACCGGAACGATCGGCACGTCATGCAGGCCGGCGAGCTGCGAGGCGCGCCAGCGCCGCTCGCCCGCGATGATCTCGTAGCGATCCTGCGCGCCCTTCACCGGACGCACCACGATCGGCTGGATCACGCCGTGCTGCCTGATGGAGTCGGAGAGCTCCTTGAGCTCGGTCTCCGAAAAGGTACGGCGCGGGTTGCGCGGGTTGGGCTTGATGAATTCGATCGGCACCTTGCGCTGCGCGCGCGGACGATCGACATGCTGAGCCTCGCCGCCGACGTCACCGATCAGACTCGCAAGACCTCGGCCCAGTCGCGAACGCGCTTCGTCGGCCATCGCCAGCTCCCTTGGATTCACGGTGCAGCACTCCAGAACTGAATTTCGAATCGTAGGGTGGGTTAGCGAAGCGTAACCCACCTCCTCTGTTTCCACGGAGATAGACAGTGGTGGGTTACGCCTTCGGCTAACCCACCCTACGCAGCCTCAATGCGTCGTGCGCAGCTCGCGCTCGCGCTGGATCACTTCGGTGGCGAGCCGCAAATAGGCTTCGCTGCCGACGCATTTGAGATCGTAGACCAGCACCGGCTTGCCGTAGGACGGCGCTTCGGAGATGCGCACATTGCGCGGGATCATCGTCTTGTAGACCTTCTCGCCCATGAACTGGCGGACGTCGGCGACGACCTGGTTCGAGAGGTTGTTGCGCGAGTCGAACATGGTCAGCACGATGCCGTGGATCGACAGGTTCGGATTGAGCGTCGAACGCACCTGCTCCACCGTCTGCAGCAATTGCGACAGACCCTCGAGCGCGAAGAACTCGCATTGCAGCGGCACCAGGATCGCGTCGGAGGCCGCCATCGCGTTCACCGTGAGCAGGTTGAGCGAGGGCGGGCAGTCGATCAGCACATAGGTGTAGTCGGCGTCCGGCGAGACGTTGTTGTTGAGCGCGCCGATGGCATCGCGCAGCTTGAAGGCGCGGCCGGGCGTGGTGCCGAGCTCGAGCTCGAGGCCGGAGAGGTCCATGGTCGAGGGCGCGATGTGCAGCCGCGGCACCGCGGTCGAGACCACCGCCTCGCGCAATGCGGCTTCGCCGACCAGCACGTCGTAGGTCGAGCAGGAACGGTTGCGGCGATCGATGCCGAGGCCGGTCGAGGCGTTGCCCTGCGGATCGAGATCGACGATCAGGACGCGCTCGCCGATCGCCGCGAGCGCCGTGCCGAGATTGATCGCTGTGGTTGTCTTCCCCACACCGCCCTTCTGGTTCGCCAGCGCCAGGATGCGCGGGTGGCCATGCGGGACCTCGTTGGTCTCTTGGGCCGGCTGTTCTTGCTGCGGTTCGTCAATCACGCTCATCGCAATTCCCCACTCCCCCTGAACGCCTCACCCGCGTCGCTCGACGGACGTCAGCTCCACGATCCAGCCGTCACCCGTGCGGCTTCGATGGAGCTGAGGTTGAATATTCCAATATTTAGCGGCTTCGGTCAATTCAGCCTCTACATCTTGACCCTTCGGAAACAGCGCCTTTGCGCCCTGGCGCATCAGCGGCTCCGCAAAGCCGATGAGTTGATGTAGCGGAGCCAGTGCGCGTGCGGTGACGCAATCGACGGGGCCGGTGATTCTATCCACATTATCCCCGATCTCAGCGAGATGTACGACTCCCGGAGATGCGGTGACGCGAATCGCTTCGCGCAGGAAAGCCGCCTTCTTGGCGATTCGCTCGACGAGGTGGACGCTCGCGCCCGGCGTCCCCGCCATGGCGCAGGCCAGGACGACACCGGGGAAGCCGCCGCCGCTGCCGAGGTCGGCCCAACGTCTTGCGGTCGGCGCGAGATCGATCAGCTGAAGCGAATCGGCGATGTGCCGCGTCCAGAGATGCGGCAAGGTCGAAGGCGCGACCAGATTGGTCTTGGCCTGCCACTCGCGCAGTAGCGCGATGTAGCGATCGAGCCGGGCCTCGGTTTCACGTGAAACGGGAGCAAGCTTGAACGCCGCGATCTTGTCGGCTGCAATGATCGCGTCCAGCGACTGATCGTTGGCGTTGGCCTTGTCGATCTTCGGTCGACCCGGTGTCGTGTCGGATGGGCGCACGGCGGCGCCTGCTCCGGCTCGTCGCGATAGCGGCCTGTCCCCGCCCGGTCCGCGCTGTTTCACGTGAAACGCCTATGCAATTGCCTTGGAAGTTTTCCGGGCTTCACGGCGCAGATAGGCCGCGAGGATGCCGAGGGCGGCCGGTGTCATCCCATCGATCCGGCCAGCCTGGCCGACGGTGAAGGGCCGGGCCTTCTCCAGCTTGGCCCGGACCTCGTTGGAGAGACCCGGGACCTGCTGGTAATCGACGTCCGAGAGCACCATCCCCTCGTCGCGCCTGAACGCTTCGACGTCGGCGCTCTGGCGCTCCAGATAGACATCGTATTTCGCATCGATCTCGAGATGGGTGGCGATAACAGGATCGATCGCCGCCAGCTCCGGCCAGATCGCGCGGACCTGGCTCCAGCCGATCTCCGGATACGCCATCAGCTCGAAGGCCGACCGGCGCTGGCCATCCCGGTTCAGTGACAGGCCGTGCTTGATCGCCTCGTTCGGGGTGATGGTCAGGGACTTCGACAGCGTCCGGGCTGCGTTCAGAGCATCCATCTTGGCGCGATGATGCCTGATACGGGCACTGCCGACACATCCCAAGGCGATGCCCTTCTCGGTCAGGCGCTGGTCCGCATTGTCGGCCCGCAGCGTCAAACGATATTCGGCCCTGGAGGTGAACATCCGATAGGGCTCGCTGATGCCGCGGGTGACGAGGTCATCGATCATGACGCCGAGATAGCCATCCGCCCGATCGAACACCGTCAGCGCGGCCCCACTGGCGGACAACGCCGCATTCAACCCGGCCACGATGCCCTGCCCGGCGGCCTCTTCATATCCGGTGGTGCCGTTGATCTGCCCGGCCAGGAATAGCCCGCGCAGACGCTTGGTCTGCAGGGTCGGATCGAGCTCGCGGGGATCGATGTGGTCGTATTCGATGGCATAGCCCGGCCGCACCATCTTCACCCGCTCCAGGCCCGGAATGCTGGCGAGGATCGCAAGCTGGACCTCCTCCGGCAGCGAGGTGGAGATGCCGTTGGGATAGACGGTCGTATCGTCCAGCCCTTCCGGCTCCAGGAAGATCTGATGGCCGTCGCGGTCGCCGAAGCGGACGATCTTGTCCTCGATCGAGGGGCAATAGCGCGGGCCGGAGCTCTTGATCTGACCGGAGTACATCGGAGAGCGATGGACGTTCGCCCGGATCACCTCATGGGTCGCGGCCGTGGTCCGGGTGATCCCGCACTGGATCTGCGGGGTCGTGATCCGCTCGGTCAGGACCGAGAACGGCTCCGGCGGCTCGTCCCCGGGCTGCATCTCGACGGCGGACCAGTCGATCGTGGTGCCGTCCAGACGGGGCGGCGTGCCGGTCTTGAGGCGTCCGAGGGTGAAGCCGGCTCGCTCGAACGAGCTTGAAAGGCCCATCGCAGGAGCTTCGCCGACCCGGCCGGCGGGCCAGCTCTTCTCACCGAGATGGATCAGACCGCGGAGGAATGTGCCGGTGGTGACCACAACCGCCCCTGCCCGCAGCTCCCGGCCATCAGCCAGGCGAAGACCTGTGACCCGCCCTTCGGCCATGATCAGCTCGTCGGCCTCGCCTTCAATGACGGAAAGGCCCTCGGTCTCCCGGATCGCGGCCTGCATAGCGGCCGCATAGAGCTTCCGGTCCGCCTGGGCTCGCGGACCACGGACGGCCGGCCCCTTCCGCCGATTGAGAACACGAAACTGGATGCCACCGGCGTCGCCTACGCGACCCATCAGACCATCGAGAGCATCGATTTCGCGGACCATGTGACCCTTGCCGAGACCACCGATGGCCGGATTACAGGACATCGCGCCCACAGTCGCGAAACGGTGCGTCACCAGAGCAGTCGCGGCACCCATCCGCGCAGCAGCAGCCGCGGCCTCACAGCCGGCGTGGCCGCCGCCGATCACGATGACGTCGAAGCTTGCTCGCTCTGTTCGCATGGCCGGACTTCTATCCCAGAGCGGAAAAAGCCGGAAGTGGAAACTCAGGGCCGACCGTGTTTCACGTGAAACAGGTGCCGTCGGCCGATGCTGGTTTTCGCGAAACAACCCCATGCACAGTAGAACGAGCGTTGAAGATGCTGTCGTTTCTCGACGCCAAAACGAACCATGGGCCGGGGTAGATTGCGCGGATGCGTCCTGGGCGATTCATTGAGAAAGGAGATCAGCACCTCACACCTTATGCGCGCGCGGCGAAAGCTATCCAGAGCATGCCGCGTACGGACGGTTGGTTGCTTCGTCGCAAGGGCTCCTCCCAATGACGGAATCGCGGCCAGCGGCCCTAGCGTCCACCCCTAATAAGTGAGCCTCCAGGTCGTGCAATGAGCTAGTGTATTAGAGGCTAACGATCGCCGGTGTTTCACGTGAAACGGGCCGTAGGAATTCCCCGCCACTGTTTCACGTGAAACACAAGGAATGGAATAAATCCTAGTTCTACAATGAAGAACTAGCCCTACTTTCCAATGCAGAACTTCTGAAAGATAGCCCCGAGGACGTCCTCGACATCCACCCGACCCAACAGCCGGCCTAGAGAATAGGCCGCAGCACGCAGCTCTTCGGCCGCCAGCTCTTCGCCCTCTTCTACAAGCTCCAGACTCCGGCGCAAGCTGCCCGACGCCTGACGCAGCAAATCGCGCTGCCGTGCCCGGGTCACCAAGGCGCCTTCCGTCGTCCCGAAGAAGTTGGCGGCGAACATTACGAGGGCCTCGACCAGTTCCGGAATGCCGTCGCCCCGGCTCGCGGAGATCGGGAACTCGCCCGGCGGCACGGGACCCTCGCGCCCACCGAGATCGATCTTGTTGCGGACGATCCAGACCAAGCCGCCCGGCGAAACAGCACCGTCGCCGGAACTCCGAAGCGAGCACATGGCTTCCGGGTCGACAGCCTGCGCGCCCTCCACCAACCACAGGACCAGGTCGGCATCCCCGGCTCGCGCACGCGCCCGACGCACGCCCTCCTGCTCCACGGGATCATCGGTCTCGCGAATGCCGGCGGTGTCGATGACAGTGACGGGGTAGCCGTCGAGATCGAGCTGCACCTCGATCACGTCGCGCGTGGTGCCGGCATGAGGCGAGACGATCGCGACATCGCGCCGCGCGAGCTGGTTGATCAAGGTCGACTTGCCGACATTCGGCTCGCCCGCGATCGCCACCACCAGCCCGTCGCGCAGACGTTCAGCTTGTCCCTGTGCCGCAAGGACTTTCGAGATTTCGTCATACAGGGCCTGGATTGCCCTGACTGCCGGCGCCATCAATTCGGCCGGCACGTCGCCTTCGTCGGAGAAATCGATGCCCGCCTCGATCAGCGCGGACGCCTCGATGATGCGCTCGCGCCAGTCGCGCGCGCGATCGCCGAGCAGGCCCTGCAACTGGCGCAGCGCTTGGCGCCGTTGCCGGTCGGTGTCGGCATGGATGAGATCGTCGAGACCCTCGGCCTCGGTGAGGTCGAGTTTTCCGTTCTCGAACGCGCGCCGCGTGAACTCGCCCGGCTCCGCCGCGCGCGTATTCGGAATAATCGAAATATCCACAAGGAGCGCCGCAAGCACCGCGCGTCCGCCATGGACGTGAAACTCGGCGACATCCTCGCCGGTCGCGCTGGCCGGTCCCGGAAACCAGAGCACCACCGCATCGTCGATCGGCTGGCCCGCGCCGTCACGAAGCAACCGGCGGCTTGCCTGTCGCGGCGCCGGCAGCCCGCCCGCGAGCTTTGTCAGCACCAAGCCGGCCTGCGAGCCCGACACGCGCACCACCGCGATCGCGCTGGGCGCCCGGCCGGATGACAGCGCAAAAATGGTCTGGTCTCTCGGATGCATGGCCTATTTGTCCGCCTCCCGGCGAAAAGGCAAACTTCCGATTTCCGCCGGCCAACCGGAGGATTTGTTGCATTAAACTATGTCGCCATACCTATGCTGCAACGCAGTATTATTGCAGCATTTTGCTGCAAAAGTGCCCAACCGAGAGAACCCAAGTCAAGTCAATTCCAGCTTTTCTTTGCGATATCAATAGATTAATGACCGCCGCGATCCGGACGGGAAACAACCCTCCATGCTGCAATTACTCTGCAGCAAAGTCGCAACAAAAGGGCGCCCGAAGGCGCCCTCCAATCCCCTGCTGCACCGCACTCAGGTGTTCATGGAGTCGAAGAACTCCGAGTTGCTCTTGGTCGAGCGGAGCTTGTCGAGCAGGAAGTCGATCGCGTCCATCGTGCCCATCGGATTGAGGATACGGCGGAGCACGTACATCTTCTTGAGCACCTGCGGATCGGTGATGAGCTCTTCCTTGCGGGTTCCCGAGCGCGAGATGTCGATCGCCGGGAAGGTGCGCTTGTCCGACACCTTGCGGTCCAGGATCAGTTCCGAGTTACCGGTGCCCTTGAACTCTTCGAAGATGACTTCGTCCATGCGGCTGCCGGTATCGACCAGGGCGGTCGCGATGATGGTCAGCGAGCCGCCCTCCTCGATGTTGCGGGCGGCGCCGAAGAACCGCTTCGGGCGCTGGAGCGCGTTGGCGTCGACACCGCCGGTCAGCACCTTGCCGGATGACGGCACCACGGTGTTGTAGGCGCGGCCAAGGCGGGTGATCGAATCGAGCAGAATCACGACGTCGCGGCCATGCTCGACCAGGCGCTTGGCCTTCTCGATCACCATCTCGGCGACCTGGACGTGACGCACCGCCGGCTCGTCGAAGGTGGAGGATACGACCTCGCCCTTCACCGAGCGCTGCATGTCCGTGACTTCTTCCGGACGCTCGTCGATCAGCAGCACGATTAGATAGCATTCGGGATGATTGTGCGTGATCGAATGTGCGATGTTCTGCATCAGCACGGTCTTACCGGTGCGCGGCGGCGCCACGATCAAGGCGCGCTGGCCCTTGCCGATCGGCGCGACGATGTCGATCACGCGTGCAGACAGGTCCTTTCGCGTGGGATCGTCGATTTCCATGCGGAAGCGCTGATTCGGAAACAGCGGCGTGAGGTTGTCGAAATTGACCTTGTGCTTGGACTTTTCCGGGTCCTCGAAATTGAGCGTATTGACCTTCAGCAGCGCGAAATAGCGCTCGCCCTCTTTCGGACTGCGGATATGGCCTTCGATGGTATCGCCGGTGCGCAGGCCGAAACGGCGGATCTGCGAGGGCGACACGTAGATGTCGTCGGGGCCCGGCAGATAATTTGCATCGGGCGAGCGGAGGAAGCCGAAGCCGTCGGAGAGCACCTCGACGACGCCTTCGCCGACGATGTCGGTCTCGGCGAGCGAGAGCTGCTTGAGGATGGCGAACAGCAGCTCCTGCTTGCGCATGGTGCTTGCGTTCTCGACCCCGTTCTCTTCCGCGAACGAGACGAGCTCGGCCGGGGTTTTCGACTTGAGGTCCTGGAGTTTAATTTCCCGCATTGGGGTGGTCCTGTGGGGTAGCCTTAAGAAGAGGGGGGTGCGAGGAGGCTCTGAAATGCGGACGCGAGAAGGTAAGGTCCGCAGGACTGGCAAGGTGAGCGCCGGGAGGCTTCAAACCTGATGCGGTATCCGGCTTCTGGAAAGCCCGGACACAACCACATCCGCCTGCGTTGGGTGGGATGTCGACAATATAGAAAATCGCTTCCAGCTCCGCAAGCCGAAGCGCTGAGCGAATCGTCGGCGCGATGCCTAGAACGGCTTCACGATCACCATGATGACGATGAAGATCATCAGAACGGTCGGCACCTCATTGATTATTCGATAGAATTTCTGGCTCCGCGGGCGCCGGTCGGCGGCGAAATCCTTCAGCCAACGGGAAAAAAAGCCGTGGACCGCGGACATCGCCAGGACCAATGCCAGTTTTACGTGCAACCAGGGCGATGCGAACCAATGACCGGACCACGCGAGATAGAGACCGGCCAGCCAGGTCACGATCATGGCCGGGTTGATGATCGCCTTGAGCAACCGGCGTTCCATGACCTTGAACGTTTCCGACTGCTTCGAACCGATCTCCGCCTCGCAATGATAAACGAACAGCCGCGGCAGATAGAGCATGCCGGCCATCCAGGAGATGACCGCGATCACGTGCAGCGCCTTGATCCACTCGTACATTCCGGCAGCCTTCCGTGTCTTGCCTGACGCGTTTTCTGGACGCTAACGGGATCCATGTCGTTCGAACGCGCCCTGTCTCACCGGACAGTGGATGGAACGAGCTCGGTAAGAATTCATTCATAGATTTGGGTGCACACACATATCCGCGTGCTCGGCTCTTCTAAACCTAAAAATTTTAGAATCTTAAGGTTTGAGTCTTAGTGACCGTGGATTGGACTCACACAATTCCGTCCGCCGCTTCGCACGCGCTTGTTCACATCCATCAACATATCCTGCGCGGCCTTGAGCCATTCGGATAAGCCGCCCGGACTCAAGAGCTTGCGGTTCCCCGTCGGCAGCTTATCAAGAGGGTTATCCGCGCAATCCCGCTCGCCTCGTCGGAGGGTGCCGGACTTGTCCTGACGGGCACTGGTGTGAAGAAAATTGGCCGTTGTCCCGCCCCTGGTGTCGCACATCCCTTTCCAAGGGGTTAAGCTCCACAGAAATCCACAAACCGCCCCGCCCTCATACAAAGAGTTTCTGTGCCGACCTCGAACAATTATTTCCATCTGCATCTGGTCTCGGACTCCACGGGTGAGACGCTCATCACCGTGGCGCGCGCGGTCGCGGCCCAATACGCCAACGTGACGCCCGTCGAGCACGTCTATCCGCTGGTGCGCAGCCAGAAGCAGCTCGACCGTGTGCTCGATGAGATCGAGGAAGCGCCGGGAATCGTGCTGTTCACGCTGCTCGAAAAGGATCTCGTCGCGAGGCTCGAGGACAAGTGCAAGCAGATCAACGTTCCAAGCCTGTCGATCATCGGCCCGGTGATGCAGCTGTTCGAAGCCTATCTCGGCGCTGCAACCACCGGACGTGTCGGGGCCCAGCACGTTCTCAACGCGGAATATTTCAAGCGCATCGACGCGTTGAACTACACGATGATTCATGACGATGGTCAGCACGTCGAAGGTCTCGACGAAGCCGACGTGGTCCTGGTCGGCGTATCCCGGACGTCGAAGACGCCGACCTCGATCTATCTCGCCAATCGCGGCATCCGCACCGCCAACGTGCCGCTGGTTCCAGGCATTCCGGTGCCCTCGCAACTGGAGACGCTGACGCGCCCGCTGGTCGTCAGCCTGCACGCGACGCCGGAACGCCTGATCCAGATCCGGCAGAATCGCCTGCTCTCCATGGGCGCTGAATCCGGCAGCGGCAGCGACACCTATACCGACAAGCAATCGGTCACCGAGGAAGTCGCGTTCGCTCGCAAGCTCAGCGCCAAGCACGACTGGCCGCTGCTCGACGTCACGCGCCGCTCGATCGAGGAAACCGCGGCGGCGATCATGAAGCTCTATAGTGATCGCCAGCGCAACCGGCCCTCGGAATAGTTTCCGCCATGGCTCTGTGGCGCGGCACATCTCCGTTGATCCTGGCCTCACAAAGCAGCGCGCGCAAAATGCTGCTGGCCAATGCCGGGCTCGAATTCGAGGCCGTGACGGCCGATATCGACGAGCGCGGCATTCAGGCCGCATCGCGACTCTCAAACCCGCGCGAGATCGCCCTGTTGCTGGCGCGAGAAAAGGCCAGGGCGGTTTCGGCGAGTCATCCAGGAAGCTACGTGATCGGCGCCGACCAGACATTGGCTCTCGGGATGCGTCTCTTCAACAAGCCCGCAGGCCGCGCACAGGCGCTGGCGCAGTTGCGCGATCTCGCCGGCAAGAGCCACGAGCTGAATTCGGCCGTGGCCGTTGCGCGTGACGGCAAGATTGTCTTCGAGGACGTGTCGGTCGCCCGCATGACGATGAGAGAGACGACCGAGGCCGAGCTTTCGGCCTATCTCGCCGCCGCTGGCGATGCCGTCACGACCAGCGTCGGCGCCTATCAGCTCGAAGGCCTTGGCATCCATCTGTTCGAGCGGATCGAGGGCGATCATTTCACCATTCTCGGCCTGCCATTGCTGCCGCTGCTTGCGTTCCTGCGCCGCGAGCGGCTAGTTGCAGTGTGACTGACAGACATGGCTATGGCTTGATGCGGATCCTCGGACTGACCGGCTCGATCGGGATGGGCAAATCCACCACCGCGAAACTATTCGCGGAGGCCGGTGTGCCCGTCTACGATGCGGATGCCGCCGTGCATCAGCTCTATGAAGGCGAAGCGGCTCCCGCGATCGAGGCTGCCTTCCCCGGCACCACCGTCAACGGCAAGGTCGACCGCACAAAACTGTCGGCGCGCGTCGTGCACGATCCTGCCGCGATCAAGCAGCTCGAGCAGATCGTTCATCCGATGCTGGGCGCCTCCCGGCAGAGATTCTTCGCCGACGCCGAGGCCGCCAAGGCGCCGGTCGTGGTGCTGGACATCCCGTTGCTGTTCGAGACCGGCGGCGACAAACGGGTGGACGCCGTGGTCGTGGTCTCGACGTCGCCGGAGCTCCAGCGCCAGCGGGTGCTGGCGCGCGGCACCATGGACGAAGCCAAGCTCGACGCCATCATCGCCAAGCAGACGCCGGATGCCGAAAAGCGCCGGCGCGCCGATTTCGTGGTGGATACGTCACACGGACTTGAGCCGGTGCGGGCGCAAATCGCGCACATTCTGGCCGAGGTCGTTAAGATGCCGCAGCGGCGAGCCTGATTCGCCGCCTCACACGGCGACCAAGACATGCGCGAAATCGTCCTCGACACCGAAACGACCGGCCTCGATCCGCTCCGCGGCGACCGACTCGTCGAAATCGGCTGCGTCGAGATCCTCAACCGCATGCCGACGGGGCAGACCTTTCACGTCTACATCAACCCTGAACGGGACATGCCGGCGGAAGCGTTCGCGGTGCACGGATTGTCTTCCGAATTCCTGGCGACGAAACCATTGTTCCACGAGGTCGCCGACGAGTTTCTGGAGTTCATCGGCGACGCCCCGCTGGTGATCCACAACGCCTCGTTCGACATCGGCTTCATCAATGCCGAGCTTGACCGCATCAAGCGCGCCGCGATCCCGCGCGAGCGGCTGGTGGACACGCTGCTGCTGGCGCGCCGCAAGCATCCCGGCGTGTCCAACCGGCTCGACGATCTCTGCTCGCGCTATGCGATCGACAATTCACGCCGCACCAAGCACGGCGCATTGCTGGACGCAGAGCTGCTGGCCGAAGTCTATGTCGATCTGGTCGGGGCGCGACAGTCGCAGCTGTTGCTGGCTTCGGATACCCAGGAGATCCGCGTCAATGCGGGCGGCGATGCGCCGCGGCGGCAGCGCCTGGTGCCGCTGGCGCCGCGGATTTCGGAGGCCGAACGAGAGGCCCATCGGGCCTTCATCGCGACACTCGGCGACAAGGCGATCTGGAACGAGTACCTGCCCGCTCCAGCCGCCGTGGCGGTCGGTCAGGCCTGACCGGCTTGACCTTGAGCGGCCATTTGCCGCTCCATGTTCTGGCGATAGAGACCGACGAAGTCGACCGGATCCAGCATCAGGGGCGGGAACCCGCCGTCGCGCACCGCGGTCGCGATGATCTCGCGGGCAAACGGGAACAACAGGCGCGGGCATTCGATCATGACCAGCGGATGCAGGTTCTCCTTGGGCACGTTGACGATCCGGAACACGCCGGCATAGGCGAGCTCGAACGAGAACATCACCTTGCCTGCGGTCTCGGCCTTGCCCTCGACCGACAACGTCACCTCGAACTCCTGTTCGCTGAGATTGTTGGCGTTGACGTTGATCTGGATGTTGATCTGCGGCGGCTGGCTCTGCTGCTGGAGCGAGCCCGGCGCGTTGGGATTTTCGAACGAGAGGTCCTTGGTATATTGCGCCAGCACGTTGAGCTGGGGAGCCTGGGCCGCCTCGGGAGGGGTGCCGTTACCGTTGGTCATGAAAGTCTCTCCTTACCCGATTGGGGCTGAATTTCGCGGCGGTTGGCTAACATAGGGCCGCCTCGTTCCACAAGGACGAACGGTCCCGGATCGGGAATTCGGAACGCCCCCGTATCCTGGACGTTCGTCCGGCCTTTTCCGCGAAATTGCGCCTTAAATGATTGAAGATGCGCGATTTCCCGGCAGGATCGGGTTTCCCCTTAAGCCTAAAACGCGCTACACTTGCTACTGTGCCAAAAGGCGCCATTGGCCCGGCAAGATTTCGTGCCTACATCCCACGGACCTGACGCGGACCCAAAATGGTGATGTGGACTTGCCGTTTCCGTAGGGAACGGTCTACTGGCCGGATTGATTTTCCCGGCAACGACCCCTGAAAAGACCAGAAAGCGAATACGACGTGGACATCTACACCATCATATTCCTGGCGCTGGCAGTCTTCATCTTTTTGAGACTGCGTAGCGTGCTGGGGCAGCGCACGGGCAACGAGCGGCCGCCGTTCGATCGCACCGCCGCCCGCAATGCGCTGGGAGGTGCCCAGGACAACAACGTCGTGACCGTGCCGGGCAAGGTGATCGACCAGGCCCCGCTGGCGCCGACGGCCGAGCCGACCCCGCCCTCCGATCGCTGGAAAGGGTTGGCCGAGCCCGGCACTGCGCTGGCGCAGGGCCTCGATGCCATCGTCGAGAGGGATTCCACGTTCGACCCGCGCCATTTCATCTCGGGCGCCCGCGGCGCCTACGAGATGATCGTGCTGGCCTTCGCCAATGGCGACCGCCGCGCGCTGCGCGACCTGTTGTCGTCGGACGTCTATGACAGTTTCGATGCCGCGATCAAGGAACGCGAGAAGAACGAGCAGAAGACCGAAACGCGCTTCGTCTCGATCGACAAGGCCGAGCTCGTCGGCGCCGAGATGCGCGACCGCACTGCCCAGCTCACCGTGCGCTTCGTTTCGCAGATGATCTCGGCCACCCGCGACAAGGCCGGCAACATCGTCGACGGCAGCGCCGACACGGTCGCGGACATCACGGACATCTGGACTTTCGCCCGCGACACCTCCTCTCGCGATCCGAACTGGAAGCTGGTTGGCACCGGAAGCGCGAACTAAGGTCTTTCTGAAGAACAGCGCGACGGCGCTTTGCGCGTGTGCCGTCGTGCTCTCGTCGTTTTCGCTCGGTGCCGAGGCAGCGCGGCGCCACCATCGCAGCCATCATCATCACGCCCGGCAATTGCCTGCCGCCCCGCTGCGGGCCTTGCCCTATCCGCAGCTTCCCCTGCCGTTCGAAATTCCCGGCGCTCAATATCTGCCGCTGGCCTGGGCGGACGTGAAGGGTTGGGAAGACGACGACCATCTCGTCGCCTACAAGACGTTCCGCGCCAGCTGCCGGCCGATCAATGCGCAGAACGGCGCGGCCTTCGACTCCAAGGCCTTGGGCGCCTCGCTGAGCGAGCCTTGCCGCGCTGCCAAGACGCTCGATCTCGCCGACGACGCCAAGGCGAAGACCTTCTTCGAGGAGAACTTCACGCCGCTGCGGATCTCGCGCCTCGGCGAGCCCGACGGTTTCGTCACCGGCTATTACGAGCCGGTGCTGGAGGGATCGCGCACGCAAACCGATGTCTACAACGTGCCGGTCTATCGCCGTCCCTCGAATCTGTTCGTGCGCGGCTACAAGCAGGATTCGGTCAGCCTGCCCAACAAGGGCCCGGTCTATCGCAAGATCGGCCGCCGCAAGCTGGTGCCCTATTACGACCGTGGCGAGATCGAGGACGGCAAGATCGCCGGCCGCGGGCTGGAGATCGCCTGGCTCAAGGATCCGACCGATCTTCTGTTCGCCCAGATCCAGGGCTCGGCACGGATCAAGTTCGAGGACGGCAGCTCGGTTCGGCTCAACTACGACGCCTATAACGGCTATCCCTACACGGCCGTCGGCCGCATCCTGATCGAGCGCGGCATCATCCCGAAAGAGGAGATGTCGATGCAGAAGATCAGGGAGTGGATGGCGCAGAACCCCGACGGCGCCAAGGAGCTGCGCCGCGCGAACCGTGCCTACATCTTCTTCCGCGAGGTCAACCTCTCCGACAAGGACGAGGCGGTGGGCGCGCAAGGCATTCCGCTGACCGCCGGCCGCTCGATCGCGGTCGACAAATCGCTGCATGTCTACGGCACGCCGTTCTTCATCGAGGGCGAGCTGCCGATCGAGTCCGAACGCGCCAAGACGCCGTTCCACCGGCTGATGATCGCGCAGGACACCGGTTCGGCCATCATCGGCCCCGCACGCGCCGATCTGTTTTTCGGCGCCGGCGCGGATGCCGGCCGTGTCTCCGGGCGGCTGCGCCATCCCATGCGTTTCGTGATGCTGGTGCCGAAGAGCCTCGATCCCGGCCCGCGCGCTGCGAAATTGCCGATACCGGATCCCAGGCCTTCGGAGAAGATCGCAAAGCTGTTTCCGCAGACCGTCCCGGCCAAGACGGCAACGCCTGCTGCCGCCGCGCCGCAAGACAAGAACGAAACGGTTGCCATCGCCGGTCCCGTTCCGCTACCGGTGCCGCGTCCCGCGATCGACCCTGCTTCTGAGCCGCGTCGGCCAGTGAAGAATCGCCCTCATCGGCAGCAATGAAACGATCGTCTCGTCCGCCCGTGCTCGAGCCTCGCCCCTCGCCGCGCCGCCGTGCGCTGAGCGATGAAGAGCGCGAGCTGTGGGACCTCGTTTCGAGGCAGGTCAAGCCGCTGAGGAAGCCCCGCGTGCCGAAGGTGCATGCCGCGCCGCGCCCGGAGTCGTCACCCGCCGGTCCGGCCAATCGACCGGCATCATCGCCACGGCCCATCGCTGCCGCGCCGGCGCCGCGCGTGACGAAGCCGTCCATTCCGCCCCTGGCGCCGCTTGGCAAGCGCGAGCGCACAAAGCTCTCGCGCGGCCGCAGCGAGATCGAGGCGCGGCTCGACCTGCACGGCATGACCCAGACGCGCGCCCATCGCGCGCTGACCGGCTTCCTGCACCGCGCCCACCAGGATGGCCTGACCTTCGTGCTCGTCATCACCGGCAAGGGCCGCAGCGGCGGCGAAAGCGGCGTGCTCCGCCGTCAGGTGCCGGAATGGCTCAGCCTGCCGGAATTCCGCGCCTTCGTCGTCGGCTTCGAGACCGCGCATATCGGCCACGGCGGCGAGGGCGCGCTGTATGTGCGGATCAGGCGGGCGCGGGGTTAGTGGTCCCGACGCGTGCGGCTTCTCTTGCCTCTCCCGCAAGCGGGAGAGGGAGCGCACCGTCTAGAACGGCCGGACGATGCCGACACGCGGGATCAGCGTGACGATCAGGCCGAAGATGTTCGTGTTACGATCCTCCGCCGGGATCAGCGCGGCCTCCTGCTTGGCCGGCAGCATCTTCACCGCATGCAGGATCAGGAACATGCAGACCGCCCAGTTCGAGATCCAGCGCGAATAGTCGAACACCATCGCGAACATCACGACATAGGCGAGGCTGATGCCGACCAGCGCCGCGACGACGAGGCGGCGGTGCATCTCGCTCGCGAGCGCGCCGATCAGGCGCGCAAGATAGCGCCACAACGGCGTGTGCAGCCAGATCAGCAGGACGAACACGGGCACGCCGAGAATGTTGTGCGGCAGGCGGCCCCAGGTGTCGGCAACCTCCTTCGCCAGCGGCTGGTACCAGATGTAGGCAAATTGCAGCAGGTCGGTCCGCGACGGATCGGCCATCCGGCTCTTCAGATAGGCCACGAAATCCGCTTCGGGGATCGGCATCGTTCCCCAAAACTGCGCCGCGAAGAACAGCGCGGAGACGACGGCGAGGGCGACGCTACCGAAAGCAATGTTGGTGCGATTCCAGCCATGGGTCAGGTAGTGCCTGATCGCGACGATGGTGATGATCGTCGGCACATACATCAAGAGATGAATGTGATGGATCAGCACGAGAACGATCGAGAACAGCGCGGCCGTGGCAACGAACAGCAGCGAGCCCGCGGGCATCAGCAGCAGGACGATCGCCAGCGCACAGCCATAGATGTCGAAATGGCCGAGCGTGTGCATGAAGTTCTTCAGGAAGAACGGCGAGCCCGCGGTGAAGACGAACAGCGGCAGCGTCCTCGCGGTGAAGCCGAAGGTTTTCTGAAACAGCCTCGCGTAGAGCCCTGATGTCACCAGCCACGTCGCCCCGCCGATCGCGAACACAAGCCAGACCGGCACCTTGTCGGTGAAGACGGCGACGACGGCACCGATCAGCGCGCGCTTGATGAAGCCGAAATGATAGTCGACGAGGAGGTGAATATAGGGGACGTAAGGCGGCAGCTGGATCTTGTGAACGAAGACGCCGACGAGGACGGCGGCGTTGATTGCGAGCAGCAGCCGCCAGGGATTTTGCAGGATGCGTACGGTCACGCCGCATCAATAGCGTGACCGCCTCAAATTACAAAATGAACCGGCTCAGATCCGCGTTCTTGGCGAGATCCCCGACGTGCTTCTGCACGAAATCCGCATCCACCTTGATCGTCTCGCCGCTGCGGTCGGGGGCGGTGAACGAGATCTCGTCCAGCACCCGCTCCATCACGGTCTGGAGCCGCCGCGCGCCGATGTTCTCGACGGTGGAGTTGACGGCCACCGCGACGTCGGCAAGCGCGTCGATCGCGTCGTCGGTGATGTCGAGTGTCACGCCCTCGGTCTGCATCAGCGCGACATATTGCTTGATCAGCGAGGCCTCGGGCTCGGTCAGGATGCGGCGCATGTCGTCGCGGGTCAGCGCCTGTAATTCGACGCGGATCGGCAGGCGGCCCTGCAATTCCGGCAGCAGGTCGGATGGTTTTGCGACATGGAAAGCGCCGGAGGCGATGAACAGGATGTGGTCGGTCTTGACCGCGCCGTGCTTGGTCGAGACCGTGGTGCCTTCGATCAGCGGCAGGAGATCGCGCTGCACGCCCTCGCGCGAGACGTCGCCACCGACGCGGCCGTCGCGCGCGCAGATCTTGTCGATCTCGTCCAGGAACACGATGCCGTTGTTCTCGACCGCGCTGATCGCCTCCAGCGTCAGCTGCTCGGTGTCCAGCAGCTTGTCGGATTCCTCGTTGACGAGGATCTCGTGCGAGCTCTCCACCGTCAGCCGCCGCGTCTTGCTGCGGCCCCCCAACTTGCCGAAAATGTCGCCGAGCGAGATCGCGCCCATCTGCGCGCCCGGCATGCCCGGGATCTCGAACATCGGCATGCCGCCGCCGGACGATTGCGTCTCGATCTCGATCTCCTTGTCGTTGAGCTCGCCGGCGCGCAGCTTCTTGCGGAAGGATTCGCGCGTCGCCGAGCTCGCATTGGCGCCGACCAAGGCATCGAGCACGCGCTCCTCGGCGGCGAGCTGGGCACGCGCCTGCACGTCCTTGCGCTTCTTCTCGCGCACCTGGGCGATCGCGACCTCGACGAGATCGCGCACGATCTGCTCGACGTCGCGGCCGACATAGCCGACCTCGGTGAATTTCGTCGCTTCCACCTTCAGGAACGGCGCGTTCGCGAGCTTGGCGAGCCGTCGCGCGATTTCCGTCTTGCCGACGCCGGTGGGGCCGATCATCAGGATGTTCTTCGGCAGAACCTCCTCCCGCAAGGGGCCGGACAGCTGCTGCCGCCGCCAGCGGTTGCGCAGCGCGATCGAGACGGCGCGCTTGGCGTCGCCCTGGCCGACGATGAAACGGTCGAGTTCGGAAACGATTTCGCGGGGAGAGAAGTCTGTCATGTGTGCTTAGCTAGGGTCAGATGCGGGCCGGGACAAGCCGCATTTCAGGTCAGATGATCGGCGGCCCCGATTGCCATTGTTTCACGGCCTCGATCGGATGGATCAGCATCAGGATGTTGAGCGTCAGATTGTCGCGAATGTGAAGCGCCAGCATGATCTCGAAGGCGATGCCGAGCAGGACGGTTGCTGTGACTGGCAGCACGCGTGCGGCCAGGAACCCCAGGATCATGGCCAGATTGTCCGAGACCGAATTGACGATGCTGTCGCCGTAATAATCCAGCGAGATCGTGCCGGCGCGATAGCGCTCGATGATGAACGGGGAGTTCTCGACGATCTCCCAGGCGCCCTCGATCAGCATGGCGACGATCAGCCGGGCCGGCCAGGACAAACTTCGAAAAGACAAGGGCAGGAACGGCAGCCGTGCGAACAGCAGCCAGGTCAGGCCGTAGAACAGGAAGCCGTGCAGCACGTGCGAAAAGCTGTACCAGTCGGCGATCTGCTGGGAATTCTCCGAGCTGTTCACCACTCCGTGCCAGAGCTTGATGGTGCCGCAGGTGCAGATCGGCACGCGCCCCATTGCGAGCAGGATCGAGGCCTGCAGCGCCAGCAGCAGCAGCGCGATGCCGACCCAATAGGCTGAGGGGATTGCCCTGCGGATATCTCGCGTATCTTCGTGGACAAGAGTCATGGGACGCGCATCATCGCAGTGAGAAGCGATGTTGCGCAACCAGAGCGATGTTGCGCTCCTCTCCCGCAAACGGGAGAGGTTACAGCCAGTTCGGAGCTCCGCTGTTCAGCCACAGGCAAGCCCTAACCGCTTGCCAGGCTTTCGATCGTCACATTCCGGTTGGTGTAGACGCAGATGTCGGCGGCGATGTCGAGGGAGCGGCGGACGATGGTCTCGGCGTCCTTGTCGGTGTCGAGCAGGGCCCGTGCCGCCGCAAGGGCATAGTTGCCGCCGGAGCCGATCGCCATCACGCCGGCCTCGGGCTCGAGCACGTCGCCGGTGCCCGTCAGCACCAGGGAGACGTCCTTGTCGGCGACGATCATCATGGCCTCCAGCCGCCGCAAGTACCGGTCGGTGCGCCAGTCCTTGGCGAGCTCGACCGCGGCCCGGGTCAGCTGTCCCGGATATTGCTCGAGTTTGGCTTCCAGCCGCTCGAACAGCGTGAAGGCGTCGGCGGTCGCGCCGGCAAAGCCCCCGATCACGTCGCCCTTGCCGAGTTTGCGGACCTTCCTGGCATTGGACTTGATTACGGTCTGGCCGATCGAGACCTGGCCGTCGCCGCCGACCACCACCTTGCCGCCCTTGCGGACCGTCAAGATCGTGGTGCCGTGCCAGACCGGCGAGCTGTTCTGGGAAGCCTGCATGGATGATCCTCGTTGTCCGGCCTGATTTAGGCGGTCGGGGCAAAGGGCACAACCTGGGCACAACGGGCCGTTCCGGCCCTAGATTTCGCTCACCATAGGCGGAAGTGCCGGCCTGCCGGAGCGTTCCCGCAGTAGCGAAGCCGTCATTTGGCTGTTAAAAGACCGCCGTTTTCGGGCAAACCATAGCGAAAGCTCTCAATGCGCACCGCGACGATCAAGCGCAAGACCAAGGAAACCGACATCGAGGTCTCCGTGAACCTCGATGGATCAGGCGCGTCCAATATCGCGACCGGCATCGGCTTTTTCGACCATATGCTCGATCTCCTCGCCCGCCATTCCCGCATCGACCTCACGGTCAAGGCGGTGGGCGATCTGCACATTGACCATCACCATACCACCGAAGACACCGGCATCGCGCTCGGCCAGGCGGTCAGGCAGGCGCTCGGCAACATGGCGGGCATCACCCGCTATGCCGGCGTGCACATGCCCATGGACGAGACGCTCTCGCGCGTGGTGATCGACATCTCGGGCCGCCCGTTCCTGGTGTTCAAGGTCGATTTCCCCCGCGACAAGATCGGCGAGTTCGACACCGAGCTGGTGCGCGAGTGGTTCCAGGCCTTCGCCATCAACGCCGGCGTGACTCTCCACGTTGAGACCCTATATGGCGATAACAGCCACCATATCGCCGAGTCCTGCTTCAAGGGTCTGGCGCGGGCGCTGCGGGCGGCGGTCGCGATCGATCCGAAGGCGGCGGGCGAAATCCCGTCCACCAAGGGTTCGCTCGGCGGCTGACATCTTCGTCTCGGCGGCAAAACGCGGCCGGCGGCATCACTGAATTCAGAGAACGGGGCATCACCATGCCTGTCTACACAGTCCACGCTCCCTTTCCTGGCGGAGCCGATCTGCGCGCGACCGACAAGTTCGTTTTCGTGCGCGACGGCTTCCATTTCTGGGCGATGATCTTCGGTCCGTTCTGGCTGCTGTGGAATCGGCTGTGGCTGGCGCTGATCGGCTGGGTGCTTTTCACGGCCGCGTTCAGCGCGGGGCTGTCCAGCCTCGGTGTCGGCCGCAGTTCGGTCGTCTTTGCCAATCTCATCATCGCGCTGCTGATGGGTTTCGAAGCCTCGAGCCTGCGCCGCTGGACCTTGTCGCGCGGCAAATGGCGACAGCTCGACGTGGTGGTTGCCGACAACGGCGACACCGCCGAGCGCCGCTTCTTCGAGCGCTGGAGCCAGAAGCAGCACGGCATCGTCAACGATCAATGGGCCATCGATCGCGGCGGTCCGCCGCCCACCCGCAACACGCAGGGTCAGTCGTTTTCGAACCCGCCGCCAATTCCGGCCGGCGGCATCATTGGATTGTTTCCAGAACCGGGAGGGTCAAGATGAGCGTCGCCATCATCGATTACGGTTCCGGCAATCTGCATTCCGCCGCCAAGGCGTTCGAGCGCGCCGCGCGCAGCCTGGAGAGCCCGCAAAAGGTCTTCGTCACCAGCGATCCGGACCAGGCTTACGAGGCTGACCGCCTGGTGCTGCCGGGCGTCGGTGCCTTCGCCGATTGCCGGCGCGGCCTTGATGCCGTCAACGGCATGGTCGAGGCGATCACCGAGGCGGTGCGGGTCAAGGCGCGGCCCTTTTTCGGCATCTGCGTCGGCATGCAGCTGATGGCCAGCCGCGGCAAGGAACATGTCATCACCGAAGGCCTGAACTGGATCGGCGGTGACGTCGAGAAGATCACGCCGCGCGACGAGAGCCTGAAGATCCCGCACATGGGCTGGAATACGCTCGAGGTGCTCAGGGAGCATCCGGTGCTGGACAAGCTGCCGCTCGGCCCGAAGGGCCAGCACGCTTATTTCGTGCACTCCTATCACCTCAACCCCGCCAGCGAGGCGGACGTGCTCGCGCGCGCCGATTACGGCGGGCCCGTCACCGCGATCGTGGCGAAGGACACCGCGATCGGAACGCAATTCCACCCCGAGAAGAGCCAGCGCTTCGGGCTGGCCCTGATCTCGAACTTCCTGCGATGGAAGCCGTGATGGATTCGACGGCTTTCACCTCGTCATTGCGAGCGCAGCGAAGCAATCCAGCGTCTTTCCGCGGCGGCAGTCTGGATTGCTTCGCTGCGCTCGCAATGACGGAGTGCATAGCTGACAGGCCCGTTCCCATGATGGGGACGGGAGCAGGTGCGACATGATCCTCTTTCCCGCGATCGACCTCAAGAACGGCCAGTGCGTGCGCCTCGAGCAAGGCGACATGGCGCGCGCGACCGTGTTCAACCTCAATCCGGCCGCGCAGGCGCAGAACTTTGCCGAGCAGGGCTTCGAATATCTCCACGTCGTCGACCTCGACGGCGCCTTCGCCGGCAAGCCGGTGAACGCGCAGGCTGTCGAGGCGATGCTGAAGACGATCAAGATCCCGGTGCAGCTCGGCGGCGGCATTCGCGATCTCAAGACCGTCGAAGCCTGGCTCGACAAGGGCATCACCCGCGTCATCATCGGCACCGCCGCGGTGCGCGACCCTGAACTGGTGAAGTCTGCGGCGAAGAAGTTTCCCGGCCGCGTCGCCGTGGGCCTCGATGCCCGCGACGGCAAGGTCGCGGTCGAAGGCTGGGCCGAGACCTCTGAGGTCACGGTGCTCGAGATCGCAAAGCGTTTCGAGGATGCCGGCGTCGCCGCCATCATCTTCACCGACATCGCGCGCGACGGCCTGCTGAAGGGTCTGAACCTGGAGGCGACCATTGCGCTCGCCGAGGCCATCTCTATTCCCGTGATCGCCTCCGGCGGCCTCGCCTCGATCGAGGACGTCAAGGCGATGCTGACGCCGCGCGCCAGGAAGCTCGCCGGCGCGATCGCCGGCCGCGCGCTCTACGACGGCCGGCTCGATCCCGCCGCCGCCCTCGCCTTGATCCGCAACGCGCGCACTTAGGAGACATCGGATGTTCAAGGTGCGCGTGATCCCCTGCCTCGACGTCAAGGACGGCCGCGTCGTCAAGGGCGTCAACTTCGTCGATCTGCGCGATGCCGGCGATCCCGTCGAGGCCGCGATCGCCTATGACGCCGCCGGCGCCGACGAGCTCACCTTCCTCGACATCACCGCGACCCATGAGAACCGCGGCATCATGCTGGACGTGGTCCGGCGCACGGCGGAGGCCTGCTTCATGCCTGTGACCGTCGGCGGCGGCGTGCGTGAGGTCAACGACATCAAGACGCTGCTGCGCGCCGGTGCCGACAAGGTCTCGATCAACAGCGCCGCCGTGGCGCGGCGCGAGTTCGTCAAGGAAGCTGCCGAAAAATTCGGCGAGCAGTGCGTGGTGGTCGCGATCGACGCCAAGCGCGTCAAGCGCCCGGGCGGTGACCGCTGGGAGATCTTTACCCATGGCGGGCGCAACTCGACCGGTATCGACGCGATCGAATATGCTCAGGAAGTGGTCTCGCTCGGGGCCGGTGAAATCCTGCTCACCTCGATGGATCGCGACGGCACCAGGCAGGGGTTCGACATTCCGCTGACCCGTGCGATCGCCGACAGTATTCCCGTTCCCGTGATCGCCTCGGGCGGCGTCGGCAATCTCGACCATCTCGTCGACGGTATCCGCGACGGGCACGCCACGGCCGTGCTGGCCGCCTCGATCTTCCATTTCGGGGAATTCACCATCCGCGAAGCCAAGGAGCACATGGCGCGGCGGGGACTCCCCATGCGCCTGGATGCCTGACGACTCCTGTACTCAAGAATGCTAGATTGGCGGATGGCCGCCGTGGCCCTGTGCGTTTCCGAGTAAGTCCGATGCCGCGTTTCACGATCCATGATCTGGCCGAGACCATCGACGCCCGCGCGGCCTCGGGTGGCGAAGCCTCCTATACCCGCAAGCTCCTCGACAAGGGCGCCGAGCATTGCGCCAAGAAGTTCGGCGAGGAAGCAGTCGAAACCGTAATCGCTGCAGTCGAAAACGATCGCGCGCATCTGATCGCTGAAAGCGCCGACCTGCTCTATCATTTCCTTGTGCTGCTCAAGGTACGCGGCGTAAAGCTGGAGGAGGTCGAAGCCGCGCTGGACAAGCGTACGAATATGTCAGGGTTGGAAGAAAAGGCGTCGCGCAAGAGCGGCAGCTAGCCGAAGTGGAGAGGTCGCGTTATGGATATCCGCGCACCCGAGCAGCAGTATAATCCGTACCGCGTCTATACGCGCGAGCAGTGGGCGCGCCTCCGCGACGATACGCCGATGACGCTGGAGCCGGGTGAATTCGACCGGTTGCGCTCACTGCACGACCGCCTCGATCTCCAGGAAGTCGAGGACATTTATCTTCCGCTGTCGCGCCTGTTGTCGATCTATGTCGACGCCATGCAGCGCCTGTATTACGCAGAGCGCCAGTTCCTCAACATCAGGGATCGCAAGGTCCCCTACATCATTGGCGTCGCCGGCTCGGTTGCGGTCGGGAAATCCACCACGGCACGCGTTCTTCAGGCCCTGCTGGCGCGCTGGTCGCCGCGGCCGAAGGTCGAGCTGATCACCACCGACGGATTCCTCTATCCCAACGCAGTGCTCGAGCGGCACGGCATGATGCAGAAGAAGGGTTTTCCGGAAAGCTACGATCTGCCCCTGCTGCTCAGCTTCCTCTCCGACATCAAGGCCGGCCGCCGCCACGTGCGCGCGCCGGTCTATTCGCATCTGACCTACGACATCGTGCCGAACCAGTGGGCCGAGATCGACCAGCCCGACATCCTGATCGTCGAGGGCGTCAACGTGCTGCAAACCGGCAAGCTGCCGCGTGACGGCAAGGCAGTGCCTGTCGTCTCCGACTTCTTCGATTTCTCGGTCTACATCGATGCCGACGAGGCGGCACTGCGGCAATGGTACATCAAGCGCTTCCTGGCGCTGCGCGACACCGCATTCACCAATCCAAGATCCTACTTCAACCGCTACGCGTTGCTGTCGGACGAGGAAGCCACCGCCACCGCGATCGCGATCTGGGAACGCACCAACCTCGCCAATCTCGAGGACAACATCCTGCCGACCCGTCCCCGGGCGACGCTGATCTTGAAGAAGGGCGCCGACCATACGGTGGAGAGCGTGGCGCTCAGGCGGCTGTGATCGCGTGCGAGCGGCAAATATCGAGCTCAGTATCTTTTGATGCAGACTAACTAGGGGTATTGGGTTATGGCCTTCGAACACGCGAGGGGGCCATGGTTGATCGTCTCAGAAGCGCTGCGGAACAGCTCGAAGCGCCAATATGCCCGGACTGCCACATTGAGATGAAGTGGTATCGCTCGGAGCTGCTTGCAGACGAGCCGGTCCCGGTCATCGCACATCTCTTCGCCTGCCCCCATTGCAAGCGCGTCGCCCAAACCGAGACGATCTTCAGGGGGAGCGAAGGTCCGCCCGGCCGACTTTCGGCCCCCCGTTTCTGCGCTTACGCCGCATAGCAGTCGTTGCGCCAGAGGGTCTCGGGCCTGCGCGGGTGGCCGGCCGGAGCGCGTAGTGGAGTGCGTGCCACGGGCGCGGTATAATCGTAACATTTATTGGAACCAGTATCCTGCCAATCCGTTGATTGGGGCCGTCGCTCGCCCCGCAGCTTGAGGATCCGTATGAGCCAAACGCCGCTTGACGAGCTCGATGACGGCCGTCGTCTCGAGCTCCTGGTCAACGCGATCGTGGACTACGCGATCTTCATGCTCGATACCGACGGCACCGTGCGGAGCTGGAACTCGGGGGCCGAGCGTCTCAAGGGCTATTCTGCCCGGGACATCATCGGCACGTCGTTTTCGGTGTTCTACACGCCTGAGGATCGGGCGGCGGGCCTGCCAGCGAGAGCGCTGGCGACAGCGCGCGAGACCGGGCGCTTCAATTCCGAGGGCTGGCGCGTGCGCAAGGACGGCAGCCGGTTCTGGGCGCTCGTCGTCCTCGACTCCATCAAGGACGAGCAGGGCCGCCTGATCGGCTTTGCCAAGGTGACGCGGGACATCACCGAACGGCAGCAGGCGCACACGGAGCTGCTCGAGAGCGAGCGGCGGTACCGTCGGCTGATCGAGGCCGTGATCGACTATGCCATCTTCCAGCTCGATCCCGAGGGCAACGTCGCCACCTGGAATCCCGGGGCCCAGCGCATCAAGGGCTATGCTCCACTGGACATCATCGGCCAGCATTTCAGCCGATTCTACACGCCGGAAGACGTCGCAAGCGGAGTTCCCAAGCGGGCGTTGGAAGAAGCGCGCGAGCACGGCCGCTTCGAGGCGGAAGGCTGGCGCATGCGAAAGGACGGAACGCGCTTCTGGGCGTCGGTCATCATCGATCGGATCGTCGGCGAGGCCGGCGAGATCATCGGATTTGCCAAGGTCACGCGCGATCTCACCGAGCGCAAGCGCGCGCAGGACGAGCTCAAGCAGGTCCAGGAGCAGTTGATCGCGTCCCAGAAGCTCGAGGCCGTCGGGCAGCTCAGCGGCGGCATCGCGCACGACTTCAACAACCTGCTGATGATCGTGCTGGGCAACATCGAGACCGCCGAGCGCAACGCCCGTCAGCTCGCCGGAACAGCCAACCTCCAGCGTGCTCTGAGCCATGCCAAGCGAGGCGCCCAGCGCGCGGCAGCGCTCACCAGCCGGCTTCTCGCCTTCTCGCGCCGGCAGGCGCTCGATCCCAAGCCGATCAACGTCAACAACTTCCTCAGCAACATGCAGGACTTCCTGCAGCGAACGCTCGGCGAGCGCATCGAGGTCGAAACCGTCGGCAGCGCGGGACTCTGGCAGATCGAAGCCGACGCCAACCATCTGGAGTCCGCCATCATCAATCTCGCGATCAATGCGCGCGACGCCATGCCCGACGGCGGCAAGCTCACGGTGGAGGCCGTGAATGTCTCGGCTGACGATGATTACAGCCGTGTCAATCCGGAGCTGTCGCCCGGCCAGTACGTCGTGGTTTGCGTGACCGACACCGGAAGCGGAATGTCGAGCGAGGTGCTCGATCACGCCTTCGAGCCCTTCTTCACGACAAAAGAGCCGGGGCACGGGACCGGGCTCGGTCTCAGCCAGGTCTATGGGTTCGTCAAGCAATCCGGCGGCCATGTGAAGATCTACAGCGAGGTCGGCCACGGCACGAGCATCAAGATGTATTTCCCGCGCTACCTCGGCACGCGCCAGGCGCCCGTCAACGAGCCCGAGGACGTGCTGCCGGAAGGCGAGAAGATCGAGACCATTCTCGTCGTCGAGGATGATTCCGATCTCCGGACCTATGTATGCGACGTCCTGCGCGACCTGAACTATCGCATCCTGGCTGCACCGAGCGCCCAGGGAGCCCTGACCATCCTCCTCCAGGAGGAGCCGAAAGTGAATCTGCTTCTGACCGATGTCGTGATGCCCGGGATCAACGGTCGTGAGCTCGGCAGGCGGGCGCAGCAGATACGGCCGGGACTGAAGGTTCTCTACATGACCGGATATTCAAGGAACGCCGTCGTTCACCAGGGCCGCCTGGATGAAGGCGTCGATATTCTCGAGAAGCCGGTCTCGCAGGCGAAGCTGGCGCTTCGTGTGCGTGAGATCCTGGACCGGCCGGTCAAGGAATGAAGCTTACTCAATGAAGCTTACTTGCGGGCCTCCTGTCGCGCTTTCGAGCTCATGAAGATTTGCCACGCCGTCAGAAACATCGCGGCAACGAGCGGGCCGATGACGAAGCCGTTCGCTCCGAAGCTCGCAAGTCCGCCCAAGGTGGCAAGCAGCACGACGTAGCTCGGCATCTGGATCGACTGGCCGACCAGGATCGGGCGGAGGAAATTGTCCGCAAGGCCAATCACGAAAGTGCCGAAAGCGAGCAGAATGAGACCCTTCGTCACGGCGCCTGACACGAGCAAATAGAGTGCGACCGGAACCCAGATCAGGGCGGAGCCCAGCACGGGCAGGAGCGAGACCAGCGCCATGAGCGCGCCCGCCAGCAGCGGCGCAGTCAAGCCGAGCAGCCAGAAGATGAGCCCGCCAAGCGCCCCCTGTATCAGCGCGACGAGAACGA
Organism: Bradyrhizobium sp. 191; assembly: GCF_023100985.1. Taxonomy (NCBI): domain Bacteria; kingdom Pseudomonadati; phylum Pseudomonadota; class Alphaproteobacteria; order Hyphomicrobiales; family Nitrobacteraceae; genus Bradyrhizobium; species Bradyrhizobium sp. 191. Next base: position 4,510,976 of record NZ_CP064692.1, read on the forward strand.
TCCCCTTGATCGTTCCGCGAACCGCGAGGGTGAACGCATCGAGGATCTCGGCGGTCTGGCTCGGACGCAGCGGGAGTGCGTCGCGAATGCGTGCGCTCAGGTCTTCGCCGTCGCGCAGCAGGAAGAACAGCAGGTACAGCATCACGAGCAGGCTTGCGACGAACTCCAGCGTCAACTGGCCGATGTTGAGCGCATGTCCGGCCAGCTGTTGGCCGGCTGGGACGACCAGACCCGACAGGCGTTCCTTCAGGGCCGAAAGATCCATGCGGGCCAGGCGGTCTGACAGCGAAGCAGCCCAGCCAGGCAGTGCGGATCGCAATTGCTCCAGGGGATGAGCGAAACTGATCTCTCCGCTCTGAACGCGCTGATACAGCTCCCCGCCCTGGTCGACGAGCGAAGCGATGACGACCGCCACCGGGATCAGGACCATGACGATCACGACGACGACAGTGAACAATGCGGCAAGGTTGTGCTTGCCCGGGAGGGTTTTCAGGGCGCGCCGATAGAGGGGTGCGAAGATGATGGCCAGCAGGATGGCCCACAACAATGCGCCGGAGAATGGCCAAAGCACCCACCCGAACGCAACGGAGATCGCGGCAAGCAAGATGAGGAATGAGCGGTCTTCTGATGTTCTCACGTCGTCGCCAGCCTTTCGGTCGCTCGTCACAGGACCTCCGTACCACAACATCGTGGCGGAGCGGCAAGTCACGGCTGGATGCCAGGCCCCTCACTGCCTGCTCTCGCGTTCCAGTCCGCAAGCTTGATGCGCCCCGCGAAGGTGGCGGGGCCGGAGCCGTTGGCCTTGTAGACGAAGGCTTCGCCTTCCTGCACGTCGCCGGCTTCCTTGCCGAAGGCATCGGCGATGTTCGTCTTGTGGGTGACCAGGAACGTGTTGGTGCCTGGCTTCGGCGGCGCATCGACGAGCTGGCGCACGGCCTGCCCGGCCTTTGCATTGGCACCGGTCGGGTTTGCCATTCCCGATGCGCTGGCATTGCTGCTGTCCGTGAGCGCATCGACCGGCTTGACCTCGCGGCCGGAGATCAACCTGCCGGCCTCGACCGCGCGGTTCAGCCTGCTGGTGTAGACATCGCCGATCGGGATCGCCTGCTCCCTGATCGCCGTCCCGATCTGGCGCGCCATGTCCCTGCCCTTGTCGCTGAGCTGACGCTGGGCGCTCATGTCGTCGAACTTGAACGGGTAGACGTCCTTCTGGCTGTCGTCGGTCGCGGTGTGCCGGAAGATCAGGACGTAACCGCCTTGCTTGAGCGACGAGATGAGATCCGGCGCATCGGCTGCGGCGTGCCGGGAGATTCCGGCGAGGAGGGCAATAAGCGCGAGGCGGCAAAGCACGTTCATGCGCAAATCCTCTTTTGCAAATGCCCCGGAGGATGGTGACGCGCAACGCGCTCGATTTCAATTAGCGATTGCCGGCGGGGATCGGGTTCCCGTGCTCCGGGACTGCCAGATGCCGCGATGCGGCCAGCCCGGCCAGCGCCTCGTCAAGCTTCTCGCGGTCGAGCGGCTTGATCAGAAATCCGTTCATGCCCGCCTCGAAGCAAGCATGGCGATCCTCCGCCAGCGTGTTGGCGGTGAGTGCCAGGATCGGCGTGTGCCGACCGCCCAAGTGACCGCTTAAGGCGGCCTCATGCGCGCGGATGCGTTTCGTCGCCTCGATGCCGTCGAGCTGCGGCATCTGGATGTCCATCAGCACGAGATCGTAGGGCATGCCGGCGGATGAGGCGGCGAGCCAGGATTCCAGCGCGGCCTCGCCATGGACGGCGATGACGACGCGGTGACCGAGCTTGGTCAGCAGCGAGCGCATCAGCAATGCGTTGATCTCGTTGTCCTCGGCGACGAGGATCGACAGGCTCCTCGCCGGCGCTGTACCGGTGGATGCGGCCGGCGGCTCCGGCGCGAGATCGGGCGAGGCGACCTCCGGCGTCAGGGCGAGGCGGGCGGCGAGCGATGCCGCCCGCAGCGGCTTCATCAGAAAGCCGGTGAAGGCCGGCGACAGCTTCTCGTGGCGTGAGCTCGACGTCAGCAGCACGAGGCGCTGCAAGGCATGCGCGCGGGCCGCGTCACCCAGATGGTCGGCAATGGCAGGGCCGATCGCGCGATCGATCAGCACTGCGTGCCATGAGCGTTGCGGCAGCAGTGCTTCGGCGACCGCCGCATCCGCAACCAGGCAGGTCTGGCCGCCCCAGCGCGCAAGGCGCCGCGCGATCAACGAGGCCTCGATGCCGTCGGCGACGAGGAGCATCGACTTGCCGGTGAGGTCGGGACTCGGAAATGCAGTCTGTCCGGCGCCGGCCTGCGACGGCGGAAGCGGCACCGCGACCTCGAAGGTCGAGCCCCTGCCCGGCTCGCTCGTGAGCGTGATCCGGCCGCCCATGCGCTTGACGATGCGTTCGCTGATGGCAAGGCCGAGCCCGGTGCCGCCATAGGTGCGGGCAACGCGCTGGTCGGCCTGCTCGAACTCGCGGAAGATGCGCTGCTGGGCTTCGGCTGCGATGCCTATGCCGGTATCGCGGACCAGGAAGCTGATCTCGTTCGGCCAGATGCCGGGCTCGACGATCAGCGCAACGCCGCCGCCCGCGGTGAACTTGATGGCGTTGCCGGCGAGGTTGAGCAACACCTGGCGCAGCCGCGCGGCGTCGCCGACCACCTCGAGCGGCAGGCGCTCGTCGACATAGGCGGCGATCTCGAGCGTCTTCGCCTGCGCGCGCGGTGCGAGCAGCTCGGTGATCTCCTCGACCAGGGTCGAGAGCGCGAAGGGACGTTGATCGAGGTCGAGCTTGCCGGCCTCGATCTTGGAATAGTCCAGCAATTCCTCGATCAGCGCCATCAAGGCTTCGCCCGAGGTCTTCACCGCCCTGGCATAGGTCGCCTGCTCCGGCGTCAGATTGGTGTCGAGCAGGAGGCCGCCCATGCCGATGATGCCGTTGAGCGGCGTGCGGATCTCGTGCGAGGCCATCGCGAGGAAGCGCGACTTGGCGCGGTTGGCGGCATCGGCCTGGTCCCGCGCATCGGACAGCGCGCGTTCGGTCTCGGTGCGGTCGGTGACGTCGCGTCCCACGCTCTGCAGTTCGGCGGGCTGTCCGGCGTCGAGCCGGACATAGCCCTCGCGCCAGGCGATCCAGCGCGCGCCGAGCGGAGTTGCGATCTTCTGGTCGTGGATGCGCGTGCCGTTGCTCTCGCGGGCGCTGTCGCCCTGCTCCAGCACGTTGAAATCGAAGTGCGTGCCGACAAGTGCGCCGCGCGCCCGTCCTGCGAGCGCGCAATAGGCCTCGTTGGCAAAGGTGATGCGGCCCTCCGTGTCGCGCAGCACGATGAGGTCGCCCTGCTGCTCGAACAGGCTGCGGGCGCGTTCTTCCGCTTCCTTCAGCTCCCAATTGCGGTCGATCAGGGCCTCATTGTGGGCGGCGAGCGTGCGCAGCCGCCTGTCGACGAAGCGCAGGCGCATGCTCAGCGTCGCAAGGCCGAGGCAGGCGAGCGCGAACAGGAAGCTCGCGCCGATCGCAAAGGCGTGGGGATCGTAGGCGGAATTCTCCGAGCGGCTGCCGGACACGAAACCATAGGCGCCGCCGAAGGTCGCCGAGAAGATCATGAAGGAGCGGATCGCGAAGGCAATGCGGGGGTGCTGCCGCTTGAAGCGGCGCATGCGCACCTTGATCCGGAACGTCCGACCCATCGCCACCGACCCGACTCTCTTGCTCGAAACCTGTGATCGCCGGCTGCCAAGATGTCGCGCCGACCTTGCGAACAGTTTGCGGCCTGGGCCCCGCCTTCCGACAGGGTTGACGGGATGTTAACGGCTCAGAGCGAGGCGGCCTGGAGCTGGCGGTGGCCGCCGCGGGCGCCGACGATCAGCGCCGCCGCCTCGCGCTGCGAGAAGGTCTTCGAGCGCACATAGATACGGTAATCCGCCGGTCCTTCGCTGGAGAGATAGACCACCGGCCCGCCGTCGACGGGCTGTGCGGCAATCGAGATCAGCCGTGTCGAGGGGGTGAGCTCGCAGGAGTCCGGCTCGGAGCCGAGGCCGTCGTCCACCACGGTGAAGTCCGCGGCGTCCGCGTCATCGGTGATCTGGACCCGCACCGTGGCCTTCGCGGGATCGTCGGTGAAGGCGACATGCACATTGGCGGTCCAGAACAGGGATGTGAGCTCGACCGTGGTGTCGCTGAGCGCGATGCAGGGATGCGAGACCGATCCGATCTCGGCACGGGCGAACACCGCAGCCGCCAGCAGGGGAACAACCGAGGCCAGGATCTTGAAACGCAACATGACACTCTACTCGCCGGGCCCGTCAGGAACTCTCGATACGAAACGCGCGGGCCTTATGGTTTGCAGAGCGTAAAGGAAAATCGTTACCGCCGGGTTGATGCGCGATGCGCTCACGCCATCTGGCGCACATCCTCCGCGAGTGCGCGGTAGGACAGCGCTTCGGCCAGATGCAGCCGGCCGATCTTGTCCGCATGATCGAGGTCGGCAAGCGTGCGCGCCACCCGCAGCACGCGGTGATAGCCGCGCGCCGACAGCCGCATGGTCTCGGCGGCATCGCGCAGCAGCTTGGCGCCTTGTGCATCCGGCTTTGCGATCTCCTCCAGCACCGAGGCGGGCGCCTCGGCATTGGTGCGGATCTTGGGCAGGCCGGCATCCGCATAGCGTGCGAGCTGGATGTCGCGCGCCGCCGCCACGCGTGCGGCGACCTCGGCGGAGCCTTCCGCCGGCGGCGGCAGGATCAGGTCCGCCGCGGTCACGGCCGGCACCTCGATGCGCAGATCGATGCGGTCCATGAGGGGACCGGAGATGCGCGCCTGGTAGTCGCCAGTGCAGCGGTCGATGCGGCCGCGCTTGCAGGCATAGCCGGGCTCGAACGCATTGCCGCAGCGGCAGGGATTCATCGCTGCGACCAGCATGAAGCGGGCAGGGTAGGTGACGCGGTGATTGGCGCGCGATACCGCGACCTCGCCGTTCTCCAGCGGCTGGCGCAGCGAATCCAGCACGCGCGGATCGAACTCCGGCAGCTCGTCGAGGAACAGCACGCCCTGATGCGCCAGCGAGATCTCGCCGGGCTTGGCGCGCATGCCGCCGCCGGTGAGCGCGGCCATGCTGGCGGAATGATGCGGCGCGCGGAACGGCCGCCGCGCCGTCAGCGCGCCGCCTTCGATCTCGCCGGCGACGGAGGCGATCATCGAGACCTCGAGCAGCTCCGGCATTAGGTAGCAAACTCACCTCCCAACAAATTCAATAACTTACGCAGCAAGATCGAGGCAGCGTCCCTGGGGACGGCCTCGCGGTATTTTTATGTAAGGATTGACCCCTATGTTAAATGACATATGTTCGGTGCTTGCTGACTTGGGTATCGATTCCATGAGCGACCAACAGAGCTATTTGGCGGCGATTGACGCCGAAATGGCGCGCCTTCGGGAGCGATTGGACAAGCTCGCCAAGTTCAAGGAACTGGCAATCGAGCTAGGCATCACGCCCGATGTGGGCGTTTACCAGCCTCCAAAGGATGAGCGGGCCTATGCAAACGGCGCTCAGTCGGAGCAGCCCAAATCCGAGCACGAGCCTAAGAAGCCGGCCGCTTTCGACGGCACCTTTTCAGGCCTGATTAAGGCCTACCGCACCCATGAGAAGTCGCCGTATCACAAGCTTAAGCATTCGGTTCGGAAGAATTACGATCAAGGTATCAATCGCTTAGACAGGGAAATTGGCTCAGAACGCGTGGCGGACTGGACTGCCAGCCGCGTTCAATACATGCACGACAATAGCTGGGCCGCAGGCGGCAAGGCCTCAATGGGCCATTCTCTGCTCGGCAAGGTGCGATTACTTTGCAGCTTCGGTTCGGTCGTGCTGGAGGATGATGCTTGTACCCGGCTTAGCACGATCATTGGGAATATGCGGTTTGAGCCACCTCCTACGAGGACCGAGATTCTGACCTACGATCATGCGCGGGCGATCAGGGCAACGGCCCACAACCAGTTTAATTGGCCTTCAATTGCCTTGGCGCAGGCGCTGCAATTTGAAATTCCTAAGCTTCGTCAAGTAGATATTATTGGCCAATGGGTCCCCTTGGATGAGCCGGGGCCAGACGACATCAAGAACGACCACGAGAAGTGGGTCGGCGGTCTGATGTGGTCTGACATCGACGAGAACATGATTTTGCGCCGGGAATTACCGGTCGGACGCAAGGGCGAGACCAAGCCGCTCCAGAATGACCTTAAGCGGCTCTCCATGATCATGGAGGAGATCAACAATGTCCCACACTGGAAGCGAACAGGCCCGATGGTAATCTGTGAGTACTCCGGAAAGCCGTGGTCCGCGGCCGAATTTAGGCGAAAATGGCGGATGGTGGCCGATAAAGCAGGCGTTCCAAGCAATATTCAAATGACAGATGGCGCGCGCGGGACCAACAAAACGTGACTCTTTGCTAAAGAGCGCGGAAGTGCGCTTGATGCACTCGGAGAATCGGGGTATAGGTTAGGAACCGGACCCTTATCGGGTCCGGTTCGAGGTCTCTCTAACCAAGTGTGGTGCCCGGTCCAAACGGGCCGAAAGGAAGGTGGAACATGAGAATATAGATCAACTCACATTCACCTAAGGGGCTATCGGTCACGTTCCCGCGTGATCGGTAGTCTCTAGGACGGGCCGGGTCTGGAGACGCTCGCCGGATTTCCACCTGCGCGGGCTTGGGTCCAATCCCCAACCGGTCCACCATCATTTTCTAGCAGAATCAGCGCCTTCTGTCGAGCGGGGCACGCTAATGCCCCGCTCTTTTTCGTTTTCGACAAATGAAACGCCAGCCCCCTCAAGAACCACCTGCATTGCGGCGAGGTTGTTCCGGGTCGGCACCCGCCGACCCGCCTCAAAATCCCGCACGGTCGAAACGCCCACGCTCGCGGCTTTTGCAAGCGCGTCTTGAGGCCAATTTAGCCATGCTCGCGCGGCTCGACACTGTTCTGGGGTCATCCGCGGAATATGTTGACAATAAACATATTCGTCAAGGTCAACGATTTCAGTTGACGCCATTACTTTTAACGCTTATCGATGAGGTCAACGGAAAACGTTGGTCTCATGTCGCAACACCTCCTTCTCACGGCAAGGGCGAGGTCGCTAAGTTTAGCGAAAGTCGCCCGTTTGTCGGACGAGGAAGCCTATCAGACCTTCAAGCTGATCCGCTGGGCCGCCACTAACGGCGAGCCGTTCTGCCCCAAGTGCGGCTGCGTCGCCGTCTACACCTACCAGACGCGCAAGCTGTTCAAGTGCAAGGGCTGCAATCACCAATTCAGCGTCACGTCGGGCACGATCTTCGCCAGCCGCAAGCTGCCGATCCGCGACTACCTCTTGGCCATCGCGATCTTCGTCAACGGCGCGAAGGGCCATAGCGCGCTTCAACTGAGCCGCGACCTAGATTGCCAGTACAAGACCGCTTTCGTGATGGCTCATAAAATCCGCGAAGCGATGGCCTCAGAAGCCAACGGCGCGACCGTAGGCGGCACGGTGGAAGTCGACGGCGCCTATTTCGGCGGCCACGTTCGCCCCGCCAACCACAAGGAAAATCGCCGCGACCGCCGCTTGGTGCAGAACCAGACCGGCAAGCGCCGCGTCGTGGTCATCATGCGCGAGCGCGGCGGCCGGACGCTGCCTTTCGTCTTCAAGTCAGAAGACGCAGCCGTGGTGACGATTGCGCGCACCGTGCAGCCCGGCAGCACCGTTCATGCTGACGAGGCTGCACATTGGGACGCGCTACACGCTCGCTTCCTGACGAAGCGGATCAATCACAGCGAAGCCTATTCGGATGGCGAGGCTTGCACCAATCAGGCGGAGTCGTTCTTCTCACGCTTACGTCGTGCGGAGATCGGCATTCATCACCATGTCGCCGGCCCCTATCTGGCTGCCTATGCCAGCGAAATGGCTTGGCGCGAGAACAACCGCCGTGTCAGCAACGGCGAGCAGTATTTGATGGCAACGGATGCCGCTTTGCAGCATCCGGTATCGCGTCAATGGAAAGGCTACTGGCAGAAGCGGTTGGCGGATTGATTTTTAAGACTGTACTGTGAATTGTTGTATCCCGCCCAAACACAACCGAGACGCTGATGGCCGACGATAAGCCGAAAGAACCACTGCTTCATCTCTACATTGATGAGTCCGGCACCCGCCATCCTGATAGACCCGGAACGGAGGCCAAGCACGGTAACGACTGGTTTGCGATGGGAGGTATCCTCGTCAACGACGAAGACGTTGCTACGGTCAAACAGGGTCTCTCCGACTTCAAAAAGCAGTGGCCGAAAATCAAAGCGCCGCTCCACTTCACGGACATGCGGGCAAAAAAGAAGAATTTTGCTTGGCTAGGTACGCTCGACCAAGGCGATCTGAATAGGTTTTGGTCAACCTATCAGGACTTTTTGGCTGCCATGCCCGTGTCGGGGACAGCCTGCGTTATCGACCGTCCAGGCTATATCGCGCGTGGATATGGCAAGCGCGAGGGTGATGCGAAGTGGCTCTTGTGCCGAAGCGCATTCGATATCCTTTTGGAGAGATCAGCCAAACTCGCGCGGATGAATGGCCGCCGGTTGACCGTGTCCTTCGAAATGGCCGACCCCGGGACCAACCAGCGCGTAAAGAGCTATTATATCAATCTAAAAAACAATGGCCTTGCGTTCGATAAGCAGAACTCCGCGAAGTACGAGCCTCTGACCGTCGAACAATTCGCCCACACTCTTCTGACTATTGAGGGGAAAGATAAGGCGAACACGCTAATGCAAATCGCGGATAGCTATATCTACTCAATTGCTCGCGGGAGCTACGATGCGAGCTATGATGTCTATGACAGGATTGCGAAGGGAGGTCGGCTCATCACCGACCAAGTACCAGCCGAAAAAGCAGCCATTCTCGGCATCAAAACCTACTGTTTTGATCAGAAGAAAGGTCCGTAAAAACACAAAAGGCCGGGTGTTAACCCGACCTTTTGCGCGGCCCCCATACGGAAGACCTACAGGCATAGCCTGATTTGTAGATACATTAGACCCCGGCTGAGTTCAATCGGGAACCTGAAAAATATTCTAGTTCTACGGGAAACAGAAAGCGAAGTAGGTTAACCCATTGTTAATAATTGGTAATATCGAATCAGCGCGCAATCTGCCAAAGCATGTACTGCCCCGGTCCCTGTTCGCACCGGACAAGGCCGTTTTCCCGCTGAATCCGGAGCGCCAGCCCGACCCGCTTGGACATGATCCGCAAGAGCCGCTGATCGTTCTTGTCTAAGGCCCGTTCCACTAGCAGCTGCAAGGCGACATCCCGACTGGTAAGCGGCTCTGCGGCTTGGCGAAGGATGCTGAGCACGATCCGGGACATCTCGCCCCGGTTGCTCCAATCCTTGGGCGGCCGGAAGGCCTTCGCCTTAATGGACTCCACCCGGTAGCTCGGATCGAATTGCAGGATCGTGGCGTCTAGGCTCTCCAAGTCCAAGACCATCTTCCGAAGGGACTCATGGGCGGCCTCGATATCGCCCGCCAACTGCGCCCGACGCTTCACGAGTCCTGCTACGACAAATTCGTTCATGACCTGCCTGCCCGCTTCTCAACTTCCTGAGCGAGCCGCAGCCAATCCTCCGCAATGCGGAGCCATGATTCCTTGTCTAGGGCGCTAATGGACTGCGCCGCCATCTGGCGGGCTTCCTCAGCCTGTTTACGAAACCGCTCAACATCTTGCTTGCTCATAGGCGAATGGTAGCAAATCAGGTAGGATTGCCGCCAGCTTGGGCTTGGTGAGTTTGCTACCTAATGCCGAGCAGCTCGCCCGGCGACAGCGGCGGCAGGATCGAGGGCAGGCGCGCCGCCAGCATCGATTTGCCGGCGCCGGGCGCGCCGATCATCAGCAGGTGATGCCCGCCGGCGGCCGCGATCTCCAGCGCGCGCTTGGCGCTTTCCTGGCCCTTGATGTCGCGCAGGTCGAGCGTGGAGGCGGGGGCCTCGTGCACCTTTGGCGAGGGCCGCGACAGCACCTGGGTGCCCTTGAAATGGTTGGCGATCTGGATCAGCGAACTCGCCGCGATGATCTGGATGTCCGGGCTCGCCCAGGCCGCTTCGGAGCCGCAGGCCGCCGGGCAGATCAAGCCTTCCTCGCGCGCATTGGCGCCGATCGCGGCGGGCAAGACACCGGCCACCGGCGCAATCGAGCCATCGAGGCCGAGCTCGCCGAGAACGGTGAAGCCGGTCAGTGCATCCGGTGGGATCGCGCCGATCGCCGCCATCAGCCCGAGCGCGATCGGCAGGTCGTAATGGCTGCCTTCCTTCGGCAGGTCGGCCGGTGCCAGATTGACGATGATCCGCCGCGCCGGCAGCGCCAGTCCCGAGGCGATCAGCGCCGAGCGCACCCGCTCGCGCGCCTCGGACACCGCCTTGTCCGGCAGGCCGACGATGGCGAAGGCCGGCAGACCGGGCGCGACCTGCACCTGCACGTCGACCGCGCGGGCCTCGATCCCTTCAAAGGCGACGGTAGAAACCCGCTGAACCATGCTCGAACCAGCCTGCCCCTTTCGCGCAATTAGGGGTAGCAGAGCGCGGCTGTTTCCGCAAGAACAATACGGGAACGCTCTTCGACGCCTGCGCAGGCCCTAACCAGACGTAAACGTGACGCGAAGACTGCGTCTCGAATGCCGCCTTCTGTCCTCAGCACATTCCAACGAATGTCCGCTACTGCTGGGCTCGCGGGATGGGCCGTGATCTAACGGGTGAACAGTTCAAATGCTTGCAAATCGCCGAAGAAGCGAACGTCGGGTGTGCAGCCGGCTCGCCAAGATTCATTTTGGCGCGGGCTCGCTGCCGCGGGATTGCACGATCACGGATATTTCGGATGGGGGTGTGAAAGTGGTGGCGGAATTCCTGGAAGTGCCGCCGCAATTCACCATCATCTTCGCGCCCGACTATTCCCGCCAATGCCGCCTGCGCTGGCGCATCGGCTGCGAGTTCGGCGCCGAATTCGTCGATTAGGCCGCAGCGGCCGTCCTCCTTAACGGGACTTTAGCGTTAATGGGTCAGCATCTCTGATCAGTTGCCGAGTGATCAGAGTATGTCCAAGCGTTCGTGCCTCGCCCCTTCGGCGAGATTCCTGCTTCCCGCACTCCTGGTGCTCGGCCTCGGCGGCTGTCAGACGACGGGCCTCGAGGACGTCACCGGCGCGCTCGGCGGCAAACCGGAAACAGCCGGCAAGGCCGACGCCCGGCCGGACATGGACGCATTGCGCGAGCGCTATCGCGCCAGGCCCGGCGATCCCTCCGTTGCGCTCGCCTACGGCAAGGCGCTGCGCGAGACAGGCCAGCGCGCGCAGGCGGTCGCGGTGCTTGAGCAGGCCGTGCTTGGCCATCCCAGCAACAAGGCGCTGCTCGCCGGCTACGGCCGCGCGCTCGCCGATAGCGGCAATTTCCAGCAGGCCTTCGACGTTCTCAGCCGTGCGCATACGCCCGAGGATCCGGACTGGCGCATCTTGTCGGCGCAGGGCGCGGCGCTCGATCAGCTCGGCCGCAACGAGGAGGCGCAGCAATATTACGCCGCGGCGTTGAAGATCGTGCCGAATGAGCCGACCGTGCTGTCCAATCTCGGCCTGTCCTATGTGCTGCAAAACAATCTGCCGAAGGCCGAACAGGTGCTCGGCCGCGCCTATCAGCGCAATCAGAACGATCCGCGGGTTCGTGCCAATCTCGCGCTCGTGCTGGGATTGCAGGGCCGCGAGGCCGAAGCCGAAATACTCGTGAAGGCCGATCTGCCGCCCGATCAGGCGGCGGCCAAGGTCACGGCGTTGCGCCAGTTGCTGGCGAAGAAACAGCAAAGGGCGGACAATTAGTCCGCCCTCTTCCGATCTTTGCGATTCCCGCTCTTTACGACGCCTTGCGATGCGGGGCTGACCCGCGCCCCGACCTGCCCTTCAGCTTCTTCAGGAGCGGCTCGAGCAGCGAGCGCTTCGGCTTCTTCACCTCGCCGCGGCCGGCGAGGCGATTCGCCATGGTCTGGAACAGAAGGGTGGTGCGGTGGGTCTTGGAGACCTCCGCGATCATCTGGCCGTTATTGGCCGCGGTCGAGAACAATTTCGAATCGAACGGGATCACCGCGATCGGCTGGCTCTCCATGGTCTTGGCGAAGGCCTTGACCTCGATCTCCGCGCGCTTGTGCATGCCGACCTGGTTGAGGCAGTACAGCGGCGGGCGATCATTGGGGCGTGCCGCCTTCAGCACGGTCAGCATGTTCTTGGTGTTGCGCAGGTTCGCGAGATCGGGCTCGGCCACGATCACGATGTCGTCGGCGTTGACCAGCGCGCGCCGCGTCCAGCCGGACCATTGATGGGGAACGTCGAGCACGATGCAGGGCGTGGTCATGCGCAGCGTGTCGAACACCGCATCGAAGGCTTCGGTACCGAAATCATAGACGCGGTCGAGCGCAGCCGGTGCCGCCAGCAGGCTGAGGCGATCGGTGCATTTGGCGAGCAGGCGTTCCATCAGCGCCGTGTCCGGCCGGTCCTGCGACAGCACCGCATTGGCGATGCCCTGCACCGGATCCTGGTTGTAGTCGAGGCTCGCCGTGCCGAAGGCGAGGTCGAGATCGATCACGACGGAATCGAGCGCGAGGTCCCGGGCGATGGTCCAGGCCACATTGTGCGCGACGGTGGACGCACCGACGCCGCCCTTGGCGCCGACCACGGCGATGACGCGGCCGGTGATGATGGCCTCGGAAGCCGAGAACAGGCTGCAGATCGAGCGAACGACGTCGAGTGTCTCGACCGGGCCGACCACGTAGTCGTTGACGCCGCGGCGCACCAGCTCGCGATAGGGCGCGGTGTCGTTGGGGTTGCCGATCACGACCACGCGGGTGCCGGGATCGCAGACGCCGGCGAGGTCGTCCAGGCCCTCGAGGATGTCGCGCGTGCCGTCGGACTCGATGACGATCACGTTCGGCGTCGGCATCGATTCATAGACCTCGATCGCCGCGGCGAGGCCGCCGTCCTTGGCGGTGAGGTGGGCCTTGGCGAGCCGGCGATCCTCGCCCGCCGCGGTCACCGCCTTGAGCGTCTGCTCGGTCTCGCAAAAGGCTTGTACGGAAATGCGAGGAACCGGTGCAATGTGTTCCTCGGGGTGCCGCGGATCGTCCGCTTCTTCGTCGTCGAAGCTTGTCATCTGCCGGTGTCGCTGAGTTTGGCCTTGTCGGATTCGGGATAGGCGGTCGTGGTCGTCGTGCCCTTGCGATAGCGTTCGAACGCGATGTTGCGCCGCGCGGTATAGGCCGGCGTCTCGGCGCGCGGCTGCTCGAGATCGGCCGGGTTGTCGATCATGGCCGCGAGATTGCGCTGGGTTGCGCAGCCCAGATTGAAGTAGGGCCGGTTCTCGTTGTAGCCGGGGTCGAGGATGGAGGGGCCGACGTCTTCCGGCCACAGCCCGCAGGGGCCGGCGACGGCCGCAATCTTCGAATAGCTCAAGCGGATGGTGGGCAGCAGCCCGGGATCCTCGGGGCGGTAGGGATGCTGGACGATGGCACGCGACGGCACGCCGCCCGACGCCAGCACGGAGCGGATTTCCTGGTAGGTCGCAGCAGCCGCGCGCGAATTGGCGCTGTCGACGGGCACGTCGACGACGACGGAGCCGGTGCCTTCGCGCGCCCAGTCCCGCGCGATGCCCGCGACATCCGAATGCTGTGCGGCCGAGAGGCCGCCTCGTGCCTTGCCGACGAAGATCACGATCGAGCGCTTGCCTTCCTGCACCGCGATCGGGTGGCGCTGGCGATAGTCGGTCGGCACCGTCTGGGTGACGATCTCGGTGGTGTTGCAGGCGCCGAGCATGACGGAGATCCCCGCCAGTGCCAGCACCACGCCCAGATTGCGACGTCGATCGGCTGTCGTCTTCGTCATCGCCTCATCCCCTCCTGCCCCAATTCCTGCACCGGTTCCCACGCCGCGCGTTCGTCTCAGTCGATGATGAAGCCGAAATCACCCGGCGTGCCGCTGATCGGATCGACGCGGCGCGCGATGCCATAGAGGCGGTTCATGCGGCCGAGCAGCGCCGTCTGCGCATCCGAGGCCGGCGCGAAGCCGTCGTCGGGCCGCGACAATTCCTTCTGGGCGACCGCGCGGACCACATAGGGCGTCACGATCACCATCAGCTCGGTCTCGTTGTTGACGAAGTCCTGGCTGCGGAACAGCGCGCCGATGATCGGCAGCTGGTCGACGCCGGGCAGGCCGTTGATCGCCTGCTTGGTCTGCTGCTGGATCAGGCCGGCCATCGCCATCGAGCCGCCCGAGGGAATTTCCAGCGTGGTCTCGGCGCGGCGGGTCTGGATCGACGGGATGGTGATCGAGCTGGTCTGGCCCGCGGACACTGCTTGCGTCACGGAGATGGCGTTCTGACTCGACAGCTCCGAGACTTCGGTCATCACGCGCAGGCTGATACGTCCCTCGCTGAGCACGACCGGCGTGAAGTTCAGGGAGATGCCGAACTTCTTGTAGGTGATCTGGGTGGTACAGACATGGGTGACCGGATCGCAGGAATAGCCCGCAGGGATCGGGAATTCGCCGCCGGCAATGAAGGTGGCGGACTCGCCGGAGATCGCCGTCAGGCTCGGCTCGGCCAGGGTCCGCATCACGCCGGCGCTTTCCATCGCGCGCATCGTGGCATTGACCGTGGCCACGCCTTTTGCGAGCCCGGTGACACCGAGCCCGTTGCTGCTGACGAGCGGGCCGCCGGAGATCGAGAACGGGTTGGAGTTGTTGAAGTTCACCACCGCGGTGCCGGCATTCAGGCTGGCGCTGAGATCGACGCCGAGCTGCTTGACGATGTCGCGGCGCACTTCGCCGACGACGACCTTGAGCATCACCTGGTCGCGGCCGCGCACGACGATGTTGTTGACGACCTTCTCAGCGCCGCCGACGAGCTTTGCGGCGACGTCGCCGGCCTGCTGGGCCTCGACCGGGTTCGACACCGAGCCGGTCAGCATCACGCTGTCGCCGACGCCTTCGACCTGTACGCCCGGCAAGGACTGGCGCAGCGCCGCGCGCATGCCGTTGAGATCGCGCTTCACGGCGATGTCGTAGGAGGCGACCTGCTGGCCGTCGGCGGTGAAGAACACGACGTTGGTCTGGCCGACCTGGCCGCCGATGATATAGGCGCGCTGCGCCGAGCGGATCACCGCGTTGGCGATCTTGGGGTCGGCCACGAGCACGTCCTTGACCTCGCGCGGCAGGTCGATGACGACGGATTTGCCCACACCAAGCGAGAGAAATCGCGTCCTCGCCGCTGCGACCGTCGAGACCGGCGACACGCCGAGGTCGGGCGCTTGCATCGGCGCCTGGTCGCCGACCGGCGCATCCGCGGCGCTGACGGCGTCGGAGGCTGCGAGCAGCCCCAGCATCAACATCGTCCCCGCCAGGAACGAGCGCGCGCGCTTCCCCCGAATGCGCAGGCCCGTCCGATCGCCCCCGTAACTCATGCTATCCCCATCACTTCTGTGACGTCAGTTGTCGTGCCTGCACGCCGTAACGGATCACGTTCACGCCGCCCGGGCGTTTGACCGCCTGGTCCTCGGGCGTGCCCTCGAATGCGTTGGCATCGACGATGCTGCGCAGCGCGAGCGTCAGCGTGCCGCCCTGGCGTGCGGCCGAGAGCGTCGCGACCTGGTCGGGCCTGAGCTCGAGCGTGACGGTCTTGCCGAGCACGGCGTTCTGGCCGTCCTTTTCCTTCGGCGCCTGGTCGATCGCGAGCACGCGGATGTTGGCGAGAATGACCTCGGACAGGATGAGGTCGTTGCCGCCGGTCGGGCCATCGCTGTTGCCGTCTGGATTCTTCAGGCGGCGGGTCAGGATGATGTCGACGCGGTCGTTCGGAAGGATGAAGCCGCCGGCGCCCGTTTCGGCTGAAATCTCGGTGGAGACGGCGCGCATCCCGGACGGCAGGATCGCGGCCATGAAGCCGGAGCCTTCGGCCCTGACCAGCTTCTGCTCGCGGATCGGCTCGCCCTGCATCAACGGCACGCGTGCGATCGAGCCGGCGATCTGGGTCTGCGCGTCGGGCCTGCCGTCGCGGCGGATGAAGGCGCTGCTCGCCGTCGCGGCCGGCCAGGCTTGCCATTGCAGATCATCTGGCTTTACGGCCTGGCCGAGCTGGATATCGTTCTTCGCGACGAGCACCTCGACCGTCGGCAGCTTTTCGGCGACGGGAGGGGCAGGCGCGGGATTGTTGTCGAAGCCGCTCGCCAGATACGCAGCGACGCCGCCGGCGCCCAGTGCGATGACGAGAACGACAATGCGTGCGGTGTTCATGCGCCTCTACTCTTACGCGGGGCACTCGAACTGCACGTGGCGTGTTCCCCCGCGTCGATGAGTAGGGAGCAAAAGTATAAGGGGTGTTGCGAGGCCGAATGCGATGGCCGGCCGGCGATGCTGGTTTTCGGCGGATGGTGAACGCGGCGTTATTCGATCCGCCGGCGGCTCCGTAGTTTCACGCAGACCGGCGCACGCGATTGAATGCGGCGCGTGGGCGTCATGGTGAACGGGTGGTTAGTGGTGGGCTCGGAAGCCGCGTCGTATCCGCGATAACCGCCCACGGTCCGTCATCCCCGCGCAATGGCGAAGCCATTGTCGCTGGAGGTGCGAGGCACGCGATGCGAATGCATGGCGTGCGGAGCCTCGAAGGATGCACGGCCTCGGTGCTCCAGACGGGCCGTCGCCCTTCGAGGGCCGCTGAAGAAGTGGCCACCTCAGGGTGACGGTGATGGAGCGGTTACGAAGTGACGGGCTCTACTTCTTCCGCTTCTGCTCGATCACGTCCCAGATCCTCGCCGCGACGTCAGGGCCGCCGAGCCGTGCAATCGCCCGGATGCCGGTCGGCGAGGTGACGTTGATCTCGGTGAGGTTGCCGTTGATGACGTCGATGCCGACGAACAGGAGGCCGCGCGCGCGCAGCGCCGGGCCGACGGTGGTGCAGATCTCGCGCTCGCGCGGGGTGAGCTCCGTTTCCTGCGCCGCGCCGCCGCGCACCATGTTGGAGCGGAGGTCGTCGGCGGCCGGCACGCGGTTCACCGCGCCGGCGAACTCGCCGTCGACCAGGATGATGCGCTTGTCGCCGTGCTTCACCTCGGGGATGAACTGCTGGATCACCCAGGGCTCCCTGAACGTCACCGAGAACATGTCGAACAGTGAGCCGAAATTCATGTCCTGCGGCATCACGCGAAACACCGCCGCGCCGCCATGGCCGTGCAGCGGCTTCATGACGACGGCGCCGTGCTTGTCGCGAAACGCGTTGATCTCATCCAGGTCGCGCGAGATCAGCGTCGGCGGCATCAGCTGCGGAAAATTCATCACGAACAGCTTCTCCGGCGCGTTGCGCACGGAGGCGGGATCGTTGACGACCAGCGTCTTCGGATGGATGCGCTCCAGGAAATGCGTCGAGGTGATGTAGGCGAGGTCGAACGGCGGGTCCTGGCGGAGCAGCACCACGTCAAAGCCGTTCAACGCTTCGCGCCTGGGCTCGCCCAATGTGAAGTGGTCACCGGGCTCGTCGCGCACGGTCAGGAGCTGAACCGGCGCGACCAGCTCTTCGCCGACCATCGAGAGCTTGTCGGGCGTGTAATAGGACAGGCCATGGCCGCGCTTCTGCGCTTCCAGAAGCAGCGCAAAGGTGGAATCGCCCTTGATGTTGATGCGGGCGATGGGATCCATCTGGACGGCGACATTGAGTTTCATGATCTGCCTTTCAGGTCGAGGCGTCGAATGCCGCCAACACATGGCGCGGAAGCGAGCGCGGCGCAATCAGCATCGCGTCGAATCGCAATTCGAATTCGGCATGCTCGGGATGCGCTACGAGCCAGCCTTGCGCGGCGTCGATGATGCGCTGCTGCTGGCGCGGCGTCACGGCGAAAGCGGCGTCGTCGAGGCTCGCCCGCGCCTTGACCTCGACGAAGGCGATCAGGTTGCGGCGGCGCGCCACGATGTCGATCTCGCCATGCGGGGTGCGGTAGCGTTTGGCGAGGATGCGGTAGCCCTTGGCCATCAGATAGGCCGCGGCGCGGCTCTCCGCGGAAATGCCGGTGCGGAACGCGGCGACGCGCTCGGGCGAGGCGACCTTCGGTTCCCTGGGGATATCAGTCTTCGCCATCGCCGCCCCGAAGATCCTTTGCGAGCTCCAGTGCGCGGGCATAGACCTCGCGGCGCGGCCGGCCCGACAGTGCGACCGCATGCGCCACGGCATCCTTGACGCTGTTTGCGGCAAGCTGCTCGCGCAGGAGCCCGTCGAGCGCATCCGATGCCAGCACGTCGGCGTCCGCTGCGGGCGGGCCGATCACCAGAACGAACTCACCGCGCGTCTCGGGCGCATCGGCCTGCCGCGCGAGCTCGGCGAGCGGCGCACGCCTGACCTCCTCGTGCAACTTCGTCAGCTCGCGGCAGATCGCGGCCTCGCGTTCGCCCATGATCTCCGCGAGATGGTCCAAGGTGGCCTGCATCCGGTTGCCCGATTCGAACATCACCAGCGTCGCGTCGATGCGCGCAAGCTCGGCGAGGCGTGCGCGGCGCGCGGCGGATTTCGCCGGCAGGAAACCCTCGAAGAAGAAGCGGTCGGTCGGCAGCGCGGCGACGGACAGCGCTGCCAGCACCGAGGACGGGCCGGGCAGCGCGTGCACCGGATGGCCGGCGGCGCAGACCTCGCGCACCAGCTTGAAGCCGGGATCGGAGATCAGTGGCGTGCCGGCGTCCGACACCAGCGCGACCGAGCCGCCTCGCGCCAGAGCCTCGAGAATCTTCGGACGCGCCGCTTCCGCATTGTGCTCGTGATATTGCTTGAGCGTTGCTGCGATCGCATAGCGCTCGGTCAGGCGGCGCGTGATGCGGGTGTCCTCGCAGGCGATGACATCGACGCCGGCGAGCGTCTGAAGCGCCCGCAGGGTGATGTCGCCGAGATTGCCGATGGGTGTCGCGACCAGATAGAGACCCGGCGCGGCCTTCGGCGCCGCGAGCCGATGGGCATCGATGGAGAAACCGCGCGAGGCGGCGTCTTGAGCTTCAGACGTATTTATCGGGGCCGGCTTTGCGCGCATAATGAAGCCAACTTAGGCACGATCCGCAGGGCTGGGAACCGGCTGGTCGAAAAAGATCGGGCCCAAGATCGTGCCCATATGGGGGGCGAGGAACGGACGGGAATGTGATCGGCCAGGATCACCTCGAGTGGGAATGAGGGCCATCGCGCCATATTCACGACGGAAACGCCGCCTTGATGCTGGATGAGCGACGGCGAACGGCTGCCGGAACGGGAGGGCGGTCGCGTTAAGCGGCTGTTATCCTTTTGTTTTGGTTAACTGTTTGCCGACAATATGCCTGAGTCCGCGGCCTGTGTCGCGGAAGGAATGTCGTGACCGGCCGGCAACGGCGGGTCAGAAGAGAAGCTGCCATGATGGGCCCGCGTCATCCAAAGTCTCTCGCTCCGGGATCCCGATCGTCGGGGGCCACCCGCCGGAGCGCGCTCGGCCTGCTGCTCGGTGCGCCCGTGCTGTCGGCCTGCGCCGGCGTGCAGCAGAGTCTCAGCCAGTTCTCCAACCCGTTCTCGAGCTCCGCGCCGCCGGCCCAGCCGGCGGGTCCGCAGCAACAGGCGACGACCGCCGGCACCGGCGGCGTGAAGGTAGGTCTGATCCTGCCGCTCTCAGCTGCCGGTAACGCCGGGCTCGCCGCGCAATCGATGCGCAACGCCGCCGAGATGGCGCTGGCCGAGTTCCAGAACCCGAACATCCAGCTCCTCATCAAGGACGACAATGGCAGCCCGCAAGGTGCGCAAGCCGGCGCGCAGCAGGCGGTCGACGAAGGCGCCGAGATCATCCTCGGGCCGCTGTTCGCGCAATCGGTGCCGGCGGTGGCGCAGGTCGCGCGCACGCGCGGCATTTCCGTCATCGCCTTCTCGACCGATTCCAGCATCGCCGGGCGCGGCGTCTATCTGCTCTCGTTCCTGCCGGAGTCCGACGTCAACCGCATCGTCGAATATTCCGCCAGCATCGGAAAGCGCTCTTTCGCCGTGCTGGTGCCCGACAACGCCTACGGCAATGTCGTCGAGGCCGCGGTGAAGGCGGCGGCGCCGCGGCGCGGCGGGCGCATCGTCGCCTTCGAGAAATACGGCGCCGATCGCGCCACGCCGGCACGCACCGTGGCGCAGCAGCTCGGCAGCGCGGACGCGCTGTTCATTGCCGATGACGGCGATGCGGTGGTCTCAGTGGCGGATGCGATGACGGCCGCAGGTGCCAATCTGCGCAACATCCAGCTGCTCGGCACCGGCCTGTGGGACAATCCGCGCGTCTATGCCAGCGCCGCGCTTCAGGGCGGGCTTTACGCCGCGCCCGACCCGGCCGGCTTCCGCGCCTTCTCCGGCCGCTATCGCACCAAATACGGCGCCGAGCCGATCCGCACCGCGACGCTCGCTTATGACGCCGTCGCGCTCGTCGCTGCGCTGGCGCGCACACAGGGTACGACGCGCTTTTCGTCCGACGTGCTCACCAACCCCTCCGGCTTTGCCGGCATCGACGGCCTGTTCCGCTTCCGCGCGGACGGCACCAATGAACGCGGGCTCGCGGTGATGAAGGTGACGCAGGGTGGCGGCGTTGCGGTTGCAGGCTCGCCGAAGAGCTTTGGGGCGTAGCGAGATGTGCTTCCTCGCCCCGCTTGCGGGGAGAGGGTTGGGGTGAGCGGGAGTCTCCGCGGGGACGGTGAGAGTTGGATTCGTGAAGAGTCCCCCTCACCCGGAATCCGCGCGTTGCGCGCATTCGGGCCTCTCCCCGCAAGCGGCGAGGCGAAGAATTGTTACGCCGCCAGATCCGCGACCACGGCATCCAGCACCGGAAATCCGCTGCTGGTCACGCGCAGCCGGCCCGTCGGGTCCACCGTGATCGCGCCTTCCTCGCGCAGCAGCGCGATGCGGCGGGGGTCGAGCGGGCGGCCCGCGAGTGCTTTGTAGCGCTCGGGGTCGATGCCCTCGGCGAGGCGCAATCCCATCAGCAGGAATTCGTCGGCGCGCTCTTCGCTGTTGAGGAGCTCGTCGGTGACGACACCGTGGCCGTTGGTTTCGACGCGCAGCAGCCAGGCCTCGGGACGCTTCTCGGTGGCGGTGGCGTGGCGCACGCCGTCGATGTCGAGGCGGCCGTGCGCGCCGGGCCCGATGCCGGCATATTCCTCGCCGCGCCAGTACACCAGATTGTGCCGGCACTCGGCGCCGCGCCGGGCGTGATTGGAGATCTCGTAGGCGGGCAGACCCAGTCTGTCGCAGGTCTCCTGCGTGACGTCGTAGAGAGCGCGCGCGACCGCTTCATCCGGCGTCTTCAATTTGCCGGCCTGGTGCAGGCCGAAGAACGGCGTGCCTTCCTCGATCGTCAATTGATAGAGCGACAGATGCTCGGCCGCTTCGTCGATCGCAAGGCGCAGTTCGTCGGCCCACATCGCCGGCGTCTGGTCGGGACGGGCGTAGATCAGGTCGAACGAATAGCGGTCGAACGAGCGGCGTGCGATGGCGACTGCATCGAGCGCCTCGCGCGCGCTGTGCATGCGGCCGAGCGCCTTCAGCGAGGCATCGTCGAGCGCCTGCACGCCAAGCGAGACGCGGTTGACGCCGGCAGTGCGATAGCCGGCGAAGCGCGTGGCCTCGACGCTGGTCGGGTTCGCCTCCAGCGTGACCTCGACGTCGCCTGCGACGGTCCAGTGCTGGCCGATCGCATCGAGCACGGCGCCGACCGTTGCGGGCTGCATCAGGGACGGCGTGCCGCCACCGAGGAAGATCGAGGTGACCTCGCGGCCCGGCGCACGCTCTGCGGTGGTTGCGATCTCTCGCGCGAAGGCGGAAGCGAAGCGCGCCTCGTCGATCGCGGCGTGGCGAACGTGGCTGTTGAAGTCGCAATAGGGACACTTCGACAGGCAGAACGGCCAGTGCACGTAGACGCCAAAGGCTTTAGATTCCTGTTTTGACGCGTTGTCCTGGCGCGAACCGGTGTCCACTTCGCTCGAAAACGCTCTAGCGCGGCTCAAGGCAGATCTCCGCCAGTTTCACGAAGGCGCGGGCGCGGTGCGACAGGCCGAGCCCGAGCGGCGGCAGGCCGTGCTTCTCGATGCTCTCCATCTCGCCGAAGGTGCGGTTGTGGCCGTCGGGCAGGAACATCGGATCGTAGCCGAAGCCGGCAGTCCCGCGCGGCGGCCAGACCAGCGTGCCGTCGACGCGCGCCTCGACCTGCTCGAGGTGATCGTCGGGCCAGGCGACGCACAGCGCGGAGACGAAATGCGCCTTGCGCTTGTCCGGCGTGGTGGCGCCGCGCTCCTGCAACAGGCGCTCGATCTGCGCCATCGCCGCGTTGAAATCCTTGGAGGGGCCGGCCCAGCGCGCGCTGTAGATGCCGGGCGCGCCGTCGAGCGCGTCGACCACGATGCCGGAATCATCGGCGAAGGCGGGAAGCCTGGCTGCTTGCGCCGCCGCGATCGCCTTGATCGCGGCATTGCTGCGGAAATCGCTGCCGGTCTCGTCCGGCTCGGACAGGCCGAGCTCTCCCGCCGACACCGCCTCGATGCCGTACGGCGCAAGCAGCTCCCGCATCTCGGCGAGCTTGCCGGGATTGTGGGTGGCGATGACCAGCTTGTCCGTGATTCGGCGGTGCATGGCTTATTGACTACGCCACAGCCAGTTTCTGCAAGTCCACCAGACGCGCGACGCCCTTGCGGGCCAGCGCCATCAGCGCCAGCAGCTCGGCTTCGGTGAACGGCTCGCGTTCCGCGGTGCCCTGCACCTCGATGATGCGGCCATCGCCGGTCATGACGAAATTGGCGTCGGTCTCGGCTTCGGAATCCTCGGCGTAGTCGAGGTCGAGCACCGGCGTGCCGTTGTAGATGCCGCAGGAGATCGCGGCGACGTTGTCGCGCAGCACGTTGGCCTTGACCATGTTCCGCGCCTTCATCCAGTTGACGCAGTCGGCGAGTGCGACCCAGGCGCCCGTGATCGAGGCCGTGCGCGTGCCGCCGTCGGCCTGGAGCACGTCGCAATCGACCGTGATCTGGCGCTCGCCGAGCGCTTCGAGATTGATGATGGTGCGGAGCGAGCGGCCGATCAGGCGCTGGATCTCGACGGTGCGGCCGCTCTGCTTGCCGGCGGAGGCCTCGCGGCGGGTCCGTTCCGAGGTCGCGCGCGGCAGCATGCCGTATTCGGCGGTGACCCAGCCGCGGCCCTGGCCCTTCAGCCACGGCGGCAGGCGGTCCTCCAGCGTGGCGGTGACCAGCACATGGGTGTCGCCGAATTTCACCAGGCACGAACCTTCCGCATATTTCACCACGCCGCGCTCCAGCGTCACGGGGCGCAATTCGTCGGGCGCACGGCGGCTTGGCCGCATGGGAAATCCTCCAAAACTCACGGGAAAAGGCTGCTCGCGGTGCTTGTAGGTGCGGCGGGGATGGGCGGCAAGGCTTTTTCACCCCCTGATTTCGCGGCCGCAAACACCACGCTTGTCAGAAGTGCCCGGGATAGACAAATTACGAGTATCTGAGAGGAGTTACCGTCTGTGGCCCATCACGATCCGATCCATCTGATCGCGCCGCGCGCAGGCCTTGCCCAGCTCAACGAGCGTTCCCGCGACATCTTTCGTCAAATTGTCGAAAGCTACCTCGCGACCGGCGAGCCTGTCGGCTCGCGCAACATTTCCCGCCTGATCGCCATGCCGCTGTCGCCGGCCTCGGTCCGTAACGTCATGGCGGATCTGGAACAGCTCGGCCTGATCTATGCCCCGCACACCTCCGCCGGCCGGTTGCCGACGGAACTCGGCCTGCGCTTCTTCGTCGATGCCCTGATGCAGGTCGGCGACCTCAACGAGGCCGAGCGGCAGTCGATCCAGAGCCAGCTCTCCTCGGTCGGCGAGGCGCAGTCGGTCGAGGCGGCGCTGGACGAGGCCTTGATGCGGCTCTCCGGCCTCACCCGGGCCGCCGCCGTCGTGTTGACGCCAAAATCCAATGCGCGGCTGAAGCACATCGAATTCGTCCGCCTGGAACCCGAGAAAGCGCTGGTCATCCTCGTCGGCGAGGACGGCCAGGTGGAAAACCGCGTGCTGGCGCTGCCGCCCGGGGTTCCCTCCTCGGCGCTCACCGAAGCCGGGAATTTCCTCAATGCGCGGATCCGCGGCCGCACGCTGGCCGAGGCGCGGCTCGAGCTCGAGACGGCCCTTGGAGAGGCCCGTGCCGAGCTCGATCAGCTGACGCAGAAAGTTATCTCGGCCGGCATCGCCAGCTGGTCCGGCGGCGAGAACGAGGATCGCCAGCTCATCGTTCGCGGCCATGCCAATCTGCTCGAAGATCTGCATGCGCTGGAGGATCTGGAGCGCGTTCGCCTGTTGTTCGACGACCTCGAGACCAAGCGGGGCGTGATCGACCTGCTCGGCCGGGCCGAGACCGCCGAGGGCGTGCGCATCTTCATCGGCAGCGAGAACAAGCTGTTCTCGCTGTCGGGGTCCTCCACCATCATCTCGCCCTATCGGGATGCCGCCGGCCACATCGTCGGCGTTCTCGGCGTGATCGGGCCGACGCGGCTGAATTATGCCCGCGTGATCACGACCGTGGACTACGCCGCCCGCATCGTCAGCCGCCTCTTGGGGGGCTGACCGGCGCCTCCTCCGATCACAGGCGCTTGATTTTCGCAAGCTAAGGCACGATATCCGGGCCAACAATCCCTGGAAACGAGTTCGAGATTAGAGCCGATGACCGATCGAGACCGGCAACCCGAAGACACGACCGCGCCGACGCCCGAGCCCGTGGTGTCAAAGCCCTACATCATGCCCGACGATCCCGAGCCGGGCTCGGTCGAAACGTTGCAGAAGGAAGCGGCCGAGGCGCGCGACCGCATGCTGCGGACGCTGGCCGAGATGGAGAATCTGCGCAAGCGCACCACGAAGGAGGTCGCCGACGCGCGCCTCTACGGCATCACCGGCTTTGCCCGCGACGTGCTGGACATCGCCGACAATCTCCAGCGTGCGCTCGATGCCGTTCCGGCCGAAGCGCGTGCTGCGGCCGATCCCGGCCTCACGGCGCTGATCGAGGGTGTCGAGTTGACCGAGCGCTCGCTGCACAGCGCGCTCGAGAAGCATGGCGTGAAGAAGCTCGATCCGCAGGGCCAGAAGTTCGACCCGAATTTCCACCAGGCGATGTACGAAGTACCCGATGCGTCGGTGCCGTCAGGCACCGTGGTGCAGGTTATGCAGGCCGGCTACACCATCGGCGAGCGCGTGCTGCGCCCGGCGCTGGTCGGTGTCGCCAAGGGCGGTGCGAAGGCAACTCCCGCTGCCAACAACAATGAATCGAATGGCGCGCCGAACTGATCGATCCTCATGGTGCGCAAAGCGGCCGGTTGAGGCTCTCCTCTGGGAGAGTCTTCGCTGGTGAGACAGCGCTCTCCAAGCCTCCCGCAAGCAAGCGAGGGAGGGAGCGCATCTCGCTTGCGGATGCAGCTATCCCTTCGGCTGGATGCCGTCGCGAACGGCGCGAAAGCGGGTGAAGGCGGGCAGCCACTGGTCGCGTGGGGCGCTGGCGATGATGCGCAATGATGCGCCGCCAGTCGAGAAGCGGATCCACTGCACCACGGTCACAGGGATCTTGTCCTTGCCGCTGACGCCGTCGATCCGGGTCTCGAAACCCTGCTGGCCGTTGATGCGAATCGGCTCGGACATGGTGATGCGCGACTCGCGCACGCCGGGAATCTGGAGCGCCGCCTCCTGGGCGAAGCGGGCGCGGTCGTCGGCCTGCTGCGGGGTGGCGCCGATCACGCCGAGAATCATGAACGGCTTCGACTCGTAACCCGTGCTCTCATCGCCGTCGGCGAGGATGATGCTGCTGCCCGGCGCGAGCGTTCGGATGTCCTTGAAGTTGGCGAGATCGGTGATCTTGAACGGCATCAGCGCGATCTGCTCTTCAGCCGAGACCTGCCTGCGGGTGACTGTGCTCGCAAACATCTGCCGCACCGCTTCATCCGTGTAGATCTTGGTCGCATTCTCCGGGATCTGCACCGCGACATAGCCGGAGAAGCCGGCGCCGGGCACGATCATCGAATAGCGCTTCACCGGGGTATCGCCGGCCTTGCCGCTTTCGGTGGTGAAATAGGCGAGGCCCGCGGGGGTCTCGATCTTGTCCTGCGTGACGCCATTGGTCCCGGCGGGATTGGCATTGAAGGCGCTCACGACCTCGCCATAGGCCGCCGGCGGCAGCTCGGTGACCAGTACCTTGACACTGCCATCCTCGCTCTCGAAGCCGGGAAAGGTCTTGGCGGTGCTGAGGCCGATCAGCGGCACCATGCCGAGGCGCAAGCCAGGTGGGAAAACGGCGTCGGCGGCAAGGGCCGGAAACACTGTTACGGCGAGGAGGGCCAGCGCGGCGAGGGGGCGGATCAGCTTCATGGGCACTCTGATTGGTTCACATTGAGGCCGTTCGATGGTCGGCCGCCGGGCCGCTTTGTCGCGCGAAGCAGCTGCGCCGGCTGTCCGGCCGGTTCGCCTTTTAGCGGGTTTGGCCTTGCCGCAACAGGGCGGGGCCTGTTGCGGGTGGCGGGGGCTTGCCGAGGCCCGAACCTGTTAATAATTCCTCACCCGCAAGGGCGGCGGAGCCCGGACATCATCTTTCAAAACCCAATGTTTTCGCGGCAGAAACGTAGCTTCGGTCCTTGCGGGCCCCTCCCCCCCTCCTATATGAGCCTCAATCATCGCAATATCGCGGATGTTTGATCTTAGGGGGTTTCGGTTCGGGTGCCTTCTGGGCCCAGCCAACCTGCCGCAAAAAGAAGGGTATCAGGACCATGGGAAAGGTCATTGGGATCGACCTCGGCACCACGAATTCGTGCGTCGCCGTGATGGATGGCAAGAACGCGAAAGTCATCGAGAATTCCGAAGGCATGCGCACGACGCCTTCGATCGTCGCCGTGACGGACGACGGTGAGCGCCTCGTCGGCCAGCCGGCCAAGCGCCAGGCCGTCACCAATCCCGAGCGTACCTTCTTCGCAGTGAAGCGCCTCATCGGCCGCCGCTACGACGACCCGATGGTCGAGAAGGACAAGAAGCTCGTCCCGTACAAGATCGTGAAAGCCTCCAACGGAGACGCCTGGGTCGAGGCCGACGGCCAGACCTACTCGCCCTCGCAGGTCTCGGCGTTCATCTTGCAGAAGATGAAGGAGACCGCGGAAGCCCATCTCGGCCAGAAGGTCGATCAGGCCGTCATCACCGTTCCCGCCTACTTCAACGACGCCCAGCGCCAGGCGACCAAGGACGCCGGCAAGATCGCGGGCCTCGAAGTGCTGCGCATCATCAACGAGCCGACCGCGGCCGCGCTCGCCTACGGCCTCGACAAGACCAAGGCCGGCACCATCGCCGTGTACGACCTCGGCGGCGGCACGTTCGATATCTCCATTCTCGAAATCGGCGACGGCGTGTTCGAGGTGAAGTCGACCAACGGCGACACCTTCCTCGGCGGCGAAGACTTCGACATGCGCCTCGTGGGCTATCTGGCCGACGAGTTCCAGAAGGAGCAGGGCATCAACCTGCGCAACGACAAGCTTGCGTTGCAGCGCCTGAAGGAAGCCGCTGAAAAGGCCAAGATCGAGCTGTCCTCAACGACGCAGACCGAGATCAACCTGCCGTTCATCACGGCGGACCAGACCGGCCCGAAGCATCTGACGATGAAGCTCACCCGCGCCAAGTTCGAGGCGCTGGTCGACGACCTCATCCAGAAGACCGTCGAGCCCTGCCGCAAGGCGCTGAAGGATGCCGGCGTCACCGCCGGTGAGATCGGCGAAGTCGTGCTGGTCGGCGGCATGTCGCGCATGCCGAAGGTCCAGGAAGTCGTGAAGCAGCTGTTCGGCAAGGAGCCGCACAAGGGCGTCAATCCGGACGAAGTCGTGGCGATCGGTGCCGCGATCCAGGCCGGCGTGCTCCAGGGCGACGTCAAGGACGTGCTGCTGCTCGACGTGACCCCGCTGTCGCTGGGCATCGAGACGCTGGGCGGCGTGTTCACCCGCATCATCGACCGCAACACCACGATCCCGACCAAGAAGAGCCAGGTGTTCTCGACGGCTGAGGACAATCAGAATGCCGTCACCATCCGCGTCTTCCAGGGCGAGCGTGAAATGGCGGCCGACAACAAGATGCTCGGCCAGTTCGACCTGATGGGCATCCCGCCGGCTCCGCGCGGCATGCCGCAGATCGAGGTGACCTTCGACATCGACGCCAACGGCATCGTCAACGTCTCGGCCAAGGACAAGGCCACGGGCAAGGAGCAGCAGATCCGCATCCAGGCCTCGGGTGGTCTGTCGGAAGCCGACATCGAGAAGATGGTCAAGGACGCCGAGGCCAATGCCGAGGCGGACAAGAAGCGCCGCGAGGCCGTGACCGCCAAGAACGAGGCCGACGGCCTGGTGCATTCGACCGAGAAGGCGCTGGCCGAGCACGGTTCGAAGGTCGCCGAGAGCGAGCGCCGCGCCATCGAGGATGCCGTCAGCGACCTCAAGGAAGCGCTGAAGGGCGACGATGCCGAGGCGATCAAGGCCAAGACCCAGACGCTGGCGCAGGCTTCGATGAAGCTCGGCGAGGCCATGTACAAGCAGCAGGCCGAGGCCGACGCCAAGAAGGATGCGGCCAAGGACGACGTCGTCGATGCGGAATTCACCGAGGTCGACGACGACAAGAACAACAAGAAGTCCGCTTAAGCCCCGAGAGGGTGACGATGCGGGCGACCTGGACCCCACACGCGCTACCGGCCTCCTCCCTCGCGGGGGAGGCCGTCGCGTCGGGGCGGGCGGGCCAAGACTCCCTCGAAGTCGGCCCCGCTGCCATCGATCAATTCCCAGCCGTTATTCTCAGCGCTGCCATGCTGCCCTCTGCCGCAAGGTCGAAGGGCGCTTATATCGCCGTATGTCAGCGTTGTTCCGCGCCAACTTGAATCGCGATTGGATAGACCGAGCTCAGCATGTCCACGTCCACCAAGCGCTGCTATTACGAGACCCTCGAAGTCGAACGAGACGCCGACGAATCCAGGCTGAAATCGTCGTTCCGCAAGCTGGCCATGAAATTCCATCCCGACCGCAATCCCGGGGATGAGACCAGCGAGGTCAAGTTCAAGGAAATCAACGAGGCTTACGAGGTCCTGAAAGACAAGGACAAGCGCGCGGCCTACGACCGCTATGGCCACGCCGCGTTCGAGCAGGGCGGCGGCTTTGGCGGCGCTGCCGGTTTCGGTGCGGGCTTCGCCTCCTCTTTCTCCGACATTTTCGAAGACCTGTTCGGCATGGCCGGTCAGCGCGGCCGCGGCGGCCGCGAGCGCGGGGCGGACCTGCGCTACAACATGGAAATCACCCTCGAGGAGGCCTTTGGCGGCAAGACCGCGCAAATCGAGATCCCGGTCTCGGTCACCTGCGAGGCCTGCTCGGGCATCGGTGCCAAGGCCGGCACCAAGCCGAAGACCTGCTCCACCTGCGGCGGCGCCGGCCGCGTGCGGCAGTCGCAGGGCTTCTTCACGCTCGAGCGCACTTGTCCCGGCTGCCAGGGCCGCGGCCAGATGATCGAGGACGCCTGCCCGGCCTGTGCCGGCCAGGGCCGGGTCACCCGCGAGCGCACGCTGTCGGTCAACATTCCGCAAGGCGTCGAGGACGGCACACGGATCAGGCTCGCCGGCGAGGGCGAGGCCGGAGTCCGCGGCGGACCGCCCGGCGACCTCTACATCTTCCTGTCGCTGGCCCAGCACCAGTTCTTCCAACGCGACGGCGCCGATCTGCATTGCCGCGTGCCGATCTCGATGGTGACGGCTGCGCTCGGCGGCGAATTCGAGGTGCCGACAATCGAGAAGGCCAAGACCAAGGTGAAGGTGCCCGCCGGAACCCAGTCGGGCCGCCGATTCCGCATTGCATCAAAGGGTATGCCGGTGCTGCGCTCGCGCCAGATGGGCGACATGTATGTCCAGGTCGTGGTCGAGACCCCGCAGAATCTCACCAAGAAGCAACAGGAATTGCTGGCCGAGTTCGACAAGCTCTCCTCCGGCAACACCCAGCCGGAATCCGAGGGTTTCTTCGCCAAGGTCAAGGATTTCTTCGGTAATCGGGCGAGTTGACTTGTCTTGACCGTACCGTCTTCGGCCTATACGTCTTTATGACCATTTTCTGACACGCCGCGGTCCCGCGGTCCCGTCCGGTCCCAACATGCCATTGCCATCGTCCGCGCGTGCGTTGAAGAAGCCTCGACTCGATGACGAGGTGCGCTTTCTCAGGTCGTGGATCGAAAAGCCGCTGCACATGGGCGCGGTCATGCCGTCAGGCAAGCTGCTGGCGCGGACCATGGCTCATTACGTCGATGTCGATTCGGACGCACCGGTGGTCGAGCTCGGACCCGGCACCGGCGCCATCACCTCGGCCTTGATCGAGCGCGGCGTCGATCAGAAGCGTCTTGTCCTCGTCGAATACAATCCCGGCTTCTGCGCGCTGCTGCGCGATCGCTACCCACAAGCCAAGGTGGTGCAGGGCGATGCCTATCGCCTCCGCGACACGCTCTGGAATGTCTTGAGCGCGCCGGCTAGCGCTGTCGTCTCGGGCCTGCCGCTCGTCACAAAACCGATGCTGACGCGGCTGCGGCTCATTCGCGACGCCTTCACCGCGCTCGCGCCCGGCGCGCCCTTCATCCAGTTCACCTATGCGGTGGTGCCGCCGATCCCGAAATCGCTGCACGGCGTGTCCACAGAGGCTTCGGAACGGATCTGGATGAACCTTCCGCCGGCCCGCGTCTGGGTGTATCGCAAGGATTAATTCCGCCGGCTCCTCCTTTAGCGCGGCGGGCCCGTTTCGCCGAACGCATGGGATTGGATGTCCGCGCCCAAAATCCTGATCATTCCCGGCTCGCTGCGCACCGGCTCGCACAATGCGAAGCTGGCAGCGCTCGCCGCGTATGAATTCGCTCAGGCCGGCGTCGACGTCACCCGCATCTCGCTGGCCGATTTTCCGCTGCCGATCTACGACGGCGATCTCCAGGCCAAATCCGGAGTGCCCAAGCACGCCATCAATCTCAAGCGCATGATCGGCGCCCATCACGGCATCCTCATCGTCTCGCCCGAATACAACGCCTCGGTGCCGCCGCTGCTCAAAAACGCGATCGACTGGGTCAGCCGCGTGCACGAGCTGCACGAGGCGCGCGGCGAGGTGTTCCGCAACCGCGTCTTCGCGCTTGCCGGCGCCTCGCAGAGCCGGCTTGGTGCTGCCCGCGCGCTCCAGGCCTTGCGGCTGATCCTCTCCTCGTGCCACGCCAATGTGATTGCCAGCCAGCTCACGCTCGCCTTTGCCGACCAGGCCTATGACGATATGGACAGGCTGAAGAACGAGGGCGATATCGCCGCGTTGAAGGAGCTGGTAGCGCAGTTGATCGACGTTTCCCAACGCATGATGTGAGGTGACATGACGCCAGCCGAGATTGCCCCCAAGGACCGCCTGATCGTTCCGCTCGACGTGTCGAGCCCGGAGGCTGCGGAGGCGATGGTCGCAAGGCTCGGCGACAGCGTCACGTTCTACAAGATCGGCTATCAGCTGGCCTATGCCGGCGGCCTGCCGCTGATCGGCAAGCTCGCCGGCGAGGGCAAGAAAGTGTTTGCCGATCTCAAGATGCACGACATCGGCAACACCGTGATGCGCGGTGTCGAGAGTGTCGCCAGGCTGGGGGCGACCTTCCTCACCGTCCACGCTTATCCGCAGACCATGAAGGCGGCGGTCGAAGGGCGTGGCGGATCGAGCTTGAAGATTCTCGCGGTCACGGTGCTGACCTCGTACAATGACGACGACCTGCACGCGGCCGGATATCGGCTCGGCGTCTCCGATCTGGTCGAAGCGCGCGCACAGCAGGCACAGGTGCTCGGCATCGATGGACTCGTCTGCTCGCCGGAAGAGGTCGGTGCCTTGCGCAAGATCGTCGGCCATCAGATGAGCCTCGTCACGCCCGGCATCCGTCCGGCGGGCGCACCGACCGGCGACCAGAAGCGCGTCATGACACCGGGTCGTGCGATCGCGGCGGGCGCCGACTATCTCGTCGTCGGACGGCCGATCCTCGAGGCCTCCGATCCCAAGGCGGCGGCCGACGCAATCCAGGCCGAGATCGTGCAAGCGCTCAGCTAATCAACAAGGGAGAAGAGCAATGGCAAAGGGCTACTGGATCGGGCGTGTCGATGTGAGCAGTGACGAGGGCTACAAGCCCTACGCCGTCGCCAACGGTCCGATCTTCAAGAAATGGGGCGGCCGCTTCGTCGTTCGCGCCGGCAAGTTCACCACGGTCGAAGGCGCCAGCCGCACCCGCAACGTCGTGATTGAATTTCCGGACTACGAGACCGCGCTCGCCTGTTACAATTCGCCGGAGTACCAGGCCAACATCAAGGTGCGCCAGCCGCACTCGGTCGCCGACCTCATCATCATCGAAGGCTATGACGGCCCGCAGCCGCAGGACGGCTGAGGCTGCAGTCGTTCCGGGGCGATGCGCA
This sequence comes from Bradyrhizobium sp. 191, assembly GCF_023100985.1. Classification (NCBI taxonomy): domain Bacteria; kingdom Pseudomonadati; phylum Pseudomonadota; class Alphaproteobacteria; order Hyphomicrobiales; family Nitrobacteraceae; genus Bradyrhizobium; species Bradyrhizobium sp. 191. Next base: position 4,543,490 of record NZ_CP064692.1, read on the forward strand.
GCATCGAACCCGGAATCTCGAGATTCCGGGTCTGGTCCTTCGGACCATCCCGGAATGACGGCCTATGATCCCCCTCGGTTGCCGGAACTGCATCCCCCCGCTACAACGGCGGCTCAGAGGATCACACCATGTCCGACATGCGCTTGATTGTTGCAGGAGCCGGCGGCCGGATGGGCCGGGCGCTGACGCGGGCGATTGCCGAGAGCAAGGGCGCGGTGCTGGCGGGCGCACTGGAGGCGCCGGGTTCGGAGCTGCTCGGCAAGGATGCCGGCGTGCTCGCAGGCCTGCCGGCCAACGGCATCAAGCTGTCCGCCGATCTCTGGGCGATGTCCAGGGATGCCGACGGCATCCTCGACTTCACCGTCCCGGCGGCGACCATCGCCAATGTCGCGATCGCCGCCGAGCGCGGCATCGTCCACGTCATCGGCACGACCGGACTGTCCGGCTCCGACAACGCCGTGATCAAGAGCGTCACCAATCGCGCGGTGGTGGTGCAGTCGGGCAATATGAGCCTCGGCGTCAACCTGCTCGCCGCCGTGGTCAAGCGCGTCGCCAAGGCGCTCGATCAGAGCTTCGACATCGAGATCGTCGAAACCCATCACCGCCTGAAGGTCGATGCGCCCTCCGGCACGGCGCTGATGCTGGGTCAGGCCGCAGCCGGCGGCCGCGGCGTCACCCTCGACGACCATTCCGAGCGCGGGCGCGACGGCATCACCGGTGCGCGCAAGCCGGGCAATATCGGTTTTGCCTCCTTGCGCGGCGGGACCGTGGCCGGCGACCACAGCGTCACCTTCCTCGGCCCGTTCGAGCGCCTGACGCTGTCGCATCAGGCCGAGGACCGCATGCTGTTCGCCCATGGCGCGCTGAAGGCGGCGCTGTGGGCGCATGGCAAGGCGCCGGGGCATTACTCGATGGCCGACGTGCTCGGCCTCGCCGATTTCTGATTGAGCAAACGGAAAGCAGTCAATGAGCGAACGTCTTCTCGTGCTCGTGCGCCACGGCCAGAGCGAATGGAATCTGAAGAACCTGTTTACGGGGTGGAAGGATCCTGATCTCACCGAGCTCGGCGTGAACGAAGCCAAGGAAGCCGGCCGCAAGCTCAAGGCACAGGGTCTCGTGTTCGACGTCGCCTTCACCTCGGTCCTGACGCGCGCGCAGCACACGCTGGATCTCATCCTCGCCGAGCTCGGCCAGACCGGTCTGCCGACCTCGAAGAACCTCGCGTTGAACGAGCGCGATTACGGCGACCTCTCCGGTCTCAACAAGGACGATGCGCGCAAGAAATGGGGCGAGGACCAGGTGCTGACCTGGCGCCGTTCCTACGACGTGCCGCCGCCGGGCGGCGAAAGCCTGAAGGACACGCTCGCGCGCGCGCTGCCGTACTACGTGCAGGAGATCCTGCCCGCCGTGCTCAACGGCAAGCGCACCCTGGTCGCCGCCCACGGCAATTCGCTGCGCGCGCTGATCATGGTGCTGGAGAAGCTCTCGCCCGAGGGCATCCTGAAGCGCGAACTCGCCACCGGCGTGCCGATCATCTATCGCCTCAACGCGGATTCGACGGTGGCCTCGAAGCTCGATCTCGCGGGTTGATCTCTTCGCCTCTCCCCGCATGCGGGGAGAGGCCGGATTGCATCGAAGATGCAATCCGGGTGAGGGGGACTCTCCGCGAGTCCGACTGTCGCCGTCCCCGTGGAGATTCCCCCTCGCCCCGACCCTCTCCCCGCAAGCGAGGCGAGGGAGAAGACCTACTGCAGCCCCAGCTGCCCGGCCTCCCAGCCCAACATTGCCTGCTTGCGGGTGATGCCCCAATGATAGCCGGTGAGCGTGCCGCTCTTGCCGAGCGCGCGGTGGCAGGGCACGACGAAGGAGACCGGGTTCTTTCCGACGGCCGCGCCGACCGCGCGCGAAGCCTTCGGATTCCTGATGTTGCAGGCGATGTCGGAATAGGACACCGCACGCCCCATCGGGATCTTCAGCAGCGTCTCCCACACCCGCACCTCGAAATCGGTGCCGATCAGCACCACGCGCAGCGGCTGGTCCGGCCGCCAAAGCTTGGGGTCGAAGACACGCGCTGCGAGTGGCGCGGTGCCTTCGTGATCTTCCACATAGGTGGCGTTCCGCCAACGCCGCGTCATGTCGGCGAGTGCGATCTTCTCTTCGCCGTGATCGGCGAAGGCAAGTCCCGACAGGCCGCGATCGGTGGCGATCACGATCGCGGTGCCGAATGGTGAGGAATGGAAGCCGTAGCGCAGGGTGAGGCCGGCACCGCCGTTCTTCCATTCGCCCGGCGACATCGCTTCGTGGGTGACGAAGAGATCGTGCAGCCGGCCGGGGCCCGACAGGCCGGAGTCGAGCGCCGCGTCGAGGATGCTGGCCGAATCCCTGAGCAGGTTCTTGGCGTGGTCGAGGGTGAGCGCCTGCATGAAGGCCTTCGGTGTGATCGAAGCCCAGCGGCGGAACAGATGGTGCAGCTCGTCCGGCGTGACGCCGGCGGCATCCGCCATCGCCTCGATGGTCGGCTGCGCGCGCCAGTTCGCCGAGATGAAGGCGATCGCCCGGCGCACCGAATCATAGTCGCGCAACGCGGCGTTCTGGGTGCCCGGCTTGGCCAGGCGCTGGTCATGTATCGCGAGGGTCATCATGGCCGGAAATGTAGGAGAAGGAGTGGCTCGAAACCACCCGATTTCCGACTGTGCTCAGGTCACCGGATTATGGGTCGGCCCACGCCGCGCGGCGTTCAGGGCTCCGACCAACGCATTGTAAAAGCTTGTTTTTTCTTCTGGCCCGAGAAACCCGGCGATGAGCAGCCGGCGGCCGCGCGAGATCAGATAGAGGTGCTCGATGCCGTATTCCTCGTCGACCTCCTGGTCGAGCCGGACCCAGAGCGGATTGAAGGTCCATTCGGCAACCTGGCCACGATGGCTGACGCGCCGCACGCGCAGTTCCGACGGTGTCACCACGATCTCCTCGCTGGCCCGCGCCGCGCGGAAATTGACCTTGAAGGCCCACCAGATCACCAGCACGTCGAGACCGAAAAAGCCGAACACCGGCCAGGCGCCCATCATCAGGAAGGCGAGGCCGGTGACGAAGCTGACGACGCTCAGGAACAGCATCACGGCGAGGAAGCCGGTGCGGTTCAGCGAGCGGTGCGGCGTCAGCAGCGCGGAGAAGATCTGAGGCTCATCCTCGCTTTCAGATCGCGCGCGCTCAATTTCGTTGCCTGTGCTCATCGTCCATCAGTATATCCCGATCATGGCGAAAATCACCCGCAAGCCGGCCCCGCGTAAAGCGGCGGTGCTGAAGAACAAGGCAAAACCGGTCGCGACCAAACCGAGAGCGCCCGCGAAGAAATCGCTCAGAGCTACAAGACCCTGGACGCCGGCCGAGATCCACGAGGTCTTCAGCCGTTTCCGCAAGGCCAATCCGGAGCCGAAGGGCGAGCTCGAGCACGTCAATCCGTTCACGCTGCTGGTCGCGGTGGTGCTGTCGGCGCAGGCGACCGACGCCGGCGTCAACAAGGCGACGCGCGCCTTGTTCGAGGTCGCGGACACCCCGCAGAAGATGCTCGATCTCGGCGAGGAGCGTCTGCGCGAGTACATCAGGACCATCGGCCTCTATCGCACCAAGGCGAAGAACGTGATCGCGCTGTCGGCGAAGCTGCTCAGCGAATTCGGCGGCCAGGTGCCGCGCACGCGTGCCGAGATCGAGTCGCTGCCCGGCGCCGGGCGCAAGACCGCCAACGTCGTGCTCAACATGGCCTTCGGCGAGCACACCATGGCGGTCGACACGCATGTCTTCCGCGTCGGCAACCGCACCGGACTTGCGCCCGGCAAGACGCCGCTCGAGGTCGAGCTCGGTCTCGAAAAGGTCATTCCGGCAGAATTCATGCTGCATGCCCATCATTGGTTGATCCTGCACGGGCGCTATACCTGCCTCGCGCGCAAGCCGCGCTGCGAGGTGTGCCTGATCAACGATCTCTGCCGGTGGCCGGAGAAGACGGTGTGATCTAATGACAAGGCGGGATTTGTGTTCTAGCAGCGCCGGGTTGAGGTGATCTCGTGAGTCAACAAGAACAGAACGCACCACCCGCATCACCGGCCCCACCGCCGAAGCCGACACAGCGGCCGGCCACGCCGCTCTGGAGCCGGCTCGCGATCCCGCTGTTTGCGGTCATCGTCGCGCTCGCCTTCGTCGCGCTGGCAACGCTGCGCTTCGACGAATGGGTCGGCAATGCCGTGATACAGACCACCAATGACGCCTATGTGCGCGCCGAGCTGACGCGGCTGTCGAGCCGCGTCTCGGGCGAGGTGCTCAGCGTGGGGGTCACCGATTTCCAGCGCGTCAAGGCCGGCGACCTCCTGATCCAGATCGATCCCGCCGATTACCAGGCGCAAGTCGCGCAGGCCGAAGCTGCGGTCGCCGCGGCGCAAGCCGCGCTCGACAATCTCGCCAACCAGATCGAGCTGCAATATGCGACGATCGCGCAGGCGCAGGCCGCGCGGCTGTCTGCGGAGGCCATGGAGGTCGAGGCACGGCAGGAGCAGGAGCGTCAGCAATCGCTGTCGCAGACCGAGTCCGGCACGCGCCAGCGTCTCGAGCAGGCGGTGGCCGCCTACGCCAAGGCACAGGCCGACGTGCGCGCGAGCCGCGCCGTGATCGCGGCCCAGCAGCATCAGCTCGAAGTCCTGCAAGGTACCAGGAAGCAGCGCGCGGCCGATGTCGAGGCGGCCAAGGCGACGCTGGCGGGTACGAAGCTCAAGCTTGGATACACGAGGATCACCGCGCCGTTCGACGGGGTTGTCGGCGAGCGCCAGGTGCAGCCCGGCGATTACGTCAACATCGGCACCAACCTCATCAACGTGGTGCCGCTGCCCAAGGTCTATGTGATCGCGAACTATAAGGAGACTCAGCTCACGCACGTGGCACCGGGCCAGCCGGTGGAGATCACCGTTGACAGTTTCCCGCGCGAGAAGCTGCGCGGCAGGGTGGAGCGCATTGCGCCGGCGACGGGTGCACAGGTGGCGCTGCTGCCACCCGACAACGCAACAGGCAATTTCACGAAGGTCGTGCAGCGCATTCCCGTCCGCATTCAGTTCGATGACGACCAGCCGCTGCTGGCGCGGCTGGTGCCGGGCATGTCGGTGGTCACCAGCATCGATACGAAGGCCGCGAATGGCCGAAAATGACGATGCCAGCCGCGAACCGCTCTCGCGCGGCGGCGTCGCGCCGCAGCCCCTGTTCGCCGTCGCGGCGGTACTGCTCGGCTCGTTCCTTGCCAATTTCGACAGCCGGCTGACCACGGTCGGCCTGCCGGACCTGCGCGGCGCGTTCTCGCTCGGCTTCGACGAAGGCGCCTGGCTCTCGACCGCCGGCATCGGCTCGCAGATCTTCATCGCGCCTGCGGTGGCCTGGCTTGCCACGGTGTTCGGCCTGCGCCGCGTGCTCGGCATCCCCAGCCTCGTCTATGCCGCCGTCTCGTTCATCATTCCGTTCGTGCACGACTATCCGACATTGCTTGCGCTCAGCGTCGTGCATGGTCTCCTGCTCGGCACCTTCGTGCCGGCAACGCTGATGATCGTGTTCCGCAATCTGCCGATCCGCTGGTGGCTGCCGGCGATCTCGATCTATGCGATCCGCGTCGGCTTCGCGTTGGACACCTCGACCTCACTGGTCGGCTTCTATGTCGATCATCTCGGCTGGCAATGGCTGTACTGGCAGGGCGTGGTGATCGCGCCCTTGATGGGCCTGATGGTCTATCTGGGCACGCCGAACGAGCCGGTGAACCGCGCGCTGCTGCGCGAGGCCGATTGGGGCGGCATGCTGCTGCTCGGCGCCTCGGTGTCGATGATCTATGCGGGGCTTGACCAGGGCAACCGGCTGGACTGGCTCGGCTCCGGCACGGTGATGGCACTGCTCGCCGCGGGCGCGGTGCTGTTTCTGGCCTTCCTCGTCAACGAGTCCCTGGTGCGGCAGCCCTGGGCACATGTCAACGTGCTGTTCTCGCGCAACATCGGCCTGGGACTGGTCCTGATCCTGCTCTACACGCTGACCAGCCTGTCCAATGCGTCGCTGGTGCCGAACTTCCTCGCCACCATCGCGCTGCTCAGGCCGGAGCAGAGCGGCATGCTGCTGCTCACCTGTGGCGCCTTGCCGATGTTCGTGCTGGTGCCGGTCTCGATCTGGCTGCTGCGGCATTTCGATACGCGGACGGTGATCGTCGTGGGCTTTGCCTGCTTCGCCGCGGCCAATCTCTGGGGCACGCAACTCAACCACGACTGGGCGCGCGAGGACTTCGCCGGCATCGTGCTGCTCCAGGCGATCGGGCAGTCGCTGACCTTGCTGCCGCTGATCATCACGCTGCTCTCCAACTCCGATCCCAGCCGCGCCACCTCCTTTGCCGCCTATATCCAGATCATGCGGCTCGGCGGCGCCGAGATCGGCGTGGCGCTGATGGGCACCTGGCTGCGCGTGCGCGAGCAGGTCCATTCCTTCTATCTCGGCCAGAACCTTGCGGTCGGCGATGTCGATGTGGTGCAGAGGCTGCAGCAGCTCGCCGACCACTTCGCCGCCCATGGCACAGGATCGGCGCAGCCGCGCGCGGTCGGCACGCTGGCGGGCATCGTCCAGCGCGAGGCCAATGTGCTCGCCTATATCGACGGCTTCTGGCTCTGCTTCTGGCTCGCGATAGCCGCGCTCGCAATCGTCGCGCTGGTCACCCGCGCGCCGACGGGTCCCTTCACGCCGGCGCCGTTCGGCTTCGCCAGGATGCTGCTGCGAAAGTGTGGTGTGCGGGCCGCCTGAATGCGGTGATGGTTGGTTCGTTCGCTCGCGCGAGGCGGGTGGTCACCTCTCCCGCAAGCGCAAGCGGGAGAGCACAATCACCGCACCTGCCGCGCCGGCTCGATCAGCTCGGGCCGCGGACCCGACAGGCGCTTGTGCATGTGGACCATGAAGGCCATGGCGAAGATCGGCGTCGCCAGATTGACGATCGGGATCGAGACGAAGGCGGCGATGAAGAGCCCGGCGGTGAAGATCGTGGCGGCGTTGTCACGCCGCATCGCCTTGGCTTCCTCCGGCGGCCGGAAGCGCATCGCCGCGAGCTCGAAATATTCGCGGCCAAGCAGCCAGGCGGCGGCGATGAAGAAGATCAGGAATCCCGCGCCGGCGAACAACACCAGCGGCAAGGCGACGAGATAGATCAGGATCGTGAGGAGAGCGGTCTTGATGCCCTCGAGCATCGCCTGGCTGAACGGCAGCGCCACGCCGGGCCGCTCGGCGGGATAATGCTCGCGCTCGACGATGTCGGCGACGTCGTCGACGAACAGGCTCGCCACCAGCGAGGTGATCGCGGGCATCAGGAAGATGCCGCCGAACACGACCCCGAGGCCCGCCGCGATCGAGACGATCCAGGACAGGACTTCGATCGATGAATGCCAGCCCGGTCCGAGCAGGCCTTCCAGCCAGACCTCGCCATTGGTCGCAAACCAGCTGAGCAGCCGCTGCAGGCCGATCGCCAGCACGGTGATCAGCACCAGCGCCAAGCCGACCGATCGCCACAGGATCGAGCGCATCGGCGGCGAGAGCATTTGCGACAGCGCCTTGATGGCGGCATCCAGCATGGGAGATCCTCTCAGGTCAACACTTCGCGAGAGGTAGAGACCGAATGCGGCTTCGGCAAGGGCGGGTGGCTGCCCAGGTCTGCGGATTGCGGGTCCCGTGTCCCGGACGTAGCGCGGCATGCAATGACGCGCTGCTGAGCCGGGACCCAGGAGCTTGCGGCGAGATGGGCCCCGGCTCTACAGCACATCGCGCAAGTGCGCGCTGCGCTGCGTCCGGGGCACGCAAGCTCCTAGCTACCCATGCCGGTGCCCGTGCTTGCGCGCCTTAGCCTGCTTGCCTTCGCCGGTCGGAATCATCATCACGCGGCCGTAGCGCACGCCGCGTTCGGCGATGATGTGGTCGGCGAAGTGCCTGACTTCGGAGGCGTTGCCGCGCAGCGCCGTCATCTCCATGCAATTGTCGTCGTCGAGATGGACGTGCAGCGTCGCCAGCGCGAGGTCGTGATGGCCGTGGAATTCCTGCACCAGGCGCTTTGAGAGATCGCGCGCGGCGTGGTCGTAGACATAGACGAGACCGGCCACGCACTGGCCGGTCTGTGACGTGCCCTCCGTGCTCTGTTGCAGGCCGGCGCGGGCGAGATCGCGGATGATCTCGGAACGGTTCTGGTAGCCGCGCGCCTCCGCCGCGGCGTCGATCTCCGCCAGGAGATCGTCCTCGATCGTGATCGTTATCCGCTGCATCGGGTCCTCTCCATCGGGCTACCGGGCTGTTGTAGCCTTTCCGCCAAGGCGAGGCGAGAGAGTGTGCCGGTAGCTCACAGTTGCGTCGTGCGCAGGCGCAGCGCATTGCCGACCACGCTCACCGAGGACAGCGCCATCGCCGCTGCGGCGATGATCGGCGAGAGCAGCACGCCAAAGGTGGGATAGAGGACGCCGGCGGCGATCGGAATGCCGGCGGCGTTGTAGATGAAGGCGAAAAACAGGTTCTGGCGGATATTGCTCATCGTCGCTTGCGACAGCTTTCGCGCCCGCACGATGCCGACAAGATCGCCCTTGAGCAGCGTGACGCCGGCGCTCTCCATCGCCACGTCGGTGCCGGTGCCCATGGCGATGCCGACCTCGGCCGCCGCCAGCGCCGGTGCGTCGTTGACGCCGTCGCCGGCCATCGCGACGCTGCGGCCGGCCTTCTGCAGCTTGGTGACCACCGCGCTCTTCTGGTCCGGCAGCACCTCGGCCTCGACATCGGCGATGCCGAGCCGGCGGGCCACGGCCTCGGCCGTCGTGCGGTTGTCGCCGGTCAGCATGATGACCCTGATGCCTTCCGCCGCGAGCGCCTTCAGCGCCTCCGGGGTCGAGGCCTTGACCGGGTCGGCGATCGCGAACAGGCCGGCCAGCCGGCCGTCGACGGCCATGTTGATCACGGTCGCGCCGTCGCCACGCAGCCGTTCGGCTTCGGTGTCGAGCGTCCTGGTCTCGATGCCGATCGACGTCAGGTATCTTGCATTGCCGAGCACGATGGTCCTGCCGTCGACCTTGCCGGTCGCGCCCTTGCCCGTCGGCGAATCGAATTGCTCGACCTGGCCAAGGGCGAGCTGCTTCTCCTTCGCCGCGCGCAAGATGGCGTCAGCCAGGGGATGCTCGCTGGCGCGCTCGACGCTGGCCGCGAGTCGAAGGATGTCGTCTTCCGTAAAGCCGGCCGCGGGCACGATCGCGACCACCTTGGGCTTGCCCTCGGTCAGGGTGCCGGTCTTGTCGACCACCAGCGTGTCGATTTTCTCCATGCGCTCCAGCGCCTCGGCGTTCTTGATCAGAACGCCGCCTTGCGCGCCGCGTCCGACGCCGACCATGATCGACATCGGGGTCGCGAGGCCGAGCGCACAGGGGCAGGCGATGATCAGCACGCTGACGGCTGCAACGAGGCCGAAGGCCAGCCGCGGTTCCGGTCCGAACCAGGCCCAGGCGCCGAAGGCAGCGAGCGCGACGATGATCACCATCGGGACGAACCAGCCGGAGACCTGATCGGCCAGGCGCTGGATCGGCGCGCGCGAGCGCTGCGCGTCCGCGACCATCTGCACGATCTGCGACAACAGCGTCTCACGTCCGACCTTGTCCGCCCGCATCACGAAGCTGCCCGACTGGTTCAGCGTGCCGGCAATGACCTTGGCGCCGGTCTCCTTGGTGACCGGCATGGATTCGCCTGTGACCAGGGATTCGTCGAGCGAGGAGCGTCCCTCCAGGATGATACCGTCCACCGGCACCTTCTCGCCGGGACGAACGCGCAAGCGGTCGCCGGCATGGAGCGTGTCGATCTCGACCTCGTGCTCGCTGCCATCAGCATCGACGCGGCGTGCCGTCTTCGGCGCAAGCTGGAGCAGCGCCTTGATCGCACCCGAGGTCGCGTCGCGGGCGCGCAGCTCCAGCACCTGGCCGAGCAGCACCAGCACGGTGATGACGGCGGCTGCCTCGAAATAGACGGCGACCGCGCCTTCATGACCGCGGAAGGTGGCGGGGAAGATCTGCGGCGTGACGGTGCCGAGCACGCTGTAGACATAGGCAACGCCGGTACCCATCGCGATCAGCGTGAACATGTTGAGGTTGCGCGTCAGCAGCGACTGCCAGCCGCGGACGAAGAACGGCCAGCCCGCCCACAGCACCACGGGCGTCGCAAAGACGAATTGGATCCAGTTCGACAGCGTCGGATCGATCCAGTTGTGCGGGCCCGCGAGATGGCCGCCCATCTCCAGCACCACGGCCGGCAGTGCCAGCGCGCCGCCGATCCAGAACCGCCGGGTCATGTCGGCGAGCTCCGGATTGGGGCCGGTCTCCAGGCTCGCCACCTCCGGCTCCAGCGCCATGCCGCAGATCGGGCAGCTGCCCGGGCCGACCTGGCGGATCTCGGGGTGCATCGGACAGGTGTAGATGGTGCCCGCGGGCATCTCGGGCTCGGGCGCCTTCTCCTTCGCAAGATATTTGGCGGGATCGGCGGCGAACTTGGTGCGGCAGCCGGCCGAGCAGAAATGGAAGGTCTCGCCGTGATGTGTGAAGTGGTGCTTCGAGGTCGCGGGATCGACCGTCATGCCGCAAACCGGGTCCTTCACCCTGGTCGCGGCATCACCGTGGTCGTGATGATGAGCATGGCCGGAATGATCGCCGTGGCCGCCGCAGCACGAGGATGCCGCGGGTTTCGCCGCCGGCGGCGCAGCTTTCGTGGAACAGCCGCAGCCGGAATGTGTTTCCGCGTGACGATGCTCGCTGCTGTTCATTGCCGTGCTCCAGTCCTGTCCCTGGTCTTGCAACCTATACCCGGTAGGGGTATATAGGCCCCATGCGCAAGGACATCAAGGCATCTGTTGGAAAACGTCTCGGCCGGATCGAAGGCCAGGTTCGCGGCCTGTCGAAAATGGTAGAGGAAGACCGCTACTGCATCGACATCGTGACGCAGATCTCGGCCGTGCGTGCGGCACTGCGCCGGGTCGAGGAGGAGGTCCTGAAGGATCACGTCGCCCACTGCGTCGAGCACGCCATTGCGAGCGGCGACAAGGCCGACCAGCGCGAGAAGATCGCGGAGCTGATGGCGGTGATCGGGCGGGCCGAGCGGTAGCCCACGCTCTCTCCACCGTCATTGCGAGGAGCTCTTGCGACGAAGCAATCCAGACTGTCGCCGCGGTAACAGTCTGGATTGCTTCGCTGTGCTAGGAAGAAACTGCTGGTTGTTTAGGGTCAGGCCGCCTCCGCGATGTGCTGGAGTTGGACGGTGAAGCCGAGCTTTTTGAGGCGCGCGACCAAGCGGCTTGCCTTGACCTCGGTGGGCCGACGGTCGAAGTAGGCGGCGCCGAGGTCGTGGTGCTCGGTGCCGTTTTTGAGGATGTGGTAGATGGCGGTGAGGAGCGAGGCGGCGACAGCGCAGATGGCTTTTTGAGGTCCGCGTCTGGCCTGCAAGCGGAAGAACTGCGCTCGGTAGTAACTGTTCTTTGAGCGCTTGGCGGCCCAAGCACATTGAACGAGCATCGTCTTGAGCCACGGCGCCCCCTTGCGCAGGCGCGAGGACTTGCGCTTGCCGGCGCTCTCGTTCTGCCCGGGGCACAGGCCGGCCCAGGCAACGAGATGGCCGGCAGTCTCGAAGCGGCTCATATCGGCGCCGATCTCGGATAAAATTGCCGGCGCTGCCACCGCGCTGATCCCGGGGACCGTGGTCAACAATCCGATCAAGTGGCGAAAGGGGATCTTGCCACCGCCTGCCTCCGCTTCCATGCCCTCGATCCGCTGAGCGATTTCGACATCAAGCTTGCGGATCGTCTCATCCAGACCATCGCGTTGCTTCAGGTGAAGCGCGAGCAGAAAGCGATGGTGATCCGTCAGGCGCCCGTGCAACGCATCGTAAAGCTCCTTCGGCGACGCCTTGAGCTGCTTGCCGGCAAGCTCGGCCAGCTTGTTCGGCTGCCGGACGCCGTCGATCATCGCCTGGATGATCCGCCGGCCGCTCGCGCCCATGATGTCGGAGATCACCGAGCCGAGCTTGATGTTGGCTTCCGCCAGCGTCTTGTCGATCCGCTGCACGTGCCGCGCCTGCTCGCGCACCAGTTGCTTGCGCGTTCGCGTCAGCGCGCGCAGCTCCTGTACCTTCTCCTCGGGAATGAAGCTGCCTTTGATCAGCCCGCAGGCCAACAGATCGGCGATCCACATCGCATCGTTCATGTCGGTCTTGCGTCCCGGCACATTCTTGATATGCGCCGCATTGGCGACGATCAATTCAAAGGCGCCTTCGCCCAGGATCCGGAACACCGGCATCCAGTAGACGCCCGTCGCCTCCACCGCCACATGCGTGCACCGGCTTTCTTCCAGCCACCTTCTCAGCTCCACGAGCGGGTCCGTCGTGGCCGCAAAAGTCCGGCACTCCCGCTGCGCCTTGCCATCGACCATGATCCGCACGCAGGCCACGACCGTGTCCCTGTGTACATCCAGCCCCGCCACCCGCTCATACAAAATATCCATGCTCCTCTCCTCAACAGTTAGCGCCGGCGGCATAGGCGCCTGTCAGAAAAGAATGCTAGGAAGCGTGCTCGAGGGCCATGCAGCCCCTCCGCGCCAGTGTGGGTTATCCAGGCAACCCGGGTCCAACTCGCAACCGGGCTCTCGCGCACCAGAGAGTAATCGACCTCTTTGCCGACGGCCTCTCAAAATACCGCATTTGCCCACGCTCCGACAGTTTCATCCAGCGCGCGTCGGCTCCTCAATGCCGGTCCCAACTCGCAATGACGGAGGAGAGGGACGCGGTATCTCCTCTAGCGTCGTTCTGGCAAAAGCCAGGGCGATGTTTCGGGGCGTGACTTAAGCCGCCATTTCCCGCGCCCGCGCGCGGTACGCCGCGAGGTCGCTCAGTTGCACAAAATGCTCGGAGAACGCGGCGGTGATCTCCGCGAGTTGCGCCTTCACTTCTTCAGCCGGAATCTCAGCCGGCGCCTCTTCGTCAATCGCCTCAGGAATGAGCGGCGGCGCCAGGACCGTTTCTGGAAACACACTGAATGAGCCCGCTACCTCCTCGAGCGGCTTCTGCTTGTCGGCCCAGTGCAGGGCGGTGTAGTCGAACCCGTGCACGATGGTGGGTTTGACGACTTCGAAATAGGGCGAGATGTCGAAGTCGCGGGGCATGTAGAGCGAGGAATCGCGGATGTGCAGGATCTCGCGGCGCGCGGCACGGCTGCCGGCCTTGGTGATCTTCGGCAGGATCGGATAGCGCACGGCGTCGAAGGCCTGCGCGATCAGCGCCGAGCAGATGATCTTGGTCGGGTCGCCGGAGCCGATCGCGATCATGCGCCGGCGCCAGCGCTGCGGTATCGGCATCGGGAACAGATAACGCATGAGGTCGACGATGTTCTTGGTGTCGTAGCCGAAGCCGATGCGGTTGATGGCGTAGCGGCAGACCGTGGTACGGTCCTCATAAGACAGTCCGACCGGGCGGCAGAGGCGGGTGTGGTAGGGGAAATATTTCGACAGCGGCGCCGAAGTGACGCCTTCGCCGATATTGGCCTCGATCAGCACATGCGGCTCGCCGTCAGCCTCCTCCGCACCCGCGACCGGGCCGACATAGAGCGCCGCATGCGACCAGGTCGATTGCGTCAGATATTTGATGATGCCGGAGATGCGGTTGTTGCCCTCGACCAGCAGAACGTCGCCGGGCTCGATGACGCCGCGCAGATGCTCCGGGTCGCTCGGCGTGAACGGCTCGTAGCCCGGCACCTCCTTCGAGAGGTACGCGGCAATCAGCTTGCCGACCGAATCCAGGACCGTCCCCATGTCAAACTCCCCCCACGGCCTTTTTCGGCCGTCTTTTTCCCTTCTCTATCATGGTCGAAACGTGTTGCAATTCGGTTCATCAATCTGTGAGATCAAGCACGATTGATTCACCATGATGGTTGCCGTGCAACATCAGATGCAGCAAGGTTCGCGGGCTGTTCCCATACGCCGCAAGTCCCCGGAAACCATGACATGACAATCACGCGCCGCGGTTTCCTTGTCGCGTCGGCGTCCTTTGCGGCGATGCCGGTCCTGCGCGCATCCGCCGCGCCCCTGCCGCGCGAGGCCGACATCGTCGTGATCGGGGCGGGAGCTGCTGGAATCGCCGCGGCGCGGCGCATCATGGCGACCGGCCGCAAGGTCATCGTGGTGGAAGCGGCACCGCAAGTTGGCGGCCGTTGCATCACCGATCGCACGACCTTCGACACGCCGTTCGACCGCGGCGCGCGCTGGATGTACAATCCCGACACCAATCCGATGATCCGGCTGGCGCGCAGTGTCGGGCTGGACGCGCTGCCGGCGCCATCGGGCCAGAAGATGCGCATCGGCCGCCGCAATGCGCGTGCGGGCGAGACCGAGCAGTTCCTGGCCGCGCTGGTGCGCGCCAACCGCGCCATCGACGAGGCCGCGCGCGGCAAGCTGGACACCTCCTGCGCGTCCGTGCTGCCGAAGGATCTCGGCGACTGGGCGGGCGCGGCCGAGTTCATGCTGGGCCCGAGCTTCGCCGGCAAGGACCTGAAGGAGCTGTCCGCGATCGACAAGGGACGCGCGCAGGACCGCAATGCGGCGATCGCCTGCCGCCAGGGCCTCGGCACCCTGATCACCAAGCTCGGCGAGCAGGTGCCGATGGTGCTGTCGACGCCGGCGAGCCGGATCGTCTGGAGCAACCGCGACGTCGGCGTGGAGACGCAAGCTGGCAAGATCGCCGCACGCGCCGCCATCCTCACGGTTTCGACCAATGTGCTGACGTCGGGCGCGATCAAGTTCGCACCCGACATCCCCAAGCGCACCTTGGACGCGGCCTCGAAGCTCACCCTGGGCAGCTACGATCGCATCGTGCTGCAACTGCCGGGCAATCCGCTCGGATTGTCGCGCGACGATATCCTCATCGAGCAGAGCAACTCGACGCGCACGGCGCTCATGTTCGCCAATATCGGCGGCTCCTCGCTGTGCTCGATCGATGTCGGCGGCTCCTTCGGCCGCGATCTCTCCGAGCAGGGCGAGAAGGCCATGGCCGCCTTCGCGAAGGAGTGGATCACCAAGCTGTTCGGCAGCGAGGCCGCTTCCGCCGTGCAGAAGACCAGCGCGACGCGCTGGAATGCGGCGCCCTACGTGTTGGGCGCAATGTCGGCATCCTCGCCCGGCGGCCAGCTTTCGCGAAAAACTCTCGGCGAGCCGATCGGCAACATGTTCCTCGCCGGCGAGGCCACGCACGAGACGCTCTGGGGCACCGTCGACGGCGCCTGGGAAAGCGGCGAGCGCGCCGCGGATGCTGCCTTGCGCAAGATCGGCGCGCTCAAGGCCGAGCCCGCCGACGTGCCGACGCAATCGACGAAGAAGCGGCGCGTGCCGCGGCCGTAAGGCAATCAAGCCCCAACAATCTCCGCTGTCGTCCCGGACAAGCGAAGCGCAGATCCGGGACCCAGAACCACAGGGAGAAGTTTGGCGAAGGCTGGCAGTCAGGAGATCTGCGTCGGCACTGTCACCTGTGCCTACTCGATAGATCACGGGGTTGGGTCCCTGCGTTCGCAGGGACGACTCGCGGAGAGAGCTACCGCAGAATCCCGTCCAACGCTGGCAGCCCGGCGATCACCGCCACCGCGATCAGCGCATAGCAGATCCCGCGAAACACTCTTTCACTCGCGCGGCCGAACAGCGAGGCGCCGAAGGCGACGCCGATCGCATAGACCGGCCCGACGACTAGCGAGAGCGCCAGCGATTCGCGCGAAATCAGGCCCGTAGCCGCGTAACTGACCATCGAGAAGAAATCCGAGGCGCCGAAGAACAGCAAGATGTTGGCGCGTGCGACGATGGGTGCGATCGGGCGGCCGAGCCAGTAGCCGACGATCGGTGGGCCGCCGGTCTGCGCGAGGCCGCTGCAGAAGCCCGAGAGACCGCCGATGCCGACCGAGAGCCAGGCGTGGTCCTTGCCGCGATAGCGCCAGCCCGACAGCAGCAGGAGCAGGAGGGCGGCGACGAAGCAGGAGATGATCCATCGCGTGGTGACGGGCTCCAGCACGCTCAGGAAATAGGTGCCGACGGGCACGCCGACCAGCGCGCCCAGCACGATCACGGCGGTGGCCCTGCGGTCGGCCTTCCGCCATGCGTCAGGCAGCAGCGGCGCGGCCGCGACGAAATCGATGACGAGCAGCAGGGCCGCAACGAGCCGCGGCGCTGCGATGCTGCTCGCCAGCGGCATGAAGATCAGGGCCGAGCCGAAGCCGGAGAAGCCGCGTGCGGTGCCCGAAACGAAAGCGACGGCGCAGAGCGCCATCGCAATGGTGAGGCTGACATCCTTCGGGAGAAAGTCGGCGAGACTCATGCTTGTCGATTCTGGAGCATGATGTCGTCCGAAAACCGCTTCACACTTCTCGGCATCATGCTCTCAGAGTACCGCCGGTCTTCTTCGTGACTTCGGCCACGATCTTGGCGCCGACGGCCTCGATCTCCTGGTCGGTCAGGGTCTTCTCGCGCGGCTGGATCGTCACCGCGATCGCGATCGACTTCTTGCCGTCATCGATGCCCTTGCCCTCGTAGACGTCGAAAACGTTCACGCCGGTGATCAGCTTCTTGTCGACGGCTTGCGCGGCGCGGACGATGTCGCCGGCCTTCACGGCGCGGTCGACGATGAAGGCGAAGTCGCGCGTAACAGGCTGGAAGGCGGACAGCTCGATCAGTGGCTTGGCGCGGGTCGGCTTCTTCTTCGCCTCGGGGATGCGGTCGAGAATGACCTCGAACACCATCAGGGGACCGTCGACGCCGAGCGCCTCGAGCGCGCGCGGATGCATCTCGCCGAAATGGCCGAGCACGTTCTGCGGGCCGATCTGGATCGTGGCGGAACGCCCCGGATGCAGCCAGCCAGGACCACCCGCCACGACCTGAAGCGCCTGCATCGGCGCACCGGCCGCAGCGAGCACCGCCAGCGCATCGGCTTTCGCGTCGAACACGTCCGCCTGCGTCGAGCCGGTCCAGTGCCGTCCGAGGCCTTCCGAGGAGGCAAAGCCGCGGCGCACGCCGCTTGCCGCCATGAACTGGTCCTGCGGGCGATCGCCCTTGAAGATCTGGCCGACCTCGAACAGCGCGACATCGCCAAAGCCGCGATCGGCATTGGCCTGCGCGGCCGCGATCAGGCCCGCAAGCAAGGTCGGGCGCATGTCCGACAAATCGGACGCGATCGGGTTGGCCACTTCGAGCTCGCGCTGGCCGCCGCCGAACAATTCGGCCGCGGGCTTGGCAATGAACGACCACGTCACGGCTTCGACCATGCCGCGGCTGGCGAGCGCGCGTCGCGCGCTGCGGGTGCGCAGCTGGAGCGGCGTCAGCACCGATTTGCGCGCGTCCTCGCCGCGTTCGAACGGCGTCATCGGCACCTTGTCGACGCCGAAGATGCGGACGATCTCCTCGACGATGTCGGCCTTGCCGTGCACGTCCGTGCGCCAGGACGGCACCGCCACCTTCACGACCGGGCCGGGGCCCGCCATCATGAAGCCGAGATGGGTCAGGATGCGCTTCATCTCCGCTTGCGGCACCTCGATGCCGGAGAGCCGCTTGACCTCAGTGACCGGGAACTCGATGAGGCGGTCATCGCCAAAGGCCTTGCCGACCACGACGGTCTCGGACGGCGTGCCGCCACACATCTCCATCACCAGCTTGGTCGCGAGCTCGAGCCCCGGCACCATGAAGGCGGGATCGACGCCACGCTCGAAGCGGTAGCGCGCATCGGAATTGATGCCGAGCTTGCGGCCGGTCTGGGCGATGTTGATCTCGTTCCACAGCGCCGATTCGATCAGCACGTCGGTGGTGTTCTCGTCGCAGCCCGAAGCCTCGCCGCCCATGATGCCGGCGAGCGATTCGACGCCGTGCTCGTCCGCGATGACGCAAATCGCGGGATCGAGATTGTAGGTGCGGCCGTCGAGCGCCAGCAGGCTCTCGCCCTCACGGGCGCGGCGCACGACGAGATTGCCCTTCACCTTCTTG
This sequence comes from Bradyrhizobium sp. 191, assembly GCF_023100985.1. NCBI lineage: Bacteria > Pseudomonadati > Pseudomonadota > Alphaproteobacteria > Hyphomicrobiales > Nitrobacteraceae > Bradyrhizobium > Bradyrhizobium sp. 191. The sequence goes on from NZ_CP064692.1 coordinate 4,561,540, forward strand.
GCGTCGAACACGTGCAGCGGCCGCGCGCGGTCGAATGTCATGAAGTTGGTGATGTCGACCAGCGTGTTGATCGGGCGCAGTCCGATCGCGCTCAGCCGCTTCTGCAGCCATTCCGGCGACGGTCCGTTCTTGACGCCGCGCACGAGGCGGAGCGCGAAGCCGGGACACAGCGAGGAATCCTCGACCGTGACCTTCACCGGGCATGGGAATTCGCCCTTGATAGGCTTGATGGTCGGGTCCTTGAACTTGCCCATGTCGGCGGCGGCGAGGTCGCGCGCGATGCCGTGCACGCCCGTGCAGTCCTGCCGGTTCGGCGTCAGGTTGATCTCGACCACGGGATCGCCGAGCCCGGCCCATTCGGCGTAGGCAGCGCCAACAGGCGCGTCCGCCGGCAATTCCATGATGCCGTCATGGTCGTTGGAGATCTGCAATTCGGCCGCCGAGCACAGCATGCCGCGGCTCTCGACGCCGCGGATGGTGCCGATGCCGAGCGTGATGTCCTTGCCGGGAATGTAGGTGCCGGGGGCTGAGAACACGCTGACGAGCCCGGCGCGCGCATTCGGCGCACCGCACACCACCTGCACCGGCGCGCCGCCGTCACCGGTGTCGACCATGCAGACCCGCAGGCGATCCGCATTCGGATGCTGCTCGGCCGAGATCACCTTCGCGATGGTGAACGGCTTCAGCGCCTTCGCCTTGTCCTCGATGTTCTCGACCTCGAGCCCGATCATGGTGAGCTTCTCGGCGAGCCTGTCGAGCGGCTCGTCGGTCTCGAGATGATCCTTCAGCCAGGAGAGGGTGAATTTCATGGCTGTGTGCCTCGGCTCTTGTCGGTGGAGTTACATTGGTCGGTGCTAGTGTTCCCTCCCCCCTTGTGGGGGAGGGTCAGGGAGGGGGGTGAGCCGCGGGCTCCGGCGGAAGCTGCCTGGCGAATTGCCTCAACAACTCCCTCAAGGTTCGTCATCACCTGATCGTTGGTGAAGCGCAGAACCTGAAAGCCCTCGGCTGCGAAGAAAGCGTCGCGACGCTCATCTTTTTTCTGACGTTCCTCGAAATCATGGGATTCCCCATCGAGCTCGATGATGAGCTTTGAGGAGAAGCACACGAAGTCAGCAATGTAGTTTCCGATTGGCGATTGGCGACGGATGCCAACACCATCCATGCGGTTAGCCTTCAGGTGCCGCCACAGCAGTGTTTCGGCGCGCGTCATCGCTCGGCGAAGCTGTTTCGCCCGGCTGCGCTGTCGCTCGCTTACAACTGCGTGCGGCATCCGCGGCTACCCCCCTCCCTGACCCTCCCCCACAAGGGGGGAGGGAACGGAGAGAGTCTTTGTACGGCTACTCACAACCCTCACGAGCTCAGCCCCCCCGCCAGCGTCGGCACCTCGAGCGGCTTGAAGCCATAGTGGCTCAGCCAGCGGACGTCGCTGTCGAACAGCTGGCGCAAATCGGCGATGCCGTATTTCAGCATGGCGATGCGGTCGATGCCCATGCCCCAGGCGAAGCCCTGGTACTCGTCGGGATCGATGCCGCAGGCGCGCAGCACGTTCGGATGCACCATGCCGCAGCCGAGAATCTCGAGCCAATCCTCGCCCTCGCCGAAGCGGATCTCGCCCTTGTCGCGGCGGCACTGGATGTCGACTTCCAGCGACGGCTCGGTGAACGGGAAGAAGGAGGGGCGGAAGCGCATGTTGATGTGGTCGACCTCGAAGAACGCCTTGCAGAACTCGTGCAGGATCCATTTGAGGTGGCCGAGATGCGAGGTCTTGTCGATGACGAGGCCTTCGACCTGGTGGAATTGCGGCGTGTGGGTCGCGTCCGAATCGATGCGGTAGGTGCGGCCCGGGCAGATGACGCGAATCGGCGGCTTCTGGCTCAGCATGGTGCGCACCTGCACCGGCGAGGTGTGGGTTCGCAGCAGCATGCGCGAGCCGTCCTCCTTCGGATGGAAGAAGAAGGTGTCGTGCATCTCGCGCGCGGGATGGCCTTCCGGGAAATTCAGCTTGGTGAAGTTGTAGTCGTCGGTCTCGATGTCGGGACCTTCGGCCACCGAGAATCCCATGTCGGCGAAGATCGTGGTCAACTCGTCCCAGACCTGGCTCAGCGGATGGATGCGGCCGGCCTCGACCGGTGCGTCGCGCAGCGGCAGGGTGACGTCGACGGTCTCGGACGCCAGCCGCGCATCGAGCGCCGCCGACTTCAGCACGTCGCGCCGCGCGGCGAGCGCCTCGGTGACCTTGTCCTTGGCCTGGTTGATCGCGGCGCCCTGCGTCTTGCGCTCATCAGGCGACATCTTGCCGAGCGTGGCGAGGAGCGCCGAGATCGAGCCCTTCTTGCCGAGGGCTGCGACGCGCACGGCTTCAAGAGCGGCTTCATCGCCGGCGGCGGCGATCTGGTCGAGGATGGAGGTTTCGAGCGTTGCGAGGTCGGACACAGTCAAATCCTTGGCTCCAAATTCGGCTGGGTTGTCGCCGCCCGAAGGCCGTAACGTCAAGCAAAAAGCCGGTCATTTCGGGCTTGCGGCCGGCCGGGTTGAACGCTGCGCGGGGACCCGGCACCAATGGGGGTATGAGGAGAGTCTTGCGATGCTTTCGAGATCCTGTCTGGTCGGTCTGGCCCTGCTTGTGTTGGAAGGTGCTTTGAGTGGCGCGGCCTACGCCGAGGAATGCCCGGCCAAATCGACGTCGATGGACGACGTCATCGCAGTCCTCAATGCGGCGCCTGGCTGCGGCCCTGCCATGAAGCTGTTCGAGGCCTGCGCATATGGCGCCAGCGGCGACGTGCAGTTCGGTGAAGTGGTCGAGAAGAAATGCGAAGCCGATTTCGTCGGCCAGCAGAAGCCGCCGCAGAAGCTCAGCTATCAGCGCGAGTTGCAGGCGTGCGATCACAAGTACCGGAACAAGTCCGGCACCATGTATATTTCGGCGACAGCATTCTGCCGGGCGGAGGTCGCCCAGCGCTACTCGCAGCGCGCTTTGAAGGCTGCGGGCCAAAAGGCCCGCTAGCGCAGGCCTCAGGCGGCGAGCGCAGCCTTGGCCTTCTCGGCGATCGCCTGGAACGCGGCGGGCTCGCTGATCGCGAGATCCGACAGCACCTTGCGGTCCACGGTGATCCCGGACTTGGCCATGCCGTCGATAAATCGGCTGTAGGTCAGGCCGAACGGACGGACGGCAGCGTTGATGCGCTGGATCCAGAGCGCGCGGAACGTCCGCTTCTTACGCTTGCGGTCGCGGAAGGCGTATTGCTGGGCCTTCTCCACGGCCGGCTTGGCGGCGCGGATGGTGTTCTTGCGGCGGCCATAGAAGCCCTTGGCGGCCTTGTAGACTTTCTTGTGCTTGGCGTGGGCGGTCACACCGCGTTTGACGCGAGACATGACGAAATCCTTCAGAGATGACTTGGTTTTCGGATCGCCGCGCGAAGGCGGCGCGAGAGGGCAGTGATCGTGGACGCGATCAGGCGTTCGGCAAGAAGTACTTCTTGACGTTGTCGCCGTCGGTCTTGAACAGCACGCGGGTGCCGCGGAGCTGACGGATCTGCTTCTTCGTCCGCTTGATCATGCCGTGACGCTTGCCGCGCTGGGCGTGCATCACTTTGCCGGTGGCAGTCACCTTGAAGCGCTTTTTAGCGCCCGATTTGGTCTTCAGCTTGGGCATTTGGCTCTCCTATGGCCACAACAGAAATCCGCCCGTGAAGGCGGCTGGCCGTCTAAATGCTCGTTAGAGCGTTGATTGTGCTCAGGTTTTTGCGAACGAGCGCGAAACCCACACGAAACACCGCCACGGCAGCCCTTAATCAGCCGGGCGATGAAGGCTGGGCTTATGACAGAGCGGGAGCCAAATGGCAACGATGAACCGGCGGAACAGGCCCGGAGACTATCCGGTGTTGCCACCCTCATGTCCCCAGCCGTGTCGCCCCGGAGCAGGACCAAAATGGCCCATTTGTCCCAATCGCCTTCACCTGGTTTCGTCCGCCCGCGTCATCTGGCGGTGCTTGCCGTGCTCGCGGCCGTCATGCTGCCGTCGACTGCCGATGCCCGAATCGGCGGCTATGACGGCATCTGGAACGTCACCTTCGCCACCACGAGGGGCAGTTGCAGCTCGGGCTACAGCGTCCCCTTCACCGTGACGGGCAGCCGCGTCTCGTCCGCCGGCGGCGGCCGGGTCTCGGGCAGGATCAACCGTTCCGGTGCTGTGGCTGTCCACGTCTCGGTCGGCGCCTCCCACGCCAGCGGCGGCGGCCGGCTCGCCGGCATGAACGGCGCCGGCTCGTGGAGAGGTGTCATCTCCGGCGACCAATGCAGCGGCACCTGGCAGGCGACGCGGACCTGAATAGGGCAAACCATCGCCACGACGGCGGTGCGCTCCCTTCCCCGCGTGCGGGGGAGGGTCGGGGAGAGGGCTGCTTCCGCAAGCGAGGATCCCCAAGAGGCGAGAGCCCTCACCCGCCGCGCTTTGCGCGTCGACCTCTCCCGCAGGCGGGAGAAGTGCAGCGAGTTCGTGGCGAGAGATATCTCCAGCAACGCGCACACAACAAAACGACCCGCCGGAGATCCGGACGGGCCGTTGAAAACTCAGTCCTGAACCAAAGCGCTTCGCGTCAGCGCGGCGCCAGCACCATGACGACCTGGCGACCTTCGAACCGCGCGTCCTGCTCGACCTTGGCGAGCTCGGCGACGTCGGACTTGATCTTGTCCAGCAGCTTGGTGCCGATCTCCTGGTGCGCCATTTCGCGGCCACGATAGCGCAACGTGATCTTGACCTTGTCGCCCTCTTCGAAGAACCGCTGCATCGCGCGCATCTTCACATCGTAATCATGATCGTCGATCATCGGGCGGAGCTTGATCTCCTTGATCTCGACGGTCTTCTGCCGCTTGCGGGCTTCCGCGGCTTTCTTCTGAGCGGAATACTTGTACTTCCCGTAGTCCATGATCTTGCAGACGGGAGGGCTGGCATTCGGCGAAATCTCGACCAGATCCATGCCGGCTTCCTGAGCCATCCGGATGGCGACGACGGTCTCGACCGTGCCTTTGTTGTCACCGGTCTGGTCGATCAGCTGGATCTGCGCATTGCGGATATCATCATTGATGCGCGGCCCGTCTTTGCTGGCAGCGGGCGGAGCTTTATTAGGACGGCGAATGGGTGGTTCTCCAAAGTTGTGAAGGAAGCGGCTATCTTGAAGGAAGATGCGTTTGCCGGCAAGCAAGTCGCTCATGCGGCGCGAAAAACCCTCAAATGCGAGGCATTTTGGTCACGCCTGAGCACGCAGACGACATAGACACCTTGCTTCTGTTCCGCAAGCGTCCCAAAGGGCGGCCAATGCAGCCATCGGGCCGCATCGCGGGACGCGCCCGGACAACTCAAACCGCACAGCCAGAGTAAATGTTCCATGACCGATATAATTCCTGATGCCATGCTCGACTTCACCGATGTGGGTGAGGGCCCGTCCGCACGCAGGATCGCGGTACGCAGTCGGCGCGGACAGGGGCCGGGACTGGTCTGGCTGGGCGGATTCAACTCGGACATGCAGGGCAGCAAGGCCTTGGCGCTGGACGCCTTCGCCCGGGATCACAGCCGCGCGATGGTCCGGTTCGACTATTCCGGCCACGGCGAGTCCGGCGGCGACTTCACTGACGGAACCATCGGGCGCTGGCTGGAGGAGAGCGTTGCGGTGTTCGAGCGGTTTTGCGACGGCCCGCAAGTCCTGATCGGCTCATCTATGGGCGGCTGGATCGCGCTGCTGCTCGCGCGCGAGATCAAGAAGCGTCCTGGCAAGGCGTCGCTGGCCGGCCTCGTCCTGATCGCGCCCGCGCCCGATTTCACCGAGGAGCTGATGTGGAAGAATTTTTCGTCCGCGGTGAAGAAGGAGATCGAGACCAAGGGCGTCTGGATGCGGCCGTCGGATTACGGCGACGGCTCACCCTATCCGATCACGCGGAACCTGATCGAGGAGGGCCGCAATCACCTCGTGCTCGGCAGCGCCATCGATCTCGGCTGCCCCGTCCGCATCCTGCAGGGCGCGAAAGATCCCGACGTGCCATGGCAGCACGCTTTCGCGCTGACGCACCGCCTGCCGGCCGACGACGTCGTGCTGACCATGATCCAGGACGGCGATCACCGCCTCTCCCGCCCGCAGGATATCGCGCGCATTCTTGCGGCGGTGGCGGAGATCGGGTGATGTTGTAATACTCGCTGTCATTGCCCGCGAAGGCGGGCAATCCAGTATTCCAGAAACGGCAGAGATAGAGCCGAGAAGTCACGGCGCACTGGATGCCCCGGTCGAGCCGGGGCATGACAGAGAACGGGGAAGGAGCAACGCCAATGACCACCACCGCCATGCTGCGCGCCTTCTGTGACGCGGTCGAGCAGCGCAATGGCCGCGCCTTTGCCGAGCTGTTCACCGAGGACGGCGTCTATCACGACGTGTTCTACGGCGCCTTCGAAGGCCGCGAAAAAATCGCGGCGATGATCGACGACTGGTTCTATCGCACGGCGACCGATTTCCGCTGGGACATGCATGACCCCGTCACCGACGGCACCACGCTCTATGCGCGCTACACCTTCAGCTACAAATCAACCTTGCCGGAAGCGGGCGGCGCGCGGGCGATGTTCGAGGGCGTGGCGATCATGACCCTGCGTGACGGCAGGATCGCCAGTTATCACGAGGTCGCCAACACTGCGCCGGCGTTCGTGGATTTGAAATTTGCGCCTGAAAGAATTGCGAAGATCGTCGCCAGGCAGGGCGCCGAGTTGAAGGCGCGGCCGGAGATGCAGCGGCATCTCTCCTAACCGTCATTCCGGGGCGCGCCACTTGGCGCGAGCCCGGAATCCATCGAGCCGCAGAAATCGTGGAGGAATGGATTCCGGGCTCGTGCTTCGCACGCCCCGGAATGACGGCCGTCTCCTACCGCTTCGACGGATTCGCCATCGGCTTGCGCTGCGCCAGTGCGGCGACCGTGGCGGTGCCGATCGGGCCCTGCTCGTCATAGAGCCAGCATTCGCCGATGGCGACGCCGTCGGTGGCGTGGTGGTTCACGACTTCGAAGCCGATCCATTTCGTGACCGGCAGGCGGTGCAGATAGATCGTGACGTCGCTGTTGATGTAGCCGAGCCCCTTGTCGCCGGCATTGGCAAACGGGCTGGCGAAATCGGCGCCGGTTGCGACATGGACGAACGGCGTCATCGGCACACCCGCAACGAGCTCGCGCACCTCGCTCATCCAGAGCCGGCGCGGCCCGAGCGAGCCCATCTGGCCGACGATCGGCCGCGTCGTCCATTTGCCGTTCATGCCGAGCCTGGGATCCGTGGGCTTGGGAATGTCGGCCGGCTTCGGCGCGTCCCAGTTCGGCGGCGACCAGACATTGCCATCAGGATTCTGCGTCTTGCGCAGCAGCTGGCACGAGGCGCGCGCCATGCTGACGCCGCCGGAGACGAACTCCGCTTCCACCACGCGGATGCGTAGTCCATCGCGCACCAGCCGCGTCGTCACTTCAATCGGCTTGTCGATGGTCGGCAGCCGAAACATGTCGACGGTGAGCCGCGCCGGCACGAACTCGGGCCCGGAATGGCGTTCCTCGATGGCGAAGCCGAGCAGGCCGATGATGACGCGCCCGTGCAGCGACTTCGGATCCCAGGGGCCATTGGCAACTTCCGTCGGGTGGAATGTCTCGCCGTCGCGGATGAAGAAAGGCATGTTTGTCATGACGCGCGAGATTGCGGGAATGGATGGGGAAATCAAGGGCGGCGAGAGCGTTCGTCGGCGCTACACAACAGGTGTCATCGCCCGGCTTGACCGGGCGATCCAGTAGTGTGCCGAGTATGAACGACAGCTTGGAGGTGGAAGTCCTCTACCCAGCCTGATGACGGCGAAGGGTTAGCGAAGCGCAAGGGCGTCATCGCGAGGTGGGGTCTGAAGACAGCGTGGAGCAAAGCCGCGGCTCGATGGACAATTACCGGATAACGAGGCCTACCCGGCCGGACGAGCGAGCTACTGATCGCGAAGTCCATAGTCATCAAGGGTCGGGGTGGTAAATCCGGCGGGCGTGCGGCGAAGGCGGTCGGTCTTACCTCGGGAGGTCTGTGCGGTGTCCCGGCAACGGGACTGAGGTCGTCGCAAGGCGATCTGACCGCCGTGCAGAAGTCAGCAGAGGGCATAGTGGGCGGCAGCGCGCCGCTGAAGGCCCGAACGGTGGAAGTGGTCAGTAGAGCGGTCATCTCGCGCGAGCCATGCGACAGAAAACTCAGGTCGAGCTGAACTTGGGCACCGGAACAAGGGGTGAAGCCCCGAATACCGCCGCCCAAGAGGTCGAAGCAAGTGCGGCGGGGGCCAGTCTCGAACGCCCGGCGGTCGCAGGGCCGTCGATGGAAGCAGTAGTCGAGCGTGAGAACCTGAAGAAAGCGTTGGCGCAAGTGAAGCGCAACAAGGGTACGGCGGGCGTCGACGGAATGACCGTCGACGAACTGCCGGCCTACCTGAAGGAGCACTGGCTCACGATCCGCGCCCAGTTGCTTGATGGCACCTACAAGCCACAGCCGGTGCGGCGGGTGGAGATACCGAAGGCATCGGGCGGCCTGCGGCCGCTCGGCATCCCGACGGTACTCGACCGCTTTATCCAGCAAGCGGTGATGCAGGTGTTGCAGGCAGATTGGGACGGAACGTTCTCCGAGGCGAGCTTCGGCTTCCGGCCGACCCGCTCGGCGCATCAGGCGGTGGAACGGGCGCAGACCTACATTGCGTCCGGGCACGCCGTTGTCGTGGACATCGATCTGGAAAAGTTCTTCGACCGGGTCAACCACGACATCCTGATGGGGCTTGTGGCCAAGAGAGTTGCTGACAAGCGCCTCCTGAAGTTGATCCGCGGCTTTCTGACCGCGGGTGTGATGGAGGGAGGACTGGTCAGCCCGACTGAGGAGGGGACGCCGCAGGGTGGCCCGCTCTCGCCGCTGTTGTCGAACCTGATGCTGGATGTGTTGGACAAGGAATTGGAGAAGCGCGGACATCGCTTCGTGCGTTACGCCGATGACTGCAACGTCTATGTGCGTAGTCAGAAAGCGGGTGAGCGGGTGATGGCCGGCATCGAGAAGTTCCTTGCAAAGCGTCTCAAGCTGAAGGTCAACAAGGCCAAGAGCGCGGTCGCCAAACCGAGTGTCCGCAAGTTCCTGGGCTTTAGCTTTACATGGGAGCAGCCGCCACGACGGCGTATCGCGCCGCAGGCCGTCGCCCGCTTCAAGGCGAAGGTTCGGGAGCTGACGCGACGCACGGGCGGCCGAAGCCTCGCGCAGAGCGTCAAGGAGCTGTCCGTCTATCTCAAAGGATGGCGCGGCTACTTCGGCTTCTGCCAAACTCCGTCGGTGTTGCGCGCGCTTGATGAATGGATCAGGCGGCGGTTGCGCGCCGTCGTCTGGAAGCAATGGAAGCGCGGACCCGCTCGCTTTGCCGAGTTGCGACGCCGCGGCGTCGGCCGGGTTCTGGCGGCAAAGACCGCCAGCAGCCCACGTGGCCCTTGGCGGCTCGCGAACAGCCCCGCGCTCAACATGGCCTTGCCAATCGCCCTCTTCGGTTCACTCGGTCTGGTGTCCATCGCAGCTCAGCGCACCGCATAATCCGCCGAACCGCCGTATACGGACCCGTACGTACGGTGGTGTGGGAGGGGAGGAGTCGCGAGACTCCCCCCTATCCCGATTTCCGAGGCGGTCGTGATTGAATCGATGGGCCGCGGCGTTCTGGATGCCCCGCCTTCGCGGGGCATGACAGCGGAGAGTCAGGATGCGGCGTGCCACTCCGCTCGCACGCTCTCGTCGTGCTCGTCGGCCATCGCAGCGCTCTTGATCGTCGCAAACTCATCTCGCGAAGCCAACTGCCCCAATGCCCACACCGCAGCCCCGCGCACCAATGCGCTCGCATCACTCAGCAACCGCCGCGCCTCGTCCGCCAGCGCCGCCTCGCCCGAATTGCCGATCGCGATCAGCACGTTTCGCAAGAAGCGGTCGCGGCCGATGCGCTTGACCGGCGACTTCGTGAACAGCGCGCGAAACGCGGCGTTGTCCAGCCGTGCGAGCTCAGCGAGCGAAGGCGCGCGCAATTCGTCGCGCGCGGCGAGCTTGGCCTCACGCCCCTCTTGCGCAAACTTGTTCCAGGGGCACGCGGCGAGGCAATCGTCGCAGCCATAGATGCGATTGCCGATGGCTTTGCGAAATTCGCGCGGGATCGGTCCCTTGTTCTCGATGGTGAGATACGAGATGCAGCGCCGCGCATCGAGCTTGTAGGGCGCGGGGAACGCCGCGGTCGGGCAGATGTCGAGACAGGCCCGGCACGAGCCGCAATGATCGATCTCGGCGGCATCGCGCGGCAGCTCCAGCGTGGTGTAGATCGCGCCGAGAAAAAGCCATGAGCCGAACTCGCGCGAGACGAGGTTGGTGTGCTTGCCCTGCCAGCCCAGATGCGCCGCCTGCGCCAGCGGCTTCTCCATCACCGCCGCGGTGTCGACGAAGACTTTCACGTCCGACGGCGCGGTCGCGACCAGCCAGCGCGCCAGCGTCTTCAGGCGCTTCTTGATGAGATCGTGATAGTCGTCGCCCTGCGCATAGACCGAGATCGTCGCGCGCGTTCGCTGCTCGAGGATCGCCAGAGGATCGGAGTCGGGACCGTAATTGACGCCGAGCATGATCACGCTGCGCACGTCCTGCCACAGCCCGCGCGGATCGACGCGGCGCTCCGGCTGAGCTGCGAGCCAATCCATGTCGCCATGGCCGCCCGATGCGATGAATTCGAGGAAGTGTTTGCCGGCACTCTCGATCGTGCCCGGCGCAGTGATGCCGATGCAGTCGAAGCCAAGCGCGCGCGCTTCGCGGGCAAGCGCCGTCTTCAGTTCAGTCGGATCGGAGCTCAGAAATCCAGGTCCACGTAGGTCCGCGACGCCGGCACGCCGGCCAGCCATTCGCTGAGCAGCGGACGGAACGACGGGCGGGATTTCACCCGCGCGTACCACGCCTTTGCTGCGTCGTCCTCGCTCCATGGCACGTCGCCCAGATAGTCGATCGCCGAGAGATGCGCCGCGGCGGCGAGATCCGCGTAGGTGAGCCGGTCGCCGGCGAGGAAATTGCGCGTCTGCGCCAGCCAGCCGATATAGGCCAGATGATAGCGCACATTGGCCTTCGCCGCGCGCATCACGTCGGCCGAAGGCGGGCCGCCGCCATTCTCCTCGCTCATGAAGCGCTTGTAGATGCGCTCGGTGACGAGCGGGTGCGAGACTTCCTCGAAGAACTTCTCGTTGAACCAGGCCATCAGCCGGCGCACCTCGACGCGTTCGCCGATCGTCTGCGGCATCAGGCGTTTCGGGCCCATCTCGGCACCATAGGCCTCGTCGACATATTCGGCGATGATGGCCGCGCCTGGAATCGGCGGCTGTTCCTCGTCCACCAACACCGGCGTGGTGCCGGCCGCATTGAGAAGCAGAAACGCCTCGCGCCGCTCCCAGCTGCGCTCCTCGATCAGCTTCAGATCGAGCCCGTATTCGCCCGCGATCAGGCGGACGAAGCGCGAATGCGGGCAGAAGGGATGATGAAACAGCGTAAACATGAAGCCTTTGACTATTTGATGGTGCTTAAGAATCCATCAATGTTTGTGCGGCGCCACACTAGTCCCTCAAAACCGCGAGGCAAGGTCGTGATCTCGCATTTTGCGATTGCGGCATGGGAACGAATAGGCGAGAAGAGCCCCGCTTTTCCAGCCGAAATGGACCGTAAATATGTCAGACGTAATACGGGCAGTGATCCTCGGCATCATCGAGGGTGTGACCGAGTTCCTTCCCGTATCCTCGACCGGTCACCTCCTGCTCGCGGAGCGCTTCTTTCATCTCGGCGAAGGCGCCTTCTGGGATTCGTTTACCGTTCTGATCCAGCTGGGCGCGATCCTCGCGATCGTCGGGCTGTATTTCAGGAAGCTGTGGGACGTCGTGATCGGCCTGTTCACGGGCGATGCCGATGCGCGGCGCTTCGTGATCGGCGTGCTGGTGGCGTTCCTGCCGGCCGTGCTGGTCGGCCTCGTCGCCGGCAAGTACATCAAGGCCCTGCTGTTCAATCCCTGGGTCATCTGCTTCACGCTGATCGTCGGCGGCGCCATCCTGCTTTGGATCGACAAGCTCGATCTCAAGCCGCGCGAGCATGACGCCACCAAATTTCCGCTGCTGATGTATCTCTATATCGGCATCGCGCAGTGCGTGGCGATGATCCCGGGCGTGTCCCGCTCCGGCGCCAGCATCGTCGCGGCCATGCTGCTGGGGGCCGACAAGCGCGCGGCGGCGGAGTTCTCGTTCTTCCTCGCCATCCCCACCATGATCGGCGCGTTCGCCTACGACTTCTACAAGAGCCGCGCCGAGATGACGATGGACCACATGGGCATCGTCGCGATCGGATTCGTGGTGTCGTTCATCACCGCCATCATCGTGGTGAAGACGTTCCTGACCTACGTCACCCGGCACGGCTTCGTGGTGTTCGCCTGGTGGCGCGTCATCGTCGGCACGCTCGGCCTGATCGCGCTGGCGCTGGGGCAGTAGGACCTGCTGAAGTTTTGAAGCCAACTCCGGCGAGGCTGCGCTCCCTCTCCCGCAAGCGGGAGAGGTGAAAGAGAGAGTTCACACGCTCATGCGCTGGAACTGACCGGCGGCGCGGAAGCGCCAGAGATATTGCGGGGCGATCGCTTCCAGCGAATCGGGGGTGATGCCGAGGCCTTCCAGCGTCAGGCCGGCCGCCTTCGCCGTGTCCGAGACGACGTTGTCGCGCTCGAGCAGCGTGACCTGGTCCGGTGTCAGCTTGAACGCGCCCGGCGCGAATTGCAGCAAGGCGGCCTGGAGGCGGGCGAGGCCGAACGGCAGCGGGATCAGCATCCGCTTGCGATCAGTGATCTCCAGGATGGTCTCGATGATCTCGCGCATGGTCAGCACTTCCGGCCCGCCGAGCTCGTAAGTCGCGCCCGCCTTGGCCTTGCCGTCGACGGCATCCGCGATCGCGGTGGCGACGTCGCCGACATAGACCGGCTGCATCCGGGTCGTCTCGCCGATCAGCGGCAGCACCGGCGACATCCGGGCCAGCGCGGCAAAGCGGTTGGTGAACTGGTCCTCGGGGCCGAACATCACGGAGGGACGGAAGATCGTGGCGGAGGGAACCGCGGCCAGGACCGCGGCTTCGCCCGCCGCCTTGGCCCTGGCGTAGCGCGAGGGCGATTCCGCGTCGGCGCCGATGGCGGAGACATGCACCAGGCCGGCATCGGCCGCGGCCGCCGCCTTGGCGACGGTTTCGGCGCCCCTGGCCTGGACGGCGTCGAAGGTCTGTGCGCCGCCCTCGGTGAGGACGCCGACGAGGTTGATCGCGACATGCGAATCACGCAGCGCCGCCTCGACCGAGGCCGGATAGCGCAGATTCGCCTGCACGGTGTGGACCTGTCCGACCTTGCCGGAGGGCTGCAGGTATCCGGCGAGTTCCGGCCGCCGTACCGCAACCCGGACCCGGTAGTCCCTCTTGCAGAGGGCCCGGACGACATTCCGGCCCAAAAACCCCGATCCGCCGAAAACCGTGACGAGCGTGTCCAGATTCGATGCCATGGGGGTGTCCGTTCCTGCGGAAAAGAGTGCGTCTTGTCAGGCTTTTATCGAGCCGGTTTGCGATGCGCAATCGGCATCCCGAACCGGGCTTCACGCATGAATTGACAACGGCGTCACCGAACCGTAGTAACCGCCTCCGTGCCCCAAACGGCATGCCCAGGTGGTGGAATTGGTAGACGCGCTGGCTTCAGGTGCCAGTGGCTTAACGGCCGTGAAGGTTCGAGTCCTTTCCTGGGCACCATACGATTCTGGATACCAAACAAATCCAGATAGATAAGCCCTTTCCGAATGTTGCGTTGGCATCGGGGCCATGAGCCGAGAAAGTGCAATGCGCTGTGGCTTGGGATCGTGTGCTTTGGGCTTGTGCCTCTTGATCGGTGCGTGTGCTTCTGCGAACGCCGCCGCAAGAGGGCATCACAAGTTGCGACCTGTCATCGTTCGGCCGGGCCAGGCCACGGCTCCGGTCTATGTCACTCCGAATGGCGTGCGCATCTATCGCGACGACTCCGTTCCCGGCGGTCTGCGGACCGACCACGACGACCCTCCCGCCTATGACGATCCCTCCAAGTTCGGTGGCGGCTGATTGACGAGCCGGGCTGCTGCTGCGGCAAGGTGCCCTTCACACCACCTGCTTCCCCGCCCGCTCCGCCACCGCCTTCTGCACAAAATACATCATCACCAGCGTGACGATCGTCGTCGCGACCACGACGTAGCCGATCCGGTCGAAATGAATCAGCGAGCCGTCGGGCGCCTGCGCGATGATCGCGCCGGCGAGCACCGAGCCGAGGCCGCCGGAGAGCTGCTGCAGCGAGGCGCTGACCGCGCTGAACGAGCCGCGCTGGCTCGCGTCGGGGATCGCCGACATCAGCGCCTGCGACGGGATCATCCGCGAGAAGATGCCGACGAACATCAGGACGTTGACGAGGATCGCGGTCGCGAGCGAGACTTGGCCGAGATGTGTGTAGATCAGCACCATGACCACGGTCATCGCGCAGCCGAACACGAAGGTCGGATATTTGCCGAACGCATCGCTGGCCCGTCCGACCAGCGGTCCCGTGACGATGCTGAACAGGCCGGAGACGAGATAGATCGTCGGCAGATGCGTGATGTCGATGCCGAGATTGTGCACGGTGAAGGCGCTGGAGAACGGCATCAGCATGTAGCCGCCCGTCGCCAGTAGCGTCGTGACGGCGAAGGCGAGCGTATAGCGTGGCTGACCGATCGTCGCGATCAGATGGTGGAACGGGTTCTTGTCCTGCTTCAGCTTCAGATGCGCATCGACCGGCTCCATCACGAGGGCGATGATTGCGATCGCTGCGATCGACACCACGACGATCGCCGCGAAGCAGACATGCCAATTCCAGTGATTGGCGAGAAACAGTCCGGCCGGAATGCCGAGCACCTGGCTCGCGGCGAACGCCGTCTGGAGGAAGCCCATGACGCGGCCGCGCAGGTGCAGCGGAAACAGGTCGGTGACGATGGCGAGCACGACCGCGCCGATCACGCCGCCGAACAGCCCGGTCACGATCCGGCCGAGCAGCAGCACATGGTAGTTCTGCGCGGCCGCGCAGAGCGCAGTACCGAGCGTGAAGCCGACATAGAAGAACAGCAGCAGCCGCTTGCGATCGAACCGATCGGCGAAGCCGGCGGCGAGGATGCCAGATAATCCCGCACTGAACGCGTAGGCCGACACCGCGATGCCGAACTGCCCCGCCGTGATGCCGAGCGAGGGCATCAGGATGGCGCCGAGCGGCGACATGATGATGAAGTCGAGAATGATCGTGAACTGCGTGAACGTCAGCAGCGCGATGAGGAGCGCCTGGTAGCGCGAGAAACCGCGCTGGCGTTTCCCTTGGTCGTCGATCGGCGCGGCGAGCGTCTGTTCGGTCATCGGCACTTCATTCGTCGTGAGCGGGCGAGGGCGGAGAGGCCGGCAACAGATAGGGTGTGCCGGGGCGAATTGCAGCGGGCCGGGCTGAAAACCTGCTCTGCCGGAAAGAGCGGCGGCCCATCATTTCGCGCGCCGTGGGGTGTGAATCACTTTGATTGGGTCGCGACTGATCAAGCGCTTCCGCGAGCTCAGCATGCACGAGAGTGCAGGCCCAGCCGATCCCTCCCTTAGGGAATCGCCGACCTGCACGCCATCGCCGCGATCTGACCGGCCGTCAGGCCACCGCCGCCGCTTGCGTGACCTCTCGCCAGTGGCTACATCGCGGTCCATCCGTTTAGCCTATGATATCGACGCACCGATTCGACCCGAGGTTTTGACACGCCATGACCGTACGTCTGCACCGCGGCGACCTGCCCGACCTGTCCCGCTACACCGGAGCGGTGGCGATCGACACCGAGACCATGGGGCTGAACCCGCACCGCGACCGGCTCTGTGTGGTGCAGCTCTCGCCCGGCGACGGCAGCGCCGACGTGGTGCAGATCCCCAGGGGCCACACCGATGCGCCGAACCTGAAGGCGCTCCTGGCCAATCCGGCCGTCACGAAGATCTTCCACTTCGCGCGGTTCGACATCGCGGTGCTGTACCAGACCTTCGGCGTCATGACCGGGCCGATCTACTGCACCAAGATCGCCTCCCGCCTGACCCGCACCTACACCGACCGCCATGGCCTCAAGGACCTCGTGCGCGAGGTGCTCAACATCGACCTCTCCAAGCAGCAGCAGTCCAGCGACTGGGGTTCCGACAGCCTGACCGAGCCGCAGCTCGCCTACGCCGCCTCCGACGTGCTGCATCTGCACGCCTTGCGCGAACGGCTCGATGCCATGCTGGTCCGTGAAGGCCGCAGCCAGCTGGCGCAGGCCTGTTTCGACTTCCTGCCGACCCGCGCCTTGCTGGACCTCCAGGGCTGGTCCGAAGAGGACATTTTCGCGCATTCCTGAGGCCCCCTGCGGCGGTTACCCTGAGGTTGCCGCCCCGTTTCGGACACTTTCGTAACGGCCTGTCGCCGGCTGCATATTTGGGCGGCGCCGGATACAATGGGGCGCCCGTCGACCGGACGAGGCGAGCGATATTTCAGGAGCCCAGGACTTCAGGAGCCCAGGTGAATTCGGCCCAGAATCCCACCTACGACGCCGCGCTTGCGGCGAAGTTCGCCAGCGCGGCGCGCCACAGCCGCCTGGTGCGGATTCTGCGCATCGCGGTTCCGGGTGCGGTGCTGTTGTCCATGGCCGCCATCGTCGGCGTCTCGATCTTCAATCCGTTCCGCATGCTGATGCCGAAGCTGCCGCTCGATTCCGGAAACATGGTGGTGTCGGGCACCAAGATCACGATGGAATCGCCGCACCTCGCCGGCTTCACACCGGACCAGCGGCCCTACGAGCTCTGGGCCAAGACCGCGACGCAGGACATCACCGACCCCGATCATGTCGATCTGTCGGACCTGCGCGCGAAGGTACTGATGGAGGATCGATCGACGCTTTTCCTCGATGCCCGCACCGGCCGCTTCGACAACAAGCAGCAGCAGCTCGAGCTGCACAAGGACATCTTCCTGCGCACCTCGACCGGCTACGAGGCGCGGCTGAACTCGGCCTTCGTCGACATGGGCAAGGGCACGGTCTCCTCGGACGAGCGCGTCGACGTCACGCTGACCAATGGCACGCTCAGCGCCGATCGCTTGCGAATTACCGAAGGTGGTGACGTCATCCGCTTCGAGGGCAATGTGGTGATGCACCTGGACAAGCTGGACGAGCAGCCCGCGCAGCCCGCTGCCCAGCCTGCGCCGCCCGAGCCGGCGCCGCCTGCGAAGACGCGTACGCCTCAGAACAAGTCTGCCAATTCAAGATGATTTTCATGATGAACTGTTTTCCGCGCGACGCTGTCGCCAGCAAGGCCGCGCTCGCCGTCGGTCTCGCGCTCCTCGTCACGGGTGCGGCCTTTGCACAGAGCACGATGCAAGGCGTGCCCAACGCGATGCAGGGTTTTTCGCAGAACCGCGATCAGCCGATCCAGATCGAAGCCGCCTCCCTGGAGATGCGCGACAAGAAGAAGGAGGCGACCTTTGCCGGCAACGTGAAGGTCGTGCAGGGCGACACCACCATGACCTCGAAGACGCTGGTTGTGTTTTATGACTCGGGCGACAAGCCCGCCGCGCCACAGCCTGCGCCGAAGGGCACGAAATCGGCCCCGATGCAGTCGGCGACGCCGGGTCCGGGCGGCAGCTCCTCGATCAAGCGGCTGGAGGCGCGCGGCAATGTCGTGGTCACCCAGAAGGACCAGGTGGTAACAGGCGAGACCGCCGTGTTCGACACCAGGACCAACCTCATCACCATGCTCGGCGGCGCGGGCGGCCAGGTGGTACTGACCCAGTGCAAGAACGTGCTGCGCGGCGACCGCCTGATGGTCGACATGACGACCGGTGTGTCCCGTGTCGAATCCGACAACGGCCGCGTGCAGGCGCTGCTGCCGCAGGGCGGCAGCAATGATTGCGGCCAAGGGGGACAAGCGGGACAAGGGCCCAAGCCCGGCGCGGGACCGCCCCTGCAATTGCCCGGCGCAAGTAAACAAAAGTAAATTCAATCACTTGTCTCGGATCCTCGCGATCCGAGGTTGAAGCTTGCCCGGCGAGGCTGTATCTAGCGCGCAGGGCTTTCGAAGCGGGATCCGCCGCTTTTCGGGCGTGTTTCACTGGGCATGAGACATCCCTTCACTCATGCTGCCTCGGCGAATTGAAAGGCCGGTGCGGCAGATCACGCGAATTCGCGCAGGATCGTCGCGAAAAGGCTAGAAGGCGGGATGGTCGATCTCTTCAGCATGTTCCGTCGGCGCCCCGCCAAGCGCGGCCGGCCAGGATTTGCGCGTCAGGACATCACCGCGCTCGGTGACAGCGTCGGCGGCCTCGTGACCAGTCCCATCAGGGACGCGCAGCCGGTCGCCCGTGACCAGCCGATGCGCGCGCCGGACCAGTTCCGGGATGACTATCGGGCCGGCTATCAAGTCGAGCCGCCGCGTTCGCAGGCCGTTCACCCGGTCAGGGCCGCCGCGAGCTCCAACGGCGCGGGCGGCCCTCAGCTGCTGAAGCGGCCCGGCTTCCTGGCTGTGCATAGCGTGGAAAAGAGTTTCGGCAGCCGCCAGGTGGTGCGCGGCGTCAGCATCTATGTGCGCCGGGGCGAAGCGGTCGGCCTGCTCGGGCCGAACGGCGCCGGCAAGACCACCGTATTCTACATGATCACCGGCCTGATCAAGGCCGACCGCGGCGCGATCGAGCTCGACGGCCACGACGTGACGAAGCTCCCGATGTATCAGCGCGCGCGGCTCGGCATCGGCTATCTGCCGCAGGAGGCCTCGATCTTCCGCGGCCTCACCGTCGAGCAGAACATCCGCGCCGTGCTCGAAGTGGTCGAGCCCTCGCGCAAGAAGCGCGAGCAGCAGCTCGATTCGCTGCTCGACGAATTCAACATCACGCGCCTGCGCAAATCGCCGTCGATCGCGCTGTCCGGCGGCGAGCGCCGCCGTGTCGAGATCGCGCGCGCGCTGGCGACGCGGCCGAACTACATGCTGCTCGACGAGCCCTTCGCCGGCATCGACCCGATCGCGGTCGGCGACATCCAGGACCTCGTCCGCCATCTCACCAATCGCGGCATCGGCGTGCTGATCACCGACCACAATGTCCGCGAGACGCTCGGCCTCACCGATCGTGCCTATATCGTCTATGCCGGGGAAATCTTGACCGAGGGAACCCCGGATGAGATCGTTGCCGATCCGGACGTGCGCCGCCTTTACCTTGGCGAGGAATTCCGCCTCTAGCCCTTTTTTGCGTTTCGTCAAGACGTGTACATCGGGCTCGGACTAAGATAAGCAAAAATCGGACCAATTTTTGGGAACGGTTCTTGCTTCATGGCGCTCACGCAGAGACTAGAGTTCCGGCAGTCGCAGTCGCTGGTCATGACGCCGCAGCTGATGCAGGCGATCAAGCTGCTGCAATTGTCCAATCTCGATCTCACGACGTTCGTGGAAGAGGAGCTCGAGCGCAATCCGCTGCTGGAACGGGCCAGTGACGAGGGCCCGGCGGGAGAGGCACCGGCCGAGGCCGGGAGTTACGGCGATTCCGACGGTCGAGGCGATGGTCAGGGCGAGGACGGCTTCGGCGGCGGCGCCGAGGGTTTCGAGCCGGGCCAGGAAGAATGGATGAGCAAGGATCTCGGCACCCGCGCCGAGATCGAGCAGACCCTGGATACGGGCCTGGACAACGTCTTCTCCGAGGAGCCCGCCGAGGCCGCGGCGCGCAACGCCCAGGACGCCGCGCCGACCACCTATACCGAATGGGGCGGCGGTGCCTCTGGGACCGAAGACTACAATCTCGAAGCTTTTGTCGCGGCCGAGACGACGTTGTCCGACCATCTCGCCGAGCAGCTCGCGGTCGCCTTCGCCGCACCCGCCCAGCGCATGATCGGCCAGTACCTGATCGACCTCGTCGACGAGGCCGGCTATCTGCCGGCCGATCTCGGCCAGGCCGTCGAGCGTCTCGGCGCATCGCAAGCCGACGTCGAAGGCGTCCTCGCCGTGCTGCAGAAATTCGATCCGCCCGGCGTCTGCGCGCGCAATCTGAGCGAATGCCTGGCGATCCAGCTCCGCGAGCTCGACCGCTACGACCCCGCGATGCAGGCCCTGGTCGAGCATCTCGATCTGCTTGCCAAGCGCGACATCGTTGCCTTGCGCAAGATCTGCGGCGTCGACGACGAGGACATCGCCGACATGATCGGCGAGATCCGCCGCCTCAATCCCAAGCCCGGCATGAAGTTCGGCTCGGCGCGCCTGCAGACCATGGTGCCCGATGTCTATGTCCGTCCGGGTCCCGACGGCGGCTGGCATGTCGAGCTCAACAGCGACACCTTGCCGCGTGTGCTGGTCAACCAGACCTACTATTCCGAGCTGTCGAAGAAGGTCGGCAAGGACGGCGACAAGTCCTATTTCACGGACGCGCTTCAGAACGCGACCTGGCTCGTGCGCGCGCTCGACCAGCGCGCCCGCACCATCCTGAAAGTTGCAACCGAGATCGTGCGCCAGCAGGACGGCTTCTTCACCCATGGCGTGGCGCACCTGCGGCCGCTCAATCTGAAGGCCGTCGCCGATGCCATCCAGATGCATGAATCCACGGTGTCGCGCGTCACCGCCAACAAGTACATGGCGACCAATCGTGGCACATTCGAGCTGAAATATTTCTTCACGGCCTCGATCGCCTCGGCCGACGGCGGCGAGGCGCATTCGGCCGAAGCCGTGCGTCACCACATCAAGCAGCTGATCGATTCGGAGGAGCCCTCCGCGATCCTGTCGGATGACACCATCGTGGAACGCTTGCGCGCCTCGGGCATTGATATTGCCCGCCGCACGGTCGCGAAGTACCGCGAAGCCATGCGCATACCCTCCTCGGTGCAACGCCGCCGCGACAAGCAGAGCGCCCTTGGTAACGTTCTCTCCACCGCATTGTCCGATCGCTCCCGCAACACCGAGCCGGCCTGATTGCGCTGGCGCGAAATCGCGCTACTCTCGTCTTCCCTGCGAGACCGATCCAGGCATGCGCATGATCCGGCAAGATGTGCAGCGGTTCTCCTCGCGACATACGCGGAATACGTTTGCGCGTCGATCGTGCGTCGGGAGCGACTTCAGCTGCGATGATTCGTCATCGCAACTGGGGCGACAAACCAAGCGAGGCATCCAATGACTCTCCGGATTTCGGGAAAGAGCATCAGCGTCGGCGAGGCCCTGCGCGGCCGCGTCGCCGACCGCACCGACGAGGTGCTGCGCAAGTATTTCGACGGCAACTATTCCGGCCACATCACGCTGAGCAAGGACGGTTTCGGTTTCCGCACCGATTGCGCCCTGCATCTCGATTCGGGAATCACGCTGGAGGCCGATTCGAACGCACCGGATGCCTATGCCAGCGCCGACCAGGCGCTGCTGATGATCGAGAAGCGGCTGCGGCGCTACAAGAACCGGCTCAAGGACCGCTCTGCGCGCAAGGCCCATGTCGCCTCCGAAGCGATGGCTGCGCTCGACGCCACGGCTTACGTGCTGGAAGCGCCCGGAGAGGGCGAAGAGGAAGTCACCGGCTACAGTCCGGTCATTATCGCGGAGCAAACCACGGCGCTGAAGCGGCTCTCGGTCAGCGAAGCGGTCATGGAACTCGACCTCAGCGGGGCGCCCTGCATGGTATTCCAGCATGGCTCGTCAGGCCGGGTGAACATCATTTACCGCCGGGCGGACGGCAATGTGGGCTGGATTGACCCGCCGGGAACGAAAGTGGACGGCCAGTCGCAGGGCTAGGCCCGGATTCGGGGACCGTACCATTCCGGCCCTTAACATTGACGGTGGCAAAGCCACACGCGGGAGTTGGCACCGGGATTGCGTTGGAGTAGAAGCCCCCCACATCTCGACCGGGGCTAAGTGCGCCTCCTGCTTCATGTTATTGACGCCGGCTCAGCTTGGTCTATCAAGTTGGCCAAATCGGAACCTGACGGTTTAATTCACCTCGGAAACCCTCCATGCCGATTACCGATCTGGTCGCACCCGAGGCGATTCTCCCGGCATTGAAGGTCAACAGCAAGAAGCAGGCCTTGCAGGAGCTCGCAGCCAAGGCCGCCGAGCTGACCGGGCAGAACGAGCGCGCGGTGTTCGAGGTGCTGCTGCAGCGGGAGAAGCTCGGCACCACCGCAGTCGGCTACGGCGTCGCCATTCCGCACGGCAAGCTGCCCAAGCTGGAAAAGATCTTCGGCCTGTTCGCGCGCCTCGACCGCCCGATCGATTTCGAGGCGATGGACGGTCAGCCGGTCGATCTCGTCTTCCTGCTGCTCGCCCCCGAAGGCGCCGGCGCCGATCACCTCAAGGCGCTCGCCCGCATCGCCCGCCTGCTCCGCGACCAGGACATCGCCAAGAAGCTCCGCGCCTCGCGCGACGCCGAGGCGATCTATTCGGTGCTGGCCCTGCCGCCGGCGACCGCGGCTTAGGGCGCGCTCCCGGGCGTGCTGGGTCAGCCGCCCCGGTTGAAACTGAAACCCAACGCCCGAGGCAACCCCGTCCGCGAACGCGGTCGCGCTGCGCGGTAAGCAATTATTAACCGTGCCTCGGGAAGGTCGCTCATGGCCAGCCTGCACACCGTGGCGGATTCCGAGGCATACGACAGCGCGATCTGGAAAGCGCGCGGGGTCGGCGTGGAAACGCTTGCCAGAAACGTGATCCGCATTTCGATCACCGTCAACGTGATCGCGTCGATGGGCGTCTTCAATCCCGCGCTGCTTCGCGCAGAGTGGAGCTATGTGCAACAGGCCGTAGCGCTCTTGATGTGGATCATCCTGATCTACGCCAGCGCCTTCGTACGTCCGCGCGTGCGCGTGCAGTGCAATCCCGATCTCATCGCGCTGGTCGCATTCTATGCTCTTGCCGTCGTTTCCGTTCTCTGGACCAGCCTCGCCGGCGCGGCGTTCATGAAGAGCGCGGCACTCGCGGTGACGACCTTCGGTGCGTACTGCCTCGTCACGCGGATCGACATCGACGAGATCGTCGGGTCGACGGCGCTGGGGCTCTTCATACTGGTCGCGGCCTCGGCCTTGTGCGCGGTGTTCGTGCCCGAGATCGGCGTCGACCAGAGCTGGATGCACAATGGCCAGTGGCAGGGAATCTACGAATCGAAGCAGACGCTCGGCTTCATCAGCGCCTACCTGATGTTCTTTGCCTGCTATCGGAAGATGACGGGGCAGGGATGGATCGCCTTCCTCTCGATGTTCCTGTTGGCATCGACCTGCGTCATCGCCTCGGAATCGCGTGGCGCCGGTGCCGTTGCCGTTGCCGCCGGAGCACTGCTCTTTACCTCGATGTGGTCGATCCGCTGCATGAGAGTCTACGCGGTGCTGCCGTTCATCATGTGCATCCTGGCCGCCCTGCTGATCCTGTATTTCTACGTGACGGGGTACGATTCCATCCATCTCGGCGAAACGACGATCAATTTGACCGAGCGGACGTTCATTTGGCAGTACGCCATCAGCCATTTCAACGATGCGCCGCTGCTGGGCTTCGGCATCAACGGATTCTGGACGCGTCCTGCGATTTACGACTATTTCAACCAGAACCATGGCTGGGTGCTCGACAATTATCACAGCGGTTACATCGCGGTGGCGATCGAAACGGGATTCCTGGGATACGTGCTGTTCGTCGCGAGCGTCTATCTGTTCTCGGAGAAGGTCCAGTATTTGATCTCCACCCGGTCGATCGATCGCGGCCATTGCGCCCTCATCATCGGATTCGTCGTCCTGAGTTTCCAATCGAATTTCACGGAGACGATGTTCCTCCGCTCGACGATGTTCACGTCGGTTCTTCTGGTCGCATTCTTCTTTGCGGTGTGCAGGCCGGTGCCACAGCAATCCCTGCAGTGATGAAGGAGGAACGGATGAAGGCGATCTGCGCTCGCTGGCGGCTGGCGTTCGGTCTGGCTCTGGCGATCGCCGTCCTCGCAATCGGATCCCGGGCTGACGCAGCCGGCCAGGGCACCGCACCGTCCCCCTCGAAATTGGGACGCGGCATCAACATCCTCGGTTACGACGGCATCTGGGAGGGAGGCCGGAACGCGCCATTTCGGCTGGATAACCTCACTGCGATCAGGCGCGCCGGGTTCTCGCACGTTCGCATCAATTTCTTCGGCTTCAAGTTCATGGGCCCGGGGAATCTGCTGGATGAAACGGTGTTGAGGCGGCTTGATGCGGTCATCGAGGAGGTGCTCGCCCGAAAGCTCATCCCCATCCTGGACGAGCACGATACCCATGTCTGCCAGCGCGACGTCTCCGAGTGCACCGGGAAGCTGAAAGCGTTCTGGACGCAGATCGCCGCGCGCTACGCCGGAAAATATCCGAAGCTCGTCTTCGAGGTCCTCAATGAGCCGGGCGGGCAGATGACGTCCACTGCCTGGAACGCGCTTTTGAACGAGTGTCTCGGTATCATCCGCGCCACCAACCCCACGCGGACCGTCATTGCCGCCGTTCTCAACGTCGACGAGATGCCGGTCGAGGACCTGTCCCTGCCGTCGGATGACAGAAACCTGATCGTGACGTTTCACTATTACGCCCCGTTACGCTTCACCCATCAGGGCGCCCCGTGGTCCGAAACGTTTTCGCGGGTGGGGCCGCTCGATTGGGGCACGCCGGAGGACGAAGCAAAGGCGCGCGCCGATTTCGAGAAGATGCGCATCTGGTCGGAACGGGAAAAGCGCCCGATCTATCTCGGCGAGTTCGGCGTGTACGAGGCCGCCCCAGCCGAAGCCCGCACCAGATATCTGTCCTTCATGGCACGACATGCGGAACGGCTTGGCTGGGCCTGGGCCTACTGGCAGTTCGACCACGATTTCGCGGCCTTCGACAGCGCGCGCCAGAGCTGGAAGCCGGAGATCCTGCGGGCGCTGATTCCGGCGCGGCGGTGAGGCAGGAAGCTTTCGCGAGTTCCCGGCTTCCTGGGTCCGGCTCTGCGCTGCAACGCCGTAAGCGCGTTTACGCGCGTCTTTGACGCGCTATGGAGCATTGCAGCGCGTCCGGGACATGGGAGTTGAGCACGCTGCAGCATCGCACTCCGTCATTGCGAGCCGCAGCGAAGCAATCCAGACTCCCTCCGCGGAAGCAGTCTGGATTGCTTCGTCGCACCAGTGCAAAATTGCTCCGCAATTTTTTGTCACGGGCTCCTCGCAATGACGGGGCGGAAAACGTCACGCGCAAATACCAGCTAGTCCGAAAGCCGCTCCAGCACGTCGCGCACCAGCCCTTGCAGAAGATCGAGCTTGTAGGCCGTCATCGGCAGTGGCTTGGCACCCGAGCTCGCCGCTTTCGCCGCCTCTGCGATCGATGCCGCATTGGCAATCTTGCCGCTGAGCTGGGCTTCCACGGCGGTGAGGCGAAGCGGCACGGGCGCGACGCCGCCGGCAGCGAGACGCACGAGCTGGAACTTGCCGCCGGCGATCACGACGCGAGCGCAGAGCTCCACCAGCGGCCATTCCGCATGGGTCCGGCTGATCGCCCGCTTGTAGGAAGCGCGCTCGCCCCCGAGCGGAGCAGGAAGCGCAATGCTCGTGATCATCTCGCCGGCTGCGAGTGTATGATCGGCGTGCGAGACCGAGCCGTCGCCGAGCAGGCCGGCAATTGTCAGTCCGCTACGCCGGTCCGTGGTGATGGTCGCATCATAGGCGAGCAGAGCCGCCGCCATGGTCGAGGGATGCGGCGCGACGCAGTCGCCGAGATCGAAGGCAACGCCATAGAGATGATTGCCGGACCGGGCAGGGCAGGTGTTGCCGCCTTTCTTCAGGCAATCGATGTTGGCCCGGCGGAAATACCAGCAGCGTGAACGCTGCGCGAGATTGCCGCCGAGCGTTGCAACGTGGCGCACCTGCGGCGTGGCGAGGCCTTGCGCGCTCGCCGCAATGCCGGGATAGGCAGTGGCGATGCGCGCGTCGGTCGCGATCGTGGCGATGGTGGCCAGCGCGCCGATCCGGGCGGCTCCGTCGGCATCCCAGGTGATCGTCTTGTCGCCGGTGGCCGCGATATCGATCAGCATGCCCTGCGACACGCCGCTGCGGCGGCGTTCGCTGAAATCGGTGCCGCCGGCGCGGAATTCAGGCGTGGGCTTGGCTGACATGACGGCGACACTCATGCTGCATCCCTCCCTTTCAGCGCGGCCACCAGGCGATCGGGCCGGAACGGAATTTCGGTCAGTCTCACGCCGATCGCATCGCGGATGGCGTTGGCGATCGCGGGCGAGGTCGGCACGGTGGCGACTTCGCCGATGCCGACGCTACCGCCCGGCACGTGCTCGAAACCGGCCTCATCGAAATGCACGTCCAGTTTCGGCATGTCGGCAATTCCCGGAATGCGGTAATCCTCCATGCTGCCGCTCAGGATGTGGCCGCTCAAAGGATCGGTCTCCCGCGCCTCATAGAGCGCGTAGCCGATGCCCTGGATCACCGCGCCTGCAGCCTGGCTTCGCGCCAGCATCGGCGCGGCGAGCTTGCCGACCGCGAGGCCCGTGTAGGCGTTGAGCACGCGCACATGGCCGAGCCAGGTATCGACCTCGACTTCCATCACCTGCACGGAGCTCGGCACGCCGGCGCCAACCACCATGTGGTTCATCAGACGGAGCACCCACCCGAACACCCGGCCCATGATGCCCGCCTCGTGCAGCGCGGGCCTGACGCCGGGCGGCGGTTTGCCGTCCTCCTGGCGTCTCGCCGACACGGCGATATCAGGGGAAGCCGCGATCATCTCGCGCCACGGCGCGTTCGAGCCCGGAGCAGGTGTGCGAGACGCGGTGCGCTTGATCTCCGCTTTCAGCTTATCGATGGCGAGCAAGGTCGGCGGCACCACCGAAGCGGTGACACGGCTGCCGCCGGAGCCCGGTCCGGGCGGCAGGTTGGAGCGGCCGATGCGAACTTCGACATCCTGCGGCTCGAGATCGAACGCCTTCGCGACGGTGTTCGCGATCACGCTGCGCGTCCCCGTGCCGATATCCTGTACCGCGCAGCTTGCGACGATACGGCCGCCCTTGACCGCGAGTTCGACCGAGGAGCCGGTTTGCCAGAGATAGAGCCAGTAGCCGGTGGCGACGCCGACGCCGCGCCGGTAGCGGCCGGTCTGAGAGGAGGCCGGCTTACGGCTCTTCCAGACGTCGAGGCCGGCAGCCCAGTCGTACAGTCGCTGGCGATTGGGATCGGGGTCCCAGAGCTTGCGC
This sequence comes from Bradyrhizobium sp. 191, assembly GCF_023100985.1. Classification (NCBI taxonomy): domain Bacteria; kingdom Pseudomonadati; phylum Pseudomonadota; class Alphaproteobacteria; order Hyphomicrobiales; family Nitrobacteraceae; genus Bradyrhizobium; species Bradyrhizobium sp. 191. The sequence goes on from NZ_CP064692.1 coordinate 4,588,832, forward strand.
AGGTGAATCGGATCGACCTTCATGCGCAGCGCCGCTTCGTCGACCGCCTGCTCCAGCGCAAACGACATCGGCGGCCCGCCGGGGCCGCGGAACGGCGCGCCGGGCGGCAAATTGCTGAGCACGTCGAAGTCGACGAGCTCCTTTGCTTCGGCCGGATAGATCAGCCGCGCGAGGCCCGCGATCAGCGAGTTCACGGCGGCGCCGGTGTCGGCATGGGCGGTGAGCGACAGCGCCTTGAGGCGGCCTTCCGCCGAAGGCAGCAAGGACAGCTTCAGCTCGGCGGCCGGACGATAGCCGGCGACGGAAAGCTCCTCGTCACGATCGAAGGCGACACGTACCGGCGCCTTCGCGGCGCGCGCAAGCTCGATCGCGGCGATGGTCTCCAGCCCAACGCTGCCCTTGGAGCCGAACCCGCCGCCGACATGATCGGCGATCACACGCACCTTGTCGTGCGGAAGGCCATAACGCTTGGCGATCTTCTCCATGTTCTCGTGAATGGCCTGGGTCGAGATGTGCACTGTGAGCTGATCACCATCGAACCTGGCCACGGCGGCATGTGGTTCGAGGCTTGCGTGCTGTTGCGTCGAGACGCGGAAGGTTTCCTCGACCAGCAGCGGATTGCGTTGCGCCCGCGCCTCGTCGAGCCAGCTCTTGGCCTGCTTGGCTTTTTGCGAGAACGGCGCCGAAGGCCCGCGCACATTGCCCTTCCACGACACCGGAGCGCCGCCGGCGCCCTCGGATACGTTGCCGGCACGCTTGCGGTCCTTCTTATCGAACACGACTGGCGCATCGTCGCGTCGCGCTGCATCGAGCCCAATCACGGCGGGCAAGGGCTCGGGCTTGAAGCTGATCGCGGCGATTGCCTTCAGTGCGGTGCGGCGATCCTTGGCCGCGACGGCTGCAATCGGCGCGCCGACGAAGCGGACCATGTTGTCATCGTCGAGCAGCGGAACGACCGCGGCGACACCGGCAATGGCGCGCGCCGGCGTCAGATCGAGCCCGGTGATCCTCGCATGCGCGACGTGCGCGCGCAGGATGACGCCTTCGAGCTGGCCGTCATGGTGGACGTCGACCGTGTAGCGGGCCAGCCCCGTCACCTTGTCGCGGGCTTCCAGCCGCGGCGCGATGGGCTCGATGCCGTCGAAGCGGCCCGAGCATGCTTCGGCGACGGCGCGATAGATGCCTTCATAGGCGCCGCAGCGGCAGAGATGTCCCGACAGCGCGGCGGCAATCTCCTCGCGCGAGGGTGCCGCCGCGCCCTTGGTCGCGCGCCAGCTGTCATGGAAAGCGGTGGCTTCGACGACGAAGCCGGGCGTGCAGAAGCCGCATTGCAGGGCGTCGTGCGCCATGAACGCCTTCTGCACCGGATGCAATCCGGCCGCTCCGACGCCCTCGATGGTCGTCAGCGATTTGTCGGCGGCGGCCTGCGCCGGCAACAGGCAGCTCACGACGGGCGTGCCGTCGAGCAGCACGGTGCAAGCGCCGCAGACGCCGGAGCCGCAGACGAGTTTGGTGCCGGTGAGGCCGCCGTCGCGGATCACGTCGATCAAGAGCGCATCCGGATCGTCGGGCAGCGCCAGAGGCCGTCCATTGATGGTCGTGGCGGTCATGTTCGAACTCCCGTTTTGCGGAGGGACTTCTTTGCGGACGGCGCCATCGCGCCGGCGATCAGCATGCGCAGCATGGTCTCAAGCTGTTTCAGGAACGCGTCGAGCGGCTGCATGGAAGGGAAAGCGGATTTGGTGCCGTGGATCGCCATCTCGACGCAGCGCGCGAGCTCGCGCACGCTGACGCCGCTTTCGAGCTTGAGCTTTCGCTTGCGGCACACCCGCGCGATCGTGGTTGCGATCTCGTCGGCGAAACGGTTGGAATAGTTCTGGTAGAGGTCGCGCGCCTGCGCGAGATGCTCGGAAAACAGCTCCTCGGTATGGGGCGAGTCCTTGAGCGAAGCGAGCAGCGACTGCATTCGCGCGCCGATCTCGGCGACCAGGATGTCGGCAAGCTCCAGGCCCGCTTCTTCCGCCGCCTTCGCCGCCGCGATTTCGGCGGCGAGCCCCTGCGCGTAGATTCGCTCGAGCACGGCACGAAACAGCGCCTCCTTGGAGGCGAAGTGATGATAGAGCGCCTGCCGCGTCAGTCCGGCTTCCTCCGCCGCCTGCTCGATCGAGGAGCGGCGGAAGCCGTGGCGCCGGAACACGCGCAAGGCGGCGTCGAGGATCCGGTCCTGGGGAGGGGCCTTGGCCTGCATTTTGTCAAATTTGACAAAGGCGAAAGAAATGTCAAATCACGGATTGATGACGGTCTCGTGCGCGCAAGCGCCAACCGCACGCCAGGGCAATCGCATTCGAATTTTGCAGAGGTCGTCATGCCCGGGCTTGTCCCGGGCATCCACGTTCTTTGTGCTGCGCGGAAAAGGCGTGGATGGCCGGGACAAGCCCGGCCATGACGCCGTGGACACAGTTGGTGCCCATAGCCGCATCTAATATGCGATTGCCCTGCCGCACGCGGCGGGGACATCGCGGAATTCCCGTTGGCTGCCGATGGCGACGCGAAAACATCACGTCTCAAATGAAAACGGGCACGCCTTCTTGCGAAGGCATGCCCGCTTGAAACCCTATTCGTGCGACGCGCGCGCTTTAGTGCACGCTCACCGCTTGCAGCTCGTTGCTCCAGGCGTTGGCGACCGCGGCTTCGCGGCTGTCGGTCAGCATGATCGGCGTGCCGTCGGCGGCGTGGAGTGCGAACAGCTTGAGGCCCGGCGCAATCTTCGGCGCCTCGGGGAACAGGTCCGGCACGTCCTCGGAACGGATCTGCTTCACATAGGCGATATGGCCTTCGCCCAGGGTTGCCAGCGTCTCCGGAGAGACGTTCTTGGCTTCGTATTCGAACGCAACGTGACCTTCACTCATGGTCTCGACTCCTTTGGAACACTAAGCGGTCGAGTCCGCTACTCGTTCCATTATTCGTGCTCATTGATAGCGATTGTCTTAACGATCCGCTCCGGTTCTGGCCGGGCCAGATCGATCGACAACAGCCCGTTCTTCAGATCCGCACCCAGCACCAGCATCCCCTCCGCCAGCACGAAGGTGCGCTGGAAGTGGCGCGCGGCGATGCCGCGATGGATGTATTGCCGGGTCTTGTCGTCCTGCTGCCGCCCGCGGATCACGAGCTGGTTTTCCTCAATGGTTACATCGAGTTGGTCGCGGGTGAATCCGGCGACCGCCAGCGTGATGCGCAAACGCTCGGGCTGGCCGTCCGAACCGCCGCACCTCTCGATATTGTAGGGAGGGTAGCCGTCGGCGCCTTTGACGACGCGGTCGAGCACGCGCTCGATCTCGTCGAAGCCCAGCAGAAAGGGACTGGAGAGCGTTGGAACACGAGACATAGTTTACAAAGTCCTCGCAGAAGCGACTTTGGTGTTTCAGGGCCCGTCAAGGCACCCCTTGATCAGCAATATGGGCATGTTCCCTTGTGGGTTCAAGGACGTAGCCGGGGAGGCTGTGGATGGGCGATGTCTGTCCGTCGCAGGCCCCAGACAGCGCGCGGATGCTTCAATGATCGTCATGGCCGGGCCTGTCCCGGCCATCCACGACCTCTCCTCGCAGCAGAACGAGGGTTCTGGGGCAAGCCCGGTCATGACGAAACTGCCGCTGAATTTCCCAATGAAAACAAACCCCCTTCTACTGTGCATGGGGTTGTTTTCGCAGTTTTGATCGATCAGCCCTGCCGAAGCCGGTCAGACCTCGATCCGCGTGCGCCCGTCGCTGCTGAAAAGGTGCAGCTTTTGGCGCACCGCCGCGACGCGGATTTTCGCGCCGATGGCGGGCGCCTCGGTTCCGGGAATGCGGACGATGATCTCGCCGGGCGGCAGCTCGCCGGGCGTGGCGGCGACGCGCTGCTCTTCCTGCTCGCGCGAGCCATAGACGAAGGTTTCGGCGCCGACGCGCTCGATCGCCTCGACCGTGAGCGGCAAGGCGACGCCACCGTCCGGGGTCTGGTCGGTGATGACGAAATCTTCCGGGCGGATGCCGAGAATGCCGGCGTCGGCCGCCGCGTTGCCGGCGAGCTGCGACCGGATCTCCTCGGGTCGCGTCGACATCAGGTTCATCGGCGGCGCGCCGATGAAGGAGGCGACGAAGGTCGTCGCCGGCTTCTCGTAGATCGCGAGGGGATTGCCGACCTGCTCGACCTGGCCGCCATTCATCACCACGAGAATGTCGGCGAGCGTCATCGCCTCGAGCTGGTCGTGGGTGACGTAGATCGACGTCGTGTTGAGCCGGCGCTGCAGTTTGCGGATCTCGACCCGCATCGCGATGCGCAGCTTGGCATCGAGGTTGGACAGCGGCTCGTCGAACAGGAACACCTTGGGCTGGCGCACGATGGCGCGGCCCATCGCGACGCGCTGGCGCTGGCCGCCGGAGAGCTGGCGCGGCTTGCGCTCCAGCATCGATGTGAGCTCGAGGATGCGCGCGGCCTCATCGACGCGGGTCTTGATGTCGGCTTCCGCCATGCCGCGGTTGCGCAGGCCATAGGCCATGTTGTTGTAGACGCTCATATGCGGATAGAGCGCGTAGTTCTGGAACACCATCGCGATGTCGCGGTCGGCGGGCTCGATTCCGTTGACGATTCGGCCGCCGATGTCGATCTCGCCGCCGGTGACCGTCTCAAGCCCCGCGACCATGCGCAGCAGCGTGGACTTGCCGCAGCCGCTAGGCCCGACCAGCACGCAGAACTGTCCGTCGCCGACATCGACGTCGACGCCCTTGATGGCCTCGAAGCCGCCGGGATAGGTCTTGCGGACGTTGCGCAGGGTGACGTTAGCCATGGGATTTTCCGGCGAATAGCGAATAGGGAGTGGCGAATGGGGATTGGTTGGTACGCAAGGCGGACGCAGCGACCCCATTCGCTGCTCGCCACTCGCTATTCGCCATCTTCACTTTTCCGTCTCGACCAGTCCGCGCACGAACAGCTTCTGCATGACGACGACGACGAACACCGGCGGCAGCATGGCCAGCACGGCGGTCGCCATCACGATCGGCCATTCCGTCAGCGCGTCGGTGGTCGTGATCATCTTGCGGATGCCAATCTGGATGGTCTGCATGTCGTCGCGCGTGGTGATCAGCAGCGGCCAGAGATACTGGTTCCAGCCGAGGATGAACAGGATCACGAACAGCGCCGCCATGTTGGTGCGTGACAGCGGCAGCAGCGTATCCCAGAAGAAGCGGAAGGGACCTGCGCCGTCGATGCGTGAGGCCTCCAGCAATTCGTCCGGCACCGTCATGAAGAACTGGCGGAACAGCAGCGTCGCGGTGGCCGAGGCGATCAGCGGCAGCGACAGGCCGGCATAGCTGTCGAGCATGTGCAGATCGGCGACGATCTTGTAGGTCGGATAGATGCGCACCTCGACCGGCAGCATCAGGGTGATGAAGATCAGCCAGAACAGCGCCATCCGGAACGGAAAGCGGAAATAGACGATCGCATAGGCCGAGATGATCGAGATCGCGATCTTGCCGACGGCGATCAGGAGCGCCATCACCAGCGAGTTCAGCATCATGTTGCCGACCGGCTCGCGGGTCGAGCCGCTCGTGCCGACGAAGATGGTCTGGTAGTAGGTCTCGAGGAAATGACCGCCCGGTAGCAGCGACATCTGGCCGTTGGCGATCACCGCGTTGTCCTGGGTCGAGGCGACGAAGGCGAGATAGACCGGGAAGGCGACGATCGCGATCCCGATCCAGAGGATGATGTGGGCAATGTAGCGCCGAAAGCCTTCTTCCTCGACCATATCAGTAGGTCACCTTGCGTTCGACGAAGCGGAACTGGATGCCCGTCAGCACGATGACCATGAACATCAGGATCACCGATTGCGCCGCGGAGCTGCCGAGGTTTCCGCCGAGCAGGCCGTCTGTATAGACCTTGTAGACCAGCGTCTCGGTCGACTTGCCGGGGCCGCCCCGGGTCATGGTGTCGATGATGCCGAACGTATCGAAGAAGGCGTAGACGATGTTGACGACCAGGAGGAAGAAGATGGTCGGCGACAGCAGCGGGAAGGTCACGGTCCAGAACCGCCGCATCGGCCGCGCGCCGTCGATCGCGGCGGCCTCGAGCACGCTTCTGGGGATGCTCTGGAGGCCGGCGAGGAAGAACAGGAAATTGTAGGAGATCTGCTTCCACGCGGCGGCGAGGATGATCAGGGTCGCGGCCTGGTTGCCGTCGAGCAGCGGATTCCAGTCGACGCCGAGGGCGCGAAGATAGCGCGAGAGCACGCCGAGCGAGGGATGCAGCATGAAGATCCAGAGCACGCCGACGACCGGCGGCGCCACCGCATAGGGCCAGATCAGCAGCGTGCGGTAGAGCATCGAGCCGCGCAGCGGCTTGTCCGCCATCACGGCGAGCAGCAGCGCGAACGACAGCGACGACACCGCGATTGCGAACGAGAAGAAGAAGGTGCGCAGGATCGCCTCGAAATAGGCGGGCTCCTTGAACAGGTCGATATAGTTCTCGAACCAGACGAAGCTGGTTGAGAGGCCGAAGGCATCCTGGAGCAGGAAGGACTGGATCACCGCCTGCAAGGCCGGCCAGTAGAAGAAAATCAGGACGATCGCGAGCTGCGGCGCAACCAGCGCGTAGGGCAACAGCTTGGATTGGAAAATGGCTTGCTTTTGCATGATGCCCGCAGCAGCGGCAGGCCGGCTTCACCGGCCTGCCGCTTGTCGCCTTACTTCACGGCGGTCTTTTCGAACTGCCGCAGCATGGTGTTGCCGCGCTCGACGGCCGCATCCAGCGCCTGCTTGGCGGTCTTCTTGCCGGCCAGCGCCTGCTCGATCTCTTCGGCCCAGACGTCGCGGAGCTGCACCATATTGCCGAGGCGCAGGCCGCGGGAGTTCTCGGTCGGCTCCTTGTTGGTGAGTTCGAGCAGCGGGGTCTCGAGATAGGGCTGGTCCTTGTAGAAGCCTTCCGCCTTGGCCTTCTCATACGCGGCCTTGGTGATCGGCAGATAGCCCGAGGACTTGTGGATGTAGACCTGACGATCCGTATCGGAGAGGAAGGTCAGGAACTTCGCCACGCCCTTGTACTCGTCGGCCGACTTGCCGCCCATGATCCAGAGCGAGGCGCCGCCGATGATCGAGTTCTGCGGCGCGCCCTTGACGTCCGGATAATAAGGCATCGGCACCGCCGTGAAGGCGAACTTGGCCTGCGCCTTGACGTTGCCGAAGAACGCCGACGAGGTCAGGTAGAGCGGACATTCGCCCGAGGTGAAGCGGCCTTCGCCGGTGTTGGTGCGGCCGGCATAGTCGTAGGTCTTGTCCTTCTGGAGCTCGACCAGATTCTCGAGATGCTTGACCTGCAGCGGTCCGTTGAAGGAGAGCACGGTGTCGAAGCCGTCGAGGCCGTTGGCCTTGGTCGCCAGCGGCACGTTGTGCCAGGCGGAGAGCTGCTCGAGATTGACCCAGGTGACCCATGAGTTGGAGAAGCCGCAGGTGGCGTGGCCGGCCGCCTTCAGCTTCTTGGCGGCGTCGAACACCTCAGGCCAGGTCTTCGGGATCTCGACATTCGCCTTCTTCAGCTCGTCGAGGTTGACCCACATCACGGTCGACGACGAGTTGAAGGGGAAGGACAGCATCTCGCCCTTCGAGGTCGAATAATAGCCGGTGATCGCGGGCAGATAGGCCTTCGGATCGAACTTCTCGCCGGTCTCGGCCATCAGCTTGTAGACCGGCTTCACGGCGCCGGTCGCGGCCATCATGGTGGCGGTGCCGACCTCGAACACTTGCATGATGTGCGGCGCGTTGCCGGCGCGGAACGCCGCGATGCCGGCGTTCATCGTATCGGCGTAGTTGCCCTTGTAGGTCGGAATCACCTTGTAGTCGCTCTGCGCAGCGTTGAAGTCGTTGGCGAGCTTGACGATGACGTCGTTGTTGGCGCCGGTCATCGCGTGCCACCACTGGATTTCGGTCACAGCCAGCGCCGGCGAAGCCGACAAGCCGACCGTGAGTGCAAATGCGGCAGCCGCACCAAAATGTCGAAGAGCCATCAAGAATCCTCCCTTGCCCGTCACTAAAGAAGCGCTTGCGCTAGCAGCACCATATGACGTTCACATGACTGTGTAAGCGGCCGAAACGAAAGCGGCAAGCGCTGGAAAAGGGAAGCCGTCAAATTGGCGAAGCCGTGCGCGGACAGCCGCAGCCGTTCGCGCTGCACGCGTGTGGGTCGCGCCGCAGTGCGGCATCGGTTGATGTGAGGTCGGCAACCAGCCGCAGGCTCCAAACCTCTCCCGCTTTGCGGGAGAGGTCGGCGCGCTCCGGGCGATGCGAAGCATCGTCCCGCGCGCCGGGTGAGGGCTTTATCCTCTGGGGGATTGTCCCTTCGCGGAGACACCCTCTCCCCAGCCCTCCCCCGCAAGCGGGGGAGGGAGCGCACCTCCGGCGACGCTCGCGATCTTATTTGATCGCGCCACTCAGCGCTTGCGCTCGGGGCCGCAGACCGTGCCCTTCTCGACCATCGCGTCGATCTCGGCCTTGGAGTAGCCGAACTCGCCGAGCACCTCCGCCGCGTGCTGGCTGAATTTCGGCGGCAGGCGGCGCAGGCTCGGCTTTGAGCGATCGAGCCGGATCGGCGAGGCCACGCCCTTGTACCAATCCTTCTCGATAATATCGCCGCGTGCGATCGTGTGCGGGTTGGTCAACGCCTGGTCGATCTTCTGCACGGGGCCAGCGGGCAGGCCTGCCGCGAGCAGGCGATTGCACAGCGGCTCGGCCTCGTGCTGGCTGAACACCGCGGCGAGCTCGGCGCGCAGGGCCTCGCGATTGGCGATGCGGTCCTTGTTGCGGGCAAAGCGCGGATCGGTGCCGAGCTCGGGCTTGCCGATCTCCTTGGCCAGCTTGCGGAAGGTGCCGTCATTGCCGACGCCGATGAAGATGTTGTCGGTCTTGGTCGGGAAGATCGCGTAGGGCACGAGGTTCGGATGCTCGTTGCCGGTGAGGCTCGGCGGCTTGCCATGCATGAAATAATTCGCGGTGTGCGGATGCATGATGGCAAGGCCGGTCTCGTACAGCGTCGTCTCCAGGAACTGGCCCTTGCCGGAGCGCTGCCGCTCCGACAGCGCCATCAGGATGCCGATCGCCGCATAAAGTCCGGTGGTGATGTCGACCAGCGGCACGCCGATCCGCATCGGCCCGCTCTCGGGCGAGCCGGTCGCCGCGATCATGCCGGTCATGGCCTGGATGATGGCGTCATAGCCGGGGTTGCCGCCGCGCGGACCGTCGGCGCCGAAGCCGCAGATCCGGCAATGCACGAGCCGCGGGAATTTTTCGCGCAAGCTCTCGTTGCCGATGCCCCATTTCTCCAGCGTGCCCGGCTTGAAATTCTCGATCAGGACGTCGGCCGTCTCCAGCATCTTGAGCAGCACCGCGCGGCCGCCCTCGGAGGCGAGGTCGAGCCCGATCGAGCGCTTGTTGCGGTTGATGCCGACGAAATAGGCCGCGTCCTCCTCGTGGAAGGGAGGACCCCATTCGCGCACCTCGTCGCCCGTGGGCGGCTCGACCTTGATCACGTCGGCGCCATGGTCGGCGAGGATCTGGGTGCAGTAAGGACCGCCGAGCACGCGCGTGAGATCGATGACGCGCAATCCGCTCATGGCACCTAGGGCGGCTTCAGAACTCATGCCTTCGCTTCTCCTGTGTCGAGGTACGGTCACAGGCCTAGCGAGGTTTGCCAGGAGCAGCAATGGCTCCTGGCGTGGGGCCGCATGCGCCGTCGCGCGTCAATGCCGCGCCGTGGCAAAACGACGAAGGCCGGCCCTGGGGGAATCCCGGGCCAGCCCATCCGCACTCCAGATCAGACGACCGTCAGGCGAACGTCGACATTGCCGCGCGTGGCATTGGAGTAGGGGCACACCTGATGTGCCTTTTCGACCAGCGCCTCGGCCTCGGCGCGGGCAAGGCCCGGCAGCGAGACGGCCAGATCGATGTCGAGGCCGAAGCCGCCTTCGGAGCGCGGTCCGATTCCGACCGTCGAGGTGACGGAGGCGTCGGCCGGAACCTTCGGGCCGCCCTGCGAAGCCACGAACTTCATCGCGCCAATGAAGCAGGCGGCATAGCCGGCCGCGAACAGCTGCTCGGGATTGTTGCCGGCGCCGCCACCGCCGCCGAGCTCCTTCGGCGTGGTGAGCTTGACGTCGAGCGCGCCGTCGAGGGTCGCGGCATGGCCGTCGCGGCCGCCGGTGGCTTTTGCGCTGGTCTTGTAGAGGACGTTCACGGACATTGTGGTCTCCCTGGGTCCTAGGGTCAGTGCGATCTTTATTGCAGGCAATTAGATTGCGCGCAATTGAAATTGCGACGTCTCACATTTAATTGTTCGCAATTGAATGTGCCGTCGACCGGCCTCACAATGCGGCCGAACCTCGTGAGATTCTGCAATGGCCCGGAAACCATCGGCAGCGGACGCGCCGCTGCGGCTCGACAACCAGATCTGCTTTGCGGTTTATTCCGCAGCGCATGCCTTCAACCGCGTCTACAAGCCGCTGCTCGACCGGCTCGGCCTGACCTATCCGCAATATCTGGTGATGCTGGTGCTGTGGGAGCGAGACGACGTGCCGGTCAAGGACATCGGCGAGAAGCTGTTCCTGGATTCGGGCACGCTGACGCCGCTGCTCAAGCGGCTCGAGGCCGCCCATCTCGTCAAGCGCAGCCGCTCGCGCGAGGACGAGCGTCAGGTGCTGATCGCGCTGACGCCGCAGGGATACGCGCTCAAGGAAAAGGCCCGCGCCGTGCCGCAGTCGATCCTGGCGGCGTCGGATTGCTCGGTGTCGGAACTGGTCGCGATGAAGGACGAGATCGGCGCGCTGCGCGACAGGCTGAACGCGGTGATCGGGGAGTAGGGGGTTAGAGGCGCTTCTTGGCAAACGCGCGGCCGGACGCTGACTTCAGGTATCTCTCAAACCCGACAGCCTGCCTCGCATTGCTGAACGCGACGTAAGTCTTGAGGCGCCAAGGCCCGAATTTCGAAGTGTGAGGTACCTCGCCGGCATTGTGCTTTGCCAATCGGGCGCGCAGGTCATCGGTGATCCCAACATAAAAGTGGAGGGAATCAAGGCTCCCTAGGATGTAGACGTACTTCATGGCACGCTCCCCAGTTGTCGATGGGAGCTTACACCCGCATTCGTTACGCTGAAGCCCGGCTCTGCCGTGGAGGGCTTGCTGAGCCGAAGCTGGTGGAGTGTCGGTTTGTGGATGAAGCCCGGCTTCGCCCTTCGGGCTACGCCGCGGCAGCCTTCGCTACGATAGGGCTTGCCGAGCCGAAGCTGGCGAAGCCAGCGAAGGCTGGTGGAGCCAGGCGGGATCGAACCGCCGACCTCTTGCATGCCATGCAAGCGCTCTCCCAGCTGAGCTATGGCCCCTTAGTCCTTCACCGGGGTGAACCTGGTCGATCCCCCCGGACCGGCGAGCCCTTTCGACTCGCGCGGTGCACCCTTTTTCACAGATCAGGGCTGATCTCAAGTCTCTTCATCACCTCCGACGTCACCAATGATGTCGGTCACGTCCTCATCACCCTCTTCCTCGTCGGCAATGAAGGTCGAATCATCGTCATCGTCGTCGTCGATGGTCTCGTCGACCTCGATGTCGTCCTCGGATTCGGGCACGACGGCCTTGACCTTGCCGGTGTTTTCCTCGGCGTCGGCTTCCTCGAGGGAGACCAACTCTTCGGCCTCTGCCGGCTCCGGCGCGGTGTCCTGGGCCATATTGCGGGCTTCGGCGCCGCGGGGCGCACGCGCAGGAGCGACCGGGGCGATCGGCACCACCTCGCCGGTATAGGGCGAAATCACCGGATTCTTGTTGAGGTCATAGAACTTCTTGCCCGTGGTCGGGCAAATACGTTTAGTTCCGAGTTCGGACTTGGCCACGGCAGGAATCCTGGGAATGTCTGAAAAGCGGTGCTTCACTTGGCTAGTTGGCGGCCCGCTGTCAATAGCGCATTACAGGAGAACGACATGCCCGTGACGAGGCGCGGACCATGTGATACCTGCGCCGCAGCCCGGTGAGGGCGCATCCAAGGACACAATCTTGACCCATTCCGACCAACCGAGGCCGCTCCAGGCCCGCGCCAGCGGCCCCTTGACCGGGAAAGTACGGGTGCCCGGGGACAAGTCGATCTCCCACCGCGCCCTCATCCTGGGCGCGCTCGCGGTCGGCGAGACCAGGATTTCAGGCCTGCTGGAGGGCGAGGACGTCCTCAACACAGCCAAGTCCATGCAGGCGCTCGGCGCCAGGGTCGAGCGTACCGGCGATTTCGCGTGGAAGGTGCAGGGCGTGGGCGTTGGGGGCTTCGCCCAGCCCAAGGCGCCGCTGGATTTCGGCAACTCCGGCACCGGCTGCCGGCTGGTCATGGGCGCCGTTGCCGGTTGCCCGATCTCGGCGGTGTTCGACGGCGACGCCTCGCTGCGCAGCCGCCCCATGCGCCGGATCCTCGATCCGCTGGAAAAGATGGGCGCCAGGGTCGTGTCCGGGGGCGAGGGCGGCCGCCTGCCACTGACCGTCCAGGGCGCGCGCGATCCGCTGCCGATCACCTACAGGACCCCGGTCGCCTCGGCCCAGATCAAATCGGCTGTGCTGCTGGCGGGCCTGGCTGCGCCGGGCACCACGACCGTGATCGAGAGCGAGGCCAGCCGCAACCACACCGAGCTGATGCTGAAGCATTTTGGCGCCGACATCACCTCGGTCCAGGAAGGCCAGCACGGCCGCCGCATCACGCTGGTGGGCGAGCCCGAGCTGCATGGCGCCAACGTCGTCGTGCCTGCCGATCCCTCTTCGGCGGCCTTCCCGATTGTTGCGGCGCTGGTCGTCGAGGGTTCCGATATCGTGCTGTCCGACGTCATGACCAATCCGCTGCGCACAGGTCTTTTCACCACGCTGCGCGAAATGGGCGCCTCGATCGAGGAGAGCGAGGTGCGGGGCGATGCCGGCGAGCCGATGGCGCGCTTGCGCGTGCGCGCCTCGAAGCTGCGCGGCGTCGAGGTACCGCCGGAGCGCGCGCCCTCGATGATCGACGAATACCTGGTGCTGGCGGTCGCAGCCTCCTTCGCCGAAGGCACGACGATCATGCGCGGCCTGCAGGAGCTGCGCGTCAAGGAATCCGACCGGTTGGAGGCGACCGCCGCCATGCTTCGCGTCAACGGCGTCAAGGTCGAGGTCTCCGGCGACGATCTGATCGTCGAAGGCCGCGGCCATGTCCCCGGTGGCGGGACCGTCGCCACCCACATGGACCATCGCATCGCGATGTCCGCGCTGGTGATGGGCTGCGCCTCCGACCAGCCGGTGACGGTCGACGACACCGCCTTCATCGCCACCAGTTTCCCGGATTTCATTCCGATGATGCGTTCGCTAGGGGCCGAGTTCTCATGATCATCGCCATCGACGGGCCCGCGGCTTCGGGCAAGGGGACGCTCGGCAAGCGTCTCGCCCACCATTACGGCTATCGTCATCTCGATACCGGCGTGATCTATCGCGCGGTCGCCTATGCCTTGATGCAGTCAGGGCACGACCTCAACGACGAGGCGGCTGCGGTGCAGGCCGCGTTGGAGCTCGACCCCGAAAAGTTCGGCAATCCTGCGCTGAAGACCCAGAAGGCCGGCGAGGGCGCCTCGATCGTTTCGGCGATCCCCAGGGTCCGCGAGGTCCTGGTCAACTTTCAGCGGCAATTCGCCGCCGATCCGCCCGGGGCAGTGCTGGACGGCCGGGACATTGGAACCGTGATCTGCCCGCATGCCGACGTGAAGATCTTCGTCGTCGCCGACGCCAAGGTTCGCGCCCGCCGCCGCACCATGGAGGCCAGGGCGAGGGGCGAGGAGGCCGACGAGGCCGCCGTGCTCGCCGACATCATCCAGCGCGACGAACGCGACAAGAACCGGCCGATTGCGCCTTTAAAGCCCGCCCCGGATGCTTACTTGCTAGATAACTCCCAACTGGATATAGAAGGCGGCGTCCGGGCCGCCATCGACATTATCGAGGCCGTCCGAGCGGGCCGGTCGCGGGGCTAAGCCGCAGCCGTCATTGGAGGAAGCGCCCGCTCCCGCCTCTTTGATGTCGATACTTCGGTCCCCTCGTTTCGGGGCCGGCGCAATCCAGGCTCCGGACAAAGATTCCACGTATCGAACGCGCGGGCCTCTGCCGGCCCGTTTCCGCTATTCCGGCGCCGAGCCGGGGTAGCGAGCGGTCGCTCGAAGGTTTTTGCGGACCTTCCGACACTGCGCGTGCGATGCGCCCATGAACCCAACGGCCGGCAAGACTTCCGCAACTGGAGAACAAATGGCTTCGACTTCTGCTGATACCTATAGCCCTTCGCGTGACGATTTCGCCGCGATGCTCGACGAGTCCTTCGCAGGCGGCAACCTGCAGGAAAGCTCCGTTATCAAGGGCAAGGTGGTTGCAATTGAAAAGGACATGGCCGTCATCGACGTCGGCCTGAAGACCGAGGGCCGCGTCGCGCTGCGCGAATTTTCCGGCCCCGGCCGTGAAAGCGACCTCAAGGTCGGCGACGAGGTGGAAGTGTTCCTCGATCGCATCGAAAACGCGCTCGGCGAAGCCGTGCTGTCCCGCGACAAGGCGCGCCGCGAAGAGAGCTGGGGCAAGCTCGAGAAGGCGTTCCAGAATAACGAGAAGGTCAACGGCGTCATCTTCAACCAGGTCAAGGGCGGCTTCACGGTCGACCTCGACGGTGCCGTGGCGTTCCTGCCGCGCTCGCAGGTCGACATCCGCCCGATCCGCGACGTTGCGCCGCTGATGAACAACTCGCAGCCGTTCCAGATCCTCAAGATGGACCGCCGCCGCGGCAACATCGTCGTCTCCCGCCGCACGGTGCTGGAAGAGACCCGCGCCGAGCAGCGTCAGGAGCTGGTGCAGAACCTCGAAGAGGGTCAGGTCATCGACGGCGTGGTCAAGAACATCACCGATTACGGTGCGTTCGTCGACCTCGGTGGCATCGACGGCCTGCTGCACGTCACCGATATCGCGTGGCGCCGCGTCAACCACCCGACCGAGGTGCTCTCGATCGGCCAGACCGTGAAGGTCAAGATCATCAAGATCAACCACGAGACGCACCGCATCTCGCTGGGCATGAAGCAGCTGCTGGACGATCCGTGGCAGGGCATCGAAGCCAAGTACCCGCTGGGTGCCCGCTTCACCGGCCGCGTCACCAACATCACCGACTACGGCGCGTTCGTCGAGCTCGAGCCGGGCATCGAAGGCCTGATCCACGTCTCCGAGATGTCGTGGACCAAGAAGAACATGCATCCCGGCAAGATCGTCTCGACCTCGCAGGAAGTCGACGTGCAGGTGCTGGAAGTTGATTCCGTCAAGCGCCGCATCTCGCTCGGCCTCAAGCAGACCATGCGCAACCCCTGGGAGGTCTTCGTCGAAGCTCACCCGACCGGTTCGGTGGTCGAGGGCGAGGTCAAGAACAAGACCGAGTTCGGTCTGTTCCTGGGTCTCGAGGGCGACGTCGACGGCATGGTCCACCTCTCCGACCTCGACTGGAAGCTTCCGGGCGAGCAGGTGATCGACAACTACAAGAAGGGCGACATGGTGAAGGCCGTGGTGCTCGATGTGGACGTCGAGAAGGAGCGTATCTCGCTCGGCATCAAGCAGCTCGAAGGCGACCCCTTCGCCGAGCCGGGCGATGTCAAGAAGGGCGCGGTCGTGACCTGCGAAGTGCTCGAAGTGAAGGAGAGCGGTATCGAGGTGAAAATCGCCGGTACCGACTTCACCACCTTCATCAAGCGCTCGGAACTCGCCCGTGACCGCAACGACCAGCGTGCCGAACGCTTCGCCGTCGGCGAGAAGGTCGATGCCCGCGTGATCCAGTTCGACAAGAAGGCCCGCAAGGTCCAGGTGTCGATCAAGGCGCTCGAAGTCGCCGAAGAGAAGGAAGCCATCGCGCAGTACGGCTCTTCCGATTCGGGCGCGACGCTCGGCGACATTCTGGGCACCGCGCTCAAGAACCGCGACAGCAAGTAAGCGAAACGCAAGTTTTGCTGCATCGAAGCCCCGGCGCGAGCCGGGGCTTTTTTGTTCGCTGCGTATTCTGTTGCAACATGCTCGACTGTCATCCCGGGGCGCGCGAAGCGCGGGCCCGGGACCCATACCCACAGGCAGATGTTTGACGACGACTAGCAGTGGGAGCTCTGCCTCGCACTGCTCCCTGGGGTTATGGATCCCCGCGTTCGCGGGGGATGACGACCGAGTTTGTGGCGACTTGCCGGCTCTCACGAGGCCTTCATTTCTTCAAATTGCGCCGCAATTGATGTATCCAGATAAGCCAATGGTCACGCTGTGACGGCACAACGCGCCCAGCCTTTCATTTGGAGATATTCCGATGTCGCTCGATTCGGACATCATCGTCGATCGCCGCAGGATCCGCCGCAAGCTGACGTTCTGGCGCGTGATGGCCGCGCTGATCGCGATCGCGGCGATCGCGAGCTTCGCGCTGATCGCGACACCCGGGGCGCGCGGCACCTTCGCATCCGTCGGCTCGATCGCGCGCGTTCATATCGATGGGTTGATCCGCAGCGATTCCGAGCGCACCGAGGCGCTGGAACGGCTGGAGAATTCGGCCGCCGCCGCCGTCATCGTTCACATCAACTCGCCGGGCGGCACCACGGCCGGCTCCGAGCAGCTCTACGACTCGCTTACCCGCCTGAAGGCGAAGAAGCCGCTGGTCGTCGTCGTCGAGGGTCTCGCCGCATCGGGCGGCTACATCACGGCGATCGCGAGCGACCACATCGTCGCCCAGCAGAGCTCGCTGGTCGGCTCGATCGGCGTGCTGTTTCAGTACCCCAACGTCTCCGAGCTGCTGAAGACCATCGGCGTCAAGGTCGAGGAGGTGAAGTCCTCGCCGCTGAAGGCGGCACCCAACGGTTTTGAGCCGACCAGTCCCGAGGCGCGGGCCGCGCTCGATGCGCTGGTCAAGGATTCCTACGCCTGGTTCAAGGGGATGGTGAAGGAACGGCGTGGCATGGATGACACGCAGCTCGAAAAAGTCGCCG
This sequence comes from Bradyrhizobium sp. 191, assembly GCF_023100985.1. Lineage (NCBI taxonomy): Bacteria > Pseudomonadati > Pseudomonadota > Alphaproteobacteria > Hyphomicrobiales > Nitrobacteraceae > Bradyrhizobium > Bradyrhizobium sp. 191. The sequence goes on from NZ_CP064692.1 coordinate 4,605,867, forward strand.
ATGGCCGCGTCTTCACCGGGCGCCAGGCGATCGATCTCAAGCTGATCGACCAGATCGGCGACGAGAAGACGGCGGTGACCTGGCTGGTCGAGCACAAGGGCGTCAAGAAGGGGCTTCCGGTACGCGATTACAAGCTTCAGCCGCGCTTTGGCGATCTGACTTTCCTCAAGACGGCGGCCGCCGTGGCGCTGGAAGCGCTCGGTTTGAGCTCGATTGCGCATCAGATCGGCCAAACCGGCGTCGCGCAGGCGGTCGACCGGCTCGGAATGGATGGCATGCTGGCCTTGTGGCAACCGGCCGCATCAAACTGACTGGAACAGGCGAGTTCCGCGAGGTTTTCTCGCCCTGCGAGTGCCGGCGCAGCACGCTTTTTCGGCATTTGTCACGTATTTTCGCGATGCCCAGCCTTGATTTAGCGTCTTGACAGATCACGGTATTTTCACGGAAATGGTCATCCGCACGCTCCCGGGTCCTATCTCTCGATGATCAAATCCGAACTTGTTCAGCGTATCGCCGAGCACAACCCGCATCTGTACCAGCGGGATGTCGAGAACATTGTGAATGCGATTCTCGAAGAGATCGTAGCGGCGCTTGCGCGCGGTGATCGCGTCGAGCTGCGCGGCTTCGGTGCCTTCTCGGTCAAGCACCGCCCTGCACGCGCAGGGCGCAATCCGCGCACCGGCGCCCATGTGCCCGTCGACCAGAAGAGCGTTCCGTTCTTCAAGACCGGCAAGGAAATGCGCGAGCGGCTGAACCGCGACCATCCGGATCCCGGCGCGGCAGACTAAAGCGCGATGTGATCGCGCTTTAGGGTTTTTCGCGGTCGCACAGCGTGCGGCCGCAGCTTGATTCAAGGCGAGCGAAGCCAGATGCGAAAGTTCCTGACCGCGCTGATCGTGCTTCCGCTGGGCGTGATCCTGGTCGCGTTCGCTGTCGCCAACCGGCATTTCGTCACGGTCTCCTTCGATCCCTTCATTTCCGACGACCCGTCGCTGTCGCTGACGTTGCCGCTGTTCCTGCTCCTGATCCTGGTGGCTGCGCTGGGCGTCGTGGTCGGCGGCTCAGCCGTCTGGTTCGGCCAGCGGCGCTGGCGGCGCGCGGCGCGCCGGAATGACGCGGAGGCCCGGACCGCCAGGGCCGAACTGGCCGATCTTCGGGCCCAGGCGGCTGCGGCCAGGCCCGAGCCCCAGCGCCTTCCCTCTCCCTCCGGGGTGGGCCTCTACGGGCCCATCGGGCGAGACAAGCAGCGCGCGACGTTGTAGAAGCGGCCCCGACCGAAAGCCCCGTTTTCCGGCCGCGGACCCGCGGCCTCTATCTGCTTTGAGATCATGTCCCTGCTCGTCAAAATCTGCGGCCTGTCCACGCGGGAGACGCTTCAAACGGCGCTCGACGCCGGTGCCGACATGGTGGGATTCGTGTTCTTTCCGCCGTCGCCGCGACATCTCTCCCTGGAGGCCGGGCGCGAGCTGGGCCGCCAGGCGAAGCAGCGCGCGCTCAAGGTCGCGCTCACGGTCGATGCCGACGACGCCACGCTCGACAACATCATGGATGCGCTGTCGCCGGACATCTTCCAGCTCCATGGCAAGGAGAGCGTGGCGCGGCTGCGCGACATCAAGCAGCGCTTCGGCCGCCCCGTGATGAAGGCGGTGCCGGTCGCAACATCGGCCGATCTCGCCGCGCTGCCGGGCTACGCCGCAGTCGCCGACAGCATTTTGTTCGACGCGCGCGCGCCGAAGGATGCGACGCGGCCCGGCGGCCTGGGGGAGCCCTTCGACTGGCACCTGCTGGAAAATCTCGATCTGAAACTGCCCTACATGGTCTCGGGCGGGCTTCATGCCGACAACGTCGCTGAAGCCCTCCGCGTCACCCGCGCCGGCGGCGTCGACGTGTCCTCCGGTGTCGAGAGCGCCCCCGGCGTCAAGGATCCCGAGATGATCAAGGCCTTCATTCGCGCCGCGCGCGCCAGCCAAGATACAAGCCAAGAGTTGAGTGTTCGATGACCGTCGCCAAACCCAATTCCTACCGCAGCGGCCCCGACGAGCGCGGCCATTTCGGCATCTTCGGCGGCCGCTTCGTCGCCGAAACCCTGATGCCGCTGATCCTCGACCTGGAAAGGGCCTACACCGCCACCAAGGACGATCCGGCCTTCCAGGCCGAGATGAACGGCTATCTCAAGAACTATGTCGGCCGGCCTTCGCCGCTCTATTTTGCCGAACGCCTGACCGAGCATCTCGGCGGCGCCAAGATCTACCTGAAGCGCGAAGAGCTGAACCACACCGGTTCGCACAAGGTGAACAACGTGCTCGGCCAGATCATGCTGGCGCGGCGCATGGGCAAGAAGCGCATCATCGCCGAGACCGGCGCCGGCCAGCACGGCGTCGCCACTGCGACGCTGTGCGCGCGCTTTGGCCTGGAATGCGTGGTCTATATGGGCGCCGTCGACGTCGAGCGGCAGCAGCCCAATGTCATCCGCATGGAGATGCTGGGCGCAAAGGTGATGCCGGTGCAGTCGGGCACGCGCACGCTCAAGGACGCCATGAACGAGGCGCTGCGCGACTGGGTCACCAACGTGCACAACACATTCTACTGCATCGGCACGGTCGCAGGTCCGCATCCCTATCCGACGCTGGTGCGCGACTTCCAGTCGATCATCGGCAACGAGACCAGGGCGCAGATGCAGGAGGTCGAGGGACGCCTGCCGGATTCGCTGGTCGCCTGCATCGGCGGCGGCTCGAACGCGATGGGCCTGTTCCATCCATTCCTCGATGATCCCACGGTCGAGATCTTTGGCGTCGAAGCCGCCGGCCATGGCCTCACGCAGCTGCATGCGGCCTCGATCGCAGGCGGCCGTCCCGGCGTGCTGCACGGCAACCGCACCTATCTCCTGATGGATGCGGACGGCCAGATCCAGGACGCGCATTCGATCTCGGCCGGCCTCGACTATCCCGGCATCGGGCCCGAGCATTCCTGGCTGCACGAGGTCGGCCGCGTGAACTATCTCTCCGCGACGGACGACGAGGCGCTCGCCGCGTTCCAGCTGCTGTCGAAGTTAGAGGGCATCATTCCCGCGCTCGAACCCGCGCACGCCATCGCCAAGGTGATGGAGCTCGCGCCGAAACGGCCCAGGGATCACCTGATGGTCGTCAATCTCTCCGGCCGCGGCGACAAGGACGTTCCGCAGGTCGGCGACATCCTGAGGGGCAAGAGCAAGTGACCACGCGTATCGACACCCGTTTTGCCGAGCTTGCGAAGCAGGGCCGCTCGGCCTTCGTGACCTTCCTGATGGCCGGCGATCCTGATCCCGCGACCTCGCTCGAGATCATCAAGGCGTTGCCGAAATCCGGCGCCGACGTGATCGAGATCGGCATGCCGTTCACCGATCCGATGGCCGACGGCCCGTCGATCCAGGCAGCGGGCTTGCGCGCGCTCAAGGCCGGCATGACACTGAAGAAGACGCTCGAGCTGGTGCGCGGCTTTCGCAAGGACGACAACGCGACGCCGATCGTGCTGATGGGCTATTACAACCCGATCTACATCTATGGTGTCGACAAGTTCCTGGTTGATGCGAAGAGCGCGGGCGTCGATGGTCTCATCATCGTCGACCTGCCGCCGGAGGAAGACGACGAGCTCTGCCTGCCCGCGATGAAGGCCGGCCTCAATTTCATCCGCCTGGCGACCCCGACGACCGACGACAAGCGCCTGCCGGCGGTGCTCGCCAACACCTCGGGCTTCGTCTATTACGTCTCGATCACCGGCATCACCGGTGCGGCGGCGGCTGACTCCGCGGCCGTGAGCGAGGCGGTTGCCCGCATCAAGCGGCACACCAAGCTGCCGGTCTGCGTCGGCTTCGGCATCCGTACGCCGGAGACGGCGCACGCCATTGCCTCGCATGCCAATGGCGCGGTCGTCGGTACCGCACTGGTCGATGCGCTCAGGAACAGCCTCGATGCGGAGGGGCGGGCGACCGGCAAAACCGTTAACGCCGTCGCGGAATTGACGGCCGCCCTGGCCCAGGGCGTCAAGGGCGCACAACAGGCAGCGGAATAGGCCATTCCGCTGCAAAGGCGGACGACACGGCGGCTTGCCGGGCAGAGGCCGGGCCGCCATATATCCCTTCAGGCGATCCGCGAGTCGGGTTCGCACATCGGAGCAAACCATGAACTGGCTTACCAACGTGGTCCGGCCGAAGATCCGCAACATGCTGCGGCGGGAGACGCCGGAGAACCTGTGGATCAAATGTCCAGATTCCGGGCAGCTCGTGTTCTACAAGGACGTCGAGGCCAACCAGTTCGTCATTCCCGGCTCGAACTACCACATGCGCATGGGCGCAGTGGCGCGTCTGAAGTCGATCTTCGACAACGAGACCTGGTTCGACGTCGCGCTGCCCGAGGTCACGCCCGACCCGCTCAAGTTCCGCGACGAGAAGAAATATGTCGACCGCATCAAGGATGCGCGGGCGCGGACCAATCTGAACGACGCGATCAAGGTCGGCTACGGCAAGCTCGAAGGCTCCGCTGTCGTCGTCGCCGTGCAGGATTTCGACTTCATGGGCGGCTCGCTCGGCATGGCTGCAGGCGAGGCCATTGTGCGCGGGATGGAGCTCGCGGTCGAGAAGACATCGCCGTTCATCGTGTTCGCCGCCTCGGGCGGCGCGCGCATGCAGGAGGGCATCCTGTCGCTGATGCAGATGCCGCGCACCACGGTCGCGGTGCAGATGCTGCGCGAGGCAAAACTGCCCTACATCGTCGTGCTGACCAATCCGACCACCGGTGGCGTCACCGCGTCCTATGCGATGCTGGGCGACGTGCAGATCGCCGAGCCCGGTGCGCTGATCGGCTTCGCCGGCGCGCGCGTGATCGAGCAGACCATTCGTGAGAAGCTGCCGGAAGGTTTCCAGCGCGCCGAGTACCTCAAGGAGCACGGCATGGTCGACATGGTCGTGCATCGCCACGAGCTGCGCCCGACGCTGGCGCGGCTCTGCCGCCTGCTGACCAAGGCGCCGGCGCTGGAAGGCGCATCGAAATCAGTGCAGCCGGTCGCGAGCCCGGCGCAGATCGTATCGGCGGCCGAGACGGCGCCGGCTGCGCCCCACGCGTGAACGCCTCCTCTGACAGTGCAAAGACACCGCTCGGCGAATTGATCGGGCGGCTGTCGGCCCTGCATCAGAAGCGCATCGATCTCGGGCTCGAGCGGATGCACCGCCTGCTCGAACGGCTCGGCCACCCCGAACGCAAGCTTGCGCCGGTGATCCACATCGCCGGCACCAACGGTAAGGGCTCGACGCTGGCTTATCTGCGCGCGACGCTGGAAGCTGCGGGCTTGCGGGTCCACGCCTATACCTCGCCCTATCTCGTCCGCATCAACGAATGCTTCCGGCTCGGCCGTGTGGGCGGCGGCGTGCTCGTCGGCGACGACGAGCTGCGCGCCGCGCTGGAAGAGGTCGAGCGCGTCAATGCCGGCGAGGCCGCGACATTGTTCGAGCTGAAGACGGCTGCCGCGTTTCACCTGTTCGCGCAGAACGCGGCCGATGTGGTGCTGCTCGAAGTCGGCCTCGGCGGCCGGCTCGATTCGACCAACGTGGTCGATGCGCCGGCGGCCTGCGTGATCACGCCCGTCAGCATGGACCACATGGATTTCCTCGGCGATACGCTGACGTCGATTGCCGGTGAGAAGGCCGCGATCATCAAGCACGGCGTGCCCGTGATTTGCGCCGAGCAAATGCCGGAGGCGATGGCCGTGATCGAAGCGCAGGCCAAACGCATGCGTGCGCCGCTGTTTGCCGCAAGCGAAAACTGGCACGTCAATGTCGAGCGCGGGCGTCTGGTCTATTCCGACGATCGCGGCTTGATGGATCTTCCGGCGCCGCGTCTGTTCGGCCGCCACCAATTCGCCAATGCCGGGCTTGCGATCGCGACGCTGCGTGCGCTTCCAGCCATCAAGGTCAATCACGCCGCGTTCGAAGCCGGCATTGTCGGTGCCGAATGGCCGGCGCGGATGCAGCGCCTCACCTCGGGCGAACTGCTGTCCTGGGGTCCGCAGGGCTCCGAGATCTGGCTCGACGGCGGCCACAATGCGGAGGGCGGGCGTGTCGCTGCTGCGGCGCTCGGCGATCTCGAGGAGCGGGTGTCGCGGCCGCTGGTGGTGATCGCGGGCATGATGGCCAACAAGGACGCGCAGGGATTTCTCGCCAATTTCGCCGGCCTCACCCGCCATATCATCGCGGTGCCGATTCCCGACACCGAGAACGCAATGCCGATCGATCGCCTCGCGGATGCCGCGCGCAGCCTCGGCATGCGCGTCGAAACCGTTTCCGGCGTCGAAGCCGCGCTGCGCGCCTTGGCCAAGCTCGCCTACGACGTGCCGCCACGCATCCTGATATCAGGCTCGCTGTATCTCGCCGGCCACGTGCTGGCGATCAACGGCACGCCTCCTGCATAGACGGTCTTGTGTCCCGGACAAGGCGCATCGCGCCAGCGATGAGCCGCAGAGCCGGGACCCAGAATGCCGCAACATGGGCCCCGGCTCTGCAGCGCACCGCTGAAGAGGCGCTGCGCTGCGTCTGGGGAACGAGAGAGAAATGCCGATGCGTTTCGCCGCGATCGCCGACGTCCACGGAAATTACCTCGCGCTGGAGGCCGTGCTCGCCGACATCCGCACGCACGGCATCGCCGACATCGTCAATCTCGGCGACATGCTGAGCGGCCCGCTCGATGCGCGCAGCACGGTCGAGATCCTGATGCGGCTCGATGCCGTGCATGTGCTCGGCAATCACGACCGCTATCTGCTCGACCGTCCGCCGGAGAAGATGGGCTCGTGGGATCGGCCCGCCCACGCCCAACTCGATGCCGCGCAGCTCGACTGGCTGCGCGGGCATCCGATGACGCGTGTCTTCCGTGAGCAGGTGTTTCTTTGCCACGCGACGCCCGGCAATGATGAAGTCTATTGGCTCGACACCGTGCATCCCGATGGCACGGTCGCGCTGTCGCCGCTCGATCGCATCGAGCAATTTGCGCTTGGGATCACGCAGCCGCTGATCCTGTGCGCCCACACCCATCTCGCCCGTGCCGTGCGCTTGCGCGACGGCCGGCTGATCGTCAATCCCGGCAGCGTCGGCAGCCCTGGTTATCGCGACAAGCATCCGTTCCCGCATGTCGTCGAGGCCGGCACGCCCCACGCGCGATATGCGATCTTCGAGCTCCTCGATGGTGCTTGGCGGGTGACGTTTCGAAACGTGGCCTATGATCACGAGGCCATGGCCGCGCTGGCGCGCCGCAACAACCAGCCGGAGCTGGCGAACGCGCTCGCGACGGGATGGATCAAGTAGGGTCGCGCGTCGCCCATTACTTCAACAGCTTCATGGGATCCGCCACCTTCTGCTTCAGCTGCTCGAAGCGGCATTGCCGCGGCGCCTTGTCCGGGCGCCAGCGCAGGATCGAGGTGCCGTGGCGGAAGCGGTCGCCGCTGAAATGATCGTAGCAGACTTCGATGACAAGCTTCGGCTTCAGTGGACACCATTTCGCCGAGCGTTCGGTCGACCAGCGGCTCGGCCCGCCCGGTGCGTTCCCGGTGAAGCCGGGCTCGCCGATCAGCGCCTCCAGCCGGTCGGTCAGGTCGGGCTTCTCCTCCGCCTTGATGGCCGAGGTGAAGCCGACATGGTGCAGCAGGCCGTCATCGTCGTACAGTCCGAGCAGCAGCGAGCCGACCACCTTGCGGCCGGCGATCTTGTTGGTGGCGTAGCGGAAGCCGCCGACCACGCAATCGGCGCTGCGGAATTTCTTGATCTTCTGCATGCCGTCGCGATTGCCCGCCTGATAGGGCAGGTCGACGCGCTTGGCGATGACGCCATCCGAGCCGCCACCGGATTGCGCGAGCCATTTCCCGGCCGTGGCGTAACTCGTCGTCGCAGGCGAAAGCCGGAAGATGCTGCCCTTGAGATGGGACTTCGCAAAAGCTTCCAGTGCCGGCCGTCGCTCGCGAAGCGGCGCCTTGGCAAGCTGCTTGTCCCCGGCCGTCGCGAGCAGATCGAAAACGAGGTAGAGCGCGGGCGTCTCCTGGGCGAGCCTCTTCACCCGGCTTGCGGCAGGATGAATTCGCTGCAGCAGCGCGTCGAACGAAAAGCCCTTGCCTTGCGGCACCACGATCTCACCGTCGAGCGTGAAGCGGTCCGCCTTCAGCTTCAGCGCGGCGGTGACGATCTCGGGGAAATAGCGCGCAAGATCCTCGCCGGATTTCGAGCGCAGATCGACGTTGCCGCCGCTGCGCGACAGCAGGCAGCGGAAGCCGTCCCACTTGGGTTCATATTGCCATTCCTTGCCACGCGGGATCTCGTCGACCGAACGCGCCTCCATCGCGACGAGAGAGCTCGATCTTCGGGCGCGCTTCGCAGGCGGGGCTGGCAAGGGCGGGACTCGTCATACGCTGAACACGTCCCACCAACGCAAACGGCCGGCTTTCGCCGGCCGCTTCCGAAAATAATCTTCGAGGCGGATCAGACCGCGGAGGTGATCCACTGCTGCAGCTTCGCCTTGGGCGCCGCGCCGACCTGGCGGGAGGCCATCTCGCCGCCCTTGAAGATCATCAGGGTCGGGATCGACATCACGCCGTACTTGGAGGCGGTCTTCGGGCTCTCGTCGACGTTGAGCTTCACGATCTTGACCTTGTCGCCCATCGCGCCGGCGATTTCGTCGAGCGCGGGCGCGATCATGCGGCAAGGGCCGCACCATTCGGCCCAGAAATCGACGACCACGGGGCCGTTCGCCTTGAGCACTTCGGCTTCGAAATCGGCGTCGGAAACCTTGCTAACGGCCATTGGGAGTACCTCACTCGGTTGAAAGAGAATCGGCGCGACCTGGAATCGCGCCCGGGATCATGCGGTCAACCTATGAACGGCTCCTTGCCGGGTCAAGGACGCTCACACCGAGATGAAGGGATGCCAGCGCCGCGTCCAGCGCGGGGGCCGAAATCTCCATATATTCAAGGGCCTCCGTCCAGAGCAGGACGGCCCTGACGGGCTTTCGGGGATAAAGCCGCGACAGCACCGCCCGGTACAGCGCAAGCTGGCGGACATAGGCCGCCGGCGCCTCTGCGGCGCTTCTGGGGGCCGCCTGGTTGGTCTTGAAATCGACGATCAGGACCTCCTCGGGGCGAACGACCAGCCGGTCGATCTGCCCCGACACCAGCGCCGGGGGGCGGCCTTGCCGCTCCAGCCGGCCGGCGATGGCGACCTCCGCCCGGCTGCCGGCGGCAAAGACGGGCGCGAAACGCGGCTCCGTGATCAAGCTGAGCACCTTGTCGACCAGCACGGTGCGGTCGGCCTCCGGCCAGTCCGAGGCATTGCGTGCCATGAAGCCCAGCGCCGCCTCGCGACGGCGCTCAATGGCGATGTCGGGCAGGGATTGCAGCAGACGGTGCACCAGCGTGCCGCGCTGCAGCGCCAGAGCGCGGGACTGCACCGATTCGCCTGATCGCACGCTGCGGCCTTCCTCGGCAGGCTGGCCCGAGGGACGCACAGGATCGTCGTCGACCATCTCGCGCGCCGGCGTCCGCAGCCAGTCCGGCAATGCGACGGTGCGGTCCACGGAAATCGCCGGCGTGCCCAGCGCCGCGACGTCCTCCGGCCGGGCGAACCGGGTCACCTTGCCGAGCGGCGCCTCGATCACCTGCTTGTCCAGGCCTGAGCCTTTGAGCCCGGTGTCGACGAGGTCGTACCAGCTCAGCTTGCGGACCGTCCTCATGTTGCCGGGCATGCAGCCGCCGACGATCAGCCGGTCGGCCGCGCGCGTCATCGCGACGTAGAGCAGGCGGCGATACTCGTCCTCGGTCTCATCGAGCATCGCCTTGCGCGCCTCGGCAACCGGCTTGGGATCATCCGCCTTGCGCCCGGCCCAGACCACCACCTCGCCGCCATTGCCGCGCGGCACGTGAATCAGCCGAACCCGCTGCGAGTCCGCGGGCGACGATGTCGTGTCGACCATGAAGACGACGGACGCCTCGAGCCCCTTGGCGCCGTGCACGGTCATCACCCGCACCTCGTCGCGCGAGATCTCCATGTCGCGCTTCACCTCGGTGTCGGCCGAACGCAGCCAGGCCATGAAGCCCTGCAGCGAGGCCGGCGCCTTGCGCTCGTAGTTCAGCGCGAGCTCCAGGAATTCGTCGAGCGCATCGTTGGCCTCGTGCCCGAGCCGGCGCAGGATGCGCGCGCGTCCGCCATCGCCGCCGAGCAGCCAGGCATAGAAGGCGAACGGCGTCTCCTCGCGCGCACGAATCTCGCAGGCTTCCAGGCGCCGCAATGCCGTACCGAACTTTTCGCTCTCAGCCGCATGCTCGCCGAGCGCGCGGCGCAGCGATCCCTTGCGGTCATGGGCGAGCGTGAACAAATCGTCGTCATCGAGACCGAACAGCGGGCTCTTCAGCGCCACCGCGAGCGCGAGATCGTCCTGCGGCAGCAGCAGCGCATCGGCAAGGTTCATCAAATCGATGATGGCAATGTGCTCGGTGAGCTTGAGCCGGTCGGCGCCGGCGACCGGGATATTGGCGTGCTTCAGCGCCTGGATCACGGCGTCGAAGGCGTTGCCGCGCCGGCGCACCAGGATCAGCATGTCGCCGTAGCGCAGCGGGCGGCGCTCGCCCTCGTGCCCCGTCAGCGTGCCGCTCTCGACCAGCCGCTTGATCTCGGCCTGGATGCGCCGGGCAAGCTTGACCTCAGGGCTGGTGACGGCGACGCCGTCGAACGGGGCACGCCAACCCTCGATGTCCTGCCTGTCGTCGGCCTCGGCCAGATCCCACAGTTCGATCACGCTCGGCCCGGCATCGCTGAGCGCGTTGTGCAGGGGATGGCCGATCTCGACCGAGTGGATGCTCTTGTAGATCGCGGGCTCGCGGAAGACGTGGTCGACCGAGTGCAGGATCGTCGCGCCCGAGCGGAACGAATAGGTGAAGGCGACCGGGTCGAACTTCAGCCCGGCCGCGGTGAACTTGCGATGCAGCTCGCGCCGGCGCGCATCGAACTCGTGCGGCGCTGCGCCCTGGAACGAGAAGATCGACTGCTTCTCGTCGCCGACCGCGAAGATGGTGCGGTTCAGCCCCTCGCGCGCGCCTTCGCCGGCGGTGAATTCGGAGATGATGTGCGCGACGATGTCCCACTGCCGGGGGCTCGTGTCCTGGGCTTCGTCGATCAGCACGTGGTCGACGCCACGGTCGAGCTTGTAATGCACCCAGCCCGAGGCGACGCGATCGAGCATCGCCAGCGTCTTGTCGATGAGGTCGTCATAGTCGAGCAGCCCGCGCTCCTGCTTCTCGCGGCGGTAATTTGCGGCGGCCGCGGTCGCGATGTGCAGCAGCGCGGCGGTGCGGTCACGAACCGTCACGGCGCGACGCTTTTCGATCAGTCCTGAAAGACGCTGCGCCTCGGCCTCGAACAGGCGGGCAACGGATGGGTTGTGATCGCAGAATTTCTTGGTCAGCACCGCCTTGCGCGGCAGCTTGTCGTCGGTGAGGAAGACGGACAGATAGGCATCGACCTGGTCGCCGCCGGAAAAAGCCTTTGCCGCGCGCAGCCGCCCGGCCTGGTCATTGTCCGACTTGCTGCCGTCCTCCAGCGCGAAGGCGATGTCGTCCCAGCGCGAGCGCGGCAGGAACGGGCCGTCGAGAATCTCCGTTTCGACGTTCTCGATGCGGTCGCTCGCGTCAACGCCGAGCACCGCAGCCATCTGCGCCGCTGCGGCCTCCGCGTTGCCGGCCTCGTCGGTCCAGGCCATGAAGTGATCGCGACTGAGGCACGCCTCGCGCACGACCTCCTTGAAGGTGACATCGGCGGCGCTCGCCATGGCGGTCAGGAGCGCGCGTCCGGTCACGCTCTCGGGGGCGCGCGCTGCCTCCAGCAGCACCTTCAGATTGGCGCGCTCCATCATGTCGGTCTGGTCGCGCTCGTCGATCACGGCAAAGCGCGCCGGCACGTTGGCCTCGAACGGAAACTGCTGGAGCAGGCGGGTGCACAGCGCATGGATGGTCTGCACCTTCAGCCCGCCCGGGGTCTCCAGCGCGCAGGCGAATAGCTTCCGTGCCTCGCGCCGCAGCTTTGCGCTCGGATGCGGGATGCCGACGGCGCGGATCGCGGCATCGAGCCCGGCATCATCCAGCGTCACCCAATGCCCGAGCGTGGTGAACACGCGCTCGGCCATGTTGGCCGCGGCGGCCTTGGTGAAGGTGATGCAGAGGATCTTTTCCGGCGGCACGCCCGACAGCAACAGGCGGATCACGCGCTGCACCAGCACATGGGTCTTGCCCGAGCCGGCATTGGCCGAGACGAAGGCCGATGCGGTGGGATCCGATGCACGCGCCTGCCGCGCGCGCACCTCGTCAGGGATGGGCCGCGGCGCCTTCACCATTCCTCGATCCCCAATCCGCCGGCCGCGGACCATTCCTTGATCCGGGCGAGGTCGTCATAGGTGCCGTAGCGGTTCGCCCACATCGGCAGATTCAGCGAGGTATAGGCCTGGCTCTCGTCCTCGAAGGCACGGATCAGCGCTTCCAGCTTGGCTCGCGCCTCGGCTGCCGCGGTGTCGGGCGGCTGCGGCTCGTCGCCTTGCTTGAACTTGAGCTCGAGGATGCGCTCCTCGCCCGGCGGATTGTTGCCGCTGAGGCGGACATAGACGAGCTGGCTCACGGAGGAGCCGGCGTCGATATCAGGGAAGCCGCCCTCGCGCAGAATCGCGGCTTCCAGCGTGAGCTGCGGCGACAGGCCCATGCGGACCTGCTTGCCGGTCGGCGGCTGCCCGGTCTTGTAGTCGAGAATGGCGTAGCCGCCGCCCTTGCGGCGCTCGATGCGGTCGGCGCGCGCGGAAAGATAGAAAATACGCGCGTTGTCGAGCGGGATCGAGATCTCGCCCCGGGTCTCGGCCGTGATTGCCTCGATCGCGCCGCGCCGCGCCGTCTCCCATTCGCCGAACCAGCGCGCGATACGCTGGAAGCGTGGCCACCACAGCGCCCGCGCCTCAGGGCGCTCCATCAGCGGCGCAAAATGTTTCTCGCCGATCGCACGCAGCACGCGCGCGGGATCGTCGGGCAGATGTGCGGCATAGGCCTCGGTGAACTCGCCGAGCGCATCGTGAATCGCCGAACCGCGGTCGGCAGCCGAGAGCGGCATGTCGACGGGATCGAGCGCATCGAGCCGCAGGATGCGTTTGGCGTAGATCGTATAGGGATCGCGCAGCCAGTCTTCGATTTCGGTGACGGACATCTTGAGCGGCCGCATCGCGCGCGGCGGCCGCGGCTCCGGCTGCTTGATCGGTCTGACCTCGTCGGGCTGGTCCAGTGCGGCCGCAAACTGCACATATTTCTCGCCGGCACGGACAGCCGCGCTCCAGAGATCATCGCCCGCGACCGCCTCCAGACGGTGCAGGAAGCGCGAGGCGACCGCCGGTGCACCGCCGGCCTTGGCGGAATGGGTGAGGATCACCTCGTCGCCGCCGAGCAGCTGCGCGAAGTCATGGGCGGAGAGGCCGATGCGGCGCTCCGGCAGGTCGAGCCCGAGCTCGTGCCGCATCGGCCGGCTGAGCCAGGGATCGATGCGCGGCGCCGGCGGCCAGACGCCTTCGATCAGGCCGCCCACGATGATGCGGTCGGCCTGCATCAGGCGCGATTCCAGCGGACCGTAGATCTGCAAGCGGGCGCCGGGTCTGTCGCGCCGCCGCACCGCGCGATCGCCGAACGCCGTCTGGAAGACGTCGGAATAATCCGGCAGCGGCACCATCAATCCGCTGGTCGTGCCGCCGCGCAGGAGATCGTCAAAGGCGCTGGCGAGCGAAAGACCATCGCGCTCCTCGAAGGCGAGCGGGATGCCCTGCTCGTCGCGCGTCAGCTCAATCAGGATCTCGCGGTGCCGATGCGCGAGCTCGGCGAAGTCATATGGCTTCGAGGGCGGCAGGCTCTCGATTGGCGCCAATGCCTTTTGCAGGACATCGATCAGCGCCTGGATGCGATCGAGATCCTCCGCCTTGAGACGCGCCCGCGGCTCGGCGCGGTGCAGCGCGGAGACCTCGCGGCGCCCGAGCTTTGCCAGTTCCTCGCGGAAACGGTTGAATTCGCGCAACAAGCCTGCGGTGGCCGCCGGCGGGCGCGTGCCGCGCAGGACTGCGAGCTCGAGGCCTTCGATTGCCCTCTTCCACGCGCCGGGTGCGCGGCCGAGCCGGCATAACGGATGCTTCAGCATCGCCAGCAATGTCGCCGGCTCCAGGCCCTTGGTCGCCGCCTCTGCCGCGAGACGCGCGAAAGTGCCGGCGGATGTTTCCATCAGCACATCGCCGCCGGAATCGTCAAAGGCTAGGTCCCATCGGGTCAGCGCCGCCATCACCCGCCGCGCCAGCGCACGGTCGGGCGTCACCAGCGCCGCCGACTTGTCGAGATACCGCGCCTCGCGCATAGCAATGGCAATCGCGAGCGCTTCCATTTCAGGATTGGGGGCCTCGACGACAGCGAGGTTCTTCATGCCGCCGGCGATCTTCGCAGCGACGTCAGGCTGCTTCAGCCGGTCGTGCCAGACTTCCGTCCTGGCGGACGGCCGCATCGATTCGGACGCGAGCAGATCGCGGCCGCCGTCCGCTGGGGGCTGAAGAATGTCGACGTCGCTGCGCTTGATGCCGAAGCGATCCAGCAGCGCGTGCATGGCATATTGCGGATGGTTCGAGGCCGGATGCTCCGCGAACTTGCCGAGCGCATCGCGCACGCCGCCGATGGTGCGCCAGGCGTCGTCGTCGAGATCGGTGTCGAGGCCCGGCAGCACCACCGCGCCATGCGGCAGCGCGGCGACTGCGCGCAGGAATTTTGCGGTGGCAGGCATCGAGCCGGTCGACCCCGCCGCGATCACCGGCCCGCCCGGATGCGCGGTCAGCCGTTTGGCTTCCGCCGCGATCAGGAGATCGCGCCGTGCGGCCGGCTCGATGCGGTTGATCTCGGCGAGATGATTGGGCCAGGCGATGCGCGCGATGCGCAGGAATTCGAGCGAGTGCTGCCAGTAGCGGTCGAGCTGGTCCGGTACCAGGCCGTCGAGCGCGCTCCAGTCCACGCCGCGCGTGACCATGTCGTCGATCAGGCGCGCGAGATCGGATGCAAGCGCCAGCGTCGAGGCCGGCCCGCCGACCACCAGCGGCGACAGCACCGGGCCCTTGGCCCAGGCGGCGACGAGCTGCGCCAGTGTCAGCCGCCGTTCGAGCTCGCCCAGCCGCGGCGGAATGTCGAGCGGCGTTGCACCGGAAAACTGCTCGCTTTCGCCGGCGAAGGCGAGCTCGTCCTCGTCGATGTCGCCGAGCGCGACGATGCGCGGCAGCACGACCGCGTCCGTTTTCATTTCATCGAGAAAGATCTCACGCACGACGCGCATCGCACGCCTGGTCGGCAAATAGAGCGTGGCGTCGGCCAGCCGCGCCGGTTCCTTGCGGGCCTCGAACCCCTCGACCAGGCGGCCGTCGAGCAGGGCCGTGACGACCGTGCGCAGGAACGGAACTGAGATGGGAACGCTGAAAACGCGCATGAGCCGCCTGATTCGAGAATCAGGGCAATATAGGGAGGTGGGGTCAAATGGTCATGCGCAGGAGCGAGGTCTTCCCCGTTGTCCCACCGTCATTCCGGGGCGATACGAAGCATCGAACCCGGAATCTCGAGATTCCGGGTTCGCGCGTGCGCGCGCCCCGGAATGACAACCTCGCGGGGCGGGCACTGCCCCACGGCACCATTTGCTGTAGCCTTACGCCACGCTCTCCAGAAACGCCTCTTCCGCGGCGTGAACGGCATCGGGCGTGCCGACATGCATCCAGACACCGTCAAGCCGCAGGCCGAACAGCCGCTCCTGCTCGTTGGCGCGATCGAACATCCTGGTCAGCGAGAACTCGCCCTTCGGGGCGCCTTCGAAGATCGACGGCGACATGATCGCCGCGCCGGCATAGACGAACGGAACGACCTCTTTTTCCTTGCGCTTGCGCAGGGCGCCGTCAGGCAGCATGCCGTAATCGCCGCGGCCGCCATAGCCGATGCTGGTTGCGGTCGGCGCCATCAGCAGCAGGATATCCATGCGATCAGGGTCGAAATTTTCAGCGAGCCGCGTCAGGTTCGAGCGCACGCCGTCGATCCACAGCGTGTCGGAATTGACGTGGAAGAACGGCGCGTCGCCGAGCAGCGGCAGCGCCTTGACCACGCCGCCGCCGGTGCCGAGCACCTGGTCGCGCTCGTCGGAGATGGTCACGCGCGGGTGCTGGCGCGACGCGACGTGATTGATGATCTGGTCCGGCAGATAATGCACGTTGACCACCGCTTCGGTCACGCCAGCCCGGCCGAGCTTGTCGAGCACGTGGTCGAGCAGCGGCTGCCCGGCCACCGGCACCATCGGCTTCGGCATCGTGTCCGTCAGGGGGCGCATGCGCAGGCCAAACCCTGCGGCGAGCACCATGGCTTTGGTCGGTTTGACGGGCATCCTTCGCTTTCTCAGGCCTTTCGCGTTCGCAGCAATCCTACCACGAGGCTCGATCAGCCGCATGGCATCTCGACCGCCTTAACCACCCGCCGTGACGGTTGTACGACGTGTGTTGCCGTCATGCCCCAATGGTCGCGGAACGGGCCTTTTTCTTTCTGTCGCCGAGCTTGAGGAAATTGACGCCGATCTGGTCGCCATTGACCCAGGCCAACTCGCAGCGCCGGTACGCCAGCCCGGTCGACGACAGCAGGAGAAAGAATTCCTTCAGATGGAGCCCTTCCACCGAGCCATCGATGGTCAACTTGGCGCCGCTCTCGGAGACGTCCTCCATGGTGCAGTCGCGCCGCCAGGTGCCGTCGATTCCCATCACCTGCGCCGGAATCCCGCGTTCGAAAACAACCCGGCCGTTGCCGCGCTGGTCCGTCTGTCCCGCCATCTGTCCCGCTCCAGCCCCGCAATCATCCGGCTGCTTCGCCGCCAGAATACCGACGTCTTGGCTAACGGCCGGTAAATCGAGCCCGAATCAGGCTTGTTGGGGCGGCGGCACGTTGGCGAGATACCACTCGCGCAAGGAGCTCAGCGCGGGATGTGCCAGCGAGCGCTGGAGGTAGGTCCAGATTCGCGGCTGGTGGCGCAGATAATGCGGCTTGCCGTCGCGGCGATTGAGCCGGGCGAAGGTGCCGAGCAGGCGCGTGTTCCGCTGCGCCGACATGATGGCGTAGAGCTCGGCAAAGCCGGCCGCATCGAAGCTCGTGTCCTGCGCGCGCCGCGCCTTGATGTAGCGCGACAGCAGCGTCAGCTCGATGTTCTCGGGCACGTCGATGCGGGCGTCCTGGAGCAGCGACACCACGTCGTAGGATTGCGGCCCCAGCACGGTGTCCTGGAAATCGATCACGCCCACCCGCTCGATGCCGCTGCGCTCCGCGAGCCAGATCAAATTGGGTGAGTGATAGTCGCGGATGATCCATGTCTTCGGCGCCGCCAGCGGTATTCTGAGCAATTCGCGCCACATCGCGAAGAATTCCGCGCGCTTCTCGTCGCTCAACGGCGCGTTGCGATCGGGCAGATACCATTCCGGCATCAATCCGATTTCGATCAGCATCGCCTCAACGTCGAAGACGGGGATCTCGTAGGTCTTCCCGTCCAGCGGCAGCGTCTCCGGCAGCGCCTTGCCATGCAGCAACGCCAGCAGGTCGGTCGCGGCTTCGTAGCGCTCGCCGATCGGGCGTGGCGGATCGCCCTCGATCACACCTTCGCTGCCAAAGTCCTCGGTAATCAGGAAGCCATGATCGAGGTTGGAATGATGAATCGTGGGCGCGGAGATTCCCTGCGCGTGCAGGCCTTCGGCGATCGCAACGAAGGGTTTGACGTTCTCCGCGAGATGCACCGCGGCGCTGTAGGACTTTCCGTTGTAGACGGCTGCGCCGTCGGGCCGCTGCGGAAAGTTCATGAGGATGACGATGCTGCCGTCGCGCAGCAGCCGCGCATAGGAGCGCGTCGAGGCATCGCCGGCCATGCGCCTGCGCGTCGCCTCCATGTAACCGGATGCGTCGAGGAATTCGCGCAGCGCCTTCAGCCGCGCAACGATGGCGGCGGCCCTGCCGTGACCGGTGATGTCGGCGGCGCGTGCGCTCGAGCCCAGCGCCGGCCGATGCGTCAGTGCGATGTCGATGCGATCCGCGGGCATCGCCGAGGGCGCGCGCTCCGGCCATTCGATCAGGACGAGGGTGGCATCCGGGAGCGGCGACAGGCCGATCTCCTCGAGCTCGCTCTCGTCCTCGACGCGGTAGAGATCGGCATGCATCACCGGGAAAGGCGGCAGCTCGTAGCCCTGCACCAGCGTGAAGGTCGGGCTCGGCACTTCCAGCGTCTCGTCGCCGGCGAGGTAGCGGATCAGGCTGCGTGCTGCCGCAGTCTTGCCGGCACCGAGATCGCCGGTGAGGGTGATGACGTCACCGGGGCCGACCAGCAGCGCGAGGTCGGCCATCAATTGCGCAGTGGCCGTCTCGTTGTGGAGCGCGACGGAGAATGTGGTTGTATCAGTCATTCGGCGGCGTCGCGATGCGCCGCCTGGTCGGTCGGGAAATCGCAGATCACGACCGTGCCGCGGCCGACGATCGAATCCACCCGCACCTTGCCGCCATGCAGCTCGACGAAGGAGCGCACCAGCGACAGGCCGAGCCCGGCGCCGCGGTGACGCGAGCCCTGCGAGCGGCTTTCGAACCAGTTGAATACCTTGTCCTTCATGTCGGCAGGTATTCCAGGTCCCGAATCTGTCACGGTGAAGACCACGCTGCGTTCGGTGCGGCGCGCGCTGATGCCGACGGTGGAATCCTGTGGAGAAAACCCGACGGCGTTGGCGAGGAGGTTATAGAGCACCTGCACCACGCGCTTCTCGTCACCGACGAAGCTGCCGACGTCGGGCGCGATCTCGACCTTGAGGCGGATGCGGTCGGTGGCGAGCCGGTCCTGGATGCCCTCCGCGGCGAGCTCGATGGCCTTGCTGACGTCGACTTGCCCGAGTTCCAGCTTCATCGCGCCGGCGTCGATGGTGGCGAGATCCAGGATGTTGTTGGTGAGCGCGAGCAGCGCGTTGGTCGATTTGGTGACGTAGTCGAGATATTCGGCCTGCTTCGGCGTCAACGGCCCGGTCGAGGGATCGCTGAGGAAATGCGCAAAGCCGATGATGGTGGTGAGCGGCGAGCGCAGCTCGTAGGAGACATGGTGGACGAAATCCACCTTCATCTGGTCGGCGGCCTCCAGCGCCTCGTTGCGCTCGCGCAGCGCGCGCTCGACGTTCTCAGTGTCGGTGATGTCCTGGAACGTCAGCATGGTGGCGCCGTCGGGCAGCGGCCGGATCATGCCGTCGAGCACGCTGCCGTCCTTGCGCTCCAGCTTCAGCGGCACGTCGGCGCGGTTTTCGATCGACGTGATGGCCTCGCGGATCTGTCGCCAGACGACGGGATCGTCGTAGAGCTGATGGCACCAGCCTTCCACCGTCTGGATGTGCGGCTCGTCGCGCATGGCATCGCTGGAGAGCTTCCACATGCGGACGAAGGCCGGATTGAACAGCTGCGCCTTGCCGTTGCTGCCGAACACCGCCACGCCCTCGGCGAGGCTGTCCAGCGTCTCGCGCTGAACGCGGATCAGGCCGTCGAAGCGGCGGGCGAGGTCGAGGCTTTCGGTGACATCGTCGAACAGGTAAGTGACGCCGCCCTCGGGGTTCGGCGTGGTGACGACCGAGAGCGCGCGGCCGTCAGGCAGGAACCAGGTGTCCTTGGCGGTCTCGACCGCGCGATAGGCTTCGTGCAGCTTGGCCTTCCAGGCGCGGAAATCCGGCTGCTCCGGCAGCTTGCGCGCGGCGCGGAGCTGGTCGAGCACGCTGGAATCGTCGGGGTTGGCGTCGAGGAAGGTGCGGTCGAGGTCCCACAGCCGCCGATAGGAATCGTTGTAGAAGGCAAGGCGGCGCTGGCCGTCGAACACGGCAACGCCGGAGGAGAGCTGGTCGAGCGTGCGGCGGTGCGCCTCCGCCATTCGCACCAGCGCCGACCTCAGCGCATCCGCCTCGCTGGCATCGATTGCGACGCCGACGCTGCCGCCGCCCACATTGATGGCGCGCACGTCATAGATACGCCGCTCGCCGCCGATCACGATCGGCAGCCGCGAGCTGAAATTGGCCGCGTCCTTCAGGCCCCGTTCCATCGCGGTGCGGTTGGCGCTGTCGAGCAGCTCGAGCTGGCGCTCCTGGGCGTCGGTGACGCTGTTCGCTTCGGTGGCGCGCATATAGGCCGGATTGGCGTAGGTCAGCGCGCCGTTCTCACTCTTGGCCCAGATTGGCCAGGGCGCGGCCGCGGCAAGGCCGCGCAGCATCTCGGTCTCGTCGGAGAGCGCCTTGTAGCGCAGATGGGTCTCGGCCAGATCGCGGCGCAGTCCCGAGAGCTCGCGAATCCGGACGATGGCCTGGCCGCCGATGGCGCGGCCGATCGCTTCCAGCGTATGGCCGTGCGCGGTGGTCAAGGTCAGCTGGAACCCGTCGCCGCGATCGCGCAGCGCGTCGACGGCATGGTCCATCTGGAGCGCGGGCTCCGGGGGCAGCCAGGTTCCGAACGCCAGCACGCGCTGCGGGGAGGAGTCGCGCGGCAGCACTAAGGAGATGTCGCCGGAGATCTGGACGCGGTTGTCGCCGGCCGGCCAGGAGATCAGGATCTGCGGTTCGGCGAACAGCAGCGCGCCGAAACGGTCGGCCTGGAGCTGAAGTTCCCCGATCCGGGTGCGCAGCCGCGCCTCGTTCTTGACCAGGCGCACCCGCGTGCGCATCAACAGGATCGCGGCCACCACCGAGAAGCCGAGCAGCGCCAGCGCGGTGGCGAGGACGGCGAGTTCCTGCCGGTTGAAATCCAGCATGGTGGAGAGGGTGTCGATGAGATCGGCGGCCCTGGCCGGCGCAGCCGGCAGCATCGCCGCAAGAGCGCTCCCAATCAATGCGCTGCGCGCCAGCGACGTGCACGACAGCAGCGTCCGACGCATCGACACGATCACGCCTGACATAGTTGCCCCAAGACCGCACGAATTTGCGCGCGGCGACCCCCGTCGCGCGCGAATCAAAAGACAATACCCCCACCGCGACTCCGCCGGTAAGAGTCCAGATCGTGAACGTAAAGGAGGCCCCCCAAAAATGCCGCCGTGGTGTTCCCGCGCACATGGTTCTTGGGATTCCGCAGGTCGTGCGGATGGCGCGCCGCGATCAGGGTGCGCGTTCCCGCTCGCTCGCGGAAGAGGTCAGGAAGTCAGCGGCCGGTCGAGCCGAAGCCGCCGGCGCCGCGATCGGTCGGCGACAACGTCGCGACGGGAATCAGGGCAGCCTGCACCACGGGTGCGACCACCATTTGGGCGATGCGCTCGCCGCGCTTGATCACGAACGGCGCTTGGCCGTGGTTGATCAGGATCACCTTGATCTCGCCGCGGTAGTCGGCGTCGATCGTGCCCGGCGAGTTCAGCACGGTGACGCCGTGCTTGGCGGCAAGCCCCGAACGCGGCCGCACCTGCGCCTCGTGCGCCGGCGGCAGCGCGATCGCAAGGCCCGTCGGCACCAGCGCGTATTGGCCCGGGGCGAGCGTCATCGGCTCGCTGTCCGGAACGGCTGCCATCAGGTCGAGGCCGGCGGCCTCGCTGGTCTGATAGGCCGGCAACGGCAGACCTTCGGCATGGGCGAGGCGCTGCAGTTCAACCCTGACCTTCGTGCTCAAGATGTCGTCTCCAGGGATTTGTCGGCCACGCTTCTGGCGACATGCGCGACCAGTTCGATGGCGACCTGTTCCTTGGTCATCACCGGCCAGGAATCAACTGCAATCTCGCCGTCCTTCGCACCGTCCTTGCGGCTGAGGAGGTGGACGGTGTTGCGGTCGCCGCCCATCACGCCGGTGGCCGGCGACACGTCATTGGCGACGATCCAGTCGCAGCCCTTGCGCGCGAGTTTTGCTTTGGCGTTGTCGATGAGATGTTCGGTTTCGGCGGCAAAGCCGATCACCAGGGGTGGGCGCTTGTCGGTCAGCTTCGAGATCGTGGCGAGGATGTCGGGATTCTCGACCAGCTGAAGCGGCGGCATGCCGGCCGCGGTCTTCTTCAGCTTCTGCTCACCCTCGTTGGCGACGCGCCAGTCGGCGACCGCCGCGGCGAAGATCGCGATATCGGCGGGAAGCGCGGCCTGAACCTGCTCCAGCATCTGCCGTGCCGATTCGACGTGCTTCACCGTCACACCGGGTGGATCGTCGAGGTCGACCGGGCCGCTCACCAGGATCACCTCGGCGCCGGCGGCCTGCGCGGCGGCGGCAATGGCAAAGCCCTGCTTGCCGGAGGAGCGGTTGGCGATGTAGCGCACGGGGTCGATCGGCTCGTGCGTGGGACCCGCGGTGATCAGCACGCGCCTGCCGGCGAGCGGGCGCGGCACCGGCGGTCGCAGCAACCGCTCGGCGGCGTTGGCGATCTCGATGGCTTCCGACATGCGGCCTGTTCCAGCTTCGCCGGCCTCGGCCATCTCGCCCGCGTTCGGGCCAATCAGCACCACGCCGTCGCGCTGGAGCTGAGCGACGTTGCGGCGCGTTGCCGCGTTGCTCCACATCAGCGGGTTCATCGCCGGCGCCAGCAGCACCTTGCGGTTGGTCGCGAGCAGGATCGCGCTGGCGAGGTCGTCGGCGTGGCCGTTCGCCATCTTCGCCATCAGGTCGGCCGTCGCCGGCGCCACGACGATCAGGTCGCAGTCGCGCGCGAGACGAATGTGTCCGGCGTCGAACTCGCTCTGGGGGTCGAACAGGTCGGTATAGACGCGCTCATGCGACAGGGCGCTCGCCGCCAGCGGCGTCACGAATTGCTGGGCCGCCTTGGTCAGCACGCAGCGGACCTCGATGCGCCGCTCCTTCAGCCTGCGGATCAGGTCGAGGGACTTGTAGGCCGCGATGCCGCCGCCGATGATCAGGGTGACGCTGGCCTCAGGGAGGGCGCCGGTGCGCTGCGGCGCCGGTGTGGCGGACGAGGCAGGCGGCACCGCAAACGGCGTCAGCGGCTCCTCGCGGCCCTCGATCAGCTCCCGCAGGATGACCCGAACCTCTTCCTCGACCGACCTGCGGTTCTTGGCCGAGCGCAGCCGCAGATAGGTTTTGACGCCGTCGTCGAGCTTACGGATGGTCAGGCTTGCCATGACGCCCTCCAGCACGGAATGATAGCGATGCTATCATTTGCGTGATTGCAGTGCAATCATAGATTCCGGACGGCGATCAGGATGCCGATGAATGTCGCGGCGATGATCCACAGCGCCACGGTGCGCCAGCGGTTCTTGCGGCCTTCGCTGCGCCCCATGGCCACGATGCTCTCCGGCGACAGCCTGATGCCCTCGCGGGTCATGGTCTCGAACTGCTCGAGGACCTTCACCGACCGCTCGGCGATCTCCGGCAGGCGCATCAGCACGCGCGCGATGTCGCCGGTCCCGGCCAGCGCGCCCTGCACCCGGCCGATCGGCCCGAGATTGCGCTCGATCCATTCGCGTACCACGGGGTCGGCGATCTTCCAGATGTCGAGCTTGGGATCGAAGCCGCGGGCCACGCCCTCGACCACCACCATGGTCTTCTGCAGCAGGATCAGTTCGGGCCGCGTGGTCATGTCGAACAGGCCGGTGACCTCGAGCAGCAGCGTCAGCAGCCGCGCCATCGAGATCTCCTCGGCGGTGCGGTTGTGAATGGGCTCGCCGATGGCACGGATGGCTTGCGCGAAATTCTCGACCGAATGGTGCGCGGGCACGTAGCCCGCCTCGAAATGCACCTCGGCGACGCGGCGATAGTCGCGTGTGATGAAGCCGAGCAGGATCTCGGCGAGGAAGCGCCGCTCCTTCATGCCGAGCCGGCCCATGATGCCGAAATCGACCGCGACGAGCCGGCCGGCATCGTCCAGGAACAGATTGCCCGGATGCATGTCGGCGTGGAAGAAGCCGTCGCGTAGCGCGTGCCGCAAGAAGCTCTGGATCACCTTGCGGCCGAGGTCGGGCAGGTCGACCTGCGACTGTGCAAGGCGCTTGTGGTCGTTCAGCGCGATGCCGTCGATCCACTCCATCGTCAGCACGTTGTGCGTGGTGCGGTCCCAATCGACGGTCGGCACGCGGAAATCAGGATCGTCGCGCGTGTTCTCTGCCATCTCCGACAGCGCGGCGGCTTCGAGCCGCAAATCCATCTCCATCGCGACCGAGCGCGACATGGTGTTGATGACTTCGATCAGGCGCAGCCGCCGAGCTTCGGACGAATAGGCTTCGGCCTTGTGCGCGACGAAGAAGAAATCGGAGAGGTCGCGGCGGAAGCGTGCGGCGACGTTGGGCCGCAGCACCTTCACGGCAACCGATTTGCGGATGCCGTCGCGCAGCACTTCGCCACGATGCACCTGCGCGATCGAGGCCGCCGCGACCGGCGGGCCGAAGCTTGCGAAAATGTCC
Organism: Bradyrhizobium sp. 191; assembly: GCF_023100985.1. NCBI lineage: Bacteria > Pseudomonadati > Pseudomonadota > Alphaproteobacteria > Hyphomicrobiales > Nitrobacteraceae > Bradyrhizobium > Bradyrhizobium sp. 191. Next base: position 4,630,301 of record NZ_CP064692.1, read on the forward strand.
TTCAGCGGCCGTTCCAGCGACGTCGCGATGGCGGCCTCGGCCTCGTCCTGCGGAAACGGCGGCAGGCGGTCCTGCAGGCTTTCGAGGTCGCGCGCCATGATGACGCCGACCACGTCGGGACGCGTCGCCAGGAATTGTCCGAGCTTGAGATAGGCCGGGCCCATCCGCGTCAGCGCGCGCGCTATCCGCGGGCCGTGCTTGGTGCCGCGGCGTTCGACGAGGCGCGCCAGTTTCAGCGCGAGCTGTCCCGGCGGCGGCACCAGGCTCGGATCGACCGAGCCGAACACGCCCTCGCGCGCGAACACGAACGCGGCGCGGATCAGGCGCGTCATGTGGGTGATGGCAGAGATCACAAACGCCAGCCCGAATGCAGTGCCACGATGCCGCCGGAGAGTGTCTGCCAGCTGACGCGGGAAAAGCCGGCTTCGCGGATCATGTCGGCGAAAGCGGCAGGCCTCGGAAACTTGCGGATCGATTCGACGAGATATTGGTAGGATTCGGCGTCGCCCGTGACCATGCGGCCGAGCGGCGGGATCACCTTGAACGAGAACAGATCATAGAGCTTGTCGAGCCCGGGCATCTCGACGGTGGAGAACTCCAGGCAGAGAAAGCGGCTGCCGGGCCTCAGCACGCGATAGGCCTCGCGCAGCGCCAGGTCGATCTGCGGCACGTTGCGAATGCCGAAAGCGATCGTATATGCGTCGAAACTGCGATCGGCGAAGGCGAGCGCTTCGGCATTGCCTTCGACGAAGTCGACCCGGGTATCGAGATGCTGCTTGGCGGCGCGTTCGCGGCCCACGGCCAGCATATCGGTGTTGATGTCGCAGACGGTGGCATGGAAACCCGCACCCGCAGCCTTGGCGGCGCGGAACGCGATGTCGCCGGTGCCACCGGCAACATCGAGCAGCGCGAACGGACGGTCGCCCCGGGGCGGGTCGAGCGCCGTGATCATGATGTCCTTCCAGACCCGGTGCAGGCCACCGGACATCAGGTCGTTCATCAAGTCATAGCGCGACGCCACGCTGTGAAACACATCGTTCACCAGCGTCTGCTTGTCGCCCAGGGGGACGTCCCTGAAGCCAAAATGCGTGGTTTCGCCCGGCCGATCCATTACTCTACTCCGCGAGGCGGACCATAGCGCGCCCGCCGCAATGGCGCTATCACACCGCCCTCATAAGGTGAATGCCTGACCATGCCTGAATTGCCAGAAGTCGAGACCGTCCGCCGCGGCCTTCAGCCGGTGATGGAGGGTGCGAAAATCCTCGTCGCGGAGGCCCGCCGGCCGGACTTGCGCTTTCCGTTCCAGCCGGACTTCGTGGCCCGGCTCAAGGGTCAGGTCGTCACGGGCCTCGGCCGCCGTGCAAAATATCTCATGGCCGATCTTGGCTCCGGCGACGTCCTGCTGATGCATCTCGGCATGTCGGGCTCGTTCCGTGTCATCAAGCCGGACAACGACACCCAGCCTGGCGAGTTTCATTATCCGCGGGCCAAGGATTCCACCCACGATCACGTGCTGTTTCGGATGTCCTCCGGCGCCGACATCGTGTTCAATGATCCGCGCCGCTTCGGCTACATGAAGGTGATCGCGCGCAATGCGCTCGACGACGAGCCGCTGCTGCGCGGGCTCGGACCCGAGCCGCTCGGCAACGAATTCGACGCCGCGATGCTGGCGCGCTCTTGCGCCGGCAAGACCACCAGCCTGAAGGCCGCGCTGCTCGACCAGCGCGTCGTGGCAGGGCTTGGCAACATCTATGTCTGCGAGGCGCTGCACCGCTCGCATCTGTCGCCGCGCCGGATCGCCGCGACCTTGTCGACGAAGAAGGGTGAGGCAACGGACCATGCCAAGAGACTGGTCGGCGCGATCCATACCGTGCTCAACGACGCGATCAAGGCCGGCGGCTCCAGCCTGCGCGATCACCGCCAGACCACCGGCGAGCTCGGCTATTTCCAGCATTCGTTCAAGGTCTATGACCGCGAAGGCGAAAAATGCACGACCCCGCGCTGCGGCGGCATCATCAAGCGGTTCGTGCAGAACGGCCGCTCGACCTTCTGGTGCCCGAAATGTCAGAAGTGACCTCAGGCTTGTCACCGAGAGGCCCTGAGTTTCGGCGAAGGCGATGACCCACCACGCCGTCATTGCAAGCGCAGCGAAGCAATCCGGCCGGGCTGCTTCGTCGCTTGGGCTCGTTCACCGGATGGATAGAGCCCGACTGTCGTCCGAGCGATCGCCCCGCTCAGGACGCCAGTGTCGTGGTCTCCTCCGACGCTAGTTCGGCGACGACGTGAAGCATGCCGTCCGCGGCCGACATCACCTGGTCGATCAGGACATTGGTGGTGGCTTCGAGCTCGAGCCGGGTCTCGATCCAGCGCCAGAGGCCGCGGATCTCGTCCGCCGATTTGCCGTTCGGCGCGAATTCGCTCACGGCAAGGCCGCTGGCAAGTGCGTCCTGGTGATCGTTGCGCATCACGATCAGCGGACGCGCGAGCACGTCGGCAAGATCGAGCGCAGCTTCCTCGGCGAGCGCGCCCGCGGCGTTGTCGATTCGCTGGCCGCGGATCGGCGTCTGGTTGAGCACGAAGCTGTAGGGCCGCTTCCAGGCGCGGGCGACGCTGAGCGTCGAGACGGTCGCCTCGATGTCGGCGACGCTCGGGCGCGCCGGGATCAGGCAGAGATCGGAATGGCGGATCGCTGCGGTGGTGGCGGCGCTGAGACCGGCCGCGGTGTCGACGATCGCGAGCTGGAGGCCGCTGTCGGCGAGCATCTTCAGGCGCGGCTCGATGTCGGCGGCGTGATAGATCGGCTCGACGACGAGATCGTCGGTGGTGCGGCGGCGTTGCCAGTTGGACAGGGTGCCCTGTGGGTCGGTCTCGATCAGGCGAACGGTGAAGCCGGACTGCTTGGCCGCCAGCGCGAGACCGACGGCGAGTGTGCTCTTGCCACTGCCGCCCTTTTGGGTGGCCAGTACGATCGTGTGCATTGAAGTTCAATCCTTTGGAGGGCTGGGTCAGGAATACGCCACGCGAACGTGCATCGCTTCGCGATGCTGAGCTCTTCTCGCTCAGGACGTGCCGGCCCGATCCAAAGGGGATCGCGGGGGTCCGAATCAACGGTAACGATGATGGCGGAATAGGGAATGCCAGCGAATCCGTACCATTACCGGCTCCGTAGTCGTACGTAATCTGGTCCTCACAGCCGTGCCCCGGACAAGGCGCAGCGCGAAAGCGTTGCGCCGCAGAGCCGGGGCCCAGAGAGCTACAAGTGCGTCTGTTGGCGATCTGGGTCCCGGCTCAGCGGAGCGGCATTTCATGCCGCACCGCGTCCGGGACACGAGGGGAATGATGACGTTGCCGCGTCCTACTTCCGCACGCAGATCACGCGGACGATTGCGGCTTTGGCGTCGGTCGACGTGCCATTCGCGGTGATGCCGCTTCCCTTGAGGAATCCGCGCACCGCCTCTGCGGAGACCATCAAAGCCTGTGACGCCGGGACCGATGTCGCGGGTCCCGCGACCAAGGCCGGCTTCAGCAGCGCGATCCCGGCGAACTTGCCGTCGGCGTCGACGGCCGGGCTGCCGGAGAAGCCGACCGCCGGCGGCGGCGAGAGCGCGGAATTGCTGCTCGTCACCGGCGCCAGCGCGGCCTTGACGCTCGACACGCCGGCCGCGCCGCCCTGGCTCTGCGGATCGGCGATGCCGACGATGTCGACGTTCGTCTTCGTTGCTCCGCCGGCGAGGCTCAGCGGCTGCAGACCGCGGGCGCCGTAGATGTGCAGGAGCGCGAGATCATGCTCCTTGTCCTCGGCGAGGCGGTCGGCGTTGCCATGACCGGCGATCGTGACCGTAAGGCAGCCATCGGTGACGAGGCGGTCGGTGACGATCGCGCCGTCCTGGCTGACGACGATGCCGGTGCCGTATTCGACGGTCTTGCGCGGCGGCGGCCCGGCCAGCGGTCCCGACGGAAACGCGTTGAACGCGCTCGACATCGCGATCACTACCGGCTCGACCGTGTTCTCCGTCGCCTGATCGTAGAGGATCGTCATGGTGCGGACCTCGTCGCCCTTGAAGGTGCCACGCACGTAGAACTTCTTCAGGCCCTGCAATCCCGACAGCACGAAGAAGTCGGGCTTCACCACGGTGTAATCGACCTTGCGCCCGGACGGCTCCTTCTCCAGATCGGCGAGCTTTGCCGAGGTCGGGTTCGCTTCCTTGCGGCGGCTGAGAACCACCTGCACGGTTCCGGTCGGCGAGGTCCATTTCGAGCCGTTGGCGTCGCTTGTCTGCTGCGGCACCAGCTTGCCGGGAATGCCGAGCCGGGCACCGCTGGTCGGCTCCGTCACGATCTTCCAGCCGACGCTCTCCTGCTTCTTTCGCGCCGCCTCGGCGAGTGTGGCGCGTTCCTGCGGATTGAGCACACCGGTCGGCTTGCCGCCCTTGGCCTTCTGGTACTCCTTGATGGCGTTGACCATGCGCTCGCTGACATCGCCGGTGATGGCGCCGTTATATTGGCCGACCCAGGCGAGGTCGGACTGGAGCGACAGCCGCTCCGCTTTTGCCATGGCATCGGCCGTCGCTGACGGCGTCTGCATTGCGGGAGGCTGGATCGGTACGGTCTGGACCGTTTTCGGCTTGGTGCCGGGCACCTGTGGCGCCGTCATCTGGGCGTTCGCGCCTGTGGCGGCCGCAAACATCAGTGTTGCCGCAAGCATCGATCTCATGACAAATCCAGCCAGCCCATTGAATGCAGTGTCATTGAAGCACATCTCGTTGGTCGCGAACAATGTTGCGGTGGTTCAGGTTTGACAGGAGCCGCGAACTCAAGTCCTCATCCTGAGGAGCGGGCTCTAGGCCGCGTCTCGAAGGATGGTCACGGGCGACATCGGGGCCTTCATGGTTCGAGACGCGCGTTCCGCGCTCCTCACCATGAGGAGTGAGAGGAATGTAGGACGATGCTGAGCCCGGACGAACTCGAACGCTATGCCCGCCATATCGTGCTGCGCGATGTCGGCGGACCGGGCCAGGCTGCGCTGAAGCGGGCCTCCGTGCTGGTGATCGGCGCCGGCGGGCTCGGCGCGCCCGCGCTGATGTATCTGGCGGCCGCCGGCGTCGGCACGCTCGGCGTCGTCGACGACGACGTGGTGTCGCTATCCAATCTGCAGCGCCAGGTCATCCACACCACGCCCGATATCGGCCGCCACAAGGTCGAGAGCGCCGCCGAGCGGATATCGGCGCTCAATCCGCATGTCCGTTTCGTCGGCCACGCCACCTGGCTCAACGCGGACAACGCGCTCAGCCTGATCGGCGACTATGACCTCGTGCTCGACGGCTCCGATAATTTCTCGACGCGCTATCTGGTCTCCGACGCCTGCTTCTTCGCCAAGCGGCCGCTGATCACGGCGGCGCTCGGCACCTTCGACGGCTCGCTCACCACCATCCGCGCGCATGAGACGAACGAGCAGGGCGAGTTCAATCCGACCTATCGCTGCCTGTTTCCCGAGGCGCCGCCGCCCGGCACGGTGCCCGCCTGTGCGGAGGCCGGCGTCATGGGGGCGCTGGCGGGCGTGCTCGGCTCGATGATGGCGCTGGAGGCGATCCGCGAGATCGTCGGCTTCGGCGACGGCCTCGTCGGACGTCTCCTGATGATCGATGCGCGCGCGATGCGCTTCGAGACGCTGCGCTACGGGCGCGATCCCGCCAATCCGCTCAATGGCGATGGGCCTGTGATCAGCGATCTCGGCGCCCATCGCACCTGATTGCCGCCGTTATCTGGTGGCCGGTTTCTCGCTGTCGAGATGCGCCATCTGCTCGGCCGCGTAACGCGTGCCCGAAGCGACATCCGGTGGGAAGGCCTTCGCCAATGCGGCGAGATGAGCTTGCGTCAGCGTCACCTTGGTTGCGCCGAGCGCTTCGGCCAGACGGTTGCGGGTCCGGGCGCCGACCAGTGGCACGATCTCCCGGCCCTGCGCCGCCACCCAGGCGATCGCGACTTGCGCAGGCGTCGCGCCGACTTCATTCGCGATCGCGCGCAGAGAATCCACCAGCGCGAGATTGGCATCGAGGTTCGCGCCCTGGAAGCGCGGCGTCATCAGCCGGTAGTCCTTGCCGGCCTTACCCGAATCCTTCGACCAGTGACCGCTGATCAGGCCGCGCGCCAGGACGCCGTAGGCGGTGATGCCGATGCCGAGCTCGCGGCAGGTCTTGAGGATGTCGCGTTCGATGCCGCGCTCGATCAGTGAATATTCGATCTGGAGATCGGCGATCGGATGCACCGCATGCGCGCGGCGGATGGTGTCGGAGCCGACCTCGGACAGGCCGATATGCCTGACATAGCCGGCCTTCACGAGATCGGCGAGGCCCCCGATCGTATCTTCGATGGGAACGTTCGGATCGAGCCGCGCCGGACGATAGATGTCGACATGGTCGGTGCCGAGCCGCTGGAGCGAATAGGCGAGGAAGTTCTTGGTTGCGGCCGGCCGGCAGTCCATGCCGATGAAGTCGCCGGCGGGGCCGCGCAGCGCACCGAACTTGACGCTGATCCGCACCTTTTCGCGTGAAACGTCCTTGAGTGCCTCCCGGAGCAGCATTTCATTGTGGCCCATGGCGTAGAAATCGCCGGTGTCGAGCAGCGTGATGCCCGCATCGAGCGCCGCATGGATGGTGGCGATGCTTTCGCCGCGATCGGAAGGACCGTAGGCGTCGGACATGGCCATGCAGCCGAGACCGAGGCTTGAGACGGTGGGGCCGGTTGAACCGAGTGTGCGTTGTTCCATGATGGCTCTCCTCGAAAGGTGGCGGCTGAACGCCGCGTGACGAGGACGGATATGCGCCCGACCGATTGAGCCGATAAGCTGGACAATCCGGCATGGCTTGTTCACACTAGCGAACAATGGCCGAGCCTGACCTTCGCGATCTCGATGTCTTCGTGGCGGTCGCCCGCACCCGCAATTTCCGGCGCGCGGCGGTCGAAATTCGCGTGTCGGTGTCGAGCCTCAGCCAGCGGCTCCGGGACCTGGAGGAGCGCCTCGGCGTCCGCCTGATGAACCGCACCACGCGCAGCGTCGCGCTGACCGAGGCGGGCGAATTGCTGCTGTCGCGCGTTGCGCCGGCGTTGCGCGATGTCGGCGATGCCCTGGATCAGGTCCGCGGTCTGCGCGAGGTCGCCTCTGGGCGCTTGCGCATCAACGCGCCCCCGCCGGCGGTCGATCTGGTGCTGGCGCCGATGGTCGGGCCGTTTCTGGCGGCGCATCCGCAGGTCGATCTCGACATCGTCAGCGAAAGCGGCTTCGTCGACATCGTGAGCGGGGGATACGATGCCGGCGTGCGCTATGGCGAGCATCTCGCGCAGGACATGGTGGCGATCCCGCTGAGCGGCCCGCAGAGTTACGTCGTCGTGGCATCGCCCGACTACATCGCGCGCCGGGGCCGGCCGAAACATCCGAAGGATCTGCTCGACCATGATTGCATCCGCGCACGCTATTCGAGCGGCGTCATGCATGATCTGGAATTCGAGAAGGCCGGCCAAATCGTGAAGGTCGATCCGCCGGCGAAGCTGATCTCGACCAACATGGGCCTCGCCATGCGCGCCGCGCTCGACGGTGTCGGCGTGTGGGCAACGCTCGATGGCTATGTCGGCGATGCCCTGAAATCGGGGACGCTCGTCAGTCTGATCGAGGATTGGTGCGAGTCGTTTCCCGGACCGTTCCTGTACTATCCGAGCCGCCGCCAGACGCCGCCTGCGCTGCGCGCCTTCATCGATTTTGTCGCGGATTGGCGCAAGCGAGAAGGGCGCGGGACGTAAGCCTCAGAGCATGCTCGGCAGCACGCGATCCGGCGGCTTGTGGGCGTCGAGGAAGGTGCGAATGTTGATGATCACCTTCTCGCCCATCTCGACGCGGCCTTCGATCGTGGCCGAGCCCATATGCGGCAGCAGCGTCACCTTGCCGGCCCTGGCGAGCCGCACCAGCTTCGGGTTGACCGCCGGCTCGTGCTCGTAGACGTCGAGGCCGGCGCCGGCGATCTCGCCGCCTTCGATCAACTTGATCAGCGTGTCCTCGTCGGTCACCTCGCCGCGCGCGGTGTTGACGATGTAGGCGTCCTTGCGGATCAGCTTCAGCCGCCGCGCCGAGAGCAGATGATAGGTCGCCGGCGTGTGCGGACAGTTCACCGAGATGATGTCCATCCGCGCCAGCATCTGATCGAGGCTTTCCCAATAGGTCGCCCCTAACTCTTCGGCGATGACAGGCGCGACGGGACGGCGGTTGTGATAGTGGATCTGCAGGCCGAACGCGCGCGCGCGGCGCGCCACCGCCTGACCGATGCGGCCCATGCCGATGATGCCGAGACGCTTGCCGCCGATGCGGTGGCCCAGCATCCAGGTCGGCGACCAGCCCGGCCAGGGCTTTCCTTCGGTCAGGATCGAGGCGCCTTCGATCATCCGCCTGGGCACCGCCAGGATCAGCGCCATGGTCATATCAGCGGTGTCTTCGGTCAGAACCTTCGGCGTATTGGTGACGGTGATGCCGCGGGCATGGGCGGCCGCAACGTCGATATTGTCGACGCCGTTGCCGAAATTGGCGATCAGGCGGAGCTTGCAGTCGGGCTGGTTCACGACATCGGCGCTGATGTGATCGGTGACGGTCGGAACCAGCACGTCGGCGGTGCGCGCGGCTTCCGCGATCTGCTCGGCCGACATCGGCGTATCCTCGAGATTGATCCGCGCGTCGAACAATTCGCGCATCCGCGTCTCGATCGAATCCGGCAGCTTGCGCGTCACCACGACGAGGGGCTTTTTCTTCACCGACATGTCCTGCTCTCATGAGGCGTCGCGGTCCGCCTCTGTCGCCAAAGGCCGGCCGTTGAGGCCTCATTAACCCGGTTGTTCGACACTGCCCTTGCCGTGTCCGTCCCCGGCGCTTCCTCCAAGCTCTCCCGACATTTCCGGCCGGAAAATCGGGGCAAACTGGTTGTTCAAGTGCCCGTCCTCTCTAGCAGAAGGCCGGGCCAAGACAAGAACCACGGGCCGAGGCTTGGAACCCGCGTGGGGCGGGAAAAGGGGCAGACGCGGCAGGGTTTTGGAATTTGGGGTGAGGATCCGGTTCGGCCGGGTCTTCGACAGGAGACGGGTTGATGGCGTTGGGGCGTTTTTGTTCGGTGATGGCGCTCGTTTGCACCTGGTTGAGCGCCTCGGTCGGCCCCTCGCATTCGGCGAAGGACAATAGCCCGCAGACCGCGAGCGGCTTGCCGGTGCCGCGCTATGTCAGCCTCAAATCGGATCACGTGAACGTCCGCGCCGGCCCGACCAAGGACAATGACGTCGCCTGGGTCTACACCCGCGCCGGCCTGCCGGTCGAAATCACCGCCGAGTTCGAGAACTGGCGCCGGGTGCGCGATTCCGAAGGCGCCGAGGGCTGGGTCTATCACTCGCTGCTGTCGGGCCGCCGCACCGCGGTCGTCACCATGAAGCACAAGGACGACCTCGCCCCGATCTACGACCGGCCCGATCCCGACAGCGCGGTTGCAGCAAAGCTCCAGGCTGGCGTCGTCACGCAGGTTAAGAAGTGCACCGCAAACTGGTGCCGCGTCATCGGCAACGGCTTTGACGGCTGGATCCAGCAGGAGCGTCTCTGGGGCGTCTATTCGGACGAGCAGGTGAATTGACGCGAAGACAGCGGGCAAGCTGCCGCTCCACCGTCGTGCCCGGGCTTGTCCCGGGCATCCACGTCCTTCGCGCCGATCCAAAACGTGGATGGCCGGGACGAGCCCGGCCATGACGGTCAGATTATCAGCCTAAGGCGACCTCAGCGCTTCTTGCGCAGGCGCACGACCATGTCGATGCGGGAGATCTCGTAGCCCTCGGGCACCTCCGGCATCTTCGACAGCGCCAGATGAGGGTCCTCGATGTCGACCAGCTCATGGCTGTTCTCGAGGTAGTAGTGATGGTGGGTCGTGACGTTGGTGTCGAAATAGGTCTTGGTGCCGTCAACGCTGACCTGACGGAGCAGGCCGGCATCGGTGAGCTGGTTCAACGTGTTGTACACGGTCGCCAGCGATACCGGAACCTTGGCCAGCGTCGCTTCCTCGTAGAGCATTTCAGCCGTGAGGTGGCGTGCACCCTTGCCGAACAGCAGCCAGCCGAGCGCCATACGTTGGCGCGTCGGACGGAGCCCCGCGGACTGGAGCATTTCGTTGACGTCGTGCCACGGGCAGCCGGTCAAGGCCGGCTGGCGGCCGGACAGGAGGGCCGCGGCATGGGCGTCGTCGTAGTGGGACGCGGTATTCTCGGTCATTTCCAGATTTCGGGCACGCGTGAACAATATCTCTTTGTTACTATAAGAACAGAAAGATGCAGATGCAAGTTTCTCGCAACTAGAGAGGTTCTAATCAGGCCTGGAACCGCGTGGTAAGCGCGTCATTTTACCTTCATGGATGCGCTTTGCCACCCGAAATGGCCTGTGTTAGAGAGCGCGCGGTTCCGCTTAGCCGATTTTGGTGCAGCCGAGCATGAAGGCTTGGTTCGCAGTCCATCCGTGGCTTGCGCGAGTCGCGGCCGACGGTGGGCAATTGGCGTTGCTGTCCGATCGAGACGGGGCCATTTTCGCCAAAGAACGCCGCTCAATCGGGATTGAACAGAGGCTCGTGAATGCTGAACAGGCGCAACGGTTATGATTACGAAGATCTGCTGGCCTGTGCCCGCGGCGAGATGTTCGGTCCGGGCAATGCCCAGCTGCCGCTGCCGCCGATGCTGATGTTCGACCGCATCACGGAGATCACCGACAATGGCGGTGAATTCGGCAAGGGCCTGGTGCGCGCCGAGCTCGACGTGAAGCCTGACCTCTGGTTCTTCGGCTGCCATTTCAAGAACGACCCGGTGATGCCCGGCTGCCTCGGCCTGGATGCGCTGTGGCAAATGGTCGGCTTTTACCTCGGCTGGGTCGGCGGCGAAGGCCGCGGCCGGGCGCTCGGCCTGAGCGAGCTGAAGTTCGGCGGCCAGGTGCTGACCGACGCCCGCAAGGTTGTGTACAACATCGATATCAAACGCGTGATGCGGGCAAAGCTGGTGCTCGGCATCGCCGACGGGTGGCTTTCGGTCGATGACCAGATTATTTATCGCGCCAAGGATCTGAAGGTTGGCCTGTTCAAGCAGGGCACCAACCTGGGCTGAGCGCATCACCAAGAAGACAACGATTGAGGCGAGGCTGTCATGAGGCGGGTTGTGGTCACCGGAATGGGCATCGTCTCGTCCATCGGAAACAACAGCCAGGAAGTGCTTGCGAGCCTTCACGAGGCGAAGTCTGGCATTTCGCGGGCAGGGAAATATGCCGAGCTCGGCTTCCGTTCGCAGGTGCAAGGTGAGCCCACGCTCGATCCGTCGACGGTGGTCGACCGCCGCGCGCTGCGTTTCCTCGGCCAGGGTGCGGCGTGGAATCACGTCGCGATGGAGCAGGCGATCCAGGACTCCGGCCTGTCGCCGGACGAAGTCTCCAACATCCGTACCGGCATCATCATGGGCTCCGGCGGTCCCTCGGCGCGCACCATCGTCGAAGCCGCCGACATCACCCGCTCCAAGGGACCCAAGCGCGTCGGCCCGTTTGCGGTGCCGAAGGCGATGTCTTCCACGGCCTCCGCGACGCTTGCAACCTGGTTCAAGATCAAGGGCGTGAACTATTCGATCTCCTCGGCCTGCGCGACGTCGAACCATTGCGTCGGCAATGCCTATGAGACGATCCAGATCGGCAAGCAGGACATCATCTTCGCCGGCGGCTGCGAGGAGCTGGACTGGTCGCTGTCGGTGCTGTTCGACGCCATGGGCGCGATGTCCTCGAAGTATAACGACACGCCGGCCACGGCCTCGCGTCCTTACGACCTCAACCGCGATGGCTTCGTCATCGCCGGCGGCGCCGGCGTGCTGGTGCTGGAAGAGCTCGAGCATGCCAAGGCGCGCGGCGCGCGCATCTATGGCGAGATTGTCGGCTACGGCGCGACCTCGGACGGCTACGACATGGTGGCGCCGTCGGGCGAAGGCGCCGAGCGCTGCATGCGCATGGCGATGTCGACGGTGAAGACCAGGGTCGACTACATCAATCCGCACGCGACATCGACGCCAGCCGGCGATCCGCCGGAGATCGAGGCGATCCGCAAGGTGTTCGGCGTCGGCGAGAAGTGCCCGCCGATCTCGGCGACCAAGGCACTGACCGGCCACTCGCTGGGCGCCACCGGCGTGCAGGAAGCGATCTATTCGCTACTGATGATGAACAACGGCTTCATCTGCGAGAGCGCGCACATCCAGGAGCTCGATCCCGTATTCGCCGACATGCCGATCGTGCGCAAGCGCATCGACAACGTCAAGATCGGCACCGTGCTGTCGAACTCCTTCGGCTTCGGCGGCACCAACGCCACGCTGGTGTTCAGCCGGCTGGATGCGTAATTTCAGCGACGCTGTCATGCCCCGCGCAGGCGGGGCATCCAGTACGCCGCGCCCTCACGACTACCACGACTGTCTCGGAATACTGGATCGCCCGCCTACGCGGGCGATGACGTCGGAATGATAAGGAGCCGTGAGGCAATGGAAGGTCTGATGAAAGGCAAGCGCGGTCTGATCATGGGCATCGCCAATGATCATTCCATCGCCTGGGGCATGGCGAGGACGCTGCGTGCCCATGGCGCCGAGCTTGCCTTCACCTTCCAGGGCGAGGCTCTCGGCAAGCGCGTCAAGCCGCTGGCGGAGCAGCTTGGCGTGAATCTAGTTCTGCCTTGCGACGTCGAGGACATCGCCAGTGTCGATGCCACCTTCGCTACGCTCCGCGAGAAATGGGGCCGGCTCGACTTCGTGATCCACGCGATCGGCTTTGCCGACAAGAACGAGCTCAAGGGCCGCTACGCCGACACCAGCCGCGAGAATTTCTCGCGCACCATGGTGATCTCCTGCTTCTCGTTCACGGAGGTCGCAAAACGCGCCGCCGAGCTGATGACGGAAGGCGGCAGCATGATCACGCTGACCTTCGGCGCGTCGGAGCGCGCGATGCCGAATTACAACGTGATGGGCGTGGCGAAGGCGGCGCTGGAAGCCTCCGTGCGCTATCTCGCCGCCGATTTCGGACCGCGCGGCATCCGCGTCAACGCAATCTCCGCGGGCCCCATCCGCACGCTCGCCGGCTCCGGCATCGGCGAGGCGCGGGCGATGTTCGCCTTCATGCAGAAGCACTCCCCGCTCCGTCGCGGCGTCACGCTCGACGACCTCGGCGGCTCGGCACTGTATCTGCTGTCGGATCTCTCCGGCGGCGTGACCGGCGAGATCCACTACGTGGATTCCGGCTACAACGTCATCCTGATGCCGCGGCCGGACGATCTGAAGGCATCGGAATAATTTCGTGCTCTTGTAGGGTGGGCAAAGCGAAGCGTGCCCACCATCTCTCAATGATTACGGACGGTGGGCACGGTGCGTTGCGCCTTTGCCCACCCTACGAGAGCCTGCTTAACCCGCCGCGATCTTCTCCGCGCGCTGGAACGCCGGACGCGCCGCGCATCGCGCGAGATAAGCATCGAAGGCCGGGCGGGACGGCACCATCTTGAACAGGCGTACCGCGAAATTCAGGCCGGCGCCGATCACGACGTCGGCGGCGGAAAATTCCTCGCCGAGGATCCACGGCCCCTTCTGAAGCGCGGCTTCCAGCACGTCGAAGACTTGTATCGCGCTGCCCCAGGCCGCGGTCGAGGTCGGGATTTCGATCTTGGTGAAGATCTGGATGATGGCGGGCTCGATGCAGCCCGGCGAGAAGAACAACCATTGCAGGTAGCGCGCACGGCGCGGGTCGGTCACGCCGGGCGCCAGTTTCGCCTCGGGATAGCGGTCGGCGATGTAGGCGCAGATGGCTGCGGCTTCGCCGAGCGCCGCGTCGCCGTCGGTCAGCGCCGGAACCTTGCCCATCGGATTGATCTTTAGAAACTCCGGCGTCTTCTGCGCGCCGGTCGAGATGTCGGTCAGCACGCGCTCGTAGGGCAGGCCGCTCTCTTCCATCAGCCAAAGCGTCGTGAACGATCGCGAGCGGGGAGACCAGTAGAGCTTGATCATGGGGAGGATCCTCCTCAACGTGAAGCGCGACGAGGCTCATTCATCGCCTGTCCGTAGCGAATCCGCAACGTACAAGTCCCAATGCGTGGAGGTGATGCCTTGCGACATCCTGGTCGACGGACCACGGCGGCGAGTCGCTTAATCTTCCTTGAGATAGCCGGGGAGAGTCCGGTCGAGCCTCGCCGCAACGAGCGCGCGGGTCCTTTCTCGCAACGTTGTATTGCCCGCCGCGGTGGCGGGCGGATCGGGAAACTGCGAATTGTCGAGCTTGGTGATCGGATCTTCCGTCAGCCTCATGCTCTCGGCGAGATTGGAGCCGAAATTTGCGAAATGCCGATTGATGGGCTCATAGCTCCTGCCGTCAATCAGGTTGACCGCAACATTGGCGAACAAATGCGAATGTCTGGCGAAAGAACCGAGTCCCCGGCTGTAGGCGCCGATGCCGTCCAGAACCAGGCTGGAGCCTTGCAATTCGGTCTTGTACCTCGTCACCACGAGATAGCGGTCGCAATTCGCATTGGCGGTGATGTTGCGAACGATGGCCGGTAAACGCTCGCTCGGATCCGGAAAGAGCCTGGATTTCGGATTGTAGAATGGCTCGAACGCTCCCTTGGGGTAGCTGATCTTCCTGATCGACGGATCAGCGCCGCTTGCGGCACGCACACGCGCCAGCGGGATGTCGTCAAGGCTCCAATCGTCGATCGGAATCTCGTTGAATTCGGTCTCGAACACCGTGAGGCCGAACTTCTCGACCGAGAACCGACCGCCGATCGCCGAAATGACGCCCAGGCGGCAAGGGCCGGTCTCGATCGCTGCCGGTTGCTTCGTGGCCGTATTGGCCTTCGCTGCATTTGGCTTGGCGGCGGGTTTCTTGACAGCCGGTTTGACAGGCGCGCCAGGAGCCGCCGATGTGGGGACCTCAGCCCATCCAGTGGCAGTCAGGCACGATGAAGCGAGGACGATGGCGACGAAGAAACGGCAGAACATGATCGGGGCGGTCGACAGTGGGAGAGTTGCAAAACTAGAGCGTGTAAGCAGCGCCTGCAAGCATGGCGCACGGCTTCAAGCTGCCCTCTTCCACCGGTAATATTTCATCATGAACCCATTCGACGGCTCGATCTCTTCCTTCTCGAATACAAACCCCTCGCGCTCGTACCAGCGCCAGGCCTTTTCGTTCTCGCGCACGCAACGCAGGTACATTTCATCGGGCATTTGCGTCCGCGTAAACGCGAGCAGTCGCCGCCCGAGCGAACGACCCTGATAGTCGGGCGCGACGAAGAGCATGTCGAGATAGAGCTTCGGCAGATGCAGCGCCAGCATCGCAGCGACCGTGCCGTTGTCGTCGGCGACGAACAGGCTCCAGCCGTTCGCGATCTCGCGCCTGATGCGCGCGCGCAGGTTGGCCAGGAGGAAGTCGCTCGTCTCGGCAAGCCCGGTCGAGGCCCAGCTCTCCATCCAGACGCGGCCGACCTCATCATACTCGTCTGCGCGGGCAGGGCGGATGACGGGATGCGGCATCGGAGCTAGGCCCGCTGGCTGCGCACGCTCTGACGCGCACGCACCTTGCCGGCCGACAGGCAGACCACCTCGGAGATTTGCAGCAGCTGCCGTGCCAGCGGGCTGGTCTTGCGCCACACCATGCCGATGGTACGCGACGGCTCGGGGTCGCGAAAGCGCGCCAGCGAGACCGAGGCCGATCGCGTCTCCACCGGCACCGCCATCTCCGGGATCAGCGTTACGCCGATGCCGGCGCTGACCATCTGGACCAGCGTCGAGAGCGAGTTGGCGTCCAGCATCTCGCGCGGCGGCGCCGACTGCATGTTGCAGAAGGAGAGCGCCTGGTCGCGGAAGCAGTGCCCCTCCTCCAGCAGCAGAAGCCGCATCTCGCGCATCATCTCGCGCGACGGCACCGGTGTGCCCTCGTCGGAGCCCGGCCGGACCAGCAAGAATTTCTCTTCGAACAGAGCGACCTCGGTGAGCGAGGGCTCCGACACCGGGAGCGCCACGATGGCGGTGTCGAGCCGGCCTTCCACCAGCTCCTGGATCAGCCGCGGGGTCATGGTCTCGCGCACGCGGATA
This sequence comes from Bradyrhizobium sp. 191, assembly GCF_023100985.1. Taxonomy (NCBI): domain Bacteria; kingdom Pseudomonadati; phylum Pseudomonadota; class Alphaproteobacteria; order Hyphomicrobiales; family Nitrobacteraceae; genus Bradyrhizobium; species Bradyrhizobium sp. 191. Next base: position 4,646,444 of record NZ_CP064692.1, read on the forward strand.
TCGAGCTCTGGATGCATGCGCGTGAGATTCTTGGTGATCTTGGGCAGCAGGTAGGGCGCGATGGTCGGGATCATGCCGATGCGCAGGCGGCCGGCGAAGCGGTCCTGCGAGGCCCGGGCGAAATCACCGAGTTCGTCGACCGAGCGCAGAATGTCACGGACGCGCTGAGCGAGTTCCTCGCCGAACCGGGTCAGCGCGACCTGCCGCGCGCTGCGCTCCAGCAGCAGCCCGCCGAGCGTCTCTTCCAGCTCCTTGATCTGCATCGACAGGGCCGGCTGCGAGATGGAACAGGATTCGGCCGCGCGGCCGAAATGGCCGTGGCGCGCCAGCGCATCGAAATATCGGAGCTGGCGCAGCGTCAGATTTATCATAAGAAAATCCTATCGCAGCGATCACTAAAGTCAACTTCCCCTGATGGGATGCGGCGCTTAGAGTGCTTCTACCTGGTCAAGGGCGCGAGTTCGACGCCGCCAGAGGAGGTATTCATGGACGACACTTCGAAGTGCCCGTTTTCGGGCGGAAAACCCGCGCGCTCAAACCGCGACTGGTGGCCAACGCAGCTCGACATCGAGGTCCTGCACAAGAACTCGGACAAGTCCGATCCGATGGACAAGGACTTCGACTACGCCAAGGAGTTCAAGTCGCTCGACCTGAATGCGGTCATCAAGGACCTGACCGCTCTGATGACGGATTCCCAGGAATGGTGGCCCGCCGACTTCGGTCACTATGGCGGCCTCATGATCCGCATGGCCTGGCACAGCGCGGGCACCTATCGCATCACCGACGGACGCGGTGGCGCCGGAGCCGGTCAGCAGCGCTTCGCGCCGCTCAACAGCTGGCCCGACAACGCCAATCTCGACAAGGCGCGCCGTCTGCTCTGGCCGATCAAGCAGAAATACGGCCGCAAGATTTCCTGGGCCGATCTGATGGTGCTCGCCGGCAACGTCGCGCTGGAATCGATGGGCTTCAAGACCTTTGGTTTCGCCGGCGGTCGCGTCGACGTCTGGGAGCCGGAAGAGCTCTATTGGGGTCCGGAAGGCACCTGGCTCGGCGATGAGCGCTACAGCGGTGAGCGTCAGCTCGCCGAGCCGCTCGGCGCGGTGCAGATGGGCCTGATCTACGTCAATCCGGAGGGGCCGAACGGCAAGCCGGATCCAGTCGCTGCGGCCAAGGATATCCGCGAGACGTTCGCCCGCATGGCGATGAACGACGAAGAGACCGTGGCGCTGATCGCAGGCGGCCACAGCTTCGGCAAGACTCACGGCGCCGGCGATGCATCGCTGGTCGGTCCGGAGCCGGAAGCGGGCGCGCTGGAAGATCAGGGGCTCGGCTGGAAGAGCAAGCATGGGACGGGCCTGGGTGCTGATTCCATCACCAGCGGCCTCGAGGTGACGTGGACGACGACGCCGACGAAGTGGAGCAACAATTTCTTCGAGAACCTGTTCAATTTCGAATGGGAGCTGACGAAGAGCCCGGCTGGTGCGCAGCAGTGGACGGCCAAGAACGCCGAGGCGATCATCCCCGATGCTTTCGACAAGTCGAAGAAGCATCGGCCGACGATGCTGACGACCGACCTCTCGCTGCGCTTCGATCCCGTGTATGAGAAGATCTCGCGTCGCTTCCTGGAGAAGCCGGATCAGTTCGCTGACGCCTTCGCCCGCGCCTGGTTCAAGCTGACCCATCGCGATATGGGCCCGATCCAGCGCTATCTCGGCCCGCTGGTGCCGAAGGAAACGCTGATCTGGCAGGACCCCATTCCAGCCGTCAATCACGAGCTGGTCAGCGATCAGGACATCGCCGCCCTGAAGACCAAGATCCTGGGCTCCGGCCTCTCGGTGTCCGAGCTGGTCTCGACCGCCTGGGCGTCGGCCTCGACGTTCCGCGGCTCCGACAAGCGCGGCGGCGCCAATGGCGCGCGCATTCGCCTTGCGCCGCAGAAGGACTGGGAGGTGAACGAGCCGGCTCAGCTTTCGAAGGTGCTCGTCAAGCTCGAAGCGATCCAGAAGGACTTCAATGCGTCATCCGGCGCGAAGAAGGTCTCGCTGGCAGACCTGATCGTGCTCGGCGGCACCGCCGCGGTCGAGAAGGCCGCCAAGGACGCCGGCGTCGACGTCAAGGTCGGCTTCACGCCGGGCCGCATGGACGCTTCGCAGGAGCAGACGGATGCGGCCTCCTTCGCGCCGCTGGAGCCGCGGGCCGATGGCTTCCGCAACTATATCGGCAAGCGGCATCAGTTCATGCATCCTGAAGAGGCGCTGGTCGATCGCGCGCAGCTGCTGAGGCTGACCGGTCCGGAGATGACGGTGCTGGTCGGCGGCCTGCGGGTGCTCGGTGCGAATGCGAACGGTTCGAAGCACGGCGTCTTCACTTCGAAGCTGGGTACGCTGAGCAACGACTACTTCGTCAACCTGCTCGACATGAGCACGCAGTGGACGCCGTCGGCCGACGGCTCCTATGAGGGGCGCGACCGCAAGACCAGCGCGGTGAAGTGGACCGCCACGCGTGTCGATCTGATCTTCGGCGCACACTCGCAGCTCCGCGCCTTCGCCGAGGTCTATGCCACCTCGGACTCCAAGGAGAAGTTCGTCAAGGACTTTGCCAAGGCCTGGACCAAGGTGATGAACCTCGACCGCTACGACATCGTGGCGTGAGGCCAGGTTCACCTCTCCCGCTTGCGGGAGAGGTCGGTGCGAAGCACCGGGTGAGGGCTCTCTCCTCGTTGAGAGTCTCCCTGTGGAAGCAGCCCTCTCCCCGACCCTCTCCCGCAAGCGGGAGAGGGGGCGCAGCACGGTCCGGCGTGAAGACAAACAAAAGGGCGGCCTTTCGGCCGCCCTTCGTTTTTCTGGACTGTCGCGAGACCTTATTCGCCCGCCGCTTCGCGCGGGGCCTTCTCGCCCTCGGCGGCCTTCTCCTTGGCCTCGAGGTCCTCGCCGGTGGTCTGGTCGACCACCTTCATCGACAGGCGGGTCTTGCCGCGGTCGTCGAAGCCGAGCAGCTTCACCTTGACCTTGTCGCCTTCCTTGACGACGTCGGAGGTCTTCTGCACGCGGCTGGAAGCGAGCTGGCTGATGTGGACGAGGCCGTCCTTGGAGCCGAAGAAGTTCACGAAGGCGCCGAACTCCATCACCTTGACGACGGTGCCGTCATAGATCTGGCCGACTTCAGGCTCGGAGGCGATCGACTTGATCCACTTGATCGCGGCCTTCATGGCTTCGCCGTCGCTGGAGGCGACCTTCACGGTGCCGTCGTCCTCGATGTTGACCTTGGCGCCGGTCTTCTCGACGATCTCGCGGATCACCTTGCCGCCGGTGCCGATCACTTCGCGGATCTTGTCGGTCGGGATCTTGAAGGTCTCGATGCGCGGCGCATATTCGCCGAGCTCGGCGCGGGCGTTGGTCAGCGCCTTGGCCATCTCACCGAGGATGTGGATGCGGCCGTCCTTGGCCTGGCCAAGGGCGACGCGCATGATCTCTTCGGTGATGCCCTCGATCTTGATGTCCATCTGGAGCGAGGTGATGCCCGCTTCCGTGCCGGCGACCTTGAAGTCCATGTCGCCGAGATGGTCCTCGTCACCGAGGATATCGGAGAGAACCGCAAAGCGCTTGTCCTCGAGGATCAGGCCCATCGCGATGCCCGCGGTCGGCCGCTTCAACGGCACGCCCGCATCCATCAGCGCCAGCGAGGCGCCGCAGACCGATGCCATCGACGAGGAGCCGTTGGATTCGGTGATCTCGGAGACCACGCGCACCGTGTAGGGGAATTCGTGGTGCGGCGGCAGGACCGGGTGGATCGCGCGCCAGGCGAGCTTGCCGTGGCCGATCTCGCGGCGCTTGGTGCCGCCGAGGCGTCCGGTTTCACCGACCGAGTAGGGAGGGAAGTTGTAGTGCAGCAGGAACGTCTCTTTGTACGTTCCCGACAGCGCGTCGATGTACTGCTCGTCCTCGCCGGTGCCGAGCGTGGTCACGACCATCGCCTGGGTCTCGCCGCGGGTGAACAGCGCCGAACCGTGGGCGCGGGGCAGCACGCCGACTTCGGCGATGATGTTGCGGACCGTCTTGCTGTCGCGGCCGTCGATGCGCTTGCCGGTGTCCAGGATGTTCCAGCGAACGATCTTGGCTTCCAACTCCTTGAACACGCCGGCGACGCGGAGCTTGTCGTATTTCGGCTCCTGCCCTTCGGGGAAGTAATGGGCGATCACCTTTTCCTTGACCTTGCCGACCGCGGCGTAGCGATCCTGCTTGACGGGAATCGCGTAGGCGGCGCGCAGCTCCTGCTCGACGAGGCCGAGCATCTCCTTCTCGAGCGCGGCGTTGTCGATCACGGTGACTTCGCGCGGCTCCTTGGCGGCCTTCTCGGCGAGCTCGATGATCGCGTTGATCACCGGCTGGAAGTGGCGGTGACCGAACATCACGGCGCCGAGCATGATGTCTTCGTTCAGCTCCTTGGCTTCCGATTCCACCATCAGCACGGCGTCGGCGGTGCCGGCGACGACGAGGTCGAGCTGGGTGTCGACCATCTCGTCGAGCGTCGGGTTGAGGATGAACTCGTCATTGGCGAAGCCGACGCGCGCTGCGCCGATCGGGCCCTTGAACGGGGCGCCGGACAGGGTCAGCGCAGCCGACGACGCGACCAGCGCGACGATATCCGGGTCGTTCTCCATGTCGTGCGACAGCACGGTGGCGATCACCTGGGTCTCGTTGCGCCAGCCGTCGACGAACAGCGGGCGGATCGGACGGTCGATCAGGCGGGAGACCAGCGTCTCCTTCTCGGTCGGACGGCCCTCGCGCTTGAAATAGCCGCCGGGGATGCGGCCCGCAGCGTAGGTCTTCTCCTGGTAGTCGACGGTCAACGGCAGGAAGTCGACGCCTTCGCGCGGCGCCTTCGCCGCGACGACGGTGGCGAGCACCACGGTCTCGCCATAGGTGGCGACGACGGCGCCGTCGGCCTGGCGGGCGATCTTGCCGGTTTCGAGCTTGAGTGGGCGTCCGCCCCAGTCGATCTCGACTGAATGCTTATTGAACATAGTGGTCTTCTTTCATGGGTTCTCGAAAGAAGGGACGGCGCTCGAAAAACAAAAACCATGCGCAAGATTGCGGGACGCTGATCGGAGCGGATGATCAGCGTCCTGCGATCCTGCCATGGTTTTTGGATTTCGGATGGCGTCCATCCTTTCGGGTCATACGGGCGCCTTGCCCGTTGTGCCCAGCCGCCGGATTGCTGCTGGACTGTCAGTCGGCACGAACGCGAACACCGAACCGCGGTCTTCACTCTTCATGCCCGGATGCGAATCCTCAAAGACGCGCATCCGACGCGCACGCAGCCTCGATCAAAAACCTTTAAGGAAGCGCTTTCGTTCGAAACCACGCACGAAAACGCGCGCCAGTGGCGCGCGCAGGAACACTTAACGACGAATATTGTGCTTCTCGAGCAGCGCCTTGTATCGCGCCTCGTCCTTCTTCTTGAGATAGTCGAGGAGCGAGCGGCGGGTCGAGACCAGCTTCAAGAGGCCGCGACGCGAATGGTTGTCCTTCACGTGGGTCTTGAAATGGTTGGTGAGGTTGTTGATGCGTTCCGACAGGATCGCGACCTGAACCTCGGGCGAGCCGGTGTCGCCGGCCTTGGTGGCATTCGTCTTGATGACTTCCGCTTTGCGTTCTGCGGCAATCGACATCGTCAATTTCTCTCGTTGCGACCGGAGCTGGCAGTCAGGCCGGTCAGGTTGAACACACGCTTGGGGATGATTTCGCCATTGCCGACTTCAGCAAGCGCGAGAAGCCGGCCTGCCACCGTGACATAGACTGTGCCGCTACAAGTGGGCGCATCCCGTCCGCGCAACAAAACGGCTTGGCCCCGATGGAGCCTTGCCGCATCAGCCCGAGTGACGGCCAGTGCCGGGATGTCGTCCAGCGCGGTCTCAACGGGCAAAAGCGCGTCGGCGAGGCTGCCCTCGCCGGACGCGGCTCTATCGCACAAAGCCTCCAACTGATCCAGCGGAATCATGTCGTTTTCGCCAAACGGGCCGACCAGGGTCCGCCTGAGGGCGCAGATATGGCCGTAAGTGCCGAGAATCCGGCCCATATCGCGGGCCAGGGCGCGGACATAGGTGCCCTTGCCGCACTCGGCCTCGAATACGGCTCGGTCCTTATCCGGTTGATCTACAAGGGTTAAATGGTGAATCTCGACCGGCCGGGGGGCCAGTTCCACGACCTCGCCGTCGCGGGCGAGGTCATAGGCACGCTCGCCCTGGATCTTGATCGCGGAATAGCGCGGAGGGATCTGCTCGATCACCCCGGTGAAGCGCGGCAGAAGAGCCAGGATCGCCTCCCGGGTCGGGCGCTGGTCGGAGGTCGCGGTCACCCGGCCCTCAATGTCGTCGGTGTCGCGCTCCTCGCCCCAGCAGACCGTGAACTGGTAGCGCTTGCGGCCGTCCATCACGAAGGGAACGGTCTTGGTGGCTTCGCCGAGTGCGATCGGCAGCCCGCCAGAGGCGAGCGGATCGAGAGTACCGGCGTGGCCGGCGCGCTTGGCGTTGAACAGGCGCTTGAGCACCGCAACCGCCTGCGTCGAGGTCATGCCGATCGGCTTGTCGAGCACGACCCAGCCATGGACGTCGCGGCGGTCCCGGCGCGGCTGGTTGCCCTTCTGCTGCTTGGCGCGTGGATCGTTGTTGACGCGGCGCGGCTCCTGATGCGGCCGGGCATCGCCTCCCAGATCTGCAAAATTATTTTTCTGCACCTCGCGCTGATCGGCATCGTTGCCGCCGATCGTGCCGTGAGCCGGGTCCATGGTCATTGCTCTTCTTCCCGATCCGAAGCCGGATTCTGTTCCAAGTCCTGTTCGAGGTCCTTCTGCACCGCAGGTGTTCGCAAAAGCTTCTCGATCCGTTCCGCTTCGTCGAATCGCTCGTCGACGCGGAAGCGAATGTCAGGTGCAAATTTCAGGTTAACGCGCCGCGCGACCTCGCCGCGCAGGAATTTCTTGTTGCGCTCGAGCGCCGCGATCACGATCTCGGTGTCGCGGCCGCCGAGCGGCATCACGTAGACCGTTGCGAGCTTCAGGTCGGGCGACATCCGCACCTCCGGCACGGTGATGATGTGACCTTCGAGATCCGCATCATGCACGTTGCCTTGCGCCAGAATATCGGCCATCGCGTGGCGAACCTGCTCGCCGACGCGCAACTGACGCTGCGAGCCTCCGCCGGGCGCGGAACTTTTCTTCTGATGGTGGCGTGGCATTCTCGAAAATCACCTCGTCATGCCCGTGCTTGGGACACGGGCATTGTCGTTTTCCTGTTGAAACGAAGAGGGGTGGATGGCCGGAAAAATCCGGCCATCGCACTCCCGCAATTTCAGTTCAAAAAAGATCCGAACGCTTCGGTAAGATTTGGACTTACAGGGAGCGCTGGATCGTCTCCACGCGATAGCACTCGATCACGTCACCGGCACGCATGTCGTGATAGCTCTCGAAGGCCATGCCGCATTCCTGGCCCGACTGGACTTCCTTCACTTCGTCCTTGAAGCGCTTCAGCGTCGACAGCTTGCCTTCGTGCACCACGACGTTGTCGCGGATCAGGCGCACATTGGCGCCGCGTTCCACGGTGCCGTCGGTGACGCGGCAGCCGGCGACCTTGCCGACCTTGGAGATGTTGAAGATCTCCAGGATCTCGGCATTGCCCAGCATGGTTTCGCGCAAGGTCGGCGCGAGCAGACCGCTCATCGCCTTCTTCACGTCGTCCACGAGGTCGTAGATGATGTTGTAGTAACGGATCTCGATGCCGTTGCGCTTGGCGGCCGCAGCGGCTTCCTTGTTGGCACGAACCGAGAAGCCGATGATCGCGGCGTTGAAGCCTTCCGCCAGCGTCACGTCGGATTCCGAGATGCCGCCGACGCCGGCATGCAGGATGCGGGCTGCGACTTCGTCGGTGCCGAGCTTCTCCAGCGAGCCGAGGATCGCTTCCAGCGAGCCCTGCACGTCGGCCTTGACGATCAGCGGGAATTCCTTGCGGCCCGCCGTCTTCAATTGCGACATCATCTGCTCGAGCGAGCCGCGCATGCCGGAGATCGAAGCTGCCGCGTTCTCGCGCTTCTGGTGCGCACGGTAGCTGGTGACCTGACGGGCGCGGGCTTCGTTCTCGACCACCGCGAGACGATCGCCGGCCTCCGGCGGACCGTTGAAGCCGAGCACTTCGACCGGCACCGAGGGACCGGCCTCCTGCACCGTCTCGCCCTGATCCGAGATCAAGGCGCGGACACGGCCCATTTCGGCACCGGCGACGATGATGTCGCCGACGCGGAGCGTGCCGCGCTGCACCAGCACGGTCGCGACAGGACCACGGCCGCGATCGAGCTTGGCCTCGATCACGGTGCCCTCGGCCGGACGCTGCGAATTGGTCTTGAGGTCGAGGAGTTCGGCCTGGAGCGCGATCATCTCGAGCAGCTTGTCGAGATTGGTCTTGTTCTTGGCGGACACCTCGACGTCGACGACCTCGCCGCCGAAGGATTCCACCTGCACCTCGTGCTGGAGCAGCTCGGTGCGCACGCGCTCGGGCTTGGCGTCGGGCTTGTCGATCTTGTTGATGGCAACGATGATCGGCACCCGCGCCGCCTTGGCGTGGTTGATGGCTTCGACCGTCTGCGGCATCACGCCGTCATCGGCCGCGACCACCAGCACGACGATGTCGGTGACCTTGGCGCCGCGGGCGCGCATCGCGGTGAATGCGGCGTGGCCGGGCGTATCGATGAAGGTGATCTTCTTGCCGCTTTCGGGCGACACCACCTGATAGGCGCCGATGTGCTGGGTGATGCCGCCGGCCTCGCCGGAGACGACGTTGGCGTGGCGGAGCGCGTCGAGCAGCGAAGTCTTGCCGTGATCGACGTGACCCATCACGGTCACGACGGGCGAGCGCGTTTCGGTATCGGTGGAATCGTCGACGGTGTCGAACAGGCCTTCCTCGACGTCCGACGCGGCAACGCGTTTGACGGTGTGGCCCAGTTCTTCGGCGATCAGCTGCGCGGTGTCGGCGTCGATCACGTCGGTGATCTTGTGCATCGCGCCCTGCTTCATCAGCATGCGGATGACGTCGACCGCGCGCTCGGCCATGCGGTTGGCGAGCTCCTGGATGGTGATCGCTTCCGGAATGACCACCTCGCGGATGAGCTTTTCCTTCGGCTCGTTCGAGGCGTGGCCCTTCAGGCGCTGGGTGCGGCGGCGGAACGAGGCGATCGAGCGCTCGCGCACCTCGTCGGCGTTGAGCGCGGTGACCACGGTGAGGCGGCCGCGCTCCTTCTGCGGGCCGGGCTTGTGGGTGGTCTTGGGCGGAGGCGCGGGACGCGCGGCGCCGCCGGGACCGCGACGGATCTGGCGCGGAGCCTCTTCCTCATCTGGCTCGGCTGCAACTGCGGGGCCGCGACCTGCCGGTGCACCCGGACGCTGCGCGGTCGTCGTTGCGGGACGCGCCGTCGTGGTTCCCGGGCGGGTCGTGGTGGTTCCTGGCCGGGCCGCGGGGGCGCCGGGCCGCGGCGCAGGCGCGGCCGGTGCGGAGGTTGCGGGGCGCGCGGCCGCTGCCGGCTGCTCGCCTTCGCCAAAACGCTTCTTGGCTTCGGTCTCGGCCTTCCGCTTGGCTTCGTCCTCGTGGCGATGGCGCTCGTCCTCGGCCTTGCGGCGGGCTTCGGCGGCTTCGCGCTCGGCGCGTTCGGCGGCCTCGCGGACGGCGCGGCGCTGGGCCTCTTCCTCGGCCTGGCGGCGTTCTTCGACTTCGCGCAGCTTGGCATCGGCCAGCGCGCTGGCGCGGGCCGAACGTTCGTCCTCGGTCAGGGTACGCAGCACCACGCCGGAACCGGCGTTGCGAGGCGGGGCGGGCGGAGCCGGGCGCGACGGCGCAGCGGGTGCCGCCGGCGCCGGCTTTGCAGCCACCTCAGGCGCGTGCGGCTCGGGACCATCGCCAATGCGGCGCTTGCCGCGCTTCTCGACCACGACCTGCTTGCTGCGGCCATGGCTGAAGCTCTGGCGCACGGTCCCCGTTTCGACGCGCGGCTTGAGCGATAGCGTCTTGCTCGGAACGCTCAGCTTCTTGTCGCCAGGGGTCTTGGTATCAACCATTCAGCAGTCCTAATCCTGATTTATCGGTGTTGTGCGTTGCCGCACCGTCCAATTGGGTCGTCGTTGTCTCTCAGAAATCCTGGCCGTGCTTTTCGGCAGTCTTGTCATCGTCCGCCATCCGGTATCGGACCAGCATCTGGCTACGTGACAGGAATGACCTGCTCGCCGGGCCCGCGAGCAGCGCAGCATGTATCACATTTGACCGGGTGAGTGCCAAATCCAATTCTACCGATTTCAGTGCGGTGACGACCGGAATCTGCGGCTCAGCGCCGCGATTTCCGGCATTTTGACGTGCCAGCATGTCCAATTTGCGGATTCCGTCCGCGGCCCCGTCGCTGGCGTGGATCAGGACCTCGACCGTACCCTCCCGAAGCGCGCTCTCGACCTTGCCGAAGCCGGCCACGACCTGGCCCGCCTTGGCGGCGATCCCAAGGGCTTCCGTTACGCTCCGAACCAGGAGCGCCTCGATGTCGGTGGGAAGCGTCTGAGGGATGCGCAGATCGCGCTTGAAAGCCTTGCTAAATTGGTGACGCCGGACGGCTTCCGCAACCACCTTGCGTGAGGCCGTGATCCACATGCCGCGTCCGGGCAGCTTGCGCTTGAGATCGGGAACCACCTCGCCTTGCGGCGATACGACGAAGCGGATCAGCTCGTCGATCGGCCGGACCTCGCGACTGACCGCGCACATGCGCATGGTCGCGGACCTTTCGGTCCGCGGCCCATGATCGAGTTCGCTGTCAATGCTGGCGAGCATCCGGATGACATCCTCCCTGGCCCTTACGCCGGCTGGTCTTCGGTCGCCGCAGCCTCTTCGGCAGGCTTGGCGAGATCGGCTTCGGTGATCCAGCCGGCCTTGACGCGGGCCTGCATGATCATCGCTTCGGCATCGTCACGGGAAATATCGACGCCGTCGAGCGCACCGGCGTGCTTGGTCGGCTCGCTGCCTTCCTTGCGCTCGGTCCAGCCGACCAGATCGTCGGTGGCGCAGCCGGCGAGGTCGTCGACCGACTTGATGTCGTTCTCGCCGAACTTCACCAGCATCTTCGAGGTCACGCCGGGCACGTCCTTGAGCGCGTCCTCGACACCGAGTTCCTTGCGCCTGGCCTCGAGTTCGGCTTCCTGCTGCTCCAGATATTCGCGGGCGCGGTTCTGGAGCTCTTGCGCGGTCTCCTCGTCAAAGCCTTCGATGCCGGCGAGTTCCTTGACGTCCACCATCGCGAGTTCCTCGACCGAGGTGAAGCCTTCGGACGCCAGCAGCTGGCCGACCACTTCGTCGACATTGAGCGATTCCATGAAGACGCGGGTGGAGTTCTCGAAGTCGGCCTGGCGGCGCTCCGATTCCTCCTGCTCGGTCAGGATGTCGATGTCCCAGCCGGTGAGCTGCGAGGCCAGACGCACGTTCTGGCCGCGGCGGCCGATCGCCAGCGAGAGCTGGTTGTTGGTGTCGGGCACCACGACCTCGATGCGCTCGCGGTCCTCGTCGATGACGACCTTGGAGACTTCGGCCGGCGCCAGCGCGTTGACCACGAAGGTCGCGATATCGGGCGACCAGGGGATGATGTCGATCTTCTCGCCCTGCAGTTCGTTCACCACGGCCTGCACGCGCGAGCCGCGCATGCCGACGCAGGCGCCGACCGGATCGACCGAGGAATCGCGGGAAATCACACCGATTTTCGCGCGCGAGCCGGGATCGCGGGCCACCGCCTTGATCTCGACGATGCCGTCGTAGATCTCAGGCACTTCCTGCGCGAACAGTTTCGCCATGAACTGCGGATGAGTGCGGGAGAGGAAGATCTGCGGGCCTCTCGTCTCGCGGCGGACGTCGAAGATGTAGGCGCGGACGCGGTCGCCGTTGCGGAACACTTCGCGCGGCAGCATCTCGTCGCGGCGGATGATGGCCTCGCCACGGCCGAGATCGACGATCACGCTGCCATATTCGACGCGTTTGACGACGCCGTTGACGATGTCGCCGATACGGTCCTTGAATTCCTGGTATTGCCGGTCGCGCTCGGCCTCGCGCACCTTCTGCACGATCACCTGCTTGGCCGATTGCGCAGCGATGCGGCCATATTCCAGCGGCGGCAGGGTGTCGGCGATGGTGTCGCCGACCTGGGCGCCAGGATTGGCGCGCTGCGCGTCGACCAGCGAGATCTGGTTGGAATGGTTTTCGACCTTGTCGACCACCAGCATGTGGCGCGACAGCCGCAACTCGCCCTTCTTCGGGTCGATCTCGGCATGAACGTCGGTTTCGCTGCCGTAACGGGCCCGCGCCGCCTTGGCGATGGCGTCCTCCATCGCCGCGATGACGATGCCGCGGTCGATCGATTTCTCGCGTGCAACGGCGTCCGCGATCTGAAGCAATTCAAGTCGGTTGGCGCTGACTGCCATGGCTAGTCTCCTTGGTCAGGCTCGATCTCGCCCCGCCGCGCGCGTTCGGCGGCCAGGCGATATTTCTTCGTATTGGTCGGGGCCGGCTTCTTCTTCGGCCTGGTGTTTTTGGTGATTTTCTCGCTGATCTTCGCGTGCGGCGCCTGCGGCGGCTCGAGACCGAGATTGCGGCGCATCTCGCGCGCCTCGGCCTTGCCGCGGCGCATGGATTCGGCGATCAGCTCGTCGGTCAGCACCAGCCGGGCATCGCCGATATCCTCCATGGTCAGGAGAACGTCGACTTCGTCACCTGCCTTGACGTCGTCGCGATGCAGGTGCACGCGATCGCCTTCGACGGCACCGAGCGTGCCGCGGAAGCGCTTCCGCCCCTCGTGCGCGACCGCCATCTCGATCTTCACCAGATGCCCGGAATAGCGCTCGAAATCGGAGCGGCGCACCAGCGGGCGGTCGATCCCCGGCGAGGAGATCTCGAGGCGATAGGCGCGGTCGATCGGATCGGCGACGTCGAGCACGGGCGACAGGGCCCGCGAGATCGCCTCGCAATCCTCGATCTGCATCGAGCCGTCCGGCCGCTCGGCCATGATCTGCACGGTGCAGCCGGCTTCGCCGGAAATGCGGATCCGGACCAGGCGATAGCCCATGCCCTGGAGCACGGGAGCAGCCACCGCGGACACCCGTGCCGCGACGCCCGGCTCGACCACGAGCCGCGGCTCGGCCAGCAATTCGGCATCCGTGGAACCAGGGTTCGGCTCGGTCATGTCCAGGGTCAGGGCGCTCGTTGGTTAAGGCTTGGGTTAAGGCTTGGTTACGATTTCAAAGCCCGCTTCGGAACTTTCCCGACAGCGCGTCGGGTCGCATCTTCCGCCAAGCCGCGTTCAGGTAATAAAAAAGAGCGGGTCCTTGCGGCCCCACTCTCACTACGCGGATCGTATGAGAAGATGAATTGGTGGTGATATAGCGCTTTCCGCCCTCCCGGACAAGGCCCATCGCGGCGGGAACGGGGCCTTTTTGCGCCGACCGGCGCACCCTGCGCAACGCTTCTTTCATCAAGCAGGCCTAACTTCCGCGATCGTGGGGCGGCTTGAACCAAGGGCGCACCCGCGGCGTGCCCCGTTCGAGTTGCGTTTCCATGACCGTTGCCACGTCGCTCATTCCTGGATTGGACGATATCGTCAAACGCGGCGATCCGCGGCGACGCGGCGAGATCGCGCGGGCCATCGCCCAGTTGTTCTTCCAGGATGCGGAGAAGCTCCGCCCCGAGTTGATCGATCTCTTCGACAATCTCCTGATCGATCTCGTCCCGCATGCCGAGCTGTCCTCGCGGGTCGATCTGGCCGAGCGCTTCTCGCACCTGAACAACGCGCCGCCGCACCTGGTCAATCAGCTCGCGCGCGAAAACGAGATCATGGTGGCCGGTCCCGTGCTGCGCCGCTCGCCCGTGCTCGACGACGCGGCTCTTGCCGAGATCGCGCGCCTGAAAGGCCAGGGCCATCTCCTGGCGATGACGGAGCGCCCAGCCCTGTCTCCCATCGTCACCGACGTGCTGGTCGAGCGCGGCGATCGCGACGTGGTGCGCCGCGCCGCGGGCAATGCCGGTGCGGTGTTCTCACCAGGCAGCTATTCCGAGATGATCAGGCGCGCGGCCCAGGACGGCGTGCTGACGCTCAAGATCGGCCAGCGCAACGACCTCTCCGGCGAGCACCTGAAACAGCTGCTCGACGGGACGCTCGACGTCATTCGCCGCCGCCTCTCCAGCGTGGTCAATCCCGCGCGCAAGGCCGAGATCAAGCACGCGATGGCGGCGATCGAGGAGGCCGCGCGCCCGCCGGGGCCGCGCCGCGATTTTTCGGGCGCGCAGCGCACGGTGCTCGCCTTGCATCGAGAGGGCCATCTCGGCGAAAGCGCGCTGCTCGGCTTCGCCAAGGCGCACAAATACGAGGAATCGATCGCCTCGCTCTCGGCGATGTCCGGCATTCGCCTCTCGACCCTCGACCGCCTGATCGCGGGCGACCGCTACGATCCGCTTCTGATCCTGGGCCGCGTGCTCAATCTCGGCTGGCCCACGGTGCGTGCGCTCATCCTGCTCTGGTACGGTCCGCAACGCACGCCTGCCGATGCCGACCTCGAGGCCGCGCGCGTGAACTTCACGCGCCTGATGCCGACGACCGCCGAACGCGTCGTGAATTTCTGGCGCAACCGGCGGACGATTTAAAGAACAGGCTTTGTCGTCATGGCCGGGCTTGTCCCGGCCATCCACGTTCTTCGTGCCGCTGAAAGAAAGTACGTGGATGCCCGGGACAAGCCCGGGCATGACGACTGCGGGTGGATCGCGCCAAAAATCACACCCGCCGAAATCGCAAATACGCCGCCTTGCGTCCTTCCCGCGCGGCCTTCCGGCCGTAGCGTGTCATAGTGTAGCCCGGCCATGGCTGGCGGAAATCGTCGGCGCGTTCGGCCAGCCAGACGAAGTCCTGCGAGCGCGCAAGATGCGACAGCGTCCAGGCGCAGTAATCGTCGATGTCGCAGACGAAACGGAACTCGCCGCCGCTTCGGAGCACGCGCGCCATTGCGGCGATCGTCCTGTCCTGGACGAAGCGCCGCTTCCAGTGTCGCCGCTTCGGCCAGGGATCGGGATGGATCAGGTCGATCCGCGACAGCGAAGCCTTCGGAAGCCAGGCCAGCAGCTCGGCGGCATCGCCCGCGAACAGGCGGATATTGCCGATGTTGGCGGCCTCGATCTGCGCGAGAATTTTCGCCATGCCGTTGACGTAGGGTTCGCAGCCGATGAAGCCCGTGGCGGGAAAGTTCTGGGCCTCGGCCGCGAGATGCTCGCCGCCGCCGAAGCCGATCTCGAGCCTGACGTCTTCGGCTGCGGGAGCGAAGATCGCGCGGGCATCCGCCGGCGCCTCACCGTCGATGTCGAGTGCAAGATGCGGCAGCAGCTGCTCGATCAGCCCGGCCTGGTGTTGCCTGAGCTTGTGGCCCTTGCGGCGCCCGAAGAAGGCGCGGTCGCGATCGGGGTCTGATTTGCGTTCGCTCATCGCAGCGTCTGATACAGGCGATGGAGCAGCCGCGCGCGCGGCGCGAGCGACGAGACATAGAGCTGCTCATAATGGGTATGCGCGCCCTTGCCGTCGACGCCGAGCCCGTCGAGCGTCGCGGTGTGTGCGGCGGTGAAATTGCCGTCCGAGCCGCCGCCTGTGTGCGTGTCGATCAGCTCGAAGCCGATCTCCGTGGCGAGCGTCTTCGCATGCTCGTACAGCGAGGCGCCTGCGTTGCTCTTCTCGTAAGGCGGACGATTGAGCTCGCCGGTGACCGTGAAGGTGACACCGTCCGTCTTCGATGTCAGCCCGAGAATCTTGCCGACGAACTCGTCTGCGTCCTTGAGGCTAACCACGCGCAGATCAACTTCGGCATAGGCCTCTTCCGGCGTGACGTTGGGGCGCGTGCCGCCACGCACCACGCCGACATTGACGGTGACGCCGCGCGTCAGATCGTTCATTCCTTCCAGCGCCAGGATGATGTTGGCGAGCTCGCGGACGGCGCTGCGGCCGTCCTCCGGCCGGGAGCCGGCATGCGCCGGCACGCCCTTGACGAACACCCGGAAGCGTCCGACGCCCTTGCGTCCGGTGACGATCTTGCCGCCGTCGCGCGCCGGCTCGGTCACCAGCACATATTTGGCTTTGCGCCCTTCCTTCTCGATCAGCGCACGCGACGTCGGGCTGCCGATCTCCTCGTCGGAGGTGAACAGGTGTGTGATGCCGAGCGGCGAGCGATCGGCCGTCGCGCAAAGCGCGCGAAAGGCGTGATGGGCGATGTAGGCACCGCCCTTCATGTCGTAGATGCCAGGGCCGAACGCGACGTCGCCTTCAACCTTGAACGGCAGGCGCTTGATGAATCCGATGGGATGAACGGTATCGAGATGGCTCAGCACCAGGATGCCCGGTCGGTCCTGGCCCCAATTCGTTCGCGCCACGAGATGATCGCCGCAGCCATCCACGCCGGCGACGCGCTCGAGCGTGACAGGCAGGTCGCGGTATTGCTCCGCGACCAGAGACACCAGCTCGTTGACCTGTTCAGGCGCTTCGGTCGGTGTCTCGATTTCCACCCAGCGGCGGATGCCATCGAGGATGGTTTGGGAATCGAACCAATTGGAGCCGGTCATGAGCGCATCTGTGCCTTTGAATCGCATCATCGAAGCGGGCGCGCATCGAAGCGCGGCCCTAAATGACGACATAGGCCAGATTTGACGCCGTCTCAAATCGCCATCGCGATGGCGATTCAGCGCTTGTCGGGGCCTTCGCGGGCCGCAATCTGCTCGACGAGATCGACGATGGAGCGGCGCATCTTCGAATCGGTGATTCGCGTGAACGCCTTGGTCAAGGCGAGCCCTTCGGAGGTCGCGAGAAAGTCCGAGACGTAAGAGGGCGAGGCGCCTTCGCTGAAGCCATCCGGACCCGGCACGCCGCTCGGGCCGCCTTCGAACAGGAATGACACCGGCACCTGGAGAATCTCGGCGATCTGCTGGATGCGGCTCGCGCCGACCCGGTTGGTGCCCTTCTCGTATTTCTGGACCTGCTGGAAAGTCAGGCCCAAAGCTTCACCAAGCTTCTCCTGGCTCATGCCCAACATGATGCGGCGCATGCGCACGCGACTGCCGACATATTTGTCAACAGGGTTGGGCGCTTTCGACATTTCCTCAGCCCTCCAAACATCACCTTCGGCGCAATCATCAAGCATGCCTCGGGTGCAGCATCGTCAAAACCAAACCCTGTTATTGGGAAACATTGCGGAGAAATTTAGCAACGCACCTCTGTCTTTAGCAGCTGGTGCAGAATGGGGAGCCCGCGTGCAGTCTGTCAACCGTGGGACTACGGTTGTCAAAGGTTTCCGGCTACGCCCATGAGAGGCAATCAGGGATGTCGTTTGGCGACACGGCGGCGGACGGCCACAATCACGGCGAGCGCGACGAGCATGATTGCCGGTACATCACCCACCCGTGCATAGACGGTCGGCGGGATCGCGGCCGGAAGGTTTGCATCCAAAATGCCTTCGATGCCGAGGCCGAGGCTTGCGACCGTGCGTCCGACCGGATCGATCACTGCGGAGATGCCGGTATTGGCGGAGCGGACCAGCGGCAATCCGAGCTCGATCGCGCGCATCCGTGACTGCTCCAGATGCTGATAGGGGCCGGTCGAGATGCCGAACCAGCCGTCGTTGGTGAGGTTCACGATCCAGCCCGGACGTTCGTTGCGTCCGGCCACTTCGCCGGGAAAGATGGCTTCGTAGCAGATCAGCGGCAGCGCCGGTGGTACGCCGGGGACCGGCAGCACATGCCGCACGCTGCCGGCGATGAAGCCGCCACGCACACGCGTCAGCTGCTCGAAACCGAGCTTCTCCATCAACGTCTGGTAGGGGAGAAATTCTCCGAACGGGACCAAATGCACCTTGTCGTACACAGCGAGCACGCTGCCGTCGTGATCGATCACGTAGATCGAGTTATAGGCGCGCGTGATCGGCGTGCCCCGCGGCAGGTCGGGTGCGCGGACCGAGCCCGTGATCAGCACGGTACCCTTGGGCAGGAGGTCGGCGATTTGCGCCATCGCGTCGGCTTCGCGGGTCAGGAAGAACGGAAAGGCGGATTCCGGCCAGATCAGGATGGTGGCATCGCGTACGCCGGTCGATTGCGGGCCGGAGGCGCGGTCCGACAGCGCAAGGTACTTCTTCATCACCTCCGTCTTCGCGGCGTAGTTGAATTTTGCGTCCTGCTGGAGGTTCGGCTGCATCAGGCGCAGCTTGGCGCCTGACACCATCGTGGTTGGATGCAGCGACAGGCGGATTGCGCCGAAGACGCTCATGACGACCAGAAGCGCGACGGCGGCCGCCGGCGCGCGCCACGGCAGGCGGCGATCGGGCGTGCGGTCGATCAGCGTCGCCGGGCTTGCGAAGATCGCAACCGTCAGGAACGTCATGCCCCACAGGCCGATCAGCGACGCCGTCTGGGCCAGCGGCAGCGGCTCGGACAGCGCGTAGCCGAACGCGTTCCAGGGAAAGCCTGTCAGTGCGTGACCGCGCAGCCATTCGCTCATGGTGAGGCTCGCGGCGAGCGCCAGCACGCGCGTGGCGTTCTTGGTCCACAGCAGGCGCGCCAGCGCAAAGCCCATCGCGGTGAAGATCGACAGATAGGCCGGCAGGCCGAGGACGGCGAACGGCGTCAGCCAGGCGAACACGTCGGCGTCGACAAAGAAGGCGTAGCCGATCCAATAGAGGCCGGGCACGAAATAGCCGAGCCCGAACCAGTAGCCGGTCAACGCGGCGGCGGGGACGCCGTCATAGCGGCCGGCGCCGGCGCCGTCGATCAGCCAGACCAGCACCGGGAAGGTGACGAACAGCACCGGGAAGAGGTTGAACGGCGCCAGCGCCAGCACCGACAGCGCCCCGGCCGCCATGGCGATGACGGCGCGCTTCCATCCCCAGGTGAGAATGATGGCGAGCGCAATCTGCCGGAGTCGCTGTGATGGACTCACTGCGGGCCGGTCCCATCGCTCGGTGGCGGCGTGGGCGTGTCGCTGGCCGATGGCTGTCCGCTCTCTGGCGTGGCTTCGCGGCGCCGGCTCTCGCGCTGGGTGCGCGGCGCGGGGCGCTCCTTCCGTGTCGAGATGCGCAGCCGCTTGACCCGGCGCGGATCGGCGTCGAGCACCTCGACCTCGTAGGTGCCCGGACCGGAGATCACCTCGCCGCGCACCGGCAGGCGTCCGACGAAGCTGACGAGATAACCGCCCAGCGTCTCCACCTCCTCGCCGGCTTCGCCGGTGACGAAATCCTCGCCGATCACAGACCGGACGTCGTCGAGGCTGGCGCGGGCGTCGGCGATGAAGGCGTTGTCGGGCAGGCGCACGATCGAGGGTGGCTCGTCGCTGTCGTGCTCGTCGTCGATTTCGCCGACGATCTGCTCGACGATGTCCTCGATCGAGACCAGGCCGTCGCTGCCGCCATATTCGTCGACCACCAGCGCCAGATGGATGCGCGTGGCCTGCATCTGCGCGAGCAGGTCGATCGCCCGCATCGACGGCGGCACGTAGAGCAGCTTGCGGATGATATGCGCATCATGAAGCGGCAGCGCGAGATCGACGGCGCGCAGGTCGAGCCCGGCCGGCAACGGCTTCTTGCGCTTGGTCTTGGTGGCTTCCGATACGCGGGCGCGGGCGGTCATGAAGGCGAGCAGGTCGCGGATGTGGACGATGCCGACGGGATCGTCGAGCGTCTCGTTGAAGACGACGAGGCGGGAATGGCCGGCACTCTCGAAGCGGTCCATCAATTCGCCGAGCGGGATGTCGCGCTTCACTGCGATGATGTCGGCGCGATGCACCATGACGTCGGCGATACGGCGCTCATGCAGGCCGAGAATGTTGCGCAGCATGGTGCGCTCGACCGCGGAGAAGCCGGTGTCGTCGGGCGTCGATGCATCGAGCACGACCTGGAGGTCGTGGCGGACCGAGCCCGCCTTCCAGCCGAACAGCGTCCGGATGGCGCGCAGGAGCCAGCCTTCGGCGGCCGGGCGCATCACCTCGCCATGGGCCACGACGGCGGGCAGATTGCGCGTGTTGCGCGGGTTGTCCTGGACTGGATCGGAATCCGGCATTTCAGTGCGCCCCGGCGCGGTCGGCATAGGGATCGGGGATGCCGAGATGCGCCAGGATCTGCGTCTCCAGCGCTTCCATCTCCTCGGCGTCGCCGTCGTTCTCGTGATCGTAGCCGATCAGATGCAGGAAGCCGTGCACGGCGAGGTGGCTCAAATGGTGCTCGAACGGCTTGTGTTCCTCGTCCGCCTCGCGCCGCATGGTCTCGTAGGCGATCGCGATGTCGCCGAGCATGCGCGGCGCATCGCCCGGCTTCCACCCGCCCTCCGGCTGCAGCGCGGGAAACGACAGCACGTTGGTCGGCTTGTCGATGCCGCGCCAGTTGCTGTTGAGGGTGCGGATGCCGGCGTCATCGGTCAGCATCACAGCCACTTCCGCGTCGGCAACGTCTTCGTCGACGCTCTCGGCGGCGGCCGCCACGGCGCGCTGGATCACGGCTTCGGAATCAGGCTCGCGCTGCCAGCAATCGGCGACGACGAGGACCTCGGTCATGGGCAGGTTGGAATGGGACATTGTGTTGTCTGGGACGAAAGGCGCCGTGCTCGCGCCTCTGGGGTCCGGTGTTGCCTCGTCAGGATTGACCGGTGGCCGGCCGCTGCGGCGAACCTTCGTAGGCGGAGACGATCCGCGCCACGAGTTCGTGGCGGATCACGTCCTCGGCCTTGAAATGAACCTGGGCAATTCCCTCGACGCCGCTCAAGAGGCGGGTCGCCTCGGCCAGGCCCGAAGTCTGGCCGTTCGGCAGGTCGATCTGCGAGGGATCGCCCGTCACGATCATGCGGCTGTTCTCGCCGAGACGCGTCAGGAACATCTTCATCTGCATCGATGTGGTGTTCTGGGCCTCGTCCAGGATGATGGCGGCGTTGGTCAGCGTGCGGCCGCGCATGAAGGCGAGCGGCGCGATCTCGATCTCGCCGGTCTGGAGCGCACGCTCGACGATGCGCGCATCCATGAGGTCGTAGAGCGCATCGTAGATCGGCCGCAGATAAGGATCGACCTTCTCGCGGAGATCGCCAGGGAGAAAGCCGAGCCGCTCGCCGGCTTCCACCGCCGGGCGCGACAGGATGATGCGATCGACCTCCTTGCGCTCGAACAGCTGGGCGGCATGGGCGACGGCGAGCCAGGTCTTGCCGGTGCCGGCGGGGCCGACGCCGAACACCAGCTCGTGCCGCTTCAGCGCGCGGATGTAGGAGTCCTGTGCGGCCGTGCGCGCGCGCACCGGGCGCTTGCGCAAGTTGATGCTGTCGAAGGTCGATTTGGCCGATTTGGCGTCGAACTCGAACAGCGAGCCCTGCGCGATCACGGCGCGGATCGCGCCTTCGACCTCGCCCTGGTCGAGATCCTGTCCCTTCACGGCTTGCGTGTAGAGCATCTCCAGCACGCGCCGCGCGGCGTCGCAGCCATCGCGGCTGCCGCCGATGGTGATGTGGTTGCCCTTGGAATCGACGACCACGCCGAGCCGCCGCTCGATCTGCGCCAGGTGCTGGCCGTAGGGGCCGACCAGCGCGGAAGCGGCGCGGTTGTCGTCGAAGTCGATGACGACCTGGGTCTCGGGCGGAACTTGCATGTCGCGGTCAAATTTGCGGCTGGGAGCGAACGAAGACGAATCCGATGCGCTTTTGGGCAAGGGTTCAGGCTCCAGTGGCTTGCGATAAAGCGGGCTCGCGCGCGCCATGCGGCGTCACGAGCTCGCCGAGAAAGCTGTAGCGTTCGAGGCTGTCGATGCGGACCGGCAGGATTTGTCCGATGATGTCGGGCGAGGCCATGACATGGGCGGGCTGGAGGTACGCGGTGCGGCCGACGATCTGGCCCTCCTTGCGCGCCGGACGCTCGAACAGCACATCGACCGTTGAGCCAATCGCAGCCTTGTTGAAGGCCGATTGCTGGCTGTCGATCAGTTCCTGGAGCCGCTCCAATCGCTGGTCCATCTCGGCGGGGGACACCGTCTCCTGCATGTCCGCGGCCGGCGTTCCCGGCCGGGCGGAGTATTTGAACGAATATGCCGCAGCGTAACCGATTTGCGTGACAAGCGCGAGGGTGGCGAGAAAATCTTGCTCGCTTTCGCCCGGGAAGCCGACGATGAAATCTGATGAAAAAGCAATGTCTTGGCGGGCGGCGCGGAAACGGTCGATGACCCCGAGGTAATCATCGGCGGTATGTTTCCGGTTCATGGCGGCCAGAATCCGGTCCGAGCCCGATTGCACCGGCAGGTGCACGAACGGCATCAGGGCACCGAGATCGCGATGGGCCGCAATCAGACTGTCGTCGACGTCACGCGGATGGCTGGTCGAATAGCGCAGCCGCGCGATGCCGGGAATCTTCGCCAGATGCTCGAGCAGCCGGCCGAGCGGCCAGGTTTTTCCGTCCGGCCCGTCGCCGTGATAGGCGTTGACATTCTGCCCGATCAGCGTGAGCTCGCGCACGCCGTTGTCAGTGAGCCGCTTCACGTCGTCGACGATCTTCGCCACCGGACGCGACACTTCGGCGCCGCGCGTATAAGGCACGACGCAGAAGGTGCAGAACTTGTCGCAGCCTTCTTGCACGGTGACGAAGGCGGAAACGCCGCGGGCGCGGATCGCGTCGGGCTTCGGCTGCGCCAGGAAGCCGAACTTGTCGGCCGCGGGAAACTCGGTCTCGATCGCGCGGCCTTCGCCCGCGGCGCGCTTCAAGAGCTCGGGAAGATGATGATAGCTCTGCGGGCCGACCACGACGTCGACCACAGGTGCCCGGCGCACGATCTCCTCGCCCTCGGCCTGCGCGACGCAGCCCGCCACCGCGATTTTCATCGCGCGGCCCGTACGTGCGGCCTCGTCTTTGGCCACGCGCAGCCGGCCGAGCTCGGAATAGACCTTTTCCGAGGCCTTCTCGCGGATGTGGCAGGTGTTGAGGATGACGAGGTCGGCATCCTCCGCGCTGGCCGTCTCCACGAATCCTTCCGGAGCCAGCGTGTCCACCATGCGCTGGGCATCGTAGACGTTCATCTGGCAGCCATATGATTTGATGTGCAGCTTGCGCGGCGGCGTCATGGAACCCGAAAATGGAGGTGGAGGACGGCCCTCAGATATAGGCTGGAGGGCCGAAAATCCAGCGAATGGGGCCTTGGTCCCGTCATTCCGGGGCGCGACGCAGTCGCGAACCCGGAATCCAGAGGTTTTGGCGCGAAATTCCGGGTTCAAGCGCGTCGCGCGTGCCCCGGAATGACGGTGACATCGCAATAATCAGCCCGCCAGGGCCTTCGCCTCGACCCGCCGGACCAACTCCGGCAGCTGATGCATGTCGGCAAAGGTCAGTTCGGCGCCAGCCTGCCGCAGGGTCTCGGCATGGCCGTTGCCGCAATGGCTGCCTCCGTAAAAGCCGAACACGGTCATTCCCGCTGCCCGCGCGCCGGCAATGCTGGCCAGGCTGTCCTCGATCACGACACAGCGCCCGGGTGGCACGCCCATTTCGCTTGCCGCGAACAGGAACAGGTCCGGTGCCGGCTTGCCGTTCTTCGCCTGGGAGGCCGAGAAGATGTTCGGCGCCAGGCGGTCGTAGAGCCCGGTGCTTCCCAGGCTTACGCGC
Source organism: Bradyrhizobium sp. 191 (assembly GCF_023100985.1). NCBI lineage: Bacteria > Pseudomonadati > Pseudomonadota > Alphaproteobacteria > Hyphomicrobiales > Nitrobacteraceae > Bradyrhizobium > Bradyrhizobium sp. 191. Next base: position 4,670,131 of record NZ_CP064692.1, read on the forward strand.
ATGCGCTGGTGCGAGCCGCTCGAGGCGACGCAGACGGCTTGCGTGACGACATCGAGCACATCGTGGATGCCGCGGATCGCTTCCAGGTCGGCCTCGAACGACCGGAACAGCTCATCCTGCAAGTCGCCATGATAGGCCTCGGGCAGCTTGCGGCCGAGCTCGGCCTCGATCTCGAGATTGGCCTGCTTTGTCGACCGGCCGAGGAAGCGCTCGAACACCTGCTCCGACGTGATCGGATAGCCGTGCCGCGTCAGCACGTCCGCATGCGCGCGGCAGGAGATCACCTCGCTGTCCACGAGCACGCCGTCGCAATCGAAGATGATGAGGTCGATGGGCATTCAGTGTGTAACTTGGTTATGGCACTTTGGTGCAGGGCGCGCGACGCCACCTCTCCCCGACGGGGAGAGGTGAAGAGAGGCCGTCGCAAGATTTGTTCATCAATTCGTCGGCTTGTCGTCGTCGAGCGGGACGCAATAGAGCTCGAGTCGGTGATCGACCAGACGGTAGCCGAGCTTGCGGGCGATCTCCGCCTGGAGCTTCTCGATCTCTTCGGAGGTGAACTCGATCACCTTGCCGTCGCGCAGATTGATGAGATGGTCGTGGTGGCTGTCGCGCATCTGCTCGTAGCGCGCGCGGCCCTCGCGGAAATCGTGGCGTTCGATGATGCCGGCATCCTCGAACAGTTTCACGGTGCGGTAGACCGTCGAGATCGAGATCTTGTCGTCGACCGCAACGCAGCGCCGGTAGAGTTCCTCGACGTCGGGATGATCGATCGCTTCCGCAAGCACGCGGGCGATGACGCGGCGCTGCTCGGTCATGCGCATGCCCGTGGCGGCACAGCGCGCCTCGATGTCGGACGCCTTGGATGCAGAGGAAGGTTTCAATGTGGTCATAGCGTTGTCTGCCTGGCGGGCGCTTTCTGCCACCGATGTTACGACAAGTCGCGTCGCATCAGAAGGGCGTTCAATTGTTCCCCGTTGGGCTGCTTATAGTAGCGATCGCGGCGCCCGACCACCACGAATCCGCACCCGTCGTAGAGCCGCCGTGCCGGCTGGTTGTTTTCCTCCACCTCGAGAAATATTGTGCGCACGCCGCGCCCGGCGAGGTGGCCGAGATGGGTCATCAGCAGCGTGCGGGAGAAGCCGCGGCCGCGATAAGCCCCGTCCACCGCAATCGAGAGAATTTCCGCCTCGTCCGCGCCGATCCGCGACACCGCAAAGCCGATCGTCTTGCGGCCGAGACGCAAGCGATGCACCAGCGTGTTGCGCTCGCTGATCATGCCCTCGAATTCGCCTTCGCCCCAGCCGTGCGCGAAGGAGGCGCCGTGCAGCTGCGCGAGCCGCGCGGCATCGCGCAAGGTCGCGGGCTCGACGACGGCACTGCCGCCATGCCACCACTCCGACAGCCATCCCATCATGAGGTTGCGGCTTGCGCCGCGAGCGGCTTCTGTGTCGCCGGCTTTGCATCGGGCGCCTTCAGATAGAACGGCCGCGCCGGCGTGGTGTCGGGATTGGCCGCCGCACCGAGCCAGGCGATCCAGCTGATATCGGGCGCGGGCTGCGCGTCGACCGCAACAGGTTGCGGTCCATCCTTCGGCCAGCGATCGGCGAGGATCCTTGCGGCGTTGCCGACCAGATGCGGCGCGCCGAATTGCGAGGCCGCGATCGCCTCGTCGATGCTGGCGACCTTAGGTCGCACCAGCTGGCTGCCGTCGCCGGCGACGATCTGGAAATAGACGTGATCGTGCCGCGCATCGACTGCGGAGAGCACGGGCGCCGTTCCGCTCTGGCCCACGACGGTGGCGGCATAGGCCGACAAGGTGGTCAGGCCGACGGCCGGCCGCCCGGCCGCGAGCGCAAGGCCGCGCGCCGCCGAAATGCCGACGCGCAGGCCCGTGAAGCTTCCGGGACCGACGTTGACGGCGATGCGATCGAGCGCGGTGAAGGCGAGATTGGCCGATTGCATCACCCGCGCGATCAGCGGCATCAGGGCCTCGGCATGGCCGCGCTTCATCAGCAGCGATTCCTGCGCGCGCAGCTCGGCCGTTTCGGTGTCGAGCACGGCGGCCGCGCAGGCGTCGAGCGCAGTATCGATGGCGAGGATCAGCATGAAAAAGCAAATGGCGAGTGGCGAATGGGGAACAGTCTAGCGGACCAAGCGCCTATCCGCCATTCATCACGCACGATTTGCGGGCCCTCGATATGCCATCCTACGACAACCGTCATTCAGGCGTGGTCCGTAGGACCGAACCCGGAATCTCGAGCTTCCGGGTCTGGTGCTAACGCACCATCCCGGAATGACGACTTCGTCGTCACATCGGTCGGACTTCGACCACGTCGGGCACGAAGTGCTTGAGCAGGTTCTGGATGCCGTGCTGGAGCGTCGCCGTCGATGACGGGCAGCCGGAGCAGGCGCCCTTCATGTTGAGATAGACGATGCCGTCCTTGAAGCCGCGGAAGGTGATGTCGCCGCCGTCGTTGGCGACGGCCGGCCGCACCCGGGTCTCGATCAGATCCTTGATCATGTCGACCGTCTCGGCATCGGCCTCGTCGAAGAACTCGTCCTCGTCGTCGAGATCGGCATCGCCCTGCGCTGCGCCGTCGGCAAGCAGCGGCGCGCCCGACATGTAGTGCTCCATGATGGCACCCAGGATCGCGGGCTTGAGCTGCTGCCATTCACCGCTCGCCTTGGTCACGGTGATGAAGTCCGATCCGTAGAACACGCCGGTGACGCCGGGCACGTCGAACAGCTTTTCGGCGAGCGGCGAACGGCCTGCGGCTTCGCGGCTGGAAAACTCCACGGGGCTGCCGTCGACCACGACGCGGCCGGGAATGAACTTCAGCGTGGCGGGATTGGGGGTGGCTTCGGTTTGAATGAACATGGTTTTCTCCAGACGTCGCCGGTTCAAGGCCGGCGCGTGCCTATCCACTAGCAGATGGCGACGGGGAACGCACGATCAAGGGGAGAGGGAACTGTTTCGTTGTCATATCAGTAGGTTAGGGTGCCGAAATCGCCAATCGTCGTGGCCCAGCCTGACCCGGCCATCCACTGACGGCCGCCTCCGAGACCGAGGACCTACGACAGCGAATCCACGCTTTCGTCGCTCAGCGCGCCCGAGATGATGGTCACCGGCACCGGGAATGCGCCCAACTCGTGCGCCAGCAACCCGACCAGCGGCCCCGGCCCTTCCGCGCCGGGACTGGCAGCCAGCACCAGCATCGCGATGTCGGGGTCCTCATCGATCACTGCGAGCAGCTGTTCCATCGCGGCGCCTTCGCGGATCACCCGTTCCGGCGTGATCGCGGCGATGCCGTTGGCGCGGCCGGCGGCGCGGTCGAGCGCGGCCTCCGCCGCTTCCTGGGCCTCGGCGCGCATGATGTCGGCGACGCCAAGCCATTCCTGGCTCTGCTGCTCAGGCTCGATGATGCGCAGCATCACCACGCCGCCGCCGGCGCGGATCGCCCAGCGGCTGGCGTAATAGACGGCGCGATCCCATTCGGCGGTGTCATCGACGATGACGAGGCATTTGGGCTTGTGGCCCGGCTCGTAGCAAAGTCGCTTGCTGGTCATGCATGTCCCGGAATGTGCATGGGGACCATGCTGCCACACTCCCGCGATGTTTGGGAGAGGCGAAGCGGCTGGCGCCGTGGCGCCAGCCGGTGTTGCGAAGCGCGCCTTAGCGCCGGCGGATGAAGCCGACGATGTCCTTGGAGAGCTTCATCGTCTCGTCGGCGATGGCGCGGGCCCGGTCGGAGCCGTCGATGAGGATCGCGTCGATATGGCCGGGGTCGGCGACGAGGCGCTTCATCTCGCCGGCGATCGGCGCGAGCTTGGTGACGCAGAGCTCCGCCAGCGCGTTCTTGAAGCTGGAGAACTGGCCGCCGCCGAACTCGCGGAGCACCTCGGCCTTGGAGCGGCCGGAGAGCGCGGCGAAGATGCCGACGAGGTTGTCGGCCTCGGGGCGGGCTTCCAGGCCCTTTTCCTCCGTCGGCAGCGGCTCCGGATCGGTCTTCGCCTTGCGGATCTTCTGCGCGATGGTGTCGGCGTCGTCGGTGAGGTTGATGCGCGAATTGTCGGAGGCGTCCGACTTCGACATCTTCTTGGTGCCGTCGCGCAGGCTCATCACACGCGTCGCCGGGCCGGTGATCAAGGGTTCCGGCAGTGGGAAGAACAGCCCGTCATTGTTGCCCTGGGCGCGGATGGAGTCGCCGAAGTCGTTGTTGAACTTCTGCGCGATGTCGCGCGAGAGCTCCAGATGCTGCTTCTGGTCCTCGCCGACCGGAACGTGGGTGGCGCGGTACACCAGGATGTCGGCGGCCATCAGCACAGGGTAGTCGAACAGGCCAACGGACGCGTTCTCGCGGTCCTTGCCGGCCTTCTCCTTGAACTGGGTCATGCGGCCGAGCCAGCCCATCCGGGCGACGCAGTTGAAGATCCAGGCGAGCTCGGCATGGCCCGAGACCTGGCTCTGGTTGAACACGATGTGCTTCTTGGGATCGATGCCGGCCGCGATGAACGCGGCGGTCACCTCGCGGGTGTTGCGCGTGAGCTCGGCCGGGCCGCCCCAGACGTCGACGCCCTGCGTGATCGCGTGCATGTCGACGACGCAATAGATGCAGTTGTGGGTTTCCTGCATCTTCACGAAGTTGACGATCGCGCCGAGATAATTGCCGAGGTGCAGATTGCCCGTCGGCTGGACGCCCGAAAAGACCCGTTCAACGAATGGCATGGTCAGCCTTCCCATAGGTATTCGGCCGTCGTTTCCAACAGCGGCGCTGCCCCGTCAAGGGTCTTTCGCTGGGCTCGCGGGTTTAGCTGGGTCGTTTCAGTGCGTTAACCGCCTCGCGCCAGGAGGCGGCGCCGAGGATCTGCAGCAGCAGGCCGTAGACGGCGATCCCGGCCGCGATCTGCAAAGCCAGCACGACGAATTTGATGAAACCATGAGTCTCGGCCGGCACCAGTCCCGCGGTCAGCCAGAGCAGGGCGCCCATGGCGATCGCGGCCAGCACGATCCGCGGCAATCGCGTGCGGGCGCTGGCGTCGATCGAGAAGCCGAACGCGCTGGTGCCCTTGCCGAGCAGCGAGAGCGCGCTGCTCCAGGCGCCGGCCGCGATGCTCGCCGCGATCCCGCTGGTGCCGAAGAAATGACCGAGCAGCACGGCGAGAGCGACTGCGACCACAAAGCCTTTGGCGGTGGCCATGAGTGGCGTCATCGTGTCGCTGCGGGCATAGAACGCCGGCGACAACGCCTTGATCAGCACGTGCGCCGGCAGGCCCAGCGCCAGCCACATCAACGCATGCGCCGTCGCCGCACTGTCATGCGCGCCAAACGCGCCATGCTCGAACAGCAGCCGCACGATCGGCTCGGCCAGCACGATCAGACCAAGCGTCGCCGGCAGCGCCAGCCCGGCTGCAAGCTCCAGCGCGCGCGATTCGGCATGCGCCACCGCGTCGCGATCGGAGCTAGCGACGGCGCGTGTCAGCTCCGGCACCAGCACCGTGCCCATGGCGACGCCGACGATGCCGAGCGGCAGCTCGATCAGGCGGTTGGCGAAATACAGCCAGGACACCGCCGATGGTGTCGCGGAGGCGATGATCGCGCCCGCGACCATCAGCCATTGCGGGCCCGAGCTTGCGAGCATGCCGGGGATCGCCTTGGCGAAGAAGCCGCGCATCTCCTTGTCGAAACTGGCGCGTAGCGGCGTCGCAAGATGCGCGCTTCGCTGCGACAGCAGCATCAGGAGTTGCAGCAGGCCGGCGATGCCGACGGTGGCCGCCAACACCCACGCAGCGAAACCGGCGTCAGCCCGCCAGACCAGCAGCACCGCGATCGCGGCGATCAGCGCGATGTTGAACAACAGGGGCGAGAACGCCGTCAGCGCGAAGCGGCCCTGCGCATTGAGCAATCCCATCAGCACGGTGACCGGGCCGGCAAAGGCGAGGTAGGGCAGCATCAGCCGCGCACTCTCGACCGCGCGATCGAGCGTGCCGCTGCCAAGGAAGCCCGGTGCGACGACCGTGATGACCAGCGGCATCAGCAATGCGAGCAGGATGGAGATCGCGATCAGGGCCGCGCTGACCGTGCCGAGCACGCGCCCGGCGAACGCCGCTGCGGCTGCCGCCCCGTCGCGATCCCTGATGCGCAGCCAGGCCGGGATCAGCGCCGCGTTCAGCGCGCCCTCGCTGAGCAGCCGGCGCACCACGTTGACCAGCTGAAACGCCGCGAGAAACGCATCTGCCACGGCGCCGGTGCCGAGCAGCGCCGCAATCATGGAATCGCGGGCAAAACCCAGCAGCCGCGAGGCCAGCGTTCCCGTCGAGACGGTGAGGAAGGAGCGGATCATCGGCCCTTTATCATACCGTTGCTTGCCCGCGCCGGCCCGGTCATGATAGGCCGCGAGCTTGGATTTCAGGCCGACAGGAAGCGGATTTCCGTAAGGTCCGCAATCCGGCAAACAGGATCAAGGTGAATGGCTGACGTGAAATATGACGTTCTCGGCATCGGCAACGCGCTGTTCGACGTGCTGGTCAGGACCGACGAGGCCTTTCTGGCCAGGCATGGCATGGCCAAGGGCAGCATGTCGCTGATCGACGAGGCGCGCGCGGCCGCCATCTACAAGGACATGGGTCCGGCCACGGAAGTCTCGGGTGGCTCGGCCGCCAACACCATCGTCGGCATCGGCAGCCTGGGGGCACGCGCCGCCTATGTCGGCAAGGTCAAGGACGACCAGATCGGCAAGCTCTATGTCCATGACATCCGCGCCGCCGGCGTCGCCTTCAACACGCCCGCCGCAAAGGACGGCCCCGCCACCGGCTGCTCCTACATCCTGGTCACCGGCGACGGCGAGCGCACGATGAACACCTATCTCGGCGCGGCGCAGGACCTGTCGCCCGCCGATATCGACCCGGCCGAGATCGCGAGCGCCGGCATCGTCTATCTCGAGGGCTATCTCTGGGACCCCAAGAACGCCAAGGATGCCTTCGTCAAGGCGGCCAAGATCGCCCATGACGCCAGGCGCAAGGTGGCGCTGACGCTGTCGGATTCCTTCTGCGTCGACCGCTATCGCGACGAGTTTCTCTCGTTGATGCGTAACGGCACCGTCGACATCGTCTTCGCCAACGAATCCGAGCTGCATTCGCTCTACATGACTTCGGACTTCGACACCGCGCTGAAGCAGCTGCGCAATGACGTCAATCTCGGCGTCGTCACCCGCAGCGAGAAGGGCTGCATGGTGGTCTCGGTGGAAGACGCCGTTGCCGCGCCGGCGTTCCCGGTCGACAAGGTGGTCGACACCACCGGCGCCGGCGATCTCTTCGCTGCCGGCTTCCTGTTCGGCCTGGCACGCAATCTCGCCTACAAGCAGTGCGGCGAACTCGGCGCACTCGCCGCCGCCGAAGTGATTCAGCACATCGGTGCCCGCCCGCAGGTGTCGTTGAAGGAGCTGGCGCAACAGCGCGGTCTCACGGCATAGACGAAGTCGCGCCCATCCTCAGCTGTCATCGCCCGGCGAAGACCGGGCGATCCAGTACTCCGAGCAGGCTGTGATCGATCGAGAAGCCGCGGCGTACTGGATTCCCCGCCTGCGCGGGGAATGACAGCCATCGTGTAGGGAGAGCACTCAACCCCTCACGCCGTCTTGGCCGCCTTCAATCCCAGCCGCTGCTCCACCGTATCCCGCATCACGAATTTCTGGATCTTGCCCGTCACCGTCATCGGAAACTCGTCGACGAACTCGACATAGCGTGGAATCTTGTTGTGGGCGATCTGGCCGTCGCAGAAGGCGCGGACCTCCTCGGCCGTCAGCGTCTCGCCCGATCTGACGCGGACCCAGGCGCAGAGCTCCTCACCATAGCGGCTATCCGCCACGCCGAAGATCTGCACGTCCTGGATCTTGGGGTGACGATAGAGAAACTCCTCGATCTCGCGCGGATAGAGGTTTTCGCCGCCGCGGATCACCATGTCCTTGATGCGGCCGACGATGTTGCAATAGCCCTCGTCGTCGATGGTGGCGAGGTCGCCGGTGTGCATCCAGCCGTTCGCATCGAGCACGTCGGCGGTCTTCTCGCTCTCCTCCCAATAGCCCAGCATGACGCTGTAGCCGCGGGTACACAGCTCGCCCCGCTCGCCGCGCTTGACGATCTTGCCCTCGAGATCGACGACCTTGACCTCGACATGCGGATGGATCCGTCCGACCGTGGAGACTCGGCGCTCCAGCGGATCGTCCACCGCGCTCTGGAAGCTGACCGGACTGGTCTCGGTCATGCCGTAGGCGATGGTGACCTCGCGCATGTTCATCTCGGTGTTGACGCGCTTCATCACCTTGATCGGGCAGGGGGCGCCGGCCATGATGCCGGTGCGCAGCGACTTCAGGTCGAACGCGGCGAATTCGGGGTGATCGAGTTCGGCGATAAACATCGTCGGCACGCCGTAGAGCGCCGTGCATTTCTCCTGCTCGATCGTGCGCAGCGTCGCAAGCGGGTCAAAACCCTCGCCGGGATAAACCATCGCGGCGCCGAGCGTGACGGAAGCGAGGTTGCCCATCACCATGCCGAAGCAATGATAGAGCGGCACCGGAATGCAGATGCGGTCCTGCTCGGTGAGGCGCATCGCGCGGCCGGTGAAATAGCCGTTGTTGAGGATGTTGTGGTGGGTCAGCGTCACCCCCTTGGGCGATCCCGTCGTGCCACTGGTGAACTGGATGTTGACGGGATCGTCGAATTGCAGGGCGGCGCCGAGCGCGGCCAATTGCTGACGGTGCCGGTCGCCGCCCATGCGCGCGACCTCGTCGAAGGCAATCGTGCCCGGTGCGGCCGGGCTGCCGATCTGGATGACATTGCGGAGGGCAGGCAGCCGTGCCGCATGCAGCTGTCCGGGCTTGGCGGATGACAACTCCGGCAACAGCGTGTTGAGCATCTCCATGTAATTGCTGGTCTTGAACGCCGTTGCGGCGACGATCGCGGTGCACCCGACCTTGCGAAGCGCAAATTCCAGCTCGCTGAGCCGGTAGGCCGGATTGATCGTCACCAGGATCAGGCCGGCCTTGGCGGCGGCGAACTGGGTCAGCGTCCATTCGGGCCGGTTCAACGACCAGATGCCGATCCGCTGGCCCCGCTCGAGCCCGAGCGCAAGAAAGCCGGCGGCGAGCGCATCAACCCGTTCGGCGAATTCCGACCAGGTCCATCGCACGCCGTGGCTGGGCGAGACCAGCGCCTCGCGATTGCCCCAGCGCTGCGCGGCCAGGTCGAGACTCCGGCCGATCGTGTGGCCGAGCAGCGGCGCATCCGAGATGCCGCAAACGTAGCTGTCCGCTTTATCTGACACGTCAAAATCCTTTCGTCATGGAATGAGCAGCTTGATCCTCATCGGTCGGCATGGCCGGGACGAGCCCGGCCATGCCACGTGGCGAGAGCATTCAGACGCTCACGCCGCCTTCTGCCCGCTTCCGGCCGCATCGAGCCCGGCATAAACGCCGCGCTCGAATCCTGCGAACGCCTCCAGGCATTTCGCATCCGCGAACGGCAGCAGCTGCATCAGGATCACGCCGGTGACGTCGCGCGCCGGGTCGATCCAGTAATAGGTGTTGGCGAGGCCCGCCCAGGCGAGGCTGCCTGCGCTGCGTCCCTCGGCGGTCTTGGCGGTGTTGATCATGAAGCTGAGGCCCCACTTCTTCACCTGCTCCGGATAGAGATCGACGTCGTTGGTGTACATCGGCGCCGCCGTCGTCATCTTCCCCATGGCGAGATCGCCGATGTGGTTCTGACCCATGGTCGCGACGGTCTCGGCCTTCAGCACCTGGTTGCCGTTGCCGCGGCCCTTGTTGAGGATCATCCGGGTGAACTTGATGTAGTCGGCCGCCGTCGAATAGAGCCCGCCGCCGCCCATGTGGAATTCCGGCTCCTGTTCCAGCTCGAACGGGATCGCTGCCAGCTGGCCGTCCTCGCCGCGCGCATGCATGCCGACCAGGCGCTTACGCATGTCGTCGGTGATCTTGAAAGCGGTGTCGCGCATGCCGAGCGGTGCGAACAAATTGTCGCGCAGGTACGCATCGAGCCGCTTGCCGCTGACGGCTTCCACGGCCTTGCCGACGAAATCGATATTGGTGCCGTATTCCCAGCGCGTGCCGGGGTCGCTCATGATCGGGGTCTTCAGTGCCGCATTCTGGCAGGTGGTGATGGCGGGGATGCCGTTCTTGTCCAGATAGACCGCGAGATCGCCGTTCCACATATTGTAGCAGAAGCCGGCAGTGTGGGTCATGAGCTGGCGCAGCGTGATCGGTCCCTTCGCCGGGCGCAGCTTCGCCTGGCCGTTGGCATCGAAGCCTTCCAGCACCTGCGGATTGGCGAGATCGGGCAGGACATCGCCGATCGGCGTATCCAGCGACAGCTTGCCCTGCTCGACCAGCTGCATCGCGCCCGCTGTGGTCACCGCCTTCGTCATCGATGCGATCCAGAACACGCTGTCATCGGTCATCGGATCGGGCTTGGCCAAATCGCGCTTGCCGAACGCGCCCTGGTACAGCACGTCGTTACAGCTCGCGGCGATAGCGACGACGCCGGGAATCTCCTTGGCCTCGCTCTTCTGACGCAGAATCTCATCGATCTGTGCTTTGCTTTGCATGGCGTTTCCTCGGGTTTGATTATTGTTGGAAGTGATCGATTGTCGTCCCACATGCCCGGCGCGGCAAGCGGGCATCTACGCGCGTGCGCCGGTCGCGATGTCGTGACTTGACGCTCTTGGCCCCACGCAGGACGACAACGGGGGTGAACGGCGACGCTCCTTCGCAATCTGCGGTAGACACCCGCGCGCCGCCCTCACCCTGGATGGGGCTCCAGGCGATAGGTTTCACGCGGTTTCGGACGGCTGAAACATTTCGTGAGCTGCCGCGTTCAGGACCCGGTCCGATCCATGGGCCGACTAAGACTTGATGCAAATGCTGCCGTCCGTGGATGGGTGGCGAGGGGGACCTCAGATGATTTCGACCTGGAGCGACTGGAAGCGCTATCCCCGTCAGGGACGCGGCGAGAACCTGGAGGCGCCGATTTCGCCCGGCATTTACGAGGTCCGCATCGCCGGCACCGGCGCACTCTATTCGTTCGGCGCCGTCGACAATCTGGCCCAGGCGCTGGCGCTGCTGCCGATCGGCTCGAGGTCATGGTTCGGCCGTCGCGACACCTCTTCAGTCCCCGATCTCGAATACCGGACGTGCGCGACGTCCACGAAGGCCGATGCCAAGGCCGCGGCCGAGCGCATGATCGGCCGTCGCGAGACCTATATGAGCGGCGCGGCCTAAGGCCGCTGCCAGTCTAGCTGCCATCTGACGTGCGTTGCAGGACGGTGCATTGCGCATCGTCCGTCCCTATATTGCGGCCGATCCGATCGCCCCCAGGGAGTAACGCCATGACCCCGACTGCCGCCGCACGCGCCCCGCAAGCCACGTCCAATCTGCGCGACCGGTTGAAGGATCCGTCGCTGCTCAAGGAAGCCTGCTACATCGACGGCGCCTGGGTCGGCACGCCGGTCTTTGCGGTCAACAATCCCGCCACCGGCGTCGAGCTCGCCAAGGTTCCGCAGCTTGGTGCCGAGGAGACGACCAGGGCGGTCGAAGCCGCCGAGCGCGCCTTTCCGGCCTGGGCCAAGCACACCGCCAAGCAGCGCTCCAACATCCTGCGCAAATGGTTCGAGCTGATCGTCGCCAATCGCGAGGACCTCGCGCTGATCCTCACCTCCGAGCAGGGCAAGCCGCTCACCGAGGCACTCGGCGAGGTCGACATCGGCGGCGCCTATGTCGAGTTCTTCGCCGAGGAGGCGAGGCGCGTCTATGGCGAGACCATCCCGACGCAGCGTCCCGATGCGCGGCTGCTCGCGATCAAGCAGCCGATCGGCGTTTGCGGTGCGATCACGCCGTGGAATTTCCCGAACTCGATGATCACGCGCAAGGTGTCCCCGGCGCTCGCCGCCGGTTGCACCGTGGTGCTCAAGCCCGCCAACGAGACGCCGCTGTCGGCGCTCGCGCTTGCCGCGCTTGCCGAGAAGGCGGGCGTGCCCAAGGGCGTCTTCAACATCGTCACCGGCGATGCCCCGCCGATCGGCAAGGTGTTGTGCGAGCATCCGGCCGTGCGCTTCGTCGGCTTCACCGGCTCGACCGCGGTCGGCAAGATCCTGTATCAGCAGGCTTCGGTCGGCGTGAAGCGGCTCGGCCTCGAGCTCGGCGGCAATGCGCCGTTCGTGGTGTTCGACGACGCCGACATCGACGCCGCGGTCGAAGGCGCCATCGTCTCGAAATACCGCAACATGGGCCAGACCTGCGTCTGCGCCAACCGCCTCTACGCCCAGGACAAGATCTACGACGAGTTCGTGCAGAAGCTCTCGAAGAAGGTCGCGGCGATGAAGATCGGCGACGGCACCGAGAGCGGCGTCACCCAGGGCCCGCTGATCAACATGAAGGCCGTCGACAAGGTGGAGCGCCACATCGCCGATGCCGTGAAGCGCGGCGCCAAGGTCGTCACCGGCGGCAAGCGCAGCGAGCTCGGACGCTCCTTCTTCGAGCCGACGGTGCTGGCCGACGTCAAGCCGGACTCGCTGGTGGCGCAGGAGGAAACCTTCGGCCCGCTCGCGCCTGTCATCCGCTTCAAGGACGAAGCCGATGTGGTTGCGATGTGCAACGCCTCGCCGTTCGGCCTGGCCTCCTACTTCTACTCCCGCGATCTCGGCCGCGTCTGGCGCGTCGCCGAAGCGCTGGAATCAGGCATGGTCGGCGTCAACACCGGTCTCATCACCACGGAAGTCGCGCCCTTCGGCGGCGTCAAGGAGAGCGGCCTCGGGCGCGAAGGCTCGCATCACGGCATGGAAGAATATGTCGAGATCAAATACGTGATGATGGCGGGGGTGTAGCCCCGGCCTTTGTGCGCGATCTTCGCCTTCACGGCCCGCATCTTTTCGCCGGCCGGCACACGCGCGGCCGTCGAAGGCGGGATCAGCCAGGGCTTCACGCCAATCACGCCTTGGCAGCAACGTACCCGTAAAAATTCATGAGGAAGTCCTTGGTGGCGAGGGGCTTTATGGCGCCGGTTTTATTCGGGTGCGGGATCTCGTAGTCGCCATTGCCCCATGAGAAAACCTTCGCCTTCACGGACCCGTTCGCGACCTGTATCTTCTCGCGCAGCACGACCCAGTGCATCGTGAACGCGGAGCCTTTATCGGACTGATCATCATAGTCCGTCATATTGGCGCTTATGAAGAGGCATACGCGATACCCCTTGTCGAGCAGGGTGTTGGCTTCGTTTACATCGGCGATGCCTTTGTTGAATCGCGAAATGTTGGTATTCTCGCGCACGTCCCGGTATCCGGCCTTGCGGAACCATTGCTCCATCTCGCTCGGCAGGGTGACGCCGGCAAGATCGCTGATTCTGCCCGTGTCGTCGAAATCGAGGAACCAATTCTCTGAATCGCGTATGGAGGCGCACGTCAGCCAATCGACATGGTCCAGCGACCAGGGCGGCGTGTAGTTCCTCACATCCTTTCCCGGCTTGATCAGCAGGCGGCCAAGAGTCGCCTGTCCCTTCTGATACAGGTCGATCGCGAACCGCGCGTAGTGCCCCGGCTTATCGGATGCGTAGCTGAACATCAGCGCGGAAGGCCCGCACAGACTTCCCTTATCCTGATCGATGAGGCTCGGTTTCGCGATGCGCCTGAGAATACCGATGCCGACGCGGTGCGGGTCGAGCTTCGGAAAGAACGTGGTCCTCGTGTTCTTCAGGAAATCGCAGACCATGTCTGCGGCGAGTTTCTTGTGATCCGAATTGAGGTCGTACGGTCCGATCCCAAGCCACTTCTTCTGCTCGTCGCCGACGAAGAGGTTGATGAGCTTTTTCGAAGTAGGGGAGAGCGTCCTGGAGGTATTCGCAATGGTGAGCAGGTCGTCCAGCTCGAATGCGGTGACCATGCCGTCCGTGACGGTGGCCCGGATGATATCGACCACCTCCGCGTAATCCAGCTTTAAATCGTCGGCGATGCCTTTGCTAAGTGCAGAATTGACGGAAGGAGTAGCGACGGCATCCCACTGGCCCTTTTGCGGGGCGGGCTTGGCGGCCGCCTTTGTCGACAGTTCAGCGAGCCGCTTGAATGTCGGGCCCGCAGGCCGGATGTAACCGTCAGGCGTGCCGGGAAAGTTCTTCTTTTGGAAATACAGAATCGAGGTGTAGAGGCTATCGCTGGCGTGACCGGTCACGACCAGCTGCGGCTTGAGCATGTTCTCAGCACCACCGTCGGAAATGGAGATCTTGTTGAGCAGCGAAATGACCAGCTCCTGGTCCTTTTTCCAGTTCTGGCAGCTTCGACCCGTCGCCGCGACCCGTCCGACTTTATCTTTCAGCTGCATATGGTGTCTCCTGGGATACCAAAATGCTGCCTCGAACCTCCTGAAATGCGGCCGGCTGAGGCAGGCGCTGTTGCCAACTCTTCCGCTGTAGAACGTTGGTCGCACCTGCCGGCCTTTGTGTTCACCCGCAAGCGCCGCGGCTATCCTGTTGTAACTTTCACTAGTGCGTGATGGCTGCCATTCTTTCTCGTGCTGCTTGGCCCGGTGAGCCGAACTGATAAGGCCGGCATCTTCGTCGGCATGCCGCAGACGAGCATCGCGCCACGCGCCAGCCAAGTTCGTCTCACCTGCTGATCCGGCAGCCGCTGAACGGGAGCCCATGGTGGGCAAGTGTTCCTGCGCCTATTCCGCCAACGACATGGTCGATGTCGACAACGGCATCGTCGTTGGCGTCGAAGCGACGACCGCAATCCGACGGACGCCTGAGACAAGCGCGTCGCGCCGGGACGACGATAGTGTGCGCTAGATCTTCAGCTCTTTCCCGGTCACGCGCCGATACGCTTCCAGATATCGTTTGCTGGTTGCATCGACGACGCTGGCCGGCAGTGGGGGCGGCGGGGCGTCGCCGTTCCAGCGGCCGGCGCGGCGTTCGACGTCGAGATAGTCGCGCAAGGGCTGCTTGTCGAAGCTCGCCTGCGGCTGGCCGGGCTTGTAGGCGTCCACCGCCCAGAAGCGCGAGGAATCCGGTGTCATCACCTCGTCGATTAGGATGATGCGGCCGTCCTTGTCGCGGCCGAACTCGAACTTGGTGTCGGCGATGATGATGCCCTGCTCCCGTGCCAGCTCCTCGCCGAGCGTGTAGATCGCGCGTGTCATGCTCTCCAGCGTGTAGGCGACCTCGTCGCCGACGACCTCGCGCATCCTTGCGATGGTGATGTTCTCGTCATGGCCGCTCTCGGCCTTGGTCGCCGGGCTGAAGATCGCGGGCTCCAGCTTCTCGCTTTCGACGAGGCCGGCCTTCAGCTTCTCGCCGGCCAGCGTGCCGCTCGCGGCATATTCCTTCCAGGCGGAGCCCGAGAGATAGCCGCGGATTACGCATTCGATCGGGAATACGGTGGTCCGCTTGCACAGCATGGCGCGGCCGAGGATCTCGGCGCGGTGCGGTTTCAACGCCGGCACGGCCGCGACGATCTCGTCGGTGTCCGCGCTGATCATGTGATGCGGCACCACGCCTTCGAGTTCATTGAACCACCACGCGCTGATCTGCGTCAGCACGGCGCCCTTCATCGGGATGGTCTCGGCCATCACCACGTCGAAGGCGCTGATGCGGTCGGTGGTGACCAGCAGCAGACGATCATCGTCGACGGCGTAGATATCGCGCACCTTGCCGCGTCCGATCTTGGGCAGGGGCAGGTCGCTGGAGAGCATGGTGGACATCGGTATGGCTTTCGCAGGCAGGGCCTTCAGGCAATGAACCGGCCGCGCCGGATGGCGCAGCCGGAAACCCGATTAGCCTATTCCGGCAGCGGAATGAACTCGTGTTCCTGCGGAACTGCCGCGAAGCGGCCGGTTTTCCAGTCCTGCTTGGCCTGCTCGATCCGCTCCTTGCTGGAGGAGACGAAATTCCACCAGATGTGGCGCGGGCCCTCCAGCGCATCGCCGCCGAGAAACATCATCCGCGTCGCCTTCAGCGCCTTCACGGTGATGCGGTCGCCGGGCCGGAAGATCAGGAGGCGCGGCCCCTCGTAACGTTCGTTCGCGATCTCGACCTCGCCCTCCACCACGTAAATCGCGCGCTCCTCATGATCAGGATCGAGCGGCACGGTCGCGCCCGCGACTGCCGTGACCTCGGTGTAGAACCAGGGCGACACCATCGTGACGGGCGAGGCGATGCCGAAGGACGAGCCCGCGATCACGCGTGCGGTAAAATCGCGCTCGGAGATCATCGGCAGTTCGCCGGCGGCGTAGTGCTGGAACGACGGCGCGATCTCTTCCGATCCGGCCGGCAGCGCGATCCAACTCTGCAATCCCAGCATCTTCTGGCCCGAGGCGCGCTGCGCGTCCGGCGTGCGTTCGGAATGCGCGATGCCGCGGCCGGCCGTCATCAGATTCATCGCACCCGGCGCGATCTCCTGGACGTTGCCCTCGCTGTCGCGATGCATGATCGCGCCATCGAACAGATAGGTGACGGTGGCGAGCCCGATATGCGGATGCGGTCGCACGTCCATGCCCTTGCCGGAGACGAACTGCACCGGGCCGAAATGGTCGAAGAAGATGAAGGGCCCGACCATCTGCCGCTTGCCGTGCGGCAACGCCCGCCGCACCGCGAACCCGTCACCGAGATCGCGCGTGCGCGGCACAATGACGAGATCGAGCGCATCGCAGGACATGGGATCGCCGAGCACGGGATCGTTCGAGGGTTGCCAGCTCATGGGAGGGACTCCTTTTCGTATCTCAGTGAGTCCGATCGTAGCAGGATTTCGCAGCATCGTCGCGGAAAAGCCCGGACAAGACGTCGTGTCGCAATGAGGCCTCATACTCCGCTGTCATCGCCCGCGAAGGCGGGCGATCCAGTACGCCGCAGCCTCTCGATTCATCACTACTGTCTCGGATTACTGGATCGCCCGGTCAAGGCCGGGCGATGAGAGCGGTGGGGGTGGCTCAAGGCGTGGCATGCGGATGGTTCTTGAAAAACCTGGCGCAACCAACGATGTTTGGCGGCCTTCAACCGCGACCGTTGGCCCCAGCCGATGACCCTTGCCGCAACCGAGCTCGCCTTTCGCGCTGCCAGCGTCGCGCTGCTGCTGGTGCTGGCGGCGTCATTACTCGCCGATTTCCGCAATGTCCTCGCCGCCCGCCTCGGCGCGGCCTTCGCACTCGGCTCGGCCGCGCATGCGGCGAGCTATTCGATCGGCGTATCGTCGCTGGTCCCGGCGTGGCATGCACCGCTGATTGCGCTCTCGACTGGCAACATCGTGGTGTTCTGGTTGTTCACGCGCGCGCTGTTCGATGACGAATTTCGCCTGCGATCGTGGCACGCGTTGATCTGGGCGGCAGTGACTGCCTTCAGCCTTGTCGGGTGTCTCTGGATCGCGCCCGGCGGCAACATGCGCTTCTCCGTGACGGCAGTGAACCTGATCGTGCTCGGTTTCATCGCGCTCGCCGTGGCGCAGACGATCGGATCGTGGTCCGCCGATCTGGTCGAGCGCCGCCGCAATGTTCGTGTCTTCATCGTCTGTGCCGCCGCGCTCTATGGCGGGTTGAATGCGCTGCTTCAGATCCTCGTTGCCGGCAGCGCAGGCGATGTCGCCAACACGATCAATACAGGCGTGCTCGCCTGCGTCGTTGCCGCGATTGCCTACGCAATGTTGCGCGTTGATGGCGCCGATCTGTTTCCGATTGCGCCAGAGCCCGCACCGGCGATCGCGCCGGTCCAGCCTGTGGCCGAGGACGCCGACCAGAAACTCATCGATGCCCTGATGCGGCTGATGGCGGACGAGCGGATCTATCGTCAGGAGAACATCACCATCGGCGTGCTGGCGGGCCGGCTGAGGATTCCCGAATACCGCCTGCGCCGGCTGATCAACCAGCGCCTCGGCTACCGCAACTTCAATGTGTTCCTGAACAATCACCGCATCGAGGAGGCCAAGGCCGCGCTTGCCGATCCCGCCCAGGCCGAGGTCCCCGTCATCACCATCGCCATGGACGCCGGCTTCCAGTCGCTCGGCCCCTTCAACCGTGCCTTCAAGGCCGTGACCGGCGTGACACCGACGGAATATCGGCGGCTGAAGGTCAATGCGGCCTGATTCATAGGTTATTGTATTATCGAAGAAATTTCAGAATCGGCGAGCCGCGATACAGTTTCCAGAGGGCCATTTTCCAAATCCGGCGAGCGCGCCTCAGCCGGCTCCGGCTTCCTCCCTGCATGCCCCCAAGCCGGAGAGAAAGCCTGTGACCCGCCGCCGCAAGATCGTCCTGCTCACCACCACCATCGCCGCTGCCGGTATCGCGCTCGGCGCCGCCCGCGCTCGCGACGTGCCGAAGGTCGCCACCGGCTTCGTGGCCGACATCCTGTGCTCCGAGACGTTCGTCTCCGGCCTCGATCCCAGGCGCACCTTCGCGGAGACCACTGACGCGATGCCGGGCACCGGCTTGATCAGCTGGGCGATGGATTACCAGATCGATCGCGCGCGCAAGGATGTCACGGTGACGTTGTTCGGCATCGGCCGCAGCCACGCTGTCTATCGCGAGGGCCTGGGTTGCACGCTTGAGCACGGCGCAGGCGTTACCGTCGTCGAGCCGCCTGCAGACGACGGGCAGCCGGCATTGTTGCCCGCGATCGCCGGCCCCGCGATTGTGCCGCCGCAAAGCCCCTCACTTGCCGCCGCGCTGGACCGTGCCTTCACCGAGCCCGCGCAGCCGCCCCACCGCCGCACCCGCGCCATCGTCGTGGTGAAGGCCGGGCGCACCATCGCCGAGCGCTACGCCGACGGCATCGGGCCTGAGACGCCGCTGCTCGGCTTTTCCATGACGAAGTCGGTGATCTCGGCCTTGATTGGCGTGCTGGTTCGCCAGGGCAAGCTCAGGCTCGATGGGCCCGCGCCGGTCGCGGCCTGGAAAGATCCGGATGATCCGCGCCATACCATCACCGTCGATCAGCTGCTGCGCCACACCGCGGGCCTTGCACTCGGCAGCTCGCTGCAGGCCTCTCTCGGCTCCGCTTTCGAGCCGGTCAACCGGATGAAATTCGCTGAGACCGACATGGCCGGCTATGCCGAGACCGGCCCGCTCGAGACCGCGCCGGGCATGGCGTGGAACTATCACGACGGCAACATCCTCATCCTCTCGCATCTGATCCGCGTTGCCACCGGCGGCAACCCCGCCGACGCGCTCCGCTTCGCGCGCCACGAATTGTTCGCGCCGCTCGGCATGCGCCATGTCGTGCTCCAGCTCGATGGCTCGGGCACGATCGAAGGATCGAGCGAGATGCTCGCATCCGCGCGCGACTGGGCGCGCTTCGGCCAGCTCTATCTCAATGACGGCGTCGCCGGCAGCAAGCGCATCCTCCCTGAGGGTTGGGTGAGCTACACGGCGACGCCCACGCCGAACGCGTGGGTCGGCATCGGCGCCGGCTTCTGGACCAACCAGGGCGACAGTTTTGGCGCGAAGTTTCGCGTGGAGCACGGCTGGCCGCGCGATGCCTTCTTCGCCAAGGGTACGATCGGGCAATACACCATCGTGATCCCGTCGGAGAAGCTGGTGATCGTGCGCATGGGACGCTCGCCGAACGCGCCACCGGAAGCGGACGGCGTGTTCGACCTCGTGCGCGACGTGGTGGCGGCCACGCGCGCCATCTCTTCTCCCTCTCCCCGCTTGCGGGGTGAGGGTTGGGGTGAGGGGGAGTCTCCGCAAGGGAGGTGACAATCGGACTCGCGGAGAATCCCCCTCACCCGGAATCCAAGCTGCGCTTGGATTCCGGCCTCTCCCCGCAAGCGGGGAGAGGCGAAGAGATCCACTACCTTCCCAATTCCGTCGCCTGCGCCACGCGATCGAACCGCTCCAGCGTCATGATCGCATCCGCGAACTTCTCCGCGCGGGCGTTGAGCACCGGGCGGGCGAGTGTCAGGAATTTCTGCTGCATCGCCTGCGTGTCCGGAAATGAATTCGGCTCTCCGGACGGATCGGCATAGAGCCGCTCGTGCACGCCATCATCCGTCGTGATGCTGACGCGGGCGCCGAACGGATGGGTGCGGCCGATCTCCAGTCGGTCGTCCTGCACCACGTCGAACTTGTCGGCCAGCGCGTCGATCGCGGCATCGCCGAGCCGGTTGTAATCGTCCCAGCCGAATGAACCCTGGTCGAGCGCGAGCGCGCCGGTGAAGAACATCGAGAACTGGCCGCCGACGATCGAGCGCGGGTGGCGCTTGGTCGCTGCATCCCCGGTCAGCGTGATGCCGTTGCGGTGCAGGCCGATCTCGACGCGCTTGACCTGGTCCGGCGTGAGATTGTGCTCGCGCCGCATCGCGATCAGCGCGTCGATCGCGGCATGAGTATAGCGGCAGCTCGGATAGGGCTTCACGCCGATCTTCATGGTCTCGTAGGTCTTGCCGAGCTCGGCGACCGCCTTGTCCGGATGCGCGTCGTCGGTATAGCCGGCGAGCAGGCCGTGCTTGCCCTCGACCGATTCCGTCGCGCCGACGAAATCGTTGCGCGCCAGCGTCGCGGCGATCACGCCGTTCATCGCGGCGGCGCCGACCTGGTAGCGCTTGTTCCAGGCGCCGTTGACCAGAAATTGCAGCGAGCCCGCGGCCTGGCTGCCGGAGACGCCGAACGCGGCGATGAGTTGCTTCTCGCTGAGGCCGAACAGTTTTCCGGCCGCCGCGGCGGCGCCGTAGGTGCCGGCGGTCGCGGTCGGGTGGAAGCCGCGCGCATAATGCGAGGTCGGGTCGAGCGCGTTGCCGAGCCGGCAGCAGACCTCATAACCCGCAACGATCGCGGTCAGCACGTCGCGGCCGGACGCGCCGACCATCTCGCCGACGGCGAAGGCCGCAGGAACCACCGGCGCGCTCGGATGCAGCGAGGAATCGGCGTGGGTGTCGTCGAAGTCGAGGGAATGGCCGAGCGCGCCGTTCAGCAGCGCCGCGACCGCCGGCGTCCAGGTCTTGCTGTCGCCGAACACGGTCGATTCGCCCTTGGTGTCGAGCGCCAGCGCCTCCAGCATTTTCAGCATCGACGGGGTCGATTCGGCCTCGCGTCGCGCCCGGATCGCGCTGCCGAGGAAGTCCAGCGTCAGCACTTTTGCGCGATCCAGCACCTCGGCCGGAATATCCTGGTATTTCAGGTCGAAGACATAGGCGGCGAGCGTTGCGGTTTCGTGGGCCATCGTGTTTCCTCGTTTTGGCGCGCAAGTTAGGCGGGCTGATTTAGCCTTTCAAGCGGCCTTGGGGCTGCGGGCATCAGCCATGCTTTTGCTTGGCTTCCAGGATCGGACCGGGACTTCGATGGCACTCAAAAATGAGCTGTTCGACCATATCAGGTCGCGGCGGACGCAATTGGGGCTGGCGATCCGGGTCACGGTGGCCGCGGCTGCGGCCTATGCGATTGCGACCGCGCTGCATCTGTTGCTGCCGCTCTGGGCGGTGCTGACCTCGCTGATCGTGACCCAGATGAGCGTCGGCCGCTCGTTGAAGGCGACGCGCGACTACATGCTGGGCACCATTGGCGGCGCCGTCTATGGCGGCGCCATCGCGATCCTGATCCCTTATTCCAGCGAAGCCGGTCTGCTGGGGCTTCTGGTCCTCTCCGTCGCCCCGCTCGCCTTCATCGCCGCGATCAATCCGAGCCTCAGCGCGGCCACGGTCACCGCGGTGATCGTGCTCCTGGTCCCGACCCTGCATCATGCCGATCCCCTGACCTCGGCGATCGACCGGGTCAGCGAGGTCGCGGTCGGCGCCGTCACGGGGCTGCTGGTCTCGTTCCTGGTGCTGCCCTCGCGCGCGGTGCGGCAGATCCGCGCCAGCGCGGCGACGCTGCTCGAATTGATCGCAGATGCCTTCACCGAGCTGCTCGCGGGCCTGACGCGCGGCCGCGACAACGACGCGCTGCACCGGATCCAGGACGGCATCGGCACCGCCATGGTCAGCCTCAACGCGATCGGCTCCGAAGCCGAGCGCGAGCGCGCTGCGCGGCTGTCGAGCGGCCCGGACACGGGCCCCTTGCTGCGGACCATCCTGCGGCTGCGCCATGACGTCGTGATGATCGGCCGGGCCACGGTGGTGCCGCTGCCGGCCGAGGTGCAGATGCGGTTGGCTGCTCCGCTCACGGAAGTGTCGACCGTGATCGCGCGCTTCCTGCGTTCGGCGGCCGCCGCCTTGCGCGAAGGCGCGGGCGCACCGCCGATTCATCCCGTGCATGTCGCGCTCCAGCATTACGCCGAGGCGGTCGCGTCCGTTCGCCGGGACGGCCTGCTCCGTGGCCAGCCCGGCGACACCGCCGAGCGTTTCTTCGCGCTCGGCTTCTCGCTGGAGCAGATGCACCAGAATCTCTGCGATCTCGACCGCGTCGTCGGCGAATGGTCGGAGGCAGCGGCCGGCAAGTCCGCGCGAGTGGCGGAGTAAGCTACCGCTTGGGCAGGCCCTTGCCCTGCATGCGCCAGATGAGGAGATCGATGCGGTCCTGGCCGAAGAACGGCTCGTTCTCGAACACGAAGGTCGGCACGCCCCAATGGCCGGAGGCCGCGTGGTCCTTCTCGTTCTCCGCGATCACCTGCTCGTAGCGGTCCGGGTCGGCGGTGATGGCGGCATCCATCGCCGCGAGATCGAAGCCGGCTTGCTCAGCCGCGCGCGCCAGATGATCGCCCTCGTTCCACCCCGAGACCGAGCCGTCCCACAATACGCGCGCGATCGCGTAGGTGAATGCAAGCGAGCGCCCTTCGAGCTGCGCCATGGCGCCCAGCCGGGTCAGGCGATGGATGTAGGGCTGCTCCGCCGCGACCTCGAGCGTGGTCAGGTCCTGCACGATCGGATTGGGCCGGGGAAAGCGGAACGGAATGCCCTCGTGCTCCGCCACGCGCGCGCTGTCGAGCACCACATAGCGAATGAATTGCGGGTTGGTTTTCTTGAAGAAGCCCGGCTCGCGGATCGCCAGCGGATAGACCGGACGCAAGTTCACTGCGAGGTCATACTGTTCGACGAGCTTCAGTGTCTTGGGCAGTGCCAGATAGCTGTAAGGGCTCCGATAGGAGTAGAAGAGGTCGACGGACAGTGTCATCGGACAGGCTCCACGATCCGTCCCATCATGTTGCGGACGACGAGCTTGTGGAAGGGCATGATCAGCGCGAGATAGGTCCGGCCGAGCAAGTTGTGCGTGCGCACCAGCGTGGTCGAGGTCACCTGCCGGCTCGCGGCATTGCCTGAAACGTCGACGACGATGCGGAAATCGAGGTGCGAATCGTCGAAGCCGGCGACGAGCTGCTCCGGTGTCTCGCTCAGCACCGGAAACAGGCCGATCAGGCCGTGCGGCGCCGGGGCGCCTTCGCCTGATGTTTTCAATCCGAACGGCTTCACCAGAATGTTGCGCAGGCGCAGCAGCGCGTCGATCCAGCGCGGCCCGTCCAGCACCATCCTGGTGCAGGCCTCGCGGGCATTTACGGCCGTCGCGCCGACTTCCACGCGAAACGCGTCGATGAACTGGGCGCCGGCCAGCACTGCACTGGCGTCGACCTCCGGCGTGACTTCGCGGACCATCCCGATCATCCCGCCAATCTGCGCGTCAGCAACCGGAAGCGCAAGACCAGGAGCCCGGCATAGACGAACGTGCCGATCGAGAACCCGACCCAGACGCCGGTCGCGCCCAGTCTTGTGTGAAATGCCAGCAGCCAGGCGACGGGAAAGGCGACGCACCAATAGCCGATCACCGCGAACACCAGCGTCATCCTGGTGTCGTTGAGGCCGCGCAGCGCACCGCCCATGATGGTCTGGAGGCCGTCGGCGATGAAGAAGGTGGCGCCGACCACCAGCAGCGTCGCCGTCAGCTCGACGGTCGCTGCGCTCGCTCCGCTGCTGCCGAAGAACAGTCGGCCCAGTTCGTAGCGACCGAGGATGATCGCGACGGTCAGGGCGGAGACGAGAGCTATTCCGAGCACGCCCGCGGCGAGCCCTGCGCGCCTCACCGCCGCCGGATCGTTGCGGCCGAAGGCGTGGCCGACCCGCACCGTCGCGGCCATGCCGATGCCGAGCGGGACCATGAACAGCACGGCCGTGACCTGGAGCGCGATCTGGTGCGCGGCAATCGCGGCGGTCGAGATCAAGCCCATCAGCAGCGCCGCCGAGGAGAACAGGCCGTACTCCATCAGCAGCGCAAACGAGATCGGCGCGCCGACCGCGATCAGCTGGCGCATCAACGGCCAGTCGATCCGCCAGAGATTCGCGAGCGGATGATAATCCGCGAACGGCTTGCGCCATGCGGCAATCGCGAGCGCGGCGATGAAGGTGCCGAGGTTGACCAGCGTGGTCGCCAGCCCCGCGCCGAACAGGCCGAGCTCCGGCAGGCCGAACAGGCCGTGGATCAGGACGTAGACGAGGACGGCATTGACCGGGATCGCCGCCACCGTGATCCACAATGGCGCCTGCGGCCGGTTCACCGCGCTCATCATGCCACGCAGGGCGATGAAGCCGAGCGCCGGTGCAATGCCCCAGGCAAGTCCGTTCAGGTAGTGCTGGGCAAGGCTGGCCGAATGCGGGGCCTGTCCGAGCGCGAGCAGGATTTGCTCGCCATAGAGCGGCGAGGCCATCATCGGCAGCGAGATCAGCAGTGCGACCCAAAGCCCGACGCGCAAGGAGCGGCGGATCAGCCTGACATCGCCGGCGCCGAACGCCTGCGCCGCCAGCGGCGACACGGCGGACGTCAATCCGAGCCCGAAGGTGAAGCTGACGAAATAGACCGTATGGGCCAGCGCGGCCGCGGCCACCGCATCCTCGCCGAGCCGCCCGATCATCGCGAGATCGGTGGTGATCATCGCGATCTGCCCGAGCTGCGTCAGCATCAATGGCACGGCGAGGCGCAGCGTCTCGACGAATTCCTGCGCGAGATGGTTTGGCGGCGCATCCGAGCGTGCTCGGTACGGCTGTTTGGTATCCACAAGATCGGTCATGGCAGGGGGCATAGCAGCCCCGATTGGCGAAGTAACGGCAAAGAAGCGATGCGGGCGGGGTCCCGCCGGAAAAAAGCGCGCGCTGAGCGAAGGAAAGTGTGGCTTGCGCCGTATTCGTCATGTGCGGCGAACTTCCGCCGGTCTCGGATTGGGAATTTCAGCATGATAGCGCGATTTGGAGTGACGCTCGCCGCGGTGGTCATCGGTTCTGCCATGGGGGCTGGCCACGTCGCGGCGGCCGATCTGAGGCTGCCTTTCTCACCTCCGCCGCAAGCCCAGGCCGCGTCAGCGGCTCTCTTGAGCTGGGCCGGGCCCTATTTCGGCGTCCAGGCCGGCTATCTGTCGGGCCGCTCCGAGGTCTCGTTTCCGACCACCGGTGAATTTCACTTCGTCGATCCGAAGGGAGCCACGGTAGGCGCCACGGCGGGCTTCTCGGCGCAATGGGGCCGGATCGTCGCCGGCATCGAGGGCGATGTGAACTTCGTCGATGCGCGCGCGACCATCGATACCGGCTTTGCGCCGACCCCCGCCGTCACGCAGCTTCAATCCGCCGTCAACTGGAATAGCCATCTGCGTGGGCGCATCGGCTACGCTTTCGACCGGACGCTGCTGTTCGCCAGCGGCGGCCTTGCGATCGCAGGCGTGGAGAGCAAGGCGTTCGACAATGCGAGCGGCACTGTTGCGAACTGGAGCGACACCCGAATCGGCTGGTCGATCGGAGCGGGCGCGGAATTCCGCTTCGCCCGGCCGGCGTCGCTTCGGCTCGAATATCTCTATGATAACTTCGGATCAAAGACGCTCGGAGCACAGACGGTCGGGGCGACCGCTTTTGGTGAGCGCGAATCCAGGCTCGATACGCATACCGTTCGAGCCGGCGTGTATTGGCGCTTTTGACTGGGGGATCGCGGCTTGTTGCCGCAGGTGCCTCAATTGAGGCGGCGGTGCGTCCCGGCAATGCGGCATATCTCTCCCGGCCGGGACCGGCTCGCACTCAGCAGCAACGACGGCCGCAGGCCAGGGCAACAGGTCGAGATGATGGAAGAGCCATCGGACGAGGCCTTGATGGCGGAGGTTTCGGCGCGGCGGCAGCATGCGTTTCGTATTCTGATGCGGCGTCACATGCCGCGGGCGCTGCGGGTCGCCGAGCGGATCGTCCGCGATCCGGTCGAGGCCGATGACATCGGCCAGGAGGCGTTCATGCGCGTCTGGACTCACGCGGCTTCGTTCGATCCGCAGGTTGCGAAATTCACGACCTGGCTCTACCGCATCGTCCTCAATCTGACGTTCGACCGCACGAGGCGCCGTACGTTCCAGCCGCTCGATGCGGCCGGTGATGTGCCCGATACGGGGCCGCACGCGGTCGAGCGGCTGATCGCCGATGAGGAGTTCCGCCTTCTCAACCGCGCAATGCTCGCACTGTCGGACCGCCAGCGCGGCGCGATCGCGCTTTTCCACATGGAGGGGTTGAGCGGCGAGGAGGCGGCGAAGGCGATGAACCTCAGCGCCAAGGCGTTCGAATCGCTGCTGGGCCGCGCCCGCACGGCGCTCAAAGCAAATGTTCAGAGAATACAGGACACGGGGAGCTACGCATGACGCCCGATCAGTTCAGACGATTGGCCGAGACGTGGGGAGGCGATGTCGAGCGCTGGCCCGCGGCAACGCGCGAGGCCGCGCGGCGACTTGCGGCGAGTGCGGAAGGGGCTGCCGTCCTGGATCGGCAGGCGCGCATCGACCGCCTCCTTGCGGTCGCCCCGGAGATCGAGACGGAAAGGGCGGATCGTTCAAGCTTGCTCGTGCTGCAAAGACTGGCCGCGATGCCGCAGCAGCATCGGCCGCCATGGCATCGCCGCCTGCTGCGCTGGCCGGCTCTCGTTCCCGCCGCAAGCCTCGCCTGCTCCGTGATGGTGGGCGTGTGGCTGGCGGGGGCGATTCCCTATGTTCATCCGTCGTCGGACCCCTTGTCCGTCGTGAGCGGCGTCTTCGACGTCTACGCAATCGGTTTTGGATCGGTGCAATGAAGTTCTGGCGAGAATCGTCCACTCCCTTGCGAGCGCTCGTGCTGCTGTCGCTCTGCCTCAACGTTATCCTGCTCACCTATGTCTCGATGCAATGGCTGCAGCCCGGCGGCCTCGTGCCGGGCGCGGGTCTGCCGCTCCGGATGATCGAGCGTGTGGCGGAGAGATTGCCGAAGGAAGACGCAGAGATCCTGTGGAGTATCTATCAGGGCAAGGAGGCCGAGCTGCTGCCTCTCCAGACCGAGTACCGGCATGCCCTGATGAAGGCCATGAAGGCCGCGGCACAGACGAATCTGGACAGGGCCGAGTTGGAAGCGGCCGTGAAGGATGCCCGCGACAAGCGGCTGAAGATAGGTGATCTCGTCGTCGCAACCTTCGTCGAGATGCTGGAACGAATTTCGCCGAAAGGACGCCGCCAACTCGTCGGCGGTTATTTTCGCTGAGTCTGGCAGGGTGAACGAGGGATTCGGTCCGTCCAGACGTATCACCTACATCGATGTCTGCGAATTGGTGGAGATGACATGGTGCAACGATTTGGGACGGCGGCAAGCGGACCGGCAGTGAGTTTCTCGCGGCGCGCTCCCGTCTATGTGCGTGCGGCTCTCGCGGCCGCGAGCTTGATCGCACTTCTGGTGCTGTTTCTGTCGCAAGCTTCCGCGCAGGACGCGCGGAACGAGGCAAAGCAGGCCTGCAAGGCAGACTATTCGCGCCTCTGCGCGAGAACGATGCCGGGCGGCGGCCGCATTCGCAAATGCCTAAGTGACAGTTACGCGAGCTTGTCCGCGGCCTGCAAGCAGGCCCTCGACGCGAACCCGCCAAAATAGGATGGCGGGCTGAGCATGATCCGGAAGAGTGCGCAGCGGTCGTCCGAAAAGATCATGCCCGAACGACGACCTAAGGCGCGATGACGATCCGTCCCAATCGCATCGCGCTTCAGCTCCGCGCCGGCACGCGCTTGATCTTCGCCCCAAGCGCATTCAGCCGCTCGTCGATGCGCTCATAGCCGCGCTCGATCTGGTCGGCGTTGTTGATGGTCGAGGTGCCCTCGGCGCAGACCGCCGCGAGCAGCATCGCCATGCCGGCGCGGATGTCGGGCGAGGTCATCGTCGCGCCGTGCAGGCGGCTGGGACCTGCGATGATGGCGCGGTGCGGATCACACAGCACGATGCGCGCGCCCATCGCGATCAGCTTGTCGACGAAGAACATCCTGGATTCGAACATCTTCTCGAACATCAGGATCACGCCCTCGCATTGCGTGGCGGTGACGATCGCGATCGACATCAGGTCGGCCGGGAACGCGGGCCAAGGCTGGTCCTCCAGCTTGGGCACATGGCCGCCGAAATCGTCCTGGATCTTCAGCGTCTGGTTCGAGGGTACGATGAGATCGTCGCCCTCGACGCGGCAGACGATGCCGAGCCGCTCGAAACCCATGCGGATCGAGCGCAGATGCTCGACGCCGGCGCGCGTGATGCGCAGCGGCGAGCGCGTCACGGCGGCAAGCCCGATCAGCGAGCCGACCTCGATGTGGTCGGGCTGGATCCGGTAGGTCGTTTCCCCCAGCGTCGCCGGCCCGTGTACGATCATGGTGTTGGTGCCGATGCCTTCGATCCTGGCGCCGAGTGCGACCAGGAAATTGGCGAGGTCCTGCACATGCGGCTCGGAGGCCGCGTTGCGCAAATAGGTGACGCCGTCGGCGGCGACCGCCGCGACCAGCGCATTCTCGGTCGCGGTGACGCTGGGCTCGTCCAGGAACACGTCCGCGCCGGCGAGCTTTGGCGCGCGGAATTCCAGCCGGTCGGTCGCGGTGACCTTTGCCCCCAGCTGCTCCAGCGCCAGCACATGGGTGTCGAGCCGGCGCCGGCCGATGACGTCGCCGCCGGGCGGCGGCAGCATCACCTCGCCGCAGCGCGCGAGCAGGGGTCCCGCGAGCAGGATCGAGGCGCGAATGCGCACGCAGAGCTCGGGGTCGAGATCGGCGGCGCGGATGCTCTTGGCGTGAATCACCAGCGTATTGCGGGAGCTCCATTCCGCCGACGCGCCGACCGAGCGGATCAGCTCGACCAGCGTCTCGGTGTCGCGGATCCGCGGCACGTTGTGGAGCGTCACCGGATGCTCGGTGAGCAGCGCGGCGGCGATGATGGGCAGCGCCGAGTTCTTGTTGCCGGACGGCTCGATCGAGCCCGAGAGCCGGTGACCGCCCTCGACGATGTATTGGATGGGCGCCACTTGGTCTCTCGCTGTCCTGTTGGTGGGTGGGGCTGTTTCGGAGGCGGAAACTACAGAGAATTCATGGCGGGAGCAATTGTGCTGGCCGGGACTCGCAGGTCCGAGCTTGTGGCAGCAAGCCGCCCTTAGAACAGCCCGATGATATTGCCGATTACATAGAGGATTGCGATCAGGATCAGCGCCCCCATCATGAAGAAGGAAATCTCGATCGCGATGGCGCCGGTGCCGAATGTGGCGGCGACGGCGGCGAGGAGCCGTTCCTCCCGGAAGATCAGCGAGAGAACCGAGAACAGGATGGCGAGCAGGCCGAGCGAGATTGCGGCGACCGATGTGGTTTCACTCCAGCTTCGTCCAATCGATTTCTCGACCTTGGGAGCCTGATACTCCACGCCCTTCACCTTCGCGGCGATGCGGTCCTTGACGCGATGGCCGGTGTCGACGATCACCTTGTCCGCCGGTGGCGGCGGAAAAACGATCGGCACCACCCAATGCGGCAGCACCGCCGCAATCAGCGCCAGCAAACCGACAATGCTGCCGATGATGCCAAGGCGGCGTGACGGCGCAGCGGGGATGGGCGTTGCAGAGGCGATCATGGCGCGAGGCTTCCCGGCCGGAATGGCCGACGGGGTTCATGCCACTTCGTCGCGACGGCGGGTGGTGAGGTTCAGGGCGGATTGGTGCTGCCGTCATGCCGGGCTTGTCCCGGGCATCCACGTTCTTTGTTCCGCGGAGCAAGACGTGGATGGCCGGGACAAGCCCGGCCATGACGCCGCGGAAGCAGCGAGCCCTAGATATCGATCGTCGCGCTGAGCGAATGTTCCTGGATGAAGTCGCGGCGCGGCTCGACCACGTCGCCCATCAGCTTGGTGAAGATGTCGTCGGCCTCGTCGACCTCCTTGACCTTCACCTGGAGCAGCGAACGCGCGTCGGTGTCGAGCGTGGTCTCCCAGAGCTGCTCCGGGTTCATCTCGCCGAGGCCTTTATAGCGCTGCAGCGTGACGCCCTTGCGGCCGGCGTCGGTGACGGCCTCGAACAGATCGACCGGACCGTAGACCATGTGCTCGACGTCCTTCCGCCTGAGCTTGCCGGGGCGGGCATAGACGTCCTGAAGCTTCACGGTGTACTCGTCGAGCTTGCGCGCCTCCGCGGACCCCAGGAAGGCTGCGTCGATGACGGCGGCTTCCTTGACGCCGCGCACGGTGCGCTCGAACTGGAAGCCCTGCCCTTCCACATACTGCCCGATCCAGCCGCGCTCGACCTCCTCCGCCTGGTTGTCCAGCCGGCTCGCGATGTATTGCGCCGCCGCCGCAGCCTTCTCCGGATCGCCGTAGATCGCCTTGTTCAGCACACCGGTGATGGCGGCCTGCTCGATCACCTTGCGATTGTAACGGCTGTGCAAATTGCGCAAGACGCTGCGGACGACGCGGGCATCGTCGACCAGCGAACGCAGGTCGCGGCCGGTGCGATCGCCGCCGGCGCCGGGAAGGAACACGCAGTCGTCGAGGCCGGTGTCGATCAGATAGTCTTCCAGTGCCCGCTCGTCCTTCAGGTACTGCTCGGACTTGCCTCTGCTGACCTTGTAGAGCGGCGGCTGGGCGATATAGAGATAGCCGCCGTCGATGATGTCGCGCATCTGGCGATAGAAGAAGGTGAGCAGCAGCGTGCGGATGTGAGCGCCGTCGACGTCGGCGTCCGTCATCACGATGATCTTGTGATAGCGCAGCTTCTCGATCGAGAATTCGTCGCTGATGCCGGTGCCGAGCGCGGTGATCAACGTGCCGATCTGCTCCGACGAGAGCATCTTGTCGGGACGGACGCGTTCAACGTTGAGGATCTTGCCGCGCAGCGGCAGCACCGCCTGGAATTCGCGGTTGCGGCCCTGCTTGGCGCTACCGCCTGCCGAGTCGCCCTCGACGATGAAGAGTTCGGACTTGGCCGGATCCTTTTCCTGGCAGTCGGCGAGCTTGCCGGGCAGCGAGGAGACGGACAGCGGGCTCTTGCGGGTCAGTTCGCGCGCTTTACGCGCAGCTTCACGGGCCGCCGCCGCCTGAATCACCTTGCCGACGATCATCTTGGCTTCGCCCGGGTGCTCCTCGAACCAGGCCTGGAGCGCCTCGTTGAGGACGTTCTCGACCACGGGGCGCACTTCCGAGGACACCAGCTTGTCCTTGGTCTGCGACGAGAATTTCGGATCGGGCACCTTCACCGACAGCACGGCGGTGAGGCCTTCGCGGCAGTCATCGCCGGTCAGCGCGATCTTTTCCTTCTTGGCGTTGGCTTCGGCATAGCCGTTGACCTGGCGCGTCAGCGCGCCGCGGAAGCCGGCCAGATGAGTACCGCCGTCCCGCTGCGGGATGTTGTTGGTGAAGCACAGCACGTTCTCGTGGTAGCTGTCGTTCCACCACAGCGCGGCCTCGACGCCGATGCCGTTGGCTTCCGCGCGCACCATGATCGGCGCCGGCACGATCGCCTTCTTGTTGCGGTCGAGATATTTGACGAATTCCTCGACGCCGCCGGAATAGTGCATCTCCTCGCGCTTCTCGACCGCATGACGCATGTCGGAGAGGACGATGTTGACGCCGGAATTGAGGAAGGCGAGCTCGCGCAGGCGGTGCTCGAGCGTGGCGAAGTCATATTCGATGTTCTTGAACGTCTCGGTCGAGGCCAGGAACGTCACCTCGGTGCCGCGCCTGCCCGGCGCGTCGCCGACCACCTTCAGCGGTGCGACGGCATCGCCGTGGGCGAACTCGATATAGTGCTCCTTGTTGTCGCGCCAGATGCGCAGGCCGAGCTTGCTCGACAGCGCGTTGACGACGGAGACGCCGACGCCGTGCAGGCCGCCGGAGACCTTGTAGGAGTTCTGGTCGAACTTACCGCCGGCGTGCAGCTGGGTCATGATGACCTCGGCCGCCGAGATGCCTTCGCCCTTGTGGATGTCGACGGGAATGCCGCGGCCGTCGTCGCGCACGGTGACGGAATTGTCGGAATTGAGGATCACTTCGACCCGCGTGGCATGGCCCGCGAGCGCTTCGTCGATGGCGTTGTCGACGACCTCGTAGACCATGTGGTGCAGGCCCGAGCCGTCATCGGTGTCGCCGATATACATGCCAGGGCGCTTGCGGACGGCGTCCAGACCCTTGAGCACGCGGATCGATTCCGCACCGTATTCACTCGGATTGGAGGGCTCGTTTTCGGCAGCAGGCTGCCGAGCAGGTTCTGTCATGAGAGGCCTTCGAGATGTCGCCCGAATCAGCGGCGCAAAAGGCGCTGATTTGCGGGGCTATTTGTGCCACGAAAGACCGCTTGCGCCTAGCGCAAAGTATCTCCCGGCAACCCTTTGAACAGATGGGGTTTTTAGGCCGATTTTCAAGGCTCTTGGAGGGCGATTTCCGGCACTGCAAAAAGCCCGATTCGCGGGCTCGTTCTGGGTTCTGCGAGATGTGGATTTTGCGGGTCGGGAACGGTGGTTCCGGGTTCCTGGTGACGTCGGTCGGGCCACCGGCTCGGGGCACCTCTCCCGCAAGCCTACCAGCGGGAAAGAGGCGCACCGGCTTGGTGTCGCCTCAGTACATCTGAAGCGGCAGCACGTCCCCGCCTGGCCCCACCAGGAGGCCCCAGGCCTCGCCGGCAGCAACGGTCAGCGCTTCGGTGCGGGCCGGGCGTCCGGGCAGCCGCAGCGCGTACTGGTACTTGCCGGGCGGCAGGTCGAGCATCGGGCCTTTCGGCGATTGCGGGCCGCCGGCGCCGGCCGCGATCTTCACCGTCTGCTTGTTGATCGTCAGCGAAGCCTCGTTCGGTCCCATGTTTCCGAGCATAAGCCGCGCCTGGCCTGCCTTCGGCATGATGTCGGCCTTGGCCGCGGCATCCGAATTCTTCTGCGCCAGATCGACCGTGGTCTCGCCCTTGGCGCGGCCGAGCTTGAGCACGGCCGGGCCTTGTGGCGAGGTGAAGTCGATCTGCGCGCGTTCTGCGGACACAGTCGCGCCGTCGGTCTTCTCCTGCCAGCCGAGCCTGGACAGCTCGGCACGGTAGAAGGCGAGGACGTCGCCGAGCGGTGCCGGGATGCTGGCCGTCAGTTCGCGGCGGAACGGCGCCTCGCTGCCCGGCATCTTTGTGGTGGCGAACGATTTTAGCGAACGCTGTGTCGGCACGGGCAGTTGGGACTCGGGATCGGGCTTGAGCGGCTCGGACGATTTGGCCTGCACCTCCACCTCCGCGCCGGGCGCAGGCTTGGCCGCTTCCGTCACCAGACCCGATCCATTGGCGCGGACATTCACCTTCGGGCCCATCTGCATCACGGTCATCGAGATCGACTTGCCGCCCCTGGAGAACGTCATCACCGCCATGTTGGGCTGGTTGATGACGGAGGGCTGCTCCTTCCAGCCCGAGCTCTTCAGCGTCGTGCGATAGAACATGCCGAGTGCCTTCACGGTCGACGTGGACGAGAATTCGAGCCGGCCGTCGCCGCCCTCGAACGTCACGCCCTCGGCGGTCTCGGGCAGCGGCACCGGCGTGTTGCTGTCGGCGCGCGCATTGAGCGGCGCATCGGACAGAGAAGCCGCCTGCACCTTGCGCCTGGCCTCATCAGCGGCAATGAGCTGCTGGGCCGCGCTCAACGCGTCGCCAAGGAATTTTTCATCGGCCTCCTTCTTCGCCTTGGCGCGGGCGGCAAGCGCGGAGTCCTTTACCTGTGCGGTCAGGCTGATCATGGTGAAATCGTATTTGTGGCCGAGCCGCAGCACGGCGGTTTCCTCTGCCGAGGAAATCCTGATCGCGACCTCGTCGCCGGGTGCGAGGGGCGCACCGCCATCCTCCTGCCAGCCACGTGCGGCGAGCTCGCGACGATAGAAGGCGAGCACGGCGGGCAGCTCGGCTATCGCGGCCGCCGAGATCTCGCGCTTGTTGGAGCTCGCGCCGCCGAGGCTCCGCGCAGATTTGGTCGGCTTGGGGCGCGGCAGGCCGGCCATGTCGTCGTCGGCCTGAAGCGCCTCCGGCAGGGCGAACGGCGCCACCCGGATTTCGGCATTGGTCCTTCCGTCGTCGCGGCGCGTCAGGGTCAGCATGACCGGCTTCTGCTTGTAAAACTGCGTCGTGTCGCCATCGGGATGGTCGTAGAAGACGCGCATGCCGTTCGGGACGGTCTCGGCGAGATCGGCGTTCGGCCAGCGTGCCGCAGTCTCGGGCGTGAGCTTGCGCCAGCCCATCGTTGCCATCTCCTTGGCGAAGAAGGCCGAGGTCGCATCGAGCGCGCCGGGCGCGATGCAGCCGAGATAGGGCCGTGTCTCGTCGAACACGAGTTCGGTCGCGCCGTCCGGAAACGGCACGTTGGAATAGATTCGGTTCGGCGTGTAGGACACCGCGGACTGGCCGCGGGCCTGCGTGAAGGAGGCACGGAGCCCCTGCCGTCCCTTCTTGAAGGTCAGCGTGGAGCTCTTCTCGTCCAGCGGATACACATAGGGCACCCAGCCGTCCGCGCTCAGCAGCTTCTTCGTCGCGTCCGACGCGGCGGCAACCCCGCTCGGCACGGTGTACGTCACACGGTAGGTGTCCGGGTGCGAGGTATCCTCCACCGCGCCGTCCAGCCGCGGCAGGGTATGGACGTCGACGATGCCTTCGTCGGCCGCGCCCGCGGGATGTGGGGCGCTCGCCATCGCGAGAATGCAGGCAAGCAGCAGCCATCTTGCCGGGGCTTGCGCCCCGCGCCGGATCATCGGCATCGTCAAAGCTCCGGATTTGGGCGCGGCTTCATGTCCGCGCAATTGCAGGCTGCGACATCATCGGCGCGGCCTCAGACGAGAAGTCGCTGCAGGAACCGGCCAGGTTCAATAGGCGGCGCAGGAGCTGCGCGGTGCGCGCAGGCAGAGCTCAATACAGTTGGAGCGGTGGCCACGCCACTCCGTCGCGTCCGACCGTGAGCTCCCAGCTATCGCCGGCTGCGACGGTCAGCATGTTCGTGGTGGCCGGACGGCTCGGCACGCTCAGTGCGTAGGGATACTTGCCGGGCGGCAGGTCCAGCGCGACGGCATTGGCGCCGGCGGGGCGCGGGATGGTGCGCTCGTTGATCTCGAGCACGGCGTCGGTCTCGCCGATATTGCTGAACACCAGCTTGGCCTGGCCGGGTTCGGGCAGGACGTTCGTCCGGGTCGCGACATCGGAATTCTTCTGCACGAGATGCACCGCGGTGCTGCCGTCCTTGCGCTCGAGCTCCAGCGTTGCCGGCCCGATCGGGGAGACGAAGGCGAGGCGCGCGCGATCGGCGGTGACCGTCGCGTTGTCCTGCCGTTCCTGCCAACCGAGCTTTCGAAGCTCGGTTCGATAGAAGGCGAGGACGTCGCCGAGCGCCGCGGGCACGCGGGCTTCGAGCCGGGTCCGGAGCGGCTCTTCGAGGCCGGGCATCACGGTGGTGTGGATCCCACGATAGCTGTAGCGGGTCGGCGCAGGCAACCTGGCGGCGGGATCGAGCGTGAGCGCGGCCGAGAACAGCGGCGGCAGGGTAGACACGAAGGCGCCGGCGCTGGCCGCGAGCAGGCAGCTCGCGAAGAGAGCGAGACCGCACGCAACAAGCTGCCATCGTGCCGGAGCTTGCGCCCCACGCCCCACCGTCGCCATGCTCATGCTCCAAGGATATCGCGAAGGATATCGCGCCAGTCTGAAATCCTGCGCGATGGCCGCTGCTTGCAGCCACAAGCAGCTAGTCGTGGCCGCAAACAAGCGGGTTCAATATGGCGGCCTACCTTCGGGCCGAGACTCGTCCGCTCTCGACGTCAAAGACTTCGCCGCCCGCGCCGATCTCGGCGAAGGCGGCAGGATCGGCGCCGGTCAGCCACACCTGCGCACCAAGCTTCTTCAGCTCCTCGAACAGCGCCGCACGGCGGTTCGGATCGAGATGCGCGACCACCTCGTCGAGCAGCAGCAGCGGCACGATGCCGGTCATCTCGGCGACCAGCGTCGCATGCGCCAGCACGAGCCCGATCAGCAGCGCCTTCTGCTCGCCGGTGGAGGCATCGCGCGCCGGCATGCTCTTGGGCGCATAGACGACCTGGAGGTCGGTGAGATGGGGGCCGTCGGTGGTGCGGCCGGCAATCGCATCGCGCGGGCGGTTGTCGCGCAGGATCTGGCGGTAGCGATCCTCGACCGAGGTCGCGGTCTCCGTCAGCAGCGCGTTCTCCATCCAGCCGTCGAGCGCGATCTGCGCCGAGGGGAAGGCGGATTCCTGCGCGCGCGCGTTGAGCATGCCGGTGAGCCTTGCCGCGGTCTGGCCGCGGGTTGCCGCGACCGCGACCGCAAGCTCCGCCGTCTCGCGCTCGATCGCGTCACACCAATGGTCGTCGTAGTTGCGCGTCTCCAGCAGGCGGTTGCGCGAGCGCAGCGAACGTTCGAGTGCGTTGATCCGGCTGGAATGCTCGCTGTCGATGGCGAGCACCAGGCGGTCGAAGAAGCGCCGCCGCTCGGAGGCTGCGCCCATGAACAGCCCGTCCATCGCCGGCGTCAGCCACACCATGCGGATGTGATCGCCGAAGGCGCTGGCCGAACCCACCGGCTCGCGGTCGATGCGGCAGCGTCGGCTCACGGCGCTGTCGGCGCGCGGCGCGTCGATGCCGGTGCCGAGCGTCGCGAGCCCCAGCGCGCCCTCGACCTGCGCCGACACCGCCCAGGAGCCGTCGCCCTGGTTGTCGGCAACGTCCTCCAGCGTCGCCCGCCGCAGGCCGCGCCCCGGCGACAGGAACGAGATCGCCTCGATGCAATTGGTCTTGCCCGCCCCGTTCGGCCCGACCAGCGCCACCATGTCAGCCGCCGTCTCGAGCCCCGCCGCCCGATAATTGCGAAAATGCGTCAGCGTCAGGCGATGAATGCGGGAGGGGGTCATGGGATCCGCTTTTCGTCATGCCCGGCCTTGTGCCGGGCATCCACGTTCTTGGACTCCGAAGACGTGGATGGCCGGGACAAGCCCGGCCATGACGGATGTAGTTGATAGGTCGGGATGTTGGTAGGTCTCACACCCGCATCGGCATCAGCACGTACAGCGCGCTCTTGTCGTCACGGTCCTGCACCAGCGTCGGCGAGCCGGGGTCGGCGAGCCTCAAGGTCGCGACGTCGCCTTCGATCTGGGCGGCGATATCGAGGAGGTAGCGGGAGTTGAAGCCGATATCGAGGGCGTCGGAGGCGTATTCGACCTCGAGCTCTTCGGTCGCGCTGCCGGAATCCGGGTTGGTCACCGACAGCACCAGCTTGCCCGCCGACAGCGACAGCTTGACCGCCCGTCCCCGCTCGCTGGAGATCGTGGAGACGCGGTCGACCGCGTTCTCGAAATCCTTCTTGTCGACGACGAGCTCCTTGTCGTTGCCTTGCGGGATGACGCGGCCGTAGTCGGGGAAGGTGCCGTCGATCAGCTTCGAGGTCAGCACGACGTTACCGATGGTGAAGCGGATCTTGGCCTGCGACAGCTCGATCGTCATCTCGGCGTCGGTGTCCTCGATCAGGCGCTGCACCTCGCCGACGGTCTTGCGCGGCACGATCACGCCGGGCATGCCCTCGGCGCCCTTGGGCTGCACCAGATCGAGCTGGGCGAGGCGGTGGCCGTCGGTGGCGACGCCGCGCAGGGTGGCGGCCTTCGGCGTGCCGGCGGCGTGCAGATAGATGCCGTTGAGGTAGTAGCGCGTCTCCTCGGTGGAGATCGCGAACTGGGTGCGGTCGATCAGCCGCTTGACGTCCTTGGCGGCGAGCGAGAACGAGTGCGACATGTCGCCTGCGGCCAGATCCGGGAAATCGTTTTCCGGCAGGGTCTGCAGTGTGAAGCGCGAGCGGCCGGCGCGGATCGCCAGCACGGCGCGGTCGCCGTCGGCTTCCAGCACGATCTGCGAGCCGTCGGGCAGCTTGCGCACAATGTCGTAGAACATGTGCGCCGGCACGGTGGTGGAGCCGGCGGTCGCGGTTTCCGCCGGCAGCGTCTCCGTCACCTCGAGGTCGAGGTCAGTCGCTTTCAGCGACAATTTCGCGTTCTCGGCGCGCACCAGCACATTGCCGAGGATGGGAATCGTGTTGCGGCGCTCGACCACGCGGTGGACATGGCCCAGCGACTTCAGGAGTTGCGCGCGTTCGACCGTAACCTTCATTGCACTACTCGCCCGATCCCCAAGGAAAACACAGCGTTGAGACGGCCGGGCGGCGGGACGCACGCCACGGCACCGAAGACCCCGAGAAGCCGGATCATCCACCCGATATGACCAAAGCCGTCAGGGTCGCGCAAGGTGGCCCGGATGGCCCCCGGATTCAAGGGATTGGCGCCAGTTCCCCACGATTTACAGGCAGTTTCGGCTGTCTCAAGCCGTCATGCCCGGGCTTGTCTCGGGCATCCACGTTCTTGGTGCCGCAGGGAAGGGCATGGATGGCCGGGACAGGCCCGGCCATGACGCTGTGGGGCCGCCGGTGTGCGCGAGCCTCCTCGACGATCGACCCGCCGCAGGCGGGGAGAGGCCAAAGAAGTAGGCCCTTACTCCTGAAGCTGGCGCTTCAGCGACTCGACCTCTTCCGACAGCGCGGTGTCCTTGGAGACCAGCGCCTCGATCTTGCGCACCGCGTGCAGCACGGTGGTGTGGTCGCGTCCGCCGAAGCGGCGGCCGATCTCCGGCAGCGAGCGCAAGGTCAGAGTCTTGGCGAGATACATCGCCACCTGGCGCGGGCGGACCACGTTGGCGGTGCGGCGCGAGGACAACAGGTCGGAGCGGCTGACATTGTACTGCCGCGCCACCACGCGCTGGATATCCTCGATCTTGATCCGCTTCGGCTCCTGCGGCCGGACCAGGTCGCGCACCTCGTGCTCAGCCATTTCCAGCGTCACCGGCCGGTTGTTGAGCTTGGAATGCGCAAGCAGGCGGTTGATCGCGCCTTCGAGGTCGCGGCCGTTGTGAGTGATGGTGCGCGCCAGATAGTGCAGCACCTCCTCCGGCACCTCGAACGTCGCATGATGGGCGCGGGCAGCTGCGACGCGCGACTTGAGGATGCCGTGGCGCAGCTCCTCGCCGAGCGAGCCCATCTCGACCACGAGCCCGCCTGCGAGACGCGAGCGCACGCGGTCATCGAGGCTTTCGAGGTCGGACGGCGGACGGTCGGCAGCGATCACGACCTGGCGGCCGGCGTCGATCAGCGCGTTCAGCGTGTGGCAGAATTCGGCCTGCGTCGACTTGCCCTGCAGGAACTGCAGATCGTCGATCACGAGCACGTCGATGCCGCGCAGCGCTTCCTTGAAGGCCAGCGCCGTCTGCGTCTTCAGCGCGGCGACGAAGCCGTACATGAATTTTTCAGCGGTAAGATAAAGCACCTTGCGCTCGTTACCGGAATTGCCGGCCCAGGTTACCGCCTGGAGCAGGTGCGTCTTGCCGAGGCCGACGCCGGCATGGATGTAGAGCGGGTTGAACATCACGGGGTCGCCGCGGCGACCCTCGGCGACCTGGCGCGCGGCCGCATGCGCCAGCGTGTTGGAGCGGCCGACGACGAAGCTCGCGAAGGTCAGGCGCGGATCGAGCGGCGAGCCGCCGAGCGCGTCGTGATTGGCCGAGACCGGCGCGGTCGCGGTCGAGCGCAGCTCCGGCGTCGGCGCGCGGCGCGCCTCGACCGGCGCGGGCACATCTTTCGTCTGCACCACCGGGCGCACAGCGGAACGAACGGTGAGATCGATGCGATGCACCTCCGGCATCTCGGCCTGCCAGCACGACAGCACGCGCTCGGCGTAGTGCGCCTGGATCCAGCTCTTCAGGAAACGCGTCGGCACCGAGAGCCGCACGCTCTCGTCCTGCACGCCTTCCAGATCCATGCGTGCAAACCAGCTCGTGTAAACGTCCTCGCCAACGCTCGAGCGCAGCCGACCCTTCACGCGTGACCAGCGATCCTGTTCCATTGTCATCGTCAGAAAACTTCTCTCGAGAGATATAGTTGCGTTGTGAGCGCCATGCAGGGTTGCTGCCACGGTCCCTGAAGTGGCGCGACCTCAAGCGAGTCCATCGTCAGGCATGGCTCGACCGTTCGGCGCGGACGCCGCAAGTCAGATCAGCGATGTCTGGGATGGAGGGGTCGCGAGGTCAGCGCGTACTCGGCGCTTCGTCACACGCGGGAGGCGGGAGATCCGACGGAGCTGGAACGGCATCGTTGGAATAGGAAACGTGCTTCAATACCGCGTTGAGTCCGTAAGACATGATACCTCCCCGTCCTGCCGTGATCACTCACGACAGGGTCCTGCGTGTCCTGAAGACAACCGCGCCGTACTCCTGTCGCGGATGCCTGCCCAATGTACTTGTCGTCCGCTCGACTTCGCCACCTTGCGCGCCGGGATAGCATTGCGATGTCTCTCCTGTTGCGCTGGGCGCGAGCGAGAAGATCCCGCTTGGAGACATTCAGACAAACAGCTACCATTCCCATACTGCTATGGGTTTTGAACCGACATCGCTTGTTGAAGCGTCGCCTACGTGCACACCGCCGCCGATTTGCACGTTCGCCCCGTTTCCTAAACCGCACTGGTCTGAAGATCGTGGGCGCCGCTGACGACTTAAGGAATACACTAAGCGGAAAGACTCGCAACGAAATTGATTCACACTTGAGGCGTCAAAAAACTTGACCTCGGTTAACGCCGCGCGCGGGTTGTTCACAGGCTCCGAAGCAAGTTTTTGAATCCGTGCACAGAATCGAGAATGTCGCGCGGCGTGTGACAATTTTCGGCCACCGCCAAAATTTTTTAACAAATTCGTCACGCGCCCGACGTGTGAGCGAATTTTCCAAATGCTTGTCGCTGCTATGTTGATAAGTGATTATTGGTGCATCGCTTTTCGAGACTCGTTTTGCAGGGTAACTCCACGGCACACGCGGTCCAGTGAATCTACGGTGTGCAGAACTCTCGTCGCCGCCGATTCAATTCGAGCCCGCGGCGCAGGGGTTTTTGCAACGCGGTGAAGCTTCCGCTGCTGCATGCCGTCGGCAAGATAACGCAGACGGTGCGTCCACGATCGAACGTTGCTTGACCGCTTGCTTGAATATGACAGTCAACAAAAAAGCCCGGCGCGATGCCGGGCTGTTTGACGCGCTGACCGGATCGACCGATCAGATGATGTCGCGAGATTGCTTCGCGAGACTACTTGGCGAGCTTGGCGATCTGCGCGGTGAGGCGCGAGACTTTGCGGCTGGCGTTGTTCTTGTGAATGATGTTGCGCTGGGCGGCGCGCATCAGAGCGGGCTCGGCAGACGCGAGTGCCTTCACGGCAGCGGCGCGATCGCCGGTCTTGATGGCTTCCTCGACGGTGCGCACGGCGCCGCGCATCTGGGTGCGGCGCGACTTGTTGACGGCGGTGCGGCGGGCGATCTTGCGCGTCGCTTTCTTGGCGGAAGTGGTATTGGCCATGGTCTCAATGTCCTTTGCGGGTACCGGTCGCGTCTTGGTCGGGTAGCGCCGGCTTGCTTGACCGCGTAATCGACGCTCGGATTTAGGGTGTTCGGTTGCTGGGCCGTTCCTGGAACATGAGCGACGGCCTTGCGGCTGTCTCTGAGGCTCCAAAGAGTCTTCAAGCTCGAGAGTGGCTTCAAGCTCAAGGTGCCTGCAACTGCTCAAAGAACAGCGGCGGCAGGATTGCGCCCACCGCCAATTGGCGCCCTTATAGAGAGGGTCTTTGGCACCGTCAACGCTTTCGGGAGCTGGAAATCCGGCCTTTGACGGCCTGGACGGAGCTGTAACGCCCTGAAGAGGTTGAATTTCTGCCGTCGTCCGGCTATTGGCTGGCAATGTTTTAGGAGGTCATCCGACCGGACGACCATCGTAGGTGAGGCATGATCCGCGGCTTTTTCCGACTGATTGGGCTGTTGCTGCTCGCCGGCGGGTTCATCTTCATGGTCTATGACGGCGCCCGCTGGGTGGCCGACCAGACCCTCAGGTTCACCCGGTTCGGCCAGTTCTGGAACGACATCAATCAGGCCAGCCAGGCGGCGTTTCGCACCTGGGTCGAGGCCAAGGCGCCCTGGCTCTGGACTTCGGTGATCCGCCTCGTGCTGGATCAGCCGGTCTTCGCCGTGCTCGGCATTCTGGGCATTCTCCTGATGATCCTGTTCCGCCCGCGCAAGCCGTTGATCGGCTATTCCCGGGATTGAGCCGCGCACGGGCCGCGTAACAGAGCTGGCTCCCGCAGCGTGTCGATTGACGTCGGCGTGAGCATGTAAGCCAGCTCCGGATTCGCTGCACCTCCCCGCTTGCGGGGGAGGTCGCATTGCATCGCGAGATGCAATGCGGGCGAGGGCTCTTTCCTCTGGGAATGGTCCCTTTGTGGAGACACCCTCTCCCCAACCCTCTCTCGCAAGCGGGCGAGGGGGCGCACCGCGCTCGTAGTGCCTGGCGCCGTTCACCAGAGCCCGCGTTCAACGCTTTATTAACCATAAGCGGTGCATCACTGGAGCTGTCTCGTTTCGAGGGATGGGTCCGGTGCCGGTTGCACGCGCGTTTCGATGGTCGAACTTGGCGTCCTTGGCAGCGTCCGCCGCGCTCGTCCTTGGCGGCTGCATGCAGACGACCGGTTCCGTTGCGGTGATGCAACCTCGTCCCGATCTCGACTCCATGGCCTATGGCCAGCCTTACGCCGCGCCGCAGCCGGTCGTGGTTGCCAACAACGGCGGCGGCGCCATCGCGGCGCTCAGCAACTCCTTCGCCTCGACGCCCGCACCCATGCCGGTCGGCTACGCCGCGCCGATGGCGGTGCGCAATGGCACCTCCTACCATCTCGACGCCGGCGACAAGCTTCGCGTCGTGGTCTACGGCCAGGAAGGCCTCACCAACAGCTATGCGATCGACGCCGGCGGCTCCATCACCATGCCGCTGATCGGCGCCGTGCCGGCGCGCGGCCGCACCACGGCAGGTCTGGCCGGCGAGATCGCCGCGCGCCTGCGCAACGGCTACATCCGCGAGCCGTCCGTGGCGGTCGAGATCGAGGCCTATCGTCCGTTCTTCATTCTCGGCGAGGTCCTCGCGCCCGGCCAATATCCTTACGTGCCGAACATGACGGTCGAGAGCGCCGTCGCCATCGCCGGCGGTTTCTCGCCGCGCGCCAAGCGCGACCTGGTCACCATCACGCATACCGAGAACGGCGGCGCCATGCGCGCCGTGGTGCCGCTCGGCACCCCCCTCAGCCCCGGCGATACCGTGTTCGTCGGCGAGCGCTGGTTCTAGGTTTCAGCCCGAACCTTTCCTTCGTCATTCCGGGGCGCGCGTAGCGCGAGCCCGGAATCCATTCCTCGACCGGCTCTGACGCCCGATGGATTCCGGGCCTGCACCGCTGCGCGGCGCATCCCGGAATGACGCGGGTGGAGAGAGTCGCGCGCCCTATTTCAAATGCTTCGCGAAAAAATCCACGCTGCGCGGCCAGGCGATGTCGGCGCTGGCCTTGTCGTAGCTGACGCGCTCGTCGCAATGGAAGCCGTGCTGGGCGCCCGGATAGATGAAGACCTCGACGTCGGGCCGTTTCGACTTGATGGTCTCGACGTCGGTGAGCGGGATGCCGGCATCTTTCTCGCCGAAATGCAGCTGCGTCGGCACTTTCGGCGTCTCGTCGGCAAAGCGCACG
This sequence comes from Bradyrhizobium sp. 191, assembly GCF_023100985.1. Classification (NCBI taxonomy): domain Bacteria; kingdom Pseudomonadati; phylum Pseudomonadota; class Alphaproteobacteria; order Hyphomicrobiales; family Nitrobacteraceae; genus Bradyrhizobium; species Bradyrhizobium sp. 191. The sequence goes on from NZ_CP064692.1 coordinate 4,713,929, forward strand.
ACCGCGCCGCCGTAATAGCCCACCGCGGCCTTCAGCCCCGACAGCCGCGTCGCCGCGACGAAGGCGACGCTGCCGCCGAGACAGAAGCCGATGATGCCGACGGGGCCGACGCTCTTCGCGGCATCGATCGCGGCTTGCGTGTCGCGCAGCATCGCGGCCCAATCCGGATTGGCGACGAACTTGCGCGCCTCCGCGATCTCGTCGGGTGAATAGCCCGACTGGAAGTTCGGCGACGTCCGGTCGAAGATCGACGGCGCGATCGCGACATAGCCTTCTTTGGCGAGGCGGTCGCAGACCGAGCGGATGTGGTGATTGACCCCGAAGATCTCCTGGATCACCACGACCGCACCCTTCGGGGTGCCGGAGGGGTCAGCGCGATAGGCGCCGAGCTGGAAATTGTCGGAGGCCGTCAGTTTGATGTCCTGTCCCACGCGGGTTGTCCTTCTTCTTGATGGTCGTTAGTTGGGAATTCTACTCGCGCCACAATCTCGTCATGCCCGGGCTTGTCCCGCCTGCGCGGCCGAAGCCGCTTCGGCGAGGCGAAGGCCCGGGCATCCACGTTCTTGGCGCCGCACGAAAGATCGTAGATGGCCGGGACAAGCCCGGCCATGACGATGTGGCGACTTCAATGCGCGACAGCGCAGATACGATTTCTCTGTGTCATGAAGGGCCGCCATCACTCCCACATCCAGTTCTCGCCATAGTCCTCCTTCCATCCTGCCAGCCGTCCGTGACGGAATTGCAGGAACAGGCGGTGACGGTAGGGGATCAGGCCGCTGCCGCCGATGTTGCGCAGCGCGAGATAGATCTCGTTGCCGGGACGCCCTCGGACATATTGCAGCGGCTGGCCGAGGGCGCGCGCGGTCTGCTCCGCATCCATGCCGAAGGCGAGCGGCGTGTTGTTCGACAAGGTCGCGACGAAGGGCTGGCGCGGCGGCACGGTGCCGAACGGTTCCGCCTGCGCAGATATCGACAGCAACATCGCTCCCGCAGCCAGCATCATCAGCTTCATCGCCTACGTCCTTGCTTGATCGACCTGTGCCGGCAAGTTCTTCAGGAAAGGCGCGACCGCGTCAACAAAGGCCTTGGGCTGATCGATATTGACGGCGTGTCCGGCCGTGGGGATCACGACCTTTTGTGCGCCGGGGATCTTTGCCGCCATGTAGTCGGACGCGGCGAGGAACGGCGTGTCGTCGGCGCCGACCACGATCAGGCTGGGCACCTTGATCTCGGGCAATAACTCCATCACGCGCGCATCGCGCTGGGTCAGCATGCCGCGCGCGGCAAGCGCCAGCCCGCTGGCGTTGCGATGGCTGGCGGTGGCGCGCTCGCGCGTCGCCGATTTCAGCATCTCGAGGCCTTCGCGGTCGAGCCTGTCAGCGGTGGCAAGCGCCCGCGCGTTCCAGGCTTCGCGCGCGTCGTCCTTCTTGAACCCGGGACCGGTGTCGATGATCAACAGCGCGCGGACCCGCTCCGGGTGGGTGCGATAGAACGCGAGCGACATGTAGCCGCCGAGCGAGAGACCGCCGATGATGGCGCGCTTCGCTCCGACCGCATCGAGGATCGCCGCCATGTCGCCGACAGTCAGCGCTTCGCTGTACGCGCTCGGATCATCGGGATAATCGGACTGGCCGTGGCCGCGCATGTCCCACAAGATCAGCTTGTGATCCTTCGCGAGCGCGTCGACCTGCCCATGCCACATCGCCGAAGTCGAGGAATAGCCGTGCGTCAGCAGCAACGGCGGCCCCTCGCCATGAACCTCATAGTAGATCCCGACGCCGTCCCGATCGATCTTGGGCATTGTTTCCCACCCCTCTTGTTTCGCATTCATTCTAGCCGCGATGATTTCGATCGCGCGACACGCCCTTGCGCATGAGCTCGTTGTTGTCTCGATAGCCTTCCTCCGGCGCTCGAAAAAGCCCAGCATTTACAATGGCCGTCCTACTGTGCATGGGGTTGTTTTCTGCGCATGGGGTTGTTTTCGCCACTTTGCTGTTCCGGCCCTGGAACCGAAATCCCTAAATTTGCGCGCGATTCCTAAGGGTTCCATTGAGCACGCCTCTTAAGGGCCGGAGAACCTGATCCGGCCTAGGCTGACGCCAAATTCCGTCCCGTGCCTTGGGGAAGTCATGAACGCCTCAGCGAAATCCGCCGCCAAACGTCGGCTTCTGCTCGCCTCCGATCGCAGCGACGAGAGCAGCGAGCTCGCCAGCATTCTGAAAGCGGTCGGCGACGTCTCGACAGTGACGACGGAGGCCATCCCCGCCCAACCCGCGCGCGATCTCTCCGGTCTCGTGGTCGACATCAACCTGCGCTCGCCCGAGAGCGTGCAGCGGGTCCGCAACAAGCTGCGCGGCGATGCCTACCGCTCGATGCCGCGGCTGTTCGTGCTCGCGGACGCCCTGCATCACGGCACCATGCAGGCCTGGGCGTTGGGGGCCACCGACACGATCTCGCGGCCGCTTCAGCCCGAGGCCATCCTGCAGCGCATCCGCGCCGCCTTCCCGGACACGGCCGCCTATGACGCGACCGATCGCGGCAAGACGCTCAACCGCGGCGTCGAGGCGGCGCACGTGGTGCTGGTCAGGATGTTCGAGAAGATGCCGCTCGGCGTCCCCCTGACCTTCGACGACGTCATTGCGGCTGAGAGCAAGATTCTGAAGGCGATCAAGCATTCCTCGCTGCGCGAATGGCTGACCACGGTCGGCTGCCACCATGTCGGCAGCTATCGCCATTGCCTGTTCGTCACCGGCTTCGCCGTCGCCTTCGCCCAGCATCTCGGCATGCGCGAGGACGACCAGCGTCGCCTCACCCGCGCCGCGCTGCTGCACGACGTCGGCAAGGCCTTCGTTCCCGCCGCGCTGCTCGACAAGCCCGGCAAGCTCACCGACGAGGAGATGGAAGAGGTGCGCCAGCATCCGCGTCGCGGCTATGAAGCGCTCGCTGCACAAGGCGGCTTCCCGCCGGAGATGCTGGACGTGGTGCTGCATCACCACGAATTCCTCGACGGCTCCGGCTATCCGAACGGCCTGTCGTCGAACCAGATCAGCGACATCGTGCGGCTGACGACGATCGTCGACATCTACGCCGCCCTGGTGGAGAAGCGCGCCTACCGCATGCCCTTCACCCACTCCCGCGCGTTCACGATGATGGAAGGCATGGGTGGTAAGCTCGACCAGCAATTGCTGCAGGCATTCAGGCCGGTGGCGCTGGGATCGTTCTAGTCGAAATGCCGTAGGGTGGGTTAGCCTCGCGGCTGCGCGAAGCGCAGGCGCCCGGCGTAACCCACCATGCTTCCGCGTTTGTCGAACGAAGTTGGTGGGTTACGCCTTCGGCTAACCCACCCTACGAATTTCACCCCACCATCTTCCTGAGCTCCGCCTTTGCCACCTTCTCCAGCGTCGAGCGCGGCATGTCGTCGACGAGCCTGATCTCGCGCGGCACCTTGAAGTCGGAGAGACCCTTGCGGCAGGCGGCCATCACCCTGTCATGCAGGTCGGGCGCGGCGCCCGCGACGCCGCCCTGCGGGATGATGAAGACGACCGGCACCTCGTCCAGCATCGGATGCGTCTTCGCCACCACCGCCGCCTCGCGCACGCCCGGGACCAGCGCGATCACCTGCTCGATCTCGGAGGCCGCGACGTTCTCGCCGCCGACCTTCAGCATGTCCTTGGCGCGATCGCCGAACTTGATGTAGCCGTTCGGAAGCCGCTCGACGCGGTCGCCGGTGAGAAAGAAGCCGTGCTCGTCAAAACTCTCGCGCGTCGCCTTCTCGTTGTGCAGATATTCGGCGAACAACGACAGGCCGGGAATGCCCTTGATCGCGAGATTGCCGGTGCCGCCGACTTTCGTCGGCCGGCCGTCGTCGTCGGTGATGCGGATCTGGTATTCCGGCGCGGCGCGGCCGATCGACATCGGGATGTTGGGCTGATCGACCTCGCCGACGATGCCGTGGGTGATGGTCTCGGTCATGCCCCACCAGCCGATGACCTTGACCCCGAACGCGGCAAACGCCGGCGGCTCGTTGATCGCGGTGCCCCACAGGCGGAATTTGTGGTCTTTCGGGATCTCCTGCTCGAGCAGCGCCTTCATGCAGAACGGGATCGTCGAGGTCCAGGTCGCGCCGTGCTCGCGCGCGACGCCCCAGAACCGGCTGGCGGAGAAGCGCGGCTGGATCACGCAGGTGCCGCCGACCCACAGCGTCGCCAGCATGGAGTAGGCCAGCGCATTGGTGTGGAACAGCGGCAGGTAGGTCTGGTGCACGTCGCTCGCATGCAGATCCTCATGCGCGGCGTTGATCTTGGCGCCCCACAGCGCATTGGCATGGGTCCACAGCACTGCTTTCGGCCGCGACGTGGTGCCTGACGTGTACTGCACGCTGCACGGCGCCAGCGGATCGGTCGCCCGCTGCGGGCGGTCGGCGCTGTCGGCGAACAGCGCCTCGAAACGGTCGCCGCGCGAGACGGCCTGCGCGGGCGCCGTGCCGGAATCATGCGACGTCACGGCCATCCAGCGAATGTTGCGGCAGTTCTGCGCGACCACTTCCGCATAGGCCGGCTGCGTGATTGCGGCGACTGCGCCGCAATGATCGGCGAAATATTCGATCTCGGCCGGCGCCGAGCGGGTGTTGGTGGTGACCGCGATGGCGCCAAGCTCGACACAGGCAAACCAGGCCAGCATCGCCTCGATGCAATTGTCGAGGTGAATGAGCACATATTCGCCGGGCTTGACGCCACGCTTGGCCAGCCCTGCCGCGAGCGCACCGACGCGCTCGTGAAATTCGCCATAGCTCCAGTGCCGTGCCGGCGCGTCGAACGGCGCCCAGATCAGGAACGGATGGGAGCTGCGCAGCTCGGCGCGCATCCTCAAGAGCCAGGGCACGTCGAGCCCGTCGAAGGGGCTCACGATTCCGGCGGCGGTCTTCTGGATAGCCATGTGTCCTCCCGTGCAGCCTGCATCTTGCTGGCGGCTGCTTTTTGATGATTGCGTCTTCCTGCCATCGGATGACGCGGGAAGCAAATCGCAGGGCATGGCGCGCGCTCCTTCCTCCGTCATTGCGAGGAGCCCTTGCGGCGAAGCAATCCAGGGTCCCTCCGCGGAAGAAGTCTGGATTGCTTCGCTTCGCTCGCAATGACGGGCGGGGTTGGCGGCGGCCTCAATCCTCGTACGACGAAATCTCGATCAAGCTGCCATCCGGGTCCCTGCAATAGACCGAGCGCAGCGTGCCGCGCGCGCCTTGCCTCGGGCCTGGGCCTGCTTCGATCGCGACGCCATGTGCCTGCAAATGCGCCACCACCTCGTCCGGTGTGGCCGAGGTGAGAAAGCACAGATCCTCGCTGCCGGCGGTCGGGTGGCCGGCGGTGAACCACTCCACTTTATCTGCATCGCGTTGCCGGACGTTGATCTTCTGGTTACCGAATTCAAGCAAAGTGCGGGGCGGCTTGCCGCCGCCAGGATCGAACAGCTTGACTTCCATGCCGAGAATCTTGCGATACCACTCCGCGGTCATCGCGACATCGCTGACATTGATCACGAGATGATCCAGGGCGTGAACCTTGATCGGCATGTCTCATCCTTTCGTCGTGATGCGCGCTGCGCACTTTCCGCCTGTGGCAAGCTTTGTTACAACCGACGCGACCTTCAAGCTATCCGACTTTCAAGAACAACACTGGGAGAACCCTTGAGATGATCACTCGCCGTACCGCGCTGGGCCTGCTCGCCGCCAGTCCGCTTGCAGCCACCCCGCTGTCGAAGGCCCTTGCCGCCGATTACCCGGCCCGTCCGGTGAAATGGGTGGTCGGCTATCCGCCGGGCGGGGCCACCGACATCCTGGCGCGGCTGCTCGGCCAGCGGCTCTCGGAAAAGCTCGGCCAGCAATTCGTGGTCGAGAACAAGCCGGGCGCCGGGAACAATATCGCGACCGAATCGGTCATCAATGCCGAGCCCGACGGCTACACGCTGCAGCTGGTCAACCCGGCCAACTACATCAATGCCTCGCTCTACGCCAACCTGAAGTTCAACTTCGTGCGCGACATGGCGCCGGTCGCCTCGTTCCAGCGTGTGCCGAACGTGATGACCGTCAACAAGGACGTGCCGGCCAAGAACGTCGCCGAGTTCATCGAATATGTGAAGGCCAATCCCGGCAAGGTCAACATGGCCTCGTCAGGCAACGGCACCTCGGTGCATCTGTCCGGCGAGATGTTCATGGCCATGACCGGCTGCAAGATGCAGCACGTGCCCTATCGCGGCGCTGCGCCCGCGATCACCGACATGCTGGGCGGCCAGGTGCAGGTGATCTTCGACAACATGCCCTCGATCATCCAGCACATCCGCTCCGGCTCGCTGCGGGCGATCGGCGTCACCACCGCGCAGCGCTCGCCGCAACTGCCCGACGTGCAGGCGATCGCAGAGACCGTCAAGGACTACGAGGCCAGCGCGCTGTTCGGGATGGGTGCGCCGAAGAACACGCCGAAGGAGATCATCGCCAAGCTCAACGCCGAGGTCAACGCGCTGATAAAGGAGCCCGACATGGCCAAGCGTCTGGTCGAGCTCGGCGGCGAACCGCGGGTGCAGACGCCGGAGGCGTTCGGCGAAGAGATCAAGGCCGAGACCGAGAAGTGGAAGAAGGTCGTCGAGTTCGCCGGCCTGAAGGTCGAGTAGCGATCTTGTGATGATCGAGATGGAGCCCTGCCGTTCGGCAGGGCTTTTTTCTTGCTCGCACGATTCCGTTGATCTGGAATAAAAGGGCGCAGCGAAACCTGATGGTATGTGGGGCCGTATCTCGCGTCACCAAGAGAGGAATTCGAATCATGCGCATGATGCAATTGGCGCTGCCGGCGCTGGCCACCATGGTTCTCGTCGGTTTCGCCGCCAGCACCCCCGCCACCGCGCGCGATTATCCCTGGTGCGCGCAGGGCGGCGAGTACGACTATCCCGGCGAATGCGCCTACAGCACCTATGAGCAGTGCCAGGCCAGCGTCTCCGGCCGCCTGCTGTTCTGCGATCGCAATCCTCGCTTTGCCTACGGCCAGCAACAGGACCCGCAACCGCGGCCGCACCGGCGCACGCGGCCTGTCACTCCGTACTGATCGCGCTACGCTCGCCTGATCACGCAGTCGTGCGGACCCGTGCGAACGGGTTCCTGCTTGACGCCTTTCCGCTCGCGTTTATACTAAACCATATGGTTAAGTATAAGGACGAGACGCTGGACCGGACCTTTGCGGCGCTGTCCGACCCGACACGGCGTGCGCTGCTGGCACGCCTCGGCGAGCAGGACGGCCTGACGGTGAGCGAGCTGGCGGCCCCGTTTCCGGTCTCGCTGCCGGCGATCATGAAGCATCTCGACGTGCTCACGGATGCCGGCCTGATCATGCGGGAGAAGACCGGACGCACGGTCGCCTGCCGGCTCACCGCGCAGCCGATGGAGCAGGCGATGAACTGGCTCAATCGCTATGCGCAGTTCTGGTCCCACAATTTCGATCGCCTCGCCGCCTTCGTGGAGGATGAGAAATGGCCAACGCCGCCGCCGCCGAACGCCCGGCAGAACGTCCAAGCCTCACGCTCACGCGCCGGCTCCGCGCGCCGCCCGAAAAGGTCTACGCCGCCTGGACGCAAGGCCCCCAGCTAGCGCAATGGTTCGGGCCGCCGAACATGAAGCCGGCGACGCTTCAGGCCGAGCTCGACGTCCGCGTCGGCGGCCGCTACCGTATCAGCTTCATCCGTGACGACGGCGAATATTTCGAAGCCGGCGGCCTCTATCGCGAGGTGGTGCCGAACGAGCTGCTCGTGTTCACCTGGGCCTGGCATTCGACGCCCGAGCGTGAATCGCTGGTGACGATCTCACTGAAGCCGGACGGTGCCGGCACCTTGATGGTGTTCCATCACGCCCAGTTCTTCGACGAGACCGCACGCGACAACCACCGGCGCGGCTGGAGCTCGTTCCTCGACAAGCTCGATGCTTTCGTCGCTTGACCCCAAGGAGAACGCCATGCAGCAACATCAGATCGTTTCGCGCGAGCAATGGATCATCGCGCGCAAGGCTCTTCTGGCCCACGAGAAGGAATTGACGCAGGCCCGCGAACGGCTTGCCGACGAGCGCCGCCGGCTCCCCTGGGTCAAGGTCGACAAGGCGTACGAATTTGAAGGGCCGAACGGTATTGTGTCCTTGGGCGACCTGTTCAGGGGCCGGCCGCAGCTCATCGTGCAGCACGTGATGTTCGCACCCGATTGGGACGCGGCTTGCAAAAGTTGCTCGTTCTGGGCCGATGGGTTCGAGCGCATGGTGCCGCACCTGGTCGCGCGCGACACCGCCATGGTTGCGGTCTCGCTGGCGCCAAGCGCAAAGCTCGAAGCCTTCAAGAAGCGGATGGGCTGGACCTTCGACTGGATCTCCTCAGGCCGCAACGACTTCAACCGCGATTACGGCGTGACGTTCTCGCCGGAGGAAGTCGCGACCGGCAAGCCGATGTACAATTTCGGGACCACGCCGCTCTACGGCCCCGAACTGCCCGGCATCAGCGTGTTCTTCCGCGACGAGGCCGGCGCGATCTTCCACACCTATTCCTGCTTCGCCCGCGGCCTCGACATGATGAACGCTGCTTATCAATATCTCGATCTCACCCCGCTCGGCCGTCACGAGGAAGGCCTGCCCTATCCGATGGACTGGGTGCGCCTGCGCGACCAGTACGAGCCGCAGGCGGCGAAGGGGGCGTGCTGTCATGGGTGAAGTTGTACGCTGGATCGGCAACAACGGTGTCATCGCCCGGCTGCGCGAGCGATCCAGTACTCCGAGACGGCTGTGATGAATCGAGAGGCCGCGGCGTACTGGATTCCCCGCCGGAGCCTGTCATCGGGCTCGCCGAAGGCGAGACCCGGTGGCGGGGAATGACAGCCGAGGGTGATGTGCAGGGTGTGCCCTGCCCCGATAGCTACCGCTTCGCGTCCGCCTGCTCCGTCGCGCTGCACGAGATCAGCATCGTATAAGGTCGGGCGTCGGTGGCGATGTCGGTGGTCTTGAGCTCGCTCTTTGGCTCGGCGGTCTGATAGGGCACCATGGAATTGTCGAGGAAGTCGCGCAGCACGCCGGTCTTGATGGCGAAGTTGATGTTTTCAGGGATGTTGCCGGTCGCCACCGCGATACGCAATGCCGGGATCTTTGCGGTGACCACGCCCACGACCTGACCTGTGCTATCGAACAGCGGCCCGCCGCTGTTGCCGGGCTGCACGGGGGCACTGATCTGCAGGAAGCGCGAGTCGTTGCGCATGCCGCTGAGCGAGCTCACGATGCCGGTGGTCACGCTGAAGTCCGAGGTCAGGATGCCGTGATAGGGAAAGCCGATCGCGACCACGGAGTCGCCGGAGCGAATCGAGCGGTCGCGGATCCGGGCAAAGTCCTTGAATGTCGTCGTCGATGGCGCCTGCAACAGGGCGAGATCGTTGTTGGTGTCGCTCGACACGACACGCAGCACCATTGCTGCCTCGCCGGTGAGATTGCCCTTGATGTCGCCGACGCAGCCGTCGATCACATGGTGGTTGGTGACGATGTGTCCGCTCGTACTGACCACGAAGCCGGTGCCGCTCTTGGCCCTGGCGGGTTTGCCGGCGGCGGGCGATGCCGCCTGCTTGTCCGGCGCGGCCTGCAGCTTGGCAGCCATCTTGGTGAAATCGCCGACCTTGTCCAGCCCGTCGGCCTTGACCCGGATCACACAATTGCTGACGGCGGCAATCAGAGGGGCAGTCGAGGTCAGGCTGAACTGGAAGGGCGTGCCTCTCGCCACCGCCACCATCAGGCTCGCCGTCTGGAAAGCGCGCGCGACGTTTGTCGGCAGAACGGCTGAGACCATGACCTCGGAAAAGGCGGTCGCAAACAGCCTCACCTCGGCCTGACCGTCGAAGGTCAGGTCGATCGTCAGGTTCTCGCCCTTCTTGAAACGAAACGCTGGATTGGCAAAACCGAGCAGCCACGCGTTGTTCGAATCCTGGCCGACAAGCAAGGTCATGCCATTGGCGTAGGGCATGCTTGCAGCGCAGTGAGAGAACGCGCCGGTCGAGTCATGGGTGAAAGCGCCACCGTTCCAGTTGCCGACGTGGATTGTGCCGAAAGGCCCCGCCGCATGAACGAACCCGGCCAGCATCACCTCGAGAACAAACGCAACGACAAACGACTTCCGCCACATACCAGCCCCCTGGAACGCTTCCGGATCCATCTTATCCGTCAGGATATGTAGCGCGCAACCGCCAGTTGTCCGCTCGCGTCCGGTCGGGCCGTCGCGACATTCGGGCTTGCCTTTGCTTTGCGGTGCCATATACTTTGCAATACAAAGTAACGGGACATCACGCCCCGAAACACCCGGGTGGAACGAGGATTTGGCGTTGCCGATGCGCGATCTCGACAAGGCGCTGGCCGACATCGTGACGATCCGCAGCCAGATCGCGGCGGGTACAGCCTTCCGCGGCTACGGCCCGGCGACGATGGTGGCGACCGGCGCTGTCGCGCTCATCACCGCGGTTCTGCAGTTCTGGCTGCTGGATGACCCCACCGGCGAGCCGCTCGGATTCTTCATCGGCTGGCTCAGTGCCGCCGTGCTCTCGGGGCTGATGATCGGCATCGAGATGCGGGCGCGTTCGCGCCGTCACCATTCGGGCCTGGCGGATGCCATGATCCACCAGGCCGTCGAGCAGTTCCTGCCGGCAGGCGTTGCCGGCGTGCTGCTCGCGGTGGTGATGTGGAAGTTCGCGAGCGAGACGCTGTGGCTGCTGCCGGGCCTGTGGCAGATCCTGGTGTCGCTCGGCATCTTTGCCTCGGTCCGCTCACTGCCGCGCACCGTCGCGTTCGCCGGCGCGTGGTATTTCGTGTCCGGCTTCGCAGTGGTGGTGCTGGCGAGCCGAACCCACACGCTGTCGCCATGGACCATGGGACTGCCTTTCGTAATCGGGCAATCGGTGATGGCGGCCATTCTGCATTTCGCGTCCGGAGACAACGATGTCGAAGATTGACAGCGCGCCCTTCTCCTATGAAGGACTCGACCGCGTGATCCACGAGAAGGCGAGGCTCGGGCTTCTGACCTCGCTGATGGCGCATCCCAAGGGGCTGGCATTCGGTGATCTCAAGCAGCTCTGCGGCCTCACCGACGGCAATCTCAGCCGGCACCTTGCCGTGCTCCAGGAGGCGGGCCTCGTCGAGATGACCAAGGGCTACGAGGGCAACCGCCCGCACACGACCTGTCGCCTGACCAAGGCCGGCCGCCGCCGTTTCCTCGACTATCTCGCCGTGCTCGAGCGGCTGGTGCGCGACGCGGCGAAAGCCGCCGGCCGCGAGGCGTCGCTGCTCGGCCGCCTCGGTATCGCCTCGACCTGATTCTCCCCCTTTTATTGACCGGAGACTTTGCAATGCAAAGCGAATCCACCTCGCGCAACGAGAAGCTCCATGTCGGCATCATCATGGACGGCAACGGCAGATGGGCGACGCGGCGCGGCCTGTCCCGCGTGCGTGGCCACGAGGCCGGCGTCGAGACCATCCGCCGAATCGTCGAGGCCGCGCCCAAGCAGGGCATCGGCACGTTGACGCTTTACGCCTTCTCGGCCGACAATTGGCGGAGGCCGAGGGCCGAGGTCGCGGCGCTGATGACCTTGCTGCGCTTCTATCTCGCCAACGAGGTGCAGAGCCTGGTCAGGAACGGTGTGCGTCTCACCGTGATCGGCCGCCGCGACCGGCTGCCTGACGGCATCGCCACCGCGATCACGCGCGCCGAGGAGGCGACCGCCCGAGGAAGCGCGCTGCATCTGCGCATCGCGGTGGATTACTCAGCTCGCGATGCGATCCTCAACGCGGCGGCCAAAGCGGCCGCGCTCACCAGCCTCACACGCGAAGCGTTCTCGCAGCTCGTTACCGGCGAGGCTGGCCTTCGCGACGTCGATCTCATCATCCGCACCTCGGGCGAGAAGCGGCTGTCGGACTTCCTGCTCTGGGAGGGCGCTTATGCCGAGCTGCATTTCACCGAGCGGATGTGGCCCGAATTCGATGCGAGCGATCTCACCGCGGCGCTCGCCGCCTTCCACGGCCGCGAGCGCCGCTTCGGCGGGCTTCGGGCGATCGTGCCGGAGGAGGTGCCCTCGCTCTCCCGAGTGTGACGCACGGCACGCGAAAACGCGCTGTTCGTTTTCAGCCGCCAGGTTGGGCAGCGCCGACCATGCGGCCGTTGCGCGGCCTCGGACATGCGCGGCCTGGCGACGGAGGCGGGTTTTGGGGATACCGGCCCTGGAGACTGGCGCGGTCCCCCTCGCCAAGTGCTGTCGCGCCCGTCATAGACGCGTTGATTTGTCGTGTGGCACGGATCATGCTCTGGTCTGGGGCGATGGGGTCCGCAGCGACGGGAGCTTCTGCGATGCGCGCAGTCCTGGATTATTGCACCGGCGGAACGGAGCGGCAGGTCGCCGCCGGCACGCTGATTGTCAACGAGGGTGGCACCAGCGGCCACCTCTACGTGCTGATGCAAGGCAAGCTCGAGGTGCTCAAGGGCGAGATGGTGGTCGCCACCGTCACCGAACCCGGCGCCGTGCTCGGCGAGATGTCCGTGCTGCTGGGCCAGCCGCACACCGCCACCGTGCGGGCCTGCTCCGACGCGATCGTCTATGAGTTCGAGGACGCCGCCTCGTTCCTCGAGAAGGAGCCGGGTGTGGCCCTGCTGATCGCAAAGATGCTGGCGCAGCGGCTCAATGTCGCCAACACCTATCTCGCCGATCTCAAGCGGCAATATGCCGGCCACGGCACGCATCTGGCCATGGTCGGCGAGGTGCTCCAGAGCATGATCAACCTGCCGCCGCATGAGGTCTCGCCAGGCTCGGATCGGAAATCCGATCCAAGAATGTGAGCCAGTCGGGCGGCGCCTCGATGGGGGCGGCGGGGCGCTTCAGCGGCGCATTCAGGTCGATCCACTGGGCTTCGCCGGCCGCGAGCCAGAATGCCCTGTCCGCGTCGAGGTCGAGCACGATGCAGGTCGGCGGCCGGCCCGGTTGCAGGCCGGTGTTGAAGACCCAGGTCTGGCCCAGCCGGTCGAACCACGAGCCGCCGGTGATGAACGGCGACTGGTGCACATGGCCTGAGATCACCATCGACGGCTGATATTGCATGATCCATTGCACCAGCTCGACGTCGCCGAAGAAGCGCTTGCCGCCCCAGCTCGTCGGTGAATCCGCCGGCGGCGCGTGATGCGCCCAGATCCAGCGCCGCAGCCGGCCGGTGGCGGCATCGCGCAACTGTTCGACGATGCGCTGCTTCACCAGGGGCCCGTCCCACCACGGGCACACCGTGAACATTGTGTCGCCGATGCTGAGGCTGTCGCCGTCGCAGGCGATGCCGAGCTCGCGTACCTCCGAAATCCAGCGTGCGATCTTCTCGCCTTCGGTGCTGCGCTCGTCCAGGTCGTGATTGCCGGAGCAGAGGATCACGCGGGTCCGCGCGGCAAGGAGCGCGAGGTACTTCTTCACCACCACGATCTGGGCGCGGAAGTCCACGATCGAGCCGATGTCGAGCGCATCGCCGGCGAAGACCACGAGATCGAATTGCGGCGCCGCGCTGACCAGCCAGTCGAGCTGCGGCAACGAGTAATGCAGGTCGGCCACGACCAGGCAGCGCATGGAAAATCCGACGGCCAGAGATCAAAATGTAAGGGGATTCCAAAAACGGCATAAAGCAAGAAGCAGACCAGCCCGGCCGCCCCTTTGCGTCAATCCTATGAACGACAGCATGCTGCGTCCCGTCGCAGAGCGCAAGGGGCGGCAATGCGGGGGCTGGACCGGATCGCCGAATTCTGGTGTCGTGGCCTGCCCTCAACACCTGTGTTCACATGACCCCCTTCAAGACCATTCGCGCGCGGGCCGAGAAGCGCAAGGGCGGGCCCAAGGCGCTGGGGAAACTGATGCCGGCCAAGCCGGACTTGAAGCGGCTGGCCAAGTTCGGCGATGACCGGATCCTCGCCGAGATGACCAGGCGGGTGTTCTGCGCCGGCTTCGCCTGGAGCGTGATCGATTCGAAATGGGACGGCTTTGAAGACGCCTTCCTGCATTTCCAGCCCGCCAAGCTCACCTTCCAGCCCGAGGACTATTGGGAGGGCCTGCTGCGCGACGCGCGCATCGTGCGCAACGGCGCCAAGATCATGTCGGTGCGCGACAACGCCGCCTTCGTGCAGGAGATCGCGAAGCAGCACGGCAGCTTCGGCAGGTTTCTGGCAAAGTGGCCGTCGTCCGACGAGATCGGCCTGCTCGATCTCCTCAACAAGCGCGGCAGCCGGTTAGGGGGCAACACCGGCCAGATGCTGCTGCGCTTCGTCGGCTGGGACGGTTTCGTGACGTCCAAGGACGTGGCGGTCTGCCTGCGCGATGCAGGTCTCGACATCGCCGAAGAGGTCAAGTCGAAGGGCGATCTCGCCAAGGTGCAGGCGCAGTTCAATGCCTGGGCCGAGGAGACCGGCCTGCCCTACACTTATCTGTCACGCATCTGCGCTTTGTCGGTCGGCGAGAACCGCGGCGAGTAGCAATTCGCCCCAAACGTCAGGAGAAGCGATGGCCAAAGCCTACTGGGTTGCAACCTACCGAGCGATCAAGAATCCCGATGCCATGGCGGCCTACGCCAAGCTGTCGCGTCCGGCGATCGAAGCGGCCGGCGGCCGTGTGCTCGCACGCGGGATGCCGGCCGCGGCCTTCGAGCTCGGCCAGATGGAGCGCGTCGTTCTCATCGAGTTCGACAGCGTGGAGCGCGCCAGGGCGGCGTATGCGAGCCCGGCCTATCAGGCCGCCCACGCTCTGCTTGGCGACGGCGTCGACCGCGACATCCGGATCGTCGAAGCCGCCGACTAAAGCGGACAGATCGTGTGCATCCTGTGGCGAACTCGTGCCGCTAGCGCGGCGGATGCGGCGCGCGATCACGAAATACATTTTGCAGGAACATTTGTCCGCAGCGCCTGTTCGGGACTTTGAGCCAGGCGGACAAGGGCAGGGAACGCATGCTCCCGCCTGGGTCAATGAAACCGCAGACAGAAACGGAGCAGCTCATGAAGCTCACATCCGAACAGGTGAAGCAGACCGTCAACCAACTCGGCGCTCAGGTGCTGCCCGACGAACATCCCGCGATGCCGCAGCTCAACAGCATGTTCGGCGAGCACACTTTCTTTGTCGACGAGATGGGCCTCAAGGTCCTCGAGCCTGCGGCATCGCTTGGTGCCGAGACCGACCGCCAGAGTGGCGAGGTCGTCAGCCTCGCCGATTGGGGCGATTCCGACCTGACGCGCCTGATGGCGCATGAGCCCGAACCGACCGGCGTGATCGTGGTGTTCGAGCACGTGAGGCATTGAGCGGACCGAGCGAATCGACTTTCAACGGTGGCGGGCCTGAAAATCCGTCACCGACAGTCGCACTCGCCGGGCGCTCTGTGTTCACTTTTCGAGGCGGCTCCAACCTGGCCGCGGGAGTCATGCCTGGAGCGGAATCTCCATGGCGATCTGAGTCCCCGGACCCGTCGTGCTCTCGAGCCGCAGGCGCCCGTTCAGCGATGAGGCCACCAGATTAAAGGCGATGTGCAGCCCCAGGCCGGCATGGCCGCTCTCCCGACCAGTCGTGACGAACGGATCGAAGATCTGCGCCTGCAACTCCTCGGGAATTCCGATGCCTTCATCAGCGCAGACGAGGCGGACGGATGTCGGGTCCGGCTGGCTGACTGTGATGACGAACCGGCCGCCTCTCTTGTCAGGATAGGCATGGCCTGCGCTATTGAGAGCGAGATTGCTGATCACCTGAGCTAGCGCTCCGGGGTAGCTGTTGAGCTTGATCCCCGCCGGGCATCGGACCGCGACCGTCAGGCCATGATGCGACAGCAATGGCCCGAGCTTGGACATCAACTCCGACAGCCAGTCCTTGAGCTCGAAGGTCCGCCGGTCCTCGTCGGCCTGATGGACGGCGACCTGCCTGAAGCTGTGCACCATCTCGGATGCGCGGTGCAGATTGTCGAAGGTCAGATTGAGCCCCTGCTTGAGCCTGTCGATGCCCTTTGTCAGGTCGGAACGCCGGACCGATGCTCCGCCTAAGGCATCAGCCATTGTCTGCAGATCGGCCTGCATGGTGGTCGAGGTCGTCAGGGCGAGGCCGAGCGGGGTGCTGACCTCGTGCGCGACACCGGCCACCAATTGGCCGAGCGAGGCAAGCTTTTCCGCCTGCACGAGCTGCTCCTGGGTCGCGCGCAGATCGCGCAGCGATCTCTCCGAGCGTTCCTTTTCCCGTTGTAACGCCTCCGACGTCCGGAATTGTCTTCGCGCCCGGTATTCGCGCGCAGCCACGGCGTAGAGCGACAATGCGTAGGCATTGCCGACGAGAGAATGATTGATGAAGCTCAGCCCGGTCGGCATCGTCGTCGCGAACGACTCGGCGACCAGCAGCGCCACCCACGAGAGCAGGCAGAAAATCGCTAGCGAGCCGATCCGCAACGGCAGCATGGTCGAGACGAACAGGATGATCATCATCATGCCGGGCGCGGCAAAGGTAAAGCCCGACGGCAGCACCAGATAAATGCTGGGCAAGATGCAGCCGGGAATGACACAATAGACGAGGAAGATCGTCTCTGCCCATGGCTTCATCCATCGCCGTGACAGCAGCGCCGTCAGCGGCAGCAGGATAAAGACGGCCGTGCCGCCGCGGATCGCGAGCGTGATCGGAACCACTTCGGGGTACAGCACCCAATCCCAGAGCGTGTAGCCGGCATAGGTGGCGGCGCCGAGCAGCATTGCGATCTGCGTCCATCCGAGGCTGCCCCGGACATATTGGTCGACAAATCGCCGCTCCTCGATGCGGTCTTCGAAGCGCAGTCCGAGGCGTATCAATAAGGCAAGCATTCCAACATCAATCGCGAAAAGACCTGTTTGACGTCTCTACGACAGGTTTTGGGCCGCGTCGCTGCTAAAGATGTCGCGTTCGCCGAAGCGGTCCTCTGGCCGGATTCAGATCCCGAGCGTCAACTGCGGCTCCGAATCGCCACCGGCCTGGAGCGAGGACAGCGAGACCCCCAGCAGCCTGACGCGCTTGGGCGGCGGCATCTCGGCTTCGAGCAGGCCGCAGGCCAGCCGCTCCAGTTCGTCCCGGCCCGCAACGGCCGCGGCGACGGACCTGCTGCGCGTGATGATCTCGAAGTCGGCGAACTTGATTTTCAGGGTAACGGTGCGGCCGCGATTGCCGGACGCCTCGCAATGGCGCCAGACCTTGTCGATGAGAGGCCTGAGTTCGGCGACCAGCGCATCGAATGCGTCGAGGTCGATCGAGAACGTGTTCTCCGCGCCGATCGACTTGCGGATCCGGTTGGCCCTGACAGGCCGCTCGTCGACGCCGCGTGATATCCAATAGTAATAGGCGCCGGACTTGCCGAAATTCGCGTTCATGAACTCCAGCGTCTGGTTGCGGATGTCGCGGCCGGTGAACAGGCCGAGCGCGTTCATCTTCGCGGCTGTTGCCGGGCCGATCCCGTGGAACTTGCCGACCGGCAGCGTCTCGACGAAGGCCGGCCCCATCTCCGGCGAGATCACGAACTGGCCGTTGGGCTTGCGATGGTCCGAGGCGAGCTTGGCCAGGAATTTGTTGTAGGAGATGCCCGCCGAAGCGTTGAGGCCCGTCTCGGCCTTGATCTTCTCGCGGATCTTCCGCGCGATGTCCCGCGCCAGCGCAATGCCTTGCAGGTTCTCCGTCACGTCGAGATAGGCCTCATCCAGCGACAAGGGCTCGACGATGGCCGTGTGCTCGGCGAAGATCTCGCGGATCTGCCTCGAGATCGCCTTGTAGACCTCGAAGCGCGGCTTGACGAAGATCAGCTCTGGACATTGCCGCTTCGCGGTCACCGACGGCATGGCGGAGCGAACGCCGAACTTGCGGGCCTCGTAGCTGGCCGCCGCGACGACGCCGCGCTCCGCGGAGCCGCCGACCGCGACCGGCTTGCCGCGCAGCTGCGGATTGTCGCGTTGCTCCACCGACGCATAGAAGGCATCCATGTCGATATGGATGATCTTGCGGATCGGCGAGGCCGCGCCGGTCACCGTGTCGGATTCGCTCATGGAGAGATGATACAATCGAGCCAGGGGAAGCGCGAGGTGATGGATGTTTCAGTTGTTGCTCTTCGTGGCGGGCGTGGTCGGCATCGGCTGGCTGATCGGCGCGACCAATCTCCCCGGAGACCGGTATGCGGCCCTGGCCAAGCCGGATTTCGTGCCGCCGAACTGGGCCTTTCCGGTGGCCTGGACCATCCTTTACATCATGATCGCCGTCGCGGGCTGGCGGACCTTTCGTCGTGTTCCGTCGGGGAAGGCGATGCTGGCCTGGGCCGCGCAACTGGCGCTCAATTTCGCCTGGTCGCCCGTCATGTTCACGATGCACCAGATCGGCGCCGCGCTCGTCATCCTCGTCGGCCTGTTCGCCGCGATCGTGACCTACATCGGCCTCGAGATGCCACGAGACAGACTGGCGGCCGCATTGTTCGTGCCTTATGCGGCCTGGGTCGCGTTTGCCGGCGTGCTCAATGCGGCGATCTGGCGTTTGAATTGAGACGATGATTCTCAATCAATCTCAAACAACAATCCCGGGCTTGTGAGTGGCAGGCATGAGCCCGCGATCTAATATGAGCCAGCGGAGGACAACCAATGCAATATAGCTCCGAGCTCATTCAGACGATGCGTCAGGCCCTGGAAACCGTGATGGCGAGCGTGCCAGCCCATCAATCGGTCTTCGGTCTCAAAGCGGCCGTGGCCGAATGCATCCTGAAGGCCGCCGCACACGGCCAAACGTCCTATGACGGACTGGTGACGTCCGCCTCCGACCAGATCCAGCCGATTGTCGCGATGCTGACGTGAGGGGCTTACCTGAATAGCTGGCCCCGACGCACCGTGGAGGTGCAGAGATTACGGGAGAGTATCAGCACGGCGGTCACGCGAGCGATGACGCGTCATGGTGCTGTCACTAGACCCGCGCGGCGGAACGCCACAGGCCGTCCCGACGTCGCGAGGTTGCGGACCCGTCTGGCCGCCAACATATGTTGCGGGGTGTACCACAGGGGGCAGATGAGCTGGCGAGCTCAGGTGGCGGCCTCGTCAGGCCGCGCGCGCGGATCGCAATACGATAATTCAATAGGAGACACAGCAATGAGCGTGCCTGCCTATTCGTCTTTCAGCAAATGTTACTGCGAGGGCCGACAGGCCTTTTATGTGCGTACAGGAAATCGCCGGGCAGAATCCTGGATATGCTCGAACGGACGGATCTTCCGACCACGGCGATCGCACTCGAGGTTGGGTACTCGTCGAACCAGGTCCTCACCCGGGTTTTACTCCAGCACATGCGTTTGAACCCCTCCGACTATCGTCGGACCGTTCGCGATCCGGTTCGCCCATCGATCTCGCCTCGCGCGCATTCGGCTCTGGAGGGACGGCAATGACCTTCCATGCCGCTTCGTCATTCGCCCAGTGGCACAGCAAAGGCCGACATGCGTCCTACTTGCGCATGACGAAATCCCCGGGCGGGATACTCGACCTTCTTGAGGTCCAGCGACCAGCCGGGGACATGTCCCGCCCGGCCGTGTCGGACATTGTGCTGATGGAGGACATGCTTGGCTGCAGTCGTGTCAGGGGAGACCTGGGAGGAGGTCGCTTCGATGTGAAGACCGCGAAAGGCACTCTCGCCGTTGCTGCGCCGAACTTTGCGACCTCGGTGATCAATGACGAAGGCCATCGGCTCCGCAGCCTGGCGTTTCCTTTGGCCCGGTGGCAGAGCGTGCTCGACGAGGCGGCCGACGGCCGCTTCTCGTTCGACACCTCCTGCATCTACGGCCGAGTGTTCGACTCGTCGGCGATCCGATCGGCGGTCCGCAACCTGTGGACTCTCTGTGAGGACGAGGGGGCGCCGTCGCGGCTGTTGGCGCGCGCGGCGGGCTGCGAGATCCTCGCCGAGCTTTGCAGCCTGGGTGGGATGCCGTTCGCGCCGGCCAGGGGCGGCCTCGCGCCTTGGGCGGAACGGCGCTGCCTGGAACTGATGCGAGCGCGGCTTTCGGATGATATCAGCCTCGACGATCTGGCAGCCGAGGCACGGCTTTCACCGTTCCATTTCGCCCGCATGTTCAAGCAAAGCCTCGGCGTGCCGCCGCGGGTTTACCTGACGCGACTGAGAGTGGAGAAAGTTCGCGAAATGCTCGAACATACGGACCTTCCGGTCACGCAGATCGCCCTGGAGGTCGGATACTCGTCAAACCAGGTCCTCGCCCGTGTCTTTCTCAAGCATCAGCGCATGAGTCCGACCGATTATCGTCGGGCGGTTCGCGATCCGGTCCGCCGTATCGCGATGCAGTAACTGCTGCCGCTGCCCTGCGGAGGCATCTATTGAGGGACGGGAAGCGCCACAGTCTGCCCCACAACATCAACCGCCACCTTGCCGCGAAGTCCGCGCGATCCCCCGTTTTCGAGCAGTTCATGCGTTTCGCCGACCCGGGCCAGAGGCAGCACCGCGCCGATCACCGGCTTGATCAGGCCGCGTTCGACGAGGTTCGTCACCGCGTCGAGCTTGCCGCGGTTCTGCCGGGTGAACACGAAATGGTAGGCGGCATTCCTGCCCCACGCCTCGATCAGGTTTTGCGGCTGTGCGATGTCGACGATGCTGATCACCCGTCCCGCATCCGCGAGGGCAAGCGGGCTTTTCGCCAGGGTATCGCCGCCGATGGTATCGAACACGACGTTCACCCCCTGCCCATGCGTTAGATCCGCCACGGCTGAAACATAGTCGTCGGACCGGTGATCGATCACCTCGTCCGCTCCGAGCGAACGTACGAATTCATGGTTGCTGGAGCGCGCCGTCGTGATGACCCGCGCACCCATCGCCTTGGCAAGCTGGATGGCCGCCGTGCCCACGCCACCGGCGCCACCGTGGATCAAGATCGTTTCATGAACGGCAAGCTGGGCGCGGGTCACCAAAGCTTCCCAGACCGTGCCCCCGACCAGCGTCAGGCTGGCGGCCTCCAGATGATTGATGTTGCGCGGCTTGCGCGCGACCAGATCGACATCGGCTATATGCTGTTCCGCATAGGAGCCGGGGCCGCCGAAGATTTTGGGCGTGTAGTAAACCTCGTCGCCGATTCCGAATTCGCTCACGTCCGCTCCCGTCTCTTCCACGACACCGGAAACGTCGTGACCGATGATGGCGGGGAGCGGCACGTAATCGGTATAGTCGCCACGGCGGATCTGAATGTCCAGGGGATTGATGGCGGTGGCGTGGACGCGCACCCGGACCTGTCGCGCTCCGAGAGCCGGTACGGAAACATCGCGCAGCTCGAACGCGTCGTAGCCACCGAATTTATGGAGGACGATGGCCTTCGTGGTATCGGTCATGATCTTACCTCGTCTCAAGGCGACTCGGCCAGTCGGGCCGCGGGCGCGGGCCAGCAGGTCAGGGCCGAGCGCTTCGGGACGCATGGCGAACAGGCCGTGCAAATCATCCGGATAGGTCTCAGCGTGCCCGACAAAGCGCTCGGGGTTTCAGCCGGTGATCCTATCAAGCGTTTCGAACGAAATGCGGCGCGGAACCTGCGACACGTTGCCAATCTTGCGGCTAAGTGCTGCGCGGCACCTTCTTTTCAGCATTCTGACCTGCCGCCGGCGACCGCGTTACGTAGCGCCCTGCGTTTCACCGAGGCGCCCTGTATCGAGTTTCACGAAAGTGGAACTCTCGTTCGGGTCGCAGCGAGCGGCCCCGGTTCTCCGGTAGCCGGGAAGAAGCGCAATTTTGGCACCTGCGCAGCAGCCCTCGCACCGCCTTGTCAAGGCGTTTCGGTAAGATCGGTTCGACGCCGCGATCAAACAGTTCTGCATCGCCTGGCGGGCGCTTTGACATCGTCCTGCCGTGGAACAGCGCAACAGTCTCTGCCGCGCCGTTCGCCGGTTGTTGCCAGCAGGCGTAGGATAACGGGCGCGGATAGAGTGATTGCCAGGACCTAACTCAAGCGCTGAAGATCAAATGCCACATCGCGTACAGATGCTGGATGGAGAAAATTCAAAATGAGCAACAAGTGGCCCCACCTCGACTACCTCAGCTGGCGCGAGACTTGTTCAGCTCTGCATCTCTACCTCCAGGTCGCAGGCAAGTACCGGCTGGCTCATACACCGTGGCTGAACCATTCGTGGCACGCGACCTTCTATGTCACGCCGAACGGTCTGGCATCCTCGCCGATACCCGACGGCCCGGGCATCGAGATCCTGTTTGATTTTCGGGAGCACAAGGTTGTTGGCACCAGCGGTGAAGGCCGCCGAGCATCGTTCGAGCTCGGGCCGTCCACGGTCGCGGCGTTCCACGACAGCTTCGTGAAGTTGATTTCGGACCTCGGCGGCACGCCGACATTCAACGGACAGCCGAACGAGGTCCCCAACCCGGTCCCCTTCGCCGAAGATCATCGCGACCGGCCCTATGATAGCCACGCCGTTCAGCGCTTTCACCAGGCGCTCGTGGCGATCGACAGGGTCTTCAATCGGTTCCGCACCTCCTTCCTCGGTAAATCCAGCCCCGTTCATCTGTTCTGGGGCAGCTTCGACCTCGCCGTTACGCGCTTTTCGGGACGGCGCGCGCCGCTCCACCCTGGCGGAATTCCTGCCTTGCCAGACGACGTGGCGCAGGAGGCTTATGATCGAGAGGTTTCGTCAGCAGGGTTCTGGCCGGGCGGCGGCGGCATCGACTATCCTGCCTTCTACGCCTACGCCTATCCGGCGCCGAACGGCTACCGAGCCGCGACGGTCCGGCCCGATGCCGCGTTCTGGCACGACGGCTTGTCTGAATTCATGCTCCCCTACGATGCCGTGCAGTCGGCCGCCGATCCCGACGAAGCCCTGATGGCTTTCCTCGTCTCGACCTACGAGGCTGCGGCCGATCTGGCAGGATGGGACCGCGATCTTCTGGAATGCGCGCGCGGACAGCCACGTCAGGTCCGCCCCCCGGATGCCGCGCAGTCTGATCAAACGCATTCAGCCGACGACAAAACGGTCGAGCGGGAGGATGGCGCATCGAAGGGACGCTACCGGCTCGTCGTCGACGGCGTCGAAGCCGAGATGACCTACAGCCGGGCGAACGACAAGTTGATCATCATCGACCACACGGAAGTTCCCGCCGCCTTGCGCGGCCGCAAGATCGGAGAGCGGCTGGTGCGACGAGCGATCGAGGACGCGCGGCGCGAAGCGTTCGCGATCATTCCGCTCTGCCCGTTCGCAAAGGCGCAGATAGAGCGACATCCGGAGTGGCAGGACGTGGTGCGTGGGGCAAAAACCTGACGGCGATGAAATCAGATCTGTGCTCAAAACGGCTCCACGACCGCCGGCCGAATGGGGTCGCAATGCAGACAAGGTAGCTGAAACGGCCAAACCATGCGGCAAGGCGATGCAAAGTTTCCCGAGAACCGCTTCGCTGACACGAACGCCGCATGTCGCAGAACACGGCCGCGCCTACGGTTGCGCGGAACAGCGCGCTGATCGCCGCTTGGTTGTTTGTGATCGAATACAGATTGCACATGGTTTCAAATGACTTGATTCGCAGCTCGACCTAACGTTCTTCAGTAGGATGCACCCACTTGTAGGGGGTGATCTGTCTTGTCTCGGTCAGTTTGATCATTCGGGCAGGTGGCGCGTAGCGAGGCGTGCGGCAGGACCGGCACCTCAGCGAAGCTTCCAGCTTCCAGAGCGGCGTCTCCGGACGTCGGCGGATGGCGTCAAGACAAAGATTGCTGCGCATCTTACAGCGAGAGCACTCGACTTCCAGCCAGCCGAGTCCGCCGTTGATGCATTGGCCGATCGTCGGGGAGGGCTGTGCGGGGCCTCCAAAGCCTTCCATGCGGACCGACCAGGCCTCGGCCTCGGCTCGGTCGGCTTCGCCAACGGCCGCCTCGGCGCGCTCGCGAGCTCCCTTGGCTCGGATCTTCGCGCCATGATCCGACCACCCCAGATAACCTCTCGCGACTTAGTGCTCATGTCGGAGGATTCCGCGAGGAGGCCTAAGACGCAAGCCGCTACCTCTTGCGAGCCGGCCTTCCGACTCCATTAGTCCTTCGTCAACATAGACGAGGGGCTAAGCAATGCGGGCCCACTTCGCCGAACGGCTCGGCCTCCTGAGTAGCTACACTTCGACTAAATGGGGCTTGCGCTCGCCGGAAGGTTGCATGATGCTCGTGCCTTTATTTCTAGGGGGCGAATCATGGCAAAACTCTCAACAAAAGTTGCTACTCGGATCACCACCCAGCTTAAAAGGTACCAGAGCGTACTGTCAGGGTTGCTGAAGCGCGACGTCAGCGAGGCTGATACTGTCACTGTCATCAACGATATGCTTTCCGACATCTGCGGCTATGACAAATATCTGCATGTCACTAGCCAGTACGCGATCCGCGGCACCTATGTTGATCTTGCCGTGAAGTTTGATGACGAAATCAGATTCATCATCGAAGTTAAGGCCATCGGGATCGACCTCAAGGATGCCCACGTCAAGCAAGCCATCGATTATGCTGCCAACGAGGGCATCGAGTGGGTGGTGCTCACGAATGGTGCTCACTGGCGTATCTACAAGGTGCATTTCGGTCAGCCAATTGAGAAAATTCTCGTTTGCGAGCTGGACGCTATTGAGGCCAGCGCCAAGAGTCCAGAAGCCTTGGAGTGTTTCGGAAACTTGAGTCGCGAAGGCTTTTCAAAGGGCACGATGGCGGAGTTCTTGCTGCACAAGCAGGTCACGAACAAGTTTACTGTCGCAGCCGTTCTGCAGACCGACTTCATCCTGGAAGTTCTGCGCCGCGAGATTCGTCGGATGAGTTCCGGCGTTAAGGTGGAAGTCGACTATCTGAAGACCTTGTTGCGTGAGGAAGTCATCAAGCGCGACTTGGTCGATAGCGATGAAGCGAAGGCGGCTCTTCAGAACATCAAGCGTTTGCAGCGGGCTGCCACCCGGAAGAAAGCCGCGCCGAAAGCTGCCGATGAAGAAGCGCCTATAGTCGCCCCGGTTGAGGATGCGTCCGCGTCCCTCCCACGAGCAGTCGCTACTCCATAATCATGGATCGCGAACGCGCGGCCTAGTAGGACAAGTCGATGAGCCTTGATCAGGAGACTTACAAGAGGCAGGCTGAAGCTGCGTATCAACTCGGCTTCGAACTGTTGAAAAGCGCTCGGGCAGCACAGATCGAATACGGTCGTTGGCTGGTCAATACCCTGTGGCTCATGCACTCAGGCGCTATCGTCGGCCTTCTTTTCAAAGCGCATTCCGGAGAACATCCTCCATCCTACTCAGTCGCCTTATTTTGGTTCGTGGCTGGCATTGTGTCGGCGTTCATCGCCGCATTCGCCGCTTGGTGGAATTTCACCTTCGCGGCGGTGTGAACCGCCCCGGGTTTGCCGGAGGCTCCAACTCCTGAGAGGATGGAGCCATGACGAGCAAGACAACGAACAAGTTTTCACCCGAGGTCCGGACCCGAGCGGTTCGGATGGTTCTGGATCACGCCGGCGAGCACCCGTCGCGCTGGGCGGCAGTGACGTCAATCGCGGCCAAGATCGGCTGCACGCCGCAGACGCTGCATGACTGGGTCAAGAAGGCCGAGGTCGATAGCGGGCAGCGGACCGGCGTTCCGACCGATACGGCCGAGAAGCTGAAGGCGCTCGAACGGGAGAACCGCGAGCTTCGGCAGGCCAACGAGATCCTGCGCAAGGCAAGCGCCTATTTTGCGATGGCGGAGCTCGACCGCCGGTCCAAGCCATGATCGCCTTCATTGACGATCATCGTGGGGCGCATGGGGTCGAGCCGATCTGCAAGGTGTTGCCGATTGCCCCCTCGACCTACCACGCCCATGTCGCGAAGCGGCGCGATCCGGCCACGCGGTCGGCGCGCGCCAGGCTGGACGCCGCGCTGAAGATCGAGGTTCGGCGCGTCTTCGATCAAAACTTCTCCGTCTACGGCGTGCGCAAGGTCTGGCGGCAGCTCAAGCGCGAAGGCTTCGATGTTGCCCGTTGCACGGTGTCGCGACTGATGCGGGACATGGGTTTGCAAGGGGTCATCCGCGGCAAATCCGTCAAGACCACGATCAGCGACAAGGCCGCGCCATGCCCGATGGATCACGTCAATCGCCAGTTCAAGGCACCAAGGCCGAACGTCCTCTGGCTCTCCGACTTCACCTATGTCGCGACCTGGACCGGCTTCGTCTACGTCGCCTTTGTGATCGACGCCTATGCCCGCAGGATCGTGGGCTGGCGGGCCTCCCGCACGGCGCACGCAGGCTTCGTGCTCGATGCGCTGGAGCAGGCCCTGCACGATCGCCGACCGGTCCATCGCGGCGGGCTCGTGCATCATAGCGATAGGGGCAGCCAATACGTCTCTATCAAATACACCGAACGCCTGGCTGAAGCTGGCGTCGAGCCTTCTGTCGGCAGCGTCGGAGATTCCTATGACAACGCTCTCGCCGAAACCATCAACGGTCTCTACAAGGCCGAGGTGATCCATCGGCGCGGACCATGGCGCAGCTTCGAGGCCGTCGAGTTCGCGACGCTGGAATGGGTGGACTGGTTCAACAACCGGCGGCTCCTGGAGCCCATCGGCAACATCCCGCCGGCCGAAGCCGAGCAACGCTACTACGCCATGCTGGAACAACCGGCCATGGCGGCATAACTTAAACCAAATGGCCTCCGGCAAACCCGGGGCGGTTCAGTGCTGTTTCATAGTTGGACCGACGTGAGAATGCTTTCTGATTCCAAGTATTGGCCGCAGCCCGACAAAGGCAAGGGTATGAAAGTGACAATGTGGATTGCGATCACCGGCGGGATCGGCTCGCTGATATGCCTAGTTGTAGGGAGTATCGCCATTTGGCGGACGTGGATTTAAGATGAGGTATTGGGAGTAGCGCTCTTTGACGATCATTAGCCTGAAAAAAGATTGGATTCTCGGTGAGCGTCTTGGAGCCGGCGGGTTTGGTCAGGTCTTTGCTGCTGAGAGCCCCGATGGGTCGAAGGCCGCAATTAAGCTGGTACCGAAAGTGCCTGGTGCGAGCAGAGAGCTGTTGTTTGTCGATCTAAAGGGAGCGAGAGGGGTCGTTCCGATAATTGATAGCGGTGAACATGGCGAGCATTGGATTCTCGTTATGCCGCGCGCTCGCAAATCCCTTCGTGATCATTTGACAACCGCCAAAACGCCGCTCAGCACGGCGGATGCTACACCGATTTTGATCGACATTGCTTCCGCCCTCGTAGAGCTGAATGGCAAGGTTATCCATAGAGACCTGAAACCGGAAAACGTTCTTTATCTAGATGGCAAGTGGTGTCTTTCGGATTTTGGCATTTCGAGATACGCGGAGGCAACGACGGCAGTTGACACCCAAAAATTTGCTCTCAGCCCCCCTTACGCAGCTCCTGAACGATGGCGAGCTGAGAGGGCAACTGGCGCTGTTGACGTCTACGCATTGGGAATTATGGCATTTGAAATGCTCGTTGGCCGCAAGCCATTTCCTGGCCCTCACATTGAAGACTATCGAGAGCAACACCTTCACAATGAACCTCCGATCATTGACGTAGGAACGCCGGTGCTAAAGGCCATTGTCACGGAGACGCTGTTCAAGGCCCCCGGTGCTCGTCCCTCACCTCCGAACTTGCTTGCTCGACTGACGCGATCACAGCAACAACGCTCTGGCGGTCTAGGAAAGCTTAGCGAGGCGCATCTTGGCGAAGTCGCCAAACAGAGCGAATCGGAGCGGCAAGCGTCCGCAGCTCGCTCCGCTACAGAGCAGCGTGATGATCTATTCCAGGGCGCGTCCGCATTGCTCGACGGCTTATATGGTGAACTGTCTGAAGCAATTTTAGAAGCCGCACCTAGTGCGAAGAAGGGAAGGGCAGGGAAGAGGAATGGTGTCACTATCTCGCTTGGCACGGCTCAGCTCGAGTTGGTGCCTCTTGCGAAGACACCGGCCTCTCCTTGGGGGTGGGAAGCTCCGTCATTCGATGTGATAGCTCACGCCGGTATCATTCTTCGTGTTCCCCGCGACCGATATGACTTCGAAGGAAGAAGTCATTCGCTATGGTATTGCGACGCCCTCCAGGCGGGACGATTTGAGTGGATCGAAACGGCCTTCATGGTCTCGCCCTTGATGGGCAGAAACACGACGATGCGGCCCTTTATGGCGGATCCGGGGATTGAGGCGGCGAAGGCGCTCTGGGCTGGTATGGCTGAATTTCAGCTGGCCTGGCCAATGGAGCAGGTTGAATCAGAGGCGCTCATTGAACGTTGGGCCGGTTGGCTTGCAGATGCCGCGCAGGGCCGCTTGCATGCGCCTTCAACCATGCCAGAGCGGCCAATTCCGGAAAATTGGCGCCGAAAATAGGGAGGATCCGGCTATGCGGGCGGCGAAGGCTCTTTCTTTGCTCTTTTCAAGCGCCACTTCCGCAACCCGCGCCCGATTGCTCGGGCACGGGAAGTGCTCACCTCTAGAAAATTGAAAAGCCATCGTCGCTGCCGCAACTCTTGCAGAGTGTCTTCATATCGCTGCAGAACTGCGTGATAATCTTTCCGGACGTCCCAATAGAACTCAGAGGGGTAAGGCGGGATGACAACATTGGATACGTCCTTTCCCTCCCCTCTTAGATTCCAGTAGGCCTTCTCCGTAGCATAATGTTGAAAGTAATAGGTAAAGCTCTTCGGTGGGGTAGGGCCTTCCAGGAGGTGTACCTTCTTCTTCAAAATTTCGTTGATCTGCTCGTGGATGGGGAGAAAGAACCGAGCGTAGAATAAACCCGACAGCGCGTCCCTTTCCTCCTCTGATTTGCCTTCGATCACACGATCATAGACGTCCGCGGTGCTATCTAGCTGGTCAGTTAGGGCGGCGAGGGGTGCGTAAAATTCTCTAATCTGCTCGGAGGCATGCTCAAGCTCCAACTGCAGACGTTTGGTTCGATCTTCGCGCCACCCAGTTAGGAAGTAAGCCAGAGTCCATCCGACCGCCGCCACGGCTGCAGTAGCTATGGCTCCGCCCAGAGAGACCGTTCCGTGACCGGTGGGCATTTCACCATCCGAATCTGGAAAAGGCTGCTTACCCAGTGCTTACCCGAGGAGACCTGCCAATAACGCAAAATCTCGGAAGTGCTTGATTTGACTGGCGCACCCGACACGATTCGAACGTGTGACCTTTGCCTTCGGAGGGCAACGCTCTATCCAGCTGAGCTACGGGTGCAGAGAGGCTTCATGTAGCCGATTGGCGCTGGGCGGGCAACCGCTTCTCGCCGGATCGGATTCAAGCCATTTTGCGCCGGAAGGGCGCCGGAACTGCCGCGGCCTCCCGGCCGAGGGCGGCGAACTCGGCTAAAACCCGTTCGGCGCAGATGACGCGGTTGCGGCCGAGGCGTTTGGCCACATAGAGCGCCTCGTCGGCGGCGCCCAGCAGCCGGTCGGGGCCGCCGTCGGCACCGCCGGGGATGTGGCTGGCGACACCGACGCTGAGAGTGACGTGGTCGCCGGCGCCCGTGGCGCCGTGGGCGATCTGCAAGGCCGTGACCGCGCAGCGAATCGCCTCGGCCACTTCGCAGGCGGTGCCGCAATCCATGTCCGGCAGGATCAGCGCGAACTCCTCCCCGCCATAGCGGCTCGCAAGATCGAGCGGGCGCATGGCGTGGCGGCTGACGACGCCAGCGACCGCGCGCAGGCACTCGTCGCCACTCTGGTGGCCGTGGCGGTCGTTGAACAGCTTGAAATGGTCGACGTCGACGAACAACAGCGCCAGCGGCTTCTGCGTGCGCTGGGCGCGGGCCCATTCGTCCGACAGCATCTGGTCGAAGGAGCGGCGGTTCGCCAGGCCGGTCAGCCCGTCCTTGGTGGCGAGCTCCTTCAGCGCCATCTCGGCGCGCTTCTGGTCGGTGAGGTCGCGCAGCGTCTCCACCACCGCGATCAGCCGTCCGGCCTCGTCGTGGATCGGGCCGGCGTCGATGGCGAGATAGAGCTGGCTGCCGAGCTTCGGCATCACGCACCAGTTCTCCGCGGAAAAGCCGAGCCCGTTATGGCCGCGCGCGGCATATTCCGAATAGTATTCCGGCAGCTGCTCCGGCCGGTCGAGCGCGACGAGGTCGGCAAGGCAGGGGCGCCTTGTCTCGTAGAAGGCCTGCCAGTGCTTGCCGGTGCCGATCACCTCGGAGGCGGCGACGCCGGTCAATCGCTCGCAGGCCATGTTCCAGATCACCACACGGCGCTTGGGGTCGATCACGAAGGTCGGCACCACCAGGTGTTGCATCAGCCGCACGGCATAGGAATCCGCAACGTCGACGGCTGTGGCCGGAACTGTCCTCGACCTCGCCATCAGGCCACCGCAGCCACGGGCGCAGAGTCGCCGGGGCCGAACAGCTTTCGCACCTCGCTGGCCGGCTTCGGCGCGCTGAAAAGATAGCCCTGCATCTGCGTGCAGCCGAGCGCGCGCAGCATGTCGCGCTGTGCCTCGGTCTCGACGCCCTCGGCGACCGTGGTCATGCTGCTGGCGGCCGCAATGTTCACCACCGCCTGCACGATCACGGGCGAGCCGCTCGCCTCTGCGATGTCGGCGACGAAGCAGCGGTCGATCTTGATCTTGTCGAACGGGAAGCGCTTCAGATAGCTCAGCGAGGAGTAGCCGGTGCCGAAATCGTCGAGCGCGATGCGCACGCCGATCGAGCGGAGCTGATGCAGGATCGAGAGCGCCGCCTCGTCGTCGCGGATCAGCACGGCCTCGGTGATCTCGAGCTCGAGCCGACGCGGGTTCAGGCCGGAGGCGGCGAGCGCGCCAGCGATCCGCAGCGCCAGCGTGTCGCATTTGAGCTGCACCGGCGAGACGTTGACCGCGACGCGCACATGCGCCGGCCAGGTCGCGGCCTCGTTGCAGGCCATCCGCAACACCCAGTCGCCGAGCTCGTTGATCAGGCCGGTGTCCTCGGCGACCGGAATGAACTCCGCCGGCGACACCATGCCGCGCTCGGGATGCCGCCAGCGCAGCAGCGCCTCGCAGCCGGAGACTTCGTTGGTGCGCAGGTCGACCAGCGGCTGATAGTGAATCTCGAAGCCGCCATTCACGAGGGCCTGCCGCAAATCCAGCTCCATGCTCAGGCGTGCCTTGGCGCTCGCATCCATCTCCGGCTCGAAGAAGCGGTGGGTGCGGCGTCCATTGGCCTTGGCGCCGTACATTGCAAGGTCTGCGTTCTTGATCAGCTGATCGAGATCGGCTCCGTCCTGCGGCGCCAGTGCAATCCCGATGCTGGCATCGGTGGAGAGCTGATGGCCGAGACAATGATAGGGCTGCCGGATCGCCCGGTAGATCCGCGTCAGGAAGGACAGCACGTCGGCGGGGGATTCGATCCCGGTCTGGATCACCGCGAATTCGTCGCCGCCGAGCCGCGCGATCAGGTCGCCCGGCTTGAGGCAGCCGCGGAGACGGTCCGCGATCGCCTTCAACAGCTCGTCGCCGACGTGATGGCCGAGCGAGTCGTTGATGCCCTTGAATTCGTCGACGTCGATGTAGAGCAGTGCGAACCGTTCGCCGCCGGCGACCTTCGCCAGCTCGCGTTCGATCTGCTCGCGGAACAGGGTTCGGTTCGGCAGGTCGGTCAGCGCATCGTAGTGCGCCAGATGCGCGATCTTCTCGTCGGCGTAGCGCCGCTCAGTGACGTCCTCGACGACACTGATGAGGTAGCGCGGCTCGCCGGACCTGTCGCGAATGCCGATCCGGGTCGAGGTGATATAGCGCAGCCCCTTGGTCTGGCTTCGCCAGGGATGTTCGTCCTTGAACAATCCGCCGGCGGCCTGCAGCGCTCTGCTGTCGTCCTCGGTGACGAGTCTGGCGGCTTCTTCCGGGTAAAGATCGAAGGGGGTCTTGCCGACGATGACTTCGCGCGATTGGCCGAATTGCTGCTCGGCGGTCCGGTTGATCAGCAGATATTGCCGCGTTCGGGCGTCCTTCACCGTGATCTGCGAGGGGATGTGATCGATGATCTCGCGCAGGAAGGTGTAGTTGCGGTCGCGCTCCTGTTCCAGGTTGCGGCGCTCGGTAATGTCTTCGATCGTGGCGACCCATCCACCCTGCGCGAGCGGGGTGTTGATGACCTGGAAGGCGCGGCCGCTGGCCAACTGATGAATTCTCGTCGAGACCGTGCCTTCGGCGACGATCCTCATCACGTCGGCGCAAAATGTCTCCACATCGCCGTCGAACGCATCGCGCTCCTTGCGATGATACATCGCGTCGCGGATGTGGCAGCCCGGCTTGATGACGTCGTGGGAGAGGCCGAACATGTCGGCGTAGCGGCGGTTGCAGGTGACGATGTAACCGGCGGCGTCGTACAGGATCAACCCTTGCGACATGTTGTTGAGCGCGGTGTCGAGCTGAAGCCGCTTCGCTTCGATCCGCTCCTGCGCCTCACGGTTCTGCCGGTTGATCTGGCGGATGATCAGATACAGGATCAGCGCGATGACGGCGGCTGAAAGCGCTGCGGTCGTGACCATGAAGCCGGTCTGCTGCCGCCAGTCCGCAAGGGCCGCCGCCGTGGTGTTGGTGCCGACAATGATCAGCGGGAAATGCGTCAGCGATGCCGCCGAGCCGAGCCGCTCCTCGTCGTCGATGAGGCCCCTGACGCGGAGAGTCTGCTGACCGCCTTTGGTGAGCACCTTCCGCATCAGTGGCGCATCCCTGAGGTTGCGCCCGATCAGCTCTTCGACATGCGGATGGCGCGCCAGCATCTTGCCTTGGCGGTCGAACAGCGAGATGGCCGTACCCTCGGCTAGCGCGACAGACGCGAAATACTGCCGGTAGCTGTCCGGGTCGATCCGGCGCACCATCGCCCCGAGGAAGGTGCCGTCGGCGCCGGTCAACCGGCGTGCGACGATCGTGGTCCATTTGTTGATGATGAAGCTGCGGACGGATTCCAGCAGCACCGTCTCGGACTGCGGATTGGTCTTGAACGTCTGAAAGTAGGCCCGGGACGAAATATTGATCTTGGGCAGCGGGTGGGCCCGCGACCAGTTGATCAGCTCGCCGTCGGCATCATAGATCGCGATGTCGCCCAGATGGGACACGGAGCTGATCTTGCTGCGCAGCATCTGGTTCGTGTCGGGACCGGACATGCGCTCGCGGAACATTGCCGGGGAGGTGATGTCGGCCAGGTTCATCTGCCCGATCAGATCGGCGGCGACGACATCGGAATCCTCGAACTGCTGATCGAAATGCCGCGCGATCAGCTGCACCGTGTTTTCCAGCTCGCGTTCGCGGTTGGCGAGGGTCCGCTCGCGGAACTCGCCGACGGCCATGGCCGTGACGGCGAAGATTCCGGCGACCAGCAACACGCCGCACAGGGTCAACCACAGGACGGGACTACGTCGCGCCAAGGCCTCCCAGCCGCTCCTTACGGCAAGAGACATTCCGGCAGCCACCGTAGAAAGGACCTGGCGCATTCCACCTCACACGAGGAACAGGAATACACCGCACAAATGGCGCAAACCTTAGGAAAGCAAGTTACCCAAGTATTAATCCGGTTGAGCCACGGCGTCCGCATGTCGCGCAGCGGGAAGCCCGTCACGGTTGTGCGGCGCGCGCAGCAAACGCCGCGCTGCATCATTACCAAAGGCTTAATGCGAGCTGCCGGCGCTCTTGTCGCCGCTGGCCTTGCGCAGCCGCCCGACCACGCCGGTCGGGAAGAAGTAGACGCTGGCGATGAACAGCAGCCCGAGCCACAGCAGCCAGCGATCGGGATGGAGCAGCCCCGGCAGCAGCGGCAGGCCGGCTTCGCCCGCCGCGTTGGAGGCAACGCCCATCAGCGATTGCAGATAGTTCTGGGCGAGGATGAAGATGGTGGCGCCGATGAGCGCGCCGTAGATCGTGCCCATGCCGCCGATCACGACCATCAGCAGGATGTCCAGCATGATCGAGAAGCTCAGCGAGGTATCGGGGCCGGCATAGCGCAGCCACAGCGCGTTCAGGATTCCGGCGCTGGCGGCCACGAGTGCCGCGAGGCAGTTGGCGTAGGTCAGGTGGAACACGGTGCGGAAGCCGAGTGCCTCGGCGCGAAACCGGTTCTCGCGGATCGCCTGCAGCACACGCCCGAACGGCGAGTTCACGACCCGCAGCAAGGCGAGGATCATCAGCGCCGAAACGGCGAACACCAGATAGAAGGTCAGGATCCGGCCGTTGATCTCGAAGCCGAACAGGCTCTTGGGGATCAGCACGGTGCCGGGGCGCAGCAGCTCTGGCAGCTGGAAGCTGCGTCCGTCCTCGCCCCCTGTCAGCCAGGACAGCTGCGAGGCCAGCACCTGGAAGGCGGACGCCACGGCCAGCGTGATCATGGCAAAGAAGATCGCCGCGACGCGCAGCGAAAAGAGCCCGATGGCCAGAGCGAGCAGAGCTGCGAGCGGCAGGCCAACGACGATTCCGGTTGCGACCGCCGCCCAGTTCGGGCCCATCCCGTACAGCGCGATCGCGATGGCGTAGCTGCCGATGCCGTAGAACATGGTGTGGGCGAACGAGACCGAGCCGGTATAGCCGAGCAGGAGGTCGTAGGAGGCGACCAGCGCGGCGAAGACGCAGATCTTGGCCGCCACGTTCAGCGCCTTGGCACCCGGGAACAGGAACGGCGTCGCGGCGAGCGCCAGGATGATGACGACGAGAACGAGCGTGAGGATGCGGCTACGCGGCGGATCGCCTGAGAGGATCATCATCGGCTGGTCACCGCATAGAGGCCGCGCGGCCGCCACATCAGAATGGCGACCATCAGCAGGATGTTGGATACGAGGGCGAGCTTTGGCACCAGGAAGCCGCCGTAATTGGCGACCATGGCGACCAGGATGGCGCCGATGAAGCAGCCGCCGATCGACCCCAGGCCGCCGATGATGACGACGATGAAAATCAGCACCGTGAGGTCGTCGCTCATGGAAGCGTGCACCTGTTCGCGATAGAGCGCCCACATCACGCCGCCGAGACCGGCCAGCGCCGATCCCGTCATGAACACGCCGAGGAACAGGCGGCGGATGCGGTAGCCGAGCGCCTCCACCATCTCGCGATTCTCGACGCCGGCGCGGATCAGGAGGCCGACCTTGCTGCGGTTGAGCACGAACTGGATCGCGATGAAGATGGCGAGGCCGATCAGCATCGCCAGTACGCGGTACTTGGCGATCGCGACGTCGCCGAGGATGAACGAGCCGCGCAGCGAGGTGGGCAGCGGCATCGGGATGATCTGCGGTCCCCACAGCGCATAGAGCGTCTGCTCGGCGACGATCAGGCCGCCGGTCGTCATCAGGATCTGCTTCAGATGTTGGCCGTAGACGGGCAGGATCAGCACGCGCTCGACGACCAGGCCGAGCGCGCCGGAGACCGCCATCGACAGCAGCGCGGCCGGGGCCAGCACCGCGAGGTTCATCCAGAGCGAATCCGCCTGAATGGACGCCGCGAACGGGGCCAGAACCAGCGTGGCGACATAGGCGCCGACGGCGATGAAGGCGCCGTGGCCGAAATTGAGCACGTCCATCAGGCCGAACACCAGCGTCAGCCCGGAGGCCATGATGAAGATCATCATGCCCATGGCGAGGCTCGCCACGGTCAGCGTGAGCCAGGAAGAAGTCGATCCGATCAGCGGGATCATCAGAAGGGCGAGCGCGACCGGCAGCAGGATCGGTGCGAGATCCCGCTTCGGCTTCGGCAGCGGATCGGTTGCGGCAATGTCACTCACTGATGCGCCTCCAGACTCAGGCCGAGCAGCCGCTCCTGCAGCGATACGTCGGCGGCGAGCGCCGCCATCTCGCCGCGATGGACGATGGTGCCGTTGTCCATGACCAGCACGTTGTCGCCGAGCTCACGGGCGGCGAAGAAATTCTGTTCGACCAGCAGGATGGTGGCGCCCTTGCGCTTGATCTCCTTCAGGCACTCGATCAGCGCCATCACGATGGCCGGCGCGAGCCCCTTGGTCGGCTCGTCGACCAGCAGCAGCTTGCGCGGTTCGACGATGGCGCGCGCGATCGACAGCATCTGCTTCTGCCCGCCCGAGAGGCTTCCCGCGCGCGATAGCCAGAAGCGGCGCAGCGCCGGAAAGAAGCCGAAGATCCAGTCGAGCTGGGTGTCGTCGAGCGGCCCGTCGCGGGCCGCGAGCACGAGGTTCTCCTTCACCGTGAGATCGGAGAACACCGCCATGCTTTCCGGCACGTAACCGACGCCGCGCCGCGCGATGTCGGGCGTGGCAAGGCTCTCGATGCGCTCGCCGGCCAGGGTGATCTCGCCCTTCGAGGCCTGCCACAGGCCCATGATGGTGCGCAGCGTCGTGGTCTTGCCGGTGCCGTTGCGGCCGAGCAGCATCGTGACCTGTCCTTGCGGGACTGCGAGGTCGATGCCCTGGAGGATGTGATAGCGGCCGATATGGGTGTGCACGCCGGAGAGCTTGAGCAGGTCAGTCATGCTGCGCTCCCTGCAGTGTCCCCTGCAGTGTCCCCTGCAGCGTCCCCTGCAGTGTTCTTGGGCGCGACGCCGAGATAGGCCTCCTGCACGATCGGCGAGGCGATCACTTCCGCGGGCGGGCCGTCGGCGACGAGCTGGCCGTTATGCAGCACGATGATGCGGTCGGCGAGCGAGCGCACCACGTCCATCTTGTGCTCGACGAGAAGGATGATCTTGCTCCTGTCCTGCTTGAGCTGCGCGATCAGGTTGAGGACGACGGGCACCTCGTCGATGCTCATGCCGGCGGTCGGCTCGTCGAACATGAACACTTTCGGCTCCAGCGCGATCATCAGCGCGACCTCGAGCTTGCGCTGATCGCCATGGGACAGCGCGGTCGCGGCGACGCCGCGGCGGCTGCCGAGCGCGACCTGGTCGAGGATGGCGTCGGCACGCGCGATCAAATCGCGGCGCACCATCCAGGGCCGCAGCATGTCGTAATGGGTGCCGCTGGCAGCCTGCACCGCGAGGCGGACGTTCTCTTCCACGGTGAGATTCGGAAAGAGATTTGTCAGTTGGAACGCTCGTCCGAGACCGGCGCGGGTGCGCATCGGCGCGGACTGCCCCGTGATGTCGGTGCCGTCGAACAGGATGCTGCCGTGTGAAGCGCGGAGCTGGCCCGAGATCAGATTGAAATAGGTGGTCTTGCCGGCGCCGTTCGGCCCGACGATGGCGGTGAGCTCGCCCGGGCGAAACGTGCAGGAGACGTTGTTGACCGCGACATGGCCGCCGAAGCGGATGGTGAGGTCGCGGGTTTCGAGGGTGAGCGGCATTGAGGATCTGGCAATCGATGAAACGAGATGTATCCGCGGCTGCGCTGCGCTCCCTCCCCCGCTTGCGGGGGAGGGTCGGGGAGAGGGTGTCTCCGCAAGCGAGAACCCCTGAGAGGATAGAGCCCTCTCCCGGCCTCTCCCGCGAGCGGGAGAGGTGAAGCAAGAAACCTCAGCGCTTGTTCTTGATCGGAACGTTCATGTCCTCGATCTTCAGCTCGCGCACCGGCTCGAGCACGGCCCAGGCGACGTTCGGATCGACCTTGACCTTGAAGTGATACATGCTCTGCAGCGCCTGATGATCTTCCTTCCGGAACACCATCTTGCCCTTGGGCGTGTCGAACTCCAGGCCTTCCATTGCCGTGATCAGCTTCTCGGTGTCGGTCGACTTCGCCTTGGTGACGGCGGCGACGACGGACATCGCGGCGGCGAAGCCGCCCGCGGTGAAGAAATCCGGCGGCGCGTTGAAGCGCTTCTGGTGCTCGGCGACCAGCCAGTCGTTCACGGGGTTCTTCGGAATGTCGTAGAAGTAGTAGGTCGCGCCTTCCATGCCGGGCAGGCCCTTGTAGGCGGCGAGCGCCGGCAGGATGTTGCCGCCGGTGGAGAGCTCGATGCCATAGCGCTTCGGGTCCATGTCCTGGAGCTTGGCCAGCGGGTTACCGGCGCCGGCCCAGATCACCCAGATCACCTTGCGGCCCGGCTTGTCCTTCAGCGCGTCGAACAGGCGCTGGCCGACGGCGGTGAAGTCGGTGGTCGAGGTCGGGGCATACTCCTCGGCGGCGAGCGTCGCGCCGGTCTTGGCGAGCGCCTCCTTGAAAGCGGCGACGCCGTCACGGCCGAAGGCATAGTCCTGCGCCAGCGTCGCGACGGTGACGCCCGGCTTGCCGATTGCGACAGCGTTGGAGATCGCGTCCTGCGACGAGTTGCGCCCGGTGCGGAAGATGTAGCGATTCCACTTCTCGCCGGTAATCTGGTCCGCGACCGCGGGCTCGACGATCAGGATCTTCTTGTTCTCCTCGGCGACCGGGAGAATCGCGAGCGCCGCCGCCGACGAGGTCGTGCCGATCGCAATGTCGGCCTTGTCGTCCTGATAGGCCTCCGCGAGCGCGGCCTTGGCCAGATCCGGCTTGCCCTGGTCGTCCTTGGTGATGACGACGATCTTGCGGCCGTCGAGCGTCATGGTGCCCTTGGTGGCGTACTCAAAGCCCATCTTCAGGCCGGTCTCGGTCTGCTTGGCGTAGGCCTCGAGCGGACCGGTCTTGCCATAGATCAGCGCAATCTTGAGATCGTCGGCCTGTGCGGCGGTGCCCGCGCCGAGCGCGAGGATGGTTGCTGTTATGATGAGTGATCGACGCACGATGGTCCCTCCTGATTTGAAGTTTCTCGGTAACAGCGATTTGCACAAGCTTGGGAACATTGCAATTGAACCTTCCGGTGGCGCGGGCTGGCCTTTGCGGGCATGCATCATTTTTGGGCCTGCCTCGCTGCGCCGGCCTCGACCTGGCGCCAGTCCGACTGCGCTTCCTCCGCGCTTTCGAAGATGTGCGGCGCGACGCCGCGTTTCTCCAGGGCTTCACCCAGCTTGATGCGCAGAAAGCCCGACGTGGTGTAGCGCGACACGCCGGAATAGAAGCGGTCGACGAGGCTGCGCACCATCGCAGAATAATCGTCCATCAGCTCCGGCAGAATGGAAAAGTTGTCATAATTGACGATGGCGTAGACCCGACGCCCGAGCGGCGCCAGGCGGGCCTCGACGATGGCAGCGATGGTGTCGATCTCGGCCTTGCTGCGCAGCGGGTAGCGCTCCAGATTGACGAAGAACAGGTTCTGCTGCTCGTCCAGCGTGAAGCGCTGGTCGAGCGGGATGGTGAGCAGGCGCTCGCGCAGATCCATCAGACCCTCGCCGAAGATGCGCGCGTCCATCAGCACAGGGTCGCGCGGGATCAGCGGCTTGAAATCCATCAGGCGCAGGATGTCACGCTCGATGTCAATGCCGGGCGCGACTTCGGTGAGCTCAAGCCCCTCGCCCCTGAGCTCGAACACGCAGCGCTCGGTGACGTACAGCGTGCGTTGTTTGCGCGCGGCGGCAAACGGGCCGCTGAAGGTGACGTGCTCGACGCGATCGACGAACTTGCGCGACCTGGCTTCGTCGAGGATGACGAGCTTGCCGTCCTCCACTGAAATGCGTTGCTTGCCCGCACCGAACGTGCCGACGAAAACGACCTCCTTGGCGTTCTGGCTGATGTTGATGAAGCCGCCGGCCCCGGCAAGCTTCGGCCCGAACTTGCTGACATTGAGGTTGCCGGCACTGTCGACCTGAGCAAGTCCCAGGAAAGCGGCATCGAGGCCGCCGCCGTCGTAGAAGTCGAACTGGTAGGGCTGGTCGATCACGGCCTGGGTGTTGATTGCCGCGCCGAAATCGATGCCGCTCGCGGGGATGCCGCCGATCACGCCCGGCTCCGCCGTCAGCGTGATGAGATCGATGATGCGCTCCTCATTGGCGACCGAGGCGATCCCCTCGGGCATGCCGATGCCGAGATTGACGACGCTGTTGGCTTTCAGCTCCAGCGCGGCGCGCCGGGCGATGATCTTGCGCTCGCTGATCGGCATCACCGGCAGAGAGGTGGCGCGGACGCGGATCTCGCTCGAGAAAGCCGGATTGTATTGCGTGCCGAAGGTCTGCCAGTGATTCTCGGGCCTCGATACCACGACGCAGTCGACGAGGATGCCGGGAATCTTCACTTGACGCGGATTGAGGCTGCCGGCTTCGGCGACGCGCTCGACCTGGGCGATGACGATGCCGCCGGAATTATGCGCCGCCATGGCGATGGCGAGCGCTTCCAGCGTCAGCGCCTCCTTCTCCATGGTGAGGTTGCCGTCGGGATCGCCGGTGGTGGCGCGGATGATCCCGACATCGATCGGGAAGGTCTTGTAGAGCAGGCACTCTTCGCCGCGCAGCGTGATCAGCTCCACCAGGTCCTCGGTGGTGCGTGCGTTCAGCTTGCCGCCGCCATGCCTGGGGTCGACGAAGGTGCCCATGCCGACGCGGGTGATGTGGCCGGGCCGGTGCGCGGCGATGTCGCGGAACAGATGCGTGATGACGCCCTGCGGCAGGTTATAGGCCTCGATCTGGTTTGCGATCGCGAGCTGCTGCAGTTTCGGCGCAAGGCCCCAATGCCCGCCGATCACGCGCCGGACCAGGCCTTCATGTCCGAAATGATTGAGGCCGCGCTGCTTGCCGTCGCCCTGACCGGCCGCATAGACCAGCGTCAGGTTGCGCGGCTTGCCTTGCGTATAGGGCGCGTCGCCCTCGTGGGACAGATAGAGCTCTTCCAGCGCGATGGCGATCTCCTCGGCAAAGCCGATGCCGACGAAGCCGCCGGTCGCCACGGTGTCGCCGTCGCGGATCAGCATGACGGCTTCATTCGCCGAGACGACCTTGCCCTTCTCGGAATTGCGCAAGTAAGGCAGAGCTGGATGATGGCTCACGGCGTTCCTCCCGCACCCTGGACCGTAGGCCTTGTTTTGCTTGATCTTACCGCGGAGAGCTGCCCCGGAACAGGTTGCTCCTCGCGAATGAAAGACGGCAAAGCGGAGAGCAAGGTCCGCGCCAGATCCCGCAGCTTCGCGCAAAACTGCTGAAATCTGCGGGAATTGCCTGCAATTCGCCCCGGAAGAGCAGCCGGGCGAGCTGTCCGGAATCCGAGACTCCGGACAGTCCGGTGTCTCGAAACTCAGACGGACTAAGGCACCTGAACAGAGCGCACGACAGCGAGCCATTCACTCCGCTGTCGTCCCGGACAAGCGCGCCACAAGCGCGCGCTGATTCGGGATCCATACCCCCAGGGGGAAGTTGTGGCGCGAGCTGGCGACCACGAATCTTCGCCAAACTCAACCCTGTGGCTATAGATCCCGGATCTGTGCTTACGCTTGTCCGGGACGACACGGAGAGTATGGCAGCAGCTACGGCTCCATCCGGATCTACGATCTCAGGCCGGCGCCGCCCCCGTCGTGAGACCGAACTTGGCGAGCTTCTTGTAGAAGGTCGCGCGCGAGATCCGCAGCATCCTGGCGGCCTCGGTGATCTGGCCGTTGCTGGCGGCAAGCGCCTGTTCGAGCGTGTGCTTCTCGAACTCCGCCTCGGCTTCGGCATAGGGCACCACCGCTCCGGCCGGTCGCGCTGGCGGTGCAAGCCTGACCTCCGTGTCGACCGGGAGGATGCGCGCGACGTCCTCGCCGGTCAGCCGCCCGGAATCGCTGAGGATCAGCGCGCGCTCGAGGATGTTGCGGAGCTCGCGGACATTGCCCGGCCAGTCATAGCGCGCGAGCGCGGCGAGTGCGCTCGGCGTGATCTTCGCCTTGACGTAGTCGCCCGATCCGCTGATGTCGTCGAACAGCCGGGCGCAGATATCCGGGAGATCGTCGAGGCAATGGCGCAGCGGCGGCAGCTCGATCGAGAGCACGTTGAGCCGATAATAAAGGTCGGGCCGGAACGCGCCGTCGCTGACGCGCTTGCGCAAGTCCACATTGGTGGCGGCGATCACGCGCACGTCCACCTTCGAGATCTTGTCCGAGCCGAGCGGCTCGATCTCGCGCTCCTGGAGCACGCGCAACAGCTTGGCTTGGAGTTGCAGCGGCATCTCGCCGATCTCGTCGAGGAACAGCGTGCCGCCGTCGGCAATGCGGAACTTGCCCTCGCGGCCCCTGCGGTCGGCGCCGGTATAGGCGCCCGGCGCGGTGCCGAAGAACTCCGACTCGATCAGCGTGTCCGGGATCGCGGCGACGTTGACGCTGACGAACGGCCTCTCTGCACGCGAGGAGGCGTTGTGGATCGCCTGCGCCAGCATCTCCTTGCCCGTCCCGGTTTCGCCGGTGAGCAGGACGGTGACGCTCTGCCGCGCGGCACGGCTTGCGATCTCCTTGGCCCGCGCGATGGCAGGCGTCGTGCCGACGAAATCGGCGAAGGTGAAGCGCGCCGCGCGGGCGTTGGACAATTGCCGCCGCGCCAGCCGCAGATCGCTCTCGAGCTGGGCGACGCGGGCGAGCAGGGGCTTCAGGCTCTCGAGATGATCATAGAGCACGAAGCCGATCGCGCCGATCACCGTCCCGTTCTCGTCCTCGATCGGCATGCGGGTGACGACGAGCTGCTCGCCGCCGAGCTCCATGATGTCGAGCAGGATCGGCTCGCCGGTCTCGGCCACCTTGCGCATCAGGCTGTTCGGGATGACCTCCTCGATCGGCCGGCCGATCGCCTCGCGGGCATGGTCGAGACCGAGCGCGGCGAGATATTTTTCGTTGACGTAGACGACGCGCCCGCCGCGGTCGATCGCAATCGCACCTTCGCAGAGCTGTTCCAGCCGTTCGAACAGCGTCTCCATCGCGCGCGCGCGAAGGTAAGCAGGGTCGCTGATCGAGGCGGAAGCGGCAGGCATGAGATACCTCGGGGAGGTCCGCCTGTGTATTAGCAAAAGGCCAGCAATTTCAAAGGGGGAAATGGGTACTCAGCGAGCTCGGCAATTGCTGTCGTCCCGGGGCGCGAAGCGAACCCGGGACCCATACCCACAGGAAGACGTTTGGCGAAGATTCGGAGTGGGAGCTTCGCGTCACATGGCTCCCTGTGGTTATGGGTCCCGGGTCTGCGCTAACGCTAGCCCGGGACGACAGCGGTGTTTGTTGCGTCGCTCTAGCCCTACCGCCGATACCCGCTCGCCCGCGAATAGCCCTGGCGGTTCTGCTGCATCGGGCGGCTCGCCACGCTGACCCGCGCCTCGCTGGCGGCGGGCGTTGCGAGCTTCAGCTCCTCCAGGAAGATCGGCCGCGAGAAGTAGTAGCCCTGCGCGTAGCGGATCTTCGTTGCCGCATGGAGATAGGCGAGCTCCTCGTAGGATTCGAGGCCTTCGGCGATCACGGTCATGCCGAGCGCTT
Organism: Bradyrhizobium sp. 191; assembly: GCF_023100985.1. NCBI lineage: Bacteria > Pseudomonadati > Pseudomonadota > Alphaproteobacteria > Hyphomicrobiales > Nitrobacteraceae > Bradyrhizobium > Bradyrhizobium sp. 191. The sequence goes on from NZ_CP064692.1 coordinate 4,757,099, forward strand.
CGCTCAAGGATTCGATTGCGCGCAGGATGCCCTGGCTGCGCGGGCGCTTATGGATGTCGGTGATGAAGGAGCGGTCGATCTTGATCTCGTCCGCGGTGATGTCGGCGAGCGCCGAGAGCGAGGAATAGCCGGTGCCGAAATCGTCGATGGAGATGCCGACGCCGAGCTTGCGGAACATCGGCAGGATCTCGGCCTGGAAGTGATTCTTGGCGACGAAAGCATCTTCCGTCACCTCGATCATGAACCGCTGGGGAAAGCCGGTCTCCTCCAGCGCCTGCGCAAAGCTGCGCATGAACTCGGGATTGCCGGCCTGCTTGGCGGCGACGTTGATGCTGATGGTCGCTTCCGCGCCGAACGTGTCGTTGATCAGGTCGATCGATTTGACGATCTCGGCGAGTACGAGATGGGTCAGCTCGTCGATCAGGCCGAGCTCGCCGGCGAGATTGATGAACGATCCGGGCGCCTGGATCACGCCTTCGTCGTCGCGCAGGCGCACCAGGGCCTCGATGCCCTTCACGGCCTGGGTGCGGATGTCAACCTTGGACTGGAAGGCGCAGCAGAAGCGCTTTTCCAGGATGGCGAGCCGCAGCGACTGCTCGACCTTCATCCGCGCCTGTGCCTCGCGCTCCATGCTGGCATCGAAGAAGGCGGCCAGTCCCTTGCCGTTGTTCTTGATGCGGTACATCGCGATATCGGCGTTCTGCCGTAGCGTCTCGAAGCTGCGTCCGTGGTCGGGATAAAGGCTGATGCCGACCGAGGTCGAGGCGAAGACCTCCGAATTGTCGATGAAGAACGGCGCGGTCAGCCGCTCCAGCGTCGATTGCATGAACTCGGCGACTTCCTCCTGGCTCTGGATCGGTGACAGCAGCAGCAGGAATTCGTCGCCCGAGATGCGCGAGAGCATGTCGGAATCGCGCAGGTCGCGCCCGAGCCGCTTCGACAGCTCGACCAGCAGCGCGTCGCCCACGGTGTGGCCGTAATAGTCGTTGATGTGCTTGAAATTGTCGACGTCGAGAAAGGCCAGCGCAAAGCGCTCGCTGCTGCGATCGCGCGCGAGCAGGCTGGTGGCGCGATGCTCGATCACGCGCCGCGAGGGCAGGCCGGTCAGTTCGTCGAAATAGGCCGAGCGGAACAGCTGGTCTTCGAAATTCTTCTGCTCGGTGATGTCGGAGGATGCCGAGATCAGGAGCTCGCGCCCGGCGAGGCGAACGGGACGATGGGTCGTGAGCAGCACCTGGCGTGCGGCGCCGACGTGAAGCGCCTCCTCGGTCACGACCGCCTGGCCGGCGTTCAGCGCCTGCCGGCAGGCTTGGCGTCGCGGGGCCAGATCGGGTGAGGGACGGCTGCCGTCCATGCCGAGCTGGGCGGCGGCGGCATCGTTGACCAGCAGAAGCTCGCCATGCGCGTCCTGCACGGTGAGGCCGGCAGGTAGCATTCTAACGATTTCCTTGAGAAAACCGAGCTCGGCTTCAGTCGCGCCGGAATATGTATCGTCGTTCATACAAGTCATGAATCTTGTTGTTTCGGCGCGCCTTTGCAATGGGCGCGATCTTGCGCAGTTCCCTCTTAAGTTTGGTTAAGGGGCCAGGAGAAATACGGGGGTGTTTTGGAGAAAACTTGCGACGATGCGACGCGCGCTGACGATCGTCATTAACAGAGGGTCAACGCGCAAAGCGAAACTGCGAGCGCAGTGCGCGTTGGAACGATTTCGCCTGCGGCCATCCTTCGAGACGCCCGCCGCTGGCGGGCCGTCAGGATGAGGACCGGAGTGCGTTGCGCCACTTTGAACGAACATCGATGCCGCTTAGCCTCATCCTGGAGAGGAGGCGCGTCAGCGCCGTCTAGAAGGACGAGGCGCTTGCTCGGGTCGCGCAAATGCCATACGCGATTGCGCCGCCGCGCAAGCGGGGAGGGAGTACGCCTTTTACGTCGCTGCGTTCTATTCGCTTCGCGGGATTCGGCACTGCATGATGCAATGCAGCCCGGTCTTCAGATACGCGATCTCGGTCCTGCCATCGAAGGACGACAGTGCCGATTTCAGCAGCTTGGTACCGAAGCCGGGCTCGGACACCTTGTCCACGCTCGGACCTTCGGTTTCGTCCCAGGTGATGGTCAGGCGGTCGTCGCTGATGGTCCAGGACACCTGCAACAGGCCGCGCGGTGAGGAGAATGCGCCGTACTTGCCCGCATTGGTAGCGAGCTCGTGAAACATCAATGATAGCGTGACCGCGAGCTTCGGCGGCAGGAACAGCCGCTCACCGTTGAGAGTGAAGCGGACATGGCCATAGGGGCCGAGCTCCGAGATCAGGAGGTCGCGGATATCGCAGCCGCCCTTGTCGATTCGCGAGATCAGATCGTCGGTTGCGGCCAGCGAGCGCAGCCGGGGATCGACTCGGGCCCAGACCTGTGGGTGGTCGTGCAGCACCTGGTGCAGCACGGCATGCACCGTCGACAGCTTGTTCTTCAGCCGGTGCTGCAGCTCCTCGACCAGCAGCTTGCGATACTCTTCTTCCTCGATCAGGCGTTTGGAAATCCGGCGTTGCTCTGCCAGCATGGTGCGATAGTGCTCGACACCCCAGATGGTTATCGCGCAGACGGCCCAGTAAAGCGCCAGCAGCGCAAAGCGCGCGCGATCGGCAAAGGCATCGCCGAAATTCAGGACGACTCCAAGCACGCCGCCGATCAGCGCCGTGACCACGCCGATCCGGAATCCGCCCAGAGCAGCTGCAAAGAACACGGCCGGAAAGTACGGCGTGAAGTAGATGTCGGGGCGAACCTGAGCGAGCCCCCAGCGGACCAGGGTTGCGGCCAACAGGCAGACTATCGCAAACGAGATGCTCAGACCGAGCGAGGGCGGCGCCGCGCCCTGCCAGCCCTTGCGGAACTCGTCGATCAGCTTCCCCATGCGCAGCCCAGTTGCGATATGCGTTCGAACATCGAGCGGCCTGTGAGAACGTTACGCATGCCGCCCGCACAAGCATAGCTTGCCTTGTCGGAAGCGGGCAGGGATAGTGGCCGCTCCGGCGACGGCGGCGGCCGACATTCGCCATTTGGCATCAAATCGCTCGAAAACAGGAACATTCCATGGGCAGGCTGGACGGCAAGGTTGCAGTGATCACGGGGGCGACGAGCGGGATCGGATTGCGCACTGCGGAAGTCTTCGTTGCCGAAGGTGCCAAAATTGTGATCGCGGGCCGGCGCGTAGCTGAAGGCGAGGCACTGGCAAAGCAGCTCGGGGCCAACTGCATCTTCCGCCAGACCGACGTCACGGTCGAAGCGCAGATGCATGCGCTGATCGCGCTCGCGGTCGAGAAATTCGGCAGGATCGATTGCCTGTTCAACAATGCCGGCGGGCCGGCGCAGACCGGCGGCATCGAGGGCCTCGAGGCCGAGCGGTTCGATGCGGCGATGGCGACGCTGGTGCGCAGCGTCATGCTCGGCATGAAGCATGCCGCGCCACACATGAAGAAGCAGGGGGCGGGCAGCATCATCAACAATGGCAGCATTGCCGGCCGCCTCGCCGGATTCTCGTCGTCGATGGTCTATAGCGCGGCCAAGGCGGCGGTGATCCATCTCACCAAGTGCGTGGCGATGGAGCTCGGCGAATCCAACGTCCGCGTCAACTCGATCTCGCCCGGCGCGATCGCAACGGGCATCTTCGGCAAGGCACTGGGGCTCTCGACCGACGCAGCCGAGAAGACGCCCGCCGTGATGCGCGAGGTCTACAAGACCGCACAGCCGATCCCGCGCGCCGGCCTTCCCGACGACATCGCCCATGCCGCAGTGTTCCTGGCCAGCGACGAATCCAGCTTCGTCAACGGCCACGACCTCGTCGTCGACGGCGCCATGACCGGCGGCCGCAATTGGAGCCAGCAGCAGCAGGGCTATGTGGCCCTGCGCAAGGCGTTCGATCAGGGGGCGTAGGGGCAGGGCCGTAGGGTGGATTAGCCGAAGGCGTAATCCACCTCTTTGGTGTCCGCGGTGACAGAAGTGGTGGGTTACGCGTCGCTAACCCACCCTACGAGAGCGGCGCTAAACCGCCTTCACCTTCACCCGCAGCCCATCCCGCGGCTTCGGGATCGGCCACATCTGCCAGTCCGGCTTGCAGCCCGGCGCGAGCGACACCTCGATGTTCTGCAAAAAGTGCCGCGCGAAACATTTCGCCTGCATGTAGGCGAAGTGCAGGCCGAGGCACATATGCGCGCCGCCGCCGAACGGCACGAAGGCGAAGCGGTGGCGGCCACGCTGCGCTTCCTCGGTGAAGCGCAGCGGATCGAAGCGGTCCGGCTCCGGCCAGATCTCCCTCATGTGGTGCGTGTAGAGCGGATTGACGCCGATTGCGGTCCCGGCGGGGATCGCAAAGCCCTTGAAGCTGAAATCGCGCATCGCGCGGCGCGGCATCGACGGCACCGGCGGCCTGATCCGCAGCGCTTCCTTGAACGCCATCTCCGACAGCGGCATCTTCTCGAGATCGTCGAAGCTGCTGGGCGCCCCCGGGGCAAGCCCGAGCGCGAGCACCTCGGCGCGCAGCCTGTCCTGCCAGTCCGGATTGGCGGCGAGCTCGCCGATGAAGGACGTCAGCGACGAGGTCAGCGTGTCGTGCGCCGCCATCATCAGGAAACTCATGTGATCGATGATGTCCTGCTCCGAGAGCAGCGCGCCGTTCTCATGGGTGGCGCGGCAGAGCTGCGAGAACAGATCGTCGCCGCCATGATTGCCGCGGCGGAGCGGAATCTGCTCCTGGAAATAGGCGACGATGCGCTTGCGTCCCTTCACCCCTCGCGCCATCTGGGTGCCGGGCAGGGGACGGCGGACCGGCGAGACGGAGGCGGCGACCATATCGACGAAGGCGCGGTTGATCTCATCGACCTCAGGCCCGATATCGGCGCCGAGGAACGAGGCCGCAGCGAGATCGAGCGTGAGCTGCTTCATCGCCGGATAAAGCTGCATCTCGCCGGGCTTTGCCTTCCATTGCGCGACGCGCGCAGAAATGCCGCGGTCGAGATCGCCGAGATAGGACTTCATCGGCCCGGACTTGAAGGCGACCGACAGCGCCTTGCGATGCAGGCGATGCTCGTCGAAATCGAGCAGCATCAATCCGCGCGGAAAAAGCAGGCCCAGCACCTTGTTCCAACCATGCGTCGAGGAGAACAGCTTCTGCTGGTCGAACAGCACGAGTTCGTTGGCCTCGGGCCCGAGCAGCACGACATTGGTCTCGCCGAAGAAATGCGTGCGGTAGACCAAGCCGTATTTGGCGCCGTTCGCCTCGATATGGCCCTTCGGATCGGCGAGCACCTGAAACGTCTTGCCGATGATCGGCCAGCCTTCGTCGCCGGGGATGTGGGTCAGCTCATTGCGCCTCGGTGGAGTAAACTGAAGTGCAGGGGCGGCCACAGTCTGCATCGACATCAGGATTGCTCCGGTTGGCTGACTCCGACGATATAGTACAAAACTGGCACGATGGCTCGGGGTGACGCCGTCCAGATTATCACAGCGGAGATCGTCATCCCCGCGTAGGCGGGGATCCATAACCACAGGAAGCAGTCGTGCGCGAAATTCCCACTCCGAGTCTCCGCCAAACTTCTCCCTGTGGCTATGGGTCCCGGATCTGCGCGTGCTTGGGGCGCGCTTGTCCGGGACGACGATGGTTTGCCGGCCTACCGCTTCGCGGCTTCCTTCTGCAGATCCGGGGCGATGACGGCGGGAATGGCGACGCGGCCGGGGCCGGTGACCTTCAGCGCCTCGGCGGCCTTCTCGTTCTCCATGATCTTGGCCATCACGGCCTGTCCCGCGCGCTCGAAGATCGCCCGGTTCTCGATCACGAATTTTTGCGATTTGCGCAGGCCGTCGATGTAGCCGTTGATCTCCGGCACGACGTAGCGCGCCACCATGTCCCAGCTCCGCCGCGTGTTTTCCGGATTGGCCCAGTCGTGCACGAAGCCGATGATGGCGCCGACGCCGCCGGAGACCTGCATCACGTTCTTGATGGTTTTGACGAGATCGTCGGGCGTGCCGATGGTGGACGCGGCGCCCTCGACGAAGGCGGTCTTGTCGACCGCTTCGTCGGGTGAGGAGAATGCGGTGAGGCCCGGCCGCTGCAACGTGCCGACATTATATTCGTTGTGCCAACGCATCAGCCCGGCGCCCGCTTCGCGGCGCGCCTGCTCGCGGGTCTCGGCGATGTGGAAGGTCAGCAGCACGCGCCAGTCGGCACGGTTCACCTTGGTGCCGTGCTTCCTGGCGGCATCCTCGGCGAACTGCCATTGCTGCTGCAGCGACATCAGGCCCTGCGTCGTCATCGAGCCTAGCGAGATGATGCCGATGCCGTATTTGCCGGCGAGCGTCATGCCGGAGGGCGAGATCTGGGAGGCCACCACGAACGGCATCTCCTCCTGCAACGGCAGGATCTGCAGCGCGGCGTCGTTCATCGTGAACCAGTCGCTCCTGGCGGTGACGCGCTCGCCGTTGAAGAGACGGCGGATGATGCCGATCGCCTCGTCCTGGCGGTCGCGCTGCGTCATCGGATCGATGCCGAGCGTGTGCGCGTCCGAGGCGAGCGCGCCGGGGCCGGAGCCGAAGATGGCGCGGCCGCCGGTCATGTGGTCGAGCTGCACCATGCGCTGGGCGACATTGAAGGGATGGTGATAGGGCAGCGACACCACGCCGGTGCCGAGCTTGATCCGCTTGGTGCGCTCGCCGGCCGCGGCCAGGAACATCTCGGGCGAGGCGATCATCTCCCAGCCGGAGGAATGATGCTCGCCGCACCAGAACTCGTCATAGCCGAGCGCATCCAGCTGCTCGACGAGGTCGAGATCGCGCCGGAACTGCAGCATCGGATGCTCCCCGATCGGGTGATGCGGGGCAAGAAAGGCTCCGAACTTCAGGCGCGCCATGGCGGTCTCTCCGGCTTTGATTTTCTGCTTGTTGAGATGGCAAGGCTACGTGCCTGATGGCGCGAACGCAATCGCGCGATGTCCCGCGCAGCGGAATGCAGGCATGCGAGGTGAGGCGAGGCGGGCATCGCGACACCAGATTGCTGATCGAGGGCTGCAGATCGCAGGCCTTGCTGCGCTCGCGCTCGTCACATTTCATGTCGATGTGCCGACGCCGCTCGCGCCTGCGCTCATCATAAGCATCTTCGCTGATGGTCGGGGACTTCTGATGGCCGCTCGCGGCGCGGTGTTGTCCATCGCCCGAGCGGTGCAATCAGCGCGCGCAGGATCTGTCGTCTCGCTCTGGCCGTTTGTGACATCATCTTGATTTGCGCCGCATTTCCGGCGTGCATGCCCGCGCATCTGCACGATGTTGAGGCATTGCGGTTAATACGTGGGGATTTCTGCGGGAATCCGTGGCCTTTTCGCGAGATTGACAGCGCACGGTCTTTTTATTTTGCAATGCAGCAACTATCTGGTTGGACTGACGTTGTACGTCGCCCACCAGGAAGCCGCCGTGTCGCTAGCCAAAAATATCGATCTCTTGAGACGTCTGCCGAGGCTGGACGGACTGCGCTTTGCCGAGCTCGATCGCAGCGCCGATTCATCCTGCCCCTTAGAGGAGGTTATTGGCTTCGGCGACAATCCCGGAGCCTTGCGCATGTTCGCGTTCGTGCCGGCACAATTGCAGAAGCCGCGCGCGCTCGTCGTCGTGCTGCATGGCTGCGGGCAGACGGCAGCCGGTTACGATCTCGGCGCGGGTTGGTCGACACTGGCACGGCACTATGGTTTCGCGCTGCTGATGCCCGAGCAGCAGCGCGTCAACAACGGCAACACCTGTTTCAATTGGTTCAATCCGGAAGACACCACGCGCGACAGCGGCGAGGCGCATTCGATCCGCGAGATGATCGCGCATATGGTCGAGACGCACCGCATCGATTCCAGGCGCGTCTTCATCACCGGCCTGTCGGCCGGCGGCGGCATGACGTCGGTGATGCTCGCGACCTATCCGGAAATCTTCGCAGCCGGCGCGGTCATTGCCGGGCTGCCCTATGGCATCGCCTCGAATCTGCGCGAGGCGCTCGAGGGCATGTTTCATTCTCCAGCGCGTCCCGCGCGCGAGCTCGGCGATCTCGTGCGCAGCGCCTCGGATCATCGCGGGCCATGGCCGAAGGTCTCGGTGTGGCACGGCAGCGCCGACCGCACCGTCAACCCCGGCAATGCCAACGAGATCGTCAAGCAATGGCTCGATCTGCACGACTTGCCTGATGCGCCGATGGCGGAGACGGTCGTCGACGGTCATCCGCGCCAGGCCTGGTGGAACAAGGACGGCGAGACGCTGGTCGAATCCTACGCCATCACCGACATGGCGCATGGCACGCCGCTCGGGCTGGCCGACAACGATCAGCGCTACGGCGTCGAAGGCGCATTCCTGATCGAGGCCGGCATTTCCTCGTCCTACCACATCGCAAAGTTCTTCGGCCTCACCGGCTGGATTCCGGACGCCGCGACGAAAAAGGCGGAGGCCAAGCCTGCCATGAAGCCTGCAACGAAGCCGGCGCTCTCGCCCGCGCCGCATCTCGCCCGCTCGATCCGTGCAGCAATTGCCGAAGAGCAGGCCGAGCCGCAGGGCGAGAAGGCTCGCGGCTTCGATCTCGGCCAGATCATCACGCGCGCGCTCACGGCCGCGGGGTTGATGAAGTAGCTCCATCCCCGCTGTCGTCCCGGACAAGCGCGCTCCAAGCGCGCGCCGATCCGGGACCCATACTCCCAGGATTGAGTGAAACGCGAAAGCGTAACTCCGAGTCCCCGTAACCACGTCTCCCTGTGGTTATGGATCCCGGATCTGCGCTTGCGCTTGTCCGGGACGACGGCGGAGTTTGTGGCGGACTGTCGGTGACGATAGCGGAGTTCGTTGCTACATCTCGCCGGTGATGAACGGATTGGTCATCCGCTCCTGGCCGATGCTCGAGCCGGCGCCATGGCCGCAGATGAAGCCGACATCGTCGCCGAGCGGCAGCAATTTCGTCTTGATCGAGTCGATCAGCGTGCCGTGACTGCCGCCGGGCAGGTCGGTACGTCCGACCGAGCCCGCGAACAGAACGTCGCCGACATGGGCAAAGCGCAGCTCCTTGTTGAAGAACACCACGCTGCCCGGCGAGTGGCCGGGGCAGTGGAAGATGTCGAACTTGAGATCGCCGATCGACACGGTGTCGCCCTCGTTGAGCCAGCGGTCGGGTGCGAAGTTGCGTACGCCGGTCATGCCGAAGCGCGCGCCGCTTTCGACCACGTTGTCGAGCAGGAACTTGTCCGCGACATGCGGTCCCTCGATCGGCACCTTCAGCGCATCGCGCAGCTCGGCCGCGCCGCCGACATGATCGATATGGCCGTGAGTGAGCCAGATCTTCTCCACGGTGACGCCGGTCTGCTTGATCGCGTCCAGGATCTTCGGCACGTCCCCGCCGGGATCGATCACCACCGCCTTCTTGGCGGGCTCGTCCCAGATGATGGTGCAGTTCTGCTCGAACAGCGTCACGGGAACGATGATCGCGCCCGCCTTGGGCGGCGAGGAGTCCTGGGTGTCAGTTTGCTCGGTCATGGCGCCACAATGCCGATTTTTGTCAGTCCGCCAAGCAAAAGATTCGCAAAAGATTCGGACAAGAGCTTCGGGAACAGCCGCGGTTCTCGTCACATGGCCGTCCCAATTGGTCTGCCAATTCGAACCCAGGCGTTGCTGTCGCGTTCTCCCGCGCAAGGCGCAGATTTCGGGTGGTCCTCGGCATGGCTCAAGGCGACGAGAATTGGTGGCGCGACGCCATCTTCTACCAGATCTATCCTCGCTCCTTTCAGGACTCGAACGGTGACGGGGTCGGCGATCTCGCCGGCATCCTCAGGCGGCTGCCTTACGTGAAATCGCTCGGCGTCGACGCGATCTGGCTGTCGCCGATCTTTCCCTCGCCGATGGCGGATTTCGGCTACGACATCTCGGATTATGTCGGCATCGAGCCGCTGTTCGGCACGATGGCCGATTTCGACGCGCTGCTCGCGGCCGCCCATGACAATGGCCTGAAGCTGATCCTCGATCTCGTGCCGAACCATACCTCGGACCAGCATCCCTGGTTCATCGAGAGCCGGTCGTCGCGCGACAATCCCAGGCGCGACTGGTACATCTGGCGTGATCCGGCCCCCGATGGCGGCGCGCCGAACAACTGGCTGTCCGAGTTCGGCGGCAGCGCGTGGCAGTTCGACGAGACCACGGGTCAATATTATTACCACGCCTTCCTCGCCCAGCAGCCGGACCTGAACTGGCGCAATCCGGATGTCCGGGCCGCCATCTACGACGTGATGCGGTTCTGGCTGGACAAGGGCGTCGATGGCTTTCGCGTCGACGTGATCTGGCACCTGATCAAGGACGCCGAATTCCGCGACAACCCGTCCAACCCGCATTATGTCGAGGGCCGGCCGCCGAACGAGAAGATCCTGACGCAGTACTCGACCGATCGGCCGGAGGTGCACGATGTCATCGCCGAGATGCGGCGCGTCACCGATACCTACGGCGCCCGCGTCCTGATCGGCGAGATCTATCTGCCGCTGCACCGCCTCATGGCCTATTACGGCAACGATCTCACCGGCGCGCAGATGCCGTTCAACTTTGCGCTGCTCTCGACGTTCTGGAGCGCGCGCTCGATCGAGAAGATCATCGAGGATTACGAGAAGTTGCTGCCGAAGGGCGCCTGGCCGAACTGGGTGCTCGGCAATCATGATCGGCCGCGCGTGGCGAGCCGCGTCGGTCCCGAGCAGGCCCGCGTCGCGGCCATGCTGCTGCTGACGCTGCGCGGCACGCCGACGCTCTATTATGGCGACGAGATCGGCATGCACCAGCTCGCGATCGCGCCGGAGGACGTGCGCGATCCCTTCGAGAAGAACGTGCCCGGCATCGGCGTCGGCCGCGACGGCTGCCGCACGCCGATGCAATGGGATTCGTCGAACTTCGCCAGTTTTTCGCAAGTCCGGCCGTGGCTGCCGCTGCCGGAGGATCACATCCGCGAAAACGTCGCCAATCTCGAAGCCGATACGGGCTCGATCCTCAATCTCTACAAGGGCCTGATCGCGCTGCGGAGGAGTTGTCCCCCGCTCATGGCGGGCGATTATCATCCGATCTCAGCGCAAGGCGATCTCCTGATCTATCGGCGGGAGATCCAGGGTAAGGCCGTGATCGTGGCGCTCAATCTCGGTCCCGATCCGGTTGCGGTGACCACCAGCGCGATCCGCTTCGGCAGCAACATCCTGCTGTCGACGTTCCTGGATCGCGAAGGCGAGGGGATCGAAGGCGTGCTGGACCTGCGCGGCAACGAGGGCGTGGTGGTGGCGTCGTCGTAAACTGTCGTCCCGGGGCGCGACGAAGTCGCGAGCCCGGGACCCATAACCACAGGAAGGAGTTTTGCGATCACTCGGAGTTGCCCGCTTTGCCCCACACGTCTCCCTGTGGTTATGGATTCCGGGCTCGCGCTGCGCGCGCCCCGGAATGACGGGTGGAGGGGAATCGGCTATCCTCCCGCCATGGACAACACCGCCCGCAACATCGCCCTTGTGCCGCCGCCGGACCGCCGCCAGTCTGAGACCGCGCTCGCCATCGCGCGCGGCACCGCGCGGCTGCTGCGCTCGCTCGGCTTTTCCTGCATCAGCGAATTGCCGCTGCCCTCGGGCCGCCGTGCCGATCTGGTGGCCCTCAATGAGCGCGGCGAGATCTGGATCGTCGAGATCAAGTCGTCGGTGGAGGATCTGCGCGCCGACCAGAAATGGCACGAATACCGCGCCCATTGCGATCGGCTGTTCTTCGCCTTCACGCAGGATCTGCCCTGCGAGATCTTCCCCGATGACACCGGCCTGATCGTCGCCGACGCCTATGGCGCGCATCTGCATTGCGAGGCGCCCGAGCACAAGCTCGCGGCCGCCACGCGCAAGCAGATGACGGTGCGGTTCGCGATGGCGGCGGCTTCAAGGATCAACCGCCTGGTCGATCCGCAGGGGCATGCGGATTCTTGGGAGTGAGGCAGTAGGTTGGGTTAGCGAAGCGTAACCCACCTCTTTCGTTTCCGCTGGGGCAAAACGGTGGTGGATTACGCCTTCGGCTACCCCACCCTACGACACCTTTTATTACCTCGGCGCGCGCTTGGCCAGAATGCGCTGCAGCGTGCGGCGGTGCATGTTGAGCCGGCGCGCCGTTTCCGAGACGTTGCGGTTGCACATCTCGTAGATGCGCTGGATGTGCTCCCAGCGCACACGGTCGGCTGACATCGGGTTGGTCGGCAGCTCGGATTTCTCCGCGCTGGTTGACAGCAGTGCCGCGACGACGTCGTCGGCATCCGCCGGCTTGGAGAGATAATCGATCGCGCCCATCTTCACCGCGGTGACGGCGGTTGCGATGTTGCCATAGCCGGTCAGCACGATCGCGCGTGCATCGGGGCGCTTCTTCTTCAGTGCCGAGACCACGTCGAGGCCGTTGCCGTCGCCGAGCCGCAGGTCCACTACGGCGAATGCCGGCGCCGACTTGCCGATCTGCGCAAGTCCGTCCGAGACGGTGTCGCACGATGTCACCGAGAAGCCCCGCGTTTCCATGGCGCGCGACAGCCGCTCCAGAAACGGCTTGTCGTCTTCCACGATGAGAAGCGAGCGGTCGCTCTGTTCGTTCAGTTCGGCAATGGCGTTCAAGGTTTTGTCCTCTCTCCAGCGCATCGACATATGGCCTCGCAATCACGCGGTGCCAAGGCCGCCGATGGTCGATCGGCCCTGTTGTGCGACGCAAGGTCGCGGCTATCCTATTGTTTCTTCGTGCGTCTCGATAGCCTCAAAACGCTGCCTGGGCCATGTGATCTGGACCACTGCGCCGTGTTCCGGAAAGGTCCGATTGGTAAACGAGACCTTGGCGCCGGTGCGTTCCAGCAAGGTACGCGCGATGAACACGCCGAGGCCGAGGCCGCGTCGTCCGCCGCCATCGTCCTGGGTACGGCGCCGCGACAGATAGGGCTCGCCGATCCGGTTGAGGATGTCGGGCGGAATGCCCGGTCCGTCGTCGGAGATCACGAGTTCGATAGTATCCTTGTTCCACCATGCGTTCACCTCGACGGTGGTGCGGGCGAAATCGACCGCGTTCTCGACGATGTTACCGATGCCGTAAAGGATCGCCGGATTGCGCGAGCCGACCGGCTCGGCCGCCGCGGCCACCGCGATCCGCACCTTGATCTCGACGCCGAAATCGCGGTGCGGCGCCACCACCTCCTCGATCAGCTCCGACATCTTCATGCGGTCGAACGGCGCGCCGGTGGAGGAGAGCTGGGTGATCTTGCTCAGGATGTCGCGGCAGCGCTGGGTCTGCTCGCGCAAGGTCTTCAGGTCGGCGGCAAAGCTCGGGTCCTTCACCGTCTTTTCCAGTTCGCGCGAAATCAGGAAGATCGTCGCGAGCGGCGTGCCGAGCTCGTGCGCGGCGGCGGCGGCGAGTCCGTCGAGCTGGGTCAGATGCTGCTCGCGCGTCAGCACTAGCTCGGTCGCGGCCAGCGCGTCCGCGAGCTTGCGCGCCTCCTCGGTGACCTGGAACGAGTAGAGACTGGTGACGCCGATCGCAAGCGCGATCGAGAGCCAGACGCCGACGAGATAGACCGGCGGCAGCACCAGCGGATCGTCGGAATCCCACGGCAGCGGAAAATGGAAGAAGAACAGGAGCGAAGCGCAGGCAACCGCGAGCAGGCCGAGGCCGAAGGTGAAACGGGCCGGCAGCGCGGTGGCCGAGATCAGCACGGGTGCGAGGAACAGGAACGAGAACGGGTTCTGCAGGCCGCCGGTGAAGAACAGCAGGCCGGCCAGCTCCACGATGTTCAGCGCGAGCAGCCCGGCCGCCTGCATCGGCTCCAGCCGCTGCATCGGATTGGCCGCGGTCTGGAGCGCCAGATTGAGTGCGGCCGACAAAGCGATGATGCTGACGCATGGGATGATCTCGACGTTGAACTCCAGCCCCTGTGCCACGATGAAGATCGCGGCGAGCTGGCCCAGCACCGCGAGCCAGCGCAGCCGCAGGATCGTGTCCAGCCGGATGTGCCGCTGCGCGTGGCGGAAGTCGGAAGCGGCAATTTCGGTCATATCGGACAATGTGGCGGTGCTTTCTCGATCACAGCGCTGGGCTCGCGGAACCACGCAGGCATTACAAGCCTTGCGCTCTTCGCTGCAATAGCAGAAGAACGGCCAGCATGACCGAGAATGACAAGGCTTCAAGTCGGCCGACTGTCGCGGATCGCAGCTCCTCCGCGGCAATCGCGGTCGAGCACCTCGTCAAGGTCTACAAGCAGACCCGCGCCGTCGACGATATCTCCTTCACGCTTCCGCGCGGCAGCATCACCGGCCTTCTGGGCGGCAATGGCGCCGGCAAGACCACGACCATCGCGATGATCATGGGCCTGGTGCTGCCGACCTCCGGCCGCGTGCGGGTGCTGGGGCATCGCATGCCCGAGGAGAGCGCGGCCGTGCTGGGCCGGATGAATTTCGAGAGCCCCTATGTCGACATGCCGATGCGGCTCACGGTGCGGCAGAACCTCACCGTGTTCGGCAAGCTTTATGCGGTGAAGAATCTCTCTGGCCGCATCGCGAAGCTCGCCGATGATCTCGACCTCACCGAATTCATCGACCGCGCCAACGGCAAGCTCTCGGCCGGTCAGAAGACCCGCGTGGCGCTGGCGAAGGCGCTGATCAACCAGCCCGAGCTGCTGCTCCTCGACGAGCCGACCGCCTCGCTCGACCCGGATACCGCCGACTGGGTGCGCGCGCATCTTGAGCGGTATCGGCGGGACAACAACGCCACCATTCTCCTGGCCTCGCACAACATGCTCGAGGTCGAACGGCTCTGCGACCGCGTCATCATCATGAAGCGCGGCCGCATCGAGGACGACGACGCGCCGGAAGCGATCATGGCCCGCTACAACCGCACCACGCTGGAGGAGGTGTTTCTGGACGTCGCGCGCGGCCGGGTGAATGGTACGAAGGAGGCGGCGCGGTGAACAAGCGGAGCCGCAATCGTAGCCTGAATAGAGTGTCGTCATCCCGGGGCGCGCGGAGCGCGAGCCCGGAATCCATAACCACAAATGGCGGTTATGGACCGAGACGGGCAACTCCGAATCTCCGCCAAATTCAATCCTGTGGTTCTGGATCCCGGGCTCGCGACGATGTCGCGCCCCGGGATGACAGCAGAAGCGCGCGATGACCGAGCTCTCCCTCCACCGCGGCATCTCGCTCCACCGCATCGGCGCGATGATCCTGCGCTACTGGTATCTCTTGCTGTCGTCCTGGCCGCGGCTGCTCGAGCTCCTGTACTGGCCGGCGCTGCAGGTCATTACCTGGGGCTTCCTCCAGCTCTACATCGCCGAGAACGCCAGTTTCTTCGCGCGCGCCGGCGGCACGCTGATCGGCGCCGTCATCCTCTGGGACATCCTATTCCGCGGACAGCTCGGCTTCTCCATCTCGTTCCTGGAAGAGATGTGGGCGCGCAACCTCGGCAACCTCATGATGAGCCCGCTCAAGCCGATCGAGTTTCTGCTGTCGCTGATGGTCATGAGCCTGATCCGGCTCGCGATCGGTGTCATCCCGATGACGCTGCTGGCGCTGTTTCTGTTTCACTTCAACGTCTATGCCCTCGGCCTGCCGCTGATCGCCTTCTTCTGCAATCTGATCTTCACGAGCTGGTCGGTCGGCATCTTCGTCTCGGGTCTCGTGCTGCGGAACGGTCTCGGCGCCGAGAGCATCGTCTGGACGCTGATGTTCGCGATCCTGCCGCTCGCCTGCGTTTACTATCCTGTCAGCGTGTTGCCGGTCTGGCTGCAATACGTCGCCTGGGCATTGCCGCCGACCTACGCCTTCGAGGGCATGCGCGCGCTCCTGATCGAGCACACCTTCAGGACCGATCTGATGCTGCAGGCATTGGCCATCAACGCCCTGCTTCTGGCTGCATCTTTTTGGGCATTCCTTGCCCTTTTGCGCAGCGCCCGGGAGCATGGCTCACTGCTGTCGGGTGGCGAATAGGGTCACTTTCCCGTGGATTCATGGTGATTTGGCCACTTCGGCTACGTAGATGTACGGAACCATGCATTGACGCAATATTACGCATTCGGCAGTATGTTGCGATGCGAAGAGGAATATAGCAATGCCCATTGGTGAGTTTGGCGGCGCGCCGCCGCTGGCGGCAGAAGGCAGTCCGGTCCTGACGACGCCGATGTACTGGATGTACGAGATGGCTCATGCCTCTCTCAATCCGGCACGTGCGGTCACCGACGCGACCAAGCTGCTCTTTCAGAATCCCCTCAACCCCTGGGCGCGCACCGAGGTCGGCAAGTCGGTCGCCGCGGCCTGCGAATTGTTCGAGCGCACCACCCGCCGCTACGGCAAGCCGGAATGGGGTCTCGACGACACCGAGGTCAACGGCATCCGCGTCCCCGTCGAGGTCCGCTCGGTCTGGGAAAAGCCGTTCTGCAGGCTGCTCTATTTCGATCGCAAGTTCACCCGCCCGCTGCGTAGCCCGCAACCGCGCGTGCTGATTGTGGCCCCAATGTCCGGCCATTACGCAACGCTGCTGCGCGGCACGGTCGAGGCCTTCCTGCCGGCGCATGAGGTCTACATCACCGACTGGGCCGATGCCCGCATGGTCCCCTTGAGCGAAGGTCGCTTCGATCTCGACGATTACATCGACTATGTCATCGAGATGCTGCATGTGCTCGGCGGCAACACCCATGTCATGGCGGTGTGCCAGCCCTCCGTGCCCGTGGTCGCGGCCGTCTCGATCATGGAAGCGCGGCGCGATCCGTTCGTGCCGACCTCGATGACGCTGATGGGCGGCCCGATCGACACCCGCCGCAATCCGACCGCGGTGAACAACCTCGCGCAGGAGCGCGGTATCGACTGGTTCCGCAACCACGTCATCACCAAGGTGCCGTTCCCGCATCCGGGCATGATGCGCGACGTCTATCCGGGATTCCTGCAGCTGAACGGCTTCATCAGCATGAATCTCGATCGGCACATGGATGCGCACAAGCAGCTGTTTGCCAATCTGGTGAAGGGCGACGGCGATCTCGTCGACAAGCATCGCGACTTCTATGACGAATATCTCGCGGTGATGGATCTCTCGGCCGAGTATTACCTGCAGACCGTCGACACCGTGTTCGTGAAGCACTCGCTGCCGAAGGGCGAGATGACCCATCGTGGAACCCGCGTCGAACCGTCCAAGGTCAAGCGCGTCGCGTTGATGACGGTCGAAGGCGAGAACGACGACATCTCCGGCCTCGGTCAGACGGAAGCAACACACGGTTTGTGCAGCTCGATCCCCGATCATCGTCGCGTTCATTACGTCCAGAAGGGCGTCGGACACTACGGCGTGTTCAACGGATCGCGTTTCAAGTCGGAGATCGTGCCGCGGATTCACGACTTCATGGTTTCGGCCGCGAATCCGAGCTCGTTGCAGGCTCTCGCGGCCGAATAGAGCGTTTTCGAGCGAAGCAGTGGCCGGTTCGCGTAAAGAAAACGCGTCAGATTGAGACTCTAAAGCCGTTCCGATTTTCATCGGAACGACTCCAGCCGCGAATTTCGGCTTTCCCGTCGAAATTCCGGCGCCTGTCGAGGCCTTCGACGGGGGTAAGTTCCCGCGGGATTCGCGGTATTTAGGTAGCTTTATAGGAGTGAGTCTTTCCTCACCCCTTGGGGGTGCCGCATGCATCCAGCGAGGGCGAAAAAAACGGGTTCCAACCCCAGTCTATAGGGTCTCCCGGGCGTCTGACCGCTGTATATTGGGCAAATGATTTGTTTTTGCGCCGAGCGCTTTCCTTGGCGGCGGTTATGGCAGAATCCGGGCGAACTCCTGCTCCCCGGACTGACAGACATGGCCACTCGCGCACTCCTTTATCGTCGGCCCCACGAACCGAAGACCCTCGTCATCACCCACGGATCGCAATTTTTTGCGATTCGGCTGCGTCGGCACCGCCGCGCGCGCCGCTACACGCTCAGAATTCATCCGAGCGACCGCGAAGCCATCCTCACCATGCCGCCGCGCGGCACGCTCGCGGAGGCCAAGGATTTCGCGCAGCGTCACGGTGCGTGGATCGCCGCACGTCTCGGCCGCCTGCCGAAGGCCGCACCGTTTCAGCCGGGCACGGTCATACCGCTGCGCGGCACGCCCCATCGCATCGTTCATCGCGCCGGCACGCGCGGCACGGTGTGGACCGAGACGCGCGAGTCCGGTGAACGCATTCTCTGCGTCGCCGGCGGCCTCGAACATGTCGACCGCCGCGTCGGCGACTTCCTCAAGCGCGAGGCACGCCGCGATCTTCAGCGCTCGGCGGAAGCCTATGCCGCCGAGCTCGGGGTCAGGGTCAAGCGGCTCTCGATCCGCGATCAGTCCAGCCGCTGGGGCTCCTGCACCTCGGCCGGCTCGCTGTCGTTCTCCTGGCGCCTGATCCTCGCACCGCCCTTCGTGCTCGACTATCTCGCCGCCCACGAAGTCGCTCATCTCGTCGAGATGAACCACTCGGCGCGGTTCTGGCGCGTGTGCGGCAAGGTCTGCCCGTCGATGGAGCGCGCCAAGAAGTGGCTCGACACCCACGGCAACGATCTGCACCGCTACGGGGTCGAGGATTAGGGCCTCGCTTCCCGCGTCTTGCAGGGTGTCATCGCCCGGCGTGACCGGGCGATCCAGTAGTGTGCCGAGTATGAACGACAGCTTGGAGGTGGAAGTCCTCTACCCAGCCTGATGACGGCGAAGGGTTAGCGAAGCGCAAGGGCGTCATCGCGAGGTGGGGTCTGAAGACAGCGTGGAGCAAAGCCGCGGCTCGATGGACAATTACCGGATAACGAGGCCTACCCGGCCGGACGAGCGAGCTACTGATCGCGAAGTCCATAGTCATCAAGGGTCGGGGTGGTAAATCCGGCGGGCGTGCGGCGAAGGCGGTCGGTCTTACCTCGGGAGGTCTGTGCGGTGTCCCGGCAACGGGACTGAGGTCGTCGCAAGGCGATCTGACCGCCGTGCAGAAGTCAGCAGAGGGCATAGTGGGCGGCAGCGCGCCGCTGAAGGCCCGAACGGTGGAAGTGGTCAGTAGAGCGGTCATCTCGCGCGAGCCATGCGACAGAAAACTCAGGTCGAGCTGAACTTGGGCACCGGAACAAGGGGTGAAGCCCCGAATACCGCCGCCCAAGAGGTCGAAGCAAGTGCGGCGGGGGCCAGTCTCGAACGCCCGGCGGTCGCAGGGCCGTCGATGGAAGCAGTAGTCGAGCGTGAGAACCTGAAGAAAGCGTTGGCGCAAGTGAAGCGCAACAAGGGTACGGCGGGCGTCGACGGAATGACCGTCGACGAACTGCCGGCCTACCTGAAGGAGCACTGGCTCACGATCCGCGCCCAGTTGCTTGATGGCACCTACAAGCCACAGCCGGTGCGGCGGGTGGAGATACCGAAGGCATCGGGCGGCCTGCGGCCGCTCGGCATCCCGACGGTACTCGACCGCTTTATCCAGCAAGCGGTGATGCAGGTGTTGCAGGCAGATTGGGACGGAACGTTCTCCGAGGCGAGCTTCGGCTTCCGGCCGACCCGCTCGGCGCATCAGGCGGTGGAACGGGCGCAGACCTACATTGCGTCCGGGCACGCCGTTGTCGTGGACATCGATCTGGAAAAGTTCTTCGACCGGGTCAACCACGACATCCTGATGGGGCTTGTGGCCAAGAGAGTTGCTGACAAGCGCCTCCTGAAGTTGATCCGCGGCTTTCTGACCGCGGGTGTGATGGAGGGAGGACTGGTCAGCCCGACTGAGGAGGGGACGCCGCAGGGTGGCCCGCTCTCGCCGCTGTTGTCGAACCTGATGCTGGATGTGTTGGACAAGGAATTGGAGAAGCGCGGACATCGCTTCGTGCGTTACGCCGATGACTGCAACGTCTATGTGCGTAGTCAGAAAGCGGGTGAGCGGGTGATGGCCGGCATCGAGAAGTTCCTTGCAAAGCGTCTCAAGCTGAAGGTCAACAAGGCCAAGAGCGCGGTCGCCAAACCGAGTGTCCGCAAGTTCCTGGGCTTTAGCTTTACATGGGAGCAGCCGCCACGACGGCGTATCGCGCCGCAGGCCGTCGCCCGCTTCAAGGCGAAGGTTCGGGAGCTGACGCGACGCACGGGCGGCCGAAGCCTCGCGCAGAGCGTCAAGGAGCTGTCCGTCTATCTCAAAGGATGGCGCGGCTACTTCGGCTTCTGCCAAACTCCGTCGGTGTTGCGCGCGCTTGATGAATGGATCAGGCGGCGGTTGCGCGCCGTCGTCTGGAAGCAATGGAAGCGCGGACCCGCTCGCTTTGCCGAGTTGCGACGCCGCGGCGTCGGCCGGGTTCTGGCGGCAAAGACCGCCAGCAGCCCACGTGGCCCTTGGCGGCTCGCGAACAGCCCCGCGCTCAACATGGCCTTGCCAATCGCCCTCTTCGGTTCACTCGGTCTGGTGTCCATCGCAGCTCAGCGCACCGCATAATCCGCCGAACCGCCGTATACGGACCCGTACGTACGGTGGTGTGGGAGGGGAGGAGTCGCGAGACTCCCCCCTATCCCGATCGCTGAGACGGCTCTGATTGAATCAAGAAGCTGCGGCGTACTGGATTCCCCGCCTTCGCGGGGAATGACAGCGGAGAGCGGGGCGGCATCAAGCCATCGTCACGCCTTGAAATCCGCACTCGTTCCCGCCTGCGCGCGTGAGGCCAGATAGGCTGATTGCTGCTGCGCGCCAGCCGTCTGACCCTCCGCCACCATCGCCTGGAACGCCGCGTCGAGTTGCTCGCGACTATATGTCGTGGGCCTGCTCTCGCGCGGCGTCCATTGCGATTGCGTGATGGCCGTAGAGGCCTTCTCGACGGTGCCGCCAAGCAGCTCGGCATATCTGTCGGCCCGCCATTGCGCCAGGTCCGGCCCGCTCAAGCCGGGAGGATCTTCGAGCTTGCCGACCTTCGCCGCGGCCTGGTTGGTCATCACCGAGGACCCGCCATTGTACAACGTGGCCACCACCTTGCCGTCAACCTTGACCTGGGCGTAGGTGTTCTCCGGTGCGTTGTCTGCGGCGACCGGTTGCGTCGCACTCGCGTCGTGAGTCCTCAGCCAGTTCGTTGCCAGGAGGTCGCGCAGATGGGAATTGTCCGCCGCCGATATCACCTTGGCACCTGACAGCGGCTTGACCTGCGAGACGTCAATCCGGAAGCTGCTGGTCGCAGCCTCAGTCGCGTCCGGTACCACCGGTTGGAGACCCGATGCCGCATTCGACGCGGGAGTTGATGCGGGCCGAAGATGAGGCAACGCCGCACCGGATACATTTGAAATCATCGAACGCTCCCAGGTCCCTGCTCGACCTATGAGAGCAAATCCCGGGCCGAAGACGGCTGCTTGAAGAGATTGGTGTTTTTCCCATCAGCCATGCGTGGGTCGCGGTCGATCTTGCCGCGCTGGGCAGGAATTGCCGAAGTGATGAAGCGCGCGCTTCAGGCTCTGCGCTGCCTGCGCAAGCCGTTGATTTCATTATCCTCGGCTACTGTGCATGGGGTTGTTTTCGAGCGTTCTTGTTTCGAGGTCATCGAAACCTCGGGCAGAGCCTATCGATTCCCGCCAAACAGCCGGTCCATCAGCCAGCCATCCAGCCCCGCCGCCGCTTCCGGCCGCACATTGGCGCGCGTGGGAGGCGGCGGGCGATAGCCGCCGGCGTTCGCCGGTGCCGGTCCGGATGCTGCCGCTGTCGGTGGCGACACTTGCGAGGCCGCCTGGGCGAGGTTGGACAGGCCCCAGCCGCCTGGTGAGCTCGGCAGGTTTGCCACCGGCACGCCCTCATGCGCAGCCTTCATGAAGCGCGACCAGACTTCCACCGGTAGGCCGCCGCCGGTCGCCTTCTTGGTCGGCGAGTTGTCGTCGTTGCCGAGCCAGACACCGGTGACGAGGTTGGCGGTGTAGCCGATGAACCAGGCGTCGCGATAATCCTGGCTGGTGCCGGTCTTGCCGGCGGCCGGCCATCCGGGAATTTCGGCCTTCTTGGCGGTGCCTGATATCAACGTCTCCCGCATCATCGCGTTCATCATGCCGACATAGCGGGGCTCGATGACCTGGTTGCGCTCCTCCGGCTGGCGCATGTAGAGCAGCTTGCCGCTGAGCGTCCTGATCCGCGTCACGACATGCGGCGCCACCGCGAGGCCGCCATTGGCGAAGGGCGCATAGGCGCCGACCAGCTCGACCATGGAGACCTCGGAGGTGCCGAGCGCGATCGAGGCATTGGGTTCGAGCTTGGAGGAGATGCCGAGCCGGTGCGCGGTGCGCACCACGTTCTTCGGCCCGACCTCGAGGCCGAGGCGGATCGCGACCGTGTTGAGCGACATCGCCAGCGCCTGCGTCAGCGTCACCGCGCCGAAATATTCGTGGGTGTAGTTCTCGGGTCTCCAGCCCTTGACCTCGATCGGCGCGTCCTGGCGCATCGTGTCGGGCGTCAGGCCCTGTTCGAGCGCGGTGAGGTAAACGAACGGCTTGAACGAGGAGCCCGGCTGGCGCTTGGCGGTCACAGCCCGGTTGTACTGGCTGTCGGAATAGTTCCGCCCGCCGACCATGGCGCGCACCGCGCCGTCGGGCGTCATCGCCACCAGCGCGCCCTGGCTGACATTGAACTTCACGCTCTTGGCCGCGAGCTCGTCGATGATCGCGGCTTCCGCCACGCTCTGCAGTTTCGGATCGATCGTGGTCTCGACCTTGATGCTCTCGTCGATCTGGCCGACCAGGTCGTCCAGCACCTCGCCGATCCAGTCCGCGACGTAATTGACCGTGCCGGCGCCGGCCGGCTTCACGTTGTAGGAGGGATGGCCGATCGAGGCCTTGGCCTGCGCGTCGGTGATGAATTTCGCGTCCGCCATCGCCGCGAGCACGATCTGCGCGCGCGCTTCGGCGCCTTCCGGATTGCGGTTCGGCGCAAGGCGCGACGGCGACTTGACGAGGCCGGCCAGCATCGCGGCTTCGGCGATCGTGACGTTCTTCGCCGACTTGCCGAAATATTTCTGTGCGGCGGCTTCGACGCCGTAGGCGCCGGAGCCGAAATAGACGCGATTGAGATAGAGCTCCAGGATGTCGTCCTTGGAGTGCTTGCGCTCCAGCCAGATCGCGAGCTCTGCCTCCTGCAGCTTGCGCTGGATGGTGCGCTCCTGGGTCAGGAATAGGTTTTTCGCGAGCTGCTGCGTCAAGGTCGAGCCGCCCTGCGACACGCCGCGATGGAGCACGTTGGTGACGAGGGCTCGCAGGATGCCGACGGGATCGATGCCGAAATGCGAATAGAAGCGGCGGTCCTCGATGGCGATGAACGCCTTGGGCAGGTAGGGCGGCAGGTCCTTCAGCGCGACATTGGCGCCGGCCATCTCGCCGCGCTGCGCCAGCATGCTGCCGTCGATGCCGACGATCTGGATCGTCGGCGGCCGCTTGGGAATCTCCAGCGACTGGATCGGAGGCAGATGGGCGCCGACATAGACCACGACGGCGATCACGGCGATGGCGCCCCACAGGCTCAGCACCGCGCCCCAATAAACGAGGCGGCCGAGGCTGAAGCCGCCGCGCGACTTCGCGCGGCGCTTGGCGCCGCTGCGGCCGGCAGGTGCCTTCCGCTCGCGGGGTGGCTCGTCGCCGGCATCCTCGCTCTTGCGCTTGGCGGATGGTTTCGCAGATTTCTTCGGCTTGTCGTCGCCGCCGGGAACGCGGTCCGCAGCGGTCAGGCGCAGATCGGCGAGCGCCGCGGGCAAGCCGAACAGCGGCTCCTTCCGCGCACCCTTTTTCTTTCCCCACGCCATACGCAATACGCCCGGTCAGTCCGCCCCGCCGCACGCTAGCGGTCGCTGTTTAAGGCCCGGTTACCCTGTCGTTAACGCGTGATTAGGAGGTGGGGCATTCGCCCGCCGCAGTTCCGCTCCCCTGCCGCCGGGGCTAGGATCGTCTGCATAAATAAAGAGGGAGCTCGCATGGGCCACATCGATCCGACCAAGGAGATCTTCGCGCAGTTCCGGGAGAACGACCGCCCGGGCCCGATCCACATGCTCAATCTGGTGCGCCTGCGGAAGGAGGCGGCCTATCCGGACGGCCGCAAGGCGAGCGGCGCGGAAGCCTATGCGGCCTATGGCCGCGAAAGCGGCCCGGTGTTCGAGCGTCTCGGCGGCCGCATCGTCTGGCAGGGCAAGTTCGAGCTGATGCTGATCGGCCCGCAGGAGGAGCGCTGGGACCATTGCTTCATCGCCGAATATCCCAGCGTCGCGGCCTTCGTCGAGATGATCCGCGATCCCGTCTATCGCGAGGCGGTGAAGCACCGCCAGGCCGCGGTGGAGGATTCGCGGCTGATCCGGCACGCCGTGCTGCCGGTCGGAAAGAATTTTGGGGAGATACCGAAGTAGATTGTAGGGTGGGTTAGCGCAGCGGCGGCGCGAAGCGCGGTCCGCTGGGCGTAACCCACCTCTTCTCGTTCCCGTGTATCGGCAGAAGTGGTGGGTTACGCCTTCGGCTAACCCACCCTACGAGACCAGCGCCTAACCCGACGGGCCGGTGTCCTCGATGATCGGCCCGAACAGCTCCCAGCGTTCGCCGTTGAACTTCATCATCTGCATCTGCTTGTTGACGCGGTAGTCGTTCGGGCCGGTGTTGATCTTGATCCCGGGCAGCGCCAGGCTCGGCGTGTAGCCCTTGATGTTGGCGACCTGCTTCATGACGTTCTCGCGCGTCAGGTCGTTGCCGCATTGCTTCAAGACCTGCACCAGCAACTCGGCAACCGAATAGGCATAGGTGTTGATGGTGTTGAGCTTGTCGCCCTCCGGGAAATACTTGTCCATGAAGGCGAAGAAGGCCTTCACGCCCGGATCGTCCTTCCACTGGGGATCGCCCGGGTCCTTGCCGTAATTGGTCGAGATGATGCCCTTGGAGATGTCGAGGCCGGCCGGCTTCAGCGTTGCCGACACCGGGCTCGCATTGATGTCGAGGATGTGCACCGGCGTCCAGCCGAGATCGGCAAGCTTCTTGATCGCCTGCGCCGCGAATTTCGGCGTCGAGGCGTCGAAGAACAGATCAACCCCCATCGACTTCAGCTTGACCACCTGGGAATCGACGGTGGGGTCGGTGACCTCGTAGGAGACCTCGCCGACGATCATGCTGGCGGCCTTGTCGCCGAGGCCGCTCTTGAGGCCGGCAAGATAGTCGCGGCCCATATCGTCGTTCTGGTAGAGCACGCCGATCTTGGCGTTCGGATGCTCCTTGAGAATGTATTTGGCGTAGATCCGTCCCTCGGACACGTAGTTGGGATTGTAGGCGATGGTCCAGGGGTAGTTCTGCGGATCGTTGAAGCGGGCGGCGCCGGTGGAGGCGAGCAGCTGTGGCACCTTCTTGCCGTTCAGGTATTTCTGCACGGCGGCGTTGGCGGCCGTGCCGATCAGCTGGAAGGTGAAGAGCACTTCGTCGCCCTCGACGAGCTTGCGCACCTGCTCCACCGTCTTCGGCGGCGAATAGGCGTCGTCATATTGGATCAGGTTGATCTTGCGGCCGTTGATGCCGCCTTGATCGTTGATCATCTTGAAGTACGCGGCCTGGGTCTTGCCGATATTGGCGTAGACCGAATAGGCACCGGAGAACGGCACGGTCTGGCCGATCTTGATCTCGGTGTCGGTTGCGCCGGTGTCGTATTTCTTCTGGGCGAGGGCCTGGCTGGTCGAGACTGCGACGGCAAACGCCGCCGTGGCCGTTATGAAGGCTCTTCGATTGTTCATGTTGGTTCGTTCCTCCTGACGGAATTTTCGGCCGATGGTCTTTCTCCGTTGATTGCAACGGTCGCCATCGCTGCCGAAGATTGTGGAGGAAGCCTCGCCGCGGCGCAAGGATCGCCGCGCTGCGCCGTAGCGTCTCAGGCCAGAAACTAAGCCAAGAACAACGCAACCAGCGCGACCGCCGCCGGCAGCGCCTGCACCATCAGAATCCGCGTGCTGACGGTCGCCGCGCCATAGACGCCGGCTACGATCACGCAAAGCAGGAAGAACGCCTTGATCTGGAGCGCAAAGGCGGGATTGCCGTGCAGGAGGCCCCAGAGCAGGCCGGCAGCGAGGAAGCCGTTATAGAGGCCCTGATTGGCGGCCAGCACTTTCGTGATCTCGGCCTTCTCCGGCGTATTCCGAAACACTTTGAGGCCCAGCGGCCTGTCCCAGAGAAACATCTCCAGGATCAGGAAGAAAACGTGCAGTGCCGCGACCAGCGCCACCAGCACATTGGCGATCAGGATCAAGGTCAGCTCCCCCCCAAAAGCGTCAGCTTTCGGGTGGACGTTAGCACGGCCGGCATGGCAAGTGCGATGGGTGTGTTTCGATTGCCTGGTGCCGCGATGCCTGTTCGATCAATCAAGACGCCTGAACGCTTCGGTCTCGATCGCCTGACGACGCCGATCGGGATTGCGCTGCTCGTGACCGATGTCGACGGCGCGCTACGCGCGCTCGACTGGGAGGATTACGAGCATCGCATGCGCGGACTGTTGCGCCTGCATTACGGTGCCGTGGATCTGAGCAACCAGCCTGCGCCCGCGGATATGCGGACGGCGCTGTCCGGCTATTTCGAAGGCGAGCTCGGCCAGCTCTCGGCCATCGCTTGGCGCATCGCCGGCACGCCGTTCCAACAGAAGGTCTGGACCGCGCTTGCGCAAATCCCGGCGGGTACCACGCTGAGCTACGGCGCGCTCGCCGCAAGGATCGGCATGCCCCAGGCTATTCGTGCGGTTGGCCATGCCAATGGCTCCAATCCGATCAGCGTGGTGCTGCCCTGTCACCGGCTGATCGGCGCGGATGGCTCGCTGGTGAAGTACGGCGGCGGACTGGAGCGCAAGCGCTGGCTGCTGCGGCATGAGGGGGTGGAGGTGTGAAAGGCTAACGCGCCAATCTCTCCCCGTTGTCATTCCGGGGCGCGCGAAGCGCGAACCCAGAATCTCGAGATTCTCAGGTGCGCAAGTGCGCACCAGAGTTCGATGCTGCGCATCGCCCCGGAATGACGGCGAGAGTCACGCCGCCGGCTGCACCGCCTTGTCGCCGGCCATGACATGGGTCAGCGCGCTCTTGATTGCAGCCTGCCGCGTCGGCGCATTGATCTGCGCGCCCAGGAGGTCGGTGACGTAGAACACGTCGCGCGCGCGCTCGCCGAAGGTCGCGACATGGGCCGAGGCGATGTTGAGATTGAGCTTGGAGATGGCCGTGGTCAGCTCGTAGAGCAGGCCGGGCCGGTCGAGGCCCGAGACCTCGATCACGGTGTAACGGTCGGACCACTGGTTGTTGATGGTCACTTCCGGCTCGATCACGAACGGCTTCGCCTTGCTGCGTACGGTGCGCCGCGCCACGGCTTCGGGCAGGCGCAGCTTGCCCTCCAGCACGTCTTCGATCATCTCGCCGATGCGCGTGGCGCGCCGACCCTCGTCCTCGTCGCGGTCGTATTCCCGGGAGATCGAGATCGTGTCGAGCGCGCGGCCGTCGGTCGTGGTGTAGATCTGGGCATCGACGATGTTGGCGCCGGCCGAGGCACAGGCGCCCGCGATGATCGACAGCAGCCAGGGATGGTCGGCGGCAAAGATCGTCAGCTCGGTGACGCCGCGCACCTCGTCGAAGCCGACATTGATCGCCAGCTTGTGGCCGGCCTGCTCGCTGGAGCGGACGAAGCGGGCGTGGCGGATCTTGCGCGGCAGCTCGACCTTGAGCCAGTAGGCGGGATAGTGCCGGGCGATATAGGCGTCGAGCTCGTCCTTCGGCCATTCGGCGAAGGCCATGCGGAATTCGGCGTGGGCGGCCGCAAGACGTTTTCCCCGGTCGACCTCCGAGAATCCGCCCGTGAGCACCGGTTCCGTCTCATAGTATAGAGAGCGCAAGAGCTGCGCCTTCCAGCCGTTCCACACGCCCGGGCCGACGCCGCGGATGTCGGCCGTGGTCAGGATGGTCAAGAGCTTCATCTGCTCGACCGACTGCACCACGGCGGCGAAATTCTCGATGGTCTTGCGATCCGAGAGGTCGCGCGACTGCGCGACCGTGGACATCGTCAGATGCTCCTCGATCAGCCACGCCACGAGCTCGGTGTCGGCAGGGCTGAAGCCGAGCCGCGGGCACAGCCGTCGGGCGACCTTCGCGCCGGCGATCGAGTGATCCTCGGGCCTGCCCTTGGCGACGTCGTGCAGCAATGTCGCGATGTAGATCACCGCGCGGTGCTCGGGCCGGCTCTTGCGCATGAGATCGCTGGCGAGGGCGAACTCCTCGTTGCCGCCGCGCTCGATGTCCTGGAGGAAGCCGATGCAGCGGATCAGGTGCTCGTCGACGGTGTAGTGATGATACATATTGAACTGCATCATCGAGACGATCTTGCCGAAGGCGCGGATGAAGTGGCCGAGCACGCCGGTCTCGTTCATCCGCCGCAGCACGATCTCCGCGTTGTCGGAGGTCAGGATCTCCATGAACAGCCGGTTGGCCTCGGGATTTTCGCGCAAGCCCGCGTTGATCAGGCCGAGCGAGCGCGTCACGTCGCGCATCGCATCCGGGTGGAAAGCGAGGTTGTTCTTCTGCGCGAGGCGGAAGATGCGGATCAGGTTGACCGGATCGTGCTTGAAGACATCAGGCGCGGCGACGTTGATGCGGTTGTTGTCGACGATGAAGTCGTCGCTGTCAGGGACGCGCCGCCTCGCCGCGGTCGGTCGCAAGCGGGCCATCATCCGGCTCAGCACCGGGGCAGGCTTGGCCTGCTGGTCCTCGAGCTTGGCGCAGAGGATGGCGGTGAGGTTGCCGACTTCCTTGGCGACCAGGAAGTAGTGCTTCATGAAGCGCTCGACGTCCTGCATGCCGGGATGCGAGGTATAGCCGAGCCGGATCGCGATCTCGCGCTGGAGGTCGAAGGACAGGCGCTCCTCGGCGCGGCCAGAGTAGAAATGCAGATTGCAGCGCACCGACCAGAGGAAATCGGCGCAGCGGCGGAAGCTGCGATATTCCTGCGCGTCGAACACGCCGCGCGCGACCAGCTCGTGGGTATCGCGCACCCGGTAGACGTATTTGGCGATCCAGAACAGCGTGTGCAGGTCGCGCAAGGCTCCCTTGCCGTCCTTGACGTTGGGCTCGACAAGATAGCGCGACTGGCCGCCGCGGCGGTGCCGCTCCTCGCGCTCGGCGAGCTTGGCGGTGACGAATTCCGACGCGGTGCCCTGCACGACTTCCTTGTCGAAGCGCTCGACCAGCTCCTCATAGAGCGGCTTGTCGCCGGTGAGGAAGCGCGTCTCCAGGATCGCAGTGCGGATCGTCATGTCGCCACGCGCCTGCCGGATCGATTCGTCGACCGAACGGGTGGCGTGGCCGACCTTCAGCCCCATGTCCCAGAGGCAATAGAGGATCGCCTCGGCGACCTGCTCGCCCCAGGCGGTCTGCTTGTAGGGCAGGATGAAGAGCAGATCGATGTCCGATTCCGGCGCCATCAGGCCGCGGCCATAGCCGCCCGTGGCCACGACCGCCATGCGCTCGGCGCCGCTCGGGATCGGCGAGCGGTAGAGATGGCGCGTCGCCGCCGAATACAGGATGCGGATGATCTCGTCCTGCACGTGGCACAGCCGCTCGGCGCAGCGCCGGCCGTGGCGGTCCTTCAAGAGGATAGCCTGCGCGGCGGCGCGCGCCGCGATAAGTTCCGCCTTGAGCAATTGCGCCATCGCCGTGCGGAACGCGTCCTCGCGTCCCTGATACTGTTCGGCAAGCGCATCGACCGCGGCGGTGATCCGCGTGGTGTCGAAACGATCGTCCACCCCGGCCTTCTGCTCAGTCGCGATGCTGTCCATGTCCCTCCGGATATAAGAGGTGACAGGCGCTGTCACGAGACATTCGCAAGCCAGCGACCGATGAGTTCGGTCATGCAGATCGGACAGTCTGCGGCGCTGCTCGTGATTCAAGCGTAACATCATGAAAATACGTTTGTTTTTGGCTCGATCCCGGTCGCTCATGGCAGATCCCATCAATCATGAGCTGACACGAAACCGGCCGCCTTCTATACCGCTCCTGAGGAACGACATGCCGGGAGAGAACAAGATGGACGCTGTCCAACTGCGCGAGATGCAAGCCCCGATCAAAGAGCGCTACAAGACCGATCCCAAGGCCGCGCTGATCACGCTGAAGGCCAAGGGCTCCACCGACGGCGAAGGCATTGCTTGCAAGGTCGAGACCGGCCGTGCCATCGCGATGGCCGGCCTGCATCCGGGCACTGGCGGTTCCGGCCTCGAGCTTTGCTCCGGCGACATGCTGCTCGAAGCCCTGGTCGCCTGTGCCGGCGTCACGCTGAAGTCCGTCGCGACTGCGATCGAGGTGCCGCTCAAGACCGGCAACGTCTACGCCGAGGGCGATCTCGACTTCCGCGGCACGCTCGGCATCGACAAGGAAGCTCCGGTCGGCTTCGCCGAGATCCGCCTGCGCTTCGAGGTCGACACCGACGCGCCTCAGGACAAGCTCGATCTCCTGCTCAAGCTCACCGAGCGCTATTGCGTGGTCTATCAGACCATCAAGAACGGCCCGAAGGTCTCGGTGTCGATGCAGCGGATGTAAGGCGAAGGCCGCTACTCCACAATCGGTGTCGTCCCGGCGAACAGCAGGGACCCAGAATCCCTAGCGCCGATTGTATCGCCGAACTGTCCACTAAAACTGCTTAACACAGCGAAGCCTGTGAGTATGGGTCCCGGATCTGCGCTGCGCTTGTCCGGGACGACAAAACAAAAATGTCCCTCGACCTCCACTTCATCCTCTTCCTGCTCCTGCGCATGGCGATCGCGGCGGCGTTCGTGGTATCGGCGTCGATCATCACCGAACGCGCGGGGCCTGTGATCGGCGCGCTGGTCGCGACCCTGCCGGTATCGGCCGGTCCATCCTACGTCTTCCTCGCGATCGATCATGACGCCGCCTTCATCGCGCAGGGTGCGCTGGCGAGCCTGCCGGTCAATGCGGCGACGATTTTCATGTGTCTCACCTATGTCGTGCTGTCGCAGCGGCACAATCTCGTAGTGAGTTGTGGAAGCGCAGTCGCGGTCTGGATCGTGCTGGCATCGATCATCCGCCGGTTCGACTGGTCGCTCGCCGCGGGGCTTGCCGCCAACCTGATCGCATTCGGCATCTGCATTCCGCTCCTGGCGGGCTATCGCCATGTGAAAATGCCTTTGGTGACGCGCCGCTGGTACGACGTGCCGATGCGGGCTCTGCTGGTTGCGACTCTCGTCGCCATCGTGGTCTCGACGTCAGGATGGGTCGGCCCGCGGATCAGCGGTATCATCGCGCTGTTTCCGGTCGTGTTCACCAGCATGATGGTGATCCTGCACCCGCGCATCGGCGGCCCGCCGACGGCCGCGGTGCTTGCCAACTCCGCCTGGGGATTGCTCGGCTTCGGGATGGCGATCGCCATCATGCACATTGCGGTGGCGCAATTCGGATCGGCGACTGGTCTTTCTGTTGCGCTTGCAAGCTGCGTGCTGTGGAACTTGACGCTGTGGCAGCGTGGACGCGTCATGCGGAAGGCGCGGTCTCCGTGAGACTACGGAGCGGAGCGTCATCGCGCCGCGCAAACGCCGGGCCAGAAATGTCCAGCACAGCGCGGGTACGCACAAGCCATTGATCGAGATGCGTCATTTCAAATCGCAGCCGCGATTACCGTTGGTCTTCGATGCGCACAGAATCGCTCTGGCTCCAGCCGATTTCCGACAGGTCTATTAGAACTTTCTTCGCGCTTTTCATCTACGAATAAACCAGCGTACCCGCGTCCGTTGCCGTGAGCGCGAACTCGTCCGAGCTGCATCCGAGTGCGGGGACGCGCGGGAATTGTCGATTTGAATACGGCTGTGCCGCTGCAACTGTTGTTTCCCCTACGAGCCGTCCACGCTATTTCGAGATGGAGATTCCTTGATGTTCGGTCGCAAGTCCCACAGTGATGCACAGGCACGACTCGACGCCATCGGCCGTTCGCAGGCCATGATCGAATTCAATCTCGATGGCTCGATCGTCACGGCGAACAAGAACTTTCTCGACGCCCTCGGCTATCGGCTCGACGAGATTCAGGGCAAGCATCACTCCATGTTCGTGCCGGCCGACCAGCGCGAGTCCGCCGAGTACAAGGCGTTCTGGGCTGCATTGAACCGTGGCGAGTATCAGGCGCGCGAGTTCAAGCGGATCGCGAAGGACGGCCGCGAGGTCTGGATCGAAGCCTCCTACAATCCAGTGCTCGACGGCAACGGCAAGGCGGTGATGGTCGCCAAGATTGCGACCGACATCACTGCGAAGAAGATCCGGAGCATGACGGATGCGTCGAAGATCGCCGCCATCAGCCGCGCTCAGGCCGTCATCGAATTCAAGCTCGACGGCACCGTCGTCACGGCCAACGAGAACTTCTGCAAGACGCTCGGCTACTCGCTGGCGGAGATCGAGGGCAAGCATCACAGCCTGTTCGTGGCGGAGGCCGAACGCAACAGCTCGGCCTATCGCGAATTCTGGGCCGCTCTCAATCGCGGCGACTATCAGGCCGGCGAGTTCAAGCGGATCGCCAAGGGCGGCCGCGAGGTCTGGATTCTCGCCTCCTACAATCCGCTGCTCGACGAGACCGGCAAGCCGTACGGGGTCGTCAAGTTCGCAACCGACGTGACCGCGGAGAAGCTGAAGAACGCCGATCTCGCCGGTCAGATCGCCGCCATCGACAAGGCGCAGGCCGTGATCGAGTTCAACATGGACGGCACGATCATCACCGCCAACGCCAACTTCCTCGGCGCGCTCGGCTATTCGCTGGCCGAGATCAAGGGCCAGCATCACAGCATGTTCGTCGATCCCAGCGAGCGCGATGGCGCCGGCTATCGCGAGTTCTGGGCCGCGCTCAATCGCGGCGAATACCAGGCGGCCGAATACAAGCGCATCGGCAAGGGCGGCAAGGAGGTCTACATCCAGGCCTCCTACAATCCGATCCTCGATCTCAACGGCAAGCCGTTCAAGGTAGTGAAATACGCCACCGACACCACGAGACAGGTGCTGGTCCGCATGGGCAATGAGCGCGTCCGCGGCATGATGGAATCGGTCGCCGCCGGCTCGGAGGAGCTCAATGCTTCGGTGCGGGAAATCTCCGAGGCGATGACCAAATCCCGCGAAACCGCGATGAGCGCGGTCGATCAGGTCTCCTCCGCCGACGCGCAGGCCCAGCGCCTCACCGAAGCTGCGCAGGCGATGAGCGGCATCGTCGAGATGATCAACAACATCACCGGGCAGATCAACCTGCTCGCGCTCAACGCCACGATCGAGTCGGCCCGCGCCGGCGAGGCTGGCCGCGGCTTCGCGGTGGTCGCCTCCGAGGTCAAGAGCCTCGCCAACCAAGCCAAGCAGGCAACCGACAAGATCGGCGAGGAGATCGGCAGCCTCAACAGCATTTCCGGCGACGTCGTCAGCGCGCTCGGTTCGATCAAGCAGGCGATCAACAATGTCAGCGAGTACGTTACCTCGACGGCCGCGGCGATCGAGGAGCAGAGCACCGTGACGAACGAGATGTCGACCAGCATGCAGCGCGCGGCGGCAGAAGCGGCGGCGATCGCGTCGCGGGCGTAGGCTATCCAGCCTGCATTTGTAGCCCGCATGAGCGCAGCGATATGCGGGACATACGTCCCCGGATGTCGCTTCGCTCATCCGGGCTACGATACCACTATTGCTTCGGCAGCCTGGCCTTCAACGCATAGAGCGCGTCCAGCGCTTCGCGCGGCGACATCTCGTCAGGGTGCAGCGCTTTGACCGCCTCCATCAGCAACTCGGCCTCGCTTGGCGGCGCGGCTTCCGCGGCGGCGCGCGACGGCACGGCGAACAGCGGCAGGTCGTCCACCAAGGCTCGCGCGGTCTGGCCGCGGTCCTGCGCCTCCAGCTTGGAGAGCACGGATTTGGCGCGTGTGATCACCGCCGGCGGCAGGCCGGCGAGTTTCGCCACCTGGATGCCGTAGGAGCGGTCGGCCGAGCCCGGCAGCACCTCGTGCAGGAACACGACGTTGCCCTGCCACTCCTTCACCCGCACCGTCGCATTGAACATCCGCGGTAGCTTGGCCGAGAGTGCGGTCAGCTCGTGATAATGCGTCGCGAACAGCGTCCGGCAGCGATTGCTCTCGTGCAGATGCTCGATCGCGGCCCAGGCGATCGAGAGGCCGTCGAAGGTCGCGGTGCCACGCCCGATCTCGTCGAGAATCACCAGAGCGCGCTCGCCGGCCTGGTTCAGGATCGCCGCGGTCTCGACCATCTCCACCATGAAGGTGGAGCGGCCTCGGGCCAGATCGTCGGCGGCGCCGACGCGCGAGAACAGGCGGTCGACGATGCCGATCCGCGCGCGCGTGGCCGGCACGAAGCTGCCGATCTGCGCCATCAGCGCGATCAGCGCATTCTGGCGCAGGAAGGTCGATTTACCCGCCATGTTCGGGCCGGTCAGCAGCCAGAGCTGGCCGGACTTCTGCGCTGGCGCAGGTGACAGGTCGCAGGCATTGGCGATGAACGGCTCGCCGTTGCGCTTCAGGGCCTGCTCCACCACGGGATGGCGTCCGGCCTCGATCGCAAAGCTGAGCGAGCCATCGACCTCGGGCCACACATAGTTCTCGTCGACCGCGAGCTTGGCCAGCGACGTCGCGACGTCCAGCAGCGCAAAACCTTGTGCCGCGGCGCGCAGATCGTCGCTGATCTCGAGCGCTTTCGCACAGAGCCGCTCGAAGATCTCGAGCTCGAGCCCGAGCGCGCGGTCGCCGGCATTGGCGATCTTGGCTTCGATCTCGCCGAGCTCGGAGGTGGTGAAGCGCACCTGTCCCGCCAGCGTCTGGCGATGGATGAAGGTGGCGTTCAGGGGCGGCGACATCAGCTTGTCGCCGTGCTGGGCCGTGACCTCGACGAAATAGCCGAGCACGTTGTTGTGCCGGATCTTCAGAGCCTTGACGCCGGTGTCGTCGGCGTAGCGCGCCTGCATCGAGGCCACCACGAGGCGTGAGGCGTCGCGCAGGTTCCGCGCCTCGTCGAGGGCGGGCTCAAAGCCGGGACGAACGAACCCGCCGTCGCGCTTGATCAGGGGCAGCTGCTCGTCGAGCGCACGGGCAAATTCGGATGCGAGTTCGCGCGACGGCCTTTGCAGCGCCGCCATCACCGCCGTGATCTCCTGCGGCGCCCCATCCAGTTCGGAGAGCCGCGTCAGCACCTGGTCGGCGGCGATGACGCCGTCGCGGATGCCGGCGAGGTCGCGCGGTCCGCCGCGGCCGACCGAGAGCCGAGCCAATGCGCGCGACATGTCGGGTGCGCCGCGCAAAATGCTGCGAATGTCCTCGCGCGCCGTGGAATCGGCAACGAAGGCGCTGACCGCGTCGAGCCGGCGGGCGATCGCCGGCGCGTCGGTCAGCGGCGCCGCCAGGCGCTGCGCCAGCAGACGCGAACCCGCCGAGGTGACCGTGCAATCGATCGCGTCGAGCAGCGAGCCGCGGCGTTCGCCGGCCAGCGTCCGCGTCAGCTCGAGATTGGCGCGGGTGGCCGGGTCGATTGCCATGGTCGCGCCGGAAGCCTCGCGCGCGGGCGGCGACAGCGGCGGATGCTTGCCGACCTGGGTGCGGTCGACATAGGTGACTGCCGCGGCCGCGGCGGTGGCCTCCAGGCGCGTGAGCTGGGAGAGCCCGTCCATGGTCGCGACGGCGAAGTAGTCGCACAGCCGCTTCTCGGCGGTCGCGCCGTCGAACACGTCGCGGGTCAGCGGCGTCACCGCCGGCAGCTCGCGCAGGGTCTGTCCGAGCTCGCTGTCGTTGTAGAGCGCGTCGGTGACGATCGCCTCGTTCGGATTGATGCGCGCCAGCGTCGCGGGGAGCTCGCCGCCCGAAACTTCGGTGACCATGAATTCGGCGGTCGAGATGTCGATCCAGGCAAGGCCGAAGCGGTCGCCGCCGGCGGAGGAGCGGGCGCGCGCGATCGCCAGCAGGTAATTATTGGCACGCGCGTCGAGCAGCGTGTCCTCGGTCAGCGTGCCCGGCGTCACCAGCCGTACCACGCCGCGGCGCACAACGCTCTTGTTGCCGCGCGCCTTGGCCGCAGCGGGATCCTCGGTCTGCTCGCAGACCGCGACGCGGTGGCCGGCCGAGATCAGACGATGCAGATAGTCCTCGGAGCGCTCGACCGGCACGCCGCACATCGGGATATCCGCGCCCTGGTGCTTGCCACGCTTGGTCAGGACGATGCCGAGCGTTTTCGAGGCGATCTCCGCGTCCTCGAAGAACAGCTCGTAGAAGTCGCCCATCCGGTAGAACAGCAGGAGGCCCTGATGCGCCGCCTTGATCTCGAGGTACTGTTCCATCATCGGCGTGACGCGCGCGGCGGCTTCGGCCTGCGGCGCGGGCGTGTCCCCGGGGGGCGGGACAGGTATCGGCTGTTGCATCGTCATGGGCGGCGCAACCTACAAAATTTCGCCTCCTGCTCCTATCGCTTTGGCCCGGGAGGGGAGGTTTTTCCACGTTGTCCGCAGTGCGAAAGCGGTCGCCACATTCTCCGCTGTCATTCCGGGATGCGCCGTCAGGCGCAGGCCCGGAATCCATCGGGCCGCACGTCACGCCGACAAATGGATTCCGGGTGCGCGCCAAATGGCGCGCCCCGGAATGACGTCTGACCCGCGAAACCGTCAATTGACCTGCCGCGGGCGCCCTCCTAAAACTCCGCCGACATTGAAGAATTTGGCCGGACCGCGGCATTCAGGGAGAACAACGATGCGTGACGTCTTTATCTGCGATGCCGTACGGACCCCGATTGGCCGTTTTGGAGGCTCGCTCGCCAAGGTGCGCGCCGACGATCTGGCCGCCGCCCCCATCAAGGCGCTGATGGCAAAGCACCCCAATCTCGACTGGGCGCAGGTGGACGAAGTGTTCTTCGGTTGCGCCAACCAGGCCGGCGAGGACAACCGCAATGTCGCGCGCATGGCGCTGCTGCTGGCGGGCCTGCCGGATTCGGTTCCCGGCCAGACCCTGAACCGGCTCTGCGCCTCGGGCCTTGATGCAGTCGGCGCCGCGGGCCGCGCCATCCGCGCCGGCGAGGTCGAGCTCGCCATCGCCGGCGGCGTCGAATCGATGACGCGCGCACCCTTCGTGATGGGCAAGGCGCAGGAAGCCTTCTCGCGTTCGGCCGAGATCTTCGACACCACCATCGGCTGGCGCTTCATCAATCCGCTGCTCAAAGCGCAGTACGGCGTCGATGCCATGCCCGAGACTGGCGAGAACGTCGCCGAGGAATTCCAGGTTTCGCGCGCGGACCAGGACGCCTTTGCCATCCGCTCGCAGCAGCGTGCGGGTGCGGCGATCGCGGCAGGCTATTTCGCCGAGGAGATCACGCCGATCACCATTCCCGGCGGCAAGGCCGGCCCCATCACGGTCGACAAGGACGAGCATCCGCGTCCCGAGACCACGCTGGAAGGTCTCGCCAAGCTGAAGCCAATCGTGCGCAATCCCGGCACGGTGACGGCCGGCAACGCCTCCGGTGTCAATGACGGCGCCGCCGCCATGATCCTGGCCTCGGAAGCCGCGGTGAAAAAGCATGGCCTGACACCACGGGCCCGCATCCTCGGGCTCGCCTCGGCCGGCGTGCCGCCGCGCATCATGGGCATCGGCCCGGTGCCGGCCACCCGCAAGCTGATGGAACGCCTCGGCAAGAAGATCAGCGATTTCGACCTGATCGAGCTGAATGAAGCCTTCGCCTCGCAGGGCATCGCCTGCCTGCGCCAGCTCGGCGTCAAGGACGATGCCGATTTCGTCAATCCGCATGGCGGCGCCATCGCCCTCGGCCATCCGCTCGGCATGAGCGGCGCGCGCCTCGCCCTCACCGCCGTCCACGGCATGGAGAAGCGCGGCGGCAAGCTGGCGCTGGCCACCATGTGCGTCGGCGTCGGCCAGGGTGTGGCCGTCGCGATCGAGAAACTGAACTGACGGGACGCGTAGCGTCCTGTTATCCCGGGACTCGGTGCCCAGCACTCGTCATGCCCGGGCTTGTCCCGGGCATCCACGTTTTTGGTGCTGTGAGAAGATCGTGGATGGCCGGGCATAGGCGAGCGGAAGCGACGCCGTCCTTCGGACGGCTACGCCCGGCCATGACGAAAGGTGAGAGGGCCGTCTGATGATCATCGAGCGCGAGCAGGACGTCACGGCCGCGGCGCTGGCGGTGATGGAGCGGACAACCGATCCGCGGCTGCGCCAGATCATGGTCTCCCTGGTCAAGCACCTGCACGGCTTCGTGCGCGACGTCCGCCTGACCGAGAAGGAGTTTCGCGATGCCACCGCGGTCATCGCCGAGCTCGGCAAGCTGACGACCGACACGCATAATGAAGTCGTGCTGATGGCGGGCTCGCTCGGCGTCTCGCCGCTGGTGTGCCTGCTCAACAATGGCGATCAGGGCAATACCGAAACCGATCAGTCGCTGCTTGGGCCGTTCTGGCGGCTGAACTCGCCGCGCGTGGAGAACGGTGGCTCCATCGTCCGTTCCGAGACGCCGGGCGCGCCGCTGTTCGTGAGCGCCCGTGTCGTCGACAAGGACGGCCGTCCCGTCGCCGGCGCCGAGATCGATGTCTGGCATGCCTCGCCGGTCGGCCTCTACGAGAACCAGGACCCCGAGCAGGCCGACATGAACCTGCGTGGCAAGTTCACGACCGACGCGGATGGGCGCTTCTCGTTTCGTTCGGTGATGAT
Source organism: Bradyrhizobium sp. 191 (assembly GCF_023100985.1). Lineage (NCBI taxonomy): Bacteria > Pseudomonadati > Pseudomonadota > Alphaproteobacteria > Hyphomicrobiales > Nitrobacteraceae > Bradyrhizobium > Bradyrhizobium sp. 191. The sequence goes on from NZ_CP064692.1 coordinate 4,795,782, forward strand.
GGTCGGTTATCCCATTCCGACCAATGGCGTGGTCGGCCGCCTGCTCGAGGCGCAGAGCCGGCATCCCTACCGGCCCGCGCATCTGCACGCCCTGATCTTCAAGCCCGGGTTCAAGGTGCTGATCTCGCAGGTCTACGATCCCGCCGACCCGCATATCGACAGCGACGTGCAGTTCGGGGTGACGCAGGCGCTGATCGGCAAGTTCCAGCGCCACGACACGCCGCATCCCACCGCACGTGATGTTGCGGCGCCCTGGTACTCGCTCGACCACACCTATCGTCTGGAGGCGGGGGAGGCCGTGTTGCCGCGTCCGCCGATCAAATAGCGCGATCCTGCCGGGCGCGGGACGCCCGCCAAACCGGCTTCCCTAGATTAGTTATATTCTATAATGATCGGCGGAAGCGTTGACCGGCCAGACCGAAATGGCCGGGGAGGAGTTCGCCCATGACATTCATCTATCCCGTCAACAGCAACAAGGCGCATCCGCTGCCGCTGTCGCCCGAGTACAAGAGCTCGATCAAGCGCGCGCCGAACAAGCCCTTGATCCCGATGCGCCACACCCTGTCGGAACTGACAGGCCCGGTCTACGGCCATGAGACCGTGCGCGAGGGCGACAGCGATCTCACCACCCAGCACAGTGGCGAGCCGATCGGCGAGCGCATCATCGTCCACGGCCATGTGCGCGACGAGGACGGCCGCGGCGTGCCGAACTCGCTGGTCGAGATCTGGCAGGCCAATTCCTGCGGCCGCTACGTCCATGTCCGCGACCAGCATCCGGCGCCGCTCGATCCGAACTTTACGGGCGCCGGCCGCACCGTGAGCGATGCGTCCGGTTACTACCGCTTCGTCACCATCAAGCCGGGCGCCTATCCCTGGGGCAATCATCACAATGCGTGGCGGCCGGCGCACATCCATCTGTCGGTGTTCGGCCATTCCTTCGTGACGCGCCTGGTGACGCAGATGTACTTCCCGAACGATCCGCTGTTTCCGTTCGACCCGATCTTCAACTCGGTGCCGGACGAGAGGGCGCGGGCGCGGATGGTTTCCTCGTTCGATCTCGAGAACACAAAGCCCGAATGGGCGCTGTGCTACCGCTTTGACATCGTGCTGCGCGGCAAGAACGCTACGCCTATGGAGAACCACTAAAGTGCAAGAGTCTGTGAAGCCTGACGGTATCACCCCATCGCAGACCGTCGGTCCGTTCTTCAAATACGGCCTGACGCCGACCGGCGAATACGCCTGGAACGACGCGTTCACCAACTCGACGCTGACCCCCGACGTCACGGGGGACCGCATCCGTATCGAAGGCCGCGTGTTCGACGGCGACGGCGTCGCCGTACCGGACTGCATGCTGGAGATCTGGCAGCCGGATGGGCAGGGACGCTTCGCCGACCCGCAGGACAAGCGTGCGCTGCCGAATGCGAGTTTCCGCGGCTTTGCCCGCTGCGGCACCGACAAGGACGGCAACTACGCCTTCGACACCATCAAGCCGGGCGTGGTGCCGGATCCCGACGGCAAGCCGCAGGCGCCGCACATCCTGCTTGCGGTGTTCGGCCGCGGCATGCTGCGGCATCTCTACACCCGCATCTATTTCAGCGACGAGGCCGGCAACGCGGCCGATCCCGTGCTGGCGCTGGTGCCGGCTGACCGCCGCGCCACGCTGACCGCGGTGCGCGAGGGCGGCAAGGCAGTTTACCGGCTCGACCTGCACCTCCAGGGCGACGACGAGACAGTGTTCTTCGAGGTCTGAGCGAAATGTGCCGACGGCGCCAGGTCGTCGGCACCACGTTTCCTATCCAGCGCAACCGCGGTCGGCGTCGCCTTGCATCCGGCCTGATCGTCTCCATGCCCGCCTGTGCGTCAGTCCCGCTGACCCAAATCCGATTGATCGACGCTCAATTCCCGTAGCGTGTCGGAGCCTTTCTTTCGGAGACTTTCCGCAGGGCAATCCCGCATTTACCATATTGATCTAGGCTCCTCGCGGTTTCAGCGCGCGTCCTGGATTATTTCATGAAGATTCGTCTGTCATTGTCGGCCGCGATCATCGCTTTCGGGATCGTCCTTGCCATCGGCTTTGCTGCGGTTGTTTCCACCAGCCTCTATGCGCTGCGCGAGCTCAAGGTCGGCGGCCCGCTCTATTCCGACATCAAGCTCGGCAACGACCTCATCGCCGACATCCTGCCGCCGCCGGAATACGTCATCGAAGCCTATCTCGAGGCGACGCTGGCCATGCGCGAGCCGGACCAGCTGGCCGCCCACGGCGAGCGCCTGGTCCAGCTCCGCAAGGATTACGACGAGCGCAAGGCGTTCTGGGTCTCCTCCAGCCTCTCGGCCGACCTCAAGACCGCACTGGTGTCGAAGTCCGATGCCGAGGTGCAGAAATTCTGGAAGGCGTCCGAACAGCTCCTGCCGGCCCTCAAGGCCAAGGATGCGGCGGCTTCCGAGCGCGCCTACGCGCAGCTCAAGGATGCCTATACCGCGCATCGCGCCGTCATCGACAGCATCGTCGAGAACGCCAACAGGCAGAATGCGGCCATGGAGAAGCTGGCCGCGGACCGCGACAGCTCCATGCTCTATATTCTCCTCGGCGTCTCCGCCGCCGTCCTGGCCTTCATTGCCGCGGGGCTGCTCGGCGTTGCCTTGGGCGTGGTGCGTCCGATCGTGCGCATGACGGATACGATGCAGAAGCTCGCGACCGGCGATCTCGCCGCCGACATCCCGTTCGCGCACCGCCAGGACGAGGTCGGCTCGATGGCGGGCGCGCTTCTCGTGTTCAAGCAGGCGGCGGTCGAGAATTCCCGTCTGCGCGAGGAGCAGTTGCGGCAGGAGCAGGAGGCGGCGCTTGCCAAGCGCTCCGCCCTGCACCAGATGGCCGAAACCGTCGAGCGCGAGACCGGCCGCTCGGTCGACACCGCGACCGTGGCGACGCAAGGCGTCGAGCAGGCCGCCTCCGGCCTGTCCGAGATCGCGAAGTCGCTCTCTGCGCAGTCGCAGGCGGTCGCGGCGGCCTCCACACAGGCCCTCGGCAGCTCGCAGGCCGTCTCGGCCGCAGCCGAAGAATTGAGCGCCTCGATCCGCGAGATCGCAAGCCAGGTCGCGCGCACCAGCACCGTCACCAAATCGGCGGTCGCCGGCCGCGAGCAGGCCCGTTCGACCATCCAGGCGCTGGCCGGGTCGGTGAAGAAGATCGCCGAGGTCTCCGACCTGATCGGCGGCATCGCGGGCCAGACCAACCTCCTCGCGCTCAACGCGACGATCGAGGCGGCGCGCGCCGGCGAAGCCGGCCGCGGCTTCGCGGTGGTCGCCGCCGAAGTGAAATCCCTGTCCGACCAGACCGCCAAATCCACCGAGGAGATCGGGCGGCTGATTGCGGAGATTCAGGCCTCGACGCAGGCCGCGGTCGATTCCGTCGAGGCCATGGGGGGCCACATCGTCGAGATCGACGGCGTGGCGACCTCAGTCGCCGCCGCGATGGAAGAGCAGGATGCCGCGACGCGGGAGATCTCGCGGTCGATTTCCGAATCGGCCGCCGCGGCGAAGGAGGTCTCGGCCAAGATCGGCGATGTCAGCCGCGACGCCGCCTCCGTCAACCAGCGCGCCGCGGACGTCAGGCAGGCGATCGCCGGGATGGCGGCCAATCTCGAACAGCTGCGGTCGGTCGTGGTGCGAACCGTGCGCGACTCGACGGCGGCAGCTTGAGCCTGGCATCAGCTCCGCCGCTGGTGCCCGGAAGTGTGATCGTGCAGTATGGCGCGGGACAGGGGCATCGTGGTTCATGACACCTCCACAATTGCCGGCGGTCGTTGAGCCCGCCCGACTGACGGCCGCGCTGCGCCGGGGCGGCGTGCTGGACGCCGGCGCGGTGCGCGAAGTGAAGGTGCTGCATCAGCGCGACACCGTCGTGTCGCATATTATCCGTCTCGGCCTGCGTTATGTCGGCGAATCCGCCGGCGCCCCGCAGTCGCTGATCCTCAAGATGCCCAATTCCGCCTTCGCCGAGCGTCTCGCCAATGGCGGCAGGCGCGAGGTGGACTACTACATGCAGCTCGCACCGAGAATGCCGCCGGGACTCGTGCCACGATGCTTCGACGGACATTTCGACGAGCAGAGCCTAGCCTGGCATCTTCTGCTCGAAGATCTCACCGACAGCCATGCAACCGCGACCCAATGGCCGTTGCCGCCGTCGCGCGGTCAGGCGGTTGCGATCGTCACGACGCTCGCACGTTGGCATGCGGCATGGTGGGACCATCCCGATCTTGGTGACACCGTCGGCACGTTGGCGAGCGCCGAGGATAGCGCGAAGCGTATGGAGACCTTTGCCGGCCACTACGATCGTTTCGCCGATATGCTCGGTGATCGCCTCAGCGAAGAACGGCGCATTCTCTACCGCCGTGTCATCGATCAGTCGGAACCGTTATCCCAGCGCTACCATTCACGCCGCCACCTCAGCATCACCCATGGCGACGCTCATATCTGGAATTTCCTGCTGCCGCGCGCGGGCGTTGCCGATACCGTGCGCATCTTCGATTTCGATCTTTGGAGCATCAATGTTCCGACTCATGACCTCGCCTATATGATGGCCATGCATTGGTATCCGGAACGCCGGCAGGCACTCGAACGCCCGCTGCTGAATGTCTACCACGATACGTTGATCGAAAGCGGCATCACCGGCTATTCGCGCGGCGCGCTCGATCGCGACTATCGCTGGGCGGTGCTCTGGCAGATCACGAGGCCGGTCTGGCAGTGGAGCATCGACATCCCGCGGGTAATCTGGTGGAACAATCTGGAGCGGGTGTTTGCGGCGGTGGACGATCTAGGCTGCGAGGAGTTGTTGGGGTAGGCAAGCCGCATATTCAGTGTCGTCCCGGACAAGCGCGCACAAAGCGCGCGCCGATCCGGGACCCATACTCCCGGAACGGAGTGGTCTTGCGAAAGTGATAACTCCAAATCCCCGTAACAAGGTCCTCCTGTGGGTATGGGTCCTGGATCTGCGCTCCGCTTGTCCGGGACGACAAACGGTGGTTGGGGCGTTACTCCATCACCGCATGCTCCGGCCCCGCCGCCTGCTTGCGCAGCGTGGCCTTGGTCGAGCCGATCAGCAAGGCGAGCGGCAGGGTAAAGAGCACGAAGATCATCACCAGCTGGTAATCATGGGAGAAGGCGATGATCTGCGCCTGCACGCTGACCATCCTGTCGGCCATGGCGCGGCCGGTGTCGGTGGACAGATTGATGATGCCGCTGACGCCGGGCATCTGCAGTGCGTGGTTGAACGGGTTGACGTGCTCGGAGAGGATCGCGTAGGTCCACCGCGTGCCCTGCGTCAATTGCGCGATCACGATGGAAATGCCGACCGAGCTTGCAACGTTGCGCATCAGGGTCAGCATCGCGGTGCCGTCGGTGCGCAGCTCGTTCGACAGCGTCAGGAAAGCCACGGTCGAGAGCGGCACGAAGACGAGGCCGAAGCCAAAACCCTGGATGACGCTGACGGTGACGATCTCCGGCACCTGGGTCAGGTCGGTCCAGCCGGTCATCTGGAACAGCGAGCCGGCGGTCAGCGCCAGCCCGGCGATGATCAGCGTGCGCGCCTCGACATAGCGCATCATGCGGCCGACCAGCATCATGGCGAAGAAGGTGCCCAAGCCGCGGCTCGCCAGCAGCAGGCCGGCGGTGATGATGGGATAGCCGATCACGTTCTGCATGTAGGGCGAGGCCAGCGCCATGGTCGAGAACAGCACGAGCCCCATCACGATCATGAACACGCAGCCGGTGACGAAGTTGCGATCCCGGAACAGCGCGAAGCGGATGAACGGCGTCGACGTCGTGAAGGAATGCGCGAGGAAGAAGTAAAAGGCGACCCCCGCGACGATGAACTCTGCGAGGATCTCGTTGGATTCCAGCCAGCCCAATTGCTCGCCGCGGTCGAGCGCGAGCTGCAGCGCGCCGATGGCAACCGCCAGCGCGGCGAAACCGAACCAGTCGAATCTGAGGCTGAGGTTCTTTTCGGTCTCATCCATGAAGACGATGAGGCCGAGCACGGTGATGGCGCCGAACGGCAGGTTGACGAAGAATACCCAGTGCCAGGAATAGGTCTCGGTCAACCAGGCTCCGAGTGAGGGCCCCATGATCGGGCCCATCATCACGCCCATGCCCCAGATCGCCATCGCCTTGGCGCGCTCCTGGAGCGTGTAATAGTCGAGCATGACCGATTGCGAAAGCGGCACCAGGGCCGCGCCAAACACCCCCTGCAGCAGGCGGAACAGCACCATCTGGTTGATGTCCTGCGCGAGGCCGCACAGCACCGAGGCCATGGTGAAGCCGGCCGCGCAGATGATGAAGATGCGCTTGCGGCCGAAGCGGTTGGCGATCCAGCCCACCGGCGCTGTCATGATCGCTGCGGCGACGATATAGGAGGTCAGCACCCAGTTGATCTGGTCCTGCGAAGCCGACAGGCTGCCCTGCATGTACGGCAGGGCGACGTTGGCGATGGTGGTGTCCAGCGCCTGCATGATGGTCGCGGTCATGGCGCAGATCGTCACCATGTTTCGGCGCAGGCCGGGGACCATCAGGCTGGCATTGGCGTCGGACATCGAATCAGTCCTTGTCGCAGTCTCTAGCTCGGTCTTTCTTAGTCTTGATCTTTGTCCTGGCCCGCTGTCGCCGACAGGCCGAACAGGCTGGCCAGCGAGCGCTTGTGGCCGGTGTCGATGGTGGCATAGACGCTCATGCCGGCTTTCAGCTTCCGCACATATTTGTCGGTCTCGTCGAAATAGATCCGGATCGGCACGCGCTGTACCACCTTGACGAAGTTGCCGGTGGCGTTCTGCGGCGGCAGGATCGCGAATTGCGCACCGGTACCGGGCGAGAGCGAGCCGATCTTGCCCTTGAAGACGTGGTTCGGGAACGCATCGACCTCGAGCGTGACGGGTTGTCCCTCAGTGACGTAAGTGAGGTCGCTCTCCTTGGGATTGGCGTCGACCCAGGGATGGGCCACGTCGATGATCGAGAATACCGGCGTGCCGACAGCGACGTAGCGGCCGAGCTGGATCTGCTCGACCTGCGTCGCCACGCCGCCCATCGAGGCGCGCACCACGGTATGGTTGAGATTGCGCTCGGCGTTGTCGAGCTTGGCCTTGGCCTCCGCATAGGCCGGGAATTTTTCCAGCGGCAGGTCGGGATCGCCGAGCAGTTGGGTCTTCGCCGTCGAGAGCTGCTGCCTGACGTATTGCGCCACGGATCCGGACGTGACCAGCGCGTTCGAGGCGTTGTCGAGGTCGAGCTGCGAACCGTAATTGTTCTTTACCAGCGCCTGCTTGCGCTCGACGTCGCGCTGCTTCAGATCGACGCCCTGCTGGGCGAGGTTGAGCATGTCGCCATAGATCTTGATGTTGGCGCGCAGGTTTTCATAGGTCGTCTGCGCCTGCGTCAGCTGTGCTCTGGCCTCGTCCACCGCGAGGCGGAACGGCACGGGATCGATCTCGAACAGCACGTCGCCCTGCTTGACGAGCTGGCCCTCCTTCACGACCACCTTCTGGATCTTGCCGGAGATGTCGGGCGTCACCAGCACCTTCTGCGCGCCGACATAGGCGTCGTCGGTGCCGACATAGCGTCCGCCATTGAGATAGAAGGTGAGGCCGCCGATGGCGACGACGACCGGCAGCACGACCAGCAACAGGAAACGGCGATAGCGGCGCAGGCCCGCCAGCAGGCGGCGGCGCGGATCGGCGCCGGCCTTCTTCGTCGGCTTGCCGCCCTCGCTCTTCTGCTCGGGCTGGAACTTGAGAACCTGATCAGCCATAGCGCTGCTCCTTACGCGCTTGTTCCGCACCGCTGGCCTGGATCGCGGTCCGCACGTTTTCCTTGATGGTTTCGAGCTGGGTGAGGAGACGGTGGGCATCCGCCGGGTTGATGCCGTCGAGCGCGTTGGCGGTGATCTCGGACCTGAGCCCGGTCATCCGGCCGAGCAGCTGCCGACCGGCCTTCTTCAAATAGAGGCGCTTGACGCGGCGGTCCGAGGCGTCGCTGCGCCGTTCGAGCCAGTCGTTGTCGCAGAGCTTGTCGATCATGCGCGTCAGCGTGATCGGCTGCACCTCGAGCAGCTCGGCGAGCTCCGACTGCTTCATGCCCTCGCTGCGCTCGACCTTGGCCAGCACGGCCCATTGCGCGCGGGTGATGCCGAACCGCGAGGCCTCCTTGTCGGCATAGACGCGCAGCAGGCGGTAGAGCTCTGCGAGCGTGAACAGGAAGTTCTGGTCGACAGACCCGCGGGTCATGAGCTTGGTCTCCAATAAGCAGGAGATATCATAAGCAAGCTTATGATTATTTCATGGCGGATTAGCGGGTGGCTGTCCCGCAGCGCGGGCATGGCTGGCAGCCGTTTGCAGTGTCGTGCTTTGGGTTCCCGGGCCGAAATGCTAAAAGATCGGCCGCATGACCCTCGCAAACCCGGTATTTCCCGCGCCCGATCACGATCACCGCCGCTGCACCGCGGATGCGCTCGCGCATGCCGAGGCCGTCTGCGAGCAGCGCGCGCAGAAATTCACGCCAATCCGCCGCCAGGTGCTGGGAGCCTTGCTTTCCAGCCACCGCCCGCTAGGTGCCTATGAGGTGATCGACGAACTGGCAAAATCGATGGCGCGGCCGGCGCCGATCACGGTCTATCGTGCCCTCGATTTCCTGATGGCCAACGGCCTCGTGCATCGCATCGAGAGCCGAAATGCCTATCTCGCCTGCGCCGCCCATGATCACGATGCGACCTCGGCTGTGGCGTTCCTGATCTGCGAGCGCTGTGGCCTCGTCGGCGAGATCCCTTCGGCGTCCTTTGCCGGGGATCTCAACGCGGCCGCGCGCGCCTCGGGCTTTGCCCCCAAATTGTCCGTGGTGGAGATCACGGGCGTCTGCACCCATTGTCAGAAGACTGCATAGACCAACAACGGCGCAAAGCCGGTATCCGGGAAGAAATGTCCTCAGCTCAAATCGTGCCCTCCGCCGCACGCCCCCTCAGTGCCGGCGCCATTGCCCTGATGCTCATGCTGTGCCTGACCTGGGGGTTCAACCAGATCGCGGTGAAGCTGGTGCTGCCGGACATTCCGCCGATGCTCCAGGCCACCATCCGCTCGATGGGCGCGCTGCCGGTGCTGTTCATCATCGGCACCCTGCGTGGCGTCAATTTCTTCGAACGCGACGGCACCTGGAAGCCCGGCCTGATCGCCGGGCTGATGTTCGGCATCGAGTTCGTGTTGATCTTCCAGGGGCTGCGTCTCACGTCTGCTTCGCGTGCGGTGGTGTTCCTCTACACGGCGCCGTTCTTCGTCGCGCTCGGCTCCTATCAGGTGCTTGGCGAGCGTCTTGGCGGCTCGCAATGGCTGGGATTGGCCATCAGCTTTGCCGGCGTCGCCCTCGCGATCGGCGTGCCGCAGCCCAATGTCGATTCGCATGTCCTGCTCGGCGATCTCATGATCGTCGGCGGCGCCGCGCTGTGGGCGGCAACGACCCTGGTTGCCAAGGGCACGCGGCTGCGCTTCGCCGCGCCCGAGAAGGCGCTGGGCTATCAGGTCGCGACCTCGATCCCGATCCTGGGGCTGGCGGCCTGGCTGTTCGGCGAATCGATCACGCACATGCCGGCGCCGCTATCGCTCGGCCTGATGGCGTTCCAGGCGATCTGGGTGGTGGGAACCACGTTCACGCTTTGGTTCGCGCTGGTGAAGACCTATTCGGCCAGCAAATTGTCGGCTTTTACCTTCATCACCCCTTTGTTTGGCGTGGTCGGTAGCTATTTCATCATGCACGACACCCTGAGCCTGGCATTCGGGGCCGCCGCGGTCCTTGTAATTGCTGGGCTTTTTCTGGTTAACCGTCCGAGCCAAGCGGCTGCGGCGCCGCGTGATGCATTGCTGAACGTCACCAAAACCTGATATTTGGACCCCATGAACAAGCTCGAAAATCCCCTCGATTCCGACGTCGCGGGCCCCGCGCCCCGGCACCGGACCACTCAGGTCAAGGTCGGCAACGTCGCCGTTGGCGGCGGTGCGCCGATCGTCGTGCAGTCGATGACCAACACCGACACCGCCGACATCGACGGCACCATCGCCCAGGTCGCAGCGCTCGCGCGCGCCGGCTCCGAAATGGTCCGCATCACCGTGGACCGTGAGGAGGCCGCTGCCGCCGTTCCGCACATCCGTGACGGCCTCGCCAAGCGCGGCATCACGACGCCCCTGATCGGCGACTTCCATTATATCGGCCACAAGCTGCTCGCGGCCTATCCGGCCTGCGCCGAGGCGCTGGCGAAATACCGCATCAATCCCGGCAATGTCGGCTTCAAGGACAAGCGCGACACCCAGTTCGCCGACATCATCGAGATCGCGAACAAGAACAACAAGCCGGTCCGCATCGGTGCCAATTGGGGCTCGCTCGACCAGGAGCTTTTGACCAAGCTGATGGACGAGAATGCCGCGTCGGCCAATCCGCGCGACGTGCGCGCGGTGACGCGCGAGGCCATGGTGCAGTCCGCGCTGCTCTCGGCCGCGCGCGCCGAAGAGCTCGGCATGCCCAAGGACCGCATCATCCTCTCCGCAAAGGTCTCAGCGGTGCAGGATCTCATTGCGGTCTACCAGGATCTCGCGTCGCGCTCCGACTACGCCATCCATCTCGGCCTGACCGAGGCCGGCATGGGCTCGAAGGGCATCGTGGCCTCCTCGGCCGCGCTCGGCATCCTATTGCAGCAGGGCATCGGCGATACCATCCGCATCTCGCTGACGCCGGAGCCCGGCGGCGACCGTACCCGCGAGGTGCAGGTTGGCCAGGAGCTGTTGCAGACCATGGGCTTCCGCACCTTCGTGCCGCTGGTTGCGGCCTGCCCCGGCTGCGGCCGCACCACTTCAACAACGTTCCAGGAGCTGGCGCGCTCGATCCAGGATTTCATCCGCGACGAGATGCCGACCTGGAAGACGAAGTACCCGGGTGTCGAGGAGCTCAACGTCGCGGTGATGGGCTGCATCGTCAACGGCCCCGGCGAGTCCAAGCATGCCAATATCGGCATCTCGCTGCCGGGCACCGGCGAAGCCCCGGCCGCCCCTGTCTTCGTCGACGGCAAGAAGTTCCGCACGCTGCGCGGCCCGACGATCTCAGCCGACTTCAAGGCGCTGGTGATCGACTACATCGACCAGCGCTACGGCCAGGGCGCCAAGATGCCGGTATCAGCGGCGGAGTAGTTTCACTCCGCCAGCGCTCCACACACGTCCGTCGTCCCGGACAAGCGCGCCTCAAGCGCGCGCCGATCCGGGATCCATAACTACAGGATTGTGCGGTTACGACGGGCTGTCACTCCGAGTCTTCGCCAAACCTGATCCTGTGACTATGGGTCCCGGATCTGCGCTTGCGCTTGTCCGGGACGACGGCTGTGTTTGCGGTGCAGATTGCGTATCTGTCACCGCGCGTTACGATGTCTTCAATCAACAATGATCGGGAGACACGCCATGAGCTCACTCGCCGGCAAGCAGGGCCCGCGCTATCGCCACACGATTGACGACGGCGCGCCGTACGAAACTATCGCGGTCGAGAAGCTCACCCCCATCATCGGCGCGGAGATCTCGGGCGTCGATATCGGCGCGCTCGTCGAGGGCGACACCCGCTCCAACCGGCAGATGGACGAGATCCACCGCGCGCTCGCCGAAAACCTCGTCATCTTCTTCCGCGACCAGCACATCACGCCGCAGCAGCATCTCGCTTTCGGCCGCAAGTTCGGCGAATTGCATGTTCATCCGGCCGCGCCGCACGAGGACGACGATCCGGCGCTGATGAAGATCTACGCGGACAAGAATTCGCCGCGCGCCAATGGCGAGGGCTGGCATTCCGACGTGTCCTGCGATCTCGAGCCGCCGATGGGCTCAATCCTTTACATCAGGCAATGCCCGCCACGCGGCGGCGACACGCTGTTCGCCAACATGTACGCAGCCTATGAGGCGCTGTCGGACCGCATGAAGGCCTATCTCGACGGGCTCACCGCGCTGCACGATGGCGAGCCCATCTATCGCGGGCTCTATACGAACTATGGCGTCGCCGATCGTCCGTCCTATCCGCATGCCGAGCATCCCGTCGTGCGCACGCATCCAGTCACGGGCAGGAAGGCGCTCTACGTCAACCGCGGCTTCACCCGCCACATCAACGGCATCCCGCGCGACGAGAGCGATGCGATGCTGGCTTATCTCTACCAGCACGCCGAGAACCCGCTGTTCCAGTGCCGTTTCCGCTGGACCGAGAACGCCATCGCCTTCTGGGACAACCGCTGCACCCAGCACCGCGCGATGTGGGACTACTGGCCGCACACGCGCTCGGGCACGCGCGTGACGGTGAAGGGGGAAAGGCCGGTCTAGGCTCGTGCCCCGGACGCAGCGCAGCGCTCCTTCAGCGCTGCACCGCAGAGCCGGGGCCCAGGTAACAGCGATGGGTCCCGGCTCTGCGTCGCGTCCGGGACACGAGTGCTGTCTAATAGCGTTGACGTCCTCCCGCTCCCGCGCCAATCTTCTCGAAAACAAATCGGGAGGATCAGCCATGCTCCGCGCCGCCGCCAGCATTCCCAGCAAGACCAAGCACCTGCCGCCGGCGATGCTGGAACGCTTCGGCGACGTTGCCGGCTTCGTCGGTCGTCCCTGGATCGCAGCAGCGGAGTAGCGCTTGGCGCAACTACGAAGCATTATCGTCGGGCTGGTCGCGTCGATCTTGCTATCGCCGCTTGCGACTGTTGGCAGCGGCGAGGCTGCTGCTGCGCGAAAGGTTGCGAAGACCAAGCCGAAGCAGCCGCAATCATCGACAAAATGCGAGATGCCGAAATTCAAGATCGTCGTGGACGTCGGGCACACCCCCGATTCCTACGGCGCGTTGAGCGCGCGCAATGATCCGGAGTTCGGCTTCAACTTCCGCCTCGCCAGGCTGATCACGGCGAAGCTCAGGTCCGAAGGCTTTGCCGAAACCCGCCTGCTCGTCACGGACGGCAAGGCACGGCCGAGCCTGTTCAAGCGCATCAGTGCCGCGAACGAAGGCCGGACCGATCTGTTCCTGTCGGTGCATCACGATTCGGTGCCGGACAAGCTGCTCGAGACCTGGGAGTTCGACGGCGCAAAGAGCTATTTCAGCGATCGTTTTTCGGGGCACTCGCTGTTCGTGTCGGGGCAGAATCCGCACTTCGCCACCAGCCTGATGCTGGCCCGGATGATCGGCAGGCAGTTGAAGGAGCAGGGCTTGCGCTATGCCAGCCAGTATACCCTGCCGGTGATGGGCCGCTACCAGCGCCAGCTGCTCGACAAGGATGTCGGCGTCTATCGCTATGACGGGCTCATCGTGCTGTCGCGGACGAGGAGCGCCGCCGTGCTGCTCGAGGCCGGCTCGATCATCAATCGCGACGAGGAAATGGAGCTGAACTCGGCGGAGCGGCACGAAGCGGTCGCGGGCGCCGTGGCAGCTGCGATGAGGGAGTTTTGCGAGAGGCGGTAGCGAGTTCGGTTCGCGTTGGTCATTGCGAACGCAGCCAAGCAGTCCAGGCTCTCCGCGGAAGGACTCTCGATTGCTTCGCTGCGCTCGCAATGACGAGAAGCTACAGCGGCATTCTCCGATACTCCCGGTTTGCCAGACTTGCCTCCTCCAGGTCCAAATCACGTTCGATTCGCCGCCGCGTTTCGTCGGTGATCTGGCCCTCGCGCAGGAGGTCGTGGATGAATTTTCTTTCGGCGGCGATCAGCTCGCGGGTCAGCGTGGTGCCGGCGGTGGAGACGTCGTGGTGGTTGGGATCGAGCGAGTCCGGGAGCTGGTTGACACGGATATCGTGCCGTGCGCGCAGCAGCCGCATCACTTCTTCGGATACTTCCTTCTGCGCGGTCAGCGCGTCGAGCGATTCCAGCGCGGCATCGAGCGCCTGGCGGCGAGCGGCGATCTCGGCTTCGTGCTCGGCGGCATGCTCGTGGCGGCCGGCCTCGGCGACGCCGAGCCAGCGCACGACCGGCGGCAGCGTCAGGCCGACGCCGATCAGCGTGACGAAGATGACACCGAAGGCGACGAACAGGATCAGGTCGCGATATGGAAAGGCCTCGCCATCAGGCAGCGTGAACGGCAGCGCCAGCGCGGCTGCCAGCGACACGGCGCCACGCACGCCGGTGAAGGCGAGCACGAACGGCCATTGCCATGGCGGCGACGGGTCGCGCTTGCGCAGCGACTTGCTGAGCATCCGCGGCAGGTAGGTCGCGGGGTAGAGCCAGGCGAAGCGCGCGATCACGACGATGACCAGGACCACTGCCGTCGCGATGAGAATGTCGTCGAGCGGGAAGGACTTCGACTTCTCGTAGAGCGCGCGCATCTGGAAGCCGGTGAGCAGGAAAAGCATGCCCTCGATCAGATAGATCACCAGATCCCAGAAGAAGATACCTTGCAGGCGCGTTGCCGACGAGATCAGCAGCGGCCCGTTCCAGCTCACGTAGAGGCCGCAGGCGACGGTCGCGATCACGCCGGAGCCGCCGACATGTTCGGGCAGCCAGTAGGAGACATAGGGTGTGATCAGCGACAACGTCAGCTCGACCTGCGGATCCCCCGACCATTTGCGGAAGCGCAGGGAGAGCCAGCCGACGCCGATGCCGAAGGCGATCTCGCTGGCGACGATCAGGAGGAACTCGCCGGCCGCGAGCGGCAGCGAGAAATGTCCGACCGTGATCGCGGCGAGCGCAAAACGGTAGAGGATCAGCGCGGTGGCGTCGTTGGCCAGTCCTTCACCCTCGAGGATGACCAGGAGCCGGCGCGGCATGTTGAGCCGGCGCGCGATCGCGAGCGGAGCCACCACGTCGGGCGGCGCAACGATGGCGCCCAGCAGGAAGGCGACGGTCCAGGGCAGGCCGATCATGTAGTGCGTGGCGGCTGCCACCATTGCCGCGGTGAAGATCACCGCGCCGACCGCGAGCAGCACGATCGGGCGTAAATTGTTCCTGAACTCGCGCCAGCTCATGGCGACGCTCGCCGAGTAGATCAGCGGCGGCAGGACCATCAAGAGCACCAGTTCCGGCGGCAGCTCGACCGGCGGCATGCCCGGCACGAAGGCCAGGCCGACGCCGGCCAGCATCAGCAGAATGGCCGGGGCGACGTTGAAGCGGCGCGCGGCCAGCGCCACGCCCGCCAGCACGGCAAGCAGGATGAGAAAGGTCTGAAATTTCGCTTCCATGATGGCCTGTCTTGACCCGGAAGCGCGCGCAAGGTCAATGCGGCGCTGCTCACGCCAGCTGGCCGGCGACCATCCGTCCAATCTGCGCGAATAAAGTCGCGATCTGCGCCGCATTCGGCGTGCCGCCCTGGGTATAGGCCGCGATCAGGATCGGCGCATCCGGCTTCGGCCAGACGACCGCGATATCGCCCGACGCATCCTTGCCGTTATTGCCTGTCTTGTCGCCGATCTTCCAGCTTGCCGGCAGGCCACCACGCAGCCGGTTCGCACCGGTCTTGCAATTCACCATCCAGTCGGTCAGTTGGAGGCGCGATTGCGTCGACAAGGCCTCGCCCAGCACCAGCCGCCGCAGATTGCCCGCCATCGCCGCGGGGGTCGTGGTGTCCCGGGGATCGCCGGGCCGTGAGCGGTTGAGCTCTGGCTCGTTGTGGTCGAGCCGCGAGGTGGTATCTCCGAGCGATCGCCAGAATGCAGTCAGCGCGGCGGGCCCGCCGATCCGCGCCAGCAGCAGATTGGCGCAGGTGTTGTCGCTGAGCTCGACGATCGCCTTGCACATCTCGCCGACCGACATCTTGCCGGCCGCGAGATTTTGCCTGGCGACCGGTGCGTATTCCAGGAGATGGGCCTTGCCGTAAGGGATCATGGCCGCAAGCTGCTCCTCGCCGCGATCGACCCGCGCCAGCACGCAGGCCGCAAGCGAGGCCTTGAATGTCGAGCACATGACGAACCGCTCGTCGGCGCGCCAGGCGAGTTTCCTGCCGGTCGCAAGATTCTCCGCATAGAGCCCGATGCGCCCGCCAGTGTCGCGCTCATAGGCTTCGAGTTCGGCCGGCGTCTCCGCGGCGAGCGCAGGAGAAGCGGCGATCCAGCACAGGGAGGCGAGCAGGGAGCGGCGATCGACAAGCATGGGAGACCTTTGGCGTGGGTCAGACGGTGTGGGGGTGTAGCGGACGCCTTATCCGCACCGTCACTGCGAGCGGAGCGAAACAATCCAGGCGGCCTCCGCGGCGAGATTCTGGATTGCTTCGCTTCGCTCGCAATGACGAATGGAGAACGAGTGCGACAGATTTCGGGCAGCGGAAGATCGGGAGGACTCACTCCCGCAGGTCGTACCTGTACGATTTCGACACGATCTGCCAGCCGTCGGCGAGCTTCATCGCCACCAGGTAGTCGGTGAAATAGCGCGGCGGCAGCTGGCAGCGCACCTTGATGAAGGCGGTCTTGTCGTCGGAACGGTCGATGGTGACGACGAAATCTTCGCGCGGCTTGCCCTCGGCTTTGGCCGAGGCACGCTTGCGAACGCGATCGAGCCAGTCGGGCACGGTCAGAACCTGGAGCTCGCCCCTCTCGACCCAGCGCAGATCGGCAGAGGGATGGAAGATGGCGCCGAGCTTTTCGGCGCCGCCCTCATAGAGCCCGTCAAAATAGGATTGCACGACGGCTTCGACGCTCGACCGGTCCTGGTTCATGAGTCATTCCTTTGCATGATGGCGCGGGACGAACTTAGTCGTATACGTCAAAATGCGCTATGGGTCTGTGGGCAGCTTGCGCGAAGGCAATCGTCATGACCGGATCATACAATTTGAACGCTCGTATCCTCGCCGGCGAATGCTATTGCCGCGCTGTGCGCTTTGAAGTGGAGGATGCGTTCTCCTATGCGATGAACTGCCACTGCTCGAACTGCCGTCGCACCACCGGAGCCGCCTTCAAGCCGTTCGCCGGCATCGCGGAAGACAAGCTCCGCATCGTCCGGGGAGAGGACCAGCGAATGATTTTCGGCGACGATACCACCCATAATGCGCATTGTGCCCGCTGCGGCTCGCTGCTCTATTCCCGGGTGCGTGAAGGACAATGGGTCCATGTCGCCATGGGCACCCTGGTCGATGCCCCCTCGATCCGGCCCAGCGCCCATATTTTCGTCGGCTCGAAGGCGCCCTGGCACGAGATCACGGACAATCTGCCGCAATATCGAGGGCACATCGGGGTTGTCTGAGGGAGCCCGGACCGCGCCTCCGTCGGCGAACTGCGACCGCGAAGCGCGACGACGGAGACCAGCGTCCCGCACGGCAGGGTCGTCAGTCCGGCGGGGCGGCGGGCAGCCATGGTGCCGCTGCCGGCATTGCTGCTGCTGGCGCCGGCCGCGCGACGAGTGGCGGGCAGGTCTTCTGCAACAACACCGGTTGTCGTCCGGTCCATCGCGGTTGCCGTCTCGAATATCGCGGCGGCGGCGGCCCCGGCAACGACCCCAACGCCGAGGTGTGCTACTGACCGCTACTTTCTGGATCGTCCGGCGAGGGCCGGGACGGCGGATCATTTCGAGATCGCGCTCGCCGCGATGTTCACTGTCAGCGCCAGCAACGCCGTGTTATAGATAAAGGACACGATGCCGTGCGCCGTCGCGGTGCGGCGAATGGTCTTGTCAGTGATGCCGACGTCGGAGACCTGCGCAGTCATGCCGATCACGAAGGAGAAATAGACGAAATCCCAATAGTCGGCATGGTCGTCCTTGTCGCCGCTCGGAAACTGCAGGCCACCTGCCGTAGCGTCGCGATAATAATCATGCGCGTAGTGCAGCGCGAAGATCGTGTGCACCGCAGCCCATGACAGCACGATGGTGATGATCGCGATCGTCAGCTCCAGGCCCCCGCGCTGCGGCGTGCCCAGCTCGGAGACGATTGCCGCGATGCTGGCGAAGGCACCGGTCGCCGTGACGAGCAGGATCACGAATCGGCCGTCATCCTGCATCGCAGCGGCGCGACGGATGTGCCGGTGGTCGTTGCAGAGCATCATCGCATAGACCAGCCCGAGATAGACCGCGATCAGCGCGTCCCATCCGAACAGGAGCCGCGTCACCAGCCGGTGCGTACCTGGCACAAGCAGGCAGACGAGGACGCCGACAGCGAGCGCAATGAACGTCCGCGGCCGTGCATAGAGCAGCCGCATCGGCCGCGACATCTGGCGGAAGCGGACAAGAACGGGATCCTCTTTGCCGCCGGCCGCCATCGGCGCGCGCTAGTTTTTCCGCTCGGCGACGAATCGCGCGGCGGCCTGCAGCACGGTTGCGCGGTCGCCGAAGATCGACACTGCGTTGTCCGCGCGCGCGAGCAAATCGCGTACGCGCTGCTTGGCGCCTTCGATGCCGAGCTGAGTGACGAAGGTGGTCTTGCCGAGCGCGGCATCGGCGCCGGCCGGCTTGCCGAGCGCGGCCGCATCGCCCTCGACGTCGAGCAGATCGTCGGCGATCTGGAAGGCTTCGCCGAGCGCGCGTCCGTAATCGTCGAGCGCCTGATACTCCTTTTCCGAGGCCTGGCCGAGGATCGCGCCGGCGATGCAGCCGTAGCGCAGCAGCGCGCCGGTCTTCATCTGCTGAATGCGGGCGACGTCGATCGGCTCGTTGCCGCCGAAGCGGCCTTCGCCGGCGAGGTCGAGGATCTGGCCGCCGACCATGCCGCCGATGCCGGCGCAGCGCGCCAAAGCGCGCGTCAGCAGCAGCCGCACATTGGCGTCGCGATGGATCTCGTCGCGGGTGATGATGTCGAAAGCGAGCGTCAGCAGGCCGTCGCCGGCGAGGATCGCGGTCGCGTCGTCGGTCTTCTTGTGCAGGGTGGGGCGGCCGCGGCGCAGGTCCGAATTGTCCATCGCCGGCAGGTCGTCATGGATGAGCGAATAGCAGTGGATGCATTCGAGCGCGGAGCCTACGAGCAGGGCCGCCTCGCGCGGCACGCCGAACACGGCGGCGCTTTCGACCACCAGGAACGGCCGCAGACGCTTGCCGCCATTCAGGCTCGAATAGCGCATTGCGTCCATCAGTCGCTTGGGCCGGGCGATCTCGTCGTGCAGGATGTCGTCCGACAATAGCCGCCCGAGCAGGGCCTCGGTGTCATCAGCGGTCTTGTCCAGACGTTTGGCGAAATCGGACGGGGACGTGCCGGTCATCAAGAAGGGCTCCAGAACTAAAATTCGGCCGGACAATCCTTTATGCGCCCGCGCCAGTCAATCGTTTGGAAGGGCTAAAAAGTGCTGGAAAAGGCCCGAATTATCACAGACTTAATGGCTCAGCCGTGGGTCTCGTTTCATTTTGCGCCGGAAAGGTCGACTTGCGCATCGTCAAAATCCTTCTCCTGGCGCTCGTGGTCGCGGCTCTCGCGCCCTATGTGATCGCGCCGTTCTACCGCACCGGCCATCCGGTTTCGACGCTGATGGCCTGGCGTTCGCTCCGGGGCGCGCCGATGCAGCGGACGTGGATCGATCTTGCTGACATGTCGCCCTATCTGCCGCGCGCCGTGGTGGCGGCCGAGGATGCCCATTTCTGCAAGCATCACGGCATCGATTGGGGCGCGTTGCGCGAGGCGATCGACGACGCGCAGGAGGATGGCACGCCGTTCCGGGGCGCCTCCACGATCACCCAGCAGGTGGCGAAAAACCTGTTCCTCTGGCAGGGGCGGGATTTCGTTCGCAAGGCGCTGGAATTCCCGCTGGCGCTCTGGATCGATCTCGTCCTGCCCAAGCCGCGGATCCTGGAGATTTACCTCAACATCGCCGAGTTCGGTCCGCAGGGCCAGTTTGGCGTCGAGGCGGGCAGCGCCTATGCCTTTGGCAAATCGGCCGCCAGCCTCTCCCCGCGGGAGGCGGCCCTTCTGGCCTCGATCCTGCCGAATCCGGTCAAGCGCAGCGCCCGGACCCCGGGACCGGGCGTTCGGCGGCTGGCAGCCACCTATATGGCGCGGGGGCAGGCGAACTCGCTTGCGACCTGTTGGCGCGAAAATCGCTGATTTTTGGCCCATTCCGGGCGCATTTTCTGGCCCAAGAGCCTAGCTTTACGGCCAGCCTTCCTCTATAAGCGCGGCCTTGATCGGCATTCAGCTCGCCTCGTATTGCGGGTGCTGAGCCGTCCCTCCCCGGACGATGCCCTGATGACACCAATCCCTAGAGGATATTGAAATGGCCGTTCCGAGAAGAAAAACCTCGCCGTCGCGCCGTGGCATGCGCCGCTCGGCTGACGCCATCAAGAAGCCGACCTATGTGGAAGACAAGGACTCCGGCGAGCTCCGTCGTCCGCACCATCTCGACCTCAAGACCGGCATGTACAAGGGCCGTCAGGTCCTGAAGAAGAAAGAGTCCTGAAGGGAGGACCTTTCCTCGGGCGGGATGATTGAACCCGCGTGATTTCGGCCAACCCATGAGCTAGACGGTGACGGCGGCGGGGCAAATGCTTCGCCGCTGCATTGCTCTGTCCGGATATCTTGATCGAGAAGGCATCTCGCCGATGGTCGGTTTCCCGCTGCTTCTGATTCCGCTCGCGGTCTACAACATCATCGCCTTCCTGATGCCCAGCGTGTCCTTCTCGGACGTGCTGTTCAATGTGCCGATGATCACGGGCGAGAGCTGGCCGGTCACGCTCGCCGATCTGCTGCTCGCGCTCGGCGTGGTGCTGCTGCTGCTCGAGGTGGTCAAGGGCGCGCGGCCGGGCTCGAAATTCCTGATGGATCATTTGCTGTCGCTGATCGTCTTCGGGGCGGCCGCAGCCGAATTCGTGATGTGGCCCAAATTCGGCAACTCCACCTTTTTCCTGCTGGTGCTGCTGGCGATGGCGGACTTCTTCGCTGGCATTGCCCAGCGCACGCGTCGCCGCGTCACCTATGTCGCCGAGACGACGGTGCCGGCGCCACGTAAGGCCAAACGCAGAGGTGAAGCGCCGGCGGATGATGCGGAGGCCGCCTCCAGGTTCGAGCCTGTGATTGCGCCGCAGCCGGCCCCCTCAGCGCCGCCCGCCCCCTCGGCGCAGTCCGTCGCGGAATCGGTGCTGATGGATCACCCCGCGCCCAAGCCGGTGCAGGGCTCATCCTCGCCGGAAATTTCCTCGCCCCATCTTCAGCCGGGGAACGGCACGCCGTCGTCGCCGGATACACCGCAGCGCTGATCTTGCCGCGTCGGCGGTGCGCTCCCTCGCCCCGCTTGCGGGGGGTGAGGGGGAGTCTCCACCACAGGATCGGTGAGAGTTGGCTTCGTGGAGAGTCCCCCTTCACCCGGAATCCGCGCTGCGCGCGCATTCCGGCCTCTCCCCGCAAGCGGGGAGAGGCGAAGACGGTCGTCTCACTTCAAATCAATCTCAAGCCACTTGACGCGTGCGAGCGCTGACGGTTCCGAGCGGGCGCTTGCTGCCGTAGGCCATCAGCGCATCCTCAGAGCAGGCACGGCGGAGCCGGGTCGTTTGCGGCAGCTGCTCGGCATTCGCGATCAATTGGGTGACGAAGCTCGGATCGGGGCGGGGCAGCGGCGCCCTGTGAACCCACTGCAACGTCGGCATCAGCGGCACCAGGGCCGTGCCCGTGCCGTTGTCAGCCGCGTCCGATCGATCGGTACTCAACATCGCAATCACCGTTGATCCGGCGAGATTGTCGCGTTTCGGGACGCAGACGCCGGTGCGAGTCCTGTACTCGCAAGGCCTATGCCGCCCGGGCCGGTTTGGTTCCCCACGCCCGGGAAACGTGGTTTCCAAATTGTTTATCAACTTTGCCTAGGGTCGGGGGCGAATCTGGCTCTATCCTGTGCCGGCTCAGGACTTCTCCACTGTCCCAGAACGAGGCGATTTTGACTCCCGCATTGCCGCAAGCCTCCGACATCCTCGCCGCGCTCGGCCAGGCCGTGTTCGCCTGGGACATCGCCAGCGATGCCATCGTCTGGGGCGAGCAAGTCGCCAGCATCTTTCCCGGCATCCCGGCCGAGCGGCTCGCGACCGGCGCCGAATTCGCCAAGCTGATCGAGCCAGCGCAAACGCTGCGGACCGCGGCCCTGGCGCAGACCTCCGCCGTGCACGGCGCCGGCGGTACGCCTTACCGGGTCGAGTACGGCGTGCGCATGAGCGCCTCCGATCCCGTGATCTGGGTCGAGGAGACCGGCCGCTGGTTCGCGGGCCCCGATGGTCGCCCCACACGTGCGATCGGCTCCGTCCGCATCAACAATGAGCGCCACGCCCGCGACGAGGAACTGGCCAAGCTGGCCCGGCTCGATCCCCTGACCGGCGAGCTCAACCGCTCCCATCTGCTGGCGGCACTGGCCGAGGCGATCGAGGAGACGTCCCGCTTCCGCTCGACCGCGGCCTTCATGCTGGTCGGGATCGATCATCTCGCCCGCGTCAACGACGCCTTCGGCTTCGACGTCGCCGACGCCGTGATCCTGGATGTCGCCAAGCGCATTCGTTCGCGCCTGCGCGGCGGCGACGTGCTCGGGCGCTTCTCCGGCAACAAGTTCGGCCTGATCCTGAAGAACTGTACCGTCGACGACATGAACGTCGCCGCAGAGCGCTTCCTCACCGGCATCCGCGACGAGGTGGTGCCGACGAAATCCGGCCCGGTCTCGGTCACCGCCTCGATCGGCGCGGTCAGCCTGCCGCGCTATGCCCGCAACACCGATGAAGCGGTCAACCGCGCCCATGAAACGCTGGATGCCGCAAAGCGCCGCCGCGCCGGCTCGTTCGCCGCGTGGCGCCCGGACGCCGCGCGCGACGCTCAGCGCCGGGTCAACATCCGCGTCACCGACGAGATCGTCACCGCGCTGAACGAACGCCGCATCAAGCTTGCCTATGAGCCGGTGGTCTCGGCCAGCTCGCGCGAACGCGCCTTCCACGAGTGCCTGGTGCGGATGGACCAGGGCGATGGCCAGGTGCTGCTCGCGCCCGACATCGTGCCGGTCGCCGAGCGGCTCGGCCTGATCCGCCTGGTCGACCACCGCGTGCTCGAGCTCGTGGTCGCCGAACTCGCCGCTGCGCCCGACATCTGCCTCAGCCTCAACATCTCACCTGATACGACGATGGATCCGGACTGGTGGGCCGGGATCGAGTCGCTGATGCTGGCGCATCCCGGTGTCGCCGAGCGGCTGATCGTGGAGATCACAGAGACGGTCGCGATCCAGGACATCGACGACGTCCGCGGCTTCGTCACGCGGCTGAAGAATTTCGGCAGCCGCATCGCCATCGACGATTTCGGCGCCGGCTACACCTCGTTCCGAAACCTGCGCAAGCTCGGCGTCGACATCGTGAAGATCGACGGCGCTTTCGTGCAGAACGTCACCCGCTCCGCCGACGACCGCGCCTTCGTGCAGACCCTGATCGACCTCGCGCGCCGCCTCGACATCAAGACGGTCGCTGAATGGGTGCAGGACGAGGAAGCCGCAGGCATGCTGCGTGAGTGGGGCTGCGACTACATCCAGGGCCGCCTGATCGGGCTGGCTTCTGCGGACCGGCCGTGGGGCGCGCCGCCGGATAATGCGCTGCCCGCGGCGGGCTGAGAATTAGTAGGGTGGGTTAGCCGAAGGCGTAACCCACCACTGTTCACATCCGCAAAGACAGAAGAGGTGGGTTACGCTTCGCTAACCCACCCTACGATCACGCCCCCTCATCCAGCGCCACCAGCTCGCGCTTCTTGCGCAGCGACGGCAGCAGCGGCGCGATCAGCAGCACGAGCGCCAGCGTCAGGCACACTCCCGAGATCGGCCGCTGCACGAAGGTCCAGAGATCGCCCTGCGACAGGATCAGCGACTTGCGCAGGTTGTTCTCCATCATCGGCCCCAGCACGAAGGCGAGCACCAGCGGCGCCGGCTCATAGCCGAGCTTGCGCATGAAATAGCCGATGATCCCGAACGCGATCATCACATGGACGTCGAACACGTTGTTGCTCGAGCAATAGACGCCGATGATCGTGAACAGGATAATCAGGGGAAACAGGATGTTGTAGGGCAGCTTGAGCAGCTGCACCCACATGCCGATCATCGGCAGGTTCAGGATCAGCAGCATGACGTTGCCGATATACATGCTGGCGACGATGCCCCAGAACAGGCCTGGATTCTGCGTGATCAGCAGCGGTCCCGGCTGCAGGCCGTGAATGACGAAGGCCCCGAGCAGCAGCGCCATCACGACATTCGGCGGAATGCCGAGCGTCATCAGCGGAATGAAGGCCCCGCCCGCCGCGGCATTGTTCGCCGATTCCGGTCCCGCGACGCCTTCGATCGCGCCATGCCCGAAACGCTCGGGCGTCTTCGACAGCCGCTTCTCCAGCGCGTAGGAGGCGAATGACGCCACTACCGCGCCGCCGCCCGGCAGGATGCCGAGGAAGAAGCCGAGGATCGTGCCGCGGCCGACCGGACCTGCGCTCGCCTTCCAGTCATCCTTGCTGGGCAGGAGATGGGTGATCCTGGTGTTGATGATGTCGCGCTTGATGACCTGCTCGGTGTTGAGCAGCACCTCGGCGACGCCGAACAGGCCCATCACGACGGGCACGAGGCCGATGCCGTCGATCAATTCCATGCGGCCGAAGGTCAGCCGCGGCTGCGCGGTGATGCTGTCGAGCCCGACCAGCCCGAGCACGACACCGATGCACGCCATCAGCAGCGCCTTCGGCATCGATCCCTGGGTGAGGAAGGTGAGCACGACGAGGCCGAGCACCATCAGGCTGAAATACTCGGCCGGGCCGAAGGCGATGGCAATGCTTGCAAGCTTCGGTGCCACCAGCATCAGGGCGATCAGCGCAAACGTGCCCGCGGCGAAGGAGCCGAAAGCGGAGATGCCGAGGGCGGGGCCCGCACGGCCCTGCTTCGCCATTTGGTGGCCGTCGATGCAGGTGACGACGGAGGCGGCCTCGCCCGGGATGTTGACCAGGATCGAGGTGGTCGAGCCGCCATACATCGAGCCGTAATAGATGCCGGCCATCATGATGATGCCGGATTCCGGCGTCCCCGACAGCGTCACGGGCAGCAGCAGCGACATGGCCGAGATCGGCCCGATGCCCGGCAACACGCCGACCAGCGTGCCGATGAAGACGCCGATGAAGCAGTAGAGCAGGTTGATCGGCAGCAGCGCGACGCCGAATCCATGGGCCACATTGACAAGCGTATCCATGCGATCAACCGATCCCGAACAGGCCTGAGGGCAACTGGATCAACAGCAGCCGCTTGAGCACCCACCACATGCCTGATGGCACCAGCACGGCGATTGGGATCGCCAACGTCCAGCGCACGGGATCGATCAGCCGCAACAGCAGCAGCATCAGCGGGATCGACGACAACAGGAATCCGAGCGGCTCCAGCGCGAACGAGAATGCGGTGAGGCAGGCGATGACGAGAAGCGGCTTGCTCCAGCGCACATTCTCCCAGCGCGAGGCCAGTGTCGGACCGCCCTCGGTGACCGCCGAGAGGATGATGGCGCCTGCGAACACGCACATCAGGATGCCCGTATAGAACAGCACGTAGCCGGAGCCGGGATCGTTGATGGTGCCGAGCCTGAGCTTCAAGCCTGACCAGATCACGAAGCCGCCAAGCGCGAGCCCGATCAGTCCGCCCCAGAGCTCGGAATTGCTGAGGCGGAGCTTGACGTTTCGGTCGTTGTTCATTTGAAGCACCTCTCGATCACCGTCATCCTGAGGTGGCCGCTTCTTCAGCGGCCCTCGAAGGGCGACGGTGCCCTGATCCATCCTTCGAGGCGAGCCGCAAGTGCGGTCCGCACTTCAAGACGACGCCGGCATCTGTGGCGAGGCCAGCTACTTCTTCGCAAGCCCCAGTGTCTCGATCACCTTGCGCTCGGACTCGGTGACTTCGACGACGAACTTCTTGTAGTCCTCAGTGGTCTTGTAGTTCGGCACCATGTCGTATTTGGCGAGTGTCGCGATCACCGCGGGGTCCTCGAGCGCCTTCTTGAAGGCATCGTGCAGCTTGGCGACGATCTTGGGATCCATGCCCTTCGGGCCGGCGATGCCGAACGGGGAATCATAGACCATGGGATAGCCGAGCTCCTTCAGCGTCGGCACATCGGGATAGTTCGGCGAGCGGGCGCCGGTCCACACCATCAGCAGCCGTAGCTTGCCGGCGTCCACCAGAGGCCGCCATCCCGTGGAATCCGCCTGAAGCATGGTGTGCTGACCGAGCACGGCGGCATTGGTCTCTGCACCTCCCTTGAACGGCACCTGCGTCAGCTTGATGCCGGCCATTCCCGCGATCTGCTCCATGCCGATATGCAGCGAAGTGCCAGCGCCCGGCGTGGCGTAGGTCACCTTGCCCGGGTTGGCCTTGGCGAACTCCACCACGTCCTTCCAGCTCTTGAACTGCGACTCCGCACTGGTCGTCACGCCAAAGGTGTAGCCGGTAAGATGGACGATGTAGCTGAAGTCCTTTGCCGGATCCCACGACACCTCCTGCATCAGCGGCAGGCGGAACACCGTGATCGGGATCTGCGAGATGGTATAGCCGTCAGGCTTCGCGGCCGCCGCCATGGTCGCCGGTCCCACCGTGCCGCCGCCGCCAGCCTTGTTGTCGATCACGATCGGCTGACCCAGGATCTTCGAGGCGCTGTCGGCAATCGCGCGCATCGAGATATCGGTCGATCCGCCGGCCGGCCACGGCACGATCAGCGTGATCGGCTTGGTGGGATAGTCCTGCGCAATGGCGGCCGTGGAGAGCAATGCGCCCATGACAGCGTGCGCCGCGGCAAATGCGATCGTCTTCAGCCCGTATCCTGACATCGAAACGCCTCCCTCGCAGCGGCCCCTTTTGGCCGCCGCCTCTTGTTCTTGTGAGACGATTGTTCCTGAAATCGAGGGAGAAGAAAAGCGCATTGCGCGGACCGCACGCGGCGATCGGTTGGGCCATGCGGGCAGAGCCGGCACATGCGACAATTCGTCGTTCGGCCGCGTGCCGAGAGACGGAATTTGAGGAGACGAAGCCGTCAGGCCACGCGCCGGACCATGTTCAGCCTCTCGATGGTGCGGCCGACCTCCGATGCGAGACACGGCTTGCCGAAATAATAGCCCTGCACGGCAGTGCAGCCGCATTCGCGAACGAAATCGAGCTGCTCCTCGGTCTCCACCCCCTCCGCCGTGGTCTCGACGCCGAGCACGGAGCCGAGGCTTGCGATCGTTCGGACGATGGCCACGCTTTCCGGGCTTTCGCCGAGCGTGCCGACGAAGGAGCGGTCGATCTTGATGCGGTCGAAGGGAAACTTGCGCAGATAGCTCAGCGAGGAATAGCCGACGCCGAAATCGTCGAGGCTGACGCGCACCCCTAACGTGCGGAGCTGGTGCAGGATCCCGATCGTCGCCTCGCTGTCATCGAGCAGCGCCGTCTCCGTGACCTCGAGCTCGAGCCGCTGCGGCGGCAGGCCGGCTTCCGCAAGTGCGCTCGTGACCATCGCCACCAGCCCGCGCGCGCGGAATTGCACCGGCGACAGGTTCACCGCGACGGTGACATCGGGCCAGGACGCGGCGGCCGCGCAGGCCGTGCGCAGCACCCATTCGCCGATCGGTACGATCAGCCCGTTCTCCTCCGCAATCGGAATGAACTCGGCCGGAGAGACGAAGCCGCGCGAGGGATGTTTCCAGCGCAGCAGTGCCTCGAAGCCGGTGAGCTCGCAGGAATCGAGCCGCATCTGCGGCTGGAACACCAGGTGGAATTCACGTCCTTCCAGCGCGCCAACCAGATCCTGCTCCAGCGCGTGCCGGCTGCGCGCCTCTTCCTCCATCTCGGGCTCGAACAGCTGATAGGCTCCGCGCCCCCTGGCCTTGGCCTGGTACAGCGCGAGGTCGGCGCATTTCATCAGCTCGTCGGCGTCGAGCCCGTGATCGGGTGCGATCGCGATGCCGACGGAGACGCCGACATGGATCGACTGGCTCTCCAGTGGCGGCGGATGACCGATGATGTCGACGAGGCGGCGGGCGAGTTCCTCGGCCGATTGCGGCTGCGGTCCGCGCTGGAGGATGGCGAACTCGTCGCCGCCGAGGCGCGCGACGGTATCGTGCTCGCCGACATTCTCTTTCAGGCGCGCTGCGACCCAGCGCAGCAGGCGGTCGCCTGCGGCATGGCCGAGACGATCGTTGACGGTCTTGAAGTTGTCGAGGTCGAAGCACAGCACAGCCATGGCGCCGCCGGCGATCGCGACCTGGTTCAGTCCTTCGCCCATCTTCTCGCGGAACAGCGTGCGGTTGGGCAGGTCGGTGAGCGAATCGTGCTGTGCCATATGCGCCACCCGGGCCTGGGCCTTGTGACGCTCGGTGACGTCCTCGTAGGTGACGACCCAGCCGCCGTGCTCCATCCGCTTGTGATTGAGCTTGATGATGCGGCCGTCGCTCAAGTGCCGGTGCAACGTGTGCTCGCCCTCGCGCAACCTCTCGACATAGTCGGCATAGAGCCTGGTGCCGGTCATGTTCGGATGGATGCCGAGCTCGCAGCCGTATTCCATGATCTCTCGCATCGAGACGCCGGGCTTCACGATCTCCGGCGACAGTCCGTACATCTCGAGATAACGGCGGTTGCAAACGATCACGCGCAGGCTCGAATCGAGCATGCACAGGCCCTGGCTCATGTTGTTCAGTGCGGCGTCGAAGCGCCGATATTGCTCGCTCAGCTCCTCAACCGCGTGCTCGCGCTCGGTGATGTCCTCATAGGTGGCGACGAAGCCGCCCTCGGCGAGTGCGCAGTAGCGCACCGACACCACGGCGTCGTTCGCCATGCGCCGGCGCATTGGCGAGGAATCGCGCTTCGCAATGCTCGTGCAGGCGGCTTCGAGGAGCTGTTGCGGACCGTATTCGGAGGAGAATGCGCCCTTCGCCATCGAACGCTCGATCAACTCGGCGAGATGCGTGCCGGGCCTGGTCTCCTCCGGCGACAGCCGGTAGAACTTGCGGTAGGTGGTGTTGCAGACCCGAAGGCGCATGTCGCTGTCGTAGAAGGCGAGCCCGTGCGCCATATTCTCCAGCGCCGCATCGAGGATGAAGTTCTGCTGCCTCAGCGTTTCCTCGTATTGCAGCCGCTCCGTGACGTCCTCGTGCACCGTCACCCAGCCGCCGTCGGGCAGGAAGCGGGAGACCGCCTGGACCATCCGTCCGTCGTAACGCATAACCAGCAGGGTTTTCGCCTTCCTGCGGCGCACATCTTCTATCCGGCTTTCGTAAAATTCGTCGTTCGACATGCCCGGCAGGTTGCCGCGCGACATCCAGTGCTCGATCACCGCACAATGCGGGACACCCGGCTTCACGATTTCGGGATCGAGATCGTAGAGCTTCAGGAACCGTTCGTTGCAGAGGACGACGCGGCTGTCGACGTCGTACATGATGAGGCCATGCGACATGTTGGCGAGCGCGTGCTGGCTCCGCTCGGTCTGCAGGCTCAATTCCGCTTCGAGCCGGGCGAGGCGGCTGATATCGTCGCAGATCGTCATCCAGCCGCCGCCGGGGAGCGGCTTTAGCTCGAGCGACATGACGAGGCCGTTTGCAAGCCGCTGCTCGGTCCGGAACGGCTTGCCGGCGGCGATCTGCGCGATCCGCGCCGAATACAACGCGTCGAACTCGTCTTGCGGAAAGTTGCCGCGCCTCGCGCTGTGCTCGAGCACCTCACGGTAGCTCGTGCCGACCCGCACGATGTCGGCCGACATGTCGAACAGCGTGAGGTAGCGCTGGTTCACCAGCACGATCCGGTTGTCGGCGTCGTAGACGCAGACGCCCTGCTCCATGTGGTCGAGCGCAAGCTGGCTCAGGACGACCAGGGCGTCCGGGCCCTGCTCGCGGCGTACACCAGGCTCGTTGTCGCAGGTCGACATCATGGGCTCGGCGGGACCTCGGCAGGCAATAGACTTAAAGCAACTTAATTCAGCGGCCGAGGGTAGCGAAGAGGCAGGAAAATTCCCTTAAGCGCGTTAGTTTACGGAGGGTGACCGGCGATGGTGAAGATGTATGTGCCGCGATCTGCACGGTGGAGCCCTACCTCAGGCACCAAACTGTCACCGTCATCCTGAGGTGCCGGAGCGAAGCGGAGGCCTCGAAGGGCGACGGCCCGGCTGCATCCCGGCCGTTCTTCCTTCGAGGCTCACCGCGCTGGGCGCGGCGAGCACCTCAGGATGACGGTGCTGGGGTGTTGGCTGCGGGTCTACTTAAGGCCCGTACAGCACGAGCTCCGTATCCGTCAGATCGCCGAGCTGTGGCCGGTGCGGGCCCTTGAAGTATTTACGGCCGCGCCGCTCAGTGTAGATGCCGACGAGGCCGGGAATCGGGCCATTGGCATCGACGGCCACCGAGACCTTGCCGAGCCGCAGCAGCAACCGGCCGATGCGGCCGGCGCATTCGGCATATTCCCCGGCACTTCGGCAATAGATCAGCTTCATCGCGGGCGGTGCGATAAAGCCGCGGCGGATGCGAACCGGTTGCAGGATGAAGGGGAACGTTCCCTTCGGCGTGCGGCAGACGAGGCTGAGGCAATTGTAGCGCGCATGCCGTGTCAGGAGCTCGGTCTCGGTGTCGGAAAGCCCCTCGATCTCTTTGGCATGCGGCGCGATGACCTCGATCTCGCTCCAGCGCGGCGCGCGCGACAGCGCGGGGACCGAGAAGAATATGCCGCGGCAATAGGCGCGAAAGCCCTGCGTCTCGATGATCGGCCAGGTCCACGGCGCCGGGCTGATGTTGAAATACGTGACGTCCTTGTGCCGCTGGGCGATCTTGGTCAGCAGCGGGGCGTAGTTGCGGTAGGCCGGATCGACATACCAGCTCGACAGGTTGCATCGGATGGCGGTCTCTTCGCCGTCCTTGCGCGCCGTGTAGATCAAGAGCAGCACGCCGACCGGCGTGCCGTCGTCGTCGAGCATGTAGCCGAAGCGCGGATAGCCCTCCGGCACGGGCCGGAAGGCCTGCCGGCGCAGGCCCTCAACCCAGTATTCGCGCGAACGCCCCACGAAGCCGCGCGTCAGCAAGTCCGCGATCCTGTCGACGTCGGACTCGGTGATCTCGCGGCATCGGACCTTGGTATGGATCACGCTCGTCTTGCCCGTGGAAATGGTCGACCTCTTGCCTTAGCGCCAGCCTTCGCCATGAGCCTCGGCCGCGACATGCGGCTGCAAGCCCAGGACGTCCCGCACCTTCGCCGGCCAGGCGGAAAGATCGGTGCCGTGGGTGTGGAACATGGCGACGGCCAGGCGGTCCATGCCGAAGGCAACGCAGCCGGTATGGGCCGGCTCGCCATTGGCGTCCTGGATTCCCCAGGTCGTGCCGAAATGCTCGCGGTGATAGTTGAAGCTCATGCAGGCGGTCGGCTGCTCTTCCGAGCGCAGCGGGATAAGGAGCTCGAACTTGAGCTGCTGCTGCTTCTGGCTCACCGCCTTCATCTGGCCGACCCGGCCGAAGAACGGATCGCTGGCATAGTCGACACGGAAGCTGAGGCCGAGGTCGGTCGCGATGTTCTGCGCGCGCACCATCCAGCGCTCACGGAAGTCGGCGACGTCCTCGGGGCTGCCGATGCAGACATATTCGCGCATGCGGAACGATTGCAGACGATCGAGATGCTTCGACGGCTCGCGGCGGAAGCAATCGGCGGCAACGTCGAAGCGCAGGCCGCCCTTCGGCAACTGGCCACGGCTCGCCGCGATCGGGTAGACCGGATAGCAGGCGGCCGGTGACAGCACGAGATCAGCCGGCGAAAGCGAAGATGTCCAGTCGCCGCCGGCATCGAAGCGGCTCACCGCGGCGTTGATCTCGCGTTCGGTGCCGTGCAGGCCGCAGACGCAGCCGAGCAGGTTAGGAAAGCTCTTGAGATAGCCGGATTTTTCCAGCTGGGCGCG
The DNA here is from genome assembly GCF_023100985.1 of Bradyrhizobium sp. 191. NCBI lineage: Bacteria > Pseudomonadati > Pseudomonadota > Alphaproteobacteria > Hyphomicrobiales > Nitrobacteraceae > Bradyrhizobium > Bradyrhizobium sp. 191. The sequence continues at coordinate 4,827,557 of NZ_CP064692.1, forward strand.
GCTCATGACCGGCGGGAAGCGCATCACCTCGGTGCCGGCCTCCCGATGGCGGGTGATCAGCGCGGCGAGCTTCTCGACGATGCCCTCATAGAGTGCGGTGCGGGCGTAGACGCCGTCGGCCCCCATGCGGTGGAACAGCTTGTCGGCGAGATGATCGAGCGGATCGATCATCTGCGGGGCGGTGGCGGGCGAGTCGGGGACGACGGCAATATTCATGGTTCGATGTCCTGCTATCTCAAAATTTTTCTTGTTGATTCAGTCGCCGAGGCATCTCAGTCGCGAAGGCTCGTCGGCACCCCGCTCATCAGCGTGGACATCGCGGCGTTGGCCAGGATGCGGTCGTTGTTGATCATGATCGGCGACGACAGCACGTCGCGCAGGTGACGGCCCATGGTGAACTCGCCGTCGTTGCGGTAGCCGGCAAGACCCGCGGTGCGCATCGCATGCATCACGGTCTCGACCGCGAGCTCGGAGGCCTGCACTTTCAACAGCGTGATGGAGGACTGGAAGTCGAGCGAGGCGAGCGCACGCTCGTCATGCTCGGCGCCGGCGAAAGCATCGATGTTGGCGGCGATCAGCGCGCGCAGCTTGGCCAACGACATCTTGGCGGCGGTGAAATGCGCCGCGGCCGGCGGCATTTGTCCGCCCGAGGAGCGCGCCGCCTTGCGGATGAAGGCCTGCGCGCGGGTCACTGCCGCAGCGGCGATGCCGGCCCAGGCCGACGACCAGCACAGATGCGCGAACGGCGTCATGGTCTGGGCGTGAATCTTGTCGTAGGATTCGGGGAAGACGCGGTCAGCGGGGCAGTCGACCTTCAGCTCGAAACCGGTCGAGCAGGTGCCGCGCATGCCGAGCGTATCCCAGCCCAGCGTCCGCTTCAGCGAATAATCGTCCTTGGCGAGGGCCAGCAGAACCTGGTCGGAAGCCGCGGCATCGGTGGCGCGGCGGGCGATGGTGACGAGGCCGTCGGCTTCGGCACCGTAGGAGATCACGGTGGCGTCGCGCACCAGCGAGACGGTGTCGCCGGCATGATCTACCGCGGCGGCGCTGGCGCGGATATTGCCGCCGTTCTGGCCCTCGGTGGTGGAGGAGGCGAGCAGCCACTGGTCGCGCGCGACCCGGCGCATCATGGTCTCCATCCAGGGAATGCCATGGCCGTGCCTGATGATGCAGGCGACCTTGGTCTGGTGCATCGCGTAGATCATCGCGGTGGACGCGCAGGCGCGTCCGAGCGTGTAGCAGATGTCGGTGACGTCATGGATCGAAGCGCCGAAGCCACCGAACTCGACCGGAACCATCACGCCGAGCAGCCTCTGCTCACGCGCGACCTCGAACGCCTTGTGCGGGAAACGGGCGTCGCGATCAACCCCGTCTGCGTCGGCCGCAGCAGCGGCGGCGGTCCGGGCGGCGCGCTCGATCAGGGAAGGCCCCTGCTCGAGGAAGCTCGTCTGCATCTCGTCGACAGTAAGGACCGCTTCACGCACGTTCATGCTCGTCCGCCTCCGTTTTGCCGTTCGAGATCGCCGGCATCATTCGCGATGCCGCCGGCGATCCTCCGGCCATCTTTGCTTGTGAGACGAGGCTACGGATTTAATTCAAATTCGTCGATGAAATAGAGGGTAAACAAAGCCCAATTCCGGACGAACAGTTAAGGGCCGGTTGTTTGCATCACCGGATTTCCCTGCATCGCGTTAGGACTCTGGAAGAAGCCTGAATTCCGGACGATCTGAGTCATCGTTTACTAACAAACGCGAAGTATTGGTGCCGCCCATTGCAGGACCGGCAAGCCGTGCCCATCGTAGCCGGCAGTCCGGTCCGACCTCGTTAGACAGATGGGAATTTGCCGATGCAGACCTTCAATACCGACGTGCGCAATCGCATCATCAAGCTGGTGAAGGGCATCCTCGAACAGAATTCACTCACCGCAGACGTCACCTCTTCCGCCAAGCTCGTTGATGTCGGCCTGACGTCGATGGACATGGTCAATCTGATGCTCGGCGTCGAAGCCGAGTTCGATTTCACCATCCCGCAATCCGAGATCACGCCGGAGAATTTCCAGTCCGTCGAGACGCTGGAGCGGATGATCGCGACCCAGCTGCAGCCGGCGAGCGCGGCCTAGGTTAGGCGCACGCTCTTTGCTCCGCTGTCTGTCGTCCCTGCGAACGCAGGGACCCATACCGCGGAATCTATCGATCTCTGACGGTCGCAGTACCAGACGACCAGTCTTCGCCAAACCACGGCCTGTGGTTATGGGTCCCCGCGTTCGCGGGGACGACACCGAGTGTGTGGCCCGCGCCATCGCCGCTCACGACACCGCCATCATTCGTCCACCCCGTTCCAAAACCGCCGCAAAGCTGGCATAGCTTAACCATCTCACACATGGCGGACAGGTTGGAGAAGGCATGACGCAGGCGGTATTGGGTATCATCGGCGGCTCGGGCATCTATGACCTCCCGGGCCTCGAGGGTGCGCGCGAAGAGGTGATCAAGAGCCCGTGGGGCGAGCCGTCTGCACCCTTGCGGCGCGGCTCCATCGCCGGCCTGCCGATCGTGTTCCTGCCGCGGCATGACAAGGGCCACCGGCTGTCCCCCTCCGACATCAACTATCGCGCCAATATCGACGTGCTGAAGCGGGCCGGCGTCACCGACCTGATCTCGCTCTCGGCCTGCGGCTCCTTCAGGGAGGAACTGCCGCCCGGGACTTTCGTTCTCGTCGACCAGTTCGTCGACCGTACCTACAAGCGAGAGAGCTCGTTCTTCGGCCGCGGCTGCGTCGCGCATGTGTCGATGGCGCATCCGGTCTCGCCGCGGCTGCGCATCCATCTCGCGGCGGCGGCCGAAGCCGAGGGCATCGCGGTCGCGCGCGGCGGCACCTATGTCTGTATGGAGGGGCCGCAATTCTCCACCTATGCGGAAAGCATGACCTACAAGACATCAGGCTATTCCGTGATCGGCATGACCAACATGCCCGAGGCGAAGCTCGCGCGTGAGGCGGAGATCTGCTACGCAACCGTCGCGATGGTGACGGATTTCGACTGCTGGCATCCCGATCACGACGCCGTCACCGTTCAAGACATCATCCGCGTGTTGACGTCGAACGCCGACAAGGCGAAGGCGCTGGTGGCACGGTTGGCGAAGGATTTTCCGCGCGAGCACGAGGCGTGCCCGATTGGCTCGGACCGTGCGCTCGACACCGCGCTGATCACGGCGCCGGAGGCGCGCGATCCGGGGCTTTTGAAGAAGCTCGATGCGGTGGCCGGGCGCATCCTGCGGGCGTGATGTGAAAGGCAGAATGCCATGAAGGTCGACGGCAAGCATTTCCGCAGCATCTGGCGCGAGCGTGACGGCTGGTCGGTCGGCGCGATCGACCAGCGCAGGTTGCCGCATGAATTCGTTATTGCGCGCCTCACCTCCTGCGAGGACGCGGCCGTCGCAATCCGCGACATGCTGGTGCGCGGCGCGCCGCTGATCGGCGCGACTGCCGCTTATGGAATGGCGCTCGCGATGCGCGAGGATGCCTCGGATGCAGGCCTGAAGCGCGCCTATGACACGCTCGTCGTGGCGCGGCCGACCGCGATCAATCTGAAATGGGCGCTGGACGAGATGCGCGCGACGCTCGCGCCGATCGACCCCCTTGAAAGGGCGGAAGCGGCCTATGCGCGCGCCGACGAGATCGTCGAGCAGGACGTCGAGATCAACCGCGGCATCGCCGGCAACGGTCTGAAGCTGATCGAGGCGATTGCGGCGAAGAAGCCGGGCGAGACGGTCAATGTCCTCACTCATTGCAACGCCGGCTGGCTCGCCACCGTCGATTGGGGGACGGCGACGGCGCCGATCTATCTCGCGCATGAGCGCGGCCTCAAGGTTCATGTCTGGGTCGACGAGACACGGCCGCGCAACCAGGGTGCTTCGCTCACGGCCTGGGAGCTCGGCCATCACGGGGTGCCGCACACGGTGATCCCGGACAATACCGGCGGACACCTGATGCAGCACGGCATGGTCGATCTTGCCATCGTCGGCACCGACCGCGTCGCCGCCAATGGCGACGTCTGCAACAAGATCGGCACCTACCTGAAGGCACTTGCGGCGCATGACAATGGCGTGCCGTTCTACGTCGCGCTGCCGTCGCCGACGATCGACTTCGCCGTCCATGACGGCATTCGCGACATCCCGATCGAGCAGCGCAGTGGCACGGAGGTCACCGACATGACCGGCCGCACCGCCGACGGAAGGCTGGAGACGGTTCGTATCGTGCCGGAGAACTCGCCGGTCGCGAACTACGCCTTTGATGTGACGCCGGCGCGGCTCGTCACCGGCCTCATCACCGAACGCGGCGTGCTGAAGGCGGATCGCGACTCGCTGGCGGCAGCGTTCCCGGAACGGATCGCTGCTGCGGCGGAGTAGCTCTCGTAGGGTGGGCAAAGGCGCGCAAGCGCCGTGCCCACCATCTGCTTGTTGTGGTGGGCACGCTTCGCTTTGCCCACCCTACAGCATTCGCGAACTATGTCAGCCTCAGCCCCGTCGCCTTCTCGAGCTCCGCGATCGCCTGCGCTCCACTCGTCACCTTGATCGTCGTCATCCCCATCTCGCGCGCGGGTTTCAGGTTGACGCCGAGATCGTCGAGATAGACGCAATTGTTCGGATCGACCTTCAGCGTCTCGACCATCAGCCTGTAGATGCGCGGATCGGGCTTGCGCAGGCCGATCTTGGCGGATTCGATGACGTGATCGAACAACACCATCACTTCGGCGATGTAGAGGGATCGTCCTGTCAGGCTGCCGATGGCGTTCGCCGGCAAATTGTTGGTGATGCAGCCGGTCTTGAACTGCGCCTTGATACGCTTCAGAGCCTCGACCATCTCCGGGCGCAGATCGCCCTGCAGCAGCGGCAGCACGTCACGGCCGCGCACTTCTGCGCCAAGCGCGAGCGATTCGGCGGCGAACAATTCGTCGAAGGTGTCGATGTCCACCTCGGCCCGCTCGAACCTGGCCCAGGCGTTCTCCAGATGGTTGGCGGCATTGGTGCGCCGGATGATGTCGATGGGCAGGCCGCGCTCGGTTTCGAACCGCGTGAACGCCTCGAATGGTGAGCTCGTCAGCACGCCGCCAAAATCAAAGATCACAGCCTCGATGGTCAATGTCATGCCCTCGTCAATTCCTTTCCAAGAGGGCTAGCATGCGCTATCGGCAAGAGCCAGTCTGAGGCCGTCTCCCTCCTTCACCGATGCTGACGCCAAAGCGTGTTCCCATGAAGAAGCTCGCCACGTTCATCGCAGCAGCGCTGCTGCTCACCACGCCTGCCCACGCCATCGTCGGCGGCGGCACGCCGCAGGCCGATGGTGTCGCGCGTGCGGTCGTCACCATCGTCGGATCGCGGGGCAATTTCTGCACCGGCAGCCTGATCGCCCCGAGGCTGGTGTTGACAGTCGCTCATTGCGTGCAGCCCGGCGCCGACTACAAGATCGTCGATCGCGGCGCGGACGGCCAGCCGCAATTGCTGAACGTCCGCACCATCGCGATCCATCCGAACTTCAACATCCAGGCAATGCAGGCGCATCGCGCCACCGCCGATGTGGCGCTGCTGCAGCTGGAAATTCCACTCAAAGGAAAATCCACGGTGACGGTCGGCATGCCGAATATTCCGATACGGGTCGGCAGCCGCTTCGTCATCGCCGGCATCGGCGTCACCGTGCGCGGCGACGGCAAGAGCGGCGGTACGACGCGCGTGGCCGGCCTCGTTACGACCGGGCAGCCCGGCACGCTCCAGATTCGCCTGGTTGATCCCGTAACCAACGGTGTTCGCGACGGAATTGGCGCCTGCACCGGCGATTCCGGCGGCCCCGTGTTCGAGGACAGGCCGAATGGTCCCGTGCTCGTCGGGCTCATCAGTTGGTCGACAGGGCCGAACGGCGCCGCCGGTTGCGGCGGATTGACGGGCGTCACGCCGCTCACGCTCTATCGCGACTGGATTTTGCAGACCGCGCGGAGCTGGGGTGCGGCGCTGTGATTTGACCGCGACTTGATCTATGTCATTTTGTAGCGGAAGCGCGGCGGGCGAAACTGCCCGGCGCGGAGGAAACGCGCCGTCCGGTCAAGGGCGGCCACAAAAAACAAGCAAGGCATAGAAACAACAATGAATGTCGCTGTTCGCAGTCACGCCACGACCAAACAGGCTTCTCAACATTTCGACGTGCTGATCGTCGGCGCCGGCATCTCCGGCATCGGCAGCGCCTATCACATCCAGAAGCAGCTTCCGGGCACGAGCTACGTCATCCTGGAGACGCAGGAAACATTCGGCGGCACCTGGAGCACACATCGCTATCCCGGCATTCGCTCCGACAGCGATCTCCATACCTTTGGCTACAGCTTCAAGCCGTGGGTCGGCCCGCCGATCGCGACCGCCGAGGAAATCCTCTCCTATATGAAAGAGGTGATCGACGACAACGATATCGCGCGGCACATCCGCTACAAGCACAAGATCAATTCAGCGAGCTGGTCGAGCGAGCAGAATCTCTGGACCATCGAGGCGGTGACAACCGACACCGGCGAGCCGAAGATCTTCACCGCCAACTTCCTCTGGATGTGCCAGGGCTATTATCGCCATTCCGAAGGCTACACGCCGCAATGGAGGGGCATGGACCGCTTCAAGGGCCGCATCGTCCATCCCCAGACCTGGCCCGATGATATCGACCTCGCCAACAAGAAGGTCGTCGTGATCGGCTCGGGCGCGACGGCGGCAACGCTGGTGCCGAACATCGCGGACCAATGCGCGCATGTCACCATGCTGCAGCGCTCGCCCACTTACTTCCGCCTGGGCCGCAACGCCATCGAGATCGCGGAAGAATTGCGCCGGCTTCAGGTCGATGAGACCTGGATCCACGAGATCGTGCGGCGCAAGATCCTGTTCGAGCAGGATGCGTTCACGAAGCTCTGCGTGTCCAAGCCCGAGCAGGTCAAGAAGGAGCTGATCGGCCAGATCAGCGCCATCCTTGGTCCCGACTACGACGTCGAGACCCACTTCACGCCGAAGTACCGGCCGTGGCGGCAGCGCATCGCCTTCGTGCCGGATGCCGATTTGTTCAAGGGCATCGCCAGCGGCAAGGCCTCGGTCGTGACCGACGAGATCGAATGCTTCGTCGAGAACGGTATCCAGCTCAAATCGGGCATGGTGCTCGAGGCCGACATCATCGTCACCGCGACCGGGTTCAACCTCGCCGCGCTCGGCGATATCGAATTCGAGATCGACGGCAAGCCACTCGCTTTTGGCGACACCGTCACCTATCGCGGCATGATGTTCACCGGCGTGCCCAACATGGTCTGGGTGTTCGGCTACTTCCGTGCCAGCTGGACGCTGCGCGTCGATCTCGTCGCTGATTTCGTCTGCCGGCTGCTCGGACACATGAAGGCGAAAGGGGCCAAGAAGGTCGAAATCAAGCTGCGTCCCGAGGACCACAACATGCCGATCCTGCCCTGGATCGATCCGGAGAACTTCAACCCCGGCTACATGATGCGCAACATGGACCTCTTGCCCAAGCGCGGCGACAAGCCGGAATGGCAGCACAGCCAGGACTACTGGACCGAGAAGGACGAGATCCCGAAGACGGATCTGGACGACAAGGCGTTCGTCTATGGGTGAGGACGTTCGTAGGCGAGAGGTCGCGTCGAGGGCGGCGCGACGCTCGCCACACACTCCGCTGTCGTCCCGGGGCGCGAAGCGAACCCGGGACCCATAACCACAGGGAGTGGTTATGGAGCGAGTTACTCCGAGCCTTCGCCAAACATTTCCCTGTGGTTATGGGTCCCGGATCGGCGAGCGCTTGAGGCGCGCTTGTCCGGGACGACACTGTCAGCTGGGCTAGCGGCGTTCCAACTCATTCGCACCGCACTCACGAATTTCTCCGCGTCGCATTCGTGGCAATCGCGGCCGCGGCGGTGCGGTTCTCGACGCCGAGCTTGGCGTAGATCTGCTCCAGATGCTTGTCGACCGTGCGCGGGCTGAGGCCCAGAATCTGCGCGATGTCGCGGTTGGTCTTGCCCTTGCTGAGCCAGGCCAGAACCTCTCCCTCACGGGTGGTGAGGCCGAGCTCGCTGGTGAATTCGGGTGGCAGCGCGGTGCCGGACTCCCTGGAGAGCCGCAGCAGGAACTCGTTCGGCGCGGTCTCACCCATGTAGAAGAGCCGAAGTTGCGGATTGTCTGGCAAGGAAGCTCCTTGCGACTTCGAGCTGCCCTTGGCCTTGGCCTGTTCCAGCCATTGCAGCAGCGCTGGCGGCAGGACGAAATCGTCGGCCTGCGCGCCGTGATGGTCGGTCAGCAATTTCTGCGCCTGCGGCGTCGCCCACAGCACGTTGCCCTGGCGGTTGACCGCGAACAGGAACCGGCCGGAGACGTCGAGCGCGGTGCGCGCGCTCTGGGTCAGCCGGGCATTGCCGAGATGGACGCGGATGCGCGCCAGCATTTCCTCGATCACGATCGGCTTGGTCACGTAGTCGACGCCGCCAGCTTCAAGCCCGCGCACGATGTGCTCGGTCTCGGCAAGGCCCGTCATGAAGATCACGGGGACGTTGGCGAGACCGGCATCGCGCTTGAGCCGGCGGCAGGTCTCGAAGCCGTCGATGCCGGGCATCACGGCATCGAGCAGAATGATGTCGGGCGTGATCTGGTCGATGATGCGCATCGCCGCGGCGCCGTCGAGCGCCACCATGACCGTCATGCCGGCGCCGTCGAGCGCGTCGGTGAGCAGCCGCAGCGTCTCCGGAGAGTCATCGACAACGAGCGCGACGTCGCGCTTCTTCGACTCAATGTTCATACGCGTGCAACGTCTTCAATGTGGCCATGTACTGGTCGAGATCGAAGCGATCGACCAGCGACCGCATCTGCGCGACGAAGTCGGCATGCTCGGGATGTTCGCTGCCGATCTCGTCCAGCTTCAACTGGATACCCTTGACGTAGCCGATCTGGCCGAGCCCGATCAGCGCCTCGATGTGTCGCACCGGCGGCTTTGATCCGGTCTCGGGACGCCAGAACGGCACCGCGATCTCGTCCGAACCGTATTGCCATTCGATCTTGAGCAGCTGGCGGATCGTCTCCAGGAGACGGGGGATGTCGATCGGCTTCATCAGGTAGCCGTCGTGGAAGGGTTGCGCCAGCGGAGCGCCGTGGGCCTCCAACGCGCTTGCCGACACCATGAGGATGCGCGCCTGGTGATGGCCGCTCGCGCGCAATGCCTCGGCCACGGTCCAGCCGTCCATGGCAGGCATCGAGATGTCGAGCAGGAACAGATCGGGCCGGCAATGCTGTGCCAGCGCGAGGCAGCCGGCGCCGTCCGGCGCGCTGAGCAGGATGAAACCGAGCGGCGTCAGCACCTCGCGCAGGAGATCGCGGTGCACGGGGTCGTCGTCGGTGATGAGGATGGTCTTGCGCGTGCCGTGATAGCCGGAGACCGGGGCCTCGACCGGCGCGATGCGCTGCGGATTAGTGACCTCCGAGAGCAGGATCTTGACCTTGAACGTTGAGCCGGTGCCGACCGTGCTCACGACCTTGATATCGCCGCCCATCACGCCGGCGAGCAGGCGGCTGATGGTGAGGCCGAGGCCAGTGCCGGTCTGCGGCTGCGAGACGCCGAGCGCACCGCGCTCGAACGGCGCGAAGATGCGTTCGAGATCGTCGGCCCGGATGCCCGGGCCGGTGTCGATCACCTCGAACTCGGCGACGGGACTGCGATAGTGCACGACGAACTGCACGCTGCCTGACTGGGTGAACTTGATGGCGTTCGAGAGCAAGTTGATCAGCACCTGACGCAGCCGCTTCTCGTCCGCATAGACCACGAGCGGCAGCGACGCCGGCCGCCTGAACACGAAATCGATGCCCTTGGCCGCGGCCTGAAGGCGGAACATGCCGACGAGCTGCTCGAGAAATTCGCCGAGACGCACCTCGTCGCGCGACAGATACAGCCGCCCGGCCTCGATCTTGGAGATGTCCAGGATGCCGTCGATCAGGCCGGACAGGTGGTCGGCGCTACGGCGGACGACGCGGACCTGGTCGCGCGGCTTCGGGCCCAGTGTCGTATCCTGCTCGAGCAGCTGGGCATAGCCGCTGATCGCGTTCAGCGGCGAGCGCAGCTCATGGCTCAGGCCCACCACGTAGCGGCTCTTGGCCAAATTGGCGGATTCGGCGACCTCCTTGGCACGTTGGAGCTCGGCGTCGGTGCGCTTGTGTGCGTCGATTTCCTGGATCAGCAGCGTGGTCTGCCGCCGCGTCTCGGCCTCGGCGGCGCGGCGGCTCTGCTGCGCCAGCACGAACAGCCAGGCAACCACGCCGATGATGATGCTGAGCGAGAAGAACACCTTCCACAGCACGTCGGAGACGAGCTCGTTCTCGCCATGGACGCTCGCCGACGTCTGCAGATAGATCAGGCCCAGCACCAGCGCGACGAGGCCCGCAGAGACCACGAACACGCCGATATAGTGGCCGAGCTGCGAGTTGATGCGGGCGTAGATCGGTTGCGGCATCAGCTTGCCCAGCGTCTCCGAGACCTGCGCCTGAATTCGAGCATGCGGCTTGCAGAGATCGTGGCAGCGCGCGTCCAGCGAACAGCAGAGCGAGCAGATCGGGCCGGCGTAGGCGGGGCAGGAGGCCATGTCCTCCGGCTCGAACGCGTGCTCGCAGATACAGCACTGGATCGCCTCGAGGTTCTGCCAGCTCCGCTTCGGCTTGCGTGCGATGTAGTACTTGCCGTCCGTGGCCCAGGCAATCAACGGCGCGGCGAGGAAGGCCACGGCGAGTGCTATGAAGGCCGACAGCGCCTTCGCGGTAGGTCCGAACAGGCCGTAAAAGGCGCTGATGGAGACGATGGTTGCGATCGTCATTGCGCCGACGCCGACCGGATTGACGTCGTAGAGATGCGCGCGCTTGAATTCGATCTGCTGCGGTCGCAATCCAAGCGGCTTGTTGACGACGAGATCGGCGACCAGCGCGCCGACCCAGGCGATCGCGACGTTCGAATAGAGCGCCAGCGTCTGCTCCAGGGCCTTGTAGACGCCGATCTCCATCAACAGCAGTGCCACGATGACGTTGAAGACCAGCCAGACCACGCGCCCGGGATGGCTGTGGGTCAAACGCGAGAAGAAGTTCGACCAGGCGATCGAGCCGGCATAGGCGTTGGTGACGTTGATCTTGACCTGCGACAGGATCACGAAGGTGCCGGTCAACGCCAGTGCGAGCTCAGGTTGCGAGAGCACATAGCGGAACGCTTCGAGATACATATGCGCCGGCTCGGCGGCCTCCTCGGGCGGCACGCCGTGGCGAAGCGCAAAGAAGGCGAGAAACGAGCCGGCCAGGAGCTTCAGCGCGCCGAGCACGATCCAGCCCGGTCCTGCGCTCATCAGCGCAATCCACCAGGAAACCCTCGAGGCGCGGCGGTCGCGGGGGAGAAAGCGCAGGAAGTCGACCTGCTCGCCGATCTGCGCCACCAGGGAAAACACCACCGAGGCCGCAACGCCGAACAGCAACAGATCGAAATGTCCGTTGAGGTCGCCGTGCTCGCCCGAGAACTTGCGCCACTCCGTAAAGGAGTGCGGGTTGTGCCAGGCGATCGCCGCGAACGGAATGATGTGAAGGATCACCCACAGCGGTTGCGTCCACAATTGGAAGCGGCTGATCAGCGTGATGCCGTAGGCCACCAGCGGGATGATGACGACGGCGCTGATGAGATAGCCGACCGGCCGCGGAATCCCGAAGCACATTTCGAGCGCGGACGCGAGGATCACGGCCTCGATCGCAAAGAAGATGAAGGTGAAGGACGCATAGATCAGCGAGGTGACCGTCGAGCCGATGTAACCGAAGCCGGCTCCCCGCGTCAGCAGGTCGATGTCGATGCCGCACTTGGCCGCATAATACGCAATGGGCACCCCGCAGCAGAAGATGATGATCGAGACCACGAGGATGGCGGCAGTCGCATTGGTGACGCCATAGTTCAGCGTGATGGTGCCGCCAATCGCCTCCATCGCCAGGAACGAGATCGCGCCCAGCGCCGTGTTGGCGACGCGGGCGGCGGACCATCGGCGTGCGCTCTTGGCGGTGAAGCGCAGGGCGTAGTCTTCCAGAGTCTGGTTGGCGACCCACTGGTTGTACTGGCGCCTGACGCGGTCTATTCGCTGCCGCCCTGCCACTGAATCCCCACTCCCGATACGGACCCGGACCCCTCGCAAATTCCGTACCAGAAGCCTACGTCGGCATTTTGCGGTGCAGTATACGCGATCTTGCGTATGCTTGCGCTGCATAAATTCGAGCCATCCTCACGGCACCAATAGCGCGTTCTCGAACAAAAGTGGGGTGCTCATGTCAGACGAAGCAAACAAGGGCCTATTGTCGCCGCTTCGGCGCAAATTGTTGATGGGGATGGCGGCCGTGCCTGCTATCACGATGCTGCCGCGGGCGTCCTTTGCGCAGGCCCCGGCGACCTCGGCGGTCAACACCACGGGTCTCGCGGTCACCGACACCGAGGTGACGGTCGGCATCCTGCACTCGGCGACCGGCACCATGGCGATCTCCGAGACCGGCTCGATCGAGGCCGAAAAGCTCGCGATCGAGCAGATCAACGCGGCCGGCGGCGTCCTCGGGCGCAAGATCAAATTCATCCAGGAGGATGGCGCCTCCGATTGGCCGACCTTCGCCGAAAAGGCCAAGAAGCTGCTGGTCAACGACAAGGTCGCGGCCATCATGGGCTGCTGGACCTCGGCCTCGCGCAAGGCGGTGCTGCCGGTCGTCGAGCAGTATAACGGCATGCTCTATTACCCGACCTTCTACGAAGGCCTCGAGCAGTCCAAGAACGTGATCTACACCGGCCAGGAGGCGACCCAGCAGATTCTCGCCGGCCTGAACTGGATTGCCAAGGAGAAGGGCGCGAAGACCTTCTTCTTCATCGGCTCCGACTACATCTGGCCGCGCACCTCGAACAAGATCGCGCGCAAGCACGTCGAGAACGTCCTGAAGGGCAAGGTCGTCGGCGAGGAGTACTATGCGCTCGGCAGCACTCAGTTCAACTCGGTCATCAACAAGATCAAGCTGACCAAGCCCGACGTGATCTTCACCGACGTCGTCGGTGGCTCCAACGTCGCCTTCTACAAGCAGCTCAAGGCCGCCGGCATCGACCTCGCCAAGCAGCCGCTGCTGACGATCTCGGTCACCGAGGACGAAATCGACGGCATCGGTGGCGAGAACATTGCCGGTGCGTACGCCTGCATGAAGTACTTCCAGTCGCTCGACAACCCCAACAACAAGGCCTTCGTGCCCGCCTTCAAGAAGATGTGGGGCGAGAAGACCGTGATCGGAGACGTCACCCAGGCTGCCTATCTCGGACCGTGGCTGTGGAAGTTGACGGTCGAGAAGGCCGGCTCCTTCGACGTCGACAAGATCGCGGCGGCCTCGCCCGGTGTCGAGTTCAAGGGGGCCCCGGAAGGTTACGTCCGCATCCACGAGAACCATCATCTCTGGTCGAAGACCCGGGTCGGTCGCGCCAAGCTGGATGGCCAGTTCGAGCTGATCTACGAGACCGCCGATCTCGTCGAGCCCGATCCGTTCCCGAAGGGTTACCAGTAAGCGGCATCCGTCGCGCTTTCTCCCCGATACCAAGCCGCTCCCTGGCGTGGATCGCAAGTCCATGCCTCAAGCCCCCGCGTCGCGAACCTGCTCGCGACGCGGGATCCCATCTCGACGGAGGACATAGATGTTCGGCGATTATTCGATTGGCGACCTTGGCTCGATCTTCGTCATGCAGGGTTTTGCCGGACTGATCCTGTTCTCCGTCTATGTCCTCATGGCCCTCGGGCTTGCCATCATCTTCGGCCAGATGGGCGTCATCAACATGGCCCATGGCGAGTTCATGATCCTCGGGGCCTACGTCACCTGGATGACCTCGAACGTCTTCCAGGCCTACATGCCGAGCCTGTTCGGCGGCTACTTCTTCCTCGCGATGATCCTGGCCTTCATCGCATCCGGCGCCCTGGGCATGCTGGTGGAGTGGGTGCTGATACGGCACCTCTACAAGCGCCCGCTCGACACGCTGCTCGCCACCTGGGGCCTCAGCCTGATGCTCCAGCAGGCCTATCGCTCCGTGTTCGGCGCGCGTGAGGTCGGCGTCGAGCTGCCGCAGTGGATGCTGGGCTCGTTGCACGTGACCGAGAGCATCGAAGTGCCGATCAACGGCGTCTTCGTGATGGGTCTCACCTTGCTGATCACCGTTTCCGTTGCCTACGTTCTCTACCTGTCGCGCTGGGGCCGCCAGGTGCGTGCGGTCGTGCAGAACCGCATCATGGCCGGTGCGGTCGGCATCAACACCGAGAAGGTCGATCGCTACACCTTCGGCCTCGGCTGCGGCATCGCGGGCGTCGCCGGTAGCGCCTTCACCATGATCGGCTCCACTGGTCCGACCTCCGGGCAGCTCTACATCGTCGATACCTTCCTGGTCGTCGTGTTCGGCGGCGCCGCCAGCCTGCTCGGCACCATCGCCTCGGCTTTCTCGATCTCGCAGACGCAATCGACCCTCGAGTTCTTCATGTCGGGCTCGATGGCCAAGGTGCTCACGCTGCTCGCCGTCGTCGGCATCCTGATGCTGCGGCCGCAGGGTCTCTTCGCCCTCAAAGTCCGCAAATAACGAGAAGCAGGCAAGCCATGATCATCAACTCACGCTTCTTCAATCGCTCCGAACTCACGGGCTTCATCGTCCTGGCCGCCGTGTTGTTCGTGATCCTGCCGCTGTCGCTGGACGTATTCCGCCTCAACCTCGTCGCGAAGTACCTGACCTACGCCTTCGTTGCGCTCGGCCTCGTGCTGTGCTGGGGCTATGGTGGCATTCTGAGCCTGGGGCAGGGCGTGTTCTTCGGCCTCGGCGGCTACTGCATGGCGATGTTCCTCAAGCTCGAGGCTTCCAGCGTCGAGAACACCAAGATCCAGTCGACGCCCGGTATTCCCGACTTCATGGACTGGAATCAGATCACGTCGCTGCCGTTGTTCTGGCAACCGTTTCACAGCCTGACCTTCACCATCCTCGCCATCATCCTGGTGCCCGGTCTTTTCGCCCTGATCATCGGCACCGCGATGTTCAAGCGCCGCGTCGGCGGCACCTACTTCGCGATCATCACCCAGGCGGTCGCCGCCATCCTGACCATCCTGATCGTCGGGCAGCAGGGCTACACCGGCGGCATCAACGGCATGACCGATTTGCGCACGCTCAAGGGTTGGGACATCCGGCCCGACCACGCCAAGGTCATCCTGTATTTCGTCGAGGTGGTGCTGCTGTTCGCCTGCATCGGCATCGCACAGTTCATCCGGCTGACCAAGCTCGGCCGCATCCTGGTGGCGATGCGCGAGCAGGAGGACCGCGTCCGCTTCTCCGGCTACAGCGTCGCCAATTTCAAGATCTTCGCCTTCTGCATGGCCGCGATCTTCGCCGCGATCGGCGGCGCCATGTTCGCGCTCAATGTCGGTTTCATGTCGCCGTCCTTCGTCGGTATCGTGCCGTCGATCGAGATGGTGATCTACACAGCCGTCGGCGGGCGGACGTCGATCTTCGGCGCGATCTGGGGAGCCATCCTGGTGAACTTCGCCAAGACCAGCCTGTCGGAATCCTTCCCGCAGCTCTGGCTGTTCGGCCTCGGCGCGCTGTTCATCGCGGTCGTGCTTGCCTTCCCGAACGGCCTGTCCGGGCTCTGGGCCGATTACGTGCAGCCACGCATCGACCGGCTGTTCGCCTCGCGCAAGGCGAAGACGGGCTGGAACGGCAGTTCGGTCGCCGACGGCGCACCGGCAGAGTGAGGAGATCAGCATGCTCGTTGGACACCAACCCAAGGACTTCCTGCTTGCCGTGTCCGGCCTCACCGTCTCGTTCGACGGGTTCAAGGCGGTCAACGATCTCTCCTTCTACGTCGAGGAGAACGAGATCCGCGTCATCATCGGTCCCAACGGTGCCGGCAAGACCACGGTGCTTGACCTGATCTGCGGCAAGACCAAGGCGACGTCGGGGTCGATCCAGTTTCGTGGCAAGGAGCTCACGAAGATGAAGGAGAACGAGATCGTTCAGACCGGCGTCGGGCGCAAGTTCCAGACGCCGTCGGTGTTCGAGGATCTCACCGTGTTCGAGAACCTCGAGATCTCGTTTCCGCGCGGTCGCACCGTGTTCGGCTCGCTGACCTTTCAGCGCGACCAGCCGGTGAAGGACCGGGTGGAGGAGGTCGCGGAGATGATCTTTCTCAAGGACAAGCTCAACACCTATGCCGACGAGCTCAGCCATGGCCAGAAGCAGTGGCTCGAGATCGGCATGCTGCTGATCCAGGATCCCGACTTGCTGATGCTCGACGAGCCCGTCGCCGGCATGAGCGTATCCGAACGCGCCAAGACCGCCGAGCTGCTCAACCGCATCATCAAGAACCGTTCGGTGCTGGTGATCGAGCACGATATGAAATTCGTCGAGGACATCGCGCACAAGGTCACCGTGCTGCACCAGGGTCAGATCCTCTCGGAAGGAACGATGGAGAAGGTCAAGAACGATCCCAAGGTCATCGAAGTCTATCTGGGGCACTAGCGTATGATGACGTCAAGCGAGCCTGTTTCGGCAACGCCGGTGCACCTCTCCCCTTGTGGGAGAGGTCGGATCGCGCAAGCGATCCGGGTGAGGGGTATCTCTCCGCGAGTCAAATTGCCATTCGCACCCGCCGATGCACACCCCTCATCCGTCGCGGACTTCGTCCGCGCCACCTTCTCCCACAAGGGGAGAAGGAAGGCATGCCGAGCTTAGGAGCAATCGATGCTGGCAATTTCCGATCTCCACGTCGCCTACGGGCAGAGCGAGGTGCTGCACGGCCTCAACGTCAAGGTCGCGCCCAACGAGATCGTTGCGATCATGGGTCGCAACGGCATGGGCAAGACCACGCTGATGAAGTCGCTGATGGGGATCCTGCCGGCCAAAAGCGGCTCGGTGTCCATGGACGGCACCGAGCTCGGCAGCCTCAAGAGCTACGAGCGCGTCGCCAAGGGGATCGCCTATGTGCCGCAGGGCCGCATGATCTTTTCCACCATGACGGTGAAGGAGAACATCGAGACCGGGCTCGTCGTCTCCGGCGGCTCCGAAGTGCCCGGCGACATCTACGAATTGTTTCCGGTCCTGCTCGAGATGAAGGATCGCCGCGGCGGCAATCTCTCCGGCGGCCAGCAGCAGCAGCTCGCGATCGCGCGTGCGCTCGCGACCAAGCCGAAAGTGCTGCTGCTGGACGAGCCGACCGAAGGCATCCAGCCGTCGATCATCAAGGAGATGGCGCGCACCTTGAAGCGCATCCGCGACGAGAAGGGTCTCTCGATCGTCGTATCCGAGCAGGTCCTGAGCTTTGCGCTCGATATCGCCGACCGCGTCCTGGTGATCGAGAACGGCGAGATCGTGCGCGACGATCGGCGCGATGCCGTCGATGCCGCGCAGGTCTCGAAATATCTGTCCGTCTAACCAACCGTAGTAAAAGGGGAGCATCTCGATGCCAGAGACACTGATCAAGGTCGATCTCACCAAGTCGGCCTATGAAAATGACATGGTGCACAACCGCTGGCACCCCGATATCCCGATCGTGGCCTGGGTCAATCCCGGCGACGATTTCATCATCGAGACCTATGACTGGACCGGCGGCTTCATCAAGAACAACGATTCTGCCGACGACGTGCGCGACATCGACCTGTCGATCGTGCACTTCCTCTCCGGACCGATCGGCGTCAAGGGCGCCGAGCCCGGCGACCTCCTCGTCGTCGACCTGCTCGACGTCGGTCCGCTCAAGGAGAGCCTGTGGGGCTTCAACGGCTTCTTCTCCAAGCAGAACGGCGGCGGCTTCCTGACCGATCATTTCCCGCTGGCGCAGAAGTCGATCTGGGACATCAAGGGCCTCTACACCTCGTCGCGCCACGTGCCCGGCGTCAACTTCGCCGGCCTGATCCATCCCGGCCTGATCGGCTGCCTGCCCGATCCGAAGATGCTGGACATGTGGAACAAGCGCGAGGCCGAGCTGATCTCGACCAATCCGACCCGCGTGCCCGGCCTTGCCAATCCGCCTTTCGCGCCGACCGCCCATGGCGGCCGCGCCAAGGGCGATGTGAAAGCGAAGATCGGCGCAGAGGGCGCGCGCACCGTGCCGCCGCGCGAGCATGGCGGCAATTGCGACATCAAGGATCTCTCGCGCGGCTCGAAGATCTACTTCCCGGTCTATGTTCCCGGCGCCGGTCTCTCGATGGGCGACCTGCACTTCAGCCAGGGCGACGGCGAGATCACCTTCTGCGGCGCCATCGAGATGGCCGGCTGGCTGCACCTGAAGGTCGAGGTGATCAAGGACGGCATGTCGAAATACGGCATCAAGAACCCGATCTTCAAGCCGTCGCCGATCACGCCGAACTACAAGGACTATCTGATCTTCGAAGGCATCTCGGTGGACGAGGCCGGCAAGCAGCACTATCTCGACGTCCACATCGCCTATCGTCAGGCTTGCTTGAATGCGATCGAGTATCTGAAGAAGTTCGGCTATTCCGGCGCCCAGGCCTATTCGATCCTCGGCACCGCGCCGTGCCAGGGCCACATCTCCGGCGTGGTCGACGTGCCCAACGCCTGCGCCACGCTGTGGCTGCCGACCGAGATCTTCGACTTCGACGTGATGCCGTCGGCGGCCGGTCCCATAAAGCACATCACCGGCGACATCCAAATGCCGATCTCGCCTGACAAGTGACGCTTGCGCTCCCTCTCCCCGTTCTTACGGGGAGAGGGTTGGGGTGAAAGGCTGCCTCCGCACGAACGATGACAGTGAGTCTGCTGAAACTCCCCCTCACCCGGAACGCATCTTGCGATGCGTTCCGACCTCTCCCCGCAAGCGGGGCGAGGTGAAGCGGACGCTCCGCCATGACCGAACGCGAAGGGGCACAAGATGCCGGTCTACGAATATCTCTGTGACGACTGCGGTCCGTTCAAGGACCTTCGCCCGATGGCGGAGTGCGACGATCCGCAAAGCTGCCCGCACTGCGAGACGCTGGCGCCCCGCGTCATCCTGACCGCGCCGAACTTCTTCTGCATGCCGGCGGAGAAGCGCAAGGCGCACGCCGTCAACGAACGCAGCACGCACGCGCCGCAGACGCTGGCGCAATACAAGGCCTCGCATGGCCCGGGCTGCGGCTGCTGCTCCTCCGGCAAGACCGTGAAGGACAAGGGCGCGACGGAGAGGAAGAAGCCGGCGCGGCTGATGACCAAGACCAGGAGCGGCGCCAAGGGTTTTCCGACGGCGCGGCCCTGGATGATCAGCCACTAACCTGCGCGACTGCCTGATCGGCGGCGACCCAGAACAACGAGTGAAGTACAGGAGCGGTCAACAAGCTTCACGGCGATATCTCCAGCAGCAACGACACGGTCGGCGTTGCAGTGGTCAATTACAAGATGTCCCGGAGGGCAGGGCTATTGCAGATGGCGTGAACGATGCTTCGGCGTCGGGACTGGGCTCCCTCTCCCGCTTGCGGGGGGGGGGTGGGGTGGGGGTATCGCCGCGGCGGGACTGTCGAGATATGCGGAGGTTATCCTTCGGTGGCAAGAGCCCTCACCCGCCGCACTCTGCGAGCGCGGCGGCCTCTCCCGCAAGCGGGAGAGGCGAAGCAAGCCCGCCGACAATTCTCCTGAAATCCATATGCGATCGCCCTCCGCTTGCCGGGGAGGGTAAGAAAGAGCATCACCGCTTCTGCTCCGTGGGCCTGCGCGGTGGACGCGGGGGCGCAGGTGTCCCGCTCATCTTGTTGGCGGTCTCGCTGACGTCGAGCAGCGAGCGGCGGATGTCTTCGAGGTAGGTCGCCGACTTCTTCTTCATGGTGTCGGCAAGCTCGTGCAATCCCTTGATCTTCTCCAGGAGCTCGTCGGCCTTGCCATCGACGAAGCCCGGCACCGCGCTCTCGATCTTGGCGACCGCCTTGTCGAATCCGGCAAAGGCGCTGTCGACCTTGGCCATGACCGAATCGATTTCCGCGCCCTTGCTCCTGAGGTCGGCAGTGTGGCCCTCGAACGTGCGCAGGCCATCCTTGATCGCCGGCGCGTTGTTCACGATCGTGCGGTCGACGCTGTGCAGCGTTTCGACGATGGATTCTGCGTCGCTGAGATCGGCCGTCAGCACGGGAATGCCGTCCGTGTCCAGCGGCACCGGCGGCGCAGAGGGCGCGCCGCCGATCAGCGAGATCGCGGCAACGCCGGTGAGGCCCTGGAACTCGATGCCTGCCACGGTGTCCTTGCGGATCGGTGCGGTGTTGTCGAGCATCACCAGCGCCACGATTCTGCGGGGGCTATCCAGCTTGATCGACAGGATCTGGCCGGCGGGCACGCCGTCGAAATTGACCGGCCCACCGCGGCGCAGGCCGCTGGCGGAACCACCCTCGAATACCACGCGCAACTGGCTGCGGCTCTGGACGGTGCGCCATTTCTGCACGCCGAGCAGGCCACCGAACGCCACGGCGATCGCCGCCAGCGTTGCCGTTCCGATCACAAGATTGCTCGCGCGCGCCATGCAGGGACGATTCTACGGCCAAAGCGGTGAAGTTGGAAGGAGCCTGGATGGAGCTTTGGCCGTCAAATTAGAGCGGGCGGGTTAACGACTGGTCGGCCGCCACTCGAAGAGCGAGGCGGAAGCGTAACCCGCCGACGCCTTGCGTGCGGATGGGCCGATTTGGTGGATCACGCTGCGCTGATCCACCCTGCGGTGCTTCAATGTCCAGCCGCGCGTTTTGCCGCAGCATTGTTCAGCACGATCAGGGCATCGACGGCAACACCCGTCCTGGTGTTGATCAGGAATGGGTTGATGTCGACCGAGGCGATGCGATCGCCCGCATCCGCGATCAGGTTGGAGAGGCCGACCAGCGCCTTCACCGCCGAGGCCTCGTGCAAGGCCGGCCTGCCGCGATAGCCCCGCAGCTTGATGCCGGCCTTGGTGCGGCCGATCAGGAGCCGCGCCTCGTCCTCGTCCAGCGGCGCGCCGGCGAGGGCAACGTCCTTCATCAGCTCGATGTCGATGCCGCCGGTGCCGAACAGCACGACAGGTCCCATCTCGGCATCGAGTGAGGCGCCCACCACGAGTTCGAGATCGGCCTTGACCTGCTGTGCGATCAGGATGCCGTCGAGCTTCGGCTTGCCCTTTAGCTTCGCCACCCGCGCGGTGATGTCGCCGAACGCCTTCTTCACCTCGGCCGTGCTGTTGAGGTTCAGCACCACGCCGCCGATGTCGGACTTGTGCAGGATCTCGGCGCTGACGACCTTTGCCACGACCGGGAATCCGATCTGCTTCGCAACTTTCACCGCTTCGGTCGCCGTCTGCGCGATCGCCTCCTTCGAGGTCGGGATGCCGTAAGCCTTGAGAAGCTTCTTCGAGGCGACCTCGTCGAGCGCGGCGCCGGTCGCCGATTTCAACGTCTTCTCCAGCACGGCGCGGGCGGCGGGCTTCGAGCTCGAGACGATGTCGGGCACCTCCTTGCGCAGCTTCGCGTAGTCGAGCAGCGACTTGATCGCGGTCACCGCGCGGTCCATGCCCTGCATGACCGCAAGATGCGGCAGCGACTTGCGCAAGTCCTTGGTGAACTCGGTGAAGCCGATCGACATCGCGCTGATATAGATCACCGGCTTGCCGACCTGCCCCGCCATCTCGTTGACGATGCGCAGATTGCGCTCGCGCAGCTCGTGCGGCGCCTTCGGCAGTTCGGCATCGACGATGACGATGTCGATATCGGGGTCGTCGATCATCAGCTTGATCGACTTCATGTAGACGGTGGGATCGACGACCGCGGCAAAGCCGGCGTCGAGCGGATTGCCGACGATCGAGCCGGGGCCGAGCATTTTCGCCAGCTCCGAGCTGACATGCGGGCTCAGCGGCGCGAAGTTCAGACCCGCGGCGTCAAAGGCGTCGATCAGCATGCCGCGCTTGCCGCCTGAGAGCGTGACGGCGGCAAGCCGGCCGCCTTTGGGCACGGCAGCGTGCACGAAGCATTCGGTGGTCTCGATCAGCTCGTCGAGCCCGCCGACCCGGATGACGCCTTCACGCGTTGCAATGGCGTCGAACGTCTCGATCGAGCCAGCGAGCGCTCCGGTATGCGCCATCGCCGCGGCGCGGCCGCCCTCGGATGCGCCGAGCTTGAGCGCGATCACGGGCTTGCTCGCCGCACGCGCCGCCTTGCAGGCGTCACGGAAGGCCTTGGTGTTGCGCACGCCTTCGAGGTAGACGACGATCACCTTGATGCTCGGATCCTCGGCGAAATAGCGCATCAGGTCTGGCGTCTCGAGCCCGGCCTCGTTGCCTGTCGTCACCATGTAGCCGACACCGACGCCGCGATCCTCGAGCGCCTGGCGGATCGCCATGACGATCGCGCCGGATTGACCGGCGATCGCCACCGCGCCCTGTTCCATGGTGACGATTCGATCGTCGATGTTGGTGAAGAGCTTTTCGCCGGCGCTTAAGTTGCCGAGGCAGTTCGGGCCGGTGACGGCAAGGCCCGTCTCGCGCACGGCCGCCTGCAGTTCGGCGGCAAGCTTCTGGCTTTCGTCGTCCTGCAACTCGCTGAATCCCGAGGTGACGATGGTGGCCGATCGCGCGCCGGCTGCGGCGGCGTCGCGGATCACTTGCACGG
Organism: Bradyrhizobium sp. 191; assembly: GCF_023100985.1. Classification (NCBI taxonomy): domain Bacteria; kingdom Pseudomonadati; phylum Pseudomonadota; class Alphaproteobacteria; order Hyphomicrobiales; family Nitrobacteraceae; genus Bradyrhizobium; species Bradyrhizobium sp. 191. Next base: position 4,850,215 of record NZ_CP064692.1, read on the forward strand.
CAAAGCGCGCCGGCACCAGCACCAGGACGTGATCGGGCTTCTCGGGAAGGCTCGCAAAATTCTTGTAGCAGGGAACGCCCCAGATGGCGTCGCGCTTGGCGTTGACCGGATAGAGGCCGCCCTCGAAACCGTATTTGACCAGATTGTTCCAGATGCGCTCGGCATAATTGCCTGGCTTGTCGGTTGCACCCACCAGCACGATGTTGCGCGGATGCAGCATGGCGTGGATGCCCTTGACGATGTCGCTGGCATCGGACGGTGGAGACCATGGATGGAACGCGGACGCAGCAGACACCTGGGCTTCCATGCCGTGAGCTCTCCTGTTGTTCTTCTTGGTCGAGTGCCGCTCCGTTCTATGGCGAGTCCTTCGGAGTGGCAACCTTGGGGGTGGTATGCCGTACGGTGGAATGAGCGACGCTGGCGTGTGTCGTCGGCTCGGTGAGTGATCTACCTGTCGGCTCCAACCAATGTTGCATGAAGGATATAGCGCTCGGGGCCGGAGGTGACGGCGTCGAATGGCCAGCAGGTCGCGAGAACAAGCTCGAAGCCCTGTGTCGTGGCGTCGATGCCCGATGCATCGAAACGGACCACGGCCGAGGAATCCGCGCGATAGCTGAAATGTCGACCGTCGCGACGTGTGACATCGATGATGTCACCAATGACGACATGCTGCAGGAAGCGGAAATGAGTGTCGCGATGGGCGGCATAGACCACAATCCCGCGTTCACCCGCATCAGCCGTTTGGTGGATATGGCCGGGGCCAAAAGCGAGCGCCTGTCCGCTCGCGCCTTCCAGCACGATGACGCTGGCGCCGATCCGCTTGACCTCGATCCGCGCGACCGGCCAGGTGTCGGCCCACGACCATGGCTTCACCGCCTGTCCCGTCGCAATGCTTCGGTCGAAAGCGCGCTCCAGCAGCACCTGAGCCAGCCACGCCTTGGCGTGGATATAGGCGCCGTCGCCGAACAGGATGAGGCCGATCAGTGCCAGTACCAGGGGAGAGATGAGGCGGGGCATTTTATCCACGATCGTCATTGCGAGCGAAGCGAAGTAATCCAGAATCTTTCCGCGGAGGCAGCCTGGATTGCTTCGCTGCGCTCGCAATGACAGTGGGAAAAAAAGCGCGCGCGGCCGTTGATAGGGACGGGCAGCCGCGCGCGCTAACAGAGGAGTTCGGGAGGCTCCTCTCTCAAGCGGCGTCGGTGAGCAAGGGCCGACGCCGGTTGAACACGAACAGGATCAGGGCGAGCACGATCAGGATCAGGCCTGCGATCATTTTGAGCTCGGCCGAGGTTGCAGTCTTTGGCAGGCGAATCGTGTCGGGTGCCGCGGGCTTCGGTTGCCTCGCTGACGGCTGGTTGCGCGCGTCGGCATGGCGTTCGCGCAGCTGGGTCGGCGTCAGATGCGGCCGCTCGCCGAACACTTTCTCGAAATCCCAGCCGGCCGGAAGATTGATCGGCAGGTCGCTGAGCTTGAGCGGCTCGCCCTCGGGCCGGCTCGGCGTCCTGTCGACCGCAACGAGGCTGGTGAGCCGCGTGACGATCTGATGATCGAGCGCCAGCGCCAGGATCGCCTTGTCGGATTCTTCGGGCGTCATCTCGCGCATGGCGCGCGCCACTTCGGCATCGCCGATCTTGCGCTTGGCCCAGAGCTTCGACAGGCCCATGCCTTCAGCGGCGCTCTGCAGCGGCAGCGTCACCGACCACGGGCGATCGCCGACGCGTCCCCTGATTTCGAGGGAGCCCGCAAGCTTGTCGAGCCTGGCCGCCAGCACCAGCGGCTCGTCACGATAGACGTCCGGAATGATCGCCGGGGTGATGTCGGCCTTGGCGTCGGAGAATCTTGCGGTGAGGCCGGTCACCGCCGGATTCTCCAGCTTGGCGAACAGGCCGCGCATGCGCTCCTCGACCTGCTCGACGGAGCCGATATGGGTGAAGGCGCCGCGGCCGAGCTCGGCGGCGCGCGTCATCAGGTGGGTGTTGGGCGCCGAGCCGATGCCGACCATGAACACGCGCGAACGGCCGCGCATGGCTGTGATCGTCTCGAACAACTGCTGCTCGTTGCCGATCGCGCCGTCGGTCAGGAACACGACCTGGCGGACCATGCTGCTGTCGCCGAGCTTGTCGGCGAGCGCAGCGCGCATCGCCGGTACCATCTCGGTGCCGCCGCGCGCCTGCAAGGCGCTGACGAACGAGGTCGCTTCGCTGACATGCGCGGCATCTGCCGGCACCGAGGCCGGAAACAGCACGTCCATGGTGTCGTCGAAACGGACCACGTTGAAGCGGTCATTTGGCTGCAGCCGGCCGAGGGCATAGAGCAAGCTCGCCTTGGCCTGCACGATGGAGGTGCCGCCCATCGATCCGGAATTGTCGATCACGAACACGACCTCGCGGGGCAGCGGCTTCTGCGTTGCCTGCTCGACGCCGGGCGGAGTGACGAAGGCGAGCAGGTAATCGGAATCGCCAACATGCTCGCGGAACAGACCAACCGACGGCGCCATCCCGGCGGCCGGCTTCCAGGTCAGCTCGAAATCACGGTCGGCGGCGAAAGCGCCATCAGCGAGCGTGACGATACGCGTCGTGTCGTCCGGACTCTCGACCTTGACGTTATGGTGGTGGCTCCTGACCTCGCCGAGTGCAAACCCGGCCTTCAGGCGCACCGTGATGCTGGTCGGGTTGACCGGCGCATGTCTGGCGGGATCCAGCACAGGCGGCGAGATGCGGTCGCGATCCGGAACCGGATCAGACGTCGCTGCGCCCCAGCCGGAGCCGTCCTTGCGGAAGTCGACGCTTTGCACGATCGGCGCCGGATTGTAGCGCGGGGCGACCACCAGCGGCACGCGGAGCGAATATTCGTCGCCGGTTTGATGCACCGGCTCCTGATACTCAATCTGCACCAGCACGGTCTCGCCGGGACCGATATTGGCGACCGAGTTGGTAAAGATGTTGGGGCGCTCCTGCTCGGTGAGAGCGGCCTTCTGCCCGGCGCTTCGCGCCTGTTCGTAGATCACGCGGGCTTGCTGCCGCTCCTTGATGTCGCCGACGATGACGTGGTCGCCGACCACCATCTTCAGTGTGTCGACGGCACCATTGGCTGCGAGCGGATAGACATAGGTGGCCGCGACCCAGTCCTTGGTCGGATTGCGGAACAGTTGCGTGACGCGGGCGCGCAGCGTCGGACCCGATACGGTGATCTCGATGTCGGTGCCGAGGCGGACCGCCTCGGTATAGGCGCCGTCTTCCTTCAGGAGCAGGCTGCCCGACCGTGCCTCGCCAGGTTGGAGGAGGCTGGCGTGCTCCGCCGTTGCCGACCAGCCCGTCCCGAAGCTCACCAGCAGGGCCACGAAGGCCACCAGCATCACCGCGACGCCCTGCGCGAGAAGGAATAATCCGAGCTTGATCAGCCGGCCCAGCACGGGGTGTTCGTCGCCGTCGGCTGTGTCGTAGGTATCCATTTTGGCCTGCTCCTGTTGGCTGTTTGCCGGCCCTCAGGATCGGCCTGGAGAGGCTGATGTCGCGAGCAGAATGATCGGCAATGTTCCGCCGCGGCCGGCGCGAGCAGGCCGCCGTCGGGCGGCCCTGTGCGGTTTTGTGCTGGTTTGTCCGCCCTGCTAGAATGGCGCTCCCAGGGCAGGGTTGATGATGCAAATGCAGGCCGACAAGCAGCTTTCGGACGAGCAGAGCCGCGAGATCGCGGAGACCATTCGCGAAGAGTTGGCCAGACGCCGGATCTCCCGACAGGCCCTGGCCGAGCAGGCCAAGCTCAGCCTGTCGACGCTGGAGAAGGTGCTCGGCGGCCGCCGGCCGTTCACGCTGGCGACGACGGTCCGGCTCGAGCAGGCGCTGGGCGTCTCCTTGCGCAAAAGTGCCATCGTGGTGACGCCTCCGGCGGCAAATGACGTCGCGCCCGACAGCCTCGGCTCCTATGCGCATCGCGCGGTGACCTGGCTCGAGGACGTCTATATCACCCTGCGCCCGTCGTTCGGCGACAAGGATGCGATCTTCGCCTATCGCACCGAGATCACCTGGGAGCCGAAAGTCTCTTCACTGGTCTTCCGCGAGGGCGATCGGACAGATGCCGCCTACGAGCACACCGGCGAGGTCGCCGTTCCCCATCAGTCCGGCTTCATCTATCTTGTCATCATCAAGCACGGCCAGCATCGCGTGATCACGGTGTCGCGGCCGACCGTTGCCGGCGAGATGTACGGCATCATTTCGACGCTCCGCGCCGGCCCCGGCTCGCAGCTCACGCCGATCGCCGCGCCCATCGCCTATGTGCCGCTTAGGAATATTCCAAAGCCGTCCCTGGGGCGGGTTGCGCCCGACGACGGCAACTACGCCGTTTACCGAAAGCACCTGCGTCGCACGGTGGAAGAGCCTTTTGCGCTCTTCCTGCCGGCGTAGCCTCGCTTCGACGTCGCTCGCACACAAGAAGATAGCGGCTTTTCGGCCGCTATCGGGGTTGGGGGCGTGTTTCAGCTGATGCGAGCTAGCCCCCGGTCTCGGCGCTGATGATGTCGCCGAACAACTCCCACTGACCGGCCTTGAAGCGGATCATCTTGAGCTGCTCGATCGGCGCGAAGTCGTTGGCGCCGGTGTTGATCTTGATGCCGGGGATCAATGTATCGGGCGCAAAATCCTTCAGGCTCGCGGCCTGCTTCATCACGTTCTCCCGCGTCAGGTTGTCGCCACACTGCTTCAAGGTCTGAACCAGTGTCTGCGCGGCGGCATAGCCGTAGACGATGTTGGTGTCGGAGACGTTGGCGCCCGGCATGTATTTGTCGATGAAGGCGAGAAACCTCTTCATGCCTTCGTCGTCCTTCCATTGCGGATCCGATGCGTCCTTCAGATAGCTCGCCGACAGCACGCCTTCCGACGCATCGAGCCCGGCCGGCTTCATCACCGCGCCGATCGAGATCGACACGTCGGTCATCACATGCATCGGCCTCCATTCGAGCTCGGCGATCTTCTTGATCGCCTGTGCCGCGAATTTCGGTGTCGAGATGTTGACGAAAACGTTGGCGCCGGTGCCCTTCAGCTTGACGATGTGGGAATCGATCGAAGGCTCGGTGGTCTCGTAGCTCTCTTCCGCCACGATCAGCGAGGAGGCCTTGTCGCCGAAGATCTCCTTGATGCCGGCGACGTAGTCCTTGCCGAAATCGTCATTGGCATAGAAGATCGCGACCTTCGCGTCGGGCTTCGCCTGCAAAATGTACTTGGCGAAGATCCGCGCCTCGACCCGGTAGCTCGGCTGGAAGCCCATGGTCCAGGGAAAGCCCTTGGGGTCGTTCCATTTGCTGGCGCCGGTTGCGAGGAAGAGCTGCGGGACCTTCTTGGCGTTGTGATATTTCTGCACGGCGGTCTGGGTCGGCGTGCCCAGCGCGTTGAAGACGAGGAACACCTCGTCGCTCTCGATCAGCTTGCGGACCTGCTCCACGGTCTTGGGCGGCGAATAGCCGTCATCATAGGAGATCCAGTTGATCTTGCGGCCGTTGATACCGCCCTGGTCGTTGATCATCTTGAAATAGGCTTCCTCGGTCTTGCCGATGATGCCGTAGGCGGAAGCGGGACCCGAATAGGCCTCGACATTGCCGATCTTGATCTCGGTGTCGCTGGCGCCGGTGTCGTATTTCTTTTGTGCGAAAGCGCCTTGAACTGAAAGCAAGGTCAGGGCCGCTGCTGCGGCGAGTAACGTGATTTTTTTGTTCTTCATGGAAATTCCCTGGAGTTTCTTGTTGGTAGGGCAGGCACTTTCAAAAAGGAAAAGCGCCCGCGAGGGGCGCTTTGGTCAGGCATTGGCGACCTTCTTGTCGATTTCGGAAGCGACCGAGAACTCCTTGCGCAAGGTTGGCTTGTGGATCTTGCCGGTGGCGTTGCGCGGCAGCGCCTCGACGAAGCGGATCTGACGCGGGCATTTGAAACGCGCCAGATTGGCCGCGCAATGCGCGAAGACCTCGGGCTCCGTCAGCTTTTGTCCCGGCTTGACCGCGACGATGGCAAGACCCACTTCGCCCCATTGCGGATCGGGAATGCCGATCACCGCAGCCTCCGCGATCGCCGTGAGCTGGTGCAGGACGTTCTCGACCTCGGCCGGGTAGACGTTCTCGCCGCCGGAAATGTACATGTCCTTCCAGCGATCGACGATGTAGTAGAAACCTTCCTCGTCGACGCGGGTCGCATCGCCGGTGTGCAGCCAGCCGTCGGTGAAGGACGTCTTGTTCGCTTCCGGCCTGTTCCAGTAGCCGGGCGTGATGTTGGGGCCCTTGACCCAGAGCTCGCCGAGTTCGCCGACATCGGCGTCGCTGCCGTCGGGACGCACGATGCGCACTTCCGTGTGCAGCACCGGCTTGCCGGCGGAGCCGGCCTTGCGCGCAGCATCCTCGCGATCGAGCACCAGCACGGCCGGCGAGGTCTCGGTCATGCCGTAGCCCTGCTGAAGCGCGACGCCGCGCGCCTCCCACACTTTCAGCAGCGGCACCGGCATCGGAGCGCCGCCGACACCGCCGACGATCAGCCGGCTGAGATCGGTCGCCGCGAAGGCCGGGTGCTGCGCCATGAACTGGTAGATCGCGGGCACGCCGAAGAACACGTTGATGCCCTGCGCGGGATCGTTGATCAGGCCGAGCGCCGTGCCGGGATCGAAGACGCGCATGATCATCACCGTGCCACCGGCGTGCAGCACCGGATTGGTGTAGCAATTGAGCCCGCCGGTGTGGAACAGCGGCAACACGGTGAGCAGCACCGAGGCCGGCCCGATGCAGGCGGGTCCGCCGAGATTGACGCAGTTCCAGAAGGTCATGCCATGCGTGATGGTCGCGCCCTTCGGATGACCCGTCGTGCCCGAGGTGTACATGACGGTGGAGACGTCATCGAGCGTGACTTCTTCGGCGCGGTCGAGCGGCTTCGCGGCGGCGATACCGGCTTCATAGGTGCCGCCGGGGCCGAGCAGCAGGCTGGTCGCAACGTTGCAGAGCTTTGCGACGGCGAGCGCCGTCTCGGCGAGGTCGGCATCGTGGATCATCACCTTCGGCGCACAATCGGCAGTGATGAACTGGAGCTCGGGAACGGTGAGGCGCGTGTTCAGCGGAACGAAGATGGCACCCAGCCGGCCGCAGGCGAACTGCACCTCCAGCGTATCGGTCGTGTTCAGCGCCAGCACGGCGACGCGGTCGCCGCGCGAGACCTTCAGCGTGTGACGCAGCAACGAGGCGAGGCGCGAGACGCGGGCGTCGAGCTGCGCGTAGCTGAAGCGGCGCTCGCTTGCGAGGTCGATCACCGCAACCTTGTTCGGCGTGCGGCGGCCATGATGGGCGATCCAATCGTAGTAGCGAACGGCCAAGAATTCCTCCCTCGGCGGTCGGTGCCGCCCTCCTCTTTGCTGCCCGCGCGCGATGCCCGGCGTGGCGTTGGCGCCAGCCGGAGTCTGTGCAGCAACGTTTTTTTGAGCCAGAGTTAGCCTGTGCGGGACGAAAATCGTCTTGCGTGGAGTTGCTAGGCCATAGGCCGCGGCGGAGCGGCTCCCATGGTCAGCCACTCCGCGCAAGTGAATGGCAAATGTTCCAGCCATGGTGGACGAGCGAATCCGCCAGCAGGGCGAGACCAATGAAGAGCCCGTTCTATACCGCCGAGCACGACGCCTTCCGCGACGTCATGCGCCGTTTCGTCGAGAAGGAGATCGCCCCGTTCGCCCACGAGTGGGACGAGGCCGGTGAATTCCCGCGCGTGCTCTATCGCAAGGCGGCCGAGATCGGTCTCCTGGGGCTCGGTTTCCCCGAGGAATATGGCGGGATCACCGCCGACCAGTTCATGAAGATCGTCGCCAGCCAGGAGCTGGCGCGCACCGGCGCCGGCGGTGTCAGTGCCAGCCTGATGAGCCACACCATCGGCTCGCCGCCGATCGCGCGCGCGGCCCGGCCGGAGGTGAAGGCGCGCGTGCTGCCGCAAGTGCTCTCGGGCGAGAAGATCTCTGCGCTCGCGATCACGGAGCCTGGCGGCGGCTCCGATGTCGCGAATCTCAGCACCCGGGCCCGGCGCGCCGGCGATCACTACGTCGTGAGCGGCGAGAAGACCTTCATCACCTCAGGCATGCGTGCGGACTATCTGACTGTTGCAGTGCGCACCGGTGGCGAGGGCGCCGGCGGCGTCAGCCTGCTCCTGATCGAAGGCGACACGCCCGGCCTGTCGCGGACGAAGCTGAAGAAGATGGGCTGGTGGGCGTCGGACACCGCCACGCTACATTTCGACGAATGCCGCGTGCCGGTCGAAAACCTGATCGGCGAGGAAGGGCAGGGCTTCAAGATCATCATGCAGAACTTCAACAGCGAGCGCATGGGCATGGCGGCAAGCTGCACCGCCTTCGCCCGGGTCTGTCTCGACGAGGCGGTCGCCTACGCGAAAGAGCGCAAGACCTTCGGCAAGCCGCTCGCCCAGCACCAGGTGATCCGCCACAAGATCGTCGACATGGCGCAGAAGGTCGCGGCATCCCAGGCGATGCTGGAGATGCTGGCCTGGCGGCTCGAGCAGGGCGAGAGCCCGGTCGCGGAAATCTGCATGATGAAGAACCAGGCGACGCAGACCATGGCCTTCTGCGCCTCGGAAGCCGTGCAGATCTTCGGCGGCGCCGGCTTCATGCGCGGCATCAAGGCCGAGCGCATCTACCGCGAGGTCAAGGTCAACGCCATCGGCGGAGGCACCGAGGAGATCATGAAGGATCTGGCGTCCAGGCAGATGGGGTTGTGACCACTTCTGTCATTCCGGGGCGCGAAGCGTAGCGGAGCGAGCCCGGAATCCATCGGACCGCAGACACCGTAGAGAAATGGATTCCGGGTTCGCGCTACGCGCGCCCCGGAATGACGAGAGGATGAAATGCTATTCACCGCCGACCACGACGACATCCGCCGCAGCCTGCAGAAGTTCATCGCGAACGAGATCAATCCTCACGTCGATGAATGGGAGAAGGCCGACATCTTCCCGGCGCACGAGCTGTTCAAAAAGATGGGCAGCCTCGGCTTCCTCGGCCTGAACAAGCCGGTCGAGTTCGGCGGCTCCGGCCTCGACTACTCCTACGCGCTGATGATGGCGGAGGAGTTAGGGGCCATCACCTGCGGTGGCGTGCCGATGGCGATCGGGGTGCAGACCGACATGGCGACGCCCGCGCTGGCACGGTTCGGCTCGGACGAGGTTCGTCACGAATTTCTGGCCCCCTCGATTGCCGGAGATTACGTCGCCTGCATCGGCGTCTCCGAGCCCGGCGCGGGCTCCGATGTCGCCTCGATCAAGACCCAGGCGCGCTCCGACGGCGACGACTACGTCATCAATGGCGGCAAGATGTGGATCACCAACGGCACGCAGGCCGACTGGATCTGCCTGCTCGCCAACACCGGCGATGGTCCCGTTCACCGCAACAAGTCGCTGATCTGCGTGCCCATGAAGAGCAAGGGCGTCACCGTCGCGCGAAAACTCGACAAGATGGGCATGCGCTCCTCCGACACGGCACAGATCTTCTTCGACAATGTTCGCGTGCCCAAGCGCAACCGGATCGGCGAGGAGGGCAAGGGTTTTACCTACCAGATGATCCAGTTCCAGGAGGAGCGCTTGTGGGGCGCGGCAGCCTGCCTCAAGGCGCACGAATACATCATCGACCAGACGATCGAGTACACGCGCAACCGCAAGGCCTTCGGAAAGTCGATTCTCGACAACCAGGTGGTTCACTTCAAGCTCGCGGAGATGCAGACCGAGGTCGAGCTTTTGCGCGCGCTGATCTATCGTGCCGCCGAGCAACTGGTGGCGGGCGAAGACGTGACGAGGCTTGCGACCATGGCCAAGCTGAAGGCCGGCCGCCTCGGTCGCGAGCTCACCGACGCCTGCTTGCAATATTGGGGCGGAATGGGCTTTACCAACGAGACGCCGGTCAGCCGCGCCTACCGCGACAGCCGCCTGACCTCGATCGGCGGCGGCGCCGACGAGGTCATGCTGATGGTCCTGTGCAAGATGATGGGTACGCTGCCGGGCAGCAAAGGGAGTGCCTGATGATCACGCTCTATCACTGCGACGCCGCGCGCTCGTTTCGCCCGCTCTGGATGCTGGAGGAGATGGGGCTGCCCTATGAGCTGAAGATGCTGCCGTTCCCGCCGCGCGTCTTCGCCAAGGAATATCTTGCGCTCAATCCGCTGGGCACGATTCCCTTCATGGTGGATGGCGAAACGAAGATGACCGAGTCCTCCGGCATCTGCCACTATCTCGGTGTCAAATACGGCCCGACGCCGTTGATGGTCGGACCGGAGGATCCCGCCTATGGCGCCTTCCTGAACTGGATGTATTTCAGCGACGCCACGTTAACCTTCCCACAGACGCTGGTGCTCCGATACACCCAGCTCGAGCCGGAGGAGCGCCGCAACCCGCAAGTCGCCACCGACTACGCAAAATGGTTCCTGGGGAGACTGCGCGCCGTCGAGGCAGCCACGGCGAATGCCGAAACATTGTGCGCGGGCCGCTTCACCGCCGCTGACGTCGTCATCGGATACGCGCTCCGCCTGGCGAACAACATCGGGCTCGCCAAGGATTTTGGGCCAAATGTCGCAGCCTATTGGGCTCGCCTGCAGCAGCGCGACGGTTTCAAGCGCGCAGTTGCTGCGGAACAGAAGGCCGGCGCCGAGCAGAATGTGGCAGCGAGGGTGAGGGCGTAAGGGAGGCTGTCATTCCGGGGCGATGCGCAGCATCGAGCCCGGAATCTCGAGGTTCCGGGCTCGGTCCTGCGGACCGCCCCGGAACGACGATGCATGTTTCATGACAGCGCTATCCTATCGTGACAGCGCCCAAATTTCCGCTAAGGTGACCTCCATCCGCAGCGGCCAGAGAGCCGCGCGAGGAGGACCCCAATGGAAGATAAAGGTCGCGAATCCGACCATCTGATGCTGATCACGCCGGAGCGGGTATTCTATGCCGGGCTGCTCGGCCGGCCCCGCAAGCGCACCCCCGGTAGCTGCCATGTCTATGTCGCGGTGAAGGGCAGCCTGCATCTGACGATCGACGACGTCCAGACCTCGGACGAGTTGGTCGTGACCCTGCCGAACCAGCGGCACACCATCGCCAGCGACTATCGCACCGTCGTCAGCGTGACGCTGGAGCCGGAGAGCATGCCGGATGGCGTGATCGAGGCTTTGGCCGAGCGGCTGCGCGGTCCGGACAAGGCCGCCTACGCCCGCAAGATCCTCGCCGCCTACGGGCTGCTGCGCCAGCGCCGCTATGGCGACATCACCACCGCCGAGTTCGACGAGATGTGCTTTGGCGAGGCGCTGCCACGCCGCGTGCTCGACCCGCGCGTGATGCGCGCGGTCGCCCGCATCGGGCGTTTCTCCGGCGAGCCGGTGACGGCGGATACGTGTGCGGCAGAAGCGGGCCTCTCGGCATCGCGCTTCCTGCATCTGTTCAAGGAGGAGACCGGCATCTCCTTCCGCTCCTTCCGTGCCTGGAAGCGCGCGCGGCATCTGCTGCACTTCGCCAACCAGGACCTCAACCTCGCCCATCTCGCGCAGGACATCGGCTATCCCGACTCGACCCATTTCAGTCACTCGATCCGCCGCTTCTACGGATTGAAACCGCGTGCGATCTTCGTCGGCTCGCGCGACCTTGCGATCTACCGTAGCACCGAGACGGTGCGGCTGGCGGAGGCGAGCTAGCTTCGTAGGGTGGATTAGCCGAAGGCATAATCCACCGCTTCTGTCTCCGCGGAAGCTAAAGAGGTGGGTTACGCCTTCGGCTAACCCACCCTACGAATTCGTCGTTTTTCCCAGCTTCTCCGCGCAAGAAGAAGCATGTCGCGCGTCACATGATCGCAAGCGTTGAATTCTCAACGTGCGAGACATTAGTGGCATGAGCGACAAGGCCGTCATCACCTGCGCGCTGAACGGCGTGCTCACCGACCCGAAGCAGCACAACGTGCCCGTGACGCCCGAGCAGATGGCGCGCGAGGCCAAGGCTGCGTTCGACGCCGGTGCGTCCATCATGCATATCCATCTGCGCCAGCAGGCGCCGAACAAGGGGCACCTGCCGTCCTGGGAGGTCGGTGTCAGCAAGGAGATCCAGCAGGCGATCCGCGAAGCGTGCCCTGGCGTGATCATCAACCACACTTCGGGCGTGTCGGGGCCGAACTACAGCGGCGCGCTCGATTGCATCCGCGAGACCAGGCCGGAGATCGCTGCCTGCAACGCCGGTTCGCTGAACTACCTGAAAGTGAAGGCCGACAATACCTGGGCCTGGCCGCCGATGATGTTCGACAATGCGGTCGAGAAGGTGAAGGACTATCTCGACGTCATGAACGCGGTCGGCACCATCCCCGAGTTCGAGTGCTTCGATGTCGGCATCGTCCGCTGCGTCGGCATGTATCGCCAGGTCGGCATGTACAACGGCCCGCTCGAGTACAATTTCGTGATGGGTGTCGCCTCCGGCATGCCTGCTGATCCCGAGCTGCTGCCGATCCTGATCAAGCTGAAGCGCCCCGAGGCGCGTTGGCAGGTCACCGCGATCGGCCGCGAGGAGATCTGGCCGCTGCACCAGCGCTGCGCCGAGCTCGGTGGCCATCTCCGCACCGGGCTGGAGGACACCTTCTATCTCGCCGACGGCACGAAGGTGACCTCGAACGGCCAGCTGATCGAAGCGGTCGCCGCCTGTGCGCGGCGTGCCGGCCGCGAGATCGCGAGCCCGGCCGAGGCGCGGAAGATCTTTGGGACGAACAGGTAGTCACACACTCCGTCATTCCGGGATGGCCCGAAGGGCCAGGCCCGGAATCCATACTCCCGATCGTGGTTATGGATTCCGGGCTCGCGCTCCGCGCGCCCCGGAATGACGGCCAGGAGCACTAATGTCGACCATCGAAAACACCATCTCCCCCGGCAGCGCCGCCTACCACGCCAACCGGGACGGCATGCTCGCGCTGATCGACCGCATGCGCGCGCTGGAAGAGCGTACACGGGCGGCGTCGGCCGCGGCCAAGGATCGCTTCCACAAGCGCGGACAATTGCTGCCGCGCGAACGCGTCGCCCTGGTGCTCGATCCCGGTGCGCCGTTCGTCGAGCTGTCGACGCTCGCGGGCTACATGTTCGACGTGCCCGATCCGAACAAGAGCGTGCCCGGCGGCGGCGTCATCGCCGGCATCGGTTTCGTTTCGGGCATCCGCTGCATGGTCAGCGCCAACGACGCCGGCATCGATGCCGGCGCGTTGCAGCCTTACGGTCTCGACAAGACGCTGCGGGTGCAGGAGCTTGCGCTGGAGAACAAGCTGCCCTACGTGCAGCTCGTCGAAAGCGCCGGCGCAAACCTGCTGCGCTACCGCGTCGAGGATTTTGTCCGCGGCGGCAACATCTTTCGCAACCTCGCGCGGCTCTCGGCCGCCGGCCTTCCGGTCGTCACCGTCACGCACGGCTCGTCCACGGCCGGCGGCGCCTACCAGACCGGTCTCTCCGACTACATCGTCATGGTCCGTGGCCGCACCCGTGCTTTCCTTGCGGGTCCGCCGTTGTTGAAGGCCGCGACCGGCGAGGTTGCGACCGAGGAAGAGCTCGGCGGCGCCGAGATGCACACACAGGTATCCGGTCTCGGCGACTATCTCGCCGAGGACGACCGCGACGCCCTGCGCATCGCGCGCGAGATCATGGCGGCGCTGCAATGGGAGCGGCCAGGCAGGGCGACGCCAGAATTCAAGCCGCCGCGCTACGACCAGGACGAGCTGCTCGGCATCATGCCGATGGACCACAAGCGCCCCGTGGACATGAAGCAAGTGATCGCGCGCATCGTCGACGATTCCGATTTCACCGAGATGGCGCCGAACTACGGTCCCGCCACGGTCTGCGGCCACGCCCGCATCGAAGGGCAGGCCATCGGCATCATCACCAACAATGGCCCGCTCGATCCCGCCGGCGCCAACAAGGCGACGCATTTCATCCAGGCCTGCTGCCAGACCCGTACACCGCTGCTCTATCTGAACAACACCACCGGCTACATGGTCGGCAAGGCCTATGAAGAAGCCGGAATGATCAAGCACGGCTCCAAGATGATCCAGGCGGTGACCTCGGCGACGGTGCCGCAGATCACCATCTATTGCGGCGCCTCGTTCGGTGCCGGCAATTACGGCATGTGCGGCCGCGGTTTCCATCCGCGCTTCTGCTTCTCCTGGCCCAATGCCAAGACCGCCGTGATGGGCGGCGAGCAGGCGGCCGAGACCATGGCGATCGTGACTGAAGCGGCCGCGGCACGCCGCGGCACGCCGATCGAGAAGGACAGGCTGGACGCCATGAAGGCGCAGATCGTCGCTGTGTTCGACGGCCAGATGGACGTGTTCTCCACCAGTGCACGCGTGCTCGACGACGGCGTGATCGACCCGCGCGACACCCGCGCAGTGCTGTCGGAAGTGCTCGCGATCTGCCGCGAGGGCGATGCGCGCACACCCCAGCGGATGCAGTTTTCGGTGGCCAGGCCATGAGGAACGGATCAGCGCAGCACCGGCCGTTCTTCAAGGTCCTGATCGCCAATCGCGGCGAGATCGCATTGCGCGTCATGCGTAGCGCGCGCCGGCTCGGTCTCGGCGTCGTCGCCGTCTACTCGGATGCCGACCGCGATGCGCTCCACGTGAAGCACGCCGATCAGGCCGTGCGCATCGGCGAAGCGCTTCCGGCGCAATCCTATCTCAGCATTCCCGCGATCATCGCAGCCGCAAAGACGAGCGGCGCGGACGCCGTCCATCCCGGTTACGGCTTCCTCGCCGAGAACGAGGAGTTCGCCCGCGCCTGCAAGGAGGCCGGTCTCGTCTTCATCGGGCCGTCGCCGCAGGCGATCGCGGCGATGGGCAACAAGGCCGGCGCCAAGGAGATCATGAAGAAGGCCGGCGTCCCCATCGTGCCCGGCTATCAGGGCGCAGACCAGGGCGACGAGGTGATGCTTGCGGAAGCCAGAAAGATCGGCTTTCCCGTGATGATCAAGGCGGTCGCCGGAGGCGGCGGGCGCGGCATGCGGCTCGTGGCCGATGCGGCCTCGTTCCCCGACGCGCTGCGCAGTGCTTGCTCGGAAGCGAAGGCCGCGTTCGGCGACCCCACCGTCATCCTGGAACGCGCGATCCAGAACCCGCGCCATATCGAGATCCAGGTGTTCGGCGACAGCCACGGCAACGCCATCCATCTCGGCGAGCGCGACTGCTCGGTGCAGCGGCGGCACCAGAAGCTGATCGAGGAGGCGCCGTCGCCCGCGGTCACGCCCGAGTTGCGCGCGAGGATGGGAGAGGTCGCGGTCGCCGCGGTAAAGGCGCTGCGTTATGAGGGGGCTGGGACGCTGGAGTTCCTGCTCGACGAACGTGGCGAGTTCTACTTCATGGAGATGAACACGCGTCTCCAGGTCGAGCATCCCGTGACCGAGGCGGTCACCGGGCTCGATCTCGTCGAGCTGCAGCTGCGCGTCGCCCGCGGCGAGGCGTTGCCGATGAAGCAGCAGGACATCAGATTCTCCGGCCACGCCATCGAGGTGCGGCTCTGTTCGGAAGATGCCGCGCAGGATTTCATGCCGCAGTCCGGCCGCATGGCGCGCTGGCAGGTGCCGGAAAGCATCCGCGTCGAGCACGCGCTGCGATCGGGCTCGGAGATTCCACCGTTCTACGATTCCATGATCGCCAAGATCATCAGCCATGGTGCAAGTCGCGAGGAAGCGAGGGGACGGCTGATCGTCGGCCTGGAGCAGCTCACGGCGTTCGGCGTGACCACGAACCAGGCGTTCCTGATGTCCTGCCTGCGTCATCCCGGCTTTGCCAGGGGCGGGGCGACGACGGCGTTCATCGGCACCCATCGCGACGAGCTGCTCGCGCCGCGTGCGGACGCGGCGTTCGAGACGGCGCTGGCAGGCCTGCTGCTCTACGTCACCAACCCGCGCGCGCCGTCGTGGCAGGGCGGGCGCAGCCTCGCCGCCACCTTTCCGCTGCCGGCGAAAATCGAGATCGCCGGCGATGCGCACGAACTCGACATCACACGCGAACGCGACGGCAGCTACACCGTCGTCGCCGAAGGCCGCCAGCATAAGTTCGAGATCGACCAGCTCGATCCCGACGCCATCCGCTTCCGCCACGCCGGCGTGATGGACAGCGCAAAATTCCTGCGCGATGGCGATCGGCTTTATCTGCAGCATCGTGGCATCCCGCTCGCCGTCACCGATCTCACCCTCGCCGCGCCGAAGGCGGCCGCAAGCAACGGTGGTGATGGCAAGGTTCGCGCCGCCATGAACGGCCGCGTCGTCGCTGTCCTCGTCAAGCCTGGCGACCGCGTCTCCGCCGGCCAGCCGGTGCTGACCTTGGAGGCGATGAAGATGGAGCACGTCCACAAGGCCGGCATCGACGGCGTGGTCGGCGCGATCGACGTCGCCGAAGGCGATCAGGTCACGACGGGACGGATCTTGGCGGAGGTCGGGGCGGGGTAGTCGCTCCGCCGTCATTTGCGAGGCGCGAAGCAAAACGCGGACCCGCCTCGAACGAAATCCAAGTTATTTCCAGTAGTTATGGGTTCACAAAAACTTCTTGGCGATTGTATTGAACATTGTTCAATCATGCGTTACCAATATTGAACGATGTTCAATATTGGAGGTTGCGCATGCTGCACGTCGACAATCCCGCTCGAGCGACCCCTGCCAAGCTGCCTGCAGCAGTGCGCCGTTTCGCGTTCGGCCGGCTGGATGCCCGCGAAAAATACCTGGGCGGCGCGCTCATCGGCCTGACGCTGACCGCGCTTTTGGCGCCAGTGCTGCCTGCCTCGGCCTGGCACATCCCGCATTATATCGACGGCCGCACCTGGCTCGGCGTGCCCAACGCCGGCGATGTGCTGAGCAATCTCGCCTTTCTCGCCATGGGCGTGTGGGGCTCGGAGCGGCTGCGCGCCCGCCATGATGCGCCGGTCGGTGCGAGCTGGTTCTTCGTCGGACTGATCCTCACTTGCCTGGGCTCGGGCTTCTATCATCTCGACCCCGACGCGCCGCAACGGCTCGTGGCCGATCGTCTCGGCATGGCGGTGGCATTCGCAGGCTTTCTGGGCATCGCGGCCAGCGAGCGCATCAGCACGCGCGCCGGCGAAGCGGTGCTGGTGCTGGCGATGGTCGCAGGCCTGCTCGCTGCCTGGGTGGCACGCGAGAATCTCACGCCCTGGGTGGTGGTGCAGTTCGGCGGCATGGCGCTGGCCGTGGGCCTCGCGTTCACACGACCGCGGCCCGGCGCACTCGGCGTGCCGCTCGGCGGCGTGATCCTGTTTTATGTGCTGGCCAAGCTTCTCGAACTCGGCGACGCGCTCATTTTCGAAGCGACCGGGCACATCGTCTCGGGCCACACGCTCAAGCATCTCGCTGCTGCGCTCGCAGCCTGGCCGGTGATCCGGGCGCTGGGATCGAGTACGCATTAACCGGCTGACCGCCGCCTGATGTCGGCTTAAGCCCCAACACCGGCGGGGAAGCAGCAATCTTCCAATGCCGCTGAAGGGCCAGAAGCGGAGCCGTGCAGCTATCGATCCCTTCTGTCGATCAACACAATTTACGAACCTTAGATTTTGGGGAGCCTCCTAACAGGTTGCGGTTCCCTGAGCGAGACCATCAGATACCGCTTAACAATCAACGTAGAAGTTGATGGAAAGCTCGTCAGTGGTTCTGGCGTCATTCAAGTCAAGCAGTCCGACACCAGAGGTCTCTTCGGCTCCATGGGAGGCTTCGGCAACGAGGTTAGCGGCGAAGCTATTGTGGTTGATCTCGGCCCGCACGGTGTGCTTTTTGCGCTTCCGCATGGGCCGAAAGCTGGATACGGAGATTTGGGTGGTCCTGCATGGATGCTGTTTCATGCCTTTGCCGACTTGCTCAAGATTGAGACCGATCCCCTACCGCAAATGCGGCTATTGAGAGAGCATCATCCGCGTCGAGTGTTGGAGGTCGACGAAATTCCGATGTTGGTCAAATTTCGTGATCTTGATGACCCGAAGTCGGTTGAACAAATTGAACCCGGAAATCTAGCCGCAACATTCGGATCTGGGATTGCGCTCCGCGACGCAGTCATCGAGGTGACGGAGGCCCCATTGACTACGGGTATTGAAGTGAAGCTGCCGTGGCTCAAGACCATGAAAACTCATCTTGACGGCGATCAATATCATTCGCGAAGCACGCTTGCTAACGAGCTGAGTGCGCGCGATTTCCATCGAGACAACCTTTGAGCAAAATCGAGAGTAGCAGGCGTAATCCCAACTGTCCGCTTTGGGGTCACAAGCGTTCTCAGCGGCCCCACTTAATGAGGTTCACAACGGTTCAGAAACCGGCGCCGGCTCTCTGTTGTGCCCGATCAAGTTCTTTGCCGATCAAAATTTTGCAAGTCTCGACGCACACGGTCGATGACGCTGCCGTACTCCCGACCCTCGTTTTGCCTGAAGAGGCGAACGGTTGGATACCAGGGGCTGTCTTCGCGGTGGCGGAGCCAACGGTAGTCCGGCATAAAAGGTAGCAAAATCCAGGTCGGTTTCCCAAGGGCGGCCGAAAGGTGAGCAACGCTCGTATCAACAGTGATGACAAGATCAAGGCAAGAAATCAGAGCTGCCGTCTCGGCAAAATCAGTAAGATGCTGGGCGGGATCGAAGATATCGGTTCGAGCCAGCAGTTCAGCTCGGTCGTTCGGCCTGACGTCTTTCTGAAGACTGACAAAACTCACCTTGTCATCCAAAAGGCCCGTCAGCATACGAAATGGAATGGACCGATTGTGGTCGTTCAAATGTTCGGGATTACCTGACCAGACAAGCCCCACGCGTGATCGAGCACGCGGACCAAGCCGACTCTCCCAAGCTTGAACACGCTCTCGAGAGGGCGGCGGCAAATAGGACACGGCCGCCGGAACGGACTCCAGTCTGGTTCCAAAGATGAGCGGCAGGTTGCTGAGAGGGCAATGAAGATCGAAAGGGGGCAAGCGAGCCCCCGATGACCCCGGCAAGCATTCCGAGGCGCCCTCCATTTTTGAGAGTAGCGGCCACAATGCGTCCTGCACTATTAGAACGACGCGCGCACCACGGCCAGCAAGCAGCGGAATGTAGCGCACGAGCTGAATGGCATCCCCAAGACCCTCATCGGCGCAGACCAGTAACGTCTTCCCCGCAATGTCTCCGTCACCAAGCCATTTAGGTCCAGGAAGCGGCGGATACCCGTTCGGCAAGCCCGGAACGTCCCAACGCGCCTGCATCCCCTTCAGGCCACGTTTAAAATCGCCAGTGAGCATCTGAAGCAAAGCAAGATTCCAGACGGACCTCGAATGCTCGGAGAGAATGGCTGCCGATCGCTTGTAAGCAGTCATTGCTTCATCGACTCGCCCCAACTCGGCAAGTACGCTTGCCCGGCCGACAATGGTCTTTCCTGCATTGGGCTTGATCTTCAAGGACCGGTCGAAGAAAGACAAAGCCTCTTCCAAATGGCCCTGCGCTCGCAGCAGAGCACCAAGGTTGCCCAGCGTATCAGCGTTCTTGGGATCCAGTTGGACTGCGCGCCTGCAATCTGCCGTCGCCTCTTCGATCCTTCCGAGGCCGTTTAAGGTGAGTGCACGCGTGTGCAGAGCCTGCGAATTATCAGACCGCAAATTGACGCTATGATTCAAATATACGAGTGCTTCCGCAAGTTGACCCGCTCCATGCAGAAGATGACCTGCCTTATACGCAGCATCAGCATGCCCCGAATCAAGTTCGAACGCGCGACGAAAGCAGAGGAGAGCTTCGCTGTTTCTTCGCGCCTGGATCAGCGCGTCTCCCATCTGCCGCCAAAGCTCGGCATCGCTCGGCTTGAGCTGAATAGCCTTGTCAAAGACTCTCAAAGCCTCGTCCAGACGGCCAGCACTCGCAAGCGCATTGCCCAGCGTGGCCAAGTAGGCCGGCTGGGGGGCTTTCCGGATCGCACGGGAGGCCCAATCTACCGCTCTGTCTGCGCGGCCGGCGGCGGCGTCTACAACGGCCATGAGGTGCAGGTTTTCAGCGCTCTCCGCATCCAGCTTGAACGCTTCTTTGACGCGAGATTGAGCCTTCAGTACTTGACCACCACGCAAATGTTCGATCGCTTCGGCACGAAGTTCCTCAAGGCGCATCGCTGGAGGGTGATCTTTATCGAGCACCTCGGATTTCTTCTGGACGATTTGACGGTCAGAATGTGCCATTGCAACTCCACGAGTGGCTTGCACAATCTCTAGGTGATTCGCTGTTAACGAGTAATGGATCGCTACATCAGCCTAACGTATGCATAAAACGAGAGGCTGCCCTAGCAAACTTTCATGTCCGCCTATTCCATCGACTGCAAGCGGGACCTTTGGTTTGATGTTGGGCGAAGCGGGGCCTTGTTCGCAGGCTGCAATGCCCGCAATGGGTCAAAAGCAATAACGCTCTGCCGGGCAGAAGACTCCGCTCTTCCCTCAGGAGCCGACATTGCTTTTCCGAGTACGCGCCCTAGCGGCCCCGCCCCGTCCCCTCGTTCAGCAAGCACGCCACCTGGTGCCCGTCGCCGGCGTCCACCAGCGCCGGCCGCTCCGACTTGCAGCGTTCCATCGCGAACCGGCAGCGCGTGTGAAACGCACAGCCTGAAGGCGGATTGACCGGGCTCGGCACGTCGCCGTCGACCAGCGGAGCGAGCTTCTTCGCGAGCGGGTTGGCGACGGGCACCGAAGCGAGCAGGGCCTGCGTATAGGGATGGCGCGGGTTGCGGAACAGCTCGTCCTTGTCGGCGATCTCGACGATGCGGCCGAGATACATCACCGCGACGCGGTGGCTGATATGGGCGACCACGGCGAGGTCGTGAGCGATGAAGAGGTAGGAGAAGCCATGCTGGCGTTGCAGGTCGATCAGGAGGTTGATCACCTGCGCCTGGATCGAGACGTCGAGCGCGGAGACCGGCTCGTCGCAGACGATCAGGCGCGGCCCCAGCGCCAGGGCCCGTGCAATGCAGATGCGCTGGCGCTGGCCGCCGGAGAACTGATGCGGGAAGTTGCGCATCTGGTCGGGCCGCAGGCCCACCTGTTCGAACAGCTGTGCGACGCGCGCCTCCAGCGCCTTGCCGCTTGCAAGGCCATGCACGGCGATGGGTTCGCCGACGATGTCGCCCGCCGTCATGCGCGGATTGAGTGAGGCAAACGGGTCCTGGAACACGATCTGCATCGAACGCCGGTGCGGGCGCAGCGCCGTCTTCGACAGATGGGTGATGTCCTCGCCGTCGAGCCGGATCTGGCCCGAGGTCGGCTCGACCAGCCGCAGCACGCTCCGCGCCACCGTGGACTTGCCGCAGCCGGATTCGCCGACGAGGCCGAGCGTCTCGCCGGTGCCAAGCGCAAACGAGACGCCGTCGACCGCATGCACGGTGCCGACCTGTCTTCGCAACACGCCGGCGCGCACCGGGTAATGCTTCTTGAGGTCGGTGACTTCGAGCAGCGCTTCGGTCATGCCACCTCCGCGACGTCTTCCGCGCGCCAGCAGGCAGCGAGATGGCCGCCGCCCCAGTCGGCCAGCGGCGGATATTCGGCCTCGCAGCGTTTGATGGCGAGCTTGCAGCGCGGCGCGAAGGCGCAGCCCTTCGGCAGCCCCACCAGCGAGGGCACCGTGCCGGGGATCTCGTTCAGCCGCGCCTGCGCCGGGACACCGGATGCCGGGACGGCCGGGATCGAGGCCATCAACCCGCGCGTATAGGGATGCATTGGCGAGGCAAACAGCGCCTCGACGCTGGCCTCCTCGACCTTTCGCCCTGCATACATCACGATCACGCGCTGCGCCGTCTGCGCGACGACGCCGAGATCGTGTGTGATCAGCACGAGGCCGGTGCCGAGCTCGTTCTGAAGGTCGAGGATCAGCGCCAGGATCTGCGCCTGGATGGTGACGTCGAGCGCAGTGGTCGGCTCGTCCGCGATAAGCAGCGCCGGCCGACAGGCCAGCGCCATCGCGATCATCGCGCGCTGGCGCATGCCGCCGGACAGCTGATGCGGATATTCCCGCGCCCGCCGTGCCGGTTCGGGGATGCGCACCAGCCGCAGCATCTCGATCGCGATGTCATGGGCCTCCTTCGCCGTGATGCTCCGGTGCAACCGCACCGCCTCGACGATCTGGTCGCCGATTCGCATCACCGGATTGAGTGATGTCATCGGCTCCTGGAAGATCATGGAGATGCGGTTGCCCCTGACCGCGCGCATCTGCGCTTCATCCAGCGACAGCAGCTCGGTGCCCTCGAGCGTGACGGAACCACCTACGATGCGGCCGGGCGGATCGGGCACGAGCCGCATCAAGGACAGCGCTGTGACGCTCTTGCCGCAGCCGGATTCGCCGACGATCGCCAGCGTCTCGCCGCGTCTGACATTGAACGAGAGATCGTCGACGGCCTTGAACAGGCCGGAATTGGTGAAGAACACCGTCTTCAGGTTCCTGACGTCGAGCACGAGATCGGATGTGTCTGCCATCAGCCGCGCTGCCTCGGATCCAGGATGTCGCGCAGGGCGTCGCCGAACAGGTTGGCGCCGAATACGGCGAGGCTGATCGCGATGCCCGGGAAGATCACCAGCCACGGCGCGGTGCGGACATATTCGGCGGCGGATTCCGACAGCATGCGCCCCCATGACGGATAAGGCTCGGGAATGCCGAGGCCGAGGAAGGACAACGAGGCCTCGGTGAGGATGGTCGAGCCGAGCTGCGCGGTCGCCAGCACGATCAGCGGCGCCAGCGTGTTCGGCAGCACGTGGCGCAGCGCGATCCGCATCTCGCTCATGCCGATCGACTTGGCGGCTTCGACGAAGGGCTGCTCGCGCAGCGCCAGCGTATTGGCGCGGATGACGCGCGCGACCGTCGGGATCAGCGGGATGGCGATGGCGATGATCACATTGGGCAGCGAAGGGCCGAGCGCCGCCGTCATCACCAGGGCCAGCACCAGAAGTGGCAGCGCCTGGAGAACGTCGGAGACGCGCTGGAAGACGAGATCGACCCAGCCCGAGAGATATCCGCAGGTGAGGCCGACGATGACGCCGATCGTGCCGCCGAGCGCGGTCGAGCCGAGCCCGACCGCGAGCGAGATCCGCGCGCCGTGGATGATGCGGCTGAACACGTCGCGGCCGAAGGAATCGGTGCCCATCCAGTGCGCGAGGCTCGGGCGGGCCAGTGCGCGGGCGGAATCGACCGTCAGCGGATCGTAGCGCGCGATGAAGTCGGCGAAGATCGCGGTCAGCACGAACACCGTTATGATGACGAGGCCGGCCGCGCCCAGCACATGCCGCTGCGCCATGAACAGCACGCGCCGCCAGCCGCCGGTCGCATATGCGCCGGCCCGCCTCAGTTCAACGTCGAAGTCGATCGCGGCCATGTGAGCTCTATCTTCCCCCTCTCCCCGCTTGCGGGGAGAGGGTTGGGGTGAGGGGGGCTCTCTCCACGGGGGAGGTGAGAGTTGGACTCGCGGAGACTCCCCCTCACCCGAATTCGCGCTTCGCGCAAATTCGACCTCTCCCCGCAAGCGGGGAGAGGTGAAGGAACGCGCGAGCCCGGCGCGGACGACAATCATGCGGCTAATCCGTGTATCTGATGCGCGGGTCGAACACCGCGTAGAGCATGTCGACGGTGAAATTCGCGAACACCACCACGACCGCGATGAGCATCACGAGATTCTGCACGATCGGATAGTCGCGCCAGCGGATCGCCTCGACCAGGAAGCGCGCGACGCCGGGAATGTTGAACACGGTCTCGGTAACGATCAGGCCGCCGATCAGGAACGCCGCCTCGATGCCGATCACGGTGATGACGGGCAAGATCGCGTTCTTCAGCGCGTGATGATAGTTCACCGCCGCTTCGGAGGCGCCCTTGGCGCGGGCGGTGCGGATATAGTCCTGCCGCAGCACCTCCAGCATCGAGGATCGGGTGATGCGCATGGTCAGCGCTGCGCTGCGGAAGCCAACCGCGGCCGCGGGCACGGCATAGGTCGCGAACGCTTCGAGCCAGGTCTGCGGATTCGGATTGAAGATCGGCATCTGGCCGAACATCGCCACCGATGCGGTGAGGATCAAAAGTCCGAGCCAGAACGAGGGCAGCGACAATCCGCTGAGGCTGACGACGCGAAGTGCGTAATCGAGCTTCGTGCCCTGCTTCACCGCGCTGATGACGCCGAGCGGAATGCCGATCGATGCCGAGAACAGGAGCGCAAAGCCCGCAAGGCGTGCCGTGATCGGAATCCGCGGCAGGATCTCCTGCAGCGCCGGCTTCTCCGAGACGTAGGAGAAGCCGAAATCGCCGCGCAGGAACCCGCTGATCCAGTGCCAATATTGCACGATCAGCGGCCGGTCGATGCCGAGCTCCTTCTCCAGATTGGCCTTGTCGGCGGGATCGACATAGCCGGCGGCGGCGAACAGGATATCGACGATGTTGCCGGGCACGATGCGCAGCAGGAAGAAGATGACGATCGAGATCCCGAACAGGGTCACGAACATCAGGAACAGGCGCCGCACCAGATAGGCAAACATGCACAGCCTCCCGTCGAACCCGTCAGCCGCGCGCGGCCTGCGCTACTTGTCTAACCACACATCCTCGTAGCGATAGCCGTTGTAGGAGCTGTTGGTCATGACGGTGATGCCCTTGACGTAGGGCTGCCAGCAGCTGCCCATGCGGCTGTGGAAGATGATGGGCCGTGCGACGTCCTCCTGCAACTTCTTGTCGATGTCCCAGACCAGCTTCCTGCGCTTCTCGACATTGGTCTCCTGCGACTGCACATCGAACAGCTTTTCGATCTCCTTGTTGCAGTAATTGGTGTAGTTGCGCTCCGAGCCGCAGGAATAGTTCTCGTAGAACGACTGGTCGGGGTCATCCACCGCGTTGCCGGTGAGGTTGAGCCCGATCATGTAGTCCTTGCGCGCGACCTTCGGGAACCAGTTCGCGGTCTCGACCACGTCGAGCTCGCCGTCGATGTAGATGGTCTTGAGCTGGTCGATCAGGATCACCGCGGGATCGCGATAGATCGGGATGTTGCGCGTGGAGACCTTCACGGCGAGATGCTTGTCCGGCCCGTAGCCGGCCTTCTGCATCAGCTTCTTCGCCTCCTCGCGGTTGGCCTTCACGTCGGGGCCATAGCCCGGAATGGTCTCCAGCATCTCCTTCGGCATGCCCCACAGGCCGTTCGGCGGCGGCAGCATGGTGCCGCCAATGTCGCCCTGGCCCTCGAACATGATCGAGATGAAAGCCTTGCGGTCGAGCGCCATCGCCATGGCGCGGCGGATGTCGACATTGTCGAACGGGGGCGAAGACGAGTTGACGATGATGTTCGTCGACACGTTCGTCGGCGCGATCTCGCAGATCGCGTTCGGCGCCTGCGACTTGACGTCCTTCACCAGCGGGATCGTCACCTCCGTCGGAAAGGCCATGTCGAACTTGCCGGCCACGAAGGCGAGGATCGCGGTCGAGCGGTTCGGGATGATGGTGAATTCGATGCCGTCGAGATGGGGCCGGCCCTTGCGCCAATAGTCGGGATTGCGGGTCAGCTTGATGGACTCATTGGCCTTGAACTCGACGAACTTGAAC
Organism: Bradyrhizobium sp. 191; assembly: GCF_023100985.1. Classification (NCBI taxonomy): domain Bacteria; kingdom Pseudomonadati; phylum Pseudomonadota; class Alphaproteobacteria; order Hyphomicrobiales; family Nitrobacteraceae; genus Bradyrhizobium; species Bradyrhizobium sp. 191. Next base: position 4,875,761 of record NZ_CP064692.1, read on the forward strand.
GGGCCGGTGCCGATCGGATGGGTGCGCATCTCCGCCGGCGAGACGTGGCAGGGATAGACCGGCGTGTAGCCCGAGCCGAGCAGTGCCAGCAGCGAGGGCTGCGGCCGCTTCAGATTGAAGGAGACCTCGGAGTCGCCGTTGGTCGAGATGTCGACGACCTGATCGTACCAGGACTTGCGCGGGTTCTGCCGGAACTTCTGCTGCGCCTTGCCCATCAGCATGTCGAAGGTGCATTTGACGTCGGCCGAGGTGAACGGCTTGCCGTCGTGCCATTTCACGCCTTGGCGCAGCTTGAAAGTCAGCGTCTTGTTGTCGTTCACCCAGGCCCAGCTCTCGGCGAGCTCGGGGACGATGCTGTCCATGCTGTTCTGAGCCACGTCCTGCTTGTAGATGACGAGGTTGTTGAACACCGGCATGAAGGGAACGTTGAGGGAGTAGGTCGCACCTTCGTGGATCGAAGCATTGCCGGGACTGTCGCGGTGATACATCCGCAGGACGCCGCCCTGCTTGGGCTCGCCGGCGAGCGTGGAGGTTGAGGCCGTCAGCACAGATAGCGCCGCCATTGCGGCGAGCGCCCACACGCTCCGCATGCTCATCCTCCCTGGACAACGGCCTTTTGCGGCCTGTTTGTCAGACGATAGCGAGGCGCGTGCAGCGAGGCAACCCGCAAGGCCGTTCATTCTCTTGGCAATTTGGATGATGTAAGGCCGCACACTGTGAGAGTGCAGGTGCGAACGGTTCCTGCGCGGGTGTTGGTCTCGACTGCCGCAACAAACTCCACCGTCGTCCCGGACAAGCGCGCCTTAAGCGCGCGCAGATCCGGGATCCATAACCACAGCACGTGGTTTGACGAAGGCTCGGAGTTGCCAGTTCGCGCCGGAACTCCTTCCTGGGAATATGGGTCCCGGGTCTGCGCCTACGCTTGCCCGGGACGACAGCAGAGTTTGTGGCGCCTGCCTGTGCGCGCTATCCAGCACGACCCTCACACGATCCGGGACGACTTGTTCCCCCAATACCGATCCCGCAGCAGCCGCTTGTACAACTTCCCTGTCGGCAGCCGCGGCAATTCCTTCTCGAAATCGACCGAGCGCGGCACCTTCTGCCGCGACAGCGATTTGGCGCAGAACGCGATCAGCTCTTCGGCGAGGGCCGGCCCCGGCACTACGCCGGGCATCGGCTGCACCACCGCCTTCACCTCCTCGCCGAGATCGGCATTGGGCACGCCGAACACGGCGGCATCCGCCACCTTCGGGTGGGTGATGAGCAGGTTCTCGCATTCCTGCGGATAGATATTCACCCCGCCGGAGATGATCATGAAGGTCGCGCGGTCGGTCAGGTACAGGAATCGGTCGGCGTCGACATAGCCGACGTCGCCGACCGTGCTCATGCTGCCGTCGGCCGAGCGCGCCTCTTTGGTCTTCTCCGGATCGTTGAAATATTCGAACGGCGTTGCCGTCTTGAACCAGACCTGACCCGGTGTGCCGGTCGGGCATTCCCGCATGTTCTCATCCAGGATGTGGAGATCGCCGAGCAGCACCTTGCCGACCGTGCCGCGATGGGCGAGCCATTCCTCGCTGTTGCAGGCGGTGAAGCCGAGGCCTTCGGTCGCGCCGTAATATTCGTGGATGATCGGTCCCCACCATTTGATCATGTCGTCCTTGACCAGGGCCGGGCAGGGCGCAGCGGCGTGGATCGCGATCTCCAGCGAGGAAAGGTCGTAGCGGCCACGCACCTCCTCCGGCAACTTCAGCATGCGCGAGAACATCGTCGGCACCAGCTGGGTGTGGGTGATGCCCCATTGCTCGACGAGCTGGAGGTAACGCTCGGCATCGAAACTCTCCATGATGATCACGGTGCCGCCCATGCGGATCGTGAGGTTCACGGCAGCCTGCGGGGCGGAGTGATAGAGCGGTGCGGGCGACAGATAGACCATCCCTTCCCGGTAGTGCCAAAGCTTCGTCAGAAAATCGAACAGCGGCAGACTGTGCCTCGGCGGCTCTTCCGGCAGGGGCCGCAAGATGCCCTTCGGCCGTCCCGTCGTGCCGGACGAATAGAGCATGGCGGTACCGAGCCACTCGTCGGCGATCGGCGTCCTGGGCAGCTCGGCAGTCACCTCCGCAAGTCCGACGATACGTTCGCTCTCACCCGGGCCATCGGCGACGATGCAGAGCTTAACGTCGGGGCAGGCCTTGATCGCCTCGCGCGCGATGTCGAGCTTGGCCATGGACGTGATCAGGATCTTCGACTGGCTGTTGACGAGGAGATAGGCGAGCTCGCCCGGCGTCAGGAAGGAGTTGATGCAGGTGTAGTAGAGCCCGGCGCGTTCACCCGCGCCGCAGGCTTCCAGGTAGCGCGAATTGTTCTCCATGAAGATCGAGTAGTGATCGAGCCGCCTCAAGCCGTGCCTGCGGAATAGATGCGCCAGCCGACTGCTGCGTGCCTCGAGCTCGCGATAGGTGACGGTCTCGCCCGTTGCCGCCATGATGAAGGCGGGCTGGAGCGGGCGCAGGCGGGCATGCGTACCAGTATACATCGATCCTCCGGCTTTCGATCAGGCGGCAAGAAGCAGGATTTCGCGCACGTCGGCGGGGCCATCGATCTTGCGTGGGTTGCGCGGAATCCAGTTCGTACGCATCGCCTGCTCGGCGATGGCGTCGAAATGCTGCGGCGACACCCGCACGTCAGCGAGGCTGCGCGGCATGCCGAGCGAGCGGATGAAGGCATCGAGCACATCGGCGGCGTCGTGGCCGGGATAGCCCATGGCGGCCGCGACGATCATCTGGCGCTCGGCATTGTCGCGCGCGTTCCATCGCATCACCGCCGGCAGCATGATGCACGAGGTGTAGCCATGCGGTACGTCGAAGGCCGCGCCCAGGACGTAGCCGATGCCATGGCTCGCGCCCATCGGCACGCCGGCTGCGAGCGCGCCCATCGACAGCCAGGTGCCGATCTGCGCGTCCATCCGCGCATCGAGGTCGGCAGGATCGGCCTTCACCCGCGGCAGCGCGTCGGCGAGCATGGCAAGCCCCTTCACCGATTGCGCGTCGGCATAGGGATGCGTCTCACGCGAGCAGATTGCCTCGACGCAATGATCGACGGCGCGGATGCCGGTGGACAGGAACAGCCATTCCGGCGTGTGCACGGTGATGGCGGGGTCGAGGATGGTCGCGCGCGGCACGATGAGCGGATGCCGCAGCATCTGCTTCACATGCTTACTGCGCTCGGTGACGCCGGCGGTCGCGCTGAACTCGCCGCCGGCGATGGTGGTCGGCACGCTGATCTGCCGCACGGTCGGTGCATTCATCTTGGGCGCGACACCCTTGTGCACGCGGATGCGCTCGATGCCTTCGATATCACCGATGTCGTTGGCGAGGCAGAGCTGCACCGCCTTGGCGCCGTCGGTGATCGAGCCGCCGCCCACGGTGACGATGAGGTCGGCGTCCGCCTCGCGCGCCGCCTCTGTCGCCGCGATCACCGCCTCACGCGGCGTATGCGCCGGCATGGCGTCGAACAGGCCGGCACAGCGCTCGCCGAGCGCCTGCGTGATCTTCGCAATTTCGTCGGTCTGCCGGTTCAGCGTGCCCGAAACCATCAGGAACGCGCGGCGCGTTCCCAACCGGTCCATCTGCGCGACGATGGCGCCGGCTGCGGGATGGCCGAACACGACCTCCTCGATCGCGCCGAAAACGACACGTCCCTGGTGCACGCCTGTCCTCCCGGACTATTCGTCTTGTTATTGTAGGGGTAATCTAGCCGAGCCTGCTGTCCCCGTCATGCGCGAAGACGCTGGCCGCTTTGCACTCTCCAAGGGGAGGGTGGCGAGTGTTCTCTTCGTGAACGATCGCACACCCACCTGCGACCATCTGTACCTGTCAACCCGCCATCCGGTCAGGGCCTCCGGCTCGGCATTGCACGCGCATTGGTCTTGAAGAGTTCAACATTGCCGCCCATCTTGTTTCGCCCGCGGGCAGGCGGTTACCCTGCATTTGCTGCGGCTTTTTGATGCGAGGACTGGGATGGGCGGACCGGACGGAAGCGAGCGACTTGTCAAAAAGCACGATTTCGTTCAGTTGAGGCGGGGCGCCCTTGCCGGGCTCCTCATTGCAGCATTCGCACTCGCAGGCTGCGACAGGCCGGCCTCACAGGCCGCGGCTCCACCGCCGGCGCCGGTGACAGTGGCTCAGCCGGTCAAGCGCACCGTCACCGATTGGGATGAGTTCACCGGCCGCTTCGAGGCGGTCGAGGAGGTCCAGGTACGCCCCCGTGTCGGCGGCTTCGTCAACTCGGTCGAGTTCCAGGACGGCGCCATCGTGCGTCAGGGCGATCTGCTCTACGTGATCGACCCGCGCCCGTTCGAGGCCGTGGCGACGCAGGCGGAAGGGCAGCTCTCCGACGCGCGTGCCCGGGTGGAGCTTGCCAAGCGCGAGCTCGACCGCGGCCTCAGCCTGGTGCAGACCAGCGCCGTCTCCGAGCAGGTCGTCGATCAGCGCCGCCAGGCCTTGCAGGCCGCGCACGCGGCCGAGACGCAGGCGGAAGGCGCGCTGAAGGCCGCCAAGCTCAACATCGAGTTCACGCATGTGACGGCGCCGCTGACCGGCCGCGTCAGCCGCCATCTCGTCAGCCCGGGCAATCTCGTGCAGGGCAGCGACAACGGAACATCGACATTGCTGACCTCCATCGTGACGCTCGATCCGATCTACATCTATTTCGACATGGACGAGGCGACATTCATCAAATACAGCAAGCTGTGGTTCGAAGGTCGTCGCCCGAGCTCGCGCGACACGGCAAACCCGGTGCAGGTGTCTCTCGCCGGCGAGACCAAGCCGTCTCACGAAGGCGCCATCAACTTCCTCGACAATCGCCTCGACGTCTCCACGGGAACGCTGCGCAGCCGCGCGGTGGTCAAGAACACCGATTTGTCGATCCTGCCCGGTCAGTTCGGCCGCGTCCGCCTGATCGCCAGCGCGCCCTATGAGGCACTGCTGATTCCGGACGCCGCTGTTGCGACCGACCAGTCCCGCAAGATCGTTTTCGTGGTGAAGCCTGACGATACGGTCGAGGCGCGCCCTGTCGTGCTCGGGCCGCTTGACGAGGGCCTGCGGGTGATCCGTGAAGGGCTGAAGCCGGACGATCGCGTCATCGTCAACGGCATCCAGCGCGCCCGCGTCGGTGCCAAGGTCGCCCCGCAGACCGCGCAAACCCCGGCCGGTGGCAAGTCATGAATCTCGGCCGCCTCTCCATCAACCAGCCCATCCTGGCGATGGTGCTGTCGATCGTGCTGCTGATCGTCGGCGCGCTCGCCTACACCACGCTGCCGGTGTCCGAATATCCGCAAGTGGTGCCGCCCACCGTGGTCGTCACCACGCAATATCCCGGCGCCTCGGCGCAGACCGTGTCCGATACGGTCGCGGCTCCCATAGAGCAGCAGATCAACGGCGTCGAGGACATGCTGTATCTCTACAGCCAGGCGACCTCAAACGGACAGTTGACGATCACCGTCACCTTCAAGCTCGGCACCGATCTCGACAAGGCCCAGGTGCTGGTGCAGAACCGCGTTGCGATTGCACAGCCGCAACTGCCGGACGAGGTGCAGCGAAACGGCGTCGTCACCCGCAAGAACTCGCCCGACATCCTGATGGTCGTGTTCATGCTGTCGCCGGACGACACCTTCGACCAGCTCTACATCTCCAACTACGCGCTGCTTCAGGTCCGCGACCAGCTGCTGCGCATCGACGGCGTCGGCGACATCCAGATTTTCGGTGCGCGCGACTATTCGATGCGGCTGTGGCTCGACCCCGATCGAATCGCCAATCTCGGCCTTACCTCGACCGAGGTATTGGCAGCGATCCGCGCCCAGAACGTGCAGATCGCGGGCGGCCAGATTGCCGAGCCGCCGATCGCGGACCGAGCCTTTCAGCCGAATCTCACCTTTACCGGACGTTTGAAGGACCAGAGGCAGTTCGAGGACATCCTGATCAAGGCCGGTTCCGACGGCCGCACGGTACGGCTGCGCGACGTCGCCCGGATCGAGCTCGGCGCACTCGCTTATTCCACCAACAGCTTCCTGCTGCGCAAATCGGCCGTCGCCATGCTGGTGACCCAGCGGCCCGGATCGAACGCGCTCGCGACGGCAAAGAGCATCTCCGACACGATGACGAAGCTCAAGGAGAGCTTTCCGAAAGGTCTCGACTACAACATCGGCTATAATCCGACCGAGTTCATCGCCCAGTCCGTCCACGAGCTGATCAAGACAATCTACGAAGCCATGCTGCTTGTGGTCGTCGTGGTGCTGGTATTCCTGCAAGGATGGCGGCCCGCGATCATTCCGATCATCGCGATCCCGGTCTCGCTGGTCGGCACCTTCGCGGTGATGGCGGCGCTTGGATTCTCGATCAACAATCTGACCCTGTTCGGACTCGTCCTCGCCGTCGGCATCGTGGTCGATGATGCCATCGTCGTGGTCGAGAACGTCGAGCGCCATCTCGAGCACGGCCTCAGTCGTCGCGATGCGGCGCTGAAGACGATGGAAGAGGTGGGCGGCGCGCTGGTCTCGATCGCCCTGGTGCTGTGTGCGGTGTTTGTCCCGACCGCGTTCCTCGGCGGCATTTCCGGACAGTTCTTTCAGCAGTTCGCCGTCACCATTGCCGTTGCGACCGCGATCTCCTGCTTCTGCTCGCTGACGCTGTCTCCCGCGCTGGCCTCGCAGATCCTCACGCCGCACGAGGAGAAGCGTCCGCCGGCCGCCTGGAATGTCATCGCGCGCGGCTGGAACGCCTTCACTGGCGTGTTCAACCGCGTATTCGACCGTCTGGCGCACGGCTATGCGGGCCTTGCTAATTTCGTGATCCGCCACTCCGTCGTGATGCTTCTGATCTACGTCGTGCTGATCGGCAGCGCCGGCTGGCTGATCGTGACCACCCCGCAGGGCTTCATCCCCGCGCAGGATCGCGGCTATGTCATCATATCGGTGCAATTGCCGGGCGCCGCTTCGCTGGCGCGCACCACCGAGGTGGTCCGCGAGATCGAGCGCATCTCGCTGGATACGCCGGGCATCATCCGCGTTGCCGCTTTCGCCGGTTTCTCCGGCGCTACGCGCACGCAGGCCGGCAACGCGGCCGCGCTGTTTCCGGTGTTCGACGAGCCTGAGGCGCGGATGAAGAAGGGATTGTCTGCGAACGCCATCACGGTCGAACTGCGCAAGCGCCTGGCCGCGATCCAGGGCGCCTTCATCATCGTGATTCCGCCGCCGGCCGTGCCCGGCATCGGTACCGGCGGCGGCTTCACCATTCGCATCCAGGATCGCCAGGGTCGCGGGCCTGAGCTGCTCGCCGCGGCCACCGACGAGCTCGTCGCCGCGGCGCGCAAATCGCCCTTGTTGCTCGCTCCGTCGGTGTTCTCGCCGTTCAGCGCCAACACGCCGCAGCTCTTCGTCGACATCGACCGCACCAAGGCGCAGAAGCTGGGCGTGCCCATCTCCAACATCAACGACACGATCCAGACCTATTTCGGATCGACCTATGTCAACGACTTCAACCTGTTCGGCCGCACCTACCACGTCACCGCGCAGGCCGATTTCCCGTTCCGAAAGGAATCAAGCGACCTTGCGCGCCTGCGCACCCGCAACGCTTCCGGCGACATGGTGATGCTCGGCAGCGTGGTCGAGTTCAAGGACGTCTCGGGTCCCGACCGCGTCGCGCGCTACAATCTCTATGCGGCGTCGGAACTTCAGGGCGAACCGGCACCGGGCGTAAGCTCGACCACCGCGCTGAACACCATCAAGCAGCTCGCGGACGATACCTTGCCGAGCGGCTTCACCTTCGAGTGGACGGACCTGTCCTACCAGCAGATCACTGGCGGCAACGCCGGCCTCTACGTGTTCCCGATCTGCGTGCTGTTCGTCTATCTCGTGCTCGCAGCGCAATATGGCAGCTGGACCTTGCCCTTCGCGGTGATCCTGATCGTGCCGATGTGCCTGCTCGCTGCCACCATCGGCGTGCGTATCATGGGCCAGGACGTCAATATCCTCACCCAGATCGGTTTTGTCGTGCTGGTGGGACTGGCGGCGAAGAACGCGATCCTGATCGTCGAGTTCGCGCGCGACATCGAGAACGAGGGCAAGCCGCGGCTCGAGGCCGTGATCGAGGCCTGCCGCCTGCGCCTGCGGCCGATCCTGATGACGTCATTCGCCTTCATCCTCGGCGTGCTGCCGCTGGTGATCTCCAGCGGCTCCGGCTCGGAGATGCGGCAGGCCGTGGGCGTTGCCGTGTTCTTCGGCATGATCGGCGTCACCCTGTTCGGGCTTCTGTTCACGCCGATCTTCTACGTGGTGGTGCGGAACCTCGCGGAGGGACGGCGGGACAAGAAGCCGGAGGTGGTGGCCTGACGCTGCCTCTATGGTCATAGCCGTCTCCACACCCATCGCTGTCATCCCCGCGAACGCGGGGATCCATAGCCACAGGGAGTTGGTTTGGCGCGGGCAGCGGCAACTCCGAGTCTTCGCCAAAACCCTTCCTGGGGCTATGGGTCCCGGATCTGCGCGCGCTTTTGGCGCGCTTGTCCGGGACGACACCGGTTGTTTGGCGCACCGCCACCCATACTAACGACCAACGTGAAACGGATGGGCACGCGCGGGGTTCTTCACTAGTATCCGCGCGATTTCAAAACAGAAAACTACTGGGAGCTTAACGAATGAAATCAGCATTTTTGGTCGCCGCAGCGTCGGCCGTATTGCTCGCCGCGCCGGCCTCCGCACAAGGCGTCAAGATCGGCATCCTCAACGATCAGTCCGGCGTCTATGCAGACTACGGCGGCAAATGGTCGGTCGAAGCGGCCAGGATGGCGATCGAGGATTTCGGCGGCGAGGTACTCGGCCAGAAGATCGAGCTCATCACCGCCGACCACCAGAACAAGCCGGATCTCGCCAGCTCGATCGCGCGGCGCTGGTACGACGTCGAGAACGTCGACATGATCACGGAGCTGACGACCTCCTCGGTTGCGCTCGCGATCCACGAGCTTTCCAAGGAAAAGAAGAAGATCGACATCGTCGTCGGCGCCGCAACCTCGCGCCTCACCGGCGACGCCTGCCAGCCCTACGGCTTCCACTGGGCCTACGACACCCACGCGCTCGGCGTCGGCACCGGCGGTGCACTGACCAAGGCCGGCGGCGACACCTGGTTCTTCCTGACCGCGGATTACGCCTTCGGCTATGCGCTGGAGAAGGACACCAGCGAGATCGTCACGGCCAATGGCGGCAAGGTAGTCGGCTCGGTGCGCGTGCCGCTCAACTCCTCGGACTTCTCCTCCTTCCTGCTCCAGGCGCAGAGCTCGAAGGCGAAGATCGTGGGCCTCGCCAATGCCGGCCTCGACACCACCAACTCGATCAAGCAGGCGTCCGAGTTCGGCATCGTCTCCGGCGGCCAGAAGCTCGCGGGCCTCTTGATGACGCTCGCCGAAGTCAACGGCCTCGGCCTTCAGGCCGCGCAAGGCCTGGTGCTCACCGAAGGCTATTACTGGGATCTCAACGACAAGACGCGCAATCTCGGCGAGCGCTTCCTCAAGCGCACCGGACGGATGCCGAGCATGATCCATGCCGGCACCTATTCGGCGACGCTGAGCTACCTGAAGGCCGTCAAGGCCGCCGGCACCAAGGATCCGGATGCCGTCGCCAAGAAGCTGAAGGAACTGCCGGTCGACGACGACTTCGCGCAAGGCGGCAAGGTGCTCGAGAACGGTCGCATGGTCCACGACATGTATCTGTTCGAGGTCAAGAAGCCGTCGGAGTCGAAGAAGCCGTGGGATTATTACAAGCTGCTCGCCACCGTCCCCGGCGACAAGGCCTTCTTCACCGCCAAGGAAAGCGGCTGTCCGCTGACGAAGTAGGGAAGAGGCAAGGCTGCCACTGTGCACTCCGCCGTCGTCCCGGACAAGCGCGCCCAAGCGCGCGCCGATCCGGGACCCATAACCACAGGCGGGCGTGGTTACGGGGACTCGGAGTTGCCAGCTCGCATCACAATTACTCCCTGCGGTTATGGGTCCCGGATCGGCGCTTCGCTTGTCCGGGACGACACCGAGTATGTTGCGGCCTCCCGCCTCTCACACCAACCGCAACACCACCGCGCCCAGCGCTCCAACCCACAGCGCCATGGCGGCGATGCCCTGGATCGCGAAACCGGTGCCGCGCTTGGCTGCCGCCTTCGAATAGCCGACGAAATAGACGATGCGGCCGACGATCCAGACCACACCGATGCCCGCCGCGATGGCGTCGCTGATGTAGATCGCGAACAGCCAAAGCGCCGGCAGGAAGATCGGCATCCATTCCAGCGTGTTCATCTGGATGCGGAACGCGCGCTCGAAATCCGGATGGCCCGACATCGCCGGCACCTTGACGCCGGTCGCGGTACGCGAGCGCGACACGTTGATGCAGGTGAAGAAGTAGAACGCAATCGCGAGCAGCGTGACGAGGGCGGTGAGATGATACATCGCTAGTCCCTTGGAGGAGATCGCGTCTCAATAGCCGGTCAGCTCGAGATAGCCAACGCCGTCATGCGAGCCGGCAAAGCTGATCGGTCCTTCCCAATAGGAGAAGCCGGTCCCCATCCAGGCCTTGGGGTTGAGCGGCTTGCAAGCAATCGAGAACGATCGCGAGGGGATCGCGATCTGCCACTCCACCGGCAGCTTGCGTCCCGCGACATCCGCGGTTGCCTTCGGCGTCATCTGGATGTCGCCTCCCGAGATCATCTGCGTCTCGCCGGTGGCGCTGATCCAGTTGCCGAACGGATAATCCTTGCCGTCCTTCTGCCGCAGCCGGTACAGCATCAGCTTGTCGCCGGATGCGAGATGCAGCGAGAGCCAGTCCCAGCCGGTCTGGTCGGCATCGAGCGGCTGGCTGCTCCATTCCCTGTCCGTCCAGGCCTGGCCGGTGACATCGACGGATTTGGCATCGATCGTGAGATTGCCGCGCGCGCGATAGAACGGCTGGCTGTAATAGTAGGACGCCTGACCGCGCTCGGACTTGCGGCTGTAGCCGCCATCGCCCTGCAACACCACCGGCCGGTCCGCCTCCAGCGTCAGCGCATAGCTGAAATCGGTGCCGGACGCCTTCAGTGTCAGCGGTGCCAGTGTGTGATCGTCGGTGCGCTCGAGGCCCTTCATCTCCCAGTTGTCGATCCAGGCATCGAACGGCTTGGCCGTCACGCCGGCCTGTCCCACGCCGCCGCGCGAAAACGTTTCGTTGAAGCGGTGGGTGTCGGCCCGTGTCACCGCGGCATGCGCCATCCACACCTGCTGATTGGCCCAGCCTTCGCCTTGTGGGCCCGGCTGCGCGGCCTGGCGGAACAGCGTCCATTGCAGGCCGCAAGCCGCGCCGCCGCCATCGACCAGGTTCGCCGTGAGATACCACCACTCGATGCGAAATTCCGGATGCGGCCCGTGATCGGCGGGAAAGGTGAATGTCTTTCCCGGCGTGACCTTGGCAAAGCCGTCGGCGGTCTCGCCGAGCCCGGCATAGCCCTGCGCGCCGGCGCGCCGCGCGAGAGCGAGGGCGGCGATGCCGGCGGCGAAGGCGCGCCGCGAGATCCGGTCAGCGCTCATTGGCAAACACCTTGACGAGGGTCGCCGGCTGCATCCGCGCCAGCCGCAGCATCGGCAGCAAGGCGGCCACCAGCGAAGCAAGCAGTGCAACCACGACCAGCTCGACCAATTGCAGCGGAAACACGTGGAACGGCAGCCGCCAGCCGAATGCCTTCACATTGACGATCGCAATCAGGCACCACGCCACCAGCAGGCCGAGCGGCACCGCCAGCAGGGACGTGAACAGTGCGACCGAGAGCGTCTTGGTCAGCTCGATCGCGGCAAGGCGCGGCCGCGTGACACCGATCGCCCACAGCGGCGCGAGCTGGGGCAGGCGGGAGTTCGCCAGTGTCAGCAGGCTGGTCAGCAGCGCGATGCCGGCGACGCCGAGCGTGAAGGCGTTCAGCGCCGAGGTCACGGCGAAGGTGCGGTTGAAGATGCGGATCGATTCCGCCTTCACCGTCGCCTGGTCGGCGACGCTGCGGTCGTCGAGCGCAAACTGCTTCTGCAGGGCCGCGATCAGGCCGGGGATATGTTCCTTGGCGACGATCAGGCCCATCCGCGTCTGCGGCGTCTGCGGAAACTGCCGGATCAGCGCTGCGACATTCACGGCCAGCTGCCCCCTGGGATTGCCGTAATCGGCATAGATGCCGACGATGTCGAGCTCCCAGGTGCCGCCCGGCGCCGGCACATCGATCACGTCACCGAGGCGCACATTCAGCCGGCGGCTCAACTGCTCGCTGATGAAGGCGGCATTGCCCGGCACCAGACGGGTCCAGGCGCGGGGTGCGGCTTGCAGCAGCGGCCAGCGCTCGCGATAGAGCGCATGATCGGGCAGGCCCAGCAGCTCGACCGGCTGGCCTTGAATCTGCGCTTCCGCACGTCCGCCCGAGAGGATCGCCTGGACGTCGCTGCGTTCCTTCAGCCAGTTGCGGATCGCAACGCCCTGCGCATTGTCGGACGCGCTGATGTAGACGTCGGCGGCGAGCCGCCCGTCGAGCCAGCCGATGAACGTGCGGCTGAAGGTCTCCACCATGGTCGAGACGCCGACATTGACGGCAAGCGCGAGCAGCAGCGCCATCAGCGCGAGCGACAATCCGGACAGCTGTTGACGGCTGTCCGCCCAGAACCACAGCGCAAGCGGGCCACGCGCGACGCGCTGGCCGGCGAGCAGGATGATGTCGAGGAAGACCGGCAGGATCAGCGCCGCACCTAACATCAGGGCCGCGAGCACGCCAAAGCCTGTGATCAGCGATTGACCGTACTGGAGCAGCAACAGGGCGACCGCGAACACGGCGCAGGCCGCACAGCTCTGAAGGACCAGCCAGCGGCGTTGCCGCTGCTGCCAGGCGCGCGGCTGGGCGGTTGCCAGCACCGGCATCCTGACCGCCTTGATCAGGCTCGTTGCGGCCGCCACCAGCGCGCCCGCCACGCTGATGCCGATGCCGGCGAGCCACCATTCGCCTCGCAGGCTGAGCTGCCCCGGAATCTGCGCGCCATAGAGCCCGCGTAGCGATGCGGCGACGTCGGGCAGCAGGGCAGCCGCGATGAAATAGCCGCAAGCGAGCCCGATCAGCCCGGCGATCAGCGCCAGTGCCACGAGCTCGATCACCAGCACCGTGTTGACCAGCCGCGCCGAGGCGCCGCAGGCGCGCAAGGTCCGCAGCATCGGCAGACGCTGCTCGAAGGCGAGGCCGACGGCCGAGTTGACGATGAACAGGCCGACGAAGAACGACAACAGGCCGAACGCGGTGAGATTGAGATGGAAACTGTCGGTGAGATGCTCCAGCTCCGTCTCGGCATCCGGCTCGACCCGCTGCAACTGCTCGCCAACGACGCTGGCCAGCGGCGCCGGCTTGCCCCTCGCCTTGCCGATCAGGAGCCGGGACACCTGATCCGGCTTGTTGAGGAGGCCCTGTGCCACGCCGATATCGACCACGAGCACATCGGGCACGAGCTGCGGCAGCACGCGCAGCGGCGGCAGCTTTGCGCCATCGCTGATGGCCGGCGCCGCGCCTTCCGCCTCATGCAAGTCGGCCAGCGTCTCCCGCGCCACCAGCGTCTGGCCCGGCGGCGCGACGAAGCTGCTCAGATCCGAGGCGCCGAGCCGCGGCGCGTTGCCGACATCGGCCGGCAGCGTCACCGGCTCGATGCCGAGCAGCCGCACCGAGCGGCCGTTGATCTGGACCCGCCCCTCCAGCACCGGCGAGACCGGCCAGCCCGCGCGCCGGAGCTTGACGAACAGCTCCTGGGAAAACGTCGCCGCCTTTGGCGCCACCAGCATCGCCGTGCGCGCGCCGCCGAATGTTGCCGCGGCACGGTCATAGGCATTGCGGGCCTGCTGGTTGATCGCCTGCACGCCGCTCCACAGCGCGGTCGCCGCGATCAGCCCGATCAGCAGCGTGGCGAACTGCATCTTGTGGCGCCGCCAGTGGCTGAGCAGCACGGCGAGGATCCACAGTGCGCGCCTCATGCGATGCGCCCCGCATGCAGGGTGAGGTGACGGTCGAGCGTCGCAGCCAGATGCAGGCTGTGCGTCACCATCAGGAAGCCGCAGCCGGTGCGCGCGACCAGGTCGCGCGTCAGCGCCAGCACGTCCTCGGCGGTGGCCTCGTCCAGATTGCCGGTCGGCTCGTCCGCGAGCAGCAGCGAGGGCTTTGTCGCCAGCGCCCGGCCGATCGCGACCCGCTGCTGCTGGCCGCCCGATATTTGCTCTGGATAACGTTTGAGCAGGCTGCCGAGCCCAAGCCGCTCGACAAGCTCCTTGATCCAGGCCGCATCATGCCGGCCGGCGATCCGCGCCTGGAAGGCGAGATTGTCGGCGACCGAGAGGCTCGGGACCAGGTTGAATTGCTGGAAGACCAGCCCGATGCGGTCCCGCCGCAGGCTGGCGCGTCCCGCATCGGACAGCTTGGTGACCTCGATCTCCTCCAGTTGGATCGTGCCGCCGTCGGCGGCATCGAGCCCCGCGATCAGATGCAGCAATGTGCTCTTGCCGCTGCCAGACTCGCCGGTCAGCGCGACGCGCTCGCCGTGCCTGAGGTCGAGATCGACGCCGCGCAGCACATGGACCGGCTCGCCGGCCGAGGAGAACGTCTTGGACAGATTTCGGATGCTCAGCACGATGAATGGCGCCGGACGGAATTGACACAATTGCTCCGTAGCACACTTGCTGCGGAAATGCCGGGTTGCGTTGGTCTTGAAGCCGTTGTTAGCTTCCAAGACGGCCAAATCAAAAAGTGCCAAAAAGACATACGGGGAGATTCATGAGCGCTCAGGGAACGCCGGCGGCGGCGGGCAGGACGGCAGGGCAATCCAAGGCAACGCCGAAGGGCGCCTGGACCATTACATTTCTCCTCTTTCTCTTCATGGTGGTGAACTTCGCAGACAAGATCGTCGTCGGTCTCGCCGGCGTGCCGATCATGACCGACATGAAGCTCAGCGCCGAGCAGTTCGGCCTGCTCGGGTCCTCGTTCTTCTTCCTGTTCTCGATCTCTGCCATCGTGGTCGGCTTCATCGTCAACAAGGTGCCGACGCGCTGGGTGCTGCTTGCTCTGGCCGTGATCTGGGCGCTGGCGCAATTTCCGATGGTCGGCACCGTCTCCTTCACCACGCTCCTGATCTGCCGCATCGTGCTGGGCGCCGGCGAAGGCCCGGCCTTTTCGGTCGCCGCGCACGCCATCTACAAATGGTTCCCCGACGAGAAGCGCACGCTGCCGACCGCGATCCTGTCGCAGGGCTCGGCCTTCGGTGTCATCCTCGCGGTGCCGGCGCTGAACTGGATCATCGTCAATCATTCCTGGCACTATGCCTTCGGCGCGCTCGGAATCGTCGGCCTGATCTGGGTTGCGGCCTGGCTCACGCTCGGCAAGGAAGGGCCGCTGGAAGACACGCAAGTCTCGGCTGCGGTCGAGCCGAAGATCCCTTACCTGCAGCTTCTCACCTCGCGCACCTTCATCGGGTGCGTCGCCGCAACCTTCGGCGCCTATTGGGCGCTGTCGCTCGGCCTGACCTGGTTCACGCCGTTCATCGTCAAGGGGCTCGGGTTCTCGCAGAGCAAGGCCGGCTTCATCTCGATCCTGCCCTGGGTGTTCGGCGCCACCATCGTCATGCTGACCGGCTGGATCTCGCAGGTGATGATGGCGCGCGGCTACAACACCCGTGCGGCGCGCGGCGTTCTCGGCTCGGTGCCGCTGGTGATCGGCGGGCTGATCCTGGCGATGATGCCGCATGTCCAGGGCGCGGGCCTTCAGATCGCGCTGCTTGTGGTCGGCTCGGGCCTGTGCGGGGCGATCTACGTCGTCTGCCCGCCCATGCTCGGCGAATTCACGCCGACGTCGCAGCGCGGCGCGATTCTCGCGATCTACGGTGCGCTCTACACGCTCGCCGGCATCATCGCGCCGGCCGTGATGGGCGCCACGATCCAGCGCGCCGGCAGCACGCTCGACGGCTACCTGACCGGCTTCACCATCAACGCCGTGATCATGGTCGGCTCCGGCCTGCTCGGTCTGCTGCTGCTCTGGCCGAACACGGAGAGGACCAGGCTGACGCGCGGTGCCACTCCGCAGGCAGCTGCGCTGAAAGGCGCGGTGTCGCCGGGGTAAGGGAAGCGGTTAGCCGCCCCAACCACAACTGTCGTCCCGGACAAGCGTAAGCGCAGATCCGGGACCCCCGCGCGAGCGCTTGCGCTCGTCGCGATAATCACAGAGTGGTTTGGCGAAGGCTCGGAGTTGACAGCTTCGCACCACACGTCTCCCTGTGGTTATGGATCCCCGCTTTCGCGGGGATGACAGCGACGATGTTGAGACGCTTTGGCGTCTCACACATGGATGTCCCCTAATTCACCCCCTGCGCACCACGAATCAGCCTCCCCGGCCGCCGTCCCGTGGCCTCACCCTGTCGCCGCGTCACCACGCCCGACACGATGGTCGCCTCGTAGCCGTCGACATCCTGCAGCAATCTCCGCCCGCCGACCGGCAGATCGTAATGGACCTTCGGCGGATGCAGGTGCAGGCGGTCGTAGTCGATCACGTTGACGTCAGCTTTATAGCCCGGAGCAATAAGCCCGCGGTCGGTGAGACCGACCGAGAGCGCCGTCTTGCGCGACTGCGCCGCGACCACGAACGGGATCGTGAGCTTCTCGCCGCGCTTGCGGTCACGCGTCCAGTGCGTCAGCAGATAGGTCGGGAAGCTCGCATCGCAGATGATGCCGCAATGCGCGCCGCCGTCGGACAGACCTGGCACGGATTGCGGGTCGAGCAGCATCTCGCGCGTCGCATCGAGATTGCCGTCGGAATAGTTGAGGAATGGCACGTAGAGCATGCCGCGGCCATCGTCCGACAGCATGGCGTCATAGGCGAGCTCTTCCGGCCGACGCCCCTGCCTGCGCGCCAGCGGTCCCAGCGCGTTCTCCGGCGGCTGCTCGTAATCGGGGGGATCGCCGAGCAGGAACATCTTGTCGTAGTCGGGACGGAAGAACAGCGGATCGTCGGTCGCGGTCGCCGTCTCGCTCAGGATTGCCTTGCGCACATCAGGCTGATGCAGCCGCGCCAGCCGTTCCTGCAGCGGCAGATGGGCAATCGCCCTGTAGCTCGGATGGGTCTGGAAAGGGTTGCGCGAGAGCTCGAGCCCGAGCAGGAGCCCGACAGGGCGCGCCGCAATCTGCGCGGTGACGGAGAGGCCGCGCCGTGCTGCCGCATTGATCTCGTCCAGCGTCTGGCGCCAGCGCTGCGGTGCCTTGTCGTTCTGCGTGATCGAGAACGAGATCGGGCATTTCGTCGAGTCTGCGACCCGCAGCATCATCGGCAGGTCTTCGTGGAGGGTGGAGAGGTCGAGCACGAATTGCAGCACGCTGCGGCCCTGCCGGTGCATCGCGCCGGCAATCGCGGTGAGCTCGTCCTCGCCTGCTTTCAGCGTCGGCGTGAAATCGCCGGTCGAGGTGCGATGATTGAGCGTGCGCGAGGTCGAGAAGCCGAGCGCTCCCGAGCGTACCGCCTCGCCCGCGAGCCTCGCCATCGCCGCATTGTCCTCCGCGGTCGAGGGATCGCGGCGCGCGCCGCGCTCGCCCATGACGTAGACGCGCAGCGCCGCATGCGGCAGTTGCGCGCCGACATCGATGTCGAAATCGCGCCCGGAGAGCCAGTCCATGTAATCCGGAAAACTCTCCCAGGCCCAGGGAATGCCGGCGCTCAGCACCGGCTCCGGAATATCCTCGACGCCTTCCATGAGCTGGATCAGGCGGGTGTGGTCAGCAGGCTTGCACGGCGCAAAGCCGACGCCGCAATTGCCCATGATCGCCGTGGTGACGCCGTTCTGTGAGGACGGCGTGATGTCCTGGCTCCAGGTGACCTGCCCGTCGTAATGGGTATGCACGTCGACGAAGCCCGGCGTCACCAGTTTTCCGCGCGCGTCGATCTCCTCGCGGCCCTTCGACGCAACCTTGCCGACTTCGCTAATCTTGCCGCCGGTGATGGCGACATCAGCCTCGAACAGCTCGCCGCCGCTGCCGTCCGCGACGGTGCCGCCGCGGATTATGAGATCAGGGGTGCTCATTGGTGTTTCTTCCCGATTTGTTTTGTTGTTGTACGCGCCTCTTTCAGCTGTCGTCCCGGACAAGCGAAGCGCAGATCCGGGACCCATAACCACAGGGAAATGTTTTGCGAAGACTCGGAGTGACCAGTCCCGCGCCGCAACTTCTCCCTGTGGTTATGGGTCCCTGCATTCGCAGGGACGACAGTTGAATTCGTGGCTCAAGCCTTGGCCGGCTTCCGTTCCGTGAACGGCGACAGCACCACCGTCGCGAGCATGAAGATCACGGACGCGCCGAACACCCAATGCGGCGCGCCTTGGTCCATGATCCAGCCGAACAGCAGCGGTGAGACGATGCCGCCGAGATTGAAACCGGTCGAGACGATGCCGAAGGCACGCCCCGCAGCGCCGGCGGGCGCCGCATTGCGCACCAGCATGTCGCGGGAGGGCGCGATCACGCCGGAGAGGAAGCCCGCGGTCGCCATCATGGCGGTCAGCGCCCAGCCCGGCAGCGTCACCAGCGCGATCAGCAGCACGATTGCCGCATTCGCCGCAAAGCAGGCCGCCGCGACATAGCCGTGACGCTCGGTGTGGTCGGCGAGGAAGCCGCCCGCGAGCACGCCCGCGGCGCTGGCGGCGAGGAATGCGGTCAATGCGACGTTGGCGATCGAATAAGAGGCACCATACCCGCTCATCAGCGCGACCACGCCGAAATTGTTGATACCTGCGACCGACAGGCTGAGCAGCATGAACAGCGCGGTCAACGTGATCAACGCTGGGGTGATCACCGCCTGCTTCGGCGCGCTTTCGCCGCCCGGCTTCTTCTTGTGCGCGCCGGCCTCGGGAATGCCCATGGCGATCAGCAGCAACGCCACCAGGATCGCGATCGCGCCCGACGCGATCAGCGCACCGACGCCGCCGGACAGGGTGACCAGCGCGGCAACGATCGCCGGCGTCACCGCACCGCCGAGATAGCCGGCAAAGGTGTGGACCGAGAAGGCGCGCCCCATCCGCGCCTCGTCCATGTGCTCGGCCAGGATCGCGTAATCGGCGGGATGATAGACGCTGTTGGCGAGGCCGAGCAGCACGGCGCAGGCGATCAGCGAGGCGTAGCTGAGGTGTAGTCCGAGCAGGATCAGCGCGAGCCCGCCGAGCGTCAGCCCGGCCAGCAGGATTTTGCGCGCGCCAAAATGGTCGACGAGATAGCCGGTCGGCGCCTGCGTCAGACCCGATACGACGGCAAGCGTGGTAAGCGCGAAGCCGAGCTCGACATAGCCGACGCCGAGCTTTTCCCTCAGGAACGGAAACAGCATCGGCAGGACCAGCAGGTGGAAATGGCTGACCCAATGCGCGATGGAGATTCCGGTCAGCGTGCGCAGCGCATTGTCCGCCTTGCCATGCTGCGGTGCGGCGAGAACGTCGACCATTGCAGTTCCGTTTCACTCCCGATGGAGGCGCAAACTATCGGGGAGGGCGGTTATTTGTCCATGAACGCAGGCGCATGGCAGCTAGCGCGGGCGGGGGAAGTGAGGGGCATCGGGTGTGCCTCCACGCCGTCATCCCTGCGCACGCAGGGACGACAACGGAGTTCGGGCTACTCACAACGGCTCGTCATCCGGGCCATATCGATCACGCTTCGGCGTTGCGATGTCGCCGTCTTCGTAATCGTCGTCGTCAATCTCGCGCCGGGGTGAGGGCTTCTTTGCCTTGTCTTGCGCCTGCTTCGGCGGTTCGCTCGGTTTTACGGTCTTGGCCATGGCTGGTCCCGGATGGGTGATGCTGCATCCGAATGAATCTATCCGCCCAATATGTGCGGTTCCTGGCCCAACTCAAGGCTCGCGACGAGGCCGTCAGTGCAGCATCGGTCCGCCCGCCTTCTTCCAGGCATCGATGCCGCCGGCGATATGGGCGGTGTTGAGAAGTCCCGCTTTCTTCGCAGCCGCCACGGCCATCGCCGAGCGTTCGCCGAAGGCGCAGAAGAACACCACACGGCGGCCGGTGGCGGCCGCGACCTCGCGCAGCATGCCGCCGGGCTTGAGGCTCTCCTCGACGGAGGGATAGGGCGTGTGCAGCGCGCCTTCGAGCGTGCCGTGTTTCAGCCGCTCGTTGGTCTCGCGCAGGTCGACCAGCAGGATGTCGGGCCGGCCGAGCGCGCGGATCGCCTCGACGGCGCTCAGCGCGCGGCCTTCCTTTTCCAGCTCCTCCTGATGCAGGCCGACATGCATGTTGGCGGGCACCGCCACGTCCATCATCTTCGGATTGGGCAGCTTCAGGTTCGCCATCAGCTCGATATATTCGTCCACCGAGCGCACCTGGAGCCGCGGATTGTAGCGCTTCTCCTCGCCGATGGTGGAGACGGTATCGCCCTTGTAGTCATGCGCCGGGAACACCATCGTCTCGTCCGGCAGCTTGAGCAGGCGGTTGAAGATCGAATCATACTGGGCGCGCGAGGATCCGTTCTGGAAATCGGTGCGGCCGGTGCCGCGGATCAGGAGCGTGTCGCCGGTGAAGACGCGGTCTCCCATCAGATAGGAATAGGAATCGTCGGTGTGACCCGGCGTGTACATCACGTCGAGCGACAGGCCCTCGATCGTCACCTTGTCGCCGTCGGCCACCCGCATCGCAACCACGTCGGCCTTGGTCTGGTCGCCCATCACGGTCATGCAATGGGTGCGGTCGCGCAGTTCGCCGAGGCCGGTGACGTGGTCGGCATGCAGATGGGTATCCACCGCCTTCACCAGCTTGAGGTCGAGCTCGCGCAGCAATTGGCAGTAGCGGTCGACCTTTTCCAACACGGGATCCAGGATCAGAGCCTCGCCGCCGGCGCGGCTGGCCAGGAGATAGCTGTAGGTGCCCGAAACGCTGTCGAAGAGCTGGCGGAAGATCATGGCGGGAAGTCCGGCGTGGAACTCGTTTCGAGGATTCTACTACGTTCCGGGCAAAAAAGAGAAGCAATTCACTGTGCGCGCGAGAGAATTTGGAAGATTTTTGTTGCGGTGCGGGTACGGGAGATGGTCGGCCATGCCATTGCCTCACGCCCAGCCGTCATCGCCCGCGAAGGCGGGCGATCCAGTACTCCAGAGGCCGAAGTGAGATACGGAGAAGCTGCGGAGTACTGGATTCCCCGCTTTCGCGGGGAATGACACTGAGCGCGTGGGGCGCCGTGGCACGGAATAGTCCTACGGCCTCACCAATGTGTACCCGTTCTCCGCCAGGAACAGGATCTGCCCGACCCCACCTGCACCGGCGTTGCAGCGGGGATGAACTCCGGCCGCCTGCCGGTTTCCCGCTCGATCGTATCGACGGTGTTGAGGCAGATGTCGAAGCGAACGCCTTGTGCGATCAGGCTCTCGACCTGCTTGCGGCGCTCGCTGCCGGCAAGAAGCAGGTCGATGCCGGGACCGAATACCACCACTTCGATCGCGATCTTGTCGGGATCGTAGGCCTTCAGCAGGTTGTTGGCGACGCTCAGCACCAGCGCCTGCTTCCTCGCATCGCCGTCGGAGAGCTGCAGCACGATCCTGTGCTCGGCGAACGGCTTGTCCTGGAGCGGCACCTGTTGTGCCAGAGCGGGCGGGGCCGTCGCCCAGACGAGCAGTGCCAGCATCATCGCGGACAAGAGCTGCGATCGCATCATCCCTGTCCTGCAATGCCCGGATTGCCCTCGACTCCCTTCAGCGTCACGCCGGAGCCGAGCCGCTCCTGGAGCATCCGGCCCGAGCGCAGATACTTGCCGACGACGTCCCACACCGGCGCGCCTTGCTGGCCGTTGACCGAAGCCCAGCCCGCGACCTTGTAGCGGTGTCTGGCGCCGAGCGCCTTGCCGCTGCCAAGCCTCAGCTCCGAGATGCGGCTGCCGATCGCGGCTGTCGGCGTGCAGGTATAGCTGAGCCCGCCAACGCGCACCATGTCGCCGCCCTGCTGGTAATAGGGATCGGCGTTGAAGAGATTGTCGCAGACGTCTTCCAGCACGTCCTTGATCTGGGCTCCCGTCATGTCCTGCACATAGGTCTCGGGATAGGTGATCGCGGTTTCCGCGAGCAGATCCTCCATGGTCAGCGCCTGGCCGGATAGCGCGGTGATGCCCCAGCGGAATCCCGGAGACAGCGCGATCTCGGCGTCGAGCTCGGCACGCAGCGCGGTGCAGATCAATTCGTCGACGGGCCCGGAGAAATTGCCGCGGCGATAGAGCAGGTGATCCGGTGTTGCGATCTTCTCCGACCAGTCGCTTACATGCGGCGCGCGCAGCCGGCCGATCAGCTCGGCCATGGCAGGGTCGGGCTTCAGCAGCTCGGAATAGACCGGCAGCAGATGATAGTGGACGTCGCTGACCTTGCCCCTGTCGAGTGCAAGATCGAGCACGGCCAGGAATTTCCCGTTGGAGCCGGCATTGGTGACGAGCGTCGTGCCGCCTGCATTCTTCACGGAAACCGGCTGCGGTACGGCATCATGGGTGTGGCCGCCGAGGATGACGTCGATGCCGGTGACCCGGCTTGCGAGCTTGAGGTCCACATCCATGCCGTTGTGCGACAGCAGGACGACGGCATCGACCTTGTCGGTGCCGCGCAAGGTGTCGACATGCTTCTGCAATTCTTCCTCGCGGATGCCGAAGCTCCAGTCCGGTGTGAACCGTTTGGGATGCGCGATCGGAACGTAAGGGAAGGCTTGGCCGACGATCGCGACGCGATGCCCGCCGATCTCCTTGATCATCGAAGGCTTGAACACGCGGCCGGTGGCCTTGTCGAAGGCGGGGGCGTCGTTGAACGCGGCTTCCTCGGTCAGGAACACGTTCTGCGCCAGGAACTCGCCCTTGAAGCGCTCGAGATTGTCGCGCAGCGCCTGCTCGCCATAGGTGAATTCCCAATGTCCGGTCATCGCCTCGATGCCGAGCAGATTGGCGACCTCGACCATGTCGCGGCCCTGCATGACATTGGCAAGCCCGGTGCCCTGCCAGAGATCGCCTCCGTCGACGAGCAGCGAGCGCCTCTCGCCGACATCGGCGCGCAAGCGGTCGACCAGCGTCTTCAGGTGGGCAAAGCCGCCGAGCTTGCCGAAGCGGCCTGCGGACTTTTCGAACTCGAAGCAGGTGAAGGCATAGGCATCGGCGCTGTCGGGCCGGATGCCGAACCGATCCAGGAAGGCGCGGCCGACCAGGTGCGGCGGCCGTCCCGCCATTTCACCGATGCCGATATTGACGCTGGGCTCGCGGAAATAGACCGGATTGAGCTGCGCGTGCGTGTCGGTGATGTGCAGGATCCGCGCATTGCCGAACCGCTCGATGTCGTAGATGCCAGCGGTCTCGGTGCCGCGGGCCAGCCGCGGCAGGCCGAGCGTCGCGGCGGCAAGGCCTGCACTTCTCAGGAAATCGCGGCGGCGGATCGCCATCCAAGAATTCTCCGCGCCTCTCGTGATCGTCGGACTATTCCACTCAGGCGCAGTTTAGCGGATTTCCATTGCCTTCCAGGCTTCTTTTTCGGACGTGGCCTGGAAGATCGATGCCTTCGCCAGCGCCTCGGCCTCCCTGGCTGCGGCAACCGCACGGTCGAAATCGCCGCCGTCGGCAGCCTTCTTCGCGGCCGCCAGCGCAGATACGGTCACGGTCCATTGATTGCGCATGCCGGCCGCCTCCTTGGAGGCGGCTTCGGCGGCGGCATAGGCCGCCTTGTAGTCCGCCTCGTTCGCCGCGCGCGCGGATGGCGCAAGGCTCATGACGAGCAGCATGGTGAGAGCAAGTGACCGCTTCATGGCCGTGCTCCCGGTCCCGAGATCGGCAGGCCGTTGGCGACGTAGGACAGGAAATATTCGACGTCGCGATATTCGTCCGATTGCGGCTCCAGCGGAACCGCGCGGGTCTGGCTGTTGCAGGTGACGAAGCGGCGGCTGGTGGTGCCCATGCCGCTCCATTCGGAGCGGTAGATCGGCATCGCGTTGAGGATGCCGAGCGCCGGTGCCAGGGTCTCGGCGCGGATGCGCTCACCCGGGCTCTGCACATGGCAGCTGGCGCAGGAGAAATTCATCTGGCCGCGCCGGGTGTAGAAATAGCGCTTGCCGTTCTCGTACGCCGCCAGCGCACGGGGATCGTCGGGAATCTTGATGTCCATCGGCTTGCCGCGCGAGGTATAGGCCATGTAGGCGGTGAGCGAGGCCATCTCGTCCTTGACGTAGGAATAGGGCGCTTCGCCATTGGCCTCGCGGCAGCGGTTGAGTGCGAGCTCCAGCGTGACGACCTTGCCGTCCTTCTCGTCGAAATAGGGATAGTTCTGTCGGATGCCGATGCCGCCGTTCGGGAAGCAGTCGGCGTAGGTCTTGCCGTTCTTGAAAGGGGTCGAGAACATCTCCTTGCCGGCATCGAGCGCGAACTCGTAGGGCGGGAATTCCTCCTTCTCCTGCCACTGCCGCTTCATGTCCTCGTTCATGGAATAAGGACCGTTGACGAAGTCCTCGTGCTTCACGTTCGGAAACTTCTGGAAGAAGAAATTCTGGAACGCCTTGGCATCGGCGACGGGATCGACCTTGTCCGCTGCGATGACGCGCGTTGCGGCGAAAGCGAGCGCCGCGAGCGCGACGAACGCTGAGCCGAGCAGAACAGTGGCGCGCTGTTTCATCACGCGATCTTCGCGGTCGTCGTATCCGACGCACCCTTGTTGTCGGTCCAGGAGATCTTGAGCTCGTCGCCCTTCTTGGCGCCCCTGAAGCTGAACTTGACGTAGGGGTCCTTGGAGACCGCAGTGCCCCAATCGGCGACGAAGACGTCCCTGCCGTTACATTCGAATTTCAGCTCCTGGATGAAGTGCGCTGGAATCGGCTCGCCCTTGGAATCCTTGACCAGGCCGGTGTCCATGGGGTGCTGGATCAGCGTCTGCACCTCGGTGATGTCGCCGTTGGATGTCGCGCGCACGCGAATGCTGGATGCCATGTCGAAATGCCTCGCTTAACCGCCGCAACCGCCGACGGTGACCTTGACCTCTTTGGTCGCGCTGTAGAGCTTGCCGTCGGCTTCCACGATCGCGGTCAATCTGGTGGTCTTGGCCATCTTCAGCCGGTTGGCGACGGCAGGGATCGTGCCCTCGGGAATCCTGTAGCTTGCCGCGAGCGCGTTCGGGTTCTCGGCCACGAAGAACGAGATCGAGGTCACCTTGTCGAGTGACGTCGTCACCGAGATCGGCACCACGCCGCCGTTCTCGGCGATCTCCGGCGCGTCGAGCTTGACCTTGTCGGACGGCTCCGCGGTCCTGCCATAGAGGGCCTTGATCGCGTCGGCCTCGTTCTTCTGCTTGAACGCCTCTTCCGGATATTTGTCGTTGGCCGCGGCGCGCGCGGGAGCGGCGCCGAACGGCAGATTGCCGAGGCCGAGCAGCGCGACGGAGGCTGCGCCCTGAAGGATCAGGCGCCGCGTCGGATGAGCGCCGGTGGTCGTGGTCATCTCAAGTCTCCTGGGCAGCCGGCCGTTACAGGGTCTGCAGGAAATCAACGATCGCGTTGATCTCCTGTTCGGTCAAAATCCGGTTCCGGCCGAACGGCGGCATCATGGTTTGCGGATTGCGCTTGGTCTCGTCGAAGATGATGGCGAACAGCTCGTCGCGATCGGGGTATTTTGCCTTGATGTCCTTCAGTTCCGGCCCGATCGTTCCCGGCAGATCGCCGCCCTTGATGACGTGGCAGGTCAGGCAATTGCCCTTGCCGCGGTCGAAGGCGAGCTTCTCGCCCGCGGCCACGTTGGACTGCGCCCGCGCCGGGGCCGCGCCGGCGATAAGGGCCAGCGCAATCAGCAGGGCGGGCTTGCAAGGAAAGACGGTCAAGGCATCGTCCGGAGCGGTATGTCGATGATGTCGTTTGCGGAATGGTTCAAAAGCACAAAGGCGAGAGCCTGACAATCAAGACTATGCACGCGGCAAAATGGAGTTAATATCCCGCGCATTGCAACCGATGAGATAGTTCGTTCATCGGATCGACTGGAATTAGCAAATTATTCTCGCGGCCGTTCTGGCCCTGAAACCGTGTTTTCTGTTTCACATTATTGGGGACGTCACTTGGCTGAATATGTCGTCGAATTTGGCAGGGATGGCGGACGGGTCGAGCCGGATGGCCGGCTCGATGCGCCGGCCTTTCATCGCAACCACGAACCGATCTGGGCCGCGCTGGAAAAGTATCTCGCGGGCTGCACCGGCAATGTGGTGGAACTCGGCAGCGGAACCGGCCAGCACGTGGTTCATTTCGCCCGCCACGCGCCCGATCTGATCTGGTGGCCGAGCGACCTCAACCAGCGCCATCTCAAGAGCATCGAAGCCTGGCGCGTGCATGCGGGCCTGCCGAACATCCGCTCGCCCCTGCGGATCGATCTCACCGATCCCGACTGGTGCCCGGAGATGAAGAGCGGGCAGGGGCCGACGAGCCTTGCCGCCGTGTTCTGCGCCAACGTCATTCACATCGCGCCCTGGGCCGTGGCCGAAGGCCTGATCGCCGGCGCCGGTCGCTACTTGCGCGCCGACGGCAAGCTGTTCCTATACGGCCCCTTCAAGCGCGACGGCAAGCACACCGCTCTCAGCAATGCGGTGTTCGACACCTCCTTGCGCGAAGGCAATCCCGATTGGGGCGTGCGCGATATCAGCGATGTCGAGAAGCTGGCGAAGGCGGCAGGCCTTGGCCTCGTCGATACGATCGAGATGCCCGCGAACAATCTCACGCTGGTGTTTGCGCGAGGCTAGGAGGTCGTCATGCCCGGGCTTGTCCCGGGCATCCACGTTCTTTGTGCCGGAGGGCAAGGCGTGGATGGCCGGGTCAAGCCCGGCCATGACGATGTGGAGACGTCAGCGCACCCACGCTAGCCTTCATCCTTCCACCCGATCCTCTCCTTCAGAAACCGAAAACCCAGCACCTCGAAGCCGGCGCGCTCCTTGTTGTCCTTGCCGTAGCCGTGGCCGCCGGCAGCCGGCTCGTAGAACCAGGCTTCAAAGCCCATCGCCTGGAGCTTTGCGGCCATCTTGCGCGCATGGCCGGGATGGACGCGGTCGTCGCGCCGCGTGGTTGCGATCAGGATCGGCGGATAGGCCTTGCCGGCCTTCACGTTGTGATAGGCCGAGTAGGTCTTCAGCCACTCCCATTCCTCGGGCTTGTCGGGGTCGCCATATTCGGCGATCCAGCTCGCGCCCGCGAGCAGCTTCGTGTAGCGGCGCATGTCGATCAGCGGGATGGTGCAGAACAGCGCGCCGAAGCGCTCGGGGTAGCGCACCAGCATGTTGGTGATGAGGATACCGCCGTTCGATCCGCCCTGCGCCGCGATGCGCTTCGGCTGCGTCACGCCGCGGCGGACCAGATCGGCCGCGACCGCGGCGAAATCGTCGTGCGACAGCTTCTTGCCGGCCAGCCGTCCGGCATCGTGCCAGCGCGTGCCGAACTCGCCGCCGCCACGCAAATTCGCCTGCACCGTCGTGCCGCCGCGCTCCAGCCACAGCTTGCCGAGCGAGGCATTGTAGTACGGCTTCACGGCAAGTCCGAAGCCGCCATAGGCACTCATATAGACCGGCGCGTCGCCGGTCTCCCCGGCGGGGCCGGTCTGCACATAGGGAATACGCTCGCCGTCGATCGAGATCGCCTCGTGCTGGGTCACCACGAGACCGTCGGCGGTGAACGTCTTCGGCGCCTGCTTCAGCACGGTCGGGCTTGCGATATCGCGCTCGATCAGCAGCAGTGAGGGCGGCGTCAGCGGATCCTGCACATTGGCGAGCAGGTCGCCATTGCTTTCGGAGGCATGGCGATCGAGCGGCCAGACGTCGACGACGCCGATTCCCGGCAGGCCGCCAAGCGTCTCGCGGCTCCAGCTCGTGGCGGATGGCGTGCAGATCTCGAAGCGAGGCTTGAGCTCGTCGAGGATCGAGAGCACCAGCTTTCCGGCAGTCCAGAACAACCCTTGCAGCGCGCGCCGCGGTGCGGGCTCGAACAGGACGACAAAATCGCGGCTGCCTGCGAGGAAGGCGGAGAGCGAGATGCCGAGCACGGTGTCGGTGGCATAGGTCCGGCCGTCGACCTGCCAGTCCTTGCGCAGCTTCATCGCGAACCAGTCGCCATGCGCCTGCATCCAGATGCCGGTCGGCAGATCGAGCTTCGTCGTCGTGCCCGCCGCATCGCGCAGCCGGATCGCGTGATTGAAGAAGTCGATCTGGTCGACGATCCACACCCGCGGCGCCGCGCCGGTGTCGTCGGCGCTGCCATAGATCGTCATGTGATCGGCCGCGGTCTCGATGATCACCTGCGCCTGATCGACAGGCTGGCCTCGCCGCCACAGGCGAACCGTCCGCGCATATCCCGAGCTCGTCGCCATGCCCTCGCCGTGCGCGCTCGACAGCAGCAGCGTGTCGGCATCGAGCCAGTCGACGCTGCCCTTGGCCTCCGGCAGCGTGAAGCCGTCCGCCACGAAGCTCTTCGTGGCGAGGTCGAACTCGCGAAGCGTGACGGCGTCGCTGCCGCCGCGCGACAGGCTCAGGATCGCCCGCGAGCTTCCCGGCATTGTGGCGATCCCGCCGAGCAGCCAGTCCTCGCCTTCGCTCGCAGCGAGCCGGTCGATATCCAGCATGGTCTCCCATGCCGGATCGGCCTTGCGAAATTCCGCCAGCGTCGTGCGCCGCCACAGGCCGCGCGGGTTGCTGGCGTCCTTCCAGAGGTTGTGCAGATCGTTGCCGCGCCGGCTGACATAGGGAATGTTGTCGGGGCGGTCGTAGATTGCGGCAAGCAGATCGCGGTCGCGGGCGAAAGCCGCTCCGCCGAACGCGGCGAGCGTCAGGCTGTTCTGCCGCTCCACGAAATCCAGCGCCTGCGTGCCCTCGATCTCCTCCAGCCACAGCCAGGGATCGTCGTCGGGAGCGTTGATCGTGGGCCTGTCATCGACGGACATGAGCGAAACTCCAAAAACTCGCGGCGGATAGGATTTGATCGAGCGCAAGCCGTCAAGGGCGCGGCCCGCTATCATCAGTCCGATTGCGTCAGAGGCATGGCCTGCGCCCGTTTGCGCCGGTTGTCTGCCCTTCCGCGCCCCTCCATAGTGCCGGGAATCAACAAGGCCCCTTGAAAGCCTAAAAAGCCCCTTGGGGCGGAAGTGCCGATGCTGGACGTAACTGCTGTCGATGAGATCGCCGACGATGCCCGCGCGCGTGCCAATGTTATCCGCCTTGCCGCCGCGCAGGCGCTGACCGGCGCCAACTCGGCCGTCATCTTCGCCACCGGTGCAATCGTCGGCGCCACGCTCGCGCCCGACATGTCGTTCGCGACCGTGCCGATCTCTATGTATGTGGTGGGGCTCGCTGCGGGCACGCTGCCGACCGGCGCGATCTCGCGCCGCTTCGGTCGCCGCGCGGCTTTCGTCATCGGCACGGGCCTCGGCACGCTCACCGGCCTGCTCGGCTCGGTCGCGATCCTGCACGGCTCGTTCGCACTGTTCTGTGTCGCGACCTTCCTGGGCGGCCTCTACGGCGCGGTGGCGCAGTCCTATCGCTTCGCAGCCGCCGATGGCGCCAGTGCGGCCTATCGGCCCAAGGCGGTGTCGTGGGTGATGGCCGGCGGCGTGTTCGCCGGCGTGCTCGGTCCGCAGCTCGTGCAATGGACCATGGATGTCTGGCAACCCTATCTGTTCGCCTTCAGCTTCCTGGTGCAGGCCGCCGTCGCGCTGGTCGCGATGGGCATCGTCGCCGGCGTCGACATGCCCAAGCCCGCGCCGGCCGATCTGCACGGCGGCCGGCCGCTGCTCACCATCGTGACCCAGCCGCGCTTCATCGCGGCGGCGCTGTGCGGCGTCATCTCCTATCCCATGATGAACCTGGTGATGACCTCGGCGCCGCTCGCCATGAAGCTGTGCGGCCTCAGCGTGTCCGATTCCAATTTCGGCATTCAGTGGCACATAGTCGCCATGTATGGGCCGAGCTTCTTCACGGGCTCGTTGATCTCGCGCTTCGGCGCCCCGAAGGTCGTGGCCGCCGGCCTGCTGCTGGAAGCCGGCGCCGCCGGCATCGGTCTCTCCGGCCTCACCGCGATGCATTTCTGGGCGACGCTGGTCGTGCTCGGCGTCGGCTGGAATTTCTCCTTCATCGGCGCCTCCGCGCTGGTGCTGGAGACGCACCGGCCGCAGGAGCGCAACAAGGTGCAGGCCTTCAACGATTTCCTGGTGTTCGGCATGATGGCAATCGGCTCGTTCTCCTCCGGCCAGCTGCTCGCCAATTACGGCTGGTCGGCGGTGAACCTGGTGGTGTTCCCGCCTGTCGTACTGGGCCTTGCCGTGCTCTCGCTGGTCTCCTGGGCCCGCCGCCGCAGGGCGCGGCTGGATGCGGCCATGGGCGAGTTTCCGGACGCTGTCTGATGGCGGGAGGCTGTCAGCAGCGTTGATGCTTCGATCGCCGTCGAAGTGATTTTCTGGTGAGGGTTAGTTAGATGTCGTCATGGCCGGGCTTGTCCCTGGCCGGCGCGTGTTTCAGTTCTTGCCGTCATTCCGGGGCGATGCGCAGCATCGAACCCGGAATCTCGAGATTCCGGGTTCGCCCTTCGGGCGCCCCGGAATGACGGAAGAGGCGATAACGAGAAGAACGAGTGGACACATCAAGGCCCGCCACGATCGACGAATCCTCCCCCCGCTACGAAGGCTGGCGTATCGTTGCGGTCTGCTTCCTGCTCGCCACCTTCGGCTGGGGTCTCGGCTTCTACGGCCAGAGCGTCTATGTCGCCGAACTCCAGCGCGCGCGGGGCTGGCCAACGACGCTGATCTCCGCAGGGACGACGTTCTTCTATCTGTTCGGCGCGCTGCTGGTCGTCTTCGTCGGCGAAGCCGTGCGGACATACGGCCCGCGTATCTGCCTGATTGCCGGCACGCTGGCGATGGCGGCGGCCGCGGTCGCGATCGGCGCGGTGCGTGAGCCCTGGCAGCTCTATCTCGCGAACGCCGTGCTCGCGTTCGGCTGGGCCGGCACCAGTCTCGCCATGATCACCAACACGATCAGCCTGTGGTTCGACCACAAGCGCGGCATGGCGATCAGCCTGGCACTGAACGGCGCAAGCTTCGGCGGCATCGTCGGCGTGCCGCTGCTGGTGACGCTGATCGGCCATGTCGGCTTCGCCAGCGCGATGTATGCCGCCGCCGGCGCCATGCTGGTGCTGCTGCTGCCGGTCATCCTGCTTCTCGTCGGCCATCCGCCCGATCGTCATGGCTGGCACGCGACGGCGAAGGCGAAGCCGCAATCCTCGACGCAGATCCGCGCATGGGCGCTGCGTGACGTCGGCTTCCTCACGGTGACGGTCGCCTTTGCCCTGGTGCTGTTCGCGCAGGTGGGCTTCATCGTGCACCTGATCTCGTTCCTCGATCCCGTGATCGGTCGGGAGCGCGCCGCCGTCGCCGTCGCGGTGCTGACGGCGATGGCCGTGGTCGGCCGCGTGCTGTTCTCGCTGGTGATCGACCGCCTCGACCAGCGCCTTGCCTCCGCGCTGTCGTTCCTCAGCCAGGCGGCTGCGCTTCTCGTCGTCATCAATCTGCACGATGACTATGTGCTGATCGCGGCCTGCGCGGTGTTCGGCTTCTCGGTCGGCAACCTCATTACGCTGCCGTCGCTGATCGTGCAGCAGGAGTTCGACAGCGCCGCGTTCGGCGTGCTGATCAGCTTGAATACCGCGATCAACCAGGTGACCTACGCGTTCGGCCCGGGCGTCGTCGGGGCCTTGCGCGATCTCTCCGGTGGCTACGCGCTGCCGTTCTATCTCTGCATCGCGCTGGAGGTGATAGCCGCGGCGCTGATCATGGTGCGGGGGAGGCCACGGGCGAAGATGACATAGACGCGCGATGGCGCCTCCACACACTCCGTCATTGCGAGCGCAGCGAAGCAATCCAGAATCCCACCGCGGAAAGAGCCTGGATTGCTTCGCTGCGCTAGGAAGAAACTGCTGGTTGTTTAGGGTCAGGCCGCCTCCGCGATGTGCTGGAGTTGGACGGTGAAGCCGAGCTTTTTGAGGCGCGCGACCAAGCGGCTTGCCTTGACCTCGGTGGGCCGACGGTCGAAGTAGGCGGCGCCGAGGTCGTGGTGCTCGGTGCCGTTTTTGAGGATGTGGTAGATGGCGGTGAGGAGCGAGGCGGCGACAGCGCAGATGGCTTTTTGAGGTCCGCGTCTGGCCTGCAAGCGGAAGAACTGCGCTCGGTAGTAACTGTTCTTTGAGCGCTTGGCGGCCCAAGCACATTGAACGAGCATCGTCTTGAGCCACGGCGCCCCCTTGCGCAGGCGCGAGGACTTGCGCTTGCCGGCGCTCTCGTTCTGCCCGGGGCACAGGCCGGCCCAGGCAACGAGATGGCCGGCAGTCTCGAAGCGGCTCATATCGGCGCCGATCTCGGATAAAATTGCCGGCGCTGCCACCGCGCTGATCCCGGGGACCGTGGTCAACAATCCGATCAAGTGGCGAAAGGGGATCTTGCCACCGCCTGCCTCCGCTTCCATGCCCTCGATCCGCTGAGCGATTTCGACATCAAGCTTGCGGATCGTCTCATCCAGACCATCGCGTTGCTTCAGGTGAAGCGCGAGCAGAAAGCGATGGTGATCCGTCAGGCGCCCGTGCAACGCATCGTAAAGCTCCTTCGGCGACGCCTTGAGCTGCTTGCCGGCAAGCTCGGCCAGCTTGTTCGGCTGCCGGACGCCGTCGATCATCGCCTGGATGATCCGCCGGCCGCTCGCGCCCATGATGTCGGAGATCACCGAGCCGAGCTTGATGTTGGCTTCCGCCAGCGTCTTGTCGATCCGCTGCACGTGCCGCGCCTGCTCGCGCACCAGTTGCTTGCGCGTTCGCGTCAGCGCGCGCAGCTCCTGTACCTTCTCCTCGGGAATGAAGCTGCCTTTGATCAGCCCGCAGGCCAACAGATCGGCGATCCACATCGCATCGTTCATGTCGGTCTTGCGTCCCGGCACATTCTTGATATGCGCCGCATTGGCGACGATCAATTCAAAGGCGCCTTCGCCCAGGATCCGGAACACCGGCATCCAGTAGACGCCCGTCGCCTCCACCGCCACATGCGTGCACCGGCTTTCTTCCAGCCACCTTCTCAGCTCCACGAGCGGGTCCGTCGTGGCCGCAAAAGTCCGGCACTCCCGCTGCGCCTTGCCATCGACCATGATCCGCACGCAGGCCACGACCGTGTCCCTGTGTACATCCAGCCCCGCCACCCGCTCATACAAAATATCCATGCTCCTCTCCTCAACAGTTAGCGCCGGCGGCATAGGCGCCTGTCAGAAAAGAATGCTAGGAAGCGTGCTCGAGGGCCATGCAGCCCCTCCGCGCCAGTGTGGGTTATCCAGGCAACCCGGGTCCAACTCGCAACCGGGCTCTCGCGCACCAGAGAGTAATCGACCTCTTTGCCGACGGCCTCTCAAAATACCGCATTTGCCCACGCTCCGACAGTTTCATCCAGCGCGCGTCGGCTCCTCAATGCCGGTCCCAACTCGCAATGACGAGGAGAGAGCAGAGTTCACCCCTCCCGCTGCTTCAGCAACGCCTCCACATCCAGCCGCTTGGTGAACATCGCCAGCTTCCCGTCCGGCCCGACCGGCCATTGCTCCCTGGGCCTGTCCCAGTACAGTTCGACGCCGTTCTGGTCGGGATCGCGCAGATACAGCGCCTCGCTGACGCCGTGATCGCTCGCCCCATCCAGCACAATGCCAGCCGTGAGCACGCGGTGTAACGCATCGCCCAGCGCCGCCCGCGTCGGGTAGAGGATTGCGGTGTGAAACAGCCCGGTCGTGCCGGGCGGTGGTGGCGAGCCGCCTTTGCTTTCCCAGGTGTTGAGCCCGATGTGGTGGTGGTAGCCGCCGGCCGAGATGAAGGCCGCGCCCGAGCCCATGCGCTGCATCAGCTCGAAGCCGAGCACGCCGCAGTAAAAGCCGAGCGCGCGGTCGAGATCGGCGACCTTGAGGTGGATGTGGCCGATCCTGGTGCCGGCGGAGACGGCGAGGCTTTGCGACATGGAAATGCTCCGTTGCTGAACTCCAAATAGGGTGGCCCTCGGGACAGCGCCATTGCTCATCTCGAAACCCATCGTTTCCCGATGGGAAACTGGAGCGCAATTGCTTTAGGTTGAATCGAGTCCACGATCGGTTGTTCACCTCTCCCGCTTGCGGGAGAGGTCGGCGCATTCGGGCGATGCGCAGCATCGTCCCGCGCGCCGGGAGAGGGCTTTCTCCTCTTGGGGATTGTCCCATTGCGGAAACACCCTCTCCCCAACCCTCTCCCGCAAGCGGGAGAGGGAGCGCACTTCCCTTGCCGCAATCAGGCCTGATCACATCACGTCTAAGCCAGCTCCGACACCTCGCCCTCGGGCAGGCCGAACGCGAACGTGTTCAGCGTCATCGATACCAGCGTGTAATAGCCGCACAGCCCGATCACCTCGACCACGCCGCGCTCACCGAGCAGCTTCACCGCCTCATCATACAAGCCCTTTTCGACGCCGTGGCCCTCATGCAGCGACTTCGCGAGATCGTAGATCATCTTCCCCTTGGGATCGTCGAACTCGGGCGTGCGGCGGTCGCGGATCGCATCGATGATCTCGCCCTTCATGCCGCCCGCAAGCGCGAGGCGCTTGTGTGCGTACCATTCGTAATGCGCCGTCCAGTGCCGCGCCGTCACCAGGATCGCGATCTCCGAAAGCCTGGCTGGGAATATCGTGTCGAAGCGCATGACCTCGCCGAGCCGCGTCGCGTGACGCGCCATCTCCGGGCTGTTGAGCCAGGCCATCATCGGCGGCGGCGGCTTACCGCGCTTGCCCGCGATCGACTCGTCGTAGGTCTGCCGCTGGCTCTCGTTCATTTCGCCAGGCGAAAGAAGCTTCAGGCGCATTGTCGTTTCCTCTTTGTTTCAAGCACCGTCTTGGCGCGACTATAGCCGAATGCGGCTCGCGGAAGTGGTTGAATTCCGCGGGGGCTTGGCCCAGAGTCGTGCCCAACAAGTCTTTTGATTGATGGAAACGACCATGAGCGACACTGAAACCGCCGATCTCGAAACATTCCGCGATGAGGCGCGCATCTGGCTCGAAGCCAATTGCCCGCCGGAAATGCGCAAGCCCGCGACATCGGATGCCGACGTGTTCTGGGGCGGGCGCAACGCAAAATTCTCGTCCGAGCCGCAGCGCATCTGGTTCGAGCGGATGCGCGACAAGGGCTGGACCGTCCCTGACTGGCCGAAGGAGTATGGCGGCGGCGGCCTGAGCGCGGCCGAGCACAAGGTGCTGCGCGCCGAGATGGCGAAGATCGGCGCGCGCCCGCCGCTGTCGAGCTTCGGCATCTGGATGCTCGGACCGGCGCTCTTGAAATACGGCAACGACGCCCAGAAGAAGGAGCATCTGCCGAAGATCGCCGCGGGCGAGATCCGCTGGTGCCAGGGCTATTCCGAGCCGAACGCCGGCTCCGATCTCGCTTCGCTCCAGACCCGCGCCGAGAGCGACGGCGACGACTTCATCATCACCGGCCAGAAGATCTGGACCTCCTATGCCAATTACGCCGACTGGATCTTCTGCCTGGTGCGCACCGATCCCACTGCGAAGAAGCATGACGGCATCAGCTTCATCCTGTTCGACATGACCTCGAAGGGCGTCTCGACCAAGCCGATCCTTTTGATCTCCGGCTATTCGCCGTTCTGCGAGACCTTCTTCGACAATGTCCGCGTGCCGAAGTCGCATGTGGTCGGCACCATCAACCGCGGCTGGGACGTCGCGAAATATCTGCTCCAGCACGAGCGCGCGATGATCTCAGGGATGGGCGAGCGCGGCGTCGGCCGGCCGCTCGGCCAGATCGCGGCGGACTCCGTCGGCACCGATGCGCTGGGGCGGCTCGACGATGCCATGCTGCGCGGCCAGATCGCGCGCTTCGATGTCGATGAAGCCGCGCTGGCTGCCTGCGCCGAGCGCGCGGTCGATCTCGCCAAGGCCGGGCAGGCGCATCCGGCGTTCTCGTCGGCGATGAAATATTACGGCACCGAGCTCAACAAGCGCCGCCACGAGATCCTGATGTCGGCCGGCGGCGTCGATGCGCTGGAATGGGAGAGCGAGCGCTCCAGGCAGGGCGCGCGCCCTCGCGCCTGGCTGCGCACCAAGGCCAACTCGATCGAGGGCGGCACGTCCGAGGTCATGCTCGGCATCGTCGCCAAGCGCATCCTGGATCTGCCGGGGGCGTAATTCACCGTCGTTCCGGGGCGGTCCGCAGGACCGAACCCGGAACCTCGAGATTCCGGGTTCGCGCTATCACGCGCCCTGGAATGACAGCAACAAACACGCATTCCACCAGACGTTAGAGACTCAAGCACATGGCCCTCGTCCTCACCGAAGAACAATCGATGCTCCGCGACAGCGCGCGCGGGCTGATCAGCGACAAGGCGCCGGTGTCGCACCTGCGTCATTTGCGCGACAGCAAGGACCCCACCGGCTTCTCCAAGGAGCTTTGGCATTCCTTTGCCGAGATGGGTTTTGCCGGTCTACTCGTGCCGGAAGAGTTCGGCGGCAGTGGCCTCGGCCATGTCGAAGCCGGCGTCGTCATGGAGGAGATCGGCCGCACCCTGATGCCATCGCCCTTCCTTGCCACCAGCGTGGTCGCGGCCTCGGCGCTGAACCGCGGCGGCAATTCCGCGCAGAGATCGGAATATCTGCCGAAGATCGCAAGCGGGTCGCTGCTCGCAACGCTCGCAATCGACGAGGGCGCCAAGCATCGTCCGCTCCACACCGGCTTGCAGGCCGTGCGCGCCGGCAACGGGTTCAAGCTCAGCGGTGCCAAGGCGCTGGTGGTCGACGGTCACGTCGCCGATCTCCTGATCGTCGCCGCGCGCACGACGGGCGCCGCCGGCGAGCGTGAGGGGTTGACGCTGTTCCTGGTGAACCCTGCGGCGAAGGGCGTCGCGATCGAGCGCACCATCATGGTCGATGCGCACAATGCAGCGCGGATCGAATTCGCCAATGTCGAGGTCAATGCCGACAGCGTGCTCGGCGAGGTCGATCAGGCGGCCGGCCTGCTCGATGGCGTGCTCGATATCGGCCGCGGGGCGGTCGCCGCCGAAATGGTCGGCCTCAGCGAGGAGGTGTTTGGCCGCACCGTCGAGTACCTGAAGAGCCGCAAGCAGTTCGGCAAGCTGATCGGCGAATTCCAGGCCCTCCAGCACCGCGCCGCCGAGCTCTATGTCGACATCGAGATCACCCGCGCCGCAGTGATGAAGGCGCTGCAGGCCCTGGATGCCGACGTTGCCAAGGCCGGCTCAGCCGTCGCAGTCGCCAAGGCGCGCGCCGGCACCACCGCCACGCGCGCGGTGCAGGAAGGCGTGCAGATGCATGGCGGCATGGGCATGACCGACCAGTTCGACATCGGCTTCTTCATGAAGCGCGCCCGGGTCTGCGAGGAATTGTTCGGCGATGCGAACTACCACACCGAGCAGCTGGCGAGGGCGCGGGGGTATTGATCCCGTAGCCCGGATGAGCGAAGCGACATCCGGGAATGTCGCGGGCACCGGCCCCGCATATCGCTTCGCTCATGCGGGCTACGGCAGTAATGCAAGCCGTCATGGCCGGGCTTGTCCCGGCCATCCACGGTCTTGCGGTGCCCAAAAACGTGGATGCCCGGGACGAGCCCGGGCATGACGATTGAGAGCGAAGCGTGAGCCTTGGCTCAAGCTCGCAATGACGGACGTTAGACCGCCCTACCGCATCGGCGGTGCGTACTGCACGCCGCCCGCGTTCCACAGCTGGTTCATGCCGCGGGGGATCTTCAGCTTGGACTTCTCGCCGATGTTTCGGTCATACATCTCGCCGTAATTGCCGACGTGGCGGATGATGCGCGCCGCCCAGTCCTTGGTGAGGCCGAGCTGCTCGCCGTAACGGCCTTCGGTGCCGACGAGGCGCATTACTTCCGGCTTCTTCGACTTCAGGGCCTCGTCGATGTTCTCCGAGGTGACGCCGAGCTCCTCGGCGTTGATCATGGCGTACAGCGTCCACTTCACGATCATCATCCAGTCGTCGTCGCGCTGACGCACCACGGGGGCGAGCGGCTCCTTGGAGATCATGTCCGGCAGGATCATATGGTCGCCGGGTTTCGTGAGGTTCAGCCGCAGCGCATAGAGCTGGGAGACGTCGGCCGAGAGCGTGTCGCACCTGCCGGTGTCGTAGGCTTTCACGACATCGTTGAGGTTATCGAACTTCACCTCTTCATACTTCATGTTGTTGATGCGGAAGTAATCGGCGACGTTGAGTGTCGTCGTGGTTCCGCTCTGCACGCAGACCTTGCTGCCGGTCAGGTCCAGCGAAGTCTCCTTGTTGCGCGTGCGCGGCACCATGAAGCCCACGCCGTCGTAATAGGCCACCGCCGGAAAATACAGGTCGTAGTCGAGCTCGCGCGCCATGCTCCAGGTCGTGTTGCGCGAGAGGATGTCCACCTTGCGGCTCTGCAGCTCCTTGAAACGCTCATTGGCGTCGAGCGGAACGAATTTCGCCTTGCCTGGATCGTCGAAGATCGCTGCGGCGACCGCGCGGCAGAAATCGACGTCGAAGCCGGTCCAGTTGCCCTTGTCGTCGGGGATCGAGAAGCCCGGCAGGCCCTTGTTGACGCCGCACAGCACCTCGCCGCGGCGAACGGTGCGCTTCAAGGTGCGGGTGTCGTAGAATTCATAGATGATGGCCAGGACGGCGACCAGCACGGCGACGGCAAGCCCGATCAGCAGGCCGCCACGAAAAGTGCGCATCATGTTGTTCTCTCGAAAAACCGGGAAAAGGAATCAGGCGAGGACGGAGAGCATGATCCGGATCCGGAGGGCCGCGTGAGCGCGAAGCGCGAAGCGGCCGTCCGAAAAGATCATGCTCGAACCATAAGCTCTAAAGCTCGGGCTTCTGCCGGATGACCACCTTGGTGCCAACAGGAACGCGATCATAGAGATCGGCAACGTCATTGTTGACGAGGCGGAAGCAGCCGGAAGACACCTTGGTGCCGATCGTGTCGGGGCGGTTGGTGCCGTGGATGCGGTAGACGGTGGTGCCGAGATACATGGCACGGGCCCCCAACGGATTGCCGGGGCCGCCGGCCATGAAGCGCGGCAGATAGGGCTGGCGCTGGATCATCTCCGGCGGCGGCGTCCAGTCCGGCCATTCCTTCTTGTTGGTGATGGTCACCAGCCCCTGCCACTGGAAACCGTCGCGGCCGACGCCGATGCCATAGCGGATCGCGCGCCCGCCAGGCTGCACCAGATAGAGGTGCCGTTCTGCGGTCGAGACGATGATCGTTCCGGGCGGCTCGGTGGTGCGGAAGTAGACCACCTGCTTCTGCCATTCCGGATCGAGCTGGTAGCCGTCATCGGCGATCAGGCCCGGCTCGTCCCCGCGGTCCGGCTGCTGGGCGAAGGCCTGCGGCGCGGACAGGATCAGTCCCATCGCAGCCACAAACATCCCGGTCAGGCGACGAAAATCCGTCATGTAAAGCTCTCCCCGCTGCCACAGCGCAAATCAATCATGAACCATCAAACCTGAGGGGCAAGTTCATGGCAAGTTGATGGCGCGCCGCCCTGGTATGTCACGAGAATACTTTGGCTTTTTGACGGGCCGGAGCAATGCCACGAACAGGGGATGGCGCGAAAAGCAGTGATTGTCGCGGCGGTGGTAGTCGGCTCCCTCCCCCGCTTGCGGGGGAGGGTTGGGGAGAGGGTTTCTCAACAACGGGACGCTCCCCCAGAGGATAGAACCCTCACCCGCGCCTTCGGCGCGACCTCTCCCGCAAGCGGGAGAGGCTCAGACCGAGTTCGCCGAAACGTCAAGCTTCGACAAGTGGCACTGAATGCCAGCTAAATCTTGTTGCTCTCCGCCGCAATTCCGAGGCGCCGAACGATCTCGACCGCCACGGCGCGCGCCTCGGCACGCGACCCGATGCGGGGGCTGCGAAATCGCCGCCTCGAGTGCAACCGGATCACGACGATGCAGTGCTCGTCCTCGGACCGGCCGCGGCGCTCGACGGAGATCGTCTTCACGTCGCGTCCCTCGATATGG
The DNA here is from genome assembly GCF_023100985.1 of Bradyrhizobium sp. 191. NCBI lineage: Bacteria > Pseudomonadati > Pseudomonadota > Alphaproteobacteria > Hyphomicrobiales > Nitrobacteraceae > Bradyrhizobium > Bradyrhizobium sp. 191. The sequence continues at coordinate 4,915,866 of NZ_CP064692.1, forward strand.
TCGGCGCGCAGGCTGCCATCGCCCCATAGGCGCTCGATGCGAATGTCGGCCGGCCGGATGATCCAGAAGGCACCGGTGACCAGGTTGGCGTATCTGTAGACGACGAACGCCGCGATCGCGCCGACGGGCAACAGCGCGATGTCGATCGGGCCCGGCGGCAGGCCGCGCCAGAGCTTGTAGGCATAGGGAACGGCGCTCACAACGACCGCGATCAGTGCAACGATGTAGATGTCCCGCGCCGGAAACGGCTCGATCGGTTCGCCGAGATGCATCTCGGGATTGCTGGCATCGAGCGGATTGCGAGGTGCCTCGACATTGGGAACGCCGAATTGCGTGGCGATCCGGGTCACGGTGTCATGCACATGCGTGACGTCCGAGATCGGCGGGGACGTCAGGCGTTCCCCCGAGGCCAGCGTGAAGGCCAGCTGGAAACGCGCTTTCACCCTCTTGTTGCCGGGAACCTGCAATTCCCTGATGTCGTCCTTGGGCACGACCCGCGTGCGGAGCTTTCCGAACGGGCGCTGCTGCCCGATCAGGATCTCGCTCGGTGTGATGATCCACACCACCGCTGGCGCCATCATGATGCCGACGACGAAGCCCGCCCCCACGAGCAGCGCGACCACGGAGATCGCGATTTCCAGGATGTCGCGCGTGAACAGGCCCGGCGTGAAGCACAGCGCAACCGCGGCCGCAAAGCCGGACATCACCAGCCGCTGCGCGATCGAGGCGCCCTCACGAAGGCGGATGTCGGTGCTGGTGGTCGCGTCGTCCATCGCGTCGGCTGATTGCTTCGCTCGCGAAACTCCACGGACGGGTCCGTGGAGTCAAGCAACAAGGGCGACAACTGAAACCCGCCCCGCGACGGCCGCGCGGCGTCAGCTGTCGACGTTCAGCAGCCTTGCCACGGTGCGGTCGATCTGGTCATAGCTGCCTTCGCCGGCGTGCTGGAACACGATCTTGCCGCTCCGGTCGATGATGTACTGCGCCGGCCAATATTGGTTGCGATAGGCGTTCCAGGTCTTGGAATCATTGTCCTGCGCCACCGGATAGGTGATGCCGTGGCGCTTCAGCGCGGCCTGCACGTTCGCGGCCGACCGCTCGAACGGGAATTCCGGCGTGTGTACGCCGACCACGACGAGGCCCTTGTCCTTGTACTTGGCATAGAGGCCGGTGACGTGCGGCAGCGTGTTGACGCAGTTGACGCAGCCATAGGTCCAGAAGTCGACCAGCACGACCTTGCCGCGGAGGTCGGCGATGCTGAGCGGTTTCGAGTTGAACCAGTTGTTGATGCCGGTGAAGTCGGGCGCGGCCTGTTGGCTTGCGGCGGCGACGCGGACGGGGCTTGCGCGGGAAACCTCGTCGCAGACGCCGGGGATGACGGCGCCGGTGACGGTGAAGGCGATCAGTGCGGCGGAAACAGCGAGCAGTTTGAGAGTCATGGAAGCGTCCTCCGGGTGAAATCTTCGACGGTCAGAGGCCGATCTGGCCGGTGGGATAGAAGCGGGTGAGCCACGCCACGATCAGCGTGTCGTACTGGAAATAAGCCGCGACCGCGAAGCCGATCACGACGACGCCAAAGCCCTGTTGCAGCCGCGGCGAGATGCGCGCGAGGCTGCGCACGCGCGTGGTCGCGGCCTGTCCGCCATAGGCGATCGCCAGCATCGGGATCGCCGCGCCGATGGCGTAGGCGACCAGCAGCGTGCCGGCCCAGGCAGCATCCTTCGAGGTCGCGACCAGCGTCAGGATCGAGCCGAGCACCGGGCCGGCGCAGGGCGTCCAGACCAGGCCCAGCGTGGTGCCGAGCACGAGGCCACCGAGCGCGCCCTCGCGCTGCGCGCCGTTCGAACTGCCGAGATCGAGCCAGCCATTGAGCCGTGCCGACAGCCACTCGAACGGCGCCGGCCACAGCATCAGCAGGCCGAATCCGAGCAGCAGGATCGATGCGGCTTCGCGCAGCACGTTCGGGTCGAAATCGAACAGCCGCGTGATCGCACCGAGCAGCAGCGCGACTGCGGAGAACGAGATGACGAAGCCGAGCGCGATCATCGCCGGCCGCAGATGCCCGACGCGCCCGATCGAGGCGCCGAGCAGGATCGGCAGCATCGGCAGCGTGCATGGCGCGGCAACGGTAAGGAGGCCGGCAAGGACGGCGAAGAGGAGGTCGAGCATTGGCCCTCGTGGATGGGGTCACGAGGGCAGTTCGCGTCCGGAGCGTCGCACGTTACGCGACGTCACGCGGTCGTGACGGCGCAGTCGGTGGGGAGGTCGTCATGGCCCTCTCGAGGCCGCTTCACCCCCAAACACAAAACGACCCGGACGGGGCATCGTCCGGGTCGCTGGAGGTCCTTGGGAGGCTTAACGAAACCGTATGGGGACTTTATAGGAGGGAAGTTTTTCCGCCTGATGTTGCGCTTTGTTTCAATTGTTTCGTCGGCGGTAACACTTCCGTGTCCGGGGGCGGGGCCTGCGATGCGGTCCTACCCCGTTGAATTGATTGGAGTTAGGCGGCGAAACGATCGACGCCGGCACCCTTCAGCAAATCGGCCAGTTGCTTGCGGGCATAGAACATCCGCGTCTTCACCGTGCTCTGGGGGATGCCGATGATCTGCCCGACCTCCTCCACCGATTTCTCGTGATAGTAGACGAGGTTGATGATCTCCCGATGCGCAGGCGACAGCTTCTGCACGCAGGCGCGCAGGATGGCGCTGGTGTCGCTGCGGTCGAGCGAAGTCTCCGGCGTGTCGGCACCATCGGCAATCTGGCGCACATCTTCCTGGTCGATGTCCTCGAAGCGGCGCTGGCGCATCGCGGTCAGCGCCTTGAAGCGGGCGATCGAGAGCAGCCAGGTCGAAACCTGCGAGCGGCCCTGGAATTGGCCGGCGGTCCGCCACACATCCAGAAACACCTGGCTGACCAGGTCTTCCGCCGTGGTGGCATCGCGCACGATGCGCAGGATGAAGCGGTACACCCGCACATTGTGTCGGCAATAGAGAATGTGCATGGCCGTCCGGTTGCCGTCGGCAATGCTCTCGAGGAGCATGTCGTCCGAGGTCGCCTGAGCGGCGATGATGCTCTGGCTGGCTTGGGCGTTGATGGCGATGACGTTCGGCATTGACTTGGCTCCCCGTAGCGCCGCGACCAAGCGGCGTTTCCTTAGGCTGAAGTGTTAATGAGCCAACGTTTCGGGATGTCTGCACGAAAAGGCGAAAATGGTTTCGTGCGCCGCCAAATTGTTTCGTCGCAGCGGCCGCGACGAAACATTCGGGGCAAAAAGGCGTGGAATTTCAATGTACGGAAAATACGGGGGCGGGGATTTGGGGCTGAGCGGAGGCGCCGGGAACGTATTTCTGGCTGTTGCGTTCGGTGTCGTCCGCCCGCGCCGTGATTCCGGGGTCGCCCTGCGAGTGCCCCGGAATGACGTCCCTACGCCTTCTCGCCGGCCGGCGAAAACAGATAGCCGCCGCCACGAATGGTGCGGATCACGGCGGGCTTGGCCGGATCGGGCTCGATCTTGCGGCGGATGCGCATGATGCGGAGATCGACCGCGCGGTCGAAGGCCTCGGCGTCGCGCGCATTGGCCAATTCCAGCAGGCGCTCGCGCGACAGCACGCGTTTCGGATTGGCCGCGAACACCTTGAGGAGCCCGAACTCGGAGGCCGTCAGCGGATGCTCGTTGCCCTCGTCGTCGCGCAACGCCTGCGCCTCGAGATCGAGCCATTTGGTGCCGAAGCGCACCAGCTGCTCCTTGTCCGATTTCGCCGCCGCCTCGGGCACTGCTGCCCTGGCCGGCACGCTCCGCCGCAGCACCGAGCGGATGCGCGCCATCAGCTCGCGCAGCTCGCAGGGCTTGGCCACGTAATCGTCGGCGCCGAGCTCGAGTCCGACGACGCGATCGATCGGGCTCGCGGTCGCCGTGAGCATGATCACCGGCACGTTGATGCGGCTCTTGAGGTCGCGAATGATCGAGAGCCCGTCTTCCTCGGGCATGTTGAGATCGAGCACGACGAGGTCGGGCATGCTGCCCTGGATCGCGGCGCGCAGGCTCTTGCCGCCGTCGCACAGCGTCACGGTGAAGCCGTGCATCTTGAGGTAATCGCCGACCATCTCCCGGGCCGGGGCCTCGTCGTCGACGATCATGATGTGCTGGCTTTGGGTCATGGGCTCTCCATCACGGCGTTTCAGTCGCGGGGAGGGTGATGGTGAAGGTCGATCCCTTGCCGGGGCCCTCGCTGTCGGCGGTTACCTCGCCGCCATGCATGTCGATGATACGCTTGACGATGGAGAGCCCAAGCCCCGTCGAGCTCTCGCCGGCGGTCGGTTTTGCCGACAGCCGCTGGAACCGGCCGAACAGGCGGCCGAGATCCTCCGGCGACAGGCCGGCGCCCTCGTCGCTGACGCGGACGATGGTGTCGCTGCCCTCATGGCTGACGGCCACGTCGATCTTGCCGCCGATCGGAGAGTATTTGATTGCGTTGCTGATGAGATTGTCGATCGCCTCGCGGATGCGGTCGGTGTCGCACATGGTGACGATGTTGGGCGGCGCGGTGACGCTGATCGCCTGCTGCTTGTTGACCGCGAGCGGCTGGTTGGCGTCGGCAACCTCCTTGGCCAGCGCGGCGACGTCGACCGGCTCGCGGCGGATGGTGATGTCGAAGGCATCGGCCATCGCATCCGAGATCAGATGGTCGACCATCGTGGTCAGGCGCTTGGTGGCGTCGCGAATGTGGTCGACCTGGGCGGCCACGCCGCTTTCCGAGGCGCCGGTCGAGATCAGCTCCTTCAGCATCTCGGTGCGGCCGAGAATGACCCCGAGCGGATTCTTCAGGTCGTGCGCGACGGTGCCCAGAATCTCGTTCTTGAAGCCGTTGGCGCGCTGCAGCCGCAGCCATTGCGCCGAGAGCCGGCGGTTGGCCTGCATCAGCGCGCGGGTGCGCTGGGCGACGCGGTCCTCGAGCTGGGTGTTGGCGTCCTGGAGCTGCTGGTAGAGGATCACGTTGTCGAAGGCGATCGAGAGCCGGCTGGAGAAGATCTCGACCAGCGACCGGTCGGTCTCCGACAGCTCGCGCTCGGCCTGGAGCAGCACCACGACCTCGCGGCCGCTTCCGGTGCGCAGATAGATCACGCTGCGGTGGTCGGCGAATTCGTTCTTGCGGCGCTGGAACGCGGCCTCGACCATCTCGCGCAGGTCGGGATCGAGTGCCTTCGACGTGGTGGTGCCGATGAAGCGGCTGTAGCAGCCGCTGCCGGCGAGCACCGAGAGCTCGGGGTCGACGCCGCCATTGTCGCGCAGGACCAGGATGCCGGCGCAATCGACGTTGAGCAGCGAGGCGAGCTGGGTCAGCACGCCCTCGGCGAGCCGCTGCATCGACTTGAAGTCGTACAGCGTCGAGGCGGCATCGATGATGATCTCCAGCCCGCGCCGTGTCTGCACCATGCGCTCGAGCTGCTGATAGGAGCGCAGCGCCGCGGTCAGGGAGGTGAACAGCTTGTCGGCGGTGAGCTCGGTCTTGGCCTTGTAGTCGTTGATGTCGTACTGCACGATCACGCGCCGCTCCGGCGCCTGGCCGGGCTGGCCGGTGCGCAGGATGATGCGCACGGTCTCGTTCCTGATCTCGTTGCGGATGAACTCGACCAGTTCGAGGCCGGCGACGTCGGTCTCCATGATGACGTCGAGCAGCACGGCGGCGATGTCGCCGTGCTCGGCCATCAGCTTGCGGCCTTCCGCTGCGGAATGGGCCGAGAGGATCTCCAGGCTCTGGCCGTTGAGGCTGTAGTCCGACAGCGCGAAACGGGTGCCGTCATGCACGGCCGGATCGTCGTCGATGACGGCGATCTTCCACTTCCGGGCGTTACTATCCTCCGACGCGGTACCGGTATCGTCGATCAGGTGGAGGACATCGTCCTGTTCGGCCATTGCGAAGATCCGTCACTTTCTGTGCTTTGCGTGCCGCCCTTGGCGACGCGGGGCATGATAATGCGAAAAGTAGTGCCTTGTCCCAGCTTGGATTCCAGCACCATGCGGCCGCCGAGCTGCTGGGTGACGAGGTTATAGACGATATGGAGGCCAAGTCCCGTGCCGCCTTCATTGCGCCGGGTGGTAAAGAAAGGGTCAAAGGCCTGGCGCTGCACGTCGGGGGTCATGCCGGCCCCGTCGTCGGCGAAGCTGATCTCGATGTCGTCGGTCCCGCGCGGCCGCGCCGAGATCGCGATCGTGCCGGCGCGCCCATCGGCGAAGGCGTGGTTGGCGGCGTTGAGGAACAGGTTGGTCAGGATCTGGCCGTAGGAGCCGGGATAGCCGTCGAGCAGCAGCCCCTCGGGCACGTCGACCTGAAGCGTGATCGGCGACCGCTTCAGCACCGGGCGCAGGCTGGCGATGATCTGCTCGGTGGCTTCGCTGAGCGAGAATTGCCGCCGCTCGATATGCGATCGATCCACCGCAACCTGCTTGAACGACTGGATCAGCTCGCCGGCGCGCTGGAGGTTGGCGACGAGCTGCTGCGAGGCGTCGCGTGAGGATTGCACGAATTCCTCCAGCTGCGACCGGCGCAGGCCGCCCTCGCCCCTGAGCTGGGCCTCGAAGATCTCGGTGCGCCGGGCCAGGCTGGAGGCCACCGTGAGGCTGATGCCGATCGGGTTGTTGACCTCGTGCGCGACGCCGGCAACCAGGCCGCCGAGCGCCGCCAGCCGTTCGGCATCGATCAAATTCTGCTGCGCGGCATTGAGCTCGAGCAGCGCGCTCTCGGCTTTCTCCTTGGACGCGCGCAGCTCGTCCTCGGTCTCGCGCTTGGCGATCGCGTTCTCGCGGAACACCTCCACCGCGCGCGCCATGGCGCCGACCTCGTCGCGCGCCTTGGTGCCCTGCACCTCGCGATCGAGGTCGCCGAGCGTGATCGCACGCATCGCGGTCATGATCTGCTGCAGCGGCAGGCGGATCGACAGTGCGATCAAGACGCCCGCGGTGAGGATGATGCCGAGGAAGATGACCGCGATCGACAGCACCCGCCGGGAAATATCTCCCAGCGTGCGGTCGAAGGTCTCCTGCGCCTTCTGCTCGCGTTGGCGCATCTTGCTCGAGAGGTCGTCGATGGCGCCGATCGCCTCGGCCTGGCTGGCGTCGATGGTGTTGCGGAGCAGCTCGGTGCGGCTCGCAAGCTGCTCGGAGAGCTTGGCAAAGCCCTCCCGCAGCGCCATGGTGCGGGCCGCAAGCCGCCGCAGGGCCATCTTCTGGAGGTCGTTGTCGGCGAGATCGATCATGACCGGGATGGTCTTCTCGATCGTCTCGGTGTTGCGGCGCGCGTCGTCGGCGGCGCCCGATGACTGCGACAGGTAGTAGGAATTGGCCGCCACCAGCATCGCGGTGAAGGCCTCGCGGGACTTGCCGAGCGAGGGCCAGATCAGCGCGTCGCGATGGCCGGTGGCGCCCTCGATGATGGAATAGAGGCCGGCCATGTCCCTGGCCGGGCCCTGCACCTGCTCCTCATAGGTCTTGGCGATCGTCGCCTGCACGCTGCGCAGCTCGCCGAAGCCGTTGAGGAAGCGATCGGTGGTGCGCTCCAGCTCCTCGACCGAGCCCGACAGCATCGGGTCCTTGGCGGCGCGGTTGGTCAGCGTGCCCAGCACCGCCTCGCGCAGCAGGAGGATCTCGGCGAACAGGTCCGGGCTCGGCTGGTTGATGTAGCGGTGGATCAGGTTTTGCAGCCGCCCGGTCTCGCTTTCGAGCAGCGCCAGGATCCGGTCGGACTCGCGCACCTGGCGCACGTCGTGCCAGGCCGAGCCCAGCACCTGCGCGCCGTTCCAGATCATCGCCACCAGCACCACGACCACGGCGGAGTTCAGCGCGGCGATCGACAGGATGCGCCAGCGGATCGGCACCGCCCGCAGCACGCCGACGAGCCGCGCGCGCAGCTGCCCGATCGGGCCGGGCGGCCTGTCCGCGTGTTCGTGATGTCCAAGTGCAGCCAACAGGCCTCACTCCACCTTGCGAATGCGTTCGATCAGCGCGGCCGCCGCAGGATCGCGTCCGGCCTTGGCGTAGATTGCGGCCATCGCCTCCTCGAACGGCTTGCGGTCGATGTCCTTGACGATGGTCACGCCCGCGTCCTGCGCCTTGCGCTGCGACTGCTCCTCGAGGTCGCGCCACTTCTCGCGCATGAAGCGGCTCGAGCGCTGCGCGGCCTCCCTGAAGATGATCCGGTCGTCCGGCGACAGGCTCTGCCAGGCCTTCAGCGAGATCACCAGCACCTCCGGGCTCATCGTGTGCTCGGTGAGCGTGTAGTGGCCGGCATGCTTGTAATGGTCCGTCGTCACGAAGGATGGCCAGTTGTTCTCGGCGCCGTCGATCAGGTGGTTGGCAAGCCCGGTGAGCACCTGCCCGTAGGGCAGCTCGACCGGTTCGGCGCCGAGCGCGCGCATCATCTGGCTCATCAACTCCGACTGCTGCACCCGGATCCGCAATCCCCGGAGATCTGCGACGCTTCGGACCGGGCGGACGCCATTGTAGATCGACCGCGCGCCCGAATCGTAGAAGCAGAGTCCCACGAATCCGTAGGGCTCGAAACTGTTCAAGATCTCGCTGCCGATCGGCCCGTCCAGCACGTTCTGCATGTGCTCGATGGACCGGAACAGGAACGGCATCGCGAGCACGTTCATCGCCGGGACGAAATTACCGATCAGCGCCACGTTGGTCCGGTTGAGGTCGATCGCGCCGGCCCGGGTTTGCTCGATGGTCTCCTTTTCCTCGCCGAGCTGACGGGAGTGGAACACCTTGATCTCGTGCCGGCCGCCGCTGCGCTCGGCGATCAAGGCGCCCATGTAGCGCAGCGCCTGGACGGTCGGGTAGTTCTCGGCCTGAGTGTCGGCGGCGCGAAATTCGCGCGCAACGGCGCCCGTCGTCCAGACGGTAAGCAGAAGCGCGACGAAGATCACCCCGGTCCGCGAAGATTCGGCACGGTTCAACACTGGCACACTCGACCCCTCAGTGGTGGAGTCTATGGTAGAAGGAAAAGGTTCAATGCAATCTAACAGATGGTCATGGGAAGGCCATCCCGCCGGTTCCGCAGGGCAGAATTGTGCGGCGCGGCCGGCGCTCATTCCCGGTTGAAACCGCCAATGCCGCGCCTTAAGCAAGGCAGCCGTCTTCCGGCGTGCGGCAAGGGAAGAGCCACCGTGATGTCAGCACTGCGCCTTTTGCAGCTCGTCGCCGCCCTTGCGGCTCTCTCATTGGCCGCGCCTGCGCGTGCCGCCACCGACATCGCGCTGTGGCACGCCATGTCCGGCGAGCTCGGCCGGCAGCTCGACAAGCTCGCCTCCGACTTCAACGCCTCGCAGTCCGACTACCGGATCGTGCCCGCTTACAAGGGCAATTACACCGAGACGGTGACGGCCGCGATCTTCGCCTTCCGCTCGCGCAGCCAGCCGGCGATCGTCCAGGTCAACGAGGTCGCCACCGCAACCATGACTGCGGCCAAGGGCGCGATCTATCCGGTGTTCAGCCTGATGCGGGACCAGGGCGAGCCGTTCTCGCTGGACGATTACCTGCCCGCGGTCTCCGGCTACTACACCGATGCGGCCGGCAATCTGCTGTCCTTCCCGTTCAATTCCTCGACCCCGATCCTCTATTACAACAAGACCATGTTCCGTGGGGCGGGCCTCGATCCGGAGGCGGCGCCGAAGACCTGGCCGGAATTGGGAGCGGCCGCGAAGCGCCTGCGCGACCGTGGTGCTCCTTGCGGCTTCACCACGTCCTGGCCGTCCTGGATCCATGTCGAGAATTTCTCCGCCTTCCACAATCTGGCCCTGGCGACGCGGGCGAACGGCTTTGCCGGGCTTGATGCCGAATTGACCATCAATAATCCGCTTCTCGTCAAGCACATTGCCCAGCTCGCGGAGTGGCAGAAGACCGGGCTGTTCGACTACAGCGGCCGCGGTCAATCAGCCGAGCCGCGCTTCCAGAAAGGCGAATGCGGCATCTTCATTGGCTCCTCGGCGACGCGTGCCGACATCAAGGCGAATTCGAAATTCGAGATCGGCTACGGCATGATGCCGTACTGGCCGGACGTGAAGGACGCGCCGCAGAACTCGATCATCGGCGGCGCCACGCTTTGGGTGCTGCGCGACCGTCCCCGCCAGGAATACAAGGGCGTCGCGCGGTTCTTTGCCTATCTGTCGCAACCCGCCGTGCAGGCCGCCTGGCACCAGAACACCGGCTATCTGCCTGTGACCCGCGCCGCCTTCGAGCTGACGCGGTCGCAGGGCTTCTACGAGCGCAATCCGGGCTCGGCGATCTCGTTCGAGCAGATCACGCTGCATCCGCCGACGGAGAACTCCAAGGGCATCCGGCTCGGCTCCTTCATCCTGATCCGCGGCGCCATCGAGGACGAGCTGGAGCAGGCCTTTGCCGGCCAGAAGAGCGCGCAAGCCGCACTGGATTCCGCCGTCGAGCGCGGCAACAAGCTGCTGCGCCAGTTCGAACGCGCAAGCCCGGACAGGTAGGGGCGTTTGCGAATGAGCCTGGCTGTCGCCGCGGGCACGGTGCGCTCCCTCCCCCGCCTGCGGGGGAGGGTTGGGGAGAGGGTGTCTCCGCAATGGGACAATCCCCAAGAGGAGAAAACCCTCACCCGGCACTACGTGCCGACCTCTCCCGCAAGCGGGAGAGGTGCACCATTTCCTGGGCCGGCACTGAATCAAACAAAGCAATTTCGCGCGAGCGATTGCGGATGAGCCTTGCGCCATCGCAACAACTTCCCGACCTCACCGATGTGGAAAGCTTCCGCGCCTTTCGCTCAGCTCCCTCACAATGGCTCCCCATCGCGCTCGACATCGCGCGCGGACACGGTCTCGATGTCAGCGCCCCGCATGTGTTTGCGACTGGCACCAATCTCGTGGTCGGCCTGGGTGAAACGCTGATCCTGAAAATCTTCCCGCCGCTCTTGCGCGCGCAGTTTATCTCCGAGCGCGGTTCGCTGACGCAGCTCGCCGGCCATCTCGATCTGCCGATTCCCGAGATCGTCGCCGAAGGTGAGCGCGACGGCTGGCCCTATCTCGTCATCACGCGCCTTGCCGGCACGCTCGGCTCGGAGGTCTGGCCGTCCCTGCCGGAAGACCAGAAGGAGCGCGTGCTGCGCCAGATCGGCGAGACCATCGCTTCCGTGCAGCGCGTCCCTCTTGGAGAGCTCGCGCAGATCGAGCCGCGCTGGGACGACTTCATGCGCCGGCAGATGCAGGGTTGCCGCGCCAGGCACACACGTCTCGGCCTTGCGCCGAAATTCCTCGCCGGTCTCGACGATCTCCTCCACGATGCAGCTCAGCTGATTCCGATGGATGCGCCGCCGGTGATCCTGGTCGGCGAATACATCCCCGAGAATTTTCTGCTCGCCTGCGATGACGGCCAATGGTCGCTCAAGGGCCTGTTCGACTTCGGCGACGTGCTCGCGGGATGGCGCGACTACGACCTGCTCGGCCCCGCCGCCTTCATGGCGGCGGGACGGCCGGGCCGGGTGAAGAGCCTGCTCGAAGGCTTTGGCTATACGAAGCTCGATTTCGCGCTCAAGCGCCGCTTGATGGCCTTGATGCTGCTGCACCGCGCCAGCGACCTCAACAGCCACATCTGCATCGCGGGTTGGCAGGACAAGGCGGACGATCTGGTTGAGCTGCAGGAGCTGATCTGGGCGGGGTGAGCGCCGGCCCCCCGTCATTCCGGGGCGCCGCGGAGCGGCGAGCCCGGAATCCATTGTTCCGCGCATGTTGCGGCCCGATGGATTCCGGGCTCGATGCCGCGCATCGCCCGGAATGACGGCGGGGATCGTACCGTTATACCGTGGCTTGAAGGATTTTCGTGCCATCGCCTTCCGAATGGGCTCCTCTATTTGTTGGCCTATATTTTAAGCATTTGCCTCTCTTTGTATGCAATACGAGGCGTGATCGCTCTCTCCAACTTCCGCCAGAAATGGCAGACATGATTGGAATCAGTATGTTAATCCGCGGGTAATACCTCGTTAAGCTCTGGCACGAACCTTGCGAAGTCAGTTCCAACCAAAACGTTGTGTTGGAGCCATTTCATGAAACGCCGCGATTTCCTCAAATCCGTTTCCGGGTTGGCCGCCGGAGCGGCGCTTCCGGCCATGCCGTCCGTGATCTCCTCCGCCAAGGCCGATGCCCGCTCGGAGACGCTGCTGATCGTCTCGGAGGGCGGCCCCAACAATCTCGACATCCATGGCGTCGGCACCAACGTGCCCGGCTACGAGGTGTCCTGGAATTGCTACGACCGCCTGATCAGCCACGAGATGAAGAGCGGCCCCGGTGGCGTGCCCTATTACGATCGCGACAAGTTCAAGGGCGAACTCGCCGAGGACTTCAAGATCGACGACATGTCGGTGACCTTCAAGCTCAAGAAGAACGCCAAATTCCACGACGGCGCGCCTGTTACCGCCAAGGACGTCAAGTGGTCGCTGGACCGCGCCGTCAGCGTCGGCGGCTTCCCGACTTTCCAGATGAGCGCGGGTTCGCTGACCAAGCCGGAGCAGTTCGTCGTGATCGACGATCATACGGTGCGCGTCGACTTCCTGAAGAAGGACAGGCTGACGATCCCCGATCTTGCCGTCATCGTGCCCTGCATCGTCAATTCCGAGCTGGTCAAGAAGAACGCCAGCGAAAAGGATCCCTGGGGTCTCGAGTTCACGAAACAGCAGACCGCCGGCTCCGGCGCCTACAAGGTGGTGAAATGGACCGCCGGCACCGAAGTGGTGATGGAGCGCAACGACGACTGGGTCGGCGGTCCCCTGCCGAAGATCAAGCGCGTGATCTGGCGCATAGTGCCGCAGGCCGGCAACCGCCGCGCGCTGCTCGAGCGCGGCGACGCCGACATCTCCTATGAGCTGCCGTTCAAGGATTTCCAGGAGATGAAGGCGAACGGCAAGCTCAACGTGGTGTCGCTGCCGTTCTCGAACGGCATCCAGTATATCGGCATGAACGTGACCAAGCCGCCGTTCGACAATCCGAAGGTGCGGCAGGCGATCGCCTATGCGATGCCGTATCAGAAGATCATGGACGCCGTGCTGTTCGGCCTTGGCAATCCCATGTTCGGTGCGCCGAAGGACAAGCCGACCGAAGTCGCCTGGCCGCAGCCGCACAAGTACAACACCGACATGGAGAAGGCGAAGGCGCTGCTGGCCGAGGCCGGCTATGCCAACGGTTTCGAGACCACGATCTCGTTCGACCTCAACTTTGCCGGCGTCAACGAGCCGCTCTGCGTGCTGGTGCAGGAGAGTCTCGCTCAGCTCGGCATCAAGACCACCATCAACAAGGTGCCCGGCGCCAACTGGCGCACCGAGCTCAACAAGAAGGAGATGCCGCTCTTCACCAACGTGTTCTCGGGCTGGCTCGATTATCCCGAATACTTCTTCTACTGGTGCTATCACGGCAATAATTCCGTCTTCAACACCATGAGCTACAAGTCGGCGGAGATGGACAAGCTGATCGATGGCGCGCGCACCGCTGCTTCAACCGGCGACACGGCGACCTACGACAAGGACGTGAAGGGCTTCGTCGATCTCGCTTTCACCGACGTGCCGCGCATCCCGCTGTATCAGCCCTTCGTCAACGTCGCGATGCAGAAGAACATCAGCGGTTACCAGTACTGGTTCCACCGCAGGCTCGACTATCGCGCGATGGCGAAGGGGTGAGGGGACATGGGTGAGGTGAGCACGCTCTTCAGACTCCCTCCCCCCTTGTGGGGGAGGGTTGGGGAGAGGGGTAGCCACGAACTCCGACCTCTCCCGGGGCCACCCCCCTCCCTAGCCCTCCCCCACAAGGGGGCAGGGAACGCAGCGGCTCACGGAGCGCGATCTCGTTTCAAAGCAAAGCGCGAGAGGTCGTCCCCATGCTGACCATGATCGGCAAGCGCCTGATGTTCGCGATTCCCTCGCTGATCGGCGTCGTCATCGTCACTTTCCTGCTGACGCGCGCATTGCCGGGCGACCCTGCGGCGTACTTCGCCGGCCCTGCCGCAACGAAAGAAGCGGTCGAGCAGATCCGCAAGAAACTCGGCCTCGACAAGCCGCTGGTCGAGCAGTTCTTCCGCTATGCCAACGATCTCGCCCATGGCGATTTCGGCAACTCGCTCACGACCGGCCAGCCCGTCGCCACCGAGATCCGCAATCGCCTGCCGGCCTCGGCCGAGCTGACGCTGCTCGGCCTCATCGTCTCGGTTGTGATCGCGATCCCGCTCGGTGTGCTCGCGGCGACGCGGCCGGGGTCCTGGATCGACCATCTCTGCCGGGTCACCACGACGGCCGGCGTGTCGCTGCCCGTGTTCTTCACCGGCCTCGTGCTGGTCTATGTGTTCTACTTCCGGCTCGGCTGGTCGCCCGCGCCGCTCGGCCGTCTCGACGTGTTCTACAGCGCGCCGCCGACGGTGACCGGCTTCTACCTGATCGACACTCTGCTCGCGCGCGACGTCGAGGCATTCCGCTCGGCGCTGAGCCAGCTGATCCTGCCGGCGACGACGCTCGCGATCTTCTCGCTGGCGCCGATCGCGCGCATGACGCGCGCCTCGATGCTGGCGGTGCTCGCATCCGAATTCGTCCGCACCGCGCGGGCCAGCGGCCTGTCGCCCGCTACCGTGATCGTCACCTACGCCTTCCGCAACGCGATGCTGCCGGTCATCACCACGCTCAGCATGGTGTTCTCGTTCCTGCTGGGGGCCAACGTGCTGGTGGAGAAAGTCTTCGCCTGGCCCGGCATCGGCTCCTATGCGGTGGAAGCGCTGATCTCGTCGGACTTCGCGCCGGTGCAGGGCTTCGTGCTGACCATGGCGGTGATGTACGTGCTGCTCAACCTCGTGATCGACATCTTGTATGGCGTGATCGATCCGCGCGTCAGACTTGAAGGCTAGGGGGACCACATGAGCTCCGTTGCGCCTGCCGTCGAACCTGCCGGTCCCGCCCGCACCTCTGGCCTCGTCGCGATCCTCGAACAGACTCGCTACGTCCTCAGCGAGAACAAGGTCACGGGCTTCGCCTTCGCGCTGCTGATCCTGATCCTCGCCGCCGCGATCTTCGGCCCCTATGTGGTGCCGTATGACCCGCTCGCCTCCGACACCGTGGCTGCGCTGAAGCCCCCGTCGGCGGCGCACTGGTTCGGCACCGACCAGCTCGGGCGCGACATTTTCAGCCGCGTCATCGTCGCAACCCGGCTCGACGTCTTCATCGCGGTCGCATCCGTCGCGCTGGTGTTCCTGATGGGCGGGCTCGCCGGCATCGCGGCGGGTTACTTCGGCGGCTGGACCGATCGCATCGTCGGCCGCATCGCCGATACCATCATGGCGTTCCCGCTGTTCGTGCTCGCGATGGGCATCGTCGCCGCGCTCGGCAACACCGTGCAGAACATCATCCTCGCCACCGCCATCGTGAACTTCCCGCTCTACGCCCGTGTCGCGCGTGCCGAAGCCAATGTCCGCCGCAATGCCGGCTTCGTGCAGGCGGCGCGGCTGTCGGGCAACGGCGAATTCCGCATTCTCCTCGTGCACATCCTGCCGAACATCATGCCGATCATGATCGTGCAGATGTCGCTGACCATGGGCTATGCCATCCTCAATGCCGCGGGCCTGTCCTTCATCGGTCTCGGCGTCCGTCCGCCCACGGCTGAATGGGGCATCATGGTCGCGGAGGGCGCCGGCTTCATGGTGTCAGGGGAATGGTGGATCGCGCTCTTCCCCGGCCTCGCGCTGATGATCGCCGTGTTCTGCTTCAACCTCCTCGGCGACGGCCTGCGCGACATCGTCGATCCCCAGCGGAGGACGTGATGATGATTGGGTTTGGGCTCCTGGATTGTGCATGTGAGGAGGGCACTGCTCTCTCATTCCCTCCCCCACAAGGGGGGAGGGAGCGAGAGGTCGGTGCCTCCCTCACGCGCAAAGGCCCATCGGAAATTCTCCAATGATTTCAGTCGCCATTCTACTGTGCATGGGGTTGTTTTCGAATGTTTGAGTGACGGGAGCCGTCCATGACCGCCCAGCCGCTGCTCGACGTTCAGGACCTCACCGTCGAGTTCACCACCCGTCGCGGCATCGTGAAAGCGGTGCAGCACGTCGACATCTCCGTGGCCAAGGGCGAGACGCTCGCCATCGTCGGCGAGTCCGGCTCCGGCAAGTCGGTGACCTCCTATGCCGTGATGCGCATCCTCGATCGCGCGGGGCGGATCGCCGAGGGTTCGGTGATGTTCTCCGGCATCGACGTCAAGGCCGCGACCGAAGACCAGATGCGCGACCTGCGCGGCCGCGAGGTCTCGATGATCTTCCAGAACCCGCGCGCCGCGCTGAACCCGATCCGCAAAGTCGGCGACCAGATCGAGGACGTGCTGCGCACCCATGTGCAGCAGGCCCAGGTGGCCGATCACGGCGAGAAGGCGATCGAGGCGCTGGAGCAGGTCAAGATCGCCCGCCCGCGCGAGCGCTACCACGCCTATCCGTTCGAGCTCTCCGGCGGCATGTGCCAGCGCGTCGTCATCGCGCTCGCGCTCGCCTGCAATCCGCAGCTCCTCATCGCGGACGAGCCGACCACCGGCCTCGACGTCACCACGCAGAAGGCGGTGATGGACCTGATCGTCGAGCTGACCAGGCGCCGCGCGATGTCGACCATCCTGATCACGCACGATCTCGGCTTGGCTGCCGCCTATTGCGACCGCGTCGTCGTCATGGAGAAGGGCCGCGTCGTCGAGACCGCGAAAGCCGCCGACATCTTCGCCAACCCGCAGCACCCCTACACCAAGAAGCTGATGCGCGCGACGCCGCGGCTGGGTGTGAGCCTGCGGGATCTGCTGCCAGAGGAGGAGGGCGCTGCCTTCGCCTCTCCCCGCGTGCGGGGAGAGGCCGACGCGCTCGGGAGCACAATTGCGCCCCAGAGCGCGGCGGGTGAGGGGGAGCCTCCGCGTATTGTGCTCGCAGATGTAGCCCCTCACCCCAACCCTCTCCCCGTGAAGGACGGGGAGAGGGAGCAGAGCAGTGCAAGCGGGGAGAAGGCGCCCCTCCTCCTCGTCGACAAGCTCGTCAAGGAATATCCCCGCCAGGGCGCCACCGCCGTGCTCGGCAAACTGTTCGGCCGCAAGCCGCCGGTCGAGCCAGACGTGTTCCGCGCCGTCGACGGCATCAGCTTTGCGATCGGCCATGGCGAGAGCGTCGGCCTCGTCGGCGAATCCGGCTGCGGCAAATCGACGACGTCGATGATGGTGATGCGTCTCCTCGATCAGACCTCCGGACTGATCGAGTTCGATGGCGAGGCGATCTCCGGCATCGCGCCATCGGCCTTTGCCCGCCTGCCGCAGCGCAGCCGCATCCAGATGGTGTTCCAGGACCCGACCGACAGCCTCAACCCGCGCTTCACCGCCGCGCGCGCCATCGCCGACCCCATCATGCAACTCGGCGACGTCAAGGGCCGCGATGCGCTCCGCGCCCGCTGCGAGGAACTGGCCACCATGGTCGGCCTGCCGCACAACCTGCTCGACCGCTTCCCGCACCAATTGTCCGGCGGCCAGAAGGCCCGCGTCGGCATCGCCCGGGCCATTGCCCTGCATCCGAAGCTGGTCATCCTGGACGAGCCGACGGCGGCGCTGGACGTCTCGGTGCAGGCCGTGGTGCTCAATCTGCTGCAGGATCTCAAGGCGCGGCTAGGTATGAGCTATCTGTTCGTCTCGCATGATTTGAATGTGGTGCGCTTGTTGTGCGATCGTGTCATTGTGATGCGGACGGGTCGAATCGTCGAGGAAGGCTCTTCCGAGAAGGTCTTGAGCGATCCGCAGGACGACTACACCAAGGAGCTGCTGACGGCGATCCCGCATCCGCCGTTGCCGGCCTAGGTGTCATGCCCCGCGCAGGCGGGGCATCCAGTAATCACCAGCGTTGGTGTGTACTGGATCGCCCGCCTTCGCGGGCGATGACGAAGATGGAGATAAAAGTGACTGCGAGTAAACGCGAACCCCTGGACGATTATATCGACGCCGTATCGAAAGCGCTGGCGCTGCCGCTCGAGGAGGCCTGGAGGCCCGCGGTGCGCGCCAACCTCGAGGTCTCGCTGCGGCTCGCCCGTCTCGTCGACGAATTCGCGCTGCCGGACGAGACCGAGCCGGCGCCCGTCTTTACGGCCTGATGCTGCCATGACCGCCAAGCCAGAGATGACGGCCTCCGAGATCGCAAGCGCGGTCGCAAGCCGGAAGATGTCCGCGCTCGATGCCACGGAAGCCGCGCTGGCGCGCATCCAGCAGCATGACGGTGTGCTCAATTCCTTCACCGACATCACCGCCGATCGTGCCCGCACGAAAGCGCGCGCGGTCGACGTCGACATCGCCGCCGGCAAGCCCGTCGGCCCGCTCGCCGGCGTGCCGTTCGCGGTGAAGAACCTGTTCGACGTCGCGGGCCTGCCCACCCGCGCAGGCTCGAAGATCAACCGCGACCTCGCATCCGCCAAGCGCGATGCGGTGCTGATTGAGCGCATGGAAGCGGCCGGCGCCGTTCTCGTCGGCGCGCTCAACATGGGCGAATACGCTTACGACTTCACGGGCGAGAACATCCACGACGGCCCCTCGCGCAATCCGCACGACACCACGCGGATGAGCGGCGGTTCGTCGGGCGGCTCGGGCAGCGCCGTCGGCGGCGCGCTGGTGCCGCTCGCGCTCGGCTCGGACACCAACGGCTCGATCCGCGTGCCGTCGTCGTTCTGCGGCATCTTTGGCCTGAAGCCGACGTATGGCCGGCTGTCGCGGGCGCGGTCGTTCCCGTTCGTGGCGAGCCTCGATCATCTCGGTCCGTTCGCGCGCTCCGTCACCGACCTCGCGCTCGCCTATGACGTGATGCAAGGGCCGGATGCGGACGATGCCGCGTGCACCACGCGTGGCCTGGAACCGACGCTGCCGCTGCTCGCCAATCCGGTTTCGGATCTACGCATCGCCGTTGCCGGCGGTCACTTCCAGAAGAACGTCTTTCCGGAAGCGGTCGAAGCCGTCAGCCGCGTTGCCAAGGCGCTTGGTGCGACGAAGGTCATCGACCTGCCTGAAGCCTCGCGCGCCCGCGCGGCCGCCTACGTCATCACCACCACCGAAGGCGCCTCGCTGCACCTCGATCGTCTACGCAAGCGCCCGAACGACTTCGATCCGGCCGTACGCGACCGGCTGATCGCGGGCGCCATGGTGCCGGCGCCGCTGGTTGATCGCGCGCAGAAATTCCGCCGCTGGTATCGCGCGCAGCTTGCCGAGATCTTCAAATCGGTCGACGTGCTGCTGGCGCCGGCGACGCCCTGCACCGCGCCAAAGCTCGGCCAGGTGAATTTCAACCTCGACGGCGTCGAGCTGCCGGTGCGCGCCAATATCGGCATCCACACCCAGCCGATCTCGTTCATCGGCCTGCCGGTCGTTGCAGTGCCGGTGCCGCTCGAGCCGCTGCCGATCGGCGTGCAGATCATCTGCGCGCCTTGGCGCGAGGACATAGCGCTGCGCGTCGCGCACGCGTTGGAGAAGATGGGCGTCGTTGTTGCGCCCACGCCAAGAGGATTTTGAGATGGAGATCGATCTCCCCGAGGTGATCGCGGAAGTCAAAGCCGCGTTCGAGCGCTATGAGCAGGCCCTCGTGAGCAACGACGTCGCCGCGCTCGGCGAACTCTTTCGCAACGATCCCCGTACGCTGCGCTACGGCATCGGCGAGAACCTCTACGGCTATGAGGCGATCTCCGGCTTCCGCGCCGCACGCTCGCCGGTCGGGTTGAACCGGCGCACCGCAAGGACGGTGATCACCAGCTACGGCCGCGACACGGCCGTGGCCTCCACCCTGTTCTATCGCGACACGGCGCCCGGCAAGGTCGGCCGGCAGATGCAGACGTGGATTCGCTTCCCGGAGGGCTGGCGCGTCGTCGCGGCTCATGTCAGCATCATCGACGAGCCGAAAGAGACCTGACCGAATGACGCTTGACGATCTTCCGCCCGGGACATTGCCGGCCGAGCCGGTGGTGCCCCGCGTCGACCGGGCACTTCCGTCGCTGCAGAAAGTCACGCGCGCCGAGGAACTGCGGCTTCAGCTTGCCGACGAGATCGTGCGCGGGATGCTGGCGCCGGGCGCGCCGCTGGACGAGACCGACATCGCGCGGCGCTTCAACGTCTCGCGCACCCCGGTCCGCGAGGCGCTGCGCCAGCTGGTGGCGAGCGGGCTGGTCGAGGCACGGCCCCATCGCGGCGCGGTGGTGGCGCGGCCATCCGTCGAGCGGCTGAAAGGCATGTTCGAGGCGATGGCGGAGCTCGAGGCCTTGTGCGCAGGCCTCGCCGCCGAACGCATGTCGGCGGCCGAGCGTCACGGCCTGGAGGCCATCCACGAGGAGCTGCGGGTGCTGAGCTACACCGGCAATCCCGAGCGCTTCCACGAGGTCAACGAGCGCTTCCACAACGCGATCTATGCCGGTTCGCAGAACGGCTACATCGCCGAGATCACGCTCGCCACCCGCGTCCGCGTGCAGCCGTTCCGCCGCGCCCAGTTCCGCAATCTCGGCCGCCTCGCCAAGTCGCACGCCGAGCACGACCGCGTCGTCGTCGCCATCATGCGCGGCGACAAGCAAGGTGCCGCAGCGGCGATGCGCGCGCATATCGAGCTGGTGCGCGGCGAGTACGAGATCTACGCGGTGTCGGTGTAGCCACCGTCCGCCGCCACACCCTCGGTGTCGTCCCCGCGAACGCGGGGACCCATAACCACAGGGAGCAGTGCGAGGCAAAGCTCCCACTCCCAGTCTTCCCAAAGCCGCTCCCTGTGGGTATGGGTCCCGGATCTGCGCTCCGCTCTAGACAACGCTACGCGTTGTCCGGAGCTGCGCTTGTCCGGGACGACAGCGGCGTGAATTCACCCCTTCGCGGCTTCCGCCATATATTTCCGCCAGCCGCCATACGCAGTGATGTCTCGCGCTTCGTCCAGCACCTCCGGCTCGACGAGAAACCCCTTCACGCTGCGGCCGTCCGCCAAGCGAACGGTGCCGATCGCCATCGGTGCCGGGATCGCGTTGACGAATCTGCCGAAGGCGGACGGCGACAGCGACCAGATCTCGAGCTCGATCGCGGTGCCCTCGCCGGCTGCGACACGCAGCATGCCCGGCTTGGCCGGCGTGGTCGGCAGCGCATAGAGCTTGTAATCCGGCGCGGTTTTGGTGACCTCGATCAGGCGGCCGTCGAGCGTCGTCAGTTCGCCGTTCAATGCCATGCCGGAGAGATGCGCGCCGACGACCGCGATCGGGATCTCGTCGCTGCTGCTGGTGGCGAGCGCTGCGAGCGGCGGCTGCGCCACCCCCCTCGCGCCAACGATCAGCTGGGTATCTGCATGGAAGACGCGGCCGATGCTGGCGAGCAGCGCATCGCGTCCTGCGGGCGCGAGCAGCGTGATGCCGAACGGAATGCCGTCGCTGCGCATCGATGCGGGTAAGGCGAGGCCGCAGAGGTCGAGCAGGTTGACGAAATTGGTATAGGTGCCGAGACGGCTGTTGAGCTCGATCGGGTTGGCGAGCACCTGTGCGGTCGTGTAGGCCGTCGGCGCCGTCGGCAGCACCAGCGCGTCAATATTGGCGAATGTGCGCTCGGCGATCTTGCGCAGCCCTTGCAGACGATAGAGCGCCGAGAAGGTTTCCACCGCGGTCAGCCGCGCGCCGGCGGCGGTGATCTCGCGCGTCACGGGATGGATCGTGTCGGGCGCGGAGGCAAGCAGGTCCTTGATCACGAGATAGCGCTCGGCGACCCAGGGCCCCTCATACAGCAGCCGCGCCGTCTCGTAGAACGGTTCGAGGTCGAACTCGACCAATGTCGCCCCAAGCGCAGTCCATCGCTTCAGCGCATCGCCGTAAGCGGCTTCCGCTTTCCTGTCGCCGAAGAAGATCAACTGCCCGTTGCGCGGCACGCCCAGGCGCAAGTTTGGCGGCATCGGCGTGATCGCGCCAAGCGGCCGGTCGCGCGAGAACGGATCGGCCTGGTCCGGTCCCGCCATCACCGACAGCGCGAGGGCGGCGTCGTCCACCGTCAGTGCGAACACCGAGATGCAGTCGAGCGTGCGGCAGGCCGGCACCAGGCCCGCCGTCGAGATCATGCCGAGGCTCGGCTTCAGCCCGACGATGTTGTTGAGCATCGCCGGCACGCGGCCGGAGCCGGCGGTGTCGGTGCCGAGCGACAGCGGCACCAGCCCGGCGCCGACCGCGGCAGCCGAGCCCGAGCTCGAGCCGCCGGGAATGAGATCCTCGCGGATCGAGTTTTTGGGGATGCCGTAGGGCGAACGGACGCCGACGAGGCCGGTCGCGAACTGGTCGAGATTGGTCTTGCCGATGATGATGGCGCCGGCGGCGCGCAGGCGCTCCACGGCGGTCGAATCGTGCGCCGGCGTGTACGAGAAGGCCGGGCAGGCGGCCGTGGTCGGAAAGCCCAGCGCGTCGATATTGTCCTTCACCGCAACCGGCACGCCATAGAGCGGCAGGCCGGCGGCGCCCTTCGTGGCGAGACGTTCGGCCTCTGCGATCGCGTCCGTCTCGTCGCGCAGGCTGATGAACACGGCGGGGTCATTGTGGTCGCGGATGCGCTGATAGGTCCGCGCGACCGTCTGCGCCGGCGAAAGCCGGCCCGCGCGGTGCGCGGCCACAATCGCGGCGATCGTTTCAGGCTGCTCAGCCCCCATGGCGACAAAACTCCGGCAACATGTCCTCACCCGGAGTGAAGCAAGCGATGTGCCATTGTGTACATTATCCGGGCAGGACAATTACCCAGGATATTATCGTGAGATCAGTGGGTTGGGGGATATTTCGGCAGGGGCGCGAGCGGGCGCGCCGGCGACCCGTGACGTGCATCTGCCCAAATCATGGGCAGATCGAGGTCAGGTGAAGCCGGCGAGGATCCGGAGCAACTGCGCCCTGTTCTCCCTGCCGATCTTCGCCTCGACGTGCCGCTCGTGCTCGGCCGCGAGCCGCTTGAATTTCGCCAGCGCGGTCTCGCCCAGCGCCGTGAGGTGCAAGGCGTGGGAGCGCCGGTCTTCCTTCGACTTGATTCGCTTCACCAGCTTGCGCTGTTCGAGGCTGTCGAGCAGGTGCACCAGCCGGGCGCGCTCGATGCCGAGGCGCTTGGCCACCGCCATCTGCGACAGGCCCGGATTGGCGCCGATCACCGTCAGCACCGAATATTGCGTCGGCCGGATGTCGACCTCGCCGAGCGTCTTGATGAAGTCCTGAAAGATCCAGATCTGGAAACGCCGCACCGCATAGCCGGCATGGCCGGCCAGTGCGTCGAGGCCGACGTCGTCGGCGACATCGCGTGGTGCTGCGCCGTTGCCGGCGCGCTTTCGCGGGGTGTGGCGGCTGTCGACCCGGGCTGCACTGGCTGTCACGTCGGTCTCTCCTGTCGCGCAACCCTAGCGCCTCGTGGGCCTGAGCGAAAGATTGTTGTTGACGACAACAATTGCCATGCCCAACATTATGACCAAAGCGGCCCGGACGAGGCTGCGGCCGATCCCATATCCGGGCGGAGGAGGAAACACATGACAGTCGCCCCAGATGGTGACGTTGCAGGCCTGTTCGCAACGCCAAGGACGATCGCAGAGCAACGCGCCGACGGCAGCATCATGCTGCGATCGCCCGATCCGTTGCGCAATGGCGCCCGTTGCGTCGGCGACTGGCTGGAGCAATGGGCGCGGCGAACGCCGGATGCGATCTTCCTGGCCGAACGCGGCACTGTCGAAGCGCCCTGGACCACCGTCACCTATGCCGAGGCGTTGCGGAAGGTGCGCGCCGCCGCGTCCTGGATCTTGGCGCAAGGCCTCTCCGCAGAGCACCCGCTCGCGATCCTCTCCGACAACAGCATTGATCACGCGCTGCTCGCGCTTGCCGCCCAGCATGTGGGCGTGCCCTCGGCCGCGATCTCGCCCGCCTATTCGCTGATGTCGAGAGACTTCGACAAGCTCAAGAGCATGATTGCGCTGCTCGAGCCGGGCGCGATCTACGTCTCCGCGACCAAGCCATTCGCGGCAGCGCTGGCAGCTATCGAGCCGCTGCACCAGGCTCAGATCATCAGTGGCAATGCCGATGACGATGGCGTACTCGCCTTCTGCACCGTTGCGGCAACGCCCGAGACGCCCGACGTCGCAAGGGCCTTTGCCGCGCTCACGCCGGACACGATCGCAAAACTCCTGTTCACGTCAGGCTCGACCGGCACGCCCAAGGCGGTCATCAACACCCAGCGCATGCTGACCTCCAGTCAGCAAGCGAAGGCGCAGACCTGGACCTTTCTCGACGAGGGCCCCGGCAATCTCGTCATCCTCGACTGGCTGCCCTGGAGTCACACCTTCGGCGCCAACCACAATTTCAACCTCGTGCTGCGCAATGGCGGCTCGCTCTATATCGACGGCGGCAAGCCTGCCCCCGGCCTGTTCGCGACGTCGCTCGCCAATCTGAAAAGCGTGATGCCGACGGTCTATTTCAACGTGCCGCGCGGCTTCGACATGCTGATCGCGGCGCTGCGCAGCGACGAGGAACTGCGCCGCCGCTTCTTCGGCGAGGTGAAATTCGCCTTCTATGCCGGCGCTGCGCTCCCGCAGAATCTCTGGGATGCCCTGGAGCAGCTCTCCATCGAGACCGTCGGCCGTGCGTTGCCGATGGTCTCGGCCTGGGGCTCGACCGAAACCTCACCGCTCGCCACCGACTGTCATTTCCTCGCCGAGCGCTCCGGCAACATCGGCGTGCCCATTCCCGGCACCGAATTGAAACTCGTCGGCTCCGGCGACAAGCTGGAGGTGCGGGTGCGCGGCCCCAATGTCACGCCCGGCTATTGGAAGGCGCCGGAGCTGACCAGGCAAGCGTTCGACGAGGAGGGCTTCTACCTGATCGGCGACGCGGTGAAGCTTGCTGACAGCGCGCGGCCGGAGCGCGGCCTGTTCTTCGACGGCCGCGTTGCCGAAGACTTCAAGCTCAACTCAGGCACATGGGTCAGCGTCGGCACGTTGCGCGTTGCCGGCATCGCCGCGCTGGCGCCGCTCGCGCAGGACATCGTCGTCACCGGTCATGGCGGCGACGAGGTGCGCTTCCTGGTATTTCCAAACAACGCAGCTTGCCGCGCCCATGCCGGTCTGCCCGAGACAGCGGCTGTGAACGACGTGCTCGCGCATGACCTGATCAGAACCGCGATCGCGCAAGGCCTGGCGAGGCTGAAACTGCAGGGCCCCAACTCCTCCGGCCATGCCACGCGCGCGCTGCTTCTCGCCGAGCCGCCATCGGTGGATGGCGGCGAGATCACCGACAAGGGCTACATCAATCAGCGCGCCGTATTGACGCGCCGTGCCGATGCAGTGGCGCGGCTGAATGATGATGCGTCGGCGGAGTGGGTCGGTCCGTAAGGAGTAGAGGTTCTCTCCACTCGTAAGCTCTCGTGCCCCGGACGCAGCGCAGCGCCCCGGCGATGCGAAGCATCGTCCGGTGTGATGCGCTGTAGAGCCGGGGCCCATCTATCCGAGTGCAGCGTGGCCGCATGGGTCCCGGCTCTGCGCAGCAGCGTTTCACGCAGCAGCGCGTCCGGGACACGGGATCCAGGCCCGTAAACTAGCCCAGCATCCCTGCCGCAATATCTTGCCGATTCTTTTGTTGCCTAAGCAACTAATTTATGCGAACCGTTCCAGGCGCGGATGACGGCGGGGGAACCGCCGCGTCCGATCCTGGAGGAAACAATGCTCGGCACGAATGGTGCCGCCGGCAAACGCCGGCGCATGCCTGGAACTGTCGGAAGGTGCTGCCTGAGGCGCGACCCGTCAGACCTCAGTGCCGCCGGTCACCGCGCCGAGATTTTCGTGCAGCCGGCGCAGCAGGTCGATCAGCACCTCGCGCTCGTCCTTGCTCAGGCAGGACAACAGGCGTCTCTCACGTTCGAACGCAGCGACGATCACCTTGTCGTGGGTGGCGCGCCCCTTCGCCGTCAGCGAGATCGAATGCGTGCGGCCGTCATTGGGATCGGTGCGGATCGAGACCAGCCCGCGTTTCTCCAGTCCTGCCAGTGTCCGGCTCACCGGCCCCTTGTCGAAGCCGATGACGTGGCAGATTCGCGACGCCGGAATGCCGGGTTCGATCGCCAGCAGCGACATGATCCGCCATTCCGTGACGTTGACGCCGAACTGCTTCTGATAGAACGCGGTCGCGCTGTTCGAGAGCTTGTTGGCGATGAAGGTGATGAACGCCGGGACGTAACGGTCGAGATCGAGCGTCGGTCCCACATCATTGGGCGCGGGCTTCTGGCGGACTCTGGTCGAAGACGGCGGCATATCGGGTTTCTGACTCGCGGCGGGCCCGCTGACCTAAGGGCATGCGCTCCCCTTTCACAAGATCAAAATGAGGGAGGTCTTCCATGACCGTATCCAGCCCCGCTGGATCAGGCATTCCGCATCTCGACGTCGATCCCTTCGACATGAAGTTTTTTGCCGACCCCTACCCCACGCATGAGCTGCTGCGGGAAGCGGGCCCCGTGGTCTATCTCGACAGATGGAACGTGTACGCCGTCGCGCGCTACGCCGAGGTCCATGCCGTTCTCAACGATCCCGCGACCTTCTGCTCGAGCCGCGGCGTCGGGCTGTCCGACTTCAAGAAGGAGACGCCGTGGCGGCCGCCGAGCCTGATCCTCGAGGCCGATCCGCCGGCGCACACCCGCACCCGCGCCGTGCTGTCGAAGGTGCTGTCGCCCACCGTGATGAAGCAGGTCCGCGATCGCTTTGCCGCGGCGGCCGAGGCGCGGGTCGATGCGCTGCTGGAGACGCGCAGCTTCGATGCGATCACGGATCTTGCGGAAGCCTATCCGCTCTCGATCTTTCCGGATGCGCTCGGCTTGAAGCCCGAGGGGCGGGAGCATCTGATTCCCTATGCCAGCGTGGTGTTCAACGCCTTCGGTCCGCCCAACCAGCTGCGCCAGGAGGCGATCGAACGCTCGGCACCGCACCAGGCCTATGTCACCGAGCAGTGCCAGCGCGAGAACCTGGCGCCGGATGGCTTTGGGGCCTGCATTCATGCACAGGTCGACGAAGGCGCCATCACGGCAACCGAAGCGCCGCTCCTGGTGCGCTCGCTGCTGTCGGCCGGTCTCGACACCACCGTCAACGGCATAGCGGCCGCGGTCTATTGCCTCGCCCGTTTCCCGGATCAATGGCAGCGCCTGCGCCAGGATCTTACGCTCGCGCGTGGCGCCTTCGAGGAGGCCGTGCGCTTCGAAAGTCCGGTGCAGACCTTCTTCCGCACCACCTCGCGCGAGGTCGAGTTGTCGGGCGCGCGGATCGGCGAGGGCGAGAAGGTGCTGATGTTCCTGGCCGCAGCCAATCGCGATCCCCGTCGCTGGGACAAGCCGGACAGCTACGACATCACACGCCGCACCTCCGGCCATGTCGGCTTCGGCTCCGGCATCCACATGTGCGTCGGTCAGCTTGTCGCCCGGCTCGAAGGCGAGGTGATGCTGACGGCGCTGGCCCGGCGCATCGAAAAGATCGAGATCACGGGCGAGCCGAAGCGCCGCTTCAACAACACGCTGCGCGGGCTCGACAGCCTGCCTGTCACCATCACTCCGGCCTGACGAGGAGCTCATGCCCGCCATCACCTTCATCCATCCCGACGGCAAGTCCGACCGCGTCGAGACCGGCGACGGCGAGAGTGCCATGCAGGCCGCGACCCGCCACGGCCTCGACGGCATCCTGGCCGAATGCGGCGGCAACGCCATGTGCGCCACGTGCCACGTGTATGTCGACGACGGTTCGCTCGCACTCTTGCCCGCGATGGCCGATGACGAAGACGCGCTGCTCGACGGCACCGCGAGCGAGCGGCGGCCGAACAGCCGGCTGTCCTGCCGGATCAAGATCACGCCCGCACTTGATGGGCTGGTGCTGAGACTGCCCGAACGGCAGGTCTGACTTTTCAAACGCGTCGGCAGAGACCGGCGCGCCAATCGACCAACAGGGGAGGGAAATGATGAAACGTCTGAAGTGGACGCTCGCGCTGGCCGCGAGCCTGGTAACTGGCGCGGCGAATGCCGAGATATCGGACAACGTCGTGCGCATCGGCGTGCTCAACGACATCTCCGGCATCTTCCAGGACACCAACGGCATGGGTTCGGTGGAAGCCGCGCGCATGGCAGCCGAGGATTTCAACGGCGGTGGAAAGGGCATCAAGGTCGAGATCGTCTATGCCGATCACCAGAACAAGGCCGATGTCGGCAACGCCATCGCCCGCAAATGGCTCGACGTCGAGGGCGTCGATGCCATCGTCGACGTGCCGAACTCGGCGGTCGGCCTCTCCATCAATGCCCTGCTGCGCGACAGCCGCATGACGTTCCTGGCGTCGTCGACCGCAAGCTCGGATCTCACCGGCAAGGCCTGCTCGCCCAACACCATCCAATGGGTCAATGACGCCTGGGCAACCGGCAACACCACGGCGGCCGCGATGATGTCGCGCGGCGGCAAGGATTGGTATTTCCTCACGGTGGACTATGCGCTCGGCAAGGGCATCGAGGCGGAGGCGCAGAAATACATCGAAGGACACGGCGGCAAGGTGCTCGGCTCCTCGAAGCATCCGCTCGGCACTTCCGACTTCGCGTCCTTACTGTTGCAGGCGCAGAGCTCCAAGGCGCAGGTGATCGGGCTCGCCAATGCCGGCGGCGACACCATCAACGCTGTGAAGCAGGCGGCCGAGTTCGGCATCCAGCAGAGCGGCCAGAAGCTCGTCGCCTTCCTGCTCTTCATCAACGACATCCACGGCATGGGCATCAAGGTCGCCCAAGGGCTCCAGCTCATGGAGGCCTTCTATTGGGACATGAACGACGACACCCGCGCGTTCGCAAAACGTTTTGCCGCCCGGCCCGGCATGAACGGCAAGATGCCGAGCGGCAACCAGGCCGGCGTTTACGCCTCCACGCTCGCCTATCTCAATGCGGTCGCCGTCACCGGCAGCGACAGTGCCAAGCAGGTCGTGCCCGAGATGAAAAAGTTCCAGGGCAAGGACAAGCTCTTCGGCGACACCACGATCCGCCAGGACGGCCGCGTCGTGCACCCCATGTACCTGTTCGAGGTGAAGAAGCCGGAGGAGTCGAAATATCCATATGATTACTACAAGCTGGTCTCGACGATTCCCGCCGACCAGGCCTTCCGTCCGCTGACGGAAGGCGGATGTGAGCTGGTGAAGTAGCTATAGCCGAGCGCGCAACTGCACCCCCTTCCCTTGTGGGGGAGGGTGGCTTCGCGAAGCGAAGGCGGGTGAGGGGTTCTCTCCTCATGGGCAATCGTGCGAGTGGAAAGAGCCCCTCATCCGACGCTTCGCGCCACCTTCTCCCACAAGGGGAGAAGGAAAAAACTACACCACCTTGCTTGATCCCTGCGTGATCAACCGCGCGGCGCGCTGGTCGCGGGCGTAGATCCAGAGCCAGCTGAGCGCGACGCTGAGGCGGTGGCGCAGGCCGATCAGGAAGTAGATGTGGGCGATGCCCCAGATCCACCATGCGATGGCGCCGCGCAGCTTGATGCGGCCGAAATCGATCACTGCCAGGCGCTTGCCGATCTGGGCGAGGCTGCCGGCATGCTTGTAGCGGAACGGGCCGGTCGCCGCGCTGCGCAGGCGCGCTCTTATGGTGTCGGCGACGTGGCGGCCCTGCTGCTTGGCGGCCGGCGCGATGCCGGGCACCGGCTTGCCGTTCCAGGCGTTGATGCTGACGGTGTCGCCGATCGCAAAGATCTCCGGATGGCCGGGGATGGTCAGGTCGGCTTCGACCTGCACGCGCCCGGCACGGTCGCTGGGGGCGCCCAGCCATTCGGCCGCGGGCGAAGCGCGCACGCCGGCGGCCCAGATTCGGGTCTTCGCCTCGAGCAGCTTGCCGCCGAACACGACGCCCTCGCGATTGATCTCGGTAACGGCCTGGCCGCGCACGACCTCGACGCCGATCTTTTCCAATGAGGCCTGGGCATAGGCCGAGAGGTCGTCGGGAAAGCCTGCGAGCACGCGCGGGCCCGCCTCGATCAGCACCACGCGCGCCTTGTGCGTGTCGATATTGCGGAAATCGCCGGGCAGGGTGTGATGCGCCATCTCGGCGATGGTGCCGGCGAGCTCGACGCCGGTCGGGCCGGCCCCGACGATGACGAAGGTCAGCCGCGCCGCGCGCTTCTCCGGATCGGTCTCGCGCTCGGCGCGTTCGAACGCCACCAGGATGTGCCGGCGCAGCGTGGTCGCATCCTCCAGCGTTTTCAGGCCGGGCGCGAACTGCTCCCACTCGTCGTGGCCGAAATAGGCGTGCCGCGCGCCGGTGGCGAGCACCAGCGTGTCGTAGGGCACCTCGCTGCCGTCGTCGATCAGCACGCAGCGACGCGCCGTGTCGACGCCGCTCACGGTGGCAAACAGCGTCGTCACATCGCGGCGATCGCGCATGAGATGGCGGATCGGCCAGGCGATCTCGCTGGTTGCGAGCGAGGCGGTCGCGACCTGGTAGAGCAGCGGCTGGAACAGATGATGATTGCGGCGGTCGATCAGCGTGATCTCGACGGGAGCGCCCGCAAGCCGGTAGGTCGCTTCCAGCCCGCCGAAGCCGGCGCCGACGATGACGACGCGATGGGGATTTGCGGCCATGATGCACCTTCGAATCTCGCTGCTGCTCACCTTCATTTAAGTGCGGATTGGGCGCCGCGGTCCAATAGCCGTCATCAATCGCTGCATAGGCCTGATGTATCGATCTGGCGCGAAAAAGCGTCGCAGCCTTGACCAAGCCTTGGCCGAAGTGAGTAGAATTATATTTCTTGCCATCGCCGATTGAGGCGAAATATGGTGCAGGGCGGGCGCTGAGCCATTGGCGGCTCGACAGATTTTGCGTTCAATAGAAACAGGCCCGGGGCGGCGATCACCCCGTTTCCGGGACCGATAAGATAATATGGAGGGAGTGGTTATGAGGACGGCATTTTGGCTGGCGGGCGCAGCGGCGCTGGTGCTGGCAAATCAGGCATTCGCCGGCGACACGATCAAGATCGGTTTCGTCTCGACGTTCAGCGGCCCGACCGCCGTGATCGGCAACGACATGCGCAATTCCTTCGAGCTCGCGCTCGATCATCTCGGCCGCAAGATGGGCGGCAAGCCGGTGGAGGTGCTCTACGAGGACGACGGGCAGAAGCCCGATGTCGGCAAGCAGAAGACCGAGAAACTGGTGCAGTCGGACAAGGTCGACTTCATCGTCGGCTATATCTGGTCGAACGTGCTGCTCGCCTCGCTCAAGACCGCGGTCGATTCGAAGACCTTCCTGATCTCGGCCAATGCCGGTCCGTCGCAGCTCGCGGGCGAGCTGTGCTCGCCTTACGTGTTCTCGACCTCCTGGCAGAACGACCAGACCCCGCAGGCGGTCGGCACCTATATGAACCAGAAGGGCGTCAAGTCGGTGTTCCTGATCGGCCCGAACTACGCCGCCGGCAAGGACATGCTGGCCGGCGTCAAGAGCACCTTCAAGGGGCAGGTCGTGGGTGAGGAATACACGGTGTGGCCGAGCCAGCTCGACTTCTCCGCCGAGATCTCCAAGGCGCGCGCCTCCGGCGCCGAGTCGATCTTCGTGTTCTACCCCGGTGCCGCCGGCGTGCAATTCCTCAATCAATATGCGCAGGCCGGGCTGAAGAGCACGATGCCGCTCTACACCGCCTTCACCATCGACGAGCTATCGCTGCCGCTCCAGAAGGAGAACGCGCTCGGGGTGCCCGGCGCGCAGCAATGGGTCAACGACCTCCCCAACGAGCAGAACAAGCGCTTCGTCGCCGACTACCGCAAGAAGTACACCGGCCTGCGCCCGACCTTCTACGGTGCGCAGTCCTATGACGCCGCGAACCTGATCAACAGCGCCGTCGTCGCCGTGAACGGCGACACCTCGAAGAAGGACGAGATGAAGGCCGAGATGGAGAAGGCCAACTTCAAGTCGGTGCGCGGCGCGTTCAAGTTCGGCAACAACCACATCCCGATCCAGAACTTCTACCTGCAAGACGTGGTCAAGGATTCCGAAGGCCAGCTCGCGCTGAAGACCGTCGCCACCATCGTCGAGAACGACCAGGATCGCTTCCACGACAAGTGCAAGATGAAGTAAGGTTGGTGCTCCCAGCTGCCTCTTCCCCTCTCCCCGCTTGCGGGGAGAGGGACAGGGTGAGGGGAGTTTCCGCGGGGGCGGTAGACGTTGAGTTCGCAACTATTCACCACATCGTCATTGCGAGTTGGGACCGGCATTGAGGAGCCGACGCGCGCTGGATGAAACTGTCGGAGCGTGGGCAAATGCGGTATTTTGAGAGGCCGTCGGCAAAGAGGTCGATTACTCTCTGGTGCGCGAGAGCCCGGTTGCGAGTTGGACCCGGGTTGCCTGGATAACCCACACTGGCGCGGAGGGGCTGCATGGCCCTCGAGCACGCTTCCTAGCATTCTTTTCTGACAGGCGCCTATGCCGCCGGCGCTAACTGTTGAGGAGAGGAGCATGGATATTTTGTATGAGCGGGTGGCGGGGCTGGATGTACACAGGGACACGGTCGTGGCCTGCGTGCGGATCATGGTCGATGGCAAGGCGCAGCGGGAGTGCCGGACTTTTGCGGCCACGACGGACCCGCTCGTGGAGCTGAGAAGGTGGCTGGAAGAAAGCCGGTGCACGCATGTGGCGGTGGAGGCGACGGGCGTCTACTGGATGCCGGTGTTCCGGATCCTGGGCGAAGGCGCCTTTGAATTGATCGTCGCCAATGCGGCGCATATCAAGAATGTGCCGGGACGCAAGACCGACATGAACGATGCGATGTGGATCGCCGATCTGTTGGCCTGCGGGCTGATCAAAGGCAGCTTCATTCCCGAGGAGAAGGTACAGGAGCTGCGCGCGCTGACGCGAACGCGCAAGCAACTGGTGCGCGAGCAGGCGCGGCACGTGCAGCGGATCGACAAGACGCTGGCGGAAGCCAACATCAAGCTCGGCTCGGTGATCTCCGACATCATGGGCGCGAGCGGCCGGCGGATCATCCAGGCGATGATCGACGGCGTCCGGCAGCCGAACAAGCTGGCCGAGCTTGCCGGCAAGCAGCTCAAGGCGTCGCCGAAGGAGCTTTACGATGCGTTGCACGGGCGCCTGACGGATCACCATCGCTTTCTGCTCGCGCTTCACCTGAAGCAACGCGATGGTCTGGATGAGACGATCCGCAAGCTTGATGTCGAAATCGCTCAGCGGATCGAGGGCATGGAAGCGGAGGCAGGCGGTGGCAAGATCCCCTTTCGCCACTTGATCGGATTGTTGACCACGGTCCCCGGGATCAGCGCGGTGGCAGCGCCGGCAATTTTATCCGAGATCGGCGCCGATATGAGCCGCTTCGAGACTGCCGGCCATCTCGTTGCCTGGGCCGGCCTGTGCCCCGGGCAGAACGAGAGCGCCGGCAAGCGCAAGTCCTCGCGCCTGCGCAAGGGGGCGCCGTGGCTCAAGACGATGCTCGTTCAATGTGCTTGGGCCGCCAAGCGCTCAAAGAACAGTTACTACCGAGCGCAGTTCTTCCGCTTGCAGGCCAGACGCGGACCTCAAAAAGCCATCTGCGCTGTCGCCGCCTCGCTCCTCACCGCCATCTACCACATCCTCAAAAACGGCACCGAGCACCACGACCTCGGCGCCGCCTACTTCGACCGTCGGCCCACCGAGGTCAAGGCAAGCCGCTTGGTCGCGCGCCTCAAAAAGCTCGGCTTCACCGTCCAACTCCAGCACATCGCGGAGGCGGCCTGACCCTAAACAACCAGCAGTTTCTTCCTAGCGCAGCGAAGCAATCCAGTCTCTTTCCGCGGAGGGATTCTGGATTGCTTCGCTGCGCTCGCAATGACGAGTTGAGGGAGCGTTGCTCTTGATTGTAATGTGACTCGCTGAGAGTCCCCCTCACCCGGAATTTGCTCTCGTAAATTCCGGCTTCTCTCCGCATCCGCATCCGCATCCGCCTTCGCCAAAGCTTCGGCGGACAAGCGCGGGGGAGGCGAAGAACTACACCCGCGGCATGCTCATCGGCCTCACCTCGCGGGCCTGCGCTGCGAGCCTGATGGCGGCGTTGGCCGCGCCAAAGCCCTGATAGCTCCTTCGCTCGACGATCTCGAAGAAGAAGCGCTCGTCGAAGATGTGGGTGTAGACCTGGAAGAATTCGCCGTCGCCCTCGCGGTCGTAGAGGATGTGGTTGGCGCGCAGCTGCGCCATCAGCTCGGGCGCGAGGTCGTATTTGGCTTCGACATCGTCGTAGTAGTTCTCGGGGATGTCCAGGAAGTCCGCACCGCGCTTGCGCATCGCGGCAACGGTCGCAAAGATATCCCGGCATGCGAACGCGACGTGCTGCACGCCCGAGCCGAAGAACTCGGAAATGAAGCGCGCCGGCAGTGTGCGATTGGCCGAGGAGCCGTTGAGCACGAAACGCAGGCTTTCGTCGCCGTTGATGATGGCCTGGCTCTGCACGAGGCCTCTGGGGTCGACGATCTCCATCTGCGGCCGCCGCTTCAGATCGAGGATGCCGGTGTAGAACAACAGCCAGGACAGCATCTCGTCATAGGGCATCGACTGTGCGATGTGATCGACCGCGAGCAGTGCATCGCCGCTTGCATCGCTTGCAACCGGCTCGAAATCGGTACCCCAGTTCTTGCCGGCCTGATCGAGAAAATAGAGCAGGCTGCCGCCGACGCCGTGGATCGCGGGGATCTCGAGTTCGCCCGGCCCGACCGGCTGGTAGAAGGTCCGCGCCTTCAGCGTCTCGGCGCGCTGCATGGCGAGGCCGGCATTGTCGACATCGAGCGCAATCGCGCAGACGCCGGGACCATGGGTGACGTAGTGCGAATGGGCAAAGCCGTCGGTCTCGCAATTGATGACGAGCTCGACCTTGCCCTGCGACCAGCGCTCGACAGCCTTGCTGCGGTGCCGGCCGGTCTTGCGGAAACCGAGCTGCGAAAACAGGCGGCCGAGTTCGCTCGCCTTGGTCTCGTTGACGGCGAACTCGATGAAGCCGATGCCGCGACTTCTGGCTTTCGGTGCCAGCGGCTCGCCGGCAAGCTTCGGCCAGTCCGGCGCGAGTTGGTCCTCCAGCAGGATCAGCGAGCGTAGCCCGTCGATCGCAGTCTGCGCCGCCGAGCCGGCGCGGAACTGGTCGTTGAATATCTCCAGCGACAGCGGCCCGGCGTAGCCGGTCGCCGCAATCGCGGCCATGAACTCGCCGATCGGCAGGTCGCCCTGGCCGGGGAAGGAGCGGAAGTGCCGGCTCCAGGAGAGAATGTCGAGCTCGAGCCTCGGCGCGTCCGCCAGCTGCACCAGAAAGATCTTGTCGCCGGGGATCGAAGCGATCACACGGGTCGGAAAGCCCGGCGCCAGGGCGTGAAAACTGTCGAGGATGATTCCGATCGCGGGATGATCGGCGCGGCGCACGATCTCCCAGGCGTCGCGATAATCGTTGACATGGCGGCCCCAGGCCAGCGCTTCGTAGCCGACGCGCAAGCCGCGCCTGGCGGCTCGCTCGCCAAGCTCGCGAAAGTCGTTCGCGGCGCGGTCGATGCCGCCGAGCGAGGCGGGCGACACGTTGGAGCAGATCAGCAGCAGTTCGGTGCCGAGCTCCTGCATCAGATCGAACTTCCGCTCCGCGCGGCCGAAGTTGCGCGCGCGCTGGGGCTCCGGCATGCCTTCGAAATCGCGGAACGGCTGGAACGCGCAGATCTCGACATTGAGATCGCGGCAGAGCTTTGCGATGTCGCGCGGGCCTGCGCCGAACGACAGCAGATCGTTCTCGAAAATCTCGACCGCGTCGAAACCTGCGGCCGCGATGGCGCGGAGTTTCTCGTCGAGAGCGCCAGAGAGGGAGACCGTTGCGATCGAGCGCTTGTTCATGCCGCGCTCTCCTCCATGGCGCCGCCGAGGAAAAGCTGGCCGATGCGCGGATCGTTCAGAATGCGCCTGGCGTCATCGACCATGCGGGTCTGGCCGAGCTCGAGCACGATGCCGATGTCGGAGATCTCCAGCGCCGAGCGCGCGTTCTGCTCGATCATCAGGATGGTGACGCCGCGGTCGCGCAGGGATTTCAGGATGTCGAAGGTCTGCTGCACCATCAGCGGCGACAGGCCGATCGAGGGCTCGTCGACCAGCACGAGTTTCGGCTCGAGCAGCAGCGAGCGGGCAATCTCGAGCTGCTTCTGCTCGCCGCCCGACAGCGTCGAGGCCTGCTGCGTAGACTTGCGGCGCAGCGCGGGGAAGAGGTCGAGCGCCGCCTCGATCCGCCTGGGCAGGTCGAGGCCCTTGTCGGCGGCGACGCCGCCGAGCTCGATGTTGTGGCGCACCGACAGCTCGGGAAAGATGTTGCGCCCCTGCGGCACGTAGCAGATGCCGGCGTTGAGCAGCGCGCGCTGGCTCCAATTCGTGACATCGCGACCCGCGAAGCTGATCTTGCCCTCGCGCAGCCTGAGCAGGCCGAAGATCGCCTTGAACACGGTCGACTTGCCGGCGCCGTTCGGGCCGATGATGGTGGTGATGGTCGCCTGCGGCACGGCGAAGGTCGTGCCGTTCAGGATCGTCATCTTGCCGTAGCCGCCGACGAGATTGTGGACCGAGAGGATCGGGTCACTCATCACTCGCTCCCTACAGCATGATCCGGAAAAGTGCGCAGCGGTTTTCCGACAAGATCATGCTCAAACAACAAGGCTAAAGCGCGATGCCGGTTCATTCTAATCTCCATCGCGCTTTAGTGTCCGAGATAGGCGTCGATCACGGCGGGGTTCTTGCGGACCTCGTCCGGCCGTCCCATCGCCAGCACCTTGCCCTCCGCCATGACCATCACGCGCGAGCACAGCGACATCACGAACTCCATGTTGTGCTCGATCACGACGAAGGTGGCGTTCTTCTCGCGGTTGATCGCGACCAGGCGCTCCTTCAGGTCAGCCAGCATCGACGGGTTGACGCCGCCGGCGGGCTCGTCGAGCAGCACCAGGCGTGGTCCGCCCATGAAGGCCATGGCGGCATCGAGCAGCTTCTGCTGGCCATAGGAGAGACCACCGGCCGGTTCGTCGGCGAGATGATCGAGCTTGAAGAAGCCGATCATCTGGTTGGCGGCGTCGGTCAGCCCCGCATCGGAGCGGCCGACCAGGCGCGAGGCCATGTTGCCCTGGTGCTCCTGCCCGGCGAGGATCAGGTTTTCCCGCACCGAGAGCTTTGGGAACACCTGCAACAGCTGGAAGGTGCGGCTGACCCCGAGCCTGTTGAGCTCGGACGGACGCAGGCCGGTGACGACCCGCCCGTCAAGCTTCACTTCGCCGCCGCTCGGGCTGAGCTGGCCGAGGATGCAGTTGAACAGGGTCGACTTGCCGCAGCCGTTCGGGCCGATCAGGCCGAGAATCTCGCCCTCGCGCACGTCGAACGAGACGCCGCCGACGGCGCTGATGCCGCCGAAGTTCTTCTTGATGTCGGTGACTTCGAGGACCGCACTCATTGCGCCGTCTCCAGGCGGGATTTCGCGACGGCACGTAGCGCGGAAGCCGCTTTGGTACGGCGTTCGGCGAGATAACGGTCCAGGAGTCCCAGAATGCCCGTCGGCGACCAGATCAGCAGCAGCATCACGGCGACGGCGTAGAGCATCAGATAATAGCCTTCGGTGAAGCGCAGCCATTCCGGCAACAGCACCGCGATCATGGCGCCAAGGAAGGGGCCGAAATAGAACCCGGCGCCGCCGACGATCACCATCATCAGCAGGTCGAGCGAGAGCGACAGGTTGAACGGAACAGGGTCGATATACTGCGTCAGCGGCGCGTAGAGCGCGCCGGCGACGCCGCCGAGTGCCGAGCCGATTGCGAACGCCATCAGCGTGTAGCGCCGTGTGTCGATGCCGAGCGATTGCGCGCGCAGCGGATTTTCGCGCAGTGCCATGAAGGCGCGGCCCCACGGCGAGCGGATCAACCACCACATCGCGAGCGACACGATCGCAAGCGAGGCGAGACACACATAGTAGAACGGCAGCGGCTTGTTGGTTGCCAGCCCGAAGATGTGCGGGCGCGGGATGTTGGAGATGCCGTAGATGCCGCCGGTCAGCCAGCTCTCGTTGCGGAACACCAGGAAGGCGAGCGTGGAGAAGGCGAGCGTGACGAAGGCGAGATAGTGGTGCTGCACGCGCAGCGCGGGATAGCCGAGCACCCAGCCGACCGCGAAGCTCAGGACGATCGCGACCACGATCGCCGCCGGCAGGGGCCAACCATGCGTCGTCATGATCGCCGCCGCATAAGCGCCGATGCCGACGAAGGCACCCTGCGCCAGCGAGACCTGGCCGGCATAGCCGAGCGTAAGATTGAGGCCCATCGCGGCGATGCTCATCACTGCCCATTGGCTGAGGATGAACAGGCCGTAGCGGTTGAAGTTCATGGGGACGATGATCAGCGCGGCGATGACGGCAAGGCCGAGCGCGATCTTCAGGGGTTTGGCGAAGCCGCTCATACGGTGCGCTCCTCGGCACGGCCAAGCAAGCCCTGCGGCCGGAACAGGATGACTGCGATCAGGAAGATCATCGGCACGGCGGCGCGGTACTGCGTCGAGACATAGGCGGCCGCGAGATTGTCGAGCACGCCGATCAACAGGCCCCCGGCGATCGCACCGCGCACCTGGTTGAAGCCGCCGACGATTGCGGCGATGAAGGCGGCTTGGCCCAGCACCTCGCCGGAGGAGAACTTGGCGAGGTAAATCGGCGTGATCAGGAGCGAAGCCAGCGCGACCAGGAAGGCGTTGATCAGGAAGGTCAGCAGGATCATGCGCTCGACCGGGACGCCAATGATGCGCGCCACCGTCGGGTTCTGCGCCGCCGCCTGCATCTGGTGGCCGAGCGAGGTACGGTTCAGAAGCGTCGTCAGTCCAAGCACGGCGAGGATGGCGACGACGAGCACGCCGATGCTCTGCAGCGAGACGGCGTGGCCGAGGATGGAGATGTCGCCGGTCGGCACGACCGAGGGGAAGGGTGAGGCTTCCGCGCTGTAGAACTGCTTGACGGCCTCCTTGATGCCGATCGCGAGCGCCATCGTCGCAATCGCCAGCGGCAGCACGCCATGGCGCATCATCGGGTCGACCAGAAGCAGCTTGAAGGCGAGGCCGAGCAGGATCATCGAGAGCAGGATCCCGAGGATGATGGCGAGCCAGAACGGCGCGCCCACATGCATGGCCGCCAACATGAGGAACGCCGGCAGCATCACGAACTCGCCTTGGGCGAAATTGATGGTCTGCGAGGTCTGCCACAGCAGCGTGAAGCCGACCGCGACGAGCGCGTAGATCGCGCCAGTGGCAAGTCCCGCGACCAGAAGATCGAACAGGTTGGACATGTTCCCCTCTTTATCTCACTCCGCTCTATCGTCTCCCTCTCCCCGTTCTTACGGGGAGAGGGCGGGGTGAGGGGCTGTCTCCGCGAACTCAACTGTCACCGTGACTGCGGAAGCAGCCCCTCACCCCAACCCTCTCCCCGCGAAGAGCGGGGCGAGGGAGAAGAAGGGCGAGAGCGCCTCACTTCACCTTCGGCAGCACCTGCTTCACGACCTGCTTGCCTTCGACGACCTCGACCAGGAAACTCTGACGATCGATGTCGCCGGTATCGCTGAAGGTGACGTCCATCAGGATGCCCGGCTCGTCGGCGGCCTTGATGGTCAGGCCGTGCAGCGTGTCGGCGAACTTCTTGGGGTCGACCTTGCCCATCTTCTCGGTGGTGGCCTTCACCATATAGACGGCGAGATAGCCCTTCAGGCCGTTGTGGTCCGGCACGTAATTGTACTTCTTGGAGAACTTCTCGCGGAACGCCTTGATCAGATCGACCGGGGCATCCGTGGTGAGGCCGACATGGCCACGCGCGCCGTTGGCGGCATCGCCGGCGAGCTCGATCACCTTTTGGCCGATCAGCGTGGTCTCGCCCATCAGCGGCACAGTGACGCCCTGCCGCTTCAGCTCCTTGAGGATGCGCGCGCTCTCTTCTTCGTTGAGATACACGAACACGGCGTCGGGGTTGGCGGCCTTGATCTTGCCGACGTCGGCCGCGAAATCGGCCTGGCCCGCCTCGGTCGAGAGATCGGCCACCACCTTCGAGCCGAGCCGGTCGAGCTCCTTGATGACGACGTCGCGGCCGCCGCGGCCGAAATCGTTGTTGACCCAGATCACGGCCACCGACTTCGCCTTCATCTCGTCGTGGATGTACTTTGCGACCTTCGGCATCGAGGATTGCTGGCCGAACGAGGTGCGGAACAGGTACTTGTTACCTTGTTGCGTCAGCTCGGCGGCCTCGCCACCCATGATCTGCGCGATGCCGGCCTCGGCGGCGAGCGGCGCGGTGACCTTCACCGAGCCGGAATAGCCGGGCCCGAGCAGCACATACGGTTCGGCGTCGAGCGCCTTCTGCACCTGCGCGCGGGCGACGCCGGGGTTGGACTGCGAGTCGGCGTGGGTGACCTCCAGCTTGCGGCCGAGCACGCCGCCCTTGGCGTTGATCTCCTCGATCGCGAGGTCGATGCCGTTCTTCCAGTTGGTGCCGACGGTGGCGCCGCCGCCGGACAGCTCGGCGACGTCGGCGAGCTTGATCGCCTGGGCGTAGGCGCTGGTTGCGGTCATGATGGTGAACAGCGCGCCCACCAATAGCGTTGGTTTCATCGTCCTCTCCTCCCGTTTCGAATCTTGCAAGCGGCCTTGTGTCCGGCCGCTTTGCCTCAAGCTGCCTGATAGGCGGCACTGCGCGCAGCCATCACGGCATCAAAAGCCTCTCCCATGATCTCGGTCGATGGGGCAAGGCCGGTGAACAGTTCGAAGGCGTCCGCGGCCTGGTAGATCGCGAGCTCGCGCCCGGTCATGGTCCGGGCGCCTTTCTCTCGCGCTGCGGCAAGCAGCGGCGTGATCAGCGGCGAATAGACGGCGTCGGCGACCCACAGGTCCGCCCTGAGCAGCGCCGCCGGTACCGGCGTGTCACGGCTCGGCAGCATGCCGACTGGCGTGCCGTTGACGAGGCCGGTCGCGCCAACGAGCGCGTCCTCGACGCTTCCAGCCACCCTCGCGCCGCCTTGCCCGGCGAGCAACCCAGCGAGTTTCTCAGCGCGCGCCGGCTCGCTGTCGAAAATGCGGATGTCGGCGACTTTCAGGCTCGCCAGCGCGAACGCGATGGCCTTGCCAACGCCGCCGGCGCCAATCACCGCGACGGCATTGCCGGACGGTGCAAGCAGTGGCGCCACCGCCCGCGCGAAACCCGTGGTGTCGGTGTTGTGGCCGGTCAGCCGGCCATCCCTGACCACGACGGTGTTGACCGCGCCCATGCTGGCTGCGCCCGGCGCCAGCGCGTCGAGCAGCGGGACCACGGCCTCCTTGTAGGGGTAGGTGACATTGACGCCGACGAAGCCGAGCCGCCGCACGCCTTCGAGCATCATGCGGAGCCCGGCCGCGTCGGCGCCGGCGACCTCGATGAGTTGGTAGTGACCGCGCAGGCCAAGCGCCTCGGCGGCGCGTTCATGCATGGCGGGGGACGCGGAATGCGCGATCGGCGCGCCGATCAGGCCGGTGAGAAGCTTCTTGCTGGCGGCGTATCGCTTCGACATGGTTCGCCATCGTCTCGTTGGGAGCGTCCGGTCCCGGCCATTAGCGGGGAAAACCGCGCAATTCCAGCTGCGACGATAGCCTTTCCTCCGCCTAACACAATTACCCTTTTATCCGGCAAACCTAACATCATGTTATTTCTTCCGGCCCCGTGCCGAAACGGTCTTGCCGTTGCCGCGCGACGGCTCGACCGCGCGCATCTCGGTGCGCAGGGACTCGATGAAATACTCGGCATGCAGCGACAGCGGCGCGCCGCGCTTCACTGCGACGTAGGTATCGAACCGTGTCGGCTCGGTGATCTTCAACAGCTCGATCCCCGGATAGCCGCCATGGGCCACCGTGAACTGGTCGATGATGGCGATGCCGAGCCCCGCCTTCACCAGTGCGCAGACCGTGGTGCCGAAGCGCGCGCGGATGGTGATGTTGTAGTCGAGCCGGTTGCGCGCAAAGATCTCGGCCATGATCCGCCCATAGGGATCGTTCGGGTCGATGCCGATCAGCGGATAGCGGGTGATCTCGGCGGCGGAGACCTGCTTGCGGCCGGCGAGCTCATGGCCGGGCGGAACGATGCAATAGAGCTCGCCCGAGGCGAGCGGCATGAAGTCGAGCCCGGAGTGCTCCAGCCGGTAGCTCATCGCGACGCACTCGCCGCGGCCGAGCAGGAGATAGTCGATGGCTTCCTCGAGCTTGAGGATGTTGATGTCGATGCCGAGATCGGGATAGCGGCGGCGGACGCGCTCGATCGCGCGCGGCACCATCACCTGCGAGATGCTCGGCACCGAGCCGATGCGCAGCTCCGAGAGGCCGCCGCGGCCGATCTTGGAGATGATCTCGGAGAGATCGTCGACCTTCTTGTAGACGCCGTTGATCTGCTCGAAGATGTTCTCGGCTTCCGGCGTCGGGAAGTAGCGCCCGTTCTGGCGCTGAAAGAAGCGGATGCCGAGCGAGCGTTCGGTGTATTTGACCAGACGGCTGATCCCCGGCGCCGACACGTTGAGCAGCTTCGCCGCACCGCCGATGGTGCCCGTCACCATCACGGCACGGATCACTTCAACCTGGCGCAGCGTCATCATGGCCTTGAAATGTCCTTGGCATCCGAAAGACGATCGTGGCGGCGATCATCTCACGAGAGCCGTGATGTCATCCAGCGGCAAGTGGGGTGTCGATGTGGACGGAGGCGGCAGACTCTGCCCTCTCCCCCTTGTGGGAGAGGGTGGCTCGCCGCGTAGCGGCGAGACGGGTGAGGGGTCTCTCTCCGCGACTTCAAATGGGAGTTGGATTCGCGGAGAGAACCCCTCATCCGGCGCTTCGCGCCACCTTCTCCCACAAGGGGAGAAGGGAAACCAAATTTTCAGCCAGAGAGTTTCGACTAAAATCTGCGCGCTCAAATGGAAGGGCCGCGTCGCCGCGCGATCTGTTGCATCGGCGTCGTTTGTTGCAACTGCGATGGCTAGCTCGCCGGGCCCTCGGGCGATACGTTCTCGGCCGCCTCCGCGTGCTCGCTTTGCAGCACCTTGCGCGCGAACTCGATGATCTTCTGCTTGTTCGCCGTTTCGCGGACGGCAAAAAACACGCGGTTCAATTCCAGTCCGAGCACGCTGTTGAGGGCAATGTCCTCGTCTTCCATCATTGGTTTCCCGCTTCAGACATTTCAGGTGTATCGCGGCGTAAATTCTGCCACAAGTAGTTTAAATCTTCAGAGCAGATCGGCACCGGGAAACTACGGCCACAGCCATTTGAGGCAGTTCGCAGATACGTGCTATACGGAAGCGGCGAGGGTCAGGAAACGCACCGATGTCCGCCGTAGACTATGGCCGGGAGGCGCTCGACTTCATCGAAGGCCTGCAGGCCTACCGCAAGGTTCCAGAAGCCATGAATGCGCTCGAAGCGGCCTTTGGTCGCTTCGGCTTCGAAACCATCATCGTGACGGGATTGCCGAATCCCGACCAGCGGTTCGCGCAGATGGTGCTTGCCAAGCGCTGGCCGGCGGGATGGTTCAGCCTCTACACCGAGAACAATTACGACCGCTACGATCCCGTGGTGCGGCTCTGCCGGCAATCGGTCAATCCGTTCGAGTGGTCGGAAGCCCCCTATGATGCCGAGCTCGAGCCGAGCGCAGCCGAGGTGATGAATCGCGCCAGCGAGTTTCGCATGTCGCGCGGTTTCATCGTGCCGATCCACGGGCTCACGGGCTATGAGGCCGCGGTCTCGCTTGGCGGCGTCCATCTCGACCTCAATCCCCGCAGCAAGCCGGCGCTGCACCTGATGGCCATGTATGGCTTCGACCACATTCGCCGTCTGCTCGAGCCGGTGCCGCACCCGTCGACGCACCTCACTCGGCGCGAGCGCGAGGCGATCGCCTGGGCTTCGCAGGGGAAATCGGCCTGGGAGATCGGCGAGATCCTGCACATCACGCAGCGCACCGCCGAAGAGCATCTTGCAACCGCCGCGCGCAAGCTCGGTGCCGTCAACCGTACGCATGCGGTAGCGCTGGCGATTCGCAACAAGATCATCGCTCCCTAGCCGCCTCACTGGGAAATTTCCCAATATCGGATCTGCGTCTTTTCGCGGAGTCTGCCTCCATTGATAATGAATGGGGGTTTTCATGATTCACGCAATTTCCGCGGTAAATCGCCACCTTTATGAAGACGTGATCGAGCAGCACTTCCGGCTACGTCACGACATTTTCGTCGAGGAGCGGCGCTGGGAGACGCTGCGCAGGCCGGATGGCCGCGAGATCGATTCCTATGATGACGAGGACACCGTCTATCTGCTGGCGCTGGAAGAGCGTCGCGTCGTCGGCGGTCATCGGCTCTACCCGACCACCAAGCCTTCGATGATGAGCGAGGTGTTCCCGCATCTGGCGGCGGTACGCGGCTGCCCGGCCGATCCGCTGGTCTGGGAATGGTCGCGCTACTTCGTCGTGCGCGATCGCCGCGACGGCGCGCTCA
The DNA here is from genome assembly GCF_023100985.1 of Bradyrhizobium sp. 191. Taxonomy (NCBI): domain Bacteria; kingdom Pseudomonadati; phylum Pseudomonadota; class Alphaproteobacteria; order Hyphomicrobiales; family Nitrobacteraceae; genus Bradyrhizobium; species Bradyrhizobium sp. 191. Next base: position 4,960,382 of record NZ_CP064692.1, read on the forward strand.
ACCTGCAACTGATGGCGGCGGTGCAGGAGTTCTGCCTCGATCAGGGAATCGCGCAGGTCAGCGCGATCATGGAGACGTGGTGGCTGCCGCGCTTCCACCAGGCCGGGTTCGTCGTCACGCCGCTCGGCCTGCCGGCCCTGGTGGAGAACGCATGGACCATGGCGGCGACCATCGACATTCGCCGCGAGACACTCGATGCCCTGCACGATCGAATCGGCATGGCTTCCGTCGTGCAGCAAGACGGCCCGCGACTGGATGCCGTCGCCCGTGCCAACCTCTGCGGCTTCGCTGCCGCGCAACGAAAGAGCGCCTGAGATGTCGAACATGATGCGGGACAGCCAGATCATGGCGCAAACGAACGACGAAAATCTCGGCTACATGTCCGATATGGCGCTCGAGCTGGCGCAGATGGCGGACGACGCCGGGTTGGCGACGCTCGCCTATCTGTTCCGGATGGCAGCGCTCGAAGCCACGACGGCCAACAGCGGGCTCGCCGAACCCGATGATCTACCCCGGCAGATGACGTCGCACTAGACTTCCCCAGAACTCCGACAAATTTGCACCCTCTCGTCCGTTCGCCGGCGAGAGGGTGATCGCATGGGTGCGGCAGGTTGCCCCAGCCTGCACGGCAGCCTTCTTGCTAGGGTCGATCTCGATCGCATGCATCGGCATGCAACAAAGTGCATGTTTGGTGTCGAATCGCTCTTGCCTCGGAACGATACTGCCATTACCCATTTTTCGGCCTTGAAGAGGCAGGGGGAGCTCTTTCACTGATGGCGACATTGCTCGAACATCGGCGCGACGCTGCGTGCGCCTGAAAGAGTCTTGATGCTGCTTGTCGTCGAACAGTTCCTGAACGGATTGCAGTTTGGCCTGCTGCTGTTCCTGCTCGCCGCCGGCCTGACGCTGGTGTTCGGGATCATGGATCTCGTCAACCTCGCGCACGGCTCGCTCTATATGATGGGGGCCTACTTCGCCGCGACCTTTGCCGCCTGGACCGGCAGCTTCCTGCTCGGCGCGCTGATGGCGCTCGGGGCCACGCTGGTGCTCGGCATCGTGCTGGAGGTGACGGCGCTGCGGCATCTCTATGGCCGCGACCACCTCGACCACGTGCTCGCGACCTTCGGCCTGATCCTGTTCTTCAACGAAGCCGTGCGGCTGATCTGGGGCCCGGCCGGTCTTGCGCTGCCGCTGCCGGCCTGGCTCACCGTACCTGTGCCGATCCTGCCCGGCATTCACTATCCCGCCTATCGCCTCGCGATCATCGTGGTGGCCTTGCTGGTCGCGCTGCTGCTCTATCTCGGCGTGATGCGCACCCGCATCGGCATGCTGATCCGGGCCGGCGCCTCCAATCGCGAGATGATCGGTGCGCTCGGCATCAACATCAAGCTGCTCTATACGCTGGTGTTCGGTTTGGGAGCCGCGCTCGCGGGCCTTGCCGGCCTGATGCAGGCGCCGATCCTGACCGTGCAGATCGGCATGGGCGAGAATATCCTCATCCTCGCCTTCGTCATCATCGTGATCGGCGGCATCGGCTCGATCCGCGGCGCGTTCCTCGCCGCGATCTTCGTCGGCATGATCGACACGCTCGGCCGTGCCTTCCTGCCGAACCTGTTGCGGCAGGTGCTGAGCGGTGCCGCTGCTTCCACCGCCGCGCCGGCGCTGTCGTCCATGCTGATCTACCTGCTGATGGCGATCGTGCTGGTGGTGCGCCCGGAGGGGCTGTTTCCGGCCAATCGTCGATGAAGGCTATCACGGTGAGCAAGGCCGTCACGGCCCTGATGCTGGCGGGCCTCGTGCTGCTGCCGCTCTATTCGCAGCTCTCCGGCAACATCTTCATCCTGACGCTGTTCACCCGCATCATCATCCTGGCGCTGGCGGCTGCGAGCCTCAACCTGATCATGGGTTTTGGCGGCATGATGAGCTTTGGTCACGCCGCCTATCTCGGCATCGGCGGTTACGCAGTCGGCATGCTCGCTCAGGAAGGCGTGGGAAGCGGCTTCATCCAGTTTCCGGTCGCGCTCGCCGCCTCCGCCATTTACGCGCTCGTGATCGGCGCGCTCTCGCTTCGCACGCGCGGCGTCTATTTCATCATGATCACGCTTGCCTTCGCCCAGATGGCCTATTACGTCGCCTCGGGGCTGGCGCGTTACGGCGGCGACGACGGCCTCACCATCTACAAGCGCAGCGACTTCTCCGGCCTGATCGATCTCGGCAATCGCGTGCAGTTCTACTATCTCTGCCTTGCCTGCCTGTTCGGCGTCATCTTCCTGATCTGGCGCATCGTCAATTCGCGCTTCGGCCTCGTCGTGCAGGGCCTGCGTTCCAACGAGCAGCGCATGCAGGCGATCGGCTTCCCGGCCAAGCGCTACCAGCTGGTCTGCTTCGTCATATCAGGCACCATGTGCGGCCTTGCCGGGGCGCTGCTCGCCAACAACACCGATTTCATCAGCCCGGCCGTGATGTACTGGACGCGTTCCGGCGACCTCATGGTGATGGTGATCCTCGGCGGCATGGGCACGCTGTTCGGCCCGGTCATGGGCGCCGTGGTGTTCCTGCTGCTGGAAGAGTTCTTGTCGCAGATCACCGAATACTGGGCGCTGATCATGGGTCCGCTGCTGCTGCTGATCGTCCTGTTCGGCCGCGGCGGCATCATGGGCGCGCTGGGGAGGGCTGGCCGTGGCTGAACCCTTGCTCCGCGTCGAAAAGCTGGTGCGTCGCTTCGGCGGCATCATCGCGACGGATCACGTCTCGCTCGACGTCGCGGAAGGCGAGCTGCACGCCATCATCGGCCCGAACGGCGCCGGCAAGACCACGCTGATCAGTCAGCTCACCGGACATCTCTCCCCGCATTCCGGTAGCGTTTTGCTCGGCGGCCGCGACATCACCGATCTGCCGGCCTATCGCCGCTGTGCGCTCGGGCTCGCGCGCTCGTTCCAGATCACCTCGCTGCTGCTCGACTTCACCGCCGCCGACAACGTCGCGCTGGCGGCGCAGGCGCATGCCGGAACCTCGTTCCGCTTCTTCGCCAACGCGCGCAAGGAAAAAGGCCTGCGCGATGCCGCGCGTGCCGCGCTCGACCGCGTCGGGCTGGCGCATCGCGCCGATGTTCTGGTGTCGAAGCTCAGCCATGGCGAGCGGCGCCAGGTCGAGCTTGCGGTCGCCCTGGCCAGCAAGCCGAAATTGCTGCTGCTCGACGAGCCCATGGCCGGCCTCGGCGTCACCGAGTCCCAGGGCATGGTCAAACTGCTCCAGGAGCTGCGCAAGGAAGTGTCGATCGTGCTGGTCGAGCACGACATGCCGGCGGTGTTCGCGCTGGCCGATCGCATCTCGGTGCTGGTCTATGGCCGCGTCATCGCCTCCGGCGATCCTGCCGCGATCCGCCAGAACGAGGACGTCAAGCGCGCCTATCTCGGTGATCAGCATGTGGTGACGCATCATGGCTGACACATTGCTCGAGGTCGACGGCATCGAGACCTGTTACGGCCTGTCCCAGGTGCTGTTCGGCCTGTCGCTGTCGATCAAGCCGGGCGAGATGGTCTCGCTGATGGGTCGCAACGGCATGGGCAAGACCACCACCATCCGCTCCATCATGGGCCTGACGCCCGCGCGCGCAGGCGCGATCCGTTTCGCTGGCGCCGAGGTGCGACAGCTTCCGTCCTACAGGATCGCAAAGCTCGGCGTAGGCCTCGTTCCGGAGGGGCGCCAGATCTTCCCGAACCTCACCGTGCGCGAAAACCTGGTGGCCGCCGCCGCGGACCGCTTCGGCAGCAGCAATCCGTGGACGCTGGCAGCGATCTACGTGATGTTTCCGCGCCTCGCCGAGCGTGCCTCCAACATGGGCAACCAGCTCTCCGGCGGCGAGCAGCAGATGCTCGCCATCGGCCGCGCATTGATGACCAATCCAAAACTCCTGATCCTGGACGAGGCAACCGAGGGCCTTGCGCCGCTGATCCGCGAGGAAATCTGGAGCTGCCTGTCGCTGCTCAAGAGCCGGGGACAGTCGATCCTGGTCGTCGACAAGAATGTCGACCACCTCGCCCGCATCTGCGACCGCCACTACATCATCGAGCGCGGCAGGACGGTGTGGAGCGGCACGTCCGACGAACTCGTGGCCGAGCCGGATCTGCAGCACAAATATCTGGGAATTTAGCGCTTCCTCGCGCGATGTGAGCAGCGGAATGCCAGCGCCTCGCATTCCCCGTCAATCGACCTTACCCAATTCGGATGCAGCGCCCGGCTAACGTGCGAGGCGGTGCGCGCCGATCTCGATCAGGGTGGTCCGACAGGACAAGCGATAGATCAGGCTGAAAAATTGATCCCACATGACCGAACTCCGTTGTTGATCATGGACGGAAATTATAGGCCGCGTGTCCTTCCGGCGTTTTTCGCGGAATGAGGAAATGGCTTCGTCCCGGAGTGGCGCAATGTCGTCGGAACTTTCCGGAAGAAGTCGCCTCACGGGAGCGTGAAGCAACGCGCCCGGCGTGAGGCCGGCCCGGATTCCGATAGAAGCCGGTAGTTCTCCCGAGATGAAGCGCGCGCGGCGAGGCAGTATCGTGCGGCGCTCCAGACTTGGTTGTCGAATGAGTTCCGATCGTGAAGATGATCCGCCGATCCTCATCTGCTCGAGATGCAGGCGGCCAATGAAGTTCCTGGCGACGCTGCCGGGAATCGTCATGCTCCGTTCGGAGCACGCCTACAATTGTATTCCGTGCCGGCGCGTCGACACGATTCGGCTGAAGTGACCATCGGTGCCGGATCGGGCCGGACTTGCTCAAAACATCTCGAAATACTCGCGATGCTCCCAGTCCGTCACCTCGGACAGGAAGCGATCGATCTCGGCGTTCTTGATGTGGGTGTAGTAGTCGACGAATTCGGCCCCGAGCTTGTCGCGGAACGGATCGTCCTTCAGCGCGGCGACCGCATCGCGCAGCGATTTCGGCAATGGCAGCGCTTTGGTCTCGTAGGGCGTGTCCGCCGAGGGGCCGGGGTCGAGCTTGCGGTCGACGCCGTCGAGACCTGAGAGAATCTATAGCTGCATTCCCGTTATCTCGAAGCCGGTGCTATAATGGACTTAAGGCATGAGAGAACAGGGAGGACGCCATGCATCATACCATGGTTTCCCAGTGATCGCGTGGAGCGCGTCGCCGTCTATGGACGCGACGGTACGAAGCTCGGCACAATCGAACGGCTGATGCTCGACAAGATGAGTGGAACGGTTGCCTATGCCGTGATCAAGACCGGCGGACTGCTTGGCACTGAACCGCCCCGGGTTTGCCGGAGGCCATTTGGTTTAAGTTATGCCGCCATGGCCGGTTGTTCCAGCATGGCGTAGTAGCGTTGCTCGGCTTCGGCCGGCGGGATGTTGCCGATGGGCTCCAGGAGCCGCCGGTTGTTGAACCAGTCCACCCATTCCAGCGTCGCGAACTCGACGGCCTCGAAGCTGCGCCATGGTCCGCGCCGATGGATCACCTCGGCCTTGTAGAGACCGTTGATGGTTTCGGCGAGAGCGTTGTCATAGGAATCTCCGACGCTGCCGACAGAAGGCTCGACGCCAGCTTCAGCCAGGCGTTCGGTGTATTTGATAGAGACGTATTGGCTGCCCCTATCGCTATGATGCACGAGCCCGCCGCGATGGACCGGTCGGCGATCGTGCAGGGCCTGCTCCAGCGCATCGAGCACGAAGCCTGCGTGCGCCGTGCGGGAGGCCCGCCAGCCCACGATCCTGCGGGCATAGGCGTCGATCACAAAGGCGACGTAGACGAAGCCGGTCCAGGTCGCGACATAGGTGAAGTCGGAGAGCCAGAGGACGTTCGGCCTTGGTGCCTTGAACTGGCGATTGACGTGATCCATCGGGCATGGCGCGGCCTTGTCGCTGATCGTGGTCTTGACGGATTTGCCGCGGATGACCCCTTGCAAACCCATGTCCCGCATCAGTCGCGACACCGTGCAACGGGCAACATCGAAGCCTTCGCGCTTGAGCTGCCGCCAGACCTTGCGCACGCCGTAGACGGAGAAGTTTTGATCGAAGACGCGCCGAACCTCGATCTTCAGCGCGGCGTCCAGCCTGGCGCGCGCCGACCGCGTGGCCGGATCGCGCCGCTTCGCGACATGGGCGTGGTAGGTCGAGGGGGCAATCGGCAACACCTTGCAGATCGGCTCGACCCCATGCGCCCCACGATGATCGTCAATGAAGGCGATCATGGCTTGGACCGGCGGTCGAGCTCCGCCATCGCAAAATAGGCGCTTGCCTTGCGCAGGATCTCGTTGGCCTGCCGAAGCTCGCGGTTCTCCCGTTCGAGCGCCTTCAGCTTCTCGGCCGTATCGGTCGGAACGCCGGTCCGCTGCCCGCTATCGACCTCGGCCTTCTTGACCCAGTCATGCAGCGTCTGCGGCGTGCAGCCGATCTTGGCCGCGATTGACGTCACTGCCGCCCAGCGCGACGGGTGCTCGCCGGCGTGATCCAGAACCATCCGAACCGCTCGGGTCCGGACCTCGGGTGAAAACTTGTTCGTTGTCTTGCTCGTCATGGCTCCATCCTCTCAGGAGTTGGAGCCTCCGGCAAACCCGGGGCGGTTCAGCACCCATCATCACTACCCTCTCCAGTGGAACGCGCTGAAATACGACCCCAGCCGCGAGGCGTTCCAGATCGAGTTGACGCTGGACGAACTCAGTAGCGGCCCGTGCGAGTTCGATGGCGATGCGTTCGACTGGGGCGACCGTTCGCGGTCCTACCCGCATCCGCACTACTGGTCGGTCTAGCGAGTAAGCCGGCCTGGCAGCCGCATTCTCGGCACCGGACTGGCTGGGCCCGAGCCGCGGCCACCGAGCCGCGTCTGACGGGATCGTCCGGCTATCCGGCGAGCGGCTGTTCGCCGACTTTGGGCCAATAGGTGCCAAAGCTCCAGAGGCCGCCCTCCGGATCGCGCGCGGCGAAATCGCGGCTGCCATAATCGGTTGTGTAGGGCTCCATTTCGATCTTTGCGCCGGCGGCTTTCACCTTCTCATAGAGCGCGTCTGGATCATCAACGGCCAGATAGACGGCATCTGTCCGCCGGCCGCTGATGTCACCAACCCGCTTGGCGTAGGCATCGTCGCGATGCGCGCCCAGCATGAGGATCGACGATCCGAACGCCAGCTCGGCGTGGATGATCGTGCCCTCCTTGCGGTACACCACGTGTTCGGCGAAGCCGAGAACGTTCTTCAGCCAGGCGATCATCGCCTCCGCATCCCTGCAGCGCATCGTGTGGTAGAGGCGCGGCGCTTCGTAGCCGTTCGGCTGGTTCATGAAACCCTCCAAGTTCGGTGCAAGTTCGGCGCAAGTCCTTGCAAGCTTGTTGCGACGCCGACCCTAGTTCGGATCATGGCGGCAGGCTTGAACAAATGGGACTTGACCGTTGCCTCGCGCCGTCCTGGCGCTAGCCGCCGCCGTCCCGCATCAGGCGTGGATCGACGACATCGAGCCGCGCGGCCCATCCGGTCGGCGTCTCGCCGCTGAATATCCGGAAATCGCGAGCAAGATGCGCCTGGTCCGCATAGCCGGCGTCTGCTGCAATTGTGGCCCAGCCGCCTGCGCCGTTCGTCCGGGCCAGCGCACAGGCCCGATGAAAACGCAGCATCTGGGCCAGCGTCTTTGGCGGAACGCCGATCTCGTTGTGGAAGCGACGCGTGAGATGCTTGCGGCTCCAGCCGATGTCGGAGGCGATGGCGGCGATCCTGATCGCGCCTGCGCGTTCCCAGAGCGTCTCCAGGGCGAAAGCGACCGCCGGCGAAGGCTCGTGGACGGCGCGGCGAAGCACGAAATCCTCCACGATCTCGAATCGGCGCCGCCAGCCGACCGCCTCGGCCACCCTGGCGCGGAGGTTCTCACCATCGCGTCCCAGAATGTCGTCAAGGCCGACCATGCGGGCGGTCAAATCGGGCACGGCTCCTCCGAAGAAGCGATACGCCCCGAGCGGCGTGAAATCGACCTGAACGCATTCGGCGCGGCCGTCGGATTCGATCAGGACCGGCCCGGGAAAGAGACCCGCCGCGAAACTCGGTCGAGCGTCGGCAGCATCCGGTTGGTGCCCGAGCGCAATACGGAAGGGCGTTCCCAGGTTCACCAGCAGAGGAAGCGCAAGCGGCGCGGCGTGGCGGAAGGCGGCCAGGCCGAGGCCGCGCTCGCGGTAGAACGAGATGCTGGAGACCAGCCGCGCAAGGCGGGGGGAGGCAGATCGACGGATGACATCGGCGGTTGCGTCCATCGCGCGTCTCGCTCGTTCGCGCCCAGCATAGCGTCGCGATGGCGCCCATCCAAGTCTATCGCTACGGCACCGTGCCCTGCCGCGCTTCCGCCATCTCGCGCATCAGGAACTTTGCCGGGACGTCGTGATAGGTGCCGCGGTCATTGACATATTGCATATGGGCGCGGCCTTCGCCGTCGAAGGGGGGCAGCAGCGCATCGGTGCGATTTGTCCGGAGTTCAATTCAAGCAATGCATGGCGCATTGCGCGAGAGCATGGGCGCGTCCTCGATTTGCGACGAGGCGCTGCCGTATCAAGGCCGGTTGCGCATCCAGTCAGCAAGGCCCGACATTGCGCGGTCGAGATCCTGGCGCGCGGCGATATCAATCACCGTCTCCTCCAGCGCTCCACGCATGCAGAGCATCCACGCATCGCGCTCGGCATCACCGATGGCAAAGCCGATGTGCCGCTGCCGCAATCGCGGATGGCCCTTCTCTGGGGAATAGAGCTTCGGGCCGCCCGTCCATTCCGTGAGATAGCGCTTCAAGACGACCCGGATCAGACCGAGGTCGTCCGCATGCATCGCGCGGATGACTTTCGCTTCCGGCAGCGTGTCCATGCGGTCGTAGAAGCGGTCGACCAGACGATCGATCGTGGCGCTGCCGCCGATCCGCTCGAACATGGAGGTGCTGACGTCGGTGGAGGTCATGGTTGTTCCAAGCTGTCTATTGGGCTCGCATATAGTGACATTGTGGCGCGCCCACAAACTCCGCCGTCGTCCCGGACAAGCGAGCCTTAGCGAGCGCCGATCCGGGATCCATAACCACAGGGAGATGTTTGGCGAAGACTCGTGGTTGCCATCCCGCGCAACGACTCTTTCCTGGGGATACGGGTCCCGGATCTGCGCGCGCTTGTGGCGCGCTTGTCCGGGACGACAGCGGAGCAATTGGATACAGCTCGCCCTACAGCGCCACGCTGCGCAGCCCGAAGCTGCGGGCTTCGTTCTGCAGCACTGGCCGCACCGCATCGATCAGCCGTGCAGCAGCTGCACCGACCGAAAGCCCGGCCGTATCCACCACCGCCGTCGCGCGCGAATAAAGCGGCTCGCGGCTCAAGAGGATGTTGCGCAGCTCGGCCATCGCCGAGCGGTCATCCGCCATCGGGCGCAGATCGCCCTGGCGGCGGACGCGAGCCATGTGCTCCTCGGGCTCGGCCTTCAGCCAGATCGTGTAGAACGAGGTCAGAACCTGGTCGAAGGTCAGGGGCTCGGAGACGATGCCGCCGCCGGTTGCCAGCACCATCAGCTCGTTGCGCGCGAGCAGCTGTTGCAGCGCCGCCTGCTCCATGCGGCGAAAGCCTTCCTGGCCGTAGAGCGCGATGATCTCGGCGACCGAGAGGCCGTTCTGCTGCTCGACTTCCTTGTTGAGCTCGACGAAACTCCAGCCGATCTTCTTCGCCAGCATCCTGCCGAGTGTGGACTTGCCGGCGCCGCGCAGGCCGATCAGCGCGATGCCGCAGAATGGCGCGCGCCGCGGCGCGGACGCGCTGCCGCCGGCGAGCAGATCCTTGGCCTGCGCGATCTGCGCCGGCGTTGCCTTGCGCAGGAGATCGCGAAACATCTGCCAGTCCGGCGTCGGATCGGCCGAGGGGAGCAAATCTTCGAGATGGGCGCCCATCGCGTCCGAGACGCGGCGCAGCAGCACGATGGAGACATTGCCCTTGCCGCTTTCGAGCTGCGCGATGTAGCGCTCCGAGATCCCCGAGACCTTGGCGAGCACCTTGCGCGACATGCCGCGCAATGCGCGCATGGTGCGCACACGTTGGCCGAGCTGTTCGAGGAAGCGGGATTCGGCGTCGGGACTTTCGCTCATGAGTCTTCTTTACAGGGGTCCTGCGGCGCGTTTTAATGAAACATAGTGCCTGCTGGCATTGACAGCAAGCCGTCGCGGTGTCTTTCTATGAATTATAATTCTAAATTCGGGGGAGATGTCCGTGAGCGAGGGATCCTACAATGCGGTGACCTGGCTGCTCGACCGTAACGTCGAAGAGGGCCGCGGCGACAAGCTCGCCTTCGACGACACCGTCTCGCGGCTCAGCTATGGCGAGCTCCAGCAACAGACCCGGCGCGCCGCCAACATGCTGCGCCGGCTCGGCGTCCGCCGCGAGGAGCGCGTCGCGATGATCATGCTGGATACGATCGATTTCCCGATCGTATTCCTGGGCGCGATCCGCGCCGGTGTCGTGCCGGTGCCGCTCAACACGCTGCTGACCGCGGACCAGTACGCCTACATCCTCGCCGATTGCCGCGCACGGGTGCTGTTCGTGTCCGAAGCGCTCTATCCCGTCATCAGGGACGTCGTCGGCCGCATGCCGGATCTCGAGCATGTCGTCGTCTCCGGTGCCAAGCAGAACGGCCACAAGCAACTGGCCGAAGAGATGGCCGGCGAGAGCGATCAGTTCACCACCGCGGCGACCCACCCGGATGAGCCGGCGTTCTGGCTCTATTCGTCGGGGTCAACGGGCATGCCCAAGGGCGTGCGCCATCTGCACTCGAATTTGCAGGCGACGGCGGACACCTACGCCAAGCAGGTGCTCGGCATTCGCGAGAGCGATGTCTGTCTGTCGGCGGCAAAGCTGTTCTTCGCCTACGGTCTCGGCAACGCGCTGACCTTCCCGATGTCGGTCGGCGCCAGCGTCATCCTCAACAGCGAGCGTCCGACGCCGGCCCGCATGTTCGATCTGATGAACCGCTACAACCCGTCGATCTTCTACGGCGTGCCGACGCTGTTCGCGGCGATGCTCAACGACGAGACGATGAAAAGCGAGCGCTGCGGCAAGGCGTTGCGCATCTGCACCTCGGCCGGCGAGGCGCTGCCGGAATCGGTCGGCACCAGCTGGAAGGCGCGCTTCGGCGTCGACATCCTCGACGGCGTCGGCTCGACCGAGCTCTTGCACATCTTCCTGTCGAACGCCCCCAGCGACATCAAGTACGGCTCCTCCGGCAAGCCGGTGCCGGGCTATGCGGTGCGGCTCGTCAACGAGGCCGGGCAGGACGTTGCCGACGGCGAGGTCGGCGAACTGCTGGTCGATGCTCCCTCGGCCGGCGAAGGCTACTGGAATCAGCGCCACAAGAGCCGCCGCACGTTCGAGGGACCATGGACGCGAACCGGCGACAAATATGTTCGTGATGCGGATGGCCGCTACATCTTCTGCGGCCGCGCCGACGACATGTTCAAGGTCTCCGGCATCTGGGTCTCACCGTTCGAGGTCGAGAGCGCGCTGATCACGCATCCGGCCGTGCTCGAGGCCGCCGTCGTGCCCGAAGCCGATCCGGAAGGGTTGCTGAAGCCGAAGGCCTTCGTCGTGCTGCGCCCGGGCGTGACAACGACGGACTTGCAGGAGACGCTCAAGGACCACGTCAAGCAGAAGATCGGCCCGTGGAAATATCCGCGCTGGATCGACGTGGTGGACTCGCTGCCGAAGACCGCGACGGGCAAGATCCAGCGATTCAAGCTGCGCGAGGGCGCGAATTGAACGGCATGGTGTGTCATATGACGCGTTCTATCGCCTCAAGCACCGCTGCGCTCCCTCCCCCCTTGGGGGGGAGGGCGGGGGAGAAGGGTAGCCTCAGCGGTGGTGCCGCGGTCGTTGGTGAGCGGCGCACGCCGCGCCCGCGCCTTCGAGAGAATCCCCGTGTAGCACCCCTCCCTGACCCTCCCCCACAAGGGGGGAGGGAACGCCTGAGTGCGCGGAAGCACCTTCTGCTCATTGCGCGAAGAAGAGTGACATCATGACCAATCTCACCCCCACCGGATTCCTCAGCATCGATGGCGCCAGCCTCGAATACAAATGGCTCGCGCCGCAGGCGGCCGATGCGCCGACCATCGTCATGCTGCACGAAGGCCTCGGCTGCGTCGGGCTCTGGGGCGACTTCCCGGAAGAGCTGCAGCAGGCGACCGGCGCCGGTATCTTCGCCTATTCGCGCGCGGGTTACGGCCAGTCCAGCCCGGTCGCGTTGCCGCGGCCACTCGACTACATGCAGCGCGAGGCGCTGGACGTGCTGCCGAAACTGCTCGATGCGATCGGCTTCAAGCGCGGCCTCCTGCTCGGCCATTCCGACGGCGCCTCGATCGCGACCATCTATGCCGGCGCGCATCAGGATCATCGGCTGAACGGCCTCGTGCTGATCGCGCCGCATTTCATCGTCGAGGACATCTCGATCAAATCCATCGCCGCGATCAAGACGACGTTCGAGACCACCGATCTCAGGACGAAACTGGCGCGCTGGCACAAGGACGTCGACAACGCGTTCCATGGCTGGAACGGCGCCTGGCTCGATCCAAAATTCCGCGATTGGGATATCTCGGAATACCTCGCCTACATCCGCGTGCCCGTCATGATCGTGCAGGGCGCGGACGACCAATACGGGACGCTGCGGCAAGTCGAGATCGCGCAGGAGGAATGTTACTGCCCGGTCGATCTGAAGATCATTGCCGGCGCGGCGCATTCGCCGCATCGCGAGGCCGCGGGGCCGACCCTCGATGCCATCGTGCAGTTCGCAAAGGCCGCCTTGCGGGACGATCCAGGACTTCAGGCCGCATAAGGCGAATGCACGCTTAGATGAAGCAAAGTGCATATGACGCCGAGATTCGGGCTGGACTAACCTAGTTAGATGCACTATTGTGCATCTAACGCTCCAAAACGCATAAGCAAGCTTAAGGGTGGCTCATGGCCGGGGAAGATCGGCGCCTCGCAGGCGGCGCGACATTCATCGATTTCCAGACCGAACCGTCCCGCTACAAGCACTGGAAGCTTGCGGTCGAGGGTGATGTTGCGACCCTGACCATGGACGTCGACGAGAACGGCGGCCTGTTCGAGGGCTACCTGCTCAAGCTCAACTCTTACGATCTCGGCGTCGACATCGAGCTTGCCGACGCGGTTCAGCGCCTGCGCTTCGAGCATCCCGAGGTGAAGGTCGTAGTGATGCGCTCGGCCAAGAACCGCGTGTTCTGCGCCGGCGCCAATATCCGCATGCTGGCGGGCTCGACGCATGCGCACAAGGTGAACTTCTGCAAGTTTACCAACGAGACCCGCAACGGCATGGAAGACTCCTCGGAGAACTCCGGCCAGCGCTTCATCACCGTCGTGAACGGCTCGGCCGCCGGCGGCGGCTATGAGCTGGCGCTTGCGACCGATCACATCATCCTCGCCGATGACGGATCATCCGCCGTTGCGCTGCCCGAGGTGCCGCTGCTCGCGGTGCTCCCCGGCACCGGCGGTCTCACGCGCGTTGTCGACAAGCGCAAGGTGCGCCGCGATCACGCCGATTTCTTCTGCACCATCGAAGAGGGTGTGAAGGGCAAGCGCGCGGTCCAGTGGCGTCTCGTCGACGAGATCGCGCCGAATTCCAAGCTGGAAGCCAAGATCGCCGAGCGCGCCAGGGAGTTCGCGGCAGCCTCGAAACGCACCGGCAGCGGCAAGGGCATCGCACTGACGCCGCTCGATCGCGTGATCGATGAGACCAGCATCCGTTACGGCTTCGTCACCGTCGATATCGATCGCGCGGCGCGGATCGCCACCATCTCGATCAAGGCGCCGGAGGCCGCACCGCCGGCCGACATCGACGGCATGATGGCGCTGGGCGCCTCGTTCTGGCCGCTTCAGGTCGCGCGCGAGCTCGACGACGCCATCCTGCATCTGCGCATCAACGAGCTCGAGATCGCCATGCTCGTCTTCAAGAGCCATGGCGACCGCGCCCATGTGCTCGCTTGCGATGCCTTCCTCGAAGCCAACAAGGCGAACTGGCTGGTCAACGAGATCAGGCATTACTGGAAGCGCGTGCTCAAGCGCGTCGACGTCACCTCGCGCACGCTGGTGACGCTGGTCGAGCCCGGCTCCTGCTTTGCCGGCACGCTGGCCGAGCTCGTGTTCGCCGCCGACCGCTCCTACATGCTGATCGGCACGCGCCAGGGCGACAACCGCCCGCCGCCGTCGATCGAACTGTCCGCCATGAATTTCGGTCCGTATCCGATGAGCCACGGCCTGACGCGGCTGCAGTCGCGCTTCCAGGCCGATCCGTCCGATGTGGAGCGCGCGGAAGCGACCATCGGCACCAGCCTCGATGCCGAGGAGGCCGAGGAACTCGGCCTCGTCACCTTCGCGCTCGACGACATCGACTGGGACGACGAGGTCCGCGTGTTTCTCGAGGAGCGCGCCAGCTTCTCGCCCGACAGCCTCACCGGCATGGAAGCGAGCCTGCGCTTCGTCGGCCCCGAGACGATGGAATCGAAGATCTTCGCCCGCCTCACTGCCTGGCAGAACTGGATCTTCCAGCGCCCGAACGCGGTCGGCGAGGAAGGCGCGTTGCGCCGCTACGGCAGCGGCCAGAAACCGAAATTCGATATGACGCGAGTCTGACATTCACCGCGTCATGGCCGGGCAGAAGCGCGAAGCGCGTCTTCGCACAAATGTCCCGGCCATCCACGTCCTTCGCTCAAGGAAGCAAGAACGTGGATGCCCGGCACAAGGCGGGGCATGACGGAACGAGATCGCAAGGAGAGCACGGCCATGAACATGAACATCATGAACGTCGACTACTCGACCAAGATTCCGAACAACGTGAATCTCGCCGAAGACCGCCAGGTGCTGAAAGCGCTGGAGGGCTGGCATCCCGGTTACATGGACTGGTGGAGCGACATGGGGCCTGAGGGCTTCCAGGAGTCGCTGGTGTATTTGCGCACCGCCTATTCGGTCGATCCGCGCGGCTGGGCCAAGTTCGATTACGTCCGCATGCCCGAATATCGCTGGGGCATTCTCCTTGCGCCGCAGGAAGAGAACCGCGTCGTGCCGTTCGGTGAGCACTACGGCGAGCCGGCGTGGCAGGAAGTCCCGGGCGAGCATCGCGCCATGCTGCGCCGCCTGATCGTGATCCAGGGCGACACCGAACCGGCTTCGGTCGAGCAGCAGCGCCATCTCGGCAAGACCGCGCCCTCGCTCTACGACATGCGCAACCTGTTCCAGGTCAACGTCGAGGAAGGCCGTCACCTCTGGGCGATGGTCTACCTGCTGCAGAAATATTTCGGCCGCGACGGACGTGAGGAGGCCGACGATCTCTTGCGCCGCCGCTCCGGCGATGCCGACGCGCCGCGCATGCTGGGCGCGTTCAACGAAGCGACGCCGGACTGGCTGTCCTTCTTCATGTTCACCTATTTCACCGACCGCGACGGGAAGATGCAGCTGCACTCACTGGCGCAGTCCGGCTTCGATCCGCTGTCGCGCACCTGCCGCTTCATGCTGACGGAGGAAGCGCACCACATGTTCGTCGGCGAGACCGGCATCACTCGCGTCGTGCAGCGCACCTGCGATGCGATGAAGGCGGCCGGCATCACCGATCCCACCGACATCGCCAAGGTCCGCTCGCTCGGCGTCATCGATCTCCCGACCATCCAGAAGAAGCTGAACCTGCACTACACGCTGTCGCTCGACCTGTTCGGCTCGGAAGTCTCGACCAACGCGGCCAACGCCTTCAACGCCGGCATCAAGGGCCGCTACCACGAGACCCAGATCGAGGACGACCACCAGCTCAAGAACTCGACCTATCCGGTGCTCAAGCTGATCAACGGCGAGATCAAGCTGGTCGACGAGCCGGCGCTGACCGCGCTCAACATGCGCCTGCGCGACGATTACAGCCAGGATTGCGTCAAGGGCATGCTGCGCTGGAACAAGGTGATCTCGACCGCGGGCTATGATTTCCAGCTCAAGCTGCCCAACGTCGCCTTCCACCGCCACATCGGCGAGTTCAAGGACGTGCACGCGACGCCCGATGGCATCCTGATCGACGATGCCACCTGGGCCAGGCGCAAGGACGAATGGCTGCCGTCGGCGAGCGACGGCGACTTCATCACCTCCCTGATGCAGCCCGTCACCGAAACCGGCAAGTACGCATCCTGGATCTCGCCGCCGAAGGTCGGCATCGACAACAAGCCCGGCGATTTCGAGTATGTGAAGATCGAGTCGTAAGCACTCTTCACGAGACGGCGCGATCTTCGCCAAGATGCAGAGATCGCGCCACACACCTAGCCGTCATCGCCCGGCTTGAGCCGGGCGATCCAATATTCCAAAGACGGTTGTGACGAAATCGAGGCGCCGCGGCGTACTGGATGCCCCTGTCCCGGCTCCGCCGGGCCACAAGGTGCTCGGCCGCCGAAGCTTCAGCGAAGGCGGCAAGCCGGGGCATGACAGCGCCTTCTCTCCCGAAAGGTGCGAGAACGTCGGCTTGTGGACCCGAAGCGGAAGGGACGGCAAGAGCGGCGAACGCAAATGATGGTAGAGCGTTCTTTCGAACCATGAAGGCGAAAAGAACGCTCTTACAAGACTTTGCACGCCTCAACCGCGCAGCCACCGTCTACAAGTGCAGCGGTCTGATGTTCTGATTCACGCGGAAAAAATTCGTCGGGTCGTATTTGGCTTTCAAGGCGACGAGACGATCGTAATTGTCCCCGTAGGTGGCCTTGAGTCTGTTGTCATCTCCATCGTCCATCATGAAGTTCACGTAGCCACCGTTAGCCGAGTAGGGATGCACCGCCTCCCAGTATCCCTTGGTCCAGCGGGTGATCTCGCCCGCCTTTTGCGGATTGGGATCGATCCCGGCGATAACCATCGACCAGGTCGCATCGCGCGTGCTCCAGGCGGTGTCGCTCTTGCCGACACGACGGACTGCAGCGTCGATCGGGTAAAGATGCATGAGTGAGAGCGGACTCGGTAGTTTGTGTGCCTGGGCGATATGGGCGTCAATCGCTTCGTCAGTCAGTTCTTTCACGAAATCGCCGCGCCAGTACCATTGCAGGCCCTTCGGCAAGAACGGATCGAACATGGACTGGAGGGCCGGATAGGACATCTCGCCCATCCAGTTGAAGAGCGGCGCGGGGAGTTCAGAGAGCAATTTAGCCATGACAGCCTGGCCGTCTGCTGTCGCGCCGTTGTAGCAGGCTATGATCGCGCAGGCGCGCTTGCCCTGATGCTCCGCCGGGAACGGCTCCATCGGCGGAACGGTCTTTAACCCGACAAAGACCGCAAGCTCTTCAGGCGCCCTAGGCAGGAAATGCCGGTACGTCTGCATGACGGTCCGGGCATCCTTGAGATCCCAGAAGATTGGGCCGGCATAGACCATGGTCACCGGATGAGCCTGGAACAGGAAGCTCGTAACAATACCGAAATTGCCGCCGCCTCCGCGCAGGCCCCAGTGGAGGTCAGCGTTCTCTGATTTGTTCGCGGTGACAATACGGCCGTCGGCAAGCACGACATCCGCCTCAAGCAGATTGTCTATGGTCAGGCCATACTTCCGGGTGAGGTATCCGGTGCCGCCGCCGAGCGTGAGGCCGGCGATACCCGTGGTAGAGACGATGCCGGCCGGCACAGCGAGTCCGTAAACATGCGTGGCGTGATCCACGTCGCCCTGCGTGCAGCCGGGACCGACGCGGACGGTACGTGCAGTGGGATCGACCCGCACGCCTTTCATCATCGACATGTCGATCATCAGCCCGTCATCGACACTGCCAAGGCCTGGTCCGTTGTGGCCGCCTCCGCGGATCGCGACCGCGAGATCGTTCTGCCTCGCAAAATTGACCGCAGTGACAACATCAGCGACATCGGTGCATCGCGCAATCATCACGGGTCTCTTATCGATCATCCCGTTGTAGAGGCTTCGCACGCCGTCATAATCGGCGTCCGTTTGCCTGATGACGGGGCCGCGCATGTTGCCGATAAAAGTTTCGATGGCAATGGCATGCATGATCTCCTCCTCTTGCACACAGCGATCGTCAATGAGGTCTGAGGTTGCTCCTATCGTGGGGTCTTCCGATGTTCGTTAGCAAACCAGTGATCGCGGACGTCATCGCACAAATGACGTCTCATGATGTGCCTCGGACTTCCGCTAGCAGCTCTGTCTACATTCACGTCAGACTGTCTTGCTGGCGGGGCCGTTCGACCAAAGCCAGCGGCCCAAGCGCAGGACCGATGCCTAGGCGCTCGGCTTCTACCAACAGGTCCCGAAGTTGCCATGTCGTTACCTGTTCGGAACGACCCCGACCAAGTGCACAAACAGTGCGTCCATATCGAACAAAGAAGTTGGCCCAGGGTAGCGGCTCTGCCCGGGTAAAATCCTCCAGGGCAGCACTATAGCGCTCCGCGCCTTTCCAATCCTGAGAGTGCAGCGATGCTTCAACCGCGTATCGGAAGAACCACAGATGATTGTGGGCGACAGCGCCTTTGCGGAGAATATCCTCGCCTTCTGCCAGCGCCGTTTGAAGCTCAACGGAATCATCAGTTGTGACCGCGAGATGGCCCAGGATCCACGGACCCACAAAAGTCATTCCGGTCTCCCGGGCGATCATCAAGGCGCGGCGCAGCAAATCCATCGCCTCCGCCTTGCTCGCTTCTGAGCGGGCGACCATCGCTAGATCGTTGAGGCTTACAGCCTCAAACCGTTTGGCGCCAAGACATTGAGCGAGGAGCAGCGCCCGATCGGCATGAATCTTCGCACGCGCAAACTCGCCTGTCGTGCGAAACACGTTGCACGCCGCGTTATGGGCGATGATTTCCGCGCGGTGATGCCCGACCCGCGCTGCCAGTTCAATTGCCATCTGGCTCGTCGCGAGTGCTTCGGAGAAATCGTTGAGGTACACCTGGGTATGCGCGACCATACTGAGGTTGGCGACTTCGATGCGCCCGTGGCCAGACCCGCCCGACAGCTCCACGCATCCGCTGAAGTGCCGATGAGCGCTGGCCATTCGGCCGCGCGCGTATTCAGCATCGCCCAACCCGCCAAGCGCGCGCGCCTCCAGCTCTGGCGAACTGGCTATCCGGGCGCAGTCGAGAGCGCGCTCATGTTGATGTAAGCACTCGACGAGCCTTCCGAGGGGGAAGCAGAGATTGCCACGCAGATGGTGGATCCGCGCGCGCTCCGCCGCCGAAAGATCGTCCATAGCCGCGCTCGCGGCCTTGTCCAGCATCGCAAAAGCCTCGTCAAAACGATCGGTCACGCGCAGGCCGGCAGCGAGCCCGAGCCAGGCTCGACACCTCTCGATGTCAGCATCGGCCACTGCCAGGGCCTGCTCAAAAGCAGCAATCGATTCTGGGATTAGACCGAGGTCATGCAGGATTTCGCCCCGAAGCAGATGCAGTGCGCTTAGATCGGCCCGGTTGTTAGCCAAGGCTACTCCGCGCTCGACGAGACGTAGGGCCCGTTCGGTCCGGTACTCCGCAGCCTGCGCTCGTGCTGCCTCCAGGAAGGCACGCGGAGCGCCATCGTCGTCCCCTCGATCGAGATGCTGTGCGCACAACATCAGGTCACGGCTCCTGAACCAATCTGCCGCCTTGCGGTGCAACTCGCGGCGCCGGCTCCTGAGCAGGGTGTCGTAGACTCCTTCCTGAATCAGCGCGTGGGCGAAAAGAAAGTGATCGCCCTGCGAGCGCACCAGGAGATGCCGCATCAGGCCGGCGCAACTCCAGCCAGGCTGGTCGAGTAGGGCGGCCAACGCTTCCGCAGTAAAGCGCTGGCCGAGAACCGAGGCTGCTTGCAGCGCCCGCTTGTCGGAGAGTGGAAGCCGATCTAAGCGCGCCTGTACCAGACTCCGGATCGACCCCGGGACGTTGCCCTCGGCGCTTTCCTCGGCGTGCCGCAACAGTTGCTCCAAAAACAGCGGATTCCCGTCGGCCCGTTCGACACAACGCTGGGCGAGCTCGCCTACTTCGCCGAAATAGGCCTCGGCGAGCCGGTTGGCTTCGGTTGGCTGAAGCGGGCCGAGGTCGATCGTCACCATTGGCAGGCCGGCAATCGTCGGTACCCAAGCCTCTTGAAGCAGGTCGCGCTCGAGCCGCGAGGTCATGACCAGAAGCGCCGGACATCCAGCGACGGTCTCAGCGAGGTTCGACAGATGAGCGAGGGTCATCTGATCAGCCCAGTGCACGTCCTCAATTGCCAGCAGCAGAGGACGATGGCCGCTCGCGTTGGTGACAAGTTCGGTGACGGTCGCCCGCTTACCGCGGTTGCGGGCGGGATTATCCATGGCGTCATATAGCGTACGTAGTCCAGTCGGCTGCGGTAGGTTGAGGAGGTCATTCAGGTACACTCGTCGCTCGTTAGCGAGCATGCCATCCGCAATGGTCTTCTCAGCAGCAACAGAGATCTCTTCCTCGCTGCTCTCGCCCGACAAACCGAGCAGGCTGCGGACGAGAGAGCGGATTGCGTCCTGGCCGGAGCCCATTCCGAAGTCGAGCACCAGCCCGCCGTGGCAGGCGAAGTTCTGCCTCTCGGCGGTTGTCCGAAACTGCTCGAGCAGGCGGGTCTTGCCGATGCCAGCCTCACCGCGGATGTAGATGGTCCGGCCGTGTAGCGTGTTCCGGCACCGGACGAGCGCCGCTTCGAGTTCCCTTAGTTCGCGGTGCCGTCCAACAAAGGCTTGGCGGCTGGAGCGGGCCGGTTTGCGAAGGGCGTGCAGTCGCCACACTCTTACCGGCTTTGCGAGCCCTTTGATGGTGAGCTCACCGACGTCGGAGCAGTCGACCCGTTCGGCCAGGGCACGGTAGAGCGAATCTGAAATGAAGATTTCGCCCGGGGGCGCCATATCCTTCAGTCGTGAGGCGAGGTTTACGGATTCGCCGGTGACAGTGTATTCAACGTGGCGTGCGCTGCCGGTATCGCTGGCCATGACTTCGCCACTGGCAATGCCGATGTGCACGCTAATAGGGCGGGCAAGATCGGCCGCGACCACCGGCATGCGGCTTCCGATATCGAGGGCCGCCTGGACGCATCGCTCAGGATCGTTGCCATATGCTACCGGGGCACCGAAGACAGCCATCACGCAATCACCGATGTGCTTGTCAACAGTACCACCGTGATCGACGACGCTTGCGTCGGCAAGATCGAAGAAGCTTTCAAGGAGGGTGTGGACTTCCTCAGCGTCGAGTTCGTCGGCGAGTTTCGTGTAGCCGGCGATGTCAGCGAATAGCACTGTCACCTGCCGCCGCTCAGCATCCGGAAGCGGCGAAGCCAACCTCGGTGTCGCGGCGGGTGCGCTTGGGACAGGGCGCGGCGTCGGCGTCGGTCCGTCACGCAACTCCGCGATAGCGGTAAGCAGCTTGCGGCGGTGACCCACCGAGGCGACGCCAATCCCGATTAGATCGTCGCCCGTGAGGCGGGCAAGGACCGAAGCGTCAATGTCGTTCTCCCGGAACGCCTGTTCGTATCGCCCCAGCCCTAGACCGTGCAGCCAAGCTGTAACATTCATGGGCGCCTCCTGGCCGCATCCCTCCGAAGAGCACCCCAACCAGTCTACCCTAGGATTTCGCGACAGGTGCTGGGAAATTTCAGCGCGCCGTGAACGTGCCCAGGGCGTCTAGACGCGATTGCGCCTGCGCTGAATCGGAGCAATACCGTCAGGTTCTCTGACACAAAGGCCGCTCAGTTGGGCCTTTTACTTTAAGCAACAACAGTATGTTGCCGGCTGGGCCCGTTCGAGACGTGCCGAGTGGGCGCGACGGTGTTCGCCTCTGGAGAACGGAAGTCGTCGCCAGGGAGCCAAACCCACGCGATTCGACCGCTGGGGCAGCCAATGCACGTCTTCGAGCGGAAAGCGGACGTCGCCGTGCCTCCATCGACACTGATGGATTCTGAGTACACACGCCTCAGCTCGACACGTGTTTTGCCCGACGTGTCAAGCTGATCGCGGCTGCAATTGTCGTTACCGTGCCGCTCGAAAATCCCTTGCCGATCAAGGCGCATTCTACTGTGCATGGGGTTGTTTTCGACGTTTTGGTTCGGGGCCCCGCCGGATCAGTCGCTATCCCACCCGCTGCCCTTGATCCCCGCATTCGCATAGACGATGCCGCCATCGACCGCGATGGTCGCGCCGACCACGTAGTCGCCGGCGCGCGAGGCGAGATAGATCGCGGCGCCCGCCATGTCTTCGTCGGTGCCGATGCGGCCCGCGGGCACGCGCGTTGCGACCTCGTCGCCATGGTCGCGCGCGGCACGGTTCATGTCGGACTGGAACGGGCCCGGCGCGATGGCCGTGACCACGACATGGTCGGAGATGAGCTTCACCGCCATGCGGCGGGTCAAATGGATCAGCCCCGCCTTGCTCGCGGCGTAGGAATAGGTCTCCATCGGATTGACGAAGATGCCGTCGATCGAGGCGATGTTGATCACTTTCGCCGGCTGCTCCGCGCTTGCTGCCGCGCGCAGCATCGGCGCCAGCGCCTTGGTCAGGAAGAACGGCGCCTTGACGTTCAGGTTCATCACCTTGTCCCAACCGCTCTCCGGAAATTCGTCGAACGCCGCGCCCCAGGCCGCGCCCGCATTGTTGACGAGGATGTCGAGCCTGGATTCGCGCTTCTTAAATTCGCTCGCCAGCAGATCGCAGCCGGCGACCGTGGACATGTCGATCGGCAGCGCGATGCATTCGCCGTCATATTGTGCGGTGAGCGCCTTGGCGGTCTCCTCGCACGGCCCAGCCTTGCGCGCGGTGATGTAGACCTTTGCCGCGCCGGCGCTGAGAAATCCAGCCGCGATCATCTTGCCGATGCCGCGCGAGCCGCCGGTCACCAGCGCGACACGGCCTTTGAGCGAGAACAGATCGTTGAACATGGTTCCTCCCTTGGTTGGCGCTGTTTTGGGCGGGGCGGGAAGGGGAGTCAAGGAACGCGCTGGGGATGGCATCGGAGTGGGGCATGACAGCGGGTCGACCAACTCGGTGTCGTCCCGGACAAGCGTAAGCGCAGATCCGGGACCCATAGCTACAGGGCGCAATTTGGCGACGGCTCGTCGTCCGGTACTTCTATCAACATCAATTGAGAGATCACGCGGTATGGGTCCCGGATCTGCGCGCGCTGAGGGCGCGCTTGTCCGGGACGACAGCGGAGTTTGCAGCTACGCCGCCGCGATCCGGCGAAAACCGTTCCACATCGCGGTTGCGGCGCCCGAGGTCAGCACCGGCAGGATGCGCGCGTCCTGGTAGTTGCCATTGAGCGAGACGCGGGGCAGCGCGGTCATGTGGCCGGCATTCTCCGCGAACAGCATGCCGGGCCGTGTCGTCACCGCGGTCTTGAAGCCGGCGGATGCGGCAAGGGCGAATTCGCGCATCCCCGCGGCCTCGCGATCGCCATAAGGATAGGCGAGGTGCAACACGGGGCGCTCCAACACTCGCTCGATCCGCGCGCGGCTCGCGGCCATCTCCTGCGCGGCGATGTCTTCCGCCTGCTTGGCGAGGTTGCAATGGCTGACACTATGCGCGCCGATCGTGACCAGCGGATCGGCGGCAAATGTCTTCACCTCTGCCCAGGACAGGCACAGGCTGCGGCACAGCGCTTCCATGTCGACGTCGTACGTCGTGCAGAGCGCTTCGATCTCGCGCTTGAGGTCGTGCTCGCCCGGCAGCGCGCGCAGCCAGTCGTGCAGGCGATCGAACGTTGCCTGTTTGGCGGCAGGCGTGGTGGCATCGAGCCGCAGCACGGAGTTGCCGATCCTGATGTCGACCTGCTCGGCTTTGGCGATCACGGCCTCCAGCGCCGTCCACCACAATCGTCCGGTCCCTTCCGCAAAATCGCTCGCGACATAGACCGTCAGCGGCGCGTCAAATTCGCGCAACACCGGCAATGCATGGTCCAGATTGTCCCGATACCCATCGTCGAAGGTGAAGGCGGCGAAGCGGCGGTCGAACCGGCCCTGCACCAGCCGCTCATGCAGCTCGTCCATGCTGACGATGTCGATGTCGCGCGAGCGCAAATGGCACAGCGTCGCCCGCAGGAATTCGGGCGTGACTTCGAGATGCCGGTTCGGCTGGAACGCAGCCTCGCGGGCGGGCCGCACATGGTGCAGCATGAAGATGGCGCCGACGCCCGACAAAAGTGGGCGCAACAGGTGGTGCGCTCCGCTGAAATAGAGTGCTCCCAGCCCGGCGCGGATGACGTTGTTACGCAGTTGTTTCATGAACGGCTGGGGGGACTCTGGCATTCCGTCCTCAACTTACGGAAGAACCCTTGAAGAAAAAGTTATTCCGATTGTCCATGCGGGGTCCCTGGATCGGCAGCATTTCCGGTTTGACAGCCTGCCAAGGGTTTGTTTTGTCTCCGTTTCCAGAGTTCGGGTCGTCGAATGCAGAAGCTTTTCAGGTGGGCCAGCAAATGGTGGCCAGGGCTGATCCCCCTGGCCGCCATGTGGGGATTTGCGGCCTGGAATAACACCTTACCGGTCGAGGCCGATCTGTCGGCGCGCAGCTCGGCGGCGCTGAAGGATACCGTTCTGGACAAGACACGGATCGTGGTCGATGGCCGCGACGTCGGCTTGGCCGCAGACGCCTTCTCCGAGGAGGGTCGCCGCGACGCCGTGATGGCGGTCGAGACGGTCCCCGGCGTCCGTCTGGTCGACGATCGGACCCGCCTTGTTCCCGAAGCCAAGCCCTTCGTCTGGAACGCCGAGCGCGACGTGGTGCGGGTGACTCTGTCGGGCTCCGCGCCCCTGCCGTCGATGAAGGCCCGGCTGACCGAGGCCGCCCGCAAGGAGGTCGGCGGTGTCGAGGTGGCCGACCAGATGGGGCTGGCGCGCGGTGCGCCGCCACGCTTCGAGGCTGCCGCGATGCTGCTCTTGGATCAGATCGGCAAGCTCAAGGACGGCAAGATCACGATAACCGACACCAAGGTCAATCTGTCGGGCATGGCGCGCGAGCTCGGCGGCCGCGAGGCGATCGCGGCCGCGCTGAAGAACCTGCCCGAGGGTTTTTCGATCGCCGCCAACGAGATCAAGGCGCCGCCCTACATCTTCCAGGCCTACAAGGATCCGGTGGCCGCGACCGTGACGCTGACCGGCTATGTTCCCGACAATAATGTCCATGCGGCGATCGCCACCAGCGCCGCGCGAAAGTTCTTCACCGAGAAGGTCGTCGACAACCTCAAGGCCAGCATCGGGGCACCCGGCTCCTTCAGCGCGGCCGTGGTCCCAGCGCTCGGCGCGCTGTCGCGGCTCTCGACCGGCACGCTTGTCGTCTCCGACCGCGAGGTGAAGCTGTCGGGCGATGCGCTCTACGAAGGCGCCGCCAACGATATCCGCGCAGGGCTTGGCAAGGACTTCCCGAAAAACTGGCAATACAAGCCGGAGATCACGGTGAAGCCTGCGGCAGGCCCGGTCGACGGTACTGTGTGCCAGCAATTATTCTCGGAGCTTCTGACCAAGGGCAAGATCCGTTTCGCGACCAGGCGTGCGGACATCGATCCCGACTCCGCCGGCATCCTCGATCGTCTGATCGAGACGGCGCTGCGCTGCCCCACCACCAATATCGAGATTGCCGGGCATACCGACGCCGACGGCGAGGATTCCTTCAACCAGGCTCTCTCGGAAAAGCGGGCGCAGGCGGTGATCGACTATCTGGTCAAGGCCGGCCTGCCCGCCAGCCGCTTCACAGCGGTTGGCCATGGCAGCACGCAGCCGCTCGCCGGCAACGACACCGATGAAGGCAAGGCCCAGAACCGCCGTATCGAATTTCTGGTGAGGTGACGATGCCCTATCTCGTCTCGTTCCATCTGGGCTGGCTGATCGGCTCGCTGCTGCTGGGCTTCTGCATGGGCTGGATCTCGGTGGTCCAGCGCGGCAACGGCACCTCGAAGGTGACGGCGCGCTGGCTCGCCGCGCTCACCGCCGCGCTGGTCGCGGCCTCGCTCGCCCATGTGGTCCCCGGCCGCTTCGGCTACTGGCTCGACCTCGGCCTGATCATGTTCGCCTGCTACCTCGTCGGCTGCACCATCGGTGCATGGCTGCGCGACCGCGTGGTCTCGCGCACCGCGCCACCGGCCGCTCTGTGATGTTGCTGTGCACCCTCACTGAAGGGACGGGGGGCGTCCGCCGCGGCCTTCCGGCGCCTCAGAACGCGTCAACTGGCCGCTTTGATCCTCCTCTTTCAACAGTCAGGCCTGCCCCATAGATTGATGTTGGCTTAAGGCGTGACGGAACATTGTGCGGCCGAAATCATCAAAACTTCATGGCGCCTGCGCAGGATTGCCATGGAGATTCGCGTCAAGCCTTGCCGCCGAAAGCGCCAAATCGTGCATCAGGAGCCGTAACCCTGCCTAAAATATTGAAGGCACGTGTTTTTGTTCGGATTGGCGAATTCCACTCCGCCCGAAAACGCGCTAGTGGAGGGGCAGGGGGTATGCGCGATGCCGGAGCCGACGGCGAGGGTTCGCTGGGTGCCTGTGCTTCGTCCGCCTGTCCGCCGGCCACCCTGGCCGCCGAAGCGTTGTTGTTCGAGGTCTAGATGCTGGAAGCCATACGCAGGGCGATGTCGTTTCTGCGCCAGAAGCAAGTCCTGCATAAGCTTGGAGTTGTGATCAGCATCGCGGTCATCGGCATCGCTTGCTATGTGCTCTACCACATGCTGCGAGGCATCGATTTCAACGAGGTCCTCGAGGCGATCAAGAGCACCGAGCCGAGTCAGATTGCGATGGCGGCGCTGTTCGTCGCTGCGGGCTATTTCACCCTCACATTCTACGACCTCTTCGCCACGCGCGCGATCGGCCACGCCCATGTGCCCTATCGCATCAACGCGCTCGCGGCCTTCACCAGCTATTCCATCGGCCACAATGTCGGCGCGAGCGTCTTCACCGGCGGCGCGGTGCGCTACCGCATCTATTCGGCCTATGGGCTGAACGCGATCGACGTCGCAAAAATCTGCTTTCTCGCCGGCCTGACCTTCTGGCTGGGCAATGCCGCCGTGCTCGGTCTCGGCATCGCCTATCATCCGGAGGCCGCCGCCTCGATCGACCAGCTTCCGCCCTGGCTGAACCGGACGCTGGCGCTGATGATCATCGTGGCGCTGATCGGCTATGTGGTCTGGGTCTGGACCCAGCCGCGGGTGGTCGGCCGCGGCCCCTGGACCGTGGTGCTGCCGGGCGGCCCGCTGACGCTGCTTCAGATCGCGATCGGCATCGTCGATCTCGGCTTCTGCGCACTGGCGATGTATGTCCTGGTGCCGGACGAGCCCCATGTCGGCTTCGTCGTGGTTGCGGTGATCTTCGTCTCGGCCACCCTGCTCGGCTTTGCCAGCCATTCCCCGGGGGGGCTCGGCGTGTTCGACGCCGCCATGCTGGTCGGCCTCTGGCAGATGGACCGGGAGGAGCTTCTGGGCGGCATGCTGCTGTTCCGCGTCCTCTATTATCTGTCTCCCTTCGTCCTATCTGTAATCTTGCTGACGCTTCGCGAAGTTATCATCGGCGCGCGATCGAAGCGCTTGCATCAGGCGGCGCTCAAGCTGGACCCCGGCCCGGCGCGCGAAGCCGCCTATGTGCGAGAGCGTAGCGACAGCGGCGCCTGACCGGTGCCAGGCCCTTAAGACAAGGTCGTTAGGACAAGTCCCCCAGGAGAAGCCCGTCCCGATGGCGATCGACGCCCCATCTTCTCCCCCCGCCCAGCCCTGGTCCGACCGGCTGCGGCACTCGACCATCATCCTGATCGCCGCGGCGCTGGCGCTCTCCGTCGTGGTCTCGCTCGGCGAATTGTCCGCGCTGCACGCCGCGATTGTGTTCCTCTGCATCGCGGCGGCAGCCCTGATCCCGTGGAGGCTGCACGATACCGCCGCCTCACGCGATGATGTCAGGCGGATCAACCCGGTCGAGAGCGCGGCGGTGGCTGCGGTGGTCGCCGGCATGCCGGATCCGGCGGTGCTGCTCGACCGCGCCGGCCGCGTCATCCATCTCAACGCCGCGGCCGCCCAGCTCGCGCCGGCGCTGCGCCGGAACGAACTTGCCCAGTTCGCGCTGCGCTCACCGGAGATCATCACGGCGCTGCGCGAGGCGATCGCCACCACCGAGCCGCGGCGCGCGACCTATCTCGACCATGTTCCGGTCGATCGCTGGATGGAGCTCATGATCACGCCGGTTCCGGTGCCGACCAGCTTCGGCGGCGCCGATAAATGCATGCTGATGACCTTCCACGACCAGACCCCGCTGCGCCGGGTCGAGGAGATGCGCGCCGACTTCGTCGCCAATGCCAGCCACGAGCTGCGCACCCCGCTGGCCGCGCTGTCGGGCTTCATCGACACGCTGCAGGGCCAGGCCAAGGACGATCCCAAGGCGCGGGAGCGTTTCCTCGGTATCATGCACAACCAGGCCACGCGCATGGCGCGCCTGATCGACGATCTGCTGTCGCTGTCGCGGGTCGAGCTGTCGGCCCATGTCCGGCCCGACACCCTGGTCGACCTCATACCGATCATCCGCCAGGTCGCCGACGGGCTCGAGCCGCTGGCGCGCGAGCGCCAGGTCGAGGTGGAGATCGAACTGCCGGAGCTGCCGGTGATGATCGCGGGGGACCGCGAGGAACTGCTCCGCCTGTTCGAGAACCTGATCGAGAACGCGCTCAAATACGGCGCCTCCGGCGGACGCGTCATCGTGTCGCTGACACCAAGCGTCGCCACTGATGGAACTCCGGAAATCCGGGTCTTGGTTCGCGATTTCGGCCCCGGCATCGCGCCCGAGCACCTGCCGCGGCTGACCGAGCGCTTCTACCGGGTGGACGTCGGCGACAGCCGCTCGCAAGGCGGGACCGGGCTCGGATTATCGCTGGTGAAACATATTCTTAACCGTCATCGCGGGCGGCTTCTGATCGAGAGCGTGCCCAGGCATGGCGCGACTTTCACGGCGTGTTTTCCCCAGGCGAAGATTTCGGCTTCGGCCTAAAAATCAAGCGAATTCAATCGCTTGGCTGCGTCATCCAGCTGTCACGAAACCTTCGTAAAAGCACAGCCGACCGCTCCTAAACGGACGGCGCGGGGAGCGCGATCGGGCGCGGATGGCGCTTCGCTCCCCTGTATGGAGACCAGCATGAATTTCCTCAAAACCATGGTCGCTGCTGGCTTGGTCGCCGCATCGACGACGGCAGCCTTTGCGGCCGACATCACCGGCGCCGGCGCGACGTTCCCGTTCCCGCTCTATTCCAAGTGGGCTGACGCCTACAAGAAGGAGACCGGCAACGGTCTGAACTACCAGTCGATCGGTTCGGGCGGCGGCATCAAGCAGATCCAGGCCAAGACCGTGACCTTCGGCGCGAGCGATATGCCCCTCAAGCCCGAGCAACTTGAAAAGGACGGAATGATCCAATGGCCGCAGGCGATGGGCGCCTTGGTGCCAGTCGTCAATCTCGAAGGGATCAAGTCGGGCGAGCTGGTGTTTTCTGGCGAGTTGCTGGGCGACATCTATCTGGGCAAGGTCAAGACATGGAATGACCCGGCGATCGCCAAGCTCAATCCCAAGGTGAAGCTCCCCTCGGACGCCATCACCGTCGTGCGTCGGTCGGACGGCTCCGGCACCACGTTCATCTGGACCGATTTCCTTACGAAGACCAATGCCGAGTGGAAGACGAAGGTCGGTGCTGGTACCGCGGTCGAGTGGCCAACGGGTGTTGGCGCCAAAGGCAATGAAGGCGTCGCGGGCAATGTCAGCCAGACCAAGAACTCGATCGGCTATGTCGAGTATGCCTATGCCAAGCAAAACAAGCTGACCTACGGCGCCCTGATCAACAAGTCTGGTAAGACCGTGCAGCCGACTGTTGCGGCCTTCCAGGCGGCAGCCGCCAACGCCGACTGGGCCGGCTCCAAGAACTACTATGTGATCCTGACCGACCAGCCCGGTGAGACGTCGTGGCCGATTACCGGCGCGACCTTCATCTTGATGCACAAGGATGCGACCGACAAGGCGGCCTCCCAGGAAGCCATCAAGTTCTTCAAGTGGGCGTTCGAGAAGGGCGACAAGATGGCGGAGGAGCTCGACTACATCCCGATGCCCGACACGGTCGTGAAGCAGATCGAGAAGACGTGGGCTGCCGAGATCAAGAGCTGATTGCAGCATACTGAAACTCGCGCTCCGCCTCGGCGGGCGCGAGTGAAGGAGCGACCCGGAATCCCAGGATTCCGGGTCCTTGAGACCACCCGGAACGACGCGGGCAAACCGTCGAAAACGACCGCCTTTGGCGGCATGCAGATGGCGTAAGGCAAAACAGGGGATCGGCGTGGCAGAGATGGCCGTTCAGAGCGATGTAATCGACGATGCCGGACCTTATGATCGCGCCAAGGCCTTGGGCGCGTTCAAGCTCGGTGACGTCACCTTCTACTGGATCACGCGGCTTTCCGCGATCTCGGTGCTGCTGATCCTCGGCGGCATCATCATTTCGCTGATTGTGGGCGCCTTCCCGGCGATCAAGGAATACGGCCTGTCGTTCCTGTGGACGCAGCGCTGGGCCCCTTCGGCCGATCCGCCCGTGCTCGGCGCGCTCGGGCCGATGTACGGCACGCTCGTCACCTCCTTCATCGCGATGCTGATCGCCATTCCCGTCGGTCTGGGCATTGCGATCTTCCTCACCGAGCTTTGTCCGCAATGGCTGCGCCGCCCGATCGGCATGGCGATCGAGCTGCTCGCCGGCATTCCTTCGATCATCTACGGCATGTGGGGCTTCTTCGTGCTGGGCCCGTTCCTGGCCAACACCTTCCAGCCCTTCATGATCCGGGTGTTCGACGGCGTGCCCGTGCTCGGCGCGATCTTCGCAGGTCCCCCGTCCTATCTCAGCCTGTTCAATGCCGCGCTGATCCTCGCCATCATGGTGCTGCCCTTCATCACCTCGATCTCGGTCGACGTGTTCAAGACGGTGCCGCCGGTGCTGAAGGAAGCCGCCTACGGCGTCGGCTGCACCACGTGGGAAGTCGTGCGCAGCGTGGTGATCCCGTATACCCGCGTCGGCATCATCGGTGGCGTCATGCTGGCGCTGGGCCGCGCGCTCGGCGAGACGATGGCGGTGACTTTCATCATCGGCAATTCGTTCCGCATCTCTTCATCGATTTTCGCCCCGGGCACCACGATCTCGGCGGCGATCGCATCCGAGTTCGCCGAGAGCGACGGCCTGCACCAGTCCGGCCTGATCCTGCTCGGCCTGCTCCTGTTCGTGCTGACGTTCTTCGTGCTCGCAGCCGCGCGGCTGATGCTGATGCGCCTGGAAACCAAGGCGGGGAAGTGAAGCCATGAACCCGATCTATTCACGCCGCCGCCGCTGGGATGTCATCATCCGCGGGCTCTGCATCGCCGCCGCCGCCTTCGGCGTTACCTGGCTCGCGCTGATCCTGATCACGCTGCTGTACAACGGTCTGGCCGGGCTCAACCTTCAAGTCTTCACCGCAGACACGCCGCCGCCCGGATCGACCGAGGGCGGCCTGCGCAACGCCATCGTCGGCTCGCTGATCATGACCGTGATCGGCGTCGGCATTGGCGCGCCGCTCGGCCTGTTCGCCGGCACCTATCTCGCCGAGTACGGCCGCAACGACAAGCTGACCTCAGTGATCCGCTTCATCAACGACATCCTCTTGTCGGCGCCCTCGATCATCATCGGCCTGTTCATCTACGGTGCGGTCGTGGTGCCGATGCGAGGCTTCTCGGCAATCGCAGGCAGCCTCGCGCTCGCAGTGATCGTGATCCCGGTCGTGGTGCGCACCACGGAGGACATGCTGCTGCTGGTGCCGAACCCGCTGCGTGAAGCCGCCAGCGCACTCGGTCTGCCGCGTTCGCTGGTGATCAAGCGCATCGCCTACCGTGCGGCGCGCTCGGGCCTCATCACCGGCGTGCTGCTGGCCACGGCTCGCGTCGCGGGCGAGACCGCGCCGCTGCTGTTCACCGCGCTGTCCAACCAGTTCTTCAGCCTCGGCCTGGACAAGACGATGGCCAACCTGCCGGTGACCATCAACAACTTCGTGCAAAGCCCCTACGCCTACTGGAAGCAACTCGCCTGGAGCGGGGCGCTGTTGATCACCCTGACTGTGCTTGCCCTGAACATTGGCGCCCGCATCCTTGGTGCCGAGAGGACCGCAAAATGAGTGAAATGTCTATTTCCGTAAGCGCGCCGACCGTTCATCCCGGCTCGCAGCCGCTGCCCGAGGCGCCTGCCAAGGTCACCGCGCGCAACCTCAATTTCTACTACGGTGAGCACCATGCGCTGAAGAACATCAATCTGGCGCTGGGCACCAATCGCGTCACCGCCTTCATCGGCCCGTCCGGCTGCGGCAAGTCGACCCTGCTGCGCATCTTCAACCGGATGTACGACCTCTACCCGGGCCAGCGCGCCACAGGCCAGCTGTTGCTCGACCACACCAACATGCTCGACCCCAAGCTCGACCTCAATCTGCTGCGCGCCCGGGTCGGCATGGTGTTCCAGAAGCCGACCCCGTTCCCGATGACGATCTACGAGAACATCGCCTTCGGCATCCGCCTCTACGAGAAGATCTCGAAGTCCGAGATGGACGATCGCGTGGAGAAGGCGCTGCGCGGCGGCGCGCTGTGGAACGAGGTCAAGGACAAGCTCAACGCCTCCGGCCTGTCGCTCTCCGGCGGCCAGCAGCAGCGCCTCTGCATTGCCCGCACCGTCGCGGTGCGACCCGAGGTGATCCTGTTCGACGAGCCGTGCTCGGCGCTCGACCCGATCTCGACCGCCAAGGTCGAGGAGCTGATCCAGGAATTGTCCGAGAACTACACGATCGCGATCGTCACGCACAACATGCAGCAGGCGGCGCGCGTCTCCGACAAGACCGCCTTCATGTATCTCGGCGAGTTGATCGAGTTCGACGACACCAGCAAGATCTTCACGTCGCCGAGCGACCGGCGCACGCAGGATTACATCACCGGCCGGTTCGGCTGAGGAGACGGAACATGGGTTCTGAACATACCGCAAAGGCTTTCGATACCGACCTCCAGGAACTCACGCGCCTGGTCGCCGAGATGGGCGGCATCGCCGAGCGCATGATCGTCGATTCCGTCGACGCGCTGATCCGCCGCGACGTCGCGCTCGGTCAGCGCGTCGTCGCCACCGACGCCGAACTCGACACGCTGCAGAAACGCATCGAGGAGCGCGCCGTGCTCACCATCGCCCGCCGCCAGCCGATGGCCGTCGATCTGCGCGAGATCGTCGGCGCCATGCGCGTCGCGACCGATCTCGAGCGCATCGGCGACCTCGCCAAGAACATGGGCAAGCGCGTCGCGGCGCTGGAGACGGATTTTCATCCGCTGAAACTGTTCCGCGGCCTGGAACACATGACCGACCTCGTGCAGCAGCAGGTCAAGTCGGTGCTGG
Organism: Bradyrhizobium sp. 191; assembly: GCF_023100985.1. Classification (NCBI taxonomy): domain Bacteria; kingdom Pseudomonadati; phylum Pseudomonadota; class Alphaproteobacteria; order Hyphomicrobiales; family Nitrobacteraceae; genus Bradyrhizobium; species Bradyrhizobium sp. 191. Next base: position 4,993,754 of record NZ_CP064692.1, read on the forward strand.
ACGCCTATGCCGCGCACGATCTGCCGGCAGCAATGGCGGTGTGGAAGGGCGACGAGGAAGTCGATGCCATCTGCACCTCGCTGTTCCGCGAACTCCTCACCTACATGATGGAGGATCCGCGCAACATCTCGTTCTGCATCCATTTGATGTTCTGTGCCAAGAACATCGAGCGGATCGGCGACCACGCCACCAACATCGCCGAGACCGTGTTCTACATGATCGAGGGCCAGGCGATCACCGACAAGCGGCCGAAGGGCGACATGACGACCTTCGCCACGACGGTGCCGAATACCTAAGCGGCGCCGAATACCCAAGGAGCGACGACAACATGGGCGCACGCATTATGGTGGTTGAGGACGAGGAAGCTCTCACCGAGCTTCTTCGCTACAACCTCGAAGGCGACGGCTATGACGTTGAGACGGTGATGCGCGGCGATGATGCCGACACCCGCCTCAAGGAGCACATTCCCGATCTGATCGTGCTCGACTGGATGCTGCCGGGCCTGTCGGGCATCGAGCTGTGCCGGCGGCTGCGCACCCGTCCCGAAACCAAGCAGCTGCCGATCATCATGCTCACCGCGCGCGGCGAGGAGAGCGAGCGGGTGCGGGGACTTGCGACCGGTGCCGACGACTACATCGTCAAGCCGTTCTCGGTACCGGAGCTGCTGGCCCGCGTGAAGGGCCTGCTCAGGCGCGCCAGCCCCGAGCGGCTCGCCACCGTGCTCGCCTATGGCGACATCGAGCTCGACCGCGACAAGCGCCGCGTGGCGCGCTCGGGCCGGCCGATCGATCTCGGCCCGACCGAATATCGTCTGCTGGAGTTCTTTCTAGAGCATCCCGGCCGCGTGTTCTCGCGCGAGCAGCTGCTCGACAGCGTCTGGGGCCGTGACATCTACATCGACGAGCGCACTGTCGACGTCCACATCGGCCGCCTGCGCAAGCTGCTCAATCTCGGCCGCGAGCAGGATCCGATCCGCACCGTCCGCGGCGCCGGCTATGCGCTGGACGATCGGTTCGCGAAGGCGGAGCAGACGTAAGGTTTGCAGGCGCTGGTTTAGCGAGCTATCGCCACACGTTCAGTGTCGTCCCGGACAAGCGAAAGCGCAGATCCGGGATCCATAACCACAGCGCGCGATTGTCTTGCGAAAGGGTAACTCCGAGTCCCCGTAACCACATCTTGCGGTGGCTATGGGTCCCGGATCTGCGTGCGCTTGTGGCGCGCTTGTCCGGGACGACATCGGATGTGTTGAGGCACCGTCGTGCGACGGCTGCCGACTTTGCAGTCAGCCAACTAAATCCGCAAACTCACCGCGTGGGCTTCGCCGGTGCGCGCCGGCGATCCGCCGCCGGCTGATACGCCACGCGCGAATGCTGGGCGCAGTAGGGCAGGCCGGAGAGCGCCTTGCCGCCGCAGAAGAAGAAATCCGGGCTCGAGGGATCGCCGACCGGCCAGTGGCAGGTCGCCTCGTTCAGCTCCAGCAGCGACAGCCGCTGGCTCATCGGCACCACATTGTCGTAGGTGACGGGTTCGGCCTCCACCTCGACCTCGAAGGCCTGCGCCAGCGCGGTGTTGCCGCGGGCAACGGGGCGGGTCACCCGCATCATGTGCTGCGCGGGGCGCGCCTTGCGCGGCCGGGGCGCTGCCGACGAAGGGCTCTTGGCGCGGCCGGACAAGCCGAGCCGGTGCACCTTGCCGATCACGGCATTGCGGGTCACATTGCCGAGCTCCGCCGCGATCTGGCTGGCCGAAAGTCCGGCCTCCCAGAGCTTTTTCAGCTGCTCGACGCGATCATCGGACCAGGTCAAAACCGTCATTGCACCCTTTCCCTCGCTGCGCGCCTGCCATCCTGGGGCCTTCGCAGCGATTGCCTAAGCCTTGAAAAACCCGTGCCGCCAGAATCCCTTAAGGCTCGCCGGGCGCGCTCAAGACGCCCGAACGTTTACGCCGGTACATGAGGACTTAAGGGATCAGAACTGCTGCACGAGATGTCGTATCTGACAGTCCAAACGCTACAATATGGCGTGACTCCCGCGCAAGAGTCCGCCGACTCGCGTCCACATGTTCCGTGGTGAAAATCCCGCAAAATCGGCACCGCAAGACTACGGATTCAGCGTTTCGCGGGGCTTTCCGGGCGGCATTGACACCCGTCTTGCCAGGCATAAGATAGTCCTGCGTGCCGCCCTTAAAAGGCGGCACGTTTCGTTTTCCGGGCCGGTCAATGGTGCGTTGCGCAATGCACGCGTCACACCGTCCGCAACATTCAAGTGACGTCATGACCAACAGCGCCGCGCCGCATTTGCTCCCCGTTTTCGCCAGGGCCGACCTCGGTTTCGAGCGCGGAGAAGGCTGCTGGCTGATCGCGACCAATGGCGATCGCTATCTCGATTTCACCTCCGGCGTGGCGGTGAATGCGCTCGGTCATGCGCATCCCACGCTGGTCAAGGCGTTGCAGGAGCAGGCGACGAAGCTCTGGCACATGTCGAACCTGTTCCAGAGCCCGGACGGCGAGAAGCTCGCGGCGCGTCTGTGCAATGAAAGTTTTGCCGACTTCGTGTTCTTCTGCAATTCCGGCGCCGAGGCGCTGGAAGGTGTGATCAAGCTGGTGCGCCACCATCACTTCTCCAAGGGGCACCCTGAGCGCTATCGCATGATCACATTCGAGGGCGCCTTCCATGGCCGCACGCTGGCGACGCTGGCCGCCACCGGTTCTGCAAAATATCTCGAGGGCTTCGGTCCGCCGATGGACGGCTTCGACCAGGTGCCGCATGGCGACCTGGAGGCCGTGAAGAAGGCGATCGGCCCGCACACCGCCGGCATTCTCATCGAGCCGATCCAGGGCGAGGGCGGCGTTCGTTCTGCGCCTCCCGCGTTCCTGAAGGCGCTGCGCGAGCTCTGCAACGAGCGCGGCCTGTTGCTCGCCTTCGACGAGGTGCAGACCGGCATGGGCCGAACCGGCGAACTCTTTGCCTACAAGCGCACCGGCGTCGTGCCCGACGTGATGTCGCTTGCGAAGGCGCTCGGTGGCGGTTTCCCGATCGGCGCAGTGCTCGCCACCGCCGACGCTGCGCGCGGCATGGGGCCGGGCTCGCACGGTTCGACCTTCGGCGGCAATCCGCTCGCCATCTCCGCTGCGAACGCCGTGCTCGACGTCATGCTCAAGCCCGGCTTCTTCGACCACGTGCAGAAAATGTCGCTGCTGCTGAAACAGAAGCTCGCCTCCGTGATCGATCGCCATCACGATGTCGTCAGCGAGGTGCGCGGCGAGGGGCTCCTGATCGGCATCAAGGCCGTGGTGCCCTCGGGCGATCTCGTCGCGGCGCTGCGCGCCGAGAAATTGCTCACCGTCGGAGCCGGCGACAATGTCGTGCGCTTCCTGCCGCCCTTGATCGTGACCGAGGCGGAGATCGAAGACAGCGTCGGGCGGCTCGAACGCGCCTGCGCTGCAATCTTGTCCAGCCAGACCAAGCGGGCGGCAAGCTGATGAGCAAGACGCCCAATAAAGCTCCAAAGCACTTTTTGGACATCAACGAGCTGCCGCTGTCGGAGCTCAAGAGCATGCTCGCCGCCTCGTCGGCCATGAAGGCGAAGCAGAAGGCGCACCAGCCGGTCAGGCCGCTCGAAGGCAAGACTCTGGCGATGATCTTCGAGCGGCCATCGACGCGGACGCGGGTGTCGTTCGATGTCGCCATGCGCCAGCTCGGCGGCGAGCCCATCATGCTCACCGGCGCCGAGATGCAGCTCGGTCGCGGCGAGACCATCGCCGACACCGCGCGGGTGCTGTCGCGCTATGTCGATGCCATCATGATCCGCATTCTCAATCACGAGGCGCTGCTGGAGCTTGCGGCCTATGCGACTGTGCCCGTGATCAACGGCCTGACGCGGCGGTCGCATCCCTGCCAGGTGATGGCCGACCTCATGACCTATGAGGAGCATCGCGGCCCGATCGAGGGCAAGACGGTGGCCTGGACCGGCGACGACAACAACGTGCTGGCGTCCTGGGCGCATGCCGCCGAGCGCTTCAAATTCCAGCTCAACGTCGCAACGCCTCCGGAGCTCGCGCCGAAGAAGGCAATGCGCGACTGGATCAAGACGTCAGGCGCGCCGATCGTGCTCGGCACCGATCCGGAAGCGGCCGTGCGCGGCGCCGATTGCGTCGTCACCGACACCTGGGTGTCGATGGGCGACAAAGAGGGCGAGCATCGCCACAACGTGCTCAAGCCCTACCAGGTCAATGCCAAGCTGATGTCGCTGGCCAAGCCCGATGCGCTGTTCATGCACTGCCTGCCGGCCCATCGCGGCGAGGAGGTCACGGATGACGTGATCGACGGTCCGCAATCGGTCGTGTTCGACGAGGCCGAGAACCGCCTGCATGCGCAGAAGGGCATTCTGGCCTGGTGCTTCGACGCGGTGAAGTAATTGCGGTGGTGGGGCCGGCCTTGATGGCCCCATTCTCCGCTGTCATCCCGGACAAGCGCCGCGCAGCGGCGCGCCGATCCGGGATCCATAGCCACAGGATTGAGTTTGGCGAAGACTCGGAGTTGTCATCGCCGGTCACAACGTCATCCTGTGGTTATGGGTCCCGGCTGCGCGCTTCGCGCGCCCCGGGACGACACCGAATTTGAGGCGGCTTGTTACCGTTCAATCCGCATCCGGAACACACCATCTCCGTGCCCCTTCCAATCCCCACTCTCCGACCCCAGATAGAGCGCCATGGTTTCCCAATCCCCTGACATGAAAACCAGGCCAGAAGGCCCGGTTCGCGCACCATCGGCGGTTCCGATCGACGATGCCGTGCTGCCTTACGAGGTCGACGCGCTCGATGTGCGCGGGCGGCTGGTGCGGCTCGGCCCGGCTCTCGACGATATCCTGACCAAGCACGATTATCCCGCACCCGTCGGCAAGCTGCTCGGTGAAGCCATCGTGCTGACGACGTTGCTCGGCACCGCGCTGAAATTCGAAGGTCGCTTCATTCTTCAGGCCCAGACCGACGGTCCGGTGTCGTTCCTGGTCGTCGACTACATGGCGCCGGATCGCCTGCGCGCCTATGCGCGCTTTGACGCCGAGCGCCTCGGCGAGGCCAGGGACGCCGGCATGCAGTCCGGCGCGCTGCTCGGCCGCGGCCATCTCGCAATGACCATCGACCAGGGCCCCGACATGAGCCGCTACCAGGGCCTGGTTGCGCTCGACGGCGGCAGCCTGGAAGACGCCGCGCACGAATATTTTCTCCGCTCCGAGCAGATCCCGACGCGCGTGCGACTTGCGGTCGGCGAGGAGTGGCGCTCGAGCGACGGCGGCAAACATCGCTGGCGGGCCGGGGGCATGCTGATGCAGTTTCTGCCGAAGGCGCCGGAGCGCGCCCGTCAGGCCGATCTGCATCCCGGCGATGCGCCTGAAGGTGTCGAAGTGCACAGTGTGGCCGAAGACGACGCCTGGGTCGAGGCGCGTTCGCTGATCGAGACCGTCGAAGACGTCGAGCTGATCGATCCCGAACTCTCGGGCGAGCGGCTGCTCTACCGTCTCTTCCACGAGCGCGGCGTGCGCGTGTTCAATCCGCAGGTCCTCAAGGCGCAGTGCTCCTGCTCGCGCAATGCGGTCGCCGCGATGCTGAAGAGCTTCTCGCCCGACGACCGCGCCGCGATGGTCAAGGACGACAAGGTCGTCGTCACCTGCGAGTTCTGCTCGTCGGTGTACCAGTTCACGCCGCACGAGGCGGGCGTGGAGGGCGCGTAGCGTCTCCGTCGCTGAACTCGCAATTGACGAGTGGAGCAGTGCCCCACGCGCGGTGTCATCGCCCGACTTGATCGGGCGATCCAGTACTCCGAGACGATGCTAATCGAAGCGAGAGGCCGCGGTGTACTGGATGCCCCGGTCGAGCCGGGGCATGACAGTTGTGAGTGTTGCCGCGAACTCGCCCCCTAATTCAAAACCCGCTTGTTGTCGGGACTGTCGAGCGAGAACGTCGGCACGTCGATCTCGAAGCGCTCGCCGGTTTCGCTGACCATCTGGTAGCGGCCGGTCATGAAGCCCGAGGCGGTCGAGAGCGGCACGCCGGAGGTGTATTCGAAGCGCTCGCCGGGGGCCAGGATCGGCTGCTCGCCGACCACCCCCTCGCCCTTCACCTCCTGCTGGCGGCCGGAGGCATCGGTAATGATCCAGTGCCGCGTCTTGAGCTGCACGGTCTCCTCGCCCGAATTGGTGATGACGATGGTGTAGGACCAGAAATAGCGCGAGCGGTCGGCCGACGACTGCTCCGGAACAAAGTTCGGCTCGACGGTCACTTCGATCTGGCGGGTCACGGCGCGGTACATGGCTGCTATAATAGCCAAATCCGTCCCCGGAACCAAACGCCACAGACGGCTTTGGCGACATCGTCCCGCCAGAATTCGAAGGGAAGGACACCCCCCAGAGGGAGATTCCCGTGTACGATCCGGGCCGCTTTGCGAGACGACGGCGGGACCCTTACATTCTTTCAACGTGGCGTTTTGCCGAAGGGTTCTTAGGCCCCCCATGACCATTGCCGACCAAGTGACCGGATCGACGATCGCGGGGACCGCGGAGGCCAGACCCGCAGGGACCAAGCCGCGCGCTGCCGCACCGGCCATCACACTGCCCGCCATCGGCGAGCGCGAGCTCCGGCTCGATCTGTTCCGCGGGCTCGCGCTGTGGCTGATCTTCATCGACCACCTGCCGCCGAGTCTGCTGACCTGGTTCACGATCCGCAATTACGGCTTCAGCGACGCTACGGAGATATTCATCTTCATCTCCGGCTACACCGCCGCCTTCGTCTACGGCCGCGCGATGCTGGAGAGCGGCGTCGTCATCGCCACCGCGCGTATCCTGCGCAGGGTCTGGCAGATCTACGTTGCCCACGTCTTCCTGTTCACGATCTTCCTTGCCGAAATCTCCTATGTAGCGACCAGGTTCGAGAACCCGCTCTACACCGAAGAGATGGGCATCATGGACTTCCTCAAGCAGCCTGACGTCACCATCGTGCAGGCGCTGCTCCTGCGCTTCCGTCCCGTCAACATGGACGTGCTGCCGCTCTACATCGTGCTGATGCTGGCGCTGCCCCTGATCCTGTGGTCGATGAAATGGCGGCCCGACGTCACCCTCGGCCTTTCGGTCCTGCTCTACGCGGTCACCTGGGAGTACGATCTCTATCTGTCGGCCTATCCGAACGGCTTCTGGGCCTTCAATCCCTTTGCCTGGCAATTGCTGTTCGTGTTCGGTGCATGGTGCGCGCTCGGAGGTGCGCGCCGCATGTCGCGTATTCTGTCGTCACGCGTCACGATGTGGCTGGCGATCGCCTATCTCGTCGCGTCGTTCTACGTGACGCTGACCTGGTATGTGCCGCAGCTTTCCCAGTTCATGCCGAAGCTGATCGAGCAATGGATGTATCCGATCAACAAGACCGATCTCGACGTGCTGCGCTTCACGCATTTCCTGGCGTTGGCCGCGCTCACGGTGCGCTTCCTGCCGCGGGACTGGCCGGGCCTGAAGTCGCCCTGGCTGCGGCCGCTGATCCTGTGCGGCCAGCATTCCCTCGAGATCTTCTGTCTCGGCGTCTTCCTTGCTTTCGCCGGCCACTTCATCCTGGCCGAAGTCTCAGGCGGTGCAGCCATGCATGCCTTGATTAGTCTCTCCGGAGTCCTGATCATGTGGGGGGTGGCCTGGGTCATTTCGTGGTACAAGCGCGTGGCTGACAAGAGCGGTGCGAAGACCAAAAACGCCGTCGGCAACGCCGATCTGGCGGGAGGGGGCTGATGAAGGCGAAGGTTCTCCTGAGCCTGATCCTGCTATGCGTCGCCGCGCCTGTGGCGCGCGCGGGCGATGCTGCGCCCACGGCTCCCCCCGCGCCCCCTTCCTGCGAATTGCCGGCCTATCTGCTGACCAGCGAAAGCCCGCTGCCGAGGGTCGCCGCTGCCGTCAAGGCCGGCAAGCCGCTCGAGATCCTGGTCATCGGCAGCCGCTCGACGACCATTCCATCTTCGGAAAACAGCTCGTACCCGGCGCGCATGGAGGCGATCCTCAAGGAGAAGCTGCCGCCGCCGGAGGTGGTGCATGTCTCCGTAGAAATACAGAGCAAGAAAACGGCAGAGGAGACCGCCTCCACTTTCGTTAAGCTGATGGAAGCAAAAACACCTACGTTGGTCATCTGGCAGACTGGGACCGTGGACGCTATCCGCGCCAGCGATCCCGACGAGTTTCGCAGTGCCGTCACCGAAGGGGTTGCTGCGTTGCAAAATGCGGGGGCTGACGTCGTCTTGATGAATCTGCAGTATAGTCCACGCACTGAAACCATGATCTCGGCGCAGCCTTTTCTCGATAATATGCGGGTGGTAGCGCAGGAGCACGGTATTCCGCTGTTCGATCGTTTCGCGATCATGCGGCAGTGGAATGATCAGGGGCAGTTCGACCTGTTCAGCCCGTCCCGCGGGCCCGAACTGGCGAAACAGGTCCATGATTGCCTTGGCCGGGCGTTGGCACAGTTCGTGTTCGACGCAGCCCGTCTCGAGCCGGCCCAGCAGCAGAATTGAGGTCTAGCGTTAATGAGTTCTCTCCGCCCTTTTTGCCTGACGACATGGCTGGCCGCGCCCGCAGCCGCAGCGCTGTTGTTGCTGACGCCGGCCCTGCAATCGCATGCCCAGACGCCAGCCGCCCAGGCAACACCCGCCCCCGCGCAGTCGGCTGATCCCGCTTCCACTTCGCCCTCCCAGACCACCGTCGCTGCGACGTCGCCCGAGCAGCGCGGCATCACGGCGCGCGCCATCGACAAGGTGAAGCAGGCCGCCAAATCCGCCAGCGACATCTTCAACCGTGTGCCCTGCCAGCCGCCAAAGGACGGTTCGAAGGCGATGGGCTCGCTGCCGCACGTTGCTGGCAAGCTCGTTGCCGGCCTGCCCGTCGTCATCGTCGCGTTCGGCTCGTCGTCCACTCAAGGGTTCGGCGCGAGCTCGCCGGAGTTCAATTACCCCAATCGTCTCGCCGCGCAGCTGCGCCGGCACTATCCGACCGCCGACATCAGCGTCATCAATGCCGGCGTCGGCGGCGAGGACGCCCCCGAGATGATGAAGCGCCTCCAGACGCAGGTGATCGACAGGCATCCGGATCTCGTGATCTGGCAGGTCGGCACCAACGCCGTGCTGCGCAATCTCGATCCCGGCGAAACCGCCAAGATGGTGGAGGACGGCATCAGCCGCATCCAGGCCGCGGGCGGCGCCGACATCGTGCTGGTCGATCCGCAATACTCGCCGGCCGTCAACCAGCGCGCCGAGAGCGCAGGCAAGATGGTGAAGCTGCTCGGCAAGGTCGCCGAGCTCCGTCACGTCGGAATCTTCCCACGCTTCGAGGTGATGCGCGACTGGCATGAGAAGCAGGCCATTCCGGTCGAGGGCTTCGTGATCGCCGATGGCCTGCACATGAACGATTGGGGCTATGCCTGCTTCGCTCAGCTGCTGGGTGACGACATCATTCGTTCCGTCGGCCAGATCAAGCTCGGGGTGAACGTGCCCGCGGACGTGCGGACGTACCGGCCGATGTGAGAGGGCGAATAGGGAATGGCGAGTAGCGAATAGATCGACCTATTCGCCAGTCACTATTCGCCATTCGCCATTCACGCCTTCTCCAGCGCCGCCGTCAGATCCTCGATCAGATCGTCGGCATGTTCGAGCCCCGCGGAGAGGCGAATGAACCCCTCGCTGATCCCGAGGGCGGCGCGGTCCTCCGGCTTCAGGCGCTGATGCGTCGTCGTCGCCGGATGCGTGACGAGGCTCTTGGCGTCGCCGAGATTGTTCGAGATCTTCGCCAGCTTCAATTCGTTGAGCACGCGGAACGCGGCCTGCTTGCCGCCCTTGACCTCGAAGCCGACCAGGGTCGAGCCGCCGCGCATCTGCTTCTTCACCAAAGCTGCCTGCGGATGATCGGCGCGGCCGGGATAGACCAGCCGCGAGATCTTCGGATGGCTCGCCAGCACCTCGGCGATGCGCGCTGCGGTCTCGGTCTGCGCGCGCACGCGCACGCCCAGCGTCTCCAGGCCCTTGAGCAGGACCCAGGCATTGAACGGCGAGATCGAGGGGCCGGTCTGGCGCATGAAATTGTGGATGTGCTCGGCGATAAAGGCTTCCGACGACAGGATGATGCCGCCGAGGCAGCGGCCCTGGCCGTCGATATGCTTGGTCGCGGAATAGACCACGACGTCGGCCCCTAGCGCGAGCGGGCTCTGCCAGATCGGCGTCGCGAACACGTTGTCGACCACGAGACGCGCGCCGCCCTTGTGCGCGATCTCGGCGATTCCGGGGATGTCGAGCACGTCGAGGGTCGGGTTGGTCGGGCTCTCCAGGAAGAACGTTTTCGTGTTGGGCTTCAGCGCGCGCTGCCATTGGTCGAGATCGAGCCCGTCGACCAGCGTGGTCTCGATGCCGTAGCGCGGCAACAAGTCCTGGATGACGTAGAGGCACGAGCCGAACAGGGCGCGCGAAGCCACGACGTGATCGCCGGCTTTGAGCGGTGCGAGGATCGCGGTCGTCACCGCGGCCATGCCGGTCGCCGCCGAGCGGGCGGCTTCGGCGCCCTCGAGCTCGATCATGCGGCGCTCGAACATCGCGATGGTGGGGTTGGAGTAGCGCGAATAGATGAAGCCGGGGTCCTCGCCCTTGAACCGCGCCTCGCACTCCTCGGCGCTGTTGTAGACGTAGCCTTGGGTGAGGAACAGCGCCTCCGACGTCTCGCCAAATTGCGAGCGCAGGGTCCCGGAATGGACCAGGCGGGTTTCGGGACGGTAGTTGGTAGGCGACTTCGACATAGGACCCTCCGACATGACCATTCGACACGCAAACGGTCACAAAAAAACCGGCCTGGATATCTCCACTGGCCGGGATCACAGAGGTCCCCGGCCTGTTTAGCGATTTATTTAACGTGGCTGCAAGCCGGCCGGCTCAAATCACCACGGGATAAGTGATGCTCATATTCCGCAATGCCCTTTCCGTCAAGACATCCATCGGCTAGCCGTAAAAGGCTGATATTTCCCGCATGTTGGGATGCAAGCGAGCCCTGATGAGGACCCCCGGTTGACGTTCACGGTCGCCGCCGACGCCAATGGTATCCTGCCCGACCGCATGATCGCGGCGATGGCGGAAGCGGGCCTCATCCTGCCCGAATACGACTTCGTCGAAAGCCAGATCCAGCCGGCGAGCCTCGATTTACGTCTGGGCGATATCGCCTATCGCGTCCGCGCCAGCTTCCTGCCAGGTCCCGGCGCCACGGTCGCCGAACGCATCGATGAATTGAAGCTGCACGAGTTCAGCCTCGCCGACGGCGCGGTGCTGGAGACCAACTGCGTCTACATCGTGCCGCTGCTGGAAAGCCTGGCGCTGCCGCCGGAGATCGTCGCTGCCGCCAATCCGAAAAGCTCGACCGGCCGGCTCGACGTCTTCACGCGCGTGATCGCCGACGGCACCCGCCGCTTCGACATGATCGGCGCCGGCTATCATGGCCCGCTTTATGCCGAGATCAGCCCGAAGACCTTTCCGGTGCTGGTGCGCGAAGGCTCGCGCCTGTCGCAGGTGCGCTTCCGCACCGGCGATGCCATCCTCAATGCCGACGAGCTCGATGCGCTGCACGCCAGCGAGCGTCTCGTCGACATCGACGATGCCGACCTTTCCGGCGGTGTCGCCGTCTCCGTCGACCTCTCCGGCGAGAAGGCGAGCGGCTTCGTCGGCTATCGCGCCAAGCGCCACACCGGTGTCGTCGACGTCGATCGCCGCTCCGGCTATGCGGTCGAAGACTTCTGGGAGCCGATCTCGGCCCGCCCCGACGGCACCCTCATCCTCGATCCCGGCGAGTTCTACATCCTCGCCTCCAAGGAAGCTGTGCAGGTGCCGCCCGACTACGCCGCGGAGATGGTGCCGTTCGATCCTTTGGTGGGCGAGTTCCGCGTGCACTATGCCGGATTCTTCGACCCCGGCTTCGGCTATGCCGGCGCCGGCGGGCAGGGCGCGCGCGCCGTGCTTGAGGTGCGCTCGCGCGAAGTGCCGTTCATCCTCGAGCACGGCCAGATCGTCGGCCGCCTCGTCTATGAAAAGATGCTCGCCCGCCCCGACGCGATGTACGGCCAGCGCATCGGTTCCAACTACCAGGCGCAGGGCCTCAAACTATCGAAGCATTTCCGGGTGTGACGACACCCTCTACTGTCATGCCTCGGCTTGACCGGGGCATCAGTACGCCGCAGCCTCTCGATTTGATCACTGACGCCTCGGAATGCTGGATCGCCCGCCGCAGTGCGCAGGTGCGCACAAGGCGACCGATGACACCGAATGTGTGTCAGGACGCGACGCAAATCAGGGCCCCATGCGAGGTGACGAGATGAGCAATCCATCCGATCTCGACGCAAGCATCATCGAAGACGTTGCGGACGCGCTGATCTATTCGGATCGCTCCGGCACGATCATGCGCTGGAATCGCGCGTCCGCCGCCCTGTTCGGCTTCTCCGCCGCGGACGCGCTGGGCCAGAACCTCGACCTGATCATTCCCGAGCATCTGCGCGCCGCGCACTGGAAAGGCTTCGAGGCCGCGCTGGCGAGCGGGGTGATGAAGCTGGCGGGCAAGCCGACACTGACCCGCGCGCTGCACAAGAGCGGGCGCAAGCTCTACATCGAGATGACCTTCGCGCTGGTGCGTGACGCCGGCAGGTCCGTGCAGGGATCGGTCGCGATGGCGCGCGACGTCACCGAGCGCGTCGAGCGCGAGCGCGCGGCGAAGCTTGCGCAAAATTCGTGATGCGGAATTGACGGGCCGGCGTGCAGGGCGCCCTGCGCGAGCGTCAGGTTGCCTGTCCCCGGGGGCGGTGACACACTCGATCACAACAATGATCGGGGAGCGAACATGGCTCAAGCTGACGCCGCACGGGAAGCTCAATGGAAGCGCTGGCGCGCGGTCGCGGATCTCTATCACGCCTACTTCACCGGTCTGATTCTCACGGTCGTGACGCGGCGCGGTACCGCTGACGCCGCCGAGTTCGTTTTCCGTGTGTTCCGCCGCCAGCAGCAGGAGCGTTTCCTGCCCGGGCTCGAGAAGCTCGGGCTTAAAGGTCTGCCGCCCGCGGTGGCTGCGGCGCAATATCACTATCTCTCCAACTGGATCGGCGGCGTGCATGTCGAATACATGTACGAGAGCGACACCAAGGCCTGGATCCGCTATCCGCCGCCGCGCTGGATCTGGAAAGGCACCGCGATCTGCGGCGTGCCGGGCGAGGTCAGCCGCGCGATGCTGCGCGGCTGGCACGCCAACAACGGCGTTGCGCTTGGTGATCTCAGGCTCGGCTTCGTCTGCACCAAGCAGAGCGTCGACGGCCAGGATGGGCTCGAAGGCTATTATCATCAATACGACGATCCGCTCGAGCTCGACCAGCGCCTGGTGTTCGCGCGGCATCTGGAAGCTCCATTGTTCGATGCGAAGACCGCACCGGCGCTGCCGGTCGCGAGCTGGCCGAAGCCGCGGCTGGAAAAAGCCTATCGCAACTACGCCATGGAATATGTCCGCACCGCCGCGCCCGTGATGGTGCAGCTGTTCGGTCCGGAGGATGCCGGCTATCTCCTGCATCTCACCGGCAAGCTGATCGGCATGCAATATTTCGACGAGGTTGCCTCGGCGCTGGCGATGCCCCGCGGCGGCGCGAGCGAGTTCGCATCGTTCCTGAGCGCGTTGTTTGCCGCGCAGGATGATGCGGCCGAGACCACGCAATCAGAAGCCACGTTTGAAATCCACCAGCAGAGCTGGAAGCTGATGGACGATGTCGCCGACCATCACCCCGCTTGTGCGCAGGTGCTGGCGGGATTGTTCGAGGGGCTCGCCGCGGGTTGCGGACGGCACATTGGCGTGCAGATGCGCTCTGCGGCCGCTGGCCGTCCGCCCCTGGTCTGGACGATCGGGTAAGTTCACCGATTGGGAGCGCTGCCGCAGGGCACGCCTGCACCCGACGCAGGAGGAATCGGCGCGCCCCGTGTTAACAAGTCCCCGCCGCGCCCTGCGCGCGAATAGATTGATTGGCACACCTTTTCATTGCCGCGCCGCAAATGGCGCTTCTGCCCGGGAGAGGACATGACGGACATCGCCGAGATCCCGGTCGGTGAACAGGAGCGCCCGTTGCCGCCGCCGCCGCGCTCCGTTAAGAGCGCGCTGACCGACGGGCCGATCCTGCGCACGCTGCTCTCGCTCGCCTGGCCGAACGTGATCGGCTTGTCGGCCGGCATCTGCGTGGTCATCGCGGAGACCTCTTATGTCGGTCGGCTCGGTGTCGAGGCGCTGGCGGCGATGGCGCTGGTGTTTCCGACCGTGATCCTGACCATGACGATGTCGGGCGGCGCCATGGGCGGCGCGGTGGCCTCGGCCATCGCGCGTGCGCTCGGCGCCGGTGATCGCGAACGCGCTGGCACGCTCGCCGTGCATGCGATGCTGATCGGCATCAGCTTCGGCCTGGTCTTCATGCTGGGCATGCTGATCTTCGGACCGAGGGTGCTCGAAATACTTGGCGGCCGCGGCGCTGTGCTGACGCATGCGATCGCCTACACGCAGGTGTTTTTCGGCGGCGCCGTGCTGCCCTGGTTGCTCAACACCATGGCGGGCGTCCTGCGCGGCACCGGCAACATGAAGCTGCCGTCGTTCCTCATCCTCAACTCCGCGGCCTGGCAGATCGTGCTCGGCGGCACGCTGGGTCTCGGGCTCGGACCGGTGCCGCAGCTGGGCATGCGCGGCGTCGCGGCCGGCGCGCTGATCGCCTATTCCATGAACATCTGCATCATGGGCTGGTACCTGTTCTCCGGCCGCGCGCGGATCGTACTGAGGTTGCGCGGCTTGCGCATCCGATGGGCGATGTTCTTCGACATCCTCGAGGTCGGTGCCATCGCCTGCTTCTCGCCGCTGCAATCGGTGCTGACGATCTCGATCTTCACTCACATGCTGGCGAAGTTCGGCACCGCGATCCTCGCCGGTTACGGCATCGGCGCGCGGCTCGAGTTTCTGCTGACCTCGATCGCGTTCTCGTTCGGCATCGCCTGTGTGCCGATGGTCGGGATGGCGATCGGCGCAGGCCGCATCGCACGCGCCCGGCGCATCACCTGGATCGCCAGTGCGGCCGCTTTCGTGGCGGTCGGCGCGCCTGCGTGCCTCGTTGCGATGTTCCCGGATCTCTGGGTCAACATGTTCACCGACAGCGTGGCCGTGCGCGCGGCGAGCCATCAATATCTCTCCACCGTTGGGCCGTTCTACGCCTTCTTCGGCCTTGCAACGACGATGTATTTCTCCTCGCAAGGCGCCGCCAAGGTGATCGGCCCGGTGCTGGCGCAGACGGCGCGGCTGATCTATATCGCCGCTGTCGGCTGGTGGCTGTCGACGCACGATGCCAGCGCGCAGAGCTTCTTCTGGCTGGCCGCAAGCTCGATGGTCGTGCTCGGCGTGCTGTCGTGCTCCAGCGTCGTGCTGACACGCTGGGGGCCGCGCAAGGCGAAAGCTGCGATCAGGCCGGCGCTTTCGACTGCCGACTGATGCGCGATGCGAAAATCATGCAGCCGCGGGCGGGAATGCCCTGTGGATCGCGCCGACGGCCTCCTTCGTTTGCCCTTCAATGTAGGCCGCGAGCTCGTTCGGCAGCACGTCGATGATCCAGACCAGCCGGCAGCGCGTATCGCTCTCGGCAATCACCTGCACGGAGGCGCTGTAATGCTTCAGCCGCTCGTTGCTGATCGCATAGACGAGGCGCTGTCGCGCATCGTCGCAATCGACCAGCACCTCGCGTGCGACCGAACCATTGGCAAAGGTGACCATGCGCGCATCGTCGTCGAGCGTGCAGGCGGTGACGAAGCCCGGCACCAGCCGCTGGTGCAGCGCGCCGAAATCGCGCACCGCGTCCCAGACATCGTGTGCGGAGGCGGGGAGGGGAATGTCGTTGCGGATGGAAGCCATGAACGTATCCTTGATTGTGATAAGTGGTGCCACGGGCATCGTCATTGCGAGCGTAGCGAAGCAATCCAGAAATGTTTCCGCGGGGACAGCCTGGATTGCTTCGTCGCGAGAGCTCCTCGCAATGACGAAGGAGAGAGCTCACACGCAAACCGCCTCGACATTGTTGCCGTCGGGGTCGATCAAGAACGCCGCATAATAGGTCGGGCTGTAGTCCTTGCGCGGCCCGGCGCCGCCATTGTCGCGGCCTCCGCTCCTCAGCCCTTCGGTATGGAACGCCTTGACGGCGTCATGATCCTTGGCGCGGAAGGCGATATGGGCGCCGTCGGCCGTCCGGCCCTTGTTCAGGTGCAGCCACAGCGCCGGCTGGCCCTTCGGCCCGAAGCCGGCATAACCGTCGCCGCTCGAGCACAGGACATAGCCGAGCGGCGCGAGCACTGCGGTGTAGAAGTGTGTCGCAGCGTCGAGGTCCGCAACACGCAATCCGATGTGGTCGTACATATTCGTCTCCATTGCAGAAGCGTGCCGAGAGGGGGCACGCGCCGGAGACGACCCTAGTTAGTTGAGGGCAAGCTGCTCTTGGAGAATCTTGCGCTGTCCCTTCGAGGCCTGGCGGAATTTGGTCGGGGATACACCGGCAGCGCGGTGGAAGGTGCGGACGAAATTGGAGAGATCGCCGAAACCGACGTCATAGGCGATGTCGGTGACCGCGATGTCGTCGTCAGTCAGCAGCCGCGCCGCGTGCCGCAGCCGCGAGCGCACCAGATATTGATGCGGGGTGACGCCAAGCACGCTCGAGAACAACCGCAGGAAATGGAATGGGCTGAGGCCCGCCTGACGCGCGGCCTGCTCGAGGTCGAGTTCGGCATGCGAGTTGTCGTCGATCCACAGCGCAGCCTCGACGGCGCGGCGGCGGTCGCGCGCGGTGGGGGTGGCTGGCTTGCGCGCCTTGCCCGAGACGACGTCAATGAAGCGGCCGGCGAGGATCTGGCCGATCTCGTCGAGGCCGAGGTCGCTGTTGCCATCTGCTGCCGTCTGAGCGAGCTCGCCCAGCACCATCAGTTCGGGCAGCGGCGGCGTCGCGCCGACCTGCCAGACCTCACGCTGCCCACCGAGAGTCTCGACCAGATCCTCGCTGAGAAAGAACGACAGGCAGACGTCGCCGGACACGTGCTCATGCGTGCAGGTGTATTCCTCGCCGGGGGCGCCGACCAGCATCGAGCCTGCCACCAGCTCGAAGAAACCGGCGCGGCAATGGCAGCCGAAGCTCCCTGCGCGGACATAGGCGATGGAATGGCCGGTGCGGCATTCGGGAAACGGCGTATCGTCCGGTCCCGCATCGCAGCGAAATTCGGAGACCGTCATCGATGGCGTCGTCAGCAGCGTGGTCGCATCCATCCGGCCTATCTAGGCATGATCCGGAAAAGTGTGTAGCGGTTTTCCGACGAGATCATGCCAAAAAACAAAGCTAAGGTGCGATCAGGATCGCGCCTTAGCTGGCGCGGGGCGGAGCAACGGGCAGCAGCACCTCGAACAGCGTCTTGCTGGCGACGGGTTGGGCACCTTCGAGCGCCAGCAGCCGCCGCCTGGAGATCATGCCGGCATAGGGGGAAAGCCGGTCGGTGTAATTGCCGGCCTCCAGCACCCGGTGACAGGGCACGATCAGCATGTAGGGATTTTTGGCGATCGCCTGCGCCACCGAGTGTACGGCGCCGGAGGCGCCCAGTGCCTTGGCGATTTCGTGGTAGGTGCGCGTTTCCCCGCGCGGGATCGTGCAGGTGTACTCATAGACCCGCCGGTTGAAGCCGGGCACCCCGCCGGCGTCCAGGCTGACGTCGGAGAAATCCGGCTCGCCGCCTTGCAGCAGGCCGACGATTCCCTCGATCGCCAGCTCGGCGTTCTCGGAGGGCCGCTGCTCCCGGGCCTCGGGATGGGCCAGGAAAATGCGGCGGCGGGTGTCGATCTCCCGCGCCTCCGGCAATTGCACGGCGACCACGCCGGTGCCGCTCCAGATGATGCCGCAGCGCCCCAGCGCCGTATCGAATATCGCGTAAGCACGCCCTGCCATGCACACGCCCCACTCAGTGCACGTTTCGCCCCAGACACGAAATCATAACACCGCCACAATCCGGCGCATCTGGAATCTTGTCAGGACGTTAACAACCGTCGGGCCGGGCGCGCCAAAGCGCTTGGCGGGAGGCGCCGTCTCGGCTAATCAGGAGGGGCGCGAAGCGCGCATAAGCGGGCGTAGTTCAATGGTAGAACGGCAGCTTCCCAAGCTGCATACGAGGGTTCGATTCCCTTCGCCCGCTCCAAGACTTTAGCCCGGCAACCTTCGCAGAAACTCCACGATCGCCGCGTTTACCTCCGCCGGCCGCTCCTGCTGCGTCCAGTGTCCGCAGCCGGGCAGCATTATGATCTCGCGGAGCTGCGGCACCCATTGCTTCATGTGGGCGAGATGATCGGCCGCACCGGGGAAGGCGATGACCATATCGTGGTCGCCTGCCATGAAAAGCGACGGCACCACCACCTTCACGCCCTCGAAGGCCCCCATCAATTCCCAATTGCGATCGATGTTGCGGTAGTAATTGAGTGGCCCGCGAAAGCCGCTGCGCGTAAATTCGGCGTCATAATAGTCGAGATCGGCGGCGCTCAGCCACGAGGGCAGCGGCACCTGCATCTTCGGCAACATTCCGTCCTTGCGCGAAACCATGCCGACGCCAACGGTCCGTCCCTGACGCTCGGCATTGGCGCGGATCGCCGCGGCTCCTTCGCCGGAACCGCCAAAGAGCATGGCACGGAGCGTTGCGCGAGGATCTCGTTCGAACTCCGCTTCGGCGATACCCGGCTCCTGGAAGTACAGCTGATAGAACTGCGCATCCGCCGTCTGCGGCATGACGCTCGTCGGCCGCACTGGACTGCGCGGTCGATAGGGTACGCTGAGGATAGCGGCGGCGCGGAAGCGATCGGGCCGCAGGCGCGCCGTGTGCCAGGCGATCGTCGCACCCCAGTCATGGCCGACGATGACGGCATCCTTCGCCCCGAAGGCTTCGAGCACGCCGACGAGGTCGCCGACCATGTGGAGGATCGTGTATTGATCAATTGCTTCGGGCCGGTCACTCTTTCCGTATCCACGCATGTCGGGTGCAACCGCGTGGTAGCCGGCCGCAGCCAACGCCTCGAGCTGATGCCGCCAGGAGTACCAGCCTTCCGGAAAGCCGTGGCAGAGCAGAACCATTGGCCCCTCACCCTGCTCGGCGACATTGAGGCTGATGCCGTTGGTTTTGATCGTCCGCTGCGTCGGCTCGCCCATATCGTCGCCTCCGATTGGTGATTGTGTGGTTGGTGCCCATCCTAATCGGCCCAACGTGCTCAGCAAAGATTCTAATATATTGGTCTTCCCGCTCCCGGCGCTTGCCTCTGTGCGCGCTAGGCTGCTCTTGCGCCGATGGGTGCGGTCCTCGTGTCGGGTGATGTTCGGATGAAGGCCATGGACCAGCAGAAACTCGATCGCGCGATCGGTCGGCGTCTGAAGACGCTGCGGACGCAGGCAGGCATGACGCTGAACGAACTCGCGGCACGCTCCGGCGTCAGCCGGGCCATGATCGGGCGGGTGGAGCGGGCGCAGAGCAGTGCGACGGCGGCGCTGCTGAACAAGCTCTGCGCGGCGCTCGATGTCACGCTCAGCGATGTCGTCGCGCTGGCGGAGAAGCCGCCGGAGCGCCTGGTGCGACTTGCGGACCAGCCGCTCTGGCGCGATCCCGACAGCGGCTATCGCCGGCGTCATGCCTCGCCGCCGGATGCGGCCAGCGGCATCGAGATCATCGTCGTCGACCTTCCGGCCGGCGCCCGCGTCTCCTACAGCCCCTGGGGCCGCAACGCCTTCACCCAGCAGCTGCTGATGCTGGAGGGCGCGATCGCCGTGCATATCGATGCCAAGGCGGTGCGGCTGCGCGAGGGCGATTGTCTGGATTTCGACGTGATGCGCGCCGTGATCTTCGAGAACGAAACCAGGCAGGACGCGCGCTACGTCATCATCATCAGGCGCGGCGCGTCCTACGGCAAGATGTGAGGGCAGGGCATGGAGACGAGCACGATGCAGATCCGCACCGGCGACACCTATGATCCCCGCGTCGTCGCGCTGCTCGATCACCACGTCACGGCCGCGCGGGCGCAGACGGCGCCGGGCAGCGCCCATGCGCTTGATCTCGCGGGCTTGCGTGCACCCGATGTCGCGTTCTGGACAGGCTGGGACGGCGAGACACTGGTCACCACCGGCGCGTTGAAGATGCTTTCGGCGAGCCACGGCGAGGTCAAGTCGATGCACACGCTGCAGACCACGCGGCGGCGCGGCTATGGCGGCCGGATGCTGCGCCACATCATCGCGGAAGCCCGCGCGCGCGGCATGACGCGGCTCAGCCTCGAGACCGGGTCGTGGGACTATTTCAAGCCGGCCCACGCGCTCTACCTTGCGCACGGCTTCATCGTCTGTGGCCCGTTCGAGGGCTATGTCGAAGATCCCAACAGCCTGTTCCTGGCGCTCGACCTGTCGGCGCCGGCGCGCCGTTAGCTCAGGAGCGCGCTTCCTCGCAAAGGTACGCAAATCAGCGAGGTCGCCTCAAAATGAGTTGCGTACCTCAAAACACCTCTGCTAGCCTTCAGCCATGGCCGAGACGCTCACCCCGACCGCGCTGACCCTGAAGGACATCGCCCGCGAGGCAGGCGTCAGCCTCGCGACGGTCGACCGCGTCCTGCACAATCGTCCGGGCGTGCGGCCGGACACGGTGCAGCGCGTCAAGGCGGCGATCGAGCGCAATTCGTTCCAGCCGCATGTGGCCGCCGCCGAGCTCGCCCGCGGCCGCGCCCGCCGTTTCGCCTTTGTGATGCCGTCGGGGCCAAACCCGTTCATGCAGCAGATCGAGGCCTATCTCGGCGAGATGTCAGCCTGGCTGGCGGCCCGCCGCCTCAGCGTCGAGACGGTCGCAACCGACGTGTTCGACGCTTCCGCGCTCGCGGCCTCGCTGGAGGCATTGTCGGGCGATTGCGACGGCGTTGCCGTGGTGGCGCTGGATCATCCCGCCGTGCGTGCCGCCATCAACGATCTCGTCGATGCCGGCACCAAGGTCGTGACGCTGGTCTCGGACGTACCGTCCTCGCGCCGGCACCATTATGTCGGCATCGACAATATCGCGGCGGGGCGCACCGCCGGCGCGCTGGTCGGGCGGCTGGTCGGCCAAAGGTCCGGCAAGGTCGCGATCGTCGCGGGCTCGCAGGGCCTGCGCGATCATGCCGAGCGCATCTTCGGCTTCAACCAGGTGATGGCGACGGAATTCCCCGATCTCAGCGTGTTGCCCGTACTGGAAGGGCGCGACGAGGACGACCGTTCGGAGCAACTGCTGGGGCAGCTGCTCGGCAGCCATGCCGACATTGTCGGTCTTTATAACGTCGGCGCCGGCACGCAAGGCGTCGCCAAAGCGTTGAGCGAGGCCGGCCGCGACAAGCAGGTGGTGTTCGTCGGACACGACGTCACGGCGCTGACGCGCCGATTGCTGCTGCAGGGCGTGATGGATGCTGCGATCTCGCAGAACCCCGGACATGAAGCGCGCGCGGCCGTGCGCGTGCTGCTGGCGCTCGCCCGCGGCGAGCCGATCTTGCGCGAACAGGAGAAGATCAGGATCGACATCGTGATGCGGGACAATCTGCCTTAGCGGCAGGCGGATTTCGGAACGGCCCGTTGCGGGGAAAGCGACGCAAGATCGCGCACCGCCGCAGGCAAAAGGGAGGATAACGTGTATCTCGGGATCGACATCGGCACGTCCGGTGTGAAAGCGGTGCTCGTGAGCGAAGCCGGCGCGGTCGTCGCGACGGGAACGCGCGAGCTTGCGCTGTCGCACCCCGCACCGCTGTGGTCCGAGCAGGATCCCGACGCCTGGGTCGATGCGGCCATCGGCGCCATCGACGATCTCGCTGCGCGCCAGCCGCGCGAGGTTGCGCAGGTTCGTAGCATCGGGCTGTCAGGTCAGATGCATGGCGCGACGCTGCTCGGCAAGGATGGCCGGCCGCTGCGTCCGGCCATTCTCTGGAACGATGGTCGCTCGCAGGCCGAATGCGTCGCGCTGGAGCGGCGCTGTCCCTCGCTGCACACGATCACCGGCAATCTGGCGATGCCCGGCTTCACCGCCCCGAAATTGCTATGGGTCGCGCGGCATGAACCCGAAATCTTCGACCGCGTGGCGAAGGTGCTGTTGCCGAAAGCCTATGTCCGCTATCGCCTCACCGGCGAGATGGTCGAGGACATGTCGGACGCGGCCGGCGCGCTGTGGCTGGATGTCGGCCTGCGTCGCTGGTCGGCCCTGCTGCTGCATGCCACCGGGCTCGATCTTCACCACATGCCGCGCCTGGTCGAGGGCAGTGAGGTGAGCGCAGTGCTCGCGCCTGATTACGCGCGGCGCTGGGGCATGCAGAAGGATGTCGTGGTCGCGGGCGGCGCTGGCGATAATGCGGCCAGCGCGATCGGGCTCGGCGCCATCGCACCGGGTGACGCCTTCTTGTCGCTGGGCACGTCGGGTGTCCTGTTCCGCGTCACCGATCGCTTCGCCCCGGCGCCCGCTTCGGCCGTGCATGCCTTCTGCCACGCGCTGCCCGGCCTCTGGCACCAGATGGGCGTAATGCTGTCGGCGGCAGCGTCGCTGGCCTGGCTGTCTGGCGTGATGGAGACGCCGGCTGCAGCGCTGCTGGCGCCGCTCGGCGAGCGCGTCGATGGACCAAGCCCGATCAGATTCCTGCCCTATCTCGATGGCGAACGCACGCCGCACAACGATGCCGCAGCCAGCGGCGCCCTTGTCGGCTTGCGCGGTGCGACCGGCCGGAGCCAGATCGTCCAGGCCGTGCTCGAGGGCGTCGCCTTTGCCGCGCGCGACAATCTGGCGGCGCTGAGCGCGGCGAGCGGGCCGATTGCCGAAGTCGATCTCGTCGGCGGCGGCTCGCGCTCAGCGCTGTGGGCGCAGATCTGCGCCGATGTGCTCGGCATTCCCGTTCACCGCGTCGAGGAAGGCGAGGTCGGAGCCGCGCTCGGCGCTGCACGGCTCGCCCGCATCGCGGCCACCGGCGAAGCCGCAGCGGAGGTCTGCACCCGTCCGCGGCGGCTCGCGACCTTCACGCCCCGTGCATCCGTCGTTTCGGCCTATGACGAGGCCTATCGGCGGTGGCGCGCGCTTTATCCAGCATTGAAGGAGTCCGTTAAGTGAACGCGTCAGCCAAATTCTTCGATGCAAGCGCACCCGTCGCCTTTGCCGGCAAGGAAGCCGCAAACGCGCCCGCCTTCCGCTGGTACGACAAGGACCGGCTCGTGCATGGCCGCAGGCTCGAGGATCATCTGCGCTTTGCAGTCTGCTATTGGCATTCCTTCTGCTGGCCGGGCGGCGATCCCTTCGGTGGCGAGACGTTCCTGCGGCCCTGGCACCACGGCACCGACGCGATGGCGATGGCACGCGCCAAGGCTGACGTCGCCTTCGAGCTGTTCCGCCTGCTCGACGTGCCGTTCTTCACCTTCCACGACGTCGATGCGGCGCCGGAAGGCGCCACGCTCGCGGAATCGGTCGCCAACCTCAATGCGATCGCCGATCTGTTCGAACAGAAGATGGCCTCGGCAAAAGTGCGCCTGCTCTGGGGCACCGCAAACCTTTTCTCACACCGCCGCTACATGGCGGGCGCGGCGACCAATCCGGACCCTGATATCTTCACCTATGCCGCGGGCCAGGTCCGCGCCGCGCTGGAGGTGACGCACCGGCTCCGCGGCGAGAACTACGTGCTGTGGGGCGGGCGCGAGGGCTACGAGACGCTGCTGAACACCGATCTCAAGCGCGAGCTCGACCAGCTCGGCCGCTTCCTCTCGCTCGTCGTCGAGCACAAGCACAGGATCGGTTTCAAGGGACCGATCCTGATCGAGCCGAAGCCGAAGGAACCGACCAAGCATCAATATGATTTCGACGTCGCCACCTGCTACGGCTTTCTCGAGCGCTACGATCTCCTGAACGACGTCAAGCTCAACATCGAGCAGAACCACGCCATCCTCGCCGGCCATTCCTTCCATCACGAGGTCGCGCTCGCCGAGGCGCTCGGTGTCTTCGGCTCGCTCGACATCAACCGCGGCGACGATCTGCTCGGCTGGGACACTGACCAGTTCGCAATGAACGTGGGCGAGCTTGCGCTGGTGTTCCACGAGATCCTGAACCGCGGCGGCTTCACCTCGGGCGGACTCAATTTCGACGCCAAGATCCGCCGTCAGTCTATTGACCCCGACGATTTGATCCATGCCCATGTCGGCTCGATGGATGCCTGCGCGCGTGCCTTCCTCGCCGCCGCCGACATGATCGATGCCGCCGTTCTCACTGAGCCGCTTGCCAGGCGTTACGACGGGTGGGCCAGCCCCGAGGGGCGCGCCATTCTCGGCGGCCAGCGCTCGCTCGCCGATCTCGCCGACCGTGCCATGAGCCCCGGCTTCGACCCGCAGCCGCGCTCGGGCCGGCAGGAATACCTGGAATCCCTCGTCAACCGCTACGTCTGAGGAGGACCGCTGATGGCAAAGTCCGACGCAACACCGGTCCTCGAGCTGACCGGCATCGGCAAGGAGTTCGGTGCGATCCGCGCGCTGCACGACGTCGACATGCAGGTCTGCCCCGGCGAGGTGGTCGGGCTGATGGGCGACAACGGCGCAGGCAAGTCGACGCTGGTCAAGATCATCGCCGGCAATTTTCGCCCCACCCACGGCGAGATCCGCTTTGCCGGCAGCACGGTCCACTTCAACCGCCCGGTCGATGCCCGCGCTGTCGGCATCGAGGTGGTCTATCAGGACCTCGCACTATCGGACAATCTGACGGCCGCAGCCAACGTCTTCCTCGGCCGCGAGCTGAAGCGCAAATTCGGACCCATCGCCTTGCTCGATCACAAGGCCATGGCGGCGCGCGCGCTGGAGCTGTTCGGCGAGCTGCGCTCGGAGACGCGCCCCGACGATCTCGTCAAGCAGATGTCGGGCGGCCAGCGCCAGGCGGTCGCGATCGCGCGGACGCGGCTGTCCAACGCCAGACTCGTGATGATGGACGAGCCGACCGCCGCCATCTCGGTGCGCCAGGTCGAGCAGGTGCTCGGCCTGATTCACCGGCTGAAGGAGCAGGGGGGCGCCGTGATGCTGATCTCGCATCGCATGCCCGACGTGTTCGCGGTGTGCGACCGCGTCATCGTCATGCGTCGCGGCGAGAAGCGGGCCGACAAGCCGATCCACCAGACCTCACCGGAGGAAGTCACCGCTCTCATCACCGGCGCGAAGGAGGCGGCATGATGGCCATGCCCATGGAATCCCCGATCACCTTCACCAATGTCGGCAAGATCAGGTGGTGGCAGCGCGGCATCTTCGCCTCCCAGACCGGCTATGTCCTGCTCGCGCTGGCGGTGCTGCTGGTGATCATGCATTTCGCCAGCCCTTACTTCTTCACGCAAGGCAACATGCAGAACGTGGCGAAGAATTTTTCCTTCATCGCCATTGCGACGCTCGGCGTTACCTTCGTGATCATCACCGGCGGCATCGACCTCTCGGTCGGCTCGATGATGTGCTTCTCCGCCATGATCACCTCGATGGTGATGACCGAGCTGTCGACGCCCGGCTCGCCCGCGGGCGCGCTGTTCGTGCACATGGCGGCCGACGGCAAGACCGTGCTCGCCAATGTGCCCGGGCTGATCCTGCTGGTCTCGATCGTCGCCGGCCTCGGCGTGGCGCTGATCGCCGGCCTCGTCAACGGATTCTGCATCGCCGTGCTTGGGTTGTCGCCCTTCGTCACCACGCTCGGCATGCTCTCGATCGTGCGCGGGCTCGGCTACGTCGTATCCAACGGCCGTGGCAGCTTTCCGGGTGGACCGGACGCCGACTATTTCTACGCAGCGACCTCGGGCGATGTGCTCGGCGTACCCGTGCCTTTCATTTATCTCGTGATCCTCGCGCTGGCGATGGCCGTGGTGCTGCACCACACTTCGTTCGGCCGCCACGTCTTCGCGCTCGGCGGCAACGAGAAGGCGGCCGAGCTCACCGGCATTCCGGTGGTGCGGGTGAAGATCGAGGTCTACGTGATCTGCGCGCTCGCTGCGGGGCTCCAGGGCATCATCATCTCCGGTTGGCTCGGGTCGGCGCCGGCCAACATGGCGACATCCTACGAGCTCAACGTGATCGCGGCGGCCGTGATCGGCGGCGCCAACCTCGCCGGCGGCATTGGCGGCCCGCTCGGGGCCATCGTCGGCTGCGTGCTGCTGGAAGTGATCCGCAACGGTCTCGTGCTGGCGCAGGTCAGCTCCTACTGGCAGCAGACGCTGGTGGGCGTGATCATCATCCTTGCCGTGCTGGTCGACCGTATCCGCTCGCGGATGAATTGACGTGACGTCGTTCCGGGAGGGCAACCAAGATGCCGCCCGTCCGCTTCCCGGACGCTTCTGACAGGACGGGCGCTAGAGAAGGGTGGAGGAGACAATGAGGAAACTTCTTCTTGCCGGCATCGCCGTTGCGATGATGGCAACGCCGGCATTTGCCGCGAACTACCGCTTCGTGATTGTGCCGAAGGCGATGAACAATCCGTTCTTCGACTTTGCACGCGACGGCTGCCTGAAGCGCGCCAAGGAGCTCGGCAACATCGAGTGCATTTACAAGGGGCCGGTGGAGCATGAGCCTGCGACGCAGGCCCAGATCATCCAGGACTTCGTCACCCAGAAGGTCGACGGCCTCGCCATCTCGGTCGCCGACGTCGCTGCCATGACCAAGTCGATCGAGGCGGCAACCGCGGCCGGCATCCCCGTCATCACCTTCGATGCTGACGCACCGGGCTCCAAGCGCATCGCCTATATCGGCACCAACAACAAGGAGTTCGGCCTGGCTCTCGGCAAGCAGCTCCTGAAGATGCGGCCCGATGGCGGCAAATACGCGATGGTCTCGGGCGGTCCCGGCGCCAAGAACCTCGCCGAGCGCGTCGATGGCGTGCGCGAGGCACTGAAGGGCTCGAAATGGACCGAGGTCGCGGGCTCCCCGACCTTCTGCAACGACGATCCCGCGCTCGCGGTCCAGCAAATGACGGACATGCGCACCGCAACGCCCGACCTTGCCGCCATCGTTCCGATCGGCGGTTGGCCGATGTTCGCTCCCGAGGGCTTCAAGGCCTTCGCTTCCAGGAACAAGAAGGACATCGATTCCGGCAAGTTCACGCTGGTCGTGGCCGATACGCTGAAGATGCAGCTCGAGCTGCTGCGCGACGGCTATGCCAATGCACTGGTCGGTCAGCGTCCGTTCGAGATGGGCGAGAAGGCGATGGACACGCTGCTCGCCATCAAGAAGGGCGAGAAAGTGCCGGAGATCGTCTACACCGGCCTCGATCTCGTCACCAAGGACAACGTCGCACAGATGTTGAAGTAGGCGCGCCGCCGGCCCAGCGCTCCTGCATGCCTCTCCCGCTTGCGGTTTGCGCAAGCGGGAGAGATGATCCGGATTGTTGGAAGAAGACTGCTGGAAGGCAAATGGGAATGAAACGCTCGCGGCTCGGCTCCCTCGACGTTACTTCAATCGGTCTCGGTTCCGCTCCGCTCGGCGGATTGTTCACTCCCGTCAGCGATGCCGATGCGGAGGCGACGATCGCGCGCGCCTGGTCGGCCGGCATCCGTTTCTTCGACACCGCGCCGCTCTATGGCTTTGGCCTTGCCGAGCGGCGGCTGGGCGCATTCCTGCGGCAGCAGCCGCGCGACTCCTACGTCATCTCGACCAAGGTCGGCCGTCTGCTGCGCGCACCGGATGGCGCTGCCGCCGAGGACGAGCACTACAAGGGCACGCCGCGGGAGCGGCCGGTGTTCGATTTCAGCCATGACGGGGTGATGCGATCGGTCGAGGAGAGCCTGGTGCGCCTTGGGCTCGACCGCGTCGACGTCCTGCTCGTGCATGATCCCGACGACCACTACGACGCCGCCGTCGCCGGCGCCTTCTGCGCGCTGCAGCGCCTGCGCGAGGACGGCACGGTCAAGGCGATCGGCGCCGGCATGAACCAGTCGGAGATGCTGGTGCGCTTCGCCGAGGCCGTGCCGGTCGACTGCTTCCTGCTCGCCGGGCGTTACACGTTGCTCGACCAGGGCGCGCTGGATGCGCTGTTTCCGGTCTGTCAGGCGAAGGATATCGGCATTCTGCTCGGCGGCATCTACAACAGCGGCATCCTGGCCAATCCCCACACGAGCGCGAAATTCAACTATCAGGACGCCGATCCGGCGCTCGTCGCGCGTGCGCTCGAGCTCGACGCGCTCTGCCGCAGGCACGGCACCGAGCTGAAAGCCGCCGCGCTCCAGTTCTGCATGGCGCATCCGGCCGTGACGGTCGCCGTGATGGGCGCGCGCAATGCCGTGGAAGTGGGCGACAACATCGCAATGTCGGAGAAAGCGGTGCCGGCCGCGTTCTGGCAGGAGCTGCGTGCGAGTAAGTCCGTCGACGTCCGGGCGCCGCTGCCGGGCGGAGTGTAAGGCATGATCATCGACGGCCACCAGCATTTCTGGGACCCGGCACGCGCCGACTATCCCTGGATGGAGGCGGACGAGCTCGGCCCGATCCGCCGCGCCTTCGGTCCCGCCGATCTCGCGCCGCTCATGAAGGCCAACGGCATCGACGCAAGCATCCTGGTGCAATGCCGCTCCGCGCTGGAGGAGACCGAGCAGTTCCTGCACATCGCGCACGAAAATCCCTTCGTCATCGGCGTCGTTGGTTGGGCCGATCTGACGGATGGCGCCCTCGACGAAACGCTTGATCGCCTGCGCTCTTTGCCTGGCGGCGGCAGGCTGGTGGGGATTCGTCACCAGGTCCATGACGAGGCCGATCCGGATTGGCTGCTCCGCGAGGATGTGCAGCGCGGCCTCACGGCTGTTTTCGCCCGCGATCTCGCCTACGATCTTCTCGTCCGCACCCGCGAGCTGCCGGCCGCGATCGCAACGGCGCAGGCCTTTCCGCAGGCGCGCTTCGTGCTGGACCACGCTGCCAAGCCGCCGATCGCCGACGGCGGCAGCGCCGAATGGACCGACGGTATCGCAGGATTGGCGGCTTGCGGCAACGTCTGGTGCAAGATCTCAGGCTTGGCGACCGAGGCGGTCTGGAATGACTGGGATGCGGAGCGGCTGTTTCCGTTCGTCGAGCACGCCGCAAGATGTTTCGGGGAGGACAGGCTGATCTACGGCTCGGACTGGCCAGTGTGCCTGCTTGCGGGAGGTTACGGCGAGATCAAGAGTGCGCTGGAGGCCTGCCTTGCGAGGCTCGGCCCGCGTGTGCGGGACAAGGCGTTTGGCGTGAATGCCAAGGCTGCGTATAGGTTGGGCTAATTGCAGTGGATGCACGCTTTTCCCCTCTCCCCTTGTGGGCTACGAGATTCACACGTCTCGAAAACCGACTCAAAGACAAGGACTTAGATGACCCCCGGTCACCGAAAGATAGGTACGTCCTCGGCTCAGCGGTCATTGAAGAGACTCGGCTTTTTGCCCGCCGCAAAAGACCGCTCCAAAGGTGTGTGCATCTCGTAGCCTTGTGGGAGAGGGTGGCTCGCCGCACAGCGGCGAGACGGGTGAGGGGTGTCTCTCCGCGAGCACCTTCACATGTGAGTTTGCCGAAGCAGCCCCTCATCCGGCGCCATAGCCGAAGCTTCGCTTCGGCGTTGTAAATAACGGCGGCCGAAGGCCGCCTCTGCCACCTTCTCCCATAAAGGGAGAAGGGAAGAGACGGCGGCGCTCGCCTCGTGCCCCAGGCCTACTCCGACATCGGCTTGTCGGAGATGTCCCAGTCCTTGCCAGTGAAGGTGGAGATGAACAGCGTTTTCATCGGCGTGTAGTTCTCGGGCGTGTAGCTGTAGGTGACGCCGTCGAGGAAGTAGGGCGAGTGGAAGCCCGCGAGCGTCGATGCCTGCTTCAGCACGTTGGCGCGGGTGAGCTCGTCGCCGCAGCGGCGCAGGATTTCGCCCATGGTCGCGGCCTGGCCGTAGCCGGCAAAGGCGATGGTGTTGTCGGGGTCGATCGCCGGCGTGTACTTTTTGCGCAGCTCCTCGAACGCCATCACGTCGGGGTCCTTCTCCCATTTGGGAAGGCCGACCTCCTTGTTGTAGCGGATGGCGACGATGCCGGTGGCGTTCTCGAGGCCCGCGGCATTGAGGATCGAGCGGCCGGTCGAGCCGGCGGAAAGAAGCTGCAGCGGCTTCCAGCCGAGCTCGGCCACTTTACGGATCGACTGCGACGACGCCTTGCCGGTCGAGATGTTGTAGAAGACGTCGGCGCCCGATTTCGAGAGGTTGATGAGCTGGGAATCGACGGTCGGCTCGGTGAGATCGTAGGTCTGCTCCATGATCACCTGAGCGGTGCCGCCGGCATCGGCCAGCACCTTCTTGAACGGCCCCAGGAAGTCGCGACCGAAATCATCGTTCTGGTAGAGGATGCCGATCTTCGCGTTCGGCTTCACGCTGACGACGTGCCGGGCCAGGATGCGCGCCTCGGTCGGATAGAGCGGCAGCCCCGCCATCGTCCATTTGAACTCTTTCGGGTTGTTCCACTTCGACGCGCCGGTGTTGAGCAGGAGCTGCGGCACGCCTTTGGAGTTCAGGTATTTGTGCACGGCGGTCTGCGGCGCGGTGCCGAGCGAGCCATACAGCGCCAGCACTTCCTCCTGCTCGACCAGGCGCCGCGTCGCCTCGACGCATTTCGGCGCGCTGTAGGCGTCATCCATGGTGAGGAACTTGACCTTGCGTCCGTTGATGCCGCCCTTCTCGTTCAGCATCTGGAAGTAGGCTTCGCCGATGCGCCCGAGCACGCCATAGAGCGAGCCGGGGCCAGAATGCGGCACGGTCTGCCCGATCTTGATCTCGGTGTCGCTGGCGCCCGCGTCGTATTTCTTCTCTGCGGCCCAGACATAAGGCGCGGGCAAGGTGGATGCGGCGATGGTGGCGAGCGCGGCGGCGCTGAAATCGCGCCGCGATGGATTCTTCGTCATTATTTGTTTCTCCCTAGCGAGGGCATTGTGCTGACATCGCAGCGCAGCTCGCAAGTGGGAAGTCGCAGCTTTGCGACGCAATGACGCTCAAATTGCGCGGTGCTAGCGCCTAGACTCAAGTTTTCTCGGCGACGACGACGAGGCCGCGCACCGGCTCGTTGTTCTCGATGCGCGGCGAAGCCAGCTCCAGTGTCAGCAGCTCGAGGCCGGCCTTGGCAATCGCGTCGCGGACATATTCCGCGGAATGGGCATAGCGCAGGCCTTCGCCTAGCACGATGCCGCCGCCGTCATGAGTCTCCAGCGTGAAGGCGAGCACGCCGCTGGACGCGAGCACGCGCCTAGCTTCGGTCAGCACCGGTGCGAGATCGGAGAGATACACGAAGGCGTCCGCAGCGACGACGAGATTTGCGCTCGCGTCCGCCTTGGTGCGCAAGCCTTCGATCATGTCGGCGATCTCGAGCTCGGCATAGAGGTTGGTCGCGCGAGCCTCCTTGATCATGCGCGGTGACAGGTCGACGCCGATGAAGTGGTCGACCTGCTTGGCGAAGGCGGCGGCCGCAAGCCCGGTGCCGCAGCCGAGATCGATCGTGCGCTTGAAGTAGGCCGGCTTCTTGGCGGCGCCGCGCGCGGCCAGCACCGCTTTGAAGATCAGGCTCGGGCCGCGATAGCCGAGATCGTTGATCAGCGTGTGCTCGAAGCGCGGCGCGTATTGATCGAACAGCGTTTGCACATAGGCCTTGGGCATCTCCGCCATCTGTGCGTCGCCGAGCCGCATCAGGTGCAGGCCGGCGCCGTGCCGGTCCTCGGGATCGGAGTCGAGCGCCTTGCGAAAAGCCGCGATCGCCTTGTCGCGCTCGCCAAGCTGGCGACGGATCTCGCCGAGCGTGAACCAGGCGGAGGTGAAGTTCGGCGCAAGCTCGATCGCCTGCTCCAGCAGGTCCGCGGCCGCGGGCAGATCATCCTTGAGCTGGAGATCGCGCGCGAACTCGAAACGGCGATCGGCCATGAGATCGCCGGAGGACAGGAACAGGCGCAGGGGCATTGAGGAACCGGGGGAACGAAGCGGTGATGACTCGAAGATGCGGTGACGCGACCTATATAGCAGGCATGCGTCCGCAAGACATCCTGCTGCCAACTGCTGCCGGCCTGTGCTGCAAGCCCGGCGGCTTTCATATCGATCCTGTCCGGCCGGTCGAGCGCGCCGTGATCACCCACGGCCATTCCGACCATGCCCGTGCCGGCCATGGCGCGGTGCTGGCGACGCAGGAAACGCTCGACATGATGCGGCTGCGGTACGGCGAGAACTTTGCCGGCTCGACGCAAGCCATCCGCTATGGCGAGGAGATCCGGCTCGGCGACGTCCGCGTCAGATTTCACCCGGCCGGCCACGTGCTGGGTTCGGCGCAGGTCGCGGTGACGTGCCAGGAGACCTGCATCGTCGCCTCCGGCGACTACAAGGACGCGGCCGATCCGACCTGTGCCCGGTTCGAGCTGGTGCCCTGCGACGTCTTCATTACCGAGGCCACTTTTGGCTTGCCGGTATTCCGCCATGGCGACGCCGCCGACGAGGTGAAGAAGCTGCTGGCCTCCGTTGCGCTGTTTCCGGAGCGCGCGCATCTGGTCGGCGCCTATTCGCTCGGCAAGGCGCAGCGCGTGATCGCGCTGCTGCGGCAGGCCGGCTATGACGCCCCGATCTACCTGCATGGCGCCATGGAGAAGATCACGCACTACTACCGGAGCCGCGGGATCGCGCTCGGCGAGCTGAGGCCGGTGAAGGGCGTGAAGAAGTCGGCCCTTGCCGGCACCATCACGCTGGCGCCGCCCTCGGCGACTTCCGATCTCTGGACGCGGCGTTTTCCCGATCCCGTCACCGCCTTCGCGTCAGGGTGGATGCGCGTGCGCGCCCGGGCGCGCCAGCGCGGCGTGGAATTGCCGCTGGTGATCTCCGACCACGCCGATTGGGACGGCCTTACCTCGACGATCGCCGCGACCGGCGCGGGCGAGATCTGGGTCACTCACGGCCAGGAAGATGCGCTGGTGCATTGGTGCCGGAGCAAAGGCCTGAAAGCGCGGCCGCTCGATCTCGTCGGCTATGGCGACGAGGAGGAGAGCGAGACGCCGATTCCAGACGAGGCCGAAGCATGAATCGCTTCGCCGAACTGCTCGACCGCCTCGCTTACGAGCCCGGCCGAAACAACAAGCTGCGGCTGATCACCGGCTATTTCCGCGAGGTCGGCGATCCCGACCGCGGCTATGCGCTGGCCGCGCTGACCGGCGCGCTCAGCTTCAAGCATGCCAAGCCCGCGCTGATCCGCGATCTCATCGCGGCGCGCACCGACCCGGTGCTGTTCGGGCTGAGCTACGACTATGTCGGCGACCTCTCGGAGACGGTGGCGCTGATGTGGCCTCGGCGCGACGCAAACAATAGCGAATCTTTTCCGGGCTACCCCTCTCCCCCGCCCTCCCCCACAAGGGGGGAGGGAGCGCAGCGGAGTGCCGCGCTTTCAGTGAGAACCACAGCTGAGAATTGTTTAGCGAGTGATGGAGGCAAAACTCTTTCCGTTCCCTCCCCCCTTGTGGGGGAGGGGCAGGGAGGGGGGTACCGCGGGCGAGATGGCAATGATGCGCTCCATCCAAGCAACCACAACAACCCGCCACCACCGACCCTGACCGAGGTGGTCTCCACGCTGCGCACGCTCGGAAAGACCGAGTTGCCGAAGCAGCTCGAGCGCTGGCTTGACGAGCTGGATGAGACCGGCCGCTGGGCGCTGCTCAAGCTCGTCACCGGCGCGCTGCGCATCGGCATCTCCGCGCGCCTCGCCAAGACCGCGGCTGCCGCACTCGGCGACAAGGATCCGCATGAGGTCGAGCTGATCTGGCCAGGCCTCATCCCGCCCTATCTCGACCTGTTCGCCTGGCTGGAGGGACGCGCCGAAAAGCCCGTCAATCGCGATCCCGCGCCGTTCCGGCCCGTGATGCTGGCGCATGCGATCGAGGACACGGATTTCGCCGCGCTCGATCCCGCCGACTACATCGCCGAATGGAAGTGGGACGGCATCCGCGTGCAGGCGGTCGCGGGGCGGGACGATCGCGGCCACATCACGGCGCGGCTCTATTCGCGCACCGGCGAGGACATCACGGGGAGCTTTCCCGACCTCGTGCCGTCGCTGCACCTGCCCGGCGCCATCGACGGCGAGCTCCTGATCCTGCGCGAGGGCCGCGTGCAGAGTTTCAACGTCCTGCAGCAGCGCCTCAATCGCAAGGTCGTCTCGCCGAAGCTGATCAAGGAGTTTCCGATCCACCTTCGCGCCTACGATCTGCTTGGCTACGACGAGAATGATCTGCGCGAGCTGCCTTTTGTCGAGCGACGCGAACGGCTGGAGAGATTCGTTGGGAAGCTCGACGATCCCCGGATCGACCTGTCGCCCACGGTCCCTTTTACAAGCTGGGACGCGCTGACCGCCGCGCGCGCTGATCCGGCGAGCGCAGGTGCCGGCGAGGATGCGGACGCCGTCGAAGGCGTGATGCTGAAGCGGCGCGATGCGCCTTATCTGCCCGGGCGGCCGAAGGGCCAATGGTGGAAGTGGAAGCGCGACCCGCACATCATCGATGCCGTGCTGATGTATGCGCAGCGCGGCCACGGCAAGCGTTCGTCCTATTATTCCGACTACACTTTTGGCGTCTGGACCGAGGGCGATGGCGGTGACGAACTGGTGCCGGTCGGCAAGGCCTATTTCGGCTTCACCGACGAGGAGCTGCTCCAGATCGACCGCTTCGTCCGCCGCAACACCACGGAAAAGTTCGGCCCCGTGCGTCATGTCGTGCACGAGGGCGACAAGGGGCTCGTGCTGGAGGTCGCGTTCGAGGGTCTGCAACGTTCGCCACGACACAAGTCCGGCGTCGCCATGCGCTTTCCCCGCATCAGCCGCTTGCGCTGGGACAAGCCGCCGCGCGAGGCCGACCGGCTGGAAACGCTGGAGAAGATGTTGAAATCGGAAGCGGCGGAGATCGAAATGTGAAGCGTTCTGAGGTCAGGTTCGATCGCCGCTGCGAACGCAGTCCGCTCCCTCTCCCGCTTGCGGGAGAGGGGTGGGGAGAGGGCTGTCTCCGCAGTGGGATTCCCCCAAGGCGAGAACCCTCACCCGCGCCTTCGGCGCGACCTCTTCCGCAAGCGGGAAAGGTTACAGGGAGCTCGCGGCACACGTTTGCCCGAATTAAACCCTGGTAACCCGATTGACGCTCGCTTGCGGGTTCCCCATGTGCCTCGCCGTGCCCTATAATGGGGTCGAATCCCCTGAGGAGTTTGCGATGGTCCAAGACGTCAGAGATTTGCCGGCCGGCCGCAGCGACGGCCTGCACCGCTTTCTCGGCGGCTCCCCGCTGGCGGTCGCGTTTCGCCTGGTCCTGCTCTCGATCCTGGTCGGCGTCGTGCTGGCCGCGATCGGCTTCGACCCCTGGAACATCATCACCAGCATTCGTCTCCTGTTCCAGCGTCTCTGGGATCTCGGCTTCGATGCCGTGAACTGGCTGTGGCGCTACTTCCTGCTCGGCGCCGTCATCGTCATCCCGATCTGGCTGCTCTCGCGCGTCTTCGGCGCGCCGCGCGGCCGGTGAGATTTTGAAGGCTCGCGGCCGATGCAATTGCGCTTTGTCGGCTGCGGCGATGCTTTCGGCTCCGGCGGCAGGCTCAACACCTGCTTCCACGTCTCCGGGCGCGAGGCCAATTTCCTGATCGATTGCGGCGCGTCGGCACTGCCGGCGCTGAAGCGGCTCGAGATCGACTGCAACGAGATCGATCTGATCCTGATCACGCATTTCCACGGCGACCATTTTGGCGGGCTACCGTTTGTCCTGCTCGACGCGCAATTCTCGCGGCGGTCGCGGCCGTTGACGATCGCGGGTCCGAAAGGCATCGCGGCGCGGCTTGCCCAGGTGATGGAAGCGCTGTTCGAGCATTCCTCAAGCACCCAACAGCGGTTCGAGCTGAACGTGGTCGAACTCGCCCCCGAGCAAGGCCGAAGCTTCGGCGCGGTGACGGTGACACCCTATCCGGTCGTGCACGGCGAATCCGGCGGGCCTTTCCTGGCTTATCGCGTCGAGGCCGAGGGCCGCACGCTCGCCTACAGCGCCGATACCGAATGGACGGAGACGCTCATTCCGCTGGCGCATGGCGCGGACCTTTTCATCGCGGAAGCCTACATGTACGAGAAGGTGGTCAAGAACCATCTCAGCCTGAAGACCTTGGAACAGCACCTGCCCGCGATCGGCGCCAAGCGGCTCGTCCTCACCCATATGAGCGAGGACATGCTGTCGCGTCTGGGCGAAGTGCCGCATCTCGCTGCAGAGGACGGCATGGTGCTCGTGTTCTGACATGCACGCGCCGGTTCATCCCAGCATCAGTTCCCGACAGGTGTTCTCCATCGCGGGACCGGCGATGGTCGCGAACCTGACCACGCCGCTGATCGGCGTGGTCTCGACCACCGCGATCGGACGGCTCGACGATGCCGCGCTGCTCGGCGGCGTCGCGATGGCCTCCGTCATCTTCGACTGCCTGTTCTGGCTGTTCGGCTTCCTGCGCATGAGCACGCTCGCCTTCACCGCACAGGCGCTGGGCGCCGGCGCGACGCGCGAGCAGACCGCGATCCTGGTACGCGGCTTCATCGTCGCCGGCCTGATCGGCGCGGCGCTGATCGCGCTGCAGCTTCCGCTGGCCGGCGCACTGTTCGACCTGATGGGCGGCAGCGAAGGCGTGACGCGCGCGGCGAAAACCTATTTCATGATCCGGATCTGGTCGTCGCCATTCGCCTTCGCCAATTACGTCGTGCTCGGCTGGCTGGTCGGGCAGGCCCGCGCCAATCCCGCCCTTGCGCTTCAGGTCGTCATCAACCTCATCAACATGGTGGCGACGATCCTGCTGGTGCTGGTCTACGACACCGGCATTGCCGGCGCGGCGGTCGCCGCGCTGCTCTCGGAGACGATCGGCTTCGTGCTGGGCGTGGTCGTCTGCCGCCGCTATGCGGACGGTGGCTTCAGGGTGCCCAGGGCTACGCTGTTCAATCGCGCAAAACTGATGCGTCTGCTGGCGGTGAACTCCGACATCATGATCCGCACGGCGGCGCTGATCGCCGTGTTCCTGTTCTTCACCGCCAAGGGCGCGCGCGCCGGCGACGTCACGCTGGCGGCGAATTCCGTGCTCAACAATTTCCTCCTGGTCAGCGCCTTCTTCCTCGACGGCCTCGCCAACGCAGCCCAGCAGCTCTGTGGCCGCAGCTTTGGCGCGCGCGACGCCAGGGGATTTGCGGATTCGACCAGGCTGGTGCTGCTCTGGGGCCTCGGCTTCGCGCTGGTCGTCGCCGTGCTGTTCGCGCTGTTCGGCCCCAACCTGATCAATGTCATGACGGCCAGTGAGGACGTTCGCCGCGCCGCGCGCGAGTTTCTGCCGTTCATCGTGCTTGCGCCGATCCCCGGTGTGTTCGCCTTCGGCTTCGACGGCATCTATGTCGGCGCGACCTGGGCGCGCGAGATGCGCAATCTGATGCTGTTGTCGCTCGCGATCTTTTTCGGCGTCTGGCTGGCGCTGCAATCGTTCGGCAATGCCGGATTGTGGTGCGCGCTGATCGCGTTCTACGTCGCCCGCGGCGGCTTGCAGGGGGCGCGCTATCCGGTGCTGTATCGGGCGACGTTTTCTTCTCCTTCTCCCCGCTTGCGGGGAGAAGGTTGGGGTGAGGGGGAGTCTCCGCAAGGACGGTGAGAGTTGGACGCGCGGAGAGTCCCCCTCACCCGGAATTTGCTTCGCAAATTCCGACCTCTCCCCGCAAGCGGGGAGAGGCGAAGAACTACATCCCCGGCCAGTCTTCCGCCGTCAGCGTCGCCGCGTCGGCGCCGACGATCTCGGCCAGCGAGTCCCGCCCCGTGCGGAGCAGCGTCGAGGTCAGGTCGCGCTTGATCTCGTCGACGAGGCCGAGACCCTTGTAGACCAGCGACGAATAGAGCTGGATCAGGCTGGCGCCGGCGCGGATCTTCGTCAGCGCGGCGCCGCCCGAGTCCACGCCGCCGACGCCGATCAGCGGGAACGCACCCTCGACGCGCACATAGGTTTCCGCGACCATGCGCGTCGACAGACGGAACAGCGGTCGGCCGGACAGGCCGCCTTGCTCCTTCGCCCGCACCTGCTCGCGCAACGTGCTTGGCCGTGCGATCGTGGTGTTCGACACGATCATGCCGTCGACTCGGCGCGAACGCGCGACCTGCACGATGTCGTCGAGCTGGGCAAGGCTCAGATCCGGTGCGATCTTGAGCAGCACCGGCGTGTCGCCCGCCTTCTGGCGCACCCGCTCGCGGGCGTCAATCACGTGTGCGAGGAGATCGTCGAGCAGCGCGCCTTCCTGAAGGTTGCGCAGGCCCGGCGTGTTCGGCGAGGAGACGTTGACGGTGAAATAGCTCGCCACCGGCGCAAAGGTCTCGATCAGCTTGACGTAGTCGGCGACACGGTCCGGCGAATCCTTGTTGGCGCCGACATTGACGCCGACGATGCCGCCGTGCTGCGCACGCGCTGCAAGCCGGCGCAGAGCCGCCTCCGCACCGTCATTGTTGAAGCCCATCCGGTTGATGATCGCCTCGTCGCGCTCGAGCCGGAACAGCCGCGGCCGCGGATTGCCTTCTTGCGGCTTCGGCGTCACCGAGCCGATCTCGACGAAGCCGAAGCCGAGTCGCAGCAGTGCGTCCGGAACCTCGGCGCTCTTGTCGAAGCCCGCGGCCATGCCGATCGGATTGGGAAAGTTCAGCCCGAAGGCGCGCACCGCGAGCTTGGGATCATCGGCACGCGGCTTGGCCGGCGGCAGGAAGCGCAGGCCCTGGATCGCGAGGCGATGCGCATCCTCGGGATCGAGCCAGCGCAGCACCGGCAGAGAAAAGGCGTCGAACGCGCGGATCACGGCAGCAGCTCC
Source organism: Bradyrhizobium sp. 191 (assembly GCF_023100985.1). Lineage (NCBI taxonomy): Bacteria > Pseudomonadati > Pseudomonadota > Alphaproteobacteria > Hyphomicrobiales > Nitrobacteraceae > Bradyrhizobium > Bradyrhizobium sp. 191. The sequence goes on from NZ_CP064692.1 coordinate 5,032,679, forward strand.
GGAACATCGTGACCGCCGTCGGAGCGTATGTTGAGGTTGATCACCGCGATCACCGCGCCGACATCGAGCTCGCCATAGAGATGCGGAAACAGCTCGTCGTTGCGCGAGCGCTCCCAGCGCAGCTCGCTGCCGAGCACGTCGCCGTCGACCTCGACCAGGAACAGCGCGCGCTGCCCGAAATAGTGCTTGCGCAGGGTCTCGGGAACCTGGGCAGCGGTCGAAAAATGGATGAATCCGTCGCGCGCGTCATCCGCGCTGCCCCGGTAGACACCCTGCCGTTCCGCCTCGCGCCAGGCCGAGGCCGGACAGATTTTGTAGATCTTGACCACCGCTTTCGCAGGCCTTGTTTGTTCTTTGAGTTCTTTGGGTTTTTTCGTCTCACGCGGGTCCGCAAAACCCCGGGCGCGACCGTAAAGGCCGTCCCTTCCGAACTCAAGACCTAGAGTCTTTTCCGGTCCGATGAAATCGGAACGGGGCTCTGGATCCTTGTTTTGACGCGTTTTCGTGACGCGAACCGGTACCACTTCGCCACCTCTTGCGCGAAAAACGGAAAACCGGTTGATTTGAGGATAGTTTTCCTGAGTTGCGACGGGCTGGACCTGCCATGGTCAGACAAGCCAAAGCGCAGAGGATACTGACTCACGACCAGATCTGGGCCGCGCTGGATCGGTTGGCGGCGCGCGCCGGGTTGTCGCCGTCCGGGCTTGCCAAGCGTGCCGGGCTCGACCCCACCACCTTCAACAGGTCCAAGCGCATCACCGCCGACGGGCGCGAGCGCTGGCCCTCGACCGAATCGATCGCAAAGGCGCTGGCCGCGGCCGGCGCCTCGATCGACAGCTTTGCGAAGTTGATCGACCATGACGGCGCGGGCGACGGGCGCTCGGTGCCGCTGCTCGGCTTCGCGCAGGCCGGGATGAGCGGCGCCTTCGACGAGGCCGGCCTACCATCAGGCAGGGGCTGGACCGAGATCGCGCTTCCCGCCACTGAGGACGGCCACACCTTTGCGCTGGAGATTTCGGGCAATGCGCTTGCACCCGTCTATCGCGACGGCGACATCGTCTTGGTCTCGCCCGGCGCGCAGATCCGCAAAGGCGATCGCGTGGTGGTGAGAAGCAAAGCGGGTGAGGTGACGGTCGCGACGCTGAAGCGCCGCACTGCAAAGGTGCTGGAGCTTCAGCCGCTCGATGGGACACCGGTCGAACGCGCGATGGCGGCGAGCGATGTGGCGTGGATTGCGCGGATCCTGTGGGCGAGCCAGTGATTGCCTTCCGTCGGCATGGTGCCAGGTGCGGTGACACCACCGCGCCGCAGCCTGCAGCCAGCGACCTTGCGACTCACCGCTCCTCTTGCATAGGCTGCAGCCGATATTGTCGATCCAGTTAGTCTTTGGGGGATAAAGATGAATCGCCGTCACGCATTGAAGGCCCTGGCGGGTCTTGCGCTATGTCCGCTCTGCAAGCCGGCTTTCGCCGCCGAAGGCACGCATTGGAGTTATGAGGGCGTCGGCGGTCCGGCCAAATGGGGCGATCTCGATGCGGCCAACCAGGCCTGCGCGGTCGGCCTGCAACAGTCGCCGATCGACATCGAGGCGACGATCAAGTCGCAATTGCCCGTTCTGAAGCTGAACTGGGGCAAGAGCGCCGACACCATCGTCAACAACGGGCACACGATCCAGCTCAACTTCGCCGAAGGCAGCAGCTTGATGCTCGGCAACGTCAAGTACAAATTGCTTCAGGTGCACTTCCACCGGCCGAGCGAGCACATGATCGGCGGCAAGAATTTTCCGATGGAGGCGCATTTCGTCCATCGCAACGAGGCCGGGCTGGCTCGCCGTGGTCGGCGTGCTGATGACCGAGGGCAGACCGAACCCGGCCTTCGGCAAGGTCGTCAAGACCATGCCGGCGGCGGAAGGGCCTGCCGTGAAGGCCGACGCGACCATCGATCCTCACGCCATGCTGCCACAGAAGCTCAGCTATTTCCGCTATCCCGGCTCGCTGACGACGCCGCCCTGCTCGGAGGTCGTCGAATGGCTGCTGCTGACCGACCCGATCCAGGTCGCCAGCGCCGACGTCGCGGCGTTCGCAAAGCTCTATCCAATGAACGCGCGCCCGGTGCAGAAGGACAATCGCCGCTACGTGCTGAGGTCGACCTGAGCAAAAGCGGAGGCCCGTAGCCCGGATGAGCGCAGCGACATCCGGGACTGCTTGTGCGGCATGCACAGACCCGGATGTCGCTGCGCTCATCCGGGCTACACGTCCGCGACTTACGTCACGCGCTCCGCGCCAGCGCGCCGTCGATCATATTCACCGCGTTCTGCACGCCGTACACGGCGACGAAGGAGCCGAAACGCGGACCTTTCTCCTGGCCGAGCAGAACCTGGTAGAGCATGTTGAACCAGTCGAGCGTGACGCCGGGGCGGCCGTCCTTGCCCTTCTTGACCTGATCGAGGAACGGCTCGCGGCGTCCGACCTCGTAGACGACGTTCTGGATGTCCTCGGCCGAAGCGTCCGGCGCCAACTGCGACAGCGCATCGCGTAGATCCTGGAGCGCGGCGCGCTCGCTGTCTGTCGGCACCCGGAACTGCTTCGTCGGCGCGACGAAGTCACGATAGTAGTTGATGGCGTAGCCGACCATCGCGTCGAGCTTCGGATGCGTCTGCGGGCTCACGCCGGGACGATAGCGACCGATGAAGCCCCACAGCGTCTCGGCATTCTCCGCGTTCGACGACGACACCAGCGTCAGAAGCAGCTGGAAGGTCACGGGCATGTCGCCCTTCGGCGGCTTGCCGTTGTGGATGTGCCAGACCGGATTGCCGAGCTGCTGCTTGCCGTCCTGCTTGGCAAAGCCATCGAGGAATTGCTGGTAGTCGTCGACGTTGCGCGGAATGACGTCGAAATACAGCCGCTTGGCCGCCTTCGGCTCGCGATACATGAACAGCGACAGCGATTCCGGCGAGGCGTAGCGCAGCCATTCGTCGATGGTGAGGCCGTTACCCTTCGACTTCGAGATCTTCTGGCCCTTCTCGTCGAGGAAGAGCTCGTAGTTGAAACCCTCCGGCGGCGTGGCGCCGAGCGCCCTGGCGATTGCGCCGGACAGCTTCACGGAATCGATCAGGTCCTTGCCGGCCATCTCGTAGTCGACGCCGAGCGCGACCCAGCGCATCGCCCAGTCGGCCTTCCACTGGCACTTGACGTTGCCGCCGGTGACCGGCGTTTCGACTTCCTGGTTCGTATCGGGGTCGACATAGGTCACTGTGCCGGCCGCGACGTCGCGCCGGATCATCGGCACCTGCAGCACGATGCCGGTGGTCTGGCTGATCGGCAGGAACGGCGAATAGGTGGCGCGGCGATCGGGCCCCAGCGTCGGCAGGATGATCGCCATGATCTTGTCGTAGGCGGCGAGCATCTTCAGCAGCGTCGCGTCGAAGCGGCCCGACGTGTAGTAGTCGGTCGAGCTCGCGAACTCGTAATCGAAGCCGAAATGGTCGAGGAAGGCGCGAAGCCGCGCATTGTTGTGCGCGCCGAAGCTGTCATGCGTACCGAAAGGGTCAGGCACGCGCGTCAGCGGCTTGCCGAGATTGGCTTCCAGCGGCGCTCTGTTCTGGACGTTGTCAGGCACCTTGCGCAGACCGTCCATATCGTCGGAGAAGGCGAGCAGGCGGGTCTTGATCTTGTCCTCGGTCAGCACGCGGAAGGCATGGCGCACCATCGAGGTGCGTGCGACCTCGCCGAACGTGCCGATATGCGGCAGGCCGGAGGGACCGTAGCCGGTCTCGAACAGCACCTCGTCCTTCGGGCTCTTCTTCAGCCGCGCGACGATGGCCTTCGCCTGCTCGAACGGCCAGGCGTTGGATTGTTCGGCGAGCGCACGCAGGTCGCTCGGGTTCGCGGCAAGATCGATAACGGACATCAGGGGGCCTCCGGGCCGCGGAAAATAGCGATTTCCCGGCAGAATGCAAAAATGGTCTTGGTCGTCATTCCGGGGCGATGCGCAGCATCGAACCCGGAATCTCGAGATTCCCGGTTCGCGCGTCGCGCGCCCGGGAATGACGATCGATGGTTAGAACGGGCTGACCGAGAAATACCGCAGCCACAGATCGGTATAGCGGCCTTTTTCCCAGACGCGGAACATCGCCCAGTTCAGGGCCTGGCGCAGCACGTCGTTGCCCTTGCGCACGGCGATGCCGATGCCTTCGCCGAAGAAGCGGCTCTCGACGAAGGGGCCGCCGGAGAAGGCGCAGCAATCGCCGGAATCCGTGCCGTTGATCCAGAACGCCAGCGAGATGGCGTCGCCGAAGATGAAATCGACCTCGCCCCTGCGCAAAGCCGCGCGCATCGCATCGTCACTGGGATAGGCATGCAGTTCGGCGTCGGTGAACATCGCCTTGAGGTAGGCCTCATGCGCGGAGCCGGCGATGACGCCGACCTTCTTGCCCTCGAGATATTCGGGCCGGATCTCCGGCATCACCGCGTCCTTGCGCGAGACGAAGCGCGCCGGCACGCGGTAATAGGGATCGGTGAAGTCGACGCGGGCGCGCAACTGCGGGCTTACCGCCATCGAGGCGATGATGGCATCGCCCCGGTTGGAGGTGAGCGCGTCCACCAGCGTCTCGAAGCGGCGCATCTGCACCGTGCAGGTGACCTTGATCTCCTCGCAAAGCGCACGGGCGAAATCGACGTTGAAGCCGGCCGGGTTGCCGTCTGCGCCAGTGTAGTTGAACGGCGGATAGTCGGTCTCGGTCAGGAAGCGGATCACTGTCAGGCGCGACAGGTCCGGCCGCTCCGGTCGCCGGCGCGGGTCCCAGAAGCTGGGCACGGCCTGCGGGGCTGCCTGAGGCACGACCTGCGGCGTGGCCTGAGGGGCCGCCGGGGGCCGCTTGGCGGGCGCCTGGGCATTCGCGGCCGGTAGGCCGATGAGCAGGCACGCGCCGACGGCCAGCCCCGTCAGCAAGCTACGGGCAGATTTAGACGATTTCGCCTGTTGCGATGGAGCCATCGGCCGGAGATGAACGAATTTCGTTGGGATCGGAGGGCCTTATAGACCATCCCGCCGGGAACGCGAGCGCGGAATGTGGCTGGGTGAAGGTCCCTCGGCCGTCATGCCCGGGCTGTCCCGGGCATCCGCGTACTTTGCCGTCGCGCCCAACGTGGATGGCCGGATCAAGCCCGGCCATGACGGTGTGGAAGCAGTTGGGCCCGAACGCAGCCTTCAAAGATACTTCTTCAAATCCGCCGCCGCCTCTTCCGGCGTCCGCTTCAAATTGAACGGAGAGACGAAGCGGCCGTCGCGGTCCATCAGATAGATCAGCGCGGTGTGGTCCATGGTGTAGTCGCCGTCCTTGGTCGGGACCTTCTTGGCATAGACCCGGTAGGAGGTGACGACCTTGGCGGTCTCGGCGGGGTCACCGGACAAGCCCTGGAGGTGCGGATCGAAGCTCGACAGGTAGTCCTTCATCGTCGCCGGCGTATCACGCTCGGGATCGACCGAGATGAAGATGGCATTGACCTTGTCGGCATCCTTGCCCATCACGCGCAGCACTTCCGAGATCTCGAACAGCGAGGTCGGGCAGACGTCGGGGCAATGGGTGTAGCCGAAGAAGATCAGGGTCGGCTTGCCTTTCAGGCTCTTGTCGGTGACGGCCTTGCCGTTCTGGTCGGTCAGCTGGAACGGGCCGCCGATCGCGGCCGGCTGCGCCACCTTGCTGACCCCGCCCATCGCCCAGAACATGATCAGGAGCCCGACAATGAGGCTTGCAGCGAAGGCGGTCGCGATCACCAGCGGACGGGTGGCGGAACTCATGGGCGGAAAACTTCCTATCGCAAGTCAGAAGCAGGCGGCAAAGCCGGTCCGGATCATTTCAAAGAACACCTGGCTGCCATAGTGGAACCAGAGCGCCAGCGCGCCGATCATGACGAGACTGCCGATTGCCGCGCCAGCCCACAGCAGCACGGATGGCATCCGGCCGGCAGTGGGCGAATTGTCCGATAGCCGATGCGCTGGATGCAGTGGTTGAGCCATGACAACGATCGGGACGACGGTCCCGGTTCCCAGGCTTTCAGATAGGCGTTGTGCCGCCTGCGGGCAAGCCGCCGCCGGCGGTGCAAAAGGGTCCCGTCAGGCTGCGAATATCAGTGAAGGATCTGACCCCGAGCGGATTCGAGCTGCTCGGTTTTTGGGAGCGATCGGCGCGAGGGCCTGGCCGTCGAGGCCTGCGCGTCCAGGTAGCAGGGCTTGTACATGGCCTCGAGCTGCTTGCCCCTCAGGAAGAGCATGCGTGGGGTCAGCCCGCCGCGCTGGCCGATCCAGCGCTTCACCTGCGAGGGATACATCGCATAGAGCATCTGGGTTGCTTCGGGATTGGTGATGGCGCGGCCGTTGGAGCCGAAATCCCAGGCGGCGTGGAAGCCGAGCGTCGCATGCGAGGTCACGCAGATCCGGTCGTGCGGAATTGCGCCGAGGACGATGGTGCAGGCGGAGGCGCAGAGGCCGTCGATGATGACCGTCTCGCCCGATTGCCTGAGGTCCTGGTATTTGTCGACGTAGGTTCCAATCCGGCCGCCGCGGTCATCCGCGATCCGAACCACCGCGTGAGAAGCCCCCATGCCCGCGATCAGGACAACCGCCGCAAGCAATCCCGTCAGAAACTTCATTGTCCCCGCCCCAGCGAATTCGAATCTGCGTGTCAGGTGGTGATGCACAGCTAGCGTCTGTCGTAACCAAGGTTTTGTCTAGGCAGCCCGGCGCGATCAAAACAAATTCAAATCCAGTGTTGCGTCCGCGCTGCACTCGGCCGGTCTCTATCCCAAAGCGGAACAAGTTAATGAGGACTTACGCGCCGCACCCTTGATCTCAGTTGCAACCGCTGGCTTCAATCCCGGGCAACTACAGGGGGGAACTCATGGAGGGGACATGCATGGCTGAGGAAACGGACGTCATCGTCGTCGGCGCGGGACTGTCGGGCCTCGTTGCCGCCACCGAGATCGCCGACGCGGGCAAGCGCGTGATCGTCGTGGACCAGGAAGGCGAGCAATCGCTGGGCGGGCAGGCGTTCTGGTCGTTCGGCGGATTGTTCCTGGTCGATTCGCCGGAGCAGCGCCGGCTCGGCATCAAGGATTCCTTCGACTTGGCCATGCAGGACTGGCTCGGCACCGCTGGCTTCGACCGCGACGAGGATTTCTGGCCGCGAAAATGGGCCGAGGCCTATGTGGCGTTCGCGGCCGGCGAGAAGCGAGGCTGGCTGCGCGCGATGGGCCATCGCATCTTCCCCGTGGTCGGCTGGGCCGAACGCGGCGGCTATGACGCGATGGGCCACGGCAATTCGGTGCCGCGATTCCATGTCACCTGGGGCACTGGCCCCGGCATCGTCGAGCCGTTCGAGCGCCGCGCGCGCGAGGCTGCCAAGGGCGGCCGGCTGAGCTTCAGGTTCCGCCATCGTGTCGATGCGCTCTCGATCACCAATGGCACCGTGGATGGCGTCAGCGGCGCCGTCCTTGCGCCCGACACGATCGAGCGCGGCAAGAGCTCCTCCCGCAACGTCGTCGGGGAGTTTGCACTGAAGGCGCAGGCGGTGATCGTCGCCTCCGGCGGCATCGGCGGCAATCATGAGCTGGTGCGGCAGAACTGGCCGAAGCGGTTGGGTGAGCCGCCGAAATTCATGATCTCCGGCGTGCCCGAGCATGTCGACGGCCGCATGATCGGCATCACGGAAACGACCGGCGCGCGGCTGATCAATCGCGACCGGATGTGGCACTATGTCGAGGGCATCCAGAATTGGAATCCGATCTGGCCGCGCCACGGTATCCGCATCCTGCCCGGTCCCTCCTCAATGTGGTTCGACGCCACGGGTACGCGGCTGCCGGCGCCGCTGTTCCCGGGCTCCGACACGCTCGGCCAGCTCAAATACATCATGTCCACGGGGTATGATTATTCCTGGTTCATCCTGACCCAGAGCATCATCAAGAAGGAGTTTGCGCTGTCGGGCTCGGAGCAGAACCCCGACCTGACCGGCAAGAGCTGGCGCATGACCTTGCGCCGTGCCACCAACAAGGGCGCTCCGGCGCCGGTGGAGGCGTTCAAGAGCCATGGTATCGACTTCATCGTCCGCGACAAGCTCGATGACCTCGTTGCGGCCATGAACAAGCTCGCCGGCAGCGATCTCCTGAGGCTCGAGCACATCAAGATGCAGATCGAGGCGCGCGACCGCGAGATGGCCAATCCCTACGTCAAGGACGCGCAGGTCATGAACATCCACAATGCGCGCCGCTACATCGGCGACAAGTTGATCCGCACCGCCTCCCCGCACCGCATCCTCGATCCCGCGCATGGGCCGCTGATCGCGGTGAAGCTCAACATCCTCACCCGCAAGACGCTGGGCGGCTTCGAAACCGATCTCGACTCCCGCGTGTTCGGGGAGGAGGGCCGCGTCATTCCCGGCCTCTACGCCGTCGGCGAGGCCGCCGGCTTCGGCGGTGGCGGCATGCATGGCTACCGCTCGCTGGAGGGCACTTTTCTTGGCGGCTGCCTGTTCTCGGGCCGCAATGCGGGCCGTGCCGCCGCCAAGGCGGTGGATTAGATCATGCTGCGATGGATGCGCATCGCGGCGCTGGCCGCTTCATTGGCGGCAGCTTCATCTGCATCCGCCGTTACGATCGACGTCAACGGTGTGAAGCGGTCCTACACCGCGCAACTGCCGGCCAAGAGGCCTGCACCGCTCGTGATCGTGCTGCATGGCAAGACCCAGCGCGGTGCCGACATGATCACGCGGACGGCCTGGCCGCAGGTTGCAAAGCGCGAGGGCCTGGCCGTGGTCTTTCCGGACGGGCTCAACAATGCGTGGGCGGACGCGCGAACGAAGGCCGGGCCCGCCCTGCGTGGACCGCCGGCAGGGACCGATGACGTCGCCTTCATCGCAAAGCTCGTCGAGAAGCTGGTGGCCGACGGCACGGCCGATGCAAGGCACGTCTTCATCGCGGGCATCTCCAATGGCGGCGCCATGGCGATGACCATGGCCTGTGCGCGCGCCGATTTGTTTGCGGCAGCTGCGAGTGTGATCATGAATCTCACCGACGAGGCCGCCGTCACGTGCCATCCGTCGCGGCCGGTCCCGATGCTGCTCATGAACGGCACCGCCGACCTGCTGGTCCCCTACGGCGGTGGACACGGAACGAGCTATTTTGCCGCAGACGGATTCTGGTCGACCGACGAGACGCTGGCGTTCTGGCGCAGGCTCAATGGCTGCGAGACCGACGACGCCGAGACGACTGATTTGCCGGACAGGGCGCCCGCAGACCATTCCACGGTCACGCGGATCTCCTCACGCTGTCCCCGGGGGCACGACGTCGTGCTCTATCGTGTCAACCATGGCGGCCATCGCGTGCCCGGATTTTCTCCGGATGCCCGCTTCCCGAAGGTCGCCGCCGGCCTGCTGGGGCCGCAGAACGCTGACATCGACGCTGCCGAGACGATCTGGACGTTCTTCAGCCGGTTTCCGTAAAGCGACGCTTGCATCGGCGGCGACCCATCCGCCGCATGCGTGCCCGGCCACGCATGCGTGCCCGGGGTGGCAGAGCGCGAGGTGCTGGGCTAGACAGGGCCGCCATTCCACCAGGAGATCCCAATGAGCATTCAGCGTTTTGAAACCGGTCCGCGCATGAGCCAGGTCGTCGTGCACGGCAACACCGTCTATCTCGCCGGCGTCGTCGCGAACAAGGCGGCCGGCGAAAGCGTGACGAAGCAGACCCAGGACATCCTGGCGACCATCGACGGCCACCTCGCCAAGGCCGGCACCGACAAGTCGAAGCTGCTGTCGGCAACGATCTACATCACCGACATGAAGACCTTCGGCGAGATGAACGCGGTGTGGGACGCCTGGGTGTCGCCCGGCAACACCCCGGCGCGCGCCACCGTCGAAGCCAAGCTGGCTGCCCCGCAATACACCGTCGAGATCATGGTGACGGCGGCGAAGTAATTTTGCGAAAACCTCACGCGCGTTGATGACCTCCGAGGTAATCGATCAACGCGCGTGAACCTTCGATAGTCGCGGTCAGCCGGACAACACGGCGCCATCGAAGGAGAGCAGCATGACCGACCCCGTCACCATCGCCCACCGCTACATCGAACTCTGGAACGAGCGCACGGCCGGCCGGCGCCGCGAGTTGCTCAGCGAAGACTGGACGACGGATGCGCGCTATGTCGATCCCTTGATGAAGGGCGACGGCCGGGACGGCATCGAGGCGCTGATCGCGGGTGTGCAGCAGCGCTTTCCCGATTTCAGATTCAAGCTGATTGGCGAGCCCGACGGCTATGGCGATCACATCCGCTTTTCGTGGGGACTTGGTCCCGATGGCGCCGACAGCCCGATCAAGGGCACCGATTTTGCCGTGCTGAAGGACGGCCGCATCAGAAGCGTGACCGGATTTCTGGACCAAGTTCCGGCTGGGGCGTGAGACCTCGTGCCCTTCTCGCCACAGGCGGATGGGGAATTGCATTCGGACTTTCACAGGAGGTCGTCATGCCCGGGCTTGTCCCGGGCATCCACGTTCTTCGTGCTGTGTGCAAGGCGTGGATGGCCGGGACAAGCCCGGCCATGACGATGTGGAGACCAGCGTGCCTCAAATGGACAGCGCATCTACGATTGCCCTGCCGCGGGCGGGGAGGGCTACCCCTCGACGAAGCCACCCCTACGGCTTACCTGTCATGCCGTGCCGCCCCGTATCCTCCAAACATCGGCCGAGCCGGCCGCGCTGCTGCCGGATCGCTTCCAGGCGTGGTTCGCAGCCCGCGGCTGGTCGCCGCGTGCGCATCAGCTGGCGCTGCTGGAGAAGGCGCGCGAGGACCGCTCGGCGCTCCTGATTGCGCCGACCGGCGCCGGCAAGACCCTCGCCGGATTTCTGCCGACGCTGGTGGAGCTGTCGGCGCAGTCGGTCAAACGAGACGCGGGCTCGAAAAACAACCTCGTCTCCACCGGCCGCAGCGTGCAGCGCGCCGGCGGCCTGCACACCCTCTACATCTCGCCGCTCAAGGCGCTTGCCGTCGACATCGCGCGCAATCTGGAGCGGCCGATCGCGGAGATGGCGCTGCCGATCAAGGTCGAGACCCGCACCGGCGACACGCCGGTGTCGCGGCGGCAGCGGCAGCGGCGCTATCCGCCGGACGTGTTGCTGACGACGCCCGAGCAGCTCGCACTGCTGCTCTCCTCCGACGACGCGCCGTTCCTGTTTTCCTCCCTGAAGCGCATTGTGCTCGACGAGCTGCATGCGCTGGTGACGTCCAAGCGCGGAGATCTGCTCTCGCTCGGGCTGGCACGGCTCTGGCGCCTTGCGCCGCAGATGCGCGCGATCGGCCTGTCGGCGACCGTGGCCGAGCCGGATCAGCTCGCGCGCTTCCTGGTGCCGCAGCCCGACGGCAAGGAAGCCGCCGCCGACATCGTCGTCGCCGGCGGTGCCGCGCCGCCCGTGGTCGAGATGCTCGATACGCGCGAGCGGCTGCCCTGGGCCGGCCACAGCGCGCGGCACGCGCTCCCTGAAATCTACGAGCTGATCAAGGCGAACAAGACCACGTTGGTCTTCGTCAACACCCGCAGCCAGGCGGAAATGCTGTTCCAGAATCTCTGGAGCATGAACGACGACGGCCTTGCCATCGCGCTGCATCACGGTTCGCTCGACGTCGCCCAGCGCCGCAAGGTCGAGGACGCCATGTCGGCGGGCAGACTGCGCGGCGTGGTCTGCACCTCCTCGCTCGACCTCGGGGTCGACTGGGGCGATGTCGATCTCGTCGTCAATATCGGGGCGCCCAAGGGCTCCTCGCGCCTGATGCAGCGCATCGGCCGCGCCAATCACCGACTCGACGAAGCCTCGCGGGCGGTACTGGTGCCGGCCAACCGCTTCGAGGTGCTGGAGTGCCGCGTCGCCATCGATGCCATTGCGGAGAACGCGCAGGACACGCCGCCCTTGCGCACGGGCGCCCTCGACGTGCTGGCTCAGCATGTGCTGGGCTGTGCCTGCGGGGAGCCGTTCCTTAGCGATGATCTGTATGCCGAAGTGCGCACCGCCGCGCCCTACGCCGACCTGTCGCGGCAGGATTTCGACGATGTCGTCGATTTCGTCGCCTCCGGCGGTTACGCGTTGAAGACCTATGAGCGCTTCGCCCGCATCAAGCAGGACAAGGAGGGGCGCTGGCGCGTCGCCAATCCAAAGGTGCGGCAGAGCTACCGCATGAATGTCGGCACCATCGTCGAGGACGACATGCTGAAGGTGCGGCTGGTGCGCTCGCGCGGCGGCGGCCAGGGAAAGGCAGGCGGCTCGACCGGGGTGATCGCGCGCGGTGGCCGGCTGCTCGGCGAGATCGAGGAAGCCTTCATCGAGGGCCTCAGCCCCGGCGATACCTTCGTGTTCTCAGGCGAGGTGGTGCGCTACGAGGCCCTGGTCGAGGACCAGGTCTATGTCTCGCGCGCGCACGACAAGGACCCGAAGGTGCCGTCCTATATGGGCGGCAAGTTTCCGCTCTCGACCTATCTCGCCGAGCGCGTGCGCCGGCTGCTCGACGACGGCCGCGCATGGGGCGGCTTGCCGGAGCAGGTGCGCGACTGGCTGTCGCTGCAGAAGGACGTCTCGCGCGTGCCGGCGGTGCGCGAGCTCCTGGTCGAGAGCTTCCCACGCGCCAACAAGCATTATCTGGTCTGCTATCCCTTCGAGGGGCGTCTCGCGCATCAGACCCTCGGCATGCTGCTGACGCGCCGGCTGGAGCGCGCCCGCGCGCGGCCGCTCGGCTTCGTCGCCAACGAATATGCCGTGGCGATCTGGGCGCTCGGCGATCTCTCCTTCATGATCCGGGACGGCCGGATTGACCTCGACGCGCTGTTCGACCCTGATATGCTCGGCGACGACCTCGAGGCTTGGCTCGCCGAATCCGCGCTGATGAAGCGCACGTTCCGCAACTGCGCCATCATCTCCGGCCTGATCGCGCGCCGCCACACCGGCGAAGAGAAGAGCCGCCGTCAGGTGCTGTTCTCGACCGACCTCGTCTACGACGTGCTGCGCAAGCACCAGGCCGACCACGTGCTGCTGCGCGCCGCGCGTGCCGATGCCGCCACCGGCCTGCTCGACCTGCGCCGTCTCGGCGACATGCTGGCCCGAATCCACGGCCGCATCACGCACTGGGAACTCGACCGCGTCTCCCCGCTGGCAGTTCCCGTAATGCTGGAAATCGGCCGCGAGTCAGTCTATGGCGAAGCTGCAGACGAGCTCCTGGCCGAAGCGGCCGACGAACTCGTCAAAGAGGCGATGTCGTAGACTGCTGTAGCGATGTTTTTTGGGGGCTCAATTCTCTCCACGTCATGCCCGGGCTTGTTCCGGGCATCCACGTCCTTGTCTCTGCGGCAAGAACGTGGATGGCCGGGCCTTCGCCGCGCCGAAGCCGCTTCGGCCGCGCAGGCGGGACAAGCCCGGCCATGACGGAGAATGTGGCGGTATCGATAACTTCGACGCGGCACGTTGACGTCGCAGGCATCGCGCTGCACGCCGATCTCTCCGGCGCGCTGTTCTGGGAAGAGCATCGCCTGCTCGTCGTCTCCGACCTGCATCTGGAAAAGGGTTCGAGTTTCGCTATGCGCGGCGTGCTGCTGCCGCCTTACGATACCTTCGCGACGCTCGGCCGGCTCGCCGCCGTCATCGCCCGCCATGATCCGCGGATCGTCGTCGCGCTCGGTGACAGCTTTCATGACCGCACCGCGCATGAGCGCCTGTCGCCCGACGATCGCAATGCCGTCGCGGCGCTCCAGGGCGGCCGCGACTGGATCTGGATCTCAGGCAATCACGATCCCATGCTGCCGCGTGATCTCGGCGGCACCGTCGCGGACGAGGTCACGATCGGCCCGATCACCTTCCGCCACGAGCCGACCGGCGCAAGTGGCGAGATCGCCGGCCATCTGCATCCGAAGGCGCGCGTCTCCGCGCGCGGTCGCTCGATGGAGCGCCGCTGTTTTGCCAGTGACGGGATGCGTGCCGTGATGCCCGCCTTCGGCGCCTATGCCGGCGGCCTCAGCATCCGCGACGCTGCCTTCGCCAGAATCTTTCCGAAGAACGGCTTCGTCGCCCATCTGCTCGGCGACCGTCGGGTCCATGCCATCGCGGCCTCGCGCTGCTATTGAGACGTCGTCGCGCCTCGGAACAAATTAAGAACACTTTAGCAAGTCTTTGATATATCATTGTGATTCGGTGCTTTGCCGACACAATATCTAGCGTCTGTCCGACTTTGCGAGGACTACATGTCCACCGTTGCCTTCGACCAATTTGCCCTTACCCGGATCGCCGATTTCGCGCGCTCGCTGTCACGGCTGCACCAGGCGGCCCGGCGCTATGCCGTCGATGACGACCAGTTCGATCGCGAATTCAACGCGGTGTGCCAGTCGATCTGGGGCTACACCATAGACGACATCAGCGACGATCTGTTCTCGACCGAGGATCATCAGTTTCTCGACACGTTGGACGAGGCTCATGCGCGCATCTTCGCGGCCGAGCAGGGTTACGACCTTGTCGACGAAGCGGGCATGCTGACCGATTGGTGGGGCTTTTGCTGGATGATCTTGGCCGAGAAGCGCGGCCTCTTGACGCCGGAAAACCGCGCCGCCGCGCGCGCGGCGATCGAGGAGAAATATCTGGCGGCGCCGAACGTGATCGGGGTGATTATCGGGAGGTGACGGCCGTGCCCCGGACAAAGCGCAGCGCGCCACGCGATGCGCCGCCGTCCGGGACACGAGATCAATCCAGCCCCGCGCGCTTGGCGGGCTTGGCGGCCGTTTTCGGCACCGTCACGTCAGGCAGCACCTCGCGCACGATCTCGGCAGGGGCCGGAGCGTCCGTCGACACCGTCTCTGCCCGCACCGGCGCCACTTTCATCTCGCCGAGGCGCGCGCGGACCTGGGCGGTGAGGCCGGGATAGGAGGCAACCGGGGTGAAGTCCGCAGCCTGGTCATTGCCGACGCGGATGCCGGTATAGGCGACGAGGCCGTCGGTGGTGGCGATCACGTCGCCGGCCTTCAGCGACGAATCCAGCGCAAGATCGACCGGGGCGAGGCCGACCGGATCGCGGCCGTTGCAGGTACAGTCGGGGCGCAGCGCCTTGCGATAGGCGAACGCGTTCTCGCTGTCGGCGTAGCGCTCGCCGGTCTGCGAATAGGCACCGTCGATGCTGGATCCAAAATAGATCTTTGTGGCGGTGGCGGGACAGAAGGCCTGACACATCTGCGCTGGTGAGACCATGCCTCGCATCAGCGGGAAATACTTGCCATCGCAGCTGCGCACGCAGAAAGCCGGGCCTGAGCCACCGGCTGCGGCCGAGCGTGTCGGCGGCACATATTGCGGATTCTGCTGGCCTGTGAAGGGATCGGAGGAGGAGTTCGGCTGCTGTGGTTGCGGCCGCTGCATTCCGCCGAACAGGAAGTCGAACAGGCCTTCGGCCGAAACCGGGGCCGGGGCCGCAAGCATGGGAACCGCAACCATGACGGCTGCGAGCATTGCGCGACGCTGCGTATGGGACAACTTTGTACGCACAGCTCACTCCACCCGACACTACGGAACCGGTCAGGACCGTTCGAGGTCTCCAGCACACGATTCACCGTAATCCGCGATGGTAAATGAGCGGTTGCGTGGCGGCGGTTTCAAGACGAGGCGGTGATCTCTTTATGGCCGCGCGCAGCTTTCACGGACGGCGTTGCTCCCGGGGCACGCTCTGGCATGCCGACGGAGAATCTATCGTCCTCTCTTACGCCTTCAGGAACTCCGACGCCTTGTACAGCGAGCGGAACGGCAGGCCGGCCGCACCGAAGGTGTCGGTGGCGCCTTCCTCGCGGTCGACCATGGTGAGCACCAGCACCACATTGGCGCCGGCCTCGCGCACCGATTCCACCGCCTTCATCGCCGAACCGCCCGTGGTGGTGACGTCCTCGACGATCACGACGCGCTTGCCCGCCAGCGTCTCGCCCTTGGGCAGGCCTTCGATCGCGAGCTTCGCGCCGTGTTCTTTCGGCTTCTTGCGCACGAAGAAGGCCGCGATCGGATGGCCCTTGATCCAGGAGATCTGAGCCAGCGCGCCGGCGAGCGGCACGGCGCCCATCTCGAGCCCACCGATGAAGTCGAGCTGATCGTCCTTGAGCGCCTCATAGGTCAGCTCGGCGAGCAGCGTCGCGCCTTCAGGGTCGAGCATGGTCGGCTTGAGGTTGAAATAGAAATCGCTCTTGCGGCCCGACGCGAGCGTCACCTCGCCGCGGCCGAATGAGCGCCGGCGGATGATTTCGAACAGGCGGGCGCGGGAGGCAGATTTCGACACGGCGGTCCCTCGAACAGCGTCTTTGGTGGAGGCGGAATTTATCCGGCACAGTCGCGACATTCCAGAGGGGGCGTCTCCCGTCAACAGGGATCGGCCATCCCGGACCGCCGGTTGTGGGGGCGCAACCTTCTGGAGTAGGTGAGGGGGCAAGCCTCCTGGGGAAGGAAACGGAATGACCATCGAGCTTTACACCTGGAACACGCCGAACGGCCGCAAGATCTCGGTCGCGCTGGAGGAGATGGGACTGCCCTACAAGGTGATCCCGGTGAACATCACCAAGGGCGAGCAGATGGCCCCCGAGTTCCTCAAGCTCTCCCCCAATAACAAGATTCCCGCGATCGTCGATCCCGAGGGGCCCGACGGCAAGCCCGTCAGCATCTTCGAATCAGGCGCGATCCTGCTTTATCTCGGCGAAAAGACCGGCAAATTCCTGCCGAAATCGCTGAGCGAGCGGATTCCCGTCTACGAATGGCTGATGTGGCAGATGGGCGGCTTCGGCCCGATGCCGGGCCAGGTGCACCATTTCATCGCGCTGGAGAATGAGCAGGAGCGCGCTTACGGCCTGAAGCGCTTCATGGCGGAGACGCGCCGGCTCTACGGCGTGCTGGACCGGCGGCTCGAGGGGCGCGACTTCGTCGCCGGCGAGCTCTCGATTGCCGATTTTGCCATCCTGGGCTGGGCCTGGCGCCACCCTCGCCACAAGGTTGATCTGGCCGACTTCCCCAACGTCAAGCGCTGGTACGAGGCCCTGATGGCGCGCCCGGCGGTGAAGCGCGGGATGGAAGCCAAGCTGGATTGAGGTTTCTTTTTCTCCCTCTCCCCGTTCTTACGGGGAGAGGGTTGGGGTGAAGGGCATCTCTCGGCGTGTGAGATCGACGTGAGACCTGTACCCCCTCACCCGGATCGCAGGAGCGATCCGACCTCTCCCCGCAAGCGGGGAGAGGTGAAAATCACACCTTCTTCGCTTCCACCGCCATCCGCACCGCGAGCCCGGCCAGCACCGTACCCATCAGCCAGCGCTGCACCAGCATCCAACTCGGCCGGTTGGCCAGGAACAGTGCGATCGATCCCGCCGCGAGCGCGATCATCGCATTCACGCTGACGCTGATCGCGATCTGGATCGCTCCTAACGCCACCGACTGCGCCAGCACGCTGCCGGCGGCGGGATCAATGAACTGCGGCAGCAGCGCCAGATACAGCATCGCGATCTTCGGGTTGAGCAGATTGGTGACGAAGCCCATCGCGAACAATTTGCGTGGGCTGTCGACCGCGAGCTTCCTCACCTGGAACGGCGAGCGCCCGCCCGGCTTCACCGCCTGCCAGGCGAGCCACAGCAGATATCCGGCGCCGGCAAAGCGCAGCGCGTCATAGGCGAATGGAATGGCGAGCAAGAGCGCCGTGATGCCGAACGCTGCGCACAGCATGTAGAACACGAAGCCGAGCGCCACGCCGCCGAGCGAGACGATGCCGGCCGCCGGCCCCTGCGTGATCGAGCGCGAGATCAGATAGATCATGTTCGGTCCCGGCGTGAGCACGAGGCCAAGGCTGACCAGGGCAAAGCCGAGCAGGGCGGAGGCATGGGGCATGGATGAACCGGTGCGGGAGATGAACTGGTTCTACTATGCGAGTCCGTGCCGGACCATCGCGCAATTGCTCGGAGGACAATTGAGTATCTCGCCGCGCATTCGGTACGCTCCCTCGCCCCGTTCTTACGGGGAGAGGAAGAGATCAATGCGCCTCGTCCCAATTGTTCGCCGCGCGCGCATCGACGTGGAGCGGCACCGAGAGCAGCACGGCCGGGAACGGCGCGTCCTGCATCACGTGCTGCACGACGGGAAGCGTCGCCTCGACCTCGGCGTCCGGCACCTCGAAGATCAATTCGTCATGCACCTGGAGCAGCATCTGCGCCGACAGCTTCTTTTCGGCCAGCGCGTCCTCCACGCGCGTCATGGCGCGCCGGATGATGTCGGCGGCGGTGCCCTGAAGCCGCGCGTTGATCGCGGCGCGCTCGTTGAAGGCGCGCACCGAGGCGTTGGAGGCCTTGATGTCGGGGTAATGGCACTTGCGGCCAAACAGCGTGGTGACGTAGCCGTGGCTGCGGCAGAAATCGCGCGTCTCGTCCATATAGGCGCGGATGCCGGGGAAGCGCTCGAAATACTTCTTGATGTAGGCGGAGGCCTCTTCGCGCGCGATGCCGAGCTGGTTGGCGAGGCCGAACGCCGAGATGCCGTAGATGATGCCGAAATTGATCGCCTTGGCGCGGCGGCGGATCTCGCTCGGCATGCCCTTGATCGGCACGCCGAACATTTCCGATGCCGTCATGGCGTGAATGTCGAGGCCGTCGCGGAACGCCTGCTTCAGCACGGGGATGTCGGCGATCTCGGCGAGCAGCCGCAGCTCGATCTGCGAATAGTCGGCCGAAACCAGCTTGTGTCCCGGCGCGGCGATGAAGGCACGGCGGATCTTGCGGCCATCCTCGGTGCGCACCGGAATGTTCTGAAGGTTCGGCTCGTTGGACGATAGCCGCCCCGTCGTCGTCGCGGCCAAGGCATAGGTCGTGTGCACGCGATGGGTCTGCGGGTTGACATAGGTCGGCAGCGCGTCGGTGTAGGTAGATTTCAGCTTGGAGACCTGGCGCCACTCCAAAATCTTCTTTGGGAAGTCGTGACCCTGCTCGGCGAGCTCGTCCAGCACCTGTGCGGTGGTCGACCACGCTCCGGTCTTCGTCTTGGTGCCGCCGGGCAGTCCCATCTTGCCGAACAGGATGTCGCCGATCTGCTTGGGGCTGCCGACATTGACCGGCTCGCCGGCGATCTCCTGGATTTCTGCCTCGACGCGCGCCGCGGTCTGGGCAAAGTCGCCGGAGAGCCGTGACAGGACCTGGCGGTCGATCGAGATGCCGCGCCGCTCCATGCGGGCGAGCACGGAGA
Organism: Bradyrhizobium sp. 191; assembly: GCF_023100985.1. Classification (NCBI taxonomy): domain Bacteria; kingdom Pseudomonadati; phylum Pseudomonadota; class Alphaproteobacteria; order Hyphomicrobiales; family Nitrobacteraceae; genus Bradyrhizobium; species Bradyrhizobium sp. 191. The sequence continues at coordinate 5,051,932 of NZ_CP064692.1, forward strand.
CCAGCGGCCGCTCCAGGGTCTCGTAGACGGCGCTCATGTGCTCGGCGACCAGGCGCGGCTTCAGCACGCGCCAGACGCGCAACGCGACGTCGGCGCCTTCGGCCGACAGTGGCGCGGCCTTGTCGACCGGCACCTGGTCGAAGGTGATCTTGCCCTTGCCGCTGCCGAGCAGCTCGCTTTCCTTCAGCATGGCATGGCCGAACCAGCGCTCGGACAACGATTCCAGCGCCTGCGAGCCGCGGCCGGCGTCGAGCACGTAGGAGATCAGGAGCGCATCGTCGATGTTGCGCAGGGTGATGCCGTGCTGCGCCAGCATCACGGCGGTGAATTTGACGTCGAAGCCGATCTTGAGGATGCCTGACGATTCCAGCACCGGTCGCAGCGCCTCGATCGCTTCCGCATGCTTGACCTGATCCGGTGCGAGGCCCGCGTCGAACAGGCCGGCGCCGCCGCCGGACTGCTTGTGCGCCAGCGGCACGTAGCAGGCCTCGTTCGGCGCCAGTGCCAGCGCGATGCCGCAGAGATCGGCCTGCATCGGATCGATCGAGTTCGCTCTCGTCTCGATCGCGACATGGCCGGCATCATGGATGCGCGCGATGAACGCGTTGAGCTCCTTAGGCGTCTTGATGGTCTGGTATTTGCTGCGATCGACCGGAAGCTTGCGCAGCGCCTCTTCGCGCGCGGCGGCGAGCGAGATGGGCGCACCCTTCGGGCTCGCAGCCTTGTCCTCCTTGCCGGCCGACTTGTTGGGTTTGCCCGGCGCGGCTTGCGCCGGCGTGCCGGTTCCCGGTGTGGGCACGACGTCCGAGGGCGGCAGCGTCGTGAATACGCTGGCGCCGCTGGCATAGCCCGGGTCGGCATCGACATTGGCGGGATCGATCTGCGAATATTCGGCGACACGTCGCGTCAGCGTCGTGAACTCCATCGCCTTCAAGAAGGCGATCAGCTTGCGCGCGTCGGGCTCGTGGACGGCGAGATCGTCCAGCGGAACCTCCAGGTCGACCTTGTCGTCGAGCAGCACGAGCTGCCGCGAGATGCGCGCCTTCTCGGCGTTCTCAAGCAGCGCCTCGCGCCGCTTGGGCTGCTTGATCTCGCCGGCGCGGAACAACAATTGGTCGAGATCGCCATATTCGGTGATCAGCTGTGCGGCGGTCTTGATGCCGATGCCGGGCACGCCGGGCACGTTGTCGGTGGAATCGCCGGCCAAAGCCTGCACCTCGACCACCTTCTCCGGCGGCACGCCGAACTTCTCGATCACCTCCGGGATGCCGATGCGGCGATCCTTCATGGTGTCGTACATGGTGACGCAGTCGGTCACGAGCTGCATCAGATCCTTGTCGGAGGACACGATGGTGGCGCTGGCGCCGCGCTCGCAGGCCTGTCGCACATAGGTCGCAATGAGATCGTCGGCCTCGAAGCCGGTCTGTTCCAGGCACGGCAGGTCAAAGGCACGCACGGCCTCGCGGATCAGTGCGAATTGCGGGATCAGGTCGTCAGGCGCCGGCGGCCGGTGCGCCTTGTAGTCCGGATAGATCTTGTTGCGGAAGGTGATCTCCGATTTGTCGAAGATGATCGCCAGATGCGTCGGCCGGTTGTCCTCGGGCATCTCGCGCAAGAGCTTCCACAGCATGTTGCAGAAGCCGAGCACGGCATTGACCTGCAGCCCGTCGGACTTGCGGTTCAGCGGCGGCAGTGCGTGATAGGCGCGGAAGATGTAGGAGGAACCGTCGACCAGGAACACATGATCGCCCTTGCCGGCCGCCTTCGCAGCAACCGGTTTGGCAGCAGCTGTCGCAGCTTGTTTGGTATCGGCTTTGGCGGAATTCTTCGGGAAGGTTTTTGGCATGGCCGCAATGTATGAATTTTTGCGGTAAAAGACAGCCTCGACAGACGGCAATTTTGCCGACTCGCACAGGCAATTCATGGCCTCGCAAAGGCGTGGGATCAGGCCAGGCAGTCTTCGAGAAAGCTCGCCACCGCGCGTACCGCCGGTGTGCGGCGCAGGTCGCGATGCAGCACCAGCCAGACCTCGCGCCCGACCGGACGGCCACCGATGTCAAGGCGCTGCAGCCGCGGGTCGGCCTCGCCCAGGAATTCTGGGAGGGCCGCCAGCCCAATTCCGGTCCTGGCGGCTGCCGCCTGGTTCTCAAGGTCGTTGGTGCGAAGCACGATCTCGCGCGTGCCGGCGAAGCGCATCAGCCATCGCTGCTGGGGTACCTCGTCCATGCTGGAATCATAAGCGACGAACGCGAAGGCATGCGGGGCTGTCGCCTGCAGATAGCCGGGCGAGCCGTAGAGAGCGAACTCGAAATAGCCGATCTTGCGGGCGATCAGCCCCGGCTCGGTCGGGCGCGACAGGCGAAGCGCCAGGTCGGCTTCGCGGCGATTGAGCGAGGCCGTGCGTTTCTCGCCGATCAGCTTGATCGTGATGCCGGGATGCTGTTGCCGCAGCAGAACCAGTTTTGGCGCGATCAGGAGGTTGGCCAGCGACGGCGGCGCGCTGATAGTGATCTCGCCGCTAACTTCCGATTTCGAGGCTTGCGCGGCGCGCTCCAGTGCAAACGCCGTCTCTGCCATCGGCGCGCCGATCTTGGCGATGCGCTTGCCGTCCTCGGTGAGTTCGTAGCTGCGTGGTCTGCGGTCCACGAGCTTGAGCGACATGGCCGCTTCCAGGGCGGCGACACGGCGGGCCACGGTGACGTGGTCGACGCCGAGGCTCCTTGCTGCGGCGGACAGGGTGCCCTCACGCGCGAGCGCCAGGAAATGCTGCAGGTCCGTCCAGTCCATCTGTGCGAATTCTCACAACTAGATCTCACTTTTGAGCAGTTTCGCAGATTTCCAAGTCATTCCATAGTTCTTCTGTTAACGACAGGAGAATGCGACATGGCCGTGATCGTGAGGTTGAAGGCGCCCGGCGGCGTAGACCAACTCGAACTCTTGAGCGCCGATCTGCCGCCGCCAGGCCGCGGCGAAATCCGGCTGCGGCAGACCGCGATCGGCGTCAATTCCATCGACATCTATCAGCGCATGGGTCTGTACGCCCTTCCGTCCGAGCGAATTCCGGGCGTCGAGGCGGTCGGGGTCGTTGCGGCGCTGGGTGCGGAGGTGACCTGCCTCGAGGTCGGCGACCGTGTCGCCTATGCGGGTGCGCCCGTCGGCGCTTACGCGTCCGAGCGCAATCTGCCGGCCTGGCGCGGCGTGAAGCTTCCGGCGGGCTTGCCGGACGAGACGGTCGCGACGGCGTTCGTCAAGGGTGTCACGGCTGACATGCTGCTCAGCCGCGTTTTCCCTGTCGTCCGTGGGACGACGATTCTCGTGCATAGCGCAGCCGGAGGGCTGGGGCAGTTGCTGACGCGCTGGGCCAGCGCGTTTGGGGCGGTCGTGATCGGGACCGTGGGTTCACCGGCGAAGGTCGAGGCGGCTCGCGCTGCTGGTGCGTCTCACGTGATCGTCGGGCGCGACGCCGATTTCGCCGCAGCCGTTGCCGATCTCACTGCAGGGCGCGGCGTCGATGTCGCCTATGACGGTGTTGGGGGGACGACGTTGCAGAAGACGCTCGCTTGCGTGCGGCCATTCGGCGTGGTCGCGAGCATTGGCCAGTCGGCCGGGCCGATCCCGCTGGTCGATGTCCACGATCTCGGGCCGCGACGCAGCTTGATGCTGGCGCGGCCGAGTGTCATGGCCCACATGAACGATGTCGATGCGTATCGCCGTTCCGCCGAGCGTGTGCTGGCTGCGATGGCCGATGGCGTGCTGCAGGTGAGCGGGAAAGCCTACAGTCTGCGGGATGCAGCGTTGGCTCAGGCCGAACTCGAGGCCGGTCTGACGACGGGAGCTTTGTATCTGCGTCCCTAAGTGGCCTATTCCGCGGGCTGTAGCGTGGCTGCCGCCTTCCTCGGCGCGATCCAGAACGCATCCGGCCGCTCGAACAGAAAGCGCGCATTGAGCCGCAGCGCCACCTGCCAGATCGCCAGCGCGCCGAGCACGCCGGCGATGGTGACGATCAGCGACACGGTGCCGATGTCGGGGATGACGCCCGTGCGCAGCAGCAGCGTCCGCGTCGCCGCCATCGGCAGGAAGAAGGCGAGGTAGATCACGATCGAATGCTCGCCGCAGAAGCGGAGGAAATTGAGCCACTTCGCGCGCGCAAGCAGCGTGCCCGTCGTGATGATGGCGCAGGCGCCGGCAAAGCCGAGCGCGAGCGAGACGATCTTCCATTCGCTGGCCCCATGCGCGACCAGGCCGGCATTGATCAATGCCCAGGCCGCGAGCGCTCCGAGCGCGAGCGCGGGATGCTTTCGTGCACGATCCGAAACGGCGAACACGTAAGGCGCGAACAGGTAGCCCGAATAGAAATAGACGAAGCGCGAGCAGAATTCGTCGATGACGGTCCAGCCGGTCGTGATCCGTGCGGTCTCCAGCGCGGCGGCGAGAAGCCAGATCGCGAGCGGCGGAAGCTTGCGTGTCAGTTTTGTGACGACGAAGAAGATCGGCAGCAGATAGATGAACCACAGCGTGCCGAACGGCTCGATGAAGGATTCGAGGTACAAGAGGCCGACGTCGCGCCAGCTTGTCTCCGCCGCGAAGGCGGGCGCCTTGAAGCCGAATTGGATTGTCACCCAGACGACATAAAAATAAGCGAAATGCACTACCTTGCGGTCGAGATAGGTTCGCCAGTCCCGATCGATCACGACAGACAGGAACAGGCCCGAAATCAGGAAGAAGTCCGGCATCCGGAACGGCTTTGCGAAGGCCACGGCGACATGCATGAACCCGGTCTGCCCGGCGGCGAGCTCGACCCCAAGCACCGAATGCATCATCACGACCATGACGATGCAGATGCCCTTGGCGTAGTCGACCCAGTCGACACGCGCGGCAGAAGGGGCGTTGGAAAGCCCGGCCGCCGCGATTGTGTCTGATCGTGCCATGATGTCCCCTTTCGAGGCGTGTTCCGCCCGTCCCTGTATGGGTGTGGGGCAGTTTGGAGCCCGGTGGTTTCCGACTTCTTTACCCGTTCAAATCGCGGGCCGGTTTTTGCATCCGGACTGTTCCATGACCTCGGGAAAATGCTAAACCGCCGCGAATTGGGCTTCCGTTAACCAAGCTGGGACAGGATTTTTCATGCGCATCGCGATGATCGGCACGGGTTATGTGGGACTGGTTTCCGGAGCCTGCTTTGCGGATTTCGGCCACGACGTCACCTGCGTCGACAAGGACGAGAAGAAGATCGCGGCGCTCCATCGCGGCGAGATCCCGATCTACGAGCCCGGCCTCGACGAACTGGTCGCGACCAACGTCAAGGCCAAGCGGCTGGACTTCACCACCGATCTCACCAAGCCGGTCGCGGATGCTGATGCCGTGTTCATCGCGGTTGGCACGCCCTCGCGCCGCGGCGATGGCCACGCCGATCTGTCCTACGTCTACGCCGCCGCCCGCGAGATCGCGCAAGCGCTCACCGGCTTCACCGTCGTGGTGACCAAGTCGACCGTGCCGGTCGGCACCGGCGACGAGGTCGAGCGCATCATCCGCGAGACGAACCCTGCGGCCGACGTCGTGGTCGCCTCGAACCCCGAGTTCCTGCGCGAGGGCGCGGCGATCCGCGATTTCAAGTTCCCCGATCGCATCGTGGTCGGCATCTCGGACGAGCGCGGCCGCAAGGTGATGGGCGACATCTACCGTCCGCTGTCGCTGAACCAGGCGCCGCTGATGTTCACCGAGCGCCGCACCGCCGAGATGATCAAATACGCCGCCAACGCGTTCCTGGCGACCAAGATCACCTTCATCAACGAGATCGCCGATCTCTCGGAAAAAGCCGGCGCCAACGTCCAGGAGGTCGCGCGCGGCATTGGCCTTGACAACCGCATCGGCACAAAATTCCTGCATGCAGGCCCAGGCTTCGGCGGCTCGTGCTTCCCGAAGGACACCAAGGCCTTGATCAAGATCGCGCAGGACTATGACGTGTCCTTGCGCATCGTCGAATCCGTGCTGGCGGTCAACGAGAACCGCAAGCGCGCGATGGCACGGAAAGTGAGCCAGGCGCTCGGCGGCTCGCTGCGCGGCAAGACCATCGCCGTGCTCGGCCTCACCTTCAAGCCCGACACCGACGACATGCGCGACGCGCCGTCGATCCCGCTGGTGACAGGCCTGATCGACATGGGTGCGACCGTCAAGGCGTTCGATCCCGTCGGCATGGAGCAGGCAAAAAGCGAGCTGCCCAGCATCACCTACTGCGAGGACGCTTATTCCTGCGCGGAAGGCGCGGACGCGCTCGTCATCGTCACCGAATGGGTGCAGTTCCGCGCGCTCGATCTCGATCGGTTGAAGCAGACCATGGCGCAGCCCGTCCTCATCGATCTCCGCAACATCTATCGCCCCGAAGACATGGAAGCCGCCGGCTTCACCTACGAGAGCGTCGGCCGGCCCCCTGTGCAGGGCTGATAGCTGCATTTCTCGTTGAAAGAAGCCGTCATGGCCGGGCTTGTCCCGGCCATCCACGTCTTGTTCACTCTCGCCTGAAAGAACGTGGATGCCCGGCACGAAGGCCGGGCATGACGAGTGGATAGACCTTGCCCCGCAGCTTCGACACGCCCCTCCCGATCGATGCCGTGCTCGACGATCTGTCGCGCACGCTGGAGGCTAACAACGCCGCCGTGCTGGTGGCGCCGCCCGGCGCCGGCAAGACCACGCGCGTGCCGCTGGCACTGCTCGATGCGCCCTGGGCGAAGGACAGGAAGATCATCGTGCTGGAGCCGCGGCGCATCGCGGCGCGGGCCAGCGCCGATCGCATGGCCAAATCGCTCGGCGAGCGGGCCGGCGAGACCGTTGGCTATCGCGTCCGCTTCGGCTCGAAGATCTCGCGCGCCACGCGCATCGAGGTGGTGACCGAGGGCATCTTCACCCGCCAGATTCTCGACGATCCCGAGCTTTCAGGCGTCGCCGCGATCCTGTTCGATGAATTCCACGAGCGTTCGCTCGATGCCGATCTCGGCCTCGCGCTGGCGCGCGATGCGCAAACCGGCCTGCGCGAGGATCTCCGCATCCTCGTGATGTCGGCCACGCTCGACGGCGCGCGCGTGGCCAAATTGCTCGGCGATGCGCCCGTCGTCGAAAGCGAGGGCCGCGCGTTTCCGGTCGAGACGCGCTATCTCGGCCGCAAGGCCGATGCGCCGATCGAGCGGCAGATGGCGGACGCGATTGCATCGGCGCTGCGCGCCGACAGCGGCTCGGTGCTGGCGTTCCTGCCGGGCGCCGCCGAGATCCGCCGCACTCAGAACTTTCTCGGCGAGCGCGTGCACGACGCCTCCATCGAGATCGTGCCGCTGTTCGGCGCGCTCGATGCCGCCGTGCAGGACCGCGCCATCGCGCCGGCACCCAGGGGCTCGCGCAAGGTGGTGCTGGCGACCTCGATCGCCGAGACCTCGCTCACCATCGAAGGCGTGCGCATCGTGGTCGATTCCGGTCTCGCCCGCGTCCCGCGTTACGAGCCCGACATCGGCTTGACCCGCCTCGAGACCGTGCGCGCCTCGCGCGCGGCGGTGGACCAGCGCCGCGGCCGCGCCGGCCGCACCGAGCCCGGTGTCTGCTACCGGCTCTGGGACGAGCCGCAGACGGCCGCGCTTGCGCCCTACACCCAGCCGGAAATCCTCAGCGCCGATCTGTCCTCGCTGGTGCTCGACCTCGCGCAATGGGGCGTCACTGATCCCGGCGCATTGTCGTTCCTCGACCCGCCGCCGCAGCCGGCCTGGAAGGAAGCAAAAAGCCTGCTGTCCGAGCTCAACGCGCTCGATGGCGACGGCCGCATTACCGCAGAGGGCAAGAGCCTGCGTTCGCTGGCGCTGCCGCCGCGGCTGGCGCGCATGATCGTGGATTCGCATCGTGCAGGCGGCGGCGAGGCCGCCGCCGAGATCGCCGCCATCATCACCGAGCGCGGGTTAGGGGGCGACAGTGTCGATCTCGAACACCGGCGCGACCAGTTTCGCCGTGACCGCTCGCCGCGTGCGTCCAGCGCGCGCGACCTGGCGCGGCGCTGGGCCTCGCAGGTCGCGGCGTCGGAGAAAGCCGGGCAGCAGGAAGATCTCTCGACCGGCCTGATGCTCGCCTATGCCTTTCCGGACCGTGTCGCACGCAACCGCGGCAATGGCAGTTTCGTGCTCGCCAACGGCCGCGGCGCTTCGGTCCAGCAGACCTCTTCGCTCGCCCGCGCGCCCTACATCGCGATCGGCGAGATGACGGGGACGGCGGCGAGCGGACGCATCCTGCTCGCCGCGCAAATCACCCAGGACGAGATCGAGCGGCATTTCGCCGAGCATATCGAGACCGCCGATGAGATCTCGTTCGATCGCGGCGCGATGGCGCTGCGCGCGCGGCGCAGGCGCGTGCTGCATGCCATCACGCTGTCCGAGGCGACACTTGCCGTGTCGCCCTCGGAGGAGACCGCGCGCATCCTTGCCGATGGGTTGATTGCGGCCGGTCTCGACCGGCTGCCCTGGTCGAAGACCGCAAAACAATGGCGCGACCGCGTGATGTTCCTGCGCAAGGCCGAGGGCGAGGCCTGGCCCGATCTCTCCGACGACGGGCTGATCGCGCGGCGCGAGGATTGGCTGGTGCCGGCGCTCTACGACAAGATCGCGCTCAAGGATATCTCAGCGGGCGATCTCTCCGACGCGTTGATGGCGCTGCTGCCTTGGGACATGCGCGCGCGGCTGGATCGCGAGGCGCCGACCCATTTCGAAGCGCCGACCGGAAGCGCGCTCGCGATCGATTACGAGGCCGAGCAGGGGCCGACCATCGCGGTACGGCTCCAGGAACTGTTCGGCCTCAACACCCATCCCTCGATTGCCGCCGGCAAGGTGCCGCTGGTGCTGGAATTGCTGTCGCCAGCGCAGCGCCCGGTGCAGGTGACGCGTGATCTCCCCGGCTTCTGGCGCGGCAGCTACGCCGCCGTGCGCTCCGACCTGCGCGGCCGCTATCCGCGCCACCCCTGGCCGGACGACCCTGCCAATGCGCTGCCGACCCGGCGGGCAAAGCCGCGCGGGACGTGAAAGTTCGATCGCGCATTAACCGTCCGCTCATGCTTTTCGTCAAAATAGCAGCTCTCTGACCGCGGCTTCGCTCGCCGCCGGGCACGCTGCGTGATGAAATCGAGCTTTCCGGCTCGGAAGTGGTGTGATGCGTAACATTATGATCTTCGCGGCCGTGATGATCGGCCTCGGCACCTTCATGGCCCAGATGGCGGACAAGATGAACTCCGCCTCCGCCACCTCGGTCCCCCGCACGACGGTGGCCGTTGCCTCCACCGCCCCGGCCGGCGGCCGCAGCCTCAGCATTTCGCGCGACGGCCGCGGTCATTTCCAGACCGAGGGCCGCATCGACGGCCAGCGCATCGGTTTCATGATCGATACCGGCGCCTCCGTCGTTGCGCTGAACGAGACCTCGGCCGCCCGCTTCGGCCTGCGTCCCTCGCGCGGCGAGTACACCGCCACCGTCTCCACGGCCAACGGCACCATCAAGGCCGCGCGCACCCGTATCGCCATGTTAGAGGTCGGCGACCTCATCGTGCGCGACGTCGATGCCATGGTGCTGCCGGACGCGGCCTTGTCGGAGAACCTGCTCGGTCTCTCCTTCCTGTCGCGCCTGAAGCGCTTCGAATATTCCAACGGCCAGATGGTGCTGGAGCAGTAGGCTCGCCGTCGCGCCCGAAGGAGGGCCTCCCGCCGGGGCGAGCGGGGTGCTATATTCCATCCATGAACGGCCCCGATGCGATAGCGATTCTGCGACAGTTCGAGCCTGCCCTGCGCCAGCGGGGCGTTGTGCATGCTGCGTTGTTCGGGTCGGTGGCGAGGGATGAAAATCATTCCGGCAGCGACCTCGATATCATGGTCGAGATTGATCCCGATGCGCGGATCACGGTCTTCGATTATGTCGAGCTCAAGGAGTATATTGCCAAGCTGTTTGACGAGCCCGTTGACGTCGTCAACCGCGACGCCCTGAAGTCATACGTCGCTCCCGCCGCCACGGCCGACGCAATCTATGCCTTCTGATCGCGTCGGCGGGATTCTCCAGGACATCCTTGCACGGCTCCAGAGCTAGCCGTTCTGGTCAGACATTTATATCGCGCCACGAGCCCCTCCTTCGTTACCAATCTGCCGCAATTATCGGCCATAAGCCCTCAATCCCGCCTTCCGCTGCGGCCGGGCATTCGCTTAGGCTGCAGCAATCCCGCCCCTTTTTCACGAGACCGTCTCAATGTTCCCGAAGCCGAAATCCGTACTGCTGCCAAACACCTACGCCTTCGAATCAGAGCCGATGGTGAAGCCGACGGGCTTTCGCGAATACGACGCGCGCTGGTTGTTCCAGAAGGAAATCAACCTGATGGGTGTGCAGGCGCTCGGCATGGGGCTGGGCGCGCTGATCGCCGAGCTCGGCGTCAGGCAGGAGATCGTCACCGGTCATGATTTCCGCGGCTATTCGGCCTCGATCAAATATGCGCTGATCTCCGGCCTGATGGCGGCGGGATGCAAGGTGCACGATATCGGCCTCGCGGTGACGCCGATGGCCTATTTCGCGCAGTTCGACCTGGATGTGCCCTGCGTCGCCATGGTCACAGCTTCGCACAACGACAATGGCTGGACCGGCGTCAAGATGGGCGCCAACCGCCCGCTGACCTTCGGCCCCGAGGAGATGACGCGGCTGAAGGAGATCGTGCTCAACGCGGAGTTCAAGAACAAGGCGGGCGGCTCCTACCAGTTCCACGAGAACTATCCGGCGCGCTACATCGCCGACCTCACCAATCGTCCGAAGCTCAAGCGCAAGCTCAAGGTCGTCGCGGCCTGCGGCAACGGCACCGCCGGCGCGTTCGCGCCGCAGGTGCTGGAAGCGATCGGCTGCGAGGTGATCCCGCTCGATACCGAGCTCGACCACACCTTCCCGAAATACAATCCGAACCCGGAAGACATGGAGATGCTGCACGCGATCCGCGACGCGGTGCTGCATCACAAGGCCGATGTCGGCCTCGGCTTCGATGGTGACGGCGACCGCTGCGGCGTCGTGGACGACACCGGCGAGGAGATCTTCGCCGACAAGGTCGGCGTGATGCTGGCGCGCGACATGTCGGCAATCCACAAGGACGCGCAGTTCATCGTCGATGTGAAATCGACTGGCCTCTTCGTCACCGACCCCGTGCTGCAGAAGCAGGGCGCGAAGACCGCCTATTGGAAGACCGGCCATTCCTACATGAAGCGCCGCACCAACGAGACCGGCGCGCTGGCGGGCTTCGAGAAGTCCGGCCATTTCTTCTTCAACAAGCCGTATGGACGCGGCTATGACGACGGCCTGGTCTCGGCGATCGCGATCTGCGACATGCTCGACCGCGCGCCCGGCAAGTCGATGGCCGACCTGAAGAACGCGCTGCCGAAGACCTGGTCGTCGCCGACCATGTCGCCGCACTGCGCCGACGAGGTCAAATACGGCGTCATCGACAAGGTGGTGAAGCACTTCGAGGGCTTGCAGGCGAAGGGCGCCAAGATCGGCGGCCAGGCGATCCGCGATCTCGTCACCGTCAACGGCGTCCGCGTCACGGTCGAGGACGGCAGCTGGGGCCTCGTGCGCGCCTCCTCCAACAAGCCCGAGCTCGTCGTCGTGGTCGAGAGCCCGGTCTCCGAGCAGCGCATGCACGACATGTTCGAGATGGTGAACAGCGTGCTGCGCACGCATCCCGAGGTCGGCGAGTACAACCAGAAGATCTGAGCGCTAACGCGCTCAGCCTCCGGGCGGGCCGAACAGGGTGCGGAGCTTCGCGCTCGCACCCCGTGCCTTCCAGGTGTCGCCCAGTATCGCGATCCATTCGCCGAGCGCAATCCGGATCGGGTTGAAGGATTGCACGCCGCCGACGAGGCCGAACCGGAGCGGCTGGTCGGAGGGCCGTTCGGCAAAGGTCCCGAACAGGCGGTCGAACACGATCAGGATGCCGCCGTAGTTCTTGTCGAGGCACGGCTCATTGCAGGCATGGTGCACGCGATGGTGGCTCGGCGTGTTGAGCACCCATTCCAGGATGCCGAGCTTCGGCCCGAACTGGCTGTGGATGAAGAACTGATAGAGCAGGTTGATGCCGAGCATTGCCACGATCGCAAACGGATGAAATCCGATCAGCGCCAGTGGCAGGAAGAACAGGAAGTTGCCCGAGACGTTTCCGGTCCAGCCGAGCCGGATCGCCGCAGTCAAATTCAGTCGCGTCGTCGAGTGATGCACTGCATGCGTCGCCCACATCCAGCGAATGCGATGCGAGGCGCGATGCTGCCAATAATACAGGAACTCGCTGCCCAGGAATAATCCTGCGAGCGCGAGCGGACCGGTCTGCGCGAAGTCGAACAGGCGGTGCTCGTACAGGAACGCGAACGGCATCGCCAGCATGCCTGCCTCGACTGCGCGCAGCAGGTTCTGTCCGAGGGCCACGCCGAAAGAGGCAGCGCTCTCGCGCCAGTCGTGGGTCTCGCGATGGGCAAGCCGGCCGATGCCGTATTCGAGCAGCATCAGGCCGATCGCCGTCGCCAGGACCATGTACCGGAGCGTTGGGTCGAGCAGGAGAGAAGCATAAGCCACGGTGTCCTCCTATTTCGGGGTGGCGCCGGTGGTGACGGCGCTGTCCCTCAGTGCCTGCGCACGGGGCAGGGCTCGTGCGCAGGCCGAGGTGAGCTGGCCGGCGTGAGATTGCAGGCAGGCCAGGATGCGCCCGCCACCCGGCGCGACGTTGCTGCAAAGGCTTTCATAATCGGCGCGGCAGGCCTGCATGGTCGCTCGTGCCTCGCTGCGCATCTGCGGCGTGATCTGGGTTTGCAACTGCCTCTGGGCGAATGCGGACGTCGAAACGCCGAGCGCGACGATGGCCGCAGTTCGCGGCAGGACACGGAAAATCGATGACACGATGCTGTTCCTTCCTGGTCTGAAGTGATGGACCGTCGCCGCCCGGGGCCGGGTGCGGCGACGGTCCGGCCCGCTCAGCGCGAGATCGTGCCGGAGCGGGTGTAGGAGTTGCCAGCCGGGCCGGTGCGGGTGACGTTGCGCGTGCAGCTTCCGTAGGCGCAGCTTCCCGTCGCGGTGACGTGAGAGGTGCCGCGCGGCCCGGTCGCCGTCCCCGACCGCGTCCAGGCATTGGCGTCGGCCGCCGCGGCAACCGACAGGGTGCCGATGACGAGGGAGGTGAGGAAAAGCTTGGTCATGGTCGTCGTCTCCTTCTGGGGGCTGCCGTGAGCGGGAGCCGTGCGGGGGAGACTGGTCGTGCCGCGTCTGCGGCGCATTGCCGGGACGAAACGATTGTTATGGCTTTGTCCGACCCGTGTAACACTATGTAACAACGGCGCCCGCGCCCTTGCTTGACGCGAGCAGTTGCTCACAATGCAGCCATGAACGCGCAAGCAGCCACGATTCTCATGGTGGAGGACGATCCCGAGATCAGCCGCCTCGTTGCCGACTTCATGCGGCGCGAGGGGTTCGAGGTCGCTTGCGTTGCCGACGGCAAGGCGATGGATTCCATGCTCCAGCGCCTGCGGCCTGACCTCGTCATCCTCGATTTGATGCTGCCGGGCGAGGACGGGCTTTCGATCTGCCGCCGCCTGCGCGCCGACGATGCCATCCCGATCCTGATGCTGACCGCCAAGAGCGACGAGATTGATCGCGTGGTCGGCCTCGAGATGGGCGCGGACGATTACCTGACGAAGCCGTTCGGTCCGCGCGAGCTGCTGGCGCGGGTTCGCGCCATCCTGCGCCGTGCCAACGGAACGCCGGCCAAGCCGCTGGTCCGGCGCTTCGCGTTCGACCGCTTCGTGATCGATCTCGATGCGCGCAGTGTCGAGACGACCGGGGCCGAGACACCGGAGCTGCAATTGACCAGCGCCGAGTTCGACCTGCTCGGTTGCTTCGTGCAGCGGCCGCGAAGGGTGCTCACGCGCGACCAGATCCTCGACTGGACCCGCGGACGTTCGGCCGAGCCGTTCGACCGCACCGTCGACATGCTGATCTCGCGGCTGCGCCGCAAGCTCGACGGTGCAAGTCCCGGCTCCAACCTGATCACGACGGTGCGCAACGGCGGCTATCTGTTCACCGCGACCGTCAAGCAGGTGTCGTGATGCTGCGCGTGACGCTTGCCGCGCGGCTGGCGCTGATCGGACTTGTAGGCTTCATCGTGGTGGTTACCGTGCTCGTGGGGATCTTCTACCGCACGACGCTGCAGGAGAACGAGCTCACGCGGCCATCGCCTGCGCGCCTCGATGCGCTTGCAACGTTGCTCGAGGGCACGGTCGGCGACGCACGGCAGGCCGTCCTCGACGCAGTGTCGTCGCCGCAATTCATGGCGCGGATCGTGCCGTCGGGGGCGCCGGTCGACGGTGAGACGCCGGAGCGGCAGCGACAATTGCGCGAGACTTATGCGGCCGGCCTTGCAGGCCGCCCCGTGGAGATTGTGTCGCCGCCCGATCACCGCGCCAGTCGATTGTTTCCCCGCCTCGCGCGGCTGATGGCCAATGCGATCGAATTCCGCATCGGCCTGCGCAGCGGCGATCTGCTCGTCATCGACGCCTATACCCGCCTGCCGGTGACCCAGTTCGGGCTGCCCGTGGGTTTCGGCGCGGGCCTGTTCGGCTCGATCGTGGCGCTGCTGGCGCTTTTGGTCATGCAGCGCGAGACGCGGCCGCTGGCGCGGCTCGCGGCCGCCGTCGATCGTGTCGACCTGTCGGCCGATCCGCCGCCGCTGCCGGATGCGCGACGCAGCGCGCCGGAGATCCGCGCCGTCATCGCCGCGTTCAACCGCTTGCAGGGGCGGCTTGCCGAGATGCTGCGTGCGCGCATGACGCTGGTTGGCGGCATCGCTCATGACGTCAGGACTTTTGCGACACGGTTGCGGCTGCGCGTCGAGCACATTCCCGACGATGCCGAGCGGCAGCGGGCGGTCGCCGATATCGACGACATGATCCGCCTGCTCGATGACGCGCTGCTGTCGACGCGGGCGGGTGCGGGCGGTCTGTCACAGGAGATGGTCGAACTCGCCGCGCTGGTGGCCGTCGAGGTGAACGACCGGCATGTTCAGGGCGCGGCGGTCGATCTGGTCACGGACGAGCGATCGCGCGACGTCGTCGTCCTCGGCGACCGGCTCGCCCTGCGGCGGATCTTCGCCAACATCATCGACAACGCGCTCGCCTATGGCCATGCCGCGCATGTGCGCACGGCCCTGAAGGACGGTGCCGTCGTCGTGTCGATCGGCGACGAGGGACCTGGGATTCCCGCCGATCAGCGTCAGACCGTGCTCGAGCCGTTCCACAGGCTGGAGAAGTCGCGCAATCGCGCAACCGGTGGCGCCGGTCTTGGTCTCGCCGTTGTCCGCAGCCTGGTCGAGGTCCATGGCGGGACGATCGAGATCGGCGCGGCCCCGGGCGGGGGTGCGCGGGTCAGCGTCACCCTTCCGGTGTTTCAGCCGGCTTGAAGCGAAGTAGATACCGGTTCGCGTGAAGAAGACGCGTCAAAATGAGAATCGGCGTCAGGCTGTCACCACCGCGGGAATCGGCAACGCGGTAACCGACTTGATCTTCTCCATCGCGAAGCGCGAGGTGACGTTCTTCAGCGGCACGGCGCTGATCAGCTTCTTGTAGAACACGTCATAGGCCTGCATGTCCGCGACCACGACGCGGAGCATGTAGTCGACGTCGCCGGCCATGCGGTAGAACTCCATCACCTCCGGCATGGCGCTGACGGCTTCGGCGAACCGCTTGAGCCAGGCGTCCGAGTGATCGGCGCTCTCGACCGACACGAACACGGAAATGCCGAGTCCGATCTTGTTCTGGTCGACCAGCGCCACGCGCTTGATGATCACGCCGTCGGCCTCCAGGCGCTGGATGCGCTTCCAGCAGGGGGTCGAGGACAGGCCGACGCGGTCGCCGATCTCGGCCACCGAGAGGGAGGCATCCTCCTGAAGGACCATCAGGATCTTGCGGTCAATGGCATCGAGGCGGCGGCTGGTCTCGGGAACCTGGACGGCGACATCAGTCATTTGAAGAACTTTGTTTCATTTCGGGGGCTGATTTCCCTGATATAGAGAAAATATTTCCACCGCAAGCCTATAATCTTCGCGACGCAGTGGAACTGCTCTAGGGCCGGTTGAGCAAAAGCTCTTCAACTTCAATGCGTTGCGGGGCGGAAGGCCGCTGCCATGGCGGGCGCATTTCGGTGCTGCGGCGGCCGCACCGCCTCGCGTGCCCCTCGCCCTCGGCAAGCCGGAGCGTGAAGGCGCCATGGAAGGGAATGCGCGGCGCGATCCCGGCCATCGATGGTCCCGGCTCAGGTGCTGCTCTTGTCGTGCACCCAGCGCCCGAGCAGATGGTGAGCGATCGCGAAGGGATGCGGGCCGGCGAGCCCGTCGGGATGCGTCCGCGTCAGCATCAGGGCCGCCTCCTCGCGCGTGAACCAGCGCGCGTCCTCCAGCTCCATGCGATCGACCACGATGTCCTCGTTCAGCGCCCGTGCGCTGCAGCCGATCATCAGCGATGACGGGTAGGGCCAGGGCTGGGTCATGTAATATTGCACGTCAGTGCAGCGAATGCCGGATTCTTCCAGGATCTCGCGGCGCACCGCGTCCTCGATGGTCTCGGCCGCCTCGACGAAGCCGGCGAGGCAGGAATACATGCCGGGCGGAAACTGCTTCTGGCGGCCGAGCAAGCACTTGTCGCCGGAGGCGACCAGCATGATCACGACCGGGTCGGTGCGCGGAAAGTGTTCGGCCTTGCAGGCCGGGCAATCGCGCTTCCAGCCGCCTTCCTTCATCGCGGTACGCGTGCCGCAATTGGCGCAATAGCCGTGGCGCTGATGCCAGCTCACCATCGACTTCGCCATCGCGATCGCCGACAGCTCCTGTGGTGGAAGCGCCCCCTGCATCGCCATGCCGCGCAGCTCGGTGACGGTGTAGTCCTCCCGGCCGACCAGCTTCTCGGCGGCGGCCTGCGATATCCCCATCCCGAACACGGCAGCGCCATCGCGCAGGCCCAAGAAGATCGTGCCGGGATTGGCGCCGCACTTCAGCGCCTCGTCGATCGAAAGCAGCGCGCGCACCGTCTCGCCCTCGCGCTTCACCAGCAGCGAGTCGCGATAGGCCACATAGGCGCGCGATGACGGCTTCTGCTCGAGCGCGAACAGCTTCTCGTCGTCGCGGCGCAGATGCGCGGCGCGGTCGAGGATGTTGGTGACGAAGGCCGGCTGCCCCAGCGGAAACGCGTCGAATGCTGACATTTCTCGTTCTTTCAACCCAACCAGATCTTGCGGCGGAGCGCGCTGATGAAATTCTGCACCTCGGTGGCGTCATGGGCCAAAGGCTGCATCACGCCCCATACGGGCCGTGGCCAGGCCGCGTCACTGGTCCGGCGCGCGATGATGTGGACGTGAAGCTGCGGCACGAGGTTGCCGAGCGCGGCGATGTTGAGCTTGTCGCATTTGGTGATCTCCTTCAGCGCGCGCGAGACACGGGAGATCTCGGTCATCAGCTGCGCCTGCTGCACCTCATCGAGATCGATGATCTCGACCGCGTCGGGCCGTCGCGGCACCAGCAGCAGCCAGGGATAATGCGCGTCCTTGATGACCAGCACCTTCGACAGCGGCAGATCGCCGATGTCGATGGTGTCCTCTTTCAGGCGGGAGTGCAGCGACCAGGCGGGTTCGGGCATAGGGGTTTCCGGATTGCCCGATGGGGCGCGGGCTTGTTTGGCCCGACCATACGATAGCGATTCCGATAGGGGAAGGATGGCAACTGCATACACGCTCGTCGTCCCGGACAAGCGCGCCGGAGCGCGCGCAGATCCGGGACCTATAACCGCAGGGAGTGGCTATTGCACGAGCTGGCAACTCCGAATCTTCGCCAAACTCAATCCTGTGGTTATGGATCCCGGGTCTGCGCTATCGCTTGCCCGGGACGACGACCAGAGTTTCTGGCGGTGCCGGCGGCTGACTTACGCCTCCGCGATCACCCGCGCATTGGCGCGCACCGAGGCCTCGCTGACGCGAATGCCTAGGCCGGGGCCGTCGGGCACCACGACATGGCCGGCTCGGTTCGCGATGCGCTCTTCCAGCACGTCCTCGGTCAGCACGTGATGCGGCATATAGAATTCGCAGCCGAGCGAGATGCCGGGCGTCGCCGCGATCAGCTGCGTGCCGGCGGCAAGCCCGATGCCGCCTTCCCACAGCGTGCCGCCATAGCCGGGCAGGCCGGCAATGTCGGCAATCGCCATGATCGCCTGGGCCTCGAACAGGCCGCCGGCCTTCATCAGCTTGATCGAGACGGCGTCGGCGGCCTCGCGGCGCACCACCTCCATCATGTCGCGGCGGTCGAAGCAGCTCTCGTCGGCCAGCACCGGCGTCTCCAGCGCCGCGGTGAGTTGCGCCATGACATCGAGATATTTGCGCGGCACAGGCTGCTCGATGAAGGTCGGCGCGAACTCTTCGACATCGCGCAGGATCTTGATGGCGCCAAAGGGCGCCAGCGCCTGGTTGTAGTCGACGCGCAGATCGACCTTGTCGCCGAATTCCTTCCGGATCGCCGCGAGGTGGTCGAGATCCTCGTGATGCGGTTTCACGCCGGTCTTGACCTTGTAGATGACGTTGCCGTCCGGAATCATCTTTCGCATGCGCTCGAGATCGGCGGCGAAATCGGGATCGGCGATTGAGAAGGAAAGGGGGATGGTGTCGCGCACGCGGCCGCCCAGGAGATCGGCGACCGAAAGTCCCGACGCCTTGCCGACGATGTCGAGCAGCGCCATCTCGATCGCGACTTTGGCCTCGGCGTGGCCGACCAGTGCGCGGTCGAGCTCGGTCATCAGCGCGCGAACACGCCGTACCGGCTTGCCGAGCACGATCGGCCTTAAGTAGATATCGAGCGCCGAAAAGGCTGCTTCCGGCGTTCCCGTAAAGACCTCCCACGGCGCCGCCTCGCCCCAGCCGACCACGCCGTCGCTTGAAGTGAGCTCGATCAGCACGCGCTTCACGGTGCCCTTGACGTTGCCGACGCCCTGCAGGCGCGCCATCTTGATCGGGCTTTCGATCAGGAACAGCCTGAGACGTTCGACGATTGCTTCGGTCATGTCAGGCCTCCATTGACGTGCCAGACCTGGCCGGTGACGTAGGACGCCTTCGGTGACGCCAGGAAGGCGATGATTTCTGCGACTTCTTCGGGACGGCCGCGGCGGGCCATGGGGATCAAGGCCTCGGTGGCGGCGATCTGCTCCGGCGAGAGGCGGCTCTCGCCCGGTTTGTCCTTGACGATCAGGCCCGGCGACACCGCATTGACGGTGATGCCGTCTTTCGCGAGCTCGATCGCGGTGAGGCGCACCAGCGCCTCCAGTGCGGAGCGGCTGGCGGCGGTGGCAGCAAAGGGCGCGAATTCGGGGCGGATCGCGTGCGCGACGAAGGAAGACACGGCGACGATCCGCGCCTCGCGTCCAGCACGTAGCTGCGGAAGCGCAAGCTTCACGAAACGCGTGAAGGCGAGAGCGGATTCGTCCATCGCCTGCATGAATTGATCGGCCGGCGTGCCGATCGCGCTGCCGCGGCGGGCGTGGCCTCCAATCAGAATCAATCCGTCAAGCCGACCGAAATCAAGGTGCGCCGTCGCGCACGCAAGCGTCACGGCGACTTCGTTGGCGAGATCGCCGAGGCATGTTGCAACGGCCGCACCACGTGCTTCGGCATCCGCTCTGGTCGCCTTAAGTCCGTCCTCGTTCGATCGGGTGTGCAGCACGAGCCCGACGCCCGGTTCGGCGAGCAGCTTTGCGGTGGCACGGCCGATGCCGCTGGCGGCACCGGTGACGAGATAGACGCGGTCGATATCAGGCATCACGTTGTCGCGTTGGCCGGCGGCAGCGCGCCGGTGCGGTGGAAATGGCCGAGGAACGCGCGCGTCGCGCTTTCTTTGGGACTGTCGATCACCTGCCGCGCGGGACCTTCCTCGACCACGACACCGTCGCGCATGAAGATCAGGCGGTCGGCGACTTCGCGGGCAAAGGCGATCTCGTGGGTCACGATCACCATGGTCATGCCTTCGGAGGCCAGCTGCTGGATCACGTTCAGGACTTCGCCGACCAGTTCAGGATCGAGCGCCGAGGTCGCCTCGTCGAACAGCATCACGTCAGGCTCCATCGCAAGCGCTCGCGCGATCGCGACGCGCTGCTTCTGCCCGCCGGAGAGCGTCGCAGGGTATTGGTCGGCCTTCTCGGCCAGCCCCACCTTGGCGAGCTGCGCGCGCGCGAGCGTCTCGGCGTTCGCCTTGGGCATGCGCCGCACCGTGACCGGTCCCTCCATCACGTTCTGGAGCGCCGTCATGTGCGGGAACAGGTTGAAATGCTGGAACACCATCCCGGTGGTGGCGCGGAATTTCGCCAGAGTCTTCACATCGGGAAGCTTCGCGCCGCCACCGAAAGCAAAGCGGGTGTCCCCGACGCGGACGCTGCCGCCGTCGGGCACGACCAGCAGATTGATGCAGCGGAGCAGGGTCGACTTGCCGGAACCCGACGGGCCGATCAGCGCGACCACACCGCCCTTGGCGACGTCGAGATTGATGTTCTTCAGAACCTCGTTGCTGCCGAAGCTCTTGCGCAAGGACCGGATCTCGATTTTGGGGGTCTCGCTCATTCGCCGACCGCCAATCGCTTCTCGCCGCGGCGGACGAGGATGGTGAGCGGAATCAGGATCGCCGCATAGGCGACCGCAACCGCGGTGTAGGTCTCCAGCGGCCGGTAGCTGTCATGGGCGGCAACCTGGCTCTGATAGACCAGGTCCGGCACTGCCAGCACCGAAACCAGCGAAGTGTTCTTGAGCTGGATGATCGACTGGTTCATCAGCGCGGGAATCATGCGCTTGATCGCCTGCGGCAGCACGATGCGGCGCATGGTCTGGACCGGCGTCATGCCGAGCGCGGCACCGGCCTCGGACTGGCCGCGGTCGATCGAGACGATGCCGCCGCGGATGATCTCCGAATAGAACGAGCCGCCATAAAGCGAGAGCGCCAGCGCCGAAGCCGTGATCGGCGTCATCTCGACACCGGCCAGGATCGGAAGCGCGTAGTAGAACCAGATCAGCTGCACCAGAAGCGGCGTGCAGCGGAACGCCTCGATGACGGTGAGGGCGAGAAGGCGCAACGCCCTGAAGCGCGACAGGCTGCCGAATGCCCCGAGCAGGCCGAACAGCAGCCCGCAAACCACGATGACGATCGTGAAGCCGACGGTGACGCCGAGCCCGTTGAGAAAGAGCCAGCGATAGCTCCAGAGGATGCCGAAGTCCCACTGATACATGCGTGTGTCTTACTCGTCGTGGGTGCCGTTGGCACCGTCATTCCGGGGCGCCCGAAGGGCGAACCCGGAAGTTCGAGATTCCGGGTTCTCGCTGCGCGAGCCCCGGAATGACAGTGGAGAATTACAACGACACGCCCGGCGGAATGTCCGCCTCGGTCACGCCCACCAGCTCCATGTTGGTGATGATCGCGTTGCGGATGAAGCCGAGGCCCTTGTTGAAGTCGATCCAGGTGTTGACGTAGTCGCGCCAGGTCTTGTCAGACTCGCGGCGAAAGCCGGCATTGGACGTGGTGGCGAAGATCGGGGTCGGCAGCACCAGCTGGCCGAGCGAAGGGTTCTTCTTCAGCACGGTCAGCGACAGCATGGTGATCAGGCACTGTGCGTCGACGCGTCCGGTCTGCAGCGCGGCGGTGGCGTCGTCGGCGGTCTTCAGCCGCGTGATCTGCGCCTTCGGCGTCAGGCGGCTGACGACCTGATCGTGCGAGGAGCCCTGGTCGACCGCGATCTTGATGTCGGGCGAGTTCAATTCGGCCCAGCTCTTCGGCTTGAAGTCCTTCTTGCAGAGGATGGCGAACGCGTTGTTGAAGACCGGCACCGAGAAGTCGATTACCAGCGCGCGCTTCGGGGTCGGGTTGAGGCCGAAGAAGATGTCGATCTTGTTGGCCTGAAGGTCGAGCACCGAATTGCCCCAAGTGGTCTCGGTGATCTCGAGCTCGGCCTCCATGTCGTCGGCGAGGCCCTTCGCGATGTCGATGTAGAAGCCCTTCCACTGACCGGAGGCGAGGTCCTTCATGTAATAGGGTGCGCCGCCGCCGACCGCGCCGATCCGCATCTTCTTGGTCCGGCGGATGCGGGCGAAGGTCGATTCGTTCGAATCGGCTGTCTGGGCCACGGCCGGCGAAGCCAGCGCCGCCGCTGTCACCGCGCCCAATCCGACAATCGATGCAACATCACGACGTGTAACCATTGGGATCAATCGCTTTTCTGGTTGGATGGAGTTCCGGGCAGGCGTTCTTAGCAAGGTGGTCCGCACGGTGAAAGCACAGCCTGTCGGCTAGGCAGGCCGGGAATTGCCCGGATACTGGGCAAACTCGATCTGGTTCAATCCGATACCCGCTTGCTTTCCGGCTCCTTTGGCCCCAAATAGGGACCGGGAGATTGGCGGTGGACGAGCCACTCGCCAACCGGGTCAGGTCCGGAAGGAAGCAGCCCTAACGAGGTCCGGATCGGGTCGCTCGTCAGTCTCCTACCTGTTTTTTCGAGCGAATTGCGCCGGCGGTCGTCCCGCCAGCGCGCTCCTTTCCGCAAAAGCCGGCCAAGAGACATTTCATTGCGGATCGACCGATGACCGACGCTGGCGACCCTCCCAATCCCGACAGCGCCGGCAACGCGCCCTACCGGGTCCTGGCGCGCAAATACCGCCCTTCCTCTTTTGACGATCTGATCGGCCAGGAGGCGGTGGTCCGCACCGTCTCCAATGCGTTCGAGACCGGGCGCATCCCGCAGGCCTGGATCCTCACCGGCGTCCGCGGCGTCGGCAAGACCACCACCGCGCGCATCCTCGCCCGCGCGCTCAACTACGAGATGCCTGATGGTTCGGTGAAGGGCCCGACCATCCACATGCCGACCTTGGGCGTGCACTGCCAGGCGATCATGGAAAGCCGGCACATGGACGTGCTGGAGATGGACGCCGCCTCGCACACCGGCGTCGACGACGTCCGCCAGATCAATGACAGCGTGCGCTATGCGCCGGCCAGCGCCCGCTACAAGGTCTACATCATCGACGAAGTCCACATGCTGTCGACGGCGGCGTTCAACGCCTTCCTGAAGACGCTGGAAGAGCCGCCGGAGCACGCCAAGTTCGTGTTCGCGACGACGGAGATCCGCAAGGTTCCGGTCACCGTGTTGTCGCGCTGCCAGCGCTTCGACCTGCGCCGCGTCGAGGCCGACGTGCTGATGAAGCACCTCGCCAACATCGCGGCCAAGGAAAATGTCGAGATCGAGCCGGAGGCGCTCGGCATCATCGCGCGCGCCGCCGAAGGCTCGGTGCGCGATTCGCTGTCGCTGCTCGACCAGGCGATCGCCCATGCGGCCGGCACCGTCAAGGCCGATGCCGTCCGGCAGATGCTGGGGCTTGCCGACCGCACCCGCGTCATCGATCTCTTCGATTCGCTGGTGCGTGGCGACATTGCCGCGGCATTCAAGGAGTTCCGCGAGCAGTACGATGTCGGCGCCGATCCGATCGTCGTGCTCTCGGACCTCGCCGAATTCGTCAATTTCGTCACCCGCGTGAAGATCGTGCCGGCGACCGCCGACAACGTCGCCTATGGCGAGACCGAGCGGGTTCGGGCGCGGGACTTCGCCTCGAAGATCTCGATGCGCGTGCTGTCGCGGATGTGGCAGATGCTGCTCAAGGGCATCACCGAGGTGCAGGCCGCAACGCGCCCCGCAGCCGCGGCGGAAATGGTTCTGGTCCGCATTGCCTATGTCGCCGACCTGCCGACGCCGGACGAAGCGATCAGGATGCTGGAGCAGAACGGCGGCGGTTCCCCGGTCGTGAGCGGCGGCAGTGCGGCGCGCAGCGCACCTTCGGCGCCGGTTGCGTCCGCGGTGCCTGTTCGCTTGCCGACCTCCTCGCCCTCTTCGTTCGGCGGTGGCGCGGCCCGGCCGCAGATGGCAGCCCCAGTGCCGGATCCGCAAGCCGCGGCACCGCAGCTGCGCATCACCAGCTTCACCCAGCTCGTCGCGCTCGCCGGGCAGAAGCGCGACATCATGACCAAGAGCGCGCTCGAAGGCGACATGCGCCTCGTCCGCTTCGAGGAGGGCCGGCTGGAAGTTGCGCTCGAGCCCAACGCCTCCAAGACCATGATCTCCGAGCTCGCGAGGAAGTTCGAGCTGTGGACCGGCCGCCGCTGGACGGTGATCGTCTCCAACGAGCAGGGCCAGCCGACGCTGCGCTCGGTGAACCAGGCGGCCAAGCAACAGCATGCCCGTACCGCGGAAGCCGATCCGCGCGTGCAGGAGGTGCTGTCGCGCTTCCCCGGCGCCAAGGTCGTCGAGGTCCGCAGGCTTGCTCCCGAGGCGCCGGAGACCAATATCAATGCCGACTATGGCAGTGACGATCCGCCCGACGGTTCCGACGGCGACGACGATCTCTGAGCCATTCATTCAAGGACGAGCACCCATGGCTGATTTTCTCGGCATGATGAAGCAGGCGGCACAGCTGCAATCCAAGATGCAGGAGATGCAGGACCAACTCGCCAACGTCGAGGTCGAAGGCATCTCCGGCGGCGGCCTCGTCGCCGTGCGCATGACCGCGAAGATGGACGTGAAGGGCATCAAGATCGATCCCTCGCTGATGAAGGCGGAAGAGCGCGAGGTGCTGGAAGACCTGCTCGTCACCGCGCTCAGTGATGCCCGCCGCAAGGCCGAGACCGCCATGCAGGAGAAGATGCAGGCCCTCACGGGCGGGCTCGGCCTGCCGCCGGGGTTGTTCGGCCAGTAATATGGGCGCGGTTGCAGGTCCTGAGATCGAGCGGCTGGTCCAGCTGCTCGCGCGGCTGCCGGGCCTCGGTCCGCGCTCGGCGCGGCGCGCTGCGCTGCATCTGATCAAGAAGCGCGAAGCGCTGATGATGCCGCTGTCTTCCGCCCTCCAGGTCGCGCTGGACAAGGTCCAGGTCTGCAAGACCTGCGGCAACATCGACACCCAAAATCCCTGCACGGTCTGTACCGATCCGAGGCGCGATCCCTCCATCATCGTCGTCGTCGCCGACGTTGCCGACCTCTGGGCGCTGGAGCGGGCCAATGCCACCCAGGGGCGCTATCATGTGCTCGGCGCGACATTGTCGCCGCTCGACGGCGTCGGTCCGCAGGATCTCACCATCGATTCGCTGGTGGCGCGTGCGCATGATTCGCAGGTGCACGAGATCATCCTGGCGCTGAATGCGACGGTCGACGGCCAGACCACCGCGCATTACATCACCGACCTGCTTCAGGACGCCAATGTGAAGGTGACGCGGCTCGCCCACGGAGTTCCTGTCGGCGGCGAGCTTGATTATCTCGATGAAGGTACGCTATCGGCTGCGATGCGGCAGCGCACCCTGTTCTAGCCATCCAGACTTCACGGAACGGACGACATGACGAAACTTTTCGCCACACGATCGGCTTTGGTCGCGACGATGATGATGCTGGTGACCCCGGCCATGTCCGCGCAGCAGGGCGACGAGATGCCGCCGCCGTCCAAGCCCGGCAAGCCGATCAACACCGGCGACGTGCTCTCGGGCGAACTGAACGCGATGAAGGTCCGCGACGTCAAGAACGGCAAGCGCGTCGCGACCTACCAGATCACCTCCGAGCCGCGGCGCCTGCCGCCGCCGAACGGGCTGTGCAATCTCGAGACCGGCCCGGAGACCTTCCAGCTCGTCACCTCCACCGATGCGCAGGCCACTCAGCTGAAATCGTTCGTCGGCAAGGAGATCTCGGTCAAGGTCGACGAGATCGCCTGCGCCAGCGATGCCGGCCAGATGAGCGAGGCCGTGATCACGAAGTGGAGCCTGATCAAGAAGCAGTAAGGGCGATATCGCCCGGCCGGGTGACGAGCACGGCACCTTGATCTCCGGTTGTGCGTCGAGCATAGTGCAAGCGATTGTGTTGTGAGAGGTCGCTAAGCTGTGCGTGGAATAGTCCTTGCCGTCCTGCTGGTCCTTGCCGGCGCGACATCGGCGATCTCGGCCGCCCCGGATGCCGCGTCTTATCCGACTGCCGCGGCTGCGCTTGCCTCGCTGCGCGCCAAGCCGGGGGTGAAGACGTCGATTCAATCAGGATGGACCTTGATCGAGGATGCGGCCACTCTGAGCCTGTGGTCGTTTCCGCCGACGGGACATCCGGCCTATCCCGCAGCCGTTCAGCGCCGCGTCGTGCAGGAAGGAAGCGAGCTCGTCATCCGAATGAACGTCCTTTGCGAAGCGTCCAAGGCCGCTTGCGATGCGTTGGTAGCCGATTTCGAGGTGCTCAACGGACGTGTTCGGAAAGAGATGCAGCGCTAGGCTCACACCCGCGTCGGCTCCAACGTGTCGAAATGGTCACGCTTCTGCAAGTAAGCCAGCAGCATCAGGCTCGGGATGGCGACGAGGACGGAGATCGCGAAGAACATCGGCCAGCCCGTCGCTTTCGCCAAATAGCCCGCGCCCGATGACAAATAGGTGCGTCCCACTGCGGCGAGCGCCGTCAGCAGCGCATATTGGGTCGCGGTGTGCAACGGGTTCTGGCACAGTGCGGAGAGATAGGCGACGAAGATCACGGTGCCGATGGCGTTGCAGAAATTGTCGGAAGTGATTGCGAGGGTCAGCGCCCATTCATTGACGCCGACGAGTGCCAGCCACGAGAACGACAGGTTTGAGATTGCCTGTACGATGCCGCCGATCCACAGGCTCGTTGCGAGCGAATAGCGCCGTGCCACGAAGCCGCCCGCAAAACCGCCGGCCAGGGTCGCTGCGATGCCGACGCCCTTCACGATCACCGCGTAGTCGTTCCGCGTGAAGCCGATGTCGATCACGAACGGCACGGTCATGTTGCCGGAGAACGCGTCGGTGAACTTGAACAGCACGACAAAGGCAAGCGCCGCCCACGCTTCCTTGCGGCTCAGGAATTCCGAGAACGCGCCCATCGCGGCATGGAACACCCGCATGAGCGCGTCCTCGTTCTGCGTGGCAGCCTCGGCGCGCTTGGATTGTGCGGGCTCGGTGGCGGCCAGCGCCGTCACCGTGCCGATCAGCACCAGAGCCGCCATCACCACATAGCCCCACATCCAGGCGGCGCCACGCGGGACGATCGCCTCGAAGCCGGTGACGATGAACAGGGCGCCCGCGGTCGATATCAGCATGCCGATGCGATAGGCCGCGACATAGGCGGCCATGCCGGCGGCCTGCTCGCTTTCGGGCAGGCTCTCGACGCGGAATGCATCGACGACGATGTCCTGCGTCGAGGACATCGTCGCGACCAGGAGCGCACCAAGCGCGACGAACAGCGGCGAGCGCGCCGGATCGGTCAGCGCCAACAGCAGGATCGCGCCGATCAGCAGCAGCTGCGAAAACACCAGCCACCCACGCCGGCGGCCGAAGGCATGGGTGAAGAACGGCACGTGCAGCGCGTCGACCAGCGGCGCCCACAGGAACTTGAGCGTGTACGGCGTTCCAACCAGTGCAAAGAGCCCGATCGTCCCGAGATCGACCCCCGCCTCGGCCATCCACACCAGCAGCGTCGATCCCGACAGCGCCAGCGGAAGCCCCGAGGAAAAGCCGAGGAAGAGCACGATCAGCACCCGCGGCTGCAGGTAAACGGCGAGGCCGTCGCGCCAGGAGGCAGCGGGAGCGTCGGCAGGCGAGGTCGCGTCGGGTGCGGTCATGGGGCGGTGTTAGCAGATTCTGGGGGAAAAGACTCGCGGCGAGGCGAGAGAAGCCTCAACAGTCTCGGTGTCATCGTCCGCGAAGGCGGACGATCCAGTAATCACCAGCACCTCGGCTCAACAACGACTGTCACGGCGTACTGGATGCCGCGCCTTCGCGGGGCATGACAGCATCATGGTGGCCCGGCTATCCCGGGATACAGATCATCCCAGTTCGGGTTATGCTGCTCGATCAGTCGAGCCTGTTCCACTTCTTCAACCGCTTTTCGCGGTTGATCGCATTCTCGGGGGCATCGAACTGCTCGAAATAAACCAACCTTGCAACGTCATACTTCTCTGTGAAGCTCTCGATCACCTTTGACTTGTGCTCTGCCACCCGGCGAATGAGGTCGTTCGTCACGCCAATGTACAGAGTGCCGCCGATTTTGCTGGCGAGAATGTACACATAATAGTGGCGTGAGCCCATCTGTCGCCTCCCATTCTGCCGTCATCGTCCGCGAAGGCGGACGATCCAGTGAACACCAGCGCCTCGGCTCAATCACGACTTCTGCGGCGTACTGGATGCCCCGCCTTCGCGGGGCATGACGGCGTGCCTCAAGTCACTCCCCCGCCTGGAGCTTTCGCGGGAACAGATCCGGCCCGGCTGTCGCAACCAGCCGCGGAGTCTCCGGCGCATCGGTCTTGCTGAAATCCAGCTCCTCGATTCGGCCCGCGCGCTTTTCGATCTTGTCGGCGGAGATCAGCACCTGGCGGACGTCTTCGTTGACGTCGGCGAAGTGCTTTTGCAGCTTGAGCACGCGGTCGCGCAGGCGGCCGAGGTCGTCGCCGAGCTTGATCACTTCGGTGCGGATCTGGTCGGCGGCATCGCGCATGCGCGCGTCCTTCATGATCTGCTGCATCACCTGGATCGCGAGCATCAGCAGCGACGGCGACACCAGCACGACGCGGGCGCGATAGGCCTTCTGGATCACGTCGTCGAAACCGTCATGGATCTCGGCGTAGACGGATTCCGACGGCACGAACATCAGCGCCATCTCCTGGGTCTCGCCGGCGACGAGGTATTTCTCCGCGATGTCGCTGACATGCTTCATCACGTCGCCGCGCAGCCGCTGCGTGGCGATTCGCCGTTCCTCGTCGGTGCGGGCGTCGTGCAGCGCCGTCATCGCTTCCAGCGGGAACTTGGCGTCAATGCAAAGCGGCCGCTGATCGGGCAGGAACACGACGCAGTCCGGGCGCTTGCCGGTGGAGAGCGTGAACTGGAACTCGTAGGCACCCTTCGGCAGCCCGTCCTGGACGATCGCCTCCATTCGCGCCTGGCCGAAGGCGCCGCGCGACTGCTTGTTGGCGAGCACGTCGCGCAAGGTGGTTACCTGCGTGGTGAGATCAGTGAGGTTCTTGTGCGCGCTGTCGATGATGCCGAGTCGCTCGTGCAGGGCGCGCAGGCTCTCCATGGTGTTGCGGGTGGAGTGTTCCATGGACTGGCCGACGCGGTGGGTCACCGAATCCAGCCGCTCGTTCACCGCCCGCGCCATCTCGGCCTGGCGGCCGGCCAGAGCCTGGGTCATGGCATCGACCCGGCCCGACGACTCGCTCTGCGCCCGCAGCACCTCGCTCAAGCGTTCCTCGAGCTCGTCGGCCCGGATGGCGTTGGCCATGGCGAGTTCCGCGCCGCGCCGCCCGGATCGCGCGATCACGACCGCAATCACCACCAGCAGGATGAGAACCAGGGCACCGAAGCCGATCAGCGCGTCCACGACGCGCACCGGCCACTCGCCGAGCATGAGGATGATCTCGTTCATGCCGACCCTTCTAGCCGATTCGCCGCGGCACACGAACGAATAGCGAACATTTAGGGTGAATGCTCCGTTAATTTTTACGGTTAACGAAACCTGAAGTTTTATGGTTAGCGGAGGGTTAACGGGGTTCCTGGCCGCATTGACCGCATCCGGCGCGCGGCTTAAATCGCCGCCATGGCCCTACGAGAAATCATCATCCTGCCGGACAAGCAGCTGCGCCTGGTCTCCAAGCCGATCGAGAAGGTCACGTCGGAGATCCGAAAGCTTGCCGACGACATGTTCGAGACCATGTACGACGCGCCCGGCATTGGCCTCGCGGCGATCCAGGTCGCGCAGCCCTTGCGGCTGATCACCATGGACCTCGCCAAGCGCGACGAGAACGGCGAGACCAAGCCGCTCCCACGCGTCTTCATCAATCCCGAGATCATCGCCTCGTCCGAGGAACTGTCGGTTTACGAGGAAGGCTGCCTGTCGATCCCCGAATATTACGAGGAGGTCGAGCGCCCGGCGAAGGTGCGCGTGCGCTTCACCGATCTCGACGGCAAGGTGCATGAGGAGGACGCCGAAGGCCTCTTCGCCACCTGCATCCAGCACGAAATCGACCATCTCAACGGCGTGCTGTTCGTCGACTATTTGTCGAAGCTCAAGCGCGACCGCGTGATGAAGAAGTTCGAGAAAGCCGCCAAGCGCGCGGTGGAGTAGGCCACGTCCTCCACCGTCATGCCCGGCCTTGTGCCGGGCATCCACGTTCTTTGCCGCCTCGAGCAGGGAGAACGTGGATGGCCGGGACAAGCCCGGCCATGACGAGTACCTTGCTCGTTTCGAGGATTGTCTCGCCACATGCCCCTTCGCCTCATCTTCATGGGCACGCCCGATTTCTCCGTGCCGACGCTGCTCGAGCTCGTCGCGCACGGCCACGAGATCGTGGCGGTCTACACCCGCGCCCCGAAACCGGGCGGGCGGCGCGGCCTGCAATTGCAGCCGACGCCGGTCGAGGAAGCCGCGCGAAAACTCGGCATTCCCGTGCTGACGCCGAAGACGCTGAAGACACCGGAGGCGCTAGAAGAGTTTCGCGCGTTCGAGGCCGATGCCGCCGTCGTCGTCGCCTACGGCATGATCCTGCCGCAGGCGATCCTCGATGCGCCAAAGCTCGGTTGCTACAATCTGCACGCTTCGCTGCTGCCGCGCTGGCGCGGCGCCGCGCCCATCAACCGTGCGATCATGGCCGGCGACGCCGAGAGCGGCGTGATGGTGATGAGGATGGATGTCGGCCTCGACACCGGCGACGTCGCCATGGCCGAGCGCATCGCGATATCAGACAGCATGACCGCGCTCGATCTGCACGATCGCCTGTCCCGGTTGGGTGCCGATCTGATGGTGCGCGCGATGGCCGCGCTCGAACGCGGCGGGCTCCAGCTCAGGAAGCAGGCCGAGGACGGCGTCACCTATGCGACCAAGATCGACAAGGCCGAGGCGCGGATCGACTGGACCAGATCGGCGCGCGCGGTGCTGCGCCACATCCACGGCCTGTCGCCGTTTCCCGGCGCCTGGAGCGAGCTCGAGAATGCGCGCGTCAAGATCCTGCGCTGTGAGCTCGCGCAAGGCGCGGGCGAGCCGGGCACGGTGCTCGACGATCATCTCACCATTGCCTGCGGCGAGGGCGCGATCCGCATCATCGAGCTCCAGCGCGAGGGCAAGGGCCGGATGCAGGCCGCGGACTTCCTGCGCGGCGTGCCGTTGAAGGCCGGAGCGAAATTCAGCTGAGGCTGTCATACCCCGCGTAGGCGGGGTATCCAGTACGCCGAGGCTTCTCGGCTGAACGGATAGGCTGCGGAGTACTGGATTGCCCGCCTTCGCGGGCAATGACAGTGAAACTGGATAAAATGCCCCGCTACAAGCTCACCATCGAATATGACGGCGCGCCGTTCTTCGGCTGGCAGGTGCAGGAATCGCTGCCGTCGGTGCAGGGCGCGCTGCAGACTGCGGTGAAGGCGATGACCGGGGCGGATCTGCGCGTGCACGGCGCCGGCCGCACCGATGCCGGCGTGCATGCGCGCGGACAGGTCGCGCATGTCGACGTCGACAAGCAGTTTCCACCGGGCCGTTTTCGCGACGGGCTCAACGCGCATCTGCGCCCGCATCCGATCGCGGTGCTCGAGGCCGAGATCGTGCCCGACGATTTCGAGGCGCGCTTCTCGGCGGTCAAGCGCCACTACCGCTATCGCATCGTCAACACCCGCGCCAATCTCGCGCTCGACGCCGGCCACGCCTGGCGCGTGCCGCGCAAGCTCGATGCCGACGCGATGCATGCGGCGGCGCAGCGCCTGCTCGGCAAGCACGATTTCACCACCTTCCGCGACACCGAGTGTCAGGCCAAGTCGCCGGAGAAGACGCTCGACCAGCTCGACGTGCTGCGCGACGGCCGCGAGATCACGATTCTCACTTCGGCGCGCTCCTTCCTGCACAGCCAGGTCCGCTCGATGGTGGGCTCGCTGGTCTGGGTCGGCGAGGGGCGCTGGACCGCCGACGATCTCTCTGCCGCGTTAGCAGCCCGCAACCGCGCCGCCTGCGGCATCGTCGCCCCGCCGGAGGGACTGTATCTGATGAAGGTGGATTATTGAGGGGCTGATGCCGCCAGCCGCGTCGTGGCCGGGACAAGCCCGGGCATGACGGCGGAGTGTTTGGCGGGAATTGCGCCTCACCCAAAATACCTTGCCAGAATCCCGCGATACACCTTCGTCAGCTTCTCCAGATCCGCCACCGGCACGCGCTCGTCGACCTGGTGCATGGTCTGCCCGACAAGCCCGAACTCGATCACCGGGCAATAGCTCGCGATGAACCGCGCATCCGAGGTGCCGCCCGACGTCGATAGCTCCGGCTTGCGCCCCGTCACCTCCTCGATCGCGGACACCGCGAGATCGGTGAACGGACCGGGCTTGGTCACGAACACGTTGGAGTTCGACGGCTCCCAGACGATGCGGGCCTTGATGCGGTTGCCGCAGGCCTTGGCGAGGCGGGCCTCGACCAGCTCGCGCAGGCTCGCCTGGGTGTGGTTGTCGTTGTAGCGGATGTTGAATCTTGCGCGGGCCTCGCCGGGGATGACGTTGAACGCCTTGTTGCCGACGTCCACTGACGTGAATTCGAGATTGGAGGCCTGAAACTGCGCGCTGCCGTGGTCGAGCGGCTCGTCCGAGATCGCCACGATCAGCCGCGAAATGTCCGGCACAGGATTTGACGCGCGGTGCGGATAGGCGACATGGCCCTGCACGCCGTCGACGACGAGCGTGCCGGACTGCGAGCCACGGCGGCCGACCTTGATGGTGTCGCCGAGCGTCTCGACATTGGACGGCTCGCCGAGCACGCAATGATCGAATTTCTCGCCGCGTTCGGCGGCCCATTGCAACAGCTTGACGGTGCCGTTGACGGAGACGTCTTCCTCGTCGCCCGTGATCAGGAACGAGATCGACCCCTTGCCGTCGCTGCGCGGCTTGCCACCATTGGCCGCGAGATGCTCCAGCACCGCAGCCACCGAGCAGGCGATGCCGCCCTTCATGTCGACGGCGCCGCGGCCGTGCAGGACACCGTCCTTCACCTCGCCGGAGAATGCGCCGACGCTCCAGGCACTCTCGTCACCCGGCGGCACCACGTCGGTGTGGCCGGCGAAGGTGATGTGCGGACCTGCCGCGCCGATCCGCGCGTAGAGATTTTCGACGTCGGCGGTGCCCGGCTCGCTGAAGGTGACGCGGTGGCAGGTGAAGCCGGCCGCGTTGAGGGCCTTCTCGAGCACCCCCAGTGCGCCGGCATCGGCCGGGGTCACCGAGGGGCAGCGGATGAGATCGCGGGCAATGGAGAGAGCATCGGTCATGCGCGTCGGATCAATCCCGCAGCAGCTCGTTGATGCTGGTCTTGGACCGCGTGCGTTCGTCGACGCGCTTGACGATCACGGCGCATGCGGTGCTCGGGCCGATCTGGCCGTTCTTCATCGGCTTGCCGGGCAGCGCGCCGGGCACCACGACGGAATACTCCGGCACTTCGCCCATGAAGATTTCGCCGGTCTCGCGGTCGACGATCTTGGTCGAGGCGCCCAGGAACACGCCCATCGCCAGCACCGCGCCCTTGCGCACGATCACGCCTTCGGCGACCTCGGAGCGCGCGCCGATGAAGCAATCGTCTTCGATGATGACGGGCTCGGCCTGCAGCGGCTCGAGCACGCCGCCGATGCCGGCGCCGCCCGAGATGTGCACGCGCTTGCCGATCTGCGCGCAGGAGCCGACGGTGGCCCAGGTGTCGACCATCGTGCTCTCATCGACGTAGGCGCCGAGATTGACGAAGGACGGCATCAAGACGACGTTCTTGGCGATGAAGGCCGAGCGGCGGACGATGGCGCCCGGCACCGCGCGAAAGCCGGCGTCGCGAAAGCGGTTCTCGCCCCAGCCCTCGAACTTCGATGGCACCTTGTCCCACCAGGTCGCCTTGCCGGGGCCGCCGGGAATGACGCCCATGTCGTTGAGGCGGAAGGACAGCAGCACGGCCTTCTTCAGCCACTGATTGACCTTCCACTTGCCGTCGGCGCCGCGCTCGGCAACGCGCGCCTCGCCCTTGTCGAGGATCTCCAGCGACTGGTCCACGGCCTCGCGCACCTCGCCCTTGGTCGTGGTCGAGATGCCGTCACGCGCCTCGAAGGCGCTGTTGATGGTGGATTCGAGGGCTGCAAGGGACATCGGGATTTCCTCTGGGGAGCGGGAATTTTGATGGATTGGGGCGCTTTTTCGGGATTTGGGCGACGGAGTCAAGGCATACTCGGCCGTTACCCATGCTCCGCTGTCGTCCCGGACAAGCGCGCCCTCAGGCGCGCGAAGATCCGGGACCCATAACCACAGGGAGTCGCTTGGCGAGGACTCGGAGTTATCGATCTCGCGCCACAACCACTCCCTGTGGTTATGGGACCCGGGTCTGCGCTTATGCTTGCCCGGGACGACAGTTGTTATCGCGGCGACAACCTGCCCAAAAACCCCGCCAGATCATCCGTGACGTGGTCGACATGGGCGGCATCCCGACCTTCCAGTTCCCAGTCCTCCCGCACCACCTCTTTCGTCCCATCCGGCACCACCAGCACCGTGGTCATGCCGAGCTGGTGCGGGACGGTGAGGTTGCGGGCGAGGTCCTCGAACATGGCGGCGCGGGTCGGATCGACCGCATGCTGGCTGAGGAATTTCTGGTAGGTCTGCTGCGCCGGTTTGGGCTCGAATTCGGCGGCGATGATGTCGAACACGCCGTCGAAATGCGAGGCGAAGCCGAGCCGCGCCAGCACCGCGTCGACATGGTCGACCGAGCCGTTGGTCAGGATCAGCTTGCGGCCCGGCAGCTTTGCGATGGCAGCGCCGAGCGCCGGATTCGGCTCCAGCGGCGAGTGGTCGATCTTGTGGACGTAGGCGAGATAGTCGTCGGCGGAGACGCCATGCAGGGTCATCATGCCGCGCATCGTGGTGCCGAAGCGCCGGTAATAGTCCTTCTGGATCGCCCGCGCTTCCTCCGGGCCGACATTCAGCCAGTTGCAGACGAACTCCCCGATCCGCGCATCGACCTGCTGCCACAGATTGACGTGATGCGGATAAAGCGTGTTGTCGAGGTCGAACACCCAGGTGTCGACATGCGCGAAGGTGCGGGGCGGGGTCATACCAAATCTCTATCTATCGATCGCAAGCGCTGCCCCACTCACTGCTGTCGTCCCGGACAAGCGAAGCGCAGATCCGGGACCCATATCCCCAGGGAGGAGTTTGGCGAAGAAGCGTAGTTGGCATCTCCCGCCATAACCAAAGCCTGTGGTTATGGGTCCCTGCGTTCGCAGGGACGACCGCGGAGATTGTGGCGCGTGCGCGCTCATCGAACCAACACCATCACGGCACCGCGAACCGCAGCGTCTTGCCGCCGCTCGACATGTCCACGGCGCCAAAGCCCGTCGGCGCAAATCCGCGCGCGCCGCAATCGGTCTGCTCGCTCGTCTCGAACTTGGTCTCGCGCGTGCAGAGTTGCCTGTCGCCGCCCCAGTTCAGCGGCCGATCCTTCAGCTTGACGATTCGGTTGTCGGCATCGACCGCTTCCGCGAAGCTGAAGATCTGCTTCGGCTGTCCTGATACATCGGGGTGCAGGCAGGTCTTGGGATCGATGCGATACCAGCCGCGGCTCGTCACGGACTTGCCGTCATCGGTCGCGATCGCGGCCATCACCTTGTGCGGCGTGTCGTTGCACCAGGTGAGGCCGGTCGCAGAGGGCGTCTGCACGGCCTCGACCATGGTCTTGAACAGGTTCGGCGAGGCCACGACGTCGGACGACAACCCGCGGCTCTTCAGGAAGGCGGCCAGCGCGGCTTGCGTCTTCGGCCCGTCGACGCCATCGATCGGCGCTGCGTCGTAGCCTGCGATCACCAGCAGCCGCTGGATGCCGGCGAGGCGCGCCTGCTCGTCGTCATATTCGGAATCCTCGGCGAGATAGGCCACGAGGTTGCCATCGGCTCCTTGCGTCGGCGTCACTTGCGTGAACGGGACTTGCGTCTGGCCACTGCGGCATTGTCGCGCCGCGGCGATGACGAAATTGTCCTGCGCCACGCACAGCATGTCGCGGCCGCTTTGCGGGATCGGGGAAGCACCGTAGACGCCGAGCGCGCGGGCATTGAGCAGGATGCGGTCGGCCGTCAACGTACCCTGCACCACCACGCGGCAGGTGGCGGGATCGATCCTGAACCAGCCGCGCGTCGCGGTCGCCGCCTTGTCGTCGATACCGATCGCGGCCTCCACGACATAGGACATGCGGTTGCAGATCTTGAGGTCGGCAAAGGCCGGCGCGGAGGAGAACAGGAACGAGACGATCGCTGCCGGCAGCGTCATCAGGAAGCGCGTCAGGGGGGAGCGGCGGTGTGGCCTCGGCCTTCGTTCGTCATGCCCGGCCTTGCGCCGGGCATCCACGTTCTTGGCGCGGCAGGAAAGATCGTGGATGGCCGGGCTTTCGCCGCGCCGAAGCGGCTTCTGCCGCGCAGGCGGGACAAGCCCGGCCATGACGGCTCCCTTGGTCCGCTCCCGCCTCACTTGTGGATCAGCGTGCCCGTGCCCTGGTTGGTGAAGAGCTCGAGCAGCACCGCGTGTGGCATCTTGCCATCGATGATGACGACGCCCTGCACGCCCTGCTCCAGCGCGTAGATGCAGGTCTCCACCTTCGGGATCATGCCGCCCGAGATGGTGCCGTCGGCGATCAGCTTTCGCGCGTCCTTGACCGAGAGCTGCGGGATCAGCTTCTTCGACTTGTCGAGCACCCCCGGCACGTCGGTGAGCAGCAGCAGGCGCTTGGCCTTCAGCGCGCCCGCGACGGCGCCCGCAAAGGTGTCGGCGTTGATGTTCAGCGTCTGGCCGTCCTGCGAGGTCGCGAGCGGCGCCAGTACCGGGATCAGCTCGTAGCCGATCAGCTGGTTGAGCAGCGTGAGGTCGACCTTCTCCGGGTCGCCGACGAAACCGAGATCGATCGCCTTCTCGATGTTCGAGCCCGGATCGACGATGGTGCGCGTCGTCTTCGACGCCTTCACCATGTTGCCGTCCTTGCCTGACAGCCCGACGGCCTTGCCGCCCGCTTCGTTGATGTAGCCGACGATCTGCTTGTTGACGGAGCCGGCCAGCACCATCTCGACGATCTCGATGGTCGCGGCATCGGTGATGCGCAGGCCGGCGGCGAATTCCGACACGATGCCGAGGCGCTTGAGCATGGTCGCGATCTGCGGGCCGCCGCCATGCACCACCACCGGATTGATCGCAGTCTGCTCCAAGAGCACGATGTCGCGGGCAAAGTTCTTCGCGGTTGCCTCGTCGCCCATGGCATGGCCGCCATATTTGATGACGATGGTTTCCTCGTCATATTGCTGCATGTGCGGCAGCGCTTCGGACAGGATGCGGGCCTGGTCGAGCGGAGAGATGTCGGTCATGTCGCGGTCTCGCTGGCGGGACGGTCGGTGCGCGTTC
Organism: Bradyrhizobium sp. 191; assembly: GCF_023100985.1. NCBI lineage: Bacteria > Pseudomonadati > Pseudomonadota > Alphaproteobacteria > Hyphomicrobiales > Nitrobacteraceae > Bradyrhizobium > Bradyrhizobium sp. 191. Next base: position 5,089,445 of record NZ_CP064692.1, read on the forward strand.
TATCCGATTGCCGGGCGCGGCGCAAAGTGTGCGTTCTTGCCCTCTCCCCTTGTGGGAGAGGGTGGATCGCCGCGCAACGGCGAGACGGGTGAGGGGTCCTCTCCGCGAGTGACGCTATCGCAGCGGTGGATGCGGAGAGAACCCCTCATCCGGCGCTTCGCGCCACCTTCTCCCACAAGGGAGAAGGAAGAAAGTAGGACCTATTTCTTCACCACCGCCGCCAGCGTCACCGCGAGCCAGCTTGCAATCATCACCGTCCCGCCGGTCGGTGCCGCCATCGGAAACAGCGAATGGCCCGCAAACTGCCGCAAGGTGAGGTCGCCCGCGAACAGCACGGCGCCGATCACGAAGCCGAACGCCGCAACGAGTCCAATTCCGCCATGCAGAAGGCCGCGCGCGAGCAGCGCGCCGGCGGCGAGTATCGCCGTTGCATGAAACAGCAGCATCGCGCTCGCCGATGCCAGCCGGCTCGCATCGGCACCATGGGCGGAGGCCGCGGCCAGCGCGACGCCGGCGGCGCCCATCAATCCGGCAAGCCCGATCAGGAGGCGATGGGCCACCATTACTTGCTCCGCTCTTCCAACAGCTTCGCCATCGCGGCGCGCAAGCTCTCCATGCCGGTCGAGCTGCGTGAGGAGGTCGCGAGCACGGTCGGAAACGCGGCCGGGTGCTTGGCCAGCGCAGCCTCGGTCTCGGCGATGCGCGCCTGCAGCTCGGCGGCCTTCACCTGGTCTGTCTTGGTCAGCACGATCTGGTAGCTGACGGCGGAACGGTCGAGCGTCCCAAGCACGTCGAGATCGACGTCCTTGAGGCCGTGCCGCGCGTCGACCAGCACATAGACGCGCGCCAGCGAGGCGCGGCCAAGCAGGAATTTGTGGATCAGCTCGGTCCAGGACGCGACCTGGCTCTTCGGCGCCTTGGCATAGCCGTAGCCGGGCATGTCGACGAGGCGCAGGTCGCTTTTCCCGGGCACCTCGAAGAAGATCAGCTCCTGGGTGCGGCCCGGCGTATGCGAGGTCCGCGCCAGGCCGTTGCGCCCCGTCAGCGCGTTGATCAGGCTGGACTTGCCGACATTGGAGCGGCCGGCAAAGGCGATCTCCAGCCCCGCCATCGGCGGCAGCGTGGCGATCGAGGGCGAGGCCCAGATGAACTGCCAGTCGCGGGCAAACAGCTTTCGCCCGGCTTCGATCAGCTTCGCATCTTTGTCATCGGTCATGCGAAGCCTCTATCCTTTCGTCATGGCCGGGCTTGTCCCGGCCATCCACGTCTTGTTACTGGGCGAGCTTCCAAAACGTGGATGCCCGGGACGAGCCCGGGCATGACGATGTGGAGGCTCTTGCGCCCGCATGACGGGGCGCGATCGTGAGGGACCTACGTCGCCTTCCGCGCGAACGTCGCCTTGAGATTGTCGAACAGCTCCACCTTCACGCCGTTGCGGCGCATGATGTAGCTCTGCTGGATCACCGAGAGCAGATTGTTCCAGGCCCAGTAGATCACGAGGCCCGCCGGGAAGCCCGCCAGCATGAAGGTGAAGATCAGCGGCATCCAGTTGAAGATGAGCTGCTGCGTCGGATCCGGCGGCGTCGGGTTCAGCTTCATCTGGAACCACATCGTGATGCCCATGATGATCGGCCAGATGCCGAGCGCGAGGTAATGGCCGAACACGGGAATCGTGGTCGGATCGAACGGGAGCAGCCCGAAAAGGTTGAACAAATTGGTCGGATCCGGCGCCGAGAGGTCCTTGATCCAGCCGTAGAACGGCGCGTGCCGCATCTCGATGGTGACGAACAGCACCTTGTAGAGCGAGAAGAACACCGGGATCTGGATCAGCACGGGAAGACAGCCGGCGACCGGATTGATCTTCTCCTTGCGGTAGATCTCCATCATCTCCTGCTGCTGCTTCACCTTGTCGTCGGGATAGCGCTCCTTCAGCGCCAGAAGCTGCGGCTGGATCGACTTCATTTTCGCCATCGAGGCGTAGGATTTGTTCGCCAGCGGGAAGAACAGCAGCTTCACGATCACGGTGACGAGCAGGATCGAGATGCCGAAATTGCCGAAGAAGCGGAAGAAGAAGTCGAGGCCGAGGAACATCGGCTTGGTGAGGAAGTAGAACCAGCCCCAGTCGATCAGCAGATCGAAATGGTTGAGGCCGAGCTCCTTGTTGTAGCCGCCGAGCCCGGCGAACGGGAACACGCCGACGACGCCGGCTTCCTTGGCGCCGGCGAACAGCCGCGCGTTTGCCGTGCCGGTGCCGCCGATGGGGACGGTGACGGGATCGAGCAGGTAGTCGGTCTGGTAGGTGTGGACGTTGCCGACCGGGTTCGACGAGAAGCGCGCTTGGAGCTGGGCATTGGTGTCCGGCAGCAGCGCCGAGGCCCAGTACTTGTCGGTGATGCCGAGCCAGCCATTGGTGGCCTTGAAGTTCACCGCCTTGGCTTCGTCGATCTTCTTGTAGGCGTATTCCTGCAGGCCGTGGTCGCCGAGATAGCCGATCAGGCCTTCATGCAGGATGTAATAGCCCGACACCTGCGGCGCGCCGTGGCGCGAGATCAGCGCGAACGGATAGAGCGTGACCGGCGCGTTGCCGACATTGCTCACCTCGTCCTTGACGGTGAAGAGATAATGGTCGTCGACCGCAATGGTGCGGCGGAAGGTGAGGCCCTCGCCGTTGTCCCACTTCAGCACCACCGGCGTCGTCGGCGTCAGGCTGCCGCTGCCGTCCTGCTGCCAGACGGTCTGGGCATCGGGCATCTTCGCCGTCACGCCCGTCGCCGCCACCCAGCCGAACTCGGCGTAGTAGGGCTCCGCCGTGCCCGAGGGCGAATAGAGGACGATCGGCGGCGACTTCGGGTCGACCGTCTCGCGGAATTGCACCAGCGCGATGTCGTCGATCCGGCCGCCCTTCAGCGAGATGCTGCCGGCGATGCGCGGGGTCTCGATCTTCACGCGCGGGCCGGCTGCAATGGCGGCCTCGCGGGCGACGACCGGCTGACCCTGCTGGCCCACGCCCGGTGTCGCCGGCTGGGTCACGCTGCCCGGCTGCGGCGCGGTGCCGGGAGTCGCCGAGGCCGTCGGCTGCGGCGTGGATTTCTGAAGCTCGGTCTGCGCCTGCTGCTGGGCGCGCTGCTTCTCCATCTGCGGCACGTTGTAGAAATACTGCCAGGCGATCAGCACAAGGCCGGACAGAATGACGGCGAGGATGGTATTGCGATTATCGGTCATCTCGAATGTCTCGTCATCAATCCGGTTTGCGGCTGGCAGCGGGAGCGGGGCCGGGCCTCTGGCCGCGCGCTTTGGCCGTATGCCGCGCGGGCTTCGTGAACGCTATGCGCAGATCGTCGAGCATGGTGGCGAAGTCGCGCGAGAGCGCGTCCCTTCGTCCGACTAGCACATAGTCATGATGAGGCTGCATCGACACCGGGTCGAGCCGCTTCACCAATTCGCGAAGCCGGCGCCGGATGCGATTGCGCTCGGGGGCGTTGCCGTTCTTTTTGGTGACGGTGAAGCCGATCCGGATCGGACCAAAGTCATCGCGGCGACGGCTTTGCAGGACGAACGCGGGACTATTCACCCGCGCGCCATTGGCAACGGCGAGGAAATCCGCCCGCTGCCTCAGCCGATCCATGATGAAATCCCAAAAAGGGGGTCCGGCTCAGGCGCTCAGACGCTTGCGGCCGCGGGCGCGGCGGGCGGCGAGGACCTTGCGACCGCCGGCAGTGGCGAGGCGGGCGCGGAAGCCGTGACGGCGCTTGCGCACCAGTTTGCTGGGTTGATAAGTCCGCTTCACGGGTTTTTCTCCGCTGACCGGGCAATTTGCCTGTAGAATTGATGGTAAAGTCCGGAAGATGCGGCCCAAAACGGGCCCTTTCCGGCCCTTAGAGAGCCGCTCCCGGTGTCGCACCGGGTCATCGCGGACAATTCGCGCGGCTTATAAGGGAGCGTCTTCTCTTCGTCAACGCCGCACAAGCGCGCGATTCCGGTGAATATCGCTGTTTGTGCGGGGTTTTTAACCCTTGAGGTGGCGACTCGCGATATCAGCACTTACATCCCACCTTGGTAGATTAGCGATCCGTAATTTGACCGGACTCCGGGCGGGCCGCATCCTCCATCCGCCAAGGCCAACAGGGGCGAATTTCGTGGTAGCCACAGATCGCCAGCCGATCCAGGATCTGGATCAGCCGGAGCAGCCGGCGATGCGCCCCCGCGGGACGCGCGGGCTCGGGCTGTCTGGCAAGCTGCTGCTGCTGACCATTCCCCTGGTGATGATCGCCGCGGTGCTGCTCTACGTGCCGGCCATCGCCAATTTCTGGGTCAACCGGCTGAACGACCGCGTTGCGGCGGCCAATACGGCGGCGCTGGTGCTGGATGCTGCGCCGCTCGGCATGGTTCCCGATTCGCTGTCGCGCCAGATCCTGAAAAGCATCAATGCCCGTGCCGTCGCCATCAAGATGGGCCAGCAGCGCCGTCTGCTCGCCAGCGACAACATCCCGTCCGCCCTCGAGCATGACATCGACCTGCGCGACATGACGGCCTGGGAGGCGATCACCGGCTCGTTCCGGATGATGCTGGAGACCGGGAACCAGGCCATCCGCATCGTCGGACCCGGGGTCGGCAATGCCCAGTTCATCGAGATCGTCACCGACGAGCTGCCGCTGCGGCAGCAGATGTACCGCTTCTCCCGCAACCTCGTGGTGGTCGCGCTGATCATCGCGGTGCTGACGGCGGGCCTCGTCTATCTCGCGCTCCATTATCTCTTCGTGCGGCCGATGCGGCGGCTGACGGCGAGCCTGGTCGGCTTCCATGAGAACCCGGAGAGTTCGGCCGGGATCATCGTGCCGAGCCAGCGCAGCGATGAGATCGGGGTGGCCGAGCGCGAATTGTCGGACATGCAGCGCGACCTGATGTCGATGCTGCATCAGAAGAGCCGGCTCGCCGCCCTCGGTCTCGCGGTTTCCAAGATCAATCACGATCTGCGCAATCTGCTGGCCTCGGCCCAGCTGCTGTCGGACCAGCTCGCCAGCGTGCCGGATCCGCGGGTGCAGCGCTTTGCGCCCAAGCTCGTGCGCTCGCTCGAGCGCGCCATCGCCTTCTGCCAGTCGACATTGTCCTATGGCCGCGCCCAGGAGGCCGCGCCCGACCGCCGCATGATCCTGATCGAGCCGGTCGTGCTCGAGGTGCGCGAGACCGCGGGGCTCGCCAACGATGCCTCGATCGCCTGGGTCGCCGCGATCGAGCGCGGGCTTGCGGTCGATGCCGATCCCGACCAGCTGTTCCGCGTCTTGCTCAACCTCGTCCGCAACGCCGCCCAGGCACTCGAAAGCCACGCGTCGGGCGAGGGCCGCGTCCAGCAGATCCGGATCATCGGGAAGCGCGAAGGCGCCGTCGCGATTATCGAGGTCTCCGACACCGGCCCCGGCGTCCCCCAGAAGACCCGGGAGCACCTGTTCGAGGCCTTCCAGACCTCCGGCCGCCCCGGCGGCAGCGGCCTTGGCCTCGCTATCGCAGCCGAGCTGGTGCGCGCCCATGGCGGCGACATCCACCTGGTCGAAGGCACCATCGGCGCCACCTTCCGGATCGTCATCCCCGATCGCCCCGTGGAACTGCTCTCCATCCGCAACGAGCGGCAGAGGGCGTAGTCGGCCAGAGGCCGAGCGAACGAGCGGGGCGATCTCCATTCCTTCCGTCATTCCGGGACGACCCGAAGGGTCGGGTCCGGAATCCATAACCCCGGCTGGTGGTTATGGATTCTCAGGTGCGCAATTGCGCACCATAGCTCGCGACTTCGTCGCGCCCCGGAATGACGAACAGAGGTGCGGAAATGCCCTAAAATACCGGCGAGCCGGACCTTGCCAATCGGGACAAGAGCGGTTAGTCAGAGCGCTCTTTCGCACTCCTCCCGGTCCTCCGGGAGCTGCGTCGCGGGTCATGCCCGCTATCGCTGTTTGCGAAGATGCGCCCGTAGCTCAGCTGGATAGAGCATCAGACTACGAATCTGAGGGTCGGACGTTCGAATCGTTCCGGGCGCGCCATTTTCGGCCATTCAGTGCAGAACAGCGTACAATTCCTCGCGCTGAGCCTTTTGCCCATTGAAGGCCACACCGTTCAGGGCCCGAGTGGCCCGGCCCGACATAGGGGTAGGCTCGCCTCACGCGACGCCGGCAGGCTTCTCCAGGTCGGCCCAGATCTCAGCAAAATAGTGCTGGAACGCTGTATCGGTGCGCAGCGCGGCGGGATCGCGGCCCTCCCGCGGCAACTCGATCACGTGTAGCGCGCGCACCGTGGCGGGCCGTGCGCTCAGCACCAGCACGCGGTCGGCCATGGCGATGGCTTCGCCGATATCGTGAGTGACGAGGATCGCGCTCTTGCCGCGCTCGGCGATGATGCGGGAGACGTCGGCCTGCATCAGCAGGCGCGTCTGGAAGTCGAGCGCCGAGAACGGCTCGTCGAGCAGGATCACTTCGGGATCGAAGGCGAGCGTGCGCATGATGGCGACGCGTTGGCGCATGCCGCCGGAGAGCGCCGCGGGCTTGGCCTGTTCGAAGCCGGCGAGGCCATAGGTCTTGATCAGCCCCAGTGCGATCTCGCGCGCGCGCGACTTCGGCGTTTTGCGGATCTCCAGCCCCAGCATGACGTTGTCGAGCACGCTGCGCCACGGCAGCAGCAGATCCTTCTGCAGCATGTAGCCGACATGGCCCGCGGCATCGTCGACGCGGCGGCCACCGACCTCGACATGGCCTCGGGTCGGCCGCAGCAGGCCGGCGATGGCGTTGAACAGCGTGGACTTGCCGCAGCCGGAGGGGCCGACGATCGCGAGCGTCTCGCCGCGGCGCAGCTCGAAATCCACCTTGCGGATCGCCTCGACCGGACGGCCGGTGCCTTCGAAGGTGACGCCGACATTCTCGGCGCGCAGCACGATCGGCTCCGAGCCTGCAATATTCTGCGCGAGCGCGTTCATCGGTCCACCTCCCTGCAGAAGTCGAGCAGCGTGTCGTTGAAGATATTCGGTGTGACCACGCTGAAGGCATGCGCCCCCCAACCCACCTCGTGCACGCGCGCGCCGGGAATGGAAGCGGCGAGTTCGCGGGTGAGATAGGCCGGCACCAGCGCGTCGTCCTTTGCGGACGACAGCAGCGTAGGTACGTTGATCTCCTTGAGGCGCCGGCCGCCCTCGAATGCCAGGAACATGTCGATGCGCTGGTTCATCGTCGCGACGGCGGGGAAGTGTTTCAGGATGCGTTCTTCCTCCGCGTCGAGATGGGCGATGTTCTCGGAGATCCATTGCGGCGGATAGAGGAACAGCGGCTGCGCGCGCACATAGGCTTGCGGTCCGGACTGGTTGAGCAGCGCTTTCCGGATCTCGAAGCAGCGCCGCAGGAACGGATCGGCGCGGCCCCAGCCGTTGACGATGGTGAGGCTGCGCAGGCGTTTCGGCTGACGCAGCGCCAGCTCGATGCCGACAATGCCGCCGATGGCGTGGCCGACGACATGCGCGGCATCGACGTTTGCATGGTCGAGCACGCTGGCGATGTCGTCGGCCATGCCGGCGATGCTGCGATCGCTTCGTGCGCTGCGGCCGGTGCCGACGTGATCGTAGAGAATGACCTGATGGCGCTCGGTGAGCGCATCCAGCTGCGGCGCCCAGAACGAGCCGCTGCCGCCCATGCCGGCCGAGAGCAAAACCGGCGTACCGTGCCCGTGAACTTCGTAATAGATCTCGGCATCCTTGCTGCGTGCAAAAGCCATGACGTCCCAGCTATTGAGTGATGAGTTTCGGATCAGGACAGCAGGCGCCGCTCGATCAGGTCGATCGCGGCGTACATCAGCAGCGCCACCGCCATCAGCGCCGCGATGCCCACCCACACCGCGTTGAGGTCGTAGAGCACGCCGGCATAGTAGATCATGTAACCGAGGCCCTCTTTCGAGGCGATGTACTCGCCGACGACGGCGCCGATCAGGGCAAAGCCGACATTGAGGCGGAAGGCCGCGACGATCCACGGCATCGCGCCGGGCACGATCACGCTGCGCCAGGTCTTCCAGCGCGAAGCGCCGAGCGAGCGCAGCAGCTTGACGAGATCGGCGTCGACCTCCTTGGCGCCCTGGAGTGCGGTGATGACCGCGACGATGAAGGTGATGATCGCCGCGATCGCGATCTTCGAGGAGAGGCCGATGCCGAACCAGACGATGATCAGCGGTGCCAGCGCGATTTTCGGCAGGCCGTTGAGCGCGATCAGGTACGGCCGCAGCACCGCCGCGCCGGTCGGGAACAGCCATAGCGACAATCCCGCAGCGCTGCCGAGCACCGTGCCGATCAGGAAACCGGCGATGGCTTCCCATGCGGTGAGCCCGGCGTCGCGTAGCAACTCGCCACTGGCGATGAGCTTGCCCGCCTTCGCGATGATGCCGCTCGGCTGGCCGTAGAGATAGACGGCGATGAAGCCGAGGCGGATCGCAAGCTCCCACGCCGCCAGCAGTGCGACCAATAGTGCGATTTGGAGCAGCGCGATCCGGGCTGCGGTGGGCAGCTTGAACCGCGCGCCCGTCACTGCGGCCTGGCCTGCATCGAGCACGGCCACCTCACGCCCTCTTGTGCGCGATCGAGGCGATCTCGACGAGGCAGGCGGGCTTCACGAGGCCGCACTGGATGCAGTATCGCGCCGGCTTCTCGCCGGGAAAATATTCGGCATAGACCTTGTTGACCGCCGCATAGTTCGCCCAGTCGGTGATGAAGATCGAGTTGAAGGTGACGTCGGCGAGGCTCGCGCCTGCCGCCTCCAGTACGCGCTTGATGGTCTCGAGGATATGCCGGGTCTGGCCGGCGGCATCCCCTTCATGGACGACGTCGTTGTTCGAATCGAACGCCAGCGTGCCCGAGACGTAGATGACGTTGTCGGCCATCATGCCCGGCGAGTACGGGGCGATGGGCGCGTGGGTGCCCGGCGGAATGATGGCGCGGTCGGTCATGGCGTATCCTCTTTTGCTGGAGCGGCTTCGGTCTGGGCAAAGGCGCGGCGGAAATCGCTCGCGGACGAGACCCAGCCGAAGAAGGTCTCGATGTTGAAGATTGAGGCTTTCTGGATGTAGTCGGGACCGGCCTGGTGCGTTGCGTCCTCCAGCATCACGCCGAAATATTCGAGATGGAAGCCGTCGCGCAGCGTCGATTCCACGCAGACATTGGTGGCGATGCCGCAGAACACGAGGTTGCGGATGCCGCGGGCGCGCAAAATGCTGTCGAACTGGCTGTTGAAAAAGCCGCTATAGCGCGTCTTCGGCACCACGATGTCGCCGGGCTTGGGCTGCAGCTCGTCGACCAGCGCATAGTCCCAGCCGCCCTTGGCGAGGAGCCTGCCTTGCAGCTCGGGCCGTTTGCGCATCGTCTTCAGCGCATTCGACTTGTGCCAGTTCGGCGAGCCCGGCCCACCGGCCTCGACATAGTCGGCGTCCCAGCCGTTCTGGAAGAAGATCACGGGAACGCCGGCCCCCCGCGCGACCGCCACCACGTCCTGGATCGCCGTGATCGCGGCCTTGGCGCCGGAGATGTCGAAGCCGGCGAGGTCGAGATAGCCGTTCGGCGAGGCATAGGCGTTCTGCATGTCGACGACGACCACGGCCGTCTCGTCGACCGCGAGCCGGAGCGGCTCGGGCCGCGCCGGGAGCGTGACAAAGCGCTGCTCGCGCGCGTCGGAGGTGTTCACGATCATCACGCGAGACCGAACTGCCTGGTCGCCTGCTCGGCGAAGCGGTTATCGACCATCTGCGTATAGGGGAGTGCGGATTGCACTGCGCCGCCGCCTTGTTCGAGCCGCATCGCGCGGTCCCATTCGTCGGCGGAGATGGTCGGGTTGCGCGGGATCGCGGTCTTCGAGCCGAAGAAGTTCTTCGTTGCGCTGGCGACGACAGATGGTGTGACCTTCGGGAAGTACTTTTCGGCGACCTCGGTGAAAACAGCGTTGTTCTCGTGCATCAGCTTCTGCGCTTCTGCGATCGCATTGCAAAAGCCTTGGATGGCGGCCGGGTTGCTCGCGATCGTCTCTTCCGTCGCCATCGCGGTGGTAAAGCAGAGCGATCCCAGCGCATCGGCAAAGGACAGCACCGGCACGAGGCCGAACTGCTCGGCGGCGATGCTGACGTCCCATTCGAAGGCGGTAGCGATGTCGGCGCGGCCGTCCTTCACCGCGGCGGCCTGCGCGCCCGGCGGCAGTTCGAGGAACGTGACGCCGGCCTCCTTCGGATCGAGCTTACCGATGGTCTTGATCGCATAGGTCGGCACCTGGATCGTCGAAGAGGGGAATTTCAGCGTCGCGATGGTCTTGCCGCGGAGATCCTCGATCGTCCTGATCTTGCTGTCGGGTTTCGCAATGCCCCACATCGACACGCCGCCGACGATCTTGGCGATGTTCTTGATCTTGCCGCCCTCGCGCACTGCATTCACCGACATGCCCGGGCTGGTCACCCCGATTTGGCCGCGCCCTGAAAGCAGAATCGGCACCGGCAGCGCGATGCCGCCGGCGGTGGAGAGGTCGGCATCGAGGCCATGCTTGGCGAACAGTCCCTTGTCAGCCGCGACGTAAAGCGAGTTGTACATGCCGAGCCGCAGCGCTTCGGTGATTGCCACTTTGCCGGCTGCGAAGGTCGGGGTGGAGAGGCCGGCCAGCGGCGCCGTTGCCGCGCCCAGCAGCGAGTATTTCATGAGGTCGCGTCGGTTGATCACGTCCCAATCCTTTTGCTTGTTGGAACAGTGGGTTAGTTCCCATTGTGCCCAATTTCTGATCGTTCCCGGTCTTCGCACAAAATCCTTGCACTGGAGATTTTCATTAGCAATTGGGAATAGAGAGATATATTTATAAGCAAACATGATAGATCAGCTCGACCTGAAGCAGCTCCGCGTTTTCGTCCGCGTTGTCGAGACCGGCAGCTTCAGCGCCGCGGCACGGTCGCTCGGCATGTCGCAATCCGCTGTCAGCCAGTTGGTGCGCCAGCTGGAAGACGGCCTGCGCGTGCGGCTGCTCGACCGCACCACGCGAAGGCTTCAGCTCAGCAAGGTCGGCGCGGACTTCATGCCGGGCATTCAGCGCCTGCTCGCCGATCTCGATCGACAGCTTCAGGATCTGCGCGATTTGCGCGAACATCGCCGCGGTCACGTCACGGTGGCCTGCGTGCCGTCGGTCGCGCTGCGGCTGATGCCGCGCGTGCTCGCCGCGTTCCAGCGCGAACATCCGATGGTCGCGGTGACGTTGAAGGAGATCTCGCGGCATCAGATCTTCGCTGCGCTGCGCGGCGGCGACGTCGATCTTGGCATTGCCAACGTCCCGGGCGACGATCCCGAGCTCGATGCTTCACGACTGCTCGTCGACAATTTCGCGCTGGTGATGCGCCGCGACCATCCGCTCGCCGCGCGGGACGCCGTAAGCTGGGCGGAAGCCTCGAAGGCCGGCCTCGTCGTGATGGCATCGGGCACCGGAATCCGGCTCGAGATCGAGCGCGGCGTCGCCGATCTCGGTCAGGGCATGCCGATCCACGAGGCCGAGCATCCGGCGACGCTGCTGGCGCTGGTCGAGGCCGGCGTCGGCGTCGCACCGTTGCCGAGTCTCGCTTGGCCCGAGGCCAGCCATCCCGTGCTCACCTGGCGCAAGCTGGTCGCGCCCGTGATCGAGCGCGAGCTCTATCTGATCTGGCGCATCGGCCGCGATCTCTCGCCTGCCGCGCGCGCGCTCCAGCGCGGCATTCTTTCCGGGGCTCAGGAGATTTGCGAGCGTACGGTCTCCGGCTGATGACAGTCACGAACAACATCGGTCGACGCTCTTCCTTCCTCCACGGTAACCGTCGAATCCAAAGAGGTTGAAAAGCCGAACGCTTATGTGCTTAGTCCTTTCTGACGGTGACGAGTCGATGCAAAATCAATGATTTAGCCTCAGATCGCGTGTCTGAGGGGCGGACGTTCGGATCGTTCCGGGTGCGCCATTCTTCGACGGAAGGTCAGGCAAGGCAGCATCTGGTCGCCAGACCGGGCCGAGACCGGATGGTCACGCCGTGTGAGGAGCTGATGAGGATATCGCAGGCGTTCAAATTCGAGGCGGCGCATCGGCTGCCAAACGTGCCCGAGACGCACCGGTGCAGCCGGCTGCATGGCCATTCCTATCGGGTCGAGGTCCAGCTGGACGGTCCCGTAGACCCGCACACCGGCTTCGTTGCGGACTTCTTCGATATCGAAAAGTGCTTCGCCGACATCATGGGCACGCTGGACCACCAATGCCTGAACGAGGTCGAAGGCCTCGAGAACCCGACCGCCGAGAATATCGCGGTCTGGATCTGGGATCGGTTGAAGCCGGGCCTTGCGCAGCTGTCAGCGGTCCGGGTCTATGAAACGGCGGACTGCTGGGCCGAATATCAGGGGCGGTGACGACGGCCCTTGTTTCAACGTCCCGCCAGCACCTCCTTGCACTTCGCCGCGAAGGCGTTGAGGTAAGCGCCGAGTTCGCTCGCCAGCGCATCGGACCGGTCAACGTTCTGCAGGCTCATGTTGAGTGCGTAGACCGGCAACCCGTCGAGCACGATCGGCGTCGCGACGGCGAGCACGGCGGGTTGCCACGACACGGCGCAATAGCCGCCGCGTTCGACGGCGCTGATCGATCTCCTGACCTCTGCGAGCAGCGCTCTGGTGGCCGCCGCGCTGCGCCGCTTGAATAGTTTCAGCAATCGCTCGCGCTCGCTCTCGGCAAGGCCGGCGAGGTAAGCGCGACCCAGCGACGTCAACTCCATCGGGACCTGCTGGCCGGCGACCACGTTGCGCAGCGCCGCGCGCGGGCTGTAGCGGATCGACTCCAAATACACCATCATGGTTCGATCCGCGGTAGCCAACCCGACGTTCAGCCGGCGTTTCGCCGATTCGGCCCGCATCATCGGTCCGATCGCGTTGAGCACCGGTGATCCCGTCCGCATCGCGTGGCCGATGCTGATGACGGACGCCGCAAGCCGGTAGGTCCGTTCGGTGCGGATCTCGTCGAGCATCCCGGAATTGACGAGCGTTCGCGTCAGCCGGCTGACCGTCGATCGCGGCAAGCCGCATCGCTCCGCGATCTCGCCGTTGCCCAGCGTGTCGATGCCGGGCCGGAACGCCCGGAGGATCTCGATGCCCCGTTCGAGCGACCGGTTGCCATCGACCCCGCCCGCATATCTGCGCATCTGCGCCATCTCCCACCTCCGCGGCCATTTCCACTAAGTGAAATTAAGGGGGTGTTCCGGCGGGAGCAAGCCGCTATCAGCTTGGGCAAGAAGAATGCCCGGCCGCGCTGGGGCTCGACGAGGAAACCGCACGGCCCGAACAGACATTCGCGATGCGTCGCGGTGATCATCCGACGCCGACCAAGGAGCCTGCTATGTCCCATCAGCTCATCGAATTCTCCGTCGAGGCCGGTGTCGCGACGATCGCCTTCAACCGCCCGGAACGGCGCAATGCGATGAGCGATGAGATGCGCGCCGAGTTCACCGGCGCACTCGAAACCGTCGTTCGCGACAAGGCGATCAAGGCTCTGGTGCTGACCGGGCGCGGCAACGCCTTCTGTGCCGGCGGCGACATCAGCGGAATGAAGCGCCGGCTCGAGGCGCCGCAGGGCGAAGTCGCATTCAACGGCTGGAGCCGTCAGCAGGGCGTGCATCACGTGCAGTCGTTGCTGCTGGGCCTGCCGAAGCCGACGATCGCCGCCGTCAACGGCGCCGCGGCGGGCCTCGGTGCGGATACCGCGCTGGCCTGCGACTTCGTCATGGGCACGGAACGCTCGAAATTCACCTGGTCCTACATCAAGCGCGGTTTGATACCCGACGGCGGCGGGCTGTATTTCCTGCCGCGTCGGGTCGGCCTTCCCAAGGCCAAGGAGCTGATCTTCACCGGCCGCCTCGTCGAGGCCGACGAAGCGCTCGCGCTCGGCATCGTCGATCGCAAGGTGGACTCGGCCGAGCTCCTGCCGGCCGCGCAGGCCTGGGCGGCCGAACTGGCTGAGGGATCTCCCACCGCGCTGGCGCTGAGCAAGAAGATCCTGAATGAGACGTTCGAGCATTCCGCGCACGACATCTTCAATCTCGGCAGCCAGGCGCAGGCCATTTGCTATACCAGCGCGGAGCATCGCGATGCGGTGACGGCGTTCCTCGCGCAATCCGCATCGAAGGATTGAGCGATGGATGCGATCGAACGCCTGATCCGGCCGCGCAGCATCGCCGTCATCGGTGCTTCCGCCGACCCGAGCAAGACCTCGGGGCGACCGGTGTCCTATCTCCAGAAGCATGGCTTCGCGGGTGCGATCTATCCCGTCAATCCCAAGGTCGGAGGGATCGGCGGTCTGACCTGCTACCCCGACGTTGCTGCGCTGCCCGATGTGCCTGACGTCGGCCTCGTTCTGCTCGGCGCCGAACGTGCGCACATCGCGGTGCGTGAATTGTCAGAGCGCGGGGCGGCCGCGGCGATCGTTCTTGCCAGTGGCTTCACCGAAACCGGGGCTGAAGGCGCCGCGCGCCAGCAGCAGCTCCTGCAAGCCGCCGGCTCGATGCGGATCCTCGGGCCGAATACGATCGGCCTCGTCAATCTCACCGATAACATCGTGTTGTCGGCGTCGGGCGCCCTGGCGATGGATGACTTCCCGGCGGGATCCATCGGATTGGTTTCGCAAAGCGGCGGCATCCTCGGATCCCTGCTGTCGCGCGCCGCGGCGCGCGGGATCGGGCTGTCCAAGCTGGTGTCGACCAGCAACGAAGCCGATCTCGAGCTCTCCGACTTCATCGACTTCCTCGCCGATGACGATGCGACCAGGGTCATTGCGCTCTATATCGAGGCGATCCGCAATCCGCTTCGTTTTCGCGAGTCGGTCCTTCGGGCGCGCCGCGCCGGCAAGCCCATCGTCGCCTTCAAGATCGGGCGATCGGAGGCGGGCGCACTGGCGGCCGTCTCGCACACCGGCGCGCTGGCCGGCTCCGACCGCATGTACGACGCCTTGTTCAGGCAACTCGGCGTGATCCGCGCCAGGACGTTCGAAGACCTGCTCGATATTCCCGCAGCCCTTGGCGCGGGGCGGAAGCTCTCCGGCCGGCGTGTGGCGATCCTCACCTCGACCGGCGGCGCCGGCACGATCGTGTCCGACAGTCTCGGCGTTGCCGGCTTTGCAACCCCGGCTCCCGACACTGAGACGGCCGCGCAATTGCGCGCCCTGCAGTCCGGCTCGCATGCCAATCTCGATCGCAACCCGATCGACGTGACCCTGGCCGGTCTGCAGCCGGATCTGCTGCGCGCCGCGATCCGCATCCTGCTCGCAAGTCCGTCCTACGATGCGCTGGTCGTGATTGCCGGTTCGTCGGCCGTGGGATCGCCGGCCCTGATCGCCGATGCCATCCACGATTGCCTGTCGCTGAGCGACAAGCCCGTCATTGCCTATGTCAGTCCCCACGCGCCCGAGGTGGTGTCCGTCCTCTCCCGGCGCGGTGTCCCCGCCTACACCTCCGCCGAGAGCTGTGCTGCGGCGCTCGACGGGCTTTTGCGCGCCGGAATGCCGGAACAGGTCCAGACATCCACCTCGCCCCTGACGGCGGCCGACATCAGCGACGTCCCGGCTGGAGCGCTCGACGAAGCACAGGCCAAGGCGCTGTTCGCCCGCTTTGGGATTTCTGTCGCGGCAGAGAAGGTGGTCGCAATGGCGAGCGAAGCGGAGCAGGCGGCGCGTGATCTCGGTGGCCGGGTCGTGCTCAAGATTCTCTCGCGCGAGATCGCGCACAAGAGCGACGTCGGCGGCGTCGCGATCAACCTGACCGCCGAGACGATCGGCGACCGCTTGACGGCGATGGCAGATGAGGTCCAGTCCAGGACCGGACAGCGGCCCGACCAATTCCTGGTTCAGGAGATGATTTCAGGCGGCGTCGAAATCATACTCGGAATGCATCGCGATGCCCTGGGAACGGCGATCCTCCTCGGAATGGGCGGCGTTGCGGCCGAGCTGTTCAAGGACACGACGATGCGTCTGCTTCCGCCGGAAGGCGGTCTCGGTCTGTCCGAGGCTCGAGCGATGGCGCGCAATCTCGTGACCTGGCCGTTGCTGGACGGTTTTCGGGGCCGGCCGAAATGCGATGTCGAAGCGCTCGCGGAAGCGGTCGTCGCGTTCTCGCGCATGGTCGCGCAACTCGGTGATCGTCTCGCGGAGGCCGAGATCAATCCGGTGTTCGTGCTGCCGGCGGGCCTGGGCGTGAGGGCGGCAGACGGATTGGTTGTTCTCAATGTCTGAACAAAGTGGGATGGAGCTGCAGATGGCGAGTAGCGGAATCATCAATCACGATGGCGCGCGCGGAAAGGATGTCGCCGTGCGGCGACGGCTCGATCTCGCCATCCTCACCTGTGCGGTCGTCGCGGCGCTCGCAGTGACGCCGGCGCGCGCCGATTATCCGGAAAAAATCGTCAAGATCGTTGTGCCCTTCGCGGCCGGCGGCGGGACCGACATCATCGCGCGTACCACAGCGCAGGAAATCCAGACGGACCTCGGCAAGTCCGTCATCATCGAGAACAAGCCGGGCGCCGGGACCATCATCGGAACCCAGACGGTGGCGACGAGTGAGCCCGACGGTTATTCGCTGCTGATGGCGACTTTCGCGCACGCGGTCAATCCGAGCCTGTACAACAAGCTGCCGTTCGATCCGCACAAGGATTTCGCGGCGATCTCGCTGATCGCGCGATCCTTCAACATCGTCGTCGTCAACCCGGCATCCAAGTTCAACTCGATCTCCGACTTGATCACCGAAGCGAAGGCCAATCCCGGCAAGCTCAATTTCGGGACGTTCGGCACCGGCACCTCGGCCCATCTCGCGGGCGAGCTGTTCAATGCGATGGCGAAGGTCAAGATGACGGCGGTGCCCTACAAGGGCGCGGCGCCCGCGATTAGCGATCTCCTGGGTGGACAGATCGACGTGATGTTCACCACCGTGGCTAGCGCGGCCTCGCTGGTGGCCGCGGGTCAGCTCCGGGCGCTGGCCGTCACGTCCGCCGAGCGTTCGGCGGCGTTTCCGCAATTGCCCACGGTCGCCGAGGCCGGAGTGCCCGGCTATGCCGCCGAGTCCTGGTACGGCTTGTACGCCCCGGCCGGGACGCCAGCTCCGGTGATTGCGCGTCTGAATCAGGCGATCGCCAAGGCGGTTCAGTCCGGTGCCTTCAAGAAGCTGGAGGCGAACGAAGGCCTCATCATGGTCGGCAGCCCCCCGGAAGAGCTCGATCGCTATGTCGGCCGGGAGGAGGAGCGCTGGCGCAAGCTGATCAAGGACGCGAACATCGAAGTGCAATAGTTATCCGGGACGTCCGAAGCGCAATGCTCCAGCGGTCCCGAACGTTGTCCGACTAGGCCAGCCCGCAGGCCCGCCGGATCGCGGTCTGAACCGGCGAAGGCGGCAACGCCGGATCAAATTCGCCCTTCGGCAACAGCGGAGGCTGTGCCATGAAGCGCGGCCGTTTCCCGCGATGAGGTTGCGCGGCGTGAACCAGGAACGGATGGCACAGATAGACGCTGCCTGCCGCGCCGGTCGCCAGTTCAACCTCGCAATCCGCCGTCGAGGCGTAGTTCTCCGCAGAGAGCTGCCGGAGCGTCGCGCCTGTCTCGCCGTAGGGCAGCAGCTCCCGCGCGATTGCTGCGTGCGAGCCTTTCCGGATCCTCGTGGGTGCATCGTCCGGGCCAACATCCGAGAACAGGAAGAGCATCAGCAATGCGCGTCCCCTGCTCTTCACATTGGCACGCCATTCCATGAAATCCGGATCGGTGGTGCCGAAGCTCATGTCCACGTGCCAGCCATCATCACCAGGGGATTCAGCCGAGGGAAAGCGGATCGGAAAGGTCCCGAGGCCGCTCGGCGCGAGCCAGCGCCCTTCGCCCACGACTTGATCGTAGGCTCGGTGCAGGGGCGGCGTATTCGCGGCTTCAATGAAGGGGGGCGAAGCCTTGGACCCCACCCGGACGACGGGCTGCGTCCAGTTTTCGGGGTGGTCCGGCGACAGACCAATATCCGCCCACAGCTCGTCCCTGCATTGCTCTGCAAGCCGGGTGCTGAAGGCATTCTCGATCTTGACGAAACCGTCGTTGATGAAGTTCTGGACCTGACGGGGCATCAGTCCAACCTGTTCGGTCTTGGGCATTGCACATTCTCCGCTCGGCCACCGCATCAAGCGCAGCCGATTTGATCCGATTGGCGCAGATGCGCCGGAACGACTTTCTGCCGTTCAGATCAGCGGGAAGAATGTGGACGTGAACATCATGATCGAAACGTATAGCGCGGCGGAGCGCGGAATCAAGACACGTCCGCCGCTGGGCGAGTGCATGCCGAGTGTCGGCAGCCTCTCGCTGTGCGATGAGGCTGCCGCAAGCTCATGCGCGCGTCACGGGCAAGGGTGGCGCAGACCGTCGTTGCCCAGATAGGTCCCCGAGCCGGGATCGTAGGAGCGATAGCGCTGCGCACAGTAGGAGGCGGCATTGGATTGAGCCTGGCTGTTGGCGATTGCGCCGCCGATGATCGCGCCCGCTGCGAGGCCACCGAGTACGGCTGCGCCGGTGCCGTAATGGCCGTGATGGTGCCTGTGGCCGTAGCCATGCCTATATCCGTATCCATGTCCGTACCCATGCCGGTACTGCACCTGCTGCACGCCTGAGTCGGGACCGGGATTGCCGATCGGCAGCGGTGCCGCGAGCACCGGCGAGGCCGTCGAGAGCATCGCTCCGGCAGCCGCAAGGACGACGAAAGTCTTACGCATTGTCATGTCGCGCTCCATTTTTGCTGAGGATGCAACGGCGGCCTACCCGCTAAGTTCCGTCGACGCGGAGCCAACAAGGTGCTGGCTGCGAGTTTCGGAACACTCTGCAGAACGACGCGGCTGTCTGTCCTCGCCCACTTGCATATCTCTCATTCGGAGACGGCGAGAACGGTCAGCCCCCTGGTGCGTTTGTCGGGCGTTTCAAATTCGATCGACTGTCCGACTGACAGGCCGATCAGGGCCGCTCCGACAGGCGTCAGGATCGAGATCCGACTGAGTTCGATGTCGGCTTCATGCGGATAGACCAGCGCGATCTTCCGGCTCGCCCCCGTCTCGTCATCGCGATAGGTCACCTCGGAGCCCATCCTGACCACGCCGCGCAAATCGTTCTCTTCTGTGACCGTCGCGCGTTCCAGTTCGCGAGCCAGAAACTGAGCGACACGCGGGAACAGATCCATGGTCGAATTCGCCAGCGAACCGAGACGTCGCGATTCGTCTTCTGCAATCTTGATTGGCGGCAACGCCGGCTTTTCTCGCCGAATCTCGGCTTCGAAGTTGCGCATTCGATTTCTCCTATGCTGCAGTTGGTCCGGGATCGTCGTCGAGCGGCTTGCTGCGCCGACGCGCTTGGAGGAATGGGACCACGTTTGGACTCGGCTGGGTGACTTTCTGGACCCTGACGACGTTCAGGCTGCCGGCGACGAAGTATGGCATTTGATCTCCGACCTGCAGTCCGATCAAAGCTGCTCCCAACGGCGACAGGACCGAAATACGGGCGAGGTCAGACCGACACTCCTCCGGCCAGACCACTTGCACGGTGCGACGCGGAACGTCCCCATTCGTGCAATAGGTGACCCATGATCCGACGACCACGAGCGAACGGACGGCGTCCCTGTCGTCCGGCACGATGTCGGCGCGATTGATCTCACCCAAGAGGAAGATCCCGTCCAGATCACCCTTTCGGGCGGCAATGCGAGCAAGTTGTTCGAGCCGCGGATAGTCCGATCCGATGAGCGCGATGGTTGGAAGAGGCAGCACGGCACACTCCTTCTGCTTCAATACGATCTCGCAGGTGGAGATCACGAAAGCTGGAAAAGAGCCCGGACGGCGCGAACACCGCCCGGCTAACCGCCTGCTTGGAGGCGGCCGGCGTGAAGACCAAAACGCGCGGTGCGCGTATCTATGTCGACGACATATGCCATGACACACTGACTATAGTGATTCATTCCGCTGGAAGCATTGCGGCGAAACCGCACAGCCGCGAACGATGAATCCTCGCCGCAGGCCGTCATTTGACGGCGACCTTTGCTTCAGTTTCTGCAGTTCGGCCCTTCACCGCAGGCCCCGCTCATCGATCAGAATGCGGTGGATCTCGATGCGTTCCGGCAGCTCGATCAGGAATTCCGCGTCGCGCGCGAGATGATGGACCTCGGTCGGCTCGCCCTTGGTGAAGGCCGTCATGGCCTCGATGTCCGGCCAATAGGAGATGGTCGTGAACCAGGTCTCCCCGGCACGGTCCTCGCGCAACTGCTGCACCCCGAGCGCGGTCTTCAACAGCGGCGGAATGCCCTCGGCCTGCAGATAGGCCTGGTAGGCGTCAGCGAGGTCGCGGCGGGTCCGGCCGCGCCAGATGCGGGCGATGGTCGGTTTGGTCGGCATGGTGGCCTCCCTTGCGGCAATGACGAATATCCTGAGCGCGGGATCGGCAATCCCTCTCTTCAGCAAGAACGCGATGTTCGCATTCTGGTTGCATGCGCTTCGACGTCATGTTTCCGGCGGCCGCACCGGGAGCCTGGTGCCGGTCGCCCGCGATCTGCCGCAGCGTCTCCGTGTTCGGCGGCGGATCGGCGGCGCCGCCGCGGCATGATTCGCCGGTCATTGATCTGAAACAATGACGGCGCGCGGGCCAGATGCTAGGGCGAGTCGCAGATCACGGCGCAAGGCTCCCCAGGCCAGTACAAATCAATCTCCGCGCGTGATGGAATCCGAGGGCTCGATGGGACGACTACTGAATATTGTGACGCCGCTGCACACGGCGACCAAGCGCGACTACATGGCCCGCATGAACGACGACAAGATCGCCTGCTCGCTGAAAGCGCGGGAATACGAGGCTGATTACTGGGATGGCGACCGCCGCTTCGGCTATGGCGGCTACCGCTTCATCGAGGGGCGCTGGGCGCCGGTCGCCAAGGCGCTGATCGAGACCTACGGTCTGAAGGATGGGTCGAGCGTGCTCGATGTCGGCTGCGGCAAGGGCTTCCTGCTCTACGAGATGCAGAAGATCCTGCCCGGCTTGAAGGTCGTCGGCTTCGATATCTCCCGGCACGGTCTCGAACATGCGCACGAGCGGGTGAAACCGTACCTCTTCAACTATCGCGCCCAGGACGTCTATCCCTATGGCGACGACAGTTTCGATCTCGTCATCTCGCTGGGCACCCTGCACAATCTAAGGCTGTATGAGCTCGAGGCGGCGGTCAAGGAGATCGAGCGGGTCGGGAAGAACAAGTACATCATGGTCGAGGGCTACCGGAACGTCACGGAGCTGCACAATCTCGAATGCTGGGCGCTGACGGCGGAGTCCATTCTGCATACGTCGGAATGGATCTGGCTGTACGGCAAGCTCGGCTACACCGGCGATTACGAATTCATCTATTTCGAGTGACCGGGCGCTGCTGATGGATATCAAGACTGCCAAGGCGGCAATCCTCGTCGAATCCGGCAAGCCGCTGGTCGTCGACGAGTTCACCCTCCCTGATACGCTCGAGCACGGCCAGGTGCTTGCGCATGTGCACACCTCGAGCATCTGCGGCGCGCAGATCAACGAGATCGACGCCGTCAAAGGCGCCGACAAGTTCCTGCCGCATCTGTTGGGGCACGAGGCGCTGGCGACCATCGTCGAAACCGGCCCCGGCGTCGTCTCCTGCAAGCAGGGCGACACCGTCGTCATGCACTGGCGGCCGGGCAAGGGCATCCAGTCCAACACACCGGTCTATTCCTGGCGCGGCAAGCGCCTCAATGCCGGCTGGGTCACCACCTTCAACGAATATGCCGTGGTGTCGGAGAATCGCGTCACGCCCGTTCCAGCCTCGATCGATCGCACCAGCGCGCCGCTGCTCGGCTGCGCGGTGACAACCGCGCTCGGCGTCGTCAACAACGATGCGCAGATCGCCATCGGCGAAGCCGTCGTGGTGTTCGGCGTCGGCGGCGTCGGATTGAACATCGTGCAATTCGCCGCGATGGTCGGTGCCTGGCCCGTGATCGCGATCGACCGCCTCGACAACAAGCTGGCGATGGCGAAGGATTTCGGCGCCACCCACACCATCAACTCCGAGGCGGTGAAGGATGTGGCCGCCGCGGTTCGCTCCATCACGGGGGCCGACGGACCCGACAAGGTCGTCGAGACCACCGGCGTCAAGACCTTGATCGAGCTTGCCTACGAGATCACGGCGAAGAAAGGCCGCTGCATCCTTGTCGGTGTTCCCCGCGAGAAGGCCGAAATCTACACGCTGCCCCTGCACTTCGAGAAGGTGCTGAAGGGCTCGGAAGGCGGGCAATGCCAGCCCGCGCGCGATATCCCGCGCCTGGTTCGCCTGAGCGATGCCGGCAAGGTGAGCTACCGCGGCATCGTGACCCACGAGTTCGCGCTGGATGACATCAACGACGCGCTGGACCTGATGCGCAGCGGCACATCGGGACGGATCCTGCTCAACATCAGCTGAGCGCTGCGCTCGCCGCGCACGCGCCGGCAGCATGCCGACGCTGGCGCTCCAGCAGCCAGGCTGCGATCGCCATGTTCACGATATTCCAGGCGATGCCGTTGACCAGCGCGGAAGCGTAGGAGCCGGTCCAGTCGTAGATCGCGCCGGCCATCCAGCCTCCCAGCGCCATGCCGGCGAGAGTGACCGAGATGGCGAGGCTGACGCGAAAGCCGGCCTCTCGCGCCGGGAACAGCTCACGGATGATCACGGCATAGCTCGGCACGATGCCGCCCTGCGCCAGGCCGAAAACAGCGGAAATCACGTAAAGCGAGACCAGGCCGTCGAACGGCAGATAGAGCGCGAGCGCCAGGGTCTGCATCGCCGAGCCCAGCAGCAAGGTCGGCAGGCCGCCGATGAGGTTCAACACCCAGCCGAAGATCAGCCGGCTCGCGACGCCAAAGCCGAGCATGACCGCCAGCATCTCGGCGCCGCGCGCAGGGCCGTAGCCGAGGTCGCCGCAATAGGCGACCAGGTGCACCTGCGGCATCGACATGGCGACGCAGCAGCACATCCCGGCAAGGGCGAGCAGACCCTGCGTGGCACCGGGAGACAGGCCTATGGCCTGCATCGTGTCACCGCTGCTCGCCGCTACGGGCGTCATCTTGTGGAAGACCGGCCGCCGCAGCAGAACCAGGGAGAGCGGCAACATCGTCGCGAGGCAGAACAGGCCAATGCCGACATGGGTCTGCCGCCAGCCGACCGCCGCGATGGCATGCTGGACGACGGGCGGCCAGACCACTCCGGCCAGGGAGCTGCCGGCCGTCGCCAGGGAAACGGCGAGGCCGCGATGCCTATCGAACCACAGCGAGGCGTCGGCCACCAGGGGCGCGAAGCTCGCCGCGCCGCCGAGGCCGATCGTGAGGCCGCAGATCAGCGCGAAGACCGACAGGTTGGGCGCGAAGGCCGTGAGCACGTAGCCGAGGCTCATCAGGATCGTGCCGCCGGCCAGGGGCGGCAGAATGCCGAAGCGATCCGCCAGGCGGCCGACGACGATGCCGCCGATCATGAAGCCGATGATGGCGAGCGTGTAGGGCAAGGTCGCCTCGGCGCGAGGCGCATCGAAATCGGCCTGCACCGCCGGCAAGGCGACGACCAGGGACCACATCCCGACGCAGCCCAATGTGCTGAGGATGATGGAGGCGGCGAGACGAATCCAGGAATAGGAGTTTTCGATCGACGGCATGTCAGGCGGCACTGCGGCAGGTTTCCTCGGGCTGCTTGGAGGTTGGCCCCGGGGTATCGCCCGCCGTCAGCGGCGACAAAGCAGGATTTCTCTTTTGTCGAGCGAACGAAACTCATGCATCTTCCCGAACCTTCCTGCATCGTCCGGAGCCGGCCATGACGTATCTGCTGCCGCCACTCAATGCCCTGCGCGCCTTCGAGGCCGCGGCCCGCCATCTCAGCTTCAAGCAGGCCGCTCACGAGCTGCACGTCACGGCGGGCGCCGTCAGCCAGCAAGTCCGCCTGCTGGAGGAGCGGCTGGGCGTGCAGCTGTTCGAGCGACGGACACGGCAGATCATCCTGACGTCCGGCGGCGAAACCTATCTGGCGCAGGTGCGCCAGGCGTTTCGCTGCCTCGCCGAGGCCACTGCCGAGCTCAAGCCCGAGGGCGTCACCAGCCTGCTGCATATCGGGCTCCACGCGAGCTTTGCCGTCGATGGGTTGCGGGCGCGCCTTTCGCGGCTCCGCCGAGCCCAGCCCCAGCTCGCCGTTCGCATCAGCCAGCCGGCTGGGCTGCACGAACTGCTCGAAGGCAAGGTCGACGTCGTGATCGCCGACCGGGTGCAGCGCCATCCAGGCTACAGGTGCGAGCCTCTGGACCGCGGCTTCCTGATCGGCCCGCTCGGCACCGCCGATTGTCCGGAGATCGAGACGTTGCGGTCCTGCCTGCTTGGCCACGTCGAGCTCGGGCCTCCGGCCAAAACCAAGACGCCGTCGCCGCCCAAGGACGCGAACATCGAGGTGCAATAGGTCACTAATCGATCTCCGCCTTGGTCTTCAGTCCGGGCAACACGGTGCGGACGTGCTCGGCCAGCGTCGTCGCCAGCAGCGAGGGCCTCGCCTCCGAGAATTCGAGCGCGATGCCGATGGTCGGAAGCAGGGGCAGTCCGGCCGAGACGACGTGAAGATCGAACGGAACGGCGGTTCGTGTCAGGACGCTGATCGCATGACCGGACCGCGCGATCGCGATCAGGCCGGCGAGGCTGTTGCTCGCGTAGGCGACCCTGTAGCGCCGATTGACCGCCTCCATCGCGGCGCAGGCGGCGCGATAGTCCAGGCTCATCGGCGCCGCCAGCGCCAGCGGCAGCACATCCTGAGTCAGTATTTTCGGTTCGGCCTCGTTCGCGACCCAGACGAAGCGCTCCTCGCGTATCACCTCGCGCGCTCCGGCATCGGACAGCGAGACCAGCGCCATGTCGATCTGGCGCCGTACCAGCATCGGGCGCAGCTCGGAGGTCGGTGCGCAGACCATGCGCAGCTCGACATTGGGATGCAGCGCGCAGAACCCCTTCAGCAGCGCCGGCAGGAAAGCGATCGAATAGTCCTCGGGGCAGCCGAGGCTCAGGGTCCCCTTGAGACTCTCGCCGCTCATGTCGGCGAGAATCTCGTCGTGCTGCGCCAGCAGCGTCTCGGCGTGGGCGAGCAGTTTCTCGCCGGCCGCGGTCAGCCTCATGCCCGATCCGCTGCGGTGAAACAGTGGCTGCGTGATCGTCTGTTCCAGCCGTTGCATCTGCATGCTGAGCGCGGACTGTGTCCGGCCAATCTGCAAGGCCGCCAGGCTGATCGAGCCGGTGCGGGCCACGACGACGAAATTCCTCAGAAGGGTGAGATCCAGCATCGACATCAGGAAGATTGATATCCAGTTTGAATTATATCAATTAGCCTGAAGTCAAATTCTTGACTAGAGGTCGGACGTCCCAAGCGCAGGTGGCTGTCATGACCTTGAATGCCGATCCCGATTTCTGGGCGTCCGCCAACACGCATCTGACCCGCTACGGGCCGAGTTTCGAACCCGTCATCATCGAGCGTGCGGCCGGCAGTTTCGTGTACGACGCCGATGGACGCGCCATCCTCGATTTCACCTCGGGTCAGATGAGTGCCGTGCTGGGGCACACGCATCCCGATATCGTCGCCACCGTCGCGCGGCAAATGGGTGCGGTCGCTCATCTCTTCAGCGGCATGCTCTCGCGTCCGGTCGTGGCACTGGCCGAGCGTCTCGCTGCGCTTGCGCCCGGTCTCGACCGCGTGCAGCTGCTGACGACAGGCGCGGAAGCCAATGAAGCGGCGATCCGGATGGCCAAGCTCGTCACCGGCAGGCACGAAATCGTCGCCTTCGCGCAAAGCTGGCACGGCATGACCGGCGCGGCGGCGTCGGCGACCTACAGCGCGGGCCGGCGCGGTTATGGGCCGGCCGCGGTCGGATCGTTCGTCATTCCCGCGCCGAACGCCTATCGGCCGCGCTTCAGGAACGTCGACGGCAGCAACGACTGGCAGACCGAGCTGGACGATGCGTTCGCACTGATCGACAGCCAGTCGACCGGTAATCTGGCGGCCTTCATCGCCGAGCCGATCCTCTCCAGCGGCGGCATTCTGGAACTGCCGCTCGGCTATCTCGCAGCCTTGAAGCAAAAATGCGAGCAGCGCGGCATGCTGCTGATCCTCGACGAAGCTCAGACCGGAATCGGCCGCACCGGGCACATGTTTGCCTTCGAGCGTGATGGCGTGGTGCCTGATATTCTCACGCTGTCGAAGACGCTCGGCGCCGGTCTGCCGCTCGCCGCGGTCATGACGACAAAGGCCATCGAGCAGACTGCGTTCGAGCGCGGCTTCCTGTTCTACACCACGCATGTCTCCGATCCCTTGCCCGCCGCGATCGGCGTCACGGTGCTCGACGTGGTCGCGCGCGACGGCTTAGTGGCGCAGGCAACCGCCAGGGGCAACAGGCTCCGGGATGGATTGCTGTCGCTGCAGCAAAAGTTCGAATGCGTCGGCGACGTCAGAGGCCGCGGGCTTCTGCTCGGTCTCGAAATCGTCGTCGACCGACAGTCCAAGACGCCGGGGTTTGAACTCGGCGCGCGGATCATGGAGGAGACCATGCGTCGCGGTCTCAGCATGAACATCGTCAAATTGCCCAGCATGGGCGGCGTATTCCGCATCGCGCCGCCGCTCACAGTGTCCGAGGCCGAAATCGATCGCGGTCTCGAGATCATGTCGGAGGCGATCCAGGCTGCTGCGACGACGCACTGACCGGCGGAAGGCCTTTTCCGGATGCAACTCGCCAGGACATATGGGCGTCCGACGCTGTTCTCGCGGCACGGCATGGTCGCCGCCGCGCATCCGCTCGCGGCACAGGCCGGTGCACGAATCCTGATGCAGGGCGGCAATGCGTTCGATGCGGCCGTCGCCACGGCGGCCGCCCTCAACGTGGTCGAGCCGTTCATGTCGGGGCTTGCCGGGTTCGGACTGGCCACGATCTGGGTGGCGATCGAGCAGCGCATTCGCGTGCTCGACTTCGCTCCGCCGATGCCCGCAAGCTTCCCGGTCGGCAGATACACCAGTAGATTCGAGCTCGAGCGCGGTCCGCAGGCGGCCTCGACGCCCGGCAATCTCGCGGGCTGGTGCGAGCTGCTCTCGCGCTATGGACGCAAATCGCTTCCAGACGTCTTTGCGCCGGCGATCACGCTGGCGCGCGACGGCTTCGCGCTCTCGGACTTCGGTGTTGATGAGATCAACGAGCAGGTGCCGCTGCTCGAACCCTGGCCGGAGCTGCACGCCGCACTGGTCAGGAACTATCTCCCGGATGGAATGCCGGTGAAGCTCGGCAGCATCGTCGCGCAGCCCGATCTCGCGCAGACTCTTGCCGAGATCTCCGAATCGGGGCCCGAGTACCTGTATGGCGGCAAGCTCGGCCGGCGGATCGTGGACTATCTCGCCACACTCGGCGGCAGCCTGACGCTGGACGATGTCATCGCCGTCAAGCCGCATTGGTTCGATCCCCTGACCGTGTCCTATCGGGGGCTCGAGCTTCACGTCCCGGCGCAGCAATGCGGCGGCTTCCAGTTCGCCCTGACCCTCAAGATCCTTGAAGGCTTCGACCTCGGGCGTCTGCCGAAGGACGGCGCCGATCATCTCGATACGGTCTATCGCGCGATCCGTCTCGCCGCCGGCGAGCGCATCGCCCGTGGCAATCCGGGACCGGATCAAGCCGCTGGAGCAATGTCCGATGCGACGATCGCGCGGCTTCGCCAGCGTGTGAGCGACGGCCGGCCGATCACGGGCCCGACAGAGCAATGGATGCCGCAGGATCGTGCCGATCCCGGCCACACCACCTCGTTCTCGATCGCCGACGCCGAAGGCAATCTGGTCTGCATTACGCAAAGTCTCGGCAGCCCGTTCGGCAGCGGCGTCGTGGTGCCGGGGACCGGCGTTTGCCTCAACAATCATCTGCATTGGGCCGACGTGCAGCCGGGAAGCCCGAACCTCGCCAGGCCGGGCGACGCGTTGCCGGTGACGATGGCACCGTCGATTGCGACGCGCGGCAGCCGTCCGGTGCTCGCGCTGGGGACGCCCGGCAGCTACGGCATCCCGCAAACCCAGGCCCAGGCTTATGTGCAGCACGTCGAGTTCGGCCTTCCGCTGCAGCAGGCGATCGAGGCGCCGCGTTCACGGCTGTGGGACGGCCGCTTCATTCAGGCAGAGAACCGCATCGCGCCGGAGACCATCGCCGAACTGAAGCGCCGCGGCCACGAGATCGAGATTTTGGACACCGGATGGACCATGCTCTGCGGAGGCATGCAGGCCGTCGTGCTCGATCCGGTAACCGGCGTGATGACGGGGGCCGCCGATCCGAGGCGGGACGGGTATGTCATCGGCTTGTGAGCGGTCGCACATCGAGGCGGGTGCGGGCAGACGCCGCCGATACGTTCCGCGGCCTGAATGGCTGGCCGCGTCTCGTTAACGAATCGTTCACCGCCCAAGGCCAGCCCAGCCGTAACCGCCGGTTAACCATGGATATTTACGGTGCGGCAAGCCTCCAGGCCTGTCAGTTGATTTCGAGTCCAACCCCATGGCGTTCGGTCGAAGCGCATCTCCGCGAAGCATCGCCCCGACGGAGCAAGCGGCTTCGTGGGAAGCGCCGCGGGCTGCGAAGGCGAAGCCTGACGGCGTCTCGCCTGGCATGACCATGGGATCGCTGACCGTCTTCGGTACACTCTCCTTTCTGCGCGAGAACGGCCGGCGCATTCTGACGCTGGCCGCGGCGCTGTTCGTCCTCGGCATCGTCGTCCTGGTGGTTCTTCCGGTCCGCTACGCCGCGACGGCCCTGGTCGTGCTCGATCCCCGCGAGTTGCGCGTGACCTCGGATCAGGAGGTGCTGCCGGGTATCGGCCAGGATGCCGCGGCGCTTCAGAGCCAGATCGAGATCGCAAAATCCGACGGTTTCCTCCGTCCCCTGATCGAGCAGCTCAAGATCGCGGACGACGAGGATGTCGCCGGCGGTTACACCGACATGACGCGCTTGCTCGAAAGATTCCGCAACCGCCTCGAGATCACCCGGCGCGGGCTCACTTACGTCATTGCGATTTCCTTCACCTCGAACCGCCCCGAGCGGGCCGCTTACTACGCCAATGCGATCGCCGAGGCATTCGTTGCCAGCCAGGGCCGCGTTCGCACCGAGGCAACCGACGAGGCCGCCGACTGGCTCAAGGACCGGTTGAAGACGCTGAACGAGCGCCTGCGCAGCTCGGAAGATGCCGTTGCCGCCTTCCGCCTCGAGCACAACATCGTCAATGCCGGCAAGGAATCCACCACGCAGCAATTGCGGGTGACCGATCTGACCCAGCAGGTCTCCGCCGCCCGCGCGCGCACCGAGGAGGCCAAGGCGCGCTACGAGCAGGTGCAACGCGACCTCAAGGCCAATGTCGAAGGGCCGGTGAAGCAGGATCTGCTGAGCATGCTGCGCGCGCAGCGCTCGACCTTGAATGACCAGATCGCGCAGAAGAAGGCGGTGTATGGCGATCGCCATCCCGACCTCGCGATCTCCTACAGCCAGCTCGCCGACATCAACCGGCAGATCGAGATCGAGCGGAAGAAGAACATCGACACGGCCAAGTCCGAATATGAGGCCCAGCGCGAGCAGCAGAACGCGCTGGAGAAGCAGCTCAAGGCCGTCGAGACGAAGATGCTGGTCGATGGCCAGGCTCTCGTCAAGCTGCAGGAGCTGCAGCGCGACGCCGACGCCAACAGGAACATCTACGAGCAGTTCCTGTCGAGGTTCAAGACGACCAGCGAGCAGCGTCAGCTGCAGGCGTCCCAGACCAAGGTCGCCTCGATCGCCATTCCGCCGGTGCGCTCGACGCGTCCGCCGCTCGCCCTGCTGCTCGCGGCGCTGGCGATCGGCTCGCTGTTGACGTCGACCGGCGCCGTTGCGGTGATGACGAGCGTGTCCGCCGACGAGCCCGCGTCCGTTCAGGCGCCAGCATCTGTGAACGCGGAGGAGGCGCCCAACCGGCAAGTCCAGCCACCGCCCGCCGCCGTGCCCCGGGCCGAGCCGATGCCCAGCCTTCCTGTCTGGGTTCGTATCCCCGAGCTGGCATCCGGAGCCGGGATCAGCACCGTCTGGCAAAAACCGGTTGCCACCTCGGCCGAGCTCGATGTCGGCACCCATCTGCGGCCGCTGCTCGAACGCATCGACCGTGTGCCGGTGCGCGGCTGCAAGGTCGCGCTGGTGTTGTCGGTCGGCAAAAGCGCCGGCGGCAACACGGTTGCGCGCTCCCTCAATCGCGCCGCCGTGAATCGGGGCATGATGAGCGTGCTGATCCGGCTCCAGCCGGAATTCGCAAGTCACCAGCCGCCGGTGACCGAATGGCACGACGGTTCGACCACGGCGGGCCTTCAATCGATCGAGGAACTGCTGAGCGCCGGCCGAAAGCCCGATGCGCGGCCCGAGGACGACATTCGTTCGGAGTTCGACCTGATCATCGTCCACGCCGGCAATCTCGCCTTGCAGCCCGACGCCATCGCCCTGGCCGCGCATGCGGACCTGATCGTCCTGGTGGCGCGCGCCGGCGAGCTCGGTTCAGCCGCGATGCGCAGGGTAACCGCGGCGCTGTCAAAACATGCGGCGGTGCCGACCGGCCTCGTCGTCAATCATGTGCCCGCCGGCTCAGTGGCGCCTCAGCCCGAGGGTGGCGCATTGGGCCTTGCGGTTTGACGACGACGGCGTTTGCGCCGTGGTCTGCTGGTCGCGGCGATGCTGCCGGCTGCCAGACTGTGACGTAGCTCGGCGTCACCACGGCCGTTACCACTGCGTTTACCAATCATCGCAAGCAAATCGTAGCGGCGGCTTGGTATAGCGCCGGCGACAGGGTGAGAACCATGCCGCTGCTCTATGTCCCGACGATCTATGTGCTGATGCTGGCAGTCATGGTGCTGCTCGGCGCGCTGACGTTTTTCGCGTGGCTGCAAAATCGCACGGTTCGCGCCCTTGCCTGGTGGGGTGGCGCCGTGCTGGTCATGGCAGCCGCGCTTGGCCTGCTCTGCCTGCGCGGCGTGATCCCGGATGTCTACTCGGTCGATCTCGCCTACGCCGTCCTGTTCACGGCCTGCGCTCTGATGCTGGAGGGGGCGCGTTGCTTCGAAGGCCGGCGGGCGAGCCCGTTTCTCCTGCTCGCCGGCGCTGTGACATGGATCGCAGTCTGCCAGGTCCCGGCGCTGTACGAGTCCGCCACGGCGCGCATGATCGTCGTCTCGGCGGCCATGGGCTTCTATTCGCTCGGCTGCGCCTACGTGCTGTGGACCGGCCGCGCGGAGCCGCTGCTGTCGCGATGGCCGCTGATCGTGCTGACCGCGCTCGGCGGCGGCCTGTTTCTCGTGCGCATTCCGCTCGCCGTTGCGCATCCGCTCGCCGCGGCGCCGGTCACGAGCTTCGAGGCGCTGCAGTCGTTCTGGTTCGCGATCGTAAGCACGTTTACCCTGCTCTTCATCATCGCCATCAGCTATCTGTTTCTTGCGCTCACCAAGGAGCGGAGCGAGCTCGTGCACAAGCGCGCCTCGATGACGGACGCGTTGACCGGTCTCGCCAACCGCCGCGCCTTCCTGGAATTCGGCGAGCGATGCCTGAAAGCGCCCGCAAACGGGACGATCGCGTTCCTGCTGTTCGATCTCGACTTGTTCAAATCGATCAACGACACCCATGGCCATGCGATGGGCGACCGCGTGCTGCGCTTGTTCGCGCAGACACTGTCCGCCAATCTGCCGCGAGGCGGCGTTGCGGGCCGGCTCGGCGGCGAGGAGTTCGCCGCGATCCTCAAGGGGCCTGACCGGCAGGCGGCGATCGCTGCCGCCGAGCGCGTCCGCGAGAGCTTCGCGGCGGCCGCGCGTGTCATGGACGGTGTTGCGGTCGCAGCCACGGTCAGCGTCGGCCTCGCACACGCGGATAGCGAGCCCGCCGGCATCGAGGCCTTATGCGAGCGCGCCGACAAGGCGCTTTACGCGGCGAAGGCGCTTGGCCGCAATCGGGTCGAGAGCGCGGTGGACGAGCTCGTTCCGCTCGTGCCGGACGCGTCTGCAGACCGTCTGATTCCGCCTTCTCAAGACGCGCGAGCCGCAACGAAGCAGGCGGCAGCCTGATCCTGCAATCTGCTTTGCTCGATCATCGCATTGTCATGATCCGGTCATCTCAGCTGCATGGTCCGTTGCTTTTTTCCCGGCGCGCCAGAGCCTCTTCGGGTCCGATGATATCGAAACCGAGCTCTGGATTGCTGCTTGACGCGCTCTCTTGACGCGGAGCCGGACGTCACGTCGCTCGAGAACGCTCTGGGGAGAGTCGACATGCAACTGATCAAGACGATTTCGGCCGACCGCCGGCTGGTCCTCAAGGGCCTCGCGGCGGCAGCCGTGGTGCCGCTTGCGGCACCGGCGATGGCGGCTGAAGGCCTTCCGGCGCGGCCGACCGGCTCAATGGCCGCTGTCGCCATCGACAAGGCCTATTGGGCGGCTGTGAAGGGGCTCTATGCCGTCACGCCTGATGTCGTCAATCTCGAGAACGGCTATTGGGGCATCATGGCCGAGCCTGTCAGGCGCGAGTTCATCCGCCAGTCCGACATGGTCAATTATCAGAACACCTATTACGCGCGGCTGCGTGCGGGGACGGATTTCGAGGCCGTGCGCACCAAGGTGGCGGAGGCGGTCGGCGCGCTGCCCGAGGAGATCGCGCTGACCCGCGGCGCCACCGAAGCGCTTCAGCTCCTCATCGGCGGCTACAACCGGCTGAAGCCGGGCGACGGCGTGCTCTATGCCGATCTCGACTATGATTCGATGCAGTATGCGATGAACGCGCTGAAGGCGCGCCGCGGCGTCGATGTGGTCAAGTTCGACGTGCCGGAGCCCGCCACCCGCCAGGCGGTGCTCGACGCCTATGCCCGTGCGATCGAGGCGAACCCGAAGACGAGGCTTCTGCTCCTGACCCATGTCGGCCACCGCACCGGCTTCGTCATGCCGGTCGCCGAGATCGCCCGCATGGCGAAGGCCAAGGGCATCGACGTCATCGTCGACGCCGCCCATTCCTGGGGACAGATCGACTTCCGGGTGGGCGAGCTCGAGGCCGATTTCGTCGGGTTCAATCTGCACAAATGGATCGGCGCCCCGCTCGGCGTCGGCTTCCTCTACATCAGGAAGGACCGCCTTGCGGCCATCGATCGCGACATGGGCGACGAGGATTTTCCGGAGAGCGGCATCCGCTCGCGGGTGCATACCGGCACGGTCAATTTCGCCACGATGCTGACGGTGCCCACGGCCGTGGTGCTGCATCAAGAGATCGGCGCGGCGGCCAAGCAGGCCCGCCTGCGCCATTTGCGCGACTACTGGGTGAGCCGCGTCCGCGGATTCAAGGACATCGAGATTCTGACGCCCGATGAAGCCGGCTCATATGGCGCGATCACGTCCTTCCGCCTCGCCGGCAAGACCAGCAAGGTCGACAACGAGGGCATCGTGGTGAAGCTCCGCGACAGCTACAGGATCATGACGGTGCGCCGCGCCGGCGTCGCCAAAGGCCAGTGCATCCGTGTGACGCCCGCCCTCTACACTGACGAGGCCGACCTCGACCGCCTCGTCGAGGCGCTGGCCGTCATCACGGGGACGAAGACGGGGTGAGGGTGGGGGAGGGGCAGGGCTATCGCATGTGAGGTAGCTTGCGGCACGATAGTCCCCACATCGTCATGGCCGGGCTTGTCCCGGCCATCCACGCCTCGCCACGCCGCACCGGGAACGTGGATGCCCGGGACAAGCCCGGGCGTGACGATCTTTTGTGTGAGAGGCCAAATGTGATTCCTCTGGGGCATATCGCCTCGCCAACCACCGCCACCAGCGGCGCCCGCGGGGTCTTCTGCGTCTTCTTCACGAACGCACGCACGACGCCAGGCTGATACAGCTCGCAGACATGAAATGTCGAACGATCGGCATCAGGCGCCATCGGGCAATGAAGCAACTGGACATGCATGACGGCCGCTCATCCACAGCCCGCACATTCATCTGCCGACGCTGACCCACTCCTGGACCTTCTTCCGCCATTCCTCATCGAATCGGCAGGTGAGTTCGTTGGCGGCGTCCGGTGAGAGAAGCTGGTCGACTGCGGAGGCTTGTACCTCGCCGATGTCAGGTATGTCGGTGTACCCGAGGTTCGCCAGCCGCTGGCCAAAAGGCGGATGTGTCGAATCGGGATCGTGCTCGCGGCTCAGACTGGCGACGGCGGCGGTCATGGGTCCGGGCGCTCTTATCGCTGCGATCTGATCTAAGATTCGCGCGAACGGTGGTAATGGCGCCTTGATCGCGCCGAGCACTTCCTTCTGCAGCGGGGCGAATACGAGATCGGTCAGACGTGCTCCACAAACCTCCATCATCACCAGCGCGCGTGCCATCTCCTCGCGTCCAACTTGCTCGGCCGCTTCGACATCGGCGGCAAGCTCGTTCTCCCGTGACAACGCGCGGTATTCCTTCTCGAGCCTTTCGAGCAGAGAATGGAGGAGGATGCGGACAGTATATCCGGTAACGGTGTGCTCCGGATCGGCATAGAAGAAAACGTTCTCCGCGGCCGCCATGAAATCCGCGAGGTTGGTGCATCCC
Source organism: Bradyrhizobium sp. 191 (assembly GCF_023100985.1). Taxonomy (NCBI): domain Bacteria; kingdom Pseudomonadati; phylum Pseudomonadota; class Alphaproteobacteria; order Hyphomicrobiales; family Nitrobacteraceae; genus Bradyrhizobium; species Bradyrhizobium sp. 191. The sequence continues at coordinate 5,124,080 of NZ_CP064692.1, forward strand.
GAGGTGTGCCGAAGCCGGGCGTGCGCGACTTCATGAGCGATAACGGCACGAACCGCCCGCTGATCCAGGATCATCAACAATGGCAGACCAACGGTCATCGTGACATGCTGCCCGAACAATCCGGCATACCGGCTTTCTTCCGAGATCGAAGCGTTGAAATCGGTGTCGACCCGCAGAGTGCGGTTCGATCCGACAAAGCTGCGATCGAGCTGCTTCCATACCGCCCAGAGCCCCGGGGCAGTCTCTTCGTCGGCTTCGAAGCTGCGATGCTTGCGCGAAGGTAGGAACAGCAGCCCAATTGCGAGTGCCATCGCGGCCATGAAGATCGTGAACACAATCGGTGCGGTGGCCAGCGCCGCAATCGTGTACCGGTCCATGATCATCAGCCAGATGGCGAGAATCGTGCAAGCCAGCGCGACGACGGGGAGGATCGCATAGCGGCCAAGGCGCAAGATGATTTGCAGGATAAGGCGTTTCATCCGCGTTTCGGCAACGGAGCGCCTCAGATCATGCCTTGCCACATGAGCTGTTGCTCTGATGCAAGCTGGCGACGTCGGCACGGCCCTGGCTCTCCGTGACCTGGATCAACGTAATTGCACCGGGAGTGACGATTCCCATCTGCGGTTGGGCAGAGAGGTAGGTGGTGCTGCCGGCACGCAGATCGAGGCTCACCTTCTCGCTTCCTTGCCCGAACAGGTTGCTGCTCAGCGGAAGATTGTTGACTGTAACCTCGTGGCGGCCCGGAGGCAGCTCGCAGGCGACGAACCCCGCAGCCTGGCTGCCGCCAATGACGCGTCCATCGACCGCATAGCTTGGCTGGACTGCGAAACCCATGGCGGACGAGCGATAGACCACCAGCCGTGCGGTTTTTGCATTGACGTTATCTGTCAGAGCCGCGCTGCCCATCGGCCCTGACGCACACCCCGCAAGCAAGAAAGCCGCAACGAAGATCCCCGGACGCAAGCCCATCCCCAACCCCTGATTCAGTCCAACAGTCCCCAAGGGATCATTGGCGGGGGTGGTGCACGAAGTCAATCGCGACGTCTGGTCGTGCCGCGCCGGTCCATGTCACCGCCACCCCAACGCCGGCGCCACGTGCGTCAGGATCGCCTCGATCGCATGCGCGCAGTAATCGACACCGAGCTGGTTCGGGATCGTCAGCAGCAAGGTATCCGCCTCCGCGATCGCCTCGTCCTGGCGGAGTTGCTCGATCAGCACATCCGGCTCGGCGGCATAGGAGCGGCCGAAGATGGCCCGGGTCTGCGGGTCGATGAAGCCGATCTGGTCTTCGCCGCCGCGCTCGCCGCCGAAATAGGCGCGGTCGCGGTCGTCCATCAATGCGAAGATGCTGCGGCTGACGGACACGCGCGGCTCTCGGGTGTGGCCGGCCTCTTTCCATGCCGCGCGAAAGCTTCGGATCTGAGCAGCCTGCTGCACATGGAAAGCTTCGCCGGTCTCGTCGTTCTTCAGCGTCGAGCTCTGCAGGTTCATGCCGAGCTTCGCCGCCCACACCGCGGTCGCGTTCGAGCCGGCGCCCCACCAGATGCGTTCGCGCAGGCCCTGCGCATGCGGCTCCAGGCGCAACAGGCCCGGCGGGTTCGGAAACATCGGCTGCGGATTGGGCTGGGCAAAACCTTCGCCGCGGAGCAGGTCGAGAAAGACCTCGGCATGGCGCCGGCCCATGTCGGCATCGCTCTGGCCCTCGGCCGGCTGATAGCCGAAATAGCGCCAGCCGTCGATCACCTGCTCCGGCGAGCCGCGGCTGATGCCGAGCTGCAGCCGGCCGCCGGCGATGAGGTCGGCGCTACCAGCGTCCTCCACCATGTAGAGCGGGTTCTCATAGCGCATGTCGATCACGGCCGTGCCGATCTCGATCCTGCTGGTCCTGGCGCCGACGGCCGCGAGCAGCGGGAAGGGCGAGGCCAGCTGCCGCGCGAAGTGATGCACGCGGAAATAGGCGCCGTCTGCCCCTAACTGTTCGGCCGCAACGGCAAGCTCGATCGATTGCAGCAGCGTGTCGCCGGCGGAGCGGGTCTGCGATTGCGGCGAGGGCGTCCAGTGCCCGAAGGAGAGGAATCCGATCTTTTTCATGGGCGTCATTTAATGACGCACGGGACGGCGTCAACCATCTGCACGGATGCCGGTGCTCTGCGGCCAGGACATTGCGAAATGTTCGGCGCGCTCCACGAGGAGATCCAGGAAGGTTCGCGCGCGTGGCGACATCCACTGCGTCTCCGGATAGACCGCATGCAGCGGTAGCGCCGCGATCGTGTAGTCCGGCAGCAGATGCTCGAGCTCGCCGCTGCGAAGGCCGTCCGCAGCATTCCAATCGGGCAGGACGGCGATGCCGAGATGATGCATCGTCGCCTCCTGCATCGCGTCGGCATCGTCGACATGAATCGGTCCGTTGATGGACGCGACGTGACGGCCATGCTCGGATTCGAAGGCCCATTGATGCGCCGGCGACATCCTGGAATAGACGATGCACTGGTGCGCGCCGAGATCGTCGGGCGTCCGCGGCATTGGGCGGCCGTGCAGATAGGTCGGTGTCGCGACCAGGTAGCGCTGCACGGTGCCGAGCCGGCGGGCGACCAGCGTGCTCGCCTCCAGGTTTCCGATCCTCAGGGCAATTTCGATGCCTTCCTCCACCAGATTGACGAACCGCTCGCTGAAGCGGATGTCGACCCGAACCTCAGGATAGTGACGCACATATTCGGCGATGACGGGCATCATATAGCGCCGCCCGAACGACGACGGCACGCCGATCCGCAGCGTGCCTGTCGGGCGGGGCGCGGCGTGCTCGACGCTCGACCGCGCCATCTCGAAATTGTCGAGGATCTGGCGCGCGAGATCGTAGATCCGGTGCGCCTCGGCCGTCGGCTTGAGCGTGCGCGTCGTGCGCGAGAACAGCTGCGTGCCGAACTCGCTCTCCAGCATCGCGATGCGCTTGCTGATCGCGGGCTGGCCAATGCCGAGCTCCTTGGCCGCCGCCGAGAAGCTGCCGCCCTCGAGGGTGCGAACGAAAGCGCGGAGGCAATCGATCCGGTCCATAATTCATTCCGATCCGGAATAAATGATATCCCATATATTCCGTAGTGCGCAACAGGTCCGGCCGCTAGGCTCCCTCAAAACAAAGCAATCGGGAGGGAGTCACGTGGCACGCCATATCGGAATTGTCGGCGCCGGCATCGCCGGCCTGCATCTCGCGCTCTACCTGCAAAAACATGGCGTGGACGCCACGGTCATCACCGATCGGCCGCCCGAGGACTACCGCAACATCCGGCTGCTCAACACCGTCGCGCATCACCACGTGACGCTCGCACGCGAGGACTATCTCGGCGTCAATCACTGGCCCGATCCGAAGGACCATTACTACTACCACGACCACGTCTTCAATTTCCCGCAGCCGCTGCGCTTTCGCGGCGATTTCTCCAAGCCGAGCCGCGCGGTCGATTACCGGATCTATCTTCCCGCCCTGATGCAGGACTTCACGACGCGCGGCGGCAGGCTCGAATATCGCCGCATCGAGGAGCGCGACATCCGTCCGCTGGTCTCGCGCTTCGACCTCTTGGTCGTCTCCACCGGCAAGGGGCCGCTCGGCCAGCTCTTCACTTATCGTCCTGAGCACACGCCCTATTCGCAGCCGCAGCGGCGGCTGTGCGTCGGGCTCTACAGCGGCGTGCGGCAGCCCGATCCCATGAACGTCACGCTTTCGGTCGCGCCCGGGCATGGCGAAATGATCGTGATCCCGACCATTACCTTCGGCGGGATTGCCAACGCGCTGCTGATGGAGAACGTCCCGGGTGGCGACATGGAGGAGCTGGCGACGCTCAGCTACGACGACAACCCGAAGCACTTCCTGAAGGTATTGCTGGGCAAGCTGGAGAAGCACCACCCGACCACCTACGACCGCATCGATACCGCGCGCTTCGATCTCGCGCAGCCGCAGGATCTGCTGCAAGGCGGCGTCGTTCCGACCGTCCGCAACACGGTGGTCGAATTCGACGACGGCAAATGCGCGATCGCGCTCGGCGACGTCCATGCGATCGTCGATCCCATGATGGGCCAGGGCGCCAATGTCGCCTCCTATGCGGCCTTCGTGCTCGGCGAGGAGATCGTCAACGCCGATGCGCTGGACGCGCGCCTCTGCGAGAAGATCGACCTGAAGCGGCAGGACCGCGTGCTGGCGGCCTCGCGCTGGACCAATGTGATGCTGCAGCCGCCGACGGAAGCGCTGGGCATGCTGATCGGCGCGATGAGCCAGAATCCGGCGCTGGCGAACGAGTTCACGGAGAATTTCAACTATCCGGACCGGCAGTGGGACCGCATCTCCACGCCGCGGCGCATCCAGGCCTGGATCGAGCGCATGTCGGCGCCGCCTGAGCCCGTCAGGGCGATTGCTTGAAATCGATGCGAGCGGAGACTGACATGCCCCGCGTCAATCCCGCCTCGTTCCGCGAGGCCGCGTCGCGCTTTGCGACCGGCGTCGCCGTGCTGACCGCGTTGGACGAGCACGGCTCTGTCTGTGGCATGACCGCGAACAGTTTCGTCACCGTCAGCCTTTCGCCACCAACCGTGCTGGTTTCCGTCATGCCCGGCCGTATGCACCGCGCGATCTCGGCGACCGGACGTTATTGCGTCAACGTCCTGCCGGATCACGGCCGGGATCTGTCGCGGCATTTCGCGAGCCAGCCGAACACCGGCGCGGCACCGCATTACGAGATCGTCGACGGCCTGCCGCGCCTGTCCGGCTGCATGGCCTGGTTCGCCTGCGAGGTCACACGGCACGTCGAGGTCAGCGACCACACGCTCATCATCGCTGAAGTCTCGGGCTGCGACCACCGCGACTCCACGCCGCTGGTGTTCTTCTCGAGTCGATATCATCTCGGCCCCGGCGTGCCGGTCGATCGGTGACGGAGCCGTGGCGCCTCAGGCGTAGGCCACCCAGCCGCGGAAGGCGAAGCCGGTGTAGAACAGGGTGGGGTCGGAGAAGCCGGCCTCGCGCAGAATAGCCTCATCCTGCGCGGGCGCGAGGATCTGCAGATGGTTGCTGACGGCATCCCGCGCAGCCGCCGCCTGGTCCGGCTCGACGCCGGATGCGGCCAGGAACGCGGAATAGCGCGACAGCCACAGCGGGCGTTCCGCCTCGCCATGGGGCGCGCTCAGGTGCGCGACCACGAAAGGCGCGCGGGGCTTGAGGCGGCGGCGCACCTCAGAGGCGATGCGGCGCCGCTCTTCGACGTCGACGAAGTGCAGGGTCAACAGGCAGGTGGCACCGTCGAACGGCCCCTCCGGGGCATCGTCGATATAGCCCTGATGAAAGCGTGCGCGTGGTGCGAGTTCGCCCAGAGTCTGGCCGGCGAGCGCCAGCATCGCCGCGGACGGGTCGACGCCGTCGAAGCTCCAGGCGGGGTGCGCTTGCGCAAAGGCCTTGAGCTCGAGGCCGCCGCCGGCGCCGAGGACGAGCACCCGCGCATCGCCGGGGACGCGTTCGGCCAGGAGAATCGCCGCCATCGACTGCATGGCGTCATAGCCCGGCACGAAGCGCCGCGGCCCCTCCGTGTATCTCGCCACGAATTGCGGATCGGAGAATGCGGCTTGAATGTCGGTCATGATGGTGTCCCCGTGAATGGAGCCATTCACGCGCGATGCGCGCTGATATCGTGGATCTTTCGAGACCCGAGCCGCTTGCGCAGGTCCTCGCCCAACATCGCCAGCGTGACCTCGCCGAGCCGCGACAGCAGCAGTGCCTCGGCATCGCGAAAGGCCTGATCGAGCGCGGCATTGACGGCCTGCTCGACCAGGCAGCCCGGCGCCTCGGTCCGGTTGCCCATGGCCAGCAGCGAGGGACTGCCGAGCGCCATGTAGACGTCGCGAAGCGTCACCTTCGAGAGGTCGCAGGCAAGCCGCCAGCCGCCGCCATGCCCCTTCTCGGAGCGGACGTAACCGAGATCGCGAAGCCCCGCCATGATGCGCCGGATCACCACGGGATTCGTGGTCATGGCTTTCGCCAGCGTCTCGGATGTGAACGGCCCGGGCTGCTGCGCCATGTGCAGCAGGACGTGGAGCACGCCGGATAAACGGGAATCGCGTTTCATGTAACGTCATATGTTACATGATAGCGTTGATGTCAAGCGCTGACCGTGCCGCGCCGGCGGACCGGTGAGGCTTGTACGCCGAGAAGGATATTGTGACGTCTTTCGCGCCAGCCCGCTAAAGAAGCGCCTTCGGCAACAGCATATGGATGCCCTTGTTGCCGTCGACGAGTTGCGTGACGCGCAGATTGCCGGCCAGCGAACACAACATGTAGGCCTCGTTGCGCGTTCGGTTCGTCCGTGCGCAGACATGCTTGACCATTTCCCGGACCGCTTGCTTGGCGGCATCGTCGAGATCCTCGTCGAGGCCGATCGACATGAGATGTGTCGCGCTCTCGGCAAAGGGCCATTTGATATCCATGTCCTTGCGCACGGTCAGGCGGAACGTCCCGGTCACGCCGGTCTCGAGCGCGGTAATGCAGACTTCGCCGTCGCCCTGCACGCCGTGGCCGTCGCCGGCGAAGAACAATGCGCCCTCGTTGAACACCGGCAGATACAGCGTCGTGCCGGCCCGCAGCTCCTTGTTGTCCATGTTGCCGCCGAACGCGCGCGGAACGGGGGAGCCGCAGCGGCCCCAACTCGGTGGCGGGGCAGTGGCGATGATGCCGAAAAAGGGAGCGAGTGGGATCTCAGTGCCCCACGGCATGATGCAGACGTCGCGCTTGCGGTCGATCCTGGGATGGATCGTTTCATAATCCGTGAACTCGTCCGGCAGCGTTCCGAGCAGAGGAAGGACCGACACGAAGCCCCAGTCCTGGCGCACCTTCACGTCGAGGATGTCGACCTGGAGCGTATCGCCGACATTGGCACCGCGCACATAGACGGGCCCGGTAATGAAATGAGGCCCCGGCCCGGGCTGCATGGTATCCAGGGCGAGCAGATAGTCTTTGGGGACCAACGACCGATCGTCCGGCAGCGTCTCCTTTCCTCCGGCCGGGAAGCTGTGCAGTGTCACGCTGTCGCCGGAATTGACCTCGAGGACAGGCGGCGTGTTGCAGTCCAAATAGCCCCACACCATGTTTTCGGGCGTGGCGGGTATCTCGTGGCGGCGCTGCATTGGACAACTCCAGGCGTAGCGGTTCGGCATTTTGGGCTCCAAGAGCAATCCGCCCCGGATCGCCACGGCTGCGATCGGCAAAATCGTCCTCGGATATTCTAGGCGCCGGCAATCCTTCGGCTATACTGACCTCAGGCCCAGCGCGGGGCCGGCGTTCGAGCCTCTGCAAATGACGGGCCGATGGAGAGAACGATGAGGCGATCCCGATTCACCGAGAATGAGATCATTCATCTCCTCGCCGAGGCGAGTTCCGGGGTGTCCATTGCAGAAATCTGCAAGGCCGCCGGCATCACAGAACGTACCTTCTACCGGTGGCGTCGCAACTTCGGCACGCTCGATGTTCCCGCCGTCCAGCGGATGAACGATCTGAAATCGGAGAATCTGCGTTTGCGAGGGCTGGTCAATAATCTCTTCGAACTTCTGCGCAAGGCGGATGGTGGCGTCAGGCAGGACGGGGTTCCTTTGCAGTCCGCGGCGCCGCCGCGCGAGCCGACCCGGGCGAGCCGCATCGCGGCCGAAAAATGCGGAGGGGCCCTGACTGGCCGCTTCTCCTCGGTGCGCGTCAATCCGTAGTCGCGTGCGGCCGTCGCGGACGGCATGGCTATACGCTGCGCGGCCTGCAAATTTTTTATGCAGTCAAAATGTCAGAAATGACGAAAACCATTCGCGCGCGGTGCTGAATTCGGCAGCGCGATGATGCGGCGGGCAGCAAAGCCGCGTCTTCAGGCCATGCACCGGCACTCTGCGTCAATGGCGTGACATATTGACGGGCCGCGCCAAATCGCAAGCAAATCGCGTCGCTTATTTCGGCTTGATGCGGAGCAGTCGGCGCCTAGTCTTTGGGCTGCCTGTCAGCATTTCCCTGGAGAAGTCAGCGCCATGACCGACCGTGTTCGTCCTGCTGCGTCGAGCAGCCGCGCGCTCAGCCGCCGCGCCTTTCTTGCCGCCTCGTCCGTTGTCGCCGCTGGAATCGGCGCCGCGCCGTTGCTCGGATCCCGCATTGCCTCCGCCGCCGAGCTCAAGACCGTTCGCTTCAGCGAGGCCGTGCACAATCTGGGCTACATCAACCTCTACGTCGGCATGCATGCCGGCATCTTCAAGAAGAACGGTCTCGACATGAAGGTGACCGCCGCCGGCGGCGACACCCAGACCTTTGCGGCGGTGCTCGGCGGCTCCGCGGATTTCGCGATTGGCGATGCGACCATGGCGCAGATCTCTCGCGAGAACGGCGGCCCCGGCGTCGTGGTCGGTACGGTCGTGCAGCGCGCGCACTATTTTGGGGTGTCCAAGACGCTCAAGCCGATCACCGACCCGAAGGAGTTCAAGGGTCTCAAGATCGTCACGTCGCCCGAGCCCAACACCAATTTCAGCGTTACCAAGCGGATGCTGGAGAAGGCCGGCCTGAAGCTGGGCACCGACGCCACGATCGTTCCGGTCAATCCCGGCACCGAGATCGCGGCGATGCTGGCCGGGCAGGCCGACATGGCGGTCGCCTATCAGCCGAGCGTCGCCGCCGCGGAGGCTCAAGGCGCCAAGGTCGTGTTCGACTTCTCGAACTATGTCGGGCCGTTCTGCAATACCGGCATCATGGTGCTGCCCTCGACGCTCCAGAAGGACCCTGCCATGGTGCAGGCGCTGGTCACCTCCTTCGAGGAGGCCTCGCGCAAGACCTACGCCGATCCCGCCTTCGCCAAGGAAGTCGCCCGCAAGGAATTCCCCGATCTTCCCGGCGACGTCGTCGACAAGGCGATCGACGCCGAGCTGAAATATCTCATCCCGGCGCAATCGGTCATTACCAAGCAGGATCAGTGGAAGAACCTGATGGACATGCAGATCTACCTCGGCAACGCCAAGGGATCAGTCCCGTTCGATCAGATCATCGACAACTCGTTTGCCGAAAAGGCGATTGCCAGCCTGAAATGAGCGTTGAGGCTGCCACACACGCAAGGCCTGGCGAGGGCGAGGCCGTGAACGGCACTGCTCTCCCGCTCGTCGTCGAGCATGTCGCAAAGGGCTACGACCTCAACGGGCAGGTCGTGCCGGTGATTGCCGATCTCAGCCTCACGCTGCGCAAGGGTGAGATCGTAAGCATTGTCGGTCCCTCCGGTTGCGGCAAGACCACATTGCTCAACACGCTCTGTGGTCTGCTGGCGCCCGATGCCGGCCGCATCCGCTGGCACGGCCGGCAGGTCGTTGGTCAGCCTCAGAACGTCGGCTACATGCTTCAGAAGGACCTCCTGTTCCCGTGGCGCACGGCGCTCGCCAACACCATGCTCGGCCTGGAGATCCGGGGTGTTCCTGCTGCCGAGGCCGAAGACCGCAGCCGGGCCATGCTCGACCAGCTTGGACTGCATGGGTTCGCAGACCACTATCCCGCGACGTTGTCGGGCGGTATGCGGCAGCGGGTCGCGTTGGCGCGCACGCTGGTGAATGACCCGGACGTGCTGCTCCTGGACGAGCCGTTCGCCGCACTCGATTTTCAGACCAAGCTGCTCATCGAGAGTGACATGGTCAGTCTGGTCCGCAAAGGCGGGCGCTCGATGTTGCTCATCACCCATGACATCGAGGAGGCGGTTTCGATCGCGGATCGCGTCATCGTGCTGACGCGGCGGCCGACTGCGGTGAAGGCGGCTTACGAGATCGAACTCGGCTCCGATCGCGCCGACGTCATCTCGCTGCGCGAAAACCCGGATTTCAGCCGCTACGTCCGGCGCATCTGGGCCGATCTCGACGTTGCGATCCAATGACGACGGATATCGGGACCAGCATGGTTGACGCGTCGAAGCCTGCCGGAAGCGTTCCGTCGCCGGCGATACGTGCAAAGTGGAAGCGTTTGCGCTTCGGCATCGCCGTGCTGGCGACTCAAGTTCTCGTTCTGGCCGCTCTTCTTGTCGTCTGGGAACGCGCCACGCCGAAGGGCAGCCCGGCCGCCTTCATGTTCGGATCGCCGTCGGCGATCGCGGGTTTCCTGATTCAGATGGCACAGGACGGCAGCCTGTGGCGTGATGCAGCGGTCACCGGCATGGAGACGCTGCTCGGCTTCTTCATGGGCAACCTGGTCGGCACTCTGCTCGGCCTGTCGCTCTGGTACTCGCGTTTCGTGTCCCGGGTCGTCGAACCGTTCGTCATCGCACTCGGCTCGATCCCCATCATCGCGCTCGCACCCATCGTGATCATCTGGTTCGGCACCGGACTGGTCTCGAAGGTTGCAATGTCGACCCTGTCGGTGGTGATCGTCGCGCTGGTGACATCCTACAAGGGAGCCGTCGGCGTCGACGGCGACCAGATCTATCTGATGAAGACCCTGGGGGCCTCGAAATTCCAGATCTTCCGGAAGCTCGTGATCCCGGCGTCGCTCACCGATATCTTCGCAGGGCTGAAGCTGACGGTCGGCTTCGCGTTGATCGGCGCCATTGTTGGCGAGTTTATGTCGTCGTCAGAGGGGCTGGGACACGCCATCTTCAAAGCCGGATCGCTCTACATCATTCCCAAGGTCTTCGCCGCGCTGGTCGTGACGATCGTGCTTGCGCTGGTTCTTACCTGGCTGGTCGGCAAGATCGAACGGCTGCTGATGCCCTGGCGCCGACAGGCTTAGTGAAGATCGTCTGCGACTCTCATCCGCTTCGCGCGTCAACCTCATCACATCCGCAAATGTCCATGGAGAGACCATGTCCAAGCGCATCAGCAAGGCCGGTAACATCAAATACGCACTGTCCGGCGACGACAAGTTCATCGCAAGCGTCGAGCCCGGCGAAACCTTCGTGGTGGAATGCGCCATCAATGCCAATGACGGCACCATCCGTCATCTCGGACAGCAATTGACCGAGGCGGACGTGACGATGCCGTTCGTCAACGGTGCCACCGGACCGATCGAGGTGCGCGGCGCAAAGCCGGGCGATATGCTGCGTCTCGATGTCCTGAACATGGAGCTCGACAAACTCGGCTTCACGGCGCTCTGGCCGGGCATTGGCATGTTTCCCGATTGGGTCAGGCGCAAGGAATTCGGCATCCAGACACGCGTCGTCGAAGTCAAGGACGGCCACGTGCATTGGAACGAGCATCTCCGCCTGCCGGTCAAGCCGATGATCGGCGTGGCCGGCGTCGCCCCTGTGCACGGAGCGGTTCTCACCGTCGACAACGGGACGCATGGCGGCAACATGGACGTCCAGGAAATCACCACGGGCAACAGCATCTTCTTCCGCGTCAACAAGGACGGCGCGCATCTCTTCCTGGGCGACTGTCACGCCATCCAGGGCGACGGCGAATGCAACGGAATGGGTGCGATCGAGATCGCGGCCAATCTCACCGTCAAGGTCTCGCTGGCCAAGGCCCCCGCGAGATTGAATCATCCGCGCATCGAGACCGCGACCCACATCTGCACGCTGGGATGCGCCCGCCCGCTCGAAGACGCGATGCGCATGGCTTTCGAGGAGATGGTCTACTGGATGGAGGACGACTGGAAGATTCCAGCGGCCGAAGGCTACATGCTGCTGGGCCAGATCGCAGAAGCCCGCTGCACGCAGGTGGTCAATCCAAAGTACACGTATATCTGCAAGGTCGAACGAAGCCTGCTCGAGCGGTACTACGGCTGAGCGGTCGTCAGCGGTGTGCGCACCAGTGACTGACGCTTCTAAATCGGCCCCAACAACTGCCAGGGTCAACCTAGAAGACCGAAACAAATTTTGCCTTTGATGCCGACTGCGAGCGGACATGGAGTTCGATCGCTGAGGGCCGGCCGAAGTGCGGAAATATGCCACCGGTCGCACACTGCGGTCGGCTCGAAAGGCATCCGGCGCTGCCGGCGCATCGTGTTCAGGGCGGCGGGAGTGCTGCCGCCTTCGCAAGCTCGTCAAGCACGGTTCTGTTGGACCGTACGAATACAATGCGGGAGACTGCGGCTATTTCTGCGTCAGGTCGGCCATCTTGACCAATGAGGATAAGTCCGGCCCCGCCATTTGCCACATTTAGAATGACTGGCTCGCCGCTCCACGTCTTGATTGGTTCCATTCCGATGATGAGAAATTCACCCATGGGTTGGTTTAGATACTGAAGCCTCAATTGTGGACCGACCTCCGCAGCCGCAAGTTCAAAACCGAATCGCTGAGCACGCGCATAGATCGAAGCCAGAGTTGCGACGTCGGTTCGGAAGCCGAGTTCGACCGCCGATACCGCGACGAGCTCCACGTCTGTTCTCGTAGAACCAACGACAAAGGCCGGTCGAGCGAGAATTTCCGCAGCCAGCCCTCCGACGCTGCAGCCTTTCTTGTCCAGCGCGCTACGGAGAGCGAGCGAGTCTGCAAAAGTCCCCAGCGCAATCGTTTTCCACGTTGGGACATCGGTGGCGGATCTGACCGGCACCTGCGGCATGCCAGCCGAAGGAGCTTTCTTGAGCGTCAAATGGTTCTGCAAGACATCTCGTGCGGTGCATTGCGCCCGGGCTTCACTCGCGAGTTGGAATATGCCCACCGCGCAGAGCATCGCGCAAACAAGACGGCGGTTGCGATGCCCCCTTGTCGAACGATCATGTCGGACGCGGCAATCAACTTCCTGATGAAGAACTAAGCCCATGGCAGCCTCTCTTGTGCAAGGCGCGCGCTTATCGACGATCAGAAAACTGCTTCAGTATCGTTCCGCCAGAACAGCTTCGGCCAACAACGATCACCAGGCGTAGGACAGGCTTCGTTTGAAAACGCTATCATGGCCCCCGGGGGATGAAACAACGGATCTCGATCCGCGGCGCCTTGCCGAGCGTCCAATCGTACAAGCTGCCGCTTTTTGGGCTCTCGAACCAGCCATTGAGCTCGGGGCGGCTCTGATCATGCGTGCGCCGCGAAGGACCATGCCAGCAGCACGATTACCGCCCTGATGGCGGCCATCAGAATTGTCTTCGTCACTGCAATCTCCTCAAGCAAGCAAAGAGATTTGCGCCGCGACTTCCGCAATCAGAGTAGTCGAACCCCAGGGGCCCTGATGTGAAGTGCTTCACATGACGCGCCAACTCCAGAACAGCTGGGTGGCTCCTGGAATCTTGGCTGCATTGAGACGGACCGGTAACGGCGAACCGTTCGCTGAATCAAACAGGCATCGGAAGGTCTGTTGGGGGCACTTTAGGAAAGCTCAACGCGAGCAATTCCAGTCCGCTGGACCCCGTGAGGCGGACCCCAAGGGGGCGAGCCGCAGCTTCGCCGATGACCCAACAGCAGACTGACTAGTTACTGCCAGCAAAACCCAGCACGTAGGATGGGTTGAGCCCTTGCCAAACCCATCATGTTTGCCACAGGCGGGGAATTGATGGGTTTCGCTGGCATCTATCCATCCTACCAGCCTCTCTAGTGTCCGTGCGGATTGCCACTTCCAGTATCCGTCTGACAACCGACGCTCGAATGGTCATGCGATTGGACGGCCCAGGGCCAATAGCAGTCATAAAGACGTGCACAGCCGGCGATGGCTCCGCGCCGTCGGTGCGCCAGCCGTTTTGCGACGAGTTTCTCGGAGCCATTGTCCCAATACCGGAGGATTTGGCTGCCCACCATTGGTAGATATTTGACTCATTCGGCAGATCGGACGCCTCGTGGGTCGATAGCTCTGTTCGAGGCGACGTAGTCGATCTCACCGCGAGTAATGCCGATATCCCTTAGCTCCTTTTCGCTCAGGCGGCACAACCGGGTTCGCAGCCTCTCGCGTTTGCGCCACTCTTGAAATGCATCCCAATATTTTTCGAGCTCGGTGACCCCATGAATCGTATTCATTGCGATTACCCAGGCTAGACTGCTTCACCCAGACGATGATGACGGGACAAGCGCTGGCTCGCTCAACAGGTAGCTTACATTTTCCTTACTGGCGGCTTATTCTTCGTGCTCCAGGGGTACGACAGAGGTGCCCCAAGAAGGAATGGTAGCTTGCGCTATCTCTTCGAGGATTACACGTTTGACACCGAACGGCGTGAACTGCATCGGAGAGCTGATGCGGTGTCGATCACACCGCAGGTTTTTGACTTGCTCGATTACCTGATCCGCAACAGGGAACGCGTCGTCAGTAAGGACGACCTCATCAATGTCATTTGGAATGGACGCATCGTATCTGATGCCGCGCTGACCACCCGTATGAACGCCGCCAGAAGCGCAATCGGCGACTCCGGCCAAGAACAGCGGCTGATAAAAACACTGCCGCGCATGGGCTTCCGCTTCGTTGGTACGGTGCGGGAAGCGCAGAGGCTGGTAATTGCGCCGGTCGGCTTGGCGCCGCAGGACGGCGACACGGCGCAAAGGCCGCTTTCACCACCTCGTCTTTCCATCGTGGTGCTGCCGTTCGCCAACCTCAGCGGTGATCCTGAGCAGGACTATTTCGTGGACGGGATAACGGAGAGCCTGACGACAGACCTGTCACGCATCAGCGGCTCATTCGTAATCGGTCGACATACCGCATTCACTTACAAAGGTAAGGCGGTCGATCTCAAGCAGGTTGGTCACGAGTTGAACGTGCACTACGTGCTCGAAGGTTCGGTGCAGCGCAACCGTGATCGACTTCGGGTAAACGTTCAACTCGTTGGCGCGGCAACTGGCGCGCACCTGTGGGCCGACCGTTTTGACAAACCTGTAGCCGACCTGTTCGATATGCAGGACGAGATCGTATCGCGTCTCGCAAACACGCTAGAAGCTCAACTTACTGAGCACGAGGCCAGGCGGTCCGAACAGAGTTCTCATCTGAATTCAATGGACCTGTATTTTCAAGGCACAGCTTCATTGAACAAGGGGCGAACCCCAGGGTACATGGCACAAGCACATGATCTCTTTGAGCGGGCGTTAGCGCTTGATCCCAAGAACACCGCAGCGATGGTCGGTATGGCGATGGTCGATTTGACAATTGGATCGGGCCTATATTCACCGGACCGGGCTGCGCGTCTCGCAATGGCTGAGGTGTCTGTGGTGAAAGCGCTGTCTCATGCACCGAATTATCCCATTGCCCATTTAGTATTGGGCGACCTTCTAATTCTAACGAACCGTGCGACGCAAGGGATAGCCGAGTGCGAGCGAGCGTTGTCCTTGGACCGCAATTTAGCCGGGGCGCATGCGCAGATTGGCGCCGCCAAATTTGTCATGGGTCGCGCAGCTGAGACCGAGGCCCACATGAACGAGGCATTTCGCCTTTCGCCCTGCGACATCAACGCTTATCGCTGGCTGCTGTTCGCCGGCGCCGCCAAATTTCAGCTTTTAGCGGATGACGAGGCGGTTAGCCGGTGGCGACGAAGCCTTGAAGCCAACCGAAACTACCCCATTACGCATTTTTTGCTCGCTGGCGCACTCGCGCTGCTCGGCTCCACGGATCAGGCGAAAGCAACCGCGAAGGCAGGACTCGCGCTCGATTCCAGCTTTAGCATTCGTCGTTTCCGTAACGGCGTATTAAGCGATAACCCAACCTATCTTGCCATGCGTGAGCGGATATATAGGGGCTTGCGCCTGGCCTGCGTGCCCGAGGGATGATGTCGGCTTCGGAGTCAGAAGCGGCCCTCAGCGGCATCGCTTTGAAAGTTTGCTACGGGTCACAAGCCGAGCACGTTAAGCCCGATGCGGCTAGGGCAAAGCTCGCAGCGGGTATCGCAGGCCCTTGCTGAGCTGCCGGTGATCAAGCGATCAGGAGCACCGCAGCCCGTCGAACCGCCGAACGGATTGTGCGCGGGACGCGGTCGTGAGCTCGACGACGCCAGTACTGAGCAACGGAAGGGGCTCCCGATCCCGATCCTTTCGATGCTGGCATTCTGCGCCTATTTTGCCCGACGGAGCAACGGATTTCTGCCCGACGGAGCTATCGTCTCGGCAATCCCGTTAAGCCATTGATCCCACTAGGGCCGGATACTGTGCATGGGGTTGTTTTCGCGTTTTTGTTTCAGCTGACCGAAAAGACCGGTGTCGCCATGCCGATTTGTCACGGTGACGCCGCCGTGCGCGGGGACAACAATCCGTCGGGGCGACCCGCGGACGTTTCGTCGTGACCTCGCGCGGCGCCCGTTTTCATCTATCCATTTTTCGGAGGCCCACCATGCAGGTTTACAATGTGGTGAAGTTCAGGGTGAAGCCCGGCGCGGAAGCCGCCTTCCTCGACGCGCACCGGGACGGAAAGGCCAAATGGCCAGGCCTGGAGCATGGCGTCATCATCAAGACCGGCGAGCAGACCTTCTGCCTCATCGGCACCTGGTCCAGTCAGGACGCGCTGGTCGCGGCACGATCGGCGATGATCAAGACCCTCGACAGTTTCAGGTCCGTGCTCGAGGACCAGGGCAACGGCCGCGGCGTGACGGATGCCGTGTCGGGAGCGGTGGTGCTGGCGCTGTAGGCAGGCGAGCGGCCCCGCGATGGCAAAACCCGTCATGCCTCGCCACAGGCGGAGGGCTGATGGGTTTCGCTGGCGCTCTACCGATCTACGAGCCAAAGGCAAAGCAGGCGCGGCGCTGCCGACGACGGAGTCATTGGTTTGCCGCCGCAGCGGCAGTCGCCACATATTTCCCGTAGAATTCGGCGACCCGCCCGCGCCACATGCCGACGAACGCTTCTGACGTCACGTTGTCCACCGATTTCCAGCTGCGCTTGAAGGCCGGAAGTGCATTGCCCCAAATCGCGCGCTTGCACCACCTCTCACCTTTCTCCCTGCCTTCGCTGGTGGCGCACATTGATTTCCATGCGAGGCGCGCGGGCTTGCTGATGTGCTCGGCGGCGCCTTCCCAGCCCTGCTGATGGATCAGGTAGAGGTCGCTCATATCAGGCTTGCGGTGGGTGATCCATTGGAACAGGACGCCTTCGGTGATGATCTTGTACGCGGCCGCAACGGCGTTATCCCGCGGACTGCGAATCTGTCCGAAGCCGAACTTCCCGAACTCGTAATGGCTCAGCTGAAACAGCCCGATATACGACCCCGTGCGTTGATTGGGGTTGAATCCGGATTCGATCTTGGCAACTGCCATCATGAAGTTGAAATCGAGACCAAACGCGTCGGCGGCGCGCTTGATCTCCTCAGTCGGCGTTCCGACCGGAATGTCCTTGAACGCACGCAAGACGATCTCCGCCGGTTTCTCGGCGGGCGGCAGTTCGGACCAGACGTAGTAGACCAGATGACGGAAATCCTGCGTCGAGGCCGCCTTCGGAGCACCGTTGGTCGCATCGCGTTCCGGCGGCAGCGAGTGGACGACATCCTGTCCCAACGACGCCAATTTCGGCACGGCGGGTTCATCGACAATCTCGGCTTCGGTACGTAGCGGCCCGGAATCGGCCGACGTCGCCGCGCCCAGCTCTGCTCTTTCCGCCCGAAGAGCTGCCGCGAGTCTGGCGGATGCGTCTGCGTACGCGGCCGGCGTCACCAGGTTCGCAGGAGCCGCCATGCGCGCCGCAGCCGGTATGCTCGCTGTCGCTTCCGACATGAGATCCGGCATAGTCGCGGCCGGTCTGTTAGCAGCGGTCAGGAAGAGTCCCACGGATGCGAGAACAGCAACGATGCAGCTGGCCTGCCAGGTCTTCATGGCCGGAAGGCCACCGATGGCTTCTGTACGAACGCTGTTCGCATGATCCTGCGGCCCGTGGGGTGAGTACTCTTCGTAGAATCTTAAGGTTTAAATGTGGTGAACGAGAGCTTTTTGCCTCGCAACCCGATGTGTCCCCTTTGGGGCGCGTGCGGGCTCCTGGCGGAAGACGCTCATGGGGTCGGTCATAGGTCAAAGGCCGCCTTGTCCCGCTCACATGCTTTGTTCAGGACATCTACGGAAAGCGGACGTTGCGGCGCTTCGGGCTGGCGACAGTCAAGGGCCCCGAAGCGGACTATTCGGCAGATCGCCAGATCCCGAGACGCTCGCATACGTATTCAACGCTGTCCGCGATCGAAATCTTTGACGTGTCCAACACCTCAAATCCACCCGCTTCAGCCTCGCCTCGAAGAAACCTCGCCCAGTTCATCATATCGGGGTTGGCCAAATCGGGCTGATTGCGTTCGTTAAAGAGACGATGCGTTCGAGTTGCGTCGTCACAGTGCACTAGCACTATGCGAGCCACATCAATTCCGGCAGATGCTAATCCCTCCGCTATGAACTCCAGGCGCATCTGGCCTTCAAATAGCACAGGAAGAGTGTGACGTTCTCTCGCGATCCGTTTCAACCATTCGATGGTCATCGCGCGCTGCCATCCGCCTCCCGGCCCCGAGCCCGCCCCCCATCTCGCTATGCGCTCGTCAGGCGACGGCACTCCAATGCTGTCAAATCGGAACACGCGAGCCCGCTCCGGGTGTTGCTGCTCGATCATTTCTGCAATCGTCGTTTTGCCCGAACCCGAGGCACCCGTAAGAATGACTAGTCCCATCGTCGCCGCCGCATACGCCAGCCTCAAGGCCTTGGCGAACGGTACTTTGCTTGATCTGCCAAAGCAACTTCCGCAATTGGCCGATTCTGTTGAAAAAGGCAGCGGTTGCGACGCAGAGGTATCAGTGATTCAGTCTGTCTAATTGGCAGGACTGAAGATCATGATGGGGCATCGGCAAGTCGAACAGGCTGCGTTGTTCTATGAGTTCTCACTCGAAAGGCACATCCCCGCCGACCACTTGCTCCGGTCGATCGATAGATTTGTCGACCTTGAACAGATTAGGCAGGACCTGGCGCCCTTCTACAGCAGTATCGGTCGACCTTCGATCGATCCCGAGCTGATGATCCGGATGCTCCTGATCGGCTACTGCTTCGGCATCCGGTCGGAGCGGCGCCTGTGCGATGAGGTTCACCTCAATTTGGCCTACCGATGGTTCTGCCGGCTCGGTCTGGATGGGGCGGTGCCGGATCATTCGACCTTCTCCAAGAATAGGCATGGCCGCTTCCGGCAGAGCGATCTCTTCCGTCGCGTGTTCGAGAGCGTGTTGGGCCGCTGCATCAAGGAACGACTGGTCGGCGGCGAAGGATTTGCCGTCGACGCGAGCCTAATCAAGGCCGATGCCAATCGGCAGAAGGGGATCGAAGGCGACAGGGGACTTCCGCCGGAGGCTGCCGGCCGAGCGATCGATGAGTATCTGGCTGTCCTCGATGATGCCGCTTTCGGAGCTGCGACCGAGGTCACGCCGAAGTTCGTGTCGCCCTCCGACCCGGCGGCACGCTGGACGGGGGCGCATGGTGGCCAAGCCTTCTTCGCCTACTCGACGAACTACCTGATCGACGTCGAGAACGCGATCATCGTCGATGTCGAGGCGACGACGGCAATCCGGCAGGCGGAGGTGTTGGCCGCCAAACGCATGATTGAGCGCTCGCTCAAACGGTTCGATCTCTATCCGAACCGGCTCCTCGGTGACAGCGGCTACGGCTCGGCCGAGATGCTTGCCTGGCTGGTCTATGAGCACGGCATCGAGCCGCATGTTACAGTCTTCGACAAGTCCGCCCGCACAGACGGGATATTCTCGCGCGATGACTTCACCTATGACCATGCCGGGGACCTCTACCGTTGTCCCAGCGGTAAAGTTCTTACCACGACTGGAACGCTGGTGAATGATGGCGCCACCATGCTTTACCTCGCCAGCAAGCATGATTGTGATCGCTGCGCATTGAAGTCCCGGTGTTGCCCTAAGCAGCCTTCACGGAGGGTGCCGCGCTCGATCTACGAGGGCGCTCGCGACATGGCGCGCCAGATCGCAAGATCATTGGAGGGCCGCACTTCGCGCCGGCTCCGCAAAAAGATCGAGATGCTGTTCGCGCACCTCAAGCGCATTCTCAAGCTCGACCGTTTACGTCTACGAGGCCCAAACGGCGCGCGCGACGAGTTCATCCTCGCAGCCACCGCTCAGAACCTTCGAAAGATGGCCAAGCTGATCCCGATACCCACCCCGAGGCTCGCATAGAGGCCGGTAGAGCGGTTCGGCCACATCGCGACGGAGCCATTACAACGAAATACTGCCGGCCTTTTTCAACGGAATCGGCCCGATGGCGAAGTGCAGTTTGGCCCAGATATGGTCAGCAGATCAGGGCACACCGGAAGTGACGCGGCGCCGTTCAAACCGGCGCTTGTGACCCAAAGGCGAGAACGAGCTGATATTCAGTGTACCGCGGGCTATGGAATCATCTCCGCCAGGTCTCGCAACAGTCCATTGGGTCCACTCGACGCGGGATCGTCGCCGATGCGCGTGAGCCAGTTATACATGCCTACGCGATGGAAAGCGTGTAGAGCCAAATCGCCTCGATCGGATCCGGATGGTCGATCTTGCCATACCCTGCGAAGAGTGCCTCCGGGCTTCGCTGGTCCTCATGGGTCGAGCACATCAGCGTCTTGGCCAGATCGAACAGGGCGTCGCCAGCACGGGCGTTGCCGAAATCGACCAATCCAGACACTTGGAAGTTAACGGCCGCGTTGCCCGTCACGAGCACGTTGCCCTGATGGAAATCGTCATGGCAAAGAACGGGGCCGGCGCTGCAAGCCAAAAGTCCGAAGCGGGACTGCGCTTCGATTTCCAAACGTCGTGCGAGGTTGGCGTCTCCGCATAGGTCACGGAATTGCCGGAAAGCGGACGCGAAAGCCCGACGCATGTAAGCATCGTTGGTGGGTTCGGGTGCAATCACGCCGTCCGCACCGATGTAGCCGTAGGCGCTCATAGGGATGCGATGCACACGCCTTAAGACCTCGCCCATCTGGTGATAGACTTGCGTCATGTCGAGGGTGGCCATCAGCGTGCGCACTGTCTCGCCCGGCAGCCACGTCATCAGCGCGAACCGGAGCGGCATATGGAGGCGCCGTTCGTCGACACGTAACCAGCGCGGGATCGCGACTCCAACTTCGCTCGGAATGAGGCCGGCAATTAGCGCCTCTTTGGCCGTGCCCATGCCGGCTCGTCGTCGTAGATCTTGAGCACCAGCGGGTCTGCCTCCCCCTCCAGGTCGATACGATAGACCTCGGTGCTGCCACCATGAAGGCGGCTAATCTTAACGGGATCAAGAGTTGTGTCGAGATCACGAACAATCGCTCGAACACGATCGAGATCAAGATCAAAAGTCAGTCGTCGCGGCGACGCCATTGTCATCGTCTCCGCAGGGCAGGTGCCAGCTAACGACTTCGGGGTTAGGTTTGCAACCAGCTCCGAGCCAGTACAGGTGCGATTGACAAGAGCGCCGGTCAGTCTGGTATTGGCCCATCGCTGCCCAGCGCAATGGTCGGTGGGGCGCCGGCCGTCGGGTGTAGAGCGGAAACTGATTGCAGCGGTCTGTACCGCCGATTTTGACCCTTAGCTGACTATCGCTTCGGGTTGCCCGCTCTCGAGAGCAGAGCGGAATGTCGGCGTGGGGCTGCCTAAGGGCAGCCCTTAACCGGAAGCCGACATCTTTTGATAGCTACCTAAGGCGTGGCGGT
This sequence comes from Bradyrhizobium sp. 191, assembly GCF_023100985.1. NCBI lineage: Bacteria > Pseudomonadati > Pseudomonadota > Alphaproteobacteria > Hyphomicrobiales > Nitrobacteraceae > Bradyrhizobium > Bradyrhizobium sp. 191. The sequence goes on from NZ_CP064692.1 coordinate 5,145,580, forward strand.
AGATCGAACGTTCCGTCGGCGTTTGGCTCAAATGGCTCTACCGCAAGAACGGCGCTCGAATTAAGAGGGCCATATATATGTGGGTACAGTTTCCCATTACCCGCGTCTTCATACCGAATAGGCGCGATCACACGATCCGGATCGATGACCAACAGTATGAGACCGCGATGGCCTCGGAATAGGTAATCCGCGACTTCAATGACCTGATCGGGCATTGAGCAGTGAATGAAGCCCTGGCTCTCCAGCGAAGCACAGCGATACTCGCTGTGCTTAGCAGCTGCCCACAACGCGGATGAACAGATGTGAATGATCACCGTTTGCTGCAAGGTTACTCTCCGCGCGCCGGATTAAGGTGACGACAAAAAGGCGTTCAGCGAAACTCTCGATCGAGCAGGCCCATAATCACATCATCGTGCCAGTGGCCGTTCACAAACGCCGCCTCTCGCTCATAACCTTCGATGACGAAGCCACACTTCTGGTAGGCACGAATAGCTCTCAAATTGTAAGCAAGTACTCGCACCGATATACGATGCAGTTTCAACTGCTCGAAGGCGAAGCGCAGGACGAGGCGCATAACCTCTGTTCCGATGCCCCGTCCCAGGCAGTGTGGGTCAAGAATGCCAATGGCAAACGATGCGCGCCGATCTTGCACGTCAACGCGATCTAGCCGGGCTTCGCCGATGACTCTTGATCCATGCTCAATCACCCATGCAAACGGATGATCCGTCAGTCGCTTTACCATGGAATCCGCGGTCTCTCGAGTCATGACGCGAAAGGTGTCGCGGCTTCCTCCGAACATTTCGTGTATTTCTAAATCCCCTTGCAACGCGAAAAAGCCGTCGCGGTCCTCGGGACGAACCATTCTGACTATGACGTTTGAGCCTGAGAGACTGGGCACTGCCTGTCGCATGGGTTCACACTAGCTCAAGGCCTGACCGATGTCGCCTATCCGACAGCTGACCTCGCCCCGCTGCCGGGCCGCATCAGTTTTGATTCACCGCGGACGTACGACCTTACTCACCCGATAATTCTGGTCTAAAATAGGAGCTTCTAAACTGGATGTTTCCAATGCCAAAGCGCTGTCTCATCATAATCGACATGCTCAATGATTTTCTCGATCGCTGTGTGACCGAGAGGGTAGATCGGCTGGTTGGCAACACAAACTTGATGATCGAGAACTTTAGGCGGTTCGACTTGCCTATCATATGGATACGACAGGAGTTCCGTCCAGATTTGAGCGACGCGTTCTTGGAGATGCGCGATAAAGGCATCGCCGTCGCCATCGAGGGAACGCGCGGTTCAATGTTGCACGGGGAGCTTGATTGGCGATCTACTGATCTCACGTTCGTTAAGAAGCGTTATAGCGCCTTCTTCAAAACTCCGCTTGACGAGGCTCTGGCCAAGATTGATCCCGGCGAACTGGTGCTCTGCGGGGTTAATACGCACGCTTGCGTTCGAATGGCGGCAATCGACGCTTACCAGCGAGACTATCGTGTAGTCATTGCCAGGGAATGCGTTGGCTCTAACAACGAGCTGCACGAGCGTGTGTCGCTAGACTATATGGACGGGAAAATTGCCAAGGTTGCAACTGTAGCGGACATCATCGGATCTCTCAATTGAAGCTGACCTACGGCTCAAACCCAGTGTCTTGGCTGATCGGAGCGAAGAATGCTGACGGTCGTTGATGCGGACTTCTTGGTCAAACAGTACTTGGGTGACACGCCAAGAGCCAATCACTCGCGTTTTGTAGCTCACATCATGCGGGAGCTTGCTCCTACCTTTTCCGCCTCCGCTGATCTGTGGGAGGTCGTTGGGCTATGCCATGATCTCGATTACTTCCACACGTCCAACAACTGGAGTCAGCACGGACTCGTCACCGTCAGCTGGCTCGGCGACAACATTCCCGTTGAGGCTCAGCACGCGATCGCGGCGCACGATCACCGCACAGGCGTGCAGGCTGATACGGCGCTCGCCGACGTGCTGAAGACGGCGGATGCCGTTGCCGTCATCGACGAGAGACTAGGACGTGCCGCGATTTTGGATGCGGACCGAACGGACTCTTACGCGGCGCTGCGCCGTCAGCTCGGCTGAGCGCTCCTACTTAAGCGATATTGTCGAGAAATATTTTGGAGAAGCACGCAATTTCCTTTAGGCGCATCGTCGATATCGTTACCCTTGCACCGAAGCAAAGTGGCCGTCCCGGATTCGACGATAGCAGCGCATCATGACCGCTTTTGGGTCAAAATCCGAAGAACCAAGGTTTAGCAAATCTGATCCGCTCTGCCGCGATGAGCGGACCTCCGCCAGACCCCACACAACTTCGTAGATGGGTCACCAGCGGCGAGCACCTTAAGCGCCGTGCAGCTAGGGCAAAGCCAGCAGCGGGTATCGCAGGCTTTTGCTGGACTGCAAGGTGATCATGCGATCAGGAGCGCCATCCCCTGCAATGCGTCGATCCGCGGAGCGGATTGCGCGCGTGACGCGGTCGTGATCTCGACGACGCTGGCACTGAGCAACGGAAGGGGCGTCCTGACCCGGTCCTTCCGATGCTGCCATTCTGCTCCTGATTTGCCCGACGGCGCAGTGTATTCGTAAAATCAGCAATGCGTAACGGTCGTTCGACGAGATCGCGCTCGATCGGGCAAGGCGTGGCGACGACCAGGTGCGGTTAGCCCTCGATCACCCACGTTCCGCGATGGTGGCATCATACGCCTGTTTTGCCCGACAATCAAGCAAATTTCGTAAAAACGGAAATTGACCGTTTCCCGGGGGAGATCCTGCCTCGATTTGCGCTCGGCGACCGCGCCGATCTCATCGCGCCCGCAAGCCGTTGATCTTGCTGCCCCCGGCTACTGTGCATGGGGTTGTTTTCGAACTTTTGTTTTGGAAGGTGCGAAAGCGCCGCCGAACCGGGCCAAACCCGGCTCTCGCGCGCTACTTCATCACCCGCAGGCCCTTGGTCGTGAACCGCTGCGTCTTGCCGCCAGGACGGACCGGTCGCCGCGTGCCGGCGGCCTTGCCGGTGCCGGGCGGCTGGTGCGCGGGGACGAGCTGGTGCGGCTGCGAGCCGATCAGGTCGCGGCGGCCCATCTCGATCAGGGCTTCGCGCAGCACCGGCCAGTTGTCGGGGTCGTGATAGCGCAGGAAGGCCTTGTGCAGGCGGCGCTGGCGCAGGCCCTTGATCGCCTCGACCTTGTCGCTGCCGCCGTGGCGCACGCCGCGCAGCGGATTGACTCCGGTGTGGTACATCGCGGTCGCGGTCGCCATCGGCGAGGGCAGGAAGGTCTGCACCTGGTCGGCGCGGTAGCGGTTCTTCTTCAGCCAGAGCGCGAGGTTCATCATGTCCTCGTCGGTCGTGCCCGGATGCGCCGCGATGAAATAGGGGATCAGGTAATATTTCTTGCCGGCGCGCTCGGCCGCCTCGTCGAACATCCGCTTGAACTTGTCGTAGGCGCCGATGCCCGGCTTCATCATCTTGTCGAGCGGCCCGCGCTCGGTATGCTCGGGCGCGATCTTGAGATAGCCGCCGACGTGATGGGTGACGAGCTCCTTGATGTATTCGGGACTCTCCACCGCGAGGTCGTAGCGCACGCCGGAGGCGACCATCACCTTCTTGATGCCCTTGGTCTCGCGCACCTTGCGATAGAGCCGGATCAGGTCGTCATGCGAGGTGTTGAGGTTCGGGCAGATCTCGGGGAAGACGCAGGACGGCCGCCGGCACGCGGCCTCGACCTTCGGGTCCTTGCACGCCATCCGGTACATGTTGGCGGTGGGGCCGCCGATGTCGGAGATGACGCCGGTGAAGCCCGGCGTCTTGTCGCGGATCTTCTCGATCTCGCGCAGGATCGAGCCCTCCGAGCGGTTCTGGATGATGCGGCCTTCGTGTTCGGTGATCGAGCAGAAAGTGCAGCCGCCGAAGCAGCCGCGCATGATCGTGACCGAGAACTTGATCATGTCCCAGGCCGGGATCTTGGCATCGCCATAGGACGGATGCGGTGCGCGCGCGTAAGGAAGGTCGTAGACCGCGTCCATCTCCTCGCTGGTCAGCGGGATCGGCGGCGGGTTGAGCCAGAGATCGCGGTCGCCATGACGCTGCACCAGCGGCCGCGCGTTGCCGGGATTGCTCTCCCGGTGCAGCACGCGCGAGGCGCGGGCATAGGCTTCCTTGTCGTGCTCGACCTGCTCCAGCGCGGGCAGGCGGATCACGGTCGGTCCGCGTTGGCGCGATGCGCCTTCGTCGGCGGAATCGAGGTCGTCGGCGTGCAGCTCCGTGTAGTCAGCAGGGACCTTGCGGAACAGCGCGACGCCCCTGATGTCGTCGAGCTCGCGCGGCGCTTCGCCGGCGGCGAGGCGGCTAGCGACCTCGACGACGGCACGCTCGGCGTTGCCGTAGAGCAGCAAGTCCGCCTTGGCGTCGGCGAGCACGGAGCGGCGCACCTTGTCGGACCAGTAGTCGTAATGTGCGATCCGGCGCAGCGAGGCCTCGATGCCGCCGAGCACGATCGGCACGTCCTTGAACGCCTCGCGGCAACGCTGGGCGTAGACGATCGTGCAGCGGTCCGGCCGCTTGCCGCCTTCGCCGCCGGCCGTATAGGCGTCGTCGCTGCGGATGCGGCGGTCCGCGGTGTAGCGGTTCACCATCGAGTCCATGTTGCCGCCGGTGACGCCGAAGAACACCTTTGGCTTGCCGAGTGCCTTGAAGGGCTCGGCCGAGTGCCAGTCCGGCTGGGCGATGATGCCGGCCCGAAAGCCCTGCGCCTCCAGAAGCCGGCCGATGATGGCCATGCCGAAGCTCGGATGGTCGACATAGGCGTCCCCGGTCACCAGCACGATGTCGCAGGCGTCCCAGCCGAGCGCATCCATCTCGGCGCGGCTCATGGGCAGGAACGGCGCCGGCTTGCGCGGTTGCGCCCGGGCCATCAGCGGCTTTTCGGCGGTGATCATCTGGGTGTCCATGGCGCCTACGCATAGGGCCGGGGGCGGGCGAATTCAACCGCTCGCTGTGCCGATGATGCGGTTCCGGCGCCGATCGGATGTGGCCGCAGGAACCAACCGCGCCCGCGGGCATTCTGGCTACGGGTTCGACGCGGGCCCGGTTGTGCGCGCATCGTTTCGGCGTCCGTGACGTCGCCTCTGGCGATGGGGGAATCGTGGGTACGGTCATAGAGAACTTGCTGTTGCGGAAGCAGAAGCTCGTGGAACAGCTCGAGAAGGCGCCATCGGTCGAGGACCGCGATAGAATCGAGCACCAGCTCGAGCAGATCAACACCGCGCTGGATTTTCTGGACAGGCCGGGATCGAAGGAGGAGCGGTAGACGCGCTCAATCCGCCTTCAGCGCCGTGGCATAGACCATTCCCGAATTCGTGATGTGCGTCGTCATCAATTCGCCGAAGGCGACGAAATCGCCGCGCGCGAACAGATCGAGCAGCTTGCGGTGCTCGTCGAAGGACGTGCGGGTGCGCACGTCGATCGGCGAGGTCAGATTGGTGCGGAGCGCGGCGACGCGGCCGGAGACGAGCTGATAGGATTCGGCGAGGTAGCGGTTGCCGCAATGGGTGAACAGCGCCTCGTGGAAGGCGGCGTCGGCGCGGCCATAGGCGATGTTGTCCTTTGCCGCGACGGCCGGCTCCATCGCTGCGATCGCCGCGCTCATGGCCGCAAGCGCACCGTCGCGATCGTGACGAAAGGCCAGCTCGGCCGCCCTGGGCTCCAGCGCGATGCGGAAGGTGCAGAGCGCATCGATGTCCTCGGCGCTCGGCGTGAACACGAAGCTGCCGACCTGCGGCCGGATCACGACGAGGCCTTGCGCCTGCAACTGGCCCATCGCCTCGCGCACCGGCGTGCGGCTGACGCCGAAGGAATTGGCCACCATCTCCTCGGAGATGGCCGCTCCAAGCGCGAACTCGCCGTCGATGATGGCCTGGCGCAGTCGCAGCATCACGCGCTGCGACAGCGATTTCGGCGTATCGAGCTTGAGCGATCGCATGGCGCGCTCAGATCACCTTGCCGGGATTGAGCAGGTGATCGGGATCGAGCGCCGCCTTCAGCGTCCGCATCAGCGCGATCTCGGCCTCGCTCCGGGCATGGCCCAGCCACTGCTTCTTCAGCGTGCCGATGCCGTGCTCGGCGGAGACGCTGCCGCCCATGTCTCTGACGAGACCGTAGATGATCGCGTCCATCTCCTCCTTCGGCTGCTGCGCGACCGAGAGGCCGGCGACCCAGGAGACGAGATGCAGATTGCCATCGCCGATATGGCCGTAATAGACGCTCTCGCAGCCCTTGATGCCGGAGGCGAGCGCGGCCTTGCAGCGCGTGGCGAACTCGTCCATTCGCGCCACCGCAAGGCCGATGTCGTAGGAGATGTGCGGCCCCAGCACCTGGCCGAACTCAGCGCAGATGTCGCGCACGCGCCAGAAGGCCTGCGTCTGCGCCAGCGACTGCGCCACGGCGGCGTCGGCGAGCAGCCCACCTTCCATCAGTTCCTCGAGCCAGTTCTGGAAACGCGGTGCGTCCAGGCTCTCGTCGGTGCCCTGCGCCTCGACCAGCACATAGAGCCCGTGACCTGGCGCGACCGGTGGCTTTACCCCGGCGCGATTCGTGATCACGTCCCAATAATCCGGCCACATCACCTCGAACGCCGACAGCAGCGGACCGAGCCCGCCGCGCGCCGCGTCCAGCAGCGCGACCACAGCATCGTAGTCCTTCAGCGCGCAGAGCGCGGCCATGGTCGAGCGCGGCTTCGGAAACAGCCTGAGCACCACGCGGGTGATGATGCCGAGCGTGCCTTCCGAGCCGATGAACACATGCTTCAGATCGTAGCCGGCATTGTTCTTCATCAGCTTGTTGAGGCTGGTGATGATGGTGCCGTCGGGCAGCACGACCTCGAGGCCAAGCACCAGCTCGCGCGTCATGCCGTAGCGGATCACGCGGTTGCCGCCGGCATTGGTCGAGAGATTGCCGCCGATCGCACAGGAGCCGCGCGAGCCGAGATCGAGCGGAAAGAAGAAGCCGGCTTCATCGGCCGCCTTCTGGATGGTCTCCAGCGGCGTGCCCGCCTTCACCGTCATCGTCATCGAGGCGCGATCGATCTCCTCGATGCCGGTCATGCGCTCCAGCGAGATCGCCACCCAGCCGGCTTCGGGCGAGGCGCCGCGGCACAGCCCGGTCAGTCCGCCCTGCGGCACGAAGGGAAGCCGCGCCTGCCGGCAGGTCGCAATCGCATCGGCCACGCCTTTCGCATCGAGCGGCCGGATCACTGCGAGCGGCGTCTGCGGCAGGCTCGCGCTCCAGTCGTTGCAATTGCGAGCGGGCACCTCGCTGCCAGTCAGCACCGCGGCCGCGCCGAGCCTGTCGCGCAACGCGCCGAGCAGTTGGTCGCGCCGTCCGGCGGGGGTCACCATGTCCATGCGAGACCTCCTCAATATTTCCGCAGCGCCCATGGCGCCGAGATTTGCATCCACCTTGTATGTAAGGTACAAGGCGGAAAGTAAAGCAAAAACAGGATCCCAGTAAGCGCAGAAGATCGTTGGAGATCAGCGGCTTAGTTCGGGACGGTTGCAAAGGGCGGTGTGATGACGGAGGCAATTCGCGGGTTCTGGGTGGCGTCGGCGACGCCGCTGGCGGCCGATGGCAGCGTGGATCACGCCCGGCTCGCCGCCCACACCAAGCAACTCTTCGGCAAGGGCGTCGACGGCGTCGTCCTGTTCGGCACCACCGGCGAAGGCACCTCGTTCAATGCCAGCGAACGCGTCGCGACGATCGAAGCCATGCTCAAGGCCGGCATCGCGCCGGAACGCATCGGGGTCGGCGGCGGCTTCCCCGCCATCACCGACAGCATCGCGCTGACGCGCGCCGTGCTCGGCCTCGGCCTGCGCCACGTGCTGCTGCTGCCGCCCTATTTCGATCGCAGCGTCACGCCCGAAGGCATCGAGGATGCCTTTGCCGCGATCATCGATGGTGTTGCCGACGATCGGCTGCGCGCCTCGCTCTATCACATCCCGCAGGTGTCGGGTGTCGCGATCCCGACGACGGTCGCCGCGAACTTGCGCAAGCGCTATGGCAAGCAGGTCGCCGGCTTGAAAGACTCCAGCGGCGACTTCAAGCAGTTCCAGGCATTCCGCGCGGCCGCGCCCGAGCTCGCCATCACCGTCGGCAACGAGCCCGACATCGCCCGCGCGATGGCCGCGGGCGGCGCCGGCACCATTTGCGGCATGGCCAACCTCCTGCCGGAGCTGGTCAAGGGCATGATTGACGGCAAGGCTGTCGAGGCGCGCATGCAGGCAGCGGCGGATGCCGTGGTGAAGACGCCGTCTCTGGTCGCGACGTTGAAGGCTATCCTTGCGGCTCAGACCGGCGATACAGGCTGGCTGCGCGTGCGCCCCCCGCTCCGCGCGTTGTCCGACGGCACCGCGCTCAAGCGGAAGCTCGACGCGTTGATGGCGCCTGCCATCGCGTGAGCCCGCGCAAGATCGCCACGCGCCGCCGCGAATTCGCGTGCTGCGTGCCGCGCTCGGCGAGACGGCCATTAGAGATTGCCGTTCAGCGCCGATCCTTTCTTAGAACCATTCAATACTAGAGCGATTCAAGTCCGCTTATGGTTCCGCTCGCGCGCCGGGCCTGTTAGACGCGCCAGCTTCAATGCTGCGTCTGACTTGGAAGTGAATCGAACGTGCGTGCTTATCTGGATGGCCAATGCGCCAGCGGCCATCGTCATCGAGCCGGCAAGAGCCGCGCCGGTCTTCTCATCACAGCAGCTGTGCTGCTCGCCGAATGCCCCTCCAACATGACGACCGCCCAGGCGCAATCGGCGCTGCCGCCGGTGACGGTGGAGGCCTCAACACCGCGGTCGAAGCCGGCCCGCGCATCCGGGCAGCCGTCGCGCCGCACGCAAACGACAGCTCGCCGCCAGCCCAATCGCAATACCGCCCCCGCAGCGCCGACGCTCTCGGAGCGCGCGGCCGCGGATGCCGCCGCGCAACAGGCCGCAAAGCTGGGCTATCGCGCGATGCCGAGTTCGACCACGCTGCGCAGCGGCGCATCGCCGCTTGATACTTCGCAGACCGTCAACGTCGTGCCCGAGCAGGTGCTGAAGGACCAGCTGCCGCGCAACATCGACGATGCGCTGGTCAACATCAGCGGGATCGCCCAGACCAACACGCTTGCGGGCACTCAGGACGCCGTGATCCGTCGCGGCTTCGGCGACAATCGCGACGGCTCGATCATGCGCAACGGCATGCCGCTGGTGCAGGGCCGCAGCCTCAATCCCGCGGTCGAAAGCGTCGAGGTGCTGAAAGGGCCGGCCTCGCTGCTCTACGGCATCATGGATCCCGGCGGCATCGTCAACACCATCAGCAAGCGTCCGGAGCTCTATCAGCACGGTTCGGTCACGCTGCTCGGCTCGACCTATGCGAACAACCGCAGCGGCGCCGACGGCACGCTCGACATCACCGGTCCGATCGGTGACGGCGGTCTTGCCTATCGCTTCATCGGCTATGGCGTCAGCGAGGACTATTGGCGCAATTTCGGCCGCCACAGGGAATTGCTGGTGAACCCGTCGCTGGCCTGGTACGGCGACACAACGACGGTGCAGCTCACCTATGAGCACCGCGAATTCATCTATCCGTTCGACCGCGGCACGGCCTTCGTCAAAGGCGCTCCACTGGCGATTCCGAAGACGCGCCGGCTCGACGAGCCCTTCAACAACATGTGGGGCACGTCCGACCTGGTGCAGGCTTCCGTCGAGCAGAAGCTCGACGACAATTGGAAGGTCACGGCGGCCTACAGCTACAACACCGAGACTTTCAGCGCGAACCAGCTTCGTATCACCAGCGTCAACGCCACGACCGGCGTTGAAACCCGCAGCAACGACGGTACGCGCAATTCGCTGAGCAACGCCAGCTACGGCACCTCCTATCTGCAAGGCGACGTCTGGGTGGGCGGTTTCCGCAACGAGATCCTGTTCGGCGGCGAGGCGCTGTATCGTACGATCGATCGCCACGATTTGATTCGCCAGGCGACGCAGAGCTTCAATTTCTATAACCCTGTCTACGGGCTGGTCACGCCGGGCACGACCGTTTCGGCAACCGACAGCGAGCAGACCGACAAACTCGGCACCCGAAGCTTCTTTGCGCAGGACACGTTCCACCTGACCAATTGGCTCTCCGTGGTCGGCGGTGTGCGCTGGATGGAATACGAGCAGCTCGCCGGAAAAGGCCGGCCCCTCTTCGTCACTGCCACCAATCTTTCGGGCGACAAGGTGCTGCCGCTCGGCGGCGTCATCTTCAAACTCAACGACCAGCTCTCTTACTACGTGAGCTATACGCAGTCGCTCAAGCCGACATCGGTCATCCCGCCGTTCACCGCCGGCTTCGTCGTCGATTCCACCATTGCGCCCGAAGAGGGAACGCAGTGGGAGACCGGTCTGAAATTCGACGTCAACAAGCGGCTGTCGGGCACTCTGGCGGTCTACGACATCGAGAAGAAGAACGTGCTGGTGCTGGACGACATCGGCGGCGGCAAGTCGGCGGCGCGCACGTCCGGTGCGGCCAGGTCTCGCGGCGTCGAACTGGACGTGACCGGCAGGCTGACCGACGAATGGAGCATGATCGGAAGTTACGGCTATACCGACGCACGCCTGATCAATGATCCCGTTGTCGGCAATGCCAAGCTGTTCAATGTTCCAATGAACACGGCTTCGCTCTATCTCGTCTACGATTTCGGCGACAGGCTCCCCGGACGCCTGCGGCTGGGCGGCGGCGCGCATTATGTCGGCGATCGGGCGGGCGACTCTGCCAACACGTTCTTCATGCCGGCCTATACCGTGGCGGACATTTTTGCGACGTACGACACGAAGATCGATAATCTGCCCGTGACGTATCAGTTCAATGTCAAGAATCTGTTCGACAAGCTCTACTATACATCCAGCACCGGGAATGCCCTGAACGTCGCCATCGGCGATGCGCGGCGGTTCTCGCTGTCGGCAACGGTGAAGTTCTAGCGATGACGGTGCGGATCGGGTATACGGTCAAGGCCGTCCTGTTCCAGGTCCATTCCATCGCGGGCCTCGCCCTCGCGCTGCTGGTGTCCATGATCGCGCTGACCGGCGCGATCATGAGTTTTGAGGACGAGATCGTCGACCAGCTCAACGCCGGGATCATGCAGGTCCCACCGCGTCAAATCCCGGCGCTGATGCCGGACGTGTTGGTCGCCCGGCTGAAGGCGGAGCAGGACGTCGGCAAGGTCTCGGCCGTCACGCTGTCGAGCGATCCGGCGGCGGCGGCCCATGTCCGCTTCGCGCGGGATGAAAACGGCGGAAGGCCGGCCTCGCTCTTTGTCGATCCTTACGATGCGCGCGTGCTGGGTTCGCCGCGCGGCGAGGCGTTCTTCGCAACGGTGCGCAGGCTGCACCGGTGGCTGCTCATTCCCGGTGACGGCAAGGGCTGGGGACGCCCGATCACCGGCACGATCGCACTCGGCCTCATTGTCATGCTGGTCTCGGGCCTCGTGCTGCGCTGGCCGCGCCGGGGCGGCAGCGTGAAGATGTGGCTGAAGCCGAATCTCGGGCTCAGCGGCCGCGGACTGCACCGGTCGTTGCATGCCGTGATCGGCACCTGGGTCCTGCCGGTCTATCTGGCGATAACGCTCACCGGGCTGTATTTCTCCTTCGAATGGTACAAGGACGGCGTGACCTGGCTGCTCGCGCGTCCGCACGCCGCCGCCGAGAAGATACAGCCTAAGATGTCCGCGAAGCCGACGCGTACGGCCAGCTCCCAGCCGGCGCCGCCGATCGGATTCGATCAGGCCTGGACGACGTTCCAGCGCGAGGAGGGCGACCGCTTCTCCAAGGCGTTGCTGACGCTGCCGGCGCAGGGCACGACGATCCGCATCCGGTCGTGGGGGAAGGCGTCGTTGCTCGAGACCACGCGCGACGAATTCCGCATCGATGCCGTCACCGGGCAGATGGTCTCCGCCGAGCGCTATGCCGACAAGACCTTCGGCGAGAAGATCATCGCGGCCATCTACGACATCCATCGCGGTGCGATCCTGGGATGGCCCGGCAAGCTCGCCTTCATGATTGCCGCCGTCTTGATGCCCTTGTTCTCGGTCACGGGAATCCTGCTCTATCTGTCGCGCCGCAAGCTGCGCCGCCCGGCGCAGCCGCCGCTCGGGCGGCTCGTTCCCGGCGAATGACAGTGATGCACTAGCCGCCGCGCCACGCGCCGCCGATAGCTCATCCGCAGCCGGTGCAAACAACGCCTGCCGCACACAGCGGATCGGAGCGACTTGTCTGAACTCTCCACAAATGGTTCGATTGACGAAGTCCATGCGAAAGTCGGGGTGATCGATGGCGCGATCCGAGCAAGACGAAATCGAGGAGACGGCGCTGCCTGCGGTGCTGGTCAGACGCAGCGATCTGCCCGTGCCGCTCGCGCACCCGGCGCGGAGCTTTTTCGGCGGGCTCCCCAAGCTGCCCCCGAAATTTGATTGGCCGACGGCAGAGGTCATGGCCAATGAAAAGCCGGAAACGGTTGCGCTTACATTCGTAGCTCAAATTGACCTGGCTGAAGTGCCTGGGGCCGGCTGGTCGCCGCTTCCGACGCGAGGCACCCTTTATTTCTTCTGTAGTTCCGTGTTTGTTGGCGAAGGACATCCACCTTGTCGCGTACTGTATAGCCCGACGGACGGTGGCGTGTATCCCAACCGCGCGCCACCGCCAGACCTGATGCCGCTGGCAGGCACCGACGGTGATTCCCAGGTCAGATGGCTCGACCCCAACCTCGATCTTCATTCCAGGGTCGAGTTCAAGTATCCGGTCTCCTTCCGACCGTTCCGCGACTTCTACTTCCGGGAGGACGCCGTCGGAGGGGCGCTTATGGTCAAAGAATTGTGTAGGGCGCTGGGTCCGGGGGAGGCGCACGAGAATGATCTGCTTCAATTCAGAGCTGCGTCCGAATACGAGAAGGACGAGGATTGGCCCTTCAACTGGCTCCTCATCACCTATGTGGTCCGGTCGGTATTGTCGCACGTCCAACGCGATCTGACGCGTGGATATTATGGCAAGCCGCTCACCGACGAAGCAACTGTTGAATTGAAGCGGCTACGCGCTGGTGCAATCGGGTGGCTCGAGCGCTGTCGGGCGCTTACCCCAATGGACGACGTTGATCCGGATACAAAGGCGAGCTTCAGATCCTGGTGGTTCAAGATTGTGCATGCCTACGAGAAGCTGGACGGGCAGGTGCCCACATATGCGGGTACAATCGCGCACGACCTCGGCAACGCCATCAACCATACGATCCGTTGCATGGCGACTCAGGACGTCGATATCTCCGACCACGCCCCGTCCAGCTACGTCGCGAATCTGGCGCGGCAGAATCACTGGAAGACGCCAACCGTGGACGATGGCAAGCACCGCCACTTCAGAACTGCGCTTCATCAGATGCTGGGATACGGCAGCGGCCCGCAAGATGCGACCGAGGCGCACCTGGAGGACGTGCTGTTGCTTCAGATTCAGGGTGATCTTGCTTTCTTCAATTGGCACTCCAACATTGGCGGTGTGCTTCATTTCTGGATCGGTCGGGATGCTCTTGATCAACGCGACTTCTCGCAGGTCGTCGCGACATTCGAGTGCGACTAGCCCGATCTCCGCGCCATTGTCCTGTTCTCCGATATCGCTGGTCAACACCGCCGCAATGGTTCAAAAGCTCCTGGCTCTGTCCTCAAGGTCCATGCCATGAAGCTTCCGACTGTCACCCCCGCCGACATCCGCCGTGCGCTGCTGTTGCGCGAAGAGATCGCGTTGCTCGATCTCAGATACGAGGCGGCCTTCGCGACCGGCCATCCGCTCTTCGCCGCCAATATGGCGGTGGACCGGATCGCCGTCGAGGCCGAGGTCCGGCTGCCGCGCAAGGATGTGCCGATCGTGCTCTATGATGACGGCGAGGGGCTGGTCGCGTCCGGTGCCGAGCGTCTGGCCGCACTCGGCTACACCAATGTCGGCGCACTCGACGGCGGGCTGAAGGCGTGGCGCGATGCGGGCTTCGAGGTGTTCGAGGACGTCAATTCCTACTCGAAGGCGTTCGGCGAACTGGTCGAGTCGCGTCGCCATACGCCCTCGCTGAGCGCCGACGAGGTGGCAAGGCTCATCGCCGACAAGGCCAACATCGCCATCCTCGACGTCCGCCGTTTCGACGAATATGCGACCATGAACATCCCGGGCTCGGTCAGCGTGCCCGGCGCGGAGCTGGTGTTGCGGGCAGGGCAGGCCGCACCCGATCCCGAGACGACGATCATCGTCAACTGCGCCGGCCGCACCCGCTCGATCATCGGCACCCAGTCGCTGATCAATGCCGGCGCGCCGAACAAGGTGCGCGCACTGCGCAATGGCACGATCGGCTGGACGCTGGCGCGGCATACGCTTGATCACGGCGCTGACAGGCGCGGCGCGATCGGGCCATTCGAGGGCGGACCGGCCAATGCCCGCGATGTTGCCTACCGCGCAGGTGTTCGCCGTATCGGTGCGAACGAGATGTCGGCGCTTGCTGCGCAGACCAATCGCACGCTCTATCGTTTCGACGTGCGCGACGCCGAGGACTATGCGGCCGGCCATCTCCCCGGTTTCCGCCATTATCCTGGCGGCCAGCTCGTCCAGGAAACCGACATGGCCGCGCCCGTGCGCGGCGCGCGCATTCTCCTGACCGACGACAAGAACATCCGCGCCGACATGACGGCGTCCTGGCTGGCGCAGATGGGCTGGGAAGTCTATGTGCTCGAGGGCGGCTATGACGGTGCGCTCGACGTCGGGCCGCCGCATGTCCTGCCGAAGCCGGATCCGGCACACCGCTACCGCCGGCCCTATGAAGGCACTGATGTGGCCGAAGCTGCGATGCAGGCCTATCTCGACTGGGAATACGGCCTCGTCGAGCAACTCCGCCGCGACGGCACGCATGGGTTTTATGTGATTTGACGGCGAGCGAGCCGTGATCCTTGCCGCTCGCATTGATTTATCACCGTCACCCCTGAGGTGGCCGCTCCTTCAGCGGCCCTCGAAGGGCGACGCCCGGCTGCATCGGGACCGTTCATCCTTCGAGGCTCCCGGCGCGATGCCAAGCATCGCGCCACTCGCACCGTCGGCGACTTCGCCGCTGCGCAGGGATGACGGGACGGCTGCTGTGAGCGCGGGAACGGCGGAGCTGGTGGGATGCCAAGCGCACGGGCTCCTGCCATCTTCTCCCCGTATCCGACCCCTATTGTGCTGCACATCCTCCACGGTCTATGAGCTGCGGCAAAGCTGTGACTTACGGAGATTCCATGTCAGCCCCAGGCCAAAGCCCTGAGCGAAGCGCCAAGGCGCTGCTGCTCGAAGGCGTCAATGACAGTGCCGTGGACCTGTTCAGGAGCGCGGGTTTCACCAATGTCGAGCGGCTGACCAAGGCACTGGACGGCGAGGATTTGCGGCAGGCGATCAAGGGCGTATCGCTGCTGGGTATCCGCTCGCGGACCCAGATCACCGATGAGGTGCTCGCGGCATCGGACCAGCTTCTAGCCGTCGGCTGCTTCAGCGTCGGCACCAACCAGGTCGATCTCCTGGCTGCGCGCAAGCGTGGCATTCCCGTGTTCAATGCCCCGTTCTCCAATACGCGCAGCGTCGCCGAGCTCGTGATTGGCGAGATCGTGATGTTGCTGCGGCGGATCTTTCCGCGCTCGGTGTCGGCCCATCAGGGCGGTTGGGACAAGTCGGCGACCGGCAGCCGCGAGGTACGCGGCCGCACGCTGGGCATCGTCGGCTACGGCAATATCGGCTCGCAGCTCTCGACGCTGGCCGAAGCCATGGGCATGCGCGTGATCTACTTCGACCGCACCGACAAGCTCCGTCACGGCAACACTGAGCCGGTCGAGAAGCTCGAAGAGCTGCTGGCGCAGAGTGACGTCGTCAGCCTGCACGTGCCGGAGACGCCGGAGACCGCGGGCATGATCGGCGAGAAGGAGCTGCGGACGATGAAGCCTGGCTCGTTCCTGATCAACAACAGCCGCGGCACCGTGGTCGATCTCGACGCGCTTGCCGGCGCTTTGCGCGACGGTCACCTCGCCGGCGCAGCCATCGACGTGTTTCCGGTCGAGCCTTCGTCGAACGCGGAACGCTTCAAGAGCCCGGTCCAGGGCTTCGAGAACGTCATTCTCACGCCGCATGTCGGCGGCTCGACCGAAGAGGCGCAGGAGCGGATCGGCGGCGAGGTCGCGCGCAAGCTGGTCGACTATTTCATCACCGGCTCGACCATGGGCGCGGTGAATTTCCCCGAAGTGCAGTTGCATCTTCGCCCCTCCGGCGCGCGCTTCAGCCATGTCCATCGCAACGTGCCGGGCATGCTGCGGCGGCTGAACGAGGTCTTCCTCCAGCGCGACATCAACATCGCCGCGCAATATCTGGAGACCGCCGGCGACCTCGGCTATGTCGTGCTCGACGCCGATCTCGGCGGCCAGGACTCCGGCGAACTGCTCCAGCAGATCCGCGCCCTCGACGGCACCATCGGCGCGCGGCTGGTGTTCGAGCACTAAAGCCTTTTCGAGCGACGTGGATATAAAGAAAACGCGTCAAATAGCTCTGGACCACCCACGTTCCGGTTGCAACTTGTAGCAACTACTCCCACACTGTCGTCGAATTCGGCCCGGTCAAAAATCGCGTCGAATTTGAGCTTCAGTTGCGTGAGTGTCCGCCATGGAACGGAACGCCGTACTGATTGATCTCGCGCTTCAGGGCGGCGGTTCGCACGGCGCCTTCTCCTGGGGTGTGCTCGACCGTCTTCTGGAAGAGAAATGGCTGGAGATCGCCGCAATCTCCGGAACCTCCGCAGGCGCGATGAACGCGGCGGTTCTGGCGGACGGCTGGACGGCCGGCGGCGCCGAGGGCGCGCGCGAGGCGCTCGACCGATACTGGCGCCGTGTCTCGAAGGCCGCGACCTTCAGCCCGCTACAACGCTCTCCGCTCGACCGCTTGATGGGGCGCTGGACCCTCGATACGTCGCCCTTCTACGTCCTCACCGATTTGATGTCGCGTGTGCTGTCGCCCTACGACCTCAATCCGACCGGTTACAATCCGCTGCGCGCGGTGCTGGCCGAGAGTATCGATTTCGAACGCCTCGCGCGCTCGCCGATCCAGCTGTTCATCACCGCGACCAGGGTACGCACCGGGCGCGGCCGTATCTTCCGCAACGCGGAGATCACGGCGGATGTGCTGCTGGCATCGGCCTGCCTGCCGACCATGTTCCGCGCGATCGAGATCGACGGCGAGCCCTATTGGGACGGCGGCTTTGCCGGCAACCCGACGATCACGCCGCTGGTTCGGGAGAGCGACGCGCACGACACCATTCTCGTCCAGATCAATCCGACCGAGCGGCTGGAGGAGCTGCGGACGGCTGCGGAGATTCTCAACCGGGTCAACGAAATCTCATTCAACTCGCCGCTGATGAAGGAGCTGCGCATGATCGCACTGCTGCGCCAGGCGGCGGACCCCGGCAGCGGCGAGGGCGCACGCTGGGCGAAGATGCGCACACACCGGGTCAAGAGCGACATGCTGGCGAAGTTCGGGGCCTCCTCGAAGCTCAACGCGGAGTGGGAGTTCGTCTCGATGCTGCGCGCCGAGGGGCGCATGGCTGCGGACAACTTCCTCGCCGAGCACGGCGCGGAGATCGGCCATCGTTCGACCGCCGATCTCGATGTCCTGCTGTCGGAGTGCTGACGCATGGGTCTCCTCGGCCTCTTCGTCGGGCTCGGCCTGCTCGTCCTGTTCGCCTTCCGCGGCTGGAGCGTCCTGCTGCTCGCGCCGTTCGCCGCACTGATTGCCGCGTTGTTCGGCGGTGAGCCGCTGCTCGCGAACCTGACCCAGGTGTTCATGGTGAACGCGGCGGGATTTCTGGCGCAGTTCTTTCCGATCTTTCTGCTTGGCGCCGTCTTCGGCAAGTTGATGGACGACAGCGGTGCGGTGACGTCGGTCGCCGGCTTCATGGCGGAGCGTCTCGGCGACCGGCGCGTGATCCTGGCGGTCGTGCTCGCCGGCGCGCTGGTCACCTATGGCGGTGTCAGCCTGTTCGTTGCGTTCTTCGTCATCGTTCCCATGGCACGCTCGCTGTTTCGTGCCGCTTCGATTCCGCGTCGTCTGATCCCGGCCGCGATCGTGCTGGGAACGTCGACCTTCACCATGTCGGCCCTGCCCGGCACGCCGTCGATCCAGAATGCGATCCCGATGCCGTTCTTCGGCACGACGCCGTTTGCCGCGCCGGGCCTCGGCATCGTCGCCTCGCTCATCATGCTCGGCTCCGGATTGTGGTGGCTGCATCGCGCTGAAGCTGCGGCGCGCCGCGCTGGAGAAGGCTATGGCGACGATGCCGAGGGCGCGATCGAGCAGGCCGCTGCCGACGAGCTCGTGCGCGAGCGCGCGACGACTGCCCGCGAGTTCGATCCGGCGGAGCTACAGCACGGTCATCGCAGCGAGCGGCCATCGCCCGTGCTGAACGCCATGGCGCCGCTCGTCGTCGTCGTGACCGTCAATCTGGTGATGTCGCTGGTGGTGTTGCCGCGGCTCGATGTCAGCTATCTCGCCGAGCAACGCTTTGGTGACACGACGCTTGCAGCCGTTGCAGGCGTGTGGTCGGTCGCGGTGGCGCTGGCTGCCGCCATCGTCACGACCATCGCGCTGAACTGGGCGCGCCTGCCGGCGCTGCGCCGGACCATGGACGCCGGGGCCAATGCGTCGGTCCTGCCTGCTTTCAGCGTCGCCAGCCTCGTCGGCTTCGGCGCCGTCGTGGCCTCGCTGCCGGCGTTCACGATCGTGCGCGACTGGGTGCTGGCGATCGAAGGAGGACCGCTGGTTTCGCTCGCCGTCGCGACCAATATCCTGGCCGCACTGACAGGGTCGGCATCGGGCGGCCTGACTATCGCCCTCGACGCCCTCGGCCCGACCTACGTCGAGCTTGCCGCGCGGACCGGCATCGACCTTGCGCTGATGCATCGCGTGGCGGTGATCGGCGCGGGCACGCTGGACATCCTGCCGCACAACGGTGCGGTGGTCAGCCTGCTCGCGATCTGCGGCCTGACACATCGTGACAGCTATTTCGACATCGTCATGGTGGGCATCGTGACCTCGCTCCTGGCGCTGGTGGCGGTGATCGCCCTGGGCACTGCGCTGGGCTCGTTCTGACGGAAAGCCGGCGTCAGCGATTGACGGACGGGCGATGGTTGCATTGAATGCGGCCAACTTCCGAATGCAACAGAACAAGCCGGGTGGAAACGATGAAGCGAAACAGAGCGAAGCCGTGTGCATGGCTCGTAGGCACTGCGGCCGCAATGAGCGCGAGTGGTGCGTTGGCGGTGACGCTGGCGGAGGATGCCGAGACGGTCTGCAAGGGGCTGGTCGGCGGCACCGATGCCGTGAAGATCGATGCCGCGACGTTTCAGCCGCCATCGACTCTCGCTGTTGCCGAGCGCGGCCCGACGCCGTCAGGGCGCATCACGCCCGCCAATCCTGCCTTCTGCAAGGTGCTCGGCCATATCGACCCCACCGATCCCAAGGCGCCGCCGATCAGATTCCAGGTCAACCTTCCCGTCGAATGGAACGGCCGCTCGCTGCAATATGGCGGCGGCGGTTTCAACGGCGTGCTGATCACCGGCCTTGCGCTGCCGCCGGCCTATCCCTTCGACAAGCCGTCGCCGCTCGCGCGTGGCTTCGTCACCTACGGCACGGACTCCGGCCACGAATCCAGGCCGGGCGAGCCGCCGCAGTTGTTTGCGCTGAACGACGAGGCCTTCGAGAACTTCGCCCATCGCGCCTACAAGAAGGTGCGCGACGCGGCCGTCGCCCTGATGCAGCGCGCCTATGGCAAGAAGCCGGACAAGATGTACTTCATGGGCTCGTCCGAAGGCGGCCGCGAAGGCCTGACCATGGCGCAGCGCTACCCCGATGATTTCGACGGGATCTTCGCGCGGGTGCCTGTCATCAACTGGGTCGGCTTGCAGCATGCCGGAACGCGCTCGGGGCTGGTGACCATGGGCGAGGGCTGGATCAATCCGGCGCAGGTGAAGCTGGTCGGCGATGCCGTGCGGGCGGCTTGCGACAAGGCCGACGGCTCCGACGATGCGCTGGTGCAGGATCCGGTCGCCTGCAAGGCGGCATTCAAGGTCGAGACGCTGCGCTGCGCGGCGGGCCAGAGCGGCGATCAGTGCCTCACCGATCCCCAGATCAAGGCGATCAACACGCTGCATGCAACCTACAAATTTCCATTCGCGCTCGCCAATGGTCTCGACGACTATCCGGGCTGGGGCGTCTCGGGCGAGGACACGCCGGCAATCGGGCCGACCGGCGGCTGGGTCGCGTGGTGGCTCGGCACCGCGCCGCCGGCTCAGCCGCCTGCGCCCAACAACGGCATCGCCTGGATCTACGGAGCCGGCGGCATTCAATATGTCTTCGCGCGCGATCCGAAGCTCGATGTCACCACCTACAACGTGGAGCACCACAAGACGCGGCTGCTCGAGGTCTCGAAGCTGATGGATTCGACCGATCCCGACCTCAGCCGTTTCCGGATGCGCGGCGGCCGTGTGATCATGCTCGAGCACATGGCCGACTATGCGCAGAGCCCCTATGCCGGCATCCGCTATTTCGAAAGCGTCGAACGCAAGATGGGCAAGGCCGAGACGGCGGAATTCGCGCGGCTCTACACCGCGCCCGGTGTCGACCATGTCGGCTCCGGCGCGCCGGCCAATGTCGACATGCTGAGCGTGCTGGTCGACTGGGTCGAGAACGGCAAGGCGCCCGGCGATCTCGAAGTCAGCGAGCAGAAGGTCGAGGCGCCGTCGTTCGCGACGCTGCGCGCGCTGCCGCTGTGCCGCTGGCCGGCCTGGCCGCACTACAAGGCGGGTGCGGTGACGGAGGCATCGAGCTTTACCTGTGCGCCGTGAGGCACGGATGGTTGCCGCAGCGTCATGGCCGGGCTCGCTGCGGCCAGCGCGCTCTTGTCACGCCGCACGGCTGACGTGGATGCCCGGAACAAGCCCCGGGCACGACGACCTCCAGCTAATGCGCGGGCCCACCTGCTGCCTTCACGCGCCGCGTCAGCAGCACTGCGATCGCGGCGAGGACCAGCACGGCGCCGATCACCGCAAAGGTGTCGGAATAGCCCATCACCAGGGCCTGGCGCTTTACGGTCTTGCCGAGCGCGATGATGGCTTGCTCGCGTGCGGCGTTGGGATCGGGGACACCGTGGGCCATGAAATAGTCCGTCATCTGGGCGATGCGGCTGCGGACCTCCTCGCGGCCGAGCGTGACCGAATGTCCGATGATGTTGGAATGGAACTGCTCGCGCTTCGTGATGATCGTCGCGAGGGTCGCCGTTCCGATCGCGCCGCCGAGATTGCGGAACATGTTGCTGATGCCGGAGGCCGCGGCAGCATCCTGCGGCGCGATGCCGCCTGACAGCACCGAGGTCAGTGGCGTCAGCACCATGGCCTGGCCGACCGCGCGCACGATGTTCGGAATCCAGAGCTGGTCACCGGCATAGTCCGGCGACATCGCCGTGTTCATGAAGCAGCTATAGGCGAAGATCAGAAGGCCGGTGATGGCGATGTAGCGCGTGTCGAAGCGCTGCATCAGCCTGGGAATCAGCGGGATCAGCACGAGTTGCGGCAGGCCGGTCCAGGCCAGCACGTTGCCGATCTGCTCGGAGTTGTAGCCTTGCGCCTGGCCGAGATAGGCGGGCAGGATGTAGACCGAACCGAACAGCGCAAAGCCGACCATGGTCATTGCGACGGTGCCGAAGCCGAAATTGCGCTGCGTCAGCAGGCGCAACCGGATCAGCGGCTTTTCGATTCTGAGCTCGATCGCGACGAACAGCGTCAGGCTGACGGCTGCGACGATCGCCAGCTTGACGATGAAAGGGGAGGAGAACCAGTCGTCCTTGTTGCCTTCCTCGAGCACGGCTTGCAGCGCCGACAAGCCGATCGCCATGGTGACGATGCCGGCCCAGTCGCCTTCCTTCAGGAGACCAAGCTGCATCTTCTGCCGCTCCAGCGTCAAATAGAGTGCAGCGACCATCACGGCGGTCGGGATCACGTTGACGAAGAAGATGGTGCGCCAGCCATAGGTCTCGGTGAGATAGCCGCCGATGGTCGGGCCGATTGCCGGTGCAAAGGTGACTGACAGCGCGAAGATGGCGAGCCCGACCGGCTGCTGCGGTTTCGGCAGCTTGGTCAGGACCAGCGTGAAGGCCATCGGGATCAGCACGCCGCCGGCAAAGCCTTGCAGGCCGCGCATCGCGATCATCGACGGGAGATCATGGGTGAAGGCGCAGGCGACCGAGAACGCCGCGAACAGCGTTGCGCTCGCCAGCATGTAGCGGCGGAACGTGAACACGCGACTCAAATAATCGGTCAGCGGGATCACGATGATTTCGCCGATGAGATACGACGTCGAGATCCAGGAACCGTTGTCGGCGCCGGTGCCGATGCCGCCTTCGATATTGGCCAGCGAGGCATTGGTGATCTGGATGTTCAGGATCGCCATGAACGAGCCGATCATGGCGGCGAGCACGGCGATCCAGGTTGCGAGGCTCGCGCGGTCGGGATCGCTCGCGGCGCGATCAGGCGTCGCGGCCGGTGTTGCTTGCGTCGAGATTGAGAGGCTGTTTGACATGGCACGACCCTCCGGAGACGAGCTTTGCTTTGGGCGTCACGGCCGCATTCGCGGCCGGCGCGGTCGAACGTGTTGCAATGGTGGGAATCACGGACATGCCGGGCCGCAGCGCGATCGCAGGCCCATACTTGTCGTCGAGCACAATCTTGACCGGGATGCGCTGCACCACCTTGGTGAAATTGCCCGTGGCGTTGTCGGGCGGCAGCAGCGCGAATTCCTGGCCGCTGGCCGGCGAGATGGAATCGACGTGACCATGCAGGACCTGGCCCGGGAACATGTCGACCTCGATATCGACGGCCTGTCCCGCCCGCACATGGGTGAGCTGCGTTTCCTTGAAATTGGCGACGACATAGGCGGCATCGGTCGGCACGATCGACATCAGCTGCGTACCCGCCTGCACGAACTGGCCGACGCGCAAGGATCGATTGCCGACGACGCCGTCGATCGGCGAGACGATCCTGGTGTAGCCGAGATTGAGCTCCGCCTGCTGCTGGATCGCGGCTGCGCGCGCGGCGGTGGCCTTGGCTTGCGCGATCTCGGCCTTGAGGAGATCGACCTGCTTCTGCGCGGAGATGAGGTTGGCGCTATCGCGCGCGATCGCGGCGTCCGCGCCGGCGTCGCGCGCCTGGGCCTGCTGCGCGTTCTGCACGCTGCCATAGCCGGTCCTGGCGAGATCCGTGTAGCGCTTGTTTTCCTGCTGCGCGAAGGTCTTTGCGGCCGTGTCGACATCGATGGTCGCCCTGGCGGCAGTGATCACGGCTTGCTGAACCTCGAGCTGTGCCGCCTTGCTGACGACCGCCGCGTTCGCCGCCTGGACGTCGGCGCGAGCCTGGTCGAGCGCGACCTTGAAGTCGCGGTCGTCGATCCGGGCCAGCACCTGGCCGGCTTTCACATGCTCGTTATCGGCGACCAGAACGTGGTTGAGATAGCCGCTGACCTTCGGCGCGATGGTGGTGTTGTCGGCCTTCACATAGGCGTCGTCGGTGGAGACGAGGTACTGGCCGACGGTCCAGTAATCGTAGCCGTACCAGCTGGTGCCGGCCAGCGCGGCGGCCGCGGCCGCCATCAGCAACAGCTTGCGAAGGTTGGGTTTTTCGTGGCTCACGTGGGCCGGCGCGGCGGGCAGGACGCCCTCTAGGGCGGTTGCTGTCACAGCAGCCTGGGCGGCAGCGGATGGGGTGGTGTGGACGGTCATGGCCGGCTCCCCTGAATTAGGAAACTTGATAATTTCCAAAATGAGACTAGCCTTGGAATTGTCAATGGAATGACAGGCGTCATTTAAAGGCATGGCTCAGGCAAGATTGGACAGCGAAGTTCGTCCGCGCGGGCGGCCACCGGTCCGCAGCGACGACGAGACCAGGCGGATCGTCTTCGACGCCGCACGGCACGCCTTTGCCCGCGACGGTTATGAGGCGACCAGCACCGAAGAGCTGGCGCGCCGCGCCGGCATCTCGACCAGGACGCTGTATCGGCTGTTTCCGGGCAAGGCTGCGCTGTTCGAGGCGATGTGCGCCGACCGGCTGGAGCGATTGCTCTCCGCCGTCGACCTGCAGGGAAGCAATGAGGTCGATATCGAAACCGGCTTGCGCGCCGCGCTGCTCGCCTGCGCCGATCTCGCGCTCGATCCGGAGGTCGTGGCGTTGCAGCGCATGGTGCTGCAGGAATCGGCTGCCTTTCCCGATCTCGCAGCGAACTTCTACAGGAACGGCATCTCCCGCACCGTGACGGCCCTCGCCGGCTGGTTGCGCGTCCAGGTCAGGCGCAAGCGCATCGTGATCGAGGATGCCGAGGAAGCCGCCGGTATGCTGATCGGTATGGTCGCATCGGCGCCGCAGCGCGCGGCGATTTATGGCGGCCTGCCTTTGCCGTCACGCAAGCAGATCGAGCGCCGGGTGCAGACCTGCACGGCCTTGTTCCTCGACGGCTGTCGCGCGGCGCCGGCCTAGCGGCGCCCTTTGACAATCCGGATCCGTCTCGCTATATACTTCGCATGCGAAATAATGAGGCCGCAGCGAAGCATCACCGGCTGATCTACCTGCTGAGCGTCGCGCACCGCCGATTGCAGCGCTGGATGGCGGCGCAGCCGCAGAGCGAGGTGACGCCGGCGCAGGCGGGGTTGCTGTTCATCCTCGGCAGGCAGGACGGCGTCCTGATCGGCGAGGCGGGCGCGGCGCTCGATATGGGGCCGGCCGGTATTTCCGGCTTGGTCGACCGCACCGCAGCCGCAAGACTGATCGAGCGGCGCGCCGATCGCGAGGATGGCCGCGCCTGGCGAATCTGGCTGACGCCCAAGGGACGCAGCGCGCTGGCGCAGGCGAAGACCTCGGCGGCGGAGGTCAACGCGGCGCTGACGGAGGGATTTACGGCCGCGGAGATCGACATCGTCGCACGCTGGCTGACGAGCATTCAGGACAAGTTTCCAAGAAGTTCAGACGAACAACACGGAGCAGACGAATGACCGAGCACGTCCGAATCGAGAGCAACGGCGGAATTCTCACCCTCACACTGGCGCGTCCCGACAAGAAGAACGCGCTGACCGATGCGATGTACGGCAAGCTGGCGGACACGATCGAATCCGCCGAGTTCGATCCGTCCGCTCGCGTGATCCTGATTCGCGGCGAGGGCGACATGTTCACCGCCGGCAACGACGTCGGCGAGTTCGCCGCGGTCGCAGCCGGCAAGTCCGAAGGCAGCCGCAACGTCGTGCGCTTCATCCAGTCGCTGGCGCGCTGCACCCGGCCGCTGGTCGCAGCCGTGCAGGGCCGTGCCGTCGGCGTCGGCACCACGATGCTGCTGCATTGCGATCTCGTCGTGCTCGCCGACAACGCGCAATTGTCGACGCCCTTCGTTAGCCTTGCGCTGGTGCCGGAGGCCGCCTCCAGCCTGCTGATGCCGGCGCGCATCGGCCATGCGCGCGCCTATGAGATGTTCGCGCTTGGCGAGACCGTGCCCGCCAAGTCGGCGCTGGAATGGGGCCTTGCCAACCGTGTGGTACCGCTCGACAAGCTCGATGCCGAGGCGCTTGCCCTCGCGCAGCGTCTCGCCCGTCAGCCGCTCGGCGCGCTCACGGCCACCAAGAAGCTGATGCGCAACGGCGAGGCGCTGGTCGCGCAGATGCAGGCCGAAGGCGAGCAGTTCGCGCAGCGCCTGCGCACCGCCGAGGCGCGCGAGGCGTTCACGGCCTTTGCCGAGCGCCGGGCGCCGGATTTTACCAAGGTCGCATAGGGGATCCCGAATGCGTGCAGGTTGGATCGCACGGATTCAACTAAAACCTTAACGGAACATTGGCATGTCGCGGTGCAAGGTGGCCTCTCCCGAGAGTTAGGTCCCTTGACCCATGTCCATTTTTAAGAATTCGGTAAGCACACTCCTCCTGGTCCTGATGACCCTGCTGGCCGCCGGCGCATTGACCAGCACGGCGATCCAGATGGGCGGCGCCTTCGACCGCTACAGCGACAGCCTGGAGACTGAACGGCTGGCGAATGCCGACAAATCGATCTTCCATGGCGTTGTTGCCCTGCGCAGCAATCGCGGCGACGCCCAGAGCGCGCTGCTCGGCGAGGACGATCCGCGCGCCAAGCTTGGTGCCGCCGAGAAGGCCGAGCAGGCCGGTTTCGACGCCATCAGCGCCGCGCTCTCCACCGTCGAATTCGCAGCGCGCGACGGGCTCGCAGGCACGTTGAAGCAGCGCTGGAGCGAGGCCGCGCCAAAATTCCAGTTGTTCTACGACGAGGCCAAGCTGCCGCGCGCGGAACGCAAGCTGGAGCGTACCGCGCCCTGGTACGATGCGGTCACCAAGGTGATCGAGACCGCCAATCTCGCATCCACCGCGGTCTCGAACCGCGCCTGGATGAACGATCCTTACATCGCCCGCATGATCCAGGCCCGCCGCCTCGCCTGGCAGGTGCGCGACCGCTACGGCATCCAGTGCTCGACCCTGCGGCCGAACGTCAACGCCAGCAAGCCGCTCGATGACACCCAGAAGCAGACCGTGGCCGGATGGAACGGCATCGTCACCGCAGGCTGGACTGGCATGGAGGAGCTGCTGGCTGCGCCCGACGTGCCGGCCGACCTCGTCAACGCGGCCAAGGAGGCGAAGGCCAAGACTGACGGCGCCCTCAAGCAGATCGGCGAAATCACCAAGGGCTTCGACGACAGCGGCCGTCCCGCGCTGCCCGCCTCGGAATGGAATGCGCTGTGCCAGTCGCCCTTCGCGTCCATCGTCGCGGTCGCCAGCAAGGCGCTCGACCTGTCGATCGCGCGCGCGGAGGCGGTTCAGGCGAAAGCCCTGACCAATCTCATCGTGCAGTCGTTCGCGTTCATGCTCGCGCTGGCCGTGACCGTGGCCGGCGTGTTCGTAGTGCGCCATCGCCTCATGCGTCCGGTGCGTGCCATCCTCGATGCCATTGCGCGCATCAGCGCGCGCGATTATGCGACGCCGGTTCCGCAATCCCGCCACCCCGACGAGTTCGGCACCATGGCCGCCGCGCTCGAGAGCCTGCGCGAGAGCGCGGCGACCGCGGAACGGCTGGGCCTGGAACGCGAATCGCAACAGGCGCTTCAGCTCGCCCGGTCGGGCACTGTCGATGCCGCCTGCCGCAGTTTCGATGATACGGTGCAGGCGGTCATCCAGAGCGTCGTGGCCTCGACGCGGGAGCTAGACGCCACCGCGACCGGCGTGCGCTCGCTGGTCTCGGACTCCAGCAGCCAGACCGCCGCGGTTTCGTCCGCCGCCGAGCAGGCCACCAACAATCTCGAGACCATCGCGGCCGCGACCGAGGAGCTGTCCGCGTCCGTCGGCGAGATTTCCGCACAGGTGCAGTCGAGCGCCCGCGAGGCCCGCGAGGCCGTGGCGCAGGCCGAGCAGACCAACGCGACGGTCGAGATCCTCGACCAGACCGCGAGCCGCATCGGCGAGGTCGTGAAGATGATCAACGCGATCGCCGCCCAGACCAACCTCCTGGCGCTGAACGCCACCATTGAAGCCGCGCGCGCGGGGGAGGCCGGCCGCGGCTTTGCCGTCGTTGCGGGCGAGGTCAAGAGCCTCGCCTCCCAGACGGCCACAGCGACGGAAGAGATCTCGCGCCAGGTCGGGGAGATCCAGGGTGCCACCGGCCAGGCCGTCGCCGCGATCCGCTCGATCGGCGGCGCCATCAGCGGCATCGACGAGAAGATGACGGCGATTGCGGCCGCGGTCGAGCAGCAGCGCGCGGCGACCACGGAAATCTCGCGCAACTTCCAGCAGGCTGCCCAAGGCACCCGCGAGGTCACCGACACCATCGGCAGCGTCGCGAGGCTCAACCAGGAGACCGGCAACGCCGGCACAGTGCTGTCGGAGTCCGTCAAGAAGATGTCGGCCGACGCCGATCGCCTGCGCGTCGCGGTCGAGGGCTTCCTGGGCGCCGTGAAGACCGCGTAGTTTCGTTCTCTCACCATCCAACGTCGCGCGGGCATTGCCGCCGGTCCGCGTGGCGGGTACATCTGTGGCGCCTCGCTCCGCGAGCGTGGCGACAGACGTAAGACATATCAGGGATGGAGAGTTCGATGCCGGTCACGCCCCAACACAAGGCCCAGCGCCCCTATCGCGGTGTGTTCCCGGTCGCGCCCACCATCTTCGACGAGCGCGGCGAGCTCGATCTCGAGGGCCAGCGCCGCTGCATCGATTTCATGATCGATGCCGGCTCGCACGGCATCTGCATCCTCGCCAATTTCTCCGAGCAGTTCGTGCTCACCGACGCCGAGCGCGAGGCCGTGATGCATGCGGTGCTGGAACATGTGGCTGGCCGGGTTCCCGTGATCGTGACCACCACGCATTTCAGCTCGGCCGTGTGCGCGGCGCGCAGCAAGCAGGCCGAGGCGGCCGGCGCCGCCATGGTGATGGTGATGCCGCCCTATCACGGCGCGACCTTCCGGGTCCCCGAGAAGGGCATCGTCGAATTCTTCAAGGTGCTCTCGGGCGCGATCGACATCCCCATCATGACCCAGGACGCGCCGGTGGCCGGCACGCCGCTGTCGGTCGAGCTGCTGGCGCGGCTGGCGCGCGAATTCGCCAATATCCGCTATTTCAAGATCGAGGTGGCAGGCGCGGCTGCAAAGCTCCGCAGCCTGATCGAGGCGGGCGGCGGCGACATCGAAGGCCCCTGGGACGGCGAGGAGGCGATCACGCTGCTGGCCGATCTCGACGCCGGCGCCACCGGCGCCATGACCGGCGGCGGCTATCCCGACGGCATCCGCCAGATCATCGATCCCTATTTCGCCGGCAAGCGCGAGGAAGCGAAGGCCGCCTATGAGCGCTGGCTGCCGCTGATCAACTACGAGAACCGTCAATGCGGCCTCATCGCCTGCAAGGTGATGATGCAGGCCGGCGGAATCATCAAGTCGGATGCGGTGCGCCATCCGCTCCAGCCGCTGCATCCGGCAACGCGCGCGGGATTGCTGGAGCTCGCCAGGGAGCGCGATGCGCTGGCGCTGCGCTGGGGGAGGTAAGGCCCACTGTCGTCCCGGACAAGCGCGCCCAAAGCGAGCGCAGATCCGGGACCCACAGGGAGAAGTTTGACGAAAACTCGGAGTCGGCAGCTCGCTCCATAACCTCTCACTTGGGTTATAGGTCCCGGATCTGCGCGCGCTTGTCCGGGACGACACTGCGGGTGAGGTGCGCGCTCGCCTCATCTCATCGGCCCATTTCGGCTGAAGGCGTCGAATTAGCGCGGCCCGGGCGGTTTCCCGCGGCTCGGCGGTGGCGTATTGTAACGCTCGCCAACCGGCCCTGCGGAGAAATCTCGACACATCGAAACACCTCTTCACTATGCCGTTATCCCAAGTCAGGTTGGCGCAAACCGACAGAACAGGGAGGCAGTGCCATGACGATGAGGCCGGATCCCACCTTTCACGCATCGCCCAAGCTTGCGATGGAAGCACCTGCGGAGAACTTTGCCTACACGTTGCTGCTCAGTCCGGACTTCTCGAAGCCGGATGCTCTCGCGGTCATCGACGTCAAGCCGGGATCGCCGACCTATAGCCAGATCGTCCACACCGTGACGATGCCCAACAAGGGCGATGAGTTTCATCACTTCGGCTGGAATGCGTGCTCCTCCGCCTTGTCGCCGCTCGCCGGACATGCCTTCATCGAGCGGCGCTATCTCATCATTCCCGGGCTGCGTTCGTCGCGCATCTACATCATCGATACCAAGCCCGATCCGACCAAAGCCAAGATCCACAAGATCATCGAGCCAGAGGAAGTCTTCAGGAAGACCGGCTACTCGCGGCCACACACGATCCATTGCGGGCCGGACGGCATCTACGTGAGCACGCTGGGCGGCGGCGGCAAGGACGGCACCGACGGCCCTCCCGGCGTTTTCATCATGGATTGCGAGACCTTCGAGGTCCTGGGACGATGGGAGATCGATCGTGGCCCGCAGACGCTGCACTATGATTTCTGGTGGAATCTGCCGCGCGACTACATGGTGACGAGCGAATGGGCATTGCCGCCGCAGTTCGAGAACGGGATCGTCCCGGAAGATCTGCTTTCGAACAAATATGGACATCGTCTCCACTTCTGGGATCTTCGCGCACGTCGCAACGTCCAGACCATCGACCTCGGCGCCAATCATCAAATGGCGCTGGAGGTACGACCGGCGCACGATCCGGTTCGCGAGTACGGCTTCGTCGGCGTCGTGGTCGACACCACGAATCTCGAAGCATCGATCTGGACCTGGTGGCGAGAAGGCGGGAAATTCCACGCGGAGAAGACGGCGACGATCCCACCCGAGCCAGCGCCAAAGGAGAAGCTCCCGCCGCTGCTCCAAGGCTTCGGCGCCGTGCCGCCGCTGGTGACCGACATCGACCTGTCGATGGATGACCGGTTTCTCTATGTCTCGTGCTGGGGCACGGGTGAAATGCGCCAGTACGACGTCAGTGATCCGCGCAAGCCGAAGCACGCGGGCTCGGTCCACATCGGCGGTATCGCGCGCCGCACGCCGCATCCGAGCGGCAAGGCATTTGCGGCGGGTCCGCAGATGGTCGAGATCAGCCGCGACGGCAGGCGCGTCTACTGGACCAATTCCCTCTATTCCACCTGGGATGACCAGTTCTATCCCGATGGGGTTCCGGGCGTGGAGGTCATGGCCAATGTCGGTCGCAACGGCGGCCTCGAGCTCGACAAGGACTATTTCGTGAGCTTCCCCGACGGATATCGTGCGCACCAGATCAGGCTCGAGGGCGGCGATTGTTCGACGGACTCCTTTTGCTACCCGTCGGTCTAGATTGGGGACACGCGAGCCCGGCACTCGTCTGGCTGTGGCTCGTGCTTGTTGCGAGCGGTCTCTACCACGGGATCAATCCGGGAATGGGATGGCCGCTCGCTGTTTCGGCCGGGCTCATGGACAAGAGCCCGCGCGCGCTTTTCCACGCGCTGTGGGCCCTGTCGGCCGGCCATCTCCTTGCAACGCTTCTCGTGCTGCTGCCATTTGCGTTCCTGCTCGTGCTGGCGGAGTGGCAGCGTCCGATCCAGCTGGTCGCGAGCCTTCTCGTCATCGGCTTCGGCGTCTATCGGCTGGTCGACCGGCGTCATCCGCGCGCGCTGGCACGAATTCCGCCGACGCAATTGGCGCTGTGGTCATTTGCCGTCGCCATTGCCCATGGCGCCGCCTTGATGCTGGTGCCGATCTATCTCGGGCTATGCCGGGCCTTCGAGCTCGATGCCGGCCATCAGGCGGCGGGCGAGTTGATGAAAGCAAATGTCGGAATGGCGGTGCTGGTGTCCCTCGTGCACGTTATCGCGATGGTCAGCGCCGGCGGATGTCTGGCCTGGCTGGTCTACCGCTATCTGGGATTGAAGTTCGTCTCGCGAAGCTGGTTCAATCTGGATGCAGTCTGGGCGACCAGCCTCGTTCTGGTCGGCGCCGTGGCGCTCGCCTTCAATCTTGGGAGCTGAGAGTGCGGCGCCTACCGCGTCAACGCCCACTCGCCGATGATGCGGAAACGACCCTTCGCCTCGTCCTGCTTGAACAGTGCGAGGCGATCGATGACCAGCGTGCCGAGACCAAGCGCAGCAAACCGTCCCCGCAACATCTCCAGAATCGGCCCGCGGCGCTCTGCATCCAGCCGGCCGGTGAGCGTCATGTGGAAGCGGAATTCCTCCATCACGTAAGGGTAGCCCCAGCGGTCGAGATAGTCGCGCTGCCGCTCGGTGAGTTTTTCGGGCTTGCGCCGCGCACGATCTTCCGCGGTGAGGGCCGCGCGAAAGGAGTCGAATTCACGGACGCAATCGGCGGCAAGCTGCTGGAGAGCGTCGACCGGCTCGGCCGGAATGACGGCGATGAAGCCGCTGATGGTATCGACGACGGGGCGGATCACTGGAGTTGTCCGCGATTGGCCGGCGAACGTCGCGCAGGCCG
This sequence comes from Bradyrhizobium sp. 191, assembly GCF_023100985.1. Taxonomy (NCBI): domain Bacteria; kingdom Pseudomonadati; phylum Pseudomonadota; class Alphaproteobacteria; order Hyphomicrobiales; family Nitrobacteraceae; genus Bradyrhizobium; species Bradyrhizobium sp. 191. The sequence continues at coordinate 5,177,648 of NZ_CP064692.1, forward strand.
CCATGAGCTCGGCCTCGGTCCTGCCTGATACCAGCGTCATCGGCGCCTTCAGCGTCGCGTGAAAGCCGTATTTGCGGGGATCGGCGGTGATGTCGCGCCAGTCCGGCGCGACGCGCAACGCTTCTTGCGGAAACGAAACCTCGTCGCCGCTGCGGGCGTCATAGCCGAGCAGCTCGGCGCCGAAGCGGGAGAGGGCGCCGTCGGCGCCGGCGGCAAAATAGATCGCGTAGCGGGGGAAACCTGTCATCACCTCAGCATAGCCAATTTAAGCCGCGACGACAGCCTCGCGCGGCGCCGCTACGGCAGTGAGCAGCCTTGTCGCGTCGGTGAGGTGCACGAGCTTGCCGCCCGAGATCACTGCGATCAGCCGCGGCCGCAGCTTCACGCTGTCGTCGACGAGGAGAATGTCGGCGCGGCGTCCTTCCGCGAGCATGCCGCGATCGGCAAGGCCGGTCGCGCGCGCCGGGCCGGCGGAGACCAGATCCCAGGCCTGTGCCAGCGGCACCACGCCATCGGCGGCGAGGCGGAACGCGGCGAGCAGCTGTGCGGGATAATAATAGTCCGACGCCAGCACCGAGCAGAGCCCCTTGGCGATCATGTCGGAGGCCCTGGTCCAGCCGGTGTGACTGCCGCCGCGCACGACGTTCGGCGCGCCGTAGACGATGGCATCGCCGTGGCTCGCTGCCGCCCGCGCCGTCTCCTCGTTGATCGGAAACTCCGCGATGTCAGCGCCGAGTTCGCGAAACTCCCGGCGCATCGCCGGCGTTGCGTCATCGTGGGAGAGCATCCGCACGCCGGCCGCGCGCGCAGAAGCGGCGAGGCGCGACATCGAAGCGGGGACCTCGTCGGCGCGAGAAACCACGTGCTCGACCAGCCGGTCGAATTCCTCAGCTGAAAGTCCGGTGCGCTCCACCATGCGGTTGCGCTTGCGCGGCTTGGCCATGTCGGCGACGGTGCCGTCCATGTGGTCGTTGAAGGCGAACAGGTCGACGCGGCCCTCGGCGAGCCACTGGGCGATCTCGGCCTCGGCCTCGAGATTGTAGGTCTCGTGCCGCAGATGGAAGCGGGTGTCGGCGGCGAATTGCGGGCGCTGCCGCTCGATCGCCTCCATCAGGCCGCGCGCATTGTCGGCGCTGCGCAGGCCCGGTTCCCAGGAACAGGTCGTGGCGTGAAAGACGGTGGTGATGCCGTTGCCGATCGCCTGGCGGTCGCTGTCGGCGAGCGCGACGTCGATCGGAAAATCGACGCCGGCGCGCGGCATCATCTGCCGTTCGAAGGCATCGCCATGCAGATCGACGATGCCGGGCAGCACCAGCAGGTCGCGGGCATCGATCGCCAGCCGCGCACGACCGCGAGAAGCATCGACCCGCGCAATGTCCGTTCCGGACACGAGAAGTGAGGTTTCGACGAACTCGGCGCCGGTCAGGGCCCGGCCGCCTTCGAGGAATATGTCTGTCACGCGATCGCGCTTCGTCTGCTGGCAGGAGGATTGGTGAGAGAGCTCGCCCGTGCTTCGTATGTCGAAAGAAAATCTTCAATCCCGAGCTTGCGGAAATCGGGCAGCGCCGCGCGCAATTTGTCGTGATCCCAGTCCCACCAGGCGAGCTTCGCAAGGCGCCCGGCGATCTCCTCCGAGAACCGCCGCCGCACGATCCGGGCCGGATTGCCGGCGACGATGGTGTAGGCCGGCACGTCCTTGGTGACGATGGCGCCGGCGGCGATCACCGCGCCGGTGCCGATGTTGCGACCCGGCAGCACGATCGCGCCATGGCCGATCCAGACGTCGTGGCCGATATGGATATGATGCTGGCGCCGCCAGTCGAAGAACTCGGCATCGTCGCTTTCACCCTCGAAATAGGCGCTGGAGCGGTAGGTGAAGTGCGCCTGCGTCGCGCGGTGCATCGGATGGTTGCCGGGATTGATGCGCGTCATCGCCGCGATCGAGCAGAACTTTCCGATGGTGGTGTAGGTGATCTGCGAATCGTTGACGACATAGGAGTAATCGCCCATCGCCACTTCATGCAGGATCGTGCGCGCGCCAACCTCGGTATAGGCGCCGAGCCTGGTCTCATGCAGTTTGGCCGAGGGGTCGATGGTCGGCTGAACCGAGAGAGCTTTGGCGGCCATGTTGCATCCGAGCTGCGAGGGCGGGCGTTCCTCTTCGAGTGGATTCATGACAATGTCATGACGTGGAAATGACAGGGGATGACGTGTGCAGGATCGCTGCGCTGCAACGGCCGTGTCACACAAGTGTTAAGCATGGACGTTAGCGATTGGCTCCAGCTACTCTGGAGTCCGGCATGCTGGTGGTCGATGGTCTGACGTGTCGCTTCGGCGCGAAAGCCGCGGTGGACGACGCTTCGTTTGAGGTTTCCCCCGGCGGCTTCGTCGGTGTAATCGGGCGATCCGGCGCCGGCAAGTCGACATTGTTGCGGACGATCAACCGCCTTGCGGCACCGTCGCAGGGCCGCATCCTGTTCGACGGCCTCGACGTCACCGCGTTGCGCGGCAAGGAGCTGCGGCAGTGGCGGGCCCGTTCGGCCATGATTTTCCAGCAGTTCAACCTGGTCGGCCGGCTCGACGTGCTCACCAATGTGCTGATGGGACGCCTCGCGACGATGCCGGCCTGGCGCTCGCTGCTGCAGGCCTGGCCCGAGCAGGACAAGGCGCTGGCGATGTCCGCACTGGAACAGTTCGACATCGCCTCGCTCGCCGCCCAGCGCGCCGATCAGCTCTCGGGCGGCCAGCAGCAGCGCGTGGCGATCGCCCGCGCATTGGTGCAGCAGCCCGATATTATTCTGGCCGACGAGCCGATCGCCTCGCTCGACCCGCGCAACACCAAGATCGTGATGGATGCGCTGCTGCGCATCAACAAGCATTTCGGCATCACCGTGCTCTGCAACCTGCATTCGCTCGATCTCGCCCGCAGCTATTGCGACCGCCTGATCGGCATGGCCGCTGGCCGCGTGGTGTTTGATGGCGCGCCGTCGGCACTGACCGACCAGGTCGCGCGCGAGCTCTACGATCTCGAGGCCAACGAGGCCATGGGCGGCATGCCTGTGCCGGCGTCCGCCGGCGTCCCGGCGCTCGGAACGGCCGCTGCGGCCTGAGCCGCGGCGCATCCTTTGAGTTGCAAGTTCTTGCGTCAACCGACCCCAACCGATGAAGAGGGTATCATGTTCACTCGCAGACTAGTCCTTGCCGGCGCCGCCGCGCTCGCGTTCACGGCCTCCGCCTCCGCGAGCGATTGGAAGGCCAAATATCCCGAGCTGACCTTCGCGGTCGTCCCGGCCGAGAATGCCTCCGGCGTCACCGAGCGCTGGGCGCCGTTCATGACCTATCTCTCCAAGGAACTGGGCGTGAAGGTCACGCTGCGCATCGCCAACGACTACGCCGCTGTGATCGAGGGGCAGCGCGCCGGCAATATCCACATCGCGAGCTACGGCTCGGCCTCGTTCGCCCGCGCCCGCCTGACCGGCGTCAAGACCGACGCCTTCGCCAACGACATCAACGCCGACGGCTCGACCGGCTACTACTCGGTGTTCTTCGTCAAGGCGAGCAGTGCCTACAAGAAGATCGACGACCTCAAGGGCAAGAACCTCGGCCTCGTCGATCCGAATTCGACCTCCGGCAACAACGTGCCGCGCTTCGAGCTCGACAAGTTGGGCATTCACGATGCCGACACCTATTTCAGCAAGGTCGTCTTCACCGGCAGCCACGAGAACGCGATGCTGGCCCTTTCGCAGGGCACCGTCGACGTCGCGGCCAACCAGTGGACCAGCGACAATGATTCCACGCTGGCGCAGATGCTGACCAAGGGCATGCTGAAGAACGCCGACGGCTCGGCGATGAAGAAGGACGATTTCCGTATCATCCACAAATCGGCGCCGATCATCAACGGCCCCTATGCTTACAATTCCGACCTGCCGGAAGACGCCAAGGCCGCCATTGCGAAGGCGTTCTTCGACGCACCGGCCAAGGACAAGGCCGCCTTCGACCGTCTCTCCGACGGCCAGAAGAAGGGTTTTCATCCCGCAACCACCAAGGACTGGGATGGCACGATCGAGCTGATCAAGTTCGTCGATGCGTTGCGTAAAAAGAAGGCGTCCTGAGTTTTTGGGACGATGCACCTGAGCCGGGTCCCAAGGACCCGGCTCTTTCTTTGACCGGACCTGTTTCGACAGATGACGACAGCGGTTTCGATCCTCCCCGAGCAGCAGCTCGCCGTGCTCAATGCCGCCTATCGCCAGGCGGTTGCGCGCAGGCGGCTCCGCCTGTTGTTGGGCGCCGTCATCTTCGCCGCCGCGCTCGTTCTCGCCGCAATCGGCGCGGAAGTGAATTTGCGCACGCTGTTCACCTATTTCGGCAACTTCCTCAGCTATTTCGACCGCATCCTCACGCTCGACAACGGCCAGCGGGTCTGGACCGATGTCGGCGAGTGGCTCTGGGGCTGGCGCAAATGGCTGAAGATGCTGGGCGAGACGCTACTGATCTCCTATGTCGGCACGCTGATCGGCGCGACTCTCGCCTTCTGCCTGAATTTCTTCGCGGCTGAAAACACCTCGCCTGCGCCCTGGCTGCGCTTCGTCGTGCGGCGGCTGCTCGAGTTCGCCCGCACCGTGCCCGGGATCGTGTTCGCACTGGTCTTCGTCATCGCTTTCGGGCTCGGTCCGATGGCGGGCGTGCTGGCGATCGCGATCCACTCCACCGGCGCGCTCGGAAAGCTGTTCTCGGAGATCGTCGAGAACGCCGACATGAAGCCGGTCGAGGGCATCCGCTCGACCGGCGCGAGCTGGCTGTCCTGCATGCGCTTTGCCGTGGTGCCGCAGGTGACCGCGGGCTATGCCAGCTACGCGCTGCTGCGTTTCGAGATCAACGTCCGCGAGGCCTCCGTGATGGGCTTCGTCGGCGCCGGTGGCATCGGCCAGGAGCTCGTCGTCGCCATCCGCAAATTCTACTACTCCGACGTCAGCGCGATCCTGCTCACCATCGTCGTCACGGTCTTCATCATCGACATCGCCACCGGCTGGCTGCGCGGCCACCTGTTCGGCAAGGAGGCGCGGACGTGACGAAGCCGCAGGAGGTCGATGCCGCGCAGATGCGTGCGCGCTATCCCGAAGTGTTCGAGCGGCCGGCCTCGGCGCGGCTCGCGACGCCCGCCATGATCGTCGCGGCGTTCGCCATCTTCACTTACGGGCTCGTCGATCTCGACTTCTCGCCGTCGCGCTTCTTCGCCGGCCTGAGCCAGCTCGGCTGGATCAGCCTGATGATGATCCCGCCCGATCCCGGCTCGTCGCTGCCCATTTATCTGAAGGCGCTCGGCGAGACGCTGTCGATCGCGTTGCTCGGCACCACGCTGGGGGCGCTATTTGCGCTGCCGGTGAGCCTGCTGGCGGCCCGCAACATCGTGCCGTCGAGCATTCTGCGCTTTCCCGTCCGCCGGTTCCTGGATTCGATCCGCGGCGTCGATACGCTGATCTGGGCGCTGGTGTGGATCAACGTGGTCGGGCTCGGCCCGTTCGCCGGCGTGCTCGCCATCGCGGTGTCGGATTTCGGCGCCTTCGGAAAATTGTTCTCGGAGGCGTTCGAGGGCGCCGACCGGAAGCAGGTCGAGGGCATCCGCGCCTCCGGCGGCAGTGCCCTGCACGAGATCCGCTTCGGCCTGATGCCGCAGGTGCTGCCCGTCATCGCCGGCCAGGTGCTCTATTACATCGAATCCAACACGCGCTCGGCCACTATCATCGGCATCGTCGGCGCCGGCGGCATCGGCCTCCAGCTCGCCGAGCAGATCCGCGTGCTGGAATGGCAGAAGGTCTCGTTCCTGATCCTGATGATCCTGGTTGCGGTGGCCGCGATCGATTTCATCTCGGGCAAGCTGCGCTTTGCGATCATTGGCAGGCGGGCTGTGGCCTAATCGTCGGTGCCGCCACGAACTCCACTTCCCTTCTCCCCTTGCGGGAGAAGGTGGCGCGAAGCGCCGGATGAGGGGTATGTCTCAGCAAACTCAGATGAGCATTTGCGGAGACAGACCCCTCACCCGTCTCGCCGCTACGCGCGAGCCACCCTCTCCCACAAAGGGAGAGGGAAGAGCTACGAGTCCACCAGAAATTCCACCCGTTCCGCCGCGAAGCGCGAGTGCTTCGTCAGCAGCGGCTTGCCCGTGAGATCGTTGTCGGTGGCATCGACGACCAGGATCGGCCGGCCCAGCGCCAGATCGAGCCGTGAGGCATCGGTCGCATCGACGATGCCGGCCGTGATTCGGGTCGCGCCGCGGCGATAATCGCGCACGCCGTAATGCGCGAGCAGCTTTGTCATCGAGTGTGTCGCCGCGAACACGGTGCCGGCGTCCGGAAACCGCTCCGCCGACAGCCAGGTGGTGGACACGCAGATCGGCGTGCGGTCGGCGAGGCGGATCGCCTCGATCCGCATCAAAGGCGCGCCGGTCTTCAGTCCCAGCTCCCGCGCGAGCTCGCGCGTCGCGATATCGTCGGTCGCATCGATCAGCCGCCCATGCGGTTCGCGGCCGCCCGCACCGACGATCTCGGAAAAGCGCGTGCGCGAGCGCAAGGGATAGGCGAGCTTCTGCGCCTCGACATAGGTTCCGCTGCCGCGCTCGGCCCGCACCAGGCCGCGCTCGGCGAGGGCTGCCAGTGCGCGCCGCACGGTGTGGCGGTTGACGCGGTAGGTTTCGGCGATCTCCATCTCGCCCGGCAGCTTGTCGCCGGCCGCAAAGCGGCCGTCGGCGATGCCGCGCTCGATGCCGTCGGCAACGAGGCGCCATAGCGCGACGCCCGAGGAGGCTGTGTCCTGCATGCTCATGTCGCGGGAAACCTACCCCAGAAATCACATCATTGTCACGAAACAGTCATGGCGTATCCGTATGAAGTTGTCTATTATCATAGACAACTTCGATGCGGCAAGTTCGGTGGACCAGGTGACGCAGCACAACAATCAGCAAGCCCAGCGCAGGGCCGCGATGGCGGTGCTGGCGCAAGCGGAGGCGGGCGAGATCGCCGCTCGCCTCCGCAACTTGGCCCTTCCGGCCCATCAGGATCTGCGTGCGCCCGAAAGCGGACTCGTCATGCTGCGCGGCCGGGTCGGCGGCGACGGCGCGCCGTTCAATCTCGGCGAGGCCACGGTGTCGCGTGCCGCGGTTCGGCTTGCGAGCGGCGAGGTCGGATTCGGCTACACGCTCGGCCGTGACGGTGACAAGGCGCGGCTGATCGCGTTGTGCGATGCGCTGGTCCAGTCCCGTGATCACGGCGGCGCGGTGGAGCGGGGTGTCATCGCGCCCTTGCGAGAGCAGCTTATGATTCGGCGCAAGCAGGCGGCGGCCGAGACCGCCGCGACGAAGGTTGATTTCTACACCATGGTGCGCGGTGAGGGCTGAGATCATGACCACGATTGCGGAACTGCCGCCGGGTTTTGCCGACAAGGTGCTGTCGGCGCAATCGACCTTTCGCTCCGTCATGGACGCCATGGCGCGGCCGGGCTCGGTCCAGCGCATCGTGCCGATTGCGGGGGCGCCTGATACGATGATGCGCGGCACCGCCGCGATCGCGCTCACGCTGTTCGACCACGACACGCCGCTCTGGCTCGATGCGCGGATGGTGGAGAGCTCCGACCTGGTGAAGTGGCTGAAATTTCATACCGGCGCGCCGGTGGTGCAGGATTGCTCGATCGCGAGCTTCGCGCTGATCAGCGACGGCACGGCGCTTCCGCCGCTCGACCGGTTCGCGCTCGGGACGAGCGAATACCCGGATCGTTCGACCACGGTGATCATTCAGGTCGACAGCCTGGCCTCCGGGCGCGGCTTCGAGCTGCGCGGCCCCGGCATCGACGGTGTCGCGACGCTGCAGGCGTCGATCAAGCCTTTCGACCTGTTCGAACGCCTTCGGATCAACGAGGCGCTGTTTCCGCGCGGCATCGACGTGGTGCTGGTCGCCGATGACGCCGTGGTTGCGATCCCGCGCACAACGCGTGTCGTGAGCAAAGGAAGCTGAAGCATGTATGTTGCAGTCAAGGGCGGCGAACGCGCCATCGAGAACGCCCATCGCCTGCTCGCGCACAAGCGGCGCGGTGACCAGGACGTTCCGGAGGTCACGCTCGACCAGATCTCGGAGCAGCTCGGCCTCGCCGTCGACCGCGTCATGAGCGAAGGCTCGCTCTACGATCGCGAGCTCGCGGCGCTGGCGATCAAGCAGGCGCGCGGCGACCTGATCGAGGCGATCTTCCTGGTCCGCGCTTTCCGCGCTACGCTGCCGCGCTTCGGCGCCAGCGAGCCGGTCGACACCGGCGCCATGCGGGTGCAGCGGCGGGTGTCCTCGACCTTCAAGGACATTCCCGGCGGTCAGATCCTCGGGCCGACCTTCGACTATACCCATCGCCTGCTCGATCCATCGCTCGCCGAAGGCTTCGTTCCCGACGCCCCGGCGACGGCCGAAGCGCCCACCGCGCCAACGCCGCGCGTGACTGACATTCTCGGACGCGACGGGCTGATCGAATCCTCGCCCCAAGCCGAGGACGGCGTGCCGGTCGGCGATCTCACCCGCGAGCCGCTGAACTTCCCGGCGGATCGCGACCTGCGCCTGCAAAATCTGGCGCGCGGCGACGAAGGCTTCCTGCTGGCGATGGGCTATTCCACCCAGCGCGGCTATGGCCGCAACCATCCCTTCGCGGGCGAGATCCGCTTCGGCGAGGTCGAGGTCGAATTCATCGCGGAAGACGCCGGCTTCGCCGTGCCGCTCGGTTCGATCGAGCTGACCGAGTGCCAGATGGTCAACCAGTTCAAGGGTTCTGCGACCGAAGCGCCGTGCTTCACCCGCGGCTACGGCCTTGCCTTCGGCCAGAGCGAGCGCAAGACCATGTCGATGGCGCTGGTCGATCGCGCATTGCGGGCGCGCGAACTCGGCGAGGAGGCACTCGCGCCCGCCCAGGACGAGGAGTTCGTGATGTCGCATTCGGACAACGTCCAGGCGACCGGTTTCGTCGAGCACCTGAAGCTGCCGCACTACGTCGACTTCCAGTCCGAGCTCGGCCTGTTGCGCAAGCTGCGGCTGGAGTTCGCGGATGCCAATGCGCCTGATGCCATGAAGGAAGCCGCGGAATGAACGCGCCCGCCTACAATTTCGCCTATCTCGACGAGCAGACCAAGCGGATGATCCGCCGCGCGATTCTGAAGGCGATCGCCATTCCCGGCTACCAGGTGCCGTTCGCCAGCCGCGAGATGCCGATGCCCTATGGCTGGGGGACCGGCGGCGTGCAGGTCACCGCCGCGATCCTCGGTCCCCAGGACGTACTCAAGGTGATCGACCAGGGCTCCGACGACACCACCAACGCGATCTCGATCCGAAAGTTCTTCGCCAAGACCGCGGGCGTTGCGACGACGACCGCGACGGCGGAGGCGACGGTGATCCAGACCCGCCACCGCATCCCGGAGACGGCGCTGAATGAAAACCAGGTGCTGGTCTATCAGGTGCCGATCCCCGAGCCGTTGCGTTTCCTCGAGCCGCGCGAGACCGGGACGCGGCGCATGCACGCGCTCGCCGAGTACGGCCTGATGCATGTGAAGCTCTACGAGGACATCGCCCGCTTCGGCCATATCGCGACCGCCTACGCCTATCCGGTGAAGGTGAACGCGCGCTACGTGATGGATCCGTCCCCGACGCCGAAGTTCGACAATCCCAAGATGGACAATTGTCCCGCGCTGCAATTGTTCGGCGCCGGCCGCGAGAAGCGCATCTACGCGATCCCGCCCTATACGCAGGTGGTGTCGCTCGATTTCGAGGACCATCCGTTCGAGCCTTACCGCTTCAACGCGCCCTGCGCGCTCTGTGGCGCGGAAGACTCCTATCTCGATGAGATCGTCACCGACGACCAGGGCGGGCGGATGTTCGTCTGCTCGGACACCGATTATTGCGAGGGCCGCCAGGCCGCCGGCCATCACGGCAGTCTCAGCGCTGCGCCGTACAGGGAAAGGCGGGCTCACATGGTTGATCAAGGCTTGGCCAATCTCGATACGCTCGAAAACGACCAGCCGCTGCTGGTGGCGAAGTCCCTGAGCAAGTCCTTCGGCCGCATTGCCGCCTGCCGCGACGTCTCCTTCGCGCTATATCCCGGCGAGGTGCTGGCGATCGTCGGTGAATCAGGCTCGGGCAAGTCGACGCTTCTGCAGATGCTGTCGGGCCAGCTCGCACCGAGCGCCGGCCATGTGTCCTACCGGATGCGCGACGGCGTCACGCGTGATCTGACCACGCTCGGTGAAGCCGAGCGGCGTTTCCTGTTCCGCACCGATTGGGGTTTCGTGCACCAGGACCCCGCGCAGGGCCTCCGCATGGCGGTCTCGGCCGGTGCCAATGTCGGCGAGCGGCTGATGGCCGTGGGCTGGAATCACTACGGCCGCATCCGCGAGACCGCGTCGGACTGGCTCACCCGCGTCGAGATCGACGTCGCGCGCATCGACGATGCCCCCCGCACCTATTCCGGCGGCATGCGCCAGCGTCTTCAGATCGCCCGCAACCTCGTCACCGAGCCGCGGCTGGTGTTCATGGACGAGCCGACCGGCGGCCTCGACGTGTCGGTGCAGGCGCGCCTGCTCGATCTCGTGCGCAGTCTCGTCGCCGAGCTGCATCTCGCCGTCATCATCGTCACCCACGATCTCGCGGTCGCGCGCCTCCTGTCGCACCGCGTGATGGTGATGAAGGGCGGCCGTGTCATCGAGACCGGTCTCACCGACCAGGTGCTCGACGACCCCCGCGAGCCCTATACCCAACTCCTCGTCTCCTCGATTCTCCCGCCATGAGCCTTTCGATGACCGCCATGATCGACGTTGCCGATGCCCAGAAGACCTTTACGATGCACTTGCAAGGCGGCATCGAGCTGCCGGTTGTGCGCGGCGTGACGTTCCACGTCAATCCCGGCGAGTGTGTCGTGCTGTCGGGACCCTCGGGCGCCGGCAAATCGTCGATCCTGAAGATGATCTTCGGCAACTACCGTTGCGATAGCGGCCGCATCGGCATCCGCCATCGCGGCGCGCTGGTCGATCTCGCCGCCGCCGAGCCGCGGCAGATCCTCAACATCCGCCGCTCCACCATCGGCTATGTCAGCCAGTTCCTGCGCGCCGTGCCCCGCGTTGCCACCGTCGACGTCGTCGCCGAGCCGCTGATCGTCAACGGTATGGCCCGTGCCGACGCACAGGCGCGCGCCGGCGAGCTGCTGCATCGTCTCAACATCCCCGAGCGGCTCTGGCAACTGCCGCCCGCGACATTCTCCGGCGGCGAGCAGCAGCGCGTCAACATCGCGCGCGGCTTCATCTCGGACCTGCCGATTCTGCTGCTGGACGAGCCCACCGCCTCGCTCGATGCCGCCAATCGCGCCGTCGTGGTCGAGCTGGTCGCCGAGAAGAAGCGTCAGGGCGTCGCCATGGTTGCTATTGTCCATGACGACGAAATCCGTCATCTGATTGCGGAGCGCATCGTCGATGTCGCCAGCTTCGCTGCCGCGGCCTGAAGGAAGAGGAAATGAACCCCAAGCCGAAGGACGCCGTCATTGCCAACGCCAGGATCGTGCTGGCCGACCGGGTGATCGAACAGGGCTGGCTCGCTCTTGCCGACGGGCGCATCGCCGAGATCGGCGAGGGCAGGGCGCCTGCGGGTGCCGAGGACGCCGGGGGCGACCTGATCATGCCCGGCCTGATCGAGCTCCACACCGACCACCTCGAAGCGCATTACGTGCCGCGGCCGAAGGTGTTCTGGAATCCGGTCGCGGCCGTCATTTCCTATGACGGCCAGCTCGCGACCTCGGGCATCACCACGGTTTTCGATTCGCTCCGGGTCTGGCGCGAGGACGGCGCCGAGGAAGTCGACGGCCGCGCCGGCGTGCTCGCCGCCGCGATCACCACCGCGCGCGAGGCCAGCCTGCTGCGTGCCGACCACTTCCTGCATCTGCGCTGCGAGATCCCGATGCCGAGCGTGGTCGAGGAGGCCAGGGAGCTGATCGACCGCCCCGACGTCAAGCTGATGTCGCTGATGGATCACACGCCCGGCCAGCGCCAGTTCCGCGACGAGGTCAAGCTGCGCGACTATTATCGCGGCAAGGGCGGCGGCAAGACCGATGCCGAGCTCGACGAGCTGTTCGCAAAGCGCTTCGAGTATCAGAAGCAATATGCGGCGAACAACATGCGCGAGATCGTGGCCCTGGCGCATCGATACAAGATCCCGCTGGCGAGCCACGACGACACCACCGAGGAGAACGTCGCGGACGCCGTGCGCGATCGCGTCTCGGTGGCGGAGTTCCCGACCACGCTGGAGGCCGCGCGCGGCCTGCACCAGGCCGGCATCGACATCCTCATGGGAGCGCCCAACGTCGTGCGCGGCGGCTCGCACTCCGGCAACATCGCTGCGGTCGATCTCGCCCGCGAAGGCCTGCTCGATATCCTGTCGTCGGACTACATCCCCTCGAGCCTCCTGATGGGCGCGCTGCAACTGCCGGAGCATGTGCCGGCCATCAGCCTCCCGGCGGCAGTTCGCACCGTGACGAAAGCGCCCGCCGAGGCGGTCGGCCTCACCGACCGCGGCGAGATCGCGACTGGCAAGCGCGCCGACCTCATCCGCGTGCACGTTGCCGGCAGCGTTCCCGTCGTCCGTAGCGTCTGGCGCGAAGGGAACCGTGTCGCATGAGCGAGACCGTGACCACGGCACAGGACGAGGCGGGGACAATCGGCCCCGGGCGACTTGTGCTCGTGGTCGGTCCCAGCGGCGCAGGCAAGGACACCTTGCTGCGGCTGGCGCAAGCGGCCTGCGCCGATGATCCCGACATCATCTTCCCGCGCCGGGTCGTGACGCGGGAGTCCTCGGCCGACGAGGACAACATTGCGGTGAGCCAGGAAGAATTCCGCCGCGTGCGGGAGCACGGCGATTTTGCCGTGCATTGGGAGGCGCACGGGCACTTCTATGCCCTGCCGCTCGAGATCAACGATGACATCCGGGCCGGCCGAGCCGTCGTTGCCAACGTCTCGCGCACGGTGATCGCCGCGCTGCGCCGGGCCTATGTCAACGTCGTGGTGGTCGCGATCACGGCGCCGCCGGACGTACTGGCGCAACGGCTTGCCGCGCGGGCGCGGCACAGCGACGGAAACATCGCCGAGCGGCTGTCGCGCAATATTGGCGACGCGTCGGCGCGGGCCGACGTCACCATCCTCAACGCCGGCAGCGCGGACTATCACGGCCGCCAGCTCGTGCGCGTGATCAGGAATGAAGGCTGGCAGGAATAACTGCCGATGCGACGAGGAGAGAATGGAATGACGGTGATCGAAACGGTCGAACAGCTGGAAGCCATCTACGGCGCCACCAATGACGCCTCGACCGTGAAAGTCGCCGACCACGTCACGCCGCTCTACCGGATCTTCATCGAGAAGGCGCCGTTTGCCGCGCTTGCCACCATCGGGCCCGAAGGCATCGATTGCTCGCCACGCGGCGATCTGTCCGGCTTCGTCCGCATCCATGATCCCAAGACGCTGATGCTGCCGGACCGCCGCGGCAACAACCGGGTCGATTCCCTGCGCAACATCGTGCGCGATCCCAGGGTGTCGCTGATGTTCCTGATTCCCGGCTCGGGCAACGCCGTCCGCGCCAATGGTCGCGCGCATCTCTCGATCGATCCGGAGCTGCTGGCTTCGTTCAAGGTCGAAGGCAAGGCGCCGCGCAGCGTCATGGTGATGAACGTCGATGAAATCTACTTCCAGTGTGCCCGCGCCATCGTGCGTTCCGACCTGTGGAATCCCGACAAGCGCGTCGATCCGAAAACGCTGCCGACGCCCGGCCAGATCCTCGCCGAGATGAGCGAGAACAAGGTCGGCGGCGCGGAGTACGACCGCATCTGGCCGGAACGCGCGGCCGCGACGATGTGGTGAGTCGCTGCGCCTCGATCGGCAGCTGATCGTCATGCCCGGGCTTGTCCCGGGCATCCACGTTCTTCGCGCTACCGGTAAGGCGTGGATGGCCGGGACAAGCCCGGCCATGACGGCGTGCGCTCAGTTAAACGCCATGCCCCCGCTGAGCGCCACGGTCTGCCCGGTCATGTATGCGTTGTCGACCAGCAGCATCACCGCCTTCGCCACCTCCTCGGCCGTGCCGAAGCGGCCGAGCGGGATGCGGCTGACGAGTTGGCGCTGGCTGCTCATCATGTCGGTCTCGATCAGCGACGGCGCCACTGCGTTGACGGTAACGCCCTCCTTCACCAGCCGCGCGGCATAGCCTCGTGTGAGGCCTTCCATGCCGGCCTTGGACGCATTGTAGTGCGGGCCGATCGAGCCGGCACCGCGCGCCGCGCCCGAAGAGATGTTGACGATCCGGCCCCATTTCCTCGATCGCATCGACGGCAGCACGGCTTGCGTGCACAGGAAGGCGGATTTCAGGTTGACCAGGATGGTGCGGTCGAAATCGTCTTCGGTGAGATCGTCGATGCCGCGCGTGATGGCGATGCCGGCATTGTTGACGAGGATGTCGACCGGCCCGAGCCCGGCCGTCACCCGCTCGACCATTCCGGCCACGGCCTCGCGCTGCGAGACGTCAGCGGCGACGACGATGGCGCGGCCGCCTTGCCTGCCGATCTCGCCAGCCAACTGCTCGGCCTGCCCGATCTGCTCGCGGCAATTGATCGCCACGGCGGCACCTGCTTCGGCCAGCGCGCGACAGACGGCGGCGCCGATTCCGCGCGAGCCGCCAGTCACGAGCGCGGTGCGCCCCTTGAGAGTCTCTGACATGAAAGCTCCGATCGATTCATGGACGGCCGGATCGTCAGGCGGCAGCCGATGGCATTCAACTCACAAGGTCGCTACAGGACATCAGCTCCTGCGGCGCGCCCTGGTGCGCGCCGCCTTCTTTGCGGCGGCGGAGCGGACCTTGGCGCCCTTGGTGTGGCTCGCTTTCCGCGCGGCGGCCGAACGTGACGCCGCGGTTCGGCGGCTTGCGGCCCGCTTGCCCTGCTTCGACAGCGCACTGCGTGATGCGGTTGAGCGCGGCTCCTTCTTCAGGACGTTCTCGACCGCACGCGAGACGCGCGGGCGGCGCTTGGGCGTGCGTTTGCCCTGGCCGACCTCATAGGCATATTTGGCGCTGCGGCGCGTCGCTTTCTTGGTGCGCCCCTTGCGCGGCGGCGGCAGATCGACACCGGCGCGGCGTGCCTCGGAAAGGCCGATGGCGATGGCCTGTTTCGTCGAGCGCGCCCCGTGCTTGCCCTTCCTGATCCTGTCGATCTCGTCCTTGACGAATTCGCCGGCCTGCGTGCTCGGCGATTTGCCGGCGCGCTTGTCCTGCCTGGCTTTACGAATGGCTTCCTGTCTTGGCATGGTCGAGTTCCCCTTCTTGATTGGGAGGGATGTCTCACCGCAACGCGCAAGGCAGAAGATCGATCCAGTCAGTTCCTCAGCGCCGCCAGCAGCTCGTCCGGACGTTCGGCCATGATCATGTGACCGGCGCCGCGCACCACGACGGTCTTCGCATGCGGGATCGCGGCCGCAAGCGCCTTGCCCGCCTTCGCCGGCGTCATCATGTCCCGCTCGCCGAGAATGAGCGTCGTCGGCACCTTGATGCTCGCCGCGGCGGCAAGCGCATTCGCATAGGCATTGCAAGCCGAGAGATCCTTGAACAGCACGCCGGGCTCGCAAGCCTGAAGCACGGCCTGCGCGCCACCATGCATCCACAGGCCCGGTGCGAGGCTGCCGCCGAGCTCGGCCTTGAAGCCGAGACCCCAGATCGAGACCATGTCGTTTGCATCCTGCGAATTGGCTTCGGCCGCCTTCAAGAGATCCGGGCCGACCGTCATGGTCGCGGCGGTGCCGATCAGGCTCAGCGCGGAGACCTTGTCGGGATGGCGCGCCGCCGTCTCCAGCGAGATCAACGAGCCCATGGAATGGCCTATCAGATGCGCCTTGGTGGCGCCGGCCGCATCCAGCAGCGCCGCCGTCCAATCGGCCATCTCCGCGATGCTGCCGAGTGAAGGCCCGGCGGAGCGGCCGTGGCCGGGCAGGTCGGGCGCCAGCACGGCAAAACCGTGATGGGCGAACCAGCGCGTGTGCAGCGCCCAGGTGGAATGGTCGAAGCCGGCGCCGTGGATGAAGACGACTGCGGGCAGCGACTTGTCGAAGTCGCGGCCGCCGGTTGCCACGAACACTTCAGTGCCGTTGACGGAAAGCTTCATGGCGTCAGACCTTTTGCGAGATGCGCAGCGCTTGAGCGAGATCGTCGATGATGTCGCTTGCCGTCTCGATGCCGACCGACAGCCGCACCAGTTCCTCGCCAATGCCGGCGTCCCTAAGCTGCTCGGCATCCATCTGCTGATGCGTGGTCGAGGCCGGGTGGATCACCAGCGTCTTGGCGTCGCCGACATTGGCGAGATGGCTGATCATGCGCAAGCTTTCGATGAACTTGCGCCCCGCCGGTCGACCGCCCTTGATGCCGAAGGAGACGATCGAGCCGGCGCCGCGCGGCAAGAGCTGCTTGGCGAGCTGATAATCGGGATGGGTCTCCAGCGAGGGGTGCAACACCCAGTCGACCGCCTTGTTGGATTTCAGTGCCTCCAGCACGAGATGCGTGTTCTGCATGTGGCGGTCCATGCGCACGGGAAGCGTCTCCACGCCTTGCAGCAGCTGGAACGCGTTGGTCGGCGACAGGCAGGCGCCGAAATCGCGCAGGCCCTCGGTGCGCGCGCGCATGATGAAGGCCGCCGTGCCGAACTGCTCGTCGAAGACGATGCCGTGATAGCCGCCATAGGGCTCGGTCAACACGGCGAACTTGCCCGATGCCCGCCAGTCGAAGCGTCCGCCGTCGATGATGGCGCCGCCGATCGCGATGCCGTGGCCGCCGATCCATTTGGTCGCCGAATGCATGACGATGTCGGCGCCGAGCTCGATGGGGCGGCTGAGATAGGGCGTGGCAAAGGTGTTGTCGATCAGTAGCGGGATCTTGGCGTCATGCGCGATCGCCGCGACCTTGGGGATGTCGAGCACCTCGAGCCCGGGATTGCCGATGGTCTCGCCGATCACGAGCTTGGTGTTCGGCTTGATCGCGGCGCGGAACGCGTCGAGATCGCGCGGCTTGACGAAAGTGGTGGTGATGCCGAAGCGCGGCAGCGTATGCGCCAAGAGGTTGATGGTGCCGCCATAGAGCGAGCTCGACGCCACGATGTGGTCGCCGGCATTGAGCAGCGTCGCGACCGCCAGATGCAGCGCGGCCATGCCGCTGGCGGTGCAGATGGCGCCGACGCCGCCCTCCAGGGCCGCAAGCCGCTCCTCGAGCACGCCCGTGGTCGGATTGGAGATGCGCGTATAGATGTGGCCGGCGCGCTCCAGGTTGAACAGCGCCGCGGCGTGATCGGAATCCTGAAACACGTAGGACGTGGTCTGGTAGATCGGCACCGCGCGGGCGCCGGTCACGGGATCCGGATGCTGGCCCGCATGCAGGCTCAGGGTCTCGAAAGCAGGCGGTTTTGGCGCGGGCATGCGTGGCCTCGTTGGTCGGTCGGCGATGGCGGCTCTTGTGCCATAAAAACGCGTGCGAAGTCAGCCATTGACAGCGCCGCAGCGGCAGTGCGCCCCCTCGCCCCGTTCTTACGGGGAGAGGGTTGGGGTGAGGGGGCTCTCGCCGCGAAGACGGCGGCAGTTGGACTCGCGGAGACTCCCCTCACCCGGAATTCAAGCTTTCGCTCGAATTCCGGCCTCTCCCCGCAAGCGAGGGGAGGCGAAGCCAGCTAGCTCCCGATCGCCTGCTCGATCATCCGCGCCTCCCGCAGCAGGATCTCCGCGACCTCCTGCTCGCGCCTTGGCCCGAGCCTCGTGCGAACGGCGGAGACGGTCATCGCTGCAGCCGGTTGCCCGTCCGGCGTCTTGATCCAGGTCGAGATCGATTTCGTCCCCTGCACCAGGCCGATCTCTCTCATGCCGTATCCGAGCCGCCTGGCGGCGGTGACCTCGCCGAGCACGGTCGCGACGTCGGTCCGGTAGGCCTCGAACCGCTTCTCGTTCGCCGCGATGATCTTTCGCGCGTCCGGCGCCGGCATTGCGGCAAGGATGGCGACGCCCGCGCTGGAGACGCCGAGCGGCCGGCGCGCGCCGACCTCGATCGACAGCACCTGGATCGGATAGACGCCGATCCGGCGATCGACGCAGAGCGTGTCGTTGCCGGTGCGCACCGTCAGGAACAGCGTGTCGC
Source organism: Bradyrhizobium sp. 191 (assembly GCF_023100985.1). Classification (NCBI taxonomy): domain Bacteria; kingdom Pseudomonadati; phylum Pseudomonadota; class Alphaproteobacteria; order Hyphomicrobiales; family Nitrobacteraceae; genus Bradyrhizobium; species Bradyrhizobium sp. 191. Next base: position 5,195,854 of record NZ_CP064692.1, read on the forward strand.
CGATCTCGGCAGACGCGCGCTGCAGCGACGGATTGGCGACGATCAGCAGCCGCGAGGGCCGCGGCCGTGCGAGCGCCAGCTCAGGCACCTGGTTGCCGATGGCGTAGCGGCCGCTCTTGCCATGCCGCTCGACGATGCCTTCCTCGATCAGCACGTGAACGATGCGATGCACGGTCGGACGGGTGAGGCCGGTGGCGCGGACCACCTCGGCCAATGGCACACCGTCTTCGCGGCCTGCGGCAAGGATGCGCAGCACCGCGAGCGCGCGCCGGATCGCCTGCGCGCCCTGTCGCGGTTCCATGGCGCCGCGGGCGGATTTCGTCGAACGCCTCTTGTCCATAATATGGACAAGAACGCCACAATTCCCTCGACAGGGCAAGCGCGCACCTGGAGATTGCGGCCCAATCGGAATGCCATGCGAGACGTCAGGCATTCGAACTGAGTTTGTAGCGCTGCCGGGAGGTTAACATGAGATTAATCTGGATTGCCATAGCTGCCGTCACTGCGATGCTGGCAGGGCCGGCGTCGGGCCAGCAATGGCCGGCGCGCAACGTCAAGCTGATCGTGCCTTATCCCGCCGGCGGCAATGTCGACAGCGCCGCACGCATCGTCGCCGACAAGCTCCAGGAGAAGCTCGGCCAGCCCTTCGTCATCGAGAACAAGGCCGGCGCCGGCGGCATGATCGCGGGCGAGGCCTTCGCGAAATCCGCCCCCGACGGCTACACGCTGTTCGTCGGCGCCAACGGCCCGGTGCTGTTCGCGACCGAGATCAACAAGCGCGACGCCTACAACTGGAAGAAGGACTTCCTGCCGATCTCGACGATCTCGATGACGCCGTTGGTGCTCGAGGTGCATCCGTCGGTGCAGGCGACGAATCTCAAGGAGTTCATCGATCTTGCCAAGCGCGAGCCCGGCAAGCTGACCATGGCCTCGCCCGGCCCTGGCACCACCAACCACCTGCTCAGCGAGCTGATGCAGTCGAACCTCGGCGTGCAATGGGTCACCGCGCACTATCGCGGCAATGCGCCGGCGATCAACGATCTGCTCGGCGGCCAGGTGCAGTTCGCGTTCGACCAGCTCACGGTCAGCCTCCAGCACATCAAGGCCGGCCTGTTCCGCGCGCTCGCGGTCACCAGCCCGCATCGGCTGAAGTCGCTGCCCGACGTGCCGACTTTCGCCGAACTCGGCTACAAGGATTTCGACGGCCAGACCTTTACCGGCCTGTTCGCGCCCGCCGGCACGCCGGCGCCGATCGTGGACAAGCTGCACGAGACGCTGGTCGCGATCCTGAAGGATCCCGCCGTGGTCGACAAGTTCGAGAAGCTGGGCGGCGAAGCCACGCCGATGACTCCGGACGAGTTCAAGGCCTATCTCGAACGCGAGGACGCCAAGTGGATTCCGGTCGTGCGTAAGGCCAACATCAGGGCGGATTGATCGATGCGGATCGATCCCGCCGAGCTTGGCGCCGAGCGCATCTACCGGCTGATGACCGGCATCGTGGTGCCGCGCCCGATCGCCTGGGTGACGAGCCTGTCCAGCAAGGGCGTGCTCAACCTCGCCCCATTCAGCGCCTTCACCTTCGTCTCGCAGAAGCCGCCGATGCTCGCCATCAGCGTCGGCCGCAAGGGCGCCGATTACAAGGACACCGCGCACAACATCCTCGACACCGAGGAATACGTCATCCACATCGCCGATACGCCGCTGATGAATGCGGTGCACGACAGCTCGGTCGAGCATCCACCTGAGATCAGCGAGGTCGAGCATCTCGGACTCGAAACGCTGCCCTGCGATCTCATCAAGGTGCGGCGGCTCGCTGCCGCGCCGGTCGCGATGGAGTGCCGCTTCCGGCAGTGCCTCGAATTCGGCGAGGCCAAGAGCCGGCTAATCGTCGGCGAGGTCGTGATGTTTCATCTGCGCGACGGCCTCGTGAATAACGGCAAGGTCGAGACCGAAGCGCTCGACCCGATCGCGCGGATCGGCGGGCCGCGCTATGCCCGGCTCGGCGAGATCGTGACGCTGAAGACCGTATTCCAGACTCCCAAGTCGAAAGACTGAGTGCGCGGGTCTGTCTCGGGCCCAGCTGCCTCAAGATCATTGGAGGAAATACAATGCGACTCCTGAGCTATCTCCTGGATGGAGAGCCGCGCTACGGAGCGGCCGTCGAAGGTGGCGTGATTGATCTGACGAAACGGATCGGTCGCGATTTCTCGGATGTGAAGGCGCTCATCGCAGCCAATGCGCTGTCCGATGCGCAGGAAGCGGCGGCCGGGCAGAAGCCCGACTACCCGTTGGAAAAGCTGGTCCTGCTGCCGCCGGTGCTTGCGCCGGAAAAGCTCTGGTGCATCGGCGTCAACTACGCCGAGCGCAACGCCGAATATAAAGACAGTTCGGACCTGCCCAAATATCCCAGCCTGTTCGTGCGCAGCATGTCTTCGATGACCGGCTCCGGCCAGCCGATCGAGAAGCCCAAGGTTTCGGACCAGCTCGATTATGAAGGCGAGCTCGTCATCGTGATCGGGCAGGGCGGCCGCCACATCCCGCGCGAGAAAGCGTGGTCGCATATCTTCGGCATGACGCTGTGCAACGAGGGCACGATCCGCGACTGGCTGCGCCACGGCAAGTTCAACGTCACGCAAGGCAAGAATTTCGACCGCTCCGGCAGCATCGGTCCCTGGATCGTCACCGCGGACGAGCTCGATCCGCGCGGGCCGCACGACATCATCACGCGCGTCAACGGTGAGGTGCGGCAGCAGGACACCACCGAGCGGCTGATGTTCCCGTTCGATGCCCTGATCTCCTATCTCTCCACCTTCGCGACGCTGAAGCCCGGCGACATGATCGTGACGGGCACGCCGACCGGGGCGGGCGCCCGCTTCGACCCGCCGCGCTGGCTGAAAGTCGGCGACGTCGTCGAGGTCGAGTCGAGCCGCATCGGCGTGCTGCGTAACACCGTGGCCGCGGAGCAATAGATCATGCTGGATGCTGCGACGATCGAACGCCTTGCCGCGCGCCTCGACGAAGCCGAGCGCACGAAATCGCTGATCCCGATGTTCACGAAGGAGTACCCCGACTTCAGCATCGAGGACGCCTACGCGGTTCAGCGCGCCTGGACGAAACTTCAGCTCGGCCGCGGCCGCGTCATCAAGGGGCACAAGATCGGCCTGACCTCGAAGGCGATGCAGAACGCGGTCGGCATCTCCGAGCCCGATTACGGCGTGCTGTTCGCCGACATGTTCTATGCCGATGCGACGCCCATTCCGTTCGACCGTTTCCACGCGCCGCGGATCGAGGTCGAGCTCGCCTTCGTGCTGAAGGCGCCGCTGCGCGGGCCCGCCTGCACCATCTTCGACGTGCTCAACGCTACCGACTACGTCACGCCCGCGCTGGAGATCCTGGAGACACGCATGCATCGCGTCGACCCGGAGACGGGCAAGGCGCGCAAAGTCATGGACACGATCTCGGACAACGCGGCCAATGCCGCGCTGGTGCTCGGCGGCCGGCCGATCCGCCCGATGGATGCTGATCTGCGCTGGATCGGTGCGTTGTTGTTCCGCAACGGCGAGGTCGAGGAGACCGGGCTTGCCGCCGGCGTGCTCAATCATCCCGCCAACGGCATCGCCTGGCTCGCCAACCGCCTCGCGCCGCATGACGAGCACCTCAAAGCCGGCGAGGTCGTGCTGGCGGGATCGTTCACGCGGCCCGTCGACATCCGCCGCGGCGACACGTTTCATGCCGATTACGGCGCGTTCGGCTCGGTGTCGTGCCAGTTCGTCTGAAGCAACAACAATCAGGGAGCGCACCATGACGGGTCAAACGCGGCGCAAGAGCATCCACATCGGCGGCTTCAAGCACGTCAATCCGATTCCGAACGCCTGCCGCATCGGCAATCTCGTGATGTCGGGCGTCATCCTCGGCCGCGATCCCGCGACCAATGCAATGCCCGAGAGCCTCGACGCCCAATGCGCCAACATGTTCGCGCATATGAAGGCGACGGTGGAGGCTGCCGGCGGCACCACCGACGACATCATCAAGATGACGGTGTGGCTGAAGGACCGCGGCAATCGCGGCCCGGTCAACGTCGAGTGGCTCAAGATGTTTCCGGACGAGCATTCGCGCCCGGCGCGCCACGCGCTGCCGATGGACAACATGGATGGCGGCGCGCTGGTGCAGTGCGACTTCACCGCCGTGATCGACTGAGGAGTTTTGCATGCCGACCTATCTGCCGTTCGATCCCAACCCGCGCTGGCCGAGCAAGGCACCGCCGCCGAAGACCGTCGACAGCCAGTTCCACGTGCTGGGCCCCATCGAAAAATATCCGGAGCGTCCCGGCGCCGCCTATCGGATGCCGACCGCGACCTGGGAAGCGGCGCTGCGCATGCACAAGGCGCTCGGCATCGAGCGGGGCATCATCGTGCAGACCACGACCTACGGCGCCGACCATGCCGTCGTGCTCGACGGGCTCAAAGCAATGGGGCCGAACTACCGCGGCTGCGCCAATGCGCTGGTGTTCGCCGAGGCGAGCGACTCCTACCTCGCCAAGCTGCATGATGCGGGCGTCCGCGGCGCGCGCTTCAGCTTCCGCCAGGAGCTCGGCGCCGTGCTCTCCGATGCCGACTTCGCCCGCGCGATCGCGCGCATCCGCGAGCTCGGCTGGTACGCCAAGATCCAGCCGGAGAAGGACGGCATCATGTCGAGCGTCGCCAAATACGAGAAACTTGACGTGCCCGTGCTGATCGACCACATGGCGCGCCCCGATCCCGAAGCCGGCAAGGCCGATCCGAACCTGCGCAAGATGCTGGAGCTGCTCGGCAAGGGCAATTTCTGGGTCATGCTGTCGCTCGGCGAGAAGACCTCGAAGACCGGGGCTCCCTACGACGACGTAATCCCGATCGCGCGCGCCTATATCGAGGCCGCTCCCGATCGCTGCGTCTGGGCCAGCGACTGGCCGCATCCGGTCTCGGTGAAGCAGCCGCCGAACGATGCCGACCTGCTCGAGCTGATGTACCGCTACGCGCCGGACCAGGCGGAGCTGGAGAAGATCCTGGTACACAATCCGGCCAAGCTGTTTGGGTTTGCGGATTGAAGCGGAATGAAGTTCGGCCCCGAGCAGCGCTCTCTCCTTCCCTCCCCCCTTGTGGGGGAGGGGCAGGGAGGGGGGCCACACGGGGATTCCATCCGTTACGTACCGGCCCCGATACTTCGTTAAACAATCGATACCTTTTCCTGGGCTACCCCCCTCCCTAACCCTCCCCCACAAGGGGGGAGGGAGCGCACCTCCGTCGGGGCGCGATTGCGCCTCACATCGCCGGCTGCTTCGCCAACCTCTCCCGCACCTCGGCTGCGATCTCGAACGAGCGCAGCCGCGCGGCGTGGTCGTAGATCTGCCCCGTCGTCATCAGTTCGTCCGCTCCGGTCTCGGCGATCAGCGCCCTCAGCTTCTCTTCCACCACATCAGGCGAGCCGACCGCGGAGCAGGACAGCGACTGGCCGACGCCGGCCTTCTCGGCCGGCGACCACAGCGCGTCCATGTCGCCAGTCGGCGGCGGCAGCGGCCCCGGCGTGCCGCGGCGCAGATTGATGAACTGCTGCTGCAGCGACGAGAACATCCGCTGCGCCTCTTCGTCGGTGTCGGCGGCGAACACGTTGACGCCGATCATCGCGTAGGGCTTGTCAAGCTGCGCCGAGGGCTCGAACCGCGCGCGATATTCGCGCAGCGCCGGCATCATCATCTGCGGCGCGAAATGCGAGGCGAACGCGAAGGGCAGCCCGAGCATCGCGGCAAGCTGCGCACCGAAGGTGCTCGACCCCAGGATCCACAGCGGCACCTTGGCCCCCATGCCGGGCACGGCGCGGATCGCCTGGTTCGGCTGCACGTCGCCGAGCAGCGCCTGCAGCTCCAGCACGTCGTGCGGAAAATTCTCCGAGGTGGTGGCGAGGTCGCGCCGCAACGCCCGCGCGGTGAACTGGTCGGTGCCGGGCGCCCGGCCGAGCCCGAGATCGATCCGCCCGGGATAGAGCGATTCCAGCGTGCCGAACTGCTCGGCGATGACGAGCGGCGAATGGTTCGGCAGCATGATCCCGCCGGAGCCGACGCGGATCGTCTTGGTCCCGCCCGCGACGTGGCCGATCACGACCGACGTCGCCGCGCTCGCGATTCCCGTCATGTTGTGATGCTCGGCGAGCCAGAACCGTTTGTAGCCCCAGGTCTCCGCATGCTGCGCGAGGTCGAGCGAGTTGCGAAATGCGTCAGCCGCATCGCCGCCCTGGCAAATGGGTGCGAGGTCGAGGATGGAGAAGGGGATCATGGGGGGACCAGTGAGAGAACACGCCGGGGATGCGGCGTTGGCTCTTACATTTAATGCCCCGTCCGCAGGAATGTCAGCGCCGGTGTGCGCTCATCGACCATGTCGTTCGGACATGAGTGGATTTCGATCATATTGAAATGGTTGATGTTTTCTAAACGCGTACCGCGTGCCTTTCATGCAGGTGATATGCGCTGGCCAGGCATAGGTGCGGAGTCCAGCTATCCCTCGCGTGGAGCAGGATCTGCAGCTCGGCGATACCGCTGCGACGACGGGTGGCGCATGCGCGTATTACTACTGCCGGGCCCTGCCGCCTGGCAGCCCGCCAAGTTTTGGGATTGTTGGAATTCGTAGTGGCAACCACCGCGGGTTTGATGTCTAGTGGTGCTTATTGCTTGAAGTCCTGTTTTTGCGACGAAGCTGCATCCTGAGACGAGATTGATTGTCGATGAAGCGGCGTCGTGCGCGGGCGTCAGCGAAGCTGGGCTCGCTATGCATGTAATGGCAAGGCGTCCAGCCGCAGGCTGTGTCGCGCAATGAATAGAGAGTTGGGTCATGGGTGGTCCTCCAGGCGAAGTGGCTCCCCCGGCTAGCGATGGGTCCCCGGCAAAGAAGGGTTTCAAGGCCTGGGTCTTGGTGGTTGGCTTGATCGTTGTGGTCGCAGCGACATCCGCATTGGTGCGTTGGGCGGGGAGCGGCGAGCAGCCCAAGCTCTCGGTGGCGAAGCAATGGAACGAGGCGATAGAGAAGCTCGGCTTTGAGCCGGTCTATCCGCCCGTCGAGGACATCCAGGTCGGCGATATATTTGCGATAATCTCCGAAGACGCTCTCAGCGATTCTGCGACAGAAGAGCCGTTTGCGGGCCGTTCGATCAAGCTGCTGCATGTGGATCTGACGCCGGAAATCGAGCAAGCCTATCGGGCGGTCTATCAATTTCCCGCCACGAATGCGCGACCCGAGAAAGAGGGGCACATCTGGTTGCAGGAGAGCGCCGCCGGGTCGCTGTTCAAGGCTCCGGCAACCCGGACGACCCTTCCGCTCGTGCTGTTCCCTCGCTTCACAATCACCAATGTGAAGCGGGCAAGCGGCAGCGCAAGCGCGATGTCTCAACTGTTCGGTGGCGCGTTCGGTGCCGATGCCAGCTCGACCGGGACGGTCGAGGTCAGGTTTTCAGCCACCGAAACTTACGGCGTTCCGGCGGTGCCGGCCGAACTTCGGCTGCTCGATTTCTGTGAAGATGAAGAAACGAAAGCGTTCTGCTCGCAGCGCGGAATACGCAAACAGCTCGGGATGCTGATTGGAAAGCGGATCGACGACAAGGTGAAGGACCGCAAGACGGGCATGGAGCGACCGCGCTTTTCGGTGGAGCTTGCGCTTGTCAGCCGCGTATTTCTCGCGCGTTCAATTCAAACCAGCATTATCGAAGATGATGGGATGCGGGGAAATATCGGGGTGAACCAGCAGGCCGGATTGCCGGCGATCGCAGCGCAGCCAGCCCCGGCGACTACGGGCGCGAGCGGTGACGGCAAACCGCAGCCACCTGCTCCGGTGCCACAGGCCGGCGCGAACAATACGCCGGGTGCGGCACTCGCGGCCGAGCGACGCGCTACATCAAATGTGCTGCTGCCGGACACTTTGTTGCCCCGTCCGGTGGTGGTCGGCTTCAAGAGCGTTCGTTTCAAGCCCGTGGAGTAGAGCGATGAGCACACGCAAGACACTGCTGCTGGCCGGCATGGCGCTTTTCGCGCTTCCGTTGCCGCGTGCGGATTTGTTTAGCCGGATCGCCGACGAGTGCCCGTGTGATCGGAGCAAAATGGCCTGCCGGATCCAGTGCTCCGGCATCGGATCGGGAACGGGTACCGGCGGCAGCTCGAGCACGTTCAGGATTGCTCCTGACGGCGAGCGGCCGGCTCAGGAGCGGCCCATTGTCGTGCCTCGGACGGAGCCGGAAATCCGGGGGACCACCGGTACGATCAGGTGATCGGCTGAAGAATCAGGAGATGCGTGCGGCGCGCATCGAGGGTTTCGAGCTTAGCCGCCATAAATGAGTGTGGGAGAATGCAGATGAAGTTGAAGGGCTTGATCCGGTTTTTGACCGCCGCCGTGTTGGCCTGCCTGCTTCAGATGTCAGTGACACGGACGGCATCGGCGCAGGCGGATCCCCGGCAAATTTTGGCGGCCGTCATCCAGCAATTGCAGACGGGTACGCCGAATCCGGCCTGGTATGGTCCGCAGCTCTGGCAGACCATTGCGATGCAGACGGGCAACAGCGGCATCTACCCCCAACTGGTCCAGCTCGGGCAGGTGACCAATATCGTCCTGAACGGGCAGAGCCAGCTCCCTGCGGGACCGGTTTATTCACTAGCCGCGCAGCATCAGCAGGGCGTCTCGACCTGGCTGTTGGGCATCAGCCTCTACACCAACCGGATCGAATACGCGAATTTCAACATCGGCTCCGCACCTCAGCAGCTTCCGGCCCAACCCTTGCCAATTCCGCAGACCGGAGCGCCCACTCCCGGAAGTGTGCCCAATCCGCCATCGAGCGCCCCGCCTCAGACGAGCGGCACTTCGGAGGCCTGCCGACGGTTTCCAAATCTGTGCTAGGGAGAGATGCAGATGTTGACACGAAGATGTTGCATCGGCTGCGGCCTTCTTCTCTTCGGCGGCTTTGGCGCACGGGCCGCCGACGCTCGCCACAATCCAGCCTATGGCTGCGGTCTGACTGCGAGCGAAGCCAGCAATATTCTAGGCAACAAGCAGGATGGGCAGGGCGGTAGTGTGCGCGAAATGCGGTCGATACCCAAGTCGGGCGACAAGGAATTCGATCGAGCGCTGGCGGAGACGCTGGTCAGGATTTCTGATTGTCTGAATGTCACGCCCAGCTTCGCCTATTTCGACGACCATGACTCGCCGAATGCGTTTGCATTGCGCGAAAAACGCGTGGCCGGCACCGATGGCACGGTGCTGTTCGGGCAACGGCTCCTGAAGCAGTTGATGGCAAACCCCGAGGCGGGGGATGCGGCAGTTGCCGGCATCTGCGCCCACGAGTTTGGACATGTCCTCCAGTGGAAGGTGGGTGTGTACGAAATTCTCAACGAGGGGCAGCCCACCGTCAAGCGGGTGGAATTGCATGCGGATTTTCTTGCGGGCTACTTCGCCGGGGTTCGTAAGTTGCGGCAATCGAGCTTCAACGCCGCCGCGATCGCCCTGACGCAATTCAACGCGGGCGATAACATGCTCAAGCACCCGAAACACCACGGCACCCCCGACGAGCGCGGTAAGGCGATCGTCAAGGGCTACCAGACCGGCCACGACGACAGGAAGTCGCTGCTGGACGCCCTGGATATTGGCGAGAAGTTCGTCAAGGAGAACTTCTGACGGTGTTGCAGCCGCTTTCACAACACCGTTATTGCGACCTCTGGCACCATTCGTTCCAACTGGGCGTTCCGCACCTGTTGTTGTAGTTTGCAGGCGAACGGCATGGCCGCCAGGAGGAACCGACATGAGCACGGTCGCAATCAACCGCCGGAGCCTGCTCGCCGCTGGCGGCTCTGTCCTCGCAACCGGGGTCTTGGCATCCGGCGTGTCCGGATTGCTGCTGCCGGCGCGTGCGGACGGCCTCGCACCGACCCAGTCGATGTCGGGCGGGGCGAACAATTACCGCAAGGGCGCGGCGATCGTGGAGCGGATCGGCAAGGGCGGCTTCTGGATGAGCGGCACCGTCCGCCGCGCCGGTGACGGCGCTCCGCTCGCCGGGCAGCGCATCCAGATCTGGGCCCACACGGTCGAAGGGCAGGAGCACGAGCCGCAGAGCCACGGCGCCACGCTCACCGACAAGGACGGCAAGTTCCGGCTCGAGATGCCACAGATCATTCCGATCTTCGGCCAGCCGCATGGCCACCTCGCCTATGACAGCGGCGAATTCAAAACCGTCTTCCTGCGGCCGGTGATGCGGAGCGCCAAGGAAACCAACCTCGAGGCGCACTTCGTGCTGCAGCCGGCCTGAGCTGACTCTGCAAATGAGGGGATGGAGATCGGCCCGGGCAGTCCTGATCTGGGTCGCCCTTGCTTTGGCCATTGGCGTGCCGATCGCCGCTGCTGCGACAAGCGAGCAGCTCGCATGGCGCGGCCCGGTCTACATTCTCGCCGGCTTCGCCGGGATCATCGCCCTCGGCCTCGTGCTGGTGCAGCCGCTGCTGATCGGCGGATATCTGCCGGGCCTGCCGGCCTATCGCGGACGGCGCACCCATCACTGGATCGGCGGTGCGCTGGTGGTGGCGGTGGTGATCCACGTCGCCGGCCTCTGGTTCACCAGCCCGCCCGACATGATCGATGCCCTGACCTTCTCGTCGCCGACGCCGTTCTCTCCCTTCGGCGTGACCGCGATGTGGGCCATCTTCATCGTCGCGCTGCTGGCTCTGCTGCGCCGGCGGTTGGGACTGCGGCTGCGAACCTGGCGCATCGTCCATATCCCCCTCGCGATCGTCATTGTCGCGGGCAGCGTGGTGCATTGCCTGCTGATCGAGGGGACGATGGAAACGATCTCGAAAGCGGCACTGTGCGCAGCTGTCCTCGCGGCGAGCGTAAAGATCATGATCGACCTCTGGAGACGACGGACGCTGCGCGGCGAGAGTGTTGCGCGGCAGTAAACGCGCGGAATTGACCGCGCGTCGCAGACCTGCTTGATCGAACACAACTGATCGAACACATTGAGCGTTACTCATTGGGCGACGTCAGCGCCGGTGTCCTCTGCTTGCTGCGGATGGCGAGGGCGCATATCCTTGCGCAATGGCCGCCAGCGATCCCGATCTGAAAGCCTTCCTGCTCGCCACACCGTTCTTCGGTGGTCTCCCGGAGCCGAGCCTCGACCTCCTGATCTCAATGCTGGTCGAGCGCCGCTTCGATGCCGGTGCAACCGTCGTCGCGGAGGGCGAGCCGGGACGCTCGATGTTCATCGTCAAATCCGGTCGGCTGGCGGTGAGCAAGCGGACGAACGCGGGGAGCGTCATCCCGATTTCGGCTCTGGAGCCCGGCGATTTCTTCGGCGAGATGACGCTGATCGAAATGCAAAACCGCTCCGCCACGGTGGTCGCGGAGAGCGCGACCGAACTGTACGAGCTGACGGCCCAAAAGCTCTACGCCTGCTACAAGGCCGATATCCACGCCTATGTGATCGTCCTGCAGAACATCAACCGCGAGCTCTGCCGGCGGCTGCGACGGTCAGACGATCGGTTCGCGACACTGCAGGTGGGTGGCTCGATCGATGGTGCGCAGGACGGGTAGAGCCGTTGCGAAACCATCATGTTTCGCCACTGAGCAAGGCTCGATGGTCCTGGAAATCACGACTTATCGTGCGCGTACTTCTCCAAGACCAGCCGATCATATTCATCTCGCACGGCTCTTCGCGAGACATGCCCTTTCCGGTCTTTGGCGATTTTCAGAAGGTCGGGATCAGTCGGTGCCCTCCGCCTGAATCTCGCAAAGAGCCGGGTCGGAGGCGACGACGTCCTTCCAAGCAGCCGGTCAAACCATTCCATGGTGTCCTCCCGGACGGACCGCAGGTCACAATATTATCACCATGAATTCAGGGGTCAAAAGGACAGCGTGACTGCATCTTTGCGAAGGGCCCGCCGTAAGCGGATATCGATCGCAACGATTTTGACCCGTCGGGCAAAACACCCATCCCCTCACAAAATCCCGTCAACCCCTCTTTGCGAAAATATTCCGCTTTACCGAAATTCGGAATTGCGGCATATTCTCGCCATCCCGGCCCAGGGAGAGGGGCGATCGTACGTCGTCACGAACGTGGGCCGGGGTGCGGTGGACGCGGCAGCGCCGGGCATGCGAGGTGGGACCAGGGCGAGATGAACCTCGTGAGGTCCCGACTGCGTGCGGACGGACGGCGCTCAAGTCCGGCGAAGCCCTTGGGCAGAGCGGGGCCGCTGCGTACGGCGAAAGCGCGTGGTCCTGACCGTCGTTGCTACGGTCAAGCCTTGCGGAGATGGGTCGGGGCTCAACCGGGCCTTGAGGCATCGTCAATTCGCGAGGTGACGGAGGCCAGAAGGAACTCGGCTCCGGGGAGAGCGCGCATAAGCCGTCAAACCATCGCGCAGGGAAGGCCGGGTGTTTTCCGGCCCACCTGTCGTCCCGCCTGCGCACTTGCGTGTGCAAATTCTTCGCGCGGCGGATCATGGGTGCCAGCCGGCACCCGGCCTTCCCTGCGCCCTCTTCACATGGAGAGGGTCAAGGAAAACAGCGAAACTCGGACGCTTCGCGCCGCGAGAACGGTGCTTGATGTGTGAGCGCAGGAATGACCGAGCTTTCTCGCCTTGCCGATGCCGCTCGAGGATCAGCGGCGGGCGGCGATCGCCGTCAGCTCCAGCCTGACGCCCGGGCCGAGATCCGCGACGCCGATGGCGGCACGCGCCGGCAGATGGTCCACGGTGAAATAGCGCTTCCACACCTGGTTGAACGCCGCCCTGTCGGCGAGATCAGCCATGAAGATGGTCACCTGCAGAACGCAGGAGAGATCGGAGCCGGCCCCCTCGAGCAGCGTCTTCAACTGGCGCAACACGTCGTCGGCCTGGCCCGCCATGTCGAGCCCCGGATCCTCGGGAACGATGCCGCCGAGATAGAGTACGCCGTTATGCTCGACGATCTCGTGGAGCAGTCCTTCATAGGGCAGGGAACGTTTGATCACGATGGCATCCGGGAGTTGCGGGCTCGCTGGCCAGGCGCAGGGCTTGTTTCAATAAGGCTTGTTTCAATAAGGCTCGCTTCAATGGGGGAAGCTGGTGCTGCCAGACAGGATTGAACTGTCGACCTCTCCATTACCAATGGAGTGCTCTACCACTGAGCTACGGCAGCATGTGCTGGGACAAGAATCGGGCGCCCGAGGGGCCTACCAAGCGGGCCGATATCTGCCACAAGCCCCCCTCCTGTGCAAGCTTGCAAGCCCCGCCGAAGCGAGAAAATCGAGCCGATATCGGGGCCAAAATGCCCCATTTGATGGGAAATCATCGACTTTCCGCCGATTCGGGGCCCGATATCCCCGGCCAACTGGCCAGTTGCCCGGGACGCTGGACTTGCTCCATTTCGCGTTTCGCACGATCGGATCGCGTCGGCCTCTTGAGCTGCCACACTTCGGTGGCATCCTATCCCCGATTTCCGTGAATGGACCCTTGATGACCGACCAGAACGACAAGAGCGCGAGCCAGGCGCGGGCGTCCCGCGACGACCGCCTGAAATCGGCGCTGCGCGAGAACCTGAAGCGGCGGAAGGTGCAGGCGCGCGAACGCGCCGCAAGCACCGACCCCTCGCAGAACGACGATGGTTCCCTAAATGAGGGGGCCGCCGGCAAGACCGGCAGTTGAAGGCGGGCGGCCGGAATTTTTGGAGTGCATGAGGTGGCCATGGGGCAGGACGAACCACGACGAACCGACCGTGACGCGCAGCTGTCGCGCTTCATTCGCCCCGAGCAGACCTTTCCGGCGCTGTCACCGGCCGAGATCGAACGGATCAGGCACTTCGGCGAAATCCGCACCTTCGCGGATGGCGAGTTGCTGTTCGAGACCGGCAAGCCCGGCCCCGGCATGTTCGTCGTGCTGAAGGGCCTTGTCGCGATCACCCAGCGCGACGGGCTCGGTCACGTCACCCCGGTGATCGACCAGGGGCCGGGGCAATTCCTGGCCGAGCTCAGCCAGCTCTCCGGCCAGCCTGCGCTGGTCGACGGCCGCGCCGAGGGCGATGTCGAGACGCTGCTGCTTCCGCCGGACCGGCTGCGCGCGCTGCTGGTCGCCGAGGCCGAGCTCGGCGAGCGGATCATGCGGGCGCTGATCCTGCGCCGGGTCAATCTGATCCAGGACGGCGCCGGCGGCCCCGTGCTGATCGGACCGTCGAACTCCGTCGGGGTGGTGCGGTTGCAGGGGTTCCTCACCCGCAACGGCCAGCCGCATCATCTGCTCGACCCCGATCGCGATCGCGATGCGGCCGAACTGATCGCGCGGTATTTGCCGAAGCCCGAAGATTGGCCGCTGGTCGTCACTGCCGATGGCGCGGTGCTGCGCAATCCGAACGAGACCGAGCTCGCGCGCGCCATCGGCATGATCGGCGGCGCGAAGGGTGACCGCATCTACGACGTTGCGGTCGTCGGCTGCGGACCCGCAGGGCTCGCCACCGCCGTGTATGCCGCGTCCGAAGGGCTGTCGGTCGCCGTGCTCGACACCCGCGCCTTCGGGGGCCAGGCCGGCGCCAGCGCGCGGATCGAGAACTATCTGGGCTTTCCGACCGGCATCTCAGGCCAGGCCCTGACCGCGCGTGCGTTCACCCAGGCGCAGAAATTCGGCGCCGACATCATGATTCCGGTGACGGTGAAGTCGCTGGACTGCACGCGCGGGAATGGCGCATTTTCGGTGACGATCGAGGGCAGCGATCCCCTGCGTTCGCGCGCCGTGGTGGTCGCGAGCGGCGCGCGCTATCGCCGGCCTGACATCGCGAACCTCGACAAGTTCGAGGGACGCGGCGTCTGGTACTGGGCCTCGCCGGTCGAGGCGCGGCTCTGCGCCGGCGAGGAGGTGGCCCTCGTCGGTGCCGGCAATTCGGCAGGGCAGGCCGCCGTGTTCCTGTCGGGCCACGCCAGGAAAGTGCTGATGATCATCCGCGGCGGCGGCCTGGGCGCCAGCATGTCGCGCTATCTCATCGAGCGCATCGAAGCGACGCCGAACATCGAACTGATGTTCAACACCGAGATTACCGCGCTCGAGGGCGACGAGGCCTCGCTGCTGCGGCGTATCCGCTGGAAAAGCCGGTTGTCGGACGACGAGGATTCTGCCGACATCCGCAATCTCTTCCTGTTCGTCGGCGCCGATCCCGCCACCTCCTGGCTCGACGGCTGCGGCGTGACTCTCGATCGCGGCGGTTTCGTCGTGACAGGTGCGCAGTCCGAACAGAACCAGGGCAAGCTGGTGGCGCCGCTGGAAACATCCGTGCCCGGCGTCTATGCCGTCGGCGACGTCCGCTCCGGCTCGGTCAAGCGCGTCGGCGGCGCCATCGGCGAGGGCGCGCAGGTCGTGGCGTCCCTGCACGGCTATCTCGGCGACGTCGCAAAACCGGCGCTTTAGGCACGCAGAAGACAAGCGAATGGCAAGTCAAATGGGACTTGCCATTGCGCCACATCCTGCAGACTATCCCCTCATCCTGAGGAGCGCGCCTGAGCGCGCGTCTCGAAGGATGAAGGCCCGGAACGACGACCCGGGCCTTTCATGGTTCGAGACGCGTGCTTCGCACGCTCCTCACCATGAGGATCCAAACACAACAAATTTTCACGGGAGGACCAAATGGCTGAAATCGTCGTGCTGTACAAAACGCCCAAGGACGCTGCCGCCTTCGACAATTACTATGCCGAGACGCACATCCCGCTCGCCAAGAAACTTCCCGGTCTGAAGAAATACGCCGTCAGCAAGGGGCCGGTCGCATCTCCCGCAGGTCCTTCCGGGATCCATCTCGTCGCCATTCTCACCTTCGACAGCGTGGCCGACATTCAGGCGGCATTCGCCAGCCCCGAAGGCAAGGCGACCGGCGCCGACGTGCCCAAGTTCGCCAGCGGCGGTGCCGACCTCTTGATCTTCGACACCAAGGAAGTGTGAAGGATCGATCCGACTTTCGTCGGAAACGGCCGTCCGTCGTGACGGCGATGCAAAAAAACCGGCCATGCGTTTGTCGATTCGCACGATGACGCATGGCCGCGCCTCTGCATGTGACGACAACGCAGGTGGCAATCCCATGAGGACCGTAATACTACTCTCAGCATCTCAATGCGGAGAACAGGAGAGATGTCATGGTCCTTGGGTTGAGTCTGCCCGCTCTTACGCTGATCCATGTCATCATCAGCCTGATCGCCATCGTCGCAGGCCTCGTCGTGATGTTCGGCCTGCTCGGCTCGAAGCCGATGCCGGCCCTCACCGCGATCTTCCTGCTGACCACGATCCTCACCAGCGCCACCGGTTTCCTGTTTCCGTTCAAGGAGCTGCTGCCCTCGCATATCATCGGCATCATCTCGCTGGTGCTGCTCGCGATCGCCTGCGTCGCGCTGTACGGCATGAAGCTCGCCGGAGTCTGGCGCCCGGTCTATATCGTGACCGCGATGATCTCGCTCTATTTCAACGTCTTCGTGCTGGTCATCCAGTCGTTCCTGAAGGTGCCGGCGCTCGCCGCCCTCGCACCGGCCGTGCCGCCGGCGCCGCCGTCCGGTCCGGTGTTCGCCGTGGTGCAGGGCATCGTGCTGGTGTTCTTCGTGGTGCTGACCATCGGCGCCTGGCGCCGCTTCCGACCGATGGCGTTTGCCTGATCACACGATTCTCAACGCTCCCCGTTGATGCGAGGCATCGCATTCAGAATCTCGCGTTGCTATCTGCACGGCATTGGCGCGTGCTCGTCCGCGCGCCACGCATTTGATTTTTCACCGAAAGAGAGCAATCCATGCCCACCATCACCACCAAAGACGGCGTCGAGATCTTCTACAAGGATTGGGGCTCTGGCCAGCCGATCGTGTTCAGCCATGGCTGGCCGCTGTCGGCGGACGACTGGGACGCGCAGATGTTGTTCTTCGTCGCGCACGGTTATCGCGTCATCGCCCATGACCGCCGCGGCCACGGCCGCTCGGCGCAGGTCGCCGACGGCCACGACATGGACCACTATGCCGATGATCTTGCGGCGGTCACCGCGCATCTCGACCTCAAGAACGCCATTCATGTCGGCCATTCCACCGGCGGCGGCGAGGTCGTGCACTACATCGCGCGCCACGGCGAGAGCCGGGTGGCGAAGGCCGCGATCCTCTCCGCCGTGCCGCCGCTGATGGTGCAGACCGCGGCCAATCCCGGCGGCCTGCCGAAGAGCGTGTTCGACGATCTCCAGAAGCAGCTCGCCGCCAGCCGTACGCAATTCTATCGCGACCTCCCCGCCGGCCCGTTCTACGGCTACAACCGCCCCGGCGCACAGCCGTCGGAAGCGGTGATCCAGAACTGGTGGCGCCAGGGCATGATGGGCGGCGCCAAGGCCCATTACGACGGCATCGTCGCGTTCTCGCAGACCGACTTCACCGAGGACCTCAAGAAGATCAACGTGCCGGTGCTGGTGATGCACGGCGACGACGACCAGATCGTGCCCTACGCCGATTCCGCGCCGCTCTCGGCCAAGCTGCTCAAGAAGGGCATCCTGAAGACCTACAAGGGCTTTCCGCACGGCATGCCGACCACGCACGCGGAAACCATCAACGCCGACCTGCTGGCGTTCTTCAGGGAGTGAGGCTTCGGGCAGATCGGGCTCGCGGCGAGAGCTGCGAGCCCATTGGGGACGTGCCGATGCAGGTGATCATCTTCGGCGCGACCGGCATGGTGGGCCAGGGCGTCTTGCGCGAATGCCTGATCGACCCCGGCATCGATCGTGTGCTCGTGGTCGGCCGCAGCCCGACCGGCGTGCGCAACGCCAAGCTCGTCGAGATCATCCACGAGGATTTCCTGAGCTATTCAGCGATCGAAGCCCAGCTCACCGGATACGACGCCTGCTTCTTCTGCCTCGGCGTCTCCTCGATCGGCATGAGCGAGGAGCGCTACCGCCATCTCACCTATGATCTCACGCTCGCGGCCGCGACGACGCTGGCGCGCCTCAATCCGCAGATGGTTTTCACCTATGTCACCGGCGCCGGCACCGATTCCACCGAGCAGGGCTCGCGGATGTGGGCGCGGGTCAAGGGCAAGACCGAGAACGACCTGCTCAAGCTGCCGTTCAAGGCCGCCTACATGTTCCGGCCCGGCGCGATCCAGCCCCTGCACGGCGCCCGGTCCAAGACCCCCTGGGTGCAGGCGGTCTATATCGCAACCTGGCCGCTCTGGTCGGTGCTGCGCAGGATTTCGCCGCGGCTCGTCACCTCGACCGAGCAGATGGGCCGCGCCATGATCCGCGTTGCCCGGGAGGGGTATCCGCGCAGGGTGCTGGAGATGGAGGATATCAATAGCCTCTAACCTGCCGGCCGGTTAGTTTGCGCGGAAATTTCGGGGCCCGCACGCGTTGAGCCCTGACCCCTCCAATGGAGAAGCGTCGGAAATGTCGCCCCAGCTCAAACTGATCGCGCTCGACGCCGACGACCTCGCCGTGATCTCGACCCATGTCCAGGACGCCCGAGTCCAGACCTCCGACATCATCTGGCGGCAGGGCGAGAAGCGGCTTGTGGTCGGAATGAGCCGGCTGGACTGGGAGCAGACATTGGAGGGCGAAGCTGAACCACGCCGGCTGGTCGCCGCGCTCCGTTTCGACCGTGTGCTCGCCTGCAAGTCGCGCAACATCGATCTCGCCGCGCCGGACAAGGTGCTGGACCTCGTCGGCATTGAATTTCACTCCCAGGACGGGCGCCACGAGGAGCCCGGCGGCAGCGCCCTGCTTCTGTTCGCCCAGGGCGGCGCCATCCGCCTCGACGTCGAGTGCCTGGAATGCGAGCTGACCGACCTCGGGGACGACGCGCTGGGAACGGGCATCGAGGGGGAGGGGTGAAGTGGCCGGTATACCAGCCGAATGGGCTGAGGCCCTCGCCGGAACGGCATCTTCCGAGGGTTGACGCAGCTTCCCCGCCGCGCCATTGAGCAGGGGACCCGGTGCGCCGATCCGCCCCCAAAATACCAGCCAGAAGCCAAGCGAAACATGCCCGTTCGCCTCGACCGCAGCAGCGCCGATTTTGACCAGCGATTCGCCGCCTTCCTCGCCGCCAAGCGCGAGGTTTCGGCCGATGTCGAGGCCGCCGCGCGCGCGATCGTCGATGACGTGGCCAGGCGTGGCGATGCCGCCCTGCTCGAAGCCACGGCAAAGTTCGACCGGCTGACGCTGGATGCATCCTCCTTGCGCATCTCCGCCGCCGAGATCGAGGCCGCCGTGAAGGCCTGCGATGCCGCGACGCTGGATGCACTCGAGCTCGCGCGGGACCGCATCGAGACTTATCATCGCCGTCAGCTTCCCAAGGACGAGCGCTTCACCGACCCGCTCGGCGTCGAGCTCGGCTGGCGCTACACCGCGATCGAATCCGCGGGCCTCTACGTGCCCGGCGGCACCGCGGCCTATCCGTCCTCGGTGCTGATGAACGCCGTGCCGGCGAAAGTCGCCGGCGTTTCGCGCCTCGTGATGGTGGTGCCTTCGCCGGACGGCAAGCTCAATCCGCTGGTGCTGGCGGCCGCGCATCTCGGCGGCGTCACCGAGATCTACCGTGTCGGCGGCGCGCAGGCCGTCGCCGCGCTCGCGCACGGCACCGCGACGATCGCGCCGGTTGCAAAAATCGTCGGCCCCGGCAACGCCTATGTCGCCGCCGCAAAGCGGCTGGTGTTCGGCAAGGTCGGTATCGACATGATCGCCGGTCCCTCGGAGGTGCTGGTGATTGCCGACGATACCGGCAACGCCGACTGGATCGCCGCCGACCTGCTGGCGCAGGCCGAGCACGATGCGAGCGCGCAGTCGATCCTGATCACGGACTCGGCACGCCTTGCCGCCGACGTCGAAAAGGCGGTCGAGGCGCAGCTGAAGACGCTGCCGCGCGCGGCGATTGCAGGCAGCTCCTGGGCCGATTTCGGTGCCATCATCATGGTGAAGAACCTTGCCGAGGCGATCCCGCTCGCGGACGCCATCGCTGCCGAGCATCTCGAGATCATGACCTCCGATCCGGAGGCGCTCGCCGAAAAGATCCGTAACGCCGGCGCGGTGTTCCTGGGGCCCCATACGCCCGAGGCGATCGGCGACTATGTCGGCGGCTCCAATCACGTGCTGCCGACGGCGCGCTCGGCGCGATTTTCCTCCGGGCTCTCGGTGCACGACTTCATCAAGCGCACCTCGATCCTGAAATGCGGACCCGATCAATTGCGTGCGCTCGGTCCGGCCGCGATGACGCTGGGCAAGGCGGAGGGGCTGGATGCCCATTCGCGTTCGATTGGATTGCGCCTCAATCTGTCATGACAAAGCCGCCCGAACAGGACGACTCGGCCAATCGCATCGTCGGCGTCACGCTCGACGAGGACTCGATCGGCCGTTCCGGGCCGGACATCGAGCATGAGCGGGCGATCGCGATCTACGATCTGATCGAACAGAATCTGTTCGCGCCCGACGGCGCGGAGGGGAAGGGCCCGTTCACGCTGCATATCGGCATCACCGGCAACCGATTGATGTTCGACATCCGCCGCGAGGACGGCACGCCTGTCGTCGCGCATCTGTTGTCGCTGACGCCGTTCCGGCGGATCGTGAAGGACTATTTCATGATCTGCGACAGCTACTACCAGGCGATCCGCACCGCGACCCCCGACAAGATCGAGGCGATCGACATGGGTCGCCGCGGCATTCATGACGAGGGATCGCGCACGCTCCAGGAGCGACTGAAGGGTAAGGTGCGGGTCGACTTCGAGACCTCGCGCCGCCTGTTCACCCTCATTACCGTCCTGCATTGGAAGGGGTAGGCGCGATGGCGGGTCCGCCACGCGCACGCGATCCGCAATCGGTGCTGTTCGCCTGTGCGATGAACAGCGTACGCTCGCCGATGGCCGAGAGCCTGTTGCTGCACATGTTTCCACAGGGCCTCTACGTGAAGTCGGCCGGTACCAGGAAGGGTGAGCTCGATCCATTCGCGGTCGCCGTGATGGCCGAGCTCGGCCAGGACATCTCGGCCCACAAGCCGCAGACCTTCGAGGAGCTGGAGGACTGGGAGGGGCTGAATTTCGACCTCATCATCACGCTCTCGCCCGAGGCGCATCACAAGGCACTGGAGCTGACACGGACACTCGCGGCCGAGGTCGAATACTGGCCGACGCAGGATCCGACCATCACCGAAGGCAGCCGCGACCAGAAGCTCGCTGCCTATCGCGAGGTCTGCGATCAGCTCTTGATGCGCATCCGCCGGCGCTTTGCCAAGGCGGGCGCGGCGAGCGGGTAGCGAGCGGCGTCCGTAACACCCGCGTCACAGAGCGCAGGCACAGGCATGTCCGACACCTCGAATCACCAAACCTCCGGTTCCCGGTTGTGAAATCAGCCCCCTTCCGATAGGTTCCGCGCGCAATTCACCCCTCCGCTTCATCCCGCAAATCACCTGATGCTTGGCCGCCCCAAATTCGTACTTGCCTCCGGTTCGCCGCGCCGCCTGTCGCTGCTCAACCAGGCCGGCATCGAGCCGGACGCGCTTCGGCCGGCCGACGTCGACGAGACGCCGAAGCGGGGCGAGCTGCCGCGCGCCTGCGCCAATCGGCTCGCGCGCGCCAAGGCCGATGCCGCGCTGAAATCGGTGCAGCTGGACGACGAGCTGCGCGGCGCCTTCATCCTCTCGGCGGACACGGTGGTGGCGGTCGGCCGCCGCATCCTGCCCAAGGCCAATCTGGTGGATGAGGCCGCGCAGTGCCTGCGGCTGCTGTCGGGCCGCAACCACCGCGTCTACACCGCGATCTGCCTCGTCACGCCGCGCGAGGCGTTCCGCCAGCGCCTGGTCGAGACCCGCGTGCGCTTCAAGCGTCTCTCGGAGGACGACATCCAGGCCTATATCGGCTCAGGCGAATGGCGCGGCAAGGCCGGCGGCTACGCCGTGCAGGGCATCGCCGGCTCTTTCGTGGTGAAGATGGTGGGGTCCTACACCAACGTCGTCGGCCTGCCGCTCTACGAGACCACGACGCTGCTCGGCGGCGAAGGTTTTCCGATCCGTTTCGGCTGGCTCAACACCACGTCCGTGTGAGCGCCGATAAAAATCACGAAAACAACCCCATGCACAGTAGAATGGCCCGGCGGGTCCTGGCGGCGGCGCGGCATGTGCCGTTGCTGCAGGAACCCCTTTGCCGACGGGCGCTTGAACTTCCTCACCTCGTGTAAGCCGCGCACCCCCATGGACGACCAGATCGAAAAGCAAGCCGGCCCGCTCAAGACCTGCCCGATCTGCGGCAAGCCGCAGGCGCAGGCCACCCGCCCGTTTTGCTCCTCGCGCTGCCGCGACGTCGACCTGAACCGCTGGCTGAAAGGCTCCTACGTCATCCCCGGCCGCGACGACGAAGTGGACGATGTTGAATAGTTAAGTAATATCAATCGATTACCGGTATAGGCGCCGCGCCGCGCGCAGGCGATGGCAGGACGGCCGCACCTTGTGCACAGCCGGGCCGAGCCCCGCGAAGCCAAAGGCGAAGCGTGGGTGGACAGGCCGCCCCGAGCCCACTATAAACCGCCCGCTCGATGGGCTTTGGCCCCTCTCTTGGAGCACGCCCAGGTAGCTCAGTTGGTAGAGCATGCGACTGAAAATCGCAGTGTCGGTGGTTCGATTCCGCCCCTGGGCACCATCTCGCCTCAGCGCCTAGGTTTGACCAGAACCGACTGCCGCTTGCCCCGGACGGAGATGGCCGCCGAGTGCGGCGAAGGGAATGACGGTATGCCCGAGAGAACTCCGCGGGCCGCGGGGTCTGCGAGCGGTCCGACGAAGGTCCGGAATCGAAGCCGAAATTGCCTCAATGATGGGCCGACACGCCCTTGACGCACTGGGTCAGCAGATCAGCGGTGGCGGATTGACCGACATCACCCAGGCTGATCATGCCGACCATCCGCTTGCTCCTGTTGATGACAGGCAGCCTGCGGACCTTCAGCGTCTCCATGTGGTGCACGGCTTTCGCCAGATCGTCGTCTTCCCGGCAGCAATGGATGCCTTCGGTCATCACGTCCCGCGCCGTCATGCCCGCGGCGTTGAAGTCCTTGCGCGCAAGGCCTTTGCAGACGATGTCGCGATCAGTCACCATCCCGATCAAATGGTCGTCTTCGCCGATCGGAATGCAGCCGATGTCGTGCCCTCGCATCAACTTCGCGATCTCGGTGATCGGGGTGTCGGGGCTGACCCAATCGACGCCCTTGTGCATCACGTCCTTGACCTTCATGGAGGACCTCCCTTGCGAACGCAGCCCCCGCGATGTGACTATACAACGAACCGGGCGCAACCGCACGCGTCGCCGCGACCGGCGTGCCGGGAATCATCCTGCTGTCATGCCGCGTCAGTCGTGCACACTGAAGCGTCCATGCGGTGCACTGGCCGTCAGGCGCGCGAACTGCGCATGGGTGAGCTGAAGCAGCGTCTCGTGATCGCCGGCTTCGATATAGACCTGAGGCTGGGCGCTGATGCTGTCGTCGACGACGAGATCGAGCCCGTAGCACCGGCCGACCGCCGGAACGGCTCCGTGCGCGCAGTCCGCGAACAGCCGGTTGATCTCGGTCTCGTTGGCCATCACGAGATCCTCGCCGAGCCTCTCCTTCAAGTCCGGCAGGTTGAGATGGTGCGATGCCGGCACGACCGCGAGCATATAGCCGCCGTCATGCCGCAGCACGACGGCCTTGGCGAGATGATCGCCCGAGATGTGGCAGGCCTGCGCCGTGCGCGCGGACGACATGGTGAGAGCGTGCGGGATCTCGGCGTACTCGATGTTCTCCGCAGCCAGATATCGGTGCAATGTGGGGGCAATGGTCATGGCGTAGCCTTTCGGATGGGTGTGCGAGCCATCCACCGTGAGGCTGCCCCCGCCGCACGATGGGCGGCCGCGTGATTGCCGGGCTGCAGCATAGGCCTTGCCCTCGGATGCCGCAATCAGAGCGTTTTCCAGCGAAGTGGAGCACCGGTTCGCGTGAAAACGCGTCAAGACAAGGATCTGGAGCCCGGTTCCTGGCGCCTGTGCACCGGCGTTGCGCCAGCGCCATCCATGCACGTCGCCCGCTGCACGGACTCTTTTGGCAGGGATGGTTCGGTGCATGACGATGGACGAGGCCAACCCCCACACCTCTGGAAAGCGCTCGACGGCGCTGCGGCCATGGCAGGGCGGCAGTTCGTTGATGGCTGATTTTGTAGATATTTCAATTATATGAGGGATCGTAATCTGATCCTGACTGGCGCACCATTTCCGCGACGTCGAACGTCCCCGAGATGTGGCTGCCGCCGAGCCACTACCCTCGTTCGCTATACGAGCCGGGCTGCGCCTGATATGATCCTAGGACGGTAAACGGCAGCTCGCCACCATACTTGATTTGCGATGCCGGCCTTCTGATCGGACCTCGATCCCGCTCGCGCCTTTTCGCATTGCTTCGACAAGAACGCTGAACAAATTCGTCAACGGCTGCCGCGTCCTCGCTCACATTTGGAGATGTGCCATGGCTGCATCGGACTGGCGTCTCGAAGGCGAATGGATGAAGAACTGCAATTGCGCGTTTGGCTGCCCCTGCGATTTCAACGCGCTACCGACCCTCGGCTATTGCAAAGGCATGGTCGGCATGCGGATCACGACGGGGCATTTTGAGGGCGTCAAGCTCGATGGCCTTCGTTTTGCGGTCGTGGTGGATTTCCCCGGCGCGCTGCATCAAGGCAACGGCAAGATGCAGCCCATCGTCGACGAACGCGCGACGCCGGAGCAGCGACAGGCGCTGTTCAACATCCTGTCGGGCAAGTATTCGGCTGAGGGCACGCTGTTCCACATCTTGAGCCTGATCGTGACGACCATTCACGATCCGATCTTCGCGCCGTTCGAATTTTCCTTCGATAGGGATGGCCGTGTCGCAAAACTCGTCGCCGGCAACGTGCTCGAGACCGAGGTGGAGCCGATCAAGAATCCGGTGACCGGTGCGCCACATCGAGTTCAAGTGGTCATGCCCGAGGGCTTCGAGCACAGGGCTGCCGAGATCGCGTCCGCCAACATTCGCTCGACCGGCGCGATCCCGTTCGAGACCCGGGGCACGCACAGCTCGCTCGCCAATGTCGTGCAGACGCCCGAGGGCGTTGCGGCGTGATGCGGCGCCGACATCGGGGCCGCAGCTTCGGTGTCAGCTCGTCATCTTCCGGAGAGCGCGATACGCGCGTCGCGACGGATGAAGGTCGGGACCTGGGATTCGTCACTGCGCCGGTGGATTAACCTATGCACGGGCGTGCGATACTGGAACATCTGCTCCACCGCGATCGCTTGATCGTCGCGATCGGGACCGCCGCCGTGGCGGCGCTGGCCTGGGCCTACCTCGCGGGCGGCGCCGGCATGGACACCGACATGATGGCCGAGATGCCGGACATGGCCCCGATGCCGTGGACGCTGCGCTCTGCCGTGCTGCTGTTCGCGATGTGGTGGGTGATGATGATCGCGATGATGGCGCCGAGCGCGGGGCCCACCGTCCTCTTGTATGCGACGATCAGGCACAAGGACGAGACTGCATCCCGCGCGGCAATCGATGCCTGGATCTTTCTCGCCGGATACCTCGTGACATGGGCTGGGTTCAGCCTCGCTGCCGTTCTGGCACAATGGGCACTTGAACGCCTTGGCCTCCTGTCGATGGCGATGGCAAGCACCAGCGCGGTTCTGGGCGGCGTCATCTTGCTAGCCGCGGGACTCTACCAGTTCACGCCGCTCAAACGCGCCTGCCTGCGGTACTGCGAGAGCCCGCTGTTGTTTCTCAGCCGGCATTGGCGGCCCGGCACGGGCGGGGCATTCCGCATGGGGCTGCGCCACGGCAGCTACTGCGTCGGCTGCTGTTGGTTTCTGATGGCCTTGCTGTTTGTCGGCGGCGTGATGAACCTGGTCTGGATCATCGGCCTCATGCTCTATGTCGCCGGCGAGAAGCTGCTGCCGTTCGGCCGAAGATTGAGCTATGCGGCAGGCGGGATCCTGATCCTGTCCGGGGCGATCGTTATTGCGCGCGCGGTGTGAGGCCCGAAACTGCGGGGACTCGGATACCGCCTCCCAACATACCGGAAAACCGAACGACGGAGCCTTGCCCAACCGGAACTTAAGGTTGTCCTGCTTATGAATGCGATCGCTCCCCCCATCCTGGCACTCCGCTTGCTCAGTCAGGAGCCAAGCCAAGGTCTCGGCAAGAGATCGTTTCAGGTTGAGGCAAGCGATGCAGAAAATGTCCCGTTCTGGTGCTGCCGGTGAACTCCGGCTCGATGCGTTGATCGCGGATCTGAGGTGGCGTGTTCGGCTCCTGAACACCGACATCCTCGAGGAGGAGACTCGGGCCCGGGTGTCCGACGTGCACCAGCCGACATATTCGCTGCTCGCGCTCAACCTTCGCGCGCGACGCGACAACCTTGTGTCGACGATCGACGTGCTCGAGCAGCGCGCGAAATCAATGTCGGAAGCGGCCTGAGAGCAGTCCGCGGACCGACGGCCGCGCTCCGTCGCAGGCTGCCGGCGCACGGGATGCAACGAGCATCGTCGCATGGCTCGAATGCCTCCGGCGCTTGTCGGGGCATGAGTTGAATTCACGCCGCGCCTGGCTGTGATATTGCTGGCCTCCGCAATCCCGCGAGGCCCTCATGCTCCCCATTCCCGCCGATATCTTCACCGAGCCCGAGGACGTCTCGCCCGACGGCCTTGCCAATCTCGGCCCGCTGCGGCGGCTCGCCGGTACCTGGCAGGCGGACAAGGGCATCGACATCAATCCGAAGGCGGAAGGGCCGGAGCGGCGAACCTTCATCGAGCGCATCCGCATGGACCCGATCGATCCGCAGGCCAACGGGCCGCAGCTGCTGTACGGTCTGCGCTATCACATCCACATCAACACGCCCGAGGAAGACATCACCTTCCACGACCAGGTCGGCTATTGGCTGTGGGAGCCCGCGACCGGGCTGATCATGCAGACGCTGGCGATCCCGCGCGGCCAGGTGCTGCTGGCCTCGGGCAAGGCCGGGCCGGATGACAGGACAATCACGGTCACCGCCAAACGCGGCGACACCGCTTACGGGATCTGCTCGACCGACTTCCTGGAACAAGCTTTCCGCACCGATGCCTACCGCTGCGACATCACCTTCAACGACGACGGCAGCTGGACCTATCTGATCCAGACCGACTTGTTCGTGCGCGGCGCGCCGTTCAATCATCGCGACACCAACACGCTCCAGCTCGTCGCACCGCCAAAGCTCAATCCGCTGGCGCTGATCGCGAGCGATCGCGCCAAGGAGAATGCAGCAGCCGGCGGTGGATCCGCGGCCTGAGCGCTATCCGGAGAATTGCATGAAGCCGTATGTCATCTGTCTGATGCACTCCAGCCTCGACGGCCGCACGCATCCGAGCCGCTGGCGTCCGAAGGGGGCAGGCACGGATTGGTTCGAGAAGATCCATGACGAACTCGGCGGCGATGCCTGGGTGATCGGCCGCGTCACCGGGGCGGAGTTCGCCAAGGGCAAGCCTTATCCCACGACGGACGCGACATTCCCGCGCGAAAGCTGGTTTGCGCGGCGCGATGCGAAGACCTATGGCGTGGTGCTCGATGCACAGGGCAAGATCGGCTGGGGGCGCTCGGACATCGGCGGCGACCCGATCGTCGTCGTGCTGACCGAGCGTGTGCCGGATTCGCATCTCGCCGGCCTTCGCGGCGAGGGCGTGTCCTACATCTTTGCCGGCAAGTCCGAGATCGACCTTGGGCTGACGCTGGACATCCTCGCCCGCGAGCTGGGCGTGAAGCGTCTGCTGGTGGAGGGCGGCGGCGTCGCCAACGGCGCGTTCCTGCGCGCCGGTCTGATCGACGAGTTCAACCTGATCCTCAGCCCGGCAATCGACGGCGCAAGGGGCGCCCCCTTCGTGTTCGATTCGACAAAGGCGGACAGCGACCGGCGTGCGCCGATCACCGCGATGACGCTGGAGAGCACGCGCGAGCTCGGCGGCGGCGTCCTGCTGCTGCGATATCTGATCAAGAACGACCCTCAGGCAGCGAGCCGGTAAGCGCGGCATGTCCGATCCATCCGAGCACATCGTCATTGTCGGCGCCGGCGCGGCCGGCCTGATGGCGGCGCGCGAATTGGCGCGTGCCGGCCGGAAGGTGACGATCCTGGAGGCACGCCAGCGCTGTGGCGGCCGCATTCATCCGCTGCCGGCCTCGGAGTTCGGCTATCGCGCCGATGGCGGCGCTGAATTCGTTCATGGCGAGGCGCCGGTCACGCGCGCACTCCTGCGCGACGCCGGGCTGTCCCTTCAGGAGATCGAAGGCGAGCAGTGGAGCTTTGACGGGACGAGGCTCGCGCGCGAGGATCGCCGCGATCTCCATGAGGCAGAGCTTCAAGCCACGCTACGGGGCTTGAAGGACGATCTCGTGGTCGCCGACTTCCTGCGCCGGCATTTTGCCGGGGACGACTATGCGCCGATGCGCCGTTCGATCGAACGGATGGTCGAGGGTTATGATGCGGCCGACCCCGAGCGCGCGTCCACGCTGGCGTTGCGCGCGGAATGGATGGATGGCGGACACGCTCCGCTGGCGCGGATCGACGGCGGATACGGCGCCATGATCGATGTGCTGGCGGCCGACTGCCGCAGGCACGGCGCGACCATCCGCCTCGGCACTGTCGTGTCGGCCCTCGCGGAGGAGGGCGGCGCGGTGACCGTTCGCTGCGCCGGCGGCGATGTGCACGCCTGCGATCGCGTGATCCTCACCGTGCCGCTGCCGCTGCTGCGCGAGATCGCGCTGCCGGCGGAGGCGCGCGCGAAGCTTGCCGCTGCCGACGACATCGGCTTCGGCAATGTCATCAAGATCCTGCTGCGCTTCACACGGCCATGGTGGCGCGAGCGCAAGGAAAATCTCGCGGACATGACCTTCCTCTTGTCCGACCAGGTGATCCCGGTGTGGTGGACGCGCTATCCGGACCAGCAGCCCGTGCTCACGGGCTGGTTCGGCGGCCCGCGCACGGCGGAGCTGGAAGGCCTCGATCCGCAAGGGCTGATCGATGCCGGGCTCGGCTCGCTCGTCGCCGTGCTCGGCCTGCCGCGCGATGATATCGCGCGCGAGCTCGTGGCGGCGGCTGCAATCAACTGGGCGCATGATCGCTTCGCGCGCGGCGCCTATTCCTGGGCGACGCCGCGGACGCGGGAGGCACAAGCGATCCTCGCACGTGCCGACGGGCGCGTGCTGTTTTCGGGTGAAGCGCTCTATCGCGGCCGCGACATGGGCACGGTCGAGGCAGCGCTGGCGAGTGGGTTGGAGACGGCGGAGAGAATCTTGCAGGGATAACGGAAAGGCCCGCATCTCTGCGGGCCTTTTGTCTTACCAGCGTCCGCCGCCGAAGCTGAACGTCACGCCGGGGCCGCCGCCGTAATAGCCGTACGGTCCGCCGCCGTAATAGCCGTGGTGCCGCGGATAGTAGCCGTAGCTTCTGTAATGGGGCCGGTAGTGGCCGTGATGATGCCGCCAGTGATGATGGTGACCGTGCCAGCGATGGTGCCTGCGGTGCGCGCTGATGTCGGTGGTCCGGCTTTCCTGCGCGGTCTGTTTAGCGCTCACGCTGCCCGCCGCGTTGGCCGCCGATCCGCCGGCGAACGCCGCAGCACCGAGGGCGATCGCGGCAATGAGATACTTCATGTCGTCACTCCAGTTGAATGTCGTGCGACAACACATGAGCATCCAGCGCGTTCCCGCCAGTGCAGGCGTCGAAACGACGCAGATGTGAGTTCCGATTAACGCGCGTTAACGTGTGGGAATGTTTGAACGCCACGCGTTCTATTGTCGCATGACGATGCGTCGCCTCGCTATCGCCCGGATGTCAGGCGGTTGAACGATGCGATCGCGTCATCTGTGGTGACCATGATCTGTGGTGACCATGCGAATCCGCCGGCGAGGCTCGACGACGTCATCGCATCGATCTCTTCTGCAGAATGCGCTCCATCCCGGTCCCCGGACATCTTCACGGATGCGGATCGGGAAAGCGGTGGCGCTCGGAGAGCGCGGCGAGGATCGCGTCCTTGTCGGCGATGAAGGCGCGGCCATGATGGATGCCGGTCTGGTGCGGCGAAGTCGCTCCAGTCGCGAGCACGAGCAGCGGCAGCGATTGGTTCTCCTCGCCGACCAGCGCGATCACGGCTTGCCGCGGTAGCGGCCAGGGGATCCGCTCGACGTCGAGCTTTTCGGCGAGCGCCGGAAACGAGGCCAGCACACCCTCGATCAGCGCGCAATGCCAGCAATAGAACCTGCGATTCGGAAAGGCCGGATCCTCGAAACCAGGACGCAGCAGAAACAGGCGGTCGCGCGTCATGGGGTCGCTCCGAAGCATGGCCGCCTTGCTGAGGATCAAGGCGGCGCGGTCTGGCCGGCCTAGTGTCGAGGCCCCAAATCGTTGGGGATCGATAGAGTTAAGAAGGACGCCATGCCGGGGCCGATCAGTCAACCGCACTCACTCGCCGACGTGACGACATTGCCGGAGCTCTTGCGCTGGCGCGTCCGTGCGACGCCGGCGGCGGAGGCCTATCGCCATTTTGACGGCGCTGCCGGACGCTGGGTCAGCCAGTCCTGGCAGGAAATCGATGCGGAATTCGAGCGCTGGCGGCGGGCGCTGGCCACGGAGGGCTTTGCGGCCGGCGAGCGCGTTGCCATCCTGATGCCCAACGGCGTTGCGCATGTCGCGATGGACCAGGCGGCGCTGTCGCGCGGGCTCGTTCCGGTGCCGATGCATGCCGTCGACAACCCCGACAGCATCGCCTACATCCTCGCCGATTCCGGTGCGCTGCTGCTGTTCGTGGATACGCTGTCGCGCTGGCAGGCGATCACCGCCACTGGTCAGCCGCTCGACCATCTCAAGCGCATCGTCTGCGCGGATCCGGCGGGGCTCAGTGCTGCTGATGCCCGTATCGTCGCGCTCGACCGCTGGCTTGCGGAGCCTCGAAGCGTCAGCGCGCCGCTGGCTGACGTCGTGGTCGAGCCCGATGATCTTGCCGCCATCGTCTACACTTCGGGCACGACCGGCCGGCCCAAGGGCGTGATGCTGTCACATGGTAACATCGTCGCCAACGTGAAGGCCGTCGCGCAGCGCATCGCGGCCGTGCCCAACGACGTCTTCCTGTCCTTCCTGCCGCTCTCGCACACCTTCGAGCGTACCGGCGGCTATTATTATCCGATCGCGGTGGGGGCCTGCGTCGCCTATGCGCGCTCGGTGCCGCAACTCGCGGAAGACCTGAAAATGGTACGGCCGACGGTGCTGGTCTCCGTGCCCCGCATCTATGAGCGCGTCTACGCCCTGATCATGCAACATCGCGCGGCGGCCGGCGGCGCAGAACGCAGGCTGCTCGATCTCGCGCTTGCCGTCGGCGGCCGGCGCTTCGATGCGCGGCAGGGTCGCGGCTCGCAGGCGCTGTTCGACCGGCTTGCCTGGCCGCTCCTGAAGCGTTTCGTCGTCGACAAGGTGCTGGCCCAGTTCGGCGGACGCCTGCGCGTTGCTGTCTCCGGCGGCGCTCCGATTGCCGAGCCGGTCATCCGCCTGTTTCTCGCGCTCGGGCTCGACGTTCTTCAGGGCTACGGCATGACTGAGACCTCGCCGGTCGTTTCCGTCAATACGCCCGACGACAACGATCCGTCCTCGGTCGGCCGTGTCCTGGACGGTCTGGAGGTCAGGCTCGGCGAGCTCGACGAGCTGCTCGTTCGCGGGCCGAGCGTAATGCTCGGCTACTGGCGCAAGCCGGAGGAGACGCGCAAGGTCAAGCAGGCCGACGGCTGGCTGCACACCGGCGATCAGGCCCGCATCGATAACGGGCGCATCACCATCACCGGCCGCATCAAGGACATCCTGGTCACTTCGACCGGCGAGAAGATCGCGCCGGTGGATCTGGAGACCGCCATCCTCGCCGATCCCCTGTTCGAGCAGGTGTTGGTGATCGGCGAACAGCGGCCGTTCCTCGCCGCGCTGGTCGTGCTGAATGCAAAAGCCTGGGTGCAGGAAAAAGAAAGGCTCGCGGCGAGCGGCAAGCAAGGCGCTGCGGCGGAGCGGGCCGTGCTGCTGGCCAGAATTGCGGCGGCGGTGAAGGCCTATCCGTCCTACGCGACGCCGCGCGCGGTATGGTGGACGCTGGATCCGTGGACCATTGCCGGCGGCCTGCTCACGCCGACGCTGAAGAACAAGCGCCCCGCGCTCGAGCGCCGCTTCGCCGCCGAGATCGAGCAGATCTACGCCAGGAAGCCGGCGACGATAACGTCGACGTGATTTCGCCTCCGGTCGCCCTTGATCCAGCGCAACTTCGGTCGCCGCGGCGCGATGCAATGTCGAAGCGACACTGGAAATGCAATCGAGGCAGGTCATGAAGGCGTATTTCATCGGCGGTGGCATTGGATCGCTCGCAGGCGCGGCGTTCCTCGTTCGCGATGCGCAGCTGCCGGGGCGCGACATCGTGATCTACGAGACGCAGCCGCTGGTCGGCGGCAGCCTCGACGGCGCGCAGCTCGCGAACGGCGCCTATTCGCTGCGCGGCGGGCGAATGCTCACCACCGACCATTACGAATGCACCTGGGATCTGCTCTCGAGTATTCCCTCGCTCGAACATCCCGGCCTCAGCGTGCGCGACGAGACCATCGCCTTCAACGAAGAGAACCCGGCGCATTCCCGCGCGCGGCTGGTCGACCGCAACCGCTTCAAGGTCGACGTCTCGCATATGGGTTTTTCCGCGCGCGACCGGATCGAGCTGCTGCGGCTCACCGAAGCTTCGGAGGAGACGCTCGGCAATAGCCGCATCACCGACTGGCTGTCGCCCGGATTCTTCGAGTCCAATTTCTGGTACATGTGGCAGACCACCTTCGCCTTCCAGCCCTGGCACAGCGCGGTCGAGCTGAAGCGGTATCTGCACCGCTTCATGAGCGAGTTTCCGCGGATCGAGACGCTCGGCGGCGTCAAGCGCACCGTCTACAATCAGTATGACGCGATCGTGCGGCCGCTCGCCGACTGGCTCAAGCGCCAGGGCGTGCAGTTCGTGCGCGGCACGCGCGTCACCGAGATGGCGTTCGAGGCCGACGGCGCGCGCTTGCGCGTGCATCAGCTCACGCTCGACCGCGACAGCCGCACCGCCAACGTCCGGGTCGAAGACGGCGATCTCGTTTTCTTCCAGAACGGCTCGATGACGGACGCCTCGAGCCTGGGCACGATGACCGAGCCCCCGCCGCGCCTGACCAAGGCCGACAGTCAGGGCTGGGCGCTGTGGGAGACGATCGCGCAAGGACATCCCGAATTCGGCAATCCGTCCGCGTTCAACAGTTCGATCCCCGAATCCTATTGGCTGTCCTTCACCGTCACCTGCCGCGATCCACGGTTCTTCGACCGGATGGAAGCGTTCTCCGGCAACAGGGCCGGCACCGGTGGTCTCGTCACGTTCAAGGACTCCAACTGGCTGATGTCGGTCGTGCTCTATCACCAGCCGCATTTCACGGGCCAGCCGAAGAATGTGCAGGTGTTCTGGGGTTATGCGCTGCATCCCGACCGCATCGGCAATTTCGTGGCAAAGCCGATGTCGGATTGCGGCGGCGCCGACATCCTGAAGGAGCTCTGCGGTCACCTGAACTTCGATCCCGCCGTGTTCGAGGATGCGATCTGCATTCCCTGCCGCATGCCTTACATCACCAGCATGTTCATGCCGCGCAAGGCGGCCGACCGGCCGCCGCCGGTGCCCGAAAATTCCGTCAATCTCGCCTTCGTCAGCCAGTTCGTCGAGATCCCCGATGACGTCGTGTTCACCGTCGAATATTCGGTGCGTGCGGCGCAGACGGCGGTCTATCGGCTCATGAAGATCGATCGCCCGGTGCCGCCGGTGACGCGGCACGACAAGTCGCTTGCCGTGATCTTCGCGACGCTGGAGAAGGCGTTCGCGTGATGGCTATTTGAACGGGTCCTGGATCGACGGTGCCGACTGGCGGATGCGGCGCACGCTGACCGGCGAGCCGTCGGAGACGAACACGAGCTCGTATTTCCGGCCCTGGTTGTCGGTCGCCGAGCAGGTGACGTCGTTCACCTTCCGGGCGGCGAAATTGCCGGTCTGGCGGCAGACACCGGTGGAGGTCTGCTCGGCCGGCACCGGCAGGCCGTCGACCCTGGGCCGGTCCTTTGAGTTCAGCAGCATGCGGTCGATCGGCAGCTCGTAGGAATTGTCGTCGGCGCGCTTGCCGTTCTCCCCGGAAAACGACACGACGTGGCTGTCATCGGACGGATTGTCGACAGCGACCGCGAAATTGACCCGGCCCCTGTCGCCATGGGCGTAGGCCACCGTCTTGCAGGCATAGGTACGGCCTGCGACCTTGAACGTCTTGCAGTGGCCGGAGATCAGCGCCAGGAGGTCGATAAAGGCGTTCTGCTGCGGCTGCGGATTGTTGACCGGAATGGGTCCAGAAGTCTCGGCAAAACAAGGGCTTGCCAAGACCATGATCAGGGCGGCGAGGACCGGTCGGCAGAGGCGCATCGTCGGGCTCGTGTGCCAGGGGGCCGTGGCGGCGGACAAGGTCCGTCCAACAACCATCGAACCGCAAAATGGTTGCGATCCCGTTCGCTCCGCAATTCCCGCCTGGAATACCACCGCGTCACCCCCGACGGCGCTTTGCCCAAATTGCCCAACCCGAATGGCCAGCACATGCCATCAGGGCAGTGTTTTTTTCGTGGCGGAGCTAGCCTGTCGCCGCCTGCCAGCGCGCATCCCGAAGTGAGGGCCGGCGGTGCAGGCGGGCATCCAGCAGGGCGCGGGCGCGGCGCAGCTCGCCGCTGCGCATGAGCGCGACGATAAAGGTGTCTTCGATCAGCTCGCGCTGGGCATGGCTGCCGCCGATGCGCACGACCTCGCCGAGGACCGGCGCGAGCACCTGGACGCAAGTCCGATAATCCTCATCGGCGAAAGCCAGGAGCGCGCGGCAGATTGCCGGTACCACGGGACCGGCGGGCAGCTTGCCGTCGGCGAGCCGCTGCTCGATCGCCCCAAGGCGCGCGGCGAGCGCCTCGCGGTTTTGCGTGGCGGCCGCGAACAGCGCCATGTGGACGTCGGCAAAGGACAGGCTCGACTTCGGAAACAGCTTTTGCGCGGCGGCGTCAGCCTCGCGCCACAGCGCTTTCGGCACGGCATGGCCGTAGGCAGACAGGCGCCAGAGCAGCGAGGCGCTGTCGGTGACGACGTTGAGCGGCGGCGCCTGCGTGGCGGAGGGCTGGAGCACGTCGGCATAGATCGACAGCGCCCGCGCCGCATCGCCATGCTCGAGCGCGCCGAGCGCCTGGTGCCAGCGGATATGGCTGTGCAGGATTCCGGCGCGGTCGTAAGTGGGGATCCATTCGTCGACGAGGCGGTCGGCCGCATCGATCGAGCCGTCCTCGAACATCGCATGCAGCGCCGCGTGCACGGCGTGGGCGTTCTGCCGGCGCAGATTGAAGCCACGCTCGGTGACGGCGCGGCCGCGGGCGACGTCGCCATTCTCCGTCATCGCCCAGCCGGACATGGTGAGGAACCACCAGTCCTCGCCATAATGCCGCGCGACGCGCTCGCAGAGCTCGTGCCGGGCGCGATCGTGGTCGGCCATGCCGGAGAAGGCGAACAGGCCGAACGCGCCGAGCGGCAGCGACAGCACCACGGCGTCGCGTGGCCATGCGTCGATGTGCTTCAGCGTCGATGCGATGGCCTCGGGCAGCCGGCCCTCGATCGCGAGCGCCAGCGTCTCGACATGCGAGCGTTCGCGCTCGGTGCCGCGCTTGGCCACGAGCTCGCGCGCGAGCGTCGCCTTCTGCCGCGCGAGATCGCCCTGCTGGTAGAAGGCATGCACGCGGGCGCGGGCGATATGGGCCAGCGCGAAATCCGGGTCAGTCGCAATCGCGCGCTCCAAAGTCTCCGCCGTGCCGGTCCAGCCCGCGAGCATGAGGTCGACGCCTTCGCGATAGGCGGCCGCCGCCTCGTGCGAGGTGGT
This sequence comes from Bradyrhizobium sp. 191, assembly GCF_023100985.1. Taxonomy (NCBI): domain Bacteria; kingdom Pseudomonadati; phylum Pseudomonadota; class Alphaproteobacteria; order Hyphomicrobiales; family Nitrobacteraceae; genus Bradyrhizobium; species Bradyrhizobium sp. 191. Next base: position 5,231,835 of record NZ_CP064692.1, read on the forward strand.
GGAGAGCGGCAGGCCGTAGCGGTCTTCAAGCGCCATCGTCGTCTCCCGTTCTCAGGCCGTCCGCGCGCGACGGCCCTCGATCGGATAGGCGGGGTCGTTGTAGCCCGGCGTCGAGGGATGGCCCGGCGTCACCAGCCGGTCGACCAGCGCCTCGTCCTCCGCGGTGAAGGAGTAATCGAGCGCGCTGATGTAGCCGTCCCATTGCTCCTCGGTGCGGGGACCGGCAATCACCGACGAGACGAAGGCGGAGTTCAGCACCCAGGCGACCGCGAACTGTCCGGCGGTGATGCCCTTCTTCTCCGCGTGAGTCTTGATCTCCTGCGCGAGGCGCAGCGATTCCGGCCGCCATTCGGTCTGCATCATGCGGGTGTCGTTGCGGCCTGCGCGCGTCTCCTTGTCGGGGGCTGCATCCGGCTTGTACTTGCCGGTGAGCACGCCGCGCGCCAAGGGGCTATAGGGCACGACGCCGAGACCGTAATAGGAACAGGCGGGGAAGTGCTCGACCTCCGGCATGCGGTTCATGGCGTTGTAGTAAGGCTGGCTCACCGCGGGTCGATCGATGCCGAGCCGGTCGCAGATGTTGCAGATCTCGGCGACGCGCCAGGCGCGGTAGTTGGAGATGCCGAAATAGCGCACCTTGCCCGCGCGGATCAGGTCACCCATCGCGCGCACCGTCTCTTCCAGCGGAGTCGCGTGATCTTCCTTGTGCAAATAGTAGATGTCGATGTGATCGGTGCCGAGCCGCTTCAGGCTCTCGTCGGCCGCTTGCAACACCCAACGCCGCGACAGCCCGCCGCGATTGGGATCGTCGCCCATGGGATTGGCGAGTTTTGTCGCGAGCACCCAGGCGTTGCGATTGCTGGCGATGGCGCGGCCGACAACTTCTTCGGATCCACCTTTCGAATAGGCATCCGCCGAGTCGATGAAGTTGATCCCGGCGCCGTGCGCCTTGCCGATGATCCGTTTTGACGTGGCTTCATCCGTCGGTCCGCCGAACATCATGGTGCCCAGGCAAATCGGCGACACTTTCAGGCCAGTCCGGCCGAGCTGACGGTATTGCATGGGCTATCCTTGCTGCTTCTTCGTGAGAGCAGCATAGCCAGCAACGCCCGTCATTGCGAGCGCAGCGAAGCAATCCAGAGATGTGTCCGTGGAGGGATTCTGGATTGGTTCGCTGCGCTCGCAATGACGAGGTGAGGAAGGCAGCCCAATTTCCTCGCGTCGTCCCGGACAAGCGGAGCGCAGATCCGGGACCCATAACCACAGGGAGTTGTTTGGCGAAGACTCGGAGTGACCTGTCTCGCGCTATATCTACTCCCTGGGGTTATGGGTCCCCGCGTGCGCGGGGACGACAGCGGAGTGTTTGGCGACAGCGGGGGCTGCCTAACTTATGCCTACGCCGGCCCCTTCAATATCTTGAACACGCCATTCGCCATCACGACGCAACGATCGTCCACGCTGACCTCGGTGCTCATGAAAATCAGGCTGCGGGTCGAGCGTACCACGCGCGGGCGGGAGATCAGGATGTCGCCGATCTGGCCGGCCTCGACGAAGTGGGTGTCGAGCTGCACCGTCGCCAGATATTCCTTGCCGGAGACATAGCGGGCCGTCATGCCGCAGGTGCGGTCGGCGAAGGTCATCATCACGCCGCCCTGGACCATGCCACGGCGATTGTGGTGCTTGTCCTCTGTCGCGAGTGCGAATTCGTAATGGCCGTCGACCTTGCGCTCCCACAAGGGGCCGATCAGGTGCAGGAAGCCCGTGGTCTGCAGGATGCTCCAGCCGTCTGATTTCAGCCTTGCGGCGGCCTTGGTGGTCATGTCGTCGTCCGTTCCTGCGTGGGCCTTGCGAGCGCATTTCATCGGGGCCGGACGTGGTGTAGTCAAGCATCATGAGACCGTTCGATGATGCCACACGGCGGAATATCGCGGATGCCTGCGCAGCCTTCACGCGCCTGCGGGAGGATGATGCGCAAGCGACGCTGAAGCGCGCCGCGGTGGCGGTCGCGCTAACCGCGAGCGAGGGCAACGACACTGCGCTGCTGCTCACGCTGCGCGCGTCGCATCTGCGCGCCCATCGCGGTCAATGGGCGCTGCCGGGCGGCCGATGCGATCCCGGCGAGACGCCGGTCGAAGCGGCGTTGCGCGAGCTCGACGAGGAGCTCGGCCTTCGCCTCACGGACGCGGATGTGCTCGGCACGCTCGACGACTACCCGACGCGGTCCGGTTATCTGATCACGCCGGTCGTGGTCTGGGCTGCGGGCCGCGGCGCGATCCGGCCGAACCCGGAGGAGGTCGCGTCCGTGCATCGCATCGCACTGGCGACGATCGAGCGCGAGGACGCTTTCGATTTCGTCGCGATCCCCGAAAGCAGCCGCCGCGTGATCCGCTTCCATCACCAGATGAGCCTGATCCACGCCCCGACGGCGGCGCTGATCTACCAGTTCCGCGAGGTGCTGGCGGGGCGGCACACCCGCGTCACCGACCTGGAACAGCCGGTGTTCGCCTGGAAGTGATGGTAAACGGCACGTTAACGTGACGGTTACCGGATGCCTGCTAAGAGAGCAGCATGCATCGTTCGATTCGAAGAAACCTGGCGCTGGTTCCATTCGCGCTTGTCCTGATCTCACCCGCCGCGCGCGGCACCGAAGCCGACGCGCTGCCGCCGGCCGTTCGCAATGCCAACGCCCAGCTGCTGTCGCAGTTCTTCGCGCAAGGTGTCTCGCCGGCCGTGCTCGAATATCGCCGCAAGCTCGCGGAATATCAGGCTGCGCGCGCGGCCTTCGATGCCGAGGCCGGCGCCTATTGGAGCCAGATCTACGAGAAGCGGAAGACGCGCAACGCCAAGCGACGCAATGGGCAGCAGATCACGCTCGACGATTACGTCCTGGAGCATCCGCCGCTCTATGCCGGGCCGAAGCGCCCGGTGAACCCGGAGCCGGAGGAAACGCCGGAGCGGCCGCCGCGAAAGCCTATTCCGGTGGTTGCCGATTTCCTGCGCGCGGCGCAAGAGCTCTACCAGTTCACGCCGCAGCGCCCGTCGAGCGAGCTTGAGTTCAAGCGCGCCTACGCGCGCTACGCATTGGCCAACGGCTTGACGCGTGAGCAGGCGGTGCGGGTCTATTCGTTCGAAACCGGCGGCACCGGCAGCTACGACGTGCAGGCGGGCATCGAGCACGGCGGCAAGCGCGCGATCTCGACCGCGATGGGTTACAACCAGCTGCTGACCACCAACAGCGTCGAGCTGCTGGCCGAGCAGGGCCATGAACTCATCCGTGCGCTTTCCGAGAAGGTGGCGCGGACCTCTGGGCCGGCGCGGCATGCGCTCGAGCACAAGCTCGCCGTCCTGAAGAAAATGGTGGCGCATGCGAAGTCGGTGCCCGACACCTGGTCGGAGCACGAGAAGATCGGCAACACTCCGCAGGGCTGGGCCATGCATGCGATGGTGCTCGACGTCGATATCGGCCCGATGCTGCAGACCCACAAGCTGCTCACTTCCGTGCTGTTCGCCCGCGCCAAGGGCTACACCCGACCGCTCTCCGCGGCGGAGCTCGAAATGATGAACCTGACCGGCGACGGCACCGGTCTCGATATGGTGACGATGCCGCAGGCGATGCGCGAGAAGGTGCCGACCTCGAACTTCTTCCAGCGCGGCGGCTACGAGCGCAATCCGGTCGCGATCCGCCACAACACGGTAGCCAAGCTGCTGGCGGTCACGGACGATCGGATGGACTCGAACAGCAGCAAAGCCGGCGCGCGGGAGCTCGCGGGGGCGTTTTAGGCCTTGGTTCGCCACGTTCTCCGCTGTCATGCCCCGGCTCGACCGGGGCATCCAGTACGCCGTGGCCTCTCGATTCAATTGCTGCGGCCTCTGGAATACTGGATCACCCGCTTTCGCGGGTGATGACACCGAGTGTGTGGTGCTGCAATCGCCCGCCAGCCCGCGCCCCTACTGATCCGGCCCGAACTTGAACTTGCCGTCGCCCTCCAGATAAGGGCCGCTCCGCATGTAGAGCTGGCCGTTCTGGCCGATGAAGAACAGGGTGCCCTTCGGCACCTTCTTGGCTCCCTTCAGGAGCTCGCCGGCGTTGCTGGTACCCATTTTGTAGGCATAGGTTTTGCCGTCCCTGTCATAGGCATAGCCCATGTCGGGCTTGAGCTCCCAGGGCGTTGCTCCGGTTTGCGCCAATGCGGGCCCTGTGCATGCGCCGAGCGCGGCCACGATTGCAAATGTCTTGGTTGAAAATGCCGTCATCCCATCCTCCCACGGTCGGGACATTCCAGGCTTGAACAAATCACGAACGGCGCCGCCGGGTCAATTTGCGAAAGCGCCGCAGCGCATCACGTCTTGCCCAGTAGCTTGTGATTTTCCCTTCGTCCCCTCGCGACTATGTTCCGCTTTCCGTCTAGAACGCAATTCGACAAAATTACTGGTAGGGATGATTCGGATGCGCCATGTGATCAAGCTTTGCTGGGCTGCTGCATTGTCGCTGGCGGCGATGGCGCCGGCGGCCCGGGCCGATGATTACCAGCTCAGCCATAATCAGCGCATTTCCTGCAGCCGCGGCCTCGCCCCGGGCAAGCTGAACACGGCGACCTGCAAGTCCTACACTTATCTCTTCAACACCAAGACGTCGGAATATTTCCGCTGCCAGGTTTCCCTGGCTCTGACCCGCGACAACAAGGAAGTGATCAACGTCCAGACCGACGGCGGCTGCACCAAGAAACCGCGCATCTTCGAGACCGACGGACGTTACGACTTCGACGCGACCGAGACCGAGCCGCCGAACACCAACTCGTTCTTCGGTCCCGGCGGCTACTCGGTCTGGGCCGCCGACGTCACGGCGCAGAAAGTGCGCGGCTGCATCATCATCTCCTCCGGCCTCGGCTCCGACATCTCCAAATGCCTGGACATGACGTTCCAGTAGAGCGCCAGTGACGGTGCGCTCCCTCCCCCGCTTGGCCGGGGAGGGCTGGGGAGAGGGTGGCTCCACGATGGGATAGTCGCCTAGAGGAGAGAACACTCACCCGGCGCGCGGGACGATGCTGCGCATCGCCCGGACGCGCCGACCTCTCCCGCACACGGGAAAGGTGACCGAGCAAGCCGCTCCAGCCATCGCATCTGACGCAGCACTGCCCTCGCGCTGCGCCATCTCGCCGCACCCACCGGTTCCCAAGTCGAGCCGGATCGGCCGTTGGCCGCAGTCCTGTTTTGCCTTTTGGATGGGTTGACCCGCACCCCTCATCCGGCCAATTTCGCCGCCGGTTTGGGGAGAACAACAACCATGAAACGAACGATTTTCGGCGTGGCCGCGGCTCTTGCTCTGGCGGCGTCGGCGCCTTGCGCGCATGCGCAATCCTTCATCAACGTGCTGACCGGAGGCACCTCGGGCGTCTACTATCCGCTCGGCGTCGCAATCGGGAAGATCTACGGCGACAAGATTCCGAACGTGAAGACGCAGGTGCAGGCCACCAAGGCGTCGGTCGAGAATCTGATCCTGCTGCAGCAGGGGCGCGGCGAGCTGGCGTTCACGCTGGGCGATTCGCTGAAAGCGGCCTGGGACGGCGAGGAGGAGGCCGGCTTCAAGACCAAGCTGGACAAGCTCCGGACCATCGGCGCGATCTACCCGAACTACATCCAGATCGTCGCGACCGCCGACAGCGGTATCAAGACGCTCGCCGACCTCAAGGGCAAGAGCCTGTCGGTCGGCGCGCCGAAGTCGGGCACCGAGTTGAACTCGCGTGCGATCCTTGCGGCCGCCGGCATGAGCTACAAGGATCTCGGCAAGGTCGAATATCTGCCCTTCGCCGAATCGGTCGACCTCATGAAGAACCGGCAGCTCAACGCCACGCTGCAATCGGCCGGGCTTGGTGTCGCCTCGCTGAAGGACCTGTCGACCTCGAGCCCGATTACTGTGGTGTCGGTGCCGAAGGAAACCGTCGACAAGATCGGCCCGCCCTTCGTCTCGGCGATCATTCCGGCCAAGACCTATACCGGTCAGGACAAGGACGTGCCGACTGCGGCCGTGATCAACTATCTGGTCACGAGCTCCGCCGTGTCGGACGATCTCGCCTATCAGATGACCAAGCTGGTTTACGAATCGCTGCCCGAGCTCGTCAATGCTCACGCGGCCGGCAAGGAGATCAAGCTCGAGACCGCCGCTACCGGCAGCCCGGTTCCGCTGCACCCCGGCGCGATCCGCTATTACAAGGAAAAAGGGCTGATCAAGTAGGTCGGCTCTCGCCACGCTTCGTCATGGCCGGGCTTGTCCCGGCCATCCACGTTTTTAGGTTTGGCGACAAAGATCGTGGCCGGGGCGAGCCCGGCCATGACGGCTCGGATGGACCGTGCCAATGCTATAAGCGCTCGACGATTGGGGATGAGTTGGATGCTGGAAAAGGCGGAGGGTACCGAGACGGCGCCCGACAAGGTCAAGGTCGAGTTCGACAATTTCGAGCATGGCTTCCCGGAAGGCTTCGGCCCGGGCTGGTGGGGACGGCTCGCCTACTGGATCGGTATCGCATTCGCGACCTTCCAGCTCTATGTCGCCGCGTTCAACTATCTGCCGAGCCAGGTGGTGCGCGGCGTCCATGTCGGTTTCCTCGTCCTGCTCACCTTCGGCCTGATCGCGAACTTCACTGCGAAGAGCAGTTTCGGCCGTGCGCTCGGCTGGGTGATCGGCGGCGCCGGCTTCTTCTGCGGCCTCTATCAGTGGATCTTCTACGCCGACCTGATCGCGCGCGACGGCGATCCGACCCGGCTCGATCTCGTGGTCGGCACGCTTCTCGCGGTGCTGATCTTCGAGGGCACGCGGCGCCTGATGGGCGCGGCGCTGCCGCTGATGTGCGGCGCGTGCCTGCTCTATTGGTTCTTCGGCCAGTACCTGCCGTCGCCGCTCAACCATCGCGGCTATGATTTCGACCAGATCGTCACGCATCTGTCGTTCGGCACCGAAGGATTCTACGGCGTGCCGATCTACGTGTCGGCGACCTATATCTTCCTGTTCATCCTGTTCGGCTCGTTCCTCGAGCGCGCCGGCATGATCCAGCTCTTCACCGACGTCTCGCTCGGCCTGTTCGGCCGCACCCGTGGCGGGCCTGCCAAGGTCGCGGTGTTCGCCTCGGGCATGATGGGCACGATTTCAGGTTCGGGCGTTGCCAACGTCGTCACCGTCGGCCAGTTCACGATTCCCTTGATGATCAGATTCGGCTACCGCCGCGCCTTCGCCGCCGGCGTCGAGGCGACGGCGTCGATGGGCGGCCAGATCATGCCGCCGGTGATGGGCGCGGTCGCCTTCATCATGGCGGAGACGCTCGGCGTGCAGTATTCGGAGATCGTCAAGGCAGCGGCGATCCCTGCGATCCTCTATTTCGCGTCGGCCTTCTGGATGGTGCATCTGGAAGCCGGCAAGCACGGCCTCGTCGGCATGAAGCGTTCGGAGATCCCGAGCGCCTGGAAGGCGCTGGTGACGCGCTGGTATCTCGTGCTGCCGCTCGCCGCCCTCGTCTACATGCTGTTCGAGGGCTTCACGCCGCTCTATGCCGGTAGCATGGGCCTTGCGCTGACCGTGACGCTGATCCTTGGCACTGCCATCACGGCCGGCGTCTCCGCGACGGCGATTCGCTACATCTTCTGGATCGGACTTGCGCTCGTGGTTGCCGCGCTGTCGCGCGAGGGCCTTCAGATCGTGCCGGTCGCAAGCGTCGTGGTCGCCCTGATCGTGATCACCGCCTTCGTCCGCGGAGGGTTTACGGCGTTGCGCGCCTGCCGCGATGCGCTGGCCGAGAGCGCGAAATCCGCCATCACCGTCGGAATGGCCTGCGCCATCGTCGGCGTCATCATCGGCATGATGTCGCAGACCGGCGTCGGCACCATCTTCGGCGGCTGGGTGATCGGGCTCGGCGAGAAGAGCCTGTTCCTGGCGCTGGTCATGACCATGCTGCTGTCGATCCTGCTCGGCACCGGCATCCCAACCATCCCGACCTACATCATCACTGCCGCGCTCGCCGCGCCGGCGCTCGCCAAGCTCGGCGTGCCGCTGATCGCCAGCCACATGTTCGCGTTCTACTACGGTATCATGGCCGACCTGTCGCCGCCGGTGGCGCTCGCCGCGCTGGCGGCGGCACCGATCGCCAAGGAGAACCCGGACAAGATCGGCTGGGAGGCGATGCGCATCGCGCTCGCCGGTTACGTCATCCCCTTCATCTTCGTCTATTCGCCGGCGCTGCTGTTGCAGGCCGGCGATCCCATGGCGGCTAGGCTCGGCTTCTACGGCGCGGTGGCGCTGGCCGCCACCAAGGCGCTGGTGGCGATCGGCCTGTTCGGCATGGTCGCGATCGGCTTCCTGTTCACGCGGCTGACGCTGATCGAGCGCCTCGTCGCCCTCGGCGCTGCGTTCTGCCTGCTCGGCGAATTCCCGTTCAGCGACACCGCGGGCTTCGTGCTTGCTGCTGCGCTGGCGCTGTGGCAATGGCGGCAGCGTCCGCCGGCCCCGATCGAGGCGGCGTGAGCCTCTGCTTCGCCACCGCTGCCGGCGTGAAGGCGCTTGCGCTGTCCGCCTTCACGCTGGCCTGGACGCATTCGGTCGCGAAAGTCGAATGGCAGGAGGATTGGCAAGTCACCCCTGCCGGGCTCGAGCTGGTGCAGGCCCGCGTCAAGGGCACCGGCCCCGGCATGGAGCCGCCGCCCGAGGCGCGGCTCGTCGATGGCTGGTTTCAATGGCGGCCGCAGCGTCCGCCGATGCATGAGGTCGTGCTCGGTAATTCCGGTGCGGCCGGGGAATGGCGGTTGTGCCATGACGGGAAGTGCCGGACATTGTCGGAGATTGTCGGCCATCCGATCGGTGCTAACGTCACCACAATGAGCATCTGCGAACAACAAGAGAAATAAAGGGAGACATACGATGGATCGGCTCAAGGGCAAGGTTGCGATGGTGGTGGGCGCCGGCTCGATCGGCCCCGGCTGGGGCAATGGCAAGGCGACTGCGGTGACGTTCGCGCGTGAGGGCGCGCAGGTGTTCTGCGTCGATCGCAATGGTGCCGCGGCCGAGGAGACCGCGAAGATCATCACCGAGGAAGGCGGCAAGGCGACGGCGTTCACGGCCGACGTGTCGCGCGCAAGTGAGATCGAGGCGATGGTCGCGGCCTGTGTGAAGGCCCATGGCCGCATCGACGTGCTCGACAACAATGTCGGCATCGCCGAGATGGGCAGCGTGGTCGAGGTGAGTGAGGACAGCTGGGACCGCGTCTTCAGCGTCAACCTCAAGAGCGCCTATCTCGCCATGAAGCACGTCATCCCCGTCATGCTGAAGCAGGGCGGCGGGTCGATCATCAACATCTCCTCGATCGCCTCGATCCGCCACATGGGTATCTCCTACGTCACCTACGGCACCTCGAAGGCGGCGATGAACATGATGACGCGCACCACGGCGGTCGAGTTCGCACGGCATCATGTGCGGGTGAACGCGATCCTGCCCGGCTTGATGAAGACGCCGATGGTCGAACATTCAGCGGGGCTTGCCGCCAGCTACGCCAAGGGCGACGTCGAGGCGATGTGGCGCGCGCGCGATGCGCAGGTGCCGATGGGCCACATGGGCGATGCCTTCGACGTCGCCAACGCCGCGCTGTTCCTGGCCTCGGACGAGTCGAAATATGTGACGGGAATCGAGCTCGTGGTCGACGGCGGGATCACGTGCAAGGCGGGGGCGTAGGCTTCGCCTCATACTCCGTTGTCGTCCCGGACACGCGCGCCTCAAGCGCGCGCAGATCCGGAACCCATAGCCACAGGGTGGAGTTGTTTTGTCAAACAATAACTCCGAGTCATCGTAACCACATCTGCCTGTGGTTATGGGTCCCGGATCGGCGCTCCGCTTCGCTGCGCTTGTCCGGGACGACACCGAGCTACTGCGCCAGCGCCAGGATGCCGCCGGCGAAGGCGTGCCATGCCGCCGTCTCGCTGACCGGCCAGTTCAGCACCTTCACCGCCAATAGCGCGAGCGTGCCGTAGATGTAGACCGGATGCACGCGGCCTTCGGTGCGCCAGTCGCGCACCATGGCGACGACGAGCAGTAGGGAAGCGACGACAGCCGGTGCGATCGTCACGGGCACCGGCGGCGGACCGGGCGGTCCTGATGGCGCGAGGAAGGTCAGGAACCAGCGCGCAATCGCTGCATCGAGGATCGAGACCGCCGCCAGCAGCATGAGGCGCTTGTGGACCTCCGGTCTGCGCGTGTTCATGATCGCCAGCACGAACACCACGGCGAAGAACGCGATTCCGCTCATCGGCACGATCGAGAAGCCGATGCCGGCTTCCTTCTGCCCGAGCGCGGCGGAATGCTGCATCACGTGCACCGAAGCGAGGAAGCCGAAGATCGTCATCGCGGTCGCGAGCGATACGCCGGCGATGCCGAGCGAGCGGTGATTGACCACACGGCCCGAGGCCGCGAGCCAGGTCTGGAGCACGAAATAGAGCGACCAGGTGAAGAACAAGAGTCCGTGAAAGTGAATCACGGGGCTTGCCGACAATGTCCGTTGCGCGAGCGGCACCCAATAGGTCGGTGCGAAGCCGAGAAAGGCGGTGGCCGCGCAGGCCAGGGCCATGTGGAAATAAAAATATCGTGCAGGCGACGCCTCACGCGCGCGCACACGACGGTCGTCGATCAGGGTCGTCATCAGGAGTGTGTCTGGGAAGGTGGCCTTTGGTTCAAACTCGGCTATTCACCCTCCGCTGTCGTCCCGGACAAGCGCGCCTTAAGCGCGCGCCGATCCGGGACTCATAATCACCGGGTCACGCTTGGGGCAGGCTGGTCACTCCGAGTCTTCGTCAAACCCCTCCCTGTGGCTATGGATCCCGGATCTGCACTCCGCTCCAGTCAACGCTGCGCGTTGTCTGGCGCTTCGCTTGTCCGGGACGACACCGAGTTTGTATCGCGGAGTTGCGTCATCCCCCCGCGCTCAATTCTGCGCGATCGAGCTCTTCCTCCAGCCGATGAAACGCGTCGTCGCCGATCACCTCGGTGGTGCGGAGGTCGAAGATCGCTTTGCGCGCGGCCTCGATGGCGCGGCGGCGAAGAGGATCGGCGGGCAATTCGCCATTGGCGATGCCGCCGTTCGGGTCGGTCTCGGCCTGCATCAGGATGGCGCGATACTCGAGCCGCAGGATTTCCGCTTCCTCCGACGGATCGCTCTCGATCGCATCGAGCGCCGCGCGATAGGCGACCGCGCGCCCGCGCGCGACCTCGACGCCGACCGGATCATCGTCATCGAGGTCGAAGGCGAGGATCAGCGGCCGCAGCGTCAGACCCTGGATCACCAGCGAACCCAGCACGACGGCAAACGCAATGAAGACGATGAAGTCGCGATAGGGAAAGTTCTCGGGCAGGGCAAAGGCGGCGGCCAGCGTCACGAGGCCGCGCATGCCGCACCAGGAGATGATGAGTCCGCCCTTCGCCGAGGCGACCTGCTTCGGATCCTTCGGATGGTAGAACCCGCGCGCGACCAGTGCGCGCAACGTGGCGCGGTAGAACGTCACCCAGAACAGCCGCACCAGTACCACGGTGAGCAGGATCCAGCCGGCGGCCACGCAATATTCCCAGCGCACGTCCGCGTCCAGCCGCGTCCAGATCGGCCGCATCTGCATGCCGATCAGCATGAAGGCGAGCACGTTGAGCACGAACACCATCGTCTCCCAGACCGCATAGGACGGCACCCGCAGCCGCGCCGGCATGCGTGCCGGCGCCGTGCGCGCGATCGCGATGGCATAGACCACGATGGTGAGGATGCCGGAGAGGCCGAGATGCTCGGCGGCGATCCAGATCATGAAGGTGGTGGCGAACTGCACGATGATGGCGCTCGGGGCCTCCGTCACGCGCTCCATGATGGGCAGGATGATGCGGGCCGCCAGCAGGCCGGCCACGACGCTACCGACCAGGCCCAGCGCCATGGTCGGCGCGACCTCGCTCCAGGTTAGATGCTCGGTGGCGACCGCGCCGACGGCGATGCGATAGATCAGCAGCGCGCTGGCGTCGTTGAGCAGGCTCTCGCCCTCCAGCACCTTCACCATGCGATGAGGCAGCTTCACCTGGCTCAGGATCGCGACGGCAGCGGCCGCATCCGGCGGCGCCACGATCGCGCCGAGCGCGACCGCGGCGGCCCAGGGCATGTCGGGCATCAGCCGGTGCGCGACATAGGCCACGGCGGCCGTGGTCAGGCCGACCGCCGCGACCACCAGGGTCGAGACCGGAACCCAGTTGTTGCGCAGATCGCGCAGCGAGGTGTCGAAGGCGGCATCGAGCAGGACCGGTGCGACAAAAAGAGCCAACGCCAGGTCCGGCTCCAGCGCCCAGGACGGGCTGGACGGAACGAAGGCGATCAGAGCGCCACCGATGGCGAGAAAGGTCGGGTAGGGGACCTTGATCCGCCGCGCCAGCGCCGATAAGGCAACAGCGCCGAGCAGAAGCGCGATGATCCATTCGAATGTCGACACGATGATCCCCGAGACCGACCTGAGCGGCGCCACAAGCTAGCACCAATCCGGCCGTATGATGGATAGTGCAGCGTCAAGGCAAGACCTTTAGACAAGATCCTGAGACAAGTCCCTCCGACAGCAACGAGCATGCGTTCTTTCATTCACCTGTTCGGCGCCGGGCTGCTCTATGCACTCTCGCTCGCCCCGGCCGATGCTGCGACCGGCGGCGAGTCGGTTGCTGTGACGCAGGTCGATGTCGAGCTCTGCCTTGCGGCGACCGCGGCCGACGACGTGGACAAGGCGGCCACCGCCTGCGCCGCCGTGATCGACGATGAGAAGACGGCGAAGGAGGACCTGGTCAAGGTGCTGATCGCGCGCGGCGCACTGATGGCGAGGCACGACCAGGTCGATCGTGCTATCGCCGACGATAGCCGTGCTCTTGAGCTCGATCCGGGCCTTGCGGATGTCTTCAACGCACGCGGCGAGCTCTGGCTGAAGAAGGGCGACAAGCCCAAGGCGGTGCAGGATTTCGGCGCAGCACTCAAGATCGATCCGAACCATGCGAAGGCCAGGGCCAATCACAAGGCGATGGCGCGCGAGCTCGAGCGGATCGGCGCGCAGATGGCGGTCGCCGGCAAGCCCAGCTTCAATTGCGCGCGAGCGCGCCGCGCGGTGGAAAGGGCGATCTGCGGCAATCGCGAGCTTGCCGATCTCGACCGGGAGATTTTTGCAGCGAACGCGCGCGTGATCCGCGCGGCGCGCAATGCGGATGAAGCAAAGGCACTCCAGCGCGAGCAGGATGAATTCATCTCGCGCCGAAATGCCGGCTTCGGTCGGCCGGGCTATGATCTCAAAAAGGCGATGCAAGAGCGGTTGCAACGGCTGAACAGGGTCGACGGATATTGACGGGCCTTCGGCTCACGAGGAGCCGTCATGCGCGGGCTTGTCCCACCTGCGGGGCCGCTGAAGGCGTGGGCCTCCGCGGTCTGTGAGCCGCGGTTAAGCCGTCGATGGCAGGGACAAGCCCGGCCATGACGGCGCGGACGGACCCGATTTGAACCCATCCCTTGCCAGCCGCGACAACGGTGAGAACCCGACGTCACGGAGCCCAATGTCATGTGCGGCACTCAAGCCTCCGCGCAAGCGCCTTCTCCCGCCAAAAGCTCGCTTCGCGCCTTTTTCCTCAGCGCGGCGATCAGCCTTGTTCTCGCTTCCCCAGCCGCGGCGAGCACCGAGTGCGTGCTGGGCAGCAAGGCTGCCCCGGCAGAGTTGATTCCGGCGTGCAGCGCGATCATCGACAAGACTGCAAATCCGGCCTCCGATCGCAGCGCGGCCCTCGTTGTCCGCGCCGAAGCCCATGCGCGAACCCTTGGCGGGCAATCGCAGGCGCTGCGCGATCTGGACCGCGCTATCGCGCTCGACGGCAGGAACGCAAAGGCCTGGCGCCTGCGCGGCGACCTCCTGCGCGAGGCCGGCGGCGATCTCAGTCGCGCTGCGGCGGATTTGACCAGGGCGATCGAGCTCGATCCGAAGGATGCGGAGGCTTACGGGTCGCGCGGCGTGGTCTACACCAATCAGCGCCGGCTCGACCGCGCGCTCGCCGATTACGACCAGGCGATCAAGCTGAAGCCGGACGATGCGCAGGCCTGGTCCGACCGCGGCGTGGCCTATTATCTTGGCGGCGACAACGAGAAGGCGATCAGGAATTTCGACGAGGCGCTGCGGCTCGACCCCAACCGGCCTCGCACCTACACCAACCGCGGCGCGGCCTGGAAGAAGCTCGGCCAGAACGACAAATCGGTCGCCGACAACACCGAGGCCATCAGGCTCGACCCGAAACAGCCGGAATATTACGACAATCGCGGCCTTGCCTATGCCGCGATGGGCGAGTACGACAAGGCCATCGCCGATTACGACGAAGCGATCCGGCGTGAGCGGCGCGCCAACTTCCTGACCAACCGCGGCGATTCCTACCAGTTCAAGGGCGAGCTCGGGGCGGCGCTGAGCGACTATGATGCCGCGATCGAGCTCGATCCGAATTTTGCGAAGACCTACAACAACCGCGCCGTGCTCTACAAGAAGATGGGCGAACGCAAGAAGGCGCTGGCGGATTACGAGACGGCGCTGAAGCTTGATCCCGGCAACGAGAATGCAGCCAACGGCCGCCGCGCCATGACCGCCGAGATCGCGAAGTTCGGTGCCGACCCGCTGCGTCCGCTGAATGCGGCTTCCGGCAACGGCCCGTCGTTCGATTGCGCGACGGCGAAGCGCGAGGTCGAGAAGGTGATCTGTGCCGATCCGCAGCTCGGCGTGCTCGACCGCCAGATCGCCGAGGCCTACGAACGCGTGCTGAAGCTGGTGAACAAGCACTCGGCCGGCGAATTGCGCAGGACCCAGCGCGATTTCCTCGCCACCCGCAACACCAGCTTCCGCCGCCCCGACTATGATCTGAAGAAGATCATGCAGGAGCGGTTGCAGAAGCTGAACGCGATGGAGAGCTGAGAAGCGTTCCGCCCTCGTCGTCTCTCCTCGAGTCCAACCGCCACCGTCCTTCCGGAGACCCCTGCCGCCGCAAGCGGGGCGAGGGGGCGCACCGCCCGCGCGGCGGTAGTTGTGTCTTCCCCGAAAGGCCCATCCTTTTGAGCTTGAACCGCGGCCCGTTCCCGCGAAAATAGCTTCACAACAAGGCCGGCAATTGATCCTGGTCATGGCGGGGCGCCTGTCCTGCCACAAGGGTCAAGGGCAGGCGAATAAAGGCACGGGAGCGCGGGAATGAACGTCCAAGGAAACGCCGACGGCAAAAGTCGTTATCATGAGGTCCATGCGCGCTCGCTGGCCGATCCCGCCGGCTTCTGGGCCGAGGCGGCGAAGGAGATCGACTGGATCGAGCCTCCGACCAGGATCTTCGATCCCTCGCAAGGAACCTACGGCCGATGGTTCGCCGGCGGCGTCGTCAACAGCTGCTACAACGCGCTCGACCGCCATGTCGAACGCGGCCGTGCCGACCAGGTCGCGCTGATCCATGATTCGCCGCTGACCAATTCGGTCACCAAACTCACCTATGCCGAACTGCTGAGCGAGGTCCAGGCGCTCGCCGCCGTCATGCAGGACTTCGGGGTCGCCAAGGGCGACCGTGTCATCCTTTACATGCCGATGGTGCCGGAAGCGGTGGTCGCGATGCTGGCCTGCGCGCGCATCGGCGCGGTGCACTCGGTCGTGTTCGGGGGCTTTGCGGCGAAAGAGCTCGCCACCCGCATCGACGACGCGCAGCCGAAGCTGATCCTGTCCGCGAGCTGCGGCATCGAGCCCGGCCGTATCGTGCACTACAAGCCGCTGCTCGACGAGGCGATCAGGCTCGCCGGCAGCAAGCCGAAAGCCTGCATCGTGCTGCAGCGTCCGCAGCTCACCTGCGAGATGACGCCAAGCCGCGACTATGACTGGGCCAGCCTGCGCCGCAAGGCGCTGAACGACGGCAAGAGCGCTCCTTGCGTGCCTGTCGCCGCCACCGATCCGCTCTACATCCTCTACACCTCGGGCACGACCGGCGTGCCGAAGGGCGTCGTGCGCGACAATGGCGGGCATCTCGTCGCGGTGAAATGGTCGATGTTCAACCTCTATGGCGTCAAGCCGGGCGAGGTCTGGTGGTGCGGCTCCGACATCGGCTGGGTGGTCGGCCACAGCTACATCGTCTACGGACCGCTGTTTCATGGCGCGACCACGATCATGTACGAGGGCAAGCCCGTCGGCACGCCCGATGCCGGCGCGTTCTGGCGCGTGATCTCCGAGCACAAGGCGGTGGCCTTCTTTACCGCTCCGACCGCATTCCGCGCCATCCGCAAGGACGATCCGGAGGGAAAATTCATCCGGCAGTACGACCTCTCCAAATTCCGCACGCTGTTCCTCGCCGGCGAGCGCGCCGATCCGCCGACGGTGGAGTGGGCTGAGCAGCAGCTGAAGGTGCCGGTGATCGACCATTGGTGGCAGACCGAGACCGGCTGGTGCATCGCCGGCAATCCGATCGGGCTCGGCATGCTACCCGTGAAGCACGGCTCGCCGACGGTGCCGATGCCGGGCTACCAGGTCGACGTCGTCGATGAAGCGGCAAAGCCGGTCGGCGCCAACACCATGGGCTCGATCGTCATCAAGCTGCCGATGCCGCCGGGCTGTCTGCCGACGCTGTGGAATCAGGACGAGCGCTTCAAGGAAGCCTACCTCAGCGAATTCCCCGGCTATTACAAAACCTCTGATGCCGGCTACAAGGACGAGGACGGCTATGTCTTCGTCATGGGCCGCACCGACGACATCATCAACGTCGCCGGCCATCGGCTTTCCACAGGCGGCATGGAGGAGATTTTGGCCTCGCATCCCGACGTCGCCGAATGCGCCGTGCTCGGCGTCAAGGACGCGATCAAGGGCGAGGTGCCCTGCGGCTTCCTGGTGCTCAAGGCCGGCGTGAAGCGCCCGCCCGCCGAGATCGAGAAGGAGATCATCGCATTGGTGCGCGACAAGCTCGGCCCGGTCGCCGCCTTCAAGCTCGCCATCACCGTCGGCCGCCTGCCCAAGACACGTTCCGGAAAGATCCTGCGCGGCACCATCAAGAAAATCGCCGACGGCGAATCCTGGACCATGCCGGCGACCATTGAGGACCCCAAGGCGCTCGAGGAGATCGGGGAGGCGCTGAAGGGAAGGGTGTGACGCGAAGCGCCATTCCGGGGCGGGAAGGGCGGTTGCTTCAACGTCCTCCACTGGCATCACCCGCAGAAAGCGGGTGATCCAGTATTCCGCGGCAGTTGTGTGAGCCAATGACCGCCGCGGCGTACTGGATTCCCCGCCTGCGCGGGGAATGACAGTGGGTGCGGGAACGGCGTTCGGGGACTTACAATCTCCGCATTCCACGCTAAACAGGGCGGCCGACAGGGAACCTCGCATGCCACTCGCCGTCACGTCGCGCCTGCTTGCAGCCGCAACTCTCGCCATCGCTCTTTCCGCCTGCTCCGCGCGCTACCAGACGCCGGTGGCCATGGGCGGCGACGATGACGACGCGGTCTGCCAGAGCCGGGGCTATGCGCAGGGCTCGCCGGAATACGTGGCCTGCCGCAAGGACCGTGACGTCCAGCGCAATGCCGCCATCGCCCGCGCCGACCGCCGCCAGCGCGATCTCGGCGAGTACATGCTGAACAATCCCGAGCGGCCGTGATGTGAGGCGCGGCATTATGGTGCCGCTCCACGCGCCGTGCATTCGTGCTTTTCGTGACACATCTGCAACGCCTCGACCAAATCGTGGCGCGCTTGTCCTGATTTGATCGGCATCAAATCCTTCACCATCCCCTTTCTGCTCTGACGCTGATGTCGCGCAACGATGCGCGAGAGATGGCTGAAGGGGATTGAAATGCACAGAACGACGAGAAACCTGGCGCGGCTCGCCACGATTGGCGCGATGCTCGTGGGCACCTTTGCCTCGGCGCAGGCTGCCGATTTGCCGGTCTACAAGAAGGCGCCGCCGCCGGTTGAGGCGTTCAATCCATGGATGATCCGCCTGCGCGCGCTCGGCGTGCTGCCCGATGGCGGCGGCAGCAGCGTGAACGTGGCGGGGGTGCCCTCGCTCTCGTCGCCGAATTCCGGCCTCTCGATCAGCGATCAGGTCGTTCCCGAGCTCGACATCAGCTATTTCTTCACCAAGAACATCGCGGCCGAGCTGATCCTCGGCGTGACCAGGCACTCGATCAGCGGCACCGGCTCGCTGGCAAACCTGCCGATCGGCAAGACCACGCTGCTGCCGCCGACGCTGACGCTGCAATATCACTTCGACAATTTCGGTGCGTTCAAGCCCTATATCGGCGCCGGCGTGAACTACACGGTGTTCTTCAACAACTCCGCCGCGAATGCGCCGGCCGCAATCGCCGGTCCGCCCGCGATCGTCGCCACGACCACCAACCTGCACGTCAGCAACGCCTGGGGCGGCGCCGTCCAGTTCGGCTTCGACTACATGATCGACCGGCACTGGGGTCTCAACGTCGACGTCAAGAAGCTCTGGCTGCGTCCGAACTACTCGGCGACTGTCTCCGGCCTGCCGGTCACCGGCACAGCGCATATCGATCCGTGGCTGGTCGGCGCGGGTGTGACGTACAAGTTCTGAGGACGCTCGCTTGGAGACGAGCTGTGGCCGCAGCTGACCCTGCGCTCCCTCCCCCCTTGCGGGGGAGGGCGGGGGAGAGGGGTGGCCCAGCAAACGGTGTATGAGAGTCGCGCGAGACGTTTCGAGATGATGGACGGAGTCCCCGTAGGGTACCCCTCTCCCTAACCCTCCCCCGCAAGGGGGGAGGGGACGCAGTGTGCTTGCGGCGACATGCGTCGTACTCGTTCAGCTGTCTTCAAAAAACAAAAACGCGGCGGGTTCTCCCGCCGCGTTTTGCATTGTGGTCGATCGCAAACGAAGAGGGAGAGGCCTTACTCCTCCTCGTCTTCGTGCTTCTTGCCGCCGAGCGTCTTCAGCTTGGCGAACACGGCGTCGACATTGAGATCGTCGCTGGACTTTTCTGTAGGCTCGTACTCGTCCTTGCGGGTGGTCTCGGAGGCCGGCAGCAGGGTCGCGCCGCCATAGGTTGCGTCGATCGGCTTTTCCTTGGCAGCGCGCTGCACCTCAAAATCGAGTTCGATCTGCGAGCAGAGGCCGAGGGTGACGGGGTCGATCGGGGTGAGCTGGGACGTGTTCCAGTGGGTGCGGTCGCGCACGCTGGCAATGGTGCTCTTGGTGGTGCCGACCAGCCGCATGATCTGGGCGTCCTTGAGTTCCGGATGGCTGCGCAGCAGCCAGAGGATGGCGCTCGGACGCTCGTGGCGGCGCGAGACAGGGGTGTAACGCGGTCCCTTGCGCTTGGGCTGCGGCGGCAGCACGACCTTGCTCTCCTGCAGGCGGAGCCGGTAATCCGGGTTCTTCTCACCCTTCTCGATCTCCTCGCGCGTCAGCTGGCCGTTGGAGAGCGGATCCATGCCCTTGATGCCCTGGGCGGCGTCGCCGTCGGCGATCGCGCGGACCTCGAGGGGGTGCATCTTGGTGAAATCGGCGACCTGGTCGAAGGTCAGCGCGGTGTTGTCGAGCAGCCAGACGGCGGTCGCCTTGGGCATCAGAGGTGCGTTGCTCATGGCAAATCTCCTTTGTGCTTCGCCCACCCCTCTGGAGGCGAAACCGGTGGTCATCAGCGATGACAGGGAATTCGCGCTATATAAGCCGGGAGGGGGCAGCCACGCAATGGTTCTGCTATAGATAGTGCCTTGACACCGCCCGAAAGGGGGCCCAATTCCCTTTGAACCGCTGTAGGGTTCAAGCCGACCGTTTTAAGCCCCTGTTCAATCCATCGACCGCCCCCGCCAGAAGGCGAAACGGGCGATTCGGTCCCGAGATCGCTCAATGTCAGCCAAACCAGACCTCAAGATCGTGCTTTGTTCTCCCCGCGGCTTTTGTGCCGGCGTGGTTCGGGCGATCGACACCGTGGAACGAGCGCTCGATAAGTACGGCGCCCCGGTCTATGTTCGCCACGAGATTGTGCACAATAAGTACGTCGTCGACGGGTTGAAGAAGAAGGGCGCCATCTTCGTCGAGGAGCTCGCTGAAATCCCGGAAAACACCACCGCTCCGGTGGTGTTCTCGGCGCACGGCGTGCCGAAGTCGGTTCCGGCCGACGCCCAGTCCCGCAATCTGTTCTCGCTGGATGCGACCTGCCCGCTGGTGACCAAGGTCCACCGCGAGGCCGCGATTCATTTCAAGCGCGGCCGCGAGATCTTTCTGATCGGCCACTCCCACCATCCCGAGGTGGTCGGCACGCTCGGCCAGCTTCCGCCCGGTGCCGTAACCCTGATCGAGACCGCCGAGGACGCCAAGACGATCACGCCGAAGGACCCCAACAACCTCGCCTTCGTGACCCAGACCACGCTGTCGATCGACGACACCGCGGAGATCGTGGCGCTGCTCAAGGAGCGCTTCCCGAACATCAACGGTCCGCACAAGGAAGACATCTGCTACGCCACCACCAACCGCCAGCTCGCGGTGAAGAAGGTGGCGCCGGTGGTGGACGCCCTGATCGTGGTCGGTGCGCCGAATTCGTCGAACTCGCAGCGCCTGCGCGAGGTTGCCGAGCGCGAGGGCTGCAAGATCGCGGTGCTGGCGCAGCGCGCCACCGACATCGACTGGACCAGGTTCGGCAACATCGCCAGTCTCGGCATCACGGCGGGCGCCTCTGCGCCGGAAGTGATCGTCGAGGAGATCATGGACGCCTTCGCCGAGCGCTACACGCTGCATGTGGAGACGGTCTCGGCCGCGGAGGAGAACGAGTTCTTCCCGCTGCCGCGTCAGGTGCGCCCCGAAGCTGCCGCCGAGTAGACCTCTATGGCGGTCTACACCGACGTTGCCGCCGACGAGCTTGCGGATTTCCTGAAACAATACGATCTCGGCGAATTGCTCTCCTATAAGGGCATCGCCGAGGGTGTCGAGAATTCCAACTTCCTGCTGCACACCAGCAAGGGCTCGTTCATTCTCACGCTCTACGAGAAGCGCGTGGCGAAGAACGATCTGCCGTTCTTCCTCGCACTGATGACGCATCTGGCCGAGCACGGCGTCAATTGTCCGCTGCCCGTGAAGGCGAAAGATGGCGAGGCGCTGCGCGAGCTGGCAGGCCGGCCCGCGGCGATCATCACCTTTCTCGAAGGCGTCTGGCCGCGCAAGCCGAACGCGACGCATTGCGCCGGGGTCGGCGACGGGCTGGCGAAACTGCATCTGGCGGGCGCGAACTTTGCGATCAAGCGCACCAATGCGCTATCGGTTTCCGGCTGGCGGCCGTTGTTCGACGCGGCTTCAGGCCGCGCCGACGAGGTGCAGCCGGGCTTGCGCGATTTTCTTGCAGCCGAGCTCGATTATCTCTCGAGCGGCGTCTGGCCGACCAATCTGCCGGAGGGCGTGATCCACGCGGACCTCTTCAACGACAACGTCTTCTTCCTCGGCGACAAGCTCTCGGGCATCATCGACTTCACCTTCGCCTGCAACGACATGCTGGCCTATGACGTCGCGATCTGCCTCAACGCCTGGTGCTTCGAGCCGGATCACTCCTTCAACGTCACCAAGGCGCGCGCTTTTCTCAACGCCTATGGCCGGGTGCGCAAGCTCTCCGAGACCGAAGAGGCGGCGCTGCCGCTGCTGGCGCGCGGCGCCGCGATCCGCTTCCTGCTGACGCGGCTGGTCGATTGGCTCAACGTGCCGCCGGGCGCGCTGGTCAGGCCGAAGGATCCCCTGGAATATTTCCGCAAGCTGCGCTTCCACCAGAGCGTGACGAGTGCGCGGGACTATGGGCTGACGCCGTCTGGGCTGGTGGCGTGAGCGAGCTCCCCAACGTCACGATCTATACCGACGGCGCCTGCTCGGGAAATCCCGGGCCGGGCGGCTGGGGCGCGATCCTGAAGTTCGGCGACAAGGAAAAGGAGCTGAACGGCGGCCAGCCGCACACCACCAACAACCAGATGGAATTGATGGCGGCGATCTCGGCGCTCGAAGCGCTGAAGAGGCCGTGCACGGTCGATCTCTACACCGACAGCCAGTATGTCCGGCAGGGCATCACCGGCTGGATCTTCGGCTGGAAGCGCAACGGCTGGCGCACCGCCGACAAGAAGCCGGTGAAGAATGTCGAGCTATGGCAGCGCCTGGATGCCGCGCTGAAGCAGCATGAGGTCCGCTGGCACTGGGTCAAGGGCCACGCCGGCCACCCCGAGAACGAGCGCGCCGATCAGCTCGCGCGCGAGGGCGTCGCGATGGCGCGCTTGCAGCAGCGGGTGAGGGAGTAGGGTTTTTGTTTCGTCATTCCGGGGCGGTGCAAAGCACCGAACTCAGGTGCGCAGTTGCGCACCTGAGAATCTCGAGATTCCGGGTTCGCCTGCGGCGCCCCGGAATGACATCATTCTTACAGCTGCCCGAGCAGCGTATCGCCGCCGGAGACCTCGACCTTGCCGGGCATCGCCTCGAGGTTCAGCTTCTTGACCACGCCGTCCTCGATCAGCATCGAATAGCGCTTGGAGCGGATGCCGAGGCCGTTGGCGGAGGCGTCCAGCTCCATGCCGATCGCCTTGGTGAAGTCGGCATTGCCATCGGCGAGGAAGACGGCCTCGTCGCGCTGGTCGGTGTCGCGCTTCCAGACGTTCATGACGAAGGCGTCATTGACGGAGATGATAGCGATGGTGTCGACGCCCTTGTCCTTGATGGCATAGGCGTTGAGGAAGATGCTCGGCAGATGCATCTTGTGGCAGGTGCCGGTATAGGCGCCGGGTACCGCGAACAGCGCCACCTTCTTGCCCTTGAAGATGTCGTCGGTGGTCTTCACCTGCGGGCCTTCCGCCGTCATCACGCGGAATTTCGCCTCGGGCAGCTTGTCGCCAATCTGGATCGCCATCGTCAGTCTCCCTGAAAATCGGTCCCGCTTTTTAGACCGGGCGGCCGGCCTGCACAATATTGCCGGCGGGGAAAGCGGCAGGGCCTGTGGCTTTCACCGTGATGTCATCAGTCCGCAAATCCGCCGCCGTCGAGGAAGGCCTGCTCTTCCTCGGTGGTGTCGCGGCCGAGGATGCGGTTGCGGTGGGGGAAGCGGCCGAACCGCTGGATGATGTCGGCGTGATCCCGCGCGTATTTCTGGTTTTCGGTATTGTCGGTGTTCTGAAACAGCGCGATGCAGTGCAATTGGTCGGGCAGGTGCTCGGAATGCATGAAGGGCAAATAGAGGAATTCGAGCAGGATGGGGTCGATCCTGCGATCAACGCCCCGATCGATGGCACGGCGGGCGACGTCGCGCGCCAGCGCGTCGCTGGCAAAGGCTTGCCGCGTGCCACGGAACATGTTGCGGGGAAACTGGTCGAGCACGATGACGAGCGCGAGCGCGCCGTCGTCGCTCGCCTCCCATGATGCCAGCTCGCCAACGGCCGCTCTCTGCCACAGCGAGAGAAAGCGGCGTCTTATCTCCGCATCGAAAGCGTCGCTGCGCTCGTACCACCGTTCGCGCCCGGCCTCTCGCCAGAAGGCGAGAACGCCTGATGGCGTGATGTCGCGGGCGTCAGTCATGAACGGAGGCGCGCGTTACGCCGCCTCCGCCTTCTTCTCGTCGCGGAGCTGCCGGCGCAGGATCTTGCCGACATTGGTCTTCGGCAGGTCGGTGCGGAATTCGATGTGCTTGGGCACCTTGTAGCCGGTCAGCTGCTCGTGACAGAACGCGATCACGGCCTCGGCGGTGAGGTTCGGGTCTTTCCTCACGACGAAGGCCTTCACTGCCTCGCCGGACTTGGAATCGGGGATGCCGATCACGGCGCATTCGAGCACGCCCGGATGGCTCGCGATGACTTCCTCGATCTCGTTCGGGTAGACGTTGAAGCCGGAGACCAGGATCATGTCCTTCTTGCGGTCGACGATCTTGATATAGCCCTTCTCGTCCATCACGCCGATATCGCCGGTGCGGAAATAGCCGTCCGCGGTCATCACCTTGGCGGTCTCTTCGGGACGGTTCCAGTAGCCCGACATGACCTGCGGGCCCTTGGCGCAGATCTCGCCCGCCTGGCCGAGCGGGACCTCGTTGCCGTCGTCGTCTCGGATCGAGATGTAAGTCGACGGCACGGGAATGCCGATCGAGCCGGTGAACTCGGTCGCCGTCGGCGGATTGCAGGTCAGGACAGGCGACGTCTCCGACAGGCCGTAGCCCTCGGCGATGCTGCAGCCCGTGATGTTCTTCCATTGATCGGCCACGGGGCGCTGCACCGCCATGCCGCCGCCGTTGGAGATCTTCAGCTTGGAGAAGTCGAGCTTCTTGAAGTCGGGATGGTTCATCAAGGCGTTGTAGAGCGTGTTCACCGCCGGGAAGGTGTTGACCTGGTATTTCGCCAGCTCCTTGTTGAAGCCGGGTATGTCGCGCGGGTTCGGGATCAGCAGGTTGCAGCCGCCGGCGCGCACCGCGAGCAGGTAGCAGGCCGTCAGCGCGAAGATGTGATAGAGCGGCAGCGCGCAGACGATCATGAGCTGGTCGACATGCGGCGGCGCGGCGAGCGCCGGCTGCAGCCAGGCGTCGTTCTGCAGGACGTTGGCGACAATGTTGCGATGGAGCAGCGTCGCACCCTTGGAGACACCGGTGGTGCCGCCGGTATATTGCAGGAACGCGACGTCGCCCGGCGAGATTTTCGGCTTGTTGAACGTCATGCCGCGGCCGGCCGAGAGCGCGTCGTTGAAGGCCACCGCCCCCGGCAGCGACCAGGCCGGTACCATCTTCTTGACCCGGCGGACGACGAGATTGACGATGATTCCCTTGAAGCCGAGCAGGTCGCCCATGCTGGCGACGATGACGTGCTTCACCTGCGTCTTCGCGATCACCTGCTCGACCGTGTGGGCAAAGTTCTCCAGCACGATGATGGCTTCGGCGCCGGAATCCTTGAGCTGGTGCTCGAGCTCGCGCGGGGTGTAAAGCGGGTTGACGTTCACGACCGCGTATCCGGCGCGCAGCACGGCGGCGGTCGCGACGGGGTACTGCAGTACGTTCGGCATCATGATCGCAACACGGGCGCCGCGCTGGAGCCCGCGGCCCTGCAAGTAAGCGGCGAGCGCGACCGACATCTGGTCGAGGTCGCGATAGCTGATCGACTTGTCCATGCAGATGAACGCCTTGCGGTCGGCGAACTTGGTGAAGCTCTCCTCCAGAAGGTCGACCAGCGATGCGTATTGTGTCGGCTCGATATCGGCGGGCACGCCGGGCGGATATTGCTTGAGCCAGATGCGCTCCATGGAAAACTCCCCTCATTGACCAGAGCCCGTTGTGTCACGGGCTTGCCGCATTGCCGCCAGTATCCAGCCTGCCGGAACTGGTGGCAAGCCGTCGTGGCTTAGGGCAAAGGTCCGGGCGTAGCTACTGGAATCGTCGCAAATCGCCCTGCCGCGGGTGCGAAACGCGGGCTGCGGTTTAGGCCCGAGGAACGTTAACTGTTGTTCGCCGGCTTGGCGGCAGCGGCGGGCTTGGTCGCGGCCTTGGGCTTGGCGGGCTTGGCCGCCTGATCACCGCCTGCCGCAGGCTTCTCGGCGGGCTTCGCTGCCGCATCATGCTTGGTCGCGGCATGCTTGGACCCGGCCGGCTTGGCTGCGGTCTTGGCGTCGGTCTTGGCGTCCCCCTTGGCGCTGGATTTGGCTTCAGACTTGGCTTCGGACTTGGCATCCGGCTTCACCGCCGCCGTCTTGGTGTCCTTGCCTGCGTCCTTGTGTCCATCCTTTTGCCCATCCTTGGGCTTGTCGGCGGCGTCAGGCTTCTTGGCGACGCGCGACTTCTTGCCACGCGGCTTGGACGCGGCCTGCTGGTCGGCATCGGCCGCGACCGCCGCGATCAGGGCGGTGCCGGTGCGGGTCGGGCCGGTATAGACCAGCACGGGTTCGGCCGCCGCCGGGGCCGAGGCCATCAGCTCGGAAGCCTTCATCATCAGGGGCGGCTGCAGGCCCGCCGTGAAGAAGGTGACCTGGGCTTCTCCACCGGTGGCCGAGGCCGATCCGGTCGCACCGCCATTGGCCGCAATCAACGCATCGTCGTCGTCACTGGCCGGCCGCTTGCGGTGGGGCCCGCACATCTCGTCGCGCAGGTTCGGCGGCGAGGCGTCGACCGGCACGAGATTGTCGACGGTGCCGAGCGAGGGGCGGAGCCAGGTGAGATTGTCCTGAGCGAAGCCGCGCTCGAGCAGCTGCGCCGCCTTCACCGCGCGCGCGGTGCCGGAACTGGCGCCGAGCACCACTGCGATCAGCCGGCGGCCGTTGCGCGTCGCCGAGGCCACCAGGTTGTACCCGGAGGCGCAGATGAAGCCGGTCTTGAAACCGTCGGCGCCGGGATAGCGGCCGATCAGCTTGTTGAAATTGCCGGTGATGCGTTTGCCGAAGCGGATCGCCGGGATGTGCACGAAGTACTCGTATTCCGGCAGGTCGCGCAGGAAGGCGCGCGCCAGGATTCCGAGATCGCGAGCGGACGTGATCTGGCCGTCGGCGGGCAGGCCGTTCGGATTGACGTAGCTCGTCTGCGTCATGCCGAGCTTCTTCGCCGTGTCGTTCATGATCGCGGAGAAGCCGTCGATCGAGCCGCCGACGCCTTCGGCGAGCACAACGGCCATGTCGTTCGCCGACTTGACCATCATCATCTTCAGCGCGTTGTCGACGGTGAGCTGCGTCCCAGGGCGGAAGCCCATCTTCGAGGGCGACTGCGAGGCCGCCGTCGGCGACACTGTGAGCAGCGTGTCGAGCGTCAGCCTGCCGTCCTTTACCGCCTTCAGCGTGACATAGGCGGTCATGATCTTGGTGACGGAGGCCGGATACCAGGGAATGGTCGCGTTGTCCGCCTGCAGCACCTTGCCGCTGTCGGCCTCGATCAGCAGCAGCGCTTCGGCGCTGGCCGCGCGCGGCGCGAGCAATGCGGCGCATGCGAGGCTCGCAGCGAACAGGTTGAACAGTGATTTGCGAAGCAGCGGGCGAAGGGCGTGCACTATCCGATTCCGGTCCTTGGAGATCCGCCTGATACGGTCGGCTCTCGTGATCTGATGGTCGGTTCCTGAAATCCAGCGCCGCCGCTTGCGGCGTCGCAAACCTATACCGGCTCGTGCGTCGAGAATAGGGGGATCGGCGCGGTATTCCGCAATGAAATAGGCCGAATTTCGACGGCGCTGTGGGGACTTGCTATGGGGATTTGGCGGCCGTCGCGGCAGTCTCGGCCGCCGTCACGCTGGCCCGCGCGGTCTCCTGAACCATGAACTGGGCCTTGGCGAGCTCGGCGAAATGGCCGCCTTTGGCCACGAGTTCATCGAAAGTTCCGCTTTCGATCACGCGCCCATTCTCGAACACCAGGATCCGCGTGGCGTTGCGGATGGTCGACAGACGGTGGGCGATCACGAAGGTGGTTCGGCCCTTCATCACTTCGTCGAGAGCGGCATTTACCTTGGCCTCGGTGACGGCGTCGAGCGCGCTGGTGGCTTCGTCCAGGATCAGGATCGGCGGATCCTTCAGCAGCGCACGCGCGATGGACAGGCGTTGGCGCTCGCCGCCCGAGAGCATGCGGCCGCGCTCGCCGGCATTGGTCTCGAAGCCGCCGCTGCGCTCGATGAACGCGAGCGCCTGCGCGCGCTCCGCCGCCTTGCGCATCTCGGCCTCGGTCGCGTCCGGCTTGCCGACGCGCAAATTGTCGGCGATCGAGCGGTTGAACAGCAGCGCTTCCTGGAACACCACGCCGATGTTTCGCCGCAGCGAGGTCAGCGTGACGCCGCGCAGGTCCATGCCGTCGATCTTGATGACGCCGGATTGCGGATCGAAGGCACGATGCAAAAGCGCAATCGCGGTCGACTTGCCGGCGCCGGTCGGGCCGACCAGCGCAATGGTCTGCCCAGGCAGCGCCGTGAAGGTGAGGTCCTCGATCGCCGGCCGCTTGCCGTCATAGGAGAACGTGACGTCGTTGAACTCGACGAGGCCCGACAGCCGGCCGGCATCGATTGCATCGGGCCGGTCGTGCACCGCGGGCACGGCGTCGAGCACATTGAAGAACTCGCGCAGACGCGGGGCTTCCATGAACACGTTGTTGATGAAGCTCACGACTTGCTCGAGCTTCTGGATCAGCATCGTTGCGAAGCTCACGAACATCACGATGTCGCCGACCGAGGTGAGCCCCTGGTCGTGCAGGGCGATGCCGAAAGTGAAGATCGCGAGCACCGTGATGGTTGTGGAGGCGCGTGTGATCACCGTGACCAGCGCCCACCACGACAGCACCGGCATTTGCGCGGCCAGCAGCTCGTCGGCGACGGAGCGCAGCCCTTTCACCTCGGATTCGACGCGCACGAAACTCTGCACCAGCGCGACATTGCCGAGTGCGTCGGAGGCGCGCGCGGAGAGCTCGCTGTAGTGCTCCTCGACCGCCATCTGCATGCCGAAGGTCTTGCGCACCACGAAGGTGGTCAGCGCGGTGAAGACGATGCAGAGCACGAACAGCAGAATCGCCAGCCGCCAGTTCAGGTAGAGCGACAGCGGCAGCAGCGCCACGACCGAGAGGATCGCGGCAAAATGCTCGCGGAAGAAGCCGAGCCAGAGCCGCCACAGCGCGTCCGTGCCGTTGAGCATCACCTTCATCAGCCGGCCGGAATGGGTGCCGGAATGGAAGGTCAACGGCAGTTGCAGGATGTGCTCGAAATAGCTCGTCAGCACCGCCTGACGCTGGCGGTGAGAGAGCCGGTCGGCCTGCAGGGCCACCAGCGCGCTGCACGCGATGGTGAAGAGCCCGAACGCAACCCAGGCAGCCAGGAACGGCCAGGCCGAGTTCGACCCGGCTACCGTCTTGCCCGAGAGCACGTCGACGATACGCCCGAACAGCACAGGCTCGGCGAATTGCGAGGCCGCGAGCAGTAGATTGGCGACCGCAAGCAGCCAGCCCAGCCGCGCTTCCTTGCCGAGCAGCTCGAGAACGCGGGTGTAGAGGCGGAGGATGGACATGCGGCGACGAACTCGGGCGAGTAACGGAGCCCGCATTCTAAGCAGGGATCGTGCGGGAGATATAGCGGAAGCTGTCAGTTTTGCTCAGTTGATCAGCCGCCCGGCAACCGGTGGCAGGAACCGGTCGTCGAAGATATCACCCGCCGTGGGCAGCTTGCGGAATTTGAAGTCCTGCGCGATCTGGCCGATCGAACGATCGAAGCGTGCCAGGTCGACGCCGCCGAGGCCGTTGCGCCTGACTTCGTCCGTCAGGATGTTGTCGGCGAGCACGGTGCGCAGGCGCTCGAGCTCCAGGCTGCGGTCGCCACCGTCGATGCGGCTTGCCGCCTCCTCCGCCGCTCGTCCCGGCTCCCTGACGGTCGCGGTGATGCCGGCCATCAGGGCGCGGACGAAGCCCTTCACGGCGTCCGGCTTTGCTGCGGCAAAGGCGGGATTGACCACCACGGCAAAGCCGTAGGCTTCGCAGCCGTAGTCCGCGTAGCGCAGCACGACGAGATCGGCGTCGGGCACGCCGCGGTCGCGCAGGTTCACCGCCGTGAGATAGCCGAAGCCGGCGACCGCATCGACTTGGCCCGCGGAGAGGATCGGCTCGCGCACCGCCGCGCTGATCTTGTGCAATTTGACGCGCGATGGATCGATTCCGTTCTGCCGCGCCAGCGCCGGCCACAGCCGGATCGACAGATCGCTGTCGGCAACGCCGACGGCCTTGCGGTCGAGATCTGTCAGCAGCTGGATCCCGCGGCTCTTGCGCGCGACGATCGCGTAGGGCGCGCGGTTGAACAGCACGAACACGGCCTTGATCGGCACCGCGTCGTCCTTGTCACGAAAGCGGATCAGCTCGTTGATGTCGACGAGCGCAAGCTCGCTGTCGCCCCTGGCGACGCGTGCGAGCGCCTCCGGCGATCCGATTGCGCTGTTGAAGGCCACGTTGAGACGCTCGGCGCCGAACCTGCCGTCCTTCGCCGCGAGGAAAAGCGGCGCCATGCTTGCGTCCGGCGGGCGGTCGAAGGTGAAGTGGATCGCAACGGGCGCGTTGGTCTCGGTCGCGCTGACATCGCGTGCAAACAGCGTCGCAAGCAAGATCGAGAGAGCCAGAAGGCAGTGAAGTGCGGTCGTCTTGAATCCTGACATCGGTTGCGCCGGTCCCGCATTGTAATGGTTTCGTGACGCTTGCAGCGCGCGGCCCGCGACCGTGCGCGCGCCAACATGAACGCAGGATGAGCGGCGTTGCGGCATCGTTACGCAACCCCGTTCAGCTTGCATTGGGCTTGGGGAACCTAACTTAGGTTATGCGGGTTTTGAGAGGCATGAGCCTGTCCGCAGGCGTCCATTCCAGGTCCCAAAGGAGGGCCAAGACATGTTCGAGCGAGTCTCCAAATTTGCGGGCCGAAAGGCCGTTCTTGCCACTACCGCGGTGCTGGCGCTGACCACGATGGCCCCGACCGCTTCATATGCGGGCGGCCGCCACTGGCATGGCGGTGGAGGCGGCGCGGCCGCAGCTGCGGCCTTCGCCGCCATCGGCACGGGTCTCGCCATCGCCGCCAGCCGCAACGCCTACGCCTATGACTACGGTCCGGGCTACGGCTATTACGGCGGTCCGGTCTACTACAGCGCTCCGGCCTACGGACCCTATTACGGTCCGGGCCCGAACTACCAGTATCAGCGCTATGGCGGCACGGCTCCGTCCGAGTTCTGCGGCCAGGGCTACTATCAGAACTGCTACTAGTTCGGCATCCATGGGTTGACCATGACGGGCCGTCGCGCTTGCGCCGGCCCGTTTTCTGCTTTTATTGTCGCGCGTTAACGCGCTCGCCATTGGTTTAGAGTAGTTTGAGTACCATGAGTGATTCGCTTGAGCGGCTATATCTGGCTGTGCTCGCGGCCAGAGATCTTGATCCGGCAACATCGCGCACGGCCCGGCTGTTTCAGCGCGGCCCTTCCAAAATGGCGAAGAAGCTGGCCGAAGAGGCCATCGAAGTCGTCATCGATGCGGTCAACGGCGATAGCGAGGCCGTGATCCGGGAAAGTGCCGATCTGCTCTACAATCTCACCGTGCTGTGGGCCTCGGCCGGGGTACGCCCCGAGGACGTCTGGCGGGAGATGACGCGGCGTGAAGACATGCTCGGCATTGCCGAGAAGCTGCCGAAATCGCCGATGAAACTGCCCAAAGTCGCGTCACCTCGCGTTGCGGCCAGGCGGCCAATTGTCGCGCTTGAGGGCCGTGCCGCGCGCAAGCGCCACTAGAAACGTCATAATTCGCCTCAATCTCGGCATGGACAAATCCGTCCCATGGTGCTTCATCGCGGCGCCATGCTGAAACGTATTTACGACTGGTGCATCGACGCCGCCCACAAGCCCTACGCGCTCTGGATCATGGGTGTCGTCTCCTTCGCCGAAAGCTCGTTCTTTCCGGTCCCGCCGGATGTGATGCTGATTCCGATGTCACTGGCGCGCCCGCAGCGCGCCTGGCTCTATGCGGCGGTCTGCACCGCGACCTCGGTGCTTGGCGGCATCGTCGGCTACGCCATCGGAGCGCTGCTGTTCGACTCGGTCGGCCAATGGCTGATCCAGGTCTACGGCCTCGGCGACAAGGTCGACGCCTTCCGCGCCTCCTATGCGGAATGGGGCGCGGTGATCATCCTGCTCAAGGGGCTGACGCCGATCCCCTACAAGCTCGTCACCATCACCTCGGGCTTTGCCGGCTACAACATCATCCTGTTCATCCTCTGCTCGATTATCGCGCGTGGCGGACGCTTCTTCGTCGTCGCGATCCTGCTCAACCGCTACGGCGACTGGATCCGGGTCAGGATCGAGCGGCATCTCGGATTGTGGGTCGCGCTCGGTGCCATCGTGCTGGTGCTCGGCTTCGTGGTGGCGGTCAAGTTGATCTAGGTGCTGTGGCGGCTTTGCCGCAGGGCCGGCTTCGGCTACGGTTGCCGCCATGATGGTTCGATCCGGCAATCCGGCGGTGCGGCTCGGGACGCTGATGTCAGCGGCGCTGCTGCTCCTGCTCAGTGGCGGCGGCATCGGCTGGACGCAATCTGCACCGCCATCACTCGGCCTCCAGCAGCAGGGGGGCCAGGCCGCGCCGTCGCCCTCGACGCCGGCCTCTTCCGCAGCGCCGCCGCGCGAGGAAAATCCCGGGCTGATCAATGAAATGGGCAAGCTGTTCGACAAGCTGCCCTCGATCCTGCCGCCGATCAAAAGCCCGAGCGAGACCATGAACGACCTGTCGCGGCTGGCCACGCCCTCGACCATGGTATCAGGGCGCGTGGTCTGCCCCATCTCGTCGAACGGCGCCCCCGACTGCAAGCAGGCCGCCGACCAGCTTTGCCAGGGCAAGGGCTACAAGGAAGGCAAGAGCCTGAACGCCGACTCCGCGGAGAAATGCTCGGCCAAGGTTCTCATTCCGGGCAGGCAACGCAAACCGGATGACTGCCGCACCGATACGTTCGTGACCAGTGCGCTGTGCCAGAACTAAAGGACATCGCGCGAGCAACAAGGAGTGCCCATGAGCAGGACGGAGCAGGACTTCCTCGGGCAGCGTGAAATCGCCGACGACATCTATTACGGCGTCCAGACCATCCGCGGGAAGGAGAACTTCCACATCACCGGCATTCCGATGAGCCAGGAGCCTTACTTCGTGAAGGCGCTCGGTTACGTCAAGAAGGCTGCCGCGATGGCCAATCGCGATCTCGGTGCGATCGACGCCAAGGTCGCGGACGCCATCATCCTCGGCTGCGACCGCGTCATCGCCGGTGACATGATGGATCAGTTCGTCACCGACTTCATCCAGGGCGGCGCCGGCACCTCCACCAACATGAACGCCAACGAGGTGATCGCGAACCTCGCACTGGAAGCGCTCGGCTTTGCCAAGGGCGACTACCAGCACGTCAGTCCCAACGATCACGTCAATTACGGCCAGTCGACCAACGATACCTATCCGACCGCCTTTCGGCTGGCGCTGATCCTGCGGCTCGAGAGCTACATGACGGCGCTGCGACAGCTCCAGGAGGCCTTCTTCACCAAGGGGCGCGAATTCGACCGGGTGCTGAAGATGGGCCGCACGCATCTCCAGGACGCGGTGCCGATGTCGCTCGGGGCCGAATTCCGCGGCTGGGGCACCACCATCGGCGAGGAGGTCGAGCGCATCTCGGAAGCGCGCGCGCTGCTGCGCGAGATCAATCTCGGCGCCACCGCAATCGGCACTTCCGTCACGGCCGCGGTCGGCTATCCCAAGCTTGCCGTGCGGCACTTGAGCGCCCTGACCGGCGTCGACTTCGTGCTTGCCGGCGATCTCGTCGAGGCGACCTCCGACACCGGCGCCTATGTGCAGCTCTCGGGCGTGCTGAAGCGCACGGCGAGCAAGCTGACGAAAATCTGCAACGACATCCGCCTGCTCGCCTCGGGCCCGCGCGCCGGCTTCAACGAGATCAACCTGCCGCAGCTGCAGCCGGGCTCCTCGATCATGCCCGGCAAGGTCAATCCTGTTATCCCCGAGGTCGTCAACCAGACCAGCTTCCTGGTCATCGGGCTCGACACCACGGTGACGCTCGCGGCTTCCGCCGGCCAGCTCCAGCTCAACGTGATGGAGCCGGTGATCTCGTTCGCGCTGTTCTTCTCGATCCGCACCATGGAGCGCGCGGTCAACAGCTTGCGCGAGCACTGCGTGGTCGGAATCACCGCCAACGAGGAGCACACACGCAACATGGTGCTGAACTCTCTCGGTATCGTCACGGTGCTGAAGCCGCTGCTCGGCTACAAGCAATGCGCCGAGATCGCGCGCGAGGGCTACAAGAGCGGCAAGTCGCTGCACCAGATCGTCGTGGTCGAGCGCAAATTGCTCACGCAGGAGAAGTGGGACGAAATGTTCTCGTTCGAGCGGCTGATCAATCCGGATATGATCGGGTAGGGGCAGGTCTCTCCTCTCGTCGTTCCGGGGCGCGCGAAGCGCGAACCCGGAATCCATTTCGCCGCGCGTACTGACGCCCGATGGATTCCGGGCTCGCGCCTTTCGGCGCGCCCCGGAATGACGCTGAGAGAATTCCGCGCCTTGGAATAGTATCGCTGGCGCCTCCGCTCCGGCGCCAAAACGCAATACTTGACAGTGGAAAGATTGCCTTGTTGGTATGGTGCCAAACCTTCCATTGACCGGCCAAAAGAGGATCGTTCCGCAATGTCCATGCCTGCCTTGTTCAAAGGGCGCCTGTCGATCCCGGTGATCGGCTCGCCGCTCTTCATCATCTCGGTGCCCGATCTCGTGATCGCGCAGTGCAAGGCGGGTGTGGTCGGCTCGTTTCCCGCGCTGAATGCGCGGCCGCCGGAGCTGCTCGACGAATGGCTGGCGCGGATCACCGAGGAGCTGGCGGCCTATGACCGCGCTCATCCCGACAAGCCGTCGGCGCCGTTCGCGGTCAACCAGATCGTGCACAAGTCGAACAACCGGCTCGACCACGACATGCAGCTCTGTGCCAAGTACAAGGTGCCGATGATCATCTCCTCGCTCGGCGCGCGCGAGGAGCTGAACCAGGCCGTGCACGGCTGGGGCGGCATCGTCTTCCACGACGTGATCAACCAGAAATTCGCGCACAAGGCGATCGAGAAGGGCGCCGACGGCCTGATCCTGGTCGCGGCCGGCGCCGGCGGCCATGCCGGCACCATCTCGCCGCTGGCTTTCGTTGCCGAAACGCGAAAGTGGTTCAACGGTCCGATCGCGCTGTCGGGAGCGATCGGCAACGGCCAGGCCATCCGCGCTGCACGTATCTTGGGGGCCGACTTCGCCTATATCGGCTCGGCCTTCATCGCGACCAAGGAGGCCAATGCGGTCGAGAAGTACAAGGAAATGATCGCGGGCTCGAGCGCCGACGATATCGTTTATTCCAATCTCTTCACCGGCGTGCACGGCAACTATCTGAAGCCCTCCATCCTCGCCGCCGGCATGGATCCGGAGAATCTGCCGACCTCCGATCCTTCCAAGATGAATTTCGGTACCGACGCCTCCGGCGAGCGCGCCAAGCCGAAGGCCTGGAAGGAGATTTGGGGAAGCGGACAAGGCATCGGCAGCATCGACAAGGTCGTGCCGGCGGCCGAGTTGATCGCGCGTTTCAAGAAGGAGTACGACGAAGCGATCGATCCGCCGTTGTGAATGCTCTCGTGTCCCGGACGCGCTGCAGCGTGCAACGCTGCTGCGCAGAGCCGGGACCCATCGCCGCAACGCATGGACCCCGGATCAGCAGCGCACCGCTACGCGCTGCGTGGCGTCCGGGGAACGTCGATTGAGACTGGTTGAAAACGATGACCGCCATCTATCGCGTCGACGGCAATGACGTCGTCACCAGCCCCGATGCAGCCGGTCCCTGGGACCGACGCATGCAGCACGGCTCGGCACCAGCGTCGCTGGTGACATGGGCGGCCGAGCGTATCCCTACAGCGGCGCCGATGGACATCGCGCGCGTCACCATCGATCTGATGCGGCCGGTGCCGGTCGCGCCGCTGACGATCGCGACGGAGGTTCTGCGCGAGGGCCGCAAGATCCAGCTGTGCGGGGTCGAGCTGCTCGCCGACGGCGTACAGGTCGTCGGCGCCACCGTGCTGAAGGTCAGGCGCCAGGCGCTGACCTTGCCTGAAGACGTCGAGGAGCTGCCGGTCACGCTGCCGTCGCCGGAGGATTCGCTGGTCGAGGACGGTCACGCGGCCACCAGCCCGTTCGTGCGATCGGTCTCGATGCGCGCCGCGCGCGGGCGCTTTGGCCAAGCCGGCGCTGGCGCGATCTGGTTTCGCGTCGACCATCCGCTGATCGAAGGCGAGGCCGTCTCGCAGGCGATGCGCGCCGTGGTCGCCGCCGACTTCTCCAACGGCACCGCCTCGACGCTCGACTTCCGCGCCTGGACCTACATCAACGCCGATCTCACCGTGAGCTTTTCGCGCCAACCCATCGGTGAGTGGATCTTGCTCGACGGCGAATCCTGGATCGGTCCCGACGGCGCCGGCCTTGCGATGTCGCGGCTGGCGGACAAGCAGGGCTATTTCGGCCGCGCGGTGCAGAGCCTGGTGATCGAGAAGCGGTGAGAGGCGCGAAGTCCGTGCGTCATTTTCGCTGTCATGCTCCGCGAAAGCGGGGGCATCCAGTACGCCGCGGCCTTTCGATTCAATCGTAACCGTCTCGGCGTACTGGATCGCCCGGTCTTCGCCGGGCGATGACACACCGATCGTGTGCGAGCTATCTCGCGCATCGCGGGATTGAACGGCAGGCTTCCGCCGCCGCGGAAGGGATGCAAGGTCGTGTTCGCCAGGGCATCCTGCCAGTTCACACACCGTAGAAGATCTTGATCCCCCACAGCACCACGATGATGGCCGTGATCAACGTGATCGCGGCGACTGCACTTTCCAGGGAAGCGACTCTCATTTCACTCTCCGCTTCCCAGCCCCGTCAGCGGTCTAGTTGATTCCCTGATTCGCCGGCAATTGCGCGGGCATCGCCGTCGTAGACTCCGTTGCAGGCTGTGGTGCCGAAGCAACAACGACACCGTAGAATTCCGGAGTATTTATCCCACCATCCGGTCCCGCCCGCTCCAGAAGCCCGCCCGCAGCACCTTCTTGTCGACCTTGCCGACGCCGGTCATCGGCAATTGCTTGGCGAACTGGATCTGCTTCGGTGCATGCGCCGAGCCCTTCCGCGTCTTCACCAGGTTGATCAGCTCGTCCGGATCGGGCTTCGCTCCTTCGCGCGGGACGACGATGGCGGTGACGGCCTCGCCCCACTTCTCGTCGGGAATGCCGACGACCGCGACCATCGCCACGTCCGCGTGCTGCGACAGCACATCTTCGACCTCGCGCGGGAAGATGTTGAAGCCGCCGGACACGATCATGTCCTTCTTGCGGTCGAGGATGAACATGTAGCCGCGCTCGTCCCTGCGCGCGATGTCGCCGGTGTGGACCCAGCCGTTCTTCAGCGTCTTGGCGGTGATGTCCGGCCGCTTCCAGTATTCCGCCATCACATGCGGGGCACGCACGCAGATCTCGCCGGGCTCGCCCGTCTTAACTTCCTGGTCGTCGTCATCGAGAATCTTGACCTCGCAGGCCGCGATCGGAAAGCCGCAGGACAGGAACAGGTCCGGGTTCTTGGGATCGTGATCCGCCTTGCGCAGCACCGAGACGGGATAGCATTCGGTCTGGCCGTAAAGCTGCGAGAACACCGGCCCGATGCGTTCGATGCCCTCGAGCAGCCGGCTCGGCGACATCGCGGAGGCGCCGTAAAGCACGAGCTCGAGCGAGGACAAATCGGTCTTGTCCAGGGCGGGATGATCGAGCAGCACATAGATCATGGTCGGAACGAACAGCGTGAAGTTGATACGCTCGCGCGCGATCGTCGACAGCACCGCCTCGGGATCGAAGCCTTTCAGCATGTGCACGGTGCCGCCGCGCATCAGGGTCGGCAGCACCTTCGTGCCCGCAACATGGCTGATCGGCGCGACCGTGAGATAGCGCGCAGCCTCCGGAATCTCGAAGTCGGCGAGGATCGCGCCGGCAGCCCCGCTGTTCTCGCGATGATAGCGCAGCGCGCCCTTGGATTTGCCGGTGGTGCCGCCGGTGTAGTTCAGCGTGGCGAGATCGTCGGGGCCGGCAAGGCACAGCGGGCTCGTATGTCCCGCATTTTCGATCGCAGCCAGCAGATCGACGCCGTAGCCGGCGGGGCCTGCAGTGAAGACTGCCTTCAGCCGGGTCGCCTTCGCAGCAAGCTCGCCGCCGCGGTCGTGGAAGGCGGCGGCATCGACCACCAGCATCTCCGCCTCGGAGTCTTCGAGCTGGAACAGCTGGTCCTCCAGCGATCCCAGCGGATGCAGCCAGGTGATGCAGAGGCGAGCCAATTGCGCGGCGACGCCGGCGCACCAGGTATCGGCGCGGTTCGCGGTGAGGAAGGCGACGCGCGCGCCGGGCTGCAATCCAAGCCGCATGAACACGCCCTGGATGCGTCCGATTAGGTCGATGGTGCCACCATAGCTCAGCGAACCCTCGGGCCAGGCGAAAGCGGTGCGATCGGGATAGCGCGACAGCGCCCGTAGCGTCTGCGCACAAGCAGGGGGCGATGCGTGGAGCGGATCAGACATATGTTTCCTCGTTGCTTTGTCACCGGCTTCTGGCGTGCCAATGTTGCCGATGACGCTAGCACAGCGGATGCGGGAGGAAACGATAAAGCCCCGCGCAGGGAGGCATGCATGCCATCGGATCGACTGCAACGCTTCCACGATCGTCTCGCGC
Organism: Bradyrhizobium sp. 191; assembly: GCF_023100985.1. NCBI lineage: Bacteria > Pseudomonadati > Pseudomonadota > Alphaproteobacteria > Hyphomicrobiales > Nitrobacteraceae > Bradyrhizobium > Bradyrhizobium sp. 191. Next base: position 5,270,065 of record NZ_CP064692.1, read on the forward strand.
TGCCGCTGATCGCGGCGCCGATGTTTCTGGTGTCGGGCGTCGAGCTCATGGTCGCGTCCTGCCGCAACGGGGTGATCGGCAGCTTCCCCACCGCGAATTGCCGTGGCGCGGAACAACTCGACCATTGGCTCACCGAGATTGGAACGCGGCTGCGACGGCACGAAGATCAGACCGGCCGCAAGGTCGCGCCGCTCTGTCCGAACCTGATCGTGCACCGTTCCAATGCGCGGCTCGCAGAGGATCTCGCCGTGCTGCTGCGGCATGGGCCGGAGATCGTCATCACCTCGGTCGGATCGCCTGCCCAGGTGTTGAGGCCGCTCCATGATGCCGGGGCGTTGGTGCTGGCGGATGTCGCCTCGATCCGCCATGCGGAGCGTGCGGCGGAAGCCGGAGCGGACGGGCTGGTGCTGCTCACGGCGGGCGCGGGCGGGCAGACCGGCTGGCTCAACCCGTTCGCCTTCGTCCGTGCGGTGCGCGCATTCTACGACGGCATCATCGTGCTGGCGGGCGGCATCAGTGACGGCTATGCGCTGAATGCGGCGGAAGTGCTCGGCTGCGATCTCGCCTATATGGGCACGAAGTTCATTGCGACGCAGGAGAGCATGGCGGACGATCGCTACAAGCGGATGCTGGTCGAGAGCGGCGCCGACGACGTCCTGCTCACCACCGCGTTCACGGGCTTGCAGACCAGCATGCTGCGGCCGTCGATCGTCGCCGCCGGACTTGATCCGGACGACCTGCCGGCGCGCGGCGCGATCGACATCGTCAAGGACATCGACATCGCCGCGCGCGAGAACCGGCCGAAGCGCTGGCGCGATATCTGGAGCGCCGGGCACTCCGCATCTGGGGTGACGGAGGTGCTCGCGGTCGACGATCTCGTCGCGCGAACGCGTGCGGAATATCGAGAGGCGGGCCCCGATCACAGTTAATCGAGCGCGGCCCTGCGCGCCCGCACTTAACGGCAGATTAACCATCGCCCGCCAAGAATCCCCTTCACGGCCGCCAACCAGGACCGAGAGGGGACAGGCGATGGACTTCGATTTTCTCAACAGCAAGACAGCTGCGACGATGGACGAAATCCGCGTCCGCGTCGCCCATGCCCTGGCCCGCCACCCGCTGTGCCGCAACGTCCGCTTCGACATCGTCAGCGTTCCCCGGACCCGCCGTGGCGGCAACTGGACGGTGACGCTGCAATCGGTCGAGCCGCGCGCGGTCTGGGAAGCCTCGGAGATCGTGGCCGACATCCAGGACGCCTATGACCTCGCGGCAGCTGCCAGATTTCGTTGAGTTTTTCGCGTGTCGCCGCAGTCCGCGCGATTGCCGCTGCAATGGCACGGTTAAGCCTTATTTATCGCCCAGTTTCGGGGCAGTGATCACGTGGACTTGAAGTCGGACGCGGAGAGACGTTTGTCCAAAGCCATCACCATTGTCGCGCTGACCTGTTTCCTCGTCCTCGGCGCCGCGACCACCGCCATTCTCGGCCGCGACAGCGTGCCCAGCGTCAGCGCCGAGATGATTGACCAGACGCCCCCGGCCAAGCCGCTCGCAACCAACCGCGCCGCCAAGGCTGACCGTCTGGTTCCGACGCTCGCGCTGGCCTCGGCCGCGATCGAGCCGGTCCAGGTGGCCGCCGACAAGCTCTCCCAGGCGCCCGTCCTGACCGAGCCGCTGCGTCAGGCCTTCGCCGCCGCCACGCCCTCCGATTTCCCGATGCCGAAGGCAAGCGCACACGAGGCGCCCGCCGCGACGGAGGTTCCTGCCGTCGAGGTTCCGGCCAAGCCGAAGGTCGTCGCCAAGCCGCAACCGCAGAAGGCCTATTCGCTGCTGTCCGACGGGCAGATCGCAGGCATCAGGGACCGCCTGAAATTGTCGTCGTCACAGGAATATTACTGGCCCTCGGTCGAGACCGCGCTGCGCAACGTCGCCCGCAAGATCCAGGCGAACAAGCTGTCGAATCCGAACGCGCCGCCCAGCGCGCAGATCGATCCGAATTGCGACGAGGTGCAGCAGTTGAAGTCGGCCGCGATGCCGCTGTTGTTCCAGCTCCGTGACGACCAGAAGGAGGAAGTGCGCAAGCTCGCTCGCCTCATCGGGCTCGAGAAGGTCGCGCAGCAGATCTGATCCGCGCGGTTCCTGCCTCAGGAGCCGCGGCCATCAGGAACATCCGGCAATCCCCACGCGTTGCCCGCTCCAAAAGAGGGAGTGGATGAATGCGCGCCTCGACAGCCTATTTTGTCGGTGCCGGAACCATCATCGCGGCCATCGCCATTGGTCTCGGTGGCGGTATCGTTGCCGGCAACATCATGCATCCGGTCGCATCCAGGCAGGGCCCGGACACCAGCAAGATGGCACAGCGCACCGAGGGTGCCACGCCGGCGACCACGAACGCGCCGTCCGAGCGCGTGAACTATCTCACCGGCTCGCAAGCCTTCGGAGCGATGATCGCTGCGCCAGCGCGGGCCGAAGCAAAGTCTGACATGCCAACCACGCAGGCGAATGCTGAACCGCCGGCACCGCAGCCTTCGCAAGCCGCTGCAGTCGAGCCGTCCAAGCCGGTGCCGGCAGCGTCCGCGCAGGCAGCAAGACCTGCCGAGCAGCAGGCCTCGACCGAGCCGTCAGCCTCCTCAAACAATGCCTATGCCAAGGCGAGGGATTCGGACGTGAAGCGTGCGGCGACCGAACGGCGCCGGGCGGAGCGCCGCGAGCGCTGGGCCGAGCGCCGGCACTATGAATTGCGCGAACCGCGCGGCATGCGCGACCGCACCGATTGGGATGACGTCGCGCGCAATGTCCGCGAAGATTCCGATGCGCGCGACTATGCAGGCCGGCCACGCAGCGGCTTTCCGCAGATCAGGCTGTTCGGGCCTGATGACGAATAGCGCTTAGCCCAGGATAGCGCTTAGCCCAGGATAGCAAGCTGCAATGGGAAAAGGTGCGCGGTCATTGTTGCCCCGCCATTACCTCATGCCCGCGCGCATCAAGCCTTCGAGATAATGCGCACGGTCCTCTTCCCGCAGCATCGGCAGCTCGCGGGTGATCCAGGCAAGCGAGACCTCGGGCTGGGCGCGGAGGAGGCCTTCCAGGGCGGACGCCGCGAGCGCCGGATCGCCCAGCATGCCGGCGGCGGCCGTCAGCACGCGGTGCGCGCCGACGAAATCTCCGCGTTGGCGCATCGATTCCCGTGCCATCTGGACGGCTCCCTCGTAGTCGCGGCCGACGAACCGGGCATAGGCCGCAACCCCGCAATAGATCGCCGCGAGCGGGTCGCGCGGACTCAGCCGCAGCGCGCGACGGGCGGCCGCATCGCCGTCCTGCCATCGTCCAGCATAGCACAACGTCACGCCGTGAAAGGCATGCGCCATCGCGAAATTCGGATTGAGCCTCAGGGCCAATTCGAATTCCGCCAGCGCGTCGTCGAAGCGGCGGCGGAACAGATAGGTGTAGGCGAGGCCGTGATGGGCCCAGGCATCCTCGCGATCGGCCTCCACCGCCGCGAGCGCCGCACGTTCGGCAAGCGGCAAGGTCGCGGCCATGTCGGCCCAGCCCATATGCGCGCCGAACATATGGCTGGTTGCAAGAAGGCCCAACGCCTTGCCATAGGCGGGATCAATCTTGACGGCCCGTTCCAGCAGCCCTTGCGCGGCGGCATTGTCTTCGCGGGTAATGCGCCAATAATGCGATAGGGCGCGCATCACGAGGTCCCATGCATCCAGGCTGCCCGGCGGCTTCTGCTGGGCTCGGAAGCTTTCGGCGGCATAGAGCTGCGGCTCGATCGCGGCGACGATCGCCTCGGTGATCTCGTCCTGCACGGCAAAGATGTCGGCGAGCTCTCGGTCGTAGCGTTCGGCCCAGAGATGGCTGCCGGTCGAGACGTCGTTGAGCTGGGCCGAGATGCGCACCCGCTCGCCGCTCCGCCGCACGCTGCCTTCGACCACGTAGCGCACCCCGAGTTCCCGCGCGACCTCGTGGATGTGCACGGCGCGGCCCTTGTAGACGAAGGAGGAATTGCGCGCGACGACGAAGAACCATCGCAGCTTCGACAGCGCGGTGATGATGTCCTCGCTGATGCCGTCGGAGAAATAATCCTGCCCGGCCTCGCCGCTCATATTCGTGAAGGGCAGCACGGCGATCGCGGGCCGCTCGGGCAGCGCGAAGGCTGTCTGATTCTGGGCGACACGTACCGGCTCCGGTGCGACCGCGCCGAGCTGTGTCTGGACATCACCGACGAAGCGAAAACCCTTGCGGGTGATGGTGCGGATCAGCGTCTGGCTTGCGCCATTGTCGCCGATCGCCTTGCGCGCCGCGTTGATCCGGCTGGTCAGGGTGGATTCGGAGACGCTGCGCCCGTGCCAGATCTTGTCGATCAACTCGTCCTTGCTGACCACCCGGTCGCGGTTCTGCATGAGGTGGACCACGAGGTCGAAAACCTGCGGCTCCACGGCAATGGGAACCTGCTCGCGGCTCAGCTCGCGCCGGTCGGTATCCAGAAGATGGTCCCGGAACAGAAACTGCACGTCGAAAACTCAGGCCTCATTGTGAAATCGGGCAAGCAAAATGACTAAATGAAATTCAGGTCGAAAACCGTGTGTCTCTCGAAGGGGGCGCTTGGTTCATCGCGATTGCGTGAGGGCAGCTATGCCCATTCCGGAGGGGAATACAACCGCAGCTGGAATGTTGCGGTCGGCGGATCGCCGCGGCCGGGACCATGCTCGCCGATCCAGCACCGTCATCCTTCGAGGCTCTCGTGCGCTGCTCCGCATCGCACGCTCGCCCCGTGAGATGACGGAGTAACAGGATGACGTGCCGTCATAATGTCGTGGCGCGGCAAATGTGGCGAACGGTGAATGTCCATTGCCGAAATGCGCGGCCTGCGTAAGCTGCCGCCACACAAAACACCAACCACAAAGAAGCGCCCATGCCAGCTTTCCCCGCCTCCACCACCGTGCTCGACTCCATGCTGTTTCGCGACGCCTTCGGCACGCCTGAGATGCGCGAGGTGTTCTCGGACGTCGCGACGGTCGCACGCTATGCCGAGGTCGAGGTGGCGCTGGCGAAGGCGGAGGCGAAGTGCGGTGTGATCCCACAGGAGGCGGCCGCAGCGATCGCGGCGCGGACCGACATCGGCGCGCTCGATTTCGATCTGCTCAGGCAGGAGACCGATGTCGTCGGCTACCCGATCCTGCCTTTGGTGCATCAGATGGTGAAGCAATGCGGCGAGGCGGGCCGCTACGTGCATTGGGGCGCCACCACGCAGGACATCATGGACACCGCCGTGGTGTTGCAACTGCGCGCCGCGCTCGAGATCGTCGAACGCGACATCGCCGAGCTGCGCAAGATCCTCGCCGATCTGTCGAAGCGCCATCGCGATACCGCGATGGCGGGCCGCACCCATCTGCAACAGGCGCTGCCGGTGACCTTCGGCTACAAGACCGCAATCTGGCTTGCGATGTTCGATCGCCACGCCGAGCGGTTGGCGCAGCTGAAGCCGCGCGTCCTGGTCGGTCAGTTCGCCGGCGCTGCCGGCACGCTGGCCTCACTCGGCGACAAAGGCTTCGAGGTGCAGGCGGCGCTCTGCGCCGAGCTGAAGCTCGGCGTTCCCGCCTCGACCTGGCACGTCGCGCGCGACGGCTTTGCGGAGGCGGTGAACTTCCTCGCACTCGTCACCGGTTCGCTCGGCAAGATCGCGCTCGACATCATGATCATGGCCTCGACCGAGTTTGCCGAGGTCTACGAGCCCTTCGTCAAGGGGCGCGGCGCCTCCTCGACCATGCCGCAGAAGCGCAACCCGATCTCCTCCGAACTGATGCTTGCGGCGTCCAAGGCGGTGCGCCAGCACGCCGGCCTGATGCTCGATGCCATGGTGCAGGATTTCGAGCGCGCCACGGGGCCCTGGCACGCCGAATGGATGGCGATCCCCGAAAGCTTCGTGCTGACCGCCGGCGCCCTGCACCAGGCGAAGTTCGCGCTCGCAGGCCTTATCGTGGACGAAGCGAAGATGAACGACAATCTCGCCATCAGCCGCGGCCTGATTGTGGCCGAAGCGGTCATGATGGGGCTGGCGCCGCAGATCGGGCGGCAGGAGGCGCATGACGTGGTCTATGATGCATGCCGTCAGGCCAACGAGAAGGGAATCAGCCTTGCCGATGCGCTGTCCGCAGATTCACGGATATCGAGCCGCATCGACCGTGCCACGATCGAGGCGCTCACCTCACCGAAAAATTACCTCGGACTCGCGCCCGCCATGGTCGACCGGGTGCTGAAATCGGCAACACGTTGAAAACCAAAATGCGTGAAACTGCGTATCTTTCGTGCGTTGCAAGACGCTCGCACACTTGTGTCTCGCGATGCTAGACTTAGATTGAGCGAGAGACTTTCGGCAGAGGGACCGGCATGACTGATCAACGCAACACCTCCACTCGCATCGATCCCGCGAAGCTCGACCGGCTGGCCGAGGTGGCGGTGAAGGTGGGCCTGGGCTTGCGGCCGGGACAGGATCTGCTTCTGACGGCGCCCGCGATCGCGCTGCCGCTGGTGCGGCGGATCGCCGTGCATGCCTACAAGGCCGGCGCCGGCCTCGTGACGCCGATCCTGTCGGACGAGGAGATGACGCTGGCGCGCTACCGCCACGGCCACGAGGCCAGTTTCGATCGCGCCGCCGGCTGGCTCTACGAGGGCATGGCCAAGGCCTTCTCGGACAACACTGCACGGCTCGCCATCGTCGGCGACAACCCGATGCTGCTGTCGGGCGAGGATCCTTCCAAGGTGGCGCGCGCGAGCAAGGCGAATTCGATGGCCTATCAGCCCGCGCTGGAGAAGATCGTCAATTTCGACACCAACTGGAACATCATCGCCTATCCGAGCCCGTCCTGGGCGAAGCTGGTGTTCCCTGATGATCCCGAGGACGTCGCGGTCGGCAAGCTCGCGGATGCGATTTTCGCAGCGTCCCGAGTCGATCGCGAGGACGCGATGGGCAATTGGGCGAGCCACAATGCGGTGCTGCGCGAGCGCACCAACTGGCTCAATGGCCAGCGCTTTCGCGCGCTGCAATATTCGGGTCCCGGCACCGATCTCACCATCGGACTTGCCGACGGCCACGAATGGGAAGGCGGCGCCTCGCTCTCCAAGAACGGCATCAGCTGCAACGCCAATATCCCGACCGAAGAGGTCTTCACCACGCCGCATTGCCGTCGCGTCTACGGCCATGTCGTAAGCTCGAAGCCGCTGTCCTATCAGGGGACGCTGATCGACAACATCGCCGTGCGCTTCGAGGACGGCAAGATCGTCGACGCAAAAGCCTCGCGCGGCGCGGAGGTGCTGAACAAGGTGCTCGACACCGACGAGGGCGCGCGGCGCCTCGGCGAAGTGGCGCTGGTGCCGCATTCCTCGCCGATCTCGCAGAGCGGCCTGTTGTTCTACAACACGTTGTTCGACGAGAACGCAGCGTCTCACATCGCGCTCGGCCAGTGCTATTCGAAATGCTTCGTCAACGGCGCCCAGCTCACGCCACAGCAGATCGCGGCGCAAGGCGGCAACCAGAGCCTGATCCATATCGACTGGATGATCGGCTCGGCCGAGACCGACATCGACGGTATTTTGGCCGACGGCAGCAAGGTGCCGGTGTTCCGCAAGGGCGAGTGGGCGAAGTAGCCTGCGATAACTTTCTTCGGCAGCGGACGAGCCGCGGCTGGCGCATCGGCCGCAACGGCGTTGCCGGGCTTCGTCCCAGTGCCGTTGCGCGCTTTGTCGCACCCGGGAAGGACCGGGTCATGTCCGCGGATTTGCAGGGGAATTGCGACGTTAACCGTTTGCACCCGTCGCTTCCGGTAGATTTTCGAAATCGATGTAAGAAAGAATTAGAAACGGGCGACTAGCGTCCGAGCATCTTTCGAGACACTCCCGGCCGGGATTCGGCCGCAAATATCATTTCCCGAGGAAGCAGATGCCATTGATTGAAGTCGGCAATTTCAATGTGGATCTCGAGCTGCGGCCGATCGAGCCGTCCTGGATCATCGAGGGCGATCCGGTATCCCGTTCGCGGGTCCTGTCGACGAGCGCCGACGGCACCGCCCAGACGATCATCTGGTCCTGCACCGAAGGGCGCTTCAACTGGTACTACGACATCGACGAGACGATCATGATCATGGAAGGATCGATCGTGCTCGAAAGCGACGGCATGCCGCCCAAGCGCTACGGCCCCGGCGATGTCATTTTCTTCCGTGACGGCGCGCATGCCAAATGGCATGTCGAAGGGCACGTCAAGAAGATCGCGTTCTGCCGCAAGACCAATCCGGTGGTGATCGGCTTCCTGATCCGCGTCGTCAATAAGCTGAAGAAGATGTTCGCCCCCACCGGCGAACGCCGGCCGGCCTCGCTGATGGGTGCCGGCTAAATCGGACAAAATAGTTTCAAGGACGCTTCCCAGCGGCCACGATGAAGAGGGGGCGGGATCAACATCCCGGCCCCTCTTTTCGTTTCAGTATCATGGCCGGCCGATGCCTATGGCATGCGCCGTCGTGCTTTGACCTCCACCATCAGCCGCCAATCCTGCGCTGCTGCGGACTTCGCCTCGCCGAGCCAATGGAAGGAGTCCTGGCTGATCTCGGTAAAGCTCCACCGCGTCAGCTCGCCGGCTTCGGTCGTGCCTTCCTGCACGATGTCCTCGCCTTGCGGACGGCCGATCTGCTGGCGGAACACGCAGCGCGCGGGATCGAACCAGGAGATCCGCCAGGCGGAAATGGTGGGGTCATAGACGCGCAGCGTCGTGCCGTACCAGTTTCCGGCGATCGGGAAGGCCGCCCCGTCTGCAGCGCGGGGGATGATCCAGACGTCCTGCACGGCGCGCCCTTCCAGCACCCAGCCAAAATGGATATTGCCTGGCGCTACGTGTTTCGTTCCGCCGGGTCCATGGGCCGTGATCTCGGCATCCCAGTCGCCGACGAAGCGGCCATAAAGCTGAAGCGCCGCCGCGTGCGCGGGATTCGGTCCGTCCGCGTGCAACAATCTAGCAAACTCGGTCATGTCGATCTCCTCGCGGGGAGATCAACACCAAACGCCAACAACGGGCTTGGAGAAAATTGCGCCTCAGACCCCGTCGAGGATGATCACGGTCGGCTTCGGTGGCAGCGCATCCCGCGACATCCGGAACGATCGCTCGAGGCGCCGGTCGATTTCGAATTGCTGGCCGATCCGGCGCATGAAGTCGTCGAGCGGGGTGGCAAAGCGGTGCATCGGCAGCACCACCGAGGCGCGAAGCCGCCTGGTGATCTCGGAGATGCCGTCCAGCGACATGGTATAGGTGCCGTCGATCGGCACCATCACGATGTCCAGCCGCCCGATCTGGGCAAAATGGCTGTCGTCCAGCTTGTGATGGAGGTGACCGAGATGGCCGATGCAAAGGCCGGCGGCCTCGAAGATGAAGATCGAGTTGCCGTCGCGGATCATGTCGCTGCCGGCGTCGTCGCCGTAATAGCGGCGGATGTCCGTCGTGACGTTGCGGATGAACGTATCGCTGATGCGCTCCGACACGATCGCCGGCTTGCCGTCCTCGCTCCAGCCATGCAGCACATGGGGAATTCGTTTGTCGGGATATAAAGAATAGTGCGTGCTGTGCGCCCGGTTCATGGTGACGACATCGGGCAGCCGTCCCACCTGATATGCGCCGCTATAGTCGGTCGCGATGCGCAAGCCGGCGGGCGTGTCGATGAAATAGGTGGAATGGCCGGCATAGGTGATTTGGACTTCGGCCGCGGCCGCCGCGTGTCGGAATGCGGCCGGCATCACGCGGGGCGCCGCGTTGGCCATCGCCAAGCATTCGCTGCGTTGAAATGGCTGCTGGGCGAGCGCAGGTGCGAGGGATACGCCGAACAGCGCAAGGGCCGCCGAAACCAGTCGCCGCATGAATCCGTCCCCGATGACTTCGAAACAAGTCTAGCGCGCAACACAGTGCGTGGCCAATGGGCCGCGATCAACAGCGCGTCAGTGTCGCACCTTCACGCCCGCCTGGGGCTGAACCTCCAGGTGGCGGCGACGAGGCTGGCTGTGATCAGGCCGCTGATGAGGCCGGCAAGTGGCAAAGCGAGCAGCAGTGCGGCGGTTGCGGCCCAGCCGATCGAGGAGAAGGCCTCGGCGAAGGTTGCAAGCCGCGAAGACGTCTGGCGGCGCCGGAATTGGCTGCGACGGGCCTGCACCCGGAACCAGAGCTGGATCGCGGTCGCCGAGGCCGCACTGATGATGATCGCGCCGGCGCTGATTGCCGCCTGGAATGGCGAGGCGAAGGCGAGCGCGGCGACCAGCGGGCAGAAGATCACGGCGATTGCGATCAGCACCACCTCGATCTTGGCGCGGATGACGTTGGACGACGTCAGCGGCGCGGTGGCGACGAGGTCGGGCGCGTCCTCGCCCGAGATCGTCAGCCAGGCGAGCCCGCCGGCAAGCTGTCCGGCCGCCATCACGATGACGGGTGTGATCAGCGTCAGCGCTGCGGAGCTGTCGGCAAAGTTGCGCCAGAGCAGGAGTGCCGGCGGCACCAGATAGAGCAGCTGCATCAACGTCTGCGAGATCAGCCAGGGGTCGCGCCACAGCAGCATGAATTCCTTGCGCCGCAGCGCCTGCTGGCGCGATCTGCCGCGGAACGGGCGCTCCTTCGCGCGGGCGCGGCCGGACGCGCCGTACGCCGCCGCATCGATCGCGGTGTCGGCGAAGCGGTGCGAGAAGATCGCCATCACGCTGCCGAGCAGCACCAGGGCGAGCGCGAGAAGCAGCAGCAACGACTCGGTGTCGCCCATGGTCGCCCGCGCCGGCCACCACCAGATGCTGTCCACGTCGGGCATGTAGGCGGCGAGGCTGCCCGAGGTCAGGATGGTGAAGCGCGACAGCGTGCCGTAGGACATGATCGCTGCGACCTGCAGCGCGATCACGAAGCCCGCGCCGATGATCGCGGCGAGGACCTGGGCGATCAGGCGCGTCCGCGCCGGGCCGACCAACCGGAACAGGAGAATGGTGACGGCGATCGCGATCGCCGCGGCCGACAGACCCATCGCAATGACGACGCCGAAGGCGGCAAGCCAGCGCGCGCCGCCGCCGATCACCAGCACGTCGATGAAGGGCGTCGAGAACAGCAGCGCCAGCACGGTGACGGTCAGCGCGATCGCGGCGATGCGGACCGAGAACAGATTGGCGAGCCGCGCCGGCGAGGACATGATCAGGTCGAGATCGGCCCGGGCGTAGAATATCCGCGTCACCGATTCGATCGCCTGCGAAAGCATCAAGGTCCAGGCGAGGAAGATCGTCGCCGAAATCACGATCAGCGAGGATTTGTCGAGCGGCAGCTGCAGGCCGGCGAAACGGCCGATCACCGCCCAGGCCGGCAGGTGCAGCAGCGCGGCGAAGCAGAGCAGGCCGATGACGGCAGCGCGCGTCCGCTTGCGCCGGCCGCCCGTCATCATGGCGAGCCATTCGCGCCAGGCAAGCCGCAGCTCGTGACGGGCAAACCAGGACAGCGCGGTTGCCGAGCTCATGCCGCGACCTGAAGCGTCACCAGCGCGATGAAGAGATCTTCCAGGCTGGTGTCGGCATGACCGTTCTGCTGGCGCAGCTCGGCGAGCGTGCCTTCCGCGACCAGGCGACCGGAGGCGATGACGCCGATGCGGTCGGCCATGCGCTCGGCGACCTCGAGGATATGCGTGGTCATGATGACGGTGCAGCCGGCGCGGACACGCGCGCTGAGCAGGCCCTTGACGTGGCGCGCGGAGACGGCATCGAGCCCCGTCAGCGGCTCGTCGAGGATGATGAGGCGGGGATCGTGCACCAGCGCCCCTGCGAGAGCGACCTTCTGGCGCATGCCCTTGGAAAAACCCTCGCAACGCTCGTGGCGGTGCGGCTCGAGCCCGAGCGAGCCGAGCAGCTCTTGCGCCACCGGCTCCGAGGCCGCCGGAGCGATGCCCCAGAGCCCGGCGACGAATTCGAGATATTCGAGCGGCGTCAGCTTGTCGTAGATCATCGGCTCGTCGGAGACCCACGCCATCACCTGCTTGGCGGCGACGGGGTCTGCCAGCGCGTCGATGCCGAAGATCGAGACGGCGCCCGCATCGGGGCGCAGCAGGCCTGCAACCATGCGCAAAGTCGTGGTTTTGCCCGCGCCGTTGGGGCCGACCAGCGCGTAAAATTCTCCGGCGCGAATGGTGAGATCGAGGCTGTCCACCGCCAGACGGTCAAAACGCTTCGTTAACCCCAGGACTTCCAGCGCCGAGTTGTCCGGCTTCATGACGGCCACACCATCCGGTTTTGCATCGCCCGAGACCATGACCCGAAGATATTTCGGCACGGTGAATCACTTTGCCTCAAATTCCTCATCCGGGATCGACCAAAGGCAAGTCACCGTTTGTTGACAGCGCTTGATGGTTCAGGCTGAATTGGCGCCGGGACAAATGGCGCTAACGCAGCGAAACGACTGCGTAGCGACTGGACACAAGATGCGGCAAGGCGGTCGGGAAGAGCCGCGGGTTGCATCGGGAGGACACGCGTCGATGCTGGATTTTGTTCAGCAGCTGGTCAGCGGTGTTGCGCTCGGCTGCGTTTACGGCCTGATCGCGCTCGGCTTCGTGCTCGTTTACAAGGCTACCGAGGTCGTCAACTTCGCCCAGGGCGATCTGATGATGCTGGGTGGCTTCTTCGCCTTCACCTTCATCGGCATGATGGGCCTGAACTACTGGATCGGCTTTGCCGGTGCGGTGGCCGCGATGGCGCTGTTCGGCATGGTGGCGGAGCGCGTGGTGGTGCGGCCGATCCTCGGCTATCCGCAGTTCTCGATCATCATGGCGACGATCGGGCTGGGCTATTTCCTGCGCTCGGTCGCCGGCATGATCTGGGGCACCGACGACCTGAAGATCGAGACGCCGTTCAGCCAGGGCGTGCTGCGCATGGGCTCGCTGGTGCTCGCCTATGACAAGCTCTCGGTGATTGCGGCGACGATGATCCTGTGCGCGCTGCTCTGGCTGTTCTTCAACAAGACCATGCTCGGCACTGCGATGCGCGCCAGTTCCGAGAACATGCTGGCAGCCTACTATATGGGCATTCCGGTCAAGCGCGTGGTGTCGGTCGTCTGGGCGATCAGCGCGGCGGTCGCGACCTGTGCCGGCGTGCTGCTGGCGCCGATCACGTTCATCCACTCCAATGTCGGCCTCGTGCTCGGCCTGAAGGCATTTCCCGCCGCCGTGCTCGGCGGCTTCGGCTCTATCCCCGGTGCAGTGGTCGGCGGCGTCCTGATCGGGGTGATCGAGAGCATGGCCGGCTTCTACCTGCCGGAGGGCTGGAAGGACGTCGCGCCCTATGTCGTGCTGCTGACGGTGCTGCTCCTGAAGCCCGAAGGCCTGTTCGGCCTCCACGTCCGCAAGAAGGTCTGAACGCCATGCGCTTCATGTTCAAGACCGATTATGAAGACGATATCAGGCTGTTTCCGCATTCGGGCTACGTCGTCACCTACGGCGTTCTGCTCGCCCTGTTGTTGATCGCACCGCATGTGCTGTCCAGCTATCTGATGAGCCAGCTCGTCTTCGTCTGCATCTATGCAATCGTCGGCGTGGCGCTCCTGATCCTGACCGGCTTCACCGGCCAGGCTTCGCTCGGGCACGCCGCGTTCCTCGCGATCGGGGCCTACACCGCGGCGTACTTGCAGAAGTACAACGTGCCGTTCCCTGTCTACTTCCTCGCCGCCGGGCTGTTGACCGGTATCATCGGCGCCATGGTCGGCTTTCCGGCGCTGCGCCTCACCGGCATCTATCTCGTCATCGCCACCATCTCGTTTGCTCTGATCGTCGAGGAGATCCTGGCGCGCTGGGAGAGCGTGACCCACGGCAACGAGGGCATGCGGGTCAAGACGCTGTCGCTGCTCGGCGTCGCGGTGCCGCGCGACAGCCCGACCTTCTATTACCTCTGTCTTGCCGTGCTGGTGCTGACCATCGTCGGCACGCTGAATTTGCTGCGCTCGCCGACCGGCCGCGCCTTCGTCGCGATCCGCGACAGCGAGACGGCGGCGCGCAGCATGGGCGTCAATGTCGCGCTCTACAAGGTGAAGTCCTTCGCCATCTCGGCGGCGATCACCGGCTTTGCCGGGGTGCTGTTCGCGCACAAGCTCTCCTTCATCTCGCCGGAGATGTTCACGCTGCAGCTCTCGATCGAGTTCATCATCGTGATCCTGATCGGCGGCACTTTCAGCCTGCACGGAGCGGTGCTGGGCGCGATCTTCATCGTGATGATCGATCCGTTCCTGACCTATCTCAAGGACGACATGCCCGGCATCATCGCCGGCATAGCCGCGACATTCGGTGCCGGCACGGCCACTGCGGGCAATATCCAGTCGAGCGTCGCGGCTTTCGCATCGCTCAACGGCCTGAAAGGCGCGATCTACGGCATCATCATCGTGCTGTTCGTCTTGTTCGAACCTCTCGGGCTCTACGGCCGCTGGCTGAAGATCAAGCTCTTCTTCCAGCTGTTCCCGCTCTACAAGCGCGCCACCTTCAAGCGGCAGAAGATCTATGTGAAGTCGGAGCGCAATCGATGAGCTATTTCCGCGCCGAGAATTTGTCGCTGCACTTCGGCGGCCTCAAGGCCGTCGATGCGGTCTCGTTCGCGGTCGAGAAGGGCGAGATCCTCTCGATCATCGGGCCGAATGGCGCCGGCAAGAGCTCGATCTTCAACCTGATCTCGCGGATCTACCGGCCGACCTCGGGCCGCATCCTTTTCGAAGACCAGGACATTACCGAAGAACCGCCCTATGACATCGCCAGGCTCGGCATCGCCCGCACCTTCCAGAACATCGAGCTGTTCGAGAATGCGACCGTGTTGTCGAATCTCCTGGTCGGCCGCCACCGGCACTCGACGACGCAGCTCTGGCAGGAGCTGCTGTTCCTGCCGAGCGTCAGGGCCAACGAGAAGGTGCATCGCCGCCGGGTCGAGCAGGTCATCGAATTCCTCGATCTCGAACCCTATCGCGACAAGCTGATCTCCGGCCTGCCCTACGGCGTGCGCAAGGTGATCGAGCTGGCGCGCGCGCTGTGCTCGGAGCCGAAACTGATCCTGCTCGACGAGCCGTCCTCCGGTCTCAATGTCGAGGAAACCGACGACATGTCGTTCTGGATCCGCGACCTGAAGAACGAGCTCGGCGTCACTGTGCTGATGGTCGAACACGACATGTCGCTGGTCAATCGCGTCTCCGATCGGGTCATTGCGCTGAACTACGGCCGGGTGCTGGCGATGGGCTCGCCCGCCGAGGTTCAGCAGCACCCCGACGTCGTCGCCGCGTATCTGGGAGCCTGACCGATGGATGCCGCCACGACACCGGACACCATCCTGAAGCTCTCCAACGTCGAGAGCTATTACGGGCCGATCATGGCGATCCGCGGCATCTCGCTGGAGGTGCCGCGCGGCCGAATCGTCACGCTGCTCGGGGCGAACGGAGCCGGCAAGACCACGGTGCTGAAGACGATTTCCGGCATCCTCGATCCGCAGAAGGGCGCGATCGAGTTCATGGGCAAGCCGATCCAGCGCATGGAGGCCGACCGCATCGTGCGGCTCGGCCTCAGCCACGTGCCGGAGGGGCGCGAGGTGTTCCCGTTCCTCTCCGTGCGCGAGAACCTGATGATGGGCGCCTATCCGCGCAAGGACCGGGACGGCGTTGCGGAGGATCTGGAGCGTGTCTACGGCTATTTCCCGCGGTTGAAGGAGCGCATCAACCAGCCGGCGGGCCAGCTCTCCGGCGGCGAGCAGCAGATGCTCGCGATCGGACGCGCCCTGATGAACCGGCCGACGCTGCTGCTGCTCGACGAGCCCTCGCTCGGTCTGTCACCGCTGCTGGTGAAGGAGATCTTCACCATCATCCGTAGGGTTAACGAGGAGCAGGGCATGTCGATCCTCTTGGTCGAGCAGAACGCCAAGGTGGCGCTGGAGACGGCACATTACGGCTATGTGCTGGAGATCGGCCGTATCGTGATGAACGACAGCTGCGACCGCTTGATGCATTCCCAGGACATTCAGGAGTTCTACCTTGGCGCCAAGGAAGCGGGCGCGCGAGGCGAGCGGCGCTGGAAAAAGAAGAAGACGTGGCGGTGAGGAAGAGCTGGCAGTAAGATGAGCTTGCCATCCGCAACAGAGACCGCCGGCAAGGCAGGCAGCGGAGGCTGGCGACAAGGAGGGAGGAGAGGCGCATGGCCCGACCGGCGGTGCTGACGGTCGCTGATACGATCGCGAAGAGCTTCCTGCGCGCCGCCGAGACGCGGGGCGACAGGCCGGCGATCCGCGAGAAGAAGTTCGGCATCTGGCAGCCGACGAGCTGGCGCGAATGGCTGGAAATCTCGAAGGAGATCGCCTACGCGCTTCGCGCGATCGGCTTCATGCCCGGCGACGTCGCCTCCATCGTCGCCAACGCCGTCCCGGAATGGGTCCATGCCGACATGGGCATCCTGTGCGCCGGCGGCGTCTCCTCCGGAATCTATCCGACCGATTCCGCGTCCCAGGTCGAGTATCTCGTCAACGATTCCCGCACCAGGGTGATCTTCGCCGAGGATGAGGAGCAGCTCGACAAGATTCTCACCTGCCGCGCACGCTGTCCGTCCCTGCAGAAGATCATCGTGTTCGACATGGAGGGCCTCAGCGGCTTCTGCGATGACATGGTGCTGTCGCTCGACGAGCTTCGCGCGCTCGGCCGCAACCACATGGTCGGCCGCGAAGAGCTGTGGCGGGAGATGATCGACAGCCGCGGCGCCGGCGATCTCGCCATCCTCGTCTATACGTCCGGCACGACCGGTCCGCCCAAGGGCGCGATGCACGCCAACCGCAGCGTCACGCATCAGATGCGCCATGCCAACGACTTCATCCCGGCGCGAGAGGACGAAGACCGGTTGATCTTCCTGCCGCTCTGCCATGTCGCCGAGCGCATCGGCGGCTATTACATCTCCGTCGCGCTCGGCTCGGTGATGAATTTCGCCGAGAGCCCGGAAACCGTCCCGGACAATCTGCGC
The DNA here is from genome assembly GCF_023100985.1 of Bradyrhizobium sp. 191. Classification (NCBI taxonomy): domain Bacteria; kingdom Pseudomonadati; phylum Pseudomonadota; class Alphaproteobacteria; order Hyphomicrobiales; family Nitrobacteraceae; genus Bradyrhizobium; species Bradyrhizobium sp. 191. The sequence goes on from NZ_CP064692.1 coordinate 5,287,077, forward strand.
GAAGTGCAGCCGACCGCCTTTCTGGCGGTGCCGCGGGTCTGGGAAAAGTTCTATTCCGCCATCACCATCGCGCTGAAGGACGCGACGCCGCTGCAGCAATGGGTCTATCGGCGCGCCATCGGCATCGGCTACCGCATGGTCGAGTGCCGGCTCGAGGGCAGGGCGCCGCCGCTGTCGCTGCGGATCGCCAACCGCATTGCCTACCTGGTCGCGTTTCGCAACATTCGCCGCATGATCGGGCTCGACCGCTGCCGCATCGCGTTCACTGGCGCGGCGCCGATCGCACCGGAGCTGATCCGCTGGTATCTGGCGCTCGGAATCGACATGCACGAGGTCTACGGCCAGACCGAGAATTGCGGGGTCGCCACCATGATGCCGGCGGGCAGGATCAAGCTCGGCTCGGTCGGCACCGCGGTGCCCTGGGGCGAGGTCGCGCTGTCGCCCGACGGCGAGATCCTGATCAAGGGCGACTTCCTGTTCATGGGCTACCTGAACCAGCCGGAGAAGACGGCCGATACCATCGATCCGCGCGGCTGGCTGCATACCGGCGACGTCGGCACCATCGACAATGAAGGCTTCGTCCGCATCACCGACCGGATGAAGGACATCATCATCACGTCCGGCGGCAAGAACATCACGCCGTCCGAGATCGAGAACCAGCTCAAATTCTCGCCCTACATTTCCGACGCCGTGGTGATCGGCGACAAACGGCCGTATCTCACCTGCCTCGTGATGATCGACCAGGAGAACGTCGAGAAGTTCGCCCAGGATCACGACATCCCCTTCACCAATTACGCCAGCCTGTGCCGGGCGAGGGAAATCCAGGACCTGATCTGGCGCGAGATCGAACAGGTCAACGGCAATTTTGCCCGTGTCGAGACCATCAAGAGGTTTCATCTGATCGAGCGCCAGCTCACCCCCGAGGACGAGGAGCTGACGCCGACCATGAAGCTGAAGCGCGGCTTCGTGAACAAGCGCTACGCCGCCGAGATCGAGGCGATGTATCGCGAGCGTGCAGTGGCGTGACGCATGCGCATGCCCCGGAAAAGTGGGAACCGGTTTTCCGAGAAGGGCATGCGCAAAAAGGAAAAGTCCCATTCGAGAAAGCGAAGGAGCCGTGGCCCTCGCCCTTCGTCCAACACGGGCCTTTAGGAGAGGAGACGTCAATGTCGAGATCGTTCAGCGCATTCGGCCTTGCTGTGGGTGCCGTGGCGCTTACCTGTCTGCCGGCCGCAGCGCAAACCAAGGTCACTAACGATGGCATCTCGGCAACCGAGATCGTCATCGGTACCCACCAGGATCTGTCGGGTCCGATCAAGGGTTGGGGCGTGCCGGTCTCCAACGGCATGAAGATGGCGGTCGAGGAGGTTAACGCCGCCGGCGGCATCAACGGCCGCAAGATTCGCCTGGTGGTCGAGGACAGCGGCTACGATCCGAAGAAGGCCGTGCTGGCCTCGCAGAAGCTGATCGAGCGCGACAAGATCTTCGCGATGGTTGGGCCGATGGGATCGCCTACCGTGCTCGCCGCGCAGGATATCCTGCTCGACGCCGGCGTGCTGCAGCTGTTTCCGCTGACGGCGGCCGAGTTCACCTTCAAGTTCGATCCCGCCAAGCCGCAGGAGCGGTTGAAGTTCAACAACCTCCTGCCCTACGTCGAGAGCACGCGGGCGGCGCTGAAATACATGATTGAGGCAAAGAACTTCAAGAAGCCCTGCATCATGCATCAGGACGACGAGTACGGAAAGAACGTGCTCGATGGTTTTAACCAGCAGCTCGCCGCCATGAAGGTGCAGCCGGCCTCGATCACGAGCTACAAGCGCGGCGCCTCCGACTTCTCGGCGCAGGTCGCCAAGATGAAGTCCGACGGCTGCGACCTCGTCGTGCTCGGCGCCGTCCTCCGTGAGCCGATCGGCACCATGAGTGAAGCGAAGAAGCTCGGATGGGACGTCACCTTCCTCGGCGCCACGCCCGTCAACGTGCTCGAAGTGCCGGCGCTCGGCAAGGAAGTGGTGGAAGGCTTGTATTCCGCTTCGAACTTCGAAATTCCCTATGAAGACACCGCAAAAGGAAAGGTGAAGGACTGGCTCGTCAACTACAAGAAGATGTTTGGCACCGACGCCAACACCCAGGCCATCATCGGCTACAACGCGGTGATGACGTTCGCGCATTATGCCAACAAGGCTGGCAATGATCTCACTGGCCAGAAGATGCTCGACGCGCTGGAGTCCGGCGACAAGTTCCAGGACATCTTCAATTCGCCGCCGACGGTGTTCTCGAAGAGCAACCATCTCGCCACCACCATCACCCAGGTGCAGCAGGTCAAGAACGGCCGCTGGGTGCTGATCAAGGACAATCTGATGTTTTGATGCTTCTCTTGCGGAGAACTCGGTGTACCCTCTCCCCTTGCGGGCCTTGCGGGAGAGGTTGGATCGCCGCAAAAGCGGCGAGCCGGGTGAGGGGTATCTCTCCTCACGAACGGTCTCGTGAGCGGAAAGAACCCCTCATCCGCCGCGCTGCGCGCGCCACCTTCTCCCACAAGGGGAGAAGGAAGAAAGAGCCGCGCGCGGCGAGAAGGCCTACGATCCCCCGCCTGCGGTGCCCGAGCTCACCGGGGCGAGCTCGTCTTCCCGGCAGCGCCAGCCGTCGGCGGCTTTCACGAAGGCGAAAGTCCGCTGGATCCTGAGGCGGCGTGTGACCTTGAACGCTTCTGCGGAGCGCTCCTTGTTGCCGGCTGCCGGTTGTGGACGCCCCGTCCTCGCGTCCCAGCAGGTGCCGGTGCAGGTGGAGGCGATCTTGCTGCACATGGTGAAGGGCGCCAGCACGGCCATCTCGATTTCGGCGGTGACCTGCGCCTCCTGCTCGGTCACCTGGCTGTCGATGGCGTAGACGCGGTTGATGCGCAGGAAGTTGCCGCAGGAATTGGCCGCATGGATGCGCGCGGCGCAGAAATCGACCGCGTCGGTGTCGGGAGAGCGGGCCGCGACCTGCCGGCCGAACACCTTCTTGGGGTCACCCTTCGCCGCGCGGATTTCATCGGTCTTGCGCTTCAAATGATCGGCGAGACAGTCCTCCGCGGATTCGAGCTCTTGCAGCGGCACGTTCTCCTTGCCGACCAGATTGCATCTGCGGTCGCGCTCTCGCGTCCACCTTCCATATTCGGCGAAGGCAAAGCGGGCCGCGGTCGGGTCCAGTTTGCCGATCAGACCGAGCGCCTGGCCGTTGAGCTCGGTTTCGGCGAGCGCCAGCGACGGGTCCGCGCAGATCAGCGCGCCCGCTGCGGTGCTGGCCGCGAGGCAGTCGAAATCAGGATCGCGCACGATCGCGGCGCGCTCCTCGGTCACCTTGAGCAGACACGCCTTCACCCGGTCGAAATCCTCAGGGCGGATTGCGGTCTGGCCGACGATGCCGCAGCCGAGATTGCGCTGACGGATCCAGATCGCATTCTCCTCGATGGCAGGCAGGCGATCGGGTAGGCGGGCGAGCCGCGCCTCGATCGCCGTGCTCAGCTTCTCGGCGGCGGCGGCCAGCTCGGCGTCACCGCAGAATAATTGGTTGCCGGGATCGCGAATCTGCTGGCAGTTGTTCTTGGCAAACAGCGGCAGCCTGTCGGCGATCGAGCGTTCGGATTGGGCGAAGGCGGGCGCCGACGGCAATGCCAGCAGCGCAAGCACAGACAGCACGATGAATCGCATTCCGGTCGCCCCGCATGGAAAGCAGCATGCTAGCGTCTGGGATCGCGCGGCGAAATGGCTTTGTGGTGGGGGTGAATCCGACCTGCGAGAAGGATCAACGCGCCTCGGCGGCCGCGATCGAGACTCGCACCGGCTCGTCGACATATTTCATCACGGCCGACTGGTAGAGCACGAACAGCGGTTGATAGCTCCGCTCGGCGTCGTCCTCGAGCATAGCCATGCGGCGATTGTCGAGCATCAGCCAGTGGCCGTCGAGCCGGGCAGCAGCAATCGCGTGCTCCTCGCCGGCGCGGGTGTCGCGCACCACGAGGATGCGGAGGTCTTCGGGAGGAATGCCCGCCAGCCGCAGCGCGGCCAGCTTGGCGATGGCATAGTCTTCGCAATCGCCGGCACCGCGCGCGAAGGTCGCGAGCGGCGAGCTCCAGACATCGTCGGTGCCGTCGTTGGCGGCGTGGATGGCGAGATTGATGGCGCGGTTGGTCTCGCCGAGGCGCGCACGGCCATCGCGTGCGCGGGCCTGGTCGACGATGGCGAGCAGCTTCAGGGCCGCGGGCGAGACGCAATTGTCCCGGTCGCCGTCGCACAGCGCAAGCTGCACCATGTCGTCGTCGAGCTTGTCCTTCAGCGTGGACCATTTCTGCTGGAGGCTGCCGGATGAGATGGCGAAGGCGAACACGCCGAACGGTTCGGCGGATTTGCGTACGAGGACGCCGGCGCCGGGCGACAGCAGTGTGCCGGCGCGAAGCTCGGTGGCCGATCCGAGCAGGATCAAGCCGCATAAGATCAGGATTGCGCGCCAAGCGCGCGAGCGAGCAGCGGTCTCCATCTGACATCCCCTTCCCAGGCTTCGCGAGATCCCCCTCGATCTCGACGTGCCGGGCTGTGTTGCTTTCCTGGAGATAGTGCGAGGCGGGCCGTTTTGTTCTGCTTAACGCGCCCGGCAGGGGTCCTAAAACCGTGGGACAGGCTGAAGCAGGCCTGCCCAAATTGCCTAAAATTTTACGATCCCGAGGCTAGGACGGCGCTGCTGTGATATGGATCCCGTTGCAGGCAGGCGTTGCAAGGTGGTTGATTCTGCGTCCTATGGCTAACAGCGCGCTATTTCACGGGTTCTGTTAGCTAGGTCACAGATCTAGTTCCATATTTGGCGCAGGATATTGCAGGGCATCATGCAATGAAGATGACGCAAGTATCTCTTCGACCAAATTTACAGTGAACGACTTGGGATGATCGGAAATGCGTGCATCTAAGCTCAATTCGACTTCAGAATGCTTGGCGTATTACTTCAGCTTCTCTGGGAGGGCGCCGGCCTGCGGGGCTCTTATGGCCAAGTGACGCGAAATCACACAAGCAAATAGATGGTTTCGCCAAGGACTTGGTAATGCTAAGCAAGCTTAGGCAATTGATACTTACCTAAATTTTAACCCTTTGCGGTGCCCCGGTTGAATTACGCTGGCAAATTCGACGCCGCGACGTCCTTGGACGGCCAGGTTTCCGGTACGTCCGGCCTCGTCCATGCCGATTCTCTTGCGGCCAAGCCCTTCATCGCAAAGGGACATGGCCATGTGCCTGATGGCGCGTTCGTTGTTCCCGACCCCAACCTGATCTTCAACGGCGAGTTCAAGCGCGCCGGCCTCGATCTCGTGCTGTCCCACGAAGGTCAGGAGTTCGTGGTTCACGATTATTTCAGGGGCGAAAAGCGCGCCGCGGTCGCCTCGCCCGACGGAGCCCACCTCACCGGCGACCTCGTCAATGCCCTCACCGGCCACGTCCAGGTTGCCCAGGCCGCGCCCGGCGCCGCTGCGGCCCAGGTCATCGGCCACGTCACGAAGCTCTCCGGCAGTGCGACCGCGATTCGCAACGGCGTCTCGGTCATCCTGAACAACGGCGACAATGTCGAGAAGGGCGACGTGGTCTCGACCGGCGCCGATTCGACGCTCGGCATCACCTTCATCGACGGCACCGTATTCGGCCTGTCCTCCAATGCGCGGATGGTGCTGAACGAGATGGTCTACGACCCCAACGGGTCGAGCAACTCCTCGCTGCTCAGCCTGGTTGCGGGCACCATCACCTTCGTCGCCGGCGAGACCGCCAAGCATGGCGACATGAAGGTCGACACGCCGGTCGCCACCATGGGCATCCGCGGCACGGCAGTGCTGACCCAGATCAACTTCGTCGTTCCCGCCGGCGGCGGCGATCCGCAGCCGCAGGCGAGCTTCCAGGTGCTGGTCGAGCCGAACGGCACGACCGGCTCCTACATCCTGTTCGACAAGATCACGCTGCTGCCGATCGCGACGGTCAACCAGGCCGGCCAGATGATCCAGATCAGCGGCGGCAACGTCTCGATCGGCAATGCGCTGATGTCGCCGGAAATTCAGAAGCTGATCACGGACGTGTTCACACTGAAATTCACCGACAACAACACCAACACCAAGCTGACCACGAACTTCACCGACACGATCACGCCGATCAGCCTGGACTTCGCGTTCAAGTCGGGGTCCGGCACCGCCGCAATCGCGACATTCGTCACTATCAGTGCGCCGCAACGCGACGGCTCCGGCAATTCAACGCAGCAGGCCACCCGTGTTCCCGGCCAGCCGATCGTGCAAAGCTTCGACGCCGGCGGGAATCTGAAGACGGCCTTCGCGCTGACTGAGCGCGCGGGCATGACGGGCGACACGACGGCCGATACTGTTACCGGCCTGATCAGATTCGTCGATCAAAACCTCGGCGACCGGCCGACGGTGTCGGTGAGCCTCGCCGAAGCGCCGAACTACGTCTACAAGAGCGCCGGCCAGCAGGACGTTACCGGCTCGCTCACCGAGCTCCAGAAGCACGGCATCGCAGCGACGCAGATCCAGATCAGCGTCGTTGCCGACCCCGCCAACGAGAACAACGGATCGGCGGTCTGGACCTACACGATCCCCGACAAGGTCTTCGACTTCCTCGCGGCCGGCGAAACCCTGACGCTGACCTACATGGTGCGGGTCGACACCAATTTCGTGGTGAATCCCGAGTCCAGGTTCATCCCGATCACCATCACGATCACGGGGACGAACGACAAGCCTACCGTTGCGACGTCGGGTGGCACCGTCATCGAGCAGGTCGGGACCGGTAACGAGGCTCTGGACGTCATCACCGGCACGGTCACCTTCACCGACGTTGATCTGACGGACCGGCCGATCGTGAGCGCTGAGCTCTCGTCGACCCAGCCGTTCAAATATCTCGATGCCGAAGGCAACGACATCACGGCCACGCTGACGCCGCAGCAACTGGCCGCGATCGCAGCCGTCAAGGTGCCGCTGACGGTGGTGCAGGGTGCAGGGAACGGCAACAACGGCTCGGCCACCTGGACCTACAGCGTCCCCGACCATCTCTTCGACTTCCTTGCCGAGGACGAGAAGCTGATCCTCAATTACGTGGTGCAGGTCGATGACGGGCACGGCGGCATTGTCAGCACGCCGCTCACGGTTTCCATCAATGGTGCCGACGTCAACGTCGAGGGCACCAACGACGTGCCGACGATCATCGAGGACGACACGACCTCGACCGGCGCGGTGACCGAGGATGCGGCAACCCTGACGGCGAACGGCACCATCACCTTCAACGATCCCGATCTCACGGACACCCACACCGCAAGCTTCGAGCTGAAGTCGACGAATTCGAGCGCGCATCTACCCGGCTTCAGCAGCGGGACCTCGCATATCGGCACGTTCGCGCTGACGGCGGTGAGCGAGAGCCCGGGCGTCAGCTCCCGTGGATCGGTGGGCTGGACCTTTACGATCGACGACAACGATCCGGTGCTCCAGTCGCTGGCCGAAGGCCAGACCATCACCGAGGTCTATACCGTGACGGTCGACGACCATCACGGTGGAACGGTCACCAAAGACGTCACCGTCACCATCACCGGGACCAATGACGCGCCGACCATGACGAGCGACGCGGACGCCGCGACGGGGAGCGTCACTGAGGACGCCTGCGCCGTGTTGTCGATCGACGGTACGCTGGCGATCCAGGATCTCGACCTGATCGACACCCACACGGCGGAAGCCGTCTTCAAATCGTCCACGTCGAGCGTTCAGCTTCCGGGCTTCGCCACGGGCACGCCGCTCGGCATCTTCTCGATCGACTGCGCGGTTGACGAGTTCAACACCGACACCGACAACAGCGCGACGCTGGGCTGGCATTTCACGCTCGACAACAGCAATGCGGTGCTGCAGTCGCTAGCCGAAGGGCAGACCATCACCCAGGTCTACACGATCACGTTCACCGACAGTCACGGTGCCGAGGTCTCTCAGGACGTGACCGTCACGATCAACGGCGCCAACGACGCGCCGACCATCACCAGCAGTGCCGAAGATGGTACTGGAGCGGTGACGGAGGATGCCGGTGCGACGTTGGCGATCTGCGGGACGCTGGCGATCCAGGATCTCGACCTGATCGATACCCACACGGCGGAAGCCGTGTTCAAGTCGTCGTCCGTCAGTTCGGCTGTGCCGGGGTTCGGTGCCGGCGCGAATATCGGCAGCTTCACGATCGATTCGTCGGTGCTCGAATCCAGCACCGATACCAGCAACGGCGCGACGCTGGGCTGGCACTTCAGCCTCGACAACAACAATGCGGTGCTGCAGTCGCTGGCGCAGGGCCAGACCATCGCCCAGGTCTACACCGTCACCTTCACCGACGATCATGGCGCCCGAGTCTCTCAGGACGTGACGGTCACGATCAACGGCACGAACGACGCGCCGACGCTCGCCGATCTCGACATTGGTCCGCTCACGGATACTGCCGCGGCCGACACCTTCGCCAATCTCGCCGGCCATTTGTCCGGAACGGATGTCGACAGCGGCGAGACGGCGACGCTGACCTATGCCGTTCTGAACGCAGATCACCATGCGGTGACGACGGTTGCAGGACTGTACGGCTCGCTGACGGTCAACCCCAACGGCAGCTACAGCTACGTTCCCGACGCAGCGGCCATCAACGCGCTTTCGGATGGGGCATATACCGATATATTCACCGTCCAGACCAAGGACGCTCATGGTGCGACCGGCACGGCAACGCTCACGGTGGACGTGACAGGCGCGAACGACGGGAACGTCGCACCGGTGATCGACGTGAACCAGATCAGCGTATCGCAGGAAGGCGTCCAGGTCTTCATCCACGGCATCACGGTCACCGACGCCGACGCTGCTCCCGATGAAACCTTCGCACTTACCGTGGCGGCGGATTCGGGCACTTATGTGGAGCCTGAACCGACGTCCGATACGCTGGCGAGCGTCAATTCAGCACTCCAGGGGCTGACCTATACGGAGCCGAGCCAGAGCGCGGCTGCAACGGACAAGGTCGTGATCACGGTGACCGACGGTCACGGCGCGACCGATACGGTCAACCTGATCTTCAACTTGAACGAACAAGGCCCGGTGACCCTCGCCAGCACCAACGGCAAGGATGTGTTGTTCGGGACCGGCTATCAGGATCAGTTCGTATTCGCCGCCAACTCCAACCACGACACGATCCTCGATTTTGAGCACGGTCAGGACCACATCGACCTGACGGCGGTTGTGACGACCGATATTGACGCGGCATGGATAGCCCAGCACGCGGCGGCCTCAGGGGGGGACACCCTGATCACGATCAATGCGACGGACACCATCCTCCTGAAGGGTGTCGCCCAGGTCCAGGCGAGCGACTTCATCGTCCATGCCTGATCGCTGCGCGATGGGCCGCGACCGTCTGCAAGACGATCCGCGCTGCCGTTCGCCGTCAAAGCGTGATATCCAACCCCCATGAAACGTCTCAAGATCCTGCGGCGGTGGTTTGCGCGGAAGCTTGGCTTTGCCCGGCTGATGTGCCTTGCGCTGCTGGTTCTGTTTGCCGGCGTTCGCCTCTGGGATCCGCCGCCGATCCAGGAATTGCGGTTGCGCACCTTCGACATGTTCCAGCTGATCGATCCGCGCCACAAGACGGCGCGGCCGGTCACCATCGTCGACATCGACGACAAGAGCCTCGCCAGGCTTGGCCAGTGGCCGTGGCCGCGGACGCGGATCGCCGATATGATCCAGAACCTCACCAGCAACGGCGCGGTGGCGATCGGCTTCGACGTGGTGTTTTCTGAGCCCGACCGGCTCAATCCGGATCTGGTCGCGGGCCAGATGCGCTCTCTCGACGATGCCACCCGCGCCAAGCTGCGCGAGCTGCCGACCAACGACCAGATTCTCGCCGATGCAATCAAGCGCTCGCGCGTGGTGCTGGGCGAGACCGGACAGTCGGCGATCTCCTCCGAGATCGACAAGTCGCTGCCTTTCACCGGCATCGCGACGGTTGGTGAGGAGGGCGCCGAGCGCTTCCTGTTCGAATTCCCCGGCCTGCTCCGCAACGTGCCGGTCATCGAGAAGGTCGCGGCCGGCCGCGGCCTGTTCTCCATCAAGACCGAGCGCGACGGCCTGATCCGCCGCGTGCCGATGGTGATGCGCGCCCAGGGCAACATCATGCCCTCGCTGAGCCTCGAGATTCTGCGCGTCGCCACGGGCACACCGACGCTGCTGATCCGGACCGACAAGACCGGCGTGAGGGCCATTCGCCTCAAGGGCGTCGAGATTCCGACCGACAAGAACGGTCAGCTCTGGGTGCACTATGCGCGCCAGGACCCCTCGATCTACGTCTCGGCGGCCGACGTCCTCGACAACACCGTCCCGCCCGCCAGGCTCGCCGGCAAGCTGGTGCTGGTCGGCACTTCCGCGGTCGGGCTCAACGACATCAAGACCACGCCGGTGTCCTCGACCATGCCTGGGGTCGAGATCCATGCCCAGGTGCTCGAGAGCCTGCTGAGCGGCGCGGTGATCTCCCAGCCGAACTACGCGCTCGGCGTCGAATTGATCGCCGCGCTCGTCATCGGCCTGCTCGTCATCATCTTCACTCCGAATCTCGGGCCGGTGCGCCTCGTGCTCGCCGGTGCGACCTTCGCGGCGATCCTGGTCGGCACGTCCTGGTTCTTCTACGCGCAGTACCGCTACCTGATCGACTTCACCTATCCGCTGCTCTCGACCACGGCGATCTATCTGACGCTGATCTTCGCCAGCTTCGTGCGCGAGCAGCGCCAGCGCGTGCAGATCCGCGGCATGTTCGCGCAATACATGTCGCCGGTGCTGGTCGAGCAGCTGGCGCAGTCGCCAGAAAAGCTCGTGCTCGGCGGCGAGGAGCGCGAGATGACGATCATGTTCTCCGACGTGCGCGGCTTCACCACGATCTCCGAGAGCTACAAGCACGATCCGCAAGGGCTGATCGCGCTGATGAACCGCTTCCTGACGCCGCTGACCGACGTGATCATCGAGCGCAAGGGCTACATCGACAAATACATGGGCGACGCCATCATGGCGTTCTGGAACGCGCCGCTCGACGATGCCGAGCACGAGGTCAATGCCTGCGAGGCCGCGATCCAGATGCTGGAGCAGATCGACATGGTGAACAGGGAGCGCGAGCAGGAAGCCGCGGATGGCGGCCACGTCTACATCCCGCTCAACGTCGGCATCGGTCTCAACACCGGTATCGGCGTCGTCGGCAACATGGGCTCCGACCTGAAGAAGAATTATTCGGTGCTTGGCGACAGCGTGAACCTGGCCTCGCGGCTGGAAGGGCAGACCAAGGAATACGGCTTCCCGATCATCGTGGGGTCCAGGACCGCGCTCGCGGCCAAGGAGAAGTTCGCGATCCTCGAGCTCGACTTCATCATGGTCAAGGGCAAGACCGAGCCGGAAGTCATCTATGCCATTGCGGGCCGCGAGGACGTGATGCATTCGGGCGCGTTCCAGCGCCTGCGCAACATCACCATCGAGATGCTCGGCTGCTACCGCAGCCGCAACTGGCAGGGCGCACTGGACGCGATCGAGCGCGGCCGCCGCAGCGAGGACGCCGACACACTTGAGAAGCTGTTCAGGCTCTACGAGGCGAGGATCAAGGATTTCCAGCTCAATCCACCGCCGGAGGGCTGGACCGGCGCGTATGCGCTGCTGACGAAGTAGTGGTCACACACTCGCTGTCGTCCCGGACAAGCGCGCCTAAGGCGCGGGCCGATCCGGGACCCATAACCCGAGGGAGGAGTTGCGGCGCGAGATCGGCAACCGCGAGTCTTCGCCAAACATCTTCCTGTGGCTATGGGTCCCGGGCTCGCGCCTATGTCGCGCCCCGGGAGTGGTGTTTGCGGAAGCAGGGCGTCCCCTCACTCCACCCCGATCGTCGTCAGATCCTGGAACCAGTGCTGCGCCTGCACGAATTGCTTGATCTTCGGTGACAGCGCGTGCGGGTTGGTGTCGTGAACCACCCAGACCAGCGCGGCATCGTCCACGATCAGCGCATGCGCCTGGGCCAGCAATGCGTCCTGCTTGGCGCTGTCGAAGGTCTGCTTGGCCTCGTCGATCAGCGCGTCGACCTTCGGGTTCTTGTAGCCGCCCCAGTTGACGCCGACCGGCGCGATCTGCCCGGAGTGGAAGAAGCGGACGATGGCGTAGAGCGGGTCGGAGGTGACATAGGCGATGTTGTTGGCGGTGATGCCGGCGTTCATCTCGTCGGCCGCGCCCTTGCGCCAATGCGTATAGAGCGTCTCCAGTTCGACCACCTTGAAGTCGATGTCGATGCCGATCTCCTTGAAGCTCTGCTGCAGGAATTCGTTCATCGGCAGCGACAGCATCTGGCCGGTGCCGCCTTGCGCAATGATGAAGGTGGTCTTGAGCGGCTTCGCCTTGGAGTAGCCGGCCTCCTCGACCAGTTTTTTCGCGGCGGCGAGATCATACTTCAATTCGAAGCTGGGCTTGCCGAACCACGGGCTCGACGGGTCGACCTGGCCCTTGGCCGGCTTGGCGAGGCCATTCATCAGGCCGACCACCGCCTCGCGATCGATCGCAAGGTTGAGCGCCTTGCGCAGGCGGATGTCGGTCCAGGGCGAGCCGGGCAGCACGCTGAGATGATAATTCCAGACATGCGGGGTGACGTTGTCGACGAGCTTCATGCCGGCCGCTTTCAGCTGCGGCACGGCATCCGGCGCCGGCGTCTCGATCAGGTCGACTTGTCCGGCAAGCAATGCATTGGTGCGCGTCAACGCTTCCGGCATCGGCACCAGCACGATCTTGTCGACCTTCGGAATCCGTTTCTTGTTCCAGTAGTCGGGGTTCTTGGTCAGCTCGGCGAGTTCGCGCGGCACCAGCTTGGTCAATTTGAATGGGCCGGTGCCCGAGGGCTGGCTGGCGAACTTGTCCCAATCCTTGCCGAGCTTTTCATACTGCGCCGGGCTCGACACGAGGAACCACAGCATCTGATACGGGAAGAAGGAATCGACCGTCTTGGTGGTGATCTCCACGGTGAAGTCGTCGATCTTGGCGTAGCTGGCGACGGAGGGCAGGCGGGTCTTCACCTGCGCGCTCTGCCGCTTGTCGAATTGCGGCGCCTTGTCGTTGAGCACCTTGTCCAGATTCCAGATCACCGCATCGGCGTTGAACTCGCTGCCGTCGTGAAACTTCACGCCCTTGCGAAGCGTGAAGCGCCACTTGGTCTTGTCGGCATCGTCGACTTTCCATTCGGTGGCGAGGCCCGGCACCAGCTTGCCGGGGCGATCGGCGACGTCCATCTCCCAGGCGACCAGGGGATCGTAGATCGTGTAGGCCGTGAACTGGTAGGCGCCGGCGCCGCGATCGGGCTGGCCTGTCGTCAGCGGGATGTCCGCCATCGAGATGCCGTAACGCACCACCGTTTCGGCGCGCGCCGAGATTGCGGAAACTGCCAGCGCAAGCAGGGCGAGACAGGTCGACAGACGAATACGCATGAATCAAAGCTCCAGGGAGGATCTGGGGCCGAGCTTGCAATCTTGATGCCAGAATAGGCAGCGCGCCGATTTCGCCGGTGCGTCATCACAAGTACTTGTCGTCCCGAGGGCAATTTGCAGAATAAGTTTCTCCTTGGCATAGCCATTGCATACGAGTGCATCAAAATTAATCATCGAAAGCCGGAGAAGGACTGAGGCGATGCTTATCAAGAAGAACAAGACCCGCGCGGCGCTGATCGTGCTGTTGGCGCTCGGGAGCGTGGCCGCATGGCCGCGCGCGGTCAGTGCCGAGACCGTGCTGCGCATTGGCATGACCGCTGCCGATATTCCGCGCACCCTGGGTCAGCCCGATCAGGGCTTTGAAGGCAATCGCTTCACCGGCCTCACCATGTACGACGCGCTGACCGGCTGGGACCTGTCCTCTGCCGACAAGGCGAGCGTGGTGATCCCCGGTCTTGCCACCGAGTGGAAGGTCGACGATGCCGACAAGACCAAGTGGGTGTTCAAGCTGCGCCCCGGCGTCACTTTCCATGACGGCTCGCCGTTCAACGCCGATGCCGTCGTGTGGAACGTCGAAAAGGTGCTGAAGCAGGACGCGCCGCAATTCGACGCCAGCCAGGTCGGCGTCACCGCCTCGCGCATGCCGACGCTGGCCTCGGCGAAAAAGATCGACGACATGACGGTCGAGCTCACCACCAAGGAGCCCGACAGCTTCCTGCCGATCAACCTCACCAATTTGTTCATGGCGAGCCCGGCGAAGTGGCAGGCCTTCTACGACAAGGCCGAAGGCGCCGATGCCAAGGCGAAGTCGCAGGCCGCCTGGACGGCGTTCGCCAAGGACGCCTCGGGCACCGGCCCGTGGAAGATGTCGAGCTTCACGCCGCGCGAACGGCTCGAGCTGGTCAAGAACGCGAACTATTGGGACAAGGCGCGCGTGCCCAAGATCGACAAGATGGTGCTCCTGCCGATGCCGGAGGCGAATGCGCGCACCGCAGCGCTGCTCTCGGGCCAGGTCGACTGGGTCGAGGCGCCGGCACCCGACGCGCTGCCCGAGCTCAAGCAGCGCGGCTTCAAGCTCTACGCCAACGAGCAGCCCCACGTCTGGCCCTGGCAGTTCTCGCGCGTCGAGGGCTCGCCCTGGAACGACATCCGCGTGCGCAAGGCGGCGAACCTCTGCATCGACCGCGAAGGCCTCAAGGACGGCCTCCTCGCCGGCCTGATGGTGCCGGCGTCCGGCACTTTCGAGCCCGGCCATCCCTGGCGCGGCAAGCCGACCTTCGAGATCAAGTATGACAAGGCGGCAGCGCAGAAGCTGATGCAGGAAGCGGGCTTCGGTCCCAACAAGAAGCTGACGGTCAAGACGCAGACGTCCGCGTCGGGCTCGGGACAGATGCAGCCGCTGGCGATGAACGAATATCTCCAGCAGGCGCTGGCCGAATGCTATTTCGATGTGAAGCTCGACGTCATCGAGTGGAACACGCTGTTCACCAACTGGCGCCGCGGCGCCAAGGACCCCTCGGCCAACGGCTCGAACGCGACCAACGTCACCTATGCGGCGATGGACCCGTTCTTCGCCCTGGTGCGCTTCCTGCAATCGGGCATGGCGCCGCCGGTCTCGAACAATTGGGGCTTCATCAACAACCCCAAGTTCGACGAGCTGGTGAAGAAGGCACGCCAGACCTTCGATCCCGCCGCACGCGATGCCGCGCTCGCCGAACTGCATGCGGCCTCCGTCGACGACGCGGCTTTCCTCTACGTCGCCCACGACGTCGGCCCGCGCGCGATGAGCCCGAAGGTGACGGGCGTGGTGCAGCCGAAGAGCTGGTTCATCGACTTCTCGCCGGTGTCGATCAAGCAGTAATTCGCGCCGCGTACTCGCTGCACCCTCTCCCCCTGTGGGAGAGGGTGGCTTCGCTTTAGCGAAGCCGGATGAGGGGTCTCTCTCCACGGATACCTCTCTCGCGTTCGTAAAGACTGTGTCCGCGGCCAGAACCCTCATCCGGCGCTTCGCGCCACCTTCTCCCACAAGGGGAGAAGGGAAGAAAAGAGACAACGTGCTCACCTATATCGCCCGACGCATCGTCTATGTCGTCCCCATCGTCATCAGCGTGGCGCTGGTGTGCTTCCTGCTCGTGCACATCACGCCGGGCGATCCGCTCGTCGCGGTGCTGCCGGCCGATGCCTCGCAGGAACTCGCCGCGCAGCTTCGCGCCGCCTATGGCTTCGACCGGCCGCTGCCGGTGCAGTTCGGCCTCTGGCTGCTTCGTGCCCTCCATGGCGATCTCGGCAATTCCATCGCGACCGGACGCCCCGTGCTCGCCGAGGTCATGCGTGCGGTCGGCAACACCGTCACGCTCGCGATTGCCGCGGCCATCATCGGCTTCACGATGGGCATCCTGCTCGGCTTGATCGCAGGCTATTTTCGCGAGACCTGGATCGACAAGGTCGCGACCTCCTTTGCCATCGCCGGCGTCTCGGTGCCGCATTACTGGCTCGGCATGCTGCTCGTCATCATCTTCTCGGTTCAGCTGAACTGGCTGCCCGCCGTCGGCGCCGGGCCCGGCGGCTCCAATTCCTGGGCTTGGGACTGGGCGCATCTGAAATATCTCGTGCTGCCGGCGATCACGACATCGGTGATTCCCATGGGCATCGTCACCCGCACGGTGCGTGCCCTCACCGGTGACATTCTCTCGCAGGACTTCGTCGAAGCCTTGCGGGCCAAGGGTCTGCACGAGCGCGGCGTGTTCCGCCACGTCGTCAAGAACGCCGCGCCCACTGCGCTTGCCGTGATGGGTCTTCAGCTCGGTTACATGCTCGGCGGCTCGATCCTGATCGAGACCGTATTCTCCTGGCCGGGTTCGGGCTTCCTGCTCAACTCGGCAATCTTCCAGCGCGACCTGCCGCTGCTGCAAGGCACGATCCTGATCCTCGCGCTGTTCTTCGTGTTCCTCAATCTGCTGGTCGACATCGCCCAAGCCGCGATCGACCCGCGCATCAAGCGGGGCTAGAAGATGAGCCCAGCTGTGACTAGGCAACAGGTGCGCACCCTCCCCCGCGAGCGGGAGAGGGTGCCTCCACAATCGAGAACCCCCAAGAGGAGGAAGCCCTCACCCGCGCCTGCGGCGCGACCTCTCCCGCAAGCGGGAGAGGTTAAGCGAGCCCGCGGCTTGCACCGGTTGAAGCAATGCGCACCGGGAGCCGGCCGATGAGCGAGCTTCCGCTTCACGCCACCGCCGATGCCGCGCTGCAGGCCGCACCCGCCACAAAGGCACGCGGCTATTGGGCGACGGTCGGCCGCCGCATCATGCGCGACAAGGTCAGCGTGGCCTGCGCGCTGGTGCTGCTGCTGATCTTCCTCTCCGCGGTCCTTGCGCCATGGCTGGGTCTCGAAGATCCCTACAAGGGCTCGATGATCCGCCGCCTGCGCCACATCGGCACGGCCGGCTATCCGCTCGGCACCGACGAACTCGGCCGCGACATGCTGGCGCGGCTGATCTACGGCGGCCGGCTGTCGCTGGTCATCGGCATCCTGCCCGTGATCCTCGCCTTCTGCATCGGCACCTCGCTCGGCATCATTGCCGGCTATGTCGGCGGCAAGCTCAACACCGCGATCATGCGCACGGTCGACGTGTTCTACGCCTTCCCGTCCGTGCTGCTGGCGATCGCGATTTCCGGGGCGCTCGGGGCCGGCATTCTCAACTCCATCGTGTCGTTGACCGTGGTGTTCGTGCCGCAGATCACCCGCGTCGCCGAGAGCGTCACGACGGGCGTGCGCAACATGGACTTCGTCGAGGCCGCGCGTGCCTCCGGCGCCGGGCCCTTCACCATCATGCGCGTGCACATCCTCGGCAACGTGCTCGGTGCGATCTTCGTCTATGCCACGAGCCTGATCTCGGTCTCGATGATCCTGGCGGCCGGTCTCTCCTTCCTCGGTCTCGGCACAAAACCGCCGGAGCCGGAATGGGGCCTGATGCTGAACACGCTGCGGACCGCGATCTATGTCAACCCCTGGGTCGCCGCGCTTCCGGGCGCGATGATCTTCGCGGTCTCGATCTGCTTCAACCTGCTCTCGGACGGCCTGCGCAGCGCCATGGACATCAGGAACTAGACCATGAGCGAGAGCAGCACATCCGTCGAAATGCTGGAGCCGGTCGAGGACGTTGGCGGCGTCGCTCAGCCGCTGCTTCAGGTCAACGGCCTGACGAAGCATTTCCCGGTGCGCGGTGGGCCGTTCGCCGCCAAGCGTACCGTGCGCGCCGTCGACAACGTCTCGTTCACCGTCGCCAAGGGCGAGACGGTCGGCATCGTCGGCGAATCCGGCTGCGGGAAGTCGACCACCGCGCGTCTCCTCATGCATCTGATGCCGCGCGATACCGGCGACATCATCTATGACGGCATGACCGTCGGCCAATCGCTGAGCCTGCGCGAATTGCGCCGCGGCATGCAGATGGTGTTCCAGGATTCCTACGCCTCGCTCAATCCGCGCCTCACCATCGAGGAATCGATCGCCTTCGGCCCCAAGGTGCACGGCATGGCCGACGCCACGGCACGCGCGCTCGCGCGCGAGCTGCTCGGCAAGGTCGGCTTGCGTCCGGAAACCTTCGCCAACCGCTATCCGCACGAGATCTCCGGCGGCCAGCGCCAACGCGTCAATATCGCGCGGGCACTGGCGCTGTCGCCGCGGCTGGTGATCCTGGACGAAGCCGTCTCGGCGCTCGACAAATCCGTCGAGGCGCAGGTGCTCAACCTCCTGGCCGATCTCAAACGCGAGTTCGGCCTGACCTATCTGTTCATCAGCCACGACCTCAACGTGGTCCGCTACATCTCCGATCGCGTGCTGGTGATGTATCTCGGCGAGGTCGTCGAGCTCGGCCCGGTCGACCAGGTCTGGGACGCGCCTGCCCACCCCTACACGCGTGCCCTTCTCGCGGCGATGCCGTCGTCGGATCCCGACAAGCGTACCGAGACGCCGCCGATATCAGGCGATCCGCCCAATCCGATCGATCCGCCCCCGGGCTGCCGCTTCCACACCCGTTGTCCGTTTGCGGAGCCGCTCTGCGCAAACGCGACACCAAAGCTCACCGCGCTCGATAGAATGGGCCACGAGGCCGCGTGCTACATGGCGATACCGGGTTCAGGCCATAGCCGCGCGCCCAGGGAGAAGACCGCATGACGAGACCGACACCGAAAGACATCAAGCCGATCGCGCTGGTTGCAGGCGTGCCCGTGGATGACGAGATCGCAACCCGCATTTCCAATGCCATCGGACCTGCCTTCGAGGGCTTCGCGGTCATCGCCGGCACGCTGCCGTTCGACCTCGAGCCTGCCGGCTATGTGCTCGCGCAGACGCAGAAGGTGTCGAAATGAGCACCGAACCCGCATTGATGACGCTCACTGAGGTCGCGCGTGCGATCGCGACGAAGCAGCTGTCCTCGCATGAGGTGACGCGCGCGCTGTTGCATCGCATCGCGCAGTGGCAGCCGCACCTCAATGCCTTCATGTCGATCGAGGCGGAGGCTGCGTTGAAGGCGGCCGATGCAGCCGATGCCGAGCTTGCCAAGGGCAACGTCCGTGGTCCGCTGCACGGCGTGCCGCTCGCGCACAAGGATATGTATTACGACGCGGGCCACGTCGCGACCTGTGGCTCGCTGATCCGCCGCGACTTCGTGCCGACCGTGACCTCCACGGCCCTGCAGCGGTTGAAGGACGCCGGCCAGGTCCGCCTCGGCACGCTGCATCTCGCCGAGTTCGCCTATGGGCCGACCGGGCACAACGCCCATTACGGCCCGGTGCGCAATCCCTGGAATGTCGCCCACATCACTGGCGGGTCGTCATCCGGCTCTGGCTCCGCGGTCGCCGCGCGCCTGACCTATGCGGCGCTCGGCTCGGATACCGGCGGCTCGATCCGCATGCCCGCGCATTTCTGCGGCGTCACCGGCCTCAAGACCACGGTGGGCCGCGTCAGCCGTGCCGGCGCGATGCCGCTGTCGCAATCGCTCGACACCGTCGGCCCGCTGGCCCGCACTGCCGAGGACTGCGCGCTGTTGCTGGCGCTGATGGCCGGCCCCGATCCCGCCGATTCGACCTGTAGCCACGAGCCGCTGTCGGACTACGTCGGGGCGACGAAAGGCGCGCTGAAGGGCCTCAAGATCGGCGTGCCGGTCTCCTTCTATGTCGACGATCTCGACAGCGAGGTTGCGCGCGTGCTGGACGAGACAATCGCGGTGCTCAAGCGCGAGGGTGCCGACATCGTCAAGGTCGAGCTGCCGGACCAGCGGCAATTGTCCTCGGCCAGCCAGCTCGTGCTCGCCGCGGAAGCCGCCGCCTTCCACAAGCGCTGGATGATCGAGCGTCCGCAGGATTATGGCCCGCAGGTCCTGATGCGGCTCCAGAACGGCCTCGCCGTTCCCGCCATCACCTATCTCGAAGCGATGCGCTGGCGCGGGCCGGCGCTCGCCGCGCACAACGCGGCGACATCAGGCGTCGATGCGGTGATCGCGCCAGCCTCGCCGGTGCCGGCGCCGACGATCGAGGAGAGCGATGTCGGCGGCGGCCCGAGCGCGCCGGCCATGGTGCAGCGGCTGACGCTGTTCACCCGCCCGGTGAACTTCCTCGGCCTGCCCTCGCTCACCGTGCCCTCCGGCTTCACCCGAAGCGGCTTGCCCGTCGGCATGCAGCTGATCGGTCGCTCCTTCGACGAAGCGACCTTGCTCACCATCGGCGCGGCCTTCCAGCGCGCCACCGACTATCACGATCGATTGCCGAAACTGCCGTTATGACAAAGCTCGTCGAGATCTCAGGCCTCAACATCCGCTTCACCGGCGAGCGCACGGTCTATGCCGTGAACGATCTCAGCCTCTCGCTCGGTAATAGCGAGGTGCTGGGCCTGCTCGGCGAGTCCGGTTCCGGCAAGAGCGTGACACTGCGTGCGCTGATGCGGCTGCTGCCGAAGAAGCGCACGCAGATCACGGGCACGGTCAACGTGCTGGGCCGCGACGTGCTCGCCATGAACGACGAGGAGCTGTCGTCGTTTCGCGGCCAGACCGTGTCGATGATCTTCCAGGAGCCGGCGCTCGCGCTCGATCCGGTCTACACCATCGGCGCGCAGATCGCCGAAAGCGTCGTGCGCCACGAAGGCAAGAGTTTCGCGGAAGGAAGGGCGCGGGCGCTCGAAATGCTCGAGGTCGTGCGCATCCCCTCGGCGAAGCGCCGGCTCGACGCCTATCCGCACGAGATGTCGGGCGGCATGCGTCAGCGCGCGATGATCGCGCTCGCGCTCGCCTGCCGTCCCAAGATCCTGCTGGCGGACGAGCCGACCACCGCGCTCGATGCCACCGTGCAGATTCAGATCCTGCTCTTGCTGCGCGAGCTGCAGCGCGAGTTTGGCATGTCCGTCATCTTCGTCACCCACGACATCGGCGTCGCCATCGAGATCTGCGACCGCGTCGCGGTGATGTATGCCGGCCAGATCGTGGAGCAGGGCACGCTTCGCGACATCGTCCGCTCGCCGGTGCATCCCTACGCCAAGGGCCTGCTCGCCTCGACCATCCATGGCGCCAAGCGCGGCGCCCGCCTGGAGACCATTCCCGGCACCCCGCCCTCGCTGGCGGAGAAGCCGCACAACTGCTCCTTCGCTCCCCGCTGCAAGCTCGCCGAGCCGCGCTGCCTGGAGCAGTTGCCTGGGAATGTCGAGGTCGGACCGGGCAGGGCGGCGAGATGCGTGCTGGCGGAGCCGGTCACCGTGGTGTCATAGTCCCGGATGAGTTGAGCCAGGCTGCGCGAGCCTCGCCGCCAGCATTCACACCGCATTCATCCCGGTTCGCGTTCCGCCATCGGCGCCGTCATTCTGCTGGTCGTCGTGCGCTTGGTGCGTGGCGGGGGCAGGTTCTAGGCACGATCGGGAAAAGTGCGCAGCGGTTTTCCGAAAAGATCATGCTTAAACAACAAGCTAAAGCGCGATGACGATTCATCCTGATCGCATCGCGCTTTAGTCCCGCATTCGGCGGCGGGAACTTCCAGCCTCTCCGTTTTCCCGGAAGAGACTGAAAGCCTGCAAGAAAAAGCCGCAAGCCTGTGAAATTCCGGACTTGCGCGGGGGGGCATCAGGGGTAGATGTGGCCTCATCAGGGCTCTGGATGAGCTTGGCTGCGTTGGACGCCGGGCAAACATGATGTTAATCCGGGGCAAGTACCCTGAATTGCCCGTGAAATCAGGGGCTTTGCCCCTTAGTCGAAAGAGATCAGACTGATGGCAGCCATCCCTGGCGTCCGCCGTTCGGAGCTCGGTGACGCCTTGCGCGCTTGTCGCACGGCATTCATCGGCGTCGGCTTGATGAGCTGCATGATCAACCTGCTCTATCTGACCGGGTCGATCTTCATGCTGGAGGTCTACGACCGGGTGCTGCCCAGCCGCAGCATCCCGACCCTGGTCGGCCTCATCATCCTCGCCAGCTTCCTCTACATGGCGCAGGGCGTGCTCGACATGATTCGCAACCGCATCCTGGGGCGGATCGGTACGTCGCTTGACGAGGCCCTCAACAAGCGCGTGTTCGACACCATCGTGCGCCTGCCGCTTCTGGTCGGCAGCCGCAACGAGGGCCTCCAGCCGCTGCGCGATCTCGACAACGTCCGTTCCTTCCTCGGCGGCATGGGCCCGAGCGCGTTCTTCGATCTGCCCTGGCTGCCGCTCTATCTCGCCATCTGCTTCGCCTTCCACGTCCTGATCGGCGTCACCGCGCTGGTCGGCGCCATCATCCTGGTCGGGCTGACGCTGGTCACCGAGTTCATGTCCCGCCAGCCGGCGAAGGAGGCGATGGGCCTCGCCGCCCAGCGCAACGATCTCGCCCAGGCCAGCCGCCGCAACGCCGAGGTGATGGTGTCGATGGGCATGGCCGGACGGATGAACCAGCGCTGGAGCGAGGCCAACGAAAAATATCTCGCCGGCAATCAGCGTGCGAGCGACGTCGCCGGCGGTCTCGGCGCGATCGCAAAGGTACTGCGGATGATGCTGCAATCGGCCGTGCTCGCGGTCGGCGCCTATCTCGTCATCCACCAGGAGGCGACGGCCGGCATCATCATCGCCGGCTCGATCCTCTCCGCCCGCGCGCTCGCTCCGGTCGATCTCGCCATCGCGCATTGGAAATCCTTCGTCGCCGCACGCCAGAGCTGGCACCGCCTCACCCGCCTGCTGGAGCAGATGCCGGCGCAGGCGATGCCGACCCAGTTGCAGGCGCCGACCAGCCGGCTCTCGGTCGAAGGCGTCGCCATGGTGCCTCCCGGCGATCAGCGGCTCGTGGTGCAGGACGTCACCTTCGCGCTCGCCGCAGGCAACGGCCTCGGCGTGATCGGCCCGAGCGGCTCCGGCAAGTCGTCATTGATCCGCGCGCTGGTCGGGGTCTGGCAGCCGGTGCGCGGCAAGGTACGGCTCGACGGCGCGGCGCTCGATCAGTGGTCGAGCGACGCGCTCGGCCGCCACATCGGCTATCTGCCGCAGGACGTCGAATTGTTCGGCGGCACCATCGCGCAGAACATCAGCCGGTTCGATCCTGAGGCGACCTCCGAGGACATCATCGCGGCTGCGAAAGAAGCCGGCGTGCATGATATGATCATCAAGATGCGCGAGGGTTACAATACCCAGGTGGGCGAGCAGGGCGCAGCGCTCTCCGCGGGCCAGGCGCAGCGCGTGGCGCTGGCGCGCGCGCTCTACGGCAGGCCGTTCCTGGTCGTGCTCGACGAGCCCAACTCCAACCTCGACACCGAAGGCGACGAGGCGCTGACCCGCGCCATCCGTGCCGCGCGCGAACGCGGTGCCATCGTCGTCGTGGTGGCGCACCGCCCGATCGGCGTCGAGGCGGTCGACCAGATCCTGGTTCTGCGCGACGGCCGCATGCAGGCGTTCGGCCCCAAGGAGCAGGTGCTCGCCCAGGTGCTGCAGCCGCGCGCGACGCCGCCGGCACCGATCAAGATCGTCAGCGAAGGCGGAGTGGCCAAATCATGAGGCTGCGATCACTGGTTTATCCTCTCCCTCTCCCCGCTTGCGGGGAGAGGGTCGGGGTGAGGGGGAGTCTCGACAGGGGAGGTGAGAGTTGGACTCGTGGAGAGTCCCCCTCACCCGATCGCTGCGCGATCCTCTCCCCGCAGGCGGGGAGAGGTGAAAGATGAGCACGTTGGCTATCGGCGGAACGAAGCCCCCCGCCAAGAAGACTGTAGGTGATTCCATCAGGTTTCATCTGATCCTCGGCCTCGTCATCGTGCTGGTCCTGGTCGTCGGACTCGGCGGCTGGGCGTCGACCGTGCTGATCTCGGGCGCGCTGATCGCACCGGGGCAGATCGTGGTCGAATCGAACGTCAAGAAGGTGCAGCATCCGACCGGCGGCGTGGTCGGCGAGGTGCGCGCCCGCGACGGCGATCGGGTCAAGGCCGGCGACATCGTGGTGCGGCTCGACGACACCGTGACCAAGGCCAACCTTGCCATCGTCACCAAGAATCTCGACGCCGCGCAGGCGCGCGCGGCGCGACTCCAGGCCGAGCAGCGCGGACTCGACAGCATCGAGTTTCCGCAAACGCTGCTCGAGCGTACCAGCGATCCCGACGTCAAGGTGCTGCTCTCGGCCGAAACCAAGCTGTTCGACGTTCGCGTCAACGGCCGCACCGGGCAGAAGGCGCAGCTGCGCGAGCGCATCACGCAGCTCAACGAGGAAATCTCCGGTCTCAGCGCCCAGGAGAAGGCCAAGGACCAGGAGATCGCGCTGGTGCAGAACGAGCTCACCGGCGTGCGCGAGCTCTACGAAAAGCGCCTGGTGCAGATCTCGCGCCTGACCCAGCTCGAACGCGACTCGGCGCGTCTCAACGGCGAGCGCGCGCAGTACATCGCCTCGCGCGCCCAGGCCAAGGGCAAGATCACCGAGACCGAGCTCCAGATCATCCAGATCGACAAGGACGTGGTCAGCGAGGTCTCCAAGGACCTGCGCGAGACCAACGACAAGATCGGCGAGCTGATCGAGCGCAAGGTCGCTGCCGAAGACCAGCTCCGCCGCATCGACATCCGCGCGCCGCAGGACGGCATGGTGCTGCAATCGACCGTGCATACCGTCGGCGGCGTCGTCACGGCCGGCGATACCTTGATGCTGATCGTGCCGCAGACCGACGATCTCCAGGTCGAGGCCAAGGTCAATCCGGTCGACATCGACAAGCTCCAGATCGGCCAGAAGACGCTGCTGCGCCTCTCCGCGTTCAACCAGCGCACCACGCCGGAGCTCAACGGCGTCGTCAGCCGCGTCTCGCCCGACGTCACGACCGACCAGCGCACCGGCCAGGGCTACTACACCATCCGCGTCTCGATGCCCCCGGAAGAGATCGCCCGGCTCGGCGACGTCAAGATGATCCCCGGCATGCCCGTGGAAGCCTTCGTCCAGACCGGCGACCGCACCATGCTGTCCTATCTGATGAAGCCGCTGCACGACCAGCTGATGCGCGCCTTCCGGGAGAAGTGACGCGCGAACGCGCGTCATCTTTCGTCATTGCTAGCGTAGCGAAGCAATCCAGATTGTCTCCGCGGTGGGATTTCTGGATTGCTTCGCTACGCTCGCAATGACGACTTGGCTACGATCCTGCTATAGTGCGCTTGTTTCAAGCAAAGCGGCGGTCGAACCATGCAATCTCCCCCCTCCATCGCCACCGAATCCTTCTCCGACGCGTCCCTCGCCGTCGCCCGTCTCGAAGAGATCTACGAGCGCAACACCAAGTTCCTGCGCGACCGGTTCGAGGCCTATGTCAATGGCGAGACCGTCACGACGCGAATGCGGGCCTATTATCCCTTTGTCCGCATCACTACCGCGACGCATGCGCGGCTGGATTCGCGCCTGTCTTACGGCTTCGTCGCAGGGCCCGGCGTGCACGAGACCAGCGTGACGCGGCCGGATCTGTTCCGCAGCTATCTCACCGAGCAGATCGGATTGCTGATCCAGAACCACGGCGTGCCGGTCGAGATCGGCGAATCCACCGAGCCGATCCCGATCCACTTCGCCTATCGCCGCGACATCAACATCGAAGCCGCCATCACGACCAGCGAGAATTCCGCCGTCACGCGATCGCTGCGCGATGCGTTCGACGTGCCTGATCTCGCGACGATGGACGATGCGATCGCCGACGGCACCTTCGAGCTGCAGCCGGGGACACCCAAGCCGCTGTCCCTGTTCCGCGCCGCCCGCATCGACTACTCGCTGCGCCGGCTTTATCACTACACCGGCACCGATTCCGAATATTTCCAGAACTTCGTGATCTTCACCAATTACCAGTTCTATGTCGACGCCTTCGCGCAGCTCTGCCAGCAGCGTCTTCAGTCCGGCGAGGCGGGCCTCGACGCTTTCGTCGCACCGGGCAACGTCGTCACGCGCAGCGGCGGCGTGACGACGGGCGCTGCCCCCGCGCGCACACCGCAGATGCCGGCCTTCCATCTGGTCGCGCCAGGTTATCGCGGCATCACGCTGATCAACATCGGCACCGGTCCGTCCAATGCGCGCAACGTCACCGACCATGTGGCCGTGCTGCGGCCGCATGCCTGGCTCATGCTCGGCCATTGCGCGGGCCTGCGCAACACGCAGCGCCTCGGCGACTACGTGCTCGCGCACGGCTATGTGCGCGAGGACCACGTGCTCGACCGCGAGCTGCCGCTGTGGGTGCCGATTCCTGCGCTCGCCGAGATGCAGGTCGCGCTCGAGGAGGCGGTCGAGGATGTCACCGGGCTCGAGGGTTTCGAGCTGAAGCGCCTGATGCGCACGGGGACGGTGGCGAGCGTCGACAACCGCAACTGGGAGATTTCCGGGCCTGAAGTGATCCGCCGCCTGTCGCAATCGCGCGCGGTCGCGCTCGACATGGAATCAGCCGCCATCGCCGCCAACGGCTACCGCTTCCGCGTCCCCTATGGCACGCTGCTCTGCGTCTCGGACAAGCCGCTGCACGGCGAGATCAAGCTCGCCGGCATGGCCAGCGAATTCTACCGCCGCCGTGTCGGCCAGCATCTCGAGATCGGCCTGAAGGCGCTGGAGCGGCTCAAGCAGCAGGAATCGGAGCGCCTGCATTCGCGAAAGCTCCGCAGTTTCGCCGAAGTCGCGTTCCAGTAGGTCGGGGCCCCCTTCATCCTTGCTGACAAGCCGGAGAATTTTTCGCATTGTCCGCGAGGGGGCCGACCGGGACGCTTGCAATGCCGCTCACGCGCGACAAGATCATTGGCCATGATCTCGAACGTCTGGCCTTTCGCTTCACGATGCTGAACGATGGCGAGATCGTGCAGTGCCAGATCAGCGACGCTGCCATGGACGAGCTCGCGGGCATGCAGGGCACCGAGAGCAGCGCGCGCCAGGCACAATTTTTGTCGCTGCGCGAAACCATCGAACGCATTGCGTCGGACGTCTACGACGAAGCGCCGCGCTTTCATGGCTATGTGGTGCGGATTTTCATGCGGCATTTGGGAAAGTAGGCTTATATATTCCGTTGTCATGCCCCGGCTTGACCGGGGCATCCAGTACGCGCGGCGTATCGTTTCAATCACAACGGTCTCAGCGTACTGGATCGCCCGGTCAAGCCGGACGATGACAGTGGTGTTGGTAGTGAGAATGTCTCGCTTCGCTCGCAGCACACCATCTCACCCCTCCAGCTTCCTCAGCAGCAACTTCAGTGCCGTCGCTGCGAACACCTGCATGTTCGCAAACCGGTCGCTGCTGCCCGTCTCCAGCGTCATCACCTCCGCGGCGGGTCCTGCGACTGCCATGCAGCTATGGCCCGCTGCGTCGCCGTAGCGGTTGCCGGTGGGGCCGGCGGCACCGGTCTCGGACAGGCCCCAATCACACTTGAAGCGGCTGCGCATCTGCTCGGCCAGCAACTGCGCGTAGGGCTCCGACGACGACCGAAAGCCCTTCATGCCGTCATCCGAAATATCCATCAGCACCCGTCTGGCATCGCGGGTGTAGACCACCGCGCCGCCGAGGTAATACGCGGAGGCGCCTGATACCGCGAGCAGGCTGGCCGAGATCAGGCCGCCGGCCGATGATTCCGCAACCGCGACGGTCTGTTTGCGCGCGATCAGTTGGGCCGCGACCCGTTCCGCAATGCCGACGAGCTCTTTCATCGCTGAAACCCCTCATTCCTTCGCAACCGAGCTGCGCCTTCCTAGCATATGCCGGCGGCCCCGGCTGAGTTGCGGGCGGCGGGCAGGCCTGCTTGAATGCGGGCACGAGACAAGAATTGACGAGGAAACGTGAAGGAGACGTCATGGCGTCCCTGATCGCCGGCGGGGTGGACTGCGATGTGCATCCGGCCGTGCCGCATCTGACCAGCCTGCTGCCGTACCTGAACGATTATTGGCGCGATCAGGTGACGACGCGCGGCATGGTCGACCTCGTCTCGCAATCCTATCCGCAGAACTCGCCGATTACGGCAC
The DNA here is from genome assembly GCF_023100985.1 of Bradyrhizobium sp. 191. NCBI lineage: Bacteria > Pseudomonadati > Pseudomonadota > Alphaproteobacteria > Hyphomicrobiales > Nitrobacteraceae > Bradyrhizobium > Bradyrhizobium sp. 191. Next base: position 5,315,019 of record NZ_CP064692.1, read on the forward strand.
GGCCCGACTGGCGGCCCGAGCAGGGCAAGCCGGGCGAGAGTGTGGCGGACATGCAGCGCCATGTGCTCGATCCCTTCCAGCTCAAGCATGCCATCTGCAATCCGATCTATGGCGTGCAGATGGTGTTCTCCGAGGACATGCAGGCCGCCTTCTGCCGCGCGCTGAACGACTGGCTGGCGAAGGAATGGCTCGATCGCGATGCGCGACTGCGTGGCTCGATCGTGATCCCGACGCAAAGCGTCGAGAAGGCCGTCGTCGAGATCGAGCGTTGCGCCCTGGACAAGCGCTTCGTGCAGGTCCTGATGCTGGTGATGGGCGACACGCCGCTCGGCAAGCGCGCGCTGTGGCCGATCTACGAAACCGCGGAGCGTCTGGAACTCGCGGTCGGCATTCACGCCGGTTCCGCCTATCACAATCCGCCGACCGCCGTGGGCTGGGGATCCTATCACATCGAGGATTATGTGGGGCAGGCCCAGGCGTTCCAGACCCAGCTCACCAGCCTGATCGTGGAAGGCGTGTTCGCCAAATATCCGCGTCTGAAAATGGTGCTGCTGGAGTCGGGCGTGTCCTGGATCTCGCCCTATCTCTGGCGCCTGCACAAGTTCTGGCGCGGGGTGCGGATGGAGACCCCATGGGTCGATCGCGCGCCGCTGGAGATTGTGCGCAGCAACATCCGCTTCTCGTTACAACCATTTGATGCGCCGCCGGAACCTCAGACATTAATTCGCCTGTTTGATCATATGCAGTCGGACGAATTGGTCCTATTCTCCACGGACTATCCGCACTGGCAGTTCGACGGCCAGGACGCGCTGCCCGAAGGTCTGTCCCCCGATCTCGTGCGCAAGATCATGATCGACAATCCGCATGCAACCTATCCCCGCCTGAAATGAGCCCGCTGCCAAAGGAGGCAAGGCGATGAATATCCAGTTCCGCGAGAACCAAGAAGCCGCTTCCCCACTGACCGTCAAAACCGCGATCGCGGACTGCGACATCCATCCGGCACGCACGACCCGCACCGAGCTCTACCCCTACCTCGCCAAACGCTGGCAGCATCACCTCGAAGTCTACGGCGTCCATGCCTATCAAGGCATGATGGAAGGCCCACCCTATCCAAAGGCCCAGCCCAACGCCTCGCGCCGCGATGCCTATCCGCCGGAGGGCGGACCGCAGGGCTCCTCGCTCGCCTTTATGCAGAAGCAGCTGCTCGATCCCAACAACGTGCAACTGGGCGTGCTCAATCCGCTCAACACCGGGCAGGGCATCCGCAATCACGAGCTCTCGGCCGCTTTGTGCTCGGCGATCAACGACTGGCAGATCGACAAATGGACCAGCAAGGACAAGCGGTTGAAGGCCTCGATCGTGGTCGGCAACGAGGACGGACTGTCGGCCGCCGCCGAAATCCGCGAGCGCGCCGGCGACAAGAATTTTGTGCAGGTGCTGCTGCTCAGCCGCAATGTCGAGCCGCTCGGCCAGCGCCGCTATTGGCCGATCTACCAGGCCGCGGAGGAGGCAGGCCTTCCCGTCGGCGTCCATGCCTTCGGCTTCGGCGGCAACCCGATCACGCCCGCCGGCTGGCCGTCTTACTACATCGAGGAGATGGTGGGCCACTCGCAGTGCCAGCAATCGGCTTTGGCGAGCCTCGTGCTGGAAGGCGTGTTCGAGCGCTTCCCGAAATTGAAGATGGTGATGATCGAGGCCGGCTTCGGCTGGGCGCCATCGCTGGCGTGGCGACTCGACAAGACCTGGCAGCGGCTCAGGAGCGAGGTGCCGCATGTGAAGCGGCCGCCGTCGGAATATATCCGCGAGCAGGTGTGGTGGACGACGCAGCCGATGGAGGATCCTGAAAGCCGCGAGGATCTGTTCGACGTCATCAAATGGATCGGCTGGGATCGGCTCCTGTTCGCGACCGATTATCCGCATTGGGACTATGACGAACCGTCGCGCGTCTTGCCGGCGGGCGTCAGCGAAGCCAATCGCGAGGCGTTCTATCTCGGCAATGCGAAGAAGCTTTACGGCGTTTCCTGATGGCAAGACACGTCATCGCGCCGGTCGACGAGCTTCCGCCGGGCACGCGAAAGTTTCTGGAGATCGACGGACGGCCGATCGCAATCTTCAACGTCAAGGGCGAGTATTTCGGCCTGATGAACCGTTGCCCGCATCAGGGCGCGGCGCTGTGCGAGGGCCCGCTGATCGGGCTTGCGCAATCGAACAATCCCGGCGAGATCGAGTACACGAAGCTCGGCGAGATCATTCGCTGTCCCTGGCACGGCTGGGAGTTCGACATCCGCACCGGCCAATCCTACTGCGACCCCCGCCGCTTCCGCGTGAAGGCCTATCCGGCCCATGTCGAGCCGGGCGCGAGCGTGGTGAAGGGGCCGTATGTCGCCGAGACGATCCCGGTCAGGATCGAGAGCGACTACGTGGTGGTGGAGCTGTAGCCGCACCGGCAGTGCGCTCCCTCGCCCCGTTCTTACGGGGAGAGGGTTGGGGTGAGGGGCCTTTCTCCGCGCATGAGATTCCCGCCGGACCTGTACCCCCTCACCCGGATCGCAAGAGCGATCCGACCTCTCCCCGCAAGCGGGGAGAGGCGAAGAGCCATCAACGCCCCGCGACCGGCTCCGGCACCGCATCATAGGCCGGCGCCACCTTGCCGCCGCCGCGATACACCGTCGAGGCCGCGATGATGCCGAGCAGGGCGGCGAACATCAGCCAGAAGCCGGGCGAGGCCTTGTCGCCGGTCCGCTCGATCAGCCAGGTCGAGGCGAACGGCGTGAAGGTGCCGAACAGGGCCGCGGCAAGCGCAAACGCCAGCGAGAAGCAGGTGGTGCGGACATGCGCCGGAACGATCTCGACGAGGGCACCCAACATGGTGCCGCTGTAGACGCCGAAATAGAACGAGAACATCATCTCGACCGCGAGCAGCTTGCCGAAGGTCGGCGCCGCCACCAGCCAGTGCAATGCCGGATAGGCGGTCACCAGCGACAGGCAGGCGATCGCAATCAGCACCGGCTTGCGGCCGATGCGATCGGAGAGCGCGCCGCCGACCGGATTCCAGATGAAGTTGGTCACCGCGACGAGCAGCGTGACCAGCAGCGCGTCATGCGTCGACAGCTTCAGCACGGTCTTGCCGAAGGTCGGCGTGTACACGGTGACGAAGTAGAACGTCGTCGTGGTCAGGATCGCGATCATCATTCCGAGAACGACGATGCGCCAATTGGCGAGCGCGGAGGCGAACACCTCGTTCGCGGTGGGATGCTTCTTCATGGCGAGGAAGGCCGGCGTCTCCTCCAGCGTCCGCCGCAGGAGGAAGATCAGCGGAATGATCAGGCATCCCACGAAGAAGGGAATGCGCCAGCCCCAGGCGGCCACGGTGTCGGCCGGCATCACCTCGGAGAGGATGTAGCCGAGGATCGAGGCCACGAAGATCGCGACCTGCTGGCTCGACGATTGGAACGAGGTGTAGAAGCCGCGATTGCCGGGCGTGGCGATCTCCGCGAGATACACCGATACGCCGCCGAGCTCGACGCCGGCCGAGAAGCCTTGCAGCAGCCGGCCGATCAGCACGATGATCGGCGCTGCGATGCCGATGGTTGCGTAGCTCGGGCAGAACGCGATGACGATCGTGCCGAAGGCCATGATGCCGAGCGTGACGATCAGGCCCTGGCGGCGGCCGATGCGGTCGATATAGGCACCAAGCACGATCGCGCCGACCGGTCGCATCAAGGCGCCGAGCCAGAACACGCCGAACGTGTTAAGCAGCGAGGCGGTCTCGTTGGTCGAGGGGAAGAACGCCTTGCCGATCGCGGCGGCATAGAAGCCGAACAGGAAGAAGTCGAACTGTTCGAGGAAATTGCCGCTGGTTGCGCGCAGGATCGCGCCGACGCGCGACTTGATCGCGGCCGGATTGGTTGAGGCGGCTGGTCCAGCCATGACGTTGCTCCCTTGGAAAGACGCGGCCGGGCCGAAATGCATTGCACGGCAAGGCGACAGATTGATGCTGCGACAATCTGTCATACCCCATCCCGCGCGCAGCGGAGCGAGTCAACCGGTATTCCGGAGGAAGCTGATGATTTTTCAGACTTTATTTTGCGTTGCAGCGACGATCCATTGCCGGAACGCGGCAAGCTTCGGCGCCTCGCGGCGGCCCTCCGGCGCGACCAGGTAGAACCCGGCATCGGCCGGCAGCGCGATCTTGAAAGGCACAACGAGGCGGCCCTTGGCGATGTCGTCCTGGACGTAGGAGGTCCGTCCCATCGCCACGCCGATGCCGTCGATCGCGGCTTGGATGGTCATGAAGATCATGTCGAAGGTGATGCCCGGATGCCGCGCGATGTCCGCCGGCAGGCCCGCCGCGGTCAGCCACAGCCGCCAGTCGTCGCTGTTGGCGTTCGAGGTGTGCAGCAGCGGATGGTTGCGCAGATCCTCGGGCCGGCGCAGCGGCTTGTCGCCGCGCAGCAGTGACGGACTGCATACCGGAAACAGCTCGTCCGCCATCAGCCAGTCGGCGCGCAGGCCCGGCCACTGGCCGCGGCCATAGCGGATCGCGGCATCGACATTGTCGCGCTGGAAATCGACGAGGCTGGTCGAGGTGGTGATGCGCACGTCGATGCCGGGGTGCTGCTCCTGGAAATCGGTCAGCCGCGGCAGCAGCCATTTGGCCGCGAGCGATGCCAGCGTCGACACCGTCAGCACCTTGTCGTCCTCCTTCCGCAACAGGCGGTCGGTGGCCAGGCGCAAATCGTTGAAGGCGGCGCGGACGCCCGGCAGGTAATCGCGCGCCTCCGGCGTCAGCGCCAGCGCGCGGTTCTGCCGGATGAACAGGCGGATGCCAAGCTCCTCCTCCAGCCTGCGGATCTGATGGCTGATCGCGGTCTGGGTCACGTTCAGCTCACTGGCTGCCAGCGTGAAGCTGAGATGGCGCGCGGCGGCCTCGAACGCTCGCAATCCGTTCAGGGAGGGCAATCTGGCAGTCATTTGGCAGCAGGATGCATGACGTTATTTCATGCGAAAAGGTACAAATTGTCGTTTGTCGCGGCGCAGCAGAAGGCAGATATTAGCAGTCAACTTAGCTCCAGGAGCTGAAAATGTCTACATTGACCGACAATTCGATGACAAATCATCATGCACACGGCCTCCTCTACCAGATCGGCGAGGTCCTCCATGTCTGGCACGAGCGCTACCGGACCCGGCGCGAGCTGACCAACTGGACCGCCCGCGACCTCCACGACGTCGGGCTGTCCTGGTCCGATATTGCCTACGAGGCCGACAAGCCCTTCTGGCGGGCCTGATAGGCCGCCAGGCCGGCGCCGCCTGACTGTGGGGCGCCGGCGGTCCCTTTTTGAACGGCATGTGTCATGAGCATCCTTCGCCTCGAAGATCTGAAGCAATATTCGGACAGGCTGCGCACAAGCGACGGCACGGCGCTCAACGTTCGCTTCGTCGAGCCGCGCGACACCGACGAGCTCCAGCACTATTTCCGCTCGCTCTCGACCCGTTCCCGCTACAACCGTTTCTTCGGCGCGATCAGCGAGCTGCCGCAGGGCCTGCTGCACGACTTCCTTCGGGTCGGTGAGGGCGAGCGCTTCACGATCGTTGCGACCATGATGGTCGACGGCTTCGAGACCATCGTGGCCGAAGCGCGCTACGCCTTCCATGCCGAGACCGCGACTCTCGAGTTCGGCCTGTCGGTCGACGATCGCTGGCAGGGCCGCGGCATCGCCACCGCGCTGATGAAGAACCTCGAATGCCGCGCCGCCGCGCTTGGCGCCGAGCACATGTTCGGCGACACGCTGCGTTCCAACGAGGCGATGGTCTCGCTCGCGCGCAAATCCGGCTTCGCTTTCGTCAACCATCCCGACGACTGGAAGCTGGTGCGCTTCGACAAGGAGATCAGCGTCGCGCCGAAGGACATTCCCTGCGCGAGCTGGCGCCTCGCCGCCCTTTCCCGTCAGGCCGACAGCCCCTCAGCCTCGGCCTGACACCACTGCAGCCCGGCCTGGCAAAGCCAGAGCCGGGCTTTTTTTGTTCTTCGTAGCCCGGATGGAGCGTAGCGCAATCCGGGATTCGGGCCCCAAGCGCAGACCTTCCCGGATTACGCTTCGCTCCATCCGAGCTACGATAAGGCCTATTCTTCCTCGATCCAGATACCCCGCTCGCTTAGAGCGGTGAGTATGGCATCGATGTCTTCCGGTTCCGCCTCAGCTGACGGGATCAACTCGTTGAGTTGATCGAACGTAACATAGCCCGTCTTCTCCGCCAGGATGGCGGCCTTTCGGACCACTTCAGACCAATCCATTCAGCACTCTCAAAATAGGGTCTCTACTATATGGAATGGTCGAATGGTTCGGACCGCGTAGCCCGGATGGAGTGCCGCTACTTCCCCGTGAACACCGCCTTGCGCTTCTCGATGAAGGCCTGCACCGCCTCCTTGTGATCCGCGGTCGTGGTCAGGCGGATCAGGCGCTCGGCTTCGTGATCCCTGGCGGTTTCGAAATCGAACAGCACGGCCTCGTCGAGATTGTCCTTCATGTAGCGCAGCGCCAGGCGCGGGCCTTCGGCGAGCGATCTTGCCAGCGCGAACGCCTCGGCCTGCAATGTGTCGTCAGGCACCACGCGGTTGACGAGGCCGATGGCTTCGCAACGCGCCGCATCGACGCGATCGCCGGTGAACATCAGCTCGCGCGCCCGCGCGGTGCCGACGAGGCGGGTGAGCAGCCAGGCGATGCCGTAATCGCCGCTGAGCGCGATGCGGGCATAGCCGGTGGCGACGAAGGCCGATTGCGCGGCGATACGGATGTCGCAGGCCATGGCGATGGCGAGCCCGGCGCCGACCGCGGGCCCGGGCAAAGCCGCGATGGTCGGCTTGCGCACCGACACCAGCGCGCCCGTGAGCAGCCGCTGCTGCTCCTGGAGATCGGCGACCTTGTCGTCGAAGGACATGTCGAGCTTCTTCGGATCGCGATGCGCGCCCATGCCCTTGACGTTGCCGCCGGCACAGAACGCTTCGCCCGCGCCGGTCAGCAGCAGCGCGCCGACACCGGGGTCCTCGCCGCAGCTCCGGATCATCGTGCGCAGCGCCGGCGTCAACGCGTCCGACAGCGCATTGCGCGCCTCCGGCCGGTTCAGCGTGATGATCGCGACGCGGTCGCGGACGACGCAGAGGAGTTCACTGGTGCCGGTGTCGATCGTGGTTTCCGTGGTCATTGATCCTCCCTGCCGTCATTGCGAGCGAAGCGAAGCAATCCAGAAATGTATCCGCGGAGACAGCCCTGGATTGCTTCGTCGCAAGGGCTCCTCGCAATGACGGTTGTTGTGGCGACATTATCGCCTCAAAACTTCTCCACCCAGGGCCGCAGCTCCAGCTCCCAGCTCCAGGCGCTGCGCGGTTGCTGCAACACGTTCCAGTAGCTCTGCGCGATCGCGTCGGGATCGAGCATCGAATCCGGCTTATCCGCCGGTTCAATTCGCGCCGCGCTGCGGATGCCGCCGTCGATGACGAAATGCGCAATATGGATGCCCTGCGGCGACAATTCGCGCGCCAGGCTCTGCGCAAGGCCGCGCAGCGCGAACTTGCCCATCGCGAACGGGGCCGACTGCGCATAGCCCTTGACGCTGGCGGAGGCGCCGGTGAACAGGATCGCGCCGTGCTTGTTCGGCAGCATGCGCCTGGCCGCCTGCTGCGCGACCAGGAAGCCGCCATAGGCGCTGACCGCAATCGCCTGCGCGACATCGGCCGGAACGAGCTCGACGAAAGGCCCGCGCGAGCGGCCGCTGGCATTGTAGACGACGAGGTCGGGCGTTCCGATCTCACGCTCGACGAGGCCGAACAGCCGTTCGACCTCGTCGGGCTCGGTGGCGTTGCAGGCATAGGCCTTGGCGCCGGTCTCGCTGCAGAGCGCGCCGAGCTTCTCGATCTTTCGCGCGGCGAGCGCGACGCGGATGCCCTGGGCGGAGAGCAGTCGCGCCAGCGAGGCGCTCAGGCCTTCGCCGGCACCGACGATGAGAGCGATCTTGTATTTCGGATGTTCCATGGCGTGATCTCTCGGAAGCAGGAGCCGCTGATCTATGCGTGGGCTGTGCGAAGAACCAGCCGGGACGATGACAGTTCCGCAGAGCGAATTGCTCCTCCACGGCGATCATGCCGCCCTGATATTTTGCGGCTTTATCGCTCTCCGCGACTGGAGCATGATCGACATCATCCAAAGCGGCAAGCGCAAAGAATTGCCGTCGGACGGAAACGAAGAGGACGAACATGCATAAGCCGGTCACAGCGCAGCCACAAAATGCCGCGGCCGCACCTTCCGGCCTGCTGGCGCCCGATACGTCAGGCATGAATTTCTACCGCGCCGATCCGGCGCTCGCCGATCTCCTGCGCATTCATCTGCCTGATACGCTGTTCCGTCATATCGAGCCGCATCTCGACCGTCTCGGCGCGCTCGCCGGCGGCCATCTCGACGAGTGCGCGCGGCTCGCGGATCGGCACACGCCCGTTCTGCACCAGCGCGACAAGTTCGGCCGTGACGTGCAGTGGATCGAATACCACCCGGCCTATCGCGAACTGGAGAACGCCGCGTTCGGCGAGTTCGGCATCCACGCGCTCTCGATCCGCAAGGGCATCATGGGCTGGCCGGACAAATATCCCGTCGTCGCCAAGCACGCCTTCACCTTCCTGTTCAACCAGACCGAATTCGGCATGGGCTGCCCGATCAACGTCACCGACGGCTGCGCCAAGCTGTTGGCAAAATTCGGCAGCGAGGCGCTGAAGGCAAAATATCTCGACGGCCTGACCTCGACCGACATGAGCAAGCTGACGCAAGGCGGCCAGTTCATGACCGAGAAGGAGGGCGGCTCCGATGTCGGCACCCTGACCACGCGCGCGGTGCAGGAGGGCGACCATTGGCGCCTCTACGGCGAAAAGTGGTTCTGCTCGAATGCCGATGCGAAAGTCGTGATGCTGCTGGCGCGCCCCGAAGGCGCCGGGCCGGGAACGCGCGGCGTCGGCCTGTTCCTGATGCCGCGCTTGCTCGACGACGGCACGCAGAACCACTACCGGATCGTGCGCCTCAAGGACAAGCTCGGCACCCGTTCGATGGCCTCGGGCGAGATCAAGCTCGAAGGCGCGGTCGCCTACGCGGTCGGCAAGCTCGACCGCGGCTTTGTGCAGATGGCCGAGATGGTGAATTCCTCGCGCCTGTCCAACGGCGTCAAATCCACCGCGCTGATGCGCCGCGCCTATCACGACGCGATGACGGTGGCGACGAACCGCGTGGTGTTCGGCAGCCGCATCATCGACCTGCCGCTCGGACGGCGTCAGATGCTGAAGATCATGCTCCCGGTCGAGCAGGCGCTGTCGATGAGCTTTCTCACCGCTGATGCGCTCGATCGCGCCGAAGCCGGAAGTCAGGATGCGGCGGCGCTCCTGCGCATTCTCACCCCGACGCTGAAATTCCGCGCCACGCGCGATGCGCGCAACGTCTGCGGCGATGCGCTCGAGATGCGCGGCGGCATCGGCTATATCGAGGAATTCGCCACCGCTCGCCTGCTGCGCGATGCGCATCTCGGCTCGGTCTGGGAGGGCACCGGCAACATCGTCGCGATCGACGCCTTGAGGCGCGCGGTCGGTCGCCACGGCGCGGAGTCCGCGCTCGCGGCCGATCTGCACGCCCGGCTCGACGACAGCGCCTCCGTGCCGCAGGCCTGGCGCGACCGTCTGCGCGATCTCACCGATCGCGCCGTCGGCTTTGCGCGCGAGGTCGCAAGCAAGTCCGAGAATGAGGCGGAGGCGCGCCGCGCCACCAGCCTGCTCTATCATGTCGCGAGCGCGGTCGCCTTCGCCTGGGAGGCGCATCGCATCCACGACATGCGCGGCGATGCGCGCCGCCTGCTACTGTCGCGCCTCGTCATCAATCATCGCGTGTTGCCGAGCGATCCGTTCCGGCTGACGGAAAATGCCGCGCAAGCGAAGATCGCCGCGTTGCTGCTCGGCGATCGCGCAGGCAGCATGAGCGAGGTTGGCGAACTGGTTTTGGCGGCGTAGGCTCTCCCTTCACCTCTCCCGATGGGAGAGGTGAAGTCCCCGCACGCAACGATAAACATAACAATGAGGGAACGCTAATGAAGGCCGCCGTCCTCCACGAAGTCAACCAGCCGCTCGTCATCGAGGACATCAGCCTGCCGAAGCCCGGTCCGCGCGAGGTGCTGATCCGCACCGCGGTCGCCGGCCTCTGTCACTCCGACCTGCATTTCATGGAAGGGCTCTATCCGCATCCGCTGCCGGCGGTGCTTGGGCACGAATCCGCCGGCGTGGTCGAGCAGGTCGGCTCCGACGTCACTTACGTCAAGCCGGGCGACCACGTCGTCACCTGCCTGTCCGTGTTCTGCGGCACCTGCGACAACTGCACCACGGGCCGTACCGTGCTCTGCACCGACACAACGGTGAAGATGCTGCCGGGCGTCTCCAACCGGATGCAATGGTCGAAGCCGGAGAAGCTGCACCAGTTCCTGAACCTCTCCTCCTTCGCCGAGCAGATGCTGGTGCACGAGAATGCCATCGTCAAAATCAGGAAGGAGATGCCGCTCGATCTCGCCGCGCTGATCGGCTGCGGCGTCATCACCGGCTATGGCGCGGTGGTGAACACGGCGAAGGTGACGGCGGGCGAGACCGTGGCCGTGATCGGCTGCGGCGGCGTCGGCATGGCCGCAATCAACGGCGCGCAGATCGCGGGCGCCGGCCGCATCATCGCCATCGACACCAATCCGGCGAAGCTCCAGCTCGCGACCAAGTTAGGGGCGACTGATATCATCAACCCGGCGGATGGTGACGTCGTGAAGCAGGTGCGCGACCTCACCAATGGCGGCGTGCATCATTCCTTCGAGGTGCTCGGCCGCAAGGAGACCGCCGAGCAGGCGTTCGGCATGCTCGCTTCGGGCGGCACCGCCACCATCGTCGGCATGATTCCGTTCGGCCAGAAGATCGAGCTGCACGGCTTCGACTTCCTGCGCGAGCGCAAGATCCAGGGCTCCTCGATGGGCTCCAACCACTTTCGCGTGGACATGCCGCGCCTGGTCGATTTTTACCTGCGCGGCCGGCTGCACCTCGAAGACTGGATCTCGGCCAAGCTGAAGCTGAGCGAGATCAACGAGGGCTTTGCCAACATGAAAGCCGGCAAGACGCTGCGTAGCGTGATTGTGTTCGATAGTTGATTTCAGTATCGCTGTTTTCGCTACGTCATTGCGAGGAGCTCGCGACAAAATTGCGAAGCAATTTTGCGCTGATGCGACGAAGCAATCCATGATTCTCCGCGGAGGTAGTCTGGATGCTTCGCTTCGCTCGCAATGACGTGGAGGAATCAATCATCGAACATCTTCGGCGGCACGAACCCGCCGAACTCGCGCTCGATCAGCTCGGCGAGCTTGAGCGGCGTGCGATCTTCCAGCCACGGACCGACGATCTGAGCGCCGACGGGCAGGCCGTCATTCGACAGACCGAGCGGAACGGCCGTCGCAGGCAGCCCCGGAAGCGTGGCAATGCCCGGCCAGGCGAGCTGGTCGGAATAGGGATAGTCCTTGCCGTCGATGCTGATACGCCGCAGACGCTGCTCCGGCGAATGGTCATGCGGAAAGGCCGGCGTCGGCATGATCGGGCAGATCACCGCGTCGAAGCTCTTGAAGAGCGCGCGCCATTGCGCCCGCAGGCCGGCGCGGCTGCCGGCGTCGAGCACCCAGGCGCGGTGGCTTGCGGTGATGCCACGCAGTCGCTCCGCGCCGAGGCTGCGATCCTCGGGCGACAACTGGCTCGCCCGGGCCTGCGAGTCCGCCAGCTCGTCGGGAGGTAAGAACGCGCCGAGGAAGCTCAGCAGCATGCGCATGTAAAGCCGCGACGTCTCCACGAAGTCCGGGAGCAGCGGGCTCTCTCGTGTGACGGTCACGCCGGCCTTCGCAAGATCGGTTGCGAGCTTGTCGATCGCGCCGCGGACATCCCGGTCGGTCGGCAGCAGCGGATGGCTGTCGATCACCAGGACACGAAAGTCCCGCAATGATTGATGCCGTGCAACGGGCAAGTCGAGCTTGTAGGCGACACCGGCATCCAGCGGATCCGGTCCGGCCATGATGTCGAGCAGCAAGGAAAGATCTGCCGCCGTGCGCGCCATCGGCCCGATGACGGCGAGGTCGCCCTCGCGCGGAATGGCTGGAAACGGCGGCGGGGTCTCGCCCCGCGCCGCGCAGAGATTGAGAGTCGGCTTGTGCGCGAAGACGCCGCAGTGAAATGCCGGCACACGCAGGGAGCCGCCGATGTCGGAGCCGGTGGCGAGCGCGCAACAGCCTGCGGCAAGGGCCGCCGACGATCCCCCGGACGATCCGCCCGGTGTTCGGCCGAGATCATAGGGATTGTTGGTGGTGCCGTAGATGTCGTTGTAGCTCTGCCAGTCGCCGAGACCCACCGGCACGTTGGTCTTGCCGAGAATGATGCCGCCAGCCTGCTTGATGCGGGTCACCGCCAGCGCGTCTTCCACAGGCTTGAAGTCCTTCTGCGGCACGAATCCCCAGGTCGTCGGCAGGCCGGCGATGTTGAAGGATTCCTTGATCGTCACGGGCAGGCCGAGCAGCGGCTTGCGCTCGCCGCGCGCCAACGCCGCGTCCGCCTCGCGCGCCGCGACGAGCGCGCGGCCGAAATCGCGCACGCAGACCGCATTGATCCTGCCGTCATGCCGTTCGATGCGCGCGATCGCATCCTGCGTGAGCTCGACCGCGGAGACCTTCTTCGCGCTCAATGCGGCCGACAGCTCGACCGCACTCTTGAAACTCCATTCCGATTTGGCCACGGCGCATCTCCCGCTCTGGTTGTTGGAGGATGATGCGCAGTTTGGCCGAACGCGGCAACGGCTGTTTGATGGCGATTGCTATGTCAGTGGGACAGTGTGGCTCCTACGCCGCCCCGATCACGATCCCGACCGCCAGCACGATGGCGCCGCCGAGAACGATCTGGAACACCGCCTGGAGGAACGGCGTGTCCATGTAGCGCGAGCGGATGAAGGCGATCGCCCACAATTCGAAGAACACGACGACACAGGCGATTCCCGTCGCGATCCAGAACGCATTGGCCCAGCTGTCGGGAACGAGATAGGGCGCGGTGTGGCCAAGCCCGCCGAGCGTCGTCATCGCGCCGCAGGTGATGCCGCGCAGCCAGGGCGAGCCGCGCCCCGTGAGCGAGCCGTCGTCGGAGAGCGCTTCCGCAAATCCCATGCTGATGCCGGCGCCGATCGAGGCGGCAAGGCCCACCAGAAAGGTTTGCCAGTTCTGATGCGTGGCAAAGGCGGCCGCAAACAGCGGCGCGAGCGTCGAGACCGAGCCGTCCATCAGGCCGGCAAGTCCCGGTTGCACATATTGCAGCACGAACATCCGCCGGCGCGTGCGGTCCTCTTCGGCGCGCACGTCGGGCCTCAGGATCTCGTCGGTCAGCCTGGCGGCGGTGTGCTCGTGACCCTTCTCGGCCTCGGCGAGGTCGCCGAGCAGCCGGCGCACGTTGACGTCCTCGGCCTGCTCGGCGGCCTTGGCGTAGAAGCGCTCGGCCTCGAGCTCCATGGTCTCGACTTCCCGGCGGATGGTGTCGAGCGGCAGGTTCTTGGTCAGCCAGATCGGACGGCGACGCAGGAAACCCTTGACGTCCTCGCGGCGGATCGGCGGCAGATGCTGGCCGAAGCGCTGCTCGTACATCTCCAGCAGCATGTGGCGATGGCCGCGCTCTTCCTCGGCCATCTGCTCGAACAGCTTCGCGGAGTCGGGATAGCGTTCCTTCAGATCCTCGGCGAAGGTCATGTAGATCCGGCTGTCCTCCTCCTCGGAGGAGATCGCAACCGCCAGCACTTCGCGCTCGGTCAGATCGGCAAAATTCTTCACGGCGGCCTGTCTTCCTAATTTAGAATTATTCTAAACTATATAGGAGGCCGCGGTTCCCCGGTCAAATCATGCGGCGCGGGCTTTGGCGAGGAAGTCGAGCAGCAACCGGCTCACCTTGGCCGGCTGCTCCTGCTGCACCCAATGGCCGGCGCCGTCGACGAGATGGCAGCCGAGCATCTTCGTGCATGCGCGCGCCTGCATCGCCTCGAACACGCCCGGGCGCTGATAAGTGCCCCAGTCCTGCTTGCCCGAGATGAAGCACGAGGGCACGTCGATGCTGCGGCCCGCGAACAGCTGCAGCTCGTTGTTCATCGTGCCCGAGGTGCCGTAGCGATACCATTGCAGCCCGCCCTGGAATCCGGTGCGGCCATATTCGGCGCTGTAGTAGGCGAGGTCGCTGTCCGGCAGCCATCGATTGGCGGCGATCGCGTCCGGCGAGGGCATCTCCTTCGCGACCGTCTCCGCCATGGTCTCGTTCAGGTCCATCACGTAATAGGTCGGCAGCTTCGCCAGCTCGCCCGCCGACCACGACGCCAGCGGATAGGGTTTGTTGCCGGTCCAGTCCGCGCTCTTGTGATGATAATAGGCGCGCAGGAAATCATGCAGGCCCTGCGGTGCGCCGTGCATGTCGGCGTTCGCCTCGCGCGTCGAATAGTACCATTGATAGTGCTTTCGCGGACGCGGCAGCGCGGCGAGCTCGCGATGGACCGCGTCTTCGGCCGCAGGCTCAGCCGGCGCATGCGCGGTGCCGAACGGCAGCGGCGGCGGTCCGCCGAACGGCGCGCTCATCATCGTCACCGACCGAAACACGTCTGGCCGGATCAAGGCGCACCAGGCCGCGACCGGGCTGCCGAAATCATGCCCGACCACATCGACCTGCCTGTAGCCGAACGCCGACACCAGGGCGAGCGCGTCACGCACCAGATTGAAGAGCGAGAACGGGGCGAGATTGCCGTCGTATTCCGCACTCCATCCCGTCGTGCGTCCATAGCCGCGCTGATCCGGCGCGATCACGTGGTAGCCGGCCGCAGCCAGCGCCGGCATCACCTTGCGCCAGGAGAACGCAAGCTCGGGAAAGCCGTGCAGCAGCAGGATGCAGCGCCGTCCGCTGGTCTCGAATCCCGCCTCGAGCACATGCACGCGCAAGCCGTTGATGCCGTCGATGGTACGCGAGCGGATGCCGGCGGGGAGGGGAATGTCGGGCAGATCAGGCATGTTGTTTCCTCGTCATGGCCGGGCTTGTCCCGGCCATCCACGTTCTTCGTGATCGATGGATTGTAAGAGCGTGGATGCCCGGGACAAGCCCGGGCATGACGGGAGGAAGCAGGAAGACCGCTTGCGCTACACCGCCGCGCAAACGAATCCGCTGCCCTTGCGCTTGATCTTGCCGACCGACGGCGAGGGGAAATGTGCCGTGCAGCACAGCGTGTCGGCGTCGCAATAGCGCTCCAGGAAGCTGCGGCGCGTCGTGGCTGCCTTGGCTGGGTCGACGTCGAACTTGATCGACAGCTCGGGGTAGAGCGTCTGCAATGGCGAGTGCATGAGATCGCCGGAGAACACCGCATCGTCCTTGCCGCGCCCCATCGTGATGGCGATATGGCCGGGCGTGTGACCGGGCGTCGGCAGGATGCGAACGTGATCGCCGATCTGGTGGTCGTTGCCAACGAGCTCATGGCGCCCCGCCTCGACCACCGGCAACACGCTGTCGGCGAAGGGCGGGATCTCCGTCTTGGCGTTCTGCGCGAACCAGTGATCGAATTCCTGTTTGGCGAACAGATAGCGCGCCTTGGGGAAGGTTGGCACCCAGCGGCCGTTCTCCAGCCGCGTATTCCAGCCGACATGATCGACATGCAGATGCGTGCACATCACGAAGTCGATGTCGTCGACCGAGAACCCCGCGGCATCGAGCCCGCGCAGATAGGTATCGTCGGTCTTCATGTTCCATTTCGGCCGCGGCCGCGGCTTGTCGTTGCCGATGCAGCTGTCGACCAAAATGGTGTGATGTGGCGTCTTCACCACGTAGGACTGGAAGCACAGCAGCAGCACGTCCTCTTCGTCCAGCGCCTTCGCCTCGCGCATCCACGCGCGGTTCTCGGCCAGCACGTCCGGCGTCAATGCTGGCAGCATCTCCAGCGCCGGGACGAACGAGGTCTCCTGCTCGATGACGCGATGGATGGTGAGATCGCCGACTGAGAACTTCAGGCTCATAAAAGCTTCCCGGGTATCAATGTGCGTCGTGCACGGATGGAATGACGATATTGGAGAGGATGTCGATCGCGGCCAGGCCTTCCTTCGGTTGGCCGTACTGCGCAGCAGTCGTCATCATGACGAGATCAAGACCGGGCACGATGAAAATGCGTTGTCCGCCCCAGCCGAAGGCACCAACCCATTTGATCTCCTTGCTACCGGCGAGCGAGCGGCCCATCCACCATTGATAGCCGTAGAACAGCGTACCGCCGAAAAGGCCGACCGCTTGGAAACGCGGCGTGATCGACTGCGCGATCCAGTCGGCCGGGACGACTTGTCGGCCGTTCCACTGGCCGCGACTCAGCACGAGCTGGCCGATCTTGGCCGCATCGCGTGGTCGCAGGCGCAGGCCCGCAGCCGCTGCGATCTTGCCGTTCTTATAGGCCTTCCATTCGACATCGGTGATGCCGAGCGGCTGGAACAGCGCCTCGCGCGCGAACGCCTCCAGCGACTGTTTCGAGACGCGCTCGACGATGTTGCCGAGCAGCTCCGTGCTGCCGCCGCTATAGTTCCACAATGTGTCCGGCGGTGCAGCGATGGGTCGCGACAGCACATAGCCGAGGGGATCCGGCTCGGTGACGAGACGCGGTTCGTCGTTTTTTGGATCGGTCCAGGCCCGCGCCTCGTCCCATTTGAAGCCGGAGGACATCGTCAGCAGATGGCGAATCGTGATGGCGTCCCATCCCGGCTGCTTCACGGTTGCGTAGTCGGGGAAGAATTTCAGGACGGGCACATCTACGCCCGCGATGAGCTTGCGATCAATCGCGATTCCAACCAGCAGCGAGGTCACGCTCTTGGATACCGAGCGCATGTCGTGCCTGATCGTCGCAGCGAACTCGTACTGGCCGTCGGGCTGTCCCCAGGGTTGATCATAGCCGGCAAAATACTGTTCGAAAACCAGCTTGCCATGCCTGGCGACGACGACCGAATGGACCGCGGTTGACCGCTGCGCGAGCCGCGCTGCGAGGGTGCACAGCTGCGCAGTGTTCATGCCGACACTGTCGGGCGAGGCGATCTCCCAGCCATCGTCGACCGATGATGGTGATCCGCAGGCCTGATCGGCTTGTCCCGGCGGCATGCTCTCGGCCCGCAGATGGGTGGCTGAAACGGTGAGCGCGAGCACGAGGCTCGCACTGAGACTTGTGAGGGAGAAGCGATCGCGCACCGTCATTCTCCCGGCGTATTCCGCTACGCTGCCGGCGGCACCGAGATCTTCACGGACGGCCGCTCCAGCATCTTCTGGTGGAAGGCGTCGAGCTTGGGATAGGCCTTGCGCCAGCCGCAATCGGCGAAGCGGAAGTCGGCATAGCCGAGCACGCAAACGAGGCCGATCTGCGAGATGTCGAACGGGCCGTTCAGCACCTCCGGCATGTTCTCGAAGCGCGCCATGCCGGTCCAGGCCCGGTTCCAGTGGTCGTCCGACCACGCCTGCCATTGCAGGCCCTGCGGCCGCACCATCTTCTCGTAGCGGCACAGCAGCATGGAATCGAGCATGGCGTTGATCAGCGAGTGGTTGGTCTTGGCCTTCCAGCGCCGCGGGCCGTAATCGGGGATCAGGCTGCCGCCGGCCATCTCATTGAGATATTCGACGATCACGTAGGAATCCAGGATCACGTCGCCATCATTGGTGATCAGCACCGGCAGCTTCTTCAGCGGCGTGATCTTCGAATAATCCTCGTTGGCCGTGCCCGGCGTCACCGCCGCAGGCACGAACTCGATCTTGTCGATCAGCCCGAGCTCGATCGCGGCGATGCGCACCTTGCGGGCGAAGGGCGAGGCGGGGGAGAAGGTGAGTTTCATGAGGATGTCCTGCATTCGGTCTTGTGCGAACGGTGTCTCCTCGTCATGGCCGGGCTTGACCCGGCCATCCACGCGTCGCGTCGTGGTCAGACTGTGAGACGTGGATGCCCGGGTCAAGCCCGGGCATGACGACGGTGTATGATGCGCGCGCGTCTTACGCCGCCACGATCTCCTGGCGCTGCTCGCCGAGGCCTTCGATGCCGAGCGTGACGACGTCGCCGACATTGAGGAAGGTCGGTGGCTTCATGCCGAGGCCGACGCCGGGCGGAGTGCCTGTCGTGATGACGTCGCCGGGCAGCAGGGTCATGAACTGCGAGACGTAGGAGATGCACTTGGCCATGGAGAAGATCATGGTCTTGGTCGAGCCGGTCTGGCGGCGCTGGCCGTTGACGTCGAGCCACATCGACAGGCTCTGCACGTCCTTGATCTCGTCCTTGGTCGCGAGCCACGGGCCGAGCGGGCCGAACGTGTCGTGCGACTTGCCCTTGGTCCACTGGCCCAGACGCTCGATCTGGAACGCGCGCTCGGAGACGTCGTTGCAGACGCAATAGCCGGCGACATGGTTCAGCGCGTCGGCTTCCGAGACGTATTTCGCGCGGGTGCCGATGATGGCGGCGATCTCGACCTCCCAGTCGAGCTTGGTCGAGCCGCGCGGCTTCTCGACCGGATCGTTCGGACCCGACAGCGAGGTGTTGGCCTTCATGAAGATGATCGGCTCGCTCGGAATGTCGGCGCCAGTCTCCTTGGCATGGTCGCTGTAGTTGAGGCCGATCGCCACGAATTTCGAGATGCCGGTGACGGGCGCGCCGAACCGCGGCTTGCCGGAAACGGCGGGCAGCGTGGCGGGATCGAGCGCCGCCAGCTTCTTCAGGGACTCGGGCGAATAGGCTTCGCCGGTGAGGTCCTTCACATGCGCCGACAGGTCGCGCAGCTGGCCGGATCTGTCGATCAGGCCGGGCTTTTCCGCACCCTTCTCGCCGTAACGAACAAGCTTCATTCTCGTTTCTCCCTGGAGATTGGACCGGTCGGTTAACAGCTTCATGGAACAGGGCGGCAGGAAATTCAACCGCCCAAAACAGAGATCACCCCAGCGCGACGAACCTGAACGCGTCCCCCTCCCGCCTGATATGCCCGGCCGAAAAATGTCCGCCGATCACCAGCGTCGGCGTATCGGCAAAGCGGCCGAACAGCGCTGCCCGCGTTGCGGCCGATTGCGCCTGGTCGGAATCGGCGGTCGAAGACCAGTCGAGATGCGCCATCTGGCAGGGGTGATGGGCGACGTCGCCGGTGAGCAGGGCCTGTTCGCCGTCCGACTGGATGAGGATGCTCATATGGCCGGGACTGTGGCCGGGGGTCGGGATCATGCTGATCTCCTCGCACAGCCGGTGGTCGCTCGGGATCAGATCGGCCCTGTCGGCATCGACGATCGGCTGCACGGAATCGCCGAACACGGCCTGCTTGTCCGGCGCGGTCGAATGGTCGCGCCAATATTCGTATTCGGTCCTGCCGAAAACGTAGCGCGCCTTCGGGAAGGTCGGCACCCATTTGCCGCCGGACAGTTTCGTATTCCAGCCGACGTGATCGACATGAAGATGCGTGCACAGCACGGTGTCGATGCTGTCGGGGGCAAAGCCGGCCGCCGTAATGGTCTCCAGGAACGGCGTGCTGCGGTTGTTCCAGGTCGGGACGTTGCGGCCCTGCTTGTCGTTGCCGAGGCCGGTATCGACCACGATGCGCCTGCCGGGCGTCTCCACCACCAGCGAATGGATCGACATTTTAAGCCGGCCTTCTTCGGTGGCAAAATGCGGGATCAGCCAGGGCAGCTTGCAAATTTCCTCATTGCTCGCGAGCGGCAGGATGAAACGGGTCGAGCCGACCGTCTCCAATTCCACCACTTTGGTGATTTTGACCTTGCCCACCTGCCACTGCATCCGGCACCTTCCCAGCTTCTTTTTGGTGCAGAAACATGCGGTTTTCCGCCGTCAAGCGCAATGGATCATCTGACGCGATGCGGCGTTATCGCGGGAACCCTGGAGAGAGCCATGCCGGAGCTTACGATTTCCGCCGAGAAGGTTGCCTTCATCATCGAGAAGGCGCGTGAATTCGACGTCAAGGAGGGGGATTCCGATCCGGATTCCGGCTCGAACCCGAGCGACGACGATGCGATCGATGTCCTCGAGGACGATGGCTCCGACCCTGTCGTGCAAGAGCTCGGCAGCTTCATGATTGCGTTGAACGAGGACGAGCAGGTCGATCTCGTCGCGCTGACCTGGCTTGGCCGCGGCGACGGCACGATCGACGATTGGGACGATCTGCGCGCCCGCGCCGTGGAGGCGCGCGGCGAGTATCGCAGCCCGCGCCGCGAAACGGTGCACTATCTGCTCGGCGAGCCGATGCTGGGCGACCTGCTCGCGAATGGGCTCGAGGAGTTCGGCATCGACTGGACCGGTGAGCGCCTCACCGCCGATTCCTCCGATCCCAGCGAGCGGGACGAGGACGAGGCGACGAAGCAGCGGTGAGTTGCTTTGCCTCTCCCCGCCTGCGGGGAGAGGCCGGAATTCAAACGCAGTTTGAATTCCGGGTGAGGGGGAGCCTCCGCGAGTCCAGTCCTCACGGTGCTTGTGGAGAGAGCCCCTCACCCCAGCCCTCTCCCCGTAAGAACGGGGCGAGGGAGTACACCTGCAAACGCGGTTACAGCGTGCCCGGGAACGCACCACCATCCAGCAGAATGTTCTGCCCGGTGATGAAGCCGGCCTTGGCGCCGCACAGGAAGGCGCAGGCATAGCCGAACTCGTCGGGCTGGCCGAAGCGGCCGGCGGGGTTGAGCTTGGCACGCTCGGCCAGGATCTGCTGCGGCGTGACGCCGCGCTTGTCGGCTTCGCCCTTCGCGGTGCTGGTCAGGCGATCGGTCTCGAACGGGCCCGGCAGCAGGCCGTTGATGGTGACGTTGTTGATCACGGTCTTGCGCGACAGGCCGGCGATGAAGCCGGTGAGGCCAGCGCGCGCGCCGTTGGAGAGGCCGAGAATGTCGATCGGCGCCTTCACCGCGGCCGAGGTGATGTTGACGATGCGGCCGAACTTGCGCGCCATCATCCCGTCCACCGTCGCCTTGATCAGCTCGATCGGGGTGAGCATGTTGGCGTCGATCGCCTTGATCCAGTCGTCGCGGGTCCAGTTGCGGAAATCGCCGGGCGGCGGACCGCCGGCATTGTTGATCAGGATATCGGGCTCGGGACACGCCTTCAGCACCGCCTCGCGTCCCGCAGGCGTCGTGATGTCGCCGACGATCTCGGTGACCGTCACGTCGGGATAGGCCTTGCGGATCTCATCGGCGGTTTTCTTCAGGGCTTCGGCGCCGCGCGCGGTCAGCGTGACGTGAACGCCGGCCTCCGCCAGCGAGATGGCGCAGGCGCGCCCGAGGCCCTTGCTGGATGCGCAGACGATGGCGCGGCGACCCTTGATCCCAAGATCCACTGTATCACTCCGTAATGTCAGGCAGGTTTTGGACGGCGGCACTCTAGCCAACTGTTGCGCCGCTGATAAGGGACGGGCCCGCACCAAAATGCATGCGCGGCCACGCTGCGATGCAAATGCGCCAGATCAGATGCGCCGCTCCTGCTTGAGGCGGTCGATCGCGGAGGCCGCCTCCGGCGGGAGCGACTTGAAGCCCATCTGGCCGGCGGCCGAGAACAGCGGCCGCAGATGCGAGCCGGCGAGGAAAGGCGGCTCGCGGTTGGCCGGCACGATCTGGTCGAACACCAGCACCAGCGTGGTGGCGACGAGGCCGACCCTGATGGCGCCGAGCGCGGCGCCGCCGAGCCGGTCGCCGATGCCCGCCTCGCCGACGGTGTCGTTCAGCGCGATGCGGCCGATATGGCCGAACAGCATGCCCACCACGACGAAGATCGCGAAGAACCAGATCCAGTTCTGCGGCAGCGGCGAGTTGGCATTGCCGGCAATCTGCGGTGCGATCATCGGCATCAGCGCAACCGCGATCGGCGCGGCGAGGAGATAGGCGAGGATGGTCATGGCGCTGCGCAGCAGGCCGGTCCTGAACCCGAAGCCGACCGCGACGGCGAGCGCGGCATACACGGCGAGATCGAAACTGTTCATGAGCGAAACCCTGCCTCTGGAACGAATGAACGCCGAACCGATCATTCCGGTTTCAGATCGCTAAAATCGTCTGTATTGATGGCCCCAAAGCTCAAGGGATGCGCCCAAGGAATCGGTAAGGAAATCGGCAAGGAAGTCGTCATGTCAGACCTATTCGACGTCAGTAAAGAAACCATCCTCGTCACGGGCGCGAGCCAGGGGCTGGGCCGGCAGTTTGCACGGGTGCTGGCGGCGCATGGTGCGGCGGTCGCGCTGGCTGCGCGGCAGACCGACAAGCTGAAGAGCCTCGAGGAGGAGATCCGCGGCAAGGGCGGCCGCGCGGCCGCGGTCGCGCTCGATGTCACCGACACCGCCTCGATCGCCGGGGCTGTCGACGCCGCCGAAGCCGCGCTCGGCCCCGTCACCGTGCTGATCAACAATGCCGGCATCGCCATCGAGAAGCTCGCGACCGAGCAGACCGAGGCGGACTGGGACGCGGTGATCGGCGCCAACCTGAAGGGCGCCTATTTCCTCGCGACCGAAATTGCCCGCCGCATGATCGCGCGCAAGCAGGAGGGCAACATCGTCAACATCGCCTCCGTGCTCGGCATCGGCGTCCTGAAGGCAGTCTCGCCCTATGCGATCTCCAAGGCCGGCATCATCCAGGCGACCAGGGCGATGGCGCTGGAACTGGCGGGGCAGAACATCCGCATCAACGCGCTCGCGCCGGGCTATATCGACACCGAAATGAACCATGCGTTCTGGTCGACGCCATCAGGCGAACGCCTCGCCAAACGCATCCCCCAGCGCCGCGTCGGCGCCGAGTCCGATCTCGACGGCGCCATCCTGCTGCTGGCGTCAAAGGCCTCGCGCTACATGACGGGGAGTGTCGTGACGGTGGACGGCGGGTTCTTGCTGAATTGAGCCCAACTGTCGTCCCGGACAAGCGCGCCGCAAGCGCGCGCAGATCCGGGACCCATAACCACAGGGAGAAGTTGGGGCGCGCGATGGCAACTCCGAGTCTTCGCCAAACCATGTCCTGTGGCTATGGGTCCCGGATCGGCGCTTACGCTTGTCCGGGACGACAGAGGGGAATGACGCGGCGGCAGCTTCACATTACCGCATCTCCGCCCTGATCATATCCGCCGCCTTCTCCCCGATCATGATGGTCGGCGCATTGGTGTTGCCGCCGATCAGCGTCGGCATGATCGAGGCGTCGACGACGCGCAGAGCTTCGAGCCCGTGCACCTTCAGCGCCGGATCGACCACGGCCATCGCGTCCGTCCCCATCTTGCAGGTGCCGACGGGGTGGTAGACGGTGTCGACGCGTTCGCGCAGCACGGCGCGAATATCGTCGTCGCTGCGCACGTTGGCGGTGAACATGTCCTTCTTCTGCAGCGCGCGCAGCGCCGGTGTCTCCATCAGGCGGCGCGTGGTCTTGAAGCCCGCGACCATGGTCTCGAGATCGTCCTCGTGCCCAAGGAAGTTCGGATCGATCAGCGGGGCCTGCATCGCATCAAGGCTGGCGAGCGCAACGCTGCCGCGGCTCTTCGGGCGGAGCAGGCAGACATGGCAGGAGAAGCCGGTACCGTTATGGCGCTTGCGGCCGTGGTCGTCGACCATCGCCATGCCGAAATGCAGCTGGATGTCGGGGATGTCGAGATCGGGCCGCGTCTTCAGGAAGCCGCCGCATTCGGCGAAATTGGAGGTGAGGGGACCGCGGCGCTCGCGCCGATATTGCAGGATGGCGCGGATCAGCCGCGGCATGCCCTTCAGCGAGATGCCGGAGAAATAGGGGCTGTCGGACATGTAGCCGAAGATGAAGTCGGGATGGTCCTGCAGGTTCTGTCCGACGCCCGGCAGATGATGCACGCTTGCGATGCCGTGCCCGTGCAGCGCGGCGGCATCGCCGATGCCCGACAGCATCAGGAGCTGCGGCGATTGAAATGCGCCGGCGGCCAGGATCACCTCACGCCGCGCGCGAAGCTGCATCAATTCCTTGCCCTGGCGGTATTCGACGCCGACCGCGCGCCTGCCATCGAACAGGATGCGCGTGGCATGCGCCTGGGTCACGACGCGCAGGTTGGCGCGCTTGCCCATGTGCGGATGGACATAGGCTCGCGCCGCGCTCCAGCGCTCGCCGTTCCTCTGCGTCACCTGGTAGATGCCGAGGCCCTCATGGTCGTCAGTGTTGAAATCCTCGCGGATGCGGAATTGCCCTTCCTGTGCCGCCTGCAGGAAGATCTGCTGCACCGGATTGCCGGAGCGCAATTTGTTGACGAAGAGCGGCCCGTCCTTGCCGTGATACTTGCCGTCGAAATCGGCGTTGTTCTCCGAGCGCTTGAAATAGGGCAGCACGTCGGCATAGGCCCAGCCGGTGTTGCCGAGCGAAGCCCAGTGGTCGTAGTCGGAGCGGTGGCCGCGGATATAGACCATGGCGTTGATCGCCGACGAGCCGCCGAGACCCTTGCCGCGCGGCTGATAGCCGATGCGGCCGTTCAGCCCCTTCTGCGGCACGGTGTTGAACGCCCAGTTGTTGACGTTGCCGGCGACCATCAGCACCAGCGCGCCCGGCGTGGTCACGACCCAGTTGTCGCAAGGCCCGCCGGCATCGAGCAGCGCCACGGATGTCGCCGCATCCTCGGATAACCGGCCAGCGACGGTGCAGCCGCCCGAGCCCGCGCCCACGACGACGAAATCGAATGTGTCGGTCAATTGTTGTTTCCCCGTTATCGTCATTCCGGGGCGCGACGAAGTCGCGAGCCCGGAATCCATGTCACCACCATCGATGCGGGACAGATGGATTCCGGGCTCGCGCTACGCGCGCCCCGGAATGACTGTTCCCGACGACATGAACCGCATCAACTTCTCCAGTCGCGCGATCTTGCCGTCATAGGGCGGATAGAGATCGGCGAGACGGTTGAACCCGGAGCGATAGAACACCGGCTTCAGCTTGCTGAACGTCCTGAAACCCCATTCGCCGTGATAGGCGCCGGTGCCGGAGGCGCCGACGCCGCCGAGCGGCTGCGGCATCAGCCGGTTGCGCGCGGGGAGGAATTGCAGCGCGGTGGCGACGCGCTGCGGCGCCATCCAGGCCTTGAGGTGCTTGGTGGCATGCCGGATCTCGGAGAACAGCAGCATGGTCTCGGCGATGGTGGTTTCGACCGCGCAGCGGTGGCCGAAATCGGCCGAGATCGCCTGCCGGAAGCGCTCCTCGTTATCTGCGATCACCGCGCGCAGCCGCGCCAGCCGGTCGAGTCGCTGGGCCAGGTCAGGGGCCGGTTCCTCCCGCGACCGCGCGCGCATGGCATGGAGGGCCTCTTCGAGGGCCCGCAGTGGGGCGCTCGTCGGGGATTTGTCCACGGCGTTCCTCCCTCCAGGCGTTTCAGCCTGAATCTTGTTGCCGCAAGCTGGCGCTTTGCGGAACTTCTGGCAAGAGCGCGCGGAACGCAGCGGAAATTCGTCCATCCCCTGTCATAAAGTCGAAAAAAACGTTCGCGCAGCCCTTTCCAAAGGCACCCCGCCTTGATACATACGCCCCGCACCCGACGGGCATTGCCCCGGGGTCGCCTTCCAAGGAAGCCTTTGGGACGGAAGAGCAAGCCACGCGAACAGCGCCGGCCTCAACCGACCGTCCCCGGGATTTTCGCAAAGGCACGCAACGATTTAACGCGGGGTGGAGCAGCCCGGTAGCTCGTCAGGCTCATAACCTGAAGGTCATAGGTTCAAATCCTATCCCCGCAACCAAATTCGGATTTTGCCGGATCCGACACGAAAATGGCCCGCTTGATGCGGGCCATTTTTGTTTTGGGAGGCGGGTCGCCGGTGCTGTCTCCGAGGGGACCACACGCGGGCCGGCAAAGTGCCAACTCGCGCAGAGCAGGACATCAGGTCGCCGGATGCGGCCTACTTCTCGGAGTGCTCCTGCCGAGCTTCGGCCGAGGCATCCGCCTTCCGCGACTTGGTCGTGTAAGGGCAGACCATGGTGAGGTTGAGCAGCGTCGGCGCCTTGTCTTCACCATTGCCATATTCCCAGACCAGACGAATCTCGTGCTGGTCGGAATTGGCGTCGTCCTTTTGGTGCTGCCGGATGTCGGCCTTCATCGGGATCGGCGGCTCCGAGTTGAAGCACTT
The DNA here is from genome assembly GCF_023100985.1 of Bradyrhizobium sp. 191. Taxonomy (NCBI): domain Bacteria; kingdom Pseudomonadati; phylum Pseudomonadota; class Alphaproteobacteria; order Hyphomicrobiales; family Nitrobacteraceae; genus Bradyrhizobium; species Bradyrhizobium sp. 191. The sequence goes on from NZ_CP064692.1 coordinate 5,341,188, forward strand.
GCGGATGGATGCATCCAGCAGCGCGCATTTCGTCGGCGGCACCACGACGCGCTCGTCGTTCGACAGCGGCGTGGTGTTGGGCTGGGCGGTGAGCTGAAGGCGGGCGTGGCCGAGCGCCTTGAACCAGACCTTGCCGCTGCCGTTCGGCCACGTGTCGAGCGGCGAAAGGATCGGCTGATACTGGCCGTATTCCATCGTCTCGATGTCGATCTGCTTGGAGGCCTTGAGCCGGGCCACGCTCTTCTTCATGTTTTCGAGCGGGTAGTAGTTGGCGTTCATCAGAACCCATTGATGGCTCCCCAATTCCTTGACCCGGCTTCTGAGAGCGTATCATTCGAAAAGAAACAAAGTCAACGAAAGCAACCTGAGGGAGTTTCGCCGTGCGTGCCTATTTGTTGGCGGCGCTCGCCAAATTCAGCTTGCCCTTCGTGTCCTCCTTGCGAGGCTCCCAGCGCGTAAACGCAACTGCTGCGCAGGAGAGAAGGCCGAGCGATGCCATCGAAGCGGCCGTAAGCGCGAAGAAGCCCTCGGCAGTTGCCGCCTGCGACATCAGATACGAGCCGCCGAGCACGATGAGGAGAAGCCGGGCAGTCTGTGCCAGCACCGGACCGAGCACGTTGCCCGCGCCCTGCGACGAAAAATACATCGCCGAGGCAAGCCCGATGAAGGCGTAGAACGGGGCGACGGTCCGCAGAAACTGCCGGCTGGCGGCATGCGCTTCAGCATTGTCGGTGAAGAGGCGAACCCACGGGTCGGGGAAGAGAGCGGCCGCGCATGCGAGTCCTCCGATCACAATGAGCGCGACAACGCCGGTCGTCCAGGCGATGCGACGGGCTCGCGCGATGCGTCCCGCACCGATCGCAACACCGATCATGGGTACCGAGCCGATGCCGATCGAGAAAGCAATGGTCGCCAGCACATATTCGAGCCGGGCTCCGATGCCATAAGCCGCGAGGACCGCGGTGCCGAACACGGCCAGCATATGAGTAAAGACAAGGTTGGTCAGCGTATTTTGCAGCGGGGAGAAGCAGGCGACTACGCCGACCTTGAGGATGTCGGCGAACAACGCCCACCGCATGCGAAACCCGCGCAATCGGGGGACGATGCGGCCCCGCCCGGAGAACAGGTACCAGCTCATGATCGCGATATTGATTGAATAGGCGATCAATGACCCCGTCGCGACTCCCGGCATGCCGAATTGCGGCACAGGTCCGAGACCAAGACCCAGCGTTCCGCCCAGGATGATCTGGCAGATCGCTGAATTGACGATCATCATCGACGGCAATTTCATGTTGCCGGTGCCGCGCAGGACGCCGGCCAGAATATTGACCAGCCAGGTGAGCACGGCTCCGCCGAAATACACTTGGCTATAAGCGACCGCCTGCGCCAGTACGTCACCTCGGCCGCCGAGCAGCTCTAGTAGCTGCCGGCCACCGAGCATCATGCCCAGCATGAAGGCGAGGCCGAAGAAGATCGCGATCAGCAGCGCGTGGGTGGCGAGACTTTCGGCGCGGTCGCGGTCGCCGGCGCCGAGCGCGCGGGCAATGGCCGAGGCGACGCCCCCGCCCATGGCCGCGCCGGACATGCTCATGGTCAGCATCACGCAGGGAAACACCAGCGCCATCGCCGCCAGCGCCTCGATTCCCAGCCTGCCGATGTAGGAGGTTTCTGCAATCGCAACCAAAGTGCCGGCCGAAAACGCGAGCGCATTCGGCCAGGCAAGCGAGAGCAGCGTGCGGAGGATCGGTCCGTCGAGCAACGCATTCGCGGCCGGGCGAGGTGGCGATGACATCGGGCCTTCCTCCGTCGACCCGTCAGGTCCGGATCAGGATTTGGAAGGCCTATGCGGACAGACCATCGTTAGATAGAGCAGCGTCGGCTTGTCCGAGCCCTTCTTGTATTCCCATTCCAGCCGAATCTCGTGCCGGTGGGCGTAGGCATCGCTTGGCGCGTGGGTGATGATGTTGGTCTTCATCGGGATCGGCGGCTCGGAATTGAAGCATTTCCGGACGCAGGCATCGAGCAGATCGCATCGCGTCAGCGGGATGACGCCGGGCTCATCCCTGGACAGCGGAACCGTGTTAGGTTGGGTACTGAGGTCGACGCGAGCCCGGCCCTTTTCCTTGTGCCAGTACTTGGCGCTGCCTTGCGGCCATTTCGACGGCGGGTTCAAGATCAGGTGGTATTGGCCGTATTCCAAAGTCGCTAGATCGATGTCTTCCGAGGCCTTGAGCTTGGCCACGCTCTTCTTCATGTTCGCCAGCGGATAGTAATTGCTGTTCATCAGGTCTTTAAACGGCTTACCGGAATAGACTATCATGCCCATGTATTCTGCCCCTCAATCAGTGCCTGGCTTCCCCGGGAAATATGCAGCTCTGCGAAGCTTGACGGCGAAAACAAGAGCCTGGCGGCTCGTCGTTCGCAGCCACTTTTTCGCGCCGCTCTTGGCAAGCTAACACTTGGAGCTGTGAATCGTCCAGATCAGCAAACGGCTGGGGAGCTCTATGCCCAGGATGAACTGCATCCCCGTTGCTAAGCAGGTTTTCATAAGCGATCTTATCGCCCTCGTTCGCAGTGGCCACCGACCATACCGCTGCAAGGTCTTGAGAGTACGGAATGCTTTGCACGGCGTGTCAGTCGACGATCGACCCAGGCGACAGCCGCTGCCCCAATTGCGGCGCACGCGTGCGCCGCTCCGATCCCGACAGTGAACGACGGTTTGTCACAATCCTTCGGGCCGATGTGATCGATTCCACCGGGCTCGTTGCCGAGCTGGACCCGGAGGAGGCGGTCTCACGCCTGGAGCCGGCGCTGGCGGCGATGAGAGGGGCGGTCAGGCAGTTCGGCGGCATCGTCAGCAAGGAGCTGGGCGATGGGCTTGCGGCGGTGTTCGGCGCTCCCATTGCGGACGACAATCATGCGCCGATGGCCTGTCACGCGGCGATCGAACTCGTGCGGCGAGTCGCAAGCCTGGGTGACCCCGGTCTTCAAGTGCGGGTCGGCCTGCACTCCGGCCATGTCGTTGCCTACATGGTCGCCAGCGAGTTCTCCAAGGTCTACGAGATCGGTGGTGCCGCGCAGCACCTGGCCGCGCGGCTGGAAGCGGCGGCCGAGGCGAACCAGATCTACGCCTCGGAAGCCTGCCAAAAGCTTGCTGAGGGACATGTCCGGTTCGAATCGCTGGGCAGCAAGTCGCTGCGCGGCTTTAGCCAGCCCGTGCCGGTCTATCGGATCGTAGGCGCGAGCGACCTGTCGAGTTGGCGGGTGCGGCGGGCGCGCAGTGTCTCTCGCTTCGTCGATCGCACTGCCGAGCGGGCTCTGCTGGAGCGTACAGCCCGAAACGCCAGGGCAAGCCGGCAGACGGTTCTGCTGCTCGGCGATGCGGGCATCGGCAAGTCGCGACTCGCGCATGAGTTTGCCCAGGAACTGAAGGCCGATGGCTGGCGGTTGATCGACGCCGAGGCCAGCCCGAATCTTCAGAGTGCGCCCTTCAACACACTCAAGCGGATCCTCCTGTCGGCAATGGATGCAGCAGCTAAGGACCCCGGCAGCCCGGGGGATCCTCGGAAGGATCTGTCGGCGATTCAGCAAACCGCGCTCGACGCGGTGCTCGATCTGCCAATATCGAGTCCACACTGGGACGAGCTGGAGCCTCATGCACGGGGACGAGCGATCTCCGATGCGAGCTGTGCGATCATCAAAAGCTTGGCCAGTCGGCAGCAAACGGTGATTCTGCTTGAGGATCTGCATTGGATAGACCGGGCCAGCGATATCGTCGTAGCCGCCATTGCGTCGCTACAGGCGGCCGGTCTGCTTGTGCTGTTCACCTCGCGCCCCAATGGGATGCCGGTCTGGATCGCGCGCTGCCACGCTGAGATCGTCGCGATGCGGCCCCTCGACGACGATTCGGGGCTGGCCATGCTGGCAGACATGCTTGGCTCCTCCGCGACGAACTCCGACCTGAAGAGCCGGATCATATCGCATACCGCAAACGTTCCTCTGTTCATCGAAGAGGTTTGCCGCGGATTGAAGGACAGCGGCACGCTTCGCGGCCAATGGGGCGATCTTGCGCTCGTGCGTCCAATCGACGAACTCGGTATTCCCACCAGTATCCAGGGCGTTATTGCAGCGCGTCTCGATCGGGTGTCGAAGCAAGAACGATCTGTTCTGCAGATAGCCGCTACTTTGGGGCCGAGATCGAACGAAGCGATGCTGGCGAAGATTGCGATCCTGTCTCACGAGGTTCTACAGGGTTGCCTCGCCGCGCTGGATCGCGCCGAGTTGCTCGTCAGGATCGATAGCGAATTGGAGAATTCGCTGGAGTTCCGGCATGAAATGGTCCGGCAGGTCACCTACGACTCGATGGTCGAAAAGGTGCGCGAAGACATTCATGCGCGCGTACTTGCTGTCCTGGAGAGCAGCGAAGGCGGTGCCGACGATCCCGACAAGCTCTGCTATCACGCCATGCGGGCGAAGGATTGGGGCAAGTCGTTCACGTATGGCAGGGCGTCGGCGAGACGATGCCTGGCGCGGTCGGCATTTACCGATGCGGCTGACTATTTCGAGACCGCGATGCGTTCTTTGGATATGACACCGGCGAATCCCTCGAGGGAGACGAATGCCGTGGATATTCGCATCGAGGCGCGTGCGGCGTTCATCGCATCCGGCCAGATTGCCGAATGGCTGAACCTCGGCAAGGAGGCCGAGCGCCGTGCCGATGCGATCAACGACATCGGCCGGAAGGTCGCTGCCATGACGGTCATGGCGGCTGCACAGAACTTCTACGGGACACCGATCGAAGCGGTCACCGTCGGTGAGGAAGTGGTGCGCCTTGCGCAGGAGTGGGGCAATCCGGGTTGGCTCAATGCTGCACAATACGGCCTTGGCCAGGTGTATTTTCTTGCCGGACGCTATCGGGACGCCGATCGGTTTTTCGCACGGACCTGCGCGCAACTGTCGGGGCCGGAAGCCAGTGCTCCTTTCGGCTCCACGCCGAAATACGCGCTGTTGCTATGCCGCATGATGAGCAGCATCACCCACACCGTCATGGGTGAGCTCGACGCCGCCGAGCAGCTCCAGCAACAGGCCGCCGAGATCGCCGAGGAGACCGGCCGTCCCTACGACCGCGTCGCCGCCGCCTATAGCGGCGGCTGGCTGAAGCTTGGGCAGAACGATCCCGCGGCCGCCGCCGCCATCCTCGAAGAGGGGTTCGTGCTCGCGCAGAAGCACGGCATCCGGCTGTTCGTGCCAGTGCTGGCCTGCCACCTCGGCATCGCCTATCTCGAGCAGGGCCTGTTCGACCGGGCGCGCGGCATGCTGACGGAGGCGCGCGAGGAAGCGAAGGCGGTCGGCTACACCTCGGCGGTGCTGCGCAGCTCGATCTACCTGGCGCTCGCCACCCATCGCCTCGGCGATGTCAGGGCCGCGCAGAACATGCTGCGCGAGGCCCGCAACACCGCCCGCCAGCAGGGGTTTTCAGGCCTCGAGGCCGAGGCCCTGTTCGGCGAGGCCGTCGTGACGCCGCCATCGGACGCGGCGAACAAGGCCGCCATCGTCGTCGCCCTGCGCGCCGCCATCGCCATCGCCTCCGAAAGCGGCGCGCTGCCGCTGAAGCAGAAAGCCGAGGCGATGCTGACCGGGATGGTCGCCCGGGACAATCGGCTCAGCTGAGCCTGCTCCCGGTCGGTCTGGCGACAGCGCCGCGCCCCCACGAACCTGCCCGACGCGTCAAATAAATCCCGTAGCTAAAACAAGGGGATCGCTACTGTGCATGGGGTTGTTTTCGCCCTTTTTGGTTGGGGCAGATCGAAGCCGTGCCCGGACACCGGCTCCGAGCCGCGTGGCGGAGGGCCAATCAGGCCAGAAACGCCCGAAACCGCCGCAGCGCGATCACGAAGAAGACGCCGCCGATCACGGCGAGCGCGGCAAGCTGCGGCCACACCGCCTCCAGGCCCGCGCCGCGGAACAGGATCGCCTGCGCCAGCATCACGAAATGCGTGTTGGGCGCCGCCAGCATGATGTCCTGGACGAATTGCGGCATGCTCTCCCGCGGCGTCATGCTGCCCGACAGGGTCTGCAGCGGCAGCAGGATCATGATCAGCAGCAGTCCGAACTGCGGCATCGATCCGGCGACGGTGGCGAGGAAGATGCCCATGCTGGTGGTGGCGAACAGCTGCAGCGCCGCGCCGACCAGAAACAGCGCCAGCGAGCCGTCGATCGTGACCGCCAGCCATCCCTTGACGACGAAGGCGATCGACAGCGCCGAGGCGATCAGCACCACCGCTCCCATCGACCAGACCTTGCTCACCATGATCTCGAGCGGCGTGACCGGCATCACCAGGAGGTGCTCGATCGTGCCGTGCTCGCGCTCGCGGATCAGCGCGGCGCCGGTCAGGATGATCGAGAGCATGGTGATCGAGGTGATGACGTGATCAATGGCGCCGAACCACGACTTCTTCAGCTCGGGGTTGAACCTTGCCCGCAGCGCCAGTTCGATCGGCGCGGCCTGCGCATTGCGCGCACGCGCCAGGAACTCCGCGACCTCCGCGCTGACGATCTGCTCGATATAGCCGCCGCCGTTGAACGCCTGCGAAATGCGCGTCGCATCGATGTTGAGCTGGATCGTGGGCGATTTGCGCGCCAGCAGATCGCGCTGGAAATCCGGCGGGATGTCGAGCGCGAAGGTGTCGAGGCCGGCGTCCATCCTGCGGTCCATCTCGTATTGCGAGATCAAGCGCGGCGTCGAGAAATAAGGCGGGGTGAACGCCATCCCGATCCGGGTCGAGACCGGCGAATGGTCTTCGTCGACGATGGCGATCGCCGCGTGGTTCAGGGTTTCCGGCAGCGCCTTTGCGCCGGCATAAACCGCCAGCGTGAACGAATAGACGATCAGCACCAGCAGCATGGGGTCGCGCACCAGGCCGCGCAATTCCTTGATGCCGAGCTGAAACACATTGTCGAAGCGCATGGTCAGCGGGCCTGTTTCTTCAGCAGCATCGTGCCGGCGATCACCAGGACGGGGACCATGACGGCGAGCGCCAGGAGATCGTTGTGGAGGGTGTCGAACCCCAAGGCCTTGGAGAACGTGCCGCGCGAGATCGTGACGAAATAGGTGGTGGGATAGAGCCGCCCGATCAGGGCGCCCAGTCCCTGCAGCGACGAGACCGGATCGATCAGCCCGGAATACTGGATGGCCGGGATCAGCGTGATCAGGACGGTGCCGAACAGGGCCGCGATCTGGCTGTTCATGAAGGCCGAGATCACCATCCCCATGCCGGTCGTGGCCGTGACGTAGAGCAGCGCGGCCAGCGCGTAGGTCGGGAAGCTCCCGGTGAAAGGCACGCGGAAGACGGCGAGGGCAAAGCCGACGAGGAGGAGGAAGTTTCCGAATGCCAGCACGACATAGGGCAGCTGCGTGCCGAGCAGGAATTCCAGCCGCGTCACCGGCGTGACGTAGAAATTGACGATCGATCCGAGCTCCTTCTCGCGCACCACCGCCAGCGCCGCGAGCACCGCCGGAATCATGATCAGCAGCAGCGGGATGATGCCCGGCGCCATGGCGACGACGCTGATGACATCAGGATTGTAGCGGTAGCGCACCTGGAGCTGATAGGTGCCGGCGATCGCCGCATCGCCATAGAGCTCGCGGCCCTTCTGCGCGAGCCAGGTCGCGTGGATCGCCTGGGCGTAGGAGCGCAGCGTCTCGGCCCGCGTCGGATTGGCGCCGTCGACCCAGGCGCCGATCTCGACATGGCGGCCGCGGCTGACGTCGCGGCCGAAGCCCGGCGGCAGCTCGATCGCGAGGCCGATCTCGCCGGCGCGCATGCGGCGGTCGAGATCGGCGTAGTCGGTGATCGGAGATTTCTGGGTGAAGTAGCGCGAGCCCGCGATCTGAAGGCTGTAGTCGCGGCTGATCGTGCTGTCGTCGCGATCGAGCACCGCGAAGGTCAGATTCTCGACGTCCATGCTGATGCCGTAGCCGAGCACGAACAGCAGCAGCACGCTGCCGAGGATCGCGAGCGTGGCGCGGATCGGATCGCGCCGCAGCTCGAGCGTCTCGCGACGGGAATAGGCCAGCATGCGCGTCGGATTGAACGCGGCGCTGTGCCGACGGACCGCTGTGGGGCTCGCAGATGCGGGCGGCGGCGAGGCGGCCGCCGGCTGGCGGGCCGGCTCCGTCGTGTCCGCGATCGCCTCTTCCAGGCAGGCGATGAAGGCTTGCTCCAGCGTGGCGGTGCCGCGCGCGGCCACGATCGCGGCGGGCGTATCCGACGTCAGCACCTTGCCGGCATGCATCAGCGAGATCCGATCGCAGCGCTCGGCCTCGTTCATGAAATGGGTGGAGACGAAGATGGTGACGTTGTCCTTGCGGGAGAGCTCGGCGAGGATCTGCCAGAAGCGGTCGCGGGCGACCGGATCCACGCCGGAGGTCGGCTCGTCGAGGATGAGGATGTCGGGCGCATGGATCATGGCGACCGCCAGCGACAGCCGCTGCCGCAGCCCGAGTGGCAGGGCGTCGGGCAGGGCATCGACGACGTCGGCAAGATCGAACCGGGCGATCATCTCGTCGATGCGCGCGGCGATGGTGTCTGCCGGCAGCTCGAACAGGCGCGCATGCAGATCGAGATTCTGCGTGACCGTGAGTTCGGAATAGAGTGAGAAGCCCTGCGACATGTAGCCGATGCGCCGCCGCACCGACATGTCGCCGGCATCGATGGTGTTGCCGAACAGCCGCGCGGTGCCTTCGCTCGCGGGCAGGAGGCCGGTGAGCATCTTCATGGTCGTGGTCTTGCCGCAGCCGTTCGAGCCGAGAAAGCCGAAGATCTCGCCCTTCCTGATGCGGAAGCTGACGTCGTCGACGGCAACGAAACCATCGAACCGCCGCGTCAAGTGGTCGGCCTCGATCGCGATCTCCGCGTGGTCCTCGTCGCGCGGCGGGATGACCACCTTGGTATGGTTGCTGCGCTCGGCCTCGGGCAGAAGACGGATGAAGGCGTCATCCAGCGTATCGGCGCCGGTCTGCCGCTTGAGTTCGGCGGGCGTTCCGGTCGCCAGCACGCGGCCGGCGTTCATCGCGATCAGGAAATCGAACTGCGCAGCCTCCTCCATGTAGGCGGTCGAGACGATCACGCTCATGCCGGGCCGGCTGTCGCGGATCGAGTTGATCAATTCCCAGAACTGGCGGCGCGACAGCGGATCGACGCCGGTGGTCGGCTCGTCCAGGATCAGGAGCTCGGGATCGTGGATCAGCGCGCAGCACAGGCCGACCTTCTGCTTCATGCCGCCGGAGAGCTTTGCCGCCGGCCGGTCGGCAAAGGGCGTCAGGCCGGTGTCGCGCAGCAGGCCCGCGATCCGCCTGTTCCGCTCCGCCTTGTCGTGCCCGAACAGGCGACCGAAGAAGTCGATGTTCTCGAACACCGACAGTGTCGGGTACAGATTCTTGCCGAGGCCCTGCGGCATGTAGGCGATGTCGGGGCACACGTTGCGGCGGTGGCGCGCGCTCGCCATATCGCCGCCGAGCACGTGGATGCGTCCCTCCTGGATCGCGCGCGCGCCCGCGATCAGGGCGAGCAGGCTCGATTTGCCGACTCCGTCGGGGCCGATCATCCCGACCATGCAGCCGGACGGCAGGTCGAGCGTGATGGCCTCGAGCGCCCGGGTCTTGCCGTAGCTCAGGCCCACGCCTTCCAGATGCACCACGCTGCCGACGGCAGCCGGTGCTTCGGCTGCGGCAGTCGTGCTCATCTCGTCAACTTGATCTTGAGGTTGTCGGGCCATTGCGCCGCCGGATCGAGCTGCACATAGGCCATGCCGGGAAGGCCGGTCTTCACGTGCTCGATGTGCTGGCGCAGCAGGTCGGGCGCGATATGCGCCTTGATGCGGAACATCAGCTTTTGGCGCTCCTCCTCGGTCTCGACGGTCTTGGGCGTGAATTGTGCGACGTCGGCGACGAAGGTGGCCTTGGCGGGGATCACGTATTGCGGGATGGCGTCAAGCACGAGGCGGACCTCGGCGCCCATCGCGACGCGGCCGGCCTCGGCCGTCGGCAGGAAGAACGTCATGTAGACGTCGCCGAGATCGACCATGTTGAGGACGCGGCCGCCGGCAGCGAGCACTTCGCCGGGCTGCGACACGCGATACTGCACGCGGCCGTCGCGCGGCGCCTTCAGCACGCTGTCGTTGAGGTCGGCATTGATGCTTTCGATCGCGGCCTTTGCCGCGTCGACGGCGGCGCCGGCGTCGATCACCATGGCGCGGGAGGAGCTGATTGCGGCTTCCGATGCCGCGACCTGGGCATGGGACGCGGCCAGCGCCGCTTTCGCCGTGGCATTGGCGGAGCGGTCGTCGTCCAGGACCTGCTGGGACACCGCACTCGTCTTGATCAATTGTTCGGACCGGTCCAGCTTGCGGCTCGTGGTGTCGAGCTGGGCGATGCGCTGGTCGACCACGGCTTCGGCGGCCTTGCGTTCGGCCTCGCGCTGGTTCACCAGGCTCTTCGCGGTCTCCACATTGATCATTGCGCGCTGGAGCTGCGCTTCGGCCTGGCGGCGCTGGGCCTGCAGCTGCTCGGTATCCATGCGTGCCAGAACCTGGCCCGCGCTGACGAAATCGCCTTCGTTGACCAGGATCTCGCGGATTCGTCCCGGCGTCTTGGTGGCGATGTCGATCTCGACTGCCTCGATGCGGCCATTGCCGCGGGCGAAACCCGGTGGCAGCGCGTCGGCATCACGGTGCTGCCAATAATAATAGCCGCCGCCCGCGAGCAGGACGGCGATCACGGCGACGACGCGACCCGGTGTGAAGTTCATCTGTTCTTAACGCCGCGCGGCGGCGTCCACTGTTGAGACACGAGCGCCCGGCTGCTGGGCGCACTCAACATTGCAGCGAATTTTGCGCCGCAGCTTGATGCAGATCAGACCGCGCGCGCGGTGTCCTGCCTCAATTTTGGGCCTGCGCATCTCGTCACCGCTCGTCCGCCCTGATTGGTCGGGCGGACGAGCGGGGCTTGCCGAACGAATTGCTTTCGACGCGACCCGGGCCGCCTCACTTCACCAGCGGGCAGCCGCCGTCCTTCAGCGACCGGAACGCCTGGTCCGCGGGAACTTCGGCGAGCAGCTTGTAGTAATCCCAGGACCCCTTCGATTCCTCGGGCTTCTTCACCTGGAACAGGTACATGCTGTGCACCATGCGGCCGTCCTCGCGCAAGGTGCCGTTGTCGGTGAAGGCGTCGCGCACTGGCAGCTCGCGCATCTTCGCCATCACCGTCTTGGTGTCCCTGGTGCCGGCAGCCTGCACGGCCTTGAGATAATGCAGCGTCGCGCTGTAGGTCGCCGCCTGGTTCATCGTCGGCATGCGCTTGACGCGTTCCAGAAAGCGTTTGCCGAAGGCGCGAGTCCTGTCGTTGAGGTCCCAATAGTAGGCCTCGGTGACGATCAGCCCTTGCGCCAGCTTGAGCCCGAGGCTGTGCACGTCGGAGATGAACATCACGATCGCAGCCAGGTTCTGGCCCCCGGCAACGATGCCGAACTCGCCGGCCTGCTTGATCGCGTTGATGGTGTCGCCGCCGCCGTTCGCGAGGCCGATGATCTTGGCCTTGGAAGCCTGGGCCTGAAGCAGGAACGAGGAGAAGTCCGCCGTGTTGAGGGGATGCTTGACGCTGCCCAGCACCTTTCCGCCGGAGGCCTTTACCACGTCACCGGTGTCGCGCTCGACCGAATGGCCGAACACGTAGTCCGCGGTCAGGAAGAACCAGGTGTCGCCGCCGTTCTTGACGATGGCGCTGCCGACGGTGTGCGCGTTGGCATAGGTGTCGTAGGTCCAGTGCGCGGTGTAGGGCGAGCAGGACTTTCCGGTGATGTCGGAGCTCGCCGCATCCGTCACGATCATGATCTTCTCGTACTGCTTCGACAGCTCCATCACCGCGAGCGCGGTCGCCGATGTCGGCAGATCGATGATCATGTCGACGCCTTCGGTCTCCCACCATTTGCGGGCGATGGTGGAGGCGACGTCGGGCTTGTTGAGCACGTCGGCACTCAGCATCTCGATCGGCTTGCCGAACATCTGCCCGCCAAAGTCCTCGATCGCCATTTTGGTGGCCTCGACATTCCCCATGCCGCCGATGTCTGAATAGACGGACGAGAAGTCGGAGAGCACGCCGATCTTGAGCGGTGCCTGCTGGGCCGAGGTGGGGGCGATCAAGGCAGCCGACAGCAATCCGGCCGCAGACACGAGTGCCGCGATAGGTCTCATTGGATACGTTTCCTCATAACGGGGCTATTCTGTCCCTTTGTCCGACAAAGCTAGAGCCAGGTTCCGGCAGAGTCAATTTCTTGCACCGGAGGCTGAAATGCGGGAGTTTGACGCATTCTCCGGTCAAGCATAAGGTTTGTCGGACAATCGCCAATGGAGTTTGATTTGCCTGTCGCTCCACTGTTTCGTCCGATCGATGTCGCGCCCGCCTATCAGAAGGTTGCTGACGCCATCGAGCGCGAGATCGTCAATGGCCGCATCAAGCCGGGCGATCCCATCGGCACCGAGCACGATCTGGTCCGCCAATTCGGCGTCAATCGCTCGACCATTCGCGAGGGCATCCGCGTGCTGGAGGAAGGCGGGCTGATCAGGCGCGATTCCTCGCGCCGCCTGCACGCCTGCCTGCCGCGCTACAGCAAGCTCGCGAGCCGTCTCAGCCGCGCGCTGGTCCTGCACGAGGTCACCTTCCGTGAACTGTACGAGGCCTCGATGACGCTGGAAGTCGCCAGCATAGAGGGCGCGGTGGAACGGGCGACGGAGGAGAACATCGCCGAGCTCGCCGGCAATCTCGCGCGCAGCGAGGCCGTAGTCGGCGACGCCGCGATGCTTGCCGAATGCGATGCCGAATTCCATGTTCTGGTCGCCAAGGCCTCGCAGAACCGCGTGCTCCAGCTCGCGCGGGAGCCGGCAGCGCAGTTGTTCTATCCGACCACTGAGATGATCGTGACAGGTGTCGCCGAAGGCGGCCCGCGTCTCGTCGCGGCGCACCGCCATCTCATCGATGCGATCCGCCGCCGCGACCGGGAAGCCGGCGTGCTGTGGACGCGCCGGCACCTGCAGGACTGGCGGCGCGGCTTCGAGAAGATCGCGTCGCTCGATCGCTCGGTCGAGCACATGTACATGGAGCACGCGCAGGCGACCCGCCGCAGATAGCGCCTTTGGAATTCGTGCAGCACAACGAACAAAGATATCACACGGAGGAACACATGACTGGCGACACCGCAGCTACCATCTCGAAAGCGCGCGAGCATTCGATCGGCGATCTCTTGCGCCGCTCGGCGGGCCGCGAGCCGAACAAGCTCGCGGTAAGCTGCGGCGGTGTGAGCTGGACCTTTGTCGAAATGGACGCGATCTGCAACCGGCTCGGCCGCGGCCTGCTCGGGCTTGGCGTCAGGAAGGGCGACCGAGTCGCGGTGCTGTCGCGCAATTCGCACGCCTTCGCCGCGCTGCGCTTCGCGGCGGCGCGGATCGGCGCCGTGCTGGTGCCGATCAACTTCATGCTCAATCCGGACGAGATCAATTTCATCCTGAAGAGCTCCGGCGCGAAACTGCTCGCGACCGGATCGGACTTCGTGGAGCAGGCACGCGCGGCCAGCGCGAAGGATTGCGCGGTCGAGAAGATGATCTGGCTGCCGGGCGAGGATGCGGCCACGGCGCCTGCGGGGCTCACCACCTTCGACGATCTCCTCGACGCCGACGGTTCGTTCCTGGACGCATCGGTCGACAGCCGCGATCTCGCGCAGATCGTCTACACCAGCGGCACGGAATCCCTGCCCAAGGGCGCGATGCTGACCCACGAGGCCGTGATGTGGCAGTATGTCAGCTCCATCATCGACGGCGGCATGAGCGCGGACGACAAGTTCCTGCACGCGCTGCCGCTCTATCATTGCGCCCAGCTCGATGTCTTCCTGGGGCCGCAGATCTATCTCGGCGCCTCCGGCGTGATCACCGGCAAGCCGACTGCCGACAATATCCTGGCGCTGATCGAGGCACACAGGATCACGTCCTTCTTCGCGCCGCCGACGATCTGGATCGCGATGCTGCGCTCGCCGAACTTCGACAAGACCGATCTGTCGACTCTGCAGAAGGGTTATTACGGCGCCTCGATCATGCCGGTGGAAGTCCTGCTCGAGCTTCAGCGTCGCCTGCCCAACGTCAAGTTCTGGAATTTCTACGGCCAGACCGAGATCGCACCGCTCGCGACCGTGCTGCGGCCGGAGGACCAGCTGCGCAAGGCCGGCTCGGCCGGCAAGCCCGTGCTCAATGTCGAGACGCGCGTGGTCAACACGGCGATGGAGGATGTCAAGGTGGACGAAGTCGGCGAGATCGTGCACCGCTCGCCGCATCTGCTGTCCGGCTACTACAACGATCCCGTCAAGACCGCGGCGGCGTTCTCCGGCGGCTGGTTTCACTCGGGCGATCTCGCTACGGTCGACGACGAGGGCCACATCACCGTAGTCGATCGCGTCAAGGACATGATCAAGACCGGTGGCGAGAACGTCGCGAGCCGCGAGGTCGAGGAGATGGTCTATCGCATCCCCGCCGTCTCCGAGGTCGCCGTGGTCGGCCTGCCCGATCCGCGCTGGATCGAGGCGGTGACCGCAATCGTCGTGGTCAAGAGCGGGGAGACGCTGGACGAGGACGCCGTTATCAAGCACTGCGCCGGCCAGATGGCGCATTTCAAGGTGCCCAAGCGCGTCATCTTCGTCGACAGTCTGCCTAAGAATCCGAGCGGCAAGCTGCTGAAGCGCGAGCTGCGCCAGCGCTTCGTCGGCGGCGAGACGCTCGACAAGGCGATCCAGAAGAATTTCGGGACGTGAGGCCGCGCGCGGCTGCGCGCACGGGCGAAGTTTCGCTAGCCGGGGTCGTCGGCGAGCCTTCGCACGTCGTCCGGCGTCTGTCCGAAACGGCGGCGAAACGCGCGGTGGAAATAGGATACGTCGTGAAATCCCGCCAGATGCGCGATCTCGATGATCTTGCGTGTGCGCATGGCGGGATTTCGCAGCAACCGCTCGGCCCGCAGCAGCCGCTGCTCCAGCACGAAACCGCTATAGGTGATGCCGGCGCGCTCGAACAGCAATTGGATGGTGCGCGGGCTGATCCGGTGCGCGGCGGCAAGATCGGACAGCGACAAGGCGGGGCTGTCCAGCTGCGCCAGGATGTCGGACTTCAGGGCTTCGAGACGCGCCGCGGCAAGGCCGCGCGTCCGCGCCTCCTCGGCGGCATCGCCGCGGGCTCCGATCATCAACACAGAAAGATCGAACAGGTGCTGCGAAACCGCGTCGAGCTCCGAGGCTCCGAGCCCGGCAGCATGCGCATGTGCGAGGTCATAATATCGAAGGAACATCGATGCGATCGGCTTGAGGCCGTCGATCGGTCGTGCAATCAGGTCCTCGGCATTCGGGCAGGCGCGCAGCAGCGCCTTGCGGGGCAACAACGCGGTCTGGAAGTTGCCGTACGCGGTCTGAGTGACGCGGGCTCCCTTGATCGACGGATCTCCGATGGTGAGGTCGCCGGCGGCAACGTTCAGCGCGCGACGTCCCATGGCCCCGCTCAGGGCCGAATTCGGTGACATGACGACGACCAATTCGTCGTTCGTGCCCATGGACACGAAGCTCATCGGCGTGCCGAACGAGGCGGACAGTCTGATGCGCGGAAGGATGGCGGGAGTGATTGTCCGGTGCACCGGGCCGTCTCCGATGGGAACGAAATCGGTTCCCATCACCTGCCGGCAGAACTGCTCGCGCCAGCCCTCATAGGCCGGCCCCGTGGGATCGCCGTTGAATGAGAGCTGAGGCGGGGTCATCGGTCGGCCGTAAACGTGGGTGGACGATCCATATCCTGATCGGGTCACCGAGGTGCGGCAACGAGAAAAGCGCTGAATTGCGTGAAAAACCACTCGCAATCGCGCGTTGAACCAGTGACCAGGTGCCGCAATAGGACACTCCGCGCCGCTGAAGCTCAATACTCCTTCACCGCCGCCGCGAAGGCCAGCCACAATGCGATCGACGCGAGCCCAAAGCCGCCGAGCAGCAGGAAGGTCGGTCCGTAGCCGATCCATTGCGCGATCCAGCCGCCAAGTGCGGGACTGAGGCTCGCGCCGATACCCTGCACCGTGATCACAGCGCCCTGGCCGAGATTGATGCGGCCGGTGCCGTTGAGCGAGCGCGCGACCATGCCCGGGACGGCGACAGTCTGCAGCCCAGTGCCGATGCCGTCGAGCACCTGCATCGGCACGACGCCCCACCATCCCGTGACGAAGAAGGCGAGCACGCCGCGGACGGGTAAGAACATGAAGGAGACCAGGATCACCGGCCAGTAGTTGCGCTTGCTCGCGGCCTTCATCGCGATCAGCGATGTCACGATCATCACGCCTTGCGCGATCACTACGGTGGTCGCGACGAAGCTCGGGCCGTTGGCCTGCCCTTCGGCCACCGCGGCTAGTCCGTAGAGCGGAACGATGGCGGCGTTGCCGAGATGGAAGAGCGCGAGGGTGAGAGCCAGCACGAGCAGCGCCCGGTGCTTGAGCAGCATCGTCATCGCATCCGGCGGAGCTTTGGAGTCGTCCTCCTTGCTGCCGCGCGCGGCGCGGTCGTCGATTGCCTTTGCGGGGATCATCAGGACGCAGGCGATGGCGATGGCACCGAACACGGCCGCCAGCGCGAACACGGCGACATAGCCAAACTTGTAGCCGAGATAGCCCGACAACGCGGCGCCGACCATGTTGCCCGCATGGTTGTAGGCCTGGTTGCGGCCATTGAGCGCATTGAAGCCCTTCTGCTTGGCGATGCCGAGCGTGATGCCCGTTACCGCCGGCACGATCGCGGCGCTCGCCAGCGATTGTGCGACCTGCGAGAACGTCACTGCCCAGAAGTTCTGCGAGATCAGGATGATCCCGGACGCGAGAACGACGCAGATGCCGGGAATGACGACCCAAAGCCGCTTGTTGCGGCTGGCATCGATGAAGCCCCCGATCGGCGTGGTGATCAGCATGCCCGCGACGTTGCCGATCGTCATGGCGGTGCCGATCAGGCCGGTCGCCCAGCCGCGTTCCTGAAGGAAGACACCCACGAACGGCCCGATGCCCGACTGCATGTCGGCCATGAAGAAGTTGAGCGCGAACAAAGGCCAGATACGGGGAGAGGTGGGAGACCGCGATGCCATCGATACTCGAACATGCTCTTCGTGTGTCGTGATCCCCTTGGCCAAATCGTTCTGGCGTGGACCTGAACGTAACGGGCGCTCACCGCGTTGGTTCCAGCCACTGTTGCCGGCCATCGATCTTGCCGGGAGCTTGTCCGCAATGTCATCCTGGACCTTCCCACGGAGCCCGAGTCATGCCTCTCTGGACCTGCGAAACCTGCGGTGCTCAATTTCCCTCACGTGGAGCGCCGCCCGACTCCTGCCCGATTTGCGAGGACGAGCGACAGTTTGTGAACTGGAAAGGGCAGACCTTTCTCGCGCGCGAGGAGCTCGCGCGGAGGCATCGACTGGTGGGCCGCGACGATCTTGGCCTCACCGGGATCGGGATGGAGCCGAGCTTTGCCATCGGGCAGCGCGCACTTTTGGTGCCTCAAGACGATGGCTGCGTGATGTGGGATTGCATTCCGCTTGCGACCGACGAGGCCATCCAGCATGTCGCGGCACTCGGCGGGCTGAAGGCCATCGCGATCTCGCATCCGCACTACTACGGCGCGGTCGCCGACTGGAGCGAAACGTTCGGCGGCGTGCCGGTGTACCTGCACGCCGATGACAGCGCCTTCGTCACTCGGCCTCATCCGGCGATCGTGCACTGGACCGGCGAGCGCCATCGCATCACCGATGACGTGCAACTGCTGCGCACCGGCGGCCACTTCGCCGGCGCCACCATGCTGCATTATAGGCGTGGTGCGGACGGCAAGGGCGCGTTGCTCACCGGGGACATCGCGCAGGTGACGATGGACCGCCGCTTCGTCAGCTTCATGTACTCCTATCCGAATTACATGCCGCTGGGCGCCGCCGCGGTGCGGCGGATCGCGGCAGCCGTCGAGCCGCTCGCCTTCGACCGGATCTACGGCGCCTGGTGGGGCCGCAACATCGCCAGCGGCGCCAAGGCGGCATTTGCTGCGTCGGTCGCGCGTTATCTGGCGGCCATCGCCTGAGCTGGTCTGCGAATCGGATTTATCTTGCCGGATATCAATAACTGTACTAAAAGTACAATTATTGAGGTCTTGCCGCAAAACGACGTATCTGCGGGGGCCGGCATGATCGATGCATCGCGGAAGCCGTGGGGTTTTGCGGCCTCCGTGAGCGGGAGCTGAATGCATGACGGCGCAGCGCGACTACGAGATCTTCGAGGCCGGCGACGTCCTGCTCCGGTCCGGGACCGTCCTTCCCGCCATGAAGCTCGCCTACAAGACCTACGGCACGCTGAGTCCGGCCCGGGACAACGTCATCCTCTATCCGACCTCGTTCGGTGCGCAGCACACCGATACGGAATGGCTGATCGGGCCCGACGGCGTGCTCGATGCCACGCGTTACTTCGTCATCATCCCGAACCTGTTCGGCAACGGCCTGTCGTCCTCGCCGTCGAATACGCCCGCGCCATTTCCCGAGGTGACCTATCACGATGCCATCGCGGTCCAGCACCGGCTGCTTACCGAACGCTTCGGCGTCTCCAAGCTTGCGCTGGTCTATGGCTGGTCGATGGGTGGTATGCAGGCCTATCACTGGGCGGCGCTGCACCCCGACATGGTCGAGCGTGCCGCGGTCGTCTGCGGCAGTGCCCGCTGTGCGCCCTACAACCACGTCTTCCTGGAAAGTGTGAAGGCCGCGCTCACGGCCGATCCGGCCTTCCGCGACGGCCGTTTCGCTGAAAGACCCGTTGCCGGCTATCGCGCCATGGGGCGCGTCTATGCCGGCTGGGCGATGTCGCACGGCTTCTATCGCGACGAGCTCTGGCGCGAGGCCGGCTTCAATTCGCTGGAGGATTATCTCGTCCGCGCCTGGGACGCGACGTTTGCGCGGCGCGACGCCAACGACCTCCTGGCGCAGATCGTGATCTGGCAGAATGGCGACGTCAGCCGCTGTCCGACGTTCGCGGGCGATTTCGATCGAGCGCTGGCGGCGATCAAGGCACACATGCTGCTGATGCCGGGCGCGACCGATCGCTATTTCGACGTCCGCGACAACGAGGACGAACTCGGCCGGCTCGTCAGCGCGACATCAGCCGTGCTGCATCCGATCCCATCGCTGCATGGTCATCGCGCCGGCAACCCCGTCAACAATCCGCGCGACCAGGCCTTCATCAAGGCCGAGATCGCCGCGCTTCTCAGCAAATAGGGCAGGCACCGATCATGAGCGACGCAACCATTTCAGAACCCGGGCATCGCCTGAAGCCGCTGACACCGGCCATGCTGCGCGAATTGTCGGTTCGCTCCAATATCAGGGGTGCGGCGCAGAGCCTTGGCCATTACGGCGTGATCCTGCTGGTGGGCGCGTTAATCTGGAAGGTATCGTCGACATGGGGCGTGCTTTGGGCGCTGCCGCTGATGGTGGTGCAGGGCTATGTCGTCGCCTTCCTGTTCATGGCGGTGCACGAGACCGCGCACAAGACCGCGTTCAGGAGCCGCGGCCTCAATCTCACGGTGGGTTATCTCTCGGCCTTCATCATCGGACTGCCTTACGAATATTACTGCCTGTTTCACTGGGACCATCACCGCTACACGCAGGATCCGGAAAGGGATCCCGAGCTGATCGTCGGGGTGAAGCCGGCATCCGACACGCAGCTTGCGCTGGCCTATAGCGGCCTGCTCCAGGTCGCCGGCCGGCTGCGGCTGATGCTCGGCCATGCGCTCACCGGCAAGGTCACCGTGCCCTGGATCCCCGAGAATAAGCGCGCCGTCATCGTGACGGAGGCGCGGATCCATGTGTCCCTCTATGTGCTGCTGCTCGCGCTCTCACTCTGGTTTTCCTCGGCGCTGCTGCTCTGGGTCTGGATCGTGCCGCTGATCATCGGGCAGTTCTTCCTGCGGCCCTACCTCTACGCCGAGCATACCGGCTGTGACCAAGCCCGTAGCGCCTTCCACAACACCCGCACCACCTACACCGGCGCGGTCGTCAAATGGTTCGCGTGGAACATGCCCTACCATGTCGAGCACCACGCCTATCCCTCGATCCCCTTTCACGCGCTGCCGAAGCTGAACGAGATCGTCGACGGCGAGATCGTGCATCGCGGCCGCGGCTACATCAGAACGACGCGGGAGACCTGGGCCTGGTTTCGCCGGCAGCGGCAGGCCGGCTAGCCAGACGCAAAAGGCCCCGATCGCTTTGCGATCGGGGCTTTGCCGCGAGGGGAGATATCAGTAGATCCCGTAGGCGCAGACGTTCACGACGCGCACGCGCAGGCCATGACGGGTGCGGACGAGGCGCTCCTGGTAGCAGTTGCTGACGCCCGTGTTGAGGTAGATACCGCCAACGCCCCAGCCGGGACCCCAGTGGTGATGACCGTGATGGTGATGGAAGCCGCCCGCCGAGGCCGCGGTGGGCGCGAGGGCGGCAAAACCGAGCGAGCCGGCAGCGATCAGACCGAGAGCAAGCTTACGAAACATCTTCATTCTCCATTTGGCGCAGGGGCCATTGTTGTGTCCCTGCATCTCGGTCGAGATGAGATGCGATCGCGTTCACACGGGATGCGGAGAATCGTGTTTCAGGATTGTTTCGTGGGCTGCGACAAAGTGTGCTGCCGTCAGGCTTTTCGCATCGCGCGATAGCGCACAGCCATCGCCTGCGTCAGCTCCGCCATCTTGTCGCGGAGATCGGCAGGCTCCAGCACTTCGGCCTCGGGGCCGAGCCGCAGCAATTCGGCCGAGGCGTGCCACGACGTCTTGCCGACCGGGACTCGCGCAATGCGCCAGCCATCGGCATCTATGGTCTCTTCAAGCTGCGTGCGTGCCTTGACGTAGGGCTGGCTCAGCGCGTCGAGCAGTTTGACGCCGAACGGCGACAGCCGCACCGTCGCGACATTGGGATGCATCTCGGCTTCCAGGCGCAGCGTCGCGGCCTGCCAATAGGCGCCGAGATCGAAGCCGGCGGACCTGTCGAAGCGGTCGTCGAGCGCCGTGCAATCCAGCACGCGCGCGACGCGATAGGTGCGCACGCTGCCGTCGACCTGGCCGGCGAGATACCAGCTGCCGCCCTTCAGCACGAGGCCGAGCGGCGCGACGCGTCGTTGCTTCTCCGCGCGCCAGCTCTGGTAGCGGATCCTGATCAGCGTCCCGCGCAGCACGGCGCCGGCGATGGCGCGCAGGTGCTTTGGGTCCTCCGCCTGGCCGAACCAGCCCGGTGCGTCCAGGTGAAAACGCTCCTGCATCCGGCCGGCGTCTTCGCGCAGAGTCTCGGGCAGGGCAGCCATCAGCTTGTTCTGCGCGGCGATCATCGCGGCGTCGAGCCCGAGCGCGGCCGCCGGGCCGGGCAATCCCGCCAGGAACAGCGCGCCCGCCTCGCTTTGCGACAGGCCGTTCAGCCGCACGCGATAGCCGTCGAGCAGGCGATAGCCGCCTTCGGCGCCGCGGTCGGCGTAAACCGGAATGCCGGACGCCGCGAGCGCGTCGATGTCGCGATAAATCGTTCGCACCGAGACTTCGCAGGCCTCCGCGAGCGTGGGCGCGGTGACCCGTCCCCTGGCCTGGAGGGTGGTGAGGATCGACAGCATCCGGCTCGCGCGCATGATCCCTTAAACCATACCTGACAGAAGATGTCAGGTATGGTCCGCTACAAGCAGCCCTGCGCCAGCCGGCAAGAGGGAGACTGCCATGACCGATCCGAACCGCATCACGCTGTATTATTCGCCGCAGACGCGCGCCACCGGCACGCGGGTGCTGCTGGAGGAACTGGGCGCTCCTTACGATCTCCACGTCCTCAACATGAAGGCCGGCGAGCAGCGCATGCCCGCCTATCTCGCCATCAACCCGCTCGGCAAGGTGCCGGCGATCCGCCATGGCGAAGCGCTGGTGACGGAGCAGGTCGCCATCACCATCTATCTCGCCGACCTGTTTCCGCAGGCCGGCCTCACGCCCGCCCTGAACGATCCGCTGCGCGGCCCCTATCTGCGCTGGATCGCATATTACGGGTCGTCGTTCGAGCCGGCCCTGATCGACAAGTTCATGCAGCGGGAGCCGGCGCCGATCACGCAATCGCCCTATGCCGATTACGACACCATGCTGGGTGCGCTCGAGACACAGCTGTCGAAGGGCCCCTATCTGCTCGGCGAGCGCATGACGG
Source organism: Bradyrhizobium sp. 191 (assembly GCF_023100985.1). Taxonomy (NCBI): domain Bacteria; kingdom Pseudomonadati; phylum Pseudomonadota; class Alphaproteobacteria; order Hyphomicrobiales; family Nitrobacteraceae; genus Bradyrhizobium; species Bradyrhizobium sp. 191. The sequence goes on from NZ_CP064692.1 coordinate 5,363,478, forward strand.
CCGCCGATGTGCTCTGGGGCGTCGCCTTCAGCTGGACCATGATGTTCGGCATCGTGCCGAAGAAGGACGTGTTCGTCCGTTATGCCGAACGCATGACGGCGCGGCCGGCGTTCCAGCGTATCACGGTAGCCGACGCCGAGATGGCGGCGCAGCATGTAGCTGCGGCTGGTTCGTAAAGGCGTTCGTGCTGATGGCGAGAGGCACACCCCACATTGGGTGTCGTCCCGGGCAAGCGTAAGCGCAGACCCGGGACCCATAACCACAGGATTTGGTTTTGCGAAGACTCGGAGTTATCAGCCTCGCGCCGCAACTTCTGCCTGTGGCCATGGGTCCCGGATCGGCGCGCGCTTGAGGCGCGCTTGTCCGGGACGACAGCGGAGTATGAGGCGCGTCCCGATCCCTCAGAACTGTGGTGCCCGCTTCTCCGCAAACGCCCTGATGCCTTCCCTGATCTCGTCGCCGCGCATGCTGTCGCGGTGGCGCTGGTCGGCGGCGGCTTCATCGAACTCGCCGCGGGCGAACTCGTTGATGGCGCGCTTCATGCCGCGCATCGCCTGTGGGGCGTTGCCGGCGAGGACGCCGGCGAGCTTGTCGACTTCCTCGTCGAGGCATTCCACCGGCACCATCGCGGTGAGATAGCCGATACGCAGCATCTCCGGCGCGCCGATCTTCTGTGCGGTCAGGAACAGTTTCTTCGCATTGTCCACGCCGAGACGCGTCACGTAGCGTTTGATACCGCTCGGGTAATAATGCAGCCCAAGCCGCGCCGCCGGCATGAACATCTCCGCGGTATCGACGCCGATCCGGAAATCGCAGGCGAGCGCGAGGTCGGTCGCGCCGCCATAGACGCCGCCGTTGAGCCGGCAGATGGTCGGTACGCCCAGATCCTCCAGCCGGTTGACGACCACCTCGAAAGCCGAGCCCGCGCTCTGCTGCTCGCTCGCGCTGACGGCGCGCTCCGCCACCGAGTTGAGATCGTAGCCCGCGGAGAAGGCACGCCCGGTGCCGGTCAGCACCAGCACGCGAATGTCGGGATCGGTTTCGATCCGGTTGAACAGCCTCGTCAGCTCGTCGAGATCCTCCGCCTGGAGCCGGTTGAGATGTTTCGGTCGATTGAGGCGGATGGTGGCGCGTGCGCCGGTGATCTCGATCAGGGGGCCGGTGGCTGCCTCGGCGGTGTCCGACATTCTTGTCTCCATTGTCGGCGCCAAAGTGCCCGCCCCGGCAGAGGCCGTCAACGACGGCGCGGGCTGTTTCATCCAGACGGCTGGCTAACGGATCGGGGCGGGAAGTCTCAATGTCGTGCCCCGGACGCGGCGCAGCACGTCGAGATGCGCCGCAGAGCCGGGACACGAGAGCGGGTTGCCCAACCCGGCGGATCAGGCGCTCTGGGCGGTCTTCACCACCACGACATTGCTGTCGTCCGGCTGGGCCGGGCCGGCATCGCGCACCGTCTTGTCGGCTTCGCCGGCATGACGTTTCAGATAGTCGCGGCGCATGCCGATCTCGTCGCGGACGAATTCGTAGCCGAGCTTGAAGGTGTCGAGCCCGTCGGTACTGATCGTGCCGTCTCTGAGGCCGATAACGGCGCCGCGCAAGATGGCCTCCAGCTCGTCCTGGAGACATTCGAGCTGGTCCAGCGAGTGAGCATGCTCGATCCGCTCGCCGATGTCGAGGATGGCGGTGGAGAGCTCGCTGGCCTTCTCCGGCGCGATCCTCGTGATCTTGGCGTAGATCGCCGCGAAGATCGAACCGATGATGCTGAGCGCGGCCACGCCCACATACATCAGGTCGCTGTACTTATCGATGAACGACTTGGTGTCGTCGTTGATGTAATCGGCGGCGCCCCGGTGCGCGATCACGAACGCATCCTTCTCGACGGAGGCGGGTTCTATCCTGGTGGCGAAGCCGTTGTCGAGGCCGAGCGCGGACTTGTTCTCGTAGATGATACGCGCGAGCTCGCCTGCCGTCGTCGGGGACATTCTGGATTGTGCGACCAGCAGCCATTCGAGCCCGATCGTGTCGAGATCGTCGTCGGGAATTTGCGGCGAAGCCGACAACGTGCCTGCCGTCAGTGTCTCGCCGGAGATGCCCGGGAATTTGCGGGCCAGCATCTTCGCTTCGTCGATCGCGTTCAGCGTGAAGCCGCCGCGTCCGGCGACTTGCTCATAGGATTTGTCCCTGACGGCCCTGGAGGCGTGGACGACGGCGACCACCGCGCCAAAGCCGTTCGGCGGGGAAAACAGCCTGTCGAGCGTTGCGCCCTGCGGCGCCATCTGGACCCTCGCAGCCTCGGGGCCGTCCGGGACCTCGAGGATGCTGCGGACGAAGGCGAGTGAGGCTTCGTTCTCGGCGACGACCGCGACTTTCTTCTTCCTGAGCTCGGAGAGGGACTTGATCTTCTTGTTGCCGGGCCCGAGCAGCAGCACGAGATCACGCTCGAGGATCGCGAGCGTGCGCGCGCGCAGCGGCACCTTGGAGTCGCTGCGTAAGACGGCGAGGTCAGCCTGCTTGCGGTCGAATTGGGCGAGCGCCTTGGCGTTATCCGCGTTGTTGACGATCTCGATCCGGACGCGGGAGCCGTTGTCCTTCACCACAGTGGCGAGCTTGGCCGCGAACAGCGCCTCGTCGCTGTTGGGAGCACCGACGGCGAAGGTCAGCGTCTCCGAATTGTGCAGCAAGGCGCGACCGCCCCAGACGGTGGCGAACGACAACAGCAGGGTCAGCACGACGTACAGGAAAACCTGCTGCTGGTTTGTCTTGATCACCTTGGGGCGCCGGGGCGCCGGTTCGGTCGGCGATGAGGTGGGGCCTTCAGTACTCATGGCAGCACCTGGCCTTAGTCTCGGATGGCGGTCGGCTCGCGGCGGGCGCCCTGCGATTCGTAAATGTCTGAAAAAAGAAAGATATTCTCTGTCGCCGATGATAGCGCGACGGTAACAGAACGCAAATTTCGAGCCGGAGGTAACCGGACGCGACACGTCCGCGGCGATTGGTCATCCTATCACCAGTTAGCCACAGTTGACGATTTTCCGGTTCCCCCGGCTGCATTCCGCCGCTGGAAATGTCATAAATCGCGCGTCCCGGCGATTTGACCGGTCCAAGAAGAAGTTGCGCTGAACGCTCCAATTCTTCTCGTCACGTCAATGAGGGCGTCAGCTTGTCGTTTCCACCCATGTCATCGGCGATTCCGGTTGAAGCGCTCATTGGCTGGATGTTGCTGCTCACCTTCAAGCACATCATCGCCGATTTCGTTCTCCAGACCGCCTGGATGGCGCACGGCAAGGACCAGAAGCATGGCTGGGCCCTGCCGCTTCTGGTGCACTGCCTGATCCACCTTGCCGTTGCGCTGCCGCTGATCCTGATCGTGGCGCCGAGATTCTGGTTCGTGGCGCTGATCGACTTCGCGATCCACATCACGATCGACCGCGCCAAGGGGTTCGTCTCCGCCAATTTCGGCGTCGACCTTGCGCATCCCTGGTTCTGGACCCTGATCGGCGTCGACCAGGCGCTGCACCACCTGACCGGCTTCGGCCTCTCCATCTTCATGGCGGCGAACTGACTGCGGCCCTTCTGCGGCCTCTTGCTGGAAGCAATCGCTTGCATCACGAAAGGTCGTCATGCCCGGGCTTGTCCCGGGCATCAATGTTCTTCGTGCCGCTTGGTTCTCCGTGGATGGCCGGGACAAGCCCGGCCATGACGCTGGGAGAGCATTTGCGCTCCCGCGCCCACCAATTCGCGGCCCACACGCAAGCACCCCGGGCGACTACCGCCGGGTGTGGTTAACCTTTCGTTAGAGAATTGCGCTGCATCTTCCGCACACGAGGGAGAACTGCAATGTTTTCAAGCCGCGACACCTTTGAAAGCGATTTCTGCCCGGTCCGCGACGAGCTCCTTGGCGAAATGTATCGCGCCAGCGAGAGTGGCCTGCCGAGGCTGGTTGAGAGTGTTGCCCCTGACGCGCGCGCCAGGCTGGCGCTGTTCTGCTATCGCCGCAGCCATTTGCACTCGCTGGCGGTCGCGGTCGCGGCAAGCTGCAGCGAGCGCGACCTGGTCGAGAACGGCGGCCGCGTCGGCTCGACGCTCTATGCGCTGTCGCGCGAACGCGCGGTGAAATCCTCACCGTCGCTGTCGGGCGGCCGCAAGCCGATCACGCTGTCGACCAAGCCGCTCTCGGTGCTCGCACCGCTCGATGACGAGCTCGACGACGAGATCAGCGAAGCGGTGCCCGCCTAAGCGGCCTCAATCATCGGCAAGCCGAACTTCCGGCGTGCCATCGCGCATTCGGCGTCGCCCGGCATGCAGGTGCGGCACACCTCCGGCCGCACGTCATAGATGCCGCAGGCCGTCCTCTTTCCGATCTCTCCCTGCAACGCCGAGCAGCGATCACCGTCGCAGCGCATGCCAGACTGGCGCGCATTGACCAGCCCTTCGGGGATCGCGGCGAGTTCCTCGTCGCTCTCGATCGAGAAGCGCGGCCAGTTTTGCGAATAGCCGCAGCAGGCGCCGCAACCCTGGCAACAACTCGACAGGTCGATCTCTTCCATCGTCCTCACGTGTCCTTTGGCGGACCCCAGACCAGGCTCTGCCGCCATCTGGCGCGCAACACGTCGCGCCGCTCCGGATATTTCTCGTCGAGATAGGTCGCCTCGACGACGCGGTCGGTGCGGAAGCTGCGGAAGTCGCTGCGCAACTCGCACCAGGCCGCCAGCAGCCGGACTGCTTCGAGATAGCCGACCGAAATCGGCCAGATCATGCGCTCGCTGGGACGACCTTGCTCGTCGCGATAGCGTAGCATGATCTTCTTGCCTTCGTGGATCTGGGTGCGGGTGCGCGCCATGTCCAGGCGGTCCGGCTCCCTGTTCCAGCTCGGCCGCGCCCGGCTCGCCGGCTCCAGCACGAAGGGCCGCAGGCGCTCAGGCACGGTGTCGGCGATCTTGGCCATCAAGTCTTCGGCCGCGCGCGCCAGCGTGGAGTCGGCGTGGCCCGCGACCCATTGCGCGCCCAGCACCGCCGCCTCGATCTCGTCGGGTGTCAGCATGAGCGGCGGGAGGTCAAAGCCCTTTTCCAGGATGTACCCCATGCCGGCTTCGCCGCGGATCGGCACGCGCTGGCCGATCAGCGTCGCGATGTCGCGATAGATCGTACGCTTCGACGTCTCGAGCTCGGCCGCGATCGCGTCCGCCGTCAGCGGCTTCCGCGTGCGCCTCAGCACCTGGATGATTTGAAACAGCCGGTCGGCGCGTCTCATGACAGGTCTCTTGTCGCTGCTTTTTTCTAAGGTGGTGTTTTCAGAAGGCGGCGCGCGGCTGCTGACAGGATGTTGGCAGCAGGGGAGTTCTATACCGGGACAACACATCGACTGAAGAGGATTTGTCCATGATCATTCCAACCCATTTCGGCCCGGCCGGCCCGCTCTGGCGGAGCCAGCCTTTCCAGGTCCAGCCTTTCCAAGTCAAGGCGTGGCAGGCCTGGGCATTCCGCCGCCTCGTTTCGCTTGATGTCATGCTCGTCGACCTCCGCCTTGCGCTCGCGACCGCCATGACGCGTTCGCTGGTCCATGCCGCGGATGCGCTGGTCCGCCACGTGATGGGCCGCGCCTGGCGAGGGGCGCGCTTCGCAGAAGATATCACGGCTGCTGCCACCATGGTGGCAGCAGCCGGCCGCTAGGTTCCGTCAATTCGTTCGACAGGTTCAGGAGAGCCCGCATGATCACGCTTTACGGCTTTGGCGCCGGCTTCGGCCTGCCGGAAATCAGCCCCTTCGTCACCAAGACGGAAGTGCAGCTCAAGATGGCGGGGCTGCCTTACCGGAAGGAGCGGGCGATGCCGCCCGCATCCCCCAAGGGGCAGCTGCCCTTCATCGACGACGGCGGCGAGGCGGTGGCCGATTCCACCTTCATCCGCGCTCATATCGAGCGCCGCTACGGCTTCGATTTCGATGCCGGGCTCTCGTTGCAGGAACGCGCGCAGGCCTGGGCGTTCGAGCGCATGATCGAGCATCACGTCTACTGGGCGCTGGTCGGCGCACGCTGGGTCGATCCGGTCAATTTCGCCAAGGGGCCTGCGCATTTCTTCGACGGTGCGCCGGAGCACAATCGCGAGAAGCTGCGCGAGGATGCGCAGTTCCGCGTCGCCGAGAATTATCTACTCTCCGGCCTCGGCCGCCATGCGCCGGACGACGACGTCGATCTCGCGGTGCGCTCGCTGTTCGCGCTGTCGGTGCAACTCGGCGACAAGGCGTACTTGATGGGCAGCAAGCCCTGCGGCGTCGATGCCACCGCTTTCGGCATGCTCGCCGGCGTTCTCTCGCCGTTCTTCGAATCGGCTTTGCGCGAGCGCGCCGAGGCATTTCCGAACCTCACCGCCTATGTCGATCGCATGATGGACGATTACTATCCGGAGTTCGCCTGGACCCCGCTGCGGCAGGCGGCGTAGCGTTCGGCTGTTGCAGCGACGGGCGCTGAACCTTCCACATCGTCATGCCCGGGCTTGTCCCGGGCATCCACGTTCTTTGGATGGGGCGGAAAGGCGTGGATGGCCGGGACAAGCCCGGCCATGACGAGCTGAGAGTCCGGAGCAAAACAAAAAAGCCGGCCCACTGGGCCGGCTCTCGTCGTCTCGGATCTTTCGCAGCGCCTACTTCACCAGCATGTACTTGCCGTCCTTCACCGTGAGCAGGATGCGCGAGCGCTCGTCGAGGCCGTAGCGGTCCTTTTCGGTGAAGTTGTAGACGCCCTGGCTCGCCGCCAGCTCCTTTTCCGTCAGCAGCGCCTGGCGAATGGCTTCGCGGAATTCCGGCGTGCCGGGTTTTGCGGTTTTCAGCGCCGTTGGGATCACGCGCTTGAGGATTTCGAACGCGTCATAGGAATGGCCGGCGAACTGGCTGCGGCTGTTCGGACCGTACTTGGCTTCATAGGCCGAGTTTAGCGCGAGGCCCGGCTTCTTGGTCAGCGCGGTGTCCGGCTGGTCCTCGGGGTCCATCACAGGGCCCGAGGCCATCAGCACGCCCTCCGCCGCTTTGCCGGCGATGCGGATGAAGTCCATGCTGGCAGCGCCGTGGGTCTGGTAGATCAGGCCCTTGTAGCCGCGTTCGCGCAGCTCGGTCTGCGGCAGCGCGGCCGCAGTGCCGGAAGCGCCGACCAGGATCGCGTCCGGATTGGCGGCGACCAGCTTCAGCACCTGTCCGGTCACCGAGGTGTCGGGACGGGCAAAGCGCTCCTCGTCGACGATGGTCATGCCCATCGGCACGGCCTGGGCCTTGAGGTCGTTGAACCAGAGGTCGCCGTAGGAATCGGAATAGCCGATATAGCCGAGCGTCTTCACGCCCTTGGACTTCATGTGATCGTACAGCACCTTGCCCACGATCGGAATCGGCTGCGGCATCGCGACCGACCACTTCATGCGCTCGGGCGTGATCGGGAACGGCGCGAGGCCGAAATGCGGGATACCGGCCTCGTTGGCGACGTTGGAGACCGCGATGGTCGGCGGCGTCAGGGCCGAGCCCATGATGATGTCGGCCTTGGATTCGGTCACGAAGCGGCGGGCGTTGGTGGTCGCGGTGGTGGGATCGCCGCCGTCGTCGAGCACGATCACCTTCAACGGCACGCCACCGATCTCCTTCGGCACGAACTCCAGCGCATTGCGCTCGGGAATGCCGAGGGCTGCGCCCGGGCCGGTTGTGGTCGTGGTGATGCCGATGGTGATTTCGCTGGTCTGGGCCAGCGCAGGCAATGCCGGTAGCGCCAGCGCGGCCGCGGTGATGGCGGCGGTCAAATAAAAACGTTTCATCTATTCCTCCCTTGACGAGTTTCTTTGAAAGCAGAAATCGGGGGGTAATTCAGCCCCCTCTTTTGGTGATGCGGCGATTTAGCTCCGGGTTCTAGCTCTCCGTGAATTTGGCTACCATTTCCGCCGGAAACGGTGCCGATTTCAGCTTGTCGGGGTTAACGGGGTCGCGGCCGACAAGGACGCGGGTCTCGAACCCTTCGATCGCCAGCGCCTCGCCCTTGTAGACGTTGTGCTTCACCTCGAAGCTCGAGCGCTTGATGCTCTCGATCTTGGTTTCGATGGTGATCCAGTCGCCATAGGTCGAGGGGATGTAGAACTTGGCCCGCGTATCGACCATGGGAATCCCAACCAGGCCGTACTTGCGAACCAGGTCCTGCTTGGAGAAGCCGGCGACCTCGAACAGGGTCGAGGTCGAATCGTCGAACATCGCGAAATAGCGCGGGTAATAGACGATGTTGGCGGGGTCGCAGTCGCCCCACTGGATCTGGACCTCGCGCCGGTTCACGAACATGCGTGGCGCCTTACTTCGGCGCCATGCGCAGCGAGCCGTCGAGGCGCACCACTTCGCCGTTCAGGTAGGCGTTCTCGACCATGTGCAGCGCGAGCGCGGCGAACTCGTCGGCATTGCCGAGCCGGCGCGGGAACGGGATCGCGGCGGCGAGCGAGTCCTGGGCTTCCTGCGGCAGGTTGGCGAGCAGCGGCGTGAGGAACAGGCCGGGCGCGATCGTCAGCACGCGGACGCCGAACTGCGCGAGCTCGCGCGCGATCGGCAGCGTCATGCCGACGATGCCGCCCTTGGACGCCGAATAGGCCGACTGGCCGATCTGGCCGTCATAAGCGGCGACGGAGGCGGTGTTGATGATGACGCCGCGTTCGCCGGTCGCCTGCGGCTCGAGCCTGGACATCTCGGTCGCGGCAAGGCGCAGCATGTTGAAGGTGCCGATCAAATTGACCTTGATCACCTTGTCGAAGTCGGCGAGCGCCATCGGGCCGTCGCGGCCGACCACGCGCTTGGCAACGCCGATGCCGGCGCAATTGACCAGCACGCGGGCCGGGCCGTGGGCCTTCGTCGCCTGCGCGATCGCGGCTTCGGCGGAGGCGGCATCGGAGACGTCGCATGTCACGGCGACGCCCTTGATCTCGGCGGCGACGGTTTCCGCGAGCTTGGCATTGAGATCGAACACCGCGACCTTGGCGCCCTGCGCCGCCAGTTTTCGCGCAGTGGCAGCGCCAAGCCCCGATGCACCGCCGGTCACGATGGCTGCCTGATCCTTCAACAACATGGCGTTCTCCTTCGATTCTAGTTCAGACGCGATCGTATCCAAGCGCTCGATGCGCTCCCTCGCCCCGCTTGCGGGGAGAGGGTTGGGGTGAGGGGGGCTCTCCGCGGAGACGGCGAGAGTGAGACTCGCGGAGAGTCCCCCTCACCCGAATTTGCGCGTTGCGCAAATTCGACCTCTCCCCGCAAGCGGGGCGAGGTGAAGGAGCAGCCGATCGGTTCATTCCGATTGTCATGTCATCCGACCGATATCACACGGTTCGATGGATTGGCAGCGTAGAGCTCCTCGATCAGCTCTCCGCGATGCTCCAGCACCGCGCGCTGGTTGATCGAGCCCTTGTCGGTGACCTCGCCCTTGTCGATCGACAGCGGCGTGTCCATCAGGATTGCGCGCGTGATCCGTGTCGAGGAGCCCGTGGCCTGGCCGAGGAAACGGGTCAGGCGCTCGCGAAACGCCTCGCGTACCAGGCGGTCGCGCGTGGCGACGACGAGATCGTCGGTCGGCAGCGTCGGGTTGATCAGCCGGCAGCCGTCGAGATCGAGCACGACCAGCGCGGAAATCTCGTCGCGGTTGATGCCGGCGATGACGACGTCGCGCACCAGCGGCGCGCAGGCCGCAACGAAGCGCGCCCGCAGCGGGCCGACGCTGACCCAGGTGCCGCTGGCGAGCTTGAAGTCTTCGCCGATGCGCCCGTCGAAGTCGAAGCCGGCGTTGAGATCATCAGGATCGGCCGGCTTGAGCGCATCGCCGAGCTTGTAGAAGCCTTCCTCGTCGAACGATTTCGCCGTGATGTCGGGCTGGCGCCAGTAGCCGGGCATCACGTTCGGCCCCTTGCAGCGGACCTCCAGCTTGCCGTTGTTCGGCACCAGCTTGGCGTCGTTGCCCGAGACCGGCAGGCCGACATGGCCGGAGCGGCTGGTGCGCGGATTGACCGACATGAAGAACGGCGCGGTCTCGGTCGCGCCGAGGCCCGTCAGCATCGGCACGCGGTAACCCTTTTCCTTCACCGCGAGCTCGTCGAGGCTGTCCCAGACGAAGGGCGACAGCGCCGCGCCTGAGAAGAACATCGCGTGCAGTCGGTCGAAGAACTTTGCGCGCAGGCCCTGGTCGTCGCGCAAATACGGCAGCAGCGATTCGTAGCCCTTGGGCACGTTGAAATAGACCGTGGGCGAAATCTCCTGGAGATTGCGCACGGTCTCCTCGATGCCGCCGGGCATCGGCTTGCCGGCGTCCAGATACATCGAGCCGCCATTGTAGAGCGTCAGTCCGATATTGTGGTTGCCGCCGAAGGTGTGGTTCCAGGGCAGCCAGTCGATGATGACCGGCGGCTCGTCCTTGAGGAAGGCGAGCGTCTCGCGCAGCATCACCTGGTTGGCGCAGATCATGCGCTGGGTGTTGATGACGGCCTTGGGGTTGCCGGTCGAGCCCGAGGTCAGCAGGAATTTTGCGATCGTGTCGGGGCCGATCCGGCCGTGGACGTCGTCGAGATCGCCGCGGAGCGGCGTTGCCATGAGGTCGGCGAGCAGGGTGACGTCGCGGCCCGGCACGTGGCCATAGGACGCGGCGATCTCGGTGCCGAGTGAGACATTGGCGGTGAGTGCGTCGGCGAACTTGTCGGCATCCTCGGCGAAGACGAGGCCGGGCGTCAGCAGCTTCATCAGGTAAGACAGCTTGCCGTAATCCTTCGACACCAGCGAATAGGCCGGCGACACCGGACAGAACGGAACGCCCGCATAGAACGCGCCGAAGGCGAGCAGGGCATGGTCGATCGAATTGCCGGAGAGGATGACGACCGGGCGCTCTGCGGACAATCCGCGCGCAATCAGGCTCGAGGCGATGTGCCGGCTCGCGATGAGCAGCTCGGCATAGGTGATCTTGCGCCAGGAGCGGCCGCCTTCGCGCTCGGCCATGAAGACGCGGTCCGGCGTCGTCGTCGCCCAGTGATGCAGGCGATCGGTGATGCGGACGGGATAGTCGCCGAGCGGCTGCTTCGGCCTGAGGTAGATCGTGCCATCGTCGCGGCGCTCGACGTTGACGGCGGGATCGCCGAACGAGATCGGCCGCAGCGGGAAAGTGCTCGCGCCGCGCTCCGTGCTGGAAGAGGACGGCTGTGCGCTCATGACTTTGCGCTCATGATTTGGGCTTTACCTTCGCGGTCTTGTGTTCGAGGAACTCGCGGATCCGGCGCTTGGCCTCCTTGTCGCTCTGCGCGACGGTGGCCATCAGCGATTCCATCAACAGACCCGTCTGCGGATTGGCCTCCGCGATCATCGGCAGCGCCTGGAGCACGGCGAAATTGGTCAGCGGCGCGTTGGAGGCGATCTTGGTCGCAAGCTCCAGCGCCTTGCCGAGCCCGTTGCCGGCTTCCGTCAGATATTGCGCGAAGCCGTAGGATGCGCCCTCGGTCGCGCTATAGACGCGCCCGGTCAGCATCATGTCCATCATCCGGGCGACGCCAATCAGCCGCGGCAGCCGCACCGAGCCGCCGCCGCCGACGAAGATGCCGCGCTGCCCTTCCGGCAGCGCGAAATAGGTCGAGGGTTCGGCGACGCGGATATGCGCCGCGCAGGCAAGTTCCAGCCCGCCGCCGATCACGGCACCCCGGAGCGCCGCGATCACGGGCACGCGGCTGTACTGGATGCGGTCGAACACCCGGTGCCACATCTGGGAATGGAGCAGGCCGCCGGTCGCATCGTGCTCGGTCAGTTCGGAGAGGTCGAGACCTGAGGAAAAGTGGTCGCCAATGCCGTGGATCACGACCGCGCCGATGTCCTCGGGCAGGGATGCAAAACACTCGCCGATTTCCAGGATGATGCCGTCATTGAGCGCATTGCGCTTGGCCGGCCGGTTCAGACCCACGGTCAGAACCCGGTCCGCCCGCTCGATCCTCAACAGCCCGGAGGTGCCCGCGTTGGCGGTCTCGGCGTTTCCCTGTGTCATTTGCGTCCTTATCAGAATAGTTATGTTGTATAACGAATTCTGGGGGAGTCAAGGTGGACGATATCACCCCCGGGGCAGGGATTGGATTGCCGGGGGCCTGACCCGGCGGTCAGAGGCTTCAGGGAGTATTTGACATGCTGCTGTTGCCACATCCTCCGTCATTGCGAGCGCAGCGAAGCAATCCAGAATCTTTCCGCGGAGGGACTCTGGATTGCTTCGCTGCGCTCGCAATGACGCGGTGAGAGTCTTCCTCACATCACCTGGTGCACGTCGATCACCACGCGGTCCGCATGGCGCGCGGCCGAGCCGACAAAAATGTGCTCCATCAGCCAGCGATACTTCTCGTGCCCGGTCTCGAACTTCGGCACGGTGCGGAAATAGATCAGCTTGGGATCGACCGGCTCGCCGCGCTTGAGCTTTTGCAGGAGCTCGACCGGGCCGAAGCGCATGCCCTTGTTCTCGACATAGGCGACGGCGCCGTCGTCGGTTTCGAAGGCATATTTCGCTTCGAGGTCGATCAGCTCGTTGGGGCGGATGGTCTGGAAGTCGGCGCCGAACGGCAGCACCTTGCCCGTGATCGCGCCCGTCACCTCGCCTCCGATGATCGGGATGATGCGCCGGACGCCGATCCCGGTCTCGCCAGCGGTGATGACGTCGCCGATGCGGGCGGTGATGGTGAAGACGTATCTGGTTTCGAGGGTGGGGGCCATGGATTGCTCCAACTATCTGTCAGAAGGCGCCGATGTCTTCGCCTCCCCCCGCTCGCGGGGAGAGGCCGGAATACGCGCCGAAGGCGCGGATTCCGGGTGAGGGGGCTCTCCGCGAGTCTCACTCTCACCGTTCTCGCGGAGACTCCCCCTCACCCCAACCCTCTCCCCGCAAGCGGGGCGAGGGGGCTGACCATCGCCGCGGCGGCTGTCCAGCCTCAATTCGCCATCATCCGCGTCGGCAACCAGGTCGCCAGCAGCGGGAAGGCGATCAGGATCACGAGGCGCACGAGGTCGGTCGCCACGAACGGGATCACGCCCTTGAAGATGGTGGAGAACGACACGTCCTTCACCACGCTTTTTATGACGAAGACGTTCATGCCGACCGGCGGATGGATCAGGCCGAGCTCGACGGTCATCACGATGATGATGCCGAACCAGATCGGGTCGAAGCCGAGATGCATGATCACGGGAAAGATGATCGGCACGGTCAGGATGATCATCGCCATGGCGTCCATCAGGCAGCCGAGCACCAGATACATCACCATGATCAGCGCCAGCACGCCGTAGGGCCCGAGGCCGAGGCCGGTGAGGAATTCCGTGACCTTCTGCGGCGTCTGCGTCACCGTGAGGAAATAGCCGAAGATCAGCGCGCCGATCAGCACGGTGAACACGGCGGCCGCGGTGCGCGTGGCCTGCAGCAGCGAGGCCAGCACCTTCTCGCGGTCGAGGCGGCCGGTCAGCACGCCGATGATGAAGGCGCCGGTGGCGCCGACGCCGCCGGCCTCGGTCGGCGTGAAGCGCGGCAGGAAGGGCAGGCCGTAGAGGCCGCCGATCACGAATATGAACAGCAGCACCGGCGCCCAGATGTCCTTCAATCCGGCGAAGCGTTCGCGCCACGGTGTCACCTTGCCCTTGGGCAGGAAGTCGGGGCGGAAATAGCCGATCAGGAAGATCGTGATCATGTACATGGTCATCGCGAGCAGGCCCGGGATGATGCCGGCGATGAAGAGCTTTCCGATGTCCTGCTCGGTGATGATGCCGTAGACCGCGAGCACGGTGGAGGGCGGCAGCATCGCGCCCAGCGTGCCGCCGGCCGCGATCACGCCGGTGGCGAAGGATTGCGGATAGCCGAACCGGCGCATCTCGGGGTAGGCGACCGCGGAGAAGGTCGCGGCCGTCGCGACCGAGGACCCGCAGATCGCGGCAAAGCCACCGCAGGCGCCGACGGTCGCGATGCCGAGCCCGCCGCGCAAATGGCCGACAAAGCCGTTTGCGGCGCGGAACAGCTCGCGGCTCATGCCGGAATTGCTGACGAAGGAGCCCATCAGCAGGAACATCGGAATGACGCCGAAGGTATAATCGGTGACCGTTCGCATCGAGGTCTGGCCGACCAGCTTCAGCGCCGGCGTCGCGCCGACCAGATAGGAAAAGCCGGAGACGCCGACGAGGCCCATGGCCATGCCGACCGGCACGCGCAGCAGCATCAGGACGAAGAGGGAAACGAAGCCGATAACGGCGACGGCATCGGTGCTCATGATTACTCCGTCGCCTTGATCTTGGGGTCGTGCATCTCTTCGGGATGGAAGATCAGCCGGTAGGTGCGGATCGCGATCAGCAGCACGGCGCAGACGTCGCCGATCCAGGCGACGAGAAAGAAGGGCCATGTCGGCATGTGCAGGTCGAAGGTCTGGACGTTGTCGTTGTAGGTGCCGCGCACCTTGTCGAACAGCGTCCAGGTCTGCACGGTGACGACGAACAGCAGCACCAGCGTCGCGAACACGTCGATCCAGCGCTGATAGCGCGGGCCGACATTGCCCCAGACCAGGTCCACCGTGATGTGAGTGCCGCGATAGGAGGTCGCCGCGATGCCCCAGAAAATGAGGATGCCGAGCAGCATGCGGCCGATGTCGAAACTGTCGGGGATCGAATAGTTCAGCGTGTTGCGCAGCAGCACCGACAGGAAAATGTCGAGCGCGACGATGCCGACGAAGCCGGCCGCGATCCATTCGATCGAGTCGATCACGCGATCCATCCAGGAGCGCTTCATGGGTGTGTCCTGTGTGATGTCATTCTTGTGCTCGACCCGGCTGCAGCCCTTCGCCTCTCCCCGCTTGCGGGGAGAGGCCGACACGCGAAGCGTGGCGGGTGAGGGGGACTCTCCGCGAGTCCCGCTGTCTCCGTCCCCGTGGAGACTCCCCCTCACCCCGACCCTCTCCCCGCAAGCGGGGAGAGGGGGACGAAGCGTCGTGCGCTGCTAACGGTACCTTGCAGGGCAACGGCGGCGAGATGCCCCTCGCCGCCGCGTTTCCTTCGACGAAGGCTACTCCGCCAGCGCGTTGTACTTCTTGAGCGATGCCTTCAGGTCCGCGAGCGCCGCATCGGGATCGGCGCCGGCCTTCTTGGCATTATCGCTCCAGGTCTTGACCAGCGGCTCGGCGGCCTTCTTCCAGGCGGCGGTCTGCTCGGTCGTCAGCTTGTAGACCTCGTGACCCGACTCCGCCTTCACCTTGGCGATGCCGGCATCCTCGAACTTGCCCCAGTGCTCGCCGACCGCGCCCGCCATCTCGACCGTGCAATTCTTGTCGATCGCGGCCTTCTGCTTGTCGGACATGGCATTGTACTTGTCCTTGTTGATCACGAACACGAAGGTCGTCGTGTAGAGCGGCGCCTCCATGTCGTATTTGGTCACCTTGTCGATGCCGAACAGCACCAGGGAGCCCCAGGGGAAGGTGACGCCGTCGGCGACGCCGCGCTCGATGATGTCGCGCACTTCGGGTGCGGAGGACTGCACATTGGTGCCGCCGAGCGAAGTGACGAAATTCGCCATGGTGGCGTGCGCGGGGCGGATCTTCAGGCCCTTCACGTCCTCGGGGTTGACGATCTTCTTGGTCTTGGAGTGGAACGAGGAGGGCGAGTGGACGAAGGCGAGACAGTATTTGACGTCCTTCATCTCCTTCTCTGCATATTTGCGATACCAGGCGTCGAGCCCCATCGAGCCGCCCTTGGCGTCCGAGATCAGGAAGGGCAGCTCGCCTGCGCCGATGATCGGGAAGCGGCCGGGCTGATAGCCGGGATTGACATAGGTGACATCGGCGATGCCGTCGCGCGCCATGTCGTAATGGTCGAAGGCCTTGCCGAGCTGCTGCGCCGGAAACACCTTGCCGGTGATGGTCCCGCCGGAATCCTTGTTCACCGCGGCGACCCAGTCTTCCAGCGATTTCTGCAGCGGATGCGAGGCCGGCACCCAGTGCGAGACCTTCAGGTCGATGGCTTTGTCCTGCGCAAACGCAGGCGTCATGCTTGCTGCCAGCAGCAACGCCAGACAGGCTTTCCTCATCACACGTCTCTCCCTGTTGTCGACGGCGGGCTTCGATGGCCCGGTCTCTTTAATTAACATGTTATCTAACTGGCCGGCGCATTCAAGCCGGAACTGACGCGCGCCGTGCAGCGTCATCTACGTCAACCATGTTGCATGGATTTGTCGCTGCCGGGCGACGACCGCTCCCCTTTTGCGTAAACGTTATATGATATAATTATCGTTTGCGAGGCCTTGCCACAAGCAGGCTGCGACGAAAGCCTACAGGATCGGGAGGAGCAATTATTGCGGACAAAGGTCGCAATCATCGGGGCCGGGCCGGCCGGATTGTTGCTAGGGCAACTTCTGCACACCTACGGCATCGACAACGTCATCCTGGAGCGGCAGAGCCCGGATTACGTGCTCGGCCGCATCCGCGCCGGTCTCCTGGAGGAAGGAACCGTCGCGCTGCTCGACCAGGTCGGCGCCGGCGCGCGGGCCCATGCCGAAGGCCTGGTGCACGAAGGCATCGAGCTCGCCTTCTCCGGCCGCCGTCACCGTATCGACATGAAGGGCGCGTCCGGCAAGACGGTGATGATCTACGGCCAGACCGAGGTCACGCTCGACCTGATGAATGCGAGGAAGGCCGCCGGTCTCATCTCCGTCTACGAGGCTAGGGATGTGCAGCCGCATGATTTCGACGGCAGTCACCCGCGCGTGACCTATGCCAAGGACGGCGTCAGCCACACCATCGATTGCGATTTCATCGCCGGCTGCGACGGTTTCCATGGCGTCAGCCGCGCCAGCGTCCCGTCTTCGGCGATCGAGGAGTTCGAGCGGATCTATCCGTTCGGCTGGCTCGGCATCCTGTCCGACACACCGCCGGTCAGCCACGAGCTGATCTATTCGAACCACGCCCGCGGCTTTGCGCTGTGCACCATGCGCTCGACCAAGCGCAGCCGATACTATGTGCAATGTTCGCTCGACGATCATGTCGACCAATGGCCGGACGACCGCTTCTGGGATGAATTGAAGCGCCGGCTCGACCAGGAGGCGGCCGACAGCCTCGTCACGGGCCCGTCGATCGAGAAGAGCATCGCGCCGCTGCGCAGCTTCGTCGCCGAGCCGATGCGCTTCGGCCGGATGTTCCTGTGCGGCG
The DNA here is from genome assembly GCF_023100985.1 of Bradyrhizobium sp. 191. Classification (NCBI taxonomy): domain Bacteria; kingdom Pseudomonadati; phylum Pseudomonadota; class Alphaproteobacteria; order Hyphomicrobiales; family Nitrobacteraceae; genus Bradyrhizobium; species Bradyrhizobium sp. 191. The sequence goes on from NZ_CP064692.1 coordinate 5,380,652, forward strand.
ACGCCGCCCACATCGTGCCGCCGACCGGCGCCAAGGGATTGAACCTCGCTGCCAGCGACGCGCATTATCTGTCGAGCGCGCTGCGCGAGTTCTACGACGAGAAATCCAGCGCCGGCCTCGATGCTTATTCCACCAAGGCGCTGGCGCGGGTCTGGAAAGCCGTGCGGTTCTCCTGGTGGATGACCTCGATGCTGCACAAATTCCCCGACACCGGCACGATCGGCGCCCGCATCCAGCTCGCCGAGCTCGACTACGTCACGCAGTCGCAGGCCGCGATGACGTCGCTGTCGGAGAACTACGTGGGGCTGCCGTTTTGACCACAGATGTCATGCCCGCGCAGGCGGGCATCCAGTACGCCGCGGCCCCTCGGTTTAGTCAAAACCGCCTCTGGAATACTGGATCACCCGCCTTCGCGGGTGATGACAGTGTCGTTGGGTGCGACGGCGCGTCCGTTTCAAACGCCCGCGCAAATTCCGTTTGAAACTTTGTAATTGATGCAACCGTCATCCACATCGCGTTCAATGCCGGCAATCAGCAACGCGAGACAGCCATGACCTCCATCGACATCCCCGCCGGCTTCGAGCCGCATTTCCGCAAATCCCCGCTCACCGATCCCTGGGAGCCGCTCTATTCGAAGAAGGCCGATAAGAGCGTCACCGTGGGATTGCGGCTGGCGACGCCGCACACCAATGCGCGCGGGCTGATCCATGGCGGCTTGATCGCGGCGCTGGCCGATGCCGCCATGGGCTATAGCTGCGCGCAGGCGACGGCATGGACGACGTCGTTCGTCACCATCTCGCTGTCGGTCGACTATGTCGGCGCCGCCGAGATCGGCCAATGGCTCGCGGTCGAGGGCGAGGCGCTCAAAACCGGCTCCACGATCTGTTTCGCGCAATGCCTGGTCAAGGCCGATGACGTCGTGATCGCGCGGGCGAGCGGGACGTTCCGCGTGGTGCCGAAGAAGGGGTGAGCTCTCTCTCCGTCGTCATGCCCGGGCTTGACCCGGGCATCCACGTTTTTCGCGCTTCATGTGAGGAGGCGCGTGGATGGCCGGGACAAGCCCGGCCATGACGGAAAGCATCACCCGAACCTCCACTCCACCGTCTCCACCACGAGATCGACGAACGCCCGCACCTTGGCCGAGAGCAGGCGCGAGGTCGGATAGACGATGTGGATCGGCAGTGCCGGCTGCTCATATTTCGCCAGCACGGTCTTCAGCCGCCCGCGCTTCAAGCCCTCGGCGGCCTGATAGGCCAGCACCCGCGTCACGCCGCCGCCGGCCTCGGCATATTGCAGCGCCGCGTCGGCGCTGTTGCTGGTGAAACGGGGTGACGGCGTCACCTCAATGTCGCGGCCGTCGCGCTGGAAGCGCCATTCGGACCAGGGGCCGAACTGGATGGTCTGGTGCTCGCGAAGCGCCTCCGGTGTCCTCGGCTCGCCATGTCGTTTGAGATAGCCGGGCGCGGCCACCACGATCCGCCGCATCGCGCCGACCTGGCGCGCCACCAGCGAGGAATCGGCGAGATGGCCGATCCGCACGGCCGCATCGACGGCGTCCTCGACGAGATTGACCAGATGATCCGACAGTCTGAGCTCGCAGGCGACCTCGGGATAGCGCTTGAGATAGGCGGTCATGACCGGCCCGACATGGAGCCGGCCGAAGCCGACCGGCGCCGACACCACCAGCCGCCCGCTCGGCCGGTTGCGCTCCTGCCGCGCCGAGCCGTCGGCCTCCTCGACATCGGCGAGGATGCGCCGCGCGCGCTCGAGATAGCGTGCGCCGACGTCGGTCAGCGTCACCTGCCGCGTGGTTCGCTGCAGCAGCCGCGCGCCGAGGTGCTCCTCCAGCGCGGCGATCAGCCGGGTCACCGCCGAAGGCGACAGGCGCAGCTTGCGCGCCGCCGGCGCGAAGCCGCGCAGATCGGCGACGGTGACGAACACGTGCATGGCTTCGAGCCGGTCCATGGCATTATTGCATATATTGCAATGATGAAGTGTCAAGTGGCCAGATTGTTTTGGCGGGTGGAAGGTCCATCTTTGTCGGCGAAGACGCAGCAATGCGCCGGAATTTCAGGAGACGTTCCGATGACAGAAATTCACACCTATGCCAGCGACGTCGCCTTCTCGCCGGCGGTGAAGGCGATCCAGGCGCGCAAGGGCTCGCGCGAGGCCTATGCGCGTAGCGAGCAGCGCGGCTGGCGCACCGAGGTCGACGAGAACCTCGAAGCTTTCCTTGCCGACGCCAACAGCTTCTATTTCGCCACCGCTTCAGCCGACGGCCAGCCCTACATCCAGCACCGCGGCGGACCGAAGGGGTTTCTCAAGGTGCTGGACAAGCAGACGCTGGCGTTCACCGATTATGCCGGCAACCAGCAATTCATCACGCAGGGCAATTTGTCGGAGAACCCCAAGGCTTACATCTTCGTGATGGACTACGCCCATCGCCGCCGCGTGAAGATCTGGGGCGAGGCGCGAGTGGTCGAGGACGACGAAGCGCTGACCGCGTCGCTGATGCCGAAAGGCTACCGCGCGCGGCCCGAGCAGGTGATCCTGTTCAAGATCGCGGCCTGGGACACCAATTGCCCGCAGCACATCCAGCAGAAGTTCGACGCAAACGATGTTGCCGCGGCACTTGCGGCGCGGGATGCGAGGATCGCAGAGCTGGAGGCCGAGGTGGCGGCGCTGAAGGAGAAGGTGACGGGAGGTTAGTTGCGGGTATGCGCCGCGCACTCGGTGCACCCTCTCCCCTTGTGGAAGAGGGTGGATTCGATGCGAAGCATCGAAGCCGGGTGAGGGGTTCTATCCTCATGAACGGTCTCACGCGCGGAGGGAACCCCTCATCCGGCGCTTCGCGCCACCTTTTCCCACAAGGGAGAAGGGAAGCACGCCAGCGTTAAATCACGCTCTCGCCTTCGTGCTGGAAGCCGAGATAGCTGGCCGCCACCCGCTCGTTGGCCGCGATGTCGCTGGCCTTGCCGCTGAGCACGAACTCGCCGAGCTCCATCACATAGGCCTGGTCCGCGATCTTCAGCGCGGCCTGCGCGTTCTGCTCGACCAGCAGCACGGAGACGCCGGCGGCGCGCAGCTCGGTGACGATGCGGAAAATGTCGGCGACGATGATGGGAGCGAGGCCGAGGCTCGGCTCGTCCAGCATCAGGAGCTTTGGCTCGCCCATCAGCGCGCGGCCCATCGCGAGCATCTGCTGCTCGCCGCCGGAGAGCGTGCCGGCAAGCTGCTTGCGCCGCTCTTTCAGCCGCGGGAACAGCGTGTAGACCCGCTCCATCGAGGCTTTCGCCCGGCTCCGCTCGATGCGGAAGGCGCCGAGCTCGAGATTGTCCTCGACATTCATGGTTACGAACAATTCGCGGTGCTCGGGGACGAGGCCGAGGCCCATCGCGACGCGGTCCTCGATGTCGAGCCGGGCGAGATCCTGCCCGGCGAAGGCGACGCGGCCTTTCAGCGGCAGAATGCCCATGATGGCCGAAAGCAGCGTGGTCTTGCCGGCGCCGTTGGCGCCGACGATGGTGACGATCTCGTTGGCCCCGACCTCGAGCGAAACCGAACGCACCGCCTCGACCTTGCCATAGGCGACATGTGCGTCAGTGACGGACAACAGCGCGCTCATGCCGCCACTCCGAGATAGGCCTTGATCACTTCGGGATTGGTCTTGATCGTGGCGGGGGTGCCCTCCGCGATCTTGGTGCCGAAATCGAGCACCACGATGCGATCGGCGAGGTTCATGACGAAGCCCATGTCGTGCTCGACCAGGAGCACGCTCATGCCGCCGTCGCGCAGCTCGCGCAGCAGCGTCGCGAGGCGCTGCTTCTCCATGTGGCGCAGGCCCGCGGCCGGCTCGTCGAGCAGCAGCAGCATCGGGTCGACGCAGAGCGCGCGGGCGATCTCGACGATGCGCTGCTGGCCGAGCGAAAGGCTGCCTGCGAGCTGGTGCATCTGCTCGGTGAGGCCGACGCGCTCGATCTGGCGGGCGGCCTCGGCGAGCAGCTTGGCCTCATCAGTGCGGTCGAGGCGCAGCATCGAGGAGATCGGTCCGGAATGGCCGCGCAGATGCGCGCCGATCGCGACGTTCTCCAGCACGGTCATGTCGGGGACGAGCTTGACGTGCTGGAAGGTCCTGCTGATGCCGAGCTTGACGATCTCCTGCGGCGGCGCGTTGTCGACCTTCCTGCCGAGCACCGAGATCGAGCCCGAGGTCGCCGACAGCACGCCGGTGATCAGATTGAACGTCGTGCTCTTGCCGGCGCCGTTCGGGCCGATCAGCGCGACGATCTCGCGGGCCTTGACGTCGAAGGAAACGTTGTTGACCGCGACCACGCCGCCGAACTGTTTTCGCGCCTTCTCGACCTGAAGCAGGACGCCGGTCTCGGCGGGGGCGCGGGCGCGATGCTCCAGCTTCAGCGCGGTGTCCGGCTTCCTGCCACTGTTGCGCTCGGGCAGGAACGACATCAGCCAGGGCCAGAGGCCGCCGGGCGCGAGCTGCAGCAGCGCCACCAGCATGATGCCGAACACGATGGTCTCGACCTGGCCGGAGCCGGGCAGGATCAGCGGCAGATAGCTTTGCAGCACCTCTTTCAGAACGACGACGATCGCCGCGCCCAGGACGCCGCCCCAGACATAGCCGGCGCCGCCGACCACGGCGATGAAGAGATACTCGATGCCCATATGCGCGCCGAACGGCGTCGGGTTCACCGCGCGCTGGAGATGGGCGTAGAGCCACCCCGAAAGACCGGCGAGCACGGCGGCATGGATGAACACCAGCAGCTTGGCGCGCGGCGTGTGCACGCCGAAGGCTTCCGCCGCGACATGGCCGCGCCTGAGCGCGCGGATGGCGCGGCCGGTGCGGGAGTCCAGGAGGTTCATCGTCAGCAGGGCAGAGAGGATCACGGCGACCCAGATCGCGTAATAGATCGAGCCGGGCGAGAGCATCTTGAACGAGCCGATCGACAGCGGCGGGATCGCCGAGATGCCGTCGTTTCTCCCCAGGAATTCCAGTTTGCTGAAGAGATAGAACAGCCCGAGCCCCCAGGCGAGCGTGCCGAGCGGCAGATAATGGCCCGAGAGACGGACGGTGATCAGCCCGAGCAGCACCGCGAGCGATCCGCTGACCACGAGCGACAGCGGCAGCGTCAACCACGGCGACAGGCCGTAGGCCGTCGACAGCACCGCGGTGGTGTAGGCGCCGAAGCCGACGAAGGCCGCTTGCCCGAACGAGGTCAGGCCGCCGACCCCTGTCAGCAGCACGAGGCCCATCGCGACGAGCGCCGCAAGGCCGATATTGTCGAGCAGCACGATCCAGAACGGCGGCATGCCCGGGACGAACGGGACGGCCGCCATGAGAGCTGCGAAGATGAGGATGGGAAGCCGGCTCTGCATCTTGGCGTCAGTCCTTCTCTTCCTCGACCGCGGGCGCGGCGAGCGAGCGCAGCAGCAGCACGGGGATCAGCAGCATGAAAACGATGACCTCCTTGTAGTTGGAGGCATAGAAGGACGAGAACGCCTCGACGATGCCGACGACCAGTGCCGCGACGGCGGTGAGGGGATAGCTGACGAGCCCGCCGATGATCGCGGCGACGAAGCCCTTCAGGCCGATCAGGAAGCCGCTGTCATAGTAGAGCGTCGTGATCGGTACGATCAGGATGCCCGACAGCGCGCCGATCACCGACGCCAGCAGGAAGGCGATCTGCCCGGACAGCGTGGTGCGGATGCCGGCAAGCCGCGCCCCCAGCCGGTTCACGGCGGTTGCGCGCAGCGCCTTGCCGTAGAGCGTCAGGCCGAAGAACAGCCAGAGCCCGACGATGAAGGCGATGGTGATGGCGTAGACGGTGATGCTCTGGCCGGTGAAGCGCAGCGCGCCGGCCGTGAAGGCGCCGGACAGCACGGCAGGCCCACGCTGCCCCTCGGCGCCGAAGAACAACAGGCCGAGTCCCTGCAGCGCGAGATGAACGCCCACCGAGGCGATCAGCAGCACCAGCACGGAGGTGTGCGCCAGCGGCTGGAAGGCGATGCGGTAGAGATACAGGCCGATCATCGCCACGATCACCAGCGACAGCGCGATGCAGATCGCGACCGGCGGCTTCTGGGCGGCGAAGTACAGGGTCAGCGCCAGCACGATCGCCGGCAGCACGATGTTGGTGACGAGGCTGCGCAGGACCAGGCGGCCGTGCAACGCCTTGCGCGCCACGAACAGGTCGAAGCCGAAGGCGCCGATGCCGAGCGCGAGCGCGAGCTTTGCCGTGCCCGGCATCTGGCCCGCGGCCAGCGAGGCATAGGTCAGCGCGCCGTAGGTGACGAATTCGCCCTGGGGAATGAGGATGACGCGGGTGACGGCGAACACCAGCACCAGCGCCAGGCCGAGCAGCGCGTAGATCGCGCCATTGGTGATGCCGTCCTGTACCAGGAACAGCATGATGGTGGTATTCAAGACCGGACGCTCCCCCTCAAAATTGAGGACCGGTCTCCGCAATTGCGGTGGATGGTCCCCTCACAGCCATTGAAATACGCTGACGATATTTGATATGGTCCATAACAATTATCAAATATAACATCAAGGGTGGGGGAACGACCCGTCCCGAATTTAGCGGGATTACGAGCACGAGGCGATGACCGTTTCCAGAACCGCTGAAAAGTCCTCCGAAAAACCGGCCGACGCGGGCAAGGGCCGCAAGGACGCGGGCGAGGTCCAAACCGAAGCGCTCCAGCTGGGCGAGCTGTCCGAACAGCTCGGCTATGTCCTGAAGCGGGCCCAGCTCAAGGTGTTCGAGAACTTTCTGCGCTGCATGGCCTCGCTCCAACTGACGCCGGCGCAGTTCTCGGTCCTCCTCCTGGTCGAGAAGAACCCCGGCCGCAACCAGACCGAGATCGCCTCCACGCTCGGCATCCTCAGGCCGAACTTCGTGGCCATGCTCGACAATCTCGAAAGCCGCGACCTCTGCGCGCGGATCCGCTCCACCAACGACCGGCGCTCGCACATCCTGGTGCTGACCGACAAGGGCAAGGCCGTGCTGGCCCGCGCCAAGAAGCTGGTTGCCACCAAGCACGAGGCCCGGCTGAACGATCTGCTCGGCCAGGCCAACCGCGAAGCCCTGATCGGAATGCTCTCGAAGATCGCCAACGAGTTTTGAGGCGGACAATCATTCCTGGGTGTGTGCGAGCGCACACCCAGGAATGTCACGCTGCATTTGTGCGGTCGTCATGCCCGGGCTTGACCAGGGCGCGCACTCATAAATCGTCGGTGATGTCCGCTTCGCCCCGACACCGATCGCCTTTGTGCAACGGCAGCAATTGTAGCGATGGGCCACTGCCGGACTCATGCATCGCAGCAGATCCCGCTCTATTCGATTACTTCGTCGGCGCGAGCGAGCAGATTGGCCGGGATCGAGAGGCCGATTGCCTTCGCAGCTTTCAAATTGATCGCCAACTCGAATTTGGTCGGTTGCTCGACGGGAAGATCTGCAGGAGCAGTGCCGCTCAGGATCTTTCCAGCATAGATGCCAAGCTGGCGGGAGACATCTGTGATGCGAGGCGAGTAACTCATTAGTCCGCCGGATTTGACGAAGAAGGACCATTCATAAGTCGCGGGTACCCGATACTGCTCACACAACACTGCGAGTTGCTCTCGGCGTGCAATATAAAACGCATCCGGACTGACAAGAAGCGCGGCATGCTTCCGGTTTCTGATTTCGTCGAAGGTAGCAGCAATCTGCTCGTCAGTGCTCGCTTTCAGGACGTGAATCTCTCGGCCAAGTGACTTGGCCGCAGCTTCGGCATCCGAGACCACTACATTCGCGTTTGGATTCGTTGGATTTACCAGCATGGCGATTGTTCCGCCTCCCGGCGTTAACTCTGCCAATAACTCAAGTCGTTTGGCGGTCAGTTGCGGAGTGTACATGCTCACGCCAGTCGCATTGCCTCCCGGCCTGTTCAAACTGGAAACGATGCCAAGATGCACGGGGTCCATGGCAATTGCGAACACGATCGGAATCGCCTTAGTCGCTGCCGTTGTCGCCAAAACTCCGTTAGTACCCGTGGCGGCGACAATCACTTGAACGCGATCCTGAATGAGACCTGCGATCAGTTCAGGAAAACGATCATACTTTCCATCCGCGAACCGGTATTCGATCGCAACGTTCTGGCCTTCTACAAAGCCCCTGGTGCGGAGACCATCCCGAAAAGCGACGAGCAACTCCTTACTTTTCTCGGCTGAGTCGAAGCCAAGATAGCCAATGGTTGAAAGCGCGCCCTTCTGTGCGTATGCCGCACAAGGAGAGATGATTGCCGCGATCATGAAAAGCGCAATCAATCCTCGCCACTTCATTGGGACCCCAACGTCGTAAGTGCGAACGATTAGGCGAATATAAGGTAAGCTCTTCGCCGCGCGCGATGCGGATTGTCGCACACACGAATGCTGCAGTGCAATATAAGAGGAGGCTATGGCAGCAATGGGTCATTTTCGACGACTTCATCGGGGATTGTCGGCAGGTTAATGTCCGCTTCCACCCGAAATCGCCGAACCGGGCCGAGCCAGAAGCGTTGCGATTGGCCAGACCCTTGTATTCACCCCCCAAATTGGGGGCTCGAATCATGCGCTACGAACTCGCTGATTATGAATGGGTTGCCATCAAGCCCATGCCGCCGAACAAGCCGCTTGGCGTTCCTCGAGTAAACGACCGACGTGTCCTCAAGGTATTTTCCGGGTGCTGCGATCTGGGGCACCTTGGCGCGATTTGCCGGATCATTTTGGCCCCTACACGATCTGCTACAACCGGTTCATCCGCTGGCGGCGGGCTGGTGTCTGGAGCCGCATCATAGACGCACTTGCCGCTACCCATGACGCCGCTGTTCAGATGATCGACACCTCCATCGTTCGCGTGCATCAGCATGGAGCCTGCATCGGGGGGAGGCGGAAGCTCGGGGGACATCGAACGAAATGATGCGTTGCATCTAGAAAATGATGCTTGAAACATCATTTTGCGCGTCCTAAGCTTGGCAGATCAATCACTGTACCTGCCACGGACATTCGCCGTGATCACCGCCGCGCAGCTTCGAGCCGCCCGTGCCTTACTCAGGATTGACCAGCGCGAACTCGCGCAGCGCTGTTCACTGTCGCTGCCCACCATCCAGCGCATGGAAGCCTCCGAAGGGGTGATCCGCGGCAATGTCGATTCTCTGGTGAAGCTGGTTGACGCGCTGTCGGTTGCCGGCATCGAGTTGATCGGCGAGGGGGCGGTGTCGAGCGCCGGGGGCCGCGGGGTGCGGCTGAAGTCTCCACCTCCGGGCGCGGGCGACCAATAGCGATGACAGCCCGCGCACAAATCATGATCGAGGAACGGCCATGATCGCCGTTGCGCTATGGTCGGTGGCGGCTCTGCTGGCGCTGGCGCCTGCGGGAATCGTGCTGTCGACGCGCCCGCGCGGCTCGCTCATCCTTTACGGCGGATGCCTGATCGCCACTTCGACGCTCTGTGTCACGGCGCTGTCCGGTCTGCTCTTTTTCCCTCATCTGGCGTCGAGCGCGACACTGCCGATCGGCCTGCCCTGGCTCGGTGCGCATTTTCGGCTCGATGCGCTGTCGGCCTTCTTCCTCGTCGTCGTCAATCTCGGCGGCGCCGCTGCGAGCCTGTTCGCGCTCGGCTACTTCAGGCACGAGGACTCCCCCGGCCGCGTGCTGCCATTCTATCCCGCCTACCTCGCGGCGATGAACGTCGTCGTGTTGGCAAACGACGCCTTCAGCTTCCTGGTCGCCTGGGAATTCATGTCGCTGACCTCCTGGGCGATGGTGGTGTCGCATCACCGGGAGGCCCAGAATGTCCGCGCTGGCTACATCTATCTCTTGATGGCAAGTTTCGGCACGCTGGCGCTGCTGCTCGCCTTCGGCCTGCTCGCCAGCGGCGCCGGATACGATTTCGATGCGATCCGAGCCTCGCATCCTTCCGCCGCGCTGAGCGGCGTTGTGGTGATCCTCGTGCTGCTGGGCGCCGGCTCCAAGGCTGGCCTGGTGCCGCTGCACGCCTGGCTGCCGCTCGCCCATCCCGCCGCGCCCAGCCACGTCTCCGCCCTCATGAGCGGCGTCATGACCAAGGTCGCCGTCTACGGCTTCGTGCGCATCGTCTTTGATCTCGTGCCCGAACCGGTGTGGTGGTGGAGCATGGTGGTGCTGCTGGTCGGCGGTCCGACGGCGACGCTGGGCGTGCTCTATGCGCTGATGCAGCGCGATATCAAGCGCGTGCTCGCCTATTCAACGATTGAGAACATCGGCATCATCTTCACCGGCCTCGGGCTGGCGCTGGCTTTCAAGGCGGAAGGGCTCGACTGGGTGGCAGCGCTCGCCTTCACCGCGGCGATGCTGCACGTCTTCAATCATGCGCTGTTCAAGAGCCTGTTGTTCTTCGGCGCCGGCGCGGTGCTGGGAGCGACCGGCGAGCGCGACATGGAGAAGCTCGGCGGCCTGATCCATCGCATGCCGAAGACGGCGTTCGCGATGCTGGTCGGCTGCGTCGCGATCTCGGCATTGCCGCCGTTCAACGGCTTCGTTTCGGAATGGCTGACCTTCCAGGCGATCCTGCTTTCACCGCAACTGCCCTCCTGGGGCCTCAAGCTGGTCATCCCGGCGGTCGGCGGTTTGCTGGCGCTCGCGGCCGCCTTTGCCGCGGCCTGCTTCGTCAAGCTCTATGGCATCAGCTTCCTCGGTCGGCCGCGCTCGGATGTCGCGGCGTCAGCGCATGAGACTGACCGCTTCTCGCTGACCGCAATGTTCGCGCTTGCCGCCTTCTGCCTCATTGCCGGTATCCTGCCCGGGCTGTTCATCGACGCACTGGCGCCGGTGAGCAAGGATATGGTCGGCAACATCATGCCGCATCAGGTCGGATTGCAGTGGCTCACCATCGTGCCGATCGCGGAAAGCCGCAGCTCCTATAACGGCCTTCTGGTGTTCCTGTTCGCGGCACTCTGCGGCACGACGGCGGCGACAGCCATTCACCGTCTCGCCTCCGACCGCTTACGCCGTGCGCCGGCCTGGGATTGCGGCTATCCCGACGCGGACCCCGCGATCCAGTACTCGGCCTCCAGCTTCTCGCAGCCGATCCGCCGCGTGTTCGGCAGCGTCATCTTTGGCGCACGCGAGATCGGCGAGATGCCGCCGCCGTCCTCGCCGCTTCCTGCGCGGCTCCAGGTCGAACTGCACGATCTGATCTGGGACGGGCTGTACGCGCCGATCGCAAAGGCCATCGGCTTTGCGACCGACCGCATCAATATCCTGCAGTTCTTCAGCATTCGCCGCTACCTGACGCTGGTGTTCGTGGCCCTGGTCGTGCTGCTGCTGGTGGTGGCCCTATGAACGAGCTGCGCGACATCCTCTCCCAGGGCGCGCAGATGTCGCTGGTGCTGGGACTCGCGCCGCTGCTGACGGGTTTCGTGCGGAAGGTGAAGGCTCGGCTGCTACGCCGGCGCGGACCGCCGCTGCTCCAACCTTATCGCGACCTCATTCGCCTGATGCGCAAGGATGTCGTGCTCGCGGACACCGCATCCTGGCTGTTTCGCGTCATTCCGTATCTGATCTTCGCGGGCACCTGGGTCGCCGCGTCGCTGGTGCCGACCTTCGGCAATGGACTGTTGTTCTCCTGGACCGCCGATCTAATCGCCATCACTGCGCTGCTCGGCAGCGCCCGTTTCTTCCAGGCGCTCGCCGGCATGGACGTTGGAACCGCCTTCGGCGGCATCGGCTCCAGCCGTGAGGTGATGATAGCCTCCCTCGCCGAGCCCGCGATGCTGATCACCGCGTTCTCGGTTGCAATGATCGCCGGCTCGACGCAGCTTCCCACGGTGGCCGAGTTCATGGGCTCGGACGCGGTCGGCCTGCGCGTGTCGTTGGGGATGGCGTTCGTGGCGCTGACCATCGTGGCGCTGGCGGAGAATGCCCGTATCCCCGTCGATAACCCCGCCACCCATCTCGAGCTCACCATGGTGCACGAGGCCATGGTGCTGGAATATTCAGGGCGGCATCTCGCGCTGATCGATTTGTCGTCGCAGCTCAAGCTTCTGCTCTACGTCTCGCTGATCGCCTGCGTGTTCCTGCCATGGGGCACGGCGACCGCGGATGCGAGCGTTGCAAGGCTCGCTCTTGGCGCGCTGGTCTATCTCGGCAAGCTGGCGGTCCTCGGCTTCCTGCTTGCCGTGTTCGAGACCGCGATCGCCAAGATGCGCGTGTTCCGGATTCCGGAGTTCTTGGGCGCGGCGCTGATGCTGGCATTGCTTGCCACGCTGTTGCGCTTCGTGTCGGGGAGCCTCTGAGATGAGCAGCCTGCAATTCGACATCGCCCATCTGCTCGCCGGCTCCCTCGTGCTGGCGAGCTTCATGATGCTCTACCAGGATCGGCTCTATGCGCTACTCAACGTCTATGCGCTGCATGCCGGTGTGCTGGCGCTATCGGTGGGCTGGCAGGCCTATGTGCAGCAAGCGCCGCATCTCTATATCACGGCGCTGATCGCGCTGGTCTTCAAGGCCATCATCATCCCCGTGGCGCTGCACCGGATCATCAAGCGGCTCGGTATCCACCGCGAGATCGAGAACGTGATCGGCATCGGGTTGACCATGATGGCCGGGATAGGCCTCGTCGCGCTGTCGATGGTGGTGATGTTGCGGGTGACGCCGGGCGCCGATGCCCTCGCGCGCGAGGACCTCGCCTTCGCGCTGTCGGTGGTGCTGCTCGGGCTCCTGATCATGGTTACGCGACGCAACGCCGTGAGCCAGGTCGTCGGCTTCATGTCGCTGGAGAACGGGCTGGTGCTGGCGGCAACCGGAGCCAAGGGCATGCCGCTGGTGGTGGAGATCAGCGTCGCCTTCTCGGTGCTGATCGCCTTCATCGTGATCGGGATATTCCTGTTCCGTATCCGCGAGCGTTTTGACAGCGTGGACGTGCAGGCGCTCGATCGCTTCCGGGGAGAGCGGCGATGACGATCGATGCGCTCGGTGCGATCCTGCTGATCCCGTCCCTTTCGGCCGCTCTGCTCGCGATCCTGCCTGGCTACATGCTGGCGGCGAAGCTCAATATCGTCGCGGCGCTCGCGACCTTCCTCACTTCGCTGTCCCTGTTCGTGATCGAGCCGACGTCTGGGCAATATCTGCTGCTTGACGACCTCAACAAGGTCTTCATAGTCCTGACGACCTTCATCGGCTTCACGACCTCGGTCTTCAGCGCGAGCTACATCCACCACGAGATCGAGATCGGGCGGTTGACGCCGGCCTTCCTGCGCTTCTATCACGCGATGTACCAGGTGCTGATGTTCGCGATGAACCTCGCGCTCGTCGCCAACAATATCGGCCTGATGTGGGTCGCGGTCGAGGTGGCGACGCTGACGACCGTGCTGATGGTCGGCATCTACCGCACCCATGAGGCGCTCGAAGCCGCATGGAAATACTTCATCCTCGGTAGCGTCGGCATCGCGCTCGCGCTGTTCGGCACGATCCTGGTCTATATGGCGGCGCGCCCTGCGGTGGGTGAGGGGCTGGACGGTATGGTATGGACGGTGCTGGTGAAGCACGCCGCACAGTTCGCCCCGGCGTTGCTCAACGTCGCCTTCGTTTTCCTCTTGCTGGGCTACGGCACCAAGGTCGGCCTCGCGCCGCTGCACGCCTGGCTGCCGGACGCGCATGCCGAGGGCCCGACACCGATTTCGGCGGTGCTGTCCGGTCTGCTGCTCAATGTCGCGCTCTATGCGCTGCTGCGCTTCAAGATGATGCTTGCGGTCAACTCCGAGGCGATCGCGCCGGGTCCGCTGATGGTGACCATGGGCCTGATCTCGGTGATCTTCGCCGCGCTGATGCTGTACCGGCGCCGCGACATCAAGCGGATGTTCGCCTATTCCTCGATCGAGCATATGGGCATCATCGTCTTCGCCTTCGGCATGGGCGGCCCGCTCGCCAATTTCGCCGCTCTGTTGCACATGGCCATGCATTCGCTGACCAAGTCGGCAATCTTCTTCGCCGTCGGTCATATCGCACAGGTCAAGGGCACACAGAAGATCGCCGAGATCGGCGGCCTCACGACGACCAACCCCGTGCTCGGCTGGGGCCTGATGCTCGGCGTCATCGCCATCGTCGGGCTCCCGCCGTTCGGCATCTTCATGAGCGAGTTTCTGGTGGTGAGCTCGACGTTCGCCCGCGCACCCTGGCTGACGGTGATCCTGGTGCTCGGTATCATCGTCGCGCTCGGGGGGCTTTTCTTGCGGGTCGGCGTGGTGATGTTCGGCGAGCCCAAAGGCAAGACCGCACCCGCCGAAGCCTCCTACGTGCCGATGTTCACACACCTCGGATTGGTGCTGATGGCCGGCATCTATCTGCCGCCGGTGCTGGTCACCGGCTTCCAGAACGTCGCGAAGCTCCTGGGATAAGCGATGGGCATCCTCGACAGCATCCCCCATGTCAATGTGGTGCCGTCGCACCGGCCCTGGCCGCGCGCGGTCGTGACGGAAGCGGGCTGGCAGGTGGCGATCGATCGGCTCGTCGAGGGGGGCCTCACACTGCTCGGCTTCTGGGGCGAGCCGACCGCGGTGCATATGGCGATGCTCGATGCAGGCTCGGCCGCGATCGCGGTCGTCACCTACGCGTGTACGGCCGGCACATTTCCAAGCGTCGCCAACCGTCATCCACCGGCGCTTCGGCTGGAGCGGACCATCCATGATCTGTTCGGGCTTGTTCCGACCGCTGCGCACGATCTGCGGCCGTGGCTCGATCACGATGCCTGGGGCCAATCCTGTCCGCTCTCCGGCCGCAACGCATCGCGCGACGTGCGGCCATACCGATTCCTGCCGGCTGAGGGCGAGGCGTTGCACCAGGTGGCGGTCGGCCCGGTCCATGCCGGGATCATCGAGCCCGGCCATTTCCGCTTCACCGCCAATGGCGAGCATGTGGTGCGGCTGGAGCAGCGGCTCGGCTACACCCACAAGGGCATCGAGTCGTTGATGCAGGGCGCAAGCCTCGAGGCTGCGGCAAAGCTCGCCAACCGCACCTCCGGCGACAGCGCCGTCGCCTATGCCTTCGCCTTTGCCCGCGCGGCGGAAGCCGCGCTGCAGATCGAGGCGCCGAGGCGAGCGACCCTCTTGCGGGCGCTGATGGCCGAGCTGGAGCGGCTCGCCAACCATCTGGGTGACATCGGTGCCATCTGCAACGACGCCTCGTTCGCGCTGATGCATGCCCAAACCGGCATCTTGCGAGAGCGCTGTTTGCGCGCTGCGAACGTCGCGTTCGGCCATCGCCTGATGATGGATGTCATCGTGCCCGGTGGTGTGACGCGAGATATCGCGCCGGAAGGCGTTTCCGCGCTACGCGCGCTGCTCGCGGAGCTACGAAAGGTCTTTCCGCGCTTGATCGAGCTCTATGACAACACGGCGTCCTTGCAGGACCGCACCGTCACTACGGGCATCGTGAAGGCGGAGTATGCGCGCCAGTTTGGCGCCGGCGGTTATGTCGGCCGCGCCTCTGGCCGCGATTTCGATGCACGACGCACGCTTGCTTACGCGCCCTACGATCAATTGTCGTTCGAGGTGCCGGTGCTGGAAGCCGGCGATGTCAACGCACGGGTCTGGATCCGCATCCGCGAGGTCGAGCAGAGCGTCGCGTTGATCGAGCAGATTCTCGACCAGCTTGGGCCGGGCGGGCTCGAAACCGCGCTGCCAGCCAGGAGCGGCGGCGGTGCCTGTGAAGGCATGGCGCTCACCGAAGCCTTCCGCGGCGACGTACTGGTGTGGCTGCGGCTCGACGGCGACTTGCGCGTCGAACGCTGCCACCTGCGCGACGCCTCGTGGTTCCAGTGGCCGCTGCTGGAAACCGCGATCGAGGGCAACATCATTGCCGACTTCCCGCTCTGCAATAAATCGTTCAACTGTTCCTATTCTGGCGTGGACCTCTAAGCCATGCGCAAGACCCTGCTCGAAAGCCTCACCCATGGTTCGCTGACGGAGCCCGCGCCGGCGCCGGACGGTTCGGCGCTGGCCGAGCTTGCAGCGAAGGTCGACCGTGCTGCCCAGGCCCGGCTCGGGCGTTCTCTTGCCATTCGCGAGGTCGATGCCGGGTCCTGCAACGGCTGCGAACTGGAGATCCATGCGCTGTCCAACGCCTTCTACGACATCGAACGTTTCGGCCTGCGCTTCGTCGCCTCGCCGCGCCATGCCGACGTGCTGCTGGTCACGGGCCCGGTGACGAAGAACATGCGACAGGCGCTGGAGCGGACCTACAACGCGACGCCCGATCCGAAATGGGTCGTGGCGATCGGCGGCTGCGCGATCGATGGCGGCATTTTCAGAGGCAGCTACGCCTGCGTCGGCGGCGTGTCCGAGATCGTTCCGGTGGATTTGCACATCAAGGGCTGCCCGCCGTCGCCGACGGACTTGTTGAAGGGCCTGCTGGCGCTGCTGGAGCACGTCAGCGGAAAGCGCTAAGCCGCGCTCACACACTCCGTCATTGCCGGCATACTGGAATCCGCGCCCGCGATGGCATCGAACAAAGCGAGTCCTAATCCACCAGGATCACCCTGATGTCGTTCACGTTCGTCAGCGTCGGCCCCGGCTGCAGCAGATCCCCCGTCGCCTCGAAGAACGAGGTCGCGTCGTTGTTGTCGAGATAGGCCTGCGGCTGCAGTCCCTGCGCCTTCATCCTTGCGAACGTTGCCGCGTCGATCACCGCGCCGGCCGGGTCGGTGGGGTTGCCGGCACCGCCGTCGGCGCCGTCGGTGTCGCCGGCGAGGGCCGAGATGCCGGCGGTGTCCTGCAACAGGCCGGCGAGCGCCAGCGCGTATTCCTGGTTCGGTCCGCCGCGCCCCTGGCCACGCACGGTGACCGTGAGCTCGCCGCCTGAGAGGATGGCGATGCGCTTGCCTTGTGCACGCGCCTCGAGCGCCAGCCTGGCGTGATCGGCGGCGACCTCGCGCGCCTCGCCTTCGAGATCGGCGCCGAGATCGATGGTCTCGTAGCCGGAGGCGCGCGCCATCTGCACTGCAGCGTCGAGCGACTGCCTGGGCCGCGCGATCAGCTCGAAGGTCGCGCGCCCGAAGGCCGCGTCACCTGGTTTGCAGCTCTCATTGGCGGGATCGTCGAGCGCGCGGCGCACCGCATCGTCGATGTCGAGCTTGTACTTGGCCACGATCGCGCGCGCATCCTCAAGCGTCGTCGGATCCGGCACGGTGGGGCCGGAGGCGATCGCCGAAGGATCGTCATGCGGCACGTCGGAGATCGCGAGCGTGACGATCTCGGCGGCGTTTCTGCCGGCGCGCGCCAGCCGCCCGCCCTTGATCCGCGACAGATGTTTCCTGACGATGTTCATCTCGCCGATCGGCGCGCCCGAGCGCAGCAGCGCCTTGTTGACCGCCTGCTTCTGCGCGAAGCTGATGCCATTCGCCGGCGCGATCCAGTTGGCCGAGCCGCCGCCGGTGAGCAGCACCAGGAGCAGATCGTCAGGCCCGGCTTCGCCCGCGAGCGCGAGCGTGTCGGCGGCGCCTTTCAGGCCGGCTTCGTCAGGCACGGGATGGCCGGCCTCGACCACGCGGATGCGGCGGGTCGGCACGCCGTAGCCGTGGCGCGTGGTGGCGATGCCGACCAGCCGCTCCGGCGGCAGCTCGAGCGCGTCGAGATAATGCCGCTCGGCCGCCGCGGCCATCGCGCCTGCGCCCTTGCCCGCGGCAAGGCAGATCACGCGTCCCCTCGGCGCCGGGCGCAGATGCGGCGCCAGGATCGTATTCGGATGGGCGGCGGCAACGGCGGCGTCGTAGAGCGCGCGGAGCAGGGGACGTCGGTCGGTCATGACGATGGCCTTCGGCAGACTGAAGTGGCGGCGATGAGGTCGCCGGTCATCTGCCTACCGCATCGTGCGCCAAAGCGTAAGCGGCCTCTGCCATCATTCGATTGTGCAATCGCGTGATCAAAACCGCCGCGCAAGCAGAAATCCCCTGCGCGACCGGCGCAGGGGATTTCCCGTCGTGCCTTTCAGGCGCCAGCTAGCCGCCGGCTTCCGCATTGATGACGTCGCCGAACAGTTCCCATCGCTCGCCCTTGAAGCGTTGCAGCTGCAGCGAGCTGATCGGGGCGAAATCGGTCGCCGACGTGTTGATCTTGATGCCGGGCAGCAGCGCCTCGGTGCGGAAGTCCTTCAGGCTCGCGGCCTG
Organism: Bradyrhizobium sp. 191; assembly: GCF_023100985.1. Classification (NCBI taxonomy): domain Bacteria; kingdom Pseudomonadati; phylum Pseudomonadota; class Alphaproteobacteria; order Hyphomicrobiales; family Nitrobacteraceae; genus Bradyrhizobium; species Bradyrhizobium sp. 191. The sequence goes on from NZ_CP064692.1 coordinate 5,398,819, forward strand.
TTTCATGACGTTCGCGCGCGTGAGGTCGTCGCCGCAGTTCTTCAGCACCTGGACCAGCGTCTGCGCGACGCCGTAGCCGACGATCGTGCCGCCGTCGGTCTTGTCGCCTTCGGGGAAGTACTTCGTCATGAAGTCGAGGAACGCCTTCATGCCCGCGTCATTGGCCCATTGCGCGTCGGTAGTGTCCTTCAGATAGGCCGCCGAAATGATGCCTTGCGCGTTCTCGAAGCCCGCCGGCTTGATCACGCTTCCGACCGAGGCCGAGACGTTGTTGAGGAAGTGGATCGGTTTCCAGCCGATCTCGGCATTCTTCTTGATCGCCTGCGCCGCGAATTTCGGCGTGGTGATGTTGATGAAGACGTCGGCGCCGGTCGCCTTCAGCTTGACGATGTGATTGTCGATGGTCGGCTCCGACGTCTCGTAGCTTTCCTCCAGCACGATCATGCTTGCGGCCTTGGCGCCGAGGCCGTCCTTCAGGCCCTTCAGGTAGTCCTTGCCGTAATCGTCGTTCTGGTAGAGCACGCCGATCTTGGCGTTGGGCAGCTCCTTCAGGATGTATTTGGCGTAGATCTGCGTCTCGCTCTGGTAGTTGGGCTGCCAGCCCATGGTCCAGGGGAAGTTCTGCGGATCGTTCCACTTGGTGGCGCCGGTGGCGACGAACAGCTGCGGCACCTTCTTCGAGTTCATGTATTTCTGGATCGCCGTGTTCGGCGGCGTGCCGAGCGAGTTGAAGACGAGCAGCACCTCGTCGCTCTCGACCAGCTTGCGCGCCTGCTCCACCGTCTTCGGCGGCGAGTACGCGTCGTCGTAGGAGATGAAATTGATCTTGCGGCCGTTGATGCCGCCTTCGTCGTTGATCTTCTTGAAATAGGCGGCTTCGGTGCGCCCGATGATGCCATAGGCGGAGGCTGGTCCGCTGTAGGGCATGATGTTGCCGATCTTGATCTCGGTGTCGGTCGCGCCGGTATCGTATTTCTTCTGGGCCGATGCAGTTGAAGTCGAAGCCGCAATGAGCGCGAGCGCCAATGATGCGGCCGCGAGCTTGCCGGTGACAGCAGGCATTCCAATCTCCCTATTTTTCTTTGTGTGCGCGTCCCTTTTCTTGTCTCGTTTTTTGGCGACGCGACCGCAATTCAATACGATTTGCCCGGAAGCTTCAAGGAAAAGCCCCTGCGGCATGGCCGCAGGGGCTGCGTCTTTAGTCGATTTGGCTACATCTTGAGCAACTGGGTAAGGTTAGCCGCCGACATCGCCGCTCAAGATCTCGCCAAATCGCTCCCAGTGCTCGCCCTTGAAGCGGATCAATTGCAGCTGCGAGAGCGGCGCGAAATCGGAGGCCGACGTGTTGACCTTGATGCCCGGCAACAGGCCGGCGGGCTCGAACTCCTTGATGTTGGCGGCCTGCTTCATGATGTTCTCGCGGGTCAGATTGTCACCGCAGGCCTTGAGCACGTGAACGAGACCCTGGGCGACGATGTAGCCGTACATCACCGAGGCGTCGGCGCGGTTCGCTTCCGGATAGTACTTATCCAGGAATTCGTTCCAGCCAATCATCGCCTTGTCGTTCTTCCACTGCGCGTCGGTCGGATCCTTGAAATATTGCGACGAGATGATGTCCTGGGCGTTCTCGAAGCCGGCCGGCTTGATCACGCTGCCGATCGAGGCCGAGACGTTGTTGAGGAAATGCAGCGGCTTCCAGCCGATCTCGGCGTTCTTCTTGATGGCCTGCGCCGCGAATTTCGGCGTGGTGATGTTGAAGAAGATATCCGCGCCCGTCGCCTTCATCTTCACGATGTGGGAATCGATGGTTGGCTCGGAGACTTCGTAGCTGTCCTCAATGGCGATCATCGAGGCGGCCTTGGCGCCGAGCCCGTCCTTGAATCCCTTCAGATAGTCCTTGCCGTAGTCGTCGTTCTGGTAGAGCACGGCGATCTTGGCGTTCGGATGGTTCTTCAGGATGTACTTGGCATAGATGATCGACTCGATCTGGTAGTTGGGCTGCCAGCCCATCGTCCACGGGAAGTTCTGCGGATCGTTCCACTTGGTGGCCCCGGTGGCGACGAAGAGCTGTGGCACCTTCTTCGAGTTCATGTATTTCTGGATCGCCGTGTTGGGCGGCGTGCCCAGCGAATTGAAGATCAACAGCACCTCGTCGCTTTCGACGAGCTTGCGCGCCTGTTCCACCGTCTTGGGCGGCGAGTAGGTGTCGTCATAGGTGATGAAATTGATCTTGCGGCCATTGATGCCGCCTTCTGCGTTGATCTTGCGGAAATAGGCCTCCTCGGTCTTGCCGATCACGCCGTAGGCGGAGGCGGGTCCGCTGTAGGGCATGATGTTGCCGATCTTGATTTCGGTGTCGGATGCGCCGGTGTCGTATTTCTTCTGCGCGGATGCTGCCGTGGAAAGAGCGGCAGCCAGCACGAGGGCAGCCGAGAAGGCCCCCAATCGCACATGCATTGCAGGCATCTTGTTCTCCCTGGGAAGGTTTGAATGTGTCGATTGTTCTTATTGGGGGCGATGGTTGCTCCTCGCTCCATCGTACATTCAATACCTATCCACGGCCGTCAGCAAGAAGAACGCCCCCGCATAAGCGTCGCGGGGCGGGCGATTCTCGTCGAAGACGATCCTGGAATATTCCGGCACGTGAGATTTCGTGCCGCCAATCCGCCGCTGGAGTTGCTTTCAGAAGAAGCGGCTATCTTGAATTGAGCCGTCGCGGCGGTCAGTCGCCGACGTGGCTCGAGATGACGTCGCCGAACAGCTCCCATTTCCGGCCCTTGAACCGCATCATCTGGAGCTGTTCGATCGGAGCGAAATCGTCCGGCGCGGTATTGATCTTGATGCCGGGCAAGAGCGTATCGGGTTCGAAGTCCTTCAAGCTGGCGGCCTGCTTCATGACGTTCTCGCGGGTGAGATCGTCGCCGCACATCTGCAGCACCTTCACCATGGTCTGCGCGGCGGCATAGCCGAACACGACGCCGGCATCGAGCTTGTTGGCCTTGGGGTCATACTGGGCGAGGAAGTTGTAGAATTTCTTCATGCCGTCATCGGCATTCCATTGCGGATCGGAGCCGTCCTTGGTGTAGCTCGCCGACAGGATGCCTTGCGAGATCTCGAGCCCGGCCGGTTCGAGCACGCCGCCGACCGAAGCCGAGACGTTCGAGATGATGTGGACCGGATGCCAGTTGATCTCCGCCGCCTTCTTGATGCCCTGCGCCGTGAATTTCGGTGTGGTGATGCTGATGAAGACGTCAGCGCCGGAGGCTTTCAGTTTGACTACGTGCTCGTCGATCGCCGGCTCCGAGGTGCTGTAGGGCTCTTCCAGCACGATCATCGAGGCCTTGGCGCCGAGGCCCTCTTTCAGCCCGTTCAGATAGTCCTTGCCGAAATCGTCGTTCTGGTAGAGCACACCGATCTTTCCGTCCGGCTTCTCCTTCATGAGGTATTTGGCGTAGATGCGGGCCTCGCTCGCGTAGTTCGGCTGCCAGCCCATGGTCCAGGGATATTGCCTGGGATCGTTCCATTTCGACGCGCCGCTCGCCACGAATAATTGCGGCACCTTCTTCTCGTTCATGTATTTGCGGATGGCGCTATTGGTGGAGGTGCCGAGCGAGCCGAAAATCAGCAGCACCCCGTCGCTCTCGACCAGCTTGCGCGCCTGCTCCACCGTCTTCGGCGGCGAATAGGCGTCGTCATAGGAGATGAACTTGATCTTGCGGCCATTGATGCCGCCCTCGGCGTTGATCTTGTTGAAGTAGGCTTCCTCGGTCTTGCCGATCGCGGCATAGGCGGAGGCCGGCCCGCTATAGGGCATGATGTTACCGATCTTGATCTCGGTATCGGAAGCGCCGTTGTCGTATTTCTTCTGCGCCAGCACTTCGCTGCTCGTTGCAGTGCACAAGGCGAGCGCGACCCAGAGGGACGCAACCTGGAAACGAACGGCGACCATTGTTCTCCTTCCCCCGGGCGGATCGGGCGCATTGAACAAGATTGGGGCCGGCCGTCAACAAAAAGCCCCCGCGGTTGCCCGCGGGGGCAATTTACGTTGGATGATCGCGTCAGCGTGTCACTCGGAGGCGATATCGCCGCTGATGATCTCGCCGAACAGTTCCCACTTCTCACCCTTGAAGCGCATCATCTGAAGCTGCGCAATCGGGGCGAAGTCGGTGGCGCTGGTGTTGATCTTGACGCCGGGCAGCAGGGTATCCGGCGCGAAGTCCTTCAGGCTCGCGGCCTGCTTCATCAGGTTGGCACGGGTGAGATCGTCACCGCACATTTCGAGCACCTTGGCCAGGGTCGACGCGGCGCCGTAGCCATAGACCATGCTGGTATCGGACTTGTCGGCACCCGGCATGTACTTGTCGACGAACTCGTTCCACCTCTTCATGCCGGGATCGTTGGCCCATTGCGGGTCGGTGGAGTCCTTGGCATAGGCTGCCGACAGCACGCCCTGCGCGCTTTCGAATCCGGCCGGCTTCATCACGCTGCCAACCGAGATCGACACATTGGTGAGGATCTGGAGCGGCTTCCAGTTGAGCTCGGCGGTCTTCTTGATGGTCTGGGCCGCGAACTTCGGCGTGGTGTAGATCAGGAGCACGTCGGGATTGGCCGCCTTGATCTTGACGATGTGACCGTCGATCGACGGCTCGGAGATCTCGTAGCTCTCTTCCATGATGATCATGGACGAGGCCTTGGCGCCGAGACCGTCCTTGGTGCCCTTGAGGTAGTCTTTGCCGAAATCGTCGTTCTGATAGAGGATCGCGATCTTGGCGTCCGGCTTCTCCTTCATCAGCCATTTGGCGTAGATGTGCGCTTCGCTCTGGTAGGAAGGCTGCCAGCCCATGGTCCAGGGGAAGTTCTTCGGATCGTTCCACTTGGTCGCGCCGGTGGCGACGAACAGCTGCGGGATCTTCTTGGCGTTGAGGTATTTCTGGATCGCCGTGTTCGAGGGCGTGCCGAGCGGGTTGAAGACGGCCAGCACCTCGTCGCTCTCGACCAGCTTGCGGACCTGCTCGACGGCCTTCGGCGGCGAATAGCCGTCGTCATAGGTTACGAAGTTGATCTTGCGACCATTGATGCCGCCCTTGTCGTTGACCATCCTGAAATAGGCCTCTTCGGTCTTGCCGATGATGCCATAGGCCGAGGCCGGACCGCTGTACGGCATGATATTGCCGATCTTGATCTCGGTATCGGACGCGCCGGTGTCGTATTTCTTTTGGGCGAGTGCAGCGCCGGAGGTGAGGGTGACGGCCGCCGTTGCCGTGATCAGCGCGGCGGCTCGCAGTGTTCTTCCGAAAAGCAATTGGGTCTCCTTGGTTAAACGACAGTCCTTGAGAGTTTTCAGTTCTTCCTGAGCTTGCCGACGAGTTGCTGGCCCAGGACCGCGACCTGCCTCGCGCCATGCGGCACGAGGTAGATGACGAGGAACAACAGCACGCCGAACACCGCGCCGGAGAGACCCTTGGAGATGCTTTCCGCCATGTTCGGCACGAAGATGATGAAGGCGGCACCGACGAACGAGCCGGGCAGCCAGCCGACGCCACCGACCACCATGCCGAGGAACAGCGAGATCGCGAGCGTGATGGTGTAGCTGTCGGGCGCGACGAATTGCACGGCGATGGCGCCAAGCGAGCCGGCAACGCCGGTGATGCCGGCCGACACCCCGAAAGCCAGCGTCTTGTAGAGCGCGACGTTGACACCCATCGAGGAAGCCGCGATCTCGTTGTCGCGGATCGCCATGAAGGCGCGGCCCGAGCGGGAGCGCAGCAGGTTCACCGAGAAGATGTAGATCGCGATCGTCACGGCGAGCGTGAAGTAGTACAGCCACATGTCCTGCGACATCGGCAGGCCGAACGGCGCGTCCGGCTTGGTGACGACGAGGCCCTGCACGCCGCCGGTCCAGTGCTCGAGGAAGTTCAGCTTCAACAGTTGCGGCATCGCGGTGGCGAGCGCAAAGGTCGCGAGCGCGAGATAGACGCCGGACAGCCGCAGCGCCGGCTTGCCGAACAGGTAGCCGAAGCCGAAGCAGATCGCCGCGGAAATCGGAATGGTCAGCGCGTAGTTGACGTTGGCGTGCTCCATCAGCACCGCCGAAGTATAGGCGCCGACGGCGTAGAACGCGCTCTGGCCGAGCGAGAACTGGCCGCTTCCGCCGGTCAGGATGTTCAGCGCCAGCACGGCGAGCCCGTAGATCAGGAGCATAGTCATCTGGAAGATGATGAAGTTCTTGACGAACATCGGCACGACCAACAGCGCCGCCAGCACCACCAGCGAGGTGCCGGTGCCCAGCGTCATGGCCCGCTTCGGAACCGCCTCGACCGCCTGGTGGCCTTCGGCGACGACTTCTTCTGCAGCGCTCATGATCAAACTCGCTTGACGATGTGCCGGCCGAACAGGCCAGCGGGTTTGACGACCAGGACGGAGATGATCAGCGCGAGCGCGATCGGGAGCTTCAGTTCGTTGCCGACGCCGGGGATGTAGGTGCCGGCGAGGTTCTCGAAGACGCCGACCAGGAAGCCGCCGACCACGGCGCCGAACGGGCTGCTCAATCCGCCGAGCACCGCCGCGGCGAAGCCGTAGATCAGGACGCCGCCCATCATGTTGGGCTCGAGGAACACGACCGGGGCGATCAGCATGCCGGCGATCGAGCCGATCGCGGTCGCCATGCCCCAGCCGAGCGCGATCATCCAGCTCGTGTTGATGCCGACGAGGCGGGCCGATTCAGGCACCGAGGCGGCCGCGCGCATTGCAAGGCCGATCCGGGTGTATTGGAAGAAGAAGTAGAGGCCGAGCAGGAGCAGCACGGTGACGCCGATCATGCCGGCCTGGTGGGTCGAGATCAGCTGGCTGCCCAGGAAGGGCGAGGAGCCGAACGGGGTCGGGTACTGCTTGATGGTGAAGTCCCAGATCAGGCCGGCCGAGGAGTTGATGATCGCAAACAGCGCGATGAAGCCGGCGACGTTGGTCAGAACCGGCGCCTTGGCGAGCGGCTTGAACAGGATGCGCTCGATCGCGATGCCGGCGACGAAGGAGAATGCCAGCGTCATCAGGAAGGCCGCCCAATAGGACAGGCCCCACTGCATCAGCTGCCAGGAGATGAAGGTCGAGAACATCGCCATCTCGCCTTGCGCGAAATTGAGATGGTCGATGGCCTGGTAGATCATGACCACGGCGAGCGCCATGCAGGCGTAGATCGCGCCCGTGGCGATGCCGGCCAGGACCTGGTTGGTGAACAGTTCCATTGTCCCGGCTCCCTCAGTAACCCAGATAGGATTTGCGGATTTCTTCGTTGTTCGCGATGTCCTTGGCTTTGCCCGACATCACGATCCGACCGGTCTCGATCACATAGGCCTGGTCGGCGAGCTCGAGCGCCAGCTGGGCGTTCTGTTCGACCACCAGGATCGACACCTTGTCCTCGCGGTTGATCTTGCCGAGGATGCCGAACAGATCGCGCACCACCAGCGGCGCGAGGCCGAAGGACGGCTCGTCCAGCAGCATCAGCCGGGGCCGCAGCATCAGGGCGCGGGCAACCGCGAGCATCTGCTGCTCGCCGCCGGACAGCGTGCCGGCCACCTGGGTGTGCCGCTGCTTCAGCACCGGGAAGTGGGCGTACATGCGCTCGATGTCGGAGACGATGCCGGCGCTGTCCTTGCGGGTGATGGCGCCGAGCTGGAGGTTCTCCTCGACGGTCATGGTGGTGAAGGTGCCGCGGCCCTGCGGCACGTGGGCGATGCCGAACCGCACAATGCTTTCGGTCGAGCGGTTGTTCAGAGGCTTGCCTTCGAACTCGATCGCTCCGGTCGAGCGCACCATGTTGCAGATCGCGCGCAGCGTCGTGGTCTTGCCGGCGCCGTTGGCACCGAGCAGCGTCACCAGCGAACCCTCGTTGAGCGAGAAGGACAGGCCATGGAGTGCCTGGACCTGGCCGTAATAGGCGCGCAGGTCCTTGACGTTGAGCAGCGTCGTCATTGGTCCTTGCTCCCGAGATACGCCTTGATGACGTCGGGGTCGGCCTGCACCTGGGCGGGCGTCCCCTCCGCGAGCTTCTTGCCGAAATTCAGCGCGACGACGTGGTCGGCGATCGACATCACGAGGCCCATGTGGTGCTCGACCAGGAGCACGGTCATGTGGCGCTCGTCGCGAATGCGGCGGATGAGAGCTCCGAGCACGTAGACTTCCTCGTGGTTGAGGCCGCCGGCAGGCTCGTCGAGCAGCAGGATCTTCGGATCGGCCGCGAGCGCGCGCGCCAGCTCGACCCGCTTCTGCGTACCGAAGGGCAGGCCGGAGACGATGGTGTGGGCGACGTCCTCGAGGTCGAGATAGGCGAGAATCTCGTGCACTTTCTTGTTGACGCTGGTCTCGCTGCGCCGGACCCAGGCAAGCCTCAGGGAGTCGCTGATGATGTCGCTCGAGGTCTTCGAATGCGCGCCGACGCGGACGTTGTCCATCACCGACAAATTCGGGAACAGCGCCACGTTCTGGAAGGTTCGGCCGATGCCGATCTCGGCGATCCGGTGCGGCGGCCGCGACAGGATGCTGACGCCGTCCAGCAGGATGTCGCCAGACGACGGCTGATACAGCCGCGAAAGGCAGTTGAACAGCGTGGTCTTGCCGGCGCCGTTGGGGCCGATGAGCCCAAGGATCTGGCCCTTGTGCATGTCGAAGGACACGCCGTTGAGCGCGATGATGCCGCCGAACACGACGCTGACGTCGCGAACCGCGAGCAGGGGCGATGTCCCCCGCGCGAGCTGTGCCTGCGTCATGTCGTCTCGCTCACGTCGTTCAGTGAGCGATGGGGCGATGCGAACCGCTCCCGATGATGACAAAGGCTATCTGAACCCCTCGGCCACACGCGCAACTTTTCCTCCTGATTTCAGCTTTTTGCTGTTGTCTTTTTTTGAATGCGGCATCAGACCCCCGAGCGCCGCTTCGATGTTCCTTACCATCGCCAGCAGACGCGGTCCAATGTCGTTGATCAAACGCTCTTCCGTGAAGCGGAATGCCGGCGCGCCGCAATTGAATGCGTAAGGTCCGGTTCCGTCGTTGAGCTTGAGCGCGACGCCGGCCGCGCCGATGTCGTCGTGCCAGTCGCCGACCGAGATCGCAAAGCCGTATTTCGCGACCGTTTCGCCGGAACGTTCCAATCCTTCGCGCATCTTCGGCCAGCGGCTGCCGTAATGTTCGCGCAGAATGCGCGACACTTCAGCGCGGCTCTCGTCGTCGAGCGCCCAGAAATAGGCGCGGCCCATCGCACTGGTTGCAATCGGCACGCGCGAGCCGACGTCAAGTTGAACGCCGACCGTCTCGCTGCCGCGGCTCTGCCCGAAATAGATCATGCTGTGACGGTCGCGGCCGCCGACGGCGACGGCGCCCCCGGTCGCGCGCATCACTTCCTCGCGGAACGGCTCCGACAGATGCCGAACGCCCAGATTGGCCAACGCCGCGTAACCGAGCGACATCGCTGCGGGTGCGAGCTGGTACTTCTCGAAGCGGGGAACCGGCGTCAGATAGCCGAGCTTGGTCAACGTGTAGGTCAGCCGCGACACGGTCGGTTTGGGCAGATTGGTGCGCGCCGCAATCTCCTGATTGCCGAGCAGGCCGTCATTGGGTTGGAACGCGCGCAATACATCCAGTCCGCGGGAAAGCGCGACGACGAAATTCCGATCGGTCGCAGTCTTCTTTCCTGTACGCTTCATCCCTGATCTGCTTCTTGCGCGGAGTCGTTGACAACGTCCGTGCTTCAAAATAACCCTGCCGTCAAGATGCGGAATTAAATTCCGCACCGCGAAATCGAACAAAAGCAAATCCCCACCAAGGAGGGACACCGTGAGCGAAGTGGTCAAGCTTGAGCGTCATGATGAGGTCGGCATCGTCACGGTCAACAGCCCGCCGGTCAATGCGCTGAGTGCCGCGGTCCGCGGCGGCATTCTGGAATGCATCAAGGCCGCGATCGCCGATCCCGCCATCAAGGGCATCGTGCTGACCTGCGCCGGCCGCACCTTCATTGCGGGCGCCGACATCACCGAATTCGGCAAGCCGCCGAAGCCGCCGGCCCTCAACGACGTGCTGTCCGAGATCGAGAATTCGCCGAAGCCGGTCGTCGCCGCGATCCACGGCACCGCGCTCGGCGGCGGCCTCGAGGTCGCGCTCGCCTGCCATTTCCGCGTTGCGGTCAAAGAGGCCAAGCTCGGCCTGCCCGAGGTCAAGCTCGGTCTGTTGCCGGGCGCCGGCGGCACCCAGCGCCTGCCCCGCGCGGTCGGGCCTGAGCTCGCGGTCAAGATGATCGTCGGCGGTGATCCGATCGGTGCGGCGGAAGCCCTGAAGAACGGCCTGATCGAGGAGATCGTCGAAGGGCCGGCCTCGGGCGGCGAAGCCTTCGTGCGCAAGCTGCTGGCGGAGAAGCGCCCGCTGCGCCGCCTGCGCGACGACGATTCCAAGATCGCGGCCGCCAAGGCCGACCGCTCGATCTTCACCAATGCCGTCGCCGCCATGACCAAGAAGTCGCGCGGCCTGGAGGCGCCGTTCGCGGCGGCCGATGCCGTCGGCTACGCCATCGACCTTCCGTTCGACGAAGGGTTGAAGAAGGAGCGCGAGGGCTTCCTGAAGCTCGTCGCCAGCGACCAGTCCAAGGCGCAGCGCTATGCGTTCTTCGCCGAGCGCGAAGCCGCCAAGATCGCGGGTGTCCCCGAAGGCACCAAGTCGCGCCCCGTGAACCGTGTCGCCATTCTCGGCGCCGGCACCATGGGCGGCGGCATCGCGATGTCGTTCGCCAATGCCGGCATTCCCGTCACCCTGATCGAGACCGCCGAGGAGCAGCTCAAGCGCGGCATGGGCGTCATGCAGAAGAACTGGGAAGCGACAGCGGCGCGCGGCGGCATCCCGGCGGATGCGCCCGCCAAGCGCATGGCGCTGATCGACGGCAAGGTCGGCATCGAGAATGTCGGCGACGCCGACCTCGTCATCGAGGCCGTGTTCGAGACCATGGCGGTGAAGAAGGAAGTGTTCGGCAAGCTCGACCAGTACGCCAAGCCGGGCGCGGTGCTCGCCTCCAACACCTCGTACCTGAACATCGACGAGATCGCGAAGTCGACCAAGCGTCCGCAGGACGTGCTCGGCATGCACTTCTTCTCGCCGGCCAACGTCATGAAGCTGTGCGAGATTGTGCGTGCCGACAAGACCGCTCCGGACGCGCTCGTGACGGCCGTCACGATCGCGCGAAAAATCGCAAAAGTGCCGGCCGTGGTCGGCGTCTGCGACGGCTTCGTCGGCAACCGCATGCTGGCCCAGCGCGGCAAGCAGTCCGAGAAGCTGCTGTTCGAAGGCGCGCTGCCGCAGCAGGTCGATGCCGTCGTCACCAAGTTCGGCATGCCGATGGGCCCGTTCGCGATGGGCGACCTCGCCGGCCTCGACATCGGCTGGCGCTCGCGCAAGGACCGCGGCATCAAGTCGGAGATCGCGGACGCGCTGTGCGAGGCCGGCCGCTTCGGTCAGAAGACCGGCAAGGGCTACTACAAGTATGAAGCGGGCAGCCGCGCGCCGCTGCCCGACCCTGAGGTCGAGAAGCTGATCGACGAGACGCTTGCCCGCCTCGGCCGCAAGAAGCGTGTCGTCAGCGACGAGGAGATCCTCGAGCGCATGATGTATCCGATGATCAACGAGGGCGCGAAGATCCTGGAAGAGGGCATTGCGGCGCGTCCTAGCGACATCGACGTGGTCTGGCTCTACGGCTATGGCTGGCCGATCTACCGCGGCGGTCCGATGTTCTGGGCCGACAGCGTCGGCCTCAAGCACATCGCCGACCGCCTCGCCTTCTACGCCAAGGAGACCAACGATCCGAGCCTCGAGCCCGCCCCGCTGCTGAAGAAGCTCGCCGCCGAAGGCAAGACGTTCGCGTCGCTGGCCGCGGCGTCGAAAGCGGCGTGATCGAATTGGCAGTGGCGGCGATTTCGTCCTCCGAGGCACACTCTCTCCGTTCCCTCCCCCCTTGTGGGGGAGGGAACGGAGGGGGGTGGCTCCGGGCGAGGTTCGAGTTCGTGGCTACCCCTCTCCCCAACCCTCCCCCACAAGGGGGGAGGGAGCCCATCCGCCGGTGCCTGCCTTACGTGCAAAGTAACGAGCTTCCATGACCCATCCCGGCGAACAGTTTTATCCCGAGGGCGTGCGTTGGGACGATCCGATCGTCCAGGGCACATTGCCCGACCTGCTGGCGAAAGCCGCCGCTGAGTACGGCCCGCGCACCGCGTTGGAATTCCGCGACCGTCCGATCACCTACACCGAGCTCGCGGCTCAGGCCGAGCGCGCGGCGGCGGCGTTCCTGCGCGCCGACTGCGGCAGGAACTCTTCCGTCGCGCTGTTCCTCGGCAACACGCCGGACCATCCCGTCAATTTCTTCGGCGCGCTGAAGGCGGGCGCCCGCGTAGCTCATCTGTCGCCGCTCGACGGCGAGATCGCCCTGACGCACAAGGTCTCCGATTCCAGCTCGCGCCTGCTCGTCACCTCCAACCTCCAGGCGCTGCTGCCGACCGCGCTGAAATTCCTGGAGAGGGGCCTGATCGACAAGCTCGTCGTCTGCGAGGACGACCATTGGGGCAAGGTCGGCACGCCGCAGGCGGCGATCCCCGACGATCCCCGCATCGTCACCTTCAAGACCTTCGTCAAGGGCGCCACCGCGCCTGCGCAATGGCCGCAGGTCACGGCCGACGACGTCGCGCTGCTGCAATATACCGGCGGCACCACCGGCCTGCCCAAGGGCGCCATGCTGACCCACGGCAATCTCACCGCGGCGGTGTCGATCTACGACGTCTGGGGCAAGCCGACGCGTGCCACGCGCGGCGAGACGATCGAGCGCGTGATCTGCGTGCTGCCGCTGTTCCACATCTACGCGCTCACCGTCGTGCTGCTGTCCTCGCTCAGCCGCGGCAATCTGATCTCGCTGCACCAGCGCTTCGACGTCGAAGCTGTCATGCGCGACATCGAGGTCAAGCGCGCGACCTACTTTCCGGGCGTGCCGACGATGTGGATCGCGATCGCCGCGCTCCCAGACCTCGACAAGCGCGACTTCTCCTCGCTCGCCACCATCGGCTCCGGCGGCGCGCCGCTGCCGGTGGAGATCGCGAATTTCTTCGAGCGCAAGGTCGGCAAGAAGCTGCGCAGCGGCTGGGGGATGACCGAGACCTGCTCGCCCGGCACCGGCCATCCGCCCGACGGTCCCGAGAAGCCGGGCTCGATCGGCCTGACGCTGCCCGGCATCGAGCTCGACGTCGTCGCGCTCGACGATCCCCGGCGCGTGCTGCCGCCGGGCGAAGTCGGCGAGATCCGCATCACGGGCCCGAACGTCACCAAAGGCTATTGGAACAAGCCGGAAGGATCCACGGACGCCTTCGTCGACGGCCGCTTCCTCACCGGCGACATCGGCTATGTCGACACCGACGGCTATTTCTTCCTGGTCGACCGCAAGAAGGACATGATCATCTCCGGCGGCTTCAACGTCTATCCGCAGATGATCGAGCAGGCGATCTACACCATATCAGGCGTGCACGAAGTGATCGTGCTCGGCATCCCCGACCAGTACCGCGGCGAGGCCGCAAAGGCCTTCATCAAGCTGAAGCCCGGCGCAAAGCCGTTCTCGCTCGACGAGCTGCGCGCGCAGCTCACTGGCAAGCTCGGCAAGCACGAACTGCCGGCCGCGGTCGAATTCGTCGACGACCTGCCGCGCACGCCGGTCGGAAAATTGTCGCGCCACGAATTGCGCCAGCAGCAGAAACCGTCACAATCCACCCAAACCGTATCAGGAGTCCGTTCTTGACCGACGCCGTCATCGTTTCCACCGCCCGCACCCCGATCGGCAAGGCCTATCGCGGCGCGCTCAACGCCACCGAGGGCGCAACGCTGCTCGGCCATGCCATCGGCGAGGCTGTCGCGCGCGCAAAAGTCGATCCGAAGGAGATCGAGGACGTCGTGATGGGCGCCGCCCTCCAGCAGGGCGCGACCGGCGGCAACATCGCGCGCAAGGCGCTGCTGCGCGCCGGCCTTCCCGTCACCGTCGCCGGCACCACGATCGACCGGCAGTGCGCCTCGGGCCTGCAGGCGATCGCGCTGGCCGCGCGATCGGTGCTCTTCGACGGCGTCGAGATCGCGGTTGGCGGCGGCGGCGAGTCGATCAGCCTCGTGCAGAACGACAAGATGAACGGCTTCCACGCCCAGGACCCGGCGCTGCTCAAGATCAAGGGCGAGGTCTACATGCCCATGATCGACACCGCGGAAGTCGTCGCCAAGCGCTACGGCATCTCGCGCGAACGCCAGGACGAATATTCGCTGGAGAGCCAGCGCCGCACCGCGGCCGCACAACAGGGCGGCAGGTTCAAGGAGGAGATCGCGCCGATCGCGACGCAGATGGCGGTCACCGACAAGGCCACCGGCGCGGTCTCGATGAAGGAGATCACGCTGTCGCAGGACGAAGGTCCGCGCCCCGAGACCACCGCTGAAGGCCTCGCCGGCCTGAAGCCCGTGCGCGGCGACGGCTTCAGCATCACCGCCGGCAATGCCAGCCAGCTCTCCGACGGCGCCAGCGCCTGCGTGATCATGAGCGACAAGGAAGCCGCCAGGCGCGGCCTCACGCCGCTCGGCATCTTCCGTGGCTTCGTCTCCGCCGGCTGCGAGCCGGACGAGATGGGCATCGGCCCGGTCTTCGCGGTGCCGCGCCTCCTCAAGCGCCACGGCCTCAGCGTCGACGACATCGGCCTCTGGGAGCTCAACGAAGCCTTCGCCGTGCAGGTGCTGTATTGCCGCGACAAGCTCGGCATCGACCCCGAGAAGATCAATGTCGACGGCGGCGCGATCGCGGTCGGCCATCCCTACGGCATGTCGGGCGCGCGCCTCACCGGCCACGCCCTGATCGAGGGCCGCCGCCGCAAGGCCAAATACGCGGTCGTCACCATGTGCGTCGGCGGCGGCATGGGTGCCGCGGGATTGTTCGAGGTGCTGCAGTAGGAGTTTCTGTCATTCCGGGGCGCCGCGAAGCGGCGAGCCCGGAATCCATAACCACCAGTCGGGGATATGGATTCCGGGCCTGCGCCTTGCGGCGCATCCCGGAATGACGGCGGAACTGGTTAAGAATAAATCGCTCACAGGAGGATCCGATGGATCTCGCATTCACTAGGGAAGAGCAGGCGTTTCGCGAGGAAGTGCGGTCGTTCTTCCGCGACAACGTGCCGCCGGATACGCGGCGCAAGATGGTCGA
This sequence comes from Bradyrhizobium sp. 191, assembly GCF_023100985.1. NCBI lineage: Bacteria > Pseudomonadati > Pseudomonadota > Alphaproteobacteria > Hyphomicrobiales > Nitrobacteraceae > Bradyrhizobium > Bradyrhizobium sp. 191. Next base: position 5,414,057 of record NZ_CP064692.1, read on the forward strand.
AGGCCGCCACCTCTCGAAGGACGAGATGGTGAATTGGTGGCGCATCCTCAACAAGAAGGGCTGGGGCGTCAGCCACTGGCCGAAGGAATATGGCGGCACGGGATGGACCGCCGTGCAGCACTACATCTTCAACGAGGAGCTTCAGGCTCACCCGGCGCCGCAGCCGCTCGCCTTCGGCGTCAGCATGGTCGGTCCGGTCATCTACACCTTCGGCAACGAGGAGCAGAAGAAGAAGTACCTGCCGCGCATCGCCAATGTCGACGATTGGTGGTGCCAGGGTTTTTCGGAGCCCGGCTCCGGCTCCGACCTCGCCTCGCTCAAGACCAAGGCCGAGCGCCGCGGCGACAAGTGGATCATCAACGGCCAGAAGACCTGGACCACGCTCGCCCAGCACGCCGACATGATCTTCTGCCTCTGCCGCACCGACAACAACGCCAAGAAGCAGATGGGCATCTCCTTCATCGTGTTCTCGATGAAGTCGAAGGGCGTCACCGTGCGCCCGATCCAGACCATCGACGGCGGCCACGAGGTCAACGAAGTCTTCTTCGACGACGTGGAAGTTCCGATCGAGAACCTGATCGGCGAGGAGAACAAGGGCTGGGACTACGCCAAATTCCTGCTCGGCAATGAGCGCACCGGCATCGCCCGCGTCGGCGTCTCCAAGGAGCGCATCCGCCGCATCAAGGATCTGGCGTCCAAGGTCGAATCCGGCGGCAAGCCGATCATCCAGGACGCGGCGTTCCGCGAGAAGCTCGCCGCTTGCGAGATCGAGCTGAAAGCGCTCGAGCTCACGCAGCTCCGCGTCGTCGCCGACGAAGGCAAGCACGGCAAGGGCAAGCCCAACCCGGCGTCCTCGGTGCTGAAGATCAAGGGCTCCGAGATCCAGCAGACCACCACCGAGCTGCTCATGGAAGTGATCGGCCCGTTCGCCGCGCCCTACGACGAGCACGGCGACGACGGCTCGAACGAAGCCATGGACTGGACCGCCCAGATCGCGCCGAGCTACTTCAACAACCGCAAGGTCTCGATCTACGGCGGCTCCAACGAGATCCAGCGCAACATCATCGCCAAGGCGGTGCTGGGGCTCTAGGCGTCATTCCGGGGCGCGACGTAGTCGCGAGCCCGGAATCCATAACCACGATCGGGAGTATGGATCCCGGGCTCGCGCTGCGCGCGCCCCGGGATGACGAAGCCAGATAATTTCGGGTACGAGGAACGAATAAAATGGATTTTGATCTGTCCGAGGAGCAGCGGCTTCTCAAGGAAAGCATCGACGGCCTGCTGACCGATTCCTACGATTTCGAGCAGCGCAAGAAGTACATGAAGGAGAAGGGCGGCTGGAGCAAAGCGGTCTGGCTCAAGCTCGCCGAGCAGGGCCTGCTCGGCCTGCCGTTCAGCGAGGCCGATGGCGGTTTCGGCGGCGGCGGCGTCGAGACCATGATCGTGATGGAGGCGCTCGGCAAGGCGCTGGTGCTCGAGCCCTATCTCGCAACGGTCGTGATCGGCGGCGGCTTCCTGCGCCATGCCGGCACTGATGCGCAGAAGGCCGCGCACGTGCCTGCCATCATCGACGGCAGCAAGACGCTCGCCTTCGCCCAGCTCGAGAAGAACTCGCGCTACGATCTGTTCGACGTCTCGACCACCGCGAAGAAGAAGGGCGATGCCTGGGTCATCGACGGCGAGAAGTTCGTCGTGCTCAACGGCGAGAGCGCCGACACGTTGATCGTCACCGCGCGCACCAAGGGCGATCGCCGTGACAAAAGCGGCATCGGCGTGTTCCTGGTGCCCGCGAATGCCAAGGGCGTAGCCAGGAAGGGCTATCCGACCCAGGACGGCCTGCACGCCGCCGACGTCACCTTCACCGGTGTCGAGGTCGGTGCCGATGCCGTGCTCGGCAACCCCGAGGATTCGCTCGCGCTGATCGAGCGCGTGGTGGACGAAGCCCGTGTCGCGCTCTGCGCCGAAGCAGTCGGCCTGATGGACGAATCGCTCAAGACCACGGTCGAGTACATCAAGACGCGAAAACAGTTCGGCGTCGCCATCGGCTCGTTCCAGTCGCTGCAGCACCGCGCCTCCGACATGTTCGTCGCGGCCGAGCAGGCGCGCTCGATGTCGATGTTCGCGACCATGGCTGGTGATTTCGAGGACGCCAGGGAGCGCACGAATGCGATCGCCGCGGCCAAGGTGCAGATCGGCAAGTCGCTGAAATTCGTCGGGCAGCAGTCGATCCAGCTCCACGGCGGCATCGGCATGACCATGGAGGCCAGGATCGGCCACTACTTCAAGCGCCTCACCATGATCGAGAACACGTTCGGCGACACCGACTACCACCAGCGCCGCGTCGCCGATGCGGGCGGGTTGATCTGACGATTGCCGTCATTGCGAGCGAAGCGAAGCAATCCAGGGTCTTTCCGCTGGGACATCTCTGGATTGCTTCGTCGCTTCGCTCCTCGCAATGACGGAGGTTGTTGAAGCAACGAGGCACCAAAAATGAAAAACACCCCGTTCGATCTCACCGGCAAGGTCGCCGTGGTCACCGGCTCCAGCCGCGGCATCGGCCGCTCCTCCGCCGAACTGCTGGCGAAACTCGGCGCCAGGGTCGTGGTCTCCTCGCGCAAGGCGGACGCCTGCAAGGAAGTCGCCGACGGCATCAATGCGGCCGGCGGCGAGGCCACCGTCATCCCCTGCAACATCGCGCGGAAGGCCGAGGTCGAGGCACTGATCGCGGGTGCGACGAAGCACTACGGCAAGATCGACATCCTCGTCTGCAACGCCGCGGTCAATCCCTACTACGGCCCGCTGCTCGACATCACCGATGAAGCCTTCGACAAGATCATGGGCTCCAACGTCAAGAGCAACATCTGGCTCTCCGCGCTCGCGATTCCGCAGATGGCGGAGCGCGGCAACGGCTCCGTGATCATCATCTCCTCGATCGGCGGCCTGCGCGGCTCCACCGTGATCGGCGCCTACGGCATCTCCAAGGCCGCCGATTTCGCGCTGTGCCGCTCACTCGCCGGCGAGTGGGGCCCGAAGGGTGTCCGCGTCAACTGCATCGCCCCCGGCCTCGTCAAGACCGACTTCGCCCGCGCGCTATGGGAAGACGAAGCCAACCTCAAGCGCCGCACCGCCACCACGCCGCTGCGCCGTATCGGCGAACCCGACGAAATCGCCGGCGCGGTCGCCTACCTCGCCTCCGACGCATCGAGCTTCATGACCGGCCAGACCATCGTCATCGACGGCGGCGTCACGACGGCGGCGGTGTAGCCGGTTGACTCCCTCGCCCCGCTCTTGCGGGGAGAGGGTTGGGGTGAGGGGCTTCTCTCCACGCGTGATATCGTCGAGGTACCTGTACCCCCTCACCCGGAATCCGCGCTTTGCGCGAATTCCGACCTCTCCCCGCAAGCGGGGCGAGGTGAACAAGACGGCGCCGCTGGTATTGACCTTCCCGCCCTAATCCGCTCCCTTTGGCATCACAAAACGATCCCCTACCAGGGAAACGCCAAGGTAAGCCGCCATGTCTTTCGTCCTCGCCATCGACCAGGGCACCACCTCATCGCGCGCCATCGTGTTTCGCGGCGATATATCCATCGCCGCCAAAGCGCAAGCCGAGTTTCCGCAGCACTTTCCGGCCTCGGGCTGGGTCGAGCACGAGCCCGAGGACATCTGGACCTCGACCGTGATGGTCTGCCGCGAGGCGATCGAGCACGCCGGCATCAGCGCCAAGGACATCGCCGCGATCGGCATCACCAACCAGCGCGAGACCACCGTGGTGTGGGACCGCGCCACCGGCCAGGCCGTGCACCGCGCCATCGTCTGGCAGGACCGCCGCACCGCCGACATCTGCGCCAAACTGAAAGCCGACGGCCGCGAGCCCGTGATCTCTGAGAAGACCGGCCTGATCATCGATCCCTATTTCTCCGGAACGAAAGTCGCCTGGATCCTCGACCACGTCCCGGGCGCCCGCGCCCGCGCCGCGCGCGGCGAATTGATGTTCGGCACCGTCGATTGCTATCTGCTCTGGCGGCTCACCGGCGGCAAGGTGCACGCCACCGACGCCACCAACGCCTCGCGTACGCTGCTGTTCAACATCCACACGGGACAGTGGGACGACGAGCTGCTGGAGATCATCGGCGTGCCGCGCTCGATGCTGCCCGAGGTGAAGGATTCCTCCGCCCGCTTCGGCGAGAGCACGCCGGACCTGTTCGGCGGCGCCATCGCCATTTCCGGCATCGCCGGCGACCAGCAGGCCGCCACCATCGGCCAGGCCTGCTTCCGCCCGGGCATGATGAAGTCCACCTACGGCACCGGCTGCTTTGCGCTGCTCAACACCGGCACCACGCCGGTCGTCTCCAAGAACAAGCTGCTCACCACCGTCGCCTATCAGCTCGACGGCAAACGCACCTATGCGCTGGAAGGTTCGATCTTCGTCGCAGGCTCGGCCGTGCAATGGCTGCGCGACGGCCTCGGGATCATCAAGCACGCCGCCGAGACCGGACCTCTCGCCGATCAATCCGACTCCATGCAGAGCGTCTATCTCGTCCCCGCCTTCGTCGGCATGGGCGCGCCCTACTGGAATCCGCGTGTGCGCGGCGCGTTGTTCGGCCTCACCCGCAACACCGGCCCGGCCGAGCTTGCCCATGCCGCGCTGGAAAGCGTCTGCTACCAGACCTTCGACCTCTGGGCCGCGATGCGCGCGGACTGGCCGAGCTCGGAAACCGCCAGCGTCGTGCTCCGCGTCGACGGCGGCATGACCGCCTCCGACTGGACCATGCAGCGCCTCGCCGATCTGCTCGACGCACCGGTCGACCGCCCCGTGATCCAGGAGACCACGGCGCTGGGCGCCGCCTACCTCGCCGGACTCAATGCGGGGGTCTATCCCGAGCCGACCAAATTCGCCGACAATTGGCGCCGCGAACACCGCTTCAAGCCGAACATGAGCCAGGCGACAAGGGAGCGAAAGCTCGCCGGCTGGGCGAGGGCGGTGAAAGGCGTGCTCGCGAGCGACGAGGGGGAGGGGTAGCACAGCCTCGCAGCTCGATGCCGCGAGGCGCGCTCACTGCCTCCACGTCGTCATTGCGAGGAGCTCTTGCGACGAAGCAATCCAGACTGCCTCTGCGGAAAGATTCTGGATTGCTGCGCTGCGCTCAAAACGACGCCGCACGCTAGCTGTTCCCAAGTGAAGCAACAACCATGATCCTCCCCGACGGCTATTCCGACGTCCCCAACGGCAAGATCGCCGCCGTCGTCACCCATCTGGAGATGACCGCGCCGCCAACACGCCGCGCCGATCCGCCAGGCGCCTGGACCCTGCGCAAGGTCGATGCCCCCGAGCTCGATTGGTACCGCGATCTCTTCCGCCGCGTCGGCGAGGACTGGCTGTGGTTCTCGCGCGCCCGCATGAGCGATGCAGAGCTCGCCGCAATCATCCACGCGCCGGGAATCGAGATCTATGCCTTGGTCGCCGACGGCCGCGACGAAGGCCTGCTCGAGCTGGATTTCCGCGAGCCCGGCCAATGCGAGCTGGTCTATTTCGGCGTCACCGCGCCCTTGATCGGCACCGGCGCCGCCCGCTTCCTGATGAACCGCGCGCTGGAGCGCGCCTGGTCACGCGATGTCCGCCGCGTCTGGGTCCACACCTGCACGTTCGACCACCCCTTCGCCGTTGCCTTCTACCAGCGCTCCGGCTTCCGCGCGTTCCGCCGCCAGATCGAGATCGCCGACGACCCGCGACTCGACGGCACCGCGCCGCGCGATGCGGCGAGGCATGTGCCGATCATCGAGTAAGTGCACGGCTGCGTCCCCACCGTCATTGCGAGGAGCACTTGCGACGAAGCAATCCAGCAGGCTGTGGCTCGGATGAGAGCAGCGATATCCCGGGGGAAGCGCTGACGAGAGCCCCGGCCGGTTGTCCATTTGATCCCGCTTTGTTGCGTCGTGCGCAATGCTCTTGTTCCGAGATAGTTGTTGCGGCACCTTCGCATTGACGATGAACTGATCGGCCATGCCGTGTTCAAAAACTGACAAGAGCGAGAAACATGTTCCTGATCGGCCAATATGATTCCCCCTTCGTCCGCCGCGTCGCGATTGCGCTCCGGCTCTACGGGCTCGCCTTCGAGCACAAGCCGTGGTCGACCTTCGGCGATGCCGACAAGATCGCGCCGTACAATCCGCTGCGCCGCGTGCCGACCCTGGTGCTGGACGACGGCGAGGCGCTGATCGAGAGCACGATCATCCTCGACTATCTCGACGAGCTGGTCGGCGAGGGGAAGGCGATGCTGCCGCGCGGCGGTGCCGAGCGGCGCAGGCATCTGCGCATCTGCGCGCTCGCCTCCGGCCTCGGCGACAAGGCGGTGAGCCTGCTCTACGAGCGCGTGCTGCGGAAGGAACAGCTCGCGTTGTGGGTCGAGCGCTGCCAGGCGCAGATCGGCGATGTCCTGAAGGTGCTCGAGGCCGAGCGCGCCAAGGTGACGACGCCGTACTGGCTGGGCGACCGCATCGGCCATGCCGACGTCGCGGTGGCCTGCGTCGTTCGCTTCACCCGCGAAGCGCACCCGCAGCTGTTCGACGCGGCGCGCTATCCGGCACTGAGCGCCCATGCCGAGCGTTGCGAGGCACTGGCCCCGTTCAAGGAGATCGTGCAGCCGCTGGCGCCGCCGAAGGGGTAGGCGCTCTCGTGTCCCGGCCGCAGAGCCGGGACCCAGGCGGCACGGATTGCTGGGAGACGTGGGCCCCGGCTCTGCAGCGCATCACTTCGTGCTGCGCAGCGTCCGGGGCACGAGACCGAGAGCAAGGTGAGGGCGACGCCTATCCGCCAGTGGCCACGGCACCCGATGATGTCATAATACCCCTGTTTTGCCCGACGCCGCAATGCGATTTCGGCCAAACAGAAATAACCCAGCCTTTTCAACCCCATCGCTACTGTGCATGGGGTTGTTTTCCAACTTTCTGTTTTGAGCGCCCGCTTTACCCCACCCCCGCGCGCTTCTTCTGCCAGACGAGGTGCACCGCGCAGGTGCAGCCTGGCGGATGCGAGGCGAGGTCGTTCGACGGCTCGTCGTTCGCCGGCTTTGCCGCGAATGTCTTGTCCTGCTGCGACGGGATGTAGTTCAGCACCGGCGCCAGCCAGCGCTCGGTCTCCGCCACCGTCATGCCCTTGCGCGCCGCGTAGTCCTCGACCTGGTCGCGCTCGATCTTGCCGACGCCGAAATAATAGCTCTCGGGATTCGCGAAATAGAGCCCCGATACGGAGGAGCCCGGCCACATCGCAAAGCTCTCGGTCAGCTTCACGCCGGCCGTGTTCTTGGCATCGAGCAATTCGAACAGCGTCGCCTTCTCAGTGTGATCGGGCTGGGCGGGATAGCCGGGCGCGGGGCGGATGCCCTGATATTTCTCCAGGATCAGCTCCTCGCTGGTGAGCGCCTCGTCTGGTGCATAGGCCCAGAACTCGCGGCGCACACGGGCATGCATGCGTTCGGCGAAGGCTTCGGCGAGGCGGTCGGCCAGCGCCTTGCATAGGATCGAGGAGTAGTCGTCGTTGGCGCTTCTGAAGCAGTCGGCCACGGCATCCTCGCCGATGCCGGCGGTGACGACGAAGCCGCCGATATAGTCGGGCACGCCGGCGGGCGCGATGAAGTCGGCGAGCGCGGCGTTGAAGCGGCCCTCGCGCTTCTCGAGCTGCTGGCGCAGCGTGTGCAGCGTCGCGATTGGCCTGGTCCGGCTCTCGTCGGCATAGAGCACGATGTCGTCGCCTTGCCCATTCGCCGGCCAGAAGCCGATCGTCGCACGGGCCCGGAACCACTTCTCCTTCACGATGGTGTCGAGCATCTTGCGCGCATCGTCATAGAGCGAGCGCGCGACCTCGCCGACCTTGGCGTCGTCGAGGATGGCGGGGAAGCGGCCGGCGAGCTCCCAGGTCTGGAAGAACGGCGTCCAGTCGATGTAGGGCACGAGCTCGGCGAGATCGTACTCGTCGAAACTCTTGATGCCGAGGAAGGTCGGCTTCACCGGCTGGCTCTTGGCGAAGTCGACCGGCACGCGGTTGGCGCGGGCGTCAGCCAGCTTCAGGCGCTTCTTGTCGGCCTGCGCGCGCAGATGCGCCTCCGAGATCCTGGCGTATTCGGCCCGCACCTCGGCGGCGTAGGCCTCGCGCTTCTCGGGCGAGAGCAGCGAGGACGCGACGCCGACGGCGCGGCTGGCGTCGTTGACGTGCACGACGGGACCGGCGCGATAGCTCGGGTCGATCTTGACGGCGGTATGCACGCGGCTCGTGGTGGCGCCGCCGATCAGGAGTGGCAGCTTCAAACCTTCGCGCTGCAATTCGCCGGCGAAGAACGCCATCTCGTCGAGCGAGGGCGTGATCAGGCCTGACAGCCCGACGATGTCGGCCTTCTCCGCCTTCACCGTCTCGACGATCTTCGCCGCCGGCACCATCACGCCGAGATCGATGACCTCGAAATTGTTGCACTGGAGCACGATGCCGACGATGTTCTTGCCGATGTCGTGGACGTCGCCCTTCACCGTCGCAAGCACGATCTTGCCGGCGGACGAGGAGCCCTCCGTGCCGATGCCGTTTGCGAGGTTGCGCGCCTTCTCTTCCTCCATGAACGGCATGAGATAGGCAACCGCCTGCTTCATGACGCGCGCGGACTTCACCACCTGCGGCAGGAACATCTTGCCGTCGCCGAAGAGGTCGCCGACCACGTTCATGCCGGCCATCAGCGGCCCCTCGATCACGTCGAGCGGGCGCGACGATGTCTTGCGGGCTTCTTCCGTGTCCTGCTCGATGAACTCCGTGATGCCGTGCACCAGCGAATGCGACAGCCGCTTCTCTACCGGCCATTCGCGCCAGGCGAGATCGGCTTCCCTGCTTTCGGTCTTCTTGCCGCGGAATTTTTCGGCGAGCGCCAAGAGGCGTTCGGAGGCGCCGGGATCGCGGTTGAGGACGACGTCCTCGCAAGTCTGGCGCAGCTCCGGATCGATGTCGTCATAGACGATCATCTGACCGGCATTGACGATGCCCATGTCCATGCCGGCCTTGATGGCGTGATACAGGAACACCGAGTGCATGGCCTCGCGCACCGGCTCGTTGCCGCGGAACGAGAACGAGAGATTCGAGACGCCGCCCGAGATATGTGCGCCGGGCAGGTTCTGCCGGATCCAGCGCGTCGCCTCGATGAAGTCGACGCCGTAATTGTTGTGCTCCTCGATGCCGGTCGCGATCGCGAAAATGTTGGGATCGAAGATGATGTCTTCCGGCGGGAAGCCGACCCGGTTCACCAGGATGTCGTAGGCGCGCTTGCAGATCTCGGTCTTGCGCGCGAACGTGTCGGCCTGGCCGGCCTCGTCGAACGCCATCACCACCACGGCCGCGCCGTGGCGGCGCGCGATCTGCGCCTCGTGAATGAATTTCTCCTCGCCCTCCTTCATCGAGATCGAGTTGACGACCGGCTTGCCCTGCACGCATTTCAGGCCGGCCTCGATCACCGAGAATTTCGAGGAATCGACCATGACGGGGACACGGGCGATGTCGGGCTCGGCGGCGACGAGATTGAGGAAGGTCACCATCGCGGCTTCGGAGTCGAGCAGGCCCTCGTCCATGTTGACGTCGATGATCTGAGCCCCGTTCTCGACCTGGTCGCGCGCGACCTGCAGCGCGGCGGTGTAGTCGCCGGCGGTGATCAGCTTGCGGAAGCGGGCCGATCCCGTGACGTTGGTGCGCTCGCCGACATTCACGAACGGGATTGCGTCGGTCAGCATGAACGGCTCGAGGCCGGAGAGCCGGAGGCGAGGTTCGATCTCCGGCACGATGCGCGGCTTGTGAGGGGCGACGCTGGCTGCGATCGCCGCGATATGGTCCGGCGTGGTGCCGCAGCAGCCGCCGACGATGTTGACGAGGCCGTCGCGGGCGAACTCGCCGATCAGGCGCGCCATGTATTCCGGCGTCTCGTCATATTGGCCGAACTCGTTGGGCAGGCCGGCATTGGGATAGGCGCAGACGAGCGTATCGGCGACGCGGCCGATATCGGCAATATGCGCGCGCAGGTCCTCGGCGCCGAGCGCGCAGTTGAAGCCGATGGTGATGGGTTTTGCGTGCCGCACCGAATTCCAGAACGCTTCCGGCATCTGGCCCGAGAGCAGGCGGCCGGACTTGTCGGTGATGGTGCCCGACACCATCACGGGCACGTCGATGCCGAGTGCTTCGGTGATCTCGGCGATCGCATAGAGCGCCGCCTTGGCGTTGAGGGTGTCGAAGATGGTCTCGACCAGCAGCAGATCGACGCCGCCGTCGATCAGCCCGCGGATCTGTTCGCCGTACGACTTGCGCAGATCGTCGAAGGTGACCGCGCGGTAGCCGGGATTGGAAACGTCGGGCGAGATCGAGGCGGTGCGGTTGGTGGGACCGATGGCGCCGGCGACGAAGCGCGGCTTGCCGTCTTCCGCCTCCACGCGCCGTGCGGCATTGCCGGCGAGACGGGCGCCTTCGCGCGCCATCTCGTGGACAATGTCGGTGAGGTCGTAATCGGCCTGCGCGATCGAGGTCGTGGAGAAGGTGTTGGTCGCGACGATGTCGGCGCCGGCGCGCAAATAGGCGGCGTGGATGTCCTCGATCGCCTGCGGCTGGGTCAGGATCAAGAGGTCGTTGTTGCCGCGCAGGTCGCGATGAAAGCTCCTGAAGCGCTCGCCGCGGAAGGCGGCCTCGTCGAGCTGGAGGTTCTGGATCATCGTGCCCATGGCGCCGTCGAGCACGAGAATGCGCTCGCGTGCGGCGTTGAGGAGGGCGGTTCGCTTGGGCGAAGTGGGTACGGTCATTTTCTCTTACGCAGCCTTCTGCACGCTCTTGGCGCGAATGCCGAGCAAATGGCTGATCGCGAATACGAGATCGGCGCGGTTCATGGTGTAGAAGTGGAACGTGTCGACGCCGTGCTTGGCGAGCTTCTGCACCTGGCCGGCCGCGACGGTCGCGGCCACCAGCTTGCGTGTCTCGGCATCGTCATCGAGGCCGTCGAATTTCGCGGCGAACCAGTCCGGCACCGTGGTGCCGGCACGGGTCACGAAATTGCGCGCCTGCTTGAAATTGTGCATCGGCATGATGCCCGGCACGATCGGGATGTCGATGCCGCGGGCGCGGACGCGGTCGCGATAGCGGAAGTAGAGGTCGTTATCGAAAAACACCTGGGTGATCGCGCGCGTCGCCCCGGCATCGACCTTGGCCTTGAGCGTGTCGATGTCGGCGTCGAAATCGCGCGCCTCGGGGTGCTTCTCGGGATAGGCCGACACGCTCACTTCGATGTCGCCGTGCCGCTTCTTGATTCCCGCGACGAGGTCGGCCGAGCTCTGATAACCCTCGGGATGGCTTGAATAGGGCGTGCCGATGCCGCCGACGGGATCGCCGCGCAAGGCCACGATATGGCGGACGCCGACTTCGTGATAGCGGTCGACGATCTCGTCGATCTCGCCGCGCGAGGCGCCGACGCAGGTCAGATGCGCGGCGGGCAGCAGCGCGGTCTCCTTCAGGATTCGCGCGATGGTCGAATGGGTGCGCTCGCGGGTCGAACCGCCGGCGCCATAGGTCACCGAGACGAATTTCGGCTCGAGCGGGGCGAGCCGCTTGATGGTGTCCCAGAGATTGCGCTCCATCTCCTCGGTCTTGGGCGGAAAGAACTCGAACGAGATAGCAGGCCGCTTCAGGTGCCCGTCGGCGGTCGCAGGGGTCGTCACGTCAGTCATGGCACCGCTCGCTCCAATTTCCGCCGGCCGCGGGGTCTAGCTTGGGAGGGCCAAACATAAGGCAAAGGCAGTTTGGCCGACAGCCCATCGATGATGGGAAATGGCCCACCAATGCCCGAATACTCTGAAATTTTATGCTCAATGGCCTTTGTCGTGGGAAGGCGGGTCAATTGCTATAACATATTGTATTATAGTAGATTTATTTGATTAAGGCGTTTTCAAAATGTCAATGCGGCTGGTGGGCATGATGAAGTTGTTGTGTTGCGAAGGTAATTTGTCCCAACCGGAAATCGTCCGCGACCCGCCCCTCCGTACTCTCTGACCTGCGCAGCCTGCCATTGCCGCCGCACGGTCCTTCGTTAGGTTAATGCGCCATGATCCCGCTCTCAGTCCTCGACCTCTCTGTCGTTACGACAGGCACCAAGCCCGCCGCGGCGCTGCGCAACAGCATCGATCTGGCGCGCCATGTCGACGGGCTCGGCTATCTCCGCTACTGGCTCGCCGAGCATCACAACCTCGCTTCCGTCGCGAGTCCCGCGCCCGACGTCATGATCGGGCAGATCGCAGCTGTGACGAAGCACATCCGCGTCGGGTCCGGCGGCGTGATGCTACCTAACCACGCGCCGCTGGTGGTGGCCGAGCGCTTCAAGATGCTGGAGGCGCTGTTTCCCGGCCGGATCGATCTCGGCCTCGGTCGCGCGCCGGGCACCGATGGTGCGACGGCCTACGCGCTGCGCAGCCGGCTCGATCGGCGCGAGGGCGACGATTTCCTGGAGCGCCTGCACGAGCTGATTCTGTGGGAGACCCGCGAATTTCCTGCGGGACACCCCTACAACAACGTGGTCGCGATGCCCGACGACACCAGGTTGCCGCCGATCTGGCTGCTCGGCTCCAGCGATTATTCCTCGGAACTGGCCGCGCAAGTCGGCATGGGCTTCGCCTTCGCCCACCATTTCGCCACCCACGACGCGATCGATGCGATGGTCCATTACCGCAATCGTTTTCAGCCCTCGGCCTGGCGTGCGAGTCCGCATGCCATTCTCGCGGTTGCCGTCATTGCGGCTGATACCGACGAGGAGGCGGAGAGGCTCGCCTCGTCCTTCGACCTCAACCGGCTGCGCCGTGATCGCGGTCAATATCTGCCGTTGCCGAGCGTCGAGGAGGCGATCGCCTATCCATATACGGACGCCGAGCGCACCTCGATCCTGCGCAACCGCTCGCGCCTGTTCGTCGGCAGCCCCGCAACGGTGCAGAAGAAGCTTCAGCCGCTGATCTACGCCAGCAAGCCGGACGAGCTGATGGTGATCACCGCCGTGTACGACCACGAGGCGCGCAAGAAGTCGTATTCGCTGCTGGCGGAGGCGTTCGGGCTGGCGAGGCAGGCGGCTTAGCTATTGCTGTCATTCCGGGACGATGCGAAGCATCGAACCCGGAATCTCGAGGTTCCGGGTTCACGCTTCGCGTGCCCCGGAACGACAGGATCATTCCTGCGTCTCGCTGAACGTCGCGCGGAACGGATGTCCCGGATACACGCCGACGATGCGGAATTCGCGCGAGAAGAATTTCAGCTCCTCGATCGCGAAGGCGAGGCCCTTGTCATCGGGGTGGCCGTCGACGTCGGCATAGAACTGCGTGGCGAAGAAGTTGCCGTCGACCATGTAGCTCTCGAGCTTGGTCATGTTGACGCCGTTGGTCGCAAAGCCGCCGAGCGCCTTGTAGAGCGCGGCCGGCAAATTGCGCACCCGGAACACAAAAGTGGTGACCAGCGGGCCCGCGCCTTGGGGCGCCCATTTCGGCTCGCGTGCCAGCACCACGAAGCGCGTGGTGTTGTGGGCCTCGTCCTCGATGTCCTCGGCGAGAATGTCGAGGCCGTAGATCTTTGCGGCGAGACGCGAGGCGATCGCGGCCACGGTCTTGTCCTTGCGCTCGGAGATGTCGCGGGCGCTGCCGGCGGTGTCGGCGTGCACGATCGGCTTGATGCCCAGCTTGCGGATAATGCGCCGGCACTGGCCGAGCGCATGGACATGGCTCTCGACGCTCTTGATGTCTTCGAGCCTGGTCCCCTTCACCGCCATCAGCTGGTGCCGGACCGGCAAGAACCATTCGCCGATGATGAAGAGGCCCGACGCCGGCAGCAAATGATGGATGTCGGCGACGCGGCCGGCGACCGAGTTCTCGATCGGGATCATGCCGAGCTCGGCTTCGCCCGACGAGATCGCCGACAGCGCATCCTCGAAGGTGGCGCAGGGCATCGGTTCCGCCTCGGGATAGGCCTCGACGATGGCGATGTGGGAATTTGCGCCGGGTTCGCCCTGGAATGCGATCTTCATCTTGCTCATGATCGGCCTTGTAACAGCGGCTCAGGATTTGGAAAGGATGCTGCGCGCAGTTTCGAGGTCCGCCGGCGTATCGACCCCGCGGGGCACGGTATCGACGATGGTGAAATCGATGCGCATTCCGGCCTCAAGCGCCCGGAGCTGCTCGAGCTTCTCCTGCAATTCCAGCGGAGACGGCGGAAGCGAGACGTAGCGCTCCAGCGCGGCGCGGCGAAAGGCATAGAGGCCGATATGGTGGTAACGTGGTCCGTCGCCGGTCGGGGCGGTCGCGCGGGTGAAATAAAGTGCACGCATCCGCCTGCCGCCAACCGAGGTTCCGATCGCCTTCACCACGCTTGGGGCAAGATCCTCTTCCTCGGTGTGGATCTGCGAGGCGAGCGTCGCAATGTCCACGGCCGGGTCTTGCAGCGGCGGCAGCACCTCGCGGATGTTGTCGATCGTAATGGTCGGAAAATCCCCCTGGACATTGACCACGATCTCGGCCTTGCCGTCTGGATCGAGCTTCTGCATGGCTTCGTGGATGCGGTCCGAGCCGGAAGGGTGGTCGGAGCGGGTCATCACCGCCTCGCCGCCATGGGCAGTCACCACGGAGGCGATCTCATCGGTGTCGGTGGCCACCGCGACCCGGCCGATTGCAGCGGCTTCGGCCCGGCGCAGCACATGCACGATCATCGGCAATCCCGCGATATCGGCCAGCGGCTTGCCCGGCAGGCGAGTGGCGGCCATGCGGGCCGGGATCAGCACCAGGATGCGAGGATCGATCATTGGGTTCAAAGGTCTGGGGTCAAGAGCCTGGAAACGGGGCGTTTTCCGCGCCGGGAAATGGAGTGGGGACGGGCTGAAAGCCGGCTCGCTTATACGGGTTGCCAGACCCCGGGCAAACCGATATCTCAATGGCAAAACTCGGGGAAACAATAAGGAATGTTTTGATTCTCCCGAGGCTCGTCCTGGCGGCCGCTTCGGCCGCTGTTTCCTTCTTGCGGTGGGGCCTGGCCGGAAATGGACTCTTTCGAACTCAACAAGATTCTCGGTGCCGTGCTCGGCACCTGCCTCTTTCTGCTGGTGACGAGCTTCACCGCGAGTGCGCTGTTCTCCCCCAAGATGCCGGAAAAGCCGGGCTTCGAAATTGCGGTGAAGGAAGATGCCGGCCATGGCAAGGAAGGCGCCGCTGCGGCCGCACCGTCCGAGCCGATCGAGAAGCTGCTCCAGACTGCCTCCGTCGAGAAGGGCGCGGCGGCCGCCAAGAAGTGCGGCGCCTGCCATACGTTCGAGAAGGGCGGCCCGAATCGGGTCGGTCCAAACCTCTATGGCGTCGTCGGTGAGCCAAAGGGCCAGGGCCGTGGTGGCTTCAACTTCTCGGCCGCCATGAAGGCCAAGGGTGGCGACTGGACGTTCGACGATCTCAACAAATTCATCGCCAATCCAAAGGGCTTCATTCCCGGCACCGCGATGGGCTTCGCCGGCATCCAGAAGGATTCCGAGCGCGCCGACGTCATTGCCTATCTGAACTCGCTGTCGGAACATCCGCAGCCGCTGCCGACGGCCTCCAAATAAGGTCGCCGGAACGCATCTTGGAATGAGCGGCCAGGCTGAAATGCCTGGCCGTTTGCTTATCCAGGCCTCGCGGCCAGTTTATCGGGGCGTTTGGCCGCATCCGATCGGCCGCCCGGCCTCCAAGATGAGGAAAAAGCAACACATATTCGGTCGAAACCTCGTCTATATTAGGAACTTAAAGGAGTAGCCTCCTTCAAGACAGGGAT
Source organism: Bradyrhizobium sp. 191 (assembly GCF_023100985.1). Lineage (NCBI taxonomy): Bacteria > Pseudomonadati > Pseudomonadota > Alphaproteobacteria > Hyphomicrobiales > Nitrobacteraceae > Bradyrhizobium > Bradyrhizobium sp. 191. Next base: position 5,429,880 of record NZ_CP064692.1, read on the forward strand.
GTTGATTTGGCCATCACCCGACGCGATCTTCTGCTCACCGGCACTGCGGCCGCAGCGCTTCCCGTCCTCGGTTCCGTGGCGGGCGTTCCCGTCGTCGGCGCGGCCGAGGCGCAGTCTTCCAATGAGTTGCCTTGGCGCCACGCGCTGTCCCTGTTCGGAAAGATCAAGTACCCCGCCGATTTCAAGCGCTTCGACTATGTCAATCCGGACGCGCCCAAGGGCGGCATCGCGCGCCAGATCGCGGTCGGCACCTTCGACAATTTCAACATCGTCGTGTCGGGTGTGAAGGGGCAGGTCGCCGGTGCGGTCGCCTTCATCTACGAATCCCTCACCACGCCCTCGCTTGACGAGGTCTCGACCGAATACGGCGCGCTGGCGGAAGCGGTCAGCCACCCGGACGATTTCTCCTTCGTCACCTACCGCTTGCGGCCGCAGGCGAAATGGCATGACGGCAAGTCCGTCACGCCGGAGGACGTGATCTTCTCGCTCGATTCCTTCAAGAAGCACCATCCGATGTATTCGGCGTACTACAGCCATGTGGTGAAGGCCGAGAAGGTCGGCGAGCGCGAGGTGAAGTTCGTATTCGACGCGCCGGGCAATCGCGAATTGCCGCAAATCGTGGGACAGCTTACGGTCTTGCCGAAGCATTGGTGGGAGGGGACGGACGCGCAGGGCCGCAGGCGCGATGTCTCCGCCACCACGCTCGAAGTGCCGCTCGGTTCGGGCCCCTACAAGGTCAAGGAGTTCGTCGCAGGACGGTCGATCGCGCTGGAGCGCGTCAAGGATTATTGGGGCCGCGACCTCCCCGCCAATGTTGGCCGCAACAATTTCGACGAGCTACGCTACGAATATTTCCGAGACGCCACGGTCGCGATCGAGGCCTTCAAGGCCGATCAGGTCGATTGGCGCACCGAGAACAGCGCCAAGAGCTGGGCGACGGCCTACGACTTTCCCGCCGTGAGCGAAAAGCGCGTGATCCTGGAGGAATTCGTCAATCGCAGCTCGGGCGTGATGCAGGCCTTCGTGCCGAACCTGCGACGCGCCAAATTCAGCGACCCCCGCGTGCGTCGTGCGCTCAACTACGCCTTCGACTTCGAGGAGATGAACAAGCAGATCTTCTTTGGTCAGTACAAGCGTATCAGCAGCTATTTCGACGGTATCGAGGAGCTCATGGCGACCGGCTTGCCGCAGGGCAAGGAGCTCGAGATCCTCGAGACCGTCCGTGCCCAGGTCCCGCCCGAGGTCTTCACGACGCCCTACAGCAATCCGGTTGGCGGCAGCCCGGAGGCCGTCCGGGAGAATCTTCGCGAGGCGCTGCGTCTGTTCAAGGAGGCTGGTTATGAGGTGCGCGACCGCAAGCTGATCGACGTCAAGACCGGCACCCAGTTTTCGCTGGAGTTGTTGAACCAGGATCCGAGCTTCGAGCGGATCACGCTGTTCTACAAGCCGTCGCTGGAGCGGCTCGGCATTGCCGTCAGCGTGCGGACGGTCGATCCGACCCAATACGAGAACAGGACCCGCGAGTGGGATTTCGACGTCGTCACCAATTCATGGGGCGAGTCGCAGTCGCCGGGCAATGAGCAGCGCGAGTTCTGGTCGTCCAAGACGGCCGACATCGCCGGGTCGCGCAACATCGGCGGCATCAAGAATCCGGCGATCGACAAGCTGATCGAACGGGTCATCTACGCCACCGATCGCGACGACCTGGTGGCTGCAACAAAGGCGCTGGACCGGGTGCTGCTGTGGAATCACTATGTCGTGCCGCAGTGGACCTACAACAAGGTGCGCACCGCGCGCTGGGACCGCTTCGGCCGGCCGGCGGAATTGCCCAGATATGGTCAGTCCGGTTTCCCGTTTATCTGGTGGTACGACGCAGACAAGGCGGCGCGGATCGCAAAGAAGTCGTGAAGGACATTCCCCGCATGACGCAGATGTCACGCCGCCATGTGCTGGCCTTGGGTGTTGGCGGCGCCCTCGGGGCGTCCATTGGTGCGCCGTTGCGCGGTGCGTGTGCATCGGAAGCCGGGACCGAGGCTCACGGCATCTCTGCGTTCGGCGATCTCAAATATCCCGCCGATTTCCACCATTTCGACTACGTCAATCCGTCTGCGCCGAAGGGCGGCACGTTCTCGCTGATCCCATCGACGAGGTCGTATAACCAGTCCTACCAGACCTTCAACTCGCTCAACGCCTACATCCTCAAGGGCGATGGCGCGCAAGGCATGGACATGACGTTTTCGCCGCTGATGGTGCGCGGCAGCGACGAGCCGGACGCGATGTACGGACTTGCCGCAAAATCCGTGCAGATATCGCCGGACAGGCTGGTCTATCGCTTCACGATGCGGCCGGAGGCGAAATTCCACGACGGCACCAAGCTCACCGCCCACGACGCGGCGTTCTCGCTGACGACGTTGAAGGCCAAGGGCCATCCGCTGATCATCGTGCAGATGCGTGACTTTGTGAACGCGGAAGCCATCGACGACGCGACGCTCGTCGTCACCTTTGCGAAGGGACGCGCCCGCGACGTGCCGCTCTATGTCGCCGGACTGCCGATCTTCTCGAAGGCCTATTATGCGTCCCGGCCGTTCGATGAATCGACGCTGGATATTCCGCTCGGCTCCGGTCCGTACAGGGTCGGCAGGTTCGAGGTCAATCGCTACATCGAATTCGAGCGGGTCAAGGACTGGTGGGCCGCCGATCTGCCGGTTTGCCGCGGCAGCTACAATTTCGATGTCGTGCGCTACGAGTTCTATCGCGACCGTGACGTCGCCTTCGAAGGTTTCACCGGCAAGAGCTATCTCTATCGCGAGGAGTTCACCTCGCGCATCTGGGCGACGCGCTATGACTTTCCGGCGGTGAAGGATGGCCGCGTCAAGATGGAGGTCGTGCCCGATGACACGCCATCCGGAGCGCAAGGCTGGTTCATCAACACGCGACGCGAGAAATTTAGGGATCCTCGCGTGCGCGAGGCCTTGATCAACGCTTTCGATTTCGAATGGACCAACAAGACCATCATGTACGGCGCCTATGCCCGTACGGTGTCGCCATTCCAGAACTCGGACCTCATGGCAGGCAATGCGCCGCCTTCGCCGGAAGAGCTGAAATTGCTGGAGCCGTTTCGTGGCCAGGTTCCGGACGACGTTTTCACCGTACCGTTCACGCCTCCGGTCACGGACGGCTCCGGGCAGGACCGCAGCCTCTTGCGCAAGGCGCAGCAACTGCTGAACGAGGCCGGTGTGCCCATCAAGGACGGCAAGCGGATGCTGCCGAATGGCGAGGTGTTCAAGATCGAGTTCCTGTTGGATGAGCCTTCCTTCCAGCCGCATCATGCGCCCTACATCAAGAATCTCGCGACGCTCGGTATCGAAGCGAACGTGCGCCTCGTCGATGCGGTGCAATACAGGGCGCGGCAGGATGACTTCGATTTCGACATGACGATCCAGCGCTTCAGCATGTCGGCGACGCCGGGCGACGCCATGCGCTCGTTCTTCTCCTCTCAGGTCGCGAATACCAAGGGCTCGTACAATCTCGCGGGCATCGCCAGCCCGGCCATCGACGCCATGATCGAAAAGATCATGTCGGCTGACACCCGCGAAGAGCTGACCGTCGCCTGCCGCGCTTTCGATCGGCTATTCCGCGCCGGCCGCTATTGGGTGCCGCAATGGTACAACAAGACGCACCGGCTGGCCTATTGGGACCAGTTCGGCCATCCGCAGAAGCTGCCGCGCTATGCCAACGGCGTCGGCGCGCCGGACATCTGGTGGCATGAACCCGCCAAGGCGGCCAAGCTCGAGCAGGCAAAATAGCCATGAGCGCCTATATCGCCCGCCGCCTCCTCCTGATGATCCCGACGCTACTCGGGATTCTCTTCGTGTCCTTCATCGTTGTGCAGTTCGCGCCCGGCGGCCCGGTCGAGCGCGTCATCGCCCAACTCTCGGGCGCCGACACCGGCGGTACCTCGCGCATCTCTGGCGGCAGCGATTTTGCGCAGCGCGCGCCTGGGCAGGTCGGTGCCGGGGGCGACGCCATCAACTCGAAATATCGCGGTGCGCAGGGGCTCGATCCTGATTTCATCAAGAAGCTGGAGGTGCAGTTCGGCTTCGACAAGCCGGCACCGGAACGCTTCGCGCTGATGGTTTGGAATTTCGCCCGTTTCGATTTCGGCAAGAGTTACTTTCGCGATGTCAGCGTGATCCAGCTCATCAAGGAGAAGCTGCCGGTGTCGATCTCGCTCGGGATCTGGCTGACGCTGATCACCTATCTGATCTCGATCCCGCTCGGCATCCGCAAGGCGATGAACGACGGTACGCGCCTCGACACCTGGACGTCGACGGTGCTCGTGCTCGGCTATGCCATTCCCGGATTCCTCTTCGCCATTCTTCTGATCATCCTGTTCGCCGGCGGCTCCTTCTTCAACTGGTTTCCGCTGCGCGGGCTGACCTCGGACGGGTGGTCGGAGTTTCCCTGGTACTGGAAGATCATCGACTATTTCTGGCATCTGACGCTGCCGCTGATCGCCATGGGCCTCGGCGCGTTCACCACCATGACGTTCCTGACCAAGAACTCGTTCCTGGACGAGATCCGCAAGCAATATGTCATGACCGCGCGCGCCAAGGGCTGCAGCGAGAACCGGGTGCTGTACGGCCATGTCTTCCGCAATGCGATGTTGATCGTGATCGCCGGCTTCCCCGGGACTTTCATCCACGCCTTCTTTTCAGGCTCGCTTCTGATCGAGACCATCTTCTCGCTGGACGGGCTGGGGCTGCTCAGCTTCGAGAGCGTGCTCAACCGCGACTATCCCGTCGTGTTCGGCACGCTCTACATCTTTTCGCTGGTCGGTCTCGTGATCAACCTGATCTCCGACCTGACCTATATGTGGATCGACCCCCGGATCGATTTCGAGGCGCGGGAGGTCTGATGACGCTGGCCGCCCCAACGACGCCGATCGAAACCACGGCGAAATCGCCGCTCGGCGATTCGGTGCCGATCACGCGCAAGCCGTTCGCGCCTTCGCCGCTCAACAGGCGACGATGGCAGAACTTCAAGGCCAACCGGCGTGGCTACTGGTCGTTCTGGATCTTCATCAGCCTGTTCGTGATCTCGTTGTTCGCCGAGCTGATCGCCAATGATCGGCCCTTCCTGATCAAGTTCGACGGCCGGCTCTACTGGCCGGCTTTCGTCACCTATTCGGAGACGACCTTCGGCGGCGATTTCGAGACGGCGGCCGACTATCGCGACCCGTACTTGCAGAAGCTGATCAAGGACAAGGGCGGCAGCATCGTCTGGCCTCTGATCCGCTATTCCTACGATACTCACAATCTCGACTTGCCGACGCCGGCGCCGTCGCCGCCGACCTGGATGTTGACGGAGAAGCAGTGTCAGCCGGTGGTGGAGAAGAAGGGGCTGAAGAGCTGCCGCGACCTCGAATATAACTGGCTCGGCACCGACGATCAGGGCCGCGACGTGGTCGCGCGATTGATCTACGGCTTCCGTATCTCGGTGCTGTTCGGACTTTGTCTCACGATCGTCTCGTCCGTCATCGGCATCGCGGCGGGGGCGGTGCAGGGCTATTTCGGCGGTCGGGTCGACCTGATCTTCCAGCGCTTCATCGAGATCTGGACGGCGATTCCTTCGCTCTACCTTCTCTTGATCCTGTCCTCGGTCCTCGTGCCCGGCTTCTTCGTGCTGCTCGGCATCCTCCTGCTGTTCTCCTGGGTCTCGCTGGTCGGTCTCGTGCGGGCCGAGTTTCTGCGCGGGCGCAACTTCGAATACATCCAGGCGGCGCGGGCGCTCGGCGTCTCCAACCCGGTCATCATGTTCCGCCACCTGCTGCCGAACGCGATGGTCGCGACCATGACGTTCCTTCCCTTCATCGTGTCCAGCTCGGTGATGACGCTGACGGCGCTCGATTTCCTGGGCTTCGGCCTGCCGCCGGGATCGCCTTCGCTCGGCGAATTGCTGTCGCAGGCCAAGTCCAATGTGCAGGCACCCTGGCTCGGCTTTTCCGGCTTCTTCTCGGTTGCGATCATGCTGTCGCTGTTGATCTTCATCGGCGAGGCCGTGCGCGACGCCTTCGATCCGCGCAAGACGTTCAGGTAAGGCGATGGACGCAATCAACCAGCCCCTGCTCAGCGTGCGCGACCTTTCGGTGGCCTTCCACCAGGGCGGCGCCACCACGCTCGCGGTCGACAAGGTCTCGTTCCAGATCAAGCGCGGCGAATGCGTGGCGCTGGTCGGCGAGTCCGGCTCCGGCAAGTCGGTCAGCGCGCTCTCGATCCTGAAGCTGTTGCCCTATCCGAACGCGTCGCACCCCTCGGGCAGCATCCGCTTCAAGGGGCAGGAGCTGATCGACCGGTCCGAGCAGAAGATGCGCGAGATTCGCGGCAGCGACATCTCCATCATCTTCCAGGAGCCGATGACCTCGCTCAATCCGCTGCACACGATCGAGGCGCAGATCGGCGAGATCATCCAGCTGCACAATCCGACCAGCAATGCGCAGGCGCGCAAGCGGACGCTGGAGTTGCTGACCCAGGTCGGCATCCCCGAGCCCGAGACGCGGCTGAAAAGCTATCCGCACCAGCTCTCCGGCGGCCAGCGCCAGCGCGTGATGATCGCGATGGCGCTTGCCAACGAGCCGGACCTTCTGATCGCGGACGAGCCGACGACGGCGCTCGACGTCACCGTGCAGGCGCAGATCCTGGCGCTGCTCGCCGAGATCCGTTCGCGGCTCGGCATGAGCCTACTGTTCATCACCCACGATCTCGGCATCGTTCGCCGCATCGCCGACACCGTCTGCGTCATGAAGGGTGGCGTGGTCGTCGAGCAGGGACCGGTCGAGCAGGTCTTCAAAACCCCGAAACATCCCTATACGCGCGACCTGCTCGCGGCGGAGCCGAAGCCCGATCCGGCGCCGCCGCAGCCGGATGCGCCCGTCGTGATGTCGGCCAATGATCTCAAAGTCTGGTTTCCGATCAAGCGCGGCTTGATGCGCAAGACGGTCGGCCATATCAAAGCGGTCGATGGCGTCAGCGTCGCCGTGCGCAAGGGCGAGACGCTTGGAGTCGTCGGCGAATCAGGCTCGGGCAAGACCACGCTGGGTCTCGCATTGCTGCGGCTGATCTCCTCAAACGGGCGCATCGTGTTCCTGGGCAAGGATATCCAGGGCCTGCGCTTCAAGGAGATGCGGCCGTTCCGGCGCGACATGCAGATCGTGTTCCAGGATCCGTTCGGCTCGCTCAGCCCGCGCATGTCGGTCGCCGACATCATCGCCGAAGGTCTTTCCGTGCATCAGCCGAAGCTGTCGCGCGAGGAGCGCGAGGTGCGCGTCGTCAAGGCGCTGGAGGATGTCGGGCTCAATCCTGAGACGCGCTTCCGCTATCCGCATGAATTCTCCGGCGGCCAGCGCCAGCGCATCAGCATCGCGCGCGCGGTGGTGCTGGAGCCGGATTTCGTCGTGCTGGACGAGCCGACCAGCGCGCTCGACATGCTGTTCCAGGCGCAGATGGTCGACCTCTTGCGCGAGCTCCAGCGCAAGCGCGATCTCACCTACATGTTCATCTCGCACGATCTGCGCGTCGTCGCCTCGCTCGCCAGCCATCTCATCGTGATGCGCGGCGGCAAGGTGGTGGAGGAAGGCCAGGCCGCCGAGCTGTTCAAGAATCCGAAGACGGATTACACGCGCGCGCTGTTCGCGGCCGCGTTCCGGCTGGAGACGGCCGGGAATGGCTCGGTCGCGACGTAGCTTTCGTCATTCTTGAAACTGCGACCTGTCCGTCGAGGGGCGAAGGCGAAATGCTCGGGAGGATTTGAGACGCCGCCTCGGCGTCGCCTCAAATCCTGCCACGGATGAAGGTCCGCAGTTCGCGGCGTTACCTGCAGAGATGACGGCGACGGTCTCGACCGATGTAGGTGCCCGTTGCCGGATCGTAGGATCGGTAGCGCTCCGCGCAAGAACGTGAGGCGACGCCGTCAATGCGAGCCAGGGCGTTGTCCACCCTCCGCGAAGGAGCCGCGCCATCCGGCAACTCGAGGCCTATCCGACCTGCCGGCGTCAGTGTGCCATTCAGGTTGCGGTTGGGGTACTCGGCCTCGTACGTATCCGGATGGCTGCTCGCAAAGCCAGACTGCGCGTAGGCGGTGCTTAAGGTCAGGCTCGACAGCAAGGTCGCGGCAGCGAGAATCTTAAGTCCAGTCATAGTCGATCTCCATCACCAGCCGGCGCGTCGTGCAGCCGGCGCGGTGAGATGTGGATCGACATGGTGCGGTCAACAAGCTCGTTGTGCGCCATACTTGCAGTCCGGCCCAATGCTGTCGTTCAAACACGGAAAGCGTCGTGTGTTTGTGGAACGAGAGGCGTGGTCGAGGGAGGCCCGCTAGAGTCGCTTGATCGCGGTGACCTCGCTGCCGGCCTGCCTGATCCGCGCAATCGCGGGCTCGATCGGCTCGACCACGGCCGCCATGTGATAGGCATTGGCATGAACCATGGTGTCGCCGTCGCGCACGATGGCGACATGGCCCTTCCAGAAGATCAGATCACCGCGCAGCAAGCTGCCTCGCTCATGAGGCTCCAGAGCACGGCCGAGTCCGGCCAGTTGCATATCGCTATCGCGCGGGCAGCCGATGCCTGCGCCGGTCAGCGAGATCTGCACGAGGCCCGAGCAGTCGATGCCGAGGCTGCTCTTGCCACCCCACAGGTAGGGCGTGCCGACGAAGCGCTCGGCTACCGACACGAAATCTGCCTCGCGATGATCGAGCGGGACGAGATGCGTCCCCGGCAGAAATCTCCCGTCGCGCGTCACGGCGAAAGAGCCATCCTCGCGCGCCACGGCAATCTTCGATCCCATCACGAGCGTGTCGGCCGGCGGCAGCTTGATCGAGGGACCGGGGAACGCGAACGTTCGCAGTGCGCCCACCTTGTGCGTCGGCGCGGCCGTCGGTTTCACGAGCGCCGCGTCGGGAAGCCAGCCGACATAGCCGTCGCCATTGAGCTGGCCCCAGGCCCACCCCTCGCCGTTGCGGTCGTAGACCGTGACGCGCTCGCCGCGCAGCGCTTCTGTCATCAGCATGGCGTTCGAGGACGGCTGCTCGCGCACCGGTGCGATCGCCTCGACCACCTCGAATTCCTCCCCGGTGACGAAGCGATCCGCCTCGACCTTGCCTTCGAGATATTTCGCGGCGAGGTCCCCGCGCGCCGGCGTCAGCCGTGGATCATGTTTGGGATCATGCATAGCGCTCGCTCAGCAATGTGTAGAGGGCGCGAGCGGCCTGGCACTCGCCGCCCTCGGGCCGCGCCGGCTTCGCCGATGGCGTCCAACCATAGATGTCGACATGCAGCCAGCTCGCGGCGTGCTCGACGAAACGTTGCAGGAACAGCGCGCAGGTGATCGAGCCGGCGAAGCCGCCGGACGGCGCATTGGTGATGGTGGCCGTCTTGGAATCCAGCCAGGCGTCGTAAGGCGGCCACAGCGGCATGCGCCACAACGGATCGTTCTCCTTCGCCGCGCAGCGCGCGACGTCGGCGGCCAGCGCCTCATCATTGGTGTAGAAGGGCGGCAAATCCGGCCCCAGCGCGACGCGGGCCGCGCCCGTCAGCGTGCCCAGATCGATCAGCAGCTCGGGCTTCTCCTCGTCTGCCAGCGCCAGCGCGTCGGCGAGGACGAGCCGGCCTTCCGCGTCGGTATTGCCGATCTCGACCGTGATGCCCTTGCGCGAGGTGAAGATGTCGAGGGGGCGGAAGGCATTGCCGGCGACCGCGTTCTCCACGGCCGGGATCAGCACGCGCAGCCGCACCTTCAGCTTCGCGTCCATCACCATGCGCGCGAGCGCCAGCACGTTGGCGGCGCCGCCCATGTCTTTCTTCATGATCAGCATGCCGCTCGACGGCTTCAGGTCGAGTCCACCGGTGTCGAAACACACGCCCTTGCCGACCAGCGTCACCTTGGGATGATCAGGATCGCCCCAACCGATGTCGATCAGCCGTGGCGCACGGCTGGAGGCCATGCCGACGGCGTGGATCAGCGGGAAATTCGTCTTCAGATCGTCGCCGACGGTGCAGGCGAAGCTCGCGCCGAACTCGGTTGCGAGCGCCTGCGCGGCTGCGGCGAGTTCCGCCGGGCCCATGTCGTTGGACGGCGTGTTGATGAGGTCGCGCGCCAGCATTGCGGCATCGGCGATCCGCTCGATCTCGGCTGCGTCGACACCGTCAGGCGGCACCAGCCGGACCTCCGGGCGATCGGCCTTGCGGTAGCGGGCGAAGCGGTAGCACCCCAGTGCGAAGGCGAGCGCCGCCAGCCGCAGATCGTGCGGCGCGTTGGCAAAGCGATAGGTTCCCGGCGGCAACAGGCCGGGCAGGGCCCCGGGTCGGAACAGGTCCCGCGATCTTGCACCCTCATCCTCGAGGCCGAACAGCACCTGAGCAATCGTCCCGTCCGGCGCGGGAAGTGCCAGATAGCCAGCCGGCTTTGCGGCAAAGGCGCTCGCGGCGGCGAACTGGCGCTGCGCCGGGGGCAGCGTCTCGGCAATCTGATCCCAGCTCGACTTGGTGACGAAAGTGATCGGGATGGCGGTGGGCGACGTCTCGAAGACAGAGGGCATTGGCGGGTCCGGATCGTCAGATCAAGCGGGGTCATGCGAACTGACGAGACTTCGCAGAGTTTCGGCGCCGCTGCAATCGGCATTGCCGTCACCGTTCAGCGAACTGCTGCGCGCAGCAAGGCCATGCTAGGTTCGGGGTGCGGCCGCCAGATGTGGAGATCGGAGGCGACCGACCAGGAAGCGCCGGGAGGAAATGCGATGGAATTTGTGTGGAGCGTGGTCACATTCGTCGGCCAGGCCGTCGAGGCGATTTTTGGCTATATCGAACATCACCATTGGATCTTCGCATTCCTTGCCGGCGGCTACGTCTTCTATCTCCACGACCGCTCCGTCCACGCGCGGTTCGATGCGCTCGACAAGCGCATCGACGAAATCCGCAGGCGGCTCGCCATCGAATATTGACCGGGTGAGAGGACGCCGTCCTCGGGCGGATCCCGTATCTCGCGCCGAGAGCTACGGTTGGAAAGGGGACGGCCTCACGCCTTTGCGAGCGTTGCGGCCCGTGATGCCGCCGCGAGAGGCCAGAGGGCGTCGTTAACCGGCCGTTAGGGTTAACATTCTATTGCTGGCGCGTTCGGCTCGATCAAGCGGTTCCAGAATCAAAGCCTCATGCGTCAACGGATCAGTCCTGCCCGGCTTCTTGCCTCGACGTCGCTGATCGCAGCGGTGGCCATGGGCCTCGGCGGTTGCACGGCCATGTCGAAACTCTCCGACGTGACGGGCTCGGTCGGCCCTCGGGCGGAGCCGGCTCCCGCCGACCGCGCGTCCACCGATCCGGCGCGGGCCGTCGACACCTATGGCCAGCGCTACCGCGCCAATCCCAGGGATGCCGACGCCGCACTCGCCTACGGACAGGCCTTGCGCGCCAACGGCCAGCGCGCCCAGGCCGCCGCCGTGCTCGAGCAGGCGACCATCGCCAATCCCGGCAACAAGGCGCTGCTCGCCCAGTACGGCCGCGCACTCGCCGACAACGGCAATTTCCAGCAGGCTTACGACGTCCTCTCGAAGGCGCACTCGCCCGACAATCCGGACTGGCGCCTGCTTTCGGTGCAGGGCACGGCGCTGGACCAGATGGGCCGTCATGAGGAGGCGCGATCCTACTACGCGAGCGCGCTCAAGATCGCACCGGGTGATCCCGGCGTGCTCTCCAATCTCGGCCTGTCCTACATGTTGTCGCGAGAGCTGCCGAAAGCCGAAGAGGCGCTGCGGCAGGCCTACGCCTCGCCGCGTGCGAGCGCGCGGGTGCGGCAGAACCTCGCTTTGGTCGTCGGTCTCCAGGGTCGCTTCGCGGAAGCGGAGACCATCGTGAAAGCGGACCTGCCGCCGGACCAGGCCGCCGCCAATGTCGCCTATCTCAAGGACATGCTCAGCCGCAACGACGCCCCGCACGGTGCACCGAAGCGGACGCCGGTTGCTTCGCTCAGCCAGCCCGACTGATCAGATCTGATCGCCCGATCTCAGCCTGAGCGACGAGCCGCGCGGTCCGCTCTCGCTCAGTGCAACTCGGTGACCTTGATGGCGGTCGGCCCGAGAATGACCACGAACAGCACCGGCAGGAAGAACAGGATCATCGGCACCGTCAGCTTCGGTGGCAGGGCGGCGGCCTTCTTCTCGGCCTCGCTCATGCGCATGTCGCGGTTCTCCTGCGCCATGACGCGCAGGGAGTGGCCGAGCGGGGTGCCGTAGCGCTCCGCCTGCTGAAGCGCGAGACACACCGACTTGACGCCCTCGAGCCCGGTGCGCCGTGCGAGGTTCTCGTAGGCGACCTTGCGATCCTGCAGATAGGACAGTTCGGCCGTGGTCAGGGTGAACTCCTCCGAGAGCGCGATCGACTGGCCCACGATTTCGGTCGCGACCTTCCGGAACGCCATCTCGACCGACATGCCGGATTCGATGCAGATCAGGAGCAGGTCGAGCGCGTCGGGAAATGCACGCTTGATCGAGAGCTGGCGCTTGGCGATCGCATTCCTGAGGAACAGCATCGGCGCCTGAAGGCCGAGATAGGCAGCGCCGATGCAGATGCCGATCTTGACCGGCAGCGCCTGTTCCATGCGCGCGATCACGAAGACGTAGAGGGCCGAGCCGATGAAGAGCACGATCGGGGCGACCATGCGGGCAAACAGGAAGGTGATGTAGGGCGCCTGGCCGCGGTAACCTGCCATGATGAGCTTGTCCCGCGCAGCTTCCTGCGCGAGCCATTTGGTCAGGTTGAAGTCCTCGACCACCTTGGAGACGAGCTGCTTGGGGGTCTGGCGCAGCGAGACTTTTTCGCTCTTGTGAAGACGCTCACGCTCGCGCTGCCGGATGCGCTCACGCTCGCTCGCCACCGCCTTCATGCGCTTGGAGAGGCCCTCGCCGGCGAACAACGGCATCACCAGCGTATACACGGTTGCGCTGGCGGCGACGGCCGCGAGCAGCATGGTCATGAAACGGACGTCGTGCAGTTTCGAGACGAGGAATTCGACCATACGGCACCGTCAGAAATCGAAGTTGATCATCTTCTTCATCACCATGATGCCGATCGACATCCAGACGACGCAGCCGACCAGCATCAGCTGGCCGGTAGGATGAGTCCAAAGCACCGAGATGTATTGCGGCGTCGTGAGATAGACGAGGAACATCACGATCGGCGGCAGCGAGCCGATGATGCCGGCCGAGGCCTTGGCTTCCATCGACATCGCCTGGATCTTCTCCCGCATCTTCTTGCGGTCGCGCAGCACCTTGGAGAGGTTGCCGAGCGCTTCGGACAGGTTGCCGCCCGACTTCTGTTGGATCGACACCACGATACCGAAGAAATTGGCCTCCGGCAGCGGCATGCGCTCGTAGAGCCGCGCGCAGGCCTCGCCGAGCGGCATGCCGATCGCCTGCGTCTCGATGATAGCCAGGAATTCGCTGCGCAGCGGCTCGGGAGAATCGGCGGCGACGACCTTGATCGATTCGAACAGCGGCAGGCCCGCCTTGATGCCGCGAACGATCACGTCGACCGCGTCGGGCAGCGCAGCCAGGAACTTGGCCTCGCGACGCTTCTTCAGGAAGCTGAGCGCCCAGCGCGGCAGGCCGAAGCCGCCGGCGAAGGCGAGCCCGGCGGCGCCGATCATGCCGCCGCCGCCGATCAGCGCGACTGCGAAGAACAAGCCCGCCACGACGGCGGACGCGATCCAGAATTTCTGCGGCGTCCAGTCAAGCCCCGCCTGCGACAGGCGGACGCTGAGCGGAGCACTCTTCTCCTGGGCGCGCCGCGCCTCGAGGTCCTTGAGCGTGGTCTCGACCTGCTCGCGGCGCGAGCGCTGGGTCTTCTCGGCCTGGCGGGCCGTCGGCGCCTCGGCGCGCGCGACCGATGCGCGGCGGCTTTCCGCCTTTCGCTCCCCGGACAGCAACGGATAGAGGAAGACCCAGGCGATGCCACCGACGGCTGCGGTGGCGAGGAAGGCGAGGGCGAGGACCTGCATGTTCATGGCGGTGCTGACCTGCTCACGTCTTCGGAGCGACTTCCGCTGCGTCGAGCGCAGCGGCAAGGCGCTTCTCCTCGCCGTAATAGCGGGCGCGTTCCCAGAACTTCGGACGGCCGATGCCGGTCGAGCGGTGCCGGCCGATGATCTTGCCGTTGGCGTCCTCTCCGACCATGTCGTAGAGGAAGATGTCCTGGGTGATGATGGTGTCACCTTCCATGCCCATCACCTCGGTGATGTGGGTGATGCGGCGCGAACCGTCGCGCAGGCGCGCGGCCTGGATGATGACGTCGATCGATGCGCAGATCATCTCGCGGATGGTTCGCGAGGGCAGGGAGAAGCCGCCCATCGTGATCATGGATTCGCAGCGCGACAGCGCCTCGCGCGGGTTGTTGGCATGCAGCGTGCCCATCGAGCCGTCATGGCCGGTGTTCATGGCCTGGAGCAGGTCGAACGCCTCGGGTCCGCGGACCTCGCCGACGATGATGCGTTCGGGCCGCATACGCAGGCAGTTGCGCACCAGTTCGCGCATGGTGACCTGGCCCTCGCCCTCGATGTTGGGCGGACGGGTCTCCAGCCGCACCACATGGGGCTGCTGGAGCTGGAGCTCGGCGGCGTCCTCGCAGGTGATGACGCGCTCGTCGTGCTCGATGTAATTGGTCAGACAGTTGAGCAGCGTCGTCTTGCCCGAGCCTGTACCGCCGGAGATCAGCACGTTGCAGCGGACGCGACCGATGATCTGGAGGATCTCGGCGCCCTCCGGCGAGATGGCGCCGAACTTGACGAGCTGATCCAGCGTCAGCTTGTCCTTCTTGAACTTGCGGATGGTGAGCGTCGGGCCGTCGATCGACAGCGGCGGCACGATGGCGTTGACGCGAGAACCGTCGGCGAGGCGCGCGTCGCAGATCGGCGAGGATTCGTCGACGCGCCGGCCGACCTGGCTGACAATGCGCTGGCAGATGTTGAGAAGCTGCTGGTTGTCTCGAAAGCGAATGCCGGTGCGCTGGATCTTGCCGCCGACCTCGATGTAGACGGTATTGGCACCATTGACCATGATGTCGGCGATGTCGTCGCGCGACAACAGCGGTTCGAGCGGGCCGTAGCCGAGGACGTCGTTGCAGATGTCGTCGAGCAGCTCTTCCTGCTCGGCGATCGACATCACGATGTTCTTGATCGCGATGATCTCGTTGACGATGTCGCGGATTTCCTCGCGCGCGGACTCCGAATCGAGCTTGGCGAGCTGGGCGAGGTCGATCGCCTCGATCAGTGCGCCGAAGATGGTCGCCTTGACCTCGTAGTAATTGTCCGAACGCCGGCTCTCCATGGCCGGAGGCGGCGCGACCTTGGCAGGGGCAAGCGGCGGCGAGGCGACGGCCGGCGGAGTTGGGGCGCGCGACATCGTCGGCGCCGGAGCCGGGGCAGGCTCGTGCGACACGGCGCCGGGCTTAGGCGCCCGAAAGTCGGTGTCTGTTCCGCTACGCTTACCGAACACTTAACAGCTCCATGCGGCGCTTATCTTCCCCGCAACTTCTCAATCAGAGGTGAAAGCAGGGACGACTTTTGTTTCTTGGTCTCGCTGCGGCCGGTCAGGCGTTGGGCGATCTGCAGGAACATCTCGATCGACTTGTGGTTGGCGGAGATCTCCGCGATCATCTGGCCGTTGTTGGCTGCCGAGCCGAAGATCTGCGGCTCGAACGGGATCGAGACGACCGGCTGGCTCTCGATCGCCTTGGCGAACTCCGTGGCGGCGATTTCGGGCCGTTTCGGTACGCCGACCTGGTTGAGGCAGTAGAGCGGCGGCCGGTCGTTGGGGCGTGCGGCCTTCAACAGATCGAACAGGTTCTTGGTATTACGCAGGTTGGCGAGGTCAGGCGCGGCCACGATCAGGATGTCGTCCGCTCCGATCAAGGCGCGCTTGGTCCAGCCCGCCCATTGATGCGGAACGTCGAGCACGATGCAGGGCATGGTGGAGCGCAGCGTGTCGAACACGGCGTCGAAAGCGTCGGTGCCGAAATCATAGACCCGGTCGAGCGTCGCAGGCGCCGCCAGCAGGCTGAGATGGTCGGTGCATTTCGACAGCAGTCGGTCGATGAAGGCAGTGTCGACGCGGTCGGGCGAGAACACGGCGTCGGCAATGCCCTGCGGCGGATCCTGGTTGTAGTCGAGCCCGGCGGTGCCGAAGGCGAGGTCGAGATCGGCGACGACGGCGTCCATCGCGAGGTCACGCGCGATCGCCCAGGCGACATTGTGGGAGATGGTGGAAGCCCCGACGCCACCCTTGGCGCCGACCACGGCGATGATGCGGCCGACCGCCTTGGCTTCCGGCGCCGAGAACAGGTTGCAGATCGAGCGTACGACGTCGATCGCGCCGACCGGCGCGAGCACGTAGTCGCTGACGCCGCGGCGAACCAGCTCGCGATAGAGCGTGACGTCGTTGATGCGGCCGATCACGACCACGCGGGTGCCGGCGTCGCAGACGGTGGCGAGCTGGTCGAGCCCGCTCAACAGATCGCTGCGGCCGTCGCTCTCGAGCACGATCACGTTCGGCGTGGGAGCCGAGCGATAGGCTTCGATCGCGGCCGCCATGCCGCCCATCTGGATCTTCAGGTGGGCCTTGCCGAGACGGCGATCCTCGCCGGCCGCCTGTACCGCGGCGGCAGTCTCAACGGTTTCGCAGAAGGCCTGGACCGAGACGCGCGGCGCAGGCGCAATATGCTCCTCCATCGGCGGAGGAGCGGCTTGCTGCTGCTCTTCTTGTGTCTGGCGCGCGTAGCTGATCATCTGCCGGTTTCGCTGAGTTTGGCCTTGTCGGCCTCGGGATAGGTCGTCGCCGTCGAGAGCCCTTTGCGATATTTCTCGAGACCGGTGATGCGCCGTGGCGTGTATGACGGAGTTTCGGGCCGCGGCTGCTCCAGATCCGATGGATTGTCGACCATGGCCGCGAGGTTGCGCTGATAGGCGCAACCATAATTGTAGTAGTCCTTGTTCTCGAACCAGCGCTTGTTCTTCATCGAGGGGCCGATGTCCTCAGGCCACAGGCCGCAGGGACCGGCGATCGCGGCGATCCTGGAATAGGTGAGCCGGATCGGCGGCAGGAAGCGCTTGTCCTCCGGCCGGTAGGGGTGAACGCTGACGCCGCGCGGCGGAATGCCAGCCGCCGCCAGCATCGCCTGGATCTCTCGCATCGTATCCGCGATCGGACGAGCGTTGGGCGTCTGGGACGGTACGTCGATGCGAATGGCGCCGGTGCCTTCGTGCAACCATGCCGATGCGACCCCCATCACGTCGGCGCGCTGGGCGGCGGTCAGTCCGCCGCGGGCATGGCCGACGAAGACGACGATCGAGCGATTTTGCTCCTCGATTGCGATCGGATGGCGCTGCTTGTAATCGTCGGGAATGGAGGCCGTGGCGACCTCGTCGTGCTGGCAGCCGCCGAGCGCGAGCGCCATGCCGACGAGCGCGCCACCGAGGCGGATGGCGCGTCTGCGAAGCTGGGGTGGTCTCGTGATCATCGTGAAGTCCCCGTTCCGCCTCAGTCGGTGATGAAGCCGTAGGTGCCGCGGTAGCTCTTGCCCGGCTCGGCCCGTCCGGGCACGCCGTAGAGCCGGTTGATATTGCCGATCAGCTGGGCCTGCGGATCCGCAGGCGGAGCGAAGCCGTCATCCGGCCGCGACAGGTCCTTCGGCGCCACCGCGCGAACGACATAGGGCGTCACGATCACGACCAGTTCGGTCGTGTTGTTGACGAAGTCGCGGCTGCGGAACAGCGTTCCCAGGATCGGGAGTTGCATCAGTCCCGGCAATCCGCTGATCGCCTGCTTGGTCTGCTGCTGGATCAGGCCGGCCATCGCCATCGCGCCGCCGGACGGAATTTCCAGCGAGGTCTCCGCGCGGCGGGTCCTGATCGAGGGCACCGTCAGCGAGTTCACCGTGGTCGATGTCACCGCCTGCGACAGCGTGATCGAATTCTCGTTCGACAGCTCCGAGACTTCCGTCATCACCCGCAGGCTGATTTTTCCTTCACTCAGCACCACGGGCGTGAAGTTCAGCGAGATGCCGAACTTCTTGAAGTTGATCTGCGTTGTACAGACGTGAGTGACGGGATCGCATGCATAGCCTGACGGCACCGGGAATTCACCGCCGGCGACGAACGTCGCCGATTCACCGGAGATTGCGGTCAGGTTCGGTTCGGCCAGCGTGCGGATCACGCCAGCGGTTTCCATCGCACGCAGGGTGGCCTGCACGGATGGCGTCGCGCCGAACTTCGTGGTCAGGTTGTTGCCGTCCACGAGGTTCTTGCCGAGAGCCGTGAACGGATTGGAGTTGGAGAAGCTCACCACCGACGTGCCGTAGTTGAGGTTGGCGGTCAGGTCGATGCCGAGCTGCTTGATGATGCTGCGCTGGACCTCGGCCACCGTCACCTTGAGCATGATCTGGTCGCGGCCGCGCACCACGATCGAGTTCACCACCTTGTCGGCGCCGCCGGCCAGGCGCGCGGCGAGCTCGTTGGCCTGCTGAGCTTCCATCGGGTTAGCAGCCGTTCCGGTCAGGACGATGCCGTCGCCGAGGCCATCGATCTGGATGTCTGAATTGGGCAGCACCTGCTTCAGCGCGGCCCGCACGCCGTTGAGATCACGCTTCACCGCGATGTCATAGGCCGCTATCTGCTGACCGGCCGAATCGAAGAACACGATGTTGGTCTGGCCCACCGCGGCGCCGATGATATAGGCGCGCTGCGCCGAGCGAACCACGGCATTGGCGATCTTGGGATCGGCGACAAGCACGTCCTTGATGTCGCGCGGCAGGTCGATCACGATGGACTTGCCGATGCCGAGCGAGAGGAAGCGCGCGTTGATCTGGCCGTCCGCCGCGGCCGGCGCCACGGGGCGGTAGTCGGCAGCGATCACCGGGTTGAACGCCAGCGCGAAGGCTGCCGAAAACGACAGGGCGCGGACCAGTGAGGTTCGTATCGTCGCCGAATCCGCCCTGCATTTCATATCGACTGTCTTCATCGTGCCTTAGCCGTCTGACTTGGAATGCCGTAGCGAATGATCGAAACGCCGTCTCGCTTCTGCGCGGAGTCGTCGAGCGTGATCTCGCTCAGCTTGACGTCGGCGATACTGCGCAGCGCCAGCGACAGCGTGCCGCTCTGCCGCGCCGCGGAGAGTGTTGCGGTCTGCGCTGGATTGAGCTCGAGGGTGACGGTCTTGCCGATCACCGCGTTCTGGCCGTCCTTCTCCTTGGGCGCCTGGTCGATGGCCAGGACGCGGATATTCGCCAGGATGATCTCGGACGTGACGAGGTCGGGGGCGCCGCTGCTCTCGTCCGGGTTCTTCAACCGGCGCGTGAGAAGCACGTCGACGCGATCGTTGGGCAGGATGAAGCCGCCCGCGCCGGTCTCCGGCGAGATCTCGGTCGAGATCGCCCGCATGCCGGTGGGCAGGATCGCCGCCATGAAGCCGGAGCCTTCGGCCTTGACCAGCTTCTGGTCGCGGATCGGCTCACCCTGAATGAAGGGCGCGCGCGCGATCGAGCCGGCCACCTGGGTCGCGCCGTCGGGGCGCTCGTTGCGTCGGATGAAGGTGGCGCTGGCGGTCGCGGTCGGCCAGGTCTGCCATTGCACGTCTTCCGGCTTCACGGTCTGGCCGAGGCCGATGTCGTTCTTGGCGACGAGGACGTCGACGGTCGGCAGTTGTGCGACCGGAAGCGGAGGCGGCGCAGAATTGTCGGTGCCGCTCGCCAGGTACGCGGCGACGCCGCCGGCGCAGATGGCGACCGTCAGGACGACAATGCGTGCCCTATTCATACGCTTCACTTTCCAACAATACGCGGCGACGCTGCCGCCGCCGTGATCGGCAGTTGACCAGCTATTCGTCAAAGCATGGTTAATGAGGCGTATCTAAATCGCCTTAACGCCGGGTTACCCGGTGCGTTCAGCGCAGTGCGAGGTGAGTGAGGTCGATCGCCTTCACCCATTCGGTCTCCGGGTAGACCATCAACGCGCTCAGGGCGAGCGCGATGCCGTAGGGAATGCCGCTCTCCTTGGCGTGCAGCCGTGCGAGCCAGGCCTGACCCGCCAGCCCGTAGGGCAGCGGCCATTGCCGGAACTGGAGCAGGAGCAGCGTCAGCGCGCCGCCGAACAGGGAGGCGTAGAGCAGGAAGTTCATCAGCTGCGCGAAGCCGAACCAGAGCGCGACGGAAGCCGCGACCTTGGCGTCGCCGCCGCCCACCCAGCCCATCGCGAAGCAGGTGAAGGCCACGACCAGGACGAGCGCTCCGGCGCCGACATGACTCATGATTTCGTAAGGTGCCATGCCACCAGCAAGGGCGAGCACGAAGAAGCCTGCGACCAGCGCCAGCGACACGCGGTTCGAGATCGTCATCGTGAAGAGATCGCTCGCGGCAGCGAATGCCATCAGGGCCGGGAAGAGCAGAAGGCGCGCAAGGTCGAGGATCATGGGCTGCGTCTTGAGGCCTGGGTTGGCCGCGGGAGCTGGCGTCGCCGGATGCTAGCGCGTAGTGCTAAACAAACCGACAACGGCGACAGGGGCGTGCGGCCAAGGCCGCCGAATGCGTTTTCACCAGAAGCTGGCAATGCGTGCGGCGAGCGCGACCGTCGCAAGCAGCAGCGCAAGGCAGATCCAATAGGCCGGCGAGCCGGCTTGAGCCGCCCCCACCTCTTTCGCCGCGACCGCGGCATCGGTTCTGAACTTGTACAACGCCACTGGAACTTGCCGTCTTCAAAAAAGCAAAGGCCCCGGAGGCCCGGGGCTTTTGTTGTCGATCGTCGGTTGCCTACTTCAGCGACGTGCTGATCGAGGTGAACTTGCCGTTCAGCGCGGTGCCGAGACTGTTGACGACGGTGATGATGGCCAGCGCGATGCCGGCGGCGATCAGACCGTATTCGATGGCGGTGGCGCCGGATTCATCCTTCGCGAAACGCGCGATCAAGTTCTTCATGAACAAACTCCGTCTGGGTGAAATCGCCTCGTTCGGCGCTGTCTGCGGCGAAGACCATGAGAGCCGAGCTCTTTCGGTAAAGTTAAATCGATCGCATAAACCAAGGTCCGGCGCGAAGCTTTCGCGCAGAGTGAATTTCGCCTTAAGACGGCAGCCGCGATGCATTCCGGTTCCCGGTGCATCGGCAGCGCGGTGCCTGCTTCACGCTCCCTTAAATTTCGCGGAGTACGCCTAGGCAGGACTGGAATTCGCAAGAGAGGCGACGATGTCGAGCCTGCCCATGCAAGTCGCCCTGATGCTCGGCGAGACCATCGTCAAGGTGATCCCCGTCACCTTCGTACTCGCGGCCGTCTTCACCGTGCTGGAGCATTTCTGGGCCTGCAATCCCGGCGCGCCGTGGTGGCGCAAGCGGGAGATCATCACCGACATCTGCTACTGGTTCTTCGTCCCGGTGTTCGCCCGCACCATGCGGATCGGGCTTCTGATCGTCGGCGCCAGCGTCGTCTTCAACATCCACGACGCCGACGAGCTCATTGCTTTCTACGACAATGGCCATGGTCCGCTGTCGCAGCTGCCGCTGTGGGTCCAGGCCCTGCTGTTCCTGGTGCTGTCCGATTTCATGCTGTACTGGCTGCACCGGCTTTTCCACGACGGCGGCTTCTGGAAGTACCACGCCGTCCATCATTCGTCGGAGGAGATCGGCTGGATCTCCGCGGCCCGCTTCCATCCCGTCAATCTCTTGCTCGGGACGATCAGCGTCGACGTCGTGCTGCTGATGGCCGGTATCTCCCCCAACGTCATGATCTGGGTCGGCCCGTTCACCACCTTCCATTCGGCCTTCGTGCACGCCAACCTGAACTGGACCTTCGGACCGTTCAAATACGTGCTGGCGACGCCGGTATTCCACCGTTGGCACCACACCTCCCTCGAAGAGGGCGGCGACACCAATTTCGCGGGAACGTTTCCGATCTGGGACGTGCTGTTCGGCACCTTCCGCATGCCGGAGGGGAAGCTGCCGCAGGACTACGGCAAGGACGAAGCGACCATGCCGAAGGAGATCTGGGGCCAACTCTCCTATCCGTTCAAACAATAGCCGGCGAGTTTGCGGAACGTTCATGAATTAAAGGCAGGTTGGCCGGGTCGGGCGCCGGCTCCGCTGTTATCTGGTCGCTTCTGCCGGTTTGTGACGTCCCGGGGGTAAGAGTATGCGTAAGGAATTGCTGCGCCGTCATGCGCGCGTGTGTCTTCTGGTTGCCGCTGCGGTGCTGGCATGGCCGGCCGCCGGCCTTGCCGAGTCCACCGCCGATACGATCGCCGTCAATGTCGATCAGGCCAAGCTGGTACGGCTGCCCGGCAAGGTGGCAACCATCGTGGTCGGCAATCCCCTGATCGCCGACGTCACGCTCCAGCCGGGCGGCATGATCGTCGTGACCGGAAAGGGCTATGGTGCCACCAACTTCATCGCGCTCGACCGGGGCGGCGAGATCCTGGTCGACCGCCAGATCCAGGTTGAAGGTCCGAGCGACCGGCTCGTCACCGTCTATCGTGGGATCGAGCGCGAGTCCTACAGCTGCGTACCGCTTTGCCAGCGTCGCGTGACGCTCGGCGACAGCGACGCCTACTTCAACAACACGATGAGCCAGGCTGGTTCGCTGAACAGCAGTGCCAGCGGCAGCACCAAACCCAACTAAGGCGCGACGCGATCAGGATGAATGGTCGGCGCGCTCTAGGTTATTGTTCGAGCATGTTCTTCTCGGGAAAGCGCTGCACACTTTTCCGGATCATGCCGTAGAATAAAAAAGGCCGTGCGCGACGCACGGCCTTCTTGTTTCCTCGATCGGGCCAAGAGCCCGGTGGGCTCAGCCCGCGGCGCGGAGGTTGTCCGCCGCCGACTTGCCGGAGCGGCGGTCGGCCACGATCTCGTAGGAGATCTTCTGGCCTTCGCGCAGCGAGCCGAGACCGGCGCGCTCCACGGCGCTGATGTGAACGAACACGTCCTGGCCGCCGTCGTCGGGCTGGATGAATCCGAAGCCCTTGGTCGCGTTAAACCACTTCACGGTTCCCATGCTCATGGGTAGTTCCTTCTCAGATACACAATGTCGGAGCCCGCTCGCGCGGGCAGGTTTAGATCGAATTTCTGGAAGGGTCGTCAGGGTGTCTGAACCGGCTGTACCGGTGGATGCCAATGTCGTCCGGCCGAAAATCGATTAATTCATTTTATCAGAAACAGGGATTCGAGACAATCGGGACGCGCACGATTTTTTGATCCGCCGTGCTGCCAACGGCGGATCAAGATCCAAGTCGGGTTTTATCTCGCGCGTGCGCGCCCCAGCCGATCAGCGGCGGCGGAACTGGCCGCCGCGCTGGCCGGGACGGGGCGGTCCGCCCGCCGTGCTGGGACGTTCGTCCTTGTGGCGGAAAATGAGCCGGCCCTTCTCCAGGTCGTACGGCGACATCTCCACCGTCACGCGGTCGCCTGCGAGCGTTTTGATGCGGTTCTTCTTCATCTTGCCGGCGGTATAGGCAACGATCTCGTGTCCGGCGTCGAGTTGTACGCGGTAACGGGCGTCGGGGAGGATTTCGGTGACCAGTCCTTCGAACTGGATCAGCTCTTCCTTAGCCATGAATTTCTCCAGGTCGTGGACGGCTAGTGCGAATAGGGTTTGCGGTTCGGTTGGCTGTTTGGCCGACTCTCGCGGCGCAAAAAGGCAACGCCTTGTATCCCATCAGGCGTCCCGGCGCTATGCGCGGAACGTTGTTCCGGACGGTCGACCGGCGATGCATGCATCTTACCACCGGAGCGGCGGCGCCGAGAACCCTTCGAAGCATTCGGGCCATTGCCGGGTCGTCCGTCAGCATGCCTCGCCTCGGCGTGCCGTCCTTCACCGTGCCTTCCGTCACTTTGCTTGCCGGCACCATGGTGACGTCCGTCGGCATGTCTTTCGTCAGCACGCCGCCCGTCACCGTGCCGCGTCCCTTGCGGGCGTTGGCCCGGGCGGCCACCCGGCCGGCCCTGCCGTTGCTGCGACGGGGCGGGGCCGGCATCGCGGCGCCCGGCGTCGGTGCGGTGGTCCTCGCGCGGCAGCGCGACGCGGATCAGCCGTTCGATGTCGCGGAGATAGCTGAGCTCCTCGCCCCCTGCGACCAGCGAGATCGCGGTGCCGTCGGCGCCGGCGCGGGCGGTGCGGCCGATGCGGTGGACGTAGGTCTCGGGGACGTTGGGCAGGTCGAAATTGATCACGTGGGTGATGCCGTCGACG
The DNA here is from genome assembly GCF_023100985.1 of Bradyrhizobium sp. 191. Taxonomy (NCBI): domain Bacteria; kingdom Pseudomonadati; phylum Pseudomonadota; class Alphaproteobacteria; order Hyphomicrobiales; family Nitrobacteraceae; genus Bradyrhizobium; species Bradyrhizobium sp. 191. The sequence goes on from NZ_CP064692.1 coordinate 5,454,141, forward strand.
TCGATGCCGCGGGCGGCGATGTCGGTCGCCACCAGGGTGCGGATCTCGCCGGAGCGGAACTGGGCGAGCGTCCGCTCGCGATGGTTCTGGGACTTGTTCCCGTGGATGGCGCTCGCGGCAATGCCGGCCTTTTCAAGGGTCTTCACCACCTTGTCGGCGCCGTGCTTGGTGCGGGTGAAAACCAGTGCGCGGTTGATCGGCTCGTCCTTCAGGAGCTTGGTCAGGAAGGCGGGCTTGGAAGAGAAGTCGACCTGGATGATGCGCTGGTTGATCCGCTCGGCGGTCGAGGAGACCGGGGTCACCGCGACGCGGGCCGGATCGCGCAGCATGGCGTCGGCGAGCTCGGCGATGTCCTTGGGCATGGTGGCCGAGAAGAACAGCGTCTGCCGCTTGATCGGCAGCTTGGCGACGATTTTGCGGATGTCGTTGATGAACCCCATGTCGAGCATGCGGTCCGCTTCGTCGAGCACGAGGAACTCGACGCTTCCAAGCTTCAGCCCGTTGCTCTGCACGAGGTCGAGCAGGCGGCCTGGAGTGGCAACCAGAACGTCGACGCCCTGCATCAGGGCGCGGACCTGACGGCCCATCGGCACGCCGCCGATGGCGAGGGTCGACGCCAGCCGCAGGTGACGGCCATAGGCGTTGAAGCTGTCCAGGATCTGGCCGGACAGCTCGCGGGTCGGAGAGAGCACGAGGACGCGACAGGTCTTGGGCTGCGGCTTGATGCGGTTCTCGAGCAACCGGTGGAGGATCGGAAGCGCGAAGGACGCGGTCTTGCCGGTTCCGGTCTGGGCGATACCGACGACGTCGCGGCCGGTCAGCGCTAGCGGAATGGTCTGGGCCTGGATCGGGGTGGGGGTGACGTAATTCTCTTCACGAAGAGCGCGCGCGATGGGTTCGGCGAGGCCGAAATCCTGAAACGAAGTCAAAAGAGGGGTTCTTTCCATGTCAAAAGCGAGCGCCCGGCGCATTCGGCGCGGCGCGCGCAAAAAGGTGTCGAGAAGACACCTGCGTGTTTGGGGTGTCGGATGGGCTTGGGAGATGTGGGGCAAGCCAGACGCCCGTATGGGCTTAAGAACACGCGGCTCGCTATGACCTCTTGATTCGCAAGAGGTCTCGGGTGGTCATATGGAACATTGAAGGGGCGCTTTCAAGGCAGGCGCGCCTGAAATAGCGATTGCGGTGCAAAAATAGTGATGCCGGAAATTTAGCCAGAACTGGCGATTTGCCCATAAAATAAACTGCATGCCGCTTTCGCACACATTTCGGACGCCTAGAATTTAGTCAGTCTGACTATGGCCAAACTTCGATTTCGGCCGATTCTATAAGCGACATCAAAGCGTTGATGGGTGCTCAGCCCATGGCATGGTTCTTGCGATTCCGTTAATCGCAGGCGGCCGTGGGGCCGTTTCGCAGCATTTTCACGTCTGCGTCAGGGAGATGAGACACTCATGTTTAGCAAATCCACTCACGATATAGCGGCTTCATTTAGCCGCCGTGGCGTGCTCGCCGCGACCGCCGGACTGGTGCTTGGTCTGGCTTCATTGACTGGCGCGAAGGCCGCGGACGACACCATCAAGGTCGGCGTGCTCCACTCCCTGTCCGGCACCATGGCCATCAGCGAAACCACGCTGAAGGATACCATCCTCTTCCTGATCGATGAGCAGAACAAGAAGGGCGGCGTGCTCGGCAAGAAGCTGGAAGCCGTCGTCGTCGACCCCGCTTCGAACTGGCCGCTGTTCGCCGAAAAGGCGCGCGAGCTGATCACCAAGGACAAGGTCTCGGTCGTGTTCGGCTGCTGGACCTCGGTGTCGCGCAAGTCGGTGCTGCCGGTCTTCAAGGAGCTGAACAACATCCTGTTCTACCCCGTGCAGTACGAGGGTGAGGAGAGCGAGCGCAACGTGTTCTACACGGGTGCGGCACCGAACCAGCAGGCGATCCCGGCCGTCGACTATCTGATGAAGGAAGAGAAGGTGAAGCGCTGGGTGCTCGCGGGCACCGACTACGTTTATCCGCGCACGACCAACAAGATCCTGGAAGCCTATCTGAAGTCGAAGGGTGTCGCCCAGGAAGACATCATGATCAACTACACGCCGTTCGGTCACTCCGACTGGCAGACGATCGTGGCCGACATCAAAAAGTTCGGCTCGGCCGGCAAGAAGACCGCGGTGGTCTCGACCATCAATGGTGACGCCAACGTTCCCTTCTACAAGGAGCTCGGCAACCAGGGCATCAAGGCAAAGGACATCCCGGTCGTCGCGTTCTCCGTGGGTGAGGAAGAGCTCGCCGGCATCGACACCAAACCGCTGGTCGGTCATCTCGCTGCCTGGAACTACTTCGAGTCGATCAAGACCAAGGACGGGTCGAACGAGAAGTTCATCAAGGACTGGCAGGCCTACACCAAGAACCCCAAGCGCGTGACCAACGACCCGATGGAAGCGCACGTGATCGGCTTCAACATGTGGGTAAAGGCGGTCGAGAAGGTGAAGTCGACCGATCCGGACAAGGTGATCGACGCGCTTCCCGGCATCGAGGCGCCGAACCTGACCGGCGGCGTGTCGAAGATGCTGCCGAACCACCACATCACCAAGCCGGTGTTCATCGGCGAGATCAAGGCGAACGGCCAGTTCGACGTGGTCTGGAAGACGCCGGGCCTCGTCGCGGGCGATGCCTGGTCGAAGGAGCTGGAAGGCTCCAAGGACCTGATCGGCGACTGGGTCGGCAAGAAGTGCGGCAACTTCAACACCAAGACCAACAAGTGTCTCGGTTCGGGCTCCTGATCCGGATCTGACGTCCATTGCAAGATCGGAGAGGGCGGCGATCCCGCCGCCTTCTCCATTCATTTCTGCCGGGGTCATTCACAGTGCCAGCCCATTTGTCCGCCCGTCTCTGTTCGCTTGCACTCTCGTTGTTTCTGATCGCGTTCGCGTTGCCGGCCTTCGCCGGGCCGTTCGAGGATGCGGTCGCCAAATTCGCCAATGACGATTTTTCCGACACGGAGGAGGCGATCGGCGTGGTCGCGGGCAGCGGCAACCCGTTGGCTTTCCCCATCATCAGCGCGCTCCAGGATGGCCGTCTCATGGCCGATCCAGACAGCAAGAAGGTTTACGTTACCGGCGCCGACGGCAAGTCGATCGACGCCGCGACGGGCGCAGCCGTCGCCAGCGTTCCCGACAGTGCGAGCGCGGTCCGCCTCAACAACCGCCTGCGCCGCAGCGTCGATGCCGCGCTCGGCGGCCTGACGCTTCAGTCGCCGGACGTCGGAACGCGGCTGCAGGCCGCGCAGTCCGTCTTCAAGTCGCATGAGGAGACCGCGCTCGAGGCGGTCGATGCGGCGCTTGCCAAGGAAACCAACGGATCCGTCAAGACCGCGCTCGGCGAGGCCCGCGCCGCGATCCTGCTGTTCAAGTCCGACGCCACCGAGGTCGAGAAGCTCGAGGCCGTCGCCACCCTCAAGGCGCGCGGCGACCAAGACGCGCTGGCGCTGCTGACCGGCATGGGCGACCAGCCGGCGTCGGTAACCAAGGCCGCCGCGAGCGCGATCGGCTCGATCCAGAGCTCGCTGGCGGTCTGGTCCATGGTGCAGAACGCCTGGTACGGCCTCTCGCTCGGCTCGGTGCTGCTGCTCGCGGCGATCGGACTCGCCATCACCTTCGGCGTGATGGGCGTCATCAACATGGCGCATGGCGAGATGGTGATGATCGGGGCCTACACCACCTTCGTGGTGCAGGAGGTGATCCGCACCCGCTATCCCGGCCTGTTCGACTATTCGCTCTTGATCGCCGTGCCGCTCGCCTTCCTCGTCGCCGGCGCCATCGGCGTCTTGATCGAGCGCAGCATCATCCGCTTCCTCTATGGCCGGCCGCTGGAGACGCTGCTGGCGACCTGGGGCCTGTCGCTCGTGCTGCAGCAGGCGGTGCGAACGATGTTCGGTCCGACCAACCGCGAGGTCGGCAACCCCTCCTGGATGAGCGGCGCGTTCGAGCTCGGCCAGATCACCATCACCTATAACCGGCTCTGGATCCTCGTCTTCACGCTTGCCGTGTTCATGATCCTGCTCGCGATGCTGCGCTACACGGCGCTCGGCCTCGAGATGCGCGCAGTGACGCAGAACCGCCGCATGGCGGCCTCGATGGGCATTGCCACCTCGCGCGTCGATGCACTGACCTTCGGCCTCGGTTCGGGCATCGCCGGCATCGCCGGCGTGGCGCTGTCGCAGATCGACAATGTCAGCCCCAACCTCGGCCAGAGCTACATCATCGACAGCTTCATGGTCGTGGTGTTCGGTGGCGTCGGCAATCTCTGGGGCACGCTGGTCGGCGCCTTCACGCTCGGCATCGCCAACAAGTTCCTGGAGCCGGTCGCCGGCGCCGTGCTCGGCAAGATCGCGATCCTGGTCCTCATCATCCTGTTCATTCAAAAGCGGCCGCGCGGCCTGTTCGCGCTCAAGGGCCGCGCGGTGGAAGCATGACCCCTCACATGCTGACGCGATCGCTGGACCGCAGCGCGACGATCTTCCTCGCCGTCGTCGCGGCCTGCGGCATCCTCATCCCGCTCTCCAACCTGCTGCTGCCTGCAGGCTCGTTCCTGCAAGTGCCGACCTATCTCGTCGCGCTCTGGGGCAAATATGTCTGCTACGCCATTCTGGCGCTCTCGATCGACCTGATCTGGGGCTATTGCGGCATCCTCTCGCTCGGTCACGGCGCCTTCTTCGCGCTCGGTGGCTACGCCATGGGCATGTACCTGATGCGGCAGATCGGCACCCGCGGCGTCTACGGCAATCCGGTCCTGCCCGATTTCATGGTGTTCCTGAACTGGGAGAAGCTGCCGTGGTACTGGTACGGCTTCGACATGTTCTGGTTCGCCGCGCTGATGGTGCTGGTCGTGCCCGGCCTGCTCGCCTTCTGCTTCGGCTGGCTCGCGTTCCGCTCCCGCGTCACCGGCGTGTACCTGTCGATCATCACGCAGGCGATGACCTATGCGCTGCTGCTTGCCTTCTTCCGCAACGACTTCGGCTTCGGCGGCAATAACGGCCTCACCGATTTCAAGGACATTCTGGGCTTCAACGTGCAGGCGGAGGGCACACGTGCCGCGCTGTTCGCGCTGAGCTGCCTGGCGCTGATCGTAGGTTTCCTGATCTGCCGCGCCATCGTCTCGTCCAAGCTCGGCAAGGTGCTGATCGCGGTGCGCGACGCGGAATCGCGGACGCGCTTCCTGGGCTACCGCGTCGAATCCTACAAGCTGTTCGTGTTCACGGTTTCGGCCTGCATGGCCGGCGTCGCCGGCGCGCTCTACGTGCCGCAGGTCGGCATCATCAATCCGAGCGAGTTCGCTCCGGGTAACTCGATCGAGGCGGTGATCTGGGTCGCGGTCGGCGGCCGCGGCACGCTGGTCGGTGCCGCGCTGGGCGCCGTCGTCGTCAACTATGCAAAAACGTTCTTCACGTCCGGCATGCTGGCGCCGTACTGGCTGTTCATGCTGGGGGCGCTGTTCATCCTGGTGACGCTGCTGCTGCCCAAGGGCATCGTCGGCACCTTCAACGCCTGGTGGGACTCGTCGAAGGAAAAGCGCACCGCCGCGGCCTCCGTGAGCGCGGCGGCCGAGGACGGTGTCACCGAACCCAAGATGGCGGAGTAGCGCGATGAACGTCATGGATACCCGCGCGACTTCCGCGATGCTCTATCTGGACGGGGTGCACGTCTCGTTCGACGGCTTCCACGCCATCAACAATCTTTCGCTGACGCTCGAGCCCGGCGAGATGCGCGCCATCATCGGCCCGAACGGCGCCGGCAAGACCACGATGATGGACATCATCACCGGCAAGACCAAGCCCGACGAGGGCACCGTGCTGTTCGACGGCGTCACCGACCTGACGCGGCTCGATGAGACCCGCATCGCCGAGCTCGGCATCGGTCGGAAATTCCAGAAGCCGACCGTGTTCGAGAGCCAGACCGTGCAGGACAACCTGCTGCTCGCGCTCAATGTCGACCACAGCGTCAAGGCCACGCTGTTCTGGCGCGGCAGCAGGGCGGAAGCCGAGCGCATCGACAGGGTGCTGGAGACGATCCGTCTCACCGAGGCCCGCAACCGGCTCGCCGGCAGCCTCAGCCATGGCCAGAAGCAGTGGCTGGAGATCGGCATGCTACTGGCGCAGGATCCCAAGCTGCTCCTCGTCGACGAGCCGGTCGCCGGCATGACCGACGTCGAGACGCATCTCACTGCCGAGTTGCTGAAGGAGATCAACAAGACCCACACGGTCATGGTGGTCGAGCACGACATGACCTTCGTGCGCGAGCTCGGCGTCAAGGTCACCTGCCTGCACGAAGGCACCGTGCTCGCGGAAGGAACCATCGACCAGGTCTCGTCCAACGAGCGGGTCATCGAAGTCTATCTGGGACGCTGAGCATGCTTGAGGTCAAGGACATCAACCTGTTCTACGGCGCGGCCCAAGCGCTGCGCGGCGTCTCGATCTCGGCCGAGCCGGGCAAGGTCACTTGCGTGCTCGGGCGCAACGGCGTCGGCAAGACGTCTCTCTTGCGTGCCATGGTCGGGCAGTATCCGATCTCCTCGGGTGCGATCGTGTTCGATGGCAGCGACATCACGGGCCTGAAGCCCTATGAGCGTGCGCGCAAGGGCATCGGTTTCGTGCCGCAGGGCCGCGAGATCTTTCCGCTGCTGACGGTCGAGGAAAACCTCAAGACCGGCTTCGGGCCGCTCAAGCGCGAGGACAGGCATATTCCGGACGACGTCTTCTCGCTGTTTCCGGTGCTGCAATCCATGCTCGGCCGGCGTGGCGGCGACCTCTCCGGCGGCCAGCAGCAGCAACTCGCCATCGGCCGCGCACTGGTGATGCGGCCGAAGCTGCTCCTGCTGGATGAGCCGACCGAGGGCATCCAGCCCTCGATCATCAAGGACATCGGCCGGGCCATCTCCTACCTGCGCAACCTCGGCAACATCGCGATCGTGCTGGTCGAACAATATCTCGACTTTGCCTGCGAACTCGGCGACAGTTTCGCGGTGATGGATCGCGGCGCGGTGAAGTTCACCTGTGATCGCGCCAACCTGGATCCCGGCGAGATCAGCCGCCAGATGGCGCTGTAAGCCAGGGGCCGGTAAGCCAAGAAATCCTGCCGCGGCCGGCTGGGGAGACGGATGCGCAGCGACGCTTTAGCGACAAATTCGGTGTTCGAGGCCAACCGCGCCCGTGGCGCTGTCAGGTTCGACGTGCACGCGCGTGACGGCGTGACGCGGCGCGGGGCCTTGCATGAATCCGGTTCGCTCCGCGTGCGCTTTCCCTCGCCCGAAGACGAGGGCCTCTCCGGCGTGTTCGTCAATACCGCCGGCGGCGTTGCCGGCGGTGATCGCTTCGACATCGAGATATCGGCGGCGGATAGCTCGCGGCTGACACTGACGACGGCGGCGGCTGAAAAGGTCTATCGCGCGCCGGGCTCGGCGGCGCAGCTCAACATCACCCTGAAGGCCGGCGTGGGTGCGCGTCTTGCCTGGCTGCCTCAGGAGACGATCCTGTTCGATCGCGCCCGGGTTCAGCGCCGCTTCGACATCGCGCTCGACGAGAGCGCCTCGCTCCTGCTTTGCGAGATCGTCGTGTTCGGCCGCGCCGCCATGGGCGAGCGGATGGAGCAGGGCGAATTCGTCGACCGCTGGCGGATGCGCCGCGGCGGCAGGCTGGTCCTTGCTGAGACGGTCAGGCTCGGCGGCGATATCGGCGCGAAGCTCGCGCGATCAGCAGTTGCCAAGGGCGGCGCGGCGATCGGCACGGCCCTGATCGTGCCCGGCGATGAGGCGCTGGTCGAGCGCATCCGCGAGGCGTCGGAGTCGTTCTCCGGCGAGGTCGGGATATCCGCCTGGAATGGCTTTGCAATGGCGCGGTTCTGTGCCCAAGATGCGGCGCGTTTGCGCGCCGACATGATGGCCGTGCTGGCGCGCACCGGCGTCGCCCTGCCGCGGCTCTGGCTGAATTGACGTGTTGAACGGAAGAGATGTCGCATGAATCTGTCTCCCCGCGAAAAGGACAAGCTTCTGATCTCGATGGCGGCGATCGTGGCGCGCCGCAGGCTGGACCGCGGCGTCAAGCTCAACCATCCCGAGGCGATCGCGATCATCTCCGATTTCATCCTCGAAGGCGCGCGCGACGGTCGTACCGTTGCCGAGCTGATGCAATCCGGCGCGCAGGTCCTGACCCGCGACCAGGTGATGCCGGGGATTCCCGAGATGATCCACGACATCCAGGTCGAGGCGACGTTCCCTGACGGAACGAAGCTCGTCACCGTGCACGAGCCGATCCGTTGAAGCGCGAACTGTATCAACATCGTCATGCCCGGGCTTGTCCCGGGCATCCACGACCATCAACCAAGCGGCCCCACGTGGATGGCCGGGACAAGCCCGGCCATGACGCAGCGGAGCAAGACGAGGTAGCACATGATCCCCGGCGAACTCTTCATCCAGGACGGCGAAATCGAGCTGAATGCCGGGCGCAAGACCGTGACGCTGACGGTTGCCAATACCGGCGACCGCCCGATCCAGGTCGGCTCGCACTACCATTTCTTCGAGACCAACCCCGCGCTGAAGTTCGACCGCAAGAAGGCCCGCGGCATGCGCCTCGACATCGCCGCCGGCACCGCCGTCCGCTTCGAGCCCGGCCAGACCCGCGACGTCCAGCTCGTCGCCATGGCCGGCAAAAAGATGATCTACGGTTTCCGCGGCGACGTCATGGGGAAGCTGTGACACCGGGAGGAACGAGCGCGGCGCGGCACGGTTGAGGCGGAAACGGAGGTTTTTTCCATGCTGTCCGCCATCCGCCTCGTCTCGGAAGCTGCCGAGCTCGCCGCGCGCCGCCACAACGGCATGGCGCACAAGGGGCGCGGCAATGAGCCGTATATCAATCATCTCGCCGAGGTCGCGAACCTGCTTGCGACCGCGACTGACGGTGCCGACGCCGAACTGGTCGCGGCCGGCTGGCTGCACGACACGATCGAGGACACCGACACCACACGCGACGAGCTCGCGCGGAGATTTTCCGAACGTGTCGCCTCGCTCGTTGTCGAATGCACCGATGACATGAGCTTGCCGAAGGCCGAGCGGCGGCGGCTTCAGGTGCTGGACGCGCCGAAGAAATCCGCCGGGGCCAAGCTGATCAAGATCGCCGACAAAATCAGCAATACGGGCGCGCGCATACAAACCGATCCGAGTGACGAGGAGCGCGAGGATCTCGCCGACTATATCGCGTGGGCCACGCAGGTCGTTGCGGGCTGCCGCGGCGGAAATGCGTGGCTGGACGAGAAGTTCGATGATGCCGTGAAAGCAGCGAGGGCGCTGTTGTGATCCACCAGATATTCAAACGCAAACGGGGCTTGTGATGTCCGTCAAAATGAAGCGTTCCGTCTATGCCGACATGTTCGGCCCGACCACCGGCGACAGGGTGCGGCTGGCCGATACCGACCTCATCATCGAGGTCGAGAAGGATTTCACCACCTACGGCGAGGAGGTGAAGTTCGGCGGCGGCAAGGTCATCCGCGACGGCATGGGGCAGTCGCAAGTCACCAACAGGCAGGGTGCGGCCGACACGGTCATCACCAATGCGCTGATCGTCGATCACTGGGGCATCGTCAAGGCCGACGTCGCGATCAAGGAGGGCATGATCGCAGGCATCGGCAAGGCCGGTAATCCCGACATCCAGCCGGGCGTTACCATCATCATCGGCCCCGGGACCGATGTGATCGCGGGCGAAGGCAAGATTCTCACCGCCGGCGGCTTCGACAGCCACATCCATTTCATCTGTCCGCAGCAGATCGAGCACGCGCTGATGAGTGGCGTCACCTCGATGCTCGGCGGCGGCACCGGCCCGTCGCACGGTACCTTCGCCACCACCTGCACGCCGGGGCCGTGGCACATGGGGCGGATGATCCAGTCGTTCGACGCCTTCCCAGTCAATCTCGGCATCTCAGGCAAGGGCAACGCGTCGCGTCCCGCCGCGCTGGTCGAGATGATCAAGGCCGGCGCCTGTGCGCTGAAGCTGCACGAGGACTGGGGCACCACGCCGGCGGCGATCGACAATTGCCTGTCGGTTGCCGACGATCACGACATCCAGGTCATGATCCACACCGACACGCTGAACGAATCCGGCTTCGTCGAGGACACGGTCAAGGCCTTCAAGGGCCGCACCATTCATGCCTTCCACACCGAAGGCGCCGGCGGCGGTCACGCCCCTGACATCATCAAGATCGCCGGCCTGAAAAACGTGCTGCCGTCTTCGACCAACCCGACGCGGCCCTTCACCCGCAACACGATCGACGAGCATCTGGACATGCTGATGGTGTGCCACCACCTCGATCCCTCGATCGCGGAAGATCTGGCGTTCGCCGAAAGCCGCATCCGCAAGGAGACGATTGCGGCCGAAGACATCCTGCACGACCTCGGCGCGCTCTCGATGATGTCGTCGGACTCGCAGGCCATGGGCCGTCTCGGCGAGGTCATCATCCGGACCTGGCAGACCGCGGACAAGATGAAGAAGCAGCGCGGGGCGTTGACGCAGGACAAAGGCAAGGACAACGACAATTTCCGCGTCAAGCGCTACATCGCCAAGTACACGATCAATCCCGCGATCGCGCATGGCGTGTCGAAGCTGATCGGATCGGTCGAAAAGGGCAAGCTCGCCGATCTCGTGCTGTGGTCGCCGGCCTTCTTCGGCGTCAAGCCGGATTGCATCATCAAGGGCGGCTCGATCGTCGCCGCGCCCATGGGCGATCCCAACGCCTCGATCCCGACGCCGCAGCCGGTGCACTACCAGCCGATGTTCGGCGCCTTCGGCAAGGCGCGCACCGCGTCGTCCGTGGTATTCACCTCGAAGGCGGCGGTCACCGGCGGCCTCGCGCGAAAGCTCGGCATCGAGAAGAAGCTCTATGCGGTCCAGAATACCCGCGGCAAGATCTCGAAGAAGAGCATGATCCACAACGACGCCACGCCCAACATCGAGGTCGATCCGGAGACCTATGAAGTGCGCGCCGACGGCGAGTTGCTCACTTGTGCCCCTGCCGAGGTGTTGCCGATGGCGCAGCGATATTTCATGTACTGAAATAGCCCCTCAATGCATGTCCCCGGCGAATGTCCGGGGACGGCTTTTCGGTTTTGCGTTCGGTCCCGCCTGGTCTAATGTCCCGCCCGGTATCCAACTTCGAGAAGAAAAGCCGGGAGGATTTCTCGTGATTTACGTCGTAGCCACCCTGACCATCAAGCCCGAAACGCGCGCCGAATTCATTGCAGCCGCCACCGCCTGCATCAAGGAGACCCGGAAGGAGCCCGGCAATATCGCCTATGATCTGCACGAGAGCGTCACCGATCCCAGCAAAATGGTGTTCGTCGAGCAGTGGGAGAATGCCGAGGCGCTGGTGCCTCATCGGGGCATGGAGCACATGAAGACGTTCGGCCGCGTCGCGGTGAAGTGCTTCACGGCGCCGCCGAAGATCGAAGTGATCACGCCCGAGAAGGTCGAAACGCGGTAGCGGGGTAAACGGATGATCCGGGCGACGCAGGTCAGGGGACAGCACCGCTTCACGGAAGCGCCAGCCGATACGGTCGTGCTCGATTTCGACGATCGGCACCGCCGGCGCATGGCGATGACGGGCACGCGGGGGCTCGAATTCCTGCTCGACCTGGAGCATGCCGTCGCTTTGCGCGGCGGCGACGCGCTGGTGCTGGAGGACGGCCGGCTGATCGAAGTCGTCGCGGCGCCCGAGCCGCTGCTGGAGATCCGCGGCCGCGATCCGCACCACCTCATCCGGGTCGGCTGGCATCTCGGCAATCGCCATCTGCCGACGCAGATCATGGCCAAGGCCCTGCGCATCCGCCGCGACCATGTCATCGAGGCCATGGTGAAGGGCCTCGGCGCGCGCGTGATCGAGATCGAGGCGCCGTTCGATCCCGAAGGCGGGGCCTATGCCGATGCCGGCCACGCGCATGGGCACGATGACCATGCGCATCACGATCACAGCCATCATCACCATGATTACGGCCACCACGGTCATGATCATGCCGCGCATGATCATGGCCATGATCACCACCATCACCACGATGAGCACTGCGACCACCCCGACCATCACCACGGCCACAAGCATGCTCATGACCACAAATGAACCGGTCGCTGCCGGTGCCCTTGCCGAAGGCGAGGCGGCGGCGCTGTACCGGCTGATGACCTGGCTGTCGCCGGCGTTCCCGGTCGGCGGCTTCTCTTATTCCAGCGGCCTCGAATGGGCCGTCGAGGCGGGCGACATCACCGACACGGCGACGCTGGCGGATTGGCTCGATGCGATGCTCGGCGACGGCTCCGGCTTTTGTGACGCGACGTTTCTGGTCCACGCCTATCGCGCCGCGGAAGCGGGCGAGACCACCGCTTTGAACGAGATCGCCGAGCTCGCCGCCGCCTTCGTGCCGTCGCGCGAACGGCAGCTGGAGACGGCCTCGCAGGGCCGCGCCTTCATCGACATCGCCCGCGCCGCGTGGAATGCCGACGGACTGGATGCCGTGATTGCGGCATGCAGCACGCCACCGGTCTATCCGGTCGCCGTCGGTGTCGTCGCAGCTCAGCACGCCGTGCCGCTGGCGCCGACGTTGCACGCCTTTCTGCATGCGCTGGTCTCGAACTGGATCTCGGCGGCCAGCCGGCTCATTCCGCTCGGTCAGAGCGATAGCCAGCGCGTGCTGGCAAGGCTGGAAGCCGCAGTCGCTGCGACCGCCAATCGTGCGCTCAACGCGGCATTGGACGATCTCGGCAGCGCGACGTTCCGGGCCGATCTCGCCAGCCTGCGGCACGAGGCGCAATACACGCGGCTGTTTCGCTCGTGACCGGCGCGGCTTCAACCAATCGAGAGAGAGCGGATCACATGTCGAAATCTCACGGCCCCTTGCGCGTCGGTGTCGGCGGCCCGGTCGGGTCTGGCAAGACGGCGCTGATGGACCTGCTCTGCAAGACCATGCGCGAGCGCTATGACATTGCGGCGATTACCAACGACATCTACACCAAATGGGATGCAGAGTTCCTCGTGCGTTCGGGGTCGCTGACGCCGGATCGCATCGCCGGCGTCGAGACCGGCGGTTGCCCGCACACCGCGATCCGCGAGGACGCCTCGATGAACCTCGCCGCGGTCGCGGACATGCGCGCCAAGTTTCCCGGACTTGATCTCGTGCTGATCGAGTCCGGCGGTGACAATCTCGCTGCTACTTTTTCACCGGAGCTGGCCGACCTCACGATTTACGTCATCGACGTCGCCGCCGGCGACAAGATCCCGTCCAAGGGCGGCCCCGGCATCACCCGGTCGGACCTCCTGGTCATCAACAAGATCGACCTCGCGCCCCATGTGGGCGCCTCCCTGGAGAAGATGGAGACGGACGCCAAGCGCATGCGCGGCGAGCGTCCTTTCGTCATGACCAACCTGAAGAAAAGCGAGGGGCTCGACCGAATCGTCGGCTTCATCGAAGCCAAAGGCGGCCTGAAACGGCCGGGCTGACCGGACGCGACCACTTGGCGCAGGCATTTCCTCGCCGTTAACATTTGGTAGGCGCCGTAACCGCGGAACAAATTTCGGACACGGCGATTAACTACCTCCGGCGCCCGGGGCAGATCCGTCCCTGCCAGTCCATCGGCCGGGCGGATTAAGCTTTTCAGGCGACCCAAGTTGCGTACTGATGCCTCCTCCTCCATTATCTCCGCCACTGGGGTCTACCCTGTTTCGGCAGATGGCCGTTCGAGCGGCGTTCATATGCTCCGTGTTTATTGCCGACCTCCTGCTTTCGCCTGAGTAATCGCGTGGTCAGGCTCGGTTTCATCATCGGCTTCATCGCTCTGCTCGGGGCTTTGCTCTCCGGGCTTGCAGCCTATCGCGTCCATGACCAGGAACTGGCGCTGGATCGGATTGCGCTCGCGCGCGCGATCGACGTTCATGCGAGCCTGGTTCAGGACCGCCTCACCGAGCGGGAGCTGCTCGCGCGTGTCGCCTCAGGCCTGTTCCGCACGCCATCCGTGGTCAAACCGAACATGCTGGAGCCGCTGCGCTCGGCGATCTACGCCTTCAAGACCGATTTCGTGGTGGCCGGCTGGATCGCCCGGCTGAAGCCGAACGAGCTCGCGGCGGCGCAGGCCGCCATCGCCGGCGCAGGCTTCCCGAATCCGCAGATTCGGTCCTATGACGACAAGCCGATCAATCCGGCCGAGATCACGCAGCCGATCGACGTGCTGATGGACCTCGAGCCACGCAGCAACGAGACCAAGACGCTGCCCGGCCGCAGCTACGATCAGGATCCGGTTCGCAGTGCCATGCTGACGCGTGCGCGCGCCGAGAAGAGGTCGGTTGCCTCGGACCCGGTGCCGTTGATCAGCGGGAACGGCGCGATCGGCATCATCGTGGCCGCGCCCGTCATTCCCGAGGGAGCAACGGAGCCTGCCGGCTTCGTCACATTCTCCTACGAGCTCGCCACGCTGATGCTCACCAACGATGACATGTCGTTGTTCGCGGTCGCGCTCAAGGATCCGCGCAAGGAAGGCGGCGAGCTGATCGCCAACGATCAGGGCGTGGTCTCGACGCGCAGGGTTGCAGCGGACGGGCCGGCGCCGTCGGCGACGCGCACCGTGAGCTTCGGTGGGCGTGACTGGCAACTCAGCTATTACGCGAAAACCAACTCGGCGCGTCGTGCCGAGCAGACCGCCATCATCGTCGCGGCGATCGGCTTTGCGATCACGGCAATGGTGTGCGGCCTGTTCGGCTATGTCGCCTACAACAATCTGCGACTCAGCCGGGAGATACAGGTCAGGATCGGGTTCGAGCGCCGGCTGACCGCGGTCATCGACGAGCTCAACCACCGCGTCAAGAACATCCTGGCGGTGATCCAGTCGATCGTGACGCGCACCTTGCGCCACGGCTCGGACATCGACATCGCGCGCGAGCTGCTGATCGGGCGCATCCACGCCATGTCCAACGTGGTCTCGCTGCTCAGCGAGAGCCAGTGGCAGGGCGTCAAGCTGAAGGGCCTGTTCGAGGCGCGTGCCATCCCGCATGCGGACCGCATCGCCGTCACCGGTCCTGATATCGCGGTCAGCGCACGCGCGGCGCAGAGCCTGTCGCTGCTGTTCTTCGAGCTCGCCTCGCATTCCGACGAGGGCCTGTCGCTGGTTGGAAAGCATCCGCACATCACCGCCAACTGGACGGTGACGGGAGAGGACGGCAACGAGGTCTTCCATTTCCGCTGGGAGGAGTTCAACACCAGCGAGGCGACGCGTCGGCCGGATTCCGATTTCGGCCTGATCCTGCTCGACCGCGTCGCGCCCGAGGCGCTAGGGGGCACCGCCAAGCGCTTCTTCACCGACGTCTCCTACGTCTATGAATTGACCGCCCCGATGGAGACGGTGGTCGACATGACCGAGCGCGACCGCACGGACAAGATCTCGGCGCCGGTCAGGCCTGTGCGCAGCTAACCCTTCGGCCGCAACACGAGATCGACGAGGCTGCGTGCGTAAGCCGGAGTGACCGGCGTGATGCCGAAGACGTAGCGATAGAACAGGCTGCCATAGATCGCATCGTAGAGATCCTCGGGAAGCCCCTCGGCCAGAATGCTGCCATCCTGCTGGCCCGCGGCGATCATCTCGACGAGCGCGTCGCGGCGGAATTGCAGGTAGCGCGCGTAGAACAGCTCCGCCGAGCCGGTCTTCGAGATGCATTCGGAGATAACGGCGAGCTGGACCTTGCCGAACTCGCCCTGGAGCGCTTCGGCATAGGCCGCGGCATGGCGGCGCGCGCGCGCCGCGGGGCTGCCCGAACTCGCCGGCGGCAGCGGCAGCATCTGCGCGGCGTGGTGGAGAAAGGCGTCGATCAAGAGCGCCTCGCGGGACGGCCACCATTTGTAGATCGTCATCTTGGAGACGCTGGAATGGCGCGCGACCGCGTCGATGGTGGTGGTGGCAAGGCCGGTGGAGGCCATCAGCGCATAGGCGCTCTCGAGAATGGCGTTGCTGGTCTCGATTGACCTCGGCCGGCCGCGCCGGGGCGCGCTGTCAGCCTCGTCACTCCCGCCTTTCGCCCCCGCCACGCCCGGTCTCCTCACACAGACCTCCGGCATAGCGCAGCCATGGCCTTCGGCCTAGCAGAATCGCACGATTTTGCGACTAGGCCTGCTGCCTCAGGGCGGCAGGCATGTCCTGCCGCTTCGACCAGGCGACGTAGTAGGCGACGGCGGTCATCGCGGCGAAGCCGACGAGGCTCACCACGATCTGCATCGCCACCAGATTGGGGCCGGTGATCAAGATGAGATGGCCGGCAAAGGACAGGAACACGCCGACGCAGAACACGGCGAGCCATTCCTCGCCGCATAGTATGACCGCCTGAAGCGGCTTCAATCGCAGGCCGGGGTGATCGGCTGGAACCAGATGGGTCGCAAGCAAGGCGAGCGCGAGGAAGTGAACCACGCGATAAGGCGCAAGATTCTCCTTGTCAGTCGGCGCGATGCTCTCGAGGAGCAGGCCGGGCAGATAGGCGGACAGTTCCGGCGAATGGCGCAACAGGGTGACCGCCATCGCGAAAACGAGATAGCTCCCCGCGAGTAGCCGCAGCCAGGGAAGGTCGCGCAGCGCCCGTCCCGGTGCGCCGGTGACGGCGAACCAGCCGCCCAGCACCATCAGCATCTGCCAGCAGAGCGGATTGAAGGTCCACTCCTGGTCTGGAGAGACCCGAAAATTCCACTCGAACCAGCGTGCGGCAAGATACAGCGCGACCGATGCCGCAAGCGTCACGTTCGGCCGTCGCAACAGACCCCACAGCGCGAACGGAAAGAAGGCCATCAGAGGAATCATCAGCTGCAGAAGGTCAAGGTTCAGCGGCTCCTCCTGGAGCACGAGGCCGCCAATCAGGATCCGCAGCGGGTGCTCGAGAATCCCCGAGATGTTGTATTCGTGGATGATCTCCGGCGCCATCGATTGCGAGGCCACATAGGCGATGGCGTCGATATAGATCACGAACAGCACGACATAGGCGGCGTAGAGCCGCCAGACGCGGCGAAAGATTCGCGTCGCCGCGACCAAGTAGCCACGCTCCAGCGCCATCCTGCCGTGGATGATGGCGACGCCATAGCCCACCACGAACACGAACAAATCC
Source organism: Bradyrhizobium sp. 191 (assembly GCF_023100985.1). Lineage (NCBI taxonomy): Bacteria > Pseudomonadati > Pseudomonadota > Alphaproteobacteria > Hyphomicrobiales > Nitrobacteraceae > Bradyrhizobium > Bradyrhizobium sp. 191. The sequence goes on from NZ_CP064692.1 coordinate 5,471,294, forward strand.
GCCGCGCCGCTGAAGCCGAAATTGCGCAGCGTCAGCAGATTGACGACATTGTTCGGAACGTGGTCGACGAAGACCGACCAGTTGGCGATGCCGAGCGTCAAATACAGCCTGGCGTCGTGATGGAACGCGGCGAGGTTCGCCTTGACGGACGTTTTCATTGAGTAAAATAGCTTTTGGAATCAGGATGATGCTTTTACCGGCAACCTCCTGCCTATCCGAGTAGCGTTTGCGTGAGTGGGACCGATTTGCACCGGCTGGTGCAAAATTGCGCGGCGCGGCTTCTATCGAATGCCGATAGATGCGATCGCAGGACTTACGACGAAATTTTCTGACCGGCTCCGACTGCTACTCGGCAGGTTCAGCCGACACCTCGTCGGGCACACCGGCGCGGCTTGCCAGGATGCCGAGGGCGACGCCGCCGATCGCCAGGATCGGCAACAGCCGCTTCATGCCGATGGCGCGAACGATCTGGAGTCCGGTGGCGAGGAGCATCGGATCCGCAAGCATGCTCTGCGCGGCCGACTTCGCGGCGCGCTCGGCCGCGATCCGGGCACGCTTCTGCACCTCGCGCTTGTAACCCCAGTAGGAGCCTGCTGCCGCCAGGGTCAGCAGGAAGAAGATGCCCGCGCCGGCCAGGCAGGCCTGCACCGGGCCATATGCCTCCAGGACCGAGATGAAGACGGCGGCACATAGGAAGCCTGTCGTCACCAACAGCGCAAAGGCCGCGCCTGCGGCAAGGGAGGTCAGCCGAATTGTCGTGCCGGTGGATGCACTGATCCCGTCGATGATGCGCTGAAACATGGCCTTGCTCCTCAATCCCCCCACAAGCCGAAACGTCACAAGCCAACATCGGCGGCGCGGCAGCGCCGCCGTTCAGCATCCGTTCCGCAATCTTACCGGCGCCAGGCGACGCCGATCAGGAAGCCGATGCCGAGCGCCAGTCCGACGGTCGCGAGCGGTCGCTGCGTGATCGCCTCTTCCAGCGTCTCCTCGATCGAGCCGTAGGCGTCTTGCGCAGCTTCCATCATCGCGCTGCCGCGCTCGGACATGTCGTCCATCGCGGAATCCATGTTTTCGCGCGCCTGGCGATAGCCGCGGCGAGCCTGCTTGCCGGTGGAGTTGGCGAAAGTATTGAGCGCGTCGGTGATCTGGTCGGTGAGGGCGGCGATATCGCTTTTCACGGCTGCTACATCCTTCTCGAGACGTTCTCGGGTGGCTTTGTCGGTCCAGTCTTTCATCCCGGCTTCGGCATTGGGCGTGGACATCGGGAGCTCCAAACTGTTGACGGCTGAGATAGCCGGAGAACGTTTCGTCGTCGGGGAAGTTCCGTCACGGAAACCAGTCAGGCCTGGGGCAGATGCGGCGCGTCCGTCGGCAGCAGATGCTCCTTGAGGATCAAGGCCATGATCAGAAGCGGCGATGACAGAAACGCGCCCATGGGACCCCACATCCAGGTCCAGAAGGCCAGCGCAAGCAGGACCGCAAGTGCATTCAGCGCCAGTCGCCGGCCGATTATGGTCGGCGTGATGAAGTGCCCCTCCAGGAAGGTGAGCCCGCCGAAGGCGAGCGCGGCCATGAGGCCGCCGCCGATGGTGGGGAAGGCGACCAGCCCTACCACGACCAGCACCACGAACATTGCGACCGGCCCGATGATCGGGATGAAATTGAGCGTTGCCGCCAGCGCGCCGAGCCCGGCCGGATTGGGCATGCCGGTGAGCGCGCAGATAAGGCCGGTGCCGATGCCAACGCCCACATTGATCAGGGTGACGGTCAGGAGGTAGTTGCCGAGATGAACCTCGATCTCGTTGAGAATGCGAAGGGTGCGCAGGCGGGCGTCGCGATCGCTGAATGTCATGATCATGGCTCGCCGCAGGTCGCGCCAGCTCGCGATGAACAGAATGAGGGTGACGAAGAACAGCAGGAATTCGGTAAAAGTCGGCGAGAGGAATTCCAGCGTGGGTTGCACCCATTCGACCTTGGGCATCTCAATGCTGGGGAAGCCCTCGGAGCCGCCGATCATGCCCTGCAGCTCTCGCCACAGCGCCAGCGGCCGGTTGAATACGTGCAGCTTGTCCTTCAATTGAGCGCCGAGCTCCGGCAGGCGCGTGCTCCACTCCATCACGGGTGAAGCGATCAGGGCGACGACAAAGGCGACCACTGTCGTCCCCGCGATCACGATCAGGACAGCACCGAGCCCCCGCGGCACCTTGTACCGCTCCAGGAAGTTTGCCGCCGGCGACAGCATGGTGCCGGTGACGAAGGCCATCACCACGGGCAGGAAGAACGCCCTTCCGACATAGAGAACGGTGACGACCGCAATCAGCAGCAGGCCCGCGAGCGCGAAAGCGACGAACTCGGTGCGGCGGATCACCGGCGGCAGCTCGCCACGGCTCTCGGGGAGCGGTTCGCCTTCGCTGTTTCCGGACATCAGGCGTTCGCTGGGAAGGACGCGCACGACATATCTCCCGCATGGAAGGCTAGCGATCCGCGCGCCCATTCCATAACGTTGCGGAGGAAGCGAGAGTTCCATCGCAGCTTCGTGAAGATGTGCTCGCTTGACTGTGACCAAGCTGCCACAGCCTGGGATGGAACTCGAATCGGCACCGCTGCGTTGCTTGGACTAGCTGCGTCACCCTGATGCAGACATCCAACGGGGCAGCACATGACCAAGTTTTCTGTAGTTCGCCGCAGCTCCGCGCCGCGCGCTGTCGCCGCGCTCGCGCTCGCTACTGCCTTTCTCGCGGTAACCTGTGGTGGCGCGAGCGCGCAAACCTTCGGCTATGCTCCGATGCAGCCGCAGGCCTATCCGCCGGACCAGGATTACTCCCAGGGTTACTCTCAAGGCGACCTCAACGAGGCGCCGCAGGCCGCCGACGAGGACGCCCGGTTGCCCGACCGCCTGCGCAAGCAGATCGTCAGCTTCGACAGGGGCGAGCCGGCCGGTACCATCGTCATCGACACCAACAACACCTATCTCTACTACGTGCTCGGCAATGGCCGCGCGATCCGCTACGGCGTCGGCGTCGGCCGCGAGGGCTTTACCTGGTCGGGCGTGCAGAGCGTGAGCCGCAAGGCGGAATGGCCGGACTGGCATCCGCCGACCGCGATGATCGCGCGCCAGCCCTATCTGCCGCGCTTCGTCGCCGGCGGCCCCGGCAATCCGCTCGGCGCGCGTGCGATGTATCTCGGCTCCAGCGAATACCGCATCCACGGCACCAACGATCCCTCCACCATCGGCAAGTTCGTCTCGTCCGGCTGCATCCGCATGACCAACGAGGACGTCATCGACCTGTTCAACCGGGTCAATATCGGTGCCAAGGTCGTGGTGCTGCCGAAGAACGCGCCGTTGATGGCCAAAGGCGCAGATCCCGCGCGAAAGCGCCCGGCCGTGAGCACGCTGCCCACCGGCCGCCAGGCGCTGAACATCACGACGTCGGCCGTGAACTGAGAGTGAGTGAGGTCGTATGAGCAGGCGCCTGGTTGGCAAATTGGCTGGCGGTACGGCGATGTTGATCGCTGTCTCCGCCGGTTTGGCGTCAGCACCGTCGGCGCATGCGGAGGATTTTTTCTCGGCATTGTTCGGCGGCTTCCGGATGCGGCCGCCGCCGGAGATCCGGATGCCGTTTCCGAACGACGACGCGCCGCGCTACGACGCGCCGCGGCGGTCCTCCTATGGCGCCGGCACCGCCTATTGCGTGCGCGGCTGCGACGGCCGCTACTTCCCGGCGCAAGGCACCGATGCCGCGAGCAAGGCACAGTCCTGCAAGAGCTTCTGCCCGGCCTCGGAAACCTCGCTGGTCTACGGCAGCAATATCGACGACGCCACCACGGAGAACGGGAAGTCCTATTCCGACCTGCCGAACGCGTTCCGCTATCGTAACGAGATCGTCGCGGGGTGCACCTGCAACGGCAAGGACCCGGCTGGGCTCGCCCAAGTCAAGGTCGAGGATGATCCCACCCTGCGCAAGGGCGACATCGTCGCCGGCGCCAACGGCCTCGTGGTCGCCAGCCGCAACGCCAACGACCGCCGCGGCGTCGCGATGAATTTTTCGCCGCTGCCGGACTCGGTGCGCGCCAAATTCCGCCAGGTCCCCGTGGTGGCGAAGGAGTAAGGTTGCCGCAACGAAGCAGACTGTCGCCCCATCGGCAGTGGTCTCCGGACAAGCTCGCCGCGAGCGCTCGCGGGTCCGCATCTGCAAGAACGAAATCGTGGGTGGCTCGTCCGATCGTTGGGATTTCGCGAAAGGATTCAGCGGGTTGCAGAATTGGAACCGACCAGAGTGCAGCGCGTTAAGAACAGTGGCACAATTTGCCTGAAGGGGGTCCTGCAATGCTGGTTGGCGTACTCGTTACCTTTCTCGTCGTCATTCTCGTGCTCTATCTCATCAACATGCTGCCGTTGGACGGCCGGGCCAAGCAGATCGCGCGCGTGGTTGTCATCATCATCGGCATCGTGTCGTTGCTGAAGTATCTGGCGGTATTCTAGCGAAGGTATCGTAGCCCGGATGAGCGAAGCGATATCCGGGACCTTTGTTGCGTCTTCCCGGATATCTACACCTCAAAAGCAAAAGCCCCGGCGTAAGCCGGGGCTTCGTTTGTGCTGCTTTAGTGCAGCCCCTTGAGCCAGTCGTCGACGTCCTGACGAACCTGGTCCTTGGCCTTGCCGTAGCGTTCCTGGAGCCGGCCCTCGAGCTGCTCGCGCCGACCCTCGATCAATTGGAGATCGTCGTCGGTGAGCTTGGCCCATTTCTCCTTGGCCGAGCCCTTGAATTGCTTCCAGTTTCCTTCGATCCGATTCCAGTCCATGACCGTCTCCCGTTGGTTGATGGCCGGACAACGCGGGCCACGGTGCAGCCGTTCCGCGGCCCGCCGCGGCGTTTCGCCCACAAAAAAGCCCCGGCGTGGGCCGGGGCTTTTGAAGTTCTCTATCGGCACTCAGCCCGTCGCCTTGGCCTCGCGGCGGCGGGCGGTGAGGATGTATTCGGTGTAGCCGTTCGGCTGCTCGCGCCCCTTGAAGATGAGGTCGCAGGCCGCCTTGAAGGCGACGCCGTCGAAGGCGGGCGCCATCGGCTTGTAGACGGGATCGCCCGCGTTCTGCTTGTCGACGACGACGGCCATGCGCTTCAGCGATTCCATCACCTGCGCTTCGGTGATGACACCCTGGTGCAGCCAGTTGGCGAGATGCTGGCTGGAGATGCGCAAGGTGGCGCGGTCTTCCATCAGGCCGACATCGTGGATGTCGGGAACCTTGGAGCAGCCGACGCCCTGGTCGATCCAGCGCACGACGTAGCCGAGGATGCCCTGGCAGTTGTTGTCGATCTCCTGCTTGACGTCATCCGGCGCCCAGTTCGACTTCGACACCGGGATGGTGAGGATGTCCGAGAGCTTCGCGCGCGGTCCGCCCTTGGCGAGATCCTGCTGGCGCGCGGTGACGTTGACCTGGTGGTAGTGCAGCGCGTGCAGCGTCGCCGCCGTCGGCGATGGCACCCAGGCGGTGGTGGCGCCGGCCTGTGGATGGCCGAGCTTCTGCGCCAGCATGTCCGCCATCTTGTCGGGCGCGGCCCACATGCCCTTGCCGATCTGGGCGTGGCCGGGCAGACCATCGATCAGGCCCATGTCGACGTTCCAGTCCTCATAGGCCTTGATCCAGGCCTGCGCCTTCATCTCGTTCTTGCGGATCATCGGACCCGCTTCCATCGAGGTGTGGATCTCGTCGCCGGTGCGGTCGAGGAAGCCGGTGTTGATGAACATGATGCGCTTGGAGGCGCGCTGGATGCAGGCCTTGAGGTTGACGGTGGTGCGACGCTCCTCATCCATGATGCCGACCTTGAGCGTGTTCTCAGGCAGGCCCAGCATCTTCTCGACGCGGTCGAAGATCTCGCAGGTCAGCGACACCTCGTCGGGGCCGTGCATCTTCGGCTTGACGATATAGGCAGAGCCGGTGCGGCTGTTCTTGACCTTGGAATTGCCCTTGAGGTCGTGAATGGCGAGCAGGCCGGAGACGGCGGCATCGAGCAGGCCCTCGGGGACCTCCTCGCCCTTCTCGTCCAGCACCGCGTCGGTGAACATGTGGTGACCGCAATTGCGCATCAGGAGCAGGCTGCGGCCGTGCAGCCTCACCTCGCCCTTGCCGTCCGGCGTCTTGTAGTTGCGGTCGGCGTTGAGCGAGCGCGTCAGCGTCTTGCCGCCCTTCTCGAAATCGGCCGAGAGCGTGCCGTTCATCAGGCCGAGCGTGTTGCGATAGACCAGCACCTTGTCCTCGGCATCGACCGCCGCGACCGAGTCTTCCATGTCGAGGATGGTCGAGACCGCAGCCTCCATGATCATGTCGGCGACACCGGCCGGATCGTCCTTGCCGATCGCGCTGCTGCGGTCGATCTTCACCTCGACATGCAGGCCATTGTTGACGAGCAGCACCGCGCTCGGCGCCGCCGCATCGCCCTGGAAACCCGCGAACTGTGCCGCGTTCTTCAGCGCGGTGGCATTACCGCTCTTCAGCTTCACCGCCAGCTGGCCCGCGACGACGCTGTAGGCGGTGACGTCGGTGTGGCTGCCGGTCGCGAGCGGCACGGCGGCGTCGAGGAACGCCTTGGCCTTGGCGATCACCTTGTCGCCGCGCGCCTTGTTGTAGCCCTTGCCGCTCTCGGACGGGTCATGCGGGATCGCATCGGTGCCGTAAAAGGCATCATAGAGCGAGCCCCAGCGCGCATTCGCCGCGTTCAGCGCGTAGCGCGCATTGGTGAGCGGCACCACGAGCTGCGGGCCGCAGATCTTGCCGATCTCCTCGTCGACATTGGCGGTCTCGACCTTCTGCGTCGCCGGCTCCGGGACGAGATAGCCGATGTCCTTCAGGAAGGCGGTGTAGGCATCGAGGTCGAACGCCTTGCCCTTGTTGGCGCGGTGCCAGTCGTCGATCTTGGCCTGCAGATTGTCGCGGAATGCGAGCAGCTCGCGGTTCTTCGGTCCCAGCTCCTTGATGATGCCGGCAAGCCCGGCCCAGAACGCATCCGGCGCGATCCCCGTTTTCGGGGCGGCTTCCTTGGCGATGAAGTCAAACAGGACGGGAGCGATCTTCAATCCGTGGGCGTCGACGCGTTTCATGATGGGCTTTCTTGTTGGAAATGGCTGTTTTTGGCTGCTTTTGACCCGACAGCAGCAAAATGCGCCCACGCGGGGCGGCTTTCGGAGACCTATTAGCCCCAAAATCAGGGCGGTGAGAAGACCCCTGGGGGCTTGTCAAAATGTCAAGAAGAGAGAGGAAAGGCCCCACCACCGGTGTCATTCCCCGCGAAAGCGGGGAATCCAGTACGCCGCGGCTTCTCTGTATCCCAACGCTGTCTCTGGAATACTGGGTCGCCCGGCCAAGCCGGGCGACGACAGCGGGGACTAGGGCAGCCTCAAATATTCGCAGCGAGGTCGACGACCTCGTCGAACAGTACGCCGGTGGTCTTCAGCATTTGCTCGATCTCGTCGGCCGCCTCCGCGACCGTCCGCGTCGACGTATCGATCACCAGCTCCGCCGCCTCAGGCTTCTCGTAGTCGTTGCCGATGCCGGTGAACGAGGCCAGCGCGCCGGCGCGAGCCTTCTTGTAGTGGCCCTTGGGATCGCGCTCCTCGCAGATCTCGGCCGGCGTCGCGACATGGATCTCGCGGAACGCGGTGTCGGCGATGCGGCGCGCGGCGGCGCGGTCCTCGCGCGCGGGCGAGACCGCCGCGACGATCGCGATATGGCCGTTGCGGGCCAGATGCGTCGCGACCTCGGCGAGGCGGCGGATGTTCTCGCTGCGATCGGGAGCGGAGAAGCCGAGATCGCTGTTGAGCCCGGCGCGCAGCGTGTCGCCATCGAGCAGCACCGGCGAGCCGCCATTGGTGAACAGCCGCCGCTCCAGCGCCCGCGCCAGCGTCGACTTGCCGGAAGCCGGCAGGCCGGTAAGCCAGACCACGGCACCGTTGTGGCGGTAGCGCGCCGAGCGCTCGTCGGGCCGCAGCGCCGATTCCACCGGCACGATGTCGACGGGGACGGCACGCTGACCGGCATCGACCGACAGCACCAGGCCGCCGCCGGCGATGCGCCCTGCGACCTCGATCACGAGGCGGCCGGTGCGCGGATTTTCGGTGTAGGGATCGGTCGCGATCGGATTGGACAGGGAGATGTCGATCTCGCCGACATGGTTGCGTGCAATCGCCTTGTTCTCGGTGCTCGAGAGCTCGCCGGGATCGACCGCCTTCTCGATGGCGACGACGGTGGCGCGGCTCTCCTTCGGACCGCTGCGCACCAGGATCTGGTCACCCTTGGCAAGCGGCTTGTGGTGCAGCCAGAAGATGCGTGCGCGCAGCCGCCGCGTCTCGCGCGGGGCGCTGCCCGCATGCGCGATGATGTCGCCGCGCTCGATGAACAATTCGCGGTCGAGCGTGATGCCGACCGAGCGGCCCGCGCCCTGCCGTCCCGCCACCGGCGTCACCGGCCAGCTCTCGACCGTCTTGATCTTCGCGATCTTGCCCGCAGGCATGATCACGATCTCGTCGCCGGCAATCAGGCTGCCGGATTCGATGCGGCCGGCGACGATGCGGCGGTCGTCGAACTTGTAGATCGCCTGCACCGGCAGCCGCAGCGCCAGCGTTTCCAGCGGCCGCGCCGGCTCGAGCCTATCGAGCGCCTCGACCACGGTCGGTCCCTTGTACCAGCCGATCCGGCCGGTGCGCTCCGCGACGCCGTCGCCGTCGCGCGCCGAGATCGGGATCACGGCCGTCGGCTTCACGCCGAGGCCATTGAGATGCGCGGAAATCTCGTCGCTGATGTTCTTGAAGCGCGCGGCGGAGAAATCGACACGGTCCATCTTGTTGACGACGACAGCGACCTGCTTCACGCCGAGCAGGTGCAGGAGATAGCCGTGCCGCCGCGTCTGGTCGCGCACGCCTTCGAGCGCGTCGATGATCAGCACCGCGCCGTCGGCCTGCGAGGCGCCGGTGATCATGTTGCGCAGGAACTCGGCGTGGCCGGGCGCGTCGATCAGCACGATGTCGCGCGAATTGGTGCGGAAGCGGATCTGCGTGGTGTCGATGGTGATGCCCTGGTCGCGCTCGGTCTGCAGCGCGTCGAGCAGGAACGACCATTCGAACGGCATGCCGCGCCGTGCGCTGACGGCCTTCAGCATGTCGAGCTTGCCCTCGGGCAGGCTGCCGGTCTCGTGCAGGAGGCGGCCGACCAGCGTCGACTTGCCGTGGTCGACATGGCCGACGATGACGATGCGCACCTGGGGACGCGTGGTGCCGTTCGGCGTGGCGGACGAAGCTGACGTGACAATCATGTTCATGGCCGCGTCCTTGATCAGAGATAGCCGGCGACGCGAAGGCGCTCGAAGGCGTCCTCGGTCTCGTGGTCGAGCGCGCGTCCGGCGCGCTCCGGCACCTTGGTCTGTTCGAGCTCGACCAGGATCTCGTCGATGCTCGACGCTGTCGAGGCGACGGGGTTGGTGATGTCCTGGTCACCCAGCGAGCGATAGCGCTTGCCGTTCCTGGCGAGATACAGCGGGATGATCGGAATGTTTTCGCGCTTGGTGTAGGCCCAGATGTCGGCCTCGGTCCAATGCAGGATCGGATGGATGCGCAAATGCGCGCCTTGCGGCGGCGACGCGTTGAAATGATCCCAGAATTCCGGCGGCTGGTCGCGCACGTCCCAATTGCCCTCCAACCCGCGCGGGGAGAACACGCGCTCCTTGGCGCGCGTTGCCTCCTCGTCGCGGCGGATGCCGGCGATCAGGCCGTCGAAGCCGTATTTGGCCAGCGCCATCTTGAGGCCCTCGGTCTTGCGCGCGGCGGAACGGGCGGCCGGCGGCAGCGTTGGGTCGACGGCATCGATCGGCGGGCAGGGCTCGACGCGCAGATCGAGATCCCATTCCTTGCCGTAATGATCGCGGAAGCGATACATCTCCGGAAACTTCTTGCCGGTATCGACATGAAGGGCCGGGAACGGCATTTTGCCGAAGAAGGCTTTCCGCGCCAGCCAGATCATGACGTTGGAGTCCTTGCCGAGCGACCACAACAGGGCGATCTTCTTCAGCCGGGCAAAGGCCTCACGGAAGATGTAGATGCTCTGCGCTTCGAGCTGGTCGAGATGGTCCATGCTCGGGGCAAGCTCGGCAGAAAATTCTTGCGCGCGCACGCGCTCAGCTAGCGCCGGATTGCTCAGCCGATCAGCAGCGGAATCGTCCTTGAGAAGATGCATCTCTGCCACTTTGCGTTTGGAGGCTAAAATTCTATAGTTGCACTGCGGAAGAGAAGAAAAAATTTTCTCTTTGCGCGCTCGAAACGAGACATATATAGAAAATAATTCCAGTCAACCCCGTTTGTGGGGAAGCGAGTAGCGCATGCGGTTCTTGCCGGTGTTTCTCGATCTCAAGGCCGGCCCGGTGGTCCTCATCGGCGCGGGTGAGCTGTTGCGCGCCAAGCTGCGCGTGCTCGCCGCCGCCGGCGCGCGCATGCGCGTGCATGCGATCGACGGCAATCATGACCTCGGCCTCAGCTCCGGGGACGCGGCGCGCGTCGAAATCGCGAGCGGCGATCCGCTCACGGCCGATCTCTCAGGTGTCATCGCAATTGTCTGCGCGGGTGCCGGCAACATCGGCGTTGCGATGTCCGCTCGGGCGAAGGCGCTCGGCCTGCCCGTCAACGTCATGGACGATCTCGAGCACTCCAGCTTCATCTTCCCGGCGATCGTCGATCGCGGCGATGTCGTGGTCGCGGTCGGCACCGGCGGCACCTCGCCGGTGGTGGCGCGGCGCGTGCGCGAGAAGATCGAGGCGCTGCTGCCGGCGCGCATCGGCGAGCTCGCCGAGTTCATCGGCACCTTCCGCAAGTCGATCAACGAGCGCATCGCCGAGTTTCCGCTGCGCCGTCGTTTCTGGGAGCGCGTCATCGACGGTCCGATCGGCGCAGCCGTGCTCGCCGGCCGCAAGGGCGAAGCGGATGCATCGCTCAAGGCTATCTCCGACCCGTCCGCATTCGCGCGCGTCGACAAGCCGGAAGGCTCGGTCGCGCTGGTCGGCGCCGGCCCCGGCGATCCTGACCTTCTCACCATCAAGGCGTTGCGCGCCTTGCAGGATGCGGACATCGTCTTCCATGACGAGCTGGTCTCGCCCGAGATTCTCGACCGCATCCGCCGCGACACCACGCGCGTTGCGGTCGGCCGCCGCGTCGGCAAGCCCGGCATCGGCCAGGACGCCATCAACAAGCGTATGATCGAAGCCGCGCAAGCCGGCCAACGTGTGGTGCGGCTGAAGGGCGGCGATCCCTTCGTGTTCGGCCGCGGTGGTGAAGAGGTCGAAGCGCTGCGCGCCGCCGGCGTCGCCTATTCGATCATTCCCGGCATCACCGCAGGGCTCGGCGGCGCCGCCGATTTCGAGGTGCCGCTTACCTACCGCCACGAGGCGACCCGCATCACCTTCCTGACCGCGCACAAGGCGCGCGATGCCGAGAACGTGGATTGGTCGATGCTGACCGACACCAGGATGACCGTCGTGGTCTACATGGGCATGACGGCGGCGCCGGCCGTGCGCGCCGGCCTGTTCGCGGCCGGCCGCTCGCCGGAAACGCCGGTCGGCGTGTTCGCCCGTGTCACGCGGCCCGATGCGCAGGGCGCGATCGGCACGCTGCGCGACCTGCCGGAATTGGCGCGGCGGATCCAAGGTGGTCCCGCCATCCTCATCATCGGCGACGTGGTCCGGCATGCCGGCTCGCTTCGCCGCCACACACCCAAACAAATCATCTCTGACCTATTGGATGCAGCCGAATGACCTCCCCGCTCGAACAGAAGAAGATCAAGATCGCCGGCCCCTCGGTCGTGACCGCCAACCGCACCTGGGACGGCATCGTGGTCTACCGTACCGCTGCCAAGGGCTGGTCCGCGGAACTCTCGGAAGCCGCGATCGTACGCAACTCCGACGAGGCCAGGGCGTTGCTTGCGGAGTCCATCGCCGATGATGTCGGTGCGATCGGCCCCTATATCGCGCCGGTGCAGATCGGCGAGGACGGCAAGATCCTGCCCGGCAATCTGCGCGAACAGATCCGCCGCACCGGCGTCACCATCGGACAGCCGGCCCAGGTTTAAGGCACGCACTTATGTATGCTTACGACGAAATCGACCGCACGCTCGTCAACGAGCGCGTCTCGGAGTTCCGCGACCAGGTGAAGCGGCGCCTCTCCGGCGAGCTCACCGAGGACGAATTCAAGATCCTGCGGCTTCAGAACGGCGTCTATCTGCAACTGCACGCCTACATGTTCCGCGTCGCGATCCCCTACGGCACGCTGGCGACCAACCAGCTGCGGGCGCTCGCCCATGTCGCGCGCAAATACGATCGCGGCTACGGCCATTTCACCACGCGGCAGAACATCCAGTTCAACTGGATCAAGCTCGCCGAGCTGCCGGACGCGCTCGAAGATCTTGCCAAGGTCGGCATCCACGCGATGCAGACCTCCGGCAACAACATGCGCAACGTCACCTCGGACCAGTGGGCCGGCGTCGCGCCCGGCGAGATCGAGGACCCGCGTATCTGGTCGGAGCTGATCCGCCAGCACACCACGCTGCACCCGGAGTTCTCGTTCCTGCCGCGCAAGTTCAAGATCGCGATCACCGCGTCGGACCATGACCGCGCCGCGATCAAGATCCACGATATCGGCCTGCGGCTGATCAAGAACGAGAAGGGCGAGACCGGCTTCGAGGTGCTGGTCGGCGGCGGCCTCGGCCGCACGCCGTTCATCGCCAAGACCATCAAGCATTTCGTCCACGGCCGCGACATCCTCAGCTACATCGAGGCGATCTTACGCGTCTACAACCAGTACGGCCGCCGCGACAACATCTACAAGGCGCGTATCAAGATCCTGGTGCACGAGCTCGGAATCGAGAAGTTCTCCCGCGAGGTCGAGGACGAGTGGCAGCACATCCGCAACTCCTCGCTTCAGATCGACGACGAGGTGATCGAGGACATCCGCTCGCGCTTCACCTATCCGGCCTACGAGAAGCTGCCGCACATGCCCGACGAGCTGCGCCAGGCCGCGGCCGATCCGGATTTCGAGGCGTGGCGCAAGAACTCGGTGGCTCCGCACAAGGTGCAGGGCTATTCCATCGTCACGATCTCGCTGAAGCCGACCGGCGGGCCTCCGGGCGATGCCACGGCCGAGCAGATGGACGCGCTGGCCGATCTCGCCGACAAATATTCCTTCGGCGAGATCCGCGTCGGCCACGAGCAGAACCTGGCGCTGCCGCACGTCGCCAAGCGCGACCTGCCGGCGCTGTGGAAGGCGCTCGACAAGCTCGGGCTGGCGACGCCCAACGTCAACCTGATCACCGACATCATCGCCTGCCCGGGGCTCGATTATTGCTCGCTGGCGAATGCGCGCTCGATCCCGATCGCGCAGGAGCTGACGCGGCGCTTCGCCAATCACGAGCTCGCCAATCTGATCGGCCGGCTCCACATCAACATCTCCGGCTGCATCAATGCCTGCGGCCATCACCATGTCGGCCATATCGGCATTCTCGGCGTCGAGAAGAACGGCGAGGAAGTCTACCAGATCACCATCGGCGGCCGCGCCGACGAGAACGCGGCGCTTGGGACCCTGATCGGACCGGGCGTCAAGTTCGACGAGGTCGCCGATGTCGTCGAGGACATCGTGGAAGCCTATCTGGCGCTGCGTGAGCGGCCCGAGGAGCTGTTCATGGACACGGTCAGGCGCCTCGGCGTCGAACCCTTCAAGGAGCGCGTCTATGCCACTCGTTAACGGCGGAAAGATCGTCGATGACGGCTTCGTCAAGCTCGCCGTCGATACGCCGCTGCCCGAGCGCGGCGACATTCTTGTGCCGGCCGAGCGTTTCCTCGGCGAGGCCGAGGGCTTGCTCCAGCGCGCCGGCAAGGTCGGCGTGATCTGGCCGAACAATCGCGACATCGCCGAACTCGTGCCGTATCTCGGCAGGATCGCGGCCGTCGCGCTGGTGTTCCCGACCTTCCGCGACGGGCGTGCCTACAGTCAGGCACGGCTGCTGCGCGAACGCTACGATTACCGCGGCGAATTGCGCGCCACCGGCCAGGTGCTGCGCGACCAGTTCGTGTTCATGCTGCGCGCCGGCTTCGACGCCTTCGAGGTCAAGAAGCAGGCGGACGCGGAAGCCTTCATGCAGACGGCCAGGCGCTATTCGGTATTCTACCAGCCGACCGGCGATGGCCGCATCACGGCGCTGCACCGGCGCATGCAGCTGCGTCATTCCGAAGGTGTCGGCACGTGACCGCGATCGCGCCTCAGGTTCCAGCGGTCTCTGCGTTGCCCTCGGCGGAAGAGCTCGATCGCGCTTTGCGCGATGCCTCGCCCGCGGAGATCGTCGCTGCGGCGCTGAAGACGGTCGGGCGCGACAAGCTCGCGCTGGTATCGTCCTTCGGTACGGAATCGGCGACGCTGCTGAAGGTCATGGCGGACGTTGATCCCGCGATTCCGGTGATCTTTCTCGACACCGGCTGGTTGTTCGAGGAGACGCTGGCCTATCGCGACACGCTGATCGCGAAGCTGGGCCTGAAGGACGTCCGGTCGATCAAGCCGGCCGACGAGACGCTGTCGCGCGAAGATCCCGACCGCGACCTCTGGTTCTCCGATCCCGACGCCTGCTGCCGCATCCGCAAGGTCGAGCCGCTGGCGCGGGCGCTGAAGCCGTTCTCGGCCTGGCTCAACGGCCGCAAGCGCTTCCAGGGCAGTGCGCGCGCCGACATTCCCGTCGTCGAGGATGACGGCGCGCGGCTGAAGTTCAATCCCTTCGCCAACGCCTCGCGCGAGGAGATCGAGGCGATCTTCACTCGTGCCAAATTGCCGCGGCACCCTCTGGTTGCGTCAGGATTTCTGTCGGTTGGCTGTATGCCTTGCACCAGCAGAACGGGCGAGGGCGAGGATTCCCGCGCCGGCCGATGGCGGGGCCGCGCCAAAACAGAATGCGGCATTCACACGATGAAGGTTTCGTAGCACGGTTGCGCCGCCACGCTGCGAACAAGAAAATCCGGTTCCGTTGACTTGAGTGCGTTTCGCCCCGAGTTATGCCTGCCGTCGATGACGCCGATGTCGTCGAGGTGAATGGAGATGGACATGATGCGCCGTATCGTTCCGCTCGCTGCAGGACTCCTCTGGGCAAGCTCGGCTCTCGCTGCTGACATCAGTTTGCTGAACGTGTCGTACGATCCGACGCGTGAGCTCTATGGCGAGTTCAACAAGGCGTTCGCGCATGCCTATCAGAAGGAGACCGGCAAGAGCATCGAGATCAAGCAGTCGCATGGCGGTAGCGGCTCGCAGGCGCGCGCGGTGATCGACGGACTGCAGGCCGACGTGGTGACGCTCGCGCTCGCCTATGACATCGATGCCATCGCTGCCAAGGGCCTGGTGGCGGCGGATTGGCAAAAGCGGCTGCCGCAGAATTCATCCCCCTATACCTCGACGATCGTATTCCTGGTGCGCAAGGGCAATCCCAAGGGCATCAGGGACTGGGACGACCTGGTCAAGCCCGGGGTTGCCATCATCACCCCGAACCCGAAGACGTCAGGCGGGGCGCGCTGGAATTATCTGGCCGCCTGGGGATTTGCGCAGAAGAAGTTCGGCTCGGCCGACAAGGCCAAGGACTTCATCGGCAAGCTCTATCAGCAGGTCCCGGTGCTGGATACCGGCGCGCGCGGCGCCACCGTGACCTTCGTCGAGCGCGGTGTCGGCGACGTGCTGCTCGCCTGGGAGAACGAGGCGTTCCTTGCGTTGAAGGAGTTCGGCACGAACAGGTTCGAGATCGTGGCGCCGCCGCAATCGATCCTTGCCGAGCCGCCGGTCGCGATCATCGACAAGGTTGCCGACAAAAAGGGCACCCGCAATGCGGCCGATGCCTACCTTCAATACTGGTACACCAAGGAGGGGCAGGAGATCGCCGCGCGCAACTTCTACCGTCCGCGCGATGCCGAAATCGCCAAGAAGTATGAAAATGCCTTCGCCAAGGTCGAGCTGTTCACGATCGACGACGTTTTCGGCGGCTGGACCAAGGCACAGAGGGAACATTTTGCCGACGGCGGCGTCTTTGATCAGATCTACAAGAACTGATCAGGCGCTGTCTTAGGAGGCTTTTGCAGGGGGCCTGGTGAGCGCAGTTGCAGCACAACGCCGGACATTGCCGGGCTTCGGTCTCACCATGGGACTGACGCTGACCTGGCTGTCCGTGATCATCCTGATTCCGCTCGCCGGCCTGTTCCTGAAATCGCTCGAGCTCAGCCCCGAGCAGTTCTGGAACATCCTTTCGAGCCGCCGCACCCTGAACGCGCTCCGCGTCTCGTTCGGCCTCGCCTTTGCGGCGGCCTGCGTCAATCTCGTCATGGGCAGCATCATCGTCTGGGCGCTGGTGCGCTACCGTTTCCCGGGCCGGCGGCTGTTCGACGCCATCGTGGACGTGCCCTTCGCGCTGCCGACCGCGGTGGCCGGCGTGGCGCTGACCGCGCTGTTCGCCGAGAAGGGCTGGCTGGGCGCGCCGCTTGCCGCGCTCGGCATCAAGGTCGCGTTCACGCCGGTCGGCATCTTCGTCGCCATGATCTTCATCGGTATTCCCTTCGTGGTTCGCACGGTGCAGCCGGTGCTCCAGGATCTCGACCCCGAGATCGAGGAAGCCGCGGGCAGCCTTGGCGCCAGCCGCTGGCAGACCATCTTCCGCGTGATCCTGCCGTCGCTCGCACCGGCGCTGCTTACCGGCCTCGCGCTCGCCTTCGCCCGGGCCGTCGGCGAATACGGCTCGGTGATCTTCATCGCCGGCAATCTGCCCAACGTCTCCGAAATAGCGCCGCTCTTGATCGTGATACGCCTGTCCGAATTCCGTTACGCCGATGCGACCGCGATCGCGGTGGTCATGCTCGTCGTCTCCTTCGTCATCATCTTTGCCGTCAACCGGCTCCAGCGCTGGGCGCAGAGCCGGATTCCGGCGCGCTGAGGGCGGATCATGACGATGCAGATCGCAGATTCCATACCGCTCTCGGCCTCCGACGCGAAGGCGCGTGCGCAGGCGGCGGCAGCGCAGGACAATTTGCGTACCGAACCGCGCGCCGTGCGCATCACCATCATCGCGCTCGCGATGATCTTTCTCACCATCTTCGTCGTGCTCCCGCTCGTCGTCGTCTTTGCGCAGGCGTTCTCGAGGGGCGTCGTCGCCTATCTCGCCGCGCTCGCGGAGCCGGAGGCGCTGGCTGCAATCAGGCTGACGTTGCTGGTCGCAGCGATCTCAGTAGGCCTCAATCTGTTGTTCGGCCTCGTCGCCGCCTGGGCCATCGCCAAGTTCGATTTTCCGGGCAAGACGTTCCTGATCACGCTGATCGACCTGCCGTTCTCGGTCAGTCCGGTGATCTCGGGTCTCGTCTTCGTGCTGCTGTTCGGCGCACAGGGCTATTTCGGCAGCTGGCTGCGCGACCACGACATCCAGATCCTGTTCGCGGTGCCCGGCATTGCGCTCGCCACCACCTTCGTCACCTTTCCCTTCGTGGCCCGTGCGCTGATCCCGCTGATGCAGGAGCAGGGCACGCAGGAGGAGGAGGCCGCGATCTCGCTGGGCGCCTCGGGCCTCCAGACCTTCTTCCGCGTCACGCTGCCCAACATCAAATGGGGGGTGCTCTACGGCGTCCTGCTCTGCAACGCCCGCGCCATGGGCGAGTTCGGCGCGGTCTCGGTCGTCTCCGGCCACATTCGCGGCGAGACCAACACCATGCCGCTCCTTGTCGAGATTCTCTACAACGAGTACCAGTTCGTCGCCGCCTTCGCGATCGCCTCGCTGCTGGCGATGCTGGCGCTGATCACGCTGATCGTGAAGACCGTTCTCGAACGCCATCTGGACGAAGGACAAGAGCCAAGTGACCATTGAAGTCAGAAATCTCGTCAAGTCGTTCGGCAGCTTCAAAGCCCTCGACGGCGTCGATCTCAAGGTCGACAGCGGCGAGTTGGTGGCGCTGCTCGGTCCGTCCGGCTCGGGCAAGACCACGCTGCTGCGGATCGTCGCCGGGCTCGACTGGCCTGATTCCGGCGAGGTCTTCATCAATGGCGAGGACGCACTGGCGCAAGGCGCGCGAGAGCGTCACGTCGGCTTCGTGTTCCAGCACTATGCGCTGTTCCGCCACATGACGGTGTTCGAGAACGTCGCCTTCGGCCTGCGCGTGCAGCCGCGCACGGTCCGCAAGGACGAGGCGGCGATCCGCGCCCGGGTCAAGGAGCTGCTCGATCTCGTACAGCTCGACTGGCTCGCCGATCGCTACCCGAGCCAGCTTTCCGGCGGCCAGCGCCAGCGCATCGCGCTCGCCCGCGCGCTGGCGATCGAGCCGCGCATCCTGCTGCTCGACGAGCCGTTCGGCGCGCTCGATGCGAAGGTGAGGAAAGAGCTGCGCAAATGGCTGCGCTCGCTGCATCATGAAATCCACGTCACCTCGATCTTCGTCACCCATGACCAGGAGGAGGCGCTGGAAGTCGCCAACCGCGTCGTGGTGATGGACAAGGGCAGGATCGAGCAGATCGGCTCGCCCGATGACGTCTATGCAAGTCCCGCGACCGCCTTCGTCCACGGTTTCATAGGTGAATCGATCGAACTGCCAGTTGAAGTCGAAGGTGGTGCTGTCACGCTCGGCGGCCGGCCGCTTCGGCTCACAGCGGATGGGCTTGCGCCTGGCGCGTCAAAACTGTTCGTGCGGCGACATGACATGCTGGTCGGCCCGCCCGGCAGCGGTGCCTTCGAGGGCGCGGTCCGGCATGTCCGCAATTTCGGCCCCGTACAGCGCGCCGAGGTCGCGCTCTCTGGCGGCCAGACCATCGAGATCGACGCCCCCCGCGACAAGGAACTTCGCGCCGGCGACACCATCGGATTGGAGCCCCGCCGCTACCGGATATTTGCGGGCTAGAACCCCCCGTCATTCCGGGGCGATGCGAAGCATCGAACCGGGAAACCCGAGATGATAGTGCGAGATTCTCAGGTGCGCGATTGCGCACCATAGTTCGCGCTGACGCGCGCCCCGGAATGACAGCTACGATTTTCTTCAAAATTCACCTTTCAGCCACGGTTGATATGCAACAACGGCCCCTCATTTGGGGGCCTCGATTCATGCGCGCTGCGGCCGCAATTCTCATCATTTTGCTGCTCGCCGGCTGTGCCGGCAACGAAGCACCGGTCCAGCAGCCATCCATGTACACCGACATGGCGGTTCCGGGCTCCAAGCTCGATGCGCAGGCGGCTGCGGTGATGATCTCGCAATACCGCCAGAACAACGGGCTGGGCACCGTCGTGATCGATTCCGACCTGATGCGGCTCGCCGAGTCCCAGTCGGGCGCGATGGCGGCGGCCAACAAGATGGACCACGACGTCCGCGCGCCGCTCGCCAAGCGCCTCGCTGCCGGCGGTTATCCCGCGACCGTGGCGGTTGAGAACATCTCGGCCGGCTATCATACGCTAGCGGAAGCGTTTTCCGGCTGGCGCGACTCGCCGCCTCACCGCGCCAACATGCTCAAGGGCGGTGTCACAAAATTAGGCATCGCGGCGAGCTATGCTCCCGGTACCAAATACAAGGTGTTCTGGACCATGATCCTGGCCTCGACGGAGCCCCGATAAGCCAGACTTGATCCGGGATGCGTTGACGCCGCGGCGGAGTGTCGCCACGGTAGCTCGCCTTTTGCTATTGTTCCCGAATGACAGATCATAGTCCGGACATCGCAACGATCCCGACGAATGCGCAACGCGTCCTGGTTCTCCAGGGCGGCGGCGCGCTCGGCTCCTATCAGGCCGGGGCCTATCAGGCGCTGTGCGGCTACGGCTTCGAGCCGGAATGGGTGGCCGGCATCTCCATCGGCGCGGTCAACGCTGCCATCATCGCCGGCAACGACGGCCAGACGCGCGTCAAGCGGCTCAAGGAATTCTGGGAGATGGTCTCGGCGCCGGTCCCGTGGAAGCCGATCGGCAAGAGCGACCACAGCCGCGAGCTGTTCAATTCGACCAGCGCTGCGCTGATTGCGACCTTCGGCGTGCCCGGCTTCTTCACACCGCGCATTCCGCCGGCGCCGCTCTGGCCGCCAGGGCACCCCGAAGCGGAAAGCTATTACGACACATCGCCGCTGAAGAAGACGCTGGAGCGTCTCGTCGATTTCGACCGCATCAACGATCTGAAGACGCGGCTGTCGGTCGGCGCAGTCGGCGTCACCTCGGGCAACTTCAAATACTTCGACAATTACGAGTTCAAGAAGCTCGGCAAGACCATCGGCCCCGAGCACATCATGGCCTCCGGCGCGCTGCCGCCCGGCTTTCCCTCCGTGATGATCGACGGCGAACATTACTGGGACGGCGGCATCGCTTCCAACACCCCGCTCGACTACGTGCTCGATGCCGAGGTCGAACGCGACATGCTGATCTTCCAGGTCGATCTGTTCTCCGCGCGCGGGGACCTGCCGAACTCGCTGCTGGAAGCGGCCGAGCGCGAGAAGGACATCCGCTATTCCAGCCGCACGCGGATGAACACCGACAAGAACAAGCAGCTGCACAACGCGCGACGCGCCGTGCGTGACCTGATCAGCAAATTGCCGGACTATCTCAAGAACGATCCTTCCGTCGAATTCCTGGCGAAAGTGTCGCGCGAAAGCACCGTCACGGTGGTGCATCTGATCTATCGCAGCAAGAACTACGAATCCTCGTCCAAGGACTACGACTTCTCTCATGTCGCCATGGTCGAGCATTGGGAGGCCGGCGTGCGCGACGTGCATCTGTCGATGCGCCACAGGGACTGGCTCGAGCGGCCCCAGTCCAGCGAGACTATGGTGACCTACGATCTCACGGGGGACGTCACCGCGCCCTCGGCAAAAAGGAGCGAATAGAATGGGTAGTCTGTCAGGCAAGAACGCCGTCGTGACCGGATCGACCAGTGGCATCGGGCTCGCTTACGCACGCGCCTTTGCCGGCGCCGGCGCCAATGTCGTCATCAACGGCTTCGGCTCGGCCGAGGACATCGAGAAGGAACGCGCCAAGATCGAGTCCGACTTCAAGGTCAAGGCGATCTACTCGCCCGCCGACATGACCAAGCCCGCCGAGATCGCCGGCATGATCGCGCTCGGCGAGAAGACGTTCGGCTCGGTCGACATCCTCGTCAACAACGCCGGCATCCAGTTCGTGTCGCCGATCGAGGAGTTTCCGCCGGAGAAGTGGGACCAGATCATCGCGATCAACCTCTCCTCGGCCTTCCATGCCATCCGTGCCGCCGTCCCCGGCATGAAGAAGAAGGGCTGGGGCCGCATCATCAACACGGCGTCGGCGCATTCGCTGGTGGCCTCGCCCTTCAAGTCGGCCTACGTCTCGGCCAAGCACGGCATCGCCGGTCTCACCAAGACCGTGGCGCTGGAGGTTGCGACCCACAAGATCACATGCAACTGCATCAGCCCCGGCTACGTCTGGACGCCGCTGGTCGAGAAGCAGATCCCCGACACGATGAAGGCGCGCAACCTGACGCGCGAGCAGGTCATCAACGACGTGCTGCTCGACGCGCAGCCGACCAAGGAGTTCGTCACTTCCGAGCAGGTCGCCGCGCTCGCCCTGTTCCTGTGCAGCGACGACGCCGCGCAGATCACCGGCACCAACCTGTCGATCGACGGCGGCTGGACCGCGGAGTAAGAACGCGATGTCGTAGGCTGGGCAAAGGCGCGTCAGCGCCGTGCCCACCATTCTTCCGCGATTGAGAGAAGTGGTGGGCACGCTTGCGCTTTGCCCACCCTACGAGAGTGAGAGCGCGGCGGCAGTTGCCGCTCAATGGCTCCAGGCCAGCGCCGTCACGAATGCCGAGGACAGGTTCAGCTCGGCAAAGATGATCTTGCCGGCGACCACGAACAGCACGCAGGCAAGCGTCAGCCGCAGCACCGTCTCGGGCACGCGCGTCGCGCTGTAGCTGCCGACGATGATGCCGGGCAGAGAGCCCAGCAGCAGCACGCCCATCAGGGCCCAGTCGACGTCACCGAGCGCCCAATGTCCGATACCGGCGACGAGTGTCAGCGGCACCGCATGGGCGATGTCGGAGCCGACGATGGTCGCCATCGGCAGGCGCGGATAGAGCAGCAGCAGCACGGTCACGCCAACCGCGCCGGCGCCGACCGAGGAGATCGAGACCAGCACGCCCAGCACGACGCCGGTGATCACGGTCGCAATCAAAGTGGTGCGCGCGTCGACCTGCTCGAGGCGCTTTCGATAGCGGTCCATGATCGACTTGCGAAAGATCAACGAGGTCGCGGTCAGCAGCAGCGCAAAGCACAGCACCAGATTGACCAGGCTGCGCTCGGCATCGCTCTTGAGGTCGAGCTTCCACAGCACCAGCAGCGTCACCGCGCTCGCAGGAATGCTGCCGCAGGCGAGCCGCAGCACTGCCGGCCAGTGCACGCTGCGCGACCAGCCATGCACCACGCTGCCGCCGGTCTTGGTGGCAGCGGCATAGAGCAGGTCGGTGCCGACCGCGGTGGAAGGGTGGACGCCGAACAACAGGATCAGCAGCGGCGTCATCAACGAGCCGCCGCCGACGCCAGTCATGCCGACAAGCAGGCCGACGGCGAATCCGGAGGCGACGTAAAGTGGATCAAGCATCTCAGGGAATGTTAGGTTGATCTCATCGGTTGGGCAATATGACGTAGAATAAACTTTCCCCAAGGCGCAACTGCTTGGATGGAATAAGAAAAATTGTGCCGCTGGCCGGGACTGGGCAGACATTTTGCTTCGTCCCAGGGCTCGTCACGCAATAGGCGTTCCTCAACGGCGGCGCAGGCCGCGGCGGCCTATTTGCCGAACGCCAGCACATGCAGGCCGAGCCGCTGTCGCACGATCCAGAACAACAGCACCGTCTCGAAGCTGAGCGAGATCGAGGTCGCGGCCGCGGCGCCGTGGCCGCCATAGTGCGGCACCAGCGCAATGCAGAGCACGAGGTTCATCGCGAAGGCCAGGGCATAGGCCAGCGCGCAGATCTTCTGCTGCCCGAGCATGTTGAGCAGCCGCTCCACCGGGCCGATCGCGGAGCGCACCACGAGCCCGATCGCGGCGACGAACATGATGTCGTAGCCGACCACGAATTGCGGCCCGAACAGCCGCAGCAGCGGCTTGCCGAGCGCCAGCAGCACGATGGTCGCACCCAGCGACGGCCAGAACGTCCAGTTGATGGCATGCGCCACATAGGCCGAGAGGCGCGCCTTGTCGCCGAGCGCATTGTATTCCGCAAAGCGATGCGCCGTCGTGGCCGACATCGCGTAGTGGATGAAGGAGACCAGCGCCAGCGTCTTCACCACGGCGAAATAGACCCCGACCTCGTCCGAGGGGCGGAATTGCTGCAGCACCAGCACGTCGGTGTAGGAGAGGAGCAGGTAGAAGCTCTCGACCAGCAGGATCGGTAGTGAGATGGCGAGCCAGCCCTTGACGTCGTAGGCCTTCGGCCCCGGCTCGATGTGGTCGGCGAGCTTGCGGTTCAGCACCAACATCTGCCCGGTCATCGCGATCCACACCGCACCTGCGCTCGCGACCATCGCGGCGACCGCGCCGAGATGATAGCCGAGCAGGAAGGTCGCGGCCGTGAGGCCGATGATCAGCGCCTGGCGGATGATGAATTGCGGCATCAGGCCGAGCTGCATCCAGTCATGCGAGCGCGCGATGCCGTCCTGGGTATTGGCGACGACGAAGGCAGGGAGGGTCATGCAGCCGATATAGAGCGGCAGCTCCTCGGCCGGATCGATCCACGGCGACAGCAGCTTGACGATGCCGGCTAGGGCGAGCGAGACCAGCGTCGACACGGCAAAGGTCAGCCAACGGCTGCCGGAGAGAAAGCCGCGCAGCAGCGCCTGCTCGCCGCTGGTGCGGTACTCCGGGATGATCTTCTGCGCGGAGGCGGAGATGCCGAAATCCATCATGCTGCCGAGCAGCAGCACCCAGGTCCAGACATAGACATAGACGCCGTAGTCGGACGTACCCATCCAGCGCGCAAGCAGAACCTGCGAGACATAGGCGAGCCCCGCGCTGATCACGCGGATGACGAAGATGGTGCCGGCGAGCCGCCGCGTCAGCGACGCTTCGGTCGATCCGCCCGTCAGCTTGGCCCGCAGCCGCGCGATCAGCCCGGCCGGTCCGGTCGTTCCGGGTTGTGCATCCATCACGGCCACGTCGAACAGTCCCCAAGCGTCCCGCGTACAGCGGCATGCCAGGGGACTAGCAACCATTCGTTAAGATTCGGTTGGGTGGGGTTCCCATACTCAGTGTCGTCCCGGACAAGCGAAGCGCGGATCCGGGACCCATAAACCCAGGGAGAAGTTGCGGCGCGAGCTGGTCACTCCGAGTCTTCGCCAAACCACACCCTGTGGCTATGGATCCCGGATCGGCGCGCGCTGAGGCGCGCTTGTCCGGGACGACAGCTGAGCGTGGGCGAGAGCAGTCCAATTCAGTCGCGCTGGCGGTCCGGACGGCGGCCGGAACGACAGCTCCGCCTCACTCCAAATTCGTATTGAACTCGTACGCCTTGTCGGGCCCGACCAGCGTGAACTTCAGCGCGGCACCATCCGGCTTGGCGCCCGGCGGCAGCCCGTCGAGCTCGAAAGAAAACCGCGTCACCCCAGGCGGGCTGTGCGGTACTGGTGCGGGAATCGGCAGCGCCCAGTCTGGCGTCGGCCCTTCCACGAACAGATTGACGTTGCGGTTATCCGGCGTCACCACGTCCACCACCACGTTCTTGGGCCCATCACGCTTGACGTCGCGGATGGTGAGCGGATTGGGGTCGCCGATATTGGCGGGCTTGGGCACGGTGTCGAGCGCGGCACGCAAGTTCGCATCCTCGGTCGAGGCGACGCTGTTGAAGCCGAGTTCGGCGCTGGCCTCGACCGGAATGCAGAGCTTCTCGCACACCGCGTAATTGATCTCGGCGCGCAAGGTCACGGGCTTGTCGGCCGCCTTGGCGACGATGCGCAAGGGCAGCACGATCTGGTTGTGGTAGCCGATCGAATGGCCGCCCGCGCCGTCGTCGAATTTCAGCGGCGCCGGCCACATGATCGTCACCGCCTCGACATTCTCGGACTTCGAGAAGTCGAACCGCGGTGGAACGCCGGAATCGCCGGGGGTGCGCCAGTAGGTCTTCCAGCCGGGCTGGAGCTGGAACGCGATACCGCCTAGCAGGACCGCGCCGCTGCGCGATCCCGCCACCAGCCGCACCGCGGAATGTCCGTCGCGCTGCCACGGCGAAGCGTCATCGGCACGTGCTACGATGGCCAACGACGACGCAAGCACGGTTGTCGCGACGCCAATCGCCGCACGCAGGGGAACTCTTGTGAGCATGGCACGTCTTTACAGGGTCGGCCCAGGGCAAACCATTGAATTGCTTGTGATGGATGCACTTGAACCAAGTCACCGCAAGGCTTGATTTGACAGCGGACCGGCCCGACATCAGGATAGGAATTGAAACCGGAGTGCTTCACCGATGGCTCCCACAGGCAAGAGGACGGGCGAAAGCACCCGCAGCTCGGGCCCCGCACTGCCCAATTCGGCCGGTTATCTCGACGGCCGGCTCCTGATTGCGATGCCCGTGATGGGCGATTCCCGGTTCGAGCGGTCGGTGATCTACCTCTGCGCCCATTCGGCCGAGGGAGCGATGGGCATCATCGTGAACCACCCCGCCGGCAGCATCGACTTCCCCGAGCTGCTGCAGCAGCTCGGCATCATCAGGAAGGGCGAGCACATCAAGCTGCCGGAGAATGCCGAAAGCATGAAGGTGCTGCGGGGCGGACCGGTCGACACCGGCCGCGGCTTCGTGCTGCATTCCAGCGACTTCTACATCGAGAATGCGACGCTGCGGATCGATGATGGCGTCTGCCTCACCGCGACCGTCGATATCCTGCGCGCGATCGCCAACGGCTCCGGCCCCAAGCATGCCATCCTCGCGCTCGGCTATGCCGGCTGGGCGCCGGGACAGCTCGAGACGGAGATCCAGAGCAACGGCTGGCTGCATTGCGATGCGGATGCGGATCTGATCTTCGGCGACGACGTCGACGACAAGTACAACCGCGCATTGCAGAAGATCGGCATCGATCCCGGCATGCTCTCGAACGAGGCAGGGCACGCGTAGCTGGCGTAGTCCCTAGCGCGACATGCTCGGCTGTCGTGCATCATCATCCTCCGGTGTCCCGGACAAGCGCGCCCCAAGCGCGCGCAGATCCGGGACCATACCCCCAGGGAGGAGTTTGGCGCGAGCTCTCAACCACTAGTCTTCGCCAAACCACTCCCCGTGGTTATGGATCCCGGATCTGCGCTCCGCTCTCGACAACGCTACGCGTTGCCAAGAGCTGCGTTTGTCCGGGACGACAGCGGTGAACGCCTATTCCGCCGCCTGCTGCTGCACCGTCGGCTCGGTTCCCGCCACCGTGGCCCTGCGCATGTCGCGAGGCTGCGACTGGTCGTAGCGGCGGACGCGGTGCATGGTCTGGCGGTTGTCCCACATCACGAGGTCATGCAGCTTCCATTTGTGGACATAGACGAATTCCGGCTGCGTCGCATGCTCGTTCAGGTCGCGCAGCAGCAGCCGGCCCTCCGGCACGCTCATGCCGACGACCTTGCCGGCATGCGATGAGAGATACAGCGACTTGCGGCGATGGACGGGATGGGTCCGCACCAGCCGTTGCAGCACCGGCTTGAACATCTCCTTCTCCTCGTCGGTGTACTCGGTGAAGCCGAGCGATCCCCGCGAATACATCAGCGAGTGCTCGCAGACGAGGTCCTCGATCTCCGCCTTGGTCTCGTCGTCGAGTGCGTCATAGGCCGCACGCATGTCGGCGAATTCGGTGTTGCCGCCCTTCGGGTTCACGACGCGCGCCGACAAAAGCGAGAATTTTGCGGGGATGGGACGGAACGAGCTGTCGGAGTGCCAGAGGCAGTTGCCGAGATTGAACAGATGCGCGCGGCTGTCCTTCGCCAGCGGCTTGCCGTCCTTGCCGAGATTGGAGACGTCGTTCAGGCCGGATTGCAGCCGGTAGTCCTTCTCCTTGGTCACGGTGCCGCCCCGCGCATCCTCGCGCTGGCCGAAATTCAGCGCGAAAGCCATCTGCTGCTCGTCGGTGATGTCCTGGTCGTGGAAAACCAGGACCGCATATTTGTCCATGGCCGCCTCGACCTGGCGCGCTTCATCCGGTGTGAGAGGCTTTCGCAAGTCGAGGCCGGAAACCTCGCCGACAAAATGCTTCTGAAGCTGCCGGATGGCGATCGTCATGACGTTCTCTCCCGCGGGTCGCGAGCGGTTGTTCCCGCTCTGTTGACGAAAAAGCTACTCCCGCGTCAGTCGTTGTCAACGCTTCGAGCGCATGGCTCTCACGCGTTGCGGGCCATCAGCCCGCCATCGACCGGGATCACCGCGCCGGTGAGGAACGATGCCGCCGGCAGGCACAGGCTCAGCGTCATATGCGCGACCTCTTCAGGATCGCCATAGCGGCCGAGTGCGGTTCGGCGCTTGGCGTAGATGGTCTTGTGCTCCTCGGAGATGCGGTCGGTGATGGCGGTGCGGATCGGCCCGGGGCAGATGCAGTTGACGGTGATGCCCTCGCGGCCGAGCTCCACCGCCAGCGAGCGGGTGAGGCTGGCAACGCCACCCTTGGCTGCCGAATACGGGCTGTGCAATGCGGTGGCGCCGAGCGCTTCGGTCGAGGCGATGTTGACGATGCGCGGGCTCTTCGACTTGCGCAAGTGCGGCAGCGCAGCTCGGATGATGCGCGGATGCGCCGTCAGCATCACGGCGATGCCCCGGGCCCAGGCGTCCTCATAGGCCTCGTCGTCGATCGCAACACGCACGGAGATGCCGGCATTGTTGACGACGATGTCGATTGCCCCGAAATGCGCGGCGACATCGCCGACCACGCGCTTGATCTCGCCGCCGTCGGCGACGTCGAGCTTCCACGCCCTTGCTGAACCGCCGCTCGCCGCAATCTCCCTGGCGACACCATGCGCGCCCTGCTCGTCGAAATCCGTGACGGCCACATTCGCCCCCTCGGCGGCGAACACGCGCGCCGTCGCGCGCCCCATGCCGCTGGCCGCGCCGGTGACGAGAACCGTGAGGCCCTTGACGGACCGGCTGAGCTCCCTGGAGTCGGACATGCTGTTTCCTCGCGCCGTGCTTGTTCTTGTTGTGATTGACAAGGCTGGCATCGATCCGCAGACAGGTCAAACAAGCAAGACAAAGGGGAGGCCGCGATGGCGAACGAACTCGATTTCTCGGGCAAGCAGGTGCTGGTGGTCGGCGGTTCCAGCGGCATCGGCAACGGCATCGCGCAGGCTTTTCGCGCGAGAGGCGCACATGTCGCGGTTTGCGGCACGCGTGCTCGGCCTGGGGAATATTCCATCGAGGAAGGCTCCGATCTCACGGGGCTCGCTTATGCCCAGCTCGACGTCGGCAATGCCGGAGCGATCGAGGCGTTCAAGCCGTCCTTCGACAGGCTCGACGTGCTCGTGCTCGCGCAGGGCGCGGTGCTCTATCGCCGCGGCGAGTTCGAGATGGCCGGCTTTCGCAAGGTGGTCGAGGTCAACCTGATGAGCCTGATGGCCTGCGCGACGCGCTTCCATTCCATGTTGCGGGATTCCAGGGGCTCGCTGATCATCGTGTCCTCGACCGCGGCCTATCATTCCACCATGGGCAATCCCGCCTACAATGCGTCGAAGACCGGCGCGGTCGGATTGACGCGGACGCTGGGCGAAGCCTGGGCCGAGGACGGCATCCGCGTCAACGGCATCGCGCCGGGGCTCGTCGACACCAAGATGACGAAGGTGACGACCGACAATCCGAAGCGGCTCGAAGGCGCGCTCGCGCGCATCCCGCTGCGGCGATTGGGCACGCCGGCCGACATGGCCGGCGCGGCGCTGTTCCTGGCCTCGCCGCTGTCGTCCTACATCATCGGCCAGACGCTGGTCGTCGATGGCGGTCTCATTCTCTGATCCCGTGGAACTGCACTGCTCTTGATCGGTTACTTGGGTTGACCCCTGAGGAGGAGCAACATGGATACGGATCGGATTGTCGGATCGGCCAAGGAATATGCCGGCCGCGCGGAAGGCGCGATCGGAGACATCGCAGGCGATGCGAAGACGCAGGCGTCGGGCAAGGCGCGGGAAGCTGCAGGCACGGTGCAGAATCTCTACGGCCAGGCCAAGGATGCGGTGCGCGATGCCACGGACACCGCTGCGGGCTATGCCAAGGACGCCTACGAGAACAGCGGCGAGACCTTCCGCGACGGCTCGAAGGCGATCGCGCAGAAGGTGCAGGACAACCCGCTCGGCGCGCTGCTGGTCGCCGGCGGCATCGGCTTCGCGCTCGCGCTCCTGATGTCGCGACCCGCGCGCCGCCCGCCGCCGCGTTGGCGCTACTAGAGCCGAGCCAATACCACCTCGTTCCGGGGCTCGCACCTCGTGCGCCCCGGAATGACATCTCAATCAGCAAGGCAGATTACCGGAACATCTCCGCCGAGCGCCCGACATTGGCAGGCGGGCGCGGAATCCCTGGATTGGAATTCGGATTGCGCGGCCCTGGAGCCGGCGTCCATTGGCGCGGCTGCGGAGAGCCGA
Source organism: Bradyrhizobium sp. 191 (assembly GCF_023100985.1). Taxonomy (NCBI): domain Bacteria; kingdom Pseudomonadati; phylum Pseudomonadota; class Alphaproteobacteria; order Hyphomicrobiales; family Nitrobacteraceae; genus Bradyrhizobium; species Bradyrhizobium sp. 191. Next base: position 5,500,902 of record NZ_CP064692.1, read on the forward strand.
AGCCGAAGCCGAAGAAATCCCGGCCAGCCGGCGTCGCCTGTGCCGGCTGCTGCGGCGGGACCTGCGGCTTCTTCGGCGCGAGCTTCGGCGGCGCGATCACCGCGGCCGCTCCTGGCGCCGCCTGAGCCGTGCCGCCCTCGGGCGTCGTTGTGGCCATCGGCGTATCGCCCTTGGCCTGCTCACGGCCGACTTCCCGGCGCGGCCAGGCATAATCGTCGGCGCGGCCGGCCGGTGCCGCCAGCGGCTCACCCTTTACCATGGTCTTGGCTGCGAGCGCATCGACGGCGGCGGGACGCGTGCCCGGCCCGCCCAGCAATTGATCGGTCGAAATCGAGGCTGCAACCAGCGGCACAATCGGCCCCGCCAGCGGCCGCGGCGCGGGCTTGCCCGGCTCGGCGCTGGTATCGGGGGTGGCAGGCTCGCTCGGCAGCGCGATCGGGCCGGAGCGTGCCGCGAGCAGGCGCGTGATCTCGCGCTCGACATAATGCGCGAGCTTGCGCGCGCCGGCCTTGGTGAAATAGACTCCGTCGGAGCTGCGGAGCTGACGGATCTGGCCTTCGAAGTCCGGGCCCTTCTGGAGGAAGCGGCCGGCCTCGTCGACGAAGCCGTCCCACACGTCGACATAGGTGATGCCGGCCTTGGCCGCGCCCTCACGGTACAGCGAATCCAGGAACAGCGTGTCCGCGGTGCCCTTCGTTCCGCGAACTGCGGGCAGGCCGACCCAGAGCACCGGCACGCCCTTGGCCTTGAGGATGTTGGCGAGCTCCTCGATCTTCTTGCCGTAGAGCTCGACCCAGCGGTCGTCGCGGAATTCGTAGAGGCCGTTCGGGTTGCGCGCGGTCTTCTCCGGCGCCGCCGCGGGCGTATCGGCATTGTCGGCATCGTCCTGCGGCAGATCGGCATCGGCAGGCTTGTCGTCCGGCTTGGCGGCGGCGGCAGTGTCGCCGGGCTTGGCCTCGCCCGGCTTTGCTGGCGGCTTGGCGCGCGCCCCTTTGTCGTTCTTCTTGTCCTTGTCTTTCTCCGTGGCCGCCTTGTCGGCGACGGGCTCGCGGATCGCGGAGCGGTCGTTGAGGCCGAGCATGACGACGATCACGTCGGGCTTCTCGGTCTCGAGAATGCCCCTGGCCGCCGCCGCCCAGTCCGCGGGCTCACCCCTCGGCTGATACTTGATGAGGCCCGACGTGGTCTTGTGCTTGCGGATCACGCCCATGTCGGGCTGCTCGCTGTAGGCGTCTTCCAGGCCGTAGGCGAGCCAGTCGGCCATGGCATCGCCGATCACCAGCACGTTCTTCTCGGGGATGGTGTCGCGTTTCGCCGGCGCCGGCGCGCGCGAAAAATCCTGACGCGGCGCCTGCTGCTGCTGCGGCGGGTACGGTGCGAAGAAGTCGCCGCCGAACCATCCGCCGCCTCCGCCGCCGCCCCGTGGCGGCGGGGCCGCGCGCTGCGGCGGGCCGCCGAAACCGGGGAAGTTGAAGAACTGCGCCGAGGCAGGTCCTGCGACCGAGACCAGGATCGCAAGCGCCGTCCCCAGCGCGATCAACGGGCCGGTCTCGGTCAGCACCTTGAACAGGGACTTCTTCGACATGCGATCTCGGGCGCGCGCGAGGGGATTGGAGGCAGCTTAATATAATAACGGAATCAGGCCGCAAACGGGCAGATTCTCTTTGCAGATTCCTCTCCATAGGCCGGGGAACGGCGGCCGGCGTCAAGGCTGCCTGTCGAAATCCCGCCTCAGGGTTACTTTTAGCGCGATTTTACCGCCCGCGCAGCCGGTCCAGCACGTCCGATGAGGCAAATCCGTCGGCGGGGACCCCGATCGAGGCCTGGAAGTTGCGCAGGGCTTCCCGGGTCTGGCCGCCGAACTGGCCGTCCGGGGTGCCCTTGTAGAAGCCGCGCTGGGCCAGCAGCTGCTGCAGTTCCAGCCGCTCGGTGCGCGCCAGCTCCCGCTCCTGGCGCGGCCAGGGCTGCACGAAGGGCTGCCCCCCGCGCAGGCGATCGGCGAAATGGCCGATTGCCAGTGCATAGGCCTCGGCCGGGTTGTACTTCATGATGACGCGGTAGTTCTGCAGCATCAGGAAGCCCGGTCCCTGCGCGCCGGCCGGTGCCAGCAGATAGGCTTTCTCCGCCGGGTGCGGGAAGGGCTGCCCCGTCGCCCGCTTCAGCCCGAGCTTCTCCCATTGCGCGATCGGCATCGCCTTGGCGCGGTCGGCCAGCATGTAGTTGAAGCCTTGCGGCACCGCGACCTCGTAGCCCCAGGTCTGGCCGGACTGCCAGCCGTCCTTCTTCAGGTTGTTGGCGGTCGAGGCGATCAGGTCGGTGGGATTGTCGACGACGTCGCGCCTGCCGTCACCGTCGCCATCGACTGCGAAGCGCTTGAAGGCGGTCGGCATGAACTGGGTCGGGCCGAAGGCGCCGGCCCAGGAGCCGCGCAGCTGCTCAGGCCTGAGATCGCCGCGGTTGAGGATCTCCAGCGCGGAGAGGAACTCGTCCTTGAAATAGGCCTGGCGGCGGCCGATGCAGGCGAGCGTCGCGGTCGATTGCAGCACGCTGCGGTCGCCCATCTGCGTCGAGTAATTGGACTCGATGCCCCAGATCGAGGCGATGATGTAGCGGTCGACGCCGGTGGCCCTTTCGGTGGCGTCGAACTGCGCCTTGTGCTTGGCGAGAATTTCGCGGCCCTTGGCGAGGCGGTTGTCGTTCACCAGGATGTCGAGATAGTCCCAGATCGACTTGGTGAACTCCGGCTGCGAGTCCATGAGGTCCATGATGCGCAGGTCGGGGCCAAGGCCTGCGGTGAAGCGCTGAAAATTCTCCTGCGTGATGCCGCGCCGTGCGGCATCGGGCCACATCGCGGCGACGCAATTGCTGAAATTGCCGGCGGCTTCGCGGATCGCGGCGGCCGTCATCGACGGATGGCCCGAGGCGCCGTCCTCGCCGCTCCAGGGTTGAGCGCCGCCGGGGCCGGGCGGCGCTTGCGAAGGTGCCTGACTGGCGCCGGAAAAGATCCCGCCGAACAGATTGGACAGGCCGTTCTGCGCCTGGGCGTGTGCGCAGGCCGGCAGCAGCGAAGCGGCAGCAACCATCGCTGCGCCGGTCAGAAATCCCGCCCGTTTTGCCAGCCCTGCCATCGTTTGCATCATGTCTCACCCGTCGGCCTGAAAAATTCCGCCACAGGAGGCCCGGTTAGCGTTGCCAATAGCTTAACAAAGGTGAAATTTTGGTGACGGCGTTTTTCTTAACTCTGACCGGGCGAGGCCCCACATCCGCCTTTGTTGGCGGCTGCAAACAGGCTAGCAAGAAGCCATTGCTCCCGTCACATGTGCCCCCAGGTATTCGATCAATCACATGAGAATTCGCAAAGCTGTATTCCCCGTCGCCGGCCTCGGCACCCGCGTCCTGCCCGCCACCAAGGCGATGCCGAAGGAAATGCTGACCATCGTCGACAAGCCGCTGATCCAGTACGTCTATGACGAGGCGAAGGAAGCCGGCATCGAGCATTTCATCTTCGTCACCGGCCGCAACAAAAGTGTCATCGAGGATCATTTCGACCGCATGTTCGAGCTCGACACGACGCTGGCCGCGCGCGGCAAGAAGGCCGAGCAGGACATCCTGGCGCAGAACCAGCCGGAAGCCGGCGCCGTCAGCTTCACACGGCAGCAGGCGCCGCTCGGCCTCGGCCACGCCGTCTGGTGCGCGCGCGACATCGTCGGCAACGAGCCGTTTGCCGTGGTGCTGCCCGACGAGCTCGTGCTCAACACGCCCGGCTGCCTGAAGCAGATGATCGAGATGGCATCCTCGCTTGGCGAGCAATCCAATCTGATTGCGGTCGAGGCGGTCCCCGATCACCTGACCCACCAATACGGCATCTGCGGCGTCGGCAAGCGCAACGGCAAGATGTTCGAGGTCGACGGCATGGTCGAGAAGCCGGCCAAGGGCACGGCGCCCTCCAATCTCTCGATCACCGGCCGCTACATCCTTCAGCCGGAGATATTCAAGATCCTGGAGACCCAGGAGCGCGGCGCCGGCGGCGAGATCCAGCTCACCGACGCCATGATCGGGCTCGCCAAGTCGCAGAAGTTCTACGGCGTCGAGTTCGAGGGCGAGCGCCATGATTGCGGCTCCAAGCCCGGTTTCCTGCGCGCCAATATCGCCTACGGCATGAAGCGCCCGGAACTGCGCGACGGGCTGATCGCCGAGATGAAGAAGTATCTGGGGCAGGAGTAGCTACAAACTCCGCTGTCGTCCCTGCCTAGTGCGCAATTGCGCACGGGGCGCAGGGACCCATACCGCGGAGTCTATCGGGTGTGTTCGGTAGGAGTACCGAACGACAAGTCTTCGCCAAACCGCTCCCTGTGGTTATGGGTCCCCGCGTTTCGCGGGGACGACACCTGTGGTGTGGCGCGCGTCGCCGTAATGGCGATGACCAAGCCTCACGCCACCCGCGACAGCTTCGGAATGCTAGCGACCACCGACTGGTTGCGCCCACCGGCCTTCGCGGCATAGAGCGCCTTGTCGGCGGCAGCGACCAGGACCGGCCAGTCCATGCCGGCCGCGGGCACGAGGCTGGCGATGCCGCAGGAGACCGTCGAGGCCGTTTGATCGTCGGACCAGCCCTGCACCTTGAGGCGGATCTTCTCGGCGACCTTGAAGGCGTCGTCGGCCGAGGTGTTCGGCAGCAATACGGCGAATTCCTCGCCGCCATAGCGCGCGGCGCAGTCGCCGGCGCGGCTCACGGAATCCGAAATGCAGATGGCGATGCCGACCAGCACCTGGTCGCCGGCCTGATGGCCAAACGTGTCGTTGTAGGCCTTGAAATGATCGGCATCGATCATCAGGAGCGCGATCGGAGCCTTCTGGCGCATGGCGCGCCGCCATTCGACGTCGATGACGGAATCGAACTTGCGGCGGTTCCTCAGCCCCGTGAGCGCATCCGTCGTCGCCATCTCCTCGAGCTTGCGTTCGGCCTCGGCGCGCCGCCCGATCTCGCGCGCGAGCACGAGCGTCGATCCCAGCACGAACAGCGCGAGTGCCAGCACCACGGCGCCGATGCGGAACGCCTCCCTCTGCCAGAGTGCGAACACTGCGGCCAGGGGCTTGCCCGCCACCACGAACAGCGGTCCGCTGTCGCCGCTGCGGACATAGAGCCGCGGCGTCGGATCGACCGGGCCCTGTCCGGAATAGGAGGCACCGGCCGGGAGATTGTCGGCCTTCCAGCTCCGGCGGTCGTTCAGGTTCGTGCCGATGATGTCGAGATCGAACGGCCGCCGCATGATGATGGTGCGGTCGCGCCTGAGCACGGTGATGGTGTCTTCAGGGTCCAGGTTCAGCCGCTCGAACAATTCGTGGAAATAGCTGAAGCGGATCGAGCCGGCGACGACGCCGAGGAAGCCGCCGTCGGTATCGCTGATGCGGCGGCTCAGCACGATGGAATAGGCGCCGCGGAACAGCATCGGGCGGCTGATGAAGAGCCCGGCTCCGGGATTGTCGCGGTGGACCGTGAAATAGTCCTCCTGGCTCCGGTTCTCGACGAGGGGATCGAGCGTGGAAGCGTCGATGATCAGCCGGCCCTCGGCATCGAACACCTGGATGGCGCCGAAATGCCGGGCCGTCGTCGCGTGGTCGAACAGGATCAGGTGGCGGATCGTCTTGGAGACCGTCGCGAGTTCGGGCAGCAGCATGTTGCCGGCGACCGCCTTCAGCGACAGGTCGTAGATCTCGATGTTGCGGCCGATGTCGGACTCGATGGAGGTTGCGAGGTTCTCCAGCGTCTGGCGGGCGAGCGCCTCCTCGCCGCGGCGCATGTCCAGCATGACGTTGATGCAGACGGCCGAGAAGCCGATCACCGTCACCACGGACGAGATGATCAGCAGCTTCGCCGAAATCCGCCATGGCCGCCGGGCCGTGATTTCGCGCCATCCAAAGGGCATCGGTCGCTCCCGATACCAGTGGATGCGCCCGAAAGCTTGCGTAGTGTTTAAGGCAGGACGGCGCTACCGCAATGAGTTAAGAATCGGTTTATGGATCGAACGGTTTTAGGCAGATCGGACGGGACTTCGGACGAGAGGACGCTTGTGAACGACTACGACGCGTTGCGCGACTATCTGATGCGGCAGAAGCAGGAGGAGTTCGTGCTGAGCTTCGAGCAGATCGAGGAGATCATCGGCGCCGCGCTGCCGCGCGCGGCCCATCGTGCCTCCTGGTGGGACAGCCTGCGCAGCCCCGACATCCAGATGCCGCAACGCGAAGCCTGCCTCGCCGCGGGGTTCGTGGCGACACGGATGCCTGATGGTGCGAGCGTGCGGTTCAGGAAGCAGAGGAACGAGCGGCGGCGTTAACGTCGACGAGGCGCGCTCTTCCCCTCTCCCCTTGTGGGCCTTGTGGGAGAGGGTGGCTCACCGCGAAGCGGCGAGACAGGTGAGGGGTTCTCACCGCGCGCCAGTCTCTCGCATCTGAACCTGCGGAACGAACCCCTCGTCCGGCGCCATAGCCGAAGCTCGCTTCGGCGTTCCTAAGAACGGCGGCCACAGGCCGCCTATGCCACCTTCTCCCACAAGGGGAGAAGGGAAGAAGAGAGCCTAGCTCGCCGCTTCCAGCCGCACTTCCGTCAGCAGGCGCATCGCCGCGTCCGCATCCATCGGCTCGCCGAAGGCAAAACCTTGCGCGTATTCGCAGCCCATCTGGTAGAGCTCGACCGCATCGGAATCGGTCTCGGCGCCCTCCGCCACCACGTCCATGCCGAGATCGTGCGCGAGCGCGATGATCGACTTCAGGATCACCGGGCGCGTGCCGCGGCTGGTGGTGCGCACGAAGGACTGGTCGATCTTGATGGTGTCGAACGGGAAACGCTGGAGATAGGCCAGCGAGGAGTGGCCGGTGCCGAAATCGTCGAGCGACAGCCCGGTGCCGAGCTCGCGGATCCGCGTCAGCATCTGCGCCGCGTGCTCCGGGTTTTCCATCACCAGCGATTCCGTCAGCTCCAGCTTGAGCGTGCCGCGCGCCACCGAGGAGCGCGACAGCACGGTGCGGATGTCGTGGATCAGATCGTGGCGCAACAACTGCCGTGAGGAGACGTTGACGGAGGCGAAGATCGGCTCGCGCGAGCGCATCGCGCGTTGCCACACCGAGAGCTGCTTCGCGGTCTGGTCGAGCACGAACATGCCAAGGTCGACGATCAGCCCGGTCTCTTCGGCGATGGTGATGAATTCCGACGGCGCCATGCGGCCGAGCTTCGGGTGATCCCAGCGCGCCAGGGCCTCGAAGCCGGCGATCGAACGATCCTCCAGCCGCACGATCGGCTGATAAAGGATGGTGATCTCCTGCCGCTCGATGGCGCGGCGCAATTCGCTCTCCAGCGTCAGCCGGTCCGTCTTCCGCGCACGCATGGCGGGCTTGTAGACGTCGATGCGGTCGCCGCCGATGCGCTTGGAGTGGTACATCGCCAGCTCGGCGTCCTTGATGATCTCGTCCGTGAGCTGCGTCTGAGGATCGGACAAGGCGAGGCCGATCGATGCCGTCAGGAAGATCTCGCGGTCGTTGAAGGCGATCGGCGCGCGGATGGTCTTGCGGATGGTCTCGGCGAAGGCGGTGATGCGCGCCGGGTCCTGTTCGGACAGCAGGATCAGGCCGAACTGGTCGCCGGCCAGTCGCGCCAGCGTGTCCTGCGGCTTCAGGATGCGGGTGAGGCGGCGGGCCAGCGTCAGCAGGATGGAATCGCCGACCGCGATGCCGACGGAATCGTTGACCTGCTTGAAGCGGTCGAGATCGATCACCATCAGCGTCGGCCGCAGCGTCGGCATGGTCTTGGCGAAGTTGGCGACAGCACCCAGCCGGTCCATGAACAGCTTGCGGTTGGGCAGGCCGGTGAGGTTGTCGTGCACAGAATCGTGCAGCAGGCGTTCCTCGGCGTTGCGGAGCTCGGTGACGTCGGTGAGCGTGCCGACGACGCGCGAGACCTCGCCGTCGGAGCCGACCACCGGGCGGGCCTTCAGCGCGAACCACATGAAATGACCGTCCGGCGTGCGCAGGCGGAAATCCTGCACCAGCCGGCCGCGGCGCTGGTCGAGCACGCTGTCGAGCGCGGCGCGGAAACGGTCCTGGTCGAGCGGATGCAGCACCTCTAACCAGGACGCCGCGGGGCCTTCCAGCGTGCCGCGCTTGAGTCCGAGCAGGGCTTCGGTCTCGGGGCTGGTGAACACCTTGTCGGCGGAGACGTCCCAATCCCAGATCAGATCGCCGGAGCCGGCGAGCGCCAGCGCCCGCCGCTCGATGTCGGAGACGATGCCGGTGGTGGCGCCGCCGCCGGCGAAGGCGTGCTGCATCACCGTGAATCCGATCAGCATCACGATCAGCACGAGGCCGCCGAGCAGGGCCGGGCCGACGATGTCGTTGGTGACGGAACCCGCGACGGTCATGCCGGCCGCGACCACCCAGACCACCAGCAGGAACCAGGTCGGGATCAACAGCACCGCGCGGTCGAAGCCGTGGGTGGAGAGATAGACGATCAGCGCAAAGCCGGCGAAGGCGATCAGCACCAGCGAGATGCGTGCGATGCCGGAAGCCACGGCCGGATCGAACAGCGCCAGCGCCACCAGGGAGCCGAGGAAGGCCAGCCAGCCGATCGTGATGTGGGAATAGCGCACGTGCCAGCGGCTGAGATTGAGGTACGCGAACAGGAACACCAGCAGCGTGGCCGCGAGGATGGCCTCGCCCGCCGCGCGCCAGATGCGCTCGGCGTTGTTCGACATGTCGAGCACCTTGCCCCAGAAGCCGAAATCGACGCCGATATAGACCAGCACCGCCCAGGCCAGCGCCGCGGCGGCCGGGAACATGATGCTGCCCTTGACGACGAACAGGATGGTCAGCACCAGCGCGAGCAGGCCGGAAATGCCGATCACGATGCCCTGGTAGAGCGTGAAGGAATTGACCTTGTCCTTGTAGGATTCCGGCTCCCATAGATAGAGCTGCGGCAGCTTGTCGGTGCGCAGCTCCGCGACGAAGGTGACGACGGCGCCGGGGTCGAGCGTGATGCGGAACACGTCGGCGGTGGCGCTTTCCTGACGTTCCGGGCGGTCGCCGATCGAGGGCGTGATGGTCGCGATGCGGGACAGGCCGAGGTCGGGCCACAGCAGCCCCGAGGCGACGATGCGATAATGCGGGGCGACGATCAGGCGGTCGAGCTGGTCGTCAGTGTTGTTGGCGAGCGCGAACACCACCCAGTTCTGCCCGCCTTCGCGGGCGCGCACCTCGATGCGGCGGACGATGCCGTCAGTGCCGGGCGCGGTGGAGACCTGGATGCGATCGGCATCGCTGCGCTGATGCTCGAGCACGCCGGTGAGGTCGATCGCGGGCGCGTCGCTGCGGACGCTGACGGCGTCCAGCGCGCGCGCGGGATACGCGGCGACAAGAATCATGAGGCCCAGCGCGATGGGCGCGAGGCACCTGATCAGACGCAAGGTCAGTTCTCCGCGTTCGACGCAAACTCTGAGTGCAAGGCGAATCTAGAAGACGATTCAAACCGGACCGAAGTGGTTCGGCGCGTCGCGATAGATGCCACGAAAGCGAGGAAAATCAAAGGGTTTCCAGCCTGACCTGTGGGCCGGCGGCCTAGGCCTCCAACACAATTTTGCCAATATGTGCGCTGGTTTCCATGCGCCGGTGGGCATCCGCCGCCTTTTCCAGCGGGAAAGCGCTGTCCATGACCGGCTTGATGCGGCCTTCGCGCAAAAGCGGCATCACTTTCGCCTCGATCGCGGCCACCATCGCCGCCTTGTCCGCATTAGTACGGGGGCGCAGCGTCGAGCCGGTATGGGTCAGGCGCTTGACCATCACCTTGGCGATGTTGACGTTGACCTTGGGGCCGTTGAGGGTGGCGATCTGGACGATGCGGCCGTCGACCGCCGCGGCATCATAGTTGCGATCGACATAGTCGCCGGCAACCATGTCCAGGATCAGGTTGACGCCAAGGTTGTTGGTCTCGGCCTTGACCACGGCGACGAAGTCTTCGGTCTTGTAGTTGATGGCGCGGTCGGCGCCCAGCTTGAGGCAGGCATCGATCTTGTCCTGCGATCCCACGGTGACGAACACTTTTGCGCCGAATGCCTTCGCAAGCTGGATCGCCATGGTGCCGATGCCCGAAGACCCGCCATGGATCAGCAGCGTCTCGCCGGCCTTGAGGCCGCCGCGCTCGAACACGTTGTGCCAGACCGTCATCAGGGTTTCCGGCAGCGCGCCGGCTTCCTTGATCGACAAGGCCGGCGGCACGCTCATCGCCTGGGCATCCTGGGCGATGCAGTACTGCGCATAGCCGCCGCCGGCAACCAGCGACATCACCTTGTCACCGACCTTGTGCCGCCTGGCATTGCTGCCGACCGCCACCACCTCGCCCGCGATCTCGAGGCCCGGCAGGTCGCTGGCGCCGGGCGGCGGTGGATAGGCGCCGGAGCGCTGCGCAACGTCAGGCCGGTTCACGCCCGCGGCTTCGACCTTGACCAGGATCTCGTCCGGGCCGGGCTGTGGCAGCACGCGCTGTTCCGGCACCAGCACCTCCGGTCCGCCGGGCTTGGAGATGGCGATCACGGTCATTTGCGCGGGCAGCTTGTCCATGATGTGTCCTTGAGTGCATGGGATCGGCGGATGGCATATCGCCTTTTCCGCCAAAGTGAAACGACATTAAGGCCCGAACCGCGCTGCCAGATGCCGTGCTCTCTCGAGAGAGATTTTCTCGACCAGTGGACGGATCGGTGCGACGGCCGTGCCGGCACCGCCATCGAGCAGGTCCGCGAGTGGGCCAACGGGCCAGCTGGGAACAGCGTCAATGCGACCGAAAGCGCGCAGCACATTTTCCGACAGGCTGGGTATGATACTCCAAGCCAGCACGGCGCAGACGCTGATCAGATTGAGTCCTGTTCGAGTCACGAGCGCTGCGCGTACCGGATCGGACTTGCTGGCCGTCCATGGCGCGGCGTGCTGCAGGTAAGCGTTCGCGACATCCCAGATCGCGCGAGTTGCCGCCGCCGCCGCACGAAACTCGAGCGCCTCGTGGTGCCGTCGCAGCGTCGCGATACGTTGCTCGAGTTCGCGTGCGAGCAGGTGCTCGGCCGCGCCTGGCGCACCGCCTTCCGGAATTCGGCCGTCGAAGGCCCGATGGGCGAAGCGGACGATGCGATTGACGAGGTTGCCGAAGATGTCAGCAAGATCCTTGTTCACGTCGGCGACGAACTTCGCGATACTGAAATCGGTGTCGGCGCTTTCGGGCGCGTTGGCGATCAGCCACCAGCGCCAGAGATCGGCCGGCAGTTCTTCCAGGGCCTGATCGGTGAAGATGCCCCGATTGCGGCTGGTTGAGAACTTGCCGCCTTCGTAATTCAGCCAGTGGAATCCCTTGACGATATCGACGGTTTTCCACGGCTCGTTCGAGCCGATCAGCGTTGCCGGAAAGCTTACGGTGTGGAATGGGATGTTGTCCTTGCCGAGGAACTGGATGTAACGGACATCATCGGCCTGCCACCACCATTTTCGCCAGTCGCGGCCTGGTGCGGCGGCGGCCCACTCCTCCGTGGCTGCGATGTAGCCGATCGGCGCGTCGAACCAGACGTAGAAGACCTTGTTCTCGAATCCCTGGCGCGGAACCGGAATGCCCCAGGTCAGATCGCGCGTAATGCAGCGATCGCGCAAATCAGCCGTGAGCCAGCTTTTCGCGGTTGATACCACGAAGGCAGGCCAGCCGGACCGGCTGTCGAACCACTCGCTCAACGCCGCGACCAGCCGCGACTGCCGCAGGAACAGATGGCGGCTTTCGCGGGTCTGAAGCGCGCGGTCGCCCGATAGCGCAGATCGCGGATCGATCAGTTCGGGCGGATCGAGGAGCGTGCCGCAGTGATCGCATTGATCGCCGCGTGCGGATGGGTCGCCACAATGCGGGCAAGTGCCGAGCACGTAGCGGTCTGGCAGGAAACGGCCGTCCACGGGGGACCAGACCTGTTGCAACGTGCGTTCCTCGATCAATCCGCTCTCTTCGAGTCTGCGATAGAAGTGCTGCGTCAACGCGCGATTCTGCGGCGAACTGGTCCGCCCGAAATGGTCGAATGACAGGCCGAAGCGGCGGTAGATGTCGGCCTGGATTGCATGCTGCGTGCTGCAGAAGGTCTGGATGTCCTGTCCGGCACGAACGGCGCCGAGCTCGGCCGGCGTGCCGTGCTCGTCCGTTGCACAGACGAAGAGCACCTCGTCGCCGGTCTGGCGTCTAAAGCGGGCATGCACATCGGCAGGCAGGAGCGACCCGACCAGATTGCCGAGATGCTTGACGCCGTTCACATAGGGAAGGGCGCTGGTGATGAGAATTTTGGACATGGCTGCGTCTTTCGCGTTTGGTGATGCCGACCCGGAAGAGATCAAACCGGAAAATCAAAAGCCCTCCCGCATGATCGGAAGGGCTTGGGGTCGGCTCATGCCTCACGCGCGTGGACGCGCTCTTATCCCGTCCGGTCAGCCTCCTTGCGGTCGGGCCGGGGCATTCGCGTCAAATGTTGCGCGCTCGCGAAAGTCACTGCACATTTCTCCTTGTACAGAAACGATAGCATTCCAGGATGGAGAACGCCAGATCGGCGTCCTTCAGGACCGCTCGGGAGACACACATGGCCATGGAAGACGACGACCGCCCGCGCAGGAAGATCACGCACGAAATCGGCCAGGATCTTTCACTGTTGTCGGTCGAGGAGCTGACCGAGCGCGTCGCGCTGCTCAAGACCGAGATCGCAAGACTGGAGGAAGCCGCCACCAGGAAGCGCGCCTCGCGCGATGCGGCAGATCACTTTTTCAAGAAGTAGCGGTCGCCACACAACGACTGTCGTCCCGGACAAGCGCGCCCCAAGCGCGCGCCGATCCGGGACCCATACTCCCAGGACGAGGTCGTTGCGCGAGGCCGGCAACTCCCGAGTCCCCGTCACCACATCCGCCGGTGGCTATGGATCCCGGATCTGCGCTCCGCTTGTCCGGGATGGCGGCGGAGTGTGTCGCTGAGTTGGGTGACCGCCAACTCTTGTTCCGCCCACTCGGCCGCTGGCCGACATGGCTAACGAACTCTCAAAAAATTAGCTCGTTTACGCTCGATTAAGCTTTCGGGTTTATGACTGGAACTGTCCTCGTTTGGACACCGAGTGGCTCCTGTCCACTCTGTTTGACGCCTCCCTGTTATCAACTTTCAAAGCCGCCGGTCTCCGGCGGCTCTTTTTTTGCGCAAAGTGCAACGGATGCAGCTTCGCGTCGAGAAGACGTGTCGAAACAGGAATATCCCCTCAGTTGCACTTGCGAGGAATGACCCGCGGAAACCATATCCGCGCTTGTCACTGGACTCCGCGCTCCGCCCGCGCAATGATTTGTTCATCATAAGCCGGCGCCAAGCCGGACAGTCAGACAGTTGCGTAAGGGGCGTTAACCATGGAACGTTTGCAGGCCGAAGGCGCTCTCGTTCAGCTCAGCGAGCGGTTCACCAATTCTGCGGCGTTCGGCGTTCTGTTCCGTGAAGGCATGGACCTCGTCGAAGAGACCGCCGCCTATCTCGACGGCGCCGGCCGCGTCGAGGCCAAGGCACTCGATCGCGCCGTCAGCCTCACCTATGCGACCGAGAGCATGCGCCTCACCACGCGCCTGATGCAGCTTGCCTCCTGGCTGCTGCTGCATCGCGCGGTGAAGGAGGGCGAGATGACGCTGAGCCAGGCCAACCGCGAGAAGACCAAGGTGAAGCTCACCGCGGCCGATCCCGGTCCCGCCGACACCATCGAGAAGCTGCCCGCGCAGCTCCAGGAGCTGATCCATCGCTCGATGAGTCTGCAGACCCGCGTGCGCCGCCTCGACAGCACGATCCACACTCCGCCGGCCGAGCACGTGGCGATCGGCAACCCGCTGGTGCCGCACCTCAACGCGCTGAAGGCGGCGTTCGAGCGGTAATATTGTCAACAATCTCGGTCGTCATTCCGGGACGCGCCACTTGGCGCGGGCCCGGAATCCATACTCCCGATCGTGGTTATGGATTCCGGGCTCGCCCTTCGGGCGCCCCGGAATGACGGCAAACAAAAACGCCCCCGGCTTGCGGGGGCGTTTTCGTCTCCAGCTTTTTCGTCTCCAGCCTTGCGGCCGGCTCAATCCTTTTTGAGAAAGCCCGAAAACTTCTTCTGGAAGCGCGAAACGCGGCCGCCGCGGTCCATGATCTGCGTGGAGCCGCCGGTCCAGGCCGGGTGCGACTTCGGGTCGATGTCGAGGTTCAGCGTGTCGCCTTCCTTGCCCCAGGTCGAGCGGGTCAGGTACTCGGTTCCGTCGGTCATGACGACCTTAATCGTATGATAATCCGGATGAATTTCGGCTTTCATGGCAATTCCTCGGCGCTCCGGCGCCTTCTTGGGTGGCTAGCGAATGACGGATTTGGGCGGCTCTATACCGCACGAAACCTTGCAAAACAAGCCATGTCGGGCCGTCGAACCGGGTTTGCCCCTAAGGGACTTCCCGGATTTGCCACTACCCCTACACCAGCCTATTGGGTGCAAACCAATGCAACAGGTCGGATATCATGAGCGCAGTGGAACGGCTTGATGACCAGCATGTCAATCGGCCCGCAATGAACGCCGCGGACATCCCGTCGATCGAGGCCGAGCTGATCGAAGAGCCCGCCAAGGGGCGCGCCAAGCTGAGGCCGCTGCTTGGGCTCGCGCCCTATGTGAGCCGCTATCGCGGCCGGGCGGCGCTGGCCTTCGTCGCGCTCACGGTCGCTGCGCTGACGACGCTGCTGGTGCCGATCGCGGTGCGAAGGATGATCGATTTCGGCCTGACGCCTGAGGGCATCGAGCTGATCAACAGCTACTTCTCGGTGATGCTCGCGGTGGTGGGCGTGCTCGCGCTCGCGAGCGCGGCGCGCTACTATCTCGTGATGACGATCGGCGAACGCATCGTCGCCGACCTCAGGCGCGACGTCTTCGCCCATCTGCTCTCGCTCTCCCCCGCCTTCTTCGATTCCGCCCGCAGCGGCGAATTGATCTCGCGGCTCACCGCCGACACGACCCAGCTCAAATCGGCCGTCGGCGCCTCGGTCTCGATCGCGTTGCGCAACCTGATGATGTTCCTGGGCGCCGCGGCGATGATGGTGATCACGAGCCCGAAGCTGTCCGGCTTCGTGCTGCTGGCCATTCCCTTGATCGTGCTACCGCTGGTGGCCTTCGGGCGCTGGGTGCGGCGCCTGTCGCGCAATGCACAGGATACGCTCGCCGAAGCCTCGGCCTATGCCGGCGAGCTGGTCGGCGCGATCCGCACCGTGCAAGCCTATACCAGCGAGCAGTTTGCCGAGAAGCGTTTCGGTGGCGAGGTCGAACAGGCCTATGAAGCCGCGCGAACCTCGACCCAGGCCCGCGCAGTGCTCACGGCCATCATCATCTTCATCGTGTTCGCAAGCGTGGTCGCCATCCTCTGGATCGGCTCGCACGACGTGCTGAGTGGCGCGATCACGCCGGGCCGGCTCGGCCAGTTCGTGCTCTATGCCGTGTTCGCCGCGGCGGGCCTCGGCCAGCTCAGCGAGGTCTGGGGCGAGGTCTCGGCCGCCTCCGGCGCGGCCGAGCGCCTGTTCGAGATCCTGCACGTGAAGCCCGAGATCACAGCGCCCGCGGCGCCGCGGGCGCTGCCGGTGCCCGCGCGCGGCGAGGTCGGCTTCGATCAGGTCAGCTTCGCCTATCCGGCGCGGTCCGACGTCAAGGTGCTCGACGCCGTGTCGTTCACCGTGCGCCCCGGCGAGAAGGTCGCGATCGTCGGTCCCTCCGGCGCCGGCAAGAGCACGATCTTTCATCTTCTGCTGCGCTTCTACGATCCGCGCAGCGGGACGATCTCGCTCGACGGCGTGCCGGTCAGATCCGCCGACCCGCGCGATTTCCGCGCCCGCATCGCGCTGGTGCCGCAGGACTCGGTGGTGTTCGCCGCGACCGCCCGCGAGAACATCCGCTTCGGCCGGCCCGATGCGAGCGATGCCGAGGTCGAGCGTGCCGCCGAGCTCGCGCATGCCGCCGAGTTCATCCGCCGCCTGCCCGAAGGTTTCGAGACGGCGCTCGGCGAGCGCGGCGTGACGCTGTCCGGCGGCCAGCGCCAGCGCATTGCGATCGCGCGCGCCATCCTGCGCGATGCGCCGCTGCTGCTGCTGGACGAGGCCACGTCCGCGCTCGACGCCGAAAGCGAGACGCTGGTCCAGACCGCGCTGGAAGAGCTGATGCGCCACCGCACCACGCTCGTCATCGCGCATCGCCTCGCCACCGTGCTCTCCTGCGACCGCATCCTGGTGATGGACCAGGGCCGGATCGTCGAGCAGGGCACGCATGCCGAGCTCGTGGCGGCGAACGGACTCTATGCGAGGCTGGCGCGGCTGCAGTTCGAGGGCGCGTGAGAGGGGCAACGCTGGAGAGAACGCCTACGCCTTCCACACCATCTTCAGCACCGGCCGGCCCGAGGTCGGGTTCACGTCGTCGCCGGCATGGGCAAAGCCGTTGCGCTCGTAGAAGCGGATGGCGCGGGCATTGTCCTTGTTGACGAGCAGCGTGATTCCTCCCGGCGAGAGACGCTTGGCCTCGTCCACCAGCAGCCGCGCTGCATCCGAGCCCCAATGCTCCGGATCGACCACGAGCTGGTCGAGATAGCCTTCGCCATCGATCGTGACGAAACCGGTCAGCGCACCATCCTGCTCCGCCACCGCGATCGAGGCCTTCGGCACCAGGTCCTTGCGCCAGCGCTCGCGCCACCATTCCAGCCGTGCCGCGAAGTCGATCTGCGGATAGGCCTGCTGCCAGGTGCGATGCCAGAGCTCGATCGCCGCGGCTTCGTCCTCGGGTCGGTAAGGGCGGAGGTGAAGCGCAGAGATCATTGTTGGGCTCCGTCATTCCGGGGCGCCCAGAGGGCGAACCCGGAATCTCGAGATTCCGGGTTCGATGCTTCGCATCGCCCCGGAACGACTGCCACAAGCGACTCCACTACCGCTCCGTCAGCTTCAGCTCGATGCGGCGGTTGCGCTTGTAGGCCTCCTCGGTGTTCCCTGGATCGAGCGGCTGGAATTCGCCGAAGCCGGCCGCGACGAGACGCTGGGCGGGCACGCCGAGCGAGATGAGATATTGCACCACCGAGATCGAGCGCGCCGCGGACAGGTCCCAGTTCGACTTGAAGTTCGGGCCGTTGACCGGACGCACATCGGTATGGCCGTCGACGCGCAATACCCAGGGGATTTCGCTCGGGATCTTCTTGTCGAGCTCGATCAGCGCGGTCGCCAGCGTGTCGAGCTCGGCGCGGCCCTCGGGCAGCAAGGTCGCCTGGCCGGTATCGAAGAACACTTCGGACTGGAACACGAAGCGGTCGCCGACGATGCGGATGTCGGGGCGGTTGCCGAGGATGGCGCGCAGGCGGCCGAAGAATTCGGAGCGGTAGCGCGACAATTCCTGCACGCGCTGCGCCAGGGCAACGTTCAGGCGAGAGCCCAGATCGGCAATTCGATTTTGCGATTCCTTGTCGCGCTTCTCGGATGCATCCAGGGCCTCTTCCAGCGCCGCCAATTGCCGCCTGAGCGCGCTGATCTGCTGGTTCAACACCTCGATCTGCGCCAAGGCCCGCGCCGAGACGGCCTTCTCCGAGTCCAGCGCCTTGCCGAGTTCGGCGGTCTTGCCTTGCGCGTCATTGCCGGCGGCGGCAAGGCCGTCATAGAGACCCTTGATGCGGTCGCGCTCGGACTCGGCCGAGGCGAGGCCCGCCCTCAATTGCGAGACCTGGTCGTCGAGGCTGAGCTTGCCGAGCTTTTCCAGCGACAGGAGCTCGTTGAGCTGGGCGATCTTGGCGTTGAGCTGTTCCAGCGCCTTGTCCTTGCCGGTGACCTCCTGCGACAGGAAGAACTGTACGACCAGAAACACCGACAGCAGGAACACGATCGACAGCACCAGCGTCGACAGCGCGTCGACGAAGCCGGGCCAGTAGTTGAAGGCGCCTTCGCTGCGGCGGCCGCGCGCTAGAGCCATTTACGTCTCTCCGTTTCTCTCGTGTCCCGGACGCGGTGCAGCGCCCTTGGCGATGCGCCGCTGAGCCGGGACCCGGCGTTAGGTAGAAGATTCTGGGCCCCGGCTCAGAGCGATGCATCACTTCGTGCTGCATTGCGTCCGGGGCACGAAACCTCCGTCCCCGCCTCAGCTCTTCTCCGGCTGGCGCGCGATGCGCTCCAACAGGCGCCGGATCTCGCGGTTCTGCTCGCCCTGGCCGTCGGCCCATTCGCGGATCATCTGCTGTTCGGTGCGCATGTGCGAGACCAGCGCCTGGATCGCCTCGGCAAGGCTCGCCATCGCCGCCGTTGTGCCGCGGCTGGCGCTGCCTTCCTCGAACACGGAGCGCAGCCGTTCGACCGCGGCCTGGAGCTCGCCGCTAGCGACGCCGCCGCCTGCCGCAACGGGCGGCGCTTCGCCGTTGCCATATTCGCGCACGGTGGTGGCGAGCCAGTCTTCGAGGTCGGTGTAGAAGCGGTTCTGCGCCTGGCTCGATTGCAGGTCGAGGAAGCCGAGGATCAGGGAGCCGGCGAGGCCGAACAGCGAGCTGGAGAACGAGATCCCCATGCCGCCGAGCGGGGCGGCGAGGCCCTCCTTGAGCGTGTCGAACAGTGAGCCGGCATCGCCGCCGACCTTGAGCCCGTCGATCACCTTGCCGACCGAGCCGACCGTCTCGATCAGGCCCCAGAAGGTGCCGAGCAGGCCGAGGAAGACAAGGAGGCCGGTCATGTAGCGCGAGATGTCGCGGGCCTCGTCGAGGCGCGTCGCGATGGAATCGAGCAAATGCCGCATCGTGGTCTGGGTGATGGTCATCCGCCCGGAGCGCTCGCCGCCGAGGATCGCCGCCATCGGCGCCAGCAGCTTCGGGTGCCGGGCCGGCGCCAGGCCGGGGTCGGCGATGCGGAAATTGTTGACCCAGGAGACTTCGGGATAGAGCCGGATGACCTGGCGGAAGGCCAGCACGATGCCGATGAACAGCACTGCCCCGATCAGGGCATTGAGCCCGGGATTGGCGAAGAAGGCCTGGATGATCTGCTTGTAGAGCACCACGCCAACCAGCGTGCACAGCACCAGGAAGACCAGCATCCGCACCAGGAAGACGCTGGGCGAGGACAGTTTCGTGTACTCGATATCCAAGGTGGAGCGGGAAGTGCCAGACGGCATGGCCGGTATCATCCGTTACGTAAGCTTGCTTGCGGTGCGCACTATGGCACAGCGCCCGTCCAAAAAAAGCGCCGGATGCGCCAATTTCGGGGACAGCTGGGGGAACCGGGGCCGGAAGCGGCGCTTTGATGAGCTGGTATCTGCAGAAGCTCGCCGTTCGGGAGGTGCATGAGCGTCGTTTCCGCGATCATCGGGAGTGCCGAACGCGTCCCGCTGCCGGACGTGATCATCCGTGCCGCGATCCAGCGCTTGTGCTCCCGCACGGCGAGCGGCCTGTCCGCGCTGGGCGCCGCCGATGACGCCGCCTTCGCTGGGCGGATGATGCTGCGGCCGATTGCCGAGGGTGCGGGGACCCGGCACGACGAGGCGCCTGCTTCCTTCTTCGCCGAAGTGCTCGGCCCCAACCGCAAATTCTCCTCCTGCTTCTACAAGACAGACGCGAGCACCTTGCGGGAGGCGGAGGAGGAGGCGCTGCGCCAGACCGTCGAGCATGCCGATCTTGCCGACGGCCAGACCATCCTCGAGCTCGGTTGCGGCTGGGGCTCGCTGTCGCTGTGGATGGCGCGGCAGTTTCCTCATGCAAAGGTGACGGTGGTGTCGGGCTCGCAGGCGCAGTGCGCCCATGTCGAGGAGGAGGCGCGGCTCCGCGGACTCCTGAACCTGCGCGCGGTCACCGCGGACATGAACGTGTTCGAGCCCGAAGGCCAGTTCGACCGCATCGTCTCGGTCGAGATGTTCGGGCAGATGACGAACTGGCGCAAGCTGATGACACGGGTGCGGTCATGGCTGGCGTCGGAGGGGCGGCTCTTCATGCAGGTCGCCACCCATCGCTCGGGCTCGCAGCTGTTCGACCGGCTCGATCGCAACGACTGGATCGCGCAGCACGTCTTCACGGGCGGGCTGATGCCGAGCCATCACCTCGTCAGGCAATTCGACGATATCTTTGCGATCGAGAAGGAATGGTGCTGGAGCGGTACGCATTACCAGCGCACCGCCAACGACTGGCTCGCCAATTTCGATGCGCATCGCGGCCCCATCGAGCCGTCCTTGCGCAGGGTCTACGGCGAGGAGACTGCTCCCTGCATGCGTCGCTGGCGCTGGTTCCTCCTCGCAACATCCTGCCTGTTCGGCTACGCCGGTGGAACCGAATGGGGAATCAGCCATTATCGGCTGAAAGCCGCCGAGTGATTGCGGTGTTCGGTCGCAGCACGCGGCGGTGGAACTAGACTCACAATCCGGTGATTCGAGAAAAGGCCTCTGAAGTCAACGAGTTAGGTCGTGTGACAATGAGCCGCCCGCAACACGCGTTGCGTCGCAGCAAGTCCATTCTATTTTGAGGCCATCGGCGC
The DNA here is from genome assembly GCF_023100985.1 of Bradyrhizobium sp. 191. Lineage (NCBI taxonomy): Bacteria > Pseudomonadati > Pseudomonadota > Alphaproteobacteria > Hyphomicrobiales > Nitrobacteraceae > Bradyrhizobium > Bradyrhizobium sp. 191. The sequence goes on from NZ_CP064692.1 coordinate 5,521,453, forward strand.
GCGAAAGGAGTCCAGGACGGGCCCACGGAGCGTGAGCAGTATCAACAACATCGGGGCACCACACTTCATGTCAGGACTTCGCGCGCGATCGGCATGCGTTGCATTGATGCTCGCGGCCCTTGCGCCGCTCCTTGGTGCTTGCGACGAATCCAGCTCCGCCGTGTCCGCGGCCCAGCCTGCCGCTCCTGACGTGAGCGTCGTCGTCGTCAAGCCGCAGCCGCGCGCCGTGGTGCGCGAACTGCCGGGCCGCATCGCACCGACCCGTGTCTCCGACGTGCGGCCTCGCGTCTCCGGCAACGTGGTCGAGCGTCTGTTCCGCCAGGGCAGCGAGGTGAAGGCGGGCGATCCGCTCTACCGCATCGATCCGCGTCCCTTTGAGGTCGAGGTGATGGCCAACGAGGCCGCGCTTGCCAAGGCCGAGGCGGCATTGATGCAGGCCAAGCAGCAGGCGCATCGTATCGCCACCCTCACCAAGGATCGCGCTGCCCCGGAAGCCGAGAACGAGAAGGCGATCGCGGGCGAACGCCAGGCCCACGCCGAGGTCGAGGGCCGCAAGGCCGAGCTCGCGCGGGCAAAGCTCAATCTCGACTACGCCACCGTGCGCGCGCCGATCGACGGCGTGGTCGGTGCGGCGCTGGTCAGCGAGGGCGCGCTCGCCGTGCAGAACGAGACCAATCTCGCCACCATCCAGCAGCTCGATCCGATCTACGCCGACTTCACCCAGTCGGTGAATGAACTCAACCAGCTCCGCCGTGCCTTCGAGACCGGCGACCTTGAGCGCATCGCCGCTGATGCCGCCAAGGTGCGCTTGGTGCTCGACGACAACACCATCTATTCGCTCGACGGCAAACTGCTGTTTTCCGACGCCAAGGTCGACGCCAATACCGGGCAGGTGACGTTGCGCGGCGAGTTCCCCAACCCGAAGCGCGAACTGCTGCCGGGCATGTATGTCCGGGTCCGCATCGACCAGGGTCTCGATTCCGACGCGATCGCGGTGCCGCAGCAGGCGGTCCAGCGCAATGGCGGCGGCGGCAGCGAGGTGTTCGTCGTCAAGGACGACAACCACATCGCGGTGCAGCCGGTGCGCACGGGATCGGTGCAGGACGGACTCTGGTTCGTCACCGAAGGCCTGAAGGCCGGTGACAAGGTCGTGGTCGAAGGTTTCCAGAAATTCGCGGCCGGCGACAAGGTCAAGCCGCAATCCTGGTCGGAGGCGGAAGCGACCGCGGACAACCGGCACGCCCAGCAGCTCACGCGGTAACGCGCTATGCCGAGCTTTTTCATCGACAGGCCGATCTTCGCCTGGGTGGTCGCGCTGTTCATCTGCTTGATCGGCGCGATCGCGGTGCCGCTGCTGCCGATCGCGCAATATCCGATCATCGCGCCGCCCTCGATCTCGATCTCGACCAGTTATCCCGGTGCGTCGCCCGAAAACCTCTACAACAGCGTCACGCGGCTGATCGAGGAGGAGCTCAACGGCGCCTCCGGCATTCTCAATTTCGAATCGACCAGCGACTCGCTCGGCCAGGTCGAGATCATCGCCAATTTCCAGCCCGGCACCGATACCAACGACGCCTCGGTGGAAGTTCAGAACCGCATCAAGCGCGTCGAGGCGCGCCTGCCGCGCGCGGTGATGCAGCAGGGCATCCTGATCGAGGAAGCCTCCAGCGCGGTGCTTCAGATCATCACGCTGAGTTCGACCGACGGCAGCCTGGATGAGGTCGGCCTCGGCGACTTCATGATCCGCAACGTGCTGGGTGAGATCCGCCGAATTCCCGGCGTCGGTCGCGCCACGCTGTACTCGACCGAGCGCAGCTTGCGCGTCTGGGTCGATCCGGCCAAGCTCGTCGGCTATGGGCTGACCGCCGATGACGTCAACAAGGCCATCGCCGCGCAGAACGCGCAGGTGGCCTCCGGCAGCATCGGTGCCGAACCTTCGACGTCCAGCCAGCGCACCTCGACGCTGGTGCTGGTCAAGGGGCAACTCTCCTCGCCGGACGAATTCGGCGCCATCATCCTGCGCGCCAATGCCGACGGCTCGACCGTGCGCCTGCGCGATGTCGCGCGCGTCGAGGTCGGCGGGCTCAGCTACCAGTTCAACACGCGCCTCAACGGCAAGCCGACCGCGGGTCTGTCGGTGCTGATGTCGCCGACCGGCAATGCGCTGGCAACCGCGAGCGCGGTCGAAGCGAAGATGAAGGAGCTGTCGCGCTTCTTCCCGGCCAACATCACCTACGAGATCCCCTACAACATCACGCCCGTGGTCGAGGCCTCGATCAAGAAGGTGCTGACGACGCTGGTCGAAGCCGTGGTGCTGGTGTTCGTGGTGATGTTCCTGTTCCTCCAGAACATCCGCTACACCATCATTCCGACCATCGTGGTGCCGGTGGCGCTGTTGGGCGCCTGTTCCACGCTGCTGCTCGCCGGCTACTCCATCAACATGCTCTCGATGTTCGGCATGGTGCTTGCGGTCGGCATCCTCGTCGACGACGCCATCGTCGTGGTCGAGAACGTCGAACGCATCATGGCCGAGGAAGGCCTGCCGCCGAAGGAAGCCACGCGCAAGGCGATGTCGCAGATCACCGGTGCCATCATCGGCATCACCCTGGTGCTGATGGCGGTGTTCGTGCCGATGGCGTTCTTCCCGGGCTCGGTCGGCATCATCTACCGCCAGTTCTCCGTCACCATGGTCGCCGCGATCGGCTTCTCCGCCTTCCTCGCGCTGTCGCTGACGCCGGCGCTGTGTGCGACCCTGCTCAAGCCAATCGCCAAGGGGCACGGTCATTCCAGCAATTTCGTGTTCGGCTGGTTCAATCACATGCTGGAGGCCGCGCGGTTTCGCTATGCGGGTACGGTCGGTTTCTCGCTGAAGCGCACCGGGCGCCTGATGCTGGTCTATGCCGCGCTGCTGGTCGGCCTGTCCTGGGCCTTCGTCAGCCTGCCCGGCGGCTTCCTGCCCGTCGACGACCAGGGCTTCGTCACCACCGACGTGCAGACGCCGTCGGATTCGTCCTACGCCCGCACCGAGGCCGTGATCGAGAAGGTCGAAAAATACCTCGCGGCACGGCCGGGAATCAAGGATGTCACCTTCCTCACGGGCTTCAGCTTCTCCGGCCAGGGCATGAACACCGCGCAGGCCTTCATCACGCTGAAGGACTGGTCGGAGCGCGGACCCAAGGATTCCGCCGCGGCGATCGTCAACGATATCAACCGCGACCTCTCATCGATCCGCGACGCCAAGATCTCGGCGCTGCAGCCGCCGCCGATCGACAATCTCGGCAACTCCTCCGGATTCTCGTTCCGCCTTCAGGACCGCGGCCAGAAGGGCTATTCGGCCTTGATGCGCGCTGCGGACCAGCTGATCGCGGCGGCCAATGCGAGCCCGGTGCTTCAGAAGGTCTACATCGAAGGCCTGCCCGAGGCAGGCGTGGTCAATCTCATGATCGACCGCGAGAAGGCCGGCGCCTTCGGCGTCACCTTCGAGGACATCAACAACACCATCTCCACCAATCTCGGCTCGAACTACATCAACGACTTCCCGAACCGCGGCCGCATGCAGCGTGTCGTCGTGCAGGCCGACGCGCGCGACCGCATGCGGACCGAGGACATCCTCAACTACAACGTCAAGAACAGCCGCGGCCAGCTGGTGCCGTTCTCGTCCTTTGCCACGGTGGAATGGGCCCGCGGTCCGACGCAGATCGCCGGCTTCAACTATTATCCGGCGGTGCGCATCTCCGGCGAAGCCAGGCCCGGCTTCACCTCGGGCGATGCGATCGCCGAGATGGAGCAGCTTGCTGACAGACTGCCGCGCGGCTTCGGCTATGAATGGACCGGACAATCGCTCCAGGAAAAACTGTCGGGCTCGCAGGCGCCATTCCTGCTGGCGCTCTCGGTATTCGTGGTGTTCCTGTGTCTGGCCGCGCTGTACGAGAGCTGGACCATTCCGCTCGCGGTGCTGCTGACCGTGCCGCTCGGCATCGTCGGCGCCGTCGCCGCCGCCATGCTGCGCGGCCTGCCCAACGACGTCTACTTCACCGTCGGCCTGATCACCATCATCGGCCTCGCCGCGAAGGACGCGATCCTGATCATCGAGTTCGCGAAGGATCTGCGCAAGGAAGGCAAGCCGCTGGTGGAAGCCACCATCGAGGCGTGCCGCCTGCGCTTCCGCCCGATCCTGATGACCGGCCTCGCCTTCATCTGCGGCGTGCTGCCGATGGCGATCGCGCATGGCGCCGGCGGCGCCAGCCAGCAGGCGCTGGGCAGCATCGTGATGGGCGGCATGATCGCGGTGGTGATCCTGGCGCTCCTGATGGTGCCGGTGTTCTTCGTCTCGGTGCAGCGCGTGCTGGGCGGGGACCGGGAGCCGGCGCCGGCGAAGGACCATGAGGCCTACGGCCCGCCGGTGCGAGCAAGGCCGTAAGGAAAACTGTCATGCCCCGCGCAGGCGGGGCATCCAGTACGCCGCGGCTTCTCGGTATCCGACTGACGTCTCTGGAATACTGGATCATCCGCCTTCGCGGATGATGACGGCGGAGTGTGGAGCGCGAGCTCCTGCCTTACGCAGGCTTCCGCAAAATCTTCACCAGCTCCCCGTGCACGTACTCATTGCCGCACACCACGTCCCCGGTCACCAGCGCATCGCCGGGCGTGTTGATATCGCTCACCGTGCCGCCGGCTTCGCGCACCATCAGCATACCGGCGGCGATGTCCCAGGATTGCAGATTGCGCTCCCAATACCCGTCGAGGCGGCCGGCGGCGACGAAGGCGAGGTCGAGCGAGGCGGCGCCGAAGCGGCGCAGGCCCGCGACGCGATTCTGGATCGCGGTCATCTCGCGGCGGAATTCCTCGTGGTCGCCGCGGCCGATATGGGGCAGGCCGCAGGCCACCACGCATTCGTTCAGCTGGCGGCGGCCGGCCACGCGCAGGCGCTGGTCGTTGAGGAAGGCGCCCTTGCCGCGCTCGGCGATGTAGAGCTCGTCATTGGCGGGGTTGTAGATCACGCCGGCGATGATCGTGCCTTCACGGGCGAGGCCGATCGAGATCGCGAATTGCGGGATGCCGTGCAGGAAATTGGTGGTGCCGTCGAGCGGATCGACGATCCAGGTGTGGCTCTTGTCGGTGCCTTCGCGGGTGCCGCCCTCTTCGCCGATGAAGCCGTAGCCGGGCCTCGCCTTGGCGAGGTCCTGATAGAGGATCTCCTCGGCGCGCTTGTCGGCGAGCGAGACGAAATTCGCCGGCCCCTTCAGCGAGACCTGGAGATGCTCGATCTCGCCGAGATCGCGCTTGAGGCTGCGGCCGGCGCGGCGCGCGGCCTTGACCATGACGTTGATAGTGGCGGAATACAGCATGAGCTCTGGACTTGATCGGGGGCGGGGGATCAGGGGCAGTGACGGAACGTCGCGCCTGTTTGAGGGATTGGGTGCCCTGCGAGGGCGCTTGCGTCAAGTCATTTGGTCCCGAGCCATTTCTTGGCGGCGGCCTCAGCCTTGGCCCGCTCCTCGGCTGGCAGATCGTATAATTGCTTGTCGAGATCGGGGTCGCCCTTGCCGGCCGTTTTGGCCACCAGGTGCCATTTGAAGCCCTCGACCTTGTCCATGGGTGTACCCACGCCATTGATCAGCACCCATGCCAGCCGGTTCTGCGCGATCGCGCTGCCCTGACGGGACGCCTTGCGCAGCAGGGCTACGGCCGCCGGCTGGTTCTTCGGCGTGCCGGTGCCGTTGAACATCGCGATCGCATATTCGACCTCGGCATCGACATTGTCGGCGAGCGAGGCGGCCTGGAGCAGCCGCACCGCACGTTCCGGGTCCTTCGGCACACCGGTGCCTTCCTTGTAGAAGGTCGCGAGCGCGTATTGCGCCTCGGGCAGGCCTGCATCGGCGGCCTGGCGCAGCAGCTCCGCCGAGCGCTTGACGTCCTGCGGCAGGGTCTGGCCGTCCAGATAGAGCAAGGCGAGATTATAGGCGGCCTTGGGCTCGCCGAGCTTGGCGGCAGAGGCCATCAGCTTGACCGCCTCGCCCTTGTCGACCGGGCCGCCGCGGCCCGACATGCGCAGCATGGCGAGCGCGAACATCGCCTCGCGATCGCCGGAATCGGCGGCGCGCTTGTACCATTCGGCCGCCTTGGCGTAGTCGCGCCGGATGCCCATGGCGTTGGAATAGAGCTCGCCGAGCATGGTCATCGCCTTGGGATCGCCTGCTTGCGCGCGGGCGGTGGCGAGCTCGAACGCGGTCTTGTACTGACCGCGCTGGTAGGCGCCGTAGACAAGATCGACGTTGGGATCGTCGGTCGGCGGCGCGGGGATCACGGTCGCGGCCGGCTTGGGCGAGGAGGAGGGCTTGGGGGACGCCGAAGGTTTCGGCGCAGGAGCGGCCTCCTTCTTCTTGGTGATCGTGTGCGGTCTGGGCTTCTTTTTTTCGGCGGGAGCGCTCGGCGTTGCGGCCGGCGGCGTGATCTGGAGCTGCGCGGCCGCGGGCGCCGTGAGCAGCAGCGCGGCCAGCATGGTGATGTGCGGAAGCTTCATGTCGGGCGCTGGCCGTGCTCCTGACCCGCAGGATCCTGGCTCGCCGGCGCCGTCGCATGGGCCTTCTTGATCGCAGCGTCGGCCTCGACCAGCGCCGCCTTGGGCCCGCGCGGATCGGCCCAGATGAAGTCGCCGACCAGCACGAAATCGGCGCCGCTGGCGGCGAAATCGTGGGCCTCTTCCAGTGACGTGGCAAAGCCGACGCAGGGCGGCTCGAACAGCTCGGCCCACCAGTCCAGCCGTTCGGTGATGGCCTGGGATGAAGGGCGCTGGCCTTTCTTGTCGGGCTCGCCGAACAGCACATAGTCGGCGCCCATCTCGCCCGCGCTCATGGAATCGTGCCGCGTGGCGAGGCCGCCGACGCCGGCGATGCGATCGGGCTTGAGCGAGGGCGCCGCCTCTTCCAGCGCGGCAAGGCCGGTGAGGTGCGCGCCGTCGGCGCCGCCGCGCGCGACGATGTCAGGATGGCCATCGACGAGGAGGGCTGCGCCTGCCTTCTGCACCGGCGGTGCCAACGCCTTGACGCGCGAGATCATGGTGCGCTGGTCGGTCTCCTTCAGCCGCAGCAGCACGGCCGCGACATCGGCCGAAGCGAGCAGGCCCGGCAAATCGGCGACGAGCCGCGCAGGGTCATCGACAATAGGCGTCGCGAGGTAGAGACGCGGCGCCGGGCGCGGCGGAGGCGGTTTGTTCGACAAGATCTAGGCTGCCTTCTGTTCCAGGCTGCTTTGCCATTCGCCCTTGGCGGCAAGGCCGTTCATCCGCGCGCGATGGCTGAAGGCGCGCTGTCCGGCCGCGACGTTCTCAGGCCTCCCGGACCAGGCCTTCTGCGGCGCGGCCTGGAGCGCGCGGCCGTAGGAGAAGGTCAGGCCCCAGGGCAGCGGGCCGAGCTTGTGCATGGCATTGAGATGCGCAGTCGCTTCCTCGTCGGACTGGCCGCCGGAGAGGAAAGCGATGCCGGGCACCGCTGCGGGCACGCAGGCCTTGAGCAGCCGGATCGTCTTCTCCGCGACCTCCTCGACGGAGGCCTGCTTCGGACACTTCTTGCCTGAGATTGCCATGTTCGGCTTCAGCACCATGCCTTCGAGCGCAACGCGCTGCACGCGCAACTCCTGGAAGGTCTTGTTGAGCACGCGGCTCGTCACGTCATAGCAGCGGTCGATGTCGTGGTCGCCGTCCATCAGCACTTCCGGCTCGACGATCGGCACGATCTGCGCGGCCTGGCACAGCGCGGCGTAGCGCGCCAGCGCGTGGGCGTTGACGCTGATCGCGGTCATCGAGGGAATGCCGCTGCCGATGTCGATCACCGCACGCCATTTGGCGAAACGCGCGCCGCGCTCGTAATATTTCTTCAGCCGCTCGGCGAGCTTGTCGAGCCCGACCGTGACGAGCTCGCCCGGACACATCGGCAGGGCCTGCGTGCCCTCGTCGACCTTGATCCCCGGGATGGCGCCGCTCTGCTCGATCAGCCTGACCAGCGGCGTGCCGTCCTTGGCATCCTGCCAGATCGTCTCGTCATAGAGGATCACGCCGGAGATGTACTGGCTCATGGCGTCCTTGGCGCGAAACAGCATCTCGCGATAGTCGCGGCGGTTCTCTTCCGTCGATTCCACGCCGATGGCGTCGAAGCGCTTCTTGATGGTGCCGGAGGATTCGTCGGCGGCAAGGATGCCCTTGCCTGATACGACCATGGCGGTGGCGATCCTGTTGAGCTCAGTCAGATTCATCGAGAGGTCCTCCCAAATCGATTCTGCCCTTGCCCGCAAAAATAGACCGTTCTCGGGCAATTGCCGAGTTAACGTTCGTCGCAGGGTAAAAGGGAGGGAGATCGTGCGACAAGAGAGCCCGTCATTCCGGGATGCGCCGGAAGGCGCAGGCCCGGAATCCATAACCCCAGGCTGTGGTTATGGATTCCGGGCTCGCCGCTTTGCGGCGCCCCGGAATGACGGAGAGAGTGTGCGGGCCCTCGCGACTTCGCGATCGCTTACGCCACCTTGGGGTCGAGCTCGCCCTTGGCGTAGCGCTTGGCCATCTCGGCGGTGGTCAGCACCCTCTTGATCTTGGAGGCCTGGCCGGCGGTATTGAATTCCTGAAGCCGCTGCTTGCACAGCCTGGTCATCGCTTCCATCGCCGGCTTCAAATATTTGCGCGGATCGAACTCTTCCGGATTGTCCTTGAGCACCTTGCGGATCTGGCCGGTCATCGCCATGCGGTTGTCGGTGTCGATGTTGATCTTGCGCACGCCGTTCTTGATGCCGCGCTGGATCTCGGCGACAGGCACGCCCCAGGTCGGCTTCATCTTGCCGCCATAGGCGTTGATGATGTCCTGGAGATCCTGCGGCACCGACGAGGAGCCGTGCATGACGAGATGGGTGTTCGGCAGCTTGCGGTGGATCTCCTCGATCACGTTCATGGCGAGGATGTCGCCGTCGGGCTTGCGGGTAAATTTGTAAGCACCGTGAGAAGTCCCCATCGCGATCGCGAGCGCGTCGACCTTGGTCTCCTGCACGAACTTCACCGCCTCGTCCGGATTGGTCAGGAGCTGGTCGTGGCTGAGCTTGCCCTCGGCGCCGTGGCCGTCTTCCTTGTCGCCCATGCCGGTTTCGAGCGAACCGAGCACGCCGAGCTCGCCTTCCACCGAGATGCCGCCGAGATGGGCCATGTCGGTCACGGTCTTGGTGACGCCGACATTGTAGCCCCAGTCGCCGGGGGTCTTGCCGTCGGCCTTGAGCGAGCCGTCCATCATGACCGAGGTGAAGCCGGCCTGGATCGCGGTCATGCAGGTCGCGGGCTCGTTGCCGTGGTCGAGATGCACGCAGACCGGAATGTGCGGATAGATCTCGGTCACCGCGTCCATCATGTGCTTGAGCATGACGTCGTTGGCGTAGGAGCGGGCGCCGCGCGAGGCCTGGATGATGACGGGCGCGTCGACCTGGTTGGCCGCGTCCATGATCGCCAGCGCCTGCTCCATGTTGTTGATGTTGAAGGCCGGTACGCCGTAATCGTTCTCCGCCGCGTGGTCGAGCAGTTGACGTAACGTGATCCGAGCCATCTGTGTCTTTCTCCCGTTGGGGCCCTGCAAGGCTGACTTGAAAGGCCGCTTGCTTACTTGATGCGCAGAACCTCGACGCCGGGGAGCGGCTTGCCTTCCATCCATTCGAGGAACGCGCCACCGGCGGTCGATACATAGGTGAAGTCACCGGCCACATGGGCCTGGTTGAGTGCAGCGACAGTGTCGCCGCCGCCCGCGATCGAGACCAGCTTCTTCGCCTTGGTGCGCTCGGCGGCGTGCTTGGCGGCCGCGACCGTGCCGCGGTCGAACGGCTGCATCTCGAAGGCGCCCAGCGGTCCGTTCCAGACCAGGGTTGCCGCATCGTCGATCGCCGCGTGGACGCGGGCGACCGATTGCGGGCCGACGTCGAGGATCATGCCGTCGGCCGGGATCGCATCGAGCCCATAGGCATGCGACGGCGCGTTGGCCGCGAAATGATAGGCGACGGTCGCATCCACGGGCAGGATGATGGCGCAGTTGGCGGCATCCGCCTTCTCCATGATGCGCAGCGCGGTCGGTGCGAGGTCTTTCTCGGCCAGCGACTTGCCGATCGCGACGCCCTGGGCGTGCAGGAAGGTGTTGGCCATGCCGCCGCCGATCACCAGCGCGTCGACCTTGGTCACGAGATTTTCCAGGAGGTCGATCTTGGTCGAGACCTTGGCGCCGCCGATGATGGCGATGACGGGCTTGGTCGGCGATCCCAGCGCCTTCTCCAGCGCATCGAGCTCGGCCTGCATGGTGCGGCCGGCATAGGCCGGCAGCTTGTGACCGAGGCCTTCGGTCGAGGCATGGGCGCGGTGCGCAGCCGAGAACGCGTCATTGACCCAGATGTCGCCGAGCTTGGCGAGCTCCGCGACGAAGGCGGGATCGTTCTTTTCCTCTTCCTTGTGGAAGCGGGTGTTTTCGAGACAGAGGATGTCGCCGTCCTCTAGGCCGGCCACGGCCTTTGCCGCGGGCTCGCCGATGCAATCATCGGCAAAGCCGACGGGCTTCTTCACAACCTTCGACAGCGCTTCCGCGACGGGCTTGAGCGAGTCCTTGGCATCGCGCCCCTTCGGCCGGCCGAAATGCGCGAGCAGGATGACCTTGCCGCCCTTGTCGGCGAGTTCGGTGATGGTCGGCGCCACGCGCTCGAGCCGGGTCGCGTCGGTGACGCGCCCATTCTCCATGGGCACGTTGAGGTCGACGCGCAGCAGCACGCGCTTGCCCTTCACGTCGACGTCGTCGAGGGTGCGGAATTTGTTGGTCATCGGACGCTCTCTCTTGTCCCGGGCGCTGCGCAGCGCGGAGCGGTGCGCTGCAGAACCGGGACCCACGTGACAGCGAGTCCCGCGGTTGAATGGGTCCCGGCTCTGCGGAGCAGCGCAAGCGCGCTGCACCGCGTCCGGGACACGAGACCCTGCTCAGATCACCTTCGCCATCGCGACGGCGGTGTCCGCCATGCGGTTAGAGAAGCCCCACTCGTTGTCGTACCAGGACATCACGCGCACCAGCGTGCCGTTCTGCACCTTGGTCTGGTCCTCGTGGAAGGTCGAGGAGTGCGGATCGTGGTTGAAGTCGATCGAGACGTTCGGCGCACTGGTGTAGCCGAGGATGCCCTTGAGCTGCTGCTCGCTGGCGCGCTTCATCGCCGCGTTGATCTCCTTGGCGTCAGTGGCGCGCTTGGCGACGATCTTGAGGTCGACCACCGAGACGTTCGGGGTCGGCACGCGGATCGCGACGCCGTCGAGCTTGCCCTTTAGCTCGGGCAGCACGAGACCGATCGCCTTCGCGGCGCCGGTCGAGGTCGGGATCATCGACATCGCCGCGGCGCGGCCGCGGTAGAGATCCTTGTGCAGCGTGTCCAGCGTCGGCTGGTCGCCGGTATAGGCGTGGATCGTGGTCATGAAGCCGGTCTCGATCCCGACGAGATCGTTCAGCACCTTGGCGACGGGCGCGAGGCAGTTCGTCGTGCAGGAGCCGTTGGAGACGACCAGATGATCCTTGGTCAGGGTGTCGTGGTTGACGCCGTAGACGATGGTGGCATCGGCGCCGTCGGCCGGCGCGGACACCAGCACGCGCTTGGCGCCGGCGGTCAGATGCGCGGAGGCCTTGTCCTTCGAGGTGAAGATGCCGGTGCATTCCAGCGCGATGTCGACGCCGAGATCCTTCCAGGGCAGCTTCGCGGGATCGCGCTCGGCGGTCACCTTGATCTTGCCGCCGCCGAGATTGATCGAGTCGCCGTCGACGGTGACGGTGCCGGGGAAGCGGCCATGGACGCTGTCGAAACGGAGCAGATGGGCGTTGGTCTCGACCGGGCCGAGATCGTTGATGCCCACGACCTCGATGTCCTTGCGGCCTGACTCCGCGATAGCCCGCAGGACGTTGCGGCCGATGCGGCCAAAACCGTTGATTCCGACGCGGACTGCCATGTTTCGTCTCCTTCAATGACCGTTGTCATCCCGCACAACGCGCTTTCGTGCGCCTGCGAGGGTTTTTTTTAGGGGCGGGCGCCCGGTTCGGCCGGGCGGTGCTTGATCATATGGAAGACTAGGTAGTCCTTTTTTGGGGCAAGCTCAACTCTCAGGAAATGCGCTTCAGCACAGCGTTAACCGCGGCCTCGGCGGTAATCCCGAAATGCTTGTAAAGCTCCTTGGCGGGACCGCTTTCGCCGAAGGAATGCATGCCGATGAATTCGCCGTCCTGGCCGATCACGGCGTCCCAGCCCCAGCGCACGGCGGCCTCGATCGCGATCTTGACCGGCGCGTTGCCGATGATTGCGGCACGCTTGGCCTCTGGTTGCGCTAACAGCAGCTCGAGCGAGGGAACGGAGACAACGCGCGAGGCGACGCCGCGTTCCGCGAGCTGCTTCTGGGCCGCGACCGCGATCTCGACCTCGGAGCCGGAGGCGAACAGCGTCGCCTTGGCTTCGCCCTGGGCCGCGACCAGCTCATAGGCGCCGGCTGCGCAGGGATTGTCATTCGGTGCGGTGGTCCGCAGCTGCGGCAGATTCTGCCGCGTCAGCGCCAGCACGGTCGGACCGTCGACGCGGTTGAGCGCGAGCTCCCAGCATTCTGCGACCTCGATGGAATCGCACGGGCGGAACACGCGCATGTTCGGAATGGCGCGAAGCGCGGCGAGATGCTCGACCGGCTGATGCGTCGGCCCGTCCTCGCCGAGGCCGATGGAGTCGTGCGTCATCACATAGACGACGCCGGTGCCCATCAGCGCGGCGAGGCGCATCGCGGGACGCGCGTAGTCGGTGAACACCAGGAAGGTCGCGCCGTTCGGCGCGAAGCCGCCATGCAGGAAGATGCCGTTCATCGCGGCGCACATGCCGTGCTCGCGGATGCCGTAATGGATGAAGCGGCCCTTCGGCGTCTTGGCCGAGAACGCGGTCGCCGACTTGGCCTTGTTGTTGTTGGAGCCGGTGAGATCGGCGGAGCCGGCGAGGAATTCCATCGGCATCGCGGCAGCGATCACCTCGATCGCAGCCTCCGACGATTTGCGCGTCGCCGCCGTCAGCGGCTTCTCCAGCAGCTCCTTCTTGTGCGCCTTCAGCGCCTTGGCCAGCGAGGCCGGACGCTCATGGCGCAGGCGCCGCTCGAACTCGGCGCGCTTGCGGCTGCCGAGCTCACTGATCCGTGCTTCCCATTCCTGACGTGCGGCTGCGCCACGGCTGCCGGCCGCGCGCCACGCCTTCAGCACGTCGTCGGGCACCGAGAACGGCTCGAGCGAGATGCCGAGATTTTCCTTGGCGGCCTTGAGCTCGTCGGCCCCTAACGCCTCGCCATGCACCTTCGAAGTGCCTTGCTTGTGCGGCGCGCCGAAGCCGATGGTGGTGCGGCAGGCGATCAGCGTCGGCTTGTTCGATTTTTGCGCGCGGGTGATGGCGGCGGCGATGGCGGCCTGATCCTGGCCGTCGATCTTCTCGGCGGCCCAGCCCGCCGACTTGAAGCGCTTCACCTGGTCGACGGAATCGGAGATCGAGGTCGGGCCGTCGATCGAGATGCCGTTGTCGTCGTAGAGCACGATCAGCTTGTTGAGCTTCCAGTGCCCGGCCATCGCGATCGCTTCCTGCGACACGCCTTCCATCAGGTCGCCGTCGGAGGCGAGCACATAGGTGTGGTGGTCGACGATCTTCTTGCCGAACTCGGCGGCCAGCATCTTCTCGGCGAGCGCCATGCCGACCGCGGTCGAGATGCCCTGGCCGAGCGGCCCGGTGGTGGTCTCGATGCCCCTGGTGCGGAAATTCTCTGGATGCCCGGGGGTGAGCGAGTCGACCTGGCGGAACTGCTTGATCTGGTCCAGCGTCATCTCGGTATTGCCGGTCAAATACAGCAGCGAATAGAGCAGCATCGAGCCGTGGCCGGCGGAGAGCACGAAGCGGTCGCGGTCCGGCCAGGCGGGCGCAGCGGCGTCGAATTTCAGGAACTGCGTGAACAGCACCGTGGCGATGTCGGCGGCACCCATCGGCAGGCCGGGATGGCCCGATTTCGCCTTCTCGACAGCGTCCATCGAAAGGCCGCGGATCGCGTTGGCCATACGGGTGTGATCGACCTGCGTCATGTCTGAAATCCGTCTGAAATGAGGCGCTTGGCGATGTATGCCCGCGCGGGAAGAAGCCTGGCGGCCACTGAAGGTTGGCGCTGGGATAGCACCTCGGTTCCGGGAGTCCAAGGCGGTCAAACGCCGGTTTGGCCGTAAAAGTTGCCGGTCGAGATCAGTTTTCCGCCTGGATCGTGTCGGAAGGAATCGATCGATCGCAACCGCGTCCCGATTGATCGGTGCATAGTTTTGCGGCGGCGTTGCGCTGGGCTAGCTTGCCACGTAAATTTCTGCTTCTAACCGCTTGCCGAACCGAGTCTTTTGCCGGACGGCAAGCTCCAGGGAAAGGCCACTGGGCAAAGGCCGCCAGGTTCCGCCGCTGACTGCATGAACGATCGCGTGTCCAATAGCTCCGCCATGACGGAATCATCCGCCGTCGAGATCGAGATTGCGACCCGCAGGCTCACGGCGGCGCTCGACGCACTCGAAAGCGCGGTCGAGCGACGACGCGATGCCGATCGCGACGAGAACGAGCTCGCGGCGCGGATCCAGGCGCTCGGCGCGGATCGCTCGCGACTCGCCGACGAGCTCGACGGCGCGCTGGTGAAGGCGCGCAAGCTCGAGCGCACCAATCGCGAGATTTCCGACCGGCTGGATTCCGCAATCGTCACGATACGCTCGGTGCTCGATACCGGAGAGGACGGATGAGCCACATCAACGTCACCATCAACGGCCGGCAATACCGCATGGCCTGCGAGGAGGGCCAGGAGGTGCGGCTGCTCAAGCTCGCCGAGAGCCTGGAGACACGCATCCAGTCGCTGCGCGGAAAATTCGGCGAGATCGGCGATGCGCGCCTCACCGTGATGGCGGCGCTGACCGTGTGCGACGAGTTGATCGACGCCGGCAACCGCATCCGCACCATGGAGCAGGAGCTGGTCGAGCTCCGGGATTTCCGCAACGCCGCCGTCGAGCGCGCCCGGATGACGCAGACCGCCGTGGTGAACGCACTCAACGCCGCCGCCGAACGCATCGAGAAGTCGACCCAGGTGCTGAACCGAACGGTCGGTGGCGGCATCGCGATCGGGTAGGGGCCGCAGAAGAGGTTGCCTATTGTGGTAGTCGGTTTGGCCGCGGGCGACGCGCCTCTCCCGCTTGCGGGAGAGGTCGGCGCGTCCGGGCGATGCGCAGCATCGTCCCGCGCGCCGGGTGAGGGGTCTCTCCTCTAGGGGATTGTCCCGTCGCGGAGACACCCTCTCCCCAACCCTCCCCCGCAGGCGGGGGAGGGAGCACACTTCCGCCGTGGCTCGGCCGAAGCTCGCTTTTCGCCGCACTGGCACTTCGTCACTATCGTTGTTACATTGCCCAAGCGAGGCTGCGACGTGCGTCAGGAGCCATATATCCCCGGGGCCTTATCGATCCTTTAGGGAACTGTCCCTGGCCGGGCCCGTGGGCCCGGACATATGGTGCCCACCTACTTTCGTAGGGAACTCCGGGATCGAGTGCTTCAACGGCGTTCGCGGCTTCGTACTTTTGTTTGCTTGGTTTGTGCTTGTTGAAACGACTGCCGCCAATTCAACAGGTGTCATTCCCCGCGAAAGCGGGGAATCCAGTACGCCGCGGCCCTTGTGTGAATCACCACCGCCTCTGGAATACTGGATCACCCGCGTTCGCGGGTGATGACGTGGGGACCGAAGCACATGCCCAACTCCAAAGCCGAGCTCCGTGCCAAGGCCCTCGCCAGGCGCGACGCGCTGAGCGACAAGAAGCGCATCGCTGCCGCTGCAAGGCTCGCCAAGCGCGGGTTGCCGTTCGAGCTGCTGCCCGGCAGCATCGTCTCCGGCTATTCGCCGATCCGCAACGAGATCGATCCGATGCCGTTGATGCGGAAGCTCGCCGAGCAGGGCGCGAAGCTGGCGCTGCCTTGCGTCACCGCGCGCGGCCAGTCGCTGATCTTCCGCATCTTCCATCCGAACGACCGCCTGATGCTCGGCCCGCTCGGCATTCCCGAGCCGTCGCCGGCAGCAAGCGAAGTGATCCCCGACATCATGCTGACACCGCTTGCGGCCTTCGATCGTCTCGGCCATCGCATCGGCTATGGCGCCGGCCATTACGATTTCACCTTCGCGCATTTGCGCAAGACCAAGCAAATCATCGGCATCGGGCTTGCCTTTGCGGTGCAAGAGATCGAGGCGGTTCCGGCACTATCCCACGACGTCGCGCTGGATTATGTGCTAACGGAATCGGACGTGTTCGATTTCCGGAGTTCTGAAGTTGCGCATTCTCTTCGTGGGTGATGTCGTCGGCCGTAGCGGGCGCGAGGCCATCGCCGAATATCTGCCCGGCATGGTCAAGGACTGGTCGCTCGATTTCGTCGTCGTCAACGGCGAGAATTCCGCCGGCGGCTTCGGCATCACGGAAGCGATCTACCAGGAGTTTCTCGAGGCCGGCGCCGACGCGGTGACGCTCGGCAATCATTCCTGGGACCAGCGCGAGGCCCTCGTCTTCATCGAGCGCGCCGACCGCCTGGTGCGCCCCGCCAACTATCCGCGCGGCACGCCCGGCCGCGGCGCCGCCCTGGTCGAGACCAAGAACGGCCGGCATGCCCTCGTCGTCAACGCTCTGGGCCGCGTCTTCATGACCCCGTTCGACGATCCCTTCGCGGCGCTGGAGCGCGAGCTCGGGGCCTGCCCGCTCGGCGTTGCCGCGGACGCCATTGTCGTCGATTTTCATTGCGAGGCGAGCAGCGAGAAGCAGGGCATCGGCTTCTTCTGCGACGGCCGCGCCAGCCTCGTCGTCGGCACCCACACCCATGTGCCGACCGCCGACCACCAGATCCTGTCAGGCGGCACCGCCTACATGACCGACGCCGGCATGACCGGCGACTACGATTCCATCATCGGCATGCAGAAGGAAGAACCGCTGCGCCGGTTCACCACGGGGATTCCGTCGGGCCGCTTCGAGCCCGCCGCGGGCGCGGCGACGCTCAGCGGCGTCGCGGTGGAGACGGATGACGCCACGGGGCTCGCGCTGAAGATTGCACCGGTGCGCGTGGGCGGCCGGCTGGAGCCGGCGACGCCAAGATTCTGGCTGAGCTGAAGAACCACGCTCCACGCTAGGTGTCGTCCCCGCGAAGGCGGGGACCCATAACCCCAGGGAGAAGTTGTTGCGCGAAGCTGGTAACTGCGAGTCTTCGCCGAACCACATCCTGTGGTTATGGGTCCCGGATCTGCGCTCCGCTTCGCTACGCTTGTCCGGGACGACAACGGAGACTGACGCGCGATCACGCATCAATCTCGCCATACGCTACTCCGCCGTCTGCTCCCTCAGCTCCGCCACGTCCTTCGCCGTCAGCTTCGAGCCCTTCGTTCCGAACCGCGCCGTGACGTAGTTCGCCACCGCCGCGATCTCGTCGTCGGTGTAGGCCTTGCCGAACGCCGGCATCGACAACGCACCGTCGGGCGTATGCCGCTTGGTGCCCGAGAGCACGATCTGCGCGACGTTGGTGGCGGCGGGGTCGTTGACAGCCCAGGTGCCGGTCAGTGTCGCCATCGGCGAGACCGGGCTCTCGCCGCTCCAGCCGTGGCAGCTGGCGCAGGCGCTCGCGAACACCTGCTTGCCGCGGGCGTTCGCCGTGACGCCGTCGCGGTGCGAGGCGGGGGCGACGGGCGCCGTGGTGGCGGGCAGGTCGGGCGAGGGCTGCGGCGGCACGCTGCGCAGGTAAGCAACGATGCTGCTGATGTCTTCGGGGACGAGCCTGCTCAAGCTGTGGTCGACCGCCTCACCCATCGGGCCCGAGGCCGAGCCATGACCCGGCGCATGGCCGAGCGACAGATACGAGATCAGATCCTGGTCGCTCCAGTTGCCGAGACCTGTCGCCTTGTCCGAGGAGATGTTGAAGGCGCGCCAGCCCGCCGTGATGGCGCCGGCGAACTTCCTGCGGTTGTCCAGCGCGAAGCCGAGATTGCGCGGCGTGTGGCACTCGCCGCAATGCGCCAGCGCCTCGGCGAGATACGCGCCTCTGTTCCACTCAGGGCTCTTCGAGGTGTCGGGCGCAAAGCGCGTGTCCGGATTGAACACGGCCGACCAGAACATCATCGCCCAGCGCTGGTTGAACGGGAACGACAGCATGTTGTCGGGCGCCTTGGCGCGCACCGCCGGCAGGCTGAACAGATAGGCCTTCACCGCCAGCACGTCCTCGTCGGTCATGAAGGTGTAGGACGTGTAGGGCATCGCCGGATAGAGCCGCGCGCCGTCACGGCGCTTGCCGTGCTGGACCGCGTTCAGGAAATCCTGGTCGCTGTAATTGCCGATGCCGGTGTCCTTGTCCGGCGTGATGTTGGTGGAATAGAGCGTGCCGAACGGCAGCTTGAAGGCGAGCCCGCCGGAATACTCCTTCTCGCCCGGCTTAGTGTGGCAGACCATGCAGTCGGCGGCCTTGGTGAGATATTCGCCGCGCTCGACGATGCCGGCTTTCTCTAGCTTCGCCGGCACGCCGGTCGGCTTGCCCGCGCGGTAGTCCGCCAGCGGCACTTTCGTGCCGCCGGCGAAGTCGAGCGGGCCGGGCCCACGGATGATGAAGACGCCGACCGCTGCCGCGACGATGGCAATCGCGACGACGCTTGTGAGGATACGCATCTTGCCGCTCATGCCTTCTTCCCCGCAGCCAGCAGTTTCCGGTCGATCGGCAGGCGCCGCAGCGCCACGCCGGTCGCGGCGTAAATCGCATTGCGCAGCGCCGGCGGTCCGGCATTGACGCCGGCTTCGCCGATGCCGCCGGGCGCTTCGCCGCTCTTGACGACGATGACCTCGATCTTCGGCGTCTCGTTGATGCGCATCATGCGGTAGTCGTGGAAGTTCGACTGCTGCACGCGGCCCTTGTCGATGGTGATCTCGCCATAGAGCGCCGCGGTCAGGCCGAAGATCAGCCCGCCCTCGATCTGCGCCTTCACGGTGTCGGGGTTGACGGCGATGCCGGTGTCGACCACCGAGGTGATGCGGCGGAGCGTGATCTCGCCGATGTCGTCGATCTCCGCCTCCACCACCGTCGCGATGAAGCTTGCGAATGACGGCTGCACGCAGACGCCGCGGCCGACGCGCGGCGGCAGGGGTTGCCCCCAGCCGGATTTCTCCGCGACCTGGTCGAGCACCGCGAGCATGCGCGGATTCTTCGTCAGCATGGACTTTCGGAATTCGATCGGGTCCTTGCCCGCCTTGCGCGCGAGCTCGTCCATCGCGCATTCGACCGCGAACACGTTGTTGTTCGGGCCGACGCCGCGCCAGAAACCCGTCGGCACCGACAGTGGCTCGGCGCGGACATATTCGACATGGAAGTTGGCGAAGTCGTAGGGCGCATCGACCGCGGCGTCGATCGCGTCGATGTCGATGCCCTTCTGGAACGCCGGCGGCAGCCAGCGCGCCAGCACGGCGGAGCCGGCGACCTTGTACTTCCAGCCCGCGACCTTGCCGTCGACCAGCGACGCCGTGATCTCGTCACGATAGACCGGGCGGTAGACGTCGTGCTGGATGTCCTCCTCGCGGGTCCACACCACCTTCACGGGATAGTCGACCTGCTTGGCGATCTTCACCGCCGCCACCACCATGTCGGGCTCGAGCTTGCGGCCGAAGCCGCCGCCGAGCAGGTGATTGTTGACGATCACCTTGTCGATCGGCAGGCCCGCGGCCTTCGCCGCCTCCGACTGCACGCGCGTCATGATCTGCGTGCCGGTCCAGATGTCGCAGGAGTCGGGTTTCACGTGCACCGTGGCGTTGATCGGCTCCATCGAGGCGTGCGCCAGGAAGGGCAACTCGTAGACCGCCTCGAACTTGTCGCCGCTCGCCAGCGCCTTGGCGATGTCGCCGTCGGATTTGGCGATTGCGCCGTCCTTCCGGCTGGCCTTGCGCAGGTCGTCCCAGACGTCCTTGGTGGTGATCTCGGCGTTCGGCCCTTCGTCCCACTCGATCTCGAGCGCTTCGAGCCCCTTCTTGGCCGCCCACATGTGATCGCCGATCACGGCGACCATGTCCTCGAGCACGACGACCTTGCGCACGCCGGGAAGCTTCACCGCGGCACTGTCGTCGACCTTGCCGACCTTGCCGCCGAACACCGGGCAGGCGGCGACGGTCGCGAACTTCATGCCGGGCAGGATGGCGTCGATGCCGTAGATGGCCTTGCCGTTGACCTTGTCCGGCGTGTCGAGCCGCTTCAAGGGCTGGCCGATGAGGACGAAGTCCTTGGGGTCCTTCAGCGCAGCGTCCTTCGGCGGGGTCTGGCCTCGGGCTGCGAGCGCCAGCGCGCCGTAAGCAAGCTTGCGGCCGCTCGCTGCATGCGCGACCTCGCCCTTGGCGGCCGTGCAGCTTGCCGGATCGACGCCCCATTCCGCGGCCGCCGCCTGCACCAGCATCGCGCGCGCGGTGGCGCCGGCCTTGCGCAGCGGCAGCCACCAGGCGCGGATCGAGTTGGAATTGCCGGTGACTTGCAGGCCGAAGGTTGGATTGCCGTAGAGCTTGTCGTCAGGCGGGGCGTGCTGGACCTCGACCTTGCTCCAGTCGGCATCCAGCTCCTCGGCGAGCACCGCGGAGATCGAGGTATAGGTGCCCTGGCCCATCTCGACCTGCGGCATGATCAGGACGGTGCGGCCGGTCTCGTCGATGCGGATGAAGGCATTGGGCGCGAACTTGCCGTCGGTGGTGTCGCGCGGCTGCACCGGCTCGTTGACGGCGGCGCGCAGCGGCAGATGGAAGGCGAGCAGGAAGCCGGTGGCGAGACCACCGGTCAGAGCTGCGCGGCGAGAGATGCTGTGATGTGCGTTCATGGCGAACCTCAGGACTGACGGCCGTTGGCGGCCTGCTTGATGGCCTCGCGGATGCGCACATAGGTGCCGCAGCGGCAGATGTTGCCGGCCATGGCGGCGTCGATGTCGGAATCGTCGGGGTTCGGCGTTGCCGCCAGCAGCGCCGCAGCCGCCATGATCTGGCCGGACTGGCAGTAGCCGCACTGGATCACTTCGGCCTCCAACCAGGCCTTCTGCACCTTCGCGCCCGCAGGCGTGCTGCCGACGGCTTCGATCGTGGTGACGGCGCGGTTCTCGACCGCGCTCACCGGCAGCACGCAGGAGCGGACCGCCTTGCCGTCGACATGCACCGTGCAGGCGCCGCACTGCGCGATGCCGCAGCCGAACTTGGTGCCGGTCATTCCGAGGATGTCGCGCAGCACCCAGAGCAGCGGCATGTCAGGTGGCGCGTCGAAGGATTTCGTTTCGCCGTTGATGGTGAGAACAGTTGCCATATGCATTCCCTTGCTCGGCGATCGCGTGCGGCGATCAATTCGACGAATTTTGCGCGACCATAATCATACCGATGCGAAACGATGAAGCGTCGAAATTTCCGGCAATGCATATTTGCGCGAACGAGGCGTGAGGCCATGACATTCACGAATTTGTGCGGCGATCGCTGCAAAGGTTTTGGGTCAATTGATATGATAATCGTCATGTTTTGACCCATTTTCGTCGCGTGCGACGTCTGCCGCGCAGATGATCGTGCGAACGCGCAAAATCATGCGATGACGAAATTCGTGCGATTGGGAAAACGGCGACGGCCGCGAGCACGACCGGCATTGTTGTGCCCTCTCCCCTTGTGGGAGAGGGCGGCGACGTCAGTGGATGCGAACGCGTTGGGGTGAGGGGTCTCTATCCGCGTATGACCCTCGTCACTATCGAGCAGTTCTGCCCGCGGAGACAGACCCCTCATCCGGCGCTTCGCGCCACCTTCTCCCACAAGGCTAAGGCGAGCACATATCTCGGAGCCTCCAACCGGCTGACATTTGCTTGAAGCGGTGCCATCCTCTGCGCATAGTGATGGGACCTGGTGGCCGCTCCGAGGCGTAGCCGGTCCATCCTCCGAGGCGAGCGATGATCCATGCGAGCCATGCGACAGAGTGCTTGGAGTGAGGGTTCTTTTGCTTGTCAGTCCTGCCTTCGAGCTGGACCTGCAAGATTTCGAGGATCGGCAGTTGGTCCGGAGGCACCACGTCGGTGGCGGGGCGGTCGACCGTGCCATCACGGGCGAGGACGAGCTGCATGATCTTGGTAGCTGCCGTCATCGCGATGGCAGCGAGCTTGAACAATGCCTCAGCCGCCTCGACTTGGCTGCTCTCGATGTCGAGGCCTTGGCTTTTACTGGTGCGGAACAACTGCTCGATGTGCCAGCGCTGACGGTACCAATCAACGATCTGCAGCGCCTGCTTCACGGTCGTCACCGTATGAGTGGTGAGAAGGCGCCAGTGGATCGACTCCCCGATAACGGGATCCAGTTCCTTCACTTCAACCAAGCGCAACGTCAATTGACGCGCAGCTTTCCGGTCGCTGCAGTTGGCCGGGCGCTTGATGGTCACCCCGCCAAAGCGCAGTGCGATCTTGGCCGTTCGTGCCGCACGGCCGGGCTGTGCCCGAACCTCCAAGTCGAAGCTATGCTGGACCGGCCAACTTTCGGCAATATCAAACAGCTTTCCGCCGCCCACCAGGGCGCGATCGCGACAGGCACGTGTAAGCAAATGGGTCCGTGCGTCAGGAATCCGGTCAAATTCCTCGTAAATGTCGCTCTCACGGTCGCCAACCACCGTGACCATCGCCGCAGCAGCAAGCGCACTCTTGGCGTCGGCCGCGCTCTTTATCCAACGATAGGACTCCTTCTCTTCGATTGGCTGGCTCTGGTAATCGGGCGACGCAGGCCCCTGGCGCGTCCAAATCTGCATCCCAGCGAGCCCGAGCAAGGCTCCGCTCCCGGCGTCAACGGCCAACACCGGATGCACAAACAGGCCTGGGTCAATCCCGTTCCCGGAAGGGCCAAGGCCGCGGACCCGGCCCGCATGCCTCGCGTAGTTCAGTTCCGTCGTGTCCTGGATCGCAAGCACATGCAGGCCTGCACACTGCTTCGACAGCACCTCTGCGCCATGCCCGACGATCTCGTCCACCGTTACGCTCGGATTGTTCAGCCACCGGCTGAAGCCGACCCATTCGGCGCGGCCATCGGCCGCTGCTCGCAGATTCATCGTCACGCGTTCGACGGCGCGCCGCAACAACAGCGCCCCTTTTTGGCCAGTCGAACGTCTCCAAAACGGCCGACCGACCAATCCATTCCTGCCTTCAATGCGGTTATCCTTCTTAACCGCATTACAAAGAATCAGACTCGATTCACTTAAGGCAAGAAAATTCTGTGCACGCCTTAGCCCACAAGGGGAGAAGGGAAGACCGCACCTACACCGGTATCCTCACGCTCGCCCTTAATCCCCCCATCGGGCTGTCGCCGAGCGTGATGTCGCCGCCGTGCGAGCGGGCGATGTCGCGGGCGATGGCAAGGCCGAGGCCGGTGCCGCCTTCGTCCTGGTTGCGGGCGTTGTCCAGCCGCAGGAACGGCTTGAACACCTCTTCGCGCAAGTGAGCGGGAATGCCCGGGCCGTCGTCGTCGATCGTGACGGTCAAATATCGGTGATCGCGCTGGCCGGTGATGGCGATGTTCTTGCCGTAGCGCGCCGCGTTGGTGATGAGGTTGGCGAGGCAGCGCTTGAACGAGGCCGGCTTCACCGTCACCACGGGCAGGCCGTGGAATGCGACGGTCGCGTTGTGGCCGTGGCGTTCGGCATCGCTGCGCAGCTCTTCGAGGGCCTGGGCCATGTCGGTCGGCTGCGACTGCTCGCCGGAATCACCGCGGGCGAAGGCGAGGTAATCCTCCAGCATCATCGACATCTCGTCGACATCCTTGCGCATGCCCTCGAGCTCCGGACTGTCGCCGATCAGCGCCAGCTCGAGCTTGAAGCGGGTCAGGATGGTGCGCAGATCGTGGCTGACGCCGGCGAGCATCGCGGTGCGCTGCTCCATGGTGCGCTCGATGCGCGACTTCATTTCGAGGAAGGCGACTGCCGCGCGCCGCACCTCGCGCGCGCCCCTCGGGCGGAAGTTCGGTGCCTCGCGGCCCTTGCCGAAGCTCTCGGCGGCATCGGCAAGGCGCAGGATCGGCTTGATCTGGTTGCGCAGGAACAGCACCGCGACGATCAAGAGGATGGAGGACGTCCCGACCATCCAGAACAGGAAGATCTCCGAGTTCGAGGCATAGGCAGCGCTGCGCTGCGCGAACACGCGCATCACGGCGTCGTCGAGCTGGATGCGGATCTCGACGAGGTTGGAGCGGCCGACCGTGTCGATCCAGAACGAGCGCCCGATCTGGCGGCCGAGCTGCACCGACAGCGTCTGGTCGAGCAGCGAGAAGAACGGTTTTGGGCCTGGCGGCGGCATGTCGCCGGCGGGCAGGAAATCGACCACGAGGCCGAGTCGCTGCTGCGCGATGCGGCGGATCTGGTCGCGATCCTTGTCCTGCGGATAGCCCTTGTAGACATCGATCAGCGCGGCGATGTCCTGCACCACCGCAGCCGACAATCTGCGCGTCACCGTGTTCCAGTGCCGCTCCATGAACACGAAGGCGACGACCGATTGCAGCACCACCATCGGCACGATCATGATGAGGAGCGCGCGGGCGTAGAGGCCGGTTGGCATCCAGCCCTTGAACGCGTTGCCCATCCAGCCATTGGCGGCGGAGACGCGGCCGGCGGCGCTTCGCAGCAGCGTCAGGCCGGTATCGATCGTGCTCATCGGTCGCGCTTCACTGCTCGGGTCTCAAGGCGAGGCAACCAGCCGGTAGCCGATGCCGCGCACCGCCTGCAGAAATAGCGGATTGGCGGGGTCGGTCTCGATCTTGCGCCTGAGGCGGTTGATCTGCACGTCGACGGCACGCTCGTTGACGCTGCCGTTGCCGGTCAGCGCGCTGCGCGGCACGGTCTCTCCCGGTGTTTCCGAGAGAATCCGCAGCATCTCGCGCTCGCGGTCGGTGAGATGGATGACCTCCTCGCCCTGGCGCAATTCGCCGCGCTCGAGATGGTAGACGTAGGGACCGAAGGCAATTTTCTCCACGATCGCGACCTGTGGCGGCGGGGCGGCGCGCTTGAGGATGTTGTTGATGCGTAGCGCGAGCTCGCGCGGCTCGAACGGCTTTGCCACGTAATCGTCCGCGCCGATCTGCAAGCCCTCGATGCGGGATTCCGGTTCGTGGCGCGCCGTCAGCATCACGATCGGCACCGAGGAGGAGGTCCGGATGAAGCGGGCGAGATCGAACCCGGTTTCGCCCGGCATCATGACGTCGAGGATCAGGAGGTCGAAATGCAGGCCCAGCAGTTTCGAGCGTGCATCGCCGGCGCTCGCGGCGGTGGTGACGCGGTAGCCCTCACTGGCGAGAAAGCGCGAGAGCAGATCGCGGATGCGGCGATCGTCGTCGACCAGCAGCAGATGCGGGGCATCGTCGGCGGGTTGCACCGGCGGGCGGGCGAGCGTGGCAGCGAGCGGCACGGTCACTCCTTGTCGTGGTTGACGGAAGCGAAGATCGTCTCGAGCACCTTGTCCGGATCGTCTCGGTCGATCATCGCGCGCAGGAAGCGCTTCACGGTCTCGGCGTCCTGCGGAGCCATCTCCGCGAGCGCCCTGTTGATCCGCGTGGTCTGCAGGCCGGCGAGCTTCTGCACCAGCGCCTCGCCCTTCGGCGTCGTGTAGAGCAGGCGCTGGCGGCGATCATTGTCGCCGGTCTTCTGCACGATGTAGCCCTCGTCCAGCAGCTGCTTGAGCACGCGGCCGAGCGACTGCTTGGTGATGCGCAGGACGTCGAGGAGGTCGGCGACCTTGAGGCCGGGATAGCGGTAGACGAAATGCAGGACGCGGTGGTGGGCCCGGCCGAAGCCGAACGCCTCCAGCTCCTGGTCGGGATCGCCGACGAAGTCGCGGTAGGCGAAGAACAGCAGCTCGATGATATCCCAGCGCAAATTGCCTCCACCGTCTGCGGCCGGCCCGGGCTCGGCAGCGTCGTGAGAGGAAGTCACGAAATTTATGTCAGGCATATTGACGTATCTTGGGTTCAATGTTACAAAACGATCGACCCGCACGAAATTTTAGATCGCTTCGCGTCGGGTTAGCATCGGAGCAAGGCGCCGAAGAGAGCCGGACAGGCGACGACGGCCGGATCAGATCTACCGTGCGATTGTCGAGCGGCATTTCGGCAAAACATACTGGACTTCCGCCTTCCGCAAAAGCATGTCCTCGGCGACATGCTGTCCACGGAAACCGGCCGTAAAAAGGCTGGCGGTGGTCCGGCAGAAACCAATCAAAGCCAGCCGGGCCCCGAAAGCGGGCAGGCGGGCGCCAGAACAGCGCCGCCACCGGCAGCGGGAGGCAAGGACATGAGCATGAAATTTGACATCCAGCCCGCATCCAATCCAACCCCTGAGAAGGACCGCGTCGCCAAGCTGGTGGACCCCGGCTTCGGACGGGTCTTCACCGACCACATGGCCATCGTCCGCTACAACCAGGCCAGGGGCGGCTGGTATGACGCGCGGATCGAGGCGCGCGTCAACTTCCAGCTCGATCCGGCCGGCGCGGTGCTGCACTACGCGCAGGAGATCTTTGAGGGTCTCAAGGCCTACAAGCGCGATGATGGCGGCGTGAACCTGTTCCGCCCCGATGCCAATGCACGACGCTTCAAGGACTCGGCCGATCGCATGGCGATGGCCCAGCTGCCTGAGGACGTCTTCCTCGAGGCGGTCGAGCAGGTCGTGCGCATCGACCGCGCCTGGATTCCGGGCGGCGAGGGCAGCCTGTATCTGCGCCCCTTCATGATCGCGAGCGAGACGTTCCTCGGCGTCAAGCCGTCATCTGAATACATCTTCGCGGTCATCGCCTCGCCGGTCGGCTCCTACTTCAAGGGCGGGCCTGCGCCGGTCTCGATCTGGGTGTCCGAGAATTACACCCGCGCCGCGGTCGGCGGCACCGGCGCCGTCAAATGCGGCGGCAACTATGCCGCGAGCCTGCGCGCCCAGGCCGAAGCGATCCAGCACGGTTGCGACCAGGTCGTGTTCCTCGACGCGGTCGAGCGCCGCTATGTCGAGGAGCTCGGCGGCATGAACGTCTTCTTCGTGTTCGACGACGGCTCGCTCTCCACGCCGCCGCTTGGCACCATCCTGCCCGGCATCACCCGCGACTCCATCATCGCGCTCGCCCGCGATGCCGGAAAGACCGTGCGCGAGGAGCCGTACTCACTCGACCAGTGGCGCAAGGATGCGGCCAGCGGCAGGCTGAAGGAGGCCTTCGCCTGCGGCACCGCCGCTGTGATCTCCCCGATCGGCAAGGTGCGCTCGGTGAGCGGCGACTTCGAGATCTCGGGTGGCGGCGCCGGCCCTGTCGCCATGGGCCTGCGCAAGCAGCTCGTCGACATCCAGTACGGCCGCACCAACGATCCCCACAACTGGATCCGCAAGGTGCTTTGATCGGCGGTGAGAAGTTTTCCCTCTCTCACGAGGAGAGGGGAAACACGCAATGTTCGTGGTTTATTGCGCACTGAACGTGCCGTTGCCGACATGCGACAAAGGACACATCGCGACATCAGGACCTTGTAGTCATGGCAACCAAGCTCTCGCAGCCCATCAAGTGGGTCGTTCTCGCCGCAATCACCGGCGTCACCGTCTTCGGCATCCTGACCATCGGCCCCACGCACGAAGTGGTCGCGCAAGACCGCTCGCCCATCGTGACCGTGCAGACCGCCGATCCCGAGATGAATGCGGCTATCGAGCGGGGTCGCGCTACGCTCCCGACCTTCTGGGCCTCCTACGCATCGCCGAAGCCGTCGGAAACCGGGCACACCTTGAAGGTGCGATTCTCGACCCGCAAGGGCGGCGAGCACATCTGGGTTGGCGAGGTGAAGAAGCAACCTGGCGGGACCTTTACCGGGCTCTTGGCAAACGAGCCGCGGGATCTACCGGGCAAGCACGCCGGCGACAAAGTCTCGTTTGGTGAAGCCGACGTCTCGGACTGGATGTTCAAGCGCAACGGCAAGATCGTCGGTGGTGAAACCATCAAGCCGACCCTGAAGTCGCTGCCGAAGGCGGATGCGGATGCCATCCGGGCACGAATGGAGACTCCGTAAGGCTGGCCGTCATTCCGGGGCGCCCCAAGGGCGAACTATGGTGCGCAATTGCGCACCTAAGAATCTCGAGATTCCGGGTTCTCGCTTCGCGAGCCCCGGAATGACGTCGCCCTCTAACACCCCGTTGCCGCATTCCCCGTCGACTGGTAAACGCCGCGCATGGCCGAGAAACCCAAAAAACCCCAGAAACTGAAGGCGCGCCTGCCGCGCGGGCTCGAGGATCGTGATCCCGCTGCGATCCGGGCGACGCGCGAGATGGTCGAGAAGATCCGCGCCGTCTACGAGCTCTACGGTTTCGAGCCGGTGGAGACGCCGGCGATGGAATACACCGACGCGCTCGGCAAGTTTCTGCCCGACCAGGACCGTCCGAACGAGGGCGTGTTCTCGTTCCAGGACGACGACGAGCAGTGGATCAGCCTGCGTTACGACCTGACCGCGCCGCTGGCCCGCTACGTCGGCGAGCGCTACGGTACCGACGCTTTGATCTTGCCGTACCGCAGCTACCGCGTCGGCTACGTCTTCCGCAACGAGAAGCCCGGCCCGGGCCGCTTCCGCCAGTTCATGCAGTTCGATGCCGACACGGTGGGCTCGGCGACGCCGGCGGCGGACGCCGAGATCTGCATGATGGCGGCCGACACGATGGAGGCGCTCGGCATCGCACGTGGCCAGTATGTGGTGAAGGTTAACAACCGCAAGGTGCTCGACGGAGTTCTGGAAGCCATCGGGCTCGCCGGTGACGAGAACGCAGGCCGCAGGCTGACCGTGCTGCGCGCGATCGACAAGCTCGACAAGTTCTCCACCGACGAAGTGCGCAAGCTGCTCGGTCCCGGACGATGGGACGGCGGTGAAGAAGGCAAGGGCGACTTCACCAAGGGCGCCAACCTGAGCGCGGCGGAAGCTGACGTCGTTCTCGCCATCACCAAGCCGCGCGACGATTGGAAAGAGGCCATTGCTGCGGCGGAAACTTACCTTGCCAAGAGCCAAGTCGGTCAGGCCGGCGTGAGCGAGCTTGAAGAGATCGCCAGGCTGGTGACGGCGTCGGGTTATGGCGCGGATCGCATCAAGATCGATCCCTCCGTCGTGCGCGGGCTCGAATATTACACCGGGCCCGTCTACGAGGTGGAGCTCCTGCTCGACACCAAGGACGAGAAGGGCCGCCCGGTGCGGTTCGGCTCGGTCGGTGGCGGCGGGCGCTACGACGGCCTCGTCTCGCGCTTCCGCGGCGAGCCGGTGCCGGCGACCGGTTTTTCGATCGGCGTGTCGCGGCTCCAGGCTGCGCTGACGTTGCTCGGCAAGCTCGACACGCGGCCCGAATTCGGCCCCGTCGTCGTCACCGTGTTCGACCGCGATCGCGTCGCCGACTACCAGAAAATGGTGGCCAGCTTGCGCACCGCCGGCATCCGCGCCGAGCTCTATCTCGGCAATCCCAAGAACATGGGCAACCAGCTCAAATACGCCGACCGCCGCGACTCACCTTGCGTGATCATCCAGGGATCGGATGAAAAGGCGCTCGGCGAAGTGCAGGTCAAGGACCTGATCGAGGGCGCGAAGGCCGCCGCCGCGATCGCCTCCAACCAGGAATGGCGCGAGACCCGGCCGGCGCAGTTCTCCTGCAGGGAAGCCGATCTGGTTTCAAAGGTGCGTGAGGTCCTCGCCCGCCATGACGTGAGCTGGGGTTAGCCATTCCGGCAGGTCGTCATGCCCGGGCTTGTCCCGGGCATCCACGTCTTGTTTGATGGAAAAGAACGTGGATGGCCGGGACAAGCCCGGCCATGACGACAGCAGCAGAGCAGCAGGGAGACAACGATGCCTGAGATCACCATCAGCATGGCCGAAGGCCGCACCGACGAGCAGAAGGCCGGCATGATGCGCGACATCACCCAGGCGCTGGTGAAGAATCTCGGCGTCGATGCCGATGCCGTCGTCATCCAGATCAACGAAGCCCCGCTGCGCCACAAGATGAAGGGCGGCAAGACCTTCGTGGAGCGCGCGGCGGCGGCGAAGAAATAGTTTCGGCTGGCGCGGCAACCACCGCCGTCGTCCCGGACAAGCGTAAGCGCAGATCCGGGACCCATAGCCACAGGCACTGGTTATCTGACGAAGCGCTAACTCCGAATCCCCGCAACCACGACGTCTTGTGGTTATGGGTCCCGGATCGGCGCGCGCTTAGGGCGCGCTTGTCCGGAACGACATCGAGCAAGCACCATGGACGCACGCGACTTCATCAAGGCCGGCATGAGCGCCGAGCGCACGCTGGTGGTTCCGGCCGAGCGCACGGTCGGGCATTTCGTGCCCGGCATGCCGTTTGTTTATGCGACCCCGATGATGATCCTGGAGATGGAGATGACGGCGGGCGATGCGATCCGCGCGGCGCTTCAGCCGGGCTGGGTCACCGTAGGTACCGAGGTCGACATCCGCCATCTCGCCGCGGCGCTGGTCGGCGCGACGGTGCGGACCACGGCGAAGGTGGTTGCGGTCGAGCGCCGCGTCATCCGCTTCGAGGTCGAGGCCTTCGAGGGCACGCGCAAGCTCGGCGAGGGCCGCCATGCCCGCGGTCTCGTCAATGTCGAGATGTTCAACAAGCGGCTGGGAGCGTAGCGCGCCACCTGTTTACTTCGCGAGCTCCCTCGACCGCTGCGTCGCCGCCGCGACCGCGCGGATCATGAGATCGCGCAGGCCGGCCTCACCCATGAGTACGCCGAGGGCCGCGGCGGTGGTGCCGCCGGGCGAGGTGACGTTCTGGCGCAGCGTGGCCGAGGGAAGCTCCGACTGGTGCAGCAACTCTCCGGAGCCGGCGACGGTCTCGCGAGCGAGCTTCGTCGCCAGCGCTTCGGGCAGGCCCGCTTCCACACCGGCGCGGGCGAGCTCCTCGGCGAGCAGGAACACATAGGCCGGCCCCGAGCCCGACACGGCGGTGACCGCGTCCATCAGGGCTTCGTCCTCGACCCATTCCACCGCGCCGGTGGCGCGCAGCAGCGCATCGGCCACGGCACGCTGGGCGGCGCTTACGTCCCGGGCTGCGACCGCAACGGTGATGCCGCGGCCGATCGCCGCCGGCGTGTTCGGCATCGCGCGCACCACGGCGCCGCCGCAGACTTCGGCAAGCGAGGCGATCGTGGTGCCCGCCATGATCGAGACCACCGAGGTCCTGTCCGAGACGAACGGTTTCAGCCTGGCGCCGGCCTCGCGGAACATCTGCGGCTTCACCGCGACGACCAGCGTCTCGACGAGGCCGGCGGTCTTCACATCGGGATTGAGCACGACGCCCTTGGCGGCGAGCGCGGATATCTCGGGCGCAATGTGCGGATCGATCACCGCGACGCGACGCGGATCGAGCCCGCCTGCCAGCCATCCCGTCAGCATCGCGCCACCCATCTTGCCGGCGCCGGCGAGCAGGATGGTGCCGGTGACGTTTTGGAGAGGATTGTTTGCCATCGCCGTTGCCACACACTCAGGCGTCATCCCCGCGAAGGCGGGGATCCATAACCACAGGCGGTTCTAGTGGATCGAGGTGTTGGCAACAAGCCGCGTGCCACAAGTGGCCATCACGCGGAATGGATCCCGGATCGGCGCGCGCTTGGGGCGCGCTTGTCCGGGATGACGCAGGGAGGGAGCTGCGGCTCCCCATGCATTGCGAGCTCTATGCCTCTCCGACCGTGTCGAACATCGCCGCGTCCATGGCTTGCGCGGTGGTTTTGCCGGCCCACACCACGAACTGGAACGCCGGGAAGTAGCGCTCGCAGGCGTGGATGGCGCCGGCGAGCATGGCCTCGCATTGCGCGGTCGAGGCGGTGAGGCCGCCCGGCAGCACCAGGGCCTGGCGGTGCATCACCATGCCGGTGTTGGTCCACAGATCGAAATGACCGACCCACAGCTGCTCGTTGACGGCAGCGACGAGCCGCTGCACCTCGCCGCGGCGCGCGAGCGGAATCTTCATGTCGAAGGCGCAGGCCAGATGCAGCGCCTCGATCTCGCCCATCCAGGTGAAGGAGAGCTGGTAGTCGGTCCATTGTCCCTTGGAGACAATCGTGAGTTCGTCTTCGCCGGAGCGTTCGAACGGCCAGTTGTTGCTGGCAGCGATATCCTCGACCACCGCGAGTGGATGGCTTCTGGAATCGATAGTGCCTTCGAGCAGGGACATGCCGTCTCGACCTCTTGCCTTCTTGTTGTCTTTGATACGCACGCGGTTGGGCCCGGCGCGCGCTCCCTAAACGTCGCTGCGGCGATCCCTGGGGTCGCTCTCGCGAGCCCCTCGGATCAGCGCGGGCCTGTCGCGGATCAAGTGATGTGATTTGCGGAATCTGCGCAACGGGGTCGCGAGTCCGTCCACAAGCCAGGACTCGTTCGTCCACAGCTCATCTCCGCCACAATTCTTAACGTTGGAGGTCCCAACTCCGGGTCGAGGAGAACAAACCGGAATCAGATTCCCTGGGAGCGCCGCCAATCGCGAGTTCCGGCGCGGGCCGGCGCCACGAGGGCCTCGACCCCGGCATGGGACCATGCGCTTTGCCCATGCCGAACGCGCTTGCCGCGACTGCGCGAGGGCGGCATATTTCCGGTCAGGCCGTTCATCCCGGACGGCCGATGTTCTCAGGGCGGGGTGAAAGTCCCCACCGGCGGTAAGGGCCGAAAGGCCTAAGCCCGCGAGCGCCTTCCCCCAGGTATCCTGAAAAGGATCTTGCCAAAGGGAAGGGTCAGCAGATTCGGTGCAACTCCGAAGCCGACGGTTAAAGTCCGGATGAAAGAGAACGGTCGGTGGCAGACGCATCGCAAGGTGCGGCTGTTTGTCGTTCCGTGTGCCCTGATTCTGGTCCTTAACTGAGGAAAGCCATGAATCAGATGTTGCAAGATCCCCAAAACGAAACGTCCCAGACGACGCAGCCGCCGGTTCCCGTGGACCCGCCGGCCATCGAGCATCCGCGCTTCGCAAAGCCGCAGCGGGTGGCCTTCGTGCAGGCCTGCTGGCACCGCGACGTGGTCGCGGAGGCCCGCATCGCCTTCATGAGGGAAGCCGAGGCGCGTCACCTCACCCATGTCGACGTGTTCGAGGTGCCGGGCTCGTTCGAGATCCCGCTGCACGCGCAGGTCCTCGCCAAGACGCGGCGCTACACCGCGATCGTCGCCGCCGGCCTCGTCGTCGACGGCGGCATCTACCGGCACGAATTCGTCGCCGACACCGTGATCAAGGCGCTGATGGATGTGCAGCTCCGCACCGAGGTGCCGGTGTTCTCCGCGGTGCTAACCCCACAGCAGTTCCACGAGACCGAGGTGCACTACGACTTCTTCCGCAAGCATTTTGCCATCAAGGGCGTCGAGGTCGCGGCAGCCTGCGCGGAGACGTTGCACGGCCTGGAGCGACTGCGCGGCCAGGTCGCGGCGGGGATCGTGGGGTAGGATGCCTCTCCCTCTCCCCGCTTGCGGGGAGAGGGTCGGGGTGAGGGGGAATCTCCGCGGGGACGGTGAGAGCTGGACTCGCGGAGAGTCCCCCTCACCCGGAATTTGCTGTCGCAAATTCCGGCCTCTCCCCGCAGGCGGGGAGAGGCGAAGAAAATCAGTCGAACAGGCTCGACACCGACTCTTCCGCGGCGGTGCGCGCGATCGCGTCCGAGATCAGGCTGGCGATAGGCAGCGTGCGGATGTTCGGCGCCTTGGTCACCGCCTCGGTCGGAAGGATCGAGTCGGTAATCACGAGCTCCTTCAGCCTGGAGTTGGTGATGCGGGCGGCCGCCCCGCCCGAGAGCACGCCATGGGTAATGTAGGCGTAGACGTCCTTGGCGCCCTTGGCGATCAGCGCGTCGGCCGCGTTCACCAGCGTGCCGCCCGAGTCGACGATATCGTCGACCAGGATACAGCTGTAGCCGGAGACGTCGCCGATCACGTTCATGACCTCGGACTCGCCGGGACGCTCGCGGCGCTTGTCGACGATCGCGAGCGGGGTGTTGATGCGCTTGGCGAGGCCGCGGGCGCGGGCCACGCCGCCGACGTCGGGCGAGACCACCATCACCCTGCCGAGGTCGAAGCGTTCGCGGATGTCGCGCACCATCAGGGGCGCAGCGAACAGATTGTCGGTCGGGATGTCGAAGAAGCCCTGGATCTGGCCGGCATGCAGGTCGAGCGTCATGACGCGGTCGACGCCGGCATGGGTGATCAGATTGGCGACGAGCTTGGCCGAGATCGGCGTGCGCGAGCCGGACCGGCGGTCCTGCCTGGCATAGCCGAAATAGGGAATCACTGCGGTGATGCGGCGCGCCGAGGAGCGGCGCAGCGCGTCGGTGATGATCAGCAGCTCCATCAGATTGTCGTTCGCTGGAAACGAGGTCGACTGAATGATGAAGGCATCCGAACCGCGGATGTTCTCCTGGACCTCGACGAAGATCTCCATGTCGGCGAAGCGCCGCACCACCGCCTTGGTCAGCGGCATGTGGAGCCCTTGCGCGATGGCCTGTGCGAGAGCCGGATTGGAGTTGCCGGCGACGAGCTTGATGGAGCCGTTCTTGCCCGACATGGACGCTTCCTCCCGCGCTTTGCTGGATACGACGTTCAACATCAGAAAATACCCACTGGAAGCACGGTTATGACGGGCGAGGAAATATCAGGCCGGAGGCTGCAATGGCAACCCGGGATGCTACGTTTTCCCTTTGAAAATCCAGAGTCGGGTCAACGGCTTGGCCGCAACTTGAGGCCGTGGTTTAGCGGGGGTTATTGCTCGGCATAGCCGAGGGCCGAGGCCGGCATGTCCGACCGCGGAGCGTCCCTGATGACGCTCGCCACCGCCGGTCCGCGCAAAGCCGGAGCCGCACCCGGTGCATCCGGCGTTCCGTTGATCATGTTGGAAAGTCCGCTGAATCCGGCCTGGGCGATCTTCCGCAGCACGAGGTCGTCGGCAGCCGCCCAAGCATCACGTGTCGCGTCGCGGCCGCCCTTGGCCGAGGTCGGTTCCTCGCCGGAGAGGCGCAGCGCCCGCTGCTGGTTGGCGTCGTAGACGTCCCAGACCCAGGCGATCACCGTCTTGCCGCGCACCACCTGGGCGGAGAGGTAGCTGCGCACGCGGTAGGCGGCCGTGCCCTCGCGGGAGACCACGGACAGGCTGCGCAGCTTGGATTCGCTGTCGAGCACCCCGACCATGCGGTCGAACACCTGCGGCGGCGGTCCGTCGATGGATTCGAACGCCACCGTGGCCCCGCTACCGCCGCTCGGCGCCATCGCATAGGAATTGCCCGGCGCGTTGCCGCCGGCGCAACCGCCAAGCGCAGTCGCCAGCAGCATGGCCGCCAGCACGCGCGACCCCGCGCGGCGCAGAAAAGATGACGCTTCCCTCATTATGGAGGGCAGCGATATCGTTAAAATCGATTAACGTCTAGGGCGGCGGCGCCACAAGCTGCCGTCATTCCGGGGCGCGCCACTCGGCGCGAGCCCGGAATCCATTCCTCCCCGTACATTGCTGCACGATGGATTCCGGGTTTTCGCTTCGCGAACCCCGGAATGACGGCGTGTTGCCCGGGTGTTCACCCTTCCAGCGCGATGGCGTGAACGTGCCGGCCGTAATCGGGCTCCTTGCGATGCACCGAGCGGCGATAGCTGAAGAAGCGTTCGTCGGCATAGGTGTCGAGGCCGAGATCGTCGATCATCAGGATGCCCGCCATGTCCAGCCGCTTGCGGATGAAGCCGGCGAGATCGAACATCGCGTGGTCCTCGCGCACCGACGGGATGAAGAACATCGCGTTCTCGGCGTCAGCCTCGATGAAACGCGTCACGAACTCGTTGCCGACCTCGTAGCTCTCCTGCCGGATCAGGGGGCCGATCGCGGCGATGATGCCGCCGCGCGTTGCGCCTAGCGTTTCCATCGCCGAGATCGTCGCTTCGAGCACGCCGGTCAGTGCGCCCTTCCAGCCGGCATGCGCGCCGCCGATCACGCGCGCATTGGGATCGACGAACAGCACCGGCGCGCAATCGGCGGTGGAGACGCCGATCGCGATGCCTGGCGTCTTCGTCACCAGCGCGTCGCCCCTGGGCCGTGGCCCGTTCGGCCACGGCGCATCGGCCACGAGCACGTCGGGCGAATGGATCTGGTGCAGGCTGAGGAAGCGATCGGGCGCGACGCCGACATGCTCGGCCATGCGGCGGCGGTTCTCGGCGACGAGGGCCTGATCGTCATGGGAGCCGAGCCCGCCGTTCAGCGCGGAATAGATGCCGCCGGAGACGCCGCCTTCGCGGGTGAAGAAGGCATGGCGCAGGCCGGGCACGGCGGACAGCAGCGAAGAAGCAAGCGTCATGAGGTCTCTCCGGCCCGTTCGAGATCGCTGAGGCCGGCAAGGCCCGTCAGCCGCGGCTCGGAGATGCCGAGCACCTTGAACATCGAGCCCATGCCGCCGCGCCCGGTATCGGTCAGGCGCTTGAGCGCGACCGAAATGTCGGTGGCGACTTCGGGTGTCGCCTTCTGCATCAAGGCCGCGGCGCGGGTGTCGATGCCGATACGCTTGAGGAAGTCGCCTTGCGTTACCGGGCCGTGCACGCGGGCGCCGACATCCTCGGCCGCGCGCGCCAGCGCCTGGAAGTCGACATGGGCGGTGACGTCGGCCTGGCCCGGGGCTTTCAAGGGATCGGCGAAGCTGTGGCGCACGATGGCCTGGAAGGTGTCGCCGGCATCGCTGCGCAGATGGCCGTAGTCGATGATGAGCGCCGCGCCGTCCTGGTCGCGCACGCGCGTGGCGAGCTTCATGATCTCGCCGTCGGGCCGCCACTCGTAGACCGCCCCGATGGGGGCCGCGCGCACCAGAGGCGGCAGCAGCACCTCGAAGCGCGGTGTCGGCTCCGGCGCCGCGCCGAACTGAAGCTTGCCGGTGGGGTCGATCTCGATCACACGCTCGTGCCAGCCGTTCTCGAGCCTGACCATCTGGCGGACCGGCAGCACGTCGAAATATTCGTTGGCGAGGATGATGCTTGGGCCGTCCGGTACGTCGTCGATGCTGTCGTGCCAGGTGATGTTGCGCACGGCGGACAGCGTCGCCGCCTGTCGTTCGCGCAGCACCGGATTGACCTCGACCATGTGGATATGGAGCGCCTGGTAGAGCGGCGGCAGCACGCGAAGTGCGCGGAGCGCGTCCGCCATCATGGTGCCGCGGCCGGGGCCGAGCTCGATCAGTCGCAAGAATTGCGGCGAGCCCATGTGCTTCCAGACCGAGGCGGTCCACAACCCCAAGAGCTCGCCGAACATCTGGCTGATCTCGGGGGCGGTGGTGAAGTCGCCCTCGCGCCCGAGCGGATCGCGCGAGACGTAATAGCCGTAGCGCGGATGCATCAGGCACAATTCCATGTACCGCCAGACCGGCATCGGGCCTGAGGATTTGATCAGCGCCTTGATCTCGTTCAGGAGCGGCGAGTCGGTCACGGCTGTCTTCTCGAAATGAACTAACGAACGGCCTGGAGGGGCTTCGCCGCCCCCCGCCTGACAGCCCATACAATAAGTATCGCGCCGACGATAAGCATCGGGATCGACAACAGCATGCCCATGGTTAACCCGCCCCAGAGGAAACCGAGCTGCGCGTCCGGCTCGCGGAAATGCTCGCCGGCGATGCGGGTCAGACCGTAGATCAGGATGAAGGCGCCGAGGATCATGCCGGGGCGCTTCAGCGCGCCGAAGCGGATCATGATCGCGAGCACCGTGAACAGCAGGATGCCCTCCATGCCCGCTTCGTAAAGCTGGCTCGGATGGCGCGGCAGCTGCGTCGGGTCGTTGGGGAAGACCATCGCCCAGGGCAGGCTCGGGTCAGTGGCGCGGCCCCACAATTCGCCGTTGATGAAATTGGCGATTCGTCCGAGCAGCAGCCCGACCGGGGCGACGGCGGTGGTGATGTCGCCGAGCGACAGGATCGGGATCTTGTTGCGATAGGCAAACCACATCACCGCGACGACGCAGCCGAGGAAGCCGCCGTGGAAGGACATGCCGCCCTCCCACAATTTGAAGATCGCGGCGGGATGATCGATGAAGAAGGGCAGGTTGTAGAACAGCACGTAGCCGGTGCGGCCGCCGAGGATGATGCCGAGCGTGACCCACAGGATGAAGTCGTCGATCTGCACCAGCGAGATCGGCGCCGGTCCGCCCCACAGGCGCTGGTTCTTCAGGAGCGAGCGCGCATAGAGCCAGCCGAACACGATGCCGCAGATATAGGCCAGCGCATACCATCGGATCGCGAATGGACCGATCTCGATCGCGATCGGCTTGAAGGCGGGAAAGTCGATCAGCAGAAAGGGCATCGCGCCTTCTATGTGTGGACGAGATTGCGGCGACGGAGCACCAGCAGCGGACGCCGCGTGATTCTTCTTATGCAGGCACGTTGAATACGATTGCAAGGAAACCGGTTCATGACAAGGATACCGGCGATCGGCCCTTGAACCGTTCGATGCGGATTGCCATTGTCTTTTCGAGAGTTCGCGCAAAGTTTATCGGAGGCCGAGATGACCCAGACCAGCAACCGGTTGTTCGACGAGATCGGCCGCCTGATGAACGACGCCGCCGGTGCCGCCCAGGGCGTCAAGCGCGAGTTCGACACCGTGATGCGCACCCAGGCGGAAAAATTCCTGCGCGACATGGACCTCGTCAAGCGCGAGGAGTTCGAGGCGGTCAAGGACATGGCGCGCCTCGCGCGCGAGGAGAACGAAGCGCTGAAGGCGCGGATTGCAGCGCTGGAGGCCAAGCTCGGGGGGTAGGTTCTTGCCGTCATTCCGGGGCGACGCGCAGCATCGAACCCGGAATCTCGAGATTCTCAGGTGCGCAATTGCGCACCCTAGTTCGGCCGCTATCGCGACCGCCCCGGAATGACGGCAAGCTAGGCACGGCCTATCAGCCCATTCTCCTTGTCATTTCCGCATCTTCCGGGTAAAAGCCCGCCACGTTCGCGGCCCCCGCACCCCTGGAGGCTTGCTGCGGATGATGCCATGGGCCGCGCTGCGGCCCATTAACTTTTGCAAAAACAAGGACTTAACGACATGGCGACGACCGTCAAGGAATTGAAGGCGACCGCACGTCCGAAGAGCGGCAAGGGGGCCGCCCGGGCTGAGCGTCGCGCCGGCAGAGTGCCCGGAGTGATCTACGGCAACAACCAGCCCCCGCTGACGATCTCGGTCGAAGATCGTGAACTGCGCCAGCGCATCCTCGCCGGCCGGTTCCTGACCACGCTGGTCGACATCGACCTCGAGGGCAAGAAGCACCGCGTGATTCCGCGCGACTACCACCTCGATCCGGTCAAGGATTTCCCGATCCATGTCGACTTCATGCGGCTCGGCGAAGGCGCCACCATCCGCATCAGCGTTCCCCTGCACGTGGTGAAGGCTGAAACCTCCCCGGGCGTGAAGCGCGGCGGCACGGTCAACATCGTCGCCCACGCGATCGAGCTCGAATGCGGCGCCGAGAGCATTCCGCAATACATCGAGGTCGATGTCGGCTCGCTCGAAATCGGTCACTCGCTGCATCTGTCGGATGTCAAGCTGCCGGCCGGGGTGAAGGCGCTGACCCGCGAGGACGCGACCCTCGTCACCATCGTGCCGCCGTCCGGCTACGCCGAAGAGCAGAAGGCCGCGGCTGCGGCGGCTGCCGGTGGCGCGGCTCCGGGCGCTGCGGCGGCTCCGGCGGCTGGTGCGGCTGCTCCGGCTGCTGCTGCTCCGGCGGCGGCTGCCAAGGCTCCCGCCGGCGGCGACAAGAAGAAGTAATCTCTCAAGGCTGGCGCGCGGTCCTTGATCGCGCGCCGAGCGAGGGGCGCGCCGCGTCATGCGACTCTTTGTTGGGCTCGGCAATCCCGGCGCGAAATACGCACGTAACCGGCACAATATCGGCTTCATGGCCGTCGACGAGATCGCGCGGCGTCATGGCTTTGCGCCATGGCGCCGTCGTTTTCAGGGCGAGACTTCGGAAGGTGCGCTGGGCACTGAGCGCGTGATCCTGCTCAAGCCCATGACCTACATGAACGAGTCCGGTCGCAGCGTTCAGGAAGCGGCAGGCTTCTTCAAGATCGCCGAAGGCGACGTCACCGTGTTCCATGACGAGCTCGAGCTGCCGCCGGGCAAGGTGCGGGTGAAGATCGGCGGCGGCATCGCCGGCCACAACGGCCTGCGCTCGATCTCGGCCCATATCGGCAACGACTATCGCCGGGTGCGGCTCGGCATCGGTCATCCCGGCGTCAAGGAACTGGTGCACGGCCACGTGCTGTCGGACTTCGCCAAAGCCGACAACGAATGGGTGGCGACGCTCTGCGACGCCGTCGCCGAGCACGCCGCGCTGCTTGCCAAGGGCACGGACGCGACCTTCGCCAACAGGGTGCATCTCGCCATGCAGGCGAAGGGTTTTTTGACCAAGGACGAGAACGGCAAGGAATAGGGTCGCCGTTTTCTCCGTCATGCCCGGACAGAAGCGCGAAGCGCGTCTTCGCGCTAGATGTTCCGGGCATCTACGTTCTTCGTTCTGCGCGTCAAGGCGTGGATGGCCGGGACGAGCCCGGCCATGACGAATACGGATAGAGGATACCATGGGATTCAAATGCGGGATCGTCGGATTGCCCAATGTCGGCAAGTCGACCTTGTTCAATGCGCTGACCGAGACGGCCGCGGCGCAGGCCGCGAACTATCCGTTCTGCACCATCGAGCCGAATGTCGGCGAGGTCGCCGTGCCCGATCCGCGGCTGGAGAAGCTCGCCGCCATCGCCAAGTCCGGCCAGATCATTCCGACGCGGCTGACCTTCGTCGACATCGCCGGCCTCGTGCGCGGCGCTTCCAAGGGCGAAGGCCTCGGCAACCAGTTCCTCGCCAATATCCGCGAGGTCGATGCCATCGCGCATGTGGTGCGCTGCTTTGAAGATTCCGACATCACCCATGTCGAGGGCAAGATCGCCCCGCTCGCCGACATCGAGACCATCGAGACAGAGCTGATGCTCGCCGATCTCGACAGTCTCGAGAAGCGCGTCGACAATCTCACCAAGAAAGCCAAGGGCAACGACAAGGACGCCAAGGAGCAGCTCGATCTCGTCAACCGCACCCTGGTGTTGCTGCGCGAGGGCAAGCCCGCGCGCCTCGTCGAGCGCAAGCCCGAGGAGGAGCGCGCCTTCTCCATGCTCGGCCTGCTGTCGTCCAAGCCCGTGCTCTATGTCTGCAACGTCGAGGAAGGCTCGGCCGCGACCGGCAATACGTTCTCGAAGGCCGTGCAGGAGCAGGCCGCCAAGGAAGGCGCGGTTGCCGTCGTCATCTCCGCGAAGATCGAATCCGAGATCGCCACCATTTCCCGCGAGGAGCGCGCCGAGTTCCTGGAGACGCTGGGGCTGGAGGAAGCCGGCCTCGACCGCCTGATCCGCGCTGGCTACACGCTGCTCGATCTCATCACCTACTTCACCATCGGCCCGAAGGAAGCGCGCGCCTGGACCATCCATCGCGGCACCAAGGCGCCGGCCGCGGCCGGCGTGATCCATACCGACTTCGAGAAGGGTTTCATCCGCGCCGAGACCATCGCGTATGAGGACTATGTCGCGTTCGGCGGCGAAGCCGGCGCGCGCGATGCCGGCAAGCTCCGCCTCGAAGGCAAGGAATACGTCGTCGCCGACGGCGACGTGATGCATTTCAGGTTCAATACGTAAGCACCAACATCGGCGCCGTAGGGTGGGTTAGACGAGCATATGCGCGAAGCGCATCTGCTCGGTGTAACCCACCACTGTCTCGGTCCGCGGAAACGGAAGAGGTGGGTTACGGCTTCGCCTAACCCACCCTACGAGACCAACCTCACCGTATCCCGCCGCCCTGGTCGCGGATCGCGCCGAGATGCTCGTTGATGCGGAAGACGATCAGGATCAGCTCCGCGACGATGCGCGAGAACACGATGCCGACCACGACGCTGGCAATCGAGGACAGCAGCACCAGGAAGCCGCCGAACGGGCTGATCGCCATCGCGGCCAGGCCAGAGAAGATGCCGGAGAGGCCGAACAGG
This sequence comes from Bradyrhizobium sp. 191, assembly GCF_023100985.1. NCBI lineage: Bacteria > Pseudomonadati > Pseudomonadota > Alphaproteobacteria > Hyphomicrobiales > Nitrobacteraceae > Bradyrhizobium > Bradyrhizobium sp. 191. The sequence continues at coordinate 5,563,528 of NZ_CP064692.1, forward strand.
CAGATCAGCGCGATCACCAGCCAGTAGAAGGTCTTGATGATCGTCGGCGTGATGAAGCGGTCCCATTGAAACAGGTCGCTGAATGAAAACATCGCTCTCCCCAGGGGCAAATCAGGCCTCGGCCGTCGGTAGATCCGACTCAGGATCAACGCCGACACCCCATATGTAGCACGAGCCATGCGGGCCGGCGGGTTGAGATTGCCGTAAAGTGCGGCCACAATCTGTCATTTCCGCCAACCAATCCCAAGATGACCCTGACCTTCGAAGATTTCCCGCCCGGCCGGTTCGGAACGTTCGGCCCGCGCCATGTCACCCGCGACGAGATATTGGCCTTTGCCGCCGAATTCGATCCGCAGCCGATGCACCTCGACGAGGCGGCGGCGGCGAAAAGCATGCTGCGCGGCCTGTCCGGCTCAGGCTGGCACCTGTGCTCGCTGATGATGCGGATGATGGCCGACGGCTTCATCACCGGCGCCGCGTCGCTCGGCTCGCCCGGCGTGGACGAGGTGCGCTGGCTGTCGCCACTTCGACCCGGCGACGATCTCATGCTCGACGTCGACGTCGTGGAGGCGCGCACCTCGAAGAGCCGGCCGGAGCTCGGCATCGTCAAATTCAAATGCACTGTGCGCAACGCGGCGGGGCAGGCGCTCGCCGAGATGACCTCGCCGATCCTGATCAAGCGGCGCGAGGGAGCGGTCTGATGCGGTTCTTCGACGACATCGCGATCGGACAGCGCCGCGAGATCGGCAGCTATACGTTCACGGCCGAGGCCATCAAGACATTCGCCGCAAAGTTCGATCCGCAGCGTTTTCACCTCGACGAGGAGGAAGGCAAGAACTCGCTGTTCGGCGGGCTCGCCGCCTCCGGCTGGCATGTCGGCTCGGCCTGCATGAGCCTGCTTGTCGCCGACGGCCAGCGTCTGGCGCGGGAAGCCGCAGCGCGCGGCGAGGAGGTCGCGGTGTGGGGCCCGTCGCCGGGCTTTCGCGACCTGCGCTGGATCAGGCCCGTGCTCGCCGGCGACACCGTTGCTTTCGTCAACGTCGTCGTCGACAAGCGCACCTCCGCCTCGCGCCCCGGCTGGGGCATTCTGACGGCCCGGACCACCGGCACCAACCAGCGCGGCGAGGAAGTCTATTCCATCACCGCCAGCGCGTTCGTGCCGACGCGTGCGAACAACGCTTAGACTCGTTCCAGAATGAACGTGCAAATGAGTGCGCGAGTGTTGCCCGCGTGCTATGGACGCGATTCCGGGTGGCTGCCATAAGCCTGCGCAACATGGTTACCGCGAGCAGTTTGGCGGAACCAGTGAGTTGCTAACTAATTATGAACCTGTCGCTGTCTATTTGAAACGAATTGGCAGAGAACAGGGGACGAGGACCATGGCAGACCGCGGCGCACTCAAATTCGTTGGATTCATCTTCGCGACCGCGACGCTCGCCGTGATGCTGGTCGCCGGCATGGTGGTGAAGGGCTATGCCGATGGTGGCTACACCCTTGAAGCCTCGACCGTGGAGGCCGCCCGATAAGGGGGCGCTGATTTCTGAAGCATGATCCGGAAGAGCGCGCAGCGATTTCAGGGACCATCTGCTCAAACGACAATCCGGACCGCGATGACGCTTCATCCGAATCGCATCGCACTTTAGGAGGGCGGAGTCCGGCCCTCTGTCAGCGGCTGTAGACGAACGCCAGCACCGCGATCGCAGCCGCCAGCAATCCGACAAAGCGCAGCATGATCGTGCCGAGCTGATTCGGCGCGGGCTGCAGCGATATAGGGTCCGTGTTGTCGGGCCGAATGCTTTCCATGACCTGTCCCCAGGGCTCGGCCAAAACGGCCACGAGCGCTTGGCGTTTGTCGCCGGAGAGGGGTGGAGGGTTCAAAGGTGGGGCTGTGCTGGGCCGCGTGAGTGTGTGACCGCGTGTTCACTGCCGCGCTGCCATGTCCTTCAGCCATCCCCTCCACCAGCCATCCCCTCCACGGTCATGCCCCGGCTTGCCGCCTTCGCTAAAGCTTCGGCGGCCGAGCACCCGCGTGGCCCGGCGTAGCCTTCGCGGAGACGGGACCGGGGCATCCAGTACGCCGCGGCCTCTCGGCTCCTGCCTCACCGTCTCGGAGTACTGGGATCGCCCGATCAAGTCGGGCGATGACACCTTCGTTGGGGAGATCGACCTCCAACAAAAACCGCCGCGCCCCTTCCGGAACGCGGCGGCCTGTGATGCGGTGCTTGCGATCAGCTGTTGCGCAGGCCGTCGGCGGCGCGCTTCCACTGCGCGACGTTGTCGGCGATCATGCGGGTCGACTTCATCGCGGCCTGGCTGAGCTGGGCGTAGCCGGAGATCTCGCGCTGGACGCGCTGGCCTTCGGCGTGGAGCAGGTCGCGCAGGCTCTCGAGCTCGGAGATCAGGTTCTCGATCTCGGCGAGCGACGTGCCGGCGACGCGCTGGATCAGCGAGTTCACGTTGTTGACGGTGGCTTCCGCGCTCGGGTCGAGCGGCGGCGCGTCGGTCGTGGTCGAGGCGGGGCGGCGCAGATAGGCGATGTCGTTGCGGACGAAATCGCGGATGCCGGCTTCGACCTCGGTCACGGCGGCAAGGTTGGTGTCGACCGTCTCGGTCTCGGTGGCTTCGATCTTTTCGGGACGGGTGGCGTTCATCGTTATTCCCCTGTTCGCGTTGAGCGCAGCGCGAGTGTCCCCGCACGACGACGTCTGTGAGGCTGCCTCATCAAGGCGTCCGAATTTGGCCGCAAATGGGCCGAGATGCGGCAAGGGGGGACGATTCAGGGGTTTTGCCGTGGCGCATGGTTAGGAGAGTATGAATGCTGTCGCGGCGACGCGAAGCTCTAGCCGGGTCGGCGGTCTGCTCCCTCGCCCCGCTTGCGGGGAGAGGGTTGGGGTGAGGGGGAGTCTCCGCAGGAACGGTGACAGAGGAGTTCGCGGAGAGTCCCCCTCACCCGGAATTTGCTTGCGCAAATTCCGGCCTCTCCCCGCAGGCGGGGAGAGGCGAAAGAGTCACCAGCTCTTCTTGAAGCCTGCCGTCACGCTCTTGTTGATCGCGCCCTGCGAGGTCTCGCCGACCGAGCCGGAGACGGTGACGTTGTCGAACAGCTTCTGCTCGGCGCCGATTCTGCGCAGCCATTTGTCGTCGGTGGTCGACAGCGTCTGGCCGGCGGTGATGCTGGTGCCGGTGTCGGTGAGGGTGACCTTGGCGGTCTGGTCGGTCTCGTAGTTGCGCGTGACATGTCCGCCGATGCCGGGGACCGCGGTGGTGCCCTGCTGGTTGACGCTGTAGCCGTTCTGCAGTGTCAGCGACGTGTCGCCCGACAGCGGCACCGACTTGGTCAGCGATGCCCCGATCTTGCTGTGCTCGGCGCCGGGATCGACCCGGGCCTCCACGGCGGTCTTGTCCCAGAGCGAGCCTGCGCCCGGCGCGGTCGCGGTGGCCCAGGCACTGCCGGAGGATTGCGGCAGGCTGCCGCCATTGGTGGCCTTCTGCGCCAGCAGCTCGGACATTGTCCGCGGCTCGCTCGTCACCGTCATGTCGGCGCCGATCCGCGTATCCCAGAACGAGAACACGGACTGCTTCACGGTCACGGCCGAGGAGCCGTTCGCATTGGGGTTCGAGGACCAGTCCAGGCCGTCCCTGGCTGCGGCCTGGGCGCGCTTCTTGGCAGCCATGGGGTCGATACCGGTCCCGGCATCGACCGCGAGCTGGCTCCAGTCGAGCTTGTCGACGTCGATGCCCTTGAGCACGTCGGGGTCGTTGACATCGGGGGTCTCGGCGGCCTGGGTCTCGGCCTCCTCGTCGGGCACTGCTGCGACCGGCAGAATGATCTGCGCCTGTAACGTCAGCACCGAGCCCAGAATGAATGCGGCCGCCAGCACCGGCAGCCTGGTCCAGCCAAACCCTGTCGAGAATTCCATCGTCCTGCCCGCGAACCCCAGCGCATGCTTGCCGCTAATATACATCGGCGTTCGGCCATGCGCCATTCCGCTCACAGGATGCTGATCCATCGTTGCGGAATTGTGGCGGTTCTCCAAAGGGGACGCGAACCAACGGGCCGCGCGAAACCGCGCGCGCCCGACGACGAGCTTTTGATGCGACGGCATCCGGCGGGGCTGGAGGCCAGGACGTCGCGATAGCCTTGTCGTCGGTCCCGACAAGCGGGGCCCGTTGGCGTCCCCCCTAAAGCGCGATGATCATCATCGCGCTTCAGGTTGTTGTTTGCGCATGATCTTTATCGGAAAACCGCTTCGCACTTTGCGCTAACGCGGCCCTTCGGGTCCGGATCATGCGTCAGCCGACGCTGGTCATCTTCGGCAGATGAATGGCGCGGCCGAGTGCCTGCTCGACCAGATCGAAGGTGTCGATCAGCACGCGCATGCTGACGAGCCTGCCCGCCCTGAACTGGGCGAACTGCGCCACGCGCAAGCTGATCGGCTTGTTGGAATCCAGTGCGGTCAGCGAATAGCGCAGCATCGAGGCGGCGGAATCGACGCCGAGCATGATGCTCTCGCGGTCGAAGCGGCGAACGTGGAAATTGTCGGCTAACTGGCGGATGACATCGAGCACGGCCTCCTTGCCCTGGCGCGCGCCGAGGAACGGAAACATGTCGATCGGGCCGTAGAGCGCCCACTCGACGTCCTCGTCGATGAGCGCTTCGATGTCCTCGAAATGCCGGTCGTTGATCGCGCGGTGCAACGCGCGCGAGAAACGCCAGAGGCTGTGCTCTGTCATTTTGGGCAGTCCTGAAGCTGGCTTGCGAAAGAAACGGAAAACAACCCCATGCACGGTCTGGTGCCGGGGCTCAACTCGTTTGTATACAAATAAAATAAGCGGTTTCGACCAAAACGCAATTCACATTTTTGCAATGCACCATTGAATGGAATTTGTAAGATTTACAACAGAACCCCGTAATCTTCCGGGTCTGTACGCAAGCCCCGGATGCGGGTTCCAGGCGAGGAGGAGACGCATCAATTCCCCCGCGCTCCCGTGATCAGCGGCCCGATCTCCCGCTCCAGCACCTGCTGTACCAGGTCGTAGGAATCGATGATTTCGCGGATCTCCGCCACCAGCCCGCCGCGGAAGGTGTAGAACACCGCCATGTCGAACTGCACGATGCGGTCGTTGCTGCGCTTCCTGAAATAGGTGTGCAGGTAGGTCGCGACCGCCTCGCCCTCGGCGAGGATGTGCGGCGCCTTGTAGCGGATGTCCGAATAGCGCGACCAGACCGTCTGCCAGAGCTCACGCAGCTCGGCCTTGCCGTGGCGCGGCACCATGTGCGGCAGCACGTCGATCGGCGCGTGGGTGAGGAAGTCGACGTCGTCGGTGCAGCACGCCAGCGCCGCCTCGATATCGCCCCGCGCGAAAGCCTCGAGCAGATGCACGATGCGTTGGCGATTCAGCTTCTCGACCGTCATCCTGCCCGTCCTTGTCTGGTCCTGTGGCGTCGCGCAGCGCCAAGGCGCGGTCGCGCGCACCGGCAATCCGCTAGGTCACAGGGACGTTGCAGACGATATGACGCGCGAGCGCCATGCCTGGTTCATGGCATGCAATTGCGGGTTGAATTGCGGTATGCAGGAATTTTCCGCCCATCCGGTTGCGTGGCGCGGATGGCGTAATGCGTTCGGGGCAGGTGGAGGCGCCTATGCGCCGTCTCGCAGGACGTGGCGCGCTCAGGCGCCGCCAGAGTCATGTGAGATGGTGCTGCCGCCCGCGGGGGAGAGGCGAAGTCCGCGGCCGCACCGCGTGACCCATCTCACATCACCCCAGATATCCCGCCCAACGTCATCCCCGTCTCAACAGGGAGAATTCCCGGCCTTGTTCAGGACCGTCTATGAACCAGAATTCTTCGAGGCCCATCTGTCGCTCTTCGACAAGATCACGGCCTGGCGCACCCTGCCCGTCGCCTCGCTCCAGCTCGTGACGATCTTGCTGCTGCTGCCGGTGATGACGGCGAGCGTGGGGTGAGGAGAGCAAATCTCTCCTCGTCATTCCGGGGCGCTGCGAAGCAGCGAGCTATGATGCGCAATTGCGCATCTGAGAATCCATAGCCACCACTCGCGCGGTTGCGCCTACCTCTTCTTCCACCCACCCCGTCGCCCCGGCATTCCGCCCGTCGACTTCGGCGCGGGTCCGAACTCCGGTCCGGACTGCCGCGAATCCGTCGGCTGGATGATCCGGCTGGTGCTGCCGAACGGCTTTGACGGCAGCGCGCGGTTTTCGCGGTAGGGCAGGGATTCCGGGCCGTGCATCTCGTCGAGATGAGGCTTGTGCACCTTCGAGCCGCTGCCGCCGCTGGCTTTCAGCGCGGAGCTCACGGTCTTCTTCTTCATGGCGCTGACCGGCAAGTTCGCGGCGTCGCCGTACTTCTTCGCGCCGGCATAGGCGCCGGCCTTGCCCTGCACGGTGCGTTGCTTCGCGGTGGGGTCGTCGACCACCGCGAGCTCTGTCGCGCGCAGGCGCTTGACCTCGTCGCGCAGGCGTGCGGCCTCCTCGAAGTTCAGGTCGGCCGCGGCCTCGCGCATGCGGGTTTCGAGATCGGCGAGCACGGCCTCGAAATTGTGGCCGATCGAGATGACGTCGTCGGTCATGTCGTGGCCGCCGACCTCGACCAGCACGTGGTCGCGCTCATAGACGGAGTTGAGGATGTCGCCGATCTGCTTCTTCACGCTCTCCGGCGTGATGCCGTTGGCGGTGTTGTACTCGACCTGCTTCTCGCGGCGGCGGTTGGTCTCGGCGATGGCGCGCTCCATCGACCCGGTCATCTGGTCGGCATAGAGGATCACCTTGCCGTCGACATTGCGCGCGGCGCGGCCGATGGTCTGGATCAGCGAGGTCTCGCTGCGCAAAAAACCTTCCTTGTCGGCGTCGAGGATCGCGACCAGGGCGCATTCGGGAATGTCGAGGCCTTCGCGGAGCAGGTTGATGCCGACCAGCGCGTCGAACGCGCCGAGTCGCAGGTCGCGGATGATCTCGATACGCTCGATGGTGTCGATATCGCTGTGCATGTAGCGGACGCGTATGCCCTGCTCATGCAGGTATTCGGTGAGATCCTCCGCCATGCGCTTGGTCAGCACCGTGATCAGCGAGCGATAGCCGGCCTGCGCGGTGGCGCGCACCTCGCCGACGAGATCGTCGACCTGCGTACGCGCCGGGCGGATGTCGACGGGCGGATCGATCAGGCCCGTCGGGCGAATGACCTGCTCGACGAAGACGCCGCCGCTCTCGTTCAGCTCCCAGCTGCCGGGCGTCGCCGACACCGCGACGGTCTGCGGCCGCATCATGTCCCACTCCTCGAAGCGCAAGGGGCGGTTGTCCATGCAGGAGGGCAGGCGGAAGCCGTATTCGGCCAGCGTCGCCTTGCGGCGGAAGTCGCCGCGGAACATGGCGCCGATCTGCGGGATGGTGACGTGGCTCTCGTCGGCGAAGATCAGCGCGTTGTCGGGGACGTATTCGAACAGCGTCGGCGGCGGCTCGCCGGGGCGGCGTCCCGTGAGATAGCGCGAATAGTTCTCGATGCCGGCGCAGCTTCCGGTCGCTTCCATCATCTCGAGGTCGAAGGTGGTGCGCTGCTCCAGCCGCTGCGCCTCCAGCAGGCGTCCCTGGTCGTGCAACTGGTCGAGCCGCTGCTTCAGCTCGAACTTGATCGACTTGATCGCCTGCACCAGGGTCGGGCGCGGCGTCACATAGTGCGAATTGGCGTACATCTTGATGAATTCGAGCTCGTCCTGCTTGTGGCCGGTGAGCGGATCGAACTCCTCGATGGTCTCGATGGTGTCGCCGAACAGGTTCACGCGCCAGGCGCGGTCTTCATAGTGCGCCGGGAAGATGTCGATGACGTCGCCGCGGACACGGAAGGTGCCGCGGGTGAAATCCGCCTGGGTGCGCTTGTATTGCAGCGCGACGAGGTCGGCGATGAGCTGGCGCTGGTCGATGCGCTCGCCCTTCTTCAGCGCGAACGTCATCGCGGTGTAGGTCTCGACCGAACCGATACCGTAGATGCAGGACACCGACGCCACGATGATGACGTCGTCGCGCTCGAGCAGCGCGCGCGTCGCCGAGTGGCGCATGCGGTCGATCTGCTCGTTGATCGAGGAATCCTTCTCGATATAGGTGTCGGTGCGGGGGACGTAGGCCTCCGGCTGGTAATAGTCGTAGTACGAGACGAAATACTCGACCGCGTTGTCCGGGAAGAAGTTCCTGAACTCGCCGTAGAGCTGGGCGGCCAGCGTCTTGTTCGGCGCCAGGATCAGGGCCGGGCGCTGCGTCGCCTCGATCACCTTGGCCATGGTGTAGGTCTTGCCCGAGCCGGTGACGCCGAGCAGCACCTGCGAGCGGTCGTTGCGGTTGATGCCCTCGACCAGTTCGGCGATCGCGGTCGGCTGGTCGCCCTTGGGCTCGTAGGACGACTTGATCTCGAAGCGCACGCCGCCTTCGGACTTCTCCGGGCGCGGCGGCCGGTGCGGCGTCCACACCTTCATGGAGCCGTCGCCCTTGCGGAACTCCGGCCGGCCCTCGCGGATCAACGACTCCAGCGCATCCGCGGTGGCCTTGACGCCGAGCGCCTCCATCTTGCTACGCGGCGGGCGGGCCAATGCCTCGGCATCGTCCTCCTCGGTCGGCAGTCCAAGCTGCCGCGCCAGTTCCGGATCGAGCGTCGGGATCGTAGCCGCGGTGCCGTAATTGGCCTGCGGCGCTTCGTCCAATCCTGCAAGCTCACTGGACTGACGGGCGCCCGGCGGCTGCGGATTGGGCCGCAGCGGCATCGGCCGTGCGGCATCCTGCGGGAACTCCTTCGGCGTCGAAGCCCGCGCCCGATGCGCGGCGGCCTCGCCTCCGGCGCGGCGGTCGCGCGAATTGTCCGGCGGCGGCTGCAGCCCCGTACCGGATCCGAGGCCCGCATCGCCGCGATTGATCGCGGGATTGAGCAACTCGGCCAGCGCCGGCCCGATCGGCTGCACGTCGGGGCGGTGTGCCTTCGAGTTCGGAGCCTTGGTTTTCGGGGATTTTGCGGGGGGAGCAGGTTTCTTCGCCATCAGGCGAATATGGGACGAGTCCGCCCCGCAATAAAGGGCGATTGGCCGCCTCCATGCAGGCTGCTGACAGCAGGTTGGCAGCAGGCCGGGACCTTCAGGCCGCCGGCAGCGGCCCGCCGTCGTCTTCGGCCGGGACATGCGGCTCGAGGATGTCGAGATGGATGCCGCCGCAATCGCTGCAGCGCATGGCCCAGTACTCGCATCCGGCGCGGCCGGGGATCACGCGGAGCACCGCGAGATCGCCGTCGCATTCCAGGCAGTTGGACAGCACCGCACGGATGTAGATCCGCGGCCGCGCTGCGTCGGTTTCGATGATGGACATGACCGGTGTTCCCCCTGCGCGCTTTTTCTCTGGTCCGCCCGCGGACCCGCTGGGCTATTCGTCGCCTTCGGCCCGCCGGCGAAAACGATCGATGTGGTGCTTGGCATCGGCGATCGCCGCATCGGGATCGGGCCAGGCGAAGCCGACTTCCATGGCAGGAAACAGCACGCCGTCGATGGCTACCGGGCTGAAATCGGCCCGGCGGATCCGCGCGTGCCACAGCCCCTTGCCAGCTTCGAAGGATTCGATGTCAAAGCCGTCGTAAAGGGTCGTCATGAGTGTAAGGTCCCACTTTTTTTCGGAGGGTCAGGGGACCACGATTACGGGTTTCAGAATGTGAAGCGGTTCACAAGCGACGTGGCTTTTTTGCTCAAGCTTGTCGAAAAGACTTCAGTTCCGCGCGCCGGCGCGGCCGATCCGGCGGGGGCGGGCGGCGGGTTCCGAGGCCGCGCGCATGATCCAGCGGCGGAAGGCGGCAAAGTCGCGCTGCTCGGTCTGAAAGCTGCGATAGAGCAGGTACCAGCGCATGCCCTTGGGCACCGAGAGGTCGAGAGGCGCCACCAGCCGGCCGGCCGCGAGATCGTCGTCGATATAGGGCCGGATGCCCATGGCGATGCCGAGCCCGTCGGCGGCGGCCTGCAGCGCCTGGCCGTAGAACTGGAACTCGGGCCCCCGCGCGTTGATCCGCGCAACGCCCGCGGCCTTCAGCCAGATCGGCCAGTCCTCGGGCGAGTGCGCGACGCGGATCAGGCTCGGTCCCTTCAGGTCGGCCGGACGCTTCAGCCCGCCCGCGAGGCGTGGCACGCAGACCGGCGTCAGGTCGCCGGCAAACAGCGGCTCGGCGACGAGGCCGGGCCAGTCGCCGGTGCCGAGCTTGATGCCACAGCTCCAGTCCTCGCCGAACGGCACCGACGCGCCGCCGGTGGTGAAGCGCACCTCGATGTCGGGCTCCTCGTTGCGAAACTCGGACAGGCGCGGGATCAGCCAGCGCATCGCAAAGGTGTGGCCGACGCCGATGGTGAGCACGCGCACGCTCGAAGGCGCCGTCACCTGCGCGGTGAGGCTCGCCAGCGCATCGAAGATCGGGGTCAGCCCGCTCTGATAGGCGCGGCCGGCCTGCGTCAGCACCAGACGGTTGGCCTTGCGCTCGAACAACGCGACGCCGAGCCGCTCTTCGAGCAGATGCACCATGCGGCTGACGGCGGCCGCCGACACGCTCAGCTCCAGCCCGGCCGCAGCAAAGCTGCCGGTCCGCGCCGCCGCCTCGAACGCCTTGATGCCGTTGAGAAACAGCAGTCGCCGCAAATGCAAGACCCTTATGCAAGACCCTCAGGAAAGCTGATGCCAGGGCAAGATAACTCAGTTTGCGCGAGGCGAGCAAGCGAGGCACTAGAATGAGCGCAATTCCTGCTGATTTGTTGGAGCGCGGGCGCGGCCTCTTCGCCTCTCCCCGCTTGCGGGGAGAGGCTGGAATCCAAGCAGAGCTTGGATTCCGGGTGAGGGGGACTTTCCGCGAGTCCAACTGCCACTTCCCTTGCGGAGGGTCCCCCTCACCCCAACCCTCTCCCCGCAAGCGGGGCGAGGGAGTGAAACAGTTTGCGTCCCTCACTCGCCCTCAGGAGATTCCTTTCGTGACGCCCCTCATGATCGCGGCCCTCGGATTGCTGATGGTCGCCACCGCATTCCTGTCCGGGCTGTTCGGCATGGCGGGCGGGCTGATTCTGATCGGTGTGCTGCTGGCCCTGATGCCGCTGCCGACCGCGATGGTGCTGCATGCGATCACGCAGATGGCCTCGAACGGCTGGCGCGCTTTCTTGTGGCGGGCGCATATCCGCTGGCGGCCGGTCGCGAACTATATGGTTGGCGCTGCCGTCGCGCTCGTAGCCTGGTCGCTCACCCGCTACGTGCCGGACAAGCCGGTGGCGCTGCTGATGTTGGGTGCCACGCCGTTCATGGCGCGACTCCTGCCGGCGAACATCAAGCCCGATCCCGACCGTCTCTGGCAGGGCACGGTCTACGGCACGATCTGCATGGGCCTGATGCTGATGACCGGCGTCTCCGGCCCGCTGCTCGACACCTTCTTCCTCGGCGGCAATTTCGGCCGGCGCGAGAAGGTCGCGACCAAGGCGATGTGCCAGCTCGTCAGCCATTTCACCAAGCTGGTCTATTTCGGCGGCATCATCGACCAGGCGGCGAGCCTCGATCCCGTTCTCGCCGGCGTTGCGATTGCGGCCTCGATGCTCGGCACCACGCTGGCGCGGCGCATCCTCGAAGCCATGACCGACCAGCAATTCCTGGCATGGTCGAACAAGCTGATCACCACCATTGCCTGCTACTACATCGCCTATGGCGGCTGGCTCCTAGTCCGTACCCCGGTGCTGGCTGCCTTCGACAAGGGAGGTTTGCAATGAGCCGCAACGCCGATCCGCTGGTGCTGGACTTCGTCGAATGGGTCGCGCGCGAGCCGCGCGCCTATGCCGAGGTAATCGCGACCTGGAAGACCTCCTGCCCGCGCCTCACCATCTGGGAAGACGCCGCGGATCGCGGCTACGTCGCCCGCGAGACGATAGCCGGCGTGGGGCTGGTCATCGCGGTGACGGAGGACGGCGAGAGGCTGCTGCGCACCAACGGGCGGTGATCTCTCCACATCGTCATTGCGAGCGCCAGCGAACCAATCCAGAATGCTTCCGCGGCGACAGTCTGGATTGCTTCGTCGCAGGAGCTCCTCGCAAGGACGGAGCATGAGGAGGCGCCAGCCCATGTCACTCAAACTCTACGAGCTCGTTGGCACCGATGCGTCGCGTCCGTTCAGCCCGTATTGCTGGCGCACGCGGATGGCGCTGGCGCACAAGGGGCTGGCGGCGGAATCGCTGCCCTGGCGTTTCACCGAGAAGAGCGCGATCGCGCCGCATGGCTCGGAGAAGGTGCCGGTGCTGTTGCACGACGACAAGCCCGTGGTCGATTCCTGGACCATCGCGAATTATCTGGAGGACAAGTTTCCCGATCGTCCGTCGTTGTTCGGCGGCGAGGGCGGCCGCGCCATGGCGCGCATGATCAATGCCTTCGGCGACATCGCCATCGTCGGCGGCATCTTTCCGCTTGTAGTCGCCGACATCCCGAACAACCTCGCCGAGGTCGACGCCGCCTATTTCCGCAAGTCGCGCGAGGCGCGCTTCGGCGGCAAGAGCCTGGAAGAGGTGATGGCGAGCCGCGACACCGGCGTGGTCGCGTTCCGCAAATCGCTGGAGGTGATGCGGCAGACCTTGAAGAAGCAGCCCTATCTTGGCGGCAACGCGCCGAACTACGCCGACTACATCGTGTTCGGCGGTTTTCAGTGGGCGCGCGTGGTCAGTCCGTTCAAGCTGCTGGAGGTGGACGATCCGGTCCATGCTTGGCGCGAAAGACTGCTCGACGCGTTCGACGGCATGGCGCGGACATCGCCGGGGTTTGCGGCGTAGGGCACACTCTTTCCACTGTCGTCCCCGCCTAGTGCGCAATTGCGCACGGGGCGCGGGGACCCATACCGCGTGATCTATCGGTTGCTGATGGTACTCGTCCCGAACGTCCAGTCTTCGCCAAAATTCTGCCTGGGGTTATGGGTCCCCGCGTGCGCGGGGACGACACTCGCGTGTGTCGCGCGCTCTCGCATCTAACGAGCAGCGCTCGCCGCTGCCGCCTTGCGCAAACACTCCCGGCACAGACAATCCTCGCCCGCGAGCGGCATCGGCAGTTTCGCCGTCTCCTCCGCGCACCAGCACGTGCCCGAGAGGTCGCAGCCGAACTCGGCGCCGCAGCGGGAGCAGGCGAGGCGGCGCGGTTCCTGCAACGCGGATTCTTTCGGATTTGTCATGATCTACGCCGAAGCTTCGCCGTCATTTTCATGTCGAGTTCATCTGTCGCTGCGGTATATTACGCGCCGCGCACGTATCAGGAAAGCGGCTCCAACGCGCGAAGGACAGATCGATGGCCCGCGATATGCAAGCTGCCCTCGTCGCGCTCAACCGCTTTGGCTTCGGCGCCCGCGGCGGCGCGTCGGGCGATCTCATCAACGCAAGCTCCGACCCGCGCGGTTTCGTGAAGGCCGAGCTTGCGCGTCCCAACGGCGTGCTGCTGGAAGCGCCGGGACTGCAATCGACGCCGCAACTCGGGCAGGCCGTCTTTGCCTATCAGGACCAGGTCAAGCAGGCGCGCGAGGCTGCGAAGGCTGCCGCGCCCGCTGAGACGCCGCCGGCCGCACCGACCGAACTCCGCCGCAATCCCTCCCTGAACGCGGCGGCGACGGAGATCGCAGGCCAGATGGCGGAGGCGAAGCCTGCGGACAATGCGGCAAAGCCGGACGCCATGCAGCCCAACGCGGCGGCACCGCCGGCCGCAAAGCCCGCGCCGCAGCCGCTCAACGTGATCCAGAAGACCTTTCGCGCCGAAGCGCTGGCGCGGTTGCAGCGCGCGACGCTGGCCGAGTGCGGCTTCACCGAGCGCCTCGTCGCCTTCTGGTCCAACCATTTCTGCATCTCCGCCAGCAAAGGCGAATTGGCGCGGATCTGGGCCGGCGCGTTCGAGCGCGAGGCGATCAGGCCGCACGTGCTCGGGCGCTTCCCCGACATGCTGAGGGCGGTCGAGCAGCATCCCGCGATGCTGTTCTTTCTCGACAACCAGCAATCGCTCGGACCGGATTCTCGCGCCGGGCAGAATCGCAAGCGCGGGCTGAACGAAAATCTCGCGCGGGAGATCATGGAGCTGCATACGCTCGGCGTTGGCGGCGGCTACACGCAAGGCGACGTCACCTCGCTCGCGCGCATCATCACCGGCTGGACCTTCGCGGGCCGGCAGGGGCAGCTAGGGTCGCCCGGCTCCTTCGTCTTCAGCGTCAATGCGCATCAGCCCGGGCCGCAAGTCCTGCTCGGCAGGAGCTACGAGGCCACCGGGCTCGCACAGGGCGAAGCAGCGCTCGCCGACCTCGCGCGGCATCCGTCGACCGCGAATTTCATCGCCACCAAATTCGTCTGTCACTTCGTCGCAGATGATCCGCCGCCGGCGCTCGTCGGGCGCCTGCGCGATGTCTTCGTCAAGTCCGACGGCGATCTCAAGGCGCTTGCCATGGCGCTGGTCGATTCCGATGAAGCGTGGAAGGCGCCGCTGACCAAGATGCGCTCGCCTTACGATTTCCTGGTCGCGAGCGGCCGGCTGCTCGCGCAGGTGCCGGAGGACCCGAGCCGCTATCTCAGCGGCCTCAACCTGCTCGGTCAGCCGCTATGGTCGCCGCCCGGCCCCAACGGCTTTCCCGACACCAATGCCGCCTGGGCCGCGCCTGAAGGCATCAAGCTCAGGCTGGACATCGCGGCGCAGATCGGCGCGCGGCTCGGCAACAACATCGATCCGCTCGACCTCCTGGAGTTCGCAGCCGCCGACGCGGCCTCGATCGAAACGCGCAAAACCATCGAGCGCGCGGAGTCGCGACAGCAGGCGCTGGCGCTGCTGTTGATGTCGCCGGAAATGCAGAGGAGATGAAGATGATCGACTGCGTCGAAAACCGGCTCCTCACCTCGCGCCGCGGCCTGCTGCTCGGCGGCGCTTCCTTCGCGGCCTGGGCCTACCTGCCGAAATTCGCCCGCGCCGCCGATGGGCGCGATCCACGATTGATCGTGGTGATCCTGCGCGGCGCGCTCGACGGTCTCTCGACGGTCGGTCCGATCGGCGACCCCGACTATGCCGGCCTGCACGGCTCGATAGCGCTCACCGCTGATGGTGCGCATCCCGCGATCATGCTCGATTCCTTCTTCGCGCTGCATCCGGCGATGCCGGAATTTGCGCGCATGTATCGCGACAGGCATGCGGCGGTGATCCATGCGGTGGCGACGCCCTATCGCGACCGCTCGCATTTCGACGGCCAGGACGTGCTCGAAAGCGGCTTTGCCGGCCCGGGCCGCGTGCAGTCCGGCTGGCTCAACCGCGCGCTGGAAGCGCTGCCGCGCGGCGAGCGCGTGTCGAGCGGTCTGGCCGTCGGGCCGACCACGCCGCTGGTGCTGCGTGGCAACGCGCCCACCGTCGGCTGGGCGCCGGTGGCGCTGCCGCAGGCCGACGACGACACCGCGATGCGCCTCATGGGGCTCTACCGTCACCGCGATCCCGCACTGGCCTCGGCCTTGTCGCAAGGCCTCCAGCTCGACAAGGCCGCGAGTGGCGACGACATGAAAGCGACGCGCGGCAACGCCGTCGCACAGATGCGGCAGGTCGCGCGCGGCGCGGCGAAGCTGATGGCGGCCGACGATGGCCCGCGCATCGCCGCGCTCGCCTTCGACGGCTGGGACACGCATGCCAATGAAGGCGGCCCTGTGGGGCGTCTCGCCTTCCTGCTCGGAGGCCTCGACGGCGCGCTCGCCGAGTTCGAAAGCGGCCTGGGGGATCGCTGGCGCGAGACCGTCGTCGTCGTCGCCACCGAGTTCGGCCGCACCGCGCGCATCAACGGCACCGACGGCACCGATCACGGCACGGGAACGATCGCGCTGCTCGCAGGCGGCGCGGTGAAGGGCGGCCGCGTCATCGCCGACTGGCCCGGCCTCAAGCTCGCCAACCTCCACGAGGCCCGCGACCTCAAGCCGACGACGGACCTGCGCTCCGTGATCAAGGGCGTGCTGCAGGACCGGTTCGGGCTGTCCGACCGCGTGCTGGCGGAGACGGTGTTTCCGGATAGCGCAAGCGCAAGGCCGATGAAGGGGCTGGTGGCTTAGGCCGTCATTCCGGGGCGCGCGGCTTGTCCGCCGAAGCTCGAAGAGCGAAGGCGGAAGCGCGAACCCGGAAATCCATTCATCGACTTGTTCTGTGGCGAAATGGATTCCGGGCCTGCGCCTTGCGGCGCATCCCGGAATGACGACATGATGGGCCGAGCATCAGGAGAGACCACCCAATGTACATCGCCATGAACCGCTTCCGCGTCGCCAAGGGCTCCGAGGCTGCTTTCGAGCAGGTCTGGCTTTCGCGCGACACCCATCTCGACAAGGTGCCGGGCTTCGTCGAATTCCATCTGCTGAGGGGCCCCGAGCTCGAGGACCACACGCTCTACGCCTCCCACACCGTGTGGGCGAACCACGCCGCGTTCGAGGCCTGGACCAAGTCGGAGGCGTTTCGCGCGGCGCATCACAAGGCGGGAGACAACAAGCCGCTTTATCTCGGCCATCCCCAGTTCGAGGGCTTCGAGGTGGTGCAGACGGTCGGCCGCGGCGCCAAGTAGCGCGCGCAGAGCTCAGCCCAGAGTGATCCTGTCGATCTCCGCCATCTCATCCGCGCTGAGTTTCCAGGCGATCGCCTTCACGTTCTCCTCGATCTGCTCGACGCGCGTGGCGCCTGCGATCACACTCGACACCTGCGGGCGCGCGGCGAGCCAGGAGAAGGCGAGCTCCAGCATCGAGCGGCCGTGCGCCTTGGCGAAGGCCTGGAGCTTCTCGACCATGTCCTCGTTGCGCGGCGTGACGTAACGGTCGCGCAGCGCCGGCGCCTTGGCAAAGCGCGTGTCGGCGGGTGCCGCCGCGCCGCGCTGGTACTTGCCCGTCAGCAGGCCGCTCGCCAGCGGGAAGAACGGCAGCAGGCCGAGCCTGTACTCCTGCGCCGCCGGCAGCAGATCCTTCTCGATATCGCGCACCAGCAGTGAGTATTCGTCCTGGCAGGAGACGAAGCGGCTGACATTCATCGCGCGCGCGGTGAACTCGGCTTCCGCGATCCGCCAGGCCGGGAAGTTGGAGTTGCCGATGTAGCGCACCTTGCCTTGCCGGATGAGATCGTCGAGCGCACGCAACGTCTCCTCCATCGGCGTCAGCGGATCGTAATCGTGCTGCTGGTAGAGGTCGATGTAGTCGGTCTTGAGCCGCCTCAGGCTCGCCTCGACCGCATCCATGATGTAGCGGCGCGAGGCGCCCTGCCTGGTGCCGTCGGTCGCCATCGGCTTGGCATATTTGGTGGCGAGCACGATGTCCTTGCGGCGGTCGCCGAGCACGGTGCCGAGCACCGTCTCCGAGCCGCCCATCCCGGCATAGATGTCGGCGGTGTCGAACAGGGTGATGCCGTGATCGAGCGCGCGATGGATCACCTTGCGCGAGGTCTCAAGATCCGTGCGCTGGCCGAAATTGTTGCAGCCGAGCCCGACCGCAGACACGCGAAGGCCGGAGGCGCCGAGATTGCGAATTTCCATGGGAGATCCTGTCAGATGAGCAGCGGCACATTGTGACCACCGTGCGCCGCATCAGCAAGCCGATGCCTGCGCTGCTGCCATGCAGACAATCCCGGACAAAAAAATGCGGCCCCTGTCAGACGCGGCGACTGACGGGGGCCGCTTTGGGGCGCTTGATCGGTGACGGGGGGCCTGACCAGACGCAGGCGCAGCGTAGTCTTGCTGTGTTACGCCCGGGTGACAGGCGGAGTTATCCACAAGGCTTCAGGGCGCAGGACTCAGAAGATCTTGCGATAGACGATGAAGCCGGACCGCTCCGCGACCTTGTCGTACAGGCGCTGCGCCGTCAGATTGGTCTCGTGCGTCTGCCAGTACACGCGCGGCGATCCCGCGAGCTTTGCCCGCTCATAGACGCCATGGATCAGCGCCGAGGCAACGCCCTTGCCGCGCGCTGCCTCGAGCGTGAACAGGTCCTGCAAATAGCAGGACGGCTCGATCGCGGTGGTGCTGCGATGAAACAGATAATGCGTCAGCCCGAGCAGGCGGCCGTCCTCCTCGGCCACCAGCGCATGCATCGGCTCATAGGCATCGAAGAAGCGCTGCCACGTCATCTTCGTAATCTCGGGCGCCAGGGCGGTCGGGCCCGAGCGGCCGTAGAAGGCGTTGTAGCCGTCCCACAGCGGCAGCCATTGATCGTAATCCTGCCTCGTGACGGCGCGAATGGTGAGCGACATGTGAAATTCCCGCGATCGATGAAGCGTCCTTCATACGTGATGGTCGCACTGCCGATCAATCGCGCCGTCGCGTCACTCCGCGATGCGCAGGTAGCGGGTCAGCTTGCGGTTTGCGGGGTCGCGCAGCGAGCGGTAGTAGTCGGCGCGTGATGGCTCGTCGGTGTGGCGCACGAGGTCGGTCACCGGGGTGTAGCTCAGCATGCGTCCACCGTCGGGCAGCGCGGTGCAGACGAAGCGCAGCACCTCGCCGTTGCTCAATTTGATGTTGATCGGCGTGGCATCGCCGCCCCGCACCATCTCCATGCGGCGCGCGATGAAGGTGCCGAGTTCGTCCTCCGGCAGCTCGAACGCGCCGATGTCGCGGCCGTGATACATCAGCGCGATGAAGGGCGGCTTACGTTCGGCGATCTGGTCGGGCAGTGCAAAATAATCGCGGAACGCGCGGTTGATGAATTCGGCCCGGGTCTCGGCATCGAGCAGCACGATGCCGATATCCACCTGGTCGAGCGCGGCCGACAGCCGCGCGGCCGTGGCGTGGCTCCGGCGCTCGGCCGCGACCGTGCCGAGCAGCCGCTCGCGCATCAGGCCGGTGATGCCGGCGGTGCCGACAGCCGTGACGGTCAGGAGACCGAGCCGGACCAGATCGGCGGCGCCATAGCCGGAAACGCCGTGGCGGTTGAGGAAGAACAGCGCCGCGCCGATCACTGCGACAACGGCCGTCGTCATGGCGGAGGCGAGCCCCGCGAGCGCGCCGGCGAGAGCCACGATGCAGACCAGCAGCGGCGCGGGCGAGGGGGTTGGGATGAAGCGATCGAACAGCGTCGCCAGCAGCAGGGCGGCTGCCGTCAGCACCGGACCGGAGATCGCACGCCATCCGAGCCGCATGGGCCAGTCTCGCTCCTTCCGAACGAGGTCAGGCCGCAACACTGACTGATTGTTGCGTGACTGCGATGCGGTTTCGTGAGGCGTGCTTAAGGCGCGCTTGCGTGCAACCCTCAAGCTTTCCGATGATTTTAGACCATGTGCGCGTGCTTGACGCGCTGTTGCAGCGTGGGCGCATTCAGGGTCGACGTCCCCGTGCCCTTGCGCGTGCCGACGATGATCAACAGCGACGCCGCGACCAGGATGGCCGCGGTCAGGGTGATTGCAACGACTACCACAGGTGATTTCATCGACGTCCTGTCGCGATGCCGGTCGGCGCGGGCCGCGCGGCGCCCTGAAGGCAGGTCCAGGATGAAACGGGAATCAGACCGGCAGGCCCATCGCCATGGTCGCCTTGGTCGACAGCACCGTCAGGGTGACGATCAGGCACAGCGAGAGCGCGGCGACGGCGAGCGAGGCCGCGACCGCATGGGTGAGCCGGGAAGACGCGACGGTAGCGGATGGGCTCTGAAAGCCTGCCGTGCCGGACGCCCGCATCATGGTCTAAATCCTTCAACACGCGAGCGAATCACCCGCGACTTTCCGGAATTTCCCAGTTTCAACCGGCAATATTGCGGCGGCCATCGCGCCAAAAATGGCGAGATTGCGGCAAACGGGCCCTTGTGCCCGCTATTCGCGCAGGCGCGGCGCCGTCAGGCGCCCGCCGCGATGCTGGCGGGGTCGTCGATGTCGGCTGGGCGCCAGTCCATGGTCACGAAGCCGGGCGCGGCTTCGACGCGCGCGAGCCAGTCCCGGATCGCCGGGAAGGTGGAAAGATCGAAGTCGCAACGGTCGGCGAGGTGGGTGTAGCCATACAGCGCGATGTCGGCGACCGTGAGCTGGCGCGCGGCGAAATAGGCGTTGGTCTTGAGATGGTTCTCCATCACCTGGAGCGCGCCATAGCCGCGCTCCATCCAGTCCTCCAGCGAATGGGTCTGGAGATCGCGGCCACCCTTGACCAGCGACAGCCAGAAATAGGCGGCGCCGATGTTCGGTTCGAGCGCGTGCTGCTCGAAGAACATCCATTGCAGCGCCTCGGCGCGATCGATGCGGTTTTCCGGCGCAAGCGGCGTGCCGACGGCGACGTACCAGAGAATGGCATTGGACTCGGCGAGATGGCGGCCCTCGCCGACCTCGAGCAGCGGCACCTGTCCCGACGGGTTCTTGCTGAGAAAGTCCGGCGTGCGGCTCTCGCCGCGCAGGATGTCCACCTCCACCGCTTCGTAAGGCAGGTTGAGCAGCGCCAGCGCAAGGCGGACCTTGTAGCTGTTGCCCGAGCGTTGCATCGAATAGAGCTTGTACATTCTGCAGTTCGAATCCGAGGACGTGAAGACGCGGCGATCGTTGCCCCCGCGAGGCGGCTAAACAATGATGCCGATGCGAATCCGCCGCAAGAGCCGGCCAATAGAAAAACTCGAAAACCCTGCCGCACTGCAACGTTGCGGAAGATCATTTCCGCGCGAGCATGCAATTCAGCTCACGCTTGCGTCAACGCGGGCATTGCTCGGCGAGATCATCAAGTGGGTAGGGATCGTATCGACGATCGGACGGACCAGTGCCCACGCATCGCCATGGCCGGGCTTGTCCCGGCCATTCACGTGTTGCCACATGGCAAGAAGTACGTGACTGGGCGGACAAGCCCGGTCATGCAAAATTGCTCCGAGGACAGGCCTTGCCGGATATGAGGAATTTGGCCGGCAAAGTTACGGAACATTGCGGTCGGGGCGCTCCGAAACGCCGGAAATCGGCAATCTTTTTCGAGATCGGGCCGAAGTTTCTTGCGGCGCAGCGGCACACGTTTTAGGGTGGCTCATTCCCACAATTGGAGTCGTGAGGCGAAAGGCTTCACGACGCTCGCCAGGAGATGATGATGTCCTTCCTTGCCGCTGCGCTCGACCGTGTGAAGCCGTCCGCGACCATCGCGGTCACGGATAAAGCACGCGCGCTGAAAGCGGCTGGCCGCAACGTCATCGGCCTCGGCGCCGGCGAGCCCGACTTCGACACGCCCGCCAACATCAAGCTGGCGGCGATCCACGCCATCGAGGCCGGCAAGACCAAGTACACCGCGGTGGATGGCATCCCCGAGCTGAAGGAAGCCATCATCGCCAAGTTTCAGCGCGAGAACGGCGTCGCCTACAAGCCGAACCAGATCATCGTCGGCACCGGCGGCAAGCAGGTGCTCTACAACGCGCTGATGGCGACCATCAATCCGGGCGACGAGGTGATCATTCCCGCGCCCTATTGGGTCAGCTATCCCGAGATGGTCGCGCTCGCCGGCGGCGAGCCGGTGCCGGTGGTCTGCACCGCGGCGACCGGCTTCAAGCTCCAGGCAGAGGCGCTCGAGCGCGCGATCACGCCGAAGACCAAATGGGTCATCCTGTGCTCGCCGTCGAACCCGACGGGAGCTGCCTACACGCGTTCGGAACTGAAGGCGCTCACCGACGTGCTGGTGAAGCATCCCCATGTCTGGGTGATGACCGACGACATGTACGAGCATCTCGTCTATGACGACTTCCAGTTCACCACCGTCGCGCAGGTCGAGCCGGGTCTGTACGACCGCACGCTGACCGTGAACGGTGTCTCCAAGGCCTATTGCATGACCGGCTGGCGTATCGGCTATGCCGGCGGTCCGGCGCATCTCATCAAGGCGATGGCGACGATCCAGTCGCAATCGACCTCGAACCCGTGCTCGATCGCGCAATGGGCCTCGGTCGAGGCGCTGAACGGTCCGCAGGAGTTCATTCCCGCCAACAACAAGGTCTTCAAGGAGCGCCGCGACCTCGTCGTTTCCATGCTCAACCAGGCGAGCGGCATCGAGTGCCCGCGCCCCGAAGGCGCGTTCTACGTCTATCCGTCCTGCGCCGGCACCATTGGCAAGAAAACGCCGTCGGGCAATGTGATCTCCAACGACGAGCAGTTCGTCACGGAGCTCCTGGAGACCGAAGGCGTCGCCGTGGTGCAGGGTTCGGCCTTCGGCCTGGGACCTGCGTTCCGCATCTCCTACGCGACCAAGACCTCGGACCTCGAAGACGCCTGCAAGCGCATCCAGCGCTTCTGCGGCAATCTGCGCTGAGGCTCTCGCGGAATGCGGTGAACCCCTCTCCCCTTGTGGGAGAGGGCGGATCGCCGCGAAGCGGCGAGACGGGGTTCTCTCTCCGCGAGTCCGTCTGCCAGTTCAATTCGCGGAGACAACCCCTCATCCGGCGCCATAGCCGAAGCTCCGCTTCGGCGTTGTTGAACGGCGGCCGAAGGCCGCCTATGCCACCTTCTCCCACAAGGGGAGAAGGAAGACAGCGCACCAATTCGTCGTGCGCGATCTGGCACCACCACGGCTGTTGTGGCATAGACCATCACGCAACACGGGTGGGGCGCTCTCTCTGCTCGCATCACATCATCGCCGGAGACATTCATGCGCCGTTCATTCCTCCTCGCAGGGCTCACTGCCGCCAGCCTTCTTGCCACCGTCGCGAGCGGCAGCGCGCAGCAGCGGATGACGCGGGTCGGCGTGCTCGAGTGCCGCGGCGGCGCCAGTGTCGGCTTCATCGTGGGTTCGGTGACCCATCTCGGCTGCGTGCTGCGCGCCGACGGCTTGCCCGATGACCGCTATGTCGCGACCATCCGCAAGGTCGGCCTCGACATCGGCATTACCCAGGAGACGGCCCTGGCCTGGGGTGTGTTCGCACCGGTCGACCGGCTCGGCCCCGGCGACCTCTCCGGCAATTACGCGGGTGCGCAGGGCAGCGCCTCGGTCGGCGTCGGTCTCGGCGGCAACGTTCTGGTCGGCGGCTCCAACAACTCGATCGCGCTCCAGCCGCTCAGCGTGCAGGGCCAGGTCGGCCTCAACATCGCCGCCGGACTCGAAAGCCTGGAACTGCGTCCGGGGCGGTAACACTTTCGCGTGTGATCGCGCCGCGCGAAGCGGCGCGATTTTACTGACGACGCACCGCAGCGACTTTTGACGCTTGCCAAATCTCGGGGACGGGCAGAGCATCGGCGCTTGCCGACCCAATCATGGGCCGAGCTCCACACCAAGGAGGCGGCGAATGGGACAAGACGTCAGAAGTCCCCGAGGTCCACGGTGCATCGCGCTGGTGGGCCCTTTCCAAAGCGGTAAAACCACACTTTTAGACGCAATCCTGGCGCGAACGGGCGCGATCCCGCGTGCCGGCAGCGTCGATGCCGGAACCTCCGTCGGCGACGCCACGCCAGAGGCCCGTCAGCACAAGATGACCGTCGGGCTGACCGCCGCGACCACGAATTTCATGGGCGACAGCTACACCTTCCTCGATTGTCCCGGTTCCGTCGAGTTTGCCCACGACATGCGCGCCGCGTTGCCCGCGGTCGATGCCGCAATCGTGGTCTGTGAGGCCGACGAGAAGAAGCTGCCGCAGCTTCAGATCATCCTGCGCGAGCTGGAGGAGCTGAAGATCCCGCGTTTCCTGTTCCTGAACAAGATCGATCGCGCCAGCCAGCGCATCCGCGAGACGCTCGCCATGCTGCAGCCCGCCTCGCGCGTGCCGCTGGTGCTGCGCCAGATCCCGATCTGGAAGGACGAGTTGATCGAGGGCTTCGTCGATCTCGCGCTGGAACGCGCCTTCATCTATCGCGAGCACAAGGCGTCCGAGGTGATGGCGCTCGAAGGCGGCGATCTCGATCGCGAGAAGGAAGCCCGCTTCTCGATGCTGGAGAAGCTTGCCGATCACGACGATGCGCTGATGGAGCAACTTCTCGAGGACATCCAGCCGCCGCGCGATGCCGTGTTCGACGATCTCGCCCGCGAATTGCGCGAAGGCTTGATCTGCCCGGTGCT
Source organism: Bradyrhizobium sp. 191 (assembly GCF_023100985.1). Lineage (NCBI taxonomy): Bacteria > Pseudomonadati > Pseudomonadota > Alphaproteobacteria > Hyphomicrobiales > Nitrobacteraceae > Bradyrhizobium > Bradyrhizobium sp. 191. Next base: position 5,587,511 of record NZ_CP064692.1, read on the forward strand.
GCTGGGCTCGGCTGCGCGCGAAAACGGCGTGCTGCGCCTGATGAAGGCGCTGCGCCACGAGGCGCCCGGCATCGCGGAGACGGCGAAGCGTCTCGGCGTCCCCGAGTCCAAGGACGCGCTCGGCTACGTCTTCAAGACAGTGCATTCGCAGCACGGCGGCAAGCTGTCGCTGACACGCCTGCTTGCCGGCCATCTCGACGACGGAGCGACGCTGCAATCCGCCTCCGGGGGCCTGGGGCGCGTCTCCGGCGTCCTCGCCGTCAACGGCGCCTACGACACCAAGCGTGCCTCGGCCGAAGCCGGCGACACGGTGGCGCTCGCCAAGCTCGATGCGATCAAGACCGGCGATACGGCGTCGAACGGCAAGACGCCGCCCGCGGCCTTGATCACGATCGAGCCGACGCCGCCGGTGCTCGCGATCTCGATTGCCGCCGTCGATCGCAAGGACGACGTCAAGCTCGGCCAGGCGATGGCGCGGCTGCATGAGGAGGATCCGTCACTCGTCGTCGTGCAGAACGCCAAGACCCATGACACCGTGCTGTGGGGGCAGGGCGAGATGCACCTGCGCGTGGCGGGTGAGCGGCTGCGCGACCGCTTCGGCGTCAAGGTCACCTCGCATCCGCCGGGGATCGGCTACCAGGAGACCATCCGCAAGCCGATCACCCAGCGCGGGCGGCACAAGAAGCAGTCCGGCGGCCACGGTCAGTTCGGCGACGTCGTGCTCGACATCAGGCCGCTGCCGCGCGGCGACGGCTTCAGGTTCGGCGAGAAGGTCGTGGGCGGCGCGGTGCCGCGCAACTACATCCCGGCGGTGGAAGAAGGCGTCGTCGACGGATTGGCCCGCGGCCCGCTCGGCTTCCCCGTTACCGACGTGGAGGTGACGCTGACCGACGGCTCCTATCACAGCGTCGACTCCTCCGATCTCGCCTTCCGCACGGCCGCGCGGATCGGGCTCAACGAAGGCCTGCCGCAATGCCAGCCGGTCTTGCTGGAGCCGATCCACATGGTCGAGATCGTCTGCCCGACCGACGCCACAGCCAAGATCAACGCGATCCTGTCGGCGCGGCGCGGCCAGATTCTCGGCTTCGATACCCGCGAGGGCTGGAGCGGCTGGGACTGCGTCCGCGCCATGATGCCCGAAGCCGAAATCGGGGAACTGATCGTCGAGCTGCGCTCGGCCACCGCCGGCGCCGGCAGCTTCACCCGCCAGTTCGACCACATGGCCGAGGTCACCGGCCGCGCCGCCGACCAGATCATCGCCGCGCATCAGCACGCGGCGTGAATCTGCCGCTCGCGCGGTGACAGACGGACAGTAAGGGAGGCACCGCTCTCTCACGCCCTCTTCCCGTTCTTACGGGGCGAGGGCGGGTTGGGGCTGCCTCCGCGAGTTCGGCGTCTCATTCAGGCCGGCGCCCAAACCACCGTCATTGCGAGCGAAGCGAAGCAATCCAGGCTGTCTCTACGGAAATAGCCTGGATCGCTTCGTCGCAAGAGCTCCTCGCAATGACGGAGGAGACAGACGGGCAGCCACTTGCGCTCGCCGCGGGATGATGTATTTTATATCATTGTATATGCACTAGATATCATTTATGCGTTCTGGTAAGTGAGGCCAAGGTGATCACGTCATTCCAGATGCGGGCAGCCCGCGCGCTGCTCGGCATTGACCAGAAAACCTTGGCCGAGCTCGCCGGCGTTTCGCTGCCGACCATCCAGCGGATGGAGGCCAGCACCGGCAATGTTCGTGGCGTAGTCGAAACCCTGATCAAGGTGGTCGAGGCGTTCGACCGGGCCGGCGTCGAGCTGATCGGCGAGCAGGCCCGCAGCGACGGCGGCGGGCGTGGCGTTCGCCTGAAGGAGCCGGGGCAGCCGCGCCGCGTCGGAGCATGATCGCGCGTTGATCGTGCCCGGGATCAGGATGGGCTAGCGCATCGTCGCACCTCGGCAACGAAGGGGCGCACGGTGCTGTGGAGCATTGTGGGCATGAGCATCACGACCGACCAGGCAAGCCGGCTGCACCAGCTGCGTCAGCCGACCTTTGCCGAACTGTACTTGCCGAAACTCGTCACCGTCTGGCGCGAAGGCTACGGCATCGCGGATTTCCGTGCCGACGTCTTCGCCGGCCTGACGGTTGCGATCGTCGCGCTGCCACTGTCGATGGCGATCGCGATCGCCTCGGGCGTGACGCCGGACCGCGGTCTCTATACCGCCGTTGTCGGCGGCTTGATCGCCTCCCTGCTCGGCGGCAGCCGCTTCCAGATCGGCGGGCCTGCGGGCGCGTTCATCGTATTGGTCGCGGCGACCGCGGAGCGGCACGGCGTCGATGGCGTCATCCTCGCCACCATGATGGCGGGCCTGTTCCTGGTCGCTGCGGGCCTGTTGCGGGTCGGCACCTACATCAAGTTCATTCCCTATCCAGTGACGGTCGGCTTCACCGCCGGCATCGCCGTGATCATCTTCGCCAGCCAGCTCCGCGATCTCTCAGGCATCACGCTCGCAGGGAGGGAGCCCAGCGAGTTCGTGCCAAAGCTCGTCGCGCTCGCCGGCGGCCTCGACACCGTTAATCCGTCCGCCGTCGCAGTCGCCATCGTCAGCATCGCCATCATCGCCGGCTTGCGCCGCTGGCGGCCGTCTTGGCCCGGCATTCTGATCGCGGTCGTGTTTGCGGCGGTCGCCAGTAGCGTGCTGTCGCTCCCGGTCGAGACCATCGGCTCTCGCTTCGGCGGCATTCCGCGCGAGTTGCCCTCGCCGGCGCTGCCCGCGTTCTCGTTGGAGAAGGCCCGGGCCGTGCTGCCGGATGCGATCGCCTTCGCGCTGCTGGCCGCCATCGAATCGCTGCTGTCGGCGGTGGTCGCCGACGGCATGACCGGCCGCCGTCACCGCTCCAATTGCGAACTGGTGGCGCAAGGCGCGGCCAATATCGGCTCGGCGCTGTTCGGCGGCATCTGCGTCACCGGCCTGATCGCACGCACCGCCACCAACATCCGCGCCGGCGCGCACGGACCGATGGCGGGCATGCTGCACTCCGTGTTCCTGCTGCTGTTCATGCTGATCGCGGCGCCGCTGGCGAGCTACATTCCGCTGGCCGCGCTCGCCTCGGTGCTGGTCGTGGTGGCCTGGACCATGGCGGAGAAGCACGAATTCGCCACGCTCCTGCGTTCGTCATGGGGCGATGCCGTGGTGCTGCTCGCGACCTTCCTGCTCACGGTCTTCCGCGATCTCACCGAGGGCATCCTGGTCGGCTTCGCGCTCGGCGCGGTGCTGTTCATCCACCGCATGGCGGAGATGACCGGCATCGAGGAGCGCACGCCGCTGGTGGCGGCCGATCGCCCCGACGATGGCAATGGCGATCGCGTTCCCTACGATTCCGCCCTCGCGGTCGACCGCGACGTGCTGGTCTATCGCATCACCGGTGCGTTCTTCTTCGGCGCGGCCTCGGCGATCGGCGGCGTGCTCGATGGCATCGCCGACAAGCGCAAGGCCTTCGTGGTCGATTTCGCCGCGGTGCCGTTCCTGGATTCGACCGCGGCCAACGTGCTTGGCCGCGTCGCCGCCAAGGCGCACCGCCAGGGCATCAAGCTGTTCATCACGGGAGCCTCGCCCACGGTCCGCCGCGCGCTGCTCACCCATGGCGTGACGCCGCCGCGCGCGCGCTATCGCACGAGCCTCGAGCGCGCCATCGCCGACATCAAGAGCCGGGCCGCCGACGAGGCCGCTGCGAGCTGACGACGTACGCTTGACAGAGCGGGCGCGACGCGAAATGGATCGCCTCGGAAACGACCCGAGGGAAAGATGACCGCGCCAAGAACTCCCGCAGCCTGTCTGATCGGATGGCCGGCCGCGCATTCGCGCTCGCCGCTGATCCATCATTACTGGCTGCGCACGCTCGGCATTGCAGGCGGCTACGTCATCGAGGCGGTGCCTCCCGAGAATCTGCGCGATTTCGTGCTGCGGCTGTCGCTCCGCGGCTTCGTCGGGGCCAACGTTACCATCCCGCACAAGGAAGCCGTGCTGGCGCTGTCGACGCCTGACGCCCGCGCAAAGGCGGTCGGCGCCGCGAACACGCTGTGGTTTGCCGACGGCGAGCTGCGTTCGACCAACACCGATGTCGAAGGTTTCATCAACAATCTCGACGCCGGCGCGCCCGGCTGGGGCGCGGCCGAGCAGGCGCTGGTGCTGGGCGCCGGCGGCTCCTCGCGCGCGGTGGTGTTCGGCCTGCTGGAACGCGGCATCAGATGCGTGCATGTCGCCAACCGCACCGTCGAACGGGCCGAGGCGCTGGCAAGGCAGTTCGGGCCGAACGTGCGTCCGCTGTCCTGGGACGCGATCGGCGACGTGCTGCCGCGCGTGAAACTTCTCGTGAACACGACCTCGCTCGGCATGCATGGCCAGCCTCCGCTCGATGTTGACGTCGCGCGCCTGCCGCAGGCGGCGGTCGTCGCCGACCTCGTCTATGTTCCCCTGGTGACGCCGCTGCTGGCCGCAGCAACGGCGCGCGGCCTGAAGACCGCCGACGGGCTCGGCATGCTGCTGCATCAGGCGGTGCGCGGCTTCGAGCTGTGGTTCGGCCGCCGGCCCGAGGTCACGGCCGAGCTGCGCGCATTGGTCGAGGCCGATCTCACAAAGACTTGAGAGGGGCTCGGCGAATAGCACACCATCTCTGGAGTTCTACCGTCGTGGGGCAATCGGAGATCGTCATGCCTGTTCAACGTGCAACTTTCACACGTCCGCTGATCGCCGTCGCGATGGTGGCCGTCTCAACCTACTGCGCCTTTGCCCAGAGGGCGCCGGTGCCGACGCGCGTGCGCGGCACGATCGAGAGCGTCAATGGCGACACCATGCAGGTCAAGTCGCGCAGCGGTGAAGACGTCAAGCTTCATATCGCCTCCGACGTGAACGTCTCGGGGATCACCAGGATCTCACTCGCCGACATCAAGCCGGGTTCGTTCATCGGTGCGACCACCGTGCCGGGACCGGACGGCGGCCAGAACGCGGTCGAGGTTCACGTGTTTCCGGAGAGCATGCGCGGCACCGGCGAGGGCTCCCGGCCCTGGGACCTCAAGCCGAACTCCAGCATGACCAATGCGACCGTGGCCGAAAGCGTCGTCGGCAATGACGGTCACACGCTGCTGGTCAAGTACAAGGACGGCGAGAAGAAGGTGTTCGTCGCCGACAACACGCCGGTGGTGACCTTCGTGCCGAGCGACAAATCCGAGTTGAAGCCGGGTGCGAAGGTCATCGCCTTCATGAAGCAATTGCCCGACGGCTCGTTCGAGACCAACCGCGTCAGCGTCGGCCGCGACGGCCTGGCGCCGCCGATGTGAGGGGGGTGCACGCAGCTACCGCCACAAATTCCCTCGTCGTCCCGGACAAGCGCGCCCGAAGGCGCGCGCAGATCCGGGACCCATAACCCCAGGATGAAGTTGTCGCGCGAAGCAGTTCACTCCGAGCCCCCGTCACCACACCTGCCTGTGGCTATGGGTCCCGGATCTGCGCTCCGCTCCCGACAACGCTACGCGTCGCCAGAAGCTACGCTTGTCCGGGACGACAGCGGTGATTGAGGCGCGGCTTCCGCGCCTCGATGCTCACATCGCAATGATATGATCGTCGATCTCGTCGATCCGGTTGACGCCGCACAGGCCCATGGTCGTGAGCAGCTCCTTCTGGATGATGTCGATCGCCTTGGCGACGCCGGCCTGGCCGCCGGCACCGAGGCCATACGCATAGGCGCGGCCGATCATGCAGGATTTTGCACCCAGCGCGAGCGCGCGCATCACGTCCTGGCCGGAGCGGATGCCGCCGTCGAACATGATCTCCATCTTGTCACCGACGATGTCGACGATTTCGGGCAGGACCTCGATCGAGGACGGCGCGCCGTCGAGCTGGCGGCCGCCATGGTTGGAGACCACAATCGCCTGCGCACCGGTCTTTGCGGCGAGCTCGGCGTCCTCGACGTCGAGGATGCCCTTCAGGATCAGCTTGCCCGGCCAGATCGAGCGGATCCAGTCGATGTCGTTCCAGTTCAGCGAGGTGTCGAATTGCGAGCTGATCCAGGTCGATAGCGAGGTGATGTCGTCGCTGACCTTCAGATGACCGGCGAGATTGCCGAAGGTGCGGCGCTTGCCTTGCAGCACGCCGGAGACCCAGGCGGGCTTGCTGGCGAAGTCCAGCAGCTTCGACAGCGACCATTCCGGCGGCACCGTCATGCCGTTCTTGATGTCGGCATGGCGTTGGCCGATCACCTGCAGGTCGACGGTCAGCACCAATGCGCTGCACTTGGCCGCGATCGCGCGCTCGATCAACGCCTTGATGAAGCCGCGGTCCTTCATCACGTAGAGCTGGAACCAGAACGGCTTCTCGACATTGGCGGCGATGTCCTCGATCGAGCAGATCGACATGGTCGATTGCGTGAACGGGATGCCGGCGGCCTGTGCGGCGCGGCAGGCGTGGATCTCGCCGTCGCCGTGCTGCATGCCGAGAAGGCCGACGGGCGCGAGCATCAGCGGCATGGTCGCGGGCTCGCCCAGGATCGTGGTCGAGGTGTCGCGCTTGGAGACGTCGACCAGGATGCGCTGGCGGAATTTGATCGCCTGCATGTCCTCGCGGTTGGCGCGCAGCGTTTCCTCCGCATAGGAGCCGCGGTCGCAATAATCGAAGAACGCCTTCGGCACGCGGCGCTGATGCAGCGCGCGAAGATCATCGATACAGGTGATGTGCTTCATGTCTTTTCCCCGGCCCGTCTTGCTTGGAAGTCTTGCATCGGAAGATTTCGGGGTCATCTAGCATGGTTGGATGCATAGCCAAGTCGTTTGCAGGACGTTTTGCAGGAGGGCGCGATGACGAGGCCGCACGCTGGACCTTCGCCGGAAGAGATCAAGGAGAAGCACGATCTCGAGGAGGCGCTGGAAGAGGGATTGGAAGAAACGTTTCCGGGCTCGGATCCCGTCAATGTCACCCAGCCGGCGCCGAGCCGCGAGGACGGCCATGTGAAGCGCACCCGGTAGGGGCGGGTTCCGCCTCGGCACCGCGCTTCGGCCGGAAATATAGTGTTAACAAGATCTTACTGAGCCGGTACCGCGCCCGGTTCCGTAATGATTCATCATATTTCTTGAAGCCAAGTTAGCCGCGATAGCATTATAAGAACCCCAGCAAATCAGGGATGCGGGGCCCTTTCGGGCATCCCGTGGTTGTAGAGGGGATCCCCTGGTTGTTGCCTTTGGGGGACGATATGAGCCGCAAATATTTCGGGACGGACGGGATTCGGGGCCGCGCCAACGGACTGATCACGCCGGAGCTCGCGCTCAAGGTCGGCCAGGCCGCAGGCCTTGCGTTTCAGCGCGGTGACCACCGCCACAGGGTCGTGATCGGCAAGGACACCCGCCTGTCCGGCTACATGATCGAATACGCGATGGTCGCAGGCTTCACCTCGGTCGGCATGGACGTGCTGCTGGTCGGCCCGATGCCGACGCCGGCGGTCGCGATGCTGACCAAGTCGATGCGCGCCGATCTCGGCGTGATGATCTCGGCCTCGCACAATCTGTTCGAGGACAACGGCATCAAGCTGTTCGGCCCGCAGGGCTTCAAGCTTTCCGACGACGTCGAGAAGCAGATCGAGCAGCTGCTCGACGAATCTCTCGACAGGAGGCTGGCACAAAGTGCGAGCCTGGGCCGCGCCCGCCGCATCGACGGTGTGCACGACCGCTACATCGAATTCGCCAAGCGCACGCTGCCTCGCGATCTGTCGCTCGACGGCCTGCGCGTCGTGATCGATTGCGCCAACGGTGCCGCCTACAAGGTGGTGCCGGAGGCGCTGTGGGAGCTGGGCGCCGACGTCGTGCCGATCGGCGTCGAGCCCGACGGCTTCAACATCAACAAGGAATGCGGCTCGACCTCGCCGGAAGCGCTGTCGAAGAAGGTGCGCGAGATGCGCGCCGACATCGGCATCGCGTTGGACGGCGACGCCGATCGCGTCATCCTGGTCGACGAGCGCGGCCACATCGTCGACGGCGACCAGTTGCTCGCGGTGATCGCGCAGAGCTGGAAGGAGGACGGACGCCTGTCGCGCCCGGGCATCGTCGCCACCGTGATGTCCAATCTCGGCCTGGAGCGCTTCCTGAAAGGGCAGGGGCTCGATCTCGTGCGTACGCCGGTCGGCGATCGCTACGTGCTCGAGCAGATGCTGAACGGCGGCTACAATCTCGGCGGCGAGCAGTCCGGCCACATCATCCTCTCCGACTACGCCACCACCGGCGACGGTTTCGTGGCTGCCTTGCAGGTGCTGGCCGTGGTGCAGAAGCTGCGCCGGCCGGTCTCGGAGGTCTGCCACCGATTCGACCCGCTGCCGCAGATCCTCAAGAACGTCCGTCACAAGGGCGGCAAGCCGCTCGACGATTCCGACGTCAAGTCGGCGATCTCCGACGGAGAGATGCGCCTCAACGGCCACGGCCGTCTGCTGATCCGTTCTTCCGGCACCGAGCCCGTGATCCGCGTCATGGGCGAGGGCGAGGACCGCATCCTGGTCGAGGACGTCGTCGACACCATCGTCCTGGCGCTCGGCCAGGCCGCGGCTTGATGTTTTTCTTACCCTCCCCTGGAGGGCCCTCCAGGGGAGGGTAAGCGGCGGGAACACCCGCGCATCCCAGCCATCGACGATTGACGGTGGTTCGACCGCCGCTTGCGTCGTAACTAGCGGATGCGGCGGTTCGCCGCGCCCGCCGGGATCGCTCCATTGAACAAGCCTGTCGTCGTCTCCGAGGCAACGCTGACCGAGCCCGTCGTCGTCAGCGACGTGTCGCCCGCCGCCGCCAAGGCGGCAGGGCCGGCTTACGTCGTGCTCGCCGGCATCAGCGTCTCGCACTTCCTCAACGACACCATGCAGTCGCTGATCGCCTCGGTCTATCCGATCCTGAAGGACACCTATGCGCTCGACTTCGCGCAGATCGGCATGATCACGCTGGCCTTCCAGTTCACGGCCTCGCTGCTCCAGCCGGTGGTCGGGCACTACACCGACAAGAAGGCACAGCCCTATTCGCTGGCGATCGGCATGGCCTCGACCTTCTTCGGCCTGCTGCTGCTCAGCGCCGCGCACCAGTATCTCGTCATCCTCGTCGCTGCCGCCCTGGTCGGCCTCGGCTCGGCGGTGTTTCACCCCGAGTCGGCGCGCATCGCGCGGCTCGCGTCCGGCGGCCGCTACGGTTTTGCGCAGTCGGTGTTCCAGCTCGGCGGCAGTTTCGGCACCTCGATGGGACCGGTGCTCGCCGCGCTGATCGTGGTGCCGTTCGGTCAGGGCAGCATCGCCTGGTTCTCCTCGATCGCGTTCCTCGCGATCCTCATCCTCTGGCGCATCGGCAACTGGTATGCGCCGCAGATCAAGGCGAGGAAGTCGGCCACGGTTCAGGCCCATCCCGACGCGCCGAGCTCGCGCCGCGTCGCAGTGGCGCTGGCGGTGCTGGTCGGACTGCTGTTTTCGAAGCAGCTCTACGTCTCGAGCCTGTCGAGCTACTACATCTTCTACCTGATCGATCGTTTCGGCGTGTCGACGCAGGCAGCCCAGATCTATCTCTTCATCTTCCTCGCCGCGAACGCCGTGGGTGCGTTTCTCGGCGGCCCCCTGGGCGACCGCTTCGGCCGCAAGATCGTGATCTGGATCTCGATCCTGGGCGCGCTGCCGTTCACGCTGGCGCTGCCCTACGCCGGGCTCGTTGCCAGCGCCGTGCTCAGCGTCGTCATCGGCCTGATCATCTCCTCGACGACCTCGTCGATCATCGTGTTCGCGCAGGAGCTGGTGCCGCACCGCTTCGGCATGATCTCCGGCGTGTTCTTCGGCGTCGCGTTCGGCATCGGCGGTCTCGGGGCAGCCGTGCTGGGCAAGCTCGCCGACCATACTTCGATCGAGTTCGTCTACCAGGTCTGCGCCTGGCTGCCGGCGATCGGGCTGCTCGCGGTGTTCCTGCCCAAGCTGCCGCGGCACGCGCGTTAACGCATTACTATTCGCTGCATTGCAGCTTCATACATCGTTAGGAAATGCGGCCAGCCCCGCGCCGCATTTTTGCAACGCTGCCGCCGCATCGGCGTGTGGGTACAGAAAAAATCAACCTTAAAAATTAGGGTTAAGTGGCGCTTAAACATTTGCTGCCATCGTCCGGGTCGTGAGTTTCCAGAACGTGGGGCGCCCGTCTTTGCCTCACCGGCCAAAAGGACGAAGCAATGCGTAGCGTTAAGTCTTTCCTTGCCGCGGGTGCGGCAACCCTGATCTCGTCGATGGCGTTCGCCGCCGATATGCCGATCGCGGCGCCCCCTCCCATGTACGCGCCGCCCGCCCCGCCCGCCGATTTCGGCGGCTGGTATCTGCGCGGCGACATCGGCATGACCAACCAGCGCGCCAAGAGCATCGACGCCGCCTTGCCGGCCGGGTATCAGAAGACGACGGAGGGGTTCGGCTTCGACTCGTCGCCGCTGTTCGGTCTCGGCGTCGGCTATCGCTTCAACAACTGGTTCCGTGCAGACGTGATCGGCCAGTACCGCGGCAAGGCCACCCTGCATGGTGCCGATAACGTCATCGGGCCGGGCTTCGTCGGCTCCAACAACTACAGCGGCAGCAAGTCCGAGTGGGTCGTCATGGCCAACGCCTATGTCGACCTCGGCACCTGGTGGTGCATTACGCCGTTCATCGGCGCCGGTGTCGGCGGCTCCTACAACAAGATCAGCGGCTTCCGCGACGACGGCGTCTCGTACAGCCCGGGGCTCAACAACAGCGTTGCTTACTTCGCCGACAACGGAAAGTGGAACTTCGCCTGGGCCGCTCACGCCGGTCTCGCCTACAAGGTCAACCCCGGCTTCACGGTCGAACTGGCCTACAGCTACATGGACCTCGGCGACGCCGCGCCCGGCAACTACCGCCTGTTCGACAACAGTGCCTCCGGCCCGACCTCGATCAAGATCAAGGACATCACCTCGCACGACATCAAGCTCGGCGTGCGCTGGGATCTCAGCAGCCCGCCGGCCTACATGCCGCCGCCGCTCGTCACCAAGGGCTGATCGTCGGCCTCATCGCTTAACGTCTCTTAACGGCGCGGGATCATCCCGCGCCGTTTTGCTTTGCGTATTTTTCACGGCTCGCACTGACGAAATTGCCTACCGCAACCATTGGTTAAGGTTAACGAGCCATGATCACGGGCGAAAGTTAGTGTCGATGGAGCGTTGCGATGCGTGGGCTTTTGTTGGGGGCGGCGATGTTGGGGACGGTGTCTGCCGCGCACGCGGCCGACATGCCGGATCTGCCCGTCCTGCGCGGCGGCTACACCGAGGGCCTGTCGAAGACGACCCGCAATTGGGATGGCGTCTATATCGGCGGCAACGCCGGCTACACGACCGACGCGACCGATTTCAGCCAGAGCGTGGTCGGCCTGACCAACTACATCTTCCGCGACAGCGTCCTGCAGCAACCAACCGCGAACTGGTCGCTCCTGAACAAGGCCAACACGCAAGGCGTCAATTTCGGCGGCTTCATTGGCCGCAATTGGCAATGGTACGATGCCATTCTCGGTCTTGAAGGCACCTACAGCTACTTCGACACTCTCTACACGCAGACCAGCGGTTACAACTCGCTCGTTATCACCAACCCGCCCGGGGATAACCCGCCAGAGGGCACGACCAACAATTACAACGTGACCTTGATCGGCACCGCCGCGGCGAAGGTCAAGGACATGATTTCGCTCCGTGGCCGCGTAGGCTGGGATGGCGGCGATTTCATGCCGTACGCCTTCTTCGGCGCCGCGGTTGGCCGAATGGACGTCTCCCGCACGGTGACGAGCGACGTGACGCTCACGCAGGTCGTATCGACAACGATCGGCGGCGTTACGACGACCACGAGCAATACGTATGCTGTTCCGGTGCAGTCGCAGACTCAGAGCCAGCACAGGACCAACACTTTCGCTGTGGGTTGGACCGCGGGCCTCGGGCTCGAATATTGCATTTGGGACGGGTTGTTCGCGCGCGTGGAATACGAGTATGTGAGATTCTCGCCCGTCATGAACACGCAGGTCACGCTGAACAACGCGCGCGTCGGGCTCGGATACAAGTTCTGAGCCGTCCGCTTCCTGTTGACAGATTCCCTCTGTCCTGATGCTCTGTCGCCCGAAGGCGGGGCGGCAGCGATGAAGATCTATGGCGACGGCAATTCCGGAAACTGCCTGAAGGTGAAGTGGGTCTGCGACAAGCTCGCAGTGCCCTACCGGTGGATCGAGATCGACACGCGCAAGGGCGAGACGCGCACGCCGCAATTCCTCAGGATGAACGGCGCCGGCCAGGTGCCGACCATTGAATTCGACGACGGCCGCACGCTCGCACAGTCCAACGCCATCATCCGCTATCTCGCCCGCGACAGTACGCTCATTCCGCGCGACGCCTTTGCCGCGGCCAAGATGGACGAATGGCTGTTCTGGGAGCAGTACAGCCACGAGCCCTATATCGCGGTGTGCCGCTTCCTCCTGGTCTACCTGGGCAAGGACGCATCCGAGCTCGATCCCGAGAAGGTCAAGCGCGGCTATGCGGCGCTCGACCGCATGGAGCAGCATCTCTCCGGCAGCCGCTTCTTCGCCGGCGATGAGGTTTCGCTCGCCGACGTGTCGCTGCTCGCCTATACGCGCCTCGCGCATGAAGGCGGCTTCGATCTCGGCCGCCATGCGTCCGTCCGCCGCTGGATCGGCGAAGTCGAAGCGTTTCTCGGCCTTGCGCCGGCGCGCTGAGGTGCGGAGTTGTCTGACATGAATGCCGAAACCGTTTCCATCCGTCCCGCGCGCCGCGAGGACGTCGCCGCGATCGTGGCGATGCTCGCCGACGATCATCTCGGCCGCGCGCGCGAGCGCGTGGAGGATCCGTTGCCCGCGTCCTATTACGACGCATTCGCGCGGGTCGAGCGCGATCCGAATCTCACGCTCGTCGTTGCCGAGAGCGCGGGCAGGGTGGTCGGCTGCCTGCAACTCGCGATCCTGCCGGGCCTGAGTTCCCAAGGCGGCGTGCGCGGCCTGCTCGAGGACGTTCGCGTTGCTTCCGATTGTCGCAGCCGCGGCATCGGCGAGCAATTGGTGCAATGGGCGGTCGCGGAAGCGAAGGCGCGCAATTGCAATCTCGTCGAGCTGCTGACGCATCAGACCCGCGTCGACGCGCAGCGCTTCTACAAGCGGCTCGGATTTGCCGCGAGTCATGTGGGCATGACTGTCCGCTTTTGAGGCAGCTTCCCGCGAGCCTTGCACGATCAGCAAATTCGGATCGCGCATTCGTTCATCTTAATGGGCGGTAAACTACCCGTCCGTCGTTCACGTTGAATCGGGAACGAACAGTGCTACGGCAGCTTCTGGCACCGGGCTCGGTTGGTTCGGGGATTTCGATGACAAGCTATTCAATGATCAAGGTCGGCAACGATTACGTCGTGCAGGTCCATGACAAATGCATTTTGAAGGTCGGCAGCCGGCGCAGGGCCGCGCAATTGATCAGCGATGCCACGGACTTGCTGAATGCGCTCGCCGTCGTCCAATCCCCGGAGATCGCACCCGAGGCGCCATCACTCGCACGTGAGGCCCCGGAACTTCCTTGACTGGTCTTCCCGATTCCCGTATCAGCCGCGGCGGGACACCTCCCCCCAACGGGAGGCTTACTATCTGGAAGGGTAGATCATGACTGTAGCGAAGCCCGCTTCGCGGCCGACCGTGCCGCATTTCTCCTCCGGTCCCTGCGCCAAGCGCCCCGGCTGGAACGCCCAAAATCTCAAGGACGCAGCGCTCGGCCGCTCGCATCGCGCGAAGATCGGCAAGACCAAGCTCAAGCTCGCCATCGACCTGACGCGCGAAGTGCTCGAGGTCCCCGCCGATTACCGCATCGGAATCGTGCCGGCCTCCGATACCGGCGCGGTCGAGATGGCGCTGTGGTCGCTGCTCGGTGCGCGCCCCGTCACCACGCTCGCCTGGGAATCCTTCGGCGAGGGCTGGGTCAGCGACATCGTCAAGGAATTGAAGCTCAAGGACGTCACCAAGCTGAACGCGGCTTACGGTGAGATCCCCGATCTGTCGAAGGTCGATCCCAAGAGCGACGTCGTCTTCACCTGGAACGGCACCACCTCGGGCGTGCGCGTGCCTGATGCCAACTGGATCAGCGCAACCCGCGAAGGCCTAACCATTTGCGACGCGACGTCTGCCGCATTCGCGCAGGCTCTTGATTGGCCGAAGCTCGACGTCGTCACCTTCTCCTGGCAGAAGGCGCTCGGCGGCGAGGCCGCGCATGGCATGCTGATCCTGTCGCCCCGCGCGGTGGAGCGGCTCGAGACCTACAAGCCGGCCTGGCCGCTGCCGAAGATCTTCCGCATGACCAAGGGCGGCAAGATCAACGAGGGCATCTTCGTCGGCGAGACCATCAACACGCCCTCGATGCTCTGCGTCGAGGATTATCTCGATGCGCTGAACTGGGCCAAGTCGATCGGCGGCCTCAAGGCGCTGATCGCGCGTGCGGACGCCAACACCAAGGTGCTCGCCGACTGGAAGGCGAAGACGCCCTGGATCGACTTCCTCGCCAAGGACGCTTCGATCCGCTCCAACACCTCGGTGTGCCTCAAGTTCACCGATCCCGCGATCACGTCGCTGTCCGAGGACGCGCAAGCGGAGTTCTCGAAGAAGTTGGTGGCTCTCGTCGAGAAGGAAGGCGCGGGCTACGACTTCGCCTATTACCGCGACGCGCCGGCCGGCCTGCGCATCTGGTGCGGCGCCACCGTCGAAGCCAGGGACGTCGAGCTGCTGACGCAGTGGATCGACTGGGCTTTTGCCGAGACCAAGGCCGCTCTGCCCAAGGCAGCGTGATTGCTTTCTTCGCCTCTCCCCGTTCTTACGGGGAGAGGCCGGGTCGCGCAGCGATCCGGGTGAGGGACTCTCTCCACGAGCACCTCGCCTGTGGCTGCCCCTCACCCCAACCCTCTCCCCGTAAGAACGGGGAGAGGGAGAGCAAAGTGCTTCTGCGCAATTCCTCATTCCGGCCCTCGGGGCCGATCCTCCCTCAGGGACGGTGAAGGACACATCCCCATGACCAAACCCAAAGTTCTCATTTCCGACGCGCTCTCGCCCGCCGCCGTACAGATCTTTAGGGATCGCGGCATCGAGGTCGACTTCCAGCCGAACCTCGGCAAGGACAAGGACAAGCTGGCCGAGATCATCGGCAACTACGACGGCCTTGCGATCCGGTCGGCGACCAAGGCAACCGCCAAGATCCTCGAGAAGGCGGCGAAGCTGAAGGTGATCGGCCGCGCCGGCATCGGCGTCGACAATGTCGAGATCCCCGCCGCCACGGCCAAGGGCATCATCGTGATGAACACGCCGTTCGGCAATTCGATCACGACCGCCGAGCACGCCATCACCCTGATGCTGGCACTGGCCCGCGAGATCCCGCAGGCGGACGCCTCGACCCAGGCCGGCAAGTGGGAGAAGAACCGCTTCATGGGCGTCGAGATCACCGGCAAGGTGCTCGGTGTCGTCGGCTGCGGCAATATCGGCTCGATCGTCGCCGACCGCGCGCTCGGCCTGCGCATGAAGGTGGTCGCGTTCGATCCCTTCCTCTCGCCGGAGCGCGCCAAGGACATCGGTGTCGAGAAGGTCGAGCTTGACGACCTGCTGAAGCGCTCCGATTTCATCACGCTGCATACCCCGCTCACCGACAAGACCAGGAACATCATCGACGCGGCCGCGATCGCCAGGATGAAGAAGGGCGTGCGCCTGATCAACTGCGCCCGCGGCGGCCTCGTCGACGAGCAGGCGGTGGTCGATGCGCTCAACGCGAAGCAGATCGCGGGCGCCGCCTTCGACGTGTTCGTCGAGGAGCCCGCGACCAAGAACGTGCTGTTCGGACATCCCAACGTGATCTGCACGCCGCATCTCGGTGCGTCCACGACCGAAGCGCAGGAGAACGTCGCGCTCCAGGTCGCCGAGCAGATGTCGGATTACCTGCTCACCGGCGCAATCTCGAACGCCGTCAACTTCCCCTCGATCACGGCCGAAGAAGCGCCGAAGCTGAAGCCGTTCATCGCGCTTGCCGAGAAGCTCGGCTCCTTCGCCGGCCAGCTCACCGAGACCGGCATCCTCAAGGTCGAGATCACCTATGAGGGCCATGTCGCCGAGATGAAGATCAAGGCGATCACCTCCGCCGTGCTGTCCGGCATGCTGCGGCCGATGCTGGGCGAGGTCAATGTCGTCTCCGCACCCGTCGTCGCCAAGGAGCGCGGCATGGTGGTGGACGAGATCGTGCGCGCCGCCCAGAGCGACTATGAGAGCCTGATCACCGTCACCGTCGCGACCGAACGCCAGGAGCGCTCGGTCTCCGGCACCGTCTATCACGACGGCAAGCCGCGCCTCGTCGATGTCAAGGGCATCCGCGTCGATGCCGAGTTCGGCAAGTCGATGATCTACGTCACCAACGAGGACAAGCCGGGCTTCATCGGCAAGTTCGCAAGCCTGCTCGGCGACGCCAAGATCAACATCGCCACCTTCCATCTCGGCCGCGTCGCGCCCGGCAGCGATGCCATCGCGCTGGTCGAGGTCGACGGCGCGGTGCCGGCGGACCTGCTCGCCAAGGTGCAGGCCCTGCCGCAGGTCAAGCAGGCCAAGGCGCTGACGTTCTGAACTCTCACCGTCGTCATGGCCGGGCATAGCCGTCCAAAGGACGGCGTCGCTTCGCTCGCCTATGTCCCGGCCATCCACGCCTTCCCACGCATGACCAAGATCGTGGATGCCCGGGACAAGCCCGGGCATGACGTGTGGATAGAGTGACGCTCACATTGATATTCCGACCCGCGGAACAACGCCGCCTCCGTCACCGGGGGCGGCATTTTTATTTTCCCGCGATCTGCTGACTTTGTGTACCAATGGCGCCCAGAACGCCTCGTAACTACGTTCCGTTCAAATCGTTCGACAAGGGAGAAAACAATGCGTGAAGCCGTCATCGTTTCCTATGCGCGCACGGGCCTGGCAAAATCCGGCCGCGGCGGGTTCAACATCACCCCGCCGATGTCGCTGGCTGCCCACGCCATCCAGCACGCCGTCGATCGCGCCGGCGTCGAGAAGGATTATGTCGAGGACTGCTATCTCGGCAATTGCGCCCATGGCGCGCCGAACATCGGCCGCCAGGCCGCGCTGCTCGCCGGGCTGCCGAAGACCACCGCCGGCGTCTCGGTGAACCGCTTCTGTTCCTCGGGGCTTCAGACCATCGCGATGGCCGCCAACTCGATCCGCTCGGATGGCGCGGACTGCATCGTCGCTGGCGGCGTCGAGAGCATCTCGATTCCGGGCGGTGCCACGCCGAAGGAATCGGTCGATCCGGAGCTGCTCAAGGTCGCCCCCGACATCTTCATGGCCATGATCGACACCGCCGACATCGTCGCGGAGCGCTACAAGCTCAGCCGCGAATATCAGGACGAGTTCTCGCTGGAATCGCAGCGCCGCATGGCCTCGGCGCAGCAGGCCGGCAAGTTCAAGGACGAAATCGTCCCGATGAAGACGAAGATGAAGGTCGTCGACAAGCAGACCAAGGCCGAGAGCATCGTCGACTACGTCGTCGATCGCGACGAGTGCAATCGCCCTGACACCACGATGGAAGGATTGGCAAAACTCGAGCCGGTGAAGGGTCCCGGCAAGTTCGTCACCGCCGGCAATGCCAGCCAGCTCTCGGACGGCGCCGCCGCCGTGGTGCTGATGGAAGCCAAGGATGCGGAGAAGCGCGGGCTGAAGCCGCTCGGCCGCTTCGTCGCGTGGGCGACCGCCGGCTGCGAGCCCGACGAGATGGGCATCGGCCCGGTGTTCGCGATTCCGAAGCTCTTGAAGCGCACCGGCCTCAAGATCGACGACATCGATCTGTGGGAGCTCAACGAGGCCTTCGCCAGCCAGTGCCTGTATTGCCGCGACCAGCTCGGCATCGATCCCGCCAAGTACAACGTCAACGGCGGCTCGATCGCGATCGGCCATCCCTTCGGCATGACCGGCGCCCGTCTCACCGGCCACCTCTTGCAGGAAGGCGCCCGCCGCAAGGCGAAGTGGGGCGTGGTGACGATGTGCATCGGCGGCGGCCAGGGCGGCGCCGGCCTGTTCGAGATCTACAGCTGAGGCCAGCGACAGGAATGCGAAAGGGCACGGCGCCGCAAGCGCCGTGCCCTTTTTGTCATTCGGGCATCAGGAGGAGACGCGACGCCTGGGCGCTGTCGGCGTCGGCGGACCCAAGCAGCGCGCCACTGTCTCGAACAGCCAGGCGACACCGGCATCCGCCATCGCGGCTTGCGAGGCGACGACACGCACCGGGTCGGGCGTCCACGGAAACGGCACGGGACGTATCACCAGGTCGAATCGCGCGGCATGGCGTTCGACCAGATGGCGCGGCAGGGTCGCAATGAAATCGCTCTCGGCGAGCTGCGCCAGCGCCAACATGAAGTTGGGCACGGTCAGCGCCACGCGCCGGGAATGGCCCCGTTCGGCAAGCCTGACGTCGACGATCCCGAGCGCATCACCGGTCGCCGACACCAGCATGTGCCGTGCTGCCAGATAGGTCGCGAGCGTGACCTTGCGGGCCATCGTGTGGCCCTTGCGCATGGCGACGACGAAGTCCTCCTCGAACAGCAGCCGTTCGGCGTAACGTGACGGCAGCGGACCGACCGGCAGCACGGCGAGGTCGAGCCGGTGCGAATCAAGCTCGGAGAGCGTGTCCTGCCAGACCTGACTCGACGCCTTGCCATGACGTTGCGGCATCAGCTGCAGCAGCCGGATGTCGATCCCCGGGCCTTCCCGGACGAGGGTCTCGAGGAGAGACGCGAGAAACACCGCGGCCAACGCATCCGGTGTGCCGATCGTGAACGATCGCCTCGCCGTTCGCGCGTCAAAGGGCTCGGCGGCCGACACGATCGCATCGAGGCGCGACAGGAGTTCGGCGACGGGACCTGCAAGCGCGAGCGCACGCTCCGTCGGCTTCACGCCGCTCGGCGTCTTCAGGAACAACGGATCGTGGAAGATGCGCCGCAGCCGGGCCAATCCGTGGCTCACCGCCGAAGGCGTGAGCTTGAGCTTGTCCGCCGCGCGCGAGACCTGGCGCTCCTCCAGCACGGTGCTGAACACGACGAGGAGGCTGACGTCGATCCGGGCAAGCTGAGCAGGATTCAGCATGATCCTGAGATCTTATCACTGGCTTCATCACGGTCAAAGCGGCATGCAGCATCTTGTGCAACCGCATGAACCGTCAACACCGGAGCCCTCGGATGAAGAACGATCAAGATCTGCATCGCGCAGCCGCGCCCGCGGCGGTGTCCAGGCGTCACACGCTCGCAGGAATGGCATGCATGCCGCTCGTCGTCGCCGAGGCGGCCACGGCCGACGACGTCATCGCGAAACTGATCGACCATACCCAGCAGGCGAACGCGGCGCTGATGCGCGGCGACGCCGGCACCTACCGGCAGATGGTCTCCCTCACCGACGACTTCGTGCTGATGTCGCCGTTCGGCGGGGTGCCGTCAAAGGCCGCGGAGTACACGCCCGAAAGGTGGGAGCGGATGGGCCGGTTCTTCAGGAACGGCACGCACAGGCAGGAGGTCGTCCAGACCTACGGTTCGCAGGACATGGTCGTTCTGGCGCTGATCGAGCGGGACAGCGTCGAGGTCGGAGGGCTGCCGGCGCAGGAATGGGCCTTGCGCGTGACGCTCGTCTACCGGCGCGTGGGCACCGAGTGGCACCTGGCGCATCGTCATGCCGACCCGCTGGCCAACGGCATCAGCCTGCAGCAGGCGGCGGCGCTTGCGCGCGGTCTGCCCGCAAGCCAGTGAGCGCCTCACGCCCCCGCCAGCGCTGGTGCGAACACCACCTCGATCAGCGTGCCGTGGCCCGCGCTCTTGATGTTGAACCGCGCGCGGTTGGCTTCGACCAGCGCTTTGGTCAGCGACAGGCTCAGCGCCGAGCTGTCCGCGGCATCGCCGGGCGGCGGGGTGCGGAACGGCTCCATCGCGGCGGCGACCTCGCGCTCGGACAGGCCATGGCCGGTGTCGCGGATGCGCAAGGCAATCTCGCCGTGGTCGGTCAGCGCGGTCGAGACGATGACCTGGCCGCCGGCGCTGGCGAGCCGGATCGAGTTCGAGATCAGATTCATGGTGATCTGCCGCATCGCGCGCGCATCCACGTTCACCTGCGGCAGCGCATGGGCGAGCGAGGTACGGATGATGATGCGCTCGCGGTTGGCCTGCGGCTGCATCACCGCGACGCAGGCTTCGACGAGGTCGTTGAGGTTGAGGTTGTCGAAGGTGAGGTCGAGCTTGCCGGTCTCGATCCGCGACAGTTCGAGCAGGTCGTCGATGATGGCGATGACGCGCTCGCCGGAGGCGCGGATGTCCTTCATGTATTCGCCATAGCGCTCGTTGCCGAGCGCGCCGAAGCGTTCGGAGATCATCACCTCGGCAAAGCCGATGATGGCGTTGAGCGGCGTGCGGATCTCGTGGCTGATCCGCGCCAGCATGTCGGCCTTGGCATTGGCCGCGCCATCGACGAGGCGGCGGGCCAGCGTCAGCTCGCTCTCGCCCTTCTTGCTCTGCGAGAGGTCGCGGAACACGGCGAAGAAGTTCGGGCCGTCGGGCCGCGTGCGGCCCATGATCATCGCGAGCGGAATGACGCCGCCCTTCTTCTCGCGTCCCAGCACCTCGCGCCCGTGATCGAGCAGGCTGGCAATGTCCTGGCTCTTCAGGCTTTCGAGATAGTCGGCGACGATCTGCTGGCTTTCCGGCGCGAACAGCGTCGAGAGGTTCTGCTCGAGCAGCGCTTCGCCGTCATAACCGAACAGCGCCTCGGCGCTGCGGTTGCAGGCGTGGATGTTGCCCTCGGCATCGAACATGACGATGCCCTCGGCCGTGGTGTCGAGGATGGCGGCGAGATCCTCGGCCTCGGCTTCGCCGGCCGCGGACTCGGGTTCGTAGGTGTAGGACGCTGCGACGACGGATTCGGTGACGACGGATTCGGCAATCACGGTCTCTGCGATGACAGGCGCCGCGGCGACCGGTGTCGCCTGCGGCAGCGCGCAGATCAGAGCGTGCGCGCTCTCGCCGTCCCAGTCGATCGTGTGCAGATGCGCGTCGGTCGTCGCAAGCGGCGCTTCGCCGTTCGCGACCGTCGCGCTGATCGTGACGGGCGTGCCGCCTTGCGAGGTGCTGCTCGCCGACGACACGCCCGGCTCGACATAGAGCGCGTCGAGCCCGCCGGCATTCTCCAGCGCGCCGAGGCCGGCATAGCCCATGCGCGCGAGGAAGGCGGGATTGGCGTAGAGCAGGCGGTCGAGCCGGTAGATCAGGATTCCCGTCGGCAACAGATCGAGCAGCGTGCGGTCGCGCGCGCTGATGCCGCGCGCCGGGGCTGCGGGCTCGCTCAGCCATTCGGCCGCGGTGTGCGGCACCTCGGGCTCCGGCGCCGATGGCTCGGCCGCGATCTCCGCCGCCGGCTCGGCCGCGTCGGCCGCGATCGTCTCGCGATCGCGTTCGAGCCGCTCGGACAATTGCCGCGCGAGCTCGTTGAACGCGCTGTTCTCGACCGGCGTCAGCGTCGGCGGTCGCGTGTCGCCGGGCGGTCGGAACGGCACGACATTGGGGGGCGTTTCCACGGGCGTTTCCAGATCGGTTGGGTGTGAATTCGCATCGGCTGTGGCGGCTGCAGGTTCAGGCTCGGGTGTCGGCTCGGGCTCGGGCGGCTCGATCGGCGGAGGCGCTGCCGTCGCTTCCGGCTCGGCTGCGGGCTCTGTCTCGAGCTTGGCTTCGGGCTCAACCTCGGGCTCGGCGGCGTCAGCGGCGTGATCCTGCTGCGCCGGCGGCGCGGCGAGCAGCTCGAAGCGGCGGAGCGCCTCGAGCCGGTTGAGGCCGTCGAGATCGCGGCAGACGCCGAATCCCCTGAAGCCGGCAAAGTTACGCTCGTGGTCGTAGACCGGCAGGCCCGCGAGCTCGACCGGAAGACGTTCGCCGCCGTCGGCCGGCCAGTTCACGGTGATGCCGGCCCACGTATCGTGGCTCGCAAGCGCCTGCGCGACGCGCCCGTCCGGGTCGAGCGAGAATGTTTCGGCGATCTCGCGCCAGGGCCGGCCGAAGCCGGCGGCCGTGTGCGGGCCGATCAGGCGGATGAATTCATCGGAGAGAAGCACAAAGCGGCCCTCTGCATCCATCTGCCAGAGGAAGCGCAGCGGATGCTGACGCGGTGCGGGCGGCTCCTGCTGGCCCGAGGACTCCGACTCCGGCTCGACCATGCCTCGAGTGATCGGCACAACCTGCGGCGACACAATGGCCCCTGCCGGGTTTTCAACCGGAGTCTTGGACGTGGCTTCGGGCGTGGCTTCGGGCGCGGCGTCGGCCGCGGCGGGGACGATCGGCTCTTCAATGGTCCGGACCGGCGCGGCCTCCGGTGCCGCCCCGCAGCCGGGCTGCGCGGGCGTGTGCGCGATCGTCTCGCCTGGCGCAGCTGTTTCGGCCGGTTCGGTGACGGCGTCGAACAGCGCGAACGCGGACGGCGCCGCGTTCGACGCTGCCGCAGGCTCGACGGGGGTGACTTCGGGCGCGGGCGGAGCCGGCTGGCTCTGTGCGATATCGGGCGCCACCTCGGGCGCGGCCTCGCGCGCCGCCGCTGTCCGGGCGGCCGGCTCGATCAGCGCGACCAGGCCGACATCGGCCCCCGTGCCGACCCGTTGCAGCACCATCTGGCCGATGCCGATCGGCGTCGCGGCGCGGCCGGTTGCCAGCGCATCGCTGCGTGCCCGGTCGAGGCCGGCCTCGAAGAGATCGCGGAAGCCGAGCAGGGAGCGGGCGGCCTCGCTGGCGCCGACGAACAATCCGTCCGGCGCGAACGCGGCCATCGGCACCTTGGCGCCTGCGACCAGGCGAGACAGCCGCTCGACCAGCGGCATCGGACGCGACGTGGGATCCATGGCGGTGACCAGCAGGGCATGGCCGCCATCGGCGAAGTCGAGCCGCGCGCAGGCGCAGGTCATCAGCGTGCCGAGCCGGGCGCCGAAGCCGCGCAGCCGTTCGAGCCGCACCGTGCCGTTCGCCGGCAATTGGCCCGCGAGCCGGGCGACCTGGCGGCGATGGCTGTCCGCCGGGCCGAACACCTTGTCGGAGAGGCCGGCGCTGGTCGCCGCGCCGAACAGGCTCGCGCCGACCGGGTTGGCCCACAGCACGCGCGAGCCGTCGACCGACCACAGCCAGGTGGCCAGCGGCGAGGTCGCATGCACGGCCAGCCGCGGATCGCCCACACCTCGCAACTGGAAATCCGAACGCTTCATGAGGCCGGCTGTCGCTCACGCATCAGGTGGCGGCTGCCGGAATGGCAGCCTTAAGAAAGAGTTATCGCCCGAGAGGCGCGGGCAGGTCCACGGCCGCAAGCCCGGAAGGGCGCCCCAAGCGGCGATAACCTTAATGGTGCCAACCCCGCAAGCCGCAGCGCCGCTGCATCCAAGGGATTCGAAGAGCAGCGGGTCAGGCCGGCCTGACGAGTGAGATTCGCTGAGAGCCCCGACGAAGGTGCGCTCCCTCCCACGCTTGCGGGGGAGGGTTGGGGAGGGTGTCTCGACAGCGAAGACTCCCCCAGAGAAAAGAGCCCTCACCCGGATCGCTTGTGCGATCCGCCTCTCCCGCAAGCAAGCGGAAGAGGTGAAGAGCCACCTGCCCAACACACCCGACTACCTCAACCCACGGTTCCCCTGACCGGGAACCTCGCCCTAACCTAGATTAAATTTCGCGGCGCACCGTCGTGACGCATTGCGATGCACAATGTTGACATGATAGGCAATTACAGTGCTGGGCGCTGGGCGAGCCATCTCATTCGTTTCGCGTTTCCAGACTTTCGTACCCGCTGAATGCGAGGGCCCGCGATCGGGGCCGGCGGGCGCGCCAGAAGGCTCACTCGATTTTTTCATTAGCGTGAGGGACAACCATGACAGGTGCGACTGATCCGTTTTCTGCCTCGATCATCCCGTTCGAGGTTCCCGAGCAGATGCGTGCGTTCGCCGAGAAGGGCGTGTCGCAGGCCCGTGAGAACTACGCCAAGTTCAAGGACGCCGCCGAGACCCACAACGGCACCGTCGAGGCCGTCTTCACCTGCGCCTCCAAGGGCGCGAGCGAGTACACCGCCAAGCTGGTCGAGTTCATGAAGGCCAATTCGAGCGCCCAGCTCGACTTCGCCCAGCAGCTGTTCGGCGCCAAGTCGCCGACCGAAGCGATGGAGCTGTGGACCGGCCACGCCCGCAAGCAGCTGGAGACCTTCCAGGCCCAGGCCAAGGAGCTGGTCGAGCTCAGCCAGCGCGTCGCCAATGAGACCGCCGAGCCGATCAAGGCCAGCGCCTCGAAGTACTATCCGTCCGCCGCCTGAGCGATCGGACTGGCATTGACGACGAAACCCGGGCCTGGCGCCCGGGTTTTTTCTTTGGAAATAGCGCTGCGGGCGAATTCGCCTGGGGTTCAATCGACGCTCGCCAAGACCTCCGACCACCTCTCCCAAAGGGAGAGGTGAAGAACGGAGCCGATCAACCTCATTTTCTTGCGCCGGAGACGGGCAAATATCGGGTTTTGCGGCCTTGCCAAAAACGCCTGTTGCACCTAGTTTCCGCCCCGTCCAGCCCCCTCGGTGATCGGCCCTTATCAAGGGCGCCCGAAGCGGCGGCTCGCCAGGATGCAGTTGTAGCTCAGTTGGTTAGAGCGCCTGTCTGTGGAACAGGAGGTCGGTGGTTCGAGCCCACCCAACTGTACCAGCTTCTCATTGGTAAGCCGGCCAACCGAGAATCTTGGCTCTTTCTTTGACTTAGCTCGAAGGAAGATTTGAATTCCTTGGCTCTACCGCCAGGTTCGAACCCGTTCTGCTGCATCGGGGGGAGCATGAGAACAGTCATGGCGATAGGCTTCGCGCTGGCTGTATCTGGAAGATTAAGCGCGCTTTTGCCGCCTCGGAATTGCAGCAACAGTGAGCGGCAGCAGGGACCATCGCCCGCATCATTCCGATCTTTTCGTCATCAGTTTTCAAAGCGTAAGACCCTGGCATCGCCGGCTACGATGACAGTGCACGAACCCCGGGGCAGGAGCCCTCAGTTCCTCGGAAATCCTGCTTGAAGCCACTGGCCCATATGCTTAAATGCCACTTGGCTGCACTCTTCAGGCACTTGGCACAGCGCTATTGAGCGGGCTCCGATGAGAAAGAATGAACGTACCGGCAAAGGCGTTGGTTCAATCGTTTCGCGAGGACCTCGTGCCCCCGGCTCGTCAACCGACAAGCAAATTAAGTCGATTGCGGCATCGGCCCTGCCGCAGCGACCTGGCCGCACGTCGTCGTCAAGGCCTGCGCACAAATCCCCTCCCGGCAAGCGCCAGCTGGCAAAGCCCGCACGTCTGTCCGCCGCCGAGCCGGAGCAGACCTATCAAGCGCAGCCCGGCGCCACCGTCGTGCGTGGGCATTTCGATGCGGTGACCGGCCTCTCGACCGTCACGGATGCGCCTTCGCTCCAGTTTGCCGGTCGTGCGGATGAAACGGGGCCCTCGGCCGAGTTGTTCAATGTCGTCATCGACGCCAACCATCTGTTTCGCATCGAGCCCGCCGCGCTGAAGCGTCTCGCCAACTACAGCGACGACGAAATTTTCGCGCTCGTCGTGCCGAAGCGGACGCTCGCGCGGCGACTATCGGATGGCGAGCCACTGACGGTCGAGGAGACCGACAAGGCGGTGCGGCTGGCGAGGGTCGATCGTCTCGCCGCCAACGTGTTCGGCGAGCCCCAGAAGGCGCACCGCTGGCTCCGCAAGCCCAAGAAAGCGCTTCGCGGGGAGACGCCGCTTGCCTACCTCGCGACGGAGGCAGGCGCGCGTGTCGTCGAGGAGATGTTGCAACGGATCGATCACGGCATCCTCAGTTGAGGATCTGGTGTGAGGATCTGGCGAATCTCCAATTTCGACGATCTATCGGGCATCGGCGGTTTGAAGGCCGACGGACGCTGGCATGATCGCGGCCGACATGTGGTCTACGCCGCGGATCATCCGGCTTCGGCGCTGCTCGAAGTGATGGTGCATCTGGAAATCGATTTCGAGGATTTGCCGACGAGCTACCAGCTGCTTGGCATCGACGTGCCAGATGACCTCGCCGTCGAAACGGTAAGCCTGGTCGACATCGAGAAGATTTCACAGGATTGGGCCGATGATCCCAGGATGACACGTGGTATGTTGCGGCCCTGGTTTGACGAGGCGCGCACCGCGGTGGCGTCGGTGCCATCGGTCATTGTGCCGTTCGCGCAAAACTATCTCATCAATCCCAAACACAAGGACGCATCGCACATCCGCATCGCACATGTCGGGCGCTATCCCCACGACCTGCGGCTTTTCGGGCAAAGGACCGGCGTCTGAGTGTATCTGGCCGTAGCATCTGATAACATGCCAGGTAAAGGAATGCCCCCGGATGTCGACCCCATGACCGAAGCCATTGTCCGCTCTGCGGCGGAACGCGATCTGCCCGAGGTGTTGAACCTTTACCTGCATCTTCACCCGCACGATCCCCCGCTGGAGGCCGCCACTGCCGAGCGCGTCTGGACGACGCTGCTGTCCTCCAGCTTCATGACCGTGATCGTGGCGCAGGCAGCCGAAGCGCTTGTAGCTTCGTGCACGCTCGCGATCGTACCCAACCTGTCTCGCGGCGCGCGGTCATACGGGGTGATTGAGAATGTCGTTACCCATGCCGACTACCGCAGGCTCGGCCTTGGCCGACGGGTTCTCGCGCACGCGCTCGATCTTGCCTGGCAAGCCGACTGCTACAAGGTTCTGCTGGCGACAGGTTCGAAACGGGAGACGACGCTGCGCTTTTATGAGGGGGCGGGCTTTCTTCGTGGCGGCAAGACGTATTTCGAAGTGCGCCGTCCTTCGTCAGGTTGAGCTTCTCGCCGCCTTAAGCGCGAGGTCGTCCCGCCCCATCGTATCGCCCGTCAGGGATTTATCGCCTCAATCTGCGCCGTGTCCGCGTGTGAATGCAAACCCGTCGGGCCCCATGTGCAAGTGCTCACCCCGCCACACCCACACTGCCACCGGCAACGTCACCGCCGCCGGCATCGCGAACGCCGCGCTCCTCACCAACCGCGGAGACGATTCGACCCAGCTTCATCACGCGGAGACCATGGCCTTGACCTGCGCCGTATCCGCAAACTCGATCAGCTCGACGATCTTGCCATCCTGAATTACGGTGACAGTGCACTAATCTGCACGGCGCGCCATCTGAAGCGCTGGTCAGCCAATTTTACGCACAGTCACCGTAGCTCCTCGGTTCGCAATGCGCTATCGGTAGCGGGCCACGGACGTTCATGGACAAGCAAGCTAGGCGAAAAACATCGTGAGTTTCTTCGAGCGTCTCAAGACAGAAGCATCCGTTGAGTGGCGGGCTTATACCGAGCATCCCTTCACGAACGGATTGGCAGACGGCTCGCTCCCCGAAGCGGCGTTTCGTCACTACCTCGTTCAGGACTATTTGTTCCTGATCGAGTTTGCGCGCGCCTACGCGCTCGCGGTCTACAAGTCGCCCAGACTTGCCGACATGCGTGAAGCCGCGGCCGGCCTTTCCGCCATCCTTGATGTCGAGATGAATCTGCATGTGAAGCTCTGTGCCGAATGGGGCTTGTCCCCGAGCGACCTTGAACAAGCCCCTCCGGCGGCCGAGATGCTGGCCTATACGCGCTACGTGTTAGATGCGGGAATGCGCGGCGATCTGCTGGCGCTCAAGGTGGCGCTCGCGCCTTGCGTGATCGGGTACGCGGAGATCGCAACGCGGCTCGCTTCGCGCCCCGACGCTGACACCGCGAGGAACACCTATCGCGTCTGGATCGCCGAGTACGCCGGCGCGCCGTACCAGGAGGTCGCTGCCAAGGCGCGGGCGCATATGGAGCAGCTCGCCGATCTCTACGCCACGCCGGCCCGCGAGGCCGAGCTGATTGCGATCTTCAAGGAAGCCACCCGCCTCGAGGCAGACTTCTGGGAGATGGCCTGGCGCGCGGGCCAACGTGTTGAATAGCGGTGTCGGCAATCGTCAGGCGGCCCTACTTCCTCCCGCCACCATCAACACCACCACCGCGATAAGTCTCCATGCGCTCTCCTGAACGCTTATATCCAAGCCGCGCGAGCGAATTGTGGGCCTGCGTTCGGCTGGACAAATTCGCCATTTGGAGTAGCCTTTTCGGACACAGCAACATGTTAGCGGAGGTTCTCCGTGGAACATCGCGGCGTAAGCTTCTCGATCGTTGAAATGAGCTACCCGGCTGGTTGGAAGTGGACTGTCGGAAAGGGCCGAACAGTGTCGGTCGGTGTCTGTGCGACGAGGCTCGACGCGATCCGCCAGGCTCAGACCTTCATCGACGCGATCATGGACTGGGCTGCCTAGGCTAAAGTCAAAATGCTCGCCTTCGATTGGTCATGCCGAGCACCGTAACCCCAGCAGCTGAGTTTCTGTCGGCGCGAGATTACCGCGACAGTGCACTGAACTTTACGAAGTCGTCCTCACGAAATCATCATCTTGACCTGCGCCGTATCCGCAAACTCAATCAGCTCGACGATCTTGCCGTCCTGAAGCCTGAACAGGTCCAGGATCTCGGTGCTGGAAACCTGGCCGGTCGGACGATATCGAACGTCGACGCGGGAATGGATGGCGACTCTATCTCCGTCAACCAGCTCAGCCAGAATCTCGCGGCCTTCGAAACCGAAGTCTTCGATCAATTTGCTGAAGGCCCCACGCAGGCTTGGGTGTCCCTCCACGCTTCCTGTCAATTCGAGTGCGGTCTTGTCGCCCATCAAGGCGAACAGACCCTTGGGATGAAAAGCGGCGACCAGACTCTCGGCGTCATCGTTGTCGCGTGCGGCATAGGCGCGCCGGACCAGTGCGAGCAACTCTTCGCGTTGTGCCATGCTACCCTCCCTGAACGTATCAGGAGAGACTAGCGACCTTTGCGTGCAAAGGCAAAATCATCTGGAGGTGGCACGGCCCCCGGCGCGGCGGAGCAGATGGCGCGTTTTCGTTCCCCGCTTTGGACAGAAAATGGCGAGTTTTACCGGCGAACCTTTTCGGGCCCCCGGCTGTTTGTAGCAGCGGCAGGACGGACAACGCTGAGGAGCTGAGCTATGAACGGTATCATCTATATCATCGGGCTGGTTGTCGTGATTGGTGCGGTGCTCTCGTTCCTGGGTCTGCGCTGATCGGGGCAATGATATCCGAGGCCGCGCGGCATCGCCCGCGCCTTGGTCGCGTTACTTCGTAACGATCAGCGCTGTTACCTTCGCGCGGCGTGCCCAGCGCCTCGCCCTTCGAGATGACCCGCGGAGCCTGTCATCGGGCCGCGCTTCGCGGACCCGGTGGCGGCCTCCTCAGGGTGAGGCTAAGCGGCAGTGCGCCCGCGAAATTGCCGCCGCGCACTCCGCCCTCGTCCTGAGGGCCCGCTTGAAGCGGGCGTCTCGAAGGATGCGCCGCAAGGGACTCAACCTCCTATGAGCCTTACGACCCCAACCCAATAATCCTCCGCGCCATCCGCACATTGGCATAGTCGATCATCTTGCCATCCAACGTCACCGCGCCCTGGCCCTGCGCCTCGGCTTGCTCCATCGCCTCGACCACCCGCCGCGCCTGGGCCAGTTCCTCGGCCGACGGCGTGAACGCGCGCAGCGTCGGGTCGATCTGGTCGGGATGGATGACCTGCTTGCCGTCAAAGCCCATCGCGGCGGCCTTCTGCGCGCTGGCCTCAGTCAGCCTGGCGTCACGGAATGCGCCGCAGGGGCCGTCGATCGCGCGCAGGCCGCACGCGCGGGCGGCCACGAGCAGGCGCATCATGGGATAGGCGAACAGGTCGAGCGGCGCTGTGGCGTAGCCGCTCTGCGCCGAGCCAACGTGGCGGTAGCCGTCCGGCGAAATGCCGACGTCGGAGGTGCGGGCGCCGAGCGAGGCCGCGAAGTCGCCGACGCCGAGATGCAGCGCGACGACGCTGTCGTGCGCGGCTGCGAGCGTGTCGACATTGACGAGGCCGAGCGCCGTCTCGATCAGCAGTTCGAGCGTAACAGGCGCAGCGCGATCCGGCGCGGCGGCGCGCAGCTGCTCGGCGATGGCGGCGATGTCGCCGGCGCGCTCCGCCTTCGGCACGATCACCGCATCCAGCCGCGGCAGTGCCGCCAGCGTGCGGATCTCCTCTGCGATGAACGGGCTGTCGACGGCGTTGAGCCTGACCGTAACGCGCTTGTTGCCCCAGTCGAGCGAGGACAGCGCGCCGGCGGCTTCCCCCAGCGCAACGCCTTTCTCGGCGGGCGGCACCGCGTCCTCGAGGTCCATGAACACGGCATCCGCGCCTGACGCCGCCGCCTTGGCGACGAGGCGGGCGCGATGCGCGGGAACAGCCAGATAGGCCCGGCTCGGGCGCTGCAAAGCCATCGTCACGTCTCCCTGGCCAGGCCGAGTTCGGCGAGGATGGCCTCGTTGTGCTCGCCGACATCGGGCACCGGATCCATCCGCGGCGTCACGCCGGGAAGGGTCAGCGCCGGCAGGAAGCTCATCACCGGCCCGCTCGGCGATCCCACGCTCTGCACGCGCCCGCGTGCATGAAGCTGCTCGTGCTTCAGGAAGGCCTCGACCGAGTTCAGATGCGCATTGGCGATCGCGGCGTCATCCAGCAGCCGCAGCACCTCTTCGCTGGTCATGGAGGCGAAGCGCTGCTCGATATGCGCCTGCAGCTCGTCGCGGTTCTGCATGCGCAGCGGATTGGTGCGGAAGCGCAGGTCGTCGGCAAAGCCGGCATCGCCGAGGACGATGCGGCACAGCGACCGCCATTCCCGGTCGTTCTGGATGCCGAAGAAGATGGTGTTGCCGTCGCCGACCCGGAACGGGCCGTAAGGCGCGATCGTCGCATGCTTTGCGCCGGTGCGCGGCAGCGGCCGGCCGGTGCTCTCGGTGTAGAACGCGGGATAGCTCATCCAGTCCGTGATGGAATCGAACAGCGAGGCCTGAAAGGCCGTGCCCTTGCCGGTCCGCTCGCGGGCGTACAGCGCCATCAGCACGCCGTTCAGGATGTACATGCCGGTTGCGATGTCGACCACCGATAGCCCGACCTTGGCGGGCTCCGCCTCGGTGCCGTTGACCGCGAGCACGCCGGCCTCGCACTGCACCAGCAGATCATAGGCCTTCTTGCTGCTGTAGGGGCCGCCGGTGCCATAGCCCGAAACGTCGCAGGCGATGAGGCGCGGAAATTTTCGCACCAGCGATGCCGCATCGAGGCCGAGCCGCTCCGCCGCGCCGGGCGCGAGGTTCTGGATGAACACGTCGGCGCGCGGCAGCAGCGCGTCGAGCACCTTGCGGCCGCCCTCGCTCTTGAGGTCGATGGCGAGGCTTTCCTTGGAACGGTTGGTCCAGACGAACTGGCTCGATAGGCCGTTCATGACATGATCGTAGTCCCGGCAGAAATCGCCGCTTCCGGGGCGCTCGATCTTGATGACACGCGCGCCCCAGTCCGCCAGATGCCGGCTGGCCAGCGGCGCGGCGATGGCCTGTTCGAGCGAGACAACCGTTACGCCCGCGAGCGGCAGTTCCGCCTCATTCCCCTCCATGCGATCGTCTCCACTCCCGCCAACGCTTTCGACCGGCGCAGGAGACAGGCCGACCACCCCACGCGCATGCTTTTTTGATGATGCCATCATGCCCCTGTTTTGCCCGACAAGTCAAATTCGGATTCGCTAAATCCTAAGAATGAAAATGCCGAGGGATTGCCGTCACTTGGCTACTGTGCATGGGGTTGTTTTCGCAGTTTGTGTTTGGCGCTTCCCCACCCACAACTGTCATCCCCGCCTTGTGCGCAAGTGCGCACTGGGGGCGGGGATCCAGTACGCCGCGGCCTATCGAGGAACTTCAGGCGTCTCTGGAATACTGGGTCGCCCGGTCCAGTGCGCGATTGCGCACAAGGCCGGGCGACGACAGCGGAGAACGGCAAGCTGACGCCCCTGTTGCCGAGACCGCACACGTCGCGGCTTTCGCATCTGCCCTCGTTGCCAACGCACCGCCGTTCACCCACTATTCCCAAGGACTCATCACATGGGGACATCGATGCCGGCATTTCGCTTCAAGACGTCATTGGCCGCTGCAAGCCTCTCGCTTGCCCTGGCCGTCCTGGCCCTGCCGCGCCCCGGCTTCGCCTACACCCAGGAGGAGCAGCAGGCCTGCTCGCCGGATGCGATGCGGCTGTGCAGCGAGTTCGTTCCGAACGTCGATGCCATCACCGCCTGCATGATCAAGAAGAAGTCGCAGCTCTCGCCACAATGCCGGGTGTTCTTCCGCCCCGGTCCCGAGCCGGGCGAGGCCCGCGCCGGCAAGCCGACCAACATCGCGCCCAAGAAGAAGCCGGCGCCGAAGGTGGCCAGGAAGAAATCCAGCGAAGGCTGAGCGCGGACGCCGGCTTCGCGACAGCCACCGGACTCCTTTTGTTCACGCGAGGCCGCGCGAGGCGTGCGGCCATGACAGCCCCGGGCGACGGAAAAGAGGCGCCCGCAGGTTTGCCCGGCAAGGTTGCGTTGTCCCGCTTGTTGCTCAAATAACGCACAAATGCCCGCGCGAGCGGTGTTTCGCCTGGGTCCGCGTCTCCGTCCGGCGATGCAGTGTGACTCAAAAGCCAACACGCCTTGTTATTTCGTGGCCGTAACGCAACCCCTGATAAATTTTTCTTTCCCGAATCAGCGCGCTGATTCATTTTCGCGGCCTGGGGTCAATCTGGAGGCCGAAGGTATGAACGTTATTGTTTTTGCATCGCGTAAGGGCGGCTCGGGCAAGAGTACCCTGGCTGCACATCTCGCCGCGCAGATCAAGGCGAGCAAGCAGGTCATGCTCGTGGATGCGGATCCGCAGGGCTCGCTCACGCTGTGGCACAAGCTGCGTGGCACCAACGAGCCGCCGATCAAGGCTGCCGTGAACTCCGTCAGCGGCATCGTCTCCGCCGCCAAGCGCGACGGCTACGAATGGGTGTTGATCGACACGCCGCCGAACCTGTCGGCCGTCGTCGACGACGCGATCAAGAACGCCACCATGGTGGTGATCCCCGCCCGTCCCGGCGTGTTCGACGTCAACGCGGTGCAGGAAACCATCCAGATGTGCCGCGCCGCGCGCAAGCCCTATGCGGTCGTGCTCAACGGTGCGCCGGCCAAGCGCGACGAATCCGAAAGCCCGATCGTCACCATCGCCCGCGAAGCGCTGGCGAAATTCCGTGCTCCGGTGTGGGGCGGCCAGATCACCAATCGTTCGGACCTGCTGATGGCGCTGAGCCACGGCGAGGGTGCGCGCGAGTATCAGGCCGAGAGCCGTGCAGCCCAGGAGATTGCAAGGCTGTGGGCGGCGATCGAGCGTTCGGTCAAGGCTATTCGCGGCACGGCGTCGGCTTCCGGCGCAATGCACAAGCAGGCAGCTTAATTTTCATTGTTCATTCCCCGGACGACAAACGCGCGGACAAGCCGCGCGTTTTGCGTTTCTGCCTGGCCCGTCATTCCGGGATGGCGCGCACGCGCCAGACCCGGAATCTCGAGATTCCGGATTCGCCCTTCGGGCGCTCCGGAATGACGGGATGAAACCTCACGCCACCATCAGCATGTAGAACACGATGACCGGCGACAGGGTCAGGATCACCGACCAGATGCCGGCGGCCCAGAGAATGTCCTCGGTGGTAAAGGCCTGCTGTCCGGCGTCGTAATGCGACGCCAGTTCATTATGATTATTCACAAACGCCTCCGCGATTTCTTCGCTTATGGGCGTCCGTGTTAGCGGGGATGTTTTAAGATCCGGATCGCAGCTGTCCCTGCTTTTTGAACACAGGCGCTACCGCGGGTTAACCATCCCGCGCCGCGTCCGTCAGCCGACCAGCCAGAGGCGAAACAGCAGCACCGGCATCAGGCCGAGCATCACCGCCCAGAATCCGAACGACGACACCACCAGAATTCCCTGCAAGAGATCGGTCGGCGCGAATTGCCGCGCGGCCGTCGGCCGGATGCGATGTCCCATGGTCATTCCCCCTCTGTAGGTCCCGGAGGGTAGGCGCGATTGTGTAAACGAGCCGTGGATGCGCCATGCGGCAACAGCGAAGGCCGTTGATGCGCGGTTAACCACAGTCTCCTCTTGCCCTCTCCAACAAGCGGAGAGGGCAGCGCAGCGAGCGCGTTGAGAGAGAGCCGCTACGCCGCGACCTTCGTCCGTCGCTCGATCTCGCGATCGATCGCGGCTGCGAGCTCGCTGCTCACTTCGACCATCGGCAGGCGCACTTCGGGACTGTCGATCAGGCCGCTGCGCCACAGCCAGTACTTCGCCGGCGCGGGGCTCGGCTCGGCGAACAAGAGACGCGTCAGCTCGGCGACCTCGTCCCAGCGCGCCAGCGCAGCATCATGATTGCCGCGCTTCAGCTCGGCATGGACGGCTGCGAACGTCGCGGTCTCGACATGAGCCGACAGCACGATGCCGCCGTCGGCGCCGTCGCCGAGCGCCTCGAAATAATGGGCATCCTCGCCGGTGAGCACGCGGAATGCCTTCGGACGATCGCGCAGCAGCGCGATCGACTGCTCGCGGCTCGCGCCGCAATCCTTCAGGCCGACGATGTTCCTGTGCTCGGCGAGCCGCAGCAGCGTCTGGTTGGTGATGTTCACGGCGGTGCGATAGGGGATGTTGTAGAGCACAATCGGCCATGCCGCGTGATCGGCGAGCGCCTCGAAATGCGCCAGCAAGCCGCGCTGCGACGGCCGCACGTAATAGGGGCTCGCGATCAGGTAGCCGTCGATCGGCCAGTCCGCGGTCTCGTCGAGGCGCTCCTTCAGCCGGGAGGTGTCGGCGCCCGAGAGCCCGAGGCAGATCGGTGTGGTGCGGCCGCTCGCCGCCATCTCGTCGCGCACGACGGCGACGAGGCGTTCGAGCTCGGCCTCGCGCAGCGTCATGCCTTCGCCTGAGGTCGCGCCGAGGATGAAGCCGTCGATGGCTCCCGCGCCGTAGTGCCGTGTCAGCCGCCGCAGCGATCTCTCGTCGAGCGCGCCGTCCTGAAACGGCGTCACCAGCGGCAGCCACAGCCCGTGCAAGTGATCTTCAAGTCCGGTCATGTTCCATCTCCTTCCGGGGAAAAAGCCTGAGACGGAGGGCACATGAAAAAAACCCCGTCCAGGCGGCGGGGTTTCGGGATTTGCAGCGATGACGAAGTCAGCTAGGGTCTGTTTGGATTCATCTTGAGTTTGTCACGGCGGCGGTCAGATTGATCATTGCTTCGAAGCTCAAATCGGTTTTGTCGGCGCGCATGGCGATCCGCTTGAATTCCTTGAGCTTGCAGAAGAAATTTTCGATCAGATGCCGCCATTTGTACATTTCCTTGTCGATGGCGAGAGGCTTGGCGCGACGTGGGTGCTGGGAAATGACCACCTTGGCGCCGCGCTTGTCGAGGTCGGCGATGATGGCATTGCTGTCGAACGCCTTGTCTGCGATCAGCGCATCGAAGGCCAGCCCTTCGATAAGCGGCGAGACGCCGACCGTGTCGAAGCGCTGGCCGGGCAGCAGCACGAAACGCACGAGATTACCGAGCGCGTCGGTAAGTGCCAGGATTTTGGTGGTCATACCGCCTTTCGAGCGGCCGATGGCTTGGTTTTGCGTCCCCCTTTTGCGCCCTGTCCGTGGCGGTGGACTTTGACGATGGTGGCATCGACCATGACGTATTCCATGTCCGGCTCGTCCGAGACCGCATCGAACAGACGCTTCCAGACACCTGCCTTCGCCCAGTCGCGGAAACGCGTGTATACGGTTATCCAGTTGCCGAAGGCGCGCGGCAGATCGCGCCATGGGCTGCCTGTCCGGGCGATCCACAAGACTGCTTCGACAAATAGCCGGTTGTTCTTGCCGCTCCGGCCGGGATCAGCCGGCTTGCCAAGACAATGTGGTTCCATCTTCGCCCATTGGGCGTCAGTCAAAACGAATCGGTTCATCCCAAGCTTGAATCACAGCCAAGCCCAAATGAGAATCCTGAATCCAAACAGGCCCTAGTGCGCGCAAAAATCCGAGGTCCCCGGATGGGGACCTTTTTTCGAGACGACTGCGCACGACTTCGTGATCACGCGCAAATGATGCGAGGTATGCCTGGAACTGTCAATACACGCGGAGGGCGAAGGCCGGATGCGACAGAAAAAAAGCCGGACCCGAAGGGCCCGGCTTAGGTATTGGCCACGTGAGGCCGACACAATCACCTTCCAAGAGGGATTACTGAACTCCCGCGCCACTGGAGGAGGGGGACAAATGCGCAACGCGAAGGCTCAGCGTGCAAACATTATGGGCTTGGCCAGCGTCATGCAGCAACAGCCGAGGCCGCATGTCAGTCATGCGGAAATCAGGACGGCCAGCGCTGCGCCTTGCTCACCACGAAGTCGCGGAACACCTGCACGCGCGCGACCGTCTTCAATTCCTCGGGATAGACGAAGTAGGTGTCGAGCTGGATCGAATCCGACTCGCCGAACAGCTGCACGAGTTTGTTCTGCTCCTCGACGAGATAGTCCGGCAGCGCGGCGATGCCGAGGCCCTGCTGACAGGCGCGCACGAGACCGAGGATGTTGTTGACCTTGAAATAGGCTTCGCGCGGGCCCGAGCCGTTGCGCCCGGCTTCGATCAGCCAATTGCGGTTCTGAAGATGCGGCGCGAAGCTGCCGTCGCTGAGCGTGATGATGCGGTGGGAGTCGAGCTCCTCCAGCGTGCGCGGCGTGCCGAAGCGCTTGATGTATTCCGGCGAGCAATAGGCGTGGAAGCCCATCGCGAACAGCTTGCGCTGGATCAGGTCCGGCTGCGTCGGCTTGCGGGTGCGGATCGCGACATCGGCCTCCCGCATCGACAGATCGAGCTCCTCGTCGGTGACGATCAGCGAGATGCGGATCTCCGGATAGAGCGCGGTGAACTCGCCGAGCCGCGGGATCAGCCAGTTGATGCCGACGCCGGGCGTGGTGGTGATCTTGAGGTCGCCGCTCGGCCGCTCGCGGCTGTCGGTCAGCTTGGCGCGCGCCGCCTGCAGCTGCATGAACACGTCATGCGCGGTGCGGAAGAGCAGGTCGCCCTGCTCGGTGAGGATCAGGCCGCGGGCGTGGCGGTGGAACAGCGAGACCGAGAGCTCCTGCTCCAGCGCCGAGACCTGGCGCGAGACCGCCGATTGCGACAGGCCGAGCTGCTCGCCCGCATGCGTGAAGCTGCCCGCTTCCGCCGCCGCGTGAAACACCTTCAGCTTGTCCCAATCCATATCCGTAAATCCGTCGCGTGTTCGAGGCATGATGTTATTCCGCTGCCGCGCGCTCGCTGGCGCGAAGGGCCAAGAAACGTTCGGCTTCGAGTGCGGCCATGCAGCCGAGGCCGGCGGCCGTCACGGCCTGGCGATAGGTTTCGTCGGCGACGTCGCCGGCGGCGAACAGGCCGGGCACCGAGGTGGCGGTCGAGTTCGGGGCGACCTCGACATAGCCCGACGGTTTCAGCTTGACCTGGTCCTTGACGAGCTCCGTCGCCGGCGCGTGGCCGATGGCGATGAAGACGCCGTCCGCCTTCACGTCCGTGAGGGCACCGGTCCTGACGTTCTTGAGCCGGACATGGGTGACCTTGTTCGGGTTCTCGGTGCCGCAGATCTCGTCGACGGCCGAGTCCCAGATCACCTTGATCTTCGGGTGCTTGAACAGGCGTTCCTGCAGGATGCGCTCGGCGCGGAAGTGATCGCGACGATGCACGATGGTGACCTGCGAGGCGTGGTTGGTGAGGTACAGGGCTTCCTCGACCGCGGTGTTGCCGCCGCCGACCACGATCACGTCCTTGCCCCTGTAGAAGAAGCCGTCGCAGGTGGCGCAGGCCGACACGCCGCCACCCTGGAACTTCGCTTCGGACGGCAGCCCGAGCCAGCGCGCTTGCGCGCCGGTGGCGAGGATCACGGTGTCGGCGAGATAGACGTCGCCGCTGTCGCAGGTGAGGCGGAACGGCCGCTGCGCCGTCTCCAGCCTGGTGACCAGATCGGTGACGATCCTGGTGCCGACATGGACCGCCTGCTTCTCCATCTGCTCCATCAGCCAGGGGCCCTGGATCACGTCGGCGAAGCCCGGATAATTCTCGACGTCGGTGGTGATGGTGAGCTGGCCGCCGGGCTGGATGCCCTGGATCAGAATCGGCTCGAGCATCGCCCGCGCGGCATAGATCGCCGCCGTGTAGCCGGCAGGGCCGGAGCCGATAATGACGACCTTTGCATGAACAGGAGCGGACATTTCGATGGACGCCTTTCACGGGGGATTTGCAGCGCGGGCGCGGAAGGTGCCGGGAAGCCTCGCGGAGGCGCTGAAATATCAGAGCTAATCTAAGCCTTCTGGTGAGCTATGCAAGAATTGCATTCCCTCTCGGCGGATTTTTCCAACAGGGAACAAAAGTCGATTGCGTTGCACGCGCAATAAAATTGCGCTGCCCGTGCCGACTGGGCTATGAGATTTCGACAAACCATCCAATACCGCTGCAAAGGGCAGGAGTTCCAATCACGTGTCGCGGAACCTAGACGAGATCGACCTGAAGATTCTCACCGAGATTCAGGCCGACGGTCGAATCACGAATGTCGAGCTGGCCAAGCGCGTTGGCATCTCGCCGCCCCCCTGCCTGCGCCGTGTCCGGGCGCTGGAGGAGGAGGGCTACATCCACGGCTATCGGGGCCTGCTCGACGCCCGCAAACTCGGCTTCGACGTCACCGTGTTCGCGGCCGTGCACCTGTCCAGCCAGGCCGAGGCGGATTTGCGCGCTTTCGAGGATTTCGTCCGCGCCGAGCCCCTGGTGCGGGAATGCTGGATGCTGTCGGGCGAGGTCGATTTCATCCTCAAATGCGTTGCGCCCGACATGGCGACCTTCCAGGATTTCGTCACGCACCTGACGGCCGCGCCACATGTCCGCAACGTGCGGACATCATTGGTGCTGCACAATTCGAAGTATGAAGCCGCCGTGCCGCTGGACGTGAAGGGACGAAGGTAGATTTTCCGTTCTCGTGCCCCGGACGCAGCGCTCCGGGACAGGAAGAGATGCTGCTGCTCCACGCTCCGTCATAGAGAGCGACACGCAGATACGAAAAAGGCCGCGCGTCGCGCGGCCTTTTGAAGACATCGTCGTACGCAGGCGGCAAATCCTTACCGCCACTCCACCTTGGTGATCTCATACGCCTTGGCGCCGCCGGGTGCGTTGACTTCGACGGTCGATCCCTTCTTCTTGCCGATCAACGCGCGCGCGAGCGGCGAGGTGATCGAGATGCGGCCCTTCTTGGCGTCGGCCTCGACCTCGCCGACGATCTGCCACACCGTCTTCTTCTCGGTATCCTCGTCGACCAGCGTCACGGTGGCGCCGAACTTGATGGTGTCGCCGGAGAGCTTGGAAATGTCGATGATGTCGGCGCGCGCGAGCTTGTCCTCGAGCTCGGCGATGCGGCCTTCATTGTGGGACTGCTCTTCCTTCGCGGCATGATATTCCGCGTTTTCCGACAGGTCTCCGTGCGAGCGCGCCTCCGCGATATGCTCGATGATCCGCGGACGGTCCACGGACTGGCGCTGCTTCAATTCTTCCCCGAGCGCGACAAAGCCGGCCTGGGTCATCGGAACCTTTTCCATCGTCTCTCTCGTCCTTCGATCGTGCGCCCCAAACGCGGATGGGCGCCGCAACCTTGATTCGTCAG
The DNA here is from genome assembly GCF_023100985.1 of Bradyrhizobium sp. 191. NCBI lineage: Bacteria > Pseudomonadati > Pseudomonadota > Alphaproteobacteria > Hyphomicrobiales > Nitrobacteraceae > Bradyrhizobium > Bradyrhizobium sp. 191. Next base: position 5,627,234 of record NZ_CP064692.1, read on the forward strand.
TGTTTCCGGAGCCCAACGCAGGGACTGCCGGACGTTGACAGATATGGGCTTTTAGCGCCGGAACAGAACCACCACCTGGCCGGACAGTTCCTCCGGCCATTGTGGCTTCATCGCCAATCACTTAGCAGCGGCTTCGCCGGAGCTAGCGATCAGGTTTCCGAAAAGTAGCTCTGCAGGGTACGAACCTCAAGGTCCCCGCCCAAATAGGCGCGGATGCCCTGCGCGGCCGCCACGGCCCCGGAAAGAGTGGTGTAATACGGCACTTTATGCAAGAGGGCCGCGCGCCGCAGCGAACGGCTGTCGGCCAGCGCCTGCGGGCCTTCGGTGGTGTTGAAGACGAGCTGGACGTCCCCGTTGGTGATGGCATCGACGATGTGCGGCCGCCCCTCCAGCACCTTGTTCACCTTTTCGGTCGGGATGCCCTGGTCGGTCAGGAAGCGCTGGGTGCCCGAGGTCGCCAGCACCTTGAAGCCGAGCGAGTGCAATTCGCGAACGGCCTCGGCGATGCGCGTCTTGTCGCTTTCGCGCACCGAGACGAACACCGTGCCCTTGCGCGGCACCCGCGTGCCGCCGCCGAGCTGGCTCTTGGCGAAGGCCACCGCAAACGAACGGTCGATGCCCATAACCTCGCCGGTCGAGCGCATCTCGGGGCCGAGCACGGTGTCGACGCCGGGGAAGCGCGCGAACGGGAAGACCGATTCCTTGACGCCGACGTGCTTGAGCCTGGCCTTCTTCAGCTTGAAATCGGCGAGCTTCTCGCCCGCCATGATGCGCGCGGCGATCTTGGCGACCGGCGTGCCGACGACCTTGGCGACGAACGGCACCGTGCGCGAAGCGCGCGGATTGACCTCGAGCACGTAGATCTCGCCGTCCTTGATGGCATATTGCACGTTCATCAGGCCGACGACGTCGAGGCCGAGCGCGAGCTCGCGGGTCTGGCGCTCCAGCTCCTCGATCATCTCAGGCTCGAGCGAGTGCGGCGGCAGCGAGCAGGCGCTGTCGCCGGAATGGATGCCGGCTTCCTCGATGTGTTCCATGATACCGACGATGAACGTGTCCTTGCCGTCGGAGAGGCAGTCGACGTCGATCTCGGTCGCGTCCGACAGATAGCGGTCGAACAGCAGCGGGTTCTTGCCGAGCACCGTGTTGATCTGCCCGGTCTTGTCGTTCGGATAGCGCGCCTTGACGTCGGCCGGCACCAGCTCCGGCAGCGTGCCGAGCAGATAGTCGTTGAGCTGGTTCTCCTCGCGGATGATCTGCATGGCGCGGCCGCCGAGCACGTAGGACGGGCGGACCACCAGCGGCAGGCCGAGGTCGGCGGAGACGAGCCGCGCCTGTTCGACCGAATAGGCGATGCCGTTCTTCGGCTGCTTGAGACGAAGCTTGTCGAGCACGCGCTTGAAGCGGTCGCGGTCCTCCGCGAGGTCGATGGCGTCCGGGGAGGTGCCGAGGATCGGCACTTCGGCGGCCTCCAGCGCGCGCGCCAGCTTCAGCGGCGTCTGGCCGCCGAACTGCACGATCACGCCGTGCAGCGTGCCCTTGCTGCGCTCCTTCGCGATGATCTCCAGCACGTCCTCGGCGGTGAGCGGCTCGAAATAGAGCCGGTCGGCGGTGTCGTAGTCGGTCGACACCGTCTCCGGATTGCAGTTGACCATGATGGATTCGTAGCCGGCGTCATGCAGCGCGAAGCAGGCGTGACAGCAGCAATAGTCGAACTCGATGCCCTGGCCGATGCGGTTTGGACCGCCGCCGAGAATGATGACCTTCTTCTTGTCGGACGGCGTGCTCTCGTCGGCCGGGGCGCCCGCAAACGGCGCCTCATAGGTCGAATACATGTAGGCGGTGGGGGAGGCGAACTCGGCCGCGCAGGTGTCGATGCGCTTGTAGACGGGGCGAATGCCGAGCTCGTGGCGCTTCGCCGTCACCTCCGCTTCCGTCGTCTCGGCGAGCACGGCGAGGCGTGCATCGGAGAAGCCCATGGCCTTGAGCGTGCGCATGCCGAAGGCGTTGCCCGGCAGGCCGTTCTTCCTGACCTTCTCCTCCATGTCGACGATGCCGCGCATCTCGCCGAGGAACCAGGGATCGATCTTGCAGGACTTGAAGATGTCCTCGTTCGACCAGCCGAGCCGCATGGCCTGGGCGACCTGGAGCAGACGGTTCGGCGTCGGCGTGCCGAGCGCGGCGCGGATGGCGTTCTTGTCGTCGTCGCGGCCGAGGCCCTCGATCTCGATCTCGTCGAGGCCGGTCAACCCGGTCTCGAGCCCGCGCAGCGCCTTTTGCAGGCTTTCCTGGAAGGTGCGCCCGATCGCCATGACTTCGCCGACCGACTTCATCGACGTGGTCAGCGTGGTCGAGGCGCCCGGGAATTTCTCGAAGGCGAAGCGCGGCACCTTGGTGACGACGTAGTCGATGGTCGGCTCGAACGAGGCGGGCGTGGCGCCGCCGGTGATGTCGTTGGCGATCTCGTCCAGGGTGTAGCCGACGGCGAGCTTGGCGGCGACCTTGGCGATCGGAAAACCGGTGGCCTTAGAGGCCAGCGCGGAGGAGCGCGACACGCGCGGATTCATCTCGATGACGACCATGCGGCCGTCTTCGGGATTGACGCCGAACTGCACGTTGGAGCCGCCGGTCTCGACGCCGATCTCGCGCAGCACCGCCAGCGAGGCGTCGCGCATGATCTGGTATTCCTTGTCGGTCAGAGTCAACGCCGGCGCCACCGTGATGGAATCGCCGGTGTGCACGCCCATCGGATCGAGGTTCTCGATCGAGCAGACGATGATGCAATTGTCGTTCTTGTCGCGCACGACCTCCATCTCGTACTCTTTCCAGCCGAGCACGGATTCTTCGATCAGCACTTCGTTGGTGGGAGACGCATCGAGGCCGCGTTCGATGATGTCGAGGAACTCTTCCTTGTTGTAGGCGATGCCGCCGCCGGTGCCGCCCATGGTGAAGGAGGGGCGGATGATCGCGGGCAGGCCGATCTCGGACAGTGCCATCATCGCCTGTCCGAGCGCATATTCCTGATAGCGCTTGCGCCGGTCGCCTTCGCCGAGTGTCCATTGCCGGTCGTGCTCTTCGAGCGCCGCGCCCGACAGCTTCTCGCGTTCGGCTTGGTGTTTGTCGCGGAACGACTTCTTCAGCTCGGACGCGTTGGCGAGCCGCGACTTCGGCGTCTGCAGCCCGATCTTCTCCATGGCATTGCGGAACAGCTGGCGGTCTTCGGCCTTGTCGATCGCGTCGGCGGTGGCGCCGATCATCTCGACGTCGAACTTCTCCAGAGTGCCCTGACGGCGCAGCGACAGCGCGCAGTTCAGCGCGGTCTGTCCGCCCATGGTCGGCAGCAGCGCGAAGCCGCCGGGAATGACGTGACGTTCCTTCTCGATGATCTTGGCGACGATCTCGGGCGTGATCGGCTCGATATAGGTCGCATCGGCCAATTCCGGGTCGGTCATGATGGTGGCCGGGTTGGAATTGACGAGGACGATGCGATAGCCCTCTTCCTTCAGCGTCTTCACCGCCTGCGTGCCCGAATAGTCGAACTCGCAGGCCTGGCCGATCACGATGGGACCGGCGCCGATGATCAGGATGGTCGAGATGTCGGTTCGTTTGGGCATCACCGCTCACGGGCTGGAATCTGGGCACAAAAAAAGGGCGCGCTTGCCGCGCGTCCCCATTTGGCGAGAGCGCGGGGTCTCCCTCGCGCGCGGGTGGGTCTTAGACCAGTTTTAGGGGCGGCGAAACCCCGAAAAATGCCCATCAACCGGCAATTTTCAGGGGTTTGGGGGCAGTCCGCCGAGCGCGCCCAGCTTCGGGCTTCGCCGCGGCAGCCTTCGCCACGATAGGGCTTGCCGAGCCGAAGCTGGCGGAGCCAGCGAAGGCTGGAGACCCGGCCTGGATTTGAACCAGGATGAAGAGCGATGCACCGCCCCCGCGTAGACACTTCCGCCACCGGGCCGCGGCGATTATGTCCGATTGCAGTGCGACAAGCTACAACGGCTAATTGTTATGCTTAACGAACCAGAGGTGGCCGGGCGATGAAGGTCATGCGCCAGCGATTGTGGCCGATATTGCCTTGGGCGCGCTGGACCGCGAATCCGGCCGCCTTCAGCTTGGCGGTGATCTCGTCCTCGCTGTAGCGCTGCAGCCCGATTTTCGAACGCAACTGCCGGTAATCCGACAGCGCGGTGCTGATCAGCCCGATCAGCGCGTCCTTCAGGAAGCCATGGCGCAGGCCGAAGCCGAGCAGCGCCATCACGTCCCTGCCCATGCCGACATTGGGCTGGAGAATGTCGCCGAGCACCAGCTTGCCGGAAGACTTCAGGATACGGCGGATGTTGAGGAGGGCGGCGTCGAGCTCCTCCGGCGTCATGTATTGCGCGACCGAGTTCATCACCACGAGGTCGATCGACTGGTCCTGCATCTTGCGGATGTCGTCGAGCGAGCGGACGCGGATCTTGGTGTTCGGGGCAAACCGCGCGATCAGCCGCCCACGCACGCCCGGCGCAGGCTCGGCCAGGATCAGCTTGCCGCAGGCGGCCGCCACCTCGCTCGCCGACAGCGCTTCCCCACAGGCATAGTCCAGCACCGTCGCATCGGGCGAGGGGATGTAGCCGATGATGTCCCGCGCAATGATCTGGAAGTGCAGGTCGCGATGCAGCTTGCTGACATAGATCGTATGCGTCGAGTCGTAATAATCGATCCAATCGTCCATGCTATTCAAAGGTCCCGGCCAAACGGTTCCGATGGAGGAACCGGCGCTGCCCGCCTTGCGTTAGGGGTGCGACGGCGTGCCGTCAATGTCCGCGTCCTAACAGGAAGGTCTCCCGTGAGCAAAACCAGCAAGGTCTCGCCCGATCTCGATACCCCCACTGACCTGTCGTCCGATGGGGTCAAGAAGGTCTCGGAGGCGCTCAACGTGCTTCTGGCCGACGCGTTCGCGCTTTACCTCAAAACCAAGAATTTCCACTGGCACATCAGCGGGCGCCACTTCCGGGATTATCATCTGCTGCTCGACGAGCAGTCCGACCAGATCTTCGCCACCACTGACCAGCTCGCCGAGCGCGTCCGCAAGATCGGCGGCACCACGCTGAAGTCGATCGGCCAGGTCGCAAAGCTCCAGACCATCAAGGACAACAACGAGGACTACGTCCCGCCGCGCGAGATGCTGCGCGAGCTGATGCAGGACAACAAGCACGTCGCCGCCGCGATGCGCAAGGCGCACGAGGTCTGCGACGAGGCCGGTGACGTTGCCAGCGCCAGCATCCTCGAAAACTTCATCGACGAGACCGAGCGCCGCACCTGGTTCCTGTTCGAGGCGACGCGGCAGGAAGGTGCGAACGAGGCGTAGCAGGGATCCTTGGGTGGGTTAGCCAAAGGCATAGCCCACCACGTCTGTCTCGGCGGAACGGAAGAGGTGGATTGCGCTTTGCTAATCCACCTGCGGCACCGCATTTGCGGCTACCGCCACAGCCGCATCAGCGCGCCATCCTTGCCCGTCACCGGATCGGCCGGCGGCAGCGCGACTTGCGGAATCGTCTTCAGCGCCTTGGCGTGGTTGTCCGGCGTCGCCCTCGTGATCTCCATCCGGCTTCCCGGCGGATAGGCGCCGATCACGCAGAAATCATCGCTCGCCTGGATGCGCTGATGCCCGGTGCCGGCCGGCAGGATCGCGACGTCGCCGGCCTTGATCTGAAGCTCCTGGCCATGATCGCCGCCGAAACGGACGCTTGCACTGCCGCGCGCGACGCCGAGCACTTCGTGCACCGTCGCGTGATAATGCAGATAGCCGTAGACGCCGTTGCGCCACGTCCCGCCCCAGCCATTGCGTTCGAACAGGTCTTCGATGGTCTCTTCCGGATGCTTCGGATCGAGCTTCACCGCGCCCTGGTAGACCAGGAACGGAAGGATGTTGTTCGGCACGAGGCCATCGTCTTCGAACACGATGGCGAGCGGCTCGGCATTGTCGCGAACGACGGACATGGGGCCCCTAACTGGCAACGGACCGGAATCAAGAGAGCGCAGGCCCTCTTGTTCCTCACGACACTCCATATGCCGGCTTGACCGAGATCAAGGCGCTGGCGGCCAATGGCGGGCACGCAGATCGAAGCGAAGGAGGGGGAACGCCATGTACGCATCCGACGTTGCGCAGCGTCATTTTTCGGCGGCCGTCGACGAGGCGGAGACGGCCGGCCTCGGGCACGAAGCCGTCTGCCGGGCGTTGCTCGGTTTGGTGATTTCGAAATATCTGGAGACGAGGTCGGTCGCCGACATCCAGGCGGAGCTGCGCTTCATCGCCGAGAACTGCGATCCCGACACGGACTTCATGTTCATGCGTCCGTGAGGGCCTGCCCCGGCGGACTCGTCCGCCGGGCGGTCTTGTGGCCTTACGCGCTCTTTCTTTGCCGCATCAGGTCGGCGAAACGCTGGAACAGATAGTGCGAGTCGCGCGGGCCGGGCGAGGCCTCGGGGTGGTACTGCACCGAGAACACCGGCTTGCCGTCGAGCTGGATGCCGCAATTGGAGCCGTCGAACAGCGAGATGTGGGTCTGCGTCGCGCCCTTCGGCAGCGTCGTCTCGTCGACGGCAAAACCGTGGTTCATCGAGGTGATCTCGACCTTGCCGGTGGTCTCGTCCTTGACGGGATGATTGGCGCCGTGATGGCCCTGGTGCATCTTCTTCGTCTTGGCGCCGACGGCAAGGCCCAGCATCTGGTGGCCAAGGCAGATCCCGAAGGTCGGCGTGCCCGACTTGATCACGTCCCGGATCACAGGCACGGCATATTTGCCGGTCGCAGCCGGATCGCCCGGGCCGTTGGACAGGAACACGCCGTCCGGCTTCATCGCCAGAATGTCCTCGGCTGAGGTCGTCGCCGGCACCACCGTCACCTTGCAGCCGACCCCGGCGAGCAGGCGCAGGATGTTGCGCTTGATGCCGTAGTCGATCGCGACGACGTTGAATTCCGGATTCTCCTGCCGGCCGAAGCCTTTGTCCCACAGCCAGGGCGTCTCGTCCCAGCTGAAGCGCTGGCCGGAGGTGACCAGCGGCACGAGATCCATGCCCTCGAGGCCCGGCCATTCGCGCGCTTCTTCCTTGAGGCCATGCAGGTCGAACTCGCCGGTCCTGGAATGCGCGATCACGGCGTTGGGCATGCCCTTGGAGCGGATCAGCGCGGTCAGCGCGCGGGTGTCGATGCCGGAGAGACCGATGATGCCGCGCGCCTTCAGCCAGCCGTCGAGATGCTTGGTGGCGCGGTAGTTCGAGGGATCGGTGATCGCGGTGCGCAGGATCACGCCGCGCGCGCCCGGCGTCGCCGCCATGTTCACCGTCTCGATGTCGTCCTCGTTGGTGCCGACATTGCCGATATGCGGGAAGGTGAAGGTGATGAGCTGTCCGGCATAGGAAGGATCGGTGAGGATCTCTTCATAGCCGGTCATCGCGGTGTTGAAGCAGACTTCACCGACGGCGTGGCCTTCGGCGCCGAGACCGAAGCCCTCGAGCACCGTGCCGTCGGCAAGCACGAGGAGCGCGGTCGGTTTGTGGTCCGGCCAAGCGGTATCGTTGTCATGTTGTGTCATGAGCCCGCTTCATAGTCCCCGCAGGCGCCGCCGTCAAAGCGGAGAAGCGCCGATTCACATGCGTTTTTGCATATTTGACAGCTCGTCTCGGGCACTTAAGCTCGGCCGCACAATTTCCGGCAATTTCCTGGGCTTGCGAGGCAATAATGGACCAGACCACCCCGATTCTGCTGGTTCCGGGGCTGGCCTCCTCGGCCCGGATCTACGCCCCGGTGATCCCGCCGCTATGGCGGTTTGGCCCCGTGATGATCGCCAACCACATCCGCGACGACAGCATCGCGGCGATCGCCCGCCGCATCCTCGCCGAGGCGCCGCCGCGCTTCGCCCTCGCCGGCCATTCCATGGGCGGCTACATCGCCTTCGAGATCATGCGCCAGGCGGGTGAGCGCGTGACCAGGCTCGCCCTGATCAACACGCAGGCGCGGCCCGACACGCCGGAGGCGACCGCGCGCCGGCACCTCCAGATGGAGCGCGCCCGGCGCGGCGAGCTCCGCGCCGTCCGCGAGGAGAGTTTTCCGGAGCTCGTGCATCCGTCGCGGCGCGATGATGCCGATATTCTCGCGCTTGTGCATGCACAGGACGAGGACGTCGGCGTCGAAGGCTATCTGCGGCAGCAGACCGCGATCATCGCACGGGTGGATTCGCGCCCGACGCTTGTAGCCATCAAATGTCCGACGCTGGTGTTGACTGGCGATACCGACAACACCATTCCGAATGCGCTCTCCAAGGAGATGGTCGAGGGCATCGCCGGCGCCAGGCTCGTGATCCTCGATCGCTGCGGGCACCTGCCGCAAGCCGAACAGCCGGAAGCGACAGTGCGGGCTCTTACCGAATGGCTCGGAACCGAGGTTGTCTGAAGGCCACGAACGGCCTAGATCAGGCGTCGGATATTCGAAGGGATCACGATCATGCTGCGCGACGACATCAACAATGCGGTCAAGCAGGCCATGAAGGCCAAGGACGAGCGCAAGCTGTCCACGCTGCGCATGGTCAACTCGACCATCAAGAATGCCGACATCGATGCCCGCGGCAACGGCAAGCCGCCGCTGTCGGATGCCGACATCCTCGCCGTGCTTCAGAAGATGATCAAGCAGCGTCAGGAGGCGGTCGAGCTCTACGACAAGGGTGGCCGCGCCGAGCTTGCCGCGCAGGAGCGCGAGGAGATCGCGGTGATCTCGGCCTACCTGCCGAAGCAGATGTCGGAGGATGACGTGAAGAAGGCGATCGCGGATGCGATCGCAGAGACCGGCGCTAGCGGCATGAAAGACATGGGCAAGGTGATCGCCGTGCTGCGCGCGAAATACGCGGGACAGATGGACTTCGGCAAGGCCAGCGGTTTGGTGAAGGCGGCGCTGTCGGGCTAGCCGTCATTCCGGGGCGTGCGAAGCACGAGCCCGGAATCCATCGGGCCGCCAACTCTGTTGATCAATGGATTCCGGGCTCGCGCTACGCGCGCCCCGGAATGACAAGAAGAACAAGGGAGGCAACCGATGACCGCCATCAAACCGTTCCGCATCGACATCAGCGACGATATCCTCTCCGATCTCAAGTCACGCCTCGCCCGCACGCGCTGGCCGGATGCCGAGCTGGTCGACGACTGGAGCCAGGGCGCGCCGCTGCGATGGATCCGGGAGATCTGCACCTATTGGGCCGACGGTTATGACTGGCGCTCGCGCGAGGCAAAACTCAATCGCTTCGAGCAGTTCACCACCGAGATCGACGGGCTCGACATCCACTTCCTCCATGCGCGCTCGAAGGAGCCCTCGGCGCTGCCGCTGATCATCACCCATGGCTGGCCGGGCTCGATCGTCGAGTTCCAGAAGGTGATCGCGCCGCTCACCGATCCCGCCGCGCATGGCGGCAATCCTGCCGATGCCTTCCACGTGATCTGTCCGTCGCTGCCGGGCTTCGGCTTCTCCGCCAAGCCGAAGACCACCGGCTGGGGCGTCGACCGCATCGCCGCGGCCTGGGCGAAGCTGATGGACCGGCTCGGCTATGCGCGCTACGGAGCGCAAGGCGGCGATTGGGGTTCGGCGGTGACGACCTCGCTCGGCGCGCAGGACCCCACGCATTGCGCCGGCATCCACATCACGCTCGCCTTCAATGCGGCGCCCAAGGTCGAGGGCGAGCCGACGGCTGAGGAGAAGCGCGCGCTCGCCGGCCTCAAGCACTATGTCGATCTCGACTCCGGCTACTCCAAGCAGCAGTCCACGCGCCCGCAGACGCTCGGCTATGGCCTCACGGATTCACCGAGCGGGCAGGCGGCCTGGATCCTGGAAAAGTTCTGGGCCTGGACCGACTGCAACGGGCACCCTGAGAACATCTTCAGCAAGGACGAACTGCTCGACAACGTCATGCTGTATTGGGCGACGCAGACGGCGACCTCCTCGGCGCGGCTCTACTGGGAGAGCTTTGGCAAGCGCCGCACCACGCCCGTGGTGAAGGTGCCGACGGGCGTCGCGGTGTTTCCCAAGGAGATCGTCACGCCGGTGCGGCGCTGGATGGAGCCGAACTTCCCGGACATCACCCACTGGAGCGAGATGGAGAAGGGCGGTCATTTCGCCGCCTTCGAGCAGCCGGAGCGGTTCGTGCGCGATGTCAGGAAGTTCTTCGCGACGGTGCGGTGAGCTGCGTCCCCAATCGTCATGCCCGGGCTTGTCCCGGGCATCCACGGCCTTAAACTGATTGCCAAGAAGAGCGTGGATGGCCGGAACAAGTCCGGCTATGACGCCGAGACGGTGGAAACGACCAGGCCCATGCTCACCGAAGCCGCAACCTACGACGAGCTCTACCGCAATTTTCGCTGGGACATCCCCGCGCGCTTCAACATTGCGGAAGCGTGCTGCGATCGCCATGCCGACGGCACGGGGCGACTTGCGCTGATCTATGTCGACGAGAACGGCGCTACCAGCCGCACCTCCTTCGACGAGATCGCCGAGATGTCGCGCCGCTTCGCCAATGTGCTGAAGGCAGACGGGCTTTCCCGTGGCGACCGCGTCGCGGTGTTCCTGTCGCAGTCCCGAGAATTGCCGATCGCGCATATGGCGGCGTTCCGCTCCGGCATGATCTCGATCCCGCTGTTCGCGCTGTTCGGCGAGGACGCGTTGGAATTCCGCCTGTCGAATTCGGAGGCGAAGGCCATCGTCACCGACGAGGGTGGCTGGGAGAAGCTCGCAAAAATTCGCGATCGTCTGCCCGACCTGAAGACGATCTATGTGGTCGGCGAGCGCGCGCCGGCGGGAACGACGTCGTTCTGGGATGCGGTCAAGGCGGCATCGGCCGACTTCGCGCGGATCGACACCTCGTGCGATGATCCCGCGCTGATCATCTACACCTCGGGCACGACGGGCAATCCGAAGGGAGCGCTGCATGCGCACCGCGTCGTGCTCGGTCATCTGCCGAATGTCGAGATGTGTCACAACTTCCTGCCGCGCCCCGGCGATCTCATGTGGACGCCGGCGGACTGGGCCTGGATCGGCGGGCTCATCAATGGCCTGTTCGCGTTCTGGTATCACGGCATTCCCCTCGTCGGTCACCGCGCACGCAAATTCGAGCCGCAGGCGGCGATGCAGATGATGGCCGATCTTTCCGTGCGCAACGTCTTCCTGCCGCCGACCGCGCTGAAGCTGATGCGGCAGGCCGGCGTGAAGCACTCCGGCGTCAAGCTGCGTAGCATTTTTACGGGCGGCGAGTCGCTGGGTGGCGAATTGCTCGGCTGGGTGCGCGAGACTTTCGGCATCGACGCGCATGAAGTGTTCGGCCAGACCGAGTGCAATCTCGTGATCGGCAGCAACTCGAACCTGTTTCCGATCCGCCCCGGTTCGATGGGCAAGGCGACGCCGGGCTTCGACGTCCGCATCGTCGACGACAAGGGCGAGGAATTGCCACGCGGGCAGCGCGGCATCATCGGCGTGCGCCAGCCATGCCCCGTCACCATGCTCGAATATTGGCGCAATCCGGAGGCGACGGCGAAGAAATATGCCGGCGAGTTTCTGCTGACCGGCGATCTCGGCGTGCAGGACGAGGACGGCTATTTTTGGTACGTCAGCCGCGAGGACGACGTCATCACCACCGCCGGCTATCGCGTCGGGCCGTCCGAGATCGAGCACACGCTGATGAAGCATCCGTCGGTGGCGATGGCAGCCGTGGTCGGCATCCCCGATCCGATCCGAACAGAGTCCATCAAGGCCTGGATCGTGCTGCGGCCCGGCTTTGCCGGCAGCGATGCGCTCGCGCGCGAGATCCAGGAGTTCGTCAAGGTGCAGCTCGCCGCCCACGAATATCCGCGCTTCGTCGAGTTTGCCGAGACGCTGCCGATGACGGCGACGGGCAAGGTGCTGCGGCGCGAGCTGCGGGCGAGAGGCTAGCTTCCTGCAATGGCAAAGGCGCCTCAAGCCGCGGGACTCCACCGCGCCTCACTGACGAAGCTGCACGATCTGGATGCGGCGCTCGAGCTCATGTATTACGGCTGGCGCGGGATGACGCTGGAGGCCGACGCATATCTTGCGAAGCAGGGCCTGTCGCGTCCGCACCATCGTATCCTCTACGTGGTGGCGCGCCGGCCCGACATCGCGATCGGCGCGCTGATCGAGATTCTCGGTATTTCCAAGCAAGCCCTCAACCGGCCGCTCAATCTGCTGGTGGAGCGCAAGCTCGTGACGTCGAAGCGTTCGCCCGAGCAGCACCGCTCGAAATTACTGCGCCTGACGGAAGCGGGGCGGCGCATCGAGCAGCGGGCCTCCGACCACGAGCGTAAGGTGCTGCGCGAGGCGTTCGATCGCGTCGGGGCGTCGGGTGCGGCCGGCTGGATCGGCGTGATGGAGGCGATCGCCGACAACAACTGACGGAATCCTAAAGTCAACATGGTTGACATGAGACGCGGGCTTTGCCACTTTCCCGGCCAGGGAGGATCCGTGTCATGAGCGGACAGGCAATGAGCCGCGCGACTGCCGAAGGCTTTGTCGCGGCGTGGTGCGCGAATTGGTGCAGGGTCGACATCGACGCGGTCGTCGCGCATTTCGCCGACGATGCGCGGATGCGCAGCCCTCTCGCTCTCACACTGACGGGTTCTCCTGTCGTCACCGGCGCCGAGAACATCCGTGCGTACTGGCGGAAGGCCTATGGCCACGTCGAAAGCGCCGACCTGAAGATCCTGAGCTGGAGCTGGGACGACACCATCGCGCGCCTGACGGTGTGGTGGCAACTGGGCGACACGCGCGCCAGCGAATTCATGGATTTCGACGAAACGGGGCGCGTCGTGCGCAGCGAAGCCTTCTATGGAAAATGACGATGCACGTTTCTGATTTCGTCCTGCTTCTCAACACGCTCTGGTTCGTCGGCGCCTTCATCCAGTTCAGCATCGCGCAAGCCAACACGTTGAAGATTCTGCTGCCGCGGGAAGAGCGCAGCAATCCGATCGCGCCGACCCTGGCGGCCAGCGTGGCGTTCCTGGGCGGAATGAATCTGCCGATCGGGCTCCTGTCGCTCTATCTTCTGGCCGCCCGTCCATCCTTCTTCCAGCCGAGCGAAGCGCAGCTCGCTCTGTTCCTGTTCTTCGCCGCCTGCCATTTCAGCCAGTTCGCCTATAACGTTCCGGTGCTGATGCGCGGCGGCCGCGTCGGGGTGGCCTACTGGCCCGTGTTGAAGGGCCCGATGCTCCGGATCTTCGTCATCGACGCGGTCCTGTTCGCGGCGAATCTCGGCGTGGCGCTCCAGCTCGCGATCGGCTCCTGATCTACCGCGACGGCTCCGAGAGGGCGGCCCGCAGCATCGCAGCAAGATCCTTGCGCCGGAACGGCTTGGTCAAAATGCGGGCGTCGCCGATCTGGTCGGGCGTCCTGACAGGGCTCTGGCTGTAGCCGGAGGTGAAGAGAACCTTGAGACCAGGCCGCAGGCCGGTTGCCTGCTTCGCCAGCTCCGGCCCGAACATGCCGCCGGGCATCACGACATCGGTGAACAGCAACTGGATGTCTCCGGGCCGGCGCAGCACATCCAGCGCCGCCGGCCCGTTCGATGTCGCGATGATGCGGTAGCCGAGCGCCTTCAGCTCGCTCTCGACGTAGGCGCGCACCATGTCGTCGTCTTCAACGACGAGGATCGTCTCGTGTCCATCGGGTGCGGCGACCTGCTCTGCCGGCAGCGGTTCCTCATTCGGCGGCGTCGCGAGGCGGGGAAAGAACAGCCTGACGACGCTGCCTTGACCCGGTTCGGATTGCATTTGCACCAGTCCGCCGGATTGTCGCGCAAACCCGTAGACCATGCTGAGGCCGAGGCCGGTCCCCTTGCCGACCTCCTTGGTGGTGAAGAATGGTTCGAACGCGCGCCCCAACACCTCGCGGCGCATGCCGGTCCCCGTATCCTTCACGGCCAGCATCACGTAGTCGCCCGGCCGCGGCTCGCCGTTGACGTCGAGGTCGGATTCGCTGAGCGAGATGTTTCGTACCTCGACCATCAGCTTGCCGCCGTCGGGCATCGAATCGCGCGCGTTGAGCACGAGGTTGAGCGCGGCCGTCGCCAATTGGCTGGGATCGACGCTGGCGGACCATAGATCCGGCGCGAGCGTGAAGCTGCAGTCGATGTGTTCGCCCAGGGTCCGCCGCAGAAGCTGCTTCATGCCGGTCACCTGCTCGGCGATGTCGATCTCTCGCGGTTGCAGCGGCTGCTTGCGCGCGAAGGCGAGCAGGCTCCGCGTCAGGTCGGAACCGCGCTCAGCGGCGGTCGCAATGTCGTCAGCGATCCGCTGCAATTCCTTGTTGCCCGCAAGCCTGTCGGCGAGGTGCTCCGAGTTGCCGAGAATGACAGTCAGGAGATTGTTGAAATCGTGCGCCACGCCGCCGGTGAGCTGGCCCATGGCTTCCATCTTCTGGGACTGGCTGAGCTTGTGGCTGAGATCTGCGATGGCGGCGCGCTGCTGCTCGAGCGATTCTGCCGTGCTGTTGAGCAGGGTCATCAATCCGCCGAGTTCGCCGCCCGGGTGGGGCTCCGGAATGCGCACGCTGAGATCGCCGCGCCCGAGACTCTTGGCCATGGCGGCGAGCCGTCCGACTTGGCGCCCGACGCTCACGGTCGCAAGGATCCAGACACCGGCGAGCAACAGAAGCGAAGCCACCGCAAGGATTGCCGTGTCTTCCAACAGCCGGCGATTGGCCGCCGCCAGCAGCCCGTCCTTGGATCGGCCGACCAGGATGGTGAGGCCGGCCTTGCGGATCGAAGGTGAGCGGGCAACGGCCCAGATCTGTGTATGGCCCACGCCGTCGCTCACCTCGCGAAACGGCTCGCGATCGGGCGCTGCCGCAAAGCGGAACAGGTTGGAACCTGCAATGGACCGCCGACGGGCACGCTCCAGCCGCCACCCTTGGGGGCGACCAGCACCGTACCCTTGGCGTCGATCAGCAGGATGTCCTTCTCGGCGAGCAGCCGTTTGTCGTGAAATTCTGCGAACTTGTTGAGGTTGAATGACGCGAGCAGCACGAATTTCAGCGCACCCGCATCCGATCGCACGGGATAGGCGATCTGCAGTACCGATAGCCCGGTGAGCCGGCCGAACACCGGCTCCACTGCGACGACGCCATGAAGACCTTTCACCTGCTTGAAATAGCCGCGGTCATTCAGGTCGAGCGTGCGGTTGGTCCGCAGTGAGTCGCAAAACAGACTTCCGTCGGGATCGATGGTCAGGATGCCCGTGAACTGCGGATATTCTTCGCGGACGTCGGACAGAAATGCCGAGCATGCCGCCCCGTCGCGCGTGTCGAGATCGCGGGCACGGGCGAGCCCATAATGAAGCTGGGCGGTGCCCTTGATCTTCTCGTCCAGATCTCCCGCGATGTCGTCGGCGGATGCGACCAGATTGGCCAGCGCCGCGTCGATCTCACTGGCCCGGTTCTGCACGAAACGGAGCCCGACCAGTATCGCCGGCACGAGCATGGCCGCGATGACGAGGATCAGTAACCGGGTACGCAGGCTCATCGGTGGGCGATCGGCTCTCAGGCGAGGGTGCTCGGAGGTACAATTTGAGGCACGATCAGCTGCCCCGTCCACAGTGGTAGGCGCGAATATCGCACCAAAGGCCAAGATTTCGCATTGGGACTATCGTCTCGTCGCCGCTCTCCTCGCGCCGGCCGGCATCAAGTTGCGCCTCCGCGTGGCGGCGCTAATATCGTGTTCATTCCAAGCGCGACGAGAGATCGCGCCGATCTGCGGAGGAAGCTGATGTCCATCTCGGGCAAGGTCGATCCGGTGGTGCGTCCCGTGGCGGCGACCGACATCGCCGAGGCGCTGGTTGAAGGCCTGCGCGACTTCCAGGCGCTGCCTCTTTACGGTGTCTGCTTCGGCGCGCTCTACGCCGCCGGCGGCATCGCCATCATGCTCTGCCTCACCGCCTTCGGCATGGTCTATCTGGTCTATCCCCTTGCCGCCGGTTTTGCGCTGATCGGGCCGTTCGTGGCGATCGGCCTCTACGAAGTCAGCCGGCGCCGCGAGCGCGGCGAGCCGGTCTCGTTCGGTGCTATCTGGTCCGCGATACGCTCGCGCAGCGAGATCGGCTGGATGGCCTTCGTGACGCTGTTCGTGTTCGTGGTCTGGATGTACCAGGTGCGGCTCCTGATCGCGCTGCTGCTCGGCCTCAATGCCTCGTTCTCGAGCTTGCAGGAGTTCATGACGGTGGTGCTGACGACCAACGAGGGCCTGCTGTTCCTGGCCATCGGCAACGCGGTCGGTGCCGTGCTGTCGCTGATCCTGTTCTCGCTGACCGTGGTGTCGTTTCCGCTGCTGCTCGATCGCGACGTCGATTTCGTCACGGCCATGGTGACGAGCGTACGTGCCGTCGTCGTGAGCCCGCTGCCGATGATCTCGTGGGCCGCGCTGATCGTGATGCTGCTGATCGTCTCGGCGCTGCCCTACTTTCTCGGGCTGGTGGTCACGCTGCCGGTGCTGGGGCATGCGACCTGGCATTTGTATCGGCGGCTGGTGGCGCCGGTTGTTTAGGTGTTGTCCCGGACAAGCGAGCGAAGCGGAGCGCTGGTCCGGGACCCATAATCCCGAGCGAAGTTGTTGGCGCGAAGTCGTAACCACGAGCCGTCGCCAAACTTCGTTCTGTGGCTATGAGTCCCGGATCGGCACGCGCTTGAGGCGCGTTTGTCCGGGACGACAGCGGAGATTGCCGCGCCTACGGCGTCTTGATCCCCATCGCCTTCAGCGCCTCCAGCAACCGCACCGGCGGGGACATCTCGATCTGCGGCGCCTTGCCGGTCTCCAGCAGGCTCTTCAATCCGGAGAGGATCGCGGGCCAGCCGGTGCGGCCGCCGGAAAGGATGTCGTCGCTGAGCTCGCGGTCGTGGCGTTGGCTCAAGGTGAGGCGGACGGCTTCGCCGGCCTGCTCGATCTCGTAGGTGACAATGGTGGTGCCGAGCTTTTCGACGAGGTCGGGCCAATTGACGTTCCAGCTCACCGTGAGCCTCCTCGGCGGATCGTATTCGAACACTTCGCCGCGGATGTGCTCGGAGCCGTCGGGCGCGTGCACGATGAAACTGCCGCCGAGCTTCGGCTCCATCTCCACCGCAAAGCCGGAGAAATATTTCCGGCTGAACTCGGCGGACGTGAGCGCCTCCCACACCTTCTCCGGCGTCGAGGCGATGTAGATGGTGTAGACGGTCAGCGGCTTGAATTGATCGAGGTTCATTTTGCGTCGAATCCTTTGTTGAGTGCCGTGCGCGGGATGGAAAGGACCTGGCCTCTCTCGAGCAGGCTCTTCAGTCCGGACAGGATCGCTGGCCAGCCGTTGGAGATGGCGCCGAGATATTTGCCGCCTTCAACGAAGCCATCGTGCAGCACGGTCAAACGCACGAGCGAGCCGAACGGTTCGAGCGTGAAGACGACGCGCGAGATCGGCTCGCCGCGCAGCTCTTCGAATTTTTGGTGCTTGAAGCTGTAGGACAGGCGCCGCGGCGGATCGGATTCAAGGATCTCGCCGGAATCTGTGACCTCGCCGTCGAGCGTGAGCGCGAAGGGAGAGCCGACCTTCCAGTCGGACCTGACCTCGGCGCCGAACCAATATTGCCTGGTGAACTCGCTTGACGTCAGCGCCTGCCACAGCCTCTCGGGCGTGGTCTCGATGTAGGTCACGTAGACGAACTCCGGCTTACTCATCGCGTTTCTCCAACTGACGTTTCAATTCGCTGAGCGCAGCTAACTTGCCGCGCTCGAACTTCTTGATCCAGCGTTCGCCGATCTGATGGATCGGCACCGGGTTGAGATAATGCAGCTTCTCGCGGCCTTGCCTGATGGTGGTCACCAGGTTGGCCTCTTCGAGAATGACAAGGTGTTTCGTGACGGCCTGCCGCGTCATGGCGAGGCCCTCGCAAAGCTCGTTCAATGTCTGGCCGTTCCTGGCGTGAAGCCTGTCGAGCAGCGACCGTCGTGACGCATCGGCGAGCGCTTTGAAGACTTCATCCATGGTCGCAACCATAGGCAACCAAATGGTTGCATGTCAAGCCGGGAAAGCGAGGAGGGAGGGAACGTCTTCCGTTCCAGCGCTCGCCATGCATTAATGCGGCAAAACCGCCTTCAGCGAGTCCCTTCCATGATGTCCATGCAAGCCTACCTCGCCTTCGTCGCCGCCTGCATTGCGCTGGCGCTGCTGCCGGGGCCGATCGTCACCCTCGTCATCGCCAATGGCTTGCGCCATGGCACGCGTGCGGCGCTCATCAACGTGGTCGGCGCGCAAGCGGGCCTTGCCATCGTGATCGGCATCGTTGCGGTCGGCCTGACCTCGCTGATGGCAACCATGGGCTATTGGTTCGACTGGGTGCGCTTTGCCGGCGCCGCTTATCTCGTCTGGCTCGGCATCAAGCTGATCTGGGCGCCGGTCGAAGGCGTTGACATCGACGCGCCGCCACCGCCGCCGCGCGGCGGCTTCTTCCTGCAAGGATTCCTGGTGCTGCTGTCGAACCCCAAGGTGCTGGTGTTCTTCGGCGCCTTCATTCCGCAGTTCATGGACATGAACCAGCCGCACTTTCCGCAAGTCGCGCTGCTGGGCGCCACCTTCATGGTGACGGCGGTCATGACAGATGCGCTCTACGCCATCGCCGCCGGCCGCGCCCGAAAATTCTTCTCGGCACGCCGCACGCGGATGATGTCGCGCATCTCCGGCGGCTTCATGATCGGCGGCGGCATCTGGCTGGCGCTGACACGGGCGAAGTGAGCATCACGCCATTCCGTCCCTGCGCAGCGTTGCTGCGATCTCGCGCAGGATCCGCGCCAGCCGCTCGGCCCATTGCTGCTGGCCGGTCTCGTTGGTGATCAGGTCCTGGCGAATTTCGAGGCCGGTGTTGATCAGACCGCGCGCCTCGCCGTGGACCGGGATGGTGTAGTCGGTGACGTCGCTCACCGCATAAGGCTGGTTGTCGCCGACGACGAGGCCGCTCTCGCCCCGCAGGTGCTGCAGCATCAGCCGCGGCAGCACAGTGTCGCGGTGATAGAGCGTGCCGATGTGCCAGGGTCGCGGATCGCCGTGATAGACGGGCGTGAAGCTGTGCAACGCCACCAGCACCGTCGGCTTGCCCGCCCGCCCGCGCGCATCGATCGCCGCGCCGATCCGGCCGTGGTAGGGATCGAAGATCTCGCGCCGGCGCATCTCCTTGGCGGCAGCCGATAGATTTTCATTGCCGGGGATCACGGTCGCCTCGGAGATCACGGGAATCGAGCTCGCGCCGCCCGGCGGGCGATTGCAGTCGATCACGAGGCGCGAATAGCGCTGCGCGATCAGATGCGCATCAAGCATGCGCGCGAGCCGCTCGGCGACACCGGCGATGCCGACGTCCCAGGCGATGTGCCTGACAAGCTCGCTTTCCGCGAGGTCGAGATCGCCGAGCGCGCGCGGCAGCTCCCGTCCGTAATGATCCGCGGTGAGCAGGAAAGGCGATGCGCCTGCCGCATTCACCTCATGCACGGGCGGAATGTCGCCCTTGCCGAGCAGCTGGTCGGTCGCCTCGGCTGTGTCGAAAGCCATCCTGATTTGCCTATGGAAGAACAACGTGTGTAAACGGATTAACGGTATCGCGCCGTCGTCGCAACGTTGGAACACCATGAGCTCCGATCGCCTCTTCGTCTATGGCACCCTGATGCGCGGCTTCGACCATCCGATGGCGCGGCTGCTCGCGGGCCATGCGGAATTCCTGTGTGAAGCGACCTGCCATGGCCGGCTCGTCCTGGTGAAGCACTATCCGGGATTGCTGCTCTCCGACGCGCCGACGGACATCGTCCATGGTGAGCTCTTCCGCCTGCGCGTGGCGGGCGAGCTCCTGCGCGAGCTCGACATGTACGAGGCCTGCGGCGAGGGGTTTCCGGAGCCGACCGAATATCTGCGCCAGTTGGTCGATGTGGCGCGCGCCGACGGCGCCCCCGAGAAGGCCTGGACCTACGTCTACAACTGGCCCGTCACCGGTCTGCCGCGCATCGAGTCGGGCCGCTTCCTCGAGCGTTAGGCCGACAGCACTTCCTTCACCATGCGCACGTCGACCTCGCGCTCGACATAGGCCCACTCCTCGGTCTGCCTGAGCATTGCCACCAACTCTTCGAACAGTGCGGCGTCCGCAGGCGCGAATTCGAACCAGGTGAGAAAGTCGAAAGGCCCGCCGAGGTCGCGGCAGTGATAGAGCTGTCGCGCAATCGCAGGCAGGAAGCGCAGGCTGCTGGCAATGTGGTGCGACTCGTCCTCGAAGATCCTGCGGCGCTCTTCCTGCGTCAGCTCCCACCAGGCCTGCGACTTGCGGATCGGAATCAGCGCAGCGCTGGTCGCCTCGATGCGGCCGAGGCCGGCCTGCACGGCGACGAGCTGCTGCTTCTCGGACCGCTCGGTGTAGCGCAGGCTGCTCGCAACGCCGACCAGCCGCCAGGCCGTGCGCGAGGGTACCAGCGGCAACGAGATGGCCTCGCTGTCGGTGACCGACAGCGCCGGCACGAAGGGCAGGGGCTCGCCCGTCACAGGCGAAATCGAGGTCACCCGCCAGCCCCCGCTCTGGCCGCCTCGAAAGATCCTGAACATGAGGCTATGGAAGCGTGGAACCGGGCGCGGTTCAAGCTTTCTCGTGGGCCGGAATGAACAATTTGGTGCGGGGCCGCGGCTCCGGCTCAGGCCCGCTTCTTTGGCTTGGACTTCTGCTGCATGTAGGAGCGCAGCACCGCATTGATGCGCCGCTGGTAGCCCTCGCCCTCGCGCTTGAAGAAGTCGAGGACATCCTCGTCGACTCGGATCGAGATGGCTTTTTTCTTCGTGGGGATCACCAGAACTGCATCCGACCAATCGATATCGATAGGCGCAGCATCAGGATCGTCGGCGACCGCTTTGGCGATGTCCTTGTCGGTCAATGCGTCGACGCGAGCCCAGTCAGTCTTACCCTTCCGGCGATCGCCCCATTTTCGCGTTACGATATTCTCTTTCTTCATTTTTCCTTGCGCGACGTGCCGAGATTATTCGGAAAACGCTTGCTCGCACTGCGAACACCACGACAATCAATCGACTCTCCGAGTAACCTAAAGCTGTCCAGCGCTCCTCGTTGTTGCGATCCGATCGGCGAAGAATGATCGGTCCATAAAAAACCTCTGTAGCGCTATCGAAATCGATACCGTGCTTGGCAAAATTCAGCGCGCGTTTCTGGTCGTCCCACTCGAATGACCCTGGTGAAAGGAACTCAAGGTCAGACTCCTCATCGGCCATTTTCTCATTTCCCTAGTCGGTGTCAGTTTCATCAGTTGGTCCTTTTCAATTGCGCACAATCGCACGCTAAATGTATATACGATTGTATATAAACGTCAAGGTGCGGCCGCTTTTTGGAGGGCGAGAAAGGTCTGTGTATAGGTCGAATAAGCCGGATAAGCCCGACAAACCTAGCCTTTAGCCAGCCCGCACCTATATCCCTGATCTTTCGCCCGACTCACCCGGTTTCGCGCTAGACACAACCCATGCGCTTCACGCCCCAGTTCCTCGACGAGCTTCGTGCCCGGCTTTCGGTCTCCGAAGTCGTGGGCAAGCGAGTCAAGCTGAAGAAGGCGGGGCGTGAGTGGAAGGGGCTGTCGCCGTTCCAGCAGGAGAAGACGCCGTCCTTCTACGTCAACGACCAGAAGGGTTTTTATCACGACTTCTCCTCGGGCAAGCACGGCGACATCATCACCTTCGTGATGGAGACCGACGGGCTGCCGTTCGCCGAGGCCGTCGAGCGGCTCGCCAACATGGCGGGCCTGCCGCTGCCGGCGGTGACTCCTGATGCGGCGCGGCACGAGCAGCGGCGCAAGTCGCTGCACGACGTCATGGACCTCGCGGCGAAGTTTTTCGCGGAGACGCTGGCCTCGCGGCTCGGCGCCAAGGCGCGCGGCTATCTTGCCGACCGCGCCATCTCGCCGGCGACGCAATTGCAGTTCCGCCTCGGCTATGCCCCGCCCGATCGCTTCGCGCTGAAGGAGCATCTCGGCAAGCTCGGCGTCTCCGTCGACGACATGGTCGAGACCGGCCTGTTGATCGGCGGTGACGACATCCCCGTGCCGTATGACCGCTTCCGCGATCGGGTGATGTTTCCCATCACGGATCTGCGCGGCCGCGTCATCGCCTTCGGCGGACGCGCGCTGGAGAAGGACGTTCAGGCAAAATACCTGAACTCGCCGGAGACGCCGCTCTTCCACAAGGGCGACAATCTCTACAATCACCAGACCGCGCGCAAAGCCACGTATGACGGCAGCGCTCTGATCGTGGTCGAAGGCTATGTCGACGTCATCGCCATGGTCACCGCGGGCTTTGCGGGTGCGGTCGCGCCGCTCGGCACCGCCCTCACCGAAAGCCAGCTCGTGCTGCTCTGGAAGATGGCGGACGAGCCGATCCTCTGCTTCGATGGCGACCGCGCCGGACAGAAGGCGGCCTATCGTGCCGCGGACCTCGCGCTGCCGTTCCTCAGCCCCGGCAAGAGCCTGCGCTTTGCGCTGCTGCCTGAGGGGCAGGACCCCGACGATCTCGTGCGTTCCGGCGGGCGCGGAGCGATCGAGGAGGTGATCGGGGCGGCGCGGCCGCTTGCCGACATGATCTGGTCGCGCGAGCTCGAAGGCGGCAATTTCGCCACGCCCGAGCGCCGCGCCGCGCTGGAAGCGCGCATCAAGGAGCTCACGAACGGCATCCGTGACGAGGTGGTGCGGCGCTATTATCGCGACGAGTTCGTCGAGCGGCTGCAGCGCGCCTTTGCGCCCGAAGGTGGGCGCGGCTTTGGCGGCCGGGGCAATTTCCGCTCCGGCGGCGGCGGCCGGCCGTTCCAGCCGCGGGCAGGGGGAAATGCGAATCGATTCGGCGGCCAGGGGTTTGGCGGCCAGGGATTCGGCGGCGGCCGCCGCGGCGCCCCCGGCCCGATCCCGCTCCCGTCCGGCCCCTACCAGGCGGCGAGCCCCCAGCTGGCGGCAAGCCCGATCATGAAGGGCCAGCGCAGCGCCATGTCCCGCCGGGAAGCCCTGATCCTGCAATGCCTGATCAACCACCCCTGGCTGCTGCACGACCACCTTGAGGAGGTCGCCGCCCTGGAACTGGCCCATCCCGAGGCCCACAAGCTCCGGGCCGGCATCATCGCCGCCTTCGCCAACGACCACCACCATTTGCCGGAACCCGGGGAGCTGGCCGAAAAGATGCGTAGCGATCTCGATCGGGGCGGATTTTCCCAGGCTCTTCAAAGAGTTGAGAACGGCATCACGACCCAGGCGGTGTGGGGTGCCCGCGAAGGCGCGGCGCGGGATGACGTTCTTGCGACCTGGCACCAGCTCGTTGTCTTGCATCGGCAATGGCATTCACTACTTAGGGAGCTGAAGGACGCTGAGCTGGCCTTGGGGGAGGACCCCAGCGAGGCCAATTTGGCGTGGCTGCGTGACGTCAAGGCCCGGATGGCCGAGGTCGACGGCACCGAGGCCCTGATCGAGGGTTTTGGCGAATTGTCGGGCCGGCTTCAGAAGAGCGTGTGATGAAAGAATCATGCGGACGGACGGGGCCGGAACCGCTAAAAGACTCGCCAAATCCAAGGTTTGGCGGCAGAAACAGGGTTAATCGAGGCTTAACGGTCTTGTAGCACTTTGGCCCAGAGGCGGCCGCAGGCAGAACAGACGCGTCAGGAATGAATCCGCGCAATCGCTGTTGGCACTACACCTGCATCCGCCGCGACAAAGAGGCTGACGAAGCGTTAGGCAATTCCGGCGAGAGAAAGTTGGGGGTGGCGAGAGGTTTGTGCGCCGCCCTTTCCGTGTCGAGAGCTGCCGAAGCGAGAGCGTCGAGCAACAGGTTCAAGTGAATTCAGGCAGGCGCGGCGGGCGTCTCGCATGAAGCGCGTTTAGGAGCAATGGATGGCCACCAAGGCAAAGACGCTGCAGGCGAAGGACAAGGAAAAGGACGACAAGGCAGCGGACGCGCCGGAGAAGGACTCCCAGGACGCGCCCTCGCCCTTGCTCGACCTGTCCGACGCCGCCGTGAAGAAGATGATCAAGCAGGCCAAGAAGCGCGGCTTCGTGACCTTCGATCAGCTCAACGAAGTCTTGCCGTCCGACCAGACCTCGCCCGAACAGATCGAGGACATCATGTCGATGCTCTCGGACATGGGCATCAACGTCACCGAAGCCGACGACACCGAAGGCGAGGAGGAGAAGGACGAGGCCGACGACGAGACCGATAACGAGCTCGTCGAGGTCACCCAGAAGGCCGTCACCGAGGTCAAGAAGAGCGAGCCGGGCGAGCGCACCGACGATCCGGTGCGCATGTATCTGCGCGAGATGGGCACGGTCGAGCTGCTCTCCCGCGAAGGCGAAATCGCGATCGCCAAGCGCATCGAGGCCGGCCGCGAGGCGATGATCGCAGGGCTGTGCGAAAGCCCGCTGACCTTCCAGGCCATCATCATCTGGCGCGACGAGCTCAACGAAGGCAAGATCTTCCTGCGCGACATCATCGATCTCGAAGCGACCTATGCCGGCCCGGACGCCAAGGGCGGCATGAACACCGCGATGATCGCAGGTCCGAGCGGCGAGGCCGGTGAAGCCTCGGCCGAGGGCGGCGAGGCCGCCGCCGTCTCCACCGCTGCGCCCGCGCATGTGGCGCCGCCTGCGGCGCCGCCGGCGCCGACCCCGTTCCGTGCTGCGCCTGCCGCTGCTGGCGCCGAGGCCGGCGAGGAGAAGGATCCGGGCGAGGCCGCCGCCGAAGCCGACATGGACGACGACGAGTTCGAGAACCAGATGTCGCTCGCCGCGATCGAGGCCGAGCTCAAGCCGAAGGTGGTCGAGATCTTCGACAAGATCGCCGACAGCTACAAGAAGCTGCGCAAGCTTCAGGAGCAGGACATCCAGAACCAGCTCCAGAACGAGTCGCTCTCGCCGCACCAGGAGCGCAAGTACAAGAAGCTCAAGGACGAGATCATCGTCGAGGTGAAGTCGCTGCGCCTCAACCAGGCCCGCATCGACTCGCTCGTCGAGCAGCTCTACGACATCAACAAGCGCCTCGTCTCGCATGAGGGCCGCCTGATGCGCCTTGCCGACAGCCACGGCGTCGCGCGCGAGGACTTCTTGCGCAACTACACCGGCTCGGAGCTCGATCCGCGCTGGCTCAACCGCGTCTCGAAACTTTCCGCAAAAGGCTGGAAGAATTTCGTCCATCACGAGAAGGACCGCATCAAGGACCTTCGCCACGAGGTGCATCAGCTCGCCGCCCTCACCGGCCTCGAGATCGTCGAGTTCCGCAAGATCGTGCACTCCGTGCAGAAGGGCGAGCGCGAGGCCCGCCAGGCCAAGAAGGAGATGGTGGAAGCCAACCTCCGTCTCGTGATCTCGATCGCCAAGAAATACACCAACCGCGGCCTGCAGTTCCTCGACCTGATCCAGGAAGGCAACATCGGCCTGATGAAGGCGGTCGACAAGTTCGAGTACCGCCGCGGCTACAAGTTCTCGACCTACGCCACGTGGTGGATCCGGCAGGCGATCACGCGCAGCATTGCGGACCAGGCACGCACCATCCGCATCCCCGTGCACATGATCGAGACGATCAACAAGATCGTGCGCACGTCCCGCCAGATGCTCAACGAGATCGGCCGCGAGCCGACCCCGGAAGAGCTCGCCGAAAAGCTCGGCATGCCGCTGGAGAAAGTGCGAAAAGTCCTCAAGATCGCCAAGGAGCCGCTGTCGCTGGAGACGCCGGTCGGTGACGAGGAGGATTCGCATCTCGGCGATTTCATCGAGGACAAGAACGCGATCCTCCCCATCGACGCCGCGATCCAGTCCAATTTGCGCGAGACCACCACGCGCGTGCTGGCGTCCCTGACGCCGCGCGAAGAACGCGTCCTGCGCATGCGCTTCGGTATCGGCATGAACACCGACCACACGCTGGAAGAAGTCGGCCAGCAGTTCAGCGTGACGCGCGAGCGTATCCGCCAGATCGAGGCCAAGGCGCTACGGAAGTTGAAGCATCCGTCGCGGTCGAGGAAGCTGCGGAGCTTCTTGGATAATTGATCGCAGGCAGCGATCCAAAGCAAAACGGCGGGCCTTGGCCCGCCGTTTTTGCTTTGCTGTCATTGCGAGCGTAGCGAAGCAAGCCAGAGTCTTTCCGCGGAGGCATTTCTAGATTGCTTCGCTGCGCTCGCAATGACGTGGAGCAGCCGTGCCCTACTTCTTCTTCGCCCCCACCCTTTCGAGCCGCTTGATCTCCAGTGGCGGGCGGCCGCTCTTTTCGGCGATCTCGCGGTCCTGCTCCAGGATGAAGCCGCGGGCGGGTTCGTCGCCGTCGAGGCCGCCGAGCAGCTCAGTGGGCACGCGGCGGTTGGAGCGTTGGGAGTCGTCTTCATAGACGACGTTGAAGAAGGCGAATTCGCCTTTGGGATTGGTTCCGGGTTTCTTGGCCATGGCGGCTTGTCGTCGATCATCGCGCTACAGTCAAATAACTTCGCCACCGCCGTAACCGAATGCGGCAGGCTTGACGTGGCTATGAAGGTACCTGATGCGGGGAGGAGCCAGAGATCTGCGACCCTTCGAGGAGGCTTTCGCCTCCAATAAACGGCGGGCCTGAAGCCCGCCGTTTATCTTGGTCTTCAGCGTCGCCCGGGGCTGGCAGGGCGACAACCTAAAATAGAAGACTATAGAAGGCGCGCTGCGATGGCAAGGCAAATCGTGGTGGTGTCGATGTCGCAGCGAGCGCATCAGATATGCGTTTGTTCCGATGTGCGACGTGGCCATACATCGAGACATGCTTTGGGCTGCCAAATCATTTTGTTCATCTCGCTTGCTGTTGCGACCCTGCGAGAGCGACGCGCTCTGTAGGAACGTGCGTTGGCCTGCACGTATTCCCGTCAGCGTGCCCTGTGATCGCAAAGCAAGGCCGGTGCCATCCTCCCGGCGCGCATCTCAATGCGTGTGTGTGCGCTGCGTCAATTCCTGCAGGGCGAGTCGCGACCCGTGGCCGTCTCCCTTGTCGGTGTCTTCCTTGTGCCCCTGCGCCATGATCGCGCTGCCCATCGCGGCCGAGCCGAAGGTGATGAGAAAGGAGGCGAGCAGCAGGAAAAGCGCCACGCCGGGCGCGCGGTCGGCGAGGATCAACTCGCGCAGATGTCCGGGATTGAGCCAGAGCAGGCCGCCGACCAGCAGCGCGGCGGCGCAGGCGCCGACCGCGAGGTTGATGGCGAGCAGGCGGAACAGCGGAATGCGGAGGAGGGAGGGGCGAGGGGTTTGAGCGGGCTGATGGCTGGACATGGCTGATCGTTTCATGCTGGATCAGTGCAGTGATTGATGGCTACTTGGAGATCGACACTCTAGGGCCAACTCTCCCTTCGTCATTCCGGGGCGCGACGAAGTCGCGAGCCCGGAATCCATTCGTCCACCCACCCTGCGGCCCAATGGATTCCGGGTTCGCGCGTTGCGCGCCCCGGAATGACGAGCGGTGGGTGCGGCGAAACCATCCACCTCACGCCGCCGGCACGGTGCGCGCCGCTTGCTGCCGCTCCATCATGGTCTGCCACAGCGTTGCGATGCTCACCTGCGTCTGCGGCGCGATCAGGCAGTGCCCCTCATTGTCGAAGCCGCAGAACCGAACCGATGGGTCCTTCTTCACTTCGGTCAGCGCCTGGTTGATCATCTCAAGGCACGTCATCACCTGGCCGATGTCCTGCAGGCGCGTGTGATGCAGGATGTCCATCAGGCGGAACGTCATCACCGCGGGACGGCCGAAGCTTATGCCGGGCCGGCCGAGCTCGAACAGCACGTTCACCGCAGGAAGCACGCCGCGGATGTGCTCGAGCACGCCGGCCATGTCTTCCACGCTGCAGGCGACGAGATGGGCCGCCTGGGGTGGCGGCGCGGCCTCCGGTGTCCGTGGCGCCAAGCCGAGTGTGGCGATCACCTCCTGCTCGATCCATTGCCGCACCGGGGCGGGGGCATTGCGGATCTGCTCGGCGGTCAAGGTGATTCCGGTCATGTGCGGTTCTCCTGTTTGCCTCAATCTAGAAAGCACGGCGTGAGATGGTTTGATGCTGATCAAGCCTTGCGCTTCAAGGTCCTGCGCTTTGACGCTCGCTGTGTTCCCGGGCATGATCGGCCGCCTGCTTCGCGCAAGGAATTTGGGGAACTGCTGCACATGCTGAGACCGCTTCTCGCCGCCGCCGTCGTCGTTTGTCTGACCGGCGGGTCGGCGCAGGCCGCCCGTTGCGGCGGCGATTTCGACAGTTTCGTCGCCAGCATGGCGCAGGAAGCCCAGGCCGCCGGCGTCTCGGCGGGCGTGACCAATGCGGCGCTCGGCGGCGTGACCCAGGACGCTGCCGTGCTCGCCTTCGACCGGCGTCAGCGCTACACCTTCAAGAAGAGCTTCGAGCAGTACGTCTCGACACGTGTCGGCCCCGGCCGCATCAATGGCGGCCGCGCGATGCTCCAGCGTCACGCTGCGCTGCTCTCCCGCATCGAGCAGCAGTTCGGCGTGCCCCGCCATATCCTGGTCGCGATCTGGGGGCTGGAGAGCGATTTCGGCAAGGGCGACACCGGCAAGCTGCCGGTGGTCCGCACGCTGGCGACGCTCGCGCATGATTGCCGCCGCACCGACCTGTTCCAGGGCGAGCTGCTCGCTGCGCTCAAGATCGTGCAGCGTGGCGACCTGCCGCTGCGCGACCTCATCGGCGCCTATGCCGGCGAGATCGGCCAGACCCAGTTCCTGCCGTCGTCCTACATCAAGTACGGCGTCGATTTCGACGGCGACGGCCACGTCGATCTCCGCCACAGCGTCCCCGATGTGCTCGCCTCGACCGCGAACCTCCTGCACACCAACGGCTTCAAGATGGGCCAGCCCTATGGCGAAGGCACGCCGAATTTCGAGGCGATGCGCGAGTGGAACAGGGCGGTGGTCTATCGCAAGACGATCGGGTATTTCGCCGATCGGCTAGCGGGGCAGTGAGGTGACCGCTGAACTCGTAGGGTGGGCAAAGGCGCACTTGCGCCGTGCCCACCACCTTGGCCTTGTCGTGTGAAATCGTGGGCACGCTTCCGCCTTCGCTCGTCGAGCTACGGCGGACAAGTCGCTTTGCTCACCCTACGAGAGCTATCCACTCGTCATTGCGAGCGTAGCGAAGCAATCCAGGAATGTATCCGCGGAGGTAGTCTGGATTGCTTCGTCGCAAGAGCTCCTCGCAATGACGGCGGAGAGAGACAGTCGCGTCCCTCACTCACGTCCCTTCGCCATCTTTTCCAGTCGCCTCTGCAGCGGCGCCCAGTACGTTCCCGGGCGGAAGCGCTGCAACAGGTCCATGAAACGGGCGTCGTTGCCGATCAGGATGCGCGGCTCGTTGTTCTCGATGCCCCTGATGATGCGCAGCGCGGCATCCTTCGGCGTGGTCTTCGCTGCGTTCTCGAACCGCTCGATCGATTGCGCGCGGCGGGCATTGTCGGTGACGCCGACCCCGGTGCGCGCGTTGCGCGCGATCGCGGTGGCGACGCCGCCGGCATGGACCACCGACAGCTTCACCGGGCTTCCTGCCGCCGAAAGCTCATGCCGCAGGCTCTCGGAGAAGCCGCGCACCGCGAACTTCGCCGCCGCATAGGCCGCTTGCCCCGGCGGCGCGATGATGCCGAAGATCGAGGAGAGATTGACGATGTGCGCCTCTGCCAGCGTCTTCAGATGCGGCAGGAAGGCGCGCGTGCCGTGCACCACGCCCCAGAAATTGATGTCGAACAACCAGTCCATCTGCGCCTGGTCGATCTCCTCGAACGAGCCCATGAGCGCCACGCCGGCATTGTTGACGACGATGCCGAGCGCGGGATGCGCGGTGGTCGCCTCGCTCGCGAACCGCGCGATGTCGGCGGGTTCGCCGACGTCGACGCGATGCATGCTGACCTTGCGTGTTGTTCCGATCTCCGCGGCGAGCGCCTTCAATCTGGCCTCGTCGCGATCGGCCAGCGCGAGATCGCAGCCGCGCTGCGCCAGCTCGAGGGCCAGCGCCCTGCCGATGCCGCTCGCCGCTCCCGTGATGGCGGCAGCTCCCCGAATCGTCGTCATGAATTCCCCCGTCAAGTCCCCGTTCATGGAACTATGAGTTACTTTTTTTTGAAATGAAACCGAACCGTTGCCGGCCTCGGTTTTTAACATGCGTCATGGAGGCATGCATTGGGAGCCGCCGATGGGACAAGCAGAGCCGTTTCGCGCGACAGCGCTGATCGTTGAAGACGATGTCATGCAGCGGGAGATGCTTTGCGTTCTCCTGGAAGAGAGCGGCTACCAGGTCATCCAGTGCGACAGCGCGGAGGCCGCCGAGCGCGTCCTCGACAAGAGTGCCGGCGTGCTGTGTCTGATGCTGACCGACGTCCAGCTTGCCGGCCGCATGAACGGCGTCGAACTCGCGCATGTCGCCAAGCACCGCAATCCGAACCTCGACGTCGTCGTCACCTCCGGCCGCCCCTTGAAGCAGCGCTTGCCCGATGGCGCCAAGTTCTGGGCCAAACCCTGGGCGCCGCTCGACGTGCTGCGCGAGGCGGAGATCGCTCAGCTGTCCTGATGCTCCCCCCGCGGGCTCGCTTTCTCGCCGCGAGCCGCGGTGGTAAGGTCCGCTCATGACCTTGTCCTTCCTGCTCACCTCGCTCATCGTCGTCGCTTCCCCGGGCACCGGCGTGCTCTACACGCTCGCCGCGGCGCTGACCCGCGGCTCGCGCGCGAGTATAGCGGCCGCCTTCGGCTGCACGCTCGGCATCGTGCCGCACATGGTGGCGGCGATGCTCGGCCTTGCCGCCGTGCTCCACACCAGCGCGCTCGCCTTCGCCATGCTGAAATGGTGCGGCGTCGCCTATCTGCTCTATATGTCCTGGCAGGCGCTGCGCGAGACGGGGACGCTTGCGGTTGACGGCGAGATCAAGGAGCGGTCGAGCGGCCGCGTCATCGTCACCGGCTTCCTGATCAACATCCTCAATCCGAAACTGTCGATCTTCTTCCTCGCCTTCCTGCCGCAGTTCATTGCGGCGGACGAGGCCCATGTGCTGGCGCGCATGCTGGAATTGAGCGGCGCCTTCATGGCGATGACGTTCGTGGTGTTCGTCCTCTACGGCCTCTGCGCCGCCTCGGTGCGCGAGCGCGTCATCTCCCGCCCCCGCGTCATGGCCTGGCTGCGGCGGAGTTTTGCCGCAGGATTTGCTGCGCTCGGCGCCAGGCTCGCGTTTTCGGAGAGGTAGCTTCTTCGTCACCTCTCGAAAGGTCTCGTCATGCCCGGGCTTGTCCCGGGCATCCACGTGCTTCGGGCTGTGCGGCAAGGCGTGGATGGCCGGGACAAGCCCGGCCATGACGCTGCAGAGCGGGTGCGCCTCGAACATTCACGCAATAAAAAAGCGGGCCTTGCGCCCGCCACCATCAAACCCGCCCGATCCGACCTGACGCCCGGGCGGAGCGAGACTCCACCCGGGCAAAGAAACAGAAGCCTCGTTACTTCTTCTTCGCCTTCTTGGCCTTTTTCGCCTTCTTCTTCGCCGCCTTCTTCGCTTTCTTAGCCATAGTATCCTCTCAAGGGTTTAATGGTGGAACGCGACACGAGGGATGCTCGGCGGAGGGCCAGCCTCGCAATATCCTCGATGACAAACTCAGCAGATTCGGAGCCGGCTGCCCCGCGCTGTCATATCTCCGTCATTGCGTTATCCACAGCTCAGATGCATTTTCGGGTGATCTTTGGCCGCGAATCCGCCTCGCAGCGCTCCAGCGGCGTGGCCCGCCCGTCCGTAGCAAGGCTTGATTAACGATGCCGCAATCCGTTTCGCTGATTCATCAATCCAAAACCAATGCCCGAGTTTACGCGATTGCGGTGAGACTCCATTAAGCGCACCGCGCACATGATCGCCCGCAAGAACACGGGGGCGGTGATGGACGGAGTTTTGCCAAACGGAGAGGGCGGGCTGCCGCGCGTCCTGCGGCCGTCATGCTGAGCGTGCCGACACTTTGGACGGTGTTCATCGTCAACTTTCTCGCGCTCGGGCTGATCTGGGCCTATGTAGCGCGTTCCTATCCGAAATTCATGGCGGCGCGGTTCTGGATGGGATCCGCTTTCGTCGGCTCGGCCGGCGCGATGACCGCGCTGCTGCGCCTGTTCATCGACTCTGCCGTGCCAACCGTGGCCGGCGCCGTCGGCATCATCATGGCCTGCTGCCTCGCCGCCATGGGCATCCAGCGCTTCTACGACCGGCCGGTGTCGTGGCGTCTGATGGCGGCAACGACGATGCTGAGCCTCGCCGGCATCGTGGTGTTCCTGTTCGTCGTCGATCACATGCTGCTGCGCATGGCGAGCTACACGCTCGGCCAGGCCGTGCCGCTGGTGCTGGCGTTACCTTTGTTGCTGTCGCCGCCTGAAGGTCGCGCCAGCCCCGGGGCGCGGCTGTCCGCTATCGTCATTATGGCCGTCATCGGAATGTTCGCGGTGCGAACGGCGGGCAACCTGTTCGGCTACGACTTCTCGGCGCAGGGCGCCGGTCAGGTCCATGGCTTCCTGGTTCTGGTGCTGCTGTTCCTGTCGATGACGCTCAATTTCGGCTTCCTGCTGATGGCGATCGATCGCTTGCGCAACGAAGTCGCCGACCTCGCGCTGCTCGACGATCTCACCGGCGTCGCGAACCGGCGGCACCTGCTGCAGCGTCTGACCGAGGAATGTGCCCGCTCGGAGCGCTCTGGCGCGCCGTTTGCGCTATTGCTGATCGATCTCGACGGCTTCAAGACCATCAACGACACCCATGGCCATGCCGCCGGCGATGCCTGCCTGAAGCACTTCACCCTGATGGCGCAGACGCGCCTCCGGCCCGGCGACATGCTCGCCCGCACCGGCGGCGACGAGTTCTGTGTCGTGCTGCCGTCCTCGTCCCTGCGCGAGGCGGCCGCGATCGCCCGCCGCGTGATCGAGGTCTGCCGTCAGGATGCCGCCACCTGCACCGGCAGTGACATTCCGATCGCGATCTCGATCGGGGTCGCGCAGTGGGACCGCGACATCGGGAAATTCCCGGATCGCCTGATGGCCAATGCCGACCATGCCCTCTATGCCGCCAAGAAGAACGGCAAGAACGATTTCGCGATCCATGATCCCGCCCCGCCGCTTTCGCCGGAGATGGTCGAGACGCTGAGGCAATTCGCGTAAAGTCGGCTAGCCTCGGGTCGCACTGGACCTCGCATGATGATGCTTCGCCTGCTCGCGGCCGTTTTCGCCGCTCTCCTTCTGATCGCTCCTGCCGCCGCCACCGACGCCGAGCTCGCAAAGCTCGCGCGCGCCTCCGGCACGCCCGACATTCCCGGCTTGAGGATCGTCTGGCTGGCGCCATGGGGCGATGTCCGCAACGCAAGACCCTGGCGCAACATCATCGTGCACCAGACCGAGGGACCGGCGGGCTCGGCGCGCGGCGGCGCGCAAGCACAGGCGAAGAACCCGACACGTCGCGGCGTCACGGTCTGGGTCGAGACCGACGGCACGGTCTATTGGGCGGTCGCGGAGAATCTGGTGCCGACCCATGGCGACGGCGCCAATCGCAACGACAACAAATACATCGACAACCGCTCGACCTACCGCCAGGTGGTGCGCGACAACTCGATCGGCGTCGAGTTTGCCGGCAACTATCCCGACGTGACGGCGGGCCCGACCGAAGCGCAGGTCGCGGCGTGGAAGATCCTCGTGCAGGTGCTGCGCGCGCGCTATGGCATCCCGCTTGATCGCGTCTATGCGCACAACTGGATCGACTACAAGGACGCGCGCTATTGCGAAGGGTGCACGCTCGCGACGATGGCGAGGGAGTGGGGGGAGTAGTCGAACAGGCACGTCCGGCAATCGGAGGCCGAAACCACCAATGCCGGACGGCCATCGAGCGCGATGCGCTTCAACGGGCGTTAGCGCGAGATGGACCTGCAGACCGTTGATGTCGGCCACATGTCGGCGTTGGGATGTGCGCTTGCAGGCCTTGTCCACCGCAAAGCGCCGCGGGTGAGCTGCCGGGCGTCAGTCGGGCGATGTGGAGAGCCCCGCGAGAAGCGGAGCGTACGCGGCGAGCCTGCGGGATACGAATTCCCTGAACAGCCGCACGCGCTTCGTCTTGCGTGTCTCTCCCTGTGTGAGAAGCCAGACCGTTCCGTACATGTGCAGGTCGGTGCCCGGCACCCTCACCAGCAGGGGGTCGGCATCGCCGACGAAGCAAGGCAGTGTCGTGATCCCGAGCCCTTGCCGTACAGCAACGATCTGCGCCCCGGCGTCACTGGTTCTGAATGGAACCCCCGTGGTGCGAACCTCACCCTCGCTGGCCCAATCCGGAATTCCATGAATGCTGATGACGATCCAGCGGATGGGATCAAGCGCGCCCGCACGCCACGCGGCGAGTCGATCGCGGGACATGTAGACGCCGCCGAACAGCTCCGGTCCCTTCAGGCCGTGAAGATTGAGCGGCAGGGTTTTGCGGTCGTAGACGACGCGGATCGCCACGTCGGCCTCCCGGTTGGTCAGATTTGCCAGCTCGCCGAACGAGAGGATTTCCATCTCGATGTCCGGATGCAGACGCGCGAAATCCGCGAAGTCCGGCATGAGCAGGTGTGTCGCGAGCGGCGGCGACAACGTCACCCGCAGACGCCCGCGCACGCTCTGGTCGCGCCCGAAGACGCGCGTCTCCAACTGGTGCGACGACGCTTCCATCTGGTCAGCGAACTCGAGGACCTCCTCGCCTGCAGCCGTCAGGCGGTAGCCCGAAGGCAGCTTTTCGAACATGTGCACCCCGAGGCGTTCCTCGAGCTGGGCGATGCGTCGCAGCACTGTCGCGTGGTTCACACCGAGGCGCTCGGCGGCAGCCCGGACCGAGCCTCCGCGCGCGACGGCAAGAAAGAAGCGAACGTCATCCCAGTCGATCATGGTGCGATCCCGCACCGCGCGGTGCGCCTTCCAAAGTCCATATCTGCGCCTCCTACAGCAGTATGGGCGGTCATCATAGCCTGTGCCGACCACGCAAGGCCCAATTCCGAAACGGCGAACGGCGATCGTCGCGGCTGGCGTCAGTCGCCCGGCCGGATCGATTTCGCACCACCGATGTGCGCGCTTCCGCACTCAACGCCCGACGCCGGGGGACCTATGTCGAGGTTCTCGGGGGCAGATGCTGCTCCGACACCACGAAAGGAGAAGTCATGGGAAAGCTGGAGGGTAAGGTTGCAGTCATCACGGGCGGCGCCACCGGTATCGGCCGCGCCGCAGCAAAGCGCTTCATCGATGAAGGCGCCTTCGTCTTCATCTTCGGCCGCAGACAGGAAGCGCTCGACGCGGCTGTGGCCGACCTCGGGCCCAATGCCCGCGCGGTGAAGGGCTCGGTCTCCGATCTGGCCGACCTCGACCGGCTCTACGGGGCGGTGAAGGCCGAGCGCGGATCCCTCGACATCGTCTTCGCCAATGCCGGGGCGGGAAGCCAGCTTCGGCTCGGCGAGATCACCGCCGAACACGTTGACGAAACTTTCGACACCAATGTGAAGGGTACGATCTTCACCGTCCAGAAGGCGCTGCCGCTGATGGGCGAGGGCGGTTCGATCATCCTGACCGGATCGAGTGCCGGCACCACGGGCGCGCCGGCAATGAGCGCCTACAGCGCGAGCAAGGCGGCCGTACGCAATCTCGCACGGACCTGGGCCGAGGACCTGAAGGGCAGCGGCATCCGGGTAAACGTGCTGTCGCCCGGGGCGACAGCGACCGAACTCGCGAAGGAAGCGCTCGGCGAGGAGGGGCAAAAGGTCTTCGCCTCGATGACTCCGCTCCAGCGCATGGCCGATCCGGCGGAGATCGGGGCCGTGGCCGCCTTTCTCGCGTCGTCGGACAGCAGCTTCATGACCGCCAGCGAAGTCGCCGTCGATGGCGGCTTAGCGCAACTCTGACCCCCGGCGCGGTCCCGTGCCTGGCCCACATAACGAAAGATAAGAGATCATGAAAAAACTGGAAGACAAGGTCGCAGTCATCACGGGCGGAAGCAGCGGGATTGGGTTGGCCACAGCCAAGCGCTTCGTGGAAGAAGGTGCGCACGTCGTGATCACCGGGCGACGAGAGAAAGACCTGAAGGAGGCCGCGGCCTTCATCGAGAGAAACGTTACGACGGTGGTGGGCGACGTGTCGCACCTGGAAGATCTGGACCGGCTCTATGCCGTCGTGAAGGAGAAACATGGTCACATCGACATTCTCTTCGCAAACGCGGGCGCGGGGACGATCGCACCGCTCGCGGCAGCTACCGAGGCCCATTTTGACCAGACCTTCGATGTGAACGTGAAGGGACTGTTTTTTACGGTGCAGAAGGCCCTTCCCCTCTTCAAAGACGGCGGTTCGATTATCCTGAACTCTTCCGTCTCGAACGTGTTGGGGCTGCCAGGGTTTAGCGCCTACGCCGCGAGCAAGGCGGCTGTGCGCAACTTCTCGCGCGCTTGGACGCTGGAGCTGAAAGACCGCAAAATCCGCGTGAATACGATGAGCCCCGGACCAACCGAGACCCCGGCCTTGGAGACAACGACGGGCCTTACCCCTGAGCAAGCCGAGCAAGCGGCCGGCCAATTTGCTTCACAGATCCCAATGGGTCGCAGGGGCAAGCCAGAGGAAATCGCGGCTGCCGTCATGTTCCTCGCCTCCGATGAAAGTTCGTTCATCACCGGCGTGGATCTCGCCGTCGATGGGGGCATGGCGCAGGTCTGACGCCGACATTAACACGACATCGGAGAGACATCATGAGCCACGCAATTATCGGCTTCGGCAATATCGGCCGGGCTCTGGCGAAAGCGTTTGCCCGCAAAGGCATCGAAGTATCGGTTGCAACCACGCGCGACCCGGAGAGCTTTGCATCCGCCGCGGCCGCGATCGGACCCACGATCATTCCCAGAAAACTGGCGGAAGCGGTAAAGGCGGACATCGTCCTTTTGGCCGTCCGTTTCGAGTCGCACCAGGATGTTGCAAAGGCGCTGCCCAGCTGGCAGGGGAAGACGATCGTCGATGTGACCAATGCCTACGGCGTGTCCCCTGAGAAACTGGGGGGACAACCCTCCTCCAAGGCCGTCGCGCAGGCCTTCGCTGGCGGTCGACTGGTCAAGGGCTTCAATCATTTGGCCGCTGCCGTCCTTGATCAAGATCCGGCCGTACATGGTGGCAGAAGAGTCGTGTTCCTGGCGAGCGACGATGACGACGCCGCAGCGGAGATTGGCGCGCTTGCGGAAGTTCTCGGCTTCGCGCCGATCAAGCTTGGCGGGCTTTCGGAAGGTGGGCTGCTGGTCCAGGCGCGCGGAAATAGCTGGGGCCAGCTGATCTTCAAGGACCTGGTCAAGTTCGACTGATGAACACGCGACGTCCCCACCGGCCGGGACATGATGCACGCGAGAAGAACATGCAACCGTGAAGGACTTCTTCGCCGCGATCGGTCGCGGTGATAGGGGGACTACCGGACCCTCGCGACCCGTCAGCTCGGCCGATTTATGGGTTCACGGCCTGGAGCGCGAGATCTCTCTATGAGCGTCGCGGAGTGGATGCCTAACATTCGCGGAGGCATGGCATCGATCGTGAAGTGAGGCTCACAAGGTCGAAAAAAAAGCCGGCGTTGCCGCCGGCTTTTCGTCTCGATCGATCCGCCAATCTCTCTCCGCGGCGAAAGCCCGCTTAATGCGCGGCTTCCAGCGCGGCCTGTTCCTGCCTTGCGATCGTGCCCTTGACCGCGGACTGCACCTTCTCGAAGGCGCGGACCTCGATCTGGCGGACGCGCTCGCGCGACACGCCGAACTCGGCGGCAAGGTCTTCCAGCGTCATCGGCTCATCGGCGAGGCGGCGCGCCTCGAAGATGCGGCGTTCGCGCGGGTTGAGCACGCCCATGGCGCCGTTCAGCGCGTCACGGCGGTGATCATACTCTTCGTGCTCCGCCATCATGGCTTCCTGGTTGGGCGTGTTGTCGACCAGCCAGTCCTGCCATTCGCCGGCTTCGCCGTCGTCGCGGATCGGAGCGTTGAGCGACGCGTCGCCACCGAGGCGGCGGTTCATGTCGATCACGTCCTGATCGGTGACGCCGAGGCGCTTGGCAATCATCTTCACCTGGTCGGGGCGGAGATCGCCTTCGTCCAGCGCGTTGATCTTGCTCTTCGCCTTGCGCAGGTTGAAGAACAGCTTCTTCTGGTTCGCGGTGGTGCCCATCTTCACGAGCGACCAGGAACGCAGGATGTACTCTTGAATCGACGCCTTGATCCACCACATGGCGTAGGTGGCGAGACGGAACCCCTTCTCGGGTTCGAAACGCTTCACCGCCTGCATCAGGCCGACATTGCCTTCCGAGACGACCTCGGAGATCGGCAGGCCGTAGCCGCGATAGCCCATGGCGATCTTGGCCACGAGGCGGAGGTGGCTGGTAACGAGTTGGTGCGCCGCGTCGCGATCGTCATGCTCGCGCCAACGCTTGGCGAGCATGTATTCCTGCTGGGGTTCCAGCATCGGAAACTTGCGGATCTCGGCGAGGTAGCGAGAAAGGCCGGATTCTCCATTGAGGACCGGCAAAGCAGCGGTGCGGGCCATAGTGCGCCCTCCAAAAAGGTTCAGGCCCCCGATAGCGGCGGGCCAGGCAGACGACCGCTGTGTTAAAGCCGGCCGTAGCTGCGATGTTCCGCGTTGGTCATTTCAACGCACACGCAATATACCCTATCGGGGGTCGAAAAGGGAAGGATTGCTGACGTCACGTCCCCGTGTGGCAGCTATAACTTTTTGTAATGTAAAGGCTTTCTGAAGCGGCCTGCGTCATAGCGCCGCTTTGAGGGCGCGTTCGAGGAGAAGCAAATCCTCCGGCAGAGCCGCCTCCCAGTGGAGTAATTCTCCTGTCCTCGGGTGCTCCAATACCAGCAGGTAAGCATGTAGGGCCTGCCGTCCCAGCGCCGCCAAAGCAGCCTGCGCCTCAGGGCCGAGCTGGTTGGCCTTGGTCTTGAAATGCGGGCCATAGACGGCATCGCCCATCAGGGGGTGGCCGATATGAGCGAGGTGCACGCGGATCTGATGGGTGCGGCCGGTCTCGAGCTCGCAGGCGAGCAGGGCGGCGACGGGCTTGCCGTCGCGCCCGGCAAAGCTGTCCAGGATCTCCCAATGCGTCACCGCCTCGCGGCCGCCCTGGCGCACCGCCATCTTCTCGCGCGCATGCGGGTGGCGATCGATCGGCGCGTCCACCGTGCCGCGATGCCGGTTCGGTACCCCCCAGGCAAAGGCCATGTAGCCGCGGCGCATCGCGCCGGTGCGGCCGTGGTCGGCGAATTGGGCCGATAGCGAGGCATGCGCGAGGTCGTTCTTGGCGACTACCATCAGCCCCGTCGTGTCCTTGTCGAGCCGGTGCACGATGCCGGGCCGGCGCACCCCGCCGATGCCCGACAGCGAGGCGCCGCAATGGGCGATCAGCGCGTTGACCAGGGTGCCGGTCTCGTGCCCGGCCGCGGGGTGCACCACTAGCCCTTTCGGCTTGTTGATGACGATGATGTCGTCGTCCTCGAACACGATATCGAGGGCGATCTCCTCCCCCTTGGGCTCGGCGGGCGCCGCCTCCGGCACGTCGATTATGATCGTATCGCCGGGACTGACGTGATAAGCGGGGTCGCGGACCGCGGAGGCCTTCAGGTGCACTGCGCCCGCCAGGATCAGGGCCTTCAGCCTCGATCGCGACAGCTCCGGCCGGCGCGCCGCCAGCACGCGGTCGAGCCGGGCCGAGCCCTCGTCGCCGGCGACCACGACCTCCAACCTTTGCGCAGACCCAGAGCTTTCCATGACGACGTCTGATACCGCTGTTCCCGAACCGACCCCCGAGCAGGCCGCGCTGTTCGCGCGGGTGCGGCGGATGATGCTGATCGCGGGGTTGACCACGGCGCTGGCGATCTGCGCCGTGCTGATCGCGGTGGGCTACCGCCTTTTCAAGTCGGAGGGAAGGGCGCCCGAACCGGTGGGCGACGTCATCGCCACCCTGCCGAAGGGCGCCAGGATCGTCTCGACCGGCGTCGCCGGGGACCGGCTCGTGGTCACGCTGGACGTCGGCGGCATCACCGAGATCCGCACCTTCGACGCCCACACCCTGAAGCCCGCCGGAAAGCTGAAATTCGCCAATGAGCCGTAAAAGGCCCGTCGGGGTCCTTGCGGCGGACAAATTTCGAGGTTATTGGCTAACCCTCACGCTCCCTTCGTCTAGCGGTTAGGACGCGGCCCTCTCAAGGCTGAAACAGGGGTTCGATTCCCCTAGGGAGCGCCAATGAAATCAAGCACTTCTGAGATATCTGAAATTGTCACCCGACGGCGGGTAAGCACCGGGTAAGCAGCCGGATGGGCTTCAGCGCGATAATTCGATTTTCCGGGTATTTTCCGACGAATTAGTTGTCCTTTGAAATCAGGCGCAACTCGCGATTCCAGCCCGTAATTCTAATTCCTCTTTTATGGAGAGGGTAAGTCGCGGCGCATTTACTGAAGCTCTGAAATTGTTCGCGATGTTTCAATCCCCATCACTGCACTGATTGATGGTAGTCCCCAGGCGCCTGCAGGCGCAATACCTCCGCGGCTCAACGAAACTGCCGCTCCAGATCCCGCGAGCCGCCTTCTCAGCGCCTTGCTGCGCCAGCTCATATTTGCCTTTCGAGTACTGCGGCCAATCGAGCGCGCGGCCGTTGGACACGAGCCATTGGCCGATATCGGGGCCGGGTACTGGCGAAATAGGCCACTCGTAAATCCAAAGTAGGCCACTTGCCTTTAAGGCGGGGTCGTCCATCCCGGAGGTGGATCATAGCCGGCTGGTCTGGTTGTCACCGTTTGGCCAGCGGCGTCCAATATGGTCTGAGGGAATAAGTGGCGGGCAACACGGCCTGCCGTGATCTCCATCCCCGAATGACACACGGCGAGGATTCCACGCGCGGATTTATGCCGCCCGGGCGGCGTGGCCGCGAATAGCTGCTTACGAGGAAGCCGAGTTTTGATCTTGCGAATGGCCGGGATGTGGTCGCCGTCGGCGCTGATGACTATGGCCCTGTCAAAAACGTCGTCAATCGCATCCTCTAAAAACGTCAGAGAAAAATGGACGTCGGTCTCTTTTTCCTCATGGCGCTTCCATGTCGAGCCGCACTTGTTGCACCGGGCGGTCTGTTCACTGAATCGAGCCATGTGGCATTCAACGCCGCTATTCTTCAGCGCGGCGACGTATTGCCTGTGGCGTGCATATGCGTCAGGACGCCATGTCGCAAATGCGGAAAAGTACGCCACCTTTTCGAGGGTTTCGCCGGGGCGGCAAAGTGACTTTGAGAGCGACCAAAGATCCACCCATTTCAGGTGGGGCTTATTCAAGTCGTCAAGGGAGTGGTAGAAATTAAACCCGTCGATATAGCAGGCGACCCTCATGCGAGCCCCTAGACAGCAGAAAGGCCAGCCCTTGCGGAACTGGCCTGTCCGGCAGGACGTACCTACCGGGGGGAAGAATGAAATCTATCTATACGTTCCTGCATAAACGTCAATATCCGCTTAAGGTTTCAACATGAAATCGAAGTAATGTTGCGCTTTTGTCTCATCTTGACCCCGGCGGAATCAGGCCTTCCCGCCGTCGATTACTACGAATTTCCGCCGCCGATCCGGGGGCGTCTCGGTCGGCAATGCAGGGGGCATAGAGAGCGCAGCGTCCACAAGTTGCCCAACGCTCCAAGCCCGATCCGCCACGCCCAGCGCCTTCGCTAGCGTCGTGGCGGCCCCGTGAGAATTGGTTTAGACGCCAGCTTGCTTCCCCAGGTTTGCGAAGTGTGGTTGCGAGCCCGCGACGCCAAGGCGCTCACCAAAATCCAATTGCCGGTTGCGGACCGTGCAAACATCATCGCCATTGTTGATGAAGTTACTGGATATCAGCGCGACCGCGCAAAAGACGCGCTTGCGGGCCCCAGCAGGCAAATCAGCGCCACACACAGCACAAGCTTGCTATTTCGTGCCATCACGTCGCCCCTTCCGCCTTCCCCGCACTTTAAGCCCGCCTTTTGTTACTCGATAGTCGGACGTGTGGGGCCCCAAATGGGTGGGGGTACTTCTGAATAAAAAAATCAGCGCTTGCGCTTCTTCATTCTGACGCCGGCACCGCCTCCGTTCTCTGCGATGAACTCGACGCCGGCCTTCTCTAGGGCCCTTTGAACAGCTTCTCTGACGTCTTCGGAAACGGCAGGACCTTCTCCATCTTCCCGCTCTAGCCTCTTGATCGTCGGGAGGGACCGCCCCGCCGCTTCCGCCAGCTGCGTCTGCGACCAGCCTAGCAGGCCTCTGGCGGCTCGAATCTGTTCGATCGAAATCACTGCGAAACCTCTTGACACTTTTT
This sequence comes from Bradyrhizobium sp. 191, assembly GCF_023100985.1. NCBI lineage: Bacteria > Pseudomonadati > Pseudomonadota > Alphaproteobacteria > Hyphomicrobiales > Nitrobacteraceae > Bradyrhizobium > Bradyrhizobium sp. 191. Next base: position 5,669,617 of record NZ_CP064692.1, read on the forward strand.
GGATCATGAGCGATGATCCATTTAGTATCACAACACTGACTTCAAAACAACCCAAGCTTCAACGTCACCTTCTCGGTGGGCGGCGGAGCTTTGCCTGAGGACCGAACGCATGGCTACCAACCCAATGTTCGACAATTCTCGCCTGATCGACGCCAACGGCGCGGTTGATATCGCCTTCATTCAGGTATCGGCCCGAGCCCGAGCAAGCTCCCGCTACGGCGTCGATTGCACCGAAAGCGACGTTACCTATTACGTGGAAATGTTGACCGGCATGGCGGGCATGCTGCGGGCGAAGTTTTTAGAAGCTGCGGCAACCACGCCAATCGCCACGGCGGTTCCGTCAATCAGGGTCCCCTCACGCTACCTCGTTGCCGGCGACGTGACCGGCTCGGGTGAGCGGGTTGTTTGTGTAAGCGCTGGGGTCCGTACGCGACGCGGTAAGATCGAAGTGACCTTGGAAAGGGCCGGCAAACGCCGCACGTCGGTCTGGGGCGCCTCAACTGTCATCAGCGTTCGGAGGGCTGCGCAATGAGTGCGACTCCCCGGCAGCTCTTCGCAATATCCGCGCTTGTGGGCGAATGCCAAGCACTCGCCGCCTCCGGAATCTTGAACCCATCTCAGGCCGCCGCTCTGCGCTGCCTGATCGCTCACACCCAGTCAGCCTTCACTCCCTCAAATGCTGGCGGCAGCCGATCGGAGGTGAAGCAAGACGCATGAACGAAGCGGGGCCAGCGTGCTGTGAACACGCGGCCTCTCCACCCACCTAAAAGACGCGACCAGGGAACTTTCAGATGACTAAGCCAAACCACACCACCTCGGCCCGGAACATCACCGGCTCTGGCGCCCCCGGCGCCGTTCAATTCTCTTCACCTTCGCTGATCCAAACCAGCCCGTCTAATGCATGTCAGGCTGTCCATGCCCAGACAGAACCCCGCGCCGGTTTGGCAATTCACTCGGGCGGGGCAACCCATCAAATCAACAGGATGTCTCCCATGCTTGTAGAACCGCTCCGAACTTCGACAGTCGCACCCGTCATCAACTTCGCTACCGCCATTCCCCAATCCCGACGCCCCGCCGCAATGTCGGCCGTCCAGAAGCTCTGTGCCGAATACGAGCGCACGCTGGCCGCCTTCAAGACAGCCCTCGATCTTTCCATCGAGGCTGAGAATGCGGCCCTTGATGCCCGGCCAAAGCCTGACAGCCTGATCCGGCCCACGAAGCGAAACTTCGCCGACGTGCCGGACTACACCGCCAAACTCACAAGCAGGAAATACCTACCGAGCCAGCGCATACCGATCACGTCCGGCGAGATCAGGCGAGAAATCAAGAGCATCAAGAACAACACCGTCAAGGAAGAGGGAAGCGGCAAAACCCGCACCATCACCGTTTGCGAAAAGGGATTCCCTCTGACTGCCAAGCAGAAGGCGCGACTTGCGCGCGTCGAGGCGCGGTTGCCGATAGCGCTGGCTTATGAGGCCGAAGTGGCCGCGATTGAGAAGCGGTTTAGGGTGAAAGAACTGGACGCCGCGGCGCAAGTACCGTCACGCAGGCTTGGCCCGCTGGCAGCCCGCATTACGGATACGCCATCCCGGGACAGGTACGACATGCTGGCGAAAGCCCGCATCTGCGAACTCGACCCGGATATGGCGGAAGTCTCCGAAGATATCGCGATGTCGATCGCCCGTGACTTCGCCCGCCTTGCCGCCACCGGCGCGGTCTAGCCCGTGACGATCGGCCGAAAATAATTCCAACCAACTAGCAATGAAGGAGTAGTGAGATGGATATGGCAATCAGCGTCATGCCCGACACCGCAGCGGTAACATCGTTCTCAGAGGATGTATCTGAATGTTACCCGGCGGAGATTTTCGGCCAACTGCCGGACGGCTTCCGCCTTCAGGATCAATCGATCCACGTGCTTGTGCATTGGCATCGCAAGGCCATTGCGGCGGTTGAACACCTCCCTGAAGATGTGACTGATTATGAGCTAGGCGCGGCCTGCGATATCGTAAGGCGCCTTTACGTTGCCATCCTTACGGCAAAGACACATGGCGCGAGCCATGTTGCCTTGAAGCTGCAAGCGGTCCTGACGAAGCTGGATTCAGAGAAGAGCAACAGTATCGAGGAAGCGCTGGACGTTGACGACATTCGGCGCCTAGCGGCGGAACTGTCTGACGCTATCAAACCTTCAGCCCCAGTAAAAAGGGTTGGCGCGCTCCGTCGCGGCCGGAAGCTTACCCGGACCGGGTTGCTCTATCGCTACCAGTCTTTCCTCATGAAAGAACTCCAAACCCTCAGCTTGAACCTGTACGGCGATCGGGACTGTGCGCTGGAATATATTGCCGAGGATGACGCGGTAAACCTGCGTTGCAGCGGCCGTCCCAAGTATCCGTTCTTTGACGAGAGCAGACTTGCAGATCGCGCGCGAAGTGTTCTCAAGAGCCTGAAGATCGACACCAAACAATTCGACATATTGGGACGCCACGGCGTCACCTGGGCCACCTCTGAGTCGTGGCCCTCGCGAGCGGCAAAATAGCTTCGTGCAAAAGCCTTACTTTAGGGGCCGCCCCAAACGACGACGGGCGGCCCTTATAGTTCGATGGCTACTCATCACCGTCGCCAGAGGCCGCGTCGGCCCATTCAAGGTCGCACACCACCCGTGCTTCCACCGAGCTTTCGGCGCTAAAGTACTTGGCGTTCTCGGCTAGGAGCCGGCGGGCTGTTTCTTCGGCTTCCTTCTTTGAATTGCACCGTTCATGCACAAAGCTGTCGGTCCTGCCAGTGCGCCGGGAAGTATCCCAGCGGATCACATCGACCGAGGCGTACCAGACGCCAGACCCTGTACGATAGCGAGCCAGAATTTCTCGACGACGATCCGCGGCCTCCGCTATGCCTAGCCAAACAGCATTGTCGAAATCATCTTTTGCAAGCCTGCGAGCTTCGAAAGCAAATCCCTTCAGCGCGGGCTCGGTCAAATAGTCCATCTTTCCGGCAATGCCGAAGATATGTGTTTGGATTTCGCGAATAGCTTCCTTCGCCTCGAACGTTACCGGGGGTGGCTTTGGAGCAACGCCCTTGGCCTGTTGGACTATGGGCGTGGCAGCGCGATTGCCCTTCCAAATGTCGTCGGAAATCAAATCCAAATCTTGCTTAGATAACGTCCAGCGATTGTCGCGTTCCCATTTTTCACGGTTCAGCTTTGGAGAGAGATCGACCACCTTCGACTTCGACTTGATCCGCTTCGACCGCTCCAGGGCATCGAAGGTATCCATTGCCTCGAAGCCACTGTTGATGAGAGATTCGTGAACTTTGCCGGCGGCGTCAAAATGCAGGAAATTGCCATCGGCCCTGGTAATCCGAGCTGGCTTGCCTTCCTCCAGCTCTACAATCACGTTTGCGACTTTTTGCTTAGTGCCGGCGAATTGAGGCATCGCGTCGGAGCCGTGAACTAAGCCCTCCATTACCCGCTGCGAGATGCGCTGAAGGCCGTCATCGGCAAAGATGTAAAAGCGGATTGAAACTGTCATTGGGCCTCGCGCAGAGTACGCTACTTCTTGGGATTGTGCCGACGCCTACTTTTCTCTTTGACGTCCTCTAAGCGCCGAATTTGCTCATAAAACTCGCTCTCGGCAGTACTGTGCTGGGTCAGCTGATCGACAAGTTCGGAGGCCATCATCCTTAGTCCGGCTTTGATAATCCCGGCTACAGCGTCGTTCCGGGCATAGGTGCCATCCTCCTCCCAGCGTCGCCTGGATGCCTCGTCAACCTCCTTGATCCACGGCCGGTATTCGATCAGCGCCGCACGACTATCGAGGATTTGGTGGACAGTCCTTGGAGTAGGAAGAGCACCATCGTGAGCAATAGCATACGCCTGAAGCGACGCCGTCAGTTTTTCCGTTTGGCGCAAGAGATCGAGCGGCTTGCCTGACCCACTGGTTATCCGAAGGAAATTTGCTGCGAACTTTCGAAGGTCTCGGGTCAATTGATCATGAGCCCGCTTCTTGAGGATATCCTTTTCGGATTGCTCGCTTACGACTCTTAGCGCCATGACGGTGTCCCCAGCAGCCCACCCATGATTCCCCATCACGGCACTGGGAGCAACAGCACGGTCCCCGCCGAAGCGCACGGGATTTTTTTATTCAAAGGTACCCGCCCTTCCTGGGGCCCCATGCTCCGACTAGCGAGCAGCAAAAGGGCAATTTTCGGCAACCCTCAGCCCTAAATCCCCGCCACTTACCCATCCCATAAAGGGGCATTTATTTAGCGTCAGAAGTGGCACTTGTGCCCGATTTCAAAGGACAAAAAATACGTCCGAAAATCCAAGAAAATTCGATTAATTCGCCGGGCGGCGCGTCCAGCTCTTCGAGCCGTCCGGGTGGGGATGGTGTTAGGAAGGTGAAGACAGGCGAGGTTGCAGCCTCGCCGACGCAGAAGCTCGTGCCGCTCCTGGCGCGCATTGGCGACCCTCGGCGCGTAATGATTTGGCGTCATGGCTTCGAAGACTGGAAACCGGTCGAAGATGTGCGCGAGGTGGCTCAGCAATTATTCCGGCCTCCGCCACTGCGTACCCGCTCCGCCGCCGCACCTCAGGGGCCGGTGGTAGCGCAAACCTCTAAGGATTGCGGTCCAACCCTTCCGGTCAGCACTAGGGTGTGGAGATACCGGGGAACCCCGGTCGGGGAGGGATTGTGCTGGCACCTAGGAACAACCGATGCTGTAATGCGGAGGGGGAAGGTGGGGGATGCACGACTGGCGAACATTCTCGTTGTCTCTGTCGTTATTGGCGGCAGTGCTCAGCGGCTGCGCGACTAAACCGCCGCTCGCTCGGGAAGAGGTTGGTATAGCGCCGCAAGCCGCCATACCAATCGCTCCTCAAGCCGCCAAGACTGAACAACCCCCCGATCGGGGCCAGGTCACGGCGGTTCCAATCCAGCCAAGTCCTGGACCGCCTGCTCAGGCCGTAGGACCACCGTCCACCACGTACAGCTCGGAATACGTGAGCAATCTCCGAGCATGCCTTGCCGGGTTCTACGGCTGCAGGCGAGAAGCGCTCGCGGGAGAGGACCTTGCAAAGGTCTCGGTGATCGAACAGGAGCGAAATTACAACGCCTGTATGGCTGGGTATTCCAACTGTTCGCCTTCAAGTCTTACACCAGACCAACAACTTCGCGTCACTGCATCGAATAGTGAGCGTAACCTGCGCGCCTGCTTAGCAGGGTATTCGAATTGTCAGCCTTCAAGCCTTACAGCCGAACAGCGTGTAGCAACTGATGCCCGCGCCCGTGAGCGCAATCTGGCCGCCTGTCTTCAAGGTTATTCCACTTGCAGTGAGGAAGGTCTTTCGCCAGACGAAAAGCTGTCGGTTAGCGCGCGAAGGGCCGAGAGAAACTTTTCGTCGTGCCTGTCGGGATACTCGTCTTGTAAGTTAGAGGACCTGTCGCCGGAGCAGAGAAGCAAGGTTGCGGCAAGCAACTATGAGCGAAATCTCTCCAGATGCCTGAGTGGCTCACCCACATGCAAACTAGAAGAACTTGCGGCGACCGACCTAGAGAAAGTTCGGAAGGGACGGGAAGAAGCCGCGGCAAGAACGGCATCGCCGTCAGTGGGTACTTCGGTCCCAACGTACGTCCCAAGCGGACCGGGATGCGCAGAAAACGGCTCCTGTTATGGGGACGTAAGCACAATAACCGGGCTGCCGAAGACGATTGCGGTTAGCGGATACTATAGGCGCAACGGCACGTACGTCCGCGGCCATTACCGAAGCCGTAGATAGAATGCAGAAAAGAGGAGCTTCCAGCGTGGCACTGAGGAGAGAATCATGACCGCTACGCCGATCTATAGGGCGTTTGCCTTAGGGCTATTCAGGTCGTCAGTCTTCTTCATTTGTGCGGTGGTTGCCTTCTCTCAGCGTGAGGACCGCACCGGCACGATCCTCTTGATGATCGTGTTCTTGCTCGACGTAGCGTCGTACCAGATTGTGCAGGTCGTCACCATTTCGAACGAGAGTGTTTACGCGCGTGTTTGGGCTGACACACTCACCAATCGACTATTCTATGAAAAGCTTTTCGAGAAGATTCGTGTGCGCGAGTATGTGGATGTAGACGCCCTGTTTAAAGAAGCCAGAAAATCTTCTGCGGCGGATGTAAAGCTGTTCTTGAAGGATACGACCGTCTGGTCAGAATGGGGCGGTTTCAAACAAACTCTTGCAGGGATTTGGAGCTTCCTTTGGCTGTGGATCAGCTACGGTATCTTCTACGGTATTGCTGGCTGGATGGGGACCGCAATGAGATCATCGTTCTAAGGTAGCCGACACGTTCAATAATCTGCTGACCGGACCACTCAGAAAACACAATGCAATTAAGGGCCTTTCATGACGGATCTTTCCCACCTGTCTTGGCGCCAGCGCATCCACCGTCGAGTAAGTCTGTTAGGCGGGAGCTACGAACATCCGGACGGCCATCTAGAGCTGGATTTTGAGGAGCCTGCGGGTATCGACAGTCGAAATGACAGCGAGAGGCTGCAAACACAAAAACTGGTCGCTTACGAAAAAAGACAAGAGGCGAGCAGGCTCAAGGTTTTCTATCTGATCGCCGGAGCCGCGCTTATGTACGCATACCTTAAGTACTTCTAACCGGGCTGCCGCTCGCCGCGGCAACTAAGAAGCCGGCGGCTTAGACGCGGAAGCACCCTTTAGGCTAGCACATCCCACGTCTGCCGCATTTCCTTGATCAGCGCGGCCATGTGGCGCCGTTGCCGGATCGAGCTGGCCGAATAGCGCCCGTGCTTGAAAGCGTTCTGGTTGCCCTTCGGTGCTCCAGGAGACGGTCCGCCATGCATCCGGCACCTTCCATTAGCCATGCCCGGCGACTGGCAGGGCCTGCCGCTTCGGGTTCGCGCACCGCACCGGGGCGCCTTCTGCATATCCAACAGCATGGGGTTGTGCCTCCATATTTTTCCCAGCCCCCCCGGGGGTCACTTGACCGACAATCGCCTGGCCGCCCTGATAGACGTGCACATGCTCAACAATGACTTTCTGTTGGCCTTTGCTGCGATACTTCTTTAGCGCCTCTACCTGAGCGGCGTTTGCTTTGGTGAGCTTCGCGGCAAGCGTGAGATTGATCTGCTTCGCTTCGACCGATTGGCCCGGAAGCATTGCCCGGCGATAGCACTCCATCGATGCCGCATGCGAGGCGTACAGCTGAGCCGCCATCATGCCTTCTACAGCGTCCCCGGGATTCACGCTCGCCAAGAATGCAAGAATTGCGGTCTGTCGGTCACCCCTTTCATCGACCGGCATATGTTCGCGAAACCATCCGGAGTTGATGACCTGATTGCAGAGCGTCTGGTTCCAATGGTCGGAACGCGATCCGCCAAGGTGCTTCAGCATCGGCTTACTGGAGTCGAACTCTTCCGGCGGCGGGCAGTAAGCCACATTTCCCTTTGCATCCTTGCCAAAGGCCATGACTGCGGCGGACGATTTTGCCGGATACGCGGCGGCAGAAGGGTTTGGCTCAACCGACGCCACCGCCGTAAGGGCTTTCTTTGCCGTCTTGGTCTTCGGCTTTATTTTGGCCTTTTTCATCGACGCACCGCTTCCAGCACCACGCATTCCTTATGGGCGGTTTGCACCATTACGTGAAAGCCAGCGGGAGCAATAACGGCAGTTGCCTGCTGGGATTGCCCTTGCGTCTGCAACTGCGCGGGCAGGCGCGCGATCATGCCGCCGCCATTATCCGCATAGGGCCGCTGATCGAATTGGTAACCGTCAAAATGGCCCATCAGTGGATCCTCAGGATTGAGTGGGACATTATCGCGGCCTCCTCGCCTGTAGCCACCCATTCACGCCAAAGCCGAGGCCGGCGCTGAATGTCGCGTTGGCATGCAGGTAGTAGGTCGTGCTCGACGTAATCGACACCCGATGGGAAACGTGCGACTGCGTCAGTGAAACGTCAGCACCAGACGGTCTACGCTCGTGATTCACCAAGCCGGTGATCGAGTTGCCCGACGCCACACTTGGCGTGGAGGACGTCGAGATGATCGAGTTCCAGTCGGTTGCCGTGGTCGCACCGTTGGACGCATTGAAATAGACGTTCGCTGCTATGTCCCAGTCACCGGCCGGCAACGTGATGTTGCCGCACGCCACCGCCGTTCCGCTGGAAGACAAGGTGCCTGAGAGCGTCGTCTGGACATGCTCGCCGACATTGCCTGCGGTGGCGCTATCGTTTGTGGACGTTCCCGGGTATTGCCCGCGGGAAACCGTGACGCTGTTGATTTGCAGCGTGTTGCCCGAGTCGGCCGCGTTGAATGTCTTGTTGGAGAAAGTATCCGTGGTGGCCTTGCCAACGAGGGTATCCGTCGAATTTGGGAACGTGACCGTTGCCGTGCCGGAGGAAGCGGCAAGCGTGTTGCCGTTGACCTTGAGCGTATTGGGGCCAGCCGTGTCGATCGTCTTGTTCGTTAGCGTCGCTGACGCGCTATTCTTAGTGGCATCGCTGGTATTATCGACGTTGCCGAGACCCACGTCGCCCTTGACCAAGGCCAGCAAGGTCTTGAAGGCCGCGTAGGTCTTGGACTTGATCAGCTTCCCGGTTGTGCCGTCGAAGATGGCCGGCAGATCATCCGTGACACTGGCCGGGCCGGTTACCTTCGCATCCAGCGCGGTCTGCGTCGCAGTCGATACCGGCTTGTTGGCGTCGCTGGTGTTATCGACGTTTTCGAGGCCTGAGACGGCATGCTGGGCATCCCACTTCGGACCATCCACAAGCACATTGGGGTTTGCCGCTGCGCCCGTCAGACTGGCATGGGTAACAGTGACCGTTGCCATCAGGCTTCAGCCCAGGTTTCGGGTTGCTTGGTTCGCGCCGACCAAACACCGGCCGCGGCGCCCGTGTCGAAAATCGGGGTGTTGTCGAATACGAGCGGATCGAACACTCGCGGCGCCCGACTGAGCGATGTCCACGCCTCGGATTGATGGGTTTTCGCCGTCCATGTCACGGACTGGCGAGACCTCTGTGTCCACGTCTCGGATTGCTTTGGCTTTGGGGTCCACGTAGTCATAAGGCAGCCTCGCCATTAGCAAGTCGCTGAACGTCGTTCGCGTCACGGGCGGGGATGGTGGCCGGATCGAAGCCATCCGCTCTGAGCGCCGTCAAAACGGCCTGACGCACGTATTCAGACTTTGATTGAAGATGCTTGTCGGCAGCAGCGTCGAGTGTGCCGGAAAGGGAGTCCGGCACCCGAAACTGCACTAGCCTTTGAAATTTGGTCGCGTCGTCCATGGTATTTCCCAACAACATGCAATTTGCATGCGGTTGAAATTACGTGGATTGACCAAGCAGCGTGCGCAGGTTTTGCTGGCTTTTCGAACGTTGAGGATTCTGCAGGAGTTGTGGATGATCCGAGACGCCGCTAAATGCAGGTCAAATCTCGCATTTTGCATACCCTAACCGAGCGTTACCGGCCTTTGCGCAGGCAACCCAAACCGTTTGAAGTAAGAGACGACATCGGCGGCCTGACGGTCGCCGTCCAGGTAGCGCGCCAGCGCACCCGTCTCACCGTCAAGGTACATCTCAAGCGCGACCTTGCTGACGCACCACTTGCCTCCGATACGACGACCAAGGCCTTCGCTTTCACACCAGTTACGGATCGTGCCTGGCGATTTTTTGGCGCGGTCCGCCGCCTGCTGCAATGTCAGCACCTCGCTGGGATTATAGGGTGTCAGGACGAAGCAGCGGTCGAGACTGTCCGTCATGGGAGCGACTCCGAAAGCAAAATCGCACCGATCTGATCGGGGCGGCGATAGGTCAGGACCGCGCCGGATGCCCGGCGCATTGTTGTTGTGCTAGCGGTCAAGGTGAGAATTGGGCCCCCATTCTGGATCAGGATCAGCCCCATCGCATCGAACCGAGCGGCCGGCGCGATCGGGTGGACTCCAAACAGGTCGAGCGCCGTCCAACCGAGCGAATGCGCTGCGCTGCCCCAGCCGGACAGGAAACTCTCAGCATCGGAAAGGATGCCTTGCCATCGATCCGCAGGAAGCCACTCGACCGGATCGCGCCGCTTTAGCTCTGCCAGAATTGCATGCCACTTGGCAGGCGCACCCTCCCCAATTTCGCCCGCTCGACCTTCTTCAAAACGAGTGGTGGCAGTGGGGACGGTGGGGACACTTTGTGCAAGTGACTTGAATTGCTCGGTTTTTCTGTCCCCACTCGATCCCGCGGCCTGTCCCCACTCAATTTCGAGTGGGGACACGTGCGTTTCGCGAGTGGGGACAAAAAAGTCCTTGTGCTGCAGCGGCTTCTTCAATTTGTCCCCACTGCCACCACTGTCCCCACTCGTTTTGATCAGGGTCACGATGTCTTGGGAGAAGGCTTGCAAGTCATGCTTCATTTGCATCCTCCAAGAACGTCGAGCGGATGTGATAGAGCCGCATCTTTCCGTGGTCGGGGACGCGGACCGATTTCGCGTTGTGCTTGCCCTCGGCGTCGAGATAGCCCTTCTGCCTCAACATGGCCGCGGTGCGCCTCGGATCGAGGCCGGTGCAGATCTCCTTCCAGGCGGTCGTCGTAACGTAATAGTCCCAACCGTCGCCCATCTGTTCGCGATAGCCCGCCACGTCGCGGACTGGGATTCGTGACTGCGTTTCCTCCCAAGCAGGGATGAAGCGGGCCATCCCGTTTGCCATCAAAAACGTTCTGACCTGCTCGATGCCGGTGGCGTTCTCCGCAGCCTCGTGACCACCACGAGCGGCAAGCCACTGCTCGAAGCAAAGTGCTGCGGCCCGAACGGCGTCTCCGCGCTCCCAGGGCACGATCCCGTACAGGCAGGCAATTTCGCCACCAGCCGCAATCAGCCCGAACCGCTGGGCCACGCGGCCTACTTGGCCGTCTGCGCCAGAGGGGACGTACTGGTCGCAAAAGCCCTTCACAACGTCAGCGACCGTCTTCCGAATTTGATCGATCTCCGGGACGATAGCCGCGAGGTATTGGCGAGACGCAACACCATAGTGCTGTTGCGTCGCAGACCGGAGATGGCGCGCCAGGACTTCAGCCGAGGGAAATCCGTGAAGCTCTTCGAACATCCCCATATCGGCGCCAGCATCGGCTGAGACATCCACGATCCGGATTTGTTGGCCGGCGGCCAGCCGACGACCACGGCCGTCTTCTGCAACTTTGTCAGCCAACCCGATCTCACCGGATGACAAGAACAGCACCCGCCATCTCGCGGCCTTGCGTGCTGTTCCGTCACGTGAGCTGCGGGATTTCCCGGAGCCATTGGCGAGCATGTACGCCGCCTCACCGGCGTCCTTGGCTGCCAATTGGGACAGTTCGTCGAGACACAGCAACGTATCGGAATGACCAAGGCACACACCCTCCAAGCCATTCGCTGTTGCGCGCCACGACCGAACGTAGCCGTTCGCGTCACCACCGCCCCAAACGCTACCTGCAATGTGCAGTGCCGTGCTCTTCCCGGTAGACGAAGCGCCCTTGAAGTGGATGCCGCCGCCCTCAGCAGCGCAGGGGCCGATCAGCGGGCCAGCAAAGGCAGCCGAGAGGGCCAGGATCAACCGGCTGTTACCCCTGGCGTATCGCGCTACGTTATCCTGCCAGCTCTGGAGCGTGCCGGATTGACGGAATGAGTGCTCGTGTGCGGTCGCGCTCTGCAGTAACAGCGTGTCCCGGTCATCAATACCGAAGCAATCATCGGGCATGACGAACGAATTGCCGTGCCAGCCGACCCGCTGCGTTGCTCTCGCCCGATTTGGTGACCGCACCTGGAGCAGGAACGAGTTGAACAGCCCGCGAGCCGTTTGGCTGGGCGCGATAAAGAAGCCGCCATCCATCAGGATCCGGCGAGCCTCGGACCCGTCGCCGGCCAAGGTCGAACGCGGCAGCGCAAACTGGTGGTCGCGGCCGTCATGATCTTTCCAGTGCAAGAGGACGCCCCAGCTGGCGCCATCGGCATCTCGGGTCTCTGCCAAGACGTTGAAGTGGCCTGCGATCAGGATGGCTGGCTTGTCCAGGTCATCCGGATTGCTCCACATCAAGCCGCGGTCCGAGAAGCTGTACCCGGTCGGGAGCTTCTGTTCAGCACGCGCAAGCAGATGGCGTTCCGCATCCTCCGGCTGGTCAGGGGCGGTCGGAGCTACGGTTTGCCACGTCTCAACGGCTTCGACTCGGCGGACCAACTCATCGAACGAGTTGCCCAGCGCGAACCAGTCTGTGACATCCTGCTTGTTACCCAATTCGGGGAAGTGGATTACCCTGACGTTGGCGGCCACCGTCGCTGCCAGCGCTGCCTTCTCCTCGGCGTGCCGGCGCCCTTCGGCGTCGTTGTCTGCCAAGATCACAACCTTTTTCCCGACCACATACTGCTCGGAGCCCGGCGGCAGACCATCGCCCGTACCGCCGAACGTGAATGCAGCGCCGCCACGCTTCGCCACCGAGTCGACGTCCTTTTCACCCTCTGGCCAGAACAGCAGATCATCGGAGGCGAACGGATCGTTACCGACGAAATATGGAACGGACCGAAAGCCCTCCGGCTTACGGTACTGCCAGCCGGTCACGCCATCAGAGCTGACCACTCTGAAGACGTTGAAGGCGTCATCCCGGGTCATGATCTTGATCCGAACTGGTACGCCGCCCTGCCGATAGACGTGGCGACGCCGCTCACCGTCGCGGATCCGCGGTCCCTCGTCCCCTGCGGGGATGAAACGCGGCTTTCCATCCTTGTCGGGTGCGGTTCGGCCCGGGAGGTTTTGCGGCGCGGTGCCAGCCTCATCGGGCGTTGCCGCGACGGCGGTTGCCTTCTTCGGTTTGAAGTCGCGGACATTGCCGGTCAGCGACGTGGATCCGGAGTTGGTTTTGACGTTCAGCATCGCGCCGATCTCTCGAGCCGCTTCCACCTTGGACTTCCGTTCCAGGTAGGCCACCAGATCGATGACATCGCCGCCCTTGTCGCCGGTGGCGAAGTCTGACCATACGCCGGTCGTCAGGTTCACTTTGAAACTGCCGGGACGACCGTCGTTGCGCGTCGGGTTGCGGGCTACCCACTCGTTACCTTCCGAATGGCCGTCCGGCAGGAGACGCGGCACGATGATATCGAGCGCACCGAGTGCGGCCGAACTCACCGCTCTGAAATCAACGCGGTCCGCTTTTGCAAAGCTTTGGCTGATTGCACCCATTACTTGGCGCCTCCCTTGTCAGAAGATGCCTCAACACGATTTGCATTCGATAACGCCTGTGCGGCAGCAGCCGACGACGGGAAGAACTCGCCAACCCACTCACCCGACGCGAGTTCTGCTGCGAACCGGCGCTTGCTGTATTCGATCACAAAGCCGATCGTTTCCCGGCCGGCCGAGACCGTGAGCTTCCGGATCGGTTTATCGATCAGATTCTTGCGGGGCGTTGCGCTCATGCGGCCACCTCGGTCATTACCACCGTCACGGGCGTTTTGAGCCGATAGCGGCCGTGGGTGCCGGGAAACGGACCAGTGTGCGGCTCGTAGTCGGTCGTGATGACCAACCCAGCTTTGCGAAGCTTGAAGATGTAGTGCGACCACCGGGGCGCCGGATGGTCGATCGTGGTCACTCCGGCGGCTCCAGCCTCGATGAGACGACGCAACGTCCAGGCTTCCCGGCCAGTGAACGTCAGGCACGAATCGCTTGACAATCGGATGGTGATGTTGCTCACTGCTGCACCTCCGACCCGATACCGGCTAGGTTTGCAACGAGGTCGGCCACGGCCGGATGCACTCGGTACCGACGGGCAACGAACAGACCGGCGCGGCTGCTCGGCCGGATGGCCGTAACTCGCCATGAGAAGAGTGGCAGGCCAGAAACGGATTGAGTTTTGCGACTGCGTTTGATACAGGTTTTCAAGTTCAAGACTCCTTGGAAGCCCGGTGCGCACGAACTGATCCTGGTAAGATGGATCGTGCCGCCGGGTTTTCGTTTGAGGGATGTGGGTTAGGCGACGCGACGAACTTCAGACGTCGATCTGACCAGCGGGCCGATCTTTTTCTGTGCCCAGGCGTCGAGCCCCGAGACGGGGTAAAGAGGGAAGCGCCCCGCGAGCCGAAAGGGCGGCCCCTCCGAACTTACGCAAGCAAGTTTTGCCAGCGTCTTGGGAGAGCAGGGAACGCTGTATGTATCTGTCACGTACTTAGCGGCCTCCTTCCGTCGAAGGTGGCGCTCATGGGCAGGTGTTTCTTCGGTGTCCATTGTGGTCTCGCATCATCACGGATCAATCTCCGTGGGTGCGAGGTAAATGGAGCACCAAGAAATCCGCGGTAAAGATACGCGGTTGAAATCGCTGCGGATTTGGCCGGCGTATTAGCCGCGGATTTGGCCGCGTGTTAGCCGGACCTTTTTTCGCCGCGTCCCCGGGTGGGGAAGTTCTTGCGGAGTTTGCGCACCTTGTCGCGGCCGACCCCCAACTGCTTCATGTGGGCGATGTCTTCGTCCTCGGTCGGGATATAGCCTTCAGGCTGTTGCTCCCGCCACCGCCTGAACTCAGGCTCTATCTTTGCTTCGGCGAGGCGGCGCGGAGGTTTCGTTGGGTCCTCTGGCGAGGAAATGGCGACCGGTGCAGTAGCGACAGATTTGGAGGCCTGCTCGCTCTCGGCGGAAGCATCAGGCGCGCAACTCGTTAAGCTTTCGCGGGTGACGAAAATCCATTGATAGGGATCGCTTCCAATCCCCAACCCATACGGATCATCAGGCCTCAAATGACAATAATCAAAGCGGTCGCGAATGCGTTCCGAGTTCCACCAGACCCGTGAGATGGGGGTGGGATCTCCGCCGGCTTTGTCGCGAATGGCTGTAATAAGAAGGCCTGCCTCTGCGAGTTTAATGATCCTATCCCGCACTTCAGCAAAGCGCCTGAAGCCCGGCATCTGCTCCTCGTTGTGCTTCTTGACGATCATCACGGCAGCCATCCACTCGTTGCCCGTAAATTCGAAGGAGTGCTGGTACGGCTTACGTGGCTGGCGATTAGATTCAGGATGGTGCTTCACGAGCAGATCGTGCGCGAGTTTGGCCCGCCACCCAGACCTCTCAGGAAAGACTGGGAGTGCTTTTAGAAAATCGCGACAAGGCTCATCGCCCGTCCAATCAGATCCAAACATTGACTTGCCCACCGCATGCACCGCGCGGGCGAGGAATACGTACGAAGAGTTATCGTTCGGCCAGCCAATTGATTTCCTCCAGAACTCCATCTGAGAGGTCATCTGCTGTTGCATTAATTCGAGGCTCATTGCACTTCCGCTTGTGCTCCGCATGATGACGACGCGGCAGGCTGGTGCGGACCAGCTTTTCGGGAGCTACCCTAGCCGCGCCGATAGGTCAGGCCGTTCTCAATGGGACGACCTTCGATGTTCTTCCATGCATGGCTTCGTCGATGTGCTGAGCTATGCGTGTCGCGGCGGCGACAAGCGCGCTGTCCACCTTGTGAATGTACCCCTCCGTCACACTCAATCCGGCCTGCCCAAGGAGGGCCTTGATCGTGGGAAGGGAATAGCCGAGGTCTTCGGCCGTTGATGCGAATGAGTGGCGAAGCCCATGGGAGGTGATTCCGGGTACGGTCTTTCCAGCAATATCCTTCAGCCACCGTGTAAGGCCAGCATGGTGTTTTTGCGCATTGGTGACGGAGGGGAATACGTACTTAGATTTGGAGCGGACCGTGGCGTCCTGGATGACGGCCAGCGCGGCCGAGCCGATCGGCCGGACGCTCTTTCCAGTCTTAGTCTCTTGTAGTCGGAGAACCATTCGCGCCGCATCGACGTCGGTTTTCAAAAGACCTTCGATCTCTCGCAAGCGGGCACCGGTAAGCGCGGCGGCACGCACGGCCAAGATTGGCTGCCAGTTTCCGCCATCGTGATCGGCGCGCTTCAAGCATTTTCCGAGTTCCCGATAGCCAGCATCATCCAACCGCCACTGCCGAGTCTTATCCTTAGGACGCAGCACACCAGTCGCCGGGTTGTCTGAGCGGTAACCCTCGTGCACTGCATATGTGAGGATCCCGCCCAGCAACCCCTTGGTACGGGCCGCAGCTCCGGGCCCACCTCGCGCAATGGCGCGCTTGCGCTTCGCTGTCTTGAACTCGCCCGCCGTCTTGCCGGCAATGACGTCCTGGATGAACTTCCGGACGTCCGCGGAGGTAAGGTCCTTGACGGTGCGTTTCCCGATCAGGGGGACGATGTGGCGGTTTATGCGTCCTTTGTCGGTGTAAAGGGTGGAAGAGCGCTTGGTGCCGCCGCGCTTGGTCAGGACTAAGCCCTTTTCGGCCTTCGCCAGATATTCCCGGCAAAGTTCCTCAATCGTCATGGCGCCGCGGGCCAGTTTCTTGCTTTCCGCCGGATCTGCACCTTTCACGACCTCCGCCAAGGCTAGTTTCGCCTGTCGGCGGGCCTCCTCGACGGTCAGGACGCCGTAGCGCCCAACGGTCAGTCGGCGGCTCCGGCCATTGGCATTCCGGTATTGCACTAGGAAGGACTTGGCGCCGGTCGCCTTGACCCTCAGGCCGAACCCTGGGAGTTCGTCGTCCCATAGAAATAGCTCACCCTTGGCCGCCCTAGCGGCATCTACGGCCCTTTTCGTAAGCTTCGGCATGTAAACCTTCGGGTAAGCAGCGGGTAAGCAGGCGGCCGAAAACGGGGGTAACGAAGAGAAATTGTCGTAGCCCTCAAATCAGTCTGAAAACACGGTACTTTGGGCGATAGGCAAATTCAAGAAATTTGGGGTAAGCAGAGGTAACAACTATGACGTTGCCCTCTCAAGGCTGAAACAGGGGTTCGATTCCCCTAGGGAGCGCCAGATTTCAACGAAATAGGTGGGTAGGGACGACGCGTGTCCAGTTGGTGTCTCGTTGACAGCGAGGACAATTGCCGCTCACCTGGCCCTTTGTGGCAGTCGAATCCTTGAGCTTCTGGCGTGCGGATTGCCTGCGGGAAGGGTTGAGTTCACGAACCCCTCCGCAACGAGCTGCGCTGCTTGACGGAAGCCGTACATGCGCCAAAGCATCCTGAACTCATTGGTCAAGTACCTTGGACGCGTCCATGTTGTCCGCATTGGTTCGCGGGTGATCCCCGTTTTGAGGGTTAAGCCGAGAATGCACAGGAATCATAGTCCTGGGGTCGGGGGTCCGAGTCCCTCTCCCGCTACCAAAGCTACGATCCGTCCTACCTCGTAGCCAGGACCTCGTGCTGCCTGCCTCATTTGTCTTCTGGCTCGATACTGCACAGCAGGCAAATCGAACGGTCTTCTTCCACTTCCGCCGCGGCGACGACCTCGTTACCTTTGGAATCGAGCGCGACGAGCTGTTGAAATTCCAGGGCAGGGGAGCGAGCCGGATCACGCATGCGCTTGGCGAGCAGCGGGCACTCCGAGTCAGGCAGTACGGAGTGCACAAGACCAAGGGGGAGCGTTCAGATCGGTCCGGATAAGCAGATTGAATTGACGCCGGGCGACGCCTCCTCGGTCAGATTCGGCGCAAGCTTCGTGGTTCCGTGATTGAGGACCTGCAACGCCGCAAGCGAGGGAACGTGAGAAACTGGATCGAACATGCTGTCTGGTGGCACGTGTACCCGCTCGGCTTCGTCGGGGCGGAGCGGGACGCTCGTGCATGCGATGGCGTCGTCCGCCGCTTTGGCCAGCTCACCGCATGGCTCGATTATGCCGTGAATCTTGGCGTCTCGGGCATCTTGCTGGGGCCTGTCTTTGCCTCGTCCACTCATGGATACGATACGATCGATCATTTTCAAATTGACCCGCGGTTGGGGGATGATGGCGACTTCGACGCATTCATCGACGCGGCTCACCGCCGCGGCCTGCGGATCGTTCTTGATGGTGTATTCAATCATGTCGGTCGCGAATGCCCGATCTTTCGGCGTGCGCTTGCAGGCGGTCCGGCTTGCAGGGAAGCCTCATGGTTTCATTTGCGCTGGCCGCCGGAAGGCTCGTCGGAGGAGGAGCCCGACTATGCGACGTTCGAAGGGCATCGTCAGTTGGTTGCCCTGAACCATCGGGAGCCCGCCGTCGCCGAGTATGTGGCGCGCGTGATGACGCATTGGCTCGACCGTGGCGTCGATGGATGGCGGCTCGATGCCGCCTATTCGGTCCCAAGACAGTTCTGGAGCGCTGTCCTGCCCGCGGTTCGTGCCCGTCATCCGCAGGCCTACATTTTCGGCGAGTTGATTCATGGCGACTACAGCGGCTTTGTGCGCGAAACGGGCGTCGATGCCGTCACCCAGTACGAATTGTGGAAGGCGATCTGGAGTTCATTGAACGATCGCAACATGTTCGAGCTCGCCTGGGCCCTCAAGCGCCACAACGAGATGATCAATACGTTCGTGCCGCAGACATTCATCGGCAATCATGACGTCACGCGCATCGCAAGCCAGTTGCGCGATGAGCGACATCTCGCCCATGCGCTTGTCATTCTCATGACTTGCGGTGGAACGCCCTCGATCTACGCGCGAGACGAGCAGGCATTCCGTGGGATCAAGGAGCACCGCGTCGGCGGAGACGATGCTATTCGTCCGGTATTTCCGGCAACGCCGGGCGATCTTGCGCCGTTCGGCTGGCCAACCTATCGCCTGCACCAGGAACTGATCGGCCTGCGGCGGAGATATCCCTGGCTTCACCGGGCACGTGGCCGTGTGATCGAACTGCGCAACGCCGATCTTCTGCTTGAGGCATTTCACGAGGAAAATCGGCTGTTGGTCGCCTTGAATGTGGCTGATGCGCCGGTGGTGTACGTTATCACCACAAGTGTCGTCAGGCTTGCTGGCAACCTCACAACGCAGCGGAAACCCATAACGACCGAGATTGCATTGCCGCCGCATGGTTGGGGAATTCTGGCTTCAGATGCCTCGTGATTGCATCGTCGATCCTCTGCGCTATTTTCTTGTTCAACCAGGCCAGAAAGCGCAGATCTCTTGTCGAGACGTTGGCGGATCTTCGAACCCCTTTCTAAGCAGCATTGCTCCTTTCAGAATGAAGCGGTCATTATGCCGGGTTTGACTCAGGCGATAGAGAAGTCGCTCGAGAACATAATTGTTGAGTAGTAGGTCGAATGGCTGTCGACTCTGCTTCGAGAGACCGCGGAGGCCTGGCAGATCAGATTTATCAGTCGGTCCAGTGATGGATTGGAACGAGAGTTCAAATTTTTCAGCCAGTTAGAAGTTGGCGTGTGCGCGACGTGTGCACCGGGAGCTCAAGAAAGATCTCATCACAACTAATGTGAGCAGACCCTGTGAGCACAATCACCTTTTCCGAGGGCTGGAGAGATAGGTGAGTGCTGACATCAGTGTCACTTGCGGGAGGTAGAAGGCGTCATGCCTTCACCTCGCATTCGCGTAGGTCTGCTAGTCCAACGAAGAAACGCATCTGTTGCGGTGTGGGTTGGTAGCGCTTCCGTGACACGCCTCGACGTCGCCCAAGCCCGGACAGAGCTAGCGGCCCGCCTTGCAGAAGGTTTCGACGATACGCTACATGCTCGCAGCCTGCCGCCCGTGAAATGTCTGCGAGGTAGGTAGCGAGTGGCAGCACTGACCGCACAGACGCGACGGCTCCGAACGGAAGCGGCCATCGTCAGCTCTCGGACGACGAGGGGGCTCCTCGCGCCTGCTTCATTGAACATTCAGTAAAGCAGTTTGCTAAACACGCGGCTATGGCCGGCCTTCCTGCTCTCGTGTTGTTCGGATGGGCTGGATTCTCCTGGCCGGGCGACATCGGCGGTCGCATTCGGCAAGATTCTCCGACATTTTCGCTGCGACTGCGAACATTCCGCTTGCGCGCGAACGCCGTAAGTCTTTTGCCAGACTCGTGACAAGCGGGGCTTGACGATCTCCAAAATTTAGTAATACGTTTAGTACCACAAAAAACTAAACATCACGCATCGGGCCGATGTGTGGGAGGAGCCCAAGTCATTCCGGAGCCGTCTCCGGAAGCGGTTCGTCTCGTCCTTCACTCATCGCTCCTCAAACTCGGTTTCAGGGTCTTGGCGTCGTCCCGGCAGGGAGCGCCGAGCGGGTTAGCTGCTTCAACGAGAGAGGAAACGGATATGCGGACATTCAATTGGTTTAGAAGCTCGGCGGCAACCACTGTCCTCGGCGCGGCGCTGCTGGGGATATTTGGCGGAGGCGAAGCCGCAGCTCAGGGCAGGCAGCTCACGCTGTGTTGGGCGGCATGGGATCCGGCCAACGCGCTGGTCGAGCTCGGCAAGGACTTCACCAAGCAATCCGGCATCGAGATGAAATACGAGTTCGTCCCATGGACGAGCTATGCCGATCGCTTCCTCAATGAGCTCAACTCCCACGGCAAGCTCTGCGACCTGATCATCGGCGATAGCCAGTGGATCGGCGGAGCCGCCGAGAACAAGTGGTACGTCAAGCTCAATGATTTCTTCGACAAGGAAAAGATATCGATGGACGACTTCGTCCCGGCGACGGTCGTCGGCTATTCGCAGTGGCCGAAGAACTCGCCGAACTATTGGGCGCTACCGGCCATGGCCGATGCGGTGGGCTGGACTTATCGCAAGGACTGGTTCTCGCGGCCCGAAATTCGATCCGCGTTCAAGGTCAAGTACGGCCGCGACCTAGCGCCACCGAAGACCTATGACGAACTGAAGCAGATCGCCGAGTTCTTCCAGGGCCGCGAGATCGATGGCAAAAAGGTCTATGGCGCCTACATCTTCACCGAGCGCGGCTCCGAAGGCATCACCATGGGCGTGACCAACGTGCTCTACAATTACGGCTTCGGCTACGACAATCCCAAGAAGCCGTACCAGATGCAGGGCGTCGTCAATTCGGCCGACGCGGCCAAGGGGCTCGAGTTCTATAAGGAGCTCTACAAGTGCTGCACGGCGCCGGGCATGACTAACGCCTACATGCAGGAGGGGCTCGACGCCTTCAAGTCCGGCCAGGTGGCGATGCAGATGAACTGGTTCGCCTTCTTCCCCGGCCTCTACAAGGATCCGAATGTCGGCGGCGACAAGATCGGCTTCTTCGTCAATCCGGCCGGCGCGAACGGACACTTCACCCAGCTCGGCGGACAGGGCATCTCGGTCGTCGCGACGTCCGACCGCAAGGACGACGCACTCGCCTACATCAAATGGTTCGCGCAGCCCGCCGTGCAGCAGAAATGGTGGCAGCTCGGCGGCTACTCGGCCCTCAAGGCGGTGGTCGACGCGCCCGACTTCCCGAAGAGCGCGGCGTTCGCACCGCAATTCCTGGAGTCGATGGGCATCGTCAAGGACTTCTGGGCCGAGCCATCCTACGCGCAACTGCTGCTCGACATGCAGAAGCGGGTGCATGACTACGTCGTTGCCGACAAGGGCACGGCGCAGCAAGCGCTCGATCTCCTGGTCAAGGACTGGGCCAAGGTCTTCAAGGAACAGGGCAAGCAGGTCGCGTCGCAATAGACTCGGGTTCTCGCATCAACTGAACTGGTTTCCCCGGGGAAGCGCCTCGGGGAAGCCGAACCAGCCAACCGATGGACAAGATGACGACGATCTTTCAACCTGATCATGCTACGATCGCTGGCGTGAGCGAGCCCGCCAAATCGCGCGCTACGCGGCGTGTCCGCGGCCTGTCGGACCGGACCATCGCCTGGCTGTTCGTTGCGCCGACGATCGCGCTGTTGTTGGCGATCAATATCTTTCCGCTGATCTGGATGATCCGGCTGTCCTTCACGAGCCTCAACCTCAGTATGTCCTATCTCCCGCTGCGGGTCGTCGGACTGGACAATTTCACCGACATCCTCACCGACGAGGACATCTGGATCCGGCTCCAGACCACGGCGCAATTCGTGATCTGGTCGGTGGTATTGCAGGTGGTCATCGGGTTCGCCCTGGCGCTCCTGATCAACCGTCAGTTCCGCGGTCACAGCTTCTGGACCACGATCATCCTGCTGCCGATGATGCTGTCGCCGGCGGTGGTGGGCAACTTTTGGACGTTGCTGTTGCAGCCGCAGATCGGTCCATTCAACTACCTGATCAGCCTGTTCACGGGTGTGCCGCCGAGCTCGTTCAGCATGACCGGGCAGGTCTCGCTCGCACCCTGGACCATCGTGCTCGTCGACACCTGGATGTGGGCTCCCTACGTCATGCTGATCTGCCTCGCCGGGCTTCGCTCCATTCCCGACTACATCTATGAAGCGGCCGAAGTCGATCGCGCCTCGGCCTGGCGGCAGTTCTGGTCGATCACGCTGCCGATGACGGTTCCATTCCTGATGCTCGCCGTGCTGTTCCGCGCGATCGAGAACTTCAAGATGTTCGACATGGTCAATCTGTTGACGTCCGGAGGCCCGGGCTCGACCACCGAGCTCGTGTCGATCACGCTGAAGCGCGCGGCGTTCGAGAAATGGCGCACCGGCTATTCCTCCGCGCTCGCCATCATCCTGTTCGTGACCGTGTTCGGTGCGGCCAACATCTACGTCAAAGTGCTCAACAAGGTGAAGCAACGATGACCGCTGTCCTCACCAAGTCCACCGCTCACTCCATCGTCGAAGCCTCGCCGCGCGCGAAGGCCGTGGCCGGTGGCCTCGTGATCCTCTACGCCGTGATCACGATCCTGCCGCTGCTCTGGATCGTCGCCACCGCATTCAAGTCGCAGAGTGACGCGATCGCATATCCGCCCAAGGTGATCTTCGAGCCGACTCTCGAAGGCTATGTGAACCTGTTCACTGTGCGCACCCGGCAGACGCCGGACTTCATCGCCAAGCTGCCGCCGCCGGAGACGTGGTACGACAAGCTCGTGCGCCAGCGCGACATGGTCATTGCCGGACCGTCGAAGGTCGTGCCGCGCTTCGTCAACTCGCTGATCATCGGGTTCGGCTCGACCTTCCTGGCCGTCTTTCTCGGCACGCTCGCGGCCTACGCTTTCTCGCGCTTCCGCATTCCCCTGGCTGACGACCTTCTGTTCTTCATTCTCTCGACGCGCATGATGCCGCCCGTTGCGGTCGCAATCCCGATCTATCTGATGTACCGGGAGCTCAATCTGACCGACACCAGGCTCGGAATGATCCTGCTCTACACTGCCGTGAACGTCTCGCTCGCGGTCTGGCTGCTCAAGGGATTCATCGACGAGATCCCGCGCGAATATGAGGAGGCCGCTCTTGTCGACGGCTACACGCGGCTGCAGGCGCTGCGCAAGGTTGTGTTGCCGCAAGCCGTCACGGGTATCGCAGCCACCGCAATCTTCTGCCTGATCTTCTCCTGGAACGAATATGCCTTTGCGGTTCTCCTGACCAGCGGCGAGGCGCAGACCATGCCGCCCTTCATCCCCTTCATCATCGGGGAGGGCGGGCAGGATTGGCCGGCCGTTGCCGCGGCCACCACCCTCTTCGTCGTGCCGATCGTCCTGTTCACCGTGTTGTTGCGCAAGCACCTGTTGCGGGGCATCACCTTCGGAGCTGTGCGCAAATGAGCGGGTCTGCTGCAATCGCCAAAGGCGTGATCTCTCGCTGGTTCCGACGCGGACCCTGGGAGACGGCTGCTATGACCCTGATCGGGGGAGGCATCGTCATGCTGGTGCAACCCTGGTCGATCGATCTCTACAGCTATTCCTTCGTGACGATCCTCACCGGCACGCTCGGCTACGTCGTCGTGAGCCATTTTCCGGAATAGGGCGGCAGACATGGCACAAATCCGCGTCGAAAACCTGCGCAAGTCGTTCGATCAGTTTGCGGCCGTGCAAGGCTCCAATTTCACGATCGACGATGGCGCTTTCTTTGCGATGCTCGGCCCCTCCGGCTGCGGCAAGACCACCACCTTGCGCATGATTGCGGGCCTGGAGCTGCCGACCGAGGGCAAGATCCTGCTCGACAATGAGGACGTGACCTTCCAGCGCGCATCCGCGCGCGATATCGCCTTCGTGTTTCAGCTTTTCGCGCTGTATCCGCACATGAACGTCGCCGAGAATATCGGCTTTCCCCTCAAGTGCCAGGGCATGGCTCGGCGCGATATTCACCAGCGGGTGCAGGAGACGGCCAAACTACTGCGAATCGAGCATCTGCTGTCGAGCAAGACGTCGAAGCTGTCTGGCGGCGATCGGCAGCGCGTTGCGCTCGGGCGCGCCATGGTGCGGCGGCCAAAGGCCTTTCTGATGGACGAGCCGCTGGGCGCACTCGATTCCGAGTTTCGTCATCTGATGTGCAGCGAGCTCCGCGACCTGCACGATCGCATCGGGGCGACCACGGTCTACGTGACGCATGATCAGCTCGAGGCGATGTCGATGGCAGATCGGATCGCCGTCATGAACGAGGGACGCGTTGAGCAGATCGGCTTCCCGCAGGAGATCTATGATCGGCCCGCGAGCATGTTCGTGGCCGATTTCATCGGCTCGCCGCCCATGAATTTTCTGCGCTTCGAGGCAGGTCTGCGCTCCGGCGATCGGACGATCAGTTTCCACGACACGAGCATCGCGGTGCCGGAGATCCGAGAGGATCGCGCCAGCGCCGGTATGGCACTCGGCGTTCGTCCGGAGCATATCCGCTTCACCGACGCGGCACCCGTCCGCGGCGAGGTGTTTGGCGCCGAGTATCTTGGGACCACCCAGATCGTCACCGTCGACACCGCGCATGGGCGCATTGCGGCGCGGTTGCCCTCCAGCGCGCCCGTGCGGATCGGCGAGCGGGTCGGCCTTGAATTCCGTTCGGAACGACTCGCGTTGTTCGACGTCGCCAGCGGCCTTGCGATACGAACTGCCAACGAGGGGAGCGCAGACCATGGCTGACGTCGCCCTACGCAACATCAGCAAGCGCTTCGGCGCGGTGGCGGCGGTGCGCGAGCTCTCGCTCTCGGTGAACGACGGAGAATTCATGGTCTTGCTCGGACCGAGCGGTGCCGGCAAGACCACGACCTTGCGGCTGATCACCGGGCTCGAGACTCCCGATTCCGGCTCGGTCATGATCGACGGACGCGACGTGACGCTGGCTCCTCCGGGAGCGCGCGATATTGCCTTCGTCTTCCAGCAATATTCGCTCTATCCGCATCTCACCGTCTATGACAACCTTGCGTTCCCGTTGCGCTCGCCCGCGCGACGGGTATCGGAGCCGATCATCAAGAAGCGGGTCGAGCAGACGGCGGAGTTGCTGCATATCGCAAGCAAGCTGAACAATCGCGCAACCCGACTTTCGGGCGGCGAGATGCAGCGGGTGGCAATCGGTCGTGCGCTGGTCCGCGATCCCTCGATCTATCTGATGGACGAGCCGCTGTCGTCGCTGGACGCCAAGCTCCGTGCCGAGCTTCGGCTGGAGCTCAAGCGGATTCAGCTCGAGCTTGGTGCGACCATCCTCTACGTAACCCACGATCAGGTCGAGGCCATGACGATGGCGTCCCGGATCGGCGTGATCAAGGACGGCGAGTTGCTCCAACTCGGCACGCCCCGGGAAATCTACGAGAGACCGTCGTCGAGCTATGTCGCCTCGCGCCTCGGCACGCCCCAGATCAATTTCCTCCCCGCGCGGCTGTTGTCGGACGTACCGCTGCCGCGGGGAACGGAGACAGTCGGCATCCGTACCGAGCACCTTCGCCTCGCGGCGCGCAATGGCGGGCCGATGGTCGGCCGCGTGCACCGGGTCGAGCACCTCGGCGAGCAGAATCACGTTCACTTGGACTATAAGGGAGAGATGCTGGTCACGCTTGCGGATCCGCATCAACCGCTGCATGCCGGTCAGGAGGTCGAGCTGGATCTGGTGCAACCGCTCTGCTTCGACGGCGCCGGGCAGCGCCTCCCGGCGGTTCATTAGAGGATCAAACGCAATGTCGCTGCAACCCGAGACGTTCAAATCGCTGGTCAAGGTGGCCGCAGAGCGGGTCATTGCCAGCGCGCCGGAGCTCACGAGCCTGGATCAGGCGATTGGCGACGGCGACCATGGATTCAACATGAAGCGCGGGTTCGAAGCCGTGCTCGGCAAGCTTGATGCGATCTCCGAACAGCCGTTCGACGAGGCTTTGAAGACGATCGGCAAGACGCTCGTGATGACGGTCGGCGGTGCTTCCGGCCCGCTTTACGGCAGCTTCTTCCTGGCCGCAGGCGAGGCCCTCTCGCACGACAAGCATCTGCCTGAGGATATCGCTGATGTCTTCGGCAGCGGTGTGAATGCCGTCAGCGCCCGCGGCCGTTCGCACGCCGGTGAAAAGACCATGCTCGACGTGCTCGTTCCCGTGCTGGAGACGCTGAAGAATGCGGCCGGCCAACCGGACCTGATCGCGCGAGTCAGCACAGCGGCCGCAGAGGCGGTCGTGCGGACCGCGCCGATGCGGGCCACCAAGGGGCGAGCGTCGTTTCTCGGGCCGCGCAGCGTCGGTCACATCGACCCCGGCGCGCGCTCGAGCTGTGTTCTCGTGCAGGCGGTATGCGCGAGCCTGGAGGGAGAGCAATGACTGATGCCGTGGGGATCGTGATCGTCTCGCATTCGAAGGACATCGCCAAAGGCACCGCCGACATGGTGCGGCAGATGGTCGGCAGCGAGGTCAAGGTGGCCTTCTGCGGCGGCAATCCCGATGGCGGGCTCGGCACCAGCGTGTCGCTGATCGTCGACGCCATCAACGATGCCTGGTCGACGAAAGGCGTCGCGATCCTCGTCGATCTCGGCGGCGCCGAAACAAACAGCGAGATGGCGGTCGAAATGCTGGAGCCGGCACGCCGCGCTCTCGTTGTCGTATGCAATGCGCCGATCGTCGAGGGCGCCGTGATGGCGGCGACCGAGGCGGCGGGCGGCAGCTCGCTGGCCCAGGTCAAGGCCGTGGCCGAGGAACTCTCTGCCGACTGATGCGTCGGCGAAATGATGATGGAATAAGACGATGCTGGATAAAGCGGATGGCCAGATTATCACCGAGAATGTGCGGCTGGTGCACGCGGTGGGCATGCATGCACGCCCGGCGGTCAAGCTGACCAAGCTGGCCAAGAAGTTCCAAGCCCAGATTTCCGTCCGGGTCGCGGGCGCGGCCGAGTGGATCAATGCCAAGAGCGTGGCCAAGATCATGGCCATGCGCGCGGCTCACGGCAGCACGATCGAGATCAAGGCGTCGGGCAGCGACGCAGAGGCTGCCGTCGCCGCCCTGGTCAACCTGATCGCAACCGACTTTCCGGACGAGGCGTCGTAGCATGCAGGGGGACGCTGCCGGACTGGCTTATCGCGGCAGGACCGCCTCGATCGGCTTTGCCTACGGCCCGCTCGTCCGTGTCGATGCGGGCACGAATGGCGAGCGGATCGCAGGCTCGCTGGTCGAGGAGGCGCTCGATCTTCGCAAGGCGATCGACGCGGCGAGTGGGCAGATCGCCGAGCTCGCCGCGATCGCGGGAGGTGAGGCCGCGCAGATTCTCGAGTTCCAGGTCGCGCTGCTGGAGGATGAGGATTTCATCGAAGCGATCTTCACGGCGATAAGCGAGGGGGATGCCGCCGACGTCGCGTGGCGTTCCGCCCTCGACGAGCAGATTGCGGACTATAATTCGGCCGAGGACGAGTATCTGAAGGCGCGCTGCTCCGATCTTGCGGATCTGCGCGACCGCATCATCAGCATCTTGCGCGGAGGCGGGGGCGAGGCCCCCAAGATACCGAGCGGTGCCGTTGTTTGCGCCGATGATTTGCCGCCCTCGCGTTTCCTTGAAATCGACTGGTCGGCGGGCGGTGGTCTTGCGCTCCTGCGCGGTAGCCCAACGAGTCATGTCGCGATGCTGGCGCGCGCGCGGGGCATCCCGATGGTCGTGCAGCTCGGCGCCATTCCGGAAATCGGCGCGACGGCGCTGCTCGATGGCGAGGGCGCTACGCTCGAGCTCGATCCCAGTGCCGAGCAGCTCCGGCTGTTCGAGAAGAGACGCGAAATTCATCGCAAGAGCCGGGCGTCCGCGCGGGCGATCCTGAGACGGCCGACCGCATCATGGCGCGGGGAGCGGATCAAGCTGCTCATCAACATCCAGCGCGTTGAGGACCTCGATCATGCCGACGCACAATATGCCGACGGCATCGGGTTGATGCGCACCGAGTTTCTGCTCGCCGAGCGCGGCGGCCTGCCCGACGAGGAGACGCAGTATCGCGCCTACGACGCCGTTATGCACTGGGCCGATCGACGCCAGGTTACCATTCGCACCTTTGATGCCGGCGGCGACAAGCCGGTACCTGGATTCACCATCGACGGTGAGGCCAATCCCTTCCTGGGCGTGCGTGGCCTGCGGCTTTGCCTCGCCCGCCCCGAGATATTCAGCGTGCAGCTCCGCGCGCTGGCGCGCGCGGCCGTGCAAGGAAATCTCAGGGTCATGTTTCCGATGGTCACGGCGCCGCACGAGTTCGAGTCCGGACGGAAGCTGTTCGCCGAAGTCGTGCAGCGCTTGCAGGCCGAGGGCATTGCCGCGATGCTCCCGGAGCTGGGAATCATGGTCGAGGTCCCGGCGGCGGCCCTGGCGATCGCGACCTTCAAGGCCTCCTTCTTCTCGATCGGCTCGAACGATCTCGCGCAATATGTCCTTGCGTGCGACCGTTCCAATGGAGCTCTCGCCCCCTTGATGGATCCCTTGAATCCGGCCCTCCTCGAACTGATCGCGCGAACCGCGGAGCATGGACGTCGCGCCGGAACCAGCGTCAGCCTGTGCGGCGACATGGCGGGCGACCCGCGCTGTCTGCCCGCGCTCCTGAATTGCGGCCTGCGCGAATTGTCGGTAAATGCGTCGGCGCTCGCGCAGATCAAGCAGACCATCGACCGCTTGAGCAGCGGAGGCGGGCTTGGCTGATATGGCGATCGATGAACCGGCCGAGGCCGGCGCCGTTGCGGTTTACAAGCGCATCTTCAAGGAGGTGCTTGAGAGCCGCCCGTCAGGCATGCGGCTGCGCCTGGCCCATGCCATGGGCAAGAACCGCAGCTTCGTCAGCCAGATCAGCAACCCGGCCTATCCGGTGCCGATTCCCGTGCAGCACCTGAACACGATCTTCGACGTCTGCCACTTCCCGCCGCAAGCGAAGGCGGCGTTCCTTCGTGCCTACACCCGTGCGCACCCGCGCCGGATCGGCCGCCTGACGGAGGGGGCGCATGAACGGACGCTGACGCTGCACCTGCCGGACCTCGGCAGCTCGAAGCGCAATGCCGAGCTCGATGGGCTGCTGCAGGAATTCGCGCGGCGTTTGAGTGCGATCATACGCGAAAAATGAGCGCCAAGCTCAGCGGGACGAAGAGGGGAGGAGAACATGAAAAAGTTCATCAATTCGGTTGATGGCGTGCTCGCGGAGAGCCTCGACGGGTTGGCTGCGGCGCATGCCGATCTCGTGACGCTCGGGCCCGAGCGGAAATTCGTGCGGCGCCGCGAGCTCAATTCGCGGAAGGTCGCGCTCGTATCCGGCGGCGGTAGCGGGCACGAGCCGCTGCATGCGGGCTTCGTCGGCTATGGCATGCTCGATGCGGCTTGTCCGGGACAGGTCTTCACCTCGCCGACACCAGACCAGATCGTCGAGGCGGCGCAGGCCGTTTCGGGCGACGCCGGCGTGCTCTTCATCGTGAAGAACTATGCGGGCGATCGCATGAATTTCGAGATGGCGGCCGAGATTTCCGAGGGTCGCACGGCCACCATCGTCACCGACGACGACGTCGCGGTCGAGAATTCCACCCACAGCATCGGCCGCCGGGGTGTGGCCGGCACTCTGATCGTCGAGAAGATCGTCGGCGCGGCGGCCGAGAAGGGGGCCGACCTCCAAGCTTGCGTTGCACTCGGCGAGCGCGTCAACGCTCGGATGCGGTCGATGGGGGTGGCACTGACGAGTTGCACGGTTCCGGCTGCAGGAACGCCGACCTTTGTGCTCGCCGAGGACGAGATGGAAGTGGGTGTCGGCATCCATGGCGAACCGGGACGCCGCCGCGTCAAGCTGGAGCGCGCCGATGCGATCGCTTTTGAGATGACCACTGCCATTGCCGAGGATCTCGACGCCCGCGAAGGCAATGAAGCCCTGCTGCTCGTCAATGGATTTGGCGGAACGCCCGCGATCGAGCTCTATCTGATGTACAACGCGGCGCGGCGAATGCTCGAAAAGCGCGGCTTGCGTATCGCCCGCTCGCTGGTCGGCAGCTATGTCACCTCGCTGGACATGGCGGGGTGCTCGCTCACCGTGAGCCTGCTCGATACCGAGACCCGGGCGCTGTGGGACCATCCCGTGCGAACGGCCGCGTTGAAATGGTGACGGCGGCTGCGAACGGCTGCTGATTCTTTCGATCGCGCTCCGGCGGATGACCGGCCGGGGCCACGCCTCACGTATGCATCGGGAATTTTCCCGGTTCACCCTCCCTGAAACTTGCCGTGTCCCTTGGACACGGCTTCTTTTTGGGGCGGTAGACAGCTCTTTCCCTGTCCATCCCAGGCGCGGGGTCCAACGAGCCCATTATGTGACGCCGTCGGATTGGCCGGATGTGTGATCCAAGTTCATCATGTCCCTCACGCTTTGTTTGAGGCTTTCCCTGAATTGCGTGCACGTTGGGGTGCATGTGACGCTCGCTGCGTTGAATGAACGTTGACTTCCTTGCCGAAGCCGATTCTTGGTTTCGGTTGAAACGTGCGTCGTTCTTGGCGTTTTCTTTGTGTCGCTCACGTTGCAATGAGAATGGAGAAAGAAATGGCCCCGGCGACAAAGCGGCCAATTTTCTGAGGCGACCGAATGAACGCCGCTGGTGGAGGCAGAATAGATCAATCAAATGGATCCTTTGCGCTGGAAATTCTCTTGCGCCCCAATGATGGACTAGACCGACTGACGTCTCGCGGTGAGAGCGTCAATCCAAAACGCACCACATTTCAAATGAATCCCATGCCAGGCCCAGACGTCGGACCTTGCTGTTCAAGCTGACATTGCCGGTCAACAGTCGCCGGCGACCGATAAGGCTGGTGGCAAACGACGGCAGTTCGGCCTGATAAGCTCTCATACGAAACCTTATCAGTCAGGAGTGGACATAGATCAGACGTCTGCCTGCCCTGGCGTTATCGACCGTTGCGGCGCGGTGCGCGCCGCTTTTTGCGGGAGTGCGGCGGGCTCGCTGCGGAGGCCCGCTGCCCCTCCTGCGACTTGAGCGTAGCCTGCACATGTACAGCCAGCTTCAGCGCGCTATCAGCGTTTGACGCAAGCCGGGACAGCAGCTGGGCCATTATCTTGAACTCCTCGCGCGTCAGCATTCCAAACAGCGCGTCGTTGACCGGTCGCTGTAAGGCGGCAAGGCGGATCAATAGACTCATTCCGCGCTGGGTGAGGGCAAGTTGCACCCGCCGTCCGTCTTCGGGATGGGGGGTTTTCTCGAGCAGGCCGTCGGAAACAAGTTTGTTGATCTCGTTGGTGACGAAGGCGCCGCTCAGATACAGCCGTTCGGCGACCTGGTTCACGCCCATCGGTTCTTCCGCAGTCGAATTCTTGATCGCGATCAGGATCAGATACTGGGTAGGCGACAGGTCGACGAAGCCTGCGAATATTTCACGGCAGGCTTCCAGACTGCGTCCAAACGCGAAATAGTCGTGGAGCAGGCCGCGAAGCGTGCGGTCTCCCTCCTTGTCGAGCAACTCGGGTTTCGACGCCGTCAAGAGTGCATCGGTCACGCGGTCAATCTCCTGGCCAAATCATGGCATTGCGAGCTTGCTTAAAAAGCACGCATGCGCCCGCCCAGCAAGTAGGCTTGACATCTCCAAATAGCTTTGTCAGGAAGCTATCTGAGAATTATAAATCAGGTGCCAGGCGACGGGACGGGTGTCCATGGAGGATCGTGCATTCAGACGTGCTCTCGGCGAATTTGCCACTGGCGTGGCGGTGGTGACCGCGCGCGGCAAGGGCGAAGAGCTGATCGGCATGACCATGAGCTCGTTCAACTCGGTCTCGCTCGATCCGCCGCTCGTTCTCTTCAGTGTCGATCGCAGGGCGCGCAGCCTGCCCGCGATGCTGGAAGCCAAGGGCTTTGCCGTGAACATCCTGGCGCGCGACCAGGAAGCCATCTCCAACCAGTTCGCGCGGGCTCTCTCGAGCAAATGGGACCAGGTGAAGACGTCGGTCGGCCATGCCGAGGCGCCGCTGATCTCGGGCGCGATGGCGCATTTCGAGTGTGCACCCTACGCCAATTATGACGGCGGCGACCATGTCATCTTCGTCGTCCAGGTCGTCCGCCACGCAAGCCGCTCCGAGTCTGCTGCTCCCTTGATCTTCTTTCGTGGTCGATACCGCGATCTCGTCGATGAAACCGAGCGCGAGCCGAGCTGGCCGCTTCCCATTCACTACTAGTTTCGAACCGGAGAAACTGCCATGCGCAGCGCAAAGGAATATCTGTCGGGCCTGAAGGATGGCCGCACCATCTACATCAACGGCGCCTCGGTTGGCGATGTCACGACGCACCGCGCCTTTCGCAATCTCGCCGGCTCCATGGCCGGCCTGTTCGACTTCGCGAGCGCGCCCGAGAATGCGGAGCTGATGACCTTCGATACGGGCGAAGGTCTTGCCAACCGCATCTGGCAGCTTCCGGCCTCCTACGCCGAGCTCGTGACGCGGCGAAAGGCGCTCGAGGCGTGGGCCTCGCTGCATGCCGGCTTCATGGGCCGGGCTCCGGACCATGTCGCCTCCTGCATCTCGGGGCTCTACATGGGGCTTGACGTCTTCCGGGCCCATGATCCCGCGCGCGCCGGCGCGCTCGAGAGCTACTACCGCTACGCCCGCGACAAGGATCTCTACCTCACCTACGTCATCATCAATCCGCAGGCCGATCGTTCGAAGGGTGCGGTCGAGCAGGCCGATCCGTTCCTCACCGCCGGTGTCGTCGATCGCGACGCCGAAGGGATCACGATCCGCGGCGCCAAGATGCTCGCCACCGGCGGCGTGGTTGCCGACGAGGTCTTCGTCACGACTATCCAGCCGATGCGGCCGGGCGAAGAGCGCTACGCGATGTCCTTTGCGATCCCGATGAATACGAAGGGCCTCAAGATGCTGTCGCGCAAATCTTACGAGGACGCCGCCGGCGCCGTGTTCGACAATCCGTTGTCGAGCCGCTTCGACGAGAACGACTCGGTCCTCTATTTCGACGACGTGAAGGTGCCGTGGGAGCGCGTCTTCATCGAAGGCAACGTCGAAATGTGCCAGAAGCAGTTTCACGCTACGCCTTGCCACGTCTATCAGAACTACCAGGCGATGGTGCGTTTGAGCGTCAAGCTCAAGTTCCTGACCGGCCTTGCGCATCGGGTCGCCGACATGAACGGAGTCACCCAATTCCCGCAGGTACGCGAAATGCTCGGCCAGCTTGCGGCCGAGACCGGCATGGTCGACGCTCTGGTGGCTGCGATGGAGGCCAAGGGCAGGCAGGTCGGTCCCTATTTCATCCCGGACCGGCATACGCTCTATTCGGCGCAGGTGCTGACACAGCAGCTCTACGCGCACGTCATCAATACGCTTCGCGAGCTCGCCGGCGGCGGCATGATCATGTTGCCTTCGTCAGTCGCGGACTTCGACAACCCCGAGATCGCGGCCTTGATCGGCAAGACCCAGCAGTCGCCGAAGGCCAATTCTCATGATCGTGTGAAGTTCTACAAGCTCGCCTGGGATGCCGTCGGCTCGGAGTTCGGCTCTCGCCATCAGCAATACGAGATGTTCTACGCCGGCGCGACCTTCGTCACCAAGGGCCACTCGTACCGCACGTACGACTGGGCCGGCGCCGACCGGCTGGTCCAGACCATGCTCGATTCCTACGACCTCAACGGCGTCTCGACCGCCAGCAAAGCCGCCTGATCCGAAGGAGACAATGCATGCCCGTCAACAAGAAGCACGACGAATTCCATACGCTCGACATGACCACCGGCTGGGAAGTGCCGGCGGGATATCCGGCCGGCATCCAGCAGAAGATCATCTCTGGCGGATTGGACGAGGAGAACCGGCGCGGGACGCGGACTCGGCTGCTGCGCTTTGCGCCCGGCGTCTACACGACCGCGCCGTTCTCCCACGAATATTGGGAAGAGGTTTATCTGGTCTCGGGCGATTTGATCGTCGGCAACGATGCGAACGGCGAGGGCGGCAAGAGCTTCCCCCCGAACACCTATGCCTGCCGGCCACCGCACGCGCCACATGGCCCGTTCAAGTCCGTGAACGGCTGCCTGCTTTTGGAAATGCACTATTTCGATCCGGTGTGATCCGGATCGCTGCTGCCCAACATCATTCGACCGACCAGGGGGAAGAGAAGTCATGACGTCTAGAGGTATCTCTATCGTAGTTGCGCGTTGCCTGTCGTCACTTGAATGGCTCTTCAGGCTTGATCGGGGCGTGCCGCAGGGCAAAGTCCGATGGGTGGTGGATGGGCTTGCCGGGGCGCTCGCGCTCGGTGTGGTCGCGGCGACGCCGGCCGCTGCGCAGGAGAAGCCGAGCGCATTGGGGCTGGGCATCTTCACGTTCACATCTGGTCCTGCCGCGGCCTACGGCATGCCGGGTAAGAACGCGGCTGACCTCATGATCGGCGAGATCAATGCAAAGGGCGGCATCGGAGGCGTGCCGGTCAGCGCGACCTATGTCGACGAGGCGCAGGGCGCGCAGGGTGTGATCGCGGAGTATCGGCGGCTCGCTGGGGATGCGAAGAACCAAGTCATGGTCGCCGCCTTGTCGAGCGCCAATTGCCTGGCGCTTGCGCCACTCGCGGAGCAGCTCGAGGTTCCCACCGTGGGCTGGAACTGCGATACCCATCAGTTGCTCATGGACGGCAAGAGCAAGTATGTGTTCCGCCCCAACGGAAACACCGTACCCGAATTCATCGCCTACGCGATCTACCTGCTGGATCGCAAGCCTGACGTGAAGACGGTTGCGATCATCAACCCGGACTATGCGTTCGGCCACGACGCTGCGAAGATATTCACCGCGGCGCTGAAAGCCCTGAAGCCGGACGTAGAGATCGTCGCCGAACTCTATCCGAAGCTGGGTTCGCCGAATTACCAGACCGAAATCTCGCGTCTCACCACCGCGCGTCCCGATGTCGTCTTCTCCAACCTTTGGGGCGCCGATCTCGAGAACTTCGTTCGCCAGGCCGCGCCGCGTGGGATCTTCACCTCCAGTCAGGTGATCCTGGCGCTCGGCGAGACGGTGCTGCAGCGCGTACCGCTGCCCGACGGCGTGATCGTCGGTGTTCTCGGCGACGGCTGGTGGATGTCACCGGACGCCAGGGCCAAGCCGGAGACCGTGAAGTTTGCCGAAGCCTATAAGGCGCGCTTCGGAGAGTATCCGGTGTTCCCATCGATCAAGATGGCCAACGCGCTGATCTACGTTAAAGCCGCCTACGATGCCGCGATGCGGAAGAACGGCGGCAAATGGCCAACGCGTGTCGAGCTCGCCGACGCCATGAACGGCAGCAAGGTCGAGACCCTGACCGGCATCGCGCAGACGCGCACCGACAATGACGGGCTGGTCGACCAGATCGTCGGCGTGACCGTAAGGACGTCGGCGCAGCAGTTTCCCGTCATTGGCGACATGGTCCGCTACAAGGGCGACAGCCTGATGCCGCAGGCGGGGCAAGATCCTTTGGCCTGGATCGCGACGCTCAAGCCCGAGTTCGCCAAAGGCCTGCCGAAGCCGGGAAGCTACAAATAGACCGGGATGAGGTTCACCTGATTTCGATGACGGAAGGATGGGCCGATGTTGAATGCAGTCATTCCCTTGCTGCTGGACAGCCTGGCGACCGCCGCGTTGATCTTCTTCGCGGCGGTCGGCCTGACGCTCGTCTTCAGCGTGCTGAGAGTCCTCAATGTTGCCCATGGCAGCCTCTATTCGATCGGCGGCTATGTCGCGGCCTCGATCTGCCTGTTCATCGCCAGCCGGCAGCTCAACCCGTATTGGTCGTTCCTGGCGCTCCTGTTCAGTGCCGTGTGCGTCGCGGCGATATTCGGTCCGTTGATCGAACGGGGCCTCATCCGCTGGACCTATGGCAAATCGGAGGCCGTGCAGATCCTGATCACGTTCGGGCTGTTCCTCATCCTGGAGGATCTCCAGCGCATGATCTTTGGCGTGCAGTCCTTCTACGAAGACGCGCCGATGCGATTGCTCGGGACCACCTCTATCGGTGGCGTCGTCTATCTCAACTACCAGATCCTCCTGATCGGGATGGCGTTCCTCATCGTCATCGGCCTGCGGCTTCTGATCAATCACACCCGGCTGGGGCGCCTGATCACGGCCGTGGTTACTGATCGCGAGATGGCGCAGTCGATCGGCATCGACACCAACCGTATCTTCATTCTGGCGTTCTCACTCGGCGTGTTCCTGGCCGCATTGGGCGGCGCGCTGGCGACACCGACGTCGGGCATCGCCCCGGGGCTCGGGGCGGATACGATGGTGCTTGCCTTTGCCGTGGCTGCGATCGGAGGTCTTGGGCAAATCGAGGGGGCGGCCTTGGCCTCGCTGATCGTCGGCCTGGCGCGCGTGCTCGCGATATATCTGGCGCCGTCGCTGGATGCCGTCGCACCCTATGCAGCGATGCTTGTCGTTCTCCTGATCCGTCCCTACGGGCTGTTCGGGTCGGTGGCGGCGCGGAGGATATGATGCGAACGGTCACTGCCGCCGCGGCGGTCCTCGTCCTCGCGCTGTTGCCTGTGGCCGCGCCCTGGCTTCAATTCGTCCTGACTCTGGCGATCGCCAAGGGGTTTGCGGCCCTCGGCGTCGCCGTGCTGCTCCGCGCCGGGCTGATCTCGATCGGTCATGCGATGTTCTTTGCCGCGAGTGCCTACGGAGTTGCGTTCCTGACGCGCGCCGGCGTCAACGATCTTGGGCTGCTGCTGATTCTGTCGGTGCTGGGCGGTGCGCTCGTGGGCGCCGTCGCCGGATCGTTTCTCGTCCGCTATCGCGCCATCTTTTTCGCGATGTTGAATCTTGCGGTTTCCATGGTGTTTTACGCGCTGTGCGCAAAACTGTACGGCGTCACCGGCGGGACTGACGGCATGCCTGTGCCGGTCCCGGCTGTGTTCGGCGTCGTGCTTGGCGAACCGGCCTTCAAGAGCGTGCTGTTCTATCTCAGTCTGGGCCTGATGGTGCTCATTGGCCTCGCCGTGCAGCGCTACCTGAACAGCCCGCTCGGTCATGCGCTCGCGGCCGTCCATACCAACGAGATCCGGCTCGAATATCTGGGCATTCCGGTCTGGGCGGTGCTGCTGATCGCCTATGTCATCTCGGCGGCGCTCGCCGGCCTTGGCGGCGCCATCGCCGGTTTTGCGATCGGTCGCGTGGTCCCGGATTTCGCGTTCTGGACCGCATCGGGTCATCTCGTGCTGATCGCCGTGCTCGGCGGCATCGGTGGCGTTCCTGGCGCGTTCATCGGTGCCTTGTTCCTGGAATTGCTGCACAGCGCGGCGGTCACCGTCACCGATTCCTGGAACTTGATCGTCGGTGTGACGCTGATCATCGTGATCATGTTCATGCCGCAAGGAGTCTATGGACTGTTCGCGCGCAAGGAGGCGGCGAGTTTATGACGCGTCCCATCCTGGAAGCCAAGGGTCTCCACGTCTCATTCAACGGCGTCAGGGCCGCCGACGACGTCAGCATCGCGGTTCATGACGGCGAGTTCCTCGCGATCATCGGCCCGAACGGGTCGGGCAAGACGACGCTGCTCAACATCTGCACGGGCTATATCCGTCCGAGTTCGGGCAGCGTGGTGCTTGACGGTCACGACATCACCCGTCTGTCGCCACGCGCTATCGCGCGCCGTGGTGTCGCCCGCGCATTCCAGATCCCGCAGCTCTTCTCGGCGCAGCGCGTGATCGACAACATGATGCTGGCGCTGGCGGCAACGGACGGCCTGTGGGGCGCGGTCCGCCCGCTCGAGACCGCGAAGCGACGCGACGAGGCCACGGCGTTGCTCGACCTCGTCGGTCTCGCTGGCGATGCCGACCGGATCAGCAGTACGCTTCCCGAAGGGCACCGCAAGCTGCTGGACATTGCCGTTGCGCTGGCGCTGAGGCCGCGCCTCCTGCTACTCGACGAGCCGACCAGTGGCGTAAGCGCTCTCGAACGCTTCCCGCTGATGGAGGCCCTGATGGGGGCCCTGCGCCAGCGCCGCATCACCGCACTGTTTGTCGAGCACGACATGGACGTCGTCGCGCGTTACGCGAGCCGGGTCCTGGTGTGGAGCGCCGGCAACATCATGGCCGAGGGGCGGCCGGACGAAGTGTTCAGCAACGCGCAAGTCCGCCAACGTGTCCTGGGAGTCGCCTGATGCTCAGTCTCGACAAGGTCAGCGTCTCAATCGAGGGCGTCCGCGTGCTGCGCGCGGTCAGTTGCGAGATCGTCGCGCGCAAGACGACCGTGTTGATCGGCCGCAACGGTGCCGGCAAGACCACAACGCTGCGCGCGATCATGGGACTCATCGCGCACGACGAGGGTTCGATCCGGCTTGATGCCGACGATCTCGGCCGCAGGCCTGCCCACACGCGCGCCCGTGCCGGCATCGGTTACGCACCGGAGGACCGTCGCCTGATTCCGGAGTTGAGCGTGGAGGAGAACATCCGCCTTCCGGCGCTGGCGCTGAAGCTCGACCGTGCCGAGATCGCACGCAGGCTCGACGAAATCTATCAGCTGCTGCCCGAATTGCACGTGATGCGCTCCAGGCTCGCAGGCGGCGTTTCCGGAGGGCAGGGGAAGATGGTCGCGCTGGGGCGCGCGCTGATGGTCGCACGTAAGGTCCTGCTGCTCGACGAGCCCTTCCAGGGTCTGGCGCCTGCCCTCGCGCTCGACTATGCGCGGACACTCGGCGAGCTACGCAAGCATCGGCCGGAGCTGGCCATGCTGATCACCGAATCCTCGCCCGCGCTGCTCGACCGGATCGCCGACAGGACGCTGCAGATCGAGCGCGGCGAAATCCTGACCACATCGACCAAGGATAGGGAAACTCATGTTCCTGCAGTTTGAACGCCTCGCCAATGATCGGACCGACCGCATTGCTGTCGAGATCGGGTCCCTTGTCATTGCGGGCTGGGCGGGCAGGGACGCGGCAGCGATCGAGCACCATATCGAGGAGCTCGCCGCGCTCGGCATTCCGCGTCCCTCGACGACGCCGCTCTACTACCGCGTCGCGGCACAAACATTGACGCAGGACAGCCGCCTGACCGTCCTTGGGCCCGACAGTTCCGGCGAGGTCGAGCCTGTCGTCGTCGCCATGGCGGACGGGCTCTGGGTCGGGATCGGATCCGACCATACCGACCGCAAGGCGGAAGCGTCGGGCATCGCTCTTTCGAAGCAGCTGTGCGGCAAGCCGGTCGGCGCCCAGTTCTGGTCATATGCTGATGTCGAGGGACATTGGGACGAGCTGGTCCTTCGCTCGTGGGCGACGATCGACGGGAAGCGGGTTCTGTACCAGGAGAGCCCCGTCTCCTCGCTCAGGACGCCGCGCGATCTCATTCGTCGTTACACCGGGACGGACATGCTGCCGGCGGGCACACTGATGTTCTGTGGAACGCCGGGCGCGATCGGCGGTATTCGGCCCGGGACACGCTTCGAAATGGAGCTGAAGGATCCGGTCCTCAACCGGTCCTTGACCCATAGTTACGACGTCGAAGTCCTGCCTGTCGTGGCCTGATCCTCCTTACAGGTCTGCTCATGACAGCAACACGTGATCGTTCGCGCCCTTCCGCCGCTAATCGGCTGGAAGCGGCACTTGCGCAGATCCATTCAGACGAAGCGAAGAACGTCTTCACGGTGGTGTTCGCAGACAGCGCCCGGTGGGAGGCCGAGGCCGCGGATCGGCGCGCCGCAGCTGGAACGCCCCGCGGCCCGCTCGATGGCCGCATCGTTTCGGTGAAGGCGTTGTTCGCCAGCCGTTGAACATGGAGTGGACATGCCATCGCTGTGGCGGCACCGGCGGTCTCCTGATGATGGAGCCTCCCGGCCCGGCGTGTCTGCAATGCGTTGGCCTCGATGATCTCGAATTTCTGCCGGCAGGCGATGCCCTGCTCACGCGGCGCGTGAAGGCGAACAACACCCGATATGCCGTCGTCGTACGCTTCAGGAGAACGCGCCGCCGTTACGAACGACAGGGCCTGCTCGTCGAGCCGCGGGCCCTTGCGGACGCGCGGTGATCGAATCTCGATCGATGCGCTTTGTCGAATACCACTGGAACGTCAATCACATACGAGTTCGCAGTTTTGTGCTGAGTGGCGCACCATTCTTACGCCGGCGACCGCGCATGCGGTTGAAGCCCTGATGTAATTTCCGGGGATAGGATCGAGGCTTGTGCACTTGGCTCGCCTTTGTTGCAGCTTGATCCATCGCGGTCGCCAGCGATTCCGCCTGGTTTTTGCCATGCGCCTCTCGCTCGCCGCGACCTTCGAGGGTGAGTTCTCCGATGTCGCGCGCTCCGGCAAAAGCATGGCGCGTTACCGGTGGCGAGAGCGGCGCGGGCCGGGTTTCAAACAGACATGCCGCGCGATGCCGGTTCGAGATCGTTGATGACGTCCTTCGCTGCAGCGGCCGTGATCGGGCGGCTGTCGAGAGGCGGCGCGCCCTCCTGCGCCGGCAGGCTGATGACCGCGTGCAGTCCCTTCGGCCCGTTGGTCAGGACGATGTCTCCGCCGTGGTGGCGGACAATGGTCCGGGCAATGGAAAGACCGAGGCCCACGCCTCCTGTTTCGCGATTTCGCGAATTCTCGATCCGGAAGAACGGTGCAAAAACCTGCTCGCGGGCGCTGTCGGGAATGCCGGGTCCATCATCCGAGACGATGATTTCGATATTGTCTGCGCCTCGCTCCATGGTAACGCGCGCCCGCTCGCCATAACGGATGGCATTCTCAATGAGGTTACGGCACGCGCGGCGGAGTGCGTCTGGCCGGCAGCTGTAGCCGAACTTCTGTCCGTTCGAGAAGGAAACGTCATGACCGAGTTCTGCGAGATCGTCGCAGAGACTTTCCACGAGAGCCGAGAGATCCAGGGTTCGCGTATTCTCCGCGGTTGCGTCTTCGCGGGCGAATGCGAGGGTCGCCTCTGTCATCGTCTGTATTTCGGCGATGGTGGACAGCATCTTCTCGCGGACCTCCTCGTCGCGGACGAATTCCGCACGCAAACGGAGCGAGGTCAGAGGTGTGCGCAGGTCATGACCGATGGCGGCCAGCATTTTGGTGCGGTCGTCGACGAAACGATGCAGGCGCGCCTGCATGCGATTGAATGCCTCGGCGGTGCGTCGGATGTCGTCGGGGCCGGTTTCCGGCAGCGGCACGACCTCTTGGCCACGGCCGAGCGCCTCGGCCGCTACGGCGAGGCGGCGCAAGGGTTGTGCAATGCCGCGTGCGGCAAACACAGCGATAATGGACAACGACAACGCCGAAAGGCCGAGCGCCAGGGTGGATTTGGAGGTCCAGAAGCCGTCTTGTGCGGGCTTGGCAAAGGCAGTGTTCAGCCATGTCCCATTCGCCAACTGAACGGCCAGCCCCATGCCGGTGGTGTCATCGAGATAAAGGAATTTCGCCGGCCGCGAGAGCGGCCAGGCTTCCGGTCTCAGGTCGACCCACTGGGAGGAAGTGGCGCCGCTGCTCTCGGCTGTGTTTCGGGTGAAGTCCGGTCTCACCTCGGCGGGCACGTTGTGACCGGGAAAGGAGACGCGCGGCAATGGCTGCGCCAGGCGCTCCCATGCCTCCTCTCGCCACTCCGAAGCATCCTTCAGGCCGTTGGTCGATATCCAATATCTCGCCGAGCTCGT
This sequence comes from Bradyrhizobium sp. 191, assembly GCF_023100985.1. NCBI lineage: Bacteria > Pseudomonadati > Pseudomonadota > Alphaproteobacteria > Hyphomicrobiales > Nitrobacteraceae > Bradyrhizobium > Bradyrhizobium sp. 191. Next base: position 5,711,259 of record NZ_CP064692.1, read on the forward strand.
GTTGCTGGCATTGAGGATGTCGGTCTGCAGCGATTGAGGCGTCGCTTCCAGGACCCGGGCCAGCGAGGCACACCTGCTGAGTATCTCGCCCTTGGCGGCCTTCCGGATCGATTGTCCGTGCTCGTCCCAGGAAATGAAGAATACGATTGCCTGCGACAGCACGAGAGACAGCAGCGTGAAGCAGATGAAACGGGCCGCAAGGCTGCGCGTCCACAAGCTCGTCATGGTTGCCCGATCTCCGCGACGAGGCTGTATCCGCCACCCCAGTGAGTCTTGATCAAGGCTGGTACTTTCGGGTCGGCCTCGATCTTCTTCCGCAAGCGGCTGACCTGATTGTCGATGCTCCGGTCGAACGGATCAGCATCTCGGCCGACTGTCAGGTCGAGGAGCTGGTTGCGGCTGAGCACCAGGCCCGGATGATCGAGAAATGCGCACAGGAGACGAAACTCGGCCGTGCTGAGCGGCACGGCAACACCGTCGTTTCCCAGCAATTCGCGCCGGTTGACGTCGAAGGTCCACCGGTCGAAGCGTACGATCTTGCTCGCTAGACGGCCTCTTTGCGGCGGCAGGCTTTGCACTCGCCGAAGCACCGCCTTGATGCGGGCGAGCAGCTCGCGGGGATTGAATGGCTTGGACAGATAGTCGTCGGCGCCCACTTCCAGGCCGACGATGCGGTCGGTCTCCTCCGCCATGGCGGTCAACAGGATAACGGGAAGCTCGGTGGTGCTGCGCAGATGGCGACAGAGGGACAATCCGTCCTCGCCCGGCATCATGATGTCGAGAACGATCAGGTCCGGAGCACTTCGTTCGAGCAAGCGGCGCAGTGCGATAGCGCTCTCCGCGAGGCTGATCCGGTAGCCATGCTGCATCAAGTATTTGCCGACCAGATCGCGGATGTCACGGTGGTCGTCCACGACGGCGATGTGCGGTGCCGAGTCCATCCGATTGCTCCGTTCCGCATCAAAATGAATTCCAGTAGCCAGCCCATCGGAAGAGCACAAAAGAATGTACCGGCCGGGTACGATCGGCTGAAATCACATCCTTGCGGGATGGCATCCCTGAAAGGAACGTGGCGTCAAATCGCGATCGCGAGGGGCCGGCTTGTTCCGGGGAACTGCCCTCATCTGCAACGATTTCCAAGCGTTGGCCGAAGCATCTTGGCCACAAGCTGTCGCAAAACTTTGTCCCGGCAGCCCGTTTCTGTCGCAAATTGTCGCAAGCTCGCATGTCCATCAGGTTCCGATGCGATCTCGAAAAGCCGCACTGAAAGCAACGTGATCGACGAAGGACAGATGAGGGGAGCCGGGAGGTCAAGAGGGCCAAATTGTCGCGAACTATGCAATGCAACATGCCTGAGACAGATCGCGACAATTCCCGGTAGCCGTCGGCAAAGTTCTGCGACAACCGGATTCCATCGTGCGCATGTTCAACCGAGCAGGAGCGCTGCATGTGCGCGATGGACGCCGTTTCTCACGGAGCAGTTCGGGCAATCCCGAGAGGCTCAACGGTCGGGAACGATGATGGCGACGCCACGAGGGGACGGCTTCTTCGCAGGGCCGCATTTCGGATCACCTGCCTGCTCGTTCTCGTACTGCGAAATACGTCGTCATCGGCCGCGCTCGTTGATTTGACGCAGGGCACGAGCCGCATGGCCATTTCGCGTCTCGTCGCGGATAGCGACCGTTTGACGCCCGAGCGATATCTCAGGTCCGTAGGCGGAGAGACCAAGGAAGTCTTTCTCTCGGTCCGAAAAGATGTGTGTGCACAATTTCGTACTTCTGGGGACCGAACGACACGAACGCCGTGATGGCGAAGATCAGTATCGTGCGCTACTCACGCCGTCGTGCCGTCGATCGAGCGGCGGATCACCTGCTGCACCTCCCCATTCGACAGGAACAGATCGTGGTTGACGATGCCCCAGCCTTCCGCTGACGCATCGATCACGCGCACGCCGAGCCGCGCGATGGCGGCTTTCTCGGCGGCGCCGACCCTGGTCATTCCACCTGCGATCTGTCCGGACAGCGCCAGCGCGCGATCGTTCGTCGAGGCAATGACGGTGATCTTGCCGGCCAGCGGGCCGATGCGCTGGATCGCCGACGAGAACACGTCCATGTCGATGTCGGGCGCGGCAAACACCACCGCGCCGATTTTGCTCGTGACCGTCTCGCCGTATCGCGCATGGAGCTGGCGCAGGCTTTCGAGCGTCAGCATGGTTCCCATGCTGTGCGCAACGATGTGCACGCGGCCCGTCCCCGGCGCCGACACCAGCGCAGAGAGCACGCGCTCGAAATCGTCGCGCGACCACATCGCGCTGTCGCGGTCATAGGCGTAGTCGAACAGCCCGGCCTTGGAGGGCCAGGCGAATACCATGGTGCGGCCGCGGAACTTGATCGCATCGGAGAGATAGGCGCCATCCAGCACCGCCGTCTCGAACGTCTGCTTGAAGCCGTGCACATAGATCAGCACGTCGCCTCCGCCGGCCTGCGCGGCGAGGTCGCCGGCGTCGGCCGGCACCGGTTCGATCCGATCAAGGCGCCAACCGCCAAGCCCGACCGAGGCGAGCGACAGGCGGCTCTCGTCGGGCGCCACCAGCTTGGCCCGCGCGACCGTCATGCTCGTCGCGCGCTCCGGACCGAACCACGGCTTGGCGCGAACCCCATTCACGGGCTTGCGCGTGGTGGCGACAAGCAATGTGGAGTCGACCGAGAGCGACGAGGCATCGAAGCGCGCGCCGGTCGCGCCCAGGCCGGCGCATCCCCCGAGCGCGAGGGCACTGCCTGCCGACATGAATCCGCCGAGGAAAGCGCGGCGCGAAATGGAATGATTTGTTTGTAGAGGACGACGACGTATCACAAGGAACCCATGGGAACTTTGCCCCCGACGGCGCCGCCCCATCTGCTCTCTGAATGACAATGGGGGCGAGATAGCGGCGGAGCCGCGTCGCGGACCTCGTGGCATTCAGTGAATGCCAAGGTCAGTCGACGATCTCGATGGTATGGACCTCGCACCAATCGCGCGATGCCCGCTCTGTCGCCTGGTTCCGGTAGTCATGCCAAGCATCGATCGCTCCCCGTCGGGAGAGCAGGGCCTTGAACTTCTGATAGGCGCCTCGCTTGCTGAAGAAATAGCGAACCTCGTCCAAATCATCAGGCAGGAACTCGCGGACAAAGGCGATCACAAGAGGCTTGCCGAGGTCGAGGTCTCGTGTATTCGGGATCCGCAGGTATTTGGTCTCGTCGTCGATATCGTCAGGCAGTTGGTCGTCCTCGAGCTCCTGCAGGGTGTCATCGTCGAACTAGTAGTAGATCTTTCTGCCTGCAGACGAAGGTGTGGCACTCCCCCATGCCGCCGCTGACGTCGGCGAACTCGAAAGCCTGGAGAATGTCTCCGAATTTTACGGGCATTGGATACCCCGCTAGCGAAACGACGCCGCAATGTCTGCGATCGACCTGAAGAGTACAAGAGGATCATCCTTCGAGGCAATGAACCCTCGCCGCGTCCAGAAGGCAGCAGCCTCGGCATCGACCGCATTGACGATCAGCGCGCGGCCTCCAATCAGGCCCGCTGCCGTGACGCAGCGCTGGAGCGCATGCTTGACCAAGCCAGTGCCGATACCTTTGCCAATCCAACTCTGGTCGGTCGCAAGCTGCCCCAGCAGCAGACAGGGCACAGGATCAGGCGGCTGGCCGGTCTGGATGGAACGCGGCAGGGAGGAGGGGATGATCGCCGTCGGCGCAAGACCGTAATAGCCGACGACACGGTTCATCTCGTGCACCACCATGACGGCGGTAAAACCCTTCTCCTGCTTGGACAGCGCCCGCGTTTTCAGCCAGCGGTCGAGCGATGGCTTGCCGCAGGAGAACTCGTCGAGATCGTGAACCGGCGTCAGCGGGTTCTGGGGCTGAAATCGCCAAGCTTCAGCGCCTCTTGCCTGCACGGGTCTTTCGTTTGGACGCAGCTCCTGCAGGCGGACCGGCGTCAACCTCACCCAGAGATGCATTGCTCTCCCATGGCGCAGCGCGCTTGAAGAGCGCGACCATTTCCGGCACCGGGGCGGCCGGTCCTGATAGTGTCGCCATGAACGTCTTGAAGCCGGCCGGACTCATGCGAATGGGAGCCGTCTCCATCAGCACGTCCTCGGCGGCGCGCACGGCTGCGTCCCGCACGAAGTCCGTACGCGAGCGCCCGCGCAGCGCCGCGGCCCGGTCGATGATGGCAATGTCGGTTTCCGGCATCCGCATCGAAAGCGGATGCTCCTTGCGTTCTGCTCGCGACATGATGAACACCTCCACGCAAACAGGTTCATTGCCCATTTCAGCGAAACACCCCAATCCGCTGTCAACCCCTTCCTGTAAAAATATTTCGCTTTACCGAAATTCGGATTTGACGTATGTGTCGGGCATCCCAGCCCACCTAAGGGGCGGTCGTACGTCGTTTCGAGCGCGGGCTGGGAGTTGCGGTGGACGCGGGCGGCGTTAAGGCGGAGATTGCGCGTGCAGGGCGAGATGAACCTCGTGAGCATGTCGCTTCCTGCGAAGACGAACGGCGCTCAATGTCTTGCGAAGCCTCTTGGCGACGCAGGATCGCCTGCGTACGGCGAAACCGTGTGGTCCTGGCCGTCGTTGCTACGGTCAAGCCTCGGCGAAGGCGTCACTCGCGTCAACCGGCGTGGGTCGCGTGAATTTCGCGGAGGTGACGGAGGCCAGAAGGAATTCGGCTCCGGGGAGAGCGCGGCATAGGCCGTCAGACCATCGCGCAGGGAAGGCCGGGTTTCGGCTGCCCTGTGTCTCCCCTGTGCAATTGCGTGTGCATTCGTTCAGCGCAGGGGTCTTATGGGTGCCAGCCGGCGCCCGGCCTTCCCTGCGCCCTTTCCTTGAAAGGGAGCGAAGCGAAGCACAACTCGGGCAGATCATGCCGCGAGGACGCGAGCGCGTGTCGATTGGACCGACGAATTGACGCAACGGCGTTGTCGCGCTCCGGTCCCAATAATTCTCGACATTGATCGGCCTCACATGAAAGCATGCAGGATCGGCATCCGCGGCGGTGGTCGTCTCCGCAAAAATCTGCATCTATGCGCGCCGGCACGGTGCGCGACGCGGCCGGTCTTTCGCCTCCGAAGCGGCCGCCGGGCCTTTGGAGGTTCTGGCAATAGCTTTTCGGAGTGGTGATATGAGCGGTTTGGTGATCAGCGGCGGCCGGGTGGTGGATCCCGCGAGCGGGATGGATGCCGTTGGTGATGTGGCGGTGGTGGATGGCAAGATCGCCGCTGTCGGCACGGGTCTCGGCGGCGCCGAGCGGGTGATCGACGCGACCGGGCTTGTGGTGGCGCCAGGTTTCATCGACCTGCACGCGCATGGCCAGTCAATCCCGGCCGACCGGATGCAGGCGTTCGACGGCATCACGACGACGCTGGATCTCGAGGCCGGCGTGCTGCCGGTCGCATCCTGGTACGAGCGCCAGGCGCAAAAAGGCCGCGTGCTGAACTATGGCGCGGCCACCAACTGGGCCTTCGCCCGCATCGGCGCGATGACGGGATCCAACGCGGAGAGCTCGCTGGAAGCGTTCGGCAATGCCATGCGCGATCGGCGCTGGATGGACAACGTCGCGACCGATGCGGAGGTATCAGGCATTCTCGATCGCCTCACCCGCGGCCTGAACGAGGGCGGCATCGGTATCGGCATCCTGAACGCCTATGCGCCGGGCGCTGGCGTTCAGGAGCTGACGGCGGTCTGCCAGCTGGCTGCGGCCAAGGACGTGCCGACCTTCACCCACGTCGCCTTCATGTCGCGTATCGACCCCGAGAGCGCGGCGGAAGCCTATATCCGCCTGATCGGCTATGCCGGCGCCACCGGTGCGCACATGCACATCTGCCATTTCAACTCGTCGAGCAAGACCGATGTCGAGCGCTGCCGCGTGCTGATCGAGAAGGCGCAGGCGCAGGGTCTGCCGATCACGGTCGAGGCCTATCCCTACGGCACCGGCTCCACCGTGCTGGCCGCCGCCTTCTTCAGCGATCCCGAGTTTGTCGAGCGCAACGGCACCGGTTATGATTCCGTGCAGCGCGTCACCGACGGCTATCGCTTCCACGACCGCGAGGAGCTGCTCAAGGCGCAGGCCGAGGAGCCGTCGTCGCTGGTGCTCTGGCACATCCTCGACACCGAGAACAATGCGCATCACCGCGACCTGCTCGACATGTCGGTGCTGTATCCCGGCGGCGCCATCGCCTCCGACGCGATGCCGTGGACACTGTCCGACGGCAGCACCTATACCGGCGAAGCCTGGCCGCTGCCGGATGATGCCACCTCGCATCCGCGCTCGGCCGGCTGCTTCACGAAATTCATCCGCGAATGGGTGCGCGAGCGCAAGACCGTGTCGCTGCTGGAAGGCGTGCGCAAATGCGCGCTGATCCCGGCGGAGATCCTGTCGCGGAGCACGCCCGCGATGCGCGCCAAGGGCCGGCTCGCGAAAGATGCGGATGCCGACATCGTCGTGTTCGACTATGAGAAGCTCTCGGATCGGGCGACCTTCACTGCGATGAACCGTCCCTCGGAGGGCGTGCGGCACTTGGTCGTTAGCGGCCAACCGCTGATCTCCGACGGCGTGCTGGACGTGGCGGCGCGGCCCGGTAAGCCGGTGCGCCGCCCCGTCGTCGAGGGCTGACCCATGCCGGTCCCCATTCTCCTGGTGACGGGCTTTTTGGGGGCGGGTAAGACCACGGTCGTCAACCATCTGCTGGCGCATGCGGAGGGGCGGCGCATCGCCGCCGTGGTCAACGATTTCGGCGCGATCAACATCGATGCTGAGCTGATCGCGGGCGCTAGCGACGGCGTGGTCAGCCTTGCCAATGGCTGCATCTGTTGCTCGCTCGAAGGCGATCTGTTGCGCACGCTCTCGACGCTGCTGCGGCGTGATCCCAAACCTGAGTATATCGTCATCGAGACCAGCGGCGTCGCCGATCCCGCCGACATCGTCCGCAATCTGATGGATCCGGTGATCCTGCGCGAGGCGCGGCTGGAGACGGTGCTCTGCGTGATGGACGCGACGGCGCCGCCCGCCGCACTTGAAGATGCGCTGCATCGATCACAGCTGCGCGTCGCCGATATCGTGGCGCTCAGCAAGCTGGATCTGGCCGACGCGGGCGCGGGAACACGCATGCGCGCGGCGATCCGCGCGCTGCGTGTTCCCGCCGTCGTAGTCGATGCGCAGCATGGCGAGATTCCTGCCACGCTGCTGTTTCCCGCGGAAATCGATCGCCCGGCCGCGCCGCGTGACGTGGGCTCGCGGCGACCGGCAGAGGAGCGCTTCGAGACGTTGAGCTGGACCTCGGACAAGCCGATCTCGCTGCCCCGCCTGCAGCAGGCCATCAACCGCTTGGCGCCGAAGCTCGCGCGCGCAAAAGGCTTGTTCGAGACGATCGAGCAGCCCGGACGCCCGATGGTCTTCCAGTTCGCCGGCGGTCGCGCCACGCTCGCACCGGGCGATGCGCCGGCAGCGGGCGCGGCACGGACGCGGATCGTCTTCATCGCCGAGCTTGGGGTGCTCTCGAAGGGGGAGCTCGACGGCATCATGGAGGCGTGCGTTGCGGGCGGGTAGCGCGATCCGCACCGATCGCACGCGCATCAGCTCAAATCGGGCGCCGCCTCAATCCTCGACCGGCAGCGCATCCCCATGCGCATACCGGCTCCCGCGGAATGCGGCCATGTCACTCCCCCTCCGGCTCGACCGGCTTCTCGGCGGCCTCTTCGTGGACCGGCGGAGCACCGTGCGCGCCGCGCAGCCGGATCATGGTGTCGATCACGTCGACGTCGATCTTCAGCATGTCGAGATCGCGCGTCATCTCGCGTACCTCCTGCCCCTTGCGCGCCAGTTCTTCCGACACGTCGACCGCCATCTTGCGCTCGGTCACGTTTCCCTGCGTGTTGACGAACATTGGCACGCATCCATTCCAGCCGCGCCCGCTGGGTGTCGCGCTCGAACTTCTTCTCGGCGTAGCGGCGCCGCGCCTCGGCATAGGCGCCGATCAGCGCGGTCTCCGGCAGGCTCCACAATTGCTCGACCGACATAGTCATGCCGCTCAGGTCCTGGGTTGCATTGGCGGGAGTCCTCTCCCGCACCACCCCATCAGACCTTTCCGGCGGTCAATTCTCAAGAGGGGACCGCCCCGATCGTGCGGTGCCATCCAGAACGACGATCCCAGCGGTGGTTGCGCTGGGATCGTCTGGAGGTTTCATGGAGGGCATCGAGCACTGCGCCTCCATCGCGACATGATAGCGCAAGGCCGCTCCAGATGCGACTGGAACCCGTCCAAACGTCAGCAGAACGCCAGCGCGTTGACCGCCCGCGTGGTCGCAATCTCGTTCTCATTGCCGACGAACTGGCAGACGACGGATTCGAGTTCGCCCGGCTGCTTGCGGCGGGCCGCCGCCAGCAGCCGCATCAACTCGGTTTCGTCCTTCGACAGGCGCCGGCAGGACGGCGGCATGAAGCACAGCTCGCACGGCCGGCCGCTGCGGAGGATCCTGACGAGTGCGGCAGCCCGTGCGACCAGCAGCGGGCTGTCGGCAACGCCGGGGGTCTCGTCCGCGAAGCGATAGGCTGCTTCCCAGCAATCGGAAGCGCCGGTGGTGTAGGCCGCTCCGATGAACCGGCACAGCGACAGCGCGATACGGCAGAAGTCATCGTAGCCTTCGACGCTTCGTGGCGCCGCAAGCGCAGCCTGAAGCGGACAGAGCTGCGACCGGCCGGCGTCCGGTACTGCAAGGGACTCGCACGCATCCTGCATCATGAATGTTCCCGTCAGTGCAGCGTCGGGCTACCGACCAGCCAGGTCTTCATCGCCATCATCCGGTCTTGGTCGAAAGACCGCACCTGCCGGTCGGGCAGGATGAGACCGGCCATGCGGAAGATCGTTGCAAGCCCCTGAACCGGCGCAAGCGCCCAATCGGCGCCGACGGGCGGCAGCCAGCACTCGAACTGCTCGCGGGCGACCTCGATACGTTCCTGCTGCGCAGCGGCGATGGCACGCAGAAGTCCGTGCTCGCTGTCCGACATGCGCGGACACGTCGGGCAATGCACTTCGATGGCCGTGTGGGCCGTGCAGGCGAAGATCTCGATGATGGACTCCAGCGAGGGCACGGCGTCGCCCACGCGGAAATGGTCGTACACCTCCTTGATGTCGGCCGCGGTCGGAACGGCACCTCCGCGGCGTGCCTTCGCCCTGAAACCCCAGATGAAGAGCCGCTCCGCTGCGCTCAGCGCAGGAAGATCGAGCGGCCTGGTATGTGTCGATTGATGCATTGAGCCTCTGGCCTTTGACTGCGCGCGCGGCAGAGCTGGCGCGGATGATCTGCGCCGATGGTTCCGCCAGAGACCCTTCCAAGTCAACGCTCGGAGAGGCGATGTCGAGGTGTTCTAGATTGGAAGCACTCGTATCTCGGAAGGAGCGATCGCTGCAGGACGAGGTCAGCACCCTCGCTGCGGGCGTGCGGGCGGCCTAGCGCGCGACTTTGCGAAAATGCGCCGCGATGTCGGCGCGTGTTGCGACCCAGACCCGGCCCTCCAGCCGCGCCAGCTCGGCCAGAATGGCCTTCACCGCGCGGAAGCGCGCGGGCCGACCGCAAATGCGCAGATGAAATCCGATCGACAGCATCGCGGAGCGGCCACGCTCCGCCTCCTCGACCAATGTGGCGAGTGCGGCGCTGACATAGTTTGAAAAATCCTCCGGCTGCACAAAGCCGTTCGGATGGAAGAACTTCATGTCGTTGGTGTCGAAGCCATAGGGCAGGATCAGCATCGCTCCCTGTGGCGACGGGCTCCAATAGGGCAAATCGTCGTCGAGTGCGTTGGAATCGTATGCGAAGCCGAGCCCGATCAGGATATCGCGCGTCCATGCGCTCTGGCCGCCGCGCGACATGAAGCCGACCGGCGTGAGACCGGTCGCGCGGGCGATGACGTCGCGCGTCTTCTCAATGTCACGGCGTTCCGTCTCGGCATGCCGATAAAGCGCGTGCGGCAGCCAGCGCCAGCCATGCACCGCCGGTTCGTGGCCGGCCTCGACCACGGCGCGGGCAAGGTCCGGCACACGCTCGACGGCGCGGCCGCACATCATGAAGGTGGAACGGATTCCGGCCTCGGTAAAGGCGTCGAGGAATCGCCACAGGCCGGCGCGCATGCCATAGTCGAACACCTGTTCCTGCACGAGATCGCGCACGCCCGGCGGCGATGTCGAGGCGACCTCGCCATAGTGCTCCGTCTCCGCATCGCCTTGCTCGACAGCGAGCTCGGCGCCCTCCTCGAAATTCACCACCAGCGACACCGCGACGCGGGCGCCGTTCGGCCAGACGATATCGGGACGGGCCCTTCCATACCCGCGAAGATCGCGTTCGATCGGCATGATCAGCGGCTCCCGATCTGGCGGCTGACGCCGCCGAAGATCTCGGCGCAGACGAGGCCGGCAAGGGTCAGCAGCACGATCACCCCGGAGACGGCGGCGACGCGCACGTCCAGGCTGCCTTCGAGGATCGCCCACAGCTTGATCGGAAGGACTTCGGTGCGGGCATCGGCGAGGAACAGCGACACCGGAACATTGTCGAAGGAGGTGAGGAACGCGACGAAGCAGCTCGCGACGATGCCGCGACGGATCAGCGGCAGCGTGACGCGCCGGAAGGTGTACCAGCGGCTGGCACCCAGGCTGAGCGAGCAGGTGATCAGCACCGGATTGAGCTGCTGCATCGAGGCGCCGACCATCCGGATGACGAAAGGCACGCAGATGATCGTGTGGCCGAGCACCAGCGTCGCCGCCGACAGGCGGATGCCGAGCAGGTTGAAGACCAGCAGCAGCGACAGGCCGAGGGCCATCGCCGGCAGCACCATCGGTGACATGAACAAGGCGTCAAGGACGCGCGCGATCTTCAACCGGCTTCGTGCCAGTCCGAGTGCCGCCGCGCCGCCCAGCACTGCGGAGAGGACTGTCGCCGCCGCTGCGACCTTGAGACTCGTCAACGCGGGCTCGACGATTTCCTGCGATTGCATCAGCTCGGCATACCAGCGCAGTGACCAGCTCGGCGGCGGGAATTTCAGCGTGATGCCGCCGGTGAAGGAAATGATCAGCACGACCAGCGTCGGTGCCAGCAGCAGCAGCATCCCGAAGCCGGTGATGGCACCAATGATGCCGGAATAGACGCGATCAATGAGGCTAAGCTGCATCGACGCCTCGCACATAGCGGCGCGACAGCGCGCCGACGGCAAAGACGATGCCGGTCACGGCCAGCGTGAAAATCAGCGACAGTGCCGCCGAGAACGGCCAGTCCTGCACGCCGACCGCCTGTTGGTAAATATAGGATGGCATCAGGATAATGCGCCCGCCGCCGACCAGCGTCTGGGTGATGAAGGCGGTCGCAGCGGCAGCGAAGACGAGCAGCCAGCCGGCGATGGCGCCCGGCAGCGTCAGCGGCAGGATGATGGTGATGAAGCTGCGGGCGCGGCTTGCGCCCAAACCTTCAGCCGCACGCGTCAGATTGCCGTCGAGCCGCAGCAGGCTGTTGATCACAGGCAACGCCATCAGAGGGAGCTGGATCTGGGTCAGCGCCAGAACCATGCCCTCCCAGGTGTAGAGCAAGCGAGCCGGGGCCTGCCAGAGCCCGAGCGACAGCATCGCCGTGTTGACGATGCCGTCGCGGCCGAGGAGGACGATCCAGGCGAAGGTGCGCACCACCGTGCTGGTCAGGAGCGGCAGCATGATCAGGAACGTGATCAAGGTACGCATGAGCTGGCCGCTCGCGGCGTAAACAAGTGCGAGAGGGTACGCGAGGATCAGTGTCGCCAGTGCGACCTCCGCCCCCAGCCAAAGCGTGTCCGTCAGAACCTTGATGCTGAACGGGTCCGAGAAGAAGCGCAGATATTGCGCCAGCGACAGTTCTGCGAATTGCGGTGTGCGGAACAGACTGATCGCGACAAGCGCAATGAGTGGCAGAACGAAGGCGGCCAGGAACAACGCCGCTAGTGGGATCACCGGCAGCATTTGTCGTGATGTAGTCGTGCTTGCCGGCGTCATTTAGATCTTCACCTCCTTGCTGAAGCGGGTGATCCATTCGCCGCGCAGCGGCTGGAACTTGGTCCAGTCGAGCAGCACATTGTTGGCAATGAGGTCGTCGAGGCTCTTGGCGACGGTGAGATTGGCGCCGGTCAGCGCCACCTTGCCGTTGGTCGGCATCATCATCCAGGGCGCCGCCTCGAGGCCTTTCTGGGTTTCGGCCGACATCACCGTGTCGAGATAGTCCAGCACCGCCTTCGGATCCTGGTTGTTCTTGACGATCTGGGCGCTGGTGCGGATCACGACGGCTCCGGATTTCGGCTTGGCGAAGGCGATGTCGACGCCCTTGGCGGCGAGCAGCGCCACGTTGTTCCAGAAATTGAAGGCGATATCGATCTCGCCCTGCTGGAACAGCGCAGCCAGCGCGCCGGGCGACGCCGCGATCGCACCGACGTTGGGCAGCAGCTTCTTCATGGCCTCGAAGGCCGGCTCGATATTGGTCTCGGAACCGCCGTTGAGCTTCGCGATCTCGACCATGAAGGCGGTGCCGAGGCTCGACCCCAGACCGGTGATGCCGACGCGGCCCTTGTATTCCGGTCTCCACAGATCCTCCCACGAGGTCGGCGGCGTCGTGATCTTCTTCGGATTGTAGGCGATGCCGATCAATTGCGCGGTGATGACAGGAGCGTAGCCGTCGGGATGGCGGAATGCGCTGGGGATGTCGGCATATGACTTCGACTGCTCGACCGGAAATTTCTCCAGCACGCCGCTCGCGATCGCCGGGATCAGCGGCCCCTCGTCGAACAGCACGACGTCGAAGGGGGGCGTGTTGCGCGATGCCTGGATCTTGCCGATCTGGTCGACGCCGAGCAGGGGCGTAAAGGTGACACCGCCGTCGCTGGACTTCTTGAAGGCCGGCCCGACCACCGCGCGGAAGGCTTCGTCGAAACTGCCGGGATAGGTCGTTGCCACGATCGAGGGCGCAGCGCGTGATGATGTCGGCCATCCGAGACTGGCTGCCGCAAGCGCGGCCGAACCTGTGGTGAGCAGCGATCTCCGGGATAGGCTCATGTCAAACACTCCTTTGCTGATGCTTGGAAACGTCGTCGACTGGCGTGCTGAAGATGCTGACGCGCGAGACATCTGAGATCGCGAGCCAGGCCGTCTCCCCGGTCTGCGCTTTCGCGAGGCCGGCGGCGCGGGCCTGGCTGACCTTCACGGCTTCGCCGCTCGCGGTGACGCCCTCCGTGACGCTGACGGCGCCGAGCGGCACGGTGGCGCGGATCGTGACGGGGATGGCGCCGGGCCGCTCGGCGTCGAACGTGATGTTTTCAGGCCGGACCGAGATCGTCACCGGCGTGCCGCGCCTGCGCTGAGCCGAACGGCCGAGATCGATCTCGGGCCCGGCGTCCAGCTGCACGCGGTCGGCGTCGGTGACGGTGCCGCGCAGGAGATTGGTATGGCCGATGAAGCTCGAGATGAACAGGCTCGCCGGGCGGTCGTAGAGCGCGTCTGGGCTGTCGATCTGCTCGATGCGCCCCTTGTTCAGCACGACGATGCGGTCGGCCATCGACAGCGCCTCCTCCTGATCGTGCGTGACGATGATGGAGGTGACGCCAAAAGTCTTCAGCAGGCACTTGATCTCGATCTGCATGTCGAGGCGCAGATTCTTGTCGAGGGCCGAGAACGGTTCGTCGAGCAGGACGAGGCCCGGATCGATCGCAAGCGCCCGCGCCAGCGCGACGCGCTGCTGCTGTCCGCCGGAGAGCTCTCCGGGCAGCCTTCGCGCGAACGACGCCATCTGGGCGAGGCCGAGCATCTGTTCGACCTTCGCCGCCACCACGTCCTTCGCCGTCTTGCGCGCCCGCAGGCCGTAGGCGACGTTTTCGAACACGGTCAGATGCGGAAACAGCGCATAGTTCTGAAACACCATCCCGATGCGGCGTCGATTGGCCGGAATATGCTCGACCCGCGCGCCGTCGAAGCGCACCTCGCCCCGGGACGGACGCAGGAAGCCCGCGATGATCTGGAGCATCGTGGTCTTGCCGCAGCCGGACGGACCGAGGAGGGCGATCAACTCACCGGCTGCAACGGTGAGATCGATCTCGTCCAGCGCAACGGTCGCACCGAAGGCGTGGCCGATGCCCTTCAGATCCAGCGAGAGTCCGCGTACATCGCTCAACGCCAACTCCATCCTTCGCGTTGTCCTGCGCGAGGGGAGTTAGCAATCGCCGTGCCAGCGCGCCTCGTTCGCTAAGGCCTTGCCAGCGTTGCGATAGTTTTTCGGCGCCAAATATTGGCGCCAATTTATTGGCTATATTGTAAACAGTATGGCCGTCAGTTTGTATAAAAAATGGGCTCTGGCGGCACTCCAGAATCCTGTAAAAGCGACGCATGAAGCGAACCCGTCCCCTCAAGCGCAGGCCGAAGCGCACCGAGCCGAAGCTCAGGGAGCCGGAGGCCGCGGATCCGCGCAGCATCGACGACGATCCGGTGGTCCAGGGCATCCTGACCGCGATCAGCCAGAAGCGGCTCAAGCCGGGTGCCAAGCTCGGCGAGGACAAGCTCGCCGCGGCCTTCGGTACAACGCGGATTCACATCCGCCAGGCGTTGTCCCATCTCGCCTCGCGCAAGGTGGTGATGCAGATCCCCAACCGCGGCGCCTTCGTGTACCGGCCGAGCTGGGCGGAGGCGCAGGACATCTTTGCCGCGCGCCGGATCATCGAGACCGCAGCTGTCAGCGCCGCGGTGGACCGGCTGGACAAAGCCGGCAAGGCGGAGCTGAAGGCGCATATGGAGCGGGAGGCGCGTCACGATCGCAATGACCGCTGGGCCTCGTTGTCGCTGACGGCCGAGTTCCACATCCTGGTCGCCAAGCTCGCCGGCAACCGCGTGTTGCTGGAAATGTCGCGCGAGCTGATGCTGCGGACATCGCTGGCGATCGCGACCTTCGAGCAGCCGGGCGAGCCGGATTGCTCGCCCGACGCTCACCCCGACATCGGCGCGTTGATCCTCGCGCGCGAGAAGGCCGGCGCGGTCCATGCCATGCGTCACCACATCGAGGAGATGGAGCAGCGGATCCGGCCGAAGGAAGGCGAGGACGAGGTCGACGAACTCACCGCGATCTTCCAGGAGATCGGCGCGCGGGCGCGGGCGGGCGGATAGCATGGCCGGCCGCCGCATCCTCCTGATCAATCCGAACAGCAATGAGGCGACCACCGCGATGATGGTGGCGATTGCCAGGTCTGCAGCCGCGGACGGCTTCGACATTGCCGGTGCCACGGCAACGCGTGCGCCCACGATGATCGTCTCGGCGGATGAACTGGAGGCAGCAGCGCCGGAGGTCGAGGAGATCGCGCGCGCCCGCAGCGGCGAGTGCGACGGCATGATCGTCGCGGCATTCGGCGATCCCGGTCTCGCCGGGATCAAGGTCACGACGAAATTGCCCGCCGTCGGCATCGGCGAGTCCTCGATGCTGGAGGCCGCGGAGAACGGCCGACGCTTCGGCGTGGCGACCACGACGCCGCTGCTGAAAGCGAAGATCGATGCACTGCCGGACGCGCTGGGATTACGGTCGTACTACACCGGCACACGCTTTGCCGAAGGCGATCCGCATGAGTTGATGCGTGATCCATCGCTGTTGCGCATCGCTCTGGCCGGCGCAGTCGAGGCTTGCATTGCGCAGGACGGCGCGGAGGCGGTGATCATCGGCGGCGGTCCGCTGGGTGAAGCGGCAGGCGCGCTTCAGCCGATCTTCACCGTGCCCGTCATCGCGCCGATCCCGTCCGCCGTGCGGCGGATCATTCGCCTCGTCGGGGCGTAACGTCTGGTTTTTCCGCGCCGCGGCATCGGCCGTGCTGCGGAAAACTGTTTTCCTTGACATGAACTCTGCCGTGCTCGACGTGTAACGCGGTCGCGTGACGGCACGTTGCGTCTCTCGCGACAAGAAAAAGCAGCACGGGAAAGACGCCATGAGTGCAGGCCTCGACGAAAAGGACTACCTCGCCGCCTTGCACGGGTTGTGGGACAAGGCCTGGCCGAAGGGCATGCCGCGCTCGCCGAACTATCTGCACGGTGAAGTTCCCCTGACGGAATATCTGCGCGCCTGGGCGAAGCGGAGTCCGGAGCGTCCAGCGGTGATCTTCTACGGTCACGTCACCACCTACGCGGAGCTCGACCGGCAGAGCGACCGCTTTGCGGCGTTGTTGCTGGCCAAGGGTGTGCGCAAGGGCGACCGCGTCGCCGTCTTCCTGCCGAACTGCCCGCAATTCCACATCGTGTTTTTCGGTATCCTGAAGCTCGGCGCGATCCACGTTCCCGTCAGCCCGCTCTCGCGCGCGTTCGAGCTGTCCTACGAGCTGAACGATACCCAGGCCGAGGTGATCGTCGCGCTGGACCAGCTCATGCCGGTCGTCGGGCAGGTCAGGGGCGAGGTACGGCTGCGCGAGATCATCGTCACCAGCTTCGCCGATGTCGTGCCTGCACGGCCGGCATTTCCAGCGCCAGACTCGATCCGTGCGCCGCGCGTCGCCGTCCCGGGCGCGACCGATCTGTTGCCGGCGCTCGCTGCGCTGCAGACACCTGTGCCGCTGCCGCCGCCCGGGCTCGATGATGTCGCAGCTCTCAACTACACGGGCGGCACGACCGGCATGCCCAAGGGCTGCGTCCACACCCATCGCGACATGGTCTACACGGCCGCCGCCAATTACGGCATCTCGGTCCTGTCGGACGAGAGCAGCGTGTTCCTGTCGTTCTTTCCGGAATTCTGGATCGCGGGCGAGAATTTCGGCCTGATCTTTCCGCTGTTCTCCGGCGCGACGCTGGTCCTGCTCGCCCGGTGGGATGCCGTCGGCGCGATGGCCGCGATCGACAAATACAAGGTCTCGATTATCGCGATGCCGGTCGACGGCGCGGTCGAGTTGATGGATCATCCGCGCTGGAGTGAGTTCGACCTGTCGTCCTTGAAGCAGGTGCGCGTGGTCTCCTTCGTCAAGAAGCTCAATGCCGACTATCGCAAGCGCTGGAAGGATCTGACCGGCACGATCCTGATGGAGGCGGCTTGGGGCATGACGGAGACCCATACCTCCAACACCTTCACGGCCGGCTTCCAAGACGATGATTTCGATCTCAACAACCAGCCGATCTTCGTCGGGCTGCCGGTCCCCGGTGCCGAGTTCGAGATCACCGATTTCGAGACCGGTGCGCTGTTGCCTCTGGGTGCGGAAGGTGAGATCCGCGTACGCACGCCGTCGCTGCTCAAGAGCTACTGGAACAAGCCGGAGGCGACCGCGGAGTCTCTGATCGATGGTTGGCTGCGCACCGGCGACATCGGCACCATCGACAAGGATGGTTTCCTGCACTTCCTCGGCCGCCGCAAGGAAATGCTGAAGGTCAAGGGCATGAGCGTCTTTCCGCCGGAGATCGAGGCGCTGCTCGGGCAGCATCCGAAGGTGCTGGGCTCGGGCGTGGTCGGGCGCGACGATCCCGACAAGGGGCAGGTGCCGGTTGCCTTTGTCCAGCTCAAGCCGGACGCGGCCGGCACCGTCTCTGCGGAAGACCTGCGCAGCTGGTGCGCCGAGCGCATGGCCGTCTACAAGATCCCGGAGATCCGCATCATCGAAGCCCTGCCGCTGACGGCCACGGGCAAAGTGAAAAAGCAGGACCTTAATCCAAGCCTGCCTGCTGCTGTCTGAGTGAGAGAGATCATGTCGTTCAAGAAGCTCCTGATCGCCAATCGCGGCGAGATCGCCATTCGCATCGCGCGCGCGGCAGCCGATGCCGGCATCGCGACGGTCGCGATCCATCCTGCGGACGATGCGCTGTCGCTGCATGTGCGCGTTGCGGACGAGGCGGTCGAGATCCCCGGCCGCGGCGCGCGGGCCTATCTCGACATCGACGCCGTGGTGAAGGCGGCCAAGGCGGTGGGCTGTGACGCCGTGCATCCCGGCTATGGCTTTCTCAGCGAGAACGCGGCCTTCGCAAAGGCCTGCTCCGACGCAGGGATCACTTTCGTCGGCCCCAAGGCGACCGCGCTCGAACTGTTCGGCGACAAGGTCGCGGCGCGGCAACTGGCCAAGCGCTGCGGCGTGCCGATCATCGCCGGCACCAGCGGCCCGTCGAGCCTCGAGGAGATCACGGCCTTCTTCGCGTCGCTGGGCAGCAACGCGGCGATCGTCATCAAGGCGATGGCCGGCGGCGGCGGGCGCGGCATGCGCGTGGTGGAGAACGCGCCCGATCTCGCGGAAGCCTATGCGCGCTGCCAGTCCGAGGCCAGGGCGGCGTTTGGTTTCGACGGCGTCTATGCCGAGCAGCTGATCCGGCAGGCGCGCCACATCGAGGTGCAGATCATCGGCGACCGCCATGGCGCGATTTCCCATCTTTGGGAGCGCGAATGCACCATCCAGCGCCGTCACCAGAAGCTGATCGAGGTGGCGCCGAGCCCCTCGCTGAGCGATGCCTTGCGCGGCCGCATCATCGAGGCGGCGAAGCAGCTTGCGGCGGCGGCCTCTTACGACAATCTCGGCACCTTCGAGTTTCTGGTCGACGGCATGGCAGAGGACAGCTTTGCCTTCATCGAGGCCAACCCGCGGCTCCAGGTCGAGCACACCGTGACCGAAGAGGTGCTCGGGCTCGACCTCGTCCGCGCCCAGCTCGCGGTCGCTGCGGGCAGCACGCTGGCCGCGCTTGGCCTTGCGCAGGGATCGATCCCGAAGCCGCGCGGCCATGCCATGCAGCTTCGCGTCAACATGGAAACGCTAGACGAGACGGGCGCGACCCATCCGACCGGCGGCGTGCTTGCCGTGTTCGAGCCGCCGTCGGGGCCGGGCGTGCGCGTCGATAGCTTTGGCTATGCCGGCTACAAGACCAGTGCGGCCTTCGACTCGCTGCTGGCAAAGGTCATCGTGCATACGCCGGGCGAGGCCTGGCATGACGTGGTCGCGAAGGCCTCGCGGGCCCTGCGCGAATTCCGGATCGACGGCGTCGTCACCAACATCACTTTCCTCCAGGGGGTGCTCGCGCATCCCGATTTCAGGATTAACCGCATCGCGACCGATTTCATCGACCGCAATATCGGCAAGCTCGTCGGGGCGGCCGAAGGCGCGGCAAAGCCGCTCTACTTCGCGGCGAGCGAGCGAAGCGGCGTTCACGGCGTGGAGTCGCACGTCGCACAGGCCGTGCCCGAAGGGGCGGTGATGGTGGCCGCGCCCCTGCAAGGAACCATCGTCACCATCCAGGTGAAGGAAGGTGAGATCGTGCGCCCCGGCCAGCAGCTTGCCGTGATCGAGTCCATGAAGATGGAGCATCTGGTCATGGCCGAGCAGGGCGGCCGGGTCATGAAGCTCCTTGCCGGTGACGGGGCCACGCTGATGCATGGCGAGCCGATCCTCTATCTCGAACCGCTTGATGTTGCGGCTGACAGCACGGCGGCGGAAGCCGACATCGATCTCGATCACATCCGCCCCGAGCTCGCCGAGCTGATCGCGCGCCAGGCCAATAGGCTCGACGAGAACCGTCCGGCCTCGGTCGAGCGCCGCCGCAACACCAACCAGCGCACCGCGCGCGAGAACGTTGCCC
The DNA here is from genome assembly GCF_023100985.1 of Bradyrhizobium sp. 191. NCBI lineage: Bacteria > Pseudomonadati > Pseudomonadota > Alphaproteobacteria > Hyphomicrobiales > Nitrobacteraceae > Bradyrhizobium > Bradyrhizobium sp. 191. The sequence continues at coordinate 5,730,865 of NZ_CP064692.1, forward strand.
AGCTCGTCGACGACGGCTCGTTCATGGAGTACGGCAGTCTCGCGATCGCCGCGCAGCGCCGCCGGCGCAAGCTCGACGATCTCATCAAGAACACGCCGGCCGACGGCCTCGTCATGGGTGTCGCCACCGTGAATGCCGGGAAATTCGGCCCCGAGGGCGCGCGCTGCATCGTCGTGGCCTATGATTACACCGTGCTCGCGGGCACGCAGGGCCACATGAACCACAAGAAGATCGACCGCATGCTGACGCTCGCGGAGGATTGGCGCGTGCCGCTGGTGTTCTACGCCGAGGGCGGCGGCGGCCGGCCCGGAGACACCGACCGGCTCGGCATGACCGGGCTCGACGGTCCGTCCTTCGTGCAGTTCGCGAGGCTCTCGGGCCTCGTGCCGGTGGTTGGCGTGGTCTCCGGCTATTGCTTCGCCGGCAACGCCGCGATGCTCGGCTGCTGCGACGTCATCATCGCCACCAAGAACGCCTCGATCGGCATGGGCGGTCCGGCCATGATCGAGGGCGGCGGGCTCGGCGTCTATCACCCGGCCGAGGTCGGCCCCGTCTCGTTCCAGGCGCCGAACGGCGTCATCGACATCCTGGTCGAGGACGAGGAGGAAGCGACGTTCGTCGCGCAGAAATACCTGTCCTATTTCCAGGGCGCGGTTACGGCTTGGGAAGCCGCCGACCAGCGCCTGCTCCGCCGCGCCATCCCGGAGAACCGGCTGCGCGTCTACGATATCCGCAGCGTGATCGACCTCGTCGCCGACAAGGACTCCGTGCTGGAGCTGCGCCGCGACTACGGCGTCGGCATGATCACCGCGCTGATCCGCATCGAGGGCAAGCCGTTCGGCCTGATCGCCAACAATCCGCGGCATCTCGGCGGCGCGATCGATGCCGATGCCGGCGATAAGGCCGCGCGCTTCCTCCAGCTCTGCGATGCCTTCGATCTGCCGATCGTCTCGCTATGCGACACGCCGGGCTTCATGGTCGGCCCGGAGGCCGAGAAGACCGCGATCGTGCGCCACGTCTCGCGCATGTTCGTCACGGGCGCGAGCCTCACCGTGCCGCTGTTCGGCATCGTGCTGCGCAAGGGCTATGGGCTCGGGGCGCAGTCCATGATCGGCGGTGGCTTCCACGCCTCGTTCTTCACCGCGGCCTGGCCGACCGGCGAGTTCGGTGGCATGGGTCTGGAAGGCTATGTCCGCCTCGGCTTCCGCAAGGAGATGGAGGCGATCGCCGATCCCGCGGAGCGCGAGACTTACTACCGCAACAAGGTCACCGAGCTCTACGCCAACGGCAAGGCGGTCTCGATCGCCTCCGTGTTCGAGATCGACAACGTCATCGACCCCGCCGAGACCCGGCGATGGATCATGGCGGGCCTGCGATCGGTGCCGAAGCCCGAGCCGAGGACGGCGAAGAAGCGGCCGTGCATCGACACGTGGTGAGGGCGGTGCAGCAATTTTGATGATTCACTCCCCGTCATTCCGGGGCGGCTCGAAGAGCCGAACCCGGAATCTCGAGATTCCGGGTTCGATGCTTCGCATCGCCCCGGAATGACGAGAAGAGACAGCACACCGAGTCCCCGTTCCCGGTTCCCAATTGACATCCCGCCCCGTGGTGCCAAACTTTGCACAATAATACAGGGTGGAGACGTCCGCGATGGCCAGCCTTTCGGCCTCGAACCATGTCGCCCGTGTCTTGTCCGTCGCCAATCAGGTCACGGACCGCTTGGCCGACGTCGATGCCTCTTCGCGGATCGCCAGTTCCTGGCGGCGCTGCCTGGTCAATCACAAGCTCGATCCGGCCCGCCAAGGGCCGCCACAGACGCTGACCGAAGCCGAGATCCGGCACGCCGCCGAGCCGATGGAGCAGATGATCAGGCTCGCAATGCCCGAGCTCGACGATCTCGCCCGTGTGCTGCGCGATGCCGGTTACTGCGTCAATCTCGCGGATGCGAACGCGACCATGCTGTTCAGCCGCCTGCCGGGCGAAGCCGATGCCAAGATGTTTCTGGACTGGAAGATCTACACCGGCTCGAACTTCGCCGAGACCTTCGAGGGCACCAATGGGCTGGGGACCGCGCTCGCGGAGGAGAAGCCGATCCTGGTGCATCGCGACGAGCATTTTCGCGCGCAGTGGCACATGTTCTCCTGTGCCGTGGCGCCGCTGTTCGACCAGGCCGGACGTCTCGCAGGTGCGGTGAACATCACTTCCTGCCGGGAGGATCTCGAACGTGCCGCGCACCAGCTTGCGCTGGCTGTGACCATGGAGGCGACGCGGCGGATGGAGGGCGCGATCTTCCGTGGCCATTTCCACAACGCCTGGATCGCCACCGTGCCCGGCGACGGCGGCAGTGGCCTCATCGCCTATGATGACGACCGTCGCATCATCGGCGCCTGCCGTTCCGCGCGTGCACTGCTGGGCCTCACCGACGGCATGATCGCCTCCGGCATTGATCTGTCGCGCTACATCGAGTTCGACCATCAGGCCGAGGGTGGCGCGGAGGATGTCGTTCGGCTGCGCCGTGCCGACGGCAGCGCCCTGGGTCAGGGCCATGTCGCGCCGCCACTGCGCAGGAGGGTGCGTCCGCTCGCGCCGCGCCGCGATGCGCCAGTCGATCGCTTCGATGCGCTGCATCGGCTCGCCGGCCGCGATCCCGGCCTGATCAAGAGCGTGAACCGGCTCAGGCGCATCGGGGATCACAATCTGCCGGTGCTGCTGCATGGCGAGACCGGTGTCGGCAAGGACGTGTTCGCGCGCGCCATTCACGCCGCCAGCAACCGGGCGCGTCACAACTATGTCGCGCTCAATTGCGCGGCGATGCCGGAGAGCCTGATCGACGCCGAACTGTTCGGCTACGAGGCCGGCGCCTTCACCGGTGCGCGCCGCGACGGCTCGAAGGGCCTGATCGTGCAGGCGGACGGCGGCACGCTGTTCCTCGACGAGATCGGCGACATGCCCATCGGCTTGCAGACCCGCCTGCTCCGTGTGTTGGAAAACCGCGAGGTCTGGCCGCTCGGCGCGCTCAAGCCCGTCGCCGTCGACATCCGCCTGATCAGCGCCACACATCGCGACCTCGGCCGCATGGCGGAGCAGGGCGCCTTCCGCGCCGATCTCTATTTCCGCCTGCGCGGCATCGAGGTGCGGCTGCCGGCGCTGCGCGAGCGCGCCGACCGCGACGATGTCATTCGCCAGATCGCGCGCGAGGAGGCGCCGAATTGTCGTCTGTCGGACGAGGCCTGGTCGCAGCTCGCGGCCTATCCGTTCCCCGGCAACATGCGCCAGCTCCGCCACGCGCTGCGGCTCGCCGGCTGCACCGCGGAAGACGGTGTCATCACGGATGCCGATCTCGATCTGCCGCCGTTCGGTGGACGGGAGGCGGAGGCCGATCTCGCGGCCGCCGAACGCGGGACGATCGTCGGCGCCCTGCGCGCGCATGGCGGCCGCGTCGCCGAAGCGGCTCGCGCCCTGAAGCTCAGCCGCGCGACGCTGTATCGGAAGATCAAGCAATTGAAGATCGAGTCCGTCTGACCCTTGGCCCGGCGCGACGTCCCACTTCCGCCGAAACAGGCTCGGAACGTGGGCGGCGCTAGGAACGCCCCGCCGGATGGGCCGTCGCGAACGGGCATTGCCGCAAATTTGCGAGAGAGGAGGAGGCTCGATGGAGGAGATCGAAGTCTTTCTGGCTGTCGTCGAAGCCGGCAGCCAGACCGCGGCTGCGCGGCGGTTGGGGCGCTCGCTCCAGTCGGTCAACCGGGCGCTGTCTGCGCTGGAACGTAGCGTCGGGGTCGAGTTGGTGCGGCGGACCACGCGGCAGTCGGTGGCGACGGAGGCGGGGCTTGCGTTCTATCGTCGCGTCAAGCCAGCCTTTGCCGAAATCAGTGAAGCGCGCCTCGAGGCGGCAAACCGGCGCGTCGAGCCCTCCGGGCTGCTCAGGGTCGCCGCGCCAATCCTGTTCGGGGCCACCCATGTCGTGCCGGCCATTGCCGAGTTCATGGCGCGCTTTCCGCAGATCGAGGCCGACGTCAACATGTCCGACCGGCCCGTCGACGTCGTCGGAGACGGCTTCGATCTCGCAGTCCGGATCAGGGAATTGCCGGACTCTTCACTCAAGACTCGGCGGCTGGGAGAGCTGCGCACCGTCGTCTACGGTGCGCCCGATTATTTCAAGCGCCACGGCCGCCCGCGTCAGCCCAGTGATCTCGCCGATCACCAATGCATCCTGCGCAGGACGGCCCACGGCGAAGCCGATGCATGGCGGTTTCGGATCGACGGCCGCTTGACCACCGTGCAGGTGAATGGCCGTTTTCGCACCGACAGCACGACGGCGGCGCATGCTGCCGCTCGTCATGGCATCGGCGTCGGATATGGTCCGTTCTGGCAGATCCGCGATCTCGTCGACCAGCAGGCTCTCGAGATCGTGCTCGAGCATTTCGAGGCACCGCGAACGCCCGTGCGTGCAGTGTTTCCACCCAGCGCGATACCGCCGGCCAAGACGCACCTCTTCGTCGATCTCCTGGCGGAGAGGCTGAAGCTCGAGCGGCTTTGAGCGACGTTTCGAGAACTCATTCTACCGGCTGGCGGGAATGTCTATCTCGCGCCACGCCCGTTGTCCCGGCGCAGGGGCCATCGCAGCTTGAAGCGCAAGGGCACTTTCGCCCCGCGAGAAGGACTGCGCCATGACTCCCAATCGACGGACACTCCTCCATGCGGGCGTCGGCGTCACCGCGACGCTGGCCTCCGCTACTCTTGCCGGACAGTCATCCGGCGCGCGCGATTCGCGATCGCCCGAGCCCTTGCTCGCGAACGACGCAGAATCTCGCGCGGCAGCCGCGCAGGATTTCGGCCACATCGTGGATAGACGGCCTCGGGCCGTCTGCAAGCCTGCGACGGGCGGCGAGGTCGCTGACATCATGCGCTGGGCAAAAGCCCAAGGGCTGAAGGTTGCGGCGCGCGGGCAGGGGCACGCAACCTATGGCCGGGCTATGGCCGAAGACGGCATCGTGATGGATCTTGGCATGTTGGCCACCATCCATCGGATCGAGCCAGATCGCGTCTTGGTCGATGCCGGTGCGGCCTGGCACAAGGTGTTGGATGCGACCTTGGCCAAAGGGCTCGTTCCGCTGGTCTTGACCAATTACCTCGATTTGTCCGTCGGCGGCACGCTTGCCGTGGGGGGAATCGGGGGATCCTCATCCCGGCACGGTTTCCAGACCGATCAGGTTCTGGAACTCGACGTCGTCACCGGCGAAGGCGTGGAACTGTCCTGTTCGCCGACCTCGCATCCCGAGCTCTTCGATGCGGTTCGAGCCGGCCTTGCGCAATGCGCGATCATCATCAGGGCGACGCTTCGCTTGGTGCGCGCACCCGAGCGGGTTCGCCGATTTCAGCTGTCCTATCCCGATCTTGCCTCGCTCACGGCAGATCAACGGCGCGTTCTGGAAGAGGCGCGCTTCGATCAGTTGCAGGGGGCTGTCGTGCCCGACGGCACCGGTGGCTGGCGCTATCAACTGGAGGCGGGTGTCTTCTACGACGGCACGATGCCTCCTGACGACGGGGCCTTGCTCGCGGGCCTGGTGGACAAGCGCGAGACCGTCTCCGACCTGACCTTTGGCGAGGACGCGAACGCATTCGCCAAGCTCGAAAAAATCCTGCGGGCGAATGGCCAATGGCTCAATCCGCATCCCTGGCTCCTGACCTATCTGCCGGGCAGCAACGCGCTGAAGATCGCGAGCGATGTCATTGCCGAGCTGAACAGCGATGATCTGGGTCCGTTCGGGCGCACCACCTACTATCCGATGTTCACGGACGGATGCCGCACGCCCCTGCTTCGGCTTCCTGACGAACGCGTCGTGTTTCCGTTCAATCTCATCCGTATCCCGGCGTCGGCGGACAGGGCGAATGCGGAGCGGCTGGTCATGCGAAACCGCGAGCTCTACGAGCGTATTCGCAGCGCAGGTGGTGTGCTGTATCCAGTGAGCGCGTTTCCGATGTCGTCCAGCGATTGGGCGGATCATTTCGGTGTGCGATGGTCGCTTTTGCGCGAAGCCAAGGAGAGGCATGACCCCGGCAGCCATCTCACTCCGGGCTATGAGCTGTTCTAGATCGCCGGATCCGGCATCGGCCGCGGCATCGTCAGGAGAAATCCGTCCAGCTCAGATGCCGCGCGTCGAGGTCGCCGATCGTCACGCCCTCGCGCATCTCCCGCGGCGTATGAAAGTTGCTGCGCAAGTACACGAGCGGCGTCGCCATGGCTGAATGCGAGACGTCACGCACCTCGCCTACGAAGATCGAATGCGTCCTGGTTTCGAATTCCTGCGCCAGCACGCAGTCGAACGCGGCAACCGCGTCGCTCAGCACCGGCGCGCCGGTTGCTCCACGCCTCCACTGCCCGAATGCGAAGCGGTCGTCGCCATTGACGCCCTTCTGGCCGCTGAAGGTGAGCGCGAGCAGCGCATGATCCTCGTGCAGGAAGTTGATCGCAAACGCGCCTTCCTCGCGGATGCGCGCGTGGGCGCTGGCGTTGCGGTTGACGCAGACGATCATCGATGGCGGCGAATCCGACAGCGAGCAGGCCGAGGTCACCGTCAGGCCCGTGCGCTTGCCGTGCTCGGCACCCACCGTCACCAACGCGACGGCGCCGGCGCATTGGCGCATCGCCTGCTTGAACTCCTTGGCATCGACCGTCACGCGGAAATCTCCGAAATGAATGCGGGTGCGGCACGATCGCGCCGCACCCGCTGAGCGTCAAGCCGCCTTCTTCGCCGAGCCGAGATGCGCAAGGCGCGGCATCACCTCGTTCTTCAGCAGCGAGAGCGAATGGTGCCAGGCTTCGGCCTTGTGCTTGTAGTCGAAGCCGAACACCAGGAGCACGCCGAAGCCGCCGACCTCCTCGTAGATATTCTCGATCTTCTCGGCGACCGTCGCGGGCGAGCCGACGATCCAGTTCCGCTTGGCGCAATATTCGACCGTGACGTCGCTGTCGGGCACGTCGGGCGCGTGCTTCAGATAGTCCTTGAAGCCGAAATGGCCGAGCAGCGGCAGGAAGTACTCGCTCATCATCCGGCCCATCATGTCGCCGGTCGAGAGCTTCCAGGCCTCTTCATCGGTGTCGGCAACGAACACCTCGCGCACCAGCCGCCAGTCCTGCCGGTTCGGCTTGCGGCCGGTCTTGGCAGCACCGAGCTCGACGGAGTCCCAGTGGCTGGAGACATAGGCCGGGTTGAGGTTGAGGCTCATCGGGATGAAGCCGCGCTCGCCGGCGAGCTTCAGCGTGTCCGAGTTCTTCGACAGCCCGGCGACGCCGATCGGCGGATGTGGCGCCTGCAACGGTTTGATATGGGGTTTCAGGAAGTCGAACATCGTGTCCGGCTTGGTCACCGTCCAGAACTTGCCCTTGTAGGTGAAGGGCGCGGGATCGGACCACAGCTTCAGGATGATCTCCAGCGCCTCGCGGGTCATGTCGCGGTTCTGCCCGCTCATGCCGTCGACGTTGAACATCGCCCAGTCGCTCGGCAGGCCGGATGCGGCGACGCCGAAATTGAGCCGGCCCTCGGAGAGATGGTCCAGCATGGCGACGCGGTTGGCGAGCTCGGCCGGATGATGATAGGGCAAGAGAAAGCCGCCCGGCCCGATGCGAAGCTTTTTCGTCTGCATCAGCGCCTGCGCGATCAGGAGGTCGGGCGTGGGATTGGGTTCCCAGGGCGCGGTGTGGTGCTCGCCGACCCAGGCTTCCTGGTAGCCGAGTTCGTCGAGCCAGCGCATGACTTGCAGGTCCCAGTCGTTCCCTTCCTTCAGGCCGCACTCCGGCGGATGCGAAGGCATCGTGAAATAGCCGATCTCCATGGGTTTCCTCATCTGATGTTGACGCGTCTTGTCGCGCGTTGACGGCGTTGAACGACCAGTCTTCAGCAAGCGGTGTGCCAGCGCGGCGGGACTTCGAATCGAAGAGAAAGCGCTGGTTTGCCTGCGCAATAGCCGGTATCTCGACGGGAGCCTGCAAGACATCGTCTCGTTTGTCGCGAGACGGCGTCTCAGCCGTGAGACGAGGACGAGACCTGACATGACCGAACCCGCTTATGTCGCGGTGGACTGGGGCACCAGCAGCTTCCGGCTCTGGCTGATCGATGGCGCCGGCCAGGTGCTGGCCGAGCGCCGCAGCGGCGAGGGCATGCTGGCCGCGGCGAAGGTCGGGTTCCCGGCGGTGCTGCGATCGCATCTCGCGGCGGTCGAAGCGCCGGATCATCTGCCGGTGCTCGTCTGCGGCATGGCCGGTGCCCGCACCGGCTGGGTCGAGGCCGGCTATGTCGACGCGCCGGCGCCGCTCTCTGCCGTTCTGAAGCAGGCCGTGCGTGTGCCGGGCGAGGCGCGCGATATCCGGATCCTGCCGGGCATCGCGCAGCGCGACGCCGAGGCGCCGGACGTCATGCGCGGCGAGGAGACGCAACTGCTCGGCGCCCTCGGCCTCGACGCCGCGGGCGAGGCGCTGGTCTGCATGCCCGGCACGCATTCGAAATGGGTTCGCGTGAAGGATGGCACGGTCGCGCATTTCTCCACTTTCATGACCGGCGAGCTGTTCAGTGCTGTCTCGCGCGAGACGATCCTGTCGCTCGCGGTCGCCGGCGCAGACGACGCCGAGGATGTCGCAAGCTTCCAGGCGGCCGTGAAAGCTGCGTACGAGGCACCGGCCTTCGCCGCCAATCTTCTGTTCGGCGCGCGGTCGCGACAGCTTCTGTTCGGCGGCACGCCGGCCGCGGCGCGCGAGACGCTGTCGGGCACGTTGATCGGTGTCGAGCTGGCGGCAGGGCTCTCCGGCACCGTGCCGCAGTCGGGTGTCATGCTGATCGCCTCGGGACGGCTCGCGCGGTTGTACCGGCTGGCTTTCGAGGCGCTGTCGATGACCGCAAGGCCGATCGATGCGGATGAGGCCGTGCGCCGCGGTTTGTCGATGGCGGCTGCCGCGATCTGGACGAAGCAGAAGGATTCTTGAGATGAGCGTTGCTTTTCCGCCGATGAAGCGGCCGCTGGTCGCGATCCTGCGCGGCGTCAAGCCCGAGGAGACCGAGGCCATTGTCGGCGTGCTGATCGAGGCCGGCATGACCGCGATCGAGATTCCCCTGAACTCGCCCGATCCGTTCCGCTCCATTGCGATGGCGGTGAAGCAGGCGCCATCAGGCGTATTGATCGGCGCCGGCACGGTGCTGACCGCGGCAGATGTCGATCGTCTCGATGACGTCGGCGGCAAGCTCATGGTCTCGCCGAATGTCGACACCGAGGTGCTCGCGCGCGCGCATCAGCATGGCATGGTGACGATGCCCGGTGTGTTCTCGCCGACCGAGGCGCTGCTTGCCGCGCGCTCGGGTGCGTCGAGCCTGAAATTCTTCCCGGCGAGCGTGCTCGGCGCCTCCGGAATCGCCGCGATCAGGGCCGTGCTGCCATCAGGCGTGATGATCGCCGCCGTCGGCGGCGTCTCCGACCAGAACTTTGCGGAGTACATCAAGGGCGGTGTGACCGCGTTCGGGCTCGGCTCCAGCCTCTACAAGCCCGGCATGACGGCAGCGGACGTCGCAGCTCGCGCGAAGGTGACGGTCGCGGCCTACGATCGGGCGATTGCGTAAAATTGAGCAGGAACAGACAAGCGGTGATCGTGTCATAGCTTATTGTCCCTCGCGGTGTCGCAACCGATGTTTGCGCATCGTGCACATGTGACTGGCTGAAGCAGGAGACCGACAATGGCGATCAACAACGTAGCCGATCTGTTCGTGGCAACGCTCGAACAAGCGGGTGTCAAGCGCATCTACGGCATCGTCGGCGACAGTCTTAATGCGCTCACCGAGGCGCTGCGCCGTCGCGGCACCATCGAGTGGATCCACGTCCGGCACGAGGAGGTTGCAGCGTTTGCAGCGGCCGGCGAAGCCGAGATGACCGGGAGCCTCGCAGTCTGCGCCGGCTCCTGCGGCCCGGGCAATCTGCATCTGATCAACGGGCTGTTCGATGCTCACCGCAGCCGCGTTCCGGTGCTCGCGATTGCGGCGCAGATCCCGACCGCCGAGATCGGTGGCGGCTATTTCCAGGAGACCCATCCGCAGAACCTGTTCCGCGAATGCAGCCACTATTGTGAGCTGGTGTCGGATTCGAGCCAGCTTCCCTACGTGCTGGAGAACGCGATTCGCGCCGCCGTCGGCCTGCGCGGCGTTGCCGTCGTTGCCATGCCCGGTGACGTCGCCTTCCGCAGTCCCCCGAAGCGTGAGCTGTCGACGGCGCGCGGCCTTGCCTTGTCGGCGCCGAAGGTCGTGCCGGAGGCCGATGAGCTGAAGGCGCTGGCGGACCTCCTCAACGCCGCCGAGCGTATCACTCTCTTCTGCGGCCGAGGCTGCGCCGGCGCGCATGCGCCGCTGATGCAGCTGGCGGAAGCTCTGAAGAGCCCGATCGTGCATGCGCTCGGCGGCAAGGAGCATGTCGAGTACGACAACCCTTACGACGTCGGCATGACCGGATTCATCGGCTTCTCCTCGGGCTATGCCGCCATGCACGCCTGCGACGCGCTGGTGATGCTCGGTACCGATTTTCCGTACAAGCAGTTCTTCCCGACCAACTGCCAGGTCGCGCAGATCGACATCCGCCCGGAAAATCTCGGCCGGCGTTGCAAGATCGATCTCGGCCTCGTCGGCGACGTCAAACTCACCATCGAGGCGCTGCTGCCGCTGCTCAAGACCAAGACGCAGCGCAAGCATCTCGACGATGCTGTCGCGCACTACAAGAAGGCTCGCGAAGGGCTCGATTCGCTCGCCAGGGGCACGCCGGGAAGCAAGCCGATCCATCCGCAATATCTCGCCAAGGTCATCAGCGACCATGCGTCCGAGGATGCCGTGTTCACTGCCGATGTCGGCACGCCGACCGTGTGGGCCGCGCGCTATCTCGACATGAACGGCCGCCGCCGGCTGATCGGCTCCTTCGCGCACGGCTCGATGGCCAACGCGATGCCGCAGGCGATCGGCGCGCAGGCCGCACAGCCCGGCCGCCAGGTCATCTCGCTCTCCGGCGACGGCGGCTTCACCATGCTGATGGGCGATCTGATCACGCTGACGCAAGAGAAGCTGCCGGTGAAAGTCGTCGTGTTCAACAACGGCGTGCTAGGCTTCGTCGCGCTGGAGATGAAGGCGGCGGGCTTCGTCGACACCGGTGTCGATCTGGAGAACCCCGATTTCGCCGCGATGGCGCGCGCGATGGGTATCTTCGCGAAACGCGTCGAGGATCCCGGCGAACTCCCGGGCGCGATGAAGGAGATGCTGGCGCACAATGGGCCGGCATTGCTCGACGTCGTCACCGCCAAGCAGGAGCTGTCGATGCCGCCGACCATCACGGCCGAGCAGGTCAAGGGTTTCAGCCTCTGGGTCCTGCGCGCGGTGATGAACGGCCGCGGCGACGAGGTGCTGGACCTCGCCAAGACCAATCTCTTGCCGCGCTGATTTCAGCCGAGGCGGTTCGGTTCACCTCTCCCACCGGGCGAGGTGAACCACGGACTGCGCGGGCCTCAGCCCCGCTTCACCGATGGCACGGGCATCTGCTCATGGCGGCGTTGGAAGCGTTGCCAGTGCAGTGCGATGCCGACCAGCAGCGCCGGCACAAAGCCGAGCCCGATCAGGAAATGCGGCAGCGCCTTCGCTGAAACGAAGGCAATCGCAATATCCGAGATCAGCCACAGCGCTGCGAATATGACCGCAAAGTCCGTGCGCGGGCAGCGCAGGTAATAGAGCACGGCAGTGATAACGATGGCAGGACCGATGGCGATCGCGAATATGATCGCCGTCAGCTCCTTCGGCGTCAGCGCGTCGAGCACCATCGATGCCAGCAGCCAGAGCGCGGCGAACATGGCGACGATATCGAGCGGATGCCGCAATCTAATACCTCTCGCGGGGACGTGTGCTATCGTTGTGGCCGAAACTTCGGCCGTCAAGTCAAAATGCGCTTATTCCTCGTCACTTCCCGGCGTCGGGCGCAGCATGAAGTGACCGAAGGCGGTGGCGATCGGCTTGGTGGCATCATCCTGCCAGGCCCGCGCCTCGAAGGCCACGATTCGCCGGCCCTGCTTCACGATCGAGACGTCGGCGAACGTGTCGAGGGCACGGCCGGAGCGCAGATAGTTGACGGTAAGGCCGATCGGCTTGGGCGGCGCGGCAGCGCCGAGCTCGCGCGCCACGCCGACGATCGCGGTGGTCTCCAGGAAGGCGCCGGTCATGCCGCCATGGATCGCGGGCAGGATCGGATTGCCGATGATCTTCGGCGAGAACGGCATCGTCAGCGTGCCGTCGTCGTTGACGCGGATGCCGAGACACCGCGCGAACGGGCTGCGCGCAAACGGCCCATCCGGAACCTCAGGAGCCTCCAGCGACGGGATGCTGCGCGTATCCATACGGCGGTCGGCAAGCATGTTGGTGCGGTTGGCGCCGATCATGAAGCAGGCGGTGGCGGTCGCGACCGGATCGTCCTCCGACTCCTGATAGGCGGTGGAGCGCACGAAGGCAATCGAGCGTGTGGTGCGGTAGCAGACCGAATGCGCCTTGATGTCGAGGCCCGGCGTCGCCGGCTTCTGATAGTCGATGCGCAAGTCCAGGGTTGCGATCGCGCGCGTGCCGTCGAGCGCAAGCTGCACGGCCATGCCGCAGCTCTCGTCCAGCATTGCCGTGACGACACCGCCGTGCAGCACGCCGGTCTCGGTGTCGCCGACGAAGACGGGCCGGTAGGGCAGGCTGGACCAGGCCTCGGCTGGCGCGAAGCGGTCGAGCTGGAGCCCGCTGATATGGCCGTAATCGGAGCGGCGGCCCTTGATGGCTTCGGCGAGTTCCTCGAACGGGAGCGTGACAGGTACAGTGGACATGGCGATGTTCTAAACCAGTGCCGAGCGCCGCGCAAAACCCCCGAATGTGCCTTGTCCGGGACGCCCTGCCGGGGGCGGTTTGGCCTCGACAGGCCGGGCCAAAGCAACGATGGTGGGCGCTTCGTTCGTCCCATGCCCGCAAGGAGCGCCCATGACCGACCCCGAGACACCCGGCACCAATCAGGGGCCCGTCACGATTTCCACCTCGAGCTCGGAGCGGGCGCCGATCATCTATTTCGACGGTGCATCCTGCTTCGGTCACCACAACGGCGCGATCCAGATCGAGCTCGCCGCGAACCTCCTGATGCCGGTCGGCGCCGCCGTCAGGGTCGACGTGGTCCAGACCGCGCACCTGCGTTGCAGCGTGGCCGCGGCGCTGGCGCTGCGCGAAGCGCTCGACAAGGCGCTCGCGATGTACCAGCAGGGCCAGCAGCAGCCGCGGCCGGAGGAAATTCCGGCGGTGAAGAACTGAGGTCGCAATTGACAGCGATTTATCTTTGCGTCACCTTCCGTGCAGGTTGATACGACCTGCCGGTTGCACCCTCCGTGGAATGGTGAACGTATCGAGCCTTCATCGGCCTCCCCTTTGCCCGAGCGTCCGGGTCAGCAACGCAACCGCCTGATACATCTGGATCGCTCATGCAGAGGACGAACCAATGCGTGATTTTCGCGATGCCAAGGCTATGGCGCAGACCCTGCGCGAATCCCTGACCACCAAGGCCGTCACCATCAGTCACAGCGAAAGCCTCGAACTGGTTTCGAGGATGCTGGGCGTTGCCGACTGGAATACATTGTCGGCAATGCTTCAGACCGGGCGTCGCGACACGCCTGTGCCGATCGCAAGGCTCAAGAGTTCGACTGCAGTCTATCCCGCGGTCCCGTTACGCGATTTCGTGCCGCTTCCAAACGCAAGCTTTCCGCTGTTCGTCGGGCGCGAGAATACGGTGCTGGCGCTCAACCATGCGTTCGAGGGCGCACGCGAGATGGTCTGTGCGATTCAGCGCGACGCGACCGTCGATGAACCGCAATTTGCCGACGTCTACGAGATCGGTCTGCTCGCTCAATTGGTCGAGCTCGAGCGGCTCTCCGACGGCTCGATCAGGGTGTTGACGAGCGGAATCCGCCGCGTCGGGCTTCGCAGCTTCGCGGCGACGAACAACGGTTACCGGTCCGAGGCGTTCGAATTGCCTGTCAGCCCGTCTGCTGACGCGCCTGACCTGGTCCGCCGAACCATCCAGCGCTTCGAGGATTATGCGGCGGCCCACGGTCTGCTGATGCCGGATGTCTGGCTGTTCTTCGATCAGACGCGCGACGTCGGGCGTATCGCCGATACGATCGCGACGCGGATGAAGCTGTCGGTCAAGGACAAGTACGAGCTGCTGGCAATCCTCGATCCCGTGAAGCGGCTGGAGAAGATCGACGCGTTGCTCGACGTGTCGTCTCGCTCGTTCGCTCCGGCCTATGTCGCCACGCGCCGCCGGGCGCTTGATCTTGCCGACCGGCGGCGCCATCAGTTTGCAACGCTGGAACACCTTCTGCTGGCGTTGACCGAAGACGGTGATGCCGCGCCTGTCCTGCAGGCCTGCAACGCCAATCTCGGCAGGCTCAGGCAGAGCCTGACCGACTATCTCGACAAGGACCTCGCTCACATTGTGGTCGAGACCGGTACCGCAGCGCCGACTGCTGCATTCCAGCGCGTCGATCGTCGGGCCGCGCTGCTTGCCCAGGAGGCCGGCAATCCCGCGGTGACCGGCGCCAATGCACTCGTCGCCCTGTTTCCGGAGACACGAAGTCCCGCGGTGCGCTTCCTCGCCGAGCAAGACGTATCGCGCTGGCGCGTGGACAAGGCCATCGCGAAAGCCAGTGCCAAGGACGAGGGTTAGAGGAGGACGCGGCGGCAGCTCACGCTTTGGTCACATGCACCTTTGCGGTCTTGCCGCCGTTCCACTTGCCATCGAGCGCACGCTCGATCTGGGCAGCGAGTTGCAGCAAGAGGCCGTCATTGGCCTGCTTGGCGATGGCCTGGATGCCGAGCGGCAGGCCATGCTCCTGAGTTGCCATCGGCATCGAGATCGCCGGCATGCCGCAGAGATTGGCGAGCGGCGTGAAGGCGAAGTTGCGCCAGAGATTGCCGAACCAGTCGAGCACGTCGGGATTGTCGGAGATGGTCAGGTATTCCCTGGTGCCGACCTTCGGCGTCGGCAGCGCCGTGATCGGCGTCAGGATCACGTCCCACTGCTCGAAGAAGGCGCCGAAGCCGCGCGAGGTCGTGTTGAACACGCCCTGCATCTTCGCCCGCTCGGCGAAGCTGGTGTGCCGGCCGGCTTCCCAGATGCGGATGTTCATGGGTTCGATCAGATCTTCCGGCGGTTTCTCCAGCCCGCGCGCAGCGAGCATATTGGAGATCACCACCGCGAAATTCGAGATGTAGCAGGTAGTCTGCGCCGCGAACGCGGCACGGAAATCGAGCTCGGGCAACGCGTAGTCGACGTGATGGCCGAGGCCTTCGAGGAAGCGGCCGGCCTTCTCCAGCTCGGCGGCGATTTCCGGCGTGGCGGTATAGTCGCCCCATGTGTGCGACACCGCGATGCGAAGCTTTGACGGGTCGCGCTTGATCATCTCGCAATAGGGCTGCGCCGTGGTCCAGAACGGCATGAATTCGCCGGGTGCCGGTCCGCGGGCATGGTCGACGAAGGCGGCGGTGTCGCGCACCGAGCGCGACTGGCAGCCCTGGATCGAGACGAGGCCGGTGAGATCGGACATGTGCGGCGCGAGCGAGAACACGCCGCGCGAGACCTTCAGCCCGATATTGCCATTGACGCCGGCGGGAATGCGGATCGAGCCGCCACCGTCGGTCGCATGCGCGATCGGCACCACGCCCGCGGCGACCATCGCCGCGCTGCCTGCGGACGAGCCGCAGGTGGTGTAGTCGGTATTCCAGGGATTGCGCGTGACGTAGACGGCGGGATTGTCGGCGGAACTGCACACGCCGAATTCCGGCGTCGTGGTGCGTCCGATCAGGTTCAGTCCGGCTTGGCGGAATTTTCCGGTCAGGAACGTGTCCGCGCCGGCGCGATTGCCGCGCATCAGCAGCGAACCCATCTCCTGGAGCCGTCCCTTCATGGTCGGCCCGAGGTCCTTCATCAGGAAAGGCAGGCCGGCGAACGGGCCGGCGAGATTCGCGCCGTCCTTGGCGGGGTCGGCGATCACATCCTCGAACAGCTCGACCACGCCCGACAGTGCCGGATTGACCTTGGCAACGCCTGCCGCAGCCTGCCGCGCCAATTCCTTCGCCGTCAGCTCGCCCTTGCGGACGCGCCCTGCCAGCGCGACTCCGTCGTGCTGCGCCCATTCATTCCAGCTCATCGGCAAAGTCATGACGTCAAAATCCTCTTGGATAGCGGCTATCTTCCTTTCGCAAGCAACGGTCCGAATCAAGCGAGCCGGCGCGAGGGGCAGGGTTGCGTGGGGCGGACAGGTCGCAAGCCCCGGAAGATGCCGGGTCGTATCAATCCGACAGTCGTGCAATCGCTGCAACCGGCCCGCCGCCCGGCGGACCCTGGTGCTCGGCGCCGCCGGACATCACGAAGGCGATGCGCTGCTCGACCTCGTGCGGCGGCAGGTCGAGGTGGGGTGCCAGCGCCGCGCACAGCGCGCTGACGGCGTATTCCCGCGTGAAATCGTTGACGCCGCCATTACCCTCGGTCTTGCCGAGGATCGCCAGGATCTCGCGCGGGTCGATCGCGCCCGAACCGATCATGGCCATGAGACCGGAGACGTCGCCGGGGCCCGTGGTGGCGATCCTGAAGACGCCGACCGATGTTGTACGCATGACTGTCCTTGTGGAGTTCAGGGGCCTGGCGGCGCAAACAGCCGCTGAACGGCGGCTCCTGTCAAGCCGGATGACGGGTCGGCTATCCTGGTCTGCCGCGACGCAAGAGAGAAGCCGCGCGTCCCCACGAATGTGGCGAGATCGCATCGATCCGGCAAAAAATCCTCTGTCGACGGTTGCGCGCCCCACCTTGATGAATCAACCTCGGTTGGTCCATAAGCGGCGTCCCGCGGCCGGTGGTTTTCGACCTGCGTCGCGTGCTTTGATAGAGGGAATCTCGCGTGGCAAACATCAACCACAAAATTGCGCAGGAGCTTGGGGTTCGCGCCGAGCAGGTCGAGGCGGCGGTGACGCTGCTCGACGGCGGCGCCACGGTTCCCTTCATCGCGCGCTACCGCAAGGAAGCGACCGGTGCGCTCGACGACGCGCAATTGCGCACCCTGGAGGAGCGCCTGGTTTACCTGCGCGAGCTCGAGGACCGCCGCAAGGCCATTCTCGAATCGGTCCGCGAGCAGGGCAAGCTCGATGCCGCTCTTGAAGCCTCCATCATGGCCGCCGACAGCAAGGCCCGCCTCGAAGACATCTACCTGCCGTTCAAGCCGAAGCGTCGCACCAAGGCGGAGATCGCCAAGGAAGCCGGGCTCGAGCCGCTCGCCAATCAGCTCATGGCTGAGCCCGGCAACGATCCGAAGGTCGTGGCGGAAGCCTTTATCAACGCGGAGAAGGGCGTCGCTGACGCCGCCGCCGCGCTGGACGGCGCCCGCGCCATCCTGGTCGAACGCTTCGACGAGGACGCCGACCTGATCGGCGCCTTGCGCGAGGAGATGTGGACCAATGCGCGCATGGCCTCCAAGGTGCGTGACGGCAAGAAGACCGAGGGCGAGAAGTTCGCCGACTATTTCGATTTCTCCGAGCCGCTGACCAAGCTGCCCTCGCACCGCATCCTCGCGATGTTCCGCGGCGAGAAGGAAGAGATTCTCGATCTGCAAATCCAGGCCGAGGCTGAAGCGCCGCCGCCGGGCGTGCCGAGCGCCTATGAACTGAAGATCATGAAGCGGTTCGGCATCGCCGACCTCAAGCGTTCCGGCGACCGCTGGCTGATCGACACCGTGCGCTGGGCCTGGCGCACCAAGATCCAGGTGCATCTCAACATCGACCTGCGCATGCGGCTGTGGAATTCGGCCGAGACCGAAGCCGTGCGCGTGTTCGCCTCGAATTTGCGCGACCTGCTGCTGGCTGCGCCCGCCGGCACCCGCGTCACCATGGGGCTCGATCCCGGCTACCGTACCGGCGTCAAGGTCGCCGTCGTCGATGCGACCGGCAAGGTGGTCGACACCATCGCGATCTATCCGCACGAGCCGCAGCGGCAGTGGAACGAATCGCTGGCAACGCTCGGCCGGCTCGCGATCAAGCATCGCGTCGAGCTGATTGCGATCGGCAACGGCACTGCCTCGCGCGAGACCGACAAGCTCGCGACCGAGCTGGTCAAGGGCCTGCCCGAGCTGAAGATGAACAAGATCGTGGTGTCGGAAGCCGGCGCCTCGGTCTATTCGGCCTCGGCCTTCGCGTCCGAGGAGCTGCCGGGCCTCGACGTCACCCTGCGCGGCGCGGTCTCGATCGCGCGACGGCTCCAAGATCCGCTCGCCGAGCTCGTCAAGATCGAGCCGAAGGCGATCGGCGTCGGCCAGTACCAGCACGACCTCGGCCAGGCCAAGCTCGCCAAGTCGCTCGATGCGGTGGTCGAAGACTGCGTGAACGCCGTCGGCGTCGACGTCAACACCGCCTCGGCGCCGCTGCTCGCCCGCGTGTCAGGCGTCGGTTCTGGCCTGGCGCAGAGCATCGTCGCGCACCGCGACGCCAATGGTCCGTTCAAGTCGCGCAAGGCGCTGAAGGACGTGCCGCGGCTCGGGCCGAAGGCGTTCGAGCAATGCGCGGGCTTCTTGCGCATCCTCGGCGGCGAGGACCCGCTCGATGCCTCCGGCGTGCATCCGGAAGCCTATCCGGTGGTGCGCCGGATTCTCGCGGCGACCAAGAGCGACATCAAGGCGCTGATCGGCAGCAGCGAGATCGTGCGTACCCTCAAGCCGAAGGATTTCGTCGATGAGACTTTCGGCCTGCCGACCGTCACCGACATCCTGCGCGAGCTGGAAAAACCGGGCCGCGACCCGCGCCCCGCGTTCAAGGCCGCGGTGTTCAAGGAGGGCGTCGAGGAGATCAAGGATCTCAAGAAGGGCATGATCCTCGAGGGCACCGTCACCAACGTCGCCGCCTTCGGCGCCTTCGTCGACATCGGGGTGCACCAGGACGGTCTCGTGCACATCTCGGCGATGTCCAAGACCTATATCAAGGATCCGCGCGAGGTGGTGAAGCCGGGCGATATCGTCAAGGTGAAGGTGCTGGACTTCGAGGTCGCCCGCAAGCGCATCTCGCTGACGCTGCGCCTCGACGACGAGGTCGGGCCCAAGAAGGACGCACCCGGCATGCAGCGCGACAACAGCTCACGCAATCCCGCCCGCATGACCTCGTCGGCTCCGCGCAAGCAGGAGTCTTCGGGCGGCGGTGCGCTTGCGGAGGCGCTGCGACGCGCGGCCGAGAAGAGTGGCGGCAAGCGGGTGTGAGTCCTTGACCTCTCCCCGCTCGTTGCGGCGAGAGATCAGATCAAGCTCTCTCCACGTCGTGGGGAGGGCGGTGCCTTCCTGACACCCGCGTCAGAATCTGGCGTGTTTGTAAGTTGAAGGTGCCGGTCCCTTCCTTTCATCTGACCATCCTCGTGCGGCGCGGTGACCGCCGCACTGCAAGGAGGATGCTTCGA
This sequence comes from Bradyrhizobium sp. 191, assembly GCF_023100985.1. NCBI lineage: Bacteria > Pseudomonadati > Pseudomonadota > Alphaproteobacteria > Hyphomicrobiales > Nitrobacteraceae > Bradyrhizobium > Bradyrhizobium sp. 191. Next base: position 5,750,377 of record NZ_CP064692.1, read on the forward strand.
TGAACAACAGGCTTCTCAAAGGCTTCACCGCGGTGACGGTCGTCGCCGCGATGGCGCTCGCTTCACCGGTGCTCGCCCGTGGCGGCGGCGGTGGCGGAGGCCATGGCGGTGGTGGCTTCGGCGGTGGCGGTCATGGCGGCTTTGGCGGTGGCGGCCATTTCGGCGGTGGCATGCACGCCGGCGGCTTCGGCGGCATGCGCGCCGGTGGTTTCGGCGGCATGGGTCGCGCACGCTTTGCTGGCGGGCCTGCCTTCGGCGGCCCGCGTTTCGCGCACGCGGCGATCGGTCCGCGCTTCGCCGGCGCAGGCTGGCACGGCCGCCACGGCTTCCGTCACCACCATTTCCGTCGTTTCGCCGTCTTCGGCGCGCCCTATTTCTACGGCGGCTACAATGACGGCTGCTGGAGCAGGAGCTGGACGCCCTATGGATGGCAATGGGTCAATGTGTGCGGAGACTACTGGTAGTCGCATCGCCGTACCGCACCATTGTCGCGATCGCCACCGGGCGGTTCCGCTCAGCCCCGGAACGGGATAGTCTGGTGGCGATCGTCGCGCGGAGCTTGTCATGAGCGGAGGTCACCGTCGCATCCTGGTCGTCGAGGACGATCCGGAAACCGCAGGTCAGCTCGTCGAGGAGCTGACTGTTTCGGGCTACGACGTCGACCTCGCAACCAATGGCCGCGAAGCCCTGAGCCACGGCGCCGCGCGCGACTATGCCGTGATTACCATCGACCGCATGCTGCCCGATATCGACGGCATCAGCGTGATGCGCCAGTTGCGCGACGAGGGCATCGCCGCGCCGTTCCTGATCATCTCCGCGCTCGGCGAAGTCGACGACCGCGTGCGCGGCCTGCGCGCCGGCGGCGACGATTATCTCGTCAAACCGTTCTCCTTCACCGAATTGCTGGCGCGCCTCGAAGCGCTCGGCCGCCGCAGCGAGACCATCGCCAAGGAGACGCTTCTGCGCGTCGGCGATCTCGCGATCGACCTGATCGCGCGCAGCGCCTCCCGCCGCGGCCGCAAGATTCCGCTGCTGCCGCGCGAATTCCAGCTGCTCGAATATCTCGTCCGCAACGAGGGCCGCGTCGTATCCCGCGCGATGCTGCTTCAGCACGTCTGGGACCTGCATTTCGATCCGTCGACCAATATCATCGACGTCTATGTGGGGCGCGTTCGTCGCAAGGTCGACGATGCCCAGGACTATCCGCTGATCCACACCATCCGCGGCATCGGATATTGCCTCCGTGCTCCTGGCTAAGACCCTTCGCTCCTCGACCTTCCGCCTCGCGCTGATCGCGATCGCGGCGTTCGGGTTGATCGTCGCGGCGATCATGGCCTACGTCTATTTCGGGACGCTCGCTTACGTAGAGCGCCGGCTCGGCGGGGCCGTCGATCATGACGGCTTCACCGGCATGATCGAGCTCGCGATGGTCGCGGTCGCCATGCTGCTGCTGGTGCTCGCCGGGCTCGCGGCCGTGCTGGTGACGCGGCGCACTGTGGGGCGGATCGAACAGATCAACGCTACCAGCCGCGCCATCATGCTCTCCGGCCTCGACCAGCGTATCCCCTTGCGCGGCAGCAACGACGAGTGGGACCGCGTCGCCGAAAACCTCAACCAGATGCTCGACCGCATCGAGACGCTGATGGGGGAGGTCAAGCAGGTCAGCGACAATGTCGCACACGATCTGCGCACGCCGCTGACGCGCATGCGCGGCCGGCTGGAGAAAGCTTATCACGCCCCGCGCAACAGCGAGACCGACGCCGCGCTGATCGGGGACACCATCGCCGATCTCGATGCCGTGCTCGGCATGTTCGCCTCCATCACCCGGATCTCCGAGATCGAGACCCGCGCCCGCACCGGCGCCTTCCGCGCGCTTGATCTCGCCGAGATCGCCGGCGAGGTCGTCGAGCTCTACGATGCCGCCGCCGAGCAGGTTGCCACAAGGCTCAGCCTTGCCGGAGAACGCGACGTGGCGATCACGGGCGATCGCGACTTGCTGTTCGACGCCATTGCCAATCTCGTCGACAACGCGATCAAGCACGGCTGCAAGGGCGGGCGGGTGACCGTGACTTGCCGCAGAGCCGATGGCGCTGCGGTGATCGCGATTGCCGACGACGGTCCGGGCATTCCCACCGAGCAGCGCGATCACGTCTTCAAGCGCTTCTACCGGCTCGAACGGAGCCGCTACACGCCGGGCAATGGCCTCGGCCTCAGCCTCGTCGCCGCGGTCGCGCACCTTCATGGCGCCGAGATCGCGCTGCATGACAATGCGCCGGGCCTGACGGTCAAGCTCAGCTTCCCGGCGGCGTCAGCGCCGTGAGGCTGGGCGGCGTCAAAGCTCGATCACGCCGCGACGCGCGGCGTGCGCGACTGCATCGGTGCGGCCGGTCGCGTCCAGCTTGTCGAGCAGCGAGCCGACATGGAACTTCACGGTGTGGACGGAGATGCCGAGCTGACGCGCGATCATCTTGTTCGAGGCACCTTCCGCCATTAACGCCAGCACGTCGAGCTCGCGCTGCGTCAGCGCGATGTCCTCGGGCATGATGCGCGGATCGCGCGCGACGATCGCCGCGGCCGCCTGCTCGCCAGGCGCAGCAAGACGAAGCCCCGGGATATTGCCGAGCAGCGCCGTCAGGCGATCGGCGAGGGCGGGGGCGTCGATCTCCAGCGCGAGCACGATCTCGGCCGTCTTGTCCTCGCTCACGTCTCCGGCCTCTCGCCGACCGTGACCTTGAAGCTGGCCGGCTCGTCGCCGCGACGCACCGCGACATCGACCACCGTGCCGACGCTCGAAGGTCCCAGCGTCCGCGACAGCGCACGCACGCCGGACAGTTTCTGGTCGTTGACTGCGACGATCACGTCGCCCTGACGGATGCCGGCCGCGGCCGAAGGGCCGGCCTTGTCGACATTCATCACCATGGCGCCGATGCCGTCGTCGAGCCGCACCGGCTGGAGCCCGAGGCCGAGATATCCCCGCGCGATGCGGCCGCGCGCCTCCAGTTGCGCCGCGACGCGCTCGATCGTCGCCGCCGGGATCACCAGCACGCGCCGCGGTCCGAGCACGGCCATGCCGAAGGCTTCGCCCGATGCATCGAGCGCGAGGCCGCCCTGCTGGCTGCCGCGCAGACGGACGTCGAGCTCGATCCGGGCATCGATGTCGCCGCCGCGCAGGGAGCGCCAGCTCTTGCCGGATGTCGACACCATCCCGAGCGCGGCGCTCGGCGTCTCGCGATTGGTGGCGACCACCACCGACAAGGCGCCGAGCGGCGGGACCGTCGCGGCGAGCTTGACCGGCGCGACGGCGGCATCGACGCGCAGCAGCGCGATGTCGGTCGTATGGTCGCGGCCGGCGATCGTGGCGGCCGCGGTGCTTCCGTCGGCAAGGCCGATCTCGACCGCGCCCTCGTCCGCCAGTGCCTCGTCGGCCGTGACGATCAGGCCGGGTTTCCAGGCGAAGCCGGTGGCGCGGGAGCGGTGCGAATGCACGGAGACGACGGACGGCGCCGTGCGCGCCGCCATGTCCGCGAGGGCGGACGACAGCGAAGACAGGGGAGTAGGGGCGGTCATGGCAGGCTCCTGTAAGCTGTCCTCAATCTGGGATATTGCGGGCCCCTGCGAAACTGGCCGGGTGGCCAGGACTTCCCTCCGCGCGACCGACGAACATGTGATTGGGACCCGCTCACGGGAACGTGTAGCAATCGGCCGACATTGCGCCGCATGGCCCTCAACCATTTTGACCGAGCCCTGACCGATGACCATCGATCTCACCCGCCGCACCCTGCTGCAACTCGCCGGCGCAACCTCGCTCGCGATGGCGGCTGCAGCCGCGGCGCGCGCGGAGGGCGTTCCTCAAGGCGGCGGGCCGACCTTTGCCAGCCGCACGCCGATGCGGGTCGGCATGGTGACGCTGCGGGTGAAGAATCTCGACAAGGTTGCGGATTACTACCGCGACGTGATCGGGCTTGCCGTGATGGAGCGTTCGGCGACCGCCGCGAAGCTCGGCACGGCCGGCATAGCGCTGCTGGTGCTGGAGGCCCGTCCCGATGCGGAAATCGAGCCGCGCAATGCCGCCGGCCTCTACCACACCGCCTTCCTGATGCCGACGCGAAAAGACCTCGCGCGCTGGCTGGTGCATGCCGCCTCGCATCGCGTGCCGCTGTCGGGTTTTGCCGATCACCTCGTCAGCGAGTCCGTCTATCTCGACGACCCCGAGGGCAACGGCATCGAGATCTATGCCGACCGCGATCCCTCGCAATGGCAATGGAGCGAGGGCAGCGTCAAGATGGCGACCGACGAGCTCAACATCCCCGACCTGCTGTCGCTGACCAATCCACGCGTCGCCGACTATGCCAGGGCGCCGGACGGCTTGCGCGTCGGCCACATGCATCTGCGCGTCGGCGACCTCGCGCAGGCCGAGAGCTTCTATCACGGCACGATCGGCCTTGATCCGACGCGCAAGCGCAGCGGCGCCGCGTTCCTGTCGTCGGGCCGTTATCACCATCACCTCGGCTTGAATGTCTGGCAGAGTCAGGGCGCCGGACGGCGCGACGATGCCACCACGGGCCTTGCATGGTTCTCGCTGGTGACGGCGAAGCAGGACATTCTCGCCGCACAGGAGGAACGCCTGCGCAAGGGCGGTGCGCAGCTCACCACGCTTGCGAATGGCGTGGAGGCGATCGATCCATGGGGCACGCGGGTGCGGCTGCTCAAGGCGTGATCGAAAGCGGCAGCTTCAGCCCGCTGCGCGTTCCAGCTCGGCGCCCTCATCCGACCAAGCGCAACGGCCGCCTCCGGCACGTTTCGCCGTATAGAGCGCACGATCGACCCTCTCCATGAGCTGCGACGTTGAGCCGGCGGTGGCCGCATCAGCGCTGACCAGAATGCCGGCGCTTGCGCCGATGCGGACCGGAATGTCCGTAAGCAAGAACGGCATCGAGAGATCGCGAATGGCCTGGCGGGCCAGCGCGAGCGCTTGGTTACAGCCGGCATCGCCTGAAGCAACCGGTTTGAGCATCATGAACTCATCGCCGCCGAACCGTGCGGCTATGCCTGGATTGCCGATGCAGACCGACAGCCGCTCTGCGACCTGGCGCAACAGATCGTCGCCGACGTGATGGCCGTGGCGGTCGTTGACCGGCTTGAAGCCGTCGAGATCGATGGCGATGATGGCGAAGTTTCCGCGGGTCTCCGCCAGCGCCTGGAAGAACGCGGCGCGGTTCGGCAATCCCGTCAGGAAATCGTGGGTCGCCTGGCGCGCCAGCCGGTGCTTTGCTTCGAGCCGCTCGACGAAGGCGGCGCTGAGATGTTTCGACGCCTCACGCAATGTGAGCCAGAAGAACACCAGCATGATCGCGCCGAGCTTGTAGGCGAACTCGGGATGTAGCAGGCCGGCCAGGATGGTCGGCATCAACAGCACTGCGGCGGTGGTCAGGATGATCCAGGGTCGGATCGCCGCGCGCGAGACCATGCCAACGCAGAAGGACATCGAAAGGCCGAACGCGATCCAGGCGCCGGGTCCGTCGTCGAGCTCGAGCGCGCGATACGACAACATGCCCAGCGCAAGGCCGAAGGCGGACGCGCCGGCGCCGTAAAGCCCTTCCCAGCGGATCACGTCGGCATCGGAGAATTGCGTCGCGCGCGACTTGTAGCGGAACAGGGATGCGATCCGGACTGCGGCCGTGATGGAGATGAAGACCGAGATCACCGCATAGCCGGTATCGCCGCTCATGAGCGTCAGCGTGGCTGCACCGGTCACCGACGTGACGCCAATGGCGGACACCTGCGGAAGCGACGTGTACAGGAGATCCACGAGTTCGCGCCGGATGCGCGGATCGGGATGCAGGAATCTGGACAACATTGTCAGAGTCATGGCCGGCACCATCTCTGCTTGTTCCTAATAAGGGGTAGGGAAGGGACACGGGATGATCGTTGCTGCGCAACGTCCTTAAAAAGTCGTCAATGCACAGGCTTGCTGGCGATTTTGCCCCGTGTTAGCAGCGATCGAGGCGCGCCATGGCGGCCTGATGTCCCGAATGCACCTGACATGTCCGAATTCCACGGTGTCTTTCCCTATCTCGTCTCGCCCATCGATGCCGACGGCACGGTGCGGACCAATGTGCTGGCAAAACTCTGCGACGACCTGATCGGCGCCGGCGTGCACGGCCTGACGCCGCTGGGCTCGACCGGAGAATTCGCCTACCTCAACGCCGAGCAACGCACGGCGATCGTGCAGACCACGATCGAGGCCGCGCAGGGCCGCGTGCCCGTCGTTGCCGGCGTCGCCTCCACCTCGACGGCGGATGCGGTGGCGCAGGCAAGGGCCTGCCAGAGGCTCGGCGCCGCTGGCATCCTGGCAATCCTGGAAGCCTATTTCCCGCTCACTGACGCCCAGGTCGAATCCTACTTCCGCGCCATCGCTGAAGCCGTGGACATCCCCGTCGTCATCTACACCAATCCGCAATTTCAGCGTTCCGATCTCACCCTCGACGTCATTGCGCGCCTCGCCGAACATCCGCGCATCGGCTACATCAAGGATGCTTCGACCAACACCGGCCGGCTGCTCTCGATCATGAACCGCTGCGGCGATGCCTTGCAGGTCTTCTCCGCCTCGGCTCATATCCCCGCCGCAGTGATGCTGATCGGCGGCCGCGGCTGGATGGCGGGCCCGGCCTGCATCATCCCGCGCCAGAGCGTCGCGCTGTACGACCTCTGCAGGGCCGGCCGCTGGGACGAGGCCATGGCGCTGCAGCGCCGGCTGTGGCGCATCAACGAAGCCTTCGCCCGCTACAACCTCGCCGCTTGCATCAAGACGGGGCTTTCGATCCAGGGCTACGACGTCGGCGATCCCGTCCCGCCGCAGGCGCCGCTCACGGCCGAGGCAAGGAAGGTCGTGGAAATGGCGCTGCGCGAGCTGACCTAGCTGTTTGGCACGCGGCAATATGCCCCGGCACCCGTGCATCAGCCAGAAAAGCCCTTACCTCCGCAACCGGGAAACTTCCGTTCGTTTGCGACGTTGCTGCGTGAGCCGGAACTGTCGCCCCATGCATATGTATCCCAAGGCCGTATTCAGCACTGGAGACGGTGGTCACCGATGAATCGTCCCTATGCGATTGCCGCGGCAGCCTTCGCCGCCCTGCTGCTTGCCGTCACTGCCGCGAAGATCCTGCATGTCCCGATGCTGCATGTCCCATGGGCGGCGCCCTCCGCACGCGCGGTCGAGCAGCGCGGTCCGCTGTCCGATGGCGAGAAGGCGACCATCGAGATCTTCGAGCGCGTGTCTCCTTCGGTCGTCCAGGTGGCGGTGAAATCCGCGGCCAATCCCCTCATGGGTGAGGAAGGCCAGGGCGGCTCGTCCGGCACGGGATTCGTATGGGATCGCGACGGGCATCTCGTGACGAACAATCACGTCGTCGCCAGTGGCGGCGACATCGCCGTGCGCTTTGCCTCGGGAGAGGTGGCCGAGGTCGACCTCGTCGGCACGGCTCCCAATTACGATCTCGCCGTGCTGCGGATTCGCAGCGTGCGCGAGCTTCCGCCGCCGGTGGCTCTCGGCAGTTCGAGCGACCTGAAGGTCGGGCAATCCGCCTTCGCGATCGGCAATCCCTTCGGACTGGATCAATCGATGACGAGCGGCATTATCAGCGCGCTCAAGCGCAGGCTTCCGACCCATGGCGGCCGGGAGATTGCCAACGTCATTCAGACCGATGCCGCGATCAACCCCGGCAATTCGGGCGGACCGTTGCTCGACTCCGCCGGCCGGCTGATCGGCGTCACCACGGCGATCATCTCGCCGTCCGGTTCGAACGCCGGCATCGGCTTTGCGGTCCCGGTCGACGTCGTGAACCGGATTGTGCCCGAGCTCATTCACAGCGGTCGCGTGCCGACACCCGGCATTGGCATCGTGGCCGCCGGCGAGGATGTTTCGACCCGGCTTGGCGTCGAAGGGGTGATCGTGGTGCGGACGGCCCCCGGCAGCCCTGCCGAGCGCGCGGGGATCCGCGGTGTCAATTTTTCGACCGGAGCGGTCGGAGACATCATCACCGCGGTCGAGGGCAAGCCGGTGCGGCGCCTCTCCGACCTGACCGATGCGCTCGAGCAGGCCGGCGCCGGGAAGACCGTTCGCCTCACTGTCAAGCGGGGCTCGGACACCCGTGACGTGAATCTAGGCATCATCGACATCGATAGGTCCTAGCCGGCCGATCCGCGCCAGCAAAGGGGCTCTGACGCGCATTGCAGATGTGCCAGGGCTCGGTTGTCTGGCCCGCAAAATCGGTTAAAACCGCCGCGGTCGTTTTCCGGATTTCGAGGACATAACGGAATGAACATTCTTCCCGGCAATTTGCGTTTCGGAGCGGGCCAGCCCGTCAAGCGTTTGGAAGACCAGAGGCTGCTCACCGGGAAGGGGCAATTCATCGACGACAAGCCGGAGGACGGCGCGCTGTGGCTGCACGTGCTGCGCTCGCCGCACGCCCACGCGAAGATCGTCTCGATCGACACCAGCGCCGCGGCCGGAATGCCCGGCGTCACCGCAATCTACACCGGCGCCGACCTCGTCAAGGACGACGTCGGTAGCATCCCGACGCTGAACATCTTCAAGCGCCCCGACGGCAAGCCGATGACGGTGCCGCCGCGCCGGCTGCTCGCCCACGAGGTCGTGCGCCATGCCGGCGAGGCCGTGGCCGCAGTGGTGGCCTCGTCGCGGGTCGAGGCGCAGAGCGCCGCCGAAGCGATCGTCGTCGAATACGACGTTCAGCCCGCGGTGGTCGATCCCGTCGAGGCCGTGAAGCCCGGCGCGCCCGTGGTGTGGCCGGAGGCGCCCGACAACATCGTCGGCGCCATGAGCTATGGCGATGCCGCCAAGGTGGACGAGGCCTTCGCCACGGCCGCGCACACCGTCGAGCTCGATCTCGTCAGTCAGCGCCTCGTGCCTTCCGCGATGGAGCCGCGCTCGACCATTGCCGAGATCGACAAGAAGTCCGGCCGTCTCCTGCTGCATGTGCAGTCGCAGACGCCGGCGTCGACCCGCGACGTGCTGGCGGAAGCCGTGCTGAAGCGTCCGAAGGACAGCGTCCGCGTGCTGGTCGGCGACATCGGCGGCGGTTTTGGCCAGAAGACCAACCTCTATCCGGAGGACGGCATCGTCGCCTATGCCGCGACCAAGCTGAACAAGAAGATCCGCTGGCGCGGCGACCGCACCGACGAATTCGTCGGCGGCACCCATGGCCGCGATCTCACCTCCACGGCGTCCTTCGCGCTGGACGAGAAGGGCAAGGTGCTGGCCTATCGCGTCAAGTCGATCGGCTGCACCGGCGCGTACTCTTCGGGTGCGGCGAACATCATCCCGCTGGTGCTCGGGCCCTTCGTGCAGACCGGCGTCTACGATCTGCCGCTGGTGCATTTCGAGGTGAAGTCGGTGATGACCCATACCGCGCCGGTCGGCGCCTATCGCGGCGCGGGGCGGCCCGAGGCTGTCTTCATCGTCGAGCGCCTGTTCGACGCTGCTGCGCGAAAAATCGGCATGGATCCGCGCGCGGTCCGCAAGGCCAACTACATCAAGCCGGCGCAGCTGCCATACACGAATGCGGCGGGCCAGGTTTACGACTCCGGCGCCTTCGCGCACATGCTCGATCGGGCCGTGAAGCTCGCCGACTGGGACGGCTTTGCCGCGCGCAAGAAGGCGGCGAAGAAGAAGGGCCTGCTCTACGGCCGCGGACTGACCTCTTACATCGAGTGGACCGGCGGCCGCGCGCACACCGAGAAGGTCAGCCTGCACGCGACCTCGCAAGGGCGCGTCGTGCTGCATTCCGGCACCATGGCGATGGGGCAGGGCTTGCAGACCACCTACACGCAGATGATCTCCGACACGCTCGGCATTCCCATGGACAAGATCGACGTGGTCCAGGGCGACACCGATCTCGCCATGGGCTTCGGCAGCGTCGGCTCGCGCTCGCTGTTCGTCGGCGGGACGGCGGTCGCGGTTTCCTCCAATGATCTGATCCAGAAGGCGCGCGAGAAGGCGGCCAACGTGCTGGAGACCTCGGTCGAGGACATCGAGTATCAGGGCGGCATGCTCACCGTGGTCGGCACGGACCGTCGCATCAGCCTGTTCGATCTCGCCGAGAAGGAAAACGGCGCCAGGCTCAGCGTCGATTCCGAAGGTGAGGTCGATGGTCCGAGCTGGCCGAACGGCACGCATATCTGCGAGGTAGAGATCGACCCCGAGACCGGCGTCTCCAAGGTCGTGCGCTACACCACGGTCGACGACGTCGGCGTCGCCGTGAACCCGATGCTGGTCACCGGCCAAATCCATGGCGGCGTGGCGCAGGGCATCGGCCAGGCGCTGTACGAAGGCGTGTCCTATGATGCCGACGGCCAGCTCCTTACCGCCAGCTATCAGGACTACTGCATCCCGCGCGCCGACGACGTCCCGCCGATTGTGGTGACGCTCGACGACACCGCGCCCTGCCGAACCAATCCGCTCGGCGCCAAGGGCTGCGGCGAATCCGGCGCCATCGGCGGCCCGCCCTGCGTCACCAACGGCGTCATGGACGCGCTCGCCGAGCTCGGCATCACCCAGCTCAACACGCCGCTGACCCCGCAGAAGATCTGGCAGGCGATCCGGGACGCGAAGGCGGCGGGTTAGCGTCGAGTTATCGCGCTGGCTGCTGCCACATCCTCCGCTGTCGTCCCGGACAAGCGCGCCAAAAGCGCGCGCCGATCCGGGATCCATAACCACAGGGAGTGGTTGTCGCGCGGAGTGATCAGTCCGAGTCCCCGTAACCACATCTTCCTGTGGTTATGGGTCCCGGATCTGCGCTCCGCCCTGGACAACGCTACGCGTTGCGAAGAGCTGCGCTTGTCCGGGACGACGCCGAGTGTGTAGCGTCAGCCCGGCTAAATCCCCAGCATCATCTTCGCGATGATGTCGCGCTGGATTTCCGACGTGCCGCCGAAGATGGTATAGGCGCGGCCGTTGAGATATTCCGGCATCACCGTCAGCATCTCCTCGGGCGTCGCCGGCTCGTGGTTGAGCTTGTAGAGCGGGCGCATCGGCTCGACGGCGAGGGCGTCGTGGCCGATCACGTCGGCGCCCAGCCGCGTCACGGCCTGGCGGATCTCGCTATTGCGCAGCTTCAGGATCGACGACACCGCGCCGGGATTCTGCCCGGTCTGCAGCGCCGAGAGCACGCGCAGCTCGGTCATCTCCAGCGCGTCGATGTCGACCTCGACCTCGGAGATGCGCGTTGCGATGTCGGGGCTGTCGATGGCGCGGCCCGTGAGGTCGGACTCGGCGAGATCCGCGATCGCCTTCAATCCCTCGCGCAGCTTGGCCGAGGCGATGCCCGCGCCGCGTTCGAACTCGAGCAGATATTTGCCGTAGGTCCAGCCCTTGCCTTCCTCGCCGACGCGGTTGGCGACCGGCACGCGCACGTCGTCGAAGAACACCTGGTTGACCTCGTGGTCGCCGCCGATGGTCAGGATCGGGCGCGTGGTGATGCCCGGCGTCTTCATGTCGATCAGGATGAAGCTGATGCCGTCCTGCTGCCGCGGCCCATCGCTGGTGCGCACCAGCGCGAACATGCGGTTGGCGTGGTGGGCATGCGTGGTCCAGATCTTGGTGCCGTTGATGATGTAGTCGTCGCCGTCGCGCACCGCGCAGGTCTTCAGCGAGGCGAGATCGGAACCGGAGCCCGGCTCGGAATAGCCCTGGCACCAATAGTCCTCGCCGGAGAGGATGCGAGGCAGGTAGAAGTTCTTCTGCTCGGGGCTGCCGAAGCCGATGATGACGGGACCGACCATCTTCACGCCCATCACGTTGACATTGGGCACGCCGGCGCGCGCGCATTCGGTCTCGAAAATCCAGCGCTGTGCCGGCGTCCAGTCCGGCCCGCCATGTTCGACAGGCCAGCCAGGAGCCCCCCAGCCCTGGCGGTGCAACGCGCGTTGCCAGGCCATGCCGATATCGGGGTCGGAGAACACCGACGGCGTCAGCGCCGTCGCGCGCTTCGTCTCGTCGGTGAGGTTCTTGGCAATGAAGCCGCGCACCTCGTCCTGGAAGGCACGCTCCTCGGCATTGAACGAGAGATCCATGATGCGCTCCTTGTGTCAGGCCGGGACGGCCCTGCGGCTCAGCTCGGCGTGGCGGCCGTAGTGATGGGCGCTGCCGCCGAACAGCGTGTCGAAGGCGACGAGCCGCTTGAAATAGGCGCCGACCTCGAGCTCCTCGGTGACGCCCATGCCGCCATGGAGCTGGATCGACTGCTCGCCGATGAAGCGCGCGCATCTGCCGATCTTCGCTTTCGCGCCCGATGCAGCCCGGGCACGCTCGATCGGCGCAGCATCCACCTTCAATGCTGCTCGCAGCGCCATCGAGCGGGCCTCGTCGACCTGCATCGCCATGTCGGCGAGGCGGTGGCGGATCACCTGGTTGGCGGAAAGCGGCCGGCCGAACTGCTTTCGGATCTTGGTGTATTCCAGCGTCGTGTCCAGCAGCGTCTGCATGATGCCGACGGCTTCCGCACCCAATGCTGCCATGGCGCGGTCGACGGCCCATTCGATCGCCGGCAGAGCATCGCTGCCGTCACCGAGCAGCACGTCTTCCGGCAGATGCAAGTCGAACAGCTCGATGTTGCAGGCACGTCCGCCGCCAAGACGCGGATAGTCGCTGATGACAAGGCCTGGCGTCGTCGCCTGCACGAGGAACAGGCCGATCCGCCCCGACGGCCCTCGATGGTCATGGATATGCGCGGAGACGATGATCTGGTCGGCGGCGTGTCCGTCGAGCACGGCGACCTTGCTGCCGGCGAGGCGCCAGCCTTGCGCCGTCTTGTTGGCGCTGGTCGTGACCTTGGCAAGATCGAACCGGGTCGCGCGCTCGGAATGTGCAAAGGCAAGCTTCAGTGATCCATCCGCCACCTTGGGCAGGCTCGCCTGATTCTGCTCGATGGTGCCGCATCTCGCGATCAGCGCCGCGCCTAGCACCGCGGTTGCGACATAGGGCTCCGACACCAGCCCGCGACCGAAGGCTTCCATCAAGATGCCGATCTCGACCGCGCCGCCGCCGAGCCCGCCGAACTCCTCGGGAAGCGGCAGCGCCAGCCAGCCGAGCTCGGCGAATTGTTTCCACACCGACGGGCTGAAGCCGAGCGGGTCGTTCGCCATCTTGCGGCGGTGATCGGCATCGTAGCTCTCGGCCACGAAGCGGTCCGCGCTTTCGCGCAGCAATCTTTGCTCGTCACTCAGATTGAGGTCCATCGCGTCTACTCCGCGGCCGCCGGCGGCTTGCGCACGGAGGGATGCAGTCCGGAGGGATCGACGATCATGCCGAACTCCTGGAGATTATGGGCGTGGCAGAGCTGGTGCAGTGCAAAAGCCTGGTCGATCGCCGCCGGCTGGCCCATCACGTCGACCGAACGATTCACCGCTTCCTTGGTCAGCTTCAGCGCGAAGGACGGTTTTGCCGCGATCCGGCGCGCCAGCTCGAGCACGCGCGAAGACAATTCCGCGCGCGGCACGACCTGGTTGACCATGCCGAGCTGGTGCGCTTCCTGCGCACTCCAGCTGTCGGCCGTGAACAGGAATTCCTTGGCCTTGCGCGGGCCGAGTTCCCAAGGGTGCACGAACCATTCGACGCCGCAGACGCCCATGGTGACGACGGGGTCGCAGAACTGCGCATCATCGCTGGCGACGATGAGGTCGCAGGCCCAGGCCAGCATCAGCCCGCCGGCGATGCACTTGCCATGCACCTCGGCGATGACAGGCTTGGCGAGATTGCGCCAGCGCCGCGTGATCTGGAGATATATTTCCTGCTCGCGCGCGAAGCGGCCATGGGCGCCGGCTTCGGCGAAACCGCCCCAATGTCCGATCGGCGGAAAATCGACGCCTGCGGCATTCTTGCCGCCCGCGCGCAGGTCATGGCCGGACGAGAAGTGCGGCCCATTGCCGGCGAGGATGATGACCTTGACCGCATCGTCCTGCACCGCCGCGTCGAAAGCGGCATTGAGATCGTATGTCATTTGCAGGTTCTGCGCATTGCGCGCCTCGGGCCGGTTCATCACGACCCGGATGATCGCCGGATCCGGCCTCTCCACGAGGATGGTCTCGAACGAGGACATGGCGTCTCCTCCGGCGTTTCCGCTTTTGTTTTGCCGGAGTTGACTATGTCGGCCTGCGATAGGCAAGAGGCTTGCGTCAGCCGGCTGGAGCTGCCGTGCGCAACTCTTGTCGCCGTCATTCCGGGGCGCGAAGCGAACCCGGAATCTCGAGATTCCGGGTTCGATGCTGCGCATCGCCCCGGAATGACGTTGGGAAGCTGGCGTCTCGCGTGCTCGATCTGGTAGTTTGCGCCGGATTCCACCGGGAGAAATTTGATGCGCAAGATCCTGACCGTGCTGGCGGCGCTGGCCTCGCTGAGCCTGACCAATTGCGGCTACAATGCGATCCAGAGTGAGGACGAGCAGATCAAGTCTGCCTGGTCCGAGGTCGTGAACCAGTATCAGCGCCGCGCCGATCTCGTGCCCAATCTCGTCAACTCGGTGAAGGGTTTTGCCCAGCAGGAAAAGGACGTCTTGCTCGGCGTCACCAACGCCCGGGCCAAGGTCGGCAGCATCCAGGCAACGCCGGAGGTGCTGAACGATCCCGCCGCGTTCCAGAAATTCCAGGCCGCGCAGGGCGAGCTCTCCAGCGCGCTGTCGCGACTGCTGGTCGTCACCGAGAACTACCCGCAGCTGAAGTCCGATGCCTTGTTCAAGGACCTGATGTCGCAGCTCGAGGGGACGGAGAACCGCATCACGGTGGCGCGCAACCGCTACATCAAGTCGGTGCAGGACTATAACGTCACCATCCGCTCGTTCCCGAGCAACCTCACGGCGATGATGTTCGGCTACAAGGAGAAGCCGAACTTCTCGGTCGAGAACGAGAAGGCGATCTCGACCGCGCCGAAGGTGGACTTCAACCCGGCCCCGGCGCCATCGAAGTAAGCGCGATCGGCCCCGATGCGCATCCCACCCACCACTGTCATTCCCCGCGAAAGCGGGGAATCCAGTACGCCGCGGCTTCTCCATAGTCCGCTGGTGTCTCTGGAATACTTTATCGCCGGGTCGAGCCGGACGATGACAGCGAGGTTGTGGTGGGCTTATTCGGCCTTCACCGCGCTTGTCCTCGCCATCACACTGCTTCTCGCCCTTGCGCTCCCCACCCACGCCGACGTCGCCGTCCCCCAGCTCACCGGCCGCGTGGTCGATCAAACCGGCACGCTTTCCGGCAGCGACATCGCCGCGCTGTCGCAGAAGCTGAGTGACTTCGAGAACCGCAAGGGCAGTCAGATCGCCGTTCTGATCGTCCCGACCACGCAGCCGGAGACGATCGAGCAATTCTCGATCCGGGTCGCGGAGGCCTGGAAGATCGGCCGCAAGAAGGTCGACGACGGCGCGATCCTCGTCGTCGCCAAGAACGACCGGCATTTGCGCATCGAGGTCGGCTATGGCCTCGAAGGTGCGCTGACCGACGTCACGTCAAGGCGCATCATCGACGAGGTCATCACACCGAAATTCAGGACCGGCGATTTTGCCGGCGGCATCTCCGACGGCGTCGATCGAATGATCCGGGTGATCGACGGCGAGCCGCTGCCGGTTCCCTCGCGCAGCGTCAACTTCGCCCACAATCTGGACGATCTCGCGCCGCTATTCATCGTGACGTTGTTCGCCTCGATCGGGGTTGGCGGATTCTTCCGGGCCGTGTTCGGGCGGCTGCTCGGCTCGCTGGCGGTCGGCGGCATCATCGCGGCGCTGACTTGGCTCATTCTCGGCTCCTTCGCACTCGCCATGGCGCTCGGCGCTCTCGGCTTCGTCATCGGCTTCGTCGCCGACCTGTTTTCGGCGATGGCGCCGGGCACCGGGCGCTCGCGCGGCGGCTCCTGGTCGAGCGGCTCATCGGGAGGCGGCTGGAGCAGCGGATCGTCGAGCAGCGGCGGCTTCAGCGGTGGCGGGGGCAGTTTCGGCGGCGGCGGCGCCTCGGGGAGCTGGTAGCGGTCATGAGCATCAAGCGCATTGCCAGGCATCTCGTGCAGCATCATTGGCGGGCGAAGCAGATTTTCCCGCAAGCCGTGCTCGATCGCGTCGAGCAGGCGATCAAGCGCGGCGAGGCCGCCCATTCCGGTCAGGTCCGCTTCGTCGTCGAAGGCGCGCTTGACGGCGCGCCGCTGTTCCGAAACCAGCCGGCGCGCGAGCGCGCACTCGACGTGTTCTCGTATTTGCGTATCTGGGATACCGCGCACAACAACGGCGTCCTGATCTATCTGCTGCTCGCCGACCGTGACGTCGAGATCGTCGCCGATCGCGGCATCGATGCGAAGGTCGGTGCCGAAGGGTGGGAGAGCATCTGCCGCGCAATGGAGGCCGAGTTCAGGTCGGGCCGGTTCGAGCGCGGCGTGGTCGGCGGCATCGAGGCGGTGTCGCGCGAGTTGGCGCGGCATTTCCCGCCGCAGGGCCCGCAATCGAACGAGCTGCCGGACGCGCCGGTGGTGATGTGACGGACTGTGATCTGGGACTGCAGGTGGTGGCCCCTCCGTCGTAGTGACGATGTGGAGGCAGCGGGCATTCGCTCCATCGCGGTTACCCTGAGGCTCGAGCGCGACGAGGCTCGAAGGGCGACGGCCCGGGCGTTGCGCCGCCGTTCATCTTCCCCCGGTTACAAATTGTTTCACACCCGCCACGCCGGTTCCATTTTCCCGGCCCAATTCGGCCCCGGATCAATTCCTAAAGTTTCGGTAAGCGGGTCCGAAGGTAAGGATTTCGCAAGCAATGAAAGTTACCAAAAGGTCAATCCAGACTGGAGTATTTGAGCCGTGAGCGAACCAATGCCCGACCAGGCCGCCCAGGATTCCGGTGCTGCCGACGCAGCGCCGCAGGCCCTCGCGGTTGCCGCCGGTATCGACGCCCCCTCGATCGCCCCCGACCACGAGGCGCCGCCCAAGCCGGATCCGGTCAAGACGGATGCTCCCAAAGTCGAGCCGCCGCGGATCGACGTGCCGAAACTCGAAGCGAAAGCCGAACCCGAGCCCGAGGCAAAGCCGGGCAAGCTGATCGTCATGGCGCCCTCGGACCGGTCCTGGGACCGCGAGGACTTCGCCCCCCATGTGAAGGCGGACGAGCCGCGCGAGACCGGCGGCAAGCGCCGCTTGTCTGCGATGGCCGCGGTGGTGGCGATCGCCGCCAGCGTCGGCGCAATCAGCGGGGCGCTTGCGACCGCCGGCATGATGCGTTTCGCCGCCCCGGCCCAGGCGCCGGTGCAGGTCGCCGACACCAGCGCGCTGGATGCTTCGGTCGCCCGGATCGATGCCGACCTTGTCGCGCTGAAGGCCAATGTCGAGCAGAGCTCGAAAACCGGCGTCAGCCAGTTCAACCGGACCAACGACCGCCTCGACAAGCTCGAGAAGGCGCAGGCCGAGCCGCTGGCCAAGATCGCAAAACTGTCCGAGACCGTCGATAAGCTCCGCGCCACGCCGCCCGCAGCGTCCGCGCAGGCTGCAGCAGCTCCTGCCAGGGAGACCACCGGCTCGATCGCGCCGACCCAGGTTGCGACCGCCGCCGCGGCACCGGCGCCTGCCGCGCCCAAGACCGAGGTCGGGCGTCTGCCGACGATCGAAGGCTGGAGGCTGCGCAATGCCAGCAATGGCGGTGCGCTGATCGAGGGCCGCGACGGGCTCTACGAGGTCTATCCCGGCGATCCCATCCCCGGCGTCGGCCGCGTCGATGCGATCCGTCGTCAGGACGGCCGCTGGGTGGTCGTCACCAGTAGGGGCCTCATCGTGTCGCGCTGAGCGTTCGCTACCGACTTTCAAAAAGGCGCTTCACCACCATGTGAGGCGCCTTTTTACTTGAATAGGCGTCCCTGCGCGGTGTTACCTGAGGCATGAGCCGCGCGTTGCGAATTCTCATTGCTGCCGCCGCATTGTTCGGCGGCGTCGCTTCGCTATTCGCGGCGGAGACTACTGCGCTGACGCGCGGCACTGCGATCACCGATCCCGATCTCCTGCGCAAGCTCGACCAGAACAATACGCTGACGATCTCGCGTCTGCTCTCGCCGGAGCGGAACACGGACGTCCCGCTCACGACCGACCTGATGTTCGCGTCGCTGCCCCAGCTGAAAGCGATTCCGCCGGCGATCGATGCGGAATTCGACCGCTACATCGCGCGGTACAAGGCGACATATCCGACCGAGACCATCGGCGTCGGCGAGGGCTTCGACGTGCAACTGTTCGACCTCGCCAACCTGAAATCGCGCGATACGCGATTCGTGCTGGCCGGGATCGTGAACCGCATGGACCGTGCCTATGTGTCGGACGAGTCCTGCGGCGAGATCCGGCTGATCTACCGTCTCGCACGTTTCGACGGCAGGCCGGATGGCGGCAAGACCGCAACGCGCTTGCCGATGACGTTCAATCTGGTGATGAAGGCGCGCGATCCGCGCCAGACGGATGCGAACGGCAAACCGGTCACCTGTGCCGAGGTCGCCCGGCGCTGGCTCGACAATGGCGACTGGCAAGGCCTGATCGGCAGTCGTATCCCCCCTTACGACGCCATGCTCGACCGCATCGAGACCAACATCCAGGTCTCGGTCGCGCCGAAATCGGCGCTGCACGATTTCCGCTCCGACTATCTGCTCAAGGTGTTCAAGTACGACGCTGCCACCAAGACGTTCGAGGAATCGACGCTGGAGAACCAGATCGATCGCGACAGGATCCTCGCCGACGATGCGCTCCGGCGCGACTTCAAGGCCTGGCTGCTCGCGCCCGATCATCTGCGCGAGTTCGATCGCGGCACCGTGCTGATCCCGGAGAAATTCCTCGCCAGGGCCGCGGTGGTGCCGACCCCCGCCGGCCTCGATGCCTCGGCGCTGCAGCCCGAGTTCGGCATGATGCAAGGAGAGGGACAAGCGGAAGGCAAAGGCGATCCCGTCTTCACTGACGGTGACGTGGTCAGCGCGTTGAAGCAGGCGGCGGCACGCGGTGCCGACATGCAGAACGTCCGCTCGGTCGCCGGTTTCCAGCGCCGTCTCAACGACGTCACCTGCGCCGGCTGCCACCAGACCCGCGGCATCGGCGGCTTTCATTTTCCTGGCGTCGATTGGCTCGCGGACAACCCGTCCAATTCCGCCATCGTGCCGGCTTCGCCGCATTTTTTCGGCGACCAGCTCCGCCGCCGCGACATTCTGACCGCGTTCGCCTCCGGCAAGCGGCCTGATTTCTCACGCGGATTTGCCAGCCGGCCGCAGACCCGCGGAGGTAAGGAACTCGCCGGTACCGAATATCAGGACGGCTGGGGCGCGCATTGTTCCCTGCAGGATGCGGGATCGGGAACGCCGGACAGGAGTTTTACGTCATGGAGCTGTGCTAGCGGTCTCACCTGTCAGGCTGCGGCGGCCTCGCGCCGCATCGGCATGTGCTTCATCAAGACACGTTAAACCAACAAGCGATTTGGATGACCCATGACAGATACCAGCGAGTCCACGAAGGAGCGCAATCGCGAGATCGCGCGCAATGAGGAAGCCAAGCAGGTCACCGGCAGCGTCCGCGTCAGCACCTGGGCGGTCGCGGCGGCTGTCATCATCGGCGGGATCCTGTTCACGCTCGGCTGGCTGTCGCTGCGGTAGCTTCGCTCTCTTTCGTCATGCCCGGGCTTGTCCCGGGCATCTACGTTCTCGTCCCCGCGCTCAAGATCGTGGATGGCCGGGACATAGGCGACGCCGTCCTTCGGACGGCTATGCCCGGCCATGATGGCGCCGAGGCTTTGGCTCCCTCACTTGGCGTAATTCGTCATACGCTTGCCCGGCAGCAGCTCATAGGCCGGCTTCCAGCCGGGCAACGCGGCCATGCGGCCGAGCCAGGCGTGGATGGCGGGATGGCTCGCCGTGAAATCGAAGCCGTGCTCGTCGCTCGGATAGTGCAGATAGGCCATCATCGAGATGTCGGCGACCGTCGGCCTTGCGCCGATCGCGAAGGCGTTGTGCTGGAGGTGTCCGTCGAGGATCCCGAGGAAATCCTCGAGCCGGCGGCGAAAATGCTTCAGCACCTGCGGATCGTTTTTCTCGGTGAAGGCGCGCATGAAGCGGTAGGTCGCCATGTAGCCGGTGAGCTTGTGGTTGTCCCAGAACAGCCAGCGCAGCAGCTCGAATTTCTCGTCGTCCGCTTCGGCGCCGAAACGGCCGTACTGATCGGCAAGCTTGAGCAGGAGAGGCGCGGTCTGGGTCATCTTCACGCCGTCGATCTCGAGCACGGGAATCTCGCCCATCTCGTTCACGGAATTGCGCCACTCCGCCGTGCGCGTGACGCCGCCGGCGAAATCGGTCCACACCGGCTCGAACGTCTCGCCGCAGAGCGTCAGCATCAGCGCCAGCTTGTAGCTGTTGCCGGATTCCGGGAAGTAGTGCAGGCGGTAGCTCGGCATGGGACCTCGCGAGGCGTGATGTTGCCCTAGGTTTGTAGCGGGATCGTCCGGCATCGTCATTGCGAGCGCAGCGAAGCAATCCAGCCATGCATCCGCGCGCGCGAGCTATTTCGCTATCGTCGTCCCGGACAAGCGCAGCTCTTGGCAACGCGTAGCGTTGTCCAGGGCGGAGCGCAGATCCGGGACCCATAATCACAGGGAAGTGTTTGGCGAAGACTCGGAGTGACCAGTCGTGCCCGATAACCACTCCCTGTGGTTATGGGTCCCGGGTTCGCGCTATGCGCGCCCCGGGACGACAGTGGGGCGCGAGGCGCCGCCTTACCCCACCGCTCCCGCCCCCCGCAGCGCCTTGATCGCCGCTTCGTCATATCCCGCGCCGCGCAAAATTTCGTCACTGTGCTCGCCGACGGCGGGCGGCTTGCGCGGCTGCACCTTCTTCGCGCCGTCGATCCATATCGGGCTGTTGATGGTGAGCATGGTGTCGTTCTCGAACGGCACCAGCACCTCGTTGTCGAGCATCTGCTTGTCGTTCGGGATGTCGTCGAGAATGGCAACGACGCCGAACACGAGGCCGTTGCCGTCGAGGATCTCCCGCCATTCGGCGAGATTCCTGGTGGCGAAAGTGTCGTCCAGGATCTTGATCAGCTCGACCGAGCGGGCGTGACGGTCGGCCTTGGTGGCGAAGCGGGGATCGTTGATCAAATCCTCGCGTCCGAGGCAGCGGGCCAGCGTCGGAAACTGCTTCTCCTCGCTCAGCAGCGACAGGATCAGCCAGCGGCCGTCCTTGCACTGATAATGATTGGCGACCGCGTTCAGCGCGCGCTCGCGCGGCCGCCGCTCGCCGAACTTGGAGCCGCAGAGCTTTGCCTGTGCCAGCACGCTCGCCGCCCACACCCCGTTCGCCATCAAATTGGAGGCGACGTGCGAGCCCTTGCCGGTCTTCTCGCGCTGATAGAGCGCGGTGACGATGGCGCCGTAGAACGCCATGGCGCAGGGATGATCGCCCATGCCGGCGACCGAACGCGCCGGGGTGGTGTCGGTGTCGGCGCGGACGAGGTCCATCAGGCCCGATCGCGCCCAATAGGCATTGCTGTCGAAACCGGGCTTGTTGGCTTCCTCGCCCTTCTCGCCATAGCCGGTGAAGGAGGCGTAGATCAGCCGGTCGTTCAGATGGGCGAGATGGTCGTAGGTGATGCCGAGCTTGGCGCGCACCGGCGGCGGCATGTTGGTGATGAAGACGTCGGCCTCCGCCACCAGCTTGTAGAGCACAGCCTGCGCTTCGCTCTTGGACAGGTCGAGCGCGATGCTCTTCTTGTTGCGGGCCTCCAGCAGCCAGGCGAAATTGTGCTCGCCGGTCGGATAGCCCGGCAGGTTCGGCAGATTGCGGTAGGGGTCCCCGGTGCCGGGCGGCTCGATCTTGATGACGTCGGCGCCGAAATCCGACAGCACGGTCGCAGCCGCGGGGGCTGCGATGAAGCTCGCGCAGTCCAGAACCTTCAGCCCCGCAAAAATGCCCTTGTCCATCGCGGCGTTGCTCCCTCGCTCTTGTCGTTTCCCGCGCGCTGGAATTGGCGCGGGCCAAGTCGTGGCAGCATTAGACCGATGTTTCCGCGGGATGCAACGGCGCCTGGCGCAGGGCCTCACTCCTCCCCCGCAAGCAGGGCAGCGTTGCCACCAGCCGCGGCGGTGTTGATCGTGACGGTCTGCTCGGTGGCGAAGCGCGACAGATAGTGCGGGCCGCCGGCCTTTGGGCCGGTTCCGGATAGGCCGTTGCCGCCGAAGGGCTGCACGCCGACCACGGCGCCGATCATGTTGCGATTGACGTAGATGTTGCCGACCTGGGCGCGGTCGATGATCGCCTCGATGGTGTCGTCGATGCGGGAATGGACGCCGAGGGTGAGCCCGTAGCCGGTGCGCTCGATCGCCTGCAGGACGCGTTCGAGGTTCTCGGCGCGATAGCGTACGACATGGAGGATCGGGCCAAACACCTCCTCGGTGAGCTGGCCGGGCTCCCTGAGCTCGAAGATGTGCGGCGCAACGAAGCGGCCGTCCGGTGCGTGGCCTGCAAAGTGCAGCCGTGCCTCGTGCTTCATCCGCGCGATATGCGCGTCGAGGCGCTGCTTGGCCTCCTCGTCGATGACCGGCCCGACATGGGTTGCGAGGTCAGCGGGATCGCCGATCTTCAACTCGCGCGCGGCGCCCGCGATCATCTCGATCATGCGGTCGGCGACGTCCTCCTGCACGAACAGCAGCCGCAGCGCCGAGCAGCGCTGGCCGGCGGAACGGAACGCGGAGGTGACGACGTCATCAGTGACCTGCTCGGGCAGCGCGGTGGCATCCGCGATCATCGCGTTGATGCCGCCGGTCTCCGCGATCAGCGGCACGATCGGCCCGTCCTTGGCGGCGAGAGTCCGGTTGATCAAGCGTGCCACCTCGGTCGAGCCGGTGAAGACCACGCCCGCAATGTCAGCGTGCGCGGCCAGCACGGCCCCGATGCGGCCATCGCCGGTGACGAGGTGCAGCGCGCTGTTGGGGATGCCCGCCTCGTGCAGCAGGGCCACGGCCTCGCGCGCGATGCGCGGCGTCTGCTCGGCGGGCTTTGCGACGACGCTGTTGCCGGCCATCAGCGCGGCCGTGACCTGCCCCAGGAAAATCGCCAGCGGAAAATTCCAAGGCGAGATCGCGACGAACACGCCGCGGCCGCGCAGGGCGAGCGCGTTGCTCTCGCCGGTCGGGCCCGGCATGGCAGCCTCGACCCCGAACAGCTTGCGGCCCTGCGCGGCGTAGTAGCGGCAGAAGTCGGCGGCCTCGCGCAGCTCCGACAGCGCGTCGTCAAGCGTCTTGCCGCCCTCGGCTTGCAGCAGCGCGATGAAGTGAGCGCCGCGGCTCTCCAGCAGGTGCGCGGCCTGCTCCAACGCCGCCGCGCGCCCACCTGCCGGCGTGCGGCTCCAGGCGGCAAAGCCGGCGCGTGCCGCGGCGACTGCCGCATTGGCCTGATCCGGCGAGGCTTCGGCGATCACCTCGAGGCGGGCCGTCTCGGCCCTGACGTCGGTCAGCAACCGGTCGAGCGCGGCGCGTTCGCCGAATTCGATGCCGCGCGAATTGCGCCGGTCCGACGCGAAGAGATCGCAGGGCAATGGGATTCTTGGATGGGCCGCCGCCTGCGGCCGGACGATGGCATCTGCCGGACGCTGCAACAGCGCCGACACCGGCACGCGATAGTCGGCGGCCTGCGCCACAAAGGACGAGTTCGCGCCGTTCTCGAGCAGCCGCCGCACCAGATAGGCGAGCAGATCACGATGGCTGCC
Source organism: Bradyrhizobium sp. 191 (assembly GCF_023100985.1). Classification (NCBI taxonomy): domain Bacteria; kingdom Pseudomonadati; phylum Pseudomonadota; class Alphaproteobacteria; order Hyphomicrobiales; family Nitrobacteraceae; genus Bradyrhizobium; species Bradyrhizobium sp. 191. The sequence goes on from NZ_CP064692.1 coordinate 5,774,129, forward strand.
GACCGGCGCGTAGGTGCGGTAGGCGATGTCCGGGTGATCTTTTGCCAGCTGCTCGTACAGCGCTTCGCCCATGCCATGCAGGCGCTGGAATTCGAAGCCGCCGCTGCCGGCGGCAAGCTCCAGCACGGTCGCGACCGTCAGCGCGTTGTGGGTGGCGAATTGCGGGAAGATGCGGGGCCGCAAGGCCAGCAGCTTCGTCGCGCAGGCGACGTAGTTCAGATCCGTCATCGCCTTGCGCGTGAACACGGGATAGCCGCCGAGCCCGCGCTCCTGCGCGCGCTTGATCTCGGTGTCCCAATAGGCCCCCTTGACCAGCCGCACCATCAGCTTGCGATCATGTGCGCGGGCAAGCGCATCGACATAATCGATCACCGCGCCGGCGCGCTTCTGATAGGCCTGGATGGCCAAGCCAAATCCGTCCCAGCCTCCGAGCGAGGGGTCGGCGAGCGTCGCCGCGATCACGTCGAGCGACAGCTCCAGACGGTCGGCCTCTTCCGCGTCGACGGTGAAGTTGAGGTCATGGGCCTTGGCGCGCTGGGCGAGGTCCAGCAGCAGCGGCACCAGTTCGGCCATCACGCGCTCGCGGCTGATCGCCTCGAAGCGCGGATGCAGCGCCGAGAGCTTGACCGAGATGCCGGGCCGGTCGGGCAAGGGATGGCTGCCTGCCGCCTTGCCGATCGTTTCAATGGCGCTGGCATAGGCGTCGAAGTAGCGCTTCGCATCCGCCGCCGTGCGCGCGCCTTCGCCGAGCATGTCGAAGGAATAGCGCGTCTTCTGGCCGGAGCGCGGCCGGCCCCGCTCCAGCGCCTGCTCGATGGTCTCGCCCAGCACGAAATGATTGCCCATCAGCCGCATCGCCTGGCGCGTGGCGGTACGCACGGCCGGTGCGCCGAGCCGCTTCACCAGCCGGCCGATGGTGCCGTCGGGCGTCTCGCCGGGCTGGATCACGCGCGCGGAGAGCCCGAGCGCCCAGGCCGAGGCGTTAACCAGGAACGCGGTGGACTTGGTCTCGTGGTGGATGAAGTCGCCTTCGCCGAGCTTGTCCTCGATGAACTGGTCGGCGGTGCGCGCGTCCGGCACGCGCAGCAGCGCCTCGGCCAGCACCATCAGCGCGAGCCCCTCTTTGGTCGAGAGCGCGAACTCCCGCAGCATGTCCTCGACCCCGCCAAGGTTACCTGCAAGCCGGTCGTCACGCTTGCGGATCGCCTCGATCAGCCGCGTCGCGCTGCGGTCGATCCGCGCCTCCTGTGGCGGGGACAGCTGCGACGCCGGCAAGAGACGCGCGGCGATCTCGGTGTCGTCGGAGGCGTAAGGAGCGGAGAAGGGAGGCGGGGAGTTCGGCATAACGTGTCCTGTGGCTGAATGACAGGATAAGGCCAACGTTACCGTAGTTCGATAGACAAATTAGCGGAATTGCCTTAGAAAATGAAGAAAATTCTGGATGTTAGCAGATATAATATGGAACTTGATCGAATCGACCGCAGAATCCTCTCGATTCTCCAGGAAGATGGGCGCATCGCCAATGTCGAGCTCGCCGAGCGCATTGGGCTGTCGCCAACGTCGATTGGCGAACGGCTGAAGCGCTTGCAGCGCGAGGGTTTTGTCGAGGGCTATGGTGCGCGGCTCAACCCGCACCGGCTCGGACTCGGCCTGTTGGTGTTCGTGGAGGTGCTGCTCGACAAGACCACGCCCGACAATTTCGAGCGCTTTGCACGCGCGGTGAAGCTCGCGCCCGAGGTGCTGGAGTGTCACATGGTTGCCGGCGGCTTCGACTATCTTGTGAAGGCGCGGCTTGCGGACATGGCCGCCTATCGACGCTTTCTCGGCGAGACCCTGCTGTCGATGCCGGGCGTGCGCGAGACGCGGACCTATGCGGTGATGGAGGAGATCAAGCGCGACGCACCGTTGCCGGTAGGCTGACGACATGCCGTCGCGATTGTCATTGCTGTGGCGTGGACAAGCGGTCTTCCAAGGAAAAATAACTATCCCCGTGCAATCGCAACGCCTGTCGTCGACTGCACTGGCCGTCTTCTAAATTTCTTGGCCCGGCTCCCGGATTAGTCCAGGAGGCAGCAAATGCTGGCGGGCTTATACTTTGAGGTTTTCTGCGGAGGTCTTGCCCCGGTTTGCGATCTCTTCGTATTCCACCGTCTGTCCCTCGTTGAGGGTCGACAGACCGGCTTTCTGCACTGCCGAGATATGCACGAACACATCCTTGCCCCCCGACGCAGGCTGGATAAATCCATAACCCTTCGTCGGGTTGAACCACTTGACCGTACCTTTAGCCATCACGACTTCTCCGCGGGTCTTCCTCCGAGATCGCGAACCGCCAGTCCCCGCCAACCGGCCGGTTCGGTCCTACAGGATACGCGGAATGTGGCAGGCTTGGTAGCTCAAACCACATCGGCATTTCGCTGAATTCCGCTCAACTTCGCGGCGTTTTTGCCGGTTTTGCCCGTTTCGCGGTCAAATGCCCGTACGCGTCCCCGCATTCGTCAATACGTCGCAGCCAGATAGTCGACGATCTTGCCGACATCGGCATCGTCGATCGGCGCGCCATAGACCTTGATCATCTTCGTCACCTCGGCCTGCCAGAAGCTCTTCTTGTCCTTCATCGGCGGCTGCGTGGCGATGTAGTCGGACGAGTGGCAGGCGCTGCAATTGCCCTGCACGACCTCCAGATTGGGACCGGGCTTGAAGGCGGCGACCTCGTCGGGAGTCTTGTAATTGACCGGCGCGGCAAGTGCCGAACCCGCCACGGCGGCGAGGGCGAGCATCACTGCGAGGAGAACGGTGCGCTGCATGATCATTCTCCTTCAGGCGACCGTCACGCGGACGGTTTCGACGACGTTGCGCAGATAACCCGCCGGATTCCAGCGTGGCGTGTCCGGCTGCGTCTCACCGCCATTGCCGGTGGCGCGCACCTTGAGCTCATGGCTGCCGGCGGCGAGCTTCACCGGCAGCTTCCATTCGCGGAAGGCGTATTTGCCGAGGTCCTTGCCGAGCCTTGCGCGGGTCCAGGTCTTGCCGCCATCGGTGGAGACCTCGACTTCCTTGATACCCTTGCCGCCGTCGAAGGCGATGCCGCGCAGGGTCACAGCTCCCGCCTTCAGCCTGGCGCCATCGGGGACGCTGGTGATGAAGGAACGGATGGTGAAGCGGTTGATCGGGATGGTCGCCTTCGGCGCGGTGCCCGGCTCGACCGCGTTGTCGGGCGTATCGGGAATGCGATAGGCCGACTTCATCCAGAAGCCGTCATAGACGTTGTCGATGACGGTGATCTCGTTGAGGTGCTTGACCCAGTAGGTACCGAAATAGCCAGGCACGATCAGGCGCAGCGGGAAGCCGTTGAGGAACGGCAGGTCCTCGCCGTTCATGCCATAGGCCAGCATCACCTCGCCGTCGGTGGCGTGATCGAGATCGAGCGCCTTGACGAAATCGGGCGTCTTGTCGCTGACCGGTCCGTCCATGCCGCCAAACGTCACCTGCTTGGCGCCACTCTGAACGCCGGCCATCGCCAGCACGGATTTCAGCGGTATGCCGCGCCAGCGCGCACAGCCCATCGCGCCGTTGGCGAGCTGGCCGCCGGCGACGCGCGGCTCGAAGAAACCGCGGCTGTTGCCGGAGCACTGGTTGACGGCGACGATCTCCGTCGCCTTCATCTTCCTGATGTCCTTCAGCGAAAGTTTCAGCGTCTTGTCGACCTTGCCCTTGACCTCGAGCGTGAACTTGTCGGGGTCGAGATCGTAAGGCAGGTCGGAGAGGTGATAGCGCACGAAGAACGCGTTGCTCGGCGTGATCGGGCCGTCGTTGAACACGGCAAACGGCGTCTCGAGCTGAGGCGGCCGGCTGGTCAGGCCGATCATCGGTCGCTTCTGCGGATATTTCACCAGCGGTCGTTCGCCATTGGCGAAGGGCAGGGTGACGGTGTCGAGCGCCAGCGCCTTGGTGGAGTTCAATGTAGCCGCAACGGCGGCAAGGCCCGCTCCTTTGAGCAGGTCGCGTCGGTCGAACATTCTGGTCTCCTCCCGGAGCTTTTGTTGGACCAGCGGTCATCACCGCGATCCTGCGCTCATCTGTCGCAACGATCTGGATGATGTCAATTGGTGCTTTCGCAGCAAGCCCATGCCGCTGTGTTGCAGCGGGCCGGTGTTACGTCTGTCATGAGATCGAGCTGACGCGGCGAAGGCAGTGCGCTCCCTCGCCCCGTTCTTACGGGGAGAGGGTTGGGGTGAGGGGCCTCTCTCCGCGAGTGAAATTGTCGTGAGACATGTACCCCCTCACCCGGATCGCAAGAGCGATCCGACCTCTCCCCGCAAGCGGGGAGAGGTGAAGACATCAGGCCGCGACGCGCTCGCTTCGATCGACCAGCGCCGTCAACGTCCTTGCATCCGCCACGACGCGCACCGCCATCGGCTCGTCGCGGCCGCGGATTGCGGCCTCCTGCTGCGGCAGGGCGTCGTCGGCGAGGTCCGCGGTGCGGAGGATTTCCTCCGAGACGATCGCCTCGCAGGCCAGGGTCTTGGTCATGTCCTGCAGGCGGGCGGCGACGTTGACGGCATCGCCCAGCGCCGTGAAGACGATGTGGTCGCGATAGCCGATGTCGCCAATGATGACCTCGCCGCCGTGGATGCCGATGCCGAAGCGGATCGGCTGGCGAAGATCGTGGCTCAGGAGCTCGTTGAGCTCATCGATATGCGTGGCGATTCCGGCGGCGGCCTTCAGCGCCTGCCGGCACGCGGTTTGCGGGTCCGCCGACAGCCCGAACAGCGCCAGCATGCCGTCGCCGACGAACTGGTTCGGCAGGCCGCCATTCTCGATGACGGCCTGCGAGACCGCACCGAGGAAGCGGTTGACGATGAAGACCGTGTCGAACGGCAGCCGCTTCTCGGCAAGCTGCGTCGAGCCGCGCATGTCCACGAACAGGCTGACGAGATAGCGCTCCTGGCCGATGCTGGCAGGCGTCGAAGCCTGCGCATTCGCGGAGACCGTGTGCGGTGTGAAGAGCTGGAAGAAGGAGAGGTCGGAGGTCGGCCGCAGCTGGCAGGCGAGCCTGATCGAGGGATCGGAAGTGCCGACGCGGGTGAGCACGAAGGCCTCGCGCGGCGATGGCTCGGGCAGGGCCTCATGATCACCGATGATGCGGATGCGGCAGGTCGAGCAGCGGGCGCGGCCGCCGCAGACGCTGGCATGCGGCACGTTGTGGCGCAGGCTCGCTTCCAGCACGGAGAGGCCTTTTGGCACGCGCACCGTCTTGCCGTTGCCGTAGGACAGCGCGATCATGCCGCCGCGCCGCTCGCGCAAGGCCCGCGCGCCGCGTGCCGCCAGCGCCAAGGCGAGCAATCCGAAATAGCCGGTGGTGAGGCCGCCCGCGATGCGGTCGAGTGTATTGCCTTCAGCGACCGTGCCGACCTGATCGCGGGTAAGGTTCTGGCTACGCCACTCTCGATCTTCGCTCTCGACGGCGACGCTGCGGCCGCCCTGATAGATGCCGAGCAGCGACAGCGTCGGGATCAGCACGGCGGCCGCGAGCAGATAGGGCGCCGCGCGCGTGAAGAACGGCTTCAGGCGAAGCCAGAAGAAAATGCCGATGCAGCCGTGCACCCATGCAATGAGGAGCAGGATCGTCATCTGCCAAAGCCGGCCCGGCGCTGCGACGAAGAACAGATAGAGCTCCTGCGGATAGAGCTTCTGATGATCGTACAGCGTGTAACCGAGCCGCACCCCGACCACGTGCCCCATGACCAGAGCGGGGATGCTCAGGCCCAGCACCAGCTGGAGCGGCTCGATCGTCCGCCAGCGGAACTGCCGGCGCTGATACAGGGCGTAGATGCCGAGGCCCATATGGGTGAGTGCAGCCGTGTAGAACACGATCGCGACGGGGAGGAACTGCCAGAACAGGGTATGATAGTAGACCCCGACCTCCATGGCATCCACCGAGATGTTGCCGAGCGCATGGTTGAGGAAATGGCTGACCACATAGGCGAACAGGATGATTCCGCAGATGAGCCGCAGTTGCCGGACGCCGGTGGCGCGGACGAGCTCGGGCATGTGTACGGGAGCGGTGGCCATGATTCGCTTGTATCAGTTCACCAAGGAGAACAGCCAGCGTAGCGTTTAATTCCCGATGTGGACAGGCTCGCCAATCACATGCGCGGCAGGGTTACGAAATCGTAGGGTGGGCGCGTCTAACCTCCGCTGTCGTCCCGGACAAGCGCGCCCAAAGCGCGCGCCGATCCGGGACCCATAATCACAGGGAGTAGTTGAGGGCAGGCTGGTAACTCCGAGTCCTCGCCAAACCCCCTCCTGTGGCTATGGGTCCCGGATCTGCGCTCCGCTCTAGACAACGCTACGCGTTGTCGGGAGCTGCGCTTGTCCGGGACGACTCGGGGAGCGAGCTTGCCCCACATTGACTCCCCCTCTCAAGTCGGGGAAAAGCGCGGCCGTGACGATCGCTCCCGACATTTCTGCGAAGCCGGACGGCGCCGAACGTCGTCTCATCCTCGTTGCCGCAGCGATCATCGCCGCGATGACGGTGATGCGCATCGTCTACGCCTCCGCCATCGAACTGCGCACGGACGAGGCCTATTACTGGACCTGGTCGAAGGAAACGGCGCTCAGCTTTCTCGATCATCCCCCCGGCGTCGCCTGGATGATCCGCCTCAGTACCGCGATCTTCGGCGACACTGCGCTCGGCGTCCGCTTCGGCGGCATCGTCGCCATGCTGGTGACACAGCTGCTGCTCGCCGACATCGTCCGTCGCCTCACCCATGATGCGCGCGCGATCATGTTCGCGGTGCTGATGCCGGAGGCCGCGCTCTATTACGGCCTGCTGATGGCCAAGGTCGCGCCCGATGTCGCGATGATTCCGTGTGCGATGGCGATGGTGTGGTCGCTTGTGCGGCTCGCACAGGGCGGCGACGGCCGCTGGTGGCTCGCGGCGGGCCTGTTCGCAGGCCTTTCGATGCTGTCGAAATTCACCGCGATCATGTTCGCGCCGGCGGTTGCCGCCTTCCTGCTGGTGCCGGATTGGCGCTGGCGCTGGCTGCGGAGCCCTTATCCTTACCTTGCCGTGCTGGTTGCGATCGCCGTGTTCTCGCCGGTCCTGATCTGGAATGCGCAGCACGACTGGGCCTCGTTCCGCTTCCAGGGCGTGCGCGCCACGGCCAATTACGGCATCTCGCTGCGGACGATCGGCGATTACATTGGTCTGCAATTCGGCCTGGTCGGCTTCGTCATGCTGCCGGTGGTTCTGACGGGCCTGGTGCTGACGGCCTGGCGCGGCTATCGCACGCGCGAGCCGGTCGCAATCCTGCTGTCGACCGCCGTGCTGGTGCCGTTCCTCTATTTCCTTGCGAAGTCGATGACGCTCCGGGTCGGCGACACCTGGCCAATGTTCATGTGGCCGGTCGGCTTCGCGGCCACCGGGGTGAACCTCGCAACGATGACGAAAGAGGGATGGTCGGCCCGGATGCTCAAATCGTCACTGTTCTGGGCCAGGACTGCAATCGTCTCGGGCATCGCCTTCGTCGTCGTCGTGTTTCTCTATTACGTCGCCGCGCCATGGAACTTCCTCGGCAGGATCGATCCGATCGGCGCCGAGGCCGGCTATGAGCAGGTCGCCGCGCGCGTGCAGGCCGCGCTGGATGAGACCGGCGCGACCTGGATCGCAACGTCGGACTACCGCACCTACGCCATGATGCGCTGGCTGTTCAGGGGCCGCGTGCCCGTGATCGAGATCAACGAGCGCGGCCGCTTCCAGGATTTCCGCGATCCCGGCATGGACAGGATCAAGGACCATGCGGGCGTCTATGTCGGGCGCGCGCCGGACGATCGTTCGTCGCTGTGGCAGAACATCCCGGCCAGGCGCGAGCAGCTCGGCGACGCCGAGCGCCGCTGGCGCGGCCTCGTGATGGACACCTATGTGCTTGAAAAGCTCACCGGCTGGACCCCGGAGCTGTCACCGCCGAAGGACTCGCCGCTGTTCCAGTGGCGGGTGTTGGCGGGGGAGTTTGAAGAGCGTTCGCTCGGATAGAGCGGCAGACCTCTTTCCCTTCTCCCCTTGTGGGAGAAGGTGGCATAGGCGGCCTTCGGCCGCCGTTCTCAAGAACGCCGAAGCGGAGCTCGGCTATGGCGCCGGATGAGGGGTATCTATCCACACGGCAAAAGCTGCGTACGCGGAGAGATACCCCTCACCCGTCTCGCACAAGGGGAGAGGTGACAGAGAGCGCGTGGCGAGAGGCTACTCTTCCTCATCCTTCTTCCGTATCAAATCCGTCGCCAAATCCGACAGTTTCGGCGGCGGTAGTGCCGCGAACGGCAATGGCCTCGTCACGTCGATCGCGGCAAGGCCCAATCGGGCCGTCAGCAATCCATTCAGCACGCCTTCACCCAGCCGCTGCGACAGCTTCGCCGCGATGCCATGGCCGAGCATCTGCTGCACCAGGCTGTCGCTCGCGGCCATGCCGCCGGTGATGGCGAGATGGGCGATGACGTGACGGAGCAGGCGGATCATGCCGAGCGCGCCAGGGCGGCCGCCATAGAGATAGGCGAGCTGGCGGATCAGGCGCAGCGCGGCGACGAACACGAACAGCACGTCGATCGCCGCGCGGGGCGAGACCGCTGTGACGATCGAGACCTTTTGCGCGGCTGACGACACCAGCCGCCGCGCTTCCGCATCCAGCGGGGACATCAGTTCGCGCTCGGCGAGCCGGATCATGTCGGCGCCGTCGATGATCTCGCCGGCATGGCTTTCCAGCGTGGCGCGGGCCCGCGCGAGCTGCGGGTTCTGGTGCGCGATCTTCAGCAGGTCCTGCACGATGACGCGACTCTCGGCGCGATCGTCACTGGCGAGCACGTCGGCGGCGCGCTGATGCAGCTTCTCGATTGTTGCGAGGCGCGCCAGTCCAAACGCCTCGCGTCCGATCACGACGGCAAGCGCCGACGCAGTGACGAGCGCAAAGGCAAGCCCGACGTAGCCGAGGCTCTCGCTGCGCGCGAACAAATCCTCGATCAGATGGACGACGCCGAGCCCGACCCCGAGCAGCGTCAACCCGGCGAGGCCGGACCAGAACAGCGCGCCCCAGGGAAAGCGGCGCCGCGCGGGAAGTGTGGCCTGAATCGGCACCGGCAGCGTCGATGGATCGTTCTCCGGCGTGATCTGGATCGTGCCGCGACCGAGCCGTCCCGTCTCGTCGGCCTCGGTGACGACGACGCCGGGATCGTCGAGCCGGAACGTCGCCGGCCGCCGCTGCTGGGATCGCTCCGTCATGACAGCTTGTCTCCGATCAGGAACTGCAGGGCACGGTCAAGGCGGATGTGTGGCAGTGTGGGCTCGTCGTTGCCCTCGCGTTCGAGCTTGGGCGGGCGGAAGCGCAGGAAGCGGAAGTCGCTTGTCTCGGCCGCCTCCGTCGAGAGCCCGCGGAATGCATCGGTGTCGTTGAACAGCGGCTCGGGATCGACGGGTAGATCCCCCGGAAAGGTCGCGACTTCCGTGTTGCCGTCGAAGAACTCGCCGCCGGCGCTTTCGCCCGCGGCCGGTGTTCCCAGGATCGACGGCAATTTGTCGCGGCCACGGGACACCTGCGCCTCGCGCGTGGCGCGGACGGCGGCGAGTGCAACGACGTCGATCGCCGCACCGGTATTTTCCGCGCGCGCAACCGCGCCCGATACGGCGCGGCGCAGCACGGCCTCGAGCCGGTCATGGCTGGAATGATGCAGATGGTCCGCCTTGGTCGCCGCAAACAGGATGCGGTCGATGCGCGGCCGGAACAGGCTGGAGAGCAAGGTGCTGCGGCCGATGTTGAAGCAGCCGAGAATGCCGGCAAGCGCGGCTTCGAGATCGTGCAGCGCCTCGGGGCCCGAGTTGAATGCGGCGAGTGCATCCGCCAGCACGATCTGGCGATCGAGCCGCGCGAAATGATCGCGGAAGAACGGCCGCACCACGACATCCTTGTAGGCCTCGAAACGGCGCACCATCATCGCCCAGAGCGAGCCGTCGGGCGCTTGTCCGCCAGCGGGCAGATCGAGCGGCGCAAAGGTCAGTGCGGGGGAGCCTGCGAGATTGCCGGGCATCAGGAAGCGGCCCGGCGGCAACAGGCTCATCGCGAAGCGCTCCTCGCGGCACGCGCGCAGATAATCGGTGAAAAGCTTTGCTTCCGTCAGCGTCGCCTGCTCGTCCTCGCGCGCTTCGGGCTTGAGCGTTGCGAGATGCGCGTGCCAGTCCGCCGCGAGATGCGCCCGCGGTGCCTCGCGCGACAGCGCCAGGCTTTCCGCCGACCATTGCTCATAGCTTTTCTGCAGCAGCGGCAGATCGAGCAGCCATTCGCCGGGATAGTCGACGATATCGAGCGTCAAATTGCGGTCCGCGCCGTTCGGGCGCTGGTACTCGATCACGAGCCTGAGCTCGCTGATGTCGACCGTCGAGTTCGGCCAGCGCCGTTCCTCGATCAGCGCGCGCAGGTGGTTCTCATAGGCAAAGCGCGGCACGGCGTCGTCCGGCTGTGGCGCCAGATGCGCCCGCGCGATGCGGCCGGAGGCATAGGCTTCGAACACCGGAAACCGGCCGCCGCGCGTCAGGCCGTGGATCAGGGCGGTGATGAATACGGTCTTACCCGCCCGTGACAGCCCGGTGACGCCGAGCCGCACCGTGGGGTTGAAGAAGTGCTCGCCATAGTCGATCAGCGCCCTTGCCGACAGCCGCGCCTCTTCGACCATATCCTGGAAACTGAATGCCATATGAACGTAAGAGGATCCGGGGCGGGAGGAATGTGCGGCCGATCACAAAAGTGGCAATTGCGTGAGGAAAATCAAGCTCCATACTTCCACCGCCTTTGTCGGCCAGTCAGCCGTTTGAACGATGTGCCGATCCCGAAGCACCCATACAAGAGGACGATTGCCTCACGTTAGCGGATTGCCCATGACCGTCTTCCAATTGAAAGAGTTCGCATCCAGCTCCGTCCACGCCGCAGCCGACATGGTCGGCTGGCATTACGACCGTGCCGAGCTGATCGCCGACGGTGTCATCCACGCGGTCGGCGTCTTCGCCGGTATCGTCGCCGCGACCGTGCTGGTGGTGCTGACGGCGATCTATGCGGATGCGACCGACGTCGTCGGCGTCTCGATCTACGTCGCCGGCCTGCTCTCGATGCTGGTGCTGTCGGCGACCTATAATCTCTGGCCGGTCTCGCCGGCCAAATGGCTGCTGCGCCGGTTCGACCATTCCGCGATCTATCTGCTGATCGCGGCGACCTACACGCCGTTCATCCTGGAGGTGAAGGACAGCGTGTTCGCGTTGGTGCTGCTCGCCGGGGTCTGGTGCGTGGCAATCCTCGGCATCGTGTTGAAGCTTCTCTATCCCGGCCGGTTCGACCGGGTCTCGGTCGGCATCTACCTCGCGATGGGCTGGAGCGGCATGATGCTCTACGACGCCGTGGTCAGGGCGTTGCCCGCGCTGGTGCTGGGCTTCATCGTTGCGGGCGGCCTGCTCTACAGCTTCGGCGTGATCTTCCACGCCTGGCGGCGTCTGCGATTCCAGAATGCGATCTGGCACGGCTTTGTCTTGGCCGGCGCGGCATGCCATTATACCGCGGTGCTCGACCTCGTGTTGAGCTGAGCAGGTTTCCCGCGAAGCGGGATAAGAAACGCGGTAAGGCAAGAGGAGACGTCGCATGCAGGTGACCGGCAAGGTCGTGGTCGTCACGGGCGGCGCAAACGGCATCGGCAAGGCGCTGTGCGAGGCCTTTCACCATGCGGGCGCAGCCAAGGTTGTGGTCGCGGACATGGACGCCGCCAATGCGCGGGCGGTCGCAGCCATGGTTGATGGCGCCGCCTTCAAATGCGACGTCGCTCAGGAAAAGGACATCGCTCACGTCATCGAGGAGACCGAACGTCAGTTCGGGCCGATCGAGCTGTTCTGCTCCAATGCCGGCATCGGCGGCGGTTTCGATCCGATGTCGGAAAATGCCGGCGGCGCCTCGGATGAACCCTGGCAGCGCAGCTGGGCGATCCACGTCATGGCCCACGTCTACGCGGCGCGGCATCTCGTCCCCCGCATGAGGGCGCGCGGCGGCGGCTATTTCCTCAACACCATCTCGGCCGCGGGCCTGCTGTCGCAGGTCGGCAGCCCCGCTTATTCGACGACCAAGCACGCTGCAGTCGGCTTTGCCGAGAATCTCGCGATCTCGCACAAGGCCCACAACATCAAGGTCTCGATCCTCTGCCCGCAGGGCGTCGACACCAACATGCTGCGCTCGATCCCCAAGGGCCCGCAATCCGGCGACGGCGACCTGACGCCGGAGCAGGTGGCGAAAGACGTGCTCGCCGGCCTCGAACAGGAAACGTTCCTGATCCTGCCGCACCCGCAGGTGCTCGGCTACATGCGCAAGAAGACCGAGAATTACGACCGCTGGATCGGCGGCATGGCCAAGATCCAGGCGAAGATGCGGGAAGAGTTCGGGAAGTGACCGTTAGGGGCGGTCCAATTGAGGCTAGCTCGCGCCAACTCCTCGCTGTCGTCCCTGCGAACGCAGGGACCCATAACCACAGGGAGAAGTTTGGCGGAGGCTGCTAGTTGCCGTTGCCGCGGTACTGACGCCCCACTTCCTCGATAGATCACGCGGTATGGGTCCCTGCGTTCGCAGGGACGACACCGGTGACTAGGCTGCAGCCTCATGCTCCTCCCGGCTCGCCCTCAGCGCCCGCGCATAGAGCATCATGCCCTCGCGCACGATGCGCTGCTCGGCCGGCGTCAACGCCGCCAGCGCACCACGCACCTGCTGCCGCCCGAATGCATGCAGCGCTTCCAGCGTTCGGCGGCCTTTCGCCGTCAGCGACAACAGCTTGCTGCGTGCATCAAGCTCGTCCGGCGTCTCCCTGACCTCGCCGCAGTCGATCAGCTTGCGCACCAGGCGGCTGACGCTCGATTTCTCCAGACGCAGGAAATCACCGAGCTCGCCTGATGTCATCGGGCCGCGGATGCCGATTTCCAGGATGGTGTGGACCGCCGAGGGCGGATAGTCCGATGCCGCCACCGTCGCGTCCATGAAGCCGAGCTCGCGCACCATCAGGCGCGACGCGGCGCGGATGTCGTCGATCAGCGAAAGCTCGGCCATCTTGACTCCCGGCATATAGTTGTATCATACAACTAAATGGGCGCAACGCCGCGCGCAAGCGTTTTGGAGTGGACGATGAGCGGAACTTTGCCAACCGGGATGCGGATGAGGGGCAAGGTCTGCCTCGTCACGGGCGGCGGCAGCGGCATCGGCCGCGCCACGGCGATGAGGATGGCGTCCGAAGGCGCCGAAGCGATTTTCGTCGCCGGCCGGCGCGAAGCCGAGATCGACGCCGCCGCCTCGGCGTGCCGTGAGCTCGGTGCGGAGGCCGTGCCGGTCAAGACCGATATCACTGAGGAGGACGACGTCGCGCGCATGGTGCGCGCGGCGGTCGAGCGCTGCGGCCGGCTCGACGTTGCCTTCAACAATGCCGGATTCCAGGAGCGCCGCGCGCCGCTGGAGGAGCAGGGCACGGAGATCTACGATAACGTGTTCAATACCAATGTCCGCGCGCTGTTCCTGTGCCTGCGCCACCAACTGCCGGCAATGCTGGCGCAGGGGCGCGGCAGCATCGTCGTCAACGCCTCCGTCAGCGGCGTGCGCAATCCCAATCCCGGCTTCTCGCTTTATTCGGCCTCGAAAGCCGCCGCGATCTCGCTGACGCGCTCGGCCGCGATGGAGAACGCGCCTCGCGGTATCCGCATCAACGCCATCGCCCCCGGCCGCGTCGTCACCGACATGATGCTGCGTGCCGGCGTCGGCGATGTCGCAACCGTCAGCGCCGGCCTGCCGCTGCGGCGGATGGGAAGCCCAGAAGAAGTGGCGGAAGCCGTGGTGTGGCTGTCGTCCGACGCGTCATCCTATGTCGTCGGGCATGTGCTGGCGGCGGACGGCGGATTTCTGGCGTCGTGATGTCGAGGTGGCGCGACAAATTCAGTGTCGTCCCTGCGAACGTAGGGACCCATATCCCCAGGGAGAAGTTTGGCGAAGACTGGTAGTGTTTCTGCCCGCGGTACTGACACCTGCGCTTGACTGACAGATCACGCGGTATGGATCCCTGCGTTCGCAGGGACGACATCCTCAATGCTTCTGCCCGTACAACACCGGCACCGCTGAATCGACGATGACCTCGACGAGGCTCGTGCCTGCATAGGCCATCCCGCGTTTCAGCGCTTCGCCCAGCTCCGCCGCCTTGGTCACCCGCACCGCATGGCAGCCCATGCCTTCGGCGAGTCGCACGAAATCGATTCCCGGCAGCTCCAGCCCGGGCACGTTGCGCACCTGCATCACCTGGCTGAACGAGCGCATCGCGCCGTAGCCGGAATTGTTGATGACGACGACGGTGAGCGGCAGCTTGCGCTGCGCCGCGGTCCACAGCGCCTGGATCGAATACATCGCCGAGCCGTCGCCGATCAGGCAGACGGTGCGGCTGCTCGGCTTGCCGAGCGCCATGCCGACGGCGGCGGGCAGGGAGTAGCCGAGACCGCCGCTCGACATGGTGTAGAAGCTGTCCTGGCCGCGCATCGGCATGAACTTCTGCATCGCCGGCCGGTGCGAGGGCACTTCCTCGACCAGTGACGCCCCGTCCGGCATCGCTTGCGACAGCGAGTGCAGCAGGAATTCGACCGGCAACGGATCGGCGGCTTGCGGTGCCGGCGGCAGCGTCCGGCCCTTCGGCGCCGCGCGCTTGCTCTCCGGCAGCAACTCGAGCAGCATGGCGAGCGCCGGCTTCATCGTCGCGATGATGCTGGTGCCGACCGGCGTCACCGCGGCGGCATCCGGATCATCGGTGATCTGAAAAATGGTCGCCGCGCCATCGAAGATCGCGGCATGGCCCTCGACATGGAACGTGAACACGGGCGCGCCGACGACCACGACGAGATCGTGCGCGCGTAGCGCATCGGAGAGCTGCGCGGGCGAAGCATGCAGGAAGCCCGCGAATTGCGGATGCCGCTCGGGGAACGAGCAGCGCGCAGAGAACGGGCTCACCCAGACGCTGGCTTTCGCTTTCTCGGCGACGCGCATCATCAGGTCGACCGCGCCGGCGCGGTCGACGCCGGGGCCGACGACGAGGGCGGGGTGTTTTGCGGAGCCGAGTGCGGCAACCAGCGCCTTCATCGCGTCAGCCTCCGGACCGATCTCCCGGCTGACCTTGCGCGCTTCGATCGGAGCAGCCGCATGCGCCCAGTCGTCTATCGGGATCGACACGAAGGCCGGCCCGCATGGCGGCTGCATCGCGGTGTAATAGGCCCGCGCGATCGCGGCCGGCACGTCCTCGGGCCGGGCCGGCTCGACGCTGTATTTGACGTAAGGCCGCGGGAATTCCGAGGCGCGCTCGGCATAGAGGAACGCCTGCAAGGGCAGGATCGATCGCGCCTGCTGGCCCGCGGTGATCACCAGCGGCGTCTGGTTGCGATGCGCGGTATAGATGTTGCCGAGCGCGTTGCCGACGCCGGCCGCCGAATGCAGGTTGACGAAGCCGGCATTGCGCGTCGCCTGCGCATAGCCGTCGGCCATGCCGACCGCGGACGCCTCCTGCAGCGCCAGCACATAGTCGATATCGTCAGGCCAGTCGCTAAGGAACGGCAGTTCGGTCGAGCCGGGGTTGCCGAACACTTTTGTGATGCCGAAGGCCCGCAGCAGGTCGAGCGTTGCCTGCTTCACGGTGACGGACTTGCTGCCGCTCTTGCCAAAGCTCTTGCCGTTCTTGGCCATGGTTTCCGTCCCTGTTGCTTCTCGCCGCTATCAGCCCCACTCGTCATTGCGAGCGAAGCGAAGCAATCCAGACTGCCTCAAAGGTGACAGTCTGGATTGCTTCGTCGCAAGAGCTCCTCGCAATGACGGGGAGAGACTGTCACCACACCGCCATGCCCTTCATCGTCGGCTGTCCCTCCGCGTTCGCGGTCCACAGCTCCATGCCCGCCTCGATCTCATTGGCATTGACCGAGAACTCGCTGCCCTCGAACAGCGGCTGCAGGCCGCGATAGGTAAACTTCTTCGGCGCCTTGCCGCCGCGAAGCTTGGCCGCCATTTCGACGATCAGCGCCGCCTGCAGTGGTCCGTGGAAGATCAGGCCCGGATAACCCTCGACCTTGGTGACGTAGTCACGGTCGTAATGGATGCGGTGGCCGTTGAATGTCAGCGCGGAGTAGCGAAACAGCAGCACGGGATCGGACACATGCGTCTCGCGGTGCTGCGCCTTCGGCGGCGGAGGCGGCGCCTTGCCGCCAGCCGGCGTGCTGCCGGTCATCTCGCGGTAGACGATGTCCTGCCGCTCGCGGATCGCCGTGCCCCTCGGCGAGGAGATGCTGTGCTCGACCGAGACGAAGCACAGCGTGCCGGTCGAGCCTGACTTGACCTGCACATCGGCGATGCGCGAGGTCCGCGTCGATTCATCGCCAACCTGCAGCGGCTGCAGGAATTCGATCTCGCCGCCGGCCCACATCCGGCGCGGCAGCGGCACCGGCGGCAGGAAGCCGCCACGGGTCGGGTGACCGTCGGGGCCGAGCATCGACATCGGAAACACCGGCTGCGCCAGGCACCAATGCACCGTGAACGGCGCGGCGTCGCCTTTCTTGGGTTCGCTGACCTCCTGGAACAGCGTTGCACGCAAGCCCATCACGAGCTGCGCGGTGACGATGTCGGTGGCATCCTGGCTGCGGCCGATCCATTGCCGCAAATGATCGATGTCGAGCTTCTCGGTCATGACGCCTCGCTCTGTGACTTCTTCTGGGGCTTTTCGCCGATCGCGGGCACGGCGCCGTAGCTCCGCGTCTCGCCAACGATGATCGGCGCCGGCGCGGGATAGCTGACACGGCCGTTCGGCGTGTCGACCTCGATCCGCCGCAGATGCGGATGGTTGGCGAGGTCGGCCATGGTGTTGACCTCGGCAAACGCAATGTCGGCATCCGACAGCCGCTTCAGCAGCTCATCGCGCGTCATCCTGCCGAAGGCATCCGCCACCGTCTGGTCGGTGAAGTCGCGGTTGCGCACGCGCTCGACCATGTTGGCAACGCGCGGATCGGCCGGCAGATCGGGCTGGTCCAGCACCTTGGCGCACAGCGTCTTCCACTCGCGCTCGCTCTGGATCGAGATCAAAATGTCCTTGCCGTCCTTGGAGGTGAACACGCCATAGGGCGCGATCGAGGGATGGCGCAGGCCCATCCGCTTGGGCGGGTTGCCGGCTTCGGAGTTGAGCAGCGGCACGGTGCACCAGTCCGCCATCACGTCGAACATGGAGATGCGGATATCGGCGCCCTTGCCGGTGCGCCCGCGCGCGATCAGCGCTTCCAGGATCGCCGCATGGGCGGTGGCGCCGGTCGCCACATCCACGATCGACATGCCGACGCGCGAGGCGCCGTCGGGATTGCCGGTGATCGAGGCAAGCCCGCTCTCGGCCTGGATCAGCAAGTCGTAGGCCTTGCGATGCGCATAGGGTCCCTCGTCGCCATAGCCCGTGATGGTGCAGGAAATCAGCTTGGGATAGTCCTTCAACAGCCGCTCGCGCGAGAAGCCGAGCTTGTCCATCGAGCCGGGCTTGAGGTTCTGGATCAGCACGTCGGCGCCGGCGATCAGCTTCTCCAGCTCGTCGCGGCCTTCCCTTGTCGTGAGGTCAACCACCGCGGATTGCTTGCCGCGGTTGAGCCAGACGAAATAGCTGCTCTGGCCCTTGGCCGCCGCGTCATAGCCGCGGGCGAAATCGCCTTCGGGCCGCTCGATCTTGATCACCTCCGCGCCGGCATCGGCCAGGCGCGAGGAGCAGAACGGCGCCGCGACCGCCTGCTCGACCGCGATCACCCTGATCCCGTCAAGTGCTCCCATGGCCGGACCTCAGTACGAGCGCGGCATGCCGAGCACATGCTCGGCGACGAAGGACAGCACGAGGTTGGTCGAGATCGGCGCCACCTGGTAAAGCCGCGTCTCGCGGAACTTGCGCTCCACGTCGTATTCCTCGGCGAAGCCGAAGCCGCCATGGGTCTGGATGCAGGCATTCGCCGCTTCCCATGACGCATCCGCCGCCAGCATCTTGGCCATGTTGGCCTCGGCGCCGCAGTCGAGCCCGGCCTCGTATTTGCGCGTGGCTTCCTTCACCATCAGCTCGGCCGCCCGCATCGAGGCGTAGGCCTTGGCGATCGGGAACTGGATGCCCTGGTTCTGGCCGATCGGCCGGCCGAACACGGCGCGCTCCTTGGCGTAGTTCGTTGCCTTCGCGATGAACCACTTTGCGTCGCCGACGCATTCGGCCGCGATCAGGATGCGCTCGGCATTCATGCCGGAGAGGATGTAGCGAAAGCCCTTGCCTTCCTCGCCGATCAGATTCTCCGCCGGCACCCTCATGTCGGTGAAGAACACTTCGGTGGTGGCGTGGTTCATCATGGTGCGGATCGGGCGGATCTCGAGGCCGTTGTTCTTGGCCTCGCGCATGTCGACGATGAACACCGACAGGCCGTCGGTGCGCTTCTTGACCTGGTCCTTCGGCGTGGTGCGCGCCAGCAGCACCATCAGATCGGAATGCTCGGCGCGGCTGGTCCAGATCTTCTGGCCGTTGACGATGTAGCTGTCGTTGCCGTCCTTGCGCGCGAACGTCTTCAGCGAGGAGGTGTCGGTGCCGCTGGTCGGCTCGGTGACGCCGAACGCCTGCAGGCGCAACTCGCCGCTCGCGATCTTCGGCAGGTATTTTGCCTTCTGCTCGGCATTGCCGTGCCGGAGCACCGTGCCCATCGTGTACATCTGGGCATGGCAGCCGCCGCCGTTGCAGCCGGCGCGCTGGATCTCTTCCAGGATCGCCGCGGCGGCCGACAGCTTCAGGCCCGCGCCGCCATATTCCTCGGGGATCAGCACCGAGAGATAGCCGGCCTCGGTCAGCGCATCCACGAAAGCCTTGGGGTAAGCCATCTCGCGATCGAGCTTGCGCCAATATTCGCCGGGGAACTGGGCGCAGAGCTTGGCAACGGCCTCGCGAATGTCGGCGTGATCTTCGGTGTGGTGTTCTTGACTCATGGCGTTTCCATTCGGTAGCGGCAGTTAAGATAACGCCGGCCAATCCCCTGGCGTTGTGAAAACAACGCCAGCCCCCTATGCTCATTTGCTATAGCGTATGGAGTAGCCTTCCAGGATTGGCAAGCATGGATTTCCGGCAGCTCAGGACCTTCAGTTGCGTGGCGGAGCTCGGCAGCCTCTCCAAGGCGTCCGATACGCTGCGCGTGGCGCAGCCGGCGCTCTCCAGGCAGATCAAGCTGCTGGAACACGAGCTGCGCACCGATCTGTTCACCCGCAACGGCCGCGGCATGGTGCTGACCGAGGCCGGGCGGCTTCTGCTCGCTCGCACCTCCGGCATCGTGCGGCAGATCGACCAGATCCGGGACGACCTCCAGTCGGCCAAGGGGCCGCCCTCGGGCCAGGTGGTGCTTGGTCTCGTTCCCACCGTGAGCTGCGTGCTGTCGGCGCGCTTTGCACGGCGCTGCGTCGAAAAATTTCCCGGCATCTCGCTGCGCATCGTCGAGAGCTACAGCGGCCATCTGGTCGAATGGCTGCATCGCGGCGAGATGGACCTCGCCATCCTCTACGGCCGCTCGGCCGATCTGCATCTCAATGTCCAGAGCCTGGGACGCGACAACATCGTCGCGGTCGGCCCGCGCGGCTGTGGGCTGGCCCGCAGGAAGAGCGTCGACGTCGGCTGGCTGCTGCGCCAGCGCCTGGTGCTGCCCTCTCATTCCCACGGTCTCCGCGCGCTGATCGAGCATGCGGCGGCCCAGCGCAAGATCAAGCTCGACGTCCAGCTCGAGGCGGATTCCTTCCGCGTGCTGACGAGCCTGGTCGAGGAGGGCCTCGGCTTCGCGCTGCTGCCGCCCTCGTCGGTCCATGGCGAGGTCGCGGACGGGCGGCTTGAAACCGCGCCTGTCTCCAGGCCGATGACGCGCGAGCTCATCTTTGCTTCTCCGATCGACCGCCCGGCCTCGACGGCCTCGCTCGCCATCACCGCCCTCCTGCGCGAGGAGGTCGCCGCCTGCCGCAAGGAAGGCGTGTGGGACATCAAGTTGAGTTGAGCGCCGGTGCTTTCTTCGCCTCTCCCCGCTTGCGGGGAGAGGCCGGAATTTGCGCAGCAAATTCCGGGTGAGGGGGAGTCTCCGCGAGTCCAACTGTCACCGCCCCCGTGGAGACTCCCCCTCACCCCCAACCCTCTCCCCGCAAGCGGGGCGAGGGAGCACACCGATGTCTCGGCTGTGGTTTAGGACACCAGGGCCCAGCTTTGCCTTCGCATCTGGCGCGAGCTGTCATGCCGGAATTTTATAGCTGGACCGGTCGCAGCGCTTGCCGCGGCCCTTGTGACACGCAGATGTGGCCTCGTCATTGCGAGCGCAGCGAAGCAATCCAGGAAACCCTCCGCGGCGGCAGTCTGGATTGCTTCGCTGCGCTCGCAATGACGGAGGATAGAGCGAGCCTATCCCGGAATCCTTACCGGCAGCGTCTCGTATCCCTTGATGAAGCTGGAATAGATCCGCTTCGGCTCGCCGACCACCTCAATGCGCTCGAACCGCTTCAGCATCTCCTCCCAGACGATCCGCAGCTGCAATTCGGCGAGGCGCATGCCGACGCAGCGGTGGATGCCGAAGCCGAAGGAGAGGTGGGTGCGCGGGCGCGGGCGGTCGATGATGAACTCGTTCGGCTTCTCGAACATCTCCTCGTCGCGGTTGCCCGAGACGTACCACATCACGACGCGGTCGCCCTTGCGGATCGGCTTGCCGCCGATCTCGGTGTCCTGCAATGCGGTGCGCCGCATATGCGCCAGCGGCGTCTGCCAGCGGATCACTTCCGGCACCATGGAATCGATCAGCTCCGGATTGGCGCGGAGCTTGTCATACTGCTCCGGGTTCTCGTTCAGTGCCAGCACCGAGCCGGTCATGGTGTTGCGCGTGGTGTCGTTGCCGCCGACGATGAGCAGGATGATGTTGCCCATGAGGTTGTCGGGGTCCATGTGGCGCGTGGCCTCGTTGTGCGCCATCAGCGACAGCAGGTCGTTGCGCGGCGCGGAGTTGACGCGCTCGTTCCACAGCTTCGACATGTAGGCGTAGCACTCGTCCATCTCGCGGCGGCGCTCCTCGGCGGAGGCGACGATGCCGCTCTTGGGCAGCGCGGTCGAGACGTCGGACCAGCGCGTCAGCTTGCGCCGCTCTTCCCAGGGGAAGTCGAACAGCGTCGCCAGCATCTGCGTCGTCAGCTCGATCGAGACGCGCTCGACGAAATTGAAGGTCTCGTTGCGCGGCAGATTGTCCAGCACGGTCTGCGAGCGCTGCCGGATCAATCTCGCCAGCTCGTCCAGATGCTGAGGGGTGAACATCGGCGAGACCGTCTTGCGCTGCGCCGAATGCTTCGGCTGGTCCATCGCGATGAAGCTTGGATAGTCGTAGCCTTCCGGCACGTCGCGGATCGAGATGCCGCCGAGCTTCGAATCCGAAGAGAAGATGCCGTGATTGGTGTCGACATGCATGATGTCGTCGTACTTCACCACCGACCAGTACGGCTCGATCGGCGCGTTGGTGCAGTAATGCACCGGCTCTTCCTTGCGCAGCCGCTCGAACCACGGCCACAGCGTGTCGTCCTGGAACAGCCGGGGCGCGCCGGGATGGAATTGCGAAAGCGGCGTCGCATAGGCCTCCTCGCGCGCCCTGCGCATGCGTTCGGCCTTGTCCACTTTAACCGGCGCTTGGATGTTCATGGTGTTAGCTCCAGTTGGTTCTCTTTTTTCGCCTCTCCCCGCTTGCGGGGAGAGGCCGGATTGCATCGAAGATGCAATCCGGGTGAGGGGGACTCTCCGCGAGTCCAATTCTCTCCGTCTCCGTGGAGACTCCCCCTCACCCCAACCCTCTCCCCGCAAGCGGGGAGAGGGGGAGTTCTTCGTTCACGCCGCAATCTTCACCGGCAACGTCTCAAGCCCCTTCACGAAGCTCGAATAGACCCGCCTGGGCTCGCCGACCACATCAATATGGTCGAATCGCCTAAGGATTTCCTCCCAAATAATCTTGAGTTGAAGCTCGGCAAGCCACAGGCCGACGCAACGGTGGATGCCGAAGCCGAAGGAGAGGTGCGTGCGCGGGCGGGCGCGGTCGATGATGAAATCGTAGGGCTTTTCGATCACCTCCTCGTCGCGGTTGCCCGAAACGTACCACATTACGACCTTGTCACCCTTCTTGATCTGCTTGCCGCGGAATTCGAAGTCGGAGAGCGCCGTGCGCCGCATATGCGCGAGCGGCGTCTGCCAGCGGATCACCTCGGGCACGAAGCTGTCGAGCAGATCGGGGTTCTCGCGCAGCTTGCGATACTGCTCCGGATGCTGGCTCAGCGCGTAGATCGAGCCCGACATGGTGTTGCGGGTGGTGTCGTTGCCGCCGACGATCAAAAGGATGAGATTGCCGAGGAAGTTCCTGGCGTCCATGTCGCGCGTGGCGGCACTGTGCGCCATCATCGACAACAGGTCGCTCTTCGGCGGCTGCTCGATGCGCTCCTTCCAGAGGCGGGAGAAATAGGCCGCGCATTCCGTCAGCTCGGCCATCCGTTCGTCCTCGGTGGCGACGAGGCCGTCGGGGCCGGGAATGGTGGTGGCGATGTCCGACCAGCGCGTCAGCTTGCGGCGGTCCTCCCAGGGGAAGTCGAACAGCACCGCCAGCATCTGCGTCGTCAGCTCGATCGAGACGCGGTCGACCCAGTCGAACACCTCGCCGCGGGGCAGGTTGTCCAGGCACTCGGCCGAGCGCTTGCGGATGTTGATCGCGAGATTGTCCAGATGCGTCGGCGTGAACATCGGCGCCACGGTCTTGCGCTGGGCCGCATGGCGCGGCGGGTCCATCGAGATGAAGCTCTCGCGGCGCAAATCCGGATCGATGTCGCGGATGGTGATGCCGCCGAGCGCGGAGGCCGAGGAGAACACGGCATGGTTGGTCTCGATCTCCATGATGTCGTTGTAGCGCGTTACCGACCAATACGGCCCGAACATCGAGTCCTTGCAGTAATGCACCGGATCGTCCCGGCGCAGGCGATCGAAATAGGGCCAGAACGTATCCGTCCTGAACAACTCCGGGTCGCCCGGATCGAACCGCTCCAGCGGCAGTGACGTGGCGCGCGCGCGAAGTGCGTCGAGCTTGGTCGCGCTCTCGATGGTCCCGTGCATGACCATTCTCCCTAACCTGAACCGCGCGTTCTCGTTGAATTCTGCGCTGCGGTATTTGATTTGCAATTACAGCCGGTTGTCTGCGTCGGGGCAAGGGAGAGTTTTGCCACATCCAACCTTCACGAGAGCGTCGGATGGCCGTCACGCCGCCACGCGAACGTGACCTCCCGCACGCCGCGCGGTGGAGAATCATGCAAGAACCCTATCGGAATCGAGGTAAATCGAACCGGTCCAGCTTGGGGATTGACTAACCTCTGATCTATAGTTTGACCGCAACAGATCCGCATCCCGAGGTTGCTGCCGTGAACGACATGCAATGGACCCCCGTTGGGTCCGAACCCTTACCGCCGCCGCTGCCGCCCACGCGGGACGATTTCTCCGGCAACCGCTCCGAGTTCCGCAGAATGGTCACCAGGGGTGCCATGCTGGAGCTCGTCACCTTCGGTTTCTACCGGTTCTGGCTGGTCACCGACATTCGCCGCCATCTGTGGGCCAACACGGCGATCGACGGCGATGCGGCCGAATATACCGGGCGGGCCAAGGAGCTTTTGATCGGCTTCCTGGTCGCGCTCGCGATCCTGGTGCCGATCTATCTCGCCTACTTTCTGATCGGCATCGAGTTCGAACGCTGGCAGGGATTCGCCTCGTTGCCGCTGTTCATCGGCTTCTACGCCTTCGGTCAGTTCGCGATCTTTCGCGCGCGGCGCTACCGGCTGACGCGCACGGTCTGGCGCGGCGTGCGGTTCTGGATGGACGGCTCGGGCTGGGCCTATTCGCTCCGCGCCATGCTGTGGGGCTTGCTCGTGTTTCTGACGCTCGGCCTGGCGCTGCCGTGGCGCGCAGCTGCGCTCGAGCGCTACAAGATGCAGCACACCCATTATGGCGAGCTCTCCGGCGACTTCGAGGGCGACGGCTGGACGTTCTTCAAGCGCGGCTGGTGGCTGTGGCTGCTCAGCCCGGTCGCGCTCGTGATCTTCCCGCTGGCGCCGTTCCTCTACGCCGAATTCAAGGCCCGCGAATGGCGCTGGTGGCTCGACGGCATCCGCATCGGCGGCGTCAGCCTGTCCTCGGATCTGCCGCACGACGCCTTCTACGGCCTGTATTGGAAGGTGGTCGGCTGGTGGACGCTGCTCTCGGCCGCGTTCGGTGCTTACATGGTCGGCGGTACCTTGCTCGTCGTCCAGCTCACCGGCGTGCCGGTCGATCAGGTATTCGAGTCTGGCGACGGCGCGAACAGCATCCCGGTGGTGGCAATGATGGTGATCGGCTATTTCGCCGTAGCGCTGGCCATCAACATCGTCATGCGCGTCTATCTCCAGCGCGATCTCTGGGCGAAGGTGCTGGAGACGGTCGAGGTGCACGACATCGCGGCCGCGGCGAATGTGCAGGGGCGCGGCGAACTCGCCGGCGCGCTCGGCGAAGGGTTTGCCGATGGACTGGATGTTGCAGGATTCTGAACCGTGAGTGACGTGTCCAGCGGGGTCCCGGCCGGGTCCTCAAAGCCGACCATCTTCTTCGACGGCGTCTCGAGCCGCAGGCGTCAGGTGATGCTGAGGCTCGGTGATGCGCTCGAAATCGCCGAGGACGGCGAAGCACCCGTCCGCTGGGCCTATGCCGATATCCGCCGCGCTGACGGCCCGGCCGGCGTTTTGCGTCTGGCCTGCACGTCGGCCCCGCCCCTGGCGCGGCTCGAGATCCGCGACGCGGCAGTGGCGGGAGATGTGACCGCGCGCTGCCTGCACCTCGACGAGCACCAGACCACGCGCCGCGGCACCGCAAAGATCGTGGGCTGGTCGGTGGCCGCCGCCGTCTCCATCGTCTGCGTCGTCTTGTTCGGCGTGCCGCTTGCCGCCGATCGTCTCGCGCCGCTGGTGCCGAAGCCGGTCGAACGGCGCATCGGCGATGCCGCCGAAGTGCAGATGAAAACCATCTTCGGCCGCAGCGTCTGCGAAGACCCCGGGGGCAAGGCCGCCTTCACGAAGCTCGTCAACCGCTTGCGCGATGCGGCCGGCCTCGACGACACCATGACGGCGGGCGTGCTGCCGACCTCGGTGCCGAACGCCTTCGCGCTGCCCGGCGGCAAGGTGTTCGTGCTGAAGGGCCTGCTCGACAAGGCCGAAAGTCCCGACGAGCTCGCCGGCATCCTCGCCCACGAGCTCGGCCATCTCAAGCATTACGACAACATGCGCGGCCTGATCTACAACGGCGGCACCTCGTTCCTGATCGGCCTCTTGTTCGGCGACGTCACCGGCTCCTCGGCCGTGATCTTCGCTTCGCGCAGCCTGGTCGAGGCCTCCTATTCGCGCGAGGCCGAGACCGGCGCCGACACCTTCGCCATCGAGATCATGCACAAGCTCGGCCGCTCGCCAAAACCCGCGGCCGAATTGATGTTCCGCATCACCGGCAAGGAGGGCGGTTCCGGTCTCACCACGATCCTCGCCAGCCACCCGCTGACCGAGGACCGCCTCGCGCGCATGACGAAGGAGGATCGTCCCGCCAGCGGTCCGCCGCTGCTGACCGACAAGGAGTGGCAGGCGCTGAAGGGTATTTGCGGCAGCGGGAAGGTGTGACGGCCCTCGCTCAGCGCATCACTTCGCGGGCGCAGCAGGTGGATTCGATCCAGTGGTGACGCTCGGCGCCGTATTCGGATTGGAGGTCGTGGTCTGCGGCCCCACCTCGCGCCCATTGTAGAAGAAGACGGCCGCGACCACGGCGATCACGAAGATCGCGCCGACCGCCCAGCCGACCGGGCTGTTGCGGCGTGCACTGTCGGCCCTGCGGTCGTCATCCTGATAGGTCATTCGTGCTCTCCATCGCAAAGCAGGAGAACATCGCGCGATGCAAGCTGTTCCTAAAGCATCATCCTGGAAGGTGTGCAGCGGCTTTCCGAAAAGATCTTCTCGAACAATATAGGTGCGTGCAGCTCTTACCGCGTCCCGTAGGCGCGGTCGCCGGCATCGCCGAGGCCCGGCACGATGAACCCGTTCTCGTCGAGACCTTCGTCCACCGCCGCGGTCCAGATCGGCACGTCTGGGTGGAATCCGCGCAGTCGTTCGAGGCCTTCCGGCGCGGCGATCAGGCAGGCGAGGCGGATGTCCCTGGCGCCGCGCTCCTTCAGCCGGTCGATGGCGGCGACCGCGGTGTTGGCGGTGGCGACCACCGGCGTCACCACGATCGCCAGACGCTCGCTGAGATCGGACGGCGATTTGAAGAAATACTCCACCGCGGCAAAGCTGTGCGGCTCGCGGTAGATCCCGATATGGGCAACGCGTGCGGTCGGCACCAGGTCCATCATGCCGTCGACGAAGGTGGTGCCGGCGCGCAGCATCGGCACGAACACGAGCTTCTTGCCGGCGATCTTGGCCGAGTGCATCGTCGCCAGCGGCGTCTCGATGACGGTATCAGTGAGCGGCAGGTCGCGCGTCACCTCGTAGCACAGGAGCATGCCGATCTCCTTGATCAGCTCCCGAAACGATTTGGTCGAGATGGATTTGTCCCGCACCAGCGTCAGCTTGTGCTGCACCAGGGGATGATCGACGATCGTGACGCCTTCCATGATGGGATGCCTTTCTTCCTTCTCCCCTTGTGGGAGAAGGTGGCGCGAAGCGCCGGATGAGGGGTACTCTCCGCGAACTCCAGTGAGAGATGCTCCCGCGGAGAGAACCCCTCACCCGGCTTCGCTTTCGCGAAGCCACCCTCTCCCACAGGGGGAGAGAGTCTAGAAAACCGTACCGTCGCTGATCACCTTGAGCGGCGGTGAACCATCGGGACGGCGCGAAAAGGCAATCGTGCGGCCTGCGGCCCAGGTGCCGCCTTCGAGGATGCTGGCGAGCGGCAATGTCTCGGCCGTGCGGCCGAGCTTGGTGCGAACCAGGTCGGCCAGCCGATCGAGCAGCGCGACCGTCAGCGCGCGCCACTCCACGACGAGCAGCGAATCCACCGCATGCGCGCGTCCGGCGTCGGCGGCGTCGCACAGACGCAGCACCTCGTGATCGACGAACAGCCCGCCATTGCGATATTCGGCCAGCCCAGTCAGGCCGTCGATGTCGGTCACTTTGATGCCGGCGCGCTGGAGCGGCTCGATCAGCGAATAGCTCAGCCATTGCGACAGCTTGTGCAAGGGTACGAGGCCCGCAGTTGCGTCAACCGCCGTTATGGCGGGATGACGCCAGCAATCGCCGAGCGGGATGCCGGCGAGTTCGAGCCGTGACGGCCAGATCGGTCCGAGCTGGTTCAGCACCGCCGACAGGATTGCGGGCGCGGCGATGGCACCGCCATCCGCCTGCGCCGCGATGTGATCGAACAGGCCGCCCGGCCGCGGCGTGTCGTGCAGGCCGAACACGTCTGCGCGCTCCGCCACCAGCTTTCCCAGACGCCGCAGCAGATCGGTGCGCCCTTCGAGGCCGAGCAGCGGATTGGCGTCGTTCGCCTGAAAGGCGGATGTGAGTGCGGCGGGCGGCAGCATTGCGAGCACATCCGCATCGGCGCTGAATGGCGCACGCGGATCGCGCGAGAAGAGGCCGCCCGCGAACATGTCGAGGCTTGCGATCGCAAGCCCCTCGGAGCGGCCGATGGCTTCGCCGGTCACGGCATCGCGGTATCGCCACGCAGCGCCCGCGCCGGCATCGAGCAGCACGCTGACGATGGCGAGGTCGAATTCCGCGCGCGCCCGCGCAGCGCGATCCGGCCAGGACGCAGGATCGGCGAGCCGCGCCCAACGGTCGACGCCGCCAAGCACAAAATGCCGCCACCGCGCGTGGAAGGGGATATCCAGCGTCGGATAGGCTTTGCGCGTGACCGCAAGCACTGCCTCCGCGACGCCATCCATGCGGTCGAGATCGATCGTGAAATGTGAGAGCCTGCCGGCAAGGCCGAGCTCGAGCATCTGCCCCGCCCGCGCGCGCACCGCCTTTGCGATGAGCAGCGAGCGTGCCTGCATTTCCAATGCGTCCGCCATCACGCGATCAGTATTTTTCCAGCGAGCGCCCGACCACGCCGTTCACGTCCTGCTCCGGCGCGATGTCGGTCGAGTAATAACCGGCGGCCTTCTTCGCGGCGATCTCGACATAGGCGTCAGCCGGGATCAGCTCCGGCGGGATCGGCACGCGCTCGACGATGTCGATGCCTTGCGAGGTCAGCGCGTCGTGTTTCATGTCGCTCATCGACAGGAAGCGGTCGATGCGCTTGAGGCCGAGCCAGTGGATCGTATCCGGCATCAATTGCTGGAAGCGTGCATCCTGGACGCCGGCGACGCATTCGGTGCGCTCGAAGTAGGCGGCGGCCGCATCGCCGTCCTCCTGGCGCTTGCGCGCATTGTAGACCAGGAATTTCGTGACCTCGCCGAGTGCGCGGCCCTCCTTCCGGTTATAGACGACGAGCCCGAGCCCGCCCTCCTGAGCGCCGCGCGCGGATTCCTCGATGCCGTGGATCAGATAGGGCCGGCAGGTGCAGATGTCGGAGCCGAACACGTCGGAGCCGTTGCACTCGTCATGGACGCGGCAGGTGATTTTCGTGCGATGGTCCGGCAGCTTGGTGACGTCGCCGAACAGATAGACCGTGGTGCCGCCGATCGGCGGCAGGAACACTTTCATGTCCGGCCGCGTCACCAGTTCCGGGAACATGCCGGCGGTCTGCTCGAACAGCGTGCGCCGCAATTCGGTCTCGCCGGTGCCGAAGCGCGCGGCAAGGCCCGGCAGATACCACACCGGATCGATCGCGATCTTCACCACGGACACGCTGCCATTGGCATGCACGACCTCGCCGTCGGCGCGCAGCCGCTTTGCGGCCAGCGCCTCGCGGATCTCCGGCAGGTCGAGCCGCGCCCGCGTCACCGCGATGCTCGGGCGGATATCGGCGCCTTCGGCGATCTCCTGGCGGAAGTTCTCGGCGACGAGATGCCCCCAGGGATCGAGCGCGACGATCTTGGTGGGATCGCTCCATTGCGGGAACGGCCCGATGGTCGCGGCGGGAAAGGTGTTGGTGAGATCGGGCCTGCGAATCGGATCGAGTGCGCCGGCAGACACCGCGAGCGCACGGTACATCGCGTAGGACCCGCCATGGCTGCCGATCACGTTGCGATCCCCGGCGCGCGACACCGTGCCGATGACCGGCCCGCGGGCGCGCGCATCGGCAGCGCCCCAGTGGATCGGAAAGGCGGCCTTCCTGCCCGGCTCCGGATGGGAGGTCAGGCGGATGTGGTCGGTACGGTTGGCACGGCTCATGTCCAGGCTCCCAAAAAGCCAACGGCCCGCCGCTCGGACGGGCCTGGCTCGCTTGCGTTGCCTGCCGAAGAACAGCGGTGGCGCAAGCTCAATCCAACATATTGTAGCGGCCGGCGACGACAGACAAGTTAATCGTGCCGGGCGGGCAGGGCCGTTTGCGACCACATTCCCGTCATTGGCGGGCTTGCAGGGGGCGCCTTCAGCGCCGGGTCCTCGCGCGGGCCAAGCCCGCCGCCCTGCCGGCGGGATCTGCTTAAGGACTTGAAGTATTTATATTTTTCATGTTTTCAAGGGGGTGTGTATCCTTTCGCTCGGCCAGCGTCGAATCCCGGACTAAACGTGTCATCCGTCCGATCGCAGATCGTCCTTGTCTTGGAGACCCCAATGCCCGCCGCCAGCTACATCGACCCCCGCAACGGACAGCTCTATCCGCTCGACCAGCCGCGCTGGTGCACGGACGAGCGCACGCCGCTGCTGGTGACGCCGGGTGCCGGCATCTCGCGCAAGGACATCGATGGCCGGACGCGGTCGCTTTGGCGCTACCGGGCGGCATTGCCGGTCGAGATCGCAAATCCGATCTCGCTCGGAGAGGGCTGTACGCCGCTGATCCAGCAAGGTTGGGGTGACCTGCGGCCCTTCTTCAAGCTCGAATGGTTCAACCCGACCGGCAGCTTCAAGGACCGCGGCTCTTCCGTGATGCTGTCCTTCCTGCGGCAGATCGGTGTCGATGCCATTCTGGAGGACTCGTCGGGCAATGGCGGCTCGTCGATGGCAGGGCTTGGCGCCGCCGGCGGCATGCGCGTGAAGATCCTCGCGCCCGCGTCTACGTCGCCGGCCAAGATCGCGCAGGTGAGGGCCTATGGCGCCGAGGTGCAACTCGTCGAAGGGCCACGCGAGGAGTCGGAAGCCGAGGCCATCCGCCAGTCGAGCCAGACCTTCTACGCCAGCCACAATTGGCAGCCGTTCTTCCTCGAAGGCACCAAATCGCTCGCCTATGAGATCTGGGAGGATCTCGGCTTTCGCGCACCCGACAACGTCATCGTCCCCGTCGGCGCCGGCAGCAGCCTCCTGGGCTGCGCCTTCGGTTTCCGCGAGCTCAAGAAAGCCGGGCAGATATCGAAGCTGCCGCGCCTGTTCGCGGCGCAGCCGCAGAATTGCTCGCCGATCGATGCGAGCTTCAAGGCCGGCGTCGATACGCCCGTCGCGCGCGAGGTGCACAAGACTATCGCCGAAGGCACCGCGATCAAGAATCCGTTGCGCCTGCGCGAGATCATCGCCGCCTTGCGCGAAAGCGGGGGCGGCACCGTTGCGCTCACCGAGGACGAGATCGTCGCAGCTTTGCGGCGTCTCGCGCGCCAGGGCCTGTTCGCCGAGCCGACCAGCGCCAGCGCGGCGGCCGCACTGGACAAGCTCGCAGCCGCTGGATCGATCAAGGCGAACGAGACCACGGTCGCGGTCCTCACCGGCACGGGCCTGAAGGCCGCAACGACGGTAGCCGATCTCGTGCAGTAGTTCGTTGGGCGGGTGTCCCGGACGCGTTGCAACGCCTTGGCGTTGCAACGCCGAGCCGGGACCCAGAAGGCGGTACGGGAGAGCTTAGCGAGATGGGCCCCGGCTCTGCAGCGCATCGCCGAAGAGGCGCTGCGCTGCGTCCGGGGCACGAGTGCGGGGTCGCCGTGCTCTCAATGACGACCGGACTCACTCCTTCAGATCATTCACCCGCTTCACCCAGGCGCGCACGTCCTTGAGCACGGCGGGCAGCACCGCCTTGACCTCCGCCACGGTCATGCCCGCCTTGATGCGGGGATCGTAGAGCAGGTTGAGGATGTACTGGTCGTAGACGTCGAAATAGCCCATCGAGACGTTGTCGTTGAACATGGTCCACGGCACGCTTGCGGTGTCGTTGATGGGCCCGAGCGATTGCAGGAGCTCCTCATAGGCGCAGTCGAGGAAGGTGAAATCGCCGTTGTCGACGGTGAGAATGACGTCGGAATGCTCGATCTCGAAATCGTCGTTCTTGCGAAAGCCGGACAGGCATTGCGGGTCGAGCGAGGTGCGGATCTCGCGCGCCTTCTCGGCGCCGTAGAAGCTGGTGAGGGTGCGGTAGAGGTCGCGGTCGCGCACCAGCTTGACCCGCACATTCGCCGCTTCGTTGCTGTCGATCATGGCGATGTCGAGATGCTGCACCCGGTGGGCGATGTCGGCCACGACTCTTGCGAGCTGCGTCTTGCGGTCGGCGCGGTCGCTCTCAGCGAACACGCGCACCGGCCCGTCGAACTTGCGGATGCGGTCGACGCGGCCGGCGAGGTGATATTCGGCGCCGAAGGCCGTCTTCAGGAAGCCTTCGATGATCTCGCCGTCGGTGAAGCTTTTCTTCTCGGCGCGCTGGCGCGAGGAGACCGCGGGCAATTCGCCCGCGGCAGCCATGGAGGCGGCGTCAGGCACCAATATGAACGCGGCGAGCGCCAATAGGGCGAAGCGAAGGGCGGGCGAGGACGGAGTCAATGCGCTCATTGTTGCCCGACGCTGCCGCATTCGCCTCGCGCACACAAGTCCGCAAATTCATGCGCCTTGCGGGTTCCCGCTGCGGCCGTTCGGCTAGTTGTTCAGCACCACCACGGTGGTGCCGACGGCGACGCGGCTGTAGAGGTCAGTGACGTCGTCGTTGGTCATGCGGAAGCAGCCTGAGGAGACGGCCTGGCCGATCGTCTCCGGCTCGTTGGAACCATGGATGCGGTACAGCGTCGAGCCCAGATACATCGCGCGGGCGCCGAGCGGATTGTCGACGCCGCCCTTCATGTGGCGTGGCAGGTCGGGCCGGCGGGCCAGCATCTGCGACGGCGGCGTCCAGTCCGGCCATTCCCTCTTGGCGGTGATCTTGTGCACCCCGCCCCAGCGGAAGCCGTCGCGGCCGACGCCGATGCCGTAGCGCAGGGCCTGGCCGTTGGGGAGAACCAGGTAGAGCCGGCGCTCGCTGGTGTTCACCACGACCGTGCCGGGGGCGTAGTTGCCGTTGTACATGACGGTGGTGCGGGGAACGGGATTTGCGCCGGAACGGAAGAAGTTCGGGCCGCCACCCATGATGTCGCGCGTGTCGAACTCTTCGGCGAACGCGCCGCCCGCCGTGGCCGACAGCAGTACGATGGCGGCAATCGGCGCGGCAAAAAACCGGATCATTGTCTCCCCCAGAAAGAAATCGATTCAATGAATGCCACAGGCCATATTTGCAGGCATTCCGCAAGCCACGGGCCCGTGAGGGATGCCATGCTTGACCATTGGCGTTACCAAATCGGCAACCACAATTTGCCGAAAACCATTAGCCAAACCGGCGCATCGTCGCGCGGGGCAGGGCGGCGATGCCGGCTATTGCTTTGACGGGACGCGCGAACAATGATTGATCGGACGGATATCTGGACATGGCCGGTTGCGGGAGCTTTGGGATGAACGGTGCGGAAAGCCTGGTGCGGACGATGGTTAAGGGTGGGGTGGACGTCTGCTTCACCAACCCCGGTACCTCCGAGATGCATTTTGTCGCAGCGCTCGACCGCGTGCCGGGCATGCGCTGCGTGCTCGGCCTGTTCGAGGGCGTGGTGACGGGCGCTGCCGACGGCTATTTCCGCATGAAGGGAACGCCGGCCTCGACGCTGCTGCATCTCGGCCCCGGCCTCGCCAACGGGCTTGCCAATCTGCACAATGCCAAGAAGGCGAACTCCGGCATCGTCAACATCGTCGGCCAGCACGCCGTCTACCATATCGGCTACAACGCGCCGCTGACCTCCGATATCGAGGGTCTGGCCCGGCCGATGTCGTCCTGGGTCCGCACCTCGCCGGACGCCAAATCGGTCGCCGCCGACGGTGCCGCGGCGATTGCCGCCGCCAAAAGCGCGCCGCCGCAGATCGCGACCCTGATCCTGCCCGCCGACACCGCCTGGAACGAGGCCGACGGCATCGCCGAGGTTCCGGCCGAGCAGCAACGTGCGAGCTATTCGCCGCAGGCGGTCGAGCAGGCCGCAAGAATCCTGCATGGCGACGGCGAGGGCACGCTGCTCCTGATGACCGGAAGCGCCCTGAGCGAGCAGGGCCTGGCGCTGGCCGAGCGCATCGCCGGCAAGACCGGCTGCACCGTGATGGGCCCGACCTTCCGCCCCAAGATGGCGCGCGGCCGCGGCCGTTTCTCGATCGATCGCATCCACTACGTGATCGATCAGGCCCTGCCGATGCTGGCGAAGTTCCGTCACATCGTGCTGGTCGAGTCCGACGATCCCGTGGCCTTCTTCGCCTATCCGAACAAGCCGAGCATGCTCAAGCCGCAAGGCTGCGAGGTCCATCGCATGACCTCCTGGGGCGAAAACTCGGTCGCGGCGCTGGAGGCGCTCGCCGGCGCGGTGAAGGCCAGCGCCAGGGACGTCAAGCCGCAGGCTTTGGCCGAACTGGTCAAGCCGACCGGCGCGCTCACCTTCGCCACGATCGCGCAGGCGATCGCCTGTGCGATCCCCGAGAACGCGATCATGGTCGACGAATCCCTGACCACCGGCCGCGGCTTCTTCCCGCCGACGGCGGCCGCCGCCCCGCACGACTGGCTGCAGAACATGGGCGGCTCGATCGGCTTCTCCACGCCGCTGTCGATCGGCGCTGCGATCGCCTGTCCGGATCGCAAGGTGATCACCATGGTCGGCGACGGCAGCGCGATGTACACGATCCAGTCGCTGTGGACGCAGGCGCGCGAGAACCTCGACATCGTCACCATCGTGTTCGCGAACCGCATCTACCAGATCCTGCGCGGGGAGTTCGACAATGTCGGCGCGGGCGAGCCCGGCCAGCGCGCCAACGACATGCTCAGGCTCGACCGTCCGACGCTCGATTTCGTGGCGCTGGCCAAGGGCATGGGCGTTCCCGGTCGCGCCGTCACCAATGCCGACGAGTTCAACAAGGCGCTGGCCGAAGCGGTCGCCGAGCCCGGACCGCGGCTGATCGAAGTCCAGATGTAGGACGGCACCAGACAGAGCGCCGCGAGCCCGGAGGCACGATGCAGACCGAGCTGAACAAGGTGATCGCGGCGCTCCAGGACTTCTACGCCCACGAGGGTTTCCTGTTCGAGAAGGACGTCGGCGAGCGGGCGGTCACCCACCGCTTCGCCGTGCATCTGGAGAAGCAGTTTCCGGGCTGGTCAGTCGACTGCAACTACGACCGGCTCGGCGAGCGCACGCTGCATCTGCCGCACGGCACCATCATCTCGACCGACGACCATCTCGGCAAGTCGATCTACCCCGATGTCGTCGTGCATCAGCGCGAGATCCCGAATAATCTGCTCGCGATCGAGATCCGCAAGGCCAACAATCACACGCCGCTGGAGCACGACGAGCACAAGCTGCAGGCGCTGACCGACGTGCATGTCTGGTTTCCCTTTTGGATCGGTCTGCTGCTGGTGCTGGACATGCAAGGCGTCAAGATCTCGGAAGTGTATGTCAGCAGCATCGTCGATCAGCCGCTGTCGCGCTGGTTCGCGGCGCGGCTCGCTGAGGTCGGGCTCGGCGCCGCGCCGTAGCACGCGTACTCACACAAGGTCAGCTTTCGAGGATGAGGCGGAGGTCGCCCCGTCTGGCAGCGTCGCCCCTTGTCGGCCGGAGCCGACATCGATGGCAGTCTCACGCTGCAGCCGTTGTGGATTTATCCGTCCCTGGCTCGTGACCGTGTTCCCTTGCCCCCGTCGCTTCGATGCACAGTCTGACGGCCTCGCCGATGCTCGTCGCAACGAGGTCAGCCTTGGCGCCTTCGCGCAGCAATTCCAGGGCCGCCGGGTCCATGTCTTTGACCCAGCAGCCCAGGATGATGGTTGCCTTCGGCAATTTCCGTCTCAGACGCCGGACGGAGTACCGCATGTGTGCCGCGGCGCGGGCATCGAGATAGACCAGGCAGACGATCGCAACGCCCGTCGTATCCAGGCGAAAGACGTTCGTCGTGGAAAGCGATGCTGCCGCTTCGACCCGCGCAGCGAGGCCGTGCTCAGTCGAGAGCTGAGCCAGCATGATCGCGGCCGCCTCATCGATCAGGGTGCGTCCGGCCACGCACAGGACGGGGTGTTCACCCTGCCAATCCGGCGGGAGAGTTTCCCTGCGGAGGTAAGGCAAGTGTTCATTGGCGGTATTCTCCGCAACGCCTTCCACCGCGGACGATGCCTCGGCATCGGTGGTTGAACTGCTCTTCGCCGGCGGCCGGTCGTCCTGATCGGCTAGATCGGCGGCGAATTCGCTGACGGCGTCCCGGATCTTCGTGAGACGTTCCTCGTCGAGCGTATTACGCTCGGCGTCGGCTTGCGCCAGCTGCAAACCCTTCAGGGCGACCTCATCATAGTACGAAGCCAGCGAACGCTCCTTCAGGAACTCCTCGGCCTTTTCGGCCGCTTCCGTGGGATCCCCCGCCAGCATCCGCTGGTAGAATATTTCCGGAGGAGAGAGCGCCGGTCGGTCTCCGAACATGACGTCGAGAAATTCCAGTCGCTCCACATGCCGCCCGAGGACCACGAGGCAAATCGTGAGGGGAGTGGCGAGGACGAGCCCGATCGGTCCCCAAAGCGCTGTCCAGAACGTTGCCGACGCGACCACGGCGACGGGGGAGAGCCCCGTACTGCGGCCGTAGACCATCGGCTCGACGACGTGGCCCACGAGCGGTTCGACGACGAGAAATAGAGCGAGCGTCCAAAGCAGCATCGACCAGCCGGGATCGATGGCGACCGCCAGCGCCAGCGGGAATGCGGCCGCGATGACAGCGCCCACATAGGGCACGAAGCGAAGCGCAGCCGCAAGGATGCCCCAGAGAATCGCGCTTGGAATTCCGATGAACCAGAGGCCGGTGCCGATCACCACGCCGAATGCGCCGTTCAGGATGAGCTGGGTCAGAAACAGCTTGCTGAGGCGGCTCGCTGCATCGTCCAGCGCAGCGGTCGTACGCTGCAGATCCGACGAGCCCGCCAGCCGGATGAAACGGTTACGCAGATCCTCGCGTTGAATGAGAATGAAGACGACGAAGATGATGATGATGCCGGTGGTCGCGAGCGGATGAATGAGCGGAGAAATCAAGGTTCGTAGACTTTCCAACGCGCCGGGATCGGGCTGGCGTACTTCGACCGGGACCGGTGGCGCGGAGGGATTCGAGCCCGCGATCATGCCGGGGCTGCGCGCGGATGGGGCGTCTTTCGGTTTATCGAGCTCCTTGCTGAGATCCTTCAGCATGTCGGATGCACGCTCCAGCGTGCCCCTGCCGGCCTTGGTATCCCGAAATGCCTGGATCTTCTCGCTGATCGTCGATTGATATCGGGGCAGGTCACCCGCGAGTTGCGTCAGCTGAGCGGCGAGAAGGCTTCCCATCGCGAAGATCAGCATGAACGCAACGACGACCACGCTGACGACCGCCAATCCCCGCGGGACACGGATGCGCTGCAACATTCCGACCAGCGGCGCCAGCACGAAGCTGAGGAGAACAGCCAGCGCAACGGGCACGAAGATATCCCGGCCGAAATAGAGCATCGAAATGATGATGACGGTCAGAATTGCGGTCGCGACGGCGCTGAGCAGCGCCATCAGTTCTTCGGTGGTGCGTGGTTTGAAGGGCTGTCGCGCTACAGGCCTCATTTGCTGTCCCTGTCCCGTCGTCCGCTGAGCGTGCACCGATGTCAGCTGCAAGGGCGCAGGACGACACTGCAGAGGACGGCCGCTCAGGGCACTCGTCCGCGCGGTCTTCGTGAGCGGCGGCCGTACTCGGTCGCCATCGCGACGCCAACCGCGCCGCGCTGAAAAGGTTCCTGGCTGCGGCAATGAAGTGCGCGATGCACAGCTCTCCGCGGCCGACCGTTCCCGCTTGGACCCCTTACCCGAAGTTCGCCCGATCTGCCGGCCGGGTTAAGCAGCCCCAGACGGTCAGCACGAGAACGGTATGATCGAGCGCGGCGCGCGTGGTGTGCGCGCCGCCAACTCGTCAATAATAATAGGGTTGCGAGTAGGCGTAGCGCGGGTTGATGCCGCAATAAGCCGATGTGCCGGAGGCGCTGGCGGCACATTGCTGGTAGCTGGCGAACTGGCAGTTGCCGGGGTAACCCCAGTGGCGGCCTTGCAGGCAATACCTGTCGTTCGCGGCCTGGGCCGGAGCCGCCGACAACGACGCGGCGATCAAGGTCGCGAACGATGCAAGGGTGAGGATGGTGCGGCGCATTTCAATCTCCTTCGAGGATGGAACGGCCGTGCTTGGCGTTCCCGCTGGACTGTCTGATGCACGGTCATGCCTATATTGGTGTCCGCGACGCCGGATGCGTTCGAGGTGAAATCATCGTGACCGCAGCCGGTGGCGGGCAATGTGATCTCCACCACAGTTCGCGCGCGGGTTCCGAGCTATTCGACGAACTTGCACGCCTCGATCCCGCGGGACTAGGCTTGCCTTCTTCGGATCAGGCATTTTGGAGGTTCTGATGCAGAATTCATATTTGCTGGCTGCGACGGCCGCGCTGCTGCTCACGATGCAGACGCCGCTTGCGCTGGCGCAAAGTGCCCCGCCCGCCGGCGGAACTGCTACGCCTCCCGCGACAAGTGCTGCGCCTGCCGCGACGACGACAGCGCCAAGCGCAACCACCGACAGCTCCAGCCAGCCGACCGACGCCAGGAAGAGCGCGTCGAAGAAGCCTGCGAAGAAGAAGATGACCCGGCAGCAGGAGATCGATCATTCGATCGACACCGGCACCGTGCCGGCGCGCTACCGCAGCTCAGTGCCGAAGCGGTACCAGCAGTATATTCCGTTCGACAAGCGGTAGCGGATCGCAAGCGGCGTGACGCGACCGAACATCGTGCCGCCGGTGCCATCGTCGGTGGCGGTCTGCGGGAGCGGTGCTAGAGTAGACCGATGCCCCGGGGGGAGTAATGAATGACGAGGTGAAGGACGCGGGCCTTGTGGCGATGATCAGCGGCATCCTAGGAGGCAACAGGCGCGCAGACAGTTTTGCACCGCTCGCCGATGGTCCGCCGACTGTGCCGGCGGATGGAATCGAGCCGGGCGAGACGTCCAGCTCCGATCCGGCACCGGCCACGGCCGGGAACGCGGCCGATGACGCGCCGGCTGCCACGACACCGGTCGAGCCGCCCGCGCAAATCGCGACCACGCGGGACGGCAAGCGCCTGCTGCCGGCGGAGGCGATCGCCGATCTCGTGCTCGGCGAGTTGCGCAAGCTGGAGGATTTCCCGAGCTCCGGCGTTTCGGTCACGGTCTATGGCTTCCGGAACTGGAACGCCATGCTCACCTTCGCGCCGTTCTCGACCACGTTCCAGAATGCAACGCGGTTCCGCCAGGCCATGCCGGACCTTGTTTTCAAGCTGCGCCGTTTCGTCGAACTTGAGATATAGTTCAGTGCACTCGGCGGCGCGCGGCGTCGCCATCCAAAACAGCTCGACAGGATCTTCAATTGAGCGTCGCTTTTACCAAGGAAGAGAGCGCCGAAACCGCGTCCGAGACGCTGTTGCCGGATCGCCCGATCTCGCCGCATCCGAACCTCGTGACCGAAGCGGGCTACAAGGCGTTGCAGACCCAGCTTGCCGAAGCGCGCGAGGCCTATGAAGCCGCGCAACGCATCGATGACGTCAACGAGAAGCGCCGGCAGTCGGCCGTGCCCTTGCGCGACGTCCGCTATCTCACCGAAAGGCTGCGCACGGCGCAGGTCATGCCCAATCCGACCGCGACCGACGTCGTCGCCTTCGGCAGCACGGTAACGTTCAGCCGCAACGATGGCCGCGTGCAGACCTACCGCATTGTCGGCGAGGACGAAGCCGATCCGAAAGCGGGGTCGATCTCGTTCGTCGCGCCGGTTGCGCGGTCGCTGATGGGAAAGGCGGTCGGAGACGTCGTTGGATCAGGCGCGCAGGAGATCGAGATTCTGTCGATCGCGTAGCACGCGCAATTCCAGGCGAGGATTGCGTGGCAAAGAGCGCCATCGACAGCAGCAATCCCATTGGCCTAAAGTATGATCCGGAACAGCGCGAGGCCGTCGTCTCCGCCAAACGAAGTTGATGATTGGATGAGACGGTTTTTGTCGGGAGCCTTGCCGTTCTACGCGCTGGCTGGACTGGCCATGTGCATGTACCTCGTTCTGTACAGGACGAGCTTGTTCGACCTGAACTCCATCGTCCATGGCGCGACCGGATCGGCATGGTTTCCAGCCTTCATGTTTGCCTGCGTGCTGGTGGAAGCCATCTTCCCGTATTTCGGCTATTTTCCCGGCACCGCCCTCATCCTGATGTCCGTGGCGCTCAGTCCGAAGGCCGTGGATGGCTCCGTATTCGTCGCGGCGTGGCTCGCCATCATCCTGGGCGCCGTTCTCAGCTATGGACAGGCGCGTTTCTTCAGGCCGTTTCTGCAGCGGGTGGCCTCGAAGGCGGCCCTGCGCCGATGCGAGTCCCTGTTCGACGCCTATGGCCGCTATGCGCGCATTGCCTTGTTCGTTCATCCCAACGCCTGTTCGATGTATTTCACGGCGCT
Organism: Bradyrhizobium sp. 191; assembly: GCF_023100985.1. NCBI lineage: Bacteria > Pseudomonadati > Pseudomonadota > Alphaproteobacteria > Hyphomicrobiales > Nitrobacteraceae > Bradyrhizobium > Bradyrhizobium sp. 191. Next base: position 5,814,079 of record NZ_CP064692.1, read on the forward strand.
CGGACTGCTCGGCCGCAGCTTGACGCGCGAGCTCGCTTATCTCTGCGTGGGTGCCGCGGCCGCCGTGGGCATTCTGTTCGTCATCGTGACCAGGCTGGTGTCGTCCATCGGTCCCACCGACGATGGCCAATTGCAGGTGCTGCTGGCGGCCGCGCTGGTCGCCATGGGGACACTGATCGGTTTCTACACGGCCTGGCGGCCGAAGGCGGCCTGAAGTCTGCCCCGTCATTGCTTCGGCGCACTTGCAATGACGACGAATGAAGGCTCGATCGCCGCGAGGTTCGTTCACCTCTCCCGCAAGCGGGAGAGGCGGAGCAAGCCTGCAGACAGTCCCCGTGCAATTCATATGCGATAGCCCTGCCCGCAAGCGGGAGAGGGAGTGCACCTTTCTCGTGCAGCGTTTCGTCTTCACCTTGTCGTGCGTCACGCCTCCGGCAGCTCGACGCTCGTCAGTTCGGTCAATTTGCCGACGAGCTGGTCCTGAAATCTCGGATCGGTCGCCTCACGGGCCGGCTCTTGCTGCTCGAGATAATGGTGTTTCGCGACGCAACCTACGGCGCTCGCGGCACTTGGTCCCGCGATTCCCCTTGGGGGCCTGCACCATGCGGATCCGCGGGGCAAATCGGCCTCCAGCGGCATCGTGTGAAACCGCCCTTCGGTCGATCGCGAAACGCGAATTGACGCGTAGTCGATTGAAAATCAACTCACGATATGTCTGGCCGGAAGCACCTGATGGTGGAATAATTCCCGATGCTTTCTTGATTAGATTTTGACGTCGGCCGCGAACCGGCTGGCGACGTGGATTTTCATCATGGCCGCGCTTCCTCAGGACGTTGTGGCGGATTTGCAGCAGGAGAACGCGCGGCTCCTGGCCGAATTGCGCGCCGCACAGGATCGCGAGACCGCCACCGCGGACATTCTCAAGATCATCGCCAGTTCGCCATCGGAGGTGAAACCGGTATTCGATGCTATCGCAAGGCGCGCAAATGCCTTGCTCGGCGGCTTTTCGACGACCGTATTCCGCTTCATCGACGGCAATGCCCACTTGGCGGCGTTCACGCCGACGAATTCTGCCGCCGATGAAGCTTTGAAGAAGATGTTTCCGCGTCCGATCGCCGATTTCGAGAGTATGGCGAGGACACAGGCCGGCAAGGTGGTGCCGACCCCCGATACTGAAGCGTTGACGAACGACATCAAATTCATCGCGCGTGCCCGCGGTTTTCGCAGCATGTTGTTCGTTCCGCTCGCGACCGGCGGCACGGTGATCGGCATGATCAGCGTCACGCGGGCCGAGCCGGGCGCCTTCGCTCCGCATCATGTGCAGCTTCTGCAGACCTTCGCCGACCAGGCTGTCATCGCCATAGAAAACGCGCGGCTGTTCGACGAGGTGCAGGCGCGTACCGACGACTTGCGGGAATCGCTGCAGCAGCAGACCGCGACCGCCGATGTGTTGAAAGTCATCAGTCGCTCCGCGTTCGATTTGCAAACGGTTCTCGACACGCTGACGGAATCGGCGGCGTCGCTGTGCGGGGCCGACATGGCGGCAATCGTCCGGCAGGACACCGATGGTTCGTACTATCATGCAACTCGGTACAATTTTTCGCCCGAATGGGCCAAGGTCTCGGCGGGCGTTCGGCTCAGTGCTGGACGCGGTAGCCTGGTCGGGCGCGTCCTGCTATGCGGCAAGGCTGTTCAGATCCCGGATGTCCTGGTCGATCCCGACTATGCCTATCCCGAGCAACAGAGGGCCGGCGGTTACCGCACTCTTTTGGGCGTACCCCTGCTTCGGTCCGGAGAAGCGATCGGCGTCCTATTCCTGGGCCGCAAGACCGCGAACTCGTTCACGGACAAGCAGATCGACCTGGTCTCCACTTTCGCTGATCAGGCCGTGATCGCGATCGAGAATGTGCGGCTGTTCGATGAGGTCCAGGCGAAGACGCGCGATCTCGCCGAGTCGCTCCAGCAGCAAACCGCGACCGCCGATGTGCTGAAGGTGATCAGCCGCTCGACCTTCGATCTGCAAACCGTGCTCGACACGCTGGTCGATTCGGCGGCTCGGCTGTGCGAGGCGGAGATGGCATTCATCATGCGCCGCGAGGGCGATGAATATCAGGCCGGAGCAGCGGTCGGGTTCTCCGAGGAATACATCGCCTTTCTGCAGGCTCACCCGATCGCCTCCGACCGGAGCACGGTCACAGGTCGGGCCGTCCTCGAACGCCGTCCGGTGCAGATCCTCGACGTCGCTGCCGATCCCGAATACGGCCTGCAGGCGTCGATCACCATGGCTGGTCAGCGCACCGCGCTCGGTGTTCCCCTCCTGCGCGAGAATGAGCCGATCGGCGCGATCGTGATCGCCCGCAAGCGCGTGCAGCCCTTCACCGAGAAGCAGATCGAGCTCGTCGCGACGTTTGCCGATCAGGCGGTGATCGCCATCGAGAATGTCCGACTCTTCGAACAATTGCAGACCAGGACGCGAGACCTATCCGAGGCGCTGACGTACCAGACCGGCAGCGCCAATATCTTGAGGGTCATCGCCTCCTCTCCGACCGAAGTCGGACCGGTGCTCAAGGCGATCGTGGAAAGCGCATGTGGGCTTTGCGAGGCATATGATGCTTTGGTCGTTCTGAGGGATGGCGACGATCTCGTCATCCAGGCGCACGATGGCCAGGTTCCCGTGGTGTGGAGCCGCCGATCGATCAGTGTCGAATCGCCTAGCGGCCGGGCGATTATCGATCGTCGCACCATTCATGTGCACGACTTGCTCGGGCCCGAGGGGCAGCAATACCCGACAGGACGCGAATATGCGCTTCGCTCCAACGTTCGGACCGTTTTGAGTGTGCCGCTCTTGCGCGAAGGCGAGAGCATGGGGGCGATCGTGCTGCGTCGTATGGAGGTGCGCCCATTCGACGACAAGCAGATCACCTTGCTGCAGACCTTTGCCGATCAGGCTGTTATCGCGATCGGCAATGTGCGTCTGTTCGAGCAATTGAATGAATCGCTGGAGCGGCAGACGGCAACGTCGGAGGTGCTGGAAATCATCAGCGCTTCATCGGGCGCGCTCACTCCGGTCTTCCACAAGATGCTGGAGAATGCGACGCGAATTTGCGGCGCCGGTTTTGGCACCATGAATCTCTACGAGGAGGGCGGCTTTCGCACGGTCGCATTGCACAACGCGCCGCAAGCTTATGTCGATACCCGGCTCTACCAGAACATTCGCCCACATCCCGCGAGCGGGCTCGGCACCGTCGAGAAGACTCACCAGACGGTTCATATCGACGACATCAGGACGCAGCCGCCCTATATCGAAGGCGACCCCAATGTTCGCGCGCTCGCTGACCTTGCCGGCGCAAGGACCCTCGTCATCGTGCCCATGCTCAAGGAAGATGAGCTGATTGGCACCATCACGATCTTCCGCCAGGAAGTGAAATCCTTCACAGACAAGCAGATCGAGCTCGTGTCCAACTTCGCACACCAGGGCGTGATCGCGATCGAGAATGCACGCCTGCTGAATGAACTGCGCGAGCGCACCATGGAATTGTCGCAATCGCTCGAAGAATTGCGAAATACGCAGGATCGGCTGATCCAGACCGAGAAACTTGCCTCGCTCGGGCAACTCACCGCCGGCATTGCGCACGAGATCAAGAACCCGCTCAATTTCGTCAACAATTTTGCTGCGCTGTCCTCCGAACTCACCGACGAGCTCGGCGAAGCGCTGCGCTCAGCCAGCCTGGGCGAGCCGGCAAGGCAGGACATCAGCGCGCTGATCCACATGCTGCAAGGTAACCTGGAAAAGATCGTGCAGCACGGAACGCGCGCCGATTCCATTGTCAAGAATATGCTTCTGCACTCCCGCGAAGGATCTGGCGAACGCCGCGCGGCGGACATCAACGCTATCCTCGAAGAAAGTCTCAACCTCGCTTATCACGGAGCCCGCGCTGAAAGAGCCGGCTTCAATATCACGCTTGAAAGAAAACTGGACCCGTCTGCGGGAGCGCTTGAGCTGTATCCGCAGGAAATCACGCGGGTGTTCCTCAATCTGGTTTCAAACGGTTTCTACGCGGCCAACAAACAAAGGGACGCCGTCGGCGACGGCTTCGAGCCAAGGCTGCGTGCGACGACCACAGACCTCGGCGGCGCCGTCGAAATCCGCATCCGCGACAATGGCACCGGCATCCCGGCCGATGTCAGAGAGAAGATATTCAATCCATTCTTCACGACCAAGCCGGCCGGCGAAGGAACCGGCCTTGGCCTTTCAATCTGCCACGACATTATTGTGAAACAGCACGGCGGCAGCATCGAGGTCGATACCGAGCCGGGCGAATACACCGAGTTCATCATTACGCTGCCGCGTACGCGGGCAGCACCGTTGCAGAGCGGAGGCAGAAGTTGAGCGTCTATATCATGGTGGTCGACGACGAGCCCGATGTCGAGGCGCTGTTCCGGCAGCAGTTTCGGCGCGATCTGCGCGCCGGTCGTTTTCTGATGGAGTTTGTATCCTCGGCACCGCTGGCGCTGCAGCGCGCGGCCGAGATTCGGGATGCCGCCCTGATTCTGATCCTGTCCGACATCAACATGCCCGGAATGAGCGGACTGGAGATGCTGCCTATCGTGCGCTCGGCCCGCCCCGATGTACCTGTTATCATGATCACGGCCTACGGTGATGCCGAGACCAAGCGCAAGGCGCTGGAGAAGGGCGCCGCCGACCTGTTGACCAAACCAATCGACTTCGCGGCGCTACGCCAGGAGATCGATACGAGGCTTGAGCAGGCCGCATGATGGCAACCATTGCCGGTGGCAAACGGAACGGCTCGCAAGGTAAAGCTATCGGAGGCGCTACTCCAATTTGAAAGCAGGCTTCCTCCGTCAATCATCGTCAGAAAAATCGGAGATTCAAATGAAGACGCTCTTGGTCCCACTTCAGAATATTCCGATGATGACATCCACGCTCGCTGTGGCCTTAGACCTCGCGCGACGTTCCGGCGCCTATATCGAAGGTTTTCCACTCCGGTTCGGCATCCCTCAATATGCGGCCGCCGAATTGGCCACCGGCATTCTCCTGGATACGTATCAAGTGCAGAGCGAAGCCGAACTGAACGACATGCGCAACTTTTTCGAAGCATTCATGCTGAAGCATGATGTTCCTCGAGCCACCGCAGGATCGAACCCGCCATGCTTCGGCTGGGTGGAGAACGCGCCTGAGGGCGAAGACTTTGTCGGAAGTTATGGGCGCGCTTTCGATCTGATCGTGATGGCGCGGTCGGATATTGATGCTGCGGGCCCTCATCGCCGCGCGATTGAGTCCGCGCTGTTTGAGAGCGGCAGGCCCGTTCTACTGGTGCCGTCGAATGCACGAAGAAGCGTCGGCACAAACATCATGATCCACTGGAATGGGAGTACCGAGCAAGCTCGAGCAAACGCATTTGCCATGCCGTTGCTTCGTCTGGCCGAAAGAGTATCGGTCCTAACTGTTGTCGGCGGCCAAGCGGTGCCAGGACCGTCTGCCGGTCAGATCGCTCGGCAACTCCAATACAACGGCATTGCGGCCAGGTTGATCAGCGTTGAGCTGGACGGGCGCGAAACTGGTGAGGCGGTCCTCGATGCCGCCAGGGCACACGGTTGCGATCTATTGATCAAAGGAGCCTTTACCCGCACGCGGCTACGGCAGATGATATTCGGTGGGGCGACCAGCTATATCATGGAGCACGCGGATACCCCCGTTCTTATGGCTCACTAGCGCACAAAAGGCATGGTTTTGGCGTCACCGGTGAGATGGAAAACCATTGGCTCATTGAGCGACCAACCGCATGGCTTTGGCTATCAACATTCGGTCTGACGATTCCTCGGCAAAGCGGATTGAAGCGTTGTGGGATGAAGTTGCAGCGTTTGAGAGCCAGCCTTCGATGAGGGCTCTCGGCTATCAGCCGCATTTTACATTCGCGATCTATGATGCGCCCGAGATTGCCGCGAAGACCGCGTGGGAGGCCATGCTCCGCGCAGTCGGGGACGAAGGGCCATTGCTGGTCGCGTTCAAGCGAATTCGTTGGTTCGCAGGTCCGCCGCTCGTGCTCTGGGCGGAGCCGGAATTCGATGAGACGCTCGTCAGGTGGCACGCTTCGATCAGCGCTGCAATCGATCCAGCCTTTTGTCGGCTGCACTATCGGCCCGAAAACTGGCGACCTCATTGCACGCTCGGCACACAAATCGCCGACGCAAAGCGTGATGACGCGATCGCCTTCGCGCAGTCATTCAACGGCAGCATCAGCGTGCTGTTCGACGTCGTCGATTGCGTTGCTTTTCCGCCTGTGCGTGTGCTTGCGGAACAAGGATTGCCGGTTCGCACTCCGTGAGCCGACGTCCTGCTCATCCATGCGTCCGGCCGCTCCAGGCGATGAGTCTCCGTGCGCCTCTTCCGACCATGGCATCCTGCCGCTGTTTTGCCCGACGGGTCAAACGCGATTTCGGAAAAATCGTAACCCCTTGATCCCGCTGGTGCCGTCTACTGTGCATGGGGTTGTTTTGCGAATTTTTTGATGGAACGCTCCCGGCAAGCGCCAACTCAGCCGTCGACTGTCCGGAATTGTTCTCGATAGTACAGGGGGCCGAAGGATGGATGGTGGGCGCACAAGGGATCGAACCTTGGACCTCTCCCGTGTGAACCACAATTGGTGGACTGTAGCCAACCTAATCCAGCCATAGTCTTATTGTAAAAGTCCTTGTAAGGTAAAGACTTGTGGCCATATTGGACCATCCTTGGCCTCAGTTGGCCTTACCGCATTTTGTATGTCCGTGCTGTGCCCTTCGAAGGAATTCCCTTAGGGCACACAAACTAGGAACGTGGAGGCAATGGCTTGTGGTCCATTTATTCTAGGGTCGCGCCTCGACCCGGTCTCAGGGCGCAAGGAGCGAGAGCACAAACGATGGAGAAGAGTAAAGAATCTCTCAGAGCTGAAGGAACGACGAATTACCTGAGACTCACTGACGCGGCGATCCGTGCGGCGACGCTGCCGCCGGGCAAATCGCAGCACTATCTGCACGACACAGAGCAGCCGGGGCTCGCGATCAGGATGCGCGCGACTGGTGGCAGGACCTGGGTCTTCATGTTCACAAAGCCTGGGACGAAAGGCACCCAACGCAAGACGCTGGGTGCATGGCCCAAATTCAATGAGAAGGCCGCGCGCAGGGCCGCCACCGTCGTCGCTGGGGAGGTGGTCATTGGGATTGATCCCAATGAGGTCAAGCGCGAGGCGAAGCGGCAAGCGCTGGCCGAACGGCCGTGCACGACACTGGCGACCCTGATCGTTGAAGATGGCCCCTACGAAATGTCCCTGACCGCGCGCCAGGTCGTCAACTGGAAACCGGCCATGTCGGCACTCCGACGCGGTCTGAAAGATCATTTCGACCTTGCCATCGCCGAGCTCACGCGACGGCAAATCATGGCGGCGGTGGACAGGATCGGCAAGACCGGCAAGCGCGGCGCAGCAAAGGACTTGCGCAAGCACACGCACACGTTCCTCGAATGGTGCGTCGGCGAAGGTTACGTCGAGCACAACGTGCTCGCCGGCTATCGCGTGCCCAAGGAGACGCGCGCGCAGCGGGTCGGGCGCCGAACGAAGGGCCGGGCGCTGACCGACGAGGAGATCATCAAAGTCTGGCACGCATCCGGCAAGCTTGGGACGTTTGGGCTATTGACACGAATGTGCCTACTTGGTGGCCCGCGCCGCAGCGAGCCAGCCATGATCGAGTGGCAAAATCACGTCATGGATGACCGCATCACTTTCGATGCAGCATGGACCAAGATGGGCCTTTATCACGACGTGCCGCGTACCCACCTCGTTGACGAGGTGCTTACGGCCGCAGAACATTTCCAGCGTGCGACGTCGGACTATGTCTTCCCGTCACCGAAGACCGGCGGCCAGATGTCGGGCTTCACAAAGATGGTCGACCGCCTGGTCAAGGAAGCGGGTGTCGCCAAGTTCACAATGCATGACTTAAGGCGCAGCTTGCGAACTATCATGTCACGCTGCGGCTATGACAACGAAATCCAGCGGTTGTGTGTCGGGCAAAAACCGCGCGGGATCGATCAGGTCTACAATCACGACGAACAGTGGATCATCCGCAAGATGGCGTTCGAAGCTGCTCATGACTACATCGCGGAGTTGGTCGGCGCGAAACGGGGGGGCAAGGTCGTGCGCCTGCAGCGGACGAATCCGCTCGATCCCATCAAGGCCGAATTGCTTGGCCGTCTTCGCGAGCATTATGCGGCTGCGACGACTTAGTTGTCTTATCGCGTCCGGCCAGATAGTCGCGCACCGCATCGACTCGGTAAAGCGGGCGGCTATCGACGTAGCGCCATTTCAGCGGGTGGTTCGGATTGCGCCGCCATAGCTCCAGGGCTCCAGGCGTCCGCCGGATCACGGCGGCCGTCTCTAATGCCGTTAAATTTGAGCTGCCCGGCAGCGAATCGATATCGAACGTCGCGGGCGGCGGCATGCCACGATTCTTCCGAGGTCGCTTCATGATGCGGAGCGTCTCCTTCGAGTGGCCCATCGTCAACTCTCACGATTGAAGCGAGCGAGGCTCTTGTGTAATCGCCTGGTCGCTTCTTGGGCGGAACGTCAAGAGAATCAACGCAGTCGTCGAACTTTGCCTGTCGAGTGCCGCCGATTTGACCATCATGCTCCGGTTGATGTTGCATAGGAACACGTCAATTGCGCGTCGTAGGATTGGATATCAACGCGAATAGAAGAAAAGGTGCTGGTAGGTAGCCGAGACCACTCCGCTCGCATTGCGGCCCTGCGAGTGGCCACGTCAGCGGCCGGTCACGCCCGCAGGCTATTGGCCGTCATGGGAAGCATGCCGAAGAATGAAAAACGAACTGATAGGTGGTTCGACGCTTCGCAGCGACATAGAGGCGGGTTGGCGGACATCGGAATTGACTTGGCGATACGTACTTGCTCGGCGCCAAAGACGCCTCACGGAAACGACTCGGCACGACGCCACTAGGACGGCGCGTCATGGAAGAACTTCGACGATCCATCTACTGACCGTTTTCAATTGGCGTTCCATAAAAGCGACGCACCGCGTTCCAGGATTGGGTTCGTTCGCTGGCGGGCCATTCCTGTGTGCCCAATGCACGCGAGCGCCATGGGAATCTCGGTCAACCTTGGCGATAAGATCTGCCTCCTTCATCGCGTCAGGTGCATAGCCCCAAGGGCATTCTGGCAGCAGAGTCAACAGTTCAGACGACAAGTGTCGCCGGAACCATCGCCATAAAGATATGTTTACGGATCATTGGCGACGAGAAAGATCTGTTCACGTTTCGCTTGACCGCGATCTATGATCTGTTTACATATCATTTCGGTGTCAATGATCCGAGAACATATCCATGGCTTCGGCTCCAAACCCGCTGCTCAAGGAACTTGGCCTGCACTTTCGAAGAGCACGAATGGCTGCTGGCCTATCCCAGGAGCAAATCGCCCTCCGGGCGAACATTAGCAGGCCCCGCTATCGCGACATTGAAACGGGTGCCGCTGCAGCCCGCGCAACGACACTCGTCAACGTTGCCCGCGCCCTTGGCATGGAAATGATGCTGATTCCGCAAGCGATGGTACCGGCTATTCAATCAATGCTGCAGCCAGCTACGGGCGATGATGACCGTCCTGCGTTCACGTCAGATGTTGAGGAGGAGGAGCATGAATAAGCCTGTCCTCGCGGCTGAACGTATCCAATCGCTCGACATCTCATTAAACGATCTTGCCGTCGGCACGCTCGTCCGAACGCCGGGCGACTACAACGCATTCAATCTCTTGCCCGCGTATCGGAGCCGGAACGACCCTCCGATCTTCAGCCTGTCGCTTCGCTCGGCGGATGGCAGCCTCCGCCGGGATCCCAAACCCATACGCGGCGCGCTGCCGCCGTTCTTCGCGAACTTGCTGCCCGAAGAGAAACTGCGCGAAGCAATGGAAAAGCACCACGCAGGGTCAGTAAGACCTGGAAACGACTTCGATCTCTTGGCTGCACTGGGGACAAATCTACCGGGAGCGGTACGAGCGTTGCCGAGCGACGGCGTCCCCGTTCCGGCCGGGCCAGAATCAGAAGGCAAGAAGAAGGCGCGCTTTTCGCTCGCCGGTGTCCAGATGAAGCTCTCCGTCATGAAAAATACCGGAAAAGAAGGGGGGATCACGCTCGCCGTCGACGATGAGCAAGGGCAGTACATCGCGAAATTTCCCTCCCTCACCCATATTGGACTTTCGGAAAACGAATTCGCGATCCTGGCCTTGGCGGAAGCGCTAGGGATGGAAGTGCCTGCACGTGAGCTCGTCGAAAAGACGGATTTCGCCGGCATTCCGGAAGAGTTTAACACCATGTCCACGGGCAAAGTGCTTCTTGTCCGTCGCTTCGATCGCGGTGCCGATGGAGCGCGCGTGCATATGGAGGACTTTGCACAGGTCTTCGGCCGCTATCCGTCCGAGAAATATACTGGTGCGGCGTATCACAATATTGCGGCCGCGCTGAACAGCGGCGTCTCGTTCGATTCCGCGATCGAATTTGTCCGTCGTCTTGCGCTCACCGCGATCACGGGCAATGGCGACATGCATCTGAAGAATTGGTCGCTACTGTATCCTGGAGACGGACGGACGCCTACGTTGGCGCCAATCTACGACGTGCTCTCAACAGTTCCCTATATCCCGAAAGATGGTCTAGCATTGAGCCTTACGGGCGAAAAGTCATTCAAGGCTCTGACTCCAGAGCGCTGGCGTAATTTCGCGAACCGCAGCCGTCTTCCAGAAGGGGCAGTGGTAACCGCTGTAGCTGAGACCGCGGCGGCCGTGCGCGACACGTGGTCAGTTCTTCCAGAACGCGACGTCGTGCCTGGGCAGGTTCTCGAGCGGATCGATGCACATATCGACGAAATGGTACCCATCCTTGACCCTTAGGGGCGGCAGGCCGAGCATCTTCATCTCTTCACAAGCAGCCCTGATGAGAGGAGGCAGCATCGCCTCAACGAAGCGGTGGCGGCCTTGGATGCCTATACGGCGGAAGTTGACGCCATCAAAGAGCAGATCAGCTTTCATGAAGTGGAGGATCGGCTGAATGACATTTACTTCAACCAGATCGTTCCACTCCAGGGCGCTGTGATCAAAACTCCCGCCCGCACACCGGCCGACGTTCGGGCAAAGGCTCGCATGGCAGTTGAGAGGAAACGAGCGAAGCGGAATATGCCGAGATGACCGAGTACGATCGGCTGGTAACCGACATAGTCAACGGCGTTGCCGAAATCGGATAGTGCGTACTTCGCTGTGGGCCCGCCGGTTCAAGCTGGCGGGTCTGCGCGGCCTCGGGTTCGATGGCGTTGATCCTGCGGCGACCGGCCGGCCGGCGTATCATCCTTCGCCGATGCTCAAGCTTTACATTTACGGCTATCTCAACCGGGTGCAGTCGAGCCGGCGGCTGGAGCGCGAGGCTGGCCGCAATCTCGAGGTGATGTGGCTGACCGGACGGCTCGCGCCGGATCATAAAACCATCGCCGACTTCCGCAAGGATAACGGCGCTGCGATCAAGAAGGTTTGCGCGCAATTCGTCGAGTTGTGCCGCAAGATGGGCCTGCTGACGAAGGCCAGCGTTGCCATCGACGGCAGCAAGTTTAAGGCCGTGAACAGTCGGGACAACAACTTCACGCAAGGCAAGATCCAGCGCCGCCAGAAGCAGATCGAAGAGAGCGTGGCGCGCTACATGAGTCAACTGGACACGCCGACCGCCAGACTGCGGCAGGAGAAGAGCCGTCGGAAACGGTGCTTCTGACCAAGACGCGACTTAGGGAAAAGCTGGCGAAGCTCGAAGAAGAAGTGAAACGGCTGGCCGCGATTGAAAAGGCATTGCTCGCCTCGCCCGACAAGCAGATATCGCTGACCGATCCCGATTGCCGCTCGATCGCAACGAGCGGGCGCGGCTCCGGCATGGTCGCCTACAACGTACAAAGTGCGGTCGACACCACGAACCATCTGATTGTCGCGCACGAGGTCACCAACGTCGGCACCGATCGATCGCAGCTGGCGACGATGGCGCAGGCGGCGAAAGCCGCGCTGTGCAGCGATCATTTGGACGTCGTTGCGGATCGGGGCTACTTTAAGGGTGAGGAACTCCTGGCATGCGAACAGGCCGGGGTCGCCGTCACGCTACCCAAGCCGCAAACCTCGGGAGCCAAGTCGGCAGGCCGCTTTGGGAAACCTGATTTTGTCTATTTGGCCAAGGACGATGTCTATCGCTGCCCGGCCGGCGAGAAGCTGGCGCACCACTTCACCGCTGATGAAGATGGCCAGAAAATGCGGATTTACTTAACGAAGGCGTGCCGCACATGCCCGCTCAAGGATCAGTGCACAACGTCCAACGAGCGCCGCATCAGACGCTGGGAACACGAACATGTCGTCGAGGCCGCGCAGACGCGGCTCGATCAGAACCCGCAAGCCATGCGTGTGCGCCGCGAAACTGTCGAGCATCCGTTCGCCACACTGAAGATGCGGATGGGTGCAACACACTTTCTAATGAAGCGGTTGCCCAATGTCGCGACCGAAATGGCGCTGAACGTACTCGCCTACAACCTCACGCGCGTAATGAACATCGTCGGGATCAAGCCGCTCCTGCTGGCAATCCAGGCGTGAAGAGTTCGTGCTGTTATGCGCATCGTGTGACCGTTCAGGTCGCGCAGCGTGGCCCGAGCTTGCGCCCGGGTTGGCCCCGGACTCGATCAAGCAAAAAATGCTCAGACCGTTGTGTCGACGCGGATCGTCCCCGGTTGCGTGCTGTTTTTGGGGGAGGAAAAACGTTCTTACACAGTCTGGACCCATAGCAGTCATTTAGTCCCACCTATGCGCTCCGAAGGTCTCAGACTAGTCTGTTTGGCTTTCCAGCTGGCGTTATTGCTCAAGCGAACACGACGCCGACGGTAGCGGCGACAGGACCACGTTGCAGGCATAGGACTCGTGGTCTGAACGGATTACGAGGATGAAGGGCTGAAACACCTCCTGTCGATGATGATTTTGGGGTAGCGCGCCTCCAAACGACGATGTCGAGCCAGAGGTACTAGAGTTCATGCGGATCTCCCACGATCCTGCGTTTGGAACGTTCCACCGCAAAGCCTATTGTCTTTTGAGATGATCGTTGGGGTCGACAGCGAAGCCATAAATGAAATTGCGCCGGTTCCGCAAGGTGCTACGCTAACGTGACGCCGGCGGTCGAGCTTACGCAAGTTTAGGTGTTCCGGCCGTGAGGGTGTGATGAGTAACGCCGAACAAAACGCCATTGATTCGTTGCTGGTTTCCCTGCAGAAGCCCAATGTACATCAAGGGGCCTGGGAATCCGACGAACTCTTGCAGGTACTGCCGGCAGCGCTCTACATGACGGACGCCGCCGGCCGCATTACTTTCTACAATGAAGCGGCGGCGCAATTGTGGGGCTGCCGGCCGACGCTCGGGACCGCCGCGTTTTGCGGATCATGGAAGCTCTATTGGCCGGACGGCACTCCCTTGCCGCACGCCGAATGTCCGATGGCGCTGGCTCTGAAAGAGCGGCGTCCGATCCGGGGCATGGAAGCGGTCGCCGAACGGCCGGACGGCACGCGCGTGCCGTTCATTCCGTATCCAACTCCCCTATTCGATGCTTCAGGTGCTTTGGTTGGCGCAGTCAACATGCTGGTGGACATCACCGAGCGCCGGGAGACTGAACAACGGCTTCGAGAAAGCGAGGTGCGCTATCGAGCCATCGCTGCGATCGTCGAATCGTCCGACGACGCGATCGTTTCGAAAGACCTCAACAGCATCATCAAAAGCTGGAATCAAGGCGCGGAGCGGCTGTTCGGCTATAGTGCTGAAGAGGCGATTGGGAAGTCGGTCACGATGCTAATCCCTCCCGATCGTCAGGATGAGGAGCCGGCCATTCTTGCCCGGATCCGGCGCGGCGAGCGCGTCGAGCACTACGAAAGCGTTCGTCAACGCAAGGATGGCAGCACTATCGACATTTCGCTGACGATCTCCCCGATCAGAGATAAGGACGGCAAGATCGTCGGCGCTTCGAAAATAGCCCGTGACATTTCATTTCGAAAGCGAGCAGAGGAGCAGCAGCAGCTAATCTTCCGAGAGATGGACCATCGCATCAAGAACCTCTTTGCTGTCGCTGGCGGCGTGGTCACGATGAGTGCCCGATCGGCGAAAACAGCGGAAGAACTCGCTTCTGTGGTGCGCGACCGCTTGGCGTCCCTCGCGAAAGCAAACGACCTGACGTTGAAGCTGACAGCCGATGGCACTCATCGAACGCAACAGTCAACGCTGCTTCATACGTTGATTAGGACGATTCTCTCGCCTTATGACGGCGGCACCGACAAAGACGGGGCGCGTGTCGCGATCAGTGGACCCGACATTCCAATCGCGGGCGATGGGGTGACCGGTTTTGCGTTGCTATTGCACGAGTTTGCAACCAATGCCGCAAAGTACGGGGCACTTTCGACCCAAAGTGGCTCCATCAATATCGCGTGCTCCGAAAACATTGACCAATTTGCGGTAACCTGGACGGAACGCGGAGGACCACCGGTCGATCGTCAAGCAGAGGTAGAGGGCTTTGGTACGCTACTCGCCCGTGCGACGGTGCAGAGCCAATTCGGGGGCGTGATCGCGTGGGATTGGAACCCAGCGGGCCTGACAATAGACCTTTCTTTTCCAAAGGACCGCGTCGTGACGCATCCCTAGCGCTCAGTCATTCTGATGAAATCAAGTTGTACAAGAAATCACCGGACCGCCTAGCAAAATCAATCTCGCGCGGCCGTGGTGATCCTGACCTTTCCTTGGCACCAAAACTCAACATCAGTGGAAGGCACCCGTCGGTCAGCCTCGCGCGCAGCGGACATATGCCGGGCGCTGGAGCGCCGCCTCCAAGAACCTGCCAGATCGGGGCCGGAAGTTCAGGCATCTGACGGGTGGCTGCCCGAGGCCGTTTCTGTGCCGGTTGTCGAAGGCGGGCAAACGCAACCTGCCCTGCACGAGTTCTTATGGAGCGTCCGTTCGGGCGAAGGCAGAGCGTGCAGCAGAAGCCCGGAAGGCTGCCGATCGGCTCGCCTGCGAAGCCTGGACGCCAGGTCCATCTAGGAAGGTTGGAAAGCGAACAGACGGCGGCCGAGTTGGTATTCCAGTATCCGATCGTTCAATGGCCCGATGAGCGTTCAAATGGAAAACCGCGTGATCGTAGTACATGCCTCCGGAAGGCTGCTAGACCAGTTGCGCGGAGAGGCATCCCGCGTTTCACGAGCCAACAAGGTGGACTGGTGGATGGAGCGAGGTGATAAAGGGACACATTTTTGCTTCGAGGACGCTGAGACGAAAATGGCTTTCGCGTCGATCTGCGAAAACCTCGCTATTTCGTACATGGAGGCCTAGGCAGGCGATCAAGACGGGAGGCCGTCGATGGGTGATGCGGCAAAAGACCAAGACCTTGTGGCGCTGATTGGCGGCATTCTGAGCGGCAAGCGCGCGGAGGCGCAAGCTTCCGAACCGCATCCGCTCGCTGAGGCCGCCCCGACAGCGCCGATGAGCGCGCCCTCAACGGCGCCCGTGGCGCCGGAGATGCCGCCAGCGGAGGAGCCGATGGCCCCGGCAGCGCCCCCAACCAAGCCAACTGTTCCCACATCCGTGAACGGTCCCGACGAAAGACGAGCACGATTGCCCGCTGTCGCGATCGGCGACCTCGTCCTTAGTGAGCTTCGCAAGACGGATGGCTTTCCGAGATCCGGAGTATCGATCACCGTCTACGGATACCGGAATTGGAACGCCATGATCAGGTTCGCGCCGATCTCGACCAATTCCCAGAACGCTGCACGCCTCCGCCAGGCCTTGCCGGACATCGTGTTCAAGCTCCGTAAATACGTCGAGCTCGAGGGCTAGGCGGATTCGCAGTTTTCCTCTCGAATGCCTATCTCCGGAGCATGGACAAGGCATTCGAGTTCTGCATTCCAACCTCTGGGAAGATCGTCCCAGCCGGGCCCGACTGGCTGCACGAGATCAAAGTATGACGGCTATCGCCTGCGGCTCGAGCGCGAGGGCGAGCGCGTGCGGCTCATCACCAAGGGCGGCTACGACTGGACCAAGCGCTATCCCTGGATCGTCGTGGCCGCGCTGAAGAACCGCGAGCTATGACCACCGTAGTCCTGCGGGGCGTACCATCACCTTTGTGCCTTAGTGCTATTTCAGCGTCTCCGTAAATTGCCCCACGCCTGGTTTCATAGGATTTCCATTGTGCCTACACCTCTCACCTTGCTTGCCATTTGGGTGTTCCTAAACATCCTGGTCGTCGTCGCTATGATCCCCCCGCGCAAACCGCGTAGGTCAGAACCGACGTCCGGCGGCGGCGTGCAACCCGTGCCGATGAAGGACGGTGCTCGCTGGGGTGAAAAATAGAGGGACCTCCCGCACGCTTTGTTGCGGAGGCTGATTGGTCGATCGATGTTCTTGAGTTCTTGATCGAAGGGGCCCTGATCGAACGGAGATAGAATTGTCCAGGGCAATACCTTGTAATAGCCGATCGCGAGCGCGCCTCGGCCGCTATAGAGCGGGTTCAATGTCGCCTGCGTAGCCGCTGTGTTGGCGTCGGTCGACTGCTTCAGTTGCTTGAGGCTTTCGGATAGCTGAACGATCTGCTGATCCCGCGCCACCGTTTCCGGCTGCTTTTGAAGCCAGGCTATTTCTTCCTGAAGGTTCGCGGCCTTGACGCTGTTATCGTTGGTCTGCTTACAGCGACTGGACCTGACTATAAAGATCCGAACTATCCTGCGTTCCGCCGTTGATGACGAAACTCGCGCTATCAATCCACCCGCACGTTTATCTCTTGATCTACGATTTCGGCCAGGACGAGAAGGACGGCCGGATCAAGAACAAGCGGCAAGAGCTGAGCAAGGCAGGAGTAAGGACCATTGCCAAGGGAAAACCGGGTGACTTCCAATTAGCGGATGACATATTGCGGGCCAAATGAAGGATGGGATGGTGATGCGCCGCGCAGCAAGTTCTCTTCGTTATGCCGCGTGCTCGTGAGCTTTCCTATGAAGACTACCGCGTCTCTTCGCCGAGCCGCCGCTACTGCGGCTAACCGCCTTCTTCGACCGCTTGCTCGCCCGACCTTCGAACCCCGGGTCGAACAATTCCGCGCCTGCACAACTCCCAAGCCGCGTCGTAGAATATCGGCGACAGTTCTCGAAGTGGACCCTCCAAGTGGTGCTCATGCGGACACCGCTGTCGAGCCGCAAACTCCGCTCCATTTCGTGCGTATAGGTCATATCCGTAATTTCGCGCCCGGTCATTCCGCAGAAGATCGAGCAGTATGGCAATTGCCTCATCTAAATCCATGTGTCTCTCCGAACAACAAACGCTGCCCGCTCAGCGCGTCAACCGAGCGCCTTCATCACCCGCGTCATCGCCGGATGCGTCCTGTTCTCCAGCCTACATTGGCTGAGAGGAGATGGAGGTTCGAATGCTCCACGCGAATCGGCGTGTCACTCACGATGGCACAATGCAGGGTAGCAATACGAGGACTGGGAAGTTTCCCAACTATTCACAGGTCGCCTTATCTTGCCGTCCGGCTTCGCAGCCCGTCGTTATTCATGCGTCACGGCCCAGCGGAATGGCAGCAACTCACCTATGGCCGAAGGCGATCCCATCCGTATTATCCCTCACCGTCGCGTAGACGATTGCGAGAGCCTTGAGGTGCGGTCCGCGAAACGGTCCGCCGAAAAATGGATCGCCACAGTAAGCTGCTATGCTATTATTATTATTGATCTCGCTGGTGGGCCCGGCAGGACTCGAACCTGCAACCAGACCGTTATGAGCGGCCGGCTCTAACCATTGAGCTACAGGCCCCGCTGCTGGCGACCGCTGAACGACGCTCGGACCGGCGCGGGGGCTCGTTTACAGGTTGGCTGGCATTCTGGCAATCCCATTGAAAGAGCCTCCCTCCTCTCCTCCCTCCCGAGAAGTGCCGATTGAGTCATGCCTTAGCTCATTCTCGCTGAATAGAACAGGCCGACTGACCAGGTGAGCTTCTCGCGTCGGTCCAGCGGGCGCGCAGGCAGTCGCCGCCACACGATGGCAATGACGCTTACATCTCTGGAGCTCCGATTCCTGTCTGTAGGCCCGTGGTTGCTGCGCCGGCCTCTCGCGGCGAGAGAGGGATTGCACGTATCAGCTCGGTTTAGCTTTGCAGGTCGAAACTCGCGAGCCCCTGCCGGTCCAGAATCATGATCTCGCGTTGAGTATTCCCGATGAAATCGAGCACGCCATCACTATGCAATTGCGACACTGCGCACGTGAAACGGTTTCGATGGTCAAGCCAAGATAATCCGCGATGTCTCGTCGAGACATTGGCAGTGACACAACGTCAGCGGCTGTGAGCCGCACATCCATCTCATGCAAGAACGCGGCAACGCGCTCCAGAGCAGTCTTACGTCCAAGCAGCAGCATGTGGTCTTCTGCGTGCTGCAAGTTATTCGTAGTCATACTGAGCAAGGTACGCCAGACAACCGCGTCAGTCTGGACGAACCGCATCAAGAGTTTGCCGCTTGATCAGGCGCACGGTGCTTTGCGTGATCGCTTCCGCGGTGAATCGGTGTACTCCACCGTTCTCGAATCCAAAGATGTCACCCGGCAAATGAAATGCGCCAATCTGGCGCCGCCCATCAGACAGCAGTTTGTAGGTGCGCACCCCGCCTTTCATGACCTGATAGACATACTCGCTCGATATGCCGAGCTCAGTGAGCGAATTGCGGCGGGATCTATGGTCCTACGCGCACAAGAGAAGCGCGGGGGACGGCCCCGGCTCCGGAAGCCTTGAAGTGAAATGGCTATACACGCAGAGCTGTATTCATTTTTAATTGATCCATGAATATTCAAGCTAGCTCAAATTGGGTCTACGGATAGCGCGCCCACTACCGGCCGAGATCCGTAGCTCTTGTCGTAATGCTTAGAAAGGAGGTCGCTAACAAGATACTCGATCGTCGTGAGAGAAGCGGCGGACGTTCTATGCTCTTGATTGATCATCTCAGCGAATGGCTGTTTGGAAGAGAAGCATACACACGAATATCAATCCATACCGGCTGCACCCAGCCCGATCGCCGCGATTGCGGTGGGGCGGGGATCGACAGCGGTTGTCGCGCTGGCCGCACGTCAGGGGCATCGCCATCGCGTTCTCTTCAATTTAAGTAAAGCATGCCACAGCTTCAAACAGACATCTGGCTGTAGCGTATTTGTTAGCTTCGTCCTCCATTATCGCTGATCTCTACTTTTTGTTACTCCCACATTGCGACCCGAGCTTGAGCATTGGTGTTGGCTTCACCGAACCCAATAGGCGAGGGTGGCCAGGTCCCCGGAGTTCTGATCGATCGCTGTGGAGTTACCCCAAACCTATACTGGCTCGCCTGCTTGAGACTCTGGGATCCGCAAATGAACGCCGCTACAACTGCGCTTCTACGGTCGGTCCTCGATGAGGTCTGCGTAAGCCTTTCCCGGTACGAGACAGGCGCTCGCGTTGATGTCGCCTCGAAAATTCTGGAAGCTGCCAGCAGAGGCGAGACGAGGCCCGAGCGGCTCAAACAGATCGGTCGGGAAGCGCTTTCCAAAGCTGCTATCACGGCGCGATAGGTCCTCGGCAGCACGCGGGCTTCCCAGGACGACTTACTACACGAGTGTTCCGCCGCGCGGATGTGCCCAGTCGCGCTTAAAAGATGCGTTCCGCCATGGAGGCTGCTCCAAAGCTCGGCCGATTTTCCGGAAATGGCCTGACCGCGGCCAGGTGCCGTGCCATTCCGACCTCTTGTTGCTCCGCCTTGTTTTGCATCCAGCGTCCCGCTCAAGTTTGGTCGCGCTCGCGGGCACCAATCACACTGAAGCCTGTTTCCGAGGTCCTGACGGACTGGACCGGCTATCTTCCATTGACTAAGATCAAACGGCGCAATTCGGATGCTCTATCTTCAGCGAGCTTAACGGAGGCAAGAGATCTCATGCGCTACCTTCTCCTTATCGGAGTGTTAGCACTTCCCATCCTCGTCGGCTTTGGATCGCGTTCGACCGCTGCTTCGCGGGTTCATTCGTACACCCCATCGGTTCGCCAAGACGTTTATTGCCTGCAGGGACGTAGTTGGGGATATCCGGGCAATTGCCAGTTCTCAACCTATAGCCAGTGCATGGCTACTGCATCCGGTACACACGCCCATTGCGGTATCAATCCGATCTACGCTTTCGAGAGACAAGGAAGACAACAGCGCTGATGTGAATCAGAATTGCTAGATGAGCCAAGCGGCGGCTTCGGACTCAAGATCTGGCCTTCGAGGCTCTTGTTGCCCTTCGTCCGACCTCACCTGGCTCTGCGCTGAATTCCGCTTTTCTGGAGGGAGGCTGGGTCCCGCGGCATATCCCAAAGCCCTGCGCTTGTCCGCCCACAAACAAATGAGGACCACGAGATCTGTTCGAACGGTGGTGGCTGAGCGGAGATTCATCAAGACAGCCGCCAAGAGGCCGGAAATATCAGGCGATCCGGCTTAACACCGGTGGACCAGCTGTGGCTGTCGATTTGGGCCGGCGGCTGCAAGCAGACTGGCAAGGGGCCGCCATGTGTGATGCTGAGGCAGGGCGGCCTCACTGCTTTGATTGCCCACCAGAGTGTGGGTGCACTCGGCCGTTAGGCGCCAGTTCTGAGCAGACATGCGGCGCCTGAGCGCCCGCAACCGCCGCTAAACGTTGTGGTTGTGATGCTGCATCGTCCCCTATTTCGGGGGAGGTCAGCCATTGGTTAGATCACCTATTTCGTCATCGCCGCGATGTTCTTTTGGGGACTCTCTTTGGAAGTTGCCGTTCTAATGATCGCGCTGGCTGGTCTCAGACTATCGGCATGCTGATCGGCATGATCTTTCGAAAAGTCTGGTCCTATTGCGACTTCCCGGGACCCGGCTGGCAAGTGCTCCATCCCGAGGATTGCGCGGAGGTGATGGGGCAAGGGCTTTTTCAGTCTTGCGTCGGCCCGAAGTCGCTCGCCAGGAACTGATCTTGTGTCCACTGCCTCAGCGCATCATCGTTGAGCGCCGAGTTGACTAGGGCATTCCAGTTCTTACGTGCCTCGTTCCATTTCGTTTTCCGGTCCGGAAAGTTCCGCAGTAACTGGAATGCGCTCGTTGCAATCTTGCTTGCCTCTTTACCTTCAGCAGCCTCGCGGATCACGTCTTTGAACATTTGCTCCGGAAAAATCCACCCGGCGCCCGTGAAGCGGCCGGCAAATATGTATTCGAATGAGGCGCGAAACATGACGGCAGCTAAGGCATCCTCATGTTCCGTGCCTGCACTACGCACGTCAAACCATTGCAGCAGTCTTCGAACAGCGGCAGCGGGGGCAAACTGGCGATCACCGAGGGGCAGAGATACGAACATGTATGCGATGTCCGATTGAAGTTCGTCGTCCAGGGACACGTACCAATCTTTGATCGCTTGAATAGGTGTCATAAAAAAATCTCAAGAAAAACGTACTGAGACAGGGGATGCGCGATTTAGGACGCTTGTTCACGTACTGCCATGGCTCTCAATGCAGCCTGATTGTCTGTAGAGATCCGCGGTTCACGAACCGCTGCGTCTCTGCTGTGCGGCATCGACGATGGTGCTCGCAGCTCGGCGCATCAAATCTCAGGAGCTCCATCCTCAAACGATTCCGGGCGAGCAGAGTTCAACAAGCGGGAATAAATGTTCGCCTGCCAATCTCAGGTCAATGAGCTGAAATCCCACCCCACTCGCTCCCGTGCCAACCTTCTTTGCAGGGAGGTCCGGTGCTGAAGCTGCCAAGGGCTACAAATCAACTTCACACGATCACGGTGATGGAATCGGTCAAACATCTGCTCTTAAACGCAGAATTCGAGCGTTACTCCGGGTTCTCGGGCTCATCTAATAGCCAACTGTACGCGCAGAAAGTCGCGACTTGCGGGGCGCGGCTTGAGCTGTCCAACGAGGACGTAGAATAGCTTGGTCCGCTGCACGCGTGGAGTTCAGCGTCACGAGCCGCTTTGAGCGCGACTTCATGCCGATCTGGATCATCCGTCGTCGTGGCGCAGGTTACGTTAATCGGCTCATTGTTGACGTCATGTAGCTGATAGCGCAAATCATCCTGTACGCAGATTTTCTGCGGATACCTTGCCTGAGCTGCCAGACTTGATCTCGAACCTGATCAAGGCCCCCTCTGCAAGATCGGTATAGCCGGGCCTTCTCGACCGCCCTATGTGCACGAAAACGTCGGCTCCGCCATCATCCAGCTTGATAAAACCGTAGCCCTTGGTCGCGTTAAACCACTTTACGATACCAGTCGTCACTAAAGTATCTCCAATTCCAAATGACGGCGATCTACCTAATGGGCAGAGTGGGATCAAGTCCGTACTCGTTATCTTGTCGCCGCGCAACACGAAGCGGCAATAGCAAGCAGCTTCGCGGAACGGTGAGAGTGAGCGCGCCCTCGGCTACTTCCGGCGGCGAAGCCAGCGAATCGCGCTGCGCGAGAATTCTGGCTATCGAGAGCTGAAAATTCACATCGTCAACCAAACTCAGGCAACGCGACCGCCGCACATGTTAGCGGCATCTGCCGGAGCCCGCGCTCGGCTTCAAAACAAGGGTCTGAAAAGTAACGCTAGTGCACGGATCGTCCCGCGATTCGGACGCAAATTTAGAATGTCCTTTCGGATTTCGGGAGATGCCCTTTGATGTTTTTCCCGGGCCGTTCGGCACGACTGTCAAGCATCGAAGCTGATCCTGGACAGCCCAGTGCTCCACGAAGGCGAGCCTACATTTCCCGAAGAGACGCAGCCAAAAACTCGCGAGAGTGAGTTTCCAATCTAAGGTTGCGACAGAGCAAGAAGATTGAAAACTACCATACGCGCGTGAATGTATCGGCGCCCTTCAACTTGCCGGGCTTGCCGTTCTTGTCAACGTAGAACAGCGTCCATGAGGTTGGCATTTGAGACCCGTTGAGTTTTCCAACCCACCGGGTGAAGGAATTGCACTGGGCAAAGGTAACAACAAAATACAAGCCAGTTGGGCGAACGGCTCCCGATGCAGGATAAGGAATGCCCTGGCACGCAAACCCTTGAGCATGGTTTGTGAAAGTCCCTTGTATTGCCCCGCTATTGGCGGACCAAACAAAAAGTTCAGAACCTCGTTCATTCTTCCAGTATGAGGGAGCAGGAAGCCCCTGCGCAATGGCCTCGGCGGAAAGAAAGAAGGAATGGGCGAGCAGCAAGAGTCCCAGAAGTCTCTTCATATTGAAGCCCCAAAAAAGGTCACTTAAAGGTCGCAACGTGGATCACCTAGCGTGATACAACTTGAGGTCATATTCGCTGCTCTTAGCTCGCTTTCGGCAAAGGAATGCGGCGCATATACCCGAAATCACGCTGGATCGCGGCGTAGTCGGACCCTGTCGAGCCCTCGGCGCTTTTCATCCTCGAATCGGTTCGCCTGGGCGGCCGAGCGCCGAGCCGATGCTCGGTTATTTTGATGTGAGGCAGCAATGCCATGACTATGGTCGTCGGAGGAGATGCGGAGAGTAGGGGTCATTGTCCACGAGCTGTATCGGATCGGGCAATCCGCGCCAGGACGTCCATCCCGTGTTGCTAGCATCATCGTCTTCAATGGGTCCGAAAAACGCTGCAGATCAAGAAGCAGGCCCCGCCCGCATGACTTTCGTGGGCCAATGATCTCAGATAGCGCCTGGTGATACGATACGTGGTATTCGACCAATCCTTGGGAAAGAAGACCTTGGGTCCGGGCGCTCCTGATAGATCCGTGTTCGCCGAACAGAGACTCGGAAATCACGGCTTCCTGGAACGAACCAAATAGCAGCCCTCCGGATATCGATTCAAGTCGGCGACGTATCGATCGTGTATCGCCGCGATCCTTGTAATCCCCAATTCAGGCAGGAAGCCGTAGACCCGGAGGTGCCAGTCGGTTGTTTCTTAGCCATCTTCGAAGAAGCAGCGTGAAAGCCTGCTCAATGGACGGCTGAATGAAGGCGCCGCTGTGGAGTCCGCGGCTTGCGAGGCACGTCGCGTCAACAAACAACAGCCGCCCTCGCTCGAGCGACAGGGCTTCCGCACAGCTTCCAATGAACCCCTTGCCGGCGGCTATGTGATCAGAAAGCACTACTGCCCTTCGACCGAAGCGCTGCTGATCGAACTGCGATACACAAGCATATGGATTACGGTTGTCTTGATGATCCGGTCCGGCCATGCTGCTGAATCCGGCCACAGCGCCGACTCTGGTCGTCTGCGCAGGATCACCTTTGTGGCCCGCGCTTGGGAATTGCGTTGTCCCGCGCTCATCGACGAGAAATCGTAGGCGTATGTCGGGTGCGGTTG
Source organism: Bradyrhizobium sp. 191 (assembly GCF_023100985.1). Lineage (NCBI taxonomy): Bacteria > Pseudomonadati > Pseudomonadota > Alphaproteobacteria > Hyphomicrobiales > Nitrobacteraceae > Bradyrhizobium > Bradyrhizobium sp. 191. The sequence continues at coordinate 5,838,485 of NZ_CP064692.1, forward strand.
AGCTAGGTCGAGCACTCGTCGAGGGCGAGCAAATTGTCGGTCCAGACTCCATCCGCGTGGGTCTGGATGAATTTGCGTCCCGACGGGCTTTTTCGCGCGGCAACCCAGGCGGTCGAATTACCGTCTTGCGTGTAGAACCTGTGCTGCTTGTTCTCGATAAACCGGACGACGTTTTCCACGTTGTCCCGCCATCTTCCTCCTTCGGGCTTGGGCCCACCGACATCCGTGATGTGCTCGTGCCGACTCATACGTTTCGGCTTGTGAACACAATCAATGCGGTAAGTGGCCATCGTTCTACTTTCCATTTAATTGTTGAGCGAGCGAGAATCCTGCTCTTCCGACGGACAAAGATCTATGTCGCTACGGTCCGGAGTAAGCACAATGCGTTTACCTTGCGCTGGGCTCTTGCCGATGCGTTAAGCACTGTCGGCCAATCGCCATCTAGCCGAAGGTCTGCAATACCGAGATCGCATGATGGTCTTCGGTCTTCTTCATCGAAGGCGTTTCTACCGAGGTCGGGCCGATAATCTCGCAAGCAGATCTCTCCAAAGGCCACCGCTCAGCCCCGGGCGAGAACACATAGGTAAAAGATCATTCAATGTCGCTCCCGCCCTAGGGGCACGCTGCATTCCATCGCGAATCTTTGCGGCGCGGCCTGTCCGGATCTAAATCCGCTAACACGGGCATGACGCAGATTTCCGGCATATTCGTCCCATTTGCCGCCGCCAATTGTTATCGAACAGGATGGGCGGCCTTGATCCGAAGCTCTTGTCATTCCGAAGTCAGCCACGGCCTACGCAAATGTCGCGGCGCCCGCCGGTCTCGTCGATAACTATGATGAGATGATACCAGACGTCGAATTCATACTCATAGCTCCTCGGGGATGGCGATGCCGAGCTCGAGATATTGACTGACCGATTGCTGGTTTGATCGCCTGCTTTACTCGGGGAGAAACGGAATGAATCATGGAAGTTGGCTTGCAGGGCCTAAGCAACCATGGGTAATGATCTGGTGGTTTGCTTAGCACCGGAAAACGTAATGGCTCAATCCCGCATTCTAGCTGTTTGCGCCGTGGCGCTAACAGCTGTGCTTCTCCCTTCTCCCGCGAGAATGCAGCAGGCTCAACCGGCGCAAGATGACGGGCAGAACACTGCGGTGCCGCAGTCGACATCTGGCGAACCGCGACCCGATGCTTCGATCCAAAAGCAAGCGCAGTCGACGGGCGCCGGCGCCCCTGCGAGCGTTCAGATCATGCCAAGCGATCCTCAGAAGCAGTGCGTGAAGCCCGGAGAGTTCGCGATAGAACTTCGATCTGGTCGCAATCCGGTAGGCGCCCCAATCGTGCTGACCACCAACTTCTTTCCCACAAATCAGCGCGTTGACGTCGGCGTGCGCGCGCCATTCGTGGATGGCGTACGTTATTTCGCGGGTATCGACTACGGAAACGAAACTTATCTTATTCAAGCGGCAGGACGTGGTCACGCATCGCGCGTCGGAATCGGACACGTTGGTCAAGAAGCATCTGCTCGAGCCCGACCAAACCATCGTCACCTTGAATATGGGAGACGATCTGGCTTGGTTTTGGAGTAGGGTCGATCTTTATCTTTACACCTGCAACAACCCGGTCGGTCAGTCTCCTTGGCGCGTCTCGTCCGTAAGCGTCCGCCTCAGTCCGTATTGGTTCAGCATTGGGGCCGTCCTTTTCGAGGTGCTGGTTCTCTATCTCTGGATAGCCTTCGCGCTGCGCAAGAAGGATCACACGTTGGGGTCCTTCCTGCGCGCTTTGAATCCCGCACAGGTCTCGGCGGGGTCGGACGGCAAAGGAAGCCTGTCGACATTTCAGACGTTGGCCTTCTCCCTTGCGGTTGCTGCTCTGATCTCGCTGCTATTGCTTCAGACAGGTACGTTGGTCGACCTCTCGGGATCGATCCTGACGCTGCTGGGCATCAGCGGCATCGGCTCCACTATAGCCAAGGGCACTGATAGCCAACGTAACACACTGTCGGCGGAAAACAGGGCGTGGCTACTGCGGCGCAATTGGCTTCCGATGGCCAAGACGATTGTCGACCCGTCAAAGGCGACCTGGCGTGACTTCTTCTCCACGGATGGCGTCTTTGATGTATATCGGTACCAGAGCTTCATTTTCGGGCTGGTCTTGATCGGAGGCTTGATCGCGGCAGGCGTAAATCAGCTTTCGACGTTCGTTGTTCCCGACACGATCCTGGGCATTGTTGGACTTAGCCAACTCGTCTACATCGGCGGCAAGCTGGTGACGCCGACCAACATTTCCGATCTCAATACCGCTATTTCCGGCCTCCGTTCCGATGAGCAGAAGCTAAAGGCTGCCGCGGCGGCCGCCAAGCAGGGGCAGGTGATGAGCCCGGCAGAGGCGATCCCGCTCGTTGGCCAAAGCACCTACGATGCATACCGTCAGAAGGCCAGGGACGTCGCTGCCATCTTCACCGATGCGACCGGCATCATCGTTGCGGATGCATCCCTCGAACCTCTCGTCACGTGATAAAGGGAAACGAAATGGCTAAGAACATCCTGGTGTTCGCGGATGGCACGGGCAACGAAGGCGGTCTCCTGCCGGACGAGAGCCGCACGAACGTCTACAAACTCTATCGGGCAACACGCACCGGACCTGAATCGATCATCGACCCGAACAAGCAGTTAGCCCTCTACATTCCCGGTATTGGCACGCCGATGCCCGGGCATAACAACAGCTGGGACGGGGTGAAAGAGACGGTTCAGCAGATGTTCGGATTCGGCATTACGAAGAAGATAATCGATAGTTACGTCGCAATCGTGGGCGTCTGGGAGCCGAAAGACCGCATCTACCTATTCGGTTTTAGCCGCGGCGCCTACACGGCCAGGTGTCTCGCACACGTGCTCGAGTTGTGCGGTATTCCGACGAAGGAGCGGAACGGCCAGCCGATCAGTCTCGATCCGACTTCGTTGAGGAGGGTCGCCACGGATGCGGTGTCCTCCATCTATTGGCTTGGAATGCCCAGGGACGGCGCGAAGGCGGAAAAGAGAGCAGCCCAGTTTCGCGACGTCTACAGTTCAGAGGTCGGGCGCGTGAGCGGGGCTTCCGCCTATTTCATCGGTATTTGGGACGCCGTGGCCGCAATCGGCTGGCAACGCTTCTTTCCCGACTGGGCTTACGATCGGCATTTCCCATCAGACATCCAATACGCGCGGCATCTGCAATCAATCGATGAAGGCCGAAGGGACTTCAAGCGGGTACCCTGGGGAGGAAGCGGTACCGTAAAGTGGCCGGACAGGCAGCGTGAGCCGGAGCAATTCGACCAGATCTGGTTCGCCGGCAATCACGCCGATATCGGCGGAAGCTATCCCGAGAACGAATCTCGTCTCTCGGATATCACGCTGGCCTGGATGGTGGAATTCATCACCGAAAGGATTCCGAATGCTGGCCGCGCCTTGGTCGACAAGGAACTACTAAGACTATATCCGTCGGCTGGCGGGATGATGCATGATGAATGCATGGTGGGTATGGGCGGCACGGCCTTCAAGTGGGCAAAAGCGGTTCGGGAGGTGCCCGATACGGCACAACTTCACCCCACCGTCTATGAACGGCTGGCGATGAAGTCGGTGCGTAACTTCACGAGCTTCGCCCCCTACAGGCCTGTCGCCTTGCAGAACCATCTCAAAGCGCAGGCGTATTACGAAACCGCAACCAGCGGAGGCGACCACACGGCCGCATCCGGCCCCGGGCCTAAGCCAAGTTCTCCGGCGAGCGGCGCTATTTCGACTTGATTGGACTGAAGCCGCGGACCTCGATATGGTGATCGGTCACTCAGAAGAGCCCCGGAAAGGCGTTGCCGAGTTTCTGAAGGAGGTCGTTGAGCTCGAAGAGGCCTCAGATCCGGCTTGGGGAGATCGTTGCGATCGGATCAGGCTCAGCAAGAGCTGAGTCTTGCCGGTCCCCTTCCTTCCAATCAGAACTGCGAGACGATCACGATTAATTCGTCCGATCGGAAGTCGATCGTGGACTGCGGTGGGCCGGTGTTTTTGGACCCGCCGCAGTCCGCGATCGCAACGGAGCCGGCAGCCGTTGCCCGAAATTCCTGGCACTTTGGCAATGTCCAACGTGTTCGCCATCGTCGGCGACCCAAATCGATTAGCTTGTGCCTAGTTCTCGACGGTATCCATCCACACCTGCAAGCGATAAACCATCTCAGAAGTGGTCAGATCGGGATACGGTTGCGGAGAGAACCGGATTTCCTCTCGTTCATCCGTCAGGAACATACGCGCGGGGATATCGAAGCCCGCCAGAGCTACATTGCCGCTCAAATCAAGAAGATTGAACAGAGCTGCGAGATTGTGCCCGTTGTTGCTCCGGACACGCCATCCGAGCTCGCGTCCACGCTCGCGGACGCGTTCGGTGCAGACGTTCTCGATCCGGCCCATATCGCGGCGGAGGGCTACGTTCTCCTATCAGAGGACATCTATTTTCGTTAGATGGCTGGCGCGGCCCTTGAGACCAAGATCACGAGTGTATGATTGCAGGCAGCTATCGCTTTCGCTTATGAGCAACGACTCGTTGAGGCTGAGCGGCTTGCCGACGTCGCGGTGAAGCTCGCTTGGCGCCGTCACAGCCATGTCGCCGTCGATGCCGAAATCCTGTCCACAGTGCTGCGGCTCGACACATCGAACGATCTGGCCAATTATCGCGCCGTCACCGCGTACATTGGCAGTCAAAATGCCGATCTCAAGTCACATCTTTCAGTCACTCTCACGTTCTTGGATCGGATCTGGTTGAGCAATCGGCCACCCGAGTTGCGCGAGTTGAAGGCGACAGGCATTCTGCTCGAACAATTGACGCGCTTTCGTCAGAGCGATTGGGCATTGGTGCTCGCGCTGGTGAAGGATCAAGCGCCTCCAAATTTGCGGAGATACATCGACCAATGGGTGGGAGGCCACTTTCTGGGACGGCACAAGTTGCCTGAGGCAGAGCGCCAAGCTTCAGGCGTTTCGCATGGCCAACGGTGCCGAACGGGCTCCGCCACGCAAGCGCAGACGGCGTTTCTGATCGATCCCCATAAGGGGGAAGAGCGATCCGAAACCTGGTAAACTTTTGTGCCAGTGTGGAACGCCGGTTCTCGCTTGTGCTGTCGCCACCCGGAATAGGCCAGGCTGGAAGTGATAGAGGCGGTCATCGAGCGACACGCCCAGATCGTGTGGATCGCGCCGACGCCGGGCTCGATCGATGAGCTGCGCCGGGCAATGGGGAACCCACGGCCGTCGACACCGCGGCCGGACCCAAGCTGATCGAGCAGAAAGACGGCGCATCACAGGGGTCAAACGCTGCTAATCGCCATGGTTGCGATGGTAAAAGTCCCTTGCCGATTGACTGGGGGGCAACATGGTTAAGGCATTTCGCAATACGGTCATGGCTCTTACTTTTATAGGAGTTGCCGGCTGTAACATGTTTTTGAATTTCATGAATGACTATTTCGTCTGCGGCCTTGCGCTGGCGGCTTCAGTGACCGCCGGCTTTTGCGTTGAGCGCATCTTCATCGAGCGGTCCCGTCGGGAGATGATCCGCCTCCACGGCGCGGACTGGCATTCGGCGGAGAACCGACAGGTCGACTCATGAACGTCACCCGTCGCCCGCTCGTCATTTTCATCATCCGATTGTTCGCATTCGACCCGACGGGCCTGGCCCGATGATCAAACCGGTCCATCCATTCCGGTTCGCTCGCATCGAGCGCCTGCGAGAGCTGCTTGAACGAGACTACGGAATGGCAGTTGATCCGAATGCGGGCGTGAGCACCACGAAGCTGGTGAGACCCGATCCGCAACTGCTCGATGCAGGTTTGGTACTCGGTCGTGATCCAGGAGGGTGCGAGTTGGGTCCTTCGTTGCGAGCCTGCAAGCGCTACGGCACGCAACCGGTCGATACGCCCGAGTAGCATCACGATCTGGAAGGGCGACGACCATAAGCTGACCCGTTGGGGGCGATTGGGCGCGCCCGTGCATCCATCGCCCAGCATCGCGCCAAGAGCGGACTTTTGGATTCCATACGCAACAGAATGTTGCGGTTGAATCGAGGTGGATTTGTATGCCGGCTGGCAAGATCGGGACATAGCCAGGGGCTTGCGCGAGTTATCGCAGAACTTCGGCTGGAGTGCTGCGCAGCTTGCCAGTGAGCTGAAGCTGGAGCGGACGCTGGTTTGGTGAGCGAAGAATGATAGGCCTATCACAGAGGCGGATGCAGCGCGTCTCATGATTGGATTGGGACGATTCTCTGTTATTCGGCCTGCAATATTGACCCCCCGTATTGCAAGATTGACACCCAAGGAGCGAGTTTGGGCGTTCGGGCTAGTCAGGGGCAAGTGACTGAATCTGTGCTCGTTGCGCGTCCGTAGAGCTTCACTGGACTACTCACAACCTCATTTGCTCATGCGGGGTCATCCTGGCGAATGAGCCGCTTCTCGTAAAAGATCACTGCATATCCGTGCAACATCCCTTCCCCGCGGCGAACATAGCCAGCGCTCTCATAAAGTCTTTGGGCCCCTACTTGGATCGTTGTTGTGTCGAGCATTATCCACTTGAAACCGAGAGCAAAAGCTCGAGACTCCAATTCACTAAGAACCCTCCTTCCAAACCCCCGTCGCTGAAAGACGGGGTCGACCCGCATACGTTTTAGTTCTGCGACATCATCATCAAAAGGTTTCAGCCCACCCATGGCAGCGAATCGGGGACCAATATGCGCAACTACGAAGTCTCCGCCCGAGGCGATGTATACTTCCCCGATATTGCGTAAATCATCCTCCCAAGCCCCTTCCGGGCCACACACACCAACATCCTGCGATGCGCTTCTGTGCAGATGCCATACATCATCGCTATCTCCGGACTCGAACCGACGAACGATCAGTTCGTCTTGAGACATCGACTTACCTCTCGACCGGTGGCGGACGCCTGCGCCTCTGGCATCGTTGTCTGCTTTTAGCCACGCAGAGACCACCGTCGGCTTACCGGCGCGCCTCTGTCAACAGCCGCTGAGAAAGGACAGCCTCAACACTTTCCGATACCTCAACTCCGACAACTGGACGACCCGGCTCAACCGTATATTTTAAGGCCGTACTACGGTGCATCCGGGTAAACCGATCCAGTGCACAAACACAGGACGTGCGCAGCGTTCCGATTTCGCCGCCGTGATGCTCCACGACTGGCGAAATGGTCGCAACCCTGGGAAAGTCCGCTTTCCCCTTTAGCCAACCTGGCTTGAGCGGTGCACTCCCTTTGCCTGACGACAGCCAGCGGAATACCTCGCGAATGCATCTCTGCGGATAATATTCGGACAGCCGATACAGATCCCTATAAAATTGCGGTTTCTGGTGGAAGAGTTCTTCACCGACCAGTAGCACCGAGACCGCCACGATACGGGCCGAGAAGCGGCCGCTTGGACCAAGCGTATTCTTGTAAGGATTCTTTCCGTAAAACACACGAAATTGGCCAAATAAGTCCGGCGACATATGTTCAGAAAAGCGCGTCAGAACATTGTTTGCTGACTCAAGGCGCTCCAGGCATAGCGCAAGACATTGCCCCGCATCCACGTCGGCCACATCACGCAACTTAAGCAGAGCGTCCATTGCTGACTGCAATTCGCTCTCGATGATCTGATGGCCCAGGCAAAAATCTCGCTCCTCGACCCCGGCCGCGCCGAGGCAGTATACGCGTGGATCGTTCTGCAACGGATTCGTAAGGATCATATCTTCATAGGAGAGGACCTCAATGCCAGGCTGCCGTTGACAACTTGAGCGCGCAAGGCGGCTCAGTACCTCTCCCACCGTCAGCTCGGCGTCCACGGGATGAAGGCCGGCAAACGCAGACATCTGATAAGCACAATTTACGAGATATTGGATGTCTGTCTTAGCGATCTCGAAGTCCGACTGCGGCAGACTTAGCAACTGCGCTTCATAGTCCGTCTCCGCAATCATCGCGTTGATGCTACGCCCAAGAGCCTTAACCGCTTCATCTGGTCGTTCACTGCATTTGATCTCCGCAATGCAGTGCGGCAGTTGATCGGCGACAAAATTGCTGACCAGCCCAAGCGGGCGTTCTCGCTGCCGGCGATCAATGCTATCGGTCAGATGCGAAAATATGTCCTCCGCCTGGCAGGGCGACCCTTGCGGGGTGGAAACGGAAAAAGGAGCGACCATAAATGAGCGCGCCCGCGACTTCATCGAAACGCAACTTGCATTTCGGCACTTGACCCGTATCGTGCGGCCGGTGAGTAATCGTGTTTTTCGAGCAGATCAGTTCGTTTGTCTATTATCTTACTGTCGTTGTACGCGACCCGCTCGAGTATATTGTTCGAGAAAAATAGCAGCGATACGGCGCCCGAATTGATAGTGCCGGCGGCAGTTAACGAAAGCAGGCCGTTTGAAATGCAGATGAGTCCTGCCTCATTCAAGAGTTCAAGCTCGCGGCCAAAGCATTTCTCGATGGACACCCCAAACTCCCGCTCGAAGCGGGAGAGCAACACCCCACTGCTTCGCAGGGCAAACATTACCGTTCTGCGCATGAGATCATCTTGCGACAGGACAACCCCCTTCCACACAGGCTTCTCGCCCGCCTCAACCCTATACAGGTAGCGATCTAAATCTGCCTCGTTATAGAACTGGCACTGGCTCATGTAACCAAATCCGGCAACCCCAAACGGGACCAGATTATTGTCGTTCCAGGAATCGTATTTGCGGCTCTGTTGAACCGAGTGTGGCTGCGACTGCTTACTCCAATAGAAAATCGGCCCATGGCGATAGCCGAGTTTCGTGAGAATGTGCTCGGCCATAAAATGCATGATAATGCGCTCCTTAGCCCCGGCAAATTGATATCGTCCTCGAGCCAAATGGCGGGCTACGGGGTCTGTAGATTTAAACATCAATGGGAATACATTGAACTTCTCTATTCCCATATCCAGTAAGCCGATAAGTGAGTCGTACCAGCTCCGGAGCGTTTGCTGCGGCAACCCATACATGAGGTCAAGCGACAGATTCTCAACGCCCATCTCATTCAGTAACTTTACGAGTTGTACTACCTCGTCCACGTGGTGCCCGCGGTTCAATATGCGTAAAATGCTCGGATCTAGACTCTGAACGCCCAATACGAAGCGGTTTACGCCGGCTCTAAGCAGTGTGGAGATGCGATCTGCAGCGTCCACTTGCTTTGCAAGAGAGGGATGCAATTCGAAACTCACCTCCGACTTAGACAAATCAAAGCGCCGGCTAATCATACCAAATAGCGTTTCGAGTTGACGGTTGGTCAAGAACGAGGGAGTGCCGCCTCCAAAAAAAGCAGTCTCAACAGCTCTGCCGGCCAGCGCCGCGTCCGACCAACTCATCTCTTTATCTAAAGCCGCCAGATAGCGCTCCACTCGCCCGGAAGATGGATTGATTTCCTTGGCGAAGTGGCAAAAGGTACAATACTGATCACAGAAGGGGATGTGAAAATAGAGATCAATTGACGACGTAACCTGAAGCAACAACTTTTCGGCATTCAGGTCTCCCATTGCCTTGAGAGGCGGATATGTGCCGACAAGATAATCGTTGTGCGTGTCAAGGTGCAAATTCCGTGACCTCAACATGTCAAGGTTAATGTCGTACGAGCGGTCGATCGCGAATTCCAAGGCCTCGGAATAGGTCGGCGCGCGCATTTTTTAAACTCCTCTAGCTTTCGTGTGAAGGCAAGGCGCGATGGCAGCTTCGTTCCTCGTGTCACATCGCGCTCTTCAGCTCGGGCTCGATACCGAAGTCGTGCATTTCAATCAAAGGCGCGGATTTGTCGGCTCCCACTCGAGGCAACCACCGTAGACCAGAACGAGTGTCGCCATCCGCTCGGGGACACGCAGGATGATTATGGTTCGGCGAGGAAGACAGATGCCGTGGCCGAGGCCGAATGTCCTTCGGGCGTTGCGAAACGGCACCGAGGAAGACTTCAGGCGCCGAGGAGTGCGAATACTGCTCGAGAAAATGGTGCTCCACCTCCGAGTGTGACCAGCGCCGAGTCGGGCGCCGAGCTCGATCTGCTCCAGCGTGCCATTAAACAACTTCTGTCCGTTCCCCTCTTCGAAAGGAGGCGGCCATTGCTCGAGACCGAGCTTGATTTGGTTTCCTCCCGGTCCGACGCCGACATTCGCATGCCGCTGCATGCATTCGCCACAGAGCCGCCCAAACGTGTCACGCTGGTTTGGATTTGCTCGGGAGTAAGCGCGCTGAATGCTAGTCGCGTCTGGTGGTCTTGAGAGTTATCCAACGCGAAGAACGACAGCGGCACCCGCGAGGGACGCGGCAAAGCTTTAGGCAGGACCGCACTCAATAGCGCAGCGTCCATGGCGATTTGGATCAATCGAGCAAGTTTCATTTGAACTCCTGGGCCGGCGAATGCGAGGCCGTCAAGGTCGTGCGGATCCTTTACGGTGTCCTAGCAATCCACGTGCCACCAAAGAGATTTGCGAGCCGCCTCGCTTGAAGAGGGCAACACGATGTGCTTCGCGTCCACCGACGGAGTACTCGCGCCTCAGTGTCTGGTCCCGGACATTAACGTCTTCAGCCGGACACGGCTGAACACGACAACGCGGAATGTTGAATGACGATGGCGGCCTCTCATGCCGAACTCGAACATCCGCTCCAACGGCGACCTTACGACCGAATCGCTCGTCTGATGGAGGCAGCGTCCCGGCACGCGATGGATATGCAAATGAACTCGTCGCTTTCTTGCGGTGGGGTGGCCACGGAGCGACTTCGATCTCTTGGCGGCGCTCGGCGCGGACTTGCCAGGCGCGGTGCGCGTCGTTCCGAGCGACGAGGCTCGCCGCAGCGCGTCGGCGCGGCCGACTCTCCGGTCAAGGTGCCGTGGATCATTCTGCCCGGTTTCATCGATCTCCATGACCATCTCACCTGGAATATCCAGCCGCGATGGCTCACCGGCCGGAGTTTAACAACTGCTATGAATGGTAGGATTCCGCGGAATAGGATTGCTTGCTGAACAATCCGCACTGCCGGGCAATCCCAACTTTGGCCTGCGAAGCGCAGATGTACGCGGAGATCAAGGCGCTTGCCGGTGGGGCGACCTCGGTCCTCGGCGCTTGCTGAGCAGCGATAAGAGCTCTGCAAACCATCCGCGCGTGCGGGACTTGCCCGAAATCTGGATAGGGGTTCCGGCTTCTCGCAACAGCAACCGGTCTCCGACCGGTCGTGCGCCGGGAGCCTCCACCTGCACGCACCAAGCCCATTGGCACTTGCTGTGGAACGCGCCTCTGTGCAAGACAATTCGTCCCAGAAGGGCAGTAAGGGAACCGCACTGTGACAGCTTCTCTCGATGGCGAAATTCGCGACGGCGGCCATCATATGCAGGTCCGCGTCTATTTCGAAGATACCGACTCCGGTCAGATTGTTTATCACGCAAATTTTTTGCGCTTCATGGAACGCGGTAGAACGAACTACTTGCGCCTGCTCGGAACCACTCAGCAAGCACTACTCAAAGAAGTCAAGAACGATGCGCCCGGCTTTGCCTTCGTTGTCCGCTCCATGACGATCGATTTTCTAAAACCGGCGGTCTTGGATGACCTGCTTGACGTCGTCACAGTCCCGCAAGAGGTGAGGGGAGCGTCGATTGCCTTGCTGCAGGAATGCAGGCGTGGAGACGATCTCCTAGTCACGGCGCGTGTACGCGTAGCGTTTATTTCAGCCGGAAAGGCGCAGCGCATCCCGAAGTCGCTGCGGCTCGCTATGGAAGGGCTTAGATAAATCTGCCGCCCCATTCAAGCTTTTGCCTTCCAGCGCCCAATGAAATCAAGTCATTAAGCTTCTGTTGCGACATAGGCAAACCAGTGTTCAGTATGGCGCTTTATCCTTGTCGAGGGGGATGTCCCGGGTTCTGTTGAATTTCTGAAGAGGTCGGCGTTGCCCACCTTGAGCCGGTAGGCTCGGGGTGCTGATTCCACAAAGGAGAGCAACGCCATGAAGAGAGATATCACACCGGCTGGTTCGCCGGCGACTGGGGCTGTGGACGAAGCGTTTGCGGAAGTGCGAGCGAGCTTCGATCGGTTCTGCCTTGCGGCAGGGATCGAGGCGCTCGGCACGATGATGGAGGCGGATGTGACGGCGGCCTGCGGGCCGCGCCACGGTCGCGATGCGGCGCGGCGGGCGCACCGTTGGGGCCGAACGCGGGGACGGATCGGTTTCCACGGCGGCAAGATCGAGGTCGAGCGCCCGCGGATCCGGGGCGTGGACGGCCGCGAGGTCACGATCCCGAGCTGGGAAACGGCGGCGCAGGAGGACTGGCTCGGTCGCTGGGCGATGAATCTGATGCTGATCAATGTGTCGACGCGCCGGTTCGGCCGCGCTGTCCGGCTGCCCGAGGGTGACGTGCCGGCACCGCCCGGATCGGGAGTTTCGAATTCGGCGGCCTCGCGGAGGTTCGTAGCGCTGTCGGCGGCGCGGCTGGCCGACTTCATGGCTGCCGACCTGTCCGCGCTCGACCTTCTGGTGGTCCAAATCGATGGGCTGCATCTCGGCGACGATCTCGTGCTGGTCGCCGCGATCGGGGTTGACGGCGAAGGCAACAAGCATCCGCTGGCGCTGGTGGAAGGGGCGACCGAGAATGCCGCAACGGTTCAGGCCCTGCTGGACAACCTGGTCTCGCGCGGGCTCGCCCCGACGGTGCCAAGACTGTTCATCGTCGACGGCGCGAAAGCGTTGTCGAAGGCGATCCGCCGCACCTTCGGTTCGGCCGCTGCGATCCAGCGCTGCCAGATCCACAAGGCGCGCAACATCATGGAACGCCTGCCGAAAGAGCATCATGCGGCCACCCGTCGGGTGCTGCGCCAGGCCTGGGAGCTCGATGACGCCGACAAGGCTGAAAAATTGATCCGCAATCTCGCGCGTCGACTCGACCAGCAATGGCCCGGCGTAGCGGCGAGCATCCTCGAAGGCCTCGACGAAATCCTGACTGTCGTCCGGTTGAAGCTGCCGAAGGAGCTTCGTCGATCGCTCGCCTGTACCAACATCGCCGAGAACATGATGGGTACCATTCGCCGCGTCACGCGCAACGTCAAACGCTGGCGGGATGCCGGTATGGCCTTGCGATGGGTCGCGGCCGGCATGGGCTTCCGACGATTGAAGGCGCATAAGCAATTGTCGGTTCTGCGTGCGGCCCTTCAAGCTCGCCACAATCGCATGACGACCAACCCCGTTGCCCACGTCACGAGGGCCGCGTAACATTCATTCCGGCAACGTCGGCCCGACGTAGTTCAACAGCGATCGGGACATCCCCTTGTCGAGGCCGTCACCCGAAACAGCAGTAATGTCGGCGATCAACCCCACTGCAGCTTCACCCAGAAAGCTAAACCTGATATCCGGCTTCTTGCCGGTTGCGAGCGCCTGCTCAGACGTGAGCTTTCCTATTTTGCTAGAAGCATAGAGGAAAATTGTCTCCCACATCGCTCCCAGTCGGTCGCTACCTGGCTTGTTAAGTACGAGCGGCAGCTTTGTCGCACTGATCATGGTCGAGCGCTTCATTTAGGTCATGAAGGCGCTGCTGAATTGCCCTCCTGGAAAAGACAAAGATGGGAATTCCGAGGCGATTTAGGGTCAGTCAGCTCTGCTGCTGTTTGCAGAATCGGTCGGAAACGACGCGGTGCGCTCTTGGCGTTTCGTCGATGTTGCGGTGGAAATTCTCCAAATGGTCTTTGAAGAATTGGTATTTTGGGCTTGTTACAGCGTCGGTCAGCTCGTTATAGACGGCGCGGAAATTCGAGAAATCGCTCATATTCGCCCTGGCTCAGCAATGGTATGTAGACAATACCATGCGAACGTTTGTGCTACACTGTCTGGTATAAACGAACCATCAGATCATGGACTGATAATCGTCATGAAGGTGGGCCGGGAAGAATCGGGTCTTCGCCGAACGGGCGGTTGATAATCGACAGCGCATCAGGCGCAGTGAATACGCGGTTGCGGGCATAGCCAGTCCGCTCCACGAGAATCTTGCGCTCGATAAGCTGCTCCACTGCTTGGGAAGCTGCCTGCACAGTGATGTCGAGAAGCTTAGCCAGGCGCTTCACGGTTAGAACTGGATAATGGGGTAATACATCGAGCGCGCGAAGGCTGGCAGAGCCCTGCCGGAATTTCCGACGTTCGCGCCACATAGCGCCAAGTGTGGCCAAGGCCTCGCGCGTCTTGAGTAGCTCATCGGTCGTGCCGACCACTGCATCTGCCATGAACCCCACGGCTTCGTGCCATTCCAGCCGTTGCTGCGCTGCCTTGAGGGAGTCGTAATAAGCCGTCTTGTGGGACTCGATGTAGGGCGAGAGATAAAGCGGCATCATTCCCTCTGCCGCCATCATCAGCGGTAACAGCAGACGCCCAACGCGGCCGTTGCCGTCGCGGAATGGATGGACCGCCTCGAAATGCGCATGCGCCACTGACATTCGCACGATGAAGCTCTGGTACATCGCCTGCATCCCCTCGCAGCGCATGTATTTCACGGTGTCTTCGAGGCAGGCCGCGATATCGGCAGGTGGCGTTGGATTATAGGTCGAATACGCGATGTCGCCTCTGCCGCCGATCCACACCACCCGCTCTCGGAAATCTCCGGGCTTGTCATTATAGTCAGCATCGCCACGCATAACGGCACGATGCAAATCCTGAGTCAGAGCGGTCGTGAACAATTTCAGCTTTTCTTTGCGCGCGCGGGGCAGAAAATTATCGAGCGCGAGTGCGTAGTCGCGCACTTGCGCGACGGCTTCGCCCTGCGGGGAATCTTCGCTTTCCTCAACTGACAGCAGTTCGTCGAGTGTGCTGTTCGTCCCTTCGATCGACGAACTGCTTACAGCCTCGCGCCGGGGCAATATGCGGCTGATGAAATAGGGGTCCTTGAGTTCCGCCGCGAGTGTCTCAATTCGGACAAGGGCCGCGTCCGCCCCCTTAAGCCGTGCGAGGACCGGACCCACCGCAATCCCCTCCTCGGGCGGCGGCAGTGGAACGACCCCGTAATGCGAGTCGAACGGCGACGGTAGTCGTTTCAGTCGCTCCCGGATGGCATGGCTGAGATGGTCGCGATTCACGGAAAACCTTGGGTAAGAAAGCTCTATGCCTGACCATATTCAATGTTATTTCTAAAAACTTCAATAAAGATTCAGGATTCCGGTCTGAATGCAAAGAAATTCGGCTATTTTTGCCTTTCTGGCATTGGGGAACGCATTTGAAATGTCGCCCGGCCGCATAGCCAGCGTCTCGCCTTGGGACAAGTGTTCTTATTTCTGCTCATTAAACGCAGAGCCAAATGCGGATCTGGGCTGCAGCCCACCCAATTGTGGCGGGCTCCCCTCCACCCGTCGAATTTCCGGCTGAAGGACCACTCTCATGCCTGCCGCAACCGCTTACGTCCTCCATGTTCCGGAGGGCCGGCGTGACATTATTCTGAGCTACGCCGAAGAAAATCGGCACGACGCCACGCGGTACGTCGCCGAACCCTGCCGAGCTTTTCCTACGGTAGCAACACGTTGGTCGTGCTGGCGTGCTTTCGCGACGGGCGCGATCACGCACATCGCCGACGGCCGAAAGGGCATGTCGGCGGGGACCGGGTTGGCCCGGCTCAACATGACCGAGTTGCAGAGATTGGAACGGCCCCTTCCATTTGAAGAACTTGTCGGCCTCGTTCCCGCAAGATTCAGGGCCCCCCTTCGTCGGCACCGGCGGATTGCTGCCGCCAAAGACATTCGCGGCCGCGGTGGACGCGTTGACGGCGCGCGATCCCAACCTGGCCGCAAGGCTGGCGCGGTTTTCGGAGAACCGCGCCCGGGCCATCCCGGGTCTGAGATGGAAAGAAAGAGAAGAATCTTGCCGTGCAAAAGGAATCCCTGGGACTTGCACTTGCGATCGCAGGGGTGCCGCGGGCTGAAATGCTCTCTTGGTCGCCGACGCCTGGAAGACCGGCTTCGTTCCTCGAAGGCTTGCCGGGCGCACGCGTCCGCGAAGACGTGATGATCATCAAGGATTTCACATCCTTGCCCGGATTCAACGCCATCCGCGATGCTTCCAAGGTCGCGGCCATGATCTTTGTGAATCCGACTGATCATGGCGAACCGGACGCCCCTGGAAGAACAGACCGGCGCCGACCTTATCTGCTACAACGAGACCTACGGCGCCTTCGTGCTGGTGCAATACAAGGCGATGGAACAGGCCAAGGACGGCCCCGAATTCCGCTGGCGGGACGGCGATCAATTCACGCAAGAAATCCAGCGCATGGACGTGTTGCTGGCCGAACTCGCCAAGTGCGGCGCCGACCGCGCGCCCGAGGGCTACCGCCTTTGCAACAATCCGTTCTTCCTGAAATTCTGTCCGCGCGTCGTGTTCAATCCGAACGACGAGGGCTTGTTCAAGGGAATCTATCTTCCGCTTGACCTTTGGAAGAGCTTGCATACGAACGGACGGTTCAAGGGGCCGAAGGGCGGCAACGTTATTGGGTTCGACAATGTCGGACGACGGCTCTCCAACGCTGAATTCATCTCGCTCGTCACCAACTCCTGGGTTGGCACGACCATCCTGCAGTCTGCCGAACTTGAAAAAGTTATCCGGTCGGTTCTCGAAACCGGGCGAACCGTGATCTTCGCGGTCAAGCGCGAGACAGCGTCGGATGATTCGGACGGAATTCCAAGGTCAACCAAGAACAGCAACGACGCACTCTCGCCGCTGTTTACATCAGCCCCACAGCTAAAAGCCCGCGGTCCTTGCTCCTGAGATCGCAAGTATCCGATAGAACTCGACTCTCCAACATAGAGATCGACGCCCGGAGGACGCGGTCGCATCGAAACGAAACGTGGGCTGCATGTGATCGCCTCAATCTGAAACAGACCCCACTGTGGGGCCTGCCTTTGGGCGAACTGCAGCAAGACCGGCGCCAGAGGAGGCGGGCGCGAGGTGCTGAGGTGCTGAG
Organism: Bradyrhizobium sp. 191; assembly: GCF_023100985.1. NCBI lineage: Bacteria > Pseudomonadati > Pseudomonadota > Alphaproteobacteria > Hyphomicrobiales > Nitrobacteraceae > Bradyrhizobium > Bradyrhizobium sp. 191. The sequence goes on from NZ_CP064692.1 coordinate 5,855,453, forward strand.
GCCATTCGTATGATCTCGAAGGCGTCCGGTGGGCCGTCGCCGCCGCTCGTTGGGATGTTGAAATCCCGGGCGGCAAGCTCCAGCTCGAGCTCAGTGATCCGCTCAAAGATGCGAGCAGCAATCGCCTCCGACTCTTCCGCGGTTAAGGATCGAATGCCCCGCAAAGCAAGCTCGTCTCTGAGAACCTTCGCCACAATTAATTGGATGGCCATTGGATCAATAGTCCTAAAACGAATCCAACCGCAACCGGAGGGTGAGCGCAAGTGGTTAGGCGGTTTCCCGCGGTGCTCCGGCTAGCCCTCTCGGCATGGAATGCCGAAGCTGTCGCAGGTAATCGTTCGCTCATTGCTTAGGCCAGCTGATTGCTTCGGAAACACCCCCGGCGTTCGCGCGCTGGGGTTTTTTTGCTTGTCAGGCCCAAGGCGGTCGACCTAGGCTGCTGTCATTGTTAACCGGGAGGCGGACGTGGCGACAGGCATTGTGAAGTGGTTTAACGCGACCAAAGGATTCGGCTTCATCCAGCCCGATGACGGCGGCCAGGATGTTTTCGTGCATATTAGCGCGGTGGAGCGCGCCGGCTTATCGGGCTTGGCTGAGGGCCAAAAGGTCTCTTATGAAGTTCAACTTGATCGGAAGCGCGGCAAGAGCAGCGCAGAAAATCTGCGCGTTTGACGACTGCCGCAACATTAGATCGGCGGTTTTGATCACTGCACTTTTTGCCCGAGGTCTCTCAAGAGCGCGTGGAGAAAGTCGCTGGCATGGTCGTAACGCGCGTTGCCATCCGTGATTTGATGGGCGCGCGGCTCCATTATGCGACCAACGGTTTCGAAGCCGAGCAGGTCAACTTTGTCCGACCATTGCTGCAATAGGCTTTCAGGAATGTCTTCCGCAGATCCGAACAGCTTCAAAAGGCAATGTTCGCCCTCGTGTTTGTGGTCGTGATGAGCCTTCGCAGCATAGAAGGCGAACAACCCACGAAAGGCATCACGGGAAACGGCAGGTTTTGCCATTGCAATGTCCCCCGAAAGAGCTGAGTTCTTAATGAGCCGAAGTTTGAAGCCGTCGTGAAGGAAAAGCTAGCAAAAAGTCGATTCATTCGCAGTCGATGTTAAACAAAGAGGCCGCCCGAAGGCGGCATCAGTTGTGTATGACGCCGATTTAAGATCGTGCTCAAAGCATGAGGTCACCCACGGCGCCGGCACGACCCAATCCCTGGCATTCAACCTATTGCAGACAGTGCGCTCTCACTCCGAGAAATAGCGAAGTAGGGCAAATACGGACCGGTGTCACGGAGCGGCGCCGTAGGCCGGAGGCTGTGGATTGACGTTCCGGCCTCCCAAGAGTCTGAGCGCACCATCAGCACGATGTCGTTGAGCGCGCGCGCATAATCGGGATAGGGGGGAGCCTCGCGGCTCCGCCCCTCCCACACCACCGGACATACGGGTCCGTATCCGGCGGTTCGCTGGATTAAGCGGCAAGAGTTGTTCTATTGCCGCTGTAGTTTGGATATCAGCAACCGTGGCCTCGGCTTCGACTCCTCCGATCAGCGCCAGTCCGAGTTTCACCCTTTCTCCAAACGGAGGCCGGATGCCCGGAATTCAGCCGCATGCCGATGCTATGTCGCTTCATCTACTCGTCACTTCCAGCGTTCAGGCCTTCAGCGAAACTCGTTCCGCCTACTATGCCCTCTGCTGACTTCTGCACCGCGCTCAACACGCCTCACGGCGGGTTCAGTCCGGCAGGACCGGACAACGCCACAGATCTCCCGAGGTAAGTTCGACCGCCTTCACCGCGCACCCGCCGGATTTACCACCCCGGCCGTTGATGACCGTGGACTTCGCGATCCGTTGCTCGCTCGTCCGGCCGGGCGGGCCTCTTTTATCCGGTTCTTGTCCATCGGTTCGCGGCTTTGCTCCACGCTTCCTTCAGACCCTGCCTCGCGGCAACGCCCTTGCGCTTCGCTAACCCTTCGCCGCCATCAGGCTGGGCAGAAGACTTTCACCTCCAAGCTGTCGAACATGCTCGGCACACAACGAAATAGGCCGCCATGGGAGGCGGCCTTTAGTTCATCTTCCTGCGGAGCTTCTTGATGAGCGCGCGCTGGCCTTCGATATCCTCTTGGACAGTCTGCCGCAATTCTTATCGGGCTCCCGATGGTGCAGGGAAACGACCTCAGCCGTGGGCAAGGCAGGCTGAGGCCGTCCGCTACTTGGGGAACGGCGCCGGAGCCATCCCTCAATGAGCTCGATTGCCAATTGTTCCCGAAGAAGGGGCCGCCGGGGAACAAAGGGTATCGATCATCCGGAACACCAAAATAAACTTGGCACGGTCCGTGCAAGCAAGATGAGTATCCGGGATTTTGTTAGTTCCCTCTCGGGGCTGGACTGATCGCCGCCGGGACAATGTATTTCGATCCCGGCGGCGTATTCATTCGGCTACAGGCTCAAAGCCGATCCAGACGCTTGCCGAGCATTGCGAGGCACATGCTCGCCCTCAGCGCGTAGCTCGCCAGCCTGAGGGCGCATGGTTACGGCGAGAAGCTGGATCATCCTCTGCCGGATCGTCAAGCTCGCTGTCGTCGCCTTCGTCGTCGGGCTCCAGTTGCATATGGTTTTCGGTCGCGTCCAGAAACCGAATAAGCCGGTCAATCTCGTCTCTGGCCTCCTTGCGGAGTCTCCCGATAGCCTGGAAGATTTGCTCGGGGGAAGATGGCGCTGACGACGTCGTCCTTGTCCGGGAAATTCTCCGGCAACCTGACGTCGGACGACATTATCGCTAAGCTACGCGCCGCGAGCTCCTCGCAGATCAAGGAACTACTGGCCGGTAAGATCAAGACCTACAAGGCCGTCAAGGACCGCACGGGGCGCTCGCTAATCGTCGACAGCACGGGCCACATTGCAGAGGTTGCGAGCTTGTTAGACGGGCAGCCGAAGCCAAAGGTCGTTGCTGGACAGCGTACCGGCCGGCGTGGCTATCTCCATATCGACGACGCGAAATGAGCCGGGCTCGTCATCATACAGGTAGCGAAGGTGCCAGACCGGGCCAAGTTCTGGTGTAACGGCGAAGTCATCTAAGGCAGTCGCGACGTATCGAACGGCATCGCGATGTGCTATCGGCGCGGAGAACATCGTGTCCAGCAGCGTGGCAAGGCTCATGCCCTCCAGGAGCATGGTTCGCGCGACTTCGTCTCCGTAGACGAGCCTGATGGCCGATACGAGGGCCGCGATAGCGTCAGGGTTCTTTAGAGGCACGGCAGATTCGTTTCAGGCCAAAAGCCGGACCATTGACGCAAGGGCGTGCGGACGGCGGTTGCGTGTTTTCGCAGGGCCATGGACGTCCGCTACAACACCTCAGCACGAACCTTAGCCACGCCACGATCCGTAATCCCCAAGCTGCGCGCGGCGGCGAGCGAGAGGTCGAGGACGCGGCCACGGACCCATGGTCCGCGATCGGTGATTCGAACCACCACCGACTTACTCGTCTCAAGATCAATGACGCGGACTCTCGTGCCGAACGGCAGACGGCGGTGCGCCGCGGTTAGTAGATTCCGATCAAACGATGAACCGCTCGCTGTCTTCCCTTTGGCATACGAATAGTACGAGGCTTTTCCGGAAATGGCTCGATTGAAAGATTGACCGCCTGAACGATCTTTCAAGGCCTCTTGTCCGTCCGGAGGTTCCGCTTGCGGCTCATCCTTCTTTATCTGGTCGAGTCCTTCAGGAGCGGGCTCCGCGTGAGCCTTTGGAATGATAGACCATCTCTCATTAAATGTTTGCCCAACAGCAGGGGTCGCGTGAAGCCCCGACCAAGCGGAGACCATTGCAATCACAATCATTCCAGAAAGCGGACGCATGATCGACCTCGCTACAAATCACAAAACAGAGAAACAATGCAAACTCATAAGGCGCGTTCCGGCACATCTGGGATTCATATGCTGAGAGGTGATTTCATACCGATGTTTCTGGAATGTGTTCGGAACGTAGACGCAGTGCAGCAAGCAGATAGCCCGCTGCAACGCATCACGTTAATCGGCGAGCAGTTCTAGAGCTCTCTGGCGAAGCGAGCGTCAACACCGCGTGTGCGTGCAGGCGATTCAATCAGTAGCGTGAATGTCTTCGCCTGACTATAGAGACTAGGAGGACATTGAAACGGACCGCGACAATTGAGTGGGGCGAGAGGCCGCGTAAGACGCTGCGTACGTTATCCAGCCTCGCTCGCAGTGGATCGCAAACGGACGTAACGACCGGCTCGTCACGTTGGTCCGTCGTCGCCGCTCGTGGGGATGTTGAAATCCCGCACGGCAAGCTCCAGCTCGAGCTCAGTGATCCGCTCAAAGATGCGAGTAGCAATCGCCTCTTCCGCGGTTAAGGATCGAATGCCCCGCAAAGCAAGCTCGTCTCTGAGAATCTTCGCCACAATCAAATGGACGGCCATTGGATCAACAGTCCTAAAACCATGATCCAACCGCAACCAGAGAGCGAGCGCAAGTGGTTGGGCAGTGTCCCGTGGTGCTCCGGCTAGCCGTCTCGGCACGGAATGCCGAAGCTGTCGCAGGTATCCAGGCTATCTGATTGGTCGCGGTGCACTTTGCTTGAGCACGAGCTGACCAGCGTCTCCAGCTTCGATTGCTCTTCGCTCAAGCGCCTTTCGACAAACTGGCGCTCAAACTCGGTCAAGCTTGTTTGCAATAAGTGGCGATAGCGTTGAATATTGTTGCGATGTGCACGCGCCAACTGGTCGTCAATCATCGTCGTCTTCCTTTGACGAATGCTAATTCATTCCTTTTTTGCTTCACGGGGTGAGGTGGCCCCGAGGCAACATTCCAAAACGTCGCCGGAGCGGAGTATCCCCGCTCCGGGACGTCGCCATTCCCCTGACCGGGGCATTACATCCCGGCCATCTATTCTGACGGGACTTAGATGAGGGATGCAAAGAACACCCAAAGGGACAGTGCGCGCAGCGCTGTCCTTAAAACTAGTTGGCTTTTCTGCTGCAATCTGTGAACTACTTCACAAGCGAAACGGACATCGTCTGTTACTGATATCTCCCGAAGGTCTCAAGCAGGTCGGACGTCAAGCTCTCGTGCAAGCGCCGACCATGTGGCGCTGACCGGAGAGGAGGCGGGGGTGAATTTTCAGGTCACGGTGCTGAAGATCCTGGTGAGCTACCCGGACGGATTTGCCGTGATGGACGACCTCAAGCGCGACATGGCGATCCTGGCGACCGGCGGTCGGGACTAGGCCGATCGCACCAAGCGGCTGGCCGCGCGCGTGCCGGACCTGGACATCTTTTCGCAAGGCCTGGTCGCGCGCGAAAATGGCGGCTGGAAGATCACCGTCAAGGGGCGGACGGTGCTGGAGTTCATGGAGGCGCGCCCGGTCGCCGACCAGGCGATAGAGGCGGTATCAGCCGTAGACGCGCCGCTGCCGTCGCTGCCGCAGCCGGCCGAGCGGGCGAGGCAGCGTCGCGAACGTCGCGAACGTGCCCGCGAGGCCCGTGAACGGGCGCGGGCGAAGGCTTCCTACTCTGCCTAGCGGCCCCGTTCAGAACGCTCCTGGACGAAGCCGTAGCTCATTGCGGCGAGGAGAGCGCGCGGATTTGTCCGTCAGCGTCCGAAACCGCCGACCTCCGGATCACAGTGGCATCGCCCAAGTCACCCATCGGCGGATCCGGAACGGCTGTCCCCACGGGCAAGCAATCGAGCCTTTGCCACGGCAACGAAATCGCGCTTCGCGCATTGGTCGACGGGACAGGGTATCGACCCAGATGACGCCATGGCTCGGAGCAAGCAGTTCCTACTCGAGCAGATCGCCCGCGCGCAGCGTTTCGCGCCGGCGATGAATACCGACGCCGATCGGGAAAGATTCGAGAAGACGGCGGCCGAGCTGCGACGCGAATTGGATGCCGTTGAAGCGGCGGAGGGTCGGTCGTCCGCGGTCGGCGAAGCGAACCCGTCGTCCCAGGAGCAGGCGGTCCAAACGAACTCGTCTGTGCAGCCGGCGCCCGAGACCGCAGATCAGGCGGTAACGGCACCAGCGGCGAGTTCGGGAGGCGATCAGGGCCCAACGACGGACTAGCCGTTCTCAAGCTGCTCTGGCTGTGCGTCACGCGACGACGAGGTTCGATCCGACAGAGCGGAGAGGCTGATGACCGCCAGTCCGAGACGGATCTCGATCGTCATGCTCTCGGATGGAGTTCTGATTTGCCCCCGCCCCGCCGGCGTCCATCAAAAGCAAAACGCGATGATTGGTTGCGCGTGAGGTACGAACCGCTGTCGCGGATGCACAGTCTTCCTCAAGGACGACTTCGCGCGGCCGCCTTTCGATCGACGTTCATCGTCACCCGAACGCCCCGGCCTGGCGCGGTTTGGACGTCGAGGTCCGTTTTTCCGCTTTCTCTCAGAGTCTGGACGATAAGCGCGCCGATCTTTCCCGGAACCGGCCAGACGCCGCCTTCGGGCAGACCGACGCCGTCGTCGGCGATGACGACACGATACCGGTCCTCGCTGTGGCGCACGCATTCGACCGTGATCACGCCGCGGTCGCGGCGACGGCATGTTTGAAGGAGTTGGTCAGAAGCTCGTTCGCGACAAGTCCCACAGACAGCGCGGTGTTGACCGAGACCGGCGCGTAGTCCGTGTTCTGATCGAGCCGAATTCCCTCGACGGCGCAGGTGTTCATCACGGCGGCCGCGATCTGGCTCAAATAGTGGCCGAGATCGACTTCGTCTCCCGCGCCGTCGCTGGAAAGCGCCTGGTAAAGGAGGTGCAAGGATTCGATGCGGCCGGCAAGCGTCTGCAGGTTGACCTTTTCGCCCCGCCTTTCGTTGCGCGCTTCGAGCCGTATGAGCGCGACGATCAGTTGCAGATTGTTCTTCACGCGATGCTGCAGCTCCCGCAGCAGGGTGTCCTTGTCGCGAATCCGGCGCGCATACTCCTCGCGCTCCCGGTCGGTTATGTCGATCAGCGCGGCTATGCGATAATTTTCGCTCCCGTCCTCGTTCTGAATGAGACCGGACAAGGCCTCGACGACAAGCGGTTTTGGATGCTCCGCACGAAAGGTGCCGAGAAACTCTTCTCCGCTTCGCAGCATTGCCAGGTCCAGCGTGACCTTCGAATCGTTTTCGTCCTTGAATCCGGCCAGGATCGACCAGCCCTTGCCCGCGCAATCCGTGTCCCGGTCCAGGAGAGTTTCGAATGCTTTGTTCGCGTAGCAGATGCGCTGATCGCCGCGAAAGAATTTCGAGACGACTAGGGCAATGGGGATGTAATCGAGGAACTACTTGAATTCTTCCGTCTCGATGGCCCTTCGAGAGTTCTGCCGAGTCGAACTGATCGTTGATCTGCTGGGCGGTCTCGGACAGCTCCGGATCAGGTTGCTCGGACGACATCGTCGGCCCTTTCCTCGACTTCCTTGCGCGGCTTCGGCACCTCGTTTCCATGGCCGGCAATTCACCCAGCGGTCCGCGGGGGAGGCGCTTTTGCTGCGGATGCTAGGGCACGCGCGCCCCATCTGCAATCGGGAACGGAATGCCGCCGGATCGATTAATCGACATGTCCGAACGCGTGATCTACGAAAGCAGCAATGGCGATGTCTGGCTCTTGGCGCGCGCCCCGGCGTCGCAGATGCCGGCCGTGAAGCACCGGCCGAACGTCAGCTCTGGCGGCCGGTCGTCCTATACGGAGATCGGCAAATTCCTGCGCAATGGGGCCAGTGGCCCGGAACACCAGGCGCTGCTGCAGCTCATCGGCACCCTACTCGACGGCTGACCCGCCGGGCCCGCGCGCGATGTTCGTGCAACGGCGGGAGGTTGCGGTCTCTCAGACGAGGCGGTCTGCGCGGCTGGACCTGTCGGCGCTCGCCCCGTGCGGGTCCGAGGCGGCTGCTGCAGTCTGCGCGGTGGCGCTTAGCAGTTCACAATTCAATTGCGCTCCATAATGAGGAATCGAACAGATGCATCCTTTGTCAGCTCCCGATTTCGCCGGCGGCGCTGGAGCATGCAGCGGCGAGAGGGGTTATCAGAAAGCGAAGGAAACGAGGGCGGCCTTGGGCTGCCTAGAAAGGAGTTGTTGTCGATGACGATGATCGCCCCAAACATGCGCTCGCGCATAGGCCCATCACGCTTAGCCAGCCAGAAAACGGCCGACGCTTGAAGAAGCCGGCAAAAACCCGGGAAGAACTCGAGGCCGCGATCAGGCTGGAAATGGAGGATATCAGCGAGTTGCCGACGGATCTCGCCATCTCGGTCGTGCCGCACGAGGATACCTGGAAGGTCACGATCATGACGCACGGACCGCAAGATGCGGGTCGCACCGACATGATCGCGGCGATCGCGGCCTGCGCAGCCAGTTCGACCTTAAAGGTTGACCTTTCCGCGCGGATCTCTTGGCTCTTTCATCGAACGCCTTCGACAGCGGTCTGCCGCCTTTCGCTTGCGCAGGGCGTTGCGCTCGCACCTGAGATACGGCGAGCTGGGAGAGAGGGCCTTTGGATGGCCCGCGTAAGTCCTAATCGGGCTGTCAGGCCTCGCCGGGCCCGGTGAAGACCGACGCCGGCGGCGTGATGCGTGGCACCGGCAGCGGGCGTTCGGCCCCTCCGGACCGCAAGGGCTCGCCCTTTGCGTCGTACCGCTTGGCGAGGTCCAGCAGACGACGCCGAGTGAACGGGTCGGCAGTCTCGGCAAGGGCTCGAACCCGGTGCGCGAGACCCCGATAGAACTCCTGCTCCATGACGCACTCCCACGATCACTGCCCAGAGTTGAGTACGTCCTTACCCGGGGAGTCAAGACGCGGTGCCGCCGGAAAAAGTTTCGGCATCCGCTTGAGTCGGCGCGGTCGCTGGAATTAGAGTTGCGGTGCGGGGGAGATCCGATGGCGGTGCTTTTTTCGATCAGGAAGGCGTGTCCGGTCTGCGGCAAGCCGATGGTTGCCGTGCCCGACAAGATCGACGAGCGGCGGTCGCGCTACGTTTGTACCCGACCCGCTGTGCAACCCGACGGCCCGCAAGTGGGCAGACAGTCCGCTGCGCCCCCCGACGAAGTAGTTGTCGGACGCTGGCGCGAGATGCGGGCGGCTGCGACGCCGTCGGCTTCTGCATTCGGAAATCCGGGAGATTCCGCCCGGTGAGGAACGACACCGGCGCGGTCTCGTTGGTGCTTCGGGCCCCGAAAATGCCTGGCCGGCGTGGTTCCGCCCCCAAGCCCCCAAAAGCCCCCAAGGCGGGGCTGCGCTCCAGGCCGCGATCCAGGATGCATTGTGCGGCGGTAGCTCCGGCGCTTAATCTTTCCGTTTCCCTCAAATGAGGTCGCTTTGCGACAAGTGCTACGCCGGGGCGGCACGGAACGTCTCGATCGGGGTCCGGCAGCCGCGGGGGACCTAGCGCTAGGCCCATTCACCGACTTGCCTCCCGCGACCAGGAGCCCGAGGCATTGCCGAAGCGCTCGCCAAAGGGCAGCCATGCCCAACTTCAGGCCTTCATGTCCAGATCGTCATGAGCCATCAATGCCGCAACTGCCGGTGAATCTGATGGCGGGCGATTTCGTTGCCGCGCGCATCGACCACCGACAGTTCGGTGTCGTCGTAATCCCGGTCATCGGTGCCGATCTCGACGGCGACGCGCGCGCCGTAGGCGTCCGCTTCGCGCGGCGTCGCGAATTCCATTCCCTCGTCGTCCACCGACACGAAGCCGCCGTCCCGGATATGAAAGAAGTACCTTCTCTGCATCGTTGCCTTTGAGCCTTCTGGAACCCAGGGCGGCATCGTGACGCGTGCATGTGGTCATAGGATGACGACGTCGGGTCGTCCCTCTCCGGAGGGCGCGGCGGCCCGCCGGGACGGCGAGCTCACAGCTGGAATCGCTTGCCCGTCACGCTGAGGTCGTCGCCCGCGACGCACCCGCCGGCAGATCGCCGACGTCTCCGATCTCGATCCAATCCTGTGGAATTTCGGAAACGCTCTCCCAGGCCCGGGGCGGCATCGCCGTCGATCCCGGCGACGCTGACGACGATCATGCGCTCCTCCGGCGGAGAACCGAGATGGTCCGCAGCCTCTTTTCGATCCGGCTCGTCCACACCATTGAGGTCGATCGCCCCGTACCCGGTCGCCGTTCCAGGCGTCGCTGCCGAATCCTTGGTATGGGACGACCTGGGGCCGCCCGGCGCCCGGACGGGTCAGCCGTCGCTATGAGACCCACCGCCGAATTCGCCGAACGCGGCGCCGCCCCGCACAGGTCAGCGTCCGGGCGAGAATCGACGAGAGGAGGGAAGCACGCCTGCCCCCCTGACGCCTCCAAATCGCCTGAGGTTGATGGCCTGCCGGGCCGATCCGGTGGTACACAGCGGTGGTCACAAAACCCGACCGGTTTTTTGCATCCTTGTTTTTAGGCGGTTTTAGTGTATTCGCGGGATCGGGGGAGGGAGTCCCACTCTCTCCGCCACCGATTTTCAGCGACGAAAAATCCTTCAAAATCAGAGGTTTCGTGAACCGATGGCTTTTTGCGGTGGACACTACGGTGTAGCACTCTCCACCATGATTTATGGCGCGTTCGGACGAAATTCTCGACTCGAAAGTCCGGGCGACAGAGGCGATCGGCGCTGAATCCTCGCGCAGCCGCTGGATCGACGCTCGCGTCGCTTGGAGAGCGCAAGGAGCGTACCGTGAGGGCCGACGGCGAGGGGGTTTCAGGTGCTCGACGGCAAAGAGGGCGCGCCCTCACGGGTCAATTTCACTCCGTTCCCACCAGAGAGGGCTTGTCCGCCTCGCGAGTCATTGCTTCCCGTGCACGTCGTCCGCGGCTGCGCGCAACCTGCTGGGCCCGAGAAAGCCGTCCTGCCCGACGCGCGCCTCGCTCCGAGATAGCCGCTCTCCGAGTGATGGAACGGTATTGCGTTTCGTAACGATATATCCAAGAGCAGTTCTGCGCCGCAGGCAGCACTGAGCCGCTTTCTTGCAACCTTGAGACTGGCATGAGATGCCTATCGCGCAGCGGTCGACACAGCGCAACCTGATGATCAGCGAGACCAAATGGCGCTCAAAAGACACTCCACTTTGCTCCGGGAAAATACATTTCGCCCCAATCAGCCCGTTGTAGTGAAAGAACTAAAGAGCTCTTGTTGAAACAAGAGCCCTGATCGGGTGGTCGAACCGGCGGCAGCTTATGATTCGCTTCCGTGAGTTAAGTCGCCGCCTGCGCGATAGAGTTTCCGATTCTCACTAGGCAATTCGCTTGGACCTGGCCCACATACTTGCAAGTCTCGGTGGCCAACATGAAGAAGGATCTACACGAGGCCTCCACAGCCGGGAATTGGTGCGAAAAACTCTAGCCAAAATCGTCACACTCGGCTGCCGCCCCTGATCGATGAGCTGTCCCTGGTTAAGGGTGACGGTCGCATCGCCGCGCGCATGAAAAGCCTCGCCAGGGTCGATCTCCTCATCCTTGATGGTGTGAACGGCCTCACCTCAACGGCATCATAGTGCCAAGGCGTGGCCGCCAGAGCGCCACAAAGAAGGAAGACCGTCCGCGACGAAGTTTACGTTGATCCGCCACAACGTCAGGCCGCCGTAGCTCGCGATCGCCGAGCTCGGGGATCTTCATACACAGCCCTGTCTGCCAATCCGTAGCGATCAGAGATGCAAGCTGTGCTTATGACGTAGGGGCGATCGCCAGATCCACAGCACGGAGGCCGCGCCCAGCACGCTGCTGGCCAATAGCGTAGTGCACAGGCCAGGCCCGGCGCCGACCACACCGCCAAGCAGTGCACCTAGTGGTGCAAGCCCCCACACTACGCTTCGGATGCTCGCGTTGACACGACCCTGCACCCGGTCCGGAGCTAGCGCGTATCGAACGAGGACCTGGTGTACGTTGTAGATCTCCTGACCGAACCACAGCACGAACTGCGAAAGCGCCACGCACACGATTGCCGCCCATCGCGGCTGCGTGAGAAGCGCTGTCAGAGTCATGCCTGCGGCGCTGAGCGCCAGGGCGACCATCAACACAGGCCCAAGGCCTATCGTGCGGCCGGCCCACGATGCGGTGAGCGCACCCACCACACCACCGAGGGCGCCGATGCTGAGTACTACCCCTGTCGTCCAGCCGTCCAAAGCTAGATGCTTCGTCAAATAGAGCAGAAAGACAGCGGAGTAAGCGTTGTAGCAGAAGATGAAGCTGCCGGTGGCCAACGTGACAGCACGCAGAATTGGGTTGCCAAACACCGTCGTCAGTCCTTCCGTGATCTGACCGAGTACCGAACCTGATCCAGCGGGCGGTGGCTCAGCCGCCCGCATTGGCACCAGTAGCAGCAACGCGGTCGCGAGCACGAAAGAGGCCGAGTCGGCGAGAATTGCGAACGGCGCGGAGAACGCGCTGACTAGCCAGCCTGCGAGGAATGGACCGACTGCCACAACGCCAGATCTGCTGAGCTGCCAGGAACTCTGCGCCCTGACGAGTCGAGCCCGATCCACGACCGTCGGCACACATGCCAAATAGGCCAAGTCGGCGATAACTGCGGCCGTCCCGACAAGCGTGGTCGCCATATATAGCAGGAACATTCCGAGTTGCCCAAGGCTGGCGAGAATCGGAATCGTTGCGAGCGTTACCGCCATCACCAAATTGGCGGTCAGCAGGATGCGTCGGTGTGGGAGGCGGTCCACGAGCACCCCGGCGAACAGGCCGATCATCAGGTTCGGCGCCCGGCCGTAGGCAAGCAGTAGCCCGGTCTGTGCCGGGCCGGCCTCCAGCAGAGTGATTGCCGTCAGCGGTAGCGCCAGCACGGTCACTTCGGAACCCAATTCCGACACCGTACGCCCGGCGAGCAGTGCCAAATAGCTGCGTGGCAATCCACGAGCTGTTGTGGAGATCTCAGCGGGATTCACGCGTCGATGACCAGGCTCGAGGCCGACAAATAGCCCAATCGGGCCAATTCACTGCCGGCGATGCCCTCGAACTCCGCGATCTGCGCGGGCGTCAAATCCTGCGTGTGGCGACCAAGGCGACCGGCGTGCAAAGGCTTGCCCGTGGACTCGGCCGCCGGGTGGCCGTAGGGCCGTTCGAACAATGCGTGCTCACATTCGGCGTGTCGCAGCACGGCCCCGTCCCAGGGCAGGTGCAAGTGATTCAGAACTCGCATAAGGCTGGAGCGGGGACTCGTCACCAGATCTTCATAGCGAACCTCAAGATAGCGCTCTGGCGGCGCGAGGCGATGCGGCTGAGATACAATCTCGCGCCAGCCGTGCGCGGCTTCAGCTACGGTCCGGTAACCCCACTCCGGTACGGTTCTCAAATGCGAGGCCGCTAGGTCGCGACCATCGCGTACGATGTGCACGAAATGCGCATCTGGCCACAGACCAGCGAAGACGTCGATTTGGGCGATCTTGCGTTGCAGCTTCAGGCCCCATCGCTTGGCTCCGGTTTGCGCTCTGCGGAACTCACCAATCTCGTTGATCAGACTGCATCTGTCGGTGAACGAAACGATGTCGCTCGCTAACTCCTTCATCACGTTCGTGACGAGTCTACGCACGTCGTCGAAGTTCAAGCCGAACCGCAGGCATTGCACTACGAAGTGCGCGCCGTCATACCAGAACGGGTCGATTGCGCTTTTGACAATGCCGGTGACCCGTGGGTCATTAGCAGCGAGCAAGTCGGTCGCGTCCAGGACATGCGGGCCGAGGTTCGGCGGTTCTAGGAAATCGATCTCCGGCCCAACGACCAGATCGCGATGCGAATCCAGCACGACGCTCAGCAAGGTCGTGCCGGACCGGTTATCGCCCCCGAGCAGAACCGGCGAGGTGGAGAACGCGGCGGCCTCGGGCATGGCGGTGTCCCCTATTCGACTTCTCGTGTTCATGGATGGCTCGGCTCGGTGAACCAACGCCGGACCGAATCCGCGGTTGCGAGGAAGTGATCACCGGCAAACCGCACCGCCGCGGCCATCAGGTCCGTATCGCGGCCAGTACTCTCTAGTCGGACCAGAGCCGCCGGCAACGCCTGCCCGGCGGCTTCAATCGCGGCCTGCACGTCTGCATCGGACAGCGCGGCAGACGGCATGAAACGGCCACCGTACTGCATAAGGAAGCCGCGCGACCACATCTCCTGGAAGAACGCGAAACCAAGATCGGCGTTGGCAAACACGACGTCGAACATCGTGGGCCATGCGAACGCGCGAGCCCGCACCTGTTGGCTAGCGAAGACCCCGTTGAGACCGTTGATAATTCGCATGCCAACCTGTCGCATCCGGGCGAGCGCGGCGCCGTTGCGCAGGGCGTCCAGGGTGCTCAGCGCTGCCGCAAATGGGGTGATCTCGCGTTGATAGGTGTTGCCCAGGTAGGTCTTCTCGGCGGCGTTGAGCACCTCCGCTCGCCCTGCGACCGCCGAAAGTGCCATGCCGTTGGCCAGTCCCTTGCTAAGTGTGATCAGGTCGGGTGCAAGCCCGACCGCGGTGTGATAGCCGCCGAGGCCGTAGCGGAATCCTGTCATAACCTCGTCCAGGATAAGCAGGGCGCCGCGCCGGTGGACGAGATTTTGCAATTCCCGGTGATATTCGGGTGGGAAGAAGTTGACCTCGGGTGATGATTACCGCGGCGACGCGCTGCTCACCGGAAAGTTTCTCGAATAGGTCGAGATCGTAGCGGAAGTCGACACTGCCCCGGTCCCGGTCGGGTAGCCCCATCGCGGGACGGTCCTGCAAGTGCCAGTCGTGCCAACCGTGATACCCGCTGGTAAGCACCAGATTCGTACCCATGTGCACGCGAGCTAGGCGGATTGCGGCGGTCGTAGCGCAGGAGCCGGTGCGGAAAAACAACGAGCGTTGCGCTCGTGGGAATATCTCCGCGAGCCGTTCGGCCAGCTCGATCCGGTGCACGGACAATGGCCCGGGCAGGATGCCGCCGGTGCGGCGCAGCTCTGAGACGACATGATCGACGACCGGTTCATATCCGGCTCCGAGCGGTGCAGCTCCACTACAGGAGGTGAGATCCACGTATCGTCTTCCGTCGACATCCCAGACATGCGCGCCGGAGGCACGGCTCATCACGAGGGGAAAACGCCGATTGAGATCCCATTTCTCTGACGCGGTAACCCGTAAGGCACGGCGCAGTGCCGATTTGTGCGTATCCGTCACCGCCAACGTGGCATGGGGCGTGCTGAACATAAGAATTCTCCGGTCTCAGCCGATCAGGCCAGTTGCGTGATGATTCTGCGCGCGATCCGCAGCGCATTCGCCTGAATGGTGAAGGTCGGGTTGACCCCTCCGGGATACGGGAAGAACCCGCCGTCCGCGACGTAGAGATTGTCGATGTCGTGCACGCGACCCCAGCGGTCGACCACGGACTCCCTTGGATCATTCCCCGCTCGACAGCCACCATGCAGATGACCGCTACCGAACTGATACATGGACTCCTCGTAAGCGATCTTTTTCACGTCCGCCGCACCAAGCAGGTCCGACGCGCGCCGGGACAAATAACCTAATCGCCGTTTGTCCAGTGGATGAGTCCGGTATTCGAGAATGATGTTGGACAAGCCTAGCTGATCGTAACTGTTAGCTAGTCGAACCGCGTTGCTGCGCATAGGTTGGTCGGCCGCCAGGAAATGCACTCTCAGCGTGACGTTTCGGCCACGGACCTCCCGCTGTGCCGGACTAGCTTCGTAAATAAGTCCGCCTAGCCCGGAGGGTGCCTCGGCGTCGAGGTAATGATCGGTCATTGCAACGGTTGAGAACGGCCCGCCGGGCGGATGCGAAGGCACGCGGTCGATCGTGACGGTGCCAGACACGTAGCCGCTGACCTTGAAGCAGATGCCGCGCCCGAGCATGCCACTGGCGTTGCCGATGCCGTTAGGCGCCGCTCGCTGCGCTGAGCGTAGCAACAAGGCGGCAGATTGAATCGCATTGCCAGCGAGCACCACGCAGCGGGCGCGGACCCGGGCGCGGTGCCGAGTGACCACGTCCAGCCATTCCACGGAGTCCGCGCGGCCAAGGCTACCAAGCGCGATATGTACAGCTTTGCTGCCAGGGGCGATCGACAGCGCGCCCGGCGGCAGGGAGACGTCAGTGAACGAGGACCGCGCATCGGCCCGCGCGCCGCTTGGACAGAGGTGTTCGTTACAGGGGCCGCAGCGGTCACAAGCCGCGTGGCCGCGGTACGGGATAGAATTGATTGCCAGCGGGGTGGGAAATGGCAGCCGGCCGAGACGTCCGCCCGCAGTCGCGATCAGTTCGCCCTGCAAGCTATATCTGTGCGGCGGCAGCACGGCGGGATCGCTGGGGGGCTCGAGCGGATCGGCACCAGCTAGTCTAGCTATCCCGATCCGCTGTTCGAGCTCCTCGTAGTAGGGACGTAGTATATCGTAATCGACAGGCCAGACCGGATCGAGCGCGTCCGCGGCGACATGCGCTCTCGCGTCGAAATCGACGGTGCGATAGCGGAATGCGATGCCTGCGTACAATGTCAACCCACCGCCGAGCGCCGAGACTGTCCAGGGTCGACCCAACGGCCTCAATGTACCGGTAGGAGAGCGCGCCAGGGCGGCATCATCGACGCCGTTTCGAACCGTTGCCAGTGAGGCACCGGCGGGAAGCGTCCGGCCTGCTTCGAGGACGAGCACCCGGAATCCTTTTCGGGCGATCTCGTGGGCGACGATTGAGCCACTGGCGCCACTGCCAACTACACATACGTCAACGGACTTGGACATCATTGTCCCACCTGTCGCAAGAGACATCGGCCAAGACTCATGGCGAAATGTCTATCAATGGGCAGGACGGCTGCGTAAACTGTTACTGCCCGCATCGAACGTACGGCCGGTCAGACCGTCGCGACCCACTTTGAAATTCTTACAATATGACGCTCCGTAAGGATCAAGTGCTTTGAGCGGTCTGTTGCCTGAATACGTTCAGTATCCGCGGAGGTGGCGAGCGATGAATTTTGAAAGACAAGCCGGTATCCTCAAAGAGCACTTGGCGATGAAGCGGGCGGCAACGAGCCGCGCTGACATATCCCCATCGGCGGAAGGCTACCTTGGCGTTGAGCGCACGCCATGATCATACGGGCCCTTCTTGCACTGCCGAAACGAAAGCTCCGCCTTTTTGAGTTCGAACGAGAGATGTGTTCGCCAGTGAGCGACAATAGCTCTCGAGGGCAAGACGAAATTAAGGGTATAGCAAACAAACCCCGATTCAGAGGGGCACAGATGTCAAGCCATACAAGGCTGGTGAGGTTCAAACCCTGGAGAGGCACGCGAGACCAATAAAGGCTGCGCTGATGATGCAGCCTATCAAGATATTTTAGCGGTCTGCCCATACGCCTTCCGGTGCGGGCATCTAGACCTTTCATTTTCGTTTTTGGGCATTGCCTTCATCTTCATAAAACGACGCAACCTTTCAGCGTTGATTGGCCCGGAGATTGGGACTTTATTCTTGGCCTCTGCCAGCCTCTAGCAAGCTGGATCCGTACCCCTCACCAACGGGGTGCATAGCCCCTAACTTCCGCAGGAGCCTGGCGCATCTCTTTAGTTCAACTTGTAGGAGGCCTGGAAGAACGTTCCCCATCGCTCCATGCTGTACTTCGCAAGAGCATGGGTCTGATCGGGTATACAGCCTCTGCAGTTGGTGACGTCGCTATCGTTTTTGGTCCACATTGCCCAATACCGCGCACCAACGCCGATGCTGAAATTATTGGTGAGGAAGTAGGATAACATAGTTTCGATCTGAACGCCCGCACCGCCGTTTCCGCGCTGATAGTAGACTCTAGTTTTAGGATCAAGAAGATGATGATCGCGACCATTGAAATCGGTCCACGGCAAATAGGCAACGTCGGCGCCTAAACGCCAGCGTTCGAGCAGCATGGCCTCGGCGCTGAGACCGACGCGAGGTGCATTCCAGTCAGTGTCTTGACTGCCAATGAGCCTCCGATCGCCCGGCGCCAGGCACGCAAGGGTGGGGGAGGCGATCTGTAGGCATCCTACCGTATCGGACTTCTGGCCGTAGTAAGTCCATCCGAGAAAAGCGCCCAATTTGTAGGTGCCGTCGCGGAGAAAATCGTAACCAACATCGGCCGTGTAATACGTCAACCTCCCATTTGCCTGGCTTGATAACATATTGCTATACGCGCGGCCGTAGATGCTCGAATCTTCGTTGTTGTGTTTGAAGCGTCCGACACCAATATTGCCCTTCAGGAAGATCCCCCAGGGGTTATCAAGGCGGGCAAAGAGTTCGCCGGAAACGCCATCTAATCCCTGATAGGTGAGCCTTGAGCTAGGAATAGCGCTCTCTCCAGGCATCGGGGGTGGGAGGGTGAAGTCCCACTGGAATGTTCCCCGGCTGAGCCAAGCCCGTGAGCCGCCTTCAATCGACCAATCATCCGTATATGCAACGGGCTTCGCTTTGGCAGTCGCTTTATCCGAGTACAACGCCGCATCTGACCGCGCTGGACCGCTGGGATCGCCCCAGAGATGGTAATTCAGGCCGATTTTTCCGACGTGATAGCTGCTAGAAAGGCTGCTTGTGCTGGGGGGATGATCGCAAATGGCGGACCCTGCATGGTCGGGGGTGTCGCCAGACGTGTCCCATCAAAGCTCATGTAATCGTACTCGAATTTCAAGGACCAAGCAGGCGTGAGCGCTTGCTCAATGCCGGCTCCGACGGTCCAACCGAAACGGCCGTAATCGAATTGCGTGACGTGCCGCGGAAAGCCGGCAAAGCTTTCATCCCAGAATTCGTCGTTGTTGGCGATCTCGCCGCGATTGTTTTGCCAGGCCACCCCTGCCTTGACGTAGCCCAGCGTGCGGCCCTGCGGGCCAAACGCGTAGCCGACACGAGCGGTCCCTGAGACAAAGACGTTTGGACCTGCCTTGCAGGTAGCAATCACGACATTGCCTGAGAAGGCAAGGCAGCTGTTCGTGCCATCGGAGACAGCATGGCTCGCGTCTAACTCGGCGCCGAACACCCAGCCATTCGTCTGCCAATTGTAGCCGATCTGTCCTCCGGCCAGAAACACAGGCGTGTTGTTGACTATGTCGCCATAAATTGATGGACCGTAGGGGTCACTGAAGGAAGTGCGGCCATGGCCGCCGCCGCCGTGCACGCCGATATATCCTCCAGTCCAGCTCCACAGAGCCACTTTCATGGCCGGATGGAGATCCGCTGAATGGGCGGCGCCAGATGCGACGAGTGCAAATGCTGCTGCGCCCCAAAAAAGAACTCCAGATCCCATATCACCTCTCAACAAACGACGATCTTCAACGCAGCTCGAGGCGTGCGTTGTGTTATCGCTTCTACGCCGCGTGTGGTGTGCAGGATCCGGGCCAGCGCGCGCTATGCACATTGCCGGGTTTTTTGGTCGCGATGTCATCTTTCCGACAAGACCCGTTGTG
Organism: Bradyrhizobium sp. 191; assembly: GCF_023100985.1. NCBI lineage: Bacteria > Pseudomonadati > Pseudomonadota > Alphaproteobacteria > Hyphomicrobiales > Nitrobacteraceae > Bradyrhizobium > Bradyrhizobium sp. 191. Next base: position 5,874,808 of record NZ_CP064692.1, read on the forward strand.
ATCGAAACAAGCCGTGCGTCTTTGGTGAAACACAACGCATGCTGTACGCGGCACCGCCGATCGACCGTTCCAGCCAACGCTCTTGCAAAAGGCGGTGATTGCTTCAATCTTCTTGCACCCGCGCGGTGAAATAGCAGTCCAAGAAAGTTCAGCTGAGATAGATCAAATCGCAGCTGAATTGCTGGACATATAAACACCGATCGCAAACGCTATCTGGGCCGCGTGATCACAGCAGCAGGCTATGTCAGCTGGGAGGAGTTCATGGCCGACCAGGGGCGACTGGCAGATAACGTCTGCCGCTATGAGGCGGGACACTCTGGCGTTCCGCGCAAGGGGCAGCCCTGTTACAACGAATTGCGATCTGCGGCCGTTGCGGACGGCGCATGAGCATGCGCTACACGGGTCCGAATGGCGATTATCCGGTCTATTGCTGCCGTTCAGATCGGGATCAGCAAGGCAGTGCACTTTGCCAGGAAGTCCGGACCTTTGGCGGTTGACCCGCTGGTTGAGCCGGTGGTCCTCGATGCCCTGGTGCCGGATCAGATTGAGATCGCACTCGCGGCGGCGGGCCAACTGGAGCAGAAGAGCCGTCAGCTCGGGCGCCAGGCGCTTCGGGTGGAGCGCGCCCGCTATGAGGCCGAGCGCGCTCGGCGTCAGTATGACGCCGTAGAGCCCGAGAACCGTCTTGTGGCGCGCTCGCTTGAGCGGGTTTGGGAAGAGAAGCTGCGTGTCGTCGAGACGGTCGAGTAGCAGGATCGGTCATCCCCTCCGGAAGCGGCCAACTTGACCCAGCAGAGCGGGCGCGGCTCAGATAGCCGTACACGGCGCCGTTGCTGACGCCGACGCTCCGTGCGAAGGCCCGCTCCGGTGCGCCTTGAACATGCTTCAACTGAAGGACTTCCTTGATCCGGCGCATCGACAATCTCTCGGGTAGGCATTGGGCTTCCTCGTTAACGACGAGGTCATCCCTAAGCCGTAGAGTTGTCGGCCGAAGCGGCGCAAGCCAGATTGGGCTCTGCTGGGCGTTGATGGAGCGGCAGAGCTTCCCGCAGTCCGATGGAAGCAAATCAATCTTGATAAGCTGCGTGCCGCAGATCGCGAAAAGCTTGTGGCTCAGTTGATCGCAGTTCTTAAGTGACTGCATTGTGGTGCATCCGGATCGTAAGCTGATGGGCATGCCGTAGGGCTGTGGAGTAGGCTCGGTCGCCATAGGATACGCGCTGCAGACCCGCAACAAGCAGCAAGCCGGCCAGGAGTTGTTCAGCACGCAGAACCGGCCTTCGGCCGAGGGCTTGGCTGGGTTGCCGAAGGATTATAGCGGTCTGCCCCGTCAAGCGCCGCCGCTCGGCCCGCCGCTGCCTGGCGATCTCGGCAAGCCGATCCTTAACGCAGGCGCTGCGCCAAACACCATGGCAGCGACGTCAGACCCGGAGACGCAGCGCAAGGGCCAGGAAATCGAGGCGGCGCGGGTCAGCCGCCTCTTCGCCCAAACTGCTCAGCAACCGCAGAGCGTCGGCCAGCTCATCCCAAATGCTCCCGCCGGGACCGCTACGGCGCCGGCGGCGACACCACCCGTCGATGCCGGATCTGGCCAGAACATGCAGGAGCGCAAGATGGCCTTTCTCACTGCTGCAACGGACAAGCGCACGGTCAGTCCGGACCGGCTCGAGGCCAAGGCCTCCCCTTACGTCGTGCAGGCCGGCACCGTAATCCCGGCCGCGCTCATCACGGGCATTCGTTCCGACCTGCCTGGCCAAGTCACTGCTCAGATCACGGAGGCGGTCTGGGACAGCCCTTCCGGAAAATATCTTCTAATCCCCCAGGGTGCGAAGCTGATCGGCCAATACGACAGCTCCGTCGCGTTCGGCCAGAGCCGAATCCTACTGGTCTGGACTCGCATCATCATGCCGGACGGCAACTCGATCGTGCTGGAGCGCCAGCCTGGTGCCGACACTGGTGGTTATGCCGGGCTCGAGGATGAGGTCGACAATCACTGGGGCATGCTGTTCAAGGCCGCCGTCCTCTCCACCCTGCTCAGCGTCGGAGCGGAGGCGGGCACGAGCCGGAATGAAAACAACCTCGTTCAAGCGATCCGCAGCGGCGCATCCAACAGTATCAGCCAGACCGGCCAGCAGATCGTGCAACGCCAGCTCAACATCCAGCCGACGCTGACCATTCGGCCAGGTTTCCCGGTCCGCGTGATGGTCACGCGCGACCTGGTGCTGGCGCCCTACGGCAAGCGAGGAAAACTGTGACGAAGCTCAAGCTCAGGCCGCTCGAGAACGATAAGCCGGTTAAGCTCACCGTCGAGCTTCCGGCGGCGGTTTTCAGAGATCTCAAAAGCTATGCCGAGATTCTGACGCGGAACGGTGGCCCGACTCCAATCGAGCCCGCCAAACTGATCGCGCCGATGATCGAGCGCTTCATGTCAACCGACCGTGCCTTTGCTAAAGCCCGACGAAATGCGGCTCAGCCCGCACCTGGATCAGCCGAGAGATCCGGATAGCGCTCGCGAAGCAGGTCGAGAAGCGGGCGGAGCGATGGATTGCTGTTGTCCTGCCGCCAGTAGGCGCGAAAGCTCACCCGCGTGGGCCCCTCTGCATCTTGTACCTCTCGGAACGTTACACCCGCGTAGCTCATGCCAGTCGCACTTTCCAGGATGAGCAAAATTCCCCAGCCCGCGCCGACCAAGGTGAAAAGCCGGTCGAGCCCCACATCGTGGCGAAGTACCGGGCATGAATCAGCAGCTCCCATCTTGCTGATGAGCAGCTTGTGCAATTCCGGTCCCGGGCCGCGCTGTGACACCAAAAGCGGTTCGCGCCTCAGTTCGCCCCAGTGAACCACGTCATGGCGTGCCAGCGGATGGTTCGTGGGGAGAGCGGCGACGATACGTTCGCTCCAGAGCAACAATGACCTGTCACTCCACCGTGGATTGGGCTCGGCCACGAAGGCGACATCAATGGCGGAACTGGCGAGGTTCAAGGTTAGATGGTCGCTCAATCCATCGACCAGCTGCGTTTCGACATCGGGGAAGCGGTGCCGGTGCTCGAGGAGGGTGGCTCGTAGATTCCCGGCTGAGAGAGAGGTTTGGATGCCGATGGTCAATTCACCGCTCTCGCCACGCGAGCGGGTCTTGAGGCGAGCCGCTAGAGCTTCCGTATCACCCACGATGCGCCGGGCGGCATCGAGGAATTCCTGGCCTTCGATGGTAGGTCGTGTGCCACCGTTCGTGCGCTCGAAGAGCGTACTGCCCAACGTGTGTTCGAGACTTCGCAGGCAGCGACTGAGCGTTGACTGCTTGATCCTGAGCGTCTCTGCCGCTTGGCGGAGGCTTCGGTGCTGGGACGCAGCGATTGCCCAGCGTAGATCTCGAAATTCCACGGGCACGATTGAAACTCTATGGCGAGCGCAGTGATAGGGTAGGGATGATCTCCTCTTCGGAGGCACCCGCCGCCTGCGCTCGGAATGACCTGCTGCGATGACAGCTTTCAAATGCTTTCGCAGTTCGCTTGACGACTTTCAGCTGGTGGCTCCCAACATAGCGTCTACCCATGCTCAGCTTCGCCGCTTCACTTGCGCGCAGTAAAGGACTCCGGATGCAGACCAATGAGCGGGCACGACCATCCTGATGCAATCCTTCGCAAGATGGGGATCTCACTCGCAAGCTATTATGCCGAGACGTACCGGCCTTTAGATCAACACCTTACGAAACTGCAATTCTGCTTATTCGCCTTGCTGCGGCTGTAATGACCGCTGTAGCTTCTTCAATATCAATGTCTTTGGAAAAATATGGAGAAAACGAAAGGCTAATCGCAGTGCGCGGCCCGGCCGCTGGCTGTTCGATCAATGCACCAACCGAAATGATGCCCTCGATATTCTCGTTCTGAACTACTGCAAAGCCACGCTCCCTTGTCAGGTGTATTTCATTAAGAAGGAGGTGGGGGTCTGTAATCGTCTTCTTGGTGATCGGGCGCAGGGGGCCCGGTCCCAGAATTTCCAGGACCTTTTCATCGGGAAACGAGGAGAGAATGCACCTTCCGATTGCGGTGGAATGCAGGGAAAGTACGTCTCCAGCTTCGGCGCGGACGGAAACGGGAGCGTCGCCGGCCAGGCACATCAGGTATATTGCTTGCCGCCCTTGCAGCGTGGCCATATAGGAATCCACACGCAGCTTTCTTGTGACTTCCTCGAGTTCTTTGCGCGCTTCGACCAATAGATTGTCCCGGCGCATCAGCGATGCACCGAAGATCAGTGTCTGATAGCCAATGGTGTAGCGCTTCGTATCAGGGTCACGCTGTAGATAGTGGCGCTCCGCTAATGTGTTGACCAGTCTCTGAACGATGGCAGGGCTGAGTTCTAGAAGGCGAGCCAGTTCTCGCGTTCCGATTGGTCTTTCAGCGTGGTTTACAGCTTCCAGAATCTCCAGGCCACGTTCGAGAGATTGGCTCTTAGACATACGGTTGTCGCCCGTGCCCGATGATGTCCGATCTGGTTCAATGATCATGTTTCAATGGGGCCGGCAGAGTTCCCGAGACGACTCAGTTAGCAGCTCACAGCCTGTATCGGTCACAATCACGGTGTCTTCAACCATCATCCCACCCCAGCCGATTTCATAATAGGGGGTTTCGACGCAGAGCACCATACCAGGTTCTAGGACCGTCTCATTACTTGGTCCGATCAACGGGAATTCATGCGACCGCAATCCGATCCCGTGACCGCAGTGGTTACGCTGATAATTGGGCAAGGCCCCAGATCTCACTTCCTCCATTGCCGCCTCGAAGATGGCACCGGCAGTGATGCCGGGACGCACCAACCCTAGTTCGATTTGCTCGCCACTCAAAAGTGCACTGTAGCGATCTCTGGCAAGGGGACCAGGATCGCCGACTGCATAGGTCCGCGCCATATCAGAGTAGTAACCGTTAACAGTCGCGCCGATATCCAGCCGGACAAGGTCACCGTCCTGCATGATCCGGCTTCGGGCGTACGCGTCGACACGAGAGGAGCGTTCCCCTGAGGTCACGACCACGAAACGGCATATGCCACCACCAGCGGCGATTACACGAGTGATCTCCGCGGCAACTTCCAATTCGTTGACGCCGGGACGTATCAGATCCGCTACTCCCTCGATAGCATTGTCGGTAAGACGGGAGACATAGCGCAGCAGGTCCAATTCGCCGGGGAGCTTGACAGCGCGAGCGCGCCGAAACGCCTCGGTTGCGGGTAGCAGGCGATCTTGCGGGACGACGCTCTCAACCGCCGCGCGTAGTTCCGGCCGATGAAGATCGCAACCGACATTCTTAGCATTGCGCGTCATCGTCGCTATCGCCGCTGACACAGCCTCTGCGGGACTCTTCGTGGCCGCGGGCATTCCCTCATAGGACGGCATGTCACCAGAGCTGAACACGAAGAACGTTCCGTAACGCCAGATCGATCGAGGGTCGTTCAGGACTTCCAAAGCAGCTGCACCATCACTTGCGCCAGTAATCAGTGCGATATTTTCCCGCGTCACAACTAAGGCCTGCGGGTAAGCGCCACTGTCCTGAAGAATGGAGCGGTACCCCGACAGGTAGCCGATATGGACGGGATCATCCGTCACCAGCAAGTCCAGATCTGTATTGATGGCAAAAAAAGCGATCCCGGCATTGCGCACCGAGTTTCGCTTGGTCAGCGGCAGTTACGAACATACTGACGTGTTCCTATAAATGGATGCGTGAACCGATAATTGGAGCGTAGCTTCTTAGTTGTCAATGACGCCAGCGTAGATTTGCTCCAAAAGTAGAGCATTCCTGCAGGAATTTCATGCTTGACATTCATATCGCGTTCCGTCTTTAATTATATCGTTCCTGTTAAAGGAACATAGGGAGGAGAGGGTCATGGACAAGCGAAGCTTGCTGGTGGCAGGCGTTGTTGCATTGCTGGTCGGTATGCAGGCGGCAGCTGTTGCGGAAGACAAGCCGCGAGACATCGCGATCGGTGTCGTAACAAACGCGCCGCCGATGTCGATTTTGGAGGACGGTGAGTATACCGGGCTCAGCAACGACATTCTTCGTCGCGTGGCTGAGACGGAAAATCTCAAGCTCAATTATCAACCGATGAAGTTTCCAGCCCTTATTCCGGCCTTGCAGGCTGGTCAGATTGAAATGGCCGTCAGCGGAATTTTCGTTACGGAAGAGCGGAAGAAGGTGGTCGACTTCTCCGATCCCTATTACACGCAAGGCGCGGTTCTCGTCGCGCCAGAGGACAGTAAGATCACCGATGTTGCCGGCCTGAAAGGAAAGACGATCGCGGCAGAACAGGGTTCTGCAGCCCTCGGCGTAGCCAATAAACATGCCGCAGAATGGGGTGTCACTGTTCGCGTACTTCAAGACCCCTCGAAGATACTGCTCGCCATGAAAACCGGAGACGTTGATGCCATGATATACGATTCAGGGCTCGTGGCCTACCAGCTCCGCTCACGAGGCAACAAGGCGAAGATCAAGGTTGTTGGCGACGTTATTGATCCGACCGGCATCGCCTTCGCTTTCCCGAAAGGAAGCAATCTCACCGCCGTCATCAATGCTGGCATCGCGAAGATGAAGGACAATGCCGAACTGGCCAAGATCAAACAGAAATATCAGCTTGATTAAACGGACAGGCGCACGCACATGTCTGATCAGTCTTGGACGGCATATCTTCCTTCACTTCTGCATGGCACGGCTCTCACCCTCATCGTGACGTTCGTCTCAATGATCGGCGGCACTGTGATCGGCTTCATCCTGGCGATGATGAAGATTTCGTCCTCCCGAATGCTGCAAGCATGTGCGGCCATTTATGGCACGCTCGTGCGGGGCCTGCCTCTTCTTGTGCAGGTCCTGCTCGTTTACTTCGCCCTCCCGGCCTTGACGGGCGTTCGCATGCCCGCCGTCGTTGCAGGCACGATTGCGATCATCCTCTTCACAGGCGCGTTCATGGCCGAAATCATCCGTTCGGGCGTTCAGTCGGTGGACCGCGGACAAATGGAGGCGGGCCGTTCCATCGGCTTCGGTCATTGGGAGGCAATGCGGCTCATCGTTTGGCCGCAAGCGTTCTGGGTAATGCTGCCCAACGTCGCCAACCAGTTCAGCATTACGCTGAAGGACACATCCCTGCTATCGGTCATCGGCATCGTGGAGCTCACCATGGCTGGAGAGACCATTTATTCCCAAAACTACGACACAATTCGTGTACTCGCGATGGTCGGCACGATCTACCTGATCATCTATCTCATCGCGGAACGTTTTGCGGCATGGCTTGAGCTGAGGATCCCCCGATGATCTCGGCGCGCGATGTTCACAAATCGTTTGGTTCGCTTGAGGTTCTGAAGGGAATCGATCTCACCTGTGAATACAGGGGAGGTCGTATGCCTGCTAGGTTCATCAGGATCTGGCAAGTCGACTTTGTTGCGCTGCCTCAATGGACTTGAGAAGGCAAACAGCGGCGAGATTTTGATCGGAGATACGCCCCTGATGGCGCCAGACACCGACATTAACAAGCTGCGGCAACGCATCGGGATGGTGTTCCAGCACTTCAATTTGTTTAATCACCTATCCGCGCTGGACAATATCTCACTTGGGCCGATCCGCCTGAAGCGCATCAACAAAACAGAGGCTGAAATACAGGCTCGGAGCCTCATGGCTCTTGTGGGACTTGCTGATCGCGCTGACGCAATGCCCCGCATGCTGTCCGGCGGCCAGAAGCAGCGCGTGGCCATTGCGCGGGCGCTTGCCATGAAGCCACAAGCTATGTTGTTCGACGAGCCCACCTCCGCGCTGGATCCGGAAATGGTCCGCGAAGTTCTGGACGTTATCCGCAAGTTGGCTCGCGATGGCATGACGATGGTGATCGCCACTCATGAAATGGGTTTTGCACGCGAGATTGCCGATCGAGTCGCCTTTATGCACGCCGGAATGATTCATGAAATTGGTCCGCCCGACCAGATCTTCGGAGCTCCCCGCGAAAAGCGGACGCAAGAATTCCTCTCAAAAATCCTATGAGCCCGCAAGATGCGCAAGAACACCCATTTAGATGAGACGCTTTGCGTCATTCCGCCGGAAACACCGCTTGAAGGCTTCGCAAGCCTTGCCGTTCCCGTCTATCGCGGATCGACAGTTGTATTTCCGGACGCAGCCTCTTATCGCAGCCGGGCTGCTCGTGCGCCAGATGGTTACACCTATGGCCTCTCCGGGACGCCGACCACGCGGACTCTGGAACGGCAGCTGTCCGCCGTTCACAATGCCGAGCGGGCAATCATTGTGCCGTCTGGTCAGGCTGCAATTTCTGCCGCCATGTTAAGTGTGGTCAAAAACGGCGATCATCTGCTTGTAACGGATAACGTCTATCCGCCCGCAAAGCACTTCACGCGCAAGATCCTCGGCGATCTAGGTGTAGAGACAGAGTTCTTCGATCCTACTCAGCTCACAGACCTCGAGGCGCGACTTCGGCCCGGACGCACGCGGCTCGTATGGATCGAGTCACCCGGATCGACTACCATGGAGATCTGCGACATCCCTGCCATTTCCCGCTTGTGCAAGGCAAAGGGCGCGCTCCTTGGATGTGACAACACCTGGGCGACCGGACTTCTGTGTAAGCCGCTGGACCTGGGCGTTGATATAGTTGCAGAAGCATTGACGAAATATGTTGGTGGCCATTCCGACATTTTGCTAGGCGTGGTTATTTTTCGTAATATGGACCTCTACCAGCGGACACGACTCACATTGAGTTCACTCGGTGTTGGCGTTTCGCCCGACGAATGTTCTCTCGCGCTGCGCGGCATGCAGACGATGAGCCTCCGATTGCGGCACGTTGGCGAACTCTCAGAGGAATTCGCTCACCGATTGACTCAGAGTTGGAGTTACCCGGTGCTTCACCCTTGCCTTCCTCGTTTCCCCAATCACAGCATCTGGCAACGTGATTTCAAGGGTAGTTCCGGTGTTTTTAGTCTCCAAGTGGACGGCGTTTCTTCAGAGACCGTCGATCGCGCTTTGGATGGTCTGAAGACATTCGCCATCGGAGCGTCCTGGGGCGGGACGCGGAGCCTTGTAGCCCCAATGGTCATCGCTAATGATCGCGATGTTATGCCTTCAAGCGCCTCAACAACCTATCTGCGGATTAGCATCGGCTTGGAAAACATTGATCACCTGTGGGCAGATCTTGAGGGGCTGCTGAACACCTTGCAAAGGCAATAACGCCACACACAACCACCCTAAGGGTCGCTCGCAAAGGGCATTTCGAAGCTCGGTGTTGACTCCGTAGAAGAAAGCCGCGCACGGGAAAGGATGCGTGTTGTTGGAACGGCAGGGTGAGCTTGGCATCGCATGCGCTTGTCCGCGCGCCGATGCGCCCGAGCATCGACCTTCGACAATGCAAGGGAAGGCAGATGTGACCGTAGTATCGCTGGAGCCGCGCTGCGCAGGTCGACACCAAGGATCTGCTGATCGACTTGAGGCAAAACAGGCCTGCCTGAATCCGCTCATTCTGACTCTGGAAAGATGACTCACTAGGAAGGCCTCCCGCGGTGTCCAAGGAAACGCGAATTCCAAGAACGCCGTCGTTCGGCAATCAGGATCTAAGATGAGTCACATTTCATTGGCGTCCCTTGAACGCGTCACAATTCCAGTACTGCAGCTCTGGAAAGAGGAAGGGCGTCATATCGTAATGACGAGCGCGTATGACGCCGTTACGGCCCGTATCGCCGATCCTGTGGTGGATGTCATGCTTGTCGGCGATAGCGTCGGCAACGTCTGCCTGGCGTTGAGAATACGTTGCCTGTCAGTGTGGCGATGATGAACCATCACCTCGAGGCCGTTACGCGTACAAAGCCACCTGCCTTGCTCGTGGCGCTCGCAAAGGAATCCCCATGACTGTCCGCGCCGGCCGAGAGTTCCTGGCTATTCCCGGTCCCACTACTATACCCGACGAGGTGCTGCGAGCCATGCACCGCCCCGCACTGGATATCTATTCGGGGCAAATGGTCGAATTGACCGACGGCCTATTACGAGATCTGTCAAAGCTATTCGCGACCAAAGGCCAGTCTTACATCTATATAGCCAACGGCCATGGCGCCTGGGAAGCGGTGCTCTCAAATGTGCTGTCGCGCGGCGACAAGGTGTTGGTTTTGGAGAGCGGCAGCTTTGCGATGAACTGGGGGAAGGCGGCGCGCGCCATGGGCGCCGAGGTCGAGGTGCTCAAAGGTGATTGGTGCCGCGCGGTGCGCGCCGGCGACGTCGAGGCTCGTTTGAGCGCCGATAAGAGCCACACCATCAAGGCCGTACTTGTCGTACAGGTAGATACTGCTTCCGGCGTGGTCAATGACGTCGAGGCAATCGCTAAGGCGATCCGCGCGGCTGGGCATCCCGCTCTCTTTATGGTCGATACCGTCGCTTCCCTCGGCTGCATGCCGTTCGAAATGGACAAATGGGGTATCGATGTCGCGATGTCCGGCTCGCAGAAGGGCCTAATGACTCCACCAGGGCTCAGCTTCGTCGCCGTCAACGATCGCGCACGGGCGGTGCATAAGGTCGCGAACATGCGTACGCCCTATTGGGATTGGACAGAACGCGATGGCATCGAGCATTACCGCCGCTATGCCGGCACTGCGCCGGTGCACCTGTTGTTCGCCCTGCGGCAGGCCATCGACATGCTGTTCGAGGAAGGCTTAGAGAACGCGTTCCGACGCCATCAACTGCTCGCCGAAGCAGTGCGGCGTGCGGTGACGGTGTGGAGCGCGGAGCACGTGCTTGGTTTCAACATTAGCGAGCCGCCCGAGCGCTCCAACGTAGTTACGACCGTGCTAATGGGCAGTGGCCATGACCCTGTCAGGCTACAGCACTACTGCAACGACAAATGCGGCCTTGTGCTCGGCATCGGCATCGGCAACCTGCAGGGCCGGGCCTTCCGCATCGCCCATATGGGCCATGTCAACGCGCCGATGATCTTGGGCACGCTCGGCACTATCGAAGTCGGCCTCACTGCGCTGCAAGTTCCGTACGGCAAAGGCGGGACGGAGGCGGCGATCGCCTATCTTGGCGAGGCCGTGAGCGGTTGAGGCACTCGTTTGAACAGCATCCGATCATCCTAAAATGGGCGCGGCGGACACATTGTTCTTCGCTCTAGAAACCCCACCATGGAGCGTGCGTGGATACCGACAAAATCGATATGACGATCCTTGCCGAACTTAGTACCAACGCGCGGATCAGTCAGACCGAACTCTCAAGTCGAATGGGACTATCCAGCACCGCGATCGCGCGCCGGCAGCGCGCGCTCGAAGACGACGGATACATCACGGGCTATCAAGCGACACTTGATCTGAACCGGTTACCGATCGGCCGCTCCCGGCGCCTGATCTCTTGCGTTTTGACGTGGGCTGCTCGTACTACGGCGACCAGTCGGATATCGCTCGCACTGCCATCATTGGTGAAGCCAACGAACTGCAGGCACAGCTCTTCGAAGCCCTGCTTGCCGGGCTTGAGCGCGAATGCGAGCTAGCGCGCGATGGTGCTCGCGCTTTAATGAGACCGGTTCGGACCGGCACGACTTAACCGGCGGGGAGCCTGAGACTGATGGCGTTGATGGAAGTTGGACTGGACGACAAGTATCTGTTGGACGCGAAACGAATCTTCCTCTCGGGTACGCAGGCGCTGGTCCGGTTGCCGATGCTGCAGCGCGAACGTGATCGCGCGCAGGGGCTCAACACCGCGGGCTTCATCTCCGGCTATCGCGGCTCGCCGCTCGGCATGTACGATCACGCGCTGTGGCGCGCGAAATCTTTCCTCAAGCAGCACGACATCGAATTCGCGCCGGGCCTCAACGAGGATCTGGCGGCGACTGCCGTTTGGGGCAGCCAGCAGGTCGGGATGTTTCCGGGCGCCAAGGTCGATGGCGTGTTCGGCATCTGGTATGGCAAGGGGCCCGGCGTCGATCGCTCGATGGATGCGCTCAAGCATGCCAACTCAGCCGGCACCTCGCCGAACGGCGGCGTGATTGCGCTGGCCGGTGACGATCATGGTTGCCAGTCCTCGACGCTGGCGCATCAGAGCGAACAGGTATTTGCGGCGGCGCTGATGCCGGTGGTCAATCCGGCAACGCTGCAGGATTATCTCGACCTCGGTATGCTCGGCTTTGCGCTGTCGCGCTATTCCGGCTGCTGGGTCGGCTTCAAGGCGATTTCCGAGACCGTGGAAAGTTCGGCCTCTATCGTCAGCGATCCCGATCGCATCAAGATCATCATGCCCGACGATTTCGAGATGCCGCCCGGCGGGCTGTCGATACGCTGGCCCAATCCGCCGCTCGAGGCCGAGCGCAGGCTGCACGGGCCCAAGATGGAGGCCGTCGCGGCCTTCGCCCGCGCCAACCGGTTCGACCGCATCGTGCTGGATTCGAAGCCGGCGCGGCTTGGCATCATGGCGACCGGAAAGGCCTACCTCGATCTGCGCCAGGCGCTTGCCGATCTCGGCATCACAGATGGCGATGCGCAGGCGCTCGGACTGCGCATCTACAAGGTGGCGCTGACCTGGCCGCTCGAAGCGCGCGGCGCGCGCAACTTCGCCGAAGGGCTGCAGGACGTACTTGTCGTCGAGGAGAAGCGCGGCTTCGTCGAGGATCAACTCGTCCGCATTCTCTACAACGTGGACGTATCCAGGCGTCCCTCCGTTGTCGGCAAGCGTGACGAGAGCGGCGCGCCGTTGCTGCCGAGCGAGGGCGAGCTGACGCCGACTATGGTCGCCGCGGCGGTCGTCGCGCGACTGCGCAAGCTCGGGCATCGTAGTCCGCTGCTGGAGCAGCGCCTCGCAAAGCTCCAGGCGTTCGATCGTCCGGCCGAAGGCAGGGGAACCGCGAAGCTACAGCGCACGCCGTATTTCTGCTCGGGCTGTCCGCACAACTCGTCGACCAAGATCCCCGAGGGCAGCCGCGCCATGGCCGGCATCGGCTGTCACGGCATGGCGCTGTCGGTGCCAAACCGCAACACCCAGACCATGTCGCATATGGGCGCGGAGGGCGTGAGCTGGATCGGGCAGGCGCCGTTCACCAGCGAACAGCATGTGTTCCAGAATCTCGGCGACGGCACCTACACGCATTCTGGCCTTTTGGCATTGCGGGCCGCCGCTGCGGCCGGGGTCAACATCACCTACAAGATCCTCTACAACGACGCGGTGGCGATGACCGGCGGGCAGCCGGCCGAGGGCGGATTTACGGTGTCCCAGATCGCGCATCAGGTGGCGGCCGAAGGCACGAAACGGCTAGCGATCGTCTCCGACGATCCGGACAAATATCCGGCAAATTATTTCCCGTCCGGCGCCACCATCCACCATCGCCGCGAGCTCGACGTCGTGCAGCGCATCTTGCGCGAGATCGAGGGCCTCACCGTCCTGATCTACGACCAGACCTGCGCCGCCGAGAAGCGCCGCCGCCGCAAGCGCGGGCTGTTTCCCGATCCGGCGAAGCGCGTCTTCATCAATGAGCGCGTCTGCGAAGGCTGCGGCGACTGCTCGGTGGAGTCGAACTGCGTCTCCGTGCAGCCGCTGGAGACCGAGCTCGGCCGCAAGCGCCGCATCGATCAATCGAACTGCAACAAGGATTTCTCCTGCATAGACGGCTTTTGTCCGAGCTTCGTGATGGTGCAGGATCCCAAGCTGCGGAAGGCCGAACGGACCGCCTCCGATCCCGAGGCGCTGTTCGCCGGCCTGCCGACGCCGCCTGCGGCCGCGCTAACTGACCCCTACAATATTCTCATCACCGGCATCGGTGGCACCGGCGTCATCACCATCGGCGCGCTGCTTGGCATGGCCGCGCATGTCGAGGGGCTCGCCTGCTCGACGCTCGACTTCACCGGCCTGTCGCAGAAGAACGGCGCAGTGATGAGCCACGTCCGGCTCGCCCCCGCGTCCGACATGCTGACCACGGTCCGCATCGCGCCGGGCAATGCCAATCTGATCCTCGGCTGCGACCTCGTTGTCGCGACCAGCGCGCCGGCGCTGAGCCGCGCCGAGCGCGGCGTCACCCGCGCCGTCGTCAACGCCGATCTGCTGCCGACGGCGAGCTTCGTGATCGATCCCGATATCGATTTCGAGGCCAGCTCGATGCGCGATGCGCTCAAGGGCGCGGTGACGCCGGCCGATCTCGACATCCTCGATGCTACCGGTCTCGCCACCGCGCTGATGGGCGACAGCATCGCCACGAACGCCTTCATGCTCGGCTTCGCGTTCCAGCGCGGTGCGATCCCGCTCTCGCACGAAGCGATCTTGAAGGCGATCGAGCTCAACGGCGCCGCCATCCAGATGAACAAGACTGCATTCTCCTGGGGCCGGCTCGCCGCGCACGACCTGCAACGCGTGGTCAGCGCCGCAGGTTTCAAGAGCGCCGGCGCTGCGCCGGCGCAGAAGACGCTCGATGAGGCGATCGCGCTGCGCGCCAAAATCCTCACCGATTATCAGGACGAGGCTTACGCCAAGCGTTATCTCGAGGACGTCGCGTGTGTCCGTGCTGCCGAAACTGCGTCAGCACCGGGCTCGCAGGAGCTGACGGAGGCGTTTGCCAAGGGCCTGTTCAAGCTGATGGCCTACAAGGACGAATACGAGGTCGCGCGGCTCTATTCCGACGGTGAGTTTAGCAAGGCGCTGAAGGAACAGTTCGAGGGCAATTCCGGCTTGAAGGTTTTGCTGGCCCCCCCACTGCTGGCGCAGCGCGATCCCCTTACAGGACGTTTGCAGAAGCGCGAATTCGGCCCGTGGATCTTCAAGGCGTTCGGCCTGCTGGCGGGGCTGAAGGGCCTGCGCGGCACCGCGTTCGACATCTTCGGCTATACTGCGGAGCGCAAGATGGAGCGCGCATTGCCGGTCGAGTATTCGGCGATGATCCGGCGTCACCTTGACGGCAAGGAGCCACTAGACCTGCCGCGGCTGGTGGCACTGGCGAAAGCCGCCGACCTCGTGCGCGGCTATGGTCACATCAAAGAAGGCAACGTCGCCCGCTACCGCGCCGAATGTGCGCGGCTAGGGCGCGCGATTGGCCAGCAGCTGGCGCAGGCCGCCGAATAGGCGGGAGCGGGCGGCGGCAACTTTCCACGGCCCGCGGGTAAGCTGGAAGCGTGGCGCCGAGGCCCTTCAGATTGTTTGGCGCAGTCTTCGGAGCACCGTTAGATGAGTTATCTTCGGCAAGAGTGCTCACAAAGGACGACAATTCGGACCACACAAGAAATATCGATGAGCGGGTCGCGTTAAGATCAAGGGCTACCGCGGCAAACCATCCTTGAACAAAGCTTCTGCACGTCTCGCAATTCAGGCGCGCCCGGAGCCGGAAAAAGGCCATCGGCGTGAAAAACATCTTCACAATTGTGAAAAAATTTGAAATAATCTCACGACCCGAGTGGGAACTCGGATGTAACCGAGCTGGCTGCGTCTGGCTTACTCTTCGCGTTTGGATGGACGCGCCCTGCTCAATCGAAGAGCAGCTTACGTCCGAACGAAATGCCAGGCAGCGGCAGCGATTTTATGTTTCACCCAGGAGCCCAGCGTGAGCGAAGTGGTCAAGCTTGAGCATCATGACGAAGTCGGGATCGTCACGGTCGACAGCCCTCCGGTCAATGCGTTGAGCGCCGCGGTTCGCGGCGGCATTCTGGAGTGCATCAAGGCCGCGGTCGCCGATCCCGCGATCAAGGGCATCGTGCTGACCTGCGCCGGCCGCACCTTCATTGCGGGGGCCGACATCACCGAATTCGGCAAGCCGCCGAAGCAGCCTGCTCTCAACGACGTGCTTTCCGAGATCGAGAACTCGCCGAAGCCGGTCGTGGCCGCGATCCACGGCACCGCCCTCGGCGGCGGGCTCGAGGTCGCGCTCGCCTGCCATTTCCGCGTTGCGGTGAAGGAAGCCAAGCTCGGCCTGCCCGAGGTGAAGCTCGGCCTGCTGCCGGGCGCCGGCGGCACCCAGCGTCTGCCGCGCGCGGTCGGGCCGGAGCTTGCGGTCAAGATGATCGTCGGTGGCGATCCGATCGGCGCGGCTGAGGCACTGAAGAACGGCCTGATCGAGGAGATCATCGAGGGGCCGGCGTCGGGCGGCGAAGCCTTCGTGCGAAAGCTGCTGGCCGAGAGGCGTCCGCTGCGCCGCCTGCGTGACGACGATTCAAAGATTGCGGCGGCAAAGGCCGACCGCTCGATCTTCACCAATGCGGTCGCCGCCATGACCAAGAAGTCGCGGGGCCTGGAAGCGCCGTTCGCGGCGGCCGACGCCGTCGGCTACGCCATCGACCTGCCGTTCGACGAAGGTCTGAAGAAGGAGCGCGAGGGCTTCCTGAAGCTCGTCGCCAGCGACCAGTCCAAGGCGCAGCGTTATGCCTTCTTCGCCGAGCGCGAGGCCAGCAAGATCGCCGGCGTTCCCGAAGGCACCAAGCCGCGGCCCGTGAACCGTGTCGCCATCCTCGGCGCCGGCACCATGGGCGGCGGCATCGCGATGTCCTTTGCCAATGCCGGCGTTCCCGTCACCCTGATCGAGACCGGCGAGGAGCAGCTCAAGCGCGGCATGGGCATCATGCAGAAGAACTGGGAAGCGACCGCGGCGCGCGGCGGAATCCCGGCGGATGCGCCCGCCAAGCGCATGGCGCTGATCAACGGCGTCGTCGGCATCGAGAACGTCGGCGATGCCGACCTCGTCATCGAAGCCGTGTTCGAGACCATGGCGGTGAAGAAGGAAGTGTTCGGCAAGCTCGACCAGTACGTGAAGCCGGGCGCCGTGCTCGCCTCCAACACCTCGTACCTGAAGATCGACGAGATCGCGAAATCGACCAAGCGTCCGCAGGACGTGCTCGGCATGCACTTCTTCTCGCCCGCCAACGTCATGAAGCTGTGCGAGATCGTGCGCGCCGACAAGACCGCGCCGGATGCCCTTGTGACGGCGGTCTCGATCGCGCGCAAGATCGCAAAGGTGCCGGCCGTGGTCGGCGTCTGCGACGGCTTTGTCGGCAACCGCATGCTGGCCCAGCGCGGCAAGCAGTCCGAGAAACTGCTGTTCGAAGGCGCGCTTCCGCAGCAGGTCGATGCCGTCGTGACGAAGTTCGGCATGCCGATGGGGCCGTTCGCGATGGGCGACCTCGCCGGCCTCGACATCGGCTGGCGCTCGCGCAAGGACCGCGGCATCAAGTCGGAGATCGCAGACGCGCTCTGCGAAGCCGGCCGCTTCGGCCAGAAGACCGGCAAGGGCTATTACAAATACGAAGCCGGCTCGCGTTCGGCGCTGCCGGATCCGGAGGTCGAGAAGCTGATCGACGAGACGCTGCTCCGTTTGGGCCGCAAGAAGCGCGTCGTCAGCGACGAGGAGATCCTCGAACGCATGATGTATCCGATGATCAACGAGGGCGCGAAGATTTTGGGAGAGGGCATCGCGGCGCGCCCGTCCGATATCGACGTGGTCTGGCTCTACGGCTATGGCTGGCCGATCTACCGCGGCGGCCCGATGTTCTGGGCCGACAGCGTTGGCCTCAAGCACATCGCCGATCGTCTCTCTTTCTATGCCAAGGAGACCAACGATCCGAGCCTCGAGCCCGCGCCGCTACTGAAGAAGCTCGCGGCCGAAGGCAAGACCTTCGCCTCGCTCGCGGCCGAATCGAAAGCGGCGTGATGGCCGCGCCTCTCTGCTCGTCATTCCGGATGGCCCGAAGGGCCAGGCGCGGAATCCATTTCGCCGTGAAGCTCGACGGCTTCCGGCTCGATACTTTGTCCCGGCCGGAATGACACCTGATCTACTTGCAGAAAATGAGCCATCTCGCCAAACAGTTTTATCCCGAAGGCGTGCGGTGCGACGACACCATTGTCCGGGGGCGCTGCCCGACCTCTTTTCGGAAGCTGCCGCTGATTATGGCACTCGCACGCCATGGATTTTCCCGACCAGCCGATCAGCCAACCGAACTCGCGGCAAATGGCCGAGGGCGGGCCGTCAGCAGAAATCGTCACAATCCACTCCAACTCGCATCAGGAGGTCGTTCTTGGTCGACGCCGTCATCGTTTCCACCGCCCGCACGCCGATCGGCAAGGCCTATCGCGGCGCGCTCAACGCCACCGAGGGCGCAACCCTGCTCGGCCACGCCATCGGCGAGGCCGTTGCCTGCGCCAAGATTGATCCCAAGGAGGTCGAGGACGTCGTGATGGGGGCGGCCTTCAGCAGGGATCAAGTGGCAGCAACATCGCGCGCAAGGCGCTGCTGCGCGCCGATCTGCCCGTGACCGTTGCCGGCACCACGATCGACCGGCAGTGCGGCTCAGGGCTTCAAGCAATTGCGCTCGCCGCGCGCTCGGTAATCTTCGACGGTGTCGGAACCGCGATCGGCGGCGGCGGCGGCGAGTCGATCAGCCTCGTGCAGAATGACAAGATGAATTCGTTCCACGCGCGAGATCCGGCGCTGCTACAAATGAAGGGCTACGTCTACATGCCCATGATCGACACGGCCGAGGTGGTGGCCAAGCGCTACGGTATCTCGCGCGAAAGGCAGGACGAATATTCGCTGGAAAGCCAGCGCCGCACCGCAGCTGCGCAGCAGGGTGGCAACTTCAAGGAGGAGCTCGCGCCAATCACGACGCAGATGGCGGTGACCGATAAGGCCACCGGCCAAGTCTCCTACAAGGATGTGATGCTGTCGCAGGACGAAGGCCCGCGTCCCGAGACCACCGCCGAAGGACTCGCCAGGCTCAAGCCTGTGCGGGGCGAAGGATTCACCACCACCGCCGGCAATGCTAGCCAGCTTTCAGACGGCGCTAGCGCTTCCGTAATCATGAGCGACAAGGAAGCGGCCAAGCGCGGCTTGAAGCCGCTCGGCATCTTCTGCGGTTTCGTCACCACCGGCTGCGAGCCGGACGAGATGGGCATCGGCCCGGCCTTCGCCGTGGCGCGCCTGCTCAAGCGCCACGGCCTCAAGGTCGAGGACATCGATCTCTGGGAGCTGAATGAAGCCTTCGCTGTGCAGGTGCTGTATTGCCGCGACAAGCTCGGCATCGATCCCGACAAAATCAACGTCGACGGCGGCGCGATCTCGATCGGCTATCCCTACGGCATGTCCGGCGCGCGCCTGTCCGGGCACGCCTTGATCGAGGGCCGTCGCCGCAAAGCCAAATACGCGGTCGTCACCATGTGCGTCGGTGGCGGCATGGGCGCGGCGGGTTTGTTCGAGGTCTTGCGGTAATTCACATCGTCACGGCCTAGTTGCGCAATTGCGCACGCGCGGCCGGGATCCAGACTCCGCAGCCGGAGTGAGGGGCAAGGACGGGAGTGGCTTTCGTAACAACGAAGGCCGGCGGTTATGGGTCCCGGCATTCGGGACGCCAAGGAATCTCACAGGAGGATCCGATGGATCTCGCATTCACGAAGGAAGAGCAGGCGTTTCGCGAGGAAGTCCGGACGTTCTTCCGCGACAACGTGCCGCCGGATACAAGGCGCAAGCTGGTCGAGGGCCGCCACCTCTCCAAGGACGAGATGGTGAATTGGTGGCGTATCCTCAACAAGAAAGGTTGGGGCGTCAGCCACTGGCCCAAGCAATATGGCGGCACCGGCTGGACAAGCGTGCAGCACTACATCTTCACCGAGGAGCTGCAGTCCTATCCGGCGCAGCCGCCGCTCGCCTTTGGCGTCGGCATGGTCGGCCCTGTCATCTACACCTTCGGCAACGAGGAGCAGAAGAAGAAGTACCTGCCCCGCATCGCCGATGTCGATGACTGGTGGTGCCAGGGCTTCTCCGAGCCCGGCTCCGGCTCCGATCTCGCCTCGCTCAAGACTAAGGCCGAGCGCAAGGGCGACAAGTGGATCATCAACGGCCAGAAGACCTGGACCACGCTCGCTCAGCATGCCGACATGATCTTCTGCCTCTGCCGCACCGATCCTGCCGCGAAGAAGCAGATGGGCATCTCCTTCATCGTCTGCAGCATGAAGTCGAAGGGGGTCACGGTACGTCCGATCCAAACCATTGATGGCGGCACCGAGGTCAACGAAGTGTTCTTCGACGACGTGGAAGTTCCTTACGAAAACCTGATCGGCGAGGAGAACAAGGGCTGGGATTACGCAAAATTCCTGCTCGGCCATGAGCGGACCGGCTTGGCTCGCGTCGGCCTCTCCAAGGAGCGGCTGCGCCGCATCCGCGACTTAGCCTCAAAGATCGAGTCCGGCGGCAAGCCGATCATCCAGGATGCCGCGTTCCGCGAGAAGCTGGCGGCCTGCGAAATCGAGCTGAAGGCGCTCGAGCTCACCCAGCTCCGCGTCGTCGCCGACGAAGGCAAGCACGGCAAGGGCAAGCCCAACCCGGCGTCGTCCGTGCTGAAGATCAAGGGCTCCCAGATCCAGCAGACCACCACCGAGCTCTTGATGGAGGTCATCGGGCCGTTCGCCGCGCCCTACGATGTGCACGGCCATGATGACTCGAATGAAGCCATGGAGTGGACCGCCCAGATCGCGCCGAGCTACTTCAACAACCGCAAGGTCTCGATCTACGGCGGCTCCGACGAGATCCAGCGCAACATCATTGCCAAGGCGGTGCTGGGACTTTGACCCGCGAAGCAGCGTAATAAACGGTGTCGTAACCCCTTGTACGCAATTGCGCAGCGGGGGCGGGGACCCAGCACGCCGCGGCGGTCGTGAGCACGGCAGGCGGCTGCGTTTACTGGATCCCCGCCTTCGCGGGGCTGACGTCTGAGGGTGAGGCGACGGCAGGGCAATTCCCGCCGATTTGGAGAGTAACATGGATTTTGATTTGAACGAGGAGCAGCGGCTTCTCAAGGACAGCATCGACGGCCTTTTGACCGATTCCTACGATTTCGAGAGCCGCAAGAAGTACATGAAGGAGAAGGGCGGCTGGAGCAAAGCCGTCTGGAGCAAGCTCGCCGAGCAGGGCCTGCTGGGACTGCCGTTCGCGGAGGCCGATGGTGGCTTCGGCGGCGGCGGTGTCGAGACCATGATCGTGATGGAAGCGCTCGGCAAGGCGCTGGTGCTGGAGCCCTATCTGGCAACCGTGGTGATCGGCGGCGGCTTCCTGCGCCACGCCGGCAGCGATGCGCAGAAGGCGGCGCACGTGCCCGGCATCATCGACGGCAGCAAGACGCTGGCGTTCGCCCAGCTCGAGAAGAACTCGCGCTACGATCTGTTCGACGTCATCACGACGGCGAAGAAGAAGGGCGAGGCTTACGTCATCGACGGCGAGAAGTTCGTCGTGCTCAATGGCGAGAATGCGGACACCCTCATCGTGACCGCGCGCACTAGGGGCGAGCGCCGCGACAAGAGCGGCATCGGTGTGTTCCTGGTGCCGGCCGACGCCAAGGGCGTCGCCAAGAAGTCGTACCCGACCCAGGACGGCCTGCACGCCGCCGACATCACCTTCACCGGCGTCGAGGTCGGCGCGGATGCGGTGCTCGGCAATCCCGACGATTCGTTTGCGCTGATCGAGCGCGTCGTGGATGAGGCCCGCATTGCACTCTGCGCCGAAGCCGTCGGCCTGATGGACGAGTCGCTGAAGACAACAGTCGAGTACATCAAGACGCGCAAGCAGTTCGGTGTCGCGATCGGCTCGTTCCAGTCGCTGCAGCACCGCGCCTCCGACATGTTCGTCGCCACCGAGCAGGCGCGATCGATGTCGATGTTCGCGACCATGGCTGCTGATTTCGAGGACGCCAAGGAGCGCAGCAACGCCGTTGCCGCGGCCAAGGTGCAGATCGGCAAGTCGCTGAAGTTCGTCGGACAGCAGGCGATTCAGCTCCACGGCGGCATCGGCATGACCATGGAGGCGAAGATCGGCCACTACTTCAAGCGCCTGACCATGATCGAGAACACGTTTGGCGATTCCGATTATCACCAGCCCCGCGTGGCCGACGCGGGTGGCTTGATTTAGCCACCGTACTCATGGCATCGCGAAGCGATGAGCCCGGGTTCTCGCGGTACATCGTGAGCGAAGCGAAGCAATCCAGTATCTTTTCCGCGGAGACAGTCTGGATTGCTCACATGGGGAATGTGTCCTGGCGATGCCTGCGGCATAGGCGCGTTTCGTGCCACGGACCTCGATCGTGGCGGGTTCATTGTTCTTGAAGGCATGGGGCGCCGCCTTGCCATGTGGCAGCTTCGTTCGCTCGCCAAAGCTCAGGTTCACGAGATTGATGGGCTCGCCGCCGGCTTTTCTGACCTCCGCGAAGATCTGCGGACAGTCGGCGACCTTTGGCTCCCGCGCCCCCCAATGGCGCGACCAGCCCCAGTGCGCATTCAAGGCTTCAGCGAGAACCGATCCGAGGGAATAGCGATGCATCCGTGACCTTCCTATCGGCCAAGCGCATAGGCCGGGCGACGTGGATCCGCAGCGGCTTCGAGGGTTCCCTTAGGCCGTTGGCGGGCGACGCATACCGCACCCGCGCGCCACGCCCAGTCCGGCCAGACCGCAACGTCGTGACCTAACATCCGGAGATCGGAAATCTGTTGCGGGCCAAGGCGTTCTTCAATGTTGAGGCGGCCCGGATGCGCAGCGTGCGGTTCGAACGAGTCTGGGAAGCTGTAGCTCGCGAACCGAGCCGCCTCGACCGCGGCTTGCGGCGGCATTCCGAAGACTTCCAGGTTCAGCCAGACCTGGAGCAGGGCCTGGAGTTGCACATCGCCGCCCGGGGTCCCCATAGCGGTAAAGGCGCCATCCGCCGCTCGGGCAAGGAACGGCGCGGGTGTCAGGCGCGGCCGCTTGCCGGGCGCGACGCCTGAAGGATGCTGGGGGTCGGCCCACGACTGGCTGCCCCTGGAGGAAGGGCACAGCCCAGTTCCGGTGACCACCGGTGTGTCGTAGGAAACGTCGCTGGGGGTCGCGGAGAACACGTTGCCCTGACGGTCGATAACCGCGAGGTAGGAGGTGTCGAGCGCGGCGAGCTTGGGCGCCGCGAGGACCGCGCCGTCGATCCTCGCACCGCCGCCCAGGTCGCCAGCCGGTGGCATGTCGGGCCAGGCCCGGCGCGGGTCGATTAGCTCCCGCCGGGCGGCGGCATACGCCGGGTCGAGCAGCGAGCCCAAAGGAACATCGGTGAAGCGCGGGTCGCCGAAGTAGCGATGCCGGTCGGCGAAGGCGAGCTTAATGGTCTCGACCAGGGTGTGAACGTAGGCGCTGCTGTTGTGGCCTAGGCCAGCCAGGTCGACGCCCGCCAGCATCGTCAGCATCTGCAGCAGCGCCGGGCCCTAGCACCAGGGGCCGCAGGCGTACATCGTCGATCCGCGGAAGCTGGCACTGACCGGCGGCTCTATGCCGACCTGGAAGTTCGCCAGGTCCTCCATCGACAGCAAGCCGCCATTCTGCTCGTGGAAAGCCACGATCGTTCGCGCGATGTCGCCGCGATAGAAGGCGTCCCGAGCGGCCTTCAGGCCCTCGACACGGCTCCGGCCCCGCGCCGCCGCCTCGCAATCGGCCATGTATTGCAGAGTGCGGCCAAGATCGGACTGGACGAACACATCACCGACCTCGGGCGGACGTCCCCCGGCAGATAGATCGCCGCGGAGCTGGGCCATCTCGCATAGCCCTCGGCGTAGGTGTGCAGCAGGTCCGCCATCAGCGGATACATGACGAAGCCATCACGTGCGAAACCGATGGCGCTTTGCGCCACCTCCGAGAAGCTCATGGTGCCGTAGCGAGCCAGGGCCGTGATCCAGGCGTCCGGCGCGGCTGGAACGACAGTCCGCAGGACGCCCTCCGGGATCGCGCCGCCGTGCTCGCGCATGAAAATATCCGGATCGAGGGCGCGAGGCCAGCAGCCCAGGCCGCTGATGGTGATTACCTCGTCGCGTTCGGCCAGGTAGAGAATGATCGGCGCGACGCCGGCGACGTTAACGAGTTCGCTCTGCACGACGCCCAACACCAGGCCTGCGGCCACGCCAGCGTCGATCGCGTTGCCACCGCTTTCGAGGATCTGCAGCGCGGACTGCGCCGCGAGATAGTGGCCCGCGGAGACGACATGGTTCGTCCCGGCGATGGTCGGACGCAACGAGGCCAGGCCGTGGGCCGTGCCCAGCCCCGACAGGGAATCGATACTCATGGCGCGACCTCGCCTGGGATTGTCGCCGCGCGAGCCGCGTAGCGCTGAGCCAGCACGGCGCAGACGGCGAGCTGGATCTGGTGGAAGACCACGAACGGCAGGATTACCCCGCCGACCGCCGCTGGAAAGAGCGCGCCTGCGATCGGCACGCCGGGCGCCAGGCTCTCTTGGAACCGCAGAAGGCGATGGCGATCTCGTCCTCCCGAGAAAAGCCGAGGCGGCGCGCGCCCCAGATCGTGGCGACCAGCATAACGGCGAGCAGCATGCCACTGAGGATCCCGACCACCATCAGGTCGCCCATGGAAACCCGCGCCCAAAGGCCGTCGACCGCCGCCGAACGCGCCGTAGACCACCAGCAGGATCGATCCGCGATCAACAAGGCTGAGCAGTTGACGACGGCAGCCAACCCAGCCGCCGATGAGCGGCTGCAGGGCGTGCCCGGCGATGAACGGAGCCAGCAGTTCGAACTGGATGATCCGCACCGAACTCCAGGAGAGACCGGCGCCGTGGGGGCTCATGTACAGACCGACTAGGAGCGGCGTCATGAACAGGCCGAAGACGTTGGAAAGCGAGGCGCTGCAAACTGCCGCCGACACATTGCCGCTGCCGATGGCGGTGAAGGCGATCGACCACTGCAGAGTCGACGGGAGCAGGGTCAGGAACAGAAAACCGGCCGCCAGGCTGGGGCTGAGAACGGGTGCGGGCAGGCTCCCGATGGCCAATCCCAGCAGGGGGAAGAGTACGAAGGTCGAGGCCAGCACCGCCAGGTGCAGCCGCCAATGGGACGCGCCCGCCAGTACCGCGACACGGGACAGCTTCGCCCCGTGCAGGAAGAACAGCAGCCCGATGCCGATTTTCGAGGCCTTGCCGAGCATGTGTGCGGTCTCGCCGCGACCGGGGACCGGGAGCCCCAACAGGGGAGCCGCCAGAATGCCGGTGGTGAACGAGTCGCGCCGCAGACGGCGGAGGGTGGTGACGAGCGTGGTCATGCGGCGAGCAGCAGTGGGGTCAGGAGATAGGCCAGCGGCTTGGTGACCGCCTCGTCGCCGGGATGATAGCGGCCGGGCTCGTGCAGAAGGTTCAGGGCGCCCAGGCAGCGTCCGTCGAACAGGATCGGCGTATTGATCACCGAGCCCAGCCCGAGACCCGCCAGTTTCGCATGGTCATCGAAAGCCCATTCAAGGTCGTGCGGGTGGCTTCCGATGAACACCACGCCCCGCACCAGCACATGCTCGGTCCAGGGCAGGCCGCGCTTCGACTTCCTGCCTCCGGCGGGATAGGCCTCGGCGTGGCTGCTGTAGAGGCGCTCGAGCTCCACGGTCGCGGCGTGCAGACGCATCACGGTCAGCAGCCGATGGCCCAGTAGGCGTTGGGCGATCTCGTCGATGACCGGCAGAATCGCCGCTTTCGGGCCAGTCCTCGCCGCCTCGGTGACCCGCGCCAGGTCGTCGCCGCCGATCACAGGAGCACCACGCGCAAAAGGGCCTCCATTGGCGTGGGCAGCGGCGAGACCATGTTCGTCTCGTGCATCATCATCGCGATCACGAACTTCTGCGCCATGCCTCAATTTCCCATTCCCGAATTCCTGACGATCCCGCTCCACGACGTCCAGCCCTGCCGGAAATCCCTCGTTGGCCCGCTCTCCACACCTCGCTCGGGCATAGCAGCCCGGACGCCACAAGGGGCCGACCTCCGCTCGGCCGCGCCGCGCCCAGCAAGCCCTCCGCGGGCAAGGCAAAAATACATTCGGGGCGCAGGGCTTTTGGGCGAAGTTCATCCATCAGCGCTTGATTGCAGCCGGGCCGCCACGCCTGGCGCTGGAATTGATCGACAGCGGGGGTTGCCACACCTGGGCAGGGAACGAGCTGGGGCGCTGATCGACGATCGGCGGGGTGCGATCTCGACCGCGAAGGTGCCTTGACGCGACCGATTGCGTTGGACCGTAGCCTTGATGGGCGCAGGGCGGCGCGTGCGCGAATGCTGGAGATAGAAATCGGCGGAAGAGCCGATCTGACGATGCCGTCGCGGCGAACTCTGCAGTGGAAATCTTCAGATTCGGCGGAGCACGGACGCGATTGCCGCCTGATGGGCAGCCTCATCCGGTAGAAAATATTGGAAACACCGACGGAGCTCTTGCGCGTTGGGGCTGAACCACAACGAAGATCGGTGCAGATCAACCTATCGCCGCAGAATAGCTGCAGTTCACAAACCAGCCGCTCTTCGATCGCCGTCAGGCTGGTCCGCAGGGTCTTTGGCGTATGCGGCCGGTCGGCCACGGTGCTGCGGCCCCGCCAACGCCGGATCGTGGTCTCGCTGACGCCGAGCTCGGCCGCCAGTTTAGCGACCGACCTCTTACTGCGCTGGATGTAGGCTCGCGTCTTCGGCGTCGTCGCGGCGTTGGCGTGCAAGCTCAGCTCCATGACACGAGGCACTTAGATGGCGCCGGTTCAGGACTCGAAGTTACCGACGAGATGACCGACCAATGGCGCCCACAGAGTCCCGAGGAGCGGATGCGCATTCTTGAGGATTTGGTCGCCCGCGCTATGCCGCCTCGCGCCCGGTCGCCGCTTCATCGGCCGAGCACTCCCAAATTCGTTCTCCCTCGACATACGTGCCGAGGACCTTGAGATCGAGCACGTGCTCGGGATCGACGGTGCGTGGGTTCCTATCGAGGAGCGCAAAATCTGCATATTTGCCGACCTCAATGCTCCCGATCTCGTTGTGCTTTCTGAGGTGGAAGGCGGCGTCGATTGTCACGGAGCGGAGGGCCGAGTCGATGTCCATGATCTGATCCCGACCAATGACGTTTCCGGCGCGGCTTCGACGAGTGGTCGCTAGATGTAGGCAAAGGAGCGCGTGCGGCCAAGTCATTGGCGGATCGCAGTGGAGCGAACTCCGCATCCCCTTTCGGACGGCGCTCCCGGCTGGCACAAACTTTGCGGCCGCTTCCGGTCCAAGGAGCGCGTCGCGGAGTGCTTCGCCCCAGTAATACAGGTAAGGCAAGAAGAAGCTGCAGACGACGCCGAGCTTGTTGCAGCGGTCAATTTGATCTTCGCGCAACGTTCCGCAATGTTCGAGCCGAAATGGACGCTTTGCTTCGGGAAACTCATTGAGTGCCACCTCGTACGCATCCAGAACCGAGTCGATCGTGCGATCGCCATGCGTATGGACCGACATTTGATGCCCCCGGGCCGCGTAAGCCTTTATTATTCGCTTCAGCTCTTCGGGCTTGTAGTTCATATGACCGACGCTATCGCGCGGAAGACCCATGCTCGTAAGGGTGATTTCGTTGTTGAGGTATGGCTTCGTCAACCACACGTTCCCCATGAGGACGGACCCATCACCCCACATCTTAATACCGGCCATCGCAAACCGATCGTTTCCTCCCTCAAAGGGAATCGTCTCGATTCCTTCGGGAACAGCCCTCTGATAGCAAAAGACCCGAATGGGCATTTGCTCGCGCTCCAGAGTCTTCTTGTAGAAGACACTCGTCATTGGCGTCAGTCCCATTTCCGAGCTGGTTGTATATCCAGACTTTGAGAACTTCCACAGCCAATCCCGTAACGAGTCGATACCCCGCTGCTCGCCACAGATCGCATAGAAACTCTCGACGATGTAATCGCGCGAGCGCTCCTCAAATTTCCATGGTTCACCATTCTCGTCGCAACGAACATGCCCGCCAGGAACGACGGGAGTCGCTCGAGTGATTTTAAGCGCCTTAAGGGCCGCCGTATTGAGAAATATTCCGTGCATGTTTGACACCTGCACGGCGATCGGAATCGTCGGTGAGAGTTCGTCGAGCTCTGCTTTGCTAGGCTCTTTGGCGCCCACGTGGAGCTGGGCGTCAAGGCCCAGGAACCAGAGGAATTCACCCTCCTTTGCCTTGCTAACTCTCCTTCTTATCTTGGCGAGAGCCGCCTCGTAGGTAGGCGTGTGTACCGATCGAATATCGACCACCGGGTCGCCCCAACACAGAGCGCTAAGCAGAGGATGGCCATGTGCTTCGACGAAACCAGGTAACATCGTGCGCCCGTCGAGATCGACCATGGTGGTTTCGGAACCACGGTAGCTACTTACGGCTTCCCAAGATCCAACGGCGAGTATTTTCCCCTTGGATATCGCCACCGCTTCAACTTGCATCTGGTCGCGATCCATCGTGACGATCGGCCCGCCGTGAAAAATCGTGTCTGCACCCATCTGTGCTTCTCCTCCCTGCTTCCGAGCGTCAAGCGCCGTTGGTTTGCCGTTCAAACATTTCCGTGAGTCTGCCGGTTGGCAGTTCGCCGCGCATTCCTATGAATACGAGTTCGCTTCTCTGGTCGCCCGAGGATGAAAGGCGTAGATCGATCGTCGAGCGCTTGCCGATCAGCTGAAAAACGCCGCTCTGATCGGTCAAATCCGAAAATCGAACGATGCCCTTCGCGCGCAGGATTGACGCAGGAAGAGCCTTTACGATCGCAGCGAAGTTGGCCTGGTTGCCGACATTGCCTGACCAGGACCAGCTCTCAAACGTGCCGGAGTGATCACGAGTCGTGTAAGTGCCGCTGCAGGCGGCACACGATCGATCGCGGCATGGGCTTTCAGTCTGGTCACACCGAAATGTTGTCTTCCGACTCGAACGAGGCCGGTGGAGCGCCTCAACGTCGCTATCGGAGAGCAACATGAACGCCGGAAGGACGGCATTGCGCGTTCTTATAATTCTTATTATAGGCAACGCGCCACGGAGCGTCGCGACGACTTCGTCGGCGACTGCCGGCGTTACCAGGTCGGTCTTGTTGAGTAACACATAGTCCGCGACCGCAGCCTGATCGATCGCCAGCTCAGTGTTTTCGAAGTTGAGGTCCGGAAAGTTCTCGGCATCGACAACGCAAATCGTACGATCGACCTTTAGTCGGCGAGACACCGCCGGCTGCATAAATGCATCGGCGATAGCCATCGGATTCGATACGCCACTCGTCTCGAGCAAAACTCCGTCGAACCTCGGCTCTGAAGACGCGATAGACAGAATTGAACTTAAGAGATCATCTTTGATGCTGCAGCACACACATCCGTTTGTAAGAGAAATGATGGTGTCGCTCTGCGATGCAACGAGCTTCACATCGATGTTGAGCGCGGCAAAATCGTTGACGAGAACAGCCAGCTTCTGCCGAGTCTCCTGCAGGATGTTGTTCAGAAGAGTCGTCTTACCGGCACCCAGAAAGCCGGACACGATCGTAACCGGTAATTGTTGCTCCCGGGCGAAATGCAGCATCGCGGCATATCCTCGGTGCCTGCGGCAACGGTTACGCTCGTCCGTCGCCCATCACACCGTTCCTGAACGAAGTGCGCGTGGTGGAGCACCACTGAAATTCGCAACGACGAAACGACGATCTGAATAAATTATCGTGATAATTCTGTCAATGTGAATGTTTGTATAGGAATTTCATGTCTGTGACTGTGCTTCGGGCCGGAAAGGACGACGCCACTTGCAGGAATAGCAATGGCAGTTCAGCGCCATCACCAGCCCAACCGGTTGAAATATCACCGGGGCATTCATGCATTCAGGCGGAATGCGCCCAAACAATTTCGGGGGAACAGACCGTTTGTAAGACGACCGAGTGTCCACTTCATTTTGTGGGATCAATCCTGCCAAGGGGAGGACCGCCGTCGCGATTACGGAAACGGGCCCGGTGGGGACAGGCTCGCTGCTCCGGTGAGGGCGATGCTTCGCCAACATGCGCCGCTTCATGGTGAGATCGCCAGCCCGTTTGAGCGTGTCCATTTCTCTTACGGGACCGGCCCGACTCGCTGTAGCCAGAGCCGGTCGCTCGGGAATGAATGCACGGGGGTTGCACGATCATCAATCCCAAGGAAGCCACGTGATTAAGTGGTGACGAGCCGCCGGTACGCCGTTTTTCTTGCCCGATTGTTCGCGCCGCCGGCGGAGGTGGCAACGATTGGTCCCCGTGCTCCTTCGAGATCACGTCTGTATGGGTTTTATCGGATTACGGCTCGATCGATTCTCGGATGTCCTCACTTGTGGACGGTGAATCTAGTAGTGCGGGGGCGTAATCACCCATACGACTTTAGCGGGTACCGTTCCAGGATTTGCGCAGCGATGTTGCGAAGTGCTGCTGAAGGAGAAGCTGTCTCCTTCCTCAAGCTGAAACAGTTTCCCGTCGACCCAAAGGTCCAGTTGCCCCGCGATCAGAATCCCCGCCTCGTTGCCGTCATGGCTGTATTCCCCGCTATCGGCCCCCGGTTCAATCGTACTCAAAAGCAGTTCTAGCGGCCCCGCGAGGTTGGGAGAGAGAAGCTCCTCGGCGATCCCGATGCCGGTGAAGGTCAATCGGCGGCGGTGCGCCTTGCGAACGACGATGTCCCGTTCGCCGGGCGTGGCCTGCATGTTCCCGTTGAAAAACCAATTCATATGCACGCCGAGAACGTCGCTCAGCTTTTTTAGTACCCCGATCGGCAGCTTCGATTGGTTTCGTTCGACCTGGCTCAAATAGCCGACCGAAATGTCGGCGGCTTGAGCTAGCTGGGTCAGCGTCAGCTTCTTGATCTTGCGCAGCTCGCGGATCTGCCCGCCGACGGCAGCCTCCAGATCCATGCCGCCTTTCGCTTCAGAGGCCGCCCATTCATCAGCTGCGCGTATCGGTCTAATCGCCATCGACTCTCTCGTCCTTCAACGCGGGCGGCTTTGCTGTCACGACCAGCCGTCTGCAACCCAGCAAGCCACTTCCACCAGTCAAACCGCCGAATGGCTTAATCATTGTAGGGCCTGCAACATGAGCGTCCCAACTGCCCGATTCTTTATAGGAGCCACAACTTCGGAAAAAAATACCTTTAAGCGTGAAAAACACCATTCACATCCGTGAAAAAATGTGAGATATTTTCACAATCGGTCGTTTGGAGCTTTAGGTGTGACGGATCTTCCAAAGTCGGCTCAAGTCGTCATTGTCGGTGGCGGTATCATGGGTTGCAGCCTCGCCTACCATCTCACTCTTCGTGGTTGGACGGATGTCGTTTTGCTTGAACGCAAGCAGCTTACCTCCGGAACGACATGGCACGCCGCCGGCCTAGTTGGTCAACTCGGAGCAACCCACAACCTGACGCGGTTGGCCCAATACACGACCGAACTGTATGACCAACTCGAAAGAGAGACTGGTCAAAACACTGGCTACCGTCAGATCGGATCGTTGGCGATTGCCGGTCATCAGGAGCGCTTCGAAGAGTTGAAGCGCGGAGCCTCAATGGCTCGTTGTTTCGGGCTGGAAGTAAACGTCCTGACTGCGAAGGAGGCGGGCGATCTTTGGCCGTTGATGACGACCGAGGATCTTGTGGGTGCGGTCCATCTTCCCAAAGATGGCCAGACTAATCCAGTGGACACGACGCATGCGCTGGCGAGGGGTGCCAAGATTCGCGGGGCGAAGATATTTGAGGGCACTGCTGTAACCGAGATCATGATCGAAAACGGCCATGCGCTCGGTGTTCGCACCAAGGACAGCGAAATCGCTGCCGAATTTGTGGTCAATTGCGCGGGCATGTGGGCGCGGGACCTCGCTGCAAGCGTGGGAACGACCGTGCCGCTTCACGCAGCCGAACACTTCTATGTCGTCACCGAGCCGCTGCCCGATATAAAAAAGCATCTTCCCGTGCTGCGGGACCCGGATGCCTGCACGTATTTCAAGGAAGATGCCGGCAAGTTGCTGGTCGGCTGGTTCGAACCGGTTGCAAAGCCCTGGGGTATGGAGGGGATTCCCGAGAGTTTTGAGTTCGATACGTTGCCGGATGATTTCGAGCACATCGAGCCGCTGCTTGAGGGCGCGATCCGTCGCGTTCCGTTGCTGGCGAAGACGGGAATCCAGTTGTTCTTCAATGGACCGGAGAGTTTCACCCCGGATGATCGTTATATGCTGGGCGAGACGCCGGAGGTGCGAAATCTGTTCGTGGCGGCAGGCTTCAATTCCATTGGTATTCGTTCTGCTGGTGGAGCAGGCAAGGTGCTTGCCGATTGGATTGTCGATGGTCATCCGCCGATGGACCTGTGGGACGTCGATATACGGCGCATCATGCCTTTCCAATCCAATCGTCGCTATCTACGGGATCGAACGGTCGAGTCGCTTGGCTTGCTGTACGCGATGCACTGGCCGTTCCGGCAGGCGGAGACGGCGAGAGGCGTCCGACGTTCGGCACTACACGATCGCTTGCTCTCGCGGGGGGCCTGCTTCGGCGAGGTCGCGGGCTTCGAACGACCCAATTGGTATGCGCCAAAGGGGCACGAGGCCAAGTATGAATACAGTTTCGGGCGGCAAAACTGGTTCGACTATTCCGCGGCGGAGCATCGCGCGGTGCGCGAGAGCGTCGGGCTGTTCGACCAATCGTCCTTCGCCAAATTCGTGTTCGAGGGCGAGGACGCTGAGCACGTTCTCAATCAAATTTGTGCGAACAACGTCTCGGTTCCGGTCGGGCGCATCGTGTATACTCAGTGGCTCAACAAGCGTGGTGGCATTGAGGCGGATCTGACGATCACCCGCGAAGGCGAAAAGCGCTTTCTCATCGTAACCGCGGTCGCCACCCAGGTCAGGGACTTCGCCTGGTTGAAGCGCAACATTCCGGAAGGTGTCCGGGCGGTGGCCGTCGACGTCAGTTCGGCCTACTCCGTCCTCGGCGTGATGGGTCCGAAGTCCAGGAGTTTGTTGAGCAAGCTGACGAATGCCGATCTGTCGAACGGTGCGTTTCCATTTGCGGCCTCGAAGGTCATCGACCTTGGTTATGCCAAGGTGCGGGCAAGCCGCATTACCTATGTCGGCGAACTGGGATGGGAATTGTACGTTCCGACCGAGTTCGTCCAGGGCGTATTCGACGTTCTCGTCGAAGAGGGTGCTTCATTCGACATGCGCCTAGCCGGCTACCATGCGATGAATTCATTGCGAATGGAGAAGGGTTACCGGCACTGGGGCCACGACATCACCGACGAAGATACCCCGCTGGAGGCCGGGCTCGGCTTCGCGGTCGCTTGGTCGAAGCCGCACGGATTCATCGGGCGCGATGCCTTGCTGCGTCAAAAGGAGGTGGGACCCAAACGCAAGATGGTTCACATAGCGCTCGAGGATCCCGCGCAACTGCTCTACCACAATGAACCGATTTGGCACGACGGTCGGCTCGTAGGGCGCGTCACATCCGGCATGTACGGTCACAGCATCGGAGCCTCTCTTGGTCTGGGCTATGTCGAGAACCCCGACGGCGGAGGAGTGGATGCGGCCTATTTGCAGAGCGGCAAATTGGAGATCGAGGTCGCGGGCGTGCGTGTGCCCGCACGTGCTTCGCTGCGCGCGTTCTATGATCCGGCGAACAATCGGGTGAAGGACGTCGAAGGTGCTGTCACCGTGTCTGCGGCGGCTTCCTGATCGGTAAGTGTCATGTCTGAAATCAACACCGCATCCGCCAAAAGCCCCGATGCACGGAGTTCGTCTGTCTTTGGCTCGTCGAAGGAAAGAGTCGATCGTCCCGACTTCGTCCTGACATTTTCCTGTCCGGACCGGACCGGCATTGTTCACGCCGTCTCCGGCTTCCTCGCCACCCATGGATGCAACATCCGAGACAGCGCCCAATTTTCGGATCGCAGCGTCGGCAAACTTTTCATGCGCATCTCGTTCGACGCGCTTGATAACATCGCAACCTCACGCTTACAGTCGGAGTTTGCCGATGTCGGAAAGTTGTTTGACATGACGTGGCAACTGCATGATTTCGGGTCGAAGCCACGGCTCATGATTATGGTCTCGCGGGCGGGGCACTGCCTAAACGATCTTCTGTTTAAATATTCTACCGGAATGCTCTATGTCGAGATTCCCTTGATCGTTTCGAATCATAAGGATTTTTGCCGTCTCGCTGCGTCCTACGACATTCCTTTCCATCATCTGCCGATCACCGCCGAGACAAAGCTGGCGCAAGAGGCAAAACTGATGGAGCTGGTCGAGCAGGAACGCATCGATTTGATTGTCTTGGCCCGATACATGCAGGTCTTGTCGGATGGGCTCTGCCAGAAGATGTCCGGCCGGGTCATCAATATCCATCACTCGTTCTTGCCAAGCTTCAAGGGAGCGCGGCCGTATCATCAAGCCCAGGCAAGGGGCGTCAAGCTGATCGGCGCGACGGCCCACTATGTCACGGCGGACCTGGATGAGGGGCCGATCATCGAGCAAGACGTCTTACGCGTTGATCACTCCCTCACGCCCGAGCAACTCTCGGCGGTCGGACGGGATGTCGAGGCGGCGGTATTGACGCGAGCCGTCAAGTTCCACGCGGAGAATCGGGTCCTGTTGAACGGCGATCGCACGGTGGTATTTCGATGAACATTTTGATGCGGTCAAACACGAAATGAGCGCAGTGGTGATCGACGGTGTCGCCGCGGCCAGGCAGCTTCACGCCGTGTTGCGCGGTGCCGTTCTAGATCTCGTGGAGCGGGGGGCGACGCCTGGCCTTGCGGTTGTGCTTGTTGGCGACGATCCTGCGAGCTCGGTTTACGTTCGCAACAAGGTGCGCAGGTCGGTCGAAGCGGGATTGCGCTCGTTCCATCACAGGTTACCCGCCTCAACCAGCGAAAGTGATATTCTGGCGCTGATCCTGCGCCTGAACGCCGCCGAAGACGTTGACGGCATTCTCGTTCAACTACCGCTACCCTCTCACATTGATGCCCAGAAAGTGACTGCCGCCATTGATCCGGCAAAGGACGTTGACGGTTTCCATCCCATTAATGTGGGCAACCTGTCGCTCGGCGCGTCCGCTTTGGTCGCCTGCACGCCACTCGGCTGTATGCTTTTGATCAAGAGCGTCCGTACGGATCTTACCGGGCTTTCTGCAGTCATCGTCGGCCGTTCAAACATAGTCGGGAAGCCGCTGGCACAACTCCTGTTACGGGAAAACTGTACGGTTACTATAGCGCACTCCAAGACCGAGGATCTGCCTTCGGTCTGTCGTCGTGCGGACATCCTGGTTGCCGCGGTCGGACGGGCAAGGTTTGTTCGTGGTGATTGGATCAAGCCTGGTGCAATCGTCATCGACGTCGGCATCAATCGCATCGAACGCGACGGCAATCAGCAATTGGTTGGGGATGTGGATTTCGAGGGCGCGCACACCGTCGCCGGCGCACTGACACCAGTCCCGGGCGGAGTGGGTCCGATGACCATCGCGTGCCTGCTCAGAAATACGATCGAGGCCGCCTGCCGTCGCCGGGGTGTTTCTTCGCCGCTTGCCAACGGCGCGGACTAACCGCCGCAGCGCCCTTCGCCGGGCGCCGACTTTGGTTTAATTGCGCGCGGGACGCGCGCGAGACCGGGATCGCTGGACCTACGGCAATGGCCGACGGCGAGTTCTGTAAAGATCATCTATGTGGCAGCGGAGGATTTTTGGCTCGCATCCGATTTTCATTTGACGTTTTAGGAGGACGACGCGGTTGCCTTTGATCGGCATGGCCGCGTTCGCGTGCGTCTACGGTTGGCGCGGCGCCACGGCTTCGACGCATCCCAAGCCAGACGTCAGCTTGGCTTCGAGTACGTAAAGAAACAACACGATGAAAGTCATCGGCGGCCGATCATCGTGCCCGAGAAGGACCATCAGTCGAGGTCCGATCGCGCCCGTATCCGCTTTCCACCGGATAAGGCTCGATCAGGCGCTGGCAGAAGCCGTGAATTGTCGAACAGGTGATCTCATCAATTGTGTCGCTGGCTATGGACGTGCGCCCGCCTCTGAGCAGAAATGCGCGTGACAGCAAAGAAAATCAACAAGTTAGAAGATATTCCGTTCTGGAGGCCGGTCCCAGGAAGCTTGGTGTCAGGCCGCTAACCTAGGAACCTGGCACTCAATCAATTGCAAGAATCGGTGCTTGCGAGCCCCCGCAACCACCAAACCCGGCGATTCCGGGTTGGCGGCCCCATTCCGCAGGGATCGGGTGTTGCGCCTCCCCGCAACCAACGATTCTTGCGAAAGCAAGGCACCCAAAACCCGGCCTCCGAAAGGATCTCAGGGTTTTTCTTGTTCGCTGCGGGGTGCTTAAACGCGTCGCGGATGTCGACCGCGTCCCCCAGCAGAAAATCGTCCCGTTCGTGCTTGATGCGAATGTCGAGCAGCTTGGAGTACTTGTTCCAGAGCACCTGCACGATCTTCGCCCGAAGGGCATCGGGCCAAGCCGCAATGGCGTCCTGAAAATAGGGCTCAGCGACTGCGACGTCGATATCGCTCATCTTGAGCGCCGCAACGAAGGCCTGCTCGAGGTCGCCTTTGTCGCAGGATCTATCGCTCGCTGGCGCGGATATTCGATCGCGCGAACGATGATGCCGCCCAGATTTGGAGCCTTGCGCTAGATGCCCGAACCAACCCACAAAGCGAATTCGCCACTTCTGACTCAGCGGTAAGAACGCGTCATGTCCGTCACAGTTGTTCCGGGAGCAACCGCTTCGGCAGGCCCGTCAACCAAGCCTGACCGTTAACGCGCTTGTTAGCCCGAAAGGCTACGTCGCGCGGCTGCTTGGCAGCGTCTGCAACCTGGCTAATTGTCACAACTGAATGTGAAGGAAGGATTTCCAGACAACGTCCAGTCGGTCGCTCGAACCATCGCCAACGGAAGTCGAAGGGCCATTGGCCGCTTTGGCAAAGCCGTTCGAAGCCAAGATCGACCGCCCATTGAATGATGCGACCGTGGTTGTCTTGGGCGCTTGTCACATTGAGGATTGCCTCATCCTTGATGAGAAGCGCCGCCGCACCGATCCCGCCGAGAAGGGAAAGAAGCGGAAGGATAAGTGGCTGTTCACCCAGCGGGACGAACCGATATTCTGCATCGCGGGCATCTGGCGCGAGACCAAAGACGTCGGCGAAGCCTTCACCATGCTGACTATGGAGCCCGGACCCGACATCGCGCCATATCACGATCGGCAGATTGAGCTGCTGCTGGTTTGATGGACACCGAGATTAGGTGTTTCATGAAGCCGGAGGTGGGCGATGAAGAGACGGAAGTTCAGTCGCGAGTTCAAGATCGAGGCGGTCAAGCTGGTTAGGGAGCGTGGGGTGTCGGTGGCGCAGGCCGGGCGCGACCTGGATGTCCATGAGAACGTTCTGCGCAAATGGGTGAAAGAGTTCGGCTCCGATCCGGTGCAGGCCTTTCCCGGTCACGGCCAGATGAAGCCGGAGCAGCAGGAGATCGAGCGGCTGCGCCGTGAGGTCGCCAAGCTGAAGGCCGAGCGCGACATCCTAAAAAAGGCCGCAGCCTTCTTCGCGAAGGAAGCGACATGAAGTTCGTCTTCATCGCGAAGCACCGGACGATCTGGCCGGTGGCATGGCTATGCGATGCGCTCGGAGTATCGCGGTCGGGCTTCCATGCCTGGCTCAACCGCTCTCCCAGCGCCAGATCCCGCAGCGACGAGGAGCTCGGCGGCAAGGTCAAGGCCAGCTTCGCCGCCAGCGACCGCACCTATGGCGCACGCCGGGTGTGGCGCGACCTGCTCGCCGAAGGGGCGGATTGTGGCCTGCACCGGATTGAGCGGCTGATGCGGCTGCAAGGCTTGCGGGCGCGGCCGCGACGTCGACGCTTGCCGAAGGACAGCGGCGATCGACAGCTTGAGACCGTACCGGCGAACCTCCTTGACCGGCAGTTCGCCGCCGAGCGTCCGAACCAGAAATGGATCGCCGACTTCACCTATCTCTGGACGGCCGAAGGCTGGCTCTATGTGGCGGCGGTGATCGACCTGTTCTCGCGCCGGGTGGTGGGCTGGTCGATGAGTGCCGCCATGACCGCACAGCTCGTGACGGACGCATTGTTGATGGCCGTCTGGCGACGCGGCAAGCCGGATGCGCTGTTGCATCACTCCGACCAGGGCAGCCAGTACACAAGCGAGCAGTTCCAGCGCCTGATGGCCGACCACGGCATCGTTTGCAGCATGAGCCGATCCGGCAACGTCTGGGACAACGCGGCGATGGAAAGCTTCTTCTCCTCGCTCAAGACCGAGCGTACGGAAAGCAAAACCTACAGGACCAGAGACGAGGCACGAGCCGATGTGTTCGACTACATCGAAAGATTCTACAACACCACCCGCAGGCACTCGACCATCGGCTATCTCAGCCCGGTTGAGTTCGAGCGCAAGGTAGGATTAGCTTAACCCGGTGTCCATCAAACCGGCAGCAGCTCAGATTGTCATCCTTGAACGTGGCGCCTGGGCCGATTGGCTTGATCCCTCCGTGCCGGCGCAGTCGCTCATCCGGCCGCTGCCGGCCGGCTCATTGCTCGTTGAACAGGTTGGCTGAGCGGGTGCTAGGGCTGGGGCCGCCGGACCAGCACTGAGAAAGACTAGCAGTCGGCGAGGGCGTCGCGATAGACCGGTGGCCTTAAAGAGCGGGTTCAACGCCGCCATCTTCGCCAAGAGTAGAACTATCTGAGCCAGACGAGACCCATTTGGGAGGTGGACCACTAGGGAACGTCCATTCGCGCCCCGTTTTCTCCTTCAACTTCTCAAGTTGCACGTGAAGCCGACGGAACATTAGGCCGTCAAGAAATACAACGAGAGGCTCCCATTCGAGGGCGCCCCCTACATGGAAGCCCATGTTGAAATTGACGCTGATGTCGAACTTCCCACCTTCGAAACCGATCTCTAGATTTCCGGTTATTGAGTCGTGGCCGACGTTGTGAGCATAGCGTTTATTGCGAAGTTCAATGATCCTGTCATGCACGGGGCGAAGCTCGACGGGTAGCGCGCTGCGCGAAACGCCGCTGCCGATGCCACCGTCGATGAGACGAGCATATGTCGTTACGAACGCCAGGGTCAGCATGTCGTTCTCAAGCGCCCACTCCATCGTCGCTTCGAACCTGGTGGAGGCAAGCCGATGCTGGATGTAGCGAAGGCTGGCCATAGTCGGGAACGCATGGACGATGCGATTTAAGATCCTTAGATTGTCATCTGCTGCCTCCAGAACGCC
This sequence comes from Bradyrhizobium sp. 191, assembly GCF_023100985.1. Classification (NCBI taxonomy): domain Bacteria; kingdom Pseudomonadati; phylum Pseudomonadota; class Alphaproteobacteria; order Hyphomicrobiales; family Nitrobacteraceae; genus Bradyrhizobium; species Bradyrhizobium sp. 191. The sequence continues at coordinate 5,913,782 of NZ_CP064692.1, forward strand.
TTGTCCCTCTTCTTTGAGCGCATAGAGGTGTTGCTGCCATTCTTCGGGTAGATATTTGATAGCCTCCTCGGGGAACACGACGTATTCCTGCGTCTCTTCTGGTTCTTCCACGTCGCTATCCTTTTAGCTCTGCACGATCGAAGCCCATCTGGGCCGCTCGTATTGTCCACAATAACCAGGGGCGGAGCGCGTTCCGCCTTCATCGATGAGCTTATCTACATGCTAGACCTTTGGCTGGCGCACCCAGCCTTCGTTTAGCTTTTCAAGCACCTTTTCGAGCCAGTTCTCGTACCAGTACCAAGCCTTTGCAACGCTGACTCCGTATCCCTTCGCCGGATTTCTTGCGTCTAGCTGCTCCGAGAGCTTCGTGTGGTCGTGCATATTGAAGGTCGGAAATCCAGCCGCCTTCGCTTTTTCGGCTATGTGGCTGGGCAAGTATTTCGGACGCTCGACTTCCTTGAGAAGAACGCGTTCGACCGCCTCTGCTTCAGGCGATCCGGGCTTGATAAATTCGACTGCCAGGTCTGATTTCGTTGCTTTCCCGCTCACCTTTGGAACGAACGCGACGCGATAGCGGAACTTTGGATCTTTCTGCTCGTCGTCGGTGAGAGTGTTGTGGAAGGTAGCCGTGCAGGATCATCATCCATTGAAGGATTTGATCCTGATGCCCGCGCCCGCGTTGCCGCAGTTCACCAATGATCTTGTTGAAGTACCGTCCCTGGATGCTGCCATCGTGGATATCGGCGCCGCGGAACGCCGTGGAGATCGTCTCCAAGAGCCACAAGAAGGCTTCGATGAACAGTGGTGCGTTCGTTGCCGCTTTGCCCATCGCCGTAGTAAGGTCCTCAACGGCGAAGCGCTCGTTGAAGCTGGGATAGTATTGGACGTTCGCAGCGGCAGCAAACCGCGCTTTGAAATGCTCGAGGATCGCTTTGCGCTGACCCTGGCCGCTGATGCGATTGATGAGATCGAGGAATCCCGCCTCAACATCGCCTTCAATTGGGCCAGGGCTATCAAATCGCCAGCGGTTGTCGAACGTCAATATTGGCGAACCTTGTCGTGCAATTAGCGCTTCGCGGTCAGCGCTCAATTTCCTTTTGAGGCGCCCGCGACGTTCGCCGGGCTTTCGGCCGGATAATCGACCCCGGAGACGTAAAGCGTCACGGCGTCGCCCTCGATGAAGATGCAGTCGGCGTCATTGGAGATGAACCCGGCGAGAGCGTTTCGTCCTCCTCTCATGCGACCATGCGCGGTGTTGAACGCTACGTTTTCGCCAATGACATAGCCGTATCGGACATAGTCCGAGCCGTAGAGCCCGTCTGCACCCTTCGGATAATTGGCGAACTTCACGATGTTGTATTGCGGTTTCAGAAGGCTGACGAACGCCTTCTCGGCGTCGGCGACGATCCGTTTCTGATCGTAGGCGCCGCTGAAATCTTCGCCCTCAAAGTCGTGGTCCAGCTCGAACGTCGTCATGATCAAAGGCTGTACATTGAACATGAACAGGTAGATTTCGTCGGTGACGCGTGCCCCGGGATATCGTTGTGGTTCGTTGGAGAGTATCTCCATGCGAGCTTTGTGGCCGTGGCGGATCAGACGATCGAAGCTGTCGCCCACCTTGGCGATGCCGACATAAAGAAGGTCATACGTCGCCGCTTCGCGATAGCGTTCGAAGCCCTCAATTCCAGCTCTGCCTCTGGAGCGGTCCCAAAGAAGCTTCTCGGTCGTGAACCATTCGAGAAGGTTAGATCCCTCTTCGCCAATCGGACCATCCCAGACCCGTATCATTTTTTCGCCCGCCTCAACCAGATAAGAGTCGATTTGGGCAGCGGACACGCCCGGCAAGTCTTTGAGGCGCAGCTTCACATCATCAGCGAAGCTATCGCCGACGACGAACGTGAACGTGATCTCGTGGGTGTCCGGGTCGATAACAATGTCCTGATACCGCGCCTCAGCACGTGCCGCGATCATGTAGAAGTCGCTCTGCCGCAGAAGCGCTTCGACCGCGGGGTCGCTCTGCATCCAAACCGCCTCCTGATTGGAGATCGGAGGGTACACAGTCTCGATCACCGTCAGCTTGGACTTAATACTGGTTGCCGTGCCGCTCATGTTTCAGGCCTTGCGCCTGGTCCGAGGAGCATCGTCCGGCGAAGCCCCGACATCGCCGAGATGTTGTAGACGGAGTGCGCGGCGGCTCGGCAGCTTGACGACAAGTTCCAATTTTCCGCCGACTGCCTCGACATAGCTGCGCAACGTAGAGAGATACATATCGGCTTGTTTCTCGATCTTGGACACCGAGGGCTGTTTGATGTTAAGCGCCGTGGCGATGTCGGCCTGGGCCTTCCCTGCAAGCTGGCGGAGCTCACGCAGACCTTCGACCTCCTGCTTTACCTCCTGATAGCGAGCTTCGATCCCCTTCTGCCGTTCGGGGGGCAAGTCGGCGATAATCTGGTTTAGGCTACGGCCCATTCTATCTTCCCTTCCTTCCGGCATTCAGGCTCTCCAGATGTGCGGAAAACCGTGAATCCGCTTTTGCGAGAAGCCGCTTGTAGAAGCGTTTCTGACCGCCTCCAGATTTGTCTCCGGCTACAAGCACGATCGCCTTCCTCTCGGGGTCGAACGCGAAAGCGGCGCGCCACCCGCCATTCGACGCCTCGAAACAAAGCTCCTTCATGTTGGTGTGCTTCGAGCCTTTGAGCGTATCTGCATATGGCCGGCCGAGCTGCGGGCCGTAGTCGGCAAGCAGCTTGGCGACGGCCAGCAAGGAGTCCTGCTTGGACGGCTCAAAGGCAAGAAACTCCGCCTCAAAGGCATCGTGAAATACGACGTCCCAAGTCATCTATATAGCTTCTAAGCTATGTCCGGTCAACGGGAAGGATGCGCCGCGGCTCCGGCGAGGCCGTCGTCACGCTGCGGCAACTTCCGCCAAGGCGTCGACGTCATTGACGGCGTAGCGCACCCATTTCCCGAACTTTAGGAAGACCGGCCACCACCGAGTGGGCGGTAGGACTCCCCCAAAGCAGGAAAGCTCCTGCATTGCGGGCATCATGCCGTGAGGGCATGGAATAGGGATTAGGAGCGGCCTGGCTCGCCGTTCAGTCCCGCTTGGCACGAGGGATCACCATGGTGCACGCTGGAGCACCTCTGGGCTTTGAGGGCGCAAAGCCGCACCACTTAGGTACTTTGTCGGTCATGCGACCTCCAACGTCTACGCTGCGCGCCGGCCGAGGCGTTCGTGCTCGGCGACCGTGGGCTGCGGCATCAGTTACTTGTCGGTTTCATTTCCGACCCAGACAATCTCTCCGCTGGTGAGGTAGACAACCGCGCCCCGATTGGCATGGGTCGCCGACAGATAGTCGAGCAGCTGTTGCGCGTGTGCCTTGCGAACGGCGAGTGTCGGTTTGACATCCGATTTCCAGTCAATTGCGGCGTCGACCCCCTGGTCGCTGATGGCCAAAGCATCGGCGCGCCCCGCGACAAGAACGTGCCCATCAATCGCCCAGACCGGAATCTCAGGTACGAGATGAGGCCGCAGTTTAGAAATTTCGGGCAAAGCAAACGCACGAAGCGCAGCCGCCGCCATTTCGTTGGGATCTGGCCGCGTTCGATCATCCTCTGCGCTAGGCGTTAGCTGATCGAGCAGGAAGCGGGCGCGCGCGACGCTCGCCGCCAGTTCATCCGCGAGCTCGCCCGTCAGGAGTTCCTCCATAAGCTTATGCAGGATCACGCCGCGGCGAGCGCCAGCGCCTGCAATTTCGAAACGCTCCGCCTGGCTCTCCAAGGTGATCACGCCATCAAGAGAACCGCCAAGACGATCACCGTCATGTTCGCTCGGTTTGCGCCAGACAAGAGGCGGCGAGCTGTCCTCGACGAAGCGCTGTTCCGTCGCAAAAATTTCAGCGGATTGCTCATTCGGCTGCGAGGCGCCAGAACGGCCCGCTACCGGAGTGAAGGAGGAAAGATCGAGTTCTGGGACCTCAAGTTGACGAAGATCGACGGAGCTGAACCACGAATCCTTTGACGCTTGGGGGATGTGGGGAAGGATCAAAATGTTTCGCGCCCGTGTGCTCGCTACGTACCAAATTCGCTCGCGCTGATTGGCGTCTTCGAGGCTTTCCGCCGCGCGTGCGGCTGCCAGCTCCGGGGGCGCGACTCCACCGATCATCCAATGCAGGCTGTTGTCCGATTGCCTATGAACGAACTGTTCCGGCCGATAGAGCTCGGTCGTCGAATTGATCGGAATGACCACTGGCCATTCCAACCCTTTTGCACTGTCTATTGTGACAATCTCGACCGCATGCTCCGCGGCGTCGATGCGTCCCTCCGGTGCTCTGGCCTTGCGCTCCCAGTCAGATTGGAGATCGCGGACGAATGCGCGCAGGCCGGCAACTCCGTAGCTGCTAGCTTTTTCGATCAGCGCATCCAGGTTGGCGAGGGCTCGCGCGTTCCGGTTGCCATGACGCGCCGCGATGATGACGCGGGCGTTCAGGCGCTCGATGGCCTCAGCGAGGAGCAGGCTTGGGGTGACAACGGCCGCTTTGCGCCGCAGGCTCTGCAGCAGCATGAGGACGTCCTTTGCCAACGGATGCTGCACCAAGTCGGGGTCTGTGAGCACCGTGAAGAAGGTTGGACCCGTCCCATCCGCAGAGAGGGCGGCGGTAATGTCGAGCAGTTCCTGCTCGCTGAGCCCAACCAGCGGACCACGCATGAATGCGCCGAAGGCGAACGTGTCCGAGGAATCTGCCAGCAGCCTCACGAGTGCCAGGACATCCTGCGTTTCCTGCCGTCGCATCAAGGTCTGGCCGGCTTGCGATGAAACCGCGAGGCCTCGCTGTTCGAGGGCTCGTTCATAACGCCAGAGTTCAGTATGACCGGGTGATAGAAGCGCGATGTCGCCGGCCTTCAAGGGCGTGTGGGTGTTGTCGGCCCGCAGAATCGGCAGGTTTCCGACCAATGCTGCGCAGATATCGGCGACCCTTTCCGCTTCGGCCTCCCGAAACATCTCCGCGTAAATACGCTCGGCGGTAGCGATTTCGATCGTGGAACGTGCCACGCTCGGCAGGGGCTGCGACACGTCGGACAGTGTTGGGGCAAGAGCGACATATCGAGGCTGAGAAGGCTTCGCAAAAACCGGCTCGAAGCATGCATTTACGTGATGGATGATCGGGCTAAGCGATCGGAAATTCGCCGTGACCTCTCGATAACTGCTCCGCCATCCTGGCCTTGGATCAGCCTGCTGCAAAGTTCGTAAGCTTCGATATCGGCACCGCGAAAGCGATAGATCGCCTGCTTCGGATCGCCGACGAGGAAAAGCGCTCCAGCGCGCAGCCGCGCGGTCTCCCAATGCGTTGGGCGTTCGGCGACTGCAGCAATCGAGAACAGAATCTCACTTTGAATGCGGTCCGTGTCCTGGAACTCGTCGACCAGAATATACCGATAGCGCCGGCCAACCGCCTGTCGAACGTCTTCGTGTGAGCGCACAAGCGACTGAACGTGAACTATCAGATCGTCGAAATCCAAAATCGCCGCCGCGCGTTTGCGAGCGCGATAGCTCTCCAGAAGTTGGTCAAGCGAGCTTGATAGCGAACAGACGAGAGTGCTCGCGATGTGCCCAATGAGCTGGTTCCACGTGTCGTTGACCGCTTCGAACAGCGCCCGTCCTGAGTCGTCGCCAACATCATTCTTATGAGCGCCAAAACCGCGGGCGGCCTCGTCATACGTCTTGAGCTGCAATCCCTTCCGTCCAAACAACCGGCCCGATCCCCGATCGCAGAGTTGCCACAACGAGCGAAAATCCGGATCGCCGGCGAAGCAGCCTTGGTAGCGTAGCGCCAGCCTCCCGAGTTCCTGTGCGATTTCTCGTGCCCATGCCTCGTCCCCGATGCTTGCTCTCCATCGCTCGAAGTCGTCGACAGCCTGGACGAAGTCGATGTCGGGTCGCAGATCTCGGGGCGGAGCGATCGGCTCAGCTTCGGGGTGCTTGCGCCTCAGGAATGCAAGTTCACGGACGAGGTCGACCACCTGAAGCGGAATTTGCTCTGCTAAGACAACGATCGGATCGTCCTCTGAGGCGTCAGTTGCGAGCCGGCGTGAGAACCACGCTGATAATTCTGCCATGAACAAATTGTCGGCGACGATCGCGTCGGCGACGCGAGCGCCAGGATCAAGGCCTGCCTGGACGCCATGGCTGCGAATGATTGCCTGACAAAGCCCGTGGATGGTGGTCGCAGTCAACTCGTCGAGTTGCGCGGATGCGGCAATGAGCGCGTTGCGTTGCTGGTCCGACAGCCCCTGCGGAATGACCGCCTTTAGGAACGCCGGAACCACGCCCGTCAGCAGGAGGTCGACGGTTTCTCGAATTCGCGCGGCAAGTTGGCTTGCCGCCAACTCCGTAAAGGTGATTGCGGCGATCTCTTCGGGGCGGTGCCCTGCGGCGAGCATCATCGCCACGCGCCCGGCCATGAGCGACGTCTTCCCGGTTCCCGCAGCCGCTTCCACCAGCAGGATCGACGAGAAGTCTGTCATTGCCCGGCAACGGTTGTCCTGATCGACGAGCGTCATGTCGCGGCGCTCCAGAGCTTGTAGAGCTGCTGGTTGGCTGCGCGGAACTCCGAGGCCTTGCGACGAAGATAGCTTTCGCGATCCGCTGGGAGCGCAAGACGCATGTCGTCATAGAAGGCGTCTTTCTCCCAGCATGGCGCAAGCCGTCCGCTGCGCAAGATTGTCGTTGCCGCCGACAGGTAGCCGGTTGCGTGCATGATTGCGTCGTCGAGTTCGTCTCCCTTGAGCTCGAACGTTGCCGGGTCATCCGCCAAATAGACCAGACGTGCGACCACTGTTCTCACCTCAGGCAGTAGGGCCCGCACGGCAATTGCGTAGAGCACCCGTTGCAGCTCGCGCCCTTGTCCAAGAATGATGCGTTGAGCTTTCGGAGGCGGCTTGATGCTCTTGTAATCTGTGATCCTCGCGGCGTCGCCAGTCGCCCGAATATCTAATCGGTCCATCCGGCCACCGAAGATCAAGCCGGTCGGCTCGATCGGAACGGCCGACCTTGCGTTCCACGGCACTTGTCCCGATACCAAATCAATCTGGCCGAATGGAACCTCGGTCCAGCTTCGCGTGTCGGATCGTACCAGATCGTCGGAGGCAAGGCCTTTCGCCGTCCTGCGCGCCGCTTCCTTCACCGTGTGAAGCCAAAGGATCGGCGGCGGGACGGATCGTTGCAATGGCCATGAGGTAAGGACGGCCGCTGAAGCGCCTTCGATTGCTGCCTCGATTTCGTTGGCGCTTGCGCGCGCAAATCCCGGCGCGGGCTCAAGCGCTGAGATCGCACCGCTGATCAACTCGTGTACCAGTTCTCCAAACGACGTCGGATCGAGTTTCAACGGTTCGGGCTCTTGGCGAGCCGAGCGCCAGCCCAATGCATATCGCCAAACGAATCCGAGTGGGTCACGCAGCAAGCGCTGCAATGAGGTCGTCGACTGGACCCGCACAAGGGCGGCCTCGATCGCTGGGTGATTGGCGTCCGACAATCCGTCATGTGCGGTGAGATCCGCACGCCACTGCCAGTTTCGCCAGCAGAGTTGAGCCTGCCGCACATGAGCGAGCTGTCCGGCGTCGCGGGCGCGCGCCAACAACCGGTCGGCTTCGCTGAAGGCGGATTCTGGCACGCGGTCGCGTTTGTGAACGACCGTGTCTCCGGGCCATAAGGTGCTTGGCGATAGCTGGCTGCCTCTGGCGTTTCGCTGAGCGCGCGACAAGACCAGTTGCTCGCGTGTTTGTGCCCTTATGATCTCGAAATGAAGGCGGTCTCGCTGGGCGGTGCTGACCGGATGCAGCTTGCGGCGCTCGAGCAGATGATTCGGGATGAGGGGATCGTCATGGTCCGATCGTGGCCAGGATCGGCTGGTGAAGCCAAGCAGACGTGTGAACGGTCGCGGACACGACACCAACTGCGATGCCGGACACCAGACAACGCTATTGGCAGGTTCGCGTTGATCCGCGACCCGCAATGATTGGAGTGACAGCGCAATTGCATGCGGCGGGGCGCTTCGCAGTGCCTCGTCCCACATCGTCAGGGCGGCGCCGCTCAACAGCCGCGTGCCGGCTTCGCTTCCAGCCTCTGGTCCCCGGGCGAGGAGATCGAGGATCGGCAGAAGAGTTTGCTCGACAAGCTCGGCCGTGGCCCGCCGTGGCTTGGCCGCGGTGAGCGCTTCGCGCCATTGATCAAGTGTCCGTAGCGCTGCCCCTCTCGGAATGCCGGCGAACCAATCTTCGGGAAGTGAGCTGGCGAACGGCCGCGACGGAAGGCGCCGGAGCAGCCGCCAGACGCGGTCCTGGCTGAGACCATTGCTTAGAATATCCGCGAGGGCAGCGCAGGTCTGACCGTCCGCTGTGCTCAACGCCGGCACGCCATGAGAAAAATGGACCGGCAGTGCCGCACTTCTCGCGTAGGCAAGAAAGTGATCGTCCCAATCTTGCGTCGAGGTCGCGGCGATTGCGATGTCCTGTGCCTTGACCTGGCCCGTCGATAGCAGTTGCCTAGCCCATCTCAGCGCTTCTACGACCTCTGATTTCGGATCTGCGCTCGCTTCGGCGGAAATATGTGTAGGTCCAGGGGATGCGCTCTTGCGGATCGCGCCACCGAACCAAGGCTGCTCAACACCGTCCGGCATATCCCAGGATAGGTCGGTCACGCGTGTGATTGCATTGAGAAGGGGACGCCAAACCGGATCAACCTCGACGATGCCGGCAAGTGTGACGGTGCCCACAAGGGTGCGGGTGTAATCAGCGCGTTTGACGGCGGCGTCGCGAAGGTCGCGGGGCAGCAGATGGATAGCTGGTAGGCTCTCGCGGATTCGCGCCTCAATCAGAGCAAGGTCGTGGAACCGCACGGCTTCGTGGGCGAGTGAGGCTAAATCCAAGTCCGAGCGCCAGACGGAATCGAGCGATTGAAGGACCGCCCGTGGCATGCCTGGCAAGCCCGCAATGCCGGCAATATCTCGAAAACCGCCAGCAGCAAGTGCTGCCTGAATCGCCGGGTAAAGAACATCGGTTCCCGCGGGCGTTGTAAACCCGCCGGCAAGGCGACCGGCGAGAAGGGGGAGCGTCAGGATTTCGCGGCCGATGGCACCGCTCATGGCTGCTGTAGCGCGAGCACTGCGTAAAGCGAGCAAACCGTCGACGATGTGGGCGGAGCGAGTGATCATTTGCCTACGTTACGCTATTGTCGGTCGAGTCTCGCTTGTTGCTCAGACTCGCGGTCTACCGAAATGTTGGGCTAATAAAGACATATAATCCTGGGGGGTGTAATGCGTCTAAGCAAGTTGAGCATAAGAAACTTCAGAAACTTTCAATCTATCGATATTCCGCTAGCTGGCAATGTCGTGTTGCTTGGGCAGAATAGAGTCGGAAAAAGCAATCTGCTGTTTGCAATCCAGCTCATACTCGATCCGACCCTCCCTGACTCGGCCAGGCAGCTGAAGCTGACCGACTTCTGGGATGGAGGGCCGGCTGATTTCAGTGCGCCGATCGAGGTACATCTGGAGCTTTCAGATTTCGCGACGGATATGGCCCTAACCGCGATTCTGACTGATTTCCGCGCGTCACATGATCCAACGATCGCGCAACTCAGCTACGTCTTCCGCAAGAAGCCCGAGGTTACCGGTGCTCCACAATCCAGTGCCGATTGTGAGTTCTTCGTTTTCGGAGGCGGCGACGAAACCCGCTCGCTTCCCAGTAGGGTCCGACGCCGCATCGCGATCGAATTGCTGGACGCTTTGCGAGATGCTGAAGGGCAGTTGGGGAACTGGCGTAGTTCGCCATTGCGCCCTCTGCTCGAGGATGCCGTTTCCGGGATCAGCCGCACGGACATCGACGCCGTAGCTGCCGAGCTCGACAAGGCGACCAAGACGCTCGAAACGTTTCCGACGATCAATACGCTGGAAGACGAGTTGCGGTCGGGCATCCTCCATCTTTCCGGAAAAGCGCATGACATCGATGCTCGCCTGAGATTTGCGCCAACCGACCCGCTGCGCCTGTTTAGGGCGATTGCGATGTTCATCGACAACGGAAAGCGTGGCATTGGGGATGCCAGTCTGGGATCGGCCAACGTGGCGTTGCTCGCTCTGAAGCTCGCGGAATTTTCATGGCGCCGCAAGAAGAACGAACGAAACTTCTCGCTCCTGTGCATCGAGGAGCCCGAGGCGCATCTTCACCCGCAACTCCAGCGATCTGTCTTCAAGAAGCTCCTGGGCAGTGTCGACGCCTCGCAGGCCATGATCGTCACCAGCCATTCGCCGACTTTGGCCGCCGTCACCCCGTTGCGATCAATCGTGCAGTTGAAGAGGCAGGCGGGCTCGACCCAGGCGTTCTCGCTGGCGAACCTGCCGGTAACTTCGGACGAGATCGACGATCTTGAAACCTACCTCAATGCGACACGCGCCGAGTTGCTGTTCGCCCGAGGCGTCATTTTTATCGAAGGCGACGCAGAGGAGGCGCTCTTGCCCATCTTCGCCTCATCACTCGGCCATTCGTTGGACGAGCTCGGGATCTCGGTCTGCAACGTCGGCGGGGTCAACTTCCGCCCCTACGTGAAGCTCGCTGAAGCACTGAAGCTTCCTTACAGTGTGATCACCGACTGGGACCCTCTCGATGGAACGAAGCCTCCTCTGGGAAAGAAGCGGACCCTCGATCTCTGGCAGGACATGCTTGCGGTTCGTGGCCAGCCTCTCCTGACGACCGCGCAACTGGCGCCGTGGGAAGCAATGGACCATGCCGCGTTCAGCGCGGGCGCTACAAAATCCAGCATTTTTCTCAACGAACAGACCTTCGAGGTCTCTATTGCGAACACGCCGACATTGCTGAACCCGCTGCTCGATATCCTGAGTGAGCAGGACTTCGGCTCCGTGCGCAGTCGGCGCATCGCTGCTTGGCGAGCTGGTACGGCAGTCGATGCCGCACAATTGCTTGCAATGATCGCAGATACTGGCAAGGGCAGGCTCGGCGCGCGCCTTTCGAAGAAAGCCGTTGGTCTCAAGCCACCTACTTATATCGAAGGCGCAATCAACACGGTCGTTGGACTGGTTGCGCATGTCTAGTGATCGCGCGCTTCGTCAGGCCCTGGCTGAGCTCCAAGCGAACCCGGAACAGTCGGCCGCTGTCATTGAAACCGGGCATTGTATCGTGCTGGCCGGGCCCGGAAGTGGGAAGTCCAAAACCCTGACGACGGCTATGGCGCGGGTTTTGGCGCAAGACGTGGTCGAACCGCGAGGCGTCGCCTGTATCACCTACAATAACGAGTGTGCGATCGAACTCGAAACTCGTCTTGCCCGCCTCGGCGTCACTCCTGGAGAGCGCGCCTTCATCGGGACGGTGCATGGCTTTGCGCTGAGCCAGGTGATCGGTCCTTATGTCCGCTGCGTGCCCACGGGCCTTCCTCCTAACTTCAGGCTCGCGACGCGATTGGAAGCGAGAGCTGCCGTGGAGGTGGCGTACCGGAACGCCATCAACGGCACCGACGATCCCCACCGGCGGTGGGAGTTCGCGTCCGAGAAGCGCAAGCGCGATGTTGATCGCTCGCGGCCCGAGTGGCGTGGGCGCAGTCCCGAACTGGCGGCTTTCATCGAGGCCTATGAGGTGGAACTGCGCCGACAGGGCTTGCTTGATTTCGACGATATGCCGCTTCTCGCCTACCGCATGATCAGGGAACATGTCTGGATCCGTGAGGCTCTCCACGCACGGTTCCCAGTGCTGTTTGTGGACGAATATCAGGATCTCGGCCACGCATTGCATGAACTCGTTCTGCTCTTGTGTTTTGAGGGGGGAATCCGGCTTTTCGCCGTTGGCGATGCCGACCAGTCAATCTATGCCTTTGCCGGTGCCAATCCTGAACTGCTCGAAAGCCTGACGCGGCGCGCCGGTGTGCGGACCATCAGACTGCGCTTCAATTATCGGTCGGGCGGAAAAATCATTCGCGCTTCTTTGGGCGCGCTTGGCGAAGAGCGCGATTACCGCGGTGTCGACGGGGCCCCCGAAGGGGACCTGAACTTTTGGCACGTCCCGCATGGTCATGACTCGCAGGCCCAAGCCATTGCCGTCACGATCATCCCAAAGCTCATCGAACAAGGGTTTGAGCTCGGGCAAATCGCGGTTCTCTATCGAGCGGCGTGGCTCGGCGACAAGGTCGCGCATGCGCTGAAAGAAGCCAATATTCCCTTCGTCCGAACAGACACCAACGCCCTCGTCAGAAGAAACTCGCGCCTCGCGCGCTTCATTGAGGATTGTGCTCGTTGGGTGACCGGGGGATGGAGAGACGCTGATCCACCTTATGCGCGGGTTCTGTCGCAGGCTATTGCGCTCGTATTCGGGCGGCATGCCAGCGAACGCGAGCATCAGGATTTGTCCGCGCAGCTTATGACATTCCTCAATGCCTCGATCGGGAGGCAGGAGACAACGCATGCGTGGCTGGAGCGCTTTCATCGAGAAATCGTCACGCCTTGGCGCGACGTTGCCCGAAATTCGGAAGTAGAATGGCACATCTGCGACGAAATGATCACCAACACAGATCCGACGCGAGATCTCGATCTTTCACTCGCTCACTTCGCGGGGCGTGTCGAAGGAGCGGGACGCGTAAATCTCAGCACCCTACATAGCGCCAAGGGCAGGGAGTTCGACGCCGTCATCATGTATGGTGTCAACGCCAGCGACATCCCGAGCGAACGCGACAGCCGCACCCCCGCAGGGCTTCGCGAAGCAAGGCGGCTGTTCTACGTCGGTGTGACGCGGCCGAAGAAGCACCTCAGCCTAGTGTATCAAGAGCACCACCACTCGCCGTGGGTCCTCGAACTCTACCAGAGAAGCCAGCGGGACTAGGAACGCCTCACAGGATGGGCCACGCGCCAAAAAAGAGAGGAAAAGTGAAGAAATATCATATTGATCTCAGCGAGAGCGAAGCCGAGCTTCTTCAAAGGATCGATCTTCGCGTTTCGCACCACGATCATGCTGACGGGCATGCGGCTTACAACGCCAACAAAGAGCCCATTCTGGCGCGCTTGGGTTCGTTGAGCGAGCGCAAGGCGGTGCCGTTACAAAGACTGAACTATTGGAGTGATCCTCGGTACAATTTTGGTCGGGTCAAGGCTTCTCGAAAAGGGCTATTCGAGCGCAACGGGTGCACGGGATCCGAGATTTACACGCACCCTCATTTTATTCCGTATCTGAGATATTTCTTGTTCGGTCCTGAACTTCCCGATGACGTCATCGCGAAATTCGAGGCAAAGGTCGGTAATCCAGAATGGGTGACATCGAGCGATGTCGTGACAATCGGGAAATTTGCTAGGGATTTGACAAGGGAGCATCACCTCGATGTTTCCGACGCGCCGGAAGAGTTCTTCAAGCTATGCCTTGATATGGGCTTGAGCCTTAGCACCGCAGAGAGCGTCATGCGGTCGGTACGACAGGTTCGCTAAAGAGTTACGCACTGCGCGTTGGGGGCTTGCCTCTTACGTTCGGTACCTGATCGCTCAGCATGTCAGTCACCGGCTCCTATCTCCCTAAGCTCGGCCAAGAAGACTGTGCCGATGTCAACGGCCTGCTTTGCAGCGTCTGCGTCGACCCCGTGCGAGGCTTCGTTCATGACCCGCAGGGCCCTGAGCAGTTCCTGGGTGCTGGCCGGTGCGATCCCGTGCCATTGTAGGTCCCGTAGCATATTCATGATGCCGACCGGCCGGTTCGCCGCGACGCCCTTTGCCACGGCGAGGTCGCGGAGCGCTCGTTCGATCTCAATGCGAAGCTTCACCACTGACATCAGCGGGAACTCGCGTGCAAACTCCTCCACCGTCGGAAGGTCCCCTGCAAGCTGAGGCGGAAGCGCATGGGAGAGCTGATATTGAGCCACGCCCATCGGCTTGCTGGAATCCCGGAGCGCATATTCCACGATGACCTCGTTGCGCCCCTTACACAGGATGATGCCGATGGTTGGCTTGTCATCGGGGTGGCGCAATTGATCGTCCACGGCCGAGAGGTAGAAGTTCATCTTCCCGGCAAATTCCGGTTTGAAGTCCTCGATCTTCAATTCGATCACCACGAAACAACGCAGGCGAAGGTGATAGAAGAGGAGGTCGAGATAGTAGTCTTGGTCGCCGACCTCGAGGTGGTATTGGCTGCCGACGAAGGCGAAGCCCTTGCCGAGTTCGAGGATGAGCGAGCGCAGATGCGCGATGAGACCACGTTCGAGATCGCGCTCCAGCATTTCGGGGCCAAGCGAGAGGAAGTCGAACGTATAGGGGTCCTTGAGGATTTGCTGAGCGAGCTCGGATTGCTCGGCCGGAATGGTTCGCGAGAAGTTGGTCAGCGCACTGCCTTGACGAGCGAAAAGATTGCTGTCGATCTGGTGGGCGAGGACGTTACGGCTCCAGCCGTGCTCGATCGCTTGCCGGGCGTACCAGGTGCGTTCCTCGGACGCTTTGACGGCGTCAAGAAGGCGGACGTTATGGCCCCAGGGCAATAGTGCAACAACCTGTTGCACAAATTCGCTGTCGGGCCAGGCCTCGGCGAAGGCGCGCATATATTTCAGGTTTCGGGCCGAGAGTCCGGTCATCTCTGGGAAGGCTCGGCCGAGATCCTCCGCCAACCGATCGATGACCTTGGCGCCCCAACCCTCTCGCTCCTGTCGGCCGAGAATGTCCCGACCGATGGTCCAGTACAGGAGGACGAGCTCCCGATTGACCGAAAGGCCGGCCCGGTGCCGTGCCGCTGCGATTTTCTGTTTCAGATCGCCGACAAAGGCAGAGTAGCTTTGCAGGTCGATCTCGACGGTCGCCTTACCAGTCTTAACGCGGCGATGGGGCTTGGATGGTGTAGAACTCATGCGGCCATCTTCACGTGCTTCTTGGCAAGCATGGCACGGACGAACTTGTCCCATTTCATCATGCCGGCGCGTTTCTCGGCCATGTAGTTCCAGCGGTCGTAGTGCTTCGAGCTGACGTCCTGCAGGGCATGGTTTTGCAGGCGGTCGCGGACTTCCTTCGGGATGCCGGCCTTGCCCGTCAAAGTCTTGAAGGTCCGGCGCAGGTCGCGGTTCGTCACATAGGGGATCACGCCGCGGTCCCGCTGGCGCCACATGAACGAATAAAGCGTGCCGTGGCTGACGGGCTTCGACGGATCCTTGGCCGAAGGGAAGAACCAGCCGTATTCGTTGACGTTGATGGATGAGATCAACTCTGCGGCCAGATTCGGCACCGGAACGGCATGGGGCTGGTCGTTCTTGGTCGTGGACCAGTCGATGATCTTCTCCTTAGCGTCCCATTGGTCGATGTGGAGGCTCGCGATCTCCTCGACTCGCTGGCCGGTCAGCATGAGGATTCGGACCGCACGGGTATACGGCGGATGGACAGGCGTATCGCGGCACTCTAGCCAGCGATAGAGCTGGACGAACTCGTCCTCATCGAGCCAGCGCGTGCCCTTGACCTTCGGTTCGGTCGGAATGCCGGTCGCCGGATTGAAGGGGATGCGGAAGCGCCGAGCGGATTGCTGCCGATAGTCGTTGTCTGACTTCATGCCCCAGCTAAAGGCCGCGTGCATGTACGACCGCACATGGTCGGCCATCGACTTGGCGCCGCGTTCGTAGATCGGTCGGATCAGTTCGATGATTTCCTCTGACTCGATATCGCGGGCGAGGCGGTTGCGCCCGAGCGTGTCCGCAATCTTGTTCAGGCCCTTTTCGGTTTCTTTCCAGGAGGGTTTGTCCGCAGCCTTGCCAGGGCGCGTGTCGGTCGCGATTTTGATGCTTCGGCCCTTCTGGATCACGTCAGCGATGACGTGACCTGCGATAATGATGACGTAATCAAGCGCGATCGCGCGGACCAAGTTGCCAATGGTGAAAATCGCAATGGAGAGGATCTGGATACTGCGGCGACTCATGCCCTTGAACATCCAGGCGTTTAGCGGCGCGAAGACGGCGTAGCAAAATGCATAAATCGAGATGATCCAGCCCGCCGCGGCCGTTGAGATGCCCAGGTCACGAGAGATCACATCAAGCGCTCCGATGATCACGAACGTGTCCAGGCCGATGGCGAAGGCACCGATCGTTAGAGCAGCAACGATGACTTTCGCTTGCGCATTGAGGAAGGACAAGGTCATGATTGTTCCGTGGGTTTCCGCACGTGCTTAAGCCAGAACGTCATGCACCTTCGGATAGGGACTGATCGTCGTCGCCTCTGGTCAGCATCATGAGAGGAGTACTCGTTCATGGCTCTAAAATCGTCACGCTCATAGAACTCAATCGCGTTAGCGTCGGGTCGATCTTGATTGGGTCCGAAAACCGGAAAATCATAAACCGGCTCTGCAAACCATGCTCGCCGAAGTGCTGGACCAGGCAAGATGCCGCCAGGGGCGAGCCGTGATCCGAAGCCTCGATGCTAAAGAACAATAGGCAACTATAGTCGCCATCAGCGAGATAATGCATCGGCGATCGCCTTGCTTGCTCAGGCGAAACTGATGCTCCTTCACACCCGAGTCCGCATGAGATGATCGGCTTCCTATCGACTGTCACCAGATTATGGCTGAGGGAAGACCGACCGCAGGGGAATGGACTTCTGAACCTGGGTCGTCGGTCGCTCGATCAAGAGGTCCGGTGATGGCGAAAGTGCTCCCCTGTGCAATTGTGAGAGGCGATCACAGAGTTGCTTGTCCGCAGCCGTGAGGCGATGGTTGAAACGCAGATAATCTCCCCAAGTTGCGGTGCGAAATGTTTCCGTCCACTGTGAAGGGTCTTGAAGGTTGCGCAATAGCGTCCATTGCCGCGCGCCTATACGGCTTCGTATACGTCTGCGTTGGCGCATGAGGTCCAAGAAAGCACCGATATTTTCTGGCGAGATTTGGTATTTGATCTTGACCATGATCGGTCCGCTGCGCGACTGCAGATCGAGATCGAGATCGAGATCGAGATCGAGATCGAGATCGAGCGCGGGAGCTTGGACGCCCTCTGAGGGAGCGTTGTCGGGTTCGACGCACTCTTGGATCGGCAAAAAGAACCCGATTACGGCAACAAGTAACGTGGCACCGGCCGAGGCCTCCAAGGCTGTTGTCAAGGAATAGTTTTGAGCTGTCGCGCCCCACAACCAGCTCCCCGCCGCCAAGCCACCATACGTCAAGGCATAGTAAATCGAGATCGTGCGGCCGACGATCCATCGCGGGCTTGCCCATTGAATGCTGATGTTGAATCCGGACCAGCCGATAACCCAACCTGCCCCGCCCAAAGCGAGAGCGACTGCCGCCATCGACGAAGAGGAGGTTGATGCCAACACTGCTGAGCATATCGCACAGGCGAAGCATGCCACCTTCAGCAGTTTTTCCGCAGACAGGATTCGTCGCAGGAAGCCAGACAAAAGGCCGGCCAAAAGAGCGCCGCCTCCGAAGCCGGCCATCAAGGCGCCATACACAACTGGTCCACCCTGCAAATGGTCGCGAACGATCAAAGGGAGAAGCGCGAGCACGGCGATTCCCGTGAAGCCAAAGAGAACGCCTCGTGCAATTGCCGCCACTATTTCGGCTGACATGGCGGCGAAACGCACGCCGTCCGAAACCGAAGTGGTCAACGATTCCCGCGGTAGCGGCGATGGGCGAACCTGCCATTTGCAGCGCCATACCACGATCAATGGCACCAACAGGCAAAGCGTATACATAGCAAAAGCGATCAGTGGACCAAAGGCGGCGAGGATAAGGCCTCCGAGTGCTGGCCCGACACTGCGGATCGTATTGAAGCCGACGGAAGTCAGCGTCACGGCTGCAGCCAGATCGTGCCTCTTGACGATATCGCCAACCGAGGCCTGCCAGGCAGGGTCGTTAAAGGCGATCCCGCAGCCTGCCAGGAAGCTGAAGCCGAGGAGCACCCAGGGATTGAGAAAGCCCAGCGCAACCACAATGGTCAGTGCGGCGCCTGCTCCAGTCATCAGGCATCGCGCGATCAACATGACTTTGCGGCGATCGAAATTGTCGACAATCGCGCCGGCGAAGATCGAAAGGAGAAATGGAGGCAGGGTCGTTGCCGCCTGCACCAGTGCGACCATCAGATCGGACGATGAGATCGTGGCCATGAGCCAGCTCATGGCGACTGTCTGGATCAACCAGCCTAACCCGGATACCAGTCCCGCGAGCCAGATTGCACGGAAGGTTGCGTTCTTAAGAGGTGAAAAGGGAGTTAAGGAAATCGCCTGCGCCTCAGTACGTACCACCTTGTTCATAGCTTCCAGGTCATGTCTGTCGCCAGCCGGCATTTTGGCGCCGTGTCGCTGATGGCTCACATTACTTCAAACTGCGCCGCGGAGATGGACGAAGGTGCCGTGAGCGTGCAGCATTTCTGCGCGAGAACGCACGAGAGGGCCGATTTCCGGCACTCAGTAAGGCATGCTTGCCACTTCGATTACTTGAGTTGCATCCTCGCTCACTCAAGGGCTGCGGCTTGGACAGAGTCGAAAAGACGCTGTTCTGACTGAACTAAAGCCGAATTTGCGCGCCGCCGTCGAATTATTTGCCCAAAGCCGGCTTTGAACTTGCCTTATGCTTTTGCGAGCGATTGTTTTCTCACCGGCATTCGGAGTTTCGCATGGCAAGCTCTCGCTCTTTCGGCATTCTGGAACTCGAGCGTGACCTGTCACCCGATGCCCCTCGGCCCAACCCGAGCCCCGGATCGCTGCGCCATCCCAATACGTTCGAACACCCGGCCATTTTTGAAACGGTGCCTGGGGCTTGGGTCGAGAATGTCGTCCGCGGCGATCCCTCGCTGGAGCTGCCGTATGTCAAGGCAGCTCAGCGTCTCGTTGAACGAGGAGCGATCGCGATCAGCTCGAACTGCGGCTTTTCGATCCGACACCAGACAGCGATCGCAGCGGCGGTGAACGTGCCAGTGATCATGTCAAGCTTGCTCTTAATCCCAGCCTTGTTGCGCCAGCTCCCGGCGTTCGGAAAAATCTCGGTGCTGACCTATGATTCAGCGCATTGCAGCGAAGACCTGCTCGGCGTCGACGACGCCACTCAGCGTGCCCGAATCATAGTTGGTGGGATCGAGGGCGGAGAGTTCTGGCACAATGAATTGAAGCGGCCGGTGCCGCCGACCAGCGTCGCCAGCATCGAAGCGGATGTTGCAGCGTGTGTTGAGCGCCTTCGCAGGACGAATCCGGAGATCGCTGTGATCTTGCTCGAATGCGCAGGCTTTCCCATTGTCGCGCCCGCTATCCGTCGTCTCACCAGACTACCGGTTTACGACATTGTCAGCCTATGCCGGGCGACCGCTGCGGCGCTCGGTTGAGATCTCGCTCGCCGGCGCGACGGTGGGCTTTCGCGCAGTCGAAGGCTTGTACTGCGATCGGGGACCCATAAGAGCTTCTAATACCACGACGACGATGTCGCCTCAGTGGCCTGACATTTGCTTTGCGAAAGCTAAACGCAGCTAAGCGCTTGCGTTCAATCTGAGCGCCGCAGCCATCCTTGGGCGGGCGAGTGTCCAGATCTTGGCGACCGCTTTGCGCTCAACGCGACCGTCGCACGGTTGACAGTTCGAGCAGAAAACATGCGCTGGGTCCGAATATACGCAGGAATAATGCGTACCAGCCACATAATTTAAGCATTTTCATCTTTCCCTTGTGGTTAGCTTCTGGGAATGGTGAGGGGGGGGTGGGACGAGAGCCGCCCAACAAGCATGCGCTGTCGCAATGCTCGTCGGGGCAGGCGTGGGCTTCCAAAACTTCTCCGAGGATTGGGATGAGTTCAGCCACATCTGCATCGGAAGGTGGGAAACAATACCGGTTGCTACTGGCGCCGGCGTTGCTGACCCTTCTCGTCTTTCTGGTGATCCCAGCGGGGATCGTCCTGCGGATAAGCTTCTACCCTGGCGGCACGAGCATTGGAGCCGAAGGCTATTCCCTGGCCCAGTATGCGAAGTTCTTTGGGAACTCGCTGTATTTGTCGGTGCTTGCGGAGACTGTGGCTTACGCGCTGATCGTTTGCCTCGGCTGCCTCGTCCTCGGTTTTCCAGTTGGTTACTCCCTCGCGCGGCACCCTCCAGCCGAGCGCCGCCTGCGCATGCTGATGGTGATCGTTCCGCTGACCTTGAGTCTGGTCGTGGTTGTCTTTGGGTGGCTCGTGCTGCTCGGCCGGCAAGGTCTGGTGAACAACGTGCTCGTGTGGCTGGGGATCGTGACCAGCCCGCAGCAATTGCTGTTCAACCGCGCTGCTGTCGTGATCGTCCTCATCCAGCAATTTCTGCCGTTTATGATTATCTCTGTCATGAATGTCGTCATGCAGATTGATCCCGTCCTCGAGCAGGCATCGACGAGCCTGCGCGCAAATCGCGCACGGACATTCTTGAAGGTCATTATTCCTCTCTCGACGCCGGGTATCCTGGCGGGATTGTCACTGATTTTCGTGATGGCTGTTTCTGCATTCGTGACGCCTCGGCTGGTGGGGGGGCCGCGGGCCCAGATGGTCGGCGGATTCATCTACGATCAAATTCTGACCACGTCGAATTGGCCGTTCGGTGCCGCGATGGCCTTCATTTTGCTCGCGGTGGGCTTTGGCCTCATGGCGGCCCTGAACACGGCCATCATTCGTCCGCTCACGCGAGGTCTCCATGTTCGGTGAAACCATGGACAGGATACTGGCTTGGGTGGGGAGGCTGGTTCGCGCACTCGTCTATCTTGCGCTGATACTTCCTGCCGTGATTGTCGTCGCGACGTCCTTCACATCGGGCGACGCAATGCGGTTTCCGCCGACAGGATTCTCGCTGCGCTGGTACTCCGCATTCTGGGAGAGCTCACTTTTCATTGATTCGCTGACCCTGAGCCTGAAAGTGGCTGCGCTGGCGACGGTCTTCTCCCTCCTGATCGGCTTCGCGGCCGCGTTCGCAATCGAGCGCCATAAGTTTTCCGGTCGGAGTTTAGTGCGCGGTTTCCTTCTTTCTCCCCTACTTATGCCAGCCGTGGTCCTGGGATTAGGACTGATGCAGTTACAGGTCTGGATCGGCTTGAGCCAGACTTTCATTGGCCTGCTCATTGGCCACGTGGTCGTGACGCTCCCTTATGTCGTGCGCACGCTATCGGCCAGCATGGTGTTGTTCGACCGAAATCTGGAGCAGGCTGCAATGAGCCTGCGGGCCACGCCCGCCACGATTCTGAGAACAATAACGATCCCGTTGCTTATCCCCGGTATCATTTCCGCCGGTGTGTTCGCATTCGTCACATCGTTCGGAAACGTCAGCCTCTCGGTCTTTTTAGGGGCGGGGGGCAATGTCACGCTTCCAGTCCAGGTGTTGGCTTACGTCGAGCAAACCGTCGACCCGCTGGTTGCCGCGGTATCGTCGGTCGTCATCGTCTTCACGCTGCTAGCCATTTTAGTCGCTGACCGCATCTCAGGACCGAAGTCCGTCATTTAGGGAGAAGCATGCACACTCTTGTTCATGATGCACTTGCGTCCAGTCTGCGGCGCGAAACGATCGTTTCCTTTCGTAACCTCAGGAAGGATTACGGTGCAATTACGGTCGTGCCCGATTTCTCGCTCGAGATCGGCCGCGGTGAGCTGGTGTGTCTTCTCGGCCCCTCGGGATGTGGCAAGACAACCACGCTGCGCATGTTGGCAGGATTCATCGCGCCAACCGGTGGCGAGATTCTGATCGACGGGCAGGATGTGACACACGTTCCCGCATTCAGGCGTGACGTCGGCATCGTCTTTCAGAACTACGCGCTGTTTCCGCACATGACCGTGATCAAGAACGTGGAGTACGGCCTGGTCAACATCGGGATGAAGAAGTCGGAACGCAACATTCGCGTTCAGGACATACTGCGAAGGGTCGAACTGCAGCAGCTTGCCGAACGTTATCCGCGCGAACTTTCAGGAGGACAGCAACAGCGCGTTGCGCTCGCCCGCGCGCTCGCCCTTCGACCGAAAGTGCTCCTTCTCGATGAGCCCTTCTCCAATCTCGACGCGCAGCTTCGCCTACGCCTTCGTGAGGACCTGCATAGCCTAATCCGCAGCCTTGAAATGACGACTCTATTCGTGACTCACGACCAGGACGAGGCTCTCACGCTTGCAGATCGCATCGTCATCATGAACAACGGTACGGTAGAGCAGGTCGGCAGTCCCGAGGAGATCTACGATGCTCCGGCAACGCGGTTCGTGGCCGAGTTCATCGGACGGTGCTCCCTGCTGGAGGGACGGATCGTCGAAAACAGCGAATTCAGGACCGACGACGGCTTGACCCTGCCGGCTTGCGGGACGGCAGGAAACGTCACCGCCGTCATCAGGCCCGAGAACGTGAAGAAGCCGCACGAATTGCCGGGAGTGCCTGTTCGCGAGGCGACGATCGAAGCGAGTGATTATCACGGCGCGCTCACCCGGCTACGTCTCCGTCTGGGCAAGTCCAGCTTGATCATGGATACCCAGTTTCCCGTTGGCCAGAAGCCGAGACCTGGGGACCAGATCGACATCGTCATCGATCCCGCAGGCCTTCGTTTCGTGCCTCGGCCCAATGACGTTTAGGGCTGCTCCGCCCGCCAGTGACGCCAAGTCTTCGTAAACAGAAATTGCACAGGAGGAGTTCATGAATAGACGGGACTTTCTTGCACTAGGTGCCGCTTCGGCTCTGACGGCGATCGCGGCCCCCGCGGTACATGCCCAGCAGAAGAAATTTGCCGGCGTAACGCTTCGCATCAATGGCTACGGAGGCACCTACGACAAAGCCCTCATTGAAGGCGTAGCGAAGCCCCTCGAAGCAAGCACCGGCCTCAAGGTGGAGTACATCCCCTCGAGCCCCGCTGCCGACATCGCCAAGCTCCTTTCAAACAAAAGCAATCCGCATATCGATCTCTTGATGGCAGATAGCCCGCTCATACCTCAGTGCATTCGGGGAGACATATTGGAGAGCTTCGGTGCCTCGGATGCGCCCAATCTCTCCCGCGTCCTTCCAGGTTTTCGCGAATTCGGTGACTATGGTGCGCCGTTCAGCGTTGCGTCCATTGTTCCCGTCTATAACGCAGATACGGTCAAGCCGCCACTGACCTCTTTCACGGATCTCGCTCGTCCTGACTTGAAGGGAAAGGTTTCGACCATGCCCGCCACCGGTTATACGGGGTGGCTTGTCTTACTCGCGCTTGCCGAAGGGAATGGGGGATCTCTGGCAAATATGGAGCCGGCGTTTAAGGTCATCGCAGCCGCGAAAGACAACATCATTGCGACACCTCCCAGTTCCGTCGCGCAGCTCCAGGCATTCACGCAGGGCGAAGCGCAGGCGGGCACGCTCTGGGACGGTCGTGCCTACGAGGCGAGGAAATCGGGCACGCCGATGCAAACGGTTGTCGCACGAGAAGGCATCTACGCGGTCACATCTTACACGAACATCGTCCGAGGATGTCGCAACAAAGAGGCTGCGCTCGCCTACATCAACCATCTGCTGTCCGATGAGGGCATGCTTTCGGTGCCGAAAGCCCTCCGCTACGGACCGACCACCGATGTGGCGCTCGGCGATCTCGCGAGGGACATCCTCATCAACTCTCGCGAGCGAGCGGCATTGAAGCGGCCGATCGATTGGAAGGCGTTCATGGAGCAGGGCCCGGCTCTCGGAGAGCGAATGACGAAGGAGCTGAGGAGCTAATCGCTTCGGACTCATGAGAGGCCCTTCACATACGGCGTGGACTTTTAGGGCCTCTTCCTCTTCCCCGGACGAACAGCGGTCGCTACTTGCGACAACAGCGACTTGCCTCATTGCGGAAGGATTGTCAGCGATTGTGCGCGTCCGACCGACATGTTGCAGCATTGCTGCGCGGCATTCAGGTCAGTCGATGCTTTCCGTCGAGGTCGGTCTGGTAGTGTTGGATCAGGCTCAACGCGACACCGTGGCGAGATGGCAATGAAGAATATCGCGAACAATCTGCTTTCCGGGCCTGAACAGGAAACGATCGTCGAGATGCGTCACGCTTTGCATCGCGAGCCGGAGCTTTCCAACAACGAATGGAAGACCCAGCAGCGCATCCGTGAAACCTTGGAACGATTTGGTCTTACGGGCGCGAAGACGTTTCACAAGACCGGACTTTACGTCGATATTGAGGGAGCGGCCTCCGGCGCGCGACGTTCCGTCGCCGTTCGCGGCGACATCGACGCGTTGCCGATCCAGGAAGCGCGAGACGACCTGTCCTACCGCTCGCAAGTGCCAGGTTTGATGCACGCCTGCGGTCACGATATGCACGCATCGATCGCGATGGGGACCGCGCTTGCATTCCACCGGATGCGCGAAGATTTTTCCGGAAGGGTTCGCGTGATTTTCCAGCCGGCCGAGGAGGCTGAGCCGCTCGGGGGGCGCTCGGTAGCGGAAGAGGGCCTGCTCGACGGGTTCGACGCGGCCGTCGGTTTCCACGTAAAAACCGACCTGCCCGCCGGCACCTACGGCGCACGTGCAGGTGCAGTGACCAAGTCGGCGGATCAATTCGCGCTCAAGCTGATCGGGACCATGGCTCACGGCGCCAGGCCGCATGCCGGGGTGGATGCAATCGCAATGGCAGGAGCGTTCATCAACGAGGTCCAAAAGGTCGTTTCGCGGGAAATGCCGTTCGATGATGGCGCGATCATTACGATCGGAACGATCGCCGGTGGCGAAGCGACGAACATCATTTGCCCTTTCGTCACGATGACCGGGACGATCAGAACGAGCAGCCTAGAGCGGAGAACGCTCTTAGTTCAGCGCGTTCGAGAAATCGCTGAGGGCGTCGCCGCCATGCATCGCGGAAAGGCGGAGTTTTCTCATCGATTTGGCGAGCCGCCCGTTGTTAACGATGCTGCCATGGTTGAACGCTTTCGGCGGCTCGTTATGGAGACGGCGGGCGAGGACAGATTTTCCGACAAGAAGTCCCCGACCGCTGGCGGCGGCAGCGATGATTTCGGCTTCTATTCTGCCTGCGTGCCTTCGATCTACTTCTGGTTCGGCAGTGAAGGCCCCGGCAATCAGTCGGGCGTGCACACACCGACTTTCGGAGCTTCGGACGACCTGCTCGGTCCGACCACTGAATTGACGGTTCGGTACTGTCTGGAAGTGTTGAACTCATAAACAGAACAAAAACCCTAACCGCACCCAAGGAGCTGAAACCATGACAATGCCAAAGGCCTCGCAGGCGTTTCCCCGTTCCGAATATCTGCGAAGACTGACTGCCGTTAAGTCGGAGATGGAGCGGCGTGAAATCGAGGTGCTGGTAGTCACGGCCCCTGCCAATATCACCTACCTTTCGGGATACACCTCAAAGTCGGGATATGTCCCTCAAGGCCTGGTCGTTTCCTTGAAGGACGAAGAGCCGACGTTCATTACGCGTCGTATGGATGGACCGGCGGCACTCCACCAGATGTTCATCGACCGCACTCGCGTGATCGGCTACCCGGAAGCGCTCATCGCCAATCCCGATCGTGACGGATATGACGCCATTATCGATTTTATCATGGACAAGGGTTTTGGCCGTAGGGGGCTTGGCCTTGAAGCGAAGCTCTTGCCGTCTTTGACGGTTGAAAAGTTCAGGTCTCGAGCGGCGCAGGCCGGGGTCGTCGATTGCACCAATTTGGTCACCTGGATTCGAGGCGTCAAATCGGATCTCGAAATCGCGATGATGCGTGAAGCGGCAGCGATTTCCGACGCGGGAATGCTCAAGGCCGTGGACGTCATCCGCCCGGGCGTGCGCGAAGCCGATGCATCCGCAGAAATCATTGCGACGCTGGTCCGCGGCGCGAACGGAAAGCCGGGCACCGATCTCGCGAGCTTCTTTCTATGCGCCACGCCGCGCACATCCACGTGCCACATTCGCTGGACTGAAGACGTCTTCCAGCAAGGTTCCCAGATCAATCTCGAATTCAGCGGCGTCCGGCACGGCTATACCTCTCCGCTGATGCGCACGATGTCGATCGGCAAGCCGTCGGACCAGATACGACGACTGCACGAAGGAGAGGTTGCAGGCTTAGAAGCCGCACTTGCTGCCGCCAAGACCGGCAAGACCTGTAGCGACATCGCCTCAGCATTCAATACGACGCTGAGAAAACATGGGTTCGAGAAGGAGTCGCGGTGCGGATATGCCGTCGGGATCGACTGGACAGAGCCGACGGCCAGCCTGAAGGAAGGCGATACGACTATCCTGAAGCCGAATATGACGTTCCATCTCATGCTCGGAAACTGGGTCGATGAGGACGTGGGCTATGTCATCAGCGAGACGTTTCGCGTGACCGACGCCGGCGGCGAACCATTCACGAAATTGCCGCGCGATCTGTTCGAGATTTGATCTCGTTACCCTATCTGGAGGCAGCTCCGATCCTCTACAGGCGCGGCAATCCCGCGCCTGTAGGCGCAAGCTTGTTCGAACGAATTGTGTAACTACGGTTCGCACAAGAGGCTCGATCCCAAACGGAGACGCCGAGAATCTGTCACTATCCCTTGGCAGTAGCAGCGAAGCTGCGTTATTCTGGAGCCAGACGCAGGAATTGAGCGAATGGCTTTTAGCTACGATCGACTGGATGCGCGTATCATGACGCTCGTCCAGGGCAACAACCGGTTGACGTCTGATGAAATAGGCGAGCGGGTTGGATTGTCGGCGACGGCCGTCCAACGGCGGCTCAAGAAGCTACGGGACAGTGGCATCATCGAAGCGGACGTATCGATTGTCTCGCCGAAAGCCGTCGGTCGTCCCGTTTCCATGTTGGTGCTGGTGTCGTTGGAGCGAGAGCGCGCAGATATCATCGATCGCTTCAAGCAGGCATTACGTGCCAACAGGGAGGTGATGAGCGGCTATTACGTCACCGGCGAGGCGGATTTCGTGATCATCGTCACGGCAACCGACATGGAAGGCTATGAGCAGTTCACCCGTCGCTTTTTTTATGAGAATCCCGACATCAAGGGCTTCAAGACTCTGGTCATCATGGACCGCGTGAAGGTCGGTTTCACCATTCCGATCGAAGCGCCGGAGATCTGAGCCTAAGGCGAGCTTCCTGAGCGAAGCTGTAGGCGGTCCTCTCTATGTCAAGTTACCAGATGACCGAGTAGACATCTGCGTTGCGCATCTTCGAGTTTCAACGGGCGTTGGGCGAATCCGATCCGGCACCGTCGTGAGGATTGCACAGAACGCGGCGTTCGCTCCCAACCGGCCGATAGCTCGGACCACCTCCTGTCCGCTTGTCCTGAACTGCTGATCAACGCGCTTGGGGGCGATCCGAAGCTGTGATTGGAAAACAGCGCTTGCTGAGGATCGGAGCGGCGTTCCTGCGAGAACACGCTTCTATTTGCAGAATTAAATACCCGAGCGACCCGCACTCGCCGCTTTCCTGTGCAGGGCCAGCCTTATGGTGGCGGCTCACCGATGCTCAATTTGGAGAGCCATTTATGAAGGGCCTCGCGCCGGCGGCACTGAAGGAACTGGTACGACCAGATCTGGTCGAAACGCGGGCGTTTCTGAATGGTGCCTGGGTTGAAACAAGCCAAGCTCTTCCGGTGGAGGATCCCGCGACCGGCGAACTCCTCTGCAATGTCATGGCCTGTGGGCCCAGCGAAGTCGATCTCGCGGTCAGGGCTGCTGCACGGGCGTTCCTGACTTGGCGCGATCGTCTGCCCTGCGAGCGCGGCGCCATTTTGCGCGCCTGGGCACAAGCGATCAGGCGGAATGCCGAAGACCTTGCCGTGATCATGACCTGCGAGCAAGGCAAGCCGCTTTTGGAGGCGCGCGGCGAAATCGCTTATGGTGCAAATTTCATCGACTGGTTCGCCGCTGAGGGGCAGCGCGCCTATGGCGATACGATTCCCAGCCATCTGCCGAACAGCAAACTATCGGTTCAGATGCAGCCAATTGGCGTAGCATTGGCCATAACGCCGTGGAATTTCCCTTCTGCAATGATCGCGCGCAAGGCCGCGGCCGCGCTTGCCGCGGGCTGCACCATGATCGTGAAGCCCGCCCCAGAGACGCCGCTCTCCGCTCTGGCGCTCGCAAAGCTGGCGGAAGAGGTAGGCCTGCCTGCCGGCGTCTTCCAGGTCGTAACCGGAGAGGCGCCGTCCCTCACAAGGCACCTGCTTGAGCGGACCGAAATCCGGGCCTTCTCGTTCACCGGATCAACGGAAGTGGGGCGCCTCTTGCTCAGCCAATCTGCGCGAACCGTAAAGAAAACCTCGATGGAGCTCGGCGGTCACGCGCCGTTCCTATTATTCGACGACGCCGTCTTTGAAGCGTCGGTGATTGGATGCATCGGCGCCAAATTTGCGACTTCGGGCCAGGATTGCCTGGCCGCCAACCGGATCTACGTTCAACGCGGCATCTATGGCCGTTTCGTGGATCGCTTTGCAGAGGCGGCGGCACAATTAAAAGTCGGCCATGGATTAGCAAGCGGCACCGATGTTGGTCCGATGACGCGACCCGCGGTTGCACAAAAATGCCGCCAGCACATATCGCAAGCCCTGTCCGCCGGCGCGCGGCTCATTGCGGGCGGACAGGACAGCCCGCTGGGAGGCAACTTCGTCA
This sequence comes from Bradyrhizobium sp. 191, assembly GCF_023100985.1. Classification (NCBI taxonomy): domain Bacteria; kingdom Pseudomonadati; phylum Pseudomonadota; class Alphaproteobacteria; order Hyphomicrobiales; family Nitrobacteraceae; genus Bradyrhizobium; species Bradyrhizobium sp. 191. Next base: position 5,942,299 of record NZ_CP064692.1, read on the forward strand.
CACCGACAGTGCTCGCTGACGTCACGGACGACATGTTAATCGCGAACGAGGAGACCTTCGGGCCAGTGGCTGCGATCCTCCCCTTCGATGATGAGGCCGAAGTCATTGCGCGGGCCAACGACACAGAAATGGGGCTCGCAGCTTACGTCTACACACAGGATCTCGCACGGACGATGCGCGTGGCCGACCGCCTTGAGTACGGAATGGTTGCTGTGAACACGCCGAAATTCACGGGCGCGCCAATACCTTTCGGGGGGTGGAAACAGTCGGGGCTCGGCCGGGAAGGCTCCAAGCTCGGCTTGGCCGAGTATCTGGAGCCCAAATATGTCTGCATCGGCGGCGTTGCCGCTTGAAGGAAAAATAGTGATGATCGATGTCGCGAAGATCAGCGAACTGGACCGTCGTTCGGTTCTCCATCCTTTCACGCAGCTGAAGGAGTTCGCAACAGGTAGAGCCGGTGACCCTACCATTGTCGAGACCGGCAGAGGAATTCGTATCCAGGATGCCACCGGCAAGGAACTGATCGATGGTTTTGCCGGTCTCTATTGCGTGAACGTCGGCTATGGTCGAACCGAGGTCGCTGAAGCCATTTCCAGACAGGCCTATCGTCTTGCCTACTATCATTCCTACGCCGGGCATACGACGGATGAGCTTGCCCTTCTGTCTGATCGCCTGGTGAAGATGGCGCCGGGCAAGATGAGCAAGGTATTCTATGGAATGTCCGGCTCGGATGCCAACGAGACGCAGGCGAAGCTCGTTTGGTACTACAACAATCTCAGGGGCAAGCCGAAAAAGAAGAAGATCATCTCGAGAGATCGTGGTTATCACGGCTGCAGCGTCATCTCCGGTTCGATGACCGGCATGAGCTTCTATCACGATCACATGGACCTGCCGTTTTCGCAGATCCTGCATACCGGCGTCCCACACCACTTCTGGGGCGCACATTCCGGTGAAACCGAGATTGAGTTCTCGCGACGCCGCGCCGCGGAGCTGGACGACCTCATTCAGCGGGAAGGTGCTGAAACCGTCGGCGCCTTCATCGGCGAGCCCGTCCTCGGCACCGGAGGCATCACGCCTCCCCCGGAAGGCTACTGGGAAGCCATTCAGGCAGTGCTGCGCAAGCATGACGTGCTTCTCATCGCCGATGAGGTCATTACCGGGTTCGGCCGTACCGGTTCAATGTTCGGCTCGCAGCATTACGGGATCGAACCCGATCTGATTACCATCGCAAAGGGCTTGACCTCGGCCTACTTTCCGCTATCTGGCGCGATCGTTGGCGAGAAGGTCTATCAGGTCATGGAAGAGGCCGCCGACCGGGTGGGGGCCTTCTCTCATGGATACACCTATTCCGGTCACCCGATCGGCGCGGCTGCAGCCAACGCCGTGCTAGATATTGTCGAGAAGGAGGATCTTCCTGCCAATGCCGACACGGTTGGACGTCACTTCCAGGCCCAGTTGGAGGCCAAGTTTGCGCAACTGCCAATCGTCGGAGAGGTACGTGGCGTCGGCCTCATGGGAGCCATCGAGTTCGTCGCCGATCGCGACAAGAAAGCTCGCTTCGATCCCGCACTCAAGGTCGGCGCACGGGTTGCGAAGGCGGCACGGGATCGCGGACTGATCGCACGGGCGATGCCGCATGGTGACATCCTCGGTTTCGCTCCTCCGCTTGTCATCACCAGGGCCGAGGTCGATGAGATGGTATCTATTGCGGAATCGGCTGTTCGATCGGTCATGGATGAACTGGTCCATGAAGGACAGAAGATCTAGCTTGGTTATCTCCTCCAAGTTTGGTTGTCCTCTTGAAGCACGGTCCGGAAATCCGCTTCGCATCTTTCCGGATCATGTGCAGGGATCGAATGATTGTTGAACACCGTTACTCATTCGTCTTCGAGGCATACCTCGCCTATTTTTTGTTCGCGAAAGCGGCCAGCCCAAATGCATTCGGCCGCCCGCGAACGTGTCCTGAAAACCTTTGCGATATTCGCACGCGCCTGACTGCGGGCCGTTCAGGATTACAATTCGCAATCCAGGTTGAGGAAAATGTGTTTGTGTTGCGCGCCTTGCGCGATTCGCTCGGCTTGCCCCGGCCGGCGGGCTGAAGACAGTCCCTGGCATCGCCGACGTGTGGCTATGAGTTGCTGAGAGCAGACCAATGGCTCTCTCTTGGCGCTGGAAGCGATCTCCCTAGCGGCATCGGCTTCAGCTGTGCCTATCGATTGGCTGTTCGTTTGCTTTAACAAAGCCCGTGCCAGACTTGCAGTTCATTGCGAGGAACGGACGTCTTCTCCGCCGAGTTGTGCCACGATCCAATCTGCAAAGGCTCGCACTGCCGATCTTTGTCTGCTGGCGCGCGGGTAGATCAGGCGGTGTCCGACGTAGCGGATATCGTTGGCGCGTCCCGCCAGCGGAGCGACCAATCGTCCGCTCGCCAGTTCGCGCTCGGCCAGGAGGGTTGATTCCAGCGCCACGCCCAATCCCTCCGCAGCGGTCGCAATCGCAAGAAAGCTCCGGTCGAATCTCATGCCGTGAAGCGCAGGCGCTTCCAATCCATTCCCGGTGAACCATTGGTGCCACTGCACCCGCTTCACGTCGGAACGGATAAGCGTCTGATCGAGGAGATCGGCAGCCTTTCGTATCGATTTTGCGAGCGAGGGAGAGCAGAGCGGCGTGACCGTCTCCTCCGGCAGAGGAATAATTTCGACACCTTCCGCGCGCGGCGGACCGTAGACGATGTCGATATCGAAATCATCGTTGCTGAAGCGTGCGTAGTCGGTGTTTGCAGCCAGTCGAACTTCGAGCTTCGGGTAAGCGGCGAGAAACTGTGCAAGCCGTGGCGCCAGCCATTGCGCGGCAAAGCTGGGCGCGGAATGGACGCGCACCAATTGTGGCCCGCGCGCAGCGACTTCCTCCAGGCCACGGCGGAGCTGATCGAATGCCGCTCCCGTGTGACGCATCAGGTTCTCGCCGGCCGGCGTGAGCCGCACAGACCGCGAACTGCGCTCGAACAGAACTGTGCGAAGCGTACCCTCCAGCTTGCGGATCGCGTGACTGACGGCGCTTGGCGTCAGATGAAGCTCATTCGCCGCATCGCGAAACGACCCGGTGCGGGCGGCGGCTTCAAAGGCTCGAATTGCCGATATGGGGATATTCGACAGCATCTCATAAGTGAACCAGATTCATCGATCCGTGACAACTGTGCGTTTGTCCTCTGGCCCTCTGCAGGTCATTCCTAGCCTTGCCAAGAAAGAACAAATTCGCGGGAGGAACTGATGCTGCTCAGCGGTAAGACGGCCATCATTTCGGGCGCGGCCTCGCCGCGCGGGATCGGGCTTGCCACCGCCCGGCGGTTCGCCGGCGAGGGCGCTCGGGTCGCTATTCTCGATATCGACGCAAGCGCTGCGGCGGATGCTGCGGCATCGCTTGGAAACTCCCACATTGGGCTAGGGTGCGACGTCGCTGACAAATCGTCCTGCGAGCAGGCGGTCGCTCGCGTGATCGAATCCTTTGGCGGCATTGATGTTTTGGTCAACAATGCCGGCATCACCCAGCCGGTGAAGTTCCTGGAGATTTCAGCGGCCGATTGGGATCGCATTCAGGACGTCAATCTGAAGGGTGTTCTGTTCCTCTCCCAAGCCGTGATCCCGCATATGCGCGCACGGAAATCCGGATCGATTGCTTGCATGTCGTCGGTCTCGGCCCAGCGTGGCGGTGGAATTTTTGGCGGCCCGCACTACTCCGCGGCGAAAGCCGGCGTGCTTGGCCTCGCCAAGGCGATGGCACGGGAGTTTGGCCCGGATGGCATTCGCGTGAATTGCGTCACGCCCGGCCTGATCGGCACCGACATCACGGCAGGAAAGCTGACCGATGAGATGAGAGCGAAAATCCTGGAAGGCATTCCGCTCAATCGTCTCGGCTCGGCGGACGACGTCGCCGGCATCTACACCTTCCTGGCGTCGGACCTCTCGGCCTACGTGACCGGTGCCGTGATCGACGTCAATGGCGGCATGCTCATCCACTGAGTTAGCGAGACAAGGTCAGATCGATGGAAACGCCGACCAACATGCTTGCGAACACCCCCAAGCTGGCGGACCGCGCCTACAACATTCGCCGCAATGCGCTGCGCATGGGTGAAGTCCAGGGCCAAGGCTATATCGCCCAGGCGCTGGACATCTCCGACGTTCTCGCGGTGGCCTATTTCCACGCAATGCGCTACCGGCCGGAGGATCCGTCCTGGGAAGGACGCGACCGCTTCCTTCTCTCGAACGGGCACTACGCTATCGCGCTCTACGCCGCGCTGATCGAGGCGGGGATTGTTCCCGAGGAGGAGCTCGAAACTTATGGCAGCGACGAGAGCCGCCTGCCGATGTCGGGCATGGCCTCCTACACACCCGGAATGGAAATGTCGGGCGGCTCGCTCGGACTTGGGCTTAGCATCGCCGTCGGCATGGGTTTGGGACTCAAGCGCAAAAAATCCGAGGCGCGGGTGTACACTTTGTTCTCCGATGGCGAGCTCGACGAAGGCTCCGTTTGGGAGGCGATCCAGTCGGCAGGTCACTTCAAGCTCGATAATCTGATCGGTATCGTCGATGTCAACAATCAGCAGGCGGACGGTCCTTCCACGCAGGTCATGGCATTCGAGCCGCTGGTGGACAAGCTTCAGGCCTTTGGCTGGTTCGTGCAGCGCGTCGACGGCAACGATCTCGATGCCGTGGTTGCCGCCTTCGACGTGGCCAAATCCCATCCCGAGCCCAAGCCGAGGATGATCGTCGCCGACACGTTGATGGGGAAGGGTGTTCCATTCCTGGAGCAGCGCGAGAAGAGCCATTTCATCCGGGTCGAGCCGCACGAATGGCAGCTCGCGCTTGCCGCGCTGGAAGCCGGGAGGCAGGCATGAAGACCGTCAGATCAGCACCGCAGCCGGGCAAGCCGCGCCTGACCACCTCCGCCATGATTGCATCGATCGCGACGGAGGGGCAGAAAACGAAACCTGCGCCCTTTGGACACGCGCTCGTCGAGCTCGCACGCAGCCGTCCCGATGTGGTCGGCATGACGGCCGATCTCGGCAAGTACACTGACCTGCACATCTTTGCGAAGGAATTTCCGGACCGCTATTACCAGATGGGCATGGCCGAGCAGCTTCTGTTCGGCGCCGCCTCCGGCCTCGCCGCCGAAGGCTTCATGCCGTTCGCCACCACTTACGCCGTGTTCGCATCGCGGCGAGCTTACGACTTCATTCACCAGACGATCGCGGAGGAAAACCGCAACGTGAAGATCGTCTGTGCATTGCCCGGCCTGACCTCGGGCTACGGCCCGAGCCATCAGGCCGCGGAGGATCTTGCGCTGTTTCGCGCGATGCCAAACATGACGGTCATCGATCCCTGCGATGCCCATGAAATCGAGCAGCTGGTGCCTGCCATCGCGGCGCATCAGGGGCCGGTCTACACCCGCCTGCTGCGCGGCCAGGTGCCGGTCGTGCTGGACGAGTACGACTACAAATTCGAGCTCGGCAAGGCCAAGCTGATCCGCGACGCGAAGGACGTCCTGGTCATCTCATCCGGCATCATGACCATGCGTGCGCTCGAGGCCGCGCAAACCTTGAAGGACGACAATATCGATATTGCGGTGCTGCATGTTCCAACCATCAAGCCGCTCGACGCCGAGACGATCTTGCGTGAAGCTGGCAAGTCGGGCCGCCTTGTCGTCGTTGCCGAGAACCACACAACGATTGGCGGCCTCGGCGAGGCGGTTGCCACACTTCTGATGCGTTCAGGCGTCCATCCGCCTTTCCGCCAGATCGCATTGCCGGACGAATTTCTTGACGCTGGCGCACTTCCGACACTGCACGACCGCTACGGGATTTCCACCGCAGAGGTCGCACGGCAGATCAAGCAGTGGCTTTAGCGCACCGGCACTAAGCGTCAACCCATCCAAGCCCGAGTGAGGAGCTACGCCCGTCGCATGTTGCGGGGGGCGAGCGATGGTTCTTGCCCAAATGCCGGCGGTCGAGAGCCGGTGAACGAAGAGCCCGGAAGGCTGCATGCCAGCGCAGATTGATGCAGTCGGGACCAACGTCAATGCAGGATCAGGAGGAAGACATGACTATCTCGAAGCCCGGAAGCATCAGCCGCCGTTCGCTGTTGATGGCGGCCACGGCCGTCCCTCTCTGCGGGATTCTGACCCGCCCGGCGTCCGCCGCCGAGTTCGTCTACAAGTTCGCGACCGGACAGGATCCAACCCATCCGGTGAATATCCGGGCCCAGGAGGCCATCGACCGTATTCGCGAAGCGACCGGCGGCCGGCTGGAGATCAGGCTGTTCCCGGCCAATCAGCTCGGCTCCGACACCGAGCTTTTGACCCAGGTTCGCAGCGGCGGCGTCGAGTTCTTCAATCAATCGTCCTCGATTCTTGCCACCCTGGTGCCAAGCGCGGGCATCGTGAACACCGGCTTCGCATTCGCCGGCTACGACAGCGTCTGGAAGGCGATGGACGGCGACCTCGGCACCTATATCCGGGCGCAGATTGCCAAGACGCCGATCATGGCGGTGTCGAAGGCCTGGGACAACGGTTTTCGTCAGGTGACCTCGTCCGGCCGCGAGGTGCGAACGCCGGATGATCTCAAGAATTTCCAGATCCGCGTACCGCCCGCGCCGCTGCTGACCTCACTCTTCAAGGCGCTCGGCGCCGGTCCGACCCCGATCAACTTCAACGAGGTCTATTCCGCGTTGCAGACCAAGGTCGTCGACGGCCAGGAGAATCCGCTGCCGATCATCGCCACCGCGCGTCTTTATGAAGTGCAGAGCACGTGCAGCCTGACCGGGCACGTCTGGGACGGCTACTGGATCCTGGGCAACAAGCGCGCCTTCGAGCGCCTGCCGAAGGACGTGCAGGAGATCGTGACGCGCGAGCTCGACCGCTCTGCCGTCGATCAGCGAGCCGATATCGCAAAGCTCAGCCAGTCATTGCGAACCGACCTCTCGGCCAACGGCCTCAAGTTCATCGACGTCGATCGTGCCGCTTTCCGCCAGGCCTTGTCCAAAACCAGCTTCTATGCCGACTGGAAGGGCAAGTTCGGTGAGGAGGCGTGGTCGCAGCTCGAAAAAGCCGCGGGTCAGCTATCATGACCAGCGTGAGCCATACGCCGCACGCAGATGCCAGTATGGCGGCCGGCGCGTCTCAAGCAGGCTCGCGCAGTTGGATAGTGAAAGCGAATACGGTGCTCGGTCACGTCGTCGCAGTCCCGGCGGCATTGCTTGTCCTGGCGGAGATCGCGGTCCTGTCCGCGGGCATCGTGGGCAGATACGTGTTTCGCTCGCCGATCGTCTGGTCGGATGAACTTGCCGGCATTCTCTTCCTCTGGCTCGCCATGCTCGGATCGGTGATTGCGTTCCAGCGCGGCGAGCACATGCGGATGACCGCCATCGTCGGCGTGCTCGGCGCGGAGGTTCGCGCGTTCCTGGATGTCATAGCGGCCGCGGCGTCGCTGGCATTTCTCGTGCTCGTCGCTTGGCCGGCCTATGAATTCGCGGCCGATGAGGCCTTCGTCACGACTCCGGCGCTTGAGATCGTCAACACCTGGCGTGCGGCAGCGCTGCCGATCGGGATCGGGCTGATGCTAGTCGCAGCCGTCCTCCGGCTCATCCGCATCGCGAACCTGCGCAGCTTGCTGGCCTCTCTGGCGATCGTCGCAGGCGTCATCGGGACGTTCGTTCTGCTGGCGCCGGTGTTGAAGCCGCTCGGCAATCTGAATCTCCTGATCTTCTTCGTTCTCGTGGTCGGCGCGATGGTCTTTGCGGCCGTGCCGATCGCGTTCGCATTCGGCCTCGCCACGGTCGGCTATCTCGCCCTGACAACCAGCACGCCCGACGTGGTGATGATCGGACGGATGGATGAGGGCATGAGCCACCTGATCCTGCTTGCCGTACCTCTTTTCGTCTTTCTTGGCCTTCTGATCGAGATGACGGGCATGGCACGCGCTATGGTCAGCTTCCTGGCGAGCCTTCTCGGTCACGTCCGCGGCGGACTGCACTACGTGCTCGTCGGGGCAATGTATCTGGTCTCGGGCATTTCCGGCTCCAAGGCGGCGGACATGGCTGCGGTGGCTCCGGTGCTGTTTCCCGAAATGCGACAGCGCGGAGCCAAGCCCGGCGATCTCGTTGCGCTCCTGGCCGCGACGGGGGCGCAAACCGAGACGATTCCGCCGTCACTTGTTCTGATCACGATCGGCTCGGTGACGGGTGTTTCGATCTCCGCGCTATTCACCGGCGGGTTGCTCCCCGGCGTGGTGCTCGCGGGCATGCTCGCCGCCGTCGTTTGGTGGCGATACCGGCGCGAGGATCTGTCTCACGTCAAACGAGCCACGGGGCGGCAGATTGGCCGCGCTTTCGTGATCGCGATTCCCGCCATCGCACTGCCATTCGTGATCCGGACCGCCGTCGTCGAGGGCGTCGCAACGGCAACCGAGGTCTCGACCATCGGCATCCTGTACTCGGTCTGTGCGGGTCTCTTCATCTATCGGCAGTTCGACTGGCGCCGCATCTATCCGATGCTGGTCGAGACGGCCTCGCTGTCGGGGGCGATCCTGCTCATCATCGGCGCGGCGACGGGCATGGCCTGGGCGCTGACCCAGTCGGGATTTTCTGCCTCTCTTGCAAAGTTCATGACCAGCCTTCCCGGCGGCGTCCCCGTCTTCCTGGCGGTGACGATCGTGACCTTCGTGATCCTGGGCAGCGTGCTGGAAGGGATCCCGGCCATCGTTTTGTTCGGCCCGCTCCTGTTCCCCATCGCGCGGCAGGTGGGGGTGCACGACGTCCACTACGCGATGGTGGTCGTTCTCGCGATGGGAATCGGGCTGTTCGCGCCACCCTTCGGCGTCGGCTACTACGCGGCGTGCGCGATCAGCCGCATCAACCCGGACGAGGGAATGAAGCCGATCGTGGGCTACATGATCGCGCTCTTGATCGGCACACTGATCGTCGCGGCCGTGCCCTGGCTGTCGATCGGCTTCCTTTGAGCCTCGGCGGGACGCCTCGCGGGACAAAACCGCGAGGCACCTCGTCAAGCGAATTTCGGCAGATACAGCGGCAGGCCTTCACAGGCCATATCGATCTCCTCGACCTGGCCCTTGCCGACTTCAGTGACACGCAGCTTCTTGCCATCGAGCGTGAAGGCACAATTCGTCGGCTGCGGCCCATCCAGGATCAGCCGGTCGACCACTTCACCCCGTCGGTCCAGCACCGTGACGTTCTTCTGGTTGTAGACCGTGCAATAGAGGCGGCCATCCGTCCCGAAGGCCATACCGTCCGGCCCTTTGAAGTCGGGATTGGAATCAGGCTGCAGGACGTTGCCGAAGACCGCACGTGTCGGCGAGGCTTCGCCGAGCACGTCGTATCGGTAGATCTCGCCGGTGAAGGACGCGTTGGCATAGAGCTGATTGTCGGGACCGAAGGCAATGCCATTGGTGAACCGGATCTTGCGATCGAGCACGCGGAGGACCTTCATGGCCGCTGGATCGATCTCATACACACGGCCGTCCCAGTCAAGATTCATATAGTCGTCGACGAAGGCCTGGCCGTTGATGAAATCCTCAGCGGCCATGCCGGAGTCGGTCATGTAGAGCAGTCCATTCGGACCGAAGCAGAGATCGTTCGGAAACAGAAAGCGGTCCGTATCTTCGCCCTGCATGCGCCGGATCTCGGTGCCGCTTTCGTCGATGCAAATCAGCGCTCGCAGGCCGGCTTCCGCGATCCAGATCCGGCCGTGACCATCGGTCGTTAGTCCGTTCGGACGACCGCCCGTTGTCCGGATCACCCTGCGGTTGCCGCGAGAGTCAAGCCGCGTGATGCAAAGAGTCGACGCGGACATCTCCGTGACATACATTGATCCATCCGGCAGGCACACCGGGCCCTCGGGCGCTCCGATTCCGGTGGCAAAGTGGCTCGGCGCCATTTTTCCTTCCCCCTTTTCCATATCATTGGCTCTCGTTATACGATGACCAGGCCGCTGGCCGGATCGATCAGCACCACACGATTGAGGTCGATGGCGAGGTCGATCAGCTCGCCATGGCTGCTGACGTCATGAGCTTGCAGCTCGGCAACCGCATCCACTCCGCCGATCTTGATGGTAGTGAAAGTGCGGGTGCCGGTCGGCTGAATGAGATCGGCGACGGCTGAATAAGAGACCACTCCGGCGCGCAGAGGTCCGCCGCTAGCCCGGGTAAGGTGCTGGGGACGAATGCCGACGAGAACCTCCCGTCCATCCCAGTGGGTGACTAATGTGGCCTTTGCGGGCGGAAGTGTCAGCGAATCACCAGGCCGAAACACAACTGCTGCAACGCCGCCGTTCGTCTTGAGGGTCGCCGGGATGAGGTTGATCGACGGAGACCCGAGAAAGCCGGCCACAAAACCCGTACGGGGCTGCTCGAACAGTTCAAGCGGGGCGCCTTGCTGCTCGATCTTTCCGTCACGGAGCAGCACGATGCGGTCAGCGAGCGTCATCGCCTCGACCTGGTCGTGGGTGACGTAGATCATCGTGGTCGTGATCTCGTGATGCAAACGCTTGATCTCGGTCCGCATCTCGTCGCGCAACTGAGCGTCCAGATTCGAGAGAGGTTCGTCAAAGAGGAAGAGGTCCGCCTTCCGGACGATGGCCCGGCCGATGGCGACGCGCTGACGCTGTCCGCCGGAGAGCTGCCGAGGATAGCGCTGCAGAAGATTGCCGATGCCGAGCATTTCGGCGGCTTCGCTGACCCGCTTCCTGATCTCCATCTCTGGAGTCTTGCGGGCGCGCAGACCGAACCCGATGTTCTCGTTGACGGTCAAATAGGGGTAGAGCGCGTAGTTTTGAAACACCATCGCGATGTTGCGCTCGCGCGGGCGCAGATCGTTGACCACCGCGCCGCCGATGGTGATCGTTCCGTCGTCCGGGTCTTCAAGACCGGCTATTGTTCGTAAGAGCGTGCTCTTGCCGCAACCTGACGGCCCTACAAGCACTGCGAATTCGCCGTCGGTGATGGTGAGATCCACACCCCGAACCGCGTGCACGTTGCCGTAGTACTTGTGCACCCCGGACAGCTTGACGTCAGCCACTCCGCGCCCCCTAACCCTTGACTGCGCCCAAGGAGATGCCGCGCACGAGATAGCGCTGGATCACCGAGACCGCGACGAAGATCGGCAACGTTCCCAGAACGGACATCGCCGCGATCTTTGCCCAGAAATTCGATTGTCCCCCGAAGTAGTGCGTCAGCATGACGGGAAAGGTGATGACCTCGGTACGCGTGAGCACCAGCGCGAAGAGGAAGTCATTCCAGGCGAAGACGAAGGTGAAGACCGACGTCGCCATGAGTCCCGGGCGAACCATTGGAAAGACGACTTTCCAGATCACTTCCCATCGATTCAGGCCGTCCACGAGCGCGCTTTCTTCGAGCTCCAGTGGAACGTCGACGATGTAGCCGCGCATCATCCAGATGACGTAAGGAAGATTGAACGCCGTGTAGAGCAGGATCAGCCCGAAATAGCCGTCGACGAGACCAAAATAGACGTAGATCAGGAAGATTGGAAAGACGACCGCAATTGGTGGGATCATGCGCTGGGAGATGATCCACATTGCCAGGTTCTCGCCGCCGGTGCCGAACCGGGCGAGGCTGTAGGCGCAAAGCGTCCCAAGAACGATCGCAACGCCGGAGCTGACGCCGGCGACGATCAGACTGTTCAGAATGGCAAGGACGTCGCCGTCCTTGAACAGCACGTAATAATTCGAGAACTGGATCTGACCCGGAATCCACAAGGGCGGCACATGATAGATCTCATCCGGCGTCTTGAACGAGATCATGAACAGCCAGTAGACCGGAAACAGAAACAGCAGGGTTACGACGCCGGCGCCGAGATAGCGGAGCGCCAGGATGCGGGCTTTTCTCGCCGGAAGCTTGGCGACCCTCATCGCGCAAGCTCCATGCGCTTTAGGACCAGGGTGGTGATGAGCGTCAGCAGCGCAATCACCAGGAACGAGATCGCGGCCGTATAGCTCGTCTCGAATTGCGAGAAGCCCTGCACATAGGTGTAGAGCGAGATGGTCTCGGTCATCGAGCCCGGGCCGCCTTCGGTAAGAGCCCAGATGATGTCGAAGATGCGGACAAGGTCCAGACCCCGGATCACACAGGCCACGGCGACAACGGGGGCGATCGCCGGCAGAACGATGGTGCGAAGCACGCGAAGGTACGATGCGCCGTCGATTTCCGCAGCTTCGAGCTGCGATTGGTCGACGTTCGACAAGGCTGCGAGCAGCAGCAGGAACATGAACGGTGACCACTGCCAGACTTCACAGACGACGATCGCCGGATAGACGTAGGCAGGATTGACCGTCCAAAGGATCCGCACCGGCTCGCCCGCAATGAAGCTCAGGATCTCACCGATTGGACCGAAGCGAACGTCGAACATGAGCCGCCAGGTTGCTCCCGCGACGATCGGAGAGATCACCGTCGGAAGCACCAGCAGCGCGACGAAGAGCTGGCGTCCGGGCATGCGATCGATGAAAAGCTGCGCCATCAGGAAGCCGATCAGCAGCTCGAGGGGCAGGGCAATCGCGGTGATGATGGCAGTGTGGCCGAGCGAGGCCCAGAGGCGAGCATCCCTGAACAGCTCCGCATAGTTCAAGAGGCCAACGAAGGACGTGTCGTTCTCGGTCATCGTGATACGCTGAAAGCTCACGATCAGCGAATAGATCAGGGGGAACAAGCCGACCAGGAGAAGGATCAGAATGGCCGGTGCGACGATGAGATAGGGCAGGCGGTCCTCGAGCACGCGCCCGAGGCGGCTAGGCCGACGTTGTTCGGCACCCTTGAGACTTGCGGAAAGCGTCATCATCAGTCCAGGAAACAGCACAGCACGGGAGGGCTAGGCCTCCCGTGCTGTGTCCAAGGCAGCTATTGGGGATAAGCGCCGGGCTTTGCCGCCCAGACCTTGTAGACCGCTCTTTGATTGTCGATGCCGACTTTCTCGGTGATGGCGTCGAATTGTTGCGCCAGGCGATCGAGGATAGCCTTGGGATCTTCGCCCGCCCAGAGGCTCGAGATCGCCTTGGTCACTGCTTCGTCGTACTTGTCCTGTTGCAGCAGGGAGAGATCGAGCAGGCCCTTCTCGCCGGAAGTCTTGATCGTATCGAGATAGGCGGGAGCGTCGGGCCAGAGCGCACGGTATTTCTCGCTCGCGTAGTGCGACAGCCGGAACGGATCGCGCAGCGTATAGGGGAGCTGGACGCGCTCGAGGCTGGTCTTCTTGCTGTTCAGCCATTGAACGAAGAGATAGGCGGCCTCCTTGTTCTTGCTGGTCGCCGACACCGACAGGTCGAAGCCGACGCCGAGCTCCGGACGGCCGAGAGGCGTGAGTGCGTAGCCGACCTTGCCGGCGACCTGCGATTTGGGCACCCACTTCAACGCTTCCTCGCCCGAACCGTAGCCAGCGGCCCATCGTCCATAGGGCGGCCAGGAGATCGTCATCGCAGTGGTGCCCTGGAGGAACGCGGCGAGATTGTCGACGAAATTCCACTGCTCTACGCCTGGCGGCATGAACTTGTTTTCCGCCAGCATTTGCTTGAACACCTTGAGGCCGATGTCGCTATTCACCGTCGCCTTCATGGTGTCCGCATTGAAGAACTTGCCGCCTTCCATGCGGAAGCGTTCCTGGAACATGTATTGCGGATAGGGCGCTGTGCGGAAGAAGCCGGCGCCGTAAACCTTGGGTGCCATCTTGTCGGTGATGAATTGGCCGATCTCGTCGAACTGCTTCCAGTCCTTTGGCGGCGCGAGTTCGTAGCCGAACTTGGCCTTGAACTCTTCCTTCATCTTCGGATCCTCGAAGATGTCTTTCCGGTAGTAGAGCAGCATTACGTCGCCGTCGTCGGGAAAGCCGTAAATCTTCCCGTCATACTGCATCTGGTTGTCGCGGTACGCGGCCGCGATGTCCTGCAACTCGTCGCGATAGCCGAATTTGTCGACATACTTGTCGAGAGCCTCGAGAGCGCCAGCGCGCGCAAGGTCAGGCATCCAGGACGGAATGACGTTCAGCGCGTCATAGGCGCCGGCGCCCGATTTGAAATCCTGCATGATCTTGGTGAACATCTGGTCGGTGGGCACTTCGACCACCTTGACCTTGATCCCGGTGAGCTTCTCCCATTTCGGGCCTGAATAGTTCAGCGGGTCGAGCGATTGAAGACCGGCCTCCCAGACGATGCTGATTGTCGTTCCCGCATACTTCTTTGCGGCTTCGACCGCGATGTCGGCGGCATCCTTATCGGCGGCTGGCGCCGAGGCACCAGTGAGCGCCAGGGCAGCGGCCGCGCAGAGAAACGTCCTGAACTTCATCCCTTCTTCCTCCTCCTGGCGTCCGCAAACCGCCAGGCGGCTTTGGAGCGCTTCTCACGTGACTTTTGGCTGATCAGCAGGTGCGGATATCGCCCCGCGGCGCGAGCACGCACGGGCAGATCCGACGTCGCGGGCAAATCGAGTCATCTATGGCGAGAATTGCCACTCAGCGTCTTTCGGCCAGGTCTGGATCAGCCAGACTGGGCTTCCCGAATGAACGCGATTTGGCTTCCTTGAAGCATGCATCCTCCCCCAAAAACGCTATTAAGCTCTGATTTTGGGGCTAGTCTGCGTTGTCGCAGAACTCTTCGACAAATGAGAACTTTGCAAGCATGGGTGAGCTACATTCACCTATCTAGCCTGCGGCTCTCAGGAGCAAGATAAGTGCGGATTGCTCGACCCGTTCCAGCTCAATCTGCGAGGTGGCGGTTGAACAGGACAGCTCCTGCGCACGTCGTATGCTAAGCACGCGTAATGCGAACCAAGTGTTGGCCGCCATCGGCCGTCGGGCTCAGCGCCGTTGCCGAATGCAGACCGCGGGCATCATCGACCGCCACTGCAATGTCAGCGGTGTAGAGCAGGCCCGTCCAGCGCCGCGCCAATGGCAATCACCAGCGTATCGATGCTGGTGAAACGCTCGATCACAAGATATTAGCTGCCGATCATACGTCGCAGTCGACCCGTCAATTGCTCGCGCGCAGTGCTCGTGCACACAGATCGAGATCGCCGCCGAAAGATCCGCCCGCTTCCAGCGATCACGATACAGCCGACGTACGGCGTTCGCATTTGTCGCCATTATTGAGACAGGGGGCTAACGTTGCAAAACGCGACCTCACCGGCGCTGGTCGGCAAACCTCGTTAGGAGAGCCGTCGCAGGCGCGGCGCCATTTCCGAGTCGATTTGAGGCCAATGGAAGCAACGGCAAATGCGGCGTTGACGCCGACAGCACGGGATAATATCATTTCTGCATGGTCGAGAAGGATACTCATATTGTCTCCCTGTTCCCCGGCATCCCAATAGGCGGGATGCCGGGATGTCGACCGCTTTAATATCGACAGCGGAACGATACCGAGCCTCGCGCCCTTCGTGGACGAGGCTTTTCGCATGACCTGTGCCTCGTCCCATCATCTTCGATGGAGTCCATCATGGCACAAAATATCTACGACAATCCCGACTTCTTTTCTGGCTATTGTCAGCTTCCCAGACAAGTTCAGGGGCTGTCCGGCGCGCCCGAATGGCCGGCGATACGCGCTCTGCTTCCTAGCCTGGCCGGCAAACGGATCGTCGACCTTGGTTGCGGCTTCGGCTGGGCTTCCCGCTGGATGCGCGAACAGGGTGCCGCGTCAGTCCTCGGAATCGACCTGTCCGAGAACATGATCTCCCGTGCGCAAGAGTTCACGCGCGAGGACGCGATCACGTACCAAATGGCCGATCTCGAAACACTTGAGTTGCCCGAAGCGACGTTCGATCTCGCTTATAGCGCCCTGACATTCCACTACGTTCGCGACTTCGAACGGCTCGCTCGCATGGTTCATCGATCGCTCGTCCCCGGAGCCGATTTCGTCTTTACCATCGAACATCCGATTTTCATGGCGGCCACCTATCCGCGATGGACCGAAGATGAGGACGGTCGCAAGACCTGGCCCGTGAACCGTTACTCTGTTGAGGGCGAGCGCCAGACCGACTGGTTTGTAAAAGGAGTGGTCAAATATCATCGGACCATTGGCACGACCCTGAACGCACTGATCCAAGCCGGGTTTGAAATTAAAGCCGTTGAAGAGTTCGCGCCATCGCTGGATCAGATCAGAGAAAACCCCGCTTTGGAGGAGGAAATCGAGAGGCCGATGATGCTTCTCATATCCGCAAAGCGGTAGCATATCGGCTTTCTATCTGATGTACGGGCGCATCGGACGGCACCAAGCGCTCGATCATAAGATGGCGCGCCAGGGCGGACATGCGAAGGGGGCCACAGTAGATCAGGGGCTCGCAACCACCGACGCTGACATTTGCTGGTAGCGGCCGTCTGACGTGGACAGTTCACTTTTCCGCCGTCAGCCGCTCCCAGCAAGGCCGCTCATCCGAACAACATGGACCTTGCGTGCATGGAGTCTCGCTCAGTTCCGACTGTCAAGCTGCGACCGGCGTTCGCCCCCTCTCGAACCCGAAGTTGCAATAATTGGCCTGGACCGCGGCGGGGAGCCGCCAATGCGGTGCCCGTACCCTGGCGTCGGCGACACGCCTAGAAACGGTCGAATGGTCGGCCAAGCACTACGCTGCCAGCGAGACTGCATCCTCTCCGGAGGCTGCAAATCCGCACGGCACATTGCAAAATTTCGTGGTTCCCTTTGCTTACGGCTCGGCGGAAGCTGCCTGGTAGTGGATATCAAGACCTTCTGGGGGGTGGATGGACGCGCAGACTTCCGTCAATTCCGGCGTCGCGCCTCGTTCTGTCACGCTCGCGCGGAGGCGCCTCAGGATCGCGCTGCTGCTTTGTGCGACGATGATCACGATCTATTTCGGCTTCATGGCATTGTTCGCGTTCGACAAGCCGCTTTTGGGGACTGTGCTTGCGCCCGGACTCTCGCTTTGCATCGTGCTCGGCCCTCTCGTCATCATTTCATCGTTCCTGCTCTGCCTGATCTATGTGCTGTGGGCCAACCGGGTATTTGATCCCAGCCTTCGTGACCTCGAACGTTAGGACCTCGCGATGGCCAACAACTCGCTCTCGATCGGCTTCTTCTTCGCATTTATGGTCCTGACGCTCCTGATCACTTACTGGGCGGCGCGGCGCACCCGTACTACGGAGCACTTCTTTGCCGCGGGCGGCGAGATCACTGCCTGGCAGAATGGCTGGGCGCTCGCCGGCGACTTCCTCAGCGCGGCCGCGCTGCTCGGCATTGCCGGCATTGTCACCTCGAATGGCTTCGATGGCATGATCTACTCGATTGGATGGCTGGTGGGTTGGCCGATCATCCTCTTTCTGATCGTCGAGCCACTGCGCAATGTCGGCAAATTCACGTTCGCGGACGTGGTCGCCTATCGGCTCAGCCAAAAGCCGGTGCGGCTCGCCGCGGCGATCGGTACGCTGGCGGTGATCCTGTTCTACCTCATCGCCCAGATGGTCGCGACCGGATCGTTGATCAAGTTGCTGTTCGGCCTGCCCTACACTTGGTCGGTGGCTTTGGTCGGTGCTGCCATGCTCATCTATGTGCTGTTCGGCGGCATGCTCGCCACCACCTGGGTGCAGGTGGTGAAGGCGGCGCTGCTGCTCGCCGGCGGTGTAATCCTGGCAGTCCTGGTCCTGATGCATTTCGACATGAACCCACTCAAGCTGTTCGCAGCAGCGGCAGATAAGTACGGCACAAGAGTGCTGCAGCCCGGTTCGAGGGTGGTTTCGGGGCAATGGGACGCGATCTCCCTCGGCCTCGGGCTGATGTTCGGCACCGCGGCGATGCCGCACGTACTGATGCGGGTATACACGGTGCGGGACTCCAAGGCCGCTCGACTATCGATACTTTATGCCACCGGGCTGATCGGCTTCTTCCACCTAATGGTGTTCATCATCGGCTTTGGTGCCATGGTGCTGGTCGGCCCGGAGGCGGTGACGAAAGCCGGCGGTGGGGGCAATATGGCTGCACCTCTGCTCGCCCTCGCGGTTGGCGGCGACGCTTTCTTCGGTTTCATCTGCGCGGTTGCGTTTGCCACCATGCTGGCGGTGGTGGCAGGCCTGACGCTCTCCGGCGTGGCTACGTTGTGCCATGACATCTGGACCAACGTCGTTCGCCACGGTACGGCGTCGGAGGCTGAGCAGCTCAGAGTGGCGCGGATCGCCACGATTGCGATCTCGGTGCTGGCGATCGTGCTCGGTATCACCTTCGAAGGCCAGAACGTGGCCTTCATGGCCGGGCTCGCCTTCTCCATCGCCTGCGCCGCCAATTTTCCATCGCTGGTCCTCGCCATCATCTGGCGTCGTTTCACGACGCCAGCGGCCGTCGCTAGCATCATGATCGGCACGCTGAGCTCGCTGGTGCTCATTGCGCTGTCTCCGACGATCCAGGTCGACGTGCTCGGCAAGCCGCTGGCGCAGGTGAGCGGCGCCTGGTGGTTCGTGTCGCTGCGTAACCCGGCCATCATCAGCATGCCGCTGTCGTTCGCCGTGGCGATCGCGGTGTCGTTGCTGACGCGGGAAAAGAACGCCGATGGCCGCTTCGACGAGATGCAGCATCGCATCCTGTTCGGGCGCTCAAGGACGATGCCGCAATCGGCGGAGTGAGCCAGAGCTGGCAGTTCCGAATGGCATGCGCGGGATTGCAGATGCTCCTGCAGAATTTCGCTGTAGGCCATTCGAGCGTCAATGTTGCGATTTTTGAGCCGAACATTTTGACCAGGGGGGACAGACATGCGCGACGCCTCACATCACCATCGCTTCATCGGCAACCTATGCAGTTGCGGAGCGCATGCTCCCGCGCAGCCGACTGTCGAAGAGGCCGTGTCCCAAAACGTCCAGCAGGCACTTCTGCATGGCCTTTTCCCGCAGCCTATCTTGCGACGGGAACTGCTTCGCACCGTCGGCGCCGGGGCGATCATCGGCGCTCTCTCCAGCATCCTGCCAATCGACACCTTGACGGCAATTGCTCAGGAGCGAAAGCCTCTCGAGAAAACCAAACTGGCTGTTGGCTTCCTCCCGATCACCTGCGCCGTTCCGCTGATCTACGGCGAAAAGCTCGGCAGCTACAGCAAGGAAGGCCTGGACGTCAGCCTGCAGAAGATTGCTGGCATCGCGCTAATCCGCGACAAGATGCTCAACGGCGAGCTGGACGTCTCGCAGCAGGTGATGCCGGTCCCCCTGACGATGACGGCCGGCCTCGGCGGTAACGTCCAGTCGATCAAGGTGCTGACCATCTTGAACCAGAACGGCAACTCTCTCGTCCTGGCCAACAAGCACAAGGACAATCGGGATCCCAAGAACTGGAAGGGCTTCACGTTCGCGGTCCCGTTCGAGCAAAGTCACCAGACCCTGCAGCTCCGCAACTATTTGGCTGCCGCCGGGCTCGATCCGGACCAAGATGTCAAATACCGCATCGTACCTCCGACCGAATACGTGGCGAGCCTTCGCGTCGGAAGCATCGATGGCTTTTTCGGCGGCGAGCCGGGCGGTCAGCGCGCGGTCTACGAAGGCGCTGGCTTCATTCATCTGATCTCGAAGGATATCTGGGATGGACATCCCTGTTGCTCCGTCACCGCCGCTGAAAGCTGGATCCAGCAGAATCCCAACACCTTCATGGCGTTCTACCGCGCCATCATCGCGTCCAGTCTTCATGTCTCGAAGCCGGAGAACCGGGTCGGCATGGCGAAGGTGTTGTCGGAGCCGCAATATCTCAATGCTCCCGAAATTGTCCTCGAACAGGTTTTGAGCGGCACGTATGCCGACGGCCTTGGCACCATCCGGAAAGATCCGCGGCGGGTTGATTATCAGCCGTTTCCGCAATATTCGGCGGCAGTCTGGCTGATGACCCAGCTCCGGCGCTGGAACATGCTAAAGGAGGACGTCGACTATAAGGTGCTCGCCGAAAAGGTGATGCTGGCGACCGATGCCGCGCGGATCATGCGCGAGCAGGGCGTGACGCCGCCAGCGGTCGGCTTCGGCACCGAAAGGATTCTCGGGATCGAATTCGATTCCAATAAGCCGCAGGACTACCTGGCTTCGGTCCGGAAGGGGGGCTGATGGAGGTGTCACGCCGGCTGCAGCAGCCCTGGGTATCCTCGGTCGCGATCTTCATCGTGTTTGTAAGCGTCTGGGGCTGGTTCACCGCCGGTTCATCGGGAGGTGTTAGCGCCACCGACGCCGAATATGCCCGCCTTGCCGGCCAGAGCGCGCCGGGTCAGCAGGCGGGTGCGATCCCCTCACCGTGGACGGTCGCGCTCCGCGGCCGGGATCTGATCACACACGCCTTCGATCACGACAATCCCAACAATCTCGGCATCGCATGGCATCTGGCCTATTCCATGGGCCGCGTAGCACTGGGCTTTACGCTGGCCTTTCTCGTCGCGGTGCCCCTAGGCTTCGTGCTCGGTCTATGGCCTGCTTGCCATCGCGCGTTGGATCCTTTCATTCAGATCCTGCGGCCGGTATCGCCACTCGCGTGGATGCCGCTCGCGCTCTATACGTTCCGCGACAGCACCGTCTCAACGATCTTCATCATCTTCATCTGTGCGGTCTGGCCGATGTTGATCAGCACGGCAACCGGGACAGCTTCCGTGCGGGCCGAATGGCTGAACGTCTCGCGCGTATTCGGCCTACCCCGACTAGAGCATGTCACGCGCGTCGTCTTTCCCGCCAGTGTACCCATGATCCTGTCGGGAATGAGGATCTCGATCGGTATTGCCTGGTTCGTCATTGTGGCCGCCGAGATGGTCGGCGCGCAGAGCGGCATCGGGTACTTCATCTGGAACGAATGGAATAACCTTCAGATCGCAAGCATGATCGTCGCCATCGTTCTGGTCGGCGGCATTGGGTTGGCGCTAGATATTTTGCTCAAGCGAATAGGCGAAAGCCTCAGTTTCCGGGAATAGGACGATGGCGGATCTTGAGATCAACGATGTCTCAATGTCGTTTGTTGACCGTTCTGGCAAGGGGCTTCTGGCCCTGGATAGAATCTCGCTCGCTATCGAGAACAGCGAGTTTGTCTGCTTGATCGGCCATTCAGGCTGCGGCAAAAGCACGTTGCTAAACATTGTTGCTGGCCTTCTGGCGCCTACAAAGGGTGCAATACGCTGCGCCGGGACGACGATTGCGGGCCCGGGGCCGGAGCGCGCAATGGTCTTTCAGAGCCATGCTCTATTGCCCTGGATGACTTGCTTCGAAAACGTTCGCCTTGCGGTCAAACAGGCCTTCAAGGGTGCCGCAGCATCCGAATTGAAGGATCGCTCGGAGCAGGCACTGAAGCTTGTTCACCTGGAGCATGCCATCAACAAATATCCATTCGAGGTGTCAGGTGGAATGAAGCAGCGGGTGGGCATCGCTCGCGCTTTTGCGGTCGAGCCTAAGGTGCTGCTGCTGGACGAGCCGTTCGGCGCGCTCGATGCGCTGACCAAGTCGAGCCTTCAGGACGAACTGGTTCGCATCGTGGAAAAGACCCGGACCACCGTTGTAATGGTCACGCACGACATAGACGAAGCGATCTTCCTGAGCGATCGCATTGTCGCGCTCTCAAACGGACCGGCGGCGCGAATCGGCCGGATCTGGGAGATCGACACCTTGCGACCGCGGGACCGGCTCAAACTGGCGACCCACGCCGGGAGCCTGCAGTACAGAAAGGAAATTCTCGAGTATCTCTACACGCGAGACTGCGTGCCGCAGGGAATGGGAGAGCGGTAGCGGCCGAGGTCCTGCGCCTCGATCCGCAAAAGCAGGTTGCGACCCGCGGCCTCAGGACCCCTAAAATATGGAAATCGGTTTCAGGCGTCTTGAAAGCCGCCGTAGAAGATTGTTTGATCGGGCGCGGGGCGGTCACCCACCGTCGGATTTTCGTCGTTGGCCTCTTCCGGATTGGCACGCAGGAGCGAATGTTCGACTGGAACGACCTGAAATTCTTCCTTGAACTCGCCCGGCAGGGGCGGTTGATGCCGGCCGCGCGGCGCCTCAAGGTCGACCACACGACGGTCAGCCGGCGCATTTCAGAGCTTGAGCGGGATCTTGGTATCAAGATTTTCGACCGCAAGCCGAACGGGTTCGTGCTGACGGAGGACGGGCACAAGCTCTACCAGGAGGCCGAGAAAATTGAGGGCGCTGCCCTGGTGATATCGGAAGATTTCCGCGCCACGCCAACCGAGCCCACTGGTCGCGTCCGGCTGACGAGCATGGAGGGTATTGCCGCCTTCTACCTTGCAGAGAAGTTGGTCCAATTCAATGAGAAGCACCCGGGCGTTGTCGTGGAGCTTGTCACCGAAAGGCATCTGATCAATCTGACCAAACGCGAGGCGGATGTCTGCATCAGCTTCGTTCCCCTCGTAGGCCCCAAACTTTCGGTCAAAAAAGCTGGCGAGTTCAAGCTTGGGCTGTTTGCATCGTCCAGGTACATCGTGGAACGGGGGACGCCGGACACCATGGAAGAATTGAAGCGTCACGATTTCATTGATTATGTCGACGATCTCGTGGCTATCCAGCCGGTGCAATGGCTGCATGACGTCCTGGTGCCGGAGAGCGTCGTCTTTCGATCGACCAGCATGGCGGCCCAGCAGAATGCGATCGCTGTCGGGCGTGGCATCGGCCTTCTGCCCTTCTTTTCCGCAAAAAAGGATCCTCGCCTTGTATGGCTCATGAAAGATGTGGTGGTCACGCGATCGCTATACATTTCTGTCCATGAGGATATCGAATATATGGGCAGGGTGCGTACGCTGCTGCGGTTCCTTCATGAGATCTTCAAGGCGGACAGGGCGTATCTGAACGACTTCGAGTGATCGAATACGCGCAAGTGTATCTGCAGAGTTTCTTACGCTCGGCGTCCTCTCGGGATGTACTAGAATGCCGGCGCGAGGGAGCGCTGCGATGGCTGACCACTATACGTACAAGGTGCGCGGCTTCTTCGGCCGAATTCCTTCTGAACCGCATCTGCTGACCGACCGCATCACGCCAGTCGAAGGCTGCATCGTGTTGTGCCATCTCGGTGTTCTTGATGTCGCTCATGGGGACGATTGGACGCTGGAAATCGCCGGCCTGGTCGAGACGCCCGCGAGCTTCTCCGTCGGTCAGCTCAAGTCCTTTCCAAAGACCGAGGTGGTGTCGGTGCATCAATGTGCAGGCAGCCCGCTGGCGCCCGACAAGCCCACGCAGCGGGTCTGCAACGTGCGCTGGGCGGGCGTTCGTCTGGATCATGTGCTAGGATCGGCGGGCGTGGCGAGGAACGCAACTTTCCTTTGGTTACAGGGGGCGGACTCCGGCGATTTCGGAGGCATCGCGTGCGGACATTACGTCAAGGATCTGCCGCTCTCCCGAATATCCGACGACGTCTTGCTCGCCTACGAGATGAACGGAGCGCCGTTGCTTCCTGAGCACGGCTATCCATTGCGGTTGGTGGTCCCGGGCTTCTACGGCACGAACAGCGTCAAATGGCTCCGCAAGATCGAATTGCGCTCGGACCGGGCTCCGGGCGTCTTCACCACGACATGGTACAACGATCTCGCGCCGGACGGCTCGACCCAGCCGGTGTGGGCAATCGCGCCCCAATCGGTCATCGTGGCGCCAAAGCCAAATAGTCAGCTCAGGCGTGACGAGGTTTTGCAAGTGTGGGGATGGGCCTGGGGTGACGACGGAATCGCGGCGGTCGAACTGAGCGCTGATGAAGGACGGAGCTGGCAGGAATGCCGGTTGGAGAAGGTGTCGGGACGATCCTGGACCAAGTTCATCTGTGATTGGATTGTAAAAGAAGGATGCTGCGGTCTCCTGTCTCGGGCGACCTCGCGATCGGGCGAAAGTCAGCCGGCTGGCGGCCGGCGCAACGCGATCTATCGCGTACCGGTCGCGGTCGTCTGAAGACGCGCAACCGCTCGTGCAGATTTTCCGCATTCGCCACCCGCCGGCGAAAGACTAATCTGTGGTGCCAGAAACCGAGAGGATCGTCTCAAATGCCGTCGAATTTGCCACGCTTCAAAGCTGCCGCGTGCCACACATCTTCAGTTTTCCTCGACGCGGCCAAAAGTGCAGACAAGGCCTGCGACCTCATCGCCGAGGCGGCACGCAACGGCGCCTCGCTCGTTGCTTTCCCGGAATCGTTCATTCCCGGTTTTCCCGTGTGGGCGGCGCTGCAGGCGCCGATCATGTCTCATGATTTCTTCAGAGCGTTGTCGGCCCAGGCATTGCGGCTCGACAGCCCGGAATTGACGAAGGTCAGGATGGCGGCCAAGCGCCACAACGTCGTAGTCTCTATCGGTTTTACGGAAGGAACGGTTGCCAGCCTTGGCTGCATCTGGAACTCCAATCTTTTGATCGGCCAAGATGGATCAATCCTCAATCATCATCGCAAGCTCGTTCCGACCTTTTACGAGAAGCTGGTCTGGGCTGCCGGAGATGCGCGCGGATTGCGCGTCGCGCAGACCCCTATCGGCCGCATTGGCATGCTGATTTGTGGTGAGAATACGAATCCACTTGCCCGCTATTCATTGATGGCGCAGGGCGAGCAAGTTCATATTTCGACCTACCCGCCGATCTGGCCGACGCGTCCCTCCAAGGAGAAGGGGGGCTATGACCTACGCAGGGCCATTGAGATCCGGGCTGGAGCTCATTCGTTTGAAGCCAAATGCTTCAACATCGTTTCGTCCGCCTGCATGGATGTGGGTATGAAGGATGCGCTCGGACAGGCGAACCCCGCCATGCTAGATCTGATCGAGGGCACACCGAATGCTGTATCGATGATCCTCGATCCGACCGGGCAGATTATCAGCGACGTCCTCTCAGACAGCGAAGGTGTCGCATATGCCGATATTGACGTCGCGCAGTGCGTCGAACCGAAGCAATTTCACGATGTCGTCGGCTACTACAATCGCTTCGATGTGTTTTCGCTGACGATTGACCGGTCGCAGCGCGAGCCGGCCGTCTTTATCGACATGGAGGCAGGCGAGGGGGACGAACGGCCGGTCCAGTCGTCGCAGCGCGAGACGGTCAGACCCAGAGCGGCCGAGCTCGAGCGGGCAGTTGCGGACTGAGTGATCTATCAAGGGGGCCGAGATAAAGCGCTTTCTCAGCGAGCTGTTGGAGGCAGTGACCGATCGAAGTCGAGTGTTCCGCCATCGGCTCCCCTTGAAGGTCGTCGCGCGAAGGATGTGATCATTTCGGGCGATTACAACGTTCATCCGAGGAGGTCGAAATCGAGATCGACCTGAATCCAGATGTGCTTGAAAGCGCGCTCGTCGGACTGCCGCATCCTGATTTCGGCGAGGGAGCTGTCGCGGTCGCCGTCCCGACGGCAGGAGGCGCTGCTCGGGAAACCGACATTGTCGCGGTGCTGAAGGGGCGGCTGGCTGCCTACAAGCTGCCGAACCGCGATTTCTGCGTGAGCGAGCTGCCCCGGAATACCATGGGGAGAGATTCAGAAGAACGTGTTGCGCGAGCGCTACGTCGGGGAGTTCAGAGGATAGAAGGGCAACGCCCTGGACAGGGTAACGGAGGCCGGCAGTTCAACACCTCGATCGGCCAGTCAATTTGCTCGTCTGGATCATTGCGAAAACCGCAATAGTAAATTGACGGAACATTCGATTATCGCCCGAATGGAAAATGATAAGGACCGGGACAACCTTTGAATAGCGAAAGCGAGTTGGAAATGTCAGCTACGATCAAGCTCTATGGCGGCAAATTGTCGGGACACAGCCACCGGGTCGAGCTCTTGCTCGGGCTTCTATCGCTCCCCTACGAGTTGATTCCGACGCCGCCTGCCGAGCGAAAGACGCCGGCCTATCTGGCGACGAATCCGTTCGGGCAGATACCTGTCATCGACGATGACGGCACCGTCGTTGCCGACTCCAACGCAATCCTGATCTATCTGGCCAAGCGCTACGACAATACCGAGACGTGGCTTCCGGAAGATCCCGTGAGTGCGGCTGCCGTGCAACGTTGGCTGTCCGTGGCGGCAGGACAGCTCGCATATGGACCAGCGACAGCTCGGCTGGGAAAGGTGTTCAAATTGCCCGTCGATGGCCGGCAAGCGGTAGAGATCGCGAACACTCTGTTCAGCGTTATGGATGGTCATCTTGCGAAGCACGAATTTCTCGCAGCAACGCATCCGACCGTGGCTGATCTCGCCTGCTACAGCTACACGCGGGCCGCTCCCGAGGGAGGCATTGAACTGTCGTCCTATTCGAACATTGTCGCCTGGCTGGGGCGACTGGAAGCTCTTCCGAATTTTCAGCGGATGCCAAGCGCGCCTGCGAGCTGATCAGCAAACCTTCTTCGAGGTGCGGTCATGGCCAGTCTTTCCGAACGGAGCTCGTCTCCTTTTCATCAGGGCGAGATCGACGTGCAGCGACGCGTCGGCGTTGCCGACAGAGTGAGCGACCGCGGGAAAGCCTCCATCCGCACGTGGATGCCCGATCAGCACCGCGCGTTCTTCGCAGGACTCGAATACCTCCTTGTCGGCTCGTCGGACCGAACGGGCTGGCCGGTCCCTTCGATCCTGTTTGGCCCGCCCGGATTCGTCTCTTCGCCGAATCCAGGACGGCTGCGCATCGAATCGTTACCGAAGACCTTCGACCAGCTCGGAACGAATCTTTCCGTGAGCGCCAGCTTGGGCGTGCTGGGCATAGACCTGACCAATCGCCGGCGAAACCGCATGAACGGAACGCTGATCGCTGTCGACGAGACAGGTTTCGAGATGGCGGTCGTGCAGAGCTTTGGCAATTGCCCTCAATACATCCACACGCGCCATATCAGCTCGGCACGATCCGCTCCACTGGAGCAAGTCGGTCCCGGCGAGGTGGAGGCGTTCGACGTCTTGGACGATGCGGCACGAGAGCTGATCCGCCAGTCGGCGACCTTCTTCGTCGCCTCATGTGCGCCTTCAGATGACGGATCATCGTTCGATTGCGATATCTCTCACCGCGGCGGCAAGCCGGGCTTCATTGACGTGGCGGGAAACCAGATCACCGTTCCGGACTTTGCGGGTAATTCTTTTTTCAACACGCTCGGCAATTTTGTGTCCAATCCCAGGGCGGGACTGCTTTTTGTCGACTTTGTCATCGGCGATGTCCTAGTGCTGCAGGGGACGATCGAGTTGCTCTGGAATGATCCATCGATTCAGGGCTTCGAGGGTGCCGAGCGCGCCTGGCGGCTTCATGTCACAGCTGGCCGGAGAGTGCGGGCTGCGGCGATCCCTCTCATCGGAGAGGTGGTCGAATACTCTCCGAGGGCGCTCACCACGGGAGCTTGGCCGAGAAGTGAGCGTTCCCAGTGACCCAATGGAGCTGAGGAGAGCGAGCATGACAGCCTCGAGCCGCCGATGGAGATCGACAGGGCCAATCTGAGCCCAGTCCGACGATTCTAGGGCGATATTCACGGATTGATCGGCCGAATTCACCTCTCTGGCGGCGATTGCCAGAGTTCACCATTAGGGCCACGCCAACTGGCGAGTTGAGAAGGCCGTGGAGCCGCCACGGCCTTCCATTTGGAGAAGATCAGGACATCGTCGGCATCACGAACTCGGCGCCTGCCCGGATGCCGGTCGGCCAACGGGTCGTGATCGTTTTCAGCTTGGTATAGAAGCGAACGCCCTCGGGGCCATGCATGTGATGGTCGCCGAACAGAGAGGCTTTCCATCCGCCGAACGAATGGAATGCCATCGGCACCGGGATCGGTACGTTGATGCCCACCATGCCGACCTGGATCTGATGCGCGAACTCACGCGCCGCATCGCCGTCCCTGGTGAAGATTGCAGTGCCGTTGCCGAACTCGTGCTGGTTGATCATGTCGGCCGCATCGTCATAGGACTTGGCCCGAGCTACCACGAGCACCGGTCCGAAGATCTCTTCGCGATAGATCTTCATGTCCGTGGTCACGCCATCAAACAGGCTGCCGCCGATGAAGTAGCCCTTCTCGTAGCCCTGGCGATGGAAATCGCGCCCGTCCACAATCAGCTTCGCGCCTTCGTCAACGCCGGCGTCAATATAGCCTCGGACCTTGTCGAGGTGCTGCTTCGTCACCAGCGGGCCCATCTCGGCATCGGGGTCGGTGCCGGGACCAATGTTAAGCGCGCGGACCTTGGGCGCCAGCTTTTCGATCAGACGGTCGGCGGTCGTGTCTCCGATCGGAACGGCTACCGAGATTGCCATGCAGCGCTCGCCGGCGGAGCCATAAGCCGCGCCCATGAGAGCGTCGACCGCCTGGTCCATGTCGGCGTCAGGCATCACGATCATGTGGTTCTTGGCGCCGCCCAGCGCCTGGCAGCGCTTGCCGTGGCTGGTCGCCGTCTCATAGATGTATCGCGCAATCGGCGTCGAGCCGACGAAGCTGACCGCGACGATATCCGGATCGGTTAGAATGGCGTCCACCGCCTCCTTGTCGCCATGCACGACGTTGAACACGCCGTCGGGCAGCCCGGCCTCCTTCAGCCACTGCGCAAGCACAAGCGAGGCCGAGGGATCGCGCTCTGACGGCTTGAGGATAAACGTATTGCCGCAGGCCAGCGCAACCGGGAACATCCACATCGGGACCATCGCCGGGAAATTGAATGGCGTGATGCCAGCGACGACCCCGAGCGGTTGACGCAGCGAATGGCTGTCGACACGGGTACCGACATTCTCGCTGATCTCTCCCTTGAGCAGTTGCGGCGCGCCGGTCGCGAACTCCACCACCTCCATGCCGCGTTGGATCTCGCCCTTCGCGTCCGAGAGCACCTTGCCGTGTTCGGCGGTGATCACTTGGGCAAGTTCATCGATACGATCCTCCATGATCCGCAGGAAACGATTGAGAATACGCGCACGCCGCAGTGGCGGTGTGTTCGCCCAGGCCGGAAAGGCCTTGCGGGCCGCTGCGGCGGCCGACCGCACGTCTTGCGTCGTGGCAAGTCCGAGCGTTGCCGATTGCTCGCCGGTCGCGGGATTGTAAACCGGCGCGGTGCGAGGGCCCCGGCTCGGCACTAACTCGCCATTGATGAAGTTCAGAATAGTCACGGGCATTGGCTGCTCTCCCTAACTTGATGCTTGATCGAGCCAGATATGCAGCGCATAAAAATGCGGCATCAACGGCCGAATTCGCGGCTCCGTTGTGCAGAAAGTGTAGTCAATGGATTGGGAGCGCGTTCGGATATTCCTGGAGGTGGCGCGTGCCGGCCAGATTCTGAAGGCCTCGAAAAGCCTACGGCTGAACCATGCAACGGTCGCCCGGCAACTGACGGCGCTTGAGAGTGGCTTGAATGCCAAACTGCTCGAACGACACACTTCAGGCTGCACGCTGACGGCGGCGGGCGAGGCCCTTGTCGCGGCTGCCGAACGCGCAGAGAGCGAATTCCTCAAAGTGGGATCGAGCATTGGAGGCGCCGCCGAGGCCCTCACCGGAACGGTGCGCGTAGGGGCGCCGGACGGGCTTGGCAACTACTTCCTGGCCGATCGGCTGGGCGCGCTGGCCGCGAAGCACCCGGGCCTTGTCATTCAGCTCGTGCCACTTCCGCGCACGTTCTCATTGTCAAGGCGCGAGGCTGACGTTGCGATCACGCTGGACCGGCCCAAGCAGGGCAAGCTGATCCTGTCCAAGCTCACCGACTATACGCTCAGTGTCTATGCTGCTGATGCTTATCTGGCGCGCGCGGGTCCCATCAAGACGCAGGCCGATCTTGCCGGCCGCCTGTTCGTCACCCAGGTCGAGGATTTCGTCTACAGCAGGGCATTGGACTATGCATCGGTGCTCGGCCGGCTCATGTCGCGACGCTATGAATGCGGCAGCGTCGTTGCGCAGATGGAGGCTGTTCGCGGTGGACACGGCGTCGGAATCCTTCATGATTACGTGGCCCAGCGCTATCCCGAATTGCGGCGTCTGCTTCCCGACATCCGCTTCGTGCGGAATTACTGGCTGACGTCACATCCCGATACGCACGAAACGCGGCGCGTTGCGGAAGTGCATCGCTTCATCGTGGCCTCAGTCAAGGCGGCGAGGTCGTCTTTCGAGGCTGCTTGAGCGCCACTGCCGGTTTCTCAGGCGGGGCTGTTTGGATTGTTCCCGATCCGGCGCATTCCATGAACGCCCGCAGCGCGGAGGACACGAATGCGTCCTTGCGATGAACGAAAACCGTGGTGGCCCTGCCGGTCCCGTTCGGCAAAGAATGCAGGTGGATCAAGCCCTGTCGTTCGGCAGAATCAGCGACGACGCGCGGCACCAACGACAGCCCGACCGAAGCCGCCACACAACCGATGATTCCGTCGAGCGTTCCCATTTCCATCCAGCGCAGGTCGACGAAACCACGATGCGCAAGATACTCCGACAGACGCTGTCGATAGGAGCAACCGGCGCGAAACACGATCACCTTCCGGCCGCTTCCCGAAGCCAGGAATTTGCCGAGGTGTTGGGGAGACGTCACCATCGGCGGCGTGATCAGCACCAGCTCCTCCTCCACGACCGGTGTGCAGGTCAGTTCACCGTGCGTGACCGGTGCAGAGACAAAAGCTCCATCAAGCTTCCGAGCCAATACGCTGTTAACCAGCGCTGCGGTCGGGCCCGTCTCGATTTGGACGTCAACATCGGGATAAGCGATGCCGTAATGGGTGAGCAACGGTGGTAGGCGTAACGCCGCCGTCGTCTCCATCGACCCAATGCGCAGTTCGCCGCCCGGCCACGCCTCGTCCTTCACTGCGCAATGCGCCTCGGCCAACAGATCGCTGATCCGCTTGGCGTAGGGGAGCAGCCTGCTGCCCATCGATGTGAGCGTGACGCCTTTCTTGGATCGATGAAAAAGTTGGACGCCGAGCTGGTTCTCCAGCGCTCGAATTCGCTGGGTCACGTTCGATTGGACGGTGTGGAGATCGTGGGCGGCGGGGCCGATTCCGCCGGCCAAGGCGACCGCGGAAAAGAAATTCAGATCCGTACTGTCCGGCGACCGATTGGGACGCAAGCACACGTTTCTGCTGACTCTTATTTTAATGGGGATTGCGACAACCGCGGTCGGTCTTTTGCCGACATATGCAAGTATCGGCTTTGCCGCACCTGTCGCGCTGGTCGTGCTCCGATTGGTACAGGGCTTGGCCATCGGCGGCGAGTACGGTGGCGCTGCCATCTATGTGGCTGAGCATGCACCGGCAAACCGTCGAGGCTTCTTCACTAGCTTCATCCAGAC
Source organism: Bradyrhizobium sp. 191 (assembly GCF_023100985.1). Lineage (NCBI taxonomy): Bacteria > Pseudomonadati > Pseudomonadota > Alphaproteobacteria > Hyphomicrobiales > Nitrobacteraceae > Bradyrhizobium > Bradyrhizobium sp. 191. The sequence continues at coordinate 5,973,460 of NZ_CP064692.1, forward strand.
CACAGCCACCTTGGGCTTCTTTGTTGCAATTCTGGTCGTGCTGGCGTGTCGGCTATCGCTCGGGGAGGAAGCATTCCGTGCTTGGGGATGGCGTATCCCGTTCTTGCTGTCTGCACTTCTCGTCGTGATTTCGATCTATCTTCGCCTCAAGCTCAGCGAGTCGCCTGTTTTCGCGCAGATGCGCCAGGCCGGCACGGTCTCGCGCGCGCCGGTTCGCGAAAGTTTCGGCACGAGACAAGGATTGGGTTATGCGCTCTATGCTCTCTTCGGCGCGACGGCGGGTCTGGGATGCGTGTGGTACACCGGGCAATTCTACGCACTGTATTTCCTGCAGAGCGTTCTCAAGGTGGACTTCCTGACGGCGAATGTCTGCGTCGCCGTTGCTCTAGCCATCGGCACGCCGCTGATCGTCGTGAGCGGGGCCTTGTCAGACCGTATCGGACGGCGTCCGCTGATCGTCACCGGACTGCTGCTCGCCGCCGCGCTCTACGTTCCCATCTACATGGGGATTGCGAGCGCCACGGCTGCGCACAATTACGTGGTCGTCACGGCGCTTATCCTGGCGCAACTCATCTTCGTAGCGCTGGTCTATGGACCGAATGCCGCGTTTCTCGTCGAGCTCTTTCCGGCGCGGCTGCGATATACCTCGCTGTCGCTTCCCTATCACATCGGCACTGGGATATTCGGCGGCTTCGTTCCGCTGATCAGCCTCTCGCTCGTCAGCTACACTGGCAACATCTACGCCGGCCTGATCTATCCGATCGCGATCGCACTCATGACGGCGGCGGTCAATATCCTTTGCCTGCCCAAGGCTGTCGCAGTCGACCTTTCAAGTGAATTCGGCACGACACCGGCAGCCGGCCGCCAGACCGCATGAGCCGGGAAGCCGCCAACTGCCATCGAGGTGTTCGTGCAAGACCCTTTGCACGAACACCCGGCGGGAATTTGCCGCGAAGATGGTATGAGGGATTCGTTCGACGTCTGCGATGAGCCCCTGGCTGTCGTGACTGCGAACAATTCCTCCCTCGACTTGTCGCAGATGTCCTGCGACGCAGTCACCCCGTTGCTGATTGCAACGGGGTGTTTTTTTGAGACCCGCATCTGCTTCGTCGAAGGCAGCCCGATGCTCAAAGCAGCAGCAATCTGTTTCGATTGTAGGCGACCAACGCCGGTGCACCTGCTCGTGCTCTGTTGCGCACGCCCGTTTGCGAAGATTCGCACTGCCTCGCCTGCCCGGGATGGATACAGTTTTGTGAGCGAGGGAGGGCATTTCCAATGAAGCTGATAACTAAATTGTTGCTGCTGACATGCGGCGCGCTGGTCGCAGGAGCGACCGGAACAGTTCCGGTCTTGGCCAAGGAGACCGTAAAGCTTGCGTTTATTGGACCATTGTCGGGTGGGAATTCAGCTCCCGGCATCGGGGGCCGCAACTCCACGCAATTGGCCGTGCAATTGCGAAACGCCGACCCCGCGGCAAAGTATACTTACGAGCTCGTCACCTTCGATGACGAATGCAAGCCGAATATCGGCATCCAGGTCGCAACCAAGGCTGCATCGGATCGTAGCATCATTGCCGGTGTGACCCACTATTGCTCGGCCGTAGGCATCGCGACGGTTGATACCTATGCCCGGTTCGGATTGCCGGTCGTGGTGTGGGGCGCCATCCTGCCCGAGATCACCTATGGCAACGACTACCACGAAATTCATCGCGTCAATGGGACGATGATCAATGAAGGCAAGCTCGCAGCGGAGTTCCTCACCAAGCAGGGATTCCTGAAATACGTTGTCGTTCACGACACCACCGACTACGGCAAGGGACAGAACAAATATTTCGGCGAATATCTCAAGTTGGCTGGCGGCGAGATCGTCGCGACTTTTCCGGTCAGCCCGGATCAGCAGGACTTCACGGCTGAACTCACCAAGATCAAGGAGCTCAAGCCGGATCTGATCATGGTGGGCGGCCTGACGCCGCTTGGCGTGCGATTGCGGGCTCAAATGGATCGGGTCGGAGTCACCGCCCAGCTTGCGGGCGTCTCCGGCATCATGAACGCGGGCTTCCTGGAAGGCGCAGGTGCCGCAGCGGAAGGAACGATTTCCTTCCACAACGGCGCTCCCATCAGCAAATATGAGCAGGGCCAAGCGTTTCTCGACGCATACGCCAAGGCGGGCTTTCGCGAGGACCCGGACGCCTATGGCCCCTTCGCCTACTCTGCCGCCAATCTGATCATGGATGCGATCGAGAAGGTTGGCCCCGACCGGGCCAAGGTCAAGGACCTGCTCAACACGACCAAGGGATACAAGTCGCTGGTCGGCGAGATCAATTTCGACGACCACAGGCAGAACATCCTGAGGGCCAACGTCTATGTCGCCCAGGATGGTAAATGGGTCTACTGGTCGGATAGCGAATATTCCGCCGGCAAACGAAAACTCCGCCTCAACTGACCAAGACGTCATGGGTCGCCCTAGCGCGCGGAGACATTGATGGACCTCGGAATCGTAGCGCAGCAGGTATTCAACGGCCTCATGCTGGGCGTGATCTACTCAATGATCGCCGTTGGATTTTCGCTGTTCTTTGGGGTGCTCGACGTCATCAAGTTCTCGCACGGTGACGTCGTGACGCTCGGAAGTTTCTCAGCCTTGGGAGCCGCCGGCCTTTCGGGCGCTCTCTTTGCGCTGCCCCCTGCGCTGGTCTTGCTCGCCGGTTTGTCGGCTGCGGTCGGCGCCGGGGCGCTCGCGGGCGTCGTGATCGGGAGGGTTCTTGTGATCCCCTTGCGCGGCGCCCCCAGCATCAATGTGCTGCTCGCGACCTTGATGGCCGGCACCGTGCTGCGCGAGGCCATCCGGCTTGGCGTGCCCAACGGCGGAAACCCGAAACCGTTTCCGGCTTTGTTGCCGAGCGGCATGATCAAGGCCGGTTCCTTCAGTGTGGGTATCGACAGTGTGATCATCGTGTGCGCCGGACTGCTGCTGGTGGTGGGAACGCATCTGTTGGTGACCCGCACCCGGTTCGGGCTCTCGATCCGCGCCGTGGCCCAAGATGACGAGGTTGCACGCCTCGCAGGCATCGACCAGCGGCGCGTGGTGCTGGGGACCTTCGCATTGGGATCGGGGCTCGCCGCTTTTGCCGGCTGCATGCTCGGGCTGTATTACCGCGAGATCAACTTCAACATGGGCGTTCTGCTCGGCATCATCGGATTCGCCTCGGCTGTCGTGGGCGGTCTTGGAAGCCTGATCGGGCCGATCATCGGGGGATTTCTATTCGCCGGCGTGCAGACGCTGGTGGTGGTGGCGATGCCGATCTCGAGCGCTTATCGCGATGTGGCGGCCTTTGCCGTCATCATCATCCTGATTGGGTTGTTCCCGACAGGAATGATTGCAGAACAGCGCAGCGACCGGGTGTGACATGAGCAGCCTTTCAAGCCCGGCTCCCTCGCTCTCCGTCCCGCGGATTCGTCGTCATCCGCGCGCCCTCGTCGCAGCTGTGGTGGCGCTTCTGTTTTCCGGCGGCGGCGTGATGATGCACGCCGAATCCCAGCCCGTAGTTCTCGCCTTGCTCGCGGCCTTCATTCTGGCGTTTGGAGTGGCGGATCGAACGCAGATGGGCCGGGAGATCGCCGCGACCTGCGGCGACTATCGAGGTGTTGCCAATGGAACGGCATTGCTGTGTGCGTTGATCCTGATTGTCCTGTTTCACGCCGATCACTACGCGCTTCTGATGCTGGCAACCGTGGCAATCTTCTCGACTGCCTGCATCGCGCTCAACTTGCAGCTCGCATTCGCCGGCATCGCCAACTTCGCAGGTGCGGCCTTCTTCGTCACGGGATCATATACGGCCGCCGTAGTGAGTGCATACACCACCGTTCCGCACGCATTTGCGCCGCTGATCGGCGCGCTTGTGACGGGTGCAATAGGCCTCGTGCTGTTGCTGCCGGTGCTGCGCACGCGCGGGCACTATGCGGCGCTCGTGACGATCGCCTTCGGCGTGCTGCTGCGGACCTGGCTCGAGGTCAACGACGTCCTCGGCGGCCCCCAGGGCCTGAAGATCGGAAGCTTCTCGATCATGGGGCTGGATTTCGCACGGCTCAACCAGATTGGTCCATGGAGCGTGTCGTTCTATCTGCCCTATGCAACGGTCTCGGTCTGCATGTTCGGCCTCGTGTTCATCCTCGTCCGTCGCCTGGAAAACTCGTGGGTCGGCATCGCCCTGGACGTTGTCCGCAGCGATGAGACCGCCGCGGCGGTGTTCGGCCTGTCGATCCGGCTGTGGAAGGTCGTCGGCTTTGTCCTCGGCAATGCCATCATCGGCATGGCTGGAGCGCTCTACGGGATGATGAATGGGTTCGTGACACCGAACGGCGCGGGCCTCGGGGACTCCCTGCTGATGCTCTCAATCGTGGTGCTGGGCGGAATCGGCAATTTGTGGGGCTCGGTCATAGCCGCCTTGATCATCCTTGAAGTGCCGGAAAAACTGCAATCGATCCAGGAATTCCGCCTATTGCTGTTCGCCTTGCTCGTGCTCGTTATCTTGCTGTTCCGCCCGGGCGGCATCCTGCCTCGTCCGGTGAGGGACCTGTCGCGCTTCATCGACGGAGCGCCAAAATGAGCAGCACTCTGTTGCAGTGTGCCGGTCTCACCAAGACATTCGGCGGGCTGGTCGCGCTCGACCGTTTCGACGTCGAAATCGGCCGCGGCGAGACGATCGGGCTGGTCGGGCCCAACGGATCGGGGAAGACGACATTCTTCAACGTCATCACCGGACTTTACGACCCGAGCGCGGGATCGATCCGGCTGGATGGCCACGACCTGTTTGGCTGTGCGCCGCAGATGATCGGTCGTGCCGGTGTCGCGCGAACGTTTCAGCGATCGAGGCTGATGCTCGATCAGAGCGTGTTCGACAATATTGCGGTCGGAGCCCTCTGCCGTTGCGATCTCGGTCTTTTGACGAATCTGTTTCGCCGCGCGCGGTGGGGCCGAGAGCTGCGGGAGACGGTCAATCGCGCACGCGAGATCGCATCCCGCTTCAACGCCGCGATTGCCGACCGGCTGTTCCAGCCTGTGAGCTCTTTCCCGATGATCGACCGTCGGCGGATCGAGATCTGCCGGGCGCTGATCGGCAGGCCGCGCCTGCTGTTGCTGGATGAGCCCTCCGCCGGTATGACCCCCGACGAGACGCGCGAACTCATGGACGATCTCCTCGCATTCAGGTCCGAGATGCCGGATCTGGCCGTGGTCCTGGTGGAGCACGAAATGGACGTCATCCGGCGTGTCTCCGATCGCTGCATCGCACTCAATTTCGGGCGGAAAGTCTTCGAAGGCAGTTTTGACGGCTTGATAGCCGACCCCGAAGTGCAGGCGGCTTATCTCGGGAGAGGTCAATGATCAGCGTGCGACGAACCGCGGCGCGGACATTGTCGGTCAATGCGATCAACGCCGGCTACGATCGCGCCGACGTTCTGAAGAACGTGACCATCGAGGTCAGGCCCGGTACGGTAACGGCCATCCTGGGAGCCAACGGCGCCGGCAAGAGCACGTTGATCCGGGCCATCCTCGGGTTGACCCGTGTTCGGAAAGGCGAGGTACGCTTTGGACATGTGGCGACAACCAATATGCCTACGCACAAGATCGCGGCTCTCGGGATCGCAACGATCCCGGAAGGCAATCGCGTGATGCCGCGCATGAGCGTCCTTGAGAACCTCAAGGTCGGCGGATTGATCATGCGTGACGACAGGCGCGTTGCGGCGCGGATGGATGAGATGTTCGAGGTGTTCCCGCGTCTGAAGGAGCGGCGAAGCCAGTTGGCGGGAACACTGTCCGGCGGCGAGCGGTCGATGCTCTCCATCGCGCGAGGGCTGATGGCCGATCCGGAGCTCGTGATCTTCGACGAGCCCTCGCTCGGCTTGTCGCCGCTATTTGTGTCGGAGGTTTTCGGAATCGTGCGACAACTGAAGACAGCCGGACTTTCGGTTCTGCTGATTGAGCAGAACGTGCGTCAAACCCTCGACGTGGCCGATTACGGCTACGTGCTGGCACAAGGACTCGTTGTCGCCAAAGGAAGCGCCGAAATCTTGAAAGAGAATTCCGAGCTTCACAAGGCATATTTTGGAATCCACTAGGGAACGGAGCTCGCGATGAATTATCAGGGATTGGAGCGGATCAATCCGCTGCGCAAACCGAAGGGTTTCGAGCCGGTGGTCCAGCGCTGGTCCGTCGGTTTCCCACGCAAATGCGGAGCTTTGTGCCTTGCATTTCACGGCATCCAGGGACCGAACGCGGAAGCCGTCTACAAGTCCGGCTTCATCCCGTGGATATCCGAGGCCGTCAGCCTGCCGAACGGCCCGCACGTGCACGATCATGCGTGGTTCGTCGATCACAACGGCCTCTATACGCATGTGGTTGCGAGCTATTGGGTTGACCAGACCCGTCGTGATGATTGGCTCGAAGATAGTCGCGTGGCAAATTGGTGGAACGATTCGGCGAGGTGTTCGGAGGCAACGGGCTACTTCCGTGAGAGCTTGACCGTTCCGATCGAACGCCTTGAGACGCTGTATTGGAACGATTATCCAGCCGGAATGAGTCGCTCTAACGAAGTGGCGCTGTACCCGACACCGTATTGCGGCTACTACGGCGCGATGCGCGACCGGATCCCACTCGCCGCGGTCGATCCCTTGCCGTCGGCGCTGGCTGAGCTCCCATCGGCGACGCCGCGCGAGACCAGGTCCAATCGGTGGCGGATCGCTACGCCCCAGAATCTCACGGTCATTCGGTCGGCGGCCTTTTGGGGGCGCTGCGATCCCGACCAAACCGAAGATTACATGCGCGACCTGCGGGCTCCCCTCGAACGCGGAATGGACTTCTTGCGCGAAAGTCCTGAGGCAACGGGCTGCTGCTCGCTTCGATTCCAGCAAACATGCGATGCCGGCGGCGCACCCGAGCTCGAGACTCATGCGCTCGGATACTTTCTGTCGCTTGGCCACATGGAAAACTGGGCTGAGCATCATCCGTCGCACGGCGCGATCTTCCGCGCCGCGATGGCCCGTTACCGCAAGTTCGGCGCGAAGAACCAGCTCAGAACCTGGCATGAAGTCTTCGTGCTGCCGGAGAACAACCAGCTTTTCGAGTATGTCAACTGCGCGCCAGGCACGGGCCTGGTGAACTACTTCGAAGGCGAGCGGCGGTCCTAGGCTGGACTGCTCGGGTTATGGCCGCGATTCGATCAGATCGAACAGGGCTGTCATCGCGCTCGACACATAGACATCCTTTCGCCAGACGAACACCGTCTCAACGGCGGCCCGGGAAGGCGGCAACGCATGCGCAGCGACCCTGCCATCCCGGGCGGCAGCTGCAATGACACCTCTCGGCATCAAGGTGACGCCAAGGCCGGCTGAGACGCAACTGATGATGGCGTCGAGAGAACCAAGCTCTTGCGGCTCGGACAGAGTGATCCCCATTTCCATCAGCATCGTCTCCAGACGGGTGCGGTAAGAGCAGCCGATCTGAAAGACGATCATCTTCAAGGGCCCGATGGCAGCCAGGTCCTTTGTCCGGACCGAAGGGGTCGTTACCAGCACGAGCTCCTCGTGGAAGAAAGGCCGTTGATGCAGGTCCGGGTGATCGACGGGGCCGGCGACAAACGCGCCGTCGAGACGATACTCGAGGACGTCATTCAACAAGCGTGTGGTGTTTCCGGTCGTGATTGCGAGCCGGGCGTGGGGACACGCGTTAGCAAATCTTGGCAGAAACGGAGACAATCGCAACGCGATGGTCGTCTCGAGGCTTCCGATCAGCAGAGTGCCCCTCGGCACACCATCATCCCATGCCGCAGCTCGGGCATCCGCAGCAAGTTTTGAAAGCCTCGCAACGTAGGGGAGCACCCTGCGAGCTGCCGCGGTCGGTGTTACGCCTCGTGCGTGGCGCTCGAAGAGTGAAGTGCCCACCTTGCCCTCAAGCACTCGGATACGAGTCGTGACAGCGGATTGAGCAGTACCTAGTTCCGCTGCCGCACGGCTCATACTTCCAACGCGCACAACTGTCTCGAACACTTTGAGATCGGAGAGATCCATGCCAGTCCACTCTTGAAGTCAGCAGCAGCAATTCGAATGATGTCCCATCATCCTAACGAATAATTTTGACCGCGCGGAAGACGCATTGGCGAACGATGCGGCGCGCATAATCATCTAGAGAAGAGATGACCGTCATCTGAATTGGTAATATTTCGCCGCGGACCGGAGCGCTCGCAACGATGCTTGCTTAAACTCGTATCACTGCGCCCTTGTTCTGCTGGCACTGATGTCCAGGTGACCCCTGCGCTAACCTTCTACTCGAAGTGCCTTGCTCCCGCTTTCCGGCTCGGAACATTGGACGTCCCGACGGACTACATTGCTCAAACCGAGCTCCTTCTGCACGCCTCCGCCTGGTTCGTAGCTCCGATGCTGAGCGAGGTGGTGGTGCGGCTGATCGAGAGCAGCAAGCTTGAACAGCTTCTGCGTGAGAGGCGCCTGCAGGCGCTTGAGCGTTACCGGGTGTTCCTGGACGTTTTTTCCAAAGCCGCGAAGCTTCAGATGCGGCTTGCTCCGGGGGGCGCCGTCGCTAACCGCGAATGCGATGCGTGGGGTTACGAGTATGCCGCGACCGCGGGCCGCGACGGCAAATTGATCTGCGGACCACTCCCGCGGCAATGGCAACCATGCATAGAACACACCAAAAGATGTTGTTGCACTCTCTGATGCGCTACTGACTTTGCGCGAAATCCTCGACTCCTGCATCAGTTTCCGCGCGAGGTTGTCCTGACCGCGATGTGGATTCCGATTCAAATGCGTGTCGCAGGAAGACATAGGCCAGCAGCAGCCGCTCCGGGCAGCGCCCGCCGATCTCCAGGTGCCCGCAGGGTTCATAGCCAGATGGCAACGTTTGCTGCGATGGATAAGCGAGAGCGTAACCAGGCTTCTCGTGATGGCTCACCTCCACGGCTGTACCGTGTCTTCCATGCTCCATTGTGCTTACTGGATCAGTCAGCTTCCGACACAGTCGCGTATTCGGCGGGCGCGGTGGGACGATCAGCGTTATGTCTGTATTCCGCCGGCGGCGCCTGGAACGCGCGAACGAACGCGCGGCGCATGTTTGCCGGGCTGCCAAACCCGACTCGGTGGGAAATTCGCTGGATGGACAGCTCCGTTGTCTCCAGAAGGATGCGGGCGGCTTCGACCCTAACCTTTTCGACAAACCGGGCCGGAGTCGTCGCCATTTCGTACATGAACGCGCGACTGAAGTTACGAGGGCTCATGGCGGCGCGCTTGGCAAGCGCGTCAACCGAAAGATCCCCTGCAAGGTTCGTCAAAGCCCAATCCATGACATGACTGATCTGGCTGTTTCGGATCGATTGCGCCTTGAGAAATTCGCTGATCTGCGGCTGATTGCCCGGCCGCCGCAGAAAGACGACGAGCATCCTTGCAACTTCGAAAAATGTCGGCCGTCCACAGTCGTTCTCGATGAGATAAAGGCAGAGGTCGACACCGGCCATTCCGCCGACTGCGGTATAATATGGGCCGTCACGAACGAACAGACGATCCGGCTCGACGTGAACTTTTGGATACATCGCCGCGAACCGCCCGGTGTAGTCGCGATGCGTCGCGACGCGTCGGCGGTTGAGCAAACCGGCCGACGCGAGGACAGACGTACCTGTGCAGGTCGCGCAGATCCGGCGCGCCGATGGCGCGCTTCGGACGAGCCAATCGATCAGATGCTGATTGTCCTCAGCGGCCTGAAGTTCGTGACCGCCGGCGACGAGGATCGTATCGTAGAAGGTATCCAGCTCAGGTCCGATGACCTTGTCGGAAAGCATGCGCACACCAGAAGAGCCCACGATGGGGCCCGAGGTCACGGCGATCAGATCGATCTTGTAGCAAATTGGCGTCGTTGATGATCGGCTGGCTTCATTGAACGCGTCGATTGGTCCCATGAAGTCGATGGCGTTGGCGCCGTTGAGGACGACAATCCCGACGCGAACAATTTGTTCGGGTACCCCGTGAGCACCTGTGAAGGCCCGAGGGCTGGAGGTCCGAACTGCCTCATCGATCCTGCTGCGGATAGTCGGCGATCGAGGCGTGTCGCGGACAAAGAGTTCGTCACCCATAGATCGGCCTCTGCCCGATGGCGGGCTCGCCAGGTCTCCGCCAGGCAAGTTGCTACATCCCAGATGTAATAGAATTGGGGGCACGGGGGCGGCCAAACTCACGTCGACATCGGCCAATTGGTTGCGAAAGTCCGCCCCTGCGCGGCAGTGTCATGCGCGAGCCCGTAAGTTCCGGAGGGCAAGTCGCATCGCCTCTGCTACCGCTACGACATGGCCTTCTGTTTACCAGTGGAAAAGCATCTGTTCGCTAGGGCCGGCCGCCGGCGGGAGACGGCGCGGCGGTATGGCTCCTGCCACCCCACGCGCTACGAAATCTCAGACGGTACTCGCCGGGGCCGATGCCCAGGTTGCGGATGAACGCCCGTCTCATACCATCGGCATTGCCGAAGCCGCATCGGATCGCGATTTGTTGCAACGACTTTGCACTATCCTCGAGAAGCAGGCGCGCTGCGTCCAACCTTGCCGCGTCGACGAATTCGGCGGGCGTCATGTTCATCTCCTGGCGGAACACGCGCGCGAAGTTCCGGACGCTCATTCCCGCTTGTTCGGCCAGATGGTCGCCCGAGAGCGTGGCGGTCAGATTGTCTAGCACGTATTGCTGGACCTGCTGGATCTTGCTCTTGCCCGACATTTGCGCGGCGAGATGCGCGCTGAATTGCGACTGGCCCCCCGGCCGCTTCAGGAACATGACCATATAGCGCGCGACGATCAGCGCCAGTTCGCGTCCGTAATCTTCCTCGACGAGGGCGAGCGCGAGGTCCATTCCTGCCGTGACACCGGCAGTGGTGCAAAGATTGCCGTCCCTGATGAAGATCTGATCGGCATCCACGTCGAGGTTCGGATATTCATTCCGTAGGCGCGTGGCGCACTCCCAATGCGTCGTCACGCGCTTGCCTTCGAGCAGGCCTGCTGCTGCAAGCAGGAAGACACCAGTGCAGACAGAGCCAAGGCGCCGGACCGTCCCGGCCCTGCGCCGCAGCCACTGAACCATGGCAGGATCGACCGCCGCAAATGACGGGTCGCCGCCGAACAGGAGCGTGTCGATCGGCTCGTCGGGGTTGAAGATATGACGGTCGGCCACGAACCGTAGTCCGCCGGTTCCTCGCACTGGATCAGCCGATCCGGCGATGACTTGCACCATGTAGGCGTTTGGGTCTCCAAGCCGCCTGGCCGCCTCCCAGAACACCTCGGCCGGACCGACGACGTCGAGAGATTGAACCCCAGGCGGAGCAAGCAAGGCGATGCGCATCAACGATCCTCAATTGAGACCAATTGTTATGCAATTTCCATTCCCGTTGCCCGATCCGAAGGCGTCACTTTCGGCCAGATTGGCGCGATATTCGGACACTCGTGCCGTTGCTGAGGCTGGGCTCGGGCCGCGCGGCTTTGATAACATGTTGAGGGTGACGCGCGAACTTGCCGGCAGGAACCGTACGCGGACCAGTCCGACCACGATATGCCCATGATACGCACGATCCTTCGGCTCGCGCGCTAAGCCGCTTATCAGGATGCCTCAGCGCTTCAGTCACCAAGACCGGACCGTTCGACCATCGTCTCCAGTACAGCCAGCCATATCTCGTAGTAATTCCAACTCGGATCGGACTTGTCGTGGGCGGCTTCCCAAGCTGCGATCGTGGCTATCAGCTCCGAACGAAAGTCTTCCCATTCGAACACCCCCTGCTTTGAGAGGGCCAGCGCCATGCCGAAAGCCTGACGCTGCCAAGGCGCTCCGAAGCAGAGGTTTCCGTTGTCCTTCGGCGGCATGTCCGATTGTCCCAACATGCTGCCGACGGCGAAATGCTCGAAATTCGTCTGCATTGATGCCTCAGGCGCCCGGCGGCTTGACGACCGCAACGCCCATCATCGACTCCGGCGTGACGAGTGCTGCAAGTTGCTCTTCGCTGAAGCCGTCCGTGCCTGAGGGCCGCTCGGGAACGACAAACCAGCGAATCTGGGCACTGCTATCCCAGGTTTTGATTTCAATGTTCGGGCCGACAGTCAGGCCGAACTCACTGAGCACCTTCCGCGGCTCACGCGCCGCCCGCGCGCGGAAGGATGGGTCCTTGTACCAATAGGGCGGCAGACCAAGAATCGGCCAAGGGTAGCACGAACAAAGTGTGCAGATGATCAGATTGTGCACCTCGGGTGTGTTTACTGCTGCGCGCATATGCTCGCCCTCTGCGCCGGCGCCCTTGGTCACGAAGTTCATCTTCTCGACCGCTGCCATAGTGTCTTCGGCGAGAAGTGCCTTGAAGTCGGGATCAACCCAGGCCTTGGCGACGAGCTTGGCACCGTTGAACGGACCCATCTCGGTGGCGAAAATTGCCATGATTTTGTCGACGGTCTCGCTGGTGATGATGCCCCTCTCGATGAGAAGCGCCTCCAGCGCACCTGCCCGGGCCGCGTTCACTGCCTCACGGTTCTTCGAATGCGCGAATCGTTGCATCTCGGGCTCCTCAGGAGGCGGACGTGGGCTCGAGGTAGGCCTCGAACAGGTCGGCGTAGAAGGTGAAGTTCGTCTCGGTATTGCCCGGCCAAAGATCCTGCGGATCGAACCTGACGCAGTAGACCGTCATTGCGTTGCCGATCCCGTCGGGCCCAGTGTCGCAAAGGTAGGTGTAAGCATCGGGGTAGACGCTATCGACAATCCCGAACTTGTTCCGGAGATGACCGGGCAAACGAGTATGTTCGACCGACTTTGGGTCAGCGATTTTGACGGCGTCTCCAGGTGCGAAACGGGGCGGAGCTGCGCGCTCACGTTTCGGATCGTCTCCAATCAGCAGATATTTCCGAACGCGAGCATCGACTTTGCCGTCGCCACGCGCTGGCATCGCGGAAGACGACGACAGGAACGCTTGGGTGCGTGCGTCGAGCTCGGCCTGAGTGATGTATCCCTTCGCGACGAAATATCCGGAGATGCCGCCGAGCCACTTCTCATAGTAGCGAAATTTGAAGTAGTCGAACGGGTTCATCGACTCTGCGCCTTTGCGCAGGTCCGCCCAGGTCCACACGGTATTGAACGTACTCGGCGTCATTTCGAGATCGAGTTGCGGGCTGAGCGCCATCATCGCCGTGTGGATGCCGAAGATGCGCTCCTCCCAGGCCTCAACGAACACGCGTGTTTCGAGCGAGATCGGATCGAGCCCTTCGAGGCCCCCGAGATAATGCTGTAACTTCATGCTGAAGTCCTTTCCCTCAGGGTGAGCATGACGCCGCCCGCGAGCGGCCGGTAACGACGATGATTCCTACACATGAAGCGCGCCAAATCTCCGGTCACCATGGAAAAGCACCGGACAAGACCGATTACATGATCCATGTTAGGCGACGAGACTTGCGTCCTTCTCGGTCAGTTCGGCAATCTCGGCGCGAATTTGAGCCGCATCGAGATCCCTTCCAATAAACACGATTGCGCTGACCCGAGACTCGCTGGCGGCCCATGCGCGACCTGGCCGCCCTTCGAGCGTCATGTGGACGCCGTGGAATATCCAACGGCGTGCTTCACTTGCCAGGGACAGAATGCCTTTACAGCGCAGGAGGCCTTCGCCGTTCTTTTGGACGAAAGCGTTCAACCAGCGAAAGAAACGAGGTCCGTCCAGGGGCCGGTCCGCGCGGACTTCCACGCTGATCACGGATTGATCGTGCTCGTGCTCGAGGTCTGAGAGCAGTAGCGGCTCGATCGCCAAGCAGTTCTTCAAATCAAAGGCCCCGACGTCGACGATTGAGGTGACATTCACCCGACCTTCGATCGGGATCACAACCCGGACGATCGGATTGATGGACCTGATGACCGCTTCTGTCTTGGCAAGCGCGCCTTCTTCAGCCAGATCCAGCTTGCTGATGACCGCGATGTCGGCAAAGGCAATCTGCTCGGCCGCGATGTTCTCCCCAGATCCCTGGTCGGCAAGCCATCTACCGATGTGCGTGGCGTCCACCACGGTCACGACCGCATCGAGCGTGGTCGCGGCCGAGAGCGCCTCGTCGACAATGAAGCTCTGGATAACGGGGGCGGGGTCGGCCAGGCCCGTGGTCTCGATCAGGATCCGACGAATGGGCCTTGGCCCGGAAAGCAGCTTGGTGATTGTCGAAACGAGGTCCGTGCGGACCGTGCAGCAGATGCAGCCGTTATTGATCTGCAGAAGTTCCTCGTCGACACCAACGACCAGTTCGGCATCGATACTGATGGCCCCAAACTCGTTGACGATGACGGCGGAGTCGGCCACCAGGCCGCTTTCAAGGAGCTGGTTCAAGAGCGTCGTCTTGCCCGATCCCAGAAAGCCGGTGAGGACAGTGACCGGAATTTTTTGCGGCGTCGTCATCGAGCCCTGCGCTTCTTTGCACTACTACCCAGCCGGGGAGGCTAGTTTTGCGAAGTAGGACACCGCAACTTCCGTGAGCGTGCAAATCCTGCCAAACAGCGTCAAGATCGTGCATTGGTTACGCTGAAGCCACGGTTTTTAAGCGTCTGGTAAGCGCGCGGGCCCAAGGCTGTCGATCATATTTTTGGTCGTGAGCGTCCCATGTCCCTTCGTGGTTTGAGAGCCAAGTTCCTTATCGTGATCGCTGTTGCGCTCGCCGGCATGATCGCTCTGGTGCCGATCGCGCTTTATAACATCCGCAGCCAGATGATGACGGATCGACAAGCCAAGATCCAACAGATGGTCGATGTCGGACACGGTATCCTGGCCCACTACCACAAGCTCGAAATCGAGGGAAAGCTTGGCAAGGAGCAGGCCCAGGCTGCCGCGCTCGCGGAAATCAAGGACCTTCGCTACGACAAGATCGAGTTCTTCTGGATCAACGACATGGTCCCGCACATGGTCATGAGTCCGGCAAAGCCGGAGCTTGATGGCAAGCCGGTCGGAGATTTCAAGGATCCTGCTGGCAACTACCTGTTTCGGGGCTTTGTCGATATCGTACAGAAACAGGGCGGTGGCTTCTACGGGTACCTCTGGCCCAAAATGGGCTCCGATCAACCGGTCTCCAAACTGTCTTACGTCAAAGGATTCGCGCCGTGGGGCTGGATCATCGGCACCGGTATCTATCTCGACGATGTCCAACTGATCTTTCGACAGACAGCCTGGACGTTCGCGTGGATTTGCCTCGGTGTCGTTGTTCTCATGCTCGCCATTTCCTTGACCATTAGTCGAAGCGTAACGCGGTCGCTTATCACGATATCCTCTCTTACCGAGAAGCTCGCTTCGGGCGAAGACGATTTTGAGGTGCCATACACGACGCGCCGCGACGAAGTCGGTAGTCTTGCCCGCGCTTTGCGTGTCTTCAAGGAGAACGCGGCCGACGTCCGCAAGATGCACAGCGAACAGCAGGAACTCAAGCAAAGGGCTGACAAAGACAAACGTAGAACGATGGTGGAGCTCGCCGGCAAGTTCCAGACAAGCGTCGAAACCGTCGTGCGAGAGGTCTTCGACGAAGCAAGCGAAATGCAGAAGGCCGCCGAGAGCATGTCCGTGAGCGCCGATCATGCCAACGTGCGGGCAAACTCGGTCACAGAAGCGTGCCGCGAAGCTTCCGATAACGTACAAATGGTTGCTTCGGCCGCCAGCCAATTATCAGCCTCAATCAACGAGATCAGCCATCGCGTAACACAGGCAGCTCAGGTTGCCGACAAGGCAGCCAACGACGGGCAGCGTGCGAACGCGACCGTGCAGGGGCTCGCGGCCGCTGCCTCCAAGATCGGTGAGGTCGTTGCGCTGATCAATCAGGTTGCCGCGCAAACCAACCTGCTGGCGCTGAACGCCACGATCGAGGCGGCGCGCGCGGGAGAGGCGGGAAGAGGCTTTGCCGTCGTTGCCGCCGAAGTGAAATCTCTCGCGACGCAGACCGCCAAAGCGACCGACGAAATCGGCGCGCAGATTTCGTCCATCCAAGCCGAGACGACCTCAGTAGTGGGCAACATTCAGAGCATTCTGGCGACCATAACCGAGGTCAATGAGATATCGTCTTCGATCGCCTCGGCAGTGGAGGAGCAGGGCGTCGCAACGCAAGCCATCGCGCAAAGCGTCCGAGACGCCGCTACCGGCACCAGTCGGGTTTCGCAGAATATCTCCGAAGTCAACACCGCCACGTCTCAAACCGGACAGGTGGCTGGCACCGTCCTCGGATCGAGTGCACGCTTGACCAGCAAGTTGCGACTGCTGCAAGACGAAGTGAGCAGTTTTGTTGCAAGCGTCAGAGCCGCATAGAGGCACAGAGCAGCGCTACGGGCTTGATTGTTGTTCCGAAGCCGAAGTTGTCGATCAAGACAAAAGACCGAGCAATGACGGTGTGGCGCGTCAATCGAGCCCAGCGATATGTGGATTACCAATGGATCAAGGTTCAGAGCCCACTTCGTTGTGTGTGCCGATGGCTTTCGATAGCGCGGTTTCGTTGGACGATTTTCGAACCCATTTTGGGGGCGCAATCGTCGAATTGCTCCTAACGATCGAGCGTGCCGCACAGCTCATTGTCGCGACTTGTAAAGAGATGCCCGAGACAGCCGAAAAGCAACGCCTTGTCGATCAGCGCTGCAAGCTCGTTCGTCAGGCGATATATTTGCGGCGGCTACTCAGCAATTTAAGCCTTTTTGCAAATGAGCCGGTGCAGTTAATGGTCGTCCAGCGAGCTGACGATGGTCCGTAGACGTTTCGACGCCGGCGCTTCAATTCTACGATAATGGACAATCGATGGAATCTTGAGCTTGATCCGGTTTAGGGCGAGTAGAGGTGATGCGATCGCGGGATCGCGGGCTGGTACGCAGCGGTATCGAACTGACGTGGTGCACGAGCGCGTTACGGCCAAGAAGATTGCACGCGTTAAAAGTTCGAAATCCAGATCAAGAGCCGATCCAACGCGGTCCGTCACCTCGCCTTCCTTAGGCCTAGTGGATTATGGGCGGGGTACAGGCGACTTAAGGCGAAGGCCAGCTTCAGGCGCCGCTACATGGTCTGCTCTCTCATGAGCCGATAGAGGTGTGCGCGGCTTATGCCCAGCAATTCTGCCGCGCGTCGCTTGTTGCCGCCGGATTGCTCCAGGGCAGCTTGAATTTCCATGGCAGTCTGTGACTGGATGCGCTGCTTGAGGGGGCGCGGCGCGCGATCCGCGTCCTGCCGCGAGGTTGGAGATGTGTCGAGTGTCATCAGGCGCCCGGTCACTATGAATCGGGTGAGGATATTCTCCAGTTCGCGAACATTGCCGGGCCATTTGTGACCAACAAGTGAACTCATTTCTTTCCGGCTCAGATCTCTCGGCGCTGCGTCCAACCGGGCCGCAATCCGCTGCAGCAGTTCTCGGGCAAGAAATTCGATGTCGGCTCGATTGCGAAGGGGAGGGACGTCGATCGGTAGCACGCCGAGCCGATAGTAGAGGTCCTGTCGGAATCGGCCTGCGCGCGCCAGCTCCTGAAGTGGCCGATTGGTAGCGCAAACGATGCGGGTGTTGACGACGACAGGCGTCGTGCCGCCTACGCGTACCATCTCGTCGGTCTGGAGAACACGCAGCAAGCTGCCCTGCAGCGGAAGCGGCATGTCGCCGATCTCGTCCAGGAAGAGTGTGCCGCCCGAAGCCAACTCGAACTTCCCGAGCTTTCCGCGACTGCGTGCCCCCGTAAACGCGCCGCCCTCATAGCCGAACAGCTCGGCTTCGATCAGTTCGCTGGGAATGGATGCGCAATTTATCCAGACAAATGGGCCAGCAGATCGTCTGGAGTGCGCGTGAATTGTGTGCGCCGCCAATTCCTTGCCGGAACCTGTCTCGCCAGAAATCAGGACTGGAAGATCATGTCCAGCGACGACGTCCAGCGATGTGCGGTAGGCATCCATAAGCTCGCCTTGGCCAACGATGTCGCTCATACTGAATCGGGAGCGCCAGGGCTTATTGCCTTGCGGCATCTCCAGCTCGGCCTGCGTAGCCCGTCGGAAGGTTCTCTTCAGGGCCGCGAGATCCGAGAACAGGGCAAGACCAACTGCCCCGATGATCTGGCCGTCCTGGAGCACAGGAACTTGTCGCGTGATGAGCTGGTGGCCGCGGACCTTCAACGGATAGCCAACATGGCTTCCTTCTCCTCGGGCGACGAGATGAAGCTTGGTCTGTGGTCCCACAACGTCCGTGACGTGTCGTCCAACGAAGTCGTCCGCCGCCCCTCCGAGAAGTCTGCAATACGGCTGGTTGATCAAGACAATCGTGCCTGACGTGTCGACCGCCACGAGGCAGTCCGAAACGTGATCGAGAACAAGCCTCAGGAAGCCTGCCTCTTCCGACGATCCGGCGATCCATTGCGAAAGAACCATGGAGCAGTTTCAAGCTCTTGTGTCACCCATATGCGACGCGAATGTCACTTATCTGCGACACTAGCTCCACCTTCCGCTGCCGTCAAACCCCGGTGGTCTTTCCGACCACCATAATTAGCTTCGCTCTGCCATAGGGTTAGGCGCTGTCGTGCGGCATGAAACCGAAATGGCATGGCCCTTGCGAACCCTCCGCTCGGGAAACCATCTCGGGAGGAATGCAATGCCAGCTACCAGGACCGTCACAGTAGGGGACACCATCGTTGAAGTGTCGGGAGAGGGGGCGCCGCTGGTGTTCGTGCACGGCTTCACGACAACAGCGGAGTTCTGGCGCGAGCAGATCGAAGCATTCTCGGTCCGTCACCAGATGATCCGCATCAACCTGCCAGGTCACGGCTGCTCGCCACGTCCGGAAGATCGAAACTACACGATCGAAGCCTTTGTCGAAGACGTACTCGAAGTCTATCGCGCCCTCGCCATCGATCCGGCTGTCCTCATCGGCCTCTCGATGGGTGGCACCGTGGCCCAGACCTTCGCACTGTCGTACCCTGAGCGGGTAAAGGCGCTCGTGCTGGTCGGAGCCACACCACACGGACTGGGATCCGACGTCAATGTCGACAATGTGCTCAAAGCTATCGAGGATCTGGGCGTTGTCACGGCGAGCCAAACGGTCATCGAACGGTCCTTCGGATCCGCTGCAAGCCGCGCGCTCATCGACTTCGCCAAGAAGGAGGTCGCGCAGACACCAGCCTTCGTGGCCCGACAGGCGATTGCCTCACTTAACGCGTCGGATAGCCGCGCCAAACTCGGCGATATCCGCGTACCGACGCTGGTCATCGTCGGCGAAGAAGACATCATCACGCCGCCAAAGGAGTCGCAGATCCTTGCGCAGGGCATTCCTAACAGCAGGCTCTATAACATTCCAGCGGCCGGGCATTTTCCGATGCTCGAGCAGCCGAATACGTTCAATCAATTGCTGGGAGAATTTTTGGTGCGACAGGGAATGATGCCGCCACCGCCTCGCGTTGCAGTCCGTGCGACGTCCCTCGTCCACCAAAACATCTGATGCGGGAGAGCAAAATGTCCGTTCAATCCGTTCATACCATCCATTCAGGCACTGATGTCGCCTCCCATCGTCTTGATCGCGATACTAAGCGTATCATCTTCGCAGCTGCCCTCGGCACCGTCTTCGAGTGGTATGACTTCTTCGTCTACGGCTCTCTTGCCGCGTTCTTCAGCACGCTGTTCTTCCCAAAGGGAAATGAGACAGCGGCATTGCTCGCGGCGTTGGCGACTTTCGGGGCGGGCTTCGTCCTTCGCCCGTTTGGTGCCGTCGTCTTCGGGCGGCTCGGCGATCTCGTCGGGCGCAAGAAGACGTTTCTCGTCACAATGCTGGTGATGGGTCTCGCCACCGCGGCAGTCGGCCTGCTGCCGACCTTCGAAACCTTCGGTTGGTGGGCGCCCACAATCCTGGTCGGCCTTCGCCTGCTGCAAGGTCTCGCGGTCGGCGGCGAATTCGGCGGCGCAGTGACCTATGTTGCGGAGCATTCTGATGCGGACCGCAGAGGGTTCACCACGAGCTGGATCCAGATCACGGCGACGCTCGGATTATTTCTTTCGCTGATCGTGATCCTGCTGTGCCGCTCTTCGATGTCAGCGGAAAGCTTCTCGAGTTGGGGCTGGCGTATACCGTTCGTGGGATCGCTCGCCCTTCTTGTTCTCTCGCTTTACATTCGTCTTAAGCTGCATGAGTCACCGGTGTTTCAGCAGATGAAGGCTGAGGGCAAAGGCTCGAGGAGTCCGATCGCAGATACGTTCGGTGATCGTCGCAATCTGCGTCTGGTGCTTGTGGCAATTTTCGGCGCCGTGGCTGGTCAGGCCGTGATCTGGTACACTGGGCATTTCTACAGCCTCTATTTCATGACGGCCGTGCTGAAGATGAGCCTCGAGCAGGCAAACTTGTATCTGCTCTTCGCGCTGGCTATTGGTACGCCGTTCTTTCTGTTGTTCGGCTGGCTGTCCGACAAGATAGGGCGCAAGCCGATCATCATTGCCGGATGTGCCTTGTCGGCCTTATTGATCAACCCTCTCTTCCATGGACTGGCAACCTACGGCAATCCGGCGCTCGCGGATTTCCGCTCGAAAACCGCTGTGGTGATCCACGCAAACGACTGTACCGAAAATCAGTCGTTGTTCGGTCAACTCTTCAGTCCCCAAGCGGCCAAAGAGTGCACCCGCGCGAAGTCGTTCCTAACAACGCGAGCCGTTCCTTACGTCGTGAAAGCCGATGCGGCATCTCTCACTATCCAGATCGGCGATGAAGCGGCTGTTCCCTTCGACGAGGCCAAGCTCCTAAGGGCACTCACCGAAAGGGGTCTTCCGGGATTGAAGGCGCCGGCCGAACCCAATGGTCCCATGGTAGTCGCGGTACTCTTCGGGCTGGTGTTCCTCGCGACGATGGTTTATGGCCCGCTAGGAGCCCTTCTCGTCGAACTTTTCCCGGTGCGCATCAGGTACAGCGGCGTCTCCGTTGCCCTACAACTGGGCAATGGCTGGATTGGTGGATTTGCGCCATTCGTCGCGACCGCAGTCGTCATCTCTACCGGCGATATTTTCGGTGGACTCTGGTACACGATAGCATTCGCGGCTTCGACGGCAATTATCGGAGCTATACTGCTGCCGGAGACTCGCGGTCGAGACATCAATACTTGATCGTGTACCTTGGGAATTGGCGAGATCGTCTTATTGCGCTCGCCGGTTCTCCGCTCTTTCCTGACGTTTGGCTTCCGACGTCGAGCAGATGCATGCAATCCGCTGGGACGACCGGCTCGGCTGTTCAATGTGGGATGGGCCGCTACTGGCTTAAGGCGGTAGCCATTTTCCGCTGCCGGATTACGAGAGCGTAGCTGCACCTTCAAGATGATATGAGTGTGCGCATGAAACGAACGGAGGATGTTCGATGGACGCAGAGAAGAGAGCGGCCGCCGAGAGGGTATATCAGGTTTCGGCCGAGTGGGCCAAGCGCGCCTGGATCGACCAGGTCAAGTACAAGGACATGTACGCCCGCTCGATCTCGGACCCGAACGCCTTCTGGGCCGAGCAGGCCAAGCGCATCGACTGGATGCACGCACCCACCAAAATCGAGAACGTCTCCTTCGCCCCCGGCAACATCTCGATCAAATGGTTCGAGGACGGCATCCTCAACGTCGCCCATAATTGCATCGACCGGCATCTCCACAGCCGCGCCAACCAGACCGCGATCATCTGGGAAGGCGACGATCCCTCGCAGTCCAGGCACATCACCTACAAGGAGCTGCACGACGAGGTTTGCCGGATGGCCAACATCATGCGCACCCGGAACGTCAAGAAGGGCGACCGCGTCACCATCTACCTGCCGATGATTCCGGAAGCGGCCTACGCGATGCTGGCCTGCGCGCGGATCGGCGCAATTCACTCCGTGGTGTTCGCCGGCTTCTCGCCCGACAGCGTCGCCCAGCGCATCAACGACTGCCAGTCCAAGGTGGTCATCACCGCGGACGAGGGCCTGCGCGGCGGCAAGAAGGTGCCGCTGAAGGCCAATGTCGACGCCGCGCTCGCCAAGGCCGACGGCGTCGACTGGGTCGTCGTGGTCAAGCGCACCGACGGCAAGATCGACATGAACCCGACGCGCGACCTCTGGTATCACGAGGCGGCTTCGATGGTGACGACGGAATGCCCGGTCGAGCACATGCACGCCGAGGACCCGCTTTTCATCCTCTACACCTCCGGCTCGACCGGCCAGCCCAAGGGCGTGCTGCACACCTCCGCCGGCTATCTCGTGTTCGCCGCGATGACGCATCAATACGTCTTCGACTATCACGACGGCGACATCTACTGGTGCACCGCCGACGTCGGCTGGGTCACCGGCCACAGCTACATTCTCTACGGACCGCTCGCCAACGGCGCGACCACGCTGATGTTCGAAGGCGTGCCGAATTACCCGGATAGTTCGCGATTCTGGAACGTCATCGACAAGCACAAGGTCAACATCTTCTACACCGCCCCGACCGCGATCCGCGCGCTGATGCAGGCCGGCGACGAGCCCGTGAAGAAGACCTCGCGCGCCAGCCTGCGCCTGCTCGGCTCGGTCGGCGAGCCGATCAATCCGGAAGCCTGGGAGTGGTATCACCGCGTCATCGGCGACGACCGCTGCCCGATCGTCGACACCTGGTGGCAGACCGAGACCGGCGGCATTCTGATCACGCCGCTGCCGGGCGCGACCAAGCTGAAGCCGGGCTCGGCGACGCAGCCGTTCTTCGGCGTGGTGCCTGAGATCGTCGATGCCGACGGCAAGGTGCTGGACGGCGAGACATCAGGCAATCTGTGTCTCACGCGGTCCTGGCCGGGCCAGATGCGCACGGTCTATGGCGATCACGCCCGCTTCGAGCAGACTTATTTCTCGACCTACAAGGGCAAGTATTTCACCGGCGACGGCTGCCGACGCGATGCCGACGGCTATTACTGGATCACCGGCCGCGTCGACGACGTCATCAACGTCTCCGGCCATCGCATGGGCACCGCGGAAGTCGAGAGCGCGCTGGTCGCACACGAGAAGGTGTCGGAAGCCGCCGTGGTCGGTTACCCGCACGATATCAAGGGCCAGGGCATCTACGCCTATGTCACCCTGATGACCGGCATCGAGCCGACCGACGATCTGCGCAAGGAGCTCGTCACTTGGGTGCGCAAGGAGATCGGCCCGATCGCCGCGCCCGACCAGATCCAGTTCTCGCCCGGCCTGCCAAAAACCCGCTCCGGCAAGATCATGCGCCGCATCCTGCGCAAGATCGCCGAGGACGAGCCCGGCAGCCTCGGCGACACCTCGACCTTGGCCGATCCCGGCGTGGTCGACGACCTCGTCAAGAACCGGCAGAACAAGCGGTCTAGTGCCTCACAATGATCGATGTGATTCCTGTTCGTGGCGCGGGGCTCATTGAATTGTCGCATCGTGCCCGACATCGCCTTGGCGGACGGAAGAGATGAGACTCGTGCTCTTGGGGCCGCCGGGCGCTGGGAAGGGGACGCAAGCATTCAAGCTGTCGCAGATTTTGCAATCCCGCAACTGTCGACCAGCGATATGCCGCGCCGTGGTGTCGGAGGAAGCGGTAATGGGGCGACAAGTGCCGGATCATGATGAAGGCAAGCTGGTGCCGGAAGACTTGGCGATCAGGCTGATGTCCGACCGGATTGCGCGTCCGGACGATAATCACGAGGCGCTCAGCCTGCACCTGACCTCCTGCGCCAAGCAAGCCAGGCCGTTGATTGAGTAATATGCGGCCAAGGGATACTGAGAACGATCGATGCGTCATTGAGCTGTAGACTACGTAACCATCGCACTCGTCCAGGCTATTAGATAACCGGGCCCCGTCGACTGCGGGATCAAGCGTGGCCCGCGTCCGGTTCTCCTCCTATTCGGAAGCAACCCAGTTACGCAGGCCCTCGAGCGTGCGAAAGCCGTCTGCGGCGTAGCAGCGCATGTCCGGCTGAGATGCTCGCATCATCTCGGTCAGCGCATGTCCCGGCCCGAGGTCCAGCACCTCGGTGATGCCCAGCTCTGTAAGCGCGTTCAGGGTTGCCGCCCAATCAATGGGGTGGGCGATCTGGTTCGCCAGTTTCTCCGTGGCGCCGGCGACCGAGAAGATGCGTTCGCCGTCACCGCCGGCAAGTAAGACGCGCTGGGCTGCGACGGCCGCGTCCCTGCTGGCATCGAGTGCCTGTTGCAGAGGTTTGCAGGCCCGCGCGAGCCTTGTCGTATGCGACGCGATTTTGACGGCGAGAAGGCCCGTGCGCGCGCCTTTCCTGGCGGCGTCGTCGCAGAACGCGATGACATCCCGCTCCACGCCTCCGATCACGAAAAGAAGGTCGGGATTCCTGATCGCGATCTCGCAGCGGTGCTTTGCAAGCAGAGGTTCGATCGTAGCGCGGTCGAGCCCGCGGATGTAACCCAGGCGGCCATCGGGCCCGGCTGCGCTTTCCATCAGCCGGGCACGAACATTGGTGAGCCGCAACGCTTCATCGGCAGTCCAGATTCCTGCGATGCTCCAGGCCGCCATCTCGCCGACGCTATACCCGGTGACAGCGGTCTCTTCGGTCAACAGGTCAGAGATGCAGGCGTGGGTCGCGAGAGCCGATGTGACGGTCAGGATCTGGCTGGCATGATTCTCGGACAGTTGCTCGGGGTTGCGCGTCCGAACGTATTCCCGCGGATCCTCACCGAGACAAGCCGTCGCTGCGGCGAAAATTGACTCCGCGGCGGGCTGGTCCGCGACAAGATCAAAACTCTTGTCCGAGAGCGTACCTTGTCCGCCGCAGAGCAGTGCTAACATCCCGGATCTATCCGATCGACGAATAGTGTCATCGCCAGTAGGTCTGCGGAGCCGCCGGGACTGAGATTGCGTGTCACGAACGCTTGGTGAATGTCGGCAGCACGCCTGCGCCATTCCGCCGATCCAACCCCGCCGGCGGCAAGGAAGGCTGACGCGCTAGCTTGCGCGAACCCCAGTCCCTCGGCCCCGCCTCGATGCAGGAGGTTGGTGTCGGTGACGCTAGTGATCAAGCTCATGCAAGTCTGAACGCGAACAGCTTCCTCGTCATGAGGCGCAAGCTCGCGCGCTGCATGCAGCGCGGGCAGGGCGATGTCGTAGACCGATGGAAAACCGTCGGCGGCCTCCCCCCTGGCGCCGGCGGCGCCGTAGCGCCGCGCGGCCACGGCGCCGTGGCTGCGTAGCGATACCGGGCCGGACAGGATGTCTTCGCCCCAACGCTCCGAAACCAGCCTGCCGAGGGATTTGCGAATGCCCACGGCGTTCCGGTATCCGGCCGCGGCGCAAAGCAGACCCAGTCCGAAGATCGCGCCCCGATGCGTGTTCACACCGCAGGTCGCAGCCAACATCGCGCGCTCTGCCGCAACTCCGATCGCGCGCAACCGGTTCATGCCGGCGCCGTCGGCGCCTGCGGCTGCCAAATCGCTGAAGAACGGCGCCAGGGTGTCGGCGCTGCGGCACAATAGCCCGGCGTCCATGTCGCTATGCGCGCCGTTATCGACGTGGCTAACGAGTCCCGGCTTTGGATAGGTCTCGACTTCGAGCTTCAGGCAAAGCGACGCGAGATGGCCGAACTGCTCCGGATCAGGCGCGCGCTCCGGCAGCGACTGCCATCTCAGCGCAACATTCATGACACGTATCCCGCGAAAAAGGCGGCTCGCGTCGTGCTGGTGACCCCGGTTGGGCCTTTCACCAGGATTTCGTCCGCGTCAGCACCGATCAGTTCGCGCCATTGAACCCCGCCTGCCGGTCCGACGATCTCGCCGTCGAGCCGCATCGGCGCCAGCTTCGCGATCTGCGCGATCTCGGACGGCAAGGCTTCCGCCTGCTCGGCCGACGATAACGGCCAGAGCAGATCGAGGTCCGAACCCTCCGAGAGATAGGGAAGGCCGGTGAGATGCTGCCACGCCAGGCTGCCGAAGGTCCGGGTCTCCGGCAGAAGCTGGAGGAGCAGGTCAATCGTCTTGCCCCAGGCCGCAGGCGCTGCGGTTGCGACATCGGCCAGCAAGGGAGGCGGCGCGGACGCGACGATATGAGCAGCGGCGAGCGAGACGGCGATGCGCCGTTTGCCGTGGCTCGGCGGCAGCGGCAGTCCGAGCGGAATGAGGCCAGCGGTATCGCTGCAAGCCGGCCGCCGAATGACGAGAGGACGGCCAGCGTGTGCCCAGCCCGCGACGATCGGCTCGCTGGCGAGTTCGGGATGACGGTTCATCACGGCGGTCCATCCGGCTGCCGAGACCTTGACCATGCTGTGGCGCGCGAGCGCTTCACCCATGTCGCGCTCCTTGATGTGAAATGGTTGCGACGGCAACGCGCTCGGCAAGTTCGGCCGCTTTCCGCCGGCCGCCGCGTTCGGCACCGAGCCGGCCGCGATCGTCCTGTCCGTGCGGTCGTTGCAGCAGGGCCGCAAGCTGCGGCGCCAAAGGCGCATTTTCGTCCCAGACCGCGTGGATGCCGCCGGTCTGCACCATGTTGTCAAGGCCCGGCGCGAACACCGGTGTGGCTTCCGCTTTCGCCTTCAAAATTTCGATCGGCAGCTTGGTGACGCGCGCCATCGAGGGCAGGTCCATCACCGCGGGATGCGCGCCGGGCAGTGCCACCAGCGTGCCTGTGGCCAACGCCGTCGCAATGAACGCGCCGGCGGCGCTGCCGCCATAGAGCAGGCCGACGGTGCGGTGTCCCTCGGCTTCCGCCAGCAGCAGGGCCTTGACGAGATGAGACAAATATTCACTGAGGCCGAGCAGCTCGTCGCGCTTACTCATGCGCTGGCTGGCGGAATCCACCAGGAACAAGATCGGCGCCCGATCCTTCGATTTGACGATCTCGATCACGCGCCTTGCGAGGATGATTGCTTCGTCCACGCCGAGCGCCTGTCCCTGGGTGATGCCGAGGACGTGGATCGCACCTCCGTCAGGCAGGATCGCCTGTCCCGTGATCATCGCGTCGGCTACGTCGATCTTGCCGCCGTTCGGGAACAGGCCCGCCAGGATGTCATCGAGCGTCATCGGCATTTTCCCTGTTGTTGGCCGCACGAAGGAACGTCTCGGTCGGAAGTCCGGGGATCTCGGTCGGCTGGTCGACGCCGAGCGTCTGCCAGATCTCGACGGCGTCCCCGGCCGTGCCAAAGCGCTGCAGTCGCCGCTCGAGGCGCGTCTGCTCGTTCTCAAGAATTGCTGCGTCGCATCGTCCGGTGATCTTGAGCGCATCGATCGCCGCGTGGCGAAACGCCAGCGCGGCGTCATCGACGAACGTATCGGCGCCGCCGATGAGGTAGCGGTGCTTGCCGCCCATCGTGCGCCAGACCAGCGCGCGGTCGCGCGAGTCGAATTCCTCGATACCCTTGTTGGTCTCGATCACCTCGGGGCCGCTGACGCTGATCCGCCCCTGCTCGGACACGATCAGGCGCGAGCATGTGCCGGCGATCAGGCTGCCGCCGCCATAGCAGCCGGCGCGCCCGCCGATCAGGCCGACGATTTGGATGCCGGTCCGCCGAGCCTCGACCACTGCGCGCATGATCTCCGCGATCGCGAGCTCGCCGGCATTGGCCTCCTGGAGCCGCACGCCGCCGGTGTCGAACAGGATCAGCACGTTTTGGTTCAGCGTGCGAGCCGCGCGCAGCAATCCGGTGAGTTTCGCACCGTGCACTTCACCGAAAGCGCCACCCATGAAGCGTCCTTCCTGCGCGGCAACGAGCACCGGCGCGCCATCCAGCCGGCCGCGCCCGATGACGATGCCATCGTCGAACTGCTCCGGCAGGTCGAAGATCGATAGATGCGGGCTGATCTCGCGCAACTCCGGGCCGATGAACTCGGAGAAACTGCCGGTATCGACCAGCGCGTCGATGCGCTGCCGCGCGCTCGACTCGTACCAGCTCAGCGAGACATCATTGGCAGTGACCGCTGTCATCGTTCCGGTTCCTCGATCTTGCGGATGCCTTGGGCGAGGCGCAGCGCGACCGTGTCGGGCCGGGCGCCGCCGTCATTGACGGAAATGCGCAGGCCCCCGGCAGATCGTCGGGCGACGAAGTCGCGGACCACGGCATCCCACACCGCGCCGAAGCCGTGGGCGGCGGTTGCGATGTCGATCGTGCACGTGTCGGCCGGCGAGGTCCGTTCCAACAGCACCTCGAGATTGCCGGAAGCGACGACGCCGACGATTGCCTGTGTGCGGGTGCCGCCGGCGGATGTGGCAGCGGTCAGTCGGAAGCTGAGCTTTTCCATGCGAAACTCCTCACCAGTTGCGGAAGCGGCTGGGTGGACGGTAGAGACCGCCGGAGGCCAGCATGAGGTCCTTGATCGAGCGGGCTGCCAGAAGGCGCCTGTCGGCGTCGAGCGGGTCGATGCCGAGATCCTCGGGACGGCGGACCACGCCGCGTTGCCTGAGCTGCTCGACCAGCTTCGCGTCGCGCGCGCGGCCGATGTCGGTGTATCCGGCAACGCCGCGGATCGCCTGCTCGCGCTCGTCTTTGCTGCGGCACATCAGGAGGTTGGCGATGCCTTCCTCGGTGACAATGTGGGTCACGTCGTCGGAGTAGACCATCACCGGCGCCAGATCGAGCTTGAGCTCGCGCGCCAGATCGAGCGCATCGAGCCGCTCGACGAACAGCGGGGCATTGCGTTCTCCAAAGGTCTCTCCGATCTGCACCACCAGCTTGCGGCCGCGGCGGAGCGCTGCGTTGGAATCGGGGTCGGCTTCTGCGCCGGCCTTGAGCCAGGGTTCGCTCGGGTGGCGGCGGCCGCGTGGGTCGGATCCCATGTTGGGCGCGCCGCCGAATCCGGCGATGCGGCTGGTCGTCACCGTCGAACTGTGGCCTTCGAGATCGATCTGCAGGGTCGATCCGATGAACATGTCGCAGGCATAGAGGCCCGCCGTCTGGCAGAAGGCGCGGTTGGATCGCAGCGAGCCGTCGGGTCCCGTGAAGAAGATATCCGAGCGCGCCGCGACGTAATCCTCCATGCCGACTTCCGATCCAAAGCAGTGGATCTGGTCAACCCAGCCGGATTCGATCGCCGGAATCAGGGTCGGATGCGGATTGAGCGCGAAGTGCGTGCAGACCTTGCCCTTGAGGCCGAGCTTCTCGCCATAGGTCGGCAGCAACAGCTCGATCGCGGCGGTGTTGAAGCCGATACCGTGATTGAGCCGGCGCACGCCGTAAGGCGCGTAGATGCCTTTGATGGCGAGCATCGCCGTCAGGATCTGGGTCTCGGTGATGGCGGCGGGATCGCGGGTGAACAGCGGCTCGACGTAGAAGGGGCGGCCGGCCTCGACCACGAAATGCACGAGATCGCCGGGGATGTCGACGCGCGGCACCTTGTCCACGATCTCGGTGACCTGCGCGACCACGAGACCATTCTTGTAGCTCGTTGCCTCGACCACCGTCGGCGTGTCCTCGGTGTTCGGCCCCGTATAAAGATTGCCGTCCTTGTCGGCGCACACTGCCGCGATCAGCGCGACGTTCGGCGTGAGGTCTATGAAATAGCGGGCGAACAGCTCGAGATAAGTGTGCACGGCCCCGAGTTCGATCTTGCGGCCGAATAGCATCCGCGCAATGCGCGCCGCTTGCGGGCCTGAATAGGAGAAGTCGAGCCGCCGCGCGATGCCCTTCTCGAAGATGTCGAGGTGGGAGGGCAGGACCACGCCGGACTGCACCATGTGCAGATCATGCACATCCTTGGGATCGAGGTTGGCCAGCGCCGAGGCGAGGATGTCGGCCTGTTTTTGATTGTCGCCCTCCAGGCACACGCGGTCCTCTGACCGTATCACCGCCTTCAAAAACGCGGGCAGGCTCGGGATCGGGACGACCTTTCCCTTCGCGTGCTGTCGGCCGGCCGCCAGGCGCTCTCCCAGGGCGGCCTTTTGCATACCCCAATTGCTCATGTCGGCTCCTTGGCATGCGAGGTGAGCTTCGTTGAGGCTTAATGTATGCGTATTGTGTTATAATGTCAATTAGTGTATACTAAGTCGCAAGAACGATAGATAGTCGCATACACCGGAGGAATTTTAAGATGCTAGTGCATACAACATGTCCTGGTTCCGGGGCCCGCGCCCCGCTCGCAGCGGGGAGGCGCCCGTGACCATTTCCGGCGTAGCGCTGCTCGCGATCTGCACGTTGTTGGGGGGGCCTGCTCGGGGACCTGCTCGGCGTCGTCCTCGGTGTGAAGGCCAATGTCGGCGGCGTCGGCATTGCGATGATGTTCTTGATCGCGGCCCGGCTCTGGCTGGTGCGGTACGGTTTACTCAGCCACGGGCTCAAGATTGGCGTCGAGTTCTGGGGCAGCTTCTACATTCCCATCGTGGTCGCCATGGCCGCGCAGCAGAACGTCGTCGCTGCGGCAAAAGGCGGTCCGATCGTCGTCATTGCGGGGATCGGCTCGGTCACGGTGTGTTTCGCCCAGGTGGCTTTGATCGGTAGACTCAGCGGCCGTGTCGAGACTATGGACGAGATCGAGGCGCGAGAGGCGATCGAGGCGAATGTGCCCCACTTCAAGTCCGGGAGGATCGGATGACCATGATATCTCACGTTCTCGCCGCCAGTTCGCTGATCACTGCGTTCGCCGCCGTGGGCATCCTGATGTGGATCTCCGGAGCGATCTCGAAATATCTCACCTTCGGGCGCATCCACGCCTCGGCCATCGCGATCATGCTGGGGCTCTTGCTCGCGTTTTTCGGAGGTGTCGCCACCGGTGGTGAAAAGGGCCTCGCCGACCTGCCGGCCCTGACTGGGATCGGACTGATGGGAGGCGCGATGCTGCGGGATTTTGCCATCGTCGCCACCGCCTTCGAGGTCGACGTCGTCCATGCGCGCAAGGCCGGACTGATCGGTGCGGTCGCGCTCGGATTGGGGACGGTCGTTCCGTTCATTCTGGGCGTTCTCGTCGCCGCAGCGTTTGGCTACACTGATGCCGAATCGCTGACGACGATCGGCGCCGGCGCGGTCACCTACATCGTTGGTCCGGTCACGGGAGCAGCGATTGGCGCGTCATCGCCGGTTATTGCGCTCTCGATCGCGACCGGTGTATTCAAGGCGGTGATCGTGATGATCGGTACGCCCTTTGTCGCGAAGATGATCGGCCTCAACAATCCGCGCAGCGCAATGGTGTTTGGCGGCTTGATGGGGACGGTCAGCGGCGTGTCAGGAGGGCTTGCGGCAACCGATCGGCGTCTGGTGCCTTACGGCGCATTGACCGCGACGTTTCATACCGGGTTGGGATGCCTCGTCGCACCGTCCATTCTCTACTTCACGGTGCGTGCAATCATAGGGAGCTGAATGGCAGGTCTGTTCAAAGTTGCGACTGAGGCAGAAGACGATGGCCGCCTTCTCTCCGATCGCATCCGCAATGCGCTCACGGACGAGATTGCTTCCGGTGCGCTGGTTGCGGGTTCTGCGCTGGAAGAGCAGCAGCTTGCCGATCGCTTTGGGGCTTCCCGCACGCCGGTGCGGGAAGCGCTCCGGCAGCTCGTCGTCAGCGGGCTCGTCGAGGTGCGGGGCCGTCGCGGGCTGGTCGTGGCACGGATGACACCCGAACGCATCATGGACATGTTCGAGACCAGCGCAGAGGTGGAGGCGATGTGTGTCAGGCTCGCAACCTATCGCATGACGCCGCTGGAGCGCAGCGATCTCATCGAGCTCCACGACAGCTCGCTGGCAATGGTCGACGCCAACGACGTCGATGCGTACGACGCGTTCAACCGGCTGTTCCACGAAGGCATCTACAGCGCAACGCACAACGCGTTCATGGCCGAGCAGGCGCAGGAGGTCCGTGCGCGTCTCAGCGCCTTCCGCCGCACGCAATTGCGGCAGGGCGATCGCATCCGCAAGTCCCGCGACGAGCATGACGCCATTATGCAAGCCATCGCGGAGGGGGATGGCGATACGGCCTCGCGCAGAATGCGCGCGCACATGTTGAACGCCGCCGCGGCGCTTCGGCGCTACATCGACGACCGCGCCGGCGGACAAGCTTGAGTGTGACAGCAGGATAAGCCTACTTGCGCACTGGCTGTAGTTTACCCACATTGGCCCATGGTTGATTGGGTCGGGCACCTGATGTTCTTCTTGTTCTGATGGGATGACGACTGTCAGATCGACACCGCGACAAAGCGTTAGCCTAGCTTGCGCGACGCGCGATAAGAAGCGCGGCTCCGAGTCCGCACATCACGGCTCCAGAGGTCTGTCTCGTCCGCGCGATGAACGTGGGTCGCCCGGCGAGTCCATCCCTCGCTTTGGCCGCCCAACGGGTCACGATCAGGTCTACGCAAGTGTTCAAGGCGACGGAAATCGTGCCGAGCACAACGAACTGCAGAGCCACGTTCACGCTCGTGTCGACGAACTGCGGAATAAAGGCAAGGAAGAACGCGGCCGTCTTTGGATTCAGTGCCTCCACGACGATGCCTTCGCGCAGCGCACGGCCAGCGCCGGTCGTCTGGACTTCGGTCGGCGCGGGGACCCGCGCTTCCCTCCACGTCTTGATGCCGAGCCAGATGAGATAGAAGGCGCCGGCGATCTTCAGCGCAGTGAACGCTTCCGCGCTCGCCATCACCAGGGCCGAGATGCCGATCGCGCCGGCGAGCACGTGTACGAAACCACCGAGACCCAACCCGACGCTGGATGCTAATCCCTCCGTCCGGCCGCCGGCCAGCGTGCGGGCGACGATGTAGAAAATGCCCGGCCCCGGCGTGACCGCCACGACCGTAGCTGCGGCCAAGAACAGCGCGAACGTCTGAAGCTCGAACATCGTATCTCTGAAAGCTAGACACGCACGGGAATTAGAGGGGCCGCGGCGCGGTCCGCAGGATGCTCGCTGGCGGCTAGGCCCGCCGCGACGCCGACGCGATCGGCCATTGGACGATTCTGGCTCATCTTGCGCTTGCCTTCGAAGCGCACCACCGGGATGCGGATCCCGACGATGCCGCGCAACTGGGCGGCAATGAAATCCGCGGGAGCGTCGGAGACGGCCCATGGCTTCGCACGCGCTGCTTCGTGCTTCCGCGTCAGGCGCGTCACAACGTCGAGCAGGCGCTCTGGATCCTGGAAGAACTCGACGGGCCCGTACGCGTGCACGGCGACGTAGTTCCAGGTCGGCACGACCTTGCCGGTCTCCTGCTTGGTCGCGTACCAGGAAGGCGTTACATAGGCCTCTGGACCCATGAAGATCGTGACCGCGTTTCCGATCGGAGAAACCTGCCACTGCGGATTGGCCTTCGCCAGATGCCCGTAGATCACGCCGCGCTCGCCCTCGCTTTCGTCGAGAAACAATGGAAGCGGCGTCGCAAGCGGGCCCTCGGCAGTCGCCGTCACCAGATTGGCCAGGCGGGCGTCGCGGATGGTCGCGCGGATACTCTCGACGTCTTCGTCCTTGAATGCGGGAGGCGTATACATGGCTTGTCTCCGTTAATGGGTCAAAGGTGGTCCGCTCGGCGCGAGCGCTCATGGAGCAGGGCTACTTGTCCGTTGTGAATTCCGGTTTGCTAGTCGCATCCGGCGCGAGACGACCGATCAGTCCGTGGATGTCGCCCAAGACCCACAGATCGCTCACCTTGTCGCCTCGAAACGTGAAGATCGGCGCACCGTACCACCACACGTGGCGTCCGGTGGGCGCATGGCCGAACATCGGCTTCCGATGGATGCCGTGGAAGCGCAGCTTTCCCGAGACCGCGTTGCCCTCCTCGAGGAGATCGAGGATGTCAGATGTGTAGTTTTCCAGGGAGTCTGTCACCCATCTGACGTAGTCCGCGAACTGATCGAAACCGACGAGGACAGGACCGAGGGAGCCCCGGAAGGTGAAGCCCGGCTGAAATATTTCGGGGATTAGAGCGACGTCCGCATTGTCCCACATGTCCTTGTAGAACTTTCGAACGACTTCTTTCTGCGGGCTCAGAGCAACCCGAGCAAAGTCCATGGCGGGCTCGAGTCCTGGCGGCGGGGCAATCATGTTTGGCCTCTCCTTGACGAACACTCGTTGCGGGTGAACTAAAGACGGTTTAGGGACTGCCCGAGGTCGCCGAGCAAATCTGCCTCGTCTTCCAAACCAACCGACAGGCGAATCAAGTCATCTCCGACGCCCCTTTGAAGGCGTGCTTCGGGACGAACAGCGCGCCGGGCATGAACCAAGCTCGCGGGATGCATGATGAGCGTTTCAGCGTCTCCGAGACTGACGGCAAGCGTAATGAGCTTGAGATGGTCGAGAAAACAGCGGGCAGCATCAAAACCACCGCGAAGACCAAAGGACAGCATTCCAGATCCCGCTGACATTTGTCTCTTTGCGAGAGCATGCCGCGGATGGGACGGCAGAAATGGATAATTCACCCACTCTACCGCCGAGTGGGCGTCGAGCATGCGCGCGATCGCAAGTGCGTTGGAGCCGTGGCGTTCCATCCGGAGAGGAAGCGTCTTGATCCCGCGCAAAATCAGGGAAGAGGCCATCGGCGACATGACGGCACCGGTGATGTAGCGCAAGCCGCGATCACGTATTTTTTCGATCAGCTCGGTCCGTCCCAGGAGAGCCCCTCCGAGAACGTCTCCATGCCCGCTGATATACTTGGTAAGGGAGTGGAGCACGATGTCCGCCCATTGGAGAGGCCTCTGCAGCGCGGGAGACGCGAACGTGCCGTCGACGATGACCAAGAGGCCGGCTCGCCGAGCACGGTTCGCAATGGCTTCGATGTCGAGGACGTCCCCTGTGGGATTGACCGGCGTCTCAAAGTAGACGGCTCTACTGCGAGATGTGAGAACAGCATCCAGATTGGCGGGGTCACTGAGATCGACAGGGATGGTCTTTATGCCGAAGCGAGGCAAGCCCTGTTCCGTCATGGTCGTCGTATTCGAATACAAGGTCCGATGGACGATGAGTTCGTCATCTTGGGATAGGAGCGAAAGAACCAAGGCGCCGAACGCGGCCATTCCCGAGGCCAGTACGACGGCGTCTTCGGCACCCTCCAAGTTTGCCAAGCGGGTTTCCAGCAATGCGGTCGTCGGATTGAACTCCCGCCCATACAGTTTGCCCCCCAATGCGGCCACCGCATCCAATTCGGCGACGCTGTCGAAGGCGAAGGTCGACGTCATATGAATGGGATGGGATACCGCGCGAGAGTGATGGGCAGGGTCATACCCATGGTGGATCGCTCGCGTCGAGAATCCGAACCCAGGTCCATCCGTTGCAATTCGTTCCGAAGCGGACATCGTTTGGAGATCTCCCATCTTTGCGCGAGCGGTCATTGCCTGCGGGTTTGCTTCGAGGCGCGACCGCCACGGTCGCATCGCTCTACTTTTCGGTCGATGTCATCTATTGACGTTGACGACCTTGCGCCCGCGCACTTGGCCACTCATCAGGCCGCCAGCCGCGGCGACGACGTCGTTCAGACCGATCTCGACCGCCGTCTTCTCCAGATCGGCTTCGGTTAGCAAGGAAGCGAGACGATCCCAGGCTTCGACGCGTTCTGCCTTCGGGCGGGTCACGCTGTTGATGCCGAACAGCGCCACTCCTCGCAGGATGAAGGGGGCGACGCTTGCGGGAAAATCCAATCCTTGCGCCATGCCGCACGCGGCAACCGCTCCGTCCGCTTTGATTCCGGCGCACACATTGGCGAGCGTATGGCTGCCTACCGAGTCGATCGCGGCGATCCATCGTTCCTTCTGCAGCGGCTTGCCGGGCTGCGACAATTGTGACCGGTCGATGATCTCGGCAGCGCCCAGGCTCTTGAGATAGGGCTTCTCGTCCGGTCGGCCGGTCGAAGCCACGACGCGGAAACCGAGCTTGTGGAGAAGCATGATCGCGATGCTGCCGACGCCTCCGCCGGCACCGGTCACCAGCACGTCGCCCGCGCCGGGACGGATGCCATACTTCTCGAGAGCTACGACCGACAGCATCGCGGTATACCCAGCGGTACCGATGATCATCGCGCGGCGGGAAGGCATCGAAGGCGGCAGCTTGATCAACCAATCGGCCTTGACCTTTGCTCGCTGCGCCAGGCCGCCCCAATGTTGTTCGCCGACACCCCAGCCGTTGAGAACTACCCGGTCCCCCGGCGCGAAGGTCGGGTCGGAGCTGGACGAGACCACGCCAGCGAAGTCGATCCCGGGCACCAGCGGGAAGGATCTCACGATCGGGCCCTTGCCGGTTATCGCGAGGCCGTCCTTGTAGTTCAGCGTGCTGAACTCGACATCGACGGTCACGTTACCGTCGGGGAGGCGGCTGTCCGGCAATTCGGCGACGTCGGCGCGATATCCCCGCTCGTCCTTCTCGATCAACACGGCTTTGAACAACTCGAACTCCTCTTCACGATGTTCTTCTGGACCTGGCCTTCGGCTCGTCCGGACGCGGCAGGCCGGCGACGAAGCCGGCGATGAAGGTATCGAGCGGGAGGCCATTCTTGACGAGGCGCGCCCGCATCACCGCTCCCTCCCAGCCGATCCAGAAAAACTCAGCCAAGGCATCGCAGTCTGCGCTGCCGATCTCGCCGGCCTCGTATGCGCGTTCCAGGCAATGCGCCACCTTCCGCTGCCATCCCTTGACGATCTCGTCCAACGCGGACCTGTAGTCCTCGGGCAGCGCTTCGACCTCTTGGCTGAGGTTTCCGACTAGGCAGCCGCGCGTGTAGCTGTACTTCGCCATACCGGCCTTGGCGGCTTCGACGAAGGCTCGCGTGCGTGCCAACGGCGCAAGCCTTTCGTCATTCAGGGCGCGGTCCAGCTTGTGCCGGAAGAAGGAATCGTAGGCCTTCATGATTTCGCGGCCATACTCCGCCTTGCTATCGAAGTAATGGTAAAACGAGCCCTTCGGCACAGTGGCGCGGCGCAGCAGTGCGTCCAGGCCCGTGGCGGCAAATCCCTGCTGAGTCATCACTTCCATTCCGCAACGGATCAGAACGTCGCGCGTCGGTGCGTACCCGACGTCGTGCCGGACCGTTTCGCCCGGGTGGCGGCGATCATCTGGAGATCTGGCCATTTGTGTCCTCAGTAGACCGATCGTCTAGAACACAAATGCCGAATCTTGGCAAGCGTGGAAACGAAGCGACGGCGTGTGCCGGGACGCCATTTTCCGCCATGTTGCCGATAAACTTTGCATGTTGAAGCTTTTTTCCGCAGTTTTGCCGAGTCATTGTGCGGCTCGGCGTCACGTCACGTTAGTTTCGTACTTGACACAAAGTGTCCTTAGATCGAAGGTCGGCCATTCTTCGAGAGAGGTGCTGCATGTTTCGATCTTTCCGAAAAGTCGCTTCGATTGCCGCCGGTGCGGCCGTTCTTTTCCTTGGCCCCATTGCTGAGCCGGTCGATGCGGCCGATGCCTATCCCTCGACCACGATCAAGCTGGTCGTCGGCTTCCCGGCGGGAGGCCCGACTGACATCATTGGGCGCGTCATCGGCCGTCTGCTCTCGAAGGAGTTGAATCAGACCGTCATCGTCGAGAACAATGGTGGTGCCGGCGGAATGATCGCGGCGTCAAACGTCTCCCGCGCGAAGCCCGACGGGTACACGCTTCTCGTCGCGGTGGAGTCCTCGAATACTCGCGCCAGGGCACTCTATGCGTCCGTGCGCTACGATCAGCAGAATGGCTTCACCTACATTCGCAAGGTCGCGAAGCAGCGGAATCTGCTCGTCGTGAACCCGAAATTCCCCGTGGCCAGCGTTCCGGAACTCGTCGCCTATCTGAAGGCACACCCGGGAGAGGTGAACTTCGGCGGTACGTTCGGGGCGACGTCCCATGTCGGCGGCACGCTGTTCGACATGGCCTATGATACGAAGATGACGTTCATCAATTATTCGGGCGGCAATCAACCGATCGTCGATTGCATGTCGGGCATCCTGCAGGTGGGCTTCTTCACCGAAGCCACGATCGGCCAGCAGGTCAAGGCCGGCACCCTCAAGGCGCTCGCGGTGACGTCGGCCGAGCGGTCACCGGCCTTCCCGGATCTGCCGACAATCGAACAGGCGGGCGGCAAGCCTATCGATATCTCCCCATGGTTCGGGATCGCGGGTCCGCCGGGCCTTCCGGCCGAAGTCGTCGCCAAGATTGGCGCCGCCCTCGACAAGGCTTCGAGCGATCCGGAGTTCCTGAAGCAGTTGGAGACGATCGGCGCAACTCCGATAGCCGGTTCGACGGTCGAGACCTTCACGGCCGACGTCGGAAAAGAAGAGGCCTACTGGAATCAGTGGGCCAAGGACATCGGAGCGCCGCTTCAGAAGTAGCTCGCCGAGGATATTCGATGGACTTCTATCATCAGTACGACGCTCAACTTTCTGCGGAAGAGCGCGAGCATGTCGCGAAGGTGCGGGCATTCTGCGCCGGCCCCTTTTCGGAGAGTGTCTTCGCAGCGCACATGGCGGGCGAGGCGTTTCCCGAAAAATGGATCGCCGAGTGGGCCGCTCTCGGCATGCTGGGACTTCAGACCAAGCGTGCTCACGGTGGCCTGGAAGCGTCGTACCTGTGCAAAGTCCGCGTCGCGCAGGAAATGGCGCACCACGGGTTTGCGGCCGCG
This sequence comes from Bradyrhizobium sp. 191, assembly GCF_023100985.1. Classification (NCBI taxonomy): domain Bacteria; kingdom Pseudomonadati; phylum Pseudomonadota; class Alphaproteobacteria; order Hyphomicrobiales; family Nitrobacteraceae; genus Bradyrhizobium; species Bradyrhizobium sp. 191. Next base: position 6,011,919 of record NZ_CP064692.1, read on the forward strand.
TTCTGCCTGAACCATCATCAAGGCGGAGCGACGCGCCTATCACAGACCGGTACGTCGATCCAGATCGAGCGTCTGCTGCAGCCCGCGCTGCGCGGCGAGCTGCTTCTGACCACCGCCATGACCGAGCCGGCAGGAGGCAGCGATGTTTCCGCCCTGGCCACGACGGCCGTTCCAATCGACGGCGGCTGGGCTCTGACCGGCACCAAGGCGTGGATGACCGACGGCCTGCTGGTGGGTGGTCTCATCGTCCTGGCCCGCGTCGGAGACGCTGCGGGGGCGGGTGACATCGCCAGCTTTTACGTGCCTTTCGGCCAGGCCGAGACGGTGAAGCGGACCGAGATCGTCGTCCCCGGAGCGCGTTCCTTCCGTCTGGCCGAAGTGGCCTTCAACGCTCACTTCATTCCCGATTGGTGTTTGATCGCAGCGCAGGGCGCCGCGCTCAAGGCGTCTATGGCATCGGTTAACGCGGCCCGCGTTCACGTGGCCGCCATGTGCGTCGCGACGCTGCATGCGGCGCTGTGCGAGGCGGTGGACTACTGCGAACGCCGGCAGGCCTTTGGAAAGCCGCTGACCGGACATCAAGGCCTGCGCTGGGAGCTGGCGGAGGTCTCGGTCCGGCTCGAGGCCGCCAATGCGCTCGTCTTCCGCGCCGCCGAGCAGATACAGGCCGGGGAAAACCCGATCGCGCTGGCTGCGCAAGCCAAGAAGTTCGCTGTCGACACCGCGCTTTGGGGCATCGATCAGTGCGTCCGGATCTTGGGCGCGACGGGCGCCGGCGCGGCCCACCGCCTGAACATGCATTTCGCCGAGGTCCGGATGGCGGCCTACGCCGACGGTACTAGCGAGATGCTGCTCGACCGGGTCGGCCGCGGCCTGTCCGCGACCTATCCCAAATCAATCCCGTAGCAAACACGGCGGACGAAACGATGCGCAACGTAGTGGTTGAAGACGCGGCGGCGGCCGTGGAAGGCATCAAGGACGGCGACACCGTCATGATGGGCGGGTTCGGCGGAGCGGGTCTTCCGCTCGGAGTGGTCAAGGCGGTGCTCGACCGAGGCGTCCGCGACCTGACGCTGATATCGAACAACGCCGGCTCCACGGAGGACGATCTGTCGCTGTGGTTCGAAGCCAGGATCGTTCGCAAGATCGTCTGCTCCTATCCGCGCAGCGCTAAGCAGTTCGCCGAACAATATCGTGCCGGCACGGTCGAGCTCGAACTCGTTCCGCAGGGCACGCTGGTGGAGCGCATCCGGGCGGGCGGCGCCGGTCTCGGCGGCTTCCTTTCTCCCGTGGGCGTTGGAACGGTGTTCGCGGACGGCAAGGAGAAGATCGTCGTCGACGGCCGCGAATTCATTCTTGAGCTACCGCTTCGGGCAGATTTCGCTTTCGTCAAAGGTCATCTCGCCGATACGCTCGGCAACGTCACCTACAACAAGACGGCGCGCAACCACTGCGCGGTCATGGCGACCGCCGGCCGGACGGTCGCTGTGGAAGTCGACTGCGTGGTCAACGTCGGCGATTTGGATCCGGAAGCCATCGTCACTCCATGCATCTTCGTCGATCGCGTTTTCGCAAGGAGCTCCCGATGATACCGCTTTCACGCGATGCGCTGGCGCGCATGGTCGCTTTGCATCTTCCCGAGGAAGGATTTGTGAATCTCGGCATCGGTGCTCCGACGCACGTGGCCGATTACTTGCCGGCCGGTTCGGGCGTGATCCTTCACAGCGAAAACGGCATCCTCAACGTGGGCCCAAAGCCCGCAGCCGGCGAGGAGGACTGGGACCTCATCAACGCCGGAAAGATGCCGATTTCCTTGCGGACCGGCGGTTCTTACTTCGATTCCAGCCTCTCGTTCGCGATGATGCGAGGCGGTCATCTCGACGTCGCCGTGCTCGGAGCCTTTCAGGTCTCCAAGGACGGCGACCTCGCCAACTGGACGACCGGCGACAACGGGTCTCCCCCCGGGATCGGCGGAGCCATCGATCTGGCGGTCGGCGCCAAGTCGATCTGGGTGATGATGGACCATACCACGAAGGATGGCCGCTCCCGCATCGTGGAGCGATGTGGATATCCGCTCACGGCGCGCAGAGTGGTAACCCGCATCTTCACCAACCTCTGCATCATCGACGTGACCGAGGATGGTCTGGCGGTCCGAGCACTGCTCGACGGCTTCACGATCGAGGCGCTGCGCGATTGGACGGAGGCGCCGCTGCGCCTCGCCGGCGAGATCCTGACCATCAGGCAGGATGGGAGCGTCGCATGATCTATCGCGTCGCCGAGCTCGTCGCGGAGTGTCTCGTCGCGCACGGGGTGGACAGGGCCTTCGGCGTACCGGGAGAAAGCTTCCTGGCCCTGCTGGACGCACTGCGCGATCGAAACGATTTCGACCTGGTGACCTGCCGCCACGAAGGAAGCGCGAGCCTCGCGGCTGTAGCCGACGCCAAGCTCACCGGCCGCGCGGGCGTCGTGATGACGAGCCGTGGTCCGGGCGCCTTCAACGCAGCGCTCGGACTGCACGTGGCCGCGCAGGAGGCGATACCGCTGGTAATGCTAGTCGGTCAGGTCGATCGTCCGAACCTCGCAAGGGACGCGGTGCAGGAGATCGACTGTGGCCGATCTTTCGATGGCGTGCTGAAGTGGTCGGTGCGACTGAACTCGGCGGATCTCGTTTCAGAGATGATGGCCCGTGCGTTCGCGGTGGCCCATGCGGGAACGCCCGGTCCCGTCGCCATCGAACTGCCGGAAGATCTCCTTGAGGACACCGCCGAGGGATTTGCGGCCACAGCCAACGGAGCTGTGCGTCCGGAGCCGGGCGCTGCGGCGATCGAACAGGCGAGGGCGGCATTGACGGCGGCGGAGCGGCCGATCCTGCTGGTCGGCGGCGAATGCCGGACGGCATCGTTCCGCAAAGATCTGGTCGCGTTTTCCGAGAAACGGAACGTGCCGGTCGTCACCATGAACAAGATGCAGGACCAATTCCCGAACTCTCACCCGCTGTGGGCCGGTCAGTTCGGGTTCTTCACGTCTCAGCCTCATGTGAAACTGCTCGAACGCGCCGACCTCGTCGTTGCCGTCGGAACACGTCTGGGCGATCTGTCCTCGCTTGGCTTCGCATTTCCGAGACAGGCCGAGCCGCGCCAGCCGCTGGTCCACGTCTATCCGGATCCCGACGCGATCGGAAAACGCGTCCGGACCGACGTAGCCGTCGTATCCGGATCGCACGCGTTCGTATCGGCCATGCTCGCCGCGCCCGCGACGGCGCGGGGCCGCACCGAGTGGCTTCACGAGGCTGCCGCGGCACGGACAGCCACGCATGGTTGGCCTCAAATTGGCGTACCATCGGCGGACGTCTTCGGTCACGCGGTGGCGGCCATCGCCGCGCACTTCAGGGCCGATGGCATCGTCACGACGGACTCCGGCAATTTCGCCGGATGGGTCCATCGCATCTTCAGCCTCGAGCCGACCGCGCGGCTGCTCGGCTCGGCTTGCGGGGCGATGGGCAGTGGGGTCCCGTCCGGGCTCGCTGCCAGCCTTCGCTTTCCGGGGCGGCAAGTGGTCGCCTTCTGCGGAGACGGCGGCTTCCTGATGACGGGCAATGAGCTTGCGACGGCCGTTGCCAGAGGCGCGAACCTCACGATCGTCGTATCCAATAACCGGTCCTACGGGACCATCCGGTCGCACCAGGAGCGGGCCTTTCCCGATCGTCCGTACGGCACCGATCTTTCGAATCCCGACTTTGCCGCTTTGGCGCGCGCCTTCGGCGCGACGGGCTTCGTCATCGAGGACGCGGAACGTGCCCCGGGGACGGTCGCGGAGGCGATGACGACCAAAGGACCGGTCGTCATCGAGGTGCGATCGGACGTGCGCCAGACGCTCGACAAATCGCTCGCCGCCTTACGCTGAAACCAGGTCGGGACTAAGGCCCATGGAGAAAACACGATGGACGCGATCGCAATCGAGGAGCCCGAGGTCACGATGTCTTGGCAGGGCGTCGTTCGCTTCTTGCACAAGACTCCGCGCGCCTTTTTGCCGATGCGCTCGTTTCCCTCGCTCGAGCTCGTCGCTGGACGCGGTATCGAGGGCGATCGATATTTCGTCGGCCACGAAACAGGATTCTACTCTCACAAGCCGGAGGAGGGACGGCAGGTCACCCTGTTCGAGATGGAGACGCTTGAGGCCCTGCGACGCGACCACAAGATCGAGTTGCTGCCCGAGGAACATCGCCGCAACGTGACCGTCGAAGGCGTCCCGCTGAATCATCTCGTCGGCCGTCGCTTCCGGCTCGGAGAAGCGATTGTCGAGGCGACCCGCCTTTCAACGCCGTGCCGGCACATCGAGGAGATACTCGGCAAGTCCGTCTTCGATTCGTTGATCAACCGCTCGGGGCTGAACTGCAAGATCATCGCGGGGGGCACGCTGCGCGTCGGCGACGCCGTGAGGCCGATCTAGATGGCGAAGGCGATCAAGACGGTCTCCACCGTTGTCTCCAAGGTCGAGGATCTCGGCAACGACACCAAGCGCTTTACGCTCGTCGACCAGGACGATTGGGAACTGCCACCGTTTAGGCCCGGGGCGCACATCGACGTTCACCTGGGCCAGGGTCTCGTCCGGACCTATTCGCTCTGCAATGAGCCGGACGATGCTCGGCCGTACGTGATCGCAGTGAAGCGCGAACGCGAAGGCCGCGGCGGCTCGCACTTCCTGCACGACCGCGTGGAGGTGGGACAGCCGATTTCGGTCTCGCTGCCGCGTGGCGGGATCGCACTGGACCAGGAGGGAACGAACGTATTCCTCGCGGGAGGCATCGGCGTAACCCCGTTCATCTCCGCAATTCGGCATCTCGAGCGCCGAGGGCGCTCGAACTACGTGCTGCACTGGACCAGCCGCGGACGACCGGTCCTGACCGACATGATCGCGCCGGCGATCGAAGCAGGTCGTGTCCGCCTCTATGACACGACCGCCCAGGCCAAGCCCGTCATCGCCGCGATTGTCGGGGAATTCTCCGGATCTGGTCTGGCGGCCTGCTGCGGACCCGCAGCGATGTTGGAGGCCTTCGAAGAAGCCGTATCGGCCTGGCCGGAAAAGCGCAAACACATTGAGATGTTCACCCCGCCGAAGGTCATCGCCCGAAGCGACGTGCCTCCCTACGAACTCTATCTTTCGGCGAGCAACAAGCTGGCGACTGTCACGCCAGATGTTGGTCTCCTCGGAACTCTGGACGCGCTCGGCGTCGACGTACCCGTGTCCTGCGGCGGCGGCATCTGTGGCGCCTGCCGCACGCGCTGGACCGAGGGTCCGCCCATCCATCGCGATCGCGTGCTTTCGCCTGCTGAGCGGCAGAATGAGCTCATCGTCTGCGTGGGCGATTGCGCGGGACAAAGACTGGTGCTGGATCTGTGATCAAGCGGGGGGCCCGTTTCACGGTTGGAATTGTCGGTGGTTTGGTGCGAGATTGATTCAGGCAATAACTTCGGAAAGAGCCGAGCGCAATGACACTCAACCTCAAATTCCTCCGCGTGCAGAGCGGCATGACGCTGGAGCAGCTTGCCGCCGATTCCGGTCTGACCCGCAGCTATCTTTCCAAGCTGGAACGCGGGCTCTCTTCTCCGTCGATAGGCTCCGCGCTCAAGATCGCCGAGGCTCTCGGAACGACCTTAGACCGCTTCTACGGCCAGCCAGACGACCACGACCAGATCACGATTGTCCGCGCGAAGAACGGGAAGGCGGGCGACGTTGACACGCACCTGTCGCTGGTCGCCGGACTGGCTCCCGAACGCACGATGCGCGCCTTTATCGTGCGACCAACCAAGACGGCGAAACGCGGTCGCATCATGAGCCATCACGAAGGTGAGGAAATCCTATTCATCCTGACCGGCCGGATCGAGCTCGTCATCGGAAAGCGCAAGGAGACATTGAATCCGGGCGATTGCGTCCAGTTCGACTCCACGATTCCGCACAAGGTGACGCAGGTGTCTTCCGAACCGGCGTCGGCGCTCGTCGTGATAGCGACCAAAACCAATTAGAGGTGCCGATATGCCGATCATGCTGCGAAAGAAGGATTTTTACGCCGGGCTGCTCATGGTGCTGCTGGGCGCCGGGATCGGCGTCAACTCGACAACATATTCGCTCGGGACCTTCGCGCACGTGGGACCGGGCATGTTTCCGTTGATGCTCGGCGTCATGATGGTTCTCGTCGGAGCTTTGATCTTCATCACCGGGTTGGCGACGCCACTCGAAGAGGGAGAGCGAATATTGCCCGCGCCGATGGAATGGCGCGGCTGGGCCTGCATCCTCGCGGGTCCTCTGATGTTCGTTCTCTTCGGCGTCTATTTCGGAATGGCCGCGGCCACCTTCATGTGCGTCTTCGTCTCCGCGCTCGGCGACAGGACCGCCACCCTGAAAGGCTCGGCCGTCCTGGCCGCGATCGTCGCGGTCGTAGGCTGCCTCCTCTTTTCCTACGTGCTGAAGGTTCCTTTCCCGCTGTACCGTTGGGGGTTTTAGATGTTCGCGAGCGCGCTTTCCGATCTCTGGTACGGCTTCGGCGTCGCTTTCGAGCCGCAGAATTTCATGTGGTGTTTCGTCGGCGTCCTTGTCGGTAACATGGTGGGCGTCCTGCCGGGAATGGGTCCGCTCGCCACGATCTCGGTGCTGCTGCCGCTGACGTTCGGCATCAAGCCGGTCGGCGCCATCCTGATGCTGTCAGGCGTGTTCTATGGGGCGCAATACGGCGGCGCGATTTGTTCAATCCTGCTCAACTTACCGTGCCATCCGCCGCACGCGGTGACGTGTCTCGACGGATTTCCGCTGACGAAGCAGGGCCGCGGCGGCGCGGCGCTCGGCATCACGGTCCTATCGTCGTTCGTCGGCGCTTCTTGGGGCATCCTGGAAATGATCTTCCTGGCTCCGGTCCTGGTGAAGGTCGCGCTGGAGTTCGGTCCGACCGAAATTTGCTCGCTGATGCTTCTAGGTCTGCTCGCCGGTTCGACACTGGCAAAAGGCTCGCCTCTCAAGGGCATCGCCATGACGTTGCTCGGCCTGTTTCTAGGAATCGTGGGAACGGATGTCGAGACCGGCTCGGAGCGCTTCACGTTCGGCATCCCAAATCTCCTTGACGGCATCGAACTCGTTGGACTCGCTCTCGGTCTATTTGGTATCGCCGAGTTCATGAAGAGCGTGAATCAATATTCCGAGGTGAACACGCGCTATTCGAACGTCGGCCTGCGCGATCTACGTCCATCGCGTGACGAACTTCGCCGCTCGATCCCGGCGATGTTGCGCGGCACCATCATCGGAAGCCTTTGCTCGCTCATTCCAGGAACGGGACCGACGATCGCTTCCTTCATCTCCTACGCAGCCGAAAAGAAGGTTTCGAAGACACCTGAGAAGTTCGGGACCGGGATGATCGAAGGCGTCGCATGTCCGGAGGCGTCCACGCACTCGTCGGTACAGGGCGACTTCATCCCGACCATGAGCCTCGGCATTCCCGGCGACGCTGTCATGGCGCTGATCCTGGGCGCCCTGATGATCCAGGGCATCGTTCCCGGTCCCCAGTTGATCAAGGAGCATCCCGACATCTTCTGGGGCCTGATCGCGAGCTTCTGGATCGGCAACGTCATGCTGGTCTTGCTCAACGTCCCGCTGATCGGGCTCTGGGTGAAGCTCCTGATGATTCCCTACAAATATCTCTATCCAAGCGCGCTGTTCTTCGTCGCGATCGGCGTCTACTCGACCAACAACGACATGTTCCAGGTCGGCGAGACCGTCGTCGTCGGGTTGATCGGCTATCTACTCCTGCTGCTCGATTTCCACCCGGCCTCGATCCTGCTCGGCTTCGTCCTCGGGCCACGCCTAGAAGAGAACTTCCGTCGTTCGCTGCTGGTCTCGCGCGGTGACGTTATGATTTTCGTCGAGCGGCCGATCAGCGCGTTCTTTCTGTTCCTGTGCCTGACGCTTCTGGCGGCGCAGGTCTACGTGCGCTTGCGCAAGCCGAAGGTCCTTGCGGCGCTCGACGTCGCGGAGGGGAGCGCCGTTGCGACCGCCCGGCCCGCCGAGTGAGCTTTTATTCGTTCAAATTCCGGTCGCTTCGCGGGCCAGCAAAAAGGACAGACGCTCCAGGCAACAAGAGCTCCAAGATAAGACGTATCTCGACAAACGCGCCACCCGCGCGATGGCGCAGCGTCAGCGCGCCAGAAACGCACGCTGCAGTGTTGCCTCGCCTAGGCTGCGCGGATATTGGCGATGGCCGATGAGGAGGCGGGCCTAGCCGGCGAGCTTGCCGCCGATCGCAGCGGCCGAAGTGCTATTGAAGGCCACACCCACGCTCGACAGCAATGATCGCCAAGTCATCCTCGGAGCCGCGCTCGCGGCCATCCTGATCCAGCCAGTCTACGTCGTTCAAAGCGATATTCTGGCCGGGACGCTCGGGCCGGTCCCGGCTTGCCTGAAGCTCGCCGGCTCGCGATCCCTGTCGGTCTCATCGAAAAGCGACTTGCCGAAGTCATGGACGAGATGCGCAGGGCGAACAACCTTGCAGGCAACAGGCGATTGCTGAATGAGCTGACGGAGCTCATCCACTTCCAGCGATCCAGACGATTGATAGGCGGCGCGAGCTCCTGGAGGAGTGGGCCACCTACTGGAACGTGTTGATTGACACTCTCGGCCATTCCGCAGTGTTGCGGGCGGCCCCTAGTTTTGTCGCAAATGAATCGATTAGGTTTTCGATCACCAACCGGCCGGTAGCGCGAACGTCGGGTAGTTGCATCGTCGGTGTACCAAGTGGCAGCGAGATGACGCCGTGCGCAGCTGACAGCAGTGCTGTGGCCAATCGCTGCGCCAGAGCCGGGGTCGACCTAGCACCGTGGCTGGCCAGAAATTCCGCAACCGAGGTCACAAATATCTCGAATGAACGCCGAGCGATCGCGGTTTGGCCGAAATAGACTCCGTCGGGAAAGCGCCGGTCCTCTACCGTTCCCGCCATTGAATAGAGTGAGCGGAAGTGATCGGGGTTGTCCACCCAATAGTCGATATATGTCTCCAACACCCGCCGCAACCGCGCTTCGCTGTCGGAATTACGCGCGCGCACGCGCTCGAGTCGCTCGGCGACGTCCTCAAGGTTTTGCTGCTTCACGGCGAGCAAAAGCAGCAACTTAGTCGGAAAATATTTCAGGACGGTGCCTTTGGAATAGCCGATCGCGTCGGCGATCCGCTGGATCGAGACGGTGTCCAGCGTGCCGCTGGCGAATTCCCGGCGCGCAGTCTCGAGTATCAGCACCCGCAGTGCTTGCTTGTCGGCCTCCTGACGTGCGCGGTGCTGAAACCGCCGTGTAGATCCTTGAGCCGTTTTCGGCTGCTCGACATCGGTCATGAACAACTCCGTGGTCGCTTTCATGCCGCTTCACGAACGAAAAAACAACCGAGGCCGCGCTCACGATTTTGAGCCTTGCACAGATCGCCGTAATTGACTATGGTCAATTAACAATACATGGGAGGATCGGATGGCGACGCACGCTCTTGACCACGTTCGCAGTGACTTCGACCCATTCGATGCGAATACGAGGCGCGATCCCTATCTCACCTATCAGCGCCTACGTGGAGTGGGGCCGGTCGTTCGCCTCACGAAATACGACATCTGGGCGGTCCCGCGATACGCGGAGATAAAGGCCGTCTTCGCCGACCACACCAACTTCAGCAACGCCGGCGGATCGGGGGTCGTCAATTACTTCAAGCAAGCGCCTTGGCGACCCCCGAGCATCATCCTCGAAGTCGATCCGCCGATGCATACGCGCACGCGCAAGGTGCTGGCGCGCGTCCTGTCGCCAGGCGCGATGCGGCTGCTCGCCGACGAGTTCAAGCGCAAAGCGGTCACACTGATCGATGAGTTGGTCGATAAGGGATCGTTCGACGCAATTCGCGACCTCGCCGAGGTGTTCCCTATCAGTGTCTTTCCCGACGCGCTCGGCATAGATCAGGAGGGTCGCGAGAATTTTCTCACCTACGGCGCGATGGTGTTCGCGGGCTTCGGACCGGAAAACGGCTATTTTCGCGAGCTGATGAAACAGGCGCCCAGGGTATTGGCTTGGATCGAGGCGAAGTGCCGGCGTGAGGCCCTGGCCCCTGGTAGTTTCGGCGCTCAGGTTTATGAAGCCGCCGACGCCGGCGAGATCACGCTGGAAGAAGCAGCGCTGCTGGTGCGCTCCCTACTGTCCGCGGGGCTCGATACCACCATCAGCGCAATCGGCATGGCGCTCTACAACCTCGCGCGGCATCCGAAGCAGTGGGCGATTCTCGCCGCCGATCCTACGCTTGCCCGGTCAGCATTCGACGAAACGCTGCGGTACGATTCCTCGGCGCCTTATGTTTTCAGGACCACCCCGCACGAAACGGAAATTGCCGGTGTGCGGATCGGACGACACGAAAAGGTGCTGCTGCTGGTGGCCTCGGGCAACCGGGACGAAACTCGTTGGGAGCGGCCCGACGAACTCGACATCACGCGCCGCGTCGCGGGGCATCTCGGATTCGGTACCGGCATTCACGGCTGTGTCGGCCAGATGGTGTCGCGCCTCGAAGCCGAGGCGGTGCTCGCTGCGCTAGCAGCGCGCGTGGCGTCCATCGAGATCACCGGAGATGCGATCTACCGCGACAGCAGCGGCCTGCGGGCGTTGAGCTCCTTGCCCGTTCGCGTCACGACGAAGCAGGAGCGTAGATGACTGGACAAGTGGAACGGTCCTTTGCAGCGTCGGGCAACGCGTCGTGAAGGCCGTGCTAAGCCGCGACGCTGGTGATCCGGAGACGCTCGTGCTTGCGGAACTGCCCGAGCCTGTGCCGGGGCCGAAAGAAGTGCTCGTTGCGGTCAAGGCCTGCGGCATCAATTTTCCCGACGCCCTGCTGATCCAAGACAAATATCAGATCCGGCCGCCGCGCCCGTTTGCGCCGGGGTCGGAGATTTCCGGCGTTGTCGCGCAGGTCGGCGCAGGCGTCGTCCGCTTCCAGCCCGGCCAGCATGTCATCGGCCGGCTCGGCTGGGGCGGATTGGCGGAGCGGGTGGCCGTGCCCGAGGATCGCTGCATCGCAATCGATGCGGAAATGCCGTTCGAACAGGCGGCCGCCTTCATCTTCACCTATGGCACCGCCCATTACGCGCTGGTCGACCGGGGCGAGGTTATGCCAGGCGAGACGGTGCTCGTTCTTGGTGCCTCGGGCGGGGTAGGCATCGCCGCAGTGCAGACGGCGAAGGCGCTGGGGGCGCGGGTTATCGCAGCGGCATCGAGCGCGGAGCGGCTGGCCGTGGCGCTCGCGAACGGCGCCGAACGTGGTGTGGTCTATCCGCGATCGCTCGACAATAAGGATGCGGCACGCGCACTCGCGGCCGAATTCAAGGAGGCTTGCGGCGCGACCGGCGCCGACGTGGTGCTCGATCCGGTCGGCGGCCCTTATGCGGAGCCGGCGCTGCGGGCGATGGCGCGCAACGGTCGGTATCTCGTCATTGGATTCACCGCCGGCATCCCCGCCATTCCGCTCAATCTGCCGCTGCTGAAGTCGTGCAGCGTGATCGGTGTCGATTGGGGGGCGTTCGTTCGCGGTGATCCGGCGGGCGCGCAGACCAATGCTGCTTCCGCGCTCGAACTCTATCGCGCGGGAAAGTTGTCACCGCTGGTCTCCGAGCGCTTCACCTTGGCCGAAGCGCCCTCCGCCATCGCTCGACTCAAAAGTCGAACCGCCATCGGCAAGCTCGTCGTCATGATAGGCTGACAGAGGACCCAATCCGCCATGCCAATCCTGAAAGATCTCGCCGCACGTCGTCCCGCGAAGGTCGCCTGTCGGATGGCCGACGGCTCAGGCGCGCGGACCTTCGCGGAGCTGGACATGCGATCGAACCGCATCGCGCAGTTCTTCCTGTCGCTGGACCTTCGTCCCGGCGACGGCATTGCCATGCTGCTTGATAACAGCACGGCTTATTTCGAGTTGGCTTGGGCCGCGCGACGTGCGGGGCTTTACTACACGCCGATCAGCACGCACCTGAAGCAGAGCGAGATCGAGTATGTGGTGCGCGACTGTGGTGCGAAAATTCTGTTGGCAGACGAGCGGTTTGCGCCGGTGCTGGAGGCGCTTCCGGCAGACCTCCGCGCCCGTTGCGCTACCGTTTTCGTTGGTGCGGGCGGACTCGATGACCTGATCTCAACATTTCGAGAGGCCGTCGCCCTGCCGGTCGTGCCGATGGGCAAGGACTTTTTCTACTCCTCGGGCACCACCGGTCAGCCCAAGGGCATCAAGCAAGGGCTCGGCGAACCGCCGATGACCGGCGCAGACAAGGCGGAATGGAATGTCCGGTTATTCGGGTTTGGTGCTGACACGGTCTACCTTTCGCCGGCGCCGCTCTACCATGCCGCGTCGCTGCGGTTCTCGATGAAGGTGATCGACGGCGGCGGATCGGTCGTGGTGCTGCCGAAGTTCGAGGCGCTGGGCGCGCTCCGCGCGATCGAGACCCACCGGGTCACCCACTCCCAGTGGGTGCCGACAATGTTCGTCCGGATGCTGGCGCTCCCGGCCGAAGAGCGCGCCGTGTTCGACCTCGCGTCGCACCGCGTCGCCGTGCACGCGGCAGCCCCATGCCCGGTCGAGCTGAAGGAGCAGATGATGGCGTGGTGGGGGCCGATCATCTGGGAATATTATGCCGGTTCGGAGCGCAACGGTGTTTGCTGCATCTCGCCCCAGGATTGGCTCGCGCATAAGGGCTCGGTCGGACGCGCCGTGCTCGGCAAGATCCATATCGTCGACGATACGGGGCGCGAGTGCTTCGCCAATGAGACTGGTCAGGTTTATTTCGACGGGCCGAAATTCGAGTACCACGGCGATCCCGGCAAGACGGAAAAGGCGCGCACTGCGCAGGGCTGGAGCACGCTCGGCGACATCGGCCATCTCGACGCCGACGGCTTTCTCTATCTCACCGATCGCAAGGCGCACATGATCATTTCCGGCGGTGTGAACATCTACCCGGCCGAAATCGAGAACGCGCTTGTGCTGCATCCAGCTGTGGCCGACGCGGCCGTGTTCGGCCTTCCGAACCCGGACTACGGCGAGGAGGTCAAGGCCGTGGTGCAGTTGCAGCGCGGCCGAAGGCAGGACAGCGCCATGGCCGGAGAGCTGCTGGCGTTCTGCCGGAGCCGGCTATCCAACGTGAAATGCCCCCGCAGCATCGATTTCGTCGACGAGTTGCCGCGGCTCGACAACGGCAAACTCTACAAGACGGCACTCAAGCAACGGTACCTCGACGGCGGCGACGCCCGCTCGCATGTAATAAAGGGCTAAACGATGGATTTCAAACTCGACAAGGCGCAGCAGGATATCGTCGATCGGGCCAAGGCCTTCGTGCAAAACGAATGCGATCCGATCGAGAAGGATTGGCCGCTCAGCGACTACGATGTCGCGCCGGAGCTTATGACGTCACTGCGCAAGAAATTTCAGGCAGCGGGCTTTCGCGGCATGGCGATTCCGAAGGCCTCCGGCGGGCACGGTCTCGGCACACTGGCGAAATCGCTTGCTTTCGAGCAGTTCAAGCAGAGCTGGGTGCTCTACGGCAATGTCGTTACCTGGCCCGCGTTTCTCGATCCGCACCCGGCGCTCTACGAGGCACCGCGGGCGCAGCAGGAGCGCTACCTGTGGCCGATCCTGGAGGGCACGGCGCAGTACCACATCTGCATTTCGGAGCCGGATTTCGGCTCCGACGTCGCCTCGATTGCGACCACCGCGGTGCGCAAGGGCGACACCTGGGTCATCAACGGCGTCAAGCGTTGGTCGCCGGACCCGTTCCATCCGTTCCTGTTGCCGAACTATCTGCTCGTCTATGCCGTCACCGATCCGGGCCGCGGCGCCAAGGGCATCAGTACCTTTCTGGTCGACTGGCCGTCCGACGGAGTGACGGTCGTGCGTACCATGGAATCGGTGGCGCCGGGAACGTTCCTCGGCAAGGTCTGCGATCTCAAGTTCGACAACTGCGTCATCCCGGCCGAGAACCTGCTTGGCTTCGTCAACGAGGGGTTCCACTATGTGCAGGACCAGCTCAACCGCAACCGCGTCGTGATCGGCATGGGAGCCGTCGGCCTTGCCCAGCGCTGCCAGAACATTGCGATCCAATATGCCGGCGGGCGCAAGACGTTCGGCAAGCGCTTGGCCGAACACCAGGCGATCCAATGGAAGATCGCCGAGTCCGCAATGGACATCGAGACCGGGCGCCTGCTGGCCTACAAGGCGGCCTGGCAGATCGACCAGGGACAGGATGCGAGGCTCGAGGCCGCAATGGCTAAGGCCTATTGCCCGGAGATGGCCTGTCGCGTGATCGACCGGTCGATCCAGATCCTCGGTGGCATCGGCCTGCTAAAGGAAAGCCGATTGGGCGAGGCCTTCTTCCAGAATCGGATCAGCTTGGTGGCCGAAGGCAGTATCGAGATGATGAAACGAACAATCGCGCGCACCCTGTTGGGATAGTGCCCGAACAAGGGAGGATACGCCATGACAACATTCAAGTACCTTGCCGCGCTTGCTGGCGTGTTGCTCCTCGGCAGTACGTCAGTGCACACCGAACCCGTCAAAGTTGGAATCATCGGGCCGTTTTCGGGTCCGTTCTCGAATTTCGGTGAAGGCTGGAAAGCAGCTATCGACGCCTATCAGAAGCTGCACGGTAAAAGCGCAGGTGGCCAGGAGATCGAGCTGATTTTCCGCGACTTGACGGGTCCTAATCCATCCGAGGCCAAGGCGTTGGTGCAGGAATTGGTCATCAAGGAGAAGGTTCAGTATCTCGGCGGCATCGTCTTCACGCCCAACGCATTCGCGATCGCGCCGGTGGTGGAGGAAGCGAGGATACCGACGGTGATCTTCAACGCGGCCACCTCTAGCGTGCTCGACAAGTCGAAATACTTCGTCCGCACCTCGTACACGCTGCCTCAGATTACCGTGCCGATCGCGCGCTTCATGCTCGACGAGCACATCAACCGCGCGGTCACCATGGTGTCGGACTACGCGCCGGGCGCGGATGCCGAGGGCTCCTTCATCAAGACATTCGAGGCAGGCGGCGGCAAGGTGATCGAGAAGGTGCGCGTACCGCTCAAGACGACCGACTTCGGACCGTTTTTGCAGCGGGTGAAAGGATCGGCGCCGCAGGCCCTGTTTATCTTTTTTCCAGGCGGGCCACCATCTTATGGTGTGATCAAGGCCTACAAGGACAACGATCTCAGAAGTAGCGGCATCCGCTTTTTTGGCACTTCGGAGGCCGACGAGAAGGATCTCCCCGCCATCGGGGACTCCGCGCTAGGCCTCGAATCCGGGATGTTCTATTCCGGCGCGCACGCTTCAGCGGCCAATGAGGAGTTCGTCACGGCCCTGAAAGCGGTTGCGCCCACGGCAACAGCCAACGCCACCGCGCTCGAGGGATTCGATGGCATGGCCGCCATCTATCACATGGTCGACGCGACCAAGGGGCAGCGCAATCCGGATGCCGCGATGGCCGCGATCCGCCGCTTCGCCTGGGAGAGCCCCCGCGGACCTGTGCGCATCGATCCCGAGTCCCGTCACATTGTCCAGAACGTCTACATCCGCAAGGTCGAGAAGGGTGCCGATGGCAAGCTGTTCCACAAGGAGTTCAAGACCTACGAGCAACAGCCCGACTATGGCCGCGCCGATACGAAGTGAATCAGATCCCAACCAGCTTTAGCCGAGGACGCCGCGCGTGACCCTGTTCGCCAGCATTCTGGTCGACGGCACTGCTTATGCCATGATCCTGTTCATGATAACGGTGGGCCTGTCGATCACGCTCGGCCTAATGCATGTGGTGAACATGGCGCATGGCGCGTTCGCGATGCTCGGCGGGTTCGCCGCGGTCGAGCTCATGAGACGGGTGGGCCTGCGCTTCGAACTCGCGCTCGTGCTCGCCGTCATCGCTAGCGCGATAGTGTCGGTACCGATCGAGCGCCTCGTGATTTCGCGGGTCTATGGCCGACCCGAGCTCGACCAGGCACTTCTCACTATCGGGGTCGCGTTCGTCGCGATCGCGCTGGTCAATCTTTGGCTCGGCGCGTCGTTCTCCTCGATCGATCTGCCGGACTGGCTGTCCGGACCAGTCGATCTCGGCTTTCGGTCGTTCCCGCGTCACCGGGTGGCTGTGATCGTGCTCGGATGCCTCGTCAGCACCGCGCTGTGGCTGTTCATCGAGCGGTCGCGGTTCGGTATCAAGCTACGGGCCGCCGTGGACAATCCCGGCATAGCCCAGTCGGTCGGCATCAACACCACGATGCTCTATTTGCTGGCGTTCGCGATCGGCGCGGGGTTGGCCGCGCTTGGCGGCATCGCGGGTGCCGAGCTGCTACCGATGGAAGCGAACTATCCGGTGAAGTACCTTGTCCTTTTTCTCGCCGTCGTCTCCGTCGGCGGTCAGGGCACCTTATTCGGAACTTTCCTGGCGGCGTTGCTGCTCGGCCTAGTCGACACCGCCTCGAAGTATCTGCTGCCCGGTATAGCATCGATCTCATTCTATCTCACTATGCTGCTTGTGCTGGCGTTGCGGCCGCAGGGCCTGCTCGGCAGAAAGGATGTTGCGTGATGGCAGACATCGCTAGTAGCCGCGCGCGCGCGGCACCTGTGCGCTGGCGCGCGGTCGCCAGCCCTGAATTCGCTGTCGTCGCGGTCGGCCTGGTGGCTGCCATCGTCTTTCCGGACGATCTGGGCTTCATCACGCGGATCAACATCATGGCGATCTTCACGCTTTCGATGGCGCTCGTGGTCGGGCAGGCTGGGATCGGAACGATGGGGCAAGCCGCGATGTTCGGTAGCGGCTCGTACGCCACGGCGTTGTGGGCACTTCACGTTTCCCCGGAACCGCTCAGCGGGATTTTCATCGGTGCACTTGCGGGCGCCGGGGTGGCCGCAGCCAGCGGGATCCTGATGTTGCGCACCCGCGGCCTCACTTTTATCATGGTGTCGATCGCGTTCGCACAGGTGCTGCTCGAGATCGCGAACAAGGCCGCATTCGTGACCGGCGGCGACGACGGGCTGGCAGACATTCCGGTCAATCCGATCTTCGGTGTCATCGCGTTTGATTTTCACGGCCGGGCCGGCTTCGGCTATACGTTGGCCGTCCTCGTCGCCGTGTATTTCTGCCTTCGGCGTCTCGTAGCCTCGCCGTTCGGCCTGACCTGCCGGGGCATCATGGGAGACCGCGTGCGCATGCGCGCGATCGGCGCCCCCGTGGTCCGCCATCTGCTCTGCGTTTATGCTGTCGGCGGCGCAGTCGCCGGAATCGCGGGGGGACTGTCGGCGCAGACCACACAGGTGGTTGGCCTCAGCAATCTCGGGTTTGAACTTTCCGCCGAAGGCCTGGTGATGCTGGCGATCGGCGGAGTGGGCCATCTCGCTGGCGCACTCTTGGGCGTACCGGTCTTCATGATCGTCCGCCACGTCACCGCGACCATCAATCCCTATCATTGGCTGCTGGTAATCGGCGTGTTGCTGGTGGTCACGGTGCTGTTTCTGCCGGGAGGCCTCTACCGCATAGTCGACAAATGGCGCCGCCACGCCGAGCGGAGCAGCTGATGACCGAGCGGCTTCGACTCAGCGGCCTGACCAAATCGTTCGGAGGCCTGACGGTCGCCTCCCAGATCGACCTCTCGCTCAACAGCGGCGACCGCGCGGCGCTGATCGGTCCCAATGGCGCCGGCAAGACCACGTTGGTTAATCTCATAAGTGGGGCGCTGGCTGCGTCGAGCGGCGACATCCATCTCGACGGCGTCCGGATGAATGCACTTGACCAGGCGTCGCGGAGCCGCCTCGGCATCGTGCGAACGTTTCAAGTCAGCCGACTCTGCCGCGACCTGAGCGTCCTCGAGAACGTGTCGTTGCCCCTGATCCAGCGCCACGGCGCAGCCTTCCGACTCTGGCCCTCGGCGCGTCGCGACCGTGCCATCGAAACCGAGGCAATCGCCCTGCTCGAACCGCTGGGCCTTGCTGATAGGGCTGGCCGACGAGTGGGCGAACTCGCCTATGGCGAGCAGCGACTCGTTGAGATCGCTATCGCCCTAGCGCCGAAGCCGCGCGTCCTGCTGCTGGACGAACCCGCGGCCGGAGTTCCGGAAGGCGAGTCCGGCGTCATCCTCGATCTGCTTTCACGGCTGCCGGCCGACCTGCCGATCCTGTTGATCGAGCACGACATGGAACTCGTGTTCCGCTTCGCTCGCCGCGTCATCGTTCTCGTTGCTGGTGCCATCCTGTTCGAAGGCACGCCCGCGGAGGTAGCCGACAATCAGCAGATCCGCGAGATATATTTCGGGAGGGCGGGCCATTGAGTCTCGAAGTGGGTGAACTTCGGGTCGAGAACCTGCGCGGCGGCTATGCAGGAACGCTGGTGCTCGACGGCATTTCGTTTCGCGTCGGCGCTGGCGGCAAGCTCGGCGTGCTCGGCCGCAACGGCGTCGGCAAAACCACGATGTTCGCCTGCATCATGGGGCTGGCTCAGATTCACAGCGGCCGCATCACATTAGGCGGAACAGATATCGTAACACTCCCGACATGGCGGCGGGCTCGCGCTGGCCTCGGCTACGTGCCGCAGACCCGGGACATCTTCAAATCGCTTAGCGTTGAGGAAAATCTCCTGAGCGCGGTCCGCACCTCCGATGACGACAAGCGCGTGGAGGCGGCGTTCGCGCTCTTTCCGCGGCTGCGTGAGCGGCGCAACAATAACGGGATGCAGCTGTCCGGCGGCGAGCAGCAAATGCTCGCGGTGGCGCGAGCCACGATTTCAGGTCCAAAGCTTCTCTTGATGGACGAGCCCATGGAGGGGCTCGCGCCACGGCTTCGCGACGAATTGATGGATGCGATCCGCAACATGGTGGGGCTGTCGGGGATCGGCTGCATTCTCGTCGAGCAGCATGTCGACGTGGTGTTGGACTTCGCCGACGACGTTCTCATTCTCGAGCGTGGCAAGCCGGTATTTTTGGGAGCAGCGAATGAACTTAGGGAAGATCCCACGATCCTTAATCAAGCGATCGGCTTCGAAAAGACGCCACGGTAGGGAATCGGTCGCGGCGATGCGGTGACGCTCGTGCCTGTGCATGAGATGTTGACCGCGCAGCAAGCTGCCGACATCCTGAATGTCTCACGTCCGTTTCTGATCTCGCTGCTTGAGAAGAACGAAATTCAGCACGTGACAGTGGGGCGTCATCGCAGGATTAGGGCAGAGGACCTATTCGCCTATAAGCGCACGCGTGATGAGAAGCGAGGCAACGCGCTTGCGAATCTCGCCGAGCTGGACGCGGAGCATCTGTAAGCTCGTTTGCAAACCGTTTCACCGCGTTCGTAGATGCGTGCTCGCTTGCGAGCGCGCTCAAAAGGAACCTGCTGCTCTCCGTGGCGGAGGCAGAATTTTATCGTCTCCGTTGGTCGAGCCGCGTTCTGGATGAGACCGAAGCAGCTATCGCGGAAATCTTGAGCGGCAAAGGCTTTGACGATGCAGCGGCGCGCGCCGAGTGGGCGCGCGCCAGCATGGAAGCTGCCTTCGAAGACGCTATGGCTACAGATTTTGACAACTTCTTGCCGGTTGCGGCGGGTCTGCCCGACCCCGGCGATCACCACGTTGTTGCTGCGGCGGCTAAAACGCAAGCGGCAATGATCGTAACCTTAAGGACTTTCCGGCGGCAGTTCTTATCGACCTGAATATGGAGGCTAAATCCGCCCACGCTTTCATTGCGGATACCATTGCACTCGACGAAGCTCGCGCCGTTGCAGCCATTCGGCGTATGCGCGAACGCTTCAAAAAACCGGAAATGACGCCAGGGGAGCTATTGCTCGTGATGGAGGCTGCGGGACTAATCGAAACGGTTGACCTGCTGAGGCCACACGTCGAATCGCTCTCTAATCGAACGAAGTCCCACAGCTGCAGTGAGCGGTTCGGTCCACCGCGACTTCGCCTGACTGGAAAACCGACGCGAACCAGATGTGTAATTCAAAGTCGTCCATAATGAAAGTTATGCAACCAAAAACACCAGCAAGTCCAACAAGGCTCTGCACCGAGCAAGAGCGTCGCGAAGGCGATGCGTTTTCTTTTGTCGCCGGAGGCAAGTTTCATCACCGGCAGACAACACGACCCCGAAGCCGAACGTGACGTCCTGAGGGTGCTTTTGGCGGCCTCACTCCGCGGCTTCAGCGGGATGGCTTTTAAGCTCCGCAAACTTCGCGACCATCGTCGGATTATCCCGGGTCAGCTTCTTGATCGTCACGTCCTGCGCCTTGTCGTTCGCGAGGCGCAGGTTGCGGTCCGCGCCGATCAACGCATCCTTCGTCTTCTGCAGATGATCGATAGACTTATCGATCTCAGCGATCGCCGTCTGGAAGTGCCTGGAAGCAAGATCGTAGTTCTTCGAGAATGCGGTCTTGAACGTCTCGAGCTGGCTCTCAAACTGAGTGATGTCGATATTCTGTGCCTTCACGAGCGCTAGCTCGGTCTTGTACTTGAGTGAGTTGATCGCCGCATTCCGCAGAAGCGTAATCATCGGCAGGAAGAACTGCGGTCGGATGACATACATTTTCGGGTAGCGGTGGAAGACGTCGACAATGCCGGCGTTGTAGAGTTCACTGTCCGGTTCGAGCAATGAGACCAGGATGGCGTATTCACAGCCCTTCTCGGTCCGATCTCGATCGAGTTCCTTAAGGAAGTCCTCGTTCTTGCTCTTCGTTGCGGTCCTGTCGCTTTCGTTCTTCATCTCAAACATGATCGAGATGATCTCGGTGCCGGCCTCGTCCGAGTCGCGGAAGATGTAATCGCCCTTGCTGCCGGTCCGCGCGTCGTTGTCTTTCTCAAAATAGGCCCGCGGAAAGGCCATCGACCGCACCCGATTGAACTCGGTGTCGCAGTGTTGTTCAAGGGTCTCGCCAACCATCTTGGTTGATAGACGGGCCTTCATATCTTTAAGGCGTTCGATAGCGTCATCGCGATCCTTGATCTGCGTTTCGTACTTGTCCTTGAGCGACTGTTCAGAGAGCTGCTTTTCAAGCTGTACCTGCTTGATACCGTTTTTCAGCTCATCGCGCTCCTTCTCGATGGCGCCGACCGCTTCAGTCACCGCGAGCTTCTTCTCAAGCTCGACGGCCTGGAGCTTGGCCTTCAGCTCTTGGATTTCGTTTTCTTTAGCAGCAGAGATTTTGTGCTGCTCGCTCGCCATGAGCGCTTCAGCAAGCTCCGAGGCCGCTTTCTTTTCGCGCTCGGACTGGGCAAGCGCGTTCGCGAGCGTGTCACGCTCCTTTTCCACGGCACTGAGCGCTTCCGTGACAGCAAGCTTCTGAGCGACCTCACTTCCCTCAAGCTTGGACTTCAACTCCTGGATTTCGGCGTCTTTGGCAGCTGCGGTCTTCTGCAGATCGCTGCTGACCCTGGCCTTGGCCAGCTCCACCGCGCTTTGCTTGTCGCGCTCGGCCAATTCCAGCCGTTCGTGCAGTTGTTTCTCGAAATCGGCGTCACGCACCTGCTTCAGAATGTCAGCATAACCGGATTCTTCGACCTTGAAGGCCTTCTCACAGTGGGGACAGATGATGTCGTGCATGGTTCCTGTCCGGATCGGGTCAACTGCTGTTGTTATTCAAGGAGTGGCCACGGGCTGGCGGAATCAACCTGCCTGCCATGAGAACAAAGTTAGAACGCGCCCGTTTGGTGGGTCAAGCCAGAAGCAGCGGTTGTGCGCATTTTGCTTTGGCAATCCCCCACTTTCAGAAGCGCCGCTCAGTCTGCGTGCCCGTCGGTGAGTTGTCGGAGGTCGCTGACGAGCCTTCGGTCCGTCCTAGCTGGCCTCGCCTTCGTTGCGCGGATACTGGCGATGACTGGTCAGGCGACGGCCTGGCCGGCCAGCTTACCGCCCGGTCGGAACGGCCGAAGTGCTATTGGACGCTGCGTTTCGGCCTCGGTTTCGGCGGGGCGACGCCCGAAGGCTTCATCGAGGTCGGCGCCGACCTAAAGACGATGGCCGGCGAAGGCATGGCGAACCCGGCAACGCGCTTCCATTTGTGGGTCCTCGAGGCCCGTCCGGACGTGAACTCGATAATCCACACGCATTCGCCGTGGGCTTCCGCACTCGCCGCGGAGCGCGAACCGTTGGTCATCTCCCAGATGGGACATAACACCGCTTCAGGACGACTGCGTGTCATTCGGCATGCAAAATTACTCCATGCCGAAACACAGGTCAGAAAGTTCAACGTCTATCGAGGAAGTTCCAGACGTCCTCAACCCCAAGCCGAGTCGCCGGCTTAAGAACTGCCGTCATATGTGACACAAATCACATTTAGGCTTCGGGCAAGAGTGATGGCTAACGACAGGAAAAGCTCCACAGCCTCGGCCCTCTCATCAGCTTCCGGCAGCAAGGGCGAAGATCAAGATTATCGCGCTTGCTCAGAAAACGGCCTCTGTGCAAGAGAATGGGTCTCTATACGCGCAACAGGGGAACTGCGCTGTGACAGTCTCTCTGGATGGCGAAATTCGAGACGGGCGGCACTACATGCAGGTCCGCGTCTATTTCGAAGATACCGACTCCGGCCAGATTGTTTATCACGCGAATTTTTTGCGTTTCATGGAGCGCGGCAGAACGAATTACTTGCGCCTGCTCGGCATCAACCAGCAAGCGCTGCTCGAGGAAACGCGGAACAATGCGCCGGGCTTCGCCTTCGTTGTCCGTTCCATGACAATTGATTTTCTAAAACCGGCAGTCTTGGAGGACCTGCTCGACATTGTCACGGTCCCGCAAGAGGTGAGAGGCGCGTCGATTGGCCTGCTACAGGAGTGCAGGCGCGGGGGCGATCTTTTGGTCGCGGCGCGTGTCCGGGTCGCGTTTATCTCAGGGGGAAAAGCGCAGCGCATCCCAAAGGCTCTGAGGCTTGCTATGGAAGAACACAGATAAAATCGACTTCTGTTCACGCTTTAACGCTCCAGCGACCCAAGGAAATCAATGCGCTGGCCTTCTGTTGCGATATCGTCAAGTCAGAGTTCTCTACGCTATCATACGATGACGGCTCCCGCTTTATCCTATAGCGACCGAGCCTACTCCACAGCCCTACTGCATGCCCATCCGCTTACGACCCGGATGCACCACAATGCAGTCAATCAAGTTACGGAAGGCGACGCGGGTTTCTATCACTTTTGGGATTGATCTTGAGCGCGGTGACGAGTTTCTTAACGTCCGAACGGTAAAGCTCACCGAACCTCGAGTGGTCGAACGGGATCAAATTCTCGCTCCCATCGCCCAGCAGCCCCAAGCGCGCATCAACGTTCTCCCGCTTCAGGTCGCACTCATCGATACGCTTGAGCAGCTCGTCGGTTTTACGGAAAGCCTGCTAACATCAAGCACCACGCGCCTCCGCGGCTAGGGCCGGAGAGGAATTATCCGAAAATGCCAGCCCCGCCGAACTGAGTTGGCGAAACAGGCTATGTGCGCCTTCCGTTGCAAATTAAAAGCCGCAGGCCGCGTAACTCTTCCGGATCAACCGGCAACGCGAACCTATCGCAGCGAAGTCAACGTCGAGACACTGATTTCCGTGGCGAAATTCGCCCAAGCCTTTGCATTGAAGGTATTCGAGATTGATCCGCCAGCGTTTCTCGTGCGGAGAGTAGGTCGCGAAATCATGCTGGCCGGTGGGCGGTCCCTTGCAGATACTGGCGATGTAATGGCGAACCTCAACGGGCAAATCGTCGATGTGGTGAGGATCCCAAGGGTCTTCCTTACGTACAGCGCTGCCGTTGGAAAGAGCCGGTAGCTCCCAACACAGCAAAAGGCAGAGAGCCAACAATAGCGATCGCGCTCTCATTCCATCCTCCTAGGGAGGCACAGCGGGCCGCGCAAATAACGTCGCACCAGCCGATCAGCTTAGCAATCCCATCGAAGGAAAGCCGTGCTCGGCTGGCCTCCGGCTGGAATCAACGGCTTCCCACAACGCGCCGGATCTCGCCCGCAACGAGGCATGTCCTTACGACACGGCGAAGCCCTCGCAGCCGCGGAAGTCTGTCCCGAGCTCGTTGCGCTCGCCTTGAAACGGTCCACGTTATGTTATAACGTTACGCGCCCAACAGAAGTCAAATTGATGGGCTCGGATGCATTCGCTTTCGGTCGAGCGTTGGCGGGTCAATCGGGATTTCGCGACACGGCTGGTAAAAAGCACGGCTGGAAAAAGAATGTCTTCCATTGTTTACTCGTCTTTGGATAGGCACATCGTTCACCCGTTCTGGATAGCGATGCTTGCGCCGTCGTGCGGCGCAGCTCTAGTGATGTGAGGAGGGGTGCGCAGCTTGCGGCCGACCCACTTAACGTTGTGGCGTATCTTCACGCGGCGATGCGGTGCCTATCTTGCGCTGCTTGCCTTGACGCTGCAATTCGGGATGTCGCACGGGCATATCCATGCCCGAGACTTCACCGGTCCGGGCATCCACCATTCGACAGCAGATGTTGCGGGCGCGTGGCGCGGGCCGATGAAGCAACAATCTGTGGCACGCCTTCCGGCGAAGCTGGCGGACGATGACGAGGACTGTCCGATCTGTTTTTCGGGCTTTCTACTCGCGACTTCCTTCATCGCGGATGCGGCGCAGGCGTCGCCATCACTTGACCTCACGGACGCCGGACACCCGTTCGCACTGACGTTCGATGGCGTCCTGAAAACTCACCGCGCGCCATTTCAATCGCGCGCACCACCGCTCGGCTGATAGCCAATTCGCGGACGCTGCAGGCGCCTCTGGCCGTGCTCAGCTTGGGGCTCGGCATTCCCCCTTACGGAACGAGAGCCTGTGGTCGCGCCGCATTGATCCTCATGAAGTTCGCGGCGGAAGCAATGCAATCGGCTCACGTCTCGAGATGCTGCAGCGCCCGGCCTTACCCGCAATCGATGCGGTATGCTCCAGAAGCTGGTTCGCCTCTCCTCGTGTGCGGCGTTCACATCGAACCTCCAGTCGGTGGACACGCCAATGATAAGACACGCATGTTCCTGGACCTGCGCAGTGCTCTTGCTCTTTCTATCCTTCGATCGCGCGGAGGCCCATCCCCATGTCTGGGTCACCTTCCACAGCGAAGTTCTCTACACAGCCGACGGCAGCATGACGGGCGTTCGCCACGCCTGGACTTTCGATGACATGTTTTCCGCCTACGCGCTGCAGGGCATCCCCCACGCGAAGAAGGGGCAGTACACGCGGGAAGAGCTGGCCTCGCTCGCCCAGGTCAACATGGATTCGCTGAAGGAGTATGGCTATTTCACCTTCGCGCGCGCGGACGGCAAGAAGCTGAAGTTTTCCGATCCCGGCGACTATTGGCTCGAATACAAGAACGCCACCCTCACCCTGCATTTCAGCTTACCGTTGAAGGCGGCTGCTACGGCAAAGGCGATACAGATCGAGGTCTACGATCCCACGATCTTCGTTGATTTCGAATTTGCCAAGGACAAGCCGGTCTCCGTGAGCGGCGCGCCACAATGCCTGCTGACCTATGATTTGCCACACCAGCCGACACCGGCAGAACAGTTGCGGCTCAGTCAGCTCGATAGTGACCCGCTCGACGCATCCAGCTCCTATGGAGAGACCTTCGCCAACAAGATCCTGGTGAAGTGCCCATGACCAGATCGCGCGGTGTTATCTTGACAGTGCTGGTGGCGGTCCTCCTCGCCCGTGCAATTGATATCGTATCGGCGCAGGCTGCGCCGTTCGGAGCCCCTCATCCTGCCGGCGCCATGTCGGCATCGGGCCTCACGGGCTGGATCTTTGCACAGCAAGCGGCCTTCTATCGTTCGCTGTCGGGCTTCATCCGGGCGAGCAAGGAGGATGGGGCCGCGATGTGGAGCCTCTTCGGCATCTCGTTTCTCTACGGCGTCTTTCATGCCGTAGGCCCAGGGCATGGCAAGGCCGTGATCTCCTCCTACCTCGTCGCCAACGAAGAGACCTGGCGTCGCGGTGTTGTCATGTCATTCGCGTCCGCGGGCATCCAATCCGTCGTTGCCATTGTCGTGGTGGCCATCGCTGCGGTTCTTCTCGGCGCGACGGCGAAGGCGATCGGGCTGACCGTTCATCTCGTCGAGATCGTCAGCTATGGTCTGGTCATCCTGATCGGCCTACGGCTTTTGTACGTCAAAGGCAGAGGCTTTCTCCTCGCCTGCCGTGAACTGAAGTGGACCCAGGCGCCCGTCCTCTCCCTCGCGTCAGGGCACAGCGGCAACACGTTTCCGCTTCACCCGCCGCGCCTTGGCGCGATGACCATGCGTGGCAGACAATGCATGGTCGATGGATGCGCCGATCATGAGCGCGGCTTTCACTGTCACGACGAGCGTCATGCGTCGGCCTGGGGCCACGCCCACGGGCCTGAGCCCGCTGAACTCGCCGGCGCGGGGGGCTGGCGCCGAGGCCTGTCGGCGGTGGTCGCGGTTGGATTGCGGCCATGTTCCGGCGCGATCATCGTCCTCATCTTCGCGCTGGCCCAGGACCTGTTCTGGACCGGTGTCGGCGCCACCTTGCTCATGGGGCTTGGCACAGCGGTGACGGTTGCAGCGATCGCGACGCTCGCAATGAGCGCGCGACAGATCGCAAGCCGCCTCGCCAAGGCCCGGGCCGGATTCGGCGTGCTCACGATGAGAGCTATCGAGGTCGGCGCCGCGGCGCTTATCGTCGCGTTCGGCACATTGTTGTTGGCAGGTTACATGGCGAGCGAGCAACTCTGGATGTTCACGGGATAGAGGTGATGGGCAATCAGTTGCTGAAGATTCTGATTTCCGCGATTGTCCTGGTCATCATGACTGGCCTCGCTTCGGCTCAGGACAAAGGTAGCGTCGACCCCAAACCGCTGCCACCATTGGCCAATCCCAACGATCCGCACCTTGGCGCAAAAGAACTCTTTGCCCGCAAAATCCTGCCTGCTTCGCTGGCCGTGCATTCCATCGGGTTTTATGCAAAAGGTTGTCTCGCAGGTGCTCAAGCATTGCCCATTAATGGAGAGACCTGGCAGGTGATGCGGTTGTCGCGCAACCGCAATTGGGCCCATCTTGACATGATCAAGCTGCTCGAGCGCCTTTCTGACAAGGTGCACGAGGTCGCGGGTTGGCCTGGATTACTTGTGGGCGACCTGTCGCAGCCGCGGGGTGGCCCCATGCTGACCGGGCACACCAGTCATCAAGTGGGGCTCGATGCAGATATCTGGCTTACGCCGATGCCAGGTCGAGAATTGTCCCACGTCGAGCGCGAAGAAATGTCAGCGACAATGATGGTGCGGCCCGACCGCCTCGATATCGATCCAAAGGCGTGGACCCCAAGCCATCTGCTCGTCATTCGAGCGGCGGCTCAGGAGCCGCAGGTCGAGCGGATCTTCGTCAACGCGGCAATCAAAAAAGCACTTTGTCGTGAGGCCAAAGGAGACCGAACCTGGCTTTCCAAGGTTCGTCCGATGTATGGGCATGATTATCACTTCCATATCCGCATTAAATGTCCTGCGGCCGATAGAGGATGCGAATCGCAACCTCCGCCCTCGGCAGATGAGGGATGCAATGCAAAGGATTTTGCTTTTTGGTTCAGCGAACGCGTTCTCCACCCAAGGCTTCCCACCACGCCGCCAAAGCCAAGGCCGCCGATAACGCTCGCTGACCTTCCTGCCGCTTGCCGCCAGATACTGATTGCTCCGTGACCTCCGCGAGAGCGCTTGCGTTACGCGCAAGAAGGAGTGAGCCCCATGTAGAGGCAAGGGTTGGCCAACGACCGCGGTGTGTTCATCTTCTGAGCTAAAGTTCCAAGTCGATCAGGACAGCGAGCATGTTCGTTTCATTCTTCCCCCGACCAAAGTTGTTCTTTCCGTCGTCAATTCTTTGGACCGCGTTGGCGATAGCGGTTTGGTATGGATTTGCCGGCAATCTCTTTCAAGCCCCGGAAAAGCCGGTTGGGCTTGCGACGTTCTGGTCGGCGCCGGCCCTGTGGTTCGATCTGTATTTTGCGCTGACCGTTGCGGTCTTCGCAGCTGCCTGGATGTTGTTTGCCCCGCATCCCTGGGCGACGTGGTCCATTCTTGGCTCCGCGCTGATCCTGTTCACCTCTTACTTTCAGGTTCAGGTCTCAGTCGCGATCAACAGCTGGTATGGACCGTTCTACGACCTGGTCCAGG
This sequence comes from Bradyrhizobium sp. 191, assembly GCF_023100985.1. Classification (NCBI taxonomy): domain Bacteria; kingdom Pseudomonadati; phylum Pseudomonadota; class Alphaproteobacteria; order Hyphomicrobiales; family Nitrobacteraceae; genus Bradyrhizobium; species Bradyrhizobium sp. 191. The sequence goes on from NZ_CP064692.1 coordinate 6,040,052, forward strand.
CCGCGCTGTCGAAGTCGGCGCCGGTCACGGTCGAGCAGTTCTATAGCGAATTGTTGACCTTTACCGGCATCGCGCTCGTGGCCGTCGTGGTCGGCGTGATGACGCGATTCTTCGTCAGTCACTACATTTTCCGCTGGCGGACGGCGATGAACGATTTCTATGTCGCCAACTGGCCACGGCTGCGCGCGATCGAAGGCGCCTCCCAGCGGGTCCAGGAAGACACCATGCGCTTCGCCAGCACCATGGAAGGTCTAGGGGTCAATCTCATTAGCGCGGTGCTGACGCTCTTGGCCTTCCTGCCGGTTTTGCTGAGGCTGTCCAGTAACGTCACGGAGCTGCCTCTGCTCGGCTCGATTCCCTATCCGCTGGTGTTCGCTGCAGTCATCTGGTCGATACTGGGTACCGGCGTTCTCGCGCTTATTGGCATCCGCTTGCCCAGAATCGAATTTCTCAACCAGCGGGTCGAAGCGGCCTATCGCAAGGAGCTCGTGCTTGGCGAGGACGATGCGGCGCGCGCCAATCCGCCGACATTAGGCGTGCTCTTCAGCGACATTCGCAGGAATTACTTCCGGCTCTATCTGAACTTCATGTACTTCAATGTCGGTCGGATCGTCTATTTGCAGACTGACGTCATCTTTCCTTACGTCCTGCTCGCGCCCACGATCATCGCGGGCAAGATCACCCTCGGTGCGATGAACCAGATCCTCAACGCGTTCACGCAAGTGCGAACCTCGTTTCAGTACCTCATCAACTCGTGGAGCACGATCGTCGAACTGATCTCGATCTATCAGCGGCTGCGCGGTTTTGAGGCAAAGATCCACGGTGAGCCACTGCCGTCGATCGAGACACAAAAGGAGCCAGCCTCATGATCCGCACTGGTGATAGGAGGGGACGGAACTGAAGCTTTGCATTGCGCGCCAAACGATATTGCGCTTTCCGCACCAGGTATGTAATGTTATAACATTACAATTGACTAGCGAGGTCTCCCGTGACGGTCCGTCATGCGGCCGGGCGTCCGACCTTCGAAGAGGACCCAACACCGTCACGAAAGCGGCCTGCGCACGGCCCTGGCGCTCATTCTGGGGAGGACGACGCTACGCGGGCCGCTGCGAACGGCGATCGCCAACTGATCATCTTTACTGACACCCTGACATAAGGACGCACCCATGCCTGAAACTGCGACGCCGATTCCGGTCACAGTCCTGACCGGCTATCTCGGCTCCGGGAAAACGACGCTGCTAAACCGCATTCTCACCGAGACGCACGGCAAGCGGTTTGCGGTCATCGTCAATGAATTCGGCGAGGTCGGTATCGACAACGATCTCATCGTCGACGCGGACGAAGAGATGTTTGAGATGAATAACGGCTGCATCTGCTGCACGGTCCGCGGCGATCTTATTCGTATCATCTCTGGCCTGATGCGGCGAAGCCGCGCCTTCGACGGCATCGTGGTCGAGACCACGGGGCTCGCAGATCCCGCGCCGGTGGCACAGACTTTCTTTGTCGACGAGGAGGTCCGCCGCAAGACCAAGCTTGACGCTATTGTCACGGTCGCGGATGCCAAACATCTCCTGGAGCAGATCGATCGGACCCCCGAAGCGCAGGAGCAACTTGCGTTCGCCGATGTCGTCCTCGTCAACAAAGTCGATCTGGTCGATGAGAACGGCCTAGCGACGGTCGAACGCCGAATCCGCAAGATCAATCCCTATGCGACCATTCACCGAACGGAGCGCTGCGGCCTCGACCTCGCCAAGGTTCTGGGGCGAGACGCTTTCAATCTCGATCGTATCCTCGAGGTTGAGCCGGGATTCCTCACCGAGGAGCATGCTCACGAGCACGACGACGAGATTGCCAGCCTGTCACTGGTGGCCGACGATCCAATGGATCCCGCCAGGTTCGTCTCGTGGATTCAGGACACCACTCAACGTTACGGCACGAACATCCTGCGCATGAAGGGCATTATCGCAATGGCTGATGATGACCGCCGATTTGTCGTGCAGGGCGTCCACATGCTGATCGAGGGCGGCAGTCAGCGCGCATGGAAGAAGAACGAGGCGCCCAAATCCCGGCTTGTCTTCATCGGCCGGGATCTACCAGTGGACCTGCTGAAGAAAGGATTTGAGGCCTGCCGCGCCTAACCAGGGAATTGCCGAGCCCGAGGCGTCCGCCCTGACGTGGGTGGTCAGGAAAATCCGAGGCGGAGCACCCCGGGGTATCGCTGGCGGTTAGGCGGACGGCACAGGGCTCGAAGCGATGAAGTAAGCGGGCGCTCTCTCGGCCTGCGTCTATCTTTTACGCGCATTCAAACACTAGGTGGGAACTGAACCGCCCCGGGTTTGCCGGAGGCTCCAACTCCTGAGAGGATGGAGCCATGACGAGCAAGACAACGAACAAGTTTTCACCCGAGGTCCGGACCCGAGCGGTTCGGATGGTTCTGGATCACGCCGGCGAGCACCCGTCGCGCTGGGCGGCAGTGACGTCAATCGCGGCCAAGATCGGCTGCACGCCGCAGACGCTGCATGACTGGGTCAAGAAGGCCGAGGTCGATAGCGGGCAGCGGACCGGCGTTCCGACCGATACGGCCGAGAAGCTGAAGGCGCTCGAACGGGAGAACCGCGAGCTTCGGCAGGCCAACGAGATCCTGCGCAAGGCAAGCGCCTATTTTGCGATGGCGGAGCTCGACCGCCGGTCCAAGCCATGATCGCCTTCATTGACGATCATCGTGGGGCGCATGGGGTCGAGCCGATCTGCAAGGTGTTGCCGATTGCCCCCTCGACCTACCACGCCCATGTCGCGAAGCGGCGCGATCCGGCCACGCGGTCGGCGCGCGCCAGGCTGGACGCCGCGCTGAAGATCGAGGTTCGGCGCGTCTTCGATCAAAACTTCTCCGTCTACGGCGTGCGCAAGGTCTGGCGGCAGCTCAAGCGCGAAGGCTTCGATGTTGCCCGTTGCACGGTGTCGCGACTGATGCGGGACATGGGTTTGCAAGGGGTCATCCGCGGCAAATCCGTCAAGACCACGATCAGCGACAAGGCCGCGCCATGCCCGATGGATCACGTCAATCGCCAGTTCAAGGCACCAAGGCCGAACGTCCTCTGGCTCTCCGACTTCACCTATGTCGCGACCTGGACCGGCTTCGTCTACGTCGCCTTTGTGATCGACGCCTATGCCCGCAGGATCGTGGGCTGGCGGGCCTCCCGCACGGCGCACGCAGGCTTCGTGCTCGATGCGCTGGAGCAGGCCCTGCACGATCGCCGACCGGTCCATCGCGGCGGGCTCGTGCATCATAGCGATAGGGGCAGCCAATACGTCTCTATCAAATACACCGAACGCCTGGCTGAAGCTGGCGTCGAGCCTTCTGTCGGCAGCGTCGGAGATTCCTATGACAACGCTCTCGCCGAAACCATCAACGGTCTCTACAAGGCCGAGGTGATCCATCGGCGCGGACCATGGCGCAGCTTCGAGGCCGTCGAGTTCGCGACGCTGGAATGGGTGGACTGGTTCAACAACCGGCGGCTCCTGGAGCCCATCGGCAACATCCCGCCGGCCGAAGCCGAGCAACGCTACTACGCCATGCTGGAACAACCGGCCATGGCGGCATAACTTAAACCAAATGGCCTCCGGCAAACCCGGGGCGGTTCAAACCCATATGGGCGACGTGATTCAACTCATTCCAAAATCTGAGCTTGAGCGGATTCGTTTGATCCGAGAGGCTCGCGCGATATACGACAGTATATTCCCGCCGACTGATGCGGTCGGAGAACGGCCAGATGGGTGCCACAGGGAAGGGACACAACCGGGTAAGGACCTGTTTCCTCGAAAAGAAACGGTCGGATGACAGAAGCGACGTCGTCGGAAATTCCTCGTGAAGGGACAGTTTGCCCTTTTGCAATCGCTCGACCCGATACGATTCGAACGTGTGGCCTTCCTTCGGAGGGCAACGCTAAGCGACCGCCTGAAATAGCAATTTGAGATAGTTGCAGGTCCCCGATGTGAAGGCGAAATCTGAGCCGTAACTCGACCACAAGGCGATCACCGTGAAGGAGTTATGCGCCCGCTATTTCGCCGATCTGCAGGCCGGCCTAATCTTGGGAAAAGGAGGTCGACCGAAAAAGCCCTCAACAATCACCACCGACACTGGCCGTATTGAGCGCCATATCATCCCGCTTTTGGGGCCACGACGGGTCAAGGACCTCACCAAGACCGACATCAACAAAGTGCTCAAAGACATCATGGCCGGCAAGACGCGGGTTTCGGTCAAGACCAAGAAGCTGCGCGGAAAGGCAATTGTCAGAGGCGGTGCGGGAACGGCCACGCGGACGGTAGGTCTTCTCGGCGGCATTCTCACCTATGCCGTCGAGGCCGGCATCATTGAAAGTAACCCGGCCCATGGTGTCCGTAAGCCAAAGGACAATGTACGAAAGCGTCGACTATCGGAAGCGGAGTATCGAATATTGGGTCGAATGCTCCGCGACGCGGCTAGGGACGAGAAATACGCTACAGCTGTGGACATCATCCGCCAAATTGCGCTGACCGGGAGCCGGCGTAGCGAAATGATTGGCCTGAAATGGGCGGAGGCCGACACCGAGGCGAGCTGCTTACGGTTAGAGGATAGTAAGGAGGGCGAATCCATCCGTCCCATTGGGTTGGCTGTCGTCGAATATCTCGAACGGCGGAGTACCGACGCTGTCGGGACATACGTCTTCCCCGGTCAGGGCGAGGACAATGCGTTCGGCAGCTTCCCGAACCATTGGAAGCATGTCTTCGAGGACTCGCCGCTGTCGGATGTGACGCCGCACGTCCTACGTCATAGCTTCGCGAGCATCGCAAACGATCTTGGTTTCACCGAGGTAACCATCGCGGCTTTGGTTGGTCATGCCAAAGGTTCGGTAACGAGCAAATACATCCATACACTTGATACAGCGCTCATCATGGCTGCGGACACGATCTCTGGCTACATTCAAGGGCTCCTTGATGGCATAGAGTTCAAGCAGACTGCCTACGCGTTGGACCGCGATTCACGAAAAGCCGCGCTGGCCCGCTTCCTGACGCGGGCTTCCAACAGCGACCACGAAGGCGACGAAGAAGATCATCGCCGCATGGCGGCCTAGTCTGGTCTTCCATCACTCGCGGTTGGCAACTTCTTGTATAATTGGCGGTCATCTTGGCAGGCAGTCGTCACCGCCTCCCGTCGAGCATTCCTACGCAACACCTCCGGGGGCACACCGAAGGTCCGGAGGAATGCCCGCCGCATGCGCTCGCGGTCAGCAAAACCCACTTCCTCCGCCACGACATTAACCGTGTGCCGCCCTTCCTCCATCATGAACCTGGCCGTTTCCAGCCGAAGCCGCTCCACTGCTTTTGCCGGTGATTGGCCTGTCTCGGCCAGAAAGGCGCGGCTGAACTGGCGAGGGCTGAGGTTGGCGACCGCCGCAAGGTTCTCGATTGTGAGCGGATTCCGCAGATTTTGGCGGATGTACGCGACGACCAACTGGATGCGATCGGATTTCGGTGTCATGTCGAGGAGCGCGGAATGCTGCGTTTGTCCACCCATCCGACGTTGATTGATGACCATAAGTTTGGCAGCAGCCTTCGCAACTTCGGAACCCAAGTCCCTATCGATCATCGCTAGAACAAGATCGATTCCTGCAGTCATTCCGGCTGACGTCCAGATCGGACCGTCATTGATATAGATCCGATCCTCCTCCATCCTGACATCCGGAAACCGAGCCCTGAAACTTGTCGCTTGGATCCAATGCGTCGTCGCGCGGCGACCATCGAGAAGTCCGGCTTCGGCGAGAACAAACGCCCCATTGCAAAATGAAGCAGTGCGCCTTGATACCTTGGCAGCTTCTTGCACAAAGGCGATCAGGTTTTCGCTCGATGGAGCCATTTCGAACGCGGTGACCGCGCCGACAATAATTGTATCAAAAGCCGGATCGTCGAATGCTTCGGTTTCAACTGTCAAACCACAAGAGGATCGAATGGGACCGCCGTGTTCCGACAACAGATGAAGGTCATAGTGAGAATCGGCCGGGGGCGGCTTTGCAAGTCCGAACCCCGTCATTTCGAATGCCGTCAGGGGCGCAAGGCTCAAGAGCTGGAAGCCGCGCGGGACGATAAGACCTACCCTATGCATGGCTGCCTCCTAGTGTCCGAAACGTTGATAATAGCCGGGTGGATGTCATCTAGGAGGCACGATTTGATGTCGAACCCGGATGCTCACGTGCGAGCCGGATGATCGAGAGCGGCGTTCGGCGCCACGTTGAGTGCCTGACCAAAAGCCTACATTTCTTGACAGCCCGAAGTCAGGCAGCCGCCTCCGCCTCCCGTCGAGCGTTTCTCCGCAATATCTCCGGTGGCACGCCGAAGGTCCTGAGGAACGCGCGACGCATGCGTTCGCGGTCTACGAAACCAGTTTCCTGCGCCACGACATTGACCGTGTGCCGTCCCTCTTCGATCATGAACCTGGCGGCCTCCAGTCGGAGCCGCTCTACGGCTTTTGCTGGAGACTGACCGGTCTCGGCCAGAAAGGCGCGGCTGAACTGACGGGGGCTGAGGCTGGCGACCGCCGCAAGCTCCTCGATCGTAAGCGGGTTCCGCAAATTTTGACGGATGTGCGCCAGCACCAGTTCGATGCGATCGGACTTCGGCGTCATATCCAGGAGCGCGGAATGCTGTTTTTGTCCACCCATCCGACGCTGGTTCATGACCAGAAGCCTGGCGACTATTTTCGCGGCTTCGGGACCGAGATCATTATCAATCAACGCCAGAACGAGGTCGATCCCCGCGGTCATGCCCGCTGACGTCCAGACCGGACCGTCATTGATGTAGATGCGGTCCTCCTCCGCCCTGACATCCGGGAACCGAGCCCTGAAGCTGGCTGCATGAGCCCAGTGCATCGTCGCGCGTCGACCATTCAGAAGGCCCGCTTCAGCCAGCACAAACGCTCCGCTGCAGATTGAGGCGACTCGCCTCGACGCCCTGGCGGCTTCCTGCACGAACGCGATCATAGTCGCATCAGAGGAAGGCATGTCCATCTCGGTGATCGAACCCACGATCACTGTGTCGAAGGCGGGATCTCCGAACGGTTCGGTTTGCAGCATCATTCCTGAGGAAGATCGAACCGGACCGCCATGCTCCGAAAGCAAATGGATGTCATAGCGCTGGTCGGCAGGAGGCAGATTGACGATTTCGAATGCCGTCAGGGCCGCAAGGCTCATCAACTGAAACCGCTGCGGCACGATGAAACCGACCCGATGCATTTTCGCTCCTGTGGCACGAATGGTGGCAAGAACGACCTACGTCAGCCCCACCGCAATCGCTAGAGTCTGAGCAACAAATCTCGCACTGGCTCCTCGCCGCCAAGCGACACCCTTACCGCTTCCGTGAGGAAGAAAGGATGATGCATGTCTTCCGATCACCCCGCCTTCGTCGAGCATCGCATTTCCAGGGGCGAAGGAAAAGTCTACGCTCGAGATTATGCGGGTTCTGGCCCGGCCTTTGTGCTCATGCACGGCTTCCCTGACAACCTGAATATCTGGGATGACCTGATCCCGTTCCTGGTTGCCAGCGGCCGGCGCGTGGTGACGTTCGATTTCCTGGGCTTCGGCGCCTCGGACAAGCCTGCCAGCACCGTCTATAGCTTCAAGCAGCAACTTGGCGACCTTGAGGCGGTGGTCGAGGGTCTGGGTCTGGGGACGATCGTCCCGGTCGCTCACGACTCCTCGGGGATGGCGACGCTCAACTACGCGCTCACCCATTCGGACAGTGTCGATTCCGCGATCATGCTCAACTCGGCCTATAGCGAGGACTCCACGGTTGTTTGGCCCGAGATGATCACGCTCTTTGCGACCCGGAGCATGCAGTCCCTGGCCATGGCGATCGCCCAGAGCCCCGAACAGTTTGGCTGGCTGCTGAGATGGCAACAGAAGAAATTCTTGGATTCTTTGCCCGAGGCGCAAAAGTCCCATTTCAGCGCGTTCATCGGTCCGCTGATCAGCGACAACTTCATCGTCCAACCTGGCGCCGGTCCCGCCTTCGTGCAGTTGGCCGCGGAATTCTTCGATGAACATGCCCGAAACGCCAAACATCTGACGGCGCTCAAGACGCTGGATATTCCAGTCAAGCTGATTTGGGGACGGTACGATCCTTACTTCCCGGCGGCCATGGCCGAGCGGCGCCAGTCTCAACTCAAGAATGCGTCCCTCACCGTCATTCCGGCAGGCCATTGGCTGCAGGCCGACGAGCCCGCGCAAGTGGCAAAGGCGATGCTGTCATGAGCCGCGTCCTCGACAAGCTCGCCGTGCGCGCAACCCGCTTGACGAGGCTCGCCTGCTTCGGCGCCATCGTCGCGGTAGTCGCAGTGTTCGGCCCGGCCACTTCGTTCGCTCAGTCGATGCCACCATCATCGAGCCTTGATGTCCCGACTACCAAATTGCTCGCGATTGGCACTTTCACAGCCAAGGGTTCGCCGGACCAATGGAAACCGCTCCTGCCTGCTGAAGTGCGCGACACCGTACGGCTCTATCTCGCTGGGAAAATCGACCAGTGGTACCTCAAGCAGGACCAGAGCGGCGTGGTGTTCATGATGAATGTCACCGATCCGAAGGAGGCTCTGGAACTGCTGGGCAGATTTCCGTTCGGCCGAGCCGGACTGATGGAGTTTCAGATCATCCCGATTGGCCCGATCGCTCCGCTACGCGTGCTTTTGACTGAGCCTGCGAAGTAGCTGGCAGCTACCAAGAACCAGTTCAACAAAAGGAAACAGCCAAATGCCCGACAACAAGAATCCACGCGTCCACGCTGAGATACTACCTGCGCTTGCCGCCGTCGTTGGTCCAACAACCAAGATCCTGGCGATCGGCTCGGTCACCGCGAAGGGCACGCCCGAGGCGATCGCCCCTATCCTGCCTCACGAAGTCCGCGCAACGGTTCGCAATCATCTCGCCGGCAAGATCGAGCAGTGGTTCTTCCAGACGGAGGGCTACGGCGTCGTCTTTATCGTCAACGCCAAAAGCACCGCAGAGGCGCATGAACTCCTGGAAAAACTTCCTCTGGGCGTGGCCGGCATGATGGAATTCGAGCTGATTGCTCTCGGGCCGCTTGCGCCGCTCGCCATGCTCATCGGCGAACCTCCGCGTTCGTAATGCGACCCGCGGGCCTCGACTGTGAGTTTGGTCGTGCTCCAGGCTCTATGGACCGCCTTTCGTAGCTTCGCGACTGCCCGATCGCGCTTCGGGTGCTTTGAGGGATGCTGCGAAGTAGTTCTCGGCTCCGACGCCGATGCGGCGAAAGAAAATAGCAAAATGCCTGAAGTCAAGAACCCGCGCGTTCATGCCGAGATATTGCCCGCGCTCGCCGCCGCCGTTGTCGCTCCGGCAACTAAGATCCTGGCGATCGGCTCGGTCACTGCGAAGGGCACACCCGAGGCGATCGCCTCGGTCCGCCCCCACGAGGTTCGCGCTACGGTTCGCAATCATCTCGCTGGAAAAATCGAGCAGTGGTTCTCCCTGACAGAGGGCCGCGGCGTTGTCTTTATCGTGAACGCCACCAGCACGGCAGAGGCGCACGAAGTCCTGGAGAAGCTTCCACTCGGCATCGCCGGAATGATGGAATTCGAGCTGATCGCTCTCGGGCCGCTTGCGCCGCTCGCCATGCTCATCGCCGAACCTCCGCGTTCGTAATGCGACCCGCGGGCCTCGTTGTGACCTTGGAGCGCTCCAAGCTCTATCGCCAACCGATCGAAGCCGACTGGGCATGGTGAAGCCGCGTCGCGCGGACCAAAGATTACATCAACAACCCGCCAAGAAGGACCCGTCACGATGCCTATTGTCAAAGCCGCAGCCGTGCAGATCAGTCCCGCTCTCTACAGCCGGGAAGGCACTGTTGGCAAAGTGGTCAAGAAAATTATCGAGCTTGGGCGCCAAGGCGTTCAGTTCGCGACCTTCCCGGAAACGGTCATTCCCTACTACCCCTATTTTTCCTTCGTCGAAGCGCCCTACCTGATGGGCGCGGAGCACTACAAGTTGCTCGATCAAGCGGTGACCGTACCGTCTGACGTCACCAGGGCTATCGGCGAGGCCGCTAAGCAGGCCGGCATGGTTGTCTCGGTCGGCGTCAACGAGCGTGATGGCGGCACGATCTACAACGCGCAACTCCTGTTCGATGCTGACGGCACACTCATCCAGCACCGTCGCAATATCTCTCCGACCTATCATGAGCGCATGGTCTGGGGTCAGGGCGATGGCTCTGGGCTGCGCTGTGTCGACAGCGCCGTAGGACGCATCGGTCAACTGGCCTGCTGGGAGCATTACAACCCTCTAGCCCGCTACGCCTTGATCGCTGACGGCGAGCAGATTCACTCGGCTATGTATCCTGGCTCGTTCGCGGGCGACGGTTTCTCCGAGCAGACTTCAGTCAATATCCGCCAGCACGCATTGGAGGCCGGGTGTTTCGTGGTCTGTGCGACCGCCTGGCTGAACGCTGAGCAGCAGGCCCGGATCATGAAGGATACCGGCTGCAGCATCGAGCCGATTTCTAGCGGCTGCTTCACCGGGATCGTCTCTCCAGAGGGCGCATTGATGGGCGCGCCGCTGCGATCGGGCGAAGGCGAGGTCATCGCCGATCTCGATTTCTGGGCCATCGACAAGCGCAAGCGTCTGATGGACTCGCGCGGTCACTACAGCCGCCCGGAACTGCTCAGCCTGCTGATCGACCGCACGCCGAAGTCCCACGTGCACGAGCGTAACGCGCATCCAGCGCTGGAATCCCTGGACCCGGCCGATCGGCTGGAAGAGGTCGGCTCGCGTCCGGAAATGGCAGCAATCTCATGACTTCACGCCGGCATCTCCTTCTCACTGGCGGCAGTCTCGTCGCCGCGCTCGGCCTCCCGAAAGCGGCGCTTGCGGACGCGACGAAGGTCGCCGAGCTGCCAGCCCACCAACCTGCTCACAAAGGATCAAAGTTGATGACCACCGCGACAATGAAAGACGGCGCGAAGATCTACCTCAAGGATTGGGGCATCGGTCCGGTCGTGACCTTCTCCCATGGTTGGCCGCTGACCTCCGACGCCTGGGACGCCCAGATGCTGTTCCTGGCTAACCACGGCTACCGCGTTATTGCCCATGATCGACGCAGCCATGGTCGATCGGATCAGACCTGGACCGGCAACGACATGGACACCTATGCCGACGATCTCGCCACACTACTCGATACGCTCGACGTGAAGGGTGCGACGATGATTGGCCATTCGACCGGTGGAGGCGAGGTGGCGCGCTATATCGGCCGCCATGGCACATCGCGTGTATCGAAAGCAGTCCTGATTTCAGCGGTGCCTCCACATATGGCGCAGACGCCCACCAACCCTAACAGCGCGCCGATGAGCGTGTTCGACGGCCTGCGCTCAAGCCTAATTGCCGATCGAGCGGGGTTCTTCAAAGAACTAGCGATGCCGTTCTTTGGCTACAACCGTCCCAACGCAAAGGTTTCGCAGGGCCAGATCGACTCCTTCTGGCTTCAGGGCATGATGGGGAGCCTCCAAGGCGAGTATGATTGTATCAAGGCCTTCTCCGAGACCGATTTCACGGATGATCTCAGGAAGATGACGATCCCGACCCTGCTGCTGCAGGGCAATGACGATCAGATCGTTCCTATCGACATTGCCTCCAGGCGTTCGGTGAAGATCCTGCCGAACGCGAGCCTGAAGGAATATGCCGGTGCTCCGCATGGCCTGTGCGTCACCCACGCCGACCAGGTGAACGCAGACCTGTTGGCCTTCCTCAAAGGATGACGGGGACGAAGTCCTCCTGCCGATCGACCGGCGGCAAAGTGGATATGTCGCGCAGCACTGAGTGAGGCGAAAGATGAGCAAGGCACAACATGAACTTCCGATTCTCGTGACCGGGGCAGCTGGACGGATCGGCTCGGTGGGCCGCTCCGTGACGGAGCTGCTTCTCGCCCGTGGGTTCCGGGTACGAGCGCAGGTTCGTGTGGACGACGAGCGGGCCGCAACGTTGCGCGCGCTCGGTGCAGAAGTCGTGGTTGGCGATCTGCTTGATCTTATGGCGGTACATCGGGCGATCGAAGGGTGCGAACGTCTCTGCTTCGCAATGTCGGTCGCGCCGACCTATCTCGAAGCGGCTGTCAACGTCGCCGTCGTCGCGAAGCACCACGGCGTAAAGGCGTTCGTCAATCTCTCTCAGATGACCGTCAACGAGATGGACATTTTCAATACGACCCCTAGCCCACAGCAAAAGCAGCATTGGTTGGCGGAGCAGATATTATCCTGGTCCGGGCTGCCAGTGGTGGAGGTACGACCAACGGCCTTCATGGAAGGGCTACTGCTTCAAACCGCGAAAACCGTCTCCATGCAGGACAAGATCATGGCGCCTTTTGGAAGGGGCAAGAACTCAGCCATCGCTGCAGCCGATGTCGCTCGGGTGATCGCCGAGATCTTGAGCGAGCCCACCGAGCATATCGGCCAGACCTACCATCTGACCGGCCCGGTTTCGCAGGACATGGACGCGGTTGCACGCGAGTTCTCGGCCGCGCTTGGTCGCACGATCTCGTACGTCAACGTTCCACTTGAGGTCATGAAGGGGCAACTCGCCGCCTTCGGAATGCCGCCGCATGTCGTTTCGCACGTGGCGACCATGGCGGGGCTACATCAGGACAACCGGTACGATCGGTTCAGCAATGATGTCGAAAGGCTGACCGGCATACGTCCGATGAGCGTTCGGGAATTCGTGCAGAAGAACGCGCATGCGTTCGCACCGGTCGCGCCTTCGAGCGCGGCTCAATAAACGGCATCGTAGACAGGGGTACGGCTTCGCAAAGGAGCGTGGTTGTGAGGGCACGCAACCACCGATACCGACATTCACTTCAAGTCACGATCTGCCAAGATGGTCCCTCGGGGGGAGCTCCTCGCGTCCCGAACGCAGTGTATCTGCAATCGACAATGACTTTGCAGAGATTGCTTACTCGTTCGAATGAAACAGAATCGGAATTTCGGTTCGGACGCGCATATCGCGCTGTAAGATAAAGGAAAATTGGCGCACCCGACACGATTCGAACGTGTGACCTTTGCCTTCGGAGCAAGATAACGTACCCGTCCGAAAAGTGCGATAGGGCACGCTATGCCACGCTATCCAGCTGAAGCAACTGGATATTCTCGATCCCACAAGCGACGTTCCTATCCGAAAACACGCGCCGATTTTCTCCCGCCTGCTTACGCGTTGCTTACTTGGGAGATCGCGCCCGGAACGAAGGAACGTCATGGTCAAGATCACGAAGAGGGTTGTCGAGGCGGCGAATGCCGGAGAGAAGGATTACCTAATCTGGGACGACGAACTGCCGGGCTTTGGACTCCGGGTCTTTAGTTCCGGAAAGCGCAGCTACGTCATCCAGTATCGAACGAGAGGTCGGTCTCGTCGATACACAATTGGGCTTCACGGAGCCTGGGCACCAGAAACGGCACGCCGAGAGGCAAGGGTGCAACTCGGTCGGGTCGCTGGGGGTGATGATCCCGTCGAAGATCGCCAGCTCGATCACAAGGCGATCACCGTGAAGGAGCTATGTACCCGCTATCTTGCCGATCTCCAGGCCGGCCTCATACTGGGAAAGGGAGGGCGACCGAAGAAGGCCTCAACGATCGTCACCGACACTGGCCGTATCGAGCGTCACATCATTCCGCTCATAGGGACCCGGCGGGTCAAGGATCTCACCAAGACCGACATCAGTAAGGTCCTCAAGGACATCATGTCCGGAAAGACGCGGGTTTCGGTCAAGAATAAGAAGCTGCGCGGAAAGGCCATCGTCCGAGGCGGCGCTGGAACGGCCACGCGTACCGTTGGTCTTCTCGGCGGCATTCTTACCTACGCCGTCGAGGCAGGGATCATCGAGAGCAACCCGGCACATGGCATCCGCAAGCCAAAGGACAACGTGCGAAAGCGTCGACTGTCGGAGGCGGAGTATCGAATTTTGGGTGGGATGCTCCGCGAGGCCGCCAAGCAGGAGAAATACGCCACAATCGTAGACATTGTCCGTCAAATTGCGCTGACCGGCTCCCGGCGAAGCGAGATGATCGGCCTGAAATGGACGGAGGCGGACACCGAGGCGAGTTGCTTGCGGTTGGAGGACAGTAAGGAAGGCGAATCCATCCGTCCCATTGGGCTGCCTGTCGTCGAGTATCTTGAGCGACGGCGCACCGATGATGTCGGCACATTCGTTTTCCCGGGGCAGGGCGAGGACAACGCGTTCGGCAGCTTCCCGAGCCACTGGAAGCATATCTTCGAGAACTCCCCGCTGTCGGATGTGACACCGCACGTGCTCCGTCACAGCTTCGCAAGCATCGCCAACGATCTCGGTTTTACCGAGGTAACCATCGCGGCGCTCGTTGGTCATGCCAAGGGCTCTGTGACGAGCAAATACATCCATACGCTTGACACCGCGCTCATCATGGCTGCGGACACCATCTCGGGCTACATTCAAGGACTCCTTGACGGCATTGAGTTCAAGCAAACCGCCTACGCGTTGGATCGTGATTCACGCAAGGCTGCATTGGCCCGATTTCTAAGGCGGGCTTCGGACGCCGATTTTGAGAAGGGCGAAGAGGAGCGACGCTTGGCTGCCTAGGTGCTGCGCCAAGCCGGTCATTTTGCCTCAGACGCGAGAGCCAAACCCTGACTTGAGAAGCAGAGACTCAGCCAGGTTGGGTTCTTAGCGCTCCCGCTACTTATTCTTGCGATTTTCTACGCCAGCCCACTGTTGCCTGCGATATAGCCCGCTCGGTGGGAGGGTTGAGGAAAGGTCTTCGCGCAATGAATATGCCCATGTCGGCTAAGTGCTGCCAAATGCGGGCATCAGCCGAGCTTACGCGATTGCGTCGTAGAGTCCGCACGAGCCTTAGCTTGCGGGTTTGAAGATCGGCCGGCGGAACCTCAACTGGCCGTCGTCCATGCTCGCGAATTCCGGGCCCAGTTTCCCGCTAATGCATGCGATGGTGCCCAGACGGAGCGTTCGACGTGTATCCCCTCAAATCGGCATATTGCTTCATCTGGTCCGGCGACAGGATTTTCGCCGTTCCGAGATGGTATTTGAGGTGTGCGTTTCGCAGTTCGGCCTGGGTTGCGCCGATATTCGCGGTGGCGTCCTTCAGCGCGTCGGGCGTGATGGAGCGGCTGACGAATTGCTGGTCGAGCGCGCCTTCCTGCTCGATCAGCCTGGTCCCGATCGGGGTGGATTCCGCTTTCATGGATACGAACAGTTTTTGAATCCGTTCCTTTTGCGCGGGCGACAACGCCAGTCGCTCGGATAATTCCAACACATGCGCAGGGCCGGGGTAGCCGTTCAGTTCGGCGGCGAGAGCCAGCCCCATGCCCCGGCCGGTCCTGAGATCACCGATCTGCTGTGTGGAGAGCGCCTTGATCGAGCGGGTTTGCATCCCGGCGTAAGGGGACTGCGCCGGCGCGGCGGTCGCGGCGAGGATCAGGATAGTGATCGTGGTAGCGACGGCCTTCATAATATTCTCCTCCGGATACGAGTTCCGATCCTATCAATCCGCATGACGATGTTGACCATCGCGACTGCATCAGGGACATGATTTCAATCATATGCCTCCCCGAATCCTCTGGAATAACTTCCGCTATCGAAGTGGAGGGATAGGAGAGGCACGATGAACCGATTAAGTATCGTGGTTGTCACGACAGCATCGCTAATTCGTAAGCGTAGCGCTGCGGCCCTTTCGATTGGCGCTTGACGCCTATTTTGATCGCAGCTTGTGCCGTCTTGGCTTCCAAATTCCGGACAATGCGTTGACGGCGGCCTCGAGCGCCTTCCGGTCGACGACGTCGGGATCGAACTGTTCGGGCCCCCAGAGGCGCATACATTCGTGCTCTGGATGTGCGGGGTCGCTGATGGCATCGAGGTATTCGACATAGCCGGGCGCACCGCCGACGTCCTCCGGAGGACAACGACCGGCGGCCTCGAGCAGGAGGGGAAGTCCCTCTGTCGTCGTGTTGTCGAACCATTTTTCAAGCTTGATCACATGATCCCAGCTGTCGCCGAAGTCATAGAGATAACGGATCGTCTTGGCGCCGGTCTCTTGAACGATATTGGAGAGCCGCGTCTTGCGGGCATCGATAGGCTGGGGGCCAAAATCACCGTCGGGATCAGGGATGCCCCAACGCTCTTCGCCAGCATGGAACTCGAAGAGGTGGCTATTTGTCCAGCCAAATGCCGCCTGAAGCGTCAAATGCAGCCGATCAAGGCGCAGGGTGACAGGTACGACAAGGCGACGCATCACTTCCGGTTTCACGTCCTTGAGGGTCACTCTGATCCGGACAGCGGTCGTGTTGAGGCTCATGCTGCCAACCTTGGATCGTGAGCATGCATCATGTAAGTCGATGCCCAGGGAAGCAGCTCATCCAGTTGTGACGCAGGCCAACCATTGACAAGCTTCGCGAGGACGTCGGAGAGCCAGCGCTCTGCACTGACGCCATTAAGCTTACAGGTCTCGATTAACGAAGCTAGTAACGCCCAACTCTCGGCCCCCTCGTCACAGCCGGCAAAAAGGGAGTTCTTGGCGTTGAGCTTGATCGGCCGCATCGCGCGCTCGACCGCATTCGTGTCCATCTCGATGCGCCCATCATCAAGGTAGAGCGTCAGGCCGTCCCAATGACGCAGCGCATAACGCAAAGCCTTCGCCGTGTCGCTCTTCTGTGCAAGGTGATCAAACTGCGCCTCAAACCACTGCTTCAAGGCTGCGGTTAAAGGCCGGGCATGCGCTTGTCGGCCTGCGCGGCGCTCAGCATCAGATCGGCCACGTAGTACTTTCTCGACCGCGTAGAGTTGGGCGATGCGCTTGAGGGCCTCGCGGGCAACCGGAGCCGGTGCCGGAGAGGCCTCGCGCTCGATCTTCACAAACTGGCGTCGCAGATGCGACCAGCAGAAGGCAAGCGTCGCGGACAGTGCGTCCGAACGCGTCTCTCGGGTCATGGTCTTGTAAGCCTCATAGCCATCGCAATGGATGATGCCGCGATAGCCCTCAAGCAGCCGCAAGCCATGAACGGCCCCACGGCCCGGTGCATAGGCGTAAACCACGCCAGGTGGGTCAGGTCCGGCCCAAGGCCTGTCATCACGCGAGAGCGCCCAGAAGTAGCCGGTTTTGGTTCTGCCGCGCCCCGGATCCAACACCGGCGCCGGGGTCTCATCGACACAGAGCTTCGAGGAGGCGAGCAGAAGCTCTCGCAGACGATGCCACAAGGGCTTCAATTCCTGGGCGGCATAGCCGACCCAGAAGGCGAGCGTGGAACGGTCGATGGCGATACCGTGCGTCGCCAGCATCTGCGCCTGGCGATAGAGCGGCAAATGCCAATGATACTTGGCGTCGATCACTTGTGCGACGAGCCGCTCGGTGGGCAATCCACCCCTGATCAGTCGCTCGGGAGCGGCGTGCTGGAGGACAACACCGTGACAGGCGCGGCAGGCCAGTTTGGGCCGGCGGGTCACAATCACCCGGTATTGCACCGGAACGACGTCGAGCCTCTGACTCTCATCGCGACCAATCTCAACGAGATCGCCTTTGCAGGAGGGGCAGCAGGTTTCAGCCGGCATCAGGGTTTCGATGATGCGGGGCAAATGCTCCGGCAGCTTGCCACGATTGGCCCTGTGCTTGGCAGTTCTCTTCTCGCAGGTTCTGGGATTGGCGCGATCTTCGGCTGCTTCGAGAGCCGCGACGGCCTCTTCGATGTCTTCTAGAACAAGCTGAAGTTGATCAGCGTCCAGCTTTTCCGACGATCGACCGAACTGCGCATCTTTCGCAAGCTTTAGCAATCGCTCGAGCCTGGCGCAGCGATCCAGCAGAGCCGCGGCAAAGACACGCAACTCGGCTGGATCGGTCGGCAGCTCATCAGGCAAATCACTCATTGGCCCGAGTCTGCCATGCTTCGCGCCTCGATGCAGCGAAGATTTTATTCCCTACGCAAGTGCTTTCGGTTGCGGGATTCTAGGTGCGTGCATGCGTGTCCAATCCATGCCGGCCAGAAGCGCGGACAACTGCGCGGCATTCATGCGCATCATGCCGGCCACGATGGGAGGCCATTTGAAGCCGCTGCTATCGAGCCGCTTCCAGTACATCACCAGGCCGGTGCCATCCCAGACGACAATCTTCACTCGATCGGCGCGCTTCGCCCGGAAGACCACCGCCACACCCTTCATCGGGTCTTGGCCCAGCGTCTCCTTCGCCAAGAGCGCCAAGCCATCCGCACCCTTTCTGAAGTCCACAGGTTGGGTCGCAACGTAAATCGTGAGGCCCGCGGGTGGCGTCAGCATGAACGTGTCCGTCGCAGAGCCGTGAACACGTCACTTAGCACCCCAAGGCCAGGCGTCCCGCGTACCTCTACCCGTGCACCCTGGAACTCGACCATAACAACAGCTGCTTCCGCCGATACGGAGGGCTCCGCAGCCGCGGGTAGCGACGATTCCGACACCAAAGGCACAAACGATAAGGTATCCGCCGAAGCCGGCAGCACCAACTGGCCCAAACGCGCTCGGCGCCGCCAGTCATGCACCTGCTGGGGCCGGCAGCCATGGCGGCGGGCGACATCTGTGACAATCGCGCCCCGCTCGAAGCTTTCCGCGGCAATCTGTGCCTTCAAATCGTCCGGCCAGCGCTTTCGACCTGCACCAGTATACACTTCGATACGCGGCGACGGTCGTCTTATGTCGTCCGAATGGTCGTCCATTGTGAGCACCCTTGCAGAAGATGACTCTTCTAACGGTGCTCCCAAGACAGCGCACAAACAATCTGAACGGCCGCGGCGCTACGCTTACGCTAATTCTGGGAATTCCGCCGGCTATAACGACGGCTGTCGGCCAACAAAATGCCCAACAAACTTCGGACGCGCAGCGTGTCAACGTCGCGAGTCAAGCCTTCATTGCGGCGATATCGGCGCGCGACATCGGTGCAATGGACAAGGTCTGGGCGCACGAACCTTACACGACCTTCATTGGTCCGCTCAGCACAACGGTGGTAACCGGCTGGGACAGCGTCAGGAAAGCCTGGGAGATGCGCTTCAGTCAGTTTGATCGAGTAACAATCACGGTGTCAGAATCCCACGTTCGCACCAATGCGAACGCCGCGTGGGCCGTTGGAATCGAGAAGGTGGAGCTGCTACGCAAGAATGGCGACAAGCTAAGTTTCGATGCTTTCGTGACGAACGTTTTCGAGAACCGCGACGGTCGCTGGCTCTTGGTGTCTCACCAGGCCACTCCGATGTTCGGGGAGCCCAGGGAACTCGCGAGCCGACCCTGAAGCTGGCAATCATGCGCCGATCGACCTTTTGAGCAGGATACGGGCATCGTCGCGTTCGATCGCCCCGGCTTGTTCAAGGCCGGCGAGCGTTCTGTAGAAGACCTCACGGGTCAAGCCAAGCTCGCCGGCGATGTCCTGAAGCTGGCTTCGCAGCTCGACCGTCCGGCCGTCGGGCCCGGCGTTCAGATCGAGGTAGAGCATGACGCGCTCCTTGGCAGAACGGACCTTCATGATCTCAATACGGTGCCGGAGCTCTATCACTTGATGCGATACGAGTGACAGGAAGGACATGGCGTTTGCCGGATCCGCGCGAAGGGCGTCGAGCACCGCAGCCTTGGGGTATACGCGCACTTGTGACGGCTCCGTTGCCACAGCATCACAATGGAAGATGTCGGCAAAAAGCGCCGCTTCAACGAAGAACTTGCCGGACGAAGTCGTGCCAACGACCAATGACCTGCCGTCGAATGTTTGCCGCTCCAACCGCAGGCGTCCTGCTTCGACAAAATAGATAGCGGTGACTTTCTCGCCCTGTCTGAACAGCGCCTCATTTCGAGCGAGCGAACGTCTTTCAAGGGTTTGTTCGTCGAGTCCTAGCATGGAGCGTCCCTACTCCAGATCGAGCCAGCTCCAAGAAACGCAAGGCCTGGTTATCAAACCCCAACAGTAACGCGCAAGAAGGTCGCAGGAATGGAAGTTGCTCCCTTGTCGAGGCTCTTGTTTTGGCTGTTGAACAGAACCTCCAGTTCCTTCTGAAGATCGGCGACCCGACCATTTTTTTCTGCAGCTTCAAATGCATTCATGGTCGGTCCATAGTACGTTCTGAATAGACCCAGGAGCTCTGAAGGTGTGCCGGGAAAGTTAAAAAGATAGGTGTCCCTGACAAACGCTATGTTTTCCTTGGCAATCCCCGCGCCCCCAAATCGCTCTATCACATTGTTCTCAATCCCCCACGTCACGGGGCTAATGAAGCCTTCCGGCGGGGGAGGCGAGTATGAGGCGCTGATTTTCAGGATTTGCGCGACCAATGTCGGATCATTCGGAATCCAGTTTCCCATAACGATCCGACCACCGGGCCGGGTTACCCGCACCATCTCCTTGGCGACGTCAAACGGCTTTGGCGCAAACATGGCTCCAAAGATGCTCACGACGAGGTCAAAAGTTTTGTCTTTCAGCTCGTGCAGATTGGATGCATCGCCTTCCTGAAACTTGCAATTGGTGAGGCCATGGTCCTTTGTACGCTTGTTGCCAGCTTCCACAAGGTTCTGAGCGATATCGACACCCAGCACGTCCGCTCCAAGTTTTGCCTCCGGTAACGCCGTCGTTCCGTCGCCGCATCCGAGATCCAGAACCTTGAGCCCTTTGGTGATTCCGAGGCTCCTGACCAGTGCCTCTCCGCTTTCTCTCATGCTCTGCGCAATGCGGGTGAAGTCGCCGTTTTCCCAAAGTGCTTTGTTTGGATTCATTGGAGTACTCCCTCTGATTTAATTGCCCGTGGCGGCCGCTTGCGCGAGCGATCGTCTTTCAAGGGGCCGTTCGTTGAGTCCTACACGCTAAGTCGCCGCAAAAGGGTATTCAGGCCACGGCTTCGATCGGCAAACCCGCAGCCTTCCATTCGGGATAACCATCCTCAAGTCGACGAACGAGATAGCCGCGCGCGCGAAGAGCCGCGACCGCCTCGAACGAGAGAACACAATAAGGGCCACGGCAATAGGCGATGATTTCGCGGTCCGCCGGAAGTTCGGTCAGGCGATGTTCGAGCTTGCCAAGCGGGATGTTGCGGGCGCCGGGAAGATGTCCGAGCGCAAACTCATCTTCGGGCCGCACGTCGAGAACCGTGACGAGGCCATCACG
Organism: Bradyrhizobium sp. 191; assembly: GCF_023100985.1. Lineage (NCBI taxonomy): Bacteria > Pseudomonadati > Pseudomonadota > Alphaproteobacteria > Hyphomicrobiales > Nitrobacteraceae > Bradyrhizobium > Bradyrhizobium sp. 191. The sequence continues at coordinate 6,061,215 of NZ_CP064692.1, forward strand.
CAGCCGGGAGATCAACTCCTTTCTCGACACGGCCTCCAGCGCATCACGGGCGTGGAAGTAGTCGGTCATGATGCGATTGATCTCGGCCACATTGCGCTCGCCCACGCGCCCGAGCGCCCGCATCAGCTCAACCACCTCATTGCTGCCGGCCAGCCGGTAGAGCACGTGCTTGCCGCGACGCTCGGTATCGACGAGGCGCGCGCGCCGAAGGATCTGCAGGTGTCGCGAGGTGTTGGCGAAGCTCAAGTTGGCCCTCGCGGATAGCTCTTCGACACTCCGCGATCCCTGGGCGATGTGCTCCAGCAGTTCCAGCCTGTGGGCGTGGCCGAGCGCCTGCGCCACTTCAGCCAGCCCGGCGAAGATCGCTTGCTTTGGTCCGCTGCTTGACACGGTCTCTTCTCAATGAAACATTCAGCAGAATGATTGAATCAAATTACGTCAGGAAATTCGGGAGCGCAAGCCATGATTATCCGTCAATTCCTGCACCAGGATCCGGTTGGCATCTCTTACCTGTTCGGCTGTGGCGGGCATGCGACCGGCGCGGTCGTCGATCCGGTCGGCGATATCGAGCCCTATCTGCGCGCGGCAGAAACCGCCGGCATGCGCATCCATTTTGTCATCGACACCCATGTTCATGCTGACCATCTCTCTGCCGGCCGACAACTCGCCGAGGCTTCTGGCGCCGAATATGTGCTCGGGTCGCGCGCAGAAGTTTCGCGTCCTTTCAGGGGAGCCCGCGACGAAGAGGTGCTTCCCCTTGGCAACGTCGCTGCGAAGGTGCTGCACACGCCCGGCCACACGCCGGAACACATCTGTATTCTAGTGACCGATCGAACCCGGGCCGACGAGCCCTGGTTTGTGCTGACCGGACATACCTTGATGGTTGGCGACCTCGGCCGGACCGAGCTCGCGGTCAGCGCCGAGCAGGGCGCCAGAGATCTGTTCCAGAGCGTCCGCCGGCTAAAGGCACTGCCGGACCACGTCGAGATTCTGCCCGGTGCCTATGCCGGCTCGGTGTGCGGCCGTCGCCTGAGCGGCAAGCCGTGGTCGACCATTGGCTTCGAGAAGCGCCACAACGAGGCGTTCAGGATCGAAGAGCAAGCCGAGTTCATTCGCTTCATGCTCGCCGAAATTCCGCCGGCTCCGCCCGAGGCAGCCGCATTGAGGGCTGCGAATTCCGGTGCGACGGCCGCGGCCGCCTGACCGATGAGCGAAGCGCCGACGGCTTCCATGGAGAAAGGCTCGCGCGTCAGGCTCGGACTCAAGGAAAACTGGCAACAGTTTGCGCTGCTGATTCTGATCAATGCCTTTGTCGGAGGCATGGTCGGAATCGAGCGAACGGTGGTGCCGCTGATTGGATCCGAAGAGTTCGGCATTGCCTCGACGACGATCGTCGTGTCCTTCATCGTAAGCTTCGGCGTCGTCAAGGCGCTTGCCAATCTCGTCTCCGGGCAACTCGCCGATAGCTGGGGCCGGAAACATGTTCTCGTTCTCGGCTGGCTGGTCGGGCTACCGGTCCCCTTCATGATCGTATGGGCCCCGAGTTGGGGATGGATCATCGCCGCCAACGCGCTGCTCGGCATCAATCAGGGACTTGCCTGGTCGATGACGGTGATCATGAAAGTCGATCTGGTCGGACCGAAGTCACGCGGCCTTGCCGTCGGCCTCAACGAATTCGCCGGCTACCTCGCCGTGGGCGTCACGGCCTTCTTGACCGGCTATCTCGCCTCTCGATACGGCCTCCGACCCGTCCCGATCTATCTCGGGATCGGTTATGCGGTCCTGGGCTCCTTGTTGTCGGTCATGTTAGTCCGCGACACCCGTGAACATGTTCGGCTCGAAGTCACCGGTTCTTCGAAACAATCAACGCTATTGAGCTTTCGGGAGATTTTCCTTCTCACCACGTTCCGTGACCGTAATCTCTTCGCTGCATCCCAAGCTGGCCTCGTCAATAACCTCAACGACGGCATGAGCTGGGGTATCTTCCCATTGTTCTTCGCTTCATTCGGCCTCGGCGTCGAGCGTATCGGTATTTTGAAGGCGATCTATCCTGCCACATGGGGAATCCTGCAGGTCGCCACCGGTCCCTTGAGCGATCGCTGGGGCCGCAAGGGCCTGATCGTCGCCGGCATGTGGATCCAGTCAGCGGGCCTTTTCCTCACCGCCGCGACGCGCCAGTTCGAATGGTGGCTTGTGGGCAGTCTTCTGCTCGGCCTCGGCACGGCAATGGTCTACCCTAGCCTGATTGCCGCCGTCTCCGACGCCTCACATCCGACCTGGCGTGCGCGCTCGCTCAGCGTCTATCGGTTCTGGCGCGATCTCGGCTACGCGATCGGTGCGCTTGCCGCTGGCATCATTGCCGACATTTTCGGAATGGCTTGGGCAATCGGGTCGATTGCTACCTTGACCTTTCTCTCGGGAGCCGTGGTCGCGCTGGTGATGCGCGAGCAAGCACCTGGCACAAAACCTTGATGGAGTCCTGCCGTGAACACTCTCTTCATTCTCAACGATCCGCCCTTCGGTACCGAGCGTGTCTACAACGGCCTGAGGCTGGCGCACGCGCTCGCCAAAAAGGACCCACAGGCGGGCGTGACCGTGTTCCTGATGGCGGACGCGGTCACATCCGCCAGATCAGGCCAAAAAACGCCTGATGGGTTCTACAACGTCGAACGAATGCTGAAGCGCGTGCTCGCCGGCAACGGCAAGGTGCTGTTGTGCGGTACTTGCATGGACGCGCGCGGCCTCGACGAAGCCGCCCTCATGCCGGGCACGCGCCGGAGCACCATGGATGAACTCGCGACGGAAACGGCGACGGCCGACAAGGTTCTGGTATTTTGACCTTGCAGCCCATCTATCTCGACTACAACGCAAGTACGCCAGTCGATCCGGCGGTCGCCGCTGCGATGATACCATTTCTTTCTGAGAGTTTTGGTAACCCGTCGAGCGGGCATTGGGCGGCTGCGCCGGCGAAAGCCGCTATTGAAGGCGCGCGCGGGAAAATCGCGGCTCTGCTCGGCTGTCACGAAGATGAGGTAATATTCACCAGCGGCGGAAGCGAGGCCAACAATCTTGCGCTCAAAGGCGTGTACTATGCGCGACGCGACATCGGCGATCACATCATCACGACCCGGGTCGAACACCCCGCGATCATGGAGCCATGCCGGTTTCTTGAGCGGCTAGGCGCGCGGATAACTTACCTGCCTGTCGATGGATTCGGGCGCGTCTATCCCGATGACCTGGTTCAGGCCATCACGCCGCGCACTATTCTTGTCAGCATCATGCACGCCAACAACGAGGTCGGCACCATCCAGCCAATCGACGAATGCGCGCGCGTCGCCCGCGAACATCGCGTGCTCTTTCACACCGACGCCGCTCAATCTGTCGGCAAGATTGCAACCGACGTCAACGGATTCGGCGTCGATCTGCTGTCGATCGCCGGACACAAGCTCTATGCGCCCAAGGGCGTCGGCGCCCTGTTCGTACGCCGTGGCGTCCGGCTGGAACCGCTCCTTCACGGGGGCGGACACGAGAGCGGGCGGCGCGCTGGCACCGAGAGCGCGTTGCTGGCGGCCGGTCTCGGCAAGGCCTGCGAACTGGCGCGTAATCTCCCGTCGATGGACCGGGTGCTCGCCCTGCGCGACCACTTCTGGAGCGACCTTCAGGAACGTTTCGGCAATCGCATCGCCCTCAACGGACACCCTGCGCATCGTCTGCCGAATACGCTCAACGTTTCCTTCATTGGCCGCGTCGGTGCGGAGATACTGGATCGGCTGGACGGTGTCGCAGCTTCGACAGGTTCGGCATGTCATGCCGGGCGTATCGAGCTATCGCCGGTCCTCGAGGCGATGGGCGTCGCGCCCGAAGCAGGCATGGGGGCCATCCGCTTCAGTCTCGGGCGCGGGACGACGCGCGAGGAAATCGCCTCGGTTGCGGAGCGCCTTAGTGCTGTCCTCTAATCCGTATCCGTGCCGCTCCGGCGGGTCGCCTGCATGTGCTCTCGCTGTCACGCGTCAGGAATCGGATAATAGTCTTCTGCGGTCCTCATATTCCGCACGATCGATTTCACCGCGCGCAAAGCGGTGCTTGAGGGTGTTGAGGGGGGTGTCTCGTCCCTGTGTGCCGGATTGCCATCCAAGACCGAGCGCGCGCAACGCCCACGCGATAATCAGGACCGTCAGGACGACAAAAACGATCATCATGATCGGACCGAAAATCATGCCATACCAAGGTGCAGGAGAACCGTCCCACCAACCATACATCATGGCTTTGCTCCGTATTGAGCGGACTGTTGAGCATGTAAACCTTGATAGGGCTTACCTCTTTGATCTGTATCAAGGTGGATACTCCCCGAGAAACCGTCCCTCAAACAACCATGCAGCTCTACAATCGAAATACCGGGAGTACCAATGCGCAAACCGAGATTCATAGCCGAACAAGGCCGCAAGCCGTCTGGCCTGCTCGGTCGGATCGTTGCGCGCGTGATGGCGAAGGAAACGGCCGACGAAAATGCGTTCGCCCTGGAACTGCTGCAGCTTCAACCCGAGGATGCCGTGTTGGAGATTGGATGCGGTCACGGGGAAACCCTGGCAAAGGCGGCCAAATTCGTCTCGCGCGGTTCTCTGTCTGGAATAGACTTCTCGCCGGTAATGCACCGACACGCGACCCGCCGGCATCGGCGGTTGGTGGCCGAGAAGCGATTGGAGTTTCATCTCGGAAACAGTGACCGGCTGCCGTTCGCTGACCAGTCGTTCGACAAGGTCTTCGCTGTCCATACGATCTATTTCTGGAAGACGCCGCTCGATCATCTCGCCGAAGCACGCCGGGTGTTGAAACCGGGCGGCCGTTTCGTTCTTGGTTTCCGTCCAGCGGAAGATGCCGGGTTTCAGGCGACGTTCCCCAGCGAAATCTACCACATCAGGCCCGAAGCCGAAGTCGCTCAATCGGCAAGAGACGTCGGCTTCGAAGCGGTCGAACTTCGCCGGCATAAACGCGGCGCTTTGCAAATCAGTTTCGTGATTGGCGCACGCGCGCAAGATCAGCCGGCCTGAGGACAGTCATGCCATCCATCCTGGACAATAAAAACACGGCGGCGCCGTCGGTCTTTCTTCCGGCCGCGTTGTTGCGCGAGGCCCGCCGGCAAAAGGGATTGCCGACCGCTGATGTCCCCTCGATCTGCATTCTCGATCCCGATGGCGACATGGTGCGACGGCTGCGGGAGAGCGGCGAGGCCGAGCCTTTCAAGCCGTGGGCCTGTTACCATACGCAACTCGATACGTTCACCCTTTCCGGCCAGACGGTCGGCGTGGTCGGGTGCGCGGTCGGCGCACCGTTCGCAGTGCTTGTCGCCGAGCAGCTTTTCGCCAGCGGTTGCCGCTTGCTGATCAGCGTGACTTCTGCCGGACAGATCACGGCGAGCACACCGCCGCCTTATTTCGTCATCGTCGACCGGGCGCTGAGGGACGAGGGAACAAGCTACCACTATGCTGCGCCCGCCGAATACGCCGAAGCCCAGCCGTTGCTGGTGAAGATGGCGGCCGATGCGCTCGGTGGCGCGGTACAACACGTGCTTGTCGGTGCGACGTGGACGACTGATGCGCCGTTTCGGGAAACGGCCGATGCAATCGATCTGGCGAAATCGAAGGGTGTGCTGGCCGTCGAGATGGAGGCCGCCGCGCTTTATGCGTTCGCTGCTTCGGCCAAGGCCCAAGTGCTATGCCTTGCCCATGTCACCAATACGATGGGACAGGCCGGCGACGATTTTGAGAAGGGCGAGGCCGACGGCACGCGGGATGCGCTTGGGGTGCTTGCGCGCCTTGTCGAGGTATTCCGGACGCTTGAGGACGCTTCATAACCACGCCCGGCCAACCGCGTCGACGTCTTCCGCTTCAAATCGGACTCAGACACCGCTCATTCTATCGTTGCAGCCCTTGGGGGGTCTAAAGGTCGCCTTCCTTTCGTGCATTGCTGGGCTCGCTCGAAAATCGTGCATACAGCGCGGGCAGAACAAAGAGCGTCAGCAACGTCGCGCTGATCAGACCTCCGATCACGACGGTGGCCAAGGGTTTCTGTACCTCGGCTCCGGTCCCTGTTGCGATGGCCATCGGCACGAATCCCAAAGAGGCGACCAGCGCGGTCATGACGACAGGGCGCAGGCGGGTAAGCGCACCAACGACAATGGCCTCCTGTTTGGATACTCCGTCATGGATGAGCTGTCTGATAAAGCTCAACATCACGAGTCCATTGAGAACGGCAATGCCGGACAGCGCGATGAAACCGACGGCTGCCGAAATCGAAAAAGGCATATCGCGCAACCATAATGCCGCCACTCCCCCGGTAAGCGCCAGGGGAACGGCGCTGAACACGATTAGCGCGTCGCGGGCAGAACCCAGCGCGCCGAAGAGGAGCAGGAATATCAGCCCAAAACAGAGCGGCACGACAATCGTGAGCCGCTGCCGCGCCGCGGTCAAATTCTCGAACTGACCGCCCCAAGCCAACCAATACCCGGCAGGCAACGTAACCTGCTCTGCGATCCTGGCTTGTGCCTCATCGACAAGCGAGCCGATGTCGCGACCGCGCACGTTGGCCGTCACCACCACGCGCCGCTTGCCGTTTTCCCGGCTGACCTGATTGGGGCCTTCGCCCACATGGAAGCTCGCAAGTTGACGCAGCGGAACGGTGACCGCCCCGGTGCCCGACCCCGTTTGTGGCAGGGTGACCGGCAGATTTTCCAGCGCCAAGACTTCGCTGCGTTGCGAATCGGCAAGTCGGACAACGATCTGGAAACGGCGATCGCCCTCGAACACGAGCCCGGCAGGGCTGCCACCTATGGCGACGCCGACAACATCCTGCACGTCAACTAGGTTCAAGCCGCGACGGGCGATTTTCTGCTTGTCGATTCTGACCTCCACAACCGGCAGGCCTTGCACCTCCTCCACCTTGATGTCGGCCGCACCCTCGATTTCCTTGAGAATGGCGGCAATCTGGTTGGCCGCGCGCAGCATGGAGGAAAAATCGTCGCCGAAGACCTTCACTGCCAGGTCCGCGCGCACACCGGCAATCAGCTCGTTGAAGCGCATCTGGATGGGTTGGGAAAACTCAACTTTGTTGCCAGGGGATTTCGATGCCTCGGCTTCGAGCTGTCGAATCAATTCGTCCTTGGGCATCCGTGGATCGGGCCATTCGTCCCGGGGCTTCATGATGACGTAAGTGTCCGCCGCATTCGGCGGCATCGGGTCGGCTGCCAGGTCCGGCGTGCCGACACGGGAAAACACAAATGCGACCTGCGGCAGTTGGCTGACGGCCTTCTCGATGCCGAACTGCATGTTTTGCGATTGCGCAAGCGACGTGCTGGGAATCCGCCTGACTTCCATCACGATATTCTTCTCGTCGAGCGTTGGCGTGAACACCTGGCCAAGCCGTGCGAACAGCAGGGCCGCCCCGACGCACAGGAAGATCGCGGCGGTGATCACCACGATGGGTGATCGTGTCGCCGCGCCAAGCGCAGGTTGATACAGCGTCTTCAAACTGCTGACGATGAAACTCTCGGTCTCCTGCACGCGTGCGCTGACGAAGATCGCGATCATTGCTGGCACGAAGGTCAACGAAAGCACGAAAGCCGTGATCAGGGCGATAATGACCGTCATGGCCATCGGTTCGAACGTCTTGCCCTCCACGCCGGTGAAGGTCAGGAGCGGAACGTAGACGAGAATAATGATGGCCTGCCCGTACACGGTCGGCCTGATCATCTCGGTCGCTGACATCGTCACGGTGTCAAGACGCTCGCTCAACGACAATGTCCGGCCAAGATCACGCTGGCGTTCCGCCATGTGTCGCAGGCAATTCTCGGAGATAATGATCGCGCCATCCACGATCAGCCCGAAGTCCAATGCTCCGAGACTCATCAGGTTCGCACTGATCCTGCCCTGAAACATGCCAGTCGCGGTGATCAGCATGGTGACGGGAATGACGATGGCCGTCACCATTGCCGCGCGAAAATTGCCCAACAGCAAGAACAGCACCAGCACCACCAGCAGCGCCCCTTCGGCGAGGTTCGTCGCCACAGTGTGGATCGTGGCATCGACGAGTTGCGTGCGATTGAGCATCGTGCGTGCGCGGATGCCAGGCGGCAGGCTGCGGTTGACCTGGTCGAGCTTGCTCGCCGCCGCGGCCGCGACGGTCCGGCTGTTGCCGCCGACCAACATCAGGGCCGTCCCGAGCACCACCTCGCGCCCGTTCACGCTTGCACTGCCGATTCTCAGTTCGCGGCCAAGCGCTACCTCCGCCACATCCCTGATCCGCACAGGCACGGCGTGGCGGGTCGCGACGACGATTTCCTTGATCTCGCCGAGGTTCTCGACGCGCCCGCTGGTGCGCACCACATAGCCTTCGCCGTTACGTTCGATAATGTTTGCGCCACGGCTGACATTGTTGGCTTCGATGGCATGCACGACTTGGCCGAACGACAGCCCGTAGGCGATCAGGCGCGCGGGATTCGGTTGCACGACGTACTGCTTCACATATCCGCCGATCGCGTCGGCGCCCGCTACACCCGGCACGGTCTTCATCTGAGGACGGATGATCCAGTCCTGCACGGTCCGCAAATAGACGGTGCGTTGAAATTCGTCGGCGAGGCGCTCGCCTTCGGGCGTGAGATACGAACCGTCGCTCTGCCATCCCGGCTTGCCGTCGCGGGCCGAACTGGTATCCCCGGCGGGCAGATACTCCACCGACCACCAATAGACTTCGCCGAGCCCCGTCGAGATCGGGCCCGTCCGAACGTCGACACCGGGCGGCAGGCTCGCCTTTGCTTCGGTGAGGCGCTCCGCTACCTGCTGGCGCGCGAAGTAGATGTCTGTCCTGTCGGTAAAGACGGCGGTGATCTGGGCAAAACCGTTGCGCGAAAACGAACGGGTCGATTCCAGACCGGGCGTGCCGGCAAGGGCCGTTTCGATTGGAAATGTGACCTGTTTTTCGATCTCGACGGGCGAGAGCGCCGGAGCCAGGGCGTTGATCTGAACCTGGACGTTGGTCACGTCAGGAACGGCATCGATTGGCAGCTTGGTAAGAGACCACACGCCGGACAGCCCGGCAGCAAGCGTCACGAGGAGAACCAACCACCGGCGACGTACGGATGCGGCGAGGACGTATTCGATCATCTCCTCAGTCCTCGGCGGAGGACTTGAGGAGTTCTGCCTTGAGCAAGAACGTGTTGGTGAGGGCAATGGTCTCGCCGACTTTCAAACCCGTCAGCACCTCGGCCAGGCGATCGTCGCTGCGGCCCGTCACTACCGCGCGCTTTTCGAAACCTTCCGCGGTGCGGACGAACACGGCTTTTCCGGCACCGATGGTCTGGATGGCATTGGTCGGCACGGCGACGGAAACCGGCTGTTCGGCGGTCGCGACCGCCGCCGTCACAAACGATCCCGGCCGCCAGATGCCGCTTCCATTGGCAACGTCGGCGACCACCCGCGCCGCGCGCGAGTCCTTGTCGACAAGCGGAGTGATGAAGACGACCTTGCCGTCGGCCTTTTCCGCGATTCCGCGCGCCGCAATTGACACGGGCTGACCTTCCTTGATGGCGGGGAGATCGGTCGGACTGACTGCGAGCTCGACCCAGACACGATCGAGATCGACAATCACGAACAGTTCGGTTTCCAGATTATCCCGTCCGACCGCTGTGCCGAGATCGACCTTGCGCTCGGCCACGCGGCCTGCCATCGGCGCGCGAACCTCCTGACGGCGCAGCAAGGCTTCCGGCTCGTTTGGGAGAGCCGCGATTTCGCTTTCGCTGAGACCGAGAGCGAACAACTTCTGGCGAGAAATATTGAATTTCATTTCAGTTTGCGCAGTCAAACTCCGGGACCTGAGAAACTGTTGTTCGGTGGATGCGCGGCCTTCCCACACCATTTTGTCGCGCTGGAACAATGTCTGCTGCAACTCATTGGCGAGGCGCGCGGCGAGGTATTCGCTTTTTGCATCGGCGACCTCACGGCTTTCGAGGATGGCGAGCACTTCGCCTTTGGTCACTGGATCGCCGATATTCTTTCGCAGCTCCGCCACAGTGCCAGACAGTTTCACGGCCACCCTCGCGATCCGGTCGGCGACCGGCATGATCGTTCCGGGAACGATGATGCGGTGGGCGAGGATGCCGCCTTCGACCTGTCCCAGATCGATGTGCGCTTCCGTCAACTGCTCGTCGGTCAAGCTGACGAGCGCTTGCTTATCGTCGGGCGCCTTGCTGCCTTCGCCACGCGGCTGCTCGGGCGATTGCACTGTGCCTGGCCCAAAGGCCAATCCGGCGAGTTTGCGTACGGTTTGCGGAACGCCGGGCGCCAGGCTTGCGACGGCGATCCCGACTGCAAACCCGAGACCCACAAATGCCAACCGCGCCACCTTCAAGCGTACGGTCATTTGCTTAACATACCTGCGGCGCCGCTGGCTTGCCTCGCTGATACCGGCAGTATGACCGCCGTCGAAGGGCGAAGTTCGGAGACGGCGTGGCGGATGATCTGGACACCGCCGGAAATCCCCAGCGCGGCCATGATCGCTGCAACGATGATATCCGGCCAACCCGTGCCGGTTCCAAACACGCCCGCTGCCGCCAACAGCACGGCGAGATTGCCAATAGCGTCGTTACGCGAACATATCCAGACCGAGCGCATGTTGGCGTCCCCGGCGCGGTAGCGGAAAAGCATGACGGCCACGGCAGCATTGCTGACGAGCGCAAGCGTGCCGACGACACCCATCACCTCTGCTTTCGGTAGAGTCCCGGACCGCGCCTGAAAGGCCGTGATCCCGATCACCCAGAAGGCGAGCGCCAGCAAAGTGATGCCTTTCAAAAGCGCCGCGCGGGCTCGCCAGACCAGAACCATGCCGGCGACCCCGAGGCTGATGGCGTAATTCGCCGTATCGCCGAGAAAGTCCAGTGCATCGGCCTGCAAGGAAGCCGAACCAGCCGCGATGCCGCTTCCGATCTCAGCCAGGAACATAACCCCGTTGACGGCGAGGGCGATCCACAAGACACGGCGCCACGCGGAGTTATTAGGCCCTGGCCCGCCAGGGGAACACGAAACGTCATTGCAGCAACCCGCCATGCTTCATCCTCGACATGTGAGCTCAAATCCTGCATCCTCTAGTGACTAGAGGAGCAAGGGAAAGGTCCAAAAATGGGCGAGGAATGCCCCATCGGCGAGGTTGCTAGGCGTACCGGACTCAAGGTGCCGACGATCCGTTACTACGAGCAGATTGGCCTCCTGCCACGCTTGCCGCGGTCCGAAGGCAACCGTCGCTGTTACCGCGACAGTGACGTCCGCCGCCTTGTCTTCGTCCGGCACGCGCGCGAGTTGGGTTTCGAGGTCGAGGCTATCCGCACCTTGCTCACATTACAGGACCAGCCCGAGAACTCCTGCGGCCAGATCGACGCCCTTGTCGGCGAGCACCTTGAGGCCGTCGATAGCAAAATTCAGCGGCTCGTCGCACTTCGTGGGGAACTTCAGCACATATTGGCGTGCTGCAAAGGAGGTCGCGTGGCTGAGTGCCGCGTCATCGAATCAATTTCCAACTGCGAAGCCCCAAAACACGCGCCTCAGAACTAGAGAACATACGAATTTTGTGCCGCCGTGCTTCCAACTCGGATTTGGCGTGAGCGGCGGCCCGCGAGCGCGCCAATCCAGCCGCTTACGGTTCTTAGACTGGCGAGTTTCTGACCGACATGCTTACTCGGTCGAATGAGGCGAAGCTGGAGTTTCAGTCCGAGCGCACATATCGCGCTGTAAAATAAAAAAAAACTGGCGCACCCGACACGATTCGAACGTGTGACCTTTGCCTTCGGAGCAAGATAACGTGCCCGTCCGAAAAATGCGATAGGGCACGCCAGACTACGCTATCCGGCTGAAGCAACTGGATATTCTCAACAACACAAGCGACGTTCCTATCCGAAAACACGCACCGATTTTCTCCCGCCTGCTTACGTCCTGCTTACGCGAGAGATGATGCCCGGAACGAAGGAACGTCATGGTCAAGATCACGAAGAGGATTGTCGAAGCGGCGGATGCCCGAGAGAAGGACTACCTGATCTGGGACGACGAACTGCCGGGGTTTGGACTCCGGGTCTTTAGTTCTGGAAAGCGCAGCTACGTCATCCAGTATCGAACGGGAGGTCGTTCTCGTCGCTACACAATTGGCCTACACGGAGCTTGGGCGCCAGAGACTGCCCGCCGAGAGGCAAAGGTGCAACTCGGTCGGGTCGCTGGGGGCGATGATCCCGTCGAAGATCGCCAGCTCGATCACAAGGCGATCACTGTGAAGGACCTGTGCACCCGCTATCTCGCTGATCTGCAGGCCGGCCTTATCCTGGGAAAGGGAGGGCGACCGAAGAAGGCCTCAACGATCGTCACCGACACAGGCCGCATCGAGCGTCACATCATTCCGCTCATAGGCACGAGGCGGGTCAAGGATCTCACCAAGACCGACATCAACAAGGTTCTCAAGGACATCATGGCCGGAAAGACGCGCGTTTCGGTCAAGACGAAGAAGCTGCGCGGGAAGGCCATCGTCCGAGGCGGCGCTGGAACGGCCACGCGCACCGTGGGTCTCCTTGGCGGCATTCTCACCTACGCCGTCGATGCGGGTATCATCGAGAGCAACCCGGCTCATGGCATCCGCAAGCCAAAGGACAACGTGCGGAAGCGTCGGCTCTCGGAAGCGGAGTACCGAATACTGGGTCGGGTGCTCCGCGACGCCGCCAAGCAGGAGAAATACACCACGATCGTGGATATCGTTCGTCAGTTGGCGCTGACGGGCTGCCGGCGTAGCGAGATGATCGGCCTGAAATGGACGGAGGCCGACACCGAGGCGAGTTGCTTGCGGTTGGAGGACAGTAAGGAAGGCGAATCCATTCGTCCAATCGGATTGTCTGTCGTCGAATATCTCGAACGACGTCGCACCGACGACGTCGGCACGTACGTCTTCCCGGGGAAAGGTGAGGACAACGCGTTCGGCAGCTTCCCGAACCATTGGAAGCATCTCTTCGAGGATTCCCCGCTACCCGATGTGACGCCGCACGTGCTCCGTCACAGCTTCGCGAGCATCGCTAACGATCTCGGTTTTACCGAGGTAACCATCGCGGCGCTCGTTGGTCATGCCAAGGGTTCGGTGACGAGCAAATACATCCATACGCTTGACACGGCCCTTATCATGGCCGCGGACACGATCTCCGGCTACATTCAAGGACTCCTTGACGGCATCGAGTTCAAGCAGACCGCCTACGCGTTGGACCGCGACTCACGAAAAGCCGCGCTGGCCCGCTTCCTCAAGAGGGCTTCGGGTAGCGATCCAGACGAGGTCGAAGAGGAGCGCCGCCTGGCCGCCTGGGTGGTGCGCCAAGCCTGTCATGCAACCTCAAACGAAGCGGATGTCTTTGTTGAGGTGCGCGGGCCGCTGGGACCGATCGGCTGCGACACCCAACACGTTTCGTCGATCCGCGGTAACGACAAGCTGAGAACCATTCGGCCGTGCGCGACCTTGTCAACGCTTCGGGCAAGCCAAGTCAAGAATCACAAAGCAGCAGCGATATGAACTAGGGTCTGTTTGGATTCATCTTGAGTTTGTCACGGCGGCGGTCAGATTGATCATTGCTTCGAAGCTCAAATCGGTTTTGTCGGCGCGCATGGCGATCCGCTTGAATTCCTTGAGCTTGCAGAAGAAATTTTCGATCAGATGCCGCCATTTGTACATTTCCTTGTCGATGGCGAGAGGCTTGGCGCGACGTGGGTGCTGGGAAATGACCACCTTGGCGCCGCGCTTGTCGAGGTCGGCGATGATGGCATTGCTGTCGAACGCCTTGTCTGCGATCAGCGCATCGAAGGCCAGCCCTTCGATAAGCGGCGAGACGCCGACCGTGTCGAAGCGCTGGCCGGGCAGCAGCACGAAACGCACGAGATTACCGAGCGCGTCGGTAAGTGCCAGGATTTTGGTGGTCATACCGCCTTTCGAGCGGCCGATGGCTTGGTTTTGCGTCCCCCTTTTGCGCCCTGTCCGTGGCGGTGGACTTTGACGATGGTGGCATCGACCATGACGTATTCCATGTCCGGCTCGTCCGAGACCGCATCGAACAGACGCTTCCAGACACCTGCCTTCGCCCAGTCGCGGAAACGCGTGTATACGGTTATCCAGTTGCCGAAGGCGCGCGGCAGATCGCGCCATGGGCTGCCTGTCCGGGCGATCCACAAGACTGCTTCGACAAATAGCCGGTTGTTCTTGCCGCTCCGGCCGGGATCAGCCGGCTTGCCAAGACAATGTGGTTCCATCTTCGCCCATTGGGCGTCAGTCAAAACGAATCGGTTCATCCCAAGCTTGAATCACAGCCAAGCCCAAATGAGAATCCTGAATCCAAACAGGCCCTAGCCGACTATGAATGGGACGCGATCAAGCCGATTCTGCCCCAACAAGCCGCGTGGAGTTCCTCGGGTGAACGATCGCCGTGTTCTCAATGGCATTTTCTGGGTCCTGCGATCCGAAGCCACCATGGCGCGATCTGCCGGATGCGTTCGATCCCTAAACATCTTGCTAAAACCGCTTCGTTCGCTGGCGGCGGCCCGGCGTGGAGTCGTATCATAGACGCACTTGGCGCCGCCCATGATGCCGCTGTACAGATGATCGACACCTCGATTGTCCGCGTGCATCAGCACGGTGCATGCATCACTCGGAACGGAAGACAGCCATGGGGCGGGTTGACGAGCAAGATTCATGCGGTGGTTGATGCCAATGGCCTGCCTGTCCGGCTCGCGCTGACGGCCGGTGAGGCCCACGACAATTGGCTTGCCGGCAAACTTCTGTCTCACCTAAAGTCGATCGATGCTGCTTGCCGATCATGGCTATGACGCCGACTGGATCAGAGAACTCGTCGTCAACTAGGGAGCATGGCATCTCGCCGAAAAGCAGTCGCAACAAACCGATTGCTTCAGTCCCTACCTCTATAAAGCCCCGCAACCTCGTCGAACGCTTCAACAGAATCAAGCAGAGCCGTCGGATCGCGACGCGGTACGACAAGCTCGCCGCGGAATGACCTTGCCTTTGTCCAGCTCGCGTCGATACGAGGCGGCCTCATCGGCGACTTCGACAAGCGTTCGCGTCCAAGATCTGCGTTCCACATTCTGCGACACAGATTGGCAGATTGTGAAACTACCTCATCTTGCGTCGGAACGATATGTAAGAGCTAAGCGGAGCGTCATGGCAAATATTTTAGTCCTCGGATAGCAGAATCGCGGCCACGGCACGAATTTGGCCGCGCGGTGGGAGACCTATTTCGGTCCCGATGCTTGTTCGCGCGATTGACCTCCTGAGAGAGTGGAGCCCGCGCCAATGAGGATGCAGACAAAATATTGGGGCCGCTCAACGTTTTGGACGTTCGTCCTCAGCACGATCCCGATCGGCGCGTGGGCAGCCCCGGCCTGTCCGGCACCGCCACCCTATGCATTGCTGCGTCAAGACGAAGACTACAGTTATCTTCGAGATGCCAGATGCAGACACGACTATATGGATCCCATCAAATTCATTCCGCTAGGTTCTCAGAAAGATCAGTATCTGACCCTGGGCGGCGAGGTGCGTGAATGGTACGACGTATTCCAGAACGCTAATTGGGGTGTCGGGCCGCAGGACCACAACGGTTACCTGCTTCAGCGCCTTTCCGCGTACGCGGACTGGCATTTGGGCAGCGGAATCCGCCTGTTCGGCCAGCTCTCCAGCGCTACCGAAGCCGGACGCAACGGGGGGCCTCGTCCGGTGGATGAAGATCGGCTGTGGCTCGAGCAGGCGTTCGCCGAATTCGACGTGCCCGTATTCGCCAACACCCATGTTGCGGTGCGTCTCGGCAGGCAGGAGTTTGAGTTCGGCTCCGGCAGGTTCGTAGACGTGCGCGAGGGACCGAACGTCCGGCGGGCGTTCGATGGGGCCTCTGCGATCCTCGACGGCGGCTTCTGGAAAGCAACGGCGTTCGTCACTCAGCCGGTGCTGAGCCGTCCGCAGGTGTTTGACGACCCGACGGACACGCGCACGACGTTTTGGGGCGTCTATGCGACGAAGTTGCTCCCTTCGATCGGTGGTGGCCTCGACCTTTACTATCTAGGCATCAACAATCGCCAGGCTGCATTCGATCGCGGTACAGGCGACGAGAACCGTCATACCCTCGGTGTGCGAGCTTTTGGATGGCGGGGAAATTGGGACTACGATTGGGAGCTGACGTATCAGACCGGCAGCTTTGCGGGCCTGCCCCTGAGCGCCTACTCGTTCGCCACTGACACGGGATACACCTTCAAGTCAGTGCAGTTCTCGCCCCGGGTCAGTCTCAAGGCAGGCGCAACAAGCGGCGATGGCGGCGCGGGAAGCGGCACTTTCGGAACTTTCAGTCCACTCTTTCCGAGCGGCATCTATTTCGGTCAAGCAGCTATCAGCTTGAACGGCCCTTCCAATATGTTGCGTCTCGGCGTCTCGCTCCAGGCACACTTGTCGGATTCAGTTCAATTCGGAATTGACTACGACTGGTTCTGGAGGAACAGCCTCGACGATCGTGTCTACGGGTTGGGAGGCAATTTGCTGCGGACGGGACAAGAGAGCCGCGAGCGCTACATTGGGGACCAACTTTCGGCGTCGATCGTATGGCATGCCACGCGGCATGTCGACCTCTCGCTGGCCTACGCATATTTCGCGGTGGGTCCGTTCCTAACCGATAGTGCAACGCCCGGACGCGATGTCCAGTACGCGTCCGCATTCGCGCGCTTCAAGTTCTAGATGAAGTCACCCTGGATCGAAGGAACACGGCCGTTGTGGGGATCACACGTTGCGCGTATGGACGACGTCCTCAACGGGCGTCGCCTACACCAACATCTTCCTGCCAAAGGGCACTGCGCCACGACAGAAGGGAAAGCTGGTCTAGAGATCAAGTAGTGGACCGCTTCCTCGATCGCGGACGAGCAGCGCGATAGAAGCCCCCTCGCATCAAGAAGCTTTGCCTGCGGGCAACTCCTCGGCGGACGGCTCCGCGCACCCGACACTATCCGAAATGTTGGATCATCAGTTCGGTGAGCACCCGGATTTTCCGCGCCGGGTGTCCCGGAGGTCGGACGACGTATATGCCGCCGGCATCGGGAAACCGATAGCGTGTCATCACAGGGACGAGGACTCCAGAGGCCAAATGGTCCTCGGTCAGGAAATCCGGGAGCGCGGCGATCCCTAGTCCCGCCACTGCTGCGGCGACGAGCGCGACGCCATTGTCCGCCTTGAACCGTCCCTGCGGATGGAGGGTAACGGTCTTGTCGCCGTCGCTCAGTGGCCAGACTTCCGTGCCCTGCATGAGGGCTTGGTGCGTCAGAAGTTCGTCGGGCGTCTCTGGAGCTCCGTACTGCTTGATGTAGTCCGGGCTCGCGACGAGTCTTCCATCGATCGGCCCGATGCGACGCGCGATCAGGTTGGAGTCGGGGAGATAGCCGACACGTATCGCACAGTCGAAACCCTCTCCTACAATATCCACGAAGCGATCAGTGTAAGAGGCATGCACGCTGAGCAACGGGTGGTGCCGTGCCAGTTGCGCGAATACGGGCGCCAAATGTGTAGTCCCAAAGGATAGCGGCGCAGCAATCCGCAGGCGCCCGCGTAGCTCGCCAGCGGGCAAGATGGTCTCCCGCGCGACGTCCATCTCGGCGCACACCCGGGCCGCGTGGTCGCGGAATGTGTCGCCGGCTTCAGTCAGCGCGGCGCCCCGGGTGGTCCGTGCGAGAAGCTGGACGCCAAGTTCCGTTTCCAGCCGGAACAGCCGCCGGCTGACGATGGATTTCGAGACCCCGAGCCGGCGGGCGGCCGGCGAGACGCCCCCAGCATTGGCCACTTCGACAAACGTTTGCAGGTCTTCAAGGTCCAATCAGCGTTCCACTTTTCGCGACACAGCTTCGTCTGAATCGACGCTACCACATCGCGTACAGGAACGATATGTGGGTTTTGCTGGAGGCGAGTGGGCCTCTGACCAGCCCTTTCAGACAGCGCAGGTATCACGAATGCAAAATCAAACTACGACACTTGCGGCTGCCGGCCGTGTGCTGATCGCCGTTCTGTTTCTTCTGAGTGGCCTTGGCAAGATCGCGGCGCCCGCGATGACACAAGGCTATATCGCCTCGGCAGGCCTTCCGGCGCCGCTTCTCGGCTACCTCATCGCGATCGTGGTCGAGGGCGGAGGCGGATTGCTCCTTGTGATTGGATATCAGACACGGATCGTCGCCCTGGTCTTGGCGGCCTTTGCCGTGGCGGCCGCTTTGGCGTTTCACCACGATTTCGCGGACCAGAACCAACTGATCCATTTCCTCAAGAACATCGCTGTTGCCGGCGGTCTGCTACAGGTCGCCGCCTTCGGCGCGGGCTCGTTGAGCCTGGACGCCCGCCGAAGCCAGCCCCGTGAATTGACGCAAACCAGCCGATGATTTGGGGCGGCCGGGCATCAGCATGCCCGGTCGTGTGTCCTATTCACGCCTAGATAAAGGAACTTGTTATGAGTGAAGCCCATGGTGTCTGGACCTCGGAAGAGGTCGCTCTCATCCTGATCGACTATCAGAAGGAAATGTTCGAGAACGTGAAGTCTGAGACGACGCCGGACGAGATCGATCTGAACGTCCGGTTTCTGATTAGGGCCGCCAAAGCTTTCAATATCCCCGTGGTGCTGAGCTCCGTCGGTGTCACGATGGGCGTGAACGGCCCCACTCGGGCGTCGATCACGGACGAACTGCCGGGCGTCGAAGTCATCGACCGAAGCTCGATGAACGCCTGGGAAGATGCTGCGTTCCGGGCCGCTGTCGAGAAGACGGGCAGAAGGCGGCTGATCTTCGGGGCGCTCTATACCGAGATCTGTCTGGCATTCCCGATCATCGATGCAATGCGCGCCGGTTATGAAGCCATGTTCGTCGTCGACGCGGTTGGTGGCATGTCACAGCTCGCCCACCGGACCGCGATCGAACGCCTGACGGCGGCCGGTGCGGTCCCGAACACGTCCCTCGCACTGGTCACCGAGCTCTTTCGTGACTGGAAGTCACCGCTCGCCGACGGGGCCCGGGACGTCATCAAGTGGTACATGCCCGAGGCTCAGAAGTTCGCAAGGCCGCGGCGTTTTCCCTGACGAGATGCGCCATGGCTGGCCGCTGATGGCGGGTTGCGGGCGCCACACAGTGATCGCCCCGCAGGCTGCCTCGGCTCTCTGAATGTCGCCCCGGGGTGCTCGCCTTTTCGATGCAGGCTCGGCCTAGGGGATCGCAAAACTTGGCGGAAGGAGCGATGTGACAATGCGTGGCAAATGACTCGGAACGGCTTCGCACAAACGATGCCAGTTCACGCGGACCCCCTGAGTTTCACAAACGCGTCGTTCAGGGGCGTGAACCAAGTGACGTTCAGCTATCGCACGAATGCGGATGCGGCGGCGGCGTTACTGCCTGCCGACCTGGAAATCGAACAAGATCCCAAAGTGTCAGTGATGTTCCTGTCCTACGCGTTCAGCAGCATCGGCCCGTTCCGGGAATACATTCATATCATTCACGCTCGGTTCCGCGGCGAAGAGGTCGGATTTGTCCCGCATATTTTCATTTCGAACGAGCGGGGAATGCTGGCCGGGCGGGAGAGAGAGGGGTATCCGAAGCTGCTGGGCGAGATCGATTTCGACATGAACCAATCCAATGTGTACGGGCTTGTGACCGCGCGATTGTCGCGACCGGCCGGTGTCACATTGGCGCAGGGCATTTTCCGCCCCAGCGAATTGGTCGGCGAAATCAGCGCTGCAAACCCGCAGATCGTTAAAGTCCTCGGACTGCGGGTCGTCGGCTCGGCGGTTCCTGGCGGCCCCTTGGCGGTTTGCGAATTGGTGCCGTCGGCTGGAGTTCTCGGCCGGCGAAATCTGGTCCGGCGACGGCTCGCTGACGTTTACTGGTGCGTCGGCCTTCTCCGCAGTGCATCAATTGCCGATCACTGGAGCCATAGAGGCCATTGCGTTTTACAACTCCGCATTCCGGCTGCGCCGGCCCACGGAAACCTATCCATTCGACGCGTGATGCAGCGGTCGACGGCAAAGGCGGGACCTGTAGTTCACGCTCGCCCCTTCGACACCCGTTTGTGGGTCTTCAAGGTCCAACATTAGCGTTCCACTTTTTGCGACACAGCTTGGCCACCAGCAGGGCTACCGCATCGAACGGTAGTAGCGATACCACTTGGCATTGAGCGCCTCGCTTCCACTGGTGGAGGGAGCAATGACCGAGACAAGACGAGACGCCCTTGCGCTTGGCGCGCTTGGAGCACTGAGTGCCGCTCTGCCGTTCGATGCGACATTCAGTCAAACTCAAGAGCTGCCAAATCAGAGAACAAATGTAGGGAGCAATCCGATGCCTGGTAGATTCGTTATCGCAAATGAAGCCCAGCTCAAGGTCGATGACTTTGGATCATCCCGGCGGCTCAGCGATCCGCCCAGCACGGGCGCCAAGCAGCTCACCGTGATCGAGGTCAATTTCGATCCGGGCAAGGGACACAATTTCCACAAGCATCCCGACCAAGAAGAGGTGGTGCTTGTCCTTGCCGGGCAAATCGAGCAGTGGATCGATCGCGAGAAGCGCACCCTCGGTCCCGGTGATTCCGCCTTCATTCCGCCGGATGTCGTGCTCGCCTCGTTCAATGTCGGCGACCAGCCCGCGAAGATCGCCGCGATCCTCGGACCGTCCGTTGGACCTACAGGGTACGAGGTGGTCGATGTCGCCAACGATGCGCCGTGGAATTCGCTGCGGAAGTAAGGAGCTCGACAGGCCAAGTTTCGGTCACGAGATCCGTTTCCGAGGCTTCTCCACCTCGATGCGGCAAAGATAGTCGAGCCATTCCGGACAGGTGGGCCATGCGCGATCTCCGGGCGATGGCCGATAGCGCCGGGCGCGTCAACCCGCTCACCGACGCGATCAGGAATTCCTACGCTGCAGCCTTCGCGGTTGGTGGTGCGGAGGACTACATGCCGATGCTCGGGACCCAGATTAGTCGCATCAACGGCGTCTACATCGCTCCGAGCACCGAACGCTAAGAGCAGCGGCTGATGTCGGCCGGGGATTCTCTGATCACAGTCGACGGGATGTAGGACCATGGATCCTTTGTCTAAACGCAGCCTCGGCAAAACGGGCGTCGAGGTCACGATCTTAGGCTTTGGCGGCGGCATGCTCGGGCGAGCGGCCGAGAACGAGGCGTTGCGGACAGTAGAGGCGGCCTACGATGCCGGTCTGAACCTGTTTGATACGGCGCCCCACTATGGACAGGGGTTGTCGGAAGTACGCATGGGTGCAGTTCTGCGACAGAAGTCGCGAGAAACTTACGTTTTGTCCACAAAGGTCGGGCGTTACTTGCTGCCTCCATCCAAGGAGTTTCCTCTCGATCGATCACCCGACGCGAAGGGGCTGGATTTCAACGAGGTGTTCGACTACTCGCGCGACGGCACGCTGCGGGCAATCGACCAGAGCATGGCGCGCTTAGGTATCTCTTCGATCGACTGCCTGCTCATCCACGATGTCGATGTCTGGTCGCACGGAAGCCGAGAGGCTTATCTGACGTATTTCAAGCAATCGATGGACGAGTGCTATCCCGTTCTGGATGATCTGCGGAAGCAGGGGGTCATCAAAGCTGTCGGCGTCGGTGTCAACGAGGTCGATGTGTGCATGGACTTTACCCGCGCCGGCGACTTTGACTTCTTCGACCTGGCAGGGCGGTACACGCTTTTGGAGCAGGGCGGACTGGGAGACTTCCTTCCACTGTGCCTTGAGAGAAATATCGGCATCATGCTGGGCGGACCTTACAATTCCGGCATTCTTGCCACCGGCGCGAAGGAAGGCGCCAAATACAACTACAAGCCGGCCCGTCCGGAAATCCTCAATGCCGTCCAGCGGATCGAAGCGGTATGCGCACGATATTCCGTGCCCTTGGCTGCCGCAGCCCTGCAGTTTCCGCTTGGGCACCCTTCGGTTACATCCGTGATACCAGGGACGGATGCGACATCGCAAGTCGAACGTAACATTGGTTGAATGTTACTTGATATTCCCGCTGACCTTTGGGCAGAGCTGAAACACGAGGGGCTGCTGCACAGAGACGCGCCGGTTCCGGGTTTCTGACGTGGGTAATCGTGAGAAGCAGGAGCCTCACAGTAGGAGCCGAGCGGTTGCTGTGCTCGAGATAGCGAAGCGGCATCCGGGCGAGGCCACGCAGCATAAGCACTGAGCCTTCGGCATGCCGCTGCGGTGAATACGCAGCTGCTTCGATCCCAGTCAGACTTCCGTGCGACATAGCCGTTCCAGTTTGCGCGACACAGCTTAGCGCTATGCGAGGCTACCGCCTCGCTCCCATGAACAGCATCTTGGACCAGTCGGCACCAAGGAGAATGTTCATGGCAAGTATTCTGGTCCTCAACAGCAGTGTTCTTGGCGACGGGTCTGTTTCCAAAGCCCTGGTTGAGGAAGCTGTCCATCGGTTGTTGGAGGCGAGCCCCGGAGCAACCGTTATTCGTCGTGACCTTGGTACCGTGCCGGTCCCACACCTTACCACCGCCAATGTGGCGGGTGTCCGGGGTGAGCCCGCGACCGATGCCGAACGGGCTGCCCGGGCCCTGTCGGACGAACTGATCGCCGAGCTGCGGGCCGCCGACACCGTCGTAATCGGCGCGCCGATGTACAACTTCAGCATCCCGAGCGGCCTACGGGCCTGGTTCGATTATGTGCTGCGGCCGGGCGTCACATTCAGCTATTCGGAAGCCGGACCGCAAGGCTTGCTCACCGGAAAGCGAGTCATCGTCATCGAATCGCGCGGAGGCCTTTATTCAGAAGGCCCCGCTCAAGCGATGGATTTCCAGGAACCGTATTTGCGGACCTTGCTCGATTTCATCGGACTTGCCGACGTCACCTTTATCCACGTCGAGAAGATCGGCTTCGGGCCGGAAGCGCGCCAGGCGGCACTAGAGGGTGCAAAGCAAGCGCTCGCCGCGGCGGCCTGATCTATCGCACGCGCAGGAGGCGGTAATGACCATTTCGAGTGCGACGGTCGACCTGGCGGTGGAGGAGGTTCTGCTTCCACCTGTTCGGGATCTTGGTGATGGCTTCAAGGTTCGTCGCGCGCTGCCGTCCGCGCAGCGCCGGACGGTCGGTCCCTTCATCTTCCTCGACCATTTCGGACCGATCGTGTTCCGCGCCGGGGCCGGCCCGGAGATCCGGCCGCATCCGCATATCGGCCTTTCGACGCTGAGCTATCTGCTCGAGGGCGAGATGGTTCATCGCGACAGCGCCGGCAACGTTGTGACGATCCGGCCCGGCGACGTGAACTGGATGACGGCGGGCAGGGGCATCGTCCATTCGGAGCGTTCGCCTGTGAAATTCCAGACGCAGGGCGGGGCGATGTTCGGCCAGCAGATCTGGGTCGCCCTGCCCAAGGCCCTGGAAGAGATGGAGCCGGGTTTCTCCCATCATGCCGAAGACTTCTTGCCTGCGCTCGAAGCGGACGGAGTCTCGCTCACCATCGTTGCGGGCGAAGCTTTCGGAGAACGCTCGCCGGTGCCGGTTTATTCGGACCTGATGTATGTCGATGTCGTGCTCAAGCCCGGCGCGCGCCTGCAGGTCCCAGCCCAGCATATCGAGCGCGCGATGTTTGTCGTCTCGGGCGAGATTGAAGTCGCGGGCCAGACGGGCACCTTCGGCGAGGCGCAGTTCGTGGTCTTCAAGCCCGGCGCCGAGATCGTGCTGCAAGCGCGCAGCGGCGCCCATCTGATGATCGTAGGCGGAGAACCCTTTCCCGAGCCGCGCCACATCTACTGGAACTTCGTCTCGAGCTCCAAGCACCGGATCGAACAGGCGAAGGACGACTGGCGGCAGGGGCGCTTTCCCGAGATCGCTGGCGAGACCGAGTTCATCCCGCTGCCTCCTGATCCATCGCGCATTGCGCCCCGGGGCTGACGACACATTGCAAGGAGGTGTTATGGAAATCGGTGTCGACAGTTTCGCGGCAATCCTCCCTGATCCGGCGACGGGCAAACTGCCTTCGGCAACCGACCGGATGGCCGATCTCCTCGAAGAGGTCGAGGTCGCCGACGACGTCGGGCTCGACGTGTTCGGCATCGGCGAGCACCACCGTGCCGAATTCCTCGATTCCGCGCCCGCGATCATTCTGGCGGCCGCGGCTGCCCGCACCAAGAGTATCCGCCTCACGAGCGCCGTCACGGTCCTGAGCGCCGCCGATCCTGTGCGGGTGTTTCAGGAGTTCGCTACCCTCGATCTAATCGCGAAGGGGCGTGCCGAGATCGTCGTTGGCCGCGGCTCCTTCGGTGAGGCCTATCCATTGTTCGGCTTTCGGATGGAGGACTACGACGATCTTTTTGCGGAGAAGCTCGAGCTCTTCCTCAAGCTTCGCGAGAAGACCCACCTCGCGTGGGAGGGGCGCTTCCGCCCGGCACTCACCGGGCAGGGCGTTTTCCCCCGACCGCATCAGCAGCGCCTGCCGGTGTGGCTCGGCGTCGGAGGTACGCCGCAATCCTTCGCACGCGCCGGAACGCTCGGCCTCCCACTGATGGTCGCGATCATCGGCGGCAGCTTTGAGCGCTTCCGCCCGCTCGTCGATCTCTACCGCGAGAGCGGACTGCGCGCCGGGCACGCGCTTGAGCAACTCACAGTCGGTGTCCATGCGATGGGCTTCGTCGGAGAGACCACCGCAAAAGCCAAGGATGCCTTCTTCCCCGGCTGGGCGCATCTGACAACGACGATTGGCCGCGAACGCGGTTGGTTTGCACCGTCGCGCCAGCAGTTCGAGGCGATGTGCAGCCCGGAGGGCGCCTTTCTGATCGGCGATCCGGACACCGTGGCCAGCAAGATGCTCGATGCCGACGGCGCGCTCGGCGGCGTCTCGAGGATCACCTTCCAAATGAGCACGGCATCCCTCGAAACCGCCGCGATGAAGCGCTCGATCGAGCTGCTCGGAACTGAAGTAGCGCCGATCGTCCGCGCGGCGCGGTCAAAGCACGGGGCACCGACTGAAAAGGAGACCTCAAATGCCGAACTCTTCTGAACACTCGAGACGCTCCGCCGCAGTCACCGGCGCTGGCGGTGGCCTTGGCCGCGACATCGCGCTCGGACTGGCGGCCAAGGGCTATATTGTTTTCGGCACGGCCATGTCCGCCGTAGAGGTCCAGGATCTACGGGACGCCTCCGGTGGGCGCGTTAGCCTGACCGTCTGCGACATGACCAAGGAACAGGCCGTGAAGGCCTGGGCTGGCGGTGTATCTGACGCGCTCGGCGATGCTGGCCTCGATCTCCTGATCAACAACGCAGGCATCCTGACCCCGGGCCCGATCGAGATTTTGCCGCTCGATGCCATCCGGCGCGAATTCGACGTCAATGTGTTCGGCGCCCTCTCGGTCATGAACGCGTTCCTGCCACCACTGAGGAAGGCTCGTGGCCGTATCGTCCAGGTGAGCACCTGGACAGCCAGCGTGCCGCTTCCGTTCAACGGGCCATCGGGCGCATCGAAGGCTGCGATGGAGGTGTTTGCGGCCGTCTACCGCGCCGAGCTGAAACGTTTCGGCATCGATGTCGTGGTGGCTGCAGCGGGTAATATGAGAACCGGCGGTCCGGCGAAAACGGCAGCAGCTCTCGCGCGGGTCGCCGACGGGATGACACCTGAACAACGCGAGTTGTACGGACGGACGTTCGAAGCGTTCGCAACCGCTCTCAACGGCATGCAGAGCAGCGGGCTCGACTCAGTCTCGGCCGCCACGAGAGTGATCGAACTGGCCGAGCAAGTACCCGCGCCGAGCCGCGCGGCGGTGGGCCCGGACGCGGAAGAGATGCTGCGGGTGGCTCGCGAAAAATCCGACACCGAGCAAGATGCATTGCGCCTTCAGCTCGCCGGCTTGAGCTAACGCCATTCGACGAATCCACATATCACAAGACGGAGCCACCCATGATTGAACTCTTAGACGCCAACGATAGCCGGGCTGTCCGCAACAAGAACAATGTCCTCGCCCTCTACGAGCAGATGATAAACCAGAAGAAGTCAGAGGGAGCCACGGCCAAGTTCGTCAGTCCTACATACATCCAACACAACCCGCTCATTCCGGACGGCGCCGAGGCGCTGGGAAAATTCTTCGGCAAGATCACCAGGGAACGCGCACAGGCCCGCGTCGTCGTGGATAAGATAATCGCCGTCGGCGACTATGTGTGGGCACACGTGAATTTTCTAAACCTGTTCAATGACGACCCGAATGACACCGGGATCGCCGGCGTCGACATCTACAAAATGGATGCCGACGGCAAAGCGATCGAACATTGGGACACCTTACAGGTGGTCGGCGACCCGAAGAACTCGGCCCCGTTGGTCGCGCCGAACATTCCGCGCGCCAATCCAAACGGAATGTTCTGAGCGGGAGGATCAGATATGAAGGACACACTCGGTCCTCTGATGGAGAGGAATCTGCTCGAAGTATTCGGGCAGCGGGATTCCGCGCGTCGAGCGATCGTGATCGCCGAAATCTACGCCGCGGACTGCACGTTCTATGAGGCGGAAGAGCGGGTCGTTGGTCGCGACGCCCTTAGCTCGAAAGTCGATGCTATTCTTAAGGAAGGTCCGGGATTCGTGTTTCGCGCGACAGGGCCGGCTCAGGTGAACCACGATCTCGGCCGCCTGCAGTGGCAACTCGGACCGCCTGGAACTCCCCCTGTCATCACAGGTATGGACGTCGCGATCTTCGAGAAAGGGAGAATTCGGGCCCTGTACACCTTTCTCGATAAGCCGGCTAGCGATTGAGGCTTCGCGACCCAGCCATAGACAGCTCATCGCGCGGCCTGGTAGTAGGCCCGGTTCTGAGGATCACGACGCCGTCTCGGCGTTCCGACCCGGGGGCGATACTTTGCATCAGGCGGGCGAGCGCCAGGCGATGGAATGGGAGGCGATCTGCTTCAATGTCTGTATGGCGGCAGTTTTGCTCATTTTCGCGCCGGCAAAATCTCCCCAGCGAGATGTCCAATTGTAGCAGGTGAACTCCAGCATCGAACACAGGGCGGATGCAGCGTAGTGTGGATCGATCGTCGCGCAATAGCCGAGCTTCCTGGCTTTGCCGATAATGTGCGCGATGGCGCCGATGCCTTGTCGGCGGAGATCATGCCATCTTTTCGCGAACGCTTCATCGACCATCGACATCTGCAGTGCCGAATTTACGATCGGCCACTCTTCCATATAGAGCTGCCAGAAGATGCCGAGCTTTTCTTCAAAGTTTTCGATTGGATCCTGATTCGGTCGCAGCGGCAGATGGATCTCTCGAAGCAACTTCTGCCGAAACTCCTCGGTGAGTTCCAGCAGCAACTCGTCCTTTGATTTGTAGTAGCGATAGAATACGCCGATCGACCGCTGCGCTTCTTTCATGATTTCGGCAATCGTCGAATTCAGGAAGCCATCCCTGGCAAAGATCACGCGCGCGGCGGCCTTGATTTGCAGCCTGGTGCGGTCGCCCTTCCTGGCGGGCAAGTCGATGGTGGCCCCTGACCCGGCGCCGGTGGACGGCGCGGTCCTTGCCAGCGGCAGTTCGCTCCGCCGGGGGAGGCACGTTTTCTTCAAGGTTCGTGCTGCTTCATTGATGGCTGGCTTCACCGCGAATTGTCCTGACCTGATGAAAGCGGGTGATGTGCTTGTGCCATATTTTGTTGTCCATCCAAAATGCTTCCCCCAGCGTCATCCCCTCCGATGAAGGGTAACTAGCTCTGGTTCTGAGCCGCGTTCGCGACCTGTAGCGCAGCCTCGGGATCAGTGAACCGCAAAATTAAAAAAAGTGAAGATGATTTCATTTTCATTTCCAGATGAGACGTGTTAGGCACGGCCAAAATCAAGAGACCATCAGAGGAGACGTGATGCAGCCCTCGACGGCAAAGCCGCCCAGTCGCCAGCCTTGCTGGAAGACGCGCGCCCGCCAACGGCATGCGGCGCGGGCCATGCCCGTTCCGGCTTCGGCGAGGCGTGCATGTCGCTAACCTCGATCGTTCGACGCGCCGCCCAGGTCAACGCGCGGGGCCCCGCGGTGGTTGACGGCACCGTCCGCACGTCATGGAGTGCGTTTGCTGATCGCGTTTCCCGCGTTGCGGGAGGGCTGGCTGCCCTCGGATTGCAGCCGGGTGAGCGAGTCGCCATTCTTGCCGTCAACCATGCGAGTTTTCTGGAACTGCAATATGCGATCTTGTGGGCGGGTGGCGTTCTCGTCCCGGTGAACTACCGGCTGTCCTCGAGCGAGATTTCCGACATTGTCGGCGCGGCTTCTGCCTGCATGATCGTCGCCGACGCACAATTCGAGCGCTTGGTCCGCGATGCCGCGCGCAACGTACCGGCGTTGCGTCGTGTCATCTGGTTCTCCGGCCCCGAAGCGCTTGGCGACTCGTCCTACGCCTGGCTAGCGGCCCAGGAAACAATCGAGGATCGGTCGGAGAGCGGGGCTGATGATGTGGCGGGAATCTATTTTACGGGCGGAACCACCGGGCGTCCCAAGGGCGTCGTTCTCTCGCAGTTGAATTTTCTCAGCCAGGCTGCCGCGATGCAGAGTTCGCTGGAGCTACGCTCCGACAGCGTCTATTTGCACGCCACACCGCTGTTTCATCTGGCGGATTGCGGCATCGGCCACGCAGTCACGTTCGCCGCGGGAGCTCACAGTTTTCTTGCGCAGTTTGATGCCGGCGCTTGCTTGCGGAAAATCCGCCAAGACGGCGTGACGGAGATCAATCTTGTTCCGACCATGCTCGCGACGTTGCTTGATGCCGCTGAAGACGAGCCGCGGGATATGGCGGCTGCATTGGCTGCGGTACGGACGGTGGCCTATGGCGGTGCGCCGATTCCGGCGCCAGTGCTGCATCGGCTGCTCGCAAGGCTGCCGAACGCAAAATTTCGGCAATTCTACGGAATGACGGAGACCTGCGGCGCGTGCACGTCGTTGCCTCCGGAATTCCACGTGAGCGGTGTTGACGCGAGCCGGCTGCGATCCGTTGGTCAGGCGATGCCGTTTGCCGAGATCAGGATTGTCGCCGCCGATGGTGCGGAATGTCGGCGCGGCGAAGCGGGCGAGGTGGCCATCCGGGGGCCCCAGACCATGCGCGGCTATTGGAACGATCCCGACGCGAGCTCGCGCGCGTTGCGAGGTGGCTGGCTTCACAGCGGCGACGTCGGGGTGATGGACGCGGACGGCTTCGTGACCATCGTCGAACGGCTCAAGGACATGATCATATCGGGTGGCGAAAATATCTATTCCGCTGAAGTCGAGAACGTCATCGCGGCGCATCCGTCAGTAGCCGCGTGCGCCGTGATCGGGCTTTCGGATCAGCGCTGGGGCGAACGGGTTCACGCCGTGGTCGTGCGTCGGTCCGATGTCGAGAGCGGCGAGTTGCAACGCGACCTCGAGGCCCGCTGTCGCGATCTGATCGCCGGCTACAAATGCCCGAAAAGCTGGGACATTCGCGCTGAGCCGCTGCCGCTCAGCAGCCTCGGCAAGGTCAACAAAGCCAAATTGCGTGAGGAGGCAGCAAGCTATGCCGGCTAAATTGGACGTCCGTGCGCATCGCGGCACAGAGGCCATCATTTTCGATGCAGTCCGGACCCCCCGTGGCAAAGGCAAGAAAGACGGTGCGCTGCATCATCTGTCGCCGCTGCATCTGATGGCGACGACCTTGCGCGCGCTGCAGAGCCGAAACGGCCTCGATACGTCGCAGCTCGAGGACGTCATTCTTGGTTGTGCCGAAGGTGTGCATGATCAAGGCGCCAATATCGCGCGCTCAGCGGTGCTCGCCGCCGGCTTCAGCGAGAAGGTACCGGGTACGACGGTTGCGCGATTCTGCGGCTCCGGTCTGGAGGCCGTCAATATGGCCGCGGCGAAAGTACAGGCAGGGCAGGCCGATCTGGTCATCGCCGGCGGCATCGAGATGATGTCGCTGGTGCCGATGTTGGGGACCGGTGGCCCGATGGCCAGCGATACGTTCTTCAACGACGCATCCTGGCTGACGCCACAGGGTGTATCGGCGGATCTGATCGCAACCCTGCGCGGCTATTCGCGCGCCGACGTCGATGCATTCGCCGCCGAGTCGCATCGTCGTGCGCATGTTGCGAGCTCGAACGGCTGGTTCGATCGTTCGATCGTGCCCGTCGCCGATCAGAACGGCGACATCGCGTTGGCGCATGACGAACTGATCCGGCCGGACACGACGATCGAGCGGCTGGCCCAGCTGCGTCCCTCGTTCGCAGGGTTCGGAAAGGGCGGCTTCGAGACCACCGTCAAGCATCGCTATCCGGAGGTGGATCGCCTCGATTACGTTCATCACGCCGGCAACTCCTCCGGCATCGCAGACGGCGCGGCTGCAATGCTGATCGGGTCCTCTGCCGCCGGCGAGAAATTCGGCCTGAAACCGCGCGCCCGAATTCGCGCGATGTCGCAGATCGGCATCGATCCGTGCATCATGCTGACGGCACCGGCGGAAGCGACCCAGCGTTGCCTCGATCGCGCCGGTCTCAGTTTCGCGGACGTCGACCTGTTCGAGGTCAACGAGGCCTTCGCTTCGGTCGTGCTCTATTTCATGGAAGCGACGGGTGCCGCCCACAGCCAGGTCAATCCGGTCGGCGGCGCCATCGCGCTGGGCCACCCCATCGGGGCGACGGGATCGATCCTGTTAGGCACGTTGGCAGATGAGCTCCACCGGCAAGACAAGCAGTTCGGTATCGCGACGATGTGCACGGGCCTTGGCATGGGCGTCGCAACCCTGATCGAGCGGATGTGAAAGACCAGGCGATGATTCAAACAGCTTTCGAGCCCGAGACCGGTATTTCCGTGATCACCTGGGATACGCCGAACTCTCCGGTGAATATCAAGAACCGCGCGGCGATCGCGGCTTTCGTTGCTGCTGTCGCGGAAGCGATTGGGAATGCTTCGGTCAAGGGCGTGATCGTCACGTCGGCGAAAAAGGATTTCATTTCCGGTGGCGACCTCGACGAACTAAGGCAAGTGCAGACACCAGCCGAGGCGACGGCTCTGGTCCGCGAGATCGGGCAGTCCCTTCGACGCATTGAAACCAGTGGCAAGCCTTTCGTCGCCGCCTTGAATGGCTCGGCCATGGGCGGCGGACTGGAGGTTGCCCTGGCCTGCCATCGCCGCATTGCGGCCGATGACCCAGCGCTGCGGCTGGCGTTTCCGGAGGTCACGCTCGGACTGATCCCCGGAGCGGGAGGAACGCAGCGTCTGCCACGCCTGATCTGCATCGCACGTTCGATGCCGCTGCTGATGGAAGGGCGTCCGGTCAATGTTCAGGAGGCGCTCAAGATCGGACTGATCGACGAGGTTGTCGATCGGACGGCGCTCATGGACGCGGCACGCCGCTGGATCGCGTCGGCGCCGGAGGCTGTTCAGCCGTGGGATCGAAAACAATATGCGCTGCCGGAGTTTCATCCGCAATCGCCGGAAGGCCGCAACTTCTTCTTCGCGGCGTGGCCCGCACTGCGCCGCAAGACATTGGTCGCGGATGCGGCGCCGGGGACGATCCTACAGGTCCTGCATCACGGACTCGAGCGCGGCATCGATGCCGGATTGCGGATCGAAGCTATGCATTTTGCGGCCGTGGCATCGTCGCGCTCGGCCAAGAACAAGATCCGCACGCAGTATTATGCCGCCAACGCCGCCCGCAATCTCAAGGCCCGCCCCAAGGATGTCGCGAAGTTCGAACCCGGCCGGGTGGGCGTGATCGGCGCCGGTTTGATGGGCAACGGCATCGCCTATTGCCTGGCGCGGGCCGGCGTCGCGGTGACGCTGGTGGATGTCTCCGAGGACCGACTCGAAAAAGCCCGCGATCAACTGCACCGCAACGGGCTCAAGGCGGTCGAGCGCGGGGCGCTGTCGCAGTCCAAGCTCGACCAACTGATGTCGTTGATCGGAACCACGACAGATGTCGCCGGGCTGGCAGGCTGCGATGTCGTGTTCGAGGCAGTCGTCGAAATCGAATCCGTCAAGCACGATGTGATCAGCCGGGCGGCTGCGGTTCTTTCGGCCGATGCGCTGATTGCTACCAACACGTCGACCTTGCCGATCTCCAATCTCGCAGGCGCCTCGTCAAGTCCCGGCAATTTGATCGGCATGCACTTCTTCGCGCCTGTCGATAGGATGCCGCTGCTTGAGGTCATCCGTGGTCCGCAAACCACCGATACGACGCTCGCGCGCGCGCTCGACGTCGCCAAGCTCATGGGAAAAACCCCTATCATCGTTCGCGATGGCCGCGGCTTTTTTACCAGCCGTGTGGTGGCGTCCTACACGCGCGAGGCTCTGCTTCTGCTGTCCGAGGGCGTGCCCCCGCAGGTCGTGGACAATGCTGCACTGGCCGCAGGCATGCCGATCGGGCCGCTGGCAATGGCGGACCAGACCTCACTCGATCTGCTCTACGACATTCTCGGCAGCGTCGCCGGTCCGGATCGGCAGCTGGATCACCACGCCCGTTCGCTCGAGGTGCTGCATCGTCTCAGCGGCCGGCTGGGGCGGCTGGGCCGCAAAGCTTCGGCGGGGATTTATGACTATGGCCCCGATGGCAGCCGCACCGTCTGGTCCGGCCTGTCCGCCCAATACCCGGCGAAAAAGGCAGGATCGGACGTGCAGGAAATTCAGCACCGCCTTCTGCATATCCAAGCGATCGAAACGATACGCGCAATGGAGGACGGCATCATCGTGAACGCATCCGACGCCGATCTCGGTTCGGTGCTCGGCTGGGCGTTCCCGGCCCATCACGGCGGGGTGCTGTCCTATGTCGACGGCATCGGTGCCGGGCCGTTCGCAGAACAATGCAAGGCGTTGGCGGAAACCTGCGGCGACAGATTCGCACCGCCTCCACGTCTGCTTGCAATGGCCGGCAGCAGGGAGCGTTTCCATGAGCTCTGACAACAAGGAGGGCGCTGGCCTCACAAGGACGGATCTCGCGGCCATTCTCGCGGACG
Organism: Bradyrhizobium sp. 191; assembly: GCF_023100985.1. Classification (NCBI taxonomy): domain Bacteria; kingdom Pseudomonadati; phylum Pseudomonadota; class Alphaproteobacteria; order Hyphomicrobiales; family Nitrobacteraceae; genus Bradyrhizobium; species Bradyrhizobium sp. 191. The sequence continues at coordinate 6,094,230 of NZ_CP064692.1, forward strand.
CGTTCGCGCCCTGGGTCAGGGATCTCAACCTCTCGGTCGAAGACATCGGCAGTGACGGGATCACGATGCGTTTGCCGGCGGATGCCAGGCTTTCGCGGATCGGCGGCATTGTTTCCGGTCAGGCGATGACGGCCATGGCCGATACGACGATGGTGCTGGCATTGGCTACCCACTTCGGCGGCTTCCGTCCCGTTGCGACGGTGGATATCGCGATGTCGTTCATGCGCGCGATCAAGTCGAGCGATGTCTTATGCCAGGCGCGGGTGCGCCGTGCCGGACGTTCGCTCGCCTTCGTCCATGCAGAACTGCGCGCCGCCGATGACACGCAGATTGCCGCCGTCGCCAACGGGACATTCGCCGTCCCGGACAACGGAGCACGAAACAAAACTGACCGTCAACCGATGCCGGCACGGAGCGAGACATGAGTGGTCTGCGTGTTGCGGTGATCGGTGGAGGTATCGGCGGATGCTCGGCGGCGCTGGCGTTGCAACGCGCCGGCTGCATCGTCGACGTCTACGAGCAAGTGCCGGTGAAGGGCGAGGTTGGCGCCGGCATTCAGATTTCGCCAAATGCGAGCCGGCTACTCAACGCCTACGGCCTGGCGCAGCAGCTCGAGGCGATCGCCGTCACGCCCTCGATGACCGAAGCCCGGCGCTGGGACGATGGCCGTATCCTGTCCCGGGAGCAGCTTGGTCCGGCAATGGAGCGCGACTTCGGCGCACCTTATTATCACGTTCACCGCGCAGATCTGCTCAACATCATCAGCGGTGCGATCCCACGGCATTGTCTGCATATGGGGCGGCGATGCGCCGGCCTTGTGCAGCACGATAATCGCGTCGAGGTGCAGTTCGAGGATGGTTCTTCGGTCGAGGCGGACGTGGTGGTCGGGGCGGATGGGATTCATTCCGCGGTTCGGCGCGAGCTGTTCGGCGCCGAACAGCCCAGGTTCTCCGGTCATGTCGCCTATCGCGGCGTCGTTCCGGTCGAACGCATTGCCCATCTCGGCATCGAGCGGAAATCCACCAACTGGATGGGACCCGGCGGCCACTTCGTTCATTATTTTGTGTCGGGGGGACGTTATCTGAACTTCGTCGCCGTCATTGAGCAGGCGGCCTGGCAGCGCGAATCCTGGAACGATCGCGGCGACGTGGCTGAGGCGCTGCAATATTACGCGGACTGGCATCCGCAACTTCACGCAATCCTGCGTGCGGTCGACGATATCTACAAGTGGGCTTTGTTCGATCGCAATCGGCTTCCGGCGTGGACGCTGGGAGGCGTGGCGCTGCTCGGCGATGCCTGCCATCCCATGCTTCCTTACATGGCGCAGGGCGCAGCCCAGGCGATTGAAGACGGCGCCGTGCTGGCAGCCTGTCTCCGCTCTGTGCCGGATCTCAGTGTCGAGGATGCATTGAAGCGCTATGAGGCGATCCGTAAGCCGCGCGCATCCGAGATCCAGGCCCTTGCGCGGCGCAATGCCCAGACCTTCCACCTGCCTGATGGGCCAGAACAACAGGCGCGAGACGGCCGGATGGCTGCACACGCCGGCGGTCGCGATGTGGCCGCGGTCAGCCCGGCGCGCAGCATGATCTTTGCCTACGACGCCATGCAGGAACCGGTCGGCCCTGCAACCGGGGATGCCATCGCCAAGCGAATGGACCTTTGGACATGACGATGGGGCGGGACATGGCATTCACAATTTTCGTTGTTCCGTGGGGGAGGGCGCGCTGATGGTCGCTAGTGTCCTCGAGCTGATTTTCAACGGCGTTGCCTATGGCGTCGTGCTGTTCCTGATCGCATGCGGATTGTCGATCACGATGGGCCTGATGGGCTTCACCAATCTGGCGCATGGTTCGATCGTGATGTTCGGGGGCTATCTCGTCGTCGCGCTGATGAAGAATTTTGGGTGGCCGTTTCTTGCGACGATTCCCGCGGCGTTCGTCGTCTGCGCGCTGGTGGGGCCGCCTTCGAGCGTCTGTTGTTTCGCCGCCTGTACGCCGCCGGTGAATTGAATCAGGTCCTCCTGACCATCGGGCTGGTGTTCATGTCGGTTGCTATCGCGACCTATCTGTGGGGAGCGGGGCAGCAACCCCTGCAGATGCCCACCTATCTCAACGCGCGTGTGTCGCTTGGCCTGTTCGAGGTCAGTTCATACCGCCTGTTCCTGCTTCTGGTGGGCGGCGCAATGACGGTTCTCCTGGTGCTGGCGTTCGAGCGGTCGAATCTCGGCGCGCAGGTCCGGGCCGCTGTCGACAACCGGCAGATGGCGATGAGCTGCGGCATCAACGTCGATCGCCTGTTTACGCTTGTATTTGCCGTCGGATGCGGCATTGCCGGCACCGGTGGTGCGTTGAGCGTCAATCTGCTGGGGCTCGATCCGTCGTTTCCACTGCGCTATCTCGTGTTCATTCTCATCGTTGTGACGGTCGGCGGTTCCGGATCGATCTGGGGAACGTTGACCGCAGCATTGTTGCTCGGGATCTGCGACGTCTTCAGCAAATATTATGTGCCCGAGGCCGGCGCTTTCACCATCTTCACCATCGCCGCGGTGATCCTGTTCTTGTATCCACAAGGGCTGTTCGGGAAAGCGGTGACATGACGATGGTCGCCCTCAAATCGTTCGAACCGGTCAGGCTGCTTGCAGAGCGCAGCCGCTGGCGGGCCGCCGAGATCGTCTTCTGGTCGTTCGTGGTCGCCAGCTATTTCCTGTTCCCCAGTTATCTGGTGCTGATCAGTCAAATTCTGATCGCTGGTCTTTTTGCTTTGTCGCTCGACCTGCTGCTCGGCTTTGGCGGCATGCCATCGCTGGGGCACGCGGCGTTCTTCGGTCTCGGTGCCTACACGGCGGGACTTCTGGGGCAGATGGGGTGGGGTGAGCCGATCTCGGGGTTGCTGCTGTCGGGTGTTGTTGCCGGTGTTTTCGGTCTGGTTTGCAGTCTCTTTCTGAGCCGGCTCAGAACGACCGCTTTTCTCATGGTGACGCTGACGCTCGGACTGCTGCTGCGCGAATTCGCCAATCGATGGTCCGGTCTGACCGGCGGCGACGATGGGCTGTCGGATATCGCGCTGCGGCCGCTGTTCGGCATCTTCAGGTTCGATCTCGCGGGCAACACGGCGTTCTGGTACAGCCTCTGCATCGTCTTCATCGTCTTTCTGCTCGTTCGCCGGCTGGTGCATTCCCCGTTCGGCCTGGCACTCGAGGCGCTGCGCGAAAACGAACGCAGAGCTACCGCGCTCGGCATATCGCCGCGCCTGGTGGTGATCGCGGTATTCACCCTGTCATCCGCCATTGCCGGCCTCGCCGGCGCGTTGCTGACCCAGACCACCTCCTTTGTCGCGCTGGAAGTTCTCGGCTTCGAACGTTCGGCCGGGGTCCTCATCATGCTTGTCCTCGGCGGCGTCGGAACGCTGTACGGCGCGCTCGTGGGCGCTGCCGTTTATCTCGTCGCGCGCGACGTGCTATCCGCCCTCGATCCGGTCTACTGGTACTTCTGGCTCGGGCTCATCATCGTCATGGTGGTGCTGTTTGCCAATGACGGCTTGGTTGGCCTGTTGCAGCGTCTTCAGGCGTGGGCTGTCCGACGGTGGGGGGCGGCATGACCGATCCCGTGCTGCTCACCCAGGGGCTATGCAAGAACTTCGGTGCGCTTCGCGTCACCAACAATCTCGATCTGCGCATCGAGGCCGGCGCGCGCCACGCGCTGATTGGCCCGAATGGCGCCGGTAAAAGTACGCTGGTGAATCTGCTGACGGGCGTGCTGAAGCCATCGAGCGGCAAGGTCTGGCTTAACGGCGAGGACATCACCAGGCTGCCGGCGGCGCAGCGGGTCTGGAAAGGCCTCTCGCGAACGTTTCAGGTGTCCACCATCTTCCCGCGCCTTACCGCGTTCGAGGCCGTGGTGCTGGCGATTTGCCGGCGCGAGCGGCTGTTGCGCAATCCCTCCCGCCTGCTGTCGGGGTGCCGCGCCGAGGCGGAGGAGGCCTGGGGATTTCTGCAACGTTTTGGATTGTCCGAAGTTGCGGATCGCCAGATGGGTGAATTGGCCTATGGCCAGCAGCGGTTAACCGAAATCGTTCTGGCTCTGGCGGCGCGCCCAAAAGTCCTGCTGTTGGACGAACCGGCGGCCGGCGTTCCGGCGCAGGACAGCGAGGCGCTGTTCGCCGCAATCGAAAATCTGCCGCGGAATGTGGCTGTGCTGTTTATCGAGCACGACATGGAGCTCGTGTTTCGCTTCGCGGAGAAGATAACGGTTCTTGTCGCCGGCGAGTTGTTTCGAGAGGGAGTGCCGGCCGAGATCGCGGGCGATCCCGACGTGCGCCGGGTCTATTTGGGCTACGACGATGACGAGTAAGGAGGTTCTGCTTCACGTTGAATCGCTCTGCGCCGGATACGGCGATTCCATCATCATTGATGATATCGGCTTTTCGCTCGCAGCTGGCTCGTCCCTGGCACTGCTCGGTCGCAACGGCGTCGGAAAGTCGACCTTGTTCCGTACGCTGCTCGGGCATGCGCGCCAGCGCAGTGGAGTCATCCGCTTCAATGACCGCGATATCAGCGGAACGACGCCGTATGAGCGTGTCTGGCATGGGTTGGGATGGGTGCCGCAGGAACGGCTGATGTTTCCGAGCTTGACGGTGGCCGAGCATCTGGCGATCGCGGACCGCAAAGGCGCCTGGACGCTCGATCGCGTTTACGGCCTGTTTCCCCGACTTAAGGAGCGGCAGCGCAATCTGGGCGGACAGCTCTCCGGCGGCGAACAGCAGATGCTGGCCATTGCGCGTGCCCTGATGACCAATCCCACGCTGCTCTTGCTGGATGAGCCTTTGGAGGGGTTGGCGCCGATCGTTGTGAAGGAGGTCGGCGAATGCATCCGCCGTCTGGTCGAGGACGAGGGGCAGGCCATCATTCTGGTTGAACAGCGCGTGAAGTTTGCCCTGCGATTGACGGAGGCATCGCTCGTTCTCGATCGGGGCAAGGTGGCGTACTCCGGCTCCAGCAATGATCTGCTCAAGGATGTTCAGCTACTCGATGACCTGATCGGACTCCGGAGCGGCTCGAAACGATCCAGTTGCGCAACGGGCAGCGCGCCGTCTCGAGCGCCCGGCATCACTGCGGGAGGACAATCATGAGCCAGGTGAATAGCCTGCTAGTGCATGGTGAATTGATCGACGTTCCGAACTTCGAAGCGATGCTCAATCCGCATCTGCTCTACGCCGAGCTCGCCGCAAGGGGCCCCGTCGTGCGGCTGCGGACCCATCTCGGCGTGGAAGTGTACGGCATCACGCAATGGGACACCGCGATCGCCGTGCTGCGTGACATCAGGTTTTCGAAGAGCTCGATCAACATGCAGGAAGCGCTCAAGAAGAGCGGACTGTCCGGGCCCGGCTCGGGTTTTCCGATCTCCGGGGCCAAATCAGGCAACCTCCTGAATACGGACCCGCCGGACCACACGCGGTTGCGCAACCTAGGGCCTGTTTGGATTCAGGATTCTCATTTGGGCTTGGCTGTGATTCAAGCTTGGGATGAACCGATTCGTTTTGACTGACGCCCAATGGGCGAAGATGGAACCACATTGTCTTGGCAAGCCGGCTGATCCCGGCCGGAGCGGCAAGAACAACCGGCTATTTGTCGAAGCAGTCTTGTGGATCGCCCGGACAGGCAGCCCATGGCGCGATCTGCCGCGCGCCTTCGGCAACTGGATAACCGTATACACGCGTTTCCGCGACTGGGCGAAGGCAGGTGTCTGGAAGCGTCTGTTCGATGCGGTCTCGGACGAGCCGGACATGGAATACGTCATGGTCGATGCCACCATCGTCAAAGTCCACCGCCACGGACAGGGCGCAAAAGGGGGACGCAAAACCAAGCCATCGGCCGCTCGAAAGGCGGTATGACCACCAAAATCCTGGCACTTACCGACGCGCTCGGTAATCTCGTGCGTTTCGTGCTGCTGCCCGGCCAGCGCTTCGACACGGTCGGCGTCTCGCCGCTTATCGAAGGGCTGGCCTTCGATGCGCTGATCGCAGACAAGGCGTTCGACAGCAATGCCATCATCGCCGACCTCGACAAGCGCGGCGCCAAGGTGGTCATTTCCCAGCACCCACGTCGCGCCAAGCCTCTCGCCATCGACAAGGAAATGTACAAATGGCGGCATCTGATCGAAAATTTCTTCTGCAAGCTCAAGGAATTCAAGCGGATCGCCATGCGCGCCGACAAAACCGATTTGAGCTTCGAAGCAATGATCAATCTGACCGCCGCCGTGACAAACTCAAGATGAATCCAAACAGACCCTAGTCAACATGGCGTTTTCTCCCCGTCGCATCGAGTTGCTCCGCCTGCGCGTCGAAGCCCTGGTCGACGATCTCCTGTCGAGACTCGTCGGCCGCGAGGATGCCGACATGATCGGTGAGTTCGCCTATCCGATCGGCATCACCATGATCTGCGAATTGCTCGGCGTCCCGGACGACAGCCGATCGAACTTTCGTGACTGGGCGACGAAGGCGATGTCGCCAGGTCACGCGGATCAGCAGCAGAGCCTCAACCTTCTGATGCAGTATCTTGCCGACCTGATCGCCGCGAAAAGAAAGCTGGTGGATGACGGCGCGGCGCCCGATGCCCAGCCCGATGTCCTGTCGGCGATGATCGCCGCACGCCTCACCAATGATGCGCTCACCGAGGACGAGCTCGTCAGTATGTCGTATCTGATGCTGATCGCCGGGCATGAAACCACGGTCGGATTGATCGGCAACGCGTTGCTTCAACTAATGCAGCATCCGGAGCAGATGACGCAGCTCACCGGTCAGCCGGAATTGATCAAGCAGGCGATCGAGGAGGTCTTGCGCTATGACGGTCCGGTGCACAGGACGACCATGCGTGCCACCGCGGAAGACGTCGAAATCGGAGGCCTCACGATTCCGCGCGGAAGTTTCGTTCAGGTGCTGATTGCCGGGTGCAACCGCGATGCGGTGCGGTTCCCGGATCCTGATCGTTTCGACATCAGCCGCAAGCCGTCGCAGAATCTCGCCTTTGGCTATGGCGCTCACTTTTGTCTCGGATTGCATCTGGCCCGGCTCGAGGCGCAAACCGCCATCACACGCGCCCTGAAAGCCCATCCGGGGATGCGCCTTGCCTGTTCGCCGGAGGATATCCCGTGGGCCAAGACGGTCATCCGCGCACCGGCGCGGTTGCCCGTGCGATTCGGCCGTTGAGGGGATGTAACGTTGCCGGTCATGTCCAACAATGAATCGCAGATGCAGGACCTTCACAACATCAGTGCAGGAAAGCACGTCCGTGGTTCCTCCGCCTATTCGGTTTTTAACCCGGCGACGCTCGAGATCGTCGGGCATGCGCCGTTGTCCACGGCATCTGACCTAGACGAGGCGGTGACCTCTGCGACGATGGCATTGAAAGGTCAATGGTCGCGTGACGAGGCACTGCGCCGCGAGGCACTCGCAGCGTGTGCGGATATTCTTGACCGGCATGTCGATGAACTGGCCCGGCTGCTGAGCCTCGAACAAGGCAAGCCGGTGGTGTCGGCTGCGGGAGAGCTCAGGATCGCCAGCCGGATTTGCCGGCACTATGCCGCGCGGACGACGCGATCTGAGATCATCCGCGACACGAATGCGGATCGTGTCACCGTGCTGCGTGCGCCGGTCGGGGTGGTTGGACTGATCGTCCCTTGGAATTTTCCCATCACGATCCTGTTCATGAAGCTCGGGCCGGCCATGTGGTGCGGCAACACGGTCATCATCAAACCGGCACCGACGACCCCGCTGACGACGCTGAGGCTGGCCGAGCTATTCAGTGCGGCGTTGCCCACGGGGGTGCTGAACACAATAACCGGTGAAGGCGATATCGGCGAAGCGCTGGTGGCTCATCCGGAAGTCGCAAAAATATCCTTCACCGGATCGACGGCGACTGGGCGCCGAGTGATGCAATCGGCGGCGTCGACCCTGAAGCGCCTGACGCTGGAACTCGGCGGCAACGATGCCGCGATCGTTCTGGAGGACGCCGATCCTGATCTCGTCGCGCCCCGACTGTTTGCCAGCGCTTTCACGAATGCCGGTCAGCTGTGCGCAGCGGTCAAACGACTGTATGTGCATCGGCGGATCTACCCGCAGCTCGTTGAAAATCTCCAGAGGCTGGCGCGGGAGACGAAGGTGGGGATTGGCACGGCCGCAACCACGAAAATGGGCCCCGTCAACAACCGCATGCAATTCGACCGTATCCGGGGGCTGGTGGACGAGGCCAGAGCCGCCGGCGCGAAGGTGTGCGACGATGGCGAAGCTCTGCCAGATCTCCCCGGATATTTCCTGCGCCCCGCGATCGTCACGGGGCTTGCCGCTGATGCACGTCTTGTGGTCGAGGAGCAGTTCGGGCCGATTCTGCCTGTGCTTCCGTTCACTGAGACGGAAGATGCTATTGCACAAGCCAACGCCTCCGAATTCGGACTCGGCGGATCGGTGTGGTCGAACGATCCGCAGCGCGCCATCGATGTCGCTGCGGGACTCGAGGCCGGGAGTCTTTACGTCAACAGCCACGCCATTCCGCCCGATCCGGAGATTCCGTTCGGCGGGATAAAGGCCAGCGGCTTCGGCTACGAACTCGGCGATTGGGGAATAGACGAATTCGGCATCCGAAGGGTGATGCGGGTCGAGCACCCGGCAGAGGCGAAGTCATGAGACCGATGCGGGCGGCGGTCTTCACCCAACCTGGCCGGGCGCTGGACATCGTCGAAGGGATCGAGATCGACGATCCGCGCCCCGGCGAGGTCCTCGTTCGTATTCGTCACTGTGGCGTTTGTCATTCCGACCTCAGCATCATCGACGGTGCCTTGCCGTTTCCAACGCCAGCCATCCTCGGACATGAAGCGTCGGGAACGATTGCAGCTTTGGGTTCGGGCGTGACGGGACTGGGGGAAGGCGCCCGTGTGGTGCTCTCGATGCGGCCTCCGTGCGGACATTGCTACTGGTGCGTCCGTAACGAACCAGTTCTCTGCGCAGAAACCGCCGGACCGCCCGGAAGCGGCGAACCGCGGGCCTGGCACGAGGGCAAGCCGATCACGCGCGGGTTTCGGCTTGGCGCGTTTGCCGAATATGCGCTGGTCGAGGCGTCCGGCGTCGCGCAGATCCCTGATGCCGTGCCGCTCGATGCCGCAGCGGTGGTCGGGTGTGCCATTCAGACCGGGATCGGCTCGGTGACCAATGTCGCCAAGACCGAACCAGGTGCGACGGCTGCGGTCGTCGGACTGGGCGGCGTAGGCCTGGCCGTCATCCAGGGATTGGTGCTGTCTGGAGCCGGAACGATCATCGGCATAGATCCGGTGGCCGAACGCCGGGACCGGGCCGTCGCATTGGGAGCGACTTTCGCGTTCGATTCCGCAGATGCCGATCTGTCGCGGCACGCCTTCGCCGCAACCGGGGGAATCGGATGCGACTACGTCTTCGATACCGTCTCCTCCACGCAGACGACGCAGGTTGCATCCGGCATTCTTAGGGCAGGCGGCAAGATCGTACTGATCGGCGTGACCGGTGTGCCGCAATCCCTCGGCATTTCGTCGATGGACCTCGTGATGCGCCAGAAATCCATCGTGGGATCCTTTCTCGGCAATTGTCATTCGCAGCGCGATCTTCCGAAGTACCTCACTCTGTGCTCTGCCGGACGGCTCGACTTGGCGGCCCTGGTGACGGCGATACGGCCGCTGTCCGAAATCAATATCGCGATGTCGGAGCTGCGCGCCGGCAAAGGTGTGCGCACCGTGCTGTCAATATGAAACGACAACAACGCACCGATTGAACCTGAACCGTTCCTTGAGGGAGGACATCCATGATCAAGAGCTTCGCGATTGCCATCGTCTCGGCGAGCGTATTGCTGCAATCCGCTGCGCTCGCAGAGCAGGCGCCGTTGCGCATCGGCCTAGTGTACTGCTTTTCCGGGCCGTTTGCGCTCGCGGGTGCTCAGGTCGATGCTGCCATTAACTTGTTCATGAAGCGCCACGGCGACGTTGTGGCCGGACGCAAGGTCGAGATCGTCCGGCGGGATACGACGGGGCCTGCTCCCGATGTTGCGCGCCGGCTCGCCGGAGAACTAGTCACGCGGGAGAAGGTCGACATTCTGACCGGCATCGACTTCACGCCCAACGCGGTGGCCATTGCCGCGGTCTCCACGGAAGCCAAGATTCCGGTGTTCAGCATGAATGCCGGCTCGAGCGTTTTCCTGCCGAAGGCGCCCTATGGCGCGCGGTTTTCCTTTAGCGTGCCTCAGCAGGCTGTGCCGTTGGCGTCCTGGGCCGCAAGCAGCGGCATCAAATCCGTTTATTCGCTGGTGGCCGACTACAGCCCGGGCCTGGACGGCGAGAAGGCATTCCAGACTGAATTCAAGCGGGCTGGTGGTCAGATTGTGGGATCGGTACGCGTCCCACTCAACAATCCGGATTTCGGGTCCTATCTCCAGCGAATCAAGGAAACCAAGCCGGACGCCGTCTTCGTATTCCTGCCGTCCGGTGGCGGAGATCTGCCGGTTCTCTTCCTGAAGGCGTTCAACGAGGCCGGCCTTGCGGCGTCAGGCATCAAGATCATCGGAACCGGCGAGACCGACGAGGTGTCGATCGATGCGCTCGGGGACGCCGCTCTCGGGATGGTCACGGCATCTCATTACTCGGCCGCGCACGACAGCGAATTGAACAAGGCGTTTGTTCGCGACTTTGAAGCCTCAACCGGCGGAAAGCAGCGCGTCAGTTTTTCCGCAGTGGCCGCCTATGACACGATGGCCGCGATCTACAAGCTTGTCGAAGCCCAAGGTGGTCGGTTGGATGCGGAAAAAACCGCCGAACTTCTGAAAGGTTTCAAACTCGACAGCCCGCGCGGCCCGATCGAGATCGATGGATCGAGGGACATCGTACAGACCATTTATATCAGGCGCGTCGAACGACGAAACGGACGGCTGGAGAATATCGAGTTCAGCAGTGTCCCCAACGTGCCGGCGACCGAGGCGCGTTGAATGCATCAATCGTTGGTTGTCTACGTGTAGCTGCCTGTCACATACAGTCGAAAGGGTGGACATGAGCTTCGATACCAAGCCAATCCCGAAAACGATTGCTGTTTTCGGGGCAAACGCGCACATCGGAAATCCCCTTGCGAAGTTTCTGCGCTTCAAGGCTCCGCACGTGAAGTTGAGGCTGATCTCCAGCAATCCGGCAACGACGAAGAATCTCGAACAGCAATTTCCGGATGCGCGGATATGTCGCGCCGACTATTTCGATCCTGCATCGCTGGAGGATGCACTGCGGGATGCGGAGGGGATATTCGTCGTCACGCCAACCTACCTCGATGAAAAGGTTGCGATGACCAATTTGGTCGCTTCGATAAAAGCGGTCGCTTCAGCGGTCCACATTGTCCGGATCGTCGGGCACGAGCCGGAACAGACGATCGACCGAATTCCGCAGAGGCTGCGTGACTTCGGTACTGGCACGGCGACACAACATTTCATCGCCCGTGAGGTGCTGGACGCGAGCAGGCTCCCGATCACGTACCTTAATATCGGGGCATCCTACATGGATAACTTCATAAGGATCGCGGAGATTACCCGGCGAACGAAGTCCCTGGTCTGGCCGCAACGCTATATTCCATACGTCGACCCGCGTGAGGTTGGAGAGATTGCGGCCCGTCTTCTGCTGTCTCCCGATCGTCGGTACGTGCACCAATTTCTGACCATCAACAACGGCCATGATTTGCTCACTTCAGATGCCGTGGCGGCGATCATGAGCGACGTTCTGCTCGAGCCGATTGCTCATGACGGATCAAAGGACGCGTTTCTACGGGAGTTTACCGGGATCTGGGAGAGACGTTACAACAGGAAGGGAGTCGCGGAGTACCTTTGGGAGTTCTTTAAGTACGAGGCCGAAAATTCTGCATTTCAATCGCTCAACGATGTGGCAGAGCGGATCCTGCAACGGAAGCCTATGACCCTACGCGCATTTTTCCAAGAACATCGAGCGTTGATATACTAGGTTGCTGATCCGCTCGGCTCCAATGTCATAAGGATGCGGCCATGAGGTCGGTTGTGGACGTCGCAACGCGACATCCATCGCTTCGCCACGGGCGCGCGCAACAGCCATTTAGACAACAAGAATTTCTGTAAGGATCTCGATCGGCCAAAAATGCCGAAAATGTCAGAATGACCTTTGAAAACACTGCGTTTTTTCGAGGCTTCCAAGCTGAATACACCCGAGCCGTTGCTTCAAATGGCCACCATCAGCGAATGTCGGTATCGGTGTTTGCGCCTCCGGGATTTGGACCTGCCCCTCTTGCGCGGGGATCAACTGGGCCTCGCAAGTCAGGCTGCCCTCCGAAAGCAATGCTAAGGACAACAGGGATTCGTCGTGTCGGTGGTTGCGTATGTTTCCCTCCCTGGGCACCAACGCTGCCACCGATCCACTGCCCGGGTCGGGCTGCGTCAGGGTGGCAAGGCGCACGCGGCCCGCTATTGATCCCCGGCAAAGTACGTCCCGCATTCACAGGCAGGGCGCTGGAATTGCCGACTGCAGAAGCCAGGCCAAAGGCTTTTGGCGCTTGCCCAGAAAAGCGCCTCTGTGCGAGATAATTGGTTCTCGCAACTGCAATAATGGGTATCGCACTTTGACAGCCTTTCTCGACGGCGAAATTCGCGATGGACGCCATCAGATGCAGGTCCGCGTCTATTTTGAAGATACGGACTTCGGCCAGATTGTTTATCACGCGAATTTCTTACGCTTCATGGAACGCGGCAGAACGAATTACTTACGCCTGCTCGGAACCAATCAGCACGCGCTGCTCCAAGAGGCGCGGAACGACGCGCCCGGCTTTACCTTCGTTGTACGTTCTATGACCATCGATTTTCTAAAGCCGGCAGTCTTGGACGACGTGCTTGACGTCCTCACCTTCCCGCAAGAGGTGAGAGGAGCGTCAATTGCCTTGCTGCAGGAGTGCAGGCGCGCAGACGATCTCTTAGTCACGGCGCGTGTACGCGTGGCTTTTATCTCAGGCGGAAAAGCGCAGCGCATCCCAAAGGCGCTGCGGCTTGCTATGGAAGAGCACAGATAAAATCCGACTTTTGTTCACGCTTTAACGCTCCAGCGACCGAAGGAAATCAATGCGCTGGCCTTCTGTTGCGATATCGTCAAGTCAGAGTTCTCGGGGATCGTCTATCACGCCAATTATCTGCGCTACATGGAGCGTGGACGCACCAATCATCTGAGGCTGATGGGCGCCGAGCAGCAGGCGCTGTTCGAGCAGGTCGAGACGGAGGGCGCAGGCTTTGCCTTCGTCGTCCGCTCGATGCATCTGGATTTTCTCAAGCCCGCACGAATGGACGACGTGCTCGACGTTGTGACCTGGCCGGTCGCGGTGAAGGGTGCGTCCATCATGCTGGCGCAGGAGGTGCGGCGCGGCCACGACGTGCTGGTGAAGGCCGAGGTCCGCGTTGCCTTCATCAGCGGCGGTCGCGCCCAGCCGATTCCGAAGTCGATACGCACGCTGATGAAGGCCGATCTGATTTCGTGATCGCCCGATAAGTGATCGCCTGATTTGTGGTGGCCTATCGACTCCGCCAATCGGGGCGATAAATTCACGGCCCGATCAACCGATGAGGCCATCATGTCGCGCCCGCCGCTTCCCCCCTTCACCCGCGAGACCGCTGCGCAAAAGGCCCGCATGGCCGAGGACGCCTGGAATTCACGCGATCCGGTGCGCGTGTCGCTCGCCTATACCGAGGACAGCCGCTGGCGCAATCGTTCCGAAGTCCTTCAGGGCCGCGAGGCCATCGTCGCGTTCCTCACCCGCAAATGGGAGAAGGAGCTGGACTACCGGCTGATCAAGGACCTCTGGGCGTTCGACGGCAACCGCATCGCGGTGCGCTTCCAGTACGAATGGCACGATGCCGGCGGCCAGTGGTATCGCTCCTACGGCAACGAGCAGTGGGAGTTCGATGAGCACGGCCTGATGAAGCGGCGCGAGGCCTCGATCAACGACATCGCGATCGCTGAAAAAGATCGCCGGTTTCACTGGCCGGCTCCGGGGCCAAGGCCTGCCGACGTGGCGGGGCTGGGGACCGATCCGTTCTGATATTTTCCGCAAGCGACGCTGCTTCACCCTCTCCGGTTGTGCGAGACGGGTGCCGAGCGAAGCTCGGCGGGTGAGGGGTCTCTATCCCCACGAGCAGTCCAGCGAGTGGATAGAACCCCTCATCCGGCGTTTCGCGCCACCTTCTCCCACAAGGGGAGAAGGGAAGGGTCGGCTGACGCGGGCACTGGCACTGTGATCAAACATTGCGCCTCGCCAGGAACCTCGTAATCGCGCCACCGAGCTTCGCATTGTCCAGCGGCTGCCCCAGCGATGCCCTCGCCGTTGCGACGACGTCATCCGGCGCCTTGCCCTCGCGCAACTCGCAACACACTTGCGCAAACGCCACGTCGAATTCCGGATGCGGCTGCACGGTCAGCGTTGCGCCGTTGGCATAGAGCAGGCCGGCATGCGGAGTAAAGTCCGAGGAGAGGATCGTCAGCGCGTCGTTTGGCGGCTCGATCACCTGATCCTGATGCGAGGCGGCGATCGCGACCACGTCGCCGTCGACCACGCCGTTCTCGGGCAGCACCTGATAGATGTGCCGGCCGAGGCCCCAGCCCTTGTCCGACTTACGCACGGTGCCGCCGAGCGCCTGCGCGATCAGCTGATGGCCGAAGCAGACGCCGACCATCGGCGTCTTGTTGGTGTAGGCCTTGCGCACGAAATCTTCCAGCGGCGCCATCCAGTCCAGTTCGTCATAGACGCCGGCGGCCGCGCCGGTGATCAGGATGGCCTCCACCTGGCGCGGATCGGGAACCGCATCGCCATTCGGGATGCTGACGACGTCGACCGTGGCTGTGGGGTCCTCGGTTCGGATCATGCGCGCGAACATGTCCGGAAACGAGCCGTGGCGTTCGCGATGCTCTTGAGGAACGAGCCCGGTCTCGATGATGGTGATGCGTGCCATGTGCACCTCGGATAGAAGGTTGCGCGTGTGATCGAAAGCTCAGTCGCTTTCTGCCCCATGTTGCTGGTGCGGCGCTGTGCGCTCCAGCAGCGCGCTCTCCTTGCGGACCTCGTTGAGAAAGGCCTTGGCCAGACGCGACAGCGGCTCGGCTTCCGACCACAGCATATAGGCGACCGCCTGCGTCGTCGGCGCGAACGGACGGACGACGAGGCCGCTGCCGCCGTTCTGCCGCGGCGAGAACGGATCGACCACCGCAGCGCCGACGCCGGCGGTCGCGAGCACGCAGGCTGTGTTGCAGTAGCGCACCTCGACCGTCGGCCGGAACGGCGCACCGGCACGGGCAAAGCTGTCGCGCACGGCTTCGCCAAGCCGCGTGCCGCGCTCGAGCCCGATGAAGGGCAGGCCGGAAAGATCGGACGCGGATATCACCGGCCTGTCGGCGAGCGGATGCTGCGGCGGCACCACGCACACCATCTCGCCGGTATGCACCACCTCATGCGCGATCCCTGGATGATGCGTCAGCCCGAGGGCGAAGCCGAGCTCGGCGACGCGGCTCAGCACACCCTCGATGATACCCTCGTAGCGACGCACGTCGAAGAACACGCGCGTCTCCGGGCGACGGCGCAGGAAGCCTGACAGCGCGGCAGGGATAATGCTGTAGGCGAGCGGCGGGGTCGCCACGATGGCGAGATGCCCGGAGCGGTTCTCGCGCAGATCGCGCACGCGGTTCTCGAGCTTTGCGTGCAAGGCGAAGATCGCTTCGCTCTCCTTGTAGAGCGCCATGGCTTCGGCGGTCGGAAACAGCCGGTTGTTGACGCGCTCGAACAGCGCGAAGCCGGCCTGCGCCTCCATCGTCTTCAGCGCGTTGCTCACCGCGGGCTGCGACAGCGCCAGCTCGTCAGCCGCCGCAACCGTGGTGCGGTGGCGGATCACGGCGCGCAGGATCTCGAGCTGACGCAGGTTCATATTACTGCCGATTATAGTCAGGGCCAAAACATCATAGCAAAGCGAATTGATTTTGCAGCCCCGCTCACCCGTAATGGCAGCGGATTTGCGCGTCGTATCAAAGGGTTCATTCGCCCATTGAGGCAGCACCGCGCACAGATTGGAGGCAAACTTGGTTCGTGTCCTTCGCGCCGCCGCCGCTCAGATGGGGCCGACGCAAAAAGCCGATATGCGCGAGCATACGCTGTCGCGGATGCTCGACATGCTGGAGCAGGCCGCCGGCCGCGGCGCCAGCCTCGTGGTGTTTCCGGAGCTTGCCTTCACCACCTTCTTTCCGCGCTGGCTGCTCGAAGGCGAGGCTCTCGACCAGTATTTTGAGCGCAGCATGCCGAATCCGGCGGTGGCAAGGCTGTTCGATCGGGCGCGTGCGCTCCGCGTCGGCTTCTATGTCGGCTATGCCGAGAAGACGCCGGACGGCCGCCGCTATAACTGCTCTATCCTGGTCGATCGCGACGGTGAGATCCTCGGCCGCTACCGCAAGGTGCATCTTCCCGGGTCGGTCGAGCCGCGTCCGGGCGCGCGCTACCAGCAGCTCGAGAAGCGCTATTTCGAATATGGCGATCTCGGCTTTCCCGCCTTCCGCGCCGGCTCGTCCTGGGCCCACGCCATCATGGGCATGATGATCTGCAACGATCGGCGCTGGCCGGAATCCTGGCGCGTGCTCGGCCTGCAGGGCGTCGAGCTCGTCTGCATCGGCTACAATTCGGCGGCCTATGATCCGAACGGTGGCGCCACCGAAGACGGCGCCTTGCGCACCTTCCACTCGACGCTGGTGACGCAGGCCAACGCCTACATGAACGCGACCTGGGCGATCTCGGTGGCCAAGGCGGGCGAGGAGGACGGCTCCGGGCTGATCGGCGGCTCCTGCATCGTCGATCCCAACGGTCGCATCGTCGCGCAGGCGCAGACGCTCACCGATGAGGTGATCGTCGCCGACATAGATCTCGACCTCTGCCGCCAGGGCAAGGACAAGATGTTCAATTTCGCCGCCCACCGGCGGCCCGAGCAGTACAGGGTGATCACCGAGCGCGCCGGCGTGATCGAGCCGGCCGTTCTTGACGCAGATTGATTCCAAACGGCCGATCGCAGCGTTGGCAAAGGAGCTGACATGACACGCCTCCCGCATTTGCTTGCCTTGGCAGCGTTGGCTGCCGTGACGTCGGCGCGGGCGGCCGAGCTTCCGGCGGAGATCAAGCAGGCCGGCACGCTCAAGCTCACGGTCAATTCCACTTACGCGCCGATGGAATATCGCGATCCCGCAACCAACGAGCTGGTCGGGCTCGATATCGATCTCGCTAAAGAGCTTGCCAAGCGGCTCGGCGGGCTGAAGATCGTCTGGAGCGAGACGCCATTCGCCGAACTGATCCCCTCGCTCCAGACCAAGCGCGCCGATTTCATCATCTCCGGCATCTCCGATCGCGCCTCGCGGCGCGAGACTGCCGATTTCGTCGACTATCTCGCGACCGGCCCGCAGTTCTTCGTGAAGGCGGAGAGCGGGGCCAAGGATGCGACCGATCTCTGTGGCAAGAAGGTCGGCACCACCCGCAGCACCAGCTTCCCGGTCGAGATCGAGAAGTGGAGCAAGCAGAATTGCGAGCCGGCCGGCAAGCCGGCGATCCAATATGTTCCGGGCGAGAACTCCATCGACGTACGCAATCAGCTCAAGCAGGGCCGTATCGACGCCGCGGTGCAGGGCAGCGAGACGCTGCCCTATGCGCAGACGCAGGAGCCCGGCAAATACCGCGTGGTCGGCGAGCCCTTCGCCAAAGGTTACCAGGGCATCATGTTCCGCAAGGACGATACGGCCCTGCGCGAGGCCGTGACGGAGAAGCTCGCGGCGATGATCGCCGACGGTACCTACAAGGCCATTCTCGACAAATGGGGTCTCGGCGCCAACGCGGTGACCCAGCCCATGCTGAACGCGGCGCCGCAATGAAGCCGGCCCCGGCACTCGCGGACGGATTTCCCGATCTGTCGGGCATGCAGATCGCGCGCGAGCCGCACTGGTTTCGCTGGATCAGCGCGGCCCTGATCCTCCTTGTGCTGGCGGCGATCGCCCGCGCCTTTGCCAACGGCCAGATCGAATGGTCCTATGTCAGCCGCTTCCTGACCGCGAAGGTCATTCTCGAAGGCATCGTCAACACCATGGTGATGGCGGTGCTGGCCATGGCGCTCGGCATCGTGCTCGGCATCGTCGTCGCGGTCATGCGGCTGTCGCCCAATCCGGTGCTGAAGACGGTTGCGACCGGCTACACTTGGCTGTTCCGCGGCACGCCGCTGATCCTGCAGCTGCTGCTGTGGTTCAACCTAGCACTGGTGTTTCCGACCATCGGCATCCCCGGCCTGTGGTCCGCGCGCGCCGTCGACGTCATGACGCCGTTCCTTGCCGCGCTGCTCGGGCTCGGCATCAACCAGGGCGCCTACACCTCCGAGGTCATGCGCGCCGGCATGCTGTCGGTCGACATCGGGCAGTATGAAGCGGCGCAGGCGATCGGCATGGGGCGGCTGCGCGCGTTGCGGCGGATCGTGCTGCCGCAGGCGATGCGCGTCGTGATTCCGCCGCTCGGCAACGAGTTCATCGGAATGGTGAAGGCGACCTCGCTCGCGAGCGTGATCCAATATCCCGAACTGCTGCACAACGCCGAGAACATCTACTACGCAAATTCCCGCGTCATCGAGCTCCTGATCGTCGCCGGGCTCTGGTACCTGCTCGTGGTCTCGATCCTGACCCCGCTCCAGATGCTGCTCGAACGACGCTTCGCGCGCGGCACATTGCGGCTGGCGCGATGACAAGACCTCTCGTCGCGATCCGCTCCGTAGCGAAGAATTTCGGGGAGTTTCAGGCTCTCAAGAACGTCTCGCTCGACGTCTGGCCCGGCGAGGTGATGTGCCTGATCGGCGCCTCCGGCTCCGGCAAGACGACGCTGCTTCGCTGCATCAATCAGCTCGCCACGATCGATGCCGGCGGCATCTGGCTGGACGGCGAGCTGCTCGGGGTGCGCGAGCAAGGCGGGAAGCTCCATCGCCTGAGCGAGCGCGAGATCGGGCGGCAGCGGCTGAAGACCGGCATGGTGTTCCAGCGCTTCAACCTGTTTCCGCACAAGACCGCGCTGGAGAACATTACGGAAGGTCCGACCCAAGTTCAGTGGCGCAAGCCGGATGAGGTGCGCGCCGAGGCGATCGAACTGCTACGTCGCGTCGGGCTTGCGGCCAAGGCGAACTCCTATCCTGCGCAGCTCTCCGGCGGCCAGCAGCAGCGCGTCGCGATCGCGCGGGCGCTCGCCATGAAGCCGATGCTGATGCTGTTCGACGAGCCCACCAGCGCGCTCGATCCCGAGCTCGTCGGCGAGGTGCTCGCGGTCATGAAGGAGCTGGCGCGAAGCGGCATGACCATGATGGTGGTGACGCACGAGCTTGGCTTCGCCCGCGAGGTCGCCGACCGCGTCGTCTACATGGACCAGGGCGCGATCGTCGAGCAGGGGCGTGCCTCCGACGTATTGGGCGCGCCGCGCGAGCAGCGCACCAGGGCATTTCTTTCGGCAGTGATCTGACATTGGGGGTATGGTGATGAAAAGATTTTTGCTTGCGGCGGCGTTCCTGGGCGCCATGAGCGCGTCGGCGATGGCGGCCGAATTGCCGCCTGAGATCGCCAAGCGCGGCAGCATCAAGGTCGCCTTGGTGCCGAACTACCCGCCGATGGAATTCCGCGATCCCGCCACCAACGCGCTCTCCGGCTTCGACGTCGATCTCGGCGAAGCCATCGGCCGCAAGCTCGGCGTCAAGATCGAATGGACCGAGACCAGCTTTGCCGAATTCATGCCGTCGATCTCGACCGGGCGGGTGGATGCCATCCTGTCCGGCTTCACCGATTATGCGAGCCGGCACGAGGTCGCGACCTTCGTCGATTATTTGCGCAGCGGTCCGCAGTTCTTCGTGCAGGCGTCGCGCAAGGCCGAGTTCAAGGATGCCGTATCGCTGTGCGGCAAGAAGGTCGGCGCCAGCCGCCGCACCATGTTCCCGGCCCAGATCGCGGCGTGGAGCGAGAAGAATTGCGGCGGCAATCCGATCCAATTCGTCGGCACCGACGGCTCGGCCGACGCGCGCACGCAGCTGCGGCAGGGCCGCATCGATGCCGCCGCCCAGGGCAACGAGACGCTGCCCTACATCATGGACCTCGAGCCCAACACCTATGCGACCGTGGGCGAGCCCATCGCACAGCAATTCACTGGCATTGCCCTGCCGGTGAAGGAGAAGGCATTGCAGCAGGTAATGCTGGAGGCGGTCGACGCGCTGATCGCGGACGGCACCTACAAGACGCTGCTGGCGAAGTGGAAATTGAGCGACAACGCAATCGAGAAGGCGACCATCAATGCTGGACAGTAAGGCACTCCAGAGCATTCCGCTCGTTCCGGCCAACACCGCGGATCCTGCGCCCGACTATCCCTGGCCGAAGCCGTACACATCCGCGATGTTCCTGTCGTTCGACGTGGACGCCGAGAGCGCCTGGACCAGCAAGGACGCAGGTCATGCGCAGCGGCTCATCACCATGAGCTATGGCGGCTATGAGGCGCGCGTCGGCACGCCAAAACTGCTGGAACTGCTCGACCAGCTCGATCTCAAGGCGACGTTCTTCGTCACGGGCTGGTCGGTCGATGCGCATCCGGCGATGGCCGAATCCATCCTGAAGGCCGGCCACGAGATCGGCCATCACGGCTATCACCATCTGTTGCCGGATCCCGGCGATCCCTGGATCGAGGAGGAACTGGAGCGCGGCTTCGAGGCGCTCAAGCGCCGGCTCGGCGTCAAGCCGACCGGCTACCGCGCGCCCTATGGCGAGTTCACCGAGGAGCTGCGCGTCGCGCTGGTGCGCCACGGCATCGTCTACACGTCCTCGTTCCGCGATGACGTCAGGCCCTATCGCCATCGGCTCGGCGACGGCAAGCCCGGCACGATCGAGCTGCCGGTCACCGCAAGCTATGACGACTGGATGCACGGCCTCTCCGCCCGCTTCAGCCCGCGCTCGATCTTCCCCAAGGAGCACGTGCTCTCGATGTGGAAGGACGAGCTGGATGAGGTCCGCGACTGGGGCGCGATGGTGACGACCGTGCTGCATCCGCAATGCAGCGGTCGTCCGATGCGGCTGCGGCTGCTGCGCGAGTTTCTCACTTACGCAAAGTCGTGCCCGGATGTCTGGATCACCACCGGCGAGAACATCGCGGAAAACTTCCTGCGCCACGAAGCCGGTAACCGCTGATGTCCATCTCCCGCCGTTCGCTCCTCAGGGCCGGCGCGGCGCTGCCGGCGCTGTCGCTGCCGGGCATCGTCCGCGCTGAATCCCAGTCCACGCTGCGCTTCATCCCCGTCATCGATCTTGCCTTCGTCGATCCGATCTATTCGACCGCGCAGGTGTCGCGAAACCACGGCTTCATGGTCTACGACACGCTCTACGGCATGAGCGCCTCGCTCCAGGTCTCGCCGCAGATGGTGTCGGGCCACGTCATCTCGGGCGACCTGCTGCAGTGGGATATCACGCTTCGCGACGGCCTGTTCTGGCACGACGGCGAGCGTGTGCTCGCCCGCGATTGCGTTGCCAGCATCCGCCGCTGGGCCGCGCGCGACGGCTTTGGCGGCGAGCTGATGGAGGCGACCGCCGAGCTCTCGGCTGCCGACGACCGCACCATCCGCTTCCGTCTGAAGCGTCCTTTTCCGCTGCTGCCGCAGGCGCTCGGCAAGGCCGCGATCAATGCCTGCTTCATGATGCCGGAGCGGCTGGCGAGCCAGGATCCGTTCAAGCCGCTCACCGAGGTGATCGGCAGCGGCCCGTTCCGCTATCTCGCCGACGAGCGCGTACAGGGCGCGCGCAACGCCTTTGCCAAATTCGAGCGCTACCAGCCGCGCACCGACGGCAAGCCGGATTGGACCGCGGGGCCGAAGATCGTGCACTACGATCGCGTGGTCTGGACCACGACGCCCGATGCCGGCACCGGCGTCGCCGCGCTCCAGACCGGCGAGCAGGATTGGCAGGAGACCACGCCGCACGATCTCTTGCCGGTGATCAAGGCCGCCGGCGACATCGAGACGCGCGTCCTCGATCCCAGAGGCTACGCCTGCATGCTGCGCCTCAACCACCTGCAGCCGCCGTTCGACAATCCCGCCATCCGCCGCGCGCTCTTGGGTGCGATCGATCAGTCCGCGTTCATGACCGCGGTTGCCGGCACCGACCCGGCCTTTCAGGTCGCGCCGATCGGTTTCTTCGCGCCCGGCACGCCGATGGCGAGCGAGGTCGGGCTCGAGGTGTTCCGCGGCCCGCGCGACTACGCCAAGGTGAAGGCCGACCTGAAAGCCGCCGGCTACAACGGCGAGAAGATCGTGGTGCTGGTTCCCACCAACTCGCTGGCGCAGAAGCCGCTCGGCGAGATCGCGGTCGACAGCCTGCGCAAGGCCGGCATGAACGTCGAATATGCCGGGCTGGATTTCGCTGTCGTGCTGCAGCGTCAGCTGAAGAAGGACCCGATCGGGCAGGGCGGCTGGAGCGCCGCTGTCGGCAACTGGCAGGGCATCGACTGGCTCAACCCGGCCGGCAACACCAACATCCGCGGCGAAGGCAAGGTCGCCGGCTGGTATGCGAGCGAGAAGATGGGGCCGCTGCGCAGCCAATGGCTGGCGGCCTCAGAGCTCGCCGAGCAGCAGCGCATCTGCCGCGAGATCCAGGCGGTCGCGTTCAAGGAAATCCCGTATATTCCGATCGGGTTGTACAAACAGCCGACCGCCTATCGCAAGGCGATCACCGGCATTCTCGACGGCACCGCCGTCTTCTGGAACGTGCGTCCCGCATGAGCACCACAGCAATCTTCGGCAGCTATGTGCTGTCACGGAAAGACGGCGCGCAGGATGTCTTGCGCGACCACTGGGTTCTGGTCGAAGGCAAGAAGATCGCCGCGATCACGCGCGACAAGCCGCGCGCCGATCAGGTCCATGATCGCCCAGGCCGCTTCGTCCTGCCGGGTCTGCTCAACCTGCACAATCACTGCTTTTCGGAAGCGGTGGCGCGCAGTCACACCGAGGACGGCAACGGCCGCAAGAACAACCAGAGCATCGTCTACACGGTGCTGCTGCCGCTGACCAAGCGCGGTGCCGATATCCTGTCGGCGGAAGAGCGGCTCGCGGTGGCGCGGCTCGGCATCCTCCAACTCCTGAAGGGCGGCGCCACCACGGTGATGGAGCCGTTCCGCAACTCGATCCCCGAGATGTTCGACGCCGCGGAGGAGATGGGCATCCGCTTCTACGGCGCGCCCTATCTGTTCTCGACGTCCGATGCCAAGGCCGGGCCGGACGGTGTGGTCCAATATTCCGGCGACGACGGCGCTGCGGACATGGCGACATGGAGTGCGCTCTATCAGCGCTGGAATAATCGCGGCGACGGCCGCATCAGCCTCGCCATGAGCCCGCATGCCACCGACACATGCGGCCCCGATCTGCTGAAGGCTTGCGCCACCCGGGCGCGCGAGCTCGGGGTGCCCATCACGACGCACATGGCGCAGAGCCGCGCCGAGGTCGAGACCATCGGCAAGCGCTATGGTGGCCGCACGCCGGCGCAATATCTGGACTGGCTCGGCCTGCTCGCGCCCGACCTCATGGCGGCGCACTGCATGTTCAGCAGCGACGACGATCTCAAGCTCATGGCCGCGCGCGGCATGACCGTGCTGAACTGCCCGCGCGTCTTCGCGCGCGCCGGCATCACCGCGGCCTTCAGCCGCTTCGCCGAGCACGGTGTGCGCACCGTGGTCGGCACCGACGGCTACAACATGGACCTGCTCGGTGAGCTCAATGCCGCCTCGCTGATCTCAAAGATCACCTCGGCGCGTCCCGACGTCGCGAACTCGCCAGAGCTGATCGAAGCGAACACGGTTGTTGCCGCCGACGTCATCAAGCGCCCCGATCTCGGCCGGATCGAGCCGGGCGCGATCGCAGATCTCACCGTTGTCGATCTCACCCATCCGCATCTGCAGCCGCTGTTCGATCCGCGCCGCGCGCTGATCGCACTCGCCAACCGTGCCAATATCGATCAGGTCATGGTCGACGGTCGTGTGCTGGTCGATGAGGGACGCTATCTCGGCGCGGACGAGGCGGCGATCATTGCGGCGGGCACCGCCGCGATCGGCAAGATCTGGGACCTGCCGGAGGCGCAGGCCGCGTTCAACGGCTGATCGCCTTTTTTTGCGCATGATCGTCGCCTCGAGGAAAGTGCGCTCCCTCTCCCGCTTGTGGGAGAGGGCAGGGGAGAGGGCTCTCTCCTTGTAGGGACACTCCCCGTGTGGAGAGAACCCTCTCCCGACGCGCGGGACGATGCTTCGCATCGCCCGGACGCGCCGACCTCTCCCGCAAGCGGGAAGGTTGCAGCGAGCCTGTGGCTGCACTGTTCGAAGCGAAGCCCTAATCCTCAAACTCCACCAGCGCCTTGCGCATGGTCTCGACTAGGTCCAGCGCCACCGGTGAAGGACTGCGCTGCGCCGGAAAGACCGCGGAGAATTCGAAGTCGATGCGCGGCAGGAAGCGGCGCACGACGATGCCGCGCGTTGCAAATTCCTGCGCCGTGAAGGGATCGCAGATTGCGACGCCAAGCCCTGACGACACCATGCCGCACATGATCTCCGACAGCGTGGTCTCGACGCGCAGCACGCGGCGGACATCGTGGCGGTGGAAGACCTGGTCGACAAGATGCCGGCTCGACGATCCCGCCGACAGCGAGATGAAGGTCTCGCCCTCGAAATCGCGCGGCTCCAGGACTTCCTTCTCCGCGAGGCGATGACCGCTCGGCAGCACTGCGACGCGCGCCGGCGCCGGCAGTCTCTGGCTCGGCAGACCGGAATGCGCGATCGGCACCTCGGCAAAGCCGACGTCACATTGATTGTTCAGCACCCAGTCGACGACGATCGGCGAGATGACACCGAAGAAGGCCAGGTTGAGGTTTGGCCGCTCCTTCAGGAAGTGACCGGTGAGCCGCGGCAGATAGCCGTTCGAGAGCGCCGGCAGTGCGGCGATGCGTAGCGAGCCCGTGCGGCGGCCGCGGATTTCTTCCGCCGCCGCAGTGATGCGTTCGAGGCCCACGAAGGAGCGCTCGACCTCAGTGTAGAGCGCCATCGCCGCGGCGGTCGGCACCAGACCGGTGCCGCGCCGCTCGAACAGCTCCATTTTCAGCAGGGCCTGGAGGTCGCGCAGCAACCGGCTGACGGCCGGCTGCGTCACCTTCATCAGCGCCGCCGCCTCCGTCACGCTGCCCGTCAGCATTGTCGCGCGGAAGGCCTCCACCTGCCGCGAATTGATCCGCGCCATCCCCACAATCCAATCATAACATTTTGGCATGCAGAGGGTGCCATTATTCATTGGACGATGGAAGTTTAGGTTGCGATCTTTTTCATCAGAGCTGGAGTCAGCTCGCTTTTTCGGCAGATTGGAGGAGTTCGAACCTCCAGATCGCGCCAGAATCTGCCGAACGGGGGCCGGGAGCCCCGTCCGGAGAGGGTTCGCGCGGAAGGAAATGCGGAAGGCGCTTCGGCCGGAGACTTGTCGGCACGTCACCTCATTCCGGTATTGGAGATCGGTCCATATGAAGACTCTTCGCCTTCTGACAGCGGTCAGCATCGCGGCGCTCGTTGCCGCCCCGTCGGTCGCCTCGGCCCAGCAAAAGACCCTCTACGTCGCCGGCTACGGCGGCTCGTTCGAAAAGACGATCCGCGACGAGGTGATCCCGGCCTTCGAGAAGGCAAACGGCGTCAAGGTCGAATACGTAGCCGGCAACTCTACTGACACCCTGGCAAAACTCCAGGCGCAGAAAGGCAATCAGCAGATCGATGTCGCCATCGTCGACGACGGTCCGATGTATCAGGCGATCCAACTCGGCTTCTGCGGCAAGCTCGACGGGCTGCCGGCCGATCTCTACGACACCGCCCGCTTCAAGGACGATCGCGCCGTCGCGATCGGCATCGTCGCGACTGGCCTGATGTACAACACGAAGGTGTTCAAGGAGAAAGGCTGGGCGCCGCCGACCTCGTGGAATGATCTGAAGGACACGAAATACGCCAAGCAGCTCGTGATCCCGCCGATCAACAACACCTATGGTCTCGAAGCGCTGGTGATGCTGTCGAAGATGAACGGCGGCGGCGAGACCAACGTCGAATCCGGCTTCAAGATCTTCAAGGAACAGATCAATCCGAACGTGCTGGCCTATGAGCCGTCGCCGGGCAAGATGACCGAGCTGTTCCAGTCCGGCCAGGCCGTGATCGCGGTTTGGGGCACCGGCCGTGTGCAGAGCTTCGCCAATACCGGCTTCCCCGTCGACTTCATCTATCCGAATGAAGGTGCGGCGACGCTGCTGACGACGGCGTGTCCGATCGCCAAGCCGAATGCCTCGCCACTCGCTGCGAGCTTCGTCAAAATGCTGCTCGATCCGAAGATCCAGCTCGTGCTGCTGAAGGATTACGGCTACGGCCCGGTGCTGAAATCGCTGGTGGTCCCACCCGAGCTCGGCAAGATGGCGCCGATCGGCGAGCGCGCGGCCAAGCTCTACAATCCGGATTGGACCGTCATCAACGAGAAGCGCGAGGAGTGGACCAAGCGCTGGAACCGCGAGGTCGAGCGCTGATCGGTCGCGGCGGAAACAGCGTCATGGCCTATCTCGAGCTCGATCGGGTCGCAAAGCAGTTCGGCGCGCAGACTGTGGTCGACGACTTCAGCCTGTCGGTGGGAAAGGGGGAGTTCATCTCCTTCCTCGGCCCGTCCGGCTGCGGCAAGACCACGACATTGCAGATGATCGCAGGCTTCCTCGATCCCACGCGTGGCGCGATCCGCCTCGAGGGCAAGGACCTCACCGCGATCCATCCGGCCAAGCGCGGCCTCGGCATCGTGTTCCAGAGCTACGCGCTGTTTCCGCACATGACCGCGGCGGAGAACGTCGCCTTTGGCCTGGAGATGCGTGGCGTGCCGCGAGGCGAGCGGGCCAAGCGCGTTCGGGCCGCGCTGGCAATGGTGGGGCTCTCCGGCTACGAGGATCGTCACCCACGCCGCATGTCCGGCGGCCAGCAGCAGCGCGTGGCGCTGGCGCGTGCGCTGGTGATCAAGCCGAGCGTGCTGCTGCTCGACGAACCGCTGTCGAACCTCGACGCCAAGCTGCGCGAGGAAATGCAGATCGAGCTGCGCCAGATCCAGCGCACCATCGGTACCACCACGATCCTTGTCACTCACGACCAGAACGAGGCGATGTCGCTGTCCGATCGCATCGTGGTGATGAGCCAGGGCAAGATCGAGCAGATCGGCACGCCGCAGGAAACCTACGAGAAGCCGGCCTCGGCCTTCGTCTCGCAGTTCCTCGGCAAGACCAACGACTTTGCCGGAACGATCGACCGGACCGTCGCGCCGACGCAGTTGGTGGCCGGCTCCTGGCGCGCACCGGCGCCGGCCGGGCTTGGCGGTGCCGTCACCGTCAGTGTTCGCCCCGAAAGAATCGGCTTTGGCGATACAGGGCTCAGCGCAAAAATCATCACGCGCATCTTCCAGGGCAATCACTGGCTGTTTCAGTGCGACAGCGAATGCGGCCCGGCGATCGTGATCCGCCAGAATGACGGCAAAGCGCAGCCGGCCGAAGGCGACGCGGTTCGCCTCACCTGGCGTTCCGAGGACATGAGCGTGCGCGCGAGGGCTGGCGCATGAGCATGGCCGCCGAGGAGCGCAGCCTACGCGCGCCGTGGGTGCTGACCGTGCCCGCCTTGATGCTGTTTGTCGGCGTGCTGCTGATTCCGCTGGCGATGACGGTGATGCTGTCGTTCCACGATTGGGGCCAGTACAAGGGCATCGAGCCGGTCTTCATCCTCAAGAACTGGCACGAGATCGCCACCGATCCCTATTACGCCGAGATGTTCTGGCGGACGTTCCGCATCGCGATCCTGACCACGCTGCTCACGGCCGTGTTGGGCGCGCCCGAAGCCTATATCCTCAACCGCATGAGCGGCCGCTGGAAGAGCTTTTTTCTGCTCGTCATTCTCGGGCCGCTCTTGATCTCCGTCGTTGCGCGCACACTCGGCTGGGCGCTGCTGTTCGGCGGCAACAACGGCCTCGTCAACAAGCTCCTGATGTCGCTCGGGGTCATGCGCTCCCCCATCCCCTTCATGTTCACCGAAACCGGCATGGTCGTGGCACTCGCGCATGTGATGATGCCGTTCATGGTGCTGTCGGTATGGGCGGCGCTGCAGCGCCTCGATCCGCAGATCGAGAATGCCGCGATGTCGCTCGGCGCGGGCTCTGCGACCATTATCCGCCGCATCATCATGCCGCAGATCCTGCCGGGCGTGCTGTCTGGCGCCATCATCGTGTTCTCGCTCTCGGCCAGCGCCTTCGCGACGCCGGCGATCATCGGCGGCCGACGGCTCAAGGTCGCGGCGACGCTCGCCTATGACGAATTCCTCAACACCCTGAACTGGCCGCTGGGAGCTGCCGTCGCAACGCTGCTGCTGGTCGCGCTGGTGCTGATCGTTGTCGGCAGCAACGCACTGATCGAGCGGCGCTATGCGGAGGTGTTCCGATGAGCCGGAACGGCCCGCTCGCGCTGATCTTCCACACCGTCTTCGTCATCGTCATGGTGGCGCCGATCCTGGTGGTCTGCCTCGTCGCCTTCACGCCGGAAGGCTTTCTTTCCTTGCCGACCAACGGATTTTCGCTGCGCTGGTTCAGGACCATCGCGAACTATCCCGAATTCATCCACGCCTTCTGGGTCAGCCTCGGCCTCGGCGCGCTGTCCTCGCTCGTGGCGCTCCTGTTCGCGGTGCCGGCGGCGCTCGCGATCGCGCGCTATCGCTTTCGCGGCCGTGATGCGCTGGCGGCGCTGTTCCTGTCGCCGCTAATGATCCCGCATGTCGTGCTCGGCATCGCCTTCCTGCGCTTCTTCACGTCGGTCGGGCTGGGCGGCAGCTTTGCCGCGCTGATCATCGCGCATGTCATCATCGTGTTTCCGTTCGCGCTGCGGCTGACGCTGGCGGCGGCAACCGGCATGGATTGCACGGTCGAGATGGCGGCGGTCTCGCTCGGCGCCGGCGGCTGGACATTGTTCCGCCGCGTGACCTTGCCGCTGATCCTGCCCGGCGTCATCAGCGGCTGGGCGCTCGCCTTCATCCAGTCCTTCGACGATCTCACCATGACCGTCTTCCTCGCGGCACCCGGCACCGAGACGTTGCCGGTGCGCATGTTCCTTTATATCCAGGACAACATCGATCCGCTGGTGACGTCGGTCTCGGCCTGCGTGATCGCGATCACCATGACCGCCCTCATTCTGCTCGACCGCTTCTACGGGCTCGACCGTGTGCTCGCCGGCAAAGGCGATACGGGACGATAGGAGAACCTATGCGAACGGACTACGACGTCGCCGTCGTCGGCGGCGGACTGCTCGGCTCCGCCATTGCCTGGGGCCTCGGCCGGCTCGGCAAGAAGGTCGCCGTGCTCGACGAAGGCGACATTACCAAGCGCGCCTCGCGCGCGAACTTTGCGCTGGTGTGGGTGCAGAGCAAGGGGCTCGGCATGCCCGCCTATACGGTGTGGACCGTGCAGGCCTCGCAGGCATGGGGCCGGCTGGCCTCCGAGCTGAAGCAGCAGACGGGGCTCGACGTTGCCCTTCAGCAGAATGGCGGCTTCCATCTCACGCTCGGCGAGGACGAATTCGGCCAGCGCGCCGAGCTCGTCAAGCGCATGCACAACCAGGTCGGCGCGGCCGACTACAAGATGGAAATGCTGCGGCCGTCCGAGGTGAAGAAGGCGCTGCCGCTCATCGGCCCCGAGGTCTCCGGCGGCAGCTATTGCCCGCTCGACGGCCACGTCAATTCGCTGCGCACCTTCCGCGCGTTTCACACCGGCTTCATTGCGTTCGGCATCGACTATTTTCCGGAGCGCCCGGTCTCGGCGATCAGCAAGAGCGGCGGTGAATTTCGCTTGACCACGCCGCAGGGTGAACTGCGTGCCGCCAAGATCGTGCTGGCCGCCGGCAATGCCAACCAGACGCTGGCGCCGATGGTCGGCCTCTTTGCGCCGATGGGCCCGACCCGCGGCCAGGTCGTCGTGACCGAGCGCACCATGCCGTTCCTGCCGCATCCGCTGACCACGATCCGCCAGACCGACGAGGGCACGGTGATGATCGGCGACAGCAAGGAGGACGAGCTCGACGATCGCACGCTGAAGCCGTCGATCAGCGGTGTCATGGCCGATCGCGCGCAGCGCATGTTCCCGCATCTGTCGCGACTCAACGTGGTCAGGAGCTGGTCCGGCATTCGCGTGATGCCGCAGGACGGTTTTCCGATCTACGACCAGTCGGAGACGCATCCCGGCGCCTTCGTCGCCTGCTGCCATTCCGGCGTGACACTCGCCTCCAACCACGCTTTCGAGATCGCGCGGATGGTGGCGCAGGGCGCGCTCGAGCCGGAGCTGGTCGGCGCGTTCTCGGCCAGCCGTTTTGGCGGCGGAGGTGCTGCGAACGGCAGCGGCTACTAGAGATTCTGAGAAGGAGCCAAGAGGCATCCCCATGTTCAAGCGATCCGAACAGGACAAGCGTCCGCAAGTGCAGATCCTCGTCGACGGTGTCGCCGTCGCGGCGCGCCAGGGCGACACCGTCTCTGCCGCACTGTTGGCCTCCGGCGTGGACGCACGGCGTTCCACCGCAGTGAGCGGCGCGCCGCGTCTGCCCTATTGCATGATGGGCGTGTGCTTCGACTGCCTCGTCACCATCGACGGCGTCGGCAATCGCCAGGGCTGCCTCGTGCCGGTTGCGGAGGGCATGCAGGTCGAAATCCAGAAGGGCAAGCGGGAGATCGGAAAATGACTGTGGCTCCCAAGCGCGAAGCGTATGACATGGTGGTGATCGGCGCCGGGCCGGCGGGTCTCGCTGCTGCCGCGACATCCGCCGAGGCCGGCCTGTCGACGTTGCTGCTCGACGAGAATGTCGGTCCCGGCGGCCAGGTGTTTCGCGCGATCGCCTCGACACCGGTGACCGAGCGCAATCAGCTCGGCGCCGATTATTGGGTCGGGGCCGATCTCGTGCAGGCGCTGCGTGCGAGCGGCGCCGAGATCATCCATCGTGCCACCGTCTGGAGCCTCGATCGCAATCTCGACATCGCCGTGTCGATCGGCGGCGCCTCCGCCTTCGTCAAGGCGAAACGCGTGATTCTGGCGACCGGCGCGCTGGAGCGGCCGTTCCCGATTCCCGGCTGGACGCTGCCGGCCGTGATGACTGCCGGCGCGGCGCAGACCATGCTGAAGTCGTCGGCGCTGGTGCCTGATGGACGCACGGTGATCGCGGGGCAGGGGCCGCTGCTCTGGCTGCTAGCCGCGCAGATTTTGCGTCTCGGCGGCCGCATCGACCGCATCCTCGACACCACCGAGCGTGGCAATTATTTCGCGGCGCTTCCGCACGCTTTCGCCTTCCTGACCTCGCCCTATTTCGCCAAGGGCCTGTCGATGATGCGCGAGGTGAAGGCGAAGGTGCAGGTCGTCTCGGGTGTCACCGAGCTTGCGGCTTCCGGTGATGGCCAGCTTGCCAGCGTGAGCTATGTCGCCGGCGGCAAGCGCGAGACGATCGCTGCGGACCTGTTGCTGCTGCATCAGGGCGTCGTGCCCAACGTCAATCTGGCGATGTCCGCCGGCATCGAGCATCGTTGGGATGACCTGCAATTGTGCTGGTCTCCAGTATTGGACGCCAGTGGCAATTCGTCGGTCGCCGGCATCGCGATCGCCGGTGACGGTGCCGGTATCGGCGGGGCCAATGCAGCCGTGGTGCGCGGTCGCATTGCCGCGTGCGCCGCCGTCGAAGCGCTGGCGCCCGCGGCAGCCGCAAAGGTCCCCGCGATGGCGATGCTCCGTTCCGATCTCGCCAAGGCCGAGCGCGGTCGCGTCTTCCTCGACACGCTGTTCCGCCCCGCGCCGCACTTCCGGATTCCCTCAGGCGACACCATCGTCTGCCGCTGCGAGGAGGTCACCGCAAAGGACGTTCTCGATTCCGTCGCGATCGGCGCGACCGGGCCGAACCAGCTCAAGGCCTATCGCCGCACCGGCATGGGTCCGTGCCAGGGCCGACTCTGCGGCCTCACCGTCACCGAGCTGATGGCGCAGGCGCGCGGCAAGTCCCCGCAGGAGATCGGCTATTACCGCCTGCGTGCGCCGGTGAAGCCGATCACGCTGGCCGAGCTCGCCGCCGTTCCCAAGAGCGAGGCCGACGTCAGGGCCGTGGTGCGCGGATGAGCACAAACGTGGATGCGATCGTCATTGGCGGCGGCATCCACGGATGTTCGACCGCGCTGCATCTGTGCCTCGCCGGCTTGAAGCCGGTGCTGATCGAGAAGGATTATGCCGGCCGTCACGCCTCGGGCGTCAACGCCGGCGGCGTGCGCCAGCTCGCGCGGCACATCCCGGAGATTCCGCTCTCGATCCGCTCGATGGGGATATGGGAGAAGATCTCAGATCTCCTCGACGACGATTGCAGCTTCGAGAGCTACGGTCAGGTGCTGGTTGCCGAGAACGAGGACGAGCTCGCGATCTGCCGCGCGCGTGTCGCCGAGCTCAACGCGCTAGGCTTCACCCACGAGGAACTGATCGACGCCGCCGAACTGCGCCGGCTGGTGCCAGCGGTGGCCGAGACCTGTCCCGGCGGTATTGTCTCGCGCCGTGACGGCGCGGCTAATCCGGCGCAGACGACGACGGCGTTTCGCCGCAAGGCCGAGCTGCTCGGTGCAACCGTGCGCGAAGGCGTGGCCGCCGACAACATCCGGCACCGTGACGGCCTCTGGCACGTCGATGTCGGTTCGGAGAGCTTTGCCGCGCCGGTGCTGGTCAACGCCGCCGGCGCCTGGGCCGGCAGGATCGCGGCTGACCTCGGCGAGCCGGTGCCGGTCGAGACGGTAGCACCGATGCTGATGATCACCTCGCGCGTGCCGCACTTCATCGATCCCGTCGTGATCCTGCGCGGGCGAAAGCTGTCCTTCAAGCAATTCAAGAACGGCACCGTGCTGATCGGCGGCGGTCATCTGGCGACGCCGGACCAGGAACGCAACGAGACGGTGCTGGACTGGAAGAGCCTCGCGACCAGCGCGCGGACCGTGTTCGAGCTGTTCCCGGTGATGCGCAGCGCCACCATCGTCCGCGCATGGGCGGGCATCGAGGCCAGGATGAAGGACGATCTGCCCGTGTTCGGGCCGAGCAGCCGTCACAAGGGCCTCTATCACCAGTTCGGCTTCTCGCTGCACGGTTTTCAGCTCGGCCCCGGCGCCGGCGCCGTGATGGCGGAGCTGATCGTCAATGGCGGCACCCAGACCCGAATCGGCGATCTCGGCATCGACCGCTTCCATCCTTCAACGCTCTAGAAAAAGAGGACATCATGAGCATCACCCGCAGCATCCGCACGCCCATCATGCATCGCGCCGTCGAGGCCAACGGCTTCGTCTTCCTCGGCGGCACCATCGCCGACGACACCTCGGTCTCGATGGGCGAGCAGACCCGCAACATCCTCGGCAAGATCGCCGGCTATCTGAAGGAGGCCGGCACCGACAAGTCTCGCGTCGTCAGCGCCTCGATCTTCGTCACCGATCTCTCCAGGAAGAAGGAGATGGATGCGGCCTGGACCGAGTTCTTCGGCGACAATCTCCCCACCCGCGCCACCGTCGGCGTCGCCGATCTCGGCGGCGGCGCGCTGATCGAGGTGGTGGTCACCGCCCTGAAGGGTTGACCGCGCACGGCGACGAAGGACGACAGCGCCTTCCGCGCTGTCGTCCTCCTCGCGTCCCGCCTTGATCTCGCCGTTCGATGGGACTACTTGGAGAGTCCCTCAATCAGGATACTTGTAGCCATGGATATGACCCCGACCGCAAAGCCCACCTGCCTTGCTCACGGGGAATTCCATGCCTGCCTCGATCATTCTGTCGAACCTGTCGCTGTCCACGCCTGACGGCCGTTCTCTTCTTTCCAACATCGATCTGACGTTCACGACCGAGCGTACCGGTCTCGTCGGCCGCAACGGCGTCGGGAAAACGACGCTGCTTGCGTCGATCATAGGTGAACATGTGCCCCGATCAGGGCGCGTTCTGGCTAACGGCACTATCGGCTTGTTGCGCCAGGATGTGCAGGTTCTTGCCGGCACGACCGTAGCCGACCTGTTCGGCGTGCGGCGGGCGCTCGACCTGCTTCGCCGTGCGGAGCGAGGCGATGCCTCTGCCGATGACATCGCAGCGATCGACTGGACGCTCGAGACCCGGCTTGAAGCCGCGCT
Source organism: Bradyrhizobium sp. 191 (assembly GCF_023100985.1). Lineage (NCBI taxonomy): Bacteria > Pseudomonadati > Pseudomonadota > Alphaproteobacteria > Hyphomicrobiales > Nitrobacteraceae > Bradyrhizobium > Bradyrhizobium sp. 191. The sequence goes on from NZ_CP064692.1 coordinate 6,128,525, forward strand.
GGCGCGCCTCGGGTTCGATCCATCTCCCGACACGGAGCTGTCTTGCCTATCCGGCGGCCAGATCACCCGGGTTCGACTCGCCGCACTGATCTTCGCCGCGCCCGACTTCCTGCTCCTGGACGAGCCCACCAACAATCTCGACCGGGACGGACGCAAAGCGGTGACTGATCTGCTCGCCGCCTGGCGCGGCGGCGCGATCGTCGTCAGCCACGACCGGGGCTTGCTGGAGACCATGGATGCGATCGTCGAACTGACCTCGCTCGGAGCTACGCGATACGGCGGCAATTGGAGTCGGTATCGCGAGCAGAAGGCCGTCGAGCTTGCGGCCGTCCGGCATGACCTCGCGCATGCCGAGAAGCGTCTCTCCGAGATCGACGGCAAGGCCCAAGAGGCTGCGGAAAGGAAAGCGCGCAAGGACAGCGGCGGAAGGAAGAAGCGCGCCAAGGGCGACATGCCGCGGATCCTGGCTGGTGCACGCAAGGATCGTAGCGAGGACAGCGGCGGCAAGAGCACGCAAATCGCCGAGCGGCGGCGCGCGGAGGCCATCGATGCTGCGGACACGGCGCGCCGGCGTATCGAGATTCTTCAGCCATTGTCGGTCAGGTTGCCCGCGACCGGCCTGCCGGCGGGCAGGGAGGTGCTTTGGCTCGACGGCGTCAGTGCAGGCTATCGGCCCGAGCGGCCGGTCTTCCAAGATCTATCGCTCATGATCGTTGGTCCGGAGCGCGTCGCGCTGGTCGGCCCGAACGGCTCCGGCAAGACGACGCTGCTGAAATTGATCGCGGGCGAGCTGCGCCCGCTCTCCGGCACCGTGCGGGTCAGGCCGGACTTCGCGCTGTTCGACCAGAAGGTCAGCCTGCTCGATCCCGCGACCTCCATCCTGGACAATTTCGGGCGTCTCAATCCGAAGGCGGGAGCGAATGAATGCCATGCCGCGCTGGCGCGGTTCATGTTTCGCGCCGATGCTGCCTTGCAGATCGTCGGAAGCCTGAGCGGCGGGCAGTTGTTTCGTGCAGGCCTTGCCTGTGTGCTTGGCGGGGCGACTCCGCCGTCCCTGCTCATTCTCGACGAGCCGACCAACCATCTGGATGTCGAGTCCATCGAAGCCGTCGAGGCAGGCTTGAGAGCCTATGACGGCGCGCTGCTTGTCGTCAGTCATGACGAGGCATTCCTGCAGGCAATCGGGATCACGCGGCGGCTCGATCTTGCCGGCGAACGTGATTCCAGGGGCTCATCATTCCAATAACAAAAACCCGACGCCCTGCCCCCAGCGCGTCGGGTGGAAAAAATGAGTATCAATCCGTGATCGCAGTGCCGTTGTTGTGACGCTTATCTCGCCGGTTTTCCACTCCGGGAAACTACCGCGTCGGAAAAAACGTCGCCTGCCTTCGATCTACGCGCCTCCGCCCGGTTCCAGCGCCTCGCCGATCTCCAGCGGGTGGGCCATGGTCTCGTGCAGCGCGTCGCGGTCGAGCTCGCCTTCGGAGATGCTGATGACGACGCAGGCGACGCCATTGCCGATCAGATTGGTCAGCGCGCGGCACTCGCTCATGAACTTGTCGATGCCGACCAGGATGGCGATCGACTGGATCGGTATGTCGGGCACGATCGAGAGCGTTGCCGCGAGCGTGATGAAGCCGGCGCCGGTGACGCCCGAGGCGCCCTTCGAAGTGATCATGGCGATGCCGAGAATGCCGAGCTCCTGCCAGATGGTCAGATGCGTATTGGTTGCCTGCGCCAGGAACAACGTCGCCAGCGTCATGTAGATGTTGGTGCCGTCGAGATTGAAGCTGTACCCCGTCGGAATGACGAGGCCGACCACCGAGCGCGAGGCGCCGAGATGCTCCATCTTCTGGATCATCTGCGGCAGCACCGTCTCGGAGGAGGACGTGCCGAGCACGATCAGCAGCTCGTCCTTGATGTAGGCGATGAAGCGCAGGATCGAGAAGCCGGCGAGGCGAGCGATCGCACCTAACACGACCAGTACAAACAGCATGCTGGTGAGATAGAATGTACCGATCAGCGCCGCGAGGTTGAGCAGCGAGCCGAGGCCGTAGGCGCCGACGGTGAACGCCATCGCGCCGAAGGCGCCGATCGGCGCGACGCGCACGATGATGCGGATGATGCCGAAGAACATCTTCGCGGCCTTGTCGATCGCATCCGCAATGGGCTCGCCGGCCTTGCCGAGGAAGGCGATGGCGAAGCCGGAGAGGATCGAGATCAGCAGCACCTGGAGCAGGTCGCCGCGCGCGATCGCGCCCAGATAGCTGTCGGGAATGATCGCCATCAGATGGGCGACTATGCCCTCTTCATGAGCCTTGGTGACGTAGGTCGCCACCGACTTCGGGTCGATCGTGGCCGGATCGATGTTGAAGCCGCGCCCGGGCTGGAGAATCTCACCGACCAAAAGTCCGACCGCGAGCGCGACGGTCGAGACCGTCTCGAAATAGATCAACGACTTCAGCCCGACCCGCCCGACGCGCTTGAGGTCGCCCATCGAGGAGATGCCGTGCACCACGGTGCAGAAGATCACCGGCGCGATCATCATCTTGATCAGCGCGATGAAGCCGTCGCCGAGCGGCTTCAAGGCCTTGCCGAGATCAGGATAGAAATAGCCGATGAGCACGCCGAGCGCGATCGCGATCAGCACCTGAACGTAGAGGATCTTGTACCAGGGCTGGTGCCGACGTTGAATGGCTGGCTGGATCGCGATTTGTGTCATGGAGTGTGCCCCGGAACGCATTGATCATGCATGATCTGAATCATGCATCACTTGCATCATGTGATGGCCGCCGCCGAAGCGACAATCACATTTTTGTCTGTTTGCACGAAGATCGATCGCGGAGCCGCAAGCGCGCTTGTTGTCGATCGCGGCCACCACGGCGCCGGCGGCGGCAGGCTCTCGATGGGGCGGGCTCGCGACCGTTCCGATGGTCGGAGTGCTTGCTCTTGCAGCCCAGGCATGCGACGTCGCCTGCTGATCATCGGTGCGATCGGCGGATGTCTCGGATGCCTGGTGAAGGCCTCGCCTCGGCATGCCGATCGACTCCACCCAGCTGCCGGCCGCGCCGTGTCCAGGGATGCGTGCGGCGTATGCACAACCGGGTGGAACAAAACGCCGGTTCCATCCATGATGACGCATCTGGAGAGAACACATGCCGCAAACCGAACGTTCAACCTCATTTCCTTCGCGCCTCGTCGGTCAGTACGCCCTCGTGACGGGTGCCTCGCAAGGCATCGGCCGCGCCGTCGCCGTCCGGCTCGCCCAGGAAGGCGCAACCGTTGCCATCAACTATTTCGAGAACGTGGAGCGCGCCGAGGAGACGCTCGCGCTCGCTCGGGCAGCTTCGCGCTCGCGCGGCCACGGCGAGCCCGATCATTGCATCGTCAAGGCCAATGTCGGCGATGAGCGGGACATTGCTGCGATGTTCGAGGCGATCCTTTCTCGCTGGAAACGTCTCGATTGCCTCGTCAACAACGCCGGCTTCCAGCAGGAATCGCCGAGCGAGGCGCTCGACGTCGAAACCTATCGCCGCATCATCGACGTCAATCTCAACGGCGCCGTGCTCTGCGCACAGAAGGCGCTCGCTCACTTCGTCGCACGCGGCGGAGGCGGCAGCATCATCAATTGCTCGAGCGTCCACCAGATCATTCCAAAGCCCGGCTATCTCGCTTATTCGATCAGCAAGGGAGGCATGGCCAATCTGACGCGCACGCTGGCGCTCGAATTTGCCGGCCGGGGCATCCGCGTCAACGCGGTGGGACCAGGCGCGATCGACACGCCGATCAACGTGGCATGGACCGGTGACCCCGAAAAGCGCGGCGTCGTCACCAGCCATATTCCGCTGGGCCGTGTCGGCACGCCGGAAGAGATCGCCGCCGTATTCGCCTTCCTCGCCTCGGAGGATGCGAGCTACATCACGGGGCAGACCATCTATGCTTGCGGGGGCCTGACGCTATTCCCCGAATTCCGAGAGAATTGGGCAAGCTGAACGTCAGCTTTGGATCACGCGCAATCGGCGGCCGCCAGTGCCCGCGGAGAAATCAGGATGGGTTGGGGGCTGCGGCGCCGTGTGCTATCGACCGTGGACGACGCGGCCGCTATTGGCAAACGTCGACACAAGACGGGCTCGTGACCACAACCATCAGCATCAATGCCTATAGCGACGCGCTCGTGGTTCTCGGCACCGCCGGCGTGGTGGTGCCGATCGTGCGCCGCTGGGGCATCAACCCCGTGCTGGGCTATCTCGGCGCCGGCGCCATTCTCGGTCCGCTCGGGCTTGGTTCGCTCGTTCAGAATCTCCCGTTCCTGTACTGGTTCACGGTGACGGACGCGCAGAACGTCGAGGGCATCGCCAATCTCGGCATCGTGTTCCTGCTATTCCTGATCGGGCTCGAGCTGTCTTTCCGGCGGCTCGTCACGATGCGGCGGCTGGTGTTCGGGCTTGGCGGCCTGCAGGTGCTGGCGACGTCCGCCATGTTATTTGGCGCGGCGCTCCTCTGCGGGCAGAGTTCCGATACTTCCGTGATCATTGGCGCGAGCCTTGCGCTGTCCTCGACGGCGATTGTGCTCGAGCTTCTCTCCGCCGAGAGGCGACTTGCGACCACAGCCGGGCGCGCCAGCTTTTCGGTCTTGCTGGCCCAGGACCTCGCCGTGGTCCCCATTCTCGTGTTCGTCTCGGTGCTCGGTGCAGGCAGCGGTGGCTCGGTCGTGACGCACATCTCCAGTGCGATCCTGAAGGCGGTCGTGGCGGTCGCTTTTCTCATTCTGATCGGACGGCTGCTGATGCGTCCACTGTTCCAGATGGTTGCGGGAACCCATTCGACGGAGTTGTTTGTCGCGGCGACCTTGTTCGTCATCGTCGGCGCAGGGCTTGCCGCACACCAAGCCGGGCTGTCGATGGCGCTCGGAGCATTCGTTGCAGGACTGATGCTGGCGGAAACGGAGTATGGAAAAGCCATCGAGGCCACCGTCGAGCCATTCAAGGGCCTGCTGCTCGGCATCTTCTTCTTCACCGTCGGCATGGCCATCGATTTCCGCGTGTTCATGCGCGAGCCCGGTTGGCTGCTGGCTGCCGTGATCGGCATTCTCGCCGGCAAGGCGATCGTGCTCATCATTCTGGGCCGCCTGTTCAGGCTCTCATGGCCGGCGGCGATCGAGATCGGCTTCCTGCTGGGGCCCGTCGGCGAGTTCGCATTCGTCAGCATCGGCATGGCGGCCGCCGCAGGCCTGATCGAGCCTCGCGTGTCGAGCTTCGTCGTGGCCATCACCGCCGTGACGATGGCGCTGACGCCGCTCTTGGGCGCGCTCGGACGACGACTGGCCGCCAAGCTGGCTGACGAGCGCATCCTCGATCCCGAACTGACGGTTCAGCCGCCAAGCGACCGAACACAGGCGATCGTGGTCGGCTACGGCCGTGTTGGAAAAGTGGTCTGCTCGCTGCTTACCTCCCATGGCGTGGACTACATCGCGGTCGATCACGATCCGATCGCCGTGGCGCGCGACCGCCGCGACGGTCATAAGGTCTTCTTTGGCGACGTGACAGAGCCGGGCTTTCTCGAAGCTTGCGGCCTGATGCAGACGACCGGCGTGATCATCACGATTCAATCGCGAACGGCGATCGATGCCGTCGTCGAGCGGATCCGTTCGGCGCGGCCGGATGTGTTGATCGTCTCACGTGCGCGCGACGCTGATCATGCCCGTCACCTCTATGCAATCGGCGCCACCGACGCGGTGCCGGAAACCATCGAGGCAAGCCTGCAGCTTTCAGAAGCCGCGCTGGTCGGCCTCGGAGTCGAGGTCGGGTATGCGATAGCCTCGGTGCACGAAAAGCGTGATGAGTTTCGGCGGACGTTGCAGCAAGCCGCCCACACGGCAGACCAGGACAAATCTCACCCATCGTCCTTCGCAGGGCGTCCGTCCCGCCGACAGTGATCTGGAAAAAGCCGGCCTCGCGACCTACATCTGGTGCCATGTCAAACGCTCCGCTCCAGGATTTCGTCGACCGGCACGAAAATCTGTTCGTGCTGACCGGCGCCGGCTGCAGCACCAATTCAGGCATTCCCGACTACCGCGACAGCCAGGGCAACTGGAAGCGGACGCAGCCGGTCAATTTCCAGGCCTTCATGTCGGACGAGCATACGCGCCGGCGCTATTGGGCGCGCAGCCTGATCGGCTGGCGGCGGTTCGGCCAGGCGAAGCCGAACGATGCGCATCATGCGCTGGCCCGGCTCGAGGCGAACGGCCGGTGCGGGATGCTGCTGACGCAGAACGTCGATCGGCTGCATCAGTCGGCCGGTCACCGGCAGGTCATCGACCTCCACGGCCGGCTCGATCTGGTCCGCTGCATGGGTTGTGACCGCAAGACGCCGCGCGACGAGTTTCAGCAGGATCTTGGCCGCGCCAATGCGGCGTGGCTGACGCTCGATGCCGCGGATGCACCTGACGGCGACGCCGATCTGGAGCACGAGGATTTTTCCTCCTTCGAGGTGCCGCCATGCGAAGCCTGCGGCGGCATCCTCAAGCCCGACGTCGTCTTCTTCGGCGAGAACGTCCCGCGCGACATCGTCGCCACCGCGCAGGATCATCTGGCGGAAGCCGACGCCATGCTGATCGTCGGCTCCTCGCTCATGGTCTATTCCGGCTTCCGCTTCGTCCAGGCCGCGGCGCGCCGCAATATTCCGATCGCGGCGGTCAACCTCGGCCGCACCCGCGCCGACGATCTCCTGACGCTGAAGGTCGAGGAGCGCTGCGAGACGGCGCTTGCATTCCTGCTCTGATCGCGCAGGCGACGCACACGCCTTGCCTATTGCATAGGTGCCAAGCAGAATAGCCGGGCGCGGCGTGCATCTTGTCGTCCATGGCATGGAAATTGCTGCGCTTTTGTCCCCAGTCTTGACGACCAGCACGGAGAATTTGGAATGCTTGAGGGAGCCGAGGTGCGGCTTGCCGTTGATATCGGTGGCACGTTCACCGACATCGTGCTGGACGTGGGGCAAGATCGCAAAACCCGCAAGGTGCTGACCACGCCGCAGCGCCCCGAGCAGGCCGTGTTGGACGGCATGCGCCTCATTCTGGCCGATGCACGCGCGCATATTAGCGACATCGACGTCTTCATTCACGGCACGACGCTCGCGACCAATGCCATCATCGAGCGCCGCGGGGCCAAGACCGCGCTGATCGCGACCGAGGGCTTCCGCGACGTGCTCGATATCGGCACCGAAAGCCGCTACGACCAATATGACCTCGGCATCGACAAGCCGAAGCCGCTGGCGCCGCGCAGCCTGCGCTTCACGGTGCCCGAGCGCATCGACGCCCACGGTGCCGTTCGTCTCCCGCTCGACGAAGCGGCGGTGCGCGCACTCGCGCAGAGATTGCGCGAGCTGAAGGTCGAGAGCGTCGCAATCGCGTTCCTGCACTCTTATGCCAATTCCGAGCACGAGCGCCGCGCGGCCGCGATCATCAGTGATGAAATGCCCGGCATCTCCGTGACTGTATCGTCGGCAGTGTGTCCCGAGATCCGGGAATATGAGCGCACATCCACTGCGGTCGCCAACGCCTACGTGCAGCCGCTGATCGATGGCTATCTTGCCCGCATGGCCGATGCCTTGCAGGTCGAGCAGTTTCGCGGCGCCATTTATCTCGTGACCTCCGGCGGAGGCGTGACCTCGATCGAGACCGCGCGGCGCTTTCCGGTGCGTCTCGTCGAATCCGGTCCCGCCGGCGGCGCGATCTTCGCGGCCCAGATCGCGGCGCGTCTCGGTGAAAGCAAGGTGCTCTCCTTCGACATGGGCGGCACCACCGCGAAAATCTGTCTGATCGAAAAATACCAGCCCGAGACCTCGCGCGTGTTCGAGGTCGATCGCGCCGCGCGATTCCTCAAGGGCTCCGGCCTGCCGGTGCGCATTCCCGTCATCGAGATGGTCGAGATCGGCGCCGGCGGCGGTTCGATCGCGCATGTCGACGCGATGAAGCGCGTCACCGTGGGGCCCGAAAGTGCCTCCTCGGAGCCGGGGCCCGCCTGCTATGGCCGCGGCGGCCAACGCCCGGCCGTGACGGATGCGGACGTTGCACTCGGCATGATCGATCCAGATGCGTTTGCGGCCGGCACGATCAAGCTCGACCCGGAGCTTTCGAAGCAGGCGCTGCTGCGGGACGTCGGCGAGCCGCTTGGCCTGTCCGCGGAAACCGCGGCCTATGCTGTCCACGAAGTCGTCTGCGAGAACATGGCGAGCGCGGCGCGCGTGCATGCCGTCGAGCGCGGGGAGATTATCGGTCAGCACACTCTGATCGCTTTCGGCGGTGCCGCGCCGCTACATGCGGCCCGCGTCGCCGAGAAGATCGGCGTCTCCCGCGTGATCGTGCCATCGAATGCGGGTGTCGGCTCGGCCGTTGGCTTCCTGGCTGCGCCCATCGCCTATGAACTGGTGCGCAGCCGTCATGTCCGGCTCGATGATTTCGACACCGAGGTCGTCTCTGACCTCTTGCAGGAGATGGCGACTGAGGCGCGTGCGCTGGTGGAGCCCGGCGCAGCCGGTGCGCCGGTGCGGGAGCGCCGCGCCGCCTTCATGCGCTATGTCGGCCAGGGCCACGAGATATCGGTCGAGCTGCCGAACCGGCGGCTGGCGACCGCCGATCTCGCCGGGCTGCGCCAGAAGTTCGAGGCGGATTATTCCGCGATGTTCGAACGGCCGATCCCGGGGGCTGCCATCGAGGTGTTGAGCTGGTCGGTGCTCGCCACCACCGAGGCGCGCAATCCGCCCACCGTCGCTTCCGTCGCACGCATGCCTGCGGCCAAGGCGTCCGGCAGCCGCAAGTTCTTCGACGGCCGCGCCGGCGAAGTAATCGAGATCCCACTCTATCGCCGCGAGGACATGGCGCCGGGCGCGACGATTGCGGGTCCGGCCGTGATCGCGGAGGACGAAACCTCGACCTTCGTCTCCAACAGTTTTGACGCCCACATAGACGGTGCCGGCAGCATCGTCATGGAACGGAAGGCGGCCTGATCATGAGCAAGGCAAATGGCGCGAGCCTGATCGACCTTCAGATCATGTGGCACCGGCTGATCGCCGTGGTCGAGGAGCAGGCGCAGGTGCTGCTCCGCACCGCATTCAGCCCGATCGTGCGCGAATGCGGCGACCTCTCGGCCGGCGTGTTCGACCTCGAGGGGCGCATGCTGGCGCAGGCGGTGACGGGCACGCCCGGCCACGTCAACTCGATGGCGGAATCGGTGAAGCATTTCATCGCTCACTTCCCGATCGAGACGATGAAGGAAGGCGACGCCTACATCACCAACGACCCCTGGATGGGTACGGGCCATCTCAACGACTTCGTCGTCACCACGCCGTGCTTCAAGGATGGCAAGCCGGTGGCGCTGTTCTCCTGCACCAGCCACCTCATGGACATCGGCGGCATCGGCTTCGGCCCTGATGCCACCGACGTGTTCATGGAGGGGCTCTACATCCCCATGCTGAAGCTGATCGACCAGGGCGTCGTCAACGAGACGCTGATGGCGATGATCCGCACCAATACGCGGCTGCCGATCGACACCGAGGGCGACACCTATTCCCTCGCCGGTTGCAACGACGTCGGCTGCGAGCGCCTGGTCGAGATGATGACCGAGTTCGGCATCGACTCGCTGGACGAGCTCGGCGACTACATCTGCGACCGCTCGCGCGAGGCCGTGCTCGCCGAGATCGCAAAGCTGCCGAAGGGCAGCTGGCGCAATACCATGGTGGTCGACGGCTATGATGCGCCGGTGACGCTGGCTGCGACCCTGACGATCTCGGATCAAGGCATCCACGTCGATTTCGACGGCACCTCTGCCGCCTCGAAGTTCGGCATCAACGTGCCCTTGTCCTACACCACCGCCTACACCGTGTTCGGCCTCGGCTGCGTCGTCGCCTCGCAGATCCCGAACAATGCCGGCTCGCTCTCGCCGCTGACCGTGTCGGCGCCGGCGGGCGCTATCCTCAATGCGCCGAAGCCGGCGCCGGTCGCCTCGCGCCACATCATCGGCCAGATGCTGCCCGACGTCGTGTTCGGCTGCCTGCGCCAGATCATTCCCGAGCGCGTGCCTGCGGAAGGCACCTCATGCCTGTGGAATCTGAATGTGCGTGGGCAAACCCGCTCCGGCGTCGGCGGCAATTACGGGTTCTCCATGGCGGTGACGTCCAATGGCGGCACAGGCGCGCGCTTCGGCAAGGACGGCCTGTCGGCGACCGCCTATCCCAGCGGCGTGCGCGGCACCCCCGTCGAGATCGCAGAGACGCAGACGCCTCTGATCTTCTGGCGCAAGGAGCTGCGTCCGGATTCCGGCGGGGCAGGGCGCACCCGCGGCGGCCTCGGCCAGATCATCGAAGTCGGCAGCGGCGTCGATGCGCCGTTCGACATTCTCGCTGCGTTCGATCGCATCGATCATCCGCCGCGCGGCCGCGATGGCGGCCGGGACGGCGAGGCCGGCTATGTCGGTCTCAAGTCCGGAAAGAAGCTGCGAGGGAAGGGCTTTCAGCAGGTGCCGCCGGACGACCGGTTGGTTGTGCTGACACCGGGCGGCGCGGGCATCGGCGATCCCGCCAACCGTGAGCGCGCGGCGGTCAATGACGACGTCGAAAGCGGACTCGTGTCCGTCGACAAGGCGGTCACAGTTTATGGGTACTCGCGGTGACGCCTCGGGCGTCGTGCGCGGAGCAAACGGAGGGGTGCAATGATCACGCGACGGAACTTCACCGCGGGCGCAGCGACGCTGCTTGCCGCCGGCCACATCTCCACCCGCGCGCGGGCGGCGACGGTGAGTTGGGACATGTCGACGGTGTGGCCTGACGGCAATTTCCACACCCAGAACGCCTTTGCCTTCGCCGAGGAGGTGAAGAAGCAAAGCGGCGGCACGGTGAACATCACCGTGAAGGCGGGTGGTCAGCTCGGCTTCAAGGGCCCCGAGCACTTGCGCGCCGTGCGCGACGGCCTGGTGCCGCTCGCCGACGTCCTCAACATCCAGCAGGTCGGCGACGAGCCGTTCATGGGCGTCGAGAGCATTCCGTTCCTCTGCGGCTCCGTTGACGAGCTCAAGGTGCTGCACAAATACGTGCGGCCCGAATACGAGAAGATCGCGGCGCGCAACAACCAGAAGATCCTCTACATCGTGCCCTGGCCGACGCAGTATCTGCATCTGAAGGCGAAGGTCGCCGACGTCGAGGGCCTGAAGAACATCAAGATCCGCGTGCCCGACAAGAACGCCGTCGAGATGCTCAATGCGATCGGCATGGCGGCGGTGATGATCCCCTGGGGCGAGACCATTCCCGCGCTCGCGTCCGGCGCGGTCGCCGGCGTCTCCACCTCGTCGGTGTCGGGCGTCGATGGCAAGTTCTGGGAATTCCTGAAATACGTCTACCCGACCAACCACGTCTGGTCGTCGCAGATGCTCACCGTCAATCTCGATTCCTGGAAGGCTCTCTCCGGCGATCAACAGAAGCTGGTTGCGGATATCGCGGCGAAGATGGAGCCGGGCTTCTGGGCCAACTCGCTCAAGGCCGACGTCGACAGCCTCAACCGCCTGAAGGAAGGCGGCATGGAGGTGGTGCCGGTCTCGCAAGCCATGATGACGGACATCCGGGCCAAGACAGCGCCGCAGCTCGATGCCTTCCTCAAGCGCGTGCCGGCGGCCGACAAGCCGGTAAAGGCCTATCTCGCCGAAATGAAGCGTGGCTGAGGATGATGTCGTGGTGAGCATCTCGCCCGAAGCTCCGCAAAGCCTGAATGCAGCGGCGCCGGCGCCGCTGCGCATCCTGCTCGACGGCATCGATCGCCTCGGCCGGCTCGACGGCTGGATCGGCGGCTTCTGTCTCTTGATGCTGACGCTGTTGATGCTGTGCGAGGTCGCAACCCGCTTCCTGTCGAACTTCCTGCCGTTCTTCCCGCCCAGCATCTCGATCGCGTGGGAATATTCCTCCTATCTAATGGCGGCGTCCTTCACCTTCGGCGCCGCCATGACGCTACGTGTCGGCGGCCATATCCGCGTCGTGCTGCTCCTGAAGAACGCACCAGTGCCGGTACAGCGCGCGCTCGAGATTCTCTCGGCGGCGGCCGGCTTCGCCTTCATGGCGTTCCTGACCTCGGCCATGGCGAAATTCGCCTGGGCCGCGTTCCTGCGTGGCCAGGTCTCCACCTCGAGCGACACGCCGCTGTGGTTTCCGGAAGCCGTCGTCACCTTCGGCATGCTGCTGCTGACGCTTCAGTTCCTGGCGCGCGCGATCCAGGCCGCGCTCGGCCTGCCGCTGGAGGACCATCGCATGAAGGCCTCGCCCGTCGAATGACCGCCTTGCTCGCTCCCGGATCCAAGATCGCATGACCATCGAAGTCGTCGCCCTGTTCGGGATCCTGTTTGCGCTGCTGGCCTGCGGCGTCTGGATCGGCCTGACGCTTGCGCTCACTGCGACGCTGCTGCTCGCGATGTTCCGCTCGATCCCGCTCGACAAGCTGCTGCCCCAATACGCCTGGAACATCCTGACCACGCAGGAGCTGCTTGCGCTGCCGCTGTTCATCCTGATGGGCGAGTTGTTGTTTCGCACCCGCCTGTCGCGCTCCCTGTTCCAGGGACTGGCGCCTTGGGCCGGTTTGCTGCCCGGTCGCCTGCTGCATGTGAACGTGATCGGCTGCACCATCTTCGCGGCGATCTCGGGCTCGTCGGCCGCGACCACGCAGGTGATCGGCCGCATGTCGCTCAACGAACTCCTGCGCCGCGGCTATTCCCGCGACATCGCGATCGGCTCGCTCGCCGGCGCCGGCACGCTCGGGTTCCTGCTCCCGCCGTCCAACATCATGATCATCTATGGCGTGCTCGGCGACGTCTCGATCCTGAAGCTGTTCACGGCTGGCGTGTTGCCGGGATTCCTGCTGGCCGCCACCTTCATGGCCTGGGTGATGCTGCATACGAGCCTCAATCCGGGCATGGTGCCGGAAACGGAAGCCAAGCTCTCGCAGGTGCCATGGAGCGAACGCCTCGCCGCTCTGAAGGACCTCGCCCCGGCGCTGTTCCTGATCGCCTGCGTGCTCGGCTCGATGTATGGCGGCCTCGCGACGCCGTCGGAAGCCGCCGCCGTCGGCGTGCTCGGCGCGGCCCTGGTTGCCTGGGCGCAAGGCGCGATGTCGCAGCAGGTCATGCGCGACGTGTTGATCGGCTCGGTCGTGACCTGCTCGATGATCGCGCTGATCGTGCTCGGCGCTTCGATCCTCGGCAATGCCGCAGCCTTCCTCGGCATCCCGCAGGCAGTGGCCGCCTTCGTCAAGGGGCTCGGCCTGTCGCCCTTCATGCTGATCGTGGTGCTGATCGTCTTCTATCTCGTCCTCGGCTGCTTTCTCGACGGCTTCTCGATGATCGTGATGACGCTGCCGATCGTGCTGCCCATCGTGAAGGGCGCCGGCTTCGACGAGGTCTGGTTCGGCGTCTTCCTCGTGCTCGCCGTCGAGATGGCGCAGATCACGCCGCCCGTCGGCTTCAACCTGTTCGTGATCCAGGGGCTGACCGACGACGGCCTCGGCTACATCGCCCGCGTGACGATGCCGTACCTCATGATCATGATCGGCTTCGTGCTGCTGCTGACGCTGTGGCCGGGCATCGTCACGATCCTGCCGAAAGTGCTTTACGGATAAGCCACTTCGCTCCGGGTTTGGCCGATCGAGGTCGAAACGGTCAGTGCCGCTGCCGTTTCAATTCGCTCCGTGCGTCAAAGTCGTCTTCTGCGCGCGTTCCGTGTTTGCACGCCCTGTGATCCGTCGTAAGCTGCAGCGGTAAGCAGAAGTACAACAGCAATCACACCAGTGAACGTGGCTCCTTCGGCGCTATCCGCCGAGAGAGAGGATATCTGTTGGCGACTCGGTCCGATGGAGGACGATCGACGCGTACTGAACTGCAAATGCCCCCTCGCGGCCGCGCTTACGAGACGCAATCAACAAACACAAGAGCGGGAGGAAGTGCAAATGAGAAAGCAGTGGCTCAGCTCGGCCTTGCCTGTCGTCGTCGTTGCGACACTTGCAGCGTCGGCGGCGTCGGCCCAAGCCGTGGATACGGCCCGCATCGAGGCCGCCGGCCAGAACGATTGGCTCACCTATCACGGCTCGTACAAGTCCCACCATTACAGCCCGATCGCGCAGATCAACACGAACAACATCGCCAATCTGGGCGTGGCCTGGATGCACATCCCGGGGCGATCGACGCGCGGTCTGCAGTCCATGCCACTCGTGGCTGACGGGGTGCTTTATTATTCGGGCTCTTACAGCCGGGTCTTTGCGCTGAATGGCGCGACCGGCGAGGTCATCTGGTCGTTCTTCCCGGAACTGGACGAGGCGCTGATCAGCCGGCAGACCCACTCTCCCTATAACCGCGGCGTAGCTCTCGGCGAAGGCAAGGTCTTCGTCGGCACGATGGATGGGCGTGTCTTCGGGCTGGATGCGAAGACGGGAAAGGTCCTCTGGGAGACCAAGCTGATCGACTCGCAGAAGCTCACGGTCGGCTTTACCGGCGCGCCGCTCTACGCGAAGGGAAGCGTGATCATCGGCGCGCAAGGTGGCGAATGGCCGGGCCGCGGCCCGATCTTCGCCCTCGATGCCACCACGGGAAAGAAGAAGTGGGAATTCCTGACGGTCGCGGGCACCGAAGAGGCCATGAAGACCTGGGGCAACGATTCCTGGCGCACCGGCGGTGGCGGTGGCTGGATGCCGGGCACCTACGATTCCGAAACCAACACCATCCTGTGGGGCACCGCGAACCCTGCGCCGCTCTACGACTGGTCGGGCGCCGACTACAAGACGCAAGGTGCGCGTCCCGGCGACAATCTCTATACGAGTTCGGTGATCGGCCTCGATATCGATACCGGCAAGCTGAAATTCTATCATCAGGAGCTGCCGCACGACGCCTGGGACTTTGACAGCTCCGTCGGCGAGTTCGTGATGCTCGAGCGCGACGGTCAGAAATACGTGGTTCATCCGAACAAGGGCGGCTTCGTCTTCGTCTACGACCGCAATCTCAAGGTGAAGAACGTCTGGCGGCTGGTCGAGAACATCAACTTCGTCAAGGATATCGATCCCAAGACCGGCGCGCTGATCGGCCGCCGCGATTTCTCGGTCGGGAAAGTCACTGAACCGCCTCTGTGTCCGTTCATCGGCGGCGGCATCAGCTGGAACGCCGGCTCGTACAGTCCGAAGACCGGCCTCTACTACAAGATCGGCCAGGAATGGTGCATGACGCTGGACATCCAGAAGACGACACCGGTCACGACGCCGCAGGTCCAGCTCAACATCGGCGCCGATTTCAAGATGACGCCTCCTCCTGGCGGCGAGATCTATGGCCATCTCGACGCGCGCGATCCCATAACGGGAGCGAAGAAATGGGAGGTCCGCTATCCCGAGCCGCCGCTTGGCAGCGTGCTGTCGACGGCGGGCAATCTGGTTTTCGTGCCGGACTCCCGTGGTGTCCTTCACGCCTATGATGCCGAAACCGGAGCCGAGCTGTGGAAGCACAACAACGGCACCGGTCACCAGGGCGGCATCGTCAGCTACTCCGTCGGCGGCAAGCAATATATCGCCGTGACGGCAGGCTTCGGCGGAATGTTGGCTGACGAGTATGCGCCGAACTTCGGCGGCGTCTACAAGAGCATGCCGCGTGACGACGGTGCGCTCGTCGTCTTCAGCCTGAAATAGTTGCCGCAAACGATCTGCAGGAGCGGGTGCAAGCCCGCTCCTTGCCGTGAACAACGGCCACCTGCTTCAGGAATGGAGTGGACGCGTTGAAGCTGCATTTGAGAACAGTTCCGGTGGGCGCCTCGTTGCTGTGCGCTGCAATGGCTCAAGCACAATCCGCGGCGCCTGCGCCCGAGAATGCGCCGTTCGAGGTCGAGCAGGTGTTCGCGGGGACTTGCGGGTTTTGTCACTCCGACGGCGGCCGGGCTGCCGGCAAGGGGCCGCAACTGATGAATTCGCCGCGCGACGACGACTTCATTCGCAGTCGCATCAAGCTCGGCAAGCAAGGCGCGATGCCGGCATTCGATGGCGCTTTCACCGACGCGCAGATCGACCTGATCGTCAAATACATCCGCGCCTTGAAACCACGCGAAGGCTGAACCAGACCGCGATGCGTCCAGATGAGGGTGTGCAATGAAGGCGATTGTACCGGTCATCGTCGCTGCCGCCATCGGGCTGCCGGGCCCGGCGCAGGCGCGAACCCTGGACGCGATCCGTGAGAGCGGCGTGATCGGGCTGTGCGCGCATCCCAACTCGCTTCCCTTTGCCCGCAAGACCGGCGAGCCGCCCGGCTTTCAGGTCGAGCTGGGACAGTTGATGGCCCGCGAGCTCGGTGTGGCGCTGAGGCTCGACTGGATCATCACGCAGTACCAGATGCGCAGCGCCGGCTGTGACATCCTTCTGGACGTCATCGCCGACCGCGAGGCACAAGGCGAAACACGTTTGAGGATTTCGAAACCGTATTATCGCACGGGCGTCGCGCTCGCGGTGCCGTCATCCAGCCCGCTCACCTCGTTCAAGAGTCTCAACGAAAAGACCAAGGTGGGAGTGCAGGTCGGATCGATCGCCGCCATGATCATCGGCCAACGGCGCGTGCCCCTGTCGACGTTCGGCTTCGAGAGCGACAGCCTGGAGGCCGTGTCGAACCGTGAGATCGATGCCGCCGCGGTGACGCCCACTGCGGCCGGCTATTTCAATCTGACGCATCCGGACAATCCGCTCCGGATCCTGGATCGTGATGAGAGCATCGCCGATCTCAACTGGAATGTCGCCATCGGCATGATCCGCCCGGACGATGCGTTGCGCGAGGCCATCGACCGGGCCCTGGACCGGCTGCGAAGCGACGGCACGATCGATCGGATATATGGCCGCTATGGGATCGTGCTGCAGGCGCCGAAATAGTCGACCCGCACTCCGGAACGGCTTTCGTTGAATCGATTGCCGCGGCTCGTTCACCTCTCCCGCTTGCGGGAGAGGGAGCGCACCTCCTTCGTTGCAGCGATCAAGCCTCATGTCATCGTGTTTTACGCCGCGGCCTTCTTCCGCGCGAGCTCGGCCTTGTACAACTCGAACTCCTCCGCGATCGCCCTGGCGATCGACGGGCGCTGGCGCAGGCGTTCGTAATAGGCCTTCACGTTGGGCCATTTCGCAAGCTCGATCGGCGGCGTCGCCATGGTCCAGTTGATGACCGTGACGAGATAGGCATCCGCCACGCTGAAATGGTCGAGCAGGAAGTCGCGGCCCTTCAGATGGTTGTCGAGATAGTCGAGCCGCGACAAGTTCTTCTCCAGCGCATAGGCCTTCGTCTCCTGCGGCGCCTTGCGGTCGAGCAAGGGGAGGAAGAGACCCTTGTGCAGCTCGGTGCCGATGAAGCACAGCCATTGATGCAAGCGCGTGCGGTCGATGCCCTGCGCGGCGCCGAGGTCGGATTGCGGGAAACGGTCCGCGACATATTGTAGGATCGCGGCGTTCTCGGTCAGCACCACGCCTTCGTCGGTACGCAGCGTCGGCACCAGGCCGATCGGATTGATGGCGCGGAAGTCGGAGCCGTCGCTCAGCACTGTCTTGGTCGGCGGATCGACTTCGAGATAGTTCGCCTCGGCGCCGGCTTCATACAGCGCAACGCGCGTCGCCATGGAGCAGGCGAGCGGCGAGAAATAGAGATCCATCTGTAGCCTCCTTGGGCAATTCTTTGGACGTTTCGCTCAACCTGGACAGATTGATTTTTGTACTGTCTTGCATAATATGGCTGCGGTCAAGGATTAATTTGCGAAATGGTACAAAAATCGAAGCTGCCAATTGCTGCCGGTCAGCCCAAGCGCCGCGGCCGTCCGCGCGCCTACGAGCCCGATGTCGCGCTCGGCAAGGCGCTCGACCTGTTCCGCAGGCAGGGCTTTGCCGCGACCTCGCTCGACGATCTCAGCGAGGCCACCGGCATGAATCGACCGAGCCTCTACGGCGCCTTCGGCGACAAGCGCGAGCTCTACATCAAGAGCTACCAGCGCTACCGCGAGGAAGCGCGGGCCTCCATGGCCGCGATCTTTCGCGAGGAAATGCCGCTGCGCCAACGCCTGGAGCGAATCTTCGCCTCCGCGCTGAACATCTATCTCTCCGGCGAGGCCGGCCCGCGTGGCTGTTTCACGGTGGTGACGGCGGCGTCTGAGGCGGTGAGCGATCCCGAGATCCGCGCCATGGTGCTCGACGGACTCACCGAGCTCGACAAGGCTTTTGCCGGTTGCTTCCGCCGTGCCAGGGAGAAGGGCGAGTTGCCGGAGAGCGCCGATCCGGCCGTGCTGGCGCAGATCGCATCAGCGACCGTGCACTCCATCGCCGTCCGTTCGCGCGCCCGCGTTCCGCGCAAGGAGCTGGAGGCGATCGTGAAGGGCGCGATCGATATGATGGTGGGCGCGAAAGCGTAGGCTGCCGTCGCGGGCAGGCGGAGACACCGAGCCTGAAGCGCCAGCGCTGGCAAAATCCAGGGGCTTAGTAGCCCCTTGCCCGATCCACCACATTCTCCAGCGCTCCGCCGGCCTCGAACCGTCCGATCTGCTCGGCGACATAGGCCGAGATCGCGTCCGCGTCGGTGTCGGCCGCGTTGTGCGGCGTCAACACCACCTTGGGGTGGGTCCAGAAGCGGCTGTCCGCCGGCTGCGGCTCCTGCACGAAGACGTCGAGCGAGGCGGCGCCCAGCGTGCCGTCGTCGAGGCAGGCCAGGATGTCGGCTTCATTCTGAAGGCCGCCGCGGCCGGCATTGATCAGCACGGGCGCGCCCAGCGGGCTGTTGCGGTTGAGCTTCGCGAAGACGTCGCGGTTGAGGACGCCGTGCGTGTCCGGCGTCAGCGGCAACAATGACACCAGAATGTCCGTCTTGCGCAGGAACGCGTCCATGCCTGCAGTGCCATGGAAGCATTCGACGCCCTCGATCGTCCGCGGGCTGCGACTCCAGCCGGCGACACGGAAGCCGAGCCGCCGCAGCACATTGGCCGCATCGGCTCCCAGCGTGCCCAACCCCATGACGCCGACGGTGATCGCGCTCGCTGGCCATTGATATTTCGGCTCCCAGCGTTTCTCGCGCTGCGATCGCCTGAGGTAAAGCTCCTGGCGGTGGTGCATCAGCACGTGCAGCACGACATATTCGGTCATGCGATTGGTGAGATCGGGCACGGCGACGCGCACCAGCGGCACATCGGGCAGGCTCCTGTCCGCCATCAGCGCGTCGACGCCGGCGCCGAGATTGAAGATCGCGCGGAGATTAGGGAACGCACCGAGATCGCCCGGCACCGGCTTCCACACCGCGGCATAGTGCACCTCCGCCGGGTCGAGCCCGGCATTCGGCAGCAGCACCACGCGACGGTCCCCGCAGACCGCTTTGAACCGGGCCTTCCAGCGCTCCGGCAGCCAGTTCTGCTGCGTGCTGTTGATCAGGACGGCCAGTGTGCCCAGGGTCATTCGAAGTGCCTCGTTGGTTCCGTTCGAGAAGGCCCTCCTTGGCACGATCCGCCGGATTTTTCTTGCAAATTTTTTCCGCAGCCGTGTCGGCGCGGGGCATATTGGCGCGTCTTCAGAACAGACGAGGAAAGTGTCGCCCATGCTCTACGCCATTCTTTGCTATCACGACGAGGATTTCGTCGGCTCCTGGAGCAAGGAGCAGGACGAGGCCGTGATGAAGAAGCTCGCCGTGGTGCAGGAGAAGCTCACCAGGCAGGGCCGGCTCGGACCGGTGGCGCGGCTGTTGCCGACGACCGCGGCGGCGACCCTGCGCAAGGAGGACCCGCCGCTGGTGCTCGACGGCCCCTATGCCGAGACCAAGGAGCAGCTGCTCGGCTTCTACATCGTCGACTGCAAGAATCTCGACGATGCGCTCGACGTCGCGCGCGAGCTGGGCTCTGCCAATCCGGGCGGCGCCTACGAGGTGCGTCCCGTGGGGGTGTTCCGGCCCGGAGGAAACCTGACGTGAGCGAGACCGACACCGCCTGGATCGAGACTGCGCTGACCTCGGCGCGACCCCAGGCGGTGGGCGCGCTGCTGCGCTATTTCCGCGATCTCGATACGGCCGAGGAGGCTTTTCAGAACGCCTGCCTGCGCGCCCTCAAGTCATGGCCGCAGAACGGACCGCCGCGCGATCCCGCAGCCTGGCTGATCATGGTCGGCCGCAACGCCGCGATCGACGAGGTGCGCCGCGCCCGCAAGCAGCAGCCGCTGCCGGAGGACGATCAGGCCATCTCCGATCTCGATGATGCCGAGGGGGCGGTGGCCGAGCGGCTCGACGGCTCGCACTATCGCGACGACATTTTGCGGCTGATGTTCATCTGCTGCCATCCAGGGCTGCCGGCGACGCAGCAGATCGCGCTGGCGTTGCGCATCGTCTCAGGCCTCACCGTGAAGCAGATCGCACGCGCCTTCCTGGTCTCGGAAGCCGCGATGGAGCAGCGCATCACGCGGGCCAAGGCAAAGGTCGCCGAGGCCGGGACGCCGTTCGAGGCGCCCGGCGCGGTCGAGCGTTCCGAGCGGCTCGCCGGCGTCGCCGCCATGATCTATCTGATCTTCAACGAAGGCTATTCGGCGAGTGGAGACACTGCGGAGATCAGGAAGCCGCTGTGCGAAGAGGCGATCCGGTTGGCGCGGCTGCTGCTGCGGCTATTTCCGAGCGAGCCGGAGATCATGGGCCTGACGGCGCTGATCCTGTTGCAGCACGCCCGCAGCGCCGCGCGCTTTGCCGCGGACGGATCGCTGATCCTGTTGGACGATCAGGATCGTTCGCTGTGGAACGGCACCATGATCGCGGAAGGCCTCGCGCTGATCGACAAGGCGATGCGTCACCACCGCAGCGGTCCCTATCAGATCCAGGCCGCGATCGCCGCGCTGCATGCGCGCGCAGCGACGCCGGAGGAGACCGACTGGACGCAGATCGATCTGCTCTATGGCGCTCTGGAAGTGGTGCAGCCGTCACCGGTGGTGACGCTTAACCGCGCGGTCGCGGTCTCCAAGGTGCGCGGGCCAGAGGCCGGGCTCGATCTGATCGAGCCACTGGCGCCGAAGCTTGCCAACTATTTCCATTTCTACGGCGTGCGCGGAGCCTTCCTGATGCAGCTCGGCCGCAACGACGAAGCCCGCGTCGCCTTCGATCGCGCCATTGCGCTCGCAAACACCTCGGCCGAAGCCGCTCACATCCGCATGCATCTCGATCGCCTGATCCGGGACAGCCAGCCGAAGCAAGCCAACGGCGGCGCCAGGCAGGGTGCGAAGGCGAGGTAGGCCCGCCTGCTTCCACGTCGTCATGCCCGGGCTTGTCCCGGGCATCCACGGTCTTTCCCTTCGCGCCAAGAACGTGGATGGCCGGGACAAGCCCGGCCATGACGTGGGCGGGCAGTGCGCCAAAGAATTTCTGTCCCATTGTCGGCCGGGGCCTCTCGCGTTCGTCCTAGGCTCCGTATCCCGGAGAGCCATTCATGCTGAAAGCCATTGTCGTCATCGCTATCGTGCTCGCCGTCGGCATAGCCGCGGTCCTGGTCTTCGCATTGACAAAGCCCGACACGTTCCGCGTCGAGCGCAGTCTCGCCGTGAAAGCCCCGGCCGATGCGATCTATCCGCTGGTCGCCGATTTTCACCGCTGGACCGGTTGGTCACCCTATGAGACCCGCGATCCCGCCATGAAGCGGACGTTCGGCAGAACCGCGGCGGGAAAGGGTGCCACCTATGCCTGGGACGGCAACAACAATGTCGGTGCCGGCCACATGGAGATCCTGGAGGCGAACGGGCCCTCCAGGCTCCGCATCAAGCTCGATTTCGAACGGCCATTCGAAGGGCACAACACCGCCGAATTCACCTTTGTGCCGCAAGGCGATGCCACTCTGGTCACGTGGGCGATGTACGGTCCGGCCCCGTTCCTGTCCAAGGTCATGCAGGTGTTCGTCAACATGGACAGCATGATCGGCAAGGATTTCGAGGCAGGTCTCGCCGGCCTGAAGAAGCTCACCGAGAAGCAATAAATCTCACTGCAAGCGAAGAGGAGAGAAACGATGCTCAATCCCTATCTGTTCTATCAGGACACTTGCGAAGCGGCGTTCAACTATTACGCCAAGGTTCTCGGCGGCAGGATCGATGCGATGATGTGCTCATCGGATGCACCGCCGGAGGTGCCGGCCGCGCCTGGCCGCGAGAAGATGATCATGCATGCGCGGATGTCGCTGCCCGACGGCGGCGTGCTGATGGCCTCCGACGCGCCGGCCGAGCACTTTCACAAGCCGCAGGGCTTTTCGATCTCGCTCACAGTCAAGGATCCCGCAGACGGCGAGCGCAAGTTCAACGCGCTCGCCGACGGCGGCTCGGTCACCATGCCCTTCAGCAAGACGTTCTGGGCCAAGGGCTTTGGCATGTGCGTCGACAAGTTCGGCATTCCCTGGATGGTGAACTGCCCGGCGGAGGGGATGTGACGGGCACGGCCGCGCCCGCGATCCGTTGAGTTGCGATCCCCTCTCTCCAACGCTGCGGGAGAGGGGACACGCATGGACTCCTTACCTCACGCACCGATCGGCTGTTTGTTCTCTCACCGGATTGATCCGGTGACGTTCTCGCTCGGCGGCGACGGCTCCACGCAGCGAGGGCAGATCAGGAGCTTGCTGCCCAGCCGCCTGTCGTTCTCCGCCTGTATTTCATCATGGACCGCCCACCACGCCTGGGAATATGGCTGCAAGGTGCCGAGCACGCGTTCCCGCTCCTGATTGGGATCCGGCGCCGCGGGCGCGGGATTGGCCACGCGCCGCTTCGCCACATGAGGACGGTTCGGATCCTTGCCAAGACCATCCCACGCGATAGCGCGACGTTCCTGCGCAGGAGCGCCTGCGCAAGCAATCAGCGCTGTGCAAAAACTGAGCAAGATGAAGCTGTGTCGAATCATGCCGGGGCCTTTGCTGCGTATGCGACGCGCAATCCGCGTGAAACACTTCGCATCACGTCAGTTTAATGGAACTCAAAGCAAGCGGACCAGCCGGCATGGCCGAATACGAATCAGAATTTCATACTACCTTGCGCGCGGAGTGAGGCCACTTCGTGAAGCCGACTGCACCGCACAACAATTGGCGCAATATTGGGCTGTGATCTGCACAACAGAATCGCTAACTTTGCTTCATAAAACTTAAAAACTAGGGCGGGGCGACTTGGAAGGGAGCGACCGATGGCGGCGGCGCTACAGATTAACTTTGCTCTTTGGGGAATGGTCATTTGCGTGAGCATGAAGCTCGCGCCAGTGGTCCAGACTTTGTTCTAGGGTCTGTTTGGATTCATCTTGAGTTTGTCACGGCGGCGGTCAGATTGATCATTGCTTCGAAGCTCAAATCGGTTTTGTCGGCGCGCATGGCGATCCGCTTGAATTCCTTGAGCTTGCAGAAGAAATTTTCGATCAGATGCCGCCATTTGTACATTTCCTTGTCGATGGCGAGAGGCTTGGCGCGACGTGGGTGCTGGGAAATGACCACCTTGGCGCCGCGCTTGTCGAGGTCGGCGATGATGGCATTGCTGTCGAACGCCTTGTCTGCGATCAGCGCATCGAAGGCCAGCCCTTCGATAAGCGGCGAGACGCCGACCGTGTCGAAGCGCTGGCCGGGCAGCAGCACGAAACGCACGAGATTACCGAGCGCGTCGGTAAGTGCCAGGATTTTGGTGGTCATACCGCCTTTCGAGCGGCCGATGGCTTGGTTTTGCGTCCCCCTTTTGCGCCCTGTCCGTGGCGGTGGACTTTGACGATGGTGGCATCGACCATGACGTATTCCATGTCCGGCTCGTCCGAGACCGCATCGAACAGACGCTTCCAGACACCTGCCTTCGCCCAGTCGCGGAAACGCGTGTATACGGTTATCCAGTTGCCGAAGGCGCGCGGCAGATCGCGCCATGGGCTGCCTGTCCGGGCGATCCACAAGACTGCTTCGACAAATAGCCGGTTGTTCTTGCCGCTCCGGCCGGGATCAGCCGGCTTGCCAAGACAATGTGGTTCCATCTTCGCCCATTGGGCGTCAGTCAAAACGAATCGGTTCATCCCAAGCTTGAATCACAGCCAAGCCCAAATGAGAATCCTGAATCCAAACAGGCCCTAGAGCATGATCCGGAAAAGTGCGCAGCGGTTTTCCGAAAAGACCATGCTTAAACAACAATCTAAAGCGCGACAACGATTCATCCTAATCGCATCGCGCTTTAGATCGCGAGTTCTTTGACGACATCGTGCCGCGGCTTTCGACGATGGTCAGTGCCGGTCGCGGGTGATCTCGAGACTATGAACGACGACTTCGTCACCGACATCGCGGATAGATCGCGGCGAGGTCGCGCCCCTTCAACAGCAGCAGCCGTGAGCTCAGGCCGCCGCGGCGGCTGATCCAGTCGCGCACCGGGCCGGGATAGGCGGCAAGCACCGCGACCGATGCTTCCGGCTCGGCATAGAAGCGCCCGCGCCGGTCCACGGAGCGCGCGGCGTGGAAACCCAGCACCGCGCGCTTGGTGACGCAGATGCGCTCGCCCGGCACGATGCTCAGCACCAGCGTGCAGGCGGACAGGCAGGGACCGTCGATCACCACGCGTTCGCCGCTCTCGCGCACTTTCTCGAACAGATCGAGGAACGGCCCGACCTGTCCACCCGGCGACTGGATGATACGGATCTCGGCCGCCGCGGGCGTGACGCCGAGCAGCGCGGATGCAAGCATCAGGGCTCTGAGGAAGGCGATGCGTCGCATGAAGCTCTCCACCAACTCGCTTTCGTAGGGTGGGTTAGCCGACGGATGCGCGAAGCGCAGTCCGTTGGCGTAACCCACCATCTTTCTCGCCGAGTGAAAAGAGGTGGGTTACGCCCTGCGGCCGCGCTTCGCGCAGCCGCAGTGCCAACCCACTACAAGATCCTACCCGTTCCGTCGTTGCCCGCGCAGCGTTGGCAGGCCGATACCCGCTGCATCGAAGCCGCCATCAACGGCCAAAATTTGTCCGGTGATATAGCTCGCGCTCGCCGAGCACAGGAAATAGATTGCTTCCGCGAGCTCCTCTTCCAGGCCGTAGCGGTTGAGCGGAATGGCGTCGTGATAGTCGGCGCGGATTTCCTTGGTGTGAACCTGCTTCGCCATCGCTGTGTCGACCGGCCCCGGCGCGACCGCGTTGACACGGATGTTGAGGGAGGCGAGCTCGACCGCGAGCTGCTTGGTGAGGTGCGCAAGGCCCGCCTTGCTGGTGCCGTAGGCCGAGCGCAGCGTCGAGGCGCGCACCGCCGAGATCGAGGTGATGTTGACGATGGCGCCGCCGTGGCCCTCGCGCATCAAGGGCACGGCCGCCTTGGTGCAGAGGAACGGCCCGGTGAGGTTGACCTCGAGCACGCGGCGCCAGTCAGCGTCGGACGTCTCCATCAGCGGCGCGAACACCGCGATGCCGGCATTGTTGACGAGGGCATCTAGCCGGCCGAACCGGCTCTCGACCGCCGCTATCGCATCGCTCACGGCAGTTCCGTCCGAAACGTCGCAGGTCAGCGCCAGCGTCGCCTCGCTCTTGCCGATTTCGGCGACCGCTCGGCCGAGCAGTTCGCCCTCGATGTCGAGCAGCGCCACGCGCCAGCCCTCGGCCAGGAATTTCTTCGCGGTCGCAAGCCCGATGCCGCGTGCGGCTCCGGTGACGAGGGCGACTTTCTGCAGGGCTTGCGGCATTGGCTGATCTGTCCTGTGTCCGGGAGGGGCGCGCGAGCGCCGGCCCCTTTTACTTCGCTTTGGTTCCGGCACGAAAGGCCCGCGCCGTGCCTATCGAGCCCGATTGGGCCCTGAATGCCCCTGCCGCAGTCGCGCTTGCGCGCCTCCAAATAATTCCTGTCCCGCTGTCGGCACGGTAGAAGGTCGTTCGTCTTAGAGCGGGGTGCGGGCCAGCTGTTTCCGCCCGCGGGACAGATGGGAATGACTGAGAGCAGCGAGGAGGTTCCATGCGGTTCATGATGCTGATGATCCCGCTCGGCTACGAGGCGGCACCGCCGGACGTTCAACTCGATCCCGAGCGTGTCTCGGCGATGATGCGCTACAACGAGGCGCTGAAGGATGCCGGCGTGCTGATCACGCTCGACGGCCTGCATCCGCCATCGATGGGCGCGCGCGTCTCCTTTGCGACCGGCAAGCCCATGGTCACCGACGGCCCCTTCACTGAAGCCAAGGAAGTGCTGGGCGGTTACTGGATGATCGAGGTCGCCTCGCGCGAGGAGGCGATCGCCTGGGCGAAGAAGTGCCCGGCCTCGGCCAACGAAATCATCGAGATTCGGCAGGTGCAGGAGGTGACCGACTATTCGCCTGAAGTGCAGGAGGTCGTGGCCGGGTTTGGCGACCTCAAGAAGTAGACGACAGCCGCGACCGTATTCCGACCAACCAACCAAAGGAGATATCCATGAGCGCCGAACATACATTTCTCGCCGTCTATCTCGGCAGCACCACCGGTGCCAAGATGGCGGCTTGGCGCGCCCTGCCGGAGGCCGAACGGAAGGCTAGGGAGCAGGAGGGCATGGCTGCCTGGCACGGCTGGGTCGAGAAGCACAAGTCCGTCATCGTCGAGATCGGCGGCCCGCTCGGCAAGACCCGCAGGATCGACGTGAGCGGCGTCACGGAGGTCAGCAATGCGCTGACCGGTTTCACGGTGGTACGCGCCGCCTCGCAGGAGGAAGCTGCCAAACTGTTCGAGAACCATCCGCATTTTGCGATCTTTCCGGGCGAGGCGATCGAAGTGATGCCGGTGCTGCCGATTCCGCAGATGTAGCATCAATGGGTGGCCGTCGTTCCGGGGCGGTCCGCAGGACCGAACCCGGAATCTCGAGATTCCGGGTACGGCTCTATGAGCCGCCCCGGAATGACGGGGATGTACGAGTTAATCACACCCGATTCCCGCTAGTGACCTTCACGCCCGGCTCATGTAAAGGTCGTTCACATGAGCTGGCGCAAGGAGCACGGCCGCGCCGAGCGCGGCTATCACCACGGCAATCTGAAGGAAGCCTTGTTGCAGGCCGCTCTCGGGCTGATCGCCGAGAAGGGGGCGGCCGGCTTCACCTTCGCCGATGCCGCGCGCATGGCCGGCGTCAGCGCCGCGGCGCCTTATCGGCATTTCCGCGACCGCGACGAGCTGCTGTCCTCGATCGCCCAGCGCGGATTCGAGCAGTTCGAGGCGCGCCTGTCCGCGGCCTGGGATGACGGACGCCCCGATACGGTCACCGCGTTCGAGCGCGTCGGCAAGGCCTATCTCGCCTTCGCCCGCGAGGAGCCGGCCTTCTACAACGCGATGTTCGAATCGGGCGTGCCGGTCGATGCCAATGCCGCACTTCAGGCCGCCAGCGAACGAGCCTTCAACATCATCCGTGCTGCCGCCGAGCGTCTCGCCGCACTGACGCCGCCCGGCACGCCCCGCCCGCCGGCGATGATGATGGCACTGCACATCTGGTCGATGTCGCATGGCGTGGCCTCGCTGTTTTCCCGCGGCGATGCTGCGCGACGCAAGCTGCCGATGTCGCCGGACGAGCTGCTGGAGGCCGAAGTGCTGATCTATCTGCGCGGGCTCGGCTTCCCGATCGACCGCCGTCCGGCCACGAAGGGAGCCGAGCCGCCGCCAGTGCCGCCGGAGGCTTCCTCCGGTTCGGGCGTGCCGCCGGGCGGACCCTGGGGCAAGCCGAAATAAAGTTGCGCAAATAATTCCGCGCGCCTGTCAGGCGCTCGGCTTGACAAAATCGCGGGATGGTTTAGCTATGTAAATGTTATTTACATTCACAACGGCGCAGGTGCCGTGATGGAGATGGGAAATGGCCTACACCGCTGATGTCAATCGATGGCGCGGCCCTTCGGACCAATACCGACAGTACGAGCGTCCCCGCATGCTGGATACGCCCTGGCATCCCGGCTGGATTGCCGTAACCATCCTCGGCTTCATCATCTGGTGGCCGATCGGACTGGCCCTTCTCTTTTTCACACTCGGGAGCAGAAGAATGTCGTGTTGGAGCCACCAGGATCGCTGGCAGAACAAGATGGAGCGGATGCAGTACAGGATGGATCGCATGCGCGACCGCATGGAGCGCCGCGGCTTCGGCTTTGGCTTCGGCCCGCCGTCCTCCGGCAACCGCGCCTTCGACGAATATCGCACCGAGACGCTGCAGCGCCTCGAGGAAGAGCAGCGCGAGTTCAAGGATTTCCTGACCCGTCTGCGTCACGCCAAGGACAAGGAAGAGTTCGACCAGTTCATGGCGCAGCACAAGACGCGTCCGACCCCGCCGCCCACCGACCAGCAGCAGGGCTGACATCCAAGCCTGACGCCTCTCAAAGCCTTCAGGCGCATGCCCCCAAAGTCCTGATGGCCCCGAGCCGCCCGCCTGCGCAACCCGCAGGCGGGCGGTTTGGCTTCGGCGTGTTCGCGCTAGCGCGAGAGGCCGAATAGCTGCGCGAGAGGACGCGCATCCCGTGGGCACCGCTGGCGCCTTGATCCGGACCGCCTATATTCGCCGTCACAGATGCACGCGGATCGGAGGCGACAATGCCGGAAGCTGCGGTAGACGCGAGCGACGACCTCTGGCCGGCGATCCGCCGCGAGGCGCAGCGTGCGGCAGCTGCCGATCCCTTATTCGGCAAGACGCTGGCCGGCGCCATCCTTACCCATGACGATTTCGCCGCGGCTCTGGCCGACCTGATCGGGCGGCGGCTTGGCAGCCGCGCCGAACGCGCGCGCTTCACATCCTTTTCCCGCGACGCCTTTCACGACGAGCCGGACCTGATCGAAGCTGCTGGCAGGGACCTCGCGGCCATCGCGCGTCGCGACCCCGCTGTCACCGATCTGCTGCCACCATTGCTGCACTACAAGGGTTACATCGCGCTGCAAGCCTGGCGCGTCTCGAACTGGCTCTGGCGTCATGACCGTCGCGACGCGGCGCTGCTGTTTCAGAACGAGGCGTCGAACCTGCTCCAGGTCAGCATTCATCCGGCTGCCAGCATCGGATCTGCCGTCTATCTGGATCACGCCACCGGCATCGTGATCGGCGCCAACGTCGTCATCGGCGACGACGTCACCATCCTCCAGAACGTCAGCATCGGCCGCAGCAGCGAACTGCCGGCGCGCTCGCCGCGCATCGGCCGCGGCGTCTACATCGGCGCGGGCGCGAGCATTCTCGGCGACATCAGCATCGGCGATCTTGCAAAAATCGGCGCAGGCACTGTTGTGACCGGCGACGTGCCCGCCGGCTGCACGGCGGTCGGCAATCCGGCGCGACTGACCAACTGCCCCGAGACGGTCTCGGCCGCCTGACGCGCCCTCGCTGAGAGCATGCGTTCCCACGGCTCTCGCACGCTCGCTTTGACGCTTTCTCGGCGCCTGTTGACGTGAATCAAGCCGCGCGCATCGCGAACGCGATGTAGTTCGCCGGGCAGAGGCGAGGAGCACGACGATGGCGAACGCAAGGATTCTCGTGGTCTATTATTCCCGGACCGGCACGACGCGCAAAGTTGCTCAATCCCTGGCGGCTGCGCTGTCCTGTGACAGTGAGGAAATCACCGAGGCTGGTAGCCGCAAGGGGATATTCGGTTATCTGCGCTCGGCCATGGAAGCGCGACGGCAGATCCCATCGCGCATCGCCGCCACCGTCAGGGATCCATCTCGCTACGATCTCGTTGTAATCGGAACCCCGGTCTGGGCCTGGTCGCTGTCTTCGCCCGTCCGTGCCTACCTGCTCGCAAACAGCTCGAAACTGCCTGCGGTGGCGTTCTTCTGTACGCTTGGCGGGGCCGGCAGCGATCAGGTGTTCGGGCAGATGCGGGAGCTCGTCGGCAAGCAGCCCCTTGATTGTCTTTCCCTCACTGCGCGCGACGTGGCATCGGCGAACCACGCACCGCGGCTCGCCACGTTCGTCGAGGCCATACAGCGGGCCATTGGGAACGGGCGCAGCAGTGCAGCGACGAACGCGGCCTGAGCGGAGTTCGAAACCAGGTTCCGGGACCGCGGGTCTTGTCCTCGATCTCCCCGCCAGATGCCGCCGCCCCGGGGCCGCCGGGCCAAATCCTTGGTCCACCTCCCTTTCCGGCAGCCAAATTTGCTGCCGGTAACCGCGCATTAACCAACGCCGGGCTCTGGTAATTGCGGACAGTCGCGCCCAAAGCCGTGTCGAGGCCCATAGTTTTGACATCTTGGCGGGGAATGCAGGCGGCCGGCTTTGGACGAGCCCTGCACCCCAGAAAGAACAAGGCTTTGAGCGGACTTGCCGGCCGCGCCGGCTCTAGCGCGGCTGTTGGGGACACCGGCAGCGATTTGCTGGCCGAAGGACATTAGGTAACGATCGCCTTGAGAGGATACTGCTTATGAATCCGGCCGACGTGGCTCAGTCAGCCCTTCCGGTTGCCGCCTCCGCCGACGTGTCGCTGATTGCGCTGTTTTGGCAGGCTCACTGGATCGTGAAGGCGGTGATGCTGGGACTTCTGTCCTGCTCGGTCTGGGTCTGGGCGATCGCCATCGACAAGATCTTTCTTTACGCGCGCACCCGGCGCTCGATGGACCGGTTCGAGCAGGCGTTCTGGTCCGGCGAGTCGATCGAGGAACTCTATCGCACGCTCTCGGCCAAGCCGACGCATTCCATGGCGGCCTGCTTCGTGGCGGCGATGCGCGAGTGGAAGCGTTCTTTCGAAAGCCATGCGCGCTCGGTCGCGGGCCTGCAGATGCGCATCGACAAGGTCATGAACGTCTCGATCGCGCGCGAGGTTGAGCGCCTGGAACGGCGCCTGCTGGTGCTGGCGACCGTCGGCTCCGCCGGCCCCTTCGTCGGCCTGTTCGGCACGGTCTGGGGCATCATGTCGAGCTTCCAGTCGATCGCGGCGTCGAAAAATACCTCTCTGGCGGTTGTTGCCCCCGGTATCGCGGAAGCGCTGTTTGCGACCGCCGTCGGCCTTATCGCCGCCATTCCTGCCACTATTTTCTACAATAAGTTCACGTCCGAGGTGAACCGGCAGGCCCAGCGGCTGGAGGGCTTCGCTGATGAATTTTCCGCCATCCTGTCGCGTCAGATCGACGAGCGGGGCTGACGGACGGCATGTAAGGAGCGTTTTCGAGCGAAGTGGATACCGGTTCGCGTGAAGAAAACGCGTCAAGACAAGAATCCAGAGCCCCGTTCCGATTTCATCGGAACGGAATTGGCTCTACTGTGAAGGGCAATTTGGGCACTCGATCATGGCGATGAACGTTGCGAGCTCATCCGGAGGCGGCGGACGCCGCGGCCGGCGCAAGCCCGTCGTGGCCGAAATCAACGTCACGCCGATGGTCGACGTGATGCTGGTGCTGCTCATCATCTTCATGGTGTCGGCGCCGATGCTGACGGTCGGTGTGCCGCTCGACCTGCCCCAGACCCAGGCCAAGAGCCTCGAAAACAACGACCAGAAGCCGATCCAGATGTCCGTCGACATCAAGGGCAAGGTCTTCATCAATGATGCCGAGATCGCGCTGAACGAACTGGTGCCGAAGCTCAAGGCGATCACGGATGCGCGGGGCGGGCTCGAGGAACGCATCTACCTGCGCGCCGACAAGAAGGCCGATTACGGCACGGTGGCCAAGGTCATGGGCCTGCTGTCGGGTGCCGGATTCAAGAAGCTCGCCCTCGTCACGGAAGCGGATCAGGGGTAAGCGGTGAAGGTGAACATCGACAAGACACTCGTTGCGTCGATCGCCCTCCACGTCCTCGTGCTGGGATGGGGGCTCGTCACCTTCAGCAGCAAGGCCTACATCGCGCCGGAAGAGTCGCTTCCGGTTGACATCATCTCTTCCGATCAACTCGCGAAGATGATGGCGGGGCAGAAGACCGGGAAGAAGGAAGAGCCGAAGCCCAAGGTCGAGAAGATCGCGGAAGCCAAGCCCGAGGAAGATGCCGTCGGCAAGGTCACCGAGAAGAAAGAGCTGATCAAGACCAACTCGACGCCGGAGCCGCCGCCGAAACCCGTCGAGAAGCCGGTCGAGAAGAAGCCCGAGCCGCCGAAGCCGGTGACCGAGGCGAAACCAAAGGAAGAGCCGAAGCCGCAGGAAAAGAAGCCCGATCCGGCCAAGGAAGATCCGATCGCCGAGCTCCAGAAGAAGCTGGACACCAAGAAGCCGCCGCCCAAGCCCGTGGAGCAGAAGGTTGCGGCGGTGCAGCCGCAGCAGCAGCCGAAGCCGAAGGAGCGCACCTTCGACCCCGCGCAGATCCAGCGCGACCTCGACAAGCGCGCCACGACACGGCACGAACTGACTGGATCGGCGCTGAATGCGTCGGCGTCGTTGGGAGCGGCGACCGGGACGGCCGTCGCCAACGTCGCGACCTGGCGCGGTGCTTTCCAGGGCGCGGTCAAGCGCTGCTTCACGCCGACCTATAACGGGCAGGATGCTGACCAGTATGAAGCCGACATCGACATTCCCATGAAGATCGACGGATCGTTGGCTGCCGAGCCGATCGTCGTCGCTGTGCGGGGACCGTCGCGGTCGATCGCGCAGGCGGTGGCGGAGAGCGCCAAGCGCGCCATCGTGCAGTGCCAGGTCTATTCGTTCATGCCGAAGCAGCAATACGAGAGCTGGAAGCTCATTCCGATGACTTTCGGTCTGAAAGATATGTTGTGACATCCGAACCAAAGAATTTTGCGATGAATGATGCCCGATCGATGAACCGCCGCCGCTTCATGACCCTGACCGGGTCGACGCTCGCGATGCTCGGCGGCGGACACGCCTTGGCTCAGGGGCAGCCGCGACTGCGCATCGATCCCACCGAGTTTCAGCCCGTCCCGATCGCGATCACCAATTTTGTGCCGGGCTCGCCCTCCGACGGCGACGTCGGCAACGGTGTCACCCAGGTCATCACCAACAATCTGAAGCGCTCGGGCCTGTTCGCGCCGATCGACCAGGCCGCCTTCATCGAGCGCATCAGCAACATCGACGTCGCGCCGCAATTCCAGAACTGGAAGACCATCAACGCCCAGGCCCTCGTCACCGGCCGCATGACGCGGCAGCCGGACGGCCGGCTCAAGGCCGAATTCCGCCTGTGGGATGTGGTCTCCGGCCAGCAGCTTGCCGGCCAGCAATATTTCACCTCGCCCGAATATTGGCGCCGCATCGCCCACATCATCTCCGACCAGATCTACGAGCGGATGACCGGCGAGAAAGGCTATTTCGACAGCCGCGTGGTGTTCGTGGACGAGACCGGGCCGAAGGAGCGCCGCGTCAAGCGGCTCGCGATCATGGACCAGGACGGCGCCAATGTGCGCTATCTGACCCGCGGCTCCGACCTCGTGCTGACGCCGCGCTTCTCGCCGAACTCGCAAGAGATCACCTACATGGAGTTCGGCCAGGGCGATCCGAAGGTCTATCTCTACAACATCGAGACCGGCCAGCGCGAGATCGTCGGCAACTTCCCCGGCATGACCTTCGCGCCGCGCTTTTCGCCGGACGGCCAGCGCGTCATCATGAGCCTGCAGCAGGGCGGCAATTCCAACCTGTTCGTGATGGATTTGCGCTCGCGCTCGACCACGCGCCTCACCGACACGCCGGCCATCGACACGTCTCCGTCTTACTCGCCGGACGGCACCCGCATCTGCTTCGAGTCCGATCGCGGCGGCCGCTCGCAGATCTATGTGATGGCTGCGGGCGGGGGCGCTGCGCAGCGCATCTCCTTCTCCAAGGACGACACCAACGCCACCTATTCGACGCCTGTGTGGTCGCCGCGCGGCGACTACATCGCCTTCACCAGGCAAGGCGGCGGGCAGTTCTCGATCGGCGTCATGAAGCCGGACGGTTCGGGCGAGCGGCTGCTCACCTCCGGCTTCCACAACGAGGGCCCGACCTTCTCGCCGAACGGCCGCGTGCTGATGTTCTTCCGCGATCCCGGCGGCAATGGTGGGCCGTCGCTGTACTCGGTCGACATCTCCGGCCGCAACGAATTGAAGGTGCCGACGCCGGGCTTTGCCTCGGACCCGGCATGGTCGCCGCTGTTGTCCTCGACGTCGGGCTGACGGGAGCGCAGCTAAAACATCGCGTGTTCAGACGCGCGATGTTTTCGAAAAAACGCGCCGATTTTTTCGAGTTCGCAGCGCACGGCAAGACTTCCTTCACCTTGTGCCCGGCAAGGCTTGCCTAGCTGCCTGATATCTAAGCGAAAATCAGTTCGCTATTGCCGAAAAACAACTCGACTTTAACGATGTTCCCTCAGAAAGGCTTCATCTCAGTTGGGTTAGAACTACGCGCCCAACCAGGACGCGCGTACACACCAACATGCAGTTCGCTAGCCAGAGCGGAGAGCAGGAGGAACAGGCCTCGCCGACGATTTCGGCGGCGCTGACCGATTCGCTGTTCGAGGCGCCCGGCACAGTGCTTACCGGCATAGTGTTCTCGGCGTTCTCGGCCTCCTTGACGGCGCTCAAGACGGGACAGACGCTGCTTTGGCTATTTGTCCCGCTGCTCATTCTTGCGGGAGCCATACGCGCCTTCGATTTGAGCCGGTACCAGGCCAGAAAATCGGTTCTGAGCGCAGAACAAGCGGCGCGTTGGCAGCAGCGCTACCAGATCGGAGCGCTCATCCAGGCCGCCGCCATCGGTCTATGGTGTTCCACGACCCTGCTGAGCAATGAGGACGCCATTGCTCACATGATTGCCCTCTCGGTCACCACCGGAATCGTGGCGGGAGGAGCGGGGAGGGCTTACGGACGGCAGTGGATATTTCGTCTGCAGGCCACCTTGATATTCGGACCGGCCGTGATCGCGCTGGCGCTGCACGCCACGCCTTACTACATGGCGATGTCGGTCGTGTGCGCCGCGTTCCTCCTTTCGGTCATGCGGCTCTCCGGCAATCTGCACAGGATATTCCTGCGCGCCGTTGTCGCGCGCGAGCGCGAGGCTGCGCTCGCCGGCCAGTTCGACACGGCCCTCAACAACATGCCGCACGGGCTCTGCATGTTTCGCATCGACGGCCAGCTCGCGGTGATGAACCACCGCTTTGGCGCGATGATGAATCTGCCCGACAATCTGACCCAGACCAGCACGACTGCGCGCGACATCATCGCCGCATGCGTCGAAGCGGGATCGATTTCGGCGGCCAGCGGCGAGGCGATCATCTCCGACATCGAAACCGCCCAGGCGAACGAAATCATCACCGCCGACCCCGATCCGCACAGGAATCGTTCGCTGTCATGGACCGTCCAGCCGATGGCTGATGGCGGTGCGGTTTTGCTGCTCGAGGACATCACGGAGCGCCGCAACGCAGAGGCCAGGATCAGCCATCTGGCCCGCTACGACGATCTCACGGCGCTCCCGAACCGTGTCAATTTTCGGGACGAGATCGAGCGTTTGCTCGCAGTCGCGCGCCATTCGGAGCGTCTGTCGGCTCTGCTCTTCGTCGATCTCGACCAGTTCAAGCAGGTCAACGATACGCTGGGTCATCCCTGCGGCGATCAGCTTCTGTGTGCGGTCGCCAATCGCCTGCGCGAGATGCTGCGCCCCGAGGATTTCGTCGCCCGCTTCGGCGGCGACGAGTTCGTCGTCTTCCAGCAGAACATCTCTTCGCCGGAGGACGCCTCGGCGCTTGCCCGCCGTATCGTCGAACGCCTGAGCGAGCGCTACCGTATCGAAAATCATCTGGTCGAGATCGGCGCCAGCGTCGGCATCGCGCTGACTTCCCCGGGCGAGATCAGCGCCGATACGCTGCTCAAGAATGCCGACATGGCATTGTACCGAGCCAAGGCCGACGGCCGCGGCACCTTCTGCTTCTTCCGCGACGAGATGGCGGCGACCGTCGAGGCCCGTCGCATCCTCGAGCTCGACCTGCGCAAGGCGCTCTCGAACGAGGAATTCGAGCTGTTCTACCAGCCATTGGTCAATCTGAAGTCCGGCAAGATCACCACCTGCGAGGCGTTGCTGCGTTGGAATCATCCGGTGCGCGGCACGGTCTCGCCGGTCGACATCATCCCGGTCGCCGAGGACATGGGCCTGATCGTCGATCTCGGGCGCTGGATCCTGCGCCGCGCCTGCATGGAATGCATGAAGTGGCCGGACGGCGTCAGCGTTGCCGTCAATTTCTCGCCGCAGCAATTCCACCAGCGCGACGTCCTGAGCGAAATCCGCTACGCGCTCGAAGTGTCGGGCCTGCCGGCACATCGACTGGAAATCGAGATCACCGAATCGTCGCTGCTGCGCAACACCCAGCTCACCCACGACATCCTGTCGCAACTGCGTGCGCTCGGCGTGCGTATCTCGCTCGATGATTTCGGCACCGGCTATTCCAGCCTCAGCTACCTGCACAATTTCCCGATGCAGAAGGTGAAGATCGACCGCTCCTTCCTCGAAGGCATCGATACCGACCGGCCGCTGACGCTGCTGCGCGGCGTCGCGCGGCTGTCCGCCGACCTCGGCATGGCCGTCGTGGTCGAAGGTATCGAGACCAACGAACAGCTCGAGCTGATCAGCGCCGACGGCACCGTGACGGAAGGGCAGGGTTACCTGTTCAGCCGGCCGGTTCCGGCGGTGCGCGTCCGTCAATTGCTCAACGCCTCGCATGGCCGTCGCATGCCTGACGACCAGCTCGCCATCGCGTCGTCGCGATCGGCCTGATCCCTTCGTCGCGGCTCCTTCATTGCAATCGGCTCCCGCCAGCTCCGTAGTCTTGCGGGCCCCAAAAGGTTAACCCTAACAACTCTAATGCTTTGCAATTTCGTTAAGGAACCATTAATCTGCTACTACTCGCGGAAGTTGCTTTGAGTTTAGAGGTAGCAGATGAAGTCCGGAGCCGAACCGAGCGCGGCGCTCCTTCCACGCGGCGCCGCGTTGTTTGACCGCATCGATTACCGACTCATCGAAACTCCCGAGGACAAGGACAACCTGTACTTGATGCGCTACCGCGCTTATCTGCAGGCCGGACTGATCCCGCCGTCGGAGTCGCAGCGGGTGACGGACCGTTTCGACGACGCGCCCAACGTCTGGAATTTCGGCGTCTACGTCGACGACGAGCTCTGCAGTTCAGTTCGAATCCACGTTCTGACGTCCGAATGCCGGATGTCCTACACCACGGAGGTGTTCGGCGACGTCCTGCATCCTCGGCTGGATCGGGGCGAGGTCTTTGTCGATCCGTGTCGATTCGTTGCCGATCCCGAAATGCAACAGCGGTTCCCCGAACTGCCTTATCTGACGGTCCGGCTTCCCTTCGTTGCCTGCGAGCATTTCAATGCCGATGTCGGGCTCTCGATGGTGCGGACCGATCATCAGGCGTTCTACCGCCGCGTGTTCCTGTCCGAGACTCTCACCGAGCCGCGTTCATTTCCGGGCTGGCCGACGCAGAAGGCCGTGCTGATGGCCTCGGATTATCCCAAGGTCCGGGAAAAGATCCTGACGCGTTTCCCGATCATGCGCTCCAGCGCGTTTGAGCGGCGCATGCTGTTTACACGCAGCAACGCGCGCCAGGCTGCAACGCGGCCGGCGCTGGTGACCACGCCGCGGAACCGGGATGTGGCGGCTCCGGCGGTCGGTTCGGCCTACTAGGGGGCGGTCCCCCTCTCGATTCAGCTCAAAATTCCTGCAGAAGCCGGCGCTTTTGCCGGTCGGCGCGGCTTGCCTTCACCCTGGCGCCACATTTACAACTCATTAACCATGACGGTTGCTTTTCGCTGACTGGGGGCATTTGAGCGGCTGAGGCAAGGTTCCGTCAAGGTTGACGGAACGTTCGCTTAACCAACCCCCTGTAGACCGGACAGCAGTGGACTAACGTGAGCGTGGAGGCTCCGGAATGAAACATCCTATGCGTATCCTCCAGGGATTGAAGCTGGCCGCGGTGCTCGCCGTCGCGCTGTCGATGGGCGCCTGCGCCAACAAAAATGCCGCGACGGATGCGATGGCCAATGCGGCGACGCCCGGCAGCCAGCAGGATTTCGTCGTCAACGTGGGTGACCGCGTGTTCTTCGAAAGCGACCAGACCGATCTGACCCCGCAGGCGATCGTGACCCTGGAGAAGCAGGCGCAGTGGCTCCAGACCTATCCGCGCTACAGCTTCACCATCGAAGGTCATGCCGACGAGCGCGGCACCCGCGAATACAACATCGCGCTCGGCGCCCGGAGAGCCCAGTCGGTGCGCTCGTTCCTCGCCTCGCGCGGCATCGATCCGAACCGCATGCGCACGATCTCCTACGGCAAGGAACGGCCGGTGGCCGTCTGTAACGACATCTCCTGCTGGTCGCAGAACCGGCGCGCCGTCACCGTCTTGAACGCGAGCTCCTGACGCTTCAGTCAGCCGCCGTTCAGCTTCGGAAATGGACTATGCCGGCGCCCTCTCGGGCGCCGGTTTCGTTTCAGCATTCTGTGACAGAAACCGCTTGGTAGCAGTCACATTTTTGGCGTACTCCACTTCAATGTGGGGCGCGTCGAATGTTCCGTCGCAGGCCATTTCGCTTTTGTCGTCAGGGCAAGATGTCATCCAGAATTAAGGTCTTTACCGGCACCGTGGCGACCGCCGCGCTGCTCTCTTTGTGCTCGCCCGCACTTGCGCAACCGGTCTTCGCGCAGTCGGATGACGCCGACCCCGAGATGCGGATCGAGCGGCTGGAGAACCAGCTGCGCCAGCTCACCGGCCAGAACGAAGAGCTGCAATATCGCAATCGCCAGCTCGAGGAGCGGCTGCGGGCGCTCGAAGGCGGTGCGCAAGCCGCGCCCGGCCAGGCACCGAACGTTGCGGCGATGCCGCCCGCCCAAATCGCACCAACCCAGGTCACGCCGGGCTATCGCCAGCAGCAGCCGGCCGCGCAGCCGAATTACGAGCAGCCGCAGATCGCCGCCCCTGCGCCGATCATTCAGGAGCAGCCGGCGCCTGGCGCACCCGGCACGCGCCGCCGCGGCGATGCGTTCGATCCGAACCAGAACCCGAACGCGCCGGGCGCGCCGCGCGCGCTCGGCGGCGGGCAGCAGCCGATGCCGGCGGGAGCCGGTGCCGGCGGCCGCAACCCGGGCGAGCCGCTCGATCTCGCCAACACCAGCCCCCGCTACCAGCAAGGCGTGCCGCCCGCCGCACAGCCCGGTTATCCGCCGGCCCAATCCGGCTATCCCGCGCCGGCCGGCGGCGGCCTGACCACCCTGCCGCCCTCGGCGACGCCGCGCGACGAGTTCGACCTCGGCATCGGCTACATGCAGCGCAAGGACTATGCGCTTGCCGAGCAGACCATGAAGAATTTTGGCCAGAAGTTTCCGAGCGACCCGCTGGTCGGGGACGCGCAATACTGGCTCGGCGAGAGCTACTTCCAGCGCCAGCAATACCGCGACTCCGCGGAAGCCTTCCTCGCCGTCACCACCAAATACGAGAAATCGGCCAAGGCGCCGGATGCGCTGCTGCGGCTCGGGCAGTCGCTCGCCGCGCTGAAGGAGAAGGAGGCCGCCTGCGCCGCCTTCGGCGAGGTCGGCCGCAAATATCCGCGCGCCTCCGCCGGCGTCAAAGCGGCGGTCGATCGCGAGCAGAAGCGGGTGAAGTGCTGAGGCCCGGCGTTTCTATCCTGACAACGCGGGTGGTGCTGCGCTAAACATCGCGATCATCCGCCGAGGATGCTGGGCCGGGTCATGTCAGACGATGATTCTCCGATCTCGGCGCGCGAGGCGAAGCGGCTCTTCGCCGGCCTGAGAGCTGCGCCGGCGCTGGTGCTCGCGGTCTCGGGCGGGCCCGACTCGGTCGCGCTGATGTGGCTTGCGGCGCGCTGGCGGCGCAGCCTCGCGCGCGGTCCGCTTCTCACCGTCGTCACGATTGATCACGGCTTGCGGCGAGAGGCGGCGCGCGAGGCGCGCGAGGTCAAGCGGCTCGCCGCCGGGCTCGGGCTGCCGCACCGGACCCTGCGCTGGCGCGGCACAAAGCCGAAGGCGGGGCTGCCTGCGGCAGCGCGCGAGGCCCGTTACCGTCTGCTCGCCGACGCCGCGCGTGCCGCGGGCGCGAGCCATGTGCTGACGGCCCACACCCGCGACGACCAGGCCGAGACGCTGTTGATGCGCCTCTTCCGCGGCAGCGGACTTGCCGGGCTGTCGGCCATGGCTCCCCTCAGCGAGCGCGACGGAATCGTGCTGGCGCGTCCGCTGCTCGATGTTCCGAAGTCGCAGCTGATCGCGACCCTGAGGCGGGCGAAGGTCGGCTTTGCCGAGGACCCCACCAACCGGGACACCGCCTTCACCCGGCCGCGGCTGCGCGCGCTGCTGCCGCTGCTCGCGGCCGAGGGCGGCGATGCGCGCAACCTGGCGCGGCTCGCGGCAAGGCTGGCGCGGGCCAATGCGGCGGTCGAGGTGCTGGCCGACGGCGCCGAGCGCTTCCTCCGTTTGCGGGATCGCGGCGTTGCGCCGCAGGTGGGGGGCCGAAGCTTCGAGGCCTCGGCCTTTGCCGCCCTGCCGGAGGAGGTCCGGCTGCGGCTCCTGCTGCGGGCGATCAACGCGCTCGGACATGAAGGGCCGGCGGAACTCGGCAAGGTTGAAACCCTGATGTCCGCACTGGACCAGGCGGTGGCCGCAAGTCTCCGCGCCCGCGCGACCGGCCGGCCGGTCCTGAAGCAGACCCTCGCGGGAGCCTTGATCAGCCTTGCCGGCGGGCGTATCCACATTGCGCCGGCACCGGCCCGGCGGCGCACCGGGAGATGAGCACGAATGAGGGCGGATCATGGCACCGGCCGTTTCGCATCTGCGCCGTCAGGCCACCTTAACCAGGCCGGAAAACCCCCGATCGGGCGCCATTATTTCCGCGGGAATCGCGCTAAGATGGGATAAATAGTCCCATCGCGTTCCCTTGGCAGCGACCGGGGCGGCACCTAAATTGTATCCGTCTAACCGAGAGGATTCCTTGGGATTTCCTCGCATTGACCAAAGCCACTGCCCAAGGATCAGGGTTGCGATCCGCGCGACCACGAAGGAAGATCAATGAACGCCAATCTGCGCAATTTCGCCCTCTGGGTCATCATTGTCTTGCTGCTGTTGGCGTTGTTCACGCTGTTTCAGAATCCGGGTCAGCGGGCCTCCTCGCAGGACATCGCCTTCTCCCAGCTCCTGAGCGAAGTTGACCGCGGCAATGTGCGCGACGTCGTGATCCAGGGGCCTGATATCCACGGCACCTTCACCAACGGCTCGAGCTTCCAGACTTACGCGCCGAACGACCCGACGCTGGTGAAGCGCCTCTATGACAGCAAGGTGCAGATCACTGCGAAGCCGCCGGGCGACAATGTGCCCTGGTTCGTCTCGCTGCTGGTCTCCTGGCTGCCCTTCATCGCGCTGATCGGCGTGTGGATCTTCTTGTCGCGGCAGATGCAGGGCGGCGCCGGCAAGGCGATGGGCTTCGGCAAGTCGCGCGCCAAGATGCTGACGGAAGCGCATGGCCGCGTCACCTTCGAGGACGTCGCCGGCGTCGACGAGGCCAAGCAGGACCTGCAGGAGATCGTCGAGTTCCTGCGCGACCCCGGCAAATTCCAGCGCCTCGGCGGTCGCATTCCGCGCGGCGTGCTGCTGGTCGGCCCTCCCGGCACCGGTAAGACCCTGATCGCGCGTGCGGTGGCGGGCGAAGCCAACGTGCCGTTCTTCACCATTTCCGGTTCGGACTTCGTCGAAATG
This sequence comes from Bradyrhizobium sp. 191, assembly GCF_023100985.1. Lineage (NCBI taxonomy): Bacteria > Pseudomonadati > Pseudomonadota > Alphaproteobacteria > Hyphomicrobiales > Nitrobacteraceae > Bradyrhizobium > Bradyrhizobium sp. 191. The sequence goes on from NZ_CP064692.1 coordinate 6,170,106, forward strand.
TTCGTCGGCGTCGGCGCGAGCCGCGTCCGCGACATGTTCGAGCAGGCCAAGAAGAACGCGCCTTGCATCATCTTCATCGACGAAATCGATGCTGTCGGTCGTCACCGCGGCGCCGGCCTCGGTGGTGGCAATGACGAGCGCGAGCAGACGCTGAACCAGCTGCTGGTCGAGATGGACGGCTTCGAGGCCAACGAGGGCGTGATCCTGATCGCCGCGACCAACCGTCCCGACGTGCTCGATCCCGCGCTGCTGCGTCCGGGCCGCTTCGACCGCCAGGTCGTGGTGCCCAATCCGGACGTCGTCGGCCGCGAGCAGATTCTCAAGGTTCACGTTCGCAAGGTGCCGCTGGCGCCGGATATCAACCTCAAGACGATCGCGCGCGGCACGCCGGGCTTCTCCGGCGCCGACCTGATGAACCTCGTCAACGAGGCTGCGCTCACCGCCGCCCGCCGCAACAAGCGGATGGTGACCCAGGCCGAGTTCGAGGAGGCCAAGGACAAGGTGATGATGGGCGCCGAGCGCAAGTCGCTCGTCATGACCGAGGAAGAGAAGCTGCTGACGGCCTATCACGAGGGCGGCCACGCCATCGTCGGCCTCAACGTGCCCGCGACCGATCCGATCCACAAGGCGACCATCATTCCGCGCGGCCGTGCGCTGGGCATGGTCATGCAGCTCCCGGAGCGCGACAAGCTGTCGATGTCCCTGGAGCAGATGACCTCGCGCCTTGCCATCATGATGGGCGGCCGCGTCGCCGAAGAGCTGATCTTCGGTCGCGAGAAGGTGACCTCGGGCGCCGCCTCCGACATCGAGCAGGCCACGCGCCTTGCCCGTATGATGGTGACGCGCTGGGGCCTGTCGGAAGAGCTCGGCACCGTCTCCTATGGTGAGAACCAGGACGAGGTCTTCCTGGGCATGTCGGTGTCGCGCACGCAGAACGCGTCCGAGGCGACGGTCCAGAAGATCGATTCCGAGATCAAGCGTCTGGTCGAGGAGGGCTACAAGGAAGCGACCCGCATCCTCACCGAGAAGCACGCCGATCTCGAAGCGCTCGCCAAGGGACTTCTCGAATTCGAGACGCTGACTGGCGACGAGATCGTCGACCTGCTCAAGGGCAAGAAGCCGAACCGCGAATCCGTGCTCGAGCCCACCACGCCGCGCGCCTCCGCGGTGCCCCCGGCCGGCAAGTCGCGCCCGCGGCCCGATCCGGATCCCGGCCTGGAGCCGCAGCCGCAGGCCTGATCGCAAGCGGCAGACCGAATTGAAAAACGCGGCGGAAACGCCGCGTTTTTTGTTGGGCGGCGGCGATCTGCGCCTCGAAGTTACACTCCCGTGCCCCCGAGGCAGCGCGGCTCTCTACCTTTGCTTTTAGAGCTACGGCGGGACAAGTCCGCTTCGCCCCGCCTGTGATCTCCTTACTTCGCTGCTGCTCCGGATCTGGCGCCGCGTGCGAGGAACCGCAGCATGTCATCGTTGAACTGCTCCGGATCCTGCAGGAACGAGAAGTGACTGACATCTGGCTGGATCAGGAGGCCGGCGCCCGGAATGCTCGCGGCCATGAACTCGGTGTTCTCGCGCTTGATCGCCTCGTCGTGATCGCCATCCACGATCCAGGTCGGCACCTTGATTGTCGCGAGGTCCGAAGCCGTCCACTTCGGCTGGCTCTCCCACATCTTGGTGATCTCCGTGACAAACCCCTTGTACTCGGTCGGGGTCGACGAAAGGCGCTTGTACTCCTCGCCGGCCCTGGCGATGTAGGCATTGAAGACGTCGCTCGACGCAATATCCGCCACGCCTGACGGGTCCGAGTTCGCCGCGAAGGCGAACAGCCTGCTCACCCGCTCCGGATGCCTCATGGCGACGTCGAGGCCGATGATCGCGCCGTCGCTCCAGCCGACGATCGCAGCCTGCCTGATCTTGAGATGATCGAGCAGCCCGATCACGTCCGAGGCCATCAAATCATAGCCATATGGCTCCTGGTTGCGGCTGCTGCGGCCATGGCCGCGGCTCTCCATGACGATGACCTGATATTGCCGTTGCAGCGCGCGGACCTGATGGCCCCAGTAGTTGGCGTTGGCGAGGCCGCCATGCAGCAACAGGACGGGCTGGCCGCGACCGAAGATGGCGTACCAGACCTTGATGCCGTTGACGGGTGCGAAGCCGCTCTGCGCCGCCTTGGGCAAGGTTGGAGTCGGCGGCAGGCTGAGCCATTGCGGCGCCGCCTGCGCCGTCGTGATCGAGACCGTGACGAGAAGTGCGATGAAGAGATTGCGAAGCAGCATGACACACCTTTCCCTTCGACCATCCGATCGTACCGCATGACAGAACCTGCGCGTCAGCTCCCGAGACGGTCCGCACAGAGAAGTGAAAACTCACGCGGCCAGCCGAGCTGCGCGGCGAGCGGCACCATGCCGGAGATGGTCTGGCGGGACAGGTTGCGATCCGGCATCGCGATCTCGTGGCGCTCGTTGCCGCGGCGAATGCCGGCCAGATTGCAAAGCCAACGCCGCCGAGGGTGGCGGGCGATACGAGGAGTGCGGCACGCAGCAGCCCCCGATTGATCGCGCAGACCGGCCTGGCAAGACTGTTCGGCGGGAGCAGCAGCGACGACCCGGCTAGCCGCCTTGGCGCGAATGCGAGAACACTCAATAAGAACTTAACGCTTGCGTTCTAGGGTCTGTTTGGATTCATCTTGAGTTTGTCACGGCGGCGGTCAGATTGATCATTGCTTCGAAGCTCAAATCGGTTTTGTCGGCGCGCATGGCGATCCGCTTGAATTCCTTGAGCTTGCAGAAGAAATTTTCGATCAGATGCCGCCATTTGTACATTTCCTTGTCGATGGCGAGAGGCTTGGCGCGACGTGGGTGCTGGGAAATGACCACCTTGGCGCCGCGCTTGTCGAGGTCGGCGATGATGGCATTGCTGTCGAACGCCTTGTCTGCGATCAGCGCATCGAAGGCCAGCCCTTCGATAAGCGGCGAGACGCCGACCGTGTCGAAGCGCTGGCCGGGCAGCAGCACGAAACGCACGAGATTACCGAGCGCGTCGGTAAGTGCCAGGATTTTGGTGGTCATACCGCCTTTCGAGCGGCCGATGGCTTGGTTTTGCGTCCCCCTTTTGCGCCCTGTCCGTGGCGGTGGACTTTGACGATGGTGGCATCGACCATGACGTATTCCATGTCCGGCTCGTCCGAGACCGCATCGAACAGACGCTTCCAGACACCTGCCTTCGCCCAGTCGCGGAAACGCGTGTATACGGTTATCCAGTTGCCGAAGGCGCGCGGCAGATCGCGCCATGGGCTGCCTGTCCGGGCGATCCACAAGACTGCTTCGACAAATAGCCGGTTGTTCTTGCCGCTCCGGCCGGGATCAGCCGGCTTGCCAAGACAATGTGGTTCCATCTTCGCCCATTGGGCGTCAGTCAAAACGAATCGGTTCATCCCAAGCTTGAATCACAGCCAAGCCCAAATGAGAATCCTGAATCCAAACAGGCCCTAGTTTGGCTCGCCATGTCTGACCAGGTCGTCCACAGCGCGGTTCAACCGTTTTCGGCACGTGCAGCGCTCCCTTGGCTGGTGGGCCTCAGCGTCTATGCGGCGCTGCTCGTCGCCGGGCCGCGGTTGCTCGGCGATCCCGACACCTATTCTCATGTCGAGCTCGGGCGCTGGATCATGGCGCATGGCGCCCTGCCGACGAGCGATCCCTTTTCATTTTCCAAGCATGGCGCGCCCTGGATCACCTTCGAATGGCTCTCGGAGGTCATCTACGCGGCCGCGTACATAATTTCCGGCTGGCCGGGCGTCGTCGTCGTCGCCGCGGCGGCGATAGCGCTCGCCTTTGGTTTGCTGACCTTTTTCCTGCTGCGTGAGCTTTCGCCGACCCAGACGCTGCTCATGGTGATTGCCGCCGTCATCCTGTTGGCGCCGCATATGCTGGCGCGGCCGCACGTCCTCGTCCTGCCGATCATGGTGATTTGGGCGGCCGCCCTGGTGCGCTGCATGGATCGTGGAGGGCCTCCGCCATACTGGGCCCTGCCGCTGCTGGTGCTGTGGGCCAATCTTCACGGCAGTGGGGTGCTGGCTCTCGGGCTGATCGGCCCTGCAGGGCTCGAGGCGCTGCTGCGCGAGAAGCCAAGCGAATGGCCGCGCGTGCTGCTGCGGTGGCTACCCTTCACGGCACTCGCAGTCGCAGCCTCCTGCCTGACGCCCCACGGGCCGGAACCGCTGCTCATGCCGCTGACGACACTCGGCCTCGGCCCCGCGCTCGCCTGGATCGCGGAATGGCGACCGCAGGATTTCGGCCATGTCGGGGCCTTCGAGTTGCTGCTGCTGGCTGGAATCTTTGCGCTCTCGCGTGGCGTGACGCTGCCGGTCGTGCGCGTCCTTGTGGTGCTGGGCCTGCTCCATTTCTCGCTGGCGCAGATGCGCAATGCCGATCTGTTGGCCATGCTGGCGCCGCTCTATCTGGCAGCCCCTCTGGGGCGGCGGTTCGGCGGTGCGGCCGCGGACGATGCGGTCGTCGCGCCGCGCGGCCTCACTCTGGCCGGGCTCGGCGTGTTGATCGCGGCGAGCGGAGTCGCCCTGGCGCACGACGTCAGGCCGGCTCCGACCATCACGCCTCAGGCAGCCATTGCTGGAGCCGATCTCGCCAAGGCTGGGCCCGTGCTCAACGACTATTCCTTTGGCGGCTATTTGATCTTTGCCGGCATACCGACCTTCATCGATGGTCGCGCCGAACTGTACGGCGGACCGTTCATCGACCGCTACAATCGGGCACTGGCGCTGATCGATCTCGGAGATTTTCTCGACTTGCTGGAGGAATACCGCATCGGTGCGACGTTGCTCGCACCGCATACACCGGCAGTAGCGATGCTCGACCGGCTGCCCGCGTGGCAGCGCGTCTACAGCGACGACGTGGCGGTCGTGCACAAGCGGCGGGAGACGCCGCAAAGATAGGCAAAGGGCGTGTCGAATCCGACATATCGGCCTCCGGACAACACGCCCGTCCGGCGCCTTGTCACGCGTCGCCGAGTCACTCGTTGATGGCGTGGATCGCGGGTGGGGCCGCCGCCTCGTTGCGATCGAAGCCGGCTCGCGTCTGCACCACGTAGAGCGGGCGGCGCTTCACCTCGGCGTGGATGCGCCCGACATAGAGCCCCACGATGCCCGTCATCAGCATGTTGATTCCACACAGCAGCGACACGAGGACGATCGTCGACGACCAGCCGGTCACGAGGTGGCTGTCGTTGCTGAGCCACATCAGCACCACCCAGCCGCCGTAGAGCATTGCGAGTCCGGAGACCGACAATCCGCACCAGATCGCCAGCCGCAAGGGCAGGTCGGAAAAGCCAAGTGCGGCATTCATCGCGAGCCGTACCATCTTGAACAGCGGGTATTTTGTCTCGCCCGCCACGCGCTCGAGGCGGTGGAAGGCGACCTCGGCCTGCCGGAAGCCGAGCCAGGCGATCATGCCGCGCACGAAGCGATCCTGCTCCGGCATTTGCCGAAGGGCCTCGAGCACCTTGCGATCGATCAGGCGGAAGTCGCCGACGTCGGCGGGGATGCCGACTGAGGACATCCGGCCGAGCAGCCGGTAGAACAGATGCGCGGTCGCACGCTTGAAGCGGCTTTCCCCCTCGCGCGACAGGCGGCGGGCGTGGACGACGTCGTTGCCTTCCTGCCATTTCGCGATCAGTTGCTCGATCACTTCGGGCGGATCCTGCAGGTCGGCATCCATCACGATGATCGCGTCACCCTGCGCGGCGTCCATACCGGCGGTGATGGCGACCTGGTGACCGAAATTTCGCGACAGGCCGATATAGCGATAGCGCGGGTCGCGCGTGGCGAGCGCCTGCAGCACGATCGAGCTGGAATCGCGGCTGCCGTCGTCGACGAAGATCGCTTCTGCCGGCCCGTCGAGCCGCGACATGACCTGATCGAGGCGGCGCAGCAGGACCGGCAGCACGGCTTCCTCGTTGAACACGGGGATGACGAGGCTGTAGTGGATCGATCTGGGCCTGGACGCCATGCGAAAGATTCCAACTGTGTTTCAGGAGCGGGACTCTAACGCGCCGGTGGTTAAGGTCGCCTTGTCGCAACGATTAAGGATCTATTGCTCCGGGGCCCATGTCGCGGGTTTAGAGTACCCGGAGATGCGATCGGAAACGAGAGGGCGGGAGCAGCTGGATGGTGCCTGATTGTCCGCGTTGTGCCGAGCGCACAAGGACGATCCAATCCCGATCTCGTCGCGCTTCAGGACCGGCGACGGATCCTGTACAGAACAAATCGATCCGAACTGTCCAACAGCTGGAGCAGATCCGGCAGCGGATTCGCGGCAGGCGGCCCAACCAAATAGAGATAGTCGTAGTCCCGGTACCACGTGCGGACGAGGGGAGGGGCGTTCGCCGGCGGCTGGCCTGCCGCAATCGCAACGAGCAGCCCTGACGGCACTATTCCTCCGTCGGACAGCGCAAGACGGCGCACGGCCTCGCGTGTCCGTACGGGTTGCTTGCCGGTTTCCGTGAAGAGATTGATCACGAACGCGTCGGCATAGTGCACGGCCAGCGTCGGCGCATAGTACATCGGATAGGAAGTGAGGTCGGCGAAGGGCGGATCTCCATTGTCGCCGGTGCTGCCAACCAGGACGCGCGAGCCGCGATCGAGCTTGTGGAACGACTCGATGATGGCCGCATAGTCGGCACGGTAAGGCAGCCACACCGCGAGGACGACGGCGAGATTGATCAACGTGATGCCGCTGATCGCAGCGAGCGCAGCCATGTTCCACGCTCGTCCGGGCAGCGACAGCGAGCAGAAGGCGGGCAGGATCAGGGCCGCGGCGGGAATGATGCGGAGGTCGGCGAACGAGGTTCCGAACAGTCTCGACGGAATGACCAGGTACAGCAGCGCAAGGCCGATCGCGATCCAGATCCCGGCTGGCTCGAGCTTGAGGAAGCCGCGTCTGGTGGCGAAGTACAGCAGGATCGCGAGCGTCAGCCCGGTCGCCGCCGCTGCCGTCAGATTGTAGCCGTTCATGATGCGGAGCGGCCAAATCGGCTTGAACCCGAGGAACCAGCTCGAACCTTCCCCTCCGATCGAGCCGGCAGTCAGATGCATGACCACGAACAGCGCCAGCGCCGGCAGGGCCAGAGCGACGAGCCGCGCAGCGGCGACCGGGTACGCAATTCGCTGATGGCGGAGGCGCCAGAGCTCATAGAGGCCAAGCGTCGCGCCATAGATGCCCAGTGAAAAGAAGTGCGCCACGAACAGTGCAGCGACGAAGACCAGGTTGGCGCCGAAACGCAGCGGCCATGGGCGTTCTGCCAGCATCAGATAGACGGCGATGCCCCAGAGCGCGAGGCCCAGTCCGAACTCGAAATTCACGAAACCCCAGCTGAACGGCAGGCAGTAGAGGAAAGCGAGCGCAGCGAAGCCGGCAAGATGAATCCGTCCCTTTCGGGTCCATTCGAGCAGCAGCGCGCCCCCGACGATCAGCAATTGGCTCAGCAGCAGAAACAGCCGTGTGGCGTTCTCGACGCTCATCAGTCGCGCCATCTGAGGGACCAGCAGATCCATCCCGAGATTGGGATAGAACGCCCACACTACCTCGTAATGCGGATTGGCGTTGGAGGTGCCGTTCTGGCTCAGAATGTACATGCGGGCGAGGTGATTGGGATAATCGACCATCGCGGGGATCGGGGTCAGCAGCACCGGAAGAAACGAGACGGCCGCCAGCATTGCAAGAACGCCAATCGCCACGGATCGGTCCGAGCGGAGACGATCCGGAATGGTCAAGGTCGGCCTGTTGGAAGAAACCATGTCGTGGGATCGTTGGGTCTGAGCGGTGTGCGAGGTCTTGTCTGCGTCACGTCTGCAAGGACCGGCCGTCGCCCGGATCCGGATGCCTGCACGGAGTCTCGGTCGCGGGCCTAATCGCAAGCGGTCGATCGAATTGAAGACAGCGGCGGAATTCCCGACTCGCGAGACTTCGCCTGGCTATGCAACCTTCCGAACACGAGGCCGATGAGAGCGATGGTGAGGAGCGGTGATAGGCGTCCAGCAGGTACATAAACCGCAGGGCTGAGCAGCGGGACCATCCAGATGCCGAGCCCGATCAGCCAGTCGAGAAGGCGCGGCGCATCGATCGATGCGGCGAGCCACAGCACGATGGCGACCGCCAGCAGCGTCGCATCATAGGGGCCCGAATGCGGGGCCGCCAGCACGGTTGCCGCAAGCAACACGATCAACTTGCTGCCGCTGTTCAGCGAGGAGCGAAACGCCACGAAGGTTGCTGCCGCGCTCGATACGATCGCGCCCAGTTGCAGGATCGAGGCCAGCCGCTCCGGCACGCCCAGCAGTACCGCGCAGGCCCATACGCTGTGACCCCAGATGCGGCCATAGGCCAGCCATTTCTCGTCGGGGCTGACCAGATTGTTGAACGCCTGTGGTATCCACCGAATCCACGGCTCGATGCCAAAGATCATGACGCTTGCGAGCGCCAGTGCGAATGCCGAGCATGCAGCCGCACACAGGCCGCGATATTGGCGCAGACCCAGCAGCGCGAACGGAACGAGCAGAAAGAATTGCGGCTTGAAGCTCAGGAGTCCGAGGATGGCGCCGCCAAGGAGCGGCCGCGGTCCGAGTAGTCTGACGCCCGCCACCAGCAGTGCGGCGACGAGAAACGCGCATTGTCCATCGGCCAGATTGAGCGATGCGGATGGCGAGACCAGCACGGCAGCGATGATGTAGGGCGTCAGTTGCGGCTGCTCGGCGCGGTTGCGAAGCGCCCAAGCCAAGAGGCCTGCGGTCGCAGCCTGGAATGCAACATAGGAGCCGGCAAAACCGAGCGGAGCGAACGGCAGCAGCAGAACGAGAAAGCTGGGCGGATAGAACCATGGGCGGAACGCCAGGGGCACCGTAAGCCATGATGCGAACGACTGGTTGAGATGCGCGGTGAATGCCTCGGCATCGAGGACCAGCGCGAGCTTGCCGGCAAGCATCGATCTGATGGCGCCGTAGAACACCATCCAGTCAGTGCCGGGGGCGATGTGGTTCAGTCCGATCCATCCGGGATGGACGAAGGTCGAGACCAGGATGCCCCAGCCGAACAGCGCAGCGATCGACAAGGCCGGCAGGAACATCAGGGGGATTTCGATCCGGCGACGCGCCGGAGCGGATATCGGCGGCTGAAGGGACATGCTCATTTGCGAGCATCCTTCGGGATCTCAGCTCCCGGCGCCACGCCGGCCTGCCCGTCGTCCCGCACATGGACCACCGCAATGTCGTCCGCATAGATCCGCTTCCAGCCTTTGAGCTGGTCGAGGATCTGCGGGCCCGGCGCGTCGGCCACCAGGAGCGTCGCGTCGATCCTGTACTCATCCAACAAGCGCGGCAGCAATTCGGGCTTCTTGCCTTCCGTCGCCTTGAAGAAGTCCACGACGAATTTCTCGCCATAGAGCTCGGCGCGGCCATCGACGAAGACAGGGATGTCGCGCGAGATCAGATAGCCGCCGAACTGGTAGGCGTTGAAGATGCGCCGCACCTTGCGTTGCTCGAGCAGGTCGACCGCCGCCACCGGCGTCTGCGTCATCGTGAAGGTGAAGCGGTGGTGTGCCAGATAGAGCGACGTCGAGGTCCAGCCTGCCGCCACGATCATCAGCGCGCCGAGCGCAGTGACATGGCGGGCCGGCCAGCGGTCGGCGTCTGCGGCGTCGGGCGCCCGGCGCGGGAACATCTGGCCGAGCGGCTTTGCCAGCACCAGCGGCACCAGGAACGCAAATGCCTCGATGCTTCTGACATGGGTCAGCGCGCTCCAGGTCAGGAACAGGATCAGGAAGATCCGGGGCGCCGACAGCACGAGGCCCCGATAATAGCCGAACGCGATCAGGCCGAGCAGGGCGCCTTCGAACGAGGTGAACGTGGCGAAGTTCGCCGGCATCCATTCGAAGATCAGCGACAGCAGCTCGCCGAGGCTGAGGATGTTGGTCGCGCCTTGCAGCGTCCGCCAGCCGTAGGGTGTGCAGCAGCTCGCGATCAGCGCACCGATTCCGAACAGCACCCAGCGCATGAACAGGGCAAGCCGCCGTCCCTTCTCGGCATGCTCGACCGCCTCGAGCGAGATCGGACCGATCAGCGCGAGGCCCAGCACGAAGCCGCCGTGCAGGTTCGCCCAGAGCGCCATCAGCGGGAGCCAGGTCCAGGACGGCGCGCTCTTGCGGTCGGCGGCGGCCATCAGCAAGCCGACCCACCCCACCATGACGGGCAGCGCCAGGATATGCGGACGGGCGAGCACGTGATGCATCGACAGCAGCAGCGCCAGCATCGCGAACAGCACCGCGCGCGGTGCCTCGATCTGCGCGTCGAGGAAATGGACGAAGATGGCGGCGGTGAGCGCGACACCGACCGCGGTGATGATGACGGGGCCCGCCCAGCCCCAGTGCGCGGAGGAGAATGCGAACAAGACCTGCGACAGCCACGATGTCGAGATCCAGGCTTCGCCGGTGCGCGTGAAAGAGTAGAAGTCGTTGTACGGCACGGCGCCGTGATCGAGGATCCATTGCCCGATCTTGATCTGCCAGAACGAGTCGGAATCCTGAAGCAGCGTGTCGCCGAGATAGAGGAAGAACAGGTACGCGCCGGCACCGACGCACAGGGGCACCAGAGCCCGCGCGCGGCTCTGAACCGCGATGCTGTTGGCAAGGGAAAGGGACATGCCGCCTCGTCGTCCTGTTGTTCTCGTCGGGTCGGGCATGATCCGGACCCGGAGGGCCGCGTTAGCGCAAAGTACGTAGCGGTATTCCGAGGAGATCACGCTCAAACAATCACCTGAAGCGCGATGAACTGGTCATCTCATCGCGCTTCAGTCCGAGCGGGCGGCATTGGACCATGGCGGTCAATAACTTCGGGTAAATCGGCCGCGCTGGGCCGTGTCCCGACAATTTAACGGGTTGTTTTGGATTTCGATTTACCATCGGCGAATACTCGCAAACCACCCGATGTTTACGTAGTCGGATTAACTGCGGCGCAATTCTTTGCCTCTACGTTCGGTTCCATGGTCGGGCGGCGCTGGGAAGCCGAAAAGACCAGATCAGTTGTAAGCCTCGTGTACCCATTTGGAGCACTCCATGAAGAACCTCGTTGCGCGTTTCGTGAAGGATGAATCCGGCGCCACCGCCATTGAATACGGCCTGATCGCTGCCGGCATCGCGCTGGCGATCATCACCGTCGTCAACAATCTCGGCACCGCGCTGAACACCAAGTTCACCTCGATCTCGACCAGCCTCAAGTAAGGCCAGGACGAGCTGCGAATTTTCGAGAGCCCCGTCCCTGGCGGGGCTCTTTTTCGTACGAGGCGCCTGCAGCCGGATGGCGTTAGCGAGCATGATCCTGGACGCAGCTTCGCCAGCGCCTCATTGTGAGCCGGACATTTCGCCGCAAAAGCGACCTGAGAGCCCCGCCGCAGGCTCGCAAAGGATGGCCGTAGCGAACGGTTTCCAGCTGGCGGTCCCGTTCGGCAGTCAGCGTGACGCGGAGGGTGACTGCACCGGCGCGTCGTCGCGGACGTGAACCACGGCGATATCATCCGCATAGAGCCGCTTCCATCCCGGCAGATGGTCCATGATTCTGGCGGCGGGAACGGTGGTGTTCAGCAGCGTCGCGTCGATCCGGTAGGTCTCGAGCAGGCGCAGCAGTGTGTCCACGTTCTTGCCCTCGACGGCATCGAAATAGTCGAGCACGAACCGCTCGCCATACAGTTCGGCGCGGCCATCGATGAAGCTCTTGATGTTGCGGGTGATCAGATAGCCGCCGATCGGAGCGGTGCTGAAGATCCGTTGCGCGCGCCGTTTTTCGAGCACGTCGACCGCGGCCGCCGGTGATTGATTGCCGATGAACGCATACCGGCTCGGCGTGGCATAGGACCGCGTGATGCTCCAGCCGGCCGCGACGATGGCCAGCGCCGCGATTGCGGTCAGGGCAAAGGAGGGCCGCGCCTCGTTTCCCTTCAGCGCGGGCGCTCGCGTCACTCCGAAATGTTCGGCGAACGGTTTGGCCAGCACGAGGGGCGTCAACAGCGCGAAGGCCTCGATGTTTCTGACGTGGTTGAGTGCCGCCCAGATCAGCCCGAGCAGCAGGAATATGCGGGTCCATGACAGCACCACCCCGCTGCAATAGCCGATGGCGATCAAGCCGAGCAGGCTGGCGCCAAACAGGTCGAGCGAGCTGAAGTCGGCCGGCATCCACTCCCAGATCAGCGAGAGCAGCTTGCCGAGGCTGAGGATCTTGGTCGACGCCAGCAGCGTGTTCCAGCCATAGGGCGTGCAGCAGCTTGCGGCGAGCGCGGCAAGGCCGAACACGGCCCAGCGCGCCGCCAGTGCAAACCGGTCCTTGCGATCGCAGGACGCGATCGCATCGAGGCCGATGGCTCCGATCAGGGCGAGGCCCATGACGAAGCCGCCGTGAAGATTGGCCCACAGCGCCATCAGGGGCAGCAACAGCCAGGACGGCGCGCTGCGCCGATCGGCGGCCGCCAGCAGCCCGCCGACGAAGGCCACCATGACGGGCAGCGCCAGCATGTGCGGGCGCGCGAGAAAATGACCCATCGACATGAAGAGGAGCGGGGTGACAAGCACGAAAGCGCGTGCCGGCTCCAGATAGGGCTCGAGCAGGTAAACGAAGATCGCCGCGGTCGCGCCGATCGCGAGCGATGTCAGGATGACCACGCCCGACCAGTTCGATGGCTCGTAGACCAGTGCGAACAGGACTTGCGACAGCCAGGAGCTCGAGATCCATGCCTCGCCGGCGCGCGTGAACGAATAAATGTCGGTGTAGGGCATCGCGCGGTGTTCGAGGATCCACTGCCCGATCTTGATCTGCCACAGCGTATCCGAATCCCGCAGCATGATGTCGCCGACGCCCAGGAAGAACAGGTAGACACCGACGCCGATGCAGACCGGCAACAGCCAGCGCGCGACGCCGCGGACGGGAACGCTGCTGATGACGGAAATCGACATTGGAGTCTCGGGGGTGGGCGATCGCGCGCAACGGCGCATCCCGACCTGAGCATGATCGCCTTTAAGTTGGGGTAAACCGCACCGGTCTTCCATGTCTGGCGGTGCAAGGATGCGTTTACCATCTGCTTACGTGCAGCTCCGAGCTGCGTCGCGCTCGCATCCGCATTTGCATCTTACCGCTGTGGGGCTCTATAAAATTCCATCATTGTTCGAGGCGGGACTTCTTGACATTGCACGACGGTGCGAGGTCGCGCTGCATCGCCATCGATGCCTTCAATCGTGATGGTCTGGCGGCTTCTGCTCCATACGACCTGGCGGGGGACCTCGAAATTCATCGACAGCGTGACTTCATCCTGGCCGGCATCGGTCACTTCACCGCGAAACCCCCTTCCCTCCTTGCCACGCTCATAGAGTGCTGTTTTCGAAGCGGCATCCATCGTGAAGTACACAGCGCCTGTGTGTTCACAGCGTACAGAGATCGGATTCAGAATGGGATCGCGAACCCCGAAGCTCAAAATGCTTCTCGGGGGCGTGACAGTGCACGGATGGGTTAATGTCGGCCGAAAGGTGGGGTCGTCGAGTCCCGGCCAAGTCATCGTCTTCTTGTTGCTATCAAAGATCAGGTCGATCCGACCTGGACGAACGCGCAGCATGAATTCGATCTTTCCATCGTTCTTGGAAATGATTTCTCCAGAACGTGTAGTGATGCCGAAATTTGTTTCGAGGTCTATCGGTGGTGTTTCAAAGACGACAGCTTTCGCTTCGACGTCGAATGTCGCGAAGTAGGGACGAGCAGGAACGCCACCTTCACACCGCACCGAAAATAAGTCGCTGGCTGCCGCGCGGTCTGACGTCAGCATCAGAAAGCAAATGAGCGCGAGGCCTAGGAGCCGATTCATGTCGCACGCTCCGTTCGTCCATGAGACCCCCTACGCCGCAGATCGACAGCGCCGATCTCGCTCGAACTTTCGAAATTGCCCCGGCAGTGAGGGTCGACGCCATCAGCACACTGCGCGCGACTGAAATCAACGTAAGGCTGTGAATATGATAGATGAACCTATAAATCTATGATCGCAGCGCAATCACAGGCGGAACAGCGACCACTGAATCCAAATTGTGAACTGGCGGTCCAAGCCCTCGAAGAATACTCGTTCGGCCGCGCGATGGGTTTGTTGCACGTCGAACGGACCGGCCAGGTGTGACGCCGATCCCGCGCTGAGTCGGGCAAACTCCCAGCGTTTGGACGGCGGTCTCGACAAAATGCCGTCGATGCAGGCTTGATGCCTCCGTCCGCTCGCAATGGCGCTTCACGCATTTCCCATCTTGTCATTCACCCTGAATAGTTGTTCAGTCCTTGCGGGGGCGATTTGCATCTTTTGACGTGACGAAGCGTTTGGCCGCAGGGCGTGTGGCCGGCGTGTGGGACAGGAAGCGCGCCATGGTTTATCGGCGGACGCATCAAGTGGTGAAGCGCCTTGCGGCACGGCGCAGCGCTATACTGGCGGCGGCGCGGGACGCGGCCGCGGAAGGCGGGATGGCGGCGGTGCAGATCGCGCCCGTCGCGGTCCGGGCCAATGTCGCGGCCGGCACGGTCTACCGCTACTTCCCCTCCAAGGCCGATCTGATCTCCGAGCTCATTGCCGAGGTTTCCCGCGACGAGCTCGCGGCGATCCGGCGGGCAGCCGATGCCGCGCCGGGGCCGTCCTCGGCGCTGGCGGCGGCCGTGACCACCGTGGCGGTGCATACGCTGTCGCAGCGCAGGCTGGCCTGGGGCATCCTGGCCGAGCCCGTCGATGTCGATGTCAGCGCTTCGCGCCTTGCCAGTCGACGCGAGATCGCCGGCGAGATCGCTGGCCGGATCGATGCCGCCGTGCGCGCCGGTCACCTGCCGGCTCAGGATACCGCGCTCGCCGCCACCGCATTGCTCGGCGCGCTGCACGAGGCCCTGGTCGGGCCGCTCGCGCCCGACAATCTCGATGATCCCGTCAAGATGCGCGATGCGGTGCAGACCGTGACACTGCTGGCGCTGCGCGCGGTCGGCGTCATGGACGCCCGCGCCCGCGGCCTCGTGGTGCAGCAGACGCTGCTGCCGACGACGAAGGCGCTGGTCGGGGCTTGAAAAATCGCGCTGCGCGCGAGGTGTCGGCCTGATCGCATTCAGGTCATTGCCCGCGCATGCTTTTTCGCGACATCCCAGCAAGCCGGCCGGTTCTGGCCGGCTACTGTGCATGGGGTTGTTTTTCGACTTTTTGTTTGGCCGCCCCGGCGGGCCTCACATGTTGGCGTCGCCCTCGGGGCCGACCGAGGCGATGCGCACCATGTTGGTGGTGCCGGGGATGCCGAGCGGCACGCCGGCGACGATGATCACGCGCTGGCCGGCGCGGACGAAGCCGTCCCGGAACGCGATCTGGCCGGCGCGGCTCACCATGTCGTCCTGGTCGCGCGCGTCTTCCGCCACCACGCAATGCACGCCCCAGGCCACGGCGAGCCGGCGGCCCGTGGTGATGTTCGGAGTGATCGCCACGATCGGCGGCTTCGGCCGCTCGCGGGCCACGCGCACCGCGGTCGAGCCCGAGCTGGTCCAGCAGATCAGGGCGGGCAGGTCGAGCGTCTCGGCGATCTGCCGGGCGGCGTCCGCGATGGCATCGCCCGCGGTGGATTCCGGCGCGGGACGCTGGGCCGTGACCACCGAGCGATAGGTCGGGTCGCGTTCGACCTCCTCGCCGATGCGGTTCATGGTCGAGACCGCCTCGACCGGGAATTTGCCGGCTGCCGATTCCGCCGACAGCATGATGGCGTCGGCACCCTCGTAGACGGCCGTGGCGACGTCGGAGACCTCGGCGCGGGTCGGCACCGGCGACTGGATCATCGATTCCAGCATCTGGGTCGCGATCACCACCGGCTTGCCGGCGCGGCGCGCCATCCGCGTCATCTGCTTCTGCAGGCTCGGCACGCGCTCGAGCGGCAGTTCGACGCCGAGATCGCCACGCGCCACCATCAGCGCGTCGGAGGCCTCGATGATGTCGGCGAGGCGATCGATCGCCTGCGGCTTCTCGATCTTGGCCATCACGGCGGCGCGGCCGCGGATCATCTTCTTGGCCTCGATGACGTCGTCGGCGCGCTGCACGAACGACAGCGCGATCCAGTCGACGCCGGTGACGAGGGCCGCCTCGAGGTCGGCGCGGTCCTTCGGCGTCATCGCCGAGACCGGCAGGTCGGTGTCGGGCAGGCTGACGCCCTTGCGGTCGCTCATCCTGCCGCCGACGACGACACGCGTCACCGCGTGCTCTTTCGAGGTCTCCTCCGCGATCAGCCGCACCTTGCCGTCGTCGAGCAGCAGCGCATGGCCTGGCCGCAGCGCAGCCAGGATCTCCGGATGCGGGAGATTGACGCGCGTGGCATCACCAGGCGTCTTGTCGGAATCCAGCGTGAAGGTCTGCCCGTTCTGGAGCTGGACCGCGCCGTCGGCAAAGGCGCCGAGCCGGAGCTTGGGGCCCTGGAGGTCCACCAGGATGCCGATCGGCCGGCCATAGCTGCTCTCGACGTTGCGGATCGTCGCCACCAGCTCCCGCATCTTGTCATGCGGGGTGTGGCTCATGTTGATGCGGAACAGGTCGGCGCCGGCCTCGAACAGGCGGCGGATCATCGCGAGGTCTGAAGAAGCCGGTCCCAGGGTCGCGAGAATCTTGATACGGCGAAGACGCCTCATGGCTTATTTCCAGACGGGGGCGAGGGGGCTGGCGGGAGGCCAGGCGCCGCGGGGGGCGTACCACCGGGCGGACCATTGGGCAAACCCGGAACGCCGCCCGGGCCAACCGGGCCAGGCAGGCCAGGTACGCGTTGCTGCGCCGGCTGTTCGTTGGCGTCGGTCAGCTGCACCGTCCAGGCCCGCTGCTCACCGGTGTCGACCTCGAAATAGCCGGTCCGGTCATAGCCGCGCGCCAGGCAATCCTCGGTGCCGCGGATGGTGAACTCCTTGTCGCGCGAGCACATGAAGGCCTGGCCCGACCATTCGCCGCCCCGGTCATAGTCGATGGCGTAGATGTAGTAGTAGCGGGCGACCAGCGTGCCCCGGAGCAGCGTCTCACAGGAGCGCGATGAGATGTTCCACCAACCCTCGGTGGTCCAGCCCTCGGCATCCTTGTAGCCGAGCGCGATCCCGACCCGGCTCGAAGTGTTGTTGCAGAGGCGGAAATCGGCCGAGGCCGGGCTGGCGCAAAGGCACAGCAGGGCGACGACCAGCACCGGGACCAACCGGGCGAGCAGGCGAAGCGGGAAGCGGGGAGATTCGGCAATCATTGTCGCGGAAGCTATACCAGATCATTGACGATTTGGCGTTGGGCCGGGGACGCGCCCCGTAGCCGGGCTTTGGCCCGTTTGCGCCGCGATATGGCAAAATCTGTGACAGGACCCACCTGATCCCGTAAGGGTGACCGCCATCGGGACGGGCCCTTAAGGAATACAGCCATGGCAATCGACGACAAAACCAGAACGGAGCTCGAGGCGGCGGCTTTCCGGCGCCTGGTCGACCATTTGAAGACGCGGACGGACGTCCAGAACATCGATCTGATGAATCTGGCGGGCTTCTGCCGCAACTGCCTGTCCAACTGGCTCAAGGACGCCGCGGACGCCCAGGGCGTGCCCTTGAGCAAGGACGAGAGCCGGGAGGCCGTCTACGGCATGCCCTACGAGACCTGGAAGGCGAAGTACCAGGGCACGGCCACGCCCGAGCAGCTCGAGACGATGAAGAAGGTCCATCCCCACGGGCATTGAACGGCGCCCACCTCCAGCGCCCGAGTCGCACCCAGACAACAGCTTTCTTCGCCTCGGCGCACGAAGGTGTGGGCGCGCTGTGGACGAGCGCGATGCTTGCTTGAATGCAGCTGGCCCCAACCCTAAGGGTCTACCCAGCACGCGCGGTGAGGGATGCCGGCGTCACCTCGTTTTGCCAGTTCCATTGGGAGTACAAGATGGCCACCTCCGCCGCCGTCCGCGACGACGAGCCCGCGACGAAATTTGCCAAGGACCAGCTCAAGTCCATCATCGAGCGCATTGAGCGGCTGGAGGAAGAGAAGAAGGCGATCTCCGACGACATCCGCGACGTCTATGCCGAGAGCAAGGGCAACGGCTACGACGTCAAGGCGCTGCGCACCATCGTACGCCTGCGCAAGCAGGACCCCAACGAGCGCGCCGAGGCCGAGACCATTCTCGAGACCTACATGCAGGCGCTGGGGATGATCTGAAGGCGACAGGACCGCGCCTCATCCATAAGAGTACCTCGCCGGGCCGCAATTTGCGGACGGCCTGCGCTTGGGTAAAATCCGCTGGTCTGCTAGAATGCTCGGCGAAGGGACCGAGCAATGGATGTGCCTGGACCAGAGCGCAGGCTCGCCGCGGTCCTCGCGGCTGACATGGTCGGCTTTAGTCGGCTCATGGAGGTCGACGAGGGTGGCACGCTCGCGCGTCTCAAGACCCACCGGATCGAGCTCATCGATCCGGCGATTGCCAAAAATCACGGCCGCATCATCAAGACCACGGGCGACGGCCTGCTGGTCGAATTCCACAGCGTCGTCGATGCAGTGTTGTGCGCTGCTGAAATTCAGAGCCGGATGGGGCGCCGCAACGCCGATGTCCCGCCGCCGCGATGGATCCAATTCCGCATCGGTATCAATCTGGGCGACGTGATCGTCGACCAGAACGACATTTTCGGCGACGGTGTCAACGTCGCGGCACGGTTGGAGGCGCTGGCCGAACCCGGAGGCATCTGCATCTCCAGCGCGGTGCGCGACCAGCTGGGCCAGCGTCTCGATGGCGTCGCATTCGAGGACATCGGCGAGCAGAACGTCAAGAACATCGCGCGTTCCATCCGCGTTTACCGGATTCGACTGGAGGATGGGCTGGCAAGCGCGACAGCCGGCACGACGGCCGCTGCAAAGGCGACTGGCAAGTCGAAGAAGCCGTCCATCGCCGTGCTGCCCTTCGCCAACATGAGCGGCGATCCGGAGCAGGAGTTCTTTGCGGACGGTTTGACCGAGGACATCATCACGGAGCTTTCACGCTTCCACGACCTGCTGGTGATCTCGCGCAACTCGACGTTCGTGTACAAGGGAAAGTCGGTCAAGGTACAGGATGTCGGCCGCGAATTCGGTGTCGACTACGTCATCGAGGGAAGCGTGCGAAAGGCCGGAGATCGCGTCCGCGTCACCGTGCAGCTGATCGATGCCGAGACGGATCGGCATATCTGGGCCGAGCGCTATGACGGCGAGCTCAAGGACATCTTCGCGATCCAGGACGAGATGACCCGGGCGATCGCCGCCACGTTGCCCGGCCGTGTCGAGGCCGCGACGCACGATCGGGCGAACCGCAAACCGACGGACAACATGGCAGCCTATGAATGCGTGCTGGCTGCGAAGATCCTGCACCATCGCTCCAATCGCGAAGACAATGCGCGGGCGCAACTTCTGCTTGGTCGGGCGCTCGAACTCGACGCGAACTATGCTCACGCGCACGCGTGGAAGGCGTGCGTCCTCGGCCAGACCTGGGTCTATAACTGGTGCGCGGATCGCGACGCCACCTTCGAGCAGGTGGCTGCAGAGCTGGAAACCGCGCTGGGCCTCGACGACAATGACAGCGACGTCCACCGCATCCTCGCGGCACTCAATCTGAACCGCGACGACCATGGCAAGGCCGCCTATCATCAGGAACGCGCGCTCGCGCTCAACCCGAACTATGACCTCGTGGTGGTGCAGCAGGGCGAACTGCTGACCTGGTTGGGGCGGCCGGAGGAGGGCATCGACTGGATCAAGAAGGCGATGCGGCTCAATCCGTATCACCCAGAGCGGTTCTGGAGCCATCTCGGGCGCGCCTATTACTGTGCCGAGAAATACGCCGAAGCCGCCGAAGCCTTCTCGAGGATCTCACGCCCCGATCACACCCATCACGCCTTCCTTGCCGGGATCTTCGCGCAGATGGGCAATGCAGTGGCGGCTGGCGCGCACGCGGCCGAAGTTCTCAAGCGTGAGCCGGCATTTTCGGTGGCCAGTCATCTCGCTACCCAGCATTATAAGCAGGAGGTCGATCGTCAGCGCTATGAGGCGGGCCTTCTCCGGGCAGGCCTGCCGGCTTGATCCGGCGCACGGCGGCGACCGACTGCCGATCCATCGAGAGTGAGACTGTGACCGAGCCGATATTGCCGCGCGAGGTGAGCCGGGCCTTCGACGCCTTTCCGACGCCGATGCGTAAGCGGCTTCTTCAGGTACGCAAGCTGATCTTTGCGACCGCCGCGGCGCATGAGGAGGTCGGGCGGCTCAGCGAAACCCTGAAATGGGGTGAACCGGCCTACCTGACCGAAGAGACGGGCAGCGGCTCAACGATCAGGCTGGGCCGCCTGAAGGCTTCCGATCACGCCGCCATTCTGTTCAACTGCAAGACGACGCTGATCGACACCTTTCGCGAGCGCTTTCCAGATAAGTTCGAGTATCGGCAGACCAGGGCGTTGCTGTTGCCGGTGGCGGGCAAATTGCCGAAGCGGGAGCTCGCCGTCTGCTTGTCGCTGGCGCTGACCTATCATCTGGACCGGCGGGGCGGGAAAGCGAAATAAATAGATGCTGTGAACCTGTAGCCCGGATGAGCCAAGCGATATCCGGGCTGTTTCAGCGCGCGCCGCTTTCCCGGATGTCGCTGCGCTCATCCGGGCTACGAGGCCGAGTTCGTGGATAGAGAGAGGGGCTACCGGCCTCAGCGCAGCGCCGCGGTGCGCATGACGAACGACGTCGTCTCGAGCTTCGCGGTCGCGCTGCCCGAGAAGCTGTCGCAGGACAGGCCCTGCATCGGATCGTCGACAAAACCCATCGCGACGACCGCGCGCGGCTTGACGAAATAGGCACGCAGCGCGACCGTGTCGAGCTCGCCCATCAGCGTCACCGACATCGCGCGGCTGGCGCTCGGCGACAGCATCACGATCTTGAGCCAGATGTTTTCGCCCTTGGCCGCAGAGAGGCGGGTGGCGGTTGCGACTCTGCCGTCGATGCTCTTGCCGACCACCATGTTGATCTCCGTCGCCTGGGCCACGCTGCGGGAGGCCGCAGACGGGCGGGCGGTGCGCGGGATCGGCGCTGACGCTGCGACGACGTTGGCGCGGTCGACCGGGGAGGCCGCCGGCGCATAGGCCAGGGCCTGGAAGGCCGCGTTGGTCACGCTCGCGGTTGGTTGCGGATCGGTGGCGGCGGCCAGCGCCTGACGCGCCTTCAACGCTGCGACCTGAGCCGGCGTCGCCTGCTGCGGCGCGGCCGGGACATCATCCCAGAAGCCGCGGGCGTTGATGATGTCGGCCGGTGTCTCCAGCTTGCCCTCGACAGACTTGCCGGTCGCCGGCTTGTCAGCCACGGGCGCGGGCTTCGGCGGCGCAACGATCTGGGCATCGGCCGAAGCGAGCTGGAGGGTTGCGGCGATCTGCGGCTTGGCGCGGGGCGTCGGCACCGGCTCGGCGGGCTTGGCGGCGGCTGCGACCACGGTCGGCGCGGACGGCTTCGCGGCCGTTGCGGGCGCGCCCTCGTCATCCTCGTCGCTGCTCGCGGCGGGAGCCGGCTTGCTCCTGAACAAGGCGGCGAAGAAATTCGGCTTGCTGCCGGCGTCGTCGCCGCTGCTGCGCCGCTCGATCTCGGCCCTGGCCAGCTCATAGTTCTTCAGCGGAACGCCGTCGGTCGGCAGATGCACCGTCTTGCCGTCCGGGAAGACGCGGGCGAGCTGGTCATGCGTCATGCGCGGCCAGTGCCGGACGCTGCCGGTGTCCAGATGCACGAAGGGCGAGCCGGAGGTCGGATAGAAACCGACGCCGCCGCGCTGGAGACGCAGGCCGGCGAAACGGATCTGCTCCAGCGGCACGCCGGGGATGTAGAAGTCCATCGCATGTCCGAGCATGTGCTGGCTGGAGCGCGCCACGCCGGAGGAGCGGCGGCGGAGCATGGCGTTGGTGGCGGGGGAGCGGTAGGAGGAGATGATCTGGATCGGCTGCTTGCCGTCGACGTCGCGATAGACTTCCCAGAGGATGTCGAAGAGGCGACGGTCCATGACCGTCTCGTCCTGGGTGCGCCAGTCGCGCAAAAAGTGGTTGAGCTGCTTCAGCGCGGCTTCGTCATAGCGGCCGTCGCGCTTGAAGGTGACGGTGAGGTCTTCGCCGGAATGGGTGTGGTGGAAGGAGAGCGACTTGGTCTCGTTCAGCGCCGCGGCGTCGTGGACCGAGCCTGCGGCGGCAAGCAGCAACACGGAGGCGAGGCCGATCCGGGATCCGGCCTTCACCCCCGCATGGGACAACGACAGCGCAACGAATTTGCGTGCGAAACCAGTCAGCACGTATGAGCCCACCCAGTCGACGAGCGTTCAAAATGGACTCTCCCGCCAACCCCGTTAGCAGCGCGAAGAGGATGAACGCTTTCTTAAAGCAAGAAGGTTAATTCGAGGTTGACCTTCCCGCCCCCAAACCAAGTCAGAGTACGATCCTAAGCGGTTGACTGTGGCAAAAAAACGCCCGCCGCCCCGGCGCGGGTTGGCGCATGGTTAACGTTAGGCGGCCCCATCCAAAGGACGGGGCCGCTGATTTCATTGCAGAATTCTTGTGAGAATGGCGCTGAGCCGGCCTCAGCGGGTAAACACCCGCTGCGGACGACGGCCGACCGGCGCCGGCGGCTGGGCCGGGGTCGGCGCTCCGAACAGCCGCTCGAAGAAGTTCGGGCCGGACGAGCCGAAGCCACCGCCATTGTTGGCCACCGCCACGCCGGAGGGCAGCGTCGTCGCCGGGCGCGAATAGCTCGGCTGGGAATGGGCGACGACAGCCTCGAGGTCCTTGCCGCGGTTGTTCTTCAGGATGTTGATCATGGCCGCATCGCGACCGTAGATGTCCTTGCGGAATTGCAGCTTGCCGGCGTCATCCACGAACGCAGTCTGATAGGTGATGTTGACCGGGATCGGGGTCGGGAATTTCAGATCGATCTCGCTCTTGCCGTACATGCTGCGCACGCGCTCCGGCGTGTACTTCTCGCTCGGCATGGTGATGTTGAGCAGCACGGAGGCGTATTGATCCGGATTCTGTACGCGCATGCAGCCATGGCTGAATGCGCGCTCGTCCCTGGCGAACAATTGCTTGTCCGGCGTGTCGTGCTGATAGACCAGGAACTTGTTCGGGAAGTTGAAGCGGATGCGGCCGAGCGCGTTGGCTTCGCCGGGCGGCTGCGAGATGTGCACCGAGCCGTCGCGGTTCTGCTCGAGCCTGAGGCCCATGCGCTGAAGCACGGTCGGGTCCTGCTGCAGCGCCGGCAGGTATTCGTTGTAGACGATCGACGGCGGCACGTTCCAGGTCGGATTGACCGTGATGTACTTCATCGTCTCGGTCAGCAGCGGGGTGGCGTGCTGGCCGGGCTTGCCGGTCACGACGCGGGTGGTCCAGACCTGCTGGCCGCGCTGCATCACCTTCAGCGTGAAGTCGGGAATGTTGAGGATGACATAGGCATCACCCAGCGAAGGCGCGCCGAGGTCGCGCGGCAGCCAGCGCCAGCGCTCCATGTTGACCAGCACGACGTCGATCTGCTTGTCGCGCTTGGGAGTGTTGAGCGCCTTGACGGTCTTGTCGTCGAGAATACCCGTCGCCTTCATCTCGGCGCCGCTCTGGAATTTGCGCACGGCCTCGGCGACCGCCGCGTCGTAGCGGGTGTCGCCGGCGTTCTCGGCAAGGCCGAGCTTGGCGCGGAGCTGCGGCACGCGCGGATCTTCGACGACGATTTCAGCGCGCTTCTTGCTGGCCGGGGTGTATTTCAGCGCCGGGCCGTCGGCGATCTCGATCACCGGGCCGTTGCCCTGGCCGCGCAACTCGGCGAGCTTGGCCTTCAGCTCCTTGTAGAGCTTGTGCGGCGGGTTGTAGCTGTCGAGCGCCGCGGAAGCATCCGCCGCGGTCGTGACCTTGGCGAGCACCTCGTTGGGGTCGACCGGATGCTCGGGATAGAGAATGTCGCCGCTGACCTGCGACCAATGCATGCGGCCGCTCTGGGCATGGCGCGCGTAGTCGAACATGCTGGCGGTGAGCTTGAGCTCGGCATCCGCCAGCGCATCGGGCGTCGTGGCGGCGGCGAAATCCGGCAACGGATAGTCCGCGGGATTGAGGCCATCGGAGGCCGCGTCCTTCAGCCGCGCGATCACGCCCTTCGCCGCAGCGGTCGGGTTGCCGCCTTGTGTCCAGACCGGCGCGAAATCGCGTGTGCCGTAGAACTTCTCGATCGCCGCGCGCTCGTTCTTGCGGTCGAAATAGCGCGAGGTCTTGGCGCCGATGATGTCCTTGAGCTTGTCCGCGACCGGCTGGTCGGCGGCGGGCACGTTGCTCGCGGCCTTCACCGGCTCGGCGGCGGGAGGCGCTGCAGCAGGTGCCGCGGGAGCCGCCGGCGTGGCGGTCGCGGTGTCAGCCTTTGCAGGCTCGGTGTTTGCAGGCTCGGTCTTCGCAGTCTCGCTCTTCGGCGTTTCGGGCGCTGGCGTGGTGGCGACGTCGGACGGCCTGGTCTCGACCTTGTCCGGCGCAGGCGCGGCGTCCGCCTTGACGGGCTCCTTCGCGATTTCCTTGGTGGGATCCTGCACCGTGGCGGTGGTGTCGAGCTTGATGTCGGCTGCTGTGGGGGGCGGGACGTTTGCCGGCTCGGGGCGCGGGATCGCAGCTTCGATCGCGAGTTCGGCGGCGCTGCTGCGCGCCTGGTCCTGCGCCAGCGCCGAGTTGGCGGACACCGCGAGGAAGGTCGCTGCGACCGTCATCAAGACACGGTCAAAGCCCGCACGGTGGTTCAAACAGTCACGCATTGTGTCGCACCCCTCGGGTGAGCTGTCCACTCGTGGAACAGCTTCGTTATCGCCTATTGATGAGCTTCGGCTAAACTGCGCCGGCCTCTCGAAAGTTGCACGCCTGCACGCAACGATTCCTACGCAGACGATATACAGGCCCCGATTCTGCGGCCAGCGCTACCCGGGACAACTCACGACAAACTGACTTCAAGGGAGCCTCTTGGCAACGGATTGTGCGCTTCTGCCACGCGGTTTTCCCTCTGTCTGTCACTTCCAGGTCACGGTTCAAATCACAGTCGAATTCTGTCGTCATGCGAACGGCTTACCGCTGTCGCGCACCGTCGCGCGAACCTCCGTTTGCACCCGGCTCAGTGCGTCTCCTCACCGCTTTTGCCGCCATGTCCGGGAACCCCGGCCTCGTCGAGTTTGCGGTAGAGCGTCGACCGGCCGATCTTGAGGCGGCGAGCCACTTCGGACATCTGGCCGCGATAATGCGAGATCGCGAAGCGGATGATCTCGTTCTCCATGTCCTCCAGCGCGCGGACATCGCCGGTCGCGGTGAGCATGGCGAGAGTTCCCACGGCGGGGAGCGGCGCGATCGGTATTTCATTACCTGAAGCTATCGAGGGTATCGCCGCCGGCTCCAGCATCAGCGGAGCGGTCGGAATATCCGTAGCGGGATGCGGCTGCGAGGCGAGCAGGGGGAAATCGCCAATGTCGAGCTGGTCGCCGTCGCTCATCACCACGGCGCGGTAGACCGCGTTTTCGAGCTGGCGGATGTTGCCGGGCCAGTCGAGCTGGGCCAGGTGCGCGACCGCCTCGCCGCTGATGCCGGTGATCTGGCGGTTCTCCTCGGCGGCAAAGCGCGCCAGGAAATGCCTGAGCAGATGCGGGATGTCCTCGCGCCGGGCGCGCAGCGAGGGAATCGTCAGCGGCAGCACGTGCAGGCGATAGAACAGGTCTTCCCGGAAATGTCCCTGTTTCACCCGCTCCAGCAGCTTGCGATTGGTTGCCGAGATGATGCGGACGTCGACCTTCACCGGCTTGCGGCCGCCGACGGCCTCCACGGCACCTTCCTGCAGCGCGCGCAGCAGCTTCACCTGCGCGGTCAGCGGCAGCTCGCTGACCTCGTCCAGAAACAGCGTGCCGCCATGAGCTTCGACAAACTTGCCCATGTGCCGCTCGGTGGCGCCGGTGAAGGCGCCCTTCTCGTGGCCGAACAGGATGGACTCGACGAGGTTGTCGGGAATCGCACCGCAATTGACCGCGACGAATGGCTTGGCCTTGCGCTCGCCGCTGCCATGGATGGCGCGCGCGAACATTTCCTTGCCGACGCCGGATTCGCCCTCGATCAGCACGGGGATCGCCGAATTCGCCGCCTTCTGCGCGGCGCGCATCACCGGGGTCATTGCCTCAGCGCGCGTGATGATGTCGGAGAAAGTCAGCCGGCCCTCACGGCTGTGACGGATGCGCTGCAATTCGCCCTTGAGCGCGGACGTGTTGAGCGCGTTGCGCAAGGAGACCTGGAGCCGCTCCACGCCGACCGGCTTGACGACGAAATCGGCCGCGCCTGCGCGCATCGCCGAGATCACGTTGTCGATGCCGCCATGGGCGGTCTGCACGATGACAGGGATGCTCAGGCCGGCTTCGCGGATCTTCGCGAGTACGCCCATGCCGTCGAGGCCGGGCATCACGAGATCGAGGATGACGGCGTCGATGGCCGGTGCATCGGGGGCGGTGAGGGTGGCAATTGCGGCGTCCCCGGAGTCCACGACGACCGTCTCATAGCCGCATTTCTGCACCATGTTCTCGACCAGCCGGCGGGCTACAGCGTCGTCATCGGCGATCAAAATACTGGCAGCCATGGTGTTCCCCGCACGCTACTACTATCTGTCTCGAATCGGGGCACTCTGGCCGAAGCCGATTAACACATGCTTAAGCCTTGATGCCCCCGCCCGCCGTCGCGATTGTTGAACACAGGTTTTCCACACAATGACTTCGCGCTCCAAGACCGCTCTCACAAAATCGGCACTCCGCAAGCCAGCCACCAAGAAATCCCCCGCCAAGAAAAGATTCTCCAAACCTTCGCCCGCCAAACCTTCGCTCGCCAGGCCTTCGCTCGCCAGGCCTTCACTCGCCAAGCCTTCACTTGCAAAGGCCGCGAGCAAGACCGGCAAGCTTCCGGAGTGGAACCTCGCCGATCTCTATTCCGGGATCGACGCGCCGGAAGTGGCGCGCGATCTCGAAAAGCTGGATATCGACTGCGTCGCCTTCGAGACGGACTACAAGGGCAAGCTGGCAACAGGGACAGCAAACGAAGATGGCGGAAAATGGCTCGCCGAAGCCGTGCGACGCTATGAGGCGATCGACGATCTCGCCGGCCGTCTCGGCTCCTATGCCGGTCTCGTCCATGCCGGCGACAGCGTTGACCCCGCGATTTCAAAGTTTTACGGCGACGTGTCCGAGCGCCTGACGGCGGCGTCGACGCATCTTCTGTTCTTCGCACTCGAGCTCAATCGGATCGATGACGATATTTTGAACCGCGCGATGCAGGCCACCGAGCTCGCCTACTACCGTCCGTGGATCGAAGACTTGCGCAAGGAGAAGCCGTATCAGCTCGACGACAAGCTCGAGCAGCTCTTCCTGGAGAAGGCGCAGACCGGCTATTCAGCCTTCAACCGGCTGTTCGACCAGACCATCTCCAGCCTGCGCTTCAAGGTCGGATCCAAGGAGCTCGCGATCGAGCCGACGCTCAATCTGCTGCAGGACCGCGACGGCACCAAGCGCAAGAGCGCGGCGGAAGCCCTGGCGAAGACCTTCAAGGCCAATGAGCGCACCTTTGCGCTGATCACCAACACGCTGGCCAAGGACAAGGACATCTCCGACCGCTGGCGCGGCTTCAAGGACGTCGCGGATTCCCGCCATCTCAACAACCGGGTCGAGCGCGAGGTGGTGGATGCGCTGGTCGCCTCGGTGCGCGCGGCCTATCCGAAGCTGTCGCATCGCTATTATGCGCTGAAGGCGAAATGGTTCGGCAAGAAGCGGCTGGCCTATTGGGACCGCAACGCGCCGCTGCCGTTTGCGGCCACCGACGTGATCGGCTGGCCCGATGCGCGGAACATGGTGCTGACGGCCTATCGCGGCTTCTCGCCTGAGATGGCCGATATCGCCGAGCGCTTCTTCACCGATCGCTGGATCGACGCGCCGGTGCGGCCGGGCAAGGCGCCGGGCGCCTTCTCGCATCCGACCACGCCGTCGGCGCACCCCTACGTGCTGATGAACTACCAGGGCAAGCCGCGCGACGTGATGACGCTCGCGCATGAGCTCGGTCACGGCGTGCACCAGGTGCTGGCGGCGAAGAACGGCGCGCTGATGGCGCCGACGCCGCTGACGCTGGCGGAGACCGCGAGCGTGTTCGGCGAGATGCTGACCTTCCGGCGGCTGCTGGCCCAGACCAAGAACGCGAAACAGCGTCAGGCGCTGCTCGCCGGCAAGGTCGAGGACATGATCAATACCGTGGTGCGGCAGATCGCGTTCTATTCCTTCGAGCGCGCGGTCCACACCGAGCGCAAGAACGGCGAGCTCACCGCGACGCGGCTCGGCGAGATCTGGCTGTCGGTGCAGGGCGAGAGCTTAGGGCCCGCGATCGAGATCAAGGCGGGCTACGAGAACTACTGGATGTACATCCCGCATTTCATCCATTCGCCGTTCTACGTCTACGCCTATGCCTTCGGCGACTGCCTCGTGAACTCGCTCTACGCCGTCTACGAGAATGCGGCCGAAGGCTTTGCCGAGCGCTATCTCGACATGCTCGCCGCCGGCGGCACCAAGCACTATTCCGAGCTGCTGCGGCCGTTCGGGCTGGATGCCAAGGACCCGAAGTTCTGGGACGGCGGGCTCAGCGTCATCGCCGGGATGATCGACGAGCTGGAGGCGATGGGCTGATGTAGGGGCCGTAAAACATTTGTTGAACGATCGCTCGGGGCATGTTATACAAGTGTATAACGAGGTGCGGGCATGAACGAGAATGCGGGCCCCAAGGATCTGAAGAACGAGTCCACCGTGCTCCAGGTGCGCAAGATAGGCAATTCGATCGGCGTCATCTTGCCGAAGGAGCTCGCGGCTCGTCTGAATCTCAAAGAGGGCGACAAGCTGTTTCCGGTCGAGCAATCGGACGGTGGCGTCCTGCTGACGCCGCGTGATCCCGACTTCGAAAAAGCGATGGAAGTCGCGCGGCGAGGCATGAAGCGTTATCACAACGCCCTCGCCGAGCTTGCCAAATGAGCGAGCCGTTCTGGCTGATGCGTCGGATCATCATTGCGATCCACGACGAACAGCTGGCGATCCATGGCGGTGCAAGCGGCCTTCGAGACGAGGGCATGCTCGAATCCGCGCTCGATCGGCCCAGAAACGAATGGTCTTACGAGAGCGCCGATCTTCCTGAATTGGCGGCGGCATACGCTTTCGGCATCGCGCGCAATCATCCGTTAGTCGACGGCAATAAACGCACGTCTCTGCTGGCGCTGTACACGTTTCTCGGCGTGAACGGCATCGACTTCG
Source organism: Bradyrhizobium sp. 191 (assembly GCF_023100985.1). Classification (NCBI taxonomy): domain Bacteria; kingdom Pseudomonadati; phylum Pseudomonadota; class Alphaproteobacteria; order Hyphomicrobiales; family Nitrobacteraceae; genus Bradyrhizobium; species Bradyrhizobium sp. 191. The sequence goes on from NZ_CP064692.1 coordinate 6,199,482, forward strand.
TTGTACCCGAGGCAGAAGCGGCAGCCATGATCCTGTCGCTCGCGGCCGGCGAAGTCAGCGAGGAGAGCCTCGCGCGCTGGATCCGCGACAATTGGAATTCCAAATGACCCGATTTGCGGGAAAACCCCGCCTCGGTGCCGTTGCCCTGTTCAAATCTTTAAGGTATCCCAGCCCGAGAATTCGAGTTTCGACTGGGGACATCCATGGCTGACCATAGTGAAGTGGCGTACACCACCGCCGACGGCAACGACTATGTTGCCCACGAGCAGACCTATGAGGGCTTCATCAAACTGGTGAAGTACGGCACGGCCTCGGTCGCGCTCATCGTGATCCTGATGGCGATCTTCCTCACCTGATCCATCGTCTGCCGCACCGCCAGCGTCGTCGGTGCCCACAAAATTTGCATTCAAGCCGGTCCCAAAACCGGTATCCAACGTTGCGGGAGTAACGCTAAGTTCGCGTGCGCGCTTTTTCCCGCGTCGCCGGAGGCCTCATGAAGATTGCCGTTGCCAAGGAAATCGATCCGTCGGAGCCGCGCGTCGCCGCTTCGCCTGACACGGTGAAGAAGTTCAAAGCGCTGGGCGCCGAGCTTGCCGTCGAGCCGGGCGCCGGTATCAAGTCGGGCCTGCCGGATTCCGAATTCACCGCGGCTGGAGCCACCGTCAGTGCCGACGCGCTCAAGGACGCGGACATCATCATCAAGGTGAAGCGCCCCGAGGCGTCCGAGCTCGCGCAGTACAAGCGCGGCGCGCTCGTCATCGCGATCATGGATCCCTACGGCAACGAGGCGGCGCTCAAGACGATGGCCGATGCCGGCATCTCCGCATTCGCCATGGAGCTGATGCCACGCATCACCCGCGCGCAGGTGATGGACGTGCTGTCCTCGCAGGCGAATCTCGCCGGCTACCGCGCCGTGATCGAGGGCGCCGAGGCGTTCGGCCGCGCCTTTCCGATGATGATGACCGCGGCCGGCACCGTGCCCGCGGCCAAGGTGTTCGTGATGGGCGTCGGCGTCGCCGGCCTCCAGGCGATCGCGACCGCGCGCCGTCTCGGCGCCGTCGTCACAGCCACGGACGTGCGTCCCGCCACCAAGGAGCAGGTCGAATCGCTCGGCGCGAAATTCCTCGCGGTCGAGGACGAGGAATTCAAGAACGCACAGACCGCCGGCGGCTACGCCAAGGAAATGTCGAAAGAATACCAGGCCAAGCAGGCCGCGCTCACCGCCGAGCATATCAAGAAGCAGGATATCGTGATCACGACCGCGCTGATTCCGGGCCGGCCGGCGCCCAAGCTCGTCAGCGCCGACATGGTCAGGTCGATGAAGCCGGGTTCGGTGCTGGTCGATCTCGCCGTCGAGCGCGGCGGCAATGTCGAGGGTGCGAAGCCGGGCGAGGTCGTCGACCTCGATGGCATCAGGATCGTCGGCTACACCAACGTCGCCGGCCGCGTCGCGGCTTCGGCTTCCAGCCTCTATGCCCGCAATCTGTTCTCCTTCATCGAGACCATGGTCGACAAGAAAGAGAAGAAGCTCGCCGTTAACTGGGACGATGAGCTGGTCAAGGCCACCGCGCTGACGAAAGACGGCGCCGTGATCCACCCGAACTTCCAGCCCAAATCATTTTAAATCGGGTTTAAGGAGAGCCGCCATGGAGCATGCAGCACAGCTCGTCGACCCCTTCATCTTCCAGCTGTCGATCTTCGTCCTCGCCGTCTTCGTCGGTTATTTCGTCGTCTGGTCGGTGACGCCGGCGCTGCATACGCCGCTGATGAGCGTCACCAACGCGATCTCCTCGGTGATCGTGGTCGGCGCGCTGCTCGCGGTGGGTGTCGGCATGATTTCGAGCGGCTCGGGCTGGGCGCGCGGCTTCGGCTTCGTCGCGCTCGTCTTCGCCTGCGTGAACATTTTCGGCGGCTTCCTCGTCACCCAGCGCATGCTGGCGATGTACAAGAAAAAGTCGAAGTGAGCGGCCACCTCGGGCTGAAGGGATCAATGGGGACCTGAGATGAGCGCCAATCTCTCTGCATTCTTGTATCTCGTGGCGGGGGTGCTGTTCATCCTGTCGCTGCGCGGGCTGTCGAGCCCGGCAACCTCGCGCCAGGGCAATCTGTTCGGCATGATCGGCATGGCGATCGCGGTCGCCACCACGCTCGCAAGCCATCCGCCGGCCGACGGCGTGGCGTGGATCCTCGTCATCCTCGCGGTCGCGATCGGCGGCGGCGTCGGCGCGGTGATCGCCCGCCGCGTGCCGATGACCTCGATGCCGGAACTGGTCGCCGCTTTCCACTCGCTGGTCGGCATGGCCGCAGTGCTGGTCGCGGCCGGCGCGTTCTACGCGCCGGAGGCCTTCGGCATCGGGACCCCCGGCAACATCCATCCGCAGAGCCTGGTCGAGATGTCGCTCGGCGTCGCCATCGGCGCGCTGACCTTCACCGGCTCGGTGATCGCGTTCCTGAAGCTGTCGGCGCGCATGAGCGGTGCGCCGATCATCCTGCCGTTCCGCCACATCATCAACATCGCGCTGGCCCTGGCGCTGGTGTTCTTCATCGTCGGCCTCGTGCTGTCAGGCAGCGCGTTCGACTTCTGGATGATCGTCATCCTCGCGCTGGCGCTCGGCGTGCTCATGATCATCCCGATCGGCGGCGCCGACATGCCGGTCGTGATCTCGATGCTGAACTCCTATTCCGGCTGGGCCGCGGCCGGCATCGGCTTCACGCTCGGCAATTCCGCGCTGATCATCACCGGCGCGCTGGTCGGCTCTTCCGGCGCGATCCTGTCCTACATCATGTGCCACGCGATGAACCGGTCCTTCATCTCGGTCATCCTCGGCGGCTTCGGCGGCGAGACTGCCGTGGCCGGCGGGGGCAGCGGCGAGCAGAAGCCGGCCAAGCTCGGCTCGGCGGACGATGCCGCCTTCATCATGAAGAACGCCTCCAAGGTCATCATCGTGCCCGGTTACGGCATGGCGGTGGCGCAGGCCCAGCACGCGCTGCGCGAAATGGCCGACATGCTGAAGAAGGAAGGCGTCGAGGTGAAATACGCAATTCATCCGGTGGCCGGCCGCATGCCAGGCCACATGAACGTGCTGCTCGCGGAAGCCAACGTGCCCTATGACGAGGTGTTCGAGCTCGAGGACATCAACTCCGAATTCGCGCAGGCCGACATCGCCTTCGTGATCGGCGCCAACGACGTCACCAACCCCGCGGCCGAAGAGGACAAGTCCTCGCCGATCTACGGCATGCCGGTGCTCCAGGTCTGGAAGGCCGGCACCGTGATGTTCATCAAGCGCTCGCTCGCCTCGGGTTACGCGGGCATCGACAATCCGCTGTTCTATCGCGACAACACCATGATGCTGCTCGGCGACGCCAAGAAGGTCACCGAGAACATCGTCAAGGCGATGTAGCGCGAGGCGCGCCGACCGTGGCTATCAACGAGGAATGGCACCGGTCCCATCCGATGCCCCCCAAAGCGACGCGCGAGCAGCGCGTCGTCTGGCACGCTGCTCACGAGCAGGCGTGCGGCTGCCGCGATGTTCCGGCGAGCCTTCGGCCCGATGTCATGAAATTGCTGCGGAGTCGTCGCAAGCCGTAAGTCTCATCGAGAGGCGGGCCGCGCAATGATGACCATCGTCAAGTGGATCGCCATTGCGCTGGTGACCGTCTATTGCGCCGGGCTCCTCGTGCTGTATGTCCGGCAGCGCGAGATGCTGTTTCCGATCCCGCCCGTCGGCCGCACCGCACCCGATGCTGCCGGACTTCCCGAGGCGGAAGAGCACGTGCTGACCACGTCGGACGGCGAGAGAGTCGTCGTCTGGCACGTGCCGGCCAGGCCAGGTCATTCCGTGATTCTGTACTTCCCCGGCAATGGCGATTTTCTCGCCGGCCGCGTCAGCCGTTTCAAGGCGATGACCGCCGACGGCACCGGCCTCGTTGCCTTGTCGTATCGTGGCTATGCCGGCTCGAGCGGGACACCGAGCGAACGGGGCCTGCTGCGCGACGCCGCAGCCGCCTACGCTTTCACCACTGCGCGCTATGGAGCGGAACGTATCGTCGTCTGGGGCTTTTCGCTCGGGACGGGCGTGGCAGTTGCGCTCGCATCCGAACACCCGATCGGCAGGCTGATCCTGGAAGCGCCTTATACCTCGACGGTCGACATCGCCGCACTAGCATTCCGGTTCGTGCCGGTGCGCCTCCTGATGCGCGACCAGTTTCGTTCGGACGAACGGATCGCGCGCGTCACGGTGCCGCTGTTGGTGATGCATGGCACCAATGACCTTGTCATTTCGATCATATTCGGAGAGCGTCTGTTCGCGCTCGCGCGCGAACCGAAGCAGTTCGTTCGCTTTGCGGGTGGCGGACACGACAATCTCGACGCCTTCGGTGCGGTCGAAAAGGCAAGGCAATTCATTGGATCCTAAGCGAATCGTCACGCGGCTCTGGAGCCAGGCCCTCGCCGCCATCCTGACATTGTTGCCGCAGCAGGCGTGGGCCGCGACCGGGCTCGACGGCGCGGCGATGCGCTGGCCCTATGCGCTGCCCTTTGCCGGCCTGTTGCTGTCGATCGCTCTGGGGCCGCTGCTGTTCGCAAAATTCTGGCACCACCATTACGGCAAGTTCGCCGCGGCCTGGTCGCTGCTGGCGCTCGCCTCGCTCGTCTTCTTTGCCGGCGGCATGGCGACGCTGGCGGCGCTCGTTCACGCCGTGCTGGTCGAATATCTCGGCTTCATCGTGCTGCTGTTCTCGCTCTATGTCGTGGCCGGCGGCGTCCTCATCACCGGAGACATCAAGGCGACACCGGCGACCAATGCCGGCATCCTCGCGCTTGGCACGCTGGGGGCGAGCATCGTCGGTACCACGGGTGCCGCGATGATCCTGATCCGCCCCTTGATCCGCGCCAACCGGCCGCGACGCCACAACACCCATGTCGTCATCTTCTTCATCGTCCTGGTGGCCAATGTCGGCGGCGCGCTGAGCCCGCTCGGCGATCCCCCGCTCTTCGTCGGCTTCCTGCACGGCGTCGACTTCTTCTGGACCACGCGGGCCCTCTGGTTGCAGACCGCGATCGTGGCCGGACTGCTGCTCGCGATTTTCGTCGCCGTCGACGTCTGGCATTTCCGGAGCGAGCCGCTCGCTGACACCGGCCCGGCGCAGCCGGTCCGCATCCGCGGCCTCGTCAATCTGGTGCTGATCGCGGCCATCGTCGCGAGCCTGCTGGCCTCGGCGATGTGGAAGCCCGGCATAGCCTTCGACATTCTCGGCACCAAGCTGGACCTCGAGGACGTCGTCCGCAATCTGGCGCTGCTGGCCATTGCGGCGCTGTCGGTGTGGCTGACGCCCGACGAGCACAGGCAGGCCAACGGTTTCACCTGGGAGCCCATCCGCGAGGTCGCAAAGCTGTTCGCCGGCATCTTCGTCGCCATCATCCCGGTCATTGCCATGCTCAATGCTGGCAATGATGGTGCGTTCGCATGGCTGCTCTCCGCCGTGACCGAGCCGGACGGAGCGCCGCGCGAGGTCGCCTATTTCTGGTTCACCGGCCTGATGTCCGCGTTCCTCGACAATGCTCCGACCTATCTGTTGTTCTTCGAGCTCGCCGGCGGCGACCCGCAAGTGCTGATGCACGAGCTCTCGGGTACGCTTGCCTCGATCTCGATGGGGGCCGTCTACATGGGAGCGCTCACCTATATCGGCAACGCGCCAAACTTTATGGTGAGCAGCATTGCCAGCGAGAGCGGCATCGAGATGCCGAGTTTCTTCGGCTATCTCCTGCGCGCGGGTGCCGTGCTGATCCCCCTGTTCCTGCTGCTGACGTTCCTGCCGGTCGCCCCGATCCTGCACTGGCATTGAATCTGCCGGCCGATTTGCTACTGCTCATTCAAGCAAATGGAAGTGGTGGATGAGCGCGCACAATCCGATGCCCCGGTCGGCCTGGATCTTCCCGGGGCTGGCCGTGCTGTTGTTCGCAGCCGTCAGCGCGACGGACTATGTGTTCACGCTGTCGCTCGGCGGGCTCGTCTTCGCCGTCGTCCTCCTGGTCATCCTGTTCGGCACCGTGTTCGCCGCGGTTCATCATGCCGAGGTGATCGCGGAGCGGGTCGGCGAACCCTATGGCACGCTGGTGCTGACGCTTTCGGTGACCATCATCGAGGTCGCGCTGATCACCACGATCATGCTGGGCGACAAGCCTGCCCCGGCACTGGCGCGCGACACCGTATTCGCCGTCGTCATGATCGTCTGCAACGGCCTCGTTGGCCTCTGCATCTTCATCGGCGGCCTGCGCTATCGCGAGCAGGGCTTCCAGCTCTCAGGGGCCAACGTCTATCTCAGCGTGCTGTTCGCGCTTGCGACCATCACGCTGATCCTGCCGAACTACACCACCACCACGCCGGGGCCGGTCTATTCGGCGATTCAGCTCGGCTTCGTCGACGTTGTCACGCTCGCGCTTTATGCGGTGTTTCTCTACACCCAGACCGTCCTGCACAAGGATTACTTCGTTCATGAACGGGCCGAGGGCGAGGGCGCGGAGGTGCACCTGTCGGCCGGGGCGCTCGCGCTCACGGTAGCGCTGCTCCTGGTCTCGCTTCTGGCGGTCGTGCTGCTGTCCAAGAAATTCTCGCTGGTGGTCGATGCCGTCGGCGCCAGGATCGGCGCGCCATCGGCCTTCGCCGGCCTTCTGGTCGCGCTGCTGATCCTGATGCCCGAAGGCGTCGCGGCCATTGCCGCGGCCCGCAGGAACAACCTTCAGAAAAGCATCAATCTCGCGCTCGGCTCGTCGCTGGCGACCATCGGTCTGACGATCCCTGCCGTCGGTGTCGCCACCTATGCGCTCGACAAGGAACTCGAACTCGGCCTGAACGCCCAGGGCAGCGTCCTTTTGCTGCTGACCTTCTTCCTGAGCATGCTGACCTTCGGCACGGGCAGGACCAATGTCCTGTTCGGACTGGTCCATATGGTGGTATTTGCCGTCTACGTGTTTATGGTTTTCGTGCCGTGAAGCGCTAAAGGAGAGTTTCGATGCTTGCCGCCAAGTCCGAGGTCCAGGTCGACAACGAGCAGGTCCGGGTGACCGAATGGCGGCTCGTCCCGGGTAGCGCTACCGGGCATCACACCCATGGGATGGATTACGTGATTGTTCCGGTCGTTGCCGGCGAGATGACCATCGTGGCGCCCGGTGGCGAACGGTCCAAGGCGCAGCTCGCCGCCGGAAAATCCTACTTCCGCAAGGCCGGCGTCCAACACGACGTACTTAACGAAACCTCAACTGAGATCGTGTTCCTTGAGATCGAGCTGAAGCCGTAGGTCCGGCGTTACCCTTTGCCATTGATCCGTCGCAGTTGATCCCTCACAATGCCCTAAAGTTCCCGCATCAGATCGCGCGGGGAGTGGCCGAGAAATGCTGAAATACCTCGCTAAAATCTCGATGGATATTTTCCCCTCGGTGCTCGCGACGATCATCGGGGCGTACATCGTTAATCATTACATCAACGCCAAGCCGGCGGCTGATGCCCCCGCGGCCGTTGTTGCGCCCGCCGACGCCGGCCAGAACGGCAAGCCTGCTGCTGTCGCCAACCTCCCTGCGCCCGGCATCAAGGCCAAGGGCATCGCCGAGAAGAACGTGACCGACAAGCCGGCAGCCGACAAGGCGGCGGCCGATCATCCGGTCGCCGAGCCCAAGGGGGCTGAGAAGGGGTCTGAGAAGGCCGCCGAGAAGGCTCCGGATGTGGCGCCGGCCGAGAGCCCGCGCGCCAAGCCGTCCGCCCGTGAAAAGGCGGTCGCCAAGTCTACGCCGGCCGTGACCGCGCCTGCGTCGGTGGTCGAGGCCAATTCGGCGCCGGCTGCTGCCGCTCCGGCCGCAACCCCCGATGCCAACGATCTCGTACGTGCCGCGATCGAGCGCCTGCGCAAGTCGCCTGAGGGCAGGTCCGCTGAAGCCAGATCTTCCGAAACCAAGCCTGCCGAGCTCAAGTCGTCCGAGGCCAAGCCAACCGAGAGGTCGGCGGAGCCTGCGGTGCGGGAAGCCGCCCGCACGCCGGAGGCGCCGCGGGTTATTGGCATGGAGCCGTCCATGGTCCGTCCGCTGCCGCCGCCGATCACGGTCTCGACGCCCTCATCTGAGGCCTATGGGAATGGCGGCTCCAATCCGCCCTACACGGCCTCGGTCGGCAGCGACGATCCGAATCGGGTGACGCCGCCGGCCGACATTCCCGTGCCGGTCATAGCGCCCCCGCTCGACCTGCGTGCCGATGTTGGTGCCTCCATGCCGCGGCCGAGGAAGACCAATGTCGCCGACGAGATGCTGTCGGGCATGAAGTCGATGTTCAACTCCGTTCTGCCGAAGAGCGCCACGCCCGATTGAGACTGGCCCGCGCTGCGCCAGACCGTCAGCCGCCGACGCGGGCGAGGCCGTTGCGGGCGGCGTCATCGCGTGGACGAAGCGCGACGGCCCTGGTGTAGGAGGCCGCGGCCTTGGCCCTGTCCCCCAAACGCTCATAGGCCTGTCCGCGCGTGGTCCAGACCTGGGCATTGTGCGGATCGGCCTCGGAGGCTTCATCGAGATCGGCTGCGGCCTCCTTGAGCTTGCCGATCGCGAGATAGCTGGTGGCGCGGCCGAGCAGAGGCTCGACCTTCTGCGGGTTGAGCCCGCTCGCGGCGCCGAAATCGGCGATCGCGAAGTTGTGCTGGTTATTGCCCTGGTAGATCAGGGCGCGGCCATAGAGTGCCTGCGCATTGTAGGGATCGAGCCCGACGGCGCGATTGAACTCGTCGAGCGCTGCCGCGGTCTCCCCTGACTTCGCCAGGGACTGGGCCTTTGCAGTGTGGGCCTGAGCTTCGGTGACGTTGCCGGCGCTCACCGTGCTCTCGGCAGGCGCCTCTGCCTTGGGCGTCTCCTGGGGCTTGTCCTTCGCCGGGATCAACGATCCCAGATCGAAGGAGCAGCCGCATAGCGCGATCCCCATCAAGCCCAACACGAGCGGCTGCTGCCAGATCCGGCGTCGCCACGCCAAGCTGCGCTGAGGGAAAGGGGAAGCCATCGACGGTTCGCTCGCGCTAAAGCATGATCCGGCAAAGTGTGCCGCGGTTTTCTCTCGCGACAAACGCGGAACGCGTTTGCGCGGAGATCGTGCTCAAACAACTACCTAAATCGCGATGACCATTCATCCAATCTTATCGCGCTTTAGCGCCGCATCGGTCGTGCCCCGTCCCGCGAAGGCACCGCTCACAAACAATAACGCGGGCCAAGGGCCCGCGTCATCGAAAACCGAGATCTTAAAGGTTCGGCAAATCAGCGCGGTCCGCGCGGACCTGCACCGGGGCCGCCACGACCGCCGCGATCACCGCCCGGGCCTGCGCCGAACACCGGCTTCGGCTTCATCGGCAGCAGGCCTTCGCGCTGCAGCTTCTTGCGGGCCAGCTTGCGCGCACGGCGCACGGCTTCGGCCTTTTCGCGCGCCTTCTTTTCGGAGGGCTTCTCGTAGTGACCGCGGAGCTTCATCTCGCGGAAAATGCCCTCGCGCTGCATCTTCTTCTTCAGCGCCTTGAGAGCTTGATCGACGTTGTTATCGCGAACGAGAACCTGCACGCGGCATCCTCTTCAGTAGATCGGATTTGAATTCTGGTAAGTCAAAGGGGATGGCAAAAAGCCGGGCGCCCTTGGCCTTGAGCGCGCGGATGTATCAGACAAAACCTTGGATGTCCACCGGCCAAGCGGGTTTTCGGGCCAAGTTCGGCCATTAAATGCGGCGAAAATACCTCCACGCGGCCCCGATTTGGGCGATTCGACGCCAATGGCGAGGCCGCAACCGGAGCTTTGTTCCGGAATCTTGAAATCAGGGGACCACAATGGACATGAAAAAATATGCTGCCGAAGCCATCGGCACCTTCTGGCTCACATTCGCAGGTTGTGGCAGCGCAGTGATCGCGGCCGGCTTCCCGCAGGTCGGAATCGGCCTGGTCGGCGTGTCCCTGGCTTTCGGCCTGAGCGTCGTCACGATGGCCTACGCGATTGGCCACATCTCGGGCTGTCATCTCAATCCGGCTGTCACGGTCGGCCTTGCCGCCGGCGGGCGCTTTCCGGCCGGACAGATCCTGCCCTACGTGATCGCGCAGGTGGCCGGCGCGGTCGTTGCCGCGTGCCTCCTCTATGTCATCGCGAGCGGGGCGCCCGGATTCGACGTCAGCAAGGGCTTTGCCTCCAACGGCTATGATGCGCATTCGCCTGGCCAGTACAGCATGATGGTGTGCTTCCTCACCGAGGTGGTGATGACCATGATGTTCCTGTTCATCATCATGGGTGCCACCCATGGCCGCGCGCCGGCGGGCTTCGCACCGCTCGCGATCGGCCTCGCGCTGGTGATGATCCATCTCGTCAGCATTCCCGTCACCAACACCTCGGTGAACCCGGCGCGCAGCACGGGCCCGGCACTGTTTGTCGGCGGCTGGGCGCTGTCACAGCTCTGGCTGTTCTGGGTTGCACCGCTGATCGGCGGCGCGCTGGGCGGGGTGATCTATCGCTGGCTCAGCGAGGAGCCCACCGGCGTCGTCGCGGGCGTGAAGACGGCGTAATCGCAAAGGGGATCGCGGCCAGCAGTTGCGGTCCCCTCATTCGCCCTGCGGCGGCCGGACCTCGGTGACATGGCCCATCTTGCGGCCCGGGCGCGGAGCGCCCTTGCCGTAGATGTGCACGGTCGCGCCCGGCACGCTCAGCCATCTTTCGTAATCGTAGATCTCGTCGCCGATCAGGTTGGTCATGGTCACGACTTCGCCGTGGCGCACGGGCTTGCCGAGCGGCCAGCCGGCGATGGCGCGGATGTGCTGCTCGAACTGCGAGACCGAGGCGCCGTCGAGCGTCCAGTGCCCGGAATTGTGGACGCGCGGAGCGATCTCGTTGACCAGCACCTTCGGTCCGGTGCCATTGGCGAGCACGAACATCTCGACGGCGAGCACGCCGACATAGTCGAGCGCGCCTGCGATCTTTCCGGCGATGCTGCGCGCTTCCTCGGCGAGCGCATCCGGAATCGGCGCGGGCGCGCGCGATATCTTCAGGATGTGGTCGCGGTGCTCGTTCTCGGTGACGTCGAAACACTCGACCTCGCCTGCGGCCGAGCGCGCGGCGATCACGGAAATCTCGCGCTCGAACGGCACGAAGGCCTCCAGGATCGCCGATTTGGTGGCGAGGCTGGTCCACACCTTCGCGATGTCGTCGCCGTCGCGGATGATGACCTGGCCCTTGCCGTCATAACCGAAGCGGCGGGTTTTCAGCACGGCCGGAAGGCCGATCCTGGCGATCGCCTCGCGCAGGGAGGGGACGGAGGTGACGTCGGCATAGGCTGCGGTTCCGATGCCGAGCCGCGTGACGAAATCCTTTTCGGCAAGACGGTCCTGGGTGGTCTCGAGGATCTTGCGGTTGGGCAGCACGGGTCGGCGCGCATCCAGCACCATCGCGGCTGCCGCGGGCACGTTCTCGAATTCATAGGTGATGACGTCGACGTCGTTGGCGAACAGCTCGAGCGCTTCGACATCGGCATATTCTGCGCAGGTCGCGTTCAGCACGACGTCGAAGGCCGGCGAGTCCGGATCGGGCGAGAACACCTGGCAGCGCAGGCCGAGCCGGGCCGCAGCCATGGCCAGCATCCGGCCCAATTGTCCGCCGCCGAGGATTCCGATGGTGTCACCGGGCTTCAGCTTCACATGCCTGGTGTCGGTCACGCCTTGTCCTCCGGGCGCTCGGCGACCGCCTCAGTTTGCGCCTTGCGCCAGGCGGCAAGGCGATCGGACAGGGCCGGATCGGACAATGCCAGCACGGCGGCCGCCAGCAGCGCGGCGTTGATCGCACCGGCCTTGCCGATGGCGAGGGTGCCGACCGGGACACCCGCCGGCATCTGGACGATCGAATAGAGCGAATCGACGCCCTTGAGCGTCTTGGATTCGACGGGAACGCCGAATACCGGGAGTTCCGTCAGTGCCGCCGCCATGCCGGGCAAATGTGCAGCCCCACCGGCGCCCGCGATGATGACCTGGTAACCCGCAGCCTTGGCGCCCTTGGCGAAAGCAAACAGCCGGTCGGGCGTGCGATGTGCCGAGACGACGCGACTGTCGGCGGCAATGCCGAGCGCGTCAAGCGTGTCGGCAGCATGCCGCATCGTGTCCCAGTCCGACTGGCTTCCCATGATGATGGCGATCGGCGCGGTCATGACGTTAATTGTGTCCGGAAAACAGAAAGATAGGCCAGATTTACGGTTCCGGCCGGCGGCTCGCAAGGCGGTGGCAAGGAGAAGGGAATCCACTATCCTGTCTTGGTGAATCCCCGCAAGCCTTCATTGAGCAGGATGCCCATGAAGAAACCAAGAACGGCGAGCGCTGCGAAGGCCAAAAAGGGCCGGAAAACCAGCGCCGGCCGATCCGCCCCCAAACGGCTGACCAAGCGTCCGGCGAAGCCGCCCCGGCGCGCCGCCTCGGGCGATGGTGGGGCTATTGAAAACGTCAGGGCGACAATCCGGGGCCTGCGAGCCAAGCTCAAGGAGGCGCAGCTCCGGGTTGCGGAACTGGAAGCTGCGGCCGACACGGATTTCCTGCTCGAGATTCCCAACCGGCGCGGCTTCGAGCGCGAGCTTGCGCGCGCCATCGCCTATATGAAGCGCTACCGCGCCAGCGGAGCACTGATAGTGCTCGACGTCGATCGGCTCAAGCCGATCAACGATTCGTTCGGTCATGCCGCCGGCGACGAGGTGCTCAAGGCGATCGTCGCCACGCTGACGCGACAGGTCCGTGCCTCCGACGTGGTCGGCCGGCTCGGGGGCGACGAGTTCGCCCTCTTGCTTTGGAATCTCAGCGAGACCGACGCCAAGGCGAAGGCCGCGGCCTTCGAGCAGGCGATCGACGAATTGTCTTTTGTCTTTCGCGGCCAGCACGTGACCGCGGGCGCTTCCGCCGGAGTCGCGCTGCTGGGGGCGCAGTCCGACGCCGGCCGTGCCCTGGAGGAGGCGGACGCCGCCATGTACGTGCGCAAGGCGTGTCGGCGGCACGAGCCGCAGATCAGGCTGGTCAGCAGCTGAACTTACAGTGTCCCCAGATCTTCCGGCACGTTGCCGAATTTGCGCAGCAGCCTGGCGTCGCCGAATTCGCCGGTCACGGGATCGCCGCTGCGGCTGAATGCGACCGCGCCGATGTGGCCGGCACCGTGGGCCAATATCTCGGCGCGCCGCAGCGCCGCAGTCGAGGTCTGGCATTCCTCGGCAGTGCCTGCGACCGGCGAGCCGTCTGCATCGATCAAGAAGGGCATTGCAACGTAGTAGGTCACATCCGACATGGCGTTGCTCCGGTTGTTGAAAATCAGGCGGCGCTGCTCTTGCTCCGCATCTTGCTGCGCGAGGTCTCCGGAATGCAGCCGGCGGAAATCGCGGCCTGCAATTCCTCCAGCTCGGTTTCCAGATATTCATTGGCCATGATCAGCGCTTTGATCGTGCTGCGCAGATTGCCGTCGCACATCGCGATCGCCTGATCGCAGGCCTGTTCATAATGGCTGTTGTCGAGAAGGGGCGTTGCCGACATCTGCGTTGTCCTCGTGTCGTGGCTTGGGCATTTCGGAGGTTTGGGCGCTCCAAAATGTTCCTATTTTGTTCTCATCGAGTCAAGCGGATTCATCTGGGCAAGCCGCGGTGCAGGCCGGCTCACGGATCAGGCGATGATGTCGGGGGTAATCTGGTCTTCGATGAACGCGATGCGATCACGTAACAACAGCTTGCGCTTCTTCAACCGCTGTAACCGCAATAGGTCGGGGGCGGGCGATTGATGCAGTGCATCGATCGCGGCGTCCAGATCTCGGTGTTCCTGCTGCAACCGGGTGAGCTCGGCTTCGAGCTCACGCTCGTCTTCATTGGTCATGTCTGCGGTGGCCGAAAACCGATAAGCGTGAGATTAAGGCTGTGGATGCCCTGTGGAAATTATCGTCCTTGCGCGGCGTGATCGCAAGCGATCTGCGATCCCTGCTCGCCAATCTCCCGCAAGATATTTCTGCAGGCGGGTGCAGCGTCGCGCAGGCGCATTGATATCACGGATTTTTCCCGCGCGGTTCCCCTAGTCACGCTTCGTTACATATGAACTTTCAAAAATGACACCGCGACGACGGATACCCATCGACAGAATGGATCGCTGATGTAGACTTGCTTGTCCGGATCGAATCCTGAGGTTCAACCCTACCGAGGAGGTTTCGAATGACAATTCAGGCACATCTGGTTGAATTGGAACGGAAGCACAAACTTCTCGAAAACGAATTGCACGAAGCTCTCGTGCACCTTTCAACAGACGACCTGCAAATTGTTGAGTTGAAGCGCCGGAAGTTGATGGTCAAGGACCAGATCGAGCGTCTGAAGCACGGCGATACGCTCCACTAGCGACCCCCGCAACATCGTAGAGTTGATCGCATCCTTTCACGCAGGGATGAGGTCATTCGTGCTCATCCCTGCTGCAAGGTGGCGCAAGACGTCTGCCTTGCGCCAGCCTTGTTGGGACCGTTTTCTCGACGCCAACCGTCATCCACCTCACGCGAACACGCGCTAGATGTCTGCGAGCTCGGCGACGTGATCGGCGATCGCGAGCGACGACGTCAGTCCTGGGGATTCGATGCCGAACAGGTTGATCAGGCCTGCGACGCCGTGATCGTGCGGGCCCTGCATCAGGAAGTCCTGCGTGGCCACGGCCGGCGGCACGATCTTCGGGCGGATGCCCGAATAGCTCGGCATCAGCGCGCCATCGGGCAGCGTCGGCCAGTATTTGCGGATCGCCGGATAGAAGCGCTCTGCGCGTGACGGATCGACCTCGTAGTTGATCGTCTCGATCCATTCGACGTCGGGCCCGAAACGTGCCTGCCCTGCCATGTCCAGCGTCAGATGGACCCCTAGCCCGCCGGGCTCGGGCACCGGATAGATCAGGCGCGAGAACGGCGCCTTGGCGTTGCAGCTGAAGTAATTTCCCTTGGCGAGATAGGCCGGAGGAATCCGGTCCAGTGGCATGCCGTCGATGTTGCGCGCGACATTCGTCGCCGACAGCCCCGCGGCGTTGACGAGGAGGCTGCATTGCAGCGTCATCGGCGCCTCGCCGCCGGCCTCGACCTCGATGACGCCGGCAGTCGCCTTGGCGCGGATCAGCGGGGTGTGAAACGCGAAGGCCGCGCCGGCGTCCTCGGCCTCGCCGCGCAGCGAGAGCATGTAGGCGTGGCTGTCGATGATGCCCGTTGACGGTGACAGCAGCGCAGCATCGCAGGCGAGCGCCGGCTCCAGCGCTCGCGCGGCCTCCCCCGTGAGCAGCTGCATGTCGAGCACGCCATTGGCCTCGGCATGCGCCTTGATCGATTGCAGCTTCTCGGTTTCCTTCGCACTGGTCGCAACGATCAGCTTGCCGCAATTCTTGTGGGGGATGCCGCGCTCGGCGCAGTAGCGGTAGAGCGCGTGCTTGCCGCTGACGCACATGCGCGCCATCCAGCTTCCGGCGCGATAGTAGATGCCGGCATGGATCACCTCACTGTTGCGCGAGGAGGTGACGGTGCCAATGGCCTCGGCTGCCTCGAGCACGATGACCTCGCGCCCGGCCTGGGCGAGCTTCCGGGCTACCGCGAGCCCGACCACGCCGGCTCCGATGACGATGCAATCGACCCTATCCATGGTTGTGCAGAATGTTCGCTGGAGGTGCCGGTGGCATTGGAGCCGAGAACGAGGGCGCGGGCCCGTTTTCCATTAAGCAAGCATTTATCATGTCAGGGCAATTGCCGTATTTCGCGTCACATTTTTCTGTTGCGCCTACAGGCGTTTACCCGATCCAAACCCGCGAGGCCAGACAATCCGACGTTGAAATCGCGGGTGGCTGATGGCTGAGAAGAACTGGCACGTGGGCAGCGCGCTTCTGATTGCTGTGCAGGCCGTCGTATGCCTGGCCGGTGCGGTCACGCCTGCGCGTGCCTTTGCGCTATCGGACAGCTTTGGTCCGGGCGATCTCACCAAGCTCGATCCCAGCGTCATCTGGGAAGCCCTGATTGCGGTCATCGTCGTGTGCTCGTTCCTCGCCGCGATCGCGCTGTGGATCCATTCCTCGCTGCGCCGGACCAGGCGTCTGCAGTTGCGGCGCAACGCCTTCATCTCCTCCGCCATGAACAATCTCAACCAGGGCGTGGTGATGACGGATGCGCTGCGCCGCATCATCTTCTGCAACGACCGCTATCTCGAGATCTATGGCCTGACGCGGTCGGATGTCCGGGCGGGCATGAACGGCCGCGAGCTCCTCGCGCTTCGGCGCAAGCGCGGCGTGCTGGGCGCTTCCGACGACGAATTTTACGACAAGGCGGCAAGCGCCAATGGTCTGATCACGGAACTGCCCGACGGGCGGGCCATCCTGGTGAAATATTTCGTGCTGCCGAACGGCGGCTCGGTGGCCACGCATCTCGACGTCAGCGAGCAGCGCAGGCTGTCGCGGCAGCTCGCCTCGACCAAGCAATTCCTGGAATCGGTGCTGGACCATGTGCCGGCCTGCGTGGCAGCCAAGAGCATCGAGGATGGTTGCTACATCTTCGCCAACAGCGCCTATGAGCGGTTCTGGGGATTGTCGCGGGACTTCGCCGTCGGCAGGAATGCGCGGGAGCTGTTTGCGCCGGGCTCGGCGTCCAGCATCGAGGCGGCCGACCAGGCGGCGCTCAATTCGCCGGGTGGCCAATATCGCAACGAGTTCGAGGTCGACCGTGCCGGTGCGCGGCGCATGGTCGCCTCGATCCGGATCGTGGTCCGCAACGAGAGCAACAAGCCCGAATTTCTGCTCATCGTGTTCGAGGACATCACCGACCGCCGCTCGCTGTCGCAGGAGCTGGAGAGCACCAAGAAGTTCCTCGAACTCGTGGTCGACAACATCCCGGTCGCGCTGATCGTGGAACAGGTCAAGGACGGCCGCTATCTGCTCGCCAACCGCAGCGCGGAGACGATCCTCAACCGCAGGCGCGAGGAAACCACCGGCCTGACCGCCTCCGACATCTTCAACGCCAAGGAAGCCAAGCTGATCATCGCGCGCGATGAGGCCGCGATCAAGAAGCGCGGGATGATCACCGAGGAGCATCCGATCTCCACCAAGGACGGCCTGCGGCTGTTCCTCACCCGCCGCGCCACCGTGCTCAATGATGCCGGCGAACCGCAATATCTGATCAAGACCCACGAGGACGTCACTGACCGCCGCCAGACCGAGTCGCGCATGGCGCACATGGCCTATCACGACGGCCTCACCGATCTGCCGAACCGCGCCGCCTTCCTCCAGGCGCTGACCCAGATGATTGAGGCCTGCGAAGGCACCGGCGAGGAGTTCGCCGTGCTCTGCGTCGACCTCGACGGCCTCAAGGAGGTCAACGACGTCTTCGGCCATGCGCTTGGCGACAAGCTCCTGATCGAGGTGGCCCATCGGCTCCAGGACTCCGCGCGCGGCGGCGTGGTGGCGCGCCTGTCCGGCGACGAGTTCGGCCTGATCATCGACGGCAAGCAGCCCGAGGCGGGCCTCGCACTGGCGCGGCAAATCGGCGAAGCCGTCGCCCGGGAATTCCAGATCGACGGCCGGCCGGTCCGCGCCGGCATCACCACGGGCATGTCGGTCTTCCCGCACAATGGCACCGATGGCGCCTCGCTGCTTGCCAATGCCGGCGCGGCGCTGTTCCGCGCCAAGCAGAAGTCGCGCGGCACGATCAGCCTCTACCAGCCGGAGATGGACCAGCAGATCCGCGATCGCCGCGTGCTGCATCAGGACCTCTCGATGGCGGTCAAGAACGGCGAGCTCTCGCTCGCCTTCCAGCCGCAGGGGGCCGCGGGCCACAGCGTTGCCGAGAGCGAGATCATCGGCTTCGAGGCGCTGGCGCGCTGGCAGCATCCGGTGCGCGGCCAGGTTTCGCCCGCCGAATTCATTCCAATCGCCGAGGAGAGCGGCCTGATCGTCGAGATGGGCGAGTGGATCCTGCGCGAGGCCTGCCGCGAGGCGGCGTCCTGGCCGAAGCCGCTGCAGGTCGCGGTCAATCTGTCGCCGGCGCAGTTCATGCACGGGGACGTGGTCGGACTGGTCCATTCGATCCTGATCGAGACGGGCCTTGCACCGGGCCGGCTCGAGCTCGAGATCACCGAGGGCGTGCTGATCGAGGATTTCGATCGCGGCCTTGCGTTGCTGCGCCGCCTGAAGGCGCTTGGCGTGCGCATCTCCATGGACGATTTCGGCAGCGGTTACTCCTCGCTGAGCTACCTCCAGGCGTTCCCGTTCGACAAGATCAAGATCGACCGCGCCTTCATCATCAATCTTGGCCGCAACCCGCAATCGGCGGCAATCGTGCGCGCGGTGATCGATCTCGGCCACGGCCTCGATATGTCGATCATCGCCGAAGGCGTCGAGACGGTGGACCAGCTCGCCTTCCTCGCCAAGGAGGGCTGCGACGGCGTGCAGGGCTATCTGCTCGGCAAGCCGCTGCCGATCGGGACATATGCCGGCCTCATCGGTCGCGCCGAAGCCATGGAGCTTGCGCTGAAGACCGGCTAGTTATGGGAATGCTTCGCTCCCATTCGACGGCTTCATGGCGGATTACGACCTCGCGATCATCGGCGGCGGCCTGAACGGCGCCAGCCTCGCGCGCGATGCGGCGGGTCGCGGCCTGCGGGTTATCCTCTTCGAGCAGGGCGATCTCGGCGGCGCGGCATCGTCGGCAACACCGCGGTTGATCCACGGCGATCTCTCGGTGCTGGAGCGCCGCGGCTTCTGGCGGGTGCGCCGGGCTCTGGCCGAGCGCCGGACCTGGCTCCGGATCGCGCCGCATCTGGTCCGGCCGATGCGCTTCGTTGTTCCCGCGCATTCGGATGAGCGTCCACCATGGCTGCTGCGCGCCGGCCTGTTCCTGTATGACAGCCTCGCCAGCCGGAGCGGCTTGCCCCGATCGAAGACTCTCGACATCACCCACCATCCGGTCGGCAACGCGCTAAGGCGCCCATTCGGCACGGCGTTCGAATATTCGGACTGCGTCGTCGACGATTCCCGCCTCGTGGTGCTCACGGCGCTGGACGCGGCCGAACGTGGCGCGGCGATCCGAACCGGGGCACGCTGCGTCCGCGCCGATCGAACCGACGTCTGGCGGCTCTCCGTGGCCGATCGCGGCCATCGCCGTACCATCACGACCCGGGCGCTGGCCAACACCAGCGGGGCCTGGACGCCATTGGTTGCGGAGACCGTGCTGCGGCAACCCCAGCCCGCCATGGCCGCCACACAGATGAGCCAGATCATCGTGCCGCGGCTGTTCGAGTCCGATAACGTCTACGTCTTCCAGAACAGCGACGGCCGGCTGATCTTCGCGAGCCCGTTCGAGCGCGACTTCACCCTGATCGGTACGGTGACGCGTGAATTCACCGGAGATCCCGCGATCGTGGCGATGGCCGGATCCGACGTCAGCTATCTCTGCGAAGCGGCCAGCCGCTATTTCCGCGAGCGCATCGCCCCGGTCGACGTGGTCCGGACGGTCTCTGGCGTCAATTTGAGGCCGGCGTCGGTGCGAGGAGGTGACGGCACGACCCTGTTCCACGCGCGCCGGCGCAAGGCGCCGCTGCTCACGATGTTCGGCGGCGATGTCACCACGTCGCGCCTGCGCGCGGAGCGGGCGGTGACGAAGCTGACGCCGTTCTATCCGATGTCGCCGCCCTGGACCGCGGGCGCAGCGCTGCCGGGTGGAGATTTCGCTTGGGACCGTTTCGACACCGAGGTCGACCTCGCACGCGAGCGCTGGTGGTTCCTCTCGGAGCCGCAGGCCCAGCGCCTGGTTGCGGCCTATGGCTCGCGATTGCCGGCGGTGCTCGGGGACGCCAAGACCCGCGACGATCTCGGCCCTGCCTTCGGCCCCGAGATGACCGGCGCCGAGGTGCGATACCTGATGAGCCGCGAATGGGCGCGCTTCCCCGAGGACGTCCTGTGGCGTCGCTCCAAGCTCGGCCTGACCATGCCCGCGGCGGACCGTGACGCGCTGGCGGCGTTCATGGCGGATGTGAACGATTCCTCCCGAACTGGTTGAGCTAGGGACGATCGGCCGCTAGCGTGCGGCGGAATCGGGGTTGGCGGGGACCATGACGGACGAGTTGCCCAGAACAGACACTGCGGCCAAGGCGGCCGGTGGAGATCCGTATCCGGCGGCAGGGCAGCCGCTGCTGCGGATCGAGGGCGTCGCCAAGACGTTCGGGACGTTCCGCGCCGTGGATGGCGTCTCGCTCGACATTAAGGCCGGCGAGTTCTTCGCGCTGCTCGGTCCCAGCGGCTGCGGCAAGACCACGCTCTTGCGCATGCTCGCCGGTTTCGAGGCGCCGGACGAGGGACGCATCCTGCTCGGCGGCAAGGACATCGCGCAGGCGCTGCCGCACGAGCGCCCGGTCAACATGATGTTCCAGAACTACGCGCTATTCCCGCATCTGTCTGTGCGCGACAACATCGCCTTCGGCCTGAAGCGCGCCGGCATGCCGCGCGCCGAGATCGCCACCCGCGTGGCCGAGATGGTCGCACTGGTCAAGCTCGAGGGGCTCGAGAAGCGCAAGCCCGATCAACTCTCGGGCGGTCAGCGCCAGCGCGTGGCGCTCGCCCGCGCCTTGGCGCGCCGGCCGCAATTGCTGCTGCTCGACGAGCCGCTCGCCGCGCTCGACAAGAGGCTGCGCGAGAGCACGCAAGGCGAGCTGATGGAGCTGCAGCGGCGGCTCGGCATGACCTTCATCATCGTCACCCACGATCAGGAGGAGGCGATGACGATGGCGAGCCGGATCGGCGTGATGAAGGCCGGCAAGCTCGCCCAGGTCGCGAGCCCCCGCGAGCTCTACGAGGCGCCGCGCTCGCGCTGGATCGCGGAGTTCGTCGGCGACATCAATCTGTTCGATGGCGAGTCCAAATTGCGCGATGGTCATCGTCTGGTCATCGGCACGCGTGATGCGGGTGCGCTGGTGGTGGCCGAGCCGCGCGAGCCGGTCGGCGCGGGAAGATTGGCGGTCGCGATCCGCCCCGAGAAAGTCAAGCTGTCGCGCCGCGGTCCCGTGAGCGAGGCCGGTCGTGAAACGGCGATCAACCGGCTCGACGGCGTCATCGCCGACATCTGCTATCTCGGCGGCACCACCACCTTCAAGGTGAAGCTCGACACCGGCGGGATGCTGCAGGCGTCGGTTGCCAACAGCGCGCGGCTAGACGTCGACGCCTACAGCCTGAACCAGCATGTCGTCGCCTGGTTCACGCCCGACGATTGCGTGGTGCTGCCGTCATGAGCTCCCGCCGCATCTTCGCGCGGCCGGCGCGCTTTGCCGCGATCGCACCCTATGTCTGGATGGTGCTGTTCTTCCTGGTGCCGTTCGCCTTCGTGCTGAAGATCAGCTTGTCGCAGACGGCGATCGCACAGCCGCCCTACGAGCCGGTCTTCGACCTGACGGCGGGATGGGAGGCGGTCAAGGGCGCCTTTGCCGCGCTATCAATCGACAATTTCAAGCTGCTCGTCTCCGACGACATCTATGTGTTCGCCTATGTGCGCAGTCTCACCGTCGCCGTGACCGCGACCGCGCTGCTGCTCTTGATCGGTTATCCCATCGCCTATGGCATGGCGCGACTGCCGAGGCGCTGGCAAGCGGTGGCGATGGTGCTGGTGATCGTGCCGTTCTGGACCTCGTTCCTGATCCGCATCTATGCCTGGATCAACATCCTCCAGCACGACGGCCTGCTCAACCAGATCCTGCTGGCGCTGCATCTGGTCAGCCAGCCCGTGGTGTGGCTCTCCACCGACACCGCGATGTATATCGGCATCGTCTACTCCTACTTGCCGTTCATGATCCTGCCGCTCTACGCCACGCTCGCCAAGATGGAGCCGGCGTTGGAGGAGGCGGCCGCCGATCTCGGCGCGCCGCCCTGGCAGGTGTTCTGGCTCGTCACCTTTCCGCTGTCGCTGCCCGGCGTCGGCGCAGGCGCGCTCCTGTGTTTCATTCCCATTGTCGGCGAATTCGTCATTCCCGACCTTCTGGCCGGCTCCAATTCGCTCATGATCGGCCAGACCCTGTGGCTCGAATTCTTCACCAACAAGGACTGGCCGGTTGCCTCCGCTGCGGCGATCGTGCTGCTGGTCGTGCTGCTGGTGCCGCTCTTGCTGTACGAGCGGCTGCAGAAGCGGCAGCTGGAACAGGGAAGGTAGCGCGATGCGCAAGGTCTCCCGCCTGTCCCGCTTCAACATCGCCTCGCTGGCGCTGGGGCTGGCGTTCCTCTATCTGCCGATCCTCATCCTCGTCATCTATTCCTTCAACGCCTCGCGCCTGGTGACGGTGTGGGGCGGCTGGTCGCTACGCTGGTATCACGAGTTCTTCAACGACCGCGCCATGATCGAGGCGGCCTGGATGAGCCTGCGGGTCGCGGTTGCCTCCGCGACGATCGCCACGCTGCTCGGGACGCTCGCCGCGGTGGCGCTGTCGCGCGGCGAGCGGTTCCGCGGTCGGACGCTGTTCTCCGGCATGCTCTATGCGCCGCTGGTGATGCCGGAAGTGATCACCGGATTGTCGCTACTGCTGCTGTTCGTCGCGCTGAACGCCGAGCGCGGCTTCTGGACCGTGACGATCGCCCATACAACGCTGACGATGTGCTTCGTCGTCGTCGTCGTGCAGTCCCGCCTCGGCTCCCTCGATCGCTCGCTGGAGGAGGCGGCGATGGACCTCGGTTGCGACCCGGTGCGTGCCTTTCTCTCGGTGACGCTGCCGCTGATCGCGCCCGCGATCGTCGCGGGCTGGATGCTGGCGTTCACGCTGTCGCTGGACGATCTCGTGATCGCGAGCTTCACCACGGGCCCCGGCTCGGCGACGCTGCCGATCCGGATCTATTCGGAGGTCAGGCTCGGCGTGAAGCCCGAGATCAACGCGATCTGCACGCTCGTGATCGCCCTGATCGCGGTCGTCATCGTCATCGCCTCGCTCGCTTCGAAGCTGTCGAGCTCGCAGGGCGAGAGCGCGGCGCCGCTGTAGGTTCTGCTGTCATTGCGAGGAGCCCGCGACAAAATTGCGAAGCAATTTTTCGCTGGAGCGACGAAGCAATCCAGAGTCTCTCCGCGGAAAAATCCTGGATTCCTTCGCTGCGCTCGCAATGACGAAGGAGCCCTACGACTTCACCGCACCCGCCGTGAGCCCGCCCACCATGTAGCGGCGGAAGGCATAATAGACCGCGGCCGGCGGCAGCGCATAGATGAAGCCGGTGGTCATCAGCAGCTCCCAGGGCGAGTCGTCCGCGGCGAGGAAGTTGCCGAGCGCGACGGGGAGGGTGATCTCGCGGTCGTTCGAGAGCAGCAGGAACGCGTAGAGATATTCGTTCCAGGCCAGCAGCACGGCATAGGTGCCGATCGCGACCAGCGAGGGCATCATCAGCGGCAAATAGACTAGGCGGAAGATCTGCAGCGTGGTCGCGCCGTCCATCACGGCGGCCTCGTCCAGCTCGACCGGCAGCTTGTCGGAGGCCTGCTTGAGCACCCAGATCGCGTAGGGGCTCGCGATCGTCACCATCGCCAGGATCAGCGACCAGTGATTGTTGAGCAGGCCGTAATTGCCCATGGTGCGGTACATCGGCACGGCGAGGAACGCCGCGGGGATGAAATAGGTGAAGAGCGCGAGGTTCAACACCGTGCGCCCGCCCGGCACCTTTAGCCGCGAGATCGAGAACGCCGCCGCCGTCGCGATGAACAGTGTCAGCACGCCGACGGAGACCGCAATCACGGTCGAGTTCCAGAACTGGATGTAGAAGTCGCGCAGGAAGTAATGCTGCTGCTTGAACACGATCTCGAAATTGTGCAGCGTCGGGTGATCCGGCCACAGCTTGCCCGAGAACGCGTCCTCCTTCGGGGAGATCGCGAACAGGAACATGTGATAGATCGGGATCATCGTCCACAGGAAGACGGGGATGCCGATCAGCAGCAGCCGCGCTTCGGTTCCGACTTCGCGCCAAGAAAACTGTCTTACGCCGGGGAGCTTCATCGCGACAACCGTTTCATCATGAAGTACACGAGCGGCAGGACGAACGGCATCGCGCAGACGATCGATGCCATGGCCAGCGAGAGCTGGTCGAGCCGGAGATAGCGGATGCCGAGCGTCGCCAGCACGTGCGTGAGGTCGGCCGGGCCGCCGCCGGTGAGCAGGTAGACGCTGTTGAAATCGCCGAGCGTCCAGATCATCGAGAGCAGCGTGCAGGTGACGTAGAGCGTCTGCATCGACGGCCAGGTGATGTAGCGGAATTTCTGCCACCAGCTCGCGCCGTCGACCTCGGCGGCCTCGAACAGGTCGTGCGAGATCGCGAGGCGGCCGGTGATCAGGATCAGCGTCCAGAACGGCAGCGACTTCCAGATGTGCACGGCGATCGCCATGGTCAGCGCTACGGTCGGATCGTTCAGCCAGTTCGGGCCGTCATCGCCGGTCAAGGCGAAGATGTAGTGGTTGATCATGCCCCATTCGGGATTGAGCATGAAGCGCACCGACAGGATGGTCGGGATCGATGGCACCGCCCAGGGCAGGATGAAGATCACCGAGAGCCATTTGATCCAGGTGCGCTGCTGGGCGAAGAAGCCGGACAGGAACAGCGCGATCAGCATCTTGATGTTGATGCCGATGACCAGGAAGATCAGCGTGTTGACCGCGGCGCGCGCAAAGATCGGATCATTGTAGAGCGCCACATAATTCGAAGGGGCCCGTGCCAGCCACAGCCCGTAGCAGACGGGATAGACGACGAAGGCAAGGAAAACGAGCAGATAGGGCGCGAGCAGGATGATGCCCCAGACCTGCGCCGGGGTCAGCCGCGACGACAAGGGCGGGCCGGGGATTGCCTGATCGCCAGAGAGCGTGATCGCCATTCTTTTCGGACTCTTCTCAAATCTAAAACCTCTCCCCGCTTGCGGGGAGAGGTCGGATCGCCCCCGGCGATGCGAAGCATCGTCCGGCGCGATCCGGGTGAGCGGGTACAGGACTCACTACGCGCACAACTAGCGGATAGAGCCCCCCACCCCAACCCTCTCCCCGTAAGAACGGGGAGAGGGAGGGGATAGACCTTAGCCCGCGACCTGCTTGATGCGGGCGATCAGTTCATCGACGGCCTTGTCGACCGGAACCTTCTCGCTGACGACGCGATTCATCGCCTTCGCCCACACGTTCTCGTTGTTGAGGATCGTGAACTTCCAGTTCTTGGTGAAATCGAACGCGGCGGTGCCGCCCTTGAACTGCGCGTAGACGGCCTTGCGGTGCTTGTCAGCCTGCCAGAACGGGCTTTCCTGGCTTTCCTTGGTCACCGGGAACCAGCGACCGAGCGCGCCTTCGATGTAGGGACGGACGTTATCTTCCTGGAGCAGGAAGCTGATGAACTGCTTGGCCTCGGCCTTGTTCTTGGCCGCGGTGAACACCAGCCCGGTCTTGACGTCCGAGCGGTAGCGGATAGTCGAACCATCCGGCGCCTTCGGGAAGGATGCCGTGATGATGTCCTGCTCATAGGCCTTCTTGCCGGCGTCGCGCTGCTCCTGGGTGAGCGCCTGGTTCTGCGAGTCCTCGAACCACTTCGCCGCGATCGAGATCGTGAAGTTGTGGGTCATCACGATGGTCTTGTTGTGGAACGCGACGTTGTTGTCGGGATCCTTCCAGGTGGTCGAGGAGGGCGGGGTGCAGCCCTTGATGTAGGTGTCGGTATAGTCCTTCATCGCCTTGATCAGGCCGTCGCGGACCTTCTGGTCGTCGACCAGCAACTTGCCGTCGTCGTCGACCAGCTTGACGTGGTAGGCATCCATGAAGGTGTAGAACGACTGGAAGGAATCGGTGGATTCCACGCCCATCGGCTGGCCGACGGCGTAGATGCGCTGGCCGGTTGCCTTGCGGATCGCCGGCTGCACCTTGTCGCACCAGAACGTCCAATAGCCCGTCCAGTCGTTCGGGATGTCGCTCTGCTTGAAGCCGGCCTTCTCCAGCATGTCGTTCCAGATCTGGACGTGCATGCTCTGCTGCTTCAGCGGGAAGCCGTAATAGGCCTTCTTCTTGGCGACGTCATTGTAGAGGATCGATGCATCGAGCGTGTTCTGCACGAACCGGCCCTTGATCGGCTCCATGACGTCCGTGAGGTCCTCGAGCTTGCCCTCATAGGCCCACTTGCCCTGCGCCTGCACGTCATAGGAGTCGGAATAGGCGACATCGGGAACCGTGCCGGCATCGAGCGCTGCGACCGTCTTCGGAATCATGTCCTGGATCGCGTATTGCGACAATTCGACCTTGATGCCGGTCTTGGCTTCGAATTTCTTGATCGTCTCGATCAGCGCGTCGTCTTCGGAGCGATAGAAGCCCTTGCCCCACCAGACCGTGATCGTCTTCTGCTGCGCAAAGGCGGGTGCAGTGGCGGCAAAAAGCCCAACCGCAGCGACCGCCAATGATACTGCGCCAATTACCTTGGATCTCACGTTTTTCTCCCTCAAACGGCCGGTGTTTTTAACCGGTCGTATAAAACACTAGCGCAGGATGGTAGCGCAATCAACGCATCTTGTCAGACCCGGGTCGTGGAGGTGTTGGCCCGGAGCAGAAACGCGTGGACGATGAAATCGCCGCATCAATTCGGCCGGATCAATTCGCGATGGTCGGCCAACACCGGAGAGGCGCCGTCCTCAGTTGAAACTCACCTGAGTCGGACGTCAGCTCAGTTGGACTTGCTAGTTGGACTTGGCGTTCTCTTTAGTATTTTCCGCGGTCGGCGCTTCCGCCGGCGCGGGACGCTTTCCGCTTCCCGTGATGCGCTCGATCGCGGAGCGCACGGCATCGCCTCCCTTGCGGTCCTTCAGCATGTCAAGCAGCGGCGCGGAGGCTGGCGAGCGGCGGATCAGGCTTTCCGGATCGGGAAAGATCAGCGGATCGTCCCATGGCCCCTGCACCACGAACGGCAATTCGAATCCCGAGGCGCTGTTGAGGCTTGCCACTCCCTTCATGTCGTATTCGCGCGTCGGCACCGAGGCGGTGCCGGTGAGCGTGATCTTCGTCGCCGGCCCTTCGACGCGGATGTCCTCGGCGGTGGCGATCCCGTCGGAGAATTTCACGGCGATGGTGAGATTGGTGTAGGGCGTCGAGCCGTTGCGGAAATTGCCACCGCCCGACAGCGGCCGCCGCTCCAGCCGCTTGAGGAGCTGCTCGGCGTTGAAGCCTGCGATCGCGCCGTCATGCCCGGTCACGGTGGCACTTCCGTCGAGTGACTGCACGAGGCCGAACGGGCTCGACCCGGAGGCGAGAAGCGAGACGTTGATATTGCCGCGGCCGGACAGCTTGTTGAGCCCGAACAGCTCCGTGGCGCAGGCCTGGAGGTCGACGTCGGTGAACTGGAATTGCGCCTTGATGTCGGCGACGGTGTCGGACCGGGCGATGCCGAACGAGCCCTTTGCGATCCCGCCATAGACTTGCGCCTCGCCGACCGAGAGCGCCAGCGTGCCGTTGCGCAAATTGGCGCCGATCGCGGTGCGTCCGAGCCTCGTCGGCCCGACCGTGAGCTTGGCCGCGGACAGGCGCATGTCGAGGTCGGTGGTCGACAATCCCTGGAGATCGAACAGCTGCCGGTTCCAGTCGCGCGCGCCGCTCGCGAGCAGGCGGAACGTCGAGATATAAGGCGTGAAGTCGAGCGCGTCGGCGGCGAGCGTCGCCTGCAGCGTCTGCCGGCCGTTATTGGCGTAGGTCATGACGCCCTCGGCGGCGTTGCCGTCCAGCTCGACGTTGACGTTGGTGAGCGCGATCGAGGCGCCGACGACGTTGGCGCGCGCCTTCAGCGCGAAGCGGCCGAAGCCGCCGCTGCCGGGCTGCGGCTGCCCGGTCCAGCGCAGCGCGTTGCGCAAGGACGGGCTGTCGACGGTGAGCGTGCCTTCCATCATCGGGCTGGTGCGATTGGCGACGCTGCCGTCGAAGGCGAGCTTGAGCGGCGCGCTGGCGATGCGCGCCTTCAGGCCGGACCGGTCGCCGGAGAGGGCGGCGACGAAATCGGAAAAGCTGATCGAGCCGTCGACACGCTCGCCGCGCCAGTCGAACTGTCCGGTCGCGGCAAAGGAGCGCGAGATCGAAGGCCAGGCCAGCGAGAGGTCGATGTCCTCGAGCTTCTCGGTGGCGCGCGTGGCGGCGTCCTCGTAGTCGAGCACGCCGTCCTGGATCCGGATTTCGGAGAACGAGACCTGGTTCTCGGCCCCGGGCTTCATGGTGCGCGCGATGGTCTGGATGAAGGGCGTCCAGTTGCTCTCGCCGTCCGGCTTGAGGCTGACATGGATGCGCGGACGCAGCAGCATCAGGTCGGCGATCTCGAACCGCTGCAGCAGCAGCGGCAGCAGCCGCAGATTTGCGGTGAGCACGTCGACCTGGAGCGCTGGCGTGCTGGTGCCGCCGCCCTTGAGGCCGACGTCGTGGAAGGAGATGTAGCTCGCCGGCAGCACCGAAATATCGATGCTGCCTGCGACATTGAGCTCCAGCCCGGTGACGTCGCGGATCTGCGCTTCGACCGCCTTGCGCAGCGCGTCGCGGTTGATGAGCCAGGAGGTCGCGATCAGGGCGATCAGCGCGACGCCGAGCAGCGCCGCGATCGGCGTCCCGAGGCGCTTCATTCCTTGGGCCATGGTCAATGGCATGTCCTGATCGGGTTGGTCGTTGGAGCCAGAGGGCGGGCCGGGAAACCTGCGCGCCCACACCCAACCCCCGCAACTTGATGGGTTTTCTTGACGCTTTCAAGGCCGCTGCACGGTTATGCCCACGGCGTGGGCAGCTTCTACCACCCAGCGGCGCAGCGGAGAACCCCGTATCATTGACGGCTTCGGACGATTTCGCCTAATAATCGCCGCCAATAAGGCGCGACGGCCAGCAAGCCGAAGGTTCAGTCGAGGTTTTTTGCATGAACAAGGTCTATCCCGACGCCAGGTCGGCTCTGTCAGGCATTCTGAAAGACAACATGATGATCATGTCGGGCGGCTTCGGCCTCTGCGGCATTGCCGAGGAGCTGTCGGACGCGATCCGGGAGTCCGGTGTCAAGGGCCTGACGGTGGTCTCCAACAATGCCGGCGTCGACGGCATCGGCCTCAGCCGCCTGCTCGAAACCCGTCAGATCAAGAAGATGATCTCGTCCTATGTCGGCGAGAACAAGCTGTTCGCCCAGCAATTCCTCGCCGGGGAGCTGGAACTCGAATTCAATCCGCAGGGCACGCTGGCCGAGCGCATCCGCGCGGGCGGCGCCGGCATCCCGGCCTTCTACACCAAGACCGGCGTCGGCACGCTGATCGCCGAAGGCAAGGAAGTGAAGGAATTCGACGGCGAGAAGTACCTGATGGAGCGCGGCCTGTTCGCCGACCTCGCCATCGTGCACGCCTGGAAGGGCGACACCGCCGGCAACCTCATCTACCGCAAGACCGCGCGCAATTTTAACCCGATGATGGCGACCGCCGCGAAGATCACGGTGGCCGAGGTCGAGCATCTGGTTCCGGCCGGTGAACTCAATCCCGACCACATTCACACGCCCGGCATCTTCGTGAAGCGCATCGTCGAGGTCGGCACGGCCAAGAAGCGCATCGAATTCCGCAACACCCGCCCGCGCCCGAGCGCATGATCCGGAAAACTGGACACCGGTTTTCCGATCAGATCATGCGCCACTAAAGAATCGACAGGAGCACAACGATGGCCTGGACCCGTGAACAGATGGCCGCGCGCGCCGCGAAGGAGTTGCGCGACGGCTATTACGTCAATCTCGGCATCGGCATCCCGACGCTGGTCTCGAACTACATCCCGGACGGCATGGACGTCAGCCTGCAGAGCGAGAACGGCATGCTCGGCATGGGCCCGTTCCCGTATGAGGGCGAGGAAGACGCCGATCTCATCAACGCCGGCAAGCAGACCGTGAGCGAGCTGCCCTCGACCTCGTATTTCTCGAGCGCGGATTCCTTCGGCATGATCCGCGGCGGCCACATGGACCTGTCGATCCTCGGCGCCATGCAGGTGGCCCAGAACGGCGATCTCGCCAACTGGATGATCCCCGGCAAGATGGTCAAGGGCATGGGCGGCGCGATGGATCTCGTCGCCGGCGTCAAGCGCGTCATCGTGGTAATGGAGCATTCGGCCAAGGACGGCCCGAAGCTCTTGAAGCAGTGCAATCTGCCGCTGACCGGCGAGCGCGTGGTCGACATGGTCGTCACTGATTTGGCCGTCTTCACCATCGACAAGCATGGCAGCGGCGGCATGGCGCTGATCGAGCTCGCCGACGGCGTTTCGCTCGACGAGGTCAAGTCCAAGACCGAAGCCGAATTCCGCGTCGCGTTGAAGAACACGTAAGCGGGAAACGCTGGGGGCGCGCAACACAATACGGTCTGCGCGTCCTTACGATTTTTGCTCAGCGATCAGGTCGGGCGATGACAACTCGATTGGTCGAAGCACCACGGGTGTGCGGACGATGTGCCCATGCCTTCAAGCGGGGCCGCTCGGCACCTCGGAGAACCGGGTCAGCCAGACGACCGGGCCGATGCTGGCGGCGATGATCAGGAGGGCCGCGAGCGCGCCGTCCTCGAAATTGCCGCGGCTTGCGAACTGGTAGATCGACGTCGACAGCGTTTCGACGTTGAGCGGCCGCAAGAGCAGCGTTGCCGGCAGCTCCTTCAGGCAGTCGACGAACATGATGATGACGGCGCCGAGCATCGCGGGCCGGAGCAGCGGCAGATAGATCTGTCTCAACATGACCGCCTGGCCCGCGCCGACCGTCCGCGCGCTCTCGTCATAGTCGCGCGGAATGTTGTCGAACCCGGCCTTGATCATGCCGACCGGCACCGCCAGAAAACGAATCGTGTAGGCGATGACGACGGCCGTCCCGGAGCCGACCAGGATCAGCCCGGGCAGCGAACGTCCCGTCCAGGCAACGACCGCGCTCAGCGCGTTGTCGACCGCCAGCACGGGGGTCAGCAGGCCGAGGGCAATCACGAGACCCGGCAGCGCGTAGCCGGTCTGCGCGATGCTCATCGCCACATATCGCAGAGGATCGGGCCGAAAGCGGTGCGCGATCGTCGTGGCGAGTGCAAGCATCAGCGCCATGAGCGTCGCGAGCGCTGCATAGGCAAACGAATGGAAGGTGTGGCGCCACAGGAGCGGGTCGAAATCTGCAAGCAGTCCGCGACCGAGAGCCTGATGCGCCAGATAGAACAGCGGCACGACGAAGCCTATCAGCACCGGCAGCACGCAGACCGCGAACGCGATCCACGCTCTTGCGCCCGAAAGCGGGGTTCGCTGCCTCACATGCGGGCTTTCGGCCGAGAATTCGGTGTTGGCGTTGCGACGGCCGTAACGCTCCATCGCGATCAGGCCGGCGACGATCGCAAGCATCAGGCATGCGAGTTGCGCCGCACCGGCAAGGCTGCCGCGGTTGAGCCAGGTGGTGAAGATCGAGACCGTCAGCGTGCGGATGCCGAGATATTCGCTGGCGCCGATGTCGTTGAGCGTTTCCAGCGCGACCAGCGCCACGCCGACCGCGAGCGCCGGCCGCGCCATCGGCAGTGAAACGCGCCAGAAAACGGTCCATCGGCCGGCCCCCAGCGTCGTAGCCGCCTCGGCGAATTCGGCAGACTGAACCTGAAACGTCGCGCGCGCCGACAGATAGACGTAAGGATAGAGCACGAGCCCGATCACGAAGATGGCGCCCGGCAGCGAGCGCAGGTTGGGCAGATGGCCGAGGGCATCGCGCAGCGGCAGCCAGACCGCCAGGGTGCGGTGCACCAGGCCGAGCGGTTCGAACAGGTCGGCATAGACGTAAGCCGCAAGATAGGTCGGAATCGCCAGCGGCAGCGGCATCAGCCACAGGAGCATGCCCCGGCCGGGAAAATCGTGGCGCGATATCACCCATGCAGTGCCGGCGCCGATCAGAAGCGTGAGCGCGCCGACCCCGACGAGCAGAAGCGCGGTGTCCAGGAGGGCGGCCGGCAGCACGTAGTTGATCAGGTCGTGCCACACATCGGGCGCCGGCTGCAAAGCCAGCGAAACGATCGAGATCACGGGCGCCGCGACCAGGATCGCGGTTGCGATCGCGATTGCGGTCGCCGCGCGCCCGGCGTGGGCGCGGCCTCTCAAACGAGGCCGTGCGCCCGAAGCTTCTGCCAGTTTGAGTGACGAGGGCCGCCAGAGATCAGTTGTCAAAGCCGACCTTGTCCACCAGCGAGGCCGCAGCCTTGCGGTTGGCGGCGATCTTTGCGATCGGCAACGGATCCGGGCCGAGCTTGCCGTAGCCCGCGATGGTGGAGTTGACGGCGACACCGCCCCGAACCGGATATTCGTAGTTCTGGTCGGCATACATCTGCTGCGCCTGCTCGCTCACGAGCCACTCGATCAGCTTGATGCCGTTGGCCTTGTTGGGCGCGTTCTTGGCGAGCAACACGCCGGAGAGGTTGACGTGGGTGCCGCCGCCCTCGAAGGTCGGCAGGATGACGCGGGTCGCCTCCGCCCACGGCTTCTTCTCGGGATCGTTGTTCATCATCAGCGCCCAGTAATAGGTGTTGCCGATGCCGATGTCGCACTTGCCGGCGGCGACGTCACGGGCGGCTTCGCGATCGCCGCCCGACGGCTTCTGCGCGAGATTGGCCTTCACGCCGCGCAGCCATTCCTCAGCCTTGGCCTCACCGTACTTGGCCGTGTAGGCCGCGAACAGGGCGTTGTTGTAGATGTGCTGGCCCGAGCGAATGCAGATCTTGCCCTTCCACTTGGGATCGGCGAGCTCCTCATAGGTGATCTTGTCCTGCTTGACGCGATCCTTCGAGGCATAGATCACGCGCGCGCGCATGGAGATGCCGGCCCAGTGTCCGTCCGGATCGCGATACTGCGCCGGCACGACCTTGTCGACCACCTCCGACTTGATCGGCTGGGTGACGCCGGCCTGCACGGCTTCGTCGATGCGGCCGATGTCCACCGTCAGCAGCACGTCGGCCGGGCTGTTGGCGCCTTCCGCCTTCATGCGCTGCTCCAGACCGGAGCTTGCGGAGACGACATTGACCTTGATGCCCGTATCCTTGCTGAAGGCGTCGAACAGCGGTTGGATCAGCTTGGTCTCGCGATAGGTATAGACGTTGACCTCGCCATTGGCGGCTGCTTCCGACACGAAGGACGAGGTCAGGCTCAACACCGCCGCGGACGCGGCGAGGACGCGAAGATTGATCATAAGGGCTGCTCCAGGCGCGCGATTGAACGCCCGATTGAGTAGCGCAGGCGATGCGACAACGTCAGCGACGCGATGTCGCGAGGGCCATGACTTAGAGGGATTCCAATATTGTCTTTAGATCGATTCTAATTAATGGATGGAGGCGTTGACGGGAAAACGATGCGCGCCGTTATGATGTTGCCGGCCACGTCTTGCTCAGGCGCTGCGACACGCTGACCAGCCATGACGTCTCCTCGCGCACCAGGCGGAAGCCGAGATTGGCGGGCGGCACGCCTTGGGCGCAGCCGCCGGCGCGGGTGTCGCGGATGAAATCGGTGACATAGGCGCGGTGGGCGCCTTCGGCGATACGCACCCCGCAGTTCACGGTCGGGCGGCCGGCATTTCCGGCGTCGTCGACACGCGAGCGCACGAAACAACTCGAGGTCCACTCCCAGACGTTGCCGGCGAGATCTTCGACGCCGTGCTCGTTCGGGCCGAATTTGCCGAACGGATAGGCCGTGGTGTCGGTGAGGCCGCGTTCGGATTCACGCTCGTAGCGGCTGATCCAGCGCTTCGAAGGGTCGCTTGCATTGACCGGCACACCATCATCCCTGAACCTGGAGCCGGCGGCAAACGCCCATTCCTCGTCGCTCGGCAGGCGGTAATGCCGGCCGGTCTTGCGCGACAGCCAGCCTGCATAGGCCTCGGCATCGTGCCAGCTCACCTGCACTGCGGGGCGATCGGGGGCGATCGCCACGTTACGGTCGAGCGCGCGGCAGGGGCCATCCGTCACGCAAAGCTGATAGTCGGATGAGGAGACCTGATTCTGCATGATGTGCAGCGGCCGGTCGATCCGGATCGTGCGCAGCGGCGCTTCCGCCTGCTGCCCGCCGCGGGTGAAGTCGCCGGCCTCACGATATGAGAAGCTGCCGGGGACGACCTCGACCATGGCCGGCTCGCCTCCCGCATCATGCGTCGCTATCTCGGAAACCAGAGGCGCAACGGCCAGCGGCCCCGCAAGCCCGGCCGCGCAGGCGAGCACCAGTTTGAGCTTGAATGCGATCAGCATGATGATCCCCCCGAAGGAAGAAGGGGCCGGTGATCAATCACCGGCCCCTTGTCGCGTCTAGTTGGTGCTGGCAGGCGGTATTTCGGCAGGGGCCTTCACCTGGGTCATCAGATCGTCGTTCCACTTGCCTTCGACCTTGAAGTGCGCGGTGGCGCCGAGATTGGCCGCCTCGATCAGATTGTGCGTGACATAGGCGTAGATGCCGGGCTGCTGGAATTTGTACAGCGCAGCTCCCGCCGACCCGCCGCGGATGAACCAGGTCTCGAGCCCGACCTCCGGTGCATTGCCGAACTTGCCGGTCTCCCAGACATAGTCGCCATGGCCGCCGATCAGATGCGGACGGCTGTCGCGGTTGGCCTGCGAATGCACGATCAGCACGTTCTCCCCGACCTTGGCGGTGAGCGCGTTCTTGCCGGTGAGCGCGCCGACCTTGCCGTTGAAGACGACATGGGTGGGAATCAGCTTGTTCATCACCTCTTCGGTCTCGGTGAAGGCTTCGCCGGGCGATTCGTAGGACTTGAAGTTGCCCTTCTCGTCGCGCGGCACGTACATATCCTGCTCGCCGATATAGTAGACCTTGTCGTATTTCAGCTCTCGGCCCTTGCCGTCGTTCAGCCCGTCGCGCGGCAGCACCATCACGGCACCGTTCATGCCGGAGACGACGTGCCAGGGGATCATCGGGCCGCCCGGTGCGCAGTGATAGACGAACACACCCGTCTTGGTCGCCTTCCAGCGCAGCACGACCTGTTCGCCGGGGTTGATGAGCGTGAGTTCGCCGCCGCCGAGCGCGCCGGTCGCGGAATGGAAGTCGATGTTGTGCGGCATGGTGTTGGTGGCGGGATTGACCAGCGTCAGCTCGACATAGTCACCCTCGTGCACGACCATGAGCGGCCCCGGCATCGAGCCGTTGAATGTCATCGCCTGGAAGGTGGTGCCCTTGTCGTCGATGACGACTTTCTTCTCCTGGACCGTCAGCTTGAACTCGACGATCTTGGGCCCCTGCGTCGTGGCCTGCTCGTGCGCGTGCACGAAGGGCGGAGCGACCAGCTCTACCTTCTGACGCGGCAGCTTGAGATCGCTGGCGGCGAAAGCCGGGGTCGCCAGCATCAGGGCGGTCGCGGCGGCGCTGATCAATGCGGCTCTGCGGGTGAACATCGGAAGCATCCTTCATCTGAAAAGGTTTTGATGACGGAATGCAGTCTGCGCCGATCGCGGCAAGCGTGTTTGCGCTGCGACAAGCTTCGGCCGGATTCACCTCCGCAACAGTACTTAGGTGCTCAGCGGAGCAGGATCGGTGATGTGACCCTGACCGCGTCCGCAGGAGTGATGCGGATGTAGAGCGCGAGCGACGGCGCAACCGCATCGGCACTCAGCGCCAACTCGTTTGCATCTTCAAGTTGGGATCTCGACCGCGCGGGCTAACACATGCGGCTGGTGGTTCCTGCGCGCACGCCTCGTCCTTCGAGACGGCGCTTACGCGCCTCCTCAGGATGAGGCTTATCGGCGTCAGTGCTCGTTGAACTGCTGCCGCGCACTCCGTCCTCATCCTGAGGAGCTCGCCCAAAGCGGGCGTCTCGAAGGATGGCCGCAGGGAAAAGCTCTCAAAATGCGATCGCCCTGCGCTTGCGAGGGACCAAACCGTGCAATCAATTCGACCCAAAGCCATTCCGCTTCAGAGCAGATACATGGCAAGCCCGACCGTTCCCCAGATCGCCAGCGACAACACGACGAAGACGGCGATTGCTGCGACCAGGGCGCGCACCACGCCGCCGGCGGCTGGTGTGGCCGGGGCCGGCCGGAAGTCGTCGAAACGCGGGATATGGCCGCGGACGTCGAGCAGGGAGAGAATGGGTTCGAGTGCAAGAAGCCTCATGGCCAGCGCTCCGGATGGCGACGCGAATTGCGAAAATCATCGCCGGGAACCGGCCGCCGCGCTTTGCGCGAGCGCAAAGTCGTTTCCGCGCATTCGGGATAACTAACACGCATTCGGTGATTTGCCGCGATGTCTGCGCGCGGCGCGAATTTACGAATAGGTAAGATATGAGAACTGATCTTGCGGCGGTCTACGGCGAGGAACGCCTGCCACGCTACACGAGCTATCCGACCGCACCGCACTTTTCGCCCGCGATCGGTCCAGACACCTATGCTCGGTGGCTGGCGGAACTGCCGGCGGGCGCCAGCGCGTCGCTTTATCTGCATGTGCCGTTCTGCCGGGAGATGTGCTGGTACTGCGGCTGCCATACCCAGATCGTCCGCCGCGACGATCTCGTCGCCGGCTATCAGCGGACGCTGCGCAGCGAGATCGCGCTAGCCGCCGAAACCATCGGCCGCCGCATCAAGGTCGAGCACATCCATTTCGGTGGCGGTACGCCGACGATCATGGCGCCGGAGGCTTTTGCCGAGTTGATGGCGACGCTGCGCCAGAAATTCTTCGTGCTGCCTTCGGCCGAGATCGCGGTCGAGATCGATCCCCGCACGTTGTCCGGCGACATGGTCGAGGCCATGCGGCTCTCCGGCGTCAACCGCGCGAGCCTTGGCGTGCAGAGCTTCGATCCCGTGGTGCAGCGGGCGATCAACCGCGTGCAGAGCTTCGAACAGACCGCGTCCGTGGTCAACATGCTCCACGGCGCGGGCATCGAGGGAATCAATTTCGACCTGATCTACGGCTTGCCGCACCAGACTGTCGCCTCGTGCCTGGACACCGTGCGGCGCAGCCTCGCGCTCGCGCCCAACCGCTTCTCGGTGTTCGGCTATGCTCATGTGCCTGATTTCAAGAAGCACCAGCGCATGATCAACGAGGCCATGCTGCCCGACGGCCTTGCGCGCCACGACCAGGCCTGCGCGATCGCGAATGCCCTGAAGGAGGCCGGTTACGTGCAGATCGGGCTCGATCATTTCGCACGGCCCGACGATTCCATGGCGGTGGCGTACGAGCAGCGGACGTTGCGGCGCAATTTTCAAGGCTATACCACCGACAAGAGTGAAGTCCTGCTCGGCTTCGGCGCGAGCGCGATCGGACATCTGCCGCAGGGCTATGTCCAGAACGAGGTGCAGATCGGCGCCTATGCCCAGAGCATCGCCGCCGGCCGCTTCGCCACCGCGAAAGGCTATGGGCTCACCGACGACGACCGGCTGCGCGCCGACATCATCGAACGCATCATGTGCGAGTTCGGTGCCGATCTCGGCGACATCTGCGCCCGTCATGGCGCAGAGGCCGGCGCGATGCTGAAATCGGCGGCCCGTCGTCTGAAGCCGTTGATCTCCGACGGCGTCGTGCGGCTGGACGGCGACCGGCTCGCGGTCGCCAAGGATTCGCGCTTCCTGGTCCGCAGCGTCGCCGCCGCATTCGATGCGCATCTGGATCCCGGCAAGCAACTGCACAGCCGGGCGGTGTAGCTTCCTGTCATTCCGGGGCGCACCTCTTGGTGCGAACCCGGAATCCATTTCACTGCACTGGTTGCTGCCCGATGGATTCCGGGTTCGCGCTGCGCGCGCCCCGGAATGACGAGCCAGCTTGCGCTTCAACAAAGAGGCTTCCGCTCGCTCCGCTATCGTCAATTCGGAACGGAGTTGTCCATGCCCTTCGGATCCGACGATCTGGTCGATGACATCATGCGCACGGCGCCGCACACGATCCGCATGTTTCTCGCCTTCAGGATGGCCTGCGTCGGCTGTCCAATCGCGACCTTCCACACCGTGGATGATGCCTGCCGCGAACATGGCATCGAGCGCGACAAATTCCTCGCTGCATTGAGCGATTGCGTGCCGGCGTGAAATGGTCCGGAATCGCGCGGGCGCGCGCGTTCCCGGATGAGGGAGCGTTTTCGCCGTAAGCGGAAGCGCCCCTCATCCCTTCAGCGGAGGCATCCCGGCGTCGGCTCTCACGCCGCGCCGCCGTCGGCATTCCGCTCCGCCAGCACGACGATCTTGTGCGGCTCGCGCAGGATGATGCGCTGGCGGCCGCTCTCCACGAGGCCTTGGCTCTCCCAGCCGCTCAGGATGCGGCTGACGGTGTGCAGCGTGGTGCCGGTCATCTGCGCGATGTCCTGGCGGCTGATCGGGAAGTCGATCTCGATGCCTTGGTCGAGTTTCTTGCCGGACTGCTTGGCGAGTCGCAGCAGCGCGTGCGCGATGCGTTGCTCGACCAGCTGGGTCGACATTTCCAGGATGCGGGTGTGACTCTCCTGAAGCCGGGTGCCGACGGTCTGGAGCGTGTTGGCGGCGAGCGCCGGAAACCGCTCGATCAGCCGCGGCCAGGCCGAGGTCGGCCAGATCAGCACCACGCTGTCGTCGACCGCCATTGCCGTCGCCGGATAGCGCGCGGCTCCGATCGCCATCGCGAGCCCGAATGTTTCGCCGGGCGCGACATAGCGCACCACGATCTGCTCGCCGGTCGGCGTGGTCTTGGCCGCGCGGACATGGCCGTGCAACAGCAGGAAGAAGGATTGCGCGTCGGCCCCCTGCTCGAAGATGGCACTGTTCTTGGAAAAGCGGGCCGAGCGGGCCTCACGCAGGATCTCGTCCAGAGCCTCCGGCGTCACCCCCGCAAACAGCGGCAAATGCGCAACCAGCGATGTGTCGACCTTGGCCATTCTGCCTCCTTGGCGCTCGGCAGTGTGATGGCACCTGCAATCGTCCTGGTGTTTGCGGTAGCGCAAAACGGGCCGGTCGGGTGGCGGTATTTTTCCAGACAACGATCTGAATTTATTGGAGTTGATGCCATGGCTGGCGCCCGATCCCATAACTTTGCGGGCTGGCCGCTGCTCGCGAACAGCTTTCGGCCCTTTTTCCTGCTCGCCGCGATCCAGGCGGCGCTGTCGATCTTGGCCTGGGTGCCAATCTTCTATGGCGAATTGTCCGTGAGTTCCGCATTCGGGCCGCGTGACTGGCACATCCACGAGATGCTCTATGGCTTCCTGCCGGCCGTCATCACCGGCTTCCTGTTCACGGCGATCCCGAACTGGACGGGGCGGCTGCCGATCCAGGGCATGCCGCTGGGGGCGCTGCTGATGGTCTGGCTCGCCGGGCGCATCGCCGTGACGATGTCGGCCGATATCGGCTGGGCGTTTGCGCTGATCGTCGATGCCGCCTTCCTCGCATTGGTCGTCGCCGCCGCGATGCGCGAGATCATCGCAGGCGGCAACTGGCGCAACCTGCCCGTGGTGGGGCTGGTGCTCGTTCTGCTCGCCGGCAACGTCGCCTTTCATGTCGAAACGCATGAGCAGGGCGCGGCCGATGTCAGCATCCGCGTCGGCATCAGCGTGGTCATTCTGTTGATTGCGTTGATCGGCGGCCGCATCATCCCAAGCTTCACCCGCAACTGGCTGGTCAAGTTCAATCCCGGCCGACTGCCCGTGCCGTTCGGACGCTTCGACGGCGTGGTGATCGGATGCAGCGCGGTCGCGCTCGTCTCCTGGATCGTGGCGCCGTCGAATGCCGTCACGGGTGTCCTGATGGCTCTTGTCGGCGGGCTGCACTTGGTGCGGCTTGCGCGCTGGGCCGGAGATCGCACCTTCCGCGAGCGGCTGCTCATGATCCTGCATGTCGGCTACGTCTTCGTGCCGTTCGGTTTCATCCTGCATGCGCTCGCGGTTTTCGGTGTGCTGCCACCTAGCGCCGGCATCCACGCCTGGATGGCGGGTGCGGCGGGAACCATGACGCTCGCGGTCATGACCCGCGCGAGTCTCGGCCACACCGGACAGGCCTTGACGGCTTCGCCGGCGATCCAGGGGATCTATGCTGCGATCATCATCGCGGCCCTGGCCCGGGTCGCTGCCGTCGTGTTCCCCGCGCATGGCGATGCGTTGCTGCACATCGCCGCCTGCGGCTGGATCGTCGCTTTCCTCGGATTTGCCATCGCGTTCGGTCCGCTGCTCGCCGGCAGCCGGTGGCGTGGCCTCGCCACGATGGGCGTGCCCGCTCCCGCGCGCTGAACTCAAGCTGCAGTCGCCGTGGGCGGTGCCGTCTCGGGCCGCACGCCCTTGCGCCACTCGGTGATGGTGCAGCCGAACCGGCTGCGGAACCAGCGCGCCATGGCGCTCTGCGCGGAGAAGCCAAGCTGCATCGCGATGTCAGCCAGCCGCCGGCCGGGAGCGTCGATCAGCTGGATCACGAGATCGGCGCGTTGCGCGTCCAGGATGGCCGAGAAGCTGGTGCCGGATGCTGCGAGGCGGCGGTGGATGGTCCGGCGGGTGCAGGCGAGATGCTCGGCGACGCGCTCGATCGTGCAGTCGCCACTGGCAAGAAGGAAACGTACGACCTCGTCGACCTTCTGCTCCCAGCTCGCGGGCCGCGTTTCGATCGCCTCGATCCGCTTGCGCAGATAGCTCGCGATCAGCGGATGCGCGTTCGGGATCCGACGTTCCATATCGTGCGCGGACAGCACGATCGCGTCATCCCTCGCGTTGAAGATCACGCGGCAGCCGAAGAATTCGCGATAGCGCTTGCGATCGTGCGGCGGCGGATGATGCAGGTGCACCTCCCGCGGCCGCCAGTCCTGCCCGAACAGCGACTGGATGATGCGGTGGACGCTGCCGAGCGCCACGTCGATCGACTGCCGCGGCGCGCTCGGCTTCCGGCCGCGCAGATGCATCGTGATGGTCGCGGTCTGCTTGCCGCGCGCAACGTCGAGCCGCATGCCATCGTGATGGACATGGATGAAGCGCGAGAACGCATCGATCGCCTCACCGACGGTCGCTTGCTCGCGCACGATCAAGCCGACCGTGCCGAAATTGGTCAGGCCGCCGCGCTCGGCGAGGCGCAAGCCGAAATCTTCGGCGCCGGACGCCTCCGCGGACAATTCGAGCAGACGGCGCAGGCCAGCGACGGCAATGGGCGTGTCGGGCTTGTCGAGGCAGGCTGGCGGCAGCCTGGCCTTGCGCATCATCTGCCTGGGGTCCAGCCCGACCGACCGGGCGACCTCCGGATAATAACTCAGGCTCGAGCTGCGAATGAGGTCGGTCATGCGAACCGTTCCTGCCAGCTGCTCCCGCAGATGTCCCGAAATGTAAAATTTCTGTCCCGGTCCGTCAAATCCAGGAACCCGGCGGAACATACATAAGACCGAAGCGCGGGCGTGAATGCCGTGCTTACGACGGCGCGGCAGGGCGATGGAGCCCGCTACCGTCTCAGGCCTTTTGACCAAGACATTGCTGGATCGGGTTCATGCCGGGAAACATGCTTTCCAAGGGTGAGATATTCGTCATCGACACCGACGCTGCCTCCCGCGAACAACTTTCGACCGCGCTCCAGCAGAACGCCTACGAGGTGATCTGTTTCGCCGACGGTGCATCCCTCTTGTCCGCCGCGAGGGCGCGGATGCCGGCCTGCGTGCTGCTGGATCTGCCGCCCGATCGGTCCGGCCTCGACGTGCTCAAGCGGCTGCGGGGGGAGAACTGCATGGCGCCCGTGCTCGTGACGTCGGCGAACGGCAGCATTGCCATGGCGGTCGACGCCATCAAGAGCGGAGCGGCCGATTTCATCGAAAAGCCGTTCCGCACCCACGACATCGTCGGCCGGATCGATGCCGCCATCGACGAATTCGCGCAACCCGGCGCGAGCCGGCAACGCTGGCTGACAGGCTGCGAGCCCCTGACCGCGCGCGAGGGCGACGTGCTCGAGCATCTCGCCGCCGGCCTCACCAACAAGGAGATCGCCCGGCGGATGCATCTGAGCGCGCGGACTGTTGAGGGCTACCGCGCCAGCATCTTGAAGAAGGCCGGCGCCCGCAACGTGACCGATCTGCTCCGGCGCATCTTCGGCCAGGGTTCGCCCACGCAGGCCTGAGGCTCCGCCGAGGCCGCGCGCCGATGCGTTCCGCGGCCATGCTGCTGCCGCGGTGGCGCCCCAAGGAAACCCCAATCGAACCAGTTCCTTCCCCGCCGCGTCTCATCACGATGGCGAGGCATTCATCGCGCGCGTCCGGCTGGCGGCGCGGCGATACCGGCAGGAGGGACTTTATGCGCATCACCGCAAAACGGTTGGCAACGACGAGCCTGGTCCTTGTGACCACGGCCCTCGCATCGTCGTCCTGGGCGGCCAACGTGGACGTTAATTCGGCGATCGACACGGTCACCGTCTATCCCGATGGCGCCACCGTCACCCGCGTCATCTCGTTGGATCTCGCCTCCGGCGACTCGACGCTGGTCGCCAGGGATTTTCCGCTCTCGCTCGATCCGTCGTCGCTCCGCGTCGAAGGCGAGGCGGGCGCCAAGCTCACCATCGGCACGATCGACGCGCGGCCGCCGAAGGCCGCACCGCCGGTCAACCTGCCCGAGCTCGACAAGCGCATCGAAGCACTGAGAGATCAGCGGGCCGATCTGCAAGGTGCGATCGACTCGGCCGGTGCCCGACGCAAATTCGCGCAGCATTTCGCCGAAGCCTCCCCGGCCGGCCTCGGCGAGAAGGGCGAGGCGCGGCCGATCACCGAATGGCGCGCGGCGTTTGCGGCTGTTGCCGAGGAGATCGCGACCGCTGACACCGCAATCCGCGATGCCACGCGAAAGCAGCGCGAGATCGACCGACAGATCGCGCAATTGGAAGCCGAGCGCTCGGCCAAGCCGCCGAGCAAGCTGGAAGTGCGGATCGACGTCGCCTCGGCGGCGGCGACCAAGGCGACATTGCGGGTAACCTACGCCGTGCGCAATGCGCGCTGGGTGCCGCTCTACGACGCCCGGCTCGATACCGGCGCCAAGGATCGCAAGCCGCAGCTCGAACTCGTCCGCCGCGCCGAGGTCACGCAGTCGACCGGCGAGGACTGGTCGAACGTGACGCTCGGCGTCTCCACGGTCCGCATCGGCCGCGGCGGCAGCGCGCCGGAGCTGAACTCGCTGGTCGCGCAATATCCGCAAGTGCCGAAGCCCCTTGCGCTCGGCAGCGCCTCGGACCTGACGCGGCCCGCGCCAACCGCCCGCCAGCGTTCGGCGCAGTTCGAGCCCATGTCCAAGGTCGCAGAGGCGACCGAGCGCGCCGACGAGCAGCAGGCGGTTGCCGAGATCGGCGATTTCCAGGCCACCTTCAGAATTCCCGGCCGCGTCAGCCTCGGCGCTGCCGAGGGCGCCAAGAGCCTGCGCATTACCTCCATGACGGTTCCGGCCGATCTCGCGGTTCGCGCGGCACCGGTGATGGATCCAACCGCCTTCCTCGAAGCCAGCTTCAAGCAGACCGACGACACGACGCTGCTGCCCGGCAAGGTCGCGATCTACCGCGACGGCACCTTCGTCGGCCGCGGCAAGGTCACGGCGTCCGCCAAGGACGACATCGTGCGGCTCGGCTTCGGCGCCGACGACAAGGTCAGAATCGAGCGCGCCGTGCTCAAGCGCAACGAGGGCTCGGCCGGCTTGCTCGTGACGACGTCGAAGACCGACGAGCGTTCGTTCAAGACCACGATCCGCAACGGTCATGATTTCCCGATCAAGGTCGCGATCGAGGATCAGCTGCCGGTCAGCGAGAACGAGGACATCGTCGTCGAGATGCTGCCCTCGAGCACCCAGCCGACCGCGAGCAACATCCGCGACAGGCGCGGCGTGCTGGAATGGTCGTTCGACGCCAAGCCCGGCGAGTCCAAGGACATCAACTTCGCCTGGCGCATCCGCTGGCCCAAGGACAAGAGCATGGTGATCGTCCCGGCGGGGTAGGGGGGTGGTCTGAAGTTGAATCGAGTTCGGCCAACGGCAGTGCTCTCTGCGTTCCCTCCCCCTTGTGGGGGAGGGGCAGGGAGGGGGGTGCCACACGGGGATTCTTTCCGTCGCGCACCGGGCTCGATGCATCGCCGATCACTGTCACCATTTGCTGGGCCACCCCTCTCCCTAGCCTTCCCCCACAAGGGGGAGGGAACGCACCTCCGTCGGGGCGCCAGCGAGGATCATCAGGCCTTAGGGTAGCGCCCGCATCGACTGCGGCAGCACATACGGCACGCCATCGGTCTGATGGACGACAGCGTCGATCTCGAAAATATCGCGGATGATCTCGCGTGTGACAATCTCCGCGCGCGGGCCGTCGGCGACGAGCCGGCCGCCATTCAGCACGATCAGCCGGTCGGCGAAGCGGATCGCGAGATTGAGATCGTGCAGGATCGCGATGACGGCTGTGCCGGCCGCCGCTCGGCGGCGCGCCGCTTCGACGAGGTCGATCTGGTGACGCAGATCGAGGCTCGAGGTCGGCTCGTCCAGCAGCAGAAGCCCGGGGCCGTGCTCGGCCTCGCCGCAGGCGAGCTGCACCAGCACCCGGGCGAAATGAGCGCGCTGCTGCTCGCCGCCCGACAGCGTCGGCAATTGCCGTTCGCGGAAATGCGCGAGGCCCACCTCGTCCAGCACGGCGTCGACGAGCGGGCCAGCCTCGCGCAAGCTGCGCTCGCCCGCGCCCATCAGCACGATCTCCTCGACGGTGAAGGGAAAGGTGACGTTGATGTGCTGGGACAGCATCGCACGGCGCGCGGCGAGCTCGCGCGGCGCAAAGCTGCCGATGTCGCGCTGCTTGAGCCGCACCTCGCCGGCGCTCGGGCGGAGATCGCCGGAGAGCAGCCGCAGCAGCGTCGACTTGCCGGCGCCGTTCGGGCCGATGATGGCGACCATCTCGCCGGCCGCAACCGTCAGGCCGACGCCGTCGAGCAATGTCGCGCGGCCGGCGCGCTTGCCTAAGTGCCGTGCTTCA
The DNA here is from genome assembly GCF_023100985.1 of Bradyrhizobium sp. 191. NCBI lineage: Bacteria > Pseudomonadati > Pseudomonadota > Alphaproteobacteria > Hyphomicrobiales > Nitrobacteraceae > Bradyrhizobium > Bradyrhizobium sp. 191. The sequence continues at coordinate 6,244,366 of NZ_CP064692.1, forward strand.
AGCACCGCGGTCATAGCGCGGCGAGCCCGCGCTGTCGCAGCAGGATGAAGAGAAAGACGGGTGCGCCGACGGCGGCAGTCAGGATGCCGATCGGCATCTCCGCAGGCGCCACGATGGTGCGCGCCAGCGTGTCGGCGCCGACCATCAGGATGGCGCCTGATAGCACCGAGGCCGGCAGCAGCAGGCGATGCGCCGGGCCGATCACGAGACGGAGCAGATGCGGCACGACGATGCCGACGAAGCCGATGACGCCGCTGATCGACACCGCGACGCCGGTCATGGCGGAGACCATGACGATCGAGATCCGCTTCAGGCGCTCGACGTCGACGCCGCCGTGAAAGGCGTCGGCCTCGCCGAGCACCAGCAGGTCGAGGCCGCGCGCGATCAAGGCACAGGCGGCCAGCCCGATGACGAGGACCGGCGCGAGCAGGGCGCTCTTGGTCCAGGTCGCGCCGCTCATCGAGCCGAGCATCCAGAACGTGATGTCGCGCAGCTGGCGGTCGTCGGCTATGAACACGAGCAGCCCGATGCCGGCATTGGCGATGGCGGTGATGGCGACGCCGGCGAGCAGGAAGATCGCGATCGAGGTGCGTCCCGAGCGGCTCGAGATGCCGTAGAGAATCGCGGTGGTCGCCAGCGATCCCGCGAAGGCGGCGAGCGGCAACAGCTCGGTCTGGAGAAAGCGCAGCGCCTCGCCGAAGCGCGAATCCGTGAAGACGATCGCGCCTGCGGCTGCGAGCGCGCCGCCGCTGGAGACGCCGACCAGGGCGGGATCGGCGAGCGGGTTGCGAAACAGCCCCTGCATGATCGCGCCGGACGCAGCGAGCAGGCCGCCGACCATCGCGGCCGCTGCGATGCGGGGAATGCGGATTGACCACAGCACGAGCTGGTCGCGGGCCGTCATGGCAGTGCTTTCGCTGGCAAGGCCCAGCGCCGCAGGCAGCCGGGAGAGAGGGATGCCGGCGGCGCCGACGGTCAGCGCGACGATCGCCGTCACCGCGAGCACCGCGATCAGGACAGGAAACGCGAATGATGCGGACCGCCGTCTCGCGCTTCGTCGCGGGCTCCGTGCTTCGGTCCCGACCGCCACGCTCATTGCCGGCAGTTCGCCGCCGACAGCGCCGACGTGAACGCGCCGCCCTCGGCCAACGCCGGATAGAGCTTGACGGACAGATCACGCGCGGCCGCCGCCGTCCGCGGCCCGAAGCCGAGCAGATAGAGCCCGTCCATGGTGATGAAGCTCTTGTTGGCCGCGACCGGCGTCAGCGCAAAACCGGGATGGGCATAGACCGCGTCGGCCTGGAGCGACTCCTTGCCGCGCTCGATCGACAGCACGACATCGGGCTTTGCCGCCACGATCGCCTCGTCGCTGATGACCTTGTAGCCGTCGTAATCGTCGACCGCGTTGGCCGCGCCCGCGAGCTGGATGATCTCATCCGCCGCGGTCTTGTGGCCTGCCACCATCGCTCGCCCGTTCTGGAGCGACATCACGAACATCACCCGCACCGGCTTCGCCACTTTGGCGCGCAGGACACGGAGCTGCGCAAGATCGGCGCCGACCGCGGCGCTGAGACATTCGGCACGCGCATCGACGCCCATGGCGTGGCCGACCAGCTTGATCTTGTCGATCAGGCCTTGCTCGGAAAAGGTCTCGGGCACCAGCACCAGCGGCACCTTCGCCGTCTCCAGGATGTCCATGGTCTCGCGCGGGCCCGAGCCCTGGATCGCCAGGATCAGGGTGGGGTTGAGGCCCAGCACGCCCTCGGCGGAGATCTGGCGCATGTAGCCGACATTGGGTTTGTCGCGCAGCGCCGCCGGCGGATAGAGGCTCGTCGTATCGACGCCGACCAGGCGGCTCTCGAGCCCGAGAGCATAGAGGATCTCAGTGATGGCGCCGCCGATCGAGACGGTGCGCGCGAAGTCGTTCACTGCGACCTCGCGATCGCGCGCGTCATGCACGGTGATGCCGGCCGCGTGCGCAGCAGACACGAGCGCGATCGTGCCGGAGAGCAGGAGATTGGCGAGGGTGCGACAAAATGCCATTGCGTTTCACTTCGTCAGGATCAGCTTGTTCTGCGAGGTCAGGCGCAGGCGATAACTGTCCTCGCCATGCGCAATGATGATCTCGCGCTCGGCGGCAAACAGCTCGCGGCTGTCGATCCGGCTGCCGCGCATGGTGAGAGTTCGCGTTGCTGCAGAAGGGCTTTGTGCCGGCCCTGCCGCGCTGCCGGTGCTGTCTCCTGATGTTGCTGACATTGTCGGTGTGATGCGCTTTCGAAACCTGGAGTACCGTCCGTTTGTATAGGCGGCGCCAAGCGCATTCCAACCGTCGCAGTTTACAATCGATATAAACTGTAACGCGATGTCATTGACCGTCAGAGTGTCGCCACGTAACCATTTCTGACAGCGGGGAACTCGCCCGCCTCTTGAGACAATCAGCCAGCCAGTCGTTCGCGTTGCGAACGCGCGCCAGCCAAGTAACTCCGAAATTGAAGCGAAGTGCAGGCTGGGGCTGATATGGCTGACGGGGCTAGGTATTCGCGCGCCCTGATTTTGGGCGCGTCGGTGGTTTCAATTGCAGCATTGGTGACGGAGGGCAGTCTCGCGCAGACCGCATCGCCGCAAGCCGAAAGTGCGGCGTCGGAGCGGCCGAAGCAGGCAAAGCGCAAGCCGGCCAAGCCGCAGGTCGCGCAGCAGGCAACGCCCGACGTCATGAATGCGCACGCGCAAGCGGGCGGCACCGCACCCGTGCAGACGCTCGATACCATCACGGTCGCCGCGACCAAGACTCCGGAACGGGCGATCGATGCGCTCGCGCCCGTCAGCTCGATTTCGCTGGGCAAGATCCAGGGGCTCCAGCCGAACCGGCTGTCGGACATCTTCTACGCCATTCCCGGCGTATCGTTTCAGGAGCGCGGCGACGATCCCGCGACAGTCATCAACATTCGCGGCTTGCAGGATTTCGGGCGCGTCGCGGTCGTCGTCGATGGCGCGCGGCAGAACTACCAGCGCACCGGCCACAACGCCAACGGCTCCTTCTTCCTCGATCCTGAATTGATCGGCGGGGTCGATGTGGTGCGCGGACCGACCGCCAACATCTACGGTTCCGGCGCGATCGGCGGCCTGGTCTCGTTCCGCACCAAGGACATCAACGACGTGCTGCGCCCCGGCGAGCGCTGGGGCGTCGATCTCTCGGGCTCCTACGGCTCCAACAACAATCGCGGCCTGGGCTCGGTGTTCGGCGGCGTGCGCGCCACGCCCGACGTTGATATCTTCGGCGGCGCGGTCTACCGCACCCAAGGCAATTACAAGGACGGCAACGGCACCGAGATCGGCAACACCGGCAACCAGGTCGAGGCCGGGTTGATGAAGCTCACGGTGCGGCCGGCTCTCGGTCATGAGGTCAAGTTCGGCGCCGTCTTCCAGGACTATCAATACGATATCGGCCAGTTCAACCGCGGTCCGGTGGTAACGGCGGCGCAGCGAGCGCTCTATCAGGGCTCGTCGGTTTACGCCTCCGATGCGAAGAACTACACCGGGACCATCACCTGGAACTATTCGCTGCCGAGCGACAATCTGTTTGACTGGCACATGTCGATCTACGGCAATCGCGTCGACAACGACCAGACCAAGACCTATCACTATTCCACGTCCGGCGGCGCCTATTGCGGGACGGGCAATTTCGGCAACAACATTTCGGGCTGTGTCGGCGACAAGCGCGGCTATGTCCTCGATACCTACGGCATCGACGTCAACAACACCACGCGATTCAACGTGGGCGACTGGCGCAACGCCGTCAGCTGGGGCATCGACGCCTTCCAGGACGACGTGATCACGACCGACAGCCGCGGCAATTCCAACATCACGACGCCGAGCGGCATCCGCACCGTGTCGGGCGGTTTCCTTCAGCTGAAGCAGAACTACGGCACCTGGTTCGAGGCGGTGAGCGCGATCCGCTATGACCGCTATGACCTTGATTCCGGCAGGACCAGCGCCGGCGGCGACCGCTTCTCGCCGAAGATCACTCTTGGCGTCACGCCGGTTCCGGGCTTCCAGCCCTATGTCAGCTACGCCGAAGGCTATCGCGCGCCGTCGATCACCGAGACCGTGATCTCCGGCGCACATGCGACGGGTGGCGGACCGGCCTTCTTCGTCTGCCCGAACGGCACGGTAGGGCTGTTCTGCTTCCTGCCGAACCCGAGCCTTCGTCCAGAGGTCGGCAAGAACAAGGAAGTCGGCTTCAACCTGAAATACGACAACATCTTCAGCGCCAACGACTCCTTCCGCGGCAAGATCAATCTCTTCCGCAACGACGTCAGCGACTACATCGACCTCGTTGCGTCCACACCGGTGCCGACCGGGTTCGGCTCGTTCAGCCAGTACTACCAGTATCAGAACATCGCCAATGCTCGCATCCAGGGCTTCGAGGCTGAGACGATGTACGATGCCGGCGACTGGTTCATCGGCGTCGCCGGGCACTACATCCAGGGCAAGAACGTCCAGACCAATATCGGGCTTGCGACCATCACCCCGACCAAGGTCGTCACCACCGGCGGCGTCCGCCTGCTCGATCGCACGCTGATCCTGTCGGCGCAGTGGGCGTCGTACGGTCCCAACAACGACGTGCCGGCCAACTATATCCGCTCGACCGGCTACGATCTCGTCAATCTGTACCTGACCTACAATGCGACCAGGGACATCGTGATCTCGGCCTCGATCGACAATCTCTTGAACCAGTACTACCGGCCTTACGCCATTCCAGGCAGCTCGACCGACGGCACGTCGCAGAACGACGTGCTGTGGTCGAGCCCGGGTCCGGGCAGAGTCTACAAGGCCGGAATGAAGATCCACTTTGGAGGTGCGTAAGCCGACCGGCCCCGCAGCTCCACAACCTCCGCCGCGCCGCGCTGATGCTCCAGCGCGGCTTCGGCGCGTTTTCGTCTTGATAGCAAGGAGAGACCTTTATGTTCATCGCTATGAATCGCTTTCAGGTGAAGCTCGGCTCGGAAGCCGCGTTCGAAACCGTCTGGCGGACGCGGGAGTCCTATCTCGGCAGCATGGCGGGCTTCGTCGAATTCCATCTGCTCAAGGGGCCGGTCGCCGGGGACCACACGCTGTATTCCTCGCACACGGTGTGGATCGACAAGGCGGCCTTCGAGGCCTGGACGCGCTCGGAGGAATTCCGCCGCGCTCATGCGCGCGCCGACAACAAGACCGGCGAGAGCCTCTATCTCGGTCATCCCAAGTTCGAGGGGTTCGAGGTCATCATGACCGAGCGCAAGGCGAGCGCGGCCGCCTAGATCGCGGCCGATCACGAAAGGGAGCCGGACATGCCGAGCACCGATCTCAAGGCGTATATGGCCGACAATCCCGGCGCGGTGATCGAGGACGTTGCGCGCGAGTGCAAAGTCACCCCGCGCGCGGTGATCGAGGCGCTGCCGCCGTCCATGATGCGCATCGGGGGCGGCGAGCACTTTGCCGCCGCGATGCAGGACATCGCGGAATGGGGCGAGGTCACGCTGATCGTCCACACCGATGATGCGATCTTCGAGTTCACGGGCCCAATTCCCGCGGGCGAGATCGGCCGGGGCTATTTCAACCTGATGCAGCCGAAGGGATTGCACGGCCATCTCCGCCACGAGCGGTGCGCGGCCGTTGCCTTCGTCGAGCGGCCCTTCATGGGCAAGTCATCGGCTTTCGTCGCGTTCGTCAACGCCGACGGCGGCATCATGTTCAAGGTCTTCGTCGGCCGCGACGAGGCGCGGGCGCTGCGCGCAGACCAGCTGGCGCGGTTCCGCCGGCTGGCTGACCGCAGCGCGGCGCAGCCTTCGGCGTAACTTCCATTTGTCGGGAGATCGGGATGCAGGGCAGTTCCAGGCTTCGGCACGTGATCCTCACAATCGCGCTGGCCTTCGCGCCGGCGCCGGCCTTCGCGATCGACCAAGCCCTGTTGCCGCGCAATCTGTCGCCTTGGGGCATGTTCGTCGGTGCCGACATCATCGTGAAGACGGTGATGGTCGGGCTCGTCATCGCCTCGCTGGTGACATGGACGGTGTGGCTCGCCAAGACCATCGAGCTGCGCCGCAAAGGCTCGCTCGCCCTGCGGCGGACGCGCGCCCTCGAGGGCAACATGACGCTGGCCGATGCATCCGCAAGGGCTGGCGACGCGCGCGACGCGGTCGCCCAGCTCATCCAGTCATGCGCCAGGGAAGCGGAGCTCTCCGGCGGCATTCTCGACGACGGCCTGCAGGAGCGGGTGGCGCTACGGCTGGAGCGGGTCGAGGCGGCGATGTCGCGGCAGATTGCACGCGGCACCGGCGCGCTTGCGACCATCGGCGCCATCGCGCCCTTCGTCGGCCTGTTCGGCACCGTCTGGGGCATCATGAATTCCTTCATCGGCATCTCCGAGAGCCACACCACCAGTCTTGCGGTCGTCGCGCCCGGCATTGCGGAAGCGCTGCTCGCGACCGCCCTCGGTCTCGTCGCCGCGATTCCGGCGGTCGTGATCTACAATCATCTCGTCCGCGGCATTGCCAATTACCGCGCCCTGCTCGGCGACGCCTCGGCGCAGCTCATGCTGCTGGTGAGCCGCCAGCGCGACCACGGCCATCTTCGCCTGGCGCGGGCTGCGGAGTAGCCATGGCCACCAAGCTCGGCGCACGTTCGCCTTCGGCGCTCAAGCGCGGCGACCCCGGCGATCTAAACGTCACCCACGAGATCAATGTCACGCCGTTCATTGACGTGATGCTGGTGCTCCTGATCATCTTCATGGTGGCGGCTCCACTTGCCACCGTCGACATCGGCGTCGATCTGCCGGCAACCGCGGCCGAACCGGCGCCGCGGCCCGACAAGCCGGTCTTCGTCACCGTCAAGCCGGATCTTTCGATCGCGGTGGGTGAGGATATCGTGGGCCGCGACGCGCTCAGCGGCTCGCTCGATGCTGCCACCAAAGGCCGCAAGGACGAGCGCATCTATCTGCGCGCCGACAAGGCCGTTTCCTATGGCGACCTGATGGAGGTGATGAACACCTTGCGCAATGCCGGCTATCTCAAGGTCGCGCTCGTCGGCCTCGACGGACGCAGCTGATGGGCGCGAACGCCTTCGTCCTGCACGAGCCGCTCGGCGAGCACGAGGGCGCGCGCTGGGGTGTCTCGGCGGCCGTGATCGTGGCGCTGCATGTGGCTGCCGCGCTGCTTGCAATGAGCTGGCTCAAGTCGCAGCCCGAGCAGGGCGTCAGCCTGCCGGCGATCATGATCGACATGGCCCCGGTGACCTCGGCGCCGCAGCCGACGCAGGACGACGTCGCCCCGGGGCCAGTCATGCAAGAGGCCGACGCCTCGCCGCCGGAACCCGTCCAGCAGCAGGCCGTCGAGGACACCATCGCGCCGACGCCGCCGCAGGAGCAGCCGGACGTGGTCGCGCCACCGGAGCAGAAGCTTGAGCCGACGCCGGCCAGGCCCGAGCCGGCGAAGATCGTGCCGGTCGAAAAGCCCGCTCCAGTGAAGCCGAAGGTGGTTCGCCGCGAGGCGAAGAAACTGTCGGAAGCAACGCCCGCGCCGCGCACCAGTGCGCCCCCGCGCGCCGAGCACGAGGCGCCGATGTCATCCGCCATGAGTGCGGGTGCGACGGCCTCCGCGATTGCATCCTACAATCAACGCGTCCGCGCGCATCTGATGCGCTTCCATTCATATCCGTCGGCCGGAGGCGGCCAGCGCGGCGTCGCCAGGCTCAACTTCACGGTCAGCCGCAGCGGGCAGGTGACGTCGAGCCGTCTCGGCGGCTCGTCCGGCGTCGCCGCCTTCGACGCTCAGGCGATGTCCATGGTCCGCCAAGCCTCGCCGTTCCCGCCCATCCCGGACGAGATCAGGAACGGCTCGATGAGTTTTACGATCCCGGTGGAGTTTACGGTGAGGTGACGTGCCATCCCCGCAAACTCAGCCGTCGTCCCGGACAAGCGCAGCGAAGCGGAGCGCTGATCCGGGACCCATACTCACAGGATCAGGTTTGACGAAGATTCGCAGCACCATCTCGCGCCACGATTTCCGTTCGGGGTTATGGGTCCCGGCCTTTGCCGGGACGACGGCGGAGTGTGTCGCGACTGAAGAGGCTACTTCGCCTTCAGGAAATCCGCGACCTCGAGCAGCACGAACTCGTTGTCGTCGGCCTTGTTGGGATCGCGGCTGGAGGAGAACGGCAGATTGTTGTCGTTGCCGACGATGATATGGGTGTCGTCGACGCGATCGACGTTCTCGATGGTGAAGAACGGGAAGGTGTAGACGCCGTCATTGAGCGGCTTCCTCGCCTTCTTGTCGGGATCATTGATCTTCATCAGGTCGATATAGCCCATCTTGCGCACGGGCTTGCCGACATTGGCGTCGGTCAGCTCGATCTTGTAGACGCGCTTGAACTTGGCGAGGTCAGGGAAGCAGTTCTCGCCGCGCTGGCCTTGCGGGCAGGCCTTGTCGGCGGTGCCTTCGCCGTTGTCGCGCTCGATGATGAGGCCGGAGGCCTGATCGATCATGTTGAAGTCGCCGATGGCGTTGCCGTTCTGCTCGAACACATACTGCCAGTAGCGGCCGGTGAACTTCTCCGCGGCGACGTCGAATTCGAGAATGCGGGCGGCTTCCTTGCCGTCGACCTTCTCCCAGTCCTTCTTCTCGGCATCCCACAGCGGTCCTTCGAGCAGGCCATAGAGGAACTTGCCGTCCTTCGACGCGGCGAAGCCCTCATAGCCCTTGGAGCGGCGGAGATTGACATTGGTGTAGGTCGCGCCCGGCGCACCCGGCGTCGCGACCGCCCAATTGTCCGGCGAGCGCACCGGCTTGCCGTCGGCAACCGTGTCGAACACGCCGAGGATCTTGCCCGACTTGTCGGCCTTCAGGATGTAGGGGCCGAACTCGTCGCCGATCCAGAAGGTGTCGCCGACGATCTGGAATCCTTCGGTGTCGAAGTCGGAGCCGGTGAGATAGCGCTTCTGGGTATCCTCATGCACGATGCGGAACGGCACCTTCTTGTCGGGATCGTGCAGGAAGATGGTTTCCTGTCGCTCGATCTTGCCGCTCGCCCAATCCATCTTGTAGCGGTTCAGGTACAGCATTGAATCCGGCGAGTTGGCGCGCGCACCCATGCCGTTGTCGGTGATGACCCAGAAGCTGCCGTCGGGCATGGTCTTGATGCCCGAATGACCCTGGAGCGGCTGGCCCTTGAACGGCAGCGACACGCCGGTCGGTCGCTCGTAAGACTTGCCCATGACGGTGCCAACCGCGTCGACCCGCTTGCCGGTGGTATATTTGCCTGCGGTCTTGAGATCGGCGGGTGCGTCAGCCGGCGCGTCGATGAACGAGCTGGCCGGCATCACCACGTGGCCGGCGAGCTTGGCCGGGAATTCGCCTTCACTCTGCGCCAGCGCAGAACTGGCGGTGAGAACGATCGTTGCGACGGTGCTGAGAAAGGTCGCGCGCATGTGCGTCTCCTGTTGGTGGACGCACGCCTTATGCGGACGGCACGTTGCAGTTTTGTGAAGCCGGGCCCAAAGGCCGCAGGCCCGGCTGCTGTTTGGCGGCGAGGAGATCGGAATCGGGTTCTGTGACGCTTGATCCGATCTCGTTGCGCCTCAGGCAATCTTGCGAGCGAGGAAATCGCGGATCAGGGGCGTTACCTCGTCGAACCTGTCCTCGAGCAGGAAGTGGCCGGAGTTGATCAGATGAAACTCCACCTGGGGAAGGTCGCGCTTGTAAGGGTGGGCACCGTCGGCAGGAAAGATGAAATCATTCTTGCCCCACACGATCAGCGTCGGCGGCCTGTGCTTGCGGAAGTAGGCCTGCACTGCCGGGTATAGCGGCAGATTGGTCCGGTAGTCGTAGAACATGTCCAGTTGGATCTCGTTGTTGCCGGGCCGGTCCAGCAGCCCCTGGTCATGGACCCAGTTGTCGGGCGAGATGCGGCTCACGTCTGACATGCCGTCGGTGTACTGGAATTTGGTCGTCTCCAGGGTCAGCAGCTTCATCAGCGCCTGACGGCTGCTGTCTGACCCGTCGGTCCAGTATTTCTTGATCGGATTCCAGAACTCCTTCAGTCCTTCGTCGTAGGCGTTGCCGTTCTGAACGATGAGGCCGCTGATGCGCTCGGGATGTTTGAGCGCCAGCCGCCAGCCGCCAGCCGACCGGCGCGCCGTAGTCCATGACGTACATCGCGTAGCGCTTGACGCCGAGCTGGTCCAGCAGGCCGTCGACGAGCTCGCCGAAGCGATCGAACGTGTACTTGAATGACGCGCGGGGAGGCATGTCGCTCTGGCCATAGCCGGGGTAGTCGGGAGCGATCACGTGGTACCGGTCCGCCAGGGCCGGGATCAGGTTGCGAAACATGTGGGAGGAGGTCGGAAAGCCGTGCAGCAGCAATACCACGGGCGCATCCCTCGGCCCGGCTTCGCGGTAGAAGATGTTGATCCCGTCGATCGTCTTGGTCCGATGGTACGTGACCGGATAGCCGCTCCCCGTCTTGGAGCGATCGTGTTGCGGTTTCGCCGCGGCAGCCGGCGTAGTAGCGGCAATGGCAACCCCGGACAGACCGAGGACGAGGTGCCGGCGATCGAGGCCGGCTGATGGGCGCGTGATGTTCTCGGTAGTCATGATCTTTTTCCAGGCAAGCTTCCAGCCGTCGCATTCCAAAGTCCGCGGCAAGCTTCGGGTAACCGATTGCGACCGGCGGGATCAGTCCATATGATCGAGAAGCTACTTCTCAGGTTACGGAAAGACGCGTCTGATGGACCGGCTGGAGGCGATGTCGGTGATCATCGCCGTCAATGAAACAGGAAGCTTCTCGGCAGCCTCCCGGCGCCTCAGGATGCCGGTCGCGACGGTCAGCCGGACGGTTGCCGAGCTGGAGGCGCGGCTGAACGCCCAGCTGTTTCAGAGGTCGTCGCGCCAGATGACGCTGACCGATGCGGGACGATCCTATATCGAGGCCTGCAAGCGGATCATCGAGCAGGTGGACGATGCCGAGAGGGAGGTCTCCGGCGAGTACAGACGTCCGAGGGGCGATCTCGCGGTCACGGCGCCGTGGGGACTGGGCCACATGCACCTTCTGCCGATCGCGCTCGAGTTCATGGAGGCTTATCCCGAGATCGCGCTGCGGCTCGTCCTTACCGATCGCATCGTCAACACCGTCCACGAGAATATCGATGTGTCGATTCGAATCGGTGGTCTGCCGGACAGCAACCTGATCGCGACCCGGGTCGGCTCGGTCCGGTTCGTGCTCTGCGCCAGTCCCGGATACCTCGTGAAGCGGGGGCACCCGGGCGAGCCCGCCGATCTCGCGTCGCACGATTGTATCGGCGTCGACAGCCATGCGGCGCAGAAGAGCTGGAAGTTCGTCAAGGACGGCAGCGAAGTCACGGTGCCGATACGGTCGAGATTGACGGTGAGCGACTCGGAAGCGGCGGTCGAAGCTGCCGTTGCAGGTGCCGGCGTCACGCGCGTCATGTCCTACAAGATGGAGGCGGCGCGACGTTCCGGCAAGCTCGTCCTCATGCTGGAGGAATTCGAGCAGGCGCCCTGGCCCGTGCATATCGTCTACGCGGAGCGAAAGCCCGCTCCGCTCAAGCTCCGCGCCTTTCTGGATTGGGCCACGCCGCGCCTCAAGGCGCGGCTGGCCTAGTTTTGCTACTCCTTCACCGCCCCGGTCAGCGAGGACACGTAGTAATCCACGAACAGCGAGTAGAAGATCGCAACCGGCAGCGAGCCGAGCAGCGATCCAGCCATCAGCGCGCCCCATTGGTAGACGTCGCCGGTGACGAGCGCGTCGACGCGCTTGCCGGTGGTGTATTTGCCTGAGGCGTCGAGATCGGCGGGCGCGTCGATGAACGACTCGGCAGGCATCGCCACGTGGCCGGCGAGCTTGGCCGGGAATTCGCCCTCGCTCTGCGCCAGCACAGAACTGGCGGTGAGGATGATCGTTGCGACGGTGCTGAGAGAAGTCGCGCGCATGTGCTTCTCTCATTGGCGGACGCACGCCTTATGATGGCACGTTGCAGTTTTGTGAATCCGGCCCAAACGCCGCAGCGCTTCACACGCCTTCGTAGACCAGCCTGGTGAAATAGCCGGGATCGACGACGAACTGCCCCCATTTTGCGTCGAACGCAGCGGTCGGCTTGGCGGCAACAGCTTCGTCCCTCGTCTTTCCCCGCTTCTTGAGGTTGCCGACATTGTCGCGGATGGCGACCAGCATGTCGCGGAATTCTTGGAGTTCGGCCTTGTTGCTGACGGGCTTGCCGTGGCCAGGAATGATGATGGTATCGCTCTTGGCCGCGGCGAGATTGGCGTCGGATGCCGAGATCATGCCGTCGATGCTGCCGCCGGTGGAATAGTCAATGAAGGGGTAGATGCCGTTCCAATAGGTATCGCCCGCATGCAGGATGTTGGCCTCGGCGAACGAGACGGAGATATCGCTATCGGTGTGCGCGGGTCCGTAGTGCTTTAGCGAAATCGACGCGCCGTTGAGCTTCAGCCTGTGCTCCCTGGCGAAGACCTCGGCCGGTAGGGCGCCGGCGGGAGAGGGGAGGAAATTGTAGTCCCAGTCCTCGACTCGCTGGATGCCAGAGAGATGCTTGCGGGTGTTCTCGTGGGCTACGATCTTCGCGCCGGCCGCATGCAGCCATTCATTGCCGTCGGCATGGTCGAAGTGCCAATGCGTGTTGATCAGATGCGCAACCGGCTCGCCGCCAAGCTCGGCGAGGGCCTTGCTGAGCTGAGGGCGCGATACGCCGATGCCGGCGTCGACCAACAGCTTTCCGTCCGGGCCCGTCAGCACCGCGATATTGCCGCCGGACCCTTCGAGCACGCTGATGTTGTTGCGCAGCTTGTAGGTCGTGATCGGAGATGTCGCAGCACTGTCCTTGATCAGGCTGACGATACCGCGGGCCTCGGCATATGCCTGCCTCGGTGTAAGCCAGCCTGTCGTGGCGGCGAAAGCACCGCTGACGCAGCACAGGCAAAAGCCTCGTCTGGACATTGAGGGGAGTTTTGACGATCCCATGAAATCCTCGCTTTCTGGAGCGAGTACCGATAACGCCAACGCTCCCCCGCCGCCGGTCCAGCGGGTAGCATCGGAGCAGGCATGGAATCTATCACGATAGCACGATCGTTCGTGCGAGGCGGCCAGCTATTCCTTCACCGCGCCGGTCAGCGAGGAGACGTAGTAATCCACGAACAGCGAGTAGAAGATCGCGACCGGCAGCGAGCCGAGCAGCGATCCCGCCATCAGCGCGCCCCACTGGTAGACGTCGCCGGTGACGAGCTCGGTCAGGATCGCGACCGGCACGGTCTTGTTGGCGCCGCTCTGGATGAACGCGAGAGCGTAGATGAACTCGTTCCAGGACAGCGTGAAGGAGAAGATGCCGGCCGAGATCAGGCCGGGCACCGCGAGCGGCAGCGTGATCCGGCGCAGGATCTGGAGCCGTGTCGCACCGTCCACCAGCGCGCACTCCTCGAGCTCGTAGGGGATCGACTTGAAATAGCCGATCAGCAGCCAGGTGCAGAACGGAACCAGGAAGGTCGGATAGACCAGGATCAGGGCAAGCGGCGAGTCGAACAGGCCGAACTGCACGACGACGGTGGCGAGCGGAATGAACAGGATCGACGGCGGCACCAGATAGGCGAGATAGATGCCGAGGCCGACATAGGGGCTGCCGCGGAAGCGCAGCCGTTCGATGGCGTAGGCGGCCAGCGTGCTCGCGATCAGCGACAGCGTGGTCGAGCCGACCGCGACCAGCATCGTCGTCGTCAGCCAGCGCGGATAGGCGGTGTTGAACAGCAGGTGCTTGATGTGGGCGAGCGTCGGCGAGGAGATCCAGAACGGGTTGTTGTCCTTGTAGTTCATCAGCTCCGCGTTCGGCTTGAACGAGGTGATCGCCATCCAGTAGAACGGAAACAGGAGGATCAGCACGAAGCAGCCGAGCGGCAGGTAGATCATCATCAGCCGCCGCAGCCCGGAATCCCAGGCCATGGTGTCGGGCGCGGCTTTGGCGTCCGCGGTCGGTTGCGCGACGGTGTCAGTCATTGGCCTCTCCCTGCTGCCACTTGCGTCGCGCCAGGCCGAAATAGGAGAACAGCGTCGCGAACACCAGGAACGGGATCATCGAAACCGCGATCGCCGCGCCTTCGCCGAGTTCGCCGCCGGCGATGCCGCGCTGGAAGGCCAGCGTCGCCAGCAGATGCGTCGAGTTCACCGGGCCGCCGCGGGTGATGGCGTAGACCAGCTGGAAGTCGGTGAAGGTGAAGATGATCGAGAAGGTCATGACGATGGCGAGGATCGGCATCATCATCGGGAAGGTGATGTAGCGGAAGCGCTGCCAGGCGCTGGCTCCGTCGAGCATCGCGGCCTCGTAGAGCGAGGGCGAAATGGTCTGCAGGCCCGCCAGCAGCGAGATCGCGACAAAGGGAATGCCGCGCCAGATATTGGCGGCGATCAGCGAGAATCGCGCCGGCCAGGGCGAGCCGAGGAAGTCGATATTGCTCGACCGCCAGTGCAGCACGTCGACCAAAAGATAGGAAATGATCGAGAACTGCGGATCGTAGATCCACCAGAATGCCAGCGCCGAGAGCACCGTCGGCACGATCCACGGCAGCAGGATGATCGCGCGCAAGAGGCTCTTGAACGGAAAATGATTGTTGAGCAGGAGCGCCAGCCAGAAGCCGAGCGCGAACTTCCCGAAGGTCGCGACTCCCGTATAGACCACGCTGTAGAACACTGCGTTCCACCACAAGGGATCGGTGAGCAGATATTGGAAGTTTTCCAGGCCGACATAGGTGCCGCGCCGGCCGATCGTGGTGTCGGTGAAGGCGAGCCAGATGCCGAGTCCAAGCGGATAGGTCAGGAACACGGTGAGCAGCCCGATCGCGGGCGCGAGGCACATCACGATCAGGAACGGTTTGTAGTCGAACAGGCGGACCAGCCAGGAGGGCTGCCGGGCCATCGCGCCGTGGGTTGAAAGTGCGGTTACGGACATCGGACCTTTGTCTTTTCAGGGCTCCAAGGTCATTCCGGGGCGATGCGCAGCATCGAACCCGGAATCTCGAGATTCCCGGTGCGCATTTGCGCACCTGAGGTCTGGTGCTTGCGCACCATCCCGGAATGACGGCTTGTCATTGCTCCTCGCAATGACGGCCGCGTTATCGGGCGTTACTTCGCGGCTTGCCGCCGGAAGTACCGCTTGCAGCGCTGCTCGGCCTCTGCTGCGGCGGCCTCCGGAGTGGCAGCGCCGGTTGCGACGGACGCGAACATCTGGATCAGCACGTAGTCGGCGCTGACGGCACCCGTGGCCGTCGAGATCGGGCCCTTGTAGCCATCGTAATAGGTGCTGTTCATGGTGTCCTTGAACAGCTTCACCTTGGGATCCTGCGACCACACGGCGGCCTCGGCATAGGCGGCCAGCGGCTGGGACCAGTAGCCGGAGTTGGCATTGAGCCACGGCTCGTACTGGTCCTTTTCCAGCATGTATTGCAGGAAGGCCTTGGCGGCGTTGGGGTACTGGCTGTGCTTGAACACCATGGCGTTCAGGGTCAGGCCCGCCATGGGCGAGATCTTCGCAACACCCTTGGGCAGCAGCTGATGCTCGCTGTCCTCGGCAATCGCCTTGGTCGCCGGGTCGTTCTTCAGCGAGAAGTACAGCGAGACGCCGTTAGCGGTCAGCGAGATCTCCTGCGAGGAGTAGGCGCGGTTGTTGCTGACGTCGTTCCATGACGGCGTGCCGGCGATGAAGGTCGGATAGAGCTGCTTGACCCAGTTCAGCGCGGCGATCGTCTCCTTGCTGTTGATGACGACGTTGCCTTCCTCGTCGAGCAGGGAGCCGTTGTGCGACCATAGCGCCCAGTTTGCGAAGCCGTTACCGTCGCCCTTGGCGTTGCCGAGCGCGAAGCCGGCCGGCTTGCCGGCCTTGTGCAGCTTCTGGCACAGGTCGATGATTCCGGCATGGTCTTCCGGCACCTTGTCGAAGCCGACCGATTGCAGGATCGACTTGCGGTAGATCAGGGGGCCCGCGGTGGCACCGAACGGCAGTGCGATCCAGGCGTCGCTCTTGTTCTTCTTGCCATACCGTTGCGCCAGCGGCAGCCAGCCGCCATACCGCTTGCCGACATAGTCGGCGACGTCGGTCAGCTCGATCAGCTTGTCGATGTAGATGTGCGGCGCATCCGAGAAGCCGATGATGATGTCGGGACCGGCGCCGGAATTGGCGGTCACGGCGGTCTGCTGGTTGATGTCCTCCCATCCGACGAAGTCGACCTTGACCTCGACCCCGGTCTCCTTGGTGAATTTTGCAGCATTGGCGCGGAACACGTCCTCGTCGGCCTGGACGAAGCGCACCGGGCGCAGCATGCGCAGGGACGCGCCCTTCTCGATCTCGCGCTTGGGTGCCGCCACGTCGGCGGCCTTGATATTGGATGTTTGCGCTGCAGCACCGGTGGCTGCGAGCGTTGCAGCGGACAGGCCCAGCGCCAAGGCGTCACGACGTGTGATGTCGTTCCTCATCGGTTCCTCCCTATGATGTCTCCCTTCCCGGCGTTGATCGCCGGTGAAGGGCCGTTTCGGTCGTCGGCGCGTTCTGCGCCGCCCGCCTAGCTGTTCGGTCCCCGGTCCATGCTGACGGGCTGCCAGCGGCGGAGCGCGGTGTTCTGCAGCACCGACGGATTGACGCAGCTTACCGGCCACATGCCCTGGAGCACCAGTGACAATTCGTAGCCCACGCGGCGCTTGCGTGCCTCGTCAAACCGTGCCGAGGCCGACGCCACATGGGCGGTCAGGGTCACGTTCTCCATGCCGAGCAGCGGATTGTTGTGCGAGGGCGGTTCCTTCTCCAGAACGTCGAGAGCGGCGTGCGCGATCCAGCCCTCTTGCAATGCCTTGATCAGGCTCTCCTCGTCCACGGTGGCGCCGCGCCCGGTGTTGATGAAGATCGAGCCCTTCTTCATCTGCCGAAAATGCTTCTCGGTCAGCATGTGATGTACCTCCGGCCTCGCCGGGGCGTGCATCGATACGAAGTCGGATTGCGACAGCACCTCGTTCAGCGTCGCCGGGATCACGCCGTGGTCGTACATCAGCGTTTCCTGGATGAAGGGATCGTAGGCCATCATGCGCAGGCCGAACGGCGCCGCGCGCTTCGCGACTGCACGCGCCACGCGGCCGAACGAGATGAAGCCGAGCGTCTGACCCATCAGCCTCGGGATCTTGAGCAGCGCCGGCCGGCCCTCGGCCCAGCGGCCGCTGCGCACCATCCTGTCCTGCTCGACCAGGCGACGGAAGCCCGCGAGCAGCAGCATCATGGCGTGGTCGGCGACCTCCTCGATGAAGGTGTCGGGGATGTTGGTGACGGGAATGCCGCGCGCGGTGGCGGCCTTGACGTCGACACTGTCGACGCCGACCGAGCCGAGCGTGATGACCTTGCAGCTCTCGAGCGCGTCGATGATCGACCTGGTGATCGGGATGCCCTTGGCGTAGATCGCGTCGGCATTCTTCGCGGCGGCGATGAACCCGGCCTCGTCGGCGGGCGCCTCGACGATCTCGGCATCGATCGGATCGAGCGCCTCGCGCTCGTAGGAATAATCGCTGCCCGCGACGGTGAAGCTCGCACCCTTCGGCGTCACCACCTTGTATTTCGGCATGTCATGCTCCCGATTTGGTTTCTTGTTGTGACCCGCCTTCGTGGCGGGCCTTTGCGTCTTTTACGCGAAATCGGGGCGAGTGCGTACAATTCCCGGTTGTCGTGAGCCAGGTATATTTCCGTTTTTCCGTGCGCGGTCCGGGCTTCTACGGAGGCACGTAAGTAACTTGCTAAGGGCTCCCCCACTAAAACTTGATTCGATTTTGATCGATCTCGTCGCGTGCCCGTATCCCTTTATTGCCGGAGCTAACCTGTGAAGTTGAGCAATCTGAAGATCGCGCCCAAGCTGGGCATTCTTGTCGGCGTCACCTTGTTCGGCTTGTGCGTCTCCGGTGTCCTTGCCGGTTACCTGATGAAGCAGGAGATGGTGGAGGCGCGCATCGACCAGGCCAAGGCGATCGTCGAGCTGGCGCGCAATTATGCCGCCGCGTTGAAGAAGCGCGTCGATGCCGGCGAGATGACGAAGGACGCCGCGATGGCCGAGATTCGCCGCTACGGCAACGCGATGACCTATGACAACGGGGCGGGCTATCTGTTCGGCACCTCCTACGACGGCATCACGCAGCTCGCACCCGATCCGAAGGTGATCGGCGCCAACCGAATGGACGTCGTGACCAACGGCCGCAAGCTGTCCCTCGAACTGATGGAGGGTGTGAAGGCGAAGGGATCGATCCTGCTGCACTATGAGTATATGAAGCCGGGGCAAGAGAAGCCGATCCGCAAGATCGGCTACGCGGTGGCGGTGCCCGGCTTCGACATGTATCTCGGTACCGGCGCCTATCTCGACGACATCGACGCCAAGATGGGTCCGGTCTACTGGATGCTCAGCCTTGCCATGCTCGGCATCGTGATCGTGGCCGGCAGTGTCGCCTGGCTGCTTGGTCGCAGCATCAGCCGTCCGTTGGCGCTGCTCGGCGCCCGCATGAAGGATCTTGCCGAGGGCAAGCTCGAGGGCGACATCCCCGGCGTCGGTCGCGGTGACGAGGTCGGCGCGATGGCTTCGACCGTGCAGATCTTCAAGGACAATGCGGTCCGCATCCGCGATCTCGAGAAGACCGAGGCGGAGGCGAAGGAGCGCGCCGCGGCGGAACGTCGCAGCGCGATGGAAGAGATCGCCAACGACTTCGAACGCAGCGTCAACGGCATCGTCCGTTCGGTCTCCTCGGCCGCCGCCGGCATGCAGACGACGGCGCAGTCGATGACGGCAACCGCCAGCGACGCCTCCTCGCGTGCCGCGACGGTCGGCGCTGCCTCGCAAAAGGCCTCCGGCAACGTCGGCACGGTCGCGGCGGCCGCCGAAGAGCTGTCGAGCTCGGTTGCGGAAATCTCCCGTCAGGTCACCCGCTCGACCGAGGTCGCGAGCCGCGCCGTCAGTGACGCCGAGCGCACCAACGCCACCGTGCAGGTGCTCTCGACCGGCGCCGAGAAGATCGGCGAAGTCGTCAAGCTGATCCATTCGATCGCTGCGCAGACCAATCTGCTCGCGCTCAATGCCACCATCGAGGCGGCACGTGCCGGTGAATCCGGCCGCGGCTTCGCGGTCGTCGCCTCCGAAGTCAAGGCGCTCGCCAACCAGACGGCGAAGGCGACCGAGGAGATCTCCGCACAGGTCGCGGCGATGCAGACCTCGACCAGCGACGCGGTCACGGCCATCTCCGGCATCACCCAGACCATCGCCGAGATGAGCGAGATCACCGCGGGCATTTCCGCGTCGATCGAGCAGCAGGGCGAGGCGACGCGCGAGATCGCGCGCAACATCCAGTCGGTCGCGGCCGGTTCGAGCGAGATCAACGCCAATATCGGCAGCGTCACCTCGGCCGCGGAAGCGACCGGCACAGCGGCCGGCGACGTGCTCACCAACGCACGCGAACTGGACAGCCAATCCGGCGCGCTGCGCAACGCGGTGGATGGCTTCCTCGCCAAGGTGCGGGCGGCGTAACTCGTCGCGCAAGAACTCTACGCGGTCGTCATGCCCGGGCTTTGTCCCGGGCATCCACGTTCTCGGGCACCGCGCGCACGGATATCCGTGGACGGCCGGGACAAGCCCGGCCATGACGGAAGATGTGGAGTACGTGGCATTTGCGCGTGCGCTACTGCTTCTCGATCTTCGCGTTCGTGATCAGCTTCTCCCACAGCACGAGCTGCTCGTTCACGAATGTGCCGAGCTGCTCCGGCGTCCCCGAGAACGCATCCATGCCGAGCGTGGCGAGCTTGGCCTTGATCTCCGGATTCTCGACGATCTTCCTGATCTCGGTATTGAGCCGCGTCACGATCTCCTTCGGCATGCCGGCCGGGCCGAAATAGCCCTGCCAGGACGAGATGTCGAAGTCGGGCACGCCGGCCTCCTGCATCGAAGGCAGATGCGGCACCAGCGGCGAGCGCTGCTTCGTGGTGACCGCGAGCGCGCGTAGCGCGTTGCCGTTGACGTGGGGCAGGCCGGTCAGGATGTCGACGAACATCATCGAGACGCGGCCGCCCATGACGTCGTTGAGCGCCGGCGGCGAGCTCTTGTAGGGCACGTGCAGGAGGTCGAGCCCGGCATTGTGCGCGAAGGTCGCGCCCGAGACGATCGCCGACGACGAGCCCGATGCGTAGCTCAGCTTGCCCGGATTGGCCTTGCCGTACGCGACCAGCTCGGCGACGGACTTGGCCGGCACTTCCGGATTGATGACCAGCATGAACGGCAGGTCGCCGGTGCGCGCGATCGGGGTGAAATCCTTGACCGGATCGTAGGTGAGGCTCTTGAGCAGATAGGGATTGGCCGAATGCGTGGTGTTGGTGGTCACCAGCAGCGTGTAGCCGTCGGGAGCGGCCTTCGCGACATAGGTCGCCGCGAGCATGCCGTTGGCACCGGCCTTGTTCTCGATCACGATGCCGACGCCGAGCGCCTGCGACAGATGCTGCGAGATCAGCCGCGTCGTGGTGTCGGTTCCGCTGCCGGCCGCGAACGGCAGCACCAGCGTGATGTTGCGGCTCGGATAGTTGTCGGCCTGAGCGGTGGATGCGGCGGCAAGACACAGCGCGGCCGCGCCGATGGTGCGCAAGTTTCGAATCAGCCCTGAAATCATCTTGAGTCGTTCCCTCTTTTTCGTTGGCGGGGAACCTAGCGTCTCTTCAATGAAATCGAAAGGCGTGAGTTTGCCGCCCGTCACGTGGAATTACTTCACCGCCGAGCCCTGGCGCGATGCGATCACGACGCCGGCGAGCACCAGCACGTAGCCGATCAGGTGGAACGCTTGCAGCTTTTCGCCCAGCAGCAGGATCGCCATCGCCGAGCCGAACACCGGCACCAGATGGAAGAACGGCGCCGCCCGGTTCGGCCCGATCAGCGCCACGCCGCGGTTGAAGAAGAGGTAGGCGAGGGTGGAGGGAAAGATCAGGATGTAGCCCAGCGTCGCCAGCGTGATCGCGTCGAATTGCAGCACGCGGCCGCTTGCCGCCTCCCAGATCGCCGTCGGCAGCAGCATCGTCGCGCCGCAGCAGGTGGTGAAGGACAGGAAGGAGAGCTGATGGATCTTCGGCCGCCGCGGGATGAAGGCGGAGTAGATGCCGAATGCCACCAGCGAGGAGGCGAACATGATGTCGCCCCTGTTGAAGCTGATGCTCGCGAGCGCGGCGAGATCGCCGCGCAGGATGATGATCAGCACGCCGAGCAGCGAGATCGCGATGCCGCCGAGTTGCGCGCCGGTCAGCCGCACGCCGAACAGCACCAGCGACCACAGCGCCACGAACAGGGGACCTGCCGACTGGATCAGAAGCGCGTTCAGCGCCTCGGTGTATTGCATCGCCCAATATGAGATCGCGTTGTTGAAGGCAAAGCCGACCAGCGACAGGAACAGCATCAAGGGCAGGCTCCTGCGCAGGGCGGGCCAGTCGCGCTTCAGATGCGGCCAGGCGAACGGCAACAGGATGAGGAACACGCCGTACCAGCGGATCGTGGTCACCGTCAGCGGCGGCACATGCGCGCCGACATGGCGTGCGAGCACGATGTTTCCGGCCCAGAACAGCGAGGTCAGGCTGAGCAGCAGATAAGGCTGGTTGTTGAGCCAACTGGCCGGATTCGAGGCCGGTGGCGCGGGCGAGGCGGTCGTCATTGGCGTTGCATGAAAGCTTGCGCCGGATTGTCGTTGTGACACAAGTCACAGGGCCGCAATGCTACAATGCAGGCATGACCCGAGGAGGTGCCATTGGCGGTCAATATGTTGAACATTGTGGGCCTGGAGCAACTCGATCCGCAGGCGCCGGTGGTGATGCTGAACCTGATGCGATTCCATGCGCGTTCGCGCGACGGCGACGGATCCGGCTGGGACGCTTATCTTCGCTACAGCGCGATCACGGTGCCGATGATCAGGGCACGCGGCGGCACGCTGCTCTGGACCGGCGAGGCCAAGGCGGTTGCGCTCGGTCCGCACGACGGCAACGAATGGGACTTTGTGGCGCTGGTCTATTATCCGACGGTCGCGGCCTTCCTCGACATGATGACGTCCAAGGCTTACGAGCGCGAGGCCGATCCGCATCGCGTCAACGGCTGCGCCGAGCACGTGATCATCGCGACGAGCGAGGCCTACAGCAAGTTCAAGACGAAGTAGGCTGTCCATCGCGCGGCGCGCTTCTTTCCCTTTCCCCTTGTGGGAGAGGGTGGCTCGCCGCGAAGCGGCGAGACGGGTGAGGGGTTTCTCTCCGCGAGTCCAACTCTCATTGGAATGTGCGTATGGATACCCCTCATCCGGCGCTTCGCGCCACCTTCTCCCACAAGGGGAGAAGGAAGAGCTACGTCGCCTGCTTCCTTGACGCTGCGAACACGCCCGCCAGCACCAGGGCGAAGCCGATGAAGTGGAACGCCTGCGGGTGTTCGCCCAGAAACACCATCGCCATGATCGAGCCGAACACCGGCACGACGTGGAAGAACGGCGCGGTTCGGTTGGCGCCGATCAGGCGCACGCCGCGATTGAAGCAGAGATAGGCGAGCGCCGAGGGGAAAACGGCGACGTAGAACAGGGTCAGCAGGTTCGGCCCGTCGAGCTTCATGACCGGGCGTGCGGACAGTTCCCAGATCTCCAGCGGAATGAGACAGGCGGCGCCGCAGCCGAAGGTGAAGGCGAGGAACGACAGGCCGTGCATCGGCGGCCGCTTCAGGGACAGCACCGAATAGAGCGCGAAGATCAGGAGCGCGAGGAGGAAGATCAGGTCGCCCCTGTTGAAGTCGATGTTCGACAGCGTGGTGAAATCGCCGTGCAGCAGGATGGTCAGCACGCCGCACATCGACAGCAGCACACCGAAGGCCTGCGCCGCGGTGAGCCGGATACCGAGAATGACCAGCGACCACAGCGCCACCAGCAGCGGCGCGGCCGATTGCAGCAGCAGCGTGTTGAGGGCCTGGGTATGCTCCAGCGCCCAATATTGCAGCGTGTTGAAGGCGCCGATGCCGGTGACCGAGAGCGTGACCATCAGGCCGAGCTTGCCGCGGATCGCCGGCCAGTCCTGTACGAGGTGTTTGAAGGCAAACGGCAGCACCAGCAGGAAGGCGAAGAACCAGCGCAGGAACGACAGCGTGACCGGCGGGATGTGTCCGGCGGCGAGCCGTCCGACGATGGCGTTGCCGGCCCAGCACAGCGCGGTAATGCTGAGCAGCAGATAAGGCTGGTTGGCGATCCAGCTGTGTCCGGATGTTTCCGCGCTCGTGGTGTGGCCGGTGGCGGACATGTGGCTGTTGGGGCCCCGCGTGGAGTACGCCGAAGCCTCCGGCCCGGCGAGACCCGGGCCGGCTGATCACCCGGCGCTGTCCAAAGACACGGAAATCGAGGTTGCATCAATGGGGGGCGGACGCATCGCGACCATGCAGCGGCGAAGGCGGCCTCTCACGCTTTGGTCGAAGCCATTGCGCTGGCCCGGAAGGTTTCTGGATTTTCGGGGGATATCAAAGGCTTGGAGTGCGCGTTGAGCCCGAAAAAAGCCCCGTTCTTGCTTGCCTAGAGGGGCTGCTTCCTTTATCCGGTTGGGCTGCCTCGCGTGCGAACGGCCTCGGCCGGGAATTGGGCTGGGCGCAGGCGTGATCCCGGAAGAGTGGATCCCGGTTTTCCGTTCGGATCATGCCACTTACAGAGAAATCTTCGAAGGATTACCCGCGCATGGCCAATGTTGTCGTCGTCGGCGCCCAGTGGGGCGACGAAGGGAAGGGCAAGATCGTCGACTGGTTGTCGGAGCAGGCGGACATCGTCGTCCGCTTCCAGGGCGGTCATAACGCCGGCCACACGCTGGTGATCAACGGCAAGACCTACAAGCTCGCGCTGCTGCCCTCCGGCGTGCTGCGCGAGGGCAAGCTGTCGGTGATCGGCAACGGCGTGGTGTTCGATCCCTCCGCCTTCCTCGACGAGGTCGCCAAGCTCAGGGCGCAGGGCGTTGCGGTCTCTCCGGACAATCTGCGCGTCGCCGAGAACGTCACGCTGATCCTGCCGCTGCACCGCGAGCTCGATGCGCACCGCGAATCCGCCAGCGCCGCAACTGCGATCGGCACCACCCGCCGCGGCATCGGCCCGGCCTATGAGGACAAGGTCGGCCGCCGCGCCATCCGCCTGATGGATCTCGCCGACCATCAGACGCTGCCGCACAAGATCGACCGCCTGCTGGCGCACCACAATGCGCTGCGCCGCGGCCTCAACCTGCCGGAATTCGACAGTGCGGTGATCCTGAAAGAGCTGATGGCTATGGCGCCACAGCTACTGCCCTATGCCGAGACGGTGTGGCGGCTGCTCGACATCGAGCGGCGCGCCGGCAAGCGCATGCTGTTCGAGGGCGCGCAGGGCGCGCTGCTCGACGTCGACCACGGCACCTATCCCTACGTCACCTCGTCCAACACGGTGGCGGCGCAGGCCGCGACCGGCGCCGGCCTCGGGCCTGGCGCGGTCGGCTACGTGCTCGGCCTGTGCAAGGCCTACACGACCCGCGTCGGGCAGGGCCCGTTCCCGACCGAGCAGGACAACGAGATCGGCCGCAAGATCGGTGAGCGCGGCCGCGAGTTCGGAACCAATACCGGCCGTCCCCGCCGCTGCGGCTGGTTCGACGCCGTGCTGGTCCGCCAGGCGGTCCGGACCTGCGGCATCAATGGCCTGGCGCTGACCAAGCTCGACATCCTCGACGGCTTCGATTCGATCGAGGTCTGCACCGGCTACAGGCTCGACGGCAAGGAGATCGACCATTTCCCGGCCGGCGAGGGCGCCCAGGCCCGGGTCGAGCCGATCTACGAGACCATCGAGGGCTGGAAGGAGCCGACCGCGAGCGCGCGGTCCTGGGCCGACCTGCCCGCCCAGGCCATCAAATATGTCCGGCGGATCGAGGAATTGGTGGGGTGCCCGGTCGCGCTGCTTTCCACCAGCCCCGAACGCGAAGATACTATCCTCGTGCAAAATCCGTTTGAGGCTTAACGATATCTTACCGGGACGCGCGTATAGTTGAGTAGAAATGGCTGATTACTATCCGCTGATCGCCCGCGCTATTGCCGCCTTGGACCCCAACGCTCCCGGCGAAAGCCGTCGCGCGCTCTATGAGAGGGCGCGCACGGCGCTGATCGCGCAGCTGCGGAGCGTGCAGCCGCCGCTTTCCGAATCCGAGATCACGCGCGAACGGCTGTCGCTGGAAGAGGCCGTTCGCAAGGTCGAATCGGAGGCCGCCCAGCGCGCCCGCGAGGCCTCGCGCCCCGGTGGCGGCGCCCGCTCCAGCAGCAGCGGCGATGCTTTTCGCCGGGCCAGCACCCGCGCCGCCGAAGCCAACGCTCCCGCATCTCAGCCGGCTCCGCCGCGCACGCGACCGGCCCCGACGCCGCCGCGGGCCGACCGTCCGTCAATCAGCGTCGATGAGCAGGGCGAGGCCCCGCGCCCGCCCCGCGCTCCCCGTTTCGACGCCCCGCGCCCGCCGGGACCGTCCGTCCCGCCGCCGTCGGAGCCGCCGCCCGCCGGGCGCGATCGCGCCGGTGCGCGCCGTCCGCCCGACATGGGACCCCCGCCGCCGGCACCTGGTGTGCGCGGCTTCCGCGACATCACGGCCGACGCCAACGATCTCGGCGGCGCTGCCGCGCAGGCCAGCCGCGCCGCGCGCCGCACCTATGCCAACGTGCCCTCGCCCTCGCCGGAATTCGACCGGCTGGAGCCGAGCCTGGAGAACCGCGCCGGCGAGTCCGAGGCGCCCTATTCCTACGACGAAGCGATCGAGGAGGCCGAGCGCTACGCGCCGCCGTCGCCGCGTCCGCGCGCCGCGTCCGAGGGCGAGGCCAAGAAGCGCGTCCGCACCGGCTCGGCATTTCCGTTCAAGAGCGCGATCGCCGTCGGCATCGTGCTGATCCTGGTCGGCGCCGGAATCCTCTGGGGCAAGCAGGCCGTTCAGATCGTCAACGGCTTTCTCAAACCGTCCGCGACTCAGGTCGTGGAGACGCCGAGCCCGGCACAACCGCAGAGCAAGCCGAAGATTCCGGATCGCGTCGGCCAGCCCTCGGCCAGCGACCAGCCTGTCGCGCCGGTGGCGCAGAAGGTCGTGCTCTATGACGAGGATCCGTCCGATCCGAAGGGCAAGCAATATGTCGGCTCGGTGGTGTGGCGGCTCGAGCCGATCAAGGCCTCGGGCAACCAGAAAGCCGACGTCGCCGTGCGCGCCGACATCGAGATCCCCGACCGCAAGTTCAAGATGACGATGTCGTTCCGCCGCAACACCGACTCCTCGCTGCCGGCGAGCCACACCGCGGAATTGACCTTCATCCTGCCGCCGGATTTTCCGGGCGGCAGCGTCTCCAACGTGCCCGGCATCCTGATGAAGTCGAACGAGCAGGCGCGCGGCACGCCGCTCGCAGGCCTCGCGGTCAAGGTCACCGACGGCTTCTTCCTGGTCGGCCTCTCCAATGTCGATGCCGACCGCGCCCGCAACGTCCAGCTCCTGAAGGAGCGCTCCTGGTTCGACGTGCCCCTGGTCTACGCCAACCAGCGCCGCGCCATCATCGCCATCGAGAAGGGTGCCCCCGGCGAGCGCGCCTTCAACGACGCCTTCGCGCAGTGGGGTGATTAGACACTTCTCTAGACAGAGAGATCGTCGTGCCCGGGCGTGTCCCGGGCATCCACGTTCCTTGTACGTCGGGACGAGACGTGGATGGCCGGGACGAGGCCCGGCCATGACGCTGCGGAAGCTTGAACTACCGCGCCGCCGCTTCGCGCTTGCGCGATGCCGCGGCGGCGGCGTGCTCGCGGTCCATTACGGCGCGGCAGCCGGGGCTGACCTGCGACTTGTTCCTCACCATGCAGGCAGTGATCCGTGGAATGTCCGGAATCTCACTGGAGCACAGCCGCATCGCATCGCCCGAGCACATCTGCTGTGCTTCGGACGAGAAGGCAAGGCCGGGCGAGGTCTGGAGTGCGAGGCTGGTGACGGCGAAAGCGAAGAGCGAAGCGATCGTCTGATGGCGTGTCATGCGGATGGGTCCCCGATTTCCCTAGGGCTTGAGCCACTTGGTTTTTGGGGCGCCGCACGCGGCTTGATCTGCCGTACGTCACAGCCTTCACGCCGGGAACTCTGGTCCCGCATGTGGTCGCTCGATCTCTTGATGCTCGAATCGAAAGTGCTGCGCCGCCCGAGCGAAGTATGCGCCATTGTCACGAGCCTGCAATGGCCGGCGCAAAGGAATTCGCAATTGTTGCGCGCGAGTCACGTCGCGCGCGATCAGATCAGCCGATCGGAGGATGCGCCCGCTTGTTCCGCATCGCTTACGCCGAGAGCGGCAGCGTGTTCCTCGACGGCGGTGACACCCTTCGCCGTGAGCTCGAACAGATCGCCGTCCTTCATCACGTAGCCGTCGGCGATCAGTTGCCCGACCTGGCCCTGCCGCTCGTCGGCAAAGGCAACGGATTGGCTGATGTCCCGCAGGATCGAGAGTTGTTCGTCGCGCAACATGGCATCGCTCTCCGTTCGCGGGGATGGGGTTCCGATCCTCACATGCCGTGGCTCTGAAAGACCTTGCTGCAAGCGCGCGACAGCTTGGCGCGGTTGGCCTGCAGGCAGCTCTGCACGGCCATGTCGTTGCCGAGCTCCTTGCGGCAGAAGCGCGATGCATCTCGCGAGCAGGCCTTCTGCTCCTGTGGCGTGCCCATATGGCCTTGGGCGAAAGCGGGGGCGCTCGAGAGGCCGCCCAGGGCTGCCACCATGATTGTCGCCAGAACGAGTTGAGGGGACATCGGCGGCTCCAATCTGCCAGGGTCAAGTTCAGGTCCAGCATGAACTCGTCGCCTTGCCACTTGTTCCCCTCGGGTGGAGCCCGGCGCCCCGCTGTTCAAGGTTCCCGCTGCACTGCTATAATATATTGGCGAAGGTGAGGGTGTTTGATGAAACGCTATCTGGTGTTTGCGCTGGTCGGCCCGTTCGTGGGCGGGTTCCTGCTGCTGCTGACGACGACCTACCAGTCCGGCTATTGGGCCCAGACCAGCCTCGGCGAAGTCGGCAAGCTGTTCGCGGTGTTCTTCAAGACCCTGCAATACAGCTATCTGTTCGGCTTCCTGCCCGCGCTGATGATCGGCGCGGTCGACGACATCCTGATCCATATCCGCCGGATCGGTCCGGGCTTGCGGATGCTTCTGGTCGGCCTGTTCGCCTTCGTCCTGGCATCGCTCACCTACAGCTCGCGCGGACCGGATTCGGGCGCGGTGCAGTTCATCCTGTATGGCCTCGTCGGATTCGTGCCGGCGGCGATTTCATCCTGGCTCGTGCATCGCTATGTCGAGGAGCCGCAGGCAGCGGCGGCGCCGACCTGACGCGCGGCATTCGATCGCGGCGGCAACCTCCGCCGCCGCGGCGCGTTGTCCAGAGACCATGACCATGTCCGACGACGACATCCTTGCTCCTCGCAGATCCCGTACGGGGAGCAGCTCGCGTGCGCCCTTTTCCGGCAAGGAGGCGCGCGGGCCGATCATCGACCAGGAAGGCCACGAGATCAGGCCCGAGAGCCTGGAGCAGGGATTTCGCGAGTTTGGCTTCGAATTCGGGCAGGCGAGTCCGTTCGGCAACCTGACGCGCGAGCAGCGGATCGCGCGTATCGAGGCGATCGCGAAGCTGCTCGACGTCGCCTTCATCCTGCCCGGCACCAACATCCGCTACGGCATCGACGGGCTGATCGGCCTGATCCCCGTCGTCGGCGACATCATCACGACCGCGATCTCGCTGTGGCTGGTGCGCGAAGCCCGCGCGCTGGGCGCGCCCTGGCACATCACGGCGCGCATGCTCGGCAATGTCGCGCTCGACGGCGTGGTCGGCCTGGTCCCGTTCGCGGGCGACGCCTTCGACGTGATGTTCCGCGCCAACATGCGCAACGTGCGCCTGCTCCGCCGCTGGTTGGAGAAGCAGCCGCGGATTTGAGCCCTGAAGGATCTTTGATTGAGGCGGTCGGGCGTCAGGTTCGGTGCAGCTCTTCCGCTGGCGCGAGAGCGTGAGCCAGACGCAAAAAGCGCGACGACCTTTCGGCCATCGCGCTTTCTGCGCACATCGTAAGGCTCAGCGAAAAGCTTACGCCGCGTCGGCGTCGGTCTCCGCGGCCGGCGCGGGCTTGGGCCGACGGGGCAGCGGGAAGGCTTCGCTCTCGTACAGCGAGCGGATGCCGTTCTGGTCGAAGCGGGCTTCCTCGACCTGGAGATAGGCGCCGTTCAGCGAATCCGTCGGCAACTGCTCCATCGCGAACTGCACGGCCTCGGCCGCGGTGCCGAACCGGCGATAGGTGAAACCTGCGCGCTTCTTCTTGCGGATCGCGGCGGGAAAGAGTTCGGCGGAGGTGTTGAAGTTGAACGGACGCAGTGGACGCATGGTCAAAGACCTCGTGATCTTCTCTGGGGCTTTAAGCGCGTGGGGTTGGGGAGGGCAGGAGCCGCCAGGCGGGCCCGCCGCATGTCATTCTCGTCCTCTAATATAGGCCGATTTGACAGAAATGCGACCCCTGCGACGCGAGATGATGAATCCACGCATGGCAGCTCCGCGGGCGAAATAAATGGAATTATTTCAACAACTTAAGTGGTTCACATCTTGCCAAGAAGCAGCAGCACGATCAACACCACCAGCACGACCCCGCCGATGCCCATGCCGGAATGGCCCAGACCATAGCCGTAGCCGCCGAACCGGCCGGACAGGCCGCCGAGCAGATAGATGATCACCAGGATGATCAGGATGGTCCCAAGCGTCATGGCATCCTCCCTGGCGGCCGCCGAATGCGCTGATGGGCCGCACCGCCAAGGAAGAAAAGCACATCATACCGCCGGGTTCCACTGGGGAACCCGGCAGCGCGCAAGGTTATTTGGGCTCGAGCTTCAGCGCCGCGGAATTGATGCAATAGCGCAAGCCGGTCGGCCCGGGACCGTCGGGGAAGACATGGCCGAGATGGCCGCTGCATTTGGAGCAGAGCACCTCGGTGCGGATCATGCCGTGACTCGTATCCCGCTCCTCGTCGATATGGCTCTCGACCGCGGGCTGGGTGAAGCTCGGCCAGCCGCAGCCGGAATCGAACTTGGCGTCGGACGCGAACAGCACATTGCCGCAGCCGGCGCAGACATAAGTGCCGACGCGCTCGTCGTGCTCATATTCGCCCGAGAAGGGACGCTCGGTCGCCTTCTCGCGCAGCACCGCGTACTGCATCGGCGTCAATTCGCGCCGCCACTGCTCTTCGCTCTTGATGACCTTGTCGTCCGTGATCTTCGTTTTGGTGTCGGGCATGGGTCTCCCGTTTCTTTCGTGATCTCGATCAGTTGGTGGCCTTGCTGGCGTTCACCAGCGTCGGCTTCTCAATGTAGTTATCCGCGAACAGCTTTTTCAGGTTCTCGACCTTCGGGATGTCGTTATAGGCGATGTAGGGCTGGTTCGGGTGCAGCGTCAGATAGTCCTGGTGATAGGCCTCCGCCGGATAGAACGCCTCCAGCGCGCCGATCTTGGTCACGATCGGCTTGTTGAAGACCTTCGCACTGTTGAGCTGGGCGATATAGGCCTCCGCCACCTTCTTCTGCTCGTCGGAGGTGGTGAAGATCGCCGAGCGATATTGCGGGCCGACGTCCGGGCCCTGGCGGTTGAGCTGGGTCGGGTCGTGCACCACCGAGAAGTAGATCTGAAGGATCTTGCCGTAGGAGATCTTCTTCGGGTCGTACTTGATCTCGACCGCCTCGGCGTGGTCGGTGTGCCCGCTCGAGACGGTCCGGTAGTCGGCGGTCGCCTTGGTGCCCCCGGCATAGCCGGAGACCGCGTTGACGACGCCCGCGGTGTGCTGGAAGACGCCCTGTACGCCCCAGAAGCAGCCGCCGGCGATCACGGCGGTCTGGATGCCGCTCGCGGGCGCCGCGTCCAGCGCGGGGGCGGGGATCACGACCGCATCCTCCGCGGCGCGGGAGGGCATCGTGAATGCCAGCGTCAGGGCGGTGGTTGCGGCGAGCAGGGAGGCGATGGCGGTTCGGCGCATGGCAATCCTCTTTCGGAAGGGCTGACAGTCTAGGGCGGCCGGGACCAGGCGAACAGCCTGCCCGGCCGCGTTTTCGTACCATCCGAGATACGGACGCAGCCGCCGATTGTTACGTCGGGGCGGACACGAGATCGTGACGGCGCGATCGCCCGGCGGCGCGGGCGACGTCAGCACGCCGCGCTCGCCCGCGCCCGCTCACGCCAGCGAATTGAACCAGTCGAACGCCGTCGACTGTCCGTTCAGCACGTCCGCCTCACCATAGAGGCTCGTCAGGAACGTGGCGCGATGGCTTGCGCCCTTGACCGGAACCCCCTCCGCGAAATGTCCGCCGGCGGCGATTGCGGGCCGCACGAGGCGTGGATGCAGAGCCTCGTCGGCCAGCCCGTAATAGAACCTGATCGGGGAATCATAATCCCAGAAGGTCGCACTGTTGGCGCCGAGGCGGCGCTGGAGGGCGCTGTTCGTATCGCTGGTGAAGCGATCGAAGAAGCCATCGACGAGGAAATCGCCGGCGGGAGGAATGCTCTTCGCGATCTCGCCCTCGAGGCTGTAATCGGACCAGTACTTCTCCGCGAACGCCTGATATTGCGGCTTGATCGCGGTCTTGAACAGATCATTGAGCCCGTAATAGCGCCGATAGCTGCCGAGTAGGACGATCATGCAAGGCGTGATCCAGGCCGGCGGCATCGGATACGAGCTGTCCGAGGCCGGAATAAAAGCCGCCGGGTTCGCCCAGTAGTGAAAGCTCTCGGCGAGATTGTTGAACGGACTTTCTGCCGCAGCCGCCTGCACCTTGATGCCGCGGCGCTGCATCTCCTGCTTCAGCCACTGCGTGTTCAGGGCGCCCTGCGACCAACCGTTCAGGAACAGGGACGACTGGCGCAGGCCCAGTGTCCGCAGCTCGAGCAGCCCCGCCTTCAGGATGTCGAGGCAGCATTGCACGGTCGCTCTCTTCACGGCATAGGCTTCGCTCCGGCCATTGCGATAGGGGCCCTTGCCGACATAATCGGCCGCGACGACGGCATAGCCGTTGCCGGCGAAGCGCTGCACATTGAACAAGGTCTCGATCGAATCGACGTTGTCGCGCAGTTCATATGTCTGGTCGGCCAGCCGCAGCAGGTTCGAGGGGACCTGGTCGAACGACAGGATCGTGCCATGCTGCCACGACAACACCGGAACAGCGCCGCGCGCGCCCGCCGGGACGGCAAGCAGGCCGCTGACCTTGACGCGTTCTCCCGTCTCCGGGATGCGCGTGAAGGTGACGATGCCCCTCAGCTCGACGTCATGGCGCGCCGCATATTTGTCGGCAAAGCTCGCCGGCAGAATATTGCCTTCGTTGAAGACGGCATAGAATTTTGCCGCCAGCGTATTGAGCCGCTCCTTCGAGACTCGCACCGATCCGCCGGGCGCCGCGAGGGCAATCCCTGGAGCCGTGATCGACAGCGCGAGCGAACCGGCTGCCGCGCTCGCCGATTTCAGGAAGTCCCGACGGCTCGCGGCGAGACTATCGAGATCGGTTTCGGGATGCTCAGGCTTTGTTACGCGCGCCGTCATGCGCTCCACTCCAATGCGGTTTTCGTACGGGATACATCGCAAAGCCTAGCGGGCAGTGAATGCATCTCGGTGAAGCCGCTCACACGGAGATTGGCGAGTTCTACACCACCACGCTGAGCCGCTTCGCCGCCCGCGTGATGCCGGTATAGAGCCACCGCGCCCTGGACTCCTGAAACGCAAAGCTCTCGTCGAACAGTACGACATCGTCCCATTGCGAGCCCTGCGACTTGTGCACGGTCAGCACGTAGCCGTAGTCGAACTCGTCATAGGGCTTGCGCTGCTCCCAGGCGATCTGCTCGATGCCGCCCTCGAAGCAGTCGGCGCGCACCGAGACCTTCGTCACCTTGTGGCCGAAATCCTCGTCCGGCGACAGCCGCATGCTGAGGATGCGGGATTTCGAGCGCGAGGTGTTGCGCGACTTCACGCGCCACAGGCCGCCGTTGAACAGGCCCTTCTTGCGGTTGTTGCGCAGGCACACCAGCTTGTCGCCGGCGACCGGGAACTGGTCCTCGATGTTCTGGCGCTGCCGCACCCGCATGTTGTAGGCGCGGCGCGTGTTGTTGCGGCCGACCAGGATCTGGTCGGCGCCCATGACGCGATCGGGGTCGAGCTCCTTGCGCGAGACCACCTCGCTCTCGCCGTAGCGACCGATGTCGAGCTCGCGCCCCTCGCGCACGTCCATCGACATCCGCACGATCGGATCGTCCTGGGCCTGGCGATGCACCTCGGTCAGCATCGCATCGGGTGTGGTGTTGGTGAAGAAGCCGCCGCCCTGGATCGGCGGCAGCTGCGCGGGGTCGCCCAGCACCAGGAGAGGACAGTCGAACGACATCAGGTCGCGCCCGAGCTCGGCATCGACCATCGAGCATTCGTCGATCACGATCAGCTTCGCCTTCGAAGCCGGCGCATCGTCCCACAATTCGAAGCTCGGCTGCTCCTCGCCGGACTCGCGGGCGCGGTAGATCAGGGAGTGGATGGTCGAGGCGTCGTCGCAGCCCTTGTTGCGCATGACGAGGGCCGCCTTGCCGGTGAAGGCAGCGAACTTCACCTCGCCATCGACGCCCTCGGCGATGTGCCGCGCCAGCGTGGTCTTGCCGGTGCCGGCAAAGCCGAACAGGCGGAACACCGGCGGCGTCCCGTTGCGGCCCGGCTTGGCCTTGAGCCAGTCGCCGACGGCCTTGAGCGCGGCATCCTGATGCGGGGTGAAAGTGGCCATGTCTGTCTTGAGGAGGGGCGAAAGAGGCGACGATTCGCCATCCGCCAAAACTAACCATTCGCTCCAAGGGTTCAAGCGCGGTCGCCCCGCAATTGCCGGTGGGGCACCCGCATGTGAGCCTTGCAAGAGGTCGTCATGCCCGGGCTTGTCCCGCCTGCGCGGCCGAAGCCGCTCCGGCGCGGCGAAGGCCCGGGCATCCACGTTCCTTGTGCTGCGTGGTTAGGCGTGGATGGCCGGGACAAGCCCGGCCACGACGCGGTGAGAGCTGAGGCTACTGCCAGCCGGGAACGCCGCGCATGTCGGGTAGCTGGTGGGCGATGCCCTTGTGGCAGTCGATGCAGGTCTTTTCCTTGGTGAACAGGAAGCGCTGGTGCGCGACCGCGGCCCGCGGCGACTGCTTGGTGATGTCCATGGAATCTGCGCTGTGGCAGTTGCGGCATTCCAGGGAATCATTGGCCTTGAAGCGCGCCCATTCGTGCGCCGCCAGCTCGAGGCGGTGATCCTGGAATTTTTCGCGGGTGTCGATGGTGCCGAAGATCTTGCCCCAGACCTCCTTGGAGGCCTGCATCTTGCGCGCGATCTTGTCGGTCCACTTGTGCGGCACGTGGCAGTCCGGGCAGGTCGCGCGCACGCCGGAGCGGTTGGAGAAGTGGATGGTCGACTTCAGCTCGGCGTAAACGTTGTCCTTCATCTCGTGGCAGCCGGTGCAGAACTTCTCGGTATTGGTCAATTCCAGCGCGGTGTTGAAGCCGCCCCAGAAGATCACGCCGGCAACGAACCCGGCCAGCACCAGGGTGCCGAGCGCGAACACCGAGCTCGGCCGGGTCAGCACCTGCCAGAGCTCGCGGGCGAAAACCCAGCACCGCGCGATGAAGCCGCGTTTGGTCTTCAGCTCCGCGTTGGGCCCATCAGCGGTCGTCGTCATCGGCGGCCACCCGGGCTTGCGCGCGACAGCAGCGTGTCGATGTCGATGAAATCGTTGCTGACCGGCGGATTGGCGGTGTTCTGCGGCACGTGGCATTCGGTGCAAAAGAAGCGTCGCGGCGAGACCGAGCCGAGGAACTGGCCGTCGCGGTCCATGAAGTGCGTAATCGACACCATCGGCGCCTGAGATTCAGCGGTGCGCGCCCGCGCGTGGCAGGACAGGCATTTGTTGCCGTTGAGGTCGATCTGATAGCCGTCGATATTGTGCGGGATGACGGGCGGCTGCTCCGGATAGTTGCGCACCTCTCTCTCGGAAGTATTGCGGTTCGGCAGCATCGGCGGCGCCGGTCCCTCGTCGTTGAGCGGGGTCGGGCCGCGCAGGCCCGACGTCACTGTCTGCGCCGTCAGCGAGCTCGTGCCCGCTGCGATCGCGAAGGCGAGCAGGATGATTGCGGATCGTTTCATCATGACATGTTCACCCGCTCGATGCGTACGGCGCATTTCTTGAAGTCGGTCTGCAGCGAGATCGGATCGGTGGCGTCGAGCGTCACCTTGTTGATCAGCTTGGATTCGTCGAACCACGGCACGAACACGAGGCCGCGCGGTGGCCGGTCGCGGCCGCGGGTCTCGACGCGGGCGCGGATGAAGCCGCGGCGGGAGACCACCTTCACCTCGTCGCCGCGGCGGAGCTTGGCCTCCTGCGCGTCGTCCGGATGCATGAAGCAGACGGCTTCCGGGAAGGCCTTGTAGAGCTCGGGCACGCGGCGCGTCATGGTGCCGGAATGCCAGTGCTCCAGCACGCGGCCGGTGGAGAGCCAATAGGGATATTCGCTGTCGGGCGATTCTGCCGGCGGCTCGTAAGGCAGCGCGAAGATGCGCGCCTTGCCGTCGGCATGGCCGTAGAACTGTACGTCGGTGCCCTGCTTGACGTAGGGGTCGCTGCCCTCGCGGAAGCGCCACTTCGTCTCCTGGCCGTTGACCACCGGCCAGCGCAGGCCGCGCTCGCGGTGATAGGTGTCGAACGGTGCAAGGTCGTGGCCATGGCCGCGGCCGAACTGGGCATATTCCTCGAACAGGCCCTTGTGCACGTAGAAGCCGAACGCCTTGGACTCGTCGTTGAGATAGCCAGACTCGATGTCGGAGACCGGAAACTTGTCGACCTGGCCGTTCCGGTAGAGCACGTCGAACAGCGTGTTGCCGCTGACATCGGGCTTCTTGGCGATCAGCTCCTCGGGCCAGACCTCCTCGATCTTGAAGCGCTTGGAGAACTCCATGAGCTGCCAGAGGTCGGATTTCGATTCGCCGGGCGCGGAGACGAGCTGGTGCCAGAACTGGGTGCGCCGCTCGGCATTGCCATAGGCGCCTTCCTTCTCCACCCACATCGCGGTGGGCAGGATCAGGTCGGCGGCGAGCGCGGTCACCGAGGGATAGGCGTCCGAGACCACGATGAAATTGTCGGGGTTGCGGAAGCCCGGATAGATTTCCTCGTTGATGTTGGGGCCGGCCTGAAGGTTGTTGTTGACCTGCACCCAATAGGCGTTGATCAGCCCGTCCTTCAGCATCCGGCTCTGCAGCACCGCGTGCGCGCCGTTCTTGTCGGGAATGGTGCCTTCGGGCAGCCGCCAGATGTGCTCGGCGTGGTCGCGATGCGCCTTGTTGGTCACGACCATGTCGGCAGGCAGACGATGCGAGAAGGTGCCGACCTCGCGCGCGGTGCCGCAGGCCGAGGGCTGGCCGGTCAGCGAGAACGGGCTGTTGCCGGGCGCGGAGATCTTCCCGGTCAGAAGATGGATGTTGTAGACGAGGTTGTTGCACCAGACGCCGCGGGTGTGCTGGTTGAAGCCCATGGTCCAGAACGAGACCACTTTCGTCTTCGGATCGGCGTAGAGCTCGGCGAGCGCTTCGAGACGGTTGAGCGGCACGCCCGACATTTCGGCGGCTTTCTCCAGCGTGTACTCGGACACGAACTTGACGAATTCGTCATAGCTCATGTCGGTGGCGTCGTTGGGCTTGGCCGCGCCGGTCGCCTTCTTCTGCAGCGGATGCTCGGGCCGCAGGCCATACCCGATGTCGGTCTGGCCGCGCTTGAACACGGTATGCCTGGCGACGAAGTCCTTGTTGACCCGGCCGGTCTTGATGATGTGATTGGCGATGGCGTTGAGGATGTAGAGGTCCGTCTGCGGCTTGAACACCATGCCGATGTCGGCGAGGTCGAAGGAGCGGTGCTCGAAGGTCGAGAGCACGGCAACGCGAACATGCGGCGCGGAGAGACGGCGGTCGGCCAGGCGCGTCCACAGAATCGGGTGCATCTCCGCCATGTTGGAGCCCCACAGCACGAAGGCATCGGTCGCCTCGATGTCATCGTAGCAGCCCGGCGGCTCGTCGATGCCGAAGGTGCGCATCATGCCGGCGACCGCCGAGGCCATGCAGTGCCGGGCATTGGGGTCGATGTTGTTGGTGCGGAAGCCGGCCTTGAACAGTTTCGAGGCGGCATAGCCTTCCCAGATCGTCCACTGGCCGGAGCCGAACATGGCGACGCCGTTCGGTCCGCGCTTCCTGATCGCCTCCTTCCACTTCAGCTCCATGATGTCGAAGGCTTCGGTCCAGGTGACGGGCGTGAACTCGCCGTTCTTGTCGTACCTGCCGTTCGTCTTG
Organism: Bradyrhizobium sp. 191; assembly: GCF_023100985.1. Classification (NCBI taxonomy): domain Bacteria; kingdom Pseudomonadati; phylum Pseudomonadota; class Alphaproteobacteria; order Hyphomicrobiales; family Nitrobacteraceae; genus Bradyrhizobium; species Bradyrhizobium sp. 191. The sequence goes on from NZ_CP064692.1 coordinate 6,281,824, forward strand.
CGCAGCAGCGGCTGCGTCAGGCGGTCGTGGCCGTACATGATCTTGGAGAGGAAGTAGCCCTTGACGCAGTTCAGGCCGCGATTGACCTCGGACTTGATGTCGCCATGGGTGGCGACCACGCGGTTGTCCTTGGTCGCGACCATCACCGAGCAGCCGGTGCCGCAGAAGCGGCAGGCGGCCTTGTCCCATTTCAGTTCGGTGGCCTGGCGTTCGGCGACGAGATTGGCGGCAAGCGCCGGCACCGGCATGCCTGCGGCGGCCGCTGCGATCGCGGCTGCCTCGAGCTTCAGCATCTGGCGGCGGTCGAGCTTGGGCGATGTCATGATGGCTCTTCCTGACTCAGGCGGTTTCGATGGCGTGGAAGACGAGCGCTGCGGAATAGACGTTGGGCAGCGATTGAATGGTGTTGAGCAGGGTGCCGAGGCTGCCGGCATCGGGCGCTTCGGTCACGACGACGAGCTTGCCTCGGGGATCGCGGCCGTGGATCTCGCAGCCGGGCAGCGCAGTGATCTCGGCTTCGAGCTCGGCGAGACGTTCGGGCCGCGCCTGCACCAGGATGCTGGCGATCTCGGCGCCCGGCGGTGCAACGATGCGCTCGGCGGTGAGCACCCGGCCGGTGATCAAGACGCGGCGGTCGAGCTTGGCATTGCTGAATGTGGTTTGAGCCATGATGCCTGTCTTTCGCTTTGAGCCAATCAATGCGGGGGTGGCGGGCCTGGAGGGCCGGCGAACATCTGGTAGATCCAGACGCCGAGGCCGTAAGTGCCGACGGTCCCGACCGCGAGCACCGGCATCACGATCGCCGTCAGGAACAGGAACGCAAAAATCTCCATGCGCTTACGGCGCACGCGCGATGTCGTGTCGTCAGGGGCCGACATGTTCGGTCTCTACAGGATGAGATGGGGAATCGGGACGGCATCCGGGCCGTTGCCTTGCTGCACATTTGAGGCATTCGGGCCGTCGCGGCGTTGATCTGGATCAACACATCTGCGAGTCGCACCAAAGCGCGATGAAATGAGGATTGATCGCGCAACGACAGAGGTGCGCCCCCTCTCTCGCAAGCAAGCGGGGAAGGTGACCGACCCGCGGCAGTCGATTCAACCTAAAGCCATTCCGCTTAAGCTGTTCGGCCGCGAGGTGATGCCGGAGTTCCAGAACGATCCGGCGCAGACGGCATGGAAGAGGAGCGTGATGAGCGGCGAGATCAACTGGAAGAGATCGACACCCGTGCTTTTACGGATCGCTACGGCAAGCTTGCCATCAATGTTGCGCCGGTGAAGGCGGCGGCGGGCTGGAGCATGATCCGGAAAAGTGCGAAGCGGTTTTCCGGAAAGATCACGCGCAAACAACAACGTAAAGCGCGATGACGATTCATCCCGATGTCATCGCGCTTTAGGCTGTCCGTTAAGTCATGTTGCTGACGCAATCTCTGTCTTAGTCGGCGGCAACTTAAAACACTGCGTGGGAGCCACCCGGTTCGCACAACGGTTCCATAGCCGAGGGGTTGGCTCGAACCCGCAAAACAACGGCGCAAGCTCCATGAACGCTTCCGCGTTCGCTTGCCTGTTTGCGGTTCCCGGAACCGACGATCGAAAATCACAGGAGATATAATGCTGTTCCGCTCGAGCGCCGCAATTTGCGGCGCCCTGGTCGCGTTTGCCGTTTCCGTTGCCGTTGCTCGATGTGAGACGCGTGGGGTTCACTCAAATGCCGTCGTCGATGCCGCTTCCGGGGATGCGGTCGTTGGCGCTGCATCCATGTACAATCCGTTCAAGCCCGGCAAGGAGGAAGGCGGTCCGAGCACAGCCTCCGGCGAGCGTTATGATCCCTCTGTCTGGGCGGCCGCCATCAAGACGAGCTTGCGCCGGAAATTTGGCGGGGTCCAATTTGGTGCGAGGCCGAAATATGCCCTCGTCGAGGCCGTGGGCAAGAAGGTCATCGTCAAGATCAATGACGTCGGACCACTCAGGCCCGGCCGCATCATCGACTTCAACGAGCGCACGATGCGCCATTTCGATCCGAGCCTCGAGCTCGGAGTCATCGATGACGTGCGAGTTAGCCCGCTTTCTGGAGACTATTGGACACCGGGGCCGGTGGGCTGAACATCGCTCGCGATTGAATTACGCCTGCGTTGGCGACTTCCGTTGCTGGACCCGAAGCAGACCTGCCAAGCGCTTGTCGTCAGAGATCGTTTGTGACCCGAAGCAAGGCGTGAGGGGAGAAATTGGTTGCCTTGCATCTGCCCGATGAGCCGACTGCGGCTAGGGTCGCATCATTGTCGGCAAGGACAAGCGAATCCGCTGTGAGAAATCGGCTGCGCCATCGGCCGCCTGTGCGGCTTCGTTGATCAAGGACCCCCGCCTCAGTTCATCAAACGGCAGCGTCGTATCTATCCGGCCGGAGTGGTAGAGGTAGCTATCGATCAGGCCGTTGAATAGATGTCGAATGTCGAAGCGCCCCCGCCGGCCCGCCGCATTCGCATAGCGCACGATGTTGATCGTGCAGCTGTTGGTCAACAGATGGTAGAACTCCGGCTGATCGGCGAGTTCGTTGATGCGCGTCAAATAGATCATCAGCAGCCGGCGCGCGTCGTCAGCCGATGTATTGAGGCGATACAGGTACACCGGCTCGTGGCGATGGTTGGTGCGCACGCCCACAACATCGCGCTCTTCCCCCACCACGTAGATCAGCTCGAATTGCTTGAACAAGGAGGCGACGGGCGCAAAGCCTTCGCCAACCTCGGGACGGGTCTCGATGGAGATGGCCAGTGGTGGCGCATTGTCGAAGACAAAACTCACGAACGTGTGTCCGACTGGCCCCTCGGTGAAATAGGAAACGTAGAAATCGAGGGCCATCAAGTGCGACAACGACACCTCGCGCTCCTCGTAGCGCACCGTGAAGTCGCTTCGACTCCGGTAGTCGAAGTTACGGACACCGGTCAGACGCACGCGGTCGCCGTCGATGACCGCCCGCGGCATCACCGCGACTTCAGGTCGCCAATGGCGATCGTGCGATGGAGGGATCGAGATCCACCATGCGACGACACCGAGAAACATGACGAGGAAGAGAACGGAAATGCGCCGTTGGCGCGAACGCCAGAGCGCCCAGATTGCAAAGCCCGCAAACGCTCCGGCCGAAATCGTGCGCAGCCCGGCCCAAGGCAAGTTCGAATAATAGATGGCCAGCACGGCCCATGTGACGAGCATGATCCGAATAAGAAAGCCGATTGGCTTTCTCGGCCAGCTGACCAACATTGATACGAATTTACGGACTGAAATCACCCGGCTGCTCCTGCCGCAAGCTTCGGCGATGCCTTTCGACAGCTCCGTTGTGTCAGTTTACCTGTCGTTTCAATGCGAATGTCTACACGCTACAGTAGCTTTTCGCGAGCTGGAAGCGATGGCCTCGTTCTTTACCGCGCGTTGGAAGGGCTGCGCGACCTTCGCAGCCGCTCGGATGATGCTGCCGTCCAGCGCATTCGGAATTCCTCGTTATCCTCGGTGGATTCCCGATGACAGGCCTTTGGGTGCTCGGATTTGTGCTCGGCGTCGACCTGATCTCTCACGACATGGCCTGGCTGACCTATGCATGGCCGCCGGCGGCGAGAACGGCATAGCGGAAACGAGTCGATAAAAGGGAGCGGGCTGATGGCGATCGCAGTTGAAAGACCAATCCTCCTGATCAAGAAACTCGCGGGCATCCTTCTCCTGCTCTTCGGTTTGCTGATGACGGCGCTCGGCCTGAGCGGCGAGTCCAGCGGAGTCACCGCGATCGGTGTTGCCTTCCTTGTTGCCGGCGCGATCTTCCTGGTTCTCAAGATCATGAGGCGCAACCAGGGCGATCCGCTCTGACCGAGGCCGCGAGATCGGTCTGTCGCTGCGAGAGCCATGCACGGCATCGCAATCGCGAAGGTCTGGCCGCTTCAACCGAACGCAGCCGATACGCAACGAGAGGGGCCGCGCGCGATGATGTCAGGAACTCTCTTGAATAAATTGTACGGCGCGCGGCGGATCCGACCGTCGATGAGCGGAGCATGCCGTTCTTTGTCGATCGCGGTGGTGTTCTCGACCTGGCTCGGTGGAGCGAGCCTGGCGCAGCAGGCGCTTCAGGCAGGTGGCGCGGCCACGCTCTTTCAGAATGTCCGCATCTTCGATGGCAAGAGCGCCACGCTGTCTGCCTCCTCCAACGTCCTGGTGCGCGGCAACAAGATAGAATCAATCTCGCTACAGCCGATAGCGGTGGATAGCCCGGCGGACATTCGCATTGTCGAAGGCGGCGGACGCACGCTGATGCCCGGTCTCATCGACAACCATTGGCATGCGATGTTGATCCGCGTCACACCTGCACAGTCGCTCGGCGACGTCGGCTACGTCAATCTTGTCGCTGGCGACGAGGCCGCCAACACTCTCATGCGCGGCTTTACTACCGTTCGCGATGTGGGCGGGCCGGTGTTTGGGCTCAAAAGCGCCATCGACGAAGGTATCATCAAGGGTCCGCGCATTTATCCGTCCGGCGCGGTCATTACCGTCACGAGCGGGCATGGGGACTTCCGCCAGCTTACCGACCTGCCGCGGACGATCGGGGGCATGCTCACCCGCATGGAGCAGACCGGTGGGGCAATGATTGCGGACAGCCCCGACGAGGTCCGCGTCCGCGTCCGCGAGCAGCTCATGCAAGGCGCTTCCCAGGTCAAGTTGACGGCTGGCGGCGGAGTGTCGTCGCCTTTCAGTCCGATCGACGTGACGACGTTCACCGAACCCGAAATACGCGCCGCCGTTGAAGCGGCTGAGAATTGGGGCACGTATGTCACTGTGCATGCCTTTACGGCTGCCGCGATTCGGGGAGCCATTGCGGCTGGGGTGACGTGTATCGAACACGGTTTCCTGATGGACGACGCAACAGCGAAACTGATGGCGGAGAAGGGTGTTTGGCTGAGCACGCAGCCTCTCCCCGAGGATCTGAGGCTGGGCTTTCCCGTAGGCTCCGTCCAGCGAGCCAAGGCGGATGAGGTCTGGCCCGGCATAGCCAGAACCTACGAGCTGGCGAGGAAGTACAAGATCAAGACCGCGTGGGGCACCGACGTCCTGTTCTCTGCAGCGCTGGCGCGCCAACAGGGGGCCATCCTGGCCTCACTCGCTCGCTGGTACACGCCCGCCGAGGCGCTGACCATGGCGACATCGACGAACGCCGAACTGCTGGCGCTGTCGGGCAAGCGGAATCCCTATCCCGGCAAGCTCGGCGTCGTGGAACAGGGCGCACTCGCGGATCTGCTGCTCGTCGACGGAAATCCCCTGGACAATATCGGCCTTCTTGCCGACCCCGCCAAAAATTTCAAGATCATCATGAAAGATGGAATTATCTACAAGGATGCGCTTGCCCGTTAGCAGCAACGCATCGCCCTGTTCGATGGACGAGATCGCGCGCGATCCCAAGGTTACCGGCTTCTCGCACGAGCGTTCGCGCGCCATCGCTCGGGGAGGCTCTGCGGCGAGGCGGCCGGTTTCCACTGCAGGGACACGACCCAGTTGTCGAAGACCGTGTTGAAGCTCCCGGACTGGTACGAGAAGTTCTCGTACGCCGGCCAAAAGCGGCCGGCATCGGCTGCGTAGGTAAAGAGCGTCCAGGTATGGGGCTTCTGCCAGAACGCGTTGCCGCCGTCCGGGTCCCCGTCGAGGGCGCTGAAGTCGAGGAAGAGCCAGAGAGGTGCATTCTTGGTGCCGAGGTTCGTATCCGGCGAGTTGAACTGCAGCGCGTTCCAGTAGATCCCAGGTCCGGCTCCGGGATCAGCATCGTCCACGAGCTTCTGCAGCCGCCAATAGAAGCTCGCGTCGCCGGTCATGGTGGTCTCGCCGGTGAACGTGATCAGGCCAGCCTGCGGGCCTGACTGGATGATGCCGCTGATGGAGGTGGTCCCGCTGATTGTTCCGCTCCCTTGCAATATGCCGCCGGGAGCAGGCGTATCGGTGCCGGTCGCTGCAATGGTGACCAGGCCCGAGACCGTTCCACCGTTCATGAACAGTGTGCCCGCCTCGCCGACAACAACCGCGCCGGTCACCGTGCCGGGGACCTCCAGCGTCGCCGCGTAGGATACCAGCACCTCGCCGGCACCCGTTGCTGATCCACCGGTTCCGCCGGCAATCAGCGTACCCCCATTGACCCTGATCGGACCGGAAAGCGTGCCGCTGCTGTCTGCACTCAGGGTCAGCGTGCCGGGACCGAAGATCGTCAGGCCCGCCGATCCCTCGATGGCGGCTGCGATCTGCGAACTATCGCCGCTGGCATTGGTGTAGATCAGGCCTTCTGCCGCGCCGAACGAAAGGCTCGCAGTAGCGATGCTGCCGCCGTTCATGATGAGGCCCGCGGCGTCGCCGCTCGCCTGGCTTCCGACCAGAATGCTCGCATCGCCGCCCGTAATCGCCCCGCCGTTCACTTCGAGCGCCGCCACCTGCGGCACACCGCCGCTCTCGACCGCCTGGCTGTCGACGACCTCGTAGACGGCGTCGGCCGGAACGTCGTTGATGCCGACATCCGTCGAGGACACGGTCGCCGCGCTCGCGAAGCCCTCGGAGGGCGAATAGGTCAGGAACTTGCCCGAGCTGGCCGCGTCGTCGTCCTCTCCGAGAATGTAGGGAGCGACGATCCCGTTCGTGACGACGGGCAGGTTTGCTCCCGTTCCTGCCACGAACACCTGTTGCGTCAGCCCAAGCTGGGCCATGCCGCCGCCCGGCACGATGACGAGAGTCCCGCCGGAGTTGCGGACAATGTTCGTCAGGGTACCGTCGTCATTGCCCCCGATGACGACGCGAAAGTTGCCGCTTCCGGAAAGCTGCAAAGCGCCTCCCGTAGAGCCGATGACGAACGTCGCCAGAGATCCCGAGGCGATCTGCACATCGACCGTCGCGCCGTCCGAACGAAGCTCGAGTATTCCGCCGTTCGTCACCATCACCCTGAAGCTGCCAAATGGTGTGCCGGATGTCCGGGTACTTGCCAGCGTCCCGGCGCCTACGGTGTTGTATCCTATCAGCTGGTTCGTGTTGGTGAGCAGGAGCGTGCCTTCGCCGTATTTTTGGAGGCCGCCCAGCCCGGAGATCGGCGCGACGACGGTCAGCGTGCCGCCGTTCGTGTTGATGACCTTAGGCTGGTTGATCGTCCAGGTGCTGGGTTCATATCCGGATGTCGAGGGCAGCGCCGACGGCGAGATCGCCCAGGCTTGCCCCTGCCAGAGCACGGCGTAGACGCCCCTCCCGGTGAGCGCGTCGGTGACGACCTGGCTGTAGTCTTCGGAGGGGAGCGGCTGATTTTGCAGCGTCCATCCGCTGGGCATCTGCGCGATCTGTACGGTCTGCGGATTGCTGGACGGGAGGTTGGGTACGTTCTCGAACGAGGCGGGGAAAGCGTTGTTGATGGTGATCGTGCCGCCCGTCAGGTTCACCGTGAGCGGCGCGAGGACATGGCCGCCGATATTCTCCATGTATCCCTTCGTCGTCTGGGAAACGGAAAACCAGCCAACCGCGAAATTGGCCAAGACGATCGTCTGCGGACTCTCGGACACGTTCGGGGCCAACTGATCGGCGAGCCACGCGAGGTCCGGATTGGAAGTGCTCGTCAAATGATAGAGATCAGGCCCGATTCCGCAGGCCGACAGATAGTCGGCCATCCCGCTCGTCATGCCGTCCACGAAGCTGCCGCTCTCGCTCGACGTCTGCATCAAGCCCGCGACCACCCTTTCCAGGTTGATCGTCACGGGGTCGTCCTCGCCGTTGTAGACGACAGGAGCAACCTGCGTGAAGCCGTTTGCCGACAGCCAGTAAAGGCCCATGACCATCGACGTCGGGCCGCAATAGGCTTCACCGTCCCCCGGCAGGCTCTGCCCGAAGGGCCCGAAATCGGTCTGGATGATCGAAGGCGTGCTCGTGATGGGGTCTTTCCACATGGGGCTGGTCCACTCCTGTCCGACAAGGCCACGGCACGCGCTTGAGCCGCGGGTTAATGTCCCGTTAATCGCGGAACACAACTTATGGATACTTTAGTGTGTCGATGCTGTCTAAGAGTGTAGAGCGGAATCTTGCAAGTACGCAAGCTGGGTCTCCAGCTTGGCAGGCAGGGACGGCTCAGGAGTTCAAGCGCGGGCCGCCGAGCGGCAGCATGTTCATCGTGAGTGGCGCCTATCTGCCGCCAGCGGCGATGTCCTGCGGCAGGGCCCTGATAACAGGTGGTGTCGCGGCAGGTCCGCGTAACGCGAACGTCTACTTCTGCGGCGTGCTGCGAATCCTGGAAGTGGCACCTTTGGGATATGACGACCGGCTCTGAAGATGTCCGTTCATTGGGATAGACCGGAAGTACCCGACTGACTGCTCAAACGGCGCCTTTGACCCATCGCGGACCTTGGCCCGCTGCCCGCCGACCGTCAGCTTTTGGACCGATTCTGTTGAAAAAGGCAGCGGTTGCGACGCAGAGGTATCAGTGATTCAGTCTGTCTAATTGGCAGGACTGAAGATCATGATGGGGCATCGGCAAGTCGAACAGGCTGCGTTGTTCTATGAGTTCTCACTCGAAAGGCACATCCCCGCCGACCACTTGCTCCGGTCGATCGATAGATTTGTCGACCTTGAACAGATTAGGCAGGACCTGGCGCCCTTCTACAGCAGTATCGGTCGACCTTCGATCGATCCCGAGCTGATGATCCGGATGCTCCTGATCGGCTACTGCTTCGGCATCCGGTCGGAGCGGCGCCTGTGCGATGAGGTTCACCTCAATTTGGCCTACCGATGGTTCTGCCGGCTCGGTCTGGATGGGGCGGTGCCGGATCATTCGACCTTCTCCAAGAATAGGCATGGCCGCTTCCGGCAGAGCGATCTCTTCCGTCGCGTGTTCGAGAGCGTGTTGGGCCGCTGCATCAAGGAACGACTGGTCGGCGGCGAAGGATTTGCCGTCGACGCGAGCCTAATCAAGGCCGATGCCAATCGGCAGAAGGGGATCGAAGGCGACAGGGGACTTCCGCCGGAGGCTGCCGGCCGAGCGATCGATGAGTATCTGGCTGTCCTCGATGATGCCGCTTTCGGAGCTGCGACCGAGGTCACGCCGAAGTTCGTGTCGCCCTCCGACCCGGCGGCACGCTGGACGGGGGCGCATGGTGGCCAAGCCTTCTTCGCCTACTCGACGAACTACCTGATCGACGTCGAGAACGCGATCATCGTCGATGTCGAGGCGACGACGGCAATCCGGCAGGCGGAGGTGTTGGCCGCCAAACGCATGATTGAGCGCTCGCTCAAACGGTTCGATCTCTATCCGAACCGGCTCCTCGGTGACAGCGGCTACGGCTCGGCCGAGATGCTTGCCTGGCTGGTCTATGAGCACGGCATCGAGCCGCATGTTACAGTCTTCGACAAGTCCGCCCGCACAGACGGGATATTCTCGCGCGATGACTTCACCTATGACCATGCCGGGGACCTCTACCGTTGTCCCAGCGGTAAAGTTCTTACCACGACTGGAACGCTGGTGAATGATGGCGCCACCATGCTTTACCTCGCCAGCAAGCATGATTGTGATCGCTGCGCATTGAAGTCCCGGTGTTGCCCTAAGCAGCCTTCACGGAGGGTGCCGCGCTCGATCTACGAGGGCGCTCGCGACATGGCGCGCCAGATCGCAAGATCATTGGAGGGCCGCACTTCGCGCCGGCTCCGCAAAAAGATCGAGATGCTGTTCGCGCACCTCAAGCGCATTCTCAAGCTCGACCGTTTACGTCTACGAGGCCCAAACGGCGCGCGCGACGAGTTCATCCTCGCAGCCACCGCTCAGAACCTTCGAAAGATGGCCAAGCTGATCCCGATACCCACCCCGAGGCTCGCATAGAGGCCGGTAGAGCGGTTCGGCCACATCGCGACGGAGCCATTACAACGAAATACTGCCGGCCTTTTTCAACGGAATCGGCCCGAAGGCGAAGATTGTGATGGCGTCTGGCCGCGTCAGCGGTCGAGGTCGGATCGGACTTGGCAGAACCCAAGCCAAATCGACGCGATTGGCCCCGAAGCCGCGGTTCATGAAGAGCGGAGCGTGTCCGCTCCGCCGGGCGATTCAAATCTCGACTCGTTCCACGACGAGAAGCGCGCGTTCATGCCGCGGCCTGAGTAGCAGACGGTACTCCCGGTTCCTGTTGCCGAACAGGAGTTCAGCGTTAACCACAGCTAACGGTTCCGGTCTGTGCGAAATCGCTTGGAAGTTTCTTAAATTTTGCTGGGTACCTCTCTTGGGCATGGTGACCTGGGGAGAGACGTGAGCAAGCGGGCGAAACGTAGAAAGGCTGAGACGCTCGCAATACCAATGGCCGCGAGAGTTGCCATTGGCGCGGTGGCCGTCGCCGCATTGGGGTACGGTTTGCTGTCTCGCCCGGCGAGCGTGCAACCGGCACGGACACCGCCCGCGCGCGAAGCCCGGGCATCGTCAACGCCGGTTTACGTGGCACCTCCAGTTCATGCGTCCGCGGCGGCTCTCACCCCGGCTCCAGCTCCGATTCCGGTCCCGGCTCCGCTGGTCGAACCGCCAAAAGCCGATGCTGATGCTCCCGGAGCACTCGTCCGCCAGGTGGTTGACTATACGAGCCGCCAGGCCCCGGGCACCGTCATCATCGATACCGGAAACACGTTCCTCTATTTCGTCCTGAACGACAGGCAGGCGATGCGCTATGGCATCGGTGTTGGCCGCGAAGGTTTCACATGGTCCGGTGAGCAGACCGTGGCCCGCAAGGCCGAATGGCCGGATTGGCATCCGCCTGCGGAGATGGTCTCGCGTCAGCCCTATCTGCCGCGGTTCATGGCGGGCGGCCCCGGCAACCCGCTCGGCGCCCGGGCGATGTATCTGGGCGAGACCGAATATCGAATTCACGGCACCAACAATCCCGCGACGATCGGAAAGAAGGTATCGTCTGGCTGCATCCGGCTGACCAACGAGGACGTCACGGATCTCTACGAGCGGGTGAAGGTCGGAGCCAAGGTGATCGTGCTTCCGGCAACCGCTGCCCGGCGTCCGGGAACGCCGCCCGACGCCGCCTTCCGATTGCCGGATCCGGCATCGCCGTCAAAGCGGCCCTTGGCGGCCAACGCGCAGATGATGTCACCTGGACCGAAGGTTGCCGAGGTCCGGTAGGTCAGTCCTCGGTTTCGACGGGCGGCGATCCAGGCGCCGCGATAGCAACTGCTTGATTGTCCAGGCGACAGGTCCAGGCTGATTTACCGATCAATCTTCTTGATGCAAGTGGGTTCGCCACTGGGCTGCGGTGTGCAGTCCCAGTCGGGTCCAAAGCCGGCACCGGCGTTTCGCTGTGGCAGGAATGGATAATGAATCACGACGGCCGCAAAGATGGCGACAGCGAAAATTGCTGACATCAGCATCCATGCAATGCCCGTGCGATCCGGAGTCCAGCGGTCTCGCCGAATCGATCGATGCTTTCTTGGATTGGGGTGCTTCACGGTCGCACCGTCGACATGGTCTCGCGGACACTTTGCGTATTCAAGCGGTTCCGCCACCCTTATTGGCCTGGGATCCGGCCGTGCCCATCCCAAGCTCGAGAGCAGCAGCGATTCGCTCCAATCCGGCATTCGTTCTGCGCGTTTCGGCAATCTGCTGCTCATACAGATCGATCATCGTGGCGCCTGACGACGTGCGTTGGCGCATCGCACGCATCGCGAGGATCGATCCACCCACGATCAGGATGAACGGCCACCACGAGTACATCGCAAGCAGTATATCGGCTACGGTCATCCTCAACCTCCCAAGCCAGTAACTTCGACAATTTCCCGTCGTTCTTCTCGAGAACAGCTGCGATCCTCTCCATCACAGCGCTCATCCGGTGTGTTTCTGCGAGGTGCTGCTCCCGCAATTCCATCATCGATGCCCCGGAAGCTGCGCGTTCCCGGAACAATCGCCCGAACACGAGCCATCCCGCAGGTATCAAGATGACTGGCCACGCGTAGTACAGGACAACAGTCCAATCGGATGGTTGCATGCGATTTGCGCCAGAGCTCTTCGATGATTGTCGATTGCAACTTAGGCGATAATCGATCGGCTGGCACGTGAGGCGCGTGCTCACGATTAATAGATCATTGCCGGAGGCTCACGAAGCAGACCAATGCCCGTCCCTATCGCTAGGGACAGACGGCGGCCGCGGAGTTCGCTAATGTGCCCTAAAGCATACGAAATCAGGAGGGACCGCCTTGAGCACCGCGCCGCGCATCGACATCGACCCGGCCGCCTTCTGGGCCGATCCCTATCCGATGCTCGCGAAGATGAGGCGGGAGGCGCCGATCGCCTTCGTGCCGCAACTCGGCTCGACGCTGCTGACGAGCCGCGACGACATCTCGATCTCCGAGAAGCAGATCGACGTGTTCTCCTCGCACCAGCCCGCCGGCCTGATGAACCGGCTGATGGGCCACAACATGATGCGTAAGGACGGCGAGGCGCACCAGGTGGAGCGGCGCGCGATGTTTCCGACGGTGTCGCCGAAGACGGTGAAGGCGCACTGGACCACGCTGTTCCAGGCCCATGCGGATCGAATCCTCGACCGCCTCGGGCCCGGCCGGATCGATTTCATGCGCGACTTCGCGCTGCCGTTCTCCGGCGAATGCCTGAAGTCGATCACCGGCCTCACCAATATCGGCTTCGAGCACATGGATGCGTGGTCGCAAGGCATGATCGAGGGCATCGCCAATTATGCCGGCGATCCCGCCGTCGAGGCCCGCTGCCATGCGGCGACCTCGGGCATCGACGCCGCGATCGACGACATCCTGCCGGTGATGCGCAAGAACCCCGACCAGAGCATCTTGGGCGTGCTGCTCGCCTCGGGCATGCCGATGGAGAGCGTGCGCGCCAACGTCAAGCTCGCGATCTCGGGCGGCCAGAACGAGCCACGCAAGGCGATCGCCGGCACGGTGTGGGCGCTGCTCACCCATCCCGAGCAGCTCGATCTGGTTTTGCGCGGTAAAGTGTCCTGGCTGCAGGCCTTCGAGGAATATGCCCGCTGGATCTCGCCGATCGGCATGTCGCCGCGGCGGATCGCAAAGCCCTGGAGCATCCGCGACGTCGCCTTCGAAACCGACGAGCGCGTGTTCCTGATGTTCGGCTCCGCCAACCGCGACGAGAAGCATTTTGAGCGCGCCGACCAGTTCGACGTGCGGCGCGACACCTCCAAGAGCGTCGCCTTCGGCGCCGGCCCGCATTTCTGCGCCGGTGCCTTCGCCTCCCGCGCCATGATCGCCGACGTCGCGCTGCCGACCGTGTTTGCGCGCGCCAGACGCATCGAGATCGCCGGCGACGAGCCGGTGCGGATCGGCGGCTGGGCGTTCCGCGGGCTGCAGAATCTGCCGGTGAGGTGGTTGCACTAGTTGCAAACGGTTCTGCGCGAGGCACGCGCCCGCCACGGCTTCAGTGTCATCGCCCGCGAAGGCGGGCGATCCAGTATTCCAGAGACAGTCGTTTGATGCGGAGACGCCGCGGCGTACTGGATTCCCCGCCGGAGCCTGTCATCGGGCTCGCCGAAGGCGAGACCCGGTGGCGGGGAATGCCGGCGAGAGGGTGGAGGGAGCGCCCCAGCACCCCCAGTTCGCGATGATGCCATTATGCCCCTGTTTTGCCCGACGGGTCAAACAGACTTCGGATAATGCGTAAGTCATTGTTTTCGCACGCCCAGCTACTGTGCATGGGGTTGTTTTGCGACTTTCTATGATCCGGTCGTCAAGGCTCGGACGGAAGCCGCGCTCACATTCGCGTGCGGAAAAATCTCTCTGCATCACCGCGGCCAATTGAAAGATTAATCATGCACGCCGCCACACGCACAGTGCGCGCATCGCTATTTTTCCGCACGTCTCGACACCTCCGATAAGCCGCACCATCATTCCCGAACGCAGATGAATGACGGCCGCACGCGGCCGGGAGTGTGGAATGAAGCGTCGGGACTTTTTGATACTGTCGATTGGAACAGCGGCCGCCGCTGCCGTCACTTCGCGCGGCAACGCGCAAGGCGCGGTGAAGGAAATTCGCATCGGCTACCAGAAGAACGGCGTGCTGGTCATCGCGCGCCAGCAGGCCGCCCTGGAAAAACATTTCGCCCCGCAAGGCATCGAGGTGAAATGGATCGAATTCTCCTCTGGTCCCCCGATGATGGAGGCGATGAACGTCGGCAGCGTCGACTACGGCGCGGTCGGCGATTCCCCGCCGGTGTTCGCCCAGGCCGCGGGCGCCGCGATCGTCTATGCCGCCGGCCAGCCCATCACCAACGGCCAGGGCATCCTGGTGCCGAAGGATTCGCCGATCCGCACCATCGCCGAATTGAAAGGCAAGCGCATCGGCTTCACCAAGGGCTCCAGCGCCCACAACATCGTGGTGCAGACGCTGGAGAAGGCGGGCCTCACCTATGCCGAGATCACGCCGGTCTACCTGACGCCACCGGACGCCGGGCCTGCCTTCGCCAACGGCAGCATCGAGGCCTGGGCAATCTGGGATCCATACTTCGCGATCGGCGAGACCAGGCAGAGCGGCCGCATCCTGATCAATGCGCGCGAGGTCACCAAGACCAATTCGTTCTACATCGCCAACCGCGACTTCGCGAAGAACCATGGCGCGATCCTGCAACAGATCGTCGACGTCACCACCGCGACCGCCAGATGGGCCGAGCAGCACCGCGACGAGGTCGCGAAATCGCTCGCTGCGGTCACCGGCATTCCCCTCGACATCCAGACCATCGCCGCGAACCGTTCGTCATTCGTGGTCGGCCCCGTCACCGACGACATCGTCGCGACTCAGCAGGGCGTCGCCGACCGCTTCCACAAGCTCGGCCTGATCCCGAAGCCGATCGTCATCCGCGACATCGTCTGGCGTAACCCGGCAGCCTGATCGTGCCGACCGGCCTTCCCATCCACAAGGGTTTGAACATGAGGCGTATCATCCAGCGTCTGATCGCAGCCATCGTGCTCTCGATCGGCATCGTCGCCGCCGCGGTCGGCACGTCCTACGGTTAGGAGCACATCCATGAGCCAATCCAGCGCCAACATCCTCTGGTTCCTGCCGACGCATGGCGACGGCCGCTATCTCGGCACCGGCATCGGCGGCCGCGAGGTCAATTTCAACTATCTGCGCCAAGTCGCGCAGGCCGCCGACCAACTCGGCTATTTCGGCGTGCTCTTGCCGACCGGCCGGTCGTGCGAGGATTCCTGGATCGTCGCCGCGAGCGTGGCGCCGTTCACCGAGCGGCTGCGTTATCTCGTGGCGGTCCGTCCCGGCCTGCAATCGCCGAGCGTTGCCGCTCGCATGACGGCGACGCTCGATCGCATCTCGAATGGCCGGCTCCTCGTCAACGTCGTCACCGGCGGCGATCCGGTCGAGAACAAGGGCGACGGCGTCTTCCTCGGCCATGACGAGCGCTACGAGGTCACCCGCGAGTTCCTGAACGTCTACAGCGATCTGCTCGCCGGCAAGACGGTGAACGCCGAAGGCAAGCACATCCGTGTCGAGGGCGGCAAGCTGCTGTTTCCTCCGGTGCAGTCGCCGCGGCCGCCACTCTATTTCGGCGGCTCCTCGGATGCGGGCATCGACGTCGCCGTCGACACCGTCGACAAATATCTCACCTGGGGCGAGCCGCCGGCGCAGGTCGCCGAGAAGATCGCGAAGGTGAGGGAGGCCGCCGCGGCCCGTGGCCGAAAACTCTCCTTCGGCATCCGTCTTCACGTCATCGTCCGCGAGACCAATGAAGAGGCCTGGAGCGCTGCGAACGAGCTGATCAGGCATGTCAGCGACGAGACCATCGCGCTGGCGCAGAAGAACTTCGCCCGCATGGACTCCGTCGGCCAGCAGCGCATGGCGCAGCTGCACGGCGGCAAGCGCGACAAGCTCGAGATCGCACCGAACCTGTGGGCCGGTGTCGGCCTCGTGCGCGGCGGTGCCGGCACGGCGCTGGTCGGCGACGCCCGGACCGTCGCGGCCCGGATCAGGGAGTATCAGGATCTCGGCATCGATACCTTCATCATGTCGGGCTATCCGCATCTGGAGGAAGCCTATCGCTTCGCCGAGCTGGTGTTCCCGCTGCTCTCGCTGGAGCAGCCGAGCAACGTGACGAAGCTCCATTTCAACGGCGGTCCGTTCGGCGAGACGGTCGGCAGCGATCTCCGTCCGCAGCACCGGGTGTCGCAGTCATGAGCCTGATCGACAGCGTTTCGCTTCCGCGCAGCCTCCGCCTGCCGCGTCTCGACGGCCTGATCCAGTGGATCGTGCCGCTCGCCATCATCGCGATCTGGCAGGTCGCGAGCGTCACCGGCTTCGTGCCGACCCGCGTGCTGCCGGCGCCGAGCGACGTCGTGCTGGCCGGCTGGAAGCTGCTGCTCTCCGGCGAGCTCGTCCGCAACATCTGGGTCTCGTTCTGGCGCGCTTCGATCGGCTTTCTGATCGGCGGCAGCATCGGCTTCGCGTTCGGCCTCGCCAACGGCCTGTCTCAGCTCTCGGCAAGGCTCACCGACACCACGCTGCAGATGGTGCGCAACGTGCCGCATCTGGCGCTGATCCCGCTGGTCATCCTCTGGTTCGGCATCGACGAGGGCGCAAAGCTGTTCCTGGTGGCGCTCGGCGTCTTCTTCCCGATCTACCTCAACACGCTGCACGGCATCCGCACGGTCGATCCCCAGCTGATCGAGATGGGCCGCATCTACGGCATGAGCGACGGCGAATTGTTCCGCCGCGTGATCTTCCCTGGCGCGCTGCCCTCGATCTTCGTCGGCATCCGCTTCGCGCTCGGCATCATGTGGCTGACCCTGATCGTCGCCGAGACCATCGCGGCCTCCTCGGGCCTCGGCTACATGGCGATGCAGGCGCGCGAGTTCATGCTGATCGACGTCGTCGTGCTGTCGATCCTGATCTACGCCCTACTCGGCAAGCTTGCCGACAGCGCCTCCCGCGTGCTGGAGCGGGCGACGCTCTCCTGGCACCCCGCCTTCCAGAAACGTTGAGCAAGAAATACTGGGAATCACATGCAGACAGCGCTTCGTACCTCTCTTCCCGAGACCGAGCTCGCCAGCCGTGCCAATTTCGTCCCTCATGCGCGTGTCGTGCACAAGGAGCGTCCGGCTCACACCGGCGGCCGGCCGCTCAGCGTCCGGGGCTTGCGCAAATCCTTCGGCGCCAACGAGGTGCTGCGCGGGATCGATTTGCACATCCCCGCCGGCCAGTTCGTCGCGATCGTCGGCAAGAGCGGCTGCGGCAAGAGCACGCTGCTGCGTCTGATCGCCGGCCTGGACGAGATCGATGCCGGCAGCATCAGCTTCGGCGGTGACGTCCAGCCCGAGGACATCCGCGTGATGTTCCAGGAGCCGCGGCTGCTGCCTTGGGCCCGCGTGCTTGCCAATGTCGAGGTCGGCCTCGGCCGCGATCGTGCCTCCGGCGATGCGCATGCGCGTGCCGAGAAAGCCTTGAGCGAGGTCGGTCTCGCCGACAAGCGTGACCAATGGCCCTCGGTGCTGTCGGGCGGCCAGAAGCAGCGCGTCGCGCTCGGCCGCGCGCTGGTCTCGCGCCCGCGCGTGCTCGCCTTCGACGAGCCGCTCGGCGCACTGGACGCATTGACCCGCATCTCGATGCAGCGGCTCCTGGAACGCGTCTGGCGCGACCAGGGCTTTACCGCGATCCTGGTGACCCACGACGTCTCCGAAGCCGTCGCCTTGGCGGACCGGGTGCTGGTGATCGAGGGGGGCCGGATCGCCCATGACGTCACGGTCAACGCGGCCCGGCCGCGCCAGCGCGGCTCGGCCGAACTCGCAAGCCTTGAAGGCTCGATCCTCAGCCATCTTTTGTCGGCGGACGATCGTACCTAAATAAGAGGAATCCCCGCTTCGGGGAGCAATGCCATGAATGTAGTGCCCCGCGATCTCATGACCGAAATCCCCGTCTCGTCCGCCGATTTCCGCGGCGCCATGCGCCACCTCACCGGCGGCGTCAGCGTCATCACCGCCGGGCGGGGCAAGGATATTACGGGCATGACGGTGACCTCGGTCACCTCGCTGTCAGTCGAGCCGCCCACGCTGCTGGTCAGCATCAACCGCGATGCGTCGTCCTTTCCGTTGATCAAGCGCCACGGCGCCTTCGGCGTGAGCATCCTCAATGCCGACCAGCTCGAGATTGCCGAACGCTTTTCCGGCAAGGGCGGGTTGAAGGGCGCCGATCGTTTCGCAGGCGCCAAATGGGTGACGGCAGTCTCCGGCGTTCCCCTGCTGTTCGATGCATTGTCCGCCTTCGATTGCGAGGTCGAGGAGATCGTCGAACGTCACTCGCACGGTATCGTCATCGGCCGTGTCAGGGACATCAGGAGCTCGGCCCGCACCGCGGCCCTTGCCTATTGGCACGGCCAGTATCTGGCAGTCGACCAGGACGAGGACGCGGCCAGGCTTGCGGATGTCAGCCTTCCCGCGCGCGGCCGGCGCGGCATTTGATCGCCGCGCGTGTCGGCGCGGAAGGCTGGCCTTTTCTCCGTCGTCGCTCTAGAAGCGCCTGAACCCCCATGCGGGACGGCAATGGAGCGGATCGATGAAACGCGTTGCAACCTGGGCCTTCTACGCCGTCGGCGCGCTCGCGATCGTCTATCTCGCGCTCTACGCCTACGCGATGTTCTCAGGCTCTCCGATCGTGCCGGGTGACCCCATCCACATCTTCCGCAAGCCCGACGCGCCGAGTTATTCGTGAGTTGAATGCGTGCGCGTGGGTGCGCGCCGTCCTCTCTCGTCATGGCCGGGCTTGACCCGGCCATCCACGTGCATCGGCAGTTTGGGATCGAGGTGGATGCCCGGGGTCAAGCCCGGGCATGACGACGGAGTGCGTGGCGGCTATCCCCTCAAGATCGCCAATGCCAGCGCCTGCGCGCGCGGCACGATGCTGTCGAGCTCGAGATATTCCTCCGGCGTGTGCGCGAGCCCGCCGACCGGGCCGAGGCCGCAGATGGTCGGCGTGCCGACCGCGGCGGTGAAGCCGGAATCGGCACAGCCGCCGGAGAATTCGCCCTGGAGCGTGGTGAGGCCGACCTGCCTTGCGGCGGCCTGATAATTTTCGAACAGCGCTTTCGAATCCGTGCTCTGCACCACCGGCACGAACTCGCCCTTGATCGTCAGCGTCGCGCTCGTGCCCGGCACGTAGGAGGTCGCGACGATCGTCTCGATTGCGGCCATCACCCTCGCGCGTTCCGCCGGATCGACGTAACGCAGGTCGATCTGGCCCTCGGCGTAGGGCGCCGTGGTGTTGACGGACTGGCCGCCCGAGACGAGGCCGACATTGAGCGTGATGCCCTTGTCGAGATCGGTCAGCGCATGGATATGCACGATCTTGTGCGCGAGTTCGCCGATCGCGCTGATGCCGGCAGCGAAATTGGCGCCGGAATGCGCGGCTTTGCCGGTGATGCCGAGATGCATGAAGATGCCGCCCTTGCGGCCGGTGACGATATTGCCGGTGGGGCGGCCCGGCTCTGAATTGAACACCGCGCGGGCGGCGCGTCCCTCACGTTCGATCACCGGGCGCGAGGAGGGCGAGCCGATCTCCTCGTCCGAGGTGATCAATACCTTGATCGGGTGCGGCGAGCCGCCGAATTTGTGGAAGGCGGTTGCCACGAACACGTTCATGACGAGGCCGGACTTCATGTCGGCGACACCCGGTCCATAGGCGCGGCCATCTCTGATCGTGAACGGACGCCTCCGGGCCTCGCCCTTGCCGAACACGGTGTCGCGATGCCCCATCAACAGCACGGGCTTCTCGTTGCTGCCGGGCTTTGCCACCTCGGCATGAATCGCATCGCCGAAAGTGGCGTTGGCCTCGCGCCGGAACGGAATGCCGTGCTCGGCAAAGTGCCGCTCGAACCGCGCACCGACCGCATCGACGCCCTCCTTGTCGTAGGATCCGGAATCGATGTTCACGACGTCGCGGAGCAGATCGATCATCGCCTGCCGCTGCGACGTCAGCCAATCCGTGATTTGAGCTTCAGACATGTGGTCCCTCGTGTGGTTTTCGGGCGTGGTTATAGGGCGTTGTGCGGGCTTAACCTAGTCGCCGAATGCGGCTCCCCTTTGCATTCGAAGCAGCCGAAGTTCTCTCGCCGTCACCCTGAGGTGGCCGCTTCTTCAGCGGCCCTCGAAGGGCGACGGCCCGGCTGTGGCCGTTCATCCTTCGAGGCTCCGCACGCGATGCGTTCGCATCGCGCGCTTCGCACCTCCGGATGACGGGGTGAGTATCGGTGCGCGCCAAACGAAAATGCCCGGGACAGGCCCAGGCACTTGCATCGTCGATACTTGCAAGAGGCCCTTACGCCCCCATCATCGGCATCCGCGGATATTCGCCCGGCGTTCCCGCGGGCGGGATCGGGATGCCGCCGTCGGCATATTCGTTGAGCTTGTTGCGCAGCGTGCGGATCGAGATGCCGAGGATGTTGGCGGCATGGGTCCGGTTGCCGAGGCAGTGCTTCAGCGTCTCCAGGATGAGGTCGCGCTCGACATCGGCCACGGTGCGCCCCACCAGTGCGCGCGTCACCTGCTCGGCGGCCATGGTGGCATGCGCCACGGCCGGCGCGGTCTTGGCGAGATCGAGGCGGTCGCCGTCCGGGGTGATGATGGCGTCGGGTCCGATCTCGTCGCCGTGCGCCATCAGCACCGCGCGGTGCATGGTGTTTTCGAGCTCGCGGACGTTGCCCTGCCAGCGGTTGCCGGAGAGCACGCGGCGGGCTTCCGCCGAGATCGGGCGCAGCGGCACGCCGTTGGCCTCCGCATACTTCTTCACGAAATGCTGGGCGAGCTCCAGGATGTCGGCAGGGCGCTCGCGCAGCGGCGGGATCTTCAGATTGACGACGTTGAGGCGGAACAGGAGGTCCTCGCGGAACGTGCCCTCGCGCACGGCTTCGGCGAGGTTCCGGTTCGAGGTGGCGATGATGCGGATGTCCACCGGCACCGGCTTGGTGCCGCCGACGCGATCGATCACGCGCTCCTGGATGGCGCGCAGCAGTTTCGATTGCAGGCGGACGTCCATCTCCGAGATTTCGTCGAGCAGCAGCGTGCCGCCGGTCGCCTCCTCGAACTTGCCGATGCGGCGCGCGACGGCGCCGGTGAAGGCGCCCTTCTCGTGGCCGAACAGCTCGGACTCCAGGAGGTGTTCGGGGATTGCGGCGCAGTTGATCGAGATGAACGGGCGCTTGGCGCGCGCCGAGCGGGTATGGACGTAGCGGGCCAGCACCTCCTTGCCCGTGCCGGATTCCCCCGTGATCATCACCGATGCGTCGGAGCCGGCGATCTGCTGGGCGAGCTTGATCACCTTCGCCATCGCCTCGTCGCGATAGACCAGCTCGCGGGAATCGTTGGCAACGGCGGCGAGCACCGCGGCGATCAGCTCCGGATCCGGCGGCAGCGGGATGTATTCCTTGGCGCCCGCATGGATCGCGGCAACCGCGGCGCGGGCGTCGTTGGTGATGCCGCAGGCGACGATCGGGGCGTGGATGTGCTCGGCCTCCAGCCGCAGCACGAGGTCGCGGATGTCGAGGGCGACGTCGACCAGCAGGAGGTCGGCGCCCTTGCCGCCGCGCAGCACGCGCATCGCCTGCTCGTGATCCTCGGCATGGGTCACGGTGGCGCCGTTCTCCATCGCGATCTTGGTGGCGGTGGTGAGCTGGCCCTTCAATGTGCCAACGATGAGAAGCCGCATGTCAGTCTCCTGTCCGTCTGTTCGCGCTGCCGCGCGTCATGTCCTTGTGCTAGCCGCGTTCGGCCTTGATGATTTCCGTCATGGTGACGCCGAGCTTGTCCTCGACCAGGACGACCTCGCCGCGGGCGACCAGCTTGTTGTTGACGTAGATGTCGATGGCTTCGCCGACGCGCCGGTCGAGTTCGAGCACCGTGCCTGGTCCGAGCTTCAGGAGCTCGCCGACATCCATCTTGGAGCGGCCGAGCACGGCCGAGACCTGCACCGGCACGTCGAACACCGCTTCGAGGTCGGCGGCGGCACGCGCCGCATATTCGTCCTCGTTGTAGCCGACGTCGGTGCCGGTCGGCGGCATCGGGCCGTTGAGATCGGGCAGCGGGACCTGTCCGTCTGTTTCGCTCATGGCTTAATTCCCCCTGCGGGACGCGATATAGCGTCCGACCATTTCGTCGATCTTGGCCGTGATGGCGCCGCGCTCCAGCACGACGCCGCCATCGGCCCATTCGATCCGGCAGTCGCCGGTGGCGATTTCCGGCTCGGCCAGGATCACCAGCCGGCCCTCGAAGCCGCTCTGCTTGGCGAGCCGCTCGATCTTCTCGCGCGCGGCGTCGTAAAGCGCATCGTTGATGCGGACGACGAGATGCGGCGTCGCGACCAGATGCGAGAAGCAGTCCTTGACCAGCGCTATGACCTCGCCGAGCGGCTCGGCGGCGACTAGATCGGCGCACAGCTTGCGCGCCACCGCGACCGCGACCTCGACCGCCTCGGTCTCCATCCTGGTCTCGATGTTGCCGATGCCGGAGGCGACGCCCCGAATTGCGATGTTGATCTCCTCCATGGCGAGTGCGACGCGCCGGTCGCTCTCGGCCTTGGCCTCGTGCTGGCCGGCGGCAAAGCCCTGCTGGTAGGCGCGCGCCTCGGCTTCCGCGATCTTATGGGCGATCTCGGCTGCCGTCGCGGCCTTCTCGCGGGTCGTCCGCTCGGGCGCCGCGAAGTCGGTATCGAACAGGAATTTTGCCGGAGCGGCCATCAGTACACCAGCTCGTCGTCGGC
This sequence comes from Bradyrhizobium sp. 191, assembly GCF_023100985.1. NCBI lineage: Bacteria > Pseudomonadati > Pseudomonadota > Alphaproteobacteria > Hyphomicrobiales > Nitrobacteraceae > Bradyrhizobium > Bradyrhizobium sp. 191. The sequence goes on from NZ_CP064692.1 coordinate 6,304,570, forward strand.
GCGGTTCTTGGTCAGCATGATCTCGCCCTTGGCGGCGAGGTCCTTGGCGAGATTGACCAGAAGCGCCTGCGCCTCGTCGACGTCGCGCAGGCGCACCGGGCCCATCGCCGCCATGTCGTCCTGGAGCATCTTGGCCGCGCGCGAGGACATGTTGCCGAAGAAGAAGTTGCGGACGTCCTCGTTGGCGCTCTTCAGCGCGACGCCGAGCTTGTCCTTGTCGACGTTGCGCATCAGGGTCTGGGCGGAGCCGGAATCGAGCTTCACGAGGTCGTCGAAGGTGAACATCAGCGCCTTGATGCGCTCGGCCGATTCGCGGTTGTCCTCTTCCAGCGAGGTGATGAAGCGGGTTTCGGTCTGGCGGTCGAAATTGTTGAAGATTTCCGCCATCACCTCGTGGGCGTCGCGACGGCGGGTCTGCGACAGGTTGGACATGAATTCGGTGCGCAGCGTCTTCTCCACGCTCTCGATCACCTCCTTCTGCACCGCCTCCATCTTCAGCATGCGGTTGACGACGTCGAGCGCGAGCTCCTCGGGCAGGATGCCGAGCACGCGGGCGGCGTGCTCGGACTTCAGCTTCGACAGCACCACGGCGATGGTCTGCGGATATTCGTTCTTGAGGTAGTTGGCGAGGACCTCTTCCTGCACGTTGGAGAGCTTCTCCCACATGTTGCGTCCCGCGGGGCCGCGGATCTCATCCATGATGCCGTTGACGCGCTCCGGCGGCAGGTATTGCTGGAGCAGGCGCTCGGTGGCGTCGAAATTGCCCATCAACGCGCCGGAAGCCGACATGCGCGAGACGAATTCCAGCAGCATGTCCTCGACGGTTTCGACCTCGACGGTGCCAAGCGTCGACATCTCCAGCGAGAGCTGGCGGACCTCGTCGTCGTCGAGCAGGCTCCAGATCTTGCCGCCATATTGCTCGCCCAGCGCCAGCATCAGGATCGCGGCACGCTTCGGCCCGGCCAGCGCCTCGGTCTTGCTGCCCCCGCGGCTGCCGGCGCGCTGGCCCAGCGTGGAGATCACGCTGGTGATGTCGTTCGAATTGGCGTTTTGCAGAGAGGCGGCCATGTCAGATCACTTCTTGATTCACTTGGCAGAGTTGCGTGGCTTGGGTTATTTCGCGGGTTCGGTGAGCCATTGGCGGATGATGGCGACGGTTTCGTTGGGGTTGCGCTCGGCGAGTTCGCCGACGCGATGAACGGACTGGGCGTGGACCTGGCCCTGGATGGTGGCGACGTCGATGGCGCTGGCGGCGCCGCTCGGCAGCAGCGGCTGGCCGGAGGCCGGCGCGGCCTCTTCCGACGCGGCGGGGCCCGTCAGCACGCCGGAGATGGCGGCGGCGACCTCGTCGGAGGCGAGGATGCGCTTGACCAGCGGGCGGATCACCAGGAACAGCACGACCAGGCCGAGCAGCATCATCACGCCGAGCTCGACGAAGTACATGACGTCGTCCTTGGTGAACTGGAGCATGCCGAGGAAGCCCGAGGACTCGCCGATCGGCGCGGTTGAGGGCGCGTCGGCAAAGCGCAGATTCACGACCTCGACCTGGTCGCCGCGCTTCTGGTCGAAGCCGATCGCCGAGCGAACCAGGGTGGCGATGCTGTCGAGCTGCTCCTTGGTGCGGTCCTGGTAGGCCAGCTCGCCCTTGTCGTTCTTGCTGTAGATGCCGTCGACCAGCACCGCGACCGAGATGCGGTTGACTCGGCCGGCTTCGGTCACTTCGGTCTTGGTGGTGCGGGAGATCTCGTAATTGTTGGTCTCTTCGGACTTCTTGCTCTGGTCCTTGGCGACGGCGGCGGCGTTGTTCTGCTGGTTGCCGGGCAACTCGTTGTTGACGGTGACCTGGCCGTTGTTGTCGGCGGTCATGCTCTGCTCTTCGCGGGTCTGGCTCGAGCGCAGCACGCGGCCTTCGGGGTCGAACTTGTCCGAGGTTTGGGTGATCTTGTTGAAGTCGAAATCAGCGGAGAGCTGCACGCGGGCGCGGCCCGAGCCGACCACGGAGGACACGATGTCCTCGACCTGCTTGCGCAAGCGCTTTTCGAAGGCGATGCGGCGCTCGTCTCCGACCGTCTGCTCCGGATCGGTCGCCGCGCCGTCGGCGAGCAGCTGGCCGGCCTCGTCGACGATCGAGACCCGCTGCGGCTTCAGCCCGTTGACAGCGGAGGCGACGAGATGGCGGATGGCGCGGATCTGCTGGGCTTCCAGCGAGCCGCGGACGCGGACCACGATCGAGGCCGATGGCTCCGGCGCCTCGCGCGCAAACAGCGGGCGCTCGGGCAGCACCAGATGGACGCGCGCGGCCTGGATGCGGTCGATGGCGCGGATGGTGCGGGCGAGCTCGCCCTCCAGCGCGCGGAGATGATTGATGTTCTGGACGAAGGAGGTGGTGCCGAGTGCGTCCGACTTGTCGAACACCTCGTAGCCGACGCCGCCACCCTTGGGCAGGCCGCCCTCGGCGAGCTTCATCCGCAGCCGCGTGACCTTGTCCTTGGGCACCATGATGATGGAGCCCTCATTGCGGATCTCGAACTGGATGCCCTGGCGTTCCAGGTCCTTGATGATGCTCGAGGAATCCTCGACGCTGAGGTCCGTGAACAGCGTCGTCATCTGCGGCGTGGTGACGCGCATGATGACGAAGGCGAAGAAGCCGATAAGCGCGGCAGTGACCGCGATCATCGCCCCGAACCTGGCGGCACCGATGCTCTTCAGAAAGTCCGCAAGCCCTTGCAAGCAACCGCCCCAACAGATTCGGCCGCTTTCACCGGAAAGGCCGAGTGGGCAATTATTGCCTAGGTGATGGTTTCGATATGGTTAACGAGAGTTAAGAGGTCAGACAAAACTGCATCATCAAAAAAATCGGCCTCGCAGAGCGAGGCCGATTTTCTTCAAAAGCCGCAGATTTCCGGATCGCCTACTGGCGATATTGCTGGATGCGGGTGGTGCGAAGACCCGCCAGACCGTGCTGGTCGATGGAAAACTGCCAGGAGAGGAATTCGTCGACCGTCAGGGTATAACGGCTGCAGGCCTCCTCGAGCGAGAGAAGTCCACCACGGACAGCGGCGACGACTTCGGCCTTGCGGCGGATGACCCAGCGTTTGGTGCCCGGAGCAGGCAGATCCGCGATCGTCAACGGACTGCCGTCCGGCCCGATGACGTATTTTACCCTCGGGCGATGGGGTTCTGTCATGGCGTACTCACAAACTCTCAACCACTGAACTCACGCCCGTAACCCTACGCCCCGCGGCTTAAAAATCCGCTAAGCCTAAGGCTTCAATACAATTCTCGTTGAAACTTGCGGGAACACGGCCGTCTCGGCCGGCGGGTGATACGATTCCGGCGGGCCAAGCGGGGCAGAAGGTAAATACTTTACTAACGAACCGGACCCGAGCGCGGTGTCGCGCAGGCCCCAACCGTCTGTCCCGGGTCGCGCCAACGGGTCCGCGCGAAGCGCAGCCCGATGACAGGCTCCGCGCGAGCCCGGACCCATAACCCCAGGGAGTAGTTCTTACGAAGACTCGGGGTTACTGCCTCACGCGAAAACGACTTCCTGGGGTTATGGATCCCCGGCCCCCCGTGCGCAATTGCGCACTAGGCGAGGATGACACTGAATTTGTCGTTGCAGCGTTTTCCCTCAATAGGCGCTTGTCGCGATGATGCTCTTGACTTGGCTCAGCGTGTAGCTGGCACCGTCGATGGTGAGCAGCGGCGGCGACTGGGTGAGGTCGACCGACGACACCACGCCCTGCACCTGCGCGGCGATGCCGACATTGTTGTTCGCGACGTCCTTGCCCGTGGCCGAGATCGTGTACTTGCCGTCGGGCCATTGCGTGCCGTCATTGCCCATGCCGTTCCAGGTGAAGGGAATGTCGGTGCCGGCGGAGGAGCTGTATTTGCCGGTGAACACGGTCTGGCCGCTGGAGTTGGCGATGGAGATCTCGACGGTGGAGTCCGTCGGCACGTTGAGATGCCAGATCGCCGCCGAGTTCGTCATGCTCGTCGTCGAGCCGTCGACCAGCGCGGTCTTGCCGACGAAGCCCAGCGCCTGGGTCGCCTGCGTGGTCTGCTGGAGGGTGACGAGCTGGGCCAGCGAATCGTTGGTCTTGAGCTGCTGCTCGACGCCGGCGAACTGCACCAGCTGCTGGGTGAACTGGTTGGTGTCGAGCGGATCCAGCGGGTTCTGGTTCTGGAGCTGCGTCGTCAGCAGCGTCAGGAACGTCTGAAAGTTGCCTGCGAGCGTCGACCCCGTGGTCGAGCTCATCGAGTTCGACGAGGAGGATTTCGGGATGTCGGTCGTCCCGGAGACGACGGAAGGGGCGGTGGCGGCATTCGTGGTGGTCATAATCGAATACTCCTCACACTCTGATGTCGACGCCGCTGCTCGATCCGAGCATGCGGCCGTAGCCGCGCCCGACCGGCGCGGCAGCAACGGTTTCGTCCTCGCTGATGATCAGCCGGCGGGCATTGCCACCATTGTCGTTGTTCTGTCCGGACTGCTGGCCCGATGAATTCTGGTCGCGCAGGCTGAAGGAGAGCCCGTTGCTGCCGGTCTTGAACCCTGCATCGTCGAGCGCGCGCTGCAATTGCGGTGCGTCCTGCTTGAGCATCGAGAGCGTCTCCGGCTTCTCCACCGTGAGATGCGAGGTGACCTGGCCGTTGCGGTCGACATTGATGCGGACGTCGATGCGGCCGAGCTCGGCCGGGTCGAGGCTGATGTCGAACCGGGACTTGCCGGCGCGAATGGCAGCCGCGATCTCGATCGGCACGCCGCTGATCGGCACGGTCGCATGGCTTGCCGCGGTCGCGGTGAGCGTCGCGGTCGATGCTGTGGCGGCCGAGGTCGTATTGGTCAGCGGCGCCTGCACGGCGGAAGCGGCCTGCGCGCCGGTATCCGTCGGGGCGATGGTGGCTTGCGTGCCCGCATGCGCGTGCGTGGCTGGCGCGCCTTGCGCCGGGTCGGCGGCGCGGTCGGCGAGAGCTGCCTTGGCCTCGGTCGCTCCGCCATCTGCCTGCGGCTTTGCGGCTTGCGGATGCGCGACCGTCGCGGTGGTCGGAGCCTGCGCTGCGTTCGTCTTGCCGGTGTCCTGGCCGATATTCGAGACGTCGGTCTGGGCCTGCGCGGTTGCGGCGTCCTTGAACGAGGTCTTCGGCGTGCCCTGGCTGACGGCGGCGATCAGTCCGCCATTGGCCTTTGCATCGGTCGCGGTCGCCTCGCTCGCGCCGGTCGCGGCTTCGCCGAGCGTCGTCGTGGTCTCGGCATCGATCTCGGCGCCCGCGGCCTTGGCGCTCTTGTCGCCGGCGGTATCGGTCTTGTTGCCGGCGATCTGCGCCGCAGTGGAGGCACTGGCGGCAAGACCTGCTGCGGCGATCGTCAGCGGCGAGGCGGCGGCATCGCCGGCCTGGCTCGCAGCCGCATTCGGATCGGCCGGCACGACGGGCGCGGCAACGACAATCGCGTTCGGATCGGGCAGGGCGGGCTGCGTCGCATCGGTCGGCGCGGCGGGCGCGTCGACAGTGGCGGTGAGGGCGTCGGTGCCGTCGGTCTTGTCGCCCTTGGTCTCGTCGGATTCGTCCGCCGATTTGGCGTCCGATGTCTCGGACTTGTCCTTGATCTTGCCCGCGTTCTTGGCGGGATCGCTGGCCGCGTCGCTCTTGTCGTTCTTCGCCGGCGCAGACGTGTCGGTATCGTCGCTTGCCCTGCTCTGCGAAGGCTGGTCCGTGGAAGAGGTGTCGCGCGGACTCCGGTCGGATGCGGTGGAAGATGACTTGGAATCGCTCCGGCGCGGCGCCGTATCCTGCGCCTGCGCCTTGTTGCTGATTGCCTGGGTATTGCTGTCGACCAGCGAGCCGAAAGCGTCGCTGGCGGGCGTGTCTTTCGAGGCTTGCGACCGGGCAGGCTTTTGCTGTGCGCTCTGGACTTGCACGCTTGCCACGACATCTGACGTACGACCAACCACAGGCGACCCCTTGGGAGCAACTTCGGACAAGGGGTAGCAAGGAGCGGGCCAGCGTCCCTTCATGTAGATTTATACAACAAAATCAAAGTGTTGATTGTTTATGCCGCCGCCCGGCAGCGCGCCGCGCCCCCCGCCATTTCTGCCGCCCCGGCAAGAATTGCCCTAAGCTGGCCGCCCGCGTGATTGCTTCACCGGAATGCCGCCTATATTAAAGAGGTCACTCACAGCCGCTTTCGACTTGGGCAGTCGTGACCTTCGGGAACTAAAGTTCCGGGGGATCGCCGATGTCCCGCGAGAAGGCACAGCAATCGCGGATCGCGCTACGCCGCCGTCACAACGCTTTAAGGCCCATGCTGAACAGTCTGGATCTCGAAGGCCGTCCCGAGGACACCAGGGTCGTCGTCGCCATGTCGGGCGGCGTCGATTCCTCGACCACGGCTGCGCTGCTCAAGGCGGAAGGCTACGACGTCGTCGGCATCACGCTGCAGCTCTACGACCATGGCGCGGCGACCCACCGCAAGGGCGCCTGCTGCGCGGGCCAGGACATTCACGATGCCCGCGACGTCGCGGCCAAGCTCGGCATTCCCCATTACGTGCTCGACTACGAGGACCGCTTTCGCGAGTCCGTCATCGACAACTTTGCCGACTCTTACGCGCTCGGCGAGACGCCGGTGCCGTGCGTCGAGTGCAACCGCTCGGTCAAGTTCCGCGATCTCCTGAAGACCGCGCGTGAGCTCGGCGCGCAGGCGCTCGCGACAGGTCATTATGTTGCCTCCCGCCGCCTGCCCGATGGCTCGCGGGCGCTGGTCTGCGCCGCCGATGCCGACCGCGACCAGAGCTATTTCCTGTTCGCGACCACGCGCGAGCAGCTCGACTTCCTGCGCTTTCCGCTCGGCGACATGACCAAGCCGCAGACCCGCGAGCTGGCGCGCCGCTTTGGGCTCGCGGTCGCCGACAAGCACGACAGCCAGGACATCTGCTTCGTGCCGACGGGCCGCTACACCGACATCATCACGCGCCTGCGTCCGAACGCGATGGACCCCGGCGACATCGTCGATCTCTCGGGGCGCGTGCTTGGCCGGCACAACGGCATCGCCAATTTCACTGTCGGCCAGCGCCGCGGCCTCGGCATCGCATCCGGTTCGCCGCTGTTCGTGGTGCGGCTGGATGCAGCGCACCGCCGCGTCGTCGTCGGTCCGCGCGATGCGCTGAAGATGCACCGCATCAGCTTGCGCGACGTCAACTGGATCGGCGATGGCGACATCGACAGCGCGATCGGCGGCGGCCTCGAGATGTTCGTGCGCGTGCGCTCGACCCGCAGCCCCCAGCCGGCGTGGCTGCGCGGCGGCAATGGCCAATACGAGGTCGAGCTCGTCGCCGGCGAGGAGGGAGTCTCGCCCGGCCAGGCCTGCGTGTTCTACGACGCAGCCAGCGGCCAGGCCCGCGTGCTGGGCGGCGGCTTCATCCAGAGCGCCGCGGCGAAGGTTGGCGCGGCCATCTCGCGCCCGCTGGCGGAAGCGGTCCGCGGCTGAGAGCGATGAGATTGGGCCCGACTCTAGCCGCAACAGCGGTGTGCCCCCTCTCCCGCCTGCGGGAGAGGCACAGGCCGCCCTTGGCGGCCGTTCTGAAGTTGGACGCCGATGCGAAGCATCGGCTACGGGAGAGGGCTCGCTCCACCAGCGATATATCGCGAGCGGAAAGAACCCTCACCCGCCACGCTCTTGCGAGCGCGCCGACCTCTTCCGCATCCGCCTTCGCCAAGGCTTCGTCGGACAAGAGCGCGAGAGCGCTCCAGACCGCGCGCGGGGCAGGATCCGTTCTCACCAACCAACACACCTTAGAGAATCTTCGCGCAAGGGCAGGGGCATGGCAGCAGACATCTCGCGGGCCGGGGTCGAGAAGGCCTATGGCCGCTGGGCGCCGGTCTATGATCTCGTGTTCGGCAAGGTGTTCGACGCCGGAAGGCAGTCGACCATCGCGGAGGCCGACCGCATCGGCGGCCGCATTCTCGACGTCGGCGTCGGCACCGGGCTTTCGCTCTCCGACTATTCGCGCACCACGAAGATCTGCGGCGTCGACATTTCCGAGCCGATGTTGCGCAAGGCGCAGGCGCGCGTGCGCGCGCTTCGCTTGAGCAACGTCGAAGTGCTCTCCGTGATGGATGCGAAGAACCTTGCCTTCCCCGACAAATTCTTCGACGCGGTGGTCGCGCAATACGTCATCACTGCCGTGCCCGATCCTGAAGGCACGCTCGACGAGTTCGTCCGCGTGCTCAAGCCCGGCGGCGAGCTGATCCTCGTCAACCACATCGGCGCCGAGAGCGGCCCCCGAAAGCTGTTCGAGCTCGCCTTCGCCCCCATCGCCCGCCGCCTCGGCTGGCGCCCGGAATTCCCGTGGGCCCGCCTCGAGGGCTGGGCCGCCAGGCACGGCGGCATCACCCTCACCGAGCGCCGACCCATGCCGCCGATGGGCCATTTCTCGCTGATCCGTTACCGCAAATCGTGATGCGTGACATGGGAACAGGGGACGCCGCGCGGGCGTTTCCTTTCCATGCGCACGACATCACACATCATTCTGGCCGGCCTCCTGATCGCCGCTTCAGGCAGCGCGATCGCGCAGGCCCCGCCCGCCCCGGCGACGCCGCCACAACAGACCGCGCCGCCGTCCCCGCAGCACGCGGTCAATTGCACGCCGCAGGACCGTCCGAATCGTCAGGCCGACGGCACCACCACCGGCCAGTCCCGGGAACCGCTCGGCGACAAGCTGGCCAAATCCGACGGCGTGCTCTGCCCGCCTTCCGGCATCGACCCCGAGATGCACGCGCCGGCCCCCGACACCGGCAGCAACACCCCGGTGATCCCGCCACCCGGCAGCCCCGGCGGGGATCCGAACGTGAGGCCGAAATAGGCCTTTCGTCCCCCCAGAATCTCGTCGTGCCCGGGCTTGTCCCGGGCATCCACGTTCCCGGGGCTGCGAATGAAGGGTGGATGGCCGGGACAAGCCAGGCCATGACGAACGCATTGAAAAAGGGGGCCGTATTCGCAAGGCGGCTTGTCCCGACGTAGCCTCGGCGAGGCCGGAAAAAGGGGGCCCAGTTTGCTTGACTTCCCGCCGCCCCCTTCCTTATATGCCGCGCGTTCGCGAGATCGGCCTCAAGTCGCCGCCGCGATCCCTGTGGCGGGGTAGCTCAGCTGGTTAGAGCACGGGAATCATAATCCTGGGGTCGGGGGTTCGAGTCCCTCCCCCGCTACCAATCGTTCGATTTTGCCCCTAAACTACGATTTCATGCGATCTCGTCCGCAGGCGGTAGGAAGCCGAGCCGATGCGTGAATTGGCGTCGGCTGAAAGGGCCGCGCATACGGTCGGGAAACCCCGTTCCCGGCACAGATGCGCATCGCGCTTCAGAACGGATCTACGGGAACCGCGAAGATATAGCCGACGCCGCGTTCGGTCTGAATGACGCGCGGCGCACTTGGATCGACCTCCAGCTTGCGCCGCAGCCGCAGCACCTGAACGTCGATGCTGCGGTCGAAAATGTCTTCATGAATGCGGGTCGCCTGAAGCAGATGCTCGCGGGTCAGGGGACGCTGCGGCGCCTCGAGGAACGCTAGCAACAAGGCATATTCTCCCTTGCTGAGCGGGACCTGCGCTTGACTGGGATCGATGAGCTTTCGGCCACGCCGTTCCAGCTTCCACCCATTGAAGCGATAGCCTCCGCGCTCGGGATCGCGGGCGCGCGCGGCTCGGCCTATCTCCTGCCGTCGCAACACCGCCCGAACGCGTGCCAGCAGTTCGCGCAGCGAGAACGGCTTGACGATGTAGTCATCGGCGCCGAGCTCGAGCCCGACGATGCGATCGATTTCGTCTGGGCGGTGGCCCGTCGTGATGATGACAGGCACATCGGAATGAGAACGGATCTCCCGCAGCACATCCAGACCGTCATCCTGACCAAGGCGAAGGTCGAGAATGATCAGGCTGGGCCGGCCGGCCTCGAAATGATGTTTGAGTTCGGACCTGTTGCACGCCGCCTTGGTCGGGACATTGTGCTCCTCCAGATATTTGATCACCATCTGTCGCAAGGTGGGATCGTCATCGACAACTACGACGTGGCCAACTGCATGCATACTTCACTCAAAAATCCGCTATCGCATCCTGATCCCTGAGGATACCAGGGTCGAATCCAAACGAGCGCAATTCTCCCGGAAAGCCGCCAGCGAGATCCTGGCCGTGACATTCACGGCCATCCTCATGGAATAAGAGGCACTTGCCATCGCGTAGCGGTCTCGCCCTTCCTAAACCCGCACGATCAGAGCGGCGTGATGTCTCGGTCATCAATTGCCGCTTCCGACCAAAGTCGCCGCCGTATCTCTGCGGCGCGCCGAACGGCGCTCTTCCGACTACGAGCGCAGAATTACCGTCCCATTTCAGGCCCGGCAGCCCGCGTTACAATCGTAATCCAATTGCGTCATTGCGGCTCGCGCATGGTGCGGCTCGGCATCAATCTCCCCGGCAATGAGCCCACGCTCGAGGGGAGAGACTTCTCCACACCATCGGCGAGCCGCGTACTTCGTGTCGCGCCCGCGCAGGAGCGACTATGGCCGGTCCGAACGATCAGGCGGTTTCAGCGGTAGCGCGATGTCGCGCACGCGAAGTCCTGATGTAGCGCGCACGTCCTATCCATGACAGGCGGTCGTTCGCAACCGGGACGATCGACGTGATCGAGATAGGGGAATGCCGATGTACAAACGATTTGGGCGGTGGACGGCAGTCGCCGCTTCGTTGCTGTTCAACTGGATGCCCGCCCTTGCGGCCGATGCAAGCACGACCAGTGCGGTTCACGGGATCGCAGCCGGCTCGCTTGGCCAGAATCAAGCCTCGGAGCATGCCGGCGCGTTCCGCCAGGCTCCCATAGGTCACCGGCAGCCGCGGCCAGGCGACATTCCGGAGGGGATGCGTCTGTCGCCGCTTGAACTGGAGCTGCGACGGATCGATGAGGAGGTCGATCGCAGACTGATCATCTGCCGCGGCTGTTGAAGCCCAAGCCATCCAGGACGGACACGGCGCTCGAGCGCCTCAATGGGCAATGCGTCAACTGCGCCAAGAGTTGACGCTGTCGAACTTGATGCCTCACGCTTGACTGCGTGGGGGGTGACAGCGCCCGTTCGCGTGGTACTCGTGTCCATTCCGAGCCGAAGGATTTACCTTGGCGCAGAACAAGACCAGGCGCCCGCCGGAAGCGGGCGCCCTGAGGGAATGGCTCACCAAGAGCCATTCGATCGGGTTTCTCTCCTATGCGATAGCCCGGACAAGGGAGGGGATCGTTTCCCAACCCAGGGCTATGTCACCTTGCTGCTCGGCGGGAGCGGGCGGGCTTCATGGTGGCGGCGCGCGGCTGCGCGCGTCGTTGTCTTTCCAGACGGTGGATGATGCGGAGAACCTCCAAACGTGTGTCGATGCTGGCGAATTCGTCGGCCATTTGGGTTGCGCGCATGCGGTAGGAAGGACGATCAAGCGCTGTTCGCGTTGCCTCTCGCAGTGCTTCAGATGTCGGTGCGTTGGTCGCCAGGTTGATCCCGACGCCCGACCACGCTACGCGTGCGTTGACGTCGGCCTTGTCCTCGATCAGGCCCGCCGTAACCAGAGGGATTCCGAAGCTTAGTGCCTGGTTGACGGTGCCATAGCCTCCGTTGGTGACGAGTGCATCCACGCGGGGGAGCAGCCATTCGAACGGCAGGTAGCTGGCAAGCCGCGCATTGGAGGGTATGGGTCCGGGGATCGTTTCAATCGGTCGGCCGCCGGCGGTGGCGACAACCAGCAGGTCGGGCTCGTTGGCGAGAGCCGCAAATGTTGGCGCGAGCAGGAGCCCGAAATCGAGGTTGGCCACGGTACCCTGCGTGACCAGGACGACCTTGCGTGAACCATCCAGCTCGTGCGCCCAAGGCGGCAACGGGGCCTGATTTCGGATGATAGGCGGCGTTCCGACGAAATGCACCGTGGGTGGAAGCTCGCGCGGGAATTCGAAGCTCGGCACTGACAGCTGCAAGTAGGCATCGGCCAGGCCGACGACGGAATGGAAGAGCGGCACCGACACCGGTCCCACGCCGCAGGTCTTCAGCACCTCGTTCAGTTTGCGCAGGACGGGCTGGTCGACGTTGGCGTCGTGCTCTCCCGCCAGGACGGCGTATTGCTCGCGCTGCTCCTTCGTCGTCGCAGGCGGCAGGCCAACGAAATCCGGTGCGCCGTCATCGCGCTTCCAGTGCAAGAACGATGTGCCGCATAGCACGATCGGTGGCCTCGTCTCGCGCGGTCCGAGCAGCATCGGCAGGACGCCGAACAGCAGGTCATCGCCGACGATGACGTCGGCTTGAAAGTGCTTCAGCGCCTCGCGAAGGCCTTGGTCCTGGGCAGGGATGGCATCGACGAAGAGGCGTTCGCAGACGATGCGAAGCCACTGGGATCCCGGTGGGACATCCTTCAGTTCGGGAATCGGCGAGGGCAGATCCCGCCCGTCGAAATCGGCGTCGGCCGGAAGAGGAAGGAATTGCGCGCCGCTGGCTTCGATGCGCTCGCGAAATGCGGTCCCGGTCAGGAAGGCGATCTCGTGGTCGTCGTCGAGAAGTATCCGCGTGATCGCGAGCATCGGACTGATGTGGCCCGCCGCAGGCGTCGAAGCGATGAGAATCTTCATGGTTGGCCTCTGATTGTCGAACCTCGACCGTGGCTGGTCGACGAGCAGAGGGAGGGTGCTAGGCTGCCTGTTACGGCCAAGCTTCGGCGCGCCTCCAATTGGTTACGGCGGCAACGCAGCAAGGCCAATTCGGGATGCAGCCCAGCTTGGCTGCGCGTCCCAGTGCGCGGCGGCTACCAGCTCAACGGCGGGAAGCTGCGGCTCGCAGCGGCAGGCTCGCAGCGGTGCCGTTCGGAACGCTCCGCCACGTACGGCATAATGCCAGCCGCCCCAGTCGACAGGCGACGATGTTGCGAAAGAGGCTGCGAATGTTGCAGCCGTAGCATGATTTTGCCGATCCGCAATGATGCGGACATCGCGGTGCCTCAGGCTCCCTGGCCTCAAACGTCACCTGCCGGGTGGCGGCTTGGCGAACTGAAAATGGGAGCCGCATCCTTGAACCGTCGCGACTGTCTGATCACCAGCTGCCTTGCACTGAGCGGGCTCGCAAAACCCGCAGCTGCCAGCGTTGCACAATCGGATCTCATCCGGCTTTCACTGAACGAGAACCCGTTCGGCCCATCGCCCCGCGCGCTCGCGGCGGTCCGCGATCAACTTGGCGAACTGTGCCGCTATGGAGGGGATCTCGGAGCTGCACTCACGGAGTTGCTGGCCTTGCGCGAACGCGTGCCGGACGACCAGATCGTGATCGGCGATATCCTCAAGCCTCTCGGATCACATCTCGCCCAGGGCGCGCCGCTCGGAGCCGAGTTCATCTATTCCGAGCCGGGTTATGCGGCTTTGGTGGATGCGGCGCGTCCAAGTGGCGGGGTCGTGGTCGGCGTTCCTCTCAATTCGAGGCTTGAGAACGATCTTGACGCCATTGCTGCCAAAGTCAGCGAACGGACGCGGGCGATCTACCTCGTCAATCCTCATAATCCGTCGGGCACTGTCAGCGATCCGGCTGCTTTTCGCGCTCACGTTCGCGCGATGTCGAAGCAAACGGCCGTCATTGTCGACGAGGCCTATCTGGAGTTCGATCCTGATTTCGAGAAGCGAACGGTCATGGATCTCGTTCGGGCGGGCGAGAACGTGGTCGTGTTCCGGACCTTCGACAAGATGTTCGGATTGGCCGGTCTCGGGCTTGGCTATGCGGCGGCGCCTCCGGCGCTCGCAACGTCGCTTAAGCGGGCCGGGTTCGGCCGGGTCGACGCACTTGATCGGCTCGCCCTCGTGGCGGCGGCAGCAAGCATACGAGATATCGATTATGTGGCGACGACGCGCACAAAGGTCGCCGCCGAGCGAGACAAATGGTACCAGTTGCTCGCCAGTCTGAAGCTTCGCCACTCCGACTCGCAGGCAAACTTCATCTTCTTCGAGGCCGACCGTCCTCAGACCGAGATAGCTGCGGCCCTGCGGAGCAAAGGTATCGACATTGGCCGCGCCTTTCCGCCGCTTGAGCGCTGGGTCCGTATCACGATCGGTCTGCCGCACGAGAACGCGGCGACGCGTGCTGCCGTTGCCGAACTGTTGCGGTGAGACCACCTCGATCGCGTCTTTGGCGGCTCCACCGTCCCGGCCGCGATCCGACTGCCCTGCCTCTGTCCGGGAGCGGCCTCGTATCTCTCCCTGCCTGACAGAGACGTGAGTTGATCGCGGTCGCCGCCGTAACTACGTGAAGCGTCGATAGTCTCACCAGTTCCTCAGCCCTCGCCTTCTGCGACAACAGTGTGTCATACTGAATGAACGTTGTGGAATATCCGATCGGCGGCGGTGCGACCATTTCGGTGCAGGAGCAGCCTGGTGTTCTGAGGTGTTTTCGATCGTTCCCACTATCCGACATCATCGAAGCAATCTGGGACTGTGACATTCCCGATGGCGATTTCGCCAAGTCGGTTACGATCAAGTGCCCGCCCGGCACATCCTTGCAGCTGATCGGCCAGTACCGGAAGCCGGCCAGAATTGCACAGAGCAAGACGGTCCTTCCGTCAAAATGCGCTACCCATGTTCAGTCGCATGCTCTCACTCTGTTCCCCACGGGAGCGTTCGGAGCCGTCATCGTCTGCCTCAGGCCGGACGCAGCCAGCCGCATCGTCAAGGCTCCGTTCAGGGAGTTCGCGAACGCCAGTCTCTATCTCGGGGATCTGTTCGGCAATTGGGAAGTCGAGATGTGTGACGACCTGCTCGCCGGGGCGAGGACGAGCCACGAGCGGATCGCCGGTGTCCAGGCCTTCCTGCTTCGGCAGCTGAGTCCCCAAATAGACAGTCTCGCCAACCGCGCGGCTGCCTATCTCAGAAAAAATCCGGCCATGCCCGTCAGCACGCTGGCCGCGCTGCTCGGCACCAGCGAGCGCAACCTGTCACGCGGCTTCAAGAGAGCCTTCGGCCTCAGCCCGAAGCGGTTTGCGCGCCTTGCGCGGTTTCAGAGAATTCTCGCCGAGCGGCGCCTCGACCGCTCCTGGGCGCAGGTCGCCCATGCCTGTGGTCTTTCCGATCAGGCCCATCTCATCGGCGAGTTCCATGATCTCGTGGGCGAGGCACCGACGCAATTCTTCACGCGCGAGCTACGCATCGGCGCCGACGGAATGGACGAAGCCAACCTCATCATCCAGCGAACGGCCAGAACGGTCGATCGCAATTAGTTGATGCGGACTTCCGAAACGGCCAAGATCGGTCTTGAACGTTCACCTAGCTGAAACGCATTGGTTGTTTCGAGCGAAGGTGAAACATGTTGGCTCCCCTGAGAGACCCCGGACCGGTTGAGAATGTGGCGGAGAAGCCCTCCGTCCACTCCAGCTTACCTCGGATTCGCGACAGTGCGGGTGCAACCGCCAGCGCCGCGCACAATATCCTCCTTGTCGAGGACGACCCGGAAACGCGCTCGTCGGTCGTTAATCTTTTCGAAGATCATCAATTTGCCGTTCACTCAATCTGGCGCCGGCATGAGATCAGTCGATACTTCGCCTGCAATCATCCAGACTTGCTCATTCTCGACTTGCAACTGGGCCAGGACAGCGATTTGAACCTTTTGAGGGAGCTTCGATCCCGCTTCGACGTTCCCATTATCGCGATCGGCGACCGCTGCGACGAGATCAGTTGCGTAATTACCCTCGAGCTCGGGGCCGACGACTATATCGCCAAGCTCCTCGGCCTGAGGGAGTTGCTCGCGCGCGCTCGCGCCGTGCTTCGGCGACAGAACTGCGGTCGGACGGCTCGGACGAACGGCTCGCAGCGCGGCGGGTTCAGGTTCTGCGGCTGGACGCTCGAACGCCGCGCCCGGCGGCTGGTTAGGCCCGACGGCAGTCCCCTGGTGCTGACGAAAGCCGAATACGTCCTGCTCGTCGCTTTCCTCGAAGCACCGCAGCAGACGCTCTCGCGCGAGCAATTGCTCCATGCGACCCGAATCCACGAGGATGTGTTCGATCGGAGCATCGATGTGCGGGTCTGGCGTCTCAGACGCAAGCTCGAGATTGATCCGCGTGCGCCGGAGATCATCAAGACCCAACGCGCTATCGGCTATCTGTTCACTCCCCCGGTTGAGGCATTCTAACCGGCGGAGCGTGGGCTTTGTTCGGTCGCAGCGTCCCGCAGGCACCACGGAAGCGCGCCGAGACATGAGCGATTTATGTCTGTCACGTAAACCTGACGCAGCCGTCCGAAACTGCCAAGACGGATATCGCCGATCTTGTCACGCTGGCCCGAGTGCGATTGTCTCGATGCGAGAGGAACGATGAGCAATTCGGAGAAAGTGGCTGTGGTGACCGGGGCATCCCGGGGCATCGGCGCCGGAATAGTCGAGAAATTCCTCGACAACGGCTACCGCGTCGTCGCCTGCTCGCGAAACATCACCAGCAGCGGCCGGCCAGATCTTGTCGAGGTGGCCGGCGACGTCTCACGGCCCGAAACCGCCAGGCTCGTGATCCAGGCGGCAAGAGAGCGCTTCGGCCGCCTCGATACCCTGATCAACAATGCCGGTGCCTTCCTGTCGAAGCCCTTCACCGAGTACACGGAAGGCGAGTTTGCGAACCTCGTCCAGGTCAATCTCGGAGGTTTCTTTCACATCTCGCAGCTGGCCATTGCCCAGATGCTTCGTCAGGCGAGCGGCCACATCATCAACATTACGTCCAGTCTCCTGGCCGAGCAGCCGGTGAAAGGATTGCCCGCGGCTTTGACGGCAATCACCAAGGGTGGCGTCAACGCGGCGACACGGTCGCTTGCGATCGAATACGCGGATAAGGGCATCCGTGTGAATGCGGTAGCTCCCGGCGTGGTTCGCACGCCGATGCATGCCCCCGAGAGCCATGGGTTTCTCGCGACGATGCACCCGATCGGGCGCATTGGGGAAATTCAGGATATCGTCGACGCGGTCCTCTACCTCGACAATGCATCCTTCGTGACCGGGGAGATATTGCACGTCGATGGCGGCGCCAACGCCGGACGTTGGTGACCACCGGAGGGATCTCCGGGTGTCAGGATACGGGAGAGAGTGTTGAGCGTTTATCCTCGACCCATACTCGACTTGTTCGGAATTGATCTGCCGATCATCCAGGCTCCGATGCTCGGCATAGTGACAACCGACATGGTCATCGGAGTTGCCGAAGCAGGTGGTCTCGGCTCGCTTCCCGCGTCCGGTCTCAGTGCGGAACAAACCCGTAGCATCGTCGGTGAAATACGGCGGCGCACGCCGAAGCCGCTCAACATGAATTTTCTTTGTCATGAGGCGCCCACACGGGACCGGCGGCGTGAGGAGGCCTGGTTGCAGCGTCTGACGCGGTACTATCGCGAACTCGGGCTGACCTCCGAGCAGTCCGCCTCCGGCTCCGGCTCTCCCATTCCGGTCTTCGGGAGCGTACATTGCGATCTGCTGGAGGAGATCTCGCCGGAGGTTGTCAGCTTTCACTTCGGTCTTCCGCCGAAGCACCTGCTCGAACGAGTGCGCAGGACGGGTGCGAAGATCGTGTCGTCGGCAACCATCGTCGAAGAGGCGTTGTGGCTCGAGGATTCCGGTTGTGATGCGATCATTGCCCAGGGATTTGAAGCCGGTGGGCATCGAGGCACGTTTCTGCACCGGGATCCCACCCGGCAGGTCGGTCTCATGGCCCTCGTTCCGCAAATCGTCGATGCAGTACGGGTACCTGTCATAGCAGCCGGGGGCATCGCCGATCCCAGGGGAGTTGCTGCAGCATTCGCCCTCGGGGCTTCGGGCGTCCAGGTCGGTACCGCCTTTCTGTTTTGCGAGGAAGCGAACGTCTCCCCTCTGTATCGAGAGGCGGCACGCTCGACGCCGCCCGAGCAAACGGTGATCACCAACATCTTCACCGGACGGCCGGCGCGCGTATGCGACACGCGGGTCGTTCGAGAGCTTGGCCCGATCGGGATCGACATGCCCGAGTTCCCCGTTCCGGCGGCTCCGCTGGCGCCGTTGCGTGCTGCATCCGAACGTCAAGGGCGCACGGATTTCACCCCGCTGTGGTGCGGTCAGTCAGCCCGCCTGGGCCGCGCGCTTTCGGCTGCCGCGTTGACGAGATGGCTGTCGGATGGCCAAGCCGAACCAAGCTTTGGCACGATCGGGGATCTGCGGAGGAAATCCTGAACTCGGGTGCCGCCAGGGCTAAGCCGGACGGCATCTCCCTTCACGTCGAAGCATGCGCCGTCGACCTGCCCGGCGACGTCAGATGTGATAGATGTCGATCACGTGATGAATGTAGTCGTTCTTCAGCACGACCTTCTTCGCCTTGATCAGCGGACGATCGCCCGTCGCGTCGATCGTGTAGAACGACACGCCGAAATAGTTGTCAATCGTCTTGTACCGATAGCTCAACGTCAGCCAGTTGAACCGGAGATCCACGATTCCGTCGACTTGAGCGGTGATCTCGATATTGGAGATATTGTGGAGCGTGCGCGGCTCCGGGGTGCTGGCGCTCGACCGTTCGGTCTTGATGCGGAAAACCCGATCCTCGAGGCCGCTGCGGCCGGGGTAGTAGATCAGGGAAACGTCGGTCTGAGGATTCTCGACCAGGCAGTCGTCGTCATCCCAGGCTGGCATCCAGAACCGCACATCCGGAGCATAGAAGGTCAGCCAGGTGTCCCAGTCGCGATCGTCGAGGGCGCGGGCCTCGGCATAGAGAAATGCTTCGAGATCGGGTCGGGTGATGGTGGTCATGCTTCATCGCCATGAAGTCGCGCCGAGCGCTGTCGCAAGCCTGGCGGCTTTCCAGCAGCGCTGCGCACAGTTGTGTGGGGTGTCGCCGGCCGCCAACGAGCGACCGGCGACGAGGTTGAAGCTCTCTTGGCCGCCGATGCGGCCACCCTTGCTCCTGACGTAGCGGGCAGCCGTGCGCCGATTGTCCGCCATCTACAGCGGCTGACCGGTGGAGCGGACCACGATCTCGCTGATATCCACGTCGGCCGGCTGCTCGATCGCATATGCGATCGCCCTTGCCACGGACTCCGCCGGAATTGCTTGTTGATAGAAGCCCATCACCATGTCCTTTGCGGCGCCGGTGGTGTTGTGCTTGAGCTCGCTATCGACGATGCCGGGCTCGATCGATGCGACCCGGATCCCATCCCCAGCTTCGACGCGCAGGCCATCGGAGATCGCCCGGATCGCAAATTTCGTTGCCGAGTAGACGGTCCCGCCCGGCGCGAAGACCTTGAAGCCCAGCACGGAACTCAGGTTGACGAATTGTCCTGACTTCTGCCTCTGGAAGACGGGCAGGGCCGCCGCAATGCCGTGGAGGACGCCACGTATGTTGACGTCGATCATGCGGTCCCACTCGTCGATGCGGCACTCGGACAGCGCAGCGATGGGCATGACGCCGGCATTGTTCACGAGAACGTCGATGCGGCCGAAATCCTTCACTGTGCCCTCGATGAAGTTGGCGACGTCGACCCGTTTCACCACGTCGACGGTATAGGCCTTGCCTCTCCCGCCCGCTCTATCGATCTCTGCGACGATCGCGTCGAGCCGTTGGCGGCGGCGGGCGCCTATCGCCACGATCGCCCCCTTGGACGCCAGCAGCTTGGCCGTCTCCGCGCCGATCCCGCTCGAAGCGCCGGTGATTGCGACGATCTTTCCTTCGATGTTCTTTGACATGTCGTGCTCCTGTTGCCTTGATAGTCACGAAGACGGCTGGTGCCGCCGTGGCGTGCTCAAGTTCCGTCTCCGTGCAGTACCGCTTGTCGCAGCGTGTCCAGCCAGTAGCTGTGCTGGACGAGGAAAAGACCTTCGCTATCGGTCTTGGTGCCGCTCCTCAGTGGATGAAGGTCAATGGCCTTGGCTTCTTCGTCCGCTCCCTCGATCCATTGCGACGAGCCGCGCGACAGGTCGTTCCAACGCATGGTTCTTGCCATGTAGGCCTGCTGGCATGCCCGGAATTCCTCGAGGTCGTCAGGCGTTGCCATGCCGCTGGCGTTGAAGAAGTCCTCATACTGACGAATGCGTCGTGCCCGCTCTGCCGGCGGCTCGTTCTTCGGCGCGATGCAGTAGATCGTCACCTCGGTTTTGTCCGCTGCCAGCGGCCGGGCCACGCGTATCTGGGAGCTCATCTGGTCCATCAGGTAAAGGTTTGGATAGACGCAGAGATTGCGCAGGTTTTCGACCATCCATTGCGCTTTGGCCCGTCCATGTCTCGCCGTGAGATCGTCGAGATGCGCGTAAAGCGGACGTGATGTAGGGTCGGCCCATCTGGACCAGAGCACCAGATGGCCGTTTGCAAATGAGTAGTAGCCGCCCTCCTGCTTGCTGAACTTGCCGACGTCGACTGCCTTGATGCTGTCCGTCGCCGCGTTGCGACGGCTCGTCGTCGCCACGTAGTTCCAATGGACCGAGGACACATGATAACCGTCGGCACCATTCTCGGCCTGCATCTTCCAGTTTCCGTCGTAGACGTAGGTCGATGAACCGCGCAGGACCTTGAGGCCATCGGGAGACTGATCGACCATCAGGTCGATGATCTTTCTGGCCTCGCCGAGATATTCCGTCAGCGGCTTCACCGCGGGGTTGAGGCTGCCGAAGAGGAAGCCGCGATAATTGTCGAGCCTGGCAATCGCCTTCAGATCATGCGAGGCCGCCTTGTTGAACTGCTCCGGATATCCGGCATCGTCCGCATCCTTGACCTTCAGTAGCTTGCCCGAATTGCTGAAGGTCCAGCCGTGAAACGGACAGGTAAATGTGATCTTGCGGCCACGCTTGTAGCGGCAGAGCATTGCGCCGCGATGGCTGCACGCATTGATGAATGCGTTGATCGCGCCGTCCTTGCTGCGTGCGACGAAGACGGGCTGGCGCCCCATCCACGTGGTGAAATAGTCGTTGTTGTTGGCGATCTGGCTTTCGTGCGCGAGATAAACCCAGTTCCCCTCGAATATGTGCTTCATCTCCAGCTCGAAGAATTCGGCGGAGGTGAAGATCTCGCGGTCGCAACGAAACAGCCCATTGGCGGCGTCCTCGACAACGGCCGCTTCCAGGCGTTCCAGGATGCTCGATGACATGACGTGACTCCCCGAGGATGACCGATATGTCGCCGTCGAAGCTGGCACGGCGACCTTGGCGAGTGACCAGAATAGGGACGGCGCCAGACTCACGTCACTGGACTGCCGCGCCCTTTCTGCTTGGGCGGAGACGACCGGCTTGATGCGCGGAGTGCCTGTGTCGTGAACGATCGTGATGCGATGTCCACTTTGGTCCGGGTGCTCTGCTGACTAGACTTTGGCCGTCCCAGGAGGATGGCCATGCGTTCGGGCAGTGTGAGTAACGACTTTTTCGGCGCGCCAAGTCTGGATTACGATGCGTGGCGAGATGCGGTCCGTACGATTTGCGGGCGCTACAGTCCCGGCGGAATCGATCCGGAGGCCTTTTCGGGCCGGGCGCGCGCGCGAAATATCTGCGGTTTCAAGGCCGTGGACGTGAGTTTCAATGCCCGAAGACTCGAGCGCACGCATCGCGACGTCCGTGCCGACGCAGTCGACCACTACTACGTCCTGTTTCAGATGACCGGCCGATCGATGGTCGTGCAGAACGATCGGACGACGGAGCTTGACGTCGGTGGCGTTGCGCTCGTCGATGCGGCGCTGCCCACCACATATCTGGCCGAGGCGGGCGGCCATTGGGCTTCGCTGCAACTGTCGCGTCGATCGGTGACGTCTCATCTCGGCTCGGAGCCGCAATGCCCTTGCGAGGGCAGGGGCGCGCCTGCCGCGCGTTTGCTCCGCCAGCTGCTTCATGAGGACGTCGAAAACGGGGCCTGTCCATCAACTTCGGCGGATGCCTATATGCGTCTGGCCATCTACGATTTGATCGGCGCACTTTTTGCGCCATCTGAAGGTGAGGACGTTCTCCGCCATACCGACAAGCTGTTCGCGCGAATTTGTGCAATCGTCAGGGGCGGCTTTGCCGATCCGGCGTTCGGCCCCGGCGATGTCGCGGACCAGGCCGGAATTTCCTTGCGTTACCTCCAGAAACTCTTCACGCAGAGAAATTCGACGTGCACTCAGTTCATCAACGCAGTGCGTCTCGATCATGCCCTTGCCCTCTTGAAGCGCAGGTCGGCCTTGAGAACCAGCCAGTCCATCAGTGATATCGCCTACGCCTCCGGCTACAGCGACTATACCAACTTTCATCGCAGGTTCCGCTGCCGGTTCGGTCAAACGCCGGGTTCGATCGGCGGCGAAGGCCGCGGCGGAAGCGATGGAATGGAGCTCGCCGCGCGATGATTGTTTTCGCGACGCGGATGGGGACGATCAGGCCAGCTTGGGCAGGCGCTCCATGTCCCTGATCGTGTCGATCAACTGCCGGAGCCCCGGCGGCGTCTGGCGCCGGCCCGGGTAGTAGATCGTCAGTGGGGCCCCTCGGAGGCACCAGCGACGCCTCGGCAGCGGCAGCGGCTCGGTTCCGAGGGCGCCCAGCAACAGCAGAGGGCATCGGGGGCGCTGTTGCAGAGCGGCGAGTTGGCGGGCGCTAGGCGGGGAACTGGGGCAGCGGCGCGTTGTCGTCGATCAACCGCTGGCGCTTCAGCTCTTCCCAAAAGCCCGGAGGAACGGTTGCCATCATCGAGCTGGCATTGGCCAGGGCCTGAGCTTCCGTGTGGGCGCCGACGACGAGCGATACGGCGACATCCGGTGCTGACGAGAACTGCAGCGCGGCCGTGCGAAGATCAACGCCGAACTGGTTGGCGATGGCGCGCAGCTTGTCTCGCTTGACGATGTGCTCCGCCGGGATCTTCCAGCTGTTCTGGCCGTAATTGTATCGCGAACTACCAGTGATGAAGCCGGCATTGAGGGATGATCCCACGACGAAGCTCACGTTCTTTTGCCGTGCGACTGGGAAGAGATTGTTCAGCGCATTGGCGTGATCGATCAGGGAGTACTGCGAGGCGAGCAGGCACACGTCAGGGTCCGCCTCCTGCATGACGCGCAGGATCGGTTCCGGCGTGTTTACCCCGATCCCCCACGCCTTGATGATGCCCTCCTCCCGCATCCTGGACAGCGTGGGGAAGGCACCCTTCATCGCGATCGCGAACTCCTCCCGCCACGGGCGTGGCAGCAGTTTGTTGTCCGAGGATATATCGTGCACGAACACGACGTCGATGCGATCGATACCGAGCCGCTGGAGACTGTCTTCGATCGAACGCTTCACGCCGTCAGCCGAATAGTCGAAAACGACGTTGTTCGGCGAATTTCCGTAAGGAAAATTCGATCTGGCATCGTTCTTTGGAGATGCCTTGAGCAACTTTCCAACTTTGGTGGAGATCAGATAACTGTCGCGAGGCTGATTGTGCAAGAACATGCCGAAGCGCCGCTCGGCAGCGCCCAACCCGTACCACGGTGAAACGTCGAAGTAGCGGATGCCGGCTTTCCAGGACGCTTCCAGCGTTTTCATGGCGTCTTCGTCGGTGACGACCTCGAACTCGTTGCCCAGTGGCACACCGCCGAGCCCCAAGCGGTGCCCCGATGTGAAGATCTGTTTTGCGCGATTGGTCATGGTTCTGTCTCCGTGAGGGGGCTGCTGCGCGGCAGTTGCCGGCGACGGCGCCAGGATGGTCCCAGCTGCGGCGGCTCCGGCGATTGTCAGAAAATCACGACGGCTGTTCGTTTTGTCAGGCACGGGTCTCCTCCTTCGCGAGTGATATCGTTCTGCTAACAATCGAAAGAAGGTTACGTTCGTTGAGCCGTGCTCAATGCCGCCTTGATATCGGCGTGATCGGTTGTGATCCCAATGCTCATGTGCGAGCCGCTTTGTTACCATTGTAATCATCGCGAGTTGGGGCGCTTCGCTGCTTGCCAGAGGCCGGACACCAGATGCTTTCTGACAGCAACTCTCAAAAACGTGTGCTGCGGTTCGGGGGGCCTTCCTATATCTTCGGGGGAGCCGCGATATGGAACACCCAAAAGACTGCAAGACCGACCGCGCTTGCCACCCATCCTCGGAATTGATGCGGTCGGATCTTCCATTGCCCCCAAGCGACACCTCAAAGCGCCGGGTGCCACTCTGTCTTGTCGTCGAGGACGACATGACTATGCGGCATCTGGTGACCAACTATCTCGAAGACCATGACATTCGGACCCTCTCTGCCTCGCGACGAGAGGAGGTCCCGGCTCTTCTTCTCCGCAATTCACCGGACCTCGTGGTGCTCGATCTTCGCCTTGGTCAAGAGGACGGTCTGGATCTGCTACGCGAGATACGCGCTCAATCGGACGTGCCGGTCATCATCACGACGGGGCATCGGCGCGACGAGATCGATCGCGTGATCGGCCTTGAGTTGGGCGCGGACGACTATTTGACGAAGCCCTTCGGCCTGAGGGAACTCGTCGCCCGCATCAAAGCCGTTCTCAGACGACGAGAGGCCGTCCCGTCCCTGGCCCAGCAGCGTGATGCCGATAAAGGCCGCTGGCGCTTTGGCAGCTGGGAGGTCGATCGGCGCCTGCGTCGGCTGACAAATTCGCACGGCGAACCAGTCGGCCTTACGAAAGGCGAATATGCGATGCTGATGGCCTTCCTCGATGCGCCGCAGAAACCGCTGTCCCGTGAGCATCTCCTGCAGGCGACGCGTCTGCACGAGGATGTATACGACCGGAGCATCGACGTGCAGGTACTCCGGCTGCGCCGCAAGCTGGAAACAGATCCGAGTGTGCCGTCCGTCATCCGGACCGAACGCGGCATTGGCTATGTCTTCACGCTATCGGTGGAGCGGCTTTGACGGTCGGAGCGGTGAGGAGTCACCCATTCGGCGGCGGCGCGCCGCTTCGAATGTGCCGGATTCGTATTACGGATGTAGTCGTTTTGGCCCGCGTTGGAATGTCATGGAAACGTGACGGCAGCAGAGTCTCCCATGCAAACGACATGGAGACGATCATGCTGATGGTCAAGAAGGCAACATGCGATAGTCCACGAAGCGCGATACCGGAACGATCCGACGAACCTGCTCGCCACAAACGATCTCTGCCTGGAATAAGGCCCTCATCCTGGCCCGCGCGAATCGAAGAAGGTGCGCTTCAGCCGAAGGCGACGAGGCGCTTCACGAATGTCCTCGCACGATCGGCGATGGTCCCGGCCAAGGCGCTCGTCGATTTCACGGTGACCGTTGGCTCCGTTCTGACTGCCGAGTTTCTTGCTGGTTGTGCCGCCTACGCTTGTGCGATGTATCCATACTATGCTGTGCCGGAAGAACGCGAAGCGGAAGTCGAGCTCGAGCCCGTTTCCGATCGGGCGAAGAGCGATCGGGCGCACACGGGTCGGGGAAACCTGCGCTTGATCGCGCGTCAGGTGAGCCTTCCGGTCGAGGACGTGGAATCGCATCGGCCACTGCCGCTACCGGATGCGCAGCCGTTCATGTCCAACGTTCCCCTCGTCAGTCAGCCGGCGCAATCGTCCCCAGCCTGGTACGCATCGATCGGCGCGGCGGCGCTGGCGCTGGGCAGATCGATCGCCGAACGCAGGGCCGTGCGGCGCTCCGTGGCCGAACTGCGTCAGCTCGATGATCGTCTCCTGCGAGACATGGGGCTTTGTCGTCTCGATATCGAAAACGCAGTCAAAGGTGAAATCGATCTGAGATGAAATCGATTGTGGCAGCCGTCTGCGCAACAGTGTTACTTGCAGGAACGTTTGCCGGCCTCGGGCCGTCGACGGTATCTTCTTCGACGGCCCCGATCGAAGCCGATGGCGAGCCGATCACGCCGATCCCGCCGCCGCCGCCGGCGGATCCCCGAAAACTCGCTCTGGGCGAGCGCCTGTTTGGCGATACGCGGCTGTCCGCCGATGGGAGGTTTGCCTGCTCATCCTGCCACGACCTCCGCACCAATGGAGCGGGTGGAGGCAGGAGCCGGAATCCGGCCTCAGGGCAGCTCGACACGCTCACCGTGTTCAATGCAGCTCTGAGCTTTCGTCTGACGTGGGAAGGCCGTTTTCGCAGTTTTTCCGATCAGACGGAGGAGTCGATCAGAAGCCCCACCAGCATGCGCAGCACTGTTGCCGACGTCGTGCTGAAGTTGAAGGCCGATGCGGCCCTGAACAAGCAGTTTCGTGCTGCCTACGGCCGCGACGTCGATCGCGACAGCCTGCTCGATGCCATCTCGACATTCGAGCGATCCCTGCTCACGCCGGACAGCCGCTTCGATCGGTGGCTCGCAGGCGATGCATCCGCGCTCTCTCCCGCCGAACTCGAGGGCTACAAGACCTTCAAGGCTTTCGGTTGCAGCGCGTGCCATCAAGGCGTCAACGTCGGGGGCAATCTGATCGCCCGTCAGGGCATCTTCCGTCCCCTGGTTGCACGCGGGCCTTTCCGGGTTCGTGTGCCGAGCCTGCGCAATGTCGCCGTTACCGCACCCTATTTCCACGACGGAAGCGCCGCCACTCTCGAAGACGCTGTGCGCCGGATGGCGGCTGCGCAGCTCGATCGGACGTTGAACGATGATCAGGTAGCCTCGCTGGTTGCCTTCCTCGGAACCTTGACGGGCAACTACCGTGGCAAACCCTTGACCGGAGCGGCGCCATGAGGGCCGCGCGATGGGCGGCGGTCGTGATCGGGCTGTCGGTTCTGCTGACCTGGTTCTCATGGCGCGCGGTGAATCCGGAGGCGGAGCATTATGATCGTGCACTGATCGAGATCGATCGTTTCGGCATGATCGAGGACGCGCTGTACCGTGACCTCTTCACCGCCCGCGCGGGCCTGTTACTCAATTATGATCCATTGGTCAGCGAGATCGATGGGCTGCACAAGGCCATCGCCCGCTTGCGCGCAACCGTCGAGGTCGACGGTCGGACCGCCGACATGGTCAACCGGCTCGCCGCCTCGGTGGACCGCCAGGAGCAACTGGTCGAGTATTTCAAGAGCCAGAATGCGGTCATGCACAACTCGCTGTCCTTCTTCGCGCGTTTCGCGGCGAATTCGGACCGCCGCGATCTGGACCTCGCCATCAGGTCGGCGGGGACGGCCATCCTCCACTTGACGCTGGACACGTCGTCGACTGCGGTCAAGGAAGCCGAGGATCGCCTGGACGAACTGGACGGGCAGGCGGCCGAATCCGGGCAGGTGGTCCTGGTCGAGCCCTTCCTCGCCCATGGCCGTTTGCTGCATCGGCTGCTGCCTTCGGTCGACAGCATCCTGAAGAAGATGTTGTCGCTGCGACACGAGCAGGATCAGGCGGCCTTGCGCGCGACTATCCTGGACCTGCAGGTCACCTCGCGAAATTCGGCCCGCTTCTATCGCGCAATGCTCTACGGCTCCTCGATCGCGCTGATAGCATTCCTGATCTATCTCGGTCTCCGATTGAGATCACGTGCCAACGCGCTGCATCGACGCGCGGCGCTGGAACACATTATTGCGGACATATCGATGAATTTCATCAATGCGACACCGCAAGGCGTCGAAGCGGAAATCCAGCGAGCCATCGCGTCGTTCGGAACTTTTGCAGGATCTGATCGCGTCTATGTCGTCGTGTCCGGCGCGACCACACGGTCGTATGTCTGGCATCAGCCGGGCAGGGAGTTCCCGCCCGGCTGGCCTGAAGCCGCGGTTGATCTGGCCTGCCGGATGGTCGACGGGGAAGGAGTCGTCCACGTGCCCGACGTGCGCCGTATGCCCGTGGGCGATAACAAGCTCTTCCTGGAGGGCATGGGTCTCGGGGGATGGGCATGTGCGATCAATAGCGATCGTCAAGGCCGCATGGTCGCGTTCGGCTTCGATGCCGTCGGCTGCAAGTGTCGCGTTTCTCACGCTGGCGAACTCGTTCTCCTGCGTATGGCCTTGGACACTTTCATCCATGCCGTCGAGCGGCAAAGTGTCGACGAGGAGCGAAATCGCCTGCAAAAGCGCTTGCAGCAGGCGCGCCGCATGGAGAGGATCGGCACTTTCACCAGCGGCATCGCTCACAATTTCAATAACATCCTGGGAGGAATCCTCGGATATGCCGAAGTGATGGAGGAGCACGCCCGCTCCAGCCCGGCACTGGTGCGCCATCTCGCCGGGATACGGCGAAGCGCAGACCGGGCCCGCGATCTCGTCAGTCAAATCCTCATGTTCGGCCGTCGCTCCGACATTCGTCGCGACTCCGTCAGCATAGGTGCGCTCGTCGCCGAAACGGTCTCGCTATTGCGCGTTGCGCTGCCGCCCCGGATTGAAATGGTGGTCAGACAGCATCCGGCCGGATTGATCGTCATTGGCGAGAGCGTGCAGCTGCAACAGGTCATCATGAACCTGTGCAACAACGCGGCGAACGCGATGCCGGAGTCAGGACGAATTGAGATCGAGATCGAGCTGCATGAGGTGCTCGACCCGATCTGCCTCAGCCACGACAAGATCGAGCCTGGCCAGTACGTGCGAATTTCGGTTTCGGACACGGGGGCGGGCATGGACGGACCGACATTGGACCGGATATTCGAGCCGTTCTTCACGACGAGGTCCAGCGGAAACGGATTGGGACTCGCAACGGTGAAGGAGATCGTTCTCGACCACGGCGGGGGGATCAATGTGCGCAGTTGTCCGGGCGAGGGCAGCCATTTCGACGTCTGGTTGCCGCGGGCCACGGCGGCGGCCTTCCCGGAGCAGCGTCTGCCTGAGCATACGACAGGACCGGGCAAGGTCGTGATGCTCGTAGCCGGCGACATTCACCGCCTTCGCGGTGACGAGGAAATGATTGCTGCGCTCGGCTTCGAAGCCGTGGGCTTCGCCACGGCTGAGGCCGCACGTTCCGCGTCCAAAGCAGCTCGCGACCGGTTCGATTTCGTGGTCGTGGGTCCGGTCGGCTCGCTCGGGCAATCCCTTGAACTGGCCACCGTGCTGCATCGTGAGCTTCCGTTGGTTCCGATCGTCCTTGCGACGAGGACGGCATTCGAGATCGGTGCCGATGCGCTATTGGGGGCCGGCATTTCTGACGTCGTGCGATGGCCCATTGTTGCCGAGGAGATTGCGGTTGTCCTGTCGCAGATCTCCCGCGTCGGCAGGCGCGAGGTCTCGAGGCGACTGATATCGGAGGCGTCAGCGACACTTCCGGCGCTATCGTGATGCGGAGCAATTGGCGAGACGGAGGGACTTGCGGACTTTCCTGTCACCTGACGCTTTTCGGCGCGCAAGGGTACGAGCTAGGATGCCCTCCAAAAGGAAACAAGATCAACGGGCACGTCGCAATTGATGTGGCGGTGTAGAATCGCCTCTCACTGCAGGGTACGCCGCCGGCCTGCTGGAATAGCCGAGGGCGGCGCCGATGGTCCGGGCCGCCTCCATGACGTGAACCGAATACTCCTTGATCTGCTTGCGCTTGACGCGGGTGTCGGGGCCGGACATGCCGATCGCTCCCACCAGTTCGCCGGAGCGGCCGAGGATCGCGCAAGCGCAGGCCGCGATGCCCTCGCGCCATTCGCCATGCAGCACGGAGGAGTAGCCTTGCGCGCGTGCCAGCTCGATGTCCTCCCGCAGTTCCTCGATCGTCGTTCGCGTCGCTTCGGTGTAGCGCCTCAGATGCGGCCGGAATCGTTCCAGGTAGTCATCAGGCATATGCGCGAGCATCGCCTTCCCCGTCGCCATGGTGAAAGCGGGTGCGCGCATGCCCACGCTCGTATGGGCGCGGATATGGTGAGCGCTTTCGATCTTGTCGACGTAGACGACATCGGTGTCTTCGAGAACTGACAGATGAATGGTTTCGCCGGTGATCTCGGCAAGCTTGGTCATTGCCGGTCGCGCGACGTTGATGAGATCCATCCGGTGGATGACATGGCTGCCGAGCGCCCAGATCTTGGTCGTGAGCTCGTAGGTGCTATGCGGGGGGATCTGGCGCACATAGCCTTGGGACTGCAAAGTCATCAGCAGCCGATGCACGTTGCTCTTGGTGAGCTTCAGCTCGCTCGCGAGGTCCGTGACCCCGCGGGGCTGCTCGCTCAGAGCAAGTGCTTCCAGGAGACGCAGTCCCTTGGTAAAAGCCTTATCCATCCACCAGCCAAAATAGAATGATCTTTCACTCGATCTAGCATGGCCGCGCGAACGGCAATAGCCCGGGTGTGGAATCAGCCCCGATCCTTTCGGATCGGGGCTGATCAGCCTGCCTACTGGGCCAGCAAGGCGTTGAGCTTCTCCTGTCCGTACTCTTCATTGGTGGAATTTCCGGCCGGCGAAGTCGCGCCCCAATAATCCGGGCTCCATTCGATCGCTTTCGAGACGTTGTCCGGGTTGTTGGCCCAGTAGCGCGCGAGCTTCTTGTCGGTCGCGGCCTCGAACACGATCGGGGAGGGAAGGGCGACCGGGAAGGTCGAGGTGAGTTGCGCCGCGCGCTTGGGCTCGAGCCGCCAGGACAGCAGTTTCAGCGCGTTGTCGTAGTTCGGCGCTCCCTTGGGGATCGAGAAGAAGTCGTAGTAGACGAAGCCCTGATTGAAGGTCAGTTCGATCGGAGCGCCCTCCAGGGCGAGCTTGCTCATCGAACCGGTGTAGGCCATGCACATGTCGGCCTCGCCATCGAGCAGGAGCTGCGGCGGCTGTGCGGATGTCGTCCACCATTTGGCGATGTGCGGCTTGATCTCCCTGACCTTCTTCAGCGCCCGCTCCATGTCGATCGGGTAGAGCTTGCTCTTCTCGACGCCGTCGGCCATCAGCGCCGCTTCGAACACGAAACGCGGCCAGGCGGGCATGCAGCGCCGGCCGGGAAATTTCTTCACGTCCCAGAAGTCGGCCCAGGTGGTCGGTACATTCTCACCCTTGTACTTGTCCTTGTTGTAGACGAGGCCGACGCCGATCACCTGCAAGGCCACGCCCTTCTTGCGCTTCAGCTTGTCCGGCATCGCCGCCAGCGTCTGCTTCGCCCCGTCCGACAGCTTGGAATAGTCGATATCGGCCAGGCAGCAGTCGCCGAGCAGCTTCGTCTCCTGGTCGAAGATGAACGTCAGATCCCATTGCGCTTTGCCGGCTTCGGCCTGAGCCTTGATGCGCGGGCCGCTACGGGCCTCCTGGACGGTGACCACCTTGATCCCGGTCTCCTTCTCGAAGGGGTCGTACATGACCTTGCGCAATGCATCGCCATAGCCGCCGCCCGGATCCTGCATGATCACGACGTTGCTCTGCGCTTGAGCCAGGCCCGTCCCCATCGCGACGAACAGGGCCGAGGCCAATACGGAAGCCGATAGTCGCAAGCGTTTCATTCCCAGCATTTCTCTTTCCTCCAGTTGAAATTGATTTTGCGTCACGTCGCCTTCCGTGACGTGGCGAGAACGGGTCGTGCGAGGACGAGCCCTGCGACCACCAGAAGCACCTCCAGCGTCGAGACCACGGCCAGCACCGGATTGAGCCGATAGTTGATGTCGCCCCACAGCATGAGCGGGAGCGTCTTCAGCTCCGCGCTCGACAGGAACAGCGTCAGCACCAGCTCGTCGAACGAGTGCAGGAAGGCAAAGAATGTCGCGGCAGCCAGGCCCGGCATGATGGCAGGCAGCGTCACCAGGCGGAACACCGTCAGGGATGATGCGCCATGGACGGCAGCCGCCTGTTCGAGCCTGGCATCGACGCCTTGAAGCGAAGCGGACAGGATCACGACGACGATGGGAAGGCCGCCAATCGCATGCGCCGCGGCAAGGCCGAAGACGGAGCCGACGAGATCGAAACGCAGGAACAGGCTGTAGAGCGACAGGCCGAGCACGACCGGAGGGACGATGATCGGGCTTACGAGAAGCAGCATAATGGCGGATTTGCCGCGAATGCTGCTCCTGACGATGCCGAGGGCGGCCGACGCGCCCAGCACGATCGCGATTCCGGCAGACATCGCCGCGACGACCAGGGAGGTCCAGAACGCTCGCATCCAGTTCGAATCGGAGAAGAACTGCTCATACCAGCGCAGCGAGAAGCCCGGCGGCGGGAACGTCAGATAGCTTGCGCTGCTGAACGAAATGATCATCACCACGATGATCGGCAGGATCAGTATGGCAATGACCAGGCCGCCCATGATGCGAACGGTCCAGGTCCCGCAGCTTGCCGGCAGCCGCCCGAACAGCCTCAGCAGCGGCCAGCCGATCAAGTCGGCAGCTGAGGCGCCGAGACTGCGGCGGCTGCCATCGGCGGCGCGGAGGTCTGTCTTCCCTGGTGTAGCCTCCGTCAACTTGCGGCCGCCCCAGATGAACTCGAATCCGAGGAAGCGTCCGGCCACCGCGACCACTGCCAAGGTGATCGTCAGCAGCACCACGCCCAACGCCTGCAGGAATCCCTCCGATGTGACCGAGTCTGCCTGCTGGGTGATATGCATGGCAAACATCTGGTCCCCGGGTCCGCCGAGCAGGGTCGGCGTAATGAAGAAGCCGATCGCGGCGACGAAGACGAGCAGGAAGCCGGCGCCCATGCCGGGCAAGGTCAGTGGCAGCATCACGCGCCAGAACGCCGCAATGGGCCCGGCACCGCTGGCCAGCGCCGCGCGCGTCAGGCTTTGATCAAGCCGCGCCACGCTGGAATAGATCGTCAGCACCATCAACGGCAGAAGCACCGCGGTCATGCCGAGAAGCACCGTGCCGCGATTGAAGAGCAGCTGCACGGGCTCGCTCAATATGCCGATCGAAACCAGCATCTTGTTGACCGGCCCGTTGCGGCCGAGCAGGACCATCCAGGCGTAGGTCCGGATCAGGATGGCGATGAAATAGGGCAGCACGATCGCGGTCGCGATCAGGGCCTGTGCAAGGCCGCGGCTGCGGTGAATGAGCAGCGCAGTCGGATATCCGAACAGCAGGCACAGGCCCGCGACGGTGACCGAGATCTGCATCGTGCGGACGAGCGAATCCCAATAGAGCGGTATCGCGAACACCCGCTCAAAGTAGGACGACCACGACGGCCCGCTCACGCTGATGCGGATGAGATCGATCAGCGGCAGCAGGTAGATGAAGGCCAGAAACGCAAGCGCGGGCACGAGCAGCAGCGCAGGATCCCTCAACCTCCTGACGAGATCGAGATCCGCAGGACGGTCCGCCTGGACGCCGATCGATGCCGAGGTCATGCAAGCACCCAGCAGTCCGCGGCGCCCCAGCTCACGTGGAGACGATCCCCGACGGTCGGCAGGGGCCGGTCGGCCATGTCGGTACACCTGATCAGGAGCGGCTCTCCGCCCTCCATCTGGGCCTCGATCCGCAGGATCTCGCCAAGGAAGATCGCAGACGTGACGCTGACGGGCGCGGAATTCGCAGTCGGTTCGTTCGACACGGCGATGCGTTCCGGACGCACGAGCACCGTTGCTCGCCCGACGTCGATCGTGTCCCGGCTTTCGGCGTTGAACACGTATCCTGTGCGGCTTTTCATCGTCAGCGTCGATCCGCGCTTCTGCAGAATCTCAGCCTCGATCAGATTGCTCTCGCCGACGAACGAAGCGACGAAGCGATCGATCGGATGCCGATAGATGTCCAGCGGGCGGCCGATCTGAACGATCTTGCCGGCGTTGAGTACCGCGATGCGGTCGCTCATCGTCAGGGCTTCGCCCTGGTCATGGGTCACGAACAGGATTGTGCTGCCGATGGTCCGGTGAAGGTCGCGGATCTCGATCTGGATCTGCTCGCGCAACCGCCGGTCCAGGGCGCTGAGGGGTTCGTCCATCAGCACGACCTTGGGCCTCCTGACGATCGCGCGGGCGATCGCGACGCGCTGCTGCTGCCCGCCCGACATTTGCGAAGGAGACTTCATTGCATGCTCCGTCAGCCGCATAATCTCCAGCGTTTCGGCGACGCGCCGCTCCGCGGTCGCCCGGTCGACGCCGGCCATGCGAAGTGGAAACGCGACGTTCTGGCTGACCGTCATGTTCGGAAACAGCGCGTAGCTCTGGAACACCATGCCGAAACCGCGCTTGTGCGTCGGAACGTTGTGGACAGGCTTGCCGTCGACGAGGATTTCGCCGCTGTCGAGGCTCTGGAATCCGGCCACGAGATTGAGCAGCGTCGTCTTTCCGCTGCCGGAAGGGCCAAGAAGCGTGATGAATTCGCCCGGCTCGATGTCGATGCTGATCTGGTCGACCGCGTGGAAGCTGCCGTATCTTTTCACCGCGTCGCGGACCGCGATGCTCGATCCGATGGCGTCGCGTTCCCGGAGGCGGCCGGTCGGCGACGTCCCAACGTTCGCATCGCCGGAGCGCATTGCGCGCAGAGCCGCGGGCTCAGCCATTCTCTCCTCCCAAATCGTTCTATATTGTAGAACACTATTCCAATTATTGTTGGCGCAGCGCGCCGTCTTGTCAAGTCGAGACACCCGATCGCGGCGCAATGGCGCGCCGCTGCGATCCATGCGGAGGCGGGATCCCCTGCAAACAAAGGCTCCATCAGTGAAGCCAGATTGACAGGATCGTCCCGATCCGCCTAACATAAACTTGGAATAGCGTTCTACAATATAGAACATACGGCAGGGAGGATGATGGTGTTGAGCGAGCCTCGCGCAATGGCGAAGCACATCGAGCCGGGCATGCGCGTGGCGCTGCCGGTCGACTACGCCGGCGTCTCCATGGCCATGACGCGGCCCATCATCGAGCATGGCGCGGGCAATCTCGATCTCGTCTGCGTGCCAACCGGTGGATTGCAGGTCGACCAGCTTGTCGGCGCGGGTCTGGTCCGGACCGTTGAGACAAGCGCCGTCTCGCTCGGCGAAGCGGGTGGAGCGCCCCGCTTCAACGCCGCCGTCAAGGAAGGCGCGGTTCGACTGAAGGACGCGACGTGTCCTGCGATCCATGCGGGCCTGATCGCGGCGCAGAAGGGCAGTCCCTTCATGCCGCTCCGAGGGCTGATTGGAACGGATCTGCTCCGCCATCGCGACGATTGGCGCGTCGTAGACAATCCGCTGGCGGACGGCGGCGATCCGATCGTGATGATTCCCGCCATCAAGCCCGACGTCACGATCTTCCATGTGCCCATGGCCGATCGCTTCGGCAATGTCTGGATCGGGCGGCGCCGAGAGCTTGCCGCCATGGCTTACGCCTCGCAGACGGTTCTCGTCACGGTGGAGCGAATCGTCGAGGAGAATCTGCTCGCCGACGAGATGAGCGCGGCCGGTGTGCTGCCGGCACTCTACGTCACGGCGGTCGCGTGCGCGCCAAGGGGCGCGTGGCCCTACGGTCTGTGGGGCGAATATCCGGCCGATAGCGCAGAGATCGCACGCTATGCGAAGGCCGCGCGAACGGCCGACGGCTTCTCTGCCTATATGACGCAGGCGCAGATGGAGCCCGCGTGATGGCTGAAGTTCTCCCTCGCGAAGTGCTGATTTGCACGATCGCGCGGTTGCTCGACGGGGTCAGGCACGTCGCCGTAGGCGCCTCCTCTCCGATTCCTGCCGCCGGCGCGATGCTGCTGCGTGCCATGAAGGAAGCGGGCGGCACCGTCGGCCCACGCATCTCCATTCTCGGTTCTGTCGAGCACAATTTCTTCACCAACGGCTCGGCGGAGCTGTTCGATTGTGCCGGTCAGGGCCGGATCGACGCGTTCTTCCTCGGCGGGGGCCAGATCGACGGCTTCGGCAATGTGAACCTCGTCGGGACCGGTGATTATCCGCGCTCGAGCGTGCGCTGGCCCGGCTCGTTCGGGTCGGCCTATCTCTACTTCGTCGTGCCGCGGGTCATCCTCTTCCGCGAGGAGCATACGCCCCGAGTCTTCGTCGAGCACGTGGACTTCATCAGTGCGCCGGGCGTCAGTCCTGAGGGAGTCTTCCGGAGCGGCGGCCCCATTGCTCTCTTGACCGGCAAGGGACTCTTCCGATTCGACAAGACGCGGCCGGGGTTCGATCTGGAGAGCGTCCATCCCGGGCACGATCTTGCGGAAATCAAGCAGGCGACCGGTTTCCGGTTTGGCCATGATGCCGAGCCGCGGCAGACCCCGCTGCCCGATCGATCGACGCTCGACCTGCTTCGCGGCCGTGTCTTCGACGAGCTCGCCGAGACCTATCCCGAATTCGCCGCGCAGATGCGGCGCGATCTTGTGGCGGTCGACGCATGAGCAGGATCAAGCGGGTCCCGCATTGCAGCCATTGGGGTGCGTACACGATCCTCGTCGAGGACGATCGCATCGTCGGCGTCGAGCCATTCGAGCACGATCCGGCGCCTTCCCCGATCATCCATTCCATTGCCGAATGGGCCAACCCCGAGCGGCGCGTGCTGCGACCGATGGTCCGCTCGGGCTGGCTCGACAAGCGCGAGAAAAGCGATCGCCGGGGCCGCGGCCGTGAGAAATTCGTGCCGGTCAGCTGGGACGAGGCGACGACGCTGGTCGCCGACGAAGTGCGCCGCGTCGCCGGCACGTTCGGCAACGCGTCGATATTCGCGGGCTCGTATGGCTGGACAAACTCGGGCCGCCTGCACCATGCCTCATCACTTCTGAAGCGCATGCTCAACCTGGTTGGCGGCTTCACCAGGCACGTCGACACCTATTCCATCGCGGCAGGTCCTGTGATCTTGCGGCACACGCTGGGCAGCGACGACGCCTGCGGCGGCCGCGCCAATACGCTCGACACCATCGCGCAGCACACCGAGACGCTGGTGGTGTTCGGCGCTCTGTCGCCGCGAACCGCGCAAAACGAGGCCGGAGGAATTGGCAGCCATCGCCTCGAGACTTATCTCAGGAAGATCGTCGAGCGCCGCGTCAAGGTCATTCACGTATCGCCACTGAAGGACGATCTGCCCGACTGGGTCGACGCCGAATGGTGGCCGGTTCGACCGAACACGGACGCTGCGCTGATGCTCGGGCTTGCCGGCGAGATCGTGAAGGCGGGCCGGCACGATGCGGATTTCCTCGCGCGCTGCACCAGCGGCGCGGATCGCCTGCTTGGTTATCTCGAAGGCCAGACGGATGGCGTGCGCAAGGACGCCGTGTGGGCCGCGAACATCTGCGGCCTCGATGCGGACCGGATCGCGACGCTGGCGAGGCGCCTTGTCGACACGCGGAGCATGCTGACGGTGAGCTGGAGCCTGCAGCGGGCCCATCACGGCGAACAGCCGTTCTGGGCGGCGCTCGGACTTGCATCGGTTGTCGGCCAGATCGGATTGCCGGGCGGCGGCGTTGGTTACGGCTACGCCTCACTGGGGGGCGTAGGGGCACCGCTCAATATGGGCCGCTCTCCTGCCATTTCGCAACTGACCAGGCCGATCGACAGCTTCATTCCGGTGGCGCGGATCAGCGACATGCTGCTCAATCCCGGCAGGCCGTTCAGCTACGAAGGCGAGATCCGCACCTATCCGGATACGAGGCTGGTCTATTGGGCGGGCGGCAATCCCTACCATCATCACCAGGACCTCAATCGCCTGTCGGAAGCCTGGACGAGGCCCGAAACGATCGTCGTGCAGGACCCGATGTTCACGGCGACAGCCCAGCGGGCCGACATCGTGCTGCCGGCAACCACGTCGATCGAGCGCAACGATCTTGCCGGCAACAGGCGCTCCGACTTCATCCTGGCGATGAAGAAGGCGATCGAGCCGCTGGGCGAATCCCGCTCCGACTTCGAGATCTTCAACGCGATCGCAGGCAAGCTCGGGGTGGCCGATCGGTTCAACGAGGGCCGGGACGAAATGGGCTGGGTCCGGCATCTCTACGAAGCCTGCCGCAGCGACGCCTCGCAGCGCTTCGGCTTCGCGATGCCGGATTTCGATGCGTTCTGGGAAGCCGGCTATGCCCGCTGCCCGGTCAAGGCAGAACACACCTTCTTGGCGGACTTCCGCAACGAGCCGGAGGCGCATCCGCTCAGGACCGAAAGCGGAAAGATCGTGCTCGGCAGCGAGACTCTGGCCAGGCTGGACTATGCCGACTGTCGCCCGCATCCCGCGTGGATCGAGCCGGCTGAATGGCTCGGCAATGCCTCCGACGCCGGCCAGATGCACCTCATCTCGCACCAGCCGGCCGGCCGACTTCACAGCCAGCTCGAAACCGGCGCATCGAGCCGGGCGATGAAACGCAACGGCCGCGAACAGGCTCGCCTTCATCCTGACGACGCGGCTGCTCTCGGCATCGCCGACGGCAAGACGATCCGCATTTGGAACGGCCGCGGGGAGTGCCTCGCGACGGCGGAGGTCACCGACAAGGTCCGTCAGGGCGTACTGGTGCTTCCGACCGGTGCCTGGTTCACGCCGACGGGCAATAGCGGCCTGGAGGTCGCGGGCAATCCGAACGTGCTCACGCTCGATATCGGCACCTCTCAATTCGGCCAGGGCTGCTCGGCTCACACCTGCCTCGTGCGAGTCGAGCCGTACGCCGCCGATCGGCGCGATGCGTTCGAGGCCTATCAGGAATCGCTCATCGCGCTCGCGGCAGTCTAACAGGAGCTTGGAACATGTCTGCGCCCGCCATCAGCCGCTTTCCCGTCCCCGATATCGCGACGCTCCCTACGGATATCCGCTCGCGGATCGAGGCGGTTCAGGAGAAGTCCGGCTTCGTCCCCAACGTCTTTCTGACACTCGCGCATCGTCCTGACGAGTTCCGGGCGTTCTTCGCCTATCACGACGCGCTGATGGACAAGCCGGGGCCGATCACCAAGGCCGAGCGCGAGATGATCGTCGTCGCGACCAGCAGCGCCAATCAGTGCCAGTATTGCGTCGTGGCGCACGGCGCCATCCTGCGGGTGCGAGCGAAGAATCCGCTGATCGCGGACCAGGTCGCCGTCAATTACCGCAAGGCCGATATCACCGCGCGACAAAGGGCGATGCTCGATTTCGCGATGAAGGTCTCAGCGCGCGCCTATGAGGTGGACGACTCCGACATCGTCGATCTCAAGGGACACGGATTCACCGAGGAGGACGTCTGGGACATTGCCGCCATCGCGGCATTCTTCGGTATGTCGAACCGCCTCGCCAACGTCACCAGCATGCGTCCGAACGACGAGTTCTTCGCGATGGGACGCTGAACGCCGCGGACGAAAGCTGAAATGGTATTGTTGGTCATCGACAGACGCTTCCGGGGCCCGCCCAATTCCGGCAACGGAGGCTACGTTTGCGGATGTCTCGCAAGGCACGTCGCCGGAGACGCCGAAGTGACGTTGCGTGCCCCGCCGCCGCTGGAGCGGCCGCTCGACGTGCTGACGAAGGCCGACGGCGCGATCGAGTTGCGCGAAAAAGACGAACTGCTCGCGACGGCGCGTGCAGCAGGCATCGATGTGTCGGACGTTCCCAGGGTGAGCTACGCGGCGGCCGAAGAGGCGGTCGGTAGAACACCCTACGACGAGCAGACCCACAATCTTCCGGGATGCTTCGTCTGCGGCCCCGCACGTGGCCATGGCGACGGTCTCCGGATCTTCGCAGGTCCGCTGCAGGCGGGGGCAGTCCCGGGCAAGCCCGTCGTGTTCGCGGCCTCCTGGATGCCTCATGGCAGTCTGTCCGGCGAGGACGGTCATGTCGCGCCCGAATTCGTCTGGGCCGCTCTCGATTGCCCGACCGGCTATTGCAGCGTGGGCGCCCGTCACCTCGGATTGAACGGTGACGAGACGGTTCTGCTCGGACGCATGGCCGCTCGGATCGATCGCCGGCCGCGTCCCGGAGATCGATGCGTGGTGGTGGCGTGGCCGACGGGGCGGGAAGGCCGCAAGCTCTTTGCCGAAAGCGCCCTGCTTGATGCGGAGCAGGAGGTGCTGGCAACCGCGCGCGCCACCTGGCTGTTGGTCGACCGGCAGGTCCAGCTCGGAGCAAGTGCATGAACGCGAATGGGAAGCAGGGCATGAGCGGTTGCGATACGGAGCTCGAACTTCGTCAATCCATCATCGACGCGTGTCGCGAGATGGCGGCGCAGGGCATCAACCAGGGAACGTCCGGAAACATCAGCGTCCGAACCGAAGACGGCATCCTGCTCACGCCGTCCGGTCTTCCCTACGACCGCATGAGGCCCGAGGACATCGTGGCCATGAAGTGGGACGGCTCGTGGACCGCGTCGGCCGGCAACGTCCCTTCGACGGAATGGCGTTTTCACCTCGACATCCTGAGGTCGAAGCCGGAGGTTGGCGCCGTGGTTCACGCCCATCCGATCTTCTGCACGATCATCGCGATCATGAATCGCTCGATCCCCGCGATTCACTACATGATCGCCGCTGCCGGCGGAAACGACATTCCCTGCGCGCCCTATGCCCAATACGGCACGGCGGAGCTGTCGCAGGCTGCGCTGGACGCGCTTCGCTATCGCCGCGCCTGCCTGCTCGCGCATCACGGGCTGATCGCCGTCGGTCCCAACCTGCGCAAGGCCATGTGGCTCGCGGTGGAGGTCGAAGTGCTCGCCAAGCAGTATCACGGCTGTCTTCAACTTGGCTCTCCTCCGCTGCTGCCGGACGAGGAAATCGACAGCATCCTGAAGCGATGGGGGCAATACGGCCTGCGCGATAGCGAGGGCACGCCCAAGGTCCCTCAGCTGTCGAGCTAGATCACGATCCAACCACTGTCCTGCGAGAACTCATGGCCTACACTCACGACGTCAGCGTCTGCGGTACTTATATTCTGGATATTCTGGGGGTCCCGGTGACCGAGATTCCGCCCGGTGGCGGCCGCTTGTTGATCGAAGAAATTCGGCTCGCGGTCGCGGGTACCGCCGGCGGAACGGTCGTCCCTTGCGCGCGTCTCGGTCTGAAGGCGCTCGCGGTCGGCGCCGTCGGCTCCGATGAGAAGGCCGACTGGATGCTGAACGCGCTGGAGCGTGAAGGTATCGACATCTCTCTCATGGAGCGGATGGCCGGCAGTCCGACCTCGGCCACGATCCTGCCGATCCGGCCCGACGGCTCGCGTCCGGTCATGCACGCAAGGGGCGCCTCCGCCCGCTGGCGTATCGCGCCCGACACGCAAAAGGCCGCTTGCCGGAGCAAGATTCTGCATCTCGGCGGGGTTGGTTCCTTGCTCGCGATGGATGGAGCGCCTTCCGTCGCATTGCTGCGCGATGCCAAGGCGGCCGGTTGCACGACGACGCTCGATCTCATCCAGGCGCGGCGCGAAACGCTGGCGCTGGTCGAGCCGCTGCTGCCCTATGTCGACTTCTTCATGCCGAGCATCGATGAGACCCATGCCATGGTCGGAACCGACGATCCCGCCGCGTGTGCGCGGTTCTTCATCGACAAGGGCGCGGGAGCCTGCGCCATTTCTCTCGGTGCCGATGGCTCGTTCGTGATGACGCGCGACGGACGTCAGTTCACGGTGCCGGCGTTCGAGGTCGCGGTCCGCGATACCTCGGGATGCGGCGATTCCTACACCGGCGGCTTCATCGCCGGTCTGGTTCGCGACTGGGACCTGCTCGACTGCGCCAGGCTCGCGACCGCGACGGCCGCGATCGTCGCGACGGGGCTGGGTTCGGGCGCCAATCTCGTCTCGTTCGAGGAGACCGTGAAGGCCATGAACACCCTCCCGGTCCGCAAGCCTGCTCACGCCTGATCCATTCACACCGGCAGAAACTATTCATACGAACAACAGGGAGAACGCAACATGGCCCGACATGCGATCGTGACGGGA
The DNA here is from genome assembly GCF_023100985.1 of Bradyrhizobium sp. 191. NCBI lineage: Bacteria > Pseudomonadati > Pseudomonadota > Alphaproteobacteria > Hyphomicrobiales > Nitrobacteraceae > Bradyrhizobium > Bradyrhizobium sp. 191. The sequence goes on from NZ_CP064692.1 coordinate 6,346,069, forward strand.
GCAAGCCGCGGAATTGGCCGCGCGATAGCCATCGGTCTTGCAAGGCGTGGCTACGATCTCGCGCTGACCGACATCGCTGCCCAGGAGAAGGCCCTTCTCGAGACCGTCGCAGAGGTCAAGAAGCTTGGCGGCCGATGCATCCCGGTGCTGGGCGATGTGAGCGATATCGGCGATTGCAGGCGGGCGGTGGCTGAAGCCATCCAGGGACTTGGGCACATCGATGTCCTCGTCAACAATGCGGGAATCCTCAGGCTGGCGACCATCGACGAGTTGACGACCGATACGTGGGACCAGACGTTCGCCGTCAACACGCGCGGCGTCTTCCAGATGACCCAGGCCGTGGTGGCCCATATGAAGGAGCGCAAATACGGACGGATCGTCAACATCGCCTCGCTCGCCGCCCGAACGGGCGGTCCGGGACAGTCCCACTACGCTGCATCGAAGTCGGCCGTGGTCGGCTTCACGCGCGTCTCGTCCATGGAGTTCGGAGGCCATGGCATCACCGTGAATGCCGTATGTCCGGGCATCATCGTGACGGAGATGGGGCTCAACAATCTCCGTGATCCCGAACGAGTTGCCTATTTCGAGAAGGTCACCGACCTGCACCGGCTCGGGCAACCGGAGGACGTCGTCGGTCCAGTAGCGTTCTTTGCGTCGGATGATTCCGCGTTCGTGACCGGCCAGGCCCTCAACGTGGATGGAGGCATCTTCTACAGCTAGCGGCCGGACCGTGCGCCGCCAGCAAGTTTCTGGCCCCGCGAGTACGGCATAGGCCGTGCAACCATCGCGCAGGGAAGGCCGAGTGATTGGCACGACCTGTATGCTGCTGTGCGGTCTCCCTTTTCGCTATTTTCGCGCAGCAGACCGCGGGTGCGAGGTCAGCTCCTGGCTTTCCTGCGCCTCATGGCTTTAGAGGGTGGAGCGATCAAGCAAACCTTGGGCGGATTGCGCCGCGAGAGCGCGAAGCCGCTATTTGATAACCCGCGTCAGCCGCAATTTCGCTGGTGAGAATGGATTCCGCCCGGCGTGGACGGGCGCGCAGGAACTCTTGCACATGGTCGAAGCTTGACTCTGCGGGCCAGCGTCGCCGCCGATGGCTGGCCTGCACGGCCTCGCCTCCAAGCCCCCCAGGACCCCCACGGGAACCCCCCAAGAGTGGGGCCGTGCTTCCAAAGCAGGAGGTGCAATTGTCCGAGCCGACCGAGCAAGAGATCAGAGAACGTGCGCATCGCTTGTGGGAGCAAGCCGGCAGGCCTGAAGGCCGCGAGGAAGAGTTCTGGCAGGCCGCCGAGCAGGAGCTGCGCAACGAGGACAAGTCGAACACGTTGCGGACGCCGGATACGCTGTGACCGACAAGACCTGCCCCTCCTGCCACGGACTGGGATGGGTCTGCGAAAACCATCCGCTCCGGGTCTGGAGTGAGAAGCTGGCCGGCTGCCGCTGAGGCGAGGGCATGCCCTGCACCTGCAACACGGCCGAAGTTCCCGAAGCCAGGGTGGTAATCGTCGAAGCGGACACGACGTGGCACTAAGGCGCGATGCGATTGCGATGAATCGTCATCGCGCTTTGGGGCGTTGATGGGCCTCGCTTGCCCTGCCGTTCCTGAGAGCTTGATTGCCCGTATCTCTCGCAAGAAGGAGAAAAGCCGCCGGGTTCCTCGCCCCGGCGGCTTTCGAAAGTCCGTAGCTGTCGATCGTCTCCGCAGCTCGTGCGTACCGCCGTTACCTTGTTTGCGGCCATGCCCGGTCTTTGTAGGGGAAGGCGCGTGCTTCTGCTGTGATCTGGAGCACACAATGGAAGGGATTCGGTCCATGTCGCCTTCCGGATCCCGGCGCTGCACCGCGATAAGCGCATTCACGCGCGTCTTCGACACGCGATCTGCGTTACAGCTTGTCCGGGACCCGAGAGATTCGGCGAACGCCCCTCAGCTCCGATACCACGCCGCCAGGTTCCACGTGATGGTGTCCCACCCGGAGATGTCGATCATGAGGCTGTTGACGCTCGCGTTGACGATGTGGCGCGAGAGCAGCGGCAGGAACACGTTGGCCCCGCAGAAGATCTCGTCGACCTTCATCAGCAGCGCGGCGCGCTTAACCGGATCGAGCTCGTTCTGGGCGGCCTTGTAGGCCTTGTCGGCTTCGGGATCGGAATAGCGCGAGTTGTTGCGGCCCAGCCATTTATTGTCCTTGGTGGCGATCTCCCAGGAGACGCACTGGTTCAGCAAGCGCTCCGGATCGGGCTGCGGCTGCGTCGTGTTGTACATCTCCATGTCGGCATAGAATTTCGAGTAGGTGTCGGGGTTGCCGACGTCGGAGGAGAAGAACACCGATGCGGTCACGGCCTTGATCTCGATCTCGATGCCGGCCTTCTGGCAGGCCTGCTTGATGATGGCCTGGGTCTTCTGGCGCGGGGCGTTGGTCGAGGTCTGGAAGACGTATTTGAGTTTCTTGCCGTCCTTCTCGCGGATGCCGTCCGCGCCCCGGGTCCAGCCGGCCTCGTCGAGGATCTTGTTGGCCTTGTCGATGTCGAACTCGTATTTCAGCCTGGGGGACTTGAACTGCTTGGGCGCGTTGACGAAGCTCGCGGTTGCGAGGGCGCCGCGCCCGTAGATGAATTTCTGAATCGAATCGCGGTCGATCAGGAGATTGATCGCCCGACGAACCGCGGGATCGGACAGTGTCGGGTGCTTGGTCTTGACGCTCGAACGCTCGCCGTCGACCTCGGTCCAGGGGTCCGTCGTGTTGAGGATGATGAACTCGACATTGCCCGAAGGCGTGATGTCGAGCTTGCCTTTGCCGCCCGCCTCCATGCGCTTGAGGACCTCCTCCTCCACCTGCATGTTCCAGGCAAAGTCGTATTCGCCGGTTTGCAGCACCGCGCGCGCCGCAGACACCGCGTCGCCGCCACCCTTGACCTCGAGCGTATCGAAATGCGGCTGGTTCTTGACGTGATAGTCGGGATTGCGTTCGGCGCGGATCATGTCGCCCGGCTTGAACTCGACGAATTTGTACGGACCGGTGCCGACCGGCTTCAGATTGCCCGGAGCTTCGCGCGACTTGGCGCCGACATAGTCCCCGAAATGATGCTTTGGCAGGATCTGGCCGACCGAGCCGCCGACGAACGGGTCGGCCCAGAACGGCGTCGGCGCCTTGAAGAGCACCTTGACGGCGTAGTCGTCGATCTTCTCGACCTTGATGTCCTTGTAGGAGCCCGTGGTGTAGGCCGCGGTCGCGAGGTCCGCGGCGTACTGCCAGGTGAAGACGACGTCGTCGGCGGTGAAGGGCTTGCCGTCGTGCCAGTTGACGCCACGCTTCAGCTTCCAGATCACGCTCATGCCGTCCGCGGCAAGGCCGCCGTTCGCTTTGGTCGGCACCTCGGCGGCCAGGCAGGGAATGAGATTGCCGTCTTTGTCCCAGCCGGCGAGCGGCTCGAAGAAGATGCGCGTGGCGATCTGGTCCTTGGTGCCGATCGCGAAATGCGGATTGAGCAGGGTGGGCGCCTGCCAGAGCAGGATCTTGAGCGTGCCGCCGCCGCCGGCCTTGGTCGGCTTGTACGGCAGCGTGGCGTCCGCCATCGCCACGTCGTGCCACACCAGGATCTGGCTCGCGACCGGTGCGGCGATCCCGATCGCGGCGACCTTCCGGATGAATGAGCGTCGCGACAGCCTGCCTTGCTTCACCTCGGCGATCAAACCGCGGATCTCATTCTCGCTCATCGGACGACCTCCACCTGCACAAACCGTTTCCGGCAACCCATCATGTTTCATGCCGGCCGGGGCGGCAATGCCGGCAAGGCGGGGATGCGACGAAATGACGATGCGGAGAGCGCCCGCTGGCGGGGCACGGACCCGGATCGCCTGCCTGAGAGACCCAGGCGGCGATCCGGTGCGATCTAGGTGAACTTGGGGAAGTTCTAAGGCCGCACGAAAACCTAACCCGGCAGGCGCAGATCCATCAAGTTTCGGAGTGTTGCGCTGGCGAAAGAATCATTGCCGCGGCCGGGAAATCGCCACACATGAAAGATGCCCGGCGTGATTTCTTTTCCGTTTGATGTCGAATGGAGAACGTGCGTCCGCGGGGGCCTGCCAATATGGTTTTCCATTTCATTGATTTCGCGCGGCGGGGAAGCGAATACGGTTCCATATTTGTTTGTCGCAGACCTACGGAGACCAAGATGTCGTTTCGCCTGCCTCTGATCCTCTCGGCCGTGCTCGCCGCATGGTCCTCCGCAGCCGGGGCCGAGGCCATCAAGATCGGCGTGACGCCGGGGCCGCATGCGCAGATCCTCGAGGCCGTGAAGCCGATCGCCGCCAAGCGGGGACTCGATATTCAGCTCCTCGAGTTCTCCGACTACGTGGTGCCGAATGCCGCGCTCGATTCCGGCGACATCCAGGCCAATTCGTTCCAGAACCAGCCTTACCTGGACAACCAGAAGGTCGACCGCGGCTACAAGATCGAGGCCGTCGGCCTGACCGTGAATTTCCCGATCGGCGTCTATTCGAAGAAGCATAAAGCCTTCGCCGACCTGCCCGAGGGCGGCAAGGTCTCGATCCCGAACGATCCGACCAATGGCGGCCGCGTGCTGCTGCTGCTGCGCGACAAGGGCGTGATCAAGCTGAAGGACGGTGTCGGCTTCAAGCCGACGGTGCTCGACATCACCGAGAATCCCAGGAAGCTGAAGTTCATCGAGGTGGACGCGGCGCAGGCGCCACGCGCGCTCGACGACGTCGACGCCGCCGCGATCAACACCAATTATGCAACCCAGGCCGGCCTCGATCCGGTCAAGGATCCGATCCTGCGCGAGGATCCGAAGGGCCCCTACGTCAACCTGATCGCCGTCCGCACCGCCGACAAGGACAAGCCCTGGGTCAAGATCCTCGTGGACAGCTATCACAGTCCGGAGGTCAAGGAGTTCGTGCTGACCAAGTTCAAGGGCGCCGTGCTGCCGAGCTGGTAGGCAATCTGCCTGCGTAAAGTCCATGTAAGGCTGATCCGGCGGGCAGCCTTGCGCAATGCCCCGCTTGTCTGGAACTGCGGCAACCGACATCATCGGGGGCGTGGCAATCCTCGCCCGACAGGGGTCGTATGAAACGCTTCGCAAACCTGAAACGCCTGGGCTTCTTCACGCGGTTGCTCGACGAGGCGCCGGCGGTGGACCGCTATCGCTTCGCGGCCGAACAGATCGTGCACGCCGAGAAGGCCGGGCTCGATTCCGCATGGATCGCGCAGCATCATTTTCACGAGCGCGAGGGCGGCCTGCCATCGCCCTTCACGTTCCTCGGCTACGTCGCCGCGCAGACCTCGCGCGTCCGCCTCGGCACCGGCATCGTCACGCTGCCGCTGGAGAATGCGGTCAGGGTTGCGGAGAACGCCGCGGTGCTCGATCTGCTCTGCAACGGCCGCTTCGATCTCGGCGTCGGCACCGGTGGCAATCCTTCGGCCTTTGCCGCTTTCGGCCTCGACAGCGCGCAGCGCAACGAGATCTTTGCGCGCAATCTCGAAATCGTTCGCACGGCCCTGGTCGGCAAGCCGCTCGACGGAGGCGACACGCTCTATCCGCTGCGGCCACAATTGGACAAGCGCATCTGGCAGGCGACATTCTCGGTCGCGGGCGGTGCCCGCGCCGGCAAGGCCGGCGACGGCCTGTTGCTGTCGCGCACCCAGCCGCGGGCCAAGGAGGCGCCGAAAGCCACGCTCGCCGAGATCCAGAACCCGATCATCGATGCCTATCTCGCAGCGCTGCCACCGGGGTGCGAGCCCCGCATCATGGCCTCGCGCAGCGTCTTCGTCGCCGACGACCATCGCGAGGCGATGCGCTTCGCAGACATCGGACTGCGGCGCGCGCTGCCGCAGTTCCTCAAGGGAGGTCACGCCAGGCCGGGCGAGACGCTGGAGGAAATGATCACCGCGTTCGACACCCATGTCGGCGCCGCCGATGAGGTGATCGCCTCGCTCCGCACCGATGCCACGCTCGAGCGGGTGACCGATCTCGTCTTCCAGGTGCACTCGGTCGATGCGCCGCATCCTTATGTGCTGCGATCGATCGAGCTCGTCGCCGACAAGGTCGCGCCGGCGCTGGGCTGGACCCGGACGGCACCCGAAGTGGCGCTGGCGGGCTAGCCGGAATGAAACATGTTCGCGCTGCACGAGGCTGACTGATGGGTACACTGGACATCATCGACACGCTCGCCGGGATCGAGCCGGGATCGGCTCTCGACGCCATCCGCGCGCGGCGTCCGCAGGCGCGCGAGAACGCGCAGAAGAGCTATCTCGCCCTGTTCGATCCGGTCGATTCGAGCGAGGTCTCGCTTTCCGAGCGCGCGGCAGTCGCGGCCTTCGTGACCGGGCTTCATGGCGAGTCCCCCGTCGCCGCCTTCTATCGCGAGAAGCTTGCCGCGAATGCCGATGGAGCGGCCTTGCTCGAACCGATCACAGCCGAGATCGAGCGCGGCAGGACGTCGGGACCGTACGGCGCCTTTCCGGCCGGCCCACTGTCGATCGAGAACAAGGCCGGGCTGATCTATCGCGTCAGCGCGGAGCGCAAGCCCGTCCTCCGTGCGAGGCTCGCAGCGGCGCTGGAGCATGCGCATCTCTTGGTGTTCCGCCCGCGCGACGCGTCGTCCGCCGACATGAAGGCGCTGCTGACGGCCGGCTGGTCGACCACCGGCATCGTCACGGTCTCCCAGCTCGTTGCGTTTCTGTCGTTCCAGGTGCGTGTCGTCAGCGGCTTGCGCACGCTCGCAGCGGCAAGCGCGCAGGAGGTCGCACCATGAATACCGTCAATCCGCCGGTCGTCTTCACTCAGGACGAACTCGGCTGGGTCTCGTGGATCGACCCGCTGCCCGAGACCGAGCTGACCGAACGGCACTTCGCCGGTCTGGTCGACCGCGCCCGCGCCAAGTCGGAATATTTCCGGCTCCTGGTGCGCGATCCCGAAGTCCTTGAAGCCCGCACCAGGACCGATAAGGACATCTTTTACAATGTGGCCGACGGCCTGCCGCGCGCCGAGCGCGAACTCGCGGCGGCTGCAACTTCGCGTTACAACGGCTGCATCTACTGCGCCTCCGTGCATGCGCGCTTTGCCAGCACCTACTCCAAGCGCCGCGACGATGTGCAGCGCCTGCTCGACGAAGGCATCAAGGCCGATCTCGGCGAACGCTGGAATGCCGTGGTCAAGGCGTCCGTGGCATTGGCCGCGACGCCGATCGCGTTCGGTCCCGACAACATTGAGGAGCTGCGCCGTGCGGGCCTCGACGATGCCGAGATCGTCGACGTCATCAACGGCGCCTCGTTCTTCAACTGGGCGAACCGGCTGATGCTGTCGCTCGGCGAGCCCTCGAAATAGGCAATCTCACCGGCACGAGAATTGCTGCTGTTTCAACATTGAATGGATGGAGCCGTGCATGAGCAACATCGATCGTCGTACCCTGGTCAGGGGCTCACTCGCCGCCATGATGGCGGGAGCGGCGTCTTCGCGCGCCGCCCTTGCGCAATCCGCCGAACCGATCCTGCTCGGCGTCAGCGGCCCCTTGACCGGGCCCAACGCGCAATATGGCGCCCAGTGGAAGCAGGGCTTTGATCTCGCGCTCGACGAGATTCACGCCGCCGGCGGCATCAACGGGCGAAAGCTCGCCTACCAGTTCGAGGACAGCCAGAGCGATCCGCGCCAGTCGGTGGCGATCGCCCAGAAATTCGTCTCCGATCCCCGCATCGTCATGGAGCTCGGCGATTTCTCCAGTCCCGCCTCGATGGCGGCCTCGCCGATTTATCAGCGCGGCGGCCTCGTGCAGTTCGGCTTCACCAACTCACACCCCGATTTCACCAAGGGCGGCGACTTCATGTGGAGCACGTCCGTCAGCCAGGCCGACGAGCAGCCGCTGCTGGCGTCCTATGCCGTCAGGCGCCTCGGCCTGAAAAAGCTCGCGGTGCTGCACCTCAACACCGACTGGGGCCGCACCAGCCGAGACCACTTCGTCAAGGCGGCGAAGGAATACGGCGCCGAGATCGCGGTGACCGAGGGCTACATCGCGGAGGAGCGCGATTTCCGCTCGACGCTGGTGCGCGTGCGCGATGCCAGTCCGGACGGGCTGATCCTGATCTCCTATTATTCCGATGGTGCGCTGATCGCCCGCCAGGCCCGCCAGGTCGGTCTGAAGCAGACGATCTGCGCGGCAAGCTCGGTGTACTCGCCGAAATTCCTGGAGCTCGGCGGTGAAGCGGTCGAGCAAGTGCATCTCGGCACGCGCTATTTCCCCGAGGATCCGAGGCCCGAGGTGAAGAAGTTCATCGCGGGCTTCAAGGCCAAGTACAACGGACAGGAGCCCGATGCATTCAACGCTTATTCCTATGACGCGATGAACATGGCCGCTGCCGTGGTGAAGATCGGCGGCACCGACCGCCGGGCCATCCGCGACGCCTTCGCCAAGGTGAAGGACGTCTCCAGCGTCATCTACGGCCAGGCGACGTTCGACGTCGAGAGCCGCCGCGTCAAGGGCGCCATGAACGCCGAGCTCGTGGTGCGCAAGGGCCAGTTCATGCTGTGGGACGGCAAGCCGACCTGACCTGATGGCCGGAGCGGGCGCTCCGGCCGCGCTACTCTTTTCGCGGGGATCATCGCTTGTCTTCCTGGCTCGACTACACGATCAACGGGCTGATCGTCGGCAATGTCTACGCCCTCGTTGCGGTCGGGCTCGCGCTGATCTTCGGCGTCAGCCGGCTGATCAACTTCGCGCAAGGATCGATCTATCTGGTCGGCGCCTATATCGGCTGGGTCGCGGTGGTGCGGCTGCACACGCCGCTGCCGCTGACCATCATCGTGGTGGCGGCGGCCGCCGCAATGGTCGGCTTGATCATCGAGCGGTTCGGCCTGCGTCCGCTTCAGAACTCGGTGCGCATCGCGCCGCTGCTCGCGACCATCGGCATCAGCTTCGTGCTCGATCAATTGGTGATGCTGACCTTCTCGCCCAATCCGCGCGCGCTGCCGAGCCAGCTGCCGGACGTTCGCTTCCAGCTCGGTGGCGGCACCATCGGACCGCTTGACCTCCTGATCGCCGGCGTCGGGCTCACCAGCGCGCTGCTGCTGTTCGTGTTCCTGCGCTACACCAAGCTCGGCTGGGCGGTGCGCGCTACCGCGCAGGATCGCGACGCCGCCATGCAGATGGGCGTCGACGTCAATCGCGTCAATCAGGCAGTGTTCGGCATCGCGGCCGCGCTCGGCGGCGTCTCCGGCATGCTGGTCGGCATGTACTACAACCAGATCGACACCGCGATGAGCCTGCAGGCGACCCTCAAAGGCGTCGTCGCGGAAGTGGTCGGCGGCGCCGGCAACGTGCCGGGCGCGGTGATCGGCAGCCTGCTGCTCGGACTGGTGGAGAGCTACGGTGTCGCCGTGTTCGGCACCAGCTATCGCAATCTGTTCGCGTTCCTGCTGCTGGTCGTGGTGCTCGTGCTGCGCCCGAACGGTCTGTTCGCAAGCGCGCGGCAGGCTCCGCCCGAGCCGCTCACTGGCACCTTCATCGCGCCGAGCCGTCCGGTCCGCATCCCGCGCTGGGCCCTGTTGGTCGCGGCTGCCGCCTTCGCAGTGCTGCCGTTCTTCCCGGTGTCCTCCTACGTGCTCCAGACCCTGATCAACGCCTGGCTGCTCGGCATGCTCGCGCTCAGCCTGACTCTGGTTGCGGGCACGATGGGCCAGGTCTCGCTCGGTCACGCCGCGTTGCTCGCGATCGGCGCCTACACCTCCGCGCTGCTGTCGCTGACGCTGGCCGTTCCGGTCGGCCTTGCCGTCATCGGCGGCGGCCTGATGAGTGCTGCGCTCGGCACGCTGTTGATCTCGCCGTCGTTCCGCCTGCGCGGGCACTATGTGTCGATTGCGACACTCGCCATCGGCGAAATCGTCTCGCTGGTGATCCTGAATTGGGAGAGCGTCACCCGCGGTCCGATCGGCATTTCAGGCATCCCGCCGTTGTCGCTGTTCGGCTATGACCTGATCAGCCCGTTCTCGGTCTACTGGTTCAGCTTCGCGGTGATGCTTGTGCTGGCGCTGCTGCAGGGACGGCTGCTCGGTTCGCATCTCGGCCGCAGCTTTCGCGCCATCCGCGACGATGACATCGCCGCACGTGCCTACGGCCTCAGCCTGAACCGCTACAAGTCGCTGGCCTTCATCTTCGGCGGTTTCGCCGCCGGCGTCAGCGGCGGCATCGCCGCGCATCTTTATTCCTACATCAACCACGAGACCTTCAACACGCAGCAATCCATCCTGGCGCTGACGGTCGTCATCCTCGGCGGTCTCGGCAACGTCGTCGGCGCGATCGTCGGATCGGTCGCACTGGTCGGCCTGCCCGAACTCTTCCGCATCGCGGCCGAGTACCGCATCCTGATCTATGGCATCGTGCTGCTGCTGCTGGTGCGGTTCAGGCCGCAGGGCCTGTTGGGGACGATCTGATGGCGGAGCAGCACGCGCCCATGTTGTCCCTGCGCGGCCTGACGCGCCGCTTCGGTGGCCTCACCGCGGTCGATGCGATCGATCTCGACCTCGGTAAGGGCGAGCTCGTCAGCATCATCGGCCCGAACGGCGCCGGCAAGACGACACTGTTCAATCTCGTGACCGGGCTCGACCGGCCCGACGATGGCGCCGTACGCTTCGAAGGCCAGGACATCACCGGTCTCTCGCCGGAACGGCTCGCGGCCGAAGGCATCGCCCGCACCTTCCAGCTCGGGCGCGTGTTCGGCAATCTCAGCGTCATGGACAACGTTCTGATCGGCGCGCATACGCGACTGCGTGCCGTGAAGCCGACGGTGCCGGTGATCGGCCCGCTGCTGGAGTTGGGCCTTGCACTGCTGCGACCCGCCAGCGTCAGGGCCGAAGAGGAGCGGCTGCGCGAGGAGGTGAAGGCCATTCTCGCCCGCTTTGGCGAGCGGCTGCTGCCGCGGATCGACCAGCCCGCCTATAGCCTGTCCTACGCCAACCGCCGCCGTGTCGAGATCGCGCGTGCGCTCGCCTTGAGGCCGCGCCTCTTGCTGCTCGACGAGCCCACCGCCGGCATGAACCCGACCGAGACCGCGGAGATGCAGGGCCTCGTCGCCGAGCTGAAAGCGGAAGGGCTGACCATCCTGCTGATCGAGCACAAGCTGGAGATGGTGATGCGCCTGTCCGATCGCGTCATCGTCATGGACGAGGGCAAGAAGATCGCGGAAGGGCCGGGCGAAGAGGTGCGTGGTGATCCCAAGGTGATCGAGGCCTATCTCGGTCACGGGCTATCAGGCACGACGGAGCGGGAGAGTGCGGCATGACGAATCCTTCGCCCGAACCGCTGCTGTCCCTCTTCAACGTCAACACCTTCTACGGCCAGGCCCAGGTGCATTTCGACCTGTCGATCACGGTCGCGCGCGGCCACATCGTGTGCCTGCTCGGCGGCAATGCCAGCGGCAAGTCGACGACGATGAAGATCATTCTCGGTCTGGTCAAACCGCGCTCGGGCGAGGTGACGTTCGACGGCGCTTCGCTGATCGGGCTCACCACGCCCCAGATCGTCCGCCGCGGCATCGCCTCGGTGCCGGAGGCGCGGCGGCTGTTCGCGGACATGAGCGTGCGCGAGAACATCCTGATGGGCGCCTTCGTGCGCAACGACCGTGAGGCGGTGGCGCTGGATCTCGACCGGATGCTGACGCTGTTCCCGAAGCTCGGCCAGCGGCTGTCGCAGCGCGCCGGCTCCTTGTCCGGCGGCGAGCAGCAGATGGTGGCGATGGCGCGCGCGCTGATGAGCCGGCCGCGCATGATCGTGATGGACGAGCCGACCATGGGCCTGTCGCCGCTCTACGTCGACCGCGTGCTGGAACTGATCCGCAGCATCAACCAGGCGGGCGTCTCGGTGTTCATGGTCGAGCAGAACGCCAGCCTCGCGCTCGAGATCGCACATGAAGCCTATGTGCTGCAGACCGGCAGGATCGTGCTGTCAGGCCCGGCGCGGGCGCTGAAGGATGATCCGCGGGTGCGCGATGCCTATCTCGGCGGCTCCGAGGCAGCGTAGCACTTCAGGTCCGATGACGCGCCCGCAGGCGGGACAACGCGGCATGACGAGCCCTCTCCGGGACTAGCCAGTGTGACCAATCTGTGAAAATATCATACCGTTGGCGCGACGGGGTGTGCGGCGGGACGGAATGAACTTCGTGACGAAATTGGTGCGGGCGGCCGAGCCCGGAACGGTGGTGCTGCTCGGCGGGCTCGTCGCCGCCAACGTCGCCGCATGGGCCTGGGCCGTCTCGCTGTTCGGCGACCGGCCGACGGTGATGGCAACGGCGCTGCTGGCTTGGGTCTTCGGCCTCCGCCACGCCGTCGATGCCGATCACATCGCCGCCATCGACAATGTCGTGCGCAAGCTGATGCAGGCGGGCGGCGCGCCGCGCAGCGTCGGTCTCTATTTCGCGCTCGGCCATTCCACCGTGGTCGTGGTCGCGACCCTGTTGCTGGCGCTCGGCGTCGTGAGTCTTGGCGGTGACAGCCTGCTCAAGGAGATCGGCGGTCTGATCGGTACGTCAGTGTCGGCGCTGTTCCTGCTGGTGATCGCGGCCATCAATCTCGCCATCTTCGCCGGCCTGTGGCGGACGTTTCGCATGGCGCGAGAGCAGGGCGTTCACGATGCCGCGGGCCTCGATGCGCTTCTCGCCCGTCGCGGCGTGCTGGCGCGACTGCTCGGGCCGCTGTTCCGTCTGGTGACGAAGCCGTGGCACATGTATCCGCTCGGGTTCCTGTTCGGCCTCGGCTTCGACACCGCCACCGAGATCGGCCTGCTCAGCATCTCCGCAAGCGAAGCCGCCCGCGGCGCCTCGCTCGCCGATGTCCTGGTCTTCCCGGCGCTGTTCGCCGCCGGTATGGCGCTGGTCGACACCGCCGATTCGGCGCTGATGGTCAGCGCCTATCGCTGGGCTTTCGTCGATCCCCTGCGCAAGCTCTGGTACAATCTCACGATCACCGGCGCTTCCGTCGCGGTCGCGCTGTTCATCGGCGGCATCGAAGCGCTCGGCCTGATCAGCGATCGGCTCGGCCTCTCCGGCGGCATGTGGACGCTGGTCGATGGCCTGAACGAGTCGCTGGCGAATGTCGGCTTCGCCGTGATCGCGCTGTTCGCGATCGCATGGCTCGCCTCGATCGTGCTCTATCGCCGCATGTTCTCGGATGACGGGCGAGGTTCGGCGGACGTAGTAGAAGGCTTCGATGCGACCGAGGCCGTCGTGGTGAGACGTCCCTGATTCTACCGGTTCAGAGCGAAGCCGCGCTCTGGACTTGTTCCACCGGCAAGTCATCGGCGTTGGGATCCCCCGGTGCCGTCGCCCAGGCGAGCTCCACCAGGGTCACGATCCGGCGTCCGCCGCCGTCGAGCTGGCAGACGATCAGGCCCTGCTCCTCCATGTAGCCGAGCAGCCGCTGCGCGCGGCGCAGCGAATGCGAGCCGTAGGCGCGGGCGATCGCAGCATCGCCGGGACAAGGCCAGCCTTCCTTGGCCGCGCGCGCGATCATCATGAACACGCCCTGCATGTCGTCGGGCAGGATCGAGGCGCGCAGCGTGACGTCCTGCCAGGCGTCGTCTTCAGTGAGATCGGTCCCGAGCCCGGCGCGCGCATGCGTCAGCATGCGACGGAATTCGTTGAGATCAGGCACCGCCGCGCCGAGGCCCTCGATGCGACAGCGGACCACGAACTCCTGATAGAGCACGCCGATGGCGCGGAAGCCGGCATCGGGCTCCGCCAGCACGGCGCGCAAGGTGCGGGCGACACGTTCGCGCCGCTCGGCGAGTTCTTCTGCGCTGGCCGGCACCTCGGCCACCTCGGGCCGGATCTCCGGCGCGGCGGCCGCCTTCGCTGCGCGAAGCTGCTCCAGCAGGTCCGGCGCAGGCCGGCGCTGCGGCCGGCTGGCATCGGGCGGTGGTGCCGCCAGGATCACGGCGCGCGCATCCTCCAGGGTTGCCTCCGGCAGCGGCATCAGCCGCGGCGTCGAATTGCGCGGACTTGTATCGGTCGGGCCGATGTTCAGGCGCAGCGGACGGCGCGACAGCGCAGGTCCCAGCGCCATGAACTGTCCGCGCTCGAGATCGCGAAAGGCTTCGGCCTGCCGCCGCTCCATGCCGAGCAGATCGGCGGCGCGCGCCATGTCGATGTCGAGGAAGGTCCGTCCCATCAGGAAGTTGGAGGCTTCCGCCGCGACGTTCTTGGCGAGCTTCGCCAGCCGCTGGGTCGCGATGATGCCGGCGAGCCCGCGCTTCCGGCCGCGGCACATCAGATTGGTCATGGCGCCGAGCGACAGTTTTCGCGCCTCGTCGGAGACTTCGCCGGCAACGGCCGGCGCGAACAGCTGCGCCTCGTCGACCACCACCAGCATCGGATACCAATGGTCGCGGTCGACGTCGAACAGGCCGCCGAGGAAGGCCGCGGCGCGCCGCATCTGGTTCTCGGCGTCGAGCCCCTCGAGATTGAGCACGGTGGAGACGCGATGCAGCCGCGCACGCTCGCCGGCGACCTGCAGGCCGCGCTCGGTATGGTCCTCGGCCTCGATCACGAGATGGCCGAAGCGCTCGGCCAGCGTCACGAAGTCGCCCTCGGGATCGATGATGGCCTGCTGCACCCAGGGCGCGCTCTGCTCCAGGAGCCGCCGCAGCAGGTGCGATTTGCCGGAGCCCGAATTGCCCTGCACCAGGAGGCGGGTCGCCAGCAGTTCCTCGAGGTCCATGGCGGCCGCGGCGCCTGCCGTGGTCTGTCCCATCTCGATCGCAACCGTCATGTCCCCGACTCAAGTCCCCATCATTCGCGGACAGGGGCTTATCAATCCCGTCGCGGCGCGTCGAGCGGCGCGGGGCGAATCATGCCGCGTTGCCCACGACGGGGTTCAGGCGTGCCCGGATAGCTGTAGAAGCGCGGGCCGATAGGGGGCTTGCGGATCATCGTCCTCGGTCTCGGGGATCGCGCAGGAGCCGAATTCCTGCCTGATCCGCTCGATCTCGGCGATTCGCTCGTGCAGCCGCTGCAAATGCTCCGGCGATGTCGCCTTCCAGAATCGGAATGTGTCGGCCGTGAGCGGCAGGAAGGCGGTGCCGAACGGCGTCGGATCGGGAACGATGGTGCGTCCAAGCAGCAGGAATCGCTCGGCGGCGGAGACGACGAGGGTGGCATAGCCGCGGTTTCCGATCCGCCTGATGCCGTTCAGCGACCATTCGGCGAGCTTGCTGAAATATGGCTCCACGCGCCAGCGATCCGGGCAGTCGTCGTCGACGGTGACATTGACGGCGTCCTGGCTGAAATGCACGACGAGGCCGGCCGTCTCGGGAAACCAGTCATCGCCGAGATGGCCTTGCAGCCAGGCGCACGCGAATGAGCGGCACATTTGCGGGCGGCGGTCATAGATCGTGCACCCCGTGCCTGTCTGCCAATGCCGGCACAGCTGGTTCACCGGCTTGTCGACCGCGGCCACTTCGAGGATATCGCAGCAGGCGTTGCACGATCCGCATTGCCGGGCCGGCCGGGTCGTCTTCGGCAGGCCGGTCGCGCGAAAGCCTTGTCCGTCGCGGACCAGCAGCTTCTGCTTCTCCAGCGCATTCAACGCACGTTCGATCTTGAGACGGGATAGTCCGGTGGCGTCGATCACGCCCTTCATCGTCGTCGCGCCCGCCTCCACTGCGCGGACGACGCTCAGCATCGTCTGATCCATTCTTGTTGTTCTTGTCTGGCTATCTCAGCAGTGCATAGCAATCGCGCCGGAACAAACGGACCGGCTAACAGGTTGCGAAAACCTGACTTAGAAACGTATCTTGCTCATCTCCCCATGGCAGGACAAGACGCCGTGGCCGTCCTGCGCGCATGCAACGTCTGCGCGAATGAAGGACCTGCACGTGCGGGAGCTGATTTCGCGTCCAATCGGCTCGCTTTGCCCGCGAAGTGCCGGGATCTGACGACCGGCATGCGGCCGTCTCACGCAGTCGTGATATCAGCCGCCCGCGCGCGGGGGCGCGACCCGATCGCGTAGCCCTGAGGTGCAACGACTATCGTTGAATTTGCGCAACACCGGGAACAGTGCCGGGCCGAAGCTGGACTGAGCGGCGATGCAAAGAGGCGATCCCGCACTCGGCGCGGTCGCGCTGGTCGGCGTGACCGGCCTGATCTGGCTTAAATCGTTCCTGATCGGGCGCGTTATTGCGCGCCCGATCCACCCTGCACGATCTTCTCGTTCAGCTTCTGGTCCACGGTGTCGACGGTGCGGTCGATCTCGGCGTTCGGGACGCCGAGCTGATGCGAGATCAGTTTCACCAGGAGATCGACGCGCTCGATGAAGGGCGCGCCGCTCGCGACCGCGCGCGCGGCCGAGGACGGCTTGAGCAGGCTTTCGGCTGCCTTGGCGTATTTCGCGAACGGCACCTGGTCCTGCGGGTCGGCGCCGAGCCGGCGGGCGATCGCGTCGACATGGTCGTAGATCGTCTGCGAGCGCTTGAGATCGCCGTGCACGGCGTCGCGGATCGACTGCGGCTCGCTGGGCGTGATGCAGCGGTAATTGCCGGTCAGCAGCATCGACCATTTCGCTAGCGGCACGAATAATGAGTCGAACACTTTCAGCTTCACCGGCACGTCGTGGCCGTCGAGCGTCACGGCGTCGATGTCGGCTTCGAGCTCGCGCAGCAGCTTGTTGTGCGTCTCGTCGGCGAAAACCGACGCCTTGAAGTTGGTGGGCAGGCCGACATGCAGCACGTTGGCGGCTTCTTCCGGCGGACGGAACGCCTGCGGATCGGGCGAGCACAGCGTCACCAGCCCCGGCTCGAACCGCTCCCACACCTGCGCATTGGTGTAGGCCTCCTCGAGATTCATGCCGGCGAGTGCCGGAATTCGCTTCAGATAGGGCAGCGGCGGCATGTTCATGATCGACAGGCACGGCAGTTTCGCCGCGGCGATCTTGACCATGAGAACGCGCACCGTGTGGTTGGTGTATTGTGGCTCCTGCATCGCAAGGCCGACCAGATCGTAACGGGAGAGGTCGACATAGGCCGGCGTGACGGCATCGAGCTTGCCGGGCAGGTCGCGCGAGAAGATCGCCCGGTGGACCGCCTCGTCGCGCAACTTGATGCGCACCTCGGTACCATCCCGGTTGATCAGCTCCGCGGTCTTGGCGCGGCAGACCAGGGTTACGTTATGCCCTGCCATCAGCAGCTTCGTGCCCAGCAGGGAGCCGTAAGAAGCCCCCAGAATCAATATGTTGCGCGCCATGCTCCGTCCCTTTGAATGTGTGCAATTTTCAGCCCTGCCCTTTCTCCGCGGGCGAGTTGACGGCATGTAAGGCGAACTGCGGGAAGTTGGCAACTGGGATAATGCATACAAGGAGACGCCACTGCCCCCGGAGCTGAGGCTCGGACCCTTGTTCTTTCAAGGCGATTGAGCTTCCCGGATTGGGTTGGCGTTTCGGCTATTCCACTCCTCGCGGGCGCGACCGTCGTCGTCACGTGTCCTTCGCGAAAGACTGTCACAATGGTTGATCTTGGCGTCTTCCTGCGGGCTTGGCACACGATGGTAGTGCGCTGCACCCTTCACCACATCGTGCTTTCACAATCGAAGCTTACACAGGCATGACTCTTGTGTCGGCACGCGTGGTTTTGACTCGCCGATCGCAACAAGAAACGACAAAGCCCGCCGCGTAGCCTTGCGGTTGCGTGGCGCTAGACTGTGCATCAGCGACGGAGCTGGGGACGTGACGATTGGGGTGAGCCGGCCGGGACTTTGTGCCCAAGCCCGCTTGTTTGGAATGCTTACCGTTTCGCGCAGGTGCTTTGCCGCACGCCGCGCAGAGGGCAACGCTGGCGAGTTTGGATGCAGGTCCGCGCAATCGTTGGCGGCGTTCGGGGGCTGACATGGATGGTGAAACTTCGCCTCACCGTTCGTGCGACGGCGCCGGACGAAATCTGGCTCACTTGCGGGATCGAGCCTCCCAGTTTTTCGAACGCCTGTCCGTCATGGAGCTTGCGCACGAGTCGCGCCGGCATCTGTGGATTTCGGACTGGCTGAGGGTCGCCGACGATTACCGGACATTGGCCGAATCTGCGCGCGAAACGCGTTCGGCTCAGATTGCCGGGGAAGCGTGGCTGTGCTCGCTGACGGCCCTCGAAGTCGTCAGAAGTCTGAGTAGTCCGGGAGATGTCGAGAGTGCCGACCTCGCAGACGAGGTCGGCACCGGCCTGAGAGGCCTCGAGACAGAGGCGGGTCTGCCGATTGAGCGCGTCAAGATCGACTGCTTCGATCAAGGCGCCCTGGCTGGCTTCTTCCTGCCCGCGCTTCGTCGCGGCTCTGCCGCGCCGGCGGTGATCTGCGTCAGCGACGACGATGCCACCTTGGGCTCGATGATGAGCAGGCTGTTGCCCGCCTCGCTCTGCGGGACCATGTCGCTGCTGCTCGTCGATTCCGGCAATTCGACCGTTCATCGCTCCTTCAAGCCGGAGCACAGGCTACAGTTCTGGTTGGACTACCTGGAAGCCCGCCCCGACGTCGACCCGCGGCGGATCGGTATCTACGGCGAAGGGGCGGGCGCCGCTCATGCCTCCCGCCTTGCGTTCTCGGATCGCAGGATCGCGGCCGCCGTGTGCGACGGCGGGCTTGTGAGGCCGGTCATGTGTCAGGCGTCACTTCGCTGGATGACCGGCTTCGGGCAGGCCGTCCCTGACGAGGTCTCGAGAGAGGCAATGCTGCCGCCGCGCCGAGTCCCGTGCCCGCTGCTCATGGTCGTCGGGAGTCGCTCCATGGTATGGGAGCAGGATGCTCTCGAGCTGCAAGCCGACTACCGGCGGATTGGAGCCGATTGCTCGGTCGTCGTGCCCAACAACGTCCCGCACCCCCTCGGTGAGGTCGAGAATTTTGTCGCCGTTGACGACTTCATTGTCGAGTGGCTCGACAGCAAGCTTGGAACTGCCCGCAAGCTCGACCCGGTGACCCACCTCTAACCTGGGTCCGGCGCATTGCAGGACCCCGCGGCGCGACGACAGCAGCGTCCAGCTCGCATTCTGGGCTCGGCATCGGCCGATCAGGACGCGTCGATAGCCAGCAATCGCGCAGCCAGCCGGGCGTTCTTGGCGATCATTGCGAGCGAAGCGTTCAATTCAGCCAGGGTCTTTTCGTCCAGATCGTTGAACATCGTCGAATTCAGGGCGAGCTTTCGCTTCGATAATTTCTCGATCTCGGTCGTCGCCTTCGCCGTGAGCGACATCAGGACGAAGCGGGCATCGTCCGCCGCCGGTCGTCGTGACAGAAAGCCGCCTTTTTCGAGGGTCTTGGTCTGGTTGGTCACGAAAGCCGGGTGGACCCGCAGCTTGTTGGCGATGTCGATTCCGGCGACGCCGCGCCCCTCGTCCAGTTCGGTGATCGCCATCAGGATCAGCCATTGCGGCTGGGTAATGCCCAGCAGTCCGGCCCAGCTGGTGTGAATGTTCTCCAGCTGCGAGTGAATTTCGACGACGTTCCAGACGAAGTCCATGATCGCCCTGTCGAGTTTCTTCTCGATCATCCAGCTGCCCCATTCTGCTCTGATCGTTCTTCTTGTTGTGCCCTGGAGCAGTGTTTTAGCCGGATATTGCGGAGCCGTCTCGGACTTCGCGTAAAGATGGAACGGTAGACACCGCATCGCAAAAACCAAACCCGACGCATCGATGCTTGCAAAAAACAATTAATTGGATTACGTCTCCTCACACTCAGAATTTGCTGCTCTTGACCGTTGCGACAGGCAGCGATGTGAGACCTCCAAGAAAGCCCCCGGGATGCCCCCTGGGGGCTTTTTCCTTTGTTTCAAGCTATTTATTGGATGTGTTGGGGGCGCCTGTTGCGCTCGGGCAACACCCCCCATCGAAGTTTCAATTCACTGGATCAACAAATTGAGGCAATGAATTTTATAAACTATACGTGAGGTACGACGGAGGGGGGGCACCTCGCTGTCGTTTCAGTCCGGACCTTCAGTGCGGATCTGAATTGAACGGAAATTAAAGAGGGTTAAGCGGCCTCCGCCGAGGAGCCGAGCCCCCTGAACCGACGTGGAGGTTTACCAATGAAGTTGACGAAGACGCTCTTTCTCGGCTCGGCAGCCAGCCTGATGGCTGCCTCCGGTGCGTTCGCAGCCGATCTTCCCGTGAAGGCCAAGGCCGTCGAATACGTGAAGATCTGCTCGCTGTACGGCGCCGGCTTCTACTACATCCCGGGTACCGACACCTGCATCAAGCTGGGTGGTTATCTGCGCGCTGAAGTCGCGTTCAACACCAACAGCAACTACGGCATCTCGAACGGCGCTCCCGCCGGTGCGCACAACCGTCTGAGCAACTACTACTCGATGCGCGCTCGTCAGGATCTCAACATCGACACGCGCACCGCGACCGAGTACGGCGTCGTCCGCACCTACTTCGACGCGGTCTTCACCTGGACGACCGGTGGCTACGTCGGCACCGGCTCCGGTACGGGCACGACTGGTTACACGGCCACGACGGCTGGTACCACCACCATCAACTCGACCGACGGCGGCACCTCGGGTGGTTCGCTCGGCGTGTACTACGCCTTCATCCAGTTCGCCGGCTTCACCATGGGTAAGGCCGTGTCGCAGTTCGACGCGCCCTGGACCAACTATCCCGGCAACAACATCGACAGCCTCGTCGGCGGCAGCGGCACGGTCACTGGTGTCAACCAGTTCACCTACACCGCTGACTTCGGTCAGGGCATCACGGCGGCCTTCTCGGCCGAAGATGCGACGGCCTACTACCAGGCCGGCAACCTCAACTTGAACGGCGCGACTGCCGCTGGCATGGTTGGCGGTTCGTATGGCTCGAATGCCATCGGCGGCTCGCGTTCGCCGAACCTCGTCGGTATGGTCCGTGTCGACCAGGCTTGGGGTCTGTTCCAGGCGTCGGTTGCCGCGCATGACAACCACGTCGCCTATTACGGCGCGACCGAGACCTCTGGCCACCCCGACGACAAGTGGGGTTGGGCGGTTCAGCTCGCTCTGTCGATCAAGAACATCCCGACCGGCGCGGGTGACACGATCAACATCCAGGGCGTCTACACCGACGGTGCGACCCGCTATAACTTCCAGAACCTGGCGGGCAGCTCCTACCAGATGTACGGCAGCTCGGGCAATGCGTACCAGAGCGTTGGCTTCGCCAATGCTCCGGACACCGTGTTCGTGACCGGCGGCTCGCAGGAGACCGTCAAGACCTGGGGCTTCCGTGGTGCTTACACCCACAACTGGGATCCCTACTGGAACACCGCGCTCTACGGTGCTTACGCTCAGGCCCAGTTCGGCACGCTCGCCAAGACCACGCTCTGCGGCGCCAACGGTGCAGGCGGCGTGTTCGGCGGTCTCGCCGGTGTCACGGGTTGTAACCCTGACTTCGCCATCGGCCAGATCGGTATCATCACCCGCTGGACCCCGGTCAAGAACCTCACCTTCTCGGGCGACTTCAACTGGACCCGTCTCGACCAGAAGTACTCGGGCACTGCCGTGCTCAGCCCGGCTGCCAACACGGCCAAGCCGACCGCTGTGTACGAGCTGAAGGACCAGGACAGCTTCACGCTGCTGCTCCGCGCCCAGCGCAACTGGTAAGATCTGTCGAAGCATTTCGACGAGCACCCGGCGGGAAACCGCCGGGTGCTTTTTTGTTGTGCGGTACGCGCCATGCAATTGGATCGTTTGTCCGATCGCGCGCGGCGAACATCCGGGCGTCCGTGCCTGAGGCGCGATTGTCGGATGACGTTGCGCGCGACCCCGGGGGCGGGCTGGGCAATCGCATATGGTGCGCACGGTGCGGCGGCATCGGCACTAGGCTCCCTCCCCCGCTTGCGGGGGAGGGTTGGGGAGAGGGTGTCTCCGCGCTGGGACTATTGAGATTAACTGAGGACATCCCTGCGTGGCGAGAGCCCACACCCGCCGCGCTCTGCGAGCGCGTCGGCCTCTCCCGCAAGCGGGAGAGGCGGAGCAAGCCAGCGGACAATCCCCGTGAAATCCATATGCGATTGCCCTGCGGGGGCGGGGGGCTTTGCGGGCATTGCTGTGTCGCCCTCTGTCAACCCACTATCGCGAAAATATTCCGCTTTACCGAAATTCGGATTTGGCGTATGTGTCGGTCCATCCCGGCTCATTCTTGAGGGGCGATCATGAGGTCATCATTGTCGCGAGCCGGGCTTGCGGTGGACGCGGCAGCGTCGTGCACGAAAGTTGAAGGGTAGGGCGGATTGCTCTCCGTGAGCCCGAAACTGCGTGCGGACGAGCGGCGCTGCTAGGTTTTGTCTCGCCTGTAAGTTTCCGGCTCCGTCGACAGGGCTGGAAAAACTGCGGCGAAATGGCGAACCGCGCGTACGGCAAAACCGTGTGGTCCTGGCCGTCGTTGCTACGGTCAAGCTCTTGCGGAGGCGGCAGTCGCGTCGACCGGCGCGGCGCCGGTGAATTTCGCGAGGGGTGAGGGAGGCCAGAACGAACTCGGCTCCCGGGAGAGCACGGTATAAGCCGTCCGACCATCGCGCAGGGAAGGCCGTGTGTGGGCTTCACCTGTATGCTGCTGTGCGGTTTTCTGCGTGTGCTCTATGCGCAGCAGACCGCGGGTGCGAGCCGGCACCCGGCCTTCCCTGTGCCCTCTTGGCTCGAGAGGGTGGAGCGACGAAGCAAAGCTCGGGCGAATTCTGCCGCGAGAAGGCGAAGGCATGTCTGCAAGTTGAGATGCGGTGTTGGGGCTGCGATGGCACCTGTGCTCCGCAATTGCGAGTTGGAACCAGGCTTGAGGAGCAGACGCGCGCTGGATGAAACTTTGGAATCCCTCCAGGGAAAACACACCGGATCTGCTTCGCTGCGCTCGCAATGCCGACGTGCTCCCGGGAGGGACACGTGCGCGTCTAAGAGATTCTTCCGCTGCAGGATCTTCCGCAAGTCTTGGGTCGTCATCCCAGGCTGCGGTCGGGTCGTCCGCATTAGCCCCGGCTCGCCACGCGCGCGGAGTCGAGATGCTGCTCGATCTTGGGGCGGTCGCGCGTGCGCTCGAAACTGGTGCAGAGCAGCTCGGTCTCCTCGAGCGAGACCGGCGCACGATAGAGCCGGCACATGAATTCAACCGTTGCACGTCCCTTGCCGGTGCCCGGACCGCGCTCTGCGAGAAACATGCAGTCCCGGCAGATACTGGCATTGAGCCGCTGATGGGCTGCATCGAGGTGATTGAGGATCTCGCGGAGAGAGTCGCGCAACCTGATGCACTCGTCGGTGCCGAGCGAAGTGACCGCATTCACCACGTGATTGATCGGGTCGTGCTGGCTCAGGCATTTCTCGCCCTGGGCGGTGACGTGCAGGACGACAGAACGCTTGTCCTCATGCGACGGCTTTCGCACCAGAAAGGACTTGCCCTCCAGAGTCTTCACGATCTGCGATGCAGTCGCTCGGGTGGCGCCGATGAAGCCGGCCAGCGCGGACGGGGTGCGCGAAAATCTGTTGGCGCGGCCGAGAAAGCGCAGCGCCATCCACTCCCGATCGCGCAATCCATGCTGATCGCCTTCGAAATACCAAGCCCTCGCCGCCTGAACCAGCAGCTCGACGGCTTCTCGCGCCAACGGCATGGAATCTACCTCGTCCCCGGAACTTTGTCTGCGGCGTCGCGGAGCCGCTCTGCGCCCAGAGTGTGCGACGAGCCTGTCGTGCGGAACTCTCGTTCAAAGGCACGGACCGTAACGCGCCGCACCTTGACCGTTGCGGAACGCGTCCCTCGGAACGAGAGGCTGCGTCGATGGCATGCCAGCAGCGTCGTCGTCGCGCGGGAGCCCGGATTGCCGTCACCGGCAGACGGTGGATCGGAGTGGTTCAACCGAAGCCCCCAAAAGTTCAAGTCGCAGGCAGACGTTTCTTATACTCGAGCGAAACGATGAATGAGCTTCTCAACAAAATCAAGTCAAGACGCTCGCTGAGACTGGATGTCGTCGTAAGCGACTTTAACGTTCAAGACAATCGCGCTCTTCGGGACACATGATGGTGAACGCAATGCGCTACTCGACGAGCAACATGCGCCCGACTTTGCGAGCGGCTGATTGCGCGGCATGTTGTTGTCTGTCGTCGACGCAAATTGACCGAAGCTTGTGCACGACGATGATGTGTGTCGGCACATCATCCACAACTTGTGCGTTCCGGCGGAGAATCGCTCGAGGGAACTCAGAGGAATTGCACGTGGCGGTTGTCGTCGCCGTGTTCGCAGAATCGTCGCGCTGGATCGCTTGCACCGCGGCGCCGCGCGGTGCTCACCCGAACGGTGACGGGCTCATGACGGAAATCGGTGATGGATCTGGGAACGCATGCGCGGGAAGCGCAACGCCATGCGCAATCTCCTGTCGAAAACCACGAGCAGGACGGGCGACAGACGCCTCTATGCCGCCTCACCCTTCCGTTCGCTGGTCACCCTTGAGCATGTCCCGGAGCTCGCGGAACGGATCGGCGCTCGGCGGAGCCGAAGCGCCTTGCCGCATCGCGTTGTAGATTCTCGGAACCATGTCGACCGCCTGATCGAGACCCGAATCACGTCCCGACTGATATCCGCCCATCAAGCGAAGATCGCGCGTGTCCTCGTATTGCGCGATCATGGCGCGCAGCTTGCTCACCAATTCGCGCTCCTCGGGGTCCCACACGTTGTGGGCGAGGCGTGAGACCGACGCCAGAACGTCGACGGCCGGATAGCGCGCTTGGTCGGCGATGTGCCTGGAGAGCACGATGTGCCCATCGAGCGTGCTGCGGATGGTGTCGGCGATCGGCTCGTTGTGATCGTCGCCGTCGACCAGCACGGAGAAAATCCCGGTAATCGTGCCGGATCCCTCCTCGCCTGGACCGGCGCGCTCCAGGAGACGCGGCAGATCGGTGAAGACCGTCGGTGCGTAGCCGCGCGCGACCGCGGGCTCGCCGGCGGCGAGCGCGACCTCGCGGGCCGCATGGGCGAAACGGGTGATCGAATCGACCATGAGCAGGACCGATTCGCCCCGGTCACGGAAATATTCGGCGACCGCCATGGCCGTCTTCGGCGCCAGCCGCCGCATCATCGGGCTTTCGTCGCCCGTCGACACGATGGTGACGGCGCGGTGACGGTCGGTGCCCAGCACGTCCTCGATGAACTCGCGCACCTCGCGGCCGCGCTCGCCGACCAGGGCCAGCACGACGGTGTCGAAGCCCTGGCTGCGGGCGAGCATCGCAAGCAGCGTCGATTTGCCAACGCCGGAGCCGGCGAAGATGCCGACGCGCTGGCCAGCGCAGATCGGCGAAAACAGGTCGATGACGCGTACGCCGGTGCGCAGCGGCTTGTGGACGCGAGCGCGCTTCATGGCCGACGGCGCCTCCGCTTCCGCCGAGACCGCCTGGGGTCCCTGGATGAGGGGGCCCTGTCCGTCCAGCGGTGTGCCGAGGGCGTTGATGACGCGGCCCTTCCAGCTCGGATCGGGCGCGAAGGACAGAGGCGGCATCCGGTAGGCGACCGAGCCGAGCCCGCCGGCAAATTGCCGGTCGAACGGCTTGGCAACGATGCCGTCGCTGTCGATCCGCACCACCTCGCCGATCTGGCGCTTTCCGGCCGAATTGACGCCGATGAGCTCGCCGAGCCTGACGAAGCGCGACAGGCCGGAGACGCGGAAATGCGTCGGTGCGATCTCGGAGATCGCGCCGCTGACGCTTGCCAGGGGAGTGCTCTGCTGAAGCTCCAGCAGCGCCCACTCGAGTTGCCGAAGAGCGTTCAAGGAAACCGTCCAACCTCAATCCTGAAGCATGATCCGGAAAAGTGCGCAGCGGTTTTCCGAAAAGATCATGCTTAAACAACAACCTAAAGCACGAGGCGCAGTCTACTTGCCGGGTTCGCCGAGTGTCCGGATCGCGTTCTGGAGCGAGCTCTCGGTGCCCTCGATCATCGAGTTGGTGCCGTCGAAGGCGCGCGAGGCCGAGATCAACCGCGTCAATTCAAGCATCGGATTGGCGCCGGAGCCCTCGACATAGCCCTGCTTGAAGCCGTCCCGGGAGAAATCGGCGATGGCGGTGGCAGGCCGGTCGGGCGTCACGCCGGAATTGCCGTAGCGTTCGAGATTGGCGTCGGGCGGAATGTTGAACAGGCCGATAGTGCCGATCTCGTTGTTGTCCTGGGTGATCGCGCCGCTACGCGCGATTGAGACCGGTCCGCCGTTGGGGTCGAGCGTGATCTGCGCGCCGCCGGAATCGACGACGGGGAAGCCGCTCACGGTCTGAAGGTCGCCGTTGGGAGCGATCTGGAGGCGGCCGTCGCGCGTGTAGACCGTGCCGTTCGGACCGGCGAAGGCGATCCAGCCCTGTCCGACCACGGCGACGTCGAGCGGGTTGCCGCTCTCGGTGATGCTGCCCATCTCTCGGGAGATGATGTTGTCGCCGGGCGAGGAGAACGCCACCGGCGTCGGGCCCGCCTTGGAGAGCACGGTCTCGAACTTCACCACGTCGGTGCGGAACGCCGCCGTGTTGACGTTGGCGACGTTGTTGGCGATCGTCTGGAGGCGCTTTTCGAGCGCGACCTGCGCCGACAATCCCACATAGAGAGCCGATTGCATGACTTACCTGTTGAACTTGATGTTCTGAAGTGTCGTGAGCATGTTGGTATCCATGTTGATCGACGTCGCGGCGCCGGCGATCAGGACCAGCGCGGGGTTGGTCGAGGTGTCGTTCTGGGCCTGGGTCGCGTCCCACATCGCCGCAAAGCGCTGCACGAATTTGGTGACCTTGGCCGGGTCCTGGAAATCGGCGAGATCGATCTTGTCCGTGATCATCTTGGCCTGAGCATCGATGTCGGACGAGCTGATGGTCGACGACCAGCCCATTGCAGTCTGCACCACCTGCGTCAGCGCCTTGTCGGCGAGGATCTGGTAGGGGGTCGTGATCGTGGAAGCCTTGCGGGTGAAATATAGCGCCAGGCGCAGGCCTTCGTTCTGATCGCCGGCCTTCTCCTCCATCGTCTGCGTGACGTATTGGGTCGCGGTGCCGGTCGTGGCTGCTGTGGTCTGCGTTGCCTTGTCGCCGAGGGCGGCGAAATTGAAGGCGGTCGCGAATTGCCGATAGCGGGTGTCGGTCAGCTTGTTGGCGAAGGCGTCCTTGCTCGCAACGCCCTCGGTCAGCACCTTGCGCATGAACGCCTTGGCATAGGTCATGTCGCTGAGGCCGTAGGCCTTCATCGCGTAGGAATAGAGACGATAGTCCTTCAGGAAGTCGTCGATCGTCTTCACGTTGCCGATATGGCTGAGGAAATAGTCGGTCTCTCGGCTGACGTCCGGCTGCTGTGCGACCTGCGTCAGCG
Source organism: Bradyrhizobium sp. 191 (assembly GCF_023100985.1). NCBI lineage: Bacteria > Pseudomonadati > Pseudomonadota > Alphaproteobacteria > Hyphomicrobiales > Nitrobacteraceae > Bradyrhizobium > Bradyrhizobium sp. 191. The sequence goes on from NZ_CP064692.1 coordinate 6,373,376, forward strand.
ACTTGCCCATGTCCTTGGTCAGTCGGGTGTAGTCTGCGATGGTGGATAGCATGACGCGCGCCCCTCTGGCCGCTGTTGCGGCTTCGCCTCAAACTGCCGCGAATTGCTTGCGCGAGGCTGGCGACGAAGAAGCCAGCCTCGCGCAAGCGTGGCCGACTAGATATTCCCGATGGGATCGGCGATGGAGCGGCGCGTTGGGCAGTTTCGTGGGGATTTTCATCACGGTAGCGGCACTGCTCGGCGGCTTTGCAGCCATGGGCGGGCATCTGGCCGTGCTCATGCAGCCGTGGGAGTTCGTGATCATCATGGGCACCGCGGTCGGCACCTTCATCGTGGCCAATCCCTGGAAGACGGTCGTGGACACGGGCGTCGCCTGCATGCAGGCCATCACCAACGCGGTGCCGGGGCAACGTTACTATCTCGACCTGCTGGGAGCGCTGCATGCCCTGATGCGCGAGCTGCGGGGCAAGGGGCGCAACGAGGTCGAGGCGCATATCGACGATCCCTCGTCCTCCGAGATCTTCAAGGCGTTTCCGAGCGTGCTCGGCGATCCTTCGCTGCTCCAGTTCATCTGCGACTACGTCCGCCTCATCATCATGGGCAATGCGCGCACGCACGAGATCGAAGCGCTGATGGACGAGGAGATCCATACCATCGTGAAAGGTAAGCTGGCGCCCTATCATGCGCTGGTGACGGTGTCCGAGGCGCTGCCGGCGCTCGGTATCGTCGCCGCCGTGCTCGGCGTCATCAAGGCCATGGGCGCGCTCGACCAGTCGCCGAAGCTGCTGGGCGGCTTCATCGGCGCTGCCCTGGTCGGCACCTTTGCCGGCATCTTCCTGTCCTATGGCGTGCTTTCGCCCTTCGCGATCAAGATCAAGATGACGCGCGAGAAGAAGTGCCGGCCCTACATCATCGTCAAGCAGACGCTGCTGGCGTTCATGAACGGCGCCATGCCGCAGATCGCGGTCGAGCACGGCCGCAAGATGATCGCGAGCACGGAGCGGCCGTCGATCGACGTCGTCGAGAACGAGACCATCGCCGGTCCCAAGCCGGTCGCGGCCGAGGCCGAACCCAAGGCGGCGCGCGCATGATGATGGAAGACGCTGAAGTGGATCAGCGCAAGCAGCTGCCGAACTACCTGCTGGACGCCGCCGGCATATCGATCGATCGTATGCCGATGCTCAATGTGATCTTCGATCGCATGGCGGCATCGTGTACCGACAGTCTCCAGCCGATGGCTGGAACACCCTGCTATTTCTCGGTCAACGGCATCACCAACGACCGCGTCGGCGACATCATCAAGGACTACGAGGCCAACGCGGTCGCGGCGGTGCTCTATGCCGAGCAGTGGGACTCCCGCATCATCATCATGCTCGACCGTGACTTCGTGTTCACCATGGTCGAGGCGATGTTCGGCTCCGACGGCGCCGAGCCGCCGCTCGACGTCGAGCGCTCTTTCTCCAATATCGAGCTCCGCCTGGTGCAGGCACTGTTCGAACGGTTTGCCAAGGCGCTGCAATCCGCCTTTGCCGGCACTTCGAACGTCACCTTTCGCGTGGAGCGGGTCGAGACGGCGATGGCTTCGCTGGCGATCGGGCGAAGCGGCAACATGTCGATCTGCGCGAACATCATGCTGCAGGCGCTCTACCGCGGCGGCCAGATGTTCCTCATCATCCCGCACTCCGCGCTCAATCCGCTCCGGCAGAAGCTTGCTCATGTCGTGGTCAGCGACGGTCGCGCGGCCGACCCACGCTGGCGCGAGCAGATGGAGAGCGAGGTCCACCGGACCGAGGTGACGCTCAGCGCGGTGCTCGATGAGAAGACGGTGTCTCTCGGCGACGTCGTGAAGTTCCAGGTCGGGCAGGTGCTCGAGCTCGAAGCCACGCCACGCACGCTGGCCCGTCTCGAAAGCAACAATCAGGTACTGTTCTGGTGTCAGATCGGCCAGCTTGACGGCTATTACGCCATGCAGGTGGCAGATCCGGTCGACCAGAAACGGGAGTTCGTCGATGATATCCTATCTCGTTGATGCCGTGCTGTTGGTTGCGCTCGCCTTCACCAGCATGCGGGTGACAAGGATGCACCGCGAGCTGGCGCGGCTGCGCAGCTATCAGGGCGAATTCTCGACCATCGTGCACGAGACGGCGGGCGCCTTCGACACGGTCATCACGGCGGCGCACGATTCCACCGCAAATCTCGGACGGCTCGCCAACGTGCTGAGCACGAAGATCGATCAGGCCCACGAGGCGATCGCGGCGCTCGATGCCAGAAGCGGCCTCGCACCCGCCGCGACCGCAGGCGGCGCCGACTTGAACAAGCATTGAAGGCGAAGCCGGCAGGACGATTACGACGGGAGCGCCGCGGCGCTCCGGCAGCGGACATACCAAGAGGCGATACCAGATGGCGCAATCCTTCGACTATGAATCTGCACCCGCATCGGCAGAGGCCGAAACGTCTCCCCTCGAGCGGCTGGCGGAGATCGCCCAACGCACGGCCGAGGAGACCGGCAAGTTCGCCAATATCGACGCCATCCTGCGGATCCCCGTCACCATGCAAGTGGTGCTCGGCTCGGCGACCATTCCGGTGGCGAACCTGATGAAGCTCGGCCGCGGCGCGGTGGTTCCGCTCGATCACCGGGTCGGAGAGCCCGTCGATGTCGTCGTCAACGGCCGCATCGTCGCCCGCGGCGAGGTGGTCGTCGTCGAAGAGGACAATTCCCGCTTCGGCGTCTCGCTCACGGAGATTGTTGGTCCGCTGGGCCAAGGTGATACCTGATCATGGCGGCACCGGTCGGCATCGCGCCAGCCAAGCAGCGAGGTGTTACCACGCTGGGCGGCACGGAAAAGGTTGCCGCGCTCCTGCTGGCGATGGGCCGGCAGGCGGCGGCGAGCGTGCTGCAGCAGTTCGAGCCGCAGGAGATCCGCATCGTCACCAAGGCGGCGGCGGAGCTGCGGCCGATCACCGCGCAGGAGCTCGAGGGAATCGTCGAGGAGTTCGCCCAGCAGTTCTCGATGGGCGCCAACATCCTGGGCACCCTCGGCGGCCTGGAAGCCGTGCTCGGCGACGTGCTTCCGGCCGACCAGGTCTCGCAGATCATGTCGGATCTGCTCGGCAATTCGAGCCGGTCGGTATGGGACCGCGTCTCGTCGGTGTCTGAAAACTCGCTCGCGAGCTACCTGTCCAAGGAGCATCCGCAGACGGCGGCGCTGATCCTGTCCAAGGTCAAGCCGGCCTGCGCCGCCAAGGTGATGAGCCAGCTGCCCTCGAGCCTGCGCAACGAACTGATGCGGCGCGTTCTGAGCCTCAAGCCGATCGTCGACGACGCCATGCGCATCATCGAGAAGACGCTGCACGAGGATCTGACGCTGAACTTTGCCCGCAACCTCGGTGCCGACACCTACGCCCGCGTCGCCGACATCATCAACAAGATGGAGCGCGGTCATATCGAGGACATGCTGAAGAGCCTGTCGGAGAAGCGGCCGAAGTCGGCCGAAGTGCTGAAGGAACTGCTGTTCACCTTCGACGACGTGGTCAACCTGACACCGAAGGCGCGCACCATGATCTTCGACCAGGTGCCGACCGATCGCATCGTCGTCGCGCTCAAGGGCACCGACAAGCATTTCCGCGAGCTGATCCTGTCCTCGGTCGCCTCGCGCGTCCGCCGCGTCGTCGAGCACGAGCTCGCCATTGGAGAGCCATCGAACCAGCGCGACGTGCTGGAGGCGCGACGCGTGATCACCGATCTTGCGCTCGAGCTGGCGGAGAAGGGCGAAATCGAGCTCAACCCCGAGCAGGAGGATGAGCTGGTCTTCCGCTGACCGCTGAACGGGCATGGCAGAAACATCCGATCCGGAGAGCAAGACAGAAGAGCCGACCGAGAAGAAAGTCCGTGATGCGCTCGAGCAGGGCAAGATTCCGGTCTCTCGGGAGGCCTCCATATTCGCCTCGATGGCCGCGCTGATGGTGATCCAGGCCTTCCTGATCGGCCAGGGCGTGCAGCAATTGACGCCGACGCTGAAGAGCCTCCTCGACGATCCCGAGGGCTTCCCGCTCAGCACGGGCGCAGACGCGCAGAACCTGCTCACCGTGGTCGGACTCCAGGCGCTCCGGTTCCTGGTGCCGCTGGTCGTCATCCTGGTGGTGTTCGGGCTCGCCGCCTCGCTGCTGCAAAACGCTCCGCGCGTGGTGCTCACGCGCATCAAGCCGGACTTGAACCGGATCTCCCCGATCAGCGGCTGGAGCCGGTTGTTCGGGACGCAGGGCCTGATCGAGTTCGCCAAGTCGCTGTTCAAGCTTGGCGCGGTGAGCGCCGTCGTCGCCTTCGTGCTGCGCTCGTCCGAAGCGAGAGCGTTCGAGGCGATGTATACCGATCCGGTCGCGCTGCCGGAGATGATTCTCAACATCGCGATGCGGATCGTCTCGGCGATCTGCATCGCGACCATCGTCCTGGTGGCGATCGATCTCGCCTGGGCGCGCTTTCACTGGCGGCGCGAGCTGCGCATGACGAAGCAGGAGATCAAGGACGAGCACAAGCAGGCGGAAGGCGATCCGCTGATCAAGGCGCGGCTACGCTCGCTGGCGCGCGACCGTTCGCGCCAGCGCATGATCGCCTCGGCCTCGCGCGCGACGCTGGTGATCGCGAACCCGACGCATTTCGCGATCGCGCTGCGCTACAAGCGCGAGGAAAATGCCGCCCCGCTCGTCGTAGCCAAGGGCATGGACGTGATCGCATTGAAGATCCGTGAGGTTGCCGAGCAGAACCGAATCCCCGTCATCGAGAACAAGGCACTGGCGCGCGCGCTCTACGAGGCGGTCCAGGTCGATCAGGTGATTCCGGCCGAATTCTTCCGACCCGTCGCCGAGATCATCTACTTCCTCCAGTCCAAGCAGACGCCGCGGCCGGAGAAGGTCCAGTAGAATTTTCTGAGGATGGTGTCTGCCTCATCAGCCTGACGAAAGCTTGACGCCCTAAGCTTCCTTCGAATGGACCAGAATGGGGCTGTCGTGGGACCGCTTTATCTCTTCGAACTCGCATCGTCGCAGGCGCGGTACCTCGAACTCCGCCAGTCGACTATCGCCACGAACGTCGCCAACGCCAACACGCCGGGCTTTCGGGCGCGCGACGTCGAGCCGTTCAACAAGGTGCTCGACGGCATGCCGGTCAGGCTTGCGACGACGTCGCCGTCGCACATGCAATTGTCCGCGACCGAGACCGACACGCGGGCGACCGCGAAGAAGGACAGCTGGGAGGTGGTTCACTCCGGCAACTCCGTCAGTCTCGAGCAGGAAATGATCAAGGGCAGCGACGTCAATCGCGACTATTCGATGAACTCGGCGATCGTGCGGTCGTTCCACCGCATGGTTCTGTCGAGCGCAAAAGCCTGAGGTGAACTGACATGCTGGACTCACTGCAAGCTTCGTTGACGGTCGCGAGTTCGGGGCTCGAAGCGCAGTCGACGCGCATGCGCATCGTCTCGGAGAATCTCGCGAACGCCACCTCGACCGGGCGCATTGCCGGCGCCGATCCGTATCAGCGCAAGACCATCACCTTCGATGCCGCGATGGACCGGGCCTCGGGCGCGCAGCTCGCGAAGGTCAAGGAGATCGGGGTCGACACCACGCCGTATCGCGTGGAGTACGATCCGGGACATCCCGCTGCCGACAAGGCCGGCTACGTCAAGCTGCCCAACGTCAACATGATGATCGAAATGGCCGACATGCGGGAAGTCAACCGGTCCTATGAAGCCAATCTTCAGGTCGTGAAGCAGGTGAGATCAATGCTCGGCATGACCATCGATCTTCTGAGGAGCTGACAATGCTTGAGGCGATTTCATCCACGGCGATATCCGCCGGCCAGGCGGCGACCCGCGCGACCGAGACGCAGGCTGTCTCGCCCGCGGCGACCACGGCGATCCAGACCGGTGACGATTTCGGCTTCGAATCCGTGATGAAGCAGGTGACGACCGACGCGATCGGGACGCTGAAGGCGGGCGAGGCGGCGTCGATCTCGGCGATGCAGGGCAAGGAATCGACGCGTCGCGTCGTGGAGGCGCTGATGTCGGCCGAGCAGGCCCTGCAGACCGCGGTCGCGGTTCGCGACAAGGTCGTGCAGGCCTACCAGGAAGTCGTTCGGATGTCGATCTGACCTGAAGGAATGAAATAAGTGAAATCGCTCGCCATTGCGGCCACGGGCATGAACGCCCAGCAGACCAACATCGAAGTCATCGCGAACAACATCGCCAATATCAACTCGACCTCGTACAAGCGGGCGCGCGCGGAGTTCACCGACCTGTTCTACCAGATGGACCGCATGCAGGGCGTCGCGAACGTCAACGGCTCCTCGCCGATCCCGGAAGGCGCCAATCTCGGCCTCGGCGTCAAGTCGGCGGCGATCCGCAAGCTGCACATCCAGGGCGCGCTGACCCAGACCGGCAACCCCTACGACCTCGCGATCAACGGTCGCGGCTGGTTTCAGGTGCTCGGCCCCAACAACGAGGTGCAATACACCCGCGCGGGCTCGTTCAATACCAATGCCAACGCTCAGCTCGTCACGATCGACGGCTATCTCCTGGATCCCGCGATCACCGTGCCGCAGGGGACGGTCGAGGTCACGGTCAACGCCACCGGCCAGGTGTTCGCCAAGCTGGATACGGAAGTGAACCCGCGGCAGATCGGGCAGCTCAACCTCGCCAACTTTGCCAATGAAGCGGGCCTGGAGCCGTTGGGCGGAAATCTCTATCGCGAGACCACCGCGTCCGGCACCCCGGTGGTCGGGCTGCCCGGCGATGCCGGCTACGGCAAGATCAACCAGAAATGGCTCGAAGCCTCCAACGTCGATCCGGTCAAGGAAATCACCGAGTTGATCTCGGCGCAGCGCGCCTACGAAATGAATGCCAAGGTCATCCAGGCCTCGGATGAAATGGCCCAGACGGTCTCGAAGGGCATGCGCTAGTTCCGGTGTCTCGATGTTGAACAGGGTGGGCCTGATCATGCGCGGGTTGGCCGCCGTGCTGCTGGTTCTCGTCGCGGCGCGCGGCGCTGCGGCCGAGGAGAAGCGGCTTCCCGTGCCGGCCGTCTCGATCCGCGCCGGCGAGCTGATCCGGGAGGAGATGATCACCGAACGCGCCTTCGCGCCGAGCCTGCTCGGTGTCGCCATGTTCATCGAGGGCCGTCAGGTCCTGGTCGGCCGCATGGCGCGGCGCGCTCTGTTTCCGGGCCAGCCCATTCCGACCAATGCGGTGGAAGACCCCTGGACCGTCGCCCGCGGCGCCACGGTCAAGGTGGTGGTCGAAGACAGCGGCCTCTCCATCGTCACCTACGGTTCGGCGATGCAGTCGGGTGCGGCCGGCGCGCTCATCCCGGTACGCAATACGGATACCGGGGTGATCATCAGGGGCGTCGTCCAGCCGGACGGCACCGTCAAGGTCGTGGACGGGTCATGACAAGACTCCTGCTTGCGCTCGTCCTGCTCATGTCGGTCGTCAGCGCCCAGGCTGCCGTCCGCGTCAAGGACATCGCGGACATCAAGGGTTTGCGCGAGAACCAGATCGTCGGCTACGGTCTCGTCATCGGCCTGAACGGCACCGGCGACACGCTTCGCAACGCGCCGTTCACGGAGCAGTCCCTACAATCGATGCTCGAGAACATGGGCATCAACGTCAGGAACGAGACCACCAGCACCAACAATCCCCCGCGTCCGACGACGCTGCGCACGCGCAACGTCGCGGCGGTGATGGTGACCGCGGACCTGCCGCCATCGATCGGGCCCGGCGAGCGCATGGACGTCACCGTGTCGTCGCTCGGCGATGCGACGTCGCTGCTCGGCGGCACGCTGGTCATGACGTCGCTGCGCGCCGCGGACGGCGCCGTCTACGCGGTGGCGCAGGGCGCGATCACGGTGGCCGGCTACAGCGTCGGAGGCCAGGCGCAGAATGTCAGCCAGGGTACGCCGACGGCCGGGCGCATCCCGAACGGTGCGCTGGTCGAGCGCGAGGTGCAGGGAAGTCTCCGCGAGATGGAGTTCCTGGTGCTGGAGCTGAAGAACCCCGACTTCGTCACCGCGACGCGCATCCTCGACGCCATCAACCGATACGCCGGTGGACGCTACCGCGCGCAGATCGCCTTCGAGCGCGACTTCCGCACCATCGTGCTGTCGAAGCCGCGCCACATCGGTCCTGTCCGTTTCCTGGCCGAGATCGGCGAACTGACGGTCGAGCCGGATACGCCGGCGCGGGTCGTGATCAACGAGCGCACCGGCACGGTCGTGATCGGGCGCGACGTGCGGATATCGACCGTTGCCGTGACCCACGGCAATCTGACGGTTCGTGTCACGGAGATGCCGGTCGTGTCGCAGCCGGCGCCGTTCTCGCGAGGGCAGACGGTGGTCGTCCCGCAGACGGTGGTCGAGGCCAACGAGGCGGGAGCGCAGGTGGCGATCCTGAGCGGGGTCGATCTCCAGCGCCTGGTGCGCGGGCTGAACCAGATCGGCCTGAAGCCATCGGGGATCATCGCGATCCTCCAGGCGATCAAGACGGCAGGTGCGCTCCAGGCCGACGTCATCGTGCAATGATGCATAAGCGTCGTGCAAGCTTGGTCGCTCAATGCTCAAGTCTCGACCGAGAATCGCACGCGGCCCGATGCTGAAGCTGGATCACAAAGCCAAACTCCTCCTGCTGGCCGCGGCCTCAATGCTCGCGAGCGCATCGCCCGTGCTGGCGCTGGACGAGGTCAGGCCGTCGAAGCCGCTCAACCTGCTCTCCTTCGCGCGCGCCCGCGCGGAGGGACCGCAGAAGCCACAGGTGCCGGCCGCCCCGGGTTCCGGCGAGAGTGCTCCGATCCGGGCGACGGCATGGGCGGCCGAGGAGTCGGGACCCGCGGTCACCGGGGCGATGCCGGCTTCCGAGACCCCGATACCCGCGCCTGCGCCCGCACCGGTCCGCCCGGCCAGGCCCGGCAGCGTCACGGCGCCGCCGAAGCCTGCGCCGCCGCAGGCTGCGCCGGCCCCGGACAACGAAATCGCCCTGTTCTGCAGCAACGTCGCCGATCCCGCCGTCGACGCAAGGCTGGCCTGGCAGCTCAAGGAGCTGGAGAAGGCCGAGAGCCAGTTGCGCGAGCGCATTGCCGAAGTCGAGGCCAAGCGCGCCGAATACGAGAAGTGGATGGCGCTGCGCGACGACTTCCTGAAGAAGGCCGAAGCGAGCATGGTCGAGATCTATTCGCGCATGAAGCCCGAGGCCGCGGCGACCCAGATCGCCGGCATGAGCGACGAGACCGCCGCCGCGGTGCTCGCCAAGCTCAGCCCGAGGAACTCGAGCGCGATCTTCAACGAGATGGATACGGCGCGCGCGGCCCACCTCGCCGACCTGCTCGGCGGCATGCGTCGCGTGGATGACGGAAAGACCAAATAGATGAACAAGCCGATCCTCATCCCCTCATTCCTGCTGGTGTCCGTGGTCCTGGCCGGATGCTACCATGACCCGGCCGAAATCCTGATCGGCCCGCAAATGTCGCCCGTCGGCAGCGGCCTGAGGATGCAGGCCGATCCGATCCCGGTGACGCCGCGCATGCGCACGCCTGTCAGCTATCGCTCGACCTGGGACGACGGCACCGATCTCTACCGCGATCCTCGGGCCCGGCGCACCGGTGACGTCGTGACGGTGATCATCTCGATGCAGGACAAGGCCAAGCTCGACAACAAGACCGATCGCTCCCGCGATTCTCAGGTCAAGTTCGGGCTCGACTGGCTGATGAACGTCGCAGGCTGGAACGACACTGGCCAAGCCAACGCCAACCTCAACACCAATACCCAGATCAAGGGCAACGGCCAGATCGATCGCACCGAGGACATCAAGCTGTCGATCGCGGCCATCGTTACCGACGTGCTGCCGAACGGCAACATGATGATCAGCGGCTCGCAGGAATTTCGCGTCAACACGGAGATGCGCGTGCTCAACGTCGGCGGCATCGTACGTCCGCGCGACATCTCGCGAACCAACACGATCTCCTACGACAAGATCGCCGAGGCGCGCGTGTCCTATGGCGGGCGCGGAAATCTGTCGGACGTGCAGCAGCCTGGATGGGGACACCGGATCTATGATGCCGTGGCACCATTCTGAGTCCCGCGCCGGTCGGGTCGCGTCGTGATCGCGGGGGACGCCATGCGCCTGATTGCCGCCATCGTCGTGCTGACCCTGATCGCGGTCGGCGCAGGCGCCCTTGCCGGCCTGCATCTGATCGCGACCGCCGAGCGCGTTGCCGATGCGAAGAAGAGCGACACGCCGCCGCCGATCGCCTCGAGCTACGCCGGCAGCGCGCGGCTCAGGAAACTGTCTCCGATCGTGACCAATCTTGCCGCGCCGGCCAACAACTGGGCGCGCATCGAAGCCTCGATGGTGACCGATAGCATGAGCGACGAGGATGCCGGCATTCTGGCCGCCCACATCAGCGAGGACATCGTGACCTATCTGCGGTCGGCGACGGTTGCGCAGTTCGAGGGATCGCGCGGGCTCCAGCATCTGCGTGAAGACCTGACCGAGCGTGCCAACATCCGCTCGTCGGGCAAGGTCCGCGAATTGATCATCGAGACGCTGGTGATCCAGTGAGAGTGAAAGTCCTGCTGCTCGCATTGGCCCTGGTCGTGCTGCCCGAAGTGGCGCTGGCCCAGATTCCGGACCTGAATTCCCTGTTGCCGCCGGGAAACGGCTCGACCAGCGGCCGCATCATCCAGCTGATGGCGCTGATCACGGTGCTGTCGGTGGCGCCGGGGCTGCTCATCATGGTGACGAGCTTCACGCGATTTGCGGTGGCGTTGTCGTTCCTGCGCGCCGGTCTCGGCCTGCAGACCACGCCTGCCAACCTCGTACTGATCAGTCTCGCGTTGTTCATGACCTTCTACGTCATGGCACCGACCTTCGATAGGGCCTGGGAGACCGGCGTCCAGCCGCTGATGAAGAACGAGATCTCCGAAGAGCAAGCCTATCTGAAGATCACCGATCCGTTCCGCGAGTTCATGCTGGCACATGTCCGCGACAAGGATCTCCAGACCTTCGAAGCGCTCGCCGCGGAAAGCTTCCGCAAGAAGTTCGACGACAAGCGCGTCGATCTGCGCGTCATCATTCCGGCCTTCATGATCTCCGAGCTCAGGCGCTCGTTCGAGATCGGATTCCTCATCATCCTGCCGTTCCTGGTGATCGACATGATCGTGGCGACGCTGACCATGTCGATGGGCATGATGATGATGCCGCCGACAATCCTCGCGCTGCCGTTCAAGATGCTGTTCTTCGTGCTGATCGACGGCTGGAACCTGCTGGCCTCCGGACTGGTACGCTCGTTCTCGTAAGAGCCGAGATCGCTGACCGGCTGGATATGGTTAAGCGACAGGCGCGGGATATGGTTAGCGTCGGGTAATGTTAACCATATGATTTTACAGCGAAATTCTATCCGACCTTAATCTGGAGGCAAGATTCGGCGTGCTAGCAATGCGGCACGGCGGGTTGGACCCCACCCACATCAGTCCAAAGGCATGATGCCGCCCCTCCGTACCGGTGAAAGCCCGGTATGTCCCCTCGTGAAAATGTATCGCGTACAAAAAAGGGACATTCGCAATGTCAAGCCTGCTTACGAACTCGACTGCCATGACCGCACTCCAGACCCTGCGGTCTGTGAGTTCGCAACTCTCCACCACGCAGAACCGGATCTCGACCGGCCAGCGCGTGGCCACCGCTTCGGACAACGCCGCCTATTGGTCGATTGCGACGTCGATGCGCGCCGACAACGCCGCGCTCTCCGCCGTTTCCGACTCGCTCGGCCTGTCGGCCGCGACCGTCGACACCGAATATACCGCTCTGACCTCGGTGATCGGCGACAAGGACTCGGGTCTGACCAAGCTCCAGGCGCTGCTGGTCCAGTCCAAGACTGCCGGTATCGACCGCACCAAGATCCAGGCGGACATCACCCAGATCCAGCAGGACATGAAGCTGAAGGCCAACTCGGCGACCTTCAACGGCATCAACTGGCTGAGCACCACGACTGGTACCACACCGACGAGCTTCAGCCTGGTGTCGTCCTACTCGCGCGTTGGCGGCACGCCCACCATCGGCTCGATCACGGTGACGACGGCCGACTACACGCTCTACTCGACCACGCAGACCGGCATTCTGGACACCGTGGCCGGCAGTGCGTCGGTCGACACCATCAACATCTCCGCGCTGACCGACTCGGCCGCCGACCAGACCACGCTCGATGGCTACATCGCGCAGGTCACGACCGCGATCAACTCGGTGGCCTCGGCCGCTGCCAATCTCGGTGCCGTCAAGAACCGTATCTCGACCAACACAAACTTCGTGAAGTCGCTGATGGACTCGGTTGACCGCGGTGTCGGCCAGCTCGTCGACGCCGACATGAACGCGGAATCGACCCGCCTGGCCGCCCTGCAGGTCCAGCAGCAGCTCGGCGTGCAGGCGCTCTCGATCGCCAACAACAGCAGCCAGAGCATCCTGTCGCTGTTCCGCTAAGACGGAAGTCATCCAAGGAGGGCCGCGCTTCTCGCGAAGCGCGGCCCTTTCGTTGGGGCGTGACGCCACGCGCACGGCGTCATTTCCGCTCCCTGTTGCCGCTGGAGCACAGCGCCACAAGCCTCGCACAAGCTTCGCTCGCTAACCTCGCCGCTACGACAGATTGGGCCTTGAACCCGCGATTGCGGGAAGCCCAAAGGCATGACGCCGCCCTGTCGTACCGGTGCAAGCCCGGTATGTCCCCCAAGCTCGATTCAATCTTCAAAGGGACATCAAAATGGGTTCTAGTCTCCTCACCAACTCCTCCGCCATGACCGCGCTCCAGACCCTGCGGTCTGTCAGCGCGCAACTCGCCACCACCCAGAACCGGATCTCCACCGGCCAGCGCGTGGCCACCGCTTCGGACAACGCCGCCTACTGGTCGATCGCGACGTCGATGCGCTCCGACAACGCCGCGCTCTCCGCCGTCTCCGACTCGCTCGGTCTGTCGGCCGCGACCGTGGACACCGAATATACCGCTCTGACCTCGGTGATCGGTGACAAGGAATCCGGCCTGACCAAGCTGCAGGCGCTGCTGGTCGAAGCCAAGACCGCGGGTATCGACCGCACCAAGATCCAGGCCGACATCACCCAGATCCAGCAGGATATGAAGCTCAAGGCCAATTCGGCCACCTTCAACGGCATCAACTGGCTGAGCACGACGACCGGTACCACTCCGACGAGCTTCAATCTCGTATCGTCGTATTCGCGTGTCGGCGGCACGCCCACCATCGGCTCCATCACGGTGACGACGGCCAACTACACGCTCTACTCGACCACGCAGACCGGCATTCTGGACACCGTGGCCGGCAGTGCGTCGGTCGACACGATCAACATCTCCGCGCTGACCGACTCGGCCGCCGACCAGACCACGCTCGATACCTATATCGCGCAGGTCACCGCGGCGATCAACTCGGTGAGCTCGGCCGCTGCCGATCTCGGCGCGGTCAAGAACCGCATCTCGACCAACTCGGAGTTCGTCAAGACCCTGATGGACTCCGTTGACCGCGGTGTCGGCCAGCTCGTCGACGCCGACATGAACGCGGAATCGACCCGTCTCCAGGCTCTGCAGACCCAGCAGCAGCTCGGCGTTCAGGCGCTCTCGATCGCCAACCAGAACAGCCAGAGCATCCTGTCGCTGTTCCGCGGCTAAGCGGCGCTCTCGAAAACGACCGTGCTCCCTCAGGGAGCACGGTCCCCGCCATGATCGGCGGATGCGACGGCACACGACACGCCGGTATCGACCTTCCGACGCCAGACTTCATGCAATAAGCCGCAGCCGATAGCGCTGCCATGCGCCCGAGCGCCGGCTTGCGGCCGCCGAACCGATTGCGTCGTGCTGGTTTCCTGCAAAATTGCAACGCCTCGCCAGCGAACTGACACATTCGCGGCATCGCGCAACCTTCAGACAAGGTTGGCAGCTGAGTGTCCTGTACGTTCGCATTGGTACGAGGTCATATGCTCAGTCGTGCGCAGGTACAGCAACTGCTCAACAATCTGCTGGAGCTTGGGCCGCGACGCCTGATGGCCTTGGGACTGATCGGCTTTGCCGTTCTCGTCACCGTCGTCGGCGGTACCTATTATCTCAGCCGCCCCGAGTTCGAAACGCTCTATACCGGCCTCAGCCGCGAAGATGTGACACGCATAGGCGCGGCGCTGCGCGAGCAGAACATCACCTTCGACGTCAATTCCGCCGGCGATGCGGTCTCGGTGCGCCCGAGCCAGACCATGCAGGCGCGGATGCTGCTTGCCGAGAAGGGGCTGCCGACCAGCGCCAACTCCGGTTACGAGCTGTTCGACAAGATCGGCTCGCTCGGCCTGACGTCGTTCATGCAGGAGGTCACCAAGCTCCGCGCACTGGAGGGCGAGATTGCACGCACGGTGCAACTGATGAAGGGCGTGAAGGCGGCGCGGGTGCATATCGTGCTGCCGGTCCGCGGCTCGTTCCGCGCGACGCAGCAGCCGCCATCGGCCTCGGTCGTGCTGCGCACCGACGGCGCGATCGAGGCGCGCACGGCGCAGTCGATCCGTCATCTCGTCGCCGCCGCCATCCCCGGCATGAGCCGTGACAAGGTGACGGTGCTGGACGCCGACGGATCGATGCTGCTCGCCGAAGAGGACGAGGCGAGCGCCGCGCCGACCAAGATGGCCAGCCTTCAGAAGACGGTCGGCGGCATGGTGCAGGAGAATATCCGCAAGGCGCTGACGCCCTATCTCGGCCTCGACAATTTCGAGGTGAGCGTTGCACCGCAGCTCTCCACCGACAAGCGGCAGATCAACGAGACGGTCTATGATCCCGAGAGCCGCGCCGAACGTTCGGTCCGGAACGTACGCGAGAAGGAATCGTCGCAGAACGCCGACCGCTCGACGCCGACCACGGTGCAGCAGAACCTTCCCGACCAGCAGGTGAATGCCGGCGGCGGCAAGAACTCCAGCGAGGACAAGAGCCGCCGCGAGGACGTCACCAATTTCGAGGTCTCGTCCAAGACCACGACGACGGTAAGCGACGGCTATTCGGTCAAGAAGCTCTTCATCGCCGTCCTGGTCAACCGCGCGCGGCTGGTCGCCGATCTCGGCGACAAGAGCAACCAGGCCATCGTCGACAGCAAGCTTGCAGAGATCAGTCAGCTTGCGGCGACGGCGGGCGGACTGGACAAGACGCGCGGCGACCAGATCCAGGTGACGGCTGTCGACTTCATCGAGGGATCGCGTGAGCTGGCGCCGGTGCCCCCGATCAGCTTCGTCGAAATGATCAACAAGCAGCTCGGCAGCGTCATCAATGCAGTGACGATCCTGGCGGTTGCTGCGATGCTGGTCTGGTTCGGACTCCGGCCCGCGGTCAACGGCATTCTGACCCATCGCGCGGAGCAGGAGCAGGCCGAGGCGGCTGAGGCCGCCCAGATCGAGGCTGCGGCGGCCCTTGCGTTGCCCGACAGCGAGGAGGCCGAGCTCAACCTCGTCGAAGACCTCGAAGGCAAGATGCAGCGAACGCCGCAGAAGCGGCTGGAGCAGATCGTCCGGCTCGATCAGATGCAGGCGGCTGCGATCCTTAAAGACTGGATGCGACGTGAGGAGGCGGCATGAACGCGGCAATCGGAAAACTCCTGACGCAGTTCGACGCGAATGGCCGGGTCAAGTCGTCGCCGCCTCCGTCGCCGAAAATCCAGGACGTACTGACGCGGTCGAAGGAAGCCCGGCGCGAGCCGCAACCTCAACCGCAGCCCCAGCCGCAACCGCAGCTACAGGCGCCGCCTCCGCCGCCCGCGACGGAAGCTCCGCCCGCCAACCTCCTGGACGATGCCTATCGGCGAGGCCATGCCGCGGGCGTCGCGGAGGGCGACGCCAAGTTGGCGGAGGAGCGCGTCCGCAGTGCGATCCGGCTCGGAGAGGAACGGGCCAAATGGTCCGACCAGCAGGCGGTCGCGATCGTCGGCGGCTTCGAGGCGGCCTGCCGGGAGATCGAGAGCAACATCGCAAGCTCCGTTGCGCGGATATTGCTGCCGTTCCTCACCGAGGCGGTGCGCGACAAGGCCATCGGGTCGCTGGTCGAGCAGATTGCGGTGCTGACCGGCGGTTCACCGGTGCCGGTCTTCAAGGTCACCGGCCCGAGCGAACTGCTCGACCTCGTGAAGACGCAGCTCGAGGCGTCCAGGCGAACCGGCATCGCGTACGAGGCCGCCGACACCTTCGAGGTCCGCGTCGTGGCCGACCAGACCGTGATCGAGACACAGATCTCCGCCTGGAGTGAACGCCTCAAGGAAGCGCGCCGGTAGTCCGCCATGGAAGAGGTCAAGCATGAGATCGTGATCGTCCGCCGGCGCAGCGCCTTCGCCGAGGAGGCGCATCACGGCGGCGTCTGGAAGATCGCCTATGCGGACTTCATGACCGCGATGATGGCGTTCTTCCTGGTCATGTGGCTGCTCAATGCGCTCAACCAGGACCAGAAGCAGGTGGTCGCGAGTTACTTCAACCCGATCAAGCTCGCGGAGAACGCACCTGCTCCAAAGGGTCTCAAGGATCTCTCCAAGAAGGAGCCGTCCTCGCTCGAAGGCCAGGACGGCAAGCGGCAGCCGGCCGGACCGAACGAAGAACGTCGCGGTGACTCTCCGACGGCCGAGAAGCCGGCCTCCTACGAGGAGAAGGTCCTGTTCCGCGACCCCTATGCGACGCTCGCGGAGATCGCCAACAGCGCGAACCAGTCCACGGGGCAGCGACGTGCCGGCGCTCTGACGTCCGTCGAAGAGGACGGCCTCAAGGGCGGCGACGCCTACCGCGATCCTTTCGATCCCGGCTATTGGAAGCTGGCGCCGCAGGCGTCCAAGGACGCAGATCGTTTCATCGAGAGTGAGCCCAAGCCGAATGCCTCCGCGCGCGACGGTGCAGCCGGACCAAACCCGGGCGAGTCGCAGGCGCGCCGGGCCAAGGCGGAAGAGGCCGGCGGAAGCGTGGCTCCGAACGCGGACAGTCCGTCCGCAAGCCTGTCGCCCCTGCTGCCGCCGGGCCCCGCACCCACGCAATCCTCGCGCGAGGGGAGCGCCCAGCCTGGCGCTCAAGCCAATGCCGGCCTCCAGGCGCGTCCCAACGACACGGCAAAGGAGTCCGAACCGCGCGATGCGGCGCAAACGCAGCAGCCGACCCTCAAGCAGCTTCAGTCCGCGATCGCGGACGCGCTGTCGGACATCAAGACGGGGGCGGGGCCGGCGGCCGAGGTGCGTCAGGTCGAGGAAGGTCTCCTGGTCAGCCTGACCGACGATGCGAGCTTCGGCATGTTCGCGGTCGGCTCGGCCGAGCCGCGGCCCGAGCTGATCCGCGTGATCGACAAGATCGGGCCGCTGCTGACGAAACGCCAGGGCACGATCATCGTGCGCGGCCATACCGACAATCGGCCATACCGTTCGGAAACCTACGACAACTGGCGGCTGTCGACTGCTCGTGCGCAAATGGCCTACTACATGCTGGTTCGCTCCGGCGTCGATGCGCGGCGGATCGAGCATATCGAAGGCTACGCCGACCGGCGGCCGAAGCTTCCGAACGATCCGGCGGCCGCACAGAACCGCCGGATCGAGATCCTGATCCGGGAGAAACGCCCTTGATCAGGCTGCTGCGCCGCGCCGCCTTGCTGCTGCTGCCGTTCACGGCGGCGAGCGTATTTGCCCAGCCTGCGCCCCAGTCCGGCGAGCCCTATGAGCTCGTTCGTGCGCTACAGGCGGTGCAGGACGGCATCGCCAATGGCGACACCGCCGCGCACAGCAGCCACATCGCGCTGATCCGGCAGATCGGCGAGAAGTTTCTCGCGGCCGATCCCGCCGTGTGGAGCAATCCGCAGAACAGCCAGGCCGTGGTTATCTACCTGCTCAGCGGCGGTGCGCCGCAGGTCGTCCGCAAGTTGCCGCGCGACAGGATGACCGTCGACGAGCGGCTGTTCAATGGTGCGCTCGCCTATGTCGAGGGTCGTCAGGACGACGCGCGGGAGTTGCTCAAGGACGTCAAGCCGCGGACGATTCCCTCGGGCCTTGGCGGACAGGTCGCGCTGGTCCAGGGCGCGCTGTTCGCGCGCGCCGAGGCATCGCTCGCGATCGAGCGTCTGGACGATGCGCGCCTGCTGTTGCCCGGCACGCTCGTCGAGGAGGCGGCGCTGCGGCGCGAGATCCTGCTGGTGGGTCAGGCGGAGGATTTCGAGAAGTTCGAGTTCCTGACGCTGGCCTACATCCGCCATTACCGCAACTCGATCTATGCCGGCGACTTCTGGCAGCGATTCTCCGCGGGGCTGACGCAGTCGAGCCTGGCGCTCGACGAGCGCCGTTTTGCACGGATCACAGCCCTGTTGGAGCAGATTGATCGTGCGAGCCGCCTCAAGCTGTACCTCGTGATCGCGCGCGCCGCGATGGTGCGCGGACGGCTGGCCGTGACCCGGCTTGCCGGCGAACGGGCGCTGGCGCTCAGCGCCGACGCCTCGGCGGATCGCGAGCGCGCCCATTTCTTCCGCGGCGCCTCGCGGGTGCTCACCGACGAATATGACGGCGGTCTCGCCGAGCTGAAGGCACTCGACCGGTCGAAGCTGCCCGAGCGCGACGTCCCCCTTTTGAATGCCACGGTGCAGCTCGCGCTCGACGTCCGCAAGCCGTTCGCGGGCGGATCCGTTGCGGCTGCCGACAAGCCTCCGGCAACGCCGGCGCGGCTCGATCTGTCCTCATCGACCGTGACGCTCGCGCGCGCGCAGAAGCAGCTCGGCGAGCTCGAACTCCTTACCAGGGACCGCCGTCCATGACCAAGCTCAGTGGAACCTCCGGACAGCTCTTCTCGGGTCTCGCCGAGAGCCTCAACGTGCGCGGGACGTCACGATCCGCAAAGAGCGCCGGAACCAGACCGCAGGCAAACTCGTCGTTCAACGATCTGCTCCACACCGTCTCGAATCTCGCGAAGCAGGCACTGAGCGATGGTGCCGGCGACACGACCGCAAAGACCGGAACGCTGCGCACGCGTCTGGCCCATTCCAACGAGCAGGAGAAGCCGAAGGACGCGACGGTGCGCGAACGCATCGCGGCGTCCGAGGGACCAGAGGCCATAGAGGAGTCCTCCGACAACAAGGCCGACAGGTCGTCGGAGAAACTACGGCCGGTGGATCAAGCCGCCGGGGCGGACGTCCAGGGTCAATCGGGCATTGCCGTGGTGGTCGGGCAGGAGATCGTTGCCGCGCCTGCCGTGAAGACGCAGCTGCAATTGCTGTCCGCCGACAAGGACGGACCCGCCCGCGACGAGCGGTCCTCCACGACGAAGCGCGAGGCTTCCGGCACGGGCGCGGCGAAGGTGGCGACGGTCGACACCGCCCCGTCCGGTGTCGCTCCTACCACCGCGCGCTCGCAGGCTGCGGCTTCGCAAGCGATGGGCGCGGCTCAATCGGCACCGACGCAAGGCATCGAGGCTTCGAGCGCAATGCCCGCATCAGCGGGCTTCGAGGCGGTCACGGCTAATGTCGAGCGCGCCGCCAAGGCCTCGGCGCGCGCCGCGCTGCCCGAGACGACCAAGGTCACCGTGGTCCAGCAGGAGACCCATCTGCCGCCGGCGCAGTTCAACGCCCCGCAACAGGTCGCCAATGCAGTCGTCGCCGAGCTCAAGGAGTCCTCGGCACCGGCGGCGTCGGCGGCGCCGGACCTTGCGGCTTCCCAGACCAATGCGCCGGATCAGCCGCTCAAGATCCTGACCGTCAATCTCGAACCGCCGGCACTCGGCAACGTCACCGTGCGCCTGCGTCTCGTCGGCACCGAAGTGTCCGTCCAGCTTGCGGCCGAGCGCAAGGACACGAGCCAGATGCTCGACCAGCGGCGCGACCAGATCCGCGATCTCATGCAGTCGGCGGGCTACGTCGCCGACGTCGCGCCGGTCCAGCACGGCTCGCTGGACGGATTCCAGAGCGGCTCCGGCCAATCGCAGTCCCAGCTCTCGGGCCAGCACCAGCCCTCGTCGCAGTCGCAAGGCACGTTCGGCGGCGCCGGCACGTCGTCGGGACAATCCGACGGCGGTGCGAAGCAGGCCCGGCAGGAGCGCCAGTTCAACCAGGAGACGCGTCATGATCAGGACGTGGCGCCGCATCATCGTCGCGGCCCTGTTTATCTCTAGTGCGAGCGCTGGCCAGGCGGCCGCCGACATTGCGCGCCCCTGCGAACGCGAGATGGCGCGCGCGGCTCGGCAGCACGGGATTCCGCTCGGCATTCTCTACGCCGTCGGCCTCACCGAGACCGGTCGGCGCGGCGCGCTGCATCCTTACGCCCTCGGCGCCGACGGCCAGACCGTGTTCGCCAAGGACATGGATGACGCAATCGCGAATTTCGAGACGATGCGCAGCAAGGGGATCAAGCTCATCGACCTCGGTTGCATGCAGATCAACCATTATTACCACGGCGAGAAGTTCGCTTCGGTACGGGCGATGTTCGATCCCACCAGGAACGTCGACTACGCCGCGCGCTTCCTCAAGGAGCTGAAGCAGCGCGAAGGCAGCTGGACCATGGCGGTCGCGCGCTACAATGCCGGTCCCAACAACCAGCCGGCGCAGAAGCGCTACGTCTGTCACATCGTCGCTCATCTCGTCTCGAGCGGGTTCGGCGCGTGGACCGACAAGGCGCGCTCGTTCTGCCAACCGAAAACGACATGACAACATGAAGTTGTGCATCGCTTCCAATCATCAGCCCCGCGCAAGCAAGACCCCCCATTGTAGCTGCAACCTACCAAAGGAGCCCAATTCATGAGCCTGTATGGTGTTATGCGCACCGGCGTTTCCGGTATGTCTGCGCAGTCCAACAAGCTGTCGACGGTCTCGGACAACATCGCCAACGTCAACACGACCGGCTACAAGCGGGCTTCCACGGAGTTCTCCTCGCTGATCCTGAAGAGCGGCTCCGGCAATTACGATTCCGGCGCCGTCGAGACCACGGTCCGCTACGCCATCAGCGACGCGGGACACACGCAGTTCACCACGTCGACCACGGACCTCGCCGTCCAGGGCAACGGCTTCTTCGTGGTCTCGAACGCCAACAACACGCAGCAATATCTGACGCGCGCCGGCTCGTTCGTGCCGGACGCCCAGGGCAATCTGGTCAACGCGGCCGGCTACTATCTTCTAGGGCAGCCCGGTCTCGTGACCAACTTCTCGCAGAACAGCCTGTCCGGCATGCAGATCGTCAACGTTGCCCAGGTTCCGCAGGTGCCTGTGCCGTCGACGGCGGCAACGCTCACGACCGGAAATCTGGATCCGAAGGCGGCTGTTATCGCCGGTCCGCCCGGCCCGGCGTCATACTCATCGAAGAGCTCGATCGTGGCCTACAACAATATCGGCCAGGCCGTTACGCTCGACGTCTATATGTCCCACACGGCGACGGCTGCCGGCTCGGATACCTGGCAGATTCAGGTCTATGACTCCGCGACGGGCACCTCGCTCGGCGCCGCCACCACGTTCACCTTCGACACCACGGCGGCCGGCAGGGGCGCGCTGGACGCGGCGAGCCCGACCGGTCTCACCGTGACCGTCCCCGGCGGTGCGGCGCTGACCATGGACCTGTCGAACATGACGCAGGTCGGAACCGACTTCAGCTTCAAGGCGACCGTCAATGGCAGCGTTCCCTCGGCCATCGACAAGGTCGACGTCGACGATGCAGGCCACGTGACGGCGATTCTCAAGAACGGGCAGCAGCTGACGCTCTACACGATCATGCTTGCCGACGTCGCGAGTCCCGACAATCTGACGCCCGAGCCGGGCAACGTCTATTCGACCAACCTGGATTCCGGCAACGCGCAGGCGGGAAATGCCGGCACCGGCGGGCTCGGCACGATCCAGTCCGGCGCCCTGGAAGCCTCCAACGTCGACCTCGCGGACGAACTCACCGGGATGATCGAGGCCCAGCGCGGCTTCACTGCGAACTCGAAATCGTTCCAGACCGGTGCCGACCTGCTCGACGTCGTCGTCAACTTGAAGCGCTGAATTCTTCAGCGCCTATTCCGGGCAAGAGCAACCCATGTCCCTGACCTCCGCTCTCCACTCCGCTCGCGCTTCGCTCATGGCGTCGGGCATTCAGTCCTCGACGATCTCGCGCAACATCGCCGGCGCCAGCGCTCCCGGCTATTCGCGCAAGATCGCCGTGCTGGACAATCTGCCAGGTGCCGGCGTCTACGTCGCGGCGATCCAGCGCGCCGCGAGCGGCGGCCTGTTCACCAACGTCCTGACCGCGACCTCGGCGTCCGCCAAGCAAAGCGTGATCTATGACGGTCTCCAGAAGATTGCGGCATCGACCGTGGATGATCCCGAGCTGGATCAATCGCCGACGGCGCAGCTCAATGCGCTGAAGCAGGCGCTGCAGAAATATGCCAACGCCCCGGACAACACCACGCTGGCGCAGGCGGCGGTCGCGTCCGCCAAGGACATGGCCACCGCGCTGAACCAGGCGACCCGGACCGTGCAGTCGGTCCGCGAGGGCGCCGATGCCGACATGAGGACGTCGGTCCAGAACATCAACCAGCTGCTCTCCCAGTTCGAGACGGTGAATACCGCGATCGTGAAGGGCACGATCTCCGGCGACGACATCACCGATTACCTCGACCAGCGCGACAACATCGTCTCGCAGCTGTCGCAGGAGGTCGGCGTCACGATGTCGATCCGTCCCAACGGCGACGCTGCGCTCTACGCCGACAGCGGCGTCGTGCTGTTTGACAAGACGGCGCGGACCGTGAGCTTTGCGCCGACGAATGCCTACACCGCCGGCACCACGGGCAATGCGGTCTACATCGACGGCGTCCCCGTGACCGGGGCCAATTCGGTGATGCCGCTGAAGTCGGGCAAGCTCGCGGGTCTCGCCCAGCTGCGTGACCAGGACGCCGTCACTTATCAGAGCCAGCTCGACGAAATCGCGCGCGGCCTGATCAACACTTTCAGGGAAATCGATCAGACCGCCGCGGCGCTGCCCGACGTCCCCGGTCTGTTCACCTATCCCGGCGCGCCGGCCATGCCCGCGAGCGCCACCGTCTCGGTGGGCCTCGCCGGCACGATCTCGGTCGCCGCATCGGTCGATCCGGCCCTGGGCGGCAACCCGAACCTGCTGCGCGACGGCGCGATCAGCGGAAACCCCGCCTACCAATACAACACCGCGGGCAACGGCGGCTACTCGACCCGGCTGCAGCAGCTCATCGACGGCATGGATGCGTCGCAACCGTTCGATCCAACAACGCAAGGCAAGCCGAGCGGCAACCTGATCGACTTCGCATCGTCGTCGACGAGCTGGATCGAGAACCAGCGCAAGACCGCCAACGACAACTCCGAGTACCAGAACACGCTGCTCAACCGCAGCATCACGGCGTTGTCGAACGTCAACGGCGTCAACATGGACGACGAGATGGCGTTGATGCTCCAGGTCGAGCGAACCTACTCGGCCTCGTCAAAGATCATTTCGACCGTCGATGAAATGCTGCAGAGCCTGCTGGCTGCCGTGGGGAACTAAGCCATGATGAGCGCGAACTACGTCTCGACCTTGATGCTGTCCTCGTCCTTGAGGTCTTCGATCACGAATAACCAGGCTGCGCTGAGCAAGGCATCGACGGAGGCAACCACCGGCCGCTTCTACGACGTCGGCCTCGAACTCGGCGCCACGGCGGGAAGCGACCTCACGCTGCGGGCGGACTGGAGCTTTGCCGATCAGCTCGTCGACACCAACGGGCTCGTCGCGGGACGCCTGGACGTGACGCAGAACCGCATCACCCAGCTCAACAAGACCGCGACCGACTTCCTCAAGGATCTGATCGCGGCCCGCAGCACCGACGGCGGCGGGCGGGTCATCCTGCCGCCTGCAGCCTCCAATCTCCAGGACCTGATCGGCGCGTTGAATGTCTCCTATAACGGCTCGTCGCTGTTCTCGGGCATCAACACGCAGAACGCGCCGATCACGCCGTACGCCGCGGGCTCGGCCAGCAAGAACCAGGTCGATGCGGATTTTCTCGCGGCGTTCGGCTTCCCGCAATCCTCGGCCGCCGTGGCCACCATTACCCCGGCCCAGATGCAGACCTTCCTCGACACCACGTTCGATGCCGAGTTCGCGAGCCCGGCCTGGAATACCAACTGGTCATCGGCGACGGACCAGACCATGCAAAGCCGCATCTCGACGACCGAGATCGCCGATACGTCCGTCAGCGCCAACGAGGCCGGCTTCCGCAAGCTCGCGGAGGCCTACACCATGATGGCCGATCTCGGGAATGTGAACCTGAGTCAGGAGACGTTCCAGGTCGTCGTGGACAAGGCCATCGGCCTTGTCGGCAACGCCATCAACGACCTCGCTGTGCTCGGCGGCAGCGTCGGCACGGTCCAGCAGCGGGTCACCACCGCAACCGCCAAGCTCAAGACGCAGCAGGACATTCTGAACAATCAGATCGTCGGTATGGAGAAGGTCGACCCGACCGAAGCCTCGGTCCGTGTCAACACCCTGCAGACCCAGATCCAGACCGCCCTGGCGCTCACCTCGCAGCTCCAGAAGATCAGCCTCATCAATTATCTCTGAGCCAAGGCTGCCCCTGGAAGCCTCGTAACCCTTGTCGAGTTGTTCGGTCTCCTGCGAAGAGTGGTCCTGATGACGTTTGAAGCCTATGAAGCGGTCGTTGACGAAAGTGGCTATGAGGCGCGAAGCCGCGAACGACAGGCGCTCACTCTCGGAATCGACCGGCTCGAGCGGATCCAGAAGGATCGCTTCAGTATCGAGGACCTGGTCGAGAGCCTGCTCTATGTGCGGCGGCTGTGGACGATCTTCATCGAAGATCTCGCGCACCCGGAAAACGGGCTGCCGGACAAGCTGCGCGCCGACATCATCTCGATCGGCCTATGGGTCGTCAAGGAAGCCGACCGTCTCCGCGAGCAGAGGTCGAACGACGTGGTGCAGCTCATCGAGATCAACCGCCTGATCAGAGACGCGCTCTAATGAAGATCTCCTTGCGGGCGGGCGAGCGGATCTACATCAACGGCGCGGTGCTTCGCGTGGACCGCAAGGTCTCCGTCGAGCTCGTCAACGACGTGATGTTCCTGCTCGAAGGCCAGATCATGCAGGCTTCCGACGCCACCACGGCGCTGCGGCAGCTCTATTTCATCGTCCAGCTCATGCTGATGAATCCGACCGACGTCCGCGATGCCGCGGCGCTCTACGCGCAACATCACGCGGCCCTGTGCGCCGTGTGCGAGAGCCGCGAGATGCTTGACGGACTTGGTGTCGTCGACGAGCTGGTAAGCGCGACCCGCTACTTCGAAGCGCTCAAGCGGATTCGAGCCCTGTTCCCGGTGGAGCAGGCCATCCTGGCCGGCGCCGCCACCGTTTCCCCATTCGAGGCTGCCTGACAGCGGAGAGGCCAGATGAACGTCACCAGCGCAACCGACACGACCGGAAATGGCTCCAGTTCGAACAGCACGAACTCGCCGACGTCGAGCAACAGCGTGGACTACAACACGTTTCTTCAGCTCCTCATCGCCGAGATGAAGAATCAGGATCCGACCAATCCGATGGATACCTCGCAATATATGAGCCAGTTCGCCCAGCTCTCGACGGTCGAGCAGGCGATGCAGACGAATTCGAAGCTGGACGCGCTGCTGTCCTCGCAGTCCCTGTCGCAGGCCAACGGGCTGATCGGGAAGACGGTCAGCTTCACCGATTCGACCGGTGCCAGCTTCAGCGGCAAGGTCGTTTCGGTCTCCATCAACAGCGACGGCTCCATCGCGACGCTCGCGGACGGCACGAAGGTCGCCGTCGGGCCCGGACTCACGATCAGCCAGTCATGAACGAGCGGGACGCTCTCGATATCGTCCAGGCCGCGATCTGGACCATCATCGTCGCCTCCGGTCCCGCGGTCGGCGCCGCGATGCTGGTCGGCACCGTCATCGCGTTGATCCAGGCCCTGACCCAGATCCAGGAGGTGACGCTGACCTTCGTTCCGAAGATCATCGTCATTCTCCTCGTCGTTGCCGTCTCGGGCTCCTTCATCGGCGCGCATCTGTCGACCTTCACTGAGATGGTCTATTCGCGGATCGAGCACGGCTTCTGATCCGGACAGCCCCGGCACCACCCTCGCGTAAGCTTTGCGCGGCAGATTGCGAACCGGACCCTTCTGCCGGTGACCCATGGCCGATACGTTAGCTGCCAGCCTGCCCAGCCCGCGCCGCCTCGGAGCGGACGCCTTCTTCGCGGCCGGCATCGTGGCCATGCTCACGATCCTGTTCCTGCCGATTCCTCCGATCCTGATCGATCTCGGCCTCGCATTCTCGATCGCGCTGTCGGCGCTGATTTTGATGGTCGCGCTATGGATTCAGCGACCGCTCGACTTCTCGGCCTTCCCCACCGTGCTGCTGATCGCGACGATCCTGCGCCTGGCGCTGAACATCGCGACGACGCGTCTGATCCTGTCGCGGGGCGGGGAGGGCGAACAGGCCGCAGGTCATGTCGTTGCCGGCTTCTCGAAGTTCGTCATGGGTGGCGACTTCGTCATCGGCCTGATCATTTTCGCGATCCTTGTCACGGTGAATTTCGTCGTGATCACCAAGGGTGCGACGCGTATCGCCGAGGTCGGCGCCCGTTTCACCCTGGACGCCATTCCCGGCAAGCAGATGGCGATCGACGCGGATCTGTCCGCCGGCCTGATCGACGACAAGGAAGCCCAGCGCCGTCGGCGCGAGCTCGAAGAGGAGAGCGCGTTCTTCGGCGCCATGGACGGCGCCTCGAAGTTCGTCCGCGGCGACGCCATCGCCGGCCTCATCATTACTGCGATCAACATCTTTGGCGGCATCGTCATCGGCGTCACCCATCACGGATTGACTCTCTCCCGCGCCGCCGACGTCTACACCAAGCTTTCCGTCGGCGACGGTCTGGTATCGCAGATGCCGGCGCTGATCGTTTCGCTGTCCGCGGGCCTCCTGGTCTCCAAGGGTGGCACCAGAGGCTCGGCGGAGCAGGCGGTGCTGCGGCAGCTCGGCGGCTATCCGCGCGCGGTGTCGGCTGCCGCGCTGATGATGTTCGTGCTCGCCCTGATGCCGGGACTGCCGATGGCGCCGTTCGTGCTGCTTGGGGGTGTCATGGCCTTCGTCGGCTATTCGCTGCCGAGGCGGCAGGCGGCGCGGGAGCGCAAGGAGGCGGCATCCAAGGCCGACGAGCGCGCCCAGGCCGAGGCCAAGGAATCGGTGAAGGAGCAGCTCAAGACCGCCGAGATCGAGCTGGCGCTCGGCGGCCACCTTTCGGTCCATCTCTTGGGCTCGCGCACCGAGCTTGCCCACCGCGTGGCCAAGATCCGCAAGAAGTTTGCCAAGCAGTACGGCTTCGTCATTCCCGAGATCAAGCTCACCGACAATCTGTCGATCGATCCCAAGAGCTACCAGATCCGGATCCACGACACGCGCGTTGCCCATGGCGAGCTCAGGCTCGGCGAGGTGCTGGTGCTGGTCGACAAGGACGGCAAGCCCGACGTGCCGGGTGACGAGGTGATCGAGCCTGCCTTCGGCATGAAGGCGCTGTGGGTGACGGAAGCCTTCACCGACGAGGTCAAGCGGCAGGGCTGCAAGCCGGTCGACAATCTGTCGGTGCTGCTCACCCATTTGAGCGAAGTGATCAGGGCGAACCTCGCCCAGCTCCTGTCCTACAAGGACATGCGCGGGCTGCTCGACCGGCTCGATCCCGAATACAAGCGCCTTGTCGAGGATCTCTGCCCCTCGCAGATCTCCTATTCGGGCCTGCTGACGATCCTCAAGATCCTGCTGGCCGAGCGAGTCTCCATTCGCAATCTTCACCTGATCCTCGAGGCGATCGCGGAGATCGCGCCCCATGTGCGGCGCTCCGAGCAGGTCGCAGAGCACGTGCGGACGCGGCTTGCCCAGCAGATCTGCGGCGACCTCTCCGACAATGGCGTGCTCAACGTGGTCCGTCTCGGCAACCGCTGGGACCTGGCGTTCCACCAGAGCCTGAAGCGCGATGCCAAGGGCGACGTCGTCGAGTTCGACGCCGACCCGCGCCTGATCGAGCAGTTCGCGACCGAAGCCAGCGCCGCGATCCGCAAGTTCACCGAGAACGGCACCAGCGTGGTGCTGGCGGTGACCCCTGAAGCCCGTCCCTATGTCCGGATGATCCTGGAGCGGGTGTTCCCGACCCTGCCGATCCTGTCGCATGTCGAAGTCGCGCGCAGTGCCGAGATCAGGGCGCTCGGAGCCGTATCGTGATCAGCGGCCTCGCCGACAGCGTACTGGTGACGTTCATCGTGTTCTGCCGCATCGGCGCCTGCCTGATGCTGGTGCCCGGCTATTCCAGCGTCAACGTTCCGCCCCAGGTGCGCTTGTTCGTCGCGCTGGTCACGACGTTTGCGCTGACACCGATCCTGATCGCGGTCCTGAAGCCGCTCACGGACAACGCGGCACCGCTGACGCTGGCGCTCCTGATCTGTTCGGAGCTCGTGGTCGGCAGCGTCATCGGGCTCGGCGGGCGCGTGTTCTTCCTCGCGCTCCAGACCATGGCGACCATGATGGCCAGTGCGATCGGGCTCAGCAACATCCCGGGCACGCCGATCGCCGACACCGATCCGGCGCCGGCCCTGGTGCCGCTGATCATGGCGGCCGTCACCACGCTGTTCTTCATGACCGACCAGCACTGGCAGGTACTGCGCGGGCTGATGAACTCGTACGACGTCTGGCAGCCCGGCAGCAAGATTGGTGGCAGCATGGCGCTCGAGCTGCTCGTCGGCCGTCTCTCGGAAGCGTTCGTGCTGACGCTGCGGATCACCAGTCCCTTCATCGTCTATTCGGTGATCGTCAACCTGGCGGTCGGCCTGATCAACAAGCTGACGCCGGCGATCCCGGTCTATTTCATCTCCGTGCCGTTCGTGCTGTTCGGCGGCTTCCTGCTGCTCTACCTCACCAGCGACGAACTGCTGACGCAATTCATGCTCGGCGTCTCGTCCCGGCTGGCGGAGTGATCCGGTCATGACGTCGCGCTCGGACAAGCTCGGCCGGTTGGTCTCCTTGGTGAAGCTCCAGCTTCGGCTGTCCGAATGGCAGCTCGCGCAACTGCGGCAGCGGGAGCGCAGCCTGCAGGACGAGCAGGAATGGCTGGTCGGAGCCCTGAACGACGGCAGGCCGCCCGCGGGATCGTCGAGCGAATCGATCGCGCGGCGCCTGAACAGGACGAGCGTCGGCGCACGCGCGGTGCAGGTGCAGGCCGCGCAGCAGCTCGACCATGTCCGCGCGGAAAGCCGCCGCGTGAAGCAGCTCGAGGAGGTCGCGAAGGCCGCGCTCGCCGACAAGCTCCGTGACGCGGAGAAGCGTGCGCTCGAGGAGATGACGGGAATAAGCCCTGCCGTGCGCGCCTGGATGCCACGGCCAGCCAACCGGGACAAGATATGATCGTGACCGCGACACCCGACCTCGTTCTCGATGTCCTCGAAGCCGCCGATCCCGTGACGCAGCGCGCGGCGACCGCGAAGCTCGACACGTTGAAATCCGCCGATGCCGATTTCGCCGCCACGATGGACGCGGAGATCGGCAAGGCTGCCGCCGATCAATCCGCGAAGGTTGCGGAATCGCAGCCGGGTGCAGTGAACGGTCCGCCGGTGCAGGTGATCAAGGCGCCGGGATCCGGCGATGTTTATCGCAAGTTCGAAGCGTTCATCCTCCAGACCTTCGTCGAAACGATGTTGCCGAAGGAGTCGGAGGAGGTGTTTGGCAAGGGCACGGCTGGCGGCGTCTGGAAGTCGATGCTTGCAGAGCAGCTTGGCAACCAGCTGGCAAAGGGCAAGGGCATTGGCATTGCCAGGCAGCTCGCCGCCGCACATCCGGCCGGACCGGACGCGGCGGGGAAGGCTGGATCATGATCTGCGAACGGGTGACAGAAGTTGAGGGGTGAATTTCCGATGCAGGCACAAGAAGGTGCGGCGGCCATGGCGATGGACCAGGCGGTCGCGGACAGCGAAATGATGACGACGGAAGCAGCAGCAAGCGATGCGCTGCTGCCCGTCCTGCTGCCGATCGTGGGCGGCGAGGCGGTGGTCGAGGCCGCGGATACGGTGAGATCGGACGAGGTGCGCGGCCTGCTGGCCGCAATCCGCCGGCTCGCGAGTATCGTCGAGGAGGAGACGGCCGCGCTCGAGACGGGTCGGAAGATCGATTTCGACGATTTCAGCGCGCGGAAGAGCCGGAGCATGCTCGAATTCGTCCGCCTGATGCGGGCGCGGATGCACCTCGGCGGCGAAGTCGAGATCACCGAGGAGATTCAGCGGCTGCGCGAGAAGCTCGAGCGGAATCGTTCCATTCTGGAAATGCACTACGATGCGGTGCGTGAGGTCGCGAGCATCATCGTCAAGGCGATCAAGGAGGCCGAGTCGGACGGCACCTATACCGGTCGCGCAGCGCAGGACGGAAAATGATCAGACTGGTGCTGGCCGGGCTCTGGGTATGCATCCTGACCGCGGGCACGAGCTATGCCGTCGCCTATTGGAAGGAGAACGGCAGCCTGCTGCCGGCGAAGGACGAATATCTCGACGGGCTGCAATATCAGAAGACGCGGGCACTGAGCGTGCCCATGGTCGAGAACGGCAATGTGCAGGGCTACATCGTCGCGCGCTTCGTCTACACCGTCGAGGGGCGGACCATGCGCCAGCTGAACGTTCCGCCGGAGCCGTTCGTCGTCGACGAGGCCTTCCGTAGGATCTATGCCGACGAGCGCCTCGACTTCAGGAAGCTCGCCCGTTACGACCTGTCCATCCTGACCACGGCCATCAAGCAGCGCGTCAACGAACGGATGCAGGCTGAAGTGGTCCAGGACGTCCTGGTCGAGGATTTCAACTACGTGTCCAGGGAAGAATTCCAGCAGAAGCCGTAGAGCAAGCCATCCGGAACGGCGTTTCCGGGAGGATTGTGCCCCAAATGGCCAGCTGACGCCGGCGCCACGACAGTCGCGCCGCGAATGCACGCATATGTCCTACCGTCTCTGCCGCTGAAAGTACAACGGCCTCTGCGAAGTTGCTCGCAGAGGCCGTTGCAGGTTTGGCGGCAGCCTCCTGCCGTGTCAGTTTCCGGCCGGATAGGCCGCCGGGGCGGCATGGGCTCTGTTCAGGAGGATCCCGACCTCGTCGAGTTCCTGCACCGGCTCGTCGAGGGTCTCGCCGGCCGGGATATTGAGGCGGTATCCGACGTAGCGTCGGGCCACGATCGCGTCGAAGCCAAGGCGGTCGCGGAGCTTCTTGCGCAGCTTGCTGACGTGACTCTCGATCACGCTCTCGTCGAAGGTGGACTCGAAGATGCCGTAGACCGCGTTGAAGATCTGCGTCTTGGTGATCCACTTGCCGTGGTTGGCGACCATATATTCGAGAATGCGCAGTTCGCGGCGGGGCAGGGTGAGGGCGTGGCCCGCGATCTCGGGGTCACGGCCGTTGAAGAAGACCTGAATCCTGCTCTCGCAGGGCCTCGGCAGCTCGCCTACGCGGCGCCGCGCGATGGCGGCCGTTCGGGCGAGGATCTCCCGCAAGTGAACCGGCACGTGCACGACATCGTCGACGCCCGATTCGAACAGCTCCAACGTGTTCTTGAGCATCTTCTGGCCGCTCACGGCGATGATGGGCGCCGAGGAACGCTTGCGCATTGCCCGTGGCAGACTTCCGCGTGCATCGCAATCCCCGAGGAGAAAGGCGTCCACCGCCGCCAAATCCGATTCACTCGCGGATTGCAGCCAGTCCCAGAATTCTCCGGAAGAGAAGCCGATCGACGACACGCCTTCGCGAACCAGCCCTCCAACGTAGCTGTTCGCGACGCTCTCGCGATCATCAACGATAATATACATCAGTCTTTCGCCCCTGTTTCGCACTTGTTGCGGCCGGATGGTTGTTGTGATGCTCCGGCTCGGCAACGATGCTGTTTGACGACATTCCTTCCCGCGAACCGTTGTTATGGTTTCGATATTCGCGGGCAGCCCTACGCATTCAGTGCCTGCGTCACGCAGGCCTGCTACATCAACTCGATACTGAACGCTTACTGGCGTGAGGCCCGGCGGGTGCCTTGCGGATCACCTCGCGGAGCGGATTGAGAAACGACCTAGATCAGTTGCGCCAAGTTGCTCATCGCTTCCGAACACTGCTGAACCGTGTCGATCTCCTCGCCAACTGGCGAGAATCACTTGAGTAGGACCGTAACAATTGCCGATTTCCGATCAAGCGTGCGCAGCAAAGCGGTTGCTACACGTGCTTGATGCTGTTGATTCATTTCCGGTTGTTTCTTGATGTATTCAATCGCATCAGTTGATTTGGTTTCCAAACTAGTTTTGCACTGCGGCGGATGTAAAGTTCCGCATCCCCGTGCAATTACAGCTGTTTTGAGTAGAGCAACGGTCTTGCAAATCGAGCCCTCTTCAACCCCGGATTGACTCTGGCGCTTGTCTTTCCACATGCGACAAGTCGACTCACTTGTGGCGACACGACTCCAGCTTGGTGAAATCTTGGCGAGTGTGTGTCTTTCGAGTCGCACTGTCGCCGCGTGTATGACGTGATCCTGATTCGCAACACCGCATCGCGCGCTATGGAAAGTTTCGATGCACACGTCTCAGGCAAGCTTCGGCAAATAACGTCACCGTTCGACAGATCGAACGAACGGAGCATTTCACATGTTGTCCGATGGACAAGCTCGTCCCAACGCGACCGCGGATGCTTCCGCGGCGGCGAAGCCGGCTCCGGAGGCGCGCGATACAAAGGATGGTGCGACGCGAGCGGACAAGCCCGCTGCGAGCGCAAAGCGTGTATCGGCCGCGGCGAGCGACGAAGCTCTCGCGAAGGAAGCTCTCGAGGGGCTGAAGCGCATTCGTGCCAAGGCGCGCCTCGACAAGATGGCGATCCCGAAACCTGCGCCGGCCGTGATCAAGCCGGCCGTGATCGTGGCCAAGCCACCGCCGCCCCGTCCGACATGGGTCGCACCGCTCGCAACTCTCGCGGTCGCTGCCATGCTGGTGGTCTGCGCCTGCACCGGCGTGATCGCCTATCTCACCACCCAGCCCGCTCAGAACAACGTTGCGACCAATACCGAGATCAGGAATCTGCGCGAGACCGTGGCGCAACTGCGCAGGCAGGTGTCGGGCGTGTCCGAAAATCTTGATGGCTTGCGTACTGCGGTCGATCAATCGAGCAAGGCGACGAATGATCGCTTCGGCAGATTTGCCGAGAACCTGGACCGGATCGAGCGGGTGAGCTCGTCCTCTACGGCGAAGCTCGACAAGCTTGCCCAGGCACAGGTTCAGACCCAGGCGCAGGCTCCGGCGCCGGCGGCAATGGTGCAATCGCAGCCTGCGTCGCAGCAAGGGCCGATGATGGCTTCGGTCGCAGCGCCCGAATTCACGGGCTCGGTGCCTGCGTCCGAGCGTACGTCGGTGCCGCGCAAGACGATCAAGGGCTGGTCGGTCCGCCAGGCCTATGAGGGGATTGCGATTCTGCAAGGCCCGAACGGGGTCATCGAGGCCGTGCTGGGACAACAAGTGCCCGGTCTCGGTCGCATCGAAGAGATCAGAAACGAGAACGGGCGCCTGGTGGTGGAATCCAGCGGCGGCGTCATCTATTCGTCACGCAAGGCGACGCCTTGAGCAGCCTTCTATTGACGGTGATGCTCGAAGCTGGTGCATAGCAGATCGACCTCCGTCTCCGCGATCGGTGCACGAAACAGGCGGCAGCTGAACTCGACCGTCGTCTTGCCGTCCGTGGTGGTGCGATCTTCCCGCAGGAAGATGCATCGCCTGCAAACGTCGGTGTGATGCCGCTGCTCGGCTGCGTCGGACTGATCCAGCACGTGCCGGAACGTGTCGCGGAAGCGGATCTTGACGTCGTCGTCGAGAACGGCAATCGCCTCGATGAGAACGTTGACGGGGTCGCGCACCAGGAACTTCTTGCCCTGCTGGGTCACGCTCAACATCACCGACCGCTTGTCCGTGGCCGAACGTTTTCGTTCGAGGTAGCCGAGCCGCTCGAGCTCGCCGATGATGAACGAGGCGGTGCCCCGCGTGGTGCCGACGTAGCTCGCCAGCGCCGATGGCGTTCGGGAAAACCGGTTGGCCCGGGAGAGAAAGCGCAGCGCCATCCATTCGCGGTCGCGCAAGCCGTGCTTGGTGCCTTCGAACCACAGGATTCGCGCGGCCTGCTCCAACAGTTCAATCGATTCGCGAGCCAAATTCATTTCAGTTCCAGGTCGTATAAGCGTCCATTCAATTGAGCTTTGGGTAGCGCAATCTGAGTGGACGAGAATGAATCCCGCGGGCGCTCCTTCGTCCTTGGCGGGCGGCGGATTGCTGGGGGAAGAAGCCTTTCCGTTTCGGAGATGGAACTTCCGGCCGTGGAACTAGGGCGTCACAAAGTAAGTTCGAGTAAATCGCGCAGCTCGGATCCTCAGAAAATTTCAATCAAATGACGACGGTTCGCCCGGTAATTGGCGATGTTGTACGATGCGCGAGCAACATGATGTGTCGTTGCCGCCGCTCCAATGGCCATTTGTTGCGGCTGATCATGTCGAGTGTGCGAACAGGGGCATTCTTCGCAACCTCTGGCGGCGTGGAAGGCCGGGAAAGAACCGACTTTTTCGGTTAATGGATGTTGCGATGCAATGCAGCTAGACGGTTAAGTCCGGCACACGCGCGATCCAGGGAATGTCAGGGTGTCGTTGGGCATTGGACAAGCCGCGCGGTTCAACGACAAAAACGTGCCGCCTTCATTGCTATGGCCGGCAATATCCTGGAATTCGACGATTCGTGCTCGCAGGCTGGTGATTTGCGTTTAGCCGGCAACTATTGGCGAATGCGTCGCCCCAGGGGTAGCAGGCAGCAGGAAGCAGGAAGGAATGGACCGATGAGCTTCGAAACCACCATGGCATCCGACGTCGTCGGGCTGACCAAAAGCGCCCCGGTCTCACGTCGCGGATTCATGAGTGCCACCGCGGCCGTGGCGGCGGGCTACACGCTTGCGGCCGGGCCCGTGCGCGCCGAGGTGGTCACGACCGACACCAACGGTCTTGAGGCCGGTGATGCCAAGATCAAGGTCGGCTCCGAGGAGATGCCCGCCTATTTCGCCCGCCCGGCCGGAAATACCAGGGCGCCGGTGATCGTCGTGGCGATGGAGATTTTCGGCCTGCACGAATACATCAAGGACGTGACGCGGCGCCTGGCCAAGCTCGGTGCGTTCGCGGTCGCGCCCGACTATTATTTCCGCAAGGGCGTCGACCTGACCAAGGTCTCGGAGATCAAGGATCTGCTGGCTGTGGTGAATGCCAAGCCGGACGCCGAACTGATGTCCGATCTCGACGCGACGGTGACGTGGGCGGGATCGCGCGGCGGTGACGTCACCAGGCTCGGCATCATCGGCTTCTGCCGGGGCGGCCGCACGGTCTGGGAGTACGCCGCCCATAGCGGCGCTCTCAAGGCAGGCGTCGCCTTCTACGGCACGCTGGTCGATCCTGCCAGTCCGTTGTGGCCGAAGAGCCCGATGCAGCTCGCGCCCGAGATGAAGGCGCCGGTGCTCGGCCTTTACGGCGGCGCTGATACCGGCATTCCCGTCACCCAGGTCGAGCAGATGAAGGCGGCGCTCGAGCAGAACAAGAAGACGGCCGAGTTCAAGATCTATCCCGAAGCGCCGCACGGCTTCCATGCCGACTATCGCGGGAGCTACCGCAAGGACGCCGCAGAAGACGCCTGGAAGCAGGCGCAGGCCTGGTTCAAGAAGTACGGCGTGTTGAGTTGATGCATGGTTTCGAAGGGCGGCCCGATCGGCCGCCCTTTGATTTGCACGCAGCGACCTCACTTCACCATCGCGCCGTAGACGATGTCCTGGACCTGCTCGCGGTAATATTTCCTGAGCTCACCAGGGGCCGCCGTCCCCACCACCACGACGAGACGCTCCTTGGGGTCGCAGAAGAACTGCGTTCCGTAGGCGCCGTTCCAGGTGAACTCGCCTGGATTGCCGGGGACTGACGACAATCCCTCGCTGGTCCGGACCGCAACCGAAAGGCCGAAACCGAAGCCGCCGCGGTGCGGCTCGACATTGGCCACCTTGTTCTTGATCTCGGGGCCGAGGTGATTGGACGTCATGTGATGCACGGTCTTCGGACCGAGGATGCGCTGGCCGTCCAGCTCACCGCCATTGAGCAGCATCTGTCCGAAGCGGATGTAGTCGCCGACCGTCGCGAACGAGCACGCGCCGCCACAATCGAACTTGGTCGGGGTGTCCAGGAGCTTGATGGCCTGCGGCTTGCCGGTGAGCGGATCGTTCGTGAACGGGCGGGCAAGGCGAGGGCGCTGGGCGTCGGTCGGGTGGAAGGTCGCATCCTTCATGCCGAGCGGCTGCCAGACGTTGGCGGCGAGATAGTCGCCGAGCTTCTGCTCGCTCACCTTCTCGACGACCGCGCCGAGCACGTCGATCGAGAAACCATACTCGAACTCGGTCGAGGGCTGATGCGCCAATGGCAGCTTGGTGATGCGGTCGATGAAGGCCTGGGTGTCGCCCTCGATCGCCGGCGCGATGCCGTCGGGATATTGCCGCGCCACCGGGCTCGATGAGTCCGGGCGGCCGCCATACATCAATCCCGACGTATGCCGGTAGAGATCGTGGATGAAGATCGGCGAGGCCTGCGGCTCGAGCTTGAGCGAACCGTCGGCCTGGGGAACGCCGACCTTCATGTCGGCGAAGCCCGGGTAGTAGTCGGACAGCTTGGCCTGGAGCGGCAGCCGTCCCTGCTCCATCAGCGTCAGGCCGGCGACCGCGGCCATCGGCTTGGTCATCGAGGCCAGCGCAAAGATCGCATCGATCGGCATCGGCGTGCTCTTGGCGGGATCGAGCATGCCATAGGCCTTGTAGTGGACGAGCTTGCCGTCGCGCGCGATGGCGACCACTGCGCCGGGTACGCGCTTGGCCGCGATCTCGCGCGCGAAGAAGCTATCGAGGCGCGCAAGGCCCTGTTTCGAAAAACCGACGTCGTCGGGATTGGCTTTGGGCAGCGGCGCGGCGCGCGCCGCACCGAGCGCGATCACGGCAGTCGCAGCGATCATGGCGATCGTCTTGTTCATTGCATTCTCCCAAGAGGCGAGCTCGTTGTGTGGTGGCTCGCTCGATGGCTAGATCACGACCGCACTGGGATGAAGTCAAGCGCGGGCAAGGCATGTCTGGGAGGCGTGGGAGTGCAGGAACCCTATCGTCCTTCGCCTGCCCGCCACAGCGCGTCGAGGCCGTGCCGATAGGTGGGGTAGGCCGGCGAGACGCCGAGCTCGCGCTTCAGTTTCGCGTTGGAGACACGGGCGCTGCTGGCATAGAAGCTGCGGGCCATTGCCGACATCTCGGCGGTCGCGAACGCTTCTTCTGGCGGCGGCGCCACGCCCATCAGCTTCGCCGCATAGGCGATCACGTCCTGCGGCGGCGCGGGCTCGTCGTCGCAGACGTTCCAGGTGCCGCCGTTCGTGTAACGAATGGCGGCCATGATCGCGCTGGCGATGTCGTCGACGTGGATGCGGTTGAAGACCTGTCCCGGCTTGATGATGCGCCTCGCCGTTCCCGCGCGCAGCGTCACGAGCGCGTTGCGACCGGGACCGTAGATGCCCGCGAGCCGCAGGATCGCCGCATCGCCGCGCGCCGCGTCCGTCCAGGCCTGCTCCGCGGCAACCCGCATGCGCGTGCGGTCGAGGACGGCCTGCGGCGGCGTGCCCTCGTCGACCCACGCGCCGCCGTGATCGCCGTACACGCCGATGGTGGAGAGATAGACGACCTTGCGGCGGCGTTCCTGTAGCACGTCGCCGAACGCATTGATCGCGGGATCGCCGGCGCTGCCGGGCGGGATCGACACCAGGAGGACATCGGCGTCGCGAACCTGCTGAACCGTCTCTTGCGACTGACGGCTGCCGGAAAACGGATGCACCTCAAGGCGGCCGAAATCGTTCCGTTGCGCGGGGTCGCGCACGGTTCCGGCGACATGCGAGAAGCTGCCGCCGTATTGGCGAACGAAGTGCCGGGCACTGTAGCCGAGGCCGAGGATGAAGAGCCGCATGCGTCTCCTGTGCAGGTCGGAGTTCCCGCTCGCGCCGTGGCGCCTCTCGCTCATAAGAGATTTTTGGGTCCGGCAAAAGATATTGCGATTTGTCGCGCCTGCCGCTTCGCGCGATGCTCGCTCGTCACAGGCAGCTCGGGAGGGAGGCGTCGTTGGCGACTGGATCGATCATTCAGGCGGGAGCGCCCGCGGCAGCGCGATGCGATGCCGGTGAACTGATCCGGCGCGCGGCTGCGCTGATCTTCGACGTCGACGGCACCCTCGCCGAGACCGAGGAGCTGCATCGGCAGGCCTTCAACTTCGCCTTCGCCCGCCACGGTCTCGACTGGCGGTGGGACCGTGCCGTCTACAAGGAGCTGTTGCGGGTCACGGGCGGCAAGGAGCGCATGCGCGCCTACCAGACGAGGCTGGGGACCGCTCCGCCATTGTCGGACATGGACATCGCAGAGCTGCACCGCGTCAAGACCGCGCATTATGCCGAGCTGATCGAAACTGGCTGCTGCCCCTTGCGGCCGGGCGTGACGGATCTGCTCGCTGCGGCCCGCGCGCGCGGCCAGCGGCTTGCCATCGCGACCACCACCTCGCACGGCAATATCGATGCGCTGCTCTCGCAGGCGCTGGGCAAGCGCTGGGCCGCGGACTTCGAGGCGATCGTCGCCGGCGATGACGTGCGGCACAAGAAGCCCGCACCGGACGTCTATCTCGAGATCCTGGCGCGGCTGAAGCTGAGCGCGCCGGACTGCGTCGCGATCGAGGATTCCGCCAACGGCCTGGTTGCGGCCTCGCGTGCCGGCATCCCGGTTCTGATCACGCGCAGCATGTTCTTTGGGGACGATGACTTCACCGCGGCGCGGGTCGTGCTGGACGAGCTGTCGGAACTCGGTGCCGCCACAAAAACTGAGGAACAACCCCATGCACAGTAGATCACGCCTACGTGATCGCTGCGGTCAGTGGACGCGGTGACTCGCTCTATCGTCCTCGGCCTGTTCGACAATCTGCGCGATCGGGCTGGACTGGTGGTGCACGAGGCGCCAGTCGTCGCCGACGCGGCGAAAATGGTTCGCGGCGGCCAAGGCGGTGCCGTCGACGATCTCGATGCAGAGCACCCGCGCGCTGTCGCCATCGACGATCACCTGCGGCTCGGCGCAGACGATCTGCGGCCGCTCCGGGTTTTGCAGGATGTCGCGCCAGCTTCCGATCACGGTGGCGCGCCCGATGATGGCCGGCCAGCCGGGATGGATGCAGGAGATGGCGTCGTCATCCGCCCACATCCGCTGCATTTCGTCGAAATCGCCGGCCGAAAAGGCGGCGTAGAAGGCCGCGTTGGCGGCGATGACCTTACTGTCGTTTGCCATGCCTCCGGGGTGGGGCAAGGACAGGCAAAAATCAAGCGCAACTTCCGTCGATTTTGGCCGCAGTGCAGCATTCAAGTTCGCGTCCGCTCTGTGGGCGGTTCACGCGGGGGAAGGTGGGCGAAGACGCATCATCCGATCGCAAAATCGGCTGCCGTCTCCGCGTGAATGGCCGTCGTGTCGAACGTCTCGACCGAGGTATCGTCCTGGCCGACCAGCATCGTGATCTCGGTGCAGCCGAGGATCATGCACTCGGCGCCGCGGACGACGAGGGCCGCCATCACCTCCTGATAGCGACGGCGCGAGGGAGCGGCGACGTGCCCGAGACACAGCTCGTCGTAGATGATGCGGTTCACGTCGGCGCGCTCGTCGGCCGGAGGAATCAGCACATCGAGATCATGCGCGCGCAGCCGGTCGATGTAGAAATCCTGCTCCATCGTGAACTTGGTGCCGAGCAGCCCGACCCGCCGGTATCCCTTGGCCCGAATCCGCTGCGCCGTCGCGTCGCCGATGTCGATGAACGGAACGGTCACGCTGGCCGTGATCTCGGGCGCCAGTTTATGCATCGTGTTCGTGCAGAGCACGATCGCACGCGCCCCGGCGCTTTCGAGCCTCCGTGCGACCTCCGCCAGGCTGGCCGCCGCCTCCTGCCAGCGGCCGGCATACTGCATCTGTTTGATCTCCTCGAAATCGTAGGAATACATCAACAATGGTGCCGAATGCAGCTTGCCCATGCGGTCGCGGACCCGCTCGTTGATCAGCTTGTAGTAGAGCGCGGTGCTCTCCCAGCTCATGCCGCCGATCAGGCCGATGGTTTGCATTCCAGTGCTCCCGGCAGTGATTCAATCGGATCGTAGACGAAGACGCCGAAGCCCGATAGCCGTCCCTTGATTGCGGCACCTTCGTCGTGTCATTGTTCCCCAGCGCCGATTTGATCCTCAGCTTGCGGGCGCTTCTACAAATGCAGCTAAAGAGAACCGCTATCCCTGCATCGTCCCGCATTGCGTGAATCGTCGGCCATCTCGACTGGGAGGGTCACATGAAATTTGCTGCGATCGCGGATGTGCACGGGAATCGTCCGGCGCTGGACGCCGTCCTTGCGGACATTGCCGCGTTCGGTATCGACGACGTCGTAAATCTTGGAGACCACGTCAGCGGGCCGCTCGAGGCCGCAAGAACTGCAGACCTGCTCATCGAGCGCGGCTTTCCGTCGGTGCGGGGCGATCAGGATCGAATCCTCCTGGAACTCCGGCAGGCGGGTACTTCGGCGCGCAGCGATTTCCAGCAACTCGCGCGCAAGCATTTCGACTGGATGGCAAGCATGCCACCCACGCTGATGTACAGAGACCGGGTATTCCTGTGCCATGCGTCACCCAGGAACGATGCCGCCTTTTGGCTCGATCAGATAGCCGATGACGGCGGCGTGCGTGCCAGTCCGATCGAGGCGATCGAGTCTGAGGCCGAGGGGATCACGGCCGAAGTCATCCTGTGCGGGCACACTCACGTTCCGAGGGTCGTTCGTCTGAGGGATGGTCGACTGGTCGTAAACCCCGGCAGCGTCGGGCTGCCCGGCTACGACGGGAAATTGCCTGTGCCTTACGTCGTTGAGGTCGGCACGCCCCACGCGTGCTATGCCCTGCTGGAGCATGCCGGAGGAGCCTGGACCGCGACGATCCGCTACGTGCCCTACGATAGTGCGGCCATGGCCGCACTGGCGCGCAGCAAGGGCATGCTCACCTGGGCGAGCGCGATTGCAACCGGTTGGATTCGGTCGGAGCGGAGTTAGGCCGCACCAGGTCAGAACGGCACTCCGTGGTCCCCGCGCTGACGCCGCGCACCTCGAAGCGCTCCGGTATCTGTTCACGGATCTGGTCCAGGGTGGCCGCGACAGGGGCGGTCGTGCAAACGGCAGGGACGGGCATGCCGCCTGCGCAGGGTGCGAAAAGCCTTTCGATCTTGCGCGTCCTGTCGGCCTGTCCTACGCCACGTCCGAACGCAATTTTGCGAGGCGGTGAGGGGCATCGCCGAAGTCTCGAGGGAGCCGACATGACCATTCGCAACACCCGCACCGGGGGCCAGATCCTGATCGATCAGCTCGTCGCCCAAGGCGTCGAGCGCGTCACCTGCGTGCCGGGCGAGAGCTATCTGGCGGCGCTCGACGCACTGCATGACAGCCCGATCGACGTCATGATCTGCCGGGCCGAAGGCGGTGCGGCGATGATGGCGGAGGCCTATGGCAAGCTCACGGGGCGGCCCGGCGTTTGCTTCGTCACCCGCGGGCCCGGCGCGACCAATGCCAGCCACGGTGTCCACATCGCGATGCAGGACTCGACGCCGATGATCCTGTTCGTCGGCCAGGTCGACACCGGCATGCGCGAGCGCGAGGCGTTCCAGGAGCTCGACTACAAGGCGGTGTTCGGCTCCATGGCGAAATGGGCGGTCGAGATCGATCGCCCCGACCGCATTCCGGAGCTGGTCGCGCGCGCCTTCCGCGTCGCCATGCAGGGCCGCCCTGGTCCCGTGGTGATCGCGCTGCCGGAGAACATGCTGACCGAGACCGCCGCCGTTGCCGATGCCATGCGCATCGAGCCCGCCGTGAGCTGGCCGGCACCTGCCGATATCGAATGCGTCGGTGCGATGCTTGCGAGCGCCAAGGCGCCGCTCGTCATTCTCGGCGGCTCGCGCTGGACCGAGGAGGCGACCAGAAGCATTGCGCGCTTTGCCGAGCGGTTCGACCTGCTGGTCGCGACCTCGTTCCGCAGGGCCTCGCTGATCGATGCCGATCATTCACACTATGCCGGCGATCTCGGCATCGGGCCGAGCCCGGGCCTGAAGGCGCGCATCGAGGGTGCCGATGTCATTCTGCTGATCGGCGGCCGCATGTCGGAGATGCCGTCCTCGTCCTATACGCTGCTCGACATTCCGACCCCGCATCAGAAGCTGATCCACGTGCATCCGGGCTCCGAAGAGCTCGGCCGGGTCTATCAGCCGGCGCTTGCGATCCAGGCGACGCCTGCCGCATTCGCTGCCGCCGTCGAGACGCTGAAGCCATCAGGCGCGGTGGCCTGGAAGGGCGAGGCCGCCAAGGCACACGCCGATTATCTCGCCTGGACCGGGAAGGCCCGCGAGCTGCCGGGCTCGTTCCAGTACGGCCAGGTGATGACCTGGTTGCGCGACCGCCTGCCGAAGGACGCGATCGTTTGCAACGGCGCCGGCAACTATGCCGGCTGGATCCATCGCCATCACCGCTTCCACAGCTTTGCCGCCCAGCTGGCGCCGACCTCGGGCTCGATGGGCTATGGCGTGCCGGCGGGCGTGCTGGCCAAGCGGCAATGTCCGGATCGCGTTGTCGTCGCCTTTGCCGGTGACGGCTGCTTCCTGATGAACGGCCAGGAGTTCGCGACGGCCGTGCAGTATGACGCGCCGCTCGTCGTCATCGTCGTCGATAATTCGCAGTACGGTACCATCCGCATGCATCAGGAGCGCGACTACCCCGGTCGCGTCGTCGGCACCCAGCTCAAGAATCCTGACTTTGCGATGTACGCGAAGGCGTTCGGCGGCCATGGCGAGCGCGTCGAGCGCACGGAAGAGTTCGCGCCGGCGTTCGAGCGCGCGCTGGCGTCGGGCAAGCCGTCGATCCTCCACTGCATCATCGATCCGCGCGCGATCTCGGTCGGCAAGGATTTCACGCCGGCGGTGAAGGCTTAAAGCGATGCCGGCCGGCCGCCACGTCGCCATCATCGGTGCCGGCGCGGTCGGCGTGATCAGCGCGATCGAGGCGCTGCGCGAGGGCCATCGCGTCACGCTGATCGATCCGGCCGAGCC
This sequence comes from Bradyrhizobium sp. 191, assembly GCF_023100985.1. Lineage (NCBI taxonomy): Bacteria > Pseudomonadati > Pseudomonadota > Alphaproteobacteria > Hyphomicrobiales > Nitrobacteraceae > Bradyrhizobium > Bradyrhizobium sp. 191. The sequence goes on from NZ_CP064692.1 coordinate 6,416,641, forward strand.
CGGTGGCGAACAGGCGGCAAGCTATGGCAATGCCGGCTGGCTGTCGTCGCATTCGGTGATCCCGCCGGCGGAGCCTGGCATCTGGAAGAAGGTACCGGGCTATCTGATCGACCCGCTCGGGCCGCTCGCGATCCGCTGGTCCTATTTGCCGAAGGCGTTGCCCTGGCTGGTCAAATATCTGCTCTCGGGCTGGACCGCGGCGCGGGTCGAGACGACGGCGTTCGCGTTGCGTGATCTCCTGAAGGACGCGCCGTTGCTGCACCGGAAGCTCGCGGAAGAGGCCGGCGTGCCTGAACTGATCGAGCGCAACGGCGTGATGCATGTGTTCACCTCGCGCGGCAATTTCGACAATGACCTCGGCTGGCGCCTGCGCAGGAAGGTCGGCGTCCAATGGCTGGAGCTCAACGCGGATGAGATGCGCCAGCGCGAGCCGGAGCTGCATCCGCGCTACACCTTTGGCGTGGTGGTGGAGGAGGCCGGGCGCTGCCGCGATCCCGGCGCTTACGTTGCTGCGCTTGCCAATCATGCGATTGCGAGCGGTGCGGAGCACGTGCGCGCCAAGGCGACCGGGCTGAAGCTCAATGGTGGCAAGCTCGTCGCCGTTATCACCGAGACCGGCGAGATTGCCTGCGATGCCGCGGTGATCGCCGCCGGCGCGCGGTCCAGGCAGCTCACCGCGTCGGTCGGCGATCCCCTCCCGCTCGAGACCGAGCGCGGCTATCACGTCGTGATCGAGAATCCGGAATCGGGCCCGCGCAGCTCGATGATGGCGTCCGACGCCAAGATGGTGGTGAACTGGACCGACAAGGGCCTGCGGGCCGCAGGCACGGTGGAGATCGCCGGCTTGGAGGCCGCGCCGAACTGGAAGCGCGCCGAGATCCTGCGCAGCCACCTCCTCAGCATGTTTCCGAAACTGCCGAAGGACATCCCGGCCTCCCGCATCAAGACCTGGTTCGGCCATCGCCCGAGCATGCCGGACGGGCGTCCCTGTATCGGCTACGCGCGCGCCTCGCGCGACATCGTCTATGCTTTCGGCCACGGCCATGTCGGCCTGGTCGGCTCGGCCCGCACCGGCCGTCTCGTCGCCCAGCTCCTGAGTGGCAAGGCGCCAGAAATTCCACTCGCGCCGTTCGCGCCCGATCGTTTCCTCTGAGAGCGCACCATGACCGTCTCAGCTAGCCCATCCTCCCGCATCGCCCGTGGTGGCAAGGCCATCTATGGCGCGCCGCTCGGCATCCTGATGCTGGAGGCGCGCTTCCCCCGGATTCCCGGCGACATGGGCAACGGCACGACCTGGCCGTTCCCCGTGCTCTATCGTGTGGTGAGCGGCGCCTCGCCGGAGAAGGTGGTGCTGAAGGGCGCCGCCGGCCTGCTGCCCGACTTCATCGACGCGGCCAAGGATTTGGTGCGGTTAGGCGCCGAAGCCATCACCACCAATTGCGGCTTCCTCTCGCTGTTCCAGAAGGAGATCGCGGCGGCCGTCGGCGTTCCCGTCGCGACCTCGTCGCTGATGCAGGTACCCTGGGTGCAGGCGACGTTGCCGCCGGGCAAGCGCGTCGGCCTCGTCACGGTGTCGGGCTCGACCCTGACGCCGGCCCATCTCGAAGGCGCCGGCGTACCGCTCGACACGCCGCTGGTCGGCACCGAGAACGGCAAGGAGTTTTTTCGCGTCCTGATTAAGGCCGAGAAGGACGACATGGACATCGCGCAAGCCGAGCGCGACGTGGTCGAGGCCGGCAAAGAGCTCGTCGCCAGGAATCCGGATGTCGGTGCCATCGTGCTCGAATGCACCAACATGCCGCCTTATGCCGCCGCGCTTCAGGCCGAGGTCGGATTGCCCGTCTATGACATCTATTCCATGATCACCTGGTTTCATGCCGGGCTGCGCCCGCGCGTCTTTGCGTGAACGCGTCCGCGAGATCGTCACTAAAGCATGATCCGGAAAAGTGCGCAGCGGTTTTCCGAAAAGATCATGCTCAAACAATAACCCAAAGCGCGATGACGATTCGTCGTCATCTCATCGCGCTTTAGTCCAGGAGTGAACCCATGAAATTATCCGGCAAGGTCGCCGCCATTACCGGCGCAGCGCGCGGCATCGGCAAGGCCTGCGCGAAGAGATTTTTGGACGACGGCGTCAAGGTCGTCATCTCCGACGTCGATGCCGAGGGCTTGGCTGCCACGGCCGCCGAGCTGGGACGGCCGGATGCGCTGCGCACCATCGTCGGCAACGTCGCCAAGCGTGCTGATGTCGATCAGCTGGTCGCGACCGCGGTGAAGGAGTTCGGCCGTCTTGACATCATGGTCAACAATGCCGGCGTCGCCCGCAACCGGGACATCCTCGACATTACCGAAGAGGAATTCGACGAGATCATCGGCATCAATCTGAAAGGCGCGTTCTTCGGCGTGCAGGCGGCGGCGAGGCAGATGATCGCGCAGGGCGGCGGCGGGGTCGTCATCAACATGTCCTCGGTGAACGCGCTGCTGGCGATCCCGGCGCTTGCGACCTACGCGATGTCGAAGGGCGGCATGAAGCAGCTCACCTCGGTCGCGGCCGTCGCGCTCGCTCCGCACAACATTCGTGTGGTGGCGGTTGGCCCCGGCACGATCCTGACCGACATGGTGGCCTCGTCCATCTACACCTCGGAGGAGGCCCGCAGGACCGTGATGTCGCGCACGCCCGCCGGCCGCGGCGGCGAGCCGAGCGAGGTGGCATCGGTCGTGGCGTTCCTTGCCAGCGACGATGCGTCCTACATCACCGGCCAGACGATCTATCCGGATGGCGGAAGGCTCGTCCTGAATTACACGGTGCCGGTGAAGGAGAAGTAGGGTGTTGTCGCCCAACACTCGGTGTCATCGCCCGCGAAGGCGGGCGATCCAGTACTCCGAGGCGGTCGTGGGTTGAATCGATGGGCCCCGGCGTACTGGATTCCCCGCTTTCGAGGGGAATGACAGTCGTCGTGAGGCGGGCAGCTCGCCCTTCACTCCGCCGCAACCGTCATCCCGTGACCCAGCTGCTTCGAGATGCCCCCCGCGCAGTCGCGCAGTGCGTGCGCGATCGGGCTGTCCCAGCGCGCGTCGAACGTGCCTTCCGGCCCCATCGCGGTGATGGCCAGCGCGACGTGGCCGGAATGGTCGAACACGGGCGCCGAGAATGCGTTGACGCCGGGCAGGGGATCGCCGAGGGCGCGGGCAAGGCCGTGCTTGCGGACCTCGGCGAGGATCTCGGCGACCTTGGCGCCCTTCACCGCGCGCTTTGGATTGTAGCCGACGCCGCGACGATCGAGCCCGCTTTCGAGCGCGGCAGCGATCGTCTTCTCCGGCAGGAACGCCGCAAAGGCGCGGCCCGTCGCGGTCTCCAGCAGCGCCATCACCGAACCGGCCCGCATCACGATGTGGACGGGCTGGGCCGGCTCCTCGAGCTGCACCACGGTTGGACCGTGCGTGCCCCAGACAGCGAGCGAGACTGCGTGTCCGATCTGGTTCGCGAGCGCCGCGATCCTGGGACGCGCGATGCGCACGCCCGAGAGCCGGCGCAGGCTGATCAGGCCGAGCTCGAGCGCCAGCGCGCCGATCTCGTAGCGGCCGGTGGTTTCGTCCTGCTCGATCAGGCCGATGCGGGAGAAGCTGGCGAGATAGGGATGCGCCTTGGCCGGCGTCATGCCAGCTTCGCGTGCGAGATCGCGCAGCATCATCGGCTCGCCGCATCTTGCGAGCGCGCGGAGCAGTTCTCCGCCGACCTCGATCGACTGGATGCCGCGGCTTTCTCTCTTCATGCGCCTCCTGGCGGGGTGGCCTACGCTGCGTCGCGCTTGGCGGCGTTGTCGGCAAGATGCCGTCCGGCAATGTAACCGAAGGTCAGCGCCGGCCCAAGGGTGATGCCGGCGCCTGGATAATTGCCGCCCATGATGCTTGCCATGTCGTTGCCGGCGGCATAGAGGCCGGGAATCACCCGGCCCTCGGCGTCGAGCGCCCGCGCGTTCTCGTCGGTGACGATGCCGGCATAGGTGCCAAGATCGCCGATCACCATCTTGATGGCGTAGAACGGTCCGTTCTCGATCGGCGCGACGCAGGGGTTCGGGCCGTGCAGTGCATCGCCCTGGTAGCGGTTATAGGCTCTCGAGCCCTTGCCGAAGGCGGCATCGTGACCGAGTGGGGCGGTCGCATTGAATTGCTCGACCGTTTCGGCGAACGCCTTGGCATCGATCCCGGCGTTCGCCGCCAACGCCTCCAGCGTGTCGCCGCGCATGAGATAGCCTGTCTTCAGGTGATGGCCCAGCGGCATCGGGAAGGGCGGCACGCAGCCGAGGCCGTACTTCCGCAGCGTCTTGTGATCGCAGACCAGGAAGGCGGCGATCTCCTCGCCGGGCCTTGCGGCCTTGATCATGGCCTGGACGAAGTCGTGATAGGAATTGCCTTCATTGGCAAAGCGCTTGCCGTCGCCCATCACGGCGATCACGCCGGGCTTGGCGCGGTCGATGAAATGCGGCATCACACCCTTCGAGCCGTCCTTGCGCGTGGTCAGCGACACCGGCACCCAGGCTGCCGCGTTCGGCAAGCGATTCTCGACATGCCCGCCGGCGGCTTCCGCCAGGCGTAGTCCATCCCCGGTATTGCCGGTCGGCCCCGGCGAATAGTGCTCGTTGCCGGTCGGTGCATGCGGAAACATCTTCCTGCGCCGTTCGACGTCATGGGGAAAACCGCCGCAGGCGAGCACGACGCCCTGGCGCGCAAGCACGCGCACGTCGCGTCCCTCGTGCGAAACGATCGCGCCGGTGACGGTGCCATTCTCGACGGTCAGCTCGCGCATCGGCGAGGACAGCCACATCGGAATCTTCAGATCGAGCGCGGATTTCGCGAGGCGTCCCGCGAGAGCGTTGCCGTTGGTGAGCGTCATGCCGCGGCCGTAGCGCAGCACGTCCATCAGATGCCGCGACAGGCGCTTGGCGACGTAGACCGCCGAGGTCAGCGACTTCGTCACCCGCATGAAATGGATGATCTCCTTGCCGGAGCCGAGCATCATGCCGAACACGGTCAGCTCGGGCAGGGGCATGCCGAGCGATTTGATGAGGTCGCCGAGCTCACGGCCGTCGAAAGGCCGCGTCACCATGGAGCGGCCGCCCTGCGCGCCGCCGGGCGCCTCCGCGTGATAATCCGGAAACACCAGCGGCATGTCGAAGCGCAGCGCCGTCTTGCTGGTGAAGAAATCGACCGCCTCGGGGCCGGCGCTCAGGAAGGCATCGACCCGCGCGGCGTCGTAATTGTTGCCGGCTTCGTGCCGCAAATACGTGCGGGCCTGTTCCGGCGTCTCTTCGATGCCGTACGCCTTTGCCAGCGAGGTGCCGGGAATCCAGAGCCAGCCGCCGGAGCGCGCGGTGGTGCCGCCGAAGCGGGGCTCCTTCTCGACGATCAGCACATCGAGGCCGCGGGACCGCGCGGTGATCGCGGCCGACATGCCGGAGCAGCCCGATCCGGCCACGAGCACATCGCACTCGTAAGTCTCAATGGCGCCATGCTCGTTGCCGGTCATGCCTCACCTCATTTCTTCAGGAGCGGACATTTGGATTCGGAGACGGGGCGGAAGGCGTCCTCGCCCTTCACGGTCTTGACGATATCCAGATAGTCCCACGGTTCCTTCGATTGCTCGGGTGTCTTCACCTTGGCGAGATACATGTCGCGGATGACGCGGCCGTCCTCGCGCAATTTGCCGCCGTGAACGAAGATATCCTCGATCGGCAGCTCGCGCATCTTGGCCATCACCTTGGCGGACTCGTCGGTGCCGGCAGCCTTGATGGCCTTCAGATAGTGCAGCACCGACCCGTAGACGCCGGTCTGGATCATGGTCGGCATCACCTTGGTGCGCTCGTAGAACTTCTTCGACCAGGCGCGGGTGGCCTCGTCCATGTTCCAGTAGGAAGCCGTGGTCATGTAGGTGCCCTGCGCAGCCTTCAGGCCGATCGCGTGCACGTCGGTGTCGAACATCAGGAGGCCGACCAGCTTCTGGCCGCCCTGGACGAGGCCGAACTCGCCGGACTGCTTGATGGCATTGTCGGTGTCCTGGCCGGCATTGGCGAAGGCGACCACGTCGGATTTCGAGCTCTGCGCCTGGAGCGCGAAGGAGGAGAAGTCGGCGGTGTTGGTCGGATGCTTGACGCCGCCGAGCACCTTGCCGCCCATCTCGATGATGAAGCGGGTTGCGTCCTTCTCGAGCTGCTGGCCGAAGGCGTAGTCAGCGGTGATGAAGTACCAGGACTTGCCGCCTTCCTTGATGACGGCGGACGCCGTCACCTTCGACAGCGCGTAGGTGTCATAGGTGAAGTGCACGGTGTTCGGGCTGCACAGCTCGTCGGTCAGCGAGCTCGCGCCGGGACCGGACAGCAGGGCGATCTTGCCCCGCTCACGCACCATGTTGTGCACGGCGATCGCGATGCCGGAATTGGGAATGTCGACCACGGCGTCGACCTTGCCGTTGTCGAACCAGCCGCGCACGATCTGCACGCCGACGTCGGTCTTCATCTGATGGTCGGCGCTGATGACCTCGATCGGCTTGCCGAGCACGGTCGGCCCGAACTCCTCCACCGCCATCTTCGCGGCTTCCACCGAGCCCGGCCCGCTGTTGTCGCGGCCCCAGCTCGACAGATCCGTCAGCACGCCGATCCGCACCACGTCATCGGAGACTTGCGCGGTGGCCGCCGTGGTCATGGCAGCCGAAGTCATGGCCGCGAGCATGGCGCAGGCCAGGAGCCCTTTCATTGCCGTTTCCTCTCTTCTTGGCCGCTTGGCGCGGCGGGTTTGTTGTGGAGGTAAATTAGATAATAGCGAATAAGTTTGTCAATGGCGAATTAGACGTGCCGGGTGCGTTCCGCTACGGCCGGGCAATGCCGTGTAAGGAGCGCCCCTGCGTCAACGCCCCGTCATTGCGAGCGAAGCGAAGCAATCCAGAATCTCTCCGCGGATGCATTCTGGATTGCTTCGTCGCAAGGGCTCCTCGCAATGACGGGTGTTGAGGCAACCTCGCGAAAATCTCGCAGCCTAGTCCGCGGCGTCGGTACGCCCGCTGGTTGCAACCCCTGGTGCGTTTAGCCATGATGCTCACGGAATCTTTTGGGGCAGGGCATGACGGCGGCAGTAGGGGCCTCCGCTTCCGCGGAGAAATCGGCGACGGCGCATGTGGTGTGGGCGAGCGCACTCGGCACCGCCATCGAGTGGTACGATTTCCTGATCTACGGCACGGCGGCAGCGCTGGTCTTCAACAAGCTGTTCTTTCCGAGCTTCGATCCCTTCGTCGGCACGCTGGCGGCGTTCTCGACCTATGCGGTCGGCTTCGTGGCGCGGCCGATCGGCGGCGCCATCATCGGCCACTACGGAGACCGGCTCGGCCGCAAGACCATGCTGGTCGCGACCATGATCGCGATGGGACTTGGCACCTTCCTGATCGGCTGCCTGCCGACCTACAGCCAGATCGGCCTTTGGGCCCCGATCCTGCTCGTCTGCCTGCGCTTCGTTCAGGGCATCGGGCTCGGCGGCGAATGGAGCGGCGCGGTGGTGATGGTGATCGAGCACGCCGGCAATCGCCGCGGCTTCTACGGCAGCCTGGTGCAGATCGGCTTTCCCGTCGGGGTCGCCGCCTCCACCGGCATCTTCGCCCTGATGACGAAGCTACCCGAGGCGGACTTCCTCAGCTGGGGCTGGCGCGTGCCGTTCCTGATCAGCATTCTGCTCGTCGGCGTCGGCTTCATGGTGCGGCTCAAGCTCGCGGAGACGCCTCACTTCAAGGAGATCGTCGAACGCAGGGAGGTGCTGGCGCAGCCGGCCCTCGAGGTGCTGCGCCGCGACTGGCGCAGCTTTCTGCTCGCGATTGGCATCACGGTATCGGAGGTCGGGCTCGCTTATCTCCTCACCGTCTTCACCGTGGTCTATGCCACGACGAAGCTCGGTCTGCCACGGCAGGTGATCCTGGATGCCGTGGTCTATGCCGCCATCGTCGAATTCGCGACGCTGCCGCTTGCCGGCTGGCTGTCCGACATCTTCGGACGCAAGGCGCTGTATCTCGCCGGCGGCGTCTTCTCGGTGGCGCTGGCCTTTCCGCTGTTCTGGTTTCTCGACAGCAGGGAGCCGGCGCTGATCACGCTCGCGCTGGTCGTCACGATGACGCTGACCCATGCGCTGCTGTTCGGGCCGAAGGCCGCGTTCATGCCGGAGCTGTTCCGCACCCAGGTGCGCTACAGCGGTGCTTCGCTCGGCGCCAACGTCGCGGCAGCTTTGAGCGGCGGCTTCTCGCCGCTGATCGCGGCCGGGCTGCTGGCATGGGCCGGCTCGTACTGGGCGGTGTCGGTCTATATCATCGCGCTGTCGGTCGTCACGATCATCGCCACGCTGCTGGCGCCGGAGACGGCGCGGGGCCCGCTGAGATCCTGAAGGTCAGCCCCGCCAGGGGGCGGCGGCCCCAGAAATTTTTCTCCGCCCCCTCTTGAAAGCGGTCTCGGATTTTCTAAGTCGTTTTTCGCCGCGAGAGCGGTGTGCCGGATGCCAGGATCGGGTCCGGCACGGGCGCCGGGCTGGTCGTTTCGGACCTGTCTGAATACCCGCCTTGCGCTCCTTCGTATCCATCTTGCTCTCAGGAGGACTTGGTTATGAGGACCAGTTTCGACTTCGCGCCCCTGTGGCGCTCCACCATCGGCTTCGACCACTTGGCCGACCTCGTCGACAGCACGCTGCGCCAGGCGACCGAGGACAATTATCCCCCCTACAATATCGAGCGTTCCGGCGAAGACCATTACCGGATCAGCCTTGCGGTGGCTGGCTTCGGCGCCAGCGATATCACCGTGACGGCCGAGCAGAACGCGCTCACCATCGAGGGCAAGAAGCCCGAGACCGCTGCGCGCGAATATCTGTACCAGGGCATTGCCGCGCGTCCGTTCCGGCGCGTGTTCAATCTCGCCGACTACGTCCAGGTGAAGCAGGCCTCGTTCCAGGACGGGCTCCTGATCATCGACCTCGTCCGCGAGGTTCCGGAAGCCATGAAGCCGCGCCGGATTCCGATCGCGGGTGGCACTCCTGCGGCATCGCAGATCGAGCAGAAGAAAGCTGCCTGAAGCGCTCGATCGATTGAGTGGCGGAACGCGGCGCGCGGATGCGCGGGCCGCGCTCCCGATGCATGAAGGAGAGAACCATGGCTTTTCGTGATCTCATTCCCTGGTCGAAAAACCAGGAGCTTGCGCCGGCGCGCGACAATTTCGATCCGTTCCTGACGCTTCACCGCGAGATGAACCGTCTGTTCGACGATGTCTTCCGCGGCTTCGGCGGGACCGGCCTGTCGCCGCTGATGGAAGGCCGCTTCGGCTGGCCGAAGGTCGAGCTCAGCGAGACCGACAGGACGCTGACCGTCTCGGCCGAGCTTCCCGGCCTCACCGAGAAGGACGTCCAGGTCGAGATCGCCAATGGCGTCCTGACCGTCCGCGGCGAGAAGAAGGCGGAGCGCAACGGCGAAGGCAGGTTCTTCACCGAGCGCTACTACGGCGCCTTCGAGCGGCAGATCCCGCTGGAGGGCGTCGAGGAGGACAAGGCCGAGGCGTCGTTCAAGAACGGCGTCCTGACCGTGTCGCTGCCGAAATCGGAGAAGGCGCGCGAAGGCGTCAAGCGCATCGCGATCAACACGCACTAGTGTCAAGCGGGACGGCGGCGATGACGCCGCCGTCCCATCGTCAACAAAACCGTCCCCCGGAAAGGAGCATGAGGGAGACACACCGATGACCAACGTGAATACCCATCCCGGCACTCTCAATCCGCTGTTTCACCCTGCGGCCCATTACGGCTCGCCCGTCGACGTTCTGAATGCGCCGGAGCTTTCCTCGCCCGAGAAGCGCATCATCCTGTCGTCCTGGGCATCCGACATGTACGCGGTCGAATCCTGTCCGGCCTTGCGCGAGATTCCCGGCATGAGCCACACGGTCCGGCTCGCCGACATTCTGGCCGCCTTGCGCAAGCTCGACGGCGACAACGACAATGACGATCCGCCGCGGGGCGGCGGCGTGCCGATGCGGCTGCGGCGGCCATGGGCCGCCGCTGAAAGGCGAGCGGCATGATGTTCACGCCCGCCGTACTCGGGCTCGTGCTGCTCGGCCAGTCCGCGGCCGCCTGGGCCGTTCCGTTTCTGGCCCTGCAGGGCTGGATCGTCGCGTCAGGCGACGAAGGCTGAAGCACCAAGGTTCCAACTATCCACACAACACAAGCGGCAGGGTGACGATGATGAATGCTGTGCGTCTGCTGTTCCTGGCCTTGCTGGTGCTGACGCTCACGGCGTCGCAGCCTGCCGCCGGCCAGATTCCGGATCTGAAGACCGGCGGCCCGGTGCCGACCCTGGCGCCGCTGGTGCGCCAGGTGACGCCCGCCGTGGTCAACATTTCCGTGCACGGCCGCGTGCGCGAGGACAACCCGCTCTATCGCGATCCGCTCTTCCGCGAATTCTTCGACGTTCCACGGCAGATCGAGAAGGAGGTCAATGCGACCGGCTCCGGCGTCATCGTCGACGCCCAGCGCGGCTACGTGCTGACCAACAATCACGTGGTCGAAGGCACCTCCGCCGTCCAGATCACGACCAAGGACGGCCGGCAGTTTTCCGCCAAGGTCATCGGCCGCGATCCGCCCACGGATGTCGCGGTGCTCCAGGTCCAGAACCCGGCCGGGCTCAAGGCGCTTCCCTTCGGCGACAGCGACGGGCTCGATGTCGGTGATTTCGTCCTTGCGATCGGCAATCCCTTCGGCCTCGGCCAGACGGTGACATCGGGGCTCGTCAGCGCGCTGGGCCGCACCGGCCTCGGCAAGCAGGGCTATGAGGATTTCATCCAGACCGATGCCGCGATCAATCCCGGCAATTCCGGTGGAGCGCTGGTCAGCCTGCGCGGCGAACTCGTCGGCATCAACTCTGCGATCATCTCGCCCGCGGGCGGCAATGTCGGCATCGGCTTTGCCATTCCGGCCAACATGGCGCGCAAGGTGATGGAGCAGATCATCGTGAGCGGCCGCGTCGAGCGCGGCCGCATCGGCGTTTCGCTGAAGGACCTGCATCCCTCGATCAACAAGGGATTGAACCAGGGCGCGGTCGTCGCCGAGATCGCGGCGGATTCCCCTGCAGAGAAGGCGGGCCTGCGCAAGGGTGACATCGTCACCGGCGCCGATGACCGCCCGATCCGCACTGCTGCCCAGCTCCGCAACACGATCGGCCTTGCGCGCATCGGCGAGGACGTGAAGCTCACTCTGCTGCGCAAGGGTGCGCCGCTCACCGCCACGGTGAGAGTGGCGCCGGCGGCTGAGCCCAGCAGCGCGCTCGCAGGCCCCAATCGCCTCGTTCGCTGAACCAAATGCAGGTGCCATCCGCGGAAGGAAAGGCGGTTCGGCCCCTGCGACGATCTCCCAGCTCAGGCGGCGCGGTGATCCCATCCGCCCTGCAGGTCCCGGATCAGCCGCCGCTCGCGTTCGATGCGTTGGCGGTAGAACTCGCGCTCATGCTCGGTCCTGGTGCTTGCAAGAAGCAGCTCGTAATGGCCGATGACCTTCTCGCTGCCTCGAATGAGCAGATCTCGCTGGCTGTTCATTGCGCCATCCCCGTCGCATTGGCCGGCGCTCCGGAAGCGCGGAAGCTGACAGGGAAGGTCGCCGCGGTCAGGCCATCGAGCGCCGATTGCTCTTCCGCGAGGCGCCTCTCGACGAAATGGCGCTCCAGCTCCGACAGCCTGGTCTTCAGCAGACGCCGGTAGCGGTGGATGTTGTTGCGGTGCGCACGAATGCGGGCCAGATTCTCATCGAGCATCATCGTCTCTCCAGACGGTCTTCAGATCCTTGATTTTCGAGAGGGTGAGAAGTTCTTCTCGGCGAAAAAATAAGCAACGGAAGATCGGTGTCAAGACGTGCGAAGCCGGTGCCGCTGTCGTCCTCGCGATCTCGAGAAAGACATGGCGGCGGGCAGAAGCGCTCGGAGATTGAACTTCGACCACGCCGCGTGCTCGGCCCGATCCACTCGGCCAGGAAGCCGCGTGCGCTCCGCAGGTTTGGCGCTGATGGTCCGGTCTGACGCGGGTTGCCCGAGTTCCATCTGGCCACTGCCTCTTGTTGGCCGGCAAGCGAACCTCGTGCGGCCATATTTCGGAAGGAGTGATTTCCCGAAAGGGAGGCGCTCCGATGACCAAAGCTCTGATCACCGCTGCTGCAATACTGGCGTGCGTGCCGGCGAGCGCGATTGCGCAGGAGCGCGCGGGCGATGCAGCGCTCGGTGCTCTATCCGGTGCCGTCGTGCTGGGCCCGGTCGGAGCGGTCGCCGGAGCTCTGGTCGGCTACACGGCCGGACCTTCGATCGCCCGCTCCTGGGGCCTGAGAGGCTCGCGGCCGGTAACACACCGGCAGCCGCCTCGCCGCACGGCCGCGAGCCGCGCCGCACCGCGCACGCGCGAGGCGATGGCAGCCAACGGTCAGATGCGAGCTGCCGGCAATCCGGCCCCACCGGTTCAAGCCGCGTCTGCCGTGCCAGCCCCAACCTCGGCGCCGCCCGTTCAGGGCTTCGACTGAGGCCGGGACCTCAAGTCGAAGCTTCGGGCGCAGCCGATCGAGCTGGCGAGGCTCGCATTCCGGTCTAGGGTTGGCCGAGGATCTTCCTCGCAGCACGAAGGTGCGGCTTGTCGATCATCTGGCCATCGAGCCGCAGCGTACCGGAATCGGGATTGCTCGCGAACGCCGCGATCACCTTCTCCGCCCAGGCGCGCTCGGCCTCCGTCGGCGCGAAGGCCGCGTTGACGATGTCGACGTGCTTGGGATGGATCAGCGCCTTGGCCGAAAAGCCGTCGCGCCGCGCGGCGCGCGTTTCCTGCTCGAGGCCAGTGAGATTGTCGATGTCGGTGTAGACCGTGTCGATGGCTGCGACCTCGGCCGCCGCCGCGGCCATCAGGCAGAGATCGCGTGCGAGCCGATAGGGACTGTGGAACACGCCGCCGCTCGCTTTCTCGGTCGCGCCGAGCGAGGCGGAAAGATCCTCCGCGCCCCACATCAGGCCGGCAAGGCGAGGGGAGCAGCCCTTGTAGCTGCCGAGCCCGAAGATCGAGCCGGCGGTCTCCGTCGCGACGCAGACGATGCGGGTCGTGCCGATCGCGATGCCGGCTGCTGCTTCCAGGGCTTCGAGCCAGGTCGCGACCTGCCGCACGTCGTCGCCACCTTGCGATTTCGGCAGCACGATGCCGTCGGGCCTGCCCGGCATCACCGCGGCGAGATCGGCCAGCGTCATGCCGGTGTCGAGCGCGTTGACCCGGACGTAGAGCTGATGCGGGCCGGGGCGGCTCTTCAGCATCGAGAGCGTGAGCCCGCGCGCCTCCGCCTTCTTCTCGGTGACGACGGAGTCCTCGAGATCGATGATCAGCGCGTCGGCCTTGCCTTCGCTCGCCTTCTCGAATTTGCGCGGGGAATCGCCCGGCACGAACAGCATCGAACGCATCAGACCGGCCTCTTGTGCATCATCGCCATGCGGCGGCATGTGCCGACGATCTCGTCGTTCTGGTTCAAGGCATGGTGCTCGAACTCGACGATGCCGGCCTTGGGCCGCGATTTGGAGTCCCGCACCGAGAGCACCTTTGTCGTGGCCCGCAACGTGTCGCCATGGAAGACCGGCTTTGGAAAGGTGACGTCGGTCATGCCGAGATTGGCGACGGTGGTGCCTAAGGTCGTATCATAGACCGTCATGCCGATCATGATGCCGAGGGTGTAAAGGCTGTTGAAAATGCGCTGGCCGAACTCGGTCTTCTCGGCGAAATGCGCGTCGATGTGGAGCGGCTGCGGGTTGAGCGTCAGCAGGCTGAACATGGTGTTGTCCATCTCCGTGACGGTCCGGGTCAGGGGATGCCTGAACTCCTGGCCCACGGAAAAATCTTCGAAATAAAGTCCGGCCATCGCGGTTTCCTCCCTGCGAAATAACGGCGCGCGCATACCTTCGCGCCGCATGACCCCATGCATGTTAGACACAGTTGATCGCCAATTTCACGTATCTGTACCCGGTTTTTCGAGCTAAAGAACGCGGGCGAAGGCACGCCCGGGCGCAGCAAGCGGCCACGGCCTTTGCGTGGGGAACGCGAAGAGAAGGGAGATGGCGCGGCCGCGGCTCCCGAGAAGGAGATCGAGGACATGGATTTCGCGCTCACCGATCAGCAGGAAGCCATACGCGACGCCGTCGCCAAGATCTGCGAGGGCTTTCCCGACGCATACTGGCTGAAGAAGGATCACGACGGCGGCTTCCCGCACGATTTCCACAAGGCGCTGGCGGACGCCGGCTGGCTCGGTATCTGCGTGCCGGAAGAATATGGCGGCTCCGGGCTCGGCATCACCGAAGCCGCGGTCATGATGCGAACCATCGCGGAGTCCGGCGCCGGCATGTCCGGCGCCTCCGCGGTGCACATCAACGTGTTCGGCCTCAATCCCGTCGTCGTGTTTGGCACGGAAGAACAGCGCAGGCGCATGCTGCCGCCGATGGTCGAGGGCCGCGAGAAGGCCTGCTTTGCCGTGACTGAGCCCAACACCGGTCTCAACACCACGCAGCTCAAGACACGTGCGGTCGCCAAGAACGACCGCTACATCGTTAACGGGCAGAAGGTGTGGATCTCGACCGCGCAGGTCGCGCACAAGATCCTGCTGCTGGCGCGCACCACGCCGCTGGAAGAGGTGCGCTCGCCGACCCACGGCCTCAGCCTGTTCTATACCGATTTCGACCGCAACAGGATCAAGGTCCACGAGATCGAGAAGATGGGCCGCAAGATCGTCGACTCTAACGAGCTGTTCTTCGAGGACTTTGAAATTCCGATGGAGGACCGTATCGGCGAGGAAGGCAAGGGCTTCGAGTACATCCTCGAAGGCATGAACCCCGAGCGCATCCTGATTGCCGCGGAGGCGGTCGGCCTCGGCAAGCTCGCGCTGTCGCGCGCCACCGAATACGCCAAGACCCGCGTCGTCTTCAACCGCCCGATCGGCAAGAACCAGGGCATCCAGCATCCGCTCGCAGTGAACTGGGTCGAGCTCGAGGCCGCCTGGCTGATGGTGATGTCGGCGGCGTGGCAATACGACAAGGGCATGCCGTGCGGCGCCGCAGCCAATGCCGCGAAATATCTCGCCGGCGAAGCGGGCTTCTCGGCCTGCGAGCAGGCGGTGATGACCCATGGCGGCTTCGGCTATGCCAAGGAATTCCACGTCGAGCGCTACTTGCGCGAAGTGCTGATCCCGCGCATCGCGCCGGTCAGCCCGCAGCTCGCGCTCAGCTTCATCGCAGAAAAGGTGCTGGGGCTCGCGAAGTCGTACTGAGCGACTGTTCGAGCGGAAACCAGAGAGGCGGCCTATTCGGCAGCGATCCGCTCCATCGCCATGGCACGAAGCCTCGCGCGCTGGATCTTGACGCCGTTGGCGCTGTCGGTGACGGGGAAAGCGTCCACGACATAGATCCGCGCCGGCACCTTGTAGCCGGCGAGCCGCTCGCGCAGACGCGCCGTGAGCGCTTCCTGCTGTGGCGGCTCCCCTGCCGGAATCACGAAGGCGACGCAGCGCGCCTGGCCCTTCAGATCGACGGCAACCACCTGGGCGTCGGCCACGCCGGTGCACGATTTGAGCTCGTCCTCGATCTCGCCCGGCCCGACCAGGAAGCCGCCGAGACGCATCGCGTCGCCGGCGCGCGTCTCGTAGACGAAGGAGCCATCGCCGCGCAGCCGGCCGATGTCGCCGGTGCGGAAGAACCCGTCGGCGGTGATCGCCTCGCGCGTCGCCTCGGGATTGTTGAAATAGCCGAGGAAGCGTGACGGTGCGCTGATCTCGATCTCCCCGGAGACGCCCTGGGCCGCAAGCTCGCCGGTCTCGATGTCGCGGATGCGGACTTTCGCATTGTGCGACATTGGCCAGCCGCCGCCCTCGATGCGGCAGGCGAAGGCATCACCGGCGCGGGAGATCGAGAACAGCGCCTGCACCTCGCTCGAGCCGTAGAGGCCGAACAACAGCATGCCGCGCGGCTCGGCCTCCGCGGCAAGCTCGCGCCAGCCGGGCTGAAACGCGGCGAAGCCGCAGACCTCGAGATTTGGAAATGGGCGTGGCGCATCGGTGAGGGCGAGGATGCGGCGGAACATCTCGTCCGAGCCGAAAGAGTGCGTGATCCTGCACTCGCTGAGGATCTTCAGGGCCGGCGCCGCTTCGAAGGCGTCGAGTACATGGATAGTGGCGCCGGCTGCGATGAAGCCGAGCAGGCTGGTCATGCCGAAGGTGCCGCAGAACGGCAGCATGGCCAGCAGCGAATGACGCTGGTGATCGAGCCGGAGCGCGTGGGCGACGGAGGTGGCGTGCGTCGCCAGCGTCCGCTGCGAATGTGCGACGAGCTTCGGCCCCTTGGTCGTGCCTGACGTCGTGTAGAGCAGCACCGGCAGGTCGACGTCGCCTTGAGCAGGCGGAGCCGGCGGATAGGACTTGTCGAAGGCATCGAACCGCACGCAGGGCCAGTGCGCCGGGATCGCATCCGCGCCGACCACGGCGAGCTTTTGCAGCGCGGGCACCTCGGCCTTGGCGATATCGGCGAGGATGGCGGCAAAGTCGATCGAGCGGAAAGCGGCCTCGACCACCATCAGCCTGGCACCGGACACCTTGAGCAGGTGCGCGACTTCCGCGCCGCGGTAGCGCGTATTGACGGCGGCGACGACCGCGCCGAGCCGTGCGGCGGCGAACAGCAGTGCCAGCCACTCGATCCGGTTGACCAGCCAGACCGCGACGACGTCGCCCTTGCCGATGCCTTGGGCCGCAAGCCAGGCGGCAGTCTGCTCGACCTTCGTCGAGAATTCCGCGCGAGAGACGGGTGTGTCGCCAAATACCAGGGCGGGATCGGCGGCGGTCTCGATACGGATCAGCGATTGCAGTGAAAAGTCGTTGGCGCTCATGGCAATCGGAGTATCCCGATCGCGCCAAGCTGTCTACTTGGTGCCGAACATCCGGTCGCCGGCATCGCCCAGGCCCGGCACGATGTAGCCGTGGTCGTTGAGCCGCTCGTCGATCGCGGCGGTCCAGATCGGCACGTCGCCATGCTCGCTCTGAAACCGGGCGATGCCCTCGGGCGCGGCTAGAAGACAGACGAAACGGATGTCGCGGGCGCCGCGCGCCTTGAGCAGGGAGGCGCCGGCGCAGGCCGAGTTGCCGGTCGCCAGCATCGGGTCCATCAGGATCACGGTGCGGTCGGACAGGTCCTGCGGCGCCTTGAAGTAATATTCCACGGCCTGCAGCGTCTCGGGGTCGCGGTAGAGCCCGATATGGGCGATGCGCGCCGAAGGCATCAGGGCGAGCATGCCGTCGAGGAAGCCGACGCCGGCGCGCAAAATCGGCGCCAGCGTGAGCTTCTTGCCGGCGATCTTGGGCGCCCGCATCGGCGCGATCGGCGTCTCGATCTCGACCAGCTCCAGCGGCAGGTCGCGCGTCACCTCGTAGCACAGCAGCATCCCGATCTCGTTCAGGATCTCGCGAAAGCTCTTGGTCGAGCGGTCCTTCTCCCGCATCAGGGAGAGCTTGTGCTGGACCAGGGGGTGCGCGACGACGTTGACGTTGCCAGTGCTCATGAAACCGCTCTACACCGTTCCATGAAATTGCGCCAGATCGGGCAGGTACTTTTAGGCAACGCCTTTTCCGCGGGATAGCTGGCTTCAACCGGGCCTTGCGACCGCGCTGCGGGAGGGCGATCGCGGCCATGGCGGCCTCCTCACGGATCTGCAAGGTCATGATCTCTGCCGCGCCGGTCAGGCGGGGAAGTGCCAGATATGGATTGCGGTTCTCAGCGCGATCAGCGCGGTGAGCACGCTGCCCATCGAGAGCAGGCCGAGCGCCTGGAGCGCGATGCGCGAGAGCTGCGCCTTGCGCGTATCGGAGATGCGCATCGGGCGTTCGGCCTCCAAGGGCCGATCAAGGTCATGTGTCAGGATCGACATTGTGGAAGTCCTCATTCCTGGCGCGGCGAGACGGCCGCGCCAATCTGCGGTTTATGATGTCGATCGCCGCGTAGGATTGCGAGATGAGCGCCGGCGTTCCCGCATAGGAATGTCATAGGGATGCCGATCCTCGCGCCCGCGTCTGCCAGACGTGGAGGTGCCTTCGAGATACGTCACGGAAATCGAGAGAACGGAATGGAACGTCCCGCCAGTCAGGCTCCGACGCTGTCGATCAATTCTTCGTCGGCGATCGCAGCGAATGCGCGCACCACGCCTCTCTGCGCGGCTGCGTCCAGCGGCACGATCGGAAGCCTGGTCGCGGCGGACATCAGGCCAAGGAGGTTGAGACCGTATTTGAGCGCGGCCGGACTTTCCCTGGACAGGCAGGCGATGAGCGGGATCAGGCGCTTGTGCAGATAACGGGCGGATTGCAGCCGGCCCTGCCTGACGTGCGAGAAGATCGTGCGACAGAGATCCGGCGCGATGCTGGCGACTTCCGAGATCGCGCCGTCGCCGCCGTCCGCGATGAAGCCGAATGCGGTGGTTTCCTCGCCGGAGAGAAAGCGAAAACTTGCCGGCAGGTTGCGGGACAGCCGCATCGGACGGGTGATGTCACCGCTCCCATCGCGCAGGCCGACGAACTGGCGGGACTCGACCAGACGCAGAAGCGTCTCGTCGGCGAGCGGGCGCAGCGTGCGGGAGGGATTGTCGTGCAGGATCACGGGCAGTCCGATCGCACCGGCGATGGCGCGGAAATGCGCGAGCATGCCTTCCTGCATCGGCTTGTTGTAGGCGGGCACGACCGACATGACGGCATCGGCCCCGGCTGCCTCCGCGCGCCGCGCAAGCTCGATGGCGTGGCTGGTTGCGTTGGATACCGCGCCAGCGATGACCCGCACGCGGCCGCGGGCGACGTCGACCGCGGTGCGGATGACGAGCTCCTGCTCGGCCGGCGAGAGCGTCGGCGCTTCCCCCGCCGTCTCGCAGACCACGATGGCGGGAACGCCGGCCGCGACCTGTCGCTCGCACAGTGCGGCGAATGCCTCGAGATCGATCGCATCTGCCGCGTCGAACGGGGTCGGCAGGTCAGGAATGAATCCGGTGAACCAGGCGGCGGGAGGGATGAGCATTGGTTTTCCCCTGTTGGCTCAGGCGACGCGCCGCGCGACGGTGGTGCTGGGGCGCTTGCCCATGTCGAGCTCGATCTCGCGCGGCAGCTCGACGATGGTTTCGGGATGCTGTCCGTTCTCGAACAGCGCATATTTGATCGCCTGGGCGCGGCTGACGAACAGGCCGCCATAGAGGCCGCTCTGCTCCTGAGCGACCCATTGTCCCCGGCGATTGCGGCCGATGAAGACGATGGTCGAAGGCGAACTGCACGAGGGAGGTTCGACGAGTTTCACGGGTTTGATCCTTCGGAACGACGGCGGTTTCGGACGCAGGTCCTTGCCGGCGTGCTCAATATCCTCAGTCGCGAATATGATTTCGAGGGCGGGCGAGCCGCGATCTCATAGGAAGATCATAAAGCCGAAACTGTGTCGTTCAGGCCGGATCGATGACGACGTGGACCAGCGCGAACAGCGCGCCGAACGCGACAGCCTCGTCCCAATGATTGAGCGCAGCGCCGAACAGCGGCTCCCGCCTGGCGAGGCTGGCGAGCGCGCACAGGACGATCGACATCCAGAGCAGGGCGACGAGGCTCCGGCCGAAGCCGACGCTGCCCAATGCGGCAAAGCCCATGAGCAGCACGAGGCGGACGGCGAATCGCGCGATCACGCGCGCCGGGCTCTGCGTGCGCGGCATGTCCGGAGCTTGCGGCATGGCGTCGGGTCTAGCCGTAGTGATCGCAGGCGACCGGCTCGCAAAGCGGATCCGGCAAAGGGCGGACGGAAGGAACGCTCGGCCGCGACACATCCGTCGCCAGCACCCGCACCTCGAGGAACGCCGACAGCAGGGCGAGCGCGAGCTCGGCATGGTGCGCCTCGATCGCATCGTCCAGCCAGTCCGGCAGCTCGCGCTCGCGCGAGAGCGCGCAATGCCACTCACCCTCGTCATAGGCGATGCGGCGGACCTGCCACATCGGCAGCTCCAGCTCCATCAGCGCCAGCGCCGCGTCGGCCCACGCCTCGGCGTCGATCAGGCGCGTGAGGCGTGCGGTGCGCCCGCTCTGTCCGAGCGCGGGGATGCGCCGGGAGGCCGTTTCGATGATCTCGATCATCAGCGGTCGCGTCATCGCCTGCGCATTGCGCAAGCGGTCGCCGAGTGATGGCGGATCGTAGCGTCGGAGAGCAGCGGTCATGTCAGGCCTCCTGAAGTTGGCGTCGGTCAGTCGGCCGGCCTCTCCAAGATGGCCCGGAGGGCATTTGAAAGCGAGATAGGGATCGGGCGAGAGATATAGGGATTTCATAAGTGGACGGAGTCTTCCGTCCAGGCGCGCCGGATCTTCGACTGTCATCTCCGCCGAAGGTGGGGGCTTATGGAAGAAGGGCATTCTGAAAAGACCTTCGCCACGGCTTGCTGTAACCACGATTGCGAGAGGGATGGTGGGCCGCGCCGCTGCGCTGCCGGCCCGGAACGACCGCCTGGAATGCATTGCCGGCGTCACGTCGCCGCCGGTCATGGCGAGCCGGCCTTTATGAGATTCCTATAACGTCGCCATAGGCTCCATCTCGAAAACCTATGTGCGCGGTGGCAAGTCAGCGCGGTGAAGTTCCCGGCCGCGCCGCCTTCGGTCGCCGCAAGCGGCCCGCCGGAATCCAGAGACGGGCTATGCCGGAAACGTCTCAACTGAGGAGTATCGTCATGATGGACCTTCTGATGCTGGCGCTGGGCTTCGGCTTCTTCGCGCTCGCGATCGGTTACACCTATGCCTGCGAACGGCTGTGACGGAGCGGATCATGATCTTCGACTATACGCTCGCCGGCGCCGTCTCGTTCGGCCTCCTGGTCTATCTCACCTACGCACTGCTGCGGCCCGAGCGGTTCTGACGCCGTGCTGCTGATCATCCAGTTGCTGCTGGCCGATGCCGCGCTCGTTGCTGGCCTGCTTGCGCTGCTCCTGCCGCTATTGCGCCGGACCCGAAGCCTGAAGGGTTAATGCCATGACTGTCATCGGTTGGTTCCAGATCTTTCTCTATTGTGCGATCGTCGTCGCGCTGACCAAGCCGCTCGGCTGGTACATGACGCGCGTGTTCAACGGCGAGCGCACGTTCCTGTCGCCCGTCCTGCGCCCGATCGAGGCCGGCATCTACTGGATCTCCGGCGTCGACGAGAAGCGCGAGCAGCACTGGCTGACCTACACGGTTGCGATGCTGCTGTTCCATGTCGGCGGCTTCCTCATCATCTACAGCCTGATGCGGCTGCAGGCCGTGCTGCCGTTCAACCCGGCCGGGCAGTCCGCGGTCGCCGAGGATCTGTCCTTCAACACCGCGATCTCCTTCATCACCAACACCAACTGGCAGAACTACGGCGGCGAGAGCACGCTGTCCTATCTGACCCAGATGGTCGGCCTCACGCACCAGAATTTTCTCTCGGCGGCGACCGGCATCGTGCTCGCGGTCGCGCTGATCCGCGGCTTTGCCCGCGCGTCCATGCGCACGGTCGGTAACTTCTGGGTCGATGTAACCCGTTGCACGCTTTATATCCTGCTGCCGATCTGCGTCGTCTACGCGCTGTTCCTGGTGTCGCAAGGCATACCGCAGACGCTCGGGGCCTATGTCGAGGCGACCACGCTCGAAGGCGCCAAGCAGACCATCGCGGTCGGTCCGGTCGCCTCGCAGGTCGCGATCAAGATGCTCGGCACCAACGGCGGCGGCTTCTTCAATGCCAACGCTGCGCACCCCTTCGAGAACCCGACCGCGCTGTCGAACTTCGTGCAGATGCTGTCGATCTTCGTGCTCGGCGCCGCGCTGACCAACGTGTTCGGCCGCATGGTCGGCAACCAGCGCCAGGGCTGGGCGATCCTCGCCGTGATGGGTCTGCTGTTCGTCGCCGGCGTCGGCGTCTGCTATTGGGCGGAAGCGCAGGGCACCTCGACCATGCACGCGCTGGGCCTGACCGGCGGCAACATGGAAGGCAAGGAGGTCCGCTTCGGCATCGTCGCGTCCTCGCTGTTCGCCGTGATCACCACGGCCGCCTCGTGCGGCGCCGTCAACGCCATGCACGACAGCTTCACCGCGCTCGGCGGCATGATCCCGCTGATCAACATGCAACTCGGTGAGATCATCGTCGGCGGCGTCGGCGCCGGCATGTACGGCATGCTGCTGTTCGTCATCCTCGCGATCTTCGTCGCGGGCCTGATGGTCGGCCGCACGCCGGAATATGTCGGCAAGAAGATCGAGGCGCGCGAGGTCAAGATGGCGATGCTCGCCATTCTCGTCCTGCCGCTGATGATTCTCGGTTGGACCGCCGTCGGCGTGGTCTATCCGGCGGCGGTCGCCTCCATGGCGAATGCCGGGCCGCACGGCTTCACCGAAGTGCTGTATGCCTTCACCTCGGGGACCGCCAACAACGGCTCGGCCTTCGCCGGCCTCACCGGCAACACCTTCTTTTACAATCTCACGCTCGCCAGCGCGATGTTCGTCGGCCGCTTCTTCATGATCGTGCCGGCGATGGCGATCGCGGGTTCGCTCGCGGCCAAGAAGTCGATCCCGCCGTCGATGGGCACGTTCCCGACCACCGGAGGCCTGTTCGTCGGTCTCGTCGTCGGCGTCATCCTGATCATGGGCGGCCTGACGTTCTTCCCGGCGCTCGCGCTCGGCCCCATCGTCGAGCAACTCGCGATGAACGCCGGCAACCTGTTCTGATCCAGCTCTTTCGGAGTGACCTCCATGGAACCCGTCCATAAACCCAACAAGCGCATGCCGGTGTCGGCGATGCTGGATCCCAGGATCGTGGTGCCCGCGATTGGTGCTGCCTTCACCAAGCTCGATCCGCGATCCATGATCAAGAACCCCGTGATGTTCGTGGTCGAGATCGTGGCCGCGCTCACTACCGTGATCTTCGTCCGCGACCTCCTCACCGGCGGGGAAAATCTCGCCTTCACTTTCCAGATCATCCTCTGGCTGTGGTTCACCGTGCTGTTCGCCAATCTTGCCGAAGCAGTCGCCGAGGGCCGAGGCAAGGCGCAGGCCGAGACGCTGCGCAAGACCCGCACCGAGAGCCAGGCCAAGCTCCTGAGCGGCGCGAGCCGCGACTACAAGCTCGTATCAGGCACGAGCCTGAAGGTCGGCGATCTCGTGCTGGTCGAGGCGGGCGACACGATCCCCTCGGACGGCGAAGTGATCGAAGGCGTTGCCTCCGTCAACGAGGCCGCCATCACCGGCGAGTCGGCGCCCGTGATCCGCGAATCCGGCGGCGACCGTTCGGCGGTGACCGGCGGCACGCAGGTGCTGTCGGACTGGATTCGCGTCCGCATCACGGCAGCCCAGGGCTCGACCTTCATCGACCGCATGATCAAGCTGGTCGAGGGCGCCGAGCGGCAGAAGACGCCGAACGAGATCGCGCTCAACATTCTGCTCGCCGGTCTCACCATCATCTTCGTGTTCGCCACCGTGACGATCCCGAGCTACGCGGCCTATGCCGGCGGCTCGATCTCGGTGATCGTGCTTGTGGCGCTGTTCGTGACGCTGATCCCGACCACCATCGGTGCGCTGCTGTCGGCGATCGGCATCGCCGGCATGGACCGCCTGGTCCGCTTCAACGTGCTGGCGATGTCGGGCCGCGCGGTCGAAGCCGCCGGAGACGTCGACACGCTGTTGCTCGACAAGACCGGCACCATCACGCTCGGCAACCGGCAGGCGACCGCGTTCCGTCCCGTGCGCGGTGTGACCGAGCAGGAGTTGGCCGACGCCGCCCAGCTCGCCTCGCTGGCGGACGAGACGCCGGAAGGTCGCTCCATCGTCGTGCTGGCGAAGGAGAAGTATGGCATCCGCGGCCGCGACATGGCGGAGCTCGGCGCCACCTTCGTTCCGTTCACGGCGCAGACCCGCATGAGCGGCGTCGATGCCGGCGGCTCGTCGGTACGCAAGGGTGCGGTCGACGCCATGCTGAACTATGTCGGCGGCGGCGCTCCGATCGCGGTCGCTTCCGGCAACATTGCGCGGGCGATGCAGCCTGCCGCGCTTTCCGAGCTCGGCCGCGAGATCCAGGCCATTGCCGATGACGTGTCGAAGTCCGGCGGCACGCCGCTGGCCGTCGCCAAGGACGGCAAGCTGCTCGGCGTCGTCCAGCTCAAGGACATCGTCAAGGGCGGCATTCGCGAGCGCTTCGCGGAGCTGCGTCGCATGGGCATCCGCACCATCATGATCACCGGCGACAATCCGATGACGGCCGCCGCCATCGCGGCCGAGGCCGGCGTCGACGACTTCCTGGCGCAGGCAACTCCCGAGGACAAGCTCAAGCTGATCCGCGACGAGCAGGCCAAGGGCAAGCTGGTGGCGATGTGCGGCGACGGCACCAACGACGCGCCGGCGCTCGCCCAGGCCGACGTCGGCGTCGCCATGAACACCGGCACCCAGGCCGCCCGCGAGGCCGGCAACATGGTCGACCTCGACTCCAACCCGACCAAGCTGATCGAGGTGGTCGAGATCGGCAAGCAGCTGCTGATGACGCGCGGCGCGCTGACGACGTTCTCGATCGCCAACGACGTCGCCAAGTATTTCGCGATCATCCCGGCGATGTTCCTGGCGTTCTACCCCCAGCTCAGCGCGCTCAACGTCATGAATCTGTCGAGCCCGCAGAGCGCCATCCTGTCGGCGATCATCTTCAACGCGCTGATCATCATTGGCTTGATCCCGCTCGCGCTGAAGGGCGTCGCCTATCGCGCCGTCGGTGCCGGCGCGCTGCTACGGCGCAACCTGTTGATCTACGGGCTTGGCGGCATCGTCATCCCCTTCATCGGCATCAAGGCGATCGACCTCGTCGTGACTGCCTTGCACTTGGCCTAATCCCGTCAGTGCGGGACGAAGTTTTCCGTCATTCCGGGGCGCCTCGTAGAGGCGAACCCGGAATCTCGGGGTTCCGGGTTCGATGCTTCGCATCGCCCCGGAACGACGGGAGAGATGATCGCTTCGCTCGCAATGACGGAAGACACTGGAGACCCAACATGCTCAGAGAAATCCGCCCCGCCATCGTCCTCTTGCTGGCACTCACCGCCATCACCGGCCTTGCCTATCCGCTCGCGATGACCGCCATTGCCGGCACGTTGTTTCCCGTGCAGGCGCAGGGCAGCCTCATCGAGAAGGACGGCAAGGTGATAGGCTCCGCCCTGATCGGGCAGGAATTCAAGGACGACAAATACTTCCATGGCCGTCCCTCGGCGACGGTTGCGCCGGACCCGAATGATTCGACCAAGACGGTGTCGGCCCCCTACAACGCCGCCAATTCGGGCGGCTCCAACCTCGGCCCGACCAGCAAGGCGCTGGCGGACCGGCTCAAGGAGGATGTGGACAAGCTCAGGAGCGAGAATCCGAACGCGGCCGTGCCGGTCGACCTGGTGACGACCTCGGCCAGCGGCCTCGACCCGAACATCTCGCCGGAAGCGGCGCAATTCCAGGTGCCGCGCGTGGCAAAGGCGCGGAATCTGCCTGAGGATCAGGTCAAGCAGCTCGTGACCGCCAACACCGAAGGCCGTCTGCTCGGCGTGCTCGGCGAACCCAGGGTTAACGTTCTGGCGCTGAATCTCGCCCTCGATCGCATCGCCGCCAAGTAGCAGTCTAGGCTCGCGGCGCCCGGATGGTTATATTTGGGACGAAGCCTTCT
This sequence comes from Bradyrhizobium sp. 191, assembly GCF_023100985.1. NCBI lineage: Bacteria > Pseudomonadati > Pseudomonadota > Alphaproteobacteria > Hyphomicrobiales > Nitrobacteraceae > Bradyrhizobium > Bradyrhizobium sp. 191. Next base: position 6,442,367 of record NZ_CP064692.1, read on the forward strand.
TCTCCCTCTCCCCGCTTGCGGGGAGAGGGCTGGGGTGAGGGGGAGTCTCCACGACGACGGTGACAATTGGACTCGTGGAGGCTCCCCCTCACCCGAAATTCAAGCTGCGCTTGAAGTCCGGCCTCTCCCCGCACGCGGGGAGAGGCGAAGAGGCAGGCGAACAACCTAACGAGCCGTAACCGTCCTGATGGTCCGAGAGCGCCGCGATCCCGAACAACGTCCCTCTCCCGAAGCGCTGCTGGAAGCCGCGCGCCGGGAGGAGAGCGCGAGCGGCAAGCTGAAGATCTTCGTCGGCGCCGCGCCCGGCGTCGGCAAGACCTACGAGATGCTGCAAAGCGCCCATGCCAAGCGCAAGGCCGGCATCGATGTCGTGGTCGGTTTCGTCGAGACCCATGGCCGCGCCGAGACCGAGGCGCTGGTGCGCGATCTCGAAGTGGTCCCGCGCAAGAGGCTGGACTACCGCGGCCAGATCGTCGAGGAGATGGACCTCGACGCGGTCATCGCGCGGCGGCCGCAGATTGCTTTGGTCGATGAGCTCGCCCACACCAACGCGCCCCTTTGCCGTCATCCCAAGCGCTATCTCGACGTCGAGGAGCTGCTCTCCCACGGCATCGACGTCTACACCGCCGTCAACATCCAGCACATCGAGAGCCTGAACGACGTCGTTGCCCAGATCACCCATGTCAGGGTCCGCGAGACCGTGCCGGATTCGGTATTCGACCGCGCCGACGCGATCGAGCTGATCGACCTCACGCCGGACGATCTGATCCAGCGGCTGAAGGAGGGTAAGGTCTATGTGCCCAAGCAGGCCGAGCGGGCGCTGGAGCACTATTTCTCGCCGGGCAATCTCACCGCGCTGCGTGAGCTTGCACTGCGGCGCACCGCCGAGCGGGTCGACGAGCAGCTCCTCACCCACATGCAGGCCAATGCCATTGCCGGGCCCTGGGCCGCGGGTGAGCGCATCCTCGTCTGCGTCAGCGAGGATCCGCGCGCCGCCGGCCTCGTCCGCTACACCAAGCGGCTGGCCGACCGGCTGCATGCGCCGTTCACCGCGATTTCGATCGAGACGCGGCGATCCCTGCAATTGTCCGACGAGGAGCGCGATCGGCTGGCCGACACGTTGCGGCTGGCGGAAGCTCTCGGCGGCGAAGCGCTGACCATTCCCGCCGTCGGCCGGCGTATTGCCGATGACGTCGTCAATTTCGCGCAAGGCAACAACGTCACCCAGATCGTGATCGGCAAGTCGACGCGCTCGCGCTGGTTCGAGATGACGCGCGGCTCCGTCGTGCACGACCTGGTGCGCCGCGCCGGCAACATCACCGTCCACGTCATCGCCGGTGACGAGCTGCCCGGCGAGGTTGCGCCAAAGACGGCGGTGCAGACTGCCGCGCGCTCGGAGCCGTTCGATCCGCTGCCCTATCTGAAGGCGCTCGGCATCGTGCTGATCGGTCTCGGCGCCGCGGAGCTGATCCAGCCCCGTTTCGGTATCGAGAACGTCGACCTCGTGCTGCTGACTTCGGTCGTCGTGGTTGCCGTGCGCTATGGCTTGTGGCCGTCCCTGCTGGCGACGATCGCGGCCTCGCTCTGCTACAATTTCTTCTTTATTCCGCCGATCTACACGTTCACCATCACGGATCCGACCAACGTCGCCGCCTTCGTGCTGTTCATGGTGGTGGCGATGATCGTCTCCAATGTCGCGGCGCGCGTGCGCATCCAGGCCGACACCGCGATCGGCCGGATCAGGATGACCGAGCAGCTCTATGCCTTCAGTCGCAAGCTCGCCGGCACCGCCACGCTCGACGACGTGCTGTGGGCGACCGCCTACCAGATCGCGCTGATGCTGAAGGTGCGCGTGGTGCTGCTGCTGCCTGACGAGGGCCTGCTCACGGTGAAGTCCGGCTATCCGCCGGAGGACGAGCTCGACCAGGCCGATCTTGCCGCCGCCAATTGGGCCTGGAGCAACGATCGCCCCGCCGGCCGCGGCTCGGATACGTTGCCGGGCGCAAAGCGGCTGTTCCTGCCGATGCGAACCGGGCGCGGCCCGATCGGCGTCATCGGCATCGACAACGACCGCACCGGCCCGCTGCTGACGCCGGACCAGCGCCGGCTGCTCGATGCGCTGGTCGACCAGGGCGCGCTCGCGATCGAGCGCGTGCTGCTGGTCGAGGACATGGACCGCGTCAAGCGCACGGTCGAATCCGAGCGGCTGCGCTCGGCGCTGTTGACCTCGATCTCGCATGACCTGAAGACGCCGCTCGCCTCCGTGTTGGGGGCGGCCTCCACCATGCGCGATCTTTCCGGTGCCCTCTCCGACACCGAGAAGCGCGACCTGCTCGCCACCGTGATCGACGAATCCGAGCGGCTCAACCGCTTCATTGCCAATCTGCTCGACATGACCAAGCTCGAATCCGGCGCTATCGTGCCCAATACGGCGCTGCACGATCTCGGCGAAATCGTGGGCAGCGCGCTGCGGCGCGCCAGCAAGATCCTTAGCCGACACAAGGTCGAGCTGGTGCTGGCCGCCGATCTGCCGATGCTCCAGCTCGATGCCGTACTGTTCGAGCAGGTGCTGTTCAATCTGCTCGACAATGCCGCAAAATATTCGCCACCAGAGACCACGATCTCGATTCGCGGCCGGCGCGAGAGCGGTCATGTCGTGCTCGATATCGCCGACGAGGGGGCCGGCATTCCGCCTGCCGAGCTCGAGAGCGTGTTCGACAAGTTCTATCGCGCGCAGAAAGGCGATCACGTCCGTCCCGGCACCGGGCTCGGGCTCGCCATCTCCCGTGGCTTCGTCGAGGCGATGCGCGGCACGATCTCCGCCGCCAATCGCAGCGAGCGGAGCGGCGCGGTCCTCACCATTCGCCTGCCCGTTCCGGCAGAGAGCCACGCATTGGATACCGCCGCATGAGCGCTGCTCCGATCAAGGTCCTGGTCATCGACGACGAGCCGCCGATCCGCAAATTGCTGCGGATGGGGCTGACCACGCAAGGCTATGAGATACTGGAGGCGTCGAACGGCAGGACTGCGCTGGAGAAGCTCGACGAAGAGCCGGCGCTGATCATCCTCGATCTCGGTCTGCCCGACGTTCAGGGGCACGAACTGCTTCGCACCATCCGCGCGCGCAACGAAGCCGTGCCGATCGTGGTGCTGTCGAGCCGCGGCGACGAGGCCGGCAAGGTCCAGGCGCTGGATCTCGGCGCGGACGATTATCTCACCAAGCCGTTCGGCATGGAGGAGCTTTTGGCGCGCCTGCGCGCCGCGCTGCGCCACCAGCTTCAGGTCATGGGCGAGCGCCCTGTGTTCCGCACCGGCGATCTCTCGGTCGATCTGGTCCGCCGCATCGTCAAGGTCGGCGAGCGCGATGTGAAGCTCTCGCCGAAGGAGTATGACCTGTTGCGCGTGCTGGTGCAGCACGCCGGCAAAGTGCTCACCCATCGCTTCCTGCTGAAGGAGCTGTGGGACGAACTGACCGACGCGCAATATCTGCGTGTCTATGTCCGCCAGCTCCGGCAGAAGATCGAAGCAGATCCGGAACGGCCGCAATACGTGCTGACGGAAACCGGGATCGGGTACCGGCTGAAGGCGGGGGATTAGCACCGTCGAGCGAGCCGTCATGGCCGGGCTTGTCCCGGCCATCCACGTGCATCAGCGCACGGGTTAGACGTGGATGCCCGGGGCAAGCCCGGGCATGACGACGGAGGTTGAGGCGCGAGCTCACGTCGAGCCGGATTAGCCCGCCTTCCTGTGCCGCGCCGTGGACCGATGCGCCTTCTTCGCGGCGCGATGCCGTCCGGTCGCACGCCGCGCATGCGACTTCGTCGCCGTCTTCTTCCCGCCGCGTCCCTTCAGGCTCTGCTTCAGCGCGTCCATCAGGCTGACGACGTTGCTCGGTCGCTCCTCGGGCTCCGGCAGCTCGATCTTCTTGCCGCTGGCCTTGCGCTTCACCAGCGCCTTCAGCGCGTCCTCGTACTCGTCCTTGAACTTGCCGGGGTCGAAATGCGCCGCCTTAGTGCGCAGGATATGGCCGGCGAGCTCGACCATGTCCTTGGTGATCTTCGGGCTCTTGATGTCGTCGAAGAACTGGTCCTCCTCGCGCAGCTCGTACGGGAAGCGCAGCGTGGTGCCGAGCAGGCCCTTGCCGAGCGGCTCGATCGCCATCACGTGCTCGCGGTTGGTCAGCACGATCTTGGCGAGCGCGACGCGCTCCTCGTCCTTCATGGCGTCGCGGATCACGGCGAAGGCGTCGACCGCGGCCTTGCCGTCGGGCGCGATGTAGTAGGGATGGTTGAGATAGCGCTGATCGATCTCGTCGCGCGGCACGAAGCTCTCGATGTCGATGGTGTGATTGCTCTCGATCTGGACCGCTTCGAGCTCCTCCGGCTCGATCTCGACATATTTGCCCTTGCGCAGTTCGTAGCCGCGGCCCTTCTGGTCGCTCTCGACGACGTCGCCGGTCTCGGAATCGATCATCTGCTGCTTGAGCCGGTTCCCGGTCTCGCGGTTGATCAGGTGAAACCGCGTCTTCTCGGCCGCAGTGGTCGCCGGATAGAGCACGACCGGGCAACTGACCAGCGACAGCTTCAACGTTCCCTTCCAATAGGCGCGCGGGGCCATTCCGTTCTCCAGCGTTTTCAAGGCGTTTTGGAACCCCAACCGTCCCATAGGGTTTTGGTTCCGGGCGGGACTTTCGCCGTGATAGGCTTAATGCCGAAAGAGAAGCGGGACCGGTCGTGCTGCAAAAACTCTCCACTTACCGACAGAAGCGGGATTTCGAAAAGACGCCCGAACCATCGGGCAAGAGCGCCGTGGCGCCGTCGAAGCGGCGGCGCTTCGTCATCCAGAAGCACGACGCCAGCCGCCTGCACTACGATCTGCGACTCGAATTCGACGGCGTATTCAAGTCCTGGGCGGTGACGAAGGGACCCTCGCTCGATCCGCACGACAAGCGGCTGGCAGTCGAGGTGGAAGACCATCCGCTCGACTATGGCGATTTCGAAGGCACGATTCCGGAAGGGCAGTACGGCGGCGGCACGGTGATGCTGTGGGACCGCGGCACCTGGGAATCGGACGATCCGGCAGCCGGCTTCAAGAAGGGCGATCTGAAGTTCACCCTGCACGGCGAGAAGCTGCATGGCAGCTGGGTCCTGGTGCGCATGCGCAACCGCGGCGGCGAGAAGCGGAGCAACTGGCTCCTGATCAAGCATCGTGACGATTATGTCCGCGAAGGCGCGGACAACGACATTCTCGAGCAGGACAGGTCCGTCGCCTCCGGCCGCGCGATGGAGCAGATCGCCGACGGCAAGGGCCGCGCGCCAAGGCCGTTCATGCTGGCGAAGGGCACGAAGGGCAGGGCCGATGCAGTCTGGAAGTCCAACCGTGTCGAGGAGACGAAAGGGCGCACGGTGAAGCCGGCGCCGCGCACCGCGCTGAAGCGCGGCAAGGCGGCGAAGAAGAGGGCCACGACGGCGACCAACGCGAAGAAGGTCTCGGAGATGCCGGACTTCGTCGCGCCGCAGCTCTGCACGCTGGTCGAGCGGCCGCCGGCCGGCGAGGGCTGGTGCCATGAGATCAAGTTCGACGGCTACCGCGTGCAGCTCCGGGTCGAGGACGGCGAGGCGACGCTGAAGACGCGCAAGGGCCTGGACTGGACCGACAAGTTCGCTTCGATCGCGAAGGAGGCGACCTCGCTGCCGGACGTCGTGATCGACGGCGAGATCGTCGCGCTCGATCACAACGGCGCGCCGAATTTCTCCTCGCTCCAGGCCGCACTGTCGGACGGCAAGACCGACGACCTCATTTTCTTTGCCTTCGATCTCCTCTTCGCGGAGAATCGGGACTACCGCCGGCTCCCACTCGGGGAGCGCAAGGCGCAGCTCAAGGAGCTATTGGAGGCACGCAAGCGCAAGTCGGCGCAGATCCGCTATGTCGAGCATTTCGAGAGCGGCGGCGATGCCGTGCTGCAATCGGCCTGCAAGCTCGAGCTGGAAGGCGTGGTGTCGAAGAACCTGGACGCGCCCTATCGATCCGGCCGCACCGAGAGCTGGACCAAGGCCAAATGCCGCGCCGGCCATGAGGTCGTGATCGGCGGCTACAAGACCACGAGCGGCAAGTTCCGCTCGCTGATGGCGGGCGTGCAGCGCGGTGATCATCTCGCCTTTGTCGGCATGGTCGGCACCGGCTTCGGCGCGGACAAGGTCAAGCGCATCATGCCTGCGCTGAAAGCCATGGCGGCCAAGGACAGCCCCTTCGGCGGCAAGAATGCGCCGAAGAAGACCCGCGAGGTGCACTGGCTGAAGCCGGAGCTCGTCGCCGAGATCGAGTTCGCCGGCTTCACCGCCGACGGCAACATTCGCCAGGCGGCGTTCAAGGGACTGCGGCAGGACAAGCCTGCCGAGGAGGTCGAGGCGGAGACGCCCGTCGATACCGAGCTCGCCGAGCCCTCCGCCAGGAAGGCGGCGCGCACGAAGACGGGGCGGCAGTCGAAGCAGACCGCTCAAAACGCCGAGATCATGGGTGTCGTCATCTCCAAGCCGGACAAGGAGCTCTGGCCCGACGACTGCGACGGCGGCGTCGTCACAAAGCTGGACCTTGCCCGATATCTCGAAGCCGTCGGCGAATGGATGATCGTGCACCTCAAGGGCCGGCCGTGTTCGCTGATCCGCGCGCCTGATGGTATCAAGGGCGAATGCTTCTTCCAGCGCCATGCGATGCAGGGGACGTCGAACCTTCTGGAGCTCGCAAGAGTTTCCGGCGACCGCAAGCCCTATCTCCAGATCGATCGCGTCGAGGGACTCGCCGCCGTGGCGCAGATCGGCGGCGTCGAGCTGCATCCCTGGAATTGCGCGCCTTATGCCTATGACACGCCGGGCCGGCTGGTGTTCGATCTCGATCCCGCGCCCGACGTCGACTTCGCCGACGTCGTCGAGGCGGCCAAGGAGATGCGGCAGCGCCTTTCCGACATCGGCATGGACAGCTTCTGCAAGACCACGGGCGGCAAGGGCCTGCACGTCGTGGTGCCGCTGCTCCATGGTGCGCGCGACAAGGTGAGCTGGAAGGAGGCCAAGGCCTTCGCACAAGGCGTCTGTCAGTGGATGGCCGACGACGATCCCGAACGCTACCTGATCAACATGTCGAAGAAGCTGCGCAAGGGAAAGATCTTCCTGGATTATCTGCGCAACGACCGCATGTCGACGGCGGTGGCCCCGTTGTCGCCCCGGGCGCGCGCCGGGGCCACGGTATCGATGCCGCTGACCTGGGCGCAGGTGAAGAGCGATCTCGATCCCAAGCGCTACACGCTGCGCACCGTGCCGGGCCTGTTGCCGCGGTCGAAGGCGTGGGAGGACTATGACGATGCCGCCGCTTCGATCAAGGCGGCGATGAAGAAGCTGGCGGCGAAAAGTAGGGTGGGTTAGCCGCAAGGCGTAACCCACCTCTTTGGTTTCCGCAGAGACAGAAGTGGTGGGTTACGCCAAGCAGTCTGCGCTTCGCGCAGTCCGCTCGGTTAACCCACCCTACGGAGTCCCGTCCTAGATCCGTCCCATCAGCAGCAGGATCAGCAGGATGATGATGACGAGCCCGAGGCCGCCGCCGCCATAATAGCCGGTGCCGTAGAACGGCCCGCCGCCGATGCCGCTGAAACCGCCAAGCAGGGCGATGATCAGAATGATCAGAATGATCGTGCCGATTGACATGCGAGTCTCCTCCAGCCCTCTGTTGCAAGGGTCGTTTGCACCTGTCCCGTCGTGCGGGGGCAACTTGCCGCAGGTTGTAAAGTTCCCGCGTTGAAACAAGGCCGAGGGTCCAACTTGCATGGAACCTTTGCAGGTGCGGCGGGCATGACTATGTGGGAAGAGCCATCACCGGACAGCAATCATGTCAGCACCGCTTGTCGTTTCAATCCCGCATCGTCTCGGCCGCGAGGAGGCGGTGCGCCGGCTCAAGACCGGGCTTGGCCGCGCCGCGGCAAGCATCCCGGTGATGCAGGTCGAGGAGGAACGCTGGACCGGCGACAGCATGAATTTCCGCATCCGCGCGCTCGGGCAGATTGCGACCGGTCAGGTCGACGTCGCCGACGACCAGGTCCGGGTCGAGGTGGTGCTGCCCTGGCTGTTGCAGCGCTTTGCCGAGATGGCGCAGGCGACGATCAGGAAGCGCGGCCAGTTGCTGCTGACCAAGGACGGCGGCAAGTAGCCTCAGCCGCGCACACGCTGGCGCATCGGCTTCACCGCGTTCGCAATCCGCGCCTCGATGACCGCTACGGGAAGATCCCGCCAGGCCTGCGCGAGCCGGACTTCGTTCCCCGCAAGGCCCGTCGCGGTATAGCCGCTGATATCGACGGTCGCATCGAAGCCTTCCACCGCGGGCCATTCCCGGCCCCCTTGGGTAAACGCTGCGAAATGACGCCCGACGACGACGACCGCGGCCGCGCGGCCATGACGGCGCGCAAAGGCGATCACGTGGTCGGCATGTGCGCCGCGCACCTCGAGCGGCTGATAATCGCCCCGGGCGAATACGTCGGCGAGTCCATTGCGCAGCTTGAGAAGATGTCGCGTCCAGGCCAGCTTGAGCTGGCCATCCGGCCAGGACTTGATCAGGCCGCTCCAGTCCGGAGCTTGCAGTGAGGTCAGCGCCGCGTGGCGCGCGGCAAAGTCGACCGGACGGCGGTTGTCGGGGTCGACCAGCGACAGGTCCCAGAACTCGGTGCCTTGATAGAAGTCCGGCACGCCCGGCAGTGTGGCCTTGAGCGTGAGTTGGCTCAGCGAGTTCAACGTGCCGAGCAGCGCGACGCGGCGAGCCAGCGTTTGCAATGCCTCCAGGAATTCTGTGGACCGGGCGGGGTCGAGGATTTTCCCGACGAAGTCCCGTATGCCGCTCTCATAGGCTTCATGCGGGTTGAGCCAGCTCGTCTCCTCCTTGCCCTCGCGCGCGGCCTTGAGCGAATAGGCCTGGATGCGCTCGACGAAAGCGGCATCGGCCGGCTCCTCGAGCGGCCAGGCGCCGAGCAGGGTCTGGTAGAGCATGTATTCGAACGTCGCCGATGGCGCGCGGAAACTGCCCTGGTGCGTCAGATGCGGCGCGTTCAACACCTTCCACCGCGCCACCGCGCTGGTCCATTCGCCGGGAATCTCGCTGAGCGCGGCGATGCGCGTGCGCGCATCCTCGCCGCGCTTGGTGTCGTGCGTGGCGGTCGCGGTCATGCCTTGCGGCCATTCCCTGGCGCGGGCCTGCATGGCCTGGTGGAAGGCGGGAACGGTGAGGCCGCTGCTCGCGGGATCGCCGCCGACCTCGTTCAGCGCGAGCAGCCGGTGGAATTGATAGAACGCGGTGTCCTCCAGCGACTTCGCCATCATCGGCCCGGTGAATTGCTGCACCTTGAGCGCGAAGCGGCGCACGCGCGGGGCGCTGTGCGGAGGACGGCCGGGCTTGAGCAGGTCCATGGTGAGGGCATCGCGCAGGAAGTCGAAAATGCCTTCGTCAGCGGCAAACCACTCGCCGCGGGCGCGCTCGATGGTGTCCTCGATCAGCTTGCGGTCCGGTGCCGTCGGGCCGCTGTGCGTCAGGTAGGTGCGATAGACCGGGAAATGCAGCACATAGAGCTCGAGCGCCTGTCGCAGGCTGTCGGCCGAGAAATCCCGTGTCGAGTAATGTCCGTTGGCGATGCGCGCGAGCAGACGCGACAGCACGGTGAATTCGCTGGCGAGCAGCGTCTCCAGCACCCGCCGCTTGGCATCCTTGACGTAAGGCGCAAGCCGCGGCGGCCGGTTGCTGATCTGCCGCCAGGTCTCGTCCAGCGCTTCGAGGCCCTTGGGATCGACCAGCACATGGGTGATGACATTCATCCATTCATAGCCCGTGGTGCCCTGGACGCCGGCGAACTTCTGCAGGCGCTCGCGCTCGCACAGGATCTTTTCGATCACGGTATAGAACGGCTTCGTGTTGCCCTGGGCGTCGCGCACCAAGCGGCGCAATCGCTGGCAATATTGTGCGGGGTCACGCAGGCCGTCGATGTGATCGAGCCGGATTCCCTGTAATTTGCCGTCGGCGATGAGCTGCTTCACCAGCCGGTGCGTGGCGGCAAATGTGCTCGCGTCCTCGACGCGCAGTCCGGCGAGCCCGTTGACGTCGAAGAAACGGCGATAGTTGATGTCGCTGGAGGCAAGCCGCCAGTGCCCGAGCTTGTAGTGCTGGCGCTCCAGCAGATGATGCAGCGTCAGCGTCTGCGCCGGGCGGTCCTTGCCGGCACGATAGGCGGCGAGACCGCGACCGATGATGTCGGCGGCGCCCGCGATCTCCTTGAGCTCGGCCTTGAAGCCGGGAGCTTCCTTGCGATTGGGACGGCGCAGCCCCGTGTAGCGGGTCGTGAGTGACAGCAGGTGCTTGCCGGCCGCCGTTTCCGCCGCGTCCGCCTCCTTGACGATCACGCGCAGAATTTCGCCATAGCGCTCCGGTGCGATCGGCAGGCGATGCTCGAAATACCAGGCGGAGAAACTTCCCTCGTCGGGATCGTAGCGCAGCTCGATGTCGCCGCGCTCCAGCGCCTCGCCGTAGGACGAGCCGAGGATCGGCAGCAGCACGCCGCCGCGGGCGCGAAAGGCCAGTTGATCCCAGTCGATGTCGAAGGAGGCGGCGTGCGGCGAGGCCTGGCCCCATTCCAGCACGTCGAGCCACCAGGGGTTGTCGGCGAAATGCACGCCGACATGGTTGGGCACGAAATCGATGATGAGTCCGAGATCGTGCGCCTCGAGCGCCTCGCTCAGTCGTGCGAAGCCGGCCTCGCCACCGAGCTCGGGATTGAACTGGCTGTGATCGACGGTGTCGTAGCCATGGGTCGAGCCCTTGCGCGCCTTCATCACCGGCGAAGCATAGAGGTGCGTGATCCCCAGCGCCTTGAGATAGGGGACGACCGCGGCGGCCTTGTCGAAGTCGAAATCCGCGGTGAGCTGAAGCCGGTAGGTTGCGAGCGGAATGGCAGGAGGCATCTCAACCTCCGAGACGCCAGACCACCGACCAGGGCGGGAGCCGCTCGCTGGCGCCGCCCCAGATCGGCGTGCCCGCGCTGAGGATTGAGGTGATCTCGCAATCCGACAGATTGGCGACGAGGCGCAACGTCGTGCCGTCGCCCATGCGCCAATGTGCGGTGACGAGGCCGTTGTCGGCCGCCTCGGCGTCGCCGAAGCTTGCGCCCTTGAGCCGGGGCACGATCTCCTTGCGACGCAGCGCGAGCAGGTCTTTCACCAGCGCGAGCCGCGCGTCCTGTTGCGGCGTGCGGCGGGTCCAGTCGAGCACGGCGGATTGCAGGGTTGCCGGATCGAGCGGGTCGGGCACTTCGTCGCCGTATTTCTCGTAAGCCCAGGCATATTCCTGCTTGCGACCCTTGCGCACGGCCTCGGCGAGTCCGCCGTGGAAATCGCAGAAGAACGGGAAGGGGACTGTCGAGCCCCATTCCTCACCCTGAAACAGCATCGGCACCATCGGCGCGAGCAGGGTCACCGCGAGGGCGGCCTCGATCTGCTTTGGCGATGCCAGGCTTTCCAGCCGCTCGCCCAGCGGGCGGTTGCCGATCTGGTCGTGGTTCTGCAGGAAATTGACGAAGGCCGCCGGCGGCAGCTGGCCGCTCGGCTCGCCGCGCGGCTTCTTGCCCCAGAATTCCGAGATCTCGCCCTGATAGACGAAGCCCGAGGCGAGCGCGCGGGCGAGGTCCATGCGCGGCGTCTGGTAGTCGGCGTAGTAACCGGCGAGCTCGCCGGTCAGCATCACATGCCAGACGTGATGATAGTCGTCGTTCCACTGGCCGCGATACTTGCCGTTCGGCGGGTCCTGCGCGGCGTCGAGCAGGCTGGCGCGATTGTCGCCGTTCTCCAGTACGAGATGGATGTGGCGTCCCGTGGCCTTGGCGAGCTCGCCGGCGGCGACGCTGAGGTCTTGCAGCATGGACTGCTCGCCCGGGACAGCCATGATGTGGTTGGCGGCATCCAGCCTGAGGCCGTCGAAGCGGTAGTCGCCGAGCCAGGACAGCGCGTTCTCGACGGCGAAGGCTCGCGCCTGTGGCACGCGATAATCGATCGCGCTGCCCCACGGCGTGTGCGCGTCGGTGAAGAAGGTCGGTGCGTAGCGGCCGAGGTAGTTTCCTTCCGGGCCGAAATGATTGTAGACCACGTCGAGAAACACCATCAGCCCGCGCAGATGCGCCTCGTCGATCAGCGTCTTCAGGTCTTCGGGCCGGCCATAGGCGCTGTCGGGCGCATACCACAGCACGCCGTCATAGCCCCAGCCGCGGCGGCCCGCGAAATCGGCCAGCGGCATCAATTCGAGCGTGGTGATGCCGGTCGCCGCGAGATGATCGAGCTTGTCGATCATGGCGCGGTAGGTGCCTTCCTGTGTGAAGGTGCCGACATGAGTCTCGATCAGCACCGTCTCTTCCCAGGGACGGCCGCGCCATTCGCGCGCGCGCCATACGAAGGCGTCGTGATCGATCACCTCGCTCGGGCCGAACACGTCCTCGGGCTGGAAGGCCGAAGCCGGATCAGGCACGTCGATCTCGTCGTCGATCCTGAACTTGTAGGGACTGCCGGCCGAGAGGCCGGCAATCTCGGCGACGTACCAGCCATCCTGCCGGCGCTGCATCGCGTGCCCGCGGTCGAGCAGGAGGTCGACGCGGCGCGCGGCGGGTGCCCATAGGCGGAATGACACGCCGTCCTTCGTCGGCCTCGCCCCGAAGGACGGCCTCATGGCGCCCCCGCGAAGGCGAGCACGGAACGCGGCGGCGCCTTGCTGTCGCTCCCGGGCAGGAAGTCGATCGTATTCAGCTTGGCATCGGTCGTGTTCAGGAGCTGCTGCCAGCTCTTGTATTCGGTCATCTTGGGCAATTTGAATGCGATCTCTTCGGGAGCGGCGTTCAGTACGATAAAGATCGCGGCCCCGCCCGGTTCCATCGGGCCCATCACATAGGAGAGAAACCGCCCATCCGGGAATGTCCAGTCGCTCTCCGTCATCTCGTCGCCGGCGGGCGTCAGCCACAATGCGCCGTAGGAGACGCCGTCCTTGGGACGGCCGTCGAGCCAGCGATGGCTGCGCAGTTGCGAGAAACGGCGGCGGATGTCGGCGAGCTGGGCGACGAAGTCGATCATGTCGTCGCCGTCCTTGCCGAGGTTGTCCCAGCCGACCCAGCCGACCTCGTTGTCCTGGCAATAGGCGTTGTTGTTGCCGGACTGCGAGTTGCCGACCTCGTCGCCGGCGAGGATCAGCGGAACGCCTTGCGCCAGCATCAGGCAGGCCAGCACGTTCTTGCGCAGCTGCCGGCGCAGGCTGATGATATCAGGATCGTCGGTCGGCCCCTCGACGCCGCAATTGTTGCTGTGATTGTCGTTGGAGCCGTCGCGATTGTCCTCGCCGTTGGCCTCGTTGTGCTTCTCGTTGTAGCTGAAGAGGTCGGCGAGCGTGAAGCCGTCGTGGACGGTGATGTGGTTGATGCTGGCGCGCGGTCGCCGTCCGTCGTGATTGAACAGGTCGGACGACGCGGTCATGCGGCTGGAAATGTCGCCGATCAGGCTGCCTTCGCCGCTCCAGTAGCGGCGCATGGCGCTGCGATAGCGGTCGTTCCATTCCGACCATTGCGAGGGGAAGGCGCCGACCTGGTAGCCGCCGAGGCCGAGGTCCCATGGCTCGGCGACGAGCTTGACGGTCGCCAGCACCGGGTCCTGCCGGACCGCGGTCAGGAACGAGCTGCCGCGATCGAAGCCGTTCGGCCCGCGTGCCAGCGTGGTGGCGAGGTCGAAGCGGAAGCCGTCGACGTGGCAGACCTCGACCCAGTAGCGCAAGGAATCCATCACCATCTGCAGCACGCGCGGATGGGTGAGGTTCACCGACGAGCCGCAGCCGGTGAAGTCGTCGTAATAGCGCGGGTTCTCGCGGTTCAGCCAGTAGTAGGAAGCGTTGTCGATGCCGCGATAGCACAGCGTCGGGCCGAGATGGTTGCCCTCGGCGGTGTGATTGTAGACGACGTCGAGCATCACCTCGATGCCGGCATCGTGCAGCCGCGCCACCGTGGTGCGGAAGGAATCCAGTGCATTGTCCTGGGCGTAGCGCGGCTCGGGCGCGAAGAAGGACAGCGTATTGTAGCCCCAGTAGTTGGCGAGCTTTTTCTCCACGAGGATGCGGTCGTCGACGAAGCTGTGGATCGGCAGCAGCTCGACCGTGGTGACGCCGAGCCTCTTCAGGTGCTCGATCATCGCCGGCGAGGACAGGCCGCCATAGGTGCCGCGCAGATTCGGCGGCACGTCGTCGCGCTTCTGCGTCAGGCCCTTGACGTGGGCCTCGTAGATGATGGTGTCCTCCCAGGGGATGTTGGGGCGGATCTCGCGGCGGCCCCAGTTGAAGGTCTCGTCGACCACGACGGCCTTCGGCATGCCCCGCGCATTGTCGCGCCGGTCGAAGGACAGGTCCTCGCGCGGGCTCCCGGTGCGGTAGGCAAAATGCGCATCGCTCCAGACCAGCCGTCCGGCAAGCCGCTTGGCATAGGGGTCGAGCACCAGCTTGTTGGCGTTGAAGCGGTGACCGTGCTCGGGCTCGTACGGGCCGTGCACGCGGTAGCCGTAGAGCTGGCCGGGGGAGACGTCGTTGAGATAACCGTGCCAGACATCCTCGGTCTTCTCTGGCAATTCGACGCGCTCGAGCTCGCGGCGGCCTTGTGCGTCGAACAGGCAGAGCTCGACCTTCTGCGCGTTGGCGGAGAACAGCGCGAAATTGGTGCCGCGTCCGTCCCAGCTTGCGCCGAGGCGTGCGGGCGATCCAGCAGTCAGGCGCATCAGTCAGCTTTCCGGAACGAGGAAGATCGCAGCGAGCGGCGGAATGGTGAGGCGGAGCTCGCCGTCCTCGGCATGAACTTCGCCGATATTCCCGACATTGCTGCCGCCATAATGGGCGGAATCCGAGTTGAGCACTTCCTTCCACTTGCCGCCAAGGGGCACGGGAACGCGATAGTTCTGGTAGACGTTCGGCGAGAAGTTGACGATCACCAGGCACCGCGCGTGCTCGTCGAATCCCTTGCGCAGCCACGCGAACACGTTGCGGTTGGCGTCATCGGTGACCAGCCATTCGAAGCCGGCCTGGTCGCAATCCATCTGGTGGAGCGCCGGCACCGCGCGATAGAGCCGGTTGAGGTCGCGGATCAGCGCCTGGACGCCGGAATGGTATTTGTATTCGAGCAGGTGCCAGTCGAGCGACTGGTCGTGATTCCATTCGCGGCTCTGGGCGATCTCGGCACCCATGAACAGCAGCTTCTTGCCGGGATGGCCGAACATGAAGCTGTAATAGGCGCGCAAATTGGCGAAGCGCTGCCACTCGTCGCCGGGCATGCGGCCGAGGATGGAGCGCTTGCCGTGCACGACCTCGTCATGCGACAGCGGCAGGATGAAGTTTTCGGAGAAGGCATAGTGCAGGCCGAACAGGATCTCGCCGTGATGGTGCTTGCGGTAGATCGGATCCTTGCTGATGTAGCTCAGCGTGTCGTGCATCCACCCCATGTTCCACTTGTAGCCGAAGCCAAGCCCGCCGAATTCGACCGGGCGCGAGACCTGCGGCCAGGCGGTGGACTCCTCGGCGGCCGTGGTCGCCTGCGGGAAGCGGGCGAACACTTCCGTGTTGAAGCGGCGCAGGAAGTCGATCGCCTCGATGTTCTCGCGGCCGCCATACTGGTTCGGAATCCACGCGCCGGGCGGGCGGCTGTAGTCGAGATAGAGCATGGACGCGACCGCATCGACGCGCAGGCCGTCGATCGCATAGCGCTCCAGCCAGAACAGCGCATTCGACACCAGGAAGTTCGTCACTTCGGTGCGGCCGTAATTGTAGATCAGCGTGCCCCAGTCGAGGTGGCGCCCCTGCAGCGGATTGGCGTGCTCGTAGAGCGAGGTGCCGTCGAAATGGCCGAGCCCGTGTGGATCATCGGGGAAATGACCGGGCACCCAGTCGAGCAGCACGCCGATGCCTTCGCGGTGGCAGGCATCGACCAGTGTCGCAAACTCGTCGGGTGTGCCAAAGCGGCTGGTCGGCGCATAGAGTCCGGTCGGCTGGTAGCCCCACGATCCGTCGAAGGGATGCTCGCTCACGGGAAGGAATTCGAGATGGGTGAAGCCCATGTCGCGGGCGTAGGCCGGCAGTTGCTCGGCCAGCTCGCGATAGGTCAGCCATTCATTGTCGTTCTTGCGCCGCCACGAGCCGAGATGGACCTCGTAGATCGACATCGGCGCCGACAGCGAATTGATGCCGTCGGGCGCCGGCCGCGGCCGCGGCAGGTGCGCTTCGTCGAACACGATGGACGCCGTCTTCGGCCGCACCTCGCTCGCGAATGCCAGCGGATCGGATTTCAGCGGAATCAGATGACCATGCGGGCCGATGATCTCGAACTTGTAGTGATCGCCGGTCTTCGCATGCGGGATGAACAGCTCCCAATAGCCGCTGCCGCGCACCCGCATCGGATGGCGCCGACCGTCCCAGAAGTTGAAGTCGCCGACCACGGACACGCGGCGCGCATTCGGCGCCAGCACCACGAAGCCGATGCCGTCGACGCCATCGAGCTGCATCGGGTGCGCGCCGAGCTTGTCGTAGAGGCGCTGATGGGTGCCTTCGCCGAGCAGGTAGAGATCAAAATCGGTCAGGATCGGCGGAAAACGGTAGGCGTCCTCGAACTCGACGACGTCGTTGCCGAACTTTGCGCGGAGCTGGTAGTGCTTCGAGCCATTGGGCAGGGCGCCGATGAACAGGCCAGAATCGTGGACGCGGTCGAGCGGGGCGACCTCGCCATGTTCGCCGACCGCTTCGACGTTGACGGCCTCGGGTAGAAACGCGCGCACCACGCTTCGACCACCCTCGGGATGCAGTCCGAGATAGTGGAAGGGATCGGAATGGCGGCCCTCGATGATCGCATAGGCCTCGGCAGGCAGTTTAGGCATGGGCTTCGCTCTCGGCACTGGACAGAATGCGAAGCAGTCCGGTCAGCGGCGCATGCAGCCCCTCAGGCCGGTGGGACAGCTCGTACTCTACTTCGTTGAATGCGTGATCAAGCAGGAAGAACCTCAACAGGCCGTCCGCGGCTTGCCGATCTTCCGGCCATACCCGCCGATCGGTCATGGTTTCGTGGTAGGCCGACAAGAAGGTTGCGGTCGCGCGCTCGCGCCATTCGTCGAGCGCCACCGTGAGCCGGCCCTGCTCGTCGGAAGCGCCCTTGAGCGCGCGATTGAGAGCCGTGTCAATCGATACGTCAATCGAGTGGATCAGGCCCGCGACGTCGCGCGCCGCCGGCGCCTTGCGCCGCTTGTCGGCCAGCGGCACACGCGGATCGCCGTCGAAGTCGATGATGAAGATATCGTCCTTCACGATCAGAGTTTGCCCCAGGCGGAAGTCGCCATGATGACGGATGTTCAACCCGCCGATCCCGGAAGGCAATAGCGCATTCAGTTGGTCGGACAGGCTCGCACGGGCCTCCGCGAGCTGATCGATCAGCGGGCGGTCCGCCTCCCGCAGTCCGTCGCGGCTCTCGGCGAGCCGGTCCAGAACCCGTTCGGCGCGTGCTTTGAGGTCGGATACCAAGCACCTGATGTATGCGGAGCCGATCGGCTCCGGAGCGAGATCGTCCGGCTTTGCTGCGGCGAGAGCGACATGCAGCTCGCCGAGCCGGCGGCCGATCTGCGCGACGAAGTGCAGGTAAGGCGCCTGCCCCTGGGTCTCGCGGAGCTTCTCGCCCGCCGGCAACACACGCTGCTCGTCGATATAGCGATCGAGATAGCCCGTGGTCACGGTCCAGCCGTCGCCCTGGTTCTCGACATAGGCGTGCAGCACGCCGAGCGCGCTACGCCGGTCACCCTCGACCAACTCGACGCTGCCGAGCAGCGCCGGCGTATTGGCGAAGCGCGCGACCTCCGTGAGATAGTGGCCGATCTCGATCTCGGGGCTGATGCCGCTTTCGAGCTGGCGATAGATCTTGGCGACGTACTGATTGTCGACCAGCGCGGTGCTGTTCGACTGCTCGATCGCGCGGATGCGTTCGGGCTCCTTGATGGTGTAGTCGGCGAAACGGCTGGTGGGCTTGAACTCCAGCCGCAGATTGTTCTCTTCGACCACCAGGTGCTGCGACAGATTGCGCAGGAACAGGCCGATGAAGATCTGGTCGGTCGCGACGTCGAGCAGCGTGCCCTCGCGTGCGCCCTGGCGCACGGCAGCGAGGGCCCTGGGGTTGAACCGCTCGCGGTCGAAGCGCACCCATTCGATCTGCAGCGGCAGCACGTAGCGCGCGGCTGCGTCCCCTTGCCTGGTCTCGAAGAACGCGATCCAGGGCCTGTTGTCGCCGATGTCGCAGAACGGCACCGCCGAGGTCAGCGCGGTCCTGATCTGCTTGGGATTGTGCTCGGGATACCACCGCGTCCGTGACAGGAAGCCCGGCAACACGTCGCGCTCGAATATGCCGCGCTCGCGAGCGAGAGAGACCCAGTTCGAATTCACCGGCACGACCAGCGTTTCGAACTCCGGCACCGCGCGCGGCGTCACCGGCTCGGACTTGTCGCGTTCCAGCAGCTGGAACCAGTAGAAGCCGTAGGGCCCGAGCGTGATCATGTAGGGCAGCTCGCCGATCGCGGGAAAGCGGGTGCGGCCGAGCATCTCCTGCGGGATGCGGTCCTTCCACGGTGACAGGTCGAGCTCGGTCGCCTGCGCGGCGCGCGAGAGATTGGCGACGCAGAGGATCACCTCGTCGCGGTATTGCCGGACATAGGCGAGCACGGCGCGGTTGGCCGGGCGGATGAAGGTCATGCTGCCGCGGCCGAAGGCGAGCGTCGACTTGCGCACCGAGATCAGCCGTTTGGTGGCGCTGAGCAGCGAGGACAGGCTGCGCGACTGCGCCTCCACGTTCACGGATTCATAGCCGTAGACGGGATCCATGATCAGCGGCGCGTAGAGGCGGGCCGGGTCGCAGCGCGAGAAGCCGCCGTTGCGGTCCGGGCTCCACTGCATCGGCGTGCGCACGCCGTTGCGGTCGCCGAGATAGATGTTGTCGCCCATCCCGATCTCGTCGCCGTAATAGATGATCGGCGTGCCCGGGAACGACAGCAGCAGCGAGTTCATCAGTTCGATCTTGCGGCGGTCGTTGTCCATCAGCGGCGCAAGGCGCCGGCGGATGCCGACATTGATGCGCGCGCGGGGATCGTTGGCGTAGGTGGTCCAGAGATAGTCGCGCTCGACGTCGGTGACCATCTCCAGCGTCAGCTCGTCATGGTTGCGCAGAAACAGCGCCCATTGGCAGGTCGCGGGAATATCCGGCGTCTGGCGCAGGATGTCGGTGATCGGGAAGCGGTCCTCCTGCGCGATCGCCATGTAGATGCGCGGCATCAGCGGGAAATGGTAGGCCATGTGGCATTCGTCGCCGCGGCCGAAATATTCCTGCACGTCCTCCGGCCATTGATTGGCCTCGGCGAGCAGCAGCTTGCCCTTGGCGTAGGCGTCGAGCTCCTGGCGCAGCCGCTTGATGATGGTGTGCGTCTCGGGCAGGTTCTCGTTCGAGGTGCCCTCGCGCTCGCAGAGATAGGGAATGGCATCTAACCGGAAGCCGTCGACACCGGCGTCCAGCCAGCGCTTCATGACCTGGATGATGGCGCTGACCACGCGCGGATTGTCGAAATTGAGGTCCGGCTGGTGCGAGAAGAAGCGGTGCCAGTAAAACGCGCCGGCCTCGGGATCCCAGGTCCAGTTCGATTTCTCCGTGTCGGTGAAGATGATGCGCGTGCCCTGGTATTTCTGGTCGGTGTCGCTCCAGACATACCAGTTGCGGGCGCTGGAGCCGGGATGGCTGCGCCGCGCGCGCTTGAACCATTTGTGCTGGTCCGAGGTGTGGTTGACGACGAGCTCGGTGATGACGCGCAGGCCGCGCTTCTGCGCCTCCTGGATGAAGCGCTTGAAATCCTTCATCGTCCCGAAATCGGGATTGACCGAGCCGTAATCGGCGATGTCGTAGCCGTCGTCGCGGCCGGGCGAGGGATAGAACGGCAGCAGCCACAGCGCGGTGACGCCGAGCTCCTGCAGATAGGGGAGCTTCTCGGTCAGTCCGGCGAAGTCGCCGATGCCGTCATTGTTGCTGTCGGCGAAGGCCTTGACGTGGAGCTGGTAGATGATGGCGTCCTTGTACCACAGCTCATCCACGATCTCCGCAGCCTCAGCCTTCTTGGTGTCGACGGAAGACAGAACATTCATGGCGTGAACCCTTACGCCAGGCAGCGGAACAGGAGCGCCGGGTCGCGGTCGGGATCGATACGCAACCTGATCCCGCCCCATTCGATGCGGGACCGTTCGCCGGTGAGAAGGTCTTCGAGTTCCGTCACATGGTGGCGCCGTCCACCGGCGTCAATGGTGACGTCGCCGAGCGGCAGCCAGAACTCGCGCACCCGGCGTGACAGCGCGATCACGATGACGACGGTGTTGGCCGGATCAGCCGCCTCCTTCGCGAAGGCGATCGTCTCGCCATCCTCGATGCCGAGGAAGCGCAGATTGGCCGTCTGCTGCAGCGCCGCGTTCTCGTTGCGGACGCGATTGAGCCCGGCAATGTAGGATTTGATGTTGCCGGGCTTGTCCCAGTCGCGCTGCCTGATCTGGTACTTCTCGGAATCGAGATATTCCTCGCGGCCGGGGACCGCTTCATGCTCCAGCAGCTCCAAGCCGCTGTAGATGCCGTAATTGCCCGAGAGCGTCGCCGCCAGTGCGACGCGCGACTTGAATGCCCAGGCCTCTTCGCTCTGGAGGTGGTAGGGCAATAGGTCAGGCGTGTTGACGAACATGTGCGGACGATAAAAATCGCGTTCGGGATGGCGCGTCAGCTCGCCGAGATATTGCTCCAGCTCCCACTTTTCCGTGCGCCAGGGGAAATAGGTGAACGACTGCGCAAAGCCGAGCTTGGCGAGGCCCCTCATCAGCTTTGGCCGTGCATAGGTCTTGGAGAACAGGATCACCTCGGGGTGACGGTGGCGGATGTCGCGGATCAGCCACTCCCAGAATGCAAGCGGCGCGGTGTCGTGATTGTCGATGGCGAAGATGGTGACGCCATGGTCGATCCAGAACAGCATGGCATCGCGAAACGCGTTCCACAGGCCGGCCCGATCCACCGAGCCGAAATCGGGGATGACGATGTCGGAATAGGGGCCGTCCGCCGTCCGGACCGAGCGGTCCGGCCGCCATTTGAACCATTCCGGATGCTGCGTCAGCCAGGGATGGTCCGGCGAGCACTGCACGGCGAAGTCGAGCGCCAGCTCGAGGCGGTATTCGAGGCAGGTCGCAACCAGTGCGCGGAAATCCTCGATCGTGCCGAGCTCGGGATGCAGGGCATCGTGGCCGCCCTCGGCCGAGCCGATCGCATAGGGCGAGCCGGGATCGCCGTCACGCGCCACCGGCGCGTTGTTGCGGCCCTTGCGGCTTGTGTGGCCGATGGGATGGATCGGCGTGAAGTAGAGCACGTCAAAGCCCATGGCGGCGATATCAGGCACGCGCGCGATGCAGTCGCGCAGCGTGCCATGCCGGCCCGGCAATGCGCTCTGGCTACGCGGCATCATCTGATACCAGGCGCCAAAGCGCGCCTTGTCGCGGTCTATGGTCAGCGGGAAGAGCTGCGAGCGCGTCAGGTCGGGCCGGGACTGGCTTTCGGCCATGGCTTCTCCGAGCTCGGTTGCGAGCAGCGAAGCGACGTCACCGTTCCTGAGATAGTCCTCGCACTGCCTGATGATGATCGCCGCTGCGTCCTGTCGCGCGCCATGCGCCTTGGTCAGGAGTCCGGCGCCCTCGATCGCATCGAGGCTGACATCGGCTCCTGTGCGCCGCTTGCGCGCGACCGCGTGAGACCAGGTGGCGAACTCATCGGTCCAGGCTTCGATCGCGTAGACATATTGGCCGGGCTCAACGGGCGTGAACGCACCGGACCAGCGGTCATTGCCGTGATGGGTCATCGGTTCGCTCCGCCATTCGCGCTCCTGCTCGCGGCGCCAGATCAGGGCGGCGGCGATCACGGCGTCGCCGCCACGATAGATGTCGGCCCAGACCTGGATCGGCTCGCCCGCGATCCGCTTCACCGCGAAGCGGCCGCCGTCGATCGAGGGATAGACGTCCTCGACCAGGAAAGCGCTGCCGGCTGCGGCACTTTCGACAGTTTGAATTGTCTTGTTCACGGTGATGCCATTGACAAGAAAGCAGGAGCCCGTTTCCCTTGCCGGGAACCGACGCTTGGTACCATTATAGAAAGCCGCTTGTGTGTCATTGGTTCCTTGGGGAACGGCAAGCGCAGTTTGCGAGTTACCCCTGACTAACCTCTTCCGCGACCTCGTTAAAATCGATGCCCTTGGCCAAACAATGGCCTGCAAGCTGCGTGCCGAATGGATCTTTTAGCTCAAGCCCGGATCAAGGGCGTTCAGTCCGAATTCGTTGACGCCCTCGGCAAGCTGCGGGTCACCGCGCCGGAGGCGCTCAAATCCATCCTCGACGCCCTGCCGGAGAGGCGGGTCTACCGCTTCGTCAGCGGTCCGGTCGTGGTCCGCGCATTGGGGCATCCGCGCACGGAATTGGCGGCCATCGGTGCGCCGCCGCTGCAATGGAAAATCCACGGCAACGGCAATGTGATCGCCCAGGGCGAGACACGCGAGCCCGTCATCGCCTGGCCTGCCGGCCTGCCGCTCGGATATCACAGATTGACACTGACCGATGCCGAAGGGGTGACGGAAGAGGTGCCGATGATCGTGGCGCCCGAGCGCGCCTTCGGCGGCGATTTCGACCGCGGCTGGCTGCTCGCCGTCCAGCTCTACAGCGTCCGTTCGGACCGCAACTGGGGCATCGGTGACTTCACCGACCTCGCAGGCCTGGTCCGGCTTGCCAAGCAGCTCGGGGCCGACGGCGTCGGGCTCAATCCGCTGCATGTCCTGTTCGACGACCACCCGGCCGATTGCAGCCCCTATTCGCCGAACAGCCGGCTTTTTCTCAATCCGCTCTATATCGACGTCGAGGCGATTCCCGAATTCTCGGCCGACCTCGTGCCCGACGCGGCCGCAACGGCCGCCCGCCTGCGCGAAGGTGATCGCGTTCCTTATGCCGACATGGCGGCGTTGAAATGGCTGGGTCTTCGCGCCGCCTTTGACAGCTTCGTGACAAGCGCGAGCGAGGCGCGCCGCAAGGCGTTTGACGCCTTCCGCGCCGCCCGCGCGCCGCTGCTGTCCCGCTTTGCCTGCTTCGAGGTGCTGCGCCATCGCTTCAACGCCCCCTGGTGGGAATGGCCGTCGGAATGGCAGCAGCCGGATCAGGCGAAATGCGCCGAGCTGCGCAATGGCCCGGCCAAGCGCGAGGTCGAGTTCGTCGAATTCGTGCAATGGACCGCCGATAGCCAGCTGCATGCCGCCAAGGAGCTCGCCAGCCGGCTCGGCATGCGGGTCGGGCTCTATCTCGACGTCGCCGTCGGCGTGCAGTCCAACGGCTTCGATGCCTGGAACGAGCAGACGGCGATTTCCCGCCATCTCGCCGTCGGCGCGCCGCCCGACGTGCTCAACACCATCGGACAGGACTGGGGTCTCGCCGGCTTCAACGCCGGGGGGCTCGAGGCGCAGTCGTTCGTGCCGTTCGCGGACATGCTCGCGGCGTCGATGCGCCATGCCGGCGCCATCAGGCTCGATCACGTGCTCGGCCTGAAACGGCTTTATCTGGTGCCGCGCGGCTTCAAGCCCGACAACGGCGCCTATGTGCAGATGCCGTTCGAGGCGCTGCTGGCGGCCGTGGCGCGCGAGAGCGCGGCCCATAAATGCATCGTGATCGGCGAGGACCTCGGCACCGTGCCTGAAGGTTTTCGCGAGATGATGCAGGATTTCGGCATCTGGTCCTATCTCGTCATGATGTTCGAGCGCGACGATGCGGGCCATTTCCGCAATGCCGACCACTACAGGCCCAATGCGCTGGTCACGCTGAACACGCATGACCTGTCGACCTATGCCGGCTGGCGCTCCTTCAGCGACCTCAGGATGAAGCGCTCGCTCGGGCTCGATCCCGGCGAGAACGACCAGGCGCGCTGGGATGCGCTCGGCAGGCTCGACGAGATCCTGCGCCAGAACGGGATTCGAGCGAACGACCTCTATTCGGTGCTCGCCTTCCTGTCGCGCACGCCGTCCCGGCTGCTCGCGGTGTCAATGGAAGACCTGCTGGGCGTGATCGACCAGCCCAACATTCCCGGCACGATCGACGAGCACCCGAACTGGCGCCAGCGCCTTCCTGTTGCGCTCGACAAGATCGCGTCCAGGATCGATCTCGCGGCCTTGAAGGCCGCGACGCGGGAACGTTCATTGCCCGGCGGGAGTTGACCGGTCGGGGATTTGCAGGGTTTGCACGACATTGTCTCAGAGGATCGAGGACTATGCGCTGATCGGCGATTGCGAGACCGCGGCGCTGGTCGGGCGCAACGGCTCGATCGACTGGCTGTGCTGGCCTGCCTTCGATTCCGACGCCTGCTTTGCCGCCATCCTCGGCACGCCCAAGAACGGGCGCTGGCTGATCGCGCCGAGCGAGACCGCGACCCGCATCTCGCGGCGCTATCTCGGCAATACCCTCATTCTCGAAACGCGTTTTGAGACGAAGAGCGGCACCGTCGCGCTGATCGACTTCATGCCGCCGCGCGGCAAGGCGTCGGACATCGTGCGGCTGGTCCGCGGCATCCGTGGCACCGTGAAGATGCGGATGGAGCTCGTCATCCGCTTCGGCTTCGGCGTGGACATTCCCTGGGTGCGACGGATCGACCATTCCTTGATGGCCATCGCCGGCCAGGACATGACGGTGTTGCGCACGCCGATCGAGACCCGCGGCGAGGACCTGACCACCGTCTCCGACTTCGAGGTGAAGGAAGGCGAGACCGTGCCTTTCGTGCTGACCTACGGCCCCTCGCATCTCGAGCCGCCTGCGCCGATCGATCCGGAACTGGCGCTTCAGGAGACCGAGAAGTTCTGGCAGGACTGGTGCAGCCATTGCACCCGCGACGGCGAATACCAGGATCTCGTCCTGCGCTCGCTGATCACGCTGAAGGCGCTGACCTTCGCGCCGACCGGCGGCATCGTCGCGGCGCCCACCACCTCACTGCCGGAAAAGCTCGGAGGCAGCAGGAACTGGGACTACCGTTTCTGCTGGCTGCGCGATGCGACCTTCACGCTGCTGGCGCTGATGAACTCGGGCTACACCGAGGAAGCCTTGGCCTGGCACAACTGGCTGCTGCGCGCAGCCGCCGGTTCGCCGGCGAACATGCAGATCATGTACGGCATCTGGGGACAGCGGCGGCTCTTGGAATGGGAGGCGGGCTGGCTCGGCGGCTACGAGGGTGCCCAGCCGGTGCGGGTCGGCAACGCCGCGCATGCGCAGCTCCAGCTCGACGTCTATGGCGAGTTGATCGATGCCTTTCACCAGTCGCGCATGGCCAAGCTCCAGCTCGACGACGAGACCTGGGCGCTGGAATGCGCTGTACTCAATCATCTGGCCGAGGTCTGGGACCGGCCCGATCACGGCATCTGGGAGCGGCGCGGACAGCCCAAGCACTACGTCTTCTCCAAGGTGATGACCTGGGTCGCATTCGATCGCGGCATCAAGAGCGCCGAGACCTTCGGCTTCAAGGCGCCGCTCCTGCACTGGCGCACCTTGCGCGATGCGATTCATCGCGACGTCTGCAACCGGGGCTTCGATGCGGAGGAGAACGCCTTCGTCGAATCCTACGGCTCGAAGCTGCTCGATGCCAGCGTGCTGCTGCTGCCCGCCGTCGGCTTCCTGCCGCCCTCCGATCCGCGCATCCGCGGCACCATCGCTTCCGTCGAGAAATGCCTGATGCGCGACGGTTTCGTGCTGCGGCACGATCCGCGCGAGCTGCCGGCGGACCAGCCGCCGCTCGAAGGCGCGTTCCTGGCCTGCAGCCTGTGGCTGGCCGACGCCTATGTGCTGTCAGGCGATCTCGACAAGGCGCAAGCCTTGCTCGATCGCGTGGCCGGGATTGCCAACGACGTCGGCCTGCTGGCCGAGGAATATGATTCAGTCGCACGGCGCCAGACCGGCAATTTCCCGCAGGCGCTGACCCACATCGCGCTGATCAACACGGCGCAAAATCTGTCGGCGGCAAGGCAGGAGAGCGAGAAGGCGGCGGTGCAGCGATCGAAGTAAGCTGGGCGCTCCGAGGGAGGTGCGCTCCCTCTCCCGCCTGCGGCAGAGGGTTGGGGTGAGGGCTCTCTCCGCTGGCGAGAGCCCCCGAGAGGCGAGAACCCTCACCCGCCGCTACGCGGCGACCTCTCCCGCAAGCGGGAGAGGTTGAACGAGCGCGCCGCAAGCTCAGCCAACCCCATTCCACTTCAGGATCATCTCCATCGCCTCGGCAAAACCGTCCTGCTCGTTGCTCGCGGTGACGTGGGTGGCCTGGTCCTTGACGTTGTCGGCGGCGTTGCCCATGGCGATCGAGGTGCCGCTGACGCGGAACATTGCGAGGTCGTTCTGCATGTCGCCGATGGTGGCGACCGCGCCGGTCGCAATGCCCAGGCGCTTGGCCATCGCCTCGACGAAGGTGCCCTTGTCGAAGCCAGGCGGGGTGACGTCGAGATAGTAGGTCTGCGAGCGCACCGCGGTGGCTTCGCTGCCGAGCGCCTCCTGCATCGCCTTCTCGCAAGCCGCGAGCCCCGCGGCATCGGCACTGGCGCCGACGATCTTGCAGGCGCTCGAGAGATAGGGCGAGAAATCGGACACGATGGTGGGGTCGGCGCGGATCGTGTGCTGCTCGTGGGCGACGTAGCTGCCGCTGGGATTGTCGATCAGCCATTTGTCGGTGGTGAAGAGCCAGATGTCGGCGCCGAACTCGCGGAGGATCTGCAAGGACCGCTCGGCCGCGCGCGCGGGGATCAGGTGCTGCTCGACCGGCCTCATCTCGGGATCGACGATCGAGGAGCCGTTGAACGGGCCGACCGGCAGCCACAGCGCCAGCGGCTCGATCAGGAAGCGCATGCCGATCGCGGGGCGGCTGGAGGTGATGGTGAATCCGATGCCGGCCTGGTGCAGCCGCTGCACCGCGCCTCGCGCGCGTTCGGTCAGCGTCTTGTCCTTGGTCAGCAGCGTGCCGTCGACATCGGAGACCACGAGTGAGATTTGCGTCATGGCAGGACCTTGGGTATCGCGCCGCCCAGCTTCAATTGGCGCACCACGCCGTCCACGATCGCTTCGACGGATTCGTCGATCGAGACGGTCACGACGTGCTCGCTGGCCTCGGGCGGCTCCAGCGTGTTGAATTGGCTCGTCAGCAGCTCGGGCGGCATGAAGTGCCCCTTGCGATGGGCCAGCCGTTCGGCGATCAGCTCCTTCGTGCCCTTCAGGAAGACGAAGCGGACGTCGTCGCGACCGCGCAGCAGCACGTCGCGATAGGTGTGCTTCAGCGCCGAACAGGCGATGATGACGTGCTCGCCGCGTCCGCACACGCGCGCGATCTCGTCGGCGATGGCATTGAGCCAGGGCCAGCGGTCTTCGTCGGTGAGCGGATGGCCGGCCCGCATCTTCTCGACATTGCTGGCGGGATGGAAGCTGTCGCCGTCCTCGAAACGCCAGCCGAGCCGCTCGCCGAGCGCCTTCGCAACCGTGCTCTTGCCCGAACCCGACACGCCCATCACGATCAATGCACAAGGTGCTTCAGCGCGGCCCACGAATGTCCTCCGGAAGCGCGGCCCTATCGACCAGCCAGACGGTCTCGCCATTCGAGCGCGCGCGCAAGGCCGGCAGATTCTCGCCATTGAGCAGGCGCGTCAAGATCGGTTGCTTGTCGTGACCGGCAATCTCGAACAGCATCTCGCGGCAGGAGGCCAGAACGGGCAGGGTGAGCGAGACCCGCGGCACGAAGGGCGCGACATTGGCCTTGGCGACGCCGACGACCCAGCGTCGGGTCTCCTCGATCTCGGGATAACCCGGAAATAGCGAGGCGGTGTGGCCGTCGGGCCCGGCGCCCATCAGGACGAGATCGAACAGCGGGCGCTGCGGATCGAGCCGGTCTGCGCCATAGAAGGCCTGCAGCTCGCGCGCATAGGCTTCCGCGCCGGCATCCGGATTCTCGGCCGCGGTCGGAATCGGGTGGATATGGCCGGCGGGCGCATTGCGATCGAGAAACGCCGCGCGCGCGATCGCCATGTTGTTGAGCGGATCGCTCTCGGGTACGAAGCGCTCGTCGCCGATGAACCAGTGCACGCGGTCCCACGGAATCCGGCCGCGCCAGGCTTCGCTGCCGAGCAGCTGATAGAGCTTCTTCGGGCTGGAGCCGCCCGTGAGGCAGATCGCGATCCGTCCGGGATTGACCGCGAGCCGCGCCATCACCCGTTCGGCCGCGGCGCGGGCAAGAGCTTCGGCATCAGCTTCGACGATCAGCTTCGGCTGGTCGGCCGCGGCCATCACGAGTACTTCCGCCAGCTTCGCCCGTCGCGCCGCAGCAGCTCATCGGCGCAGGCGGGGCCGTCGCTGCCGGCTTCATAGGTTTCGATGCCGTTGGTGCCGGCGCTTGTCCAGGCGTCCAGGAACGGCTGCACCGCCTGCCACCCGGCCTCGACGCCGTCGGCGCGCTGGAACAGGATGTTGTCGCCGATCATGCAGTCGTAGATCAGCGTCTCGTAGCCGGTCGAGGGATCGGCGCGGAAATAGTCGCCGTAGCGGAATTTCATCTCGACGCCGTCGATGGTGACGCTCGGTCCGGGGATCTTGGCGTTGAACTGAAGCTCGATGGTCTCGGTCGGCGCGATGCCGATGGTGAGGAAGTTCTGCGACAGGCGGTCGACCGCCGTGCCTGAGAACATCGATAGCGGCGCCTGCTTGAACTTGATCGCGACTTCCGTGCGCTTGTGCGCCAGCGCCTTGCCCGTGCGCAGATAGAACGGCACGCCGGCCCAGCGCCAATTGTCGATCATCAGCTTGAGCGCGACATAGGTCTCGGTGGTGCTGCCGGGCTTGACGTCCGCGGTCTTGCGATAGTCCGGGATATTCTCGTCGCCGATGCGGCCTGAGAGATATTGCGCGCGCACCGAACTCTTCAGCGCTTCGTCCCGGCTCGGCCGCTGGATCGCCGTCAGCACCTCGGC
This sequence comes from Bradyrhizobium sp. 191, assembly GCF_023100985.1. Classification (NCBI taxonomy): domain Bacteria; kingdom Pseudomonadati; phylum Pseudomonadota; class Alphaproteobacteria; order Hyphomicrobiales; family Nitrobacteraceae; genus Bradyrhizobium; species Bradyrhizobium sp. 191. The sequence goes on from NZ_CP064692.1 coordinate 6,471,490, forward strand.
CTTTTCGGAACGGACCGAATGGGCATCGAAGCGCGTCGGCGGCTCCATCGCGACCAGCGACATCAGCTGGAACAAATGGTTCGGCACCATGTCGCGCAGTGCACCGGTGGCATCATAGAAGCCGCCGCGATGGCCGACGCCGAGCTTCTCCTCGACCGTGATCTGGATGTGGTCGATGTGATTGCGATTCCAGATCGGCTCGAACATGCCGTTGGCGAAGCGCAGCACCAGGATGTTCTGAACCGTCTCCTTGCCGAGATAGTGATCGATCCGGTAGATCTGGTGTTCGTCCATGATCTTCAGGAGTTCGGCGTTGAGCGCGCGGGCCGAGGCGAGATCGGTGCCGAACGGCTTCTCGATCACCAGCCGCCGCCAGGCGCCGTTCTCCTTCATCAGTCCGGTGCGGCCGAGCTCCCGCGCGGTCGGCGCGAATGCGGCCGGCGGGGTCGCGAGGTAGAACAGGCGGTTGCCGCCGGTGCCTTGCGAGCACTCCAGAGAATCCAGATGCTCGCGCAAGCGGTCGAACGACGGCGGGTCGTTCGGATCGGCCTCGACGAAGGTGACGCATTGCAGCAGCTGCCTGGCGATGTCATCGTCGACAGGCCGCGTCGCAAATTCGCGCAGGCCCTTCATCAGGCTGTCGCGCAGCTCGTCATCCGACTGGCCCTTGCGGGCGACGCCGACGACGCAGAATTTTTCCGGCAACAGATTCTCGGCCGCCAGATTGTACAGCGATGGCATCACCAGCCGGTGGGTCAGGTCGCCGGTCACGCCAAAGATGACGAAGGCGCAATTTTCCGGCTTGCGCTTTGGCTGCGGGTCTTTTGTCACGAATGTTCGGCCTTCGCTTGTTACGTCCTGCTCGATCTCATTTGGGCTTCGCCGCGCCCGGCTGCTTCGGCTCCTTGTGGCCGCCGAACCCTGCACGCATCGCAGAGAGAATTTTTTCGGCGAAGGTGTGTTCCTTGCGGGAACGGAAACGTGTGTAGAGCGCCGCAGTCAAAACCTCGGCCGGCACGGCCTCGTCGATCGCGGCATTCACGGTCCAGCGACCTTCGCCGGAATCTTCGACGAAGCCGGAGTACTCCGACAGCTGGGGGCTGTCGGCGAGTGCGGTCGAGGTGAGGTCGAGCAGCCAGGACGGAATCACGCTGCCGCGCCGCCACACTTCGGCGATGTCGGCGAGATCGAAATCGTAGCGGTGATCCGCCGGCAAGGCCTCGATACTGGCATTCTTGAGAATGTCGAAGCCTTCGGCATAGGCCTGCATCAGGCCGTATTCGATGCCGTTGTGGATCATCTTGACGAAATGACCGGCGCCCACGGGGCCGGCATGGATGTAGCCCTGCTCGATGCGGGGATCGCGGCCCTCGCGTCCCTCGGTGCGCGGAATGTCGCCGGCGCCGGGCGCGAGCGCGGCGAAGATCGGATCGAGCCGGTCGACCACCTGCTTCTCGCCGCCGATCATCATGCAGTAACCGCGGTCGAGGCCCCAGACGCCGCCGGAGGTGCCGACGTCGACATAGTGGATGCCGCGCGCCTTCAATGCCTTGCCGCGGCGGACGTCGTCCTGCCAGAAGGTGTTGCCGCCGTCGATGATGACATCGCCCGCCTGCATCACGCCCGCGATCGTCTCGATCGTCGTCTCGGTGATGTGTCCCGCAGGCAGCATCACCCAGGCCGCGCGCGGCCGCTCGAGTTTCGCGACGAACTCTTCCAGAGTCGCCGAACCTGTCGCACCGTCGGCGGCAAGGCCGGCGACGGCCCTGGCGTCCTTGTCGTAGACTACGGTCGAATGTCCCTGTCGCATCAGGCGGCGAACGATGTTGCCGCCCATCCGGCCGAGGCCGATCATGCCGAGTTGCATGTGAGAGATTCCCTTAGTTCAGTGCGTCGTTGAGCGCCGCATTGAGCGCAGCGAGGCCTTTTTTGACTCCGCCCTTCAGGTGCACACGCAGCGCGCGCCGGCCGCGTTCGGTGAGCACGTCGAAATCGCCGCGTGCCTGCGCAGCCTTGATGACGCCAAAGCTGGCCTTCTGCCCCGGTACCGGCAGATCCCTGGCATCGTCCGCCGTGATCTGGAGGAACACGCCGCTGTCGGGCCCGCCCTTGTAGGCCTGTCCCGTCGAGTGCAGGAAGCGCGGGCCGAACTCTGCGCAAGTCGCAACATGCCGCTTCTCGCGTACCTCTAACCTCATGGCCTGGAGCGCGTCGATCGTCGCCTTGTCTCGCGCGATGTAGCCGAGCAGGGCGACATAGTCGCCATGGTTCGAGCGGGAGAGATGCGCCTTCAGCCAGGAGGTGAGATCGCCATTGGCGCCGGCGGCGCGCAGTGCGGTGGCGTTGGCTTCGTCGGTGTAGAGATCGGCCTCGTCGGTGCTGACCACCGGCTGCTCTTCCGGCAGCGCGCCGGTCTTCTCGAACGCGGCGGTGAGCTCGCGGGTCTTGATCTTGGCCGCTTCCACGTCGGGCTGGTCGAACGGATTGATGCCGAGGATCGCGCCGGCGACTGCCGTCGCCATCTCGAAGCGGAAGAACTCCTGGCCGAGATGCTCGATCGACTTCATGACGATGCGCACGACGGGATGGCCCGCCGCCTCGATCGCCGCGAGCTTCGAATCGTGGGCAGCGTCCGCTTCGCCGTCGACACGGATGTCGATGAAGAACCGGTCGTTGCCATAGACGCTGGGATCGCCGAGCGGCTCACCCTCGATCGGGATCAGGCCCTTGCCTTCCTTGCCGGTGGACTCCGCGATGAGCTGCTCGGCCCAGGCGCCGAAATCGGCGATCTTCTTCGACGCCAGGATCGTCACCTTGTCGCGGCCCTCGAGGCCTGCGAGGCCCATGGCGAGGCCAAGCTGCACGCCCGGGTTCTCAGCTGGCGGCACGTCCGGCCCGCAGGAGCGGGCCATCGCCAGCGCATGCTTGATGAAGGTCTTGACGTCAACGCCCGCGGTCGCCGCCGGCACGAGGCCGAAGGGCGATAGCACCGAATAGCGGCCGCCGATCGAGGGCTCGCCATGGAAGATGCGGGCATAGCTCAGCTTCTTCGCCGCCTTCTCCAGCGACGAGCCGGGATCGGTGACCGCGATGAAGCGATGGCCGGTCTTCACGTTCGGCCCGACGGCCTCGGCAACCCGCTCATGGAAATAGTCCTTCATCGCGTTCGGCTCTGTGGTGCCGCCGGACTTGCTGGAGACGATGAACACGGTGTTGGCGATGTCGATCTTCGCCTCCATCGCCCGCACCTGCGCCGGATCGGTGGAATCCAGCACGTGCAGCTTCGGGAAGCCGGGCTTCTTGCCAAAGGTCTCGGCCAGCACCTCGGGCCCCAGGCTCGATCCGCCCATGCCGAGCACGACGGCATCGGAGAATTTCTGGCCCTTCACGCGGCCCGCATAGTCCTCGTAATCGGCAATGTCGGCCTTGGCCGCGCTGTCGAGCCAGCCCAGCCATTTGTCCTCGTCCGCACCGGTCCAGACCGACTTGTCGCGCCGCCACAGCCTGCGGATCTTGGCGGACGCCCGCCAGTCCTCGGTGCTCTCAGTCACGGCCTTGCCGAGACCGTCGCCGAGCGAGAGAAGCTGGCGGTCGAGTGCGGGCCCGAGCACGACCGCGCGCTTGTGCGCGACGGCGCCGTAGAGCTTGTCGGCGGCATCGGCGAACAGCTTGACGCCGTCCTTGACCAGCTCCTCGGTGATCGCCTCGAGCGAGATGCCGGAGCGCTCCAGTTCCTCCAGCACGCGCCTTGCGTCCTCGACGTTCTCCTCCAGGCTGTCGCGCGGCTTGCCATGGTCGCGGAACGCATCCAGCGTCGCCGGCGGCACGGTGTTGATGGTGTTGGGACCGATCAGCTCCTCGACATAGAGGACGTCGCTGTAATCCTTGTTCTTGGTCCCGGTGGAGGCCCACAGCATGCGCTGCGGCTTGGCGCCCCTGGCGGCGAGCTTCTCCCAGCGGGGACCCGAGAACAGGCGCTTGTAGTCCTGATAGGCGAGCTTGGCATTGGCGATCGCGACCTTGCCCTTGAGCGCGGCGAGCCGTTCCTTCTCGGATGGATCGTTGGCGCGCGCGATCTTCTCGTCGAGCTGCTTGTCGACCACCGAGTCGATGCGGCTGACGAAGAAGCTCGCCACGCTCGCAACATGCGAGGGGTCACCGCCGCCTGCGACGTATTTTTCGAGCCCAGCGATGTAGGCTTCGGCCACTTCGAGGTACACCGCCTTGGAGAACAGCAGCGTGATGTTGATGCTGATGCCGTCGCCGATCAGCTGCTCGATCGCCGGCAGGCCCTCCGGCGTTGCCGGCACCTTCACCATCAGGTTCTTGCGACCGACGTCCTTCCAGAGCCGCCGCGCCTCGGCGACCGTGCCTGATGTGTCCATCGCGAGATAGGGCGAGACTTCCAGGCTGACATAGCCGTCGCCGCCCTTGAGGCGGTCATAGACCGGGCGGAGCACATCGGCGGCGTTCTGGATATCCTCGACCGCGACGGCCTCGAACAGGTCGGCCACATTCCGGTCGCCGCGCTTCAGCGCCTTGCCGATCGGGGCATCGTATTCGTCCGAGCTGCCGATCGCCTTCTCGAAGATCGACGGGTTGGAGGTGACGCCCTTGACGCCGTCGGTGTCGATCAGCCGCTTCAGGTCACCCTTGGCGATGAAGCCACGGGCCAGGAAGTCGAGCCAGACCGCTTGTCCGTGCTTTTCCAGTTCTTTGACGGGATTCATGATGTTTATTTTCTCCAAGCCTGCGGACGAGGGGGTTTCCGCGCCGGTCCTGACGCGCTATCCTCTAGCTTACATGCTCCCGGGAGGGAACCAATCAAGGGTACGTGCGTCATACCCTCCGGTGTAACTCCGTCGCGATCATGGCGATCCAGCGGGTGTTGTGATGTGGTGTGGCCGCGAGGGGCCATGCTGGGAAACACATGTTCGCCCGCCGCGAAGATTTGGCGCTGGCCGTTGCCAATAGCCAGCGGTAGGTTGCGTCTGCGGTCTCGCCGACGGATTGCGTGATCTCCAAATTCCAGTCGATGCGGCTGCTGGTCGCGGCGGGCCTTGCATGATCTTGCTCAGTGCGAGCCTTGCCATCGACTGCTGGGATGGTCTTGGCGACGACGAGATGACGATGACTATGTCGGCGTCGCGCCGACATTTCGGTTGAAGAATGCCGCAGCCGCAGGATGATCGCCAGAATGATCGTATCGTCATCCGGTCGGAGGGCCAGGCGACCGATTTTGATACACTGCTGCGCGCTTGCCGCGACTGTCACGCGGCCAGCAGCCCGCGCACTGCATTGCAGCAGGAAAGATGAACGCGGTCCCCAAGGCTTCGGGGTGCAGGGCTCGGCGTACAAGGCTTCGCCGTACAAGTGTCATAAGATCGCCGCGCCCGGATCGCTATGCTGCATTGCCGGATGGACGTATCCCCGGGAATGCCCGGATGTTGCGACCGAGTGACATTTTCTGGAAATGAGCCAATATAGACAAAGATTCGCACAAATTACAGGCATGTGCCTGTTCGTAACTCAGAGAGTGCCTACGTTGTGCGTTGCGTCGAGTTGGCACCCGGGTGTCCAATGATCGTCATGTGCTCACGCTGATTCGAAACGGCCTGAGGAACGGTCCGGTAACTGCTTTCGTTTCAGCTTGTAGCGGAACTCACGCGGAGAGGGATCATGTACAACGATTCTTTGTTCAACGCTTTCGCTCGGTCGTTCGAGGCGAGAAGCCAGCACGACATGTCGATGGCGGAATATCTGGAATCGTGTCGAAGCGATCCCATGAAATACGCGAACGCGGCCGAACGACTGCTAGCGGCGATCGGTGAGCCCCAGACGATTGACACGGCCAAGGACCCACGCCTTGGCCGTATTTTTTTGAACCGCACGATCCGCACCTATCCGGCCTTCGCCGGCTTCTACGGCATGGAAGAAACCATCGAGCGTATCGTCGGTTTCTTCCGTCACGCGGCGCAAGGTCTCGAAGAGCGCAAGCAGATCCTCTACCTGCTCGGCCCGGTCGGTGGCGGCAAGTCCTCGCTCGCCGAGCGGCTGAAGTCACTGATGGAAGTGCATCCGATCTACGTGCTCAAGGCCGGCGACGAACTCTCGCCCGTGTTCGAAAGCCCGCTCAGCCTGTTCGATCCCGATCAGCTCGGCCCGATGCTGGAAGAGAAGTACGGCATTCCGCGCCGTCGTCTCACCGGCCTGATGAGCCCGTGGTGCTACAAGCGGCTGGAGGCCTTCGGCGGCGACATTTCCCAGTTCCGGGTCGCAAAGATCCAGCCGTCGCGGCTGCGCCAGATCGCGATCGCCAAGACCGAGCCCGGTGACGAGAACAACCAGGACATCTCCTCGCTGGTCGGCAAGGTCGACATCCGCAAGCTCGAGACCTACGCCCAGAACGATCCCGACGCCTACAGCTATTCCGGCGGCCTCAACCGCGCCAACCAGGGCGTGCTCGAGTTCGTCGAGATGTTCAAGGCGCCGATCAAGATGCTACACCCGTTGCTGACCGCAACGCAGGAAGGCAACTACATCGGCACCGAGAATATCGGTGCGATCCCCTTCACCGGCATCATCCTGGCGCACTCGAACGAGGCCGAGTGGGCGAGCTTCAAGGCCAACAAGAACAACGAGGCCTTCATCGACCGCATCTGCGTGATCAAGGTGCCCTACTGCCTCAGGGTCACCGAGGAGCAGAAGATCTACGAGAAGCTGATCCAGGGCTCCGAGCTGGCGTCGGCTCCTTGTGCGCCGTCGACGCTGGAGACGCTGGCTCGGTTCTCGGTGATGTCGCGCCTGCGCAAGCACGAGAATTCCACCCTGTTCGCCAAGATGCGGGTCTACGACGGCGAGAGCCTGAAGGAATCCGACCCGAAGGCGCGCAGCGTCCAGGAATACCGCGACGCCGCCGGCGTCGACGAGGGCATGGACGGCGTCTCGACCCGCTTTGCCTTCAAGATCCTGGCTGCGACCTTCAACCACGATCCGCAGGAGGTCGCCGCCGACGCCGTGCATCTGATGTACGCGCTGGAGCAGGCGATCCGCCGCGAGCAGCTGCCGGAGGAGGCCGAGAAGCGCTATCTCGAATTCATCAAGGCGGAGCTGGCGCCGCGCTATGCCGAGTTCATCGGTAACGAGATCCAGAAGGCCTATCTCGAATCCTACTCGGATTATGGCCAGAACCTGTTCGATCGCTACGTCGACTATGCCGACGCCTGGATCGAGGACCAGGACTTCAAGGATCCCGACACCGGCCAGCTGCTTGATCGCGAGCTTTTGAACCAGGAGCTGACGAAAATCGAGAAGCCGGCGGGGATCGCCAACCCCAAGGACTTCCGCAACGAGGTCGTCAAATTCTCGTTACGGTCGCGGGCCCAGAACGGCGGCAAGAATCCGACCTGGACCTCCTACGAGAAGATTCGCGATGTGATCGAAAAGCGGATATTCTCCCAGGTCGAGGACCTGCTTCCGGTCATCTCCTTCGGGTCGAAGAAGGACGGCGAGACGGAGAAGAAGCACGGCGAATTCGTGGCACGCATGGTGGAGCGCGGCTACACCGAGCGTCAGGTTCGCCGGCTCGTCGAATGGTACATGCGCGTGAAGCAGGCCGGTTGAGGCGCCTGGGAGGCGAATGGAAAAGTGCCCATCCACATTATTGACAGGCGCCTGAATCCAGGCGGCAAGAGTCTTGAGAACCGTCAGCGGTTCTTGCGTCGGGCCAAGTCCCTGGTGCAGGGCGCCGTCAAGAAGACCTCGCAGGAACGCGACATCAAGGACGTCCTGGAGGGTGGTGAGGTCACGATTCCGCTCGACGGCATGCACGAGCCGCGCTTCCGCCGTGAAGGCGGAACGCGGGACATGGTCCTGCCCGGCAACAAGAAGTTCGTCGAAGGCGACTATCTGCAGCGCTCCGGCCAGGGCAGTGCCAAGGATTCCGGTCCCGGCGAAGGCGACAGCGAGGACGCCTTCCGCTTCGTGCTCAGCCGGGACGAGTTCGTCGATCTCTTCCTCGACGACCTCGAGCTTCCGGATCTCGCCAAGCGCAAGATCGCGCAGACCGAGAGCGAGGGCATCCAGCGCGCCGGCTACACCATGTCGGGCTCGCCCGCCAACATCTCGGTAAGCCGGACGGTGAAGCTCGCGCTTGCGCGCCGCATCGCGCTCAAGCGTCCCCGCAAGGACGAGATCGAGGAGCTGGAAGCCGCCATCGCCGCATGCACGGACGAGGACGAGCGCACGGAGCTGCTCGCTGAACTCGAGAGGCTGAAGGCGAAGTCCAAGCGCATTCCCTTCATCGATCCGCTCGATATCCGCTACCGGCGCTTCGAGACGGTGCCGAAACCGGTCGCGCAGGCCGTGATGTTCTGCCTGATGGACGTCTCCGGCTCGATGTCCGAGCACATGAAGGATCTGGCCAAGCGCTTCTACATGCTGCTCTACGTGTTCCTGAAGCGCCGCTACAAGCATGTCGAGATCGTCTTCATCCGCCACACCGACCGCGCCGAGGAGGTGGACGAGCAGACCTTCTTCTACGGCCCGGCCTCGGGCGGCACGCTGGTCTCCAGCGCGCTGCAGGCGATGCACGAGATCGTGCGCGAGCGCTTCAACCCGTCGGACTGGAACATCTACGCCGCGCAGGCTTCCGACGGCGACAATTCCTATTCCGACGGCGAGCTCACGGGGCTCCTGCTGACCGACAAGATCCTGCCGGTCTGCCAGTTCTTCGCCTATCTCGAGGTCGGGGAAGCAGGCGGCAGCGCCTTCGATCTCTCCGACTCCTCGCTGTGGACGCTCTACGAGCGCCTGCGCAACAGCGGCGCACCGCTCTCGATGCGCAAGGTCTCGGAGCGAAGCGAGATCTTTCCGGTGTTCCACGACTTGTTCCAGCGCCGCGAAACTGCCCAGGAGAAGACCGCTCCATGACGGAACGATTGTTCGAAGGCGCCGATTGGGATTTCCACACCTTGCAGCGCATCACCGATGCCTGCGAGGAGGTGGCGTTGAAGGATCTCGGGCTCGACGTCTATCCGAACCAGATCGAGGTCATCACGGCCGAGCAGATGCTGGACGCCTATTCCTCGGTCGGCATGCCCTTGTTCTACAAGCACTGGTCGTTCGGCAAGCACTTTGCTTTCCATGAGGCGTCCTATCGCAAGGGCCTGATGGGGCTCGCCTATGAGATCGTGATCAACTCCTCGCCCTGCATCTCCTATCTGATGGAGGAGAACACGGCGACGATGCAGACGCTGGTGATCGCGCACGCGGCCTTCGGCCACAACCATTTCTTCAAGAACAATTATCTGTTCAAGCAGTGGACCGATGCCGACGGCATCCTGGATTATCTCGACTTCGCCAAGAACTACGTCATGCAGTGCGAGGACCGCTACGGCCGCATCGAGGTCGAGCGCACGCTCGATGCCGCGCATGCGCTGATGTCGCACGGCATCGACCGTTATCCCGGCAAGAAGAAGCTCGATCTGCGCGCCGAGGAGAAGCGGGCAGGGCGCCGCCGCCAGCATGAGGAGGAGGTCTTCAACGATCTCTGGCGCACCGTACCCAAGGGCGTCGCCAAGAGCCGGTCCACGCTCAGCATCGAGCGCCGCCGCAAGCTGCTCGGCCTGCCGCAGGAGAACCTGCTCTATTTCCTGGAGAAGAGCGCGCCGCGGCTGGCGCCCTGGCAGCGCGAGCTCTTGCGCATCGTCCGCCACATCGCGCAATATTTCTATCCGCAGAGCCAGACCAAGGTGATGAACGAGGGGACGGCGACCTACGTCCACTATCGCATCATGACCAAGCTGCATGAGCAGGGCCGCATCACCGACGGCAACTTCCTCGAATTCCTGGGATCGCACACCAACGTGGTGTTCCAGCCCGAGTTCGACGACCCGCGATTCTCGGGCTTCAACCCCTATGCGCTCGGTTTTGCCGTGATGCAGGACATCGAGCGCATCGTCACCAGGCCGGAAGACGAGGACCGCGAGTGGTTCCCCGACATCGCCGGCAAGAACGACGTCATGGGCGTGCTGCGCGACGTCTGGGCCAATTACCGCGACGAGAGCTTCATCGGCCAGTTCCTGAGTCCCAAATTGATGCGGCACTTCCGCATGTTCCATCTGCACGACGATCCCGAGGAGCGCGCCGGCATCCGCGTCGATGCCATCCATGACGAGCGCGGTTTCCGCCGCGTCCGCCGCGAGCTGGCGCGGCAGCACGATGTCGGCTTCATCGACGCCAACATCGAGGTGGTCGACGTCGACCTCGCCGGCGACCGCCGGCTGATCCTGCATCACCACGTCATCAAGGGCTCCCAGCTCAACGAGACCGACGCCAAGCGCGTGCTCCAGCACCTCGCCGATCTCTGGACCTACGACGTCGCGCTGATCGAGGTCGATGCCAACGACAAGGTCCTGCGCGAATACGTCGTGAGCCCGCGTCCGATTCCCGCGGCGGTGGCGTGAGGCGGCCGATTGGGCGAAGCAATACCGCGAGATGTGCGTTGATGTGCCCTCGCCCCCTGTGGGAGAGGGCAGCGCCGCCGGCAGACGCAAGCTCACTGGGGTGAGGGGTCTCTCTCCACACTTTCCCGTGTCGAGGGAGCCCCCTCATCCGGCGCGCTCAGGAGCGCAATTGCGCTCCAAAGCGCGCCACCTTCTCCCACAAGGGGAAAAGGTTAGCTATCAGCGGCTATTCGCGGCCATCCTTTGTTATTCGGAAGACCTCGTAACCCATTGAACGACGAACCTTTCTCGATACGTTCCCGTCAACGGTTATCCGCCGCCGTAAGCCGCTAGCCGGGGGCCTTTACAGTACCGATTACAGTATCGGCGCCCCGGCAGGCAACCGAAAGCCAAACCGGCAAGTATCATGAAAGCCATCACCACCGACGTACAGGTTCGCAATCTCAAGGCCGCCGCCGAGGACTATCGCCGCACGGTCGGGGGCAATCTCTATCTGCTGATCAAGACCAATGGATCGAAGCTCTGGCGCTACGACTACAAGGTCGGCACACGGAAAACGCTCGCGATCGGCGCTTACCCGGAAGTCTCGCTCTCCGATGCGATGACCGCGCGCGACAACGCGCCCGTCTCGTCAAGCGCGGCATTGATCCGAAGGACCATCGCGATCAGGAGCGCCGCCTCTCCTCTACTGCAAGGTCCTTCGAGTTCGGCTTCACGGGTCAGGATGTCCAACATGAATGAAGTGCACCAGTTCCGCACGCTCGTCGAACTCAATTGACCCAAGCACGGTCATCACGGCTTGAACGCCATTGTCCGCCTCGGTCACCGTGGTGATGTCTCTGGACGTACCCTGATCCCATGCAATTCCGGGCCTGCGAAAGCAGACGCTGACGGTAAACTGCGGCATTCTCATTTCCCCCGCCTTCAACTCTTAGGCGCGAGTTTGATCGGACATTCGCGTTTTCAAGCTGGGCCTGAACCAATCCGCTATACTACAACCTTCGGTTTGGTCTTACTTTTGCAGCTTTGGCGCCCGCCCAAGGCGGTCAATGTGGGCTTTCATAAAAGTGCACTGAGATCGCGAGGAGTGTCCGGGAGTGGACGGCCACCACACAACGGATAAAGTTGGTGCGATGATGAGCTCAACCCAAAAGGGATCCACAATGTATGAGCTGCTGCCGGTTTGATGGACACCGGGTTAAGCTAATCCTACCTTGCGCTCGAACTCAACCGGGCTGAGATAGCCGATGGTCGAGTGCCTGCGGGTGGTGTTGTAGAATCTTTCGATGTAGTCGAACACATCGGCTCGTGCCTCGTCTCTGGTCCTGTAGGTTTTGCTTTCCGTACGCTCGGTCTTGAGCGAGGAGAAGAAGCTTTCCATCGCCGCGTTGTCCCAGACGTTGCCGGATCGGCTCATGCTGCAAACGATGCCGTGGTCGGCCATCAGGCGCTGGAACTGCTCGCTTGTGTACTGGCTGCCCTGGTCGGAGTGATGCAACAGCGCATCCGGCTTGCCGCGTCGCCAGACGGCCATCAACAATGCGTCCGTCACGAGCTGTGCGGTCATGGCGGCACTCATCGACCAGCCCACCACCCGGCGCGAGAACAGGTCGATCACCGCCGCCACATAGAGCCAGCCTTCGGCCGTCCAGAGATAGGTGAAGTCGGCGATCCATTTCTGGTTCGGACGCTCGGCGGCGAACTGCCGGTCAAGGAGGTTCGCCGGTACGGTCTCAAGCTGTCGATCGCCGCTGTCCTTCGGCAAGCGTCGACGTCGCGGCCGCGCCCGCAAGCCTTGCAGCCGCATCAGCCGCTCAATCCGGTGCAGGCCACAATCCGCCCCTTCGGCGAGCAGGTCGCGCCACACCCGGCGTGCGCCATAGGTGCGGTCGCTGGCGGCGAAGCTGGCCTTGACCTTGCCGCCGAGCTCCTCGTCGCTGCGGGATCTGGCGCTGGGAGAGCGGTTGAGCCAGGCATGGAAGCCCGACCGCGATACTCCGAGCGCATCGCATAGCCATGCCACCGGCCAGATCGTCCGGTGCTTCGCGATGAAGACGAACTTCATGTCGCTTCCTTCGCGAAGAAGGCTGCGGCCTTTTTTAGGATGTCGCGCTCGGCCTTCAGCTTGGCGACCTCACGGCGCAGCCGCTCGATCTCCTGCTGCTCCGGCTTCATCTGGCCGTGACCGGGAAAGGCCTGCACCGGATCGGAGCCGAACTCTTTCACCCATTTGCGCAGAACGTTCTCATGGACATCCAGGTCGCGCCCGGCCTGCGCCACCGACACCCCACGCTCCCTAACCAGCTTGACCGCCTCGATCTTGAACTCGCGACTGAACTTCCGTCTCTTCATCGCCCACCTCCGGCTTCATGAAACACCTAATCTCGGTGTCCATCAAACCAGCAGCAGCTCAGTACACCAATATTCTGTTGAGCACGGACGGCTCGGATGTCGCGGCCAAAGGCGTGAAGCACGGCATTCTCCTGGCGAAGGCCCTCGACGCCAAAGTCACGATCATCACCGTCACTGAAGAGATGTACATCGACTATGGGAGCGGGCACGCGGGAGCGATCATCCCCTCGCAGGACGAGATGGATCGATTTGTCGCCGCCAACGAGGAGCAGGCCAGGAAGGTCCTCGACGGAGCTCGCGCAATGGCAACGCAATTCGCAGTACCTGCAGAGCTCTTGCATATTCCAGATTCGCACCCGGCCACCGCGATCATCAAAACCGCAGAATCTCGCGGTTGCGATTTGATCGTCATGTCCTCTCACGGTCGCCGCGGCCTCCGAAAGCTGTTCTTGGGCAGCCAGACATCTGAGGTCTTGGCCAATGGAAGTGTGCCAGTGCTAGTCGTGCCGTAGCCTGAGAGGAGCGGACGGCGAGTGAACGTCGGCTTCTGGGCCCGACACGGAACTCCGGCGATGTCCGCCTTCGTACCGCTGTTGATGGCATAGCGGACTTCTAACGCGCCTGATCTGCTACGACGGCGCCGCCAGCATTCGCCGCCCGATGATAATTGAGCCGCATGGCCGCCCCTCCGATCCGGGCCCTATCAAAGGGCCCGGGCCCCGATACGGGGCCTTTTTTATGGGGATAGGTGGGTCCGGGGAAATACAGTATCGGTTTACAGTATCGCCCGGAGGCCGAAAGCGGGAAGAACCTTTCTTCTCAATGCCTTCGGCCAATTCATCCTTTTCCCACAAGGGGAGAAGGAAGGCGTTCGTGGCTACACGAAGTTCTAAGTCGATCGTTTCGCCGGCTTCTTCTTCGCCTTTGACGCATTCAGCCCCACCGCGGCGCGGATCAGCGCCTTCAACGCCTTCTCGTTGATGGTCTCGCCTTCGCGAATATCGATCGCGCGCCGCACGTTGCCGTCGAGGCCGGAATTGAACAGCCCGGCCGGATCCTCCAGCGCCGCGCCCTTGGCAAAGGTCAGCTTCACCACGTCCTTGTAGGTTTCGCCGGTGCAGATGATGCCGTCGTGCTCCCACACGGGAACGCCGCGCCACTTCCACTCTTCGACCACATCGGGGTCGGCCTCGCTGATCAGGCCGCGGATTCGTCTCAGCATCGCGCCGCGCCAGTCGTCGAGCTCCTTGATCCGGCCGTCGATCATCTTGGAAGGCGAAGCCGCATTCGCGTCCTTCGCGCCAGTCTTCTTCGCCGCCTTCATCATCACGCCTCGTTCACGCGGGTGCCGCGACGGACATAGGGCAGCGCGAACAGATAGAGCCCGGTCGCGAGCAGCGGGATCAGCGGCACGAGCGCGAGGAAGCCGATCCACACGGCCTGGACCTGCATGATCATCGCCACGATGTTGGCGATGACCGCAAGCGTGAAGGCAATCGACAGCCAGCGATGAATCTGCCGAATCCACATATGCGTGCTCATTGAGTCCTCCCTCGAAACTTATGAAAGCTGGCGGCGGCGGAGCTAGCCTGCCCGCGCCAGCACGTCGTCCAGCCTGGCCAGAAACTGCTTCCAGCCGGCATGCGCGCCGCCAAAAGCCTGCTTCTGCGTCGGGCTGAAGCCCGCCTGCTCGACGCGCAGATGCGTGCCGGTGTTCGTCGGCGTCAGCGTGAAGGTCACAACGCTCTTGAGGTCGAACGCGGCGTCCTCGTGAGAGAAATTCCAGGTGTAGGCGAGCGTCTTCTGCGGCTCGATGGTGAGCACCTCGCAGTCCAGCACGCCGCCCCATTCGCCGCGCAGGTTGAAGCGATGACCGACGGTCGGCTTGAAGTCGTTCTTCATCAGCCATTCCTCGATCAGATGCGGCTGCGTCAGCGCGCGCCAGATCCGTTCAGCCGGATGGGCAAATTCGCGCTCGATGACGACTGAACGCTTTTCGGTCGCGGCTTCGGTCATTGGTCCATCCTCTTCAGGAGATCGTCGAGCGCGTCGAGCCGGTTCTGCCAGAAGGAAGCCATCTGGCCGGTCCAGTCGATCAGCGGATTGAGTGCACCGGGCCGCGCGCTGTAATGGGTCTGGCGTCCCTCGTGGCGGTCGCGCACCAGGCCGGCCTGCTTCAAGGCGCCGAGATGTTTCGACACCGCCGGCTGTGACACGCCGGATCGCGCCGTCAGGGCCCCGACCGTCTGCTCCCCCTCGCGGCACAGCCGCTCGAAGATCGCCCGCCGGGTCGGATCGGCGAGCGTCCGGAACAGGAGATCGTGGGCGGCAGACATGCGGGATCCATAACCAGGAAGTTATGGATAACTCATAACCACAGGGTTATGGATAGGTCAAGCGGGATATGAGGCTGGGCGTTCGCGCGCGGCTCTCTCATTCGTCATTGCGAGGAGCTCTTGCGACGAAGCAATCCAGTCTGCCTCCGCAGAGGGACTGGATTGCTTCGCTGCGCTCGCAATGACGGAGAATGAGGCCACGTCTCTTCAGCCCTTACGGCCGCAGATACAAATATCCCTGCGACTGCAATTCGGCCAACCGGACCACGCCGCCGTTCTCCGCGCTGACGAAGCCAGGCAGCAGCTCCTTCAGCGTCACGTTCTGCGCCTTCATGGTGTTGCCGCAGGCGGCGAGCTCGACGCCGTCCCTGGAGAACGCGCCGACGCGCTTGCTGACATCGGGATTGGCCTGCGCTGCGTGAAACGCCTTCAGCGCCGGCCCGTGGATCACCAGCGCGAGGGTCACGTGCTCGGGACCACCGACGCCGTCGATGTGGTTCTGGATGTTGCCGAGCACGAAATTGACCTTCTCGGCATCGTTGAGATGATAGACGACCTTCAGCTTGTTGCTCGCAGCGGCTTCCGTCGCAGCTTTCGCGCTGGAGGCACCGAGCGCCGCACCCAGGGCCGAGACGGCGCTCCACAAGATGTTCCGTCGGTTCATGGCGATCTCCTTCGGCTCGACCGAGTTCGCGCGAGAGTTATCACTTGTGGCGTAGTGCGGCGAGCTCCTTGCGATCGGTCACGAGCGAGGCGCACTCGCTGTTGTCGGTGCGGTCGAGACGGAAAATCTTGTCGTCGGCGCCGGCGACCAGCGATTGCTCGGCGTCGTCGTCCGGCTTGTTGTTCTGCCAGACCCTGATCCGCTCGAGGCGGACGATCGCGGATTTGTTGTCCTTGGACAGCGCCACTTCGATCCCGCCGCCTTCGCAGTCCACGCCGCAGCCCAGGCGGACCTCGTCGCCCTGACTGAGAAGCACCGCGTGGCTGCCGCACGAGCCGCTGGAGTCGAAATCGCCGGATCGATGGCGATAGCGAAAACCCAGACGGAAGGAATTGTGCAGCTGCTTGTCCTCCTTGTCGGTTTCCGCCGAGATCAGCAGCTTCATGGAAGCCACCTTCTGCTTGGGATGCCGCGCCAGATGCTCGGCATCGTAGCGACGGACGAAGCAGGCATAGGACTTATCGCCGGGCGTCCCCGCATGGAGCCGCGCATTGAAGGCGTCGGCTTCGGCCTTTGTGGTCTCCCGGACCTTGTCGGCCTCATCGGCGTGGGCGACGCCGGTCAGGGCAGCGAAAGCCAGGGCAGCAAAAGTCAGGGCAGCAATGGGGAAGAGCTTCATGTGACGACCTTACCGCAGCACAACAGAACTGCTGTCCCTTAGACGCCCGGTAGATGCTTCGCGTTCAACGTTCGCACGTCGCGCGTGTGTGCCCCGTGCAGGGGACACGGGCCCTGTAGGCTTCGGTCGGGCTTTAGTCATTGCTGCGATCAAGAAGGTTCAATGCGTGCAGCGCCCTGGTTCTTTGGAACCCGACGCCGGCGATCGCTGCGACATTGTCTCGGTTCGTCAATGTGATAGCCTTCACAGACGGCCGCCTTTGGCCGTCGTAAGATGGGACTGCCTCGCAAGTTTCTGGAGTCCCCCTGCATGGGCGAAATTCGCAACTTCAGATCCGGAAATCAGGATGAGCCGCCGCCGCACAGCGGAGTGCCTCGTCGACTCGCCGCGATCATCGTCGGTGACATCGCCTCCTACAGTCGGTTGATGCAGGCCGACGAGGAAGGCACGCATGTTCGCGTCAAGCGGATCGAGCGGGATCTCATCCAGCCCAGCATCATCGAACACCATGGAAGCCTGGTGAAGACGACCGGCGACGGCTTCATCGCCATCTTCGACAGTCCCGTGGAGGCCGTTCGATGCAGCATCGTCATCCAGCAGAATCTCATCGGCCGCAACGCCTCGCTTCCCAAGCATTCCCGGCTCGAATATCGGATTGGCGTCAATCTCGGCGATGTCATCGTGGAGCCGGACGACATCTATGGTGACGGCGTCAACATCGCCACGCGTATCGAGGGTATCGCGGAACCGGGGCAGGTCTACATCTCCGGCGCGATCTACGAACAGATCAAGCACAAGGTCGTGTGCGGCTATGAGTCGCTCGGCGACCGCAAGGTCAAGAACATCACCGATCCCGTGCGCGTCTATCGGGTGCTGCCGGATGCCGATGCCGTCGGCAAGACAAGAAGCCGGCGCGAGAACACGCTGATCTTTCTCCTGGGCATCACGCTGCTGGTCATTGCCGCCGGCGCACTCTGGTATTTGCTGGCGCAGCCTCAGGGCAGGGTGGGCGAGCAGGTCGCAACGCCCGCCGCTTCTCCGGCGCCGTCCCCCGCTCCGCAAGCCCCGCCGCGTGAAGCGGCGACGCAGGCGCCGCAGGTGCCGCAACCGTCTCCCTCATTGGCTTCGGCGCCTTCATCGCCCGCGCCGGCGCCAAGCGCGTCCGCGACCCCGGTGCGCGAGCCCGAAATGGTCGCCATTCGCGGCGGCAGTTTCGCGATGGGAAGCAATGATGATCCGACCGAGCGTCCCGTCCACCAGGTCACCGTCAAGCCGTTCTCGATCGGAAAATATCCGGTGACGGTGCGGGAGTGGAACGAATGCGCGGCTGCGGGCGCGTGTGGTTTCACCGCGACCGGCAAGGACGATGCGCCGGTCAGCAACGTGAGCTGGACTGACGCGCAGCAATATGCCGCCTTTCTGTCGCAGGCGACGAAGAAGCCGTATCGGCTCCCGAGCGAGGCCGAATGGGAATATGCGGCCCGCGGCGGAACGCAAACCAAGTATTGGTGGGGCGACAAGCTCCAGCCGGGCATGGCCGGATGCAAGGACTGCGGCGACCTCGCCGCCGAGCAGCCGGCGAAGGTCGGCAGCTTCAAGCCCAATCCATTCGGGCTCCACGACATGGGCGGCGGCATCGACCAGTGGGTCGAGGACTGCTGGCACAAGAACTATCAGGGCGCGCCGGTCGACGGTTCGGCATGGTCGAGCGGCGACTGCTCATCGCACGTCCTGCGCTCGGGCTCCTGGAAGAACGATTCGAGATACGTGCGGCCGTCCAACCGCGATGGCTACGATACCAATGTCCGTTATCCCACGCATGGATTCCGGATCGCACTCAGTCCCTGACGCATGATCCGGAAAAGCGTGCAGCGGTTTTCCGAAAGGATCATGCTCAAGCAATAACCCAAACCGCGATGACGATTCATCCCGATCGCATCGCGGCTTTTGAGTTGGAGTAGGTTTGATGAAGATCATTTGCTGCGCCGCGCTGGCGGCGGCGCTCGCATTGCTGCCGGGCACGGCTTGCTCTCAGGGCAAGACCGCTCCCAAGGACGCGAAGCTCTATTTCATCACCCCGCAGGACGGGCAGAAGATCCGTGGCGGGTTCTGGGTGCGGTTCGGCCTGCGCAATATGGGCGTCACGCATGCCGGCGACGACTACCAGAACGCCGGTCATCATCATTTGCTGGTCGACGTCAACACTCCCATCGATCCCAAGGAACCGATCCCGCAGGACAAGTCCCATCTGCATTTCGGAGCAGGGCAGACCGAGACGTTTCTCGAGCTTCCGCCCGGCACGCACACGTTGCAGCTGGTGCTCGGCGATGCGAAGCACTATCCGTTCGAACCGCCCGTCGTGTCCGAGAAGATCACCGTGCGAGTCAGGCAGCCCGTTTCGGTCCGGCGCCGATGATCACCGCAGGCTGGCGTTGAACTTGTCCAGCACCGCCGAGCCCGGGCACAGCGAGTCCGCCTCCAGGCTGTTGAGCGGCGTCTCGACCGTATTGAGATGCTCGTGCATGTCTTCCGCGTCGGGATCGACATAGAGCAGGCCGGTGACGATCTGGCCCTTGGCGGCGTGCTTCTGCAGGAAGGTCATCGCGCCCAGGCGGTCATGCGGATCGTAGTCGGCATCGATCTTGCGCAGCGCAATCCTGCTGCCGTCGTGCTGCTCGACCACCTGCACCGTCCCCGGCGCGTAATCGACGGCGATCGGATCGCGGCCGACCAGCACGTCGAGCCGGTTCACCGCGTCGTTGTGCTCGCGGACATAGTCGAAGCTCTTGGTCGAGCCGGCGTGATTGTTGAAGGCGATGCAGGGGCTGATGACGTCGATGAAGGAGGCGCCCTTGTGGCCGATCGCGGCGGCGATCAGCGGCACCAGCTGGCTCTTGTCGCCGGAGAACGAGCGCGCGACGAAGGTGGCCCCCAGCTGCAGGGCGATCGCGACGAGGTCGATCGGGTTGTCGGTATTGGTGACGCCTTTCTTGCTCTTCGAGCCGCGGTCGGCGGTCGCCGAGAACTGGCCCTTGGTCAGGCCGTAGACGCCGTTGTTCTCGACGATATAGGTCATGTTGACGCCGCGGCGGATCGAATGCGCGAACTGGCCGAAACCGATCGAGGCGGAATCGCCGTCGCCGGAGACGCCGAGATAGATCAGGTCGCGGTTGGCGAGGTTGGCGCCGGTCAGCACGGATGGCATACGGCCGTGCACGGAGTTGAAGCCGTGCGAATTGCCGAGGAAATAGTCCGGCGTCTTCGACGAGCAGCCGATGCCGGAGATCTTTGCCACCCGGTGCGGCTCG
Organism: Bradyrhizobium sp. 191; assembly: GCF_023100985.1. NCBI lineage: Bacteria > Pseudomonadati > Pseudomonadota > Alphaproteobacteria > Hyphomicrobiales > Nitrobacteraceae > Bradyrhizobium > Bradyrhizobium sp. 191. The sequence goes on from NZ_CP064692.1 coordinate 6,491,295, forward strand.
ATCGAGAGTTCGTAGCAGGCCTCGATGATCGAGGCCGTGATCGAATCGTGGCCGCAGCCGGCACACAGCGTCGAGATCTTGCCCTCGTAGTCGCGATGCGTGTAGCCGAGCTCGTTCTTCTTCAGGCCCGGATGATGGAATTTCGGCTTTGCGATGTAGGTCATGCCCGTCTCTCTCTGCTCCCTCTCCGCAATCCGACGTCTCTTTGCACTCGGCCGAGCCGTCGCAACCGCACTCCGTCATTGCGAGCGCAGCGAAGCAATCCAGAGTCTTTCCACGGAGGCAGTCTGGATTGCTTCGCTGCGCTCGCAATGACGATGTGGATGCAGCTTGCCATCATGACACGGCCTTGCGGAGCGGGGTCACCTTGAGGTGATCCTGGTGGTCGCCAATGGCCTTGGCGATGAAGCGGGCGGTGATCGGTGTGCCGTCGTAATGCACGATTGGCACGAGGCGGACGGGATCGATGCCGTTCTCGTTGACGATGAGCTGGCGCAGCTGGCTGTCGCGGTTCTGCTCGACCACATAGACGAAATCGTGCTCGGCGAGGAAGCTCGCGACGCTCGAGTGGAACGGGAAGGCGCGGATGCGCAGGCGGTCGAGCTGATGCCCGCGCGCCTCGAGCAACCCGATCGCCTCGTCCATCGCCGGCGAGGTCGAGCCGAAATAGATCACGCCATATTTGGTCGGACGCTCCGCATTGGCCTGCAGCGGCCGCGGCACCAGGTCCTGTGCAGTCTCGAACTTGCGCACCAGGCGCTGCATGTTGTCGGCGTAGACCGTGCCTTCCTCGGAGTAACGCGCATAGCGGTCGCGCGACGTGCCGCGGGTGAAATAGGAGCCCTTGGTCGGATGTGTGCCGGGATAGGTGCGGTAGGGAATGCCGTCGCCGTCGACGTCGAGATAGCGGCCGAAGTCGCGGCCCTCCTCCAGCATCTCTGCGGTCATGATCTTGCCGCGGTCATACTGCTTGGCGTCGTCCCATTTCAGCGGACGGGAGAGCCGGTGGTTCATGCCGATGTCGAGATCGAGCATCAGGAAGATGGTGGTCTGGAGCCGTTCGGCGAGGTCGAAGGCGGCCGCCGCGAACTCGAACGCCTCGGCGGGATCTTCCGGGAATAGCAGCACATGCTTGGTGTCGCCATGCGAGGCATAGGCGCAGGCGATGATGTCGCATTGCTGGGTGCGGGTCGGCATGCCCGTGGAGGGGCCGGCGCGCTGGATGTTCATGATCACGGCCGGGATCTCGGCGAAATAGGAGAGGCCGATGAATTCCGTCATCAGCGAAATGCCGGGGCCCGAGGTCGCGGTGAAAGCGCGGGCGCCGTTCCAGGACGCGCCGATGACGATGCCGATGGAGGCCAGCTCGTCCTCGCCCTGCACGATCGCGTACTTCGCCTTGCCCGTCTCCGGATCGTGCCGGTACTTCTTGCAGTGGGCGGTGAACGCCTCCGCCACCGACGAGGACGGCGTGATCGGATACCACGCGCACACCGTGGCGCCGCCATAGACCGCGCCGAGCGCGGCGGCGCTGTTGCCCTCGATGAAGATGCGGTCGCCGACCTTGTCGGATTTGTTCACCCTGAGCCCGATCGGGCATTTCAGGTTCTGCAGCGCCCAGTCGCGTCCGAGATGCAGCGCGTGCACGTTGGACGACAGCAGCTTCTCCTTGCCCTTGTACTGCTCGCCGATCAGCTGCTCGATCAGCTTGGGGTCCATGTCGAGCAGCGCCGAGAGCGCGCCCAAATAGATGATGTTCTTGAACAGCTGGCGCTGGCGCGGATCGGTATAGGTCGAGTTGGTGATCGCGGTCAGCGGCACGCCGATCACGGTGATGTCGTCGCGGAATTTGGTCGACGGCATCGGCTTGGTGGAATCGTAGAACAGGTAGCCTCCGGGCTCGATGCCGGCGACATCCTTGTCCCAGGTCTGCGGGTTCATCGCCACCATCATGTCGACGCCGCCGCGGGCGCCGAGATGGCCGGCTTCCGTCACCCGCACCTCGTACCAGGTCGGCAGGCCCTGGATGTTGGAGGGGAAGATGTTGCGCGGCGACACCGGCACGCCGTGGCGCAGGATCGCGCGGGCAAACATCTCGTTGGCGCTGGCCGAGCCCGAGCCGTTGACGTTGGCGAAGCGGACGACGAAGTCGTTTACGCTGCTGATCGGCTTTTTGTCGGACATGTCGAACCTGCGTGGGTCATATCGATCAAATATTTCTGCATGTCCCAGGCGCCGGTGGGACAACGCTCGGCGCACAGCCCGCAATGCAGGCAGACGTCCTCGTCCTTGACCATCACCCGTCCGGTCTTGAGGTCGCCGGAGACGTAGAGATCCTGGTCCGGATGGAGTGAAGGCGCCTTCAGGCGCTGGCGCAGGTCGCTTTCCTCGCCGTTATCAGTGAAGGTGATGCAATCCATCGGGCAGATGTCGACGCAGGCATCGCATTCGATGCAGAGCGAGGTCGAGAACACGGTCTGTACGTCGCAGTTCAGACAGCGATGCGCCTCGCCGAGCGCAAGCTTGACGTCGTAGCCGAGCTCGACCTCGGCGCGGATGTCCTTGAGCGCGACGACCTTGTCGCGATGCGGCACCTTGTAGCGCTTGTCGACGGAGATGTCGTTGTCATAGCTCCATTCGTGGATGCCCATCTTCTGCGAGGAGACATGCACCTCCGGCAGCGGCCGCTCGCTGATATCCTCACCCGACAGCATCTTGTGGATCGACAGCGCGGCATCATGGCCGTGCGCGACCGCCCAGATGATGTTCTTGGGACCGAACGCGGCGTCGCCCCCGAAGAATACTTTCGGGTTGGTCGAAGCGAAGGTCTTGGGGTCGACCTTGGGCATGTGCCATTTGTCGAACTCGATGCCGCAATCCTGCTCGATCCAGGGGAAGGCGTTCTCCTGGCCGACCGCGACCAGCACGTCGTCGCAGGGAATGGTCTGATCGGGGTCGCCCGAGGGCACGAGGTTACGGCGGCCTTTGGCGTCATATTCGGCTTTGACGTGCTGGAAGGTGACGCCGATGAGCTTGCCGGCGACCTGCTTGAATGCCACCGGCACCATGTAGTTGAGGATCGGAATATCCTCGTGGATCGCGTCCTCCTTCTCCCACGGCGAGGCCTTCATCTCCTCGAAGCCGGAGCGCACGATCACCGTGACTTTCTCGCCGCCGAGGCGGCGCGCGGTTCGGCAGCAATCCATCGCGGTGTTGCCGCCGCCGAGCACGATCACGCGCTTGCCGATCTTGTCGACATGGCCGAACGACACGTTGGCCAGCCATTCGATGCCGATATGGATGTTGCCGGCGGCTTCCTTCCGGCCGGGAATGTCGAGCTCGCGGCCGCGCGGTGCGCCGGAGCCGACGAAGATCGCGTCGTATTTCTCCGCGAGCAGCGCCTTCATGCTGTCGATGCGGTGACCGCCCTTGAACTCGACACCGAGACCCAGGATGTAGCCGGTCTCCTCGTCGATCACCGAATTGGGCAGGCGGAATTTCGGAATCTGCGTGCGCATCATGCCGCCGGCTTCCGGATCGGCATCGAACACCGTGCAATGATAGCCGAGCGGCGCGAGATCGCGCGCCACCGTCAGCGAAGCGGGGCCGCCGCCCACCAGCGCGATACGCTTGCCGTTCTTCGGCGCGGGCCGCGGCAGGCGCTGCTTGATGTCGTCCTTGAAGTCGGCGGCGACGCGCTTGAGGCGGCAGATCGCGACCGGAGTCTCCTCGACGCGTCCGCGGCGACACGCGGGCTCGCAGGGACGATCGCAGGTGCGTCCCAGGATTCCGGGAAACACGTTCGACTTCCAATTGATCATGTAGGCGTCGCTGTAGCGGCCTTGTGCGATCAGTCGGATGTATTCGGGAACCGGGGTGTGCGCAGGACAGGCCCATTGGCAATCGACCACTTTGTGAAAGTAGTCGGGGGCCGCGATATCGGTCGGTTTCATTCCTACCCTGTCCGCGCAGGCTCAAAGACCCCGCGGCCTTTTTTGTTTGAGCGTGGCGGACGCTTAACGCATCTCGATCTGGTTTCTGAATGACGTCATTGGGTTAGCTTATTAGAACCGTTCCGAAGTACAACGGCAAATTTGCGCGCGGCACGGCTTTCATGGGAGCTACGCGTGCACAGCATTAACGGCGTGCGCAGGCATGCGGCGGTGCAGCATGTTGCGCTGCGCTCCATCCACGTCATTGCGAGGAGCCCTTGCGACGAAGCAATCCAGAGTGTCACTGCGGCCGCAGTCTGGATTGCTTCGCTGCGCTAGGAAGAAACTGCTGGTTGTTTAGGGTCAGGCCGCCTCCGCGATGTGCTGGAGTTGGACGGTGAAGCCGAGCTTTTTGAGGCGCGCGACCAAGCGGCTTGCCTTGACCTCGGTGGGCCGACGGTCGAAGTAGGCGGCGCCGAGGTCGTGGTGCTCGGTGCCGTTTTTGAGGATGTGGTAGATGGCGGTGAGGAGCGAGGCGGCGACAGCGCAGATGGCTTTTTGAGGTCCGCGTCTGGCCTGCAAGCGGAAGAACTGCGCTCGGTAGTAACTGTTCTTTGAGCGCTTGGCGGCCCAAGCACATTGAACGAGCATCGTCTTGAGCCACGGCGCCCCCTTGCGCAGGCGCGAGGACTTGCGCTTGCCGGCGCTCTCGTTCTGCCCGGGGCACAGGCCGGCCCAGGCAACGAGATGGCCGGCAGTCTCGAAGCGGCTCATATCGGCGCCGATCTCGGATAAAATTGCCGGCGCTGCCACCGCGCTGATCCCGGGGACCGTGGTCAACAATCCGATCAAGTGGCGAAAGGGGATCTTGCCACCGCCTGCCTCCGCTTCCATGCCCTCGATCCGCTGAGCGATTTCGACATCAAGCTTGCGGATCGTCTCATCCAGACCATCGCGTTGCTTCAGGTGAAGCGCGAGCAGAAAGCGATGGTGATCCGTCAGGCGCCCGTGCAACGCATCGTAAAGCTCCTTCGGCGACGCCTTGAGCTGCTTGCCGGCAAGCTCGGCCAGCTTGTTCGGCTGCCGGACGCCGTCGATCATCGCCTGGATGATCCGCCGGCCGCTCGCGCCCATGATGTCGGAGATCACCGAGCCGAGCTTGATGTTGGCTTCCGCCAGCGTCTTGTCGATCCGCTGCACGTGCCGCGCCTGCTCGCGCACCAGTTGCTTGCGCGTTCGCGTCAGCGCGCGCAGCTCCTGTACCTTCTCCTCGGGAATGAAGCTGCCTTTGATCAGCCCGCAGGCCAACAGATCGGCGATCCACATCGCATCGTTCATGTCGGTCTTGCGTCCCGGCACATTCTTGATATGCGCCGCATTGGCGACGATCAATTCAAAGGCGCCTTCGCCCAGGATCCGGAACACCGGCATCCAGTAGACGCCCGTCGCCTCCACCGCCACATGCGTGCACCGGCTTTCTTCCAGCCACCTTCTCAGCTCCACGAGCGGGTCCGTCGTGGCCGCAAAAGTCCGGCACTCCCGCTGCGCCTTGCCATCGACCATGATCCGCACGCAGGCCACGACCGTGTCCCTGTGTACATCCAGCCCCGCCACCCGCTCATACAAAATATCCATGCTCCTCTCCTCAACAGTTAGCGCCGGCGGCATAGGCGCCTGTCAGAAAAGAATGCTAGGAAGCGTGCTCGAGGGCCATGCAGCCCCTCCGCGCCAGTGTGGGTTATCCAGGCAACCCGGGTCCAACTCGCAACCGGGCTCTCGCGCACCAGAGAGTAATCGACCTCTTTGCCGACGGCCTCTCAAAATACCGCATTTGCCCACGCTCCGACAGTTTCATCCAGCGCGCGTCGGCTCCTCAATGCCGGTCCCAACTCGCAATGACGGCGTCGGTGGACAGCGCGGCAATCCCGCTACATCAGTTCTGCGCGATGTCGCTCTTCGCGAGATCCCACATCAGGCAGTAGGTGCCGACGGAGACGGGAGGCGGCAACGGGGATGCGGCAGGTCCCGTGAAGCGCTCGGCGATCACGGCCGAGACTGCGCCGATATGCGTGCCGTCGATCAGCACGAACCAGTCGCGCGCGCCTTCATTAGCTGTCGCCGGAATTCCTGCCGTTGCACCCGACAGTTCCGGCTCGCTCTCGAGCAGATGCATGGAGATGATGCCGTCGCGCGTCTCCGGCATCAGTCTGTCTTGCAGTGCATCACGCCACGCTCCCGCATTGTCGGGCGTCGGCCGCAGACGCACCAGGCCGAGCGCGGCCCCGCGCCCGGTGCCGTTGCTGATGGTGATGCGCGCGACGACGCGCAGCATGTCCTTGAAGCGCGCCATGGTCTGCCGCGACCAGTCGGTCGGATTCGCGAGCCGCGCCCGATAGGCGGGGCTGTCGAGCACGTCGAGCGTCGCGGTCGAATACAGGCTGAGATATTTGGGATTGGCGGCATGCGCGACATAGCGCCGCGCTTCGAGGAACCCCTCGATCGCGACGCGCTCTTCCAGATGCTCACGATCGTACCAGCGGTTGAAATCGGCCTCATCGGCTGCGTCGATGTTCATCGACGTCAGCAGCATGCCTTTCGCGGCGAGCGGCATTTTCTTGTTGTCCTTCCCATGCGAACCCAGACCCTCATGGTGAGCATCCGGACGATGCTACGCATCGCCGGGTGAACCATGCAGGCCCCGCTGCTGCATCTCGGCCTTTCATCCTTCGAGACGCGCTCTCCGAGCGCTCCTCAGAATGAGGAGATAGACCCTAATGCCCGATCTTCGACGCGAGGTCCGCAATCGACTTCATGACGGCATCCCTCACTCCGTCATCATAGAGCGAATGTCCGGCCTCTTCCACGACGCGAATCTCGGAACCCGGCCAAACTTTCGCGAGCGCCTGGGATGTCCCGGGAGGACATAACAGGTCATAGCGGCCCTGTACGATGATGCCGGGAATGCCGGCGAGCCGATGCGCGTTTCGCAACAGCTGGTCTTCGCTCATGAAGCTGTCGTTGACGAAATAATGCGCCTCCATGAAAGGCGTCGCCGGCAGTGTGCGCCAGACGTTCAGCGCGGCGAGGTCCAGCCGGGTCCGTGCCGGCTTGTGCTCGGACAGGGTGCGTTCAACGTCGTGCCAGGCCCGCGCCGCGGGACCGTGCACGGCAGGATCGGCATCGAGGATACGGCGCCAATAGGCGCCCACCGGTTGCGCGCGCTCTTCGCTCGTCAGCACGCTCAGGAAATCCTCGTAGAGCGCGGGATAGAACTGGGACAGGCGCGAGGTGAAGGCCGCCTCGACCTCCGCCCGCGTGCCAAGGAAGGTTGCGCGCAGCGCAATGCCGGAGACGCGCTCCGGATGCGCCTCGGCGTAGGCTAGCGCCAGCGTCGCGCCCCAGGAGCCGCCGACCACCATCCAGCGTGTGAAGCCGAATTTCTCGCGGATCTTCTCCATGTCCGCGACCAGATGCGCCGTGGTGTTGTCCGCGCGCGATCCCTTGGGCCGGCTGCGGCCGCAGCCGCGCTGGTCGAACAATACGGCGCAGAAACGATCAGGGTCGAACAGTCGGCGATGGTCGGGCTGGCAGCCGCTGCCGGGCCCGCCATGCAGATAGACCGCAGGGATTCCGTCAGCGCGGCCGACGCTCTCGACATGGAGCTCGTGGCCGTCGCCGACATCGAGCATCTCGGAGGTCAGCGGTGCAAAGGGGTCGGCGCGTTTGACCGCGCTGGCCGCGTCGGCGTCAGGTCCCATTCTCGGATTCCAGAGTGCCGCCGGCGAAATTGCGATAGAGGAAGCGGTTGGTCTCGCCTTCGGCTTCGCGCTCGGCCTGCTTGAAGATCGTCTCGTGCAGCGGCGACAGCGCGCAGGCCGGATCGGTATTGGCCGCATCACCCGTCAGCGCGAAGGCCTGGCAGCGGCAGCCGCCGAAATCGATCTCGCGGAACTCGCAAGATTTGCACGGCTCCTTCATCCAGCTGGTGCCGCGATAGCGATTGAAGGCCTCGGAATTCTGCCAGATCCAGGCGATCGAATGGTTGGAGCGCACGGATTCGAAGTCGAGCCCGGTGATGCTCTCGGCGGCATGGCACGGCAGCACCTTGCCGGCGGGCGAGATGTTGAAGAACTGCCGGCCCCAGCCGCCCATGCATTTCTTCGGCCGCAGCGCGTAATAATCAGGGACGACGTAATCGATCGTCAGCCGGCCCTTCAGCCGCTCCCGTGCCTCCTCGACGAGGCGGGTGCACTCATCGAGCTGCGCCACGGTCGGCATCAGAGCGGCGCGGTTCTTCAGCGCCCAGCCGTAATACTGGACATTGGCGACCTCGAGCCGGTCGGCATCGAGATCGAGCGCCATTTGGATGATGTCGGGGAGCTGATGCAGGTTCTGCCGGTGCATCACCGCGTTCACGGTGAGCGGCAGGTCGAGCTCGCGCGTCCATTTCGCGACTTCGAGCTTCTTGCGATGGCCGCCTTTGTAGCCGGCGACGCGATCGGCAAGGCGTTCCTCGATGCCCTGGAAAGAGATCTGCACATGGCAGAGCCCGGCATCCGCGAGATCGCCGAGCTTCTCGCGCGTCAGCAGCACGGCCGAGGTGATCAGGTTGGTATAGAGCCCGGCGTCGCTGGCGTGCTTCACCAGCTCGACGAGGTCCTTGCGCGCGGTCGGCTCGCCGCCGGAGAAATGCACCTGGAGCACGCCGATCTCGGCGAGCTCGCTCAAGACCTTCTTCCATTCCCCGGTGGTCAGCTCCTTGGCCGAGCGGTCGAGCTCGACCGGGTTGGAGCAATAGGGGCATTGCAGCGGGCAGCGATGGGTGATCTCGAGCAGCACCGCGAGCGGGATGCCGAAGGTCTCCGCCGTCGAGCGCTGTTTCTCCAGCACCGCGAGGCTGTCGCTGGGTGGGATGGTCACGTCGCTCATGACGTCTTCTCCCTGATCTCGGTGAGAAAGCCCTTGTCCGCGAGGTCCTGCAGCATGGCGATGACATCGGCCAGGATCGCCTCGCGCGGCGCGGCATATTTCGCCGCGAGCTGATCGGCGACGTCGCCGACATTGCGTTCGCCGTTGCAGAGCTGCAAAACCTCGACTGCGATCTCGTCCGGGGCCAGCACGCGCTCCGGCGCCAGGATCACCCAGACTTTTCGTGTCTCGTCATATTTCAGCTTGGCATGCCGCGGCAGCACGGGGCGGCTTGCCTCGCTGACGCTGATGTTCCGCGGCTCGGCCATTGCGCTTGTTCCTCAGCTCGCTTTGGGCACGAACGCGCCCGGCGGAATGTGGCCCTCGACATAGGCGTGCTGCAGCGCGTCGAGCTGCACCCACAGCACGTTGGTCTTGAAGATCAGCGCATTGCAGACGGAGGCGCGCTCCTCCGGAGTCCTCGCATGCGTCTTGACATAGTCGAGCGCGAAATTGGCATCGCGCGGCGCCTGGGTCAGGCGGCGCTTGAAGTAGCTCATGATGTCGGGATTGACGAAATCGTAATGCTCCAGCATGCCGGCGATGCGCTCTTCATGCAGGTTCGGCGCGAACAGCTCGGTGAGCGAGGAGGCGATCGCCTCCAGCGGGCTCTTCTCGCGGCAATAGTGGACATAGGCTTCGACCGCGAAGCGCGTCGCCGGCAGGATGCCTTCGGTGGATTCCACATAGGCCGTATCGAGCCCGAGCCCTTCGGTCAGCTTCAGCCAGCGCTCGATGCCGCCCTCGCTGCCGACGTCGCCGTCATGGTCCTCGATGCGATGGCGCCATTCCAGGCGGATGGCGCGGTCGCGGAAGCGCGAGATCACCACCGCGTCCTTGATCGGGATCGTGCTCTGGTAATAGTAGCGGTTGAGCGCCCAGGCCTGCACCTGGCCCTTGTTCAGCTTGCCGCCATGCAGCAGCTTATGGAACGGATGCAGGCTGTGATAGCGCGTCGCCCCGATATGGCGCAGCGTCGCCTCGAGCTCATCGGCGCTGGTGAGCCTGATGTCCTTGCCGATCGAGAGCGCGGTCATTCCAGTCAGTGATGCGGCGTTCACAGCACGATCTCCGTTCCATCCGCGGGTATCTGCCAGCCCGCCTGCTCGGCGGCCTTGCGCTCGGGCGAGCCGGGCAGCAGCGCCGGATTCGAGTTATTGATATGCAGAAACAGCTTCCTGTCGATACTGAGGTCGGCCAGCCGCGCGATCGCTCCGTCGTCGCCGGACATGGCGACATGTCCCATGCTCCTGCCGGTCTTGTGGCCGAGGCCGGCCCTGATCATCTCGTCGTCGCGCCAGACCGTGCCGTCGAAGAACACCAGCGCGGCGCCGTCAATCCGGGCCTTGAGCGCGTCGGTCACCTCGGCACAGGCCGCGATGAAGTAGAAGCACTCGCCCGTCGCCTTGTCGGTGATCTCAAGGCCCAGCGTGTCGCCGTCGCCGCTCTCGCCGCCCGGATGCGCCTTGCCCTCCAGGTACCAGGCCGACTTGCCCGGCACCGCGAAGGCCAGCACCTCCAGGCCGGAGCGCGCACCATCCGGCAGGCGGGGCTCGAATGGCTCATTGATGCCGATCGGCTGACGCCGCACGTGCTTCTCGTTCAGCACATTGAAGATGCTGTTGCTGTCCAGGATCGCCAGCACTTTCTGATGCGCATAGATTGTGAACGGCGAGCCCTCGCGCATCGACAGCAGGCCCGCCACCGCATCGACTTCGCTGTTGGTCAAGATCACGCCCGCAATCGGCGAGTGACGCAGTGCGCCCGCCTTGGGGTGCAGCTGTGGCGTGGCATTCAATTGCTGCCGCAGGTCGGGGGAGGCGTTGATCAGGAACCAGTGCTCGCCGTCGCCGCTGAAGGCCACCGAGGCTTGGGTCCTTTGAAGCTCGTGGCCGCCGCTACGGGCCGCCCGGCAGCCCTCGCACCCGCAATTCCATTGCGGAACTCCGCCGCCGGCCCCGGCGCCCAGGACGACGACGCGAAGCATGATCCGTCTCCTGGAGGTAACGTCGCAAGGAGGTAACGTCGCAAGGAGGTAACGTCGCAAGGTGGATCTCAGGCCGACACAATTCCTAACTTCCGGAAACGTATCGTGACCGAAAGCGGTCGGGCCGAAAGATCCACCTGCGCAGAACGCAATCTCACCAACCGCTTACTTGCGGGTGGCGCTCACATACATGTTGATTTCCATGCCGCAGGGCACTTCGACGATCTTCGGGGCTTTCCAGGCCATTTCGGCTCTCCATATTCGCGAATTCGGGACGTATCCTCCCATCCGTTAGACTAATGCCGACGGAGAACTTCGCCAGTGAAATTTTCCCGACCTAGGTAGTAGGCCGGCAGAATTGCTGCACTGCAAGAGAGCGCTTGCGGCCGCAAAGTTGAGCGAATGCCATGCGCAAAATATCCGATAGGTCGCGATCCCTGTCGGGATAAACGAGTTGTGAGGACGGAACGGCTTCTATTCGGCTACAGGCGACCCCATGGATCAGGCATGCCCAGATATTTCTTCAACACCCGTATCGGCAACGAATTGATCGTGGATCCCGACGGCGAGGACCTGCGCAACCCCGACCGTGCCTGGGAGGTCGCTCGTCAGATGATCCTGGAGGTCGTGAAGTCGGAAGGCACCCAGCGGGCCCTGCTGGAGGCAGTCATCGAGGTGACTGACGCCGACGGTGAGATCGTGCTGGAGTTTCCCTTCACCGAGGCCCTGCTGGACTTGCCCGACCAGTCCGCGACGAGGCATTAGCCGGACCTGTCCGCGGTGCGCTAAGAGAAGCACGCCGCTCCCTCCACGTCATTGCGAGGAGCCCTTGCGACGAGGCAATCCAGACTGCCTCCGCCGAGGGACTCTGGATTGCTTCGCTGCGCTAGGAAGAAACTGCTGGTTGTTTAGGGTCAGGCCGCCTCCGCGATGTGCTGGAGTTGGACGGTGAAGCCGAGCTTTTTGAGGCGCGCGACCAAGCGGCTTGCCTTGACCTCGGTGGGCCGACGGTCGAAGTAGGCGGCGCCGAGGTCGTGGTGCTCGGTGCCGTTTTTGAGGATGTGGTAGATGGCGGTGAGGAGCGAGGCGGCGACAGCGCAGATGGCTTTTTGAGGTCCGCGTCTGGCCTGCAAGCGGAAGAACTGCGCTCGGTAGTAACTGTTCTTTGAGCGCTTGGCGGCCCAAGCACATTGAACGAGCATCGTCTTGAGCCACGGCGCCCCCTTGCGCAGGCGCGAGGACTTGCGCTTGCCGGCGCTCTCGTTCTGCCCGGGGCACAGGCCGGCCCAGGCAACGAGATGGCCGGCAGTCTCGAAGCGGCTCATATCGGCGCCGATCTCGGATAAAATTGCCGGCGCTGCCACCGCGCTGATCCCGGGGACCGTGGTCAACAATCCGATCAAGTGGCGAAAGGGGATCTTGCCACCGCCTGCCTCCGCTTCCATGCCCTCGATCCGCTGAGCGATTTCGACATCAAGCTTGCGGATCGTCTCATCCAGACCATCGCGTTGCTTCAGGTGAAGCGCGAGCAGAAAGCGATGGTGATCCGTCAGGCGCCCGTGCAACGCATCGTAAAGCTCCTTCGGCGACGCCTTGAGCTGCTTGCCGGCAAGCTCGGCCAGCTTGTTCGGCTGCCGGACGCCGTCGATCATCGCCTGGATGATCCGCCGGCCGCTCGCGCCCATGATGTCGGAGATCACCGAGCCGAGCTTGATGTTGGCTTCCGCCAGCGTCTTGTCGATCCGCTGCACGTGCCGCGCCTGCTCGCGCACCAGTTGCTTGCGCGTTCGCGTCAGCGCGCGCAGCTCCTGTACCTTCTCCTCGGGAATGAAGCTGCCTTTGATCAGCCCGCAGGCCAACAGATCGGCGATCCACATCGCATCGTTCATGTCGGTCTTGCGTCCCGGCACATTCTTGATATGCGCCGCATTGGCGACGATCAATTCAAAGGCGCCTTCGCCCAGGATCCGGAACACCGGCATCCAGTAGACGCCCGTCGCCTCCACCGCCACATGCGTGCACCGGCTTTCTTCCAGCCACCTTCTCAGCTCCACGAGCGGGTCCGTCGTGGCCGCAAAAGTCCGGCACTCCCGCTGCGCCTTGCCATCGACCATGATCCGCACGCAGGCCACGACCGTGTCCCTGTGTACATCCAGCCCCGCCACCCGCTCATACAAAATATCCATGCTCCTCTCCTCAACAGTTAGCGCCGGCGGCATAGGCGCCTGTCAGAAAAGAATGCTAGGAAGCGTGCTCGAGGGCCATGCAGCCCCTCCGCGCCAGTGTGGGTTATCCAGGCAACCCGGGTCCAACTCGCAACCGGGCTCTCGCGCACCAGAGAGTAATCGACCTCTTTGCCGACGGCCTCTCAAAATACCGCATTTGCCCACGCTCCGACAGTTTCATCCAGCGCGCGTCGGCTCCTCAATGCCGGTCCCAACTCGCAATGACGGAGGCACCTCCGCGAAAACCGCATGGCTTTGCCGCGTTCCCGGCGCTAAAAGACGCCGATTACACGGAGCAAGCCATGCAAGATCTCTGGCGCCTGTCGGCTGCCGACCTCGTTACCCTCGTCAAATCCAGGAGGGTCTCCGCCAAGGAGGCTGCAAAGGCCGGCCTCGCGCGCCTGGATGCCGTCAATCCCCAGCTCAACGCGGTGATCGACCACCGGCCGGACGACGTCCTCAGGCAGGCTGATGCCGTCGATGCCGCCATCGCTCGCGGGGAGGACCCCGGCGTGCTCGCCGGCGTGCCCGTCACCATCAAGGCCAATGTCGACCAGGAAGGCTTTGCCACCACCAACGGCCTGAAGCTCCAGCGCGATGTCATCGCGCGCGAGGACAATCCGGTGGTCGCCAATTTCCGGAAATCGGGCGCCATTCTGCTCGGCCGCACCAATTGCCCGGCCTTCTCCTACCGCTGGTTCACCACCAATCTCATTCATGGCGATACCAAGAACCCCCGCGACGCCGCGCTGACGCCGGGCGGCTCCTCCGGCGGCGCCGGCTCGGCGGTCGCGGCCGGCATCGGCCACATCGCCCATGGCACCGACATCGCCGGCTCGATCCGCTATCCCGCCTATGCCTGCGGCGTCCACGGCCTGCGCCCGACGCTCGGCCGCATCCCTGCCTTCAACCCGGCGCTGCCGGAGCGCCCGATCGGGCCGCAGATCATGGCGGTGTCGGGACCCCTGGCGCGCACCGTCAACGACATCAGGATTTCGCTCGAGGCGATGTCGGCCCGCGACATCCGCGATCCCTGGTTCGTGCCGGTGCCGCTGCAAGGCCCCGCGCGGGACAAGCGCGCCGCGCTCTGCCTCAATCCGGGCGGCCTTGCCACAACGCCGGAGGTGAAGGCCGCGGTGAGCGATGCCGGCAAGCGCCTCGAGCGCGCCGGCTGGACCGTCGACATCATCGAAGACACGCCGCCGATGCGCGAGGCGGTGGAGTGGCAGATCAAGCTCTGGCTCGGCGACGGCTTTGAGGCGCAGCTCGATATGGCCGAGCGCGAGGGCGATCCCGGTGCGCTGGCCTGCCTGCGCGGCAACCGCGCCAAGGTTACGCCGATGGATCAGGCGAACTACGCCAAGGCGCTGACCCGAAGAGCCGCGCTGACCCGCGAATGGATGTTGTTCTTCGAGAAGTACGCCGTGCTGCTGACGCCGGTCTCCGGCGAGCTGCCGTTCCCGGATCATCTCGACCGCAAGGACGACGAGTCCTTCAAGCGCGTCTGGGAGGCGCAGCTGCCGCAGATCGCCATTCCGTTCATGGGCCTGCCGGGCCTCGTGGTTTCCACCGGGCTCGTCGGCAAGGCGCCCGTCGGCGTGCATATCGTCTCCGGCCGCTACCGCGAAGACCTCTGCCTGCTCGCGGGCGAAGCGATCGAGGCCGGTGGCGTGCCGCCGTCGCCGATCGATCCCGTGGGCTAGCAATGACCGCCATCTACGACTTCAAGGCCAACTCGCTTGCCGGCGAGGAGGTACCGATGAGGCGTTTCGAGGGACAGGTGCTGCTGATCGTCAACACCGCGAGCAAATGCGGCTTCACGCCGCAATATCGCGGCCTCGAGGATCTCTACCGCGATCTCTCGCCGCGCGGCTTCTCCGTGCTCGGCTTTCCCTGCAACCAGTTCGGGGCGCAGGAGCCGGGGCGCGCGAGCGAGATCCAGGAGTTCTGCTCGACCAATTACGACGTCACCTTCCCGCTGTTTGCGAAGATCGACGTCAACGGGCCGAAGGCGCATCCTCTCTATGACTACCTGAAACGTCAGCAATCCGGCCTTCTCGGCGCCTCCATCAAATGGAATTTCACCAAATTCCTGGTGGACCGTGCCGGCAAGGTGGTCGCGCGCTACGCGCCGACCGCACGGCCCGAAGGATTGCGGCAGCAAATCGAGACCCTGTTGTGAGCGAGACAATCATGAGCGACGAATTTCCCGACCGCCTCTCGGTCGACCCGAACAGCCCCTATTACAACGCGGACATTCTGGCGCGCGACGTCGGCATCCGCTTCAAGGGCATCGAGAAGACCAATGTCGAGGAGTACTGCATCAGCGAAGGCTGGGTCCGCGTGACCGCCGGCAACGCCAAGGATCGCCACGGCAACCCGCTGACCATCAAGGTGCACGGACCCGTGGAGCCGTATTTCAGGGATAAGAAGTAGCTATCGCGCGTCGGGCGCACCACACCCTCCGTCGTCATGCCTAGGCTTGACCCGGGCATCCACGTCTTCGAACTTGCTCCGTGGCAAAGACGTGGATGGCCGGGTCAAGCCCGGCCATGACGAGTGGAGGGAGCTAGCCAGGAAGAGAGAACCCATGTCCGTCCGCATCGTCGACGTCCGCGAGATCACCAAACCGATCTCGTCCCCGATCCGCAACGCCTATATCGACTTCACGAAGATGACGACCAGCCTCGTCGCCGTCGTCACCGACGTGGTCCGCGACGGCAAGCGCGTCGTCGGCTACGGCTTCAACTCGAACGGTCGCTACGGGCAGGGCGGCCTGATCCGCGAGCGGTTCGCCGCGCGCATCCTCGAAGCCGATCCGAAGTCGCTGCTGGATGCCGCCGGCGACAATCTCGACCCCGACAAGGTCTGGGGCGCGATGATGACCAACGAGAAGCCGGGCGGCCATGGCGAGCGCTCCGTCGCAGTCGGCACCATCGACATGGCGGTGTGGGATGCGGTGGCGAAGATCGCCGGCAAGCCGCTGTTTCGCCTGCTCGCCGAACGTCACGGCCTGACTGCCAATCCGCGCGTCTTCGTGTATGCCGCCGGCGGCTACTACTATCCCGGCAAGGGCCTGTCGATGCTGCGCGGCGAGATGCGCGGCTATCTAGATCGCGGCTACAACGTCGTGAAGATGAAGATCGGTGGCGCTCCGATCGAGGAAGACCGTAAGCGCATCGAGGCCGTGCTGGAAGAGATCGGCAAGGACGCGCAGCTCGCCGTCGATGCCAACGGCCGCTTCGACCTGGAGACGGCGATTGCCTACGCCAAGATGCTGCGGGACTATCCGCTGTTCTGGTACGAGGAGGCCGGCGATCCCCTCGACTACGCGCTGCAGGCCGCGCTCGCCGAATTCTATCCAGGCCCGATGGCGACAGGCGAAAACCTGTTCAGCCACCAGGACGCCCGCAATCTCATCCGCTACGGCGGCATGCGACCCGACCGCGACTGGCTGCAATTCGATTGCGCGCTGTCCTATGGCCTGTGCGAATACCAGCGCACGCTCGAGGTGCTGAAGACCCACGGCTGGTCGCCCAGCCGCTGCATCCCCCATGGCGGCCACCAGATGTCGCTCAACATCGCAGCCGGCCTCGGTCTCGGCGGCAACGAAAGCTATCCCGACCTGTTCCAGCCCTATGGCGGCTTCCCGGACGGCGT
This sequence comes from Bradyrhizobium sp. 191, assembly GCF_023100985.1. Lineage (NCBI taxonomy): Bacteria > Pseudomonadati > Pseudomonadota > Alphaproteobacteria > Hyphomicrobiales > Nitrobacteraceae > Bradyrhizobium > Bradyrhizobium sp. 191. The sequence continues at coordinate 6,508,067 of NZ_CP064692.1, forward strand.
CCGCGTCGAGAACGGCCACATCACCATGCCGGAGCTGCCAGGCATCGGCTTCGAAGGCAAGTCCGATCTCTACAAGGAGATGAAGGCGCTGGCGGAGTAGGGGGCGGACGGCCGCGCCGCACGCTCGCTGTCGTCCCGGACAAGCGCGCTCCAAGCGCGCGCCGATCCGGGACCCATAACCCCAGGCAGACGTCGTTTCGCGAAGCTGACAACTCAGGGTCCTCGTAACCACGTTCTCTTGTGGCTATGGGTCCCGGATCTGCGCTTCGCTCTCGACAACGCTACGCGTTGTCGGAGAGCTACGCTTGTCCGGGACGACGACCGAGTGTCGAGCTACGGCCGCGCCATACACTCGCTGTCGTCCCGGACAAGCGCGCTCCAAGCGCGCGCCGATCCGGGACCCATAACCCCAGGCAGACGTCGTTTCGCGAAGCTGACAACTCCGAGTCCTCGTAACCACGTTCTCTTGTGGCTATGGGTCCCGGATCTGCGCTTCGCTCTCGACAACGCTACGCGTTGCCGGAGAGCTACGCTTGTCCGGGACGACGACCGAGCGAGTCCCCTACGACAACCGCATATCCAGCAGCCGTCGTCCCTCGCTCTTCAGCAGCTTCTTCACGGCGCTCGACGCGACCACCTCGCCGTCATTGGCGTAGGCCTCGTGGTTCTTCTCGATGTCGTCGAGGCGGTAGAGGTAGTTGACCATGATGCCTGCCGACTCGCGCAGGCCCTTCGGCGAGAGGTCTCCGAGCCAGTTGATGCGCTCGAGCCTCGCGCCGTTGCCGAGATGGAAGCGCGCGACGGAATCGATCAGCCGGCCCTTCGGCGTGCGTGCCTTGAGGAAGTAGTGCGCCGCGAGCGGCTCCAGCACGCTGCGCAGCAGCGCCGCCGTCTCGGGGCTCTCGAACCATTTGGGCTCGTCGAGACGCTTCAGCAGCTCGCGGTCCTCGTCCGACAGAGGCAGGTCCTTGTCCTGCTTCACCCAAGCCATGAAGCCGGGCACCGGCGACAGCGTCACGAAGGTGTCGAGCTTCGGCAGTTCGCGGCGCAGCTCTTCCACCACCTGCTTGATCAGGAAGCTGCCGAAGGAGATGCCGCCGAGGCCGCGCTGGGTATTTGAGATCGAATAGAACACGGCGGTGCGCGCGCGCTCGATCGGCAGATGCTGGCGGTCGACCGCAAGCAAGGGCGCGATCGCGCCCGGCATCGTCTCGGTCAGCGCCACCTCGACGAAGATCAGGGGCTCGTCGACCATCGCGGGATGGAAGAAGGCGTAGCAGCGGCGGTCGACCGGATCGATGCGGCGGCGCAGATCGTCCCAGTCGCTGATCTCGTGCACGGCTTCGTAGCGGATGATCTTTTCGAGGATGTTGGCCGGGGTCGACCAGTCGATCCTGCGCAGCACGAGAAACCCCCTGTTGAACCACGAAGAGAGAAGGTGCGAGACGTCGCGGTCGAGCGCGGCGAGATCGGTGTGCCCGTTCATCATGCCGAGCAAATCGGCGCGCATGTTGACGAGCTCGCCGGTGCCGCCCGGCGCGCGGTTGAGGCGGCGGATCAGCTCCTGCCGCCGCGGCTCCGAGGCGAAGTGCAACGAGCTCGCATCCTCGTCGCTCGGCTTCGCGCGCCATTGCTCGATCGCCTTGGACAGGCGCTCCCGATCGGGGCCGAAATCGCGCACCAGTCCCTCGAAGAAGGCGCGGCGTCCTGCCGCATCCAACTCCCGGTAGATGTCGAGCACCTCACGCGCTATCGCGGTGCCGGAGGCTTCGCCCCGGCCCGACAGCAACGCATCGCAAAGCTCGATCAGCCCATCGGCATCCCGCTTGGCATCGGCGGAGTCCCCGCGGCGAAGCAGCGTGCGGCCGCGCTCGGAGATGGTGGCGAGCAGGTCGGAGAAGAAGGCATTGGCCATCTGGACGTTTCAATTCCGGTTTGTGCGTTGCGGAAGTTTACACAAGATTTGGGCGGAAGCCGATCACAATCAAGCGGGGGAAATTGGCAACTTCAGTTGGGCGGTGCGTTTCGAGAATGCCGACATGTCCCGCGAAGGCGGTGCGCGCTGGGCGTCCAAGCCTGCACGTCGTCAGGCCGGGCTTGTCCCGGCCATCCACGCCTTGCCACGCAGTACAAAGAACGTGGATGCCCGGGCCTTCGCCTCGCCGAAGCGGCTTCGGCCGCGCAGGCGGGACGAGCCCGGGCATGACGGCCCTTGCGTTCATTGTGCTAGCGCTATCCAGAGTGTTCCTCACCCCTTCCCCGCAAATTCCGTCGGCGTGCGCCCCGTCACCTGACGGAACGCGGCCGAGAATGCCGGCACGCTGGCATAGCCGAGCTGAGTGGCGAGCTGCTTCACCGAGACGCTCGCATCCGTCGACAGGCGCTGGATCGCGGAGGCGATGCGGGCGCGCTGGCACCAGCTCTTGAAGCTCAGCTGCGTCTCGCTCGAGAACAACCGCGACAGCGTGCGGGCGGAGGTTCCGACCTCGCGCGCCAGCGTGTCGATGTCGTGCAGGCCGGTGGGGTCGTCGAGCACGATCATGGCGGCGCGGCGGCAGCGCGGCTCGCGCGGCAGTGGCAGGAAGGTGGCGGAATCCTCGGCCTGGTGCAATTCCAGCATCACCAGGCGCACCAGCAGCTCGGTCCGCGCCTCCGTATTGCGGGCATCGAACAGCGCCAGGATCGCCTGGTGCAGCAGTGGCGACACCCGCACCACGAATTCCCTGGTCAGGCCCTCGTAGCGCTGCTCGCGCTTCAGCCAGGGCAGGTCGAAATACAGCGTGCGCATCTCGATGTCGGCGAGGACGTCGATGGCGTGCTCGAGCTGGGCCGGAACCCAGACCGCGCGGTCCGGCGGCACCAGCCAGCGTCCCGCGGGCGTGGTCACCTGCATCGTGCCCTTCGCGGCATAGACCAGCTGCGCCTCGCGGTGCATGTGCGGATCGAGCCGCAGGCCTTTGGGATAGTCGCGTGCGACCAGGTGCACGCCCGCGGGCGAGCGGTGGTTGCCCCGGACCTCCCGCAGGATTGGCGTTTCCAAGCTTGGCGTTTCCAAGATTGGCCTTTCCAAGACAGTCATTGGCTGCATCCCATCATGGCTCCGACATATAACCGATTTTGGAGCAGGAGAGGATTCGGAATGAACAGCCCCAGCCGGGTGATCGGTTTCGTCAACGCAGGCCATTTCATCGACCATTATTCGATGCTGATCTTCGCCGCCGCCGTCATTATCATGGGGCCGGCGCTCGGCATGGCCTATTCGGAACTGCTGCCTTACGCGACGCCGGGCTTCGTCGCCTTTGGCGCAGGCTCGCTGCTGACCGGCTGGCTCGGCGACCGCTGGAGCCGCCGCCACATGATGCTGATCTTCTTCGTCGGCATCGGCGCCTCCATGATCGCTGTCGGCTTCGTGCAGACGCCCGTGCAACTCGGCGCCGCGCTGCTCGCCATCGGCATCTTCGCCTCGATCTATCATCCCGTCGGCACCGCCATGATCGTGTCCTATGCCGACCGGCTCGGCCGCGAGATGGGTATCAACGGCGTCTGGGGCAACCTCGGCGTTGCCTCCTCGGCGCTGGTCACCGGCGTGGTCGGCCAGTATCTCGGCTGGCGTTTTGCGTTCATCGTTCCCGGTGTCGTCACGATCCTGATCGGCATTGCGTTTGCAATGACGGTCGTGCACGAGGACCGCAAGGGCTCGAAGCAGGCGGCGGCGCAGGCCCGCGTCGCCAGGCAGGACATGTGGCGCGTGATCCTGGCGCTGCTGATCGTGGTGATCGCGATCTCCACGACCTTCAACGCCGTCACCGTCGCGCTGCCGAAACTGTTCGCCGAGCGGCTCGCGGACCTGACCAGCAGCCCGGCGCTGCTCGGAATCATCGCCGCCTGCGTCTACGTGTTCGGCGCGATGACCCAGTACACGATCGGCCGGCTGCTCGACCGCTACTCGCTGAAGACGGTGGCGTTGCCGCTGTCCTTCATGCTGGCGCCGTTCCTCTATCTGGCCGCCAGCCTGAGCAATCTGCCGCTGATCATCGTCTCGATCGGCATCGTCATGGGCGCGTTCGGACAGGTCACGGTGAACGACGCCATGGTCGGCAAGTACACCACCGAGGAGTGGCGCTCGCGCGCCTATGCGGTGCGCTATTTCGTCGGCTTCACCGCGGCCGGCGCCTCCGTCGGCCTGGTCGCCTGGCTCTACGAGCAGGGCGGCTTCGTCACCATGCTGCACGCCTTCGCCGCCCTCTGCCTGCTCGCGATCGCGGCCGCGATCATCCTGCCGCGCGAGATCCGGACGCCGCAGCCGGCATAGGATTGTTGAAAGGCGGGCAACTGTCTCCACATCGTCATTCCGGGGGGCGCGCAAGCGCGAACCCGGAATCCATCGGGCGGCAGAGATTGTGGACAAATGGATTCCGGGTTCGTCGCTGCGCGACGCCCCGGAATGACGATAGAGAGATGCGCTCCCACGGCGGGGATGACGGGGCTCATCATGCCATTCTGCCAGTGTTTTGCCCGACGGAGCAAGGCGTTTCGGCAAGGCCGAAATTTTCCCGAGCAATTTCAACCCCATCCCTACTGTGCATGGGGTTGTTTTCGCACTTTTCGTTTTTGACCCCGCCGCGCGCGCGGCGGAACCCGCGCCGCCTTCCGCGGGTTCTGTCCCTGTGGCGCCCCCACCGGGGCGGATGAAGGGGGAAAGACACCTGCATGCCATGGCGCCTGCTCCGACCGGTTGTTCTCGTCCCCGCGGCGCTTGTCCTCACCACCATTGCGGCCAGTGCCGAAGCGGGCAAATCGGCCGGTCCGTCGGAATTCCTCCTGATCGTGCAGATCGTGCTGCTGATCGCGGTCGGCCGCGGGCTCGGCGAGGTCATGCAGCGGATCGGTCAGCCCTCGGTGATCGGCGAACTGCTCGCCGGCATCATCCTGGGGCCCTCGCTGTTCGGCTGGATCTGGCCGGAGGCGCAAACCGCGATCTTCCCGAAGACGCCCGAGCAGAAGGCGATGATCGACGGCATCGCGCAAGTCGGCATCCTGCTGCTGCTGTTGCTCACCGGCATGGAAACCGACCTCAAGCTGGTCCGGAAGGTCGGCAGGGCCGCGATCGCGATCTCGATCGCCGGCATCGTCGTGCCCTTCGCCTGTGGCTTTGCGCTGGGTGAATTCCTGCCGGACGCGCTGCTGCCCAATCCGCAGGAGCGCCTCGTGGCCTCGCTGTTCATGGGCACCGCACTGTCGATCTCCTCGGTGAAGATCGTCGCCGTGGTGGTGCGCGAGATGAACTTCATGCGCCGCAATGTCGGGCAGATCATCGTCGCGACCGCCGTCATCGACGACACCATCGGCTGGATCATCATCGCGGTCATCTTCAGCCTGGCCTCGCACGGCACGCTCGATCTCGCCTCGGTGGCAAAAGCCGTACTGGGCACGCTTGCCTTCCTCGCGGTAAGCTTCACCATCGGCCGCCGCCTGGTGTTCCTGCTGATCCGCTGGGCCAACGACAATCTCGTCAGCGCGGCGGCCGTCATCACGGTGATCCTGCTGTTGATGAGCGTCATGGCGTTGATCACCCATCTGATCGGCGTCCACACCGTGTTAGGCGCCTTCGTCGCCGGCATCCTGGTCGGCGAGTCCCCGATCCTGACGCGGCAGATCGACGAGCGCCTGCGCGGACTGATCTCGAGCTTCTTCATGCCGGTGTTTTTCGGCCTCGCCGGCCTCAGCGCCGATCTCTCGGTGCTGCGCGATCCCAACCTCCTGATGCTCACCGGCCTGCTGGTGGTGATCGCCAGCGTCGGCAAGTTCGGGGGCGCCTTTGTCGGCGGCACCGCGGGCGGCTTGAGCTATCGGGAGTCGCTGGCGCTCGCCAGCGGCATGAACGCGCGCGGGTCGACCGAGGTCATCATCGCCACCATCGGCCTCTCCATCGGCGTGCTCAGCCAGAACCTGTTCACGATGATCGTGACCATGGCGATCGTGACCACGATGGCGATGCCGCCGATGCTGCGCGCGGCGCTGGCGAGGCTCCCGATGAACGAGGAGGAGAGGGAGCGGCTGGAGCGCGAGGAATTCGAGAAGCGCGGCTTCGTCGCCAATCTCGAGCGCCCCTTGCTGGCGGTGGACGAAAGCGTCAACGCCGGCTTCGCCGCCTACATCGCGGGCCTGATCGCCGGCATGCGCGGCCTGCCGATCACCGTGCTGCATATCGGCGAGCGCGCCAAGGAACAGGGGAAGGGACGCGGCGAGGAGGAAAGCCACGAAGCCGTGGTGAAGAAGGCCGCCGAGACGGTGTCCGTCAAGGGTGATGGAGACACCGGCAACGTCGATGTCGTCACCCGTGCGAGGCAGGCAGAGCTCGGCGCGACCATCGCCGACGAAGCGCGCAAGGGCTTCGATCTTCTGGTCGTCGGCATCGACAGGGTGACCGCGACCAAGGACCGCTTCGACCGGAGGATCGACGACATCGCCGCGGCGTTCGAAGGACCGCTCGCGATCGTCGCGGCCAAGGGCAAGCACCTGAAGCAGCCGATGCCCGACGCGCTCAACATCCTCGTTCCCGTTTCGGGCAGTGGCGTCTCCAAACGCGGGGCCGAGGTGGCGGTGGCGCTGGCGCAGGCCGGATCGGGCTCGCTCCGCGTGATCTATGTGGCGACGACGCGCGACAAGGGCGCGCAGCGCGGGGCCTCCCGCGGCCTGAGCCAGGAGACGGGCATCCTCAAGGACACCAGCGATCTCGCCGCCCGCTACGACGTCGACATCACCACCACGCTGCGGGTGAACCGGGCGCCGGAGGCGGCGATCCTCCGCGAGATCGACACCACCGACGTCGATCTCGTCGTCATGGGCGTCGACCGCATCCAGGCCGACCACCTCTCCTTTGGCGGCGTTGCCGACGCCGTGCTCCGGCAGTCGAAGGTGTCGGTGCTCCTGGTGTCGAGCGGCGAGGCCCGGCAGGCGCCGGCGGAGAGGGCTTGAAATCTCTCTCCGCCGTCATTGCGAGGAGCGAAGCGACGAAGCAATCCAGACTCTCACCGCGGAAAGATTCTGGATTGCTTCGCTGCGCTCGCAATGACGATCGTGATCGATAGCGGTCGCCTACTTCACCTCCGCCACCGGCTGCGCCTTCGGTACCTTCTTCGACGCCCGCCAGTTCTCGAAGCGCTGCACCACCACGAAGAAGGCCGGCACGAACAGCACCGCGAGGCAGGTCGAGGCCAGCATTCCCGAGAACACGGTGATGCCGATCGACTTGCGCGCGCTGGCGCCGGCGCCGGTCGCGAGCACCAGCGGCACCACGCCGAGGATGAACGCGAAGGAAGTCATCAGGATCGGGCGGAAGCGGGCGCGCGCGGCTTCGATGGCGGACTCCATGATCGGCTTGCCCTCGCGGCCGTGCAGCTCGAGCCCGACCTCGACGATCAGGATGGCGTTCTTGGCCGACAATGCGATCAGCAGGATGAGGCCGATCTGGCAATAGAGGTTGTTGTCGATCTTGAGCGCGGAGAGGACCAGCATCGGCCCGAGCAGTGACAGCGGCACCGCGAGAATCACCGAGATCGGCGCGTACCAGCTCTCGTACTGTCCGGCCAGCACGAGGTAGACCAGCAGCATGGCGAGGCCGAACACCCAGTAGATCTGGTTCGAGACCGCCTTCTCCTGATACGACATCGCGGTCCATTCGAAGCCGGTGCCCGGCGGCAGAGTCTTGTCGGCGACCTCCTCCATCAGCTTCAGCGACTGGCCCGAGGAGTAGCCCTGCGCCGGCAGGCCGATCACCGTTGCGGACGGGTAGAGGTTGTAGAGGCTGATCAGCGACGGGCCGGTGGCCGGCGTGATCTTGGCGACGGTGCCGATCGGGATCATGTCGCCGTTGGAGTTGCGCACCTGCATGTTGGCGATGTCGCGTTCGGTGACGCGGAACGCCGGATCGGCCTGGGTGTAGACCTGGAACACGCGGCCGAACTTGTTGAACTGGTTGACGTAGGACGAGCCGAGATAGGTCGACAGCGCCGAGAACACCTGGTCCGTGGTGACATGCAGCGTCTGGGTCTTGACGCGGTCGATCTCGACGTTGAACTGCGGCACCGAGGAGCGGAACGAAGACTGCACGCGCTGCAGCGCGCTCTGGCTCTGCGCGTTGGAGACCACGGCCGCGGTGATCGCCTGCAGCTTGGCGAAATCGCTGTTGCCGTCGCGCAGTTCGACCTGCATCGAGAAACCGGCGGCGTTGCCGATGCCCTGGATCGGCGGCGGCGGCAGCACGATGGTGCGCGCCTCCATGATATCAGCGAGCTTGTCGTTGAGCCCGAAGACCAGCGAACGCAGATCCTCGCCGGGGCCTTTGCGCGCATCCCAGTCCTTCAAGATGATGTAGGCAACGCCGGCATTGGCGAGGCTGGCGCTGTTGTCGAGCGCGGAGATGCCGGCGATGGTGATGACCTGCGCCACCCCGGGGGTGTCCTTGATCAACCCGCTGGCTCTGTCGAGCACGGCTTGCGTCCGCTCCAGCGCCGCGCCGTCGGGCAGTTGCACCGCGGCGATCAAATAGCCCTGATCCTCGATCGGCAGGAAGCCGGTCGGTACCCGCGACAGGCCGTAGCCGCTGGCGCCGATCACCAGCAATGCGAACGCGACCGAGACCGTGGCGTGCTTCACAAGAAAGGTGATCAGCCGCGTGTAGCCGCGCTCGACGCGGTCGTAGACCGCGTTGAAGCCGCGGTAGAAAAAATTGCGCTGCTCCGGCGGCACCGCCGGCCGCAGCCACAGCGCGCATTGCGTCGGCTTCAAGGTCGCCGCGTTGATGGCGGAGAGCAGCGCGGTCGCGGCAATCACCAACGCGAATTGCGAATAGATGCGTCCCGTCAGGCCGGCGAGGAACGAGGCCGGCAGGAACACCGAGATCAGCACCAGGGTGATGCCGACGATCGGCGCGAACAGCTGGTCCATCGCCTTGATCGCGGCATCGTGGCCGTTCATGCCCTGCTCGATGTTGTGGGCGGCGCCCTCGACCACGACGATGGCATCGTCGACCACGATGCCGATCGCGAGCACGATCGCGAACAGCGTCGACATGTTGATGGTGAAGCCGAGCGCCGCCATCGCGGCGAAGGCGCCGATGATGGTGACCGGCACGGTGGTTGCCGGCACCAGCATCGCTCGCCAGTCCTGCAGGAACACGAGGATCACGACCAGCACGAGCAGGCCGGCCTCGATCAGCGTCATGTAGACCTCGTGCACCGAGGCCTCGACGAACTTGGTGGTGTCGAACGGCGTGTCGTACTTGATGCCCTCAGGGAATTGCTTGGCGAGCTCGGCCATCTTCTTCTCGACGGCCTGTTCGACCTGAAGCGCGTTGGCGCCGGGCGACTGGAACACGCCGATGCCGACGGCGGGCTGCTTGTTGAGCGAGAAGATCTGGCTGTAGGTCTGCGCGCCCAGTTCGACCCAGCCGACGTCGCGCACGCGGGTGACGTCGCCGCTGCTCCCCGATTTGACGATGATGTTCTCGAACTGGCTGGTGTCCTCGAGCCGTCCGTTGACGTTGAGCGTGTACTGGAATGCCTGGCCCGGTGGCGTCGGCGGCGCGCCGACCTGGCCGGCCGAGACCTGCTGGCTCTGCTGCTGGATCGCCTGGATGACGTCTTGCGGCACCAGGTTCCTGGCCTGCAGCTTGTTCGGATCGAGCCAGACCCGCATCGAATACTGGCCGGCGCCGAACACGGTGACGTTGCCGACGCCGGGCAGGCGCGAGAGCTCGTCGCGGATGTTGATGGTGGCGTAATTGCTCAAGAAGAGACTGTCGTACCGCGCATCCGGCGATGTCAGCGTCACGAACAAGAGGATCGAGGTCGATCGCTTCTGCACCGTGACGCCCTGGTTCTGCACCGCCTGCGGCAGTTGCGACAATGCGCTGGAGACGCGGTTCTGCACCAGCACCTGCGCGAAGTTGAGGTCGGTGCCGATCTTGAACGTCACGGTCAGCGTGTAGGTGCCGTCGGCGCCGCTGTAGGACTGCATGTAGAGCATGTCCTCGACGCCGTTGACCTGCTGCTCGATCGGCAGGGCAACGGTATCGATCACCGTCTTGGCGCTGGCGCCGGGATAGCGCGTCGTGACCTGCACGGTCGGAGGCACCACGTCGGGATACTGCGCGATGGCGAGGTTGAACAGCGCCACGCCGCCGATCAGGATCATCAACAGCGCGATGACGTTCGAGAGGACCGGCCGCTCGATGAAGAATTTCGAGATCATGGCTGGCAGCCCCTCACTTGGCCGAGGCCTGAGACTGGTCGATCTTCGTCGCTTGCGGGTCGATCTTCTGGCCCGGGATGACGCGCAAGAGTCCTGCGATCACGACGCGCTCCTCGGGCTTCAGGCCGCTTTCGATCACGCGCAGGCCGTTGTCGACGGGGCCGATCTGCACCCTGCGCTGCTCGACGATGCTGTCGCCGTTGACCACCAGCAGATAGCGGCCGCCCTGGTCGCTGCCGAGCGCGGTGTCGGGAACGAGCAGGGCGTTCTTCTCCTGGTCGAAGGGCACGCGGACTCGGACGAAATAGCCGGGCAGCAGCACCCGCTTGTCATTGGGAATAAGTCCGCGCACCGCCAGCGTGCCGGTCGACTGGTTGAGCGTCGGCGAGACATAATCGAGATGGCCTGCGTGGGGATAGCCGGTCTCGGTCTGGAGCCCGATCTGGATCGGGAATTGCTTGAGGTCGGCCAGCGTCAGCCCGCGGCGCGCCGCTTCGGCGCGGATGCGCAGCACGTCCTGCTCGTTGACGGTGAAGTTCACGAAGATCGGGTCCATCGCGACGATGGTGGCGAGCTGGGTCGGCGAGGAAACGCCGACGAGCTCGCCGACCGAGACCATATGGGCGCTGACGACACCGTCGAACGGCGCGACGACCCTGGTGTAGCCGTAATTGACTTCGGCGAGCCTGGTGTTGGCTTGGGCCTGCTGCAGATTGGCCTGCGCGTTGTCGCGGTTGGAGGTCGAGGTGTCGAGCGTTGCTTGCGAGACTGCCTGGCGCTGCACCAGCTCGGCTTGCCGCTTGTAGTCGGCCTCCGCCTGCCGCAGCGAGGCCTGCGCGCCGGCCTCGGCCGCCTGCGCCTGCTCGAGCTTGAGCTTGTAGGTCTCCGGCTCGATCGTGAACAGCTGGGTGCCCTGCTTGACGAACGCGCCGTCCTGATAGTCGATCGTTTGCAGAAAGCCCTGCACGCGCGCGACCAGATCGACGCTCTTGATCGGTGCGGTGTTGCCGGTGGCCTCGATGTAGCGCGTCACCGCACGCTGCACCGGCGTCGCGACGTCCACCTTGGGCGGGGGCGGCGCCACGAACGTGTTCTTGTCCTCGCAGCCGGCGAGCACGGCCATGGATGCCGCGATGGCCAGTCCCCGCCCGATATGTCGCCACACTCCATTGCGCCGTGCCGGAGATGCGGGATTCGCTGAGGTCATTCGGTGGTCCCCGATGAGTGTCTGTCGGTGCGGCAGGCTAGCAACAAATGACTGGCCGTGGAACACCATAGCCATGGCAGTCACCGGCCTTGCAGTGCGATCCCAGCCGTGGCCTTTGGCAGGTTTGTCGTCACAGACCGCTTCGCACTGGGTGCACGATCGACCACAATTGCATCAAGGGCGCGACCGCGACCAACGGCACGCTGCGCAAGGCCCACGACAATAGTGGGCCTGACTCATCCATCGGGACGGAATGCTACGTCAGCGCGATGGGGCTAGATCCGGGTCGCAGCCGCCCCTTGCGCATGCCAGGCCGCAAGCACGTCCCGCTCCTCATCGGCGGTAAGCCCGATGACCGGGCCGTTGCTGGCGTTGAGCCAATCAAGCGTGTTGCGCGCGGTGACCGCGACCGGTCGCGCGATCAGTCCGGCCGCGCGGGCCGGCGAGGTGTCGCGTGTCAGGAATCCGGCGAAGTCGGGCAGGGGCAGCCACATCGGCAATGACCGCGGACCTGCCCAGCGCCGCACGTCATGCGCATCCAGAAAGGCGCGATCGACCCAGGTGAAGGTGCATGATGCGTTCAGCGCGGATGCGCACTCGGCCAGGAATTCGCCGCGCGTGCGAATTGGCCCAATCCCATCATAGATTCCGGTGAGGCGAATCTCTGCCGCACGCACGATCCATTGCGCGAGGTCGCGCACGTCGATGAACTGGACGGCGTCCTCCGGCGATCCCGGCGCCAGCACCTCGCCGCCGCGCGCCAGCCGCGCCGGCCAGTAGGTGAACCGTCCGGTCGGGTCTTCCGGCCCGGCGATGAGGCCGGCCCGGCAGATGAAGGCGTCGTTGCCGACCGCTTGTTCGCAGGCGACCTTGGCGGCGCCGTAGATCGCGTCGGTGCTGTGCTCGATCTCCGCTGAACTGGGCTCGCGCAGCGGCGCGGTGTCGGCGCGTTGCCCCGGAATGCGGTTGTCCGCATACACACTGATCGTCGATATGAAGGTCCAATGCACGCCCGGCCGCTTCAGCGCGGCGACCGCGCGGCTGACCTGGCCGGGATGACGCGAGACATCGACCACGGCGTCGAATGTCTCGCCCGCGAGCGGCGCAAGACCGTCGGCGACGTCGCGGTCGATCCGTACGAAGCGCGCGCCCGCGGCAATCGGCCCCGCAAGGCCGCGGGCAGCGCAGGTCACGTCATGGCCGGTCGCGCAAGCATGGCTTGCGATCGCGCGCCCCAGAAACTGGCTGCCGCCGAGAATGAGAACGCGCATGAACCGGGGTCCCGTGTCGCCGATGAGGTCGCGAGACTACAATTTCCACCGGCGGTTGCAACCGATCCATCAGCGCGCTCTGATCTCCGCATATTTCGCCATCGCGCGCTCGAACTTCCGGTTGAACAGCCACATGGCAGCGAGGATCTCGCGGTAGCTCGCGGAGCTGCGCGCCCGGTCGGCCTGTCCGAAGGCAAAGATGCTGTTGTTGCGCAGGTGCTTCATGATCGTGGGGCTGGAGACCCGGTAGTTCAGGAGATCGCCCGATTTCAGCGCAGACCGTGTCGGGGTCGGCACGATCTGGATCAGCTCGAACAGCTTCATCTGGTCGATCGGGTCGGGCAGCGTCTTCACGATTCCAGGGATCTCACGGAAAATATCTGCGTGCGCATTCATCAGCCCGTTGCGCACATTGGTCCAGTGGTTGAAGCGCTGATCGGTGCCGCGGGCGCGCGCCTCCTCCCTGTCGTCGCGCGCAACTAAGCCTGGATCGATCGCAGCGACGTCGCCCTTGATATTCTCCCATTTCCTGCTGCCGTTGCGGTCCTCCGAGGGGCCGGTCTGGAAGCTACCCATATAGGTGTTCGAACGGGCATTGCGGACATTCTGCTTGCCATTGGTCTCTGCAAAGAACAGCCCGAGGCTGATGCGGCCCGCAGTCTCGGCATGCTCAGGCGCCAGCCCCTTGGCGCGCGCGATCGCAACGGCGAGATCGACCACGTCCTTGAAGGGCGTTGGCGAGTTCTGCGCGCTGGCAGGCGGCGCCTCCATGATGTCGAACAGCTTTCCATATTCGTCGACCAGCGGCTCGATGTCGGCATCGAAATAGGCCGGCGGAATCTCGAACTTGTTGGGACGGCCGATCCGCGACGGCATCGCGTCGGTGAGATCCTTGTAGCTGCTGATGACGGCGACGCGCGCGAGGTAGAGCGCCTGTCCCGGCAGGTTCGGCAGCGGCTGCTTCGCTTCGATCTGGCGCCGTCGCTCGGCGAGGATGGATTTGAAATCGCCGAGCGCGCGATCATAGGCCGCAAGCACCTCCGATTGCCTGGCCGTGAGCGCGCCTTGTCCCATGGCAGGCGCCGCGAGAAGCAGGGCAAGCACGGCGACAATCGCGGCGGCGTGACGTCTTGGTTCCATCGCGGGCTCCCGGGTCGGCCGATTCGGCAGCCGGAATCGTAGGCAATGCGGGCTGGTCTGGCGAGCCGCGAGTTCGGGTCGATGCCAACCCGCCAGCCGTCACGCCGTCACCGGGTACTCCGGCGCGGAAGCCAGGAACTTGGCATATTCATTGGCGTCCGGCGGCGAGAAGCGCCCGGCGAGGCCGCCGCGCTTCTGGTTCTTCGCGCCGATGTCCGCCATCAGCTCGTCGAAATGGCGGTAGTGATAGGGGGCGACGCAGAGGCCGCCATAGACGCCCGCGGCCGGCCGCTCGACGCGCTTGAAGTGCAGCATCATCTCGATGTTGTCGCGCATCGCCTGCGCCGTCGGCTGGTTGGCGAGCTGGCCGTCGGCATAGCGCACCAGCCAGTTGGCGGCGAGGTCGGCGCAGAGCACGGTGCAGAACGACGAGTTGAAGCCGACGAAACCGAGCTCAGGCAGATCGGGATTGGCGATCAGGCGATAGAGCCGGTACTGTCCGTCGGCATCGACCAGCTTCTGCCTGTAAGCTTCGGGGAGGAACGGCACGCCGAGCTTGTAGCCGATCGCGAGCACCGCGACGTCGGCACCGACGCGCTCGCCGCCGCTCATCACGATGCTGTCCCCTTCATAATGGTCGAACGTGCCGAACACCGCCTTGATGCGGCCGTCGGCGACCATGGGATAGAAGCCCGGCGTCGCGATCGGCACCGAGCAGTTGACGCCGTCCTCGATCCGCTCGTTCGGCACCATTTTGCATTGCTTCAGCTTGAGCTGGGCCTTCAACAGGCTCTCCAGCCCGCGCCAGTTGGCCCAGACCAGCGGCGCGGCGAGGCGGTGCGCGAGTCGCCCCATCGCGCCGATGCCCCAGCCCGGAAACATCTCCTCCTGCGCGCGGATGTAGAGGATGTGTTTGAAGTTCACGAGGCCGCCGATGAAATAGGGAATGCGCCACACCGGCTCACGCATCACGATCGTGACCTCGCGCGCGTCCGATTTCACCGCGTTCACGGCGATGTCGGTTGCGGACTTCGAGCCGCCGAGCACGACGACGCGGCGTCCCTTCGCCAGCGTCGGATCGCCGTATTTCGACGAGTGCAGGACCTGGCCGCCCTGCGCCAGAAAGCCGTCCTCGCCGGGGCAATGCAGCTCGCGCGGCTCGTTGAACTGCCCGGTGCAGATCGCGACGAAATCGAAATCTTCGCTGGTCGTCGCGCCGTCGCTGTTCTTCAGCGCGAGTGTCCAGCCCGGTCTGCCGCCGGCGCGGCGCGCCATGCCGGTAACCTCGGTGTCGAGCCGCAGCATGCGGTCGAGACCGAAGCTCTTCGCGTAGTCGGCGAGATAGGCATGGACCTGCGGCCCGGTCGGCCACTCCGGATAGGCCTCCGGCATAGCGCGGTCGGTGTAGCGGTAGAGCTCCTTCGGGCTCTGCGTCTGCACGTCAGGATAGGAGCGCGCCGGCTCCCAGACGCCGCCGAGATCCGAGCTGCGCTCGACGATCGTGACGCGGTGGCCGCGGGTGGAGAATGCTTTGGCGGCGGCAAGGCCGGAGACGCCGGCGCCGATCACGCAGACATGTTTTGGGCTGACCATGGGATTGCTCGATGTGTTTGGTGCGCAAGCGGCCACGTTCGGCCGCAAGGCGCGGCCGGCCGAGCTGCAAGCAGATGAAAGTGGACGAGAAGGCGGGTCGCCTTGAGCATGATCCGGAAAAGTGTGTAGCGGTTTTCCGGAAAGATCATGCTCAAACAACAACCTAAAGCGCGATGGTCGCGCTTTAGTCGTTGGCCTCGGGCGGCAGGAAGTCGACCTCGTGCAGCGCCGAGATGCGCACGACCTCGGCAGGGTCGGTCAGATTGTGCAGCTGTTCGAACAGCGCCTCCAGCTTCTGCATCGGCGAGACCCAGAACAGCGCGCGGCACGGCTTGTCGGATTTGTTGAAATAGCCGTGCGGGATGCCGCGCGGCATGCGGACGAGGTCGCCGGCATGTGCCTTGACCCATTGGCCGTCCAGCTTGAGGTCGAGCGTGCCTTCCTGCACCAGGATGAATTCATCCTGGGTCGGGTGGATGTGCACCGGCACGAACTGGCCGGGATCGCTGTTGGTCTCGAAAGCGAAGGTGGAGTCGGTGACGGCCTTGGGGAAATAGACCTGGCCCAGGATATTCCAGCTCTTCCCGCCATAGCCCGTGCCGTTTGCAGTAATGCCCTTTTCGAGTGCAGTCATGCTCACCTCCTCATGGATACCGGCGGGGACGGAGCGTCGACCAGCCAGGGGCCGCTTGTCTATCCGCTAAACGAATCCGGATACGGCTGTTGCCATGCAGCACGGGCGATTTCATGGCGCACCCCTTTTCGCGTCTGATGAACTATTATAGGCTTAAAGCAATCCGTGACGCGAAGCGTGGTCGACGATGTCCGCAGCCGTGCTGGAAACGAACGCGATGGCGCCCGCAGCCGAGCGGCTTGCGGCCTTCGCCCGCGTCACCACGGATGATGTCGACGAGGCGGCCGAGCAGATCGGGCGTATCTTTTGCCCTCACGATCTCAAGCCGGCGCAGACGCGGGCGGACGGCTTCTCCGCCCGGCACAATTGCGCGGATTTCGACGGCTTCTCCATCAACTACGTCGTCTATGGCGGATCGGTCGGCATCGATCCCGGCTGCCTCGAGCGCTTCTTCCTGGTGCAGGTCCCGCTTGCGGGCTCCGCCCGCATTCGTGCCGGCGTCAGCGAGCTCGACGTCGCGCCGGACCGGACGGCGTCGCTGCTGTCGCCGACCGTCCCGACCCGGATGATCTGGGCTGACTGCGCGCAAGCGATCCTGCTGCTCGATCGCCGCCTGGTCGAGCAGCGCGCAGCGGCGCTGTCGGGCAGGGCGACCGGAGTGGTCGAGTTCGATCCCGCAATCGACCTGGAGGCGCCGTCCGGGTGGGCCTTGCAGACCAGCCTCGCCGGGCTGATGACGCTTGCCGAGCGTCTCGGGCCATCGGGAAGGCTTTCGCCGGCCGCGATGGCCGATTGGCGCGAACTGCTACTCGATCATCTCCTCAACAGGCAGCGGCATGGCCTGTCGGATGCGATCCGGACGTTCTCGGGGCAGGCCGAGCGCCTGCCGCGTGCGCTCCGCGCCGCGCGCGACCATCTGGTGGACAATGCCGGCGACCCGCTCGATCTCGAGCAGCTCGCCTGCGTGTCCGGCATCGGCATCCGCGCGCTCCAGCTCGGCTTCCGCCGTCACTTCGGCGTGTCCATTTCGCAGATGCTGCTCGACATGCGACTCGCCGGCCTCCACGCCCGCCTCGCGCAGGCTTCCGCCGGTGTCTCCATCACCGACCTCGCCTTCGATCTCGGCTTCACCCATCTCGGCCGCATGGCCGGCGCTTACCGCGAAAAATTCGGCGAGACGCCATCGGCAACGCTGCGGCGAAGGATGAGCTGAACCATCGGCTAGATCTGTTCTTGCGACTGCGGCCCACGGTCTTCGCGCAGCGTCGTCACCCAGATCACGCGCGCCACCTGCTGGGTCGGGTTGTCGAACATGTGCGGCACAATGCTCGGAAAACGAAAGCTGTCGCCGGCCTCCAGCAGATGAGCCTGGTTGTCGAGCCACAGCCGCAGGCTGCCCGAGAGGATGTAGCCCGCCTTCTCGCCGGTGTGCTGCAGGAAGTCCGTGCCGGAGGAGGCGCCGGGATTGAGCGTGAGCTCGTAGAGCTCGAGCTGGCCTTTGCCTTCCGGGGTCAGTGCTTCCTTGACGACACCGCTGGCGGTGAGACGCAGCAGCCGCCGGTTGGTCTTGCGCACGATGTAGCGCGGCACGTCGGCGGGATCGCTGCTCTCGAAGAAATAGGAGATGGGAACGTCGAGCGCGATGCTGAGCAGGCGCAGCGTGCGGATCGACGGCATGGCGCGCGCGCGTTCGAGCTGGCTGATCATGCCGGTGGACAAGCCGGTCTTGTTGGCGACGTCCTGGATCGAGAGGCCGGCGCGCTGCCGCAGCAGCCGCACGGTTTCACCCAGACGCTGGTCGACCGCGTCATCGGGCTCGGCCGTCGCGAGATCCTTGGGGCCGTTCGTGCCGCCGCGACCGTCCATGTCGCTCTCCCAATGCATCATCTGCCCGCGACCGCACCGGTCGGAGCGTCAGTCAGAGTGAAAAGATTGCGCATACTAGCAATCTGATTGACAGCTGTATTTAGTCGTGATGAAATTTTGGCACAATAATTTAGAAGCACTAAAGCCCACTCCTGTCCCTTTTGCCGGGGTCTCGGGGGCGCGGGAGACGGTGCCGCGTGCGACAACGGAGAGTGGTCATGGCAGGCGACACCGGCAAGCTCGGCGTTGGGGCACTGCATCTCGGCATTCCGAATCGCCGTCAATTCTTCCAGCTCGGTGCGGGAGCCGCGGCGGGGTGGACGCTTTCAGGCAGCGCCTTCGCGCAGACCGAACGTCCCACCAATCCGCCGGACAAGCCGCGCGGACAGGTGATCGCGGCGCTGTCGCAGGAGCCGACCGTCTTTCATCCCTTGATGCCGGGCATCGAGGTCGACCAGGGCGTCTGGTGGCAGGTGTTCTCGCTGCTCTGGTTCATCGATCCCGCCGGCAATTTCGTTCCCGACCTCGCCCGCGAAGTCCCGACCATCGAGAATGGTGGTCTGTCGGCCGACGGCCTGACCTGGAGGATCAAGCTGCGCAACGACGTGAAATGGCATGACGGCACGCCGTTCACGGCCGAGGACGTGAAATTCTCGCTCGAGCTGATCAACGATCCCAATTTCCGCGCGCGCAGCCGCGTCGGCCACAGCCTCGTCAAGGACATCAAGGTCGTCGCACCCGACGAGATCCATTGGCGCATGGAAGCGCCCTATTCGCCCTACATGTCGATCCTGGGATCGCTGACCTTCATCGTGCCGAAGCACATCCTGGAGAAGGTGTCCGATCCGAACGCCTCGCCGTTCCACAACGCGCCGGTCGGCACCGGACCGTTCCGCTGGGGCGAGCGCGTGCCCGGCGACCACATATTGCTCAATGCTCACGCCGGCTATCACGGCAAGGGACCTTACGTCGAACGCGTGGTCTTCAAGTACATTCCCGACCTCACCGTGCTCTACACCCAGTTCCGCACCGGCCAGGTCGATTACACCGGCCTGCAAGGCATCTTGCCGAACTTCGTGCAGGAGGCGAAGACGCTGAAGGGCCGCAAGGTCTTCGTCTCCTCGACCTCCTCGGTGGAGCACATCGCGCCCAATCTGGAGTTCGGTCCCTTCGCCGACCGTGCGGTGCGCGAGGCGCTCTATCTCGCCATCAACAAGCAGGCGATCATCGATGCGCTCTATTACGGCCTGCCGACGCAGACCGAGAGCTTCGTGCCGCAGCAGGCCTGGTCGTTTCAGCAGGGACTGCCGCAGCACAAATACGATCCCGCCAAGGCCAACGCGCTGCTCGATGCGGCAGGATGGATCCGCGGCGCCGGTGGCGTACGCGAGAAGGGCGGCGTCAAGCTCGAATTCACCAATTCGACGACGTCGGGCAATGCGGTGCGCGAGCAGACCCAGCAGCTGCTGATCCAGGACTGGCGCGCGATCGGCGCTGCGATGCGCGTCAACAACATGCCGGCGGCCGTGATCTGGGGCGATTTCTGGCAGCAGTCGAAGTTCAACTCGGTACTGGTCTCCGTCAACTTCATGCTGGGCAGCGACCCCGACGTGACGCCGCGCTTCGGCTCCGGCGCCATTCCCGCCAAGGGCGGCCGCGGCTACAACACCTATCAGTACAAGAATCCCGAAGCCGATCGCCTGCTCGCCGACGGCGCCAGGCAGTTCGATCTCGCCCAGCGCAAGACGACCTATGGCGAACTGCAGAAGCTGATCCGCAACGACGTTGCGATCCTGCCGCTGTTCCAGGGCTTCATCGCCGAAGGCGTGAAGGAAGGGCTGCAAGGCTTTCGTCCCAACATCAACACCTCGATCAACTGCTGGAACATCCGCGAATGGTACTGGGCCTGATGTCTCAGGCACGCTGGATCGCCTGAGATGGCCCGCTACGTCGTCAACCGCCTGGCGCAGGCGATCATGCTGCTGGTGATCGTCTCGGCGATCGGCTTTGCCATCCTGCATCTGGCGCCCGGCGGTCCGCTGTCGCAGTTCGCCGTCTCCGGACAGATGACGCAGGAGGATCTCAACCGCGTCACCAGGCAGCTCGGGCTCGATCGCCCGGTGCCGATCCAATATCTCGACTGGTTCGGCCGCATGGTACGGGGCGACTGGGGGCGCTCCTATCGCGACGGCGAGGCGGTGCTGTCGGTGATTTCCTCGCATCTCGGCGCCACGCTGGAGCTGATGGCGACGGCGACGATCATCGCGGTGCTGCTCGGCTGCTGGATCGGCGTGCTCGGCGCGCTGCGCCGCTATTCGCTGTTCGACACGCTCGTCACCGTCGGTGCCATGATCGCGTTGTCGATCCCGACCTTCTGGTTTGGCCTCGTCACCATTTACGTCTTCTCCGTCAAGCTCGGCTGGCTGCCGGCCGGCAACAGGCAGACCATCGGCGACGGCTCCTTCCTCGACCTGCTGCATCATCTGATCGCGCCGGCAATGGTGCTGGCGCTGGTCGAAACCGCGATGTGGGGCCGCTTCATGCGCTCCTCCATGCTCGAGGTGATCAACCAGGACTACATCCGCACCGCGCGCGCCAAGGGCATGCCGGAATGGCGCATTCTCACGGTGCACGCGCTTCGCAACGCGCTGCTGCCGATGATCACGGTGGCGGGCTTGCAGTTTCCGACGCTGCTCGGCGGCGCGCTGGTCGCCGAGACCGTGTTCACCTGGCCCGGCATGGGCCGGCTGTTCCTCGATTCCATCGGCTATCGCGATTATCCCGTGGTGATGGGCATCCTGATGTTCTCGGCGACCATGGTGCTGATCGGCTCCCTGCTTGCCGACATCCTCTATGCCGTCGTCGATCCGCGCATCCGGGTGGGCTAGCGATGACGGCTGCGACCATCTCCACCGTTCAGCTCGCACCCGGCCAGGCCGCGTGGCGTCGTTTTCGTCGCCACCGGCTCGCGCTCGCGGGCGCGGTGATCATCCTCGTTCTCGTCCTCGGGTCGGCGTTCGGCCCTTATCTGCTGCCGTTCGACGACACCTATATCGACATCATGAAGCGGTTCGCGCCGCCGCTCTCCGGCGCGCATATCCTTGGCACCGACGAGCTCGGCCGCGACGTGCTGGCGCGGCTGATGATGGGCGGTCGCGTCTCGCTCTCGATCGGCATCGTCGCGATGGTGATCGCGATGGCGGTCGGAATTGCCGTCGGCGCCTTCGCCGGCTTCTATGGCGGCGTGGTCGGTGCGGTCCTGATGCGGCTCGTCGATGCCGTGCTGTGCTTTCCGACCATCTTCCTCCTGCTGGCGCTGGCCGCGCTCACCGAGCCCGGCCTCGTCACCACCACCGTGTTGATCGCGGCGACGGCCTGGATGGCCGTCGCTCGCGTGGTCGAGGCCCAGGTGCGGTCGCTGCGGGAGCGCGAGTTCGCGGTCGCTGCGCTCGCCTTCGGCTCGTCGAACCTGCGGATCATGTTCCGCGAGCTCGTGCCCAACGCGATCGCGCCGATCGTGGTGGCGGCGACGCTGAACGTGGCGAAAGCGATCCTGCTCGAATCCTATGTCAGCTATCTCGGCTACGGCATCCAGCCGCCGGCCGCGAGCTGGGGCAACATGCTCAACAACGCGCAGATCTATCTCACCAGCGCGCCCTGGCTCGCGATCGCGCCGGGCGTCGCCATCACGCTCGCGGTGACCAGCTTCAACTTTCTCGGCGACGGCCTGCGCGATGCGCTCGATCCGCGCATGAACATCCCGTGACGCGCAGGAACTCTGACGCAAAGACCTCTGACGCAAAGACCTCGAATTGAACTCCAGGAGTGCCCCATGTCCCCGCCGCTCAACCGTATCAACAGCGACGAACGCTTGCCGCAGCAGGTGGATGTCGTCGTCATCGGCGGCGGCGTCATCGGCGTCTCCGCGGCCTATCATCTCGCGAAGAAGGGCCATTCGGTCGCACTGGTCGAGAAGGGCCATGTCGGCGGCGAGCAGTCGAGCCGCAATTGGGGCTGGTGCCGGCAGCAGGGCCGCGCCCGCGAGGAAATCCCGCTCGCGCGCGAGGCGCTGCTTCTGTGGGAGGACATGCAGAACGATTCGGGCGTCGATGCCGGCTTCCGCCGCACCGGCGTGTTGTTCCTGACCAAGAGCAAGGACGAGCTCGCAAGCTGGGAACGCTGGGCCGCGGTCGCGCGCGAGATGCAGGTGCACTCCACCGTCCTGACGCCGGCGGAGGTCGCCGAGCGCATGCCTGACAATGCCGACACATGGGTCGGCGGCCTGCATACGCCGAGCGACGGCCGCGCCGAGCCGTCGATGGCCGTGCCCGCGCTCGCCACCGCCGCGCGCAAGCACGGCGTCACCATCCATCAGAGCTGCGCCGCGCGCGGGCTGGAGACGATGGGCGGGCGCGTCAGCGCCGTCGTCACCGAGAAGGGCACGATCCGCACGCAAGCCGTGCTGCTGGCGGGCGGCGCGTGGTCGTCGCTGTTCTGCCGCCGCCACGGCATCGAGCTGCCGATCGGCCTCGTCAACGCTACCGCGTGCCGGACCACGCCGGGACCGGAGATCACCTCCGGCGCGCTCGGCACCGATTTCTACTGCATCCGCCGCCGTCTCGACGGCGGCTTCACGCTGGCGCTGCGCAACCGCGGCACGGTCGAGCTGTCGCCGGACCTGTTGCGCTACGCCTGGACCTTCTGGCCGACCTATCAGCATCGCAAGAACGGCCTGAAGCTGTCGTTCGGCAAGTCGTTCTTCGACCAGCTCATGCGCGGCACCAGCTGGAGTTTCGACAAGCCGTCGCCGTTCGAGGCCGAGCGCGTGCGCGATCCCGCGCCCGACATGTCGCTGGTCAATTCGGCGCTGGCGGCGCTGATCAAGTCCAATCCCGAGCTGAAGGACATCGAGATCGCGGAAGCCTGGGGCGGCACCATCGACTGCACGCCGGACACGATTCCGGTGATCTCAGCGGTGGATGCGCTGCCGGGCTTCTTCCTCGCGACCGGCTTCTCCGGCCATGGTTTCGGCATCGGTCCCGCCGCCGGCAAGCTTGCGGCCGACCTCGTGACGGGCGCGACGCCGCTGGTCGATCCGGCCGCCTACAGCCACAAGCGCATGATCGACGGCCGTCGTCTCGCGCCGGTCAGCCCGTTCTGAGGCCGGCATGACGGTTCTCTACAAGGCCAACATGGTGCGCGGTGCCGAGTGGGCGCGCTTCTTCGCGGAGCGCGCGCCCGACGTGCCGTTCCGGCTCTGGCCTGATATCGGCGACCCCGCCGCGGTGCGTTATCTCGTGGCCTGGGTCCCGCCGGATGATATCGCGACGACCTTTCCCAATCTTGAGCTGGTCTTCTCGGTGGGCGCCGGCGTCGATCAGTTCGACACCACGAAAGTCCCAGCGCACATCCCGCTGGTCCGCATGCTGGAGCCCGGCATCGCCGAGACCATGGTCGAATACGTCACCATGGCCGTGCTCGGCCTGCACCGCGATCTCCTCGATTTCATCGGTCAGCAGAAGCAGCAGGTCTGGCGCGAGATCCGGATCACGCCGGCCAGGCGCCGGCGGGTCGGCGTGATGGGGCTCGGCCAACTCGGCCAGGCGGTGCTGGAACGACTCAAGATGTTCGGCTTTCCGCTTCTTGGGTGGAATCGTTCGCCGCGCGAGATCGAAGGCGTCATCTGCTATGCGGGGGCCGATGCCTTGCCAGAATTTCTGGCGCAGGCCGACATTCTCGTCTGCCTGCTGCCGCTGACGGATCAGACGCGCGGCATTCTCAATGCCGAGCTGTTCGCGCGCCTGCCGCGCGGGGCAGGGCTCGTCAATGTCGGACGCGGCCCGCATCTCGTCGAGGCTGACTTCCTTGCGGCGCTCGACAGCGGCGCGTTGTCCGGTGCGGTGCTCGACGTCACCGATCCCGAGCCGCTGCCTGCGGGACATCCGTTCTGGAGCCATCCGCGCATCCTGCTGACGCCGCACAATGCCAGCATGACGACGCCGGATACGGCGGTCGATTTCGTGCTCGACGTCATCGCTCGGCATCGCCGCGGCGAGGAGCTGCCGGGGCTCGTCGATCGCAGTCGTGGTTACTGAGGGCGCGATAGTGATGGGAATATCGGTGCAGCCACGGGCGCAGTTTACCTCTCCCGCTTGCGGGAGAGGTCGGCGCGTAGCGCCGGGTGAGGGTTCTCTCCTCTTGGGGGTTCTCGATTGTGGAGACACCCTCTCCCCAACCCTCCCCCGCATGCGGGGGAGGGAGCGCACCGTCTGCGCGGCATGTCCAGGGGGCTTTGCATGAGTATCGGTGCGAGCGGAGCTCACCAAGTGATCGCCGACGCGCAGGCCCCCGTGCTGTCAGTCTCCGGCCTCACCACCTCCTTCATGCTCGAGCGGCGATGGATCCCGGTCGTCCGCAACGTCTCGTTCGACATCGCGCCCCGGGAAACCGTGGCGATCGTCGGCGAGTCCGGCTCGGGCAAGAGCGTCACCGCGCTCTCGATCATGCGGCTGATTCCGCAGGAGATCGGTCGCGTCGAGGGCCACGTCATGTTGGCCGGACGGGATCTGCTGGCGCTGCCCGAGGCGAGCATGACCAGCATTCGCGGCAATGACGTCGCGATGATCTTCCAGGAGCCGATGACGAGCCTCAATCCGGTGCTCACCATCGGCTTCCAGATCGCGGAGGCGCTGATCCAGCATCGCGGCCTGTCGCGCGCGGCGGCGGAGGCGGAGACCATCCGCCTGCTCGATCGCGTCCGCATCCCTGCGGCTTCATCGCGTTTCCATGAGCATCCGCACCGCTTCTCCGGCGGCATGCGCCAGCGCGTGATGATCGCGATGGCGCTGGCCTGCAGGCCGAGGCTGTTGATCGCGGACGAGCCGACCACCGCGCTCGACGTCACCATCCAGGCCCAGATCCTCGAGCTCTTGAAGGAGCTGCAGCAGGAGGAGGGGATGTCGATCCTCTTCATCACCCATGACATGGGCGTGGTGGCCGAGATCGCGGACCGTACCGTGGTGATGTATGGCGGGCAGGCGGTGGAGACGGACGCCACCGCCCGCATCTTTGCAGCGCCTCTCCATCCCTATACGCGCGCGCTGCTCGCGGCCGTGCCGCGGCTCGGCTCGATGGACGGACGGGCGCGGCCGATGCGGTTTCCGATCGTCGACAAGGTGACGGGGACTTCGGACCAGCCGGTGGAGACGCCCGACACGGTTTCGACGGCCGAGCGGCCGTTGCTGGAAGTCTCAAACCTCACCACGCGTTTCCCCATCCGCTCCGGATTGTTCGGCAAGGTCTCGGGCCGTGTCCACGCGGTCGAGAACGTCTCGTTCACCTTGCGCGCCGGCGAGACGCTGGCGCTGGTCGGCGAATCCGGATGCGGCAAGTCGACGACGGGGCGCTCGATCCTGAGGCTGCTCGAGCCGGACAGCGGGACGGTCCTGGTCGACGGCGAGAACGTGCTGGCCATGAACGGCCGAGCCTTGCGCGATTCTCGCAAGCAGATGCAGATCGTGTTCCAGGACCCGTTCGCGAGCCTCAATCCGCGCATGTCGGTGGGAACGGCGATCGCCGCGCCCTTGCTCGCCAATGGGCTCGCCTCGGCGGCGCAGGCGCGGGAGAAAGTCGCCGATCTGCTCGTCCGCGTCGGCCTGACCGCCGACATGGCGGCGCGCTTCCCGCACGAGTTCTCCGGCGGGCAGCGCCAGCGCATCTGCATCGCGCGTGCGCTGGCGCTCGGGCCGAAGCTGATCGTCGCGGATGAAGCGGTCTCCGCGCTCGACGTCTCGGTCAAGGCGCAGGTCGTCAATCTGATGCTCGACCTGCAGGCCAGCATGGGCCTCGCCTATCTCTTCATCTCCCACGACATCGCGGTGGTCGAGCGCATGAGCCATCGCGTCGCGGTGATGTATCTCGGCGAGATCGTCGAGATCGGCCCGCGCGCTGCGGTGTTCGGCAATCCGCAGCATCCCTACACGAAGAAGTTGATGGCCGCCGTGCCGGTGCCCGACCCGTCGCGTCGCGGCGTCCGGCGCGAGGCCTCGAACGACGAGATCAGAAGCCCGGTGCGCCCGCCGGACTACCAGCCGCCTCGCCGGCAATATCGCGAGGTCTCGCCCGGCCACGTCGTGCAGGTCTGGGGCGAGGAGTGGTCGGCCTGAGGCGCCTCACGAATTGACGTGCACGAAATCACGCAGCAGCGGATAGATTTCGTTGTTCCAGCGCTTGCCGGAGAACACGCCGTAATGGCCGACGCCGGCCTGCATGTGGTGGACGCGGCGGTAGGCGCGCACGCCGGTGCAGAGGTCTTGCGCGGCGAGCGTCTGGCCGATTGAGCAGATGTCGTCCTTCTCGCCCTCGACTGTCATCAGGCCCATGCGGCTGACGGCCTTGGTATTCACGGGACGGCCGCGGTGCATCAATTTGCCCTGCGGCAGCAGGTGCTCCTGGAACACGTCGCGCACCGTCTCGATGTAGAACTCCGCCGGCAGATCCATCACCGCGAAATATTCGTCGTAGAACGTCTTGATGGTCGCCGCCTTCTCCTTCTCGCCCTTGGCGATGTGGTTGGCGAGATCCATGTGTTGCTTGATGTGGCGCTCGAGATTCATCGAGACGAAAGCGGTGAGCTGCACGAAGCCGGGATAGACCTTGCGCAGCGCGCCGCGGCACTGCACCGGCACGTAGTTGATCAGGTTCTGCTCGAACCAGTCGATCGGCCGGCTCTTGGCGAACTCGTTGACCCGGGTCGGCTGAATGCGTGTGTCGATCGGCCCCGCCATCAGCGTCAGCGTCGCCGGGCGTGACGGATGGTTGCCCTCGCACATCACGGCGGCGGCCGCGAGCGCCGAGACCGACGGCTGGCAGATCGCCACCATGTGCGGGCGCGGACCGAGCTGGCCCAGGAAGTCGATGAGATGATCGGTGTAGTCGTCGAGCCCGAAGCGGCCCTCGCTGCGCGGGATGTCGCGCGGATTGTGCCAGTCGGTGATGTAGACGTCGTGGTCCTGCAGCAGCGTCTTCACGGTGCCGCGCAGCAGCGTGGCGAAATGGCCGGACATCGGCGCCACCAGCAGCATGCGCGGCTGCTCGCCCACGCCGTGTTTCTTGAAGTGCAGCAGCGAGCCGAACGGCGTCGCGTAGGCGATCTCCTCGGTCACGGCGATTTCGCGGTTGCCGACCATGACGCTGTCGATGCCGTAGGCCGGCCGATCGTAGGTGAGGGTGGAGCGCGAGATCAGCTCCAGCGCGGCCGACAGCCGGCCGACGACCTGATCCGACCTGCCCTGCGGCACCAGATTGAGGAATTTGAGTGCCGACGAAGCCCCTGCGCGCCATGGCGCCGTCAGGTCCATGTGGTTTTGAAAGGCCTGATAAAACATCGACATCATGCTGAAACGCCCATCCCGTCCCGTGCTGCCATGCAATAAGGACGCCAGACGGCAGTCCGGGTCGCCGCTGAATTGGCACGTCGCTTGCTGCTCATGACACGGGAAGCACGCGGGCCGGGCTGAAGTCGGGACCAAGGAAGAGGCCACATGGCGAAGGCGACACTGACCATCAGCAGCAAGAACTACTCGTCCTGGTCGCTGCGTGGCTGGCTGCTGACGAAATTCTCCGGGCTCGATTTCGAGGAGATCGTCACCGCCCCGGACGATCCGTCGGCACGCGCCGAGATTTTGCTGCTGTCGTCGTCGATCCTGGTGCCGTGCCTGCGGCACGAGGGCGCCGTGGTCTGGGATACGCTGGCGATTGCCGAATATCTCAACGAGGTGATGCCGGACGCCGGTCTGTTGCCGGCCGACCGCATCCAGCGCGCCCATTGCCGCTCGATCTCGGGCGAAATCCATTCCGGCTTCACCACGCTGCGCGCCTCACTGCCGGTCAACCTGAAGGGGCACTTTCCCGGCTTCAAGATCTGGTCGCGGGCGCAGGCCGACATCGACCGCGTCTGGTTCATCTGGCGCGACTGTCTGGAGAAATCGGGCGGCCCGTTCCTGTTCGGCGCGCAGCGCACCATGGCGGATGCGATGTACGCCCCGGTGGTGACGCGCTTTGTGACCTACGACGTCAAGCTCGAGCCGCGCCTGAAGGCCTATGCCGATACCATCATGGCCATGCCGGAGATGCAGGAATGGATCGCTGCGGCGCGGGAGGAGCCAGCCGAGATCGAGGAGCTCGAGGTCGAATATTAGGCAAGTGTTGCGCCGCCCTGCCTGTTTCGGGGGCGGTGCCCTCGCGCGGCGGCCTCACAGCGATGCCTTTGCAGCGATTAACCTTTGGCGCCGGTGACAGGCCGGGCCCATCCCGCGTGCTGCGCAGATATTGTGCGCGCCCGCACTGCCATGTCGACATCTAGCCGTGAACAGCTGCGTACACGGCCTTTCGGCTGATTCGGACGTGATTCGTTCGGGCCGCGTTCCGAAGGTTAAGGCGGAGCGCGGCGCCGTCGCATTTTGAAACAGAAACCGCCTCAGGCGGCCCCACGCTGCTTCACGCGCGGCAGGCGCCAGCCGATGACGGTTGCTTCGACCGCAATGCCGGCCTCGTGGTTCTGCCAGCGTCCCTCGACGTAGCGGCAGGCGAACGGCAGTTGATATGTTCCGCTGTGATCCTCGCAGAGCACTTCGAGTGGCAGGCCCGGCGGTGGTTCTCCGGCTCCGTCGAACTCCGCCAAACGTCTGTCGCGCGTTGCCATTCCAAAAATCTCCCCTAAACAAAGCCGCGGAAAGAATGCCCACTTCTTCCGCGTGCGGATCATCGTTCCCCATCCCTGGGAACGGACGCAAGCTCAACGCGAGAATGCGGTACGAGTGTGGTAGCGTCTCGCTGCGGCGCGCAAACGGCGCACATTGCCGTGATCGATTGGACGAGGAACCTGCATGCTGCTTCGAAACGCCGGCATTTGTTTCGCGATGTTGCTGCTCGTAGCGCTGGCGCCGCTGCCGCTCCGCGCGCAGGACGTGCCCGGAATCGAGATCTGCACCGTCGAGAAGACCATGGAGCGGCGCACCAGCTGCCTGCAGAGCAATGTCGATTTCCTGCAGAAGACGATCGCCAAGCTCGCCCTTGATCATCAGCAGAAGCTGGATGCCGCCAATCGCCAGATCGACGCGCTGAAGTCGAGCCTCGCCGGCTTGCAGAAGACGCTCGGCGATCTCCAGGCCGCGCAGGCGAAGACCGCCGAGGATCTGAAGAAGAAGCAGGATGCCCCGCCGCCCAAGGACGCCGCGAAATAAGCGCGCCGTTCACGCGATGCGATAGCGCTCCATCACGGTACGATCGGGGTCGTAGCCGAGCCCGGGGCCTGAGGGCACCGCGACATGACCGGTGGCATCGACATCGGCGCGTCCGCCCCAGAGGCAGGCCTCGCGCTTGAGATAGAACATCTCGACCAGCCCGTCGTCGCGCGTTGCGAGCAGATGCAGCGTCGCCAGCAGGCCGGGGCCGAAGTAAGGGGAGTGCGGAACGATCTTGACGCCGAGCCGATCGGCCAGGCCTGCGACCTTCAGGAATTCCGTGATGCCGCCGACCTTGATGACCGAGGGCTGGGCGTGGCTGACCGCGCCCGCTTCGATCATCTGGCGGAATTGATATTCGGTGCAGGCATTCTCGCCGGCGGCGACGCCGAGCCCGCCCTTGCTGCGGACGTCGGCGAGCGTGGCGAAATCTTCCGGCGGCCAGACCGGCTCCTCCAGAAACATCGGCTGCGCCTCCCGGCATGTTTTCGCAAACGCGATCGCCTGCTCGCCCGTCAGGGGACAGTTCATGTCGACCATCAGCGGAATGGCTGGCCCGATTGCCTCGCGTGCGGCGAATACTGCCGGCGCCGTGGACTCGTGCAGCTTGATCGCGCCATAGCCGAGCGCGAGCGCCTTTCTGCATTCGGCGGCGATGTTGCCGGGCGAGCCGATTCGCAAGAGGCTCGCGTAAGCCGGAATGGCCGTGCGCCTGATCTCGCCGAGCAGGCGATGCAGCGGCACGCCTTCGGCCTTCGCAGCCAGGTCCCACAATGCGATATCGAGCCCGGAGATCGCGAACATGGTGATGCCGTAGCGGCCGAATAGATGCAGATTGCGCTCGATCTGTTCCATCACCGCGGGAATGCCGGCCGCATCGGGCACCTTCAGCCCGCGGGCCTGCGGCGCGATCATCTCCTCGACGGCGCTGCGCGTGGTGCGCGGGCAGACATAGGCGAAGGCATCGCCCCAGCCGGTCAGCCCGGCATCGGTCGAGACCTCGACGAGGACCATGTCGAGCGCCGTGATGGCGGAAGCGCCCTGGCGGAAGCTCGCGACACCGGAATCATAGGGGATGCGGATATGGTGCGCCCGCACATCGGTGATTTCCATGACCCGGTTCCTCTTTCTCGTGAGCGGTTTCGACGAGTGTAGCCGCGAATAGCAGGGCGTTGCCAGCGACGATTGCCGAGCTATCGTCATGCGAAGGACAGCAATGCCGATCAAGCAGAGCGGCAGAGACCGGCGCATCATCGCCGCGCTTCGAACGTGAGCCTGAACCGCCATGAATCCAGCCCAGCGCGCGCTCTGGTATATCGAGAGCCATCTGGCCGAGCCGATGACGCTCGACGAGATCGCGGCGATCTCGGGCGTATCGCGGTTCCACATCGTGCGTGCGTTTGCCGCAGCCACCGGCTTTCCGGTGATGCGGTACGTGCGCGCGCGGCGGCTGACCGAGGCGGCGCGCAGTCTGGCAAAGGGCGCACCCGACATCCTGTCGCTGGCGCTGGAGGCGGACTACGGCTCGCACGAAGCCTTCACCCGCGCGTTCCGCGACCATTTCGGCACCACGCCCGAAGCGGTGAGGGCGGCAACGTGCGTGAGCCAGCTCGAGCTTCAGGAGCCGATCCTCATGAACTCCACCATGCTCGACCATCTTGCCCCACCGCGTTTCGAGACGGCAAAGGCCTTCCTGGTCGCCGGCCCCGCCGAGCGCATCTCCTGCGACAACGGCGCCATGATCCCCGGTCTTTGGCAACGCTTCCATCGGGAGATCGCCGACATTCCCGCGCGGGTCGGCCAAGGAAAAATTCAAGTCGCCTACGGCGTCTGCTGCAACGGCGATGACGCCGGCAATTTCGACTATATCGCCGGGGTCGAGGTCGCCGATTTCTCCGACCTGCCGCGCCGTTTCGGCCGCATCCGCATTCCCGAGCAGCGCTATGCCGTGTTCACGCATACCGAGCACGTCGCTTCGATCCGGCGTACCGTGAATACCATCTGGAATCAGTGGTTGCCGGCATCCGGGCTCAGAGCCGCGGACGCGCCGAACTTCGAGCGCTACGACGAGAAATTCGATCCTGCGACCGGCAATGGCGGCTTCGAGATTTGGATACCAGTGCGCGAGTAAGCTGCAACGCTGGCATACCGTCCCGCTTGCTTGGCAAGCCTTGGCGACTTTGTCATAACCGCAAGCAAACCTTGCCTGCGGAGCCCGTGCCGGACATCCCGTGCAAGCCATAACAAGCAGCCGGGAGGGTCCCAAATGTCCAACATCCGCGTTCTCGCCACCGACCTCGAATTTCCCGAAGGCCCCGTGGTGATGCCCGACGGCTCGGTGGTGCTGGTGGAGATCCGCGGCCAGCGCCTGACGCGCGTCTATCCTGACGGCCGCAAGGAGATCGTCGCCAGGATTCCGGGCGGGCCGAACGGCGCCGCGCTCGGCCCCGACGGCAAGATCTACATCTGCAACAATGGCGGCTTCTCCTGGATCCCGACCCGCAACATGATCATGCCGGGTCCGCAACCCGCCGATTATCTCGGCGGCTCGATCCAGCGCGTCGACCTGCAGTCGGGCAAGGTCGAAACCGTCGTGAGCAAATGTGGCGCGCATGATCTGCGCGGGCCGAACGACCTCGTCTTCGACAGGCAGGGCGGCCTCTGGTTCTCCGATCTCGGCAAGCGCCGCGCGCGCGAGATGGACGTCGGCGGCATGTATTACCTCAAGCCCGGCATGAGCGAGATCGTGGAGGTCGTGCACGGGATTCTGCCGGCCAACGGGATCGGGCTGTCGCCGGACGAGAACACCGTCTACATCGCGGAGACGCCGACGGGGCGGCTCTGGGCCTACGAGCTCTCGGCGCCCGGCACGCTCAAGCCGCGCGACGTGATCTACCGCGGCGAGCGGGGAAAGCCGATCTGCGGCCTCGGCGGCTACCAGATGTTCGATTCGCTCGCGGTGGAAGCTGGCGGCAACGTCTGCGTCGCCACCCTGGTTTCCGGCTGCATCTCGGTGATCGCGCCCGACGGCACCCTGGTCGAGCAGGTCCCGACCGGCGACCGCGTCACCACCAACATCGCCTTCGGCGGTCCCGAGCTGAAGACCGCCTACATCACGCTATCAGGCAAGGGCGAGCTGATCGCCATGGACTGGCCGCGCGGCGGTTTGCCGTTGAATTTTTTGAACAAGTGAATGTATCTGGACGAAGTGTGCCAATACATCGGTCGTCATTCCGGGATGCGCGCGCCAGCACGCAGGCCCGGAATCCATAACCCCGAACCGTGATTATGGATTCCGGGCTCGCGACTTCGTCGCGCCCCGGAATGACGGCAGTCATTATGGAGTGAGAAATGCCCTGGCCCGATCCCATCACCCTGCGCGGACAGCACGCCCGTCTCGAGCCGCTGTCGCATGATCATCGCGAGGGGCTGGTCGAGGCTGTCAGGGACGGTGAACTCTTCAAGCTCTGGTACACCGCGGTCCCGACGCCTGAGGGCATGGCGAAGGAGATTGACCGGCGCCTGGCCTTGCAAGCCGCGGGCTCGATGCTGCCCTTCACCGTGTTCGATGCCGCCGGCAGGATCGTCGGCATGACCACCTACATGAACATTGATGCCACGAACCGCCGCGTCGAGATCGGCTCGACCTGGTACGCAAAGGGCGCGCAGCGCGGCCCGCTCAACACGCAGTGCAAGCTGTTGCTGCTGCGCCATGCCTTCGAGACGCTGAACTGCATCGCGGTCGAGTTCCGCACCCATTTCTTCAACCACCAAAGCCGCCGCGCCATCGAGCGCCTGGGCGCCAAGCAGGACGGCATCCTGCGCAGTCACCAGATCGCGCCGAACGGCACGTTGCGCGACACCGTGGTCTACAGCATCACCGCGGCCGAATGGCCGACGGTGCAGGCGCATCTCGAATTCCAGCTCAACGACAAGCCGCGCTAGCAATGAGCGTGATTGGTTCGGTGCATACGCGGTCGCACTGCGCTCCCTCTCCCGCTTGCGGGGGAGGGTTGGGGAGGGGGTGCCTCCGCGGTGGGACTCCCCGCGTGGAGAGAGCCCTCACCCGGCGCTTCGCGCCGACCTCCCCCGCAAGCGGGAGAGGTTGGAGCGAGCTCGTGGCCAGCACCATTTATTCAGCACTCATTGCGCGCTAAGGATGCCACCATGGATAGATTTGACTATGTCATCGTCGGCGCGGGCTCTGCCGGTTGCGTGCTCGCCAGCCGGCTGAGCGAAGATCCCAGCACCAGCGTCTGTGTGCTCGAGGCGGGCCCGAGGGACTGGCATCCCTACATTCATCTCCCGGCGGGCTTCATCAAGACCTTCCACATGAAGAGCATCAACTGGGCCTATCAGCAGGAGCCGGGGCCCTGGACCGGTGGGCGCAGCATCTATGCGCCGCGCGGCAAGACACTCGGCGGCTCGTCCTCCATCAACGGCCACATCTACAATCGCGGCCAGCGCATGGATTTCGACACCTGGGCGCAGATGGGCAATCGCGGCTGGGGCTATGCCGACGTGCTGCCTTACTTCCGGCGGCTGGAGAAACGCGTCGGCGAGGGCGAGGCGCTCTATCGCGGCCGTGAGGGCAGTCTCACGGTTACGACGATGGACTGGCGCGATCCGCTCTGCGAGGCCTTCATGGAGGGTGCCGTCTCGCTCGGCATTCCCCGCAACCCCGACTACAACGGCAAGACCCAGGAAGGCGTCTCCTACTGCCAGCGCACCATCAACAACGGCCTGCGCGTCTCCGCCGCGACTGCGTTCCTCAAGCCGGCGATGAAGCGGCCGAACGTGCATGTGCACACGCATGCGCACGCCACCGAGATCATCTTTGAAGGCAAGCGCGCCGTCGGCGTGCGCTACATGAAGGGCGGCCGCGGCGGCCATCCCGTCGAGGTGCGCGCCAACAAGGAGGTGATCCTCTCCGGCGGCAGCTATAATTCGCCGCAGCTGTTGCAGCTCTCGGGCATCGGCTCGCCGGATCTGCTGCAGCAGCACGGCATCGCGGTGCGGCACGCGCTCCCCGTCGGCGAAGGCCTGCAGGACCATTACGCCCCGCGCACGGTGGCGCGGGTCAAGGACATCAAGACCATCAACGAGCTCCGCCGCGGCCTCTCGCTCTGGATCGAGGCGCTGAAATGGGCGACCGCGCGCCGCGGCCTGCTCTCGCTGTCGCCGACCATGGTCTACTGCTTCTGGCATTCCGGCGAGAGCGCGGAGAGCTCGGATCTCCAGCTCACCTTCACGCCGGCGAGCTACAAGGAAGGCGTGCAGGGCCAGCTCGAGGACGAGCCCGGCATGACGGTCGCATCCTGGCAGCAGCGGCCGGAGAGCCGCGGCTATGTCCGCATCCGCTCAAGCGATCCATTCGCGCCGCCGATCATCCAGACCAATTATCTCGATGCCGAGCTCGACCGCCGCGTCATCGTCGGCGGCATGAAGCTCGCGCGGCGTTTGCTGAAGAGTGCGCCGCTGTCGCCCTACTACGCCTACGAGGATTTCCCCGGCCCCAACGTCAACACCGACGACGAATTCCTGGCAGCCGCCACCGAGCGCGGCACCACCACGTTCCACCCCGGCTGCACCTGCCGCATGGGCCCGGCGGATAGCACGTGGGCGGTGGTCGACGACCACCTCCGTGTCCACGGCCTGGAAGGCCTCCGCGTCATCGACGCCTCCGTCATGCCGCGAATGATCTCGGCGAATTTGAATGCCTCCACCATGATGATCGCCGACCGCGCCTCGGACCTCATCCGCGGCAAGGCACCGATGGAAGCCGCGCGTATTCCGGACGCGGCGGTAGCGTGAGGCCTTCGTAGGGTGGGTTAGCTAGCGGCTGCGCAAAGCGCGGCCGCTGGCGTAACCCACCACATCCGCTGATGCGGAAACGAAAGAGGTGGGTTACGCTGACGCTAACCCACCCTACGAGCTTGGCTAAAGGATCTGGGGGAAAGTTAGGTCGTGCCTCAGTTGAGCGACGCTATGAATTTTGACCATGTCTCTTCAGCGATCGTGAGCACAGGCGTGCAGGCGGGCGTGCTCAACAAGGCGGAGAGACAGAACATCGCGATCAGGTTGCTGGAGCGGCTTGGTGTCCCTGTGACGAGCCGCGCGCCGTGGGATGATGCCTCATCGGAGGGGACGCTGAGGCCTGATGGTTGGGAGCTCATCCCGAAGTTCGTGGGAAAGAACCAATGTTTGATGTTTCTGGATGGCGCACAGTCGATCTGGAGATTTTGTGCGGTGCGGACCTGCTTCGGGTTCTGGAAGACTGTCCGGCACTCGAGTTCTATGTCTGTGACGAGGAGGCGAGCTATCTCCTTTGCAGCAATCACCATGACTTTATCCTGGGCTGGGGGGCCGCGCTGCACTGGGTGGCGCGATGCTGAATGTCGATGAAGAAATCCTGTTGAATCAATTGGCACAGGGGATTGCAAGCGATGCAAAGGGAGAGGATTGGTTCGGCACGCAGAGCGAGGATGACAAGCGCAGGCTCCTTCGCGGCTTGAGTAACTTCATATCGCGGGCACGGCCTAAGCCTGAAGATGTTGCAGCCGCAATCGCGGAGTCGCGGCTGAAGCCGACGCTTACCCCGTGCGTCTTGATCGCAATGCCCAATCTCCGGGTTCAATTGGCGAAGCTCCCCGCGCTTCCGGAGTTTGAATTGCCTCGCGCGTTTCGGCTCCTCATCAAGTTGCTCGCTGCGGCAGACAGCAGGCGGCGTAAGGAGCAGCCGCTGGATCCCGTAAATCATTGGTGGCACAGGGACTTGAGTGACCCGGACGTCGTGAACGACATCAAGCGGACCAAGGGAGCATAGCATTGGCTATTCAAAGCGTGCTGGCCTGATATTTCTACAAGTTTACCCGTCGGGCAAAACACCCGCACCCCGTCAACCCCTCTCCGCGAAAATATTCCACTTTACCGAAATTCGGAATTGCGGCATAAATCGACACAGCCCGGCCCGACGAAGAGGGGCGGTTCGCGAGTCGTTCGAAACGCGGGCCGGGTTGCGGTGGACGCGGCAGCGTCGGCACGAGATGGTGCGGGCAGGGCGGGTAGTCCCTGTGAGCCCGAGGCTTCGTGCGGACGAGCGGCGCTGAAGTCCGGCGAAGCCTCTTGGCGAAGCCGGATGAGCTGCGTACGGCAAAACCGTGTGGTCCTGGCCGTCGTTGCTACGGTCAAGCCTTCCGCGGAGATGTGCGCGAGCCCAACCGGGCGGACGGCATCGTCAATTCGCGGGGCGAGGGAGGCCAGAGGGAAAGTTCGGCTCCCGGGAGAGCACGGCATAAGCCGTCCGACCATCGCGCAGGGAAGGCCGTGTGTTCGGCACCACCTGTATGCTGCTGTGCGGTTTTCTGCGTGTGCCTTTTGCGCAGCAGACCGCGGGTGCCTGTCGGCACCTGGCCTTCCCTGCGCCCTCTTTCTGTTGGGCGAGGAATGAAAGCAAAGCTCGGGCGAGATGCGCAGCGAGGCTGCGAACATATGTCTGCGAGTCAGGAGGTCAGTTGGAGGGGCGCGGCTACGCTGCTTGCTCCGTCATTGCGAGGAGCCCTTGCGACGAAGCAATCCAGACTGCCGCCGCGGAGGGACTCTGGATTGCTTCGCTGCGCTCGCAATGACGAGGGGAGAGAGTGTGCGCCTCAATGTCGCTCTCGTGCCCCGGACGTAGCGCAGCGTCTCTTCGACGGTGCGCTGCTGAGCCGGGGCCCATCTCTGCGAGCGGGCCGTGCCGCCTTCTGGGGCCCGGCTCTGCGCAGCAGCGTTGCACGCTGCAGCGCGTCCGGGACACGAGAGCTCACACTTCCCTTCGGCTCAAGAACGCCAGCCGCTCGAACAGATGCACGTCCTGCTCGTTCTTGAGCAGCGCGCCGTGCAGCGGCGGGATCAGCTTGCGCGGGTCGCGCTCGCGCAGCTGTTCGGCGCTCATGTCTTCGTTGAGCAGCAGCTTGAGCCAGTCCAAGAGCTCCGAGGTCGAGGGCTTCTTCTTCAGGCCCGGCACCTCGCGCACCTCGAAGAAGATGCGCAACGCTTCCTGGACCAGGCGCTTCTTGATGCCGGGGAAGTGGACGTCGACGATGCGGCCCATCGTGTCGGCGTCGGGGAACTTGATGTAGTGGAAGAAGCAGCGGCGCAGGAAGGCGTCCGGCAGCTCCTTCTCGTTGTTGGAGGTGATCATCATGATCGGGCGCTGCTTGGCCTTGATCGTCTCGCCGGTCTCGTAGACATGGAATTCCATGCGGTCGAGCTCGAGCAGCAGGTCGTTCGGGAATTCGATGTCGGCCTTGTCGATCTCGTCGATCAGGAGCACCGGGCGCTGCTCTGCCGTGAAGGCCTCCCACAGCTTGCCGCGCTTGATGTAGTTCTTGATGTCGGACACGCGCGCGTCGCCGAGCTGGCTGTCGCGCAGGCGCGAGACCGCGTCGTATTCGTAGAGGCCCTGCTGCGCCTTGGTGGTGGACTTGATGTGCCAGGTCAGCAGCGGCGCGTTCAGCGCCTTCGCCACTTCCTCCGCCAGCACCGTCTTGCCGGTGCCGGGCTCGCCCTTCACCAGGAGCGGGCGCTCGAGCACGATCGAGGCATTGACGGCGACCTTGAGATCGTCGGTCGCAACATAGTCCTTGGTGCCGGTAAATTTCATCGCGCGTCCTTGTTGGTCGTCGTCGTGAGGCAATGCCGATTTCGTTGCCTCGGTCACGACAAGCGAACGGCCGCGCATGGCGGCCGTTCCTGGTTCGGTCAGGCTTTCAGACCCGTTTTATCAGCGAAAGGATGACCAGCACAATCACCGCGCCGATCGTGGCGTCCACGATGGCACCGACCGTGCCGGTGGCGAGCTGGATGTGCAGCTGGGGCAGCACCCAGCCCGCAACCAGTGCGCCGATGATGCCGACGACGATGTTGCCGACCAGCCCAAATCCCGCCCCGTGGACAATCTTGCCCGCGAGCCAGCCTGCGATCGCGCCGATGATGAGCGCTGCGAGAATTCCCATTGCAAACGTCCCCAAAACAACCCCGTGAGAAGGGCAATTCTAGAGCAAAAAGGCCTCGGGTCCACGTTGAATTGGTCCGCCGACGCGCGTGGTTCACCTCTCCCGATGGGAGAGGTGGAGCGGCGCCCCTTGACGTGCGCCACCCGACGGGCAATCTGTCAGCCATGTTCCTGCAATTCTTCACCTCTCTGCGCGACGCGCAGGTCCCCGTGACGCTGCGCGAATACCTCACGCTGATGGAGGCGCTCGACGCCGACCTTGCGGACTACACGGTCGAGAATTTCTATTATCTGTCCCGTGCCTCCCTGGTGAAGGACGAGCGCAACCTCGACAAGTTCGACCGCGTCTTCGGCACGGTGTTCAAGGGGCTGGAAAGCCTGCTCGAGGCCATGGACAAGGCGGAGATCCCCGAGGAGTGGCTGAAGAAGCTCGCCGAGAAATATCTGACGGAAGAAGAGAAGAAGCAGATCGAGGCCATGGGCTGGGACAAGCTCATGGAGACTCTGAAGAAGCGCCTCGAGGAGCAGAAGGGACGGCACCAGGGCGGCTCGAAGTGGATCGGCACCGCCGGCACCTCGCCGTTCGGCGCCCATGGCTACAATCCCGAGGGCGTGCGCATCGGCCAGGAGAAGAACCGCAACAACCGCGCCGTGAAGGTGTGGGACAAGCGCGAATTCAAGGATCTCGACGGCAATGTCGAGCTCGGCATCCGCAACATCAAGGTGGCGCTGCGACGCCTGCGCAAGTTCGCGCGCACCGGCGCGCCGGACGAGCTCGATCTCGACACCACGATCCGCGAGACCGCCAATCACGGCTATCTCGATGTGCACATGCGCCCCGAGCGGCGCAACGCGGTGAAGCTGCTGGTGTTCTTCGATATCGGCGGCTCGATGGACGCGCATATCGAGCAGGTCGAGGAGCTGTTCTCGGCGGCGAAGAGCGAGTTCAAGCACATGGAGTATTTCTACTTCCACAACTGCCTCTATGAAGGCGTGTGGAAGCAGAACAAGCGCCGCTTCACCGACCGCACGCCGACCTGGGACGTGCTGCACAAATACCCGCACGACTACAAGGTCGTGTTCGTCGGCGACGCCTCGATGTCGCCTTACGAGATCATGGTGCCCGGCGGCTCGGTCGAGCACGTCAACGAGGAGCCGGGCTCGGTCTGGCTCGACCGTATCATCCGCACCTATCCGCACGCGGTGTGGCTGAACCCGGTGCAGCAGAAGCACTGGGACTATTCGGAATCGACCACCATCATCAAGCGCATCTTCGCCAATCGGATGTACCCGATCACCATCGAGGGGCTGGAAGGTGCGATGAAGGAATTGACGCACTGATGGTTGCTGTCATTCCGGGGCGCGACGAAGTCGCGAACCCGGACTCCATCGGGCCGCAGCGCATGTAGAGGAATAGATTCCGGGCTCGCGCTGCGCGCGCCCCGGAATGACAACAAGAGGGAGACGTATATGCCCCAGACCATCACCCGCGGCATCAAGGCGCTGATCGACGAGGCCAATGCCGAGATCGAGACCCTCACCGCCAAGGACGCCATCGAGATCTCCAAGAACGGCGATGTCGTCATCGTCGACATCCGCGACCCCCGCGAGATCGAGCGCGACGGCCGCATCCCCGGCGCCTTCGCCTGCACCCGCGGCATGCTCGAATTCTGGATCGATCCGCAGAGCCCGTACGCCAAGCCGATCTTCCAGGAGGACAAGAAATTCGTCTTCCACTGCGCCGGCGGCCTGCGCTCCGCGCTCGCCGCCAAGACCGCACAGGACATGGGCCTCAAGCCCGTCGCCCACATCGCCGGCGGCTACGCCGCCTGGCGCGATGCCGGCGGGCCCACGGAGAAGTGGGAGCCGAAGAAGAAGGGGTGAGGGGGCACCTCCCTCGCCTCACATACTCCGTCGTGCCCGGGCTTGACCCGGGCATCCACGTCTTCGCCACAGGACAGAACGTGGATGGCCGGGACAGGCCCGGCCATGACGACCGAGACAATTGCCGGAGCATGCCAATGACCGCCACCGACCCCCTCGTCTCCACCGAATGGCTCGCCGCGCACATCGGCGATTCCAACGTCAAGATCCTCGACGCCAGCTTCAAGCTGCCGGGCGTCTTGCCGCTGCCGAAGGACGACTATCTCGCCGCGCATCTGCCGGGCGCGGTATTCTTCGACGTCGATGCGGTGTCGGATCATTCCAATCCGCTGCCGCACATGTTTCCGAGCGCCGAGCAGTTCGGCCGCGACGTCGGCAATCTCGGCATCTCCAACGCGGACACCGTCGTCATCTACGATGCCGGCGGCTGGGTCGCAGCGCCTCGTGCCTGGTGGATGTTCCTGTCCTACGGCCACAGCAATGTGCGAATCCTCAATGGCGGCCTGAAGAAGTGGCGCGCCGAGGGCCGCCCTGTGGAGAGTGGCGAGGTCAAGCCGAAGCCTGCGACGTTCAAGGCCAGCTATGATTCAAACCGCGTGCGCAGCATGCAGCAGCTGATCGCCAATGTCGAAAGCCGCAAGGAGCAGGTGATCGATGCGCGCGCCGCCGACCGTTTCGAGGGCCGCGCGCCCGAGCCGCGGCCGGGCATCCGCTCCGGGCACATCCCAGGCGCCCGCAACGTGCCGTATAATCTCCTGTTCGACGCCGCGACCGGCGAGATGAGGCCGCTCGATGACCTCCGCGCTGCCTTCACGGGCGCCGGCGTCAAGCTCGATGCGCCGATCGTCACGAGCTGCGGCTCCGGCGTCTCCGCCGGCGTGCTGACGCTGGCACTCTATCGGCTCGGCATCACCGACACCGCGCTCTATGACGGCTCCTGGTCGGAATGGGGCCAGGAGGGCGGCCCGGCCATCGCAACCGGTCCGGCGTAGCCTCGCTATTTCCACATCGTCATGCCCGGGCTTGACCCGGCCATCCACGTCTTGAGGCGCGGCACAAAGAACGTGGATGCCCGGGACAAAGCCCGGGCATGACGATCGTCGAAACGATTGCAGGGCCGCAAGGAAGGCGCCTCACCGCGTACGCGTGGTCGTCGTGGCAAACGTCTGCTGTCCAAACGGATCCAGCTGCTGCTGCAATTGCTGAGGCGGCGGACGCCGCACCACGCGGTGCGGCTTCTTCGCCTTCGCCTTGCGCTTGGTCGCCTTGTCGTCGGCCTTGCTCTCGACCTTGGCCTTCGCCGGCGCATCCTTCACGGCCGTCGTCGCCGGATCGTTCAGCGCGGCCAGCTTGCTCGAAGCGACGTCGGGCGCTGAGGAGGCGAGGGCGGCACTGGGATCGACCGGTGCCGGCTCGCTGGCGGTCGCGACAGCGGCAGGTTGAGAGTCAGGCTTGGCGTCGGGAATCGAGGCCGTCGTGTCGGCTTGAGTGAGCGTGTCGGTGGGCGCTGGCGCTTCAGCTTCCGTCATCGTCTCGGGCTTGGCCGGCTCGGGGGCCGGAGGCGCGGCTTCAGTGACCTGCGGCTCCGGATCGGCCTCGGCCGTCAGCGCGGCCACCTGCTCGGGCCCGCTCGCCGGCAGCCCGATCGTCGGCACCCGGTCCCGCAGCGACGGTGCGGGCGCGGGCGCGATCTCCGGCTCCGCTCGCAGCACCGCGAGCACCGGTTGAGCCGGTTCGGGCACTTGCGCAAACACCTGCTCCTGCGGGCCGTTCCGCCAGGAGGGGGTGCTGACATATTGCTGATGGGTCGCCCGCAGCAGCGCGGCGGCTCCCAGGCCGAACACCAGGATGGAGGTTGACAACAGGATCGCGGCAAACAGGAAGCGAAAGCCGGGAAGCATCGAGCGATTGCGAATTTCCGCCCCGGCGGCGAGGAGGCCTGGGCCAAAGAGCCATCTGAACGCGGTGACGGTACTGATTGCCGCGTTCGCCACGCGGGATCGGAGCTCGGAAAGGTGGCGAATCAGGCTGATTCGACCATATCGCAACGATCCCGCGCCGTTCCGCTAAAATCGCGGCCGAATAACGCGGCAATTGATGGCGCAATACGATTTCAGCCCCGTGATGCAACGGGGCAACGGTCGTCTTGCGGATCACAAATCGGCAAATCCGGCGCAAATAGGCCTGATATGTCTTGAATGTGCCGCTATCTTCCGTCATCTGGCCGTTAACGGTCCGATCGGGCTTCGGGACTATACAAGAGCGATGATGATCAAACATTTTCTGACGATATGCGCTGCCGCAACAGTCGCTGCGGCGGGAACCTCGCTCGCTCAGGCTCAGAGCTATCCGGTCCAGCAGGCGCCGAGCTATGGCGCCCCGGCCGAATATCGGCCCGGTGACCGCACACCGAATTTCGACGCACTGGACGAAGACGACGAGGCGATGCCGCAGGCCTCGCTGCCGCCTCCCGGCCCAGTCGACGATCCGCGCTACGGTCGCCCGGTCGGCGCGCCCCCGGTCTATTCGGCCGCCCCGCAGGGGCCGGTGATGTCGCCGGATGATCCCCGATACGGTCGTCCGGCTGGCGCTCCGCCGGTCTATTCGGCGGCGCCCCAGGGGCCCGTGATGTCGCCCGACGATCCGCGCTACGGCCGGCCCGCCGGTCCGCCGCCGGTGATTTATGCCAATCGTCCGGGACAGCAGGCGCCCGCCAGTGACGGCCTGCGTCCGCCCGAGGCGGTCGGTGGTCCCGCCGCGACCGGAACGGTCGATGCCGCCCAGCCGCCCGTCGGCGCCGATGGCCGGCCGATGACTTTGGCCGCGCTGCCGCCCGAGGAGCAGCCCGATGCTGCGCCGGTGCAGCTGCCGCCGAACCTGCGCCGCCAGGAGGTCGCGTTCCAGACCAAGGAGCCGGCCGGCACGCTCGTGGTCGATACGCCCAACACCTACCTCTATTACGTGCTCGGAGGCGGCCGCGCGATCCGCTACGGCGTCCGCGTCGGCCGCGACGGCTTCACCTGGACCGGCGTGCAAAAGATCACCCGCAAGGCCGAGTGGCCGGATTGGCATCCGCCGACCGAGATGATCGAGCGTCAGCCCTACCTGCCGCGCTTCATGGCCGGCGGCCCGGGCAATCCGCTTGGCGCCCGCGCGATGTATCTCGGCTCGACCGTCTACCGCATCCACGGCACCAACCAGCCCTCGACGATCGGCAAGTTCGTCTCCTCCGGTTGCATCGGCATGCTCAACGAGGACGTCTCCGACCTGTTCGATCGCGTCAAGGTCGGCACCCGCGTGGTGGTGCTGCCGGGCGGCCCGCCGCCGGGAACGGCGACTGCCTCCGCTGCGCCGACGCAGGGCGCTGCCGGGCCGGCTCCGATCTCCGCCCAGGCTGGTCCCGTCCCGGGGACGCAGCCGACCGTGGTGCCGCCGCTGCCCGCGCCGGTCACCGTGCGCTGAGCGCTTCGTCCCCTACCAGATTGCAGAAAGGGCGTGCCGTCGGCGCGCCCTTTTCGTTTCAGGCCAGCCTGCGCGGCAGCTCGCCGCCCCTGGTGAAGGCGTCGATCGCCTCGACCATCTGACCGTAATGGATGCGCAAGCCGTCCGCGGT
Source organism: Bradyrhizobium sp. 191 (assembly GCF_023100985.1). Lineage (NCBI taxonomy): Bacteria > Pseudomonadati > Pseudomonadota > Alphaproteobacteria > Hyphomicrobiales > Nitrobacteraceae > Bradyrhizobium > Bradyrhizobium sp. 191. Next base: position 6,551,770 of record NZ_CP064692.1, read on the forward strand.
GGCGTAGCCGAGGTGTGGCGTCAGCACGAGGTTGTCGAGCTTGCGGAAGGGATGGTCGACCGGCAGCGGCTCGACCGAGAACACGTCCAACCCCGCGCCCGCGATCTTCCGCTGCTGCAACGCCTCGAGCAGCGCCTGCTCGTCCACGATCGGCCCGCGCGCGGTGTTGACGAGGAATGCGGTCGGCTTCATCCGCGCGAGATCGGCGCGGCCGACGAGGCCACGCGAGCGATCGCTCAGCACCACATGGATGGTGACGATATCGGCCTTGGCGAACAGCTCCTCCTTGCTGGCGTAGCCGACGCCGGCCTCCTTGCACTTCTCCGGCGTGAGGTTCGGACTCCAGGCGATCACGTTCATGCCGAACGCTTTCGCGATCCCAGCCATCTTGCTGCCGAGCTTGCCGAGCCCGACGATGCCGAGCGTCAAGCCCTCGATCTCGACGCCGGCAAAGGTCTGCCAGGGCTCGCCCGCATGCATGCGCGCATTCTCGCGGCCGATGCCGCGGGTCAGCTCCAGGATCAGGCCCATGGCGAGCGGCGCCGTGGGATCGCGCGAATATTGCGTGCCGCCGATGGCCACATTGCGCGCCTTCGCAGCTTCCATATCGATGGAAGCGTTGCGCATGCCCGAGGTCAGCAGCAGCTTCAGCTTCGGTAGGTTCTCGAACAGGCTCATGGGGAAGGCGGTGCGCTCGCGCATCGCGCAGATGACGTCGAAGTCCGCCAGTGCGCTCGCCGCGGCCTGCTCCGAAGCGAAGGGATGGCTGAACACGGTGACGTCGATCCGGTCGGACAGTTTCTGCCAGTCGGCGACGTCGAGCGCGAGGTTGAAATAATCGTCGAGAATTGCACAGCGCAGCCGGCTCATCAGCGTTCATCCATGGCAAGAGATGACGGCGCAGGCGGGCACCGTCGAGGGAGCCCGGCCATGGTTGCGCGCAATCACACCTGTGCGCAAGCAGCTGACGACTTCAAAAGTCCGATAGGAAGGAGAGGCTCAGAGATCGCGGGATTTCAGGCGGAACGGCGCATCCATGCCGTGCTTGGCGCGCCAGGCGGGACCGGGTCCACGCATGTAGTGCAGTTCGGGCCGGTAGGGATTGAAGGCGGTGGTGAAGAAGCGCTTCCAGAAGCCCTTGACCTCCGAAACGAACCCGAAGACGTGGCCGGCTCCTGCCGGAACAGGATGAGAATGCGTCTCGATCAGAGCCATGATGCGGCCTCGCTGTGCTCCCGTTCATTCTGGCGGGTGGCGCTGTTTCCGCGCGAAACCGAGCTTTCGGCCTGATTTATTAAAAGATAGTTTCAATTGTCCGGATTGGCGTCGGGATGGTGTCCATTCCGTATTCATCCGTGGTGAACGGACGGAAAACATTGCCCTTTTGGGGCGGGATCGTTACATCGGCGGCAAGCAAAATTTCCTCAAATCGAAGGTGTCACGGGACCGATGGCGCGCCAGTTCATCTATTTCATGCAGGGCCTGACCAAGAGCTACCCGACCCGGAAGGTGCTCGATAACATCCACCTGAGCTTCTACCCCGACGCCAAGATCGGCGTGCTCGGCGTCAACGGCTCGGGCAAGTCGACGCTGCTCAAGATCATGGCTGGCCTCGACAAGGAGTACACCGGCGAGGCCTGGGTCGCGGAGGGCGCCCGCGTCGGCTATCTCGAACAGGAGCCACAGCTCGATCCCAAGCTGTCCGTGCGCGAGAACGTCATGCAGGGCGTCGCCAAGCAGAAGGCGATCCTCGACCGTTACAACGAGCTCGCGGTCAACTATTCCGACGAGACCGCCGACGAGATGACCAAGCTCCAGGACGAGATCGAGGCCCAGGGCCTGTGGGATCTCGACAGCAAGGTCGACCAGGCCATGGATGCCTTGCGCTGCCCGCCCGATGACTCCGACGTGACCAAGCTCTCCGGCGGCGAGCGCCGCCGCGTCGCGCTATGCAAGCTGCTGCTCGACCAGCCCGAACTCCTGCTGCTGGACGAACCGACCAACCATCTCGACGCCGAGTCCGTGTCGTGGCTGGAAGGTCACCTGCGCAACTATCCCGGCGCGATCCTGATCGTCACCCACGACCGCTACTTCCTCGACAACGTCACCGGCTGGATCCTCGAGCTCGATCGCGGCCGCGGCATTCCCTACGAGGGCAACTACTCGTCCTGGCTGGTGCAGAAGCAGAAGCGCCTGGAGCAGGAGGGCCGCGAGGACGCGGCACACCAGAAGACGCTCGCCCGCGAGCAGGAATGGGTCGCATCTTCGCCGAAGGCGCGCCAGGCCAAGTCGAAGGCACGCTATCAGCGCTACGAGGAGCTGCTCAAGAAGGCGAGCGAGAAGCAGACCCAGACCGCGCAGATCATCATTCCGGTCGCCGAGCGGCTCGGCGCCAACGTGGTCGATTTCGACGGCCTCAGCAAAGGTTTTGGCGATCGCCTCCTGATCGACAATCTCACGTTCAAGCTGCCGCCCGGCGGCATCGTCGGCGTGATCGGCCCCAACGGCGCCGGCAAGACCACGCTGTTCAGGATGATCACCGGCCAGGAGAAGCCGGACGCAGGCACGATCACGGTCGGCGAGACCGTGCATCTCGGCTATGTCGACCAGTCGCGCGATGCGCTCGACGGCAAGAAGACCGTGTGGGAGGAGATCTCCGGCGGCAACGAATTGATCCTGCTCGGAAAGAAGGAAGTCAATTCGCGCGGCTATTGCTCGGCCTTCAACTTCAAGGGCGCGGACCAGCAGAAGAAGGTCGGCGCGCTCTCGGGCGGTGAACGCAATCGCGTCCATCTCGCCAAGATGCTGAAGTCCGGCGCCAACGTGCTGCTCCTCGACGAGCCGACCAACGACCTCGACGTCGACACGCTGCGCGCGCTGGAAGAGGCGCTGGAGGACTTTGCCGGCTGCGCCGTCATCATCAGCCACGATCGCTGGTTCCTCGACCGTATCGCGACGCACATCCTGGCGTTCGAGGGCGAGAGCCACGTCGAATGGTTCGAAGGCAATTTCCAGGACTACGAGAAGGACAAGATGCGCCGGCTCGGCCAGGACAGCATCATCCCGCACCGCGTGAAGTACAAGAAGCTGACGCGGTGATGGCGGCATGATGCGGCGGGCGCTCATCGCTGCGGTGATCGTGGTCACCTGCGGCTGGTCGTCCGCCCGTGCTGCCGACGCCGCCTTCACGCAGTTCATCGCCTCGCTGTGGCCGGAAGCCCAACAGACCGGCGTTTCGCGCGCGACGTTCGAGCGAGAGACGCGCGGGCTCGAGCCCGACTACAAGCTGCCCGATCTGATCCTGCCGGGGCGGCCGGCGACGGGCGCGCCGTCGCAGGCCGAGTTCGTGCAGGTGCCTGCCGACTACGTCAAGGAGGCGTCGATCGCGCGGCTCGCAGGCGAGGGGCAGCGGCTGCTGCAGAAATATCGCCCGGTCCTGAGCGAGATCGAAAACAAGTCCGGCGTGCCCGCGACCGTGATGCTGGCGATCTGGGGCCGCGAGACCGACTACGGCCGCTACGCGCTGCCCTACGATCTCGTGCGCGTGCTGGCGACACAGGCTTATGTCGGCCGGCGCAAGGATCAATATCGCAACGAATTCATCCTCTCGCTCAAGCTTCTCGGCGAGGGCGTGGTGACGCGCAAGGACATGCGCTCGTCCTGGGCCGGCGCCACCGGGCTCACGCAGTTCCTGCCCTCGGAATATTACAAGCACGGCGTCGATTTCGACGGCGACGGCCGTATCGACATCTGGCGCTCGGTGCCGGATGCGCTGGCCTCCGCCGCGCAGCAGCTCGTCAACAAGGGCTGGCAGAGTGGCCTCCGCTGGGCCTATGAGGTGCAGGCGCCCGCGAAGGTCGATTGCACCACGGGCGTACCGGAGGTGACGAAGCCGATCGGTCAATGGCTTCGCGAAGGTTTTGTGCCGGTGCGTGGCGCGAGGCTCAGCGCCGCCGAGCAGGCGCAGCAGGCCTCGCTGCTCCAGCCCGAAGGCATCTACGGCCCGTCGTTCCTGACCACGAAGAATTACTTCGTGATCAAGGAGTACAATTTCTCCGACCTCTACGTGCTGTTCGTCGGCCATCTCAGCGACCGGATGACGAGCCCGCTGCCATTTGCAACGCCGTGGTCGGCTTCGAAGCAGCTGCGCACGAAAGACGTCGAGACCATGCAGCGCGAGCTGACGCGCATCGGGCTCTACAAGGACAAGATCGACGGCAAGGCCGGCATGCAGACGCGCGCAGCGCTCGGCGCCTATCAGAAGTCGGCCGGCCTCAAGGTCGATTGCTGGCCGAGCGAAGAGGTGCTGCGCTCGATCCAGGCGGGGCGATAGCGCAGGACCAAAGAAAAAGCCCGGCCGATGGTCTCGGCCGGGCTTCGATCGCGGCGCTTGTGAGCGCCGTGCGATCAGATCAGTAGCAGACGCGAACCGGGCGAACGACCCAGCCATAGCCGTCCCAATAGCGCTGGCGCTGCCAGTAGCAGGGCGGGGGCGGCGGGCCGGGCTCGGCCACGTAAACGGGACCACCATAGGCCGGTCGGCTCGACGCGATGGCGCCGCCGACGATCGCGCCGCCGATCAGGCCGGCCGCGATGCCGGCGCCAATGTTGTCACCGGCCTTGGCGGGCGGGGTGGCGGTCACCAGCGATCCGGCGACCGTCGCAACCGTGAGGGCAGCAACCAAAGTCTTCTTCATGCTCTTTGCTCTCCTGGGAGATGGACTTCCCCTGTAAGGGACGGCCCGGGTTTCAAAGGTTCACGCACACTCTGATGGAATTTGGCCTTGCGGTTAGGAAGCGCGCAAATGGTCAATCCACGGTAAACGCACACGGAGCTGTGACGAGAAAAAGCGGTCTTTTTCGGGCTCCGAGATGAACGGCGCATCCGTAGTGAACCGGTTAAGCGCGCCTCAGCCACAAACTCTGACGCGGCGGACGCGCCAGGCATAGCCATCCCAGAAGCGCTGCTTCTGCCAGACGCAGTTGCCGTAATAGTCGTCGGCGACATAGCCCGGACCGGGGGCGTAGTAGCGGGGCGGATAATAGCCCGGTTCGTAATAGCCGGGGCCTGGTCCGTAATAATACGGAGAGGCCAGCGCACCGCCGACGATGGCGCCGCCGATGATCCCGGCCGCCACGCCTGCTGCGACACCGCGCTGGGCATGGGCCGGTGTGCCGGCCGTCAGGGCCAGAGTGAGGACGGCAGCGACTGCCAGGAACGACTTCTTCATGCGCTCGACCTTATCACACGCGGGAACTCTTTGGAGCGTAAGGTTCCATATTTCGTTTGAATGATCAATGAACGGCATCTTTGCCGGAGACGACCAACCGGCATGGCCCCCAGTTTCATCAGGAGACGATGATGGGCAACGCGATGGTCAATGCATTGATGGCTGCTGGGGTCGTCTTCGCGATCGGCTACGGCTGGATCGCTCACCTCCAGAACCGGGGCCGGCGGCGCACGCGTGTCGGGGCCGGCGGTGATAGCGGTGGTAGTGGCGCCGACACCTACATGGGGACAAGCGACGGCTTGTCGTTGGGAAGCTGGTTCTCCAGCGACCGTTCGGGGAATTCAACCGACGGCGGCAGCTGTTCCAGCAGCGATGGCGGCAGCAATGGCGGGGACTGCGGAGGTGGCGGCGATGGTGGTGGAGGCGGTGGCGGCGATTAGCTCCGCCAGAGGCTTGATCAACCGCAACACCTGATTTTAGAGCCGTTCTAGGCTGATTGCCGGGCCAGTTTGGAATAGCTTCAAATACCGCTTTTTCCTTTTGCATCCGGCCGGCCCGTTAAATATCGATGATGGCGCATCACCGAAGGGCCTGCCGCTTCCATGATCGTTTGTTCCTGTAACGTGCTGAGCGATGAGGACATCCGCGCCGCCGTCGCCGACTCCGACGACGCCGTGCGCCATGCCAAGCAGGTCTATGGATGTCTCGGCTGCAGCGCCGAATGCGGCCGCTGTGCCCGGACCATCAAGACCATCATCGACGAAGCGCTTGGCCCCTGCGCCCAGTCTTGCTGCGCCGGCTGTCCCCATGGCCATACCGTCGCCGCCAATGACGAGACGGCCGAACCCGCCCAATTCGCCCTCGCGGCCTGCTGAAAACTTCCGCATCCTCAGCTGACCTTTTCCCCGGCTGCGTCCGCATAGCCGGTTGCCGGCATGCGCAAACTCATTTAGAAGCATTCTAAACTCGGTTAGGGCCGATTTGGACTGCAAAGCTGGAGTGAACCATGCAGGGCGACGCGAAGGTCATCGACTATCTCAACAAGGCACTGCGTCACGAGCTGACTGCGATCAATCAGTACTGGCTGCACTACCGCTTCCTCGACAATTGGGGCCTCTTGGACATGGCCAAGGTCTGGCGCAAGGAGTCCATCGAGGAGATGGAGCATGCCGACAAGCTCACCGCGCGTATCCTGTTCCTCGACGGCTTTCCGAACATGCAGGTGCTGGATCCCCTGCGCATCGGCCAGAACGTCAAGGAGATCATCGAATGCGATCTCGCCGCCGAGATGAGCGCGCGTGCGCTTTACCAGGAAGCGGCGACCTACTGTCACGGCGCCAAGGACTACGTCACGCGTGACCTGTTTGAGAAGCTGATGAGCGACGAGGAGCACCACATCGACTTCCTCGAAACCCAGCTCGACCTGATTGGTCGCATCGGTCTCGAGCTCTACACCCAGAAGCACGTCGGCGGGCTCGAGGGCGAGGGGCATTAAGCTCCGGCGCCAGCCGCGCACCCGGTGTCGTCCCTGCGCAAGCAGGGACCCATACCGCGGAATCTATCGATCGTCGCCAGTAGCAGTACCGAACGACGAGTCTTCGCCAAACGATGTCCTGTGGCTATGGATCCCGGATCTGCGCTTCGCTTGTCCGGGACGACACCGCGATTGTCGCTCGCCTACAGCTGCGTCTTGTACCGAGCCTCCACGATCTCCTGGCTCTCCGGTTCTCCCAAGCCCGTCTGGTCGTGAATGACCTCGATGATGCTCGGCATCACCGATCGCTGTACCTTCTCGGATGACCACAGCTTCGAGCGCATCAACGCCTTGCCGCAGTGGAAATAGACCTCGCTGACCGCGACGTTCAGCACCGCGCGGGGCGGCTTGCCGAACTCCACCATGGCGGCGAGCAGATCCGGATCGGCCGACAGCGTGCCGCGTCCGCCGACGCGCAGCGTCTCGTCGATCCCTGGCACGAAGAACAGCAGCTGCACGAAGCCCGAGCCCTCGACGACGTTCCGAAAACTGTCGATGCGGTTGTTGCCGGAGCGGTCGGGCATCAACAGCTGGTTGGGACCGGCGACGTGGACGAAGCCGATGCCGCCGCCGCGCGGCGAGGCATCGACGCTGCCGTCCGCGCCCGAGGTCGCGAGCACGCAGAACGGCGACATCTCGATGAACTTCCTCGCATGCGCATCGATCGCCGGCCGCGCTTTCGCGATCACGCGCGGGGTCGGCTTGGCGTAGATGGTGGCGAGGTCTTCGGCGCTAAGATCGGTCAACGGCGTGCCTCCGTATCAGCTTGTCCTCAAGCTAGCCGATCAGGCGCCCCCAGCCAACGAAATCCGGCGCGCTAAACTGCATCCGCCGGCACGAAGCAACTGATGATGATGGCGCCGCGATGGTGGACGTACCACACTACGGCCTGGCCGACCGGATTGCCGCGGTCGCGGATGATGGCGCGCGCGGGCACCTCCATCCATTGTCCGTCGATCGGCACCCAATAGGCGCCGCCGCGCACGTCATACTCGGTGCGATGGCCATCGGAGATGTCGCAACAGGGCACGCCGTTCGGCGCGATCACGCTCTTGAACCAGGCGCGGATATCGGGCGGGACGTGGTCGTATTGGCCGTTGTCGAACGCGAACGCCGCGCTCGAGAGCACTGTCGTTGCAGCCAGCCAGACGCACAGTGCCAGCCTGTGCATGCGATCCTCCTCATCGCGTATGTTGCCACCGGCGCGCGATTGTCCCGCGCGCCGATTCGTCTCGTCGCCGCAATTAAGCCCGAGCTGTCGGCGCAATGCATGCTCAAATAATACGCTGCGCCGGGGCGCCGCACATGATGCGTTGCGAGATGAGACAGCTTGTGGCGGTGCGCAGCCACGGAGTTGATCGGCATGGCGCGATGGAACTTCGCAGAAGCGCGAAGGCGGATGTAGGATTTCGGCCCAGACCTTCGTCTTCAAGAAAACGTTGGGAGAGAGTGCATGTGCCGCAACATCAAGACGCTGTTCAATTTCGAGCCGCCGGCGACGGAGGACGAGATCCATGCCAGTGCGCTGCAGTTCGTGCGAAAACTGTCCGGTTTCAACAGGCCGTCGCAGGCGAACGAGGCGGCGTTCGAGCGTGCGGTGGCGGAGGTCGCGGAGGCCGCACGAAAACTCCTGACGTCGCTGCATACCCATGCGCCGGCGCGCGACCGCGAGGTCGAGGCGGAAAAGGCGAAAGAGCGCTCGCGGCTGCGCTTCGGTTCGTGAGCTCGAACGGCGCACTCCGTGACCTGGCTCACGGTATCTGCTGCGTCAGGTTGCGATGGTGTCGGCCGGGGTTTTGACCGCCCGGAGCACGACCATGAGCCGCGCCCTTCTTCCCTTGAAAGCAGGTGCCATCGCCTTCACGCTGCTGTGGACTGCGTGGATGATGTGGTGGAGTGGCTCGTTCTCGAGCGCGAGCATGGTCATCCTCGCCGTGTGCGGCGCGGCGGTCGGCTATCTCTGGTATCGCGCGATGCGCTGGCAGTTCGAGCGTATGGGCATGTTGCCGCAAGACGAGGATCGGCCGAAATAGACCCGTCTGCTAGGCCTTGTCGCCGTGCTTCTTCTTTTTCTTTTTCTTCTTGTGGTCGTCGCCGTCATCGCTCTCGTCATCGACGAATGTCTCGTCTGGCTCCTGGACGGCGGCCGCGAGCGCTTCGCGCTCAGCGGCTTCGCGCTCGCGCTGGCGGCGGCGTTCGTCCCAGGCGTCGAAGAGCTGGTCGAGCCAGGGCAGTACTTGCTCGATCGACGGCAATTGGCCGGGCGGACCCGGTTCGCCGCGCGGGCCTTGCGGCCCCGCCGGTCCCTGAGGTCCGGCAGGTCCCGGTGCGCCGGCTGTGCCGCGCGGGCCGGCTTCGCCCTGCCTGCCTTGCGGACCGGGTTTGCCGGGCGGGCCAGCCTTTCCGACCGGCCCCGGCTTGCCCTGCGGTCCGGGCTTGCCGCGCGCCCCGTCCGGGCCACGCCGGCCAGGATGGCCCTGCGGCCCGGGCCGCCCCGGCTCGCCTTGCCGCCCGCGCGGCCCCTGAGGTCCCTGCCGTCGTCCCTGATCGTCTGCCACGCCACTGCTCCCTTGACCGGAAGCAAGCTACTTAGCGGCCTTTGACGACAGCAGCAATTCTGCCCGCGCACCGTGTCGGGCTTGATCAACATCTCGGTCGCGATGATCGCGCTTGCGGTCATCGCCGGCGTGCATCTGCGGCACGAGCTGCGCCGCTCGCGGCGCAGCGCGTCGTCGCGGGCGGACTGATCTCACCCGTCAGTCCTGATAGGCAGGCACCTCGATGCCGGAGGCGGCATAGAGCCTGATCTTGTTGCGCAGCGTGCGCACCGACAGGCCGAGCACGCGCGCTGCACGCGTCCGGTTTCCGTCGCAGCGTGCGAGCGTCTGGAGCACGAGCTCACGCTCGACCTCGTCGACCGTGGCGCCGATCAGCATCGGAACGATCTGATTAGGGGCTAGGAATTGCGCGCCCGGTTCGGACGCAGCGACATGTACAGTGGTCATCAACACACTCCCCGATCAACGCCCGCTTCCATCATTGGAAGCGGATCGAGAACCAACGACCCCAAGCCGTAATTTCACGGTGGTCCTGTTTGGTTAATGAAAGGTTAATCGGGAGCGAACCCACCAATTGACCCCGGGAATGCCGCGAAGCCGCCGCGATTGACGCAGGATGCATCGCGATGCGGACCTATCTCGCGCGACAAGTACGGTGTCATCGTCCGCGGAAGCGGACGATCCAGTACGCCGCGGCCCCTCGTGGGATGTTTGGCGTCTCTGGAATACTGGATCACCCGCTCCAGTGCGCAATTGCGCACAAGGCGGGTGATGACACCGTGTATGTGGTGAAAGCGTTCTCCCTCACACCGTGCGGTACCCGCCGTCCACCATCACGATCGTTCCGGTGACATAGGCCGACAGGTCCGACGCCAGGAAGATCGCGGGGCCGACGATGTCCTCGGGCTTGCCGGTGCGCGCCAGCGGGGTGTGATCGAGGAAGGCCTGCACCAGCGCCGGATTGGTTGCGCGCACATTGGCGTTGATGTTGGTCTCGATGAAGCCGGGACCGATCGCGTTGACGCGCACGCCTTCCTTGCCGAGCTCGGCGGCGAGCGCCTTGGTGAAGCCGAGCACGCCGTGCTTCGAGGTCGTGTAGGCCGCCGAGCTCGGCGTGCGCAGATGCATGAAGGACTGGATCGAGCCGATGTTGACGATGCGGCCCTTGCTCGCGCGCAAGGGCGCGAGGAACGCCTGCGTCATGTTGAAGACGCCGTTGAGGTTGAGCGAGATGATGTCGTTCCAGTCCTTCGCCACCGTCTCCGTTTCGGCGGTGAAGGCGTTGCGGCGGGTGATGCCGGCATTGTTGACGAGGATCGAGACCTGTCCGATCTTGGCGTCGACCTGCTTGGCCAAGGCAAAGCAGTCCTCGCGCCTGACAACGTCGAGCGGAAAGCTCTCGGCCTTGCCGCCCGCTGTTCGGATCTCCTGCGCGGCCTCCGCCACCGTCTCGGCGTTGACGTCGAGCAGCACCACCTGTGCGCCCTCGCGCGCGTAGCCAGCCGCGATCGCCCGGCCGATGCCGGAGCCGGCACCCGTGACGACGGCGATGTGGTTTGCGAGCAATGCCATGACATATTCCTCCCGGTTTCTTTTCGAAGTTTCACGAAAAGCTAACTCGAAATTAAGAGGGCGGAAACGGCGGCCTTGGCATACTGATCCTGATTGCTAAACGTTGCGCGCATGATGGAACGGCTGGACTCCTGGAAACTCGCTCTCGAACGGCTGCGGTCGGCGCACGCGCCCGATTGGGCCGAGGCGGCCCGGCTCGTCGCCGAGATCGCGCGGATGAGCAGCGACGTCACGCTGCGCCAGGCCGCCGAGCAGGCGCTGCCGGTGCTGCGCCAGGCCGTCGACAATGACGATCACAGTGTGACGCTGGCGGCGCAGCGCCGTCTCGGCGTGGTGCTCGAGGTCGTCCACGATCTCTCCGCCCCGCGCTTCGGCCGCCGCAACGCCATGCCGAAGCAGATGTCCAGAGAGGACCGCGCCCGCAAGGTGCTCGGCCTCCCGCTCGCGGTGCAGCTCACCTGCGAGGACATCAACCAGGCCTATCGCCGCGCCGCCAAAGGCATGCATCCCGACAAAGGCGGCAGCGCGCAAGGCTTCATCGACCTCGCCGCCGCGCGCGATCTCCTGATCCATCCCGGCGCGCACAAGGACGCGTGAGTATCAATGTGCTAGACTGTAGCCCGGATGAGCGAAGCGATATCCGGGGAAGGTCTCGCCATGGTTCTGTACCGCAGAAATTTCATTCCCGGCGGCACTTACTTTTTCACAGTGACGCTTTTCGACCGTCGGTCGAGCGTCCTTACTGACAACATCGATGTTCTTCGCAACGCCTTCCGAACCGCTCGGAACGAGCGACCATTTGAGCTCGACGCCATCGTGATCCTTCCGGATCATCTGCATGCGGTCATGAAACTGCCGCTGGACGACTCTGATTTTGCAGGACGGTGGCGTCGGATCAAGGGGCACTTCAGCAGTGCTCTGCTGCATGCCGGTGTCGACATAGCCCGCCACTCCAATGGAGAATTGGCGCTATGGCAGCGGCGATACTGGGAGCACACGGTCCGCAACGAAGACGACTTTGCACGTCATATCGATTACGTTCACTTCAATCCCGTCAAGCACGGCTACGTTCGGCGCGTTGGTGATTGGCCGCATTCGTCCTTTCACCGATACGTGCAGACTGGGCTGCTCCCGGGGGATTGGTCCGGTGAGGTGAGCGAAAGTGGGGATGCCTTTGGTGAGCGTGCCGAGGAAGGCTGACGGGAGAACGAGTCGCGTCCCGGATATCGCTTCGCTCATCCGGGCTACGGAGTGGAAAAAAACCGGGCAGGACGCTGGCGTCCTGCCCGGCTCTTCGTTCGCCGATCGAATTGTTACCAGGTGCACTGGCCGTTCTTGAGCGCTGCGTCCTTCATGGCGAGGGCGTCGATGAAGGTCGGCACGCTCGCGCTGGCGCGGTGGTAGCCGGCCGGCCACGGCGTGGTCGGGATGCTCTCGTCCCAGATCTGGCAGAAGCCGCTGTCCTGCCAGCGGATCAGATGATAGCTGGCTTCGGCAGGGCTCGCGGCGGCGAAGGCGGTGACGGCAAGACCGACGGCAGCGCACAGCAGGGAAATACGACGCATGATCAGCTCCTCAAAATGAAAGACGTGATGCGCCTCCCGGCAATGACGGGAGGGGTGCGCGGGACGCGGTTGAGCCAGCGCCCCGGACAAGATGTGAGTAGTTCCGCCTGGCGCCGAGGTTCAAAGCAAAGGGCGGATCGCTCGCGCGACCCGCCCTTCGAATCCGGTCCGTCGTGAGCGCGTTCAGAGCGTGCACTTCCGCTCGGAGCGCAATTTGATCTGGAGGTCGGAAGCCTGCTGGAAGGTCGGGAACGGCTTGCTGACGACCTTGTAGGTCGACGCGCCGATTTGGAACGGCTTGTACTTCAGGTCCTCGTTCCAGACCTGGCAGATGCCGGTGTTGTCCCAGCGGATCACGTAATAGCCGACCGCCGCCGAGGCCGGCACGGCGAACACGGACGAAGCGATGCCGGCAACGGCACAGAGGGCGAGAACGCGACGCATGAACTATCTCCTGTGGGAAAGTGGATCTTAGAGTTCGTGCGGTAAAAGCAGGATCTTTGCAAGCCGGGGCGCAGCCGCTCACGGACATGTCAGTCGTTCCGCTCGCATTTGGTTCGGCCGCGTGCCCGGCAGGCCACACGCTCACCTCGCCAGTGACGCCACCGCCTCGATCTCGATCAGCATCTCCGGCCTGGGCAGCGCCTGCACCACGCACGTCGTCCGCGCCGGATAGGGCGGCGGGCCGAAGGCGCCGGCATAGAGCGCGTTCATGGCGGCAACGTCGCCGGCGCGGGTCAGGAGCACGTTGACCTTGACGAGGTCGCGGAAGGTGGCGCCGGCCTCGTCCAGCACGCGGCGGATGTTGACGACGACGTTGGCGAACTGCGCCTCGAAGCCGTCGGGCAGCTCGCCTGATGCGTCGAAGCCGGGAATGCCCGAGACGAACAGGAGATCGCCGACGCGCGTCGCAAAGGACAGCGGCGGCGCCTTGACGTGCGGCGGGGGCGCGAAGTGCTGGATCGGCATGGGATCACCTCAAGGACGGTCGCGGGACACATGGACGGTGGCGAGGGAGGACCCTCGCAAAACGAAAGTGCGAAAACAACCCCATGCACAGTAGACGCCGCACGGAAATCATTGATGTTTTCCAGAATTCGTGAAAGGCGAAGCATTCGCTTGCTCCGTCGGGCAATACAGGGGCATTATGGCATGCTGGCGAAGGTCGGTGCGCGGCCCCAATCTCCGCTGTCATGCTGCGGCTTGGCCGGGGCATCCAGTACGCCGCGGCGGACGTGGCGAGAGTGAGCTTCCCAACGCAGGCCTCTGGAATACTGGATCGCCCGCCTGCGCGGGGGATGACGGTTGAGGGTGTTGCTGCACCTCGCAACCCACATCCTCCGCCCCATCATGTTGCCGCCGCGATCGATCGGATACATTCGCCGCGTCTGATTCGAATCCACTCTTGAAAAATAGCCCCCGGAGACACCCATGAAGCTCGCATCCACCCTTCGCGCCGCGCTGGTCGCCATCGCCGCCCTGGCCGGCCTCTCGACCGCCGCGCGGGCCGACAGCGGCTTCGTGACGCTGACGATCTACAAGGCGGGCTGGATCATCGGCGGCTCCGGCGGCTCGGGCGTGCTGAACTTCCGCGGCCGCTCCTATGCGCTCTCCACCGGCGGCCTCGACTACGGCCTCGTGTTCGGCGGCTCGAAAACCGTGCTGCGCGGGCGCGTCTCCAACATCAACCGCCCCTCGGACGTCGCCGGCGTCTACGGCGCCGCCGGCGCCGGCCTCGCGGTCGGCCGCGGCGCCCGCGCCATCGTGCTGACCAACCAGAAGGGCGCGGTGCTGGAGCTGACGGGCCACCAGGTCGGGCTGATGGCGAACGCGGATCTCAGCGGGCTCGCGATCACGATGCGGTAGGGGAGGTCGCGTAGGGTGGGTTGGCCCTGCGGATGCGCGAAGCGAATCCGCGGGGCGTAACCCACCTCTTTGGCGTCTCCGGAGACGAACAGCGGTGGGTTACGCTTCGGACAGCGCTTCGCGCCGCCCGAAGCTAACCCACCCTACGATTTCTCGACCATCCCGTGAATCCGCTCGCAATGCGCGACGAGATTTTCGTGCGTATCGACGAAGGCCTTCAATGGGGTCGGGATCGGAACGAAATAGATGTTGGCGATGAAACCGTAGATGCCGGCATCGACGCTGGTCGGCGCCGCGCCGTGGACGAAGCCCGCGGCCGGCACAATCTCCGCCAGCACCTGCAGATCGGCAAGCCCCCGCGCATAGGCCTGCTCGGGTGTGTAGCGGCCGATGCCCTGGTGGTGATAGCGCTGCGCGTTGTAGGCCTTCGCCTTTTCGAACCCTTCCGCGTCGATCTGCCGATGCTGCGCGATGAAGCCGTCGCGGAACGCGGGATAGAAGCGCTCGTCCTTCCAGCGCGAATACGACATCACCCAGTAGAGATCGTCCAGCATGCGCGTGACCAGGTGATTGGTGCGGCGCTGCGCCGCCGACAGCGCGGCATCGATGCCGAGCCGGTATTTCGCGACGACATGCGCCATGATCGTTTCGCTGTCGCCGATGGTCTCGCCGTCGTCGACGATGTAAGGCAGCTGCCCGCGCGGCGCGGCGGAGGCATCGAAGACATGCTCCTGCACGAACGGCACGCCCGCGAGCTTCAGGAAGGCATAGACCTTGAGGCCGTAGCCGTTGTTGTCGGCGACGCCGAAGAGTTCCGGGTAGGAGTAGAGGGTCAGCATCGGCGGGCTCCTCTGGCGTGGTGGGCCCAGCATGAAGGGGTGTGGTGACGGACGCAATGGTAGCCGTGCGGCGCAGCTCTCGTAGGGTGGGTTAGCCGCGGGCTGCGCGAAGCGCAGTCCCGTGGCGTAACCCACCTCTTCTCCATCCACGGCGACAGAAGTGGTGGGTTACGCCGCACGGTCTGCGCTTCGCGCAGCCGCACGTCTAACCCACCCTACGAATTACGGACGCGACGCAGCGGTGAACACCGCCAGTTGTGCCTCGAACGCGCGCTTGAACGCCGGCCGCGCCTCGCCGCGGACGACATAGGCGGCGATGGCAGGATGTTCGTCCAGCAGGCGAGATGTATTCAGCCGGCGCAGCACCGTCACCATCAGGAGATCGCCGGCGCTGAACGCGCCGTCGAGCCAGTCGGCACCGCCGAGGCGGCGGGACAGTTCGCCGAGCCTGACACGGACGCGGTCCTGCAGCATGGGCAAGCGCTCCGCATACCAGCTCCTGTCGCGTTCGACCAGCATGGCCATGCCGAGTTCGAGGATCGGCGGCTCCAGCGTGTTCAGCGCGGCGAACATCCACGCGATCGCACGGCTCCGCGCGTTCGCATCAAGCGGCAACAGCCCGGCATGACGCTCGGCGATGTGGAGCACGATCGCGCCCGACTCGAACAGCGCGAGGTCGCCGTCCTCATAGGTCGGGATCTGCCCGAACGGATGCAGCGCAAGATGCGCCGGCTGCTTCATCTCTTCGAACGAGACGAGACGAACGTCGTAGGGCTGGCGGACTTCTTCCAGCGCCCAGCGAATGCGCATGTCGCGGGCCTGCCCGCGGCCGCGATCGGGCGAGTTCGCGAAGGCGGTGATGGTGGGAGGCATGTGTGGTCTCCGGGTGGTTGCGCCTGGTCCAGAGGACGAATGGGCTGCGCGGATTCCGACAACGTTCCTTTTTATACGCGTGCCGCCAAACCAACGGTGTCGTCCCGGCGAACGCCGGGACCCATACCGCGAGATCTATCTATTGCGGTTGGTGGCAGTACCGAAACGCCGAGTCTCCGCCAAACTACTCCCTGGGGTTATGGGTTCCCGCGTTCGCGGGGACGACAGCGGAATGTGACGCGCTATTGTTCGCTGAACCTACGCGGCGATCCACGCCGCCAGCTCGCGCCACGGCTCGATTGTCCAATGCCCGGATGCGGCACCCGACGGCGAGGGCAGCACGAACGTCTCCGGCCAGCTTCCATCCAACGGCTGCCGCCCCAGCGCAATCGCAGCTGACGGCCTGCCGTAAAACAGGCTCGCCGCCTTCTTGCTCGTGAACGCAATCGTCCGCGGCCGATACTTTTCGATCTTCGCCCTGAACCCCGGCACGTCGATCGTCTCCGCCGCGATCTGGTGATCCATCCCCGCGCCCGTCTTGGAGAGATCGGTGAAGCCGATGCCGAGATCGATCAACGCGGCGAACTCGCCCGGCTGATAGCGCCGCGGCGTGATCCCGGCCTCATGGATCGCGCGCCAGAAGCGGTTGCCGGGATGGGCGTAGTAGTGCCCGAGCTCCGCCGAGCGCGTCGAGGCGGCGGTGCCGACGAAGACGAGGCGGAGGTTGGGGCGGAGCTGGTCGGGGAGGCGGTGGGGGCTGTTGGACATTCTCGGTGCAACCAGCGACTTGCTTCTTGTCCAGATTTGCGTCGGTATTCGAGCGGAGCTTGCCGACCTCAGAGGTTGGCCTAGAGAATGCAAAGGCGCGGAATGCAAGACCAGTTCGAGTGGCCGGAGCCCGAGCACGAAGCCGACGAGGCTATTCTGCGTAACGTCCGCAAGCACGGCTGCCACATCACCGGCATCGCCGACGCCGATCCGCCGTTCGCATTTTCAATCGGCCTGTTTCTGAACTATGGCCACCCTGAACTCATCATCTTCGGCCAAAACGCCGGCAACGCGCAAGCCATCATCAACCTCATCCGCGATCGGGTGGCGGCAGGACATAAATTCGTCGATGGCGATATCTGCAACGAGATGCTGGAAGACGGTTACAAGCTTGGCTTCTGGCAGGTGCCATTCGGGGCCTATCCTGCATACCTCGGCACCGCGATCTGGTTTTACTGGAAATCGCGGCTGAAATTCCCCTGCCTTCAAGTGGTTTGGCAAGACGTCAATCGGCGTTTCCCCTGGGAAGCAGATTGTTCAGCCGCGGTGAAAAAGGACCAGCCGCTTCTGAAGAACATCGTGTCTTGAAGTATCGACGACCACAGACCTCGACCCTCATGGTGAGGAGGCGCGGAGCGCCGTCTCGAACCATGGAGGCCCGTATCCCGCCTGCAACCATCCTTCGAGACGACCGCTTCGCGGTCTCCTCAGGATGAGGCTTGTGCATGTGGAGAGTTCAACTCCTGTGCGCCACCGGTCGCGGCAGCTCCTTCGCCGCCCACCAGCTCGCGACCCAGTCCTTCACCTCGTTGAGCGGCACAGCGGCGCCGCTCCTGCGGAAAGCATCCAGCCGCCGGCGATCCTCGGCAAAGTCGGGGCCCGCCATATCGACCACGGAATCGAGCAGCACCATGGCTTCCGCGAACACGGCCGCGACATCCTGCCCGCGCTCGTCGGCCATCTCGCGCAAGCGTACGTCGGTGTTGGCGTCGATATCTAGCGTGCGGCGAATGATGTTCATGCCATCAGGATAGGCGCGGAGCGTGGACTTGTCGAGACGCACGTCTTGCAGAGATCGGTGAGGCCGACGTGAGCGAGAGCAGGACGTCTCTTAGACGTGGGTGAGCCACTCAAAAATTCCCTCGTTCGACCATCGCTGATGCAAGGCGTAACCCCACCTCTTCAGCATTCGCGGCGACTACGAACTGATGGCGACGCGGCGTGATCCGGCCTCATGGATCGCGCGCCAGAACCGGTTGCCGGGATCGGCGTAGTAATGCCCGAGCTCGGCTGACGCGTCGATGCGGCGGTGCCGACGAAGACGGGGTGGAGGTTGGGATGGAGCTGGTCTGGGACAAGGGTGATCGGATCGATCAAATTATACGTCCAAGCGACAGAAGATATCGACCCTTGGCCTAGTAAGTCAGCTTTCAATTTGCCAAATAACGGTACCCGAATCCACTTATTGTGCCGATTGGCTAATTCTTCTTCCGCGTGCTCTTCTTTGCGGCCTTTCTAGGCGAAGGAGATGCATTACTCGCACTTTGTGTGAAGTTCGTAGCTCTAGCGCTGTCGCCTAGTGCGGCGATACTTCCGCCTTCTACGGTGTAGTTGCTTTCCTTCTGGACGAATTTTTGGATCGAAATGAGGCGTTGGACGTTGAGGTTAATGCCGGCCCCTTCGAAGTCGCCGCTGGTCAACTGGAGACTCATGACTTTCTTTAGGCTGAAACGCGCTTCGGGAAAATGGTTCTCTTGTTCATCGAAATCTGTCAATATTGTCCCATTGTAGGCTCGCACGTATTTGTCTCGCATCCAGCCGATCTGTTCATCGAACGACTTTTTGCTGCTGGGATCATGCGTTACATAGGCAGCGTAGATACCGTCTTTTCCATTTACCGTTCCCTTGAAGCTAACAGCGAGCGAGACCTCCAATTCCTCCATTGAACGACTTTTTTGTTCTCTCGGCGCTGTGAGGTCTTCAACTTCAAGATAAAACTTCGGGACGCCCGTGTAGCCGTGATAAACCTCTGATAGCTGCGATGGTATCATTCTTAACTGGCCCGAAATTGTTCTGACGCATGCTCCGCGCGATCTGATCTCATCGAAGATTTCCCTGAACAGTGCGCTAGAAATCGCAATTGGAAAGCCCTCGTGGCAATTTCCATTAGAGGATGCCGACATAAGTATCCATTGTTGAGAGCCTATTAAAATCGGGCCCAGTCGAATATTTCCGATGCCTCCATCCAGCATCGATTGTTTCCCATGCGGATCGTATATCACGCTGCCTTTGTTGATCTCGATCACCCTGGCTTTGGCTTGCGCTCTTGCCTGTCGTCCGCGCTCTGTCCAGTAAAGTCCGGGGGATCTTGGAAACCATTCGAAAATGAAGAAGCTCTCTAGGTCAATCGGCGATCCGTGAGTCAGCCTTTTGTCGATGAGCGCTTCCCAGAGGCTGTTGTTGTGATGAAAGCGCTTTCGTTTGGATTGTTGTTGGGCTGGAACTCTTGGAGAGACCCTGTAGATCGAAGTTTCGGCATGGGTCGTTATGACTCCCCCGAATGTGTAAGTGAGCGGCTCCAATTGTCGAGGTGCTTTGATGACATCGTCTTTATTGATCATGTTTCGTCTCGCTAAGGAGGAGCGCTTCCAAAAGAACTCGCAACAAATTTACGCCGAAAGCCTTGAGCGGGATCGATAGGTCCATCGCTCGACAGGTCATTTCAACGAGATGGCGTCGGTCCCGCGCGTTAGACTATAGTCCCAGCTGTTTTGTTATCGCCTTGGCGACGATATCTTTTCCAAGCTCCGTCGCGACTTGCAATGCCCACGTGCCTGCGGCGCCGAGCTTCTGAAGTGCCGTCTGCGTGTCTCCGCTGTTAGCCGCTCTTTCAGCGTCGGCAACATTTTGGGCCGCAGACAGCTCTTCCGGTGTTTTGGCTCTCGTTTTTAGCTCCGCGCTAAGCGAGATGAGTTCTTTCGTGGCCGGCGAGTTCTGAGTGAAATTCTCAGCGTGAGCGTTGTCGCCAACGGCCGCCTGAGTGCCGCCGTGTATGTTATACGTTCCCATGGTCATACCTTTCCTTGAGGAATTTAAGGGAGTGCCGCCTTGTCAATTCTGTTGGCGGAAGTTGTTTGCTTGCGCTTGATCGCCCACTGCGCCGATAGCCCCGCCGGAAATATTGTATTTTGCGATAGTAAAGGTCGGTCCTCCTGTTGCTCCGAAGCTGGCAGATAATTTTCGGAGCAGTTTTTCGTAGGCGCCAATACGAAGGGAGGCATTGCTGTTGGCTTTCAGGAACCGCCGTAGGATTTGCAAAGCGATCGCCAAGGCAACAAAGATTGATGGTAGCTTCAACAGGCTGTCCCAAACAAACGCAAACATCGTCCAAATCAGGGTCAGGTAATTCTTGTCGTTCGCCACGCTATGAAACCGATGCACGTCTCGGTGAATCTTATCTGCAAAAGCATCGACTACGTTAGAAGATTGTCCGGCAGACGAATCGAGAGCATTCCAAATGTACCAACCGGGAATGGAGAGTATAGACAGGGCAATTAGCGCAAGGATTATCCGTCGATCCATTAGTCGATAAAGCCAGGGCTTCAATAGTAGTAGGCAGATGCTTCTTATCGTTTCGGCGCTCTGCGATATCTCAGCTAAGAGTCTGTCCGGGATCATGCTGTTTTTTGGCAGAGCTTTCGCAGCATGAGGCGGATTGAGGCGAGGCGCAAGAACGCCAATGCCTTTCGGTTGAGGCACTCCCAATCCTTGGCCAAACGGCGGCAGCGGTTGAGCCAGGCGATGGTGCGTTCGACGATCCATCGCTTGGGCAAGATCGCAAAACTCTTTGCTGTATCGGAGCGCTTGACGATCTCGACGTCGATTTGCCGGAGGATTTTGCGAACGGCGGACTGAAAGATCGGCCCCTGATAGCCGCCGTCAGCATAAAGCTTCAGCAGGAATGGATGCAGGCCAAACAGCGTGGCCATCACCAGCACCCCACCGTCACGATCCTGGATGTCCGCCGAATGCACGAGGGCGTGGAGCAGCAAGCCTTGAGTATCGACTAGGATGTGGCGCTTCTTGCCCTTGATCTTCTTGCCCGCATCGTAGCCATGCGGGTCGATCCACGCCCCCCTTTTTCCGCGCTCTTGACGCTTTGACTGTCGATGATGGCGGCGCTCGGGCTGGGTTCTCGGTTGGCCAATTCTCGACATTGTACATAGAGCGCGTGATGGATGCGATCGAGCGTGCCGTTCCAAGCCCACAAGTCAAAATAGTCGTGCACCGTGCTGCGTGGCGGCAGGTCCTTCGGGATCGCTCGCCATTGGCAACCGGTGCTCAGCACATACATCAGGCCATTGATCACCTCGCGCACATCGACCGTGCGCTTGTTGCCGCCTCGCTTGGCTGGCGCAATCAGCGGCTCCACCAACGCCCATTCCTCATCAGTCAAATCGCTTGGATAGCGTAGCCGGCTTCGGTCGTAACGACCGCGGTTCTCCTTCGTCCACATGGGCGCCCCTTCGAATCGGACCGCCACCCTTGAATCACAAATGATTCCGATGATTCAAGATGTTCCCGGACAGACACTAAGAGCTGAAGCGCGATGTGCGAAATCTTTGGGCGTTTTGTTAGGTTCGCAAAGATCTTCTTAATGCAGGCTTTGATGCCGGAGGTATTATTTTCGATCCTCTCACAAATCGCGATGAGGTGAATATCCAATACTCTAAAAGTATCCTGTTTCGCTCGGTCAAACTGCTCAATTTCTTCAAAGTTAATCTGTGAAAGCGAGTGCTTAATCGAGATCAGGTCTTCGTAGATCCATCCAAAGAATAGGTCCTTCTTGACTAATTCGATCGAGATAACCTCGTTGTTCTCGGCGTAGGTTGCCGCCTGCTCTATTGTGCTTACCCCGTCGGGCGCCGCAGCCAGCACGGCTGCGGCGAGGATTTCACCGCAGCATTTTGTTGCTAGTCTATCAATGCGCAATACATCGAGCTGTTGTCGGCGTCTCACGCTGATCTCCCTTATTAGGGGTCGTCAGCTTAACGGGCCGCCGTGCGTTTGTCACCCGCCTAAGTTGAGCAAAACTCGAAAGAATCGCCCCCTCACAACACCCGATTGCTCTCCTTCACCTTCTCAGCATCCAGGTACAAGCTCTCGCCCATCTCCTTGAACTTCGCGCTCATCCTGGCCATGCCGTCCTCGGCCGTCCCGCTCATCGACATGCCCACGCTGTTCGGATCGTTCAGCGTCGCGGCGTAATCCCGCACGTCCTGGGTGATCTTCATCGAGCAGAATTTTGGGCCGCACATCGAGCAGAAATGGGCGACCTTGTGGGCTTCCTTCGGCAGGGTCTCGTCGTGGAAGTTCTTCGCGGTCTCGGGGTCGAGGCCGAGGTTGAACTGGTCGGTCCAGCGGAATTCGAACCGCGCGCGGGAGAGGGCGTCGTCGCGCAGTTGCGCGGCGGGGTGGCCCTTGGCGAGGTCGGCGGCGTGGGCGGCGATCTTGTAGGTGATGACGCCGGTCTTGACGTCGTTGCGGTCGGGCAGGCCGAGATGCTCCTTCGGCGTGACGTAGCAGAGCATGGCGCAGCCGAACCAGCCGATCATGGCCGCGCCGATGCCTGAGGTGATGTGGTCATAGCCCGGCGCGATGTCGGTGGTCAGCGGTCCAAGCGTGTAGAACGGCGCCTCGCCGCACTCCTTCAGCTGCTTGTCCATGTTGATCTTGATCTTGTGCATCGGCACGTGGCCGGGGCCCTCGATCATGACCTGGCAGCCCTTGTCCCAGGCGATCTTCGTGAGCTCGCCGAGCGTCTCCAGCTCCGCGAATTGCGCGCGGTCGTTGGCGTCGGCGATCGAGCCGGGACGCAGGCCGTCGCCGAGCGAGAACGAGACGTCATACTTGCGCATGAGGTCGCAGATCTCGTCGAAATGCGTGTAGAGGAAGCTTTCCTTGTGATGCGCGAGGCACCACTTCGCCATGATCGAGCCGCCGCGCGAGACGATACCGGTGACGCGGTTGGCGGTGAGGTGGATGTATTGCAGGCGCACGCCGGCGTGGATGGTGAAATAGTCGACGCCCTGCTCGCACTGCTCGATCAGGGTGTCCTTGTAGAGCTCCCAGGTCAGCGCTACCGGATCGCCGTTGCACTTCTCCAGCGCCTGGTAGATCGGCACGGTGCCGATCGGCACCGGCGCGTTGCGCAAGATCCATTCGCGGGTGGTGTGGATGTTGCGGCCCGTCGAGAGGTCCATCACGGTGTCGGCGCCCCAGCGGATCGCCCACACCATCTTCTCGACCTCTTCCTCGACCGACGAGGTCACCGCCGAGTTGCCGATATTGGCGTTGATCTTGGTCAGGAAGTTGCGGCCGATGATCATCGGCTCGAGTTCACTGTGGTTGATGTTGGAGGGGATGATGGCGCGGCCGCGCGCGATCTCGTCGCGCACGAACTCCGGCGTGATGAAGGCGGGCACGGAGGCGCCGAAGCTTTCGCCGTCGGCGAGGGCTGCTTCGGCGCGCTCCAGCTGTTGCTTACGGCCAAGATTCTCGCGCGCGGCGACGTAGATCATCTCCTTGGTGATGATGCCGGCGCGGGCGAATTCGAGCTGGGTGATCTTGTGGCCGTCGAGGCCGCGCAGCGGCTTGTGATAGGCGCTGAACGCACGCGCGGCCTTGTCGGTGGAGACGCTGCCGTTGTCCTCCGGCTTGATCTGCCGGCCCTCATATTCCTCGACGCCGCCGCGCTCCAGCACCCAGGCCTTGCGGTTGCGCGGCAGGCCGGCGTTGACGTCGATGGTGACGCTCGGATCGGTGTAGGGGCCGGACGTGTCGTAGACCGGCAGGTTCGGCTCGCCCGCGCCTTCGGAGAGGATGATCTCGCGCAGCGGCACGCGCAGGTCGGGCGCGGCGTCCGGCGTCGCGAAGATCTTGCGCGAGGAGGGAAGGGGGCCGGTGGTGACGGCGGGGACGGTCTGTTGCGGGTTGGAGCGGATGTTCATGGGATCCTCCGGTTTAATTCTGTTCTGCGTGCGTTGGAACGACGGCGGTGAATTCTTGCTCCGTCATTGCGAGGAGCCCTTGCGACGAAGCAATCCAGACTGCCTCCGCGGAAAGATCCTGGATTGCTTCGCTGCGCTCGCAATGACGTGGAGAGAGCGGGGGCTGCATCACGGCGCCTCCTTGGATAAGCCAAGCCATTGCCGCACGCGGGCATCGGGGTCGGGGCTTTGCGTCACGTCGCTGACCACCGCGATCGAATCCGCGCCGGCGGCAAAGATCTCCGCGGCGTGCTCGAACTTGATGCCGCCGATGGCGACCAGCGGGATGTTGCCGATGCGCTTCTTCCATTCCGTGATTTTTGGAATGCCCTGCGGCTCGAAGCGCATCGATTTGAGCGTGGTGAAGAAGATCGGGCCGAGCGCGACGTAGTCGGGCTGGGCTTCGAGCGCGGCCGCAAGCTCGGCGTCGTCGTGGGTGGAGATACCGAGCTTGAGGCCGGCCTCGCGGATCGCCTTGAGGTCGGCGTCGGCCAGATCCTCCTGGCCGAGATGCAGATATTCTGCGCCGGCGACGACCGCCGCGCGCCAATAGTCGTTCACCACCAGCTTGGCCTGCGTGCCTTTCGTGATCGCCAGCGCGTCACTGACGATCTGCAGCGCCTGGGAATCGTCGAGCTCCTTCGCGCGCAGCTGGATGGTGCCGACGCCGAGCCTGGTCAGGCGTTCGACCCATTGGAGGCTGTCGACGACGGGATAGAAACGATCAGGATACGGCATGCCAGAACGGGGTCCCAACGACAGGGGTGGAGGGGGAGGCGAAATCGCGGGCGTTCATCAGCCCGGCCTCGTAAGCGGTGCGGCCGGCATCACAGCCGAGACGGAAGGCGTTGGCCATGGCGACGGGATCGGCGGCCTTGGCGATTGCGGTGTTGAGCAGCACGGCGTCGTAGCCGAGCTCGAGCGCCTGGGCCGCGTGGCTGGGCGCGCCCAGGCCGGCGTCGACCACCAGCGTGATGTCGGGCAGCCGGTCGCGCAGCAGCTTCAGCGCGTCGCGGTTGGTGATGCCCTTGGCGCTGCCGATGGGCGCGGCCCACGGCATCACCACCTTGCACCCCGTTTCGACCAGGCGGCTCGCGACCGAGAGATCCTCGGTGCAATAGGGGAACACCTCGAAGCCGTCCTTGACCAGGATGCTGGCAGCTTCGACCAGGCCGACGACGTCGGGCTGCAGCGTGTCGTTGTCGGCGATGACTTCGAGCTTGATCCAATTCGTGCCGAACAACTCGCGCGCGAGCTTGGAGGTGGTCACCGCCTCGCGCACGGTGCGGCATCCCGCCGTGTTCGGCAGCACTGACACGTCGAGCTCGCGGATCAGCTTCCAGAACGCGTCCCCGGTCTTGCCGCCGGCGGATTCGCGCCGCAGCGACACCGTGACGATGTTGGCGCCGGAGGCGCGGATCGCGTCCTGCATGATCGCGGGCGAGGGATAGAGCGCGCTGCCGATCAGGAGGCGGGAAGAGAAGGTTTTGCCGTAGAAGGTCACCATGTCGGTGTTTCCTCGAATTCAGTGCGCTCCCTCGCCCCGCTTGCGGGGAGAGGCATCGGCGGCCTGCGGCCGCCGCTCTTCTTAGTAGAACGCCGATGCGCAGCATCGGCTATGGGTGAGGGGGAGCCTCCGCGGGGACGGTGAGAGTTGGACTCGCGGAGAGTCCCCCTCACCCGGAATTTGCTTTGCAAATTCCGGCCTCTCCCCGCAGGCGGGGAGAGGCGAAGGACGGCGATAGCTTCACTCATCCCGCTCACCCTCCCTGCCGCGGCGTGATGATCTCGATTTCGTCGCCGGCCTTCAGGGCGGTCTCGGCCCAGCGGCTTTTCGGCACGACGTCGTAATTGAGCGCGATGGCGAAATGGGTGCCTTCGTAGTCGAGCTCGGCGAGCAGCGCATCGACGCTGGCCGCGCTGACCTCGCGCTGCTCTCCGTTGACGATCACCCGCACTGCATCACCTCATTGTCGATCTGGCCGCGCTGGACATAGGCCAGCGTCAGCTCGGCGAGAGCAGGCGCGATCAGGAAGCCGTGGCGGTAGAGCCCGTTGACGCTGATCCTGCCGCCATGGATGCCGATGCGTGGCAGGTTGTCGGGATAGGCAGGCCGAAGCCCTGAGCCGAATTCGAGGATGCGGGCCTCGCCGAACGCCGGGTGCACCGTATAGGCCGCGCCCAAAAGCTCCAGCGCCGAGCGCACGCTGACGCCGGTGTCCTCCGCCTCGATCGAGGTCGCGCCCAGCATGAACAGGCCGGCCTCGCGCGGGATCACGTAGAGCGGCCAGCGCGGATGGATCAGCCGCACCGGGCGCGCCAGCTGCACCTCATTGGTCTCGATCAGGATCATCTCGCCCTTGACGCCGCGAAGCTCGGGCTGTTCGTCGCGGGCACTGATGCCGCGGCAGTCGATCACGACGCCCTTGGGAGCCAGGTTCGCGAGGTCGTCTGCGGTGACGTCGCTGCAAAACCTGATGGTGCCGCCGGCGGCGCGGATGCGCTCGTGCAGCTTCGGCAGCACGCGGCGCGGCTCGACATGGCCCTCGGCCGGGAAGAACAGCGCGTCGCGGAAGCGTCCCTCCAGCGAGGGCTCCAGCGCGGCAAGGCCCGCGGCGTCGAGCCGCTCGTGGCCCGCGGTCATCCGGGCGAAGCGCTCGAAATCGTTGCGCTCGCGCGGATGGGAGACGACGAGCGAGCCGTTGAAAGGCGTGTCGGGCAGCTCGCGCCGCCAGATATGAAGCGAGCGCAGCCCGAGGCGGCTGATGATGGGTTCTGCGACCTCGGCCTCGCAATAGGGCGCGAGCATGCCGCCGGCCCAATGGCTGGTGGCGTCCGTCATCGCCTCGTCACCGCGCTCGTGCAAGGTCACGGCGTGACCCGCCTGCGCGAACAGCAAGGCCTGCCAGGCTCCCGCAATGCCTGCGCCGATGATGGATACCGGGGAATCCGGTCGCTTGGTGGTCTGCAACATCCCTGTCCCTTCGCCGGCATGACCCGGATCAGGTTCAAAGGGTCACCGCGGTCCTGGGCGTTATTGCCCATTTAGCGGTATCTCAGCTCCTCCTCGGAGCACCCCTCGGAACGGTGCTAATGTATGCCAGTGGCGGCCGGTGTCAACGCGTGTTGGCCGGAACTGTGCCCCGGACGCGATGCAGCGCGCCGCCCTTTGCGGCGTGGTGCGTCGCAGAGCCGGGGCACAAGGCTGGAGCGTGAGGTTGCTGGGTCCCGGCTCCGCGCAGCAGCGCTTCGCGCTGCTGCTTGTCCGGGACATGAGGCTACTGCGAGGCCTGCGCCCGCGCGTTGCGGACGCGCTGGGCGAGCTTCCTGTGCGTCGGCGCGGTTCCGAACATCGGCTGCGGATTGCCGTTCGGCTCGAGCCAGGGCTGACCCACGGTCTCGCCCGCATTGGCGAGTTGCACGGCTTCCTGGCGCTGGCGCTTTGCAGCGTAGTAATAGCCGCCCGCGAAATAACGCACAGCTCGGGCATGATCGCCGTTGGCGGCGCGATAGGCGCCGGCGAGGTATTTGACCGCATAGGTGAGGTTGGTGTTGGGATCGCGCAGGCCGGCGGCATCGCCGGTGTAGCCGACGCCGCGGGCGGTCGCGAGCTTGATCTGCATCAGCCCGATCGTGCCGCCACGGCCGACGAGGTGCGGCTGATAGCGGCTTTCGCGCATGATGACGCGATGCACCAACGCTTCCGGCACGCCGTTGGCGCGGGCATGGGCTGCGACCATCTCGGCATATTCGGCTTCGCCGGCAATAGCGGCCTGCGGCAAAATCGATCCGGCCGCGAGCAGCGCGGCAACGCGTAAAATTTTCATCATTTATTCCCGACTTACCTGGGTCCGGCTGCCTTATTGTTTGAGCATGATCTGCTCGGAAAACCGCGATGCACTTTTCCGGATCATGCTTTAGGCCCCCGAACGCGGCGATGATGTGACCAAACGACGCCGCTGACGTTTTTGCGGTGCCGTGCCGCCGTTACGACTCAAAGCTGGCGTAATCGGGCTTCCGGGGCGGATGACCCCCGCTCGCGACAGCACGCCTGTCTATTCGTGCCGGCTCGCGAAAGCGAGCACGCAAGCGCTGCAAATCGGGAGAGGTGCCATGACAAAAGCCAGCCTCGTCAGTGCACACACCGGCGACATCCCCAGACACAACCCTTGCGCCCAGTGCGGCACGCCGATCGCGCAGCCGGATTGGATCGAGCCGGGCGAGGGGCGCGTCTCCTACCTGTGGACCTGCCGCGCCTGCAACTATCGCTTCGAGGCGGTGGCCATCTTCCCGCATGAGGCTGTCGAGCACCCGCCGCTCGCGGCGTGAGGTGCGTCAAGCCGCGAGCCGCGGCTCCTGCCAGATCGGCAATCGCATCCGCACGATCAGGCCGTGCGGCTCGCGGTCGTGCAGCGACAGCTCGCCGCCATGGGTGATTGCGATCGCGCGCGCGATCGAGAGGCCGAGCCCGAAGCCGGTGGACTCGTCCATGGTGCGTGCGTCGTCGCCGCGCACGAACGGCTCCAGCATCTCCTGCTTGCGCGCATCCGAAATGCCGGGGCCGTCGTCCTCGACGTCGATGACGAGCGTCGTGCCCGAGACGACGAGACGGATCGTCACCTCGGCACCGAAGCGCACCGCGTTCTCGACCAGGTTGGTGACGCCGCGATGCAGATCGTCGGGCCGCGCGGCGGCGGTCGCGGACGCCGGCCCGTCGTATCGCACGACATGACCCATGTCGCCGAACTGGTCGGCGATGAGCTGGAGCGTGCTGGCGATGTCGACCAGCGTCAAGGCCTCGATCTTGCGATCGTTGCGCAGCAGCGACAGCACCGATTCCAGCATCGAGCGCATCTGGTCGAGATCGATCAGCATGCGCCTGCGGTTGCCCTCGTCCTCGATGAACTCGGCACGCAGGCGCAGCCGCGTGATCGGCGTGCGCAGATCATGGCTGATCGCGGCCAGCATCCGCGTGCGATCCGCCATCAGCCGCGCGATCCGCTCCTGCATGCGGTTGAGCGCGCGCGCGACCTGGCGGATCTCTTCCGGCCCGCGCTCGGGCAGCGGCTCGGAGGTGCGGTCGAGACTGAAATTCTCGGCGGCCTTGGCGAAGGACGACAGCGGCCTCGTCAGCGTACGCGCCGCCCACAGGCCAAGCACGGTGACACAGATGAAGGCGGTCATCAGCGCCATCAGCCAGGGCGCGCCCCAGAACATCGGCCGCGGGCCGCCATCGCCACGGGCTGCGATCACCGTGCCGTCGGGAAATTCGATGCCGACGCGGCGCGCATTCCCGTCCGGGGCGAGCTGCACCGCCTTGAAGCCCGGGGGGAGGTGGCGGCGCATCTCGCGCAGGTGCGGACTGTCGCTCGTCTCGACGGCCGCGGTGCCGGGTGCCAGCATCTCGATGCCGAGCCTGGGAAAGGCGCGCGCCAGATCGGCGACGAGGCGCGGCCGCTCGCTCGCCTCGGCCGCGCCGAGCAGCTGTGCGGCATCGGTTAGTTGATGGGCGCCGTCCGGCGGCGTCTCCTGGCGGTCGGGCCGGCCGATCAGGAAAGCGGTGGTGACGACGAGATGGAGCGCGACAGTCGACGCCAGCACCAGCGCGGCGATCTGCCCGCCGATGCCGTTGAGGTGGAAGAACCCGGGCGGCTTCATCTTCGGCAGGCTCAGCCGCTCAGAGGCGTCGCGACCGCTTCCGTCCTCGGCGTGAACAGGTAGCCGCCGGAGCGCACCGTCTTGATCAGGGTGGGATCGGCCGGATTCGGCTCGATCTTGCGGCGGATGCGGCTGACCAGCACGTCGATGGAGCGCTCGAACGAGCCGGCGTTGCGTCCCTGCGTGAGATCGAGCAGGCTATCGCGCGACAGCACGCGGCCCGGCCGCTCGCAGAACGTCCTGAGCAGATCGAACTCGGCGCTGGTCACCGCAACGCGCGCGCCCTCGGGATTGCGCAATTCGCGCAGGCGCAGATCGATGCGCCAGCCTTCGAAGGCCAGCGTGCTCGCGCCTTCGACCGCGCTCGCCGCCTGCGCCGCGGCCTGGCGGCGCAGCACCGCGTTGATGCGGGCGAGCAGCTCGCGCGGGTTGAACGGCTTCGGCAGATAGTCGTCCGCGCCCATCTCGAGGCCGACGATGCGATCGACGTCCTCGCCGCGCGCGGTCAGCATGATGATCGGCGTCTGCGATTCGGCGCGCACCTTGCGGCACAGGCTGAGGCCGTCTTCGCCGGGCAGCATGACGTCGAGAATGATGAGGTCGACGCGATGGTCGGCCATCGCGCGCGACATCTCGCGGCCATCGCCCACGGCGGTGACGTTGCAGGCGTTGCTGCGCAGATATTTCGCAATCAACGCCCGGGTTTCGCGGTCGTCCTCGACGACCAGGATGTTGGGATTGGGGATGGCCATGCGATTTGTTTGACCAAGATTCGGGCCAAATGGCGAATATTTTTGTTTCGATTTGTTTCTGTTCGGTTGCCTGAAACGAGCGGCAATCGACGGATGGCGGAGTGGCAAGACTGCGTTAAGGCCGTTAACCATACCGTGGCGTGGTCGGCGACGAAACCCCGCAACAACCACGGAGCCATCATGACCTCGATTTCGGCGGCGTCCGCCGGCAGCTATCAATCGCCGCTCCAGCGGCTTCAGCAGGAATTGCAATCGCAAGTCTCCGCCGGCACGATCTCGTCGTCGGACCAGTCCGCGCTCTCGACGGCGCTGACCGATATCGACACGGCGCTCCAGCAGAGCCGATCGAGCGACCAGTCGAGCGGTGCGCCTCCCTCCAGGGAGGAGATGCAGTCGAAGATCGACGACCTCATCTCGAATGAAGTGTCGAACGGGACGCTGACCTCGGACCAGGCCGAGGAGCTGAAAAGCGTGTTTCAATCCGCCTTCGCGGGCGGCGCGGGTGGCGCAGGCGGCCCGCCGCCCGGTCCGCCGCCGGACGACGACTCTTCGGATTCGACGACGACGGACTCGAGCAACAGCTCGACGGACCAGACCACGGCCGAGATCCTCCAGCAGTTCCTGCAGGCGCTGCAACAGTCGCAATCGTCGGCATCGTCCTACGGCGCCAACGGCAGCTCATCGAGCAGCTCGGATTTCTCCGCGCTCCTGATCGACTTCAAGAGCTGACCTGAGCGAGTTGAGGTCGGCGCAGTCCTCGCCGCGGTCATGCGTCGCCCAGGGCGCATGATTGTCGGCGGGGAACCGTGCATCGCAAAATGTTCCTGAGTGACGCAGGAACAATAGTTGTGGCTCCCGCTCGCGCATTGCGCGACGAAATTGCGGCGCGCAAGGAACTGCAAGTGATCAGCGCTGTTTTCCCCGCACGAGTTTTCTGTGAAGGAGAGGACAAACATGCTGACGAAATCGATCGCCGCCGGCCTTGCCGGCACCGCACTTCTTGCAACCGCCGCGTTCGCGCAAGCGCCGACCGCCACCACCGACAAGGCGCCGACCGCGGCCGCCACCACGACATCCACGACCGCGTCGGGCCAGTGGCGTACGTCCAAGATGGACGGCCTGAAGGTCTACAACGAAGCCAACGAGAACATCGGCACGATCAATGATCTGCTGATGGACAAGAACGGCGACATCAAGATCGCCGTGATCGGCGTCGGTGGCTTCCTCGGCGTGGGCGAGCATCTGGTCGCCGTGCCCTATGAGAAGCTGAAGTTCGTCAACGAGGCCGTCGCCTATACCGGCACGAGCGCCAAGCCGGGCGCGACCACCACCACCACCACCGGCGCTGCGACCGACAGGCCCGCTGCGACCGCGACGTCGTCCACGTCGAAATGGTATCCGGACCACGCCGTGTTCAACGCCAGCAAGGACGAGCTGAAGAACATGCCCGAGTTCAAGTACTCGGAGTAATGCGGCTCGCGTAACTGCCTGAACGAAGCGCGCCCGGTTCTCACTGGGCGCGCTGTCGTGTCTTTTCGCCATCGCGAGCAGCTCGCCACGAAATTGCGACGCCGCCGGTCAGGCCCCGGTGCCCTTTAGCCGTTCGTTGCGCCGGCGCAGGCCTTCCAGGGTGGCGAGGAGGATGACCGAGACCGTCGTCAGAATCACCGCCGCTGCCGTGATGGTCGGGCTGATGTTCTCGCGGATGCCGCTGAACATCTCGCGCGGCAGGGTGCGCTGCTCGGGGCCTGCCATGAACAGCACGATCACGACCTCGTCGAAGCTGGTCGCGAAGGCGAACAGCGCACCCGACGCCAAGCCCGGCAGGATCAGCGGCAGGATCACGCGGCGGAACGCCTGAAGCGGCGAGGCGCCGAGCGAGGCGGCGGCGCGTGCCAGATTGGTGTCGAAGCTTTGCAGCGTCGCACCGACCGTGATCACCACGAAGGGCGTCGCCAGCGCGGTGTGGGCCAGGATCAGGCCGAGATAACTGCCGGTCAACCCGATCGGTGCGAAGAAGAAATACAGGCCGACCGCGGTGATGACCCCCGGCACGACCACCGGCGACAGCACGAAAGCCAGCACGAGCGGCTTGAACCGGCTCTTCCACTGCGCCAACCCCAGCGCGGCCGTCGTGCCAAGGACCATGCACAGCGCCGTCGAGGCGACGCCGATGATCATGCTGTTCTTCAGCGAGTTCATCCAGCGCGGCGAACTGATGAAATCGTCGTACCAGCGCAAGGAGAGGCCCGGCAGCGGATAGGTGAGGTACGAGCCCGAGCTGAAGGACAGCGGCATGATCGCCAGGATCGGCGCGATCAGGAAGACGAACACCAGCGTGGAGACGATGATCGTCGCGGTCCACGCGATGCGCTGGCTGGGCGTGCGGAGGGAGGGGCTATCGCTCAATTCTTCATGCCTCCCGTGACCTGCTGTCCCTGCACCAGCTTGCCGTAGACGAGGGCGAGCAGAACGGTGGCCAGCAGCAGCACCGCACCCAAAGCCGAAGCGAGGCCCCAATTGGCCGTCTCGGTCGTGTAGAGCGCAATGAAGTAGCTGATCATCTGGTCGGCGGCGCCGCCGACGAGGGCCGGCGTGATGTAGTAGCCGAGCGCCAGGATGAAAACGAGCAGGCTTCCCGCGCCGATCCCGGGCAGGGTCTGCGGCAGGTAGATCCGCAGGAAGGCGGTGAGGGGTGGCGCGCCGAGCGAAGCGGCGGCACGCATGTAGGCAGGCGAGATCGCCTTCATGCTACTGTATAGCGGCAGGATCATGAACGGCAACAGAACGTGGGTCATGGCCACGCAGACGCCGAAGCGGTTGTAGATCAGGCGGAGCGGCTCGTCGACGATGCCGAGCCACAGCAGGCCGTCGTTCACGACTCCCTTGCTCTGCAACAGGACGATCCAGGCGCAGGTGCGGACCAGAAGCGACGTCCAGAACGGCAGCAGCACGAAGATCATCAGCAGATTCGACCGGGCCGGCGGCAGCGTCGCCAGGAGGTAAGCGACCGGGAAGCCGAGGATCAGGCAGAGTGCGGTGACGCTGAGGCTGATGATGAAGGTGCGGGCAAACAGGCTGCGATAGATGGCCTGGTCCGGCGGGGCCGCGACGATCGCGCCGTCCACGCTCCGCGTCAGGTCGAGCGCCGCAAGCAGGTAGAAGCTGGTCAGTGGACCGCCGGCGCTCTTGATCGTCGTCCAGGTGGTGCGTTCGCGCCAGGCCGGGTTGATCCTGCCCAGCGTCTCCTTGGCCGTCCCTCGCTCCGGCTCCGCCTTCAGATTGCGAGCCGTGCTGGTCAGGATCGTGCGGAAGCCGTTCAGCGCGTAGTTCAGCCGCTTGGCTGCGATGGCGATGGTGCCGGAGGCGCGCGCCGCCAGGATGTCGCTTGCCAGCGCAGCATAGGCGGTTTCGTCCGGCAGGTCCTTGCCGTCCCACGCGGCGAGCGCAGCCAAGGTGTTCGGCAGGACCTGACGCACCTCCCAGTCCTCGACCGAGCGCCACAGCATGCCGGCGATCGGACCTGCGAAGGTGAAGAGCAGGAAGACGAGAAGCGGTGCTACCAGCGCCAACGCCTTGAGCTGGCGTGTCCGCTCGGCGCGCCTCAATCGGCGCTTGAGCGGCACCTCGGTCGACGCATCGGCGCCGGTCAAGAGTGCATCCGTCATGGCACGAGCCCTTTTGAACGGACATCACTCGCCAATTCGGAGCGGGCTATTGCATGTGGCCTTTCGGCGCGGCCTGAGCAAGCGCCTCGTCCTTCGAGACGACCGCTTCGCGGCCTCCTCAGGATGAGGCTCCTCGAGATCGGTGCCTGTAGAATCGTTGCCACAGACTTAGACCTCATCCTGAGGGCTCGCCGTAGGCGGGCGTCTCGAAGGATGCGCCGCGGGCGAGCTATCCGCCACGTTTTTCCCTCCGCCTGCGCCATACAACGGTTCGGTCGCTTGCTATTTCGCCGCCCATTTGTTGAAACGCTCGGTCAGGCGGTCGATGTTCTCGAGCCAGAAGGCAACGTTGATCTCGACCGCGTTCTTGATGTTGTCAGGCGCGGTCGGCAGATCCTTCAGGACGGCGGCTGGGAGCCGTCCGGCGGCATCCTTGTTCGACGTGCCATAGGCAATGTTCTCCGACAGCTTTGACTGGTTCTCCGCTTTGCCGACGAAGTCCAGGAACTTGTAGGCCGCGTCCTTGTTCGGGCTCCCCTTCAGGATGACCCAGCTGTCGAGGGTGAACAGCGCGCCGTCCCACACCATGCCGAAATTCTTCTTCTCGTTCTTGTTCGCGGTGTCGATGCGGCCATTGTAGACCGAGGTCATCGCCACCTCGCCGGAGGCGAGCAATTGCGGCGGCTGGGCGCCGGCCTTCCACCAAACGATGTCGCCCTTGATGGTGTCCAGCTTCTTGAACGCGCGATCGATGCCTTCGTCGGTCGCCAGCACCTTGTAGACGTCCTTCGGCGCTACGCCGTCGGCCATGAGGGCGATTTCCAGCGTGGTCTTCGGGCCCTGACGCAAGGCGCGCTTGCCCGGAATCTTCCTGGTGTCGAAGAAGTCGGCCCAGCCGCCGGGGGCCTGCTTCAGCTTGTCCTTGTCGTAGCCGAGAACGAAATCGTAGAGGATGGCGCCGACGCCGCAAGGGTTGACCGATGGCGGGATATAGGCGGCCTCGCCGCCGATTTTGGCATAATCCAGCTTCTCGAACAGGCCTTCCTCGCAGCCGACCGCCAGCTCGTCGCTCTCGACCTGGACGACGTCCCAGGTGGCGGCGCCGCCCTGCACCTTGGCGCGCAACACGCCGACGCCGCCGTCCCAGGACTCGTCGTTCATGGGAATCCCGGAAGCTTTCTTGAACGGCTCGAAATAGACCTTCTTCTGCGCATCCTGATACGCGCCGCCCCACGATACGACGGTGAGGTCGCGCGCTTCTACAACCGTGACCAGCGCAGCACTGGCACTCAGTGCCGCGACCAAACCCAGAGCGATCTTGCCAATCTTGCGCTTCAACATGGTTCTTTTTCCTTCTACATGTGAGTTGCGTTGAGGTTGATCGAGGCGGGTCCTGATCAGACGGGATCGAGGGCCAGGCAGTCCTCGGGGCGGAAGGTGATGAAGACGCATTCGCCCTGTGGGAGGCTGTGATGCGCTCCCGGTTGAAGCTTGACCATGAACTCGCCGTTGCCGGCGACCTCGAGCACAGCCAGCGCGTGATCGCCGAGATAGATGGTGTTCTGCACTTTTGCCGGCAGCCGGTTCGGTCCTTCGCTGGCGCTGCCATCCCGAACAATCGCGACACGCTCCGGCCGCACCGACAGGGAGGTCGATGCGCCCGCGCCTGACACGTTGACCGCCCTTGCGGCGACAGTGCCGCCACCGGCCAGCGCGACGCGGCAATAGTCACTTTCGACGGTTTCCACGGTGCCGGGGAGCACGTTGTTCTCGCCGATGAAGTGAGCGACGAAGCTGTTCACCGGATGCTCATACAGCGCATCGGGCTTGTCGATCTGCTGCACGATGCCGTCGTTGAACACGGCGATGCGGTCCGACATGGTGAGCGCTTCGCTCTGATCGTGGGTGACGTAGACGATCGTGATGCCCGTGGTCTCGTGCAGTTGCTTGATCTCCAGCTGCATCTGCTCCCGCAGACGCTTGTCGAGGGCGCCAAGGGGCTCGTCCATCAGCACGAGTTGCGGATTGAAAACCAGCGCGCGGGCCAGCGCCACGCGCTGCTGCTGACCGCCGGACAGCTGCCCGGGCCGCCGGTGCGCAAAAGTTTCCATCTTGATCATGCGCAGCGCCGCCCTCACGCGGTCCTGAACGTCCGCCTTGCTCGACTTGCGAACGGAGAGCGGGAAGGCGATGTTTTCCGCGATCGTCAGGTGCGGAAACAGCGCGTAGTTCTGGAACACCATGCCGATGTCGCGCTTGTGCGGCGGCACGTTCTTGATCGGGCGGTCCGCGAGATAGATCTCGCCATGGGTCGGCACCTCGAAGCCGGCCAGCATCATCAGCGTCGTCGTCTTGCCCGAGCCCGAGGGGCCGAGCAGGGTGATGAACTCGCCCTTCCTGATGTCGAGATCGAGGTTCTTCACCACGAGATGCTCGCCATCATAGGTCTTCTGAATGCCGGAAAAGCGTACCAGTGCCGGCGCAGGTGTGACCATGCCGGCTTCCATGTCGTCCTCGCGTTGTCCCGTCCAATGCCTTGCGAGATTAGCATCGTGCAGCGAGAATGCCAGCGGCGCAAGCGACGAGGACGTGTGCGGGTCCGGTGAGTGGCAGGGCTATTGCATTTCAGAGCTCTTTCCTGCGGCCATCCTTCGAGACGCCCGCCTTGGGCGGGCTCCTCAGGATGAGGACGGAGTGCGTGGCTGCAGTTCAAAGGGCACTGAGGCCGAATAGCCTCATCCTGAGGAGGCGCGTAAGCGCCGTCTCGAAGGACGAGGCGTGCGCGCAGGTCGCGCAACAAAGTCAAATGCGATAGCTCTGTAAGGGCGCTACATTCCCGACAGCTTCGTCACGAACACGTTCAGCGTTCCGCCGGCTTCCGCGACCACGCGGAGGGTCTTGGAATCGAAGGCGATGTCGGCGAGCGTCAGGCTGTCGATTTTGGCCTCGACCTTGAGGCCGTCCTCGCTCTTCTGGTAGTCGGCGATTGCGGCCGCGATCTTCTCGCGGGCGTTCGCAGCGATCGGCTTCAGATCGAGCGTTGCCCTCTGCAACAGCGCCTGCTGCAGCTGCGGCACCACCGCGCGCGCGGCGGCGCCCAGCAGGCCGAAGGCGGCCTCGGATTCCACCGCGAGCTCGATGTCGTCGAGCCGTAGTGTCTGCCGTGCCTGGTCGAGAATCGGCCGGCCCCAGATGTGCACGGTCGCCTCGGCGCCGAGCCCGAACCAGCTCTTCTTCTCCTTGGCGCGCACCAGAAGCGAGATCAGCAGCCGGTCGCCCGAAGGGGTCACGTTGGCACTCTTGACGGTGACGTCGACCGGGCCGGAGCCGTCCTCGGGATAGGTGCGGCCGACCATCTGCGCTGCGATCAGCTTGTTGATCTCGGTGAACGGTACGTCGATCGGCACGCCGATGCTCACACCGGTGCCGGTCGGCGGCACGATCGAGATCTTGTCGGGAAACGGACACTCCGGCTTGGTCGCCGCCGAGGTGACACGTGTCTCGGCCTCGAGGCCGAGCAGCAGCGTCACGGCCTGCGCATCGACGCGCGGCTGCGCCGCGATCGCGCGCACCGGCTTCATCTCGAGCCAGAGCGGCGGCAGCGCGGCCGAGGAGCCCGAGCCTTGCAGCGGAATCGAGCGGCACGCCTTGGCCCATTGCACCCTGGCGTTCTCTCGCAGCGAAGGATCGTTGCGGATGCGTTCGGCGACCGCGTTGATCTGCTCGCCGACCGTCTTGTCGATCAGCGGCTTCACCTGCGCCGGCACGTTGACCTTGGCGCCGGCGACCGCGAGATTGGTGTCGCCGAGATTGACCTGGGCGCCGAGATTGGGCTCCAGATGCCAGGCGGCCGCGAGCTTCGGGCGCGAGGTGACGACCACGTTGCCCTTGATCTCGGCGCTGGCGTTCAGGTTCTTGATGTTGACGGCGCCGATCCGTTTCGCCGCGTCACCGCCGAGCACGCTGCCGAGCGCGTCGCCGAGCGCGCCCGTGGCTGTCGACGACAGCGACCCCGTCACGTTCAGCTTGCCGCTGAGCGGCGTCGAGATCGTCAGCACGTCCTTGTCGCCGCTAGCTGCCATCGGGCCGCGCGCCGCGGACCAGCCGATATCGGCGTTCTCCAGGATCTGCGAGATCGGGTTGTCGGCCTTGCCGGCGAAATTGCGCGGCGCGGCCTTCTCGGCCTGCTCGCGGATCGCCGACAGCGCGATGGCGACCGGTGCGATGACGATGGAGCTCTTCGACGCCGGCGGCAGCGGCGGCAGTTGTGCGACCGGCGGCGCCGAGTTCGGCGCGTGCGGCGACAGGAAGTCCATCGCCTTCAGGCTGATGAAGAACGACGCCGCGAGCACTGCCAGGCCGATCAGGATGGTCTTCAGATTCAACGTCGGTCGCATCAATCCCCCAAGCAGCCCCGGTGGGATTCTACAGGGCGGGCGAAGAGGGCGCTAGAGCGCACCGGTGGGGTGGAATTGGGGCGAACAGGTTAACGGAAGCGAACGCGCCGCTACCAGGCCTTCAAGCATTGCGGGCTAAAGCGCGATGCGATCGGGATGAATCGGCATCGCGCTCCAGGCTGTCGTTTAAGCATGATCTTTTCGGAAAACCGCCGCGCACTTTTCCGGATCATGCTTTAGCCGCGCCGAGGACGGCGGATCGCCCTCACATTGCCGCGATCTCCGCCGCCGCAGAAGAATCGGTCGCCGCCGTCGGATTCCAACCCCGACACCACCGTTCCGGCGGGCAGGTCGAGCTGCTCCAGCACCTTGCCCGTATCAGGGTCAATTCGCCGCACATCGCTCTCCTCGCCCTCCCAGGTGCCGTGCCAGAGCTCGCCGTCGACCCAGGTCACCCCGGTCACGAAACGCTTGCTCTCGATGGTGCGGAGGACCTTTCCCGTGTCGGGATCGACCTGATGGATCTTGCGCTCGCGATATTGTCCGACCCAGAGCGAGCCCTCGGCCCAGGCAAGGCCGGAATCGCCGCCGCCGCCGGGTGCCGGAATGGTGCTGAGCACCTCGCCCGAGGCGGCATCAATTTTCTGGATGCGATCCTCGGCGATCTGGAACAGGTGCCGGCCGTCGAACGCCGTTCCCGCATGCGCGGCGACGTCGATGGAGCGCGCGATCTTGCCGCTCGCCGGATCGAAAGCGTTCAACTTGTCGCCGGATGCGAACCAGACATGCTTGCCGTCGTAGCTGACGCCATGCACGGCTTCCACGCCAGGAAAGGGCCCATACTCGGTGACGATCTCGGCGGCTGAACGTTTCATGTGCTCGCTCCCTGATGCTTGCGCGCATCCTACGTCTTCAGGAGCAGCGTGGGGAGTAACAAGCCTGTCGGGAAACCCGGAACAGGCGGCGTCATCCAGCGGCGTGCCCGTCCGTGTCCGAAGCACTGCACCTTGTGCGACCGCGCCAGCTCGTCGAGCGCCCGCTGCACGGTGCGCGGACTGATCCCAAGCGCAACTGCGAGCGCCGAGCTCGACCATGGCTCGCCGTCGGCGAGAAAGGCCAGCACGGCCGCGTGCTTCTCCTCGAGGGGCCGCGCCAGCACGAGGACGTCGCGCGTCTTCCGCGGCGTCAGCACAAAGCCCGGCTTCGTCGCGCTGATTTCGGCCAGTGGCTTCAGCTTGGTGCGGAGCCGTCCGATCTCGACGCGCAATCGCGCGCGGTGCGATTCATCGGCGTGCCTTGCGTGAAAGGCGCCTGATATCAACGCCTCTCGCGAGACGTCGGCGGGCCATGCCTGCGCCAGCAGGCGAGCGAGCGCGAACAGCACCGGCCGCGTTCCGAGCGGCACGACGACGCCTTGCCTGCGCACGACATGATGGAAGGTGTCCACGACGAGCGCCGTCGAGGTCGCCAGTCGTTCGATCTCTCCGAGCAGCAACGGATGTTCGCTGCCGCGCGTGATCAGGCGCGCTGCCGGCGTGTCGAGCATGAGGCTCGCGCTGTCGACCTCGGCCACCAGCGCCGGGATTTTCGCCAGACGCGCCGCGTGAGCCGCGCGGCTGAGGGCCGTGCGCGCGTCTTTCGTTCTGAGCCGCCTGATGGCGATGCCGGCGACCACGAGCTCGCGGACGACTTGGGAGGCGGGCGGGAGCGGCGCAGGACGGACCTCGGCCAGCGTGCGCTCGGCCTCGTCGAGGCGCCCGACCAGAAGCAAACGCCGCGCCTCGATGTGGCCTGCATGGGCGGCATTGGCGAGATCGCCATGGTTTTCGAGCGTCG
Organism: Bradyrhizobium sp. 191; assembly: GCF_023100985.1. Lineage (NCBI taxonomy): Bacteria > Pseudomonadati > Pseudomonadota > Alphaproteobacteria > Hyphomicrobiales > Nitrobacteraceae > Bradyrhizobium > Bradyrhizobium sp. 191. The sequence continues at coordinate 6,591,936 of NZ_CP064692.1, forward strand.
CGCGTGCCGCCGCGAGGGTCTTCACCGGCCAGCTCAGATCGCGCGAGACCAGCGCGATCTCGGCTTCGGCCACCACGCATCTTGCGCGTGCCACCGCCTCGCGCGGACCGAAGCCGCGCGCGGCGCTTCGCAGCAGCGTCTTGGCCTTGGCGAGATCGCCGAGCTGCGCCATCGCGATGCCGCGCAGCGCGAGCGACGGCGCATCGTTGCGCAACGCAACGCGGTTCAGCGCGCCGAGTGGATCGCCGGCTTCGAGCGCGCGCGCCGCGGCGGTGATCAGCGACTCCATGTCAATCCCGCCACACTTGTTACTCCCACCGCGCAGCTGTCCGGTGCCAGAAATCGTTGACGGCCGACGATGTGCGGCGAGGGACGATCGGTTCCGCGACCGTCAAGGTGCGGCGGAGCTTCGCCCAGGCAAGGGAATTGGAGGACCATGATGAGTTCAGCAGACAACGCAGCGACGCACGGAAAGACCGCCATGCAGACACCGCCGGTGGTGTCGCCGCAGGACTGGGAGGCAGCCCGTCAGCAACTGCTCGTGAAGGAAAAGGCGCATACCCGTGCCCGCGATGCCCTGGCCGCCGAGCGGCGCCGGATGCCCTGGATGGCTGTCGACAAAACCTATGCGTTCGAGGGGCCCGGCGGCAAGCTCAGTCTGCTCGACCTGTTCCAGGGCCGGCGGCAGCTGATCGTCTACCGCGCGTTCTTCGAGCCCGGCGTGTTCGGCTGGCCCGATCATGCCTGCCGCGGCTGCTCCATGGTGGCGGACCAGGTCGCCCATGTCGCGCACCTCAACGCCCGCGACACCACGCTGGTGTTCGCCTCGCGCGCGCCGCAGGCCGACATCGCGCGGCTGAAGAAGCGGATGGGTTGGACCATGCCCTGGGTCACCATCACCGACAGCTTCGATGCCGATTTCGGCGTCGGCGAATGGCACGGGACGAATGTGTTCTACCGCGACGGCAGCCGCATCTTTCGTACCTATTTCGTCAAGAGCCGGGGCGACGAGCAGATGGGCGGCACCTGGAACTATCTCGACATCACCCCGCTCGGCCGCCAGGAGGTGTGGGAGGACTCGCCGGAGGGCTATCCGCAGACGCCGACCTACAAATGGTGGAACTGGCACGACAGCTACACCGAGGGCGCCGCGCCCGACGAGAAATGGGTCGAGATCTCGGACGCCGGCGAGAAGGCCTTTCGCAAAGAGGCTGCGGAAGGACGTGACTAGTCCCGTCAGCGCAACTGTCGGCGCCGGCCGCGACGGCGCGGCGACCGCACGTCACGTCGCCCGATGGCTCACTCTGGCGGCCACGCCGACCTTCGCGATCATGGCCGCGCTGACGGCCATGACCGGGGGTGGGCCGGCAGATCTGCTGTGTGCCGCCGGGCAGGGATCTCTGCTCGGCGGAATGGTGCCGATGTATGTCTTGATGAGCGCGTTTCACTCGGCAGCGTGGCTGAGATTGATCGCGGAGCGTCGGGGCGGCGGTTAAGCGATCGCGGTAGCAACGAGAACGGTTCCGGCATCACCGGGGGCCGCGTCGCTCAGATTTCGCCGGATGGTGCGATAGAGGGCCGCATCGGCCGGCGTGAGCAGCCTGATCATGGCTATGAGAGGTGCGCCAGCGGCAAGGGTGCACCCGCCTTCAGCGTCTGGATCGCGATGCTGCTGCGGACTTCCCGCACGATGGGCAGGTTGAGCAGCTTGTCGACCAGAAAGCGCTGGTAGTCCTCCAACTCGGGCACGACGATTTCAAGGAGGTAGTCGGCTTCGCCGGCGACGAGGTGACAGGCCACGACCTCGGGCATGGCGACCACCGTCCTCTCGAAGCTCAATGCCTGATCGTTGGCATGGCCGTTGATCTTGACGCCGAGGAAGGCCGAGAAGCCGAGCCCGAGCCGGCCGCGCCGCAAGGACGCGCGGTAGCCGTCGATATAGCCGTCCCGCTCCAGCCGCTTCACCCGCCGCAGGCAGGGTGACGGCGACAATCCGACCTTCTCCGCCAGCTCGATGTTGCTCAATCGTGCATTGCTCTGGAGTTCGGTGACGATGCGCCGGTCGATCGCATCCAGCTCGCATTTTGGCATGAAGTGCATCCTGTTGGATCGAGAAAGGCACAATGTTGCGCCCGAGCCGTCGAGACTAGCCCAGTTCGCTAGGACATGCCTCGGCTTTCCGTGGGATGACTGCTCCGATGTTGCCGCTGATGGAGTGAACCATGACCGAAAGCCCGGATATCGCCCCTCTGCTGGAGGCCGTCGAACGCTACTTCACGCTGATGTACGACAACGACGTCGCGCAGTTTGACCGCGTCTTTGCGCCGACCGCGCAGCTCCACGGATTTCGCGATGACGAATTGCGGATATTGCCGGTCCGGGACTACAGGACGATGCTGGCCTCGGCCCCGTCGCCCAAGTCCAAGAATGCACCGCGCCTTCAGGAGATATTGCTGATCGAGCTGGCGTCGGCGCAGCAGGCCATGGTCAAGGTTCGCGTTCGGATCGATCTGCTCCAGTACATCGACTATCTGGCGTATCACCGCATCCACAATGTTTGGCTGATCACGGCGAAGTCGTTCCATATCGAGCGACGGCACGAGCCGGTGGCCACCTAACGCCGCTTCGATCCTATTGCGTTCCCGCCGCCTGCAGATACGCAAACACCTTGCCCGCTTCCTCTGCCGAGACGCCGCCATAGGGCTGCATCTTGTGGCCGGACACGACCTCGTCCGGCTTGACCATGAAGCGGGTGAGCTTGTCCTGGTCCCAGGCGAAGCCGGCTTCCTTCATCGACGAGGAGTAGTTGTAGTTCGGCAGCGAGCCGGCCTTGCGTCCGACGATCTTGTTGAGGTTGGGACCGAGCCGATTGTCGCCCTCCTTCATGGAGTGGCAGGTGCGGCAGGAGTTGTTGAAGGCTTGCTGGCCTTTATCGTCACTCGCGGGTTGCTGCGCGAGTGAGAAGGGTGCGGACAACAGCAGCGTCAGTGCCCCGGCGCCGATCGCGTGCACCCACGCTTCTGACGAAGGTTGCAGGCGTGGTTGCATTTGCGCCTCCATCGGGGATCGCGCCGCAACAGGCGCGTCGGGATGTCGAGGGCAAACAAAGACGGCCCCGGGGGGTTCCGGGGCCGCTTGCGTCACAATGTCCGGTCGTTCAGCGCGTTGCCGTGCCGAGCTCGGCCCTGCGCTCGGTCATCGGCAGCACGATCACCTTGGTGCCGACGTTCACGCGGGAATAGAGGTGGGTGACGTCCTCGTTGGTCATGCGGATGCAGCCCGAGGAGACACGCTTGCCGATGGTTTCGGGCGCGTTGGTGCCGTGGATCCGGTAGATGGTGCCGCCGAGATACATCGCACGGGCGCCGAGCGGATTGCCGGGGCCGCCGGCCATGTGGCGCGGCAGATAGGGCTGGCGGGCGATCATTTCCGGCGGCGGAGTCCAGGCCGGCCACTCCGCCTTGCGGCTCACCGACTGGATGCCGGACCAGGTGAAGCCGTCGCGGCCGACGCCGATGCCGTAGCGCAACGCCTGGCCGTTGCCGAGCACATAATAGAGATAGGTGTTGGGCGTGTCGATGATGATCGTGCCCGGCGCTTCGCGCGTTGCATAAGACACGGTCTGGCGGCGGAAGCGGGCCGGCAGCTCGACTGCGTCCTGATCCTCGGACGGCTCTGTCTGGTAGGTCGGCGGCTGATAGGGCTGATACGGCTGATAGGGCTGCAGCGGCTGCGGCGCGGTCATCGGCGGCAGCGGCTGGAAGAACGGGAAGATCTGCACCGGCGCGGCCTTGGCTGCGCTAGCGAACGCGATTGCGGAGATCGCGGCTGCACTGAACGCAGCGGCGCGCGAAAACGTCTTGAACATATCCAGATTGAACATTGGTCGCCCCTGTTTGCTCGGTGTTTCTGCTCACCGCGGCACCATTTCGGTGCTCCGTTGCCTCAAGTCCTAACGGCGAAACGTTTCGGGACATTTGCGCGGAAAACCGAAAACGGTTTCGTCGCGGAAAGGATTGTTTCATGACGGTTTCGTGGCCCCGACGGCCCGTTAACGAACAAAACAGCACGCCGACACTTCTGTGACGTCACACGCCTGAAATATCCTTCGTTGATGGTCGATGCCTGAGAATCATCAAACTCTCGGGATATTCCCATGCGGGTATTAATCGCGACGGACGCCTGGCATCCGCAGGTCAACGGTGTGGTCCGCACCCTGACCTCGCTGGCGAATGCGGCCAAGGCCCTCGAGGTCGAGATCGACTTCCTCACCCCCGACGGCTTTCCGTCCTGGCCGCTGCCGACCTATCCGGGCCTGCGCTTTGCGCTGCCGGGCGGCAAGGAGATCGCACGGCGGATCGAGAAGGCCGCGCCGGATGCGCTGCATATCGCGACCGAGGGCCCGATCGGCTGGGCGGCACGGGCCTATTGCCGCCGCAACCGGCTTGCCTTCACCACTTCCTACACGACGCGCTTTCCGGAATATGTCGCGGTGCGGACCGGCATCCCGGCCGCAATCGGCTATGCCGTGCTGCGCCACTTCCACGATGCCGCCGCCATGACGATGGTGGCGACGCCCTCGCTGCGGCAGGAGCTGTCCGAGCGCGGCTTCAAGCGGCTCGGTTTCTGGACGCGCGGCGTCGACACCGAACTGTTCCATCCCGATAGTCCGGCCGAGCTCGACCTGCCGCGCCCGATCTTCATGACGATGGGCCGCGTGGCGGTGGAGAAGAATCTCGAAGCATTCCTCTCGCTCGACCTGCCCGGCACCAAGGTCGTCGTCGGCGACGGGCCGCAGAAGGCGGCGCTCGAAAAGAAGTACCCGGACGCCGTCTTCCTCGGCGAGAAGAAGGGCGCGGATCTGACCGCGCATCTCGCCGCTGCCGACGTCTTCGTGTTTCCGAGCCTGACCGACACCTTTGGCGTGGTGCAGCTCGAGGCGCTCGCCTGCGGCACGCCGGTCGCGGCGTTTCCGGTCACGGGACCGAAGGACGTCATTGCCGATCACCCGATCGGCGCGATCGACCACGATCTGCGCACCGCCTGCCTGCGCGCGCTCACCATGTCGCGCGAGACCTGCCGCAATTTCGCGCTGGAGCGCTCCTGGGAGAACAGCGCGCGCCAGTTCGTCGGCAATCTCACCTCACTGCAGCCCAGCCGCGTCCTGCGCGCCTCGCCTCGCATGGCGCGGCGGCCGGTGCGCGGTTGACCGTCCATTCGAACCACAGCGAGAACCCCATCGATGGCTAAGATCATGAACCTTGACGGCACCCAGCAGCTCGACCTCACGCGCGGCACGGTCGAGCAGGCCTATGACCGCTGGGCGCCGGTCTACGATCTCGTGTTCGGCGGCGTGTTCGCCAAGGGCCGGCAGGCGGCGATCGCGGCCACCAACAAGATCGGCGGCCGCGTGCTCGAGGTCGGCGTCGGCACCGGCATCTCGCTGCCGCTCTATGCCCCCAACGTTCGCATCTTCGGGACCGACATTTCGGAAGCGATGCTCGACAAGGCGCGCCGCCGCGTGAAGGAGCAGAAGCTGAAGAACGTCGAGGGCCTCGCGGTGATGGACGCCGAGAAGCTCGAATTCCCTGACAATTCCTTCGACGTCGTGATGGCCCAATATGTCGTCACCGCCGTGCCGAACCCGGAGAAGGCGCTCGACGAATTCGCCCGCGTGCTGCGCCCCGGCGGCGAGCTGATCATCCTCACCCGCGTCAGCGCCGACACCGGCATGCGCCGCTTCATCGAGCAGAAGCTGCAGCCGGTGGTGCGCCCGCTCGGCTTCCGCACGGCCGAATTCGCCTGGTCGCGCTATGCCAAGTGGCTCTCCGGTGCGAACGGTATTGAGCTCGCCGAGCGCCGCCTGATCCCGCCGCTCGGTCATTTCTCGCTGGTGCGCTTCCGCAAGGTCGACGTCGCCAAGGCGGCTTGAGTTCCTCGGCCTTCATCCTTCGAGACGCGCGCAAGAGCGCGCTCCTCAGGATGAAAAAAGAGAGTAACCCGTGCGTCATCGCGCCGCTGCGCATCGTCACATGACAAAATGATGATGTCACACGGCCTACATCGAATCCCTGTAATCCCGCACCCGAAAGCATTTTGGGGGAGAGCATGATCAAGAACTATCTCGAGCAGCTGCGGATCCAGCGCTGGGACGACCATCGCTACTATCACCACAGCCGCATCAACCAGAGCCTGCACTTCGTCAGCGCGCTGAGCTTCCTGTTCGCCTATGTCTGGCTGTTCATCGACCCCGTGGTCTCGGCGCTGGTCGGCTGGCTGGTGTCGATGACCTCGCGCCAGGCCGGACATTTCTTCTTCGAGCCGCATACTTACGATCACGTCAACCAGGCGACGCACGAATACAAGGAAGAGATCAAGGTCGGTTACAACCTTCAGCGCAAGGTGGTGCTGATGGCGATCTGGGCGCTGTCGCCGCTGGTGCTGGTCGTCGATCCCACCCTGTTCGGCATCTTCACGCCCTGGCAGAGCGCGACCGACTTCATGCGGCAGGTGGCGAAGATCTGGCTCGTGGTCGGCGGCGGCGGCCTGTTGTTCCGCACCGTGCACCTGTTCTTCATCCGCGACGTCGAGACCGGCCTCGTCTGGATGACCAAAATCCTGACCGATCCGTTCCACGACCTGATGCTCTATCACAAGGCGCCGCTGGCGCTGATGCGCGGCGAGCTGATGGATCCCGGCCTGCACCTCAATCCCGAGCATACGCTGGGCTTCATCGACGAGCCCGTGCTCGAAGAGCAACACGCCTGAGCGCGCTGCTCGCACGACGCACTCCGATGTCTGATGGTTACGTCATGCCCGGGCTCGTCCCGGGCATCCACGTGTTGGGTGCTGCGAACGCGGTGCTTCCTTCACCTCTCCCCGCGTGCGGGGAGAGGTCGAATTTGCGCGGAGCGCAAATTCGGGTGAGGGGGGCTCTCCGCGGGGGGGCTGCCAGATGGTCGTGCGTCAACGCTCACCGCACGCGCGGAGAGTCCCCCTCACCCCGACCCTCTCCCCGCAAGCGGGGCGAGGGAGAAGGGCGAGCGGTGATCGGGGCCAAGTGTCAGAAAGCCTCAGCGCCCGAGGCGCTTGGCCAGCATCTCTTTCAGGATCTGCCGCTTGATCTGCTTGTTGGTGAGCACGCCGTCGTGCCACCAGAAGCCGTCGGCCTTCATCTTTTCGGCGGCGCGGACGAAGCGTTCGGCGACCTCGGTGAAGTCGGCGTCGGTGTAGTTGAGGCTGAAGATCAGCCGGCCGGTGCCGACCCAGCTCAGCGCCAGGCCCTCGGCGCGCAGGTAGTATTGCAGCATCCAGTTGTAGCGGGACGGCGTGGTGTATTTCACCGTCCAGATCGAGGAGAAGTTGGCGAATCGCACTGGCAGGTCGGCGCTCTCCATCATCCGGTTGAGCTTCTGGATGCGGCCGTTCCAGGTCTCCTCGAGGCCGTCATAGACCGCGCGGAAGTTCGGGCTGGCGAGCCGGCTCAGGAACTCGTCCATCGCCGTCATGACGTAGGGATGCGAATTGAAGGTGCCGCGGGCAAAGCAGATGTCGGCGGGACGATCGTCGCGGAAGCGGCGCATCAATTCCTTCTTGCCGCAGACCACGCCGACCGGCAGCCCGCCGGCGAGGCTCTTGCCGTAGGTCACCATGTCGGCGCGCACACCGAAATATTCCTGGGCGCCGCCGGCGGCGAGACGGAAGCCGACGAAGACCTCGTCGAAGATCAAGACGATGCCGCGTTCGGTGCAGACCTCGCGCAGCTTCTTCAGCCACTCCGTGTAAGCGGCCCGATCGAAATTGCCGCCGCGGGAGGAATCGACCAGCGAGGAATCGCCGGGCGCGTTGGCGTTCGGATGCAGGCCCTGCAGCGGATTGACCAGCACGCAGGCGATGTCCTTGCGCGTCTTCAGCACGTGCAGCGTCTTCTCGGACATCTCGGCGAGGGTGTAGGTCTCGTGCGCGGGGATGGGATTGCCGACGCCGGGCTGCACGTCGCCCCACCAGCCGTGATAGGCGCCGGCGAAACGGACGAGATGGGTACGCTTGGTGTGGTAGCGCGCCAGCCGCACCGCCTGCATCACGGCTTCGGTGCCGGACATGTGGAACGAGACTTCGTCGAGGCCGGAAATCTGGCAGAGCCGCTGCACGTTCTCCAGGATGACGGGGTGGTAGGGGCCGAGCACCGGTCCGAGCGCATGCGCCCGCTTCTCGGCGCCCGCGATGCATTCCTTGTAGAAGTCGTTGCCGAAGATGTTGACGCCGTACGAGCCGGTGAGATCGTAAGAGGTGTTGCCGTCGACGTCGGTGACTGTGACGCCGCGCGAGGACTCCATGAAGGTCGACGTGCCCAGGTGCTCGCGGACGAGATGCGAGAACTGGAACGGCACGCGGTAGCTCTCGGTGAAGTTCAGGTCGGAGATCTTCTCCGCCGCCTCCTTCGTCATCGCGCGGCCCTTCGGGTAGCGCTCGGCGTAGAGGCGGGCGAGGCGGAAGAAGCCGTCCTTGCGTTGCGCGGCGATGTTCGCGGGCGCACCGTCGCAGGAGAAATAGTCGTTCTCTCCGTACTCATAGAACGGCAGCAGCCGCGCTACCCGGCGCGACATCTTGGAGTGCCCGGCGAGCGACCGGTGCTTGGCGCGGGAGAGTTCGATGCGCGCCTTGAGCTTCGGGAAGGCGGCGACAGCGGACGCTGCGGCGGCCACGGACATCGAGAGAATCGGGAGTGTCGTTTCCATGACAACAAGCGCTAACCCTGCGAGCTGACAGATTCATGACAGTCAAAGCCCTCATCGCCTCTTTCACCCAGCAGGAAGACCTCAACTTCCTGTTGACCAACCGCATCCCCCGCGCGGCCCTGACCCGCTTCATGGGCTGGTTCTCCAAGGTCGAGAATCCGCTCGTCCGCGACTTCTCGATCGCGCTGTGGAAGCTGTTCTCGGACCTCGATCTGTCGGAGGCGCGCAAGACGCATTTCAAGAGCCTGCACGACTGCTTCACCCGGGAGCTGAAGCCGGGCCTGCGGCCGTTTGATCCGGATCCGGCGGTGGTGGCGAGTCCCTCTGATGGAATCGTCGGCGCCCACGGCAAGATCGCCGACACCGAGCTGTTCCAGGTCAAGGGTGCGCCCTATTCGCTGCTCGACCTGCTCGGCGATTCCGCGCTGGTCGACCAGCACCGCAACGGCTCCTTCGTCACGCTGCGGCTGACGTCGAGCATGTATCACCGCTTCCACGCGCCCTATGACGCCCATATCGAACGCGTCACGCTGATCCATGGCGACGTCTGGAACGTCAACCCGATCGCGCTCAAGCGCGTCGAGCGTCTGTTCTGCAAGAACGAGCGCGCGGTGATCCGCGCCCACCTCTCCACCGGCGAGGCGGTGACACTGGTGCCCGTTGCGGCGATCCTGGTCGCGAGCATCCGGTTGCACTTCCTCGACATGGTGCTGAACGCGCAGACGAAGGGGCCGGTCAATTTCCCCTGTGACGTCAACGTGGCCAAGGGCGAGGAGCTCGGCTGGTTCGAGCACGGCTCGACCATCATCATCCTGGCGCCCGGCGATTTCAACTTTTGCGACGGCATCGCCGAGGGTTCGCGCATTCGCGCGGGTCAAGCGCTCTTGAGGAGAAAGTAGCCTTCAATCTGCCGTCCCCGCTGGCTATATCGTCTGTCGGGGACGACGATTTCGGATGTGAGCGATGGCGCGGGCGCCGGTCATGGCCGCGGGTGGTATTGTGCTGCGGCGTGGCTCGGCGCCGCTGATCGCGGTGGTGCGCCAGCGCAAGCGCAACGAATGGGTCCTCCCCAAGGGCAAGCTCGACGACGGCGAGACGCCGAAGGAAGCTGCGCATCGCGAGGTGCTGGAGGAGACCGGCCACGAGGTTGCCGTGCACGAATTTCTGGGTACCCTCGTTTATCAGTCCGGCGGGCGCTCCAAGGTCGTGCATTTCTGGCGGATGGAAGCTGACGGCGGACCGGTCCGCAAGCTGATGAACGACATCAAGGCGGTCGACTGGCTGACGCTGGACGATGCGATTGCCCGCCTGTCGCGCGAATATGAGCGCGCGTTCCTCAACCAGGTCGGTCCGATCGCGCTTGCGGCGGCAGGGCTGGCAGCGTCGCTCCCGCCGCCCGAGCCGACGCAAGCGGCCGATGACATCGATGCCGCCTTGCAGACGCTGACTCCGGCCGAGGCGGCCTCTGTCGATGAGCTGCGCCACGGTTTGCTGCAGAAGGTGAAGGCGTGGCTGCGCGGCGAGGCGTGAGACCTGTTCACGCCGCTCTGCCACGCTCGCAATGACGGAGGGGCGGCGCCGTCACCGCCGCTCTTTCCTTTCCTTCGGAGAAGGCGCCGGTCTTCGTGGCGGTGTGAGGCGCTGCTGGAATCCACCGGGGCGCTGCGTGTCTGGCTGTTGAGCCGCGGCCGGCTGGCCCGGCTGCGGCGGCACGATTCCGCCGGGCTGAGGTTGCATCTGTCCACCGCGCTGCGGCCGGGTTTGCGGCGCGGCGCCCGGCTGCGTTGCTTCTCCGCGGCGCGGCGCGCCTGTCGGGCGACCTGCGCCTTGCTGCTGTCCCTGGCCTGCGCGCCGGCCACCCGGCTGCACAGCGCCGCCTTGCCCCTGCCGCTGCGGCGGCTGCGCGCCTTGCCGGTCAGGCGTACCCGGCTGCTGCCGACCCGGACGGATGTTCTGGCCGGGCTGGCCGTTCGGTCGCTGTTGTCCCGGCGGCGTATTCGGCCGCAATTGCTGCTGCTGCGGTTGGACCGGTCGCGGAATGCGGCTGAGCGCGCCCGGATGGGCGCGGCGGAAGTTGCGCTGCTCGGTGACGATCTGCCGGCCCGTGGTTTGTGCCAGATGCACCTGGCTGACGAAGCCGCGGTCGCGCGCGATCTGCTGCGCGGGAATCGTGATCGGTACCGCGGCAAAGCGCATGACGCCGCCGGCGCCGCCCGCACCCGGCCGGATCGCAAAGCCGCTGGACGGCTGTGTCAGCGCGCCGAGCCGCGTGCCGCTGCTGCGGTCGTCGACATCGATGTGGCCGACCCGGCCGTCGGCGTCGGGATAGAGCTTGATGTTGACGTTGCTGGCCCTGCTCGCTGCCGCGTCTTCCGGCACCTCGACGACGCCGGTGGTGCCGCGGATGCCGAGCGTTGCCGTCGGCGTGGTGATCTTCATGTCGCCGGTCTTCGCCACCGCCGCCGCCACGAAGGCAACCGTGCCCTTGCCGACGTCGAAGATCGCAGAATTCTGCCTGCTGCCGTCCTCGTAGACGTAATTGTCGATCGTGATTCTGGCGCTGGCCGAGAGATTGAACGTGGTGGCGTCGTTGAAGGTGATGCCGAGCGAGGAGTTCGACGAGGTCTGCACCACGTCGTTGAGATAGATGTCATCGCGCACGCGCAGCGGATAGGAGTTCTTGTCGCGGATCACGGTCGCGATTCCCGTCACCGTCGCGACGTTGCCGATCGGCTCGACGGCGGCGGGCTGTGCGTCTGCAGCTTGTGTCGGTGAGGCCAACGGCGTCGGGGAGGGGCCGGGTAGCGGCTGTGCTTGCGGCTGCGCCTGGGCGAACTCGATGGCCTCGAATGCACGAGCCGCGTTGCTGCCAGCCAGCGGCAAGGCCAGCAGCACAAGCGCGAACGCGAAGCGGCGCCAAGCCACCAATGGAGTCACGGGGAAGTTCCGGTGAGAACACGAGGCGAGAGCTGCGGATATGAGCCGGGCTTGGCTGAATGGCGGATGAACATGTTTCGCAGGGGAAGGAGTGTTTGAAAGCCACGTTCGCCCAGAATGTGGCGTCGCCTTCTTGCTCGTCATTCCGGGGCGCGACGAAGTCGCGAACCCGGAATCTCGAAATTGGAATGGGTGTCTGCGGCGCGAGATCCTCAGGTGCGCAATTGCGCACCATAGTTCGATGCTTCGCATCGCCCCGGGATGACCGTGGTAATATCAGCTCACACGCTTCCAGGTCTGGCCGCCGCAGAACATGCCGCCGAAGGCGCAGCCCTGAACGCGCATTGCGTTCGGACCCTTCATGGCGATCGTGGAATCGTAGTTGCGGCCGGAGTCGGGATCGTGGATGCGGCCACTCCACTTCGAGCCGTCGGGCCTCATGTTGATCAGGATGCGCGCATTGGTCTTCTCGGCGTAACCGCAGAGATTGGCGCCGCACTGCTCGACGCGGACATTGCCCTTGTTGCCTTCGGTTGCCCACAGGCCGATCGGCGAGTTCGGCGCCGCCACGGGCGCGGCGGCAACAGGAGCCGGGGCCGGCGCGGGAGCCGCAACGACGGGAGCGGGCGGGGCAACCGGAGCGGGCGCAGGCTGCGTGGCGTCGACGCCGACGGACGGAGCGGCGGCGACGGTTGCTGCCGGGGCGGCGGGCGTGGTCACGGCCGGCGCCGTGGGCGCAGCCGCCTGGACCGGAGCCGGCGCAGGCTGCGCCGTCGCGGGGGCGGGAGCCGGCGCGGTGTCGGCGTCATCGTCCTTGAAACCGCCAAGGCCCTTGAGGTTGATGTCGTTCAGCTTGATCGGCTTGTCCGACAGGCCCGGCGCGACGATGGTCACGCAATCGAGCGAGGCGCAGTTGCGCGGCGTCTCGATGCGAATGCGCTGGCCTTCGATCTGGAACGAGATCGAATTGCCGGCATGTGCGGCGGCAGTCGAAGCGAGGAAGAGAGCGGTGGCGGCGATGGAGAGCTTGTTCATGACAACCTCCGAAAATGGCGTGGTCGCGATATGACAAGTGTCGCTGGTGGATGAAGCGTGGTTCGACCCTACGCCGGGGTGGGCAGGCGTTCTGTGATGAACGTCACGACCGGCGAGCGCGTCTGGGTGAGGCAGCGCACGTTCAGGTCCCGCTCTTCTGCATAGAGTCGTCGCGACGCTGGGCCGGACGCCGATGCCGCGGCTTGCGCCTTCGCACATGCATCGCACGATGGCAGTCGGAGTTCCCAGGAACGGCGGCCAAAGCTCGCCTATGCCACCTTCCACAGGGCGAGAAGGGAACGGCAACGTGGCAGCGTTCGATGTGGCGGCCTGAAGCCTCTAGATCACGCCGAGCACGATAGCGCCGACGAAGGCCATGGCGAGGTAGGCGGCGACAACGCTCAGTCTGCAGGCGAACGTCATGAGGTCGCTCTCTCCAAGCGCGCCGCTTTGCGCGCGGGCATCATGGTTAACAGAGAGTCTCCTTCCGAAAAAGTCAGGCTTGCTGTCGATCGGGCCGTGCATCCGGGCGCGCGCCGGCCGGCATGGTTAAGGAAGGCTGAAATCAACGTGTTGAAGAGTCTTTAAGTAAATTCACCGAACGTGCGTGCATGACGCGCGGAGTTCGTTTGTATCTCGTCGGCTCCATCGTCCTTGTTTCGCTAGCGGGTTGCGGACGCGGCTTCTTCCAGGCCGAACGCGAACCGTGGCGGGCCGAGGCAGAAGCCGCATGCCTGAAATCGGGCGCGGTGAAGGAGAGTGCGGACATCGTCCGCATCGACCCGATTTCCGGCCCCGGCCAGTGCGGCGCCGAGTTTCCACTCAAGGTCGCAGCGATCGGCGAAGCCTCCAGCACCTATGGCTTTGCCGACGAGCCATTGCGTCCGCCGGGGAGCATCGGCAACCAGCCGCGCTGGCCCGTGACACAGCCGCAATCGAACTATCCGCAGGGCCAGAACTACCCGGCCTCCTCCTATCCGCCGCGGTCGAACTATCCCGAGAGCGCGACGCGCCAGCCGTCCGGCTATGGGGCCGCGACCGGGCCGATGTCGCTGAACGCGCCCGGCGTGGCGCCGCAGGAGGACGAGATCGATCTGCCGCCCGAAGGCACCGATGCCGCCGGGGCTGCGCGCTACATGAATGCGCCGAGCTATCCGGCACGGCCGGCGCCTTACTCGCAGGCGCCCGCGCAGCAGCCACTGCCGCGCCTTGGTCCGGCGCAGGGCAATCCCGTCACCGCGGTCGGTCCCGTCGCGATCAAGCCGACGGCGACGCTCGCCTGTCCGATCGTGTCCGAGCTCGACCGCTGGCTCGCCGACACCGTGCAGCCCTCGGCGATGCGCTGGTTCGGCGTCCGCGTCGCCGAGATCAAGCAGATCTCCGCCTATTCCTGCCGCGGCATGAACGGCAACTCGCGGGCTCACATCTCCGAGCACGCTTTCGGCAATGCGCTCGACATCTCCGCCTTCGTGCTGGCCGACGGCCGCCGCGTCACGGTGAAGGACGGCTGGCGCGGCATGCCGGAGGAACAGGGTTTCCTGCGCGACGTGCAGTCGGGAGCGTGCGCGCATTTCACCACCGTGCTCGCGCCGGGCTCGAACGTCTTTCACTACGATCACATTCACGTCGACCTGATGCGCCGCGCCAGCCGCCGCCTGATCTGCCAGCCTGCCGCCGTGTCCGGCGAGGAGGTCGCCGCGCGCGCGCAGTCGCGCAGACCCTATGCGAGTGCGCGCGAGCCATCGGTGACCGGTTCACTCGGTGCGCGCAGGAGCGCGATGCACAAGCGCGAAGAAGACGAGTACATCGACGAGTAGTGGCGCGATCGTCCCCGTATCCTGCTTCGCTCCATACATGCTACGATCTACGAGGCCGGCTTGACGGTGCCGGGGCCAGCCCCATGCACCGCTGCACCTCACCCGGGACGTTGTAGGTGCGCATGATGTGGCGGCTGTCGCGCAAGCCGGACGCCTCACGTTGGACGACGAACATCCAAAGCGCGTGGCCGGCTTCCATCACCAGCTTGCGCCTGACCGATTGCATCGCGGCCGGAACCTCCGAGGGGGCGTGGGCGGCGTCGAATTCGCGCAAACGCGCAAGACTCTGTTCGAGCGCGCGGCCCATCCGTCCAAGCGCCGAGGCCTGTTCCTGAACGATCTCGTAGTGGAGGATGTCGACCGGCGGGCGAAGATCACGAGACATGGCCGCAATATAGTGCCGCCCAGCCCGTCTGCGCAACGCGCTGCTACTTCGCCTTGTACGCCGCCAGGAACATCCGCGTTGCGCTGTCGACCACCTCGGTCATGCGCTGTTCCGAGGGCGCGGGCGCGGCCTGGAAGACGAAAGGCAGGAACAGCGAGGCCTTGCACAGCTCCATGAACTGCGAGGCGGCTAGATCGCAATCGTCGATATCGAGATCGCCCGCGGCGACGCGGGCCTTGAGATAATCGGAAAGGCGGTTGATGGACTTGTCGAGCACGCGCCCATAGTAACGGCGGCCGACATCGGGCATGCGTTCGGCGATCGCCATCACGGTGCGGATCGCCGATCCGCCACCGGGCCGGCACACCAGGTGAAGGTAGGCGAGGCCAAACTCCTTCAGCGTGGTCTTGGCATCACGGGTGGGATCGAAATTGAACACGACCTGGCCGTGCTGGAGCGCTTCCTGCTCGAGGATGGCTTCGAACAGCGCGCATTTGTCGGCGAAGTAGACGTAGAGCGTGCCCTTCGAGACCTGAGCGGCGCGCGCGATCTCGCCCATGCTGGCGCCATCGAAACCGAGGTCCATGAACACTTTGCGGGCGCCGTCGAGGATCTGGCGGCGCTTGGAGCTGTCCTCTTCATGGACAACCTGCGGATGTTCGTTGGCAGCTACAACCATTGGTTTAGTGTCTCGGAAGGTTTTTGGACCGGATCAGTTCCATGAAACCCGAATAAAGCCTTCAAGGTCGTATGGTCTGTCCTGCGAAGATTGTCTATATTGACCGAACGGTTCGGTCAATGGTACTTGGAGTCAGCGAGAGGGAACCGGCTGCGCGGCGGCCGCCCTCGATCGCACATATTTGGGGGAGGCCTTTATGGCCGTATCGAGAGACCAGACTGCTCGCGTCCTTCGCCAGGACGCGGTGGAGCTGCAGTCGGGCGATGATGCTGCGTCCGAGACAGCCGCACCCCATGCCGAGCAGTTGCGCGCTCATGTGGCCGACGAAGCGAAACATCCGGCCCCGGAGGCGCCAAAGCCCGTGACCGACAAGCCGGCCGCACCCGCGCCAGGCGCGCCCGCCGCCGGTGCGCCCAAATCGGGCAAGCGCAAATTCGTCCTGATGGGCGTCGGCCTCGTCCTCGCGCTCGCGGCCGCGAGCTACGCCGGCTATTACACGCTGGTCGGCCGCTTCTATGTTTCCACCGACGACGCCTATGTCCGCGCCAACAACACCATGCTCGGCGCGCGCGTTGCCGGCCACATTGCCGCGATCCTCGCCGGCGACAACACGCCGGTGCGTGCCGGCGACATCGTCTTCCGCATTGACGACGGCGACTACAAGATCGCGGTCGAAGCCGCGGCGACCAAGATCGCGACCCAGCAGGCCACCATCGATCGCATCGGCCGCCAGGTCGCCGCGCTCGACAGCCAGGTCGCGCAGGCCAAGGCGCAGCTCGTCTCCGCGGAGGCGGGCCTCAAGCGCGCCGACCTCGATTATGAGCGCCAGCAGGCGCTGAGCAGCAAGGGCTTTGCCTCGCGCGCCACCTTCGAGAGCTCGGAAGCCGGCCGCGATCAGGGCGCCGCCGCGGTCAAGGCCGCGCAGGCCGCCTACGACGTTGCCGTCAGCAATGTCGATGTCGCCAGGGCCCAGCAGGCCGAAGCCCAGGCCCAGCTCGCCGAGCTCAAGACCACGCTGGCCAAGGCCGAGCGCGACCTCGCCTTCACCGCGGTGCGCGCGCCGGTCAACGGCACGTTCTCCAACCGCCTGGTCAATACCGGCGACTTCGTCGCGGTCGGCCAGCGCCTCGGCAACATCGTGCCGCTCGACGACGTCTATATCGACGCCAACTTCAAGGAAACACAGCTCAAGCGCATCCGGCCCGGCCAGCCGGTGACGATCAAGGTCGACGCCTACGGCATGCGCAAGTTCTCCGGCGTCGTCGACAGCATCGCGGCGGGTGCGGGCTCGGTGTTCACGCTGCTGCCGCCGGACAACGCCACCGGCAATTTCACCAAGATCGTGCAGCGCGTGCCGGTCCGCATCCGCGTGCCGAAATCGGTGGCGAAGCAGAACCTGCTCCGTGCCGGCATGTCGGTCTACGCCACCGTCGACACCAACAAGGGCGCCGCCGACGCCGAAAGCGAGGTCGATCTCGACGATCCCGCGGTCCATCCGCAGTAAGCGCGGTGACATGAGCCTCGACGCACTCTTACCCCGAGCGCAGGTGCGCTCCCGCCCCCGCCTGCGGGGGAGGGTTGGGGAGAGGTTGTCTCCGCCAGGGAGATTCCCCAAGAGGATAGAGCCCTCACCCGCCGCGCTCTTTGAGCGCGGCGACCTCTCCCGCAAGCGGGAGAGGTGTACCCAACTCGCAGCCTGCTCCAGTCAGAGCTGACACCATGGCAAATGCCACCACCGCTTCACCGGCCATGACGGCGGATCCCGCTTCGGAGCGCATTGCGCCGAAGCGGCTGTTCGCGTTCATCATCATGGTGTTCGGGATGTTCATGTCGATCCTGGACATCCAGATCGTCTCGGCTTCCCTCAGCGAGATCCAGGCCGGACTGTCGGCGAGCTCCAGCGAGGTCTCCTGGGTTCAGACCGCCTATCTCATCGCCGAAGTGATCGCGATTCCGCTGTCGGGTTTCCTATCGCGCGCCTTCGGCACGCGGCTCCTGTTCGCGATCTCGGCGGCCGGCTTTACCGCTTCGAGCCTGCTCTGCGGCTTCGCCACCACCATCGAGGAGATGATCGTCTGGCGCGCGCTTCAGGGCTTTCTCGGCGCCGGCATGATTCCGACGGTGTTCGCCTCGGCCTACACCGTTTTTCCGCGGACGAAATTCCACATCGTCGGGCCCATCATCGGGCTGGTCGCGACCCTCGCACCCACGATCGGGCCGACGGTCGGCGGCTACATCACCGACCTGATGTCGTGGAACTGGCTGTTCTTCATCAACGTCGTGCCCGGCATCGGCATCACCATCGGCGTCCTGGCGCTGGTCGATTTCGACGAGCCGCAGTTCGAATTGCTCGACCGCTTCGACTGGTGGGGCCTGCTGTTCATGGCCAGCTTCCTCGGGACGCTGGAATATGTGCTGGAGGAAGGCCCGCAATATGAATGGATGCAGGATACGTCGGTCGCGATCTGCGCCTGGATCTGCGCGATTTCGGCGATCGCCTTCTTCTGGCGCGTGTTCACGGTGGACGAGCCGATCGTCAATCTGCGCACCTTCTCCGATCGCAATTTCGCCGTCGGCTGCACGCTGCAGTTCTGCATCGGCATCGGCCTTTACGGCCTGACCTATATCTATCCGCTTTATCTCGCCCAGGTGCGGGGCTACAGCGCGCTGATGATCGGCGAGACCATGTTCGTGTCCGGCATCACCATGTTCCTGGTCGCGCCGCTGGTCGGCCGGCTGATGGCCACGCTCGACATGCGCTACATGATCGCGTTCGGCCTCATCGTGTTCGCGATCGGCTCCTACCAGATGACCTGGATCACCCGCGAATACGATTTCTACGAGCTGCTGGTGCCGCAGATCCTGCGCGGCGTCGGCATGATGTTCGCGATGGTGCCGACCAACAACGTCGCGCTCGGCACGCTGCCACCCGACCGGGTGAAGAACGCGAGCGGCCTGTTCAACCTGATGCGCAACCTCGGCGGCGCGGTGGGTCTTGCCGTCATCAACACCGTGCTCAACGACCGCACCGACCTGCACATCGCCCGCCTCCAGGAGCGCGTGACCTGGGGCAACGCGACCGCGATCGAAACCCTGAGCATGTTCATGCAGAAATTCCAGGGGTTAGGGGATTCCACGCTGATGGCGATGAAGCAGCTCTCCCAGCTCGTGCATCGCCAGGCCGTGGTGATGAGTTTCGGCGACACCTTCCTCATGCTGACGCTGTTCTATCTCGGCCTCAGCCTGCTGGTCGCGCTGCTGAGCAAGCCGGCCTCGCCGTTCGGCGCCGGCGGCGACGCGCACTAATTTGCAACACTCGTGCGTGATCTCGCGCGAGCCCCGTTGCAATCCACGCGCGGCACATCTATAAAGCGCACCTCATTCATTCGAACCGGGAGGGATTTGCATGATTTCGTCGCATTCGCAGATCGTACGCCCGCGCTCGATGATGACCTCGATCACGTTCTGGCTCGGTATGTACGCGGCCTGTTAGAGGCCTCTTCCGCCAGCTTCGATTGGGCCAAGGTTTCGACCCAGCGTCCCGATCGCTCCGCTTCCCAAGTCAAAATCAGTTTTGAGTGACGCCGTTCCGGCCTTTCGCGGCCGGCTTGCGTCCATCGATGGAGCCGGCCCGCGTGTGCGGCCGGATGATGTCATGACCGCTCTGTCCAAGAAGCCCGCCGCAATTCGCGTGGTGCTGCCCTTCGTGTTCCGGCACTGGCTGAAGCAGCCGGGGCGCGGCCTCATCGTGGCCGGCGGGCTGCTGGGCGCGACCGTTGCCGACCTGTTCATGCCGGTATTCTCGGGACATCTGGTCGATGCGTTGACCCGCGGTCCGTCCGATCCCGATGCGCGCCACGCGGCGCTGGTTGCGTTCGGCGCCATCGTGGCGCTGGGCGCGGCCTCGATGGTGCTGCGTCTCGTCGGTCTCCAGGCGATCGTGCCGTTCACGCTGAAAATCATGTCCGACGTCGCGCAGGACGCGTTCACGCGCGTACAGCGTTTCTCGACCGACTGGCACGCGAACTCATTTGCCGGGTCCACCGTCCGCAAGATCACCCGCGGCATGTGGGCGCTCGACCTGCTCAACGACACCATCCTGATGGCTCTGGCGCCGTCGCTGCTGGTGCTGGTCGGCTCGATGATCCTGATCGGCGCGCACTGGACCTCGCTTGGCCTCGTGATCGCGGTCGGGGCGATCTTCTACGTCACGATCACGGTGGTGTTCTCGACCCGCTACATCGCGCCGGCCGCGCGCGTCTCAAATGCCTGGGACACCAAGGTCGGCGGCACGCTGGCGGACGCGCTGACCTGCAATGCCGTGGTGAAATCGTTCGGCGCGGAAGCGCGCGAGGACACGCGGCTTGCCCGTGTCATCAACCGCTGGCGCGTGCGCGTGCGGCGGACCTGGTATCGCTATAATTACACGGCGATGTCGCAGCTTTCCTTGCTGCTGTGCCTGCGCGCGTCCGTGATCGGCGGATCGGTGCTGCTGTGGATGTCAGGTCACGCATCGCCCGGCGACGTCACCTATGTGCTGACGAGCTACTACGTCATTCACGCGTACTTGCGCGACGTCGGCATGCACATCAACAACCTCCAGCGCTCGGTCAACGACATGGATGAGCTGGTGGCGATCCATGACGAGCCGATCGGCATTGCGGATGCTTCCGACGCACGACCCATCGCGATCGAGGGCGGCGAGATCGTGTTCGACGACGTCACGTTCCACTATGGCGGCCATCGCGCGCCGCTGTACGACGGCTTGTCGGTCAAGATCCGCGCCGGCGAACGCGTCGGTCTGGTCGGACGCTCCGGCTCGGGCAAGACCACCTTCGTCAAGCTGGTGCAGCGGCTCTACGACGTCACCGGCGGCCGCGTGCTGATCGACGGGCAGGACATCGCGCACGCCACGCAGCAATCGCTGCGCAGCCAGATCGCGATCGTGCAGCAGGAGCCGATCCTGTTCCACCGCACGCTTGCGGAGAACATCGCCTATGGCCGGCCGGGCGCCAGCCTCGAGGCGATCGAGCAGGCGGCGCGGCTTGCCAACGCGCATGATTTCATCCTGCGCCTGCCGAAGGGCTACGGCACGCTGGTCGGCGAGCGCGGCGTGAAACTGTCGGGCGGCGAGCGGCAGCGTGTGGCGCTGGCGCGCGCCTTCCTGACGGACGCGCCGGTGCTGATTCTGGACGAGGCGACGTCGAGCCTCGATTCGGAATCGGAAGCGCTGATCCAGCAGGCGATGGAACGCCTGATGAAGGGTCGTACCTCGATCGTGATCGCGCATCGCCTGTCGACGGTGAGGAGCCTCGATCGCATCCTGGTGTTCGACCGCGGCGAGATCGTAGAGCAGGGCACGCATGCGATGCTCGCAGCCAAGCAAGACGGCGTCTATCGCGGCCTGTTCGAGCGCCAGGTGGTGGAGCTCGGACAGATCGCAGCGGAGTGAGGCGCGCGGCGGCGGGGCGAAGGTCCCGACGTCACGCCGCCATAGATGAATGACATGAAAGACCTGGCGAACGGCTCCATCGTGAGACACATCCTGGCCATGACGCCGCCGATCATGGCCGGGATGGTCTCGATCATGGTCTGCCAGCTGGTCGACCTGTACTTCGTGTCGGGCCTGGGCGATGCCGCCGTGGCAGGCGTCGCCGCGGCCGGCAATGCCGGCTTTCTCGTCAACGCGCTGATGCAGGTGCTCGGCGTCGGCACGGTGGCGCTGATCGCACACGCCGTCGGGCGCAAGGATCGACCCGATGCCAATCTGATCTTCAACCAGGCGGTTGCGCTGTCGGTGCTGTTCGGCGTGTTGACCCTGGTCGCGGGAGCGGTGCTGTCGCGCGCCTACATGCGTTCGGTCGCCGCGGACGAGGCCACGATCGAGGCGGGAACCACTTATCTGTTGTGGTTCATGCCGGCGCTCGCGCTGGAATTCGTCATGCAGGTGACGGCATCCGCCCTGCGCGCGACCGGCATCGTGCGCCCGGCCATGTTGGTGCGGGTCGTCGCGGTCGTCATCAATATCGCGCTGGCCCCGGTGCTGATCTCGGGCTGGGGCACCGGCTATGCGCTCGGCGTTGCCGGCGCGGGGCTGGCGAGTTCGATCGCGGTCGCGATCGGCGCGCTGATGCTGCTTGTCTATTTCCGCAAGGTCGAGCGCTATGTCACCTTCAATCCGGCGCAGTGGCGTCCACAGCCGCATCATCTCATGCGCATTCTCAATGTCGGCCTGCCGGCCGGCGGCGAGTTCGCGATGATGTTCATCTTCATGGCGGTGGTCTACTACGTGCTGCGCGATTTCGGCGCGGCGGCGCAGGCCGGATTCGGCATCGGGCAGCGCGTGCTCGGCCTGATCCAGATGCCGGCGCTTGCGGTGGCGCTGGCGGCCGGACCGATCGCCGGCCAGAATGTCGGCGCCGGCAATGGCGCGCGCGTACGGGAAACCTTCGTCAAGTCGGCGCTGATCACCAGCGCCGTGATGGTCGGCTTCATGATGCTGGCGCAGTTGAAGCCGGAGCTGCTGCTCGCCGGATTCTCGAACGACCGGGAGACGATGGAGATCGCCTACCTGTTCCTGCGGATCATCTCGCTCAACATGGTGGCGCAGGGTCTCATCTTCACCTGCTCGAGCATGTTTCAGGGCCTCGGCAACACCAAGCCGGTGCTGCTGAGCTCGGCGACGCGCGTCTTCACCTATTCGCTGCCGGCGATCTGGCTGTCGACGCGGCCAGGCTTCCGAATGGAGCACGTCTGGTACCTGTCGATCGCGGCGACGACGCTCCAGGCCGCGTTGAGCCTGTGGCTGTTGCGTCGCGAATTCGGTAGGCGGCTGGTATTGCCTCCTCCGGAGCAAGGTATGGAGGAGGCGGGGTCCGAGCCGGTCGTGCCTCCTGCACGCGTGCCCGCGCTTTAGGGGGCGACTCAAAAATCTTCGTCACTGTCAGCTTCGATCCGATACCGACCGCTTTCGTGCAACGGCAGCAAAGGTCGGAATGGCAAGAACCGAGCTTGGCAGTCTTTTTTTGCGCAAAGCGGGGCTCGCCGCAGCCATGGTCAAATTGCGGATTCCGCGAGGCGCTTATCTCGAGGCTTAAAGCAGCTCTCTACTGCTTGAGTTGCTTGATGAGGTCTTCGATTTTGCGATTGTGGGGCATCAGGCGCGCGAGTTGCTCAGCATAGCCCAGCGCAGATGCGGAATCGCCTTTTTCGCGGCTCAGCGCGAGTGCCGCAGAAAGGGTATCACGATCATTGGGATGCATTAGCAAGCTGTTCCTCAGAACAGCAAGGGCGTCGTCGCGGCGGCCAGAGGAATGTAACCCCACGGCGTAAACGTAAGCATAGCGCGGTTGACTTGGCTCCAGGACTGCCGCCTGGCGCAATTCGTCGAGAGCCTCATTGGCGCGCTTTTGGCGTACAAGGACGAGGCCGAGCGAATGGTGAAGCGAGGCATTTTGCCCCGATTTGGACAGAGCTTCGCGAAGAAGTTGCTCGCCATCACTTTCGCGACCGAGTTGCCGGTACAGATCGGAAAGATTGACGGCCGCGGGCGAGAACGAGGGGTCAAGCCTAAGGGCAGCCCGATATTCTGCTTCGGCCCCTGCGGCGCTGGCTTGTCGTGCATAGAAATTGCCGAGCGCTGTCCGGGCGTCCGGACGATCTGCATTCAATTTCTGCGCAGCCACAAACTCGGCCACGGCTTGCGCGAACCTATCGCGGTCGGCGGCAGGCTGTTGAAAGGGAGGCACGGAGGCGAGCACCTCGGCGGTGCGAATGCGCACGCCGCGAATCGGATCGGCCAGTTGCGCAGATGCGAGGGCCCAGAGCTGATCGGTTGGTACCCCCTCCAGCGCATCGAGCGATCCCAATCTCACCAGCGGATCGGGATCAGAGAGCCCGCGGCGGATCAGAATTAGGTCAGGCACCGGGAGCTCGGCCAGCGCGCTGGCGCGAACGATACCGGGAACGTCGCCGGAACCGGCAATGGCGGCCAGCAGCGACTGCGCGTCGGCAGCTTCGCTCCAGGCGGCGTGAAAAGCGCGAGCATAGGTCTGATGGTCGTGCCGCTCCGGACCGAACCAGGTCTCGATCTGCTGGGCCGCCCACGCCGCGGGCTTGTCCTGATGGCAATCGTTGCACGCATTCGGTGCGCCGGTGTGCATCGAGAGATCGGGGCGCGGGATGCGGAAGCCATGGTCGTGGCGGCGGTCGACAACCATGTAGCGCCGCTCCGGCATGTGGCAGGACGCGCAACTTGGTGTGGGCGAGACCTCGACGTGGTGCCGGTGTGCGGCGGATTCATAGTTCGCCGCCGCATGGCACTGCGCGCAGATGCCGTCCCCAGGGGCCTTCAATGCGGCGCTATGCGGGTCGTGGCAGTCGCTGCAGGTCACGCCCTTGGCGAACATCTTGCTCTGCCTGAACGGCGTGTAATTGTAGGTCTCCTCGTCGTCGCGCATCTGACCGTCGGCATGGAATCGTTGCCGGTCGAGCAGCGACACTCGGTGGGTTTCCGAGAGCGGACGGCCGGGCGTCCAGTCCTCCGAAAGCTGATCACGGCGCGCGTGGCAGCGTCCGCAGGTTTCGACCTCCTTGCGCAAGGCCGTTGCGGGCACGCTGCGCTTCGGCCTCAGCGTTTCGGTCTCGGTTGACCAGGTGATGCCCGTTCGCTCGTCGAACCTCACCAACAAACCGTCGTCCGGGCCGCGCCACGCCGGCTTCTGATTGGCCCAGGCGATATGGCGCGAACCTGCACCGTGACAGGCCTCGCAACCTACGCTGATCTCGGCGAACTTCGTTGCGAAGCGGTTATTGGCCGCATCGTAGTTCTTGTGCACGCCGGTCGAATGGCACTCGGAGCACATGAAATTCCAATTCTGGTTCAGCCTGGTCCAGTGCAAGGGGTCGTTACTGGTGATCGCGGCATCCGGATAGAGATGAAACCAGCGCTGTCCGCCCTGGTCTTTCGGCCTGGTGTCCCAGGCGATCGACAGAGCCTGGATGCGGCCGTCCGGAAACTCGATCAGATATTGCTGCAGCGGGTCGAGGCCAAACGTGTATTTGATGTCGAACGTCGCAGGCTTGCCGTCCGGCCCGTCTGTCTCGACAAGAAATTTCCTATCGCGACGAAAGAAGCGCGAGCGCGTGCCGGCGTATTCAAGCACCGCGTCGTTGAAATCGCCGCGAACGGATTGGTTGGTCGCATGATCCATTGCGTGTCGGTGCTGCGAGGTCTGCCAGAGCTTTGCCTGCGTCGCATGGCAGCCGCTGCACGCTTCGCTACCGACAAATGTCCGTTCGGCGATTTGCCGTGGTTTGGCTGGGACCTTCGAAACTCTGGGCCATAGTAGTGCCCCCGCGATCAGAACGAGCAGCGAACCGCCCAGCAGTACAGCGGCCTTCAGCCTGGTGGCCGAGGACCGTTGCGCGGGATGAGCAGATTCAGGCGTGTGCGCCTTCGTGCCGGCATTTTCGCGCTTGCGGTTCTTTCGCGAACCTTTTGCCACGTTCGCTCACCGGAGGCAGAACATCAAAAGCGTCGCCGTGACAGGGTCATCGAAGGACCTCCACCTTTGCGGCCATGTCGGGAAAGCGGCTGACCCGATAGGTCGCATTGCTACATTTGAGAACCCAGACCTCATGATCCGGCTTCGAGCGCTTTGTGTCCTTGCTGGCGCCGAGCGGCTTGTCACACGCAAAGCCCTGCAGGCGGATCTGGGCCGCGAGCATACCCTGAGGCGTTTCGCCGGCGGTTTGCGCAAAGGACTCGGATCCGCCGGGCAGAATGCCGAAAGACAGGCAAGCTGAGAAAATGATGAAGCTCCGAGCCTTCACGATGCCTCCACCTTCTATCAATGACAGGCAATACCAAGATCAGGCGAGAAGGTGGGGCGCGTAAACCCGCCCCACCTTGCGACTCGCGTTAGTTCGCAGATGACATCTTGTTTGGTCCAAGCCTCACATTCAGCTTGTTGATCTTGCCGGTGAACTTGAAGGGCACCTGGTAGTCCTGATCGTCCACTGGCGTGCCGGTGTCGAGACCGACGTTGAAGGTCTCATCCCACATCAGAGTGATGGGCAGACTGCGTGGCATGGGATGACTTTCCACGACGTTGCCGTCTACCTTCAGCGTGCCGGTGCCGCCCTTGCCCAGGCCGGGGCCATCATACTTCCAGTCGAACTCCAGCGTGTGCTTGCCCGGAGCAAGTGCCTCTTTGCCCTGCCACTTGACGCGCTCGAGGGCGACCAGATTCCAGGTGAACACCGGCCGGCCCTTTAGCAGATAGAAGCCATAGCCGGCGAATCGGCCGCCGTCGGTGACCAGCATCCCCTCGGCGCCGCCTTGGGGAATATCGACCTCGGCCGTGATCGTGTACGACCGGTTCAGCAGGCTCGGTGCGGAGCCCGTTTCCGGGAAGGGCACGTTGCTCAGCTCGCCGGTGTAGGTAAAGAGCGTCCGGTCTGCAGAGTAACTTGGTTTGTGCGAGATGAACCTGGTCAGGCGGGTGTCGTCGAGCGGGAAGACTTGGTACTTTGTGGCCTCCATTGCAAACAGCTGCTGCATGTCGCGCAGCTTGTCGGGCATCTTGGCCGCGAGGTCGTTGGCCTGCGTCCAGTCTTCATTGATGTTGTACAACTCCCAACGGTACGCGTTCATGACGTCCGAGGGCGGCTCGGCCAAACTGAGGTCCCATGGCGGGCTCAATGGAGGAGTCGCGGCGACCCAGCCGTCCTGATAGATGGCGCGCTTGCCGAACATCTCGAAATACTGCGTCGTCCGTTGGCCCGGCGCGTTGGCGTCCCCCCACGTATAGGCCATGCTAACGCCTTCGATTGGCTTCTGCGCGATGCCGTTCACCATCGCCGGCTGCGGAAGACCGGCTGCTTCGAGGATCGTCGGGACGACGTCGATCACATGGTGGAACTGGTGGCGAATGCCGCCCGCGTCCTTGATCCGCGCCGGCCAAGCCATCGCCATGCCGTTCCGGGTGCCGCCAAAATAGGATGCGATCTGCTTTGTCCATTTGTACGGCGTGTCCCAGGCCCACGCCCATCCCACCGCGTAGTGTGGGTAGGTCTGGTCGGAGCCCCAGGCATCGTAGAACTTCGTGTTCAGTTCGACGGTCGGGTGTACGGCGTTGGCGACAGCGAACTCGTTGAACAGCCCGTGCAGCGTGCCCTCCGGGCTCGCGCCGTTATCACCGCTGATGTAGATGACGAGCGTGTTGTCGAGCTTGCCGGTATCTGCGATGGCCTGGATCACGCGACCGATTTCGTGGTCGGTGTAGGCGAGATACGCCGCATAGACGTCGGCCTGGCGGATGTAGAGCCTCTTCGCCTCTGGGGAAAGCGTATCCCACTTCGGGATGCTGTCTGGCCAGGACGTGAGCTCAGCGTTCTGCGGAATCACGCCGAGCTTCTTCTGGTTGGCGAAGGTTTGCTCGCGCAGATCGTTCCAGCCCTTGTCGAACAGATGCATGTCGCTGATCTTCTTGGTCCACTCGGGCGTTGGATGATGCGGCGAATGCGTGCCGCCCGGCGCGTAGTAGATCATGAAGGGTCGGCCGGGCTGAACCTCATTCAGCATCTTGATGCGCCCGATCGCCTCGTCGGCCATTGCCGTGATCAGATTCCAACCGGGATTGCCGAGGAAGGGCTGGATTGGAGTGGTATTGCGGAACAGATTGTTCGGCTGCCACTGGCTCGCGTCGTCGCCGGCGAAGCCGTAATAGTAGTCAAAACCCTTGATGGGCCCGGTCGGCCAGTTGTGGAAGGGGCCCGCTTGCGTCCCCTCCCACTGCGGCACATTGTGGTCCTTCCCGTACCAGGATGTATCGTAGCCGTTTTGCCGAAGGATCTCGCCGATGGCGACGGCGTCGCGTGGGATGACGCTGTTGTAGCCGGGATAGCCGGTGGCCTGATCGACGACAACGCCGGTGGCCACCGAGTGATGGTTGCGGCCGGTAAGGAGAGCGGCTCGCGTTGGAGAGCAGAGCGCCGTGGTGTGGAAGCGCGTGTAGCGCAGACCTGTTTGAGCGATCCGATCCAGGGCCGGTGTCGGGATGACGCCGCCGAAGGTGCTCGGCGCGCTGAATCCGACGTCGTCGGTCATGATCAAAAGCACGTTGGGCGCGCCCTTCGGCGGCGTCACGAGCGCGGGCCAATACGGCTTCGACTGCACCGCATTGGGACTGATCTCGCCCTTGAACGGCTGTGGGGGATTCGGCAGGTATCTGCCGTCGATGGTAGTCGTCGCTCCCGGCGAACCCGCGACGCCGGTGGTTTGCTGAGCGTACGCGTTAAGTGCTGTCAATGGTAACAGCAAGAGAGAACCGACTAGAATGCGTGAGGTAACTCGGTGATGCAGGTTCGAGACACTCGTCATTGGCTCCTCCCGAAGACCAAATTGGTCTGAATTGGCTGGAAACCGGATCCCCTCTTCTAGAAAGCGGTACGTCGCCCCATCTGCAACGCGAGGCTGTTTCGGTCTTAGTCTGACTCAAGGGCCGTTCGCGGACGTGCAGTGCTTCGACCGGCTCGTCCGTCGTTATGTTTGCTGCTCAAATGCCTGAGCGTTGACGATAAAGGCAGTGAGATCAGCGATTTTGCGAATATCCATTGCAAATACACTCCCCACGCACAACCGCTCCACCTCAGATCGCATCCGATCGTCGAGCGTTGATCCAAATCAATGCAAATGACGCGCGAGAATCGGCGTCACCATCACAATGAGCAGGATGATACCATTCATTGCACTTGTGGCAGTATTGCTGTCTTGCCGGTAGTGACGCCCGGTAGATGGCGAAAAGCATCGTCCCTCAACAGTGTTCTTATGGTTGCCCGAAAAGCGGCGAGCCTACGTGACTTAAGCGCAACAGGCCGAGCGCAATTTGAGGAGATCGCTACCTTGGAGCGACACATAGAATCACGGTTTGATACACTGTTATTTATTGGCGGGAGGACAACAGATGATGCAGGGCATACCCGAACCCAGGTCTCGTTGCCTTATTCGGGCAACGATCGGGGTAGCTGTGGCAATGGCCGGCTTCGTGTCCGAAGCCGCATATGCTGATGAAGACGGTGTTTCGTACTGGCTTCCGGGGCGCTTCAGCAGCCTCGCGGCAGTGCCTGCGGTCCCTGGCTGGTCAATGGCCGAGGTCTATTATCACACGAGCGTCTCGGCCTTCGGTAGCGCCGCGGCGGCAAGAGAAATTCGCGTTGGCCGAATCCCCGCCAACGTCAATGTCGATTTGAATTTGCGCTTGAACGCGCAGGGAGACCTTCTCCTGCTCAACCCAACCTACACATTTGCAACGCCGGTACTCGGCGGACAATTAGCAATCGGCGTCACCGGCTTGTTTGGCCGATCCGCCGCAACGCTCGACGGAACACTAACGACGGCGGTCGGGCCGTTTGCGACAACCCGCACGGGCACGCTTTCTGATTCAGTCACCTCCATTGGAGACCTATATCCGCAGATGACACTGAAGTGGAACGCGGGCGTCCACAACTTCATGACCTATCTGACCGGCGACATTCCGGTCGGCGCCTACGATCCGTTGCGTCTTGCAAACCTTGGCATCGGCCACGGCGCGATCGACGGCGGCGGCGGCTACACGTACTTCAATGAGAAGTTGGGGCACGAATTTTCAGCGGTCGCTGGGCTCACTTACAATTTCAAGAACCCGGATACGCAATACCAAAGCGGCATCGATTTCCACATCGATTGGGGGGCTTCGCAGTTCCTCTCGAAGCAACTCTTCGTCGGGGCGGTTGGCTACTATTACCAACAGATCACGGACGATTTTGGTCAGCATCCGATCCTGGGTGGTTTCCGGTCGCGCGTCGTGGGAGTGGGCCCTCAGATCGGATACCTGTTTCCGGTTGGAGACTGGCAGGGATATTTGAACCTAAAGGGATACGGCGAATTTGCCGCTGAAAACCGTCCAGCAGGTTGGAATACCTGGCTGACTTTCTCGCTTTCGCCCATGGCGCCGACGAGCACAGTCGCGCCGACGCGGCGGATTGTGACGAAATAAGAGCCGGCCGACATGGCTTAGCGTGCCGCCGGCGACCGTCCGCCAACGCACGTCGGTGATGAATGGCTGCATAGCTGTCGTCGGATGCAGACGAGACCTGTTCGATCGACAAGCCGAACGATGCGCTCCGCCCACCCAGCCTAGTCAGTTTTGGGCAATCACTGTCCGCGATCAGCTGCTGGAGAGGAGAGGAAGTTCTGACGAATAAACGCGCTACGACAGGCTTGCCGCCAACTACCTTGCCTTCGTTCAACTTGCGTCAATCAGGTTATGGCTGCGTCTTGATGAGTCCGCGGGCTAACTAATGCGTGCCAAGGCTATTCCAGACGAGGCCAAGGCCTGACAGGAACAACAGGCCGAGCACGACATCGCCGAAATGCTTGTCGCTCAGGGCGTGATAAACCCGGGCGCCGGCCCATGCGCCGACCAGCGTGCCCGGAAACGCGACCAGCGCGAGCCAGACCACTTTCAGTTCGACCAGGCCTGATACCGTCTGCAGCACAAGCGCGGTGGCGAGCACCGTGAAGTTGAAGAGCTGGAAGATGCCGCGCCGCTCATGCTTGTTCCAGCCGCGGACGTTCGCCCACAGGATCGGCAGCGGCCCCGAGAGTCCGGCGAGGCCGCCGAGAATGCCGCCGGCGAAGCCGATCGATCCGTCGGCGATCCTGCCGCCGAACTTGAAGGCGAGGGGCCTCTTGTTGAGGTACAGCGCGCTCGAAAAGATCAGGAGCAGCACACCGACGCTCAGCTTGAACACCTTCGGATCGGCCGTGGCGACCATCATGGTTCCCAGCGGGACTCCGATCAGGCCCCCGATCAGGAACGGCCAGACCAGCGAAAGGTCGAAGCTTTTCCACATCGAGGGCAGCGTCGAGGTCTGTGCGATCACCGAGCAGATCAGCACCAGCGGTACCGCGAGCGAGGGCGGCAGGACGTAGAGCCAGATGCCGAGCGCCATCAGCGCCGTGCCGAACCCGGCCAGTCCCGAGACGAAGCCGCCGGCCAGCGCGCCGAACAGCAGCAGGACGTAGGTGAGCGTTTCCAACAGATTAGCCTTGTCGAGAGGGGCGATCCCGGATTGCTGATCGCCATCGCTCGCATAACATGCTTGCCGCCGTTCCGGTCAATCCATGCTGCACGCAAGCGTGATCTGCGGTGTCGGGCTTTCCCGGAAGACACGCCTACATGATGGCCGTACTTCAATCCCGGGGGCCGCCCGACGCGATCATGCGCCCGGATCGGTCAGTCCTGAATGCGATGATGGAGAATGACCATGAGCCGCACCAAGATTGCCGTTGCAGCTGCGCTGCTGGCGGTCGCGTTGACGCCGACAATGGCCCAGGCACAGTTTTCCGAGCCAGCGGCCTATCAGGCCGCTCATCCGGATCGCGATGTGCTCAATGGCGGCCAGCTCACGCCTGCGGGGCGTGCGGCTCTCGGTCAGCGGGGAATGCCTGATGATGCGTATGCGTCGCAGGCCTATCCGTCACCTGTGGCACCCCCCGTGCGCTCCGGCCATCGCCGTCATCGCCGATGATCTAGACGATCTGCCTGGTGTCGGAAGGCTTCTGCAGCGCGCCGACCAGGATGCGTAGCGCCTCTGCCAATTCCGATCTGTTCCGCGCCGCCCCCAGTGAGACACGTGCCGCATGCGGCGGCGCCCCGTCGACCGTGAAGGCATCGCCGGCGACGACCGCAAGTCCGTTCCGCAGAAGATGTGCCGCGATATCGGGCCGGCCTTCCGGCAGCCGCAACCACAGATGGTGGGCGGCGGGCCTGGCCAGGAATTGAAAACCCTTCAGCGTGCGCTGCGCGAGCTGCTGGCGGCCGACCGCCTCGCTGCGGATGGCGGCGATGATGCGATCGGCAATGCCGCTTTCGATCCAATGCGTCACCAGCGCGACCATCAATGGCGCCGGCATCTGCACGGTCGCCTGCAAATACGTGCGCATGTCCCGTTGCGCGCTACTGTCGGGCGTCACCAGGTAGGCGACGCGCAGCGCGGGCGCGATGCATTTTGACAGTGTGGTCGCGAGATAAGTCCGCTCCGGAATGAGGCTCGCGATCGGCGATGCCGAGCGGTCGAGCAGGCCGTAGGCGTCGTCCTCGATCAGGGTCGTGTCGGCATCGCGAATGATCTTTGCGACGGCATTGCGCCGCTCGGCGGACAGCGTCGCGGTGGTCGGATTGTGCAGCGTCGGAATGAGATAGACGGCCCGTGGCCGGTGCGCGCGGCACGCCTTCGCCATCGCATCGGGCAGGATGCCGCCGTCATCCATGGCGACGCCGACGAGCTTGACGCCGAGCCGTGCCGCGGCGGCCTTGATGCCGGGAAAGGTGAGGGCTTCCGTCAGAACGATGTCGCCGGGCCGCGCGAGATGGGCGAGCAGGTTGAACAGGATGGTTTGCGCGCCGGGGAAGATCAGGAGCCTGTCGGCCTGCGCATGCGGAACGCGTGCGCGCATCCAGCGCGCCGCGACCTCGCGCTCATGCGTGCTGCCGCCGGGCGGCTGATAGTTGAGATACGCCGTGAGGCCCGATTGCGCGCGGATGGCTTCCATGCCGGCGATGATGCGCTCGTCGAGCTGCGCCTCCAGCGGATGCGGCGGCACGTTCATCGAGAGATCGATCGCGACGGGATGCGGCAGGTCGACCGCGCGGCGCGCGCTGGTCTCCGACACGAACGAGCCCTGTCCGACGCGGGCTTCCATGATGCCGCGGCGCCTCGCCTCGGTATAGGCGCGCGTCACCGTGGTCAGGTCGATGCCGAGGGCTTTTGCGAGCGCGCGCTGCGTCGGCAATTGCTGGCCGCGCACCAGCCTGCCCGCAGCAATGTCGGCCTCCATCGCATCGACGATGCGCTGATAGCGCGGGCCGCTCAGCTCCGAGATTGTAGGGGTCCAATCCATGCAATCTAGCCCCATATCCTTTGAATGTATGGATACGAGATATTATTGTATGGATCTCCGAAAGGGAAGAGGTGTGGTCATGTCGGTCTCTCTGGCGCCGGTCTCTCTGGCTAAGGCGATGTGGCGCGGTTTCAGCGGCAAGTGTCCGAATTGCGGGGAAGGGCACATGTTCGGCCGTTTCCTGAAAGTGGCTGACGCTTGCGACCATTGCGGCGAGGAGCTGTTCCACCAGCGCGCGGACGACTTTCCCGCCTATCTCGTGATGGTCGTGGTCGGCCATCTCGTGGTGCCGGCGATTCTCGCGGTCGAGACCGCCTATGCGCCGCCGGAATGGTTGCAACTCGCGGTGTGGCTGCCGGTGACGCTGTTCGCCTCGCTCGCGCTGCTGCAACCGACCAAGGGCGCCATCGTCGGGCTGCAATGGCAGCTGGGCATGCACGGATTCGAGGCGAGCAAGCTGCGGCGCGAGGCCGCCGGGCTTGCACCGGTGCTGGTGAAGGCGGATACGCGCGCGGCCTGAGCGGCGTTTACATCGCGCGGCCGGCCAGTACACTCCGTCGTACCAACAAGAACGATGGAAACGCCGATGGCCGCACGCGCGAAGACCTTCCTGCTCTGTCATGGCGCCTGGTCCGGCGGATGGGCCTGGAAGAAGATGCATCCGCTGATGGCGCAGGCCGGCCATCGCCTGGTGGCGCCGACCTACACCGGGCTCGGCGAGCGCGCGCATCTCGCAAGCCCCACGATCGATCTGGAGACGCACATCCAGGACATCCTCAACGTCATCGCCTTCGAGGATCTCAGCGACATCGTGCTGCTTGGCCATAGCTATGGCGGCATGGTCGCGACCGGCGTCGCCGATCGCGCGCGCGAGCGCGTGACGCAGCTGATCTATCTCGACGCCTTCGTGCCGCGCGATGGCCAGTCGCTGTTCGACCTCAATGAGGGCGGTCGCGAGCCGATGCGAAGGGCGGCAAGCTCGGGCGACGGCTATCGCATCCCGCCGAATCCGCCGCCGCCGGACACGCCCCAAGCCGATCTCGACTGGCTCAATGCACGCCGGGTCCCAATGCCGATCAAGTGCTTCGAGACCAGGCTGAGGCTCGAGCACGGCGAGCCGGCGATGCCGCGCAGCTACATCTATTGCACGCGCATCCCGCCGGGCGACGTGTTCGGGCAGTTCGCCAAGCGGACGAAGAGCGAGGACGGCTGGCGCTATGTCGAGCTCGACGCCAGTCACGCGCCGAATGTGACGGCGCCGGAGGCGCTGATGGCGGTGTTGAACGAGATCGTTGCCTAGTTCTCGCCGTCATTGCGGGGCGTGCGCAGCACGAGCCCGGAATCCATTTTTCCTCCGTCTCCGCCGCTCGATGGATTCCGGCTTCTCGCTTCGCGAGCCCCGGAATGACACCGGTTGAATGGCAGGGCGCTCGGCCAAAATGGTGAGGGGTCCGATGCGTTGGCACCGAACCCCTCGTCGCTTACCGAGCAAGACGCGCTTTCTTCACGCGAACCGGAAACCCACTTCGCTCGAAAACGCTTTAGAGTATCAGCCGGCCTGTAAGCCGGGTTCTGTAGGGCACCGTCCGCTTGCGCGAACGATACGTGACGACCATTCCTCTGGGACCGTGTTTGCACATGGCCTCGAGCAACCTACCCGGACGGCGGGCCTGACATCGCCCCGCGGCGTTATCGCTCAAAGCGAACAGCCCGCTTAAGCCGTCCCTATTCGGTTTTGCTCCCGGTGGGGTTTGCCATGCCGGCTCCGTTGCCGGAACCGCGGTGCGCTCTTACCGCACCTTTTCACCCTTACTTCCTCCGAGGAGGAAGCGGTTCGTTCTCTGTGGCACTTTCCCTGGGGTCACCCCCGCCGGACGTTATCCGGCACCGCATGTCAAGGGAGCCCGGACTTTCCTCCCCGGCGGCCTTTCGGCACGTGCCGGAGCGGCCGTCCGGCCGACTGACGGATTACGCATGGGGCATTTGTGACGGTTTCGTCAAGCCGATATCGCGACGCGCGCCTCGCCGGCGAATAATCTATCCTGAAGATGTCGTTTGGTGCGTGTTCCGTTCGACTGAATGTCGGCAACACAGCCGGGCAACAGGAGTGAAGCAATGCAATATCTGCTGATGATCTACCAGAACGAGGTCGAGTACGCGAAGAACGACGCGGCGACCAGCCAGAAGATGCTGGCCGAATACCAGGCCTTCACGCAATCCATCATCCAGGGCGGCAATTTCAAGGCCGGCGACCGCCTGCAGCCGACCACGACTGCAACGACCGTGCGTGTGCGCGAGGGCAAGACGCTGACGACCGATGGTCCGTTCGCGGAAACGCGCGAGCAGCTCGGCGGTTACTATCTCGTCGAGGCCAAGGATCTCAATGCCGCGATCGAGATCGCGGCGCGGATTCCCAGCGCGCGCATCGGCTCGATCGAGGTACGGCCGATCTGGGTGTATGAGAAGTGACAACTCTCACCTTCGTCATTCCGGGATGCGCTGCAAGGCGCAGGCCCGGAATCCATATCCCCGAATCGCGGTTATGGATTCCGGGCTCGCGGCTTTGCCGCGCCCCGGAATGACGAGAGGGGAGTGATCGCGTTCAATGGCCCCTGGCGAGATCGACAAAATCTTCCGCGACGAGACGGGGCGGGCGCTGGCCACGCTGATCCGTCTCGTCGGCGATTTCGATCTCGCCGAGGACGCGCTCCAGGATGCCTTTGCCGTCGCGCTGGAACGCTGGGCGGGGTCTGAGGTCCCCGGCAATCCGCGCGCCTGGCTGGTCAATGTCGCCAAGCACAAGGCGATCGACCGCATCCGCCGCCAGGCCGTCTTCCGCGGCAAGCAGCAGGCGCTGGTGCATGAGCTCGAGCTGAACGCGCTGGGCTCCGACGAGCCGCCGGCAACGCTCGACGACGACATGCTGCGGCTGATCTTTACCTGCTGCCATCCCGCGTTCGCGCCCGAGGTCCAGGTCGCGCTGACGCTCCGCACCGTCTGCGGGCTCTCGACAGCGCAGGTCGCGCGCGCGTTCCTCGTGGGCGAGGAGGCAATGGCACAGCGGCTGGTCCGCGCCAAGCAGAAGATCAGGCTTGCCGGCATCCCCTATGAAGTGCCCGAGCGCGACGCGCTGGCGCCGCGGCTCGATGGTGTGCTCGCCGTGATCTATCTGGTCTTCACCGAAGGCTATGTCGCGACCGAGGGCGCGGACTTGATGCGGCCCGATCTTGCGGCCGAGGCCATTCGGCTCGGCCGCTTGCTCGATCGGCTGATGCCCGATCGCGCCGGCATCAAGGGGCTGCTGGCCCTGATGCTGCTGCACGACGCCCGCCGCGCCGGACGTGAGACGCCGGCCGGCGACATCGTGCTGCTCGAAGAGCAGGACCGCTCGCTGTGGGACCGCGCGCAGATCGATGAGGGCCTGCGTCTGGTCGACGATGCGCTGCGCGTGCCCGGCCGGCCGCAGCCCTATGCCGTGCAGGCCGCGATCGCCGCGCTGCATGCGAGAGCGCCGAGCTTCGAGGAAACCGACTGGCCGCAGATTGCGGGACTCTACGAGGTTTTGCTGCGCATCAACCCGTCGCCGGTGATCGAGCTGAACCACGCCGCCGCGGTGTCGATGGTCGACGGGCCGGCACGAGCGCTCGATCTCGTCGATGCGATCACCGCGCGCGGCGGGCTTCGCGGCTATGAGCTGTTGCCGGCAGTGCGCGCGGATCTGTTGCGGAGGCTCGGCAGGACGGAGCAGGCGCGCGAGGCCTATCATGCGGCGATGGAGGCGACGCAGCTCGAGCCGTTGCGGAGGCTCTATGCGCGAAGGATGAGGGAGATGGAGTAGTCGCCACACATTCCGTCATTGCGAGCGTAGCGAAGCAATCCAGAGTCTTTCCGCAGAGACATTCTGGATTGCTTCGTCGCAAGAGCTCCTCGCAATGACGGCGGATGTGGCCTACGCCGTCACTTCGACGCCGCCGTCGTCCCTTCCGCCGGCAGGCTCGCCAGCAGTGCCTGCAATGTCGACAGCGTCGAATGATCGGCGACGCCATCGAGCCGCGCCGGACGGAAATGGCGCTGGAAGGCGGTGACGACTTCCAGCGTCGCGGCGTCGTATTTGCCGGTCAGCGGCACGCCGTAGCCGTACCTTGCGAGCGCCTGCTGCATGCTCAGCACGGCGTCGCTGATGGTGCCGAGCATCAGAGTCTCGCCGCGCACGATCGGAGCGGGCGTGACCCAGTGGCCGACGCCGGAATTGGCCAGCGAATGCCATGGAAATTTTTCGCCGGGATCCTTCTTGCGCGCGGGCGCGACGTCGGAATGGCCGAGCACCCGGTGCGACGGCACCTTGCGCCGGAGCATGATGCCGCGACACAGCGCGATCACGGCGGCGATCTGGCGCAACGGAAACTCGGGATAGCCCCAGTCGTGGCCGCGATTGATGATCTCGATGCCGATCGAGCAGGAGTTGATGTCGTCCTCGCCGGCCCAGGACGAGACACCTGCGTGCCAGGCGCGCTTGGCCTCGGGCACGCATTGCACGATGCGGCCGTCCTCCAGCACGACATAATGCGCCGAGACTTCACTGCCGGCCGTGCACAGCCGTGCCAGCGCGCCCTCGACATCGGGCATGCCGGTGTAGTGCAGCACGATCATGTCCGGCTGCCGTCCCTTGTTGCGCTCACCATGATTGGGCGAGGGGATGATATCCGAGACGATCGACGAGTCGGGCTCGAACGTCCGCAGGCTCGCCACGGTCTTGGGAACCGGGAGAACGCGTTGGCGCTTCGAATCAGATCCAGACGGTGTGGACGAACCGGAGGGCATGAGCAGCTCGAACGAACGGAGAGTAGGGCAAGCCCTTCTCTTTACTATTCCTTTACCGTCCACGGCGCGCAATCGCGCGGCGCGGTTAACGGATGCATTTCGGCGGTGTGTGTGGATGAGGCATCACCCCGCTCGTCACCTTTACGACTTGTATCGAGTCGAGCAACGCTTTCTTAACGCTAAGGGCCGTTACTGGGGGATGAAGTGCCGACCCGCGTCCGGAGGCGGCCAAAGCGTATTTTGGTTCGAAATCCCATGGCTGCCCGACAAATTCCACTGGGAACACTGGGTTTGTGGCCTGGGACGACCGGGCCCGGTAACCATGCTGGACGAGGGCTTTGTCGTGGAACCGCCGCGACGCGTAATGATTCGAGGCGTTATGGGCTTGTTCGTCCCCGATCTTGCTTGGATGTCAGGCCGGTCGGTCGGCAGGCGTTTCGCATGAGCTCGGTTCCGCACATCCCCGTCCTTGGCCGGGAGGCCGTCGCGCATCTCGCTCCGCGCGAGGGCGGCGTCTATGTCGACGCCACTTTTGGCGCCGGCGGCTATAGCCGCGCGATCCTGGAGGTGCCGGGAACCCGACTCATCGCCATTGATCGCGACCGCACGGCGATTGCCGGCGGCGCCGGGCTGGTCGAACGTTCCGCAGGCCGGCTGATGCTGGTCGAGGGCCGCTTCTCCGATCTTGCCGAGATCTGCGCGGCGCAAGGCGTCGAGGCGATCGACGGTGTCGTGATGGACGTCGGCGTGTCCTCGATGCAGCTCGACCAGGCCGGCCGCGGCTTCTCTTTCCGCCTCGACGGTCCGCTCGACATGCGGATGGGGCAGACGGGCCCGACCGCGGCCGACGTGATCGCGCGTGCGTCGGAAGGCGATCTCGCCGACATCATCTATCTCCTCGGCGAGGAGCGGCATTCGCGCCGCATCGCACGCGCCATTGTCGCGGACCGCCAGGAGACCCCGTTCACCACCACGCGCGCGCTTGCCGATCTCGTCGGAAGGGTGGTCCGCTCAAAGCCGGGGGACATTCATCCGGCAACACGGACGTTCCAGGCGCTGCGCATCTTCGTCAACGAGGAACTCGACGAGCTCCAGGCCGCGCTCGCTGCGGCCGAGCGCATGCTCAAGCCCGGCGGCCGCCTCGTCGTGGTCTCGTTCCATTCGCTGGAAGACCGCATCGTCAAGAATTTTCTCACTGAGCGCTCCAGGACCGGCGGCGGTTCGCGGCATCTGCCGGAAGTGGCGCAAGTGACGCCGAGCTTCCGGGTTCTGACGCGGCGGCCCGTCGTCGCCGGTGAAGACGACGTTGCGCATAATCCGCGCGCACGCTCCGCAAAGCTGCGCGCCGCCGAGCGCACCGCGGCGCCGGCGCACGAGACCGACGAGGCATCGCCCTGGCCGAAACTCTCCGACGTGATGAGGGGCGGTTAGCGCATGCGCATCATCCACCTCCTCGTCATCGGCGCGCTGATCTTCGCGGCGGCCCATGTCTACCGGATCAAGATGGACTCCACGGCGCGCACCGAGAAGGTGCTGCGGCTGCGTGCAGAGATCCGCGAGGAGCGCGACGCGATCGCGGCGCTGCGGGCCGAGTGGGCCAAGCTCGATGCCCCGCTGCGGCTGCAAGGCCTGTCCGACCGGCATCTGCACCTCAAGCCGGTCAATGGCACGCAATATGACTCGCTGAAGAATCTGCCGGAGCGCCCGCCGCGGCTGTTCAGGCCGGGCGATCCCGATCCGATCGGGGCCATGCTGAACGCCATCGAAGCCGCGAGCGATCCCGATACCGTGACGGGCTCCGTGCCTCAGCCCGAGGACAAGCAATGAGCGCGGCAACGCCTGCAAAACCGACCGAGAAGCCGGCTGAACCGTGGCGGCAGCGGCTGATCCGCAGCCTGCTCTACGGGCGCAATGTCGATCGCGCCGTGAAGGCGCGAGCGCGCGTGGGGCTTGCGATACTCGCCTTCGCTTCGGTCTATGCCCTGATCGGCGGGCGGCTCGTGATGTTCGCGATCGGCGCGGACGCCCACGGGGCGCGCCGCGCCGCGGCGCAGGAGGTGGTTGCGACCGCGCGGCCCGACATCGTCGACCGCAACGGCGCGATCCTTGCGACCGACGTCAAGGCCGCGAGCCTGTTCAGCGAGCCGCGCCGCATCATCGACAAGGATGAGGCGATCGAGCTCCTGACGGCGACCATTCCCGACCTCGACGAGGCCGAGGTGCGCGAGCGCCTGAAGTCGCGCAAAGGCTTCGCCTGGCTCAAGCGCGAGGTCACGCCGGCGCAGCAGCAGGCCATCCACAAGCTCGGCCTTCCCGGCATCGGCTTCCTGCGCGAGAACAAGCGCGTCTACCCGACGGGCA
Source organism: Bradyrhizobium sp. 191 (assembly GCF_023100985.1). Classification (NCBI taxonomy): domain Bacteria; kingdom Pseudomonadati; phylum Pseudomonadota; class Alphaproteobacteria; order Hyphomicrobiales; family Nitrobacteraceae; genus Bradyrhizobium; species Bradyrhizobium sp. 191. Next base: position 6,631,657 of record NZ_CP064692.1, read on the forward strand.
ACGAGGTCGCCCACATCATCGGTCTCGTCAACATCGACAACCAGGGCATCGCCGGCCTGGAGAAGTGGCTCGACAACCAGGGGCTCGCCGATCTCCACCGCGCCGGCTTTGCAACCGACCGGCTGCAGAAGCCGATCGAGCTCTCGGTCGATCTGCGCGTCGAGCATGCGCTGCGTGACGAACTCCTCAAGGCCAAGGACAAGTTCCACGCCAAGGCCGCTTCCGGCATCGTCTCCAACGTCAAGACCGGCGAGATCGTGGCGATGGTCTCGCTACCGGATTTCGATCCCAACAATCCGAAGGAAGCGCACGACCCCGATCGCATCAACCGCCTGACCACCGGCGTCTACGAGATGGGGTCGACCTTCAAGGCGTTCACGCTGGCGATGGGGCTCGATTCCGGCAAGATCAACCTGAATTCGATGTGGGACGCACGCGGCAACCTGCACTACGGCAAGTTCACCATCCACGACAGTCATCCGCTCGGGCGTTTCATCAACACCAAGGAAGTGTTCACCTACTCGTCCAACATCGGCGCCGCGCGCATTGCGCTCAATCAGGGCGTCGAGGCGCACAAGGCGTTCCTCGCCAAGATGGGTCAGATGACGCGGCTGCGCACCGAGCTGCCGGAGAGCGCGGCGCCGCTGATCCCGCGGCGCTGGAGCGAGTTGAACACGGTCACCGCCGCGTTCGGCCAGGGCCTGTCGGTGGCACCGCTGCAAGCCGTGATGGGCATCAACGCGCTGGTGAATGGCGGCTATCTGATTCCGCCGACATTCATGAAGCGCAGCGAATCCGAAGCGATGGCGATGGCCAAGCGCGTCATCAAGACGGAGACCAGCGACAAGATGCGGTTCCTGATGCGGCTCAATGCCGAAGTCGGCTCGGCGAGAAAGGCGGACGTCAAGGGCTATTACGTCGGCGGCAAGACCGGCACGTCCGAGAAGGTCATCAACGGGCGCTACGCCAAGAAGCGCGTGCTCAACTCCTTCACCGCCATCCTGCCCTGCGACGATCCCAAATATCACGTCCTGATCATGCTGGACGAGCCGCAGGCGCTGCCCGAAACGCATGGTTTCATCACCTCGGGCTGGAACGCGGTGCCGACCGGCGGCAAGGTGATCGAGCGGATCGCGCCGCTCCTGGGCGTCGAGCCGCGGTTCGACCTGCCGCCGTCCGACCGCCTTATTCTTGCAGCATCCAGGACAACCCAGTAATCAATCGGGTGCGCCATCGCCGGTGCTGAGTCGGGGTTTTGAAAGGGATTCGGCTTTCCGGCAGGCATGTCGACTGGAAGACCATGAAGCTGTGCGACCTCTTGGGTCAGGATGTTCTGGGCAATGATGCCGCGATCGAGCCTGCTGTTGCGGCGCTCGACGTGAGCGGCATTGCGCTCGACAGCCGCGTGGTCAAGCCGGGCGATCTCTTCGTCGCAATCGCGGGCAGCAAGACCGACGGCGCGCGCTTCATCGATGCGGCAATTGCCGCGGGCGCGATCGCAGTCGTTGGCGACCATGCGCCTGCGGCGACCAAGGTGCCGTTTGTCTCTGTGGCCAATCCGCGCCGCACACTGGCGCTGGCCGCGGCAAGGTTCTTTCCCGCGCAGCCCGCCACGATCGCCGCCGTGACCGGAACCAGCGGCAAGACCTCGGTTGCCGCCTTCACACGTCAGATCTGGGAGCGGCTGGGGCATGCCTCCGCCAGCATCGGCACCATCGGTCTCGTCTCGCCCAAGCGCACCGTCTATGGCTCGCTGACGACGCCCGATCCGATCGCGCTGCACCGGCAGATCGACGAGATCGCGCGCGAGGGCGTCACCCATCTCGCCTTCGAGGCCTCCTCGCACGGGCTCGACCAGTATCGCCTCGACGGCGTGCGCGTCTCCGCCGGCGGCTTCACCAACCTCTCGCGCGACCACATGGATTATCATCCGAGCGTTGCACATTATCTCGCGGCGAAGCTCCGCCTGTTCCGCGAGCTGGTGCCGCCGGGTGGCGCCGCGGTGATTTCGGCCGATCATGATTGCTCGGCCGAAGCGATCGAGGCCGCCAGGGTGCGCGGCCTGCGCGTCATGGCGGTCGGCCGCAACGGCGACGGAGCAGGCGAGGGCATCCGCCTGACGGAGGCCGTGGTCGAAGGTTTCGCGCAAAAGCTCACGCTCGAACATCGCGGCAAACGCTTCGCCATCCGGCTGCCGCTGGTCGGCGAATTCCAGATCGAGAACGCGCTGGTGTCGGCCGGTCTTGCCATCGGCACCGGCAGCGACGCTGCAAACGTGTTCGCAAGCCTCGAACATCTCGAGGGCGCCAAGGGCCGGCTCGAGCGCGTCGGCGAGCGCAACGGCGCGCCGATCTTCGTCGATTACGCGCACAAGCCCGATGCGCTCGCGAAGGCGCTGCAGGCGCTGCGGCCTTATGCAAAGCGCAGGCTGGTCGTCGTGTTCGGCGCCGGCGGCGACCGCGATGCCGGCAAGCGTCCAATCATGGGCGAGATCGCGGCCGAGAACGCCGACGGCATCATCGTCACCGACGACAATCCGCGCAGCGAGAAGCCGGAAGCCATCCGCGCCGCGATCCTCGCCACCGCGAAGGGCGCCCGCGAGATCGGCGACCGCGCCGCCGCGATCCGCGCTGCGATCGAGGAACTGGAAAACGGCGATGCGCTGCTCATCGCCGGCAAGGGCCATGAGACCGGGCAGATCGTCGGCGGAGAAGTTCTGCCCTTCAGTGATCACGAGGCGGTTGCCGCCGCACTAGAGTCGAGGGTTGCATGAGCGCGCCAATATGGACGGTTGCCGAGGTCGCGCGTGCGCTGGGTGTCACCGGATCGTTCCCGGACACGGGAATCGACTTCGTCACGCAGGACAGCCGGCTGGTGAAGCCGGGCAGCCTGTTCGTCGCGCTCAGCGGCACGCCGAGCGGCGGCTTCGTCTCGGCCTTCGCCAGCGCGCGCGACGGCTGGGAGTTCGCGGACAAGGCGGAAGCTTCGGGCGCAGTCGCGATGATCGTGCCGCACGAGATCACCGGCATCCGCATTCCGCAGATCGTCGTCAGGGACACGCTGATCGACGGTCTCTGGGGCCTTGCACGTGCCGCGCGCGCGCGCTTTGCCGGACCGGTGATCGGGCTCACCGGAAGCGCGGGCAAGACCAGCACCAAGGAATTTCTCGCCGCCTATCCGAACGCCTATGCGAGCCCCTCGAGCTTCAACAATTTCTGGGGCGTGCCGCTGACGCTGTGCAATGCCAGGCGGGATGCCAGCCTCTGGGTCGTCGAGATGGGCATGAACCAGCAAGGCGAGATCGCGCGGCTCAGCGAATTGACGCGCCCGACGGTCGCGCTCGTCGTCAACGTGCAGCCCGTGCATCTGGAAAAGCTCGGCTCGCTGGAAGCCATCCGGCGCGAGAAGGTGTCGATCGCGCTCGGCCTGCCCGAGAATGGTGTGCTGGTGCTGCCCGCCGGGATCAAGGCGCCCGAGTGGAAGGGCAAGGTCGTGCGCTTCGGCGGCGAGCATGCCGAGGTGCACGAGGTCGCGCACGCGCCGCACGGCGAGAGCTGGCAGGTCGTGGCCGCGATCGGCAAGAAGGAGATCGCCTTCAGCCTGACGCCGGGCGCGCCGCACCGGGTCCATAATGCGCTGGCCGCGCTCGCCGCCGTTCATGCTGCGCATCTCGACGTCGCGACGCTGGCGATCAAGCTCGACCGGGTCGGCATCATGAGCGGCCGCGGCGTCGAGCAGGCGGTCGGCGATATCACCGTGATCGACGACAGCTTCAACGGCAATCCGGCCAGCGTGGCGGCTGCGCTGCAAAGCCTGCAGGCGCGCCATGTGAGCGAAGGCCGCCGCATCGCGGTTCTCGGCGACATGCTCGAACTGGGCGAGGACGCACCGAACTATCACACCGGACTCGCCAAATATCTCGAAGGCATCGACGGCGTCTACTGCGTCGGTCCTCTGATGCGCCACCTCTACGACGTGCTGCCATCAGGCAAGGGCCTCGGCTGGCACGATGATCCCGCCACGCTGAAGCCGGGCGAGGTTGCGAGTCTGCTGAAGGCAGGGGATGTCGTGGTTGTCAAGGGCAGCAAAAAGATGTTCTGGGTCAACAAGTTCGTGCCGGGCCTGATGACCGCCTTGCAGGCGAAGGCGTAAACTGCTTGGAAGGCGCTGTTCCCGAATCCCACCCTTTGTGGCGCGAAGCCGTCCGTTTTCCCAGAGGTCGCGCGAGCCATGACGAAGACCAGCGAATGCCCGTGAGGCACATCGAGGCCAGGATAACGGCCACGAACAAGGCCAAGGCTGCGTGTGCAAAGGCGCCATAGGACCGTCTGAATGTTTTACTGGCTGATCGAGCTCTCCAACACATTTCCGGGCTTCGGTGCCATTCGCACCTTCCTGAACGTCTTCCGCTACATCACCTTCCGCACCGGCGGGGCGGTCGTGACCGGCGCGCTGTTCGTGTTCCTGTTCGGGCCCTGGATCATCGACCATCTGCGCATCCGCCAGGGCAAGGGCCAGCCGATCCGCTCCGACGGCCCGCAATCGCATCTCGCCAAGAAGGGCACGCCCACCATGGGCGGGCTGATGATCCTGTCCGGCCTCACCGTCGGCACGGTGCTGTGGGCCAATCCGCTCAACCCCTATGTCTGGATCGTGCTGGCGGTGACGCTCGGCTTCGGCTTCGTCGGCTTCTATGACGATTACCTCAAGGTGACCAAGCAGACCACGACCGGGTTCGGCAGCAAGCTTCGCCTGCTGATCGAGGCGGTGATCGCGCTGGTTGCCTGCTACGCGCTGGTGCGGCTGAACCGCGATCCCGCCTCGACCGCGCTGACGATCCCGTTCCTCAAGGACACCGTGCTGCATTTCGGCTGGTTCTTCGTCATCTTCGGCGCCTTCGTCATCGTCGGCTCCGGCAACGCAGTGAATCTCACCGACGGTCTCGACGGCCTCGCCATCGTGCCGGTGATGATCGCGACCGCGAGCTTTGCGATGATCGCTTATCTCGCCGGCAACGCCGTGTTCGCCGAATATCTCCAGATCAAATATGTCGCCGGCACCGGCGAGCTCGCTGTGCTCTGCGGCGCGCTGCTGGGCGCCGGCCTCGGCTTCCTCTGGTTCAACGCGCCGCCGGCCTCGATCTTCATGGGTGACACCGGCTCGCTCGCGCTCGGCGGCATGCTCGGCGCCATCGCGGTCGCGGTGAAGCACGAGATCGTGCTCGCCGTGATCGGCGGCCTGTTCGTGCTGGAGGCGGTCTCCGTCATTGTGCAGGTGGTGTCGTTCAAACTCACGGGCAAGCGCATCTTCCGCATGGCGCCGATCCATCACCATTTCGAGCAGCTCGGCTGGACCGAGCCGCAGATCGTGATCCGCTTCTGGATCATCTCGGTGATGCTGGCGCTCGCCGGCCTGTCGACGCTGAAGCTGCGGTGATGAGGATGGCTGCCCAGCACCGTCATTCCGGGGCTCGCGAAGCGAGAACCCGGAATCTCGAGATTCCGGGTTCGCCTCCGGGCGCCCCGGAATGACAGAGGTGTGGTCATGATCCCCGTCACCTCTTTCGCCGGCAAGACGGTCGCGGTGTTCGGCCTCGGCGGCTCGGGGCTCGCCTCCTGCCACGCGCTGAAGGCCGGCGGCGCCGAGGTGATCGCCGCCGACGACAATGCCGAGAACGTCGCCAAGGCGATTCAGGCCGGCTTCATCACCGCCGATTTGCGCAACGTCTCGTGGGGGAATTTCGCCGCGCTCGTGCTCGCGCCCGGCGTGCCGCTCACTCATCCGGTGCCGCACTGGAGCGTGCTGAAGGCGCGCGAGGCCGGGGTCGAGGTGATTGGCGATATCGAGCTGTTCTGCCGCGAGCGGCGCCGGCACGCGCCGGACGCGCCGTTCGTCGCCATCACCGGCACCAATGGCAAGTCGACCACGACGGCGCTGATTGCGCACCTCACGAAAGTCGCCGGCTATGACACGCAGATGGGCGGCAATATCGGCACCGCGATCCTGTCGCTGGAGCCGCCGCGCATGGGCCGCGTCCACGTCATCGAGATGTCGTCCTACCAGATCGACCTCACGCCCTCGCTCGATCCCTCCGTCGGCATCCTGCTCAATGTCAGCGAGGATCATATCGACCGGCATGGTACGATCGCGCACTACGCCGCGGTGAAGGAGCGCCTCGTTGCGGGCGTGCAAGGAGGCGGCACCGCGATCGTCGGCGTTGACGACGGCTTTTGCCGCGACATCGCCGACCGGCTCGACCGCTCGGGCAAGAATGTGGTGCGCATCTCGGTCAAGAATCCGCTCGCGTCGGGCATTTACGTCGAGCACGGCACCATCGTGCGCGCCGCGGGTGGCGCCCGCAGCCAGGTCGCCGCGCTCGGCGGCATCGGCTCGCTGCGCGGCCTCCACAACGCGCAGAACGCGGCCTGCGCCGCCGCCGCTGCGCTCGCCATGGGCATCAGCCTCGACGTGCTTCAGAATGGCCTGCGCAGCTTTCCCGGCCTCGCCCATCGCATGGAGCAGGTCGGCCGCTGCGGCAACGTGCTGTTCGTCAATGATTCCAAGGGCACCAACGCCGACGCGACCGCGCATGCGCTGTCGTCGTTTGCCGACATTTTCTGGATCGCAGGCGGCAAGCCCAAGGCCGGCGGCATCACGGGCCTCACCGGCTTCTTCCCGCGCGTCCGCAAAGCCTATCTGATTGGCGAGGCCGCGCAGGAATTTTCGGGAACGCTGGGCAGCGAGGTGCTGCACGAGATCAGCCAGACGCTCGATGTCGCCGTCGAGCATGCCGCGCGCGATGCGGAAGCCTCAGGCCTCACCGATGCCGTCGTGCTGCTGTCGCCCGCCTGCGCCTCCTTCGACCAGTACCGCAACTTCGAGATCCGCGGCACCAGGTTCCGCGAGCTGGTGCAGGCGCTGCCCGGTGTGAAGCCGGTGGTGTAGGGCGCGCCGCTACTCCTTGCTCCGCCGTCATCGCCCGCGAAGGCGGGCGATCCAGTATTCCAGAGACGTTTGTGATTGACCGAGAAGCCGCGGCGTACTGGATGCCCCGGTCAAGCCGGGGCATGACAGTGTGTCTTGTGGCGAGGCCAAGATCATCTCCAAACATCCGCACTTCCTTAACCCTCCGGTAACCAACCTCGGCGACCAATGGACCGACCTCCGTCCGAAAGCGGCCGCCCATGCTCTCCCGTGAAGAACGCACCCCCTTTTCCGAGTGGTGGTGGACCGTCGACAAGCCGCTGATGGGCGCCATCCTGGCCTTGATGCTGACGGGCGTGATCCTGTCGCTGGCGGCGAGCCCGCCGGTTGCGACCCGCATCGGGCTCGATCCCTTCCATTTCTTCAGCCGCCACGTGCTGTTCCTGGTGCCGTCCTGCATCGTGCTCGTCGGCGTGTCCTTCCTGTCGCCGCGCGCCATCCGCCGCAGCGCGCTCATCATCTTCGCGATCAGCATCATCCTGATCGTGCTCACGCTCGCGATCGGCCCCGAGGTGAAGGGCTCGCGGCGCTGGATCACGCTGCTCGGCGTCAACATCCAGGCCTCCGAAATCGCCAAGCCGTCGTTCGTCGTCATCGCCGCCTGGCTGTTCGCGGAATCGACCAAGCGGCCGGAGATGCCGGCGACCTCGATGGCTGTGGTGCTGCTCCTGATGCTGGTCGCGCTGCTGGTGATGGAGCCCGATTTCGGCCAGACCATGCTGGTCCTGATGGTGTGGGGCTCGCTGTTCTTCATCGCAGGGATGCGCATGATCTGGGTGTTCGGCCTCGCGGGTCTGGGGGCGGCCGGCCTGTTCAGCGCCTATCTGTTCGTTCCGCATGTCGCAGGCCGCATCAGGCGCTTCATGAATCCGGCCTCCGGCGACACTTTCCAGGTCGATACCGCCATGGAAGCCTTCTACAACGGCGGCTGGTTCGGCCTCGGGCCGGGCGAGGGCATCGCCAAGCGCAGCCTGCCGGACAGCCACACCGACTTCGTGTTCGCAGTCGCCGCCGAGGAGTTCGGCATCATCCTGTGCCTTGCGATGCTGGCGCTGTTCGCCTTCGTCGTCATCCGCACGCTGTCGCGGGCCTATGCCAACGAGGACATGTTCTCGCGCTTTGCGGCCTCGGGACTTGCGATCCTGTTCGGCGTGCAGGCCGCGATCAACATGTCGGTGAACCTGCAGCTCATTCCGGCCAAGGGCATGACGCTGCCGTTCATCTCCTATGGCGGCTCCTCGATCGTGTCGCTGGCCTATGGCGTCGGCATGATGCTGGCGCTGACGCGGCTGCGCCCGCGTACCGAGGTCGAAGCCAGCGGCCACGCCGAGGCGATGCGCAGCTACGCATAACCGCCCTCGTGTCCCGGACAAGCGAAGCGCAGATCCGGGACCCAGACTGCCGCAGCGTGGGCCCCGGTTCAGCAGCGCACCACGTCGCCGAGAGCGACGCGCTGCGCTGCGCCCGGGGCACGAGCGCCGCGCAGCCAGCTCGCAATGACGGGAAACTCCCTGTAAAACCTCCGACCATGGATACGTCCCCCCTGATTCTTCTCGCCGCGGGCGGCACCGGCGGCCATCTGTTTCCGGCCGAGGCGCTCGGCGTTGAGTTGATCCGGCGCGGCTTTCGCGTTCGCCTGGTCACCGACGAGCGCGCGCTGCGCTATAGCGGGCTGTTCAGCAAGGACATGATCGACGTCGTGGCAAGCGAGACCGCGCGCGGCCGTAATCCGTTTCAGCTTGCCTATGCCGGCTTCACGCTCGCCGCCGGCACGTTCTCTGCCTACCGCCTGATCAAGCGGCTCAAGCCGGTCGCGGTCGTCGGCTTCGGCGGCTATCCGACGCTGCCGCCGCTGGTCGCTGCGAAATTCGCCGGCGTGCCCGGCATCATCCACGACGCCAACGCCGTGCTCGGCCGCGCCAACCGGTTTCTGTCGGGCCGGGTCCGCGCCATCGCAACGTCCTTGCCCGGCGTGCTCGACCGCGATCCGGCGCTGGCGAGCAAGACCACGACTGTCGGCACCCCGATGCGGCCGGCGGTTCTCGCCGCCGCTGCGGTAAAGTATAGCCCCCCCGAACCGAATGGTCCGCTGCGCCTGCTCGTCGTCGGCGGCAGCCAAGGCGCGCGCATCATGGCCGACATCGTACCCGGCGCGATCGAGCGGCTCGAGCCTGCGTTATGGAGCCGCCTCGTTCTCACCCAGCAGGTGCGCGAAGAGGACATGAGCCGCGTGCGCGCGGTCTATGACAAGCTCAAGATCAAGGCGGAACTCGCGCCGTTCTTCACGGATCTGCCGGCGCGGCTCGCCTCCAACCATCTCGTGGTGTCGCGCTCCGGCGCGGGTACCGTCGCCGAGCTCGCGGCGATCGGCCGGCCCTCGATCCTGGTGCCGTTGCCCGGCTCGATCGACCAGGACCAGTTCGCCAATGCCGGCGTGCTGGCCAAGGTCGACGGCGCGATCCGCATCCCGCAGACCGAGTTCACCTCCGATCGTCTCGCCACTGAGATCTCCGGCCTGGCCGCCGAGCCCGCGCGCCTCGCCGCGATGGCCGCGGCCGCGAAGGGGGCAGGGCGGCTCGACGCGGCCGAGAGGCTCGCGGACCTCGTGGTGAAGACCGCCGGAATTTAGCCTCCGCGCCGTTCAAGCTTGCACATGGGTCGCTCGGCTCGATGGTCGCACGCGCGGCAGGTTCAATCGTGCCCGGTGGAGGATTTGTTGGTGGCAGGCCTGCTGATTCACTCCCTCGCGGAGTTTTCCGATCTGGTCCTCGAGGCACTCAGGCTCGCGGATGCGCGCGAGATCGTCGAGATCGGCTCGGAATATGGTGGCATGTCGCCTTTCCTTGCCGCGCATTGTCGTGAGCGCGGCGGACACCTCACCGCCGTCGATCCCGCGCCGAAGCACGAATTCATGGAGTGGCTAAAGATCAGCCCGGACGTTCGCCATCTCGCAAAAACGAGCCTGGAGGCGTTCGCCGATGTTGACGAGGCCGATGCCTGGGTCGTCGATGGCGATCACAACTGGTACACGGTCTACAACGAGCTCGGCCACATCGATGCGATCAGCCGTCGCGCCGGCAAGCCGCTTCTGGTCTTCGTGCACGACATCGGCTGGCCGTGTGGTCGGCGCGATTTCTACTATGCGCCCGAGCGAATTCCAGCCGAGTATCGCCACGCCTACAGCTTTGACGCCGGTGCGGTTCCCGGTCAGGCAGCCCTCGTCAAAGGGCGCGGCTTTCGCGGCATGGGCCAGTTCGCGTTTGCCGAGGTCTCCGGCGGTGCGCGCAACGGCGTGATGACGGCGATCGACGACTTTCTGGCCGACGCGCTCAGGGGCGGCCGCGAGCTCGGCTTTGCCGAGATCCCGGCCGTATTCGGGCTCGGCGTGATCTTCGATCTGGACGCGCCCTGGAGCGCGCCGCTCGCCGATCTCCTGTTGCCGTATCATCAGAACAAGCTCATTGGCGCGCTCGAGGCCAATCGCCTGCGCAACTATCTTCACGTGCTCGATCTCCAGGATGAGGCGGTCGCGCGAACCGGCTTCCTCTGACCGCAGCGGCGACATGGTCCCCGTGCTCCGAATGCGGGTCTCGCGGCCCGCGAAACCGGCCAAAATGGGGCATCCAAGCGGGAAATTACCTCGTTTGGAGGCCGCACCGGGCTTGTCCCGATCCGTCCGGTCTTGCATGAAGTGGGGGAGATTCGCCGCTGGCCGGCCACGACGGGGGTAATGCCGCGGCCGCAGCCGGACTTGACAGAGATACAGCCATGAGACTGCCGCGCGAGATCGGACCCATCCACTTCGTCGGGATCGGCGGGATCGGGATGAGCGGCATCGCCGAGGTGCTGGTCAATCTCGGCTATGCCGTGCAGGGCTCGGACGCCTCCGACAACTACAATCTCGACCGTCTGCGCAAGAAGGGCGCGAAGGTTTCGGTCGGCCACAAGGCCGAGAATGTCGATGGAGCCGAGGTCGTGGTCGTGTCCTCCGCGATCAAGCGCGACAATCCGGAATTGATGGCAGCGCGCGAGAGGCGCATTCCCGTGGTGCGCCGCGCCGAGATGCTGGCCGAGCTGATGCGCTTGAAGAGCTGCGTCGCCATCGCAGGCACCCACGGCAAGACCACGACGACCACGATGGTCGCAACGCTGCTCGATGCCGGCGGGCTCGATCCCACCGTGATCAACGGCGGCATCATCAATGCCTACGGCTCCAACGCGCGGCTGGGGGCCGGCGACTGGATGGTGGTGGAGGCCGACGAGAGCGACGGCACCTTCCTGAAGCTGCCGACCGATGTCGCGATCGTCACCAATGTCGACCCCGAGCATCTCGACCACTTCAAGACCTTCGGGGCCGTACAGGACGCCTTCCGTCACTTCGTCGAGAATCTGCCGTTCTACGGCTTTGCCGTGATGTGCATCGATCATCCGGTGGTGCAGAGCCTCGTCGGCAGGATCGAGGACCGCCGCATCATCACCTACGGGGAAAATCCGCAGGCCGATGCGCGCCTGGTCGATCTCACCGCGGGCGGCGGCGGCTCGAAGTTCAAGGTCGTGATCCGCGACCGCAAGGCAGGCACCACGCACGAGATCGCCGACCTCGCGCTGCCGATGCCGGGCCGGCACAACGCCTCCAACGCGACGGCGGCGATTGCGGTCGCTCACGCGCTCGGTGTGTCCGACGAGGCGATCCGCAGTGCCATCGCAGGTTTCGGTGGCGTCAAGCGCCGCTTCACCAAGACCGGCGAATGGAACGGCGTCACCATTATCGACGATTACGGCCATCACCCCGTGGAGATCGCGGCGGTGCTGAAAGCGGCGCGCGATTCTTACACCGGCAAGGTCATCGCCGTGGTGCAGCCGCACCGCTACACCCGCCTGCAATCGCTGTTCGAGGAATTCTGCACCTGCTTCAACGACGCCGATGCGGTGATCGTGGCCGATGTCTATTCCGCAGGCGAAGCGCCGATCGAGGGCATCGACCGCGATCACTTCGTCGCCGGCCTGCGCGCCCACGGCCATCGCGAGGTGATCCCGCTGCCGGCGGCATCGGAGCTGGCGGGCATCGTCAAGGGGCTCGCGAAATCCGGCGATCTCGTCGTGTGCCTCGGGGCCGGCAACATCACGCAATGGGCGTATGCATTGCCGGACCAGTTGAAGGCGCTGGGGTGAGCATGCGCTTGTGCAGCTCCTATGCCGCCACGCGGCACACTGCGCTCCCTCCCCCCTTGTGGGGCAGGGCGGGGGAGAGGGGTAGCCACAAACTCCGTTCTCGCCTGGGGCTACCCCCCTCCCTGACCCTCCCCCACAAGGGGGGAGGGAACGGAAGCAGCTTGCCTACCTCACTCTCGGAGGCGGCATGAGCTTTCCGGACATCATGCCCGACCTCAAAGTCGCGATGCCTGATCTGCGGGGCCGGCTGCTCGCCAACCAGTCGCTCGCCGAGCTCACCTGGTTTCGCGTTGGCGGCCCGGCGCAAGCGCTGTTCACGCCGGCGGATGAGGACGATCTCGCCTATTTCCTCGCGCATCTCGCCAGCGACATTCCGGTCTACGTCGTCGGCGTCGGCTCCAACCTGATCGTGCGCGACGGCGGCATTGCGGGCGTCGTGATCCGGCTTGCGCCGCGCGCCTTCGGCGATGCGAGCGCGAGCGGAGACGTCGTCACCGCCGGCGCGGCCGCGCTTGACAAGCGTGTGGCGGAGGTGGCGGCGTCGGCGAACATCGGCGGGCTCGAATTCTACTTCGGCATTCCCGGCACGATCGGTGGCGCGCTGCGCATGAATGCGGGCGCCAATGGCGGCGAGACCAAGGATGTCCTCATCGAGGCGAGGGGTGTGGGGCGCGACGGCACGAAGCACGTCTTCTCCAACGCCGACATGAAGTTCGTCTACCGCAACAGCGGCGTCGATCCCTCCATCATCTTCACCTCCGCCCGCTTTCGCGGCGAGATCAGGGATTTGGAAGCAATCCGCGCGCGCATGGCGGAGGTGCAAAGCCATCGCGAGACTGCGCAGCCGATCCGGGAAAAGACCGGCGGCTCGACCTTCAAGAACCCGCCAGGACACTCCGCCTGGAAGCTGATCGACGCCGCCGGGTGCCGCGGCCTGCGCGTTGGCGGCGCGCAGGTCTCCGAGATGCACTGCAATTTCCTGATCAACACCGGCGATGCCTCCGCGCACGATATCGAGACGCTGGGCGAGACCGTGCGCGAACGGGTGAAGGCAAATTCCGGAATCGAGCTACACTGGGAAATCAAGCGGATCGGGGTGTCCCCCTAACAGTCATTCCGGGGGCGCGCAGCGCAACCCGGAATCTCGAGATTCCGGGTCTGGTGCTGCGCACCATCCCGGAATGACGGAAATGCGAGGCAGCGAATGCGCATCACCATTCTTTTCGGCGGCTCCAATCGGGAGCGTCTGGTTTCGGTCGCCTCGGCCCAGGCCCTGCATCAGGCATTGCCCGAGGCCGATCTCTGGTGGTGGGACGTCGAGGACAAGGTGCATGTCGTGCAGTCCCGGCAGCTGCTCGAACATGCCCGTCCGTTCGAGGACGAGTTCAAGCCGGGGACATCGGGCATTCCGCTGGAGCAGGCGCTCGACCAGGCCAAGGCGGAAGGGCGGGTGCTGGTGCTCGGCCTGCATGGCGGACGGGCCGAGAACGGCGAATTGCAGGTGATGTGCGAGGTGCGCGGCGTGCCCTTCACCGGCTCGGGCTCGGCCTCCTCGCACCTGGCCTTCGACAAGCTCGCGGCCAAGCGATTCGCCGCCCTCGGCGGCGTGACGCCGCCGTCGAACGTTGCGCTTGATAAGGTCGACGAGGCCTTCGCCGAATACGGAAGACTGATCGCGAAGCCGGCGCGCGACGGCTCGAGCTACGGGCTGATCTTCGTCAACGCCAAGCAGGATCTCGTCGCCGTCCGCAATGCGGCCAGGCACGAAGAGTATGTGATCGAGCCCTATATCGCCGGCGTCGAGGCGACCTGCGGCGTGCTGGAGCGCACCGATGGCTCGATCATCTCGCTGCCGCCGATCGAGATCATTCCGGGCGAGGGCAATTTCGACTACGCCGCGAAATATCTCCTGAAGTCGACCCAGGAGATCTGCCCCGGCCGCTTCGCACCCGAGATCACCGCCGCGCTCGAGGAGCAGGCGATGCTGGCGCATCGCGCGATGTCCTGCACCGGCTATTCCCGCTCGGACTTCATCGTCTCCGACAAGGGCCTCGTCTATCTCGAAACCAACACGCTCCCCGGGCTGACCAAGTCCTCGCTCTACCCCAAGGCGCTGAAAGCCGCAGGGATCGAGTTCGTCGACTTCCTGCGCGGCCTGGTCGAGCTCGCCGGGCAGCGCGTGCGGAAATAGTCGGGACTGGTTAACGGCCGGATCGGCGAAATCGCCCGGTTTGGCGGCCAAAACCGGTAAAATGCCGGACATCGCGCCACAAATGCCGGATATCGCCGGGCAAAATGCGCATGTCGTTAACGAATTTTACCTTTTGTTTACCAGGACGTCCGAAGGTTAACGCTGGCGGCGCATATGGCGCTTTGGCTGCCGGCGCGTGAGCTGTCGCGGGTGATGTCACCTCCAGCGAACGCTTTGAAGGGGAGAGGTTTTCTTCTGCTGAAGACCAGCACCCGGCCCGGCAGGTCCGAGACGTCATGTTCGCCAGGATCCGCGCGCTGTCGCGGGGAAACTGTTGACGAGCTCGTGCAATGGATGGAGCAGGAAGCCTCACCCGATCGCTTTTCAGATCGCTGAGGCCCCAAGCTGACCTGAAGGCGGCCGCTGTCGGAGCGGTCGTGCTTCTGCGCGAGTGGGTGCAGGACAAGCGCCGGCAAAGACTCCAGGCCGCGCGCACCGCCGCCAAGGACAAGATCAAGAGCAGGACCAAGGCCGTCGTCGAGCGTGAGCCGACACCGCGCGTCGTTGCGCTGGTCGAGCGCTATCTGCCGCACCGGGTCGGACTCGGCATGACCGTGCTGCTGCTGATCGGAAGCTGCGGCTTCGGCATCGTCAAGGGCGGCCATCTCCAGGACTTCGTCACCGCGGTCAGCAATGCCCGCAACGCGCTGGCCAATTCCGCCGGATTCCGTATCACCTCGGTCGTGATCAACGGCCGCAAGCAGCTCACCCAGGACGAGATCCTCGCCATCGGCGGCGTCAGCGGCCGCTCCTCGCTGCTGTTCCTCGACGCCGAAGCGGTGCGCGACAAGCTCAAGGCCAATCCCTGGATCGCGGATGCGACCGTGCTGAAGCTCTATCCGGGCCAGCTCATGATCGAGCTCACCGAGCGCAAGGCGTTCGCGCTGTGGCAGGAGGCCGGCCGGCTCTCCGTCATCGCCGATGACGGCGCCGTGCTCGAACCCTACGTCTCGCGCCGCTTCCTGTCGCTGCCGCTCGTGGTCGGCAAGGGGGCCGATACACAGGCGCGCGATTTCCTGGCGCTGCTGGCGCGCTATCCGCAGGTCAATTCGGTGACGAAAGCCGCGATCTTTGTTGGCGAGCGGCGCTGGAACCTGAGGCTCAAGGACGGCCTCGACATCCGCCTACCCGAGCAGGACGTCGGTAACGCGCTGGCGATGCTGTCGAAGCTCGACAAGGACGACAGGCTGTTCTCCCGCGATATCGTCGCCGTCGACATGCGCCTGCCCGATCGGCTGGTGGTGCAGCTGTCCGAGGACGCCGCCAAGGCGCGTGAGGATCAGTTCAAGGACAAGAAGAAAAAGAAGGCCGGGGATTCCGCATGACCGGTCTCGATCGCACCCAGACGCCGAAGACGCGCCCGATGCCGCACAAGCGCGGCGGCATCGTCGCCTGCCTCGACATCGGCACCAGCAAGATCGCCTGCATGATCGCGCGGCTGAAGCCGTCGCCGCCGAGCGATGCGCTGCGCGGCCGCACCCATGCGGTGGAACTGATCGGCTACAGCCAGATTCAGTCGCGCGGGATGAAGGCCGGCGCGGTGATCGATCTCGGCGAATGCGAGCAGGCGGTGCGCCAGGCCGTCGGGCTCGCGGAGAAGATGGCCAAGGTGCGGGTCGAGTCGGTGCTGCTCTCGGTCTCCGGCGGCCGGCTCTCCGGCCAGCTGGTCGAAGCCGCCGCGGACATCCGTGGCGGCGCCGTGACGCCGGCCGATGTCAACCGCGTCACCTCCACCGGCATGCGCCACGCCACCGGCGAGGGCCGCACCGTGCTGCACGCGCTGCCGGTCGGCTACACGCTCGACGGCGTCAAGGGCATCCGCGATCCCCGCGGCATGGTCGCGCACCAGTTCGGCGTCGACATGAACGTCGTCACCTGCGATGCCACCGTGGCGCGGAACCTGATGCTGGCGGTGGAACGCTGCCACATCAATGTCGAAGCCATGGCGGCGAGCCCCTACGTGGCCGGCCTGTCGGTGCTGACCGACGACGAGGCCGATCTCGGCGCCGCCGTCGTCGAGATGGGCGCGGGCACCACCACGATCGCGGTCTATGCCGGCGGCCGTTTCGTGCATGCGGCGGGTTTTGCGGTCGGCGGGCAACACATCACGATGGATCTCGCGCGCGGACTCTCCGCGACCATTGCCGATGCCGAGCGAATCAAGACGTTATACGGGACCGTCATCACCGGCGGATCGGACTCGCGTGAGCTGATGTCTGTGCCGACAGCCGGTGACGAGCAGGATCTGCCGCAGATCGTCTCCCGCGCCACCATCGCGAACATCGTCAAGCACCGCGCCGAGGAAGTCTTCGAAATGGTTCGGGACAAGCTGAAGGATTCGCCCTTCGCCTCGGAGCCCAACGGCCGCGTCGTGCTGTCGGGCGGCGCCTCGCAGCTCACCGGCCTCGTCGAGCTCGGCACCCAGATTCTCGGCCGGCCCGTGCGGGTCGGTCGTCCGCTCGGTTTCGGCCGGCTGCCCAACGAGGCGAAGAACGCCGCGTTCGCGGTGCCGGCCGGACTCCTCGTCTACCCGCAATATGTTCACCTCGAACATGTCGAACCGCGGCATACGCGGCAGCAGGTCAGGACAGGGACCGGCGGATATTTCGGAAAGGTCGGACGATGGCTACGCGAGGGCTTCTGATGACTGCTTTCCGCAATCTTCGATTTTCACCAACTCCCGCGGCCGCCGGCCGGGGCGAACCCACGCGCGCGTGATCGAGAGGCAGCAACCATGACCATCAGCATCAATGTTCCTGATATTCACGAACTGAAGCCCCGGATCACCGTGTTCGGCGTCGGCGGCGCCGGTGGCAACGCCGTCAACAACATGATCACGGCGGGCCTCCAGGGCGTCGACTTCGTGGTCGCCAACACCGACGCGCAGGCGCTGACGATGTCGAAGGCGCAGCGCATCGTGCAGATGGGCACGGCGGTCACGCAAGGCCTTGGCGCCGGCTCGCAGCCGAACGTCGGTGCCGCGGCGGCGGAAGAGGTGATCGACGAGCTGCGCGACCATCTCTCGGGCGCCAACATGGTGTTCGTCACCGCCGGCATGGGCGGCGGCACCGGCACCGGCGCCGCTCCCGTGATCGCCAAGACCGCGCGCGACATGGGCATCCTCACCGTCGGCGTCGTGACCAAGCCGTTCCACTTCGAGGGCGGCCGCCGGATGCGCACCGCGGAAGCCGGCATCAACGAACTGCACAAGGTCGTCGATACGCTCCTGATCATCCCGAACCAGAACCTGTTCCGGGTCGCCAACGAGAAGACCACCTTCGCCGACGCGTTCGCGATGGCCGACCAGGTGCTCTATTCGGGCGTCGCCTGCATCACCGACCTGATGGTCAAGGAAGGCCTGATCAACCTCGACTTCGCCGACGTCCGCGCCGTCATGCGCGAGATGGGCAAGGCGATGATGGGCACCGGCGAAGCCTCCGGCGACAAGCGCGCGCTGACCGCCGCGGAAGCTGCGATCGCGAACCCGCTGATCGACGATAGCTCGATGAAGGGCGCCAAGGGCCTCCTCATTTCCATCACCGGCGGCAAGGACCTCACTCTGTTCGAGGTCGACGAGGCCGCGACCCGCATCCGCGAGGAAGTGGACCAGGACGCCAACATCATCGTCGGCGCGACCTTCGACGAAGCCCTCGACGGCCTGATCCGCGTCTCGGTGGTCGCCACCGGCATCGAGCAGGCCGCGATCGCCCGCAACAGCCAGGCGACCTCCGCGCCCGTCGCAAACCCGGCACCGCAGGCGCAGCAGGCTGCCGCACCTGCCGCCGTTGCCGAGAGCCGTCTCGCCGACCTGACCGCGCGGCTCCGTGCCGATAACCAGCGCCTGGCCGAGCGCGCCCAGAAGCTGGAAGCGCAGAGCCCGGCCGCCGCGCCGGCTCCGGGTGCTGCCGCGCCCCGTCCCAACGTCGAGCGCGCTGCGCTCGCCGCCATCGCCGCTGCCGTTGCCGAAGCCCCGCAGGCGCCCGCGCCGACGCAGACCTATGGCGACGTCACCGTGCGGCCGATCGCGCAGAAACCGACCCTGTTTCCGGAGCCTGACATGGCCCCGGTCGCGATGCAGGAGCCAATGACGCCGGAAAACTTCATTCCGCCGCAGGCGGAACGTCCGCCGGTCCGCGCGCCGCGGATGCCGCGTATCGAGGAACTGCCGATGCCGGCCCAGGCCGAGATTCGTCAGGCCCGCGGCGAGGCCGAGGAAGAGACCCCGCAGAAGACCCGCCTGTCGCTGCTGCAGCGCCTCGCCAATGTCGGCCTCGGCCGTCGCGACGAGGAGAGCGAGCCGCCGGTTGCCGCCCGCACCGCCGGCCCCGCCATGCCGCCGCTGCCCGAGCGGCGCCCGCAGAAGACCGTCGCGCAGCAGATCGCATCCAGCGAGCCGGTATCCGAGTATGCTCGTCGTCCCGCGCCGCAGGGCCTGGATATGCACGGCCGCCCCGCGCCTGTTGCGCCGGCGCCACAGGGCGACGATCATCTTGATATCCCGGCCTTCCTGCGGCGGCAGGCGACCTGAGGATTGTTACAATAAGGCAGACGGAAAAAGGTCCCGGCAGCAAGCTTGCCGGGACCTTTTCTTTTCTCCCGCTCAGACCTAGATTTTTTCTACCAAGCAACTGATTTTAAATGATTAATTACACATTCGGTGGTTCAGTAAAACTGCCGATAACCGCCTCGAGCCGGAGCTCAATTTGGTTAAGCCTTGGCGCGAATACGGCGGGTTTGGGGTAACAATCGGTAAAAAAGCGTGAGTTGGCGCTGTTTGAGGCAGTGACTATGGTTTGCCGTGACTTGGGGATACGGATTCGCGGGGCGTCGGCACTGGCCGGCGAAGCGGGTTTGTATAAGTCGCGATGGTCGTAGTGGGGCGGTTCCTGATGAAACTCAACCGGCAAACAACGCTTCGTGCGCAAGCCTCTGTGGCAGGCGTAGGCGTTCATTCCGGTCTTCCCGTCACTGTCACCCTTGGGCCTGCGCCTGTCGATGCAGGTTTTATTTTTGTCCGTACGGGCCTCGAGGGAAGTGATCGCGAAGTTCAGGCGACCGCCGAGCAGGTGGTGGCGACCGACTTCGCGACCGTTCTCGGCGACCGCAGCGGGCCGCTGGTATCCACTGCCGAGCACGTGCTTGCCGCACTGCGAGGCATGGGCGTCGACAACGCTACCATCGAGATCGATGGTCCCGAAGTGCCGATCATGGACGGCAGCGCCGCCGCCTTCATTGCGGCGATCGACCAGGCCGGTATCGTTACCCAGCCGGCGCAGCGCCGCCTCATTCAGGTTTTGAAGCCGATCTCGGTCAAGGTCGGCGACTCCTTCGGCGAGATCAGGCCGCACGCCAGCGGGTTCCGCGTCGAGGTCGAGATCGACTTCACCAATCCCGTCATCGGCCAGCAGAGCTACGTCTTCGACCTCAACCCTGAAGGTTTCCGCCGCGAAATCGGCCGGGCCCGGACGTTCGGTCTGATGTGCGATGTCGCGCGGCTCTGGAGCGCGGGCTATGCCCTCGGCGCTTCCTTCGACAATACCGTCGTGTTCGACGATGAGCGGCTGCTCAATCCCGAGGGGCTGCGCTACGCCGACGAATGCGCCCGCCACAAGGTGCTCGACGTGATCGGCGACCTCTCGCTGGCCGGCCTGCCGCTGCTTGGCGCCTACCGCTCGGTGCGTGGCGGCCACAAGCT
Source organism: Bradyrhizobium sp. 191 (assembly GCF_023100985.1). Taxonomy (NCBI): domain Bacteria; kingdom Pseudomonadati; phylum Pseudomonadota; class Alphaproteobacteria; order Hyphomicrobiales; family Nitrobacteraceae; genus Bradyrhizobium; species Bradyrhizobium sp. 191. Next base: position 6,651,759 of record NZ_CP064692.1, read on the forward strand.
CAACCACGCTGTCCTGACCGCGCTGCTCGCCGACCGTACCGCTTGGCGCGTGGTCGAAGGCGAGGCTGCCCGCCGCACCCCGCGTCCCGTGGGCGAAGTCGGTCGCGGTATCGTCGGTGGCCGGGTTGCCGCGGCGTTCGGACCGGACGTGTCCTGAAAGAGACCCGTCGCCTCGGCGTTCGGTTGGCGACCCCACCTGGGAAACTCCTGGTAACCAAGATCGGCTAGGATTGCGGCACGTTCGCCTTAATCCGGGCGAAATGCCTGCCTATCCGGTGGTTTACGATCGTTTGTCGGGTACATTGGCGTGGTCGCATGGCAGGCACCACGGTTACAATTCGCGCCCAGGACGGGGTTCGTGGGCTGGCGGACACCGCATCACAGGGCGTCAGGGCTTAAACTCATGTCGGCACAGCGTATGACGCGCGGATATTTCTCGGTCTCGTCGCGAGCCCGTGGGCTGCTGCAGGCCGTCACCTTCATCATGCTCGCGCTGCCGCTCGCCGGCTGCGGCACGGGATCGCTCTGGGACAAGTTCACTGCCAAGGACGACACCTTCGTCGAGGAGCCCGCCGACAAGATCTACAATGAGGGCCTGTACCTCATGAACGAGAAGAAGGACATGAAGGCGGCGACCAAGAAGTTCGAAGAGGTCGACCGCCAGCATCCTTATTCCGACTGGGCCCGCAAATCGCTGCTGATGTCGGCCTATGCGTCCTATCAGGGCGGCGACTATGACGGCTGCATCGGCGCTGCCACCCGCTACGTCACGCTGCATCCGGGCAGCCCGGACGCGGCCTATGCGCAATATCTGATCGCCGCCTCCCATTACGACCAGATCCCGGACATCAGCCGCGACCAGGCCCGCACCGAGAAGGCGATCGCCGCTCTGGAAGAGGTGGTGCGCAAATATCCGACGTCCGAATATGCGACTTCGGCCAAGGCCAAGATCGAGGGTGCGCGCGACCAGCTCGCCGGCAAGGAAATGAACGTCGGCCGCTACTACGCGCAAAAGCGCGACTACACGGCCGCGATCAACCGCTACAAGACCGTCGTCACGCAGTACCAGACCACCCGCCACGTCGAGGAGGCGCTGTTCCGGCTCACCGAGGCCTATATGGCGATCGGCATCGTCGGCGAGGCGCAGACCGCGGCGGCCGTGCTTGGGCACAATTTTCCTGACAGCCGCTGGTACAAGGACGCCTATAATCTTGTAAAATCCGGCGGTCTCGAGCCGAGCGAGAATCAGGGGTCCTGGATCAGCCGGACCTTCAAGAAGATGGGTCTCGGCTAGGAAATTTGGTTCCATGCTGGCGCGTCTGTCGATCCGTGACATCGTCCTGATCGAACGGCTCGATATCGAATTCGCCTCCGGCCTCGCGGTTCTGACCGGCGAGACCGGTGCGGGCAAATCCATCCTGCTCGATGCCTTTGCACTGGCGCTCGGTGGCCGGGGCGATGCCGGCCTCGTGCGCCACGGCGCGGAGCAGGGGCAGGTCACCGCCGTGTTCGATATCCCGAAGAATCACCCCGCGGCGAAGATCCTCGCCGAGAACGGCCTCGACGATACGAGTGTCGAAGAGTCTTGCGAGATGATTCTCCGTCGGGTGCAGCTCGCCGACGGTCGCACCCGCGCTTTCATCAACGACCAGTCGATCAGCGTGCAGACGCTGAAGGCGGTCGGTGCCGCCCTGGTCGAGATCCACGGCCAGCACGACGAGCGCGCGCTGGTCGATGCCGCCACCCACCGCCGCCTGCTCGATGCTTTTGCCGGCCTGGAGAAGGACGTCGCGGCGGTCGAATCGCTCTGGGACGCCCGTCGCACCGCCAATACCGCGCTCGAGGAGCATCGCGCCGCCATGGAGAGCGCCGCGCGCGAGGCCGATTATCTCCGCCATGCCTCCGATGAGTTGAAGCAGCTCGCGCCCAGGGATGGCGAGGAGACCGCGCTGGCCTCGCGCCGCACCACCATGATGCAGGGCGAGAAGATCGCCTCCGACCTGCGCGAGGCGCAGGAGGCGGTCGGCGGCAATCATTCGCCGGTCGCTGCGCTGTCGGCGGCGGTGCGCCGGCTGGAGCGCCGCGGCGTCAACTCGCCGGCGCTGGTCGAGCCTGCGGTGAAGGCGATCGACGCTGCGATCAACGCGCTGGAGGAAGCCGATCAGCATCTCCAGGCGGCGCTGGCCGCGACCGATTTCGATCCCGCCGAGCTCGAGCGCATCGAGGAACGGCTGTTCGCCCTTCGCGCCGCCTCGCGCAAATATTCGACGCCGGTCGACGGCCTCGCCGCGCTTGCTGCCAAATATGCCGCTGACGTCGTGCTGATCGATGCCGGCGCCTCGCGGCTCAAGAAGCTGGAGCAGGCCGCGATCGAGGCCGACGGCCGCTACGCCGCCGCCGCCAAGAAACTGTCGCTGGCGCGGCAGAAATCGGCGGAGAAGCTCAACAAGGCCGTCAATGCCGAGCTCGCGCCGCTCAAGCTCGAACGGGCCAAGTTCATGACCCAGGTCGAGACCGATGAGGCCGCACCCGGTCCGCAAGGCTTCGACCGTGTCGAGTTCTGGGTCCAGACCAATCCGGGCACCAAGCCGGGCCCGCTGATGAAGGTCGCCTCCGGCGGCGAGCTGTCGCGCTTCCTCCTGGCGCTCAAGGTCGTGCTGTCCGACCGCGGTTCGGCGCCGACCCTGGTGTTCGACGAGATCGACACCGGCGTCGGCGGTGCGGTTGCGGACGCCATCGGCGGGCGCCTCGCGCGCCTCGCCGGCAAGGTCCAGGTCATGGCCGTGACCCACGCCCCACAGGTCGCCGCCCGCGCCGACCAGCACCTCCTGATCTCCAAGGACGCCCTCGACAAGGGCAAGCGCGTCGCCACCCGCGTCAATGCGCTCGCCGCCGACCACCGCCGCGAGGAGATCGCCCGCATGCTCGCCGGCGCCGAGATCACGGCGGAAGCGAGGGCCGCTGCGGAACGGCTGCTCAAGGCGGCAACGGCTTGACTCTCGTGTCCCGGACGCGGTGCAGCGCGTAGCGCTGCTCCGCAGAGCCGGGATCCAGAGCTCCCGTCGCATGGGCCCCGGCTCTGCAGCGCATCGCCGAAGAGGCGCTGCGCTGCGTCCGGGGCACGAGATTTCCACAAGCCTTTACCCTTCCGCCCGCTCCGTCGTATCCAAGCACCATGGCCAGAGCAGCAAGATCCAAAGCAACACCGCTTCGCGACGTCGCCGACCTCACCAAGGCGCAGGCCAAGGTCGAGCACATGCGGCTCGCGCTCGAGATCGAGGGGCACAACGAGCGCTACTATCAAGAGGACGCGCCCACCGTCACCGACGCCGAGTACGACGCGCTGCGCCAGCGCTTCAACGCGATCGAGAAGCGCTTTCCCGAGTTCGTCACCGCGGACTCGCCCTCGCAGAAGGTCGGTGCGGCGCCGTCGGGCCGCTTCAGGAAAGTCCGGCATGCCGTTCCCATGCTGTCGCTCGACAACGCCTTTGCCGAGGAGGACGTGCGCGACTTCGTCGGCCGCATCGTGCGATTCCTGAAGCTCGACGACGACAAGGTCGATTTCTCCGCCGAGCCGAAGATCGACGGCCTCTCGATGTCGCTGCGCTACGAGGGGGGCGAGCTCGTCACCGCCGCGACGCGCGGCGACGGCGCGGTCGGCGAGGACGTCACCGCCAACATCCGCACGCTCGAGGATGTGCCGCAGAAGCTGAAGGGTCGCAACGTTCCCGATATCTGCGAGGTGCGCGGCGAAGTCTATATGACCAAGAAGGCATTCCTTGCCCTCAACGAGCGGCAGAAGGCCGAAGGCGGTACCATCTTCGCCAATCCGCGCAACTCGGCTGCGGGCTCGCTCCGGCAGAAGGACCCGGCCATCACCGCCTCGCGCCCGCTCGGCTTCTTCGCCTATGCGTGGGGCGAGATGAGCGCGATGCCGGAAGGGACCCAGAGCGGCATGATCCACTGGTTCGAGCGCTGCGGCTTCAAGACCAATCCGCTGACCAGGCTCTGTCACTCCGTCGAGGAACTGCTCGCCTTTCATCATGCGATCGAGGAGCAGCGCGCACGGCTCGACTACGACATCGACGGCGTCGTCTACAAGGTCGACCGCATCGACTGGCAGGAGCGGCTCGGCTTCGTCTCGCGCACGCCGCGCTGGGGCATCGCGCACAAATTCCCAGCCGAGCGCGCCATGACGGTGCTGCGCGACATCGAGATCCAGGTCGGCCGTACCGGTTCGTTCACGCCGGTCGGCAAGCTCGAGCCGGTCGGCGTCGGCGGCGTGATCGTGCAGAACGTCACGCTGCACAACGAGGATTACATCAAGGGCATCGGCAACAAGGGCGAGGTGCTGCGCGAGGGCCGCGACATCAGGATCGGCGACACCGTCGTGATCCAGCGCGCCGGCGACGTCATCCCGCAGGTGGTCGACGTCGTCCTCGACAAGCGGCCGAAATCCGCCAGGGAGTTCCACTTCCCGAAGAAGTGCCCGTGTCCGCTCCACACCGACGTCGTGCGCGAGGAGACCGCGACGGGCGAGGAGGGCTCGCGCGCCCGCTGCACCGGCGAGTTCGCCTGTCCCTATCAGAAGATCGAGCATCTCAAGCTGTTCGTCTCGCGGCGCGCCTTCGACATCGACGGCCTCGGCGAGAAGCAGCTCCAGTATTTCTTCGACGAGGGCTGGGTGAAGGAGCCCGCCGACATCTTCACGCTGGAGAAGCGCAACGCGAAGCTCAAGCTCGAGGAGATCGAGGGCTATGGCACGACCTCGGTCCGCAACCTGTTCGGTGCGATCGAGAGCCGGCGCAGAATCGCGCTGGAACGCTTCATTTATGCGCTCGGCATGCGCCATGTCGGCGAGACCACGGCGCTGGCGCTGGCACGCGGCTACGGCTCGTGGGACGCCTTCCACGACGCCTGCCTCAAGGTCGCCAAGGGCGACGAGGAGGCGATCGCGGAGATGGACGCGCTCGACCAGATCGGCGACACCGTGATCAAGAGCATCGCCGATTATTTCGGCGAGAGCCACAACCGCGGCATCGTCGAGCGGCTGACCAAGGAGGTCGAGATCGTCGATGCCGAGAAGCCGAAGAGCAATTCGGCCGTCGCCGGCAAGACCGTGGTGTTCACGGGCTCGCTGGAGAAGATGACGCGGGATGAAGCCAAGGCCACGGCGGAGCGTCTGGGGGCAAAGGTGTCGGGCTCGGTGTCGAAGAAGACCGATCTCGTCGTCGCCGGCCCCGGCGCGGGCTCGAAGCTGGCGGAAGCCAACAAGCACGGGGTCCAGGTGCTGACCGAGGACGAGTGGCTGAAGCTGATCGGGGAGTGAGGTCTCTCTCCGTCATTGCGAGGAGCGTAGCGACGAAGCAATCCAGAATCCTTCCGCAGTGACAGTCTGGATTGCTTCGCTCCGCTCGCAATGACGCGGGAGAGAGCACCGGGCCCCCTACATCATCCCTGTCTCTTCCTCCTCCGCCTTCTCGATCAGTGTCTCGCTCACCATCACCTCGCGCCGAGGGACGACGAAGATCATCGTGCAGGCGCAGAGCAGCGAGATCGCGAGGACCGCGGCGGTGAGCGGCAGCGTCGTTGCGGAATGGCCGCCGAGATAGGCGCCGAATTGCGACATCAGCGCGCCGACGCCTTGCTGGAGGAAACCCATGGCACCCGAGGCGGTGCCAGCGGCCTCCGGGCGGATGCTGATGGCGCCGGCGGCGGAATTCGCCATCACGAACGCATTGCCGACCATCACGATCATCTGCGTTCCGAACAGCCAGGCGGGCGCTTCGTTCCAGCCCGTGAAGCTCCACAGCAGGTTCAGCAGACTGCCGCAGAGTTGCAGGCCGAGTCCGAACCAGATCAGCTTTTCCAGCGAGTGCCGGGGCGCGAAGCGCACGCAGAGCAGATTGCCGACCAGATAGGCAAAGCCCGTGGTCGCGAACCAGGCGCCGTATTCGGCGCTGGTCCGTCCCATCTGCGTCACCACGATGTAGGGGCCGCCGCCGGCGAAGGTGAAGATGATCTGCGAGGCCAGCACCTGGCACATGACATAGCCGACGAAGGCGCGATTGCGGATCAGCATGCCGACGTCGCCGCGGAAGCCGCTGCCGGCGGCGCGGCTGCGGCGCGTCTCGGGCAGCGCCACCGCGATACCCACGGCGACGACGATCGCGGCGATGGTGATGGCGTAGAAGATCGCGCGCCAGCCGAACGCGGTCTCGATCAGGCCGCCGGTGAGCGGCGACACCATCTGTCCGATCATCAGCGCGGCGATGACGAGACTGATCATCGAGGCGACACGGTCGCGCTCGTAGATGTCGCGGATGATGGCGCGGCTCACCACCATGCCGGCGGCGCCGCCCAGCGCCTGGAAGAAGCGCGCGGCGATCAGTTGCGGCAGGTTCTGCGCGAAGATGCAGGCGATGCTGGCCGCAACCATCAGCGCCAGCCCTCCGAGCAGCACCGGGCGCCGTCCGAACCGGTCCGACAGCGGTCCCATGATCAGCTGCGACAGCGCGATGCCGACCATGTAGAGCGAGACCGTCATCTGCGCGATCGAGATGTCGCTGCCGAAATTCGTCGCCAGCACCGGCAGCGCCGGAACCAGCATGTAGAGCGAGATCGGCGCGATCCCGGTCATGACGACCAGCAGCAGCAACACGACGCGCGATGTCGCGATGCTGGTGGCCGCTCCCGGCGGCTTGCTGATCATGCCGTGCATGCGTGTCCGTCTCTCGAATTCGAATCGACTGTAGCGCGCCCGCGCAAGACGGATATCGGCGTTTCGGAATGCGGCTATACGGATTTCGGGAGGGTGCTGATGGTGGCACGATGGTCGCGCCAGCCTCCGCTGTCATTCCCCGCGCATGCGGGGAATCCAGTACACGGCGGCGTCTCGTGCTACGTTTTCTGTCTCTGGAATACTGGATGCCCCGCTTTCGCGGAGCATGACAGCGTTGTTGAGGAAGGAGCGTTGCGTCGGTGGCGTAGCGCCATGCGCGCTGCGGCAGTGAGACTCTACGCCTTCAGCTCCGCCGTGGCCTGATCGAGCCAGGTCCTCGTCGCCTGGTCCAGCGCCGGGCACACCGCGTCCCTCACCCGCGCGTGGTACGCGTTGAGCCAGTCGAGCTCATCGCGGCTCAGCATCGCCGCATCGATCAGCCGCCGGTCGATCGGCGCCAGGGTCAGCGTCTCGAACGCATTCATCGGCTTCTCGGCGCCCTTGATGTCGGCGGCGACGACCAGCTCGAGGTTCTCGATACGGATGCCGAAACCGTCGGTCTTGTAGTAGCCGGGCTCGTTGGAGAGGATCATGCCGCGCTTCAGCGGCGTGGTGCCGAGCTTCGAGATCCGCGCCGGGCCTTCGTGCACCGAGAGATAGCTGCCGACGCCGTGGCCGGTGCCGTGCTCGAAATCGACGCCGGCGGCCCAGAGATATTGCCGCGCCAGCGTGTCGAGCTGCGCGCCCGTGGTGCCGTCGGGGAAGACCGCGCGCGCGATCGCGATATGGCCGCGCAGCACGCGGGTGAAGCGGTCGCGCATCTCGTCCGTGGGCTCGCCGACCGCCATGGTGCGCGTGACGTCGGTGGTGCCGTCTTCATATTGCGCGCCGGAATCGATCAGCAGCAGGTCGCCGGGCGCGATCCGCCGGTTGCTCTTGCGGGTGACGCGGTAGTGCACGATGGCGCCGTTCGGGCCGGTGCCGGAGATGGTCGGAAACGACACGTCCTTGAGCGCGCCGGTATCGCGGCGGAACGTTTCCAGCGCCTCCACCGCATCGATCTCGGTCAGCTTGCCGCCTGGCGCCTCGCGATCGATCCAAGCAAGGAAGCGCGCCAGCGCCACGGCGTCGCGCACATGGGCCGTCTTGGTGCCCTTGATCTCGGTTGCGTTCTTGACCGCCTTGAGCAGTGCGACCGGATCGTTGCCGCGCACCGGCTTGCCGCCGGCGCCCGCGATCAGCCGGCTCAGCGCGTCGGCCGCGGTGGCATTGTCGAGCGCGATCGCCGCGCCGCTTTTGGCGAGCGCCATCAGTGTCGGCGCCATCGCATCGGGCTCGCGCACGTCGGCGGACTGCTCGAGATGGTCGCGCGTCAGGTTGGAGAGCTTGCGGTGGTCGATGAAGATGGTCGGCCGTCCCTCCTTCGGCACCAGCGCGTAGGACAGCGGCAGCGGGGTGTGCGCGACGTCGGCGCCGCGGATGTTGAAGGTCCAGGCCACCGCGTGGCTGTCGGACAGCACCAGCGCATCGGTTCCGAGCTTGGCGATCTCGCCCCTGATCTGCGTCAGCTTCTCGGCTTCAGTGACGCCGGCATGCTGGAGGCCGTGCACGGCGACGGGAGCGAGCGGCGGCTGCGGCCGGTCCTGCCAGATCGCATCGATCGGATTGCTGTCGACGGCCACCAGCTCGGCGCCAGCCTTGGCGCAGGCTGCGGACAGGCGCTCGGCTGCCGCAAAAGTGTGCAGCCACGGATCAAATCCGAGGCGGTCACCGGCTTTCAGATGCGCCGCCACCCAGCTCTCCGGCGGCGGGTCGATCAGCGATTCCACGGCCCAGGCCTTTGCATCGACCTGCTTGGCGGCCTGAAGCGTGTAGCGGCCATCGACGAACACCGCAGCTTCTTGGGACAGCACCACCGCTAGTCCCGCCGAGCCGGTAAAGCCGGTCAGCCAGGCCAGCCGCTCTTCCGATGGCGGCACATACTCGTTCTGCTGCTGATCGGCGCGCGGGATCACGAAGCCGGTCAGCTTGCGACGGGCGAGTTCTTCGCGAAGTGCGGCCAGCCGTGCCGTTAATGCGACACCGGCCTCCGGCTCCTCGAATGTCTGGAAGTATGCTTCGAACATGGTGGATCACTTTAGGATCATGAGGATCGGTCCGCAATCTCGACGCATTTACGTCGCATGTGGCATGGACTGTGCTTGAAATAGTTCTATTCGAATCGAGTGGAGTAAGGATGCGGCAGTTGCGCTTCGTCCGGATAACAGGGAAATTCGAGCAAGTGGTTCATCTCAACGGCGAGGGGACACACGATGCCAGCGTTCACGTTTGAGAAGATTTCGCCGCCAGTACGCCGCGGCCCGGCTGCAACACCACCGAAGAAGCCGCGCGGCCTCATCAGCCAAATGATCGACCGTTTAGCCGAGCGCCGCGCGAGGCGCACCTTGCAGCAGCAGCGCGCGATGCGCCGCGACGAGAAGCCGGCAGAGTAGCCTCAGCGGTGGCGGCGTCATCACCTCGCCCCAGTTCACCCGATCATCCGCAGCAACAGGCTGCTCCACCCCTCGATCCGCAGATGCTTCAGGGGCACGAGGCCGCGCGCGCGATAGGCGGCGATCACGGCAGGGGCCTGGTGAGTCAGCAGGCCGGAAAGGATCACGCGGGCGCCGGGCGCAAGGTGCTGTGCCATCGAGCCCGCCAATTGCCGCAACGGATTGGCAAGGATGTTCGCGAGCACCAGGTCGAACGGGCCGGCGCGCGCAAAATCCGGTGCCGCAAACCCGGTGGCGCGGATCACCCGGACCTGGTTGCCGACTCCGTTCAGGGAGGCGTTCTCAGCCGCCACCCGCACCGAGGGCGGATCGATGTCGGAGGCGAGCACGGCGCGATGCAGCGCCTTCGCCGCTGCGATCGCCAGCACGCCGGTCCCCGTGCCGAGGTCGAGCACGTTCTGCGGCCGGGAACTCTTCAGGACATGGTCAAGCAGCAGTAAACAGCCGCGCGTCGTGCCGTGGTGACCGGTGCCGAAGGCGAGCGCCGCCTCGATCTCGATGGCGAGCTTGTTTGGCGCGACACGGTCACGGTCATGGCTGCCGTGTACGACGAAGCGCCCGGCCGGGACCGGCACGAGATCCTCAAGGCTGGCCTTGACCCAGTCCCTGGCCTCGACGGTGTCGAAGGCGAGGGTTGCGGCGATCTCATTTCCTGCTGAAGTTGCAACGAGTTCGCGCAGCCATGCCTGATCCGGCGCCTCGGCGAAATGGAGCGTGATGTCCCATTGTCCGTCCGGCCGCTCGAAGGCGGCGACAGCGGCATCGCCGTCGAAAAACACCTCGGTGAGCACGTCGACGACGCGCTTGGCGTCGGCCTCGCTGCCGATTGAAAAGCTGGCACGATGGGTGGGCGAAGGCTGCATTCAGGGTTCCGTTGAGTTCAATTTTTGGAACTTTTGGTACCAATTTCCCGTCAAGTTACGGTTCCCGGGTTAACTGGGACGAAGGTTCCGCCCGATACATTCTCAGATGTTGGATCCAGCTAGCACAGCTTGGAGTTGAAACGGAGGCGAGTCTTGAAGCGCATGATTCAGAAGTTCTGGTCGGACGAGTCCGGTGCAACCGCGATCGAGTACGGTCTGATTGCCGCGGGTATCGCCCTGGCGATCATCACCGTGGTGAACGGCCTGGGCACTGCCATGAATGAGAAGTTCACTTCGATTAGCACCTCCTTGAAGTAATTTCCGCCTGCATTTCCCAGCGGGGGCTGTTTTTCTTCAGAGGCTGTTCCTGATCACCGCCCGCCAGGGATTTCCCTGGCGGGCGAGGTCGTTTCCGCGGCGTCAGTTCTGCGGATCTTCAACAGGTTATCCGCCGGCTTGCCGGGACCTATCCACCGCTTTTCCCGCAATTGTCCCTGCGATTTTCCACCGACTTTCCCCAGCTTCGGCGCGGGGTTCTGGCCCAGGCATCCACCGCCCGACCACAGACCTTTCGACAACCTGTCCACAAGCAATCCACAGACCTATCCACGGCTTCCGAACAGCGACCGGTGATCCCGCAGGATCGCCTGCGCCGCGTTGTGGCCGGGGGCGCCGGTGACGCCGCCGCCGGGATGGGCGCCGGAGCCGCAATGGTACAGGCCCTTCAGCGGTCCGCGATAATCGGCATGTCCCAGCATCGGCCGCGCCGAGAACAACTGGTTCAGCGTCAGCGCGCCGTGGAAGATGTCGCCTCCCAACAGTCCGAACTGCCGTTCGAGATCGAGCGGGGACAGGATCTGGCGGCCGAGCACGCTCGCCGCAAAGCCGGGCGCGTATTTGTCCGCCGTCGCGATCATGAGATCGGCGACCTCTTCGCGATGCTCGTCCCACGACGTTCCATCGGGAAGCTCCGGCGCGACATGCTGGCAGAACAGGCTCGCGACATGCTTGCCGGCGGGTGCCAGCGTGTCGTCGAGCGTCGAGGGGATCAGCATCTCGACGACGGGTTCGCGGCTCCAGCCCTGCGCTCGCGCATCGAGCCAGGCGCGGTCCATGTAGTCGAGGCTCGGCGCCAGGATGATGCCGGAAGAGAGATGATCGCCCTCGCCCGGCAGCGCCGTGAAGGACGGCAGGCGGTCCAGCGCCACGTTCATGCGGAAGGTGCCGGACCCGTTCCTCCAGTGCCGGATGCGGGTGAGGAAGTCCGCCGGGAGAGCGTCGGCCGCGACCAGCCGCGTGTAGAGCAGCTTTGGATTGACATTGGCCGCGACATATCTTGCCCGGACGGCCGAGCCGTTCTCCAGCACGACGCCGACGGCGCGGTCGCGCTCGACGATGATCTCACGGACGCCGGCATCGGTTTCGATGACGACGCCGTGGTCGCGGGCCGCGCGCGCCATCGCCTGCGTGATCGCGCCCATGCCGCCGATGGCGTGGCCCCAGACGCCTTTCTTGCCGTTTACCTCGCCGAAGGCGTGATGCAGCATCACATAGGCCGAGCCGGCGGCATAGGGGCTGGCATAGTTACCGACGATGGCGTCGAAACCGAACAGCGCCTTGACCAGATCATGTTCGAAACGTTCGTCCAGCATTTCGCCGGCGGAACGGGTGAAGAGATCGAGCAGGCTGCGGCTCTGCTCCAGCGTGAGGCCGCGCAGGATGTTGGCGCTCTGGAGCGCGTTCACGGCCTCGCGGATCGCGTTCGTGCCGAACCCGTCGAGCAGGTTCGGCGGCGCGCGCAGCACGAACTGCCTGAGCACGTCGGCGATGTCCTCCAGTTCGCGCGAGAAGCCGTCGAGGGCCTCCGCATCATGCGCACTGAGACGGGCGACTGACGCTTTCGTCCGCCCCTCGCCGGTGAGGAGATAGCTTGCATCTGGCGCGGGCAGAAAATTCTGCGCGCGCCGTTCGACGATCCGCAGGCCGTGCTCGGCGAGCTTGAGGTCACGGATCACCCGCGGATTGAGCAGGCTCACGGTGTAGGCTGCGACCGAATTGCGGTATCCCGGATGAAACTCCTCCGTGACTGCGGCCCCGCCAACCACCTTGCGACGCTCGACCACGCGCACCCGCAGGCCCGCCATCGCAAGATAGGCCGCGCAGGTGAGGCCGTTATGGCCAGCGCCGATGATGACGACGTCGGTTTCACTCATGAAGAATGCAAGGCCCAGTCTGCTGTCATTCCGGGGCTCACGAAGCGAGAACCCGGAATCTCGAGGTTCCGGGTTCGATGCTTTGCATCGCCCCGGAACGACCTCCTTATATCAAGCATTCCTTGCTGCAACATCACGTCACACTTTATTGCCCGATCAGGCGCCTTGTGCTCCATTGCGCGCGTCCGGCGCCCGCCGGAGTCTTGCCGGAGCATCCATGGATTCCATCGTGCAACCCGCCGTCACGGAGCAGCCTTCGTCGTCGCGCAACCGGCTGCTGCTGGCGGTCTACACGGCTGCGATCTTCGTCAGCGCGCTGCTGCTGTTCTCGGTGCAGCCGCTGTTCACGAAGATGGTGCTGCCGCGGCTCGGCGGCTCGCCGGCGGTGTGGTCGGTGGCCATGGTGTTCTTCCAGTCGCTGCTGCTCGCGGGCTACGCCTATGCGCATCTGCTGATGCAGGCCAAAAGCCGTATCGTTCCGGTCGCGGTGCATCTGGTGCTGCTGATCGCGGCCTTCGCCACGCTGCCGCTCGGCATCGCCTCCGCCTATGGCGAGCCGCCTGCTTCCGGCTATGCGTTCTGGCTGCTCGGCCTGTTCGCGGTCTCGATCGGGCTGCCGTTCTTCGCGCTCGCCGCCAACAATCCGCTGCTGCAGGCCTGGTTCGTCCGCACCGGCCACCCCGACGGGCACGATCCCTATTTCCTCTATGCCTCCTCCAACATCGGCAGCTTCCTCGCACTGTTGTCCTATCCGTTCCTGCTGGAGCCGATGTTCACGCTGCACCTGCAGAACCGGTTCTGGACGGCAGGCTATGGCCTGTTGATCCTTCTCATCGCCGCCTGCGGCGCGCTGTTGTTGCGTTCGCCGAGGCTGGCTGAGGTCGAAGCGCGAGACGAGGAGGTGAACGCACCGGCGCCCGGGCTTATCACGCGGCTGCGCTGGATCTTCCTGGCCGCGGTGCCGTCCGGCCTGCTCATCGCGGTGACCGCACACATCTCCACCGACGTCGCCGCAGCGCCGCTTCTGTGGGTGCTGCCGCTGTCGCTGTATCTGCTGACCTGGGTCGTCGTGTTCCAGTCGCGTCCGCTGCTGCCGCACAAATGGATGCTGATGCTCCAGCCGGTCGCCATTGCCGGCGTCGTCGTGCTGCTGGCGTTCGGCGGCGAGCAGAATCTGCTGCTGACGCTCGGCGGTCATCAATTGTGCTTCTTCGTCATCGCCATGGCCTGCCACGGCGAACTGGCGCGGACGCGGCCGCCCGCCAGATATCTCACCGGCTTCTACGTCGCGCTGTCATTCGGCGGCATGGTCGGCGGCCTGTTCGCAGGGCTCGTTGCTCCATTCACCTTCTCGTGGATCGCCGAATATCCGATCCTGATTGCGCTTGCCGCGCTGTGCCGCCCCTCCGCGAACGAACGCCTCGCCGGCATCGTCAAATGGTACTGGCTGGCGCTCGCCGCGCTCGCGGTGGCGCTCGTCGCGCCGTCTTATACGACCGGCGACCTCTCGACCTGGCTCGAGGATCACCGCGTCTGGGTCGCCGGCGCCGTCGGCGTGCTCGCCGCGCTGCTCGCGCTGATCCTCAATGCCGGCCGCTGGAAGATCTTTGCCACCGTCGCGCTCGCGCTGGCGTTGATCCGTGTTTATCCCGCGGACGAGGGCCGCGTCACGACGGTGCGCAGCTTCTTCGGCGTGCACAAGATCGTGGTGACGCCGGGCGGCTATTTCCATGTGCTGATGCACGGCACCACCATCCACGGCGCCGAGCGCTTCCGCAACGATGACGGCACGCCGGTCATCGGCCGGCCGGAGCCGATCACCTACTATCACAAGGACGGCGGCATCGGTCAGGCCGTCAGCGCCATCCGCGAGCGCAAGGGCGCGCCGCTCAAGGTCGCCGCGATCGGCGTCGGCTCCGGCACGCTCGCCTGCGCCGCCGAGCCGGGGGAGAACTGGACCTTCTTCGAGATCGACCAGTCCATGGTCGACGCGGCGCGTGACCCCAGGAATTTCCGCTACATCTCGAGCTGCATGCCGGACATGAAGCCCGTCATCGGCGATGCGCGCCTCACCTTCGCGAAGGAGCCCGATGGCGCTTACGATCTCGTCATCGTCGATGCCTATTCGTCCGATGCGATCCCGATTCATCTCGCCACCGAAGAGGCGATGAAGATCTACAAGGACAAGCTCGCGCCCCACGGCGCGGTGGTGATGCACGTCTCCAACCGGCATCTGGATCTCGAGACGGTCGTTGTCGGCATTGCGGATGCCAACGATCTCACGAGCTGGGTCTTCAACGAGGATTCCGGGCGCGATTCCGACTACATCTTCTCGACCGACGTCGTCATCTCCGCGCGCGAGGAGGCCGACATCGGCAGGCTCGCATCCTCCAAGCAATGGGTACAGACCGAGGCCGACGACAGGGTGCGGGTCTGGACCGACGACTATTCGAATATCCTGGGCGCGCTGTATCGGCGTTTGCGGGACGGGGAGTAGGCTTCGCGCCTCAAGTGATCTCGTGCCCCGGACGCAGCGCAGCACGAAGTGATGCGCTGCAGAGCCGGGGCCCATGGCGCAGCGTTCTGGGTCCCGGCTCTCCGCCGCACCGCTACGCGCTACGTCGCGTCCGGGACGCGAGATCGGAGCTATGGCGCTACCGGCGTCCCTGCCGGCAGCGCGATCCCCTTCCCGCCGGCGATCTGGCGCAGCAGGTCCGGCCTGTCCGAGATGATCCCATCGACGCCGAGCTCGATCATGCGCGCCATGTCTTCGGGCTTGTTGACCGTCCAGACCACGACACGCAATCCGAGTTCATGGGCCTCGGTGACCAGTGACGCGGTCACATCGCCGAAGTAAGGCGACCAGATCGCGCCGCCCGCAGCCTTGACCGTCCTTGGCAGCGAGCCGCCGTGATCGGCCGGGTTGAAACCCGCCGTCCAGTTGGTCGCCTTGTCGCGTGCCACCGTCGGGCGCGAGCCGCGCTGGAGCGTCAGGTACACGGTCGGGATCTTCGGCGCCTGCTGCTGGACGAGAAGCAGGGTTCGCCAGTCGAACGACTGGATCATGACGCGGTCGGAGAGTTTTTCGGCCTCGATCACTCCGAGCAGCTTCGCGACGAAGGCCTGCGGATCAGGCGCTTCGTTCGGATGGTTCGGATCGATCTTGGTCTCGATGTTGAAGCCGACGCGCGCGTTGCCGGACTTGCGCACCAGCGCGAACAGCTCCCTCAAGGTGGGAATGCGCGTCCCCGGCAGCGCACGCTGGTCGGGGAATTGTCTTGCGTAGGCACTGTCCGGCCGGATCTGGCCGACGTCATAGGTCCTGACCTCGTCGAGCCGCAGCTTCACGAAAGGCGTGCCGGGCGGAGCGATGTAGGCTCCATCGGGGCCGCGGGCGAGATCGGGGTTGAGCCTGCGCTCATGCGACAGGATAACTTCGCCGTCGGCGGTGACACCGACGTCGAGCTCCAGCGTGTCCACGCCCATCGACAGCGCATTGGCGAAGGCGGGCAGGGTGTTTTCCGGCAACAGCGCCCGCCCGCCGCGATGCGCCTCGAGATCAAAGGCCACATCAAATCCCATGGCCCGTCCCGCCATCAGAACGCAGAGCACGATCAGAATGGTCGTGGCACGTGGCTTCATGGTGCCTCGGCCGGCGAGGGCGGTTGATGGCGGCTGCGTCAGTTCTGATAGTAATAGCCGCGCGGCTGATAATACTGCCGCGGCTGCGGCTGATAGTAGTAGCCCTGCTGGCCGTAGCCCTGGTCGTAATAGGTCCGCGGCTGCTGCTGCTGATAGACCTGCGTGTCGTAGAGCGGGCGGGTGGCCGAGCGCGGCGCCGGATAGCGCGCGCCGGTGTCGCTGCCGTCGGCCGGATAGATGTAGTTGTCGTCCTGCGGCATGTAGCGGCGCGCGGGCTGTGCCGGCGGCGCCAGGTTCACGGGATCACCGGCGGTCGCGTATTGCTCCTCAGCCGGCTGCGGTGCGCGCGCCACTGCATTGGCATTGCGGCCGCGCGGATTGCGAGCCAGCGCCACCTGCGCCGAGCCGGTCAGCGTCACCGTGGTGTTGAGCACGCCCTGCTGCTGAACCAGCGCATAGAGTGTCGAGGCATTCTGGCGCGACAGCCGCACGCAGCCATGGGAGGCGGGGGAGCCGAGCCGGCCGACCGAGTCCGTGCCGTGGATGGCATGCCCGACCTTGGTGAAGAAGATCGCGTGCGGCATCGGCGCGTCGTCGAATTCCTTGGAGTAGTGATCCTCTTCCATGCGGAAGGCGCGGAACGCGCCGTTCGGCGTCTCGCGCGAGGGGATGCCGGTCGACACCGGCCAGTGATAGCGCGCGACGCCGTCGACGGCGACGGTCATCTGCTGGTTGTCCTTGTCGACGGTGATCTCGACCTTGGCCTGCGCGGCGCCCGCGCTGAACAGCAGCGATGAGGTGAAAGCAATGAAAAACCAACGCATCTGGAAACGCATATCAATCTCGGCCTCCGGCCTGTTCACGCTAGGCGCCGCGGCTCTCCGTCCCCGGCGTGCAATATGCCTGCAATCCGGCTTTCGTTCCAGCGAGCTGCCGGCCCATCGTTAACGCGATGCCTGATGTAAGCAAGGCCGCTTCGTGCCGCGCCGCGCGCGGCAGCGCTGACATTTTCGCGAGCAGAGGCGCGTTCACAACACCGACAATTCGTCACAAAGGCGCAACCATTCCGCCGCGCGGCGCGTTGATGATGGCCTCTCTCGACTGGCGGCACGTCCGCCGCCGTTTACCTCTTTACCTTCCCTGGGGACCCGAAAATGAACAAAGCCCGTCTCGCCGCTGCGCCTTTGCCGGCCAGTCTGCCCATCCGTCTACTGTTCGCCGCCGCCACGCTGCTGGCGCTATCGTCGTTGCCGCAAGTCAGTCACGCCCAGGGCATCGTGCGCGGCGCACAGGAGGGCTCTTATGAAGGCAACCGCATCGCCGGGCCCGTGGGCGGCGCGGTCGGCGGTGTCGTCGGTGCCGGCGTTGGCGGGGCTGTCGGTGCAGTCGAGGGCGTGCTCGGCGTTCCCCACCGCCATTACCGGCACCGCTGTCGCGGATATTACGACAGCCATCACCGTTTCCGTTGCTATCGGTGAGTCCAACGCCGTCATTCCGGGGCGCCCAAAGAGCGAGCCCGGAATCCATTCATCCACCAACTCTGTCGCGCAATGGATTCCGGGCTCGTGCCGCGCACGCCCCGGAATGACAGCTCAATTCTTCAGCCGGTACCCCGTCCTGAAAATCCACCA
This sequence comes from Bradyrhizobium sp. 191, assembly GCF_023100985.1. Classification (NCBI taxonomy): domain Bacteria; kingdom Pseudomonadati; phylum Pseudomonadota; class Alphaproteobacteria; order Hyphomicrobiales; family Nitrobacteraceae; genus Bradyrhizobium; species Bradyrhizobium sp. 191. The sequence continues at coordinate 6,669,381 of NZ_CP064692.1, forward strand.
GATCACGACCAGGCAGATCACCAGGAACGCCAGCGTCATGCCGATGCTGACGGACATACCGACGTCTGCGATCTCGTAGAAGCTCCAGCGGAAGCCGGAGATCAGATAGACGACCGGATTGAGCAGCGCGACCGTGCGCCAGGTCGGCGGCAGCATGTCGATGGAATAGAAGCTGCCGCCGAGGAAGGTCAGCGGCGTCACCACCAGCATCGGGATCATCTGCAGCTTTTCGAAGCCGTCGGCCCAGATGCCGATGATGAAGCCGAACAGGCTGAACGTCACCGCGGTCAGCACCAGGAAGGCCAGCATCCAGACCGGATGCTGGATGTGCAGCGGCACGAACAGGCCGGCCGTCGCCAGGATGATGAGGCCCAGAATGATCGACTTGGTCGCGGCGGCGCCGACATAGCCGAGCACGATCTCGAAATAGGAGATCGGCGCCGACAGGATCTCGTAGATCGTGCCGGTGAATTTCGGGAAGTAGATGCCGAAGGAGGCGTTGGCGATGCTCTGGGTCAGCACCGAGAGCATGATCAGGCCCGGCACGATGAAGGTGCCGTAGCTGACGCCCTCGACCTGGCTGATGCGCGAGCCGATCGCGGCGCCGAACACCACGAAATAGAGCGAGGTCGAGACCACGGGCGAGACGATGCTTTGCAGCAGCGTGCGCCAGGTGCGTGCCATTTCGAACAGATAGATGGCGCGAATGGCGCGATGGTTCATGACGTCCTCACAAGGTCGACGAAGATGTCCTCGAGCGACGATTGCGTCGTGTCGAGGTCGTTGAAGCGGATGCCGGCGGCGCGCAAATCGCCGAGCAGGCTGGTGATGCCGGTGCGCTCGCCCTTGGTGTCGTAGTCGTAGACCAGCGTCGCGCCGCTATCGCAGAGCTCGAGCTCGTAATGGCGAAGGCTCTCCGGCAGCGAGGCGATCTTGCCCTGCAGATGCAGCGTCAGGCGCTTCTTGCCGAGCTTCTGCATCAAGGTCGTCTTGTCCTCGATCAGAACGATCTCGCCCTTGTTGATGACGCCGATGCGGTCGGCCATCTCCTCGGCTTCCTCGATGTAGTGGGTGGTGAGGATGATGGTGACGCCGGACTGTTGCAGCCCGCGCACCACCTCCCACATGCCCTTGCGCAGCTCGACGTCGACGCCAGCGGTGGGCTCGTCCAGGAACAGGATCTGCGGCTCGTGCGACAGCGCTTTGGCGATCATCACGCGACGCTTCATGCCGCCGGAGAGCGTGATGATCTTGTTGTCCTTCTTGTCCCACAGCGAGAGGTCCTTCAGCACCTTCTCGATATGATCGGGGTTCTTCGGCTTGCCGAACAGGCCGCGTGAGAAGCTCACGGTCGCCCACACGCTCTCGAAGGCGTCGGTGTGCAATTCCTGCGGCACGAGGCCGATCAGCGAGCGCGCCTTGCGGTAGGAGGTCTGGATGTCCTCGCCGCCCACCAAGACCTTGCCTTGGCTCGGGTTGGCGATGCCGCAGATGATCGAAATCAGCGTGGTCTTGCCGGCCCCGTTGGGGCCGAGCAGCGCAAAAATCTCGCCACGCTTGATGTCGAGATTGACGTTCTTGAGCGCCTTGAAGCCGGACCCATAGGTCTTCGACAGATTGGCGACGGAAATGATGGAAGACATGATGGCCGGCGGGCTGGGGAGGGAAAGGGGAACGCCGGACCCACTCGGAAAGGCGGGTCGGCGGAGCCCTGAAATAGGAACGCTGTCTTCGGCCCGCAATTCCCCGGAGGAAAATGGTCTCAAAACAGGCCGTTCAATGGCATGTTCCGGGCAGGTGTTGCGCGATGGCCACGGCTTGCTGCGAAGATTGTCGCTCACGCGTCTCTTTATTGCGTCTGCGAGCGGGCCGTGGCTACGATTCCGGCCAATCGCCAAGCGTATTGTCTCCAGGGAAAAAATCGATGAGACCGAACGGCCGTCACACCGCCGGCGCCCGCCAATTGTCCACACTGCGTGTGTGGGCGATGGGCCTGCTCCTGCTGTCAGCTGTTGCCATCAGCCCGACCACCGCCAAGGCCGCGCCGAGCCAGGCCGCTGTGGCAACCACGCATGTCTACCTGCTTCGTGGCGTGCTCAACATCTTCTCGCTCGGGCTCGACACGATCGGCGCCCGGCTCCAGGCGCAGGGCATCCCGGTGACCGTCGCCAACTTCGTGTCCTGGTCCTCGCTCGCCGATGAAGCGGCGGCCGCCTACAGGGCCGGCCGGCTCAAGACCATCGTCCTGGTCGGCCATTCCTCCGGCGCGACGGCGCTGCCGGACATGATCGCCAAGCTCAATCAGCTCGGCGTGCCCGTGAAGCTCGCGATCGGCCTCGACTCCGTGTTCAAGACCAAGCTCTCGACCGGCGCGGAGCGGTACATCAACATCTATATCGGCGATGGTCCCGGTGAGCCGGTGCGGGCCGCAGCGGGTTTTCGCGGCAAGCTTGACAATGTCGACGTGCGCGGCACCGGCGTCGGCCACATCTCGATCGACAAGAACGAGGCGATCCAGCGTCGCGTCATTGCCGAGATCGATGCTGCCATCATGCGCTCGCGCGCACCGGCAGCGCCGGTCGCCGAACCCGGTACGCCGCGACGGGCACGCTCGGCGGCGGCGGCCGCTCCCGCCAGGAACTGAGCTTCCTTGCGCGACGGACTCGTCGCGCAGCCACCCTTCGGCGATCGCGGGAACAGCGCGGTCGGGAAGAACGGATCGTTCTTGCCCAGACCGCAGGGAACGGCGGCGTGTGCTTGCAGAAATAGTCCTGGAAGGCGGGATAGAGCGCTTTGTAGCAAGTGACGCCCTATCGCTTCCTGACCAGCGTGAGGGGACGGCTGGCCCTTTGATCGCGGGGCTTGCTCGCTGCGCTCCCGGCTTCGGGCGGGCTCAGGAAGCGGACGAGCATCGTCTTCAGATGCGCAGTGCTCTGCTTGATATCCAGCTTCGGATTGCGGATCGGCATTGCGCGCGATCCGTCGATGATCGCGATCAGGATGTTCGCCGTCGCTTCCGGGTCCAGTCCCGGATCCACCCGCCCCTGGCTTTGCGCCCGGCGCAGGAAGTCGGCCCACATGCGGCGAACCGCTTCGGTGTGCCGTTCGATGATCTTGGCGAATTCCGGATTGCGTGCGGCCTCCGCGAGGCCATCCAGATTGAGGATCTGGGCAGGACGAAACCGCAGGCTGGTTTCCTCAATGTCGGCGAGCAGCGCCTCGATCACGTCCGTGGCCGTGAGAATCTTTTCGAAACGCTCCGCCGAACGGCACAGACCCAAATCGATCATCGCCTCGATGATCGCGATCTTGCTTGGAAAGTAGTGGTAGAGGTGCCCCGGACTGATCCCGGCCTCGGTGCAGATGTCGGTCGTGCTGGCGCCGCGGAAGCCGTCCCTGGTGAAGCAGCGGATCGCCGCGTCGAGGATCTCCCCGCGCTTCCGCTCATGCTTGACGGGGTCCACCTTCCTCAAGGCCCGTTCTCCTTTTCGTGAAGGCCCAATTTAGCATGCCGGTCCGTCACGAGAAATTCAAAATTAGAGAGTTCCATCTATTTATGCTGACGGGCAGCAACCGGCGTTGAGAACGTTAATAGAGTGATCTCTCTAGTAAAGAGTCCGGGCCTGAGCGGAACCATGCGCGTTCGATGGGTGACACTGGTGTCTGTCACGCTCGCGATCGGTGGTTGCGCGACCGCGCCGCTCGAACGGGGCGGCTCGCTCAGGAGCTACGACCGGATGTCGGATGCAAATGGGCTGGTGACGCGATCGCAGATCCGCGTGAACAAGAAGGATTTGCTGGCGGCGAAGACGATCCGGATCGCGACGACGGTCTTTCCCGCGCGTTCCGACGTCGCGCTGAACGAAAAGGAGCGGCGCCTGGTCGCAAACGCCGTCAGCCGACGCTCACGCAATGATCCGGATGCGGTTGCCGTCACATCCGACTTCAACAACATTCGTGGCTCACCAGAGTAGATGACATGACCCAAGCAACGATCCGTCCCTTGCGCCAAGATGCAGCGCGCGCCGATGCGCGCGTGTACGCGACGAGCGCGCCCCTGTTCACGGCCGATGAGGTGTGGAGCCGAACCAACGCGGATCGTCGTTCGGCCGGCGAGACGGACGACCAGGATTCGATCCTGGAATCCGGCTTCTGGATGGCGACCGTGGTTGCGTTCCTGCCCACGGTCGCGGGCTGCTTCTATCTCTTTCTGACCCAAGGATGAGGCCCAAGGATGAGGCGCGTATCGAGCGCGGCGGCCTTGTCCGCGGTCTTGACACTGTTGCTGGCGGGCTGCGGGTCGAGCTTCGATCTTCCTCCGGCGTATCAACCTCCGCAGCCGCCCAGTGCCAAGGCGGTGAAAGACGGCGTCACGAAAGCGGCTGCCGAAGCCAAGCTGAGCGGGGGACTGGAGACATCCGCCGTCCGCCATTCCGACCACGGGCCGGGATCGTATTTCGTCTGCCTGAGGCAGAGTGGCCCATCAGCCAGCAGGCGCCCCGCCTATTCGGTCTTTTTCGACGATGATACCTACAAGGGTGTCCAGACTTCGGTGATTCTCGAGGCCTGCGAAGCCGAGGCATGGACACCCTTCAATCAAATCGGTTCCCTCCAATGATGCCACGATGCCGCGGGCGTCACGGTCCCGGTTCCGTGCCCCAAATTCCACCCAATCGGCGGTCACTAAGCGCGCTGGGGGAGCCTCTGCCTCCTGTAGTGGGACTGCTGGACTGATGCTTGATCCAAGGCGAATCGTCGCGCTGGCAGCGATTGCGCTGCTCGCCTTCGGCACCGGCACGGCCGCTGCCACACCAGCCAAGTCCAAGACCACTGCGGCCGCTCCCGCCGCGGCGCCGCCGCCTGCGCCGTTCGAGCCATTGCCGCCGCCAAAAATCTACCTGTTCCGCGGCGCCATGGGTCCGATCTTCTCGACCGGCATGGATCGGCTCGAAGAGAAACTGACCAAGGCTGGCTTCTCGGCCAGCGTCTACGAATTCACCATCTGCCGGTGGATCGGCGATCGCGCGATCTCCAGCTACAAGGAATCGCCGGCGCCGATCGTGCTGATCGGCCACTCCATGGGCGGCCTGTGCTCGATCGTCATCTCCGAGATGGCGGCCAAGGAGAACATCCCGATCAGCCTCGTCATCGTCATCGATCCTGCGCATGCGACCGGCGACGTGCCGCTCAACGTCGAGCGCTTCATCAACATCTTCCTCTCCGACAGCGTGCTCGGCGGCGGCGACGTCGTGGCCGTGCCCGGCTTTCGCGGCCATTATGCGAGCTACGACCTGAAGGAAAACTCGCGCGTCAGCCACATCAACATCGAGAAGTCCGACGACATCCACCGCCAGATCGTCGAGATGGTGACGCAGCTCCCGCGCATCCCGCCGCAAGCCCAGGCCGATGCCGTGCCGCTGCGCTATCTGGTGCCGGCGGACGCGCTGGTCGAATTGTGGGACAGCGGCGTGCGGGTGCCGGTGCGCCGCGGCGACACCATGGAAAGCATCGCCGCAGCCAATCGCGTGCCGCTGTGGACGCTCGCGCAGAGCAATTCATTGCCGGAGAACGCGCAGCTCACGCCGGGCCAGACCATCATCGTGCCGCGTCACCTGACGCCGCCGGAGCCGACCGCCGCGATGGCACTGCCACCGCCAGCGCCGGCGGCAGGGAAGAAGTAGCTCCTTCGCCTCTCCCTGCCTGCGGGGCGAGGGAGCACACTGGCGTCTTGGCACCAACTTGCCTACGCATTCGATCCGTTGATCGCGTCGATCACGGCATCGGTCACTTCCTTGGTAGTCGCCTTGCCCCCGACATCCGGCGTCAGCACGCCGGCCGCGCAGACGCGTTCGACGGCCGCCATCAGCCTCGAGGCGGCATCCTTCTCGCCGAGATGCTCGAGCATCTGCGCGCCGGTCCAGAACGTCGCGACCGGGTTGGCGATGCCCTTGCCGGTGATGTCGAAGGCCGAGCCGTGGATGGGCTCGAACATCGAGGGGAAGCGGCGCTGCGGATCGATGTTGCCGGTCGGCGCAACGCCGAGGCTTCCTGCCAGCGCACCGGCGAGATCGGAGAGGATGTCGGCGTGGAGATTGGTCGCCACGATGGTGTCGAGGCTCCTTGGATGCAGCGTCATGCGCACAGTCATGGCGTCGACCAGCATCTTGTCCCAGCTGACGTCGGGGAATTCACCGGCAATTTCGGCCGCGATCTCGTCCCACATCACCATGCCATGGCGCTGCGCGTTCGACTTGGTCACGACGGTCAGCAGCTTGCGTGGACGCGACTGCGCGAGCTGGAACGCGTAGCGCATGATCCGCGTCACGCCGACGCGGGTGAAGACCGCCACTTCCGTGCCGACCTCCTCCGGCAGGCCTCTGTGGGCGCGGCCGCCCATGCCGGCATATTCGCCTTCCGAGTTCTCGCGCACGATCACCCAGTCGAGATCGCCGACGCCGACATTGCGCAGCGGCGAGGCGACGCCCGGCAGGATTTTTGTCGGCCGTACATTGGCGTATTGGTCGAAGCCCTGGCAGATCGGCAACCGCAGGCCCCACAGCGTGATGTGGTCGGGCACGTCAGGGGCGCCGACCGCGCCGAAATAGATCGCGTCGAACTTCTTCAGCTCGGTGAGGCCGTCGGCCGGCATCATCACGCCGTGCTTCTTGTAATAGTCCGAGCCCCAGTCGAACGTGGTGACGTTGAAGGCGAGATCGCCGCTGCGCTTTGCCAGAGCCTCCAGCACGCGGACACCGGCCGAGATCACCTCGGGCCCGATGCCGTCGGCGGGGATGGCTGCGATCGAATGGGTGCGCATGGGAATGCTCCGTATCAGTGAGATTGCGGCGAGGATCACGGTCCGGGCGGCAGCGAGTCCTTGCCGGCCGCAGGGCCAATTCAATTGACGCTGGCTTATACCGAAAATGATACGCTATGACATCAATCCGGTGGGAAAGTGGGATGCGATGACCGATCAGAGGGGCCAGAGTGAGTTGCGGGTTGCCATTGCAGGGCTGGGTTCGATCGGCACCAAGATCGCGACCGCACTCGACCACGGCATCGAAGGACTGGCGCTGTCCGCCGTCGCTGTGCGTGATCCCGCCAAGCATCAGGCTTTCCTTGACGGCCTGAATCGTCCGCCGCAGGTTCTGTCTCTCGACCAGCTCGGCGATGCCGCCGATATCGTGGTCGAGTGCGCGCCGAGCAGTCAGCTGCGCGCGATCGTCGAGCCCGCGGTGAAGCGCGGCAAGGCCGCGGTCGTCGTCAGTGTCGGCGGACTGCTCGACAATTTCGATCTCGTCGATCTCGCCCGCGCCAATGGCGGCCGCATCCTTGTGCCGACCGGCGCACTGATCGGGCTCGATGCCGTGAACGCCGCCGCGGTCGGCACCATCCATTCGGTGAAGATGGTGACGCGCAAGCCGATCGATGGGCTGAAGGGCGCGCCGTTCATCGTGCAGAACAATATCGACATCGACAATCTGCGCGAGCCGCTCAAGCTGTTCGAAGGCACGGCGCGCGAGGCCGCGAAGGGCTTTCCGGCCAATCTCAACGTCGCGGTTGCGCTGTCGCTCGCGGGCGTCGGGCCCGACCGCACGATGGTGCAGATCTGGGCCGACCCGACCGTGACGCGCAACGTTCACCGCATCGAGGTCGAGGCGGATTCGGCACGGTTTTCGATGTCGATCGAGAACATCCCATCCGATAATCCCAAGACCGGCCTGATCACGGCGCTGTCGGTGATCGCGCTGCTCCGCAAGCAGCGCGCCACGCTGTGCGTGGGGACGTGACGGGTTGAGGCTTAACTAGTCCAGACGTGGCGCGCTCTATCCCCGCCACCCTGAGGTGCTCGCCTCTTCGGCGAGCCTCGAAGGGCGACGGCCCGGCTGCATCTCGGCCGTTCATCCTTCGAGGCTCCCGATTGGGGCGCTGAGCGCCCCATCACTCGCACCGCAGGATGACGGAACGCATATGCGCCGTAGCGCCTACTTACGCCCCCGTCACGCGCCAGATCACGTTGCCGACGTCGTCCGCCATCAGCAGCGACTTCTTGTCCGGCCCGATCGCGACGCCAACCGGACGGCCGTAGGATTCCTTCTCGTCCGGCGACAGGAAGCCCGACAGGATGTCGCGACCGGGGCCGGAGGGCTTGCCGTTCACGAACGGGATGAACACCAGCTTGTAGCCGGACAGCTTGCTGCGATTCCACGAGCCGTGCTGGCCGATCACCATGCCGTCTCCGAAGCCGGGCAGGGTGCCCGCGGGCATCCAGCACAGGCCGAGCGAAGCCGTGTGGCCGCCGAGCGCATAGTCCGGTTGAATCGCCTTGGCGACCATCGCCGGATCCTGTGGCACGCGGTCGTCCACCGTCCTGCCCCAATAGCAATAAGGCCAGCCGTAGAAGCCGCCGTCGCGCACCGAAGTGAGATAATCGGGCGGGGTCTCGTCGCCGAGGCCGTCGCGCTCGTTGACGACGGTCCAGAGCACATTCGTGTTCGGCTCCCATGCCAATCCAACCGGGTTGCGCAGGCCGGCACCAAAAATCCGATGCGTGCCGGCGACGAGGTCGAGCTCGTAGACCGCGGCGCGGCCTTCCTCGACCTCCATGCCCATCTCGGCGATGTTGCTGAGCGAGCCGACGCCGGCATAGAGCTTCTTGCCGTCGGGGCTTGCCAGAAGACTGCGCGTCCAGTGGCCGCCCGGCTTGAACGTGGTGAGCCGCTTGCCCGGGGCGGTGATGCGGTCGGCGTTCGCGGCGTAGGGAAACGCCATCACGCCGTCGGTGTTGCCGACATAGAAGGTGTCGCCGACCAGCGCCATGCCGAAGGGCTGGCTGAGATTCTCCATGAAGGCGCCGCGAACTTCGGCGACGCCGTCGCCGTCCTTGTCGCGCAGCAGCGTGATGCGGTTGGCGGAAACGCCGAGCGCTGCGGCACGCCGCATCGTCGCCTGCATGGCATAGTGGAACATGGAGCGCGGGGGACCGGCGATCTGCGTTGCTTCCGCGATCAGCACGTCGCCATTGGGCAGCACCTCGATCCAGCGCGGATGGTCGAGGCCGGTCGCGAACGCATTGACCTTGAGCCCGGGCGCGACCGTGGGCTTCTGGCCCTCGCGCCAGCCGCGTGCGGTCGGCATCTTCAAGGTCGGGATCGCGCCTTGCGGCTTCGCCTCGGGAATGGCCGGCTTCTCGCCCCAGGCAGGTGCGGGCTCCGTGCCCGACAGTTTTCGCCATTGCAGCGCGATGCCGCCGATGAACGCGACGAACTGCGCGAAGATGCTGGAAAACGTCATGAGAAGCCCCTGTGTGCGCGCGCATCCAACTGGCTGGCGGGGCAGACGTCAACCTGTGCGGCGGGCCGCGCGGGCCTATTCCCATGGAATGGCAGCCGATCGAATTTGCATGGGAGGGGCGTGGCGTTTACGCCGGAGATCAGCGGCCGATCTGTCGCTCCAGCCGCCGTGCCGCGCGAAAATCACCCAGGTGCTGGATGTTCGGCGCCAGCGCGGCTTCCCTGGACAACAGATGATACACCCGCGCGACCGTGCGCTGCTTCTGCTTGGTCCGCCCGGGCGGCAGCGCCCGCGCCTTGCGGAGCGCGGCAATCGCGTGCGCGCGGAAATAATCGTAGGCGTCCGACATGGCTCGATGCTCTGCGGCTGGTAGCAGGTGTCGAGGGTAACGGACGAGTGTGGGGGCGGTTCCTCGGCGAAGATCGTAGCCCGGATGAGCGAAGCGACATCCGGGGCGACTGATCCCGCATCTCGCTTTGCTCATGCGGGCTACAGGTCTCGCGCTTGCGACCTCACCGCGGCGACAGGAACGGAATGATCATCGGAACGCGGCGGCAATAGGCGCCGTAGGCGTCCTCGCCGAGCTCCTTGGAGAGGAACACCTCTTCCATCCGGCCCTTCTGCCACATGCCGAGCGAGATCAGGATCGCGCCGAGGATCGTCGTCACCAAGCCGATCGCAACGCCGGTCACCAGCATGCCGAAGATCAGCCCCGTGTAGATGGGGTGGCGCACGATGCCGTAGGGACCTGTGTCGATGACGCGGTGGTCTTCCTTGTGGGTGATGGTGTTGGACCAGAATTTCCCGAGATGCAGCCGGCCCCACCAGGCGAAGGCAATGCCAGCGGCCGAGAGGACCGCTGCGACGGCGATGCCTGTGTTGTCGAGTACCCAGAGCGGCTTCCAGCCCATGATCTCCGCAACCCACGGCGTGTACAGGATGCCGCCGACCAGGATCGGCAGCCGATAGCGCTGCGACTCCAGCGTCATGACCTGCTTCTTGGTCCGCCCCTGCCAGAACGAGGCGCCGACCCAGCTGGCGAGAAAGGCAAGCCAAAGCAGAGCCAGAAGTTCGGTCGGCCAAGTCGTGGTCCAACCACCCCAGGCGACAGAGAGAATCTTGCTGAAATCGAAGGACATGAAGGTTCTTTGCGTTGGGCGGAGCGATCAGCTCGCGCGCGAGGAGAGCGCGTGATGCTCGATGGCGCCGGAGGGCTGCTGGCCGTTGCGGGCGAGCAGATGGGTGATGGTTTCGCGCAAGACCGGCTCGATCGGACGCGGCGAATAGCCGAGCTCGTTACGGGCTTTGCCGATCGAAAGATCGCTCGCGGCGAGCGCGATGCGCACGCCCTCGGCGGTGCCGTTGGGCGGCCGGCGCGTGACGTGATCGGCGATGAATTCGAGCATGATCGCGGAGAGCTCGGCGATCTTGCCGGGCACGACGACCGGAAACTGCCGGCGGCCGCTCATCGCCGACATCATGCGCAGGATGCGACCGAGCGGAACGCAATCGCCGCCGAGAATGTAGCGCTGGCCGAGGCGGCCGCGTTCCATGGTCAGCACGAGGCCCATCGCGACGTCGCGGACGTCGACCAGGTTGACCAGGAAGTTGAGATGCGGCTGCACCTTCTTCTGGAGGAAATACCACAGCATCGCGGTCGGCGGCGTCAGATTGTGGTCGGCAGCGCCGATCGGCATGGTCGGTGTGCCGATCACGAGCGGGAAGCCCGCGGCCGCCGCCTTTGCGGCATGGTGCTCGGCGAGCGACTTCGACCTCGTATAGGCGCCGGGCATCGCATTGGCCGGTTGCAGCGCCTCTTCGGCGGGAACGCCCTTGAGGTCGGAATAGGGGAACAGGATCGATTCGGTCGAGCAGTGCAGGAAGCGCGAGACACCGCGCTTCATGGCAGCCGCGAGCACGATCTCGGTGCCGCGGCAATTCACGTCGTGAAAGTCCTGCTTGTTGGCGACCCACATGCCGGGCAGGCCGGCGAGGTGATAGACCTGATCGACACCGGCGATCGCAGCATCGACCGCAGCGCCGTCCAGCACCGAGCCGTGGACATGTTCAACGTCGGCATTCGCTGCGGCCGGCACTCGGACATCGAGAACACGGACCCGCTGCCCGCGGGCGCGGAGCGCTTCGACGAGATGATGTCCGATGAAGCCACTGCCACCGGTAACCAGGACGAGAGCCATGCAGAAGGTTGCTGTTTCGCTTTTGGAGTTATCGGGTCGAAAGGGAATTGGTCGGAAGAGGCGCCAGAATCGCGGCAAGGTCGCGACGGAAGCCCAAGGCAATGAACAATTTTGCCATCACGAACATCGGTCCAAGCAAAAGATGCGAAGGAAAAGTGAACAAGGAGGCCTCGCGGCCCTCGAAAACCTTGTGGCCGATGGTCTGCGCGGCGAGGCCGAGCACCACCAGCGTGGCGAAAATTGCCCACATGGCCGCAGTGCTGACTTGCGCGGCGGTCGTCGTCGCAACTGAAAATAGTACGACGGAGACGGCCAGAATGCCGAGCCCGAGCGCCATGTCGAGCAGCAGCCAATAGACCAATACCGGCAAGGCCAGGATCACGGCCAGGCTGACGTTGAAACCGAGCAGCGGAAGCTTGACCAGAGTCAGAGGCAGCACGGCGCCGGTGAACAGCAACAAAATGCCGACCACATGCATCGCCGTGTTCCGGGGATCGCGATGGTACTCAACGTAAACGGCAAGTTGGCGCTGAAAAAAGCCACCCATTTCGGTCTCATGCTGCACGGGGTCAGGAAGGGCGAACAGAGGCTATAGCACCGGACCCGGCGGTGCACAAACCGGCGCTTTTGTCGCGCCAAGCCGTGCTGATGCGCCCCGGGACAGGCTGCAAAACGGCGCCGCTTCAAAGGGTTCCGCTCGCCGCGGAACCGCATTCGCTCAGCGCTTCTTGGCGGGTTTTTTCGCCGCAGGCGCAGGGGCCGCAGCCGGACGCGGCTCCTCCGGCAGCTTGGCATAGGTCAGGATCTGCAGCTGCCCGTTGACGGCCGAGGTCGGCTTCGCCCGGTCGAGAAATTGCTCCTCGCCGAGGCCGATCGGATGCAGCCGCTTGGTCGAGATCTTGAACGTGTTCACCAGCACGTCGCGGATCGCGTCTGCCCGTCGCTGGCTCAGGATCGCGTTGGCCTCGCGCGTCTTCGAATTGGATTCGACGTGGCCGACGATCAGGAACGTGTAGGGCAGCAGCGAGGCGTGCACCAGCGCATCCGCGATCCGGCCGACGGTCTGATAGGACGATGGCTGGATGATCGGCGTGTCGGTGTCGAACTGGATCTGCGCATTGAAGGCCGGCAGCTTGGCGAGGTCGGGCGCGATCAGCGGCCGGTTCACGGGTCCCGGATCGTTCTTGATCCTGGTCTTGGCGCGCTCCATCACCTGCTGCTTCAGCGCGGACAGATCGACCTCGGCGGCCTCTTCGAAATGGTTCAGCTTGCCGACGATGTCGTCGCGGGTCGGCGCTGCCGTTTGCGCGCCGGCAGTGCCCGCGAGCAGGACGAAGCCCAGCGCGATGCCTGTTCGTGCGATGGCGAGCCCCGTCGCGCGCATCAGCGATACCCCGCGTCGTCGATGGCCTTCAGGCAGTTGTTGCTGATGCCCTTGGGCGTCGAGACCAGGCAGGGGACCGACTTGCTGGTCTCCTTGGTCGAGCCGCCGCAGACCTTGACGATCTCGCGCTGGCAGGCGTTCGCCACCGTGACGCGCGCGGCGACGCGCTTCTGGATGGCGTCGAACACGCCGAAATAGTCGCTCGTGCATTGCGGCGACAGCACGTCGCGATTGCGCGACAGGCACTCCTTCAGCCGGTTCGAATCCGGGTTGACGCCGCGGCAATTGGCGACGATTTCCGCGCCGCAGCTCGCCGCCAGCTTTCCGATCGAATCGCCAAAGCTCATGGTCTCCGCCGCCGCCAGCGACGGCATCCCCAATGCAAGCACGATCAATGTGATGGAGCCCCGGAACATGGGTTTATCTGATACGGGGAAGTTCGCGATGGTCAAGGCCTGTTCGGACCAGAACCGTCGAGAGTTCGGCGAGTGCGGCGAACAGTCCTCACTCCGAGGCATCGAGCGGCGGCCATTCGATCAGGACAGCCGTATGTTTCCCGAGATCGTCGGCAAAATCAGGATCGGCTTTGAGCTCGGCCAACGTCCGCGGCGGGGGCAGCTGGCGGCCGTCCGCGGTCAGCTCCTGCGCAAAGAACGCGAGCGCTTCGGGCGCATTCTCCAGCGCCTCCTCGAGATCGTCACCGCCGGAAATGCAGCCGGGCAGGTCGGGAAACCACAGGCTGACAGAGTCCGGATCGGCGTCCTCGATGATGGCAACGTACTGAGCCATGGCAGGATTGGTGGCCTCGAAGGTTGTCCGGCTGGGTTTGCGTCGATAATGAATACCTGATCCGGGGAGGCAGGCAATTGAGCAAATTCACTATGGCGGAAGGCGCCGGCTCGTTCGTGTTTCACGATGATGGTGCGGTCCCATCGCCACGATCGATTCGGATCTTCTCGTTCTGCGCCAGATCGAGCCATCGGCACACGCGCATCATCGTGGCGATGCACGGCGTCGACCGCGCTGCCGAGGAGTTTCGCGATCTGCTCGCACCTCAGGCCGAACGCAATGGGCAGATCGTGCTGGTTCCGGAGTTTGATTCGGATCAGTTTCCGGGTGTCCACGCCTACAATTTCGGGGGCGTGCGGCTGCCGCCGCCCGACAACACGGTTCTGCCGCGCGATCATTGGAATTTCGGGGTGATCGACCGGCTATTTCATCATGTTCGACATGCGATCGGGTCGAGCCGGGACACCTTTGGCCTGTTCGGTAACTCCGCGGGTGCCCAGTTTGTCCTGCGCTATCTCGCGCTCAACGAGGCCGCGTCCGTCGATCTCGCCGTTGCCGCCAATTGCGGATGCTACATGCTGCCGAACCTCACCAAGGACTATCCGGTCGGCATGGGAGGGATTGGCCTCGACGAAGGTCATCTGCGCAGGTATCTGGCGCGTCCGCTTGTCATCCTGCTGGGCGCTGCCGACAACGATCCGGACGCCCCAGATCTGCCGCGCTGGGACGAGGCGATGGCCCAAGGGCCTCACCGTCTTGCGCGTGGTCTCTGGCATTTCGAACACTGCAAGGAGTTAGCCGGGCGTCTTAGTGGAACGCTGGGCTGGAAGCTCGAAATCGCGCCTGGCGCCGGGCACGTCGATCAGCAAATCTACGATCAGGGCGCCATCATCCTGAACGGCTGAGCGGAAGGCTGTTCACGCCCGCTGCACAAAGCTGTCCACGACCTTCTTCTCGCCGGCCTTGTCGAAGGTGATGGTGAGCTTGTTGCCGTCGATCCTGGTGACGCGGCCGTAGCCGAATTTCTGGTGGAAGACGCGGTCTTCGAGCGAGAACTCCGAGGTCGTGCCGGTGGACTTGGCGACCAGCTCGCCCTCGATCGTCAGAGGCCCGCGGCGGCGCGAGGAGAAGCTGCCGAAATCGGGGCCGGATGACGAGGAGGTCGAGAACGTGGACGTCTCTTCCTCGAAGCCGCTTCTGCCGCCGCCATTGCGGCCGCTGCCGCGGTTGCGATTGGCCTGGGCGCGCTGCCAGCCCGGCGTCGAATAGCTGGAGCCGAACGCCTCCATGTCGTCGAAGCGCGAGGCGCCGTAGCCGCCGGTGCCGCCCCAGCCCGAGCCGCCCTTGGATTCCGTGATCTCGACATTGGCCGCCGGCAACTCGTCCAGGAAGCGCGACGGGATCGTGGTCGACCAGGTGCCGTGGATCCGCCGGTTGGTCGCGAAGTATATCTTTGCACGGCGGCGCGCGCGGGTGAGGCCGACATGGCCGAGCCTGCGCTCTTCTTCGAGGCCGGCGCGGCCCTGTTCGTCCAGCGTGCGCTGGCTCGGGAACAGGCCTTCCTCCCAGCCCGGCAGGAACACGTTGTCGAATTCGAGGCCCTTGGCAGAATGCAGCGTCATCAGCGACACCGCGTCGTCCTCGGCGCCGCCCTCGCGGTCCATCACCAGCGAGATGTGCTCCAGGAACCCTTGCAGGTTCTCGAACTCCTCCATCGAGCGCACCAGCTCTTTCAGGTTCTCCAGCCGGCCCGCGGCGTCCGCCGAGCGGTCCTTCTGCCACATCTCGGTATAGCCGCTCTCGTCGAGCACGATCTGGGCGAGATCGGTATGCGCGGTGACCTCGCGCTGGGCGCGCCAGCGGTCGAACTGGGCGACGAGATCGCGCAAGCTTCCGCGCGCCTTCGGCTTCAGCTCGTCGGTCTCGACCACCGCGCGCGCGGCCTCGAACAGGGGAATGCGGCGCTTGCGGGCATGGTCGTGCAGCATCTGCACGGTGGCGTCGCCAAGCCCACGCTTCGGCGTATTGACGATGCGCTCGAAGGCGAGGTCGTCGGCCGGCGAATTGATGACGCGCAAGTATGCCAGCGCGTCTCGGATCTCGGCGCGCTCGTAGAAGCGCGGGCCGCCGATGACGCGATAGGGCAGGCCGAGCGTGACGAAGCGGTCTTCGAACTCGCGCATCTGGTAGGAGGCGCGCACCAGGATCGCGATCTCGTTGAGCTTCTCGCCCTGGCGCTGCAGCTGCTCGATCTCCTCGCCGATGCCGCGGGCTTCCTCTTCCGAATCCCAGGAGCCCGTCACCGTGACCTTCTCGCCGTCCTGATCCTCGGTGCGCAGCGTCTTGCCGAGCCGGCCTTCATTGTGCGCGATCAAATGCGAGGCGGCGGCGAGGATATGGCCGGTCGAGCGATAGTTGCGCTCGAGGCGGATCACCTTGGCGCCGGGGAAATCGTGCTCGAAGCGCAGGATGTTGTCGACCTCGGCGCCGCGCCAGCCATAGATCGACTGGTCGTCGTCTCCGACGCAGCAGATGTTCTTGGTTTTCTCCTTCTCCCCGCTCATGTCCGCCGAAGCCTTGGCGAAGGCGGATGCGGGGGCGCGACGAGCTTCGCTCGCGCTGAGAAGGTCGGGATGAGGGGGAGTCTCCACGAGCGCGGTGCTTGGAGAGTCCCCCTCACCCGCAGCGCTGCGTGCGTCGGCCTCTCCCCGCACGCGGGGAGAGGCGAAGGAAGCAGAAGAGGGCGCCTGCGACAGCAGCCGGAGCCATAGATATTGCGCGACGTTGGTGTCCTGGTACTCGTCGACCAGGATGTATTTGAAGCGCTGCTGATACTGCCGCAGGATATCCGGGTGCTCGCGGAAGATCCGGATGTTCTCCAGCAAGAGATCGCCGAAATCGGCCGCGTTCAGGATCTTCAGCCGCTCCTGATAGCTCGCATAGAGCTTGCCGCCTTTGCCGTTGGCGAAGACAGCGGCCTCGCCAGAGGGCACCTGCGAGGGCATCAGGCCGCGGTTCTTCCAGCCGTCGATCAAGCCCGCCAGCATGCGCGCCGGCCAGCGCTTGTCGTCGATGTTCTCGGCCTGCAGCAGCTGCTTGAGCAGCCGGACCTGGTCGTCGACATCGAGCACGGTGAAGTTCGACTTGAGCTGCGCCAGCTCGGCATGGAAACGCAGGATGCGGCCGCCGATGGAGTGGAAGGTGCCGAGCCACGGCATGCCCTCGACGGCATGGCCGAGCATCTGGCCGAGCCGGTGCTTCATCTCGCGCGCGGCCTTGTTGGTGAAGGTCACCGACAGGATCTCGGCGGGGCGGGCGCGGCCCTGGCTCAGGATGTGCGCTATGCGCGTGGTCAGGACGCGGGTCTTGCCGGTGCCGGCGCCGGCCAGCACCAGGACCGGGCCGTCCAGCGTCTCCACCGCCTCGCGCTGCTCCGGATTGAGCCCGGCGAGGTATTTCGGGCCCACCGAGGCGCGCGCACGCGCGGCGATGCCGCCGGCTGCGGGCTGGTGGTCGGGGACATTCTGGGACGTGATCTTGCTCGGCTCGGTCATGCGAATCATCGGCCCCACGATGGCACCGCGGGGTGGTGGAAGGGAGCCTTCTTAACAGGGATTGGTGCGTATATGGGGCGCCGGGCCGGGTTTTCCACGTGCGCGGCAGGCCGATTTGTTCCAGCACGGGCCGCGAATTTCGCTCCCGCCGGGACCGGAACTATCGTTCCCGCGTCGAGATTGTCAGGACAGGTGGCGCGGCCAGCCGCGTCGATCGCAGACAACATCAAGACGAGGGTTTGACCATGCTAGGCTGGGTTGTGACGTTTCTGGTTATCGCACTGATCGCCGGCATCCTTGGCTTCGGCGGCATCGCCGGCGCCTCGATCGAGATCGCCAAGATCATCTTCTTCATCGCGGTGGTCCTGTTCCTGGTCTCGGCCGTGGTCGGCCTGGCGCGCGGCCGCAACAGGGTATAGCGCTTATCGCTTCGAGGGCATCGCCACGTTCCGGCCGATGCCCTCGGGGCGTGCTCCCGCGCTGTGGGCCCTTGTGACCGCAGCGATGCGCTCGCGAATATCCGGCGGAAACGGCGCAACGCGTCGTGCATTCATGTCCATGTGCAGCGACATGTTCTCGGACGTGGCCGACAGCCAGCCCTCGGTCGCGTGCCGCATCTCCTCGAACGTGTGCAGCCGCTTGTCGTCGGCCTCGAGCAGCCAGACGAGGATCTGCACGGGATCGCCCAAATGGATTTCCCGGCGATACCGCACGTGGCATTCGGCCGTGAAGGTCGAGCCGCCGCGCTCCTTCATGTAGGTCGGTCCGATCCCGAGCTCCAGCCAGAGCTGGTCGATCGCGCGGTCGAACATCACGTTGTAATAGGCCATGTTGAGATGGCCGTTATAGTCGATCCATTGCGGCTCGATCTGCATGATCGAGGCGCGGAACGGCGCGGCTTCGGGCCTTGAGGCGGCAGTCTCCGGCATGTTTCCTTCCCAAGCTATGCGTCCGGTCGCTTGACTTGACCGGTTTTATGTCCTTTGCCACGGTTCTTCTTTCGGGAGGAATTCCGTGAGTACGACCATCACCAATAATCCGCCGCGGCCGGAGCCGAAAGCCCTCGCGAGCACGCTGGAGCAGCTTGCCGCACGCTTCGGCAACCGCCTCATCACCTCGCAGGCCGTGCGCGAGCAGCACGGCCATACCACCACATGGATCCCCAACCAGCCGCCGGACGGCGTGGTGATGGCGCAGGAGACCGCCGACATCCAGGACGTGGTGCGGATCTGCGCGAAAAGCCGCGTGCCGGTCATTGCCTTCGGCACCGGCACCTCGCTCGAGGGCCAGGTCAACGCGCCCGCGGGCGGCATCTCGATCGACCTGCGCGACATGAACAAGGTGCTGGCGGTGCATGCCGAAGACCTCGACTGCGTGATCCAGCCCGGCGTCACCCGCAAGGCGCTGAACGAGCATCTGCGCGACCAGGGCCTGTTCTTCCCGATCGATCCCGGCGCGGATGCTTCGCTCGGCGGCATGGCCTCGACCCGCGCCTCCGGCACCAATGCGGTGCGCTACGGCACCATGCGCGACAGCGTGCTGGCGCTGAAAGTGGTGCGCGGCGACGGCGAGATCATCACCACCGGCACGCGCGCGAAGAAGTCGTCGGCCGGCTACGACCTCACGCATCTCTTCGTCGGCGCCGAGGGCACGCTCGGCATCATCTCGGAATTGACCATTCGCCTGCGCGGCATCCCCGAGACAATCGCGGCCGGCGCGGTGTCGTTCGAGACCGTGCACGGCGCCTGTCAGGCCGTGATCCTGGCGATCCAGACCGGCATTCCCGTCGCGCGCATCGAGCTGCTCAATGCCGCGCAGGTGAAAGCCTGCAATGCCTATTCCAAGCTGACGCTGCCGGAGACGCCGCTGCTGCTGATGGAATTCCACGGCAGCGAGATCGAGGTCGGCGAGCAGTCGAAAGCGTTCGGCGAGATCGCAAGGGACTGCGGCGGCGGCGATTTCTCCTGGACCACCAAGCCCGAGGACCGCACGAAGCTCTGGCAGGCGCGGCACGACGCCTATTGGTCGGTGAAGGCGTTGCGGCCCGGCGACAGCATCGGCGTGGTTGCGACCGACGTCTGCGTGCCGATTTCGCGGCTCGCCGATTGTGTCAGCGAGACCGAGCAGGATCTCGAGCGCCTCAATTTGCTGTCGCCGATCGTCGGCCATGTCGGCGACGGCAATTTCCACTGCTCGCTGGTCTGCGACACCAACGATGCCGACGAGATGGCACGCGGCGAGGAGTTCATGCATCGGCTGGTCGAGCGCGCGCAGGCGATGGACGGCACCTGCACCGGTGAGCACGGCATCGGACAGGGCAAGCAGAAATATCTCAAGGCCGAGCTCGGCTCCGAGGCGCTCGATGCGATGCGGGCGTTGAAGAAGGCGCTCGATCCGCTCAACATCTTCAACCCCGGCAAGATCGTGCCGGAGGCCTAGCGCACAGTCCGCGCGATCCAGGCCGGCTGGATGCGGGAAGCCGTTCAGCGCGATTGTCCCGGCACTGGCGCAATAGATGCGGCCCGCGCGATGGGCGCGGTCCGGTGCGAGTTCATGCCGGATCGGTTCAATACCTGCGGTAGTCGCCGCGTGCCGAGCCGCCATAGCCACCGCCGTAGCCGCCGCGGCCCATGCCAATTCCGATTCCGATGCCGACACCCACGGCTGCGGGCGGGGGCGGCGGGGCACGCTCGTAGACGACCACTTCGTCGGGCGGTGGCGGCCGACGCGGCTTCGGTGGCGTCTCGACCACCTTGCGCTTCGGTGGGGTGTCGACGCGTTTCTTGATGGTGGGCGGAACGCTCGGATTGACAGGCGTCGCCGGCGACGGCGTCGAGCACGGGCAGGTCGGCGCCATCGCGACCGCGACGGGCGTCGCCGTGGCGGCCACGGGCAAGGCGTAGTTGCGGTTCTGCACGCGGAGCAGCAGCCGGCGCGCGGTTGCCGCGAGATCGCTGTTGTCCCAGTTCGCCAGATAGGCCTCGAACGAGGCGCGTGTGTTGATCGCGGTCGCGCGCTCCCAGGCCAGCATCTGCCGCCGCCGCTCGAGCACGGTGCGCAGGCGCGGCGTGCGGGCGTCCTGTGCGTAGAGTTCGATATAGGCCTGATAAGCGGGCACCGTGTCCTCGGTGATCACGAGTTCATAGGCGACCATGGCAGGCTTGCCTCGTAATTCCTTGCGCCAGTCTTCGAGGCTGCGCGTGCCGCCGGCGAGCGCCATCGCGGATGCGCCGGGAAGAGCGGGCGTGCTGCCGCTGCTCTCGCCGAAGAACCTGAAGTCGGTGGTCAGCGACGAACTCTCCCAGGGGATCTGCCGGCCGTCGGTCGATTGCGCCACGGCGACGCGGATGCGCTTGAACATTTCCTCGATTGCCAGATTGGGCTGCTTGGCAACCGTCAGCACGGCCGCGGTGTAGGGGCTGTCGATGCCGTTGCCGTCCTCGGCTTCGGCGCCGGGCGAGGTCGAATAGGAGATGAAGGAGCCGGGCGCGCCGGCCTTGGTGTCGACGATCGCAAGTCCGTGGCCGGCGCCGCTGAGCGCGGGGAACGGATTGTTGCGGCAGGCATCGAGCATGAAGATGCGCGCCCGCGTCGGCAGCGCGCCGAGCGTGTTGAGCAGGTCGTTCAGCCGCACGCCCTGGAGCGGAATGTCGGCCTCGCGCTTGGGGTCGAGATCAACCGGCACCAGGTAATTCTCGCCGTCGATCTGCAGGCCATGGCCGGCATAGAACACCAGTGCGACGGTATCGGCGCCGCTGGCACCGACCTTGCCGGCGAAATCCGAAATCGCCGCGCGCATCTCGTTCTGCGACAGGTTGGCCGCGGTGGTGACGGTGAAGCCCGCATTGCCGAGCAGCTCCGTCATGCCTTTGGCATCGTTGGCGGCGTTGGGCAGCTCCGGCACGGTGCGATAGGCCGATTGGCCGATCACCAGCGCAAGCCGCGTTTCGGCGGCCGCGTCCGTGGGAGTCGCCAATTGAGCAAGGGCGAGAAGACCGGACGCAAGAAGAAAATTCGAAAAGACTGGACGGCGCATGATGTCACCTCCAACGGCAATGCGCACGATGATGTCACTTTTCCTAAGTCCGCGCCATGAGAGCGTCTGTGCGCTGGATCACGTTACGCGGGCGACAAATCGGGCAGTGGATCTGGCCGGAGCTGCGCCTCAGGCCGTGCGCCGTCACGGCAGTCCGCGGTCCCAGGGCGTCACCGGCGCAAAGCGCGCGGCGAGAAAGTCGATGAAGGCGCGCACCTTGGCCGGCGGGCGGCGATCGGGCAGATAGACCGCATGCACGGCCGACGTCTGGATCTCTGGCTGGTCGAGCGGGAGCGCGACGAGCGCGCCTGAGCGCAAATCGTCGGCGATGATGAAGGTGGGTTGTCGCGCAAGGCCGAGGCCGGCCAGCGTCGCCGCGCGCAGCGCATCGCCATTGTTGGCACGCAAGGTGCCGCTGACCTGGACGCGGATCTCGCCCTCGACGCCGAACAGCCATTCCGCCGCGCTCGCCTGCTGCGAAAGCGTGTAGCCGAGGCAATTGTGCCGGGCGAGGTCGGCGACGGTGCGCGGTGTGCCGTGCCTGGCAAGATAGGAAGGTGCGGCACAGACCACGAGGCGGTTCGGCGCGAGCTTTCGGGCCACCATGCTGGAGTCGCGCAAGCTGCCGATGCGGATCGCGAGGTCCCAGCCTTCCTCGGCGAGGTCGACGAGGCGATCGTTGAGACCGAGCTCGACGGTGACCTCGGGATGGACTGCCGAGAACTCCGCGATTGCAGGCGCAATCTGCCTCGTACCGAACACGACGGGGACGTTGACCCGCAGCAGCCCGCGCGGCTCGACGCGTTCACGCGAGATCGCCGAGTCGGCGGCCTCCATGTCGGCGAGAATGCGCTCGGCGGATTCCAGATAGCTCCGTCCGGCTTCGGTGATGGAGAGCCGCCGCGTGGTGCGGTGGAACAGTTTTGTGCCGAGCCGCGCCTCCAGCGAGGCGACATGCTTAGTCACCATGGTCTGCGACAGCCCCATGGCCCGGGCCGCGCCGGAGAGGCTGCCGGCCGCGGCAACCTTCGCGAAGACCTCCAGGCTGGTCAGGCGGTCAAGCAAAGCCGATCTCGCTCTGTTGGTGTGAAGTATATTTCAAAAATACCAGATTATCACCGATATGAGAATAGATCATCTTGAGGCGCAAAGGAGACTGCCATGATCGATTCCCGTACCGCCCCTTACGCCGCGCTGGTGCTGCGCGTGACCCTGGGCGCGCTGTTCCTGGCCCATGCCAGCCTGAAGCTGTTCGTGTTCACGCCGGCTGGTACCGCAAAGTTCTTCGGTAGCCTCGGCTTTCCGCCCGAGCTCGCCTATCTCATTATGACCGTGGAAGTGCTCAGCGGTGTCGCGCTGATCCTCGGCGTCTGGACCCGCTATGCGGCGCTGGCAGGAATCCCGATCCTGCTCGGCGCGATCTTCACGGTGCACGGCGCGGCCGGCTTTTTCTTCACCAATCCCAAGGGCGGCTGGGAATTCCCCGCCTTCTGGGCAATCGCGCTCGCGGCGCAGGCCCTGCTCGGCGACGGCGCCTACGCGCTGCGTCCCTCGCGCGATGTCGCGGCGGCGGGCGGCCAGCTCAGCGGCGCACATTCGCGCTGACGTCACCGCATTCGCTCAAGCCTCTGGAGCCGCGGGATCACGATGCCCGCGGCTTTCGTCGTTTGCTTCGTTGCAATCCGATCAATCTGCGTTCGGCATCGATCCATACCTGAATTGGATCGATCTCCCCCAATCCTGCATGGCAGGTCTCGTCGCTGCCGTGCGGCATGTGCGAAAACACCGACAAACGGAGGCGTTCCGTCGCGATTTCCGCGGAGCGCCCGTCGCTCGTGTCATCGCGACGTTGCCGGCCGCATCCCTTGCCTGTGCCGTCGCTTTGGCCATACAGTCCGCGCAACAGGCTGCGGCAACGATCGTGGCGAAGAAAAAGAGCAGGGAGAAGCCGCACCATGACCATCGTGCCCGTGAACCGTCGCGCGTTCATCAAGTCATCGGCGGCGGTCACCGCCGGCATTGTGCTCTCCCCCGCTATCATCGGCCGAGCCGAAGCTGCGACGCTGAAGCTGAAGTGCTCCTCCTCGCTGCCGAACGATCCCAAATACGCCAATGGCCGCGTCTACTACGACAACCTGATCAAGAATCTGAAGGGTAACGGCCTCGGCGAGCAGATCGAGGTCGCCTTCTTTCCCGACAATCAGCTCGGTCAGGAGATCGACGTCATCAATTCGGTGAAGCTCGGCGTCATCGACCTCATGGTGTCGGGTTCGTCGATCTCGGCCAATCTGGTGCCGCTGGTCGGCACCTTCGACCTCGGCTTTCTGTTCTCGAGCTTCCCGCAGCAGACCAAGGCGTTCGAGGCCGGCGCCGCCAGGCCGATCGAGGATGCGCTGCTCAAGGGCGGCAACATCCGCATCATCGCCTGGGCCTACAATTTCGGCTCTCGCAGCGTGCTGGGGAAGAAGCCGGTGAAGACGCCGGAGGATCTTGCCGGCCTCAAGATCCGCACCCTGCCAAATCCCGTCATCACCGAATGCCTGCGCCTGATGGGCGCGGCCGCTACGCCGCTTGCCTTCGGCGAGATCTACACGGCCTTGCAGGCCGGCGTGCTCGATGGGCTCGAGCACGACCCGCCGACCATCCTGGCCAGCAAGTTCTTCGAAACGGCGAAGTTCTACGCGCTGACGCAGCACAATTTCTCGCCGCTCGCGATCTACTTCAGCGACATGACCTACAATCGCATGGATCCGAAGCTGCGCGAGGGTTTCCTCGATGCCGCCAAGAAGGCCGCGGCCGACACCCGTGCCCATGGACTCGCGGTCGAGAAGGAGGCGCTTGCGGCGTTGACTGAGAAGGGCGTGACGGTCGCCGAATGCGACCGCGAGGCGTTCAAGAAACGCGTGGAGCCGCAGACCGAGAACTTCATCAAGGCGCGGCCTGGCTCCAAGGCCGTCATCGACATCATCCGCGCGACGCAAGCCTGATATGGCGATGACAGCCGCCGTGCCCCTCTCGGGCGGCCGCAACGGCAGCATCGTGCTGCTGCTTCGGCTCAGCGATGCGATCGCGGCCATTCTGCTGGCCGCCGATCTCGTGGTGGTGTGCGCCTCCGTGCTGCTGCGCTTCTTTTTGAACGCGCCGGTCGAATGGTCCGATGACGTTGCTCGCGGACTGATGGTCGGCTCGGCCTTCTTCGGCGCGGCGAGCGCGCTCGCGCGCGGCGAGAATATCGGTGTGTCGTTCTTCCGCGATCTCTTGCCGGTGCGGCTGCGCACACTGGTCGATGCCGCCAGCGCGCTGCTGATCGTGGTGATCTCCGGCTATGTCGCCTACAACGCCATCAAGCTGGGCTCGCTGACGTCGGGGCAGACCACCGGCTCCGGCCTGCCGCTGGAGCTGACCTTCTATCCGATGGGCATCGGCGCGCTGTTCATGACGGTGTTCGCGATTGATCATCTCTGCGCGAGGCCGTTCCCCGAGATCGTCAGGGGCCTTGTTGCCATCATCGCGGTGACCGGCCTCTATCTCGCCTGGGATTATCTGTCGCCGTCGTCGGTGCCGTCGGCGGGCATGCTGATGCTGATCGGCTTCTTCGCTACCCTGTTCGGCGGCTTGCCGATCGGATTTGCGTTGGCGCTCGCCGCACTGATCTTCATCTGGGTCGAGGGCGCGCTGCCCGGCGTCATCTTCGCGCAGCAGATGGCACGCGGCATCGACAACTTCGTGCTGCTCGCGATCCCCTTCTTCATCCTGGTCGGCTATCTCATGGAAGCCAACGGCATGTCGGTGCGGCTGATCGAGTTGCTGCAGCGCGCCGTGGGCCGGATGCGCGGAGGGCTGAACGTTGTGATGGTGGCCTCGATGGTGCTGTTCTCCGGCATCTCCGGCTCGAAGATGGCCGACGTCGCCGCGGTCGGTTCGGTGCTGATCCCGGCGGCGCGACGCTCGAAGCAGAACCCCGGCGGCGCAGTGGCGCTGCTCGCAGCCTCCGCAGTGATGGCGGAGACCATTCCGCCCTGCATCAACCTGATCATCCTCGGCTTCGTGGCGAACCTTTCGATCGGCGGCCTGTTCGTGGCGGGTCTCTTGCCATCGGCGCTGATGGCGCTGGTGCTGATCGCGGTGTCCATCATCTTCGGCACGCGGCCGGCGGAGGCGGAGGATGTCGAGCCGCAAATGCCGGTGTCGGGTCTGTGGAGCGGCGCGATCGCCTCGTTCGGCCTGATCTTCATGATTTTCTTCGGCTTCAAGAGCGGCTTTGCCACCGCGACCGAGATCTCGGCCTTCGCGGTGGCCTATGCGCTCGTCGTCGGCAGCGTGGTGTTCCGCGAGCTCGGCTTTAAATCGGCCGCGCACAGTTTCGTGCAGGCGGCGACGCGCGCAGGCCTGGTGCTGTTCATAGTCGCCGCCGCGCAGTCGCTGGCGTTCATGCTGACCTTGCAGCAGGTGCCGCATGCGGTCGGCGACTTCATGCTCGGCCTGTCCAAGACCTCGGGCGTCTGGCTGTTCATCCTCTTGGCGATCGCAGTGCTGATCGTGATGGGCTCGGTGCTGGAAGGCGCGGCCGCCCTGATCATCTTCGGGCCGCTGCTGCTGCCGGTCGCCGTGCAGCTCGGCGTCGATCCCCTTCATTTCGGCGTCGTGCTCGTCATCGCCATGGGCATCGGCCTGTTCGCGCCGCCGCTGGGACTTGGCCTCTACGGCGCCTGCCTGATCGGCAACGTGCCGATCGAGCAGACCGTGAAGCCGATCATGGGCTATCTCGGTCTCTTGTTCCTCTGCCTGCTCGTCATCGCCTTCGTGCCGTGGCTCTCGACTGCGCTGCCGCGGGCATTCGGCTACTGAAGGGGGCTGCCGTGAAGGTCCTGCTGGCTCACACGCCGGAGATGCGGCGCAATTACTATGGCGATCGCAGCCTGAACGGCCTGCGCGCGGCCGCCGAGGTGATCCTGCACGAGGGCGATGACCCGCTGGACGCGGCCGGCCTCGTACGCGCCGCCAAAGAGGCAGACATCATCGTCGCCGATCGCATGACCGAGGGCTGCGGCGAGATCTTTGCGCAATTGCCGCACCTGCGAGCCTTCGTCCGCTGCGCCGTCGACATCCGCAACGTCAACGTCGAAGCGGCCTCGGAGGCCGGCGTGCTCGTGACCCGCGCCGGACCCGGCTTCGTGCAGGCGGTGGCCGAGCTCGCGCTCGGCTTCATGGTCGATCTCTCCCGCGGGGTGTCGCGGACCACTGCCGACTATCAGGCCGGTCGCAAGGCGGAGGCGCGGATGGGCCGCCAGCTCGCCGGCAGCCGAATCGGCATCATCGGCTATGGCAGCATCGGGCGCTATCTTGCCGAAGTGGCAAAGGTGCTGCGCATGGAGGTGCTGGTCGCCGATCCCTTCGCGAACGTCAGCGACAGCGCCATCCGCCAGGTCGGTCTCGACGAGCTGCTCGCCGCATCGGACTACGTCGTTTGCCTCGCCATTGCCAACGAGCAGACCGAGAACCTGATCGGCGAAGCGGCGCTGTCGCGCATGCAGAGGCATGCAGTCTTCGTCAATCTCTCGCGCGGCAATCTCGTCGACGAAGCCGCACTGGCGCGCGCACTGCGCGGGGGCCGCATCGCCGGCGCGGCGATGGATGTCGGCCGCGCACCCGACCAGATGCCGACGCCCGAGCTGGCGAAGCTGCCCAATGTGATCGCCACGCCGCATGTCGGCGGGCTGACGCCGCAGGCGATCGAATATCAGTCGCTGGAAACCGTGCGGCAAGTCGAGGCCATCGTCAAAGGCGAGGTGCCGCCAGGTGCGGTCAACGCCGACCGCTGGATGCGGCGGCCGTGAAGGGCCCTACAGCCGATCCACCGCCCTGAACGATCCGTCCTTCTGGATCACCGTCAAAAACACCTTCGGCGGCGTATCGATCATGCGCGGGCCGACGGTGACGATGGAGCCGCTGATGTCGAAACGGCCGATATCGTTGATGGTGCGCAATAGGCTCGCGCGCGTCGGCTGCGGTCCGGCCCTTTCCAGCGCCGCGGCCGCGAGGCGACCGGAGATATAGCCTTCGAGCGACACGAAGTCCGGTGTCAGCGTCGGATCGAACGCGTGCTGCGCCCTCTGGTAGTCGGCGACGAGCTTGAGCGAGCGGTCCCAGGGAAAGGGCACGACCTGCGAGACGATGACGCCTTCGCCGTCCGGGCCAAGCTCCCCGGCGAGCGCGTTGGCGCCGACGAAGGAGACGTTGACGAAGGTCGGAGAGAAGCCGCTGCGGCGCGCGAGCTTGATGAATTCCGCGCAGGGGCCGTAGGTCCCGACCATGACGACGGCTTCGGGCTCGGCGCGCTTGATCACCCGCAAGGCCGCGGCGACCGCGCGGGTGTTGCGCTCGAAAGTGCCTTCGGCGGCGAGTTCGAGGCCGCGCCTCGCAAGCGCCCGCTTGACGCCGAGGAGGCCGTCGCGGCCGAAGGAATCGTCCTGGTAGAAGATGCCGATGCGGCTGAAGCGGCGATCCTCGGTGAGGTGCTTGACCCAGGCCTCGGCCTCCGCGCCGTAGCTCGCGCGGATGTTGACGACGTTGGGAAGCTCGAGGTCGCGGAGGAATTCGGCGCCGGTGAAGGGGCCGATGAAGGGAATGTTCCTGGTGCTGGTGATCGGAATTGTGGCGATGGCGGTCGGCGTGCCGACCGCGCCGATCAGCGCGAACACCTTGTCGTCCTCGATCAGGCGCAGCGTCTGCGTCACCGAACGATCGGGGTCGTAGCCGTCGTCGCGGCTGATGAGCTGGAGCTTGCGGCCGTGGACGCCGCCCTTGGCGTTGATCTCGGTGAAGGCCGCGACGATGCCTTGCCGCATGCGCTGTCCGAGCGCGGAGGAGGGGCCCTCGAGCGCTGCCGCCTGACCGAACAGGATCGCGTCCTCGCCGACGCCGACTTCGTCGCCCTTGGCGGAAAGCATCGCTGCGGCCAACAATGCGATGGTCAAGCCGACGTAGGTCGCGAACTGCGATCGTGACATGAGGATGCTTGCCGAATACAGGATGGGTTGCGGAGACGATAAATCCTGCGGGCTGAACAGGACGCTAATTTGTGCCGCGTCGACGGTCCGTAAGACTCCGGGCAAAATCGGCAAGTTACTGCCACTCTGCCGGAACTTTCTGGGCAATCGTTAACTAAGCCGCGCGATGCGCGGCGGTGCGGTTTGCGAAATTGGCCAGTTCTTAACCCCGATCCTGGTCCGATAGTCGCGCCGGCGGCTCAACCAGAAGTTCGTGCCGCCGTACCGATGGGGACTTGCAGATCAAGATGGGCGGTCGCGATCAGAACGATCAGGATCGGAGGCATATGAGCGGATGGTGGCGTGCCGCGCCGCTGCTCGGGCTTTATCGCCCTGCGCTCGTGGCGGTCGGCATCGGCCTGCTGTTCTCGATCGTGGGCGCTGCCGCCGTGGCGCGGTGGGAGGATCGCGTCAACCGGGGCGAGTTCGAGAACGCGGCCGAGACCCAGTCGATCGTCATGCAGAACGGCATGAACGAGTATATCTCACGGCTTCTCGCGCTGCGCACGCTGTTCGAATCGACCAGCGACGAAGTCACTCGCAGCGAATTCGAGACCTTCAGCGCCCGCCTGTTCGAGCGCCATCCCGGCATGCTGCGCCTTGCCTGGTTGCCGCGCGTCAACAGCAAGGAGCGCGCCGAATACGAAGCTGCGGCGATCGCCGACGGCGTGTCCGGCTATCGGATCAAGTCGCTGCAGGGTGAGAGATTCGTCACCGCAACGCAGGGCGACGAATATTTTCCGGTGTTCTACTCGACTCAGCCGAAGACCTCGTCGGTCTACGGCATGGACTACGCGACCGTTCCGGAGCGCCGGGCGCTGCTGCAGCGCGCGCGCGACAACGATCGCGTCGCAGCCATTCGCACCCGCCTCTTCGAGCCGAAGCAGGGGGGCAGCCGGGTGCCCGACGTTCTCGTCGCCATTCCCGTCTACGCCAAGGGCACGTCGCGCGAGGAGATCGCGGACCGGCGCCGCAATCTCGCCGGTTTCGTCGTCGGCATCTTCGACCTGCCGCTGCTGATCCAGTCCATTCGCGTGACCACCGGAGCAAGCCCGGCAGTCAGCATGAACGTGTACCCGCCCTTCGCGGCGCAGGTCGCCAACGAGGAGGAAGCGCTGCCGGATTACTCGTCGGGCGCCACCGCGCCGCATTCGATGCGGGACATCGCACAGGCCGTGCACTGGTCGGGCAGTCTCAAGATCGGCGATACCGCCTGGCAGGTGCGGGCGGTTCCAACCGCTGGCGGTCCGCTGGCGACGACTTACGATCGCGCCGGCGCGGTGCTGATCGTCGGCATGCTGCTGACGATGTCGCTGTCGACCTATCTGATGCTCGCGAGCCGCAATTCGCGGCGGCTGTCGCAGGCGAACCGGCGGGTGCTCGAACTTGCCCAGACCGACATACTCACCGGACTGCCGAACCGCGCCTACTTCCTCACCCGGCTCGACGAGATGCACCGGCAATCCGGCGTGACGGGTCCGCCCTTCGCGATCCTGATGCTCGACCTCGACCGCTTCAAGAACGTCAACGACTCCCTCGGTCACGCAGCCGGCGATGCGCTGCTGCGCCAGGTGGCACAGCGGTTGAAATCCGCGATGCGCGCGAACGACGTGCTGGCGCGGCTCGGCGGCGACGAATTCGCCATCATCCAGGAAGCCTGCGAGGACCAGCGCGCCTGTTCGACCGAGCTGGCGGCGCAGATCGCCAAGCTCGTGAGCAAACCTTTCCTGCTGCCGGGACACCGCGTCGAGATCGGCACCAGCATCGGCATCGCGATCTCGCCGGATCACGGCAGCGATCAGGAGCAGCTCCTGAAGAAAGCCGACCTCGCGCTTTATCGTTCGAAATCGGCGGGCCGCAACTGCTTCACCATCTACGACGAGGCGATGTCGGCCGAGCTGGAGGCCCGCAACACGCTGGAAGGAGATCTGCGCGACGCCATCGCACAGTGCCAGCTGGAGGTGCACTATCAGCCGTTCGTCGATGCCCTCAGTGGCGTACGGCGCGGCTTCGAGGCGCTGGTGCGCTGGCGGCATCCGACGCGCGGGCTGATCCCGCCGGACCAGTTCATCTCGCTAGCGGAAGAGACCGGTCTGATCGTGCCGCTCGGCGAATTCGTGCTGCGGCGCGCCTGCGCTGACGCCGCCGGCTGGCCCTCCGATCTCATGGTCGCCGTCAACTTGTCGCCGATCCAGTTCAAGGAGGCCGAGCTGTTCGACATGATCTGCGCGGCGCTCGCCGATTCCGGCCTGCCGCCGCAGAGGCTGGAGATCGAGATCACGGAATCCGTGCTGCTGGAGCGCGCGGTCGAGAACCACGCCTTCATGGAGCGGCTGAAGAGCATCGGGATCGAGCTGGCGCTCGACGATTTCGGCACCGGCTATTCGTCGCTCAGCTACCTGACCGCGTTCCCGTTCGACAAGATCAAGATCGACAAGTCGTTCATCCGCAACCTCACGCATCAGCCGCGCAGCTCCGCCATCATCTCCGCGATCGTGACACTGGCGCGCGGGCTGGACATGTCGGTCACGGCCGAGGGCGTCGAGACGTGCGAGGAGTTCGAGCGGCTGAAGGTGCTCGGCGTCAATTTCGCGCAAGGCTATCTGTTGGGCAGGCCGCAACCGATCGAAGGGATCCAGTTCGACGAGCCGGCCAAGCCGTCGCGGCGCGACGCCGCCTGAACGCGGCTCGGCGAGGCGTGGATGGCCGGGACGATGCCCGGGTCGGACGCTGCGGAAGCCCTGTCCTCGCCCAGCGGGCATGCGCGAAAAGCGCTTGACCAGTGCATCCCCGGATGATCCGAAGGAACGTCCAGGGATGAAACAAGCACAACATGCGGCTTCCGTTCTTCTACGGCTGGGTGGTGGTCGCCGTGACCTTCGTCACCATGGCCATCGGCGTCAACGCGCGTACCGCCTTCTCGCTGTTCTTTCCGCCCATCATCTCCGAGTTCGGCTGGGAGCGCGGCGTCACGGCGGGCGCCTTCTCCTTCGGCTTCGTGGTGTCGGGCGTGGTCAGCCCGCTGATCGGCCGCCTGATGGATCGCGCCGGGCCGCGCGCAGTGATGGAGCTCGGCGTCGTGCTGATGGGCGGCGGGCTGCTGCTGGCACCGCTGACCAGCGCGCCGTGGCATCTCTATGTCACCATCGGCGTCATGGTCGGTGCAGGCTCGGTGTGCCTCGGCTATTCCGGCCAGTCGCTGTTCCTGCCGAACTGGTTCATCCGCAAACGCGGCTTCGCCATCGGTATCGCCTTTGCCGGCGTCGGCATCGGCTCGGTGACGCTGCTGCCCTGGGTGCAGCACCTGATCGAGCAAACCGGGTGGCGCACCGCCTGCACCGCGATGGGACTGCTCGTCCTGATCGTGCTGGCGCCGATCAATCTGTTGCTGCGCAAGCGCCCCGAGGACATCGGCCTTCAGCCGGACGGCGATGCCGCCCCGGCCGCAGGCGCTCCAAAACCGATCTCCAATGTGGTCGACGCCGTCTGGGTCAGTACCGACTGGACGCTGAAACGCGCCGTCGCGACCGCGCGCTTCTGGTGGATTGCGCTGGGCTATTTCTGCGGCCTTTACATCTGGTACGCGGTGCAGGTCCATCAGACCAAATTCCTGCTCGACATCGGGTTCAGCGCCAATGTTGCGGTGTGGGCACTCGGCATCGTCAGCCTGCTCGGAATTCCCGGCCAGATCCTGCTCGGCCATGTCTCTGACCGGATCGGGCGAGAATGGGTGTGGGCGATCAGCTGCGCGGGCTTTGCGATCTGTTTTGCGGCGCTGATGGCGCTGAAGTTCCAGCCGTCGCTGTGGCTGGTTTACCTGATGGTCCTCACGCAAGGGGCGCTCGGCTACGGTCTCACCTCGATCATGGGGGCGGTGGTGTTCGAGATTTTCCAGGGAAGGCACCAGGGCAGCATCTTCGGCACGATCATGCTGGCGGCGCTGGCCGGTGGTGCGGCAGGACCGTGGGTGACGGGCTTCCTCTATGATCGTGCCGGCGACTACACGCTTGCCTTTGCCATCGCGATCGTCATGAGCGGACTGTCGGCGCTCTCGATCTGGCGGGCCGCGCCGCGCAAGGTGCGGGCCGTCGCCGGCCGGCTGCACAAGCTCCCCGGCGGTATTGCGCGGTAGGTTGTCTCAAGCATCGCATTGGACGTTTCCTCTTCGGAGAGCGTTAAGCATATCGCGTCTTGGCGTGACGCCACGGGCCCGCAAAAACGTCTTGGACACCATCGGAGCACTAGCGTCGGTTTAGTACCACTTCTTCCCGACGCCGTCCGGTTCCAACGATGTCTGCCTCCGATTGTCCCACGACCGAAATGCCGGACGTGCTGCGCGCCGCACTCGCACGCGCCGAGGATGGCGTCGTCATCGTCGATGACGCGCATCGCATCACGCACTTCAACCGTGCCGCGGAGCGGATCTGGAAGCTCGCTGCGACCGAAGTGCTCGGCCGCAACGCCGCAGTGCTCACCCTCAAATGTCTTGAGGCCGGCGCGACCGCGGAGTTCCGCGAGGAGATCAGCCTCGTGCGGCGCGACGGCAGCCGCATCAAGGCGCTGGTGTCGATGTCATCAACGACGATTGGCGGCGCGACCCATCGCATCGTGTTCGCTCGCGACGTCACTCTTGATGCGGATCGGCGCGTCAGGATCGCGCTTCTCCACGCCGTCGCCGACCAGACCAACCGCGCGGTGATCATCACCGACGTCGGGCAGAACATCGTCTACGTCAATTCGGCGTTCACGGCGCTGTTCGGCTACACCAGCGAGGAGGCCGCAGGTCGCAGCGCCGACGGGCTCGTTGCCGGTCGTCACACCGATCGCAGGGCCCTCGCGAAGCTCGTCAGGCGCCTGATGCGTGGCGGACATCGCGGCGAGGCCGAGCTGCTCGTCTACAACAAGGACGGCGAGGAGATCTGGGTCTCCGCCCGGATCGACACGTTCCGCGACAGCAAGGGCCGGGTCAAGCATATCTTCGCGTTGCTCGAGGATATCACCGAGACCAAGCAACTGCGCTCGCTTCAGCAGCTCATCATGAGCGCGCTCGCCGACGAGGTGCCGATCGGCGAGATTGCCGACCGGCTGTGCCGCCGCGTCGAGGAGATCGCGCCCGACGTGGTCTGTTCGCTGCTTCACGTCGATGCCGCCGGCCTGATCCATCCGCTCGGCGGTCCCAGCCTGCCTGAGGACTATTCCCGCGCGCTGGACGGCATCGCGATCGGCCCCAATGTCGGCTCCTGCGGCACCGCGGCCTTCTACGGTACACCGGTTCTGGCGACCGATCTCGACACCGATCCGCGCTGGCAGCCCTACAAGGCGATGCCGCTCGCGATCGGCCTGCGTGCGTGCTGGTCGACCCCGGTCAAGGCCAAGGACGGCCGCGTCATCGCGACCTTCGCCTTTTACTATCGCGAGCCGCGCGCGCCGAGCAATTGGCACCGGCGCATCGTCGAGGCCTGCGTCAACCTCGGCGCCTTCGCGATCGAGCGCAAGGAGGCGCGCGCCGAGATCGCGCGGCTTGCCTATCACGACATCCTCACCGGCCTGCCCAATCGGGCCCAGTTGCGGCACCTGATCACCACGGCCATCGATGCCTGCCCGACCAGCAGCCATGTCGCGCTGGCCTTCCTCGACGTCGATCATTTCAAGGACGTCAACGATACGCTTGGTCACGCGGCCGGCGACGAGCTCCTGGTCCAGCTCGCGCAACGCCTGCGCGAGCATATCGGTCCCGGCGACATGCTGGGGCGGCTCGGCGGCGACGAGTTCGTCATCCTGCTGCCGCAACGCAACGTCGAGAGCGCCGAGCGCGCCGCGGCCGATATCGCCGAAGCTCTGGCGCGCCCGCTCCGGCTCGGGTCGAAGCTGATGCCGATGTCCGCCAGCATCGGCATCAGCCTCTACCCCGATCACGCCACCGATATCGACACCTTGATGCAGCAGGCGGACGCCGCCATGTACATGGCCAAGCAGGCCGGACGCTCGACCCATCGCATCTTCAGTGCCGAGATGAACGTGCTCGCCGAGCAGCGGTTGGCCCTGATCGCGGCACTGCGCCGCGCGATCGCGGAAGGCGCACTGAGTCTCAGCTACCAGCCGCAGATCCGCAGCTGCGACGGCGCGATCCATGGCGTCGAAGCGCTGGCGCGCTGGCGCGATGCCGCGCTCGGCGACGTCTCGCCGGCAAAGTTCATCCCGCTCGCCGAGGAATGCGGCCTGATCGAGCAGATCGGCCTGTGGTCCGTGCGCGAGGCCTGCCGACAGATCGCGAGCTGGCGCCACGCGGGGCTCAACATTCCCTGCGTCTCGGTGAACCTGTCGCCGATCAATTTCCGCAACGTCGCGCTGGCGGCGCGGCTGAAGGACATCCTGGCCGAATACGATCTGCCGCCGGACGCGCTGATGCTGGAGATTACCGAAGGCGCGTTCATGCAGGACGGCGTCGCAGCGCTGGAGACGATGAACGCGATCCGCGAGCTCGGCGTCGGCCTCTCGGTGGACGATTTCGGCACCGGCTATTCCAGCCTGAGCCGGCTCGCGCATCTGCCGATCCGCGAATTGAAGATCGACCGCAGTTTCATGCGCGACATCGAGAAAGACCCGGGCGCGCTCGCGATCGCGACCGCCGTGGTCCGCGTCGGTCAGGGCCTCGGCATGACCGTGGTCGCCGAGGGCGTCGAGACCGAGGGGCAGCGCAGGACGCTGGCCGAGCTCGGCTGCGACATCGTCCAGGGCTTCCTCTATTCACCCGCGCTGCCTCCTGTCGCCTTCGAGCGCTGGCTGATCGACCACTGCGCCGAGCAGGCGAGGGCGATGCTGCGGCGGCTTGATATCACGCCGGCGGGCGAGGATGCGGTGAAGCGGTCGGCGTAGCTGCCTTCGAGCGATATTTCCGGCCGATAGGAACGCATCAAACCGCATAAGGCTGGGCACCAGGACGTCGCCGATACCGAAGCAGTTCGAACCACCAGCGATATGGACGACAAGCGATGAGACGGTATTCCCAATCGCATGCGGCGAAGGAGGCGAACAGTCTCTTCAAGCAGACCGTGACGAAGCCCGCGACCGATTACGAGAAGGCGGAACAGACCTTCCACGCAAATCGTGAACGACTCAAGGCTGAACGGTTGGCGAGGGAAGCTGAACGACGAAGCCAATCCGGGAAGACGAATTGAGTGTCGCTGTTCTGCTTTGACATCTGGGGTGGTGAATCGTCGGAAAAGCCGCCGCGCACTTTTCCCGATCATGCTTTAGAGCATCGGAAGCACGACAATCCCGTCTTCGAGCTCCCCTGAAGCAAGGCGCGCTCGCGCCATACGCTCGAACTCCGTTCGGTGCTTCTGCAGATAGCTGAAGGCCTGCTTCTGGGTGTTGAATGTCGTGGCAAGCCGGCACATCTGGCGGTTTGCGCCGGATGCGAGGAAGAAGGTGATGGTTCCGTGGTCTGGTTTGATTCTAGGCACGATCTGCACTCTCCGGCAATGAGATCGGCACTTCAAGTTTGGCCGGCGGCGTTGAAGTCGACTATCGCGCCGGCTTTCTTGAACGCCTCTTCAGTGTAGGCGCCGGCAAAGCTGTTCGAAGCGCGTCGTCAGCCGCTTCCTTCGCCTCGCGCACCTCTCGAAGCCGCGCCATGTTCTTGCGAACCTCGATGGCTTGTCTTTCGACGTCTGCCAATGCCCGGGCTCCCTCTTCAGCGGCGAGGCGCTTGCGATCGGAACGCGCAATGCTTTCGGGTGACGGCTCTACCGGTTTCTTGGTGCTCATCGTTCACCCGGATCCGCAACGGCCAAACCCGCTCAATCCCGGGATTGAGCGGGCGAAGCAACCGTTTCAGTACATCCGTGAAACGGCGCCACGATATCAAGCCAGCGAGAGGTTCTCAGCGCTGACTTTGCCTCGCATCTTGTCGGTCTTGATCTCGAAATTGACCTTTTGGCCCTCGCCGAGACCAGCAAGACCGGCGCGTTCAACCGCGCTGATGTGAACGAACACATCGTTGCCGCCATCGCTCGGCTGGATGAAACCGAAGCCCTTTTGGCCATTGAACCACTTGACTGTACCTGTCGTCATTCTCTTCTCCAAAGCGCACAAGCGCATCCCGCGCGACAATCACGCAGCTATCTTCAACTTCGTCGATGACATTGGAAAAGGAGCCCGCGGGCGCATTCAACAAGGCACAGCGGCTAATCGAACGGCCTCAACATATATGATTTTCGCGGTTTTGCAAGGAGCGAAGCCGGTTTGTTTTCTGCAGGCCACTTCCTCCGGTCCGTCGAGGCGCTTTGCGTGTGTCCGTCGAGCTTCAAGCAGGACGTTATCGATTGACAGCGCCGCGCGACAGTGGTCACGTTGACGTCACCAAGGTGCTCGCCGTGACAGGCAGATCGGCTCGTCCGAAGCCGCGACGATGTCGCCATCACTATCCTCAAAAATTCGCAATGAAGCTCCTGCGCAATTGGCTGCCCTGCAGGACGTGTCGCATTCGCAGCCCGGGCCAGGAGGAACAAATTGCACGTACTCGTCAGAGACAACAACGTTGAGCAGGCACTCCGTGTTCTCAAGAAGAAGATGCAGCGCGAGGGCGTCTTCCGGGAAATGAAGCAGCGCCGTTCCTACGAAAAGCCGTCCGAGAGAAAGACCCGCGAGAAATCCGAGGCCATTCGCCGCGCCCGCAAGCTCGCCCGGAAGCAGGCGATCAGGGAGGGATTGCTGCCCGCGCCACCGAAGAAGAAGCCCTTCGAGCGCAAGCCGCCCCTGCCGGAGATCAAAGCAAGGCCGGAGTAGAAGCGATCTTGATTCCGGATATCATGACGGCGCGCCACCGCTGAGGCCGCAGAAGGGCCGGACCTTGCTCTGTCCCGGCTGCTGTTTTCCTTATGGCCTGAAATCGATGCCTCGAAGCACGATGCCCGGCGGGGTGCCTTCGAACTCGGTGGCGCGATATTTGCTCTCGGCGCATGCTTCGATGCGATCGCGTAGACGGGCGAATTGGGCTTCCCGCTGCTCGGGCTTGACGTGTGCACCGTGCTCGAGATCATCCATCGCTGAGGTCGAGATCGCGCAAGGAATCTCCCGGGCGCCGTCATGCATCGAGAACCGGACGATCATCCGGTCGTATTCGTGGTCGATAAAGCGACCGCTGGTCAGTGTGCTGGTCAGTGTCATGGCTCACTCCGTTACGTGTTGGCTTCCTTGCGAGTTCGCGCCCTCCAATCATTGACTGGTACCGCGCGCCCGCTTCCCGGCTCCCGCCGAATATGCACGTCGAGAATGCAGGTGGCCCTCGCTCAGCCCTCTCCGGACAGCCGGGCGAAATCGTCGAACAACGCCGAGACGAGCGCGCGATGGCGGGTGTCCTCGGCCGGCAGGCCCGCAGCATAGAGGTTGAGCAGATGGCGCGCCTTTACCGAGGCTTCCTGCCAGGACGCAGCGGGCACTGTCATCATGCGGTGTTCGAGGTCGGCCTCGCGCTCGCGCAGCTCTCTGACATGGGCCTCGACCTCCGCCAGCGCGCGGCGCAGGTCGGTGGCCTTTTGCGCGGCCATGCCACGGCGCTTGTCGAGATCGACCGGCTGGTCAGTCATTGGCGATGCTCGCGTCTGCAGCTTGCGCATTCGCAAGATCGACAGAGCCGATCGACAGCATCTCCATGGTACCGCCCCCACCTTCGGCGGGCACGGTGATCATCGTGGCGACCCGGCGATAGGCGGCGAAGGTCAGGCCTTCGATCGTCTCCTCGTCGGTGACGACCTCATAGGCGCCGGCCGGCAAGATGCGCTCGATGCCGCGGATGTGGAACGGATGCCTGAAGGTGACGGTCTCTCGCCGCGAGCGGATGGTCATGCGCAGGCCTGCCTTTCGCAAGTGAAGCCCCAACCGGTGCCGGCTATTGCAAGCATGCGCCTTTGGCACGGCAATAGCCAGCACTATCGTGTCCTTACGGGCGAACGGTCACGTCGCGGTGCGACGACAAGAGGCACTTAACGCTCGCTATTGGTTCGGCGCGGGCGTAGGCTCGTTGCCATCACCGCGCGTCTCGACGGCTTCGACCGGTGACTGTGGGCAAATGTGCTCCCGCCGAAGGCTGCGCTGGAGCGTTCGATGTCGGGTGATCGCATTTCGGAATGGATCGTGCCGCCGGTGATCGTTCCGCTGTTTCTTCTGCTTCTCGTGTGCGGAGCCGTGGTCCTCAATGGCTAGGACAATACGCGTGCCGTATCTGGTCTGTGGAACCAACGAATACGGCAGCTCCAATCTCGGCCGGGGAACTGCGGCGGTCGCGCTGCGTCTTGCGGAAAAACTGCTGCGCGAGGGCTACATGGGCGTCAGGGTCTGTACCCCGCGCGGCCGGGTCCTGCAGCCGAGTGAATTCGACGAACTCAAACCAGCAAGGGAGAGCGACATGGCAAAGGGCCAGCAACGCGGCAACCGCGAAGTCAAGAAACCGAAGAAGGACAAAGCCAAGGTGATCGCCGCGGCGCCGTCCCGCAAGGAAGCCGCCTGGCAGCCGGATTTCGGACCTGCGAAGAAGAAGTAGCGAGGGGACCGCATTTGAAGCGCGACAAGCATGCCGCGCGGCGATCGAAGGCACAGGTGCTGATGCGACGCCGATCCCCTCCGACGCCGCAACCGTGATCGCGCGCAAGAAGCTGTCGGCCGGCATCGTCTCAGGGTTGATCGGCCGGTGGCGGATGCTCCAAGCAGGCGCACGCTTTCACAAATGCACGATGGGCGGACGACGAGTAGTCGAGGCACTGAACGGAGATCGTGTGAGAGGCATCAGAATCCGTTGAAATCTCATGTGAAAACCTCTTGTGAACGATAGCTGCGGCGAGCGGTCACACGGCTGGCGTTCCAACGCGTAAATCTGGACCGTCGGTTGCCGATGTCGGATAATTGCGTGGATCTGGTGTGGCGCTTCCGCTCCCCAGGCTCCTCACATTATTGAGACACATGCCATGGCACAGGCGCGCGCCTTCGCGCAGAAGTTCGAACGGTTCCTGCATTTGAGGGATGCGCCGCCAACGCTGGTCACGCGTTCGCTGCGCAGCGCCGAGCTCGCCGTCACCGAGACACGGGATGACCATCCGATTCCGCGTCTCTCCGACTCGATGCCGTCGGAGGACGCCTATCTCGTCAGCCTCAAATTCCGTGATTTCGCCGATTGTGAGTGCTGGGAGCGCGGCCGGTGCGTGATCAAGCGCGATATCCGCGCCGGTGCCACTTACCTGTACGACCTGAAACGCGATCCGCGCTACGTGATCGACAAGCCCTTCCATTCTCTGTTCTTCCATCTGCCCCGTTCGGCATTGAACGACATGGCGAGGCAAAGCGGCGCGCCGCGGATCGGTGAGCTCGCCTATCAGCCCGGCGTCGGCCACGACGATATGACCATCCGTCATCTCGGCGCGTCGTTCCTGGCGGCGTTGCGGCAGCCCGAAGAGGCCAACCAGCTCTTCATCGACCACATGATGCTCGCGCTCACCGCACATGTTGCGACGACCTACGGCGGATTGCGGCGCGCCGCCGAGCCGGCGCGCGGCGGCCTTGCCCCCTGGCAGGTGAAGCGGGCTTGCGAAAGGCTGGAGTCCGATCTCCGCGGAAAGCTTTCGCTGGAGAAGATCGCAGCCGAGTTCGATCTCTCGGTCAGTCATTTTTCGCGCGCATTTCGCGTCTCGACCGGCCTGCCGCCGCACCAATGGCTGCTGCGCCAGCGCGTGGACACGGCCAAGCAATTGATGACGGTGCGCGACCTGTCGCTGGCGGAGATCGCGATATCGGCCGGGTTCGCCAATCAGAGCCACTTCACCCGGGTGTTTTCCTCGGTGGTCGGCATCAGCCCGGGAATGTGGCGCCGTGAGGCGCAGGGCGTGCCGGACGGCGAAACGTGATCCCACCGTTCAGCGGCGCTCGGTCTGGGAGATGGCGTAGGCGTCGCGCCGCGCCGCAAATATCTCGTCCGGCGGATGGCCGATGCCTTCGGCAAGATTGGCTGGATTGAACACCGACGCCTCGCACGCTCCGTTTGGTTCAGTGCCCGTTATCACGATCGTTCCGAGGCGCACCGCCTCGCGTCCATCCTCGTCGGGCCAACGGATGGTCACGTCCATGACGGGATCGCCGGGATGGTCCAGCAGCGCCATCACGCTGAACCTGACATCGCGCGCCGCGATCCGGGAGTCGAGATCGCGCAGCAAGCCGGTGGACTTGGCCGTGGCGGTGTGCTCGCTCGACCTGCGTTCGTCGCCGACCGGCACGACCTTGAACTTGATGAACCGTGTCTCACCCCTCGCATTCGTTGCGGGAAAGGCGTGCACGCCCCAATAGGTCGTGCAGGCGAGGCTTGCCGGCGGCGGGTTCGCGGCAAGGTAGCTTGCCTGACGCAGCGTCTCGGGATTGGCGGCGGAGAATGCCTCGACCCGGGTCATGTCCGGCTGGCCGTCCGGTCCCGGCATGCGCGCTTGCAGGAAGGCCAGCATCTGGTCGAGCGTTCTGGCGAAATGAACCGGGACGCTCTGGGTGACGATTTCGGAGCGCTGATCGCCGTTGCCGAGCCGGAAGCTGAAGCCGCGCAGTGCGAGACCGTCCGTATCGACCGCGTTTGCGGGGACGCCGTCCGCCGAGAAGCGCGCCAGCACCCGGGAGGGCATGGTGAAGCTGCGGGACTTGGTGATCTCCTTGGCCTGATCCGAGGGGGCATAGGTGCCGCGAACGCATCGGCCCCAGCAAAAGCTCGCGCGCGCCTGCGGCGGAAGACCGGCAACCGCCCTCAAGGCATCGACGACGGACATCGGCGTGGCTGCGCCGCTCGGGAACTGAGGCAGAACCGAACCTTTGGATTCGAACGGTGGGCTTGTTTGTGGCGCAGGGCGCGCCGAAAAATCTTTCCCAAAGCGGACATGCCTTGTCCGATCCTGCGACGAATCTCGCAACTCGCTGGCTCGGGACCAGCCGCTCGCTCGAGACACGACTACGGCATGTCCTCAACAAGCGATGGCCGCCCGATGTTCGGTCTTCCGCCTAGAGCGGCCGAAGAGCGAATGGTCTCGCAGGTCGCAGATGGGTCACAGGACTAAACCGCTCGCGCGGTAAGACAGCGCGGTTTCCTCCCTTGGAGGCTTTCGGACGCCGGCCGCCGAATACGCCGCGCCGTCCCTCAAGCGGCCGGCATCCGAAACCCTTCACCCAAGCGGACCTCTACAAGCCGGTCGTCGTGGCTTTCCAAAACCTATCCATCGCTAAGCAATGCTCTCTGGACTTCGGCCCCAGAAAGCCTACCACCGACCTGAAATCGAATGCCTTTCTGCCATCTGCGTGCTGCAGTGATTCAAGAAAGCCGGTTGATAAAGCGGCACGTTCTTGAGCCGCGCCGTCTGCGAGCGCTTGCTCGCAGAGTTCAAAGACGGACTGTATTGTGCTTTTTGGCAATCGATTGAAATGCTCGACAAGAGTCTCCGCCAATGCGGTACCCACGATCGTTACAGGCACCACTTCAGGCGACCATTCGGCCTTTAGTTTAGCGAGCACCTCTCTCAATTGAGGTGCAAGATCAAAAATTCGGTGCCGTCGCGAGGTTGGTAGGAATTGAGGGTGGCGTAGTCTCCGGGTGATCAACCTCGAATCATCCGGCGTTGAAGCGTCGGACTGGAGACCACGCCATGACGAGCCTTACCACGAAGTCTGATTCCTCGCAGCCAGCAGCAGAGACAGCTTCCCGACTTTTCGACAACTGGTTCGATCCGATCGAGACCGAGGTACGGGCTCGATCGCGTCAGTTCATCGAAGAACTGATCCGCAGCGAACTTGACGCCGTGTTGGCGCGACCGCGTTACGAGCGAAGCCAGATGGCCGGCAATGAAGGAAAAGCCGGCGTTGCGGGC
The DNA here is from genome assembly GCF_023100985.1 of Bradyrhizobium sp. 191. Taxonomy (NCBI): domain Bacteria; kingdom Pseudomonadati; phylum Pseudomonadota; class Alphaproteobacteria; order Hyphomicrobiales; family Nitrobacteraceae; genus Bradyrhizobium; species Bradyrhizobium sp. 191. The sequence continues at coordinate 6,711,571 of NZ_CP064692.1, forward strand.
CACCGCCACGGCAGCCGCACGCGGTCGCTGACCGGCACATTCGGGCCGATCGAGATCGCGGTGCCGCGCGCCCGGCTGACCACGTCCGAGGGCAAGACGACGGAATGGAAGAGCCAGGCGCTGCGGGCCTACCAGCGCCGGACGCTGGCCGCCGATGCGCTGATCGCGAGCACGTATCTCGCCGGCACCAACACCCGCCGGGTGCGTCGTGCGCTGGCGGCCTTGTTCGACGGAACGGTCGGCAAGGACACGGTGAGCCGGACATGGCGCAAGGTGAAGAGCGACTGGGACGCCTGGAACACCCGCCTGCTGGCCGGGGAGCCGGTCGTGCGCCTGATCCTCGACGGCACCATTGTTCGCGTGCGGCTCGACCGCAAGGCGACCTCGATCTCGCTGCTCGTCGTTCTCGGCGTGCGCGCGGACGGCCAGAAGGTTTTGCTCGCGATCAAGAGCATGGGCGGCGAGAGCGCCGAAGCATGGCGCACTGTCCTGGACGATCTCATCACGCGCGGACTGCGGCGGCCAGAGTTCCTCATTGTCGATGGCGCGCCGGGGCTCGACAAGGCCATTGCCTCGGTCTGGGACGGCGTGCCGGTCCAGCGCTGCACGGTCCACAAGCACAGGAACCTGTTCGCCCATGCCCCCGAGCGGCTGCATGACGAGATCACCGCAGATTACAACGACATGATCTACGCGACGACGCCTGAGGAGATCGAAACGCGCCGCAAGGCCTTCATCCGCAAATGGAGGCTGAAGCATCGCGCTGTTGCCGACAGCCTGGAGGAAGCCGGCGATCGCCTCTTCACCTTCACCCGCCTGCCGCCGAACCAATGGCGCAGCGTACGCACCACCAATGCAATCGAGCGATTGCACGAAGAGTTCAAGCGACGGATCAAGACGCAAACCGTCCTGCCATCGGCCGACACCGCTGCGATGTTGTTCTGGGCGCTGCTTGCTTCAGGGCAGATCAACATGCGCAAGGTGGATGGTTGGCAGACGCTCGCCACAAAACCCATCGATCAGCCAATTGACCTTGCCGCCTGAAACGATACCTTCATGTGACCGGAGAATGCGCCACTCTAAATTCCAACCACTTTCCGGACGGCACCAAAAATTCTTTCAAGATAGCTCTCATCCTTCGGCATGCGACCAATATGTCGGACACGGATCATGTCCGCAATGGGTTAATCGAGTCGGTTTGGCCCGGTCAAAGTGGCGCCCGGTTTACACCTCACGACCGACTTAGAGGTCGGCCGGAATTTGTCGCGACGAGGTCGCTGGCGAAAGTATGCGACGGGTCGAGTGCCGCATTGCCTTCTAAGCCGCTCGAACAATTAGGCGGCTTGCGCGAACCAAGCCATCAACGGATAGGACAGCGTGAGCTGCGCGTTGAAAAGTGTGTGGACGAGCCAAGCGGGAGAAAGCGATTCGTAGCGCAGGCGCAGCGCGTACGTCACCAGGCCCAGCAAGATCATCGCTGCAGCCCAAACGAGACCGAGCGGAATAATATGATTGGCGGCAAAGATCACGGTTCCAAAGGCCAGGATGTTGGAATCTTGCCAGCCAATTCGACGCAGCCAGGATACCAAGAGGCCACGGTAGAGGATTTCTTCGGTCACCGGCGTTGTCACGACGAAAAGAAAGACCACAATTGCGATTGCCTTCGCGTCATGAAAATCGATCCGAACATCCTGGCTTCGATGTCCAGTTACGCTAGCCAACCAATGTGTCACGATGGGCACGCCGGCTGTGACGATCCCGAAGCCAATGAGGCTCGCGGCGATGGCGGGGAGGGTTAGTCTGCGAAATCTGAAGACGTCCGGGCGCAAGGTCTGACGCGTTGTCCAGACAAATGCCAAGGCTACGGCAAGCCAACTGCTGATTGCGTACGACAGCAGGCCATAGAGCCTGAAGCTGGGTGGCGCGGGCAGCTCGGCGGAAGCGCCGTGTATGAAGAGCCACATCGCCCGGGCGGCAAGTCCAATGGTCATCACAATGACCGCAAGCGCCATAGGGGCAAGAACCAGCATCAAAGTTATGATGCTCCGACGCCATTCGAAACCGGCGCGCGAAGTGACGTTCAGGCCGGTGGGCGGCCCCTCGGTTTGCGACATGCGATCAATCACCCCTCGCTCCGCGCGCCTGACCGTATAACAACCTTTGCGGGTTCTCTAGTGGTCCCGCACCATCAAGGGAGTCTACTCTTTCCATGAGCCTGCGCATCCATCCGATCGGTCTCCGACTACGGGTCAACCTAACTGACCGCGAGGTCGGGGAATTCCTGTATTCGTATTTGGATAGCCCGTGGAGCCGGTCGGTCCCGACGAGGCCTGATCAGGGCTCGACGCGGACCACTTCGACGTGGTCCGAGGCCAATCCCGTCCTGCGCCTGAGATCCGTGATCGCGCGCAGGAAACTGTCGGCCGGCGTCGTCTCCGGGTCGATCAGCCGGTGCAGGCGAAAGCCGTCTTCCAGCGCGAGCACGACGGAGGCCATCCAGGGCGGGTTCAGATTGTCGTTGCGCCCGTTGCTCTTCAATGTCGCCTCGACGATGTCGGCGACCAGCTTGCGCCGCGCGCGCAGGCGCTTGGCAAGCTCCGGGCGGCGCTTCTCGGCGCGTGCGACGAACAGGATCATCTCCATGTGGAGGAGGGGCGAGCGGCCGAGCGGATCCTGCCGGCTGCGGTCCATCGTCTTCAGCGCCGCGATGAAATCGTCGAGATTGTCGTGCTGCGCGAGGATGTCCATGTTGCGCCGGATCGACTGCTCGACATGGTCCTCGAGCATGGCGATGATCAACTCGTCCTTGCTCTTGAAGTTCGAATAGAACGCCCCGCGGCTAAAGCCCGCCGCCGCCGCGATCGCCTCGATGCTGGCGCCGCCGATGCCGTCCTGTTCGAACACGCGCGCGGCCGCCTCGAACAGCCTGTCGCGCGTATCGTCCCTGGTCGGTCTCGTTCTCACCCTTGACATCCGCACAGGTTAGGGCAGACTGCAACTCGATACAACAATGTATCGAGTTCGATAATTCAGGGATGGTTACGCTGCGCATGAGGGGCTGCCCGGCGTATTCGATTCATGCGGCAACCGGTCTGAGGTCACCATGAACGAGCACGTGCAAGGCGCCGGCGGCGGACCGCTGTTCAACCCGCTCTCGCCGGACTTCATCCGCGATCCCTATCCGTATTACGATCGGCTGCGCACGCTCGATCCGATCCATGTGACGCCGTTCGGCCAGTTCGTCACCAGCCGCCACGCCGAGGTGAGTCTCGTGCTGCGCGACAAGCGCTTCGGCAAGGATTTCGTCGAGCGCAGCACGCGACGCTACGGCCCCGAGATCATGAACGAGCCGGTGTTTCGCAGCATGAGCTACTGGATGCTGCAGGCCGATCCGCCGGACCACACCCGGCTGCGCGGCCTCGTGGTGAAGGCCTTCACCGCCCGCCGGGTCGAGGACATGCGGCCGCGGATTCAGCAGATCGTCGATGAGGCCATCGCCGCCGTGATCGATCGCGGCCACATGGACCTGATCGAGGATTTCGCCTTCCGCCTGCCCGTCACCATCATCTGCGACATGCTCGGCATCCCCGAGGAGCACCGCGAAGTCTTCTACAAGAGCTCGCGCGACGGCGGGCGGCTGCTCGATCCCGTGCCCTTGTCTGCGGAGGAGATCAAACAGGGCAACGCCGGCAACCTGATGGCGCAGATGTATTTCCAGCAATTGTTCGAGCTGCGCCGCCGCACTCCCGGGGATGACCTCATCACCCAGCTCGTGCAGGCCGAGGAGGACGGCAACAAGCTCACCAACGAGGAACTGACCGCCAACATCATCCTTTTGTTCGGCGCAGGCCACGAGACCACGGTCAACCTGATCGGCAACGGCCTGCTCGCGCTCCACCGCAATCCGGATCAGCTGGCGCTGCTCAAGGCGCGGCCCGAGCTGATGGAGGGGGCGATCGAGGAATTCCTGCGCTACGATTCCTCGGTGCAGATGACCGGGCGCGTCGCGCTGGAGGATGTCGACCTCGGCGGCGCGAAGATTCCCAAGGGCGAGAGCGTGCTGTGCCTGCTCGGCTCGGCCAACCGGGATCCCGCGGTCTATCCCGATCGGCCCGACCGGCTGGACGTCACCCGGGCGAACGTCAAGCCGCTGTCGTTCGGCGGCGGCATCCATTTCTGTCTGGGTGCCCAGCTGGCGCGCATCGAGGCCGAGATCGCCATCGCCACGCTGCTGCGACGGCTGCCCGACTTGCGCATCGACGACGTCGAAAATCCGGAATGGCGGCCGACCTTCGTGCTGCGTGGCCTGAAGCGGTTGCCGGCGAGCTGGTGAGGCGCGCCCGCGTTAACCTCCGCGCGCAACAGTCGCTGTGACTTCGCCACACTTCGCTCTATATAAGGGGCTGTTCCGGCGCGCCTGAGGCCCTCAGGTTCGGCCCGGGCCGGTTTGGCCGAGGGGAGACCCGTGCAGACGACGCTGCTCGGATTGGCGATTGCCTTCATCATTGCGCTGCTGGCCGCGCTGATCGGGCCTTACTACGTTGACTGGAACCAGTTCAGGCCCCAGTTCGAGGCGGAGGCCGCCAAGATCATCGGCGTGCCGGTGCGGGTCGCGGGCGAGCTCGACGCGCGGCTGCTGCCGGCGCCGACCCTGCGGCTGCGCGGCGTCACCTTCGGCGGCAACAACGATCTCGGCCGCCTGCGCGCCGACAAGCTCGACGTCGAGTTCAGCCTCGGCTCCCTGATGCGCGGCGAATGGCGCGCCACCGAGCTTTCGGTGGGCGGCATGGCGCTGGATCTCGGCCTGGACACGCGCGGGCGGGTCGATCTGCCCTCGATCGCGAGCGGCGCCTTCGATCTGGCGTCCCTCGCCATCGAACGGCTCAATCTCACCGGCCGCATCGCCCTGCACGATGCCGCCAGCCGCTCGACGCTGGAATTGAACGACATCGCCTTCTCCGGCGACGTGCGCTCGCTCGCGGGCTCGGTGCGGGGCGACGGCAGTTTCAGCGCCGCCGGGGTGCGCTATCCGTTCCGCGTCTCCTCCGGCCCGAGCGCCGACGGCAACGCCACCCGTCTCCACCTCAACATCGATCCCGGCGAGCGCGCCATCCTCGCCGATCTCGAAGGCGTGCTCGCCTTCGACAACCGCCAGCCGAAATTCGACGGCGCGCTGACGCTCGCCGTGCCCGCGATCAGGAAGGCGGGCGAGGCGGGGCCGCCGCCCTGGAAGCTCGCGACCAGGCTCAAGGCGGATCCGGCCGGCGCGAAATTCGAGCAGATCGACGCCAGCTTCGGCGCGGAAGACGCCGCGCTGAAGCTCGGCGGCGTTGGTGAACTCAGGTTCGGCGCCTCGCCGCTGCTGCGCGCGGTGCTGTCGGCGCGGCAGGTCGATGCCGACAGGCTGACGGCCAGGGACGATGCCGATCCGCAGCGCGTCCTGCCGGCGCTGCGGGCGGGCCTTGCGGCGATCCCGCAGACGCCAATCCCGGCGCAGATCGAATTCAATGCCGATCAGATCATGCTCGGCGGCCGTCCACTTCAGAACATCGCGGCCGAGCTTCAGACCGACGGCAGGTCATGGACCTTCCAGCGGCTCGAATTGCGTGCGCCCGGCACGACGCAGCTTTCACTCAACGGCGCGACCCCCGGCGCGGACAGCTTCAGCGGCCGTCTGCGCATCGAATCGTCCGATCCGGACACGCTGGTGGCCTGGCTTCAGGGCCGCAGCGAGGTCAACCGGCGCAGCACGCGGCCGCTGCGCCTCGCCGGTGACGTGACCATCGCCGCCAATCACCTCGCCATCGACAAGCTGAAGGCCGACATCGACGGCGGCGCGGTGGAGGGCCGCATCGCCTTCGTGCAGACAGGCGCGAGCAAGGGCTCGCGCATCGACGCGGAGCTCAAGGCCGACCGGCTCGACCTCGATGCCGCCGCGAGTTTTGTCCGCGCGCTCGCGGGGCCGCAGGGCGAGTGGCCGGAAGAGGCGAAGCTCTCACTGGATATCGGCCGCGCGATCTCCGCCGGCCAGGAGCTGCGGCCGTTCGCAGCCAGGCTCGCCTACAGCCCCGCATCGCTGTCGCTGGAGCAGTTGCGCTTCGGCCAGGCCAGCGGCCTGACCACGGAGGCGAGCGGCAGCTTCGACCGCACCAAAGCCACCGGCAAGCTCGCGGTGAAATCCTCGGCCAGTTCGCTGCGCGAGCTCACCGCGCTGATCGAGCCGTTTGCGCCCGCGGTGCGCGCGCGCTTCGATGCGCTGCCGTCATCACCCGGCGCGGCCCGTCTCAAGCTCGATCTCAGCCTCGACAGGAACACCGAGCATGCCGATCGCAGCAATGCGCGAATCGTGCTCGACCTCGACGCGCCGCAGCTCAAGGCGACCACGACCCTGGTCGCGCAGACGCCGGCGGCGGCCATCGGAGGAATCGACCTCGAAAGGTTGCGCAACAGCGACTTCACGCTGGATACGAAGGGCTCGGCATCGCAGGCCGGCGCGCTGCTGGCGCTGCTCGGGCTCGATCGCGTCGTGGCCGCGGGCGAGGGCGCCTCGCAATTCGAAGGCCGCCTGAGCGGCGCCTGGCGCCGGCCGCTGCAATTGAACGCGAAGCTCAGCGGCGGCGGGCTCGATGCGGATGCGCAAGGCAGCGTCGAACTGTCGGAGCCCAAATCGTCCGAACCTAAGGCCAGCGTGAACCTGCGGGTGCGCAACGTCAATCTGGCGCCGCTGCTCGGCACCGGGCCGGCCGACAAATCGGCGCAGAACGTCAGCCTGTCCTCCCGCCTCACGCTGTCGGGCAATCGCCTGACCTTCGACGATCTCGACGGCAATGCAGCAGGCTCGCATCTGCGCGGGCATCTTTCGATGACGCTCGATCAGGAGAAGAGCGTCGACGGCGAGGTCGGCCTCGACTCGCTCGATCTTGCCCCGGCGCTCGCAATCGCGATCGGCGCGGCCGGACATGAGTCCGGCGAGCCGTTCAGTCCGGGGCTCGTCGGCGGCTGGCGCGGCCGCATCGCCTTCCAGGCCTTGCGCGGAACCTTGCCGGGCGGCATCGAGTTGCGCCCCTTCGGCGGCACGATCCGGAGCGACGGGCAGTCGCTCGCGCTCGATGCGCTCAAGGGCGGCGTCGGTGGCGGCGAGATGTCCGCGAGCCTCGACGCGCGCAACGGCGCGAATGGTCTTGCGCTGAACGCGCGCATCGAGCTCGGCAATGTCGATGCGGCGACGCTGCGCTATCGCGATCTCGCGCTGTCCAAGGGGCGCGCCTCGGTGCAGATGGCGCTGACCAGCCAGGGCCGCAGCGTCGCGGCTTTGACCGGTGCGCTCGCCGGCAACGGCACGGTGACGCTCGAGTCCGCGGAAATCAGCGGCCTCAATCCGCGTGCGTTCGAGATCGCGATCCGCGCCAGCGACGGCGGCCAGGTCGCCGACGACAACCGTCTGCTGCAGCTCGTCGAGCCCGCGCTGTCGGCCGCTCCCATTACGATCGCCTCGGCCCAGATCCCGTTCACGATCCGCGACGGCCGGCTGCGCGTCGGCGCGACGTCGCTGGAGGCCAAGAACGCCCGCGCCATCGTTTCCGGCGGCTACGACATTCCCGCCGACCAGGCCGACATCCGCGCCAGCCTGACGCCGATCATGACCGGCCTCTCCGGCGCTCCGCCGGAGATCCAGCTGTTCGCGGCAGGGCCCCCCGACAAGCTGAGCCGCACCATCGACCTCACGCCGCTGTCCTCGTGGCTTGCGGTGCGCACGATCGATCGCGAGACGCGTCGGCTGGATGCCATCGAACGCGGCGAGCCGCCGCCGGCCACCGCTGCGCTGCCGACGCTGGTGTCTCCGGATGCAGCGCCTGAGCAGGCGCCGGCCCATGTGCCCCTGCCGGGTCAGGACCCGCGCCGCATGCCGGCAAGGCCCAAGGCGGAGTCGAGGCCCGCGCCGACGCCGCGGGCGCCGCAGGCGGCTCCCGCTGCGCCAAGCCCCCCACTCACAAGCCCCCCACTCACAAGCCCGCCGCTCGCAAGCCAGCAGGTCGCGCCGCTGCCGCCGCCGATCGAGGTGAAGCCGGCTCCGGGCCCGCCGCCCGCCAAGCCCAGGCCAAAGCCGCCGCTGGTGCTGACGCCGCAGAATCCGTGAGCGCGAAGTCGGTTTGGAGAGACGGAGCCGCGGGCTCGTTTAGCCTCTCCCGCTTGCGGGAGAGGTCGGCGCGAAGCGCCGGGTGAGGGTTCTCTCCTCTGGGAGACTATCCCGCAAGCGGGAGAGGGGGCGCACCGTCTCCGCTGCCCGCCCGTTAACGCATTCCCTCGCATTTGAATGAATTTTCGTCGGCAAAACTGATTTGCCGATTTTACTGAGTTCTCGCGTTTCATCTCTAGCGTCGGTTCCCAGAGGAATTCGGCGTCGCGCCAAGAGCGGCGGGACGGCTTGCCAAACGGCTACCAAGAACTGGGGTGATCGAGATGAACGGGGCGAAATCGCTTCTGCAGGATCTGGACGACGCGATCGCGCGCGGCACCGACGAAAGCCGGGCGAAGGCGTTGTGGCATGCGACCGATATCCTGATCACCGGCCGCTACAGCGACGACGAGATCTCCACGTTCGGCGAGGTCATCGGCCGGCTCGCCGAGGAGATCGAGGTCGCCGCGCGGGCGCAGCTCTCGGAGCTGATGGCGGCCTGCGACCACGCGCCGCTCAACGTCATCGAAAAGCTCGCGCTCGACGACGAGATCGAGGTCGCCGGCCCCGTGCTGCGCGAGTCCAATCGTCTCGACGAGAAGATGCTGGTCGAGAGCGCCCTGACCAAGAGCCAGTCGCACCTGCTCGCGATCGCCCAGCGCAAGTCGATCGGCGAAGCCGTGACCGACGTGCTGGTCAAGCGCGGCAACCAGGAGGTCGTGACGTCGGTTGCCAGGAACGACGGCGCGCGCTTCTCCGGGTCCGGCTTGTTGCACATGGTCCGCCGTGCCGAGGGCGATTCGATTCTCGCCGAACAGCTTGGCCTGCGCAAGGACGTGCCGCGCCACATCTTCCAGCAGCTGATCTCGAAGGCGTCGGAAGACGTCCGCCGCCGCCTCGAGACCGAGCGGCCCGAGATGATGGCGCAGATCCAGAGCTCGGTGACCGAGCTCACCGGCGATCTCCAGTCCAAGTTCGGCCCGTCCTCGCGCAGCTATTTCGTCGCCAAGCGCGTGGTCACGACGCAGTACCGGCAGGGCAACCTCAACCAGGACTCCATCTCGAACTATGCGCGCCAGCACCGCTTCGACGAGGTGCAGATCGGCCTGTCGCTGCTCTCGTCGCTGCCTGTCGACGTGATCGAGCGCGCGCTGATGGATCGCAACCGCGAGATGATCCTGGTCTTGTGCAAGGCGCTCGACTTCTCCTGGGACACGACGATGTCGCTCCTGTTCCTCGGCGCCAAGGATCATCTGATCACGGCGCGCGAGCTCCAGGACAACGAGCGCGAGTACGGCCGGCTCAAGATCGAGACCTCGCGCAGCATTCTGAAGTTCTACCAGTCGCGCAAGAATGGCGCGGGTGCCGAGACCGTTACGGGCCGTCAGCCCGAGTTTCAGGTCCACTAGTCGGGTGCACTGAGCATCATCCCGGAATTCGAAGGGGAGTATTTGCAATGTTGCCTCAATTCGGCACCGCCGTTCGCAAGAAGAACCTCGGCAATGCTGTCACCGCCGATCTCGGCGGCGGCGCACCGGACAAGGCGTCGGTCGACGCCGCCTGGCTCGTGCTGGAAGCCGCCAACGATCTCGGCGACCACGCCGCCGTCGATGCCTGCCGTCGCGTCATCGACGCGGAGTTGAACGGCGCGGTCGCAGGCAGCGCGGATGTCGACCTCGTGCTGGGATATTTCCGGTAGGCACGAGTCAATCCTGCCTGACGCGCCGAACCTCAAGAGTTCAGCAAAGAGCTAGAGCGTTTGGATTGCGTATCAACTTGAAGGGTCGATTTCGCGGCATTCAGCGCCGCGGCCAGCTCGTCGATGTGATACGGCTTGGCTAATATCTGGATGCCCGCCGTTTCGGCTTCATGGATCGCGGCCTCGGCGTATCCGCTGGTCAGCAGTACGGGTATGTCGCTACGCCGTCTCCTGATCTCCCGCGCGAGTTCCACGCCATTCATGCCGCCCGGCATCATGATGTCCGAAAAGATGAGATCGACGGAACGACCATCGGCCAGAGCACCGAGAGCAGCTGCGGCGCTGGCGGCCCGCGTGACTTCGTAGCCGAGCTGACCAAGCATCTCACCAACGAGTGCGGCCACCTCGTCGTCATCTTCGACCAGCAGGATTTGGCCCTGGTCGTTCTTCTTCGGCCGTACCGCCCTGTTGAAATCGATCAAGTGTCGTTGCTTGGAAGCGAGATTCAACGAGCGGGGCATGTAGAGCTCGATGCTGGTGCCCTGATCGACTTGCGATTTGATGCGGACGGTCCCGCGTGACTGGGTCGCAAACCCGTGGACCTGCGCGAGCCCCAGTCCGGATCCCTTGCCGACGTCCTTGGTCGTGAAGAACGGCTCGAAGACCCGCGACAGGATCTCCGGAGGCATGCCGACGCCCGTATCGATGACCGACAGCCTGACATAGTCGCCGGCGATCTCCCCGTCATTCAAATCGGGCAGATTCTCGCCGCGGACGACGATGGTGCCGCCGTTGGGCATCGCATCCCGGGCATTGACGGCCAGATTGAGAATGACCAGCTCGAGCTCGCCGGGATCGACCTCGACCGGCCAAAGAGCATCCGGGAAGTCGAATTCGACGTGGACGTCGCCTCGCAGGCTTCGATCGAGCAGCTCGCGCATACCGCCGATCTGCATGGCGACGTCGACGGCTTCCGGGCGCAGCCTCTGCCGGCGTGAGAACGCCAGCAGCTGCTTGGTCAGGCTGGCGCCGCGCTGTGCGGCCTGGATCATCCCGTCCATCAGACGCCGGCGCCGGTTTGGATCTGTCTGGCGGTCCAGCATGTCGAGGCCTCCGGAAATCACCATCAGCAGATTGTTGAAGTCGTGCGCGACCCCGCCGGTGAGCTGGCCGATAGCTTCGATTTTCTGCGCCTGGCGAAGCGTTTCCTCGACGCGAGCGCGCTCGTTCATTTCGAGACGCAGTTGCTCGTTGGCCTCCTCCAGCTCTCGCGTGCGCTCGACCACCAGTTTTTCGAGCTCCTGCGCAGTCTGCTCGCGCGCTGCGATCAGGGCCCGGATCTCATATTGACGCCGCCGTGCCCGCATCGCCGATTGAACCGCGCTGGTCAGCGTGATCGGCTGGACCGGTCGTTCGAGCAGCGAAACGTTGCGAAGCAGGGCGACGATATTGCGGCGCCAGGCGACGACCGCGGGCTGCTCTCGATGGCTGGTGAGAACGACGAAGGGGAGGTCGGACCATGGCGGTTGGCTCGCGATCCATTCAGCGAGCGGCGCCGTGTCTTTCCCGAATAGTCCTTCCTCGGCAAGGAAGACCGCGCCCACGCCGGCACTCATCTCGCTGACGAGTTCGGGCAGACTTCGGCAGTTGACCGCTTCGAGGCTCGCACTGCGGAAAAGCTCGGCCGACGCCGGCCCGTCGCGGCCGATCGGAGCGAAGATGAGAACGCGGTGTCCGCGGTCGGCGCTCATCAGGCCGATCCTTCCGGGATGTCCGTGCCGGTATAACGCGGATTGCCCGAAAAGATGCCCATGAAGTCGGTGAGAGGCGGGCCGAGCTTGACACCGGTGCTGCCGAGCCGAAACTCGCGGATGGTGTGCTCGTGGTTGCCGCTGCGCTTCTTGACGACAGACAAGGCGCGCCGCACCGATCCGCCGGCCTCGAAATAGCGCAGCATGAGCACCGCGTCGCTCAAATAGCTGATGTCGAGCGGCGTATCCATCGGACCGACCAGCCCATGTTGAGCGAGGATCAGGATGGTGAGCACTCCCTGCTGCGCAAGGTAGGTCAGAAGTTCGTGCATCTGCAGGATGAGAAACCGCTCGTCCGGCATCGCGTTCAGGTAGCCGTTCAGGCTGTCGATGATGACCACGCGGGCGTTATCGATTTCCGCGCTCCTGCGCAGGGTCGCTGCGAACTCGCCCGGCGACAGCTCGGCTGGATCGATCTGTTGAAAGCGGATAAGGCCGGACTCGACGTACTTTTCGAGCGGCAGGCCGAGCGTCCGGGCGCGGGCTTCCACGGTGCCGCGGCCTTCATCGAAGGCAAAAAACGCAGCGTGCTCGCCGCGTTCCGCGGCCGCTATCGCATATGTGAGCGCGAGCGAGGATTTACCCACTCCGGCAGCGCCGATGAACAGCGCGTTGGTGCCGCGTTCGAGCCCGCCTCCGAGCAGTTGGTCCAGCTCGGGATTGCCGCTGGGCGTGAACTCGCCGGGAAACGGTTTGTGATGCTCGGCCGCCACGAGGCGCGGGAAGATCCGCAAGCCGCCCTTTGCAATCGTAAAGTCGTGGAAGCCGCCGCGGAATCGAATGCCGCGCATCTTGATCACGCGGATCCGTCGTCGCTCTGCCCCGTAGTCGATCGCGAGTTGTTCGAGCATGACGACGCCGTGCGCGATCGAATGCAGTTGCAGATCATCCTGGGAGGACGAGAGATCGTCGAGGAGCACGACGGTGCAATTGCGGTTGGTGAAGAAATGCTTCAAGGCCAGCACCTGGCGCCTGTAACGAAGCGGGTTCTGGGCAAGCAGACGCAGTTCGGAGAGGCTGTCGAGCACGACGCGCGTAGGGTTGATCCGCTCGACCTCCTTGAAGATCAGACCGGTCGTTTCGCTCAACTCCATCTCGGCGGGATGGAAGACTGTGAGCTCCCGGTCCGGATCGAGCGTGGTCTCGGGCGGGACCAGTTCGAAGATGTCCACGCCTTGCAGGGACCAGCCGTGCCGTTGGGCTACGACCGTCAGCTCCCGCTTGGTCTCGGACAGGGAGATATAGAGCACGCGTTCGCCATCACGCACGCCGCTGAGAAGGAATTGCAGCGCAATCGTGGTTTTGCCCGTGCCCGGCCGCCCCTCGTACAGATACATCCGATTGGCGTCGAAGCCGCCGCCCAGAATATCGTCCAGGCCGTCGCTGCCGGTGGAAACTCGTGGCAAATCTGTGGGGCTACCGTCTGCAGCGCCCGTGGACGTACCGGTCATTGAAATCCCTTACGCTTCTTCGCTCCGGGCAGGCTGGCGTCCAAGCCTCCCGCAGGCCAGCGGCCCGGGAAAGGAACTCATGGGCCGGCACCGAGTTCCCGCCCCGAGAAGATCGCATGGCCGAGGTGCCGGCGGCAGGCTACGTCGCGCTGGTGCTCGGCGTCGTGTTCTCCCTGGTCGTCGGCGTCGGCCTGATGGCGCTGGTGTTCTACAGCAGCCGCAAAGGCTATGACGAACCGGCGGTGCTGATCCCGGAGCAGGAGAGCGAATCGGAGAATGGACGCAGCGACCCGCCGTGACTGGCCGGGCCCGGGAGAGCGACGATGCCCATCGTGCTCCTGTTTAGATTCCATGGACGGGTAGGACCAACTTCATCTTGCGCAGCAGGATCTTCGTCGCGGGTACGCGCACTGCACGCGGCTGTGATCGGTGGAACCTGTGCCGCCGGTAACGCGGCAGGCTTCCCCGCCGTACAGCCTGCAGCGGACGTTTCGTTCGCAAATCAAAGAACGCGTAGCCGGGAGAAATCGTCACATGAACGGGTTCAACGTCGCCGAGAATGGCGAGGGTTCTTATCGTCCTCTCGCCATTCTTCGCTGGGTCATGGTGGTCATCTTCGTGTCGTTTGGAATGCAGAAGTTCACGCTGCAATCGGCGCAGGGCATCGCGCAGTTCATCAGCAATAGCCCGTTCATCTCCTGGCTGTCGGTGTTCGGCTTGAGGGGAGAGGCCTATTTTCTCGGTGTTTCCGAGTTCGTGATTGCGGCGCTGCTCGCAGCCGGCGCGTTCAGCCCGATCCTGTCTGCCCTCGGCTCGTTCATGGGTATCGTGACCTTCGCAATAACATGGTCGTTCTTCTTCACGACGCCCGGGGTCGTGACTTGGAGCCTGTCATCCGATCCGATGGCGTGGAATTTGACCGGCGAGTTCCTGTTCAAGGACATCGTCCTGCTGTGTGTTTGCGTCGTGCTGTTTCTCACCTCGCTGCCGCGGTCGCTCGTTCGGCTCCGCACCGGCTGAGTCAGGCCGTCGAGGTCATTTGCGAAGCGGGCCGTTGCCGGGCTCAACTTCGAGAATAGCAAATCGTATCGGCTTCCAGCCCCTCTGGGAGCCCTCAGCGCCGGATGCGGTAAATCACGACATCCTCGCCGTGGCGGTTCGTGCTCCGCTCGAGAAGGTAGTTCGATTTCTCCAGCACGCGGCGGGATGCACCGTTCCCGACATGGACGATGCCGACGACGGACGTCAGCGCGAGCTGTGCCAGTCCGATGCGCGTCATCGCAGTCGCGATCTCACCGGCAAGTCCCCGGCCCCAGAGGTCGCGCGTGAACGCGTAGGCGATCTCGATCTCGTCGATGTCATCCACCAGGATGTGCCGGAGGCCCGCCCGCCCTGCAAACGACCCGTCGCTCGTTCGCAGCGCCCACAGCCCAAAGCCATACCGGTCCCAATGCGCCATGTTGACGTCGAGATATTCCTTCGTTGTCTCGGCCGAGCGCACGCCGCCGAGATGACGGGACACCTCGGGATCGAGATGCAATGCGACGAGATCTGCGAGATCGGCCTTGCGCAGTCGTTCGGCGGTCAGTCGTTCGGTGACGAAGCGATCGATGGAGCCAGATGGACGCATTTCGAGAAGGTCGCCATGCCGTAGCGGGCCGATGATGCCATTATGCCGCTGTTTTGCCCGACGGTGCAAGTTGATTTAGGATAATCCGCAAGTCATTGATTTCACAACCCCCGTCTACTGTGCATGGGGTTGTTTTCGCATTTTGATCCGGCGAGGGCTATCCCGCCCCGAACGCGACCGCGACATTGTACGTCACGAGGCTCGCCGCATAGGCCAGCACCAGCATGTAGGCGAAGGTCACGGCCATCCAGGCCCAGCTTCCGGTCTCGCGCCGGATCACGGCCAGCGTCGAGGCGCATTGCGGGGCGAACACGTACCAGGCGAGCATCGACAGGGCGGTCGCCAGCGACCATTTCGTCGCCAGCACCTGGCCGATCTGCTCGGCCGCCTCCTTGCCGCCCTCGATGGCGTAGACGGTGCCGAGGGCAGCGACCGCGACTTCGCGCGCCGCCATGCCCGGGATCAGGGCGACCGCGATCTGCCAGTTGAATCCAACAGGCGCGAGCAGCGGGGCGAGCGCCTTGCCGATCATCGCCGCCAGGCTGAAATCGATCGCCGGCTCGGTCGCGCCCGCCGGTGGCTGCGGGAACGAGGCCAGGAACCAGATCAGCACCATCATCGAGAAGATCGTGGTGCCGGCGCGGTGCAGGAACATCTTGGCCCGCGTATAGACCCCGATCGCGATCGATTTCAGCCGCGGCATCTTGTAGTCCGGCAGCTCCAGCATGAACGGCGCCGGCGCAAAGTCGCGGATCATGAAGAACTTGATCACGAACGAGACGGCAAGCGCGCTGACGATGCCGGTGGCATAGAGGCCGAACATCACGAGCCCCTGGAGGTTGATGAAGCCCCAGACGTCCCTGGCCGGAATGAAGGCCGAGATGATCAGCGTGTAGACCGGAATGCGCGCCGAGCAGGTCATCAGCGGGGCGATCAGGATCGTGGTGAGGCGGTCGCGCTTGTTGTCGATGACGCGCGTCGCCATGATGCCGGGAATGGCGCAGGCAAAGCTCGACAGCAGCGGAATGAAGGCGCGGCCGTGCAGACCGGCGCCGCCCATGATGCGGTCCATCAGGAAGGCGGCGCGCGCCATGTAGCCGAAATCTTCCAGCAGCAGGATGAACAGGAAGATGATGATGATCTGCGGCAGGAACACGATCACGCTGCCGACGCCCGAGATCACGCCGTTCTGGAGGAAGCTCTGGAGCAGGCCGCCGGGCAGGGTGTCGTGGACGAACTCGCCGAGCGCATCGAAGCCCGAATTGAGCAGGTCCATCAGCGGCTGCGCCCAGGCGAACACCGCCTGGAACATCACGAACAGGATCAGCGCGAGCACGATGAGGCCGCCGACCGGATGCAGCACCACGGCGTCGATCCGCGCGGTCCAGGTGTCGGGTCTGGCAGGCAGGCTGACGCAGTCGGCGATGATGCGGTCGGCCTCGCGCTGGGTGGCGCGCAATTCGCTGACGCTGAGCGCGCGCCAGCTGTTCTCCTGCGGCTCGGCGACCTTCGCCGAGATGTCGTCGGTCAACTGGAGCAGATCGGCCGTGCCGCCCTTGCGCACCGCGATCGAGGTGACCACGGGCACGCCGAGCTCCTTGGCGAGCCGCTCGACGTCGACGGTGATGCCGCGACGGCTCGCGATGTCGAACATGTTGAGCACGAGGATCATCGGCCGTCCCGTGCGCTTGAGCTCGAGTAGCAGGCGGATGGTCAGGCGCAGATTGGTGGAATCGGCGACGCAGAGCACGAGATCGGGCACCGTCTCGCCGCTGGCCTTGCCGAGCACGAAGTCGCGGGTGATCTCCTCGTCCGGGCTGCGGCCGCGCAGCGAATAGGTGCCGGGCAGGTCGACCACCGAGACCTGGCGTCCGAGGGGGGTGACGAAGAAGCCCTCCTTGCGCTCGACCGTGACGCCGGGATAGTTCGCAACCTTCTGCCGGCTGCCGGTCAGGGCGTTGAACAGCGAGGTCTTGCCGCTGTTCGGCGTGCCCACCAGGGCGAGATGCAGCAGGGGGAGTTCCATGTGATCAGGGCCCGGATGAGGCGTCCCGTCGCGATCTAGGCGACGATGATGGCCATGGCTTCGCGACGGCGGACCGCGATGGTGATGCTGTCGACCCGTACGGCGATCGGATCGCGCCCGACCAGCCCCTCATGCAGGATCTCGACCCGGGCGCCCTCGACGAAGCCGAGTTCGATCAGGCGGCTTTCGAGCTCGACGTCCGAGAGCGCCGAGCCCGCCTGCTTGGCGGAAAGGTGCTGGATGACGCCGGTATAGCCGCGCTGGGCCAGACCCAGCGGCATGTGCGGACGCGTGTCAGTGGTGTCGGTCATGCCCTGTATTTTCAACGCAAGGCATCGAGGTCAAGCGCGCACGTTCGCGGAAGCTGCACCTTAGAGTGATTTTAAAGTGTGGCAGCCGGGGTGCCCTCGTGGGCGCCCCCGAAGGCTACTGGGCCGGGACCTTGTCCGGCTGGGCGGCCATGGCGCGGCTCTTGAAGTAGTCCAGGACGAAGAGGCGGATCGCCGAAGACAGATTGCCTTGCTGGCGGTTGTTGTCGATCTCGCCGACCAGCTCGGACAACGTCATGTTGCGCAGGCCGGAGATCTCCTTCATGCCGTTCCAGAATGCCTCTTCCAGGCTGACGCTGGTCTTGTGGCCGGCGACGACGATCGAGCGCTTCACGACGGGCGACTTCATGGCTGCTCCTCGTGATCGATCCGGTGCTGGTCCAGATGCTCCTTGGCCTGGTCCGCCCGCTTCTCCTCCGCCGAGCGTGCCGCCTTCGTGCGACCGAATTTCGCCCGGTTGGCGTCCGCCTGCTTCGCCGAGGCTTCCCGCTCGGCGCGCTTCCTGAATCGATTCAGGTTGATGACGTTCCCCATGCCGCGTCTCCATCATCCGCTCCTCTTCAGGCAGGATGAAACATTCAGAAACAGGGTGCCGCGTTGCGCCCCGCAAGACCCGCAAGACTTGATCGCCATTCGCTCGTCCTCGTCAATCGGCCCATCGGGCCATCAAACGATGAATTTCGCCCGTCGAGGGCAGAATAGCTGCGTAACACGCCGCTCCGCCGTAACATTGACGGTAATCAAATCCCTCCCCCAAAACCGCATATTTCTGGAGGGTCGAGGCTCCGTATCATTACGGATGGCTGTCGGAATTCGGAAATCTATCCCGGGCTGGTCATCTTCTCGGGGCGTACCAGACGGTCGAACTCGTCGGCCGAGACGAAGCCGAGCCGCAGCGCCTCCTCCTTCAGCGTGGTGCCGTTGGCATGCGCCGTCTTGGCGACCTTTGCCGCGTTGTCGTAGCCGATCTTCGGGGCCAGCGCCGTGACCAGCATCAGCGAGCGCTCCATCAGCTCCTTGATACGCTTTTCGTCGGCGCGGATGCCGCTGACGCAATGTTCGGTGAAAGAGCGTGCGGCATCCGCCATCAGGCGGATCGAGTGCAGCATGTTGTAGGCGAGCACGGGCTTGTAGACGTTGAGCTCGAAATGGCCCTGGCTGCCGGCGACGGTGATGGCGGTGTGATTGCCGAATACCTGGCAGCACACCATGGTCATCGCCTCGCACTGGGTCGGATTGACCTTGCCGGGCATGATCGAGGAGCCCGGCTCGTTCTCCGGCAGGATCAATTCGCCAAGGCCCGAACGCGGGCCGGAGCCGAGCAGGCGGATGTCGTTGGCGATCTTGAACAGGCCGGTCGCGACCGAATTGATGGCGCCGTGCGCCAGCACATAGGCGTCGTTCGAGGCCAGCGCCTCGAATTTGTTGGCGGCGCTGGTGAAGGGGAGCTTCGTGATCCCGGCAACATGCCTTGCGAACAGTTTTGCAAAGCGCGGCTTCGAGTTAAGGCCGGTGCCGACGGCGGTGCCGCCCTGCGCCAGCGGATAGAGCTCCTTCACCGCGATCTTGAGCCGGGCGATGCCGCTTTCGACCTGCGCGGCATAGCCGGAAAATTCCTGGCCCAGCGTCAGGGGCGTCGCATCCTGGGTGTGGGTGCGGCCGATCTTGACGATCCTTGCGAACTCCTTCTCCTTCTTGCGCAGCGCGCGGAGCAATTCGCCGAGGGCAGGGACGAGATCGGCATTGATGCGGCTTGCGGCCGCGATGTGCATCGCGGTGGGAAACGAGTCGTTCGACGACTGGCTCATGTTGACGTGGTCGTTCGGGTGCACCGGCTTCTTGGCGCCGAGCTCGCCGCCGAGCAGCTCATTGGCGCGGTTGGCGATCACCTCGTTGAGGTTCATGTTGCTCTGCGTGCCGGAGCCGGTCTGCCACACGACAAGCGGAAAATGATCGTCCAGCCTGCCTTCGATCACCTCGCGCGCGGCGCGGATGATGGCGCCCGCCCGGCGCCGGTCGAGCAGGCCGAGCTCGAGATTGGACTGCGCCGCAGCGAGCTTGACGATGCCGAGAGCATGAACCAGCGAGATCGGCATGCGATCGGTGCCGATGCGAAAATTCTGGCGCGAGCGTTCGGTCTGGGCCCCCCAATAGCGGTCGGCGGGGACCTCGATGGGACCGAAGCTATCGGTTTCGATGCGGGTCGCGGAGCTTGAAGGGCGGGTCTTCTTGGCCATGAGCACATCCATTCGGCCGCGCGAAAGCCGCACGGCCATTCATGTGCTCTCTATATACGCAGTTTGGCTGCGTGCGACGGGCTCGAGCCCAACCTAGATCATTTCTTACGGAAACGATCGAGCCGCACGACTTCGGCGCCACCCTGGCTCGGCGGGGTCGGCTCGTCGGTGGCTTCCGCTGTCTCGGTCGCAGGTGCCGGGACCGAGACGGCCGACGGCGCGGGCGCTGCAGGCAAAGTCTCGGGCGCGACCTCGGCGACGTCGGAGGTGTCGAACTGGAGGCCGAATTTCACGGACGGATCGAGGAAGCTCTTGATGGCACTGAACGGCACCACCAGCCGCTCCGGAATGCCGCCAAAGGACAGGCCGACCTCGAACCGGTCCTCGAGCACGGTCAGGTCCCAGAACTGGTGCTGGAGGATGATCGTCATCTCTTCCGGGTATTGCGCGAGCAGCCGCGGCGACAGCTTCACGCCCTCGGCCTTCGACACGAAGGTGATGAAGAAATGGTGCTCGCCCGGCAGGCCATGGGCCGCGGCGTCGGTCAGCACCTTCCGCAGCACGCCGCGCAGCGCGTCGCGGGCCAGCACATCATATCGGATATGATCGGTCGCCATGGTGGTCCTGTTGCATCCCCGAAGCCGGACCCTGCCGGCCCGACTCGCCAAGCCGCAATAGTACCGCGCCTGACGGGTGAGCAGGAGTCCCCGCCGGGGAAGAAATGAAAGAGTTAAAGTGGAGGCTTCTGTTGCCAGGTGCCTCCGAACCCCGCCTAGCGGAGCTTAACCCGCTAGGACTTTAGAGTGGTCTTTCAAACTGCGTTACGCAGCCTGAGCAACCGGAGCAAAGTTGTCGTTGGCAACTATTGCAGTAGCCCGATAACGGCGGAACAATACCGGGAAAAAGTACGCCCTTTACGCCCTCGTCGATCCTATTTCGCCCCCGCCAAAGCCCGCTTCGGGACTGCCCGATGGTGGGCTTTGGTGGAGGCGCCGGGTACCGCCCCCGGGTCCGAATGGTTTATTGCGACGACCGTTTATTTCCATAGCCGGCGAACCGGCACTCCCAATATAGGACGCAAAGCTTTCGAAAAACAGGGGTTTCGAGCGGATTGGCTGCGGTTCCCTTTGGATAGGTTCCGGACCGTCTTGGCCACGGCGCGACCCTCGTTCTAAGCTCCTGCCATGTCCTCGGGTTCAGCACCGGCCGTCCAAGAGCCGGATCTCGCCACCGCACCGCCAAGCCTGGTCGCGCTGTTTCTGGCCTTCGCCAGGATGTCGCTGGCGGGTTTCGGCGGGGTCCTGGTGTTTGCCCGGCGAGCGATCGTCGAGCAGCACCGCTGGATGACGGCGGACGAGTTCAACGAGACCTTTGCGCTCTGCCACTTCCTGCCCGGGCCCAACATCGTCAATCTGTCGATGGTGTTCGGATCGCGGCTGCGCGGCATCGCCGGCGGCGTTGCCGCCTTTGCCGGGTTGTTGCTGCCGCCGACGCTGATCATGACGGCGCTGGCGATCGCTTACGCCCGTTTCGGCGATCTCGAGGTGCTGCGCCGCATCCTTGCCGGCATCTCCTGCGCGGCGGTCGGCCTCTTGATCGCCGTGGTCTTCCGCATGATGATGCCCCTGCTCAAGCGGGCGGATCCCTTCGCGGTGATCCTGATGCTCGGCGTGTTCCTCGCCATCGGCGTGCTTCGCCTGCCGCTCCAGGCGGTGCTGCTGATCGCGATCCCCATCAGTATCGGTCTCACTTATTTCCTGCGGCGGAAAGTAGCAGCATGACCGGCCACAGCCCGATCTGGTCGCTGATCTCCACCTTCGGTCTGATGTCGCTATTTGCCGTCGGCGGGGCCGCGGCAGCGGTGCCCGAGATGCACCGGATCGCGGTGGAGGTGAATCACTGGATGACCGACAAGCAGTTCGCGGACGCCTATGCGATCGCGCAGCTCTCGCCAGGTCCGAACGTGCTTATCGTGACGTTAATCGGCTATGCCGTGGCCGGCGTCCCCGGCGCGCTGGCGGCGACGCTGGCGATGTGCCTGCCGACGGCGCTGCTTGCCTATTATGTCAGCCGGCTCCTGAATCGCCCCAGCCAATCGCGCTGGCCCGGCCTGATCCAGGCTGCATTGGTTCCGCTCTCGATTGGTTTGATGGCGGCGAGTGCCCTTATCCTGGCCCAGTCCACCGATCGCAGCATTGCTGCACTGCTTCTGACCGCAATGGTTGCCGTGATGGCGTCCGTCTCGCGCGTCAATCCCCTGTGGCTCCTGCTCGCTGGGGGCGTGTTGGGTTTTGCTGGCATTGTGTAATGAAAATCGCTAGGCAGTGATCCGGGGCGGGGGATCCAGTTCCAGCGGATTTAGAACAACAGTGCTCGTGACTTACGGGTCGCGGAGGAGACAGGCATGGCCGACACGATGGGCCACTCAGCGACAGCTACCCGAAACACCAAGGTAGCGCTCGGCTTTTGTCTGCTGGCGATTGCGCCGCAGATTTTCGAATTGATCTGGTCGATCGGGACGATCTTCGGCTGGGGCACCGGCCGCGGTCCGGCGGCGGTCGTGACCAGCCACGCGACGGCGCTGCTCGCCGACGCGCCCAGTGCCATATTCGGATCGTTCGGCGGCGGCACCAAGAAGATGTCGTCCGAGGTGCTGCTGGCGCTGATCTATTCCTATCCGCTGTTCGCCGTGGCGATCCTGACGCTGTTCATGACGATCCGATCGGCACAGGATTATGTCGGCGGCGTCGTTCTCATGGCGCTTGCGCTGTTCGCGTTGTGGGCAGGGAGCGACTTGCAGGGCATGCGGGGCTTCTCCTTCGGCGCAGGCACCGCGCCGCGCATGTTCGGCGGGCTGCTGGTCGCCTTGTCCGCCGGCATCGCCTTGACCGGCCTTCTAACCGATGGGCCGCCGATGGCTCATTATTCCTGGCGGGGACCGCTGTTCGTGGTGGCCGCGATCCTCTTCTTCGCCCTGTCGATTCGGTCGCTCGGCCTCGTGGTTACGGCCTTTTCGAGCTTCATGATCGCGGCGACGGGCTCGCACGAGACGCGGTGGCTCGAAGCGGTGATCGTCGGCGCCTGCCTGACGGTCGGCTGCGCCATCCTGTTTCCCTACGTGCTCGGGCTGCCGATGCCGATGTATCCGCGTTTCCTGAACCAGTGAGGGCGTAATGGATATTTTTGCCAACCTCGCTCACGGCTTCGCCGTCGCCTTTTCTCCGATCAACCTGCTGATGTGCCTGATCGGCGCCCTCGTCGGGACGCTGGTCGGCGTGCTCCCGGGCATCGGTACCATCGCTACCGTCGCGATGCTGCTGCCAATCACCTTCGGACTGCCGCCGGTCGGCGCGTTGATCATGCTCGCCGGCATCTATTATGGTGCCCAGTATGGCGGCTCGACCACGTCGATCCTGGTCAACATACCCGGCGAGGCAACATCGGTCGTCACCGCCATCGACGGGCACCAGATGGCCAAGCAGGGCCGCGCCGGCCCGGCGCTGGCGATCGCCGCGATCGGCTCGTTCTTCGCCGGCTGCGTCGCGACCGTCTTGATTGCCATCCTCGGCGCGCCGCTTACGAAGCTCGCGCTTGCCTTTGGCCCGGCCGAATATTTCTCGCTGATGGTGCTCGGCCTGATCTTCGCGGTGGTCCTGGCCAAGGGCTCGGTGCTGAAGGCGATCGCCATGATCGTGTTCGGCCTGCTGCTGTCGATGGTCGGCTCGGACATCGAGACCGGCGCCTCGCGCATGGCCTTCAACATTCCCGAGCTCGCCGACGGCCTCGGCTTTGCGACCGTGGCGATGGGCGTGTTCGGTTTTGCCGAGATCATCCGCAATCTCGACCATGGCGCCGAGATGAATCGCGATCTCGTGCAGCAGAAGATCACCGGCCTGATGCCGACCAAAAAGGATCTGCTCGACTCGACGCCGCCGATCCTGCGCGGCACCGTGCTCGGCTCGATCCTCGGCATCCTGCCCGGCGGTGGCGCGGTCATCGCGTCGTTTGCGGCCTATACGCTCGAGAAGAAGCTGGCCAAGAACCCGTCGCGGTTCGGCCGCGGCGCGATCGAGGGCGTCGCGGGGCCGGAGAGCGCCAACAACGCCGCGGCGCAGACCTCCTTCATCCCGCTGCTCACGCTCGGCATCCCGCCGAACGCGGTGATGGCGCTGATGGTGGGCGCGATGACCATTCACGGCATCGTGCCGGGTCCGCAGGTGATGCAGAAGCAGCCGGATCTCGTCTGGGGCATGATCGCCTCGATGTGGATCGGCAATCTGATGCTGATCATCATCAACCTGCCGCTGGTCGGCATCTGGGTGCGGCTGCTGCGCGTGCCGTACCGGCTGATGTTCCCCTCGATCGTGATCTTCTGCGCGATCGGCATCTATTCGGTGAACAACGCGCCGGTCGACGTCATCCTCGCAGGCGTGTTCGGTTTGGTCGGATATTGGCTGATCAAGCACGATTTCGAGCCGGCGCCGCTGCTGCTCGGCATGGTGCTCGGACCGCTGATGGAAGAGAACCTGCGCCGTGCGCTGCTGATCTCGCGCGGCGACTGGAGCGTGTTCGTCACGCGCCCGTTGTCGGCGGTGCTGCTTGCGGTCGCGGCGAGCCTCTTGATCCTCACCGTGCTACCGGCGTTGCGCGCCAAGCGCGACGAGGTGTTCACGGAGTCCGAGAACTGAGGTCGCCTGCGCCTTGCGTCGGCTCGGGTCCTGCGTCGGCGTGCCGCATTCGAAAGTCGAATCGACTTGTGTGACGGCTTCGTGAAGTGAAAATGCCGGCCTCTTGGCCGGCATTTGTGTATAGCCAAGGGGACTACAGGGGATCGACATGACCTTTATTCGCGCGCTCGCGGGCGCAAGTGCCGCAGCGCTCGCCTCGCTGGGCGCCTTTGTTGCACCGGTCGAGGCGCAGACCTATCCGACGCGCAGCATCACCATGATCGTGCCGTTTGCGGCCGGGGGCCCGACCGACGTCGTCGCGCGCATCGTCACCTCGCACATGGCGCAGACGCTGGGACAAAGCATCATCATCGAGAACGTCGTCGGTGCCGGCGGCACCATCGCGACCACGCGCGCCGCGCGCGCGGCCAATGACGGCTATACGCTGATCACCGGGCATATGGGTACGCATGCCGCATCGGTGCCGCTCTATCCGAAGCTCGCCTACCATCCCGAGAAGGACTTCGAGCCCATCGCGCTGCTCGCGGGCACGCCGATCCTGATCCTCGCGCGCAAGGACTTTCCACCGAAGGACCTGAAGGAGTTCGTCACCTATGTGAAGGCGAACGCCGAGAAGGTGAACGCCGCGCATGCCGGCGTCGGCTCGGTCTCGCATGTCTCCTGCGAATTGCTGCACTCGATCCTCGACATCAAGCCGGTCGGCGTGCCCTTCAACGGCACGGGACCCGCGATGAACGCGCTGGTGGCGGGCCAGGTCGATTACATGTGCGACCAGATCGTCAACGCCGTGCCGCAGATCAACGCCGGCACCATCAAGGCCTATGCGATCGCAACGCCGGAGCGCAATCCGTCGCTGCCGAATGTGCCGACGACGGCCGAAGCGGGCCTGCCGAAGTTCCAGGCCCAGGCCTGGAATGCGATATTCGCGCCCAAGGGAACTTCGCCTGCGATCGTCGCCAGCCTGAACGCTGCGGCCGTCAAGGCGCTCGATGACGAGACCGTGCGCAAGCGCCTGCTCGAACTCGGCAGCGTTATCCCAAGTCCTCCCGAACGGACGCCGGAATCGCTGGCCGCCCTCGTAAAGGGCGAGATCGCGAAGTGGACCCCGGTGCTCAAGCCGGCAACTTAGGCAATGCGATCAAGCTGATAGGCAGAAGGGCGGGACGCAGGTTCCGCCGTCGTTTGTGCCGGGACCACTCATTTTTCCGGGTATAATGGCGGCGGACAGCGAATCGCTGCTGTCGCAGCATGGGAGCGGCCGCTAACTTTGCCGCCTCCCCCAGAGGCTGCCGTCTTCCTAAGGTTTTTGGCACATGCACCAGTATCAGGACCTGCTCGAGCGGATTCTTTCCGACGGCGCCGAGAAGACCGACCGGACCGGCACCGGCACGCTCTCGGTGTTCGGCCACCAAATGCGCTTCAATCTCTCCGCCGGTTTCCCGATGCTGACCACCAAGCGGCTGCCGCTGAAGGCGATCGTGCACGAGCTGTTGTGGTTCCTGAAGGGCGACACCAACATCAAATATCTGCGCGACAACGGCGTCACCATCTGGGACGAATGGGCGGACGCCAATGGTGATCTCGGCCCGGTGTACGGCCATCAATGGCGCTCCTGGCCCACGGCCGACGGGCGCAGCATCGACCAGATCGCCAATGTCATCGACATGATCAAGCGCACTCCCGATTCCCGCCGGCTGGTCGTCACCGCCTGGAATCCGGCCGACGTCGAGAAGATGGCGTTGCCGCCCTGCCACCTGCTGTTCCAGTTCTATGTCGCGAACGGCAAACTGTCGTGCCAGCTCTATCAGCGCTCCGCCGACGTCTTCCTCGGCGTGCCCTTCAACATCGCCTCCTATGCGCTGCTCACCATGATGGTGGCGCAGGTCACCGGGCTGAAGCCAGGCGACTTCGTGCACTCGCTCGGCGATACCCATCTCTATTCCAACCATCTGGAGCAGGCGAAGCTCCAGCTCACCCGCGCGCCGCGCGCGCTGCCGGTGATGCGTATCAACCCTGATGTAAAGGACATCTTCTCCTTCCGCTTCGAGGATTTCGAGCTCGTCGGCTACGATCCGCATCCGCACATCAAGGCGGAAGTCGCGGTCTAGCGCCGATGTCGTTGGCCATCCGTCGTGCCCAGGCTGGAGAAGCTGGCCTCGTTCTGTCCTTCATCCGCGAGCTTGCCGAATACGAAAAGCTTTCGCACGAGGTGGAGGCGACCGAGGCTGACATCAACGACGCGCTGTTCGGTGATAGGCCGCAACTCTATTGCGCGATCGCCGAATGGAAAGGTGAGCCGGTCGGCTTCGCGGTGTGGTTTGCGAATTTTTCCACCTTCAGCGGCCGCCACGGCATCTATCTCGAAGATCTCTACGTGCGGCCGTCGCATCGGGGCAGGGGCCTGGGCAAGGCGCTGCTGGTCTATCTCGCCAGGGAATGCATCGAGAACGGCTGGTCGCGCCTGCAATGGGCGGTGCTCGACTGGAACGCGCCGTCGATCGCGTTCTACAAGTCGCTCGGTGCCGTCATGATGGACGACTGGACGCTGTGCCGCGTCACCGGGCCTGCGCTGACGCGGCTTGCCGGGAACACGCCCTGATGGAGATCGTCTTCGTCGTTGCGATTGCGGAGAACGGCGTCATCGGCGCCGGCAGCGCCATCCCGTGGCGATTGAAATCCGACATGGCCCGCTTCAAGGCGCTCACGATCGGCAAGCCGGTCATCATGGGCCGCAAGACCTTCGAATCCCTGCGCCGGCCGTTGCCGGGCCGCACCAACATCGTGATCACGCGCGATGCGGCTTATCGTGCTGCTGGTGCCGTCGTCACGACATCGGCTCCGGATGCGGAGGCGGTCGCGCGCGGCGATGCCCTGCGACGTTCGGTCACTGAGATCGCCGTGATCGGCGGCGCCGAGATCTATCGGCAATGGCTCGATCGCGCCGATCGTCTCGAAATCACCGAAGTGCATGCGCGGCCCGAAGGCGATACGCATTTCGACATCGACAAGGCCGGGTGGGAGGAGACGGCGCGCATATGTCATCCTGCCGGACCCGATGACAGCGCAGACTTCTCCTATGTGACATATCGTCGGCGGGCGGGCCATTAACCGCATTTGCCAATGTTAACATTGACTTTTCTGCCCCTAGGCTTAGCTCGGAAGACGACCCGGGCTGCGTTGTAAGGGACCTGCCTGTCCCCTATAAAGCCGGACCGGAGAAAGCGGGCGGGGGCAATTCCACCCTGCCGAGGAGAGCGTCGAATGCCGTGGAAGAATCAGGGCGGTGGCCCGTGGGGCTCGGGTCCAAAGGGACCATGGGGCTCAGGCCCGCAACCGGTCGGGCCGAGGCCGCCGGATCTGGAAGACCTTCTGCGGCGCGGCCAGGACCGCCTCCAGCAGATCATGCCGGGCGGCTATTTCTCCGGCATCGGAATCACGCTGATCATCCTGCTGATTGTGGCATTCTGGCTGCTGTCGGGCTTCTTCCGTGTGCAGTCCGAAGAGCTCGGAGTCGTGCTGCGCTTCGGCAAGCATGTCCGCACCGTGCAGCCGGGCCTGAACTATCACCTGCCCTACCCGATCGAGACCGTGCTGCTGCCGAAGGCTCTGCGCGTCAACACCATCTCCATCGGCATGACGCTGATCGACGATCCGGCGCGGCGCGGCCGCTCGGTTCGTGACGTGCCGGAAGAGAGCCTGATGCTGACCGGCGACGAGAACATCGTCGACGTCGACTTCACCGTGCTCTGGCGTATCAAGCCGGACGGCGTCGGCGATTTCCTCTTCAACATCCAGAATCCCGAAGGCACCGTGAAGGCGGTCGCCGAGAGCGCGATGCGCGAGGTGATCGGCCGCTCGCAGATCCAGCCGATCCTGACCGGCGCGCGGAACGTCACCGAGCAGAACGTGCATGAACTGATCCAGAGGACCCTGGACAGCTACGGCGCGGGCATCCAGATCAGCCAGGTGCAGATGCAGAAGGTGGATCCGCCGGCGCAGGTGATCGACGCCTTCCGCGACGTGCAGGCGGCGCGCGCCAATCTCGAGCAGTTGCAGAACGAAGCGCAGACCTACGCCAACCAGGTGGTGCCGCAGGCGCGCGGACGTGCAGCGCAGATCCTTCAGGCCGCCGAAGGCTACAAGGAGCAGGCGGTCGCAGAGGCCAAGGGCCAGAGCGCGCGCTTTCTGAAAGTTTACGAGGAATACAAGAAGGCGCCCGACGTGACGCGTGAACGGATCTATCTTGAAACGATGGAGCGCGTCCTCGGCGGCGCCGACAAGCTCGTCTATGACGGCGGCGCCTCGGGGCAGGGAATCGTGCCCTATCTGCCGCTACCCGAACTGACGACCAAGCGGCCGCCTACCACCGGTCCGCAGTCGAGCGGAGGCAGCCGATGAGGTCTCCGGTTACAGGTTTCGTCACTCTGCTCGGGCTGCTCCTGGTCCTGATCGTCGGCTACATGTCGCTGTTCACGGTACAGCAGACCGAGCAGACCATCGTGCTCCAGTTCGGCCGGCCCGTCGACGTCGTCACCACACCCGGCCTGCATTTCAAGGCACCGTGGAATTCGGTGATCAACATCGACAAGCGGATCCTCGATCTGGAGAATCCATCGCAGGAAGCGATCGCATCCGACCAGAAGCGGCTCGTCGTCGACGCCTTTGCGCGCTACCGCATCAAGGATGCGCTGCGCTTCTATCAGAGCATCGGCTCGATCCAGGCTGCCAACATCCAGCTCACCACGCTCCTGAACGCGGCGTTGCGCCGCGTGCTCGGCGAGGTCACCTTCATCAATGTGGTGCGCGACGACCGCGAGAAACTGATGCTGCGCATCCGCGACCAGCTGGATCGCGAGGCCGATGGCTACGGCATCGAGGTCGTCGACGTCCGGATCCGCCGTGCCGACCTGCCGGAGCAGAACAGCCAGGCGGTCTACCAGCGCATGAAGACCGAGCGTGAGCGCGAGGCCGCCGAGTTCCGTGCACAGGGTGGACAGAAGGCGCAGGAGATCAAGTCCAGGGCCGACCGCGAGGCCACCGTCATCGTCGCGGAGGCCAATTCGCAGGCCGAACAGACCCGCGGTGCGGGCGATGCCGAGCGCAACCGCCTGTTTGCGGAAGCCTACAGCAAGGACGCCGACTTCTTCGCCTTCTACCGGTCGATGACGGCCTATGAGAATGGTCTGCGTTCGAATGACACCCGCTTCCTGCTGCGGCCGGACTCGGATTTCTTCCGGTACTTCAGTAATCCGTCCGGCAAGATGGCAAATGAGACGCCGGCGAAGCCGTAAGCTAGACAAGGGCGGCCGGTCTGGCCGCCCTTTGTCCAGACAGGAACAGTATAGCGGGAGGTTCCATTCCGATGAGGTCCATTGCGTTCGCCGACTTCCTCATCGGCCTAGGCATCCTGTTCGTGCTTGAAGGCTTGATGTTCGCGGCCAGTCCCAACTGGATGCGCAAGGCCATGAAGAGCGCCATCGCTACGCCGGACAACGTGCTGCGGGCGGTTGGGATCGGTTCGGCCGTGGCCGGTCTGGTCCTGATCTGGGTTATCCGGCGCCCGATTTAGGGCATCAGGCCAACGCCAAAGTGAAGGCGCCAGACCGGTTTTCGTCGTATTGTCGGTGTCTTGAGGCCCGTTAAGCTCCGCGCTTGCGCCGTGCCCCCGTTCGAGCGCAGTCTGGCGCCGAATCCCTTTGCCTGGAGATCACAATGACCGCTGCCACCACTGCCCCGTCCCGCTCGCGCCGTTGCGTGCGACTTGGTGTGCGAATTGGGCTGGCCGCGCTCGCCGTCGGTGCTTTCAGCGCGTTCGGCACGCCGGCCCATGCGCGGGGACCGGATGGCATCGCCGACGTCGCCGAGAAGGTGATCGACGCGGTCGTCAACATCTCGACCTCCCAGACGGTCGAGGCCAAGGGCGGCGGCGGCAGCAACACCATGCCGCAACTGCCGCCCGGCTCGCCGTTCGAAGAGTTCTTCGACGACTTCTTCAAGAACCGCCGGGGTCCCGGTGGCGGCAGCAAGGGCGGCGACAACCCGCCGCGCAAGACCAACTCGCTCGGCTCCGGCTTCATCATCGATGCATCGGGCGTCGTCGTCACCAACAACCACGTCATTGCGGACGCCGACGAGATCCACGTCATCCTCAACGACGGCACCAAGATCAAGGCCGAGCTGGTCGGCGTCGACAAGAAGACCGATCTCGCCGTGCTCAAGATCAAGCCGCCGAAGCCGTTGGTCGCGGTCAAGTTCGGCGACTCCGACAAGTTGCGCCTGGGCGACTGGGTGGTCGCGATCGGCAACCCCTTCAGCCTGGGAGGCACGGTGACCGCCGGCATCGTCTCGGCCAAGAACCGCGACATCTCCTCAGGGCCATACGACAGCTATATCCAGACCGACGCCTCCATCAATCGCGGCAATTCCGGCGGTCCGCTGTTCAACCTCGACGGCGACGTCGTCGGCGTCAACACGCTGATCATCTCCCCATCCGGCGGCTCGATCGGCATCGGCTTCGCCGTGCCGTCGAAGACGGTGGTGGGCGTCGTCGATCAGCTCCGCCAGTTCGGCGAGCTGCGCCGCGGCTGGCTTGGGGTGCGCATCCAGAGCGTCACTGACGAGATCGCCGAGAGTCTAAACATCAAGCCGGCGCGCGGTGCGCTGGTCGCCGGCGTCGACGACAAGGGCCCGGCCAAGCCCGCCGGCATCGAGCCCGGCGACGTCGTCGTCAAGTTCGACGGCAAGGACGTCAAGGACCCGAAGGACCTGTCCCGTGTCGTCGCCGACACGGCGGTCGGCAAGGAGGTCGACGTCGTCATCATCCGCAAGGGGCAGGAAGAGACCAAGAAGGTCACGCTCGGCCGCCTCCAGGACCCCGAAAAGGTGCAGGCCGCGGTGAAGACCGACGAGCCCGCGCCCGAGAAGCCGGTGACGCAGAAGGCGCTTGGCCTGGACCTCGCAGCGCTCAACAAGGATCTGCGCACGCGTTACAAGATCAAGGACAGCGTCAAGGGCGTGGTCGTCACCAATGTCGACGCCAATTCAGACGCTGCAGAGAAGCGCCTCTCGGCCGGTGACGTCATCGTCGAGGTCGCGCAGGAGGCCGTTTCCAGCGGCGCCGACATCCAGAAGCGGGTCGATCAGCTCAAGAAGGACGGCAAGAAATCGGTGCTGCTGCTGGTCTCCAACGGCGACGGCGAGCTGCGCTTCGTCGCACTGAGCGTGCAGTAACTTCATCCGTCATTCCGGGGCGATGCGAAGCATCGAACCCGGAATCTCGAGGTTCCGGGTCTGGTGCTTCGCACCATCCCGGAACGACGATTGTGTCAGCCCTCCACGAACTCCTCCCGCCGATATCCCTGCGCATAGAGCAGCGCGGTGAGATCGCCGTGATCGATCCGCGCGGCCGCGGCCGCGGCCACCGCGGGCTTGGCGTGATAGGCCACGCCGAGCCCCGCCGCCTGGATCATCGCGAGATCGTTGGCGCCGTCGCCGACCACCACCGAGTCGATATCATCGAGATCGAACGACTCCATCAGATCCACCAGCGTCGCGAGCTTTGCGGCGCGGCCGAGGATCGGCTCCTTCACCTCGCCGGTGAACTTGCCGTCGCGCACGACGAGCTCATTGGCGCGGTTCTCCTGGAAGCCGATCCTGGCGGCGACCGCGCGGGTGAACAAGGTGAAGCCGCCGGAGACGAGGCAGGTATAGGCGCCGTTCGCGCGCATGGTGGCGACCAACTCGCGGCCGCCCGGCGTCAGCGTGATGCGCTTGGCCAGCACCTCGTCGACCACGTTTGCGGGCAGGTCCTTGAGCAGCGCGACGCGCTCGCGCAGCGCCGGCTCGAACTCGATCTCGCCGCGCATCGCGCGCTCGGTGATGGCGGCGACATGCGCCTTCACCCCGACGAAATCGGCGAGCTCGTCGATGCATTCCTGGCCAATCATGGTGGAATCCATGTCGGCGAGAAAAAGCTTCTTGCGCCTGAAGCCAACAGGCTGCACGACGATATCGATGGGCAGGTCGCCGCGGAGCTCGCGGAGCCGCTGCTCGATGGCGTGACGGTCACTTCCGAGGTTACTGTCGGTGCCGAAGGGGATGTCGACCGCGACCCCGTCGAACAGCCAGTGCGCGGGCGCCGCTTGTGGCAGCACGGCGCGGGCGCCGTCGACGATGGTCGAGTCGAGCGCGGGATTGTCGGGGTTGCAGATCAGCGTGGCAACGAGGGACATTGAGGTTTTCGTGAGCGAGGGGCATTCAAGCAAGGCCGTGCTTATCGCAGGCCCGACCGCCAGCGGCAAGTCGGCGCTGGTGCTCGAGCTTGCCCTCGCCACCGGCGGTGTCGTCATCAATGCCGATTCCATGCAGGTCTACCGCGACCTCCGTATCATCACGGCGCGGCCGACAGCAGCGGACGAGGCGCTCGTGCCGCATCGCCTCTATGGCCATGTCGATGCCGCCGTGAATTTTTCGGCGGGCGCCTGGGTCAGCGACGCGGCGAAGGCGCTCGATGAAGCAAGGGCTCAAGGCCGTCTGCCGATCTTCGTCGGCGGCACAGGGCTCTATTTCAAGGCTCTGACGGCCGGCCTCTCAGTGGTGCCGCCGATCCCGGCCGAGGTGCGGGAGGACGTGAGGGGGCGACTGGAGCGGAACGGCGTCGAGGCGCTGCACGCGGAACTTGCGCGCCGGGACGTGGCAGCAGCCGAGCGATTGAACCTGCGCGACCGCACGCGGATTGCGCGCGCGCTCGAGGTGATCGAGGCGACCGGGCGTTCACTGCTCGACTGGCACCGGGAGGGACAGCCGCCGCTACTGCCGAAGGACAGTTTTCGCGCGGTGTTTCTCGCGCCCGAGCGGGACGAGCTCTATGCCCGCATTGATGCCCGCTTCGACGCCATGCTGGGTGCTGGCGCGTTGAGGGAGGTCGAGCGGATCGCCGCCAGACACCTCGATCCGCTGCTGCCGGCGATGAAAGCCCATGGCGTGCCGGCCCTGATCCGGCATCTGCGCGGCGAACTCGGCCTGGAGGAGGCCGCCAGCATTGGCCGCGCCGACACCCGCCACTACGCCAAGCGGCAATTCACCTGGTTCCGGCACCAATTGCCGGAATTCGAATGGGTCAGGCCGGAGGAGGCAAGGGGTTGGCTCGCGGCGGTCGTGAACGCGGGCAGGGCTTCCGACTAACGCGGTTTTGTGGCGGGGCTCGAATTTACCTCTCGCCGAACCCGGGGAACAGGGCTACACTGGCAAAATCGCGTGGGAACGGCCGCATTGCCTTGACATCCGGGCTTTGGCCGCTATGTTTCGCGCAACCTTTGGGAAGCCGATCGCCTGCCATGCGTAACATTATTGCCAAACTCCTTATCGCCGTCGTACCCAGGCACACCGCCGGGGATGGCTAGCTGCCATCCACAAGACAGGCGGTGTGCATGGGCCCTCTTCGGGGCCTTTTTTATTTCCCGAACCCGACACGAACGAAGCCGCTGACAACAGCGCATCCGGAGCAAGCCAATGAGCGACAAGAGCCACGATCCGAACCAGATGACCGGCGCCGCGATGATCGTCCGCGCGCTCATCGATCACGGCGTGACCGACATTTTCGGCTATCCCGGCGGCGCCGTGCTTCCGATCTATGACGAGATCTTCCAGCAGAGCGAGGTCCAGCACATCCTGGTCCGCCACGAGCAGGGCGCGGGCCATGCCGCCGAGGGCTATGCGCGTTCGACCGGCAAGCCGGGCGTTGCGCTGGTGACCTCCGGTCCCGGCGCCACCAACATGGTGACGCCACTCACCGACGCGCTGATGGACTCGATCCCGCTGGTCTGCATCTCCGGCCAGGTGCCGACGCATCTGATCGGCAACGACGCGTTCCAGGAATGCGACACCGTCGGCATCACGCGCCCCTGCACCAAGCACAATTGGCTGGTGCGCGACGTCAACGATTTGGCCAAGGTGCTGCATGAGGCGTTCTATGTCGCAACCTCGGGCCGTCCGGGCCCGGTGCTGGTTGACGTCCCCAAGGACGTGCAGTTCGCGACCGGCACCTACCATCCCCCGCGCAAGTCCGACGTGCACCGCTCCTACGCGCCGCGCGTGAAGGGCGATGCGACGCAGATCCGCAAGGCCGTGGCGCTGCTGGCCAATGCCAAGCGTCCCGTGATCTACAGCGGCGGCGGCGTCATCAATTCCGGCCCCGAGGCGACCAGGCTCTTGCGCGAGCTGGTCGAGGTCACCGGCTTCCCGATCACCTCCACGCTGATGGGTTTGGGGGCGTACCCGGCCTCGGGCAAGAACTGGCTCGGCATGCTCGGCATGCACGGCACCTACGAGGCCAACATGACCATGCATGATTGCGACGTCATGCTGTGCGTCGGCGCGCGCTTCGACGATCGCATCACCGGTCGCGTCGATGCGTTCTCGCCCGGCTCGAAGAAGATCCACATCGACATCGACCCGTCCTCGATCAACAAGAACATCCGCGTCGACGTTCCGATCATCGGCGATTGCGGCAACATCCTCGGCGACATCCTCCAGGTGTTCAAGGCGGAGGCGAAGAAGCCCGACATCAAGTCGTGGTGGCAGCAGATCGCGCAATGGCGCGCCCGCAACTCGCTCTACTACAAGAAGAGCAACGACGTCATCCTGCCGCAGCACGCGATCCAGAGCCTGTTCGAGGCGACGCGCGGCAAGGACACCTACATCACGACCGAGGTCGGCCAGCATCAGATGTGGGCGGCGCAGTTCTACGGCTTCGAGGAACCGCATCGCTGGATGACGTCCGGCGGTCTCGGTACCATGGGCTATGGCCTGCCGGCGGCGGTCGGCGTGCAGGTTGCCCATCCCGACAGTCTCGTCATCGACATCGCGGGCGATGCCTCGGTGCAGATGACGATGCAGGAAATGTCGACGGCGGTTCAGTACGAGCTGCCGATCAAGATCTTCATCCTGAACAACCAGTACATGGGCATGGTGCGGCAGTGGCAGCAGCTGCTGCACGGCAACCGCCTGTCGCATTCCTACTCGGAAGCGCTGCCGGATTTCGTCAAGCTCGCGGAAGCCTATGGCGCCGTCGGCCTCCAGGTGCACAAGCCCGCCGATCTTGATGGTGCGATCAAGGAGATGATCTCGGTCAAGCGTCCGGTGCTCTTCGACTGCCGCGTCGCGGCGCTGGAAAACTGCTTCCCGATGATCCCCTCCGGCAAGGCCCACAACGAGATGCTGCTGCCGGAGCAGGCCAACGACGAGGCGACCGCGAAGGCATTCGCCGGCGGCAAGGCGCTGGTGTGAGGCCATGTTCGACCTGAGGGAGCTCGAGCGCGCACATGCGATCGTGGGGCAGGCGGTGCCGGCAACGCCGGCGCATGCCTGGCCGTTGCTCGCAGGTCGGCTCGGCACCGAGGTCGTGGTCAAGCACGAGAACCACACGCCGATCGGCGCCTTCAAGGTGCGCGGCGGCCTCGTCTATCTCGAACGGCTGAAGCGCGAGCGGCCGAGGACACCGGGCATCATCTCGGCGACGCGCGGCAATCACGGTCAGAGCCTCGCCTTTGCCGCGAGCCGCCACGGCGTGCCCGCGGTGATCTATGTGCCGCGCGGCAACTCGGTCGAGAAGAACCGCGCGATGAAGGCCTTTGGTGCCGAACTCGTCGAACACGGCGAGGACTTTCAGGCGGCACGCGAGGAAGCCGAGCGCCGCGCGCAGTTCGCCGGGCTCCACATGGTGCCCTCGTTCCACCCGGATCTCGTTCTTGGCGTTGCGACCTACGCTCTCGAATTGTTCCACGCAGTGTCCGACCTCGATATCCTCTATGTGCCGATCGGGCAGGGCTCCGGCATCTGCGGCTGCATCATGGCGCGCGACCTGCTCGGCCTGAAGACCGAGATCGTCGGCGTGCAGTCGACGGAAGCGCCGTCCTATGCGCTGTCGTTCGCGGCGGGCAAGATCGTGACGACCGAGACCAGCAACACGCTCGCCGACGGCATGGCGACGCGCATCCCCGACGAGGATGCGTTCGCGCTGATCCGCAAGGGCGCCTCGCGCATCGTAAAAGTCACCGACGACGAGGTCGCCGCCGCGATCCGCGCCTACTGGACCGATACGCATAATCTCGCCGAAGGCGCCGGCGCAGCGGCGCTGGCGGCGGCGCTGCAGGAAAAGAGCAAGCTGAAGGGCAAGCGCGTCGGTCTCGTGCTGTCTGGCGGCAATATCGATTTCGATCTGTTCCGCCGTTGGGTCGGGACGGACGCGCCAGCGATGGCGTGACGGAGAGACAAGAGGGGACGACAATGAACCAGCCCGCATCCGCCTATTTCATCGAGGACCGTCACGATCCCAACGAGACGCATACGCTTGCGGTGCTCGTGCAGAACGAGCCGGGCGTGCTCGCGCGCGTCATCGGCCTGTTCTCGGGTCGCGGCTACAACATCGAGAGCCTTACGGTCTCGGAGACCGAGGCCCAGAAGCATCTGTCGCGAATCACCATCGTCACCACGGGTACGCCGATGGTGATCGAGCAGATCAAGCACCAGCTCGATCGCATGATCCCGGTCTACCGCGTCGTCGACATGACCCTGACCAGGCGTTCGATCGAGCGCGAATTGGCGATGGTCAAGGTGCGCGGGCAGGGCGAACACAGGGTCGAGGCGCTGAGGCTGGCGGATGCATTCCGCGCCCGCGTGATCGACGCCACGACCGAGAGCTTTGTGTTCGAGATCACAGGCAATACGGACAAGATCAATCAATTTATCGACCTGATGCGCCCGCTCGGCCTTGTCGAGGTGTCGCGCACCGGCGTCGCCGCGATCGGTCGCGGGCCTGAAGGGATGTGAGCCATGCTGGCGCGCGACTGGTACTACAACGAGCGGAACCGGATGGGGATCGAGCCCGCTGTGGCCTCGATCTACGACAACCATGACGATGCCGATCTGCGGGCGCGCGCCGCTCTGAAGATGCTCGGGGTCCAGCGTGGCTGGCGCATCGCCGATATCGGCTGCGGCAACGGCGTGCTCGCCACCGAAGCGGCGTTGATGGGGGCCGACGTCGACGCCATCGACATTTCGCCGGCAATGCTGGCGCTGGCCGAGATCTATGCCCGCGACCGCAAGGCGCCCGTGCGCACCCAATCCGCCGGTCTGCTCAGCTTCGCCTACCGTCCGGAATCCTACGATCTCATCGTCAGCGAGTTCACGCTGCACCATCTGCCGGATTTCTGGAAGGCGGTGGCGATGTCGCGGATTTTTCGCGCGCTCAAGCCCGGAGCGACGTTTTATCTCCGTGACATTGTTTACTCATCGATGCCCGACGCGATCGAGCGTGACGTCGAGCAATGGGCCGACTTCCAGATCAAGAACCACGATTTCTCCCGCGAGGGCGTGGTGACGCATATGCGCGACGAATATTCCACCTTCGGCTGGGTGATGGAGCGGATGCTGACCGACGTCGGCTTCACGCTGGTCTCGGCCGATTACCACGCGCCGATGCACGGCACCTATCTGCTGCGGAAACCGAAAGCCGGCGAGCAAGGCTAGACCAGAACAACAAGCAGGGCTGCGAGACAAAGCAGAACCGGAAACAACAATGAAGCCGGCCGACATCCTCATCGCCGTCATGGTGGCGATCATCTGGGGGCTTGCCTTCGTGGCGAGCCGGATCGCGCTCGACGAGCTTTCGCCGGAGTTGATGACGGCGTTGCGTTTCACGATCGCCGCGGCGCCCTGCCTGTTCATTCCCAAGCCGAAAATCGCCTGGTCACTGCTGATCGCGATCAGCTTCACGCTCTTCCTCGGTCAGTTCCTGTCGCAGGCCTACGGCATCGCTCATGGGGTGCCCGTGGGCCTGACCAGCGTCGTCGTGCAGAGCCAGGCACTCTTCACGATCGGCTTTGCCGCGCTCGCGTTCGGTGAGCGGCCGACACCGATGCAGACTTTGGGCATCGTCGTTGCCGCGGCGGGCCTTCTGATGATCTGCGGCACCGTCGGGTACGATTTCAGCGTCGGCGCCTTTGCGGTTCTGATGATCTCGCCGCTCAGCTTCGCAATCGGCAATCTGCTGCTGCGCGGCGCCCGCGGCGTGCCGATGTTCGATCTGTTCGCATGGCTCTGCCTCGCCGCGGCGGTGCCGCTGTTCGTGCTGGCACTGATCGCCAACGGACCAGCGCCGACATGGACGTCGCTGACGCACCTATCGCTGACGTCGGCGCTCTGCATGCTGATGCTCGGCGGCATCTCCACCAGCATCGCCTATTGGCTGTGGGGCCGCCTGTTGCGCGACTATCCCGCCGCGCAAGTGGTGCCGTTCGCGCTGCTGGTGCCGTTCGTCGGCTCGGCCGCCTCCAGCATCATTTTCGGCGAGCGGTTCGGACCGTTGCGCCTCGCCGGCATGCTGACCGTGATCGGCGGCATCGCCGTGATGGTCCTGGCGAAACGCCCGCAAGTCCTGCCCAAGACCGCGTGAGGTGAATATGACCTACTCGCTGTTCTACGCCTTCCTCGCCTTCATGGCGGTCATGTACTTCACCCCGGGGCCGAACAACATCATGCTGTTGTCCTCCGGCCTGACCTACGGCTTCCGGCGCACGATCCCGCATATCGTCGGCATCGTCATCGGCTTCGCCTTCATGATCGCCGCCGTCGGCCTCGGGCTCGGCACCGTGTTCCTGGCCTATCCGATCCTCCAGACCGTCTTGAAATATGCCGGCGCCGCCTACCTGATTTACCTGGCCGCCGTGATCGCGCTGTCCGGTCCGGCGAAGCCGGGCGAGGAGAAGGCGCGCGGCCCGATGACCTTCTGGGGCGCGGCCATGTTCCAGTGGATCAACGCCAAGGGCTGGGTGATCGTGATCGGTACCATCACGGCCTATGCCGCGATCGCCCAATTCCCGCTCAACATCGCCATTCAGACCGTGATCAGCCTCGTCGTCGGCACGGTCTCGACAGTGGTCTGGGCCCTGTTCGGCACCGCGCTGCGCCCGGTCCTGACCTCCGAGCGGCTGGTCCGCGCCTTCAATATCCTGATGGCGGTCCTGCTGCTCGCTTCCCTCTACCCCGTTTTCATGGATGCATGATGTCGCGGATTTCCATGCAGAAACGGGTTTCCCTCAGGGCTGAAAATGCTCTAGACAGCCCCCGAAATCCGCAAATTTCACCCTTCGGACACTGACCATCGGCCGATTTTCGGCCCTGAACGAGGAAACGACCATGCGTGTTTACTACGATCGCGACGCCGACCTGAACCTGATCAAGGGCAAGAAGGTCGCCATCGTCGGCTATGGCAGCCAGGGCCACGCCCATGCGCTCAACCTGAAGGATTCCGGCGTCAAGGAAGTCGCCATTGCGCTGCGCAAGGGCTCGGCCTCGGCCAAGAAGGCGGAAGCCGCCGGCTTCAAGGTGCTGGAAGTTGCGGAAGCCGCCAAATGGGCCGACCTCGTCATGATGCTGACTCCGGACGAGCTTCAGGGCGACATCTACCGCGAGCACCTGCACG
This sequence comes from Bradyrhizobium sp. 191, assembly GCF_023100985.1. Taxonomy (NCBI): domain Bacteria; kingdom Pseudomonadati; phylum Pseudomonadota; class Alphaproteobacteria; order Hyphomicrobiales; family Nitrobacteraceae; genus Bradyrhizobium; species Bradyrhizobium sp. 191. The sequence goes on from NZ_CP064692.1 coordinate 6,751,099, forward strand.
ACAACATGAAGAAGGGCGCCGCCCTCGTGTTCGCCCACGGCCTCAACGTCCACTTCAATCTGCTCGATCCGCGTGCCGACCTCGACGTGCTGATGATCGCGCCGAAGGGCCCCGGCCACACCGTGCGCTCGGAGTATCAGCGCGGCGGCGGCGTGCCCTGCCTGATCGCGATCGCCAAGGACGTCTCCGGCAATGCCCATGACCTCGGCCTGTCCTACGCCTCCGCCATCGGCGGCGGCCGCGCCGGCATCATCGAGACCACCTTCAAGGAAGAGTGCGAGACCGACCTGTTCGGCGAGCAGGTCGTGCTCTGCGGCGGCCTGGTCGAGCTGATCAAGGGCGGCTACGAGACCCTGGTCGAAGCCGGCTACGCGCCGGAGATGGCCTATTTCGAATGCCTGCACGAAGTGAAGCTGATCGTCGACCTGATCTATGAAGGCGGCATCGCCAACATGAACTACTCGATCTCCAATACCGCCGAGTACGGCGAGTACGTCACCGGCCCGCGCATCATCACCGACGAGACCAAGAAGGAGATGCGCAAGGTCCTGGCCGACATCCAGGGCGGCAAGTTCGCCCGCGACTGGATGCTCGAGAACAAGGTCAACCAGACCTCGTTCAAGGCGACCCGCGCCAAGCTCGCCGCGCACCCGATCGAGGAAGTCGGCGCGAAGCTCCGCGACATGATGCCCTGGATCAAGAAGGGCGCGCTGGTCGACAAGAGCAAGAACTGACGGCTACGCCGTCATTCCGGCGGCGCGAAGCGCTACCCGGAGTCCAGAGGTTGTGGATCGAGATTTCCGGGTTCGCGCTAACGCGCGCCCCGGAATGACGGACGAACGCAACCTTGCTCGCCAAACCAAATCTTAAATCTTCGCGGCTATGATCGAGCGAGATCGCAAGCAGTGGTCTCGCTCTTTCCATCCCGCGCGAAGCGCTGCTGCTTTATTCAAATTCTTCGCAAGTTGACGCGCGGCCTGAACGCGAAGAACCGACTTTTAAACCACATTCTTGGCATCGCGGCGTTTGTCGCACTTTCTCGCTGCATTCCGAACATCAAAACCTCTGCGTCTTCAGGGCCAAGGATTCGGCTCTTCATCCGCATTCTCATCTCGTGTCCACTGAGAGCCGGGCCGTTGCATGTCGGCCGAGCGCATCGCCGAAATCGTGCTCGAGCGCTGACCGCGGCAGGTCCAAGGTGCGCCGTCAGATCACGCCGGAGCCGATGCGCCACCCGATCGGGGCCGTCTTGCCGCTGCCGCGTACTGATCGATGCTGCGCTGCAACCTGCGGCGGAGGGAATCGAGATCTCCGTCCGTGAGGCCGCCTGCCGGGCGGCAATGTCGGCGGGGGCGCCGTTCCGGCGCTTCCCGAAACCGCGATGCCTTGATGCTGGCCGTGGCAGAGGAGGCGCAGCGGCGCTTTCGTGCCAAGATCGAGACGGCGCTGGCCTCGTTGCCGGCCGCCGACCCGCTGGCCGGCTTTCACGCGTTCCGCCTCGCTTGTCTGCACTGGGCCACGGCGCAACCCCGCGCATGTCCAGATCATCTCCAACGGGCGCGATTTCGTCCATGGCGTTGGCGCGTGCAGGAGCGTGAAATCGAGCGGGTGGCGGAAGCGGTGCTCGACCTGTTCATCGCGGGCGTTGCCAAGCCGTAGCAGCTTCGCCGCTCGCTAACATTAGGCGAAGGTCGGGCCGCTCCGTGCGTTGCCTGTCCTTGACCATTCCGTTACAGTTTTATGACACGGTGCAGGCTTCCGGCTGCGCCGGACGCCCTGACCGGCCGGTCAGACGTGTCACAGGGCCGGACTTGAAGTTCAGCGTATTGTCGATGGCGTCCGCGCCCAATCCAGGTCCTTCTGCCGCGACCGCCGTGCTGGCGAGCGTCGCCGCGCTCGGCATCTGGCGCCTGCTCGCGGTTGCAGCGCCGCATCTCGCTGCGCTCGCGCTGATGTACGAGACCGAGACCGATTTCGGCTCGCGCCTGTCCTTTGCGCTGGCCTGGGGCATCCTGAACTTCTTCTGGATCACGCTGCTGCGGCGGCCGGCGCTCTCGGGCGCATTGTCGCTGACCATGGTCGTCGTGCTGGTGCTGCTGTCGCAGCTCAAGCACGAGGTCGTGCAGATGACGGTCAATTTCATCGACCTGATGATGATCGACCGCGACACCGTCGCGTTCCTGTTCACGATCTTCCCGAACTTGCGCTGGTCGGTGATTCTGGCCGGCCTGATCACGCTGCCGTTGATGTATTCGCTGTGGTGGCTCGACCCGTTCCGCGTCCGCCGCCTGCCGGCGCTGGCCTGCAAGCTCGCTTGCCTCGCCGGGCTTGTCGGGTATTCGCTCTACCATCCGGATGAAGCCTGGCGCAGCTATTACGACGACGGCTATCTCTCGAAATTCTTCCGCTCGGGCGTCAGCGCGGTGTCGGATTTCGCGCAGTACGGCTTCATGGAGGCGGCCGCTTCGACCAATGAACGGCTCAACATGCCGCTGGTCGATGCCTGCCATCCCGCCGGCCGCCGGCCGAACATCATCATGATCCATGATGAATCGAGCTTCGATATCCGCGCGGCGCAGGGCATCAAGGTGTCGCAGGGCTATGGCAGCCACTTCACGTCCTGGGACGGCAAGCAGCGCACGTTCCTCGCCGAGAGCAATGGCGGACCGAGCTGGTTCACCGAATACAACGTGCTCGCGGGGCTTTCCTCGCGCTCGTTCGGACGCTTCGCCTATTTCGTGACGCGCATTGCCTCGAGCCGGGTTGAGCGCGGCCTGCCGCTGGCGCTGCGCCGCTGCGGCTACGAGACGCTCTCGCTCTATCCCGCCAATGGCGGCTTCATGGGCGCGCGCAGCTTCCAGATGACGACCGGCATCGAGCGCTTTCTCGATGCGAAGGACCTCGGCGCGAAGGATGTCGAGCCCGACAGCTTCTTCTACGACAAGGCACTCCAGCTGATGGGCCAGCAGCCGCCGAACAAGCCGCTGTTCACCTTTATCTATCTCGGCGCCAATCATTTCCCCTGGGAAACGCGCTTCCGTCCCGACCTGCTGCCGAACTGGCGCGCGCCGGGCAATGTGCCGTCGATCGACGAATATCTGCGCCGGCAGGCAATCAGCGCCGAGCAGTACAAGTCCTTCGTCGCAGGCCTGAGGAAGAATTTTCCGGGCGAGCCCTTCCTGATCGTGCGCTACGGAGATCACCAGCCGGAATTCGCAGCGCAGATCCTCGAGCCCGGGCTCGACGAGGGCGCTCTCGGCAAGAAGCTGGACAATTACGATCCGCGTCTCTACGCGACCTATTATGCGATCGACGCCGTCAATTTCGAGCCGCTGAAGAGCGCGGCCGTGATGGACACGATCGACGGCCCCTATCTGCCGCTGGTGATCCAGGAAGCCGCCGGCATTCCGCTCGACCCGTCCTTCGCCGAACAGAAGGAGATCATGCTCCGCTGCAACGGCGTCTTCTACGGCTGCAAGGACGGCGCCGAGGCACGGCGATTGAACCGGCTGCTGATCGACGCGGGGATGATCAGGGGGCTTTAGTTTTTGTCACCGTCATCCTGAGGTGCCGGAGCGTAGCGGAGGCCTCGAAGGATGCACGACCCGGCTGCATCGTGGCCGTTCATCCTTCGAGGCTCGCCGCACGGTGCTATGCGCCGCGCAGCTCGCACCTCAGGATGACGGGGTGAACCGCTGACCTACTGCTTAATCTTCTCCCACAGCCATCGAGCGACCGCATCCGGCGAGGAGTTCGCGTCATTGCCACTGGCGCGCAAATTGGCTTCGCGCATGGTGGCGATGTCGATCCTGCCGAGCAGCGGCCGCAGCGCCGCCTGCAGTCGCTCGTCACCGGCGCGTTTCGGCGCGAGCAGCAGGATGGCGTCGTAGGGCGGGATGGCGTGCCTGATATCGTCGAGCGCGACGAGATCGTACTTCGCGATCAGGCCATCGCTGGTGTAGCCGGCGATTACGTCGACCTCGCCGCTGGCGGCTGCCGCATACATGAAATCCGGCTGCATCTGGCGTTGGGCGCGGAACGAAAGGCCGTAGGCCCTTTGCAGGGCCGCCCATTCGGGCCGCGAGAAGAATTCGTAGTCGCCGGCAATCGACATCGTCGATGCGTGTGCGGCGAGATCGGCGATGGTGCGGATGCCGAGCACCTCGGCGCGCTTCCTCGGCATCACCAGCGCATAGGCATTCTCGAAGCCGAGGTCGCCGAGCAGGGTGATGTTGTCCCTGGCGAGCGCTGTCTTGAGTTCCGCGAGCAGCTCGGTGCGCGGCTTGATATCGCTGCGATGCAGCTGGTTGGCCCAAAGCGTGCCGGAATAGTCGACATAGAGATCGATGTCGCCGGCCTTCAGCGCCTCGAAGATCACGCTCGAACCGAGGCTCGAGCGCGCCGTCGCGGACAGGCCGGCGGCCTGGAGACGGTCCCTGAGGAGCGCGGACAGCACATACTGCTCGGCAAATGTCTTGGCGCCGACGACGTAGCCCTGCGAGGAGCGGCCCATTGTCGGCACCAATGTTGCGGCAACGAGAGCTGCGATCCCGATGCAGCCGAGCGCCGCGCGCAGACGGCTGCGACGACGCAGACCATTCTCGATCAGGCCAAGCAGTTGATCGACGGCGAGCGCGAGCAGGGCCGAGGCCAGGCAGCCGAACAGCACGAACACCCAGTTCTGGGTCTGGAGTCCGGCAAAGATGTAATTGCCGAGGCTGGTCTGCCCGATCGGGGTCGACAGCGTCGCGGTCCCGATCACCCAGACCGCGGCGGTGCGGATGCCCGCCATCATCACCGGCAGCGCCAGCGGCAGCTCGACCATGACCAGAGACTGCCGCGCGGTCATGCCGACGCCCTTGGCGGCTTCGATCAGCGCGGGATCGATGCCGTTGAGCCCGGTAATGCCGTTGCGCAGCACCGGCAGCATCGAATAGAGCGCCAGCGCCAGCATCGCCGGCAGGAAGCCGAAGGCGGAGAAGGAAACGCCGAACCAGGTCAGCGCGACCGAGGCCGCCGCGAGCAGCAGCGGATAGAACAGTGCGAGCAGCGCCAGTCCCGGCACGGTCTGCACGATGCTGGCGAACGCGAGCAGCATGGCGCGCGGCGCCGGGCGATTGCGCGTGAGGATCGCCAGCGGCAGGCTGACGGCGAGACCGAGCGCCAGTGCGGCAAGGCTGACCTGGACATGGTTGCCGAGATAGTCGGGCAGATGCGCCAGCGCCTCGCCCCAGCGTGGATCGGCGAGGAGGCTCATGCCGCACCGCTCTGCGGCAACAGCGCATTCAGCCGATCGGCCTGGCGCCGCGGCGTGCGCAGCAGCTCCAGCACGTAGCCGTCGCCGCTCCTGGTGAGCTCATCGGGCGTGCCCTGCGCGCGCAGCTGTCCGCCGCGCATCACTGCGATGCGGTCGGCGAGCAAGAGAGCCTCCGTCATGTCATGGGTGATCATCACTGTGGTCAGGCCGAGCTTGCGATGCAGCGAGCGATAGTCGTCGCCGAGCGCATCGCGGGTGAGGGGATCGAGCGCGCCGAACGGCTCGTCCATCAGCACGATGCGAGGCCTTGCCGCGAGCGCCCGCGCCACGCCGACGCGCTGGCGCTGGCCGCCGGAGAGCGCTTCCGGCAGACGGTCGCGATGGGCGGCACGGTCGAGCTGCACCAGCTCGAGCAGCTCGTCGACACGCGCCGCGATATCCGCCGCCGATACACCCAGTAGTCTCGGTGTGATCCCGATATTGTCGGCGACGCTCAAATGCGGGAACAGCCCGCCGCTCTGGAACACGTAGCCGATCCGCCGCCGCAGCGCGACCGGATCGACGTCTCTCACATCCTCGCCCTCGACGGCGATGGTGCCGCCGTCGGCCTCGATCAGCCGGTTGGCGAGCCGCAGCAGCGTGGTCTTGCCCGAGCCGGAGCCGCCGACGATCGCCACAAACTCGCCCTCGGCGACGTCGAGCGATACATCGCTCAGAGCCATGAGGGAGCCGAAGCTCTTGGTGACGTGTGCATAGCCGATCATGGGACTGGACGGCATCAGACCTGCGCTCGGCTCGGTTGCCTCTGAGGGGCGGGGTGACGGGACCCATGCGTAGCACGCTTGGCGCCTTGATTGAACTTGGCCGCGCGAGCGGCTAAGGCATCGGCCTGAATTCGGAGGAAGCACATGACGACGCCCACGGCAGTGGCGCTGGAAGATGCCAAGGTCGCGTTCCGCCTCGGGGACGGGCGGGTCTATACGGCGGTCGAGAAAGCCCATCTCACGGTCGCCCAGGGCGAGTTCGTCGCCATCGTCGGCCCGACCGGCTGTGGGAAATCGACGCTGCTCAACGTTGCGGCCGGGCTGCTCAAGCCCGCCGCCGGCAGCGTCCGGATTTTCGACCGGCCGCTGGCGGGGCTGAACCGGGATGCCGGCTACCTGTTCCAGGCCGACGCGCTATTCCCGTGGAAGACCGCGCTCGACAATGTCGCGATCGGGCTCGAGATCAAGGGCACGCCGCGCACTGATGCGCTGCCGCGGGCGCAGAAATGGCTGACCTCCGTCGGCCTCGGCGCCTTTGCGAGCCGTTATCCGCACATGCTCTCCGGCGGCCAGCGCAAGCGCGTGGCGCTGGCGCAGGTGCTGATCCGCGATCCAAAAATCCTGCTCATGGATGAGCCGTTCGGGCCACTCGATGCACAGACCCGCCAGGTCATGGGCAACCTGCTGCTCGACTTGTGGAACGCCGACCGCAAGGCCGTGCTGTTCGTCACCCACGATCTGGAAGAGGCGATCGCGCTCGCCGACCGCGTCGTGATCATGTCGGCCGGGCCGTCCTCGCGCATCATCGGCGACTGGCAGGTGAGCCTGCCGCGCCCGCGCGACATCTTCGAGGTGCGGCTGGACAAGGAATTCCATGCGCTGCATCGCGAGATCTGGAGCGTGCTCAAGGACGAGGTGATGAAGGGCTACGCGCAATCGACGCACGCGGCGGAGGCGATCTGATGTCGCGTCCGACGCTGCTTGCGCTGCAAATCCTGGTCGCGGTCGTCTGCACCGTGCTGTGGCAAGTGCTGTCGACCGTTCCCGTCTTCGGCAAGATCCTGCTGCCGCCGTTCTTCTTCTCCAACCCGTTCGACGTGTTCAGCCAGATCGTGAAATGGTTCTCGTCCGGCGTGATCTGGAAGCATCTCGGCATCACGCTGGCGGAATCGATCCTCGCCTTCGTGATCGGATCGCTCGGCGGCGTGCTGGTCGGCTTCTGGTTCGCGCGCCAGCCGCTGGTCGCCGCCGTGTTCGATCCCTACGTGAAGATGGTCAACGCACTGCCGCGCGTCGTGCTGGCGCCGATCTTCGCGCTGTGGCTCGGCCTCGGCATCTGGTCCAAGGTCGCGCTCGGCGTCACCTTGGTGTTCTTCATCGTGTTCTTCAACGTCTATCAGGGCGTGAAAGAGGTCAGCCGCACCGTGCTCGACAACGGCCGCATGCTCGGCATGAGCGAGCGGCAGTTGATGCAGCACGTCTATTGGCCGTCGGCGCTGTCCTGGATGTTCTCCTCCCTGCACACCTCGGTCGGCTTCGCGGTGGTCGGCGCGGTCGTCGGCGAATATCTGGGATCGGCGGCGGGGCTCGGCTATCTCATTCAGCAGGCCGAGGGCGTGTTCGACGTTGCCGGTGTGTTCGCCGGCATGTTCGTGCTCTCGGCCTTCGTGATCCTGATCGACTTCGGCGTCACGCTGGTGGAGCGGCGGCTGCTGGTGTGGCGGCCGACCGCGTCGGATGGGCGTGGTTAAGCCGCCTCGTTGCGCGCTGACATTTATGTGATCGGCAGGCCGGAATAGAACGCGCGGCCGCGCGTCAAACCCCCATGCGACCACCAGCATGGGAGTTCTTGATGTACCCGTCACAGTTTCGCTGCGCCGTAGCGGCGCTCTCAGCCAGATGTCGATGGCCCAGGTCCGGCTTCGGCTTCGGCGCGGCGTTCCTCGCCGCGCACATTCTCGTCGCGTTCGCGGTGCCTCCGCTCGCGTTCGCGCATGAGTCCCATCCCGGCAACCCGCCGGCTGCGCTGAGCACGGAAGAACGGGCCTTTCTGGAAGAAAATGAAGCCGCCATGACCAAGATGATGAACGACATGGCGGTCAAGCCGACCGGCGATGTCGATCGCGACTTCGTCGCGATGATGAATCCGCATCATCAGGGCGCGATCGACATGGCGGTCATCGAATTGCGCTATGGCAAGAACGAGCAGCTGCGGCGCATCGCCCAGGAAATCATTGTCGATCAGATGCAAGAGATCGCGGCCATGAAGCTCGCCATAGGCGAGCCGGCCACGGACACCGCACCTGCTCCGACGCAACCGGCATCCGCTCCGGTGGCCAACGTTCGTCATCATTCGGGCATGCGGATGGATATGCCCGCCGGAATGAAGAAGTAGGAGCGACTTACATGAGCACATCGAAATGCAGGGTTGTGAGAAGCATTTTCCTGGCCGCCACGATGCTTGCAGGCGGATCCGCCGCATGGGCGGGGCAGGCACCGGGCGCGCTATCCGCCCCCGATATTCCGATCAGCCATCACGACCGCGTTTACGCCGCAGAACAATTCTCGAATACGGTTTCGGTCACCGACCCCGTCGACAACAAGCTGCTTGGTGTGATCCGGCTGGGTGACCCGCAACCCGGCAATTTCAGCCCGCTCTACAAGGGCCAGGTCCTCGTGCACGGCATGGGCTTCTCGCCGGATCACAAGACGCTCGCCGTGGTTTCGATCGGTTCGAACTCCGTGAGTTTCATCGATACCGCGACCAACGCGGTCAAGCACGTGACTTACGTCGGGAGGTCGCCACACGAGGCGTTCTACACGCCGGACGGCAAGGAGGTGTGGGTCACCGTCCGCGGCGAAAACTATATCTCCGTCATCGACCCGACCAGCTTCAAGGAGAAAACCCGCATCACGACCCCGAACGGGCCCGGCATGCAGATTTTCTCACCCGACGGCAAGTATGGCTACATCTGCTCGTCCTTCAATCCCGAGACTGACGTGGTCGCTGTTGCCGAGCATAAGATCATAGCGAGGGTGAAGCAGGAGAGCCCATTCTGCCCGAACATCGCGGCGACGCCGGATGGGAACCAAGTATGGTTCACGCTGAAAGACGTGGGCCGGACCCAGGTGTTCAACGCGAGGCCGCCGTTCAATGCGATCAAGACCATCGAAACCGGCCCGATCACAAATCACGTCAACTTCGCGCATACGACCAAGGGCACGTATGCCTATGTCACTGTCGGTGGCCTGAACGAAGTGAAGGTATTCCGCACCGACGACTTCTCGCAGGTCGCGACGATCCCGGTTGGTAGTCTTCCGCACGGTGTGTGGCCGTCCGGCGACGGGACCCGCATCTATGTCGGGCTGGAGAATGCCGACGCGCTTGCGGCTATCGATACGGTAACCAACAAGGTCATCGCAAACGTTCCGATCGGCCAGGCGCCGCAGGCGATCGCCTATGTCCCGAACGCCGCGCCTGACCCGGATGACCGCCAAAACTTGCAGGCTCTCGGCGTTGCCGGCCAGGTTGCCCATCTCGCGCTTGTATCGAAAGGTGGTGCGGGGGGCGGCCAGGCGCCGACCAGTGTGTCGTTGTTCGATCAGGGCTTGATACAGGTCCTGCAGGCTTCGGTGACGGGACTTCAGCCCAGGCAGAAATATGTGCTGGCGCTGGCGGACCATGGCGATGGAAGCGGGCCGCTGCAGCCATTGGCAGCGTTCATGACCAATCCGGCCGGATCAGCCATCGTCAACGCGGTCGGTCCGATCCGGCAGATCGTCGACCAGTCTGCCGCGGCTGCCAGGCGATATCTGGTGATTGCGTCCGGCGACGCGGCCATGCCGGGCGACGTCATTCAACTCGAGGCGCGATGACGTTCAGCGGGCATCAACCGAGATGGGGCGGAGCGCGTCATGAAGGATATGCTGGTTCAGGTCGAGCCGCTGATCCCCGCGCTCCGCCGCTATGCGCGTGCGCTCATGCGCGATCACGCGGTAGCTGACGATCTGGTCCAGGACTGCCTGGAGCGCGCCGTCAGCCGCTGGCAGCAGCGGCGCGATGGCAGCGTCCGCGCCTGGCTCTTCACCATCCTTCACAATCTGGCGATCACGCAATTCCGCCAGGCCACAGCGCGGGGAAGGCATATGCCGATCGACGATGCGGGTGAGCAGGAGCTTGTCAGCGCGGCAGCGCAGGAACAAAGCCTGATCTACCGGGACGTCCTGAGCAAGCTTGCGCGACTGCCGGAAGAGCAACGAGCGGTCTTGCTGCTGGTCGCAGTCGAGGATCTCTCCTACGCGGATGCTGCGAAAGTTCTCGGCGTTCCCTTGGGCACCGTGATGTCGCGCCTGTCGCGCGCACGGGAGCGGTTGCAGCAGGAGATGGATGCGGTGGGGCCGAGGAACGTCGTCGCATTGCGGAGCTTGAAATGAACCAGCGGCCGATCACGGAAGATGATCTCCACGCCTATGTGGACCAGGCCCTCGAGCCCGAGCGTCGCGCCGAGGTCGCATCCTATCTGGACGAGCATCCGGATGTCGCCAGCCGCGTTGCGGGCTTCGCCAACCAGCGCGAGCAGCTGCGTGGCGCGCTCGCGTCGATCGCCGACGAGCCATTGCCCGCGGAATTGAACCTGTCGCACATCATCGAGAGCCGGAAGCGCCGTCCCCTGCGGGCGTGGCGGGCAATCGCTGCGATGTTGCTTCTAGGTATCGGAGGCCTCGGCGGATGGACCATGCGCAGCGTACTGCAGGATAGCTCGAACGGACTATCCGCGTTGGCCCAGGAAGCAGCCTATACCTATGGCGTTTACGCACCGGATCGCGTGCGCCCGGTCGAGATACGGGCGTCCGACAGCGCAGAGCTCACGCAATGGATATCCAACCGGCTGAAACAGCCGGTCAAGGTACCGGACCTCTCCGTCTCGGGCTATCGGCTGATGGGCGGGCGTCTGGTCGCGACCTCGCACGGTCCGGCCGCGATGTTCATGTACGACGACGATCGCGGCGATCGCCTCGTGGTACTGACGCGTCCGATGAGCAGCCGCAATCAGGATGCGCCGATGATGCCGCAGTCGTCCGGCGACGTCGCGGGTTTTGCCTGGATAGACGACGGCCTTGGCTATACCCTCGTCGGCCAGCTTCCGACAGACACCCTCAAGCCGATCGCGAACGAGATCCGGAAGCAGGCGCGTCCGATCTAGCGGCGAAATTCACGAAACGGGCCCGCGCATCGGCGCGAGCCCGATCGCGAGGGCTCAAGGCCGATGGCCAGCCCACCCAGGCAGCGCTTCTCAAGCCCGTCCCGCTGCTCTATGGTGCCGCCGGCCGAACGGAGGACACCAATGAAGAACACGATTGCCAGGCTCGCCGGCGCGCTGCTCGCGCTGACGCTCACCACCTCGCTTGCCGCGGCGCAAAGGAAGGTGACCATCGCGGTCGGCGGTGGCTCCTGCCTGTGCTATCTGCCGACGGTGCTGGCCAGGCAACTCGGCGAATACGAGAAGGCCGGCGTCAGTGTCGAACTCGTCGACCTCAAGGGCGGCTCGGACGCGCTCAAAGCCGTGCTCGGCGGCAGCGCCGACGTGGTCTCCGGCTATTTCGACCATTGCGTCAATCTCGCGGCCAAGAAGCAGGAGCTGCAATCCTTCGTGGTCTATGACCGCTATCCCGGCCTCGTCCTGGTGGTCGCGCCCTCGCGGACCAACGACATCAAGTCGATCAAGGACCTCGCCGGCAAGAAGGTCGGCGTCAGTGCGCCCGGCTCCTCCACCGACTTCTTTCTGAAATACATGCTCAAGAAGAACGGGCTCGATCCAGCCGGCACCGCCGTGATCGGCGTCGGCCTCGGTGCCACCGCGGTCGCCGCCATGCAGCAGGGCCAGATCGACGCGGCCGTGATGCTCGATCCTTCGGTGACCGTGCTTCAGGGCAGCCACAAGGATCTGCGCATCCTTTCGGACACCCGTACCCAGAAGGACACGCTCGAGACGTTCGGCGGCGAATATCCGGGCGGCGCGCTGTACTCGACTGCGGCCTGGATCAACGGCCATGAGAAGGAGACGCAGGCGCTCACCAATGCGATCCTCGCGACGCTGGCCTGGATCCACTCGCACAGCCCTGAGGAGATCATGGCGAAGATGCCGGAGGAGACGGTCGGCAAGAACAAGGACCTCTATCTCGCCGCGCTGAAGAACACGATCCCGATGTTCTCCGAGACCGGCAAGATGGATCCGAAGGGCGCGGATGCCGTGCTCGCGGTGTTCAGCGTCGGCTCGCCCGAGGTCGCGAACGCCAAGATCGACGTCAGCAAGACTTTCACCAACAAATTCGTCGAGCAGGCCAAGAAGACCACGGGCAATGCCAAATAGCCGACGCGAAGGCCTGGTAATCGCCCGGTCATGACGTCACCGGTCATACATCGCGTCACGACGCTCGATCTTGCGGTGCGGTCGATCGTCTGGCCGTTCGCCGAGGAACGGCGCGCCGAGATCGCGGCGCATTTCGCCGAGAAGCAGCGCGAGCGGCCGAAGATCTGGAACGGCCGCGTCCTGCTCGGGTGCGACGCCGCGTTCAACGGCGGTCACCTGACGGCGACCTATTTCGAGACGGATTTCGCAAGCTTCCTCGCCTGGCGCGACTGGGGCTTTCCCGACAAGGCCGTGTTTAACGGCTTTGGCATGGGCGCGTTGCGCGCCTCCGACGGCGCCTTCATCATGGGCGAGATGGCGCCCCACACCGCCAACGCAGGCCGCATTTATTTCCCCTCGGGAACGCCTGATCTCGACGATGTCAGGGACGGCGCGCTCGACATTCCCGGCAGTGTCGTCCGCGAACTCGGCGAGGAGACCGGCCTGACCGCGGCCGACTATCGGATCGAGCCGGGCTGGCATTGCGTGGTCACAGGCCCCACGATCGCGATGTTGCAGGTCATCAACCTGGACATGCCGGGCGATATGGCTCGCGCCCGGATCGAAGCCAACCTTGCGCGCGAAACCGAGCCGGAGCTGTCGGCCATTCACCTCGTGCGCGGGACCAGCGATCTCAGACCGTCCATGCCGCGATTTGTCACGGCCTTCGTCGAGCAGCAGTTCGCAGCGCGCTGATGCGCGAGGCTTGACATCGCCGCGCGCAGCCCATGTGATGGGCCGAAGAATTGCACCAAGAATGCAATGCACAATCGTCCAGGGAGGTTTTGATGCGCCTGCGCATGGCTGCCCGTTTGGTACGTGGGTTGTTGGTCGCCGTATCGGCGACGGGCTTGGCGGCGTCCGCCGAGGCCCAAGACAAGGCTCAGGAGAAGAAGCTCAAGATCGGTGTCATCTATGATCTGACCGGCCCGCTCGCCGGCGGCGGCTCGGAGCTGCAATATACCGGCGCAAGGATCATGCTGGATCAGTACAGCGCGAAGGATGTCGAGGGCTACAAGATCGAGGCGATCTATGCCGATGCCCAGAGCAAGCCGGACGTCGCCATCAATGAAGCGATACGTTTGATCGAGCAGGAAAAGGTCGACATGCTGCTCGGCTTCTTTTCCTCGGCGCAGTGCGTGCCGGTGGCAGCGCGCGTCGAGCAGCTGAAGAAGTTCATGTGGATCACGACCTGCATTTCGTCCGCGGTGCTGGAGAACAAGAACTACAAGTACGTGTTTCGGCCGCAGGCCTCCGGCGATCAGTTCGGTATGATGACGATGGACTTCATCGCGCAGAACACGAAAGAAAAGTTGGGCAAGGATCCGAAGGACCTGCGGGTCGCCATCATCCATGAGGACGGCGCCTACGGCGTCGACGTTGCCAAAGGTAATGAAGCCGGTGCCAAGAAGGCCGGTTTCAACATCGTGCTCAGGGAAGGCTATTCGGCCACGGCCCCGGATTTGTCTGCGCTGGTCACCAAGCTGAAGCGGGCCAAGCCGGATGTGATCTTCCACACCGGCTACAATCCCGACATCACCCTGTTGCTCCGGCAAGCCCGCGAACAAGGGCTGAAGTTCGGTGCGCTGGTGGGACATGGCGCCGGCTACGGGGTCTATGAGAAGCTGAAGGAAGGCCTGGGCGCCGATGTCAACTACGTCTTCAACACCGATCCGATCTCGATCTGGCTCGCCAACCAGAAGAGCATGGATCCGAAGCTGCCGCCGATCATCAAGGCGGTTGGCGAGGAGTTCGACAAGCGCAAGCCGGGCATCGCCATCCGTTCAGCCCATGTCGGCATGGCTGCGTCCAACACCTACCTGTTCCTGACCGACGTGCTGCCGCGAGCGATCAAGAAATATGGCAGCATAGATCCCGACGCCCTGCGCAAGGCAGCACTCGACACCGACATACCCGAAGGCGGCACCATGCTCGGCTTCGGCGTCAAATTCCACGGCGAGGGCTCGCCAATGGCCGGCCAGAACGAGCGCTCGTTCCCCGTCGTGATCCAGTACGTCGATGACAAGTCCTACGTGGTGTGGCCCAAGAGTCAGGCGCAGCGCGAGGCCGTGCTGCCGCTGCCGAAAGGCACCACCTACAGCAACCAGTAGCGGCGGAGAACGGCGGTGCTGGAAGTGAACGGGCTGGTGAAGCGGTTTGGCGGCTTCACCGCCGTGAACAACGTGTCGTTCAAGGTCGACGAGGGCGAGATCCTCGGCCTGATCGGCCCCAACGGTTCGGGCAAGAGCACGATCTTCAACATGCTCTCCGGCACGCTGGCGCCGACATCAGGCTCGATACTTTTCGCCGGCCACGAGATCGCGGGCCTCGCGCCGCACCGGATCATCAACAGCGGCATCGGCCGCACCTTCCAGATTCCGCGCCCCTTCCGCCGCCTGACCATTTTCGAGAATGTCGCGCTCGCTGGCTTCTACGGCCAGGGCCGCCACAGCCGCGCCAGGGCGGAAGAGGCGGCCGAGCGCTCGCTCGCCATGGTCGGCCTGCCCACCGATCGCCATGCCAGCGTCGATGGCCTCGGAGCTGCCGGCCTGAAGAAGCTCGAACTTGCGAAAGCGCTCGCCACCGCGCCGAAGCTGCTGCTCGCCGACGAGAGCCTCGGCGGCCTCGACGAGGCCGAGATGGATCAGGCCGCCGACATGCTGCGCAACATCCGCGACGAGCTCGGGATCACCATCATCTGGGTCGAGCACATCATGGGCGTGCTGATGCGGGTCGTCGATCGCGTCATGGTGCTGGATCACGGCGAGAAGATCTCGGAAGGCCTGCCGAGTGCGGTCGCCGGCGATCCGCGCGTGATCGAGGTCTATCTCGGCACCGATGCCGAGACCACGCAGGCCGCGGCCGCCGAAGCGCGCCGCCGCGCGGGAGGGTAGCCGATGCTGGAGCTTCGCGGCGTCAATGCCGGCTACGGCACCTTCCAGGCCCTGTTCGACGTCGGCCTCGATGTGAAGGCCGGCGAAGCCGTCGGCGTCATCGGCCCGAACGGCGCCGGCAAGACCACCCTGATGCGCGTCATCTCCGGCCTGATCAGGCCCTCGCGCGGCTCGATCAGAATGGAAGGCGTCGACCTCGTGGCGACGCCCTCGCACAAGATCGTCAGCCTCGGCATTGCGCATGTGCCGGAGAACCGGCGGCTGTTTCCGCAGCTCACGGTGGACGACAATCTCAAGATGGGCGCCTTCATGAAGGAGGCGCGCGGGCGCTATATCGAGCGGCTCGAAGTCGTGTTCGAGCTGTTTCCGCGCCTGAAGGAGCGCCGCCACCAGATGGCGGGCACCATGTCCGGCGGCGAGCAGCAGATGTGCGCGATCGGCCGCGCGATGATGTCCAATCCGAAGCTGCTGCTGCTCGACGAGCCCTCGGCGGGGCTTGCGCCGGTCGTGGTGCAGCAGGTGTTCGAGCTGGTGAAACGGATTCGCGCCAGCGGGCTGACCGTGCTGATCGTCGAGCAGAACGTGCAGCAGGTGCTGAAGGTGGTCGACCGGGCCTATCTGATCGAGGCGGGCACGATCAGGGCGTCCGGCACCTCGGCCGAGATGCTGGCGAGCGACACGGTCAAGGAAGCATATCTCGGGGTGTGACGGGCATGCAGGCGTTCCTGGACATTTTCGACATCTACCTGCTGGAGGCCGTGATCAACGGCATCCTGCTCGGCGGCGTGCTGGCGCTGCTCGCGCTCGGTCTCAATCTGATCTTCGGCGTCATCGACGTCACGTGGATCTGTTATGCAGAGCTCGTGATGATCGGCATGTACGGCATGTACTTCATGGTGCAGTACTACGGGCTCAGCTATTTCGTCGCCGCGCCGCTCACCATCCTGCTGGTCGCGGTGCTTGGCGCGGCGCTGCACTACCTCGTGATCGCGCCGCTGCTGACTGCGCCGCCGATCAACCAGCTGCTCGCGACCGGCGGCGTGCTGTTTGTGCTGCAGAGCTTTGCCACCGTCGCCTTCGGCATCGACTTCCGCAATCTCGGCATCCGCCTGCCGGTGCTTGCCTTCGGCGACATGAACTTCAGCTACGCACGGCTGCTATCGTTCCTGGCGGCGCTGATTGGCATGGTCGCCGTCTATCTGTTCATGACGCGAACCTTCACCGGCACTGCGATCCGCGCCATCTCGCAGGACCGGCAGATCATGGCCTTGATGGGCGTCGATACCAGGCGGATCTATCTGATCACCTCGGCGCTGGGCGGCGCGCTCGCCGGCCTCGCCGCCTGCCTCCTGGTGCTGCAATACGACGTGCATCCCTTCGTCGGCCTCTCCTTCGGGCCGATCACCTTCCTGATCTGCGTGCTCGGGGGCCTCGGCAATTTCATCGGCGGCTTCATCGCCGCCTTCGTGTTCGCCGAGATCATCTCGCTCGGCGGCCTGTTCTCCGATCTCGAATGGGGCTATGTGCTCGCCTTCGCCTTCTTCATCGTCATGATGTTCATCCGGCCCGCGGGCCTGCTTGCGAGGCGCCGATGATGGGGCAGGGGCGGCTTGCAGCCTGGGGAATAGGCCTGGCGGCGCTGGTCGCGCTGCCCTTCGTCTATCGCGATCCCTATCATCTGCACATTCTGGTGCTGATCCTGATCTGGTCGTTCGCCTACACCTCCTGGTCGATGATGGGGCGATTCGGCCTGGTCTCGCTCGGCCACGGCGGCTTCATGGGGATCGGCGCCTATGTCACGGCGCTGCTCTGGAATCATCTCGGCCTGTCGCCCTGGATCGGCATCCCCATCAGCATGGTGGCGGCCGGCGCGCTGGCGCTGATCGTCGGTTATCCCTGCTTCCGCTTCCGCATCACGGGGCACTATTTCGTGCTGGTGACGCTGGCGCTGTCAGGCATCGTGCTCCAGGTGATCACGGCGACGCGCGACTATACCGGCGGCTCGCTCGGCCTTACCCCAGACCGCGCGTCCGGCAACAAGCTGCTGGCGCTGCAGTTCGACGACAAGACGACCTGGTACCTGATTGCGCTCGCGGTCTGGCTGTTCGGCATCGTGGTCTGGCACTGGGTCGATCGCAGCATGGCTCGCTATGCGCTGGACGCGATCTCGGAGGACGAGGATGCCGCTGCCGCCGCCGGCGTCGATGTCACGGCGGAGAAGCTGAAGATCACGCTGCTCAGCGCGCTGATGACGGCGCTCGCCGGCGCGATCTACTGCCAGTACCAGATGTTCATCACGCCTGACACGGTCAGCGGCATCGCGGTGTCGCTCCAGATGGTGTTCGCGGCCATCGTCGGCGGCCTGTTCGTCTCGCTCGGCCCGACCGTCGGCGCCATCATCACCATTCTGCTGGCCGAGACCTTGCGCATCGGCTTCGGTACCAAGGCGGTCGGCTGGGACAACCTCGTCTACGGCGTGCTGCTCGTCCTTTTCATCATATTCCTTCCCAAGGGCATCCTTGGTAGCTTGCTCGACCGATTGAAGCCGCAACGCAAGGTGCCCCGCGCTCATGAACAAGAAGCCGTCCAAATCGCTCGCCCGGGAGCTTGACCGCTACATCTCGCCATTCCGCCACGATGGTTCGGGCAAGTTTCACCTCAAGGACCACAAGACCGACGAAAGGGGCGATCTCGACAAGGAGAAGGCGCAGGCGGTCCTCGATTCGAACAAGAAGCGGCTGATCGAGTTTCAGGAGAAGCTTTACGCGCAGGACCGCTGGTCGCTCCTGATCGTGTTCCAGGCGATGGACGCAGGCGGCAAGGATTCTGCGATCAAGGCAATCTTCGAGGGCATCAATCCGCAGGGCTGCGAGGTTCATGCCTTCAAGGCACCGAGCAGCAAGGAGCTCGACCATGACTTCCTCTGGCGCCATATGATCGCGCTGCCCGAGCGCGGGCGTATCGGTATTTTCAACCGCTCCCACTACGAGGAATGCCTGGTGACGCGCGTGCATCCGGAGATTCTCGCCAAGGAGAAGCTGCCGCCAAAGCTCGTGACCAAGAACATCTGGAAGGAGCGATTCGAGGACATCTCGGCGTTCGAGCGCTATCTCTGCCGCAACGGCACCGTGGTGCTGAAGTTCTTCCTCAACGTGTCCAAGGATGAGCAGCGCGAGCGCTTCCTCGCGCGGCTGGACGATCCGGCCAAGCAGTGGAAGTTCTCCATGGACGACATCAGGGAGCGCGCGCTGTGGCCGCGCTACCAGGCGGTCTACCAGGACATCGTTCGCCACACGGCGACGTCCCATGCGCCCTGGTACGTCGTGCCCGCCGACCACAAATGGTTCGCCCGCGTCGTGATCGGCTCGGTGATCAATGCCGAGCTGGAAAAGCTCGACCTGCGCTTCCCCCGGGCCGACAAGGCCTCGCTGGAGGAGTTCAAGCAGGTGCGCAAGGCGCTGGAGAAAGAAGGGACGGGAGGCAAGAAGCAAGCAAAGTGACAGCCAGCGGGACCACGAACTGCAAGGACGTCAACTTCGCGCTCCAGGGCGGCGGCGCGCACGGCGCTTTCGTGTGGGGCGTGCTCGACCAGGTGCTCGAGGACGGCAGGCTCGCGATCGAGGCGATCAGTGCGACCAGTGCCGGCGCGATGAATGCGGTGGCGATGGCCTCCGGCATGGCGCATGGAGGCGCTGAGGCCGCGCGGGAGAGCCTGCACGCATTCTGGTACGAAGTGTCGCGCATGGACATGGCGTACGATCTGATGTCGCCGCTGAACCAGTGGATCCAGGCCCTGAAGCTGCCGCCGGAATATCATCCGGTCCACGCATTCATCCATACGCTGACACACACGCTGCCGCCGAACCTGCTCAATCCCTTTCATTTCAATCCGCTCCGAGCGCTGCTGCAGCGCGTGGTCGATTTCGACCGGCTCAATTCCTCGCCCGAGGCGCCGCAGCTGTTTCTCAACGCCACCAACGTCCGCACCGGCAAGATCAAGGTGTTCCAGAGCCCGCTGCTGACGGCGGAAACCGTGCTCGCCTCGGCCTGCCTGCCGCCCTATTTCCAGGCCGTCGAGATCGACGGCGAGCATTACTGGGATGGCGGCTATCTCGGCAATCCCGCGATCTATCCGCTGATCTACCGCAAGGGAAGCCACGACGTCATCATCGTGCAGGTCACGGCGATCCGGCGCGACGAGCTGCCGGCCAGTGCCGCCGACGTCCTCCACCGCATCAACGAGATCAGCTTCAATTCGTCCTTGATGCGCGAGATGCGCGCGATCGCTTTCGCCACCCGGCTGATCGACGATGGCGAGCTCGACAGCAACAAGCACAGCCGCATGTACATGCATTGGATCGGCAACGACGCGTTGATGTCGCAGCTCGGCACGGCCACGCAATTCCATCCCGAATGGAGCCTGTTGTGCCGCCTGCGCGACGAGGGCCGCGCGGCGGCGCGAAGCTGGTTGGCGCAAAACTTCGACCAGATCGGAAAGGCATCGACCGTCGACTTGGCGGGCATGTTTCTCTAAAACGCGAAAACAACCCCATGCACAGTAGCCGGGGAGAGCGAAATCAATGAATTGCCCATTGCGTAATGCATTTGCGGTTTTTTCGAAGCTCGTTTGACTCGTCGGGCAAAACAGGGGCATAATGTCACCATGCCTCGCCGCCCCCCTGAGGTCCGCATCTCCGTGCGCAAGCGCTCCGCGATTGGACAAGAGCGCAGCCGTTCAGGGAACCCGCGCGTCAAATGTGATCGTCATATTCTTTGGTCCTGCTTGACAGTTTTGTGTCGCAGGAGGACCATGCCAAGGGTCGCAAACAAGCGACACGCAACGTCCACCTCATGAGCAAGGGGAGGTCTATGACGCCACCTCCGCAAATCCAGCCGCGTTAATTGCGATGGAGCTCGTTCGGACTATCGCATAGCGGCAAAACCGCGAACGGCACGCCGGGACAAGGTTTAGCGGGCTGCATCAGTGAGGCAAAGCCCCTACCTTCCCGGCGCTGAATTTTTGCAGCACATCGATTGCGTCTGACGGCCGTGACGAGGCCGTTGCGATGAGCATCCATGACATTCTGCTGTCCGCCGTCCTCCTCCTCGCCGTCATTCCGCAATGAGGGGAGAGGTGTTTGCGCGCACGGGGCCTGAAGGCGTTTCGCTGACGCCAGGGCCCCTGATCTTGCATTGCGGCAAATGCCAAGAGAATGTCGCCTCAAAGGCCAACTTCCGACACAGGGCCGGGGCGAATAGCGGCAATCCGACATGATGCATGTGCTTCGTCGGTGACGGTCCCGACGCCGCTGGCGCATTCATATTTCCAGGGAATCCTCGTGTCGCATAAGCTGGCCGCGGCGCTCCTCGCCGCTCTCTTCCTCACGATTCCATATTCCTCCGGCGCCCGTGCCGAGCCGTCTCCGTCGCCGGCAAACAGCGCTGCCGCACTATCGCCCGACGAGGCGAAGCGCGCGCTGGAAACCCTTCAGGACGACAAGAAGCGCGCGCAGATGATCGACACGCTCCGCGCGATCGCCAACGCGTCCGGTCCGCAGCAACCCGCGCCCGAGCCAAAATCGCCGATCCCGCTCTCGGCCGACGGCCTCGGTGCGCAGCTCCTGCTCACGGTGTCGGAGGAGATCGGCGAGATCTCGGGTGAGATCGCCGGCATGGCGCGGACGCTCACGCACTTCCCGGCGTTCTATTACTGGATCATGCGGACCGCGAACGATCCCGCGGCCTACAATCTCCTGATCGAGATCGCCTGGAAACTGGCGCTGGTGTTCGGTTCTGCCTTCTGCGCGGAATGGGTGATCTTCCGCCTGATCCGGCGTCCGGCCGCGTTCCTGGAAGCACGCGCGCCGCAAACAGCACGTCTGCCAGGGCAGGCCCTGCCGATCGCCGATCCGCCGTCATCGGTCGCGGATGTCACCCCGCAGCCGGAATTGCACAAGCGCCGTCACAGCCTCGCGCGGATCTGGCAACTGTTGCTGCGGTTGCCTTTCGTGCTGGGTCGCATCGTGCTCGAACTGCTTCCCGTGATCGTCTTCGTGGGCGTTGCTACGGCGCTGCTCGGGACCGAGATCGGCGAGCCCACCACCGTCCGCCTCGTGATCCTCGCAGTCGTCAACGCCTATGCGTTCTCGCGCGGGCTCATCTGCATGGTCCGGGCACTGGTGGGGCCATTCGGCCTGTTCCCGGTGCGCGCCGAGACCGCCGCCTATATCGAGATCTGGGCGCGCCGCATCGTCGGTGTCGGCGTCTCCGGCATCGCCTTCGCCAATGTGGCGCTGCTGCTCGGCCTGCACCGCGCCGGCTACGCCGCGCTGCTGCGCATGGTGATGCTGGTCGTGCACCTCTTCATCGTCGTCATCATCCTGCAATGCCGCCGCCAGGTCGCCGACGCCATCCGCGCGCCGGCCGAGCGGCAGGGGATTGCGGCCCGTTTGCGCAACCGCATCGCCGGGGGCTGGCACTATCCTGCCATCGCGCTCGATCTCGCGTTGTGGGCGGTTTGGGCGCTCAACATCCGCAACGGCTATTCGCTGCTGCTGCAATATTTCGTCGGCACGGCCGTAGTGGCGCTGGTCACGCGCGTCGTCATCATGGTGACGCTGAGCCTGATCGACCGCGGCTTCCGCATCAAGCCTGAGATCCTCCAGCGCTTTCCGGGCCTCGAGATCCGCGCCAACCGCTATCTGCCGCTGCTGCGCAGGATCGTGTCCGGCGTGATCACCTTCATCGGCTTCGTCGCCGTGCTCGAAGTCTGGGGCGTCGACGCCATCGTCTGGTTCTATGGCGGCCAGATCGGCAGCAGGCTGATCTCCGCCGTGGTGACGATCGGCCTTGCCGTGTTCATCGCAGCCGCGATCTGGGAAGCCAGCAACGCGCTGCTGGACCGCCAGATCAATGCGCTGTCCCGGGACGGCCATTATGCCCGCGCCGCGCGTCTGCGTACCTTCCAGCCGATGCTGCGCACGGCGCTGCTCTGCCTGATCGCCACGGTCGTCGGCCTCACGGCGCTCAGCGAGATCGGCGTCAATGTCGCGCCGCTGCTCGCGGGTGCCGGCATCGTCGGCATCGCGATCGGCTTCGGCTCGCAAAAGCTGGTGCAGGATCTCATCACCGGCCTGTTCCTGCTGCTGGAAAACACGGTCCAGGTCGGTGACAATGTCAGCGTCTCGGGGCTCTCGGGCGTGGTCGAGAACGTCTCGATCCGAACCATCCGCCTGCGCGCCGGCGACGGCGCCGTCCACATCGTGCCCTTCAGCGCGGTCACGACCATCACCAATGCCAGCCGCGGCGCCGGCAACGCCTCGGTCAGCGTCAACGTCGCCTACAAGGAGGACACCGACCGTGCCGGCCAGATCCTCAAGGACATCGTCGACGAGATGCGCCGCGAACCGGAATTCCGTGCGTTGATCCGCGGCGACCTCGAGCTCTGGGGCGTCGACAAGGTCGACGGTGCGATGGTGTCGATCGTCGGCCAGATCCGCTGCACCGAGGCCGGGCGCTGGCCGGTCCAGCGCGAATTCAACCGGCGCATGAAGCTGCGCTTCCAGCAGAACGGTATCGAGGTCGCATCCGCTACCCAGACCATTTTGATGCACATCGCGCCACCGGCGGATAGCGCCGCCAGTCTGACGCCGCGGCGGGCGGCTGGATAAGCAGCCCCCCAGATTTCCGGCTTGCCCTCTCTTGATGCGGCAGCGCGAACATGGCCGCTTTCATGAGGCCGAGACGGTGAAATGGTAGCCTCTCATTGAGACGGCCGACATCAAGCCGGAATAGCCCCGTCAACCCTTTTCTCGCACGCAACTGCCAGGCGTTCGCGAGAATCTCGCTGCGGTGCGAGATCATAGTCCATTCTCGAGTCCTCTCCGTCCTTGATCTGGATGGAGCGCTGGCCGACAATGCCCGCGGTTCAAATAGAAGCTCCTTGGGGGAATTCGTGAATAGACCTGCCCGGGTCGTTGCCCAATCGACGTCGTCCAATTCGCAGCAAGGCATGACGCTGCTGCGCGATCCCTTGCTCAACAAGGGGACTGCCTTCACGGAAGCGGAGCGCGAGACGCTCGGCCTGCGCGGCCTCCTGCCGCCCTGCGTGCTGACGATGGAGACGCAGGCCCAGCGCGTGCTCACCCATCTGCGCACGCTGCCGACGGATCTGGAAAAATACGTCGCCCTGAACGCGCTGCATGACCGCAACGAGGCGCTGTTCTTCCGTGTCGTCGTCGACAATATCGACGAAATCCAGCCGATCATCTACACGCCGACGGTCGGGCTCGCCTGCCAGAAATACGGCCTGATCTTCCAGCGGCCGCGCGGCATGTTCATCTCCTCGCGCGATCGCGGCCAGATCGCGGAGATCCTGAAGAACTGGCCCTATCCGGCCAGGCTGATCGTCGTCACCGACGGCGAGCGCATCCTCGGCCTCGGCGATCTCGGTGCCAACGGCATGGGCATTCCGGTCGGCAAGCTCTCGCTCTATTCGGCCTGCGCCGGCGTGCATCCGGAAGCGTGCCTGCCCATCGTGCTCGACGTCGGCACCAACAACGAGGAGCTGTTGAATGATCCCTATTATATCGGCCTGCGCGAGCGGCGGCTGACCGGCGAAGCCTATGATAGCCTCGTCGACGAGTTCATGCAGGCTGCGCGAAAGACGTTCCCGGGCGTGCTGATCCAGTTCGAGGATTTCGCCAATCACTCCGCCTTCAAGCTGCTGCACAAGTACCGGGATGAAGCCTGCGTCTTCAACGACGATATCCAGGGCACCGCGGCGGTGGCGCTCGCGGGCCTGTTCTCAGGCTTGCGCATTTCCGGCGGCAAGCTCAGGGATCAGCGCATCCTGTTCCTCGGCGCGGGCGAGGCGGCAACCGGCATCGCCGATCTCGTGGTGTCCGCTATGATCGCCGAGGGTGCCACCGAGGCCGAGGCGCTCCGCCGCAACTGGCTGGTGGATTCCCGTGGTCTCGTCGTCAGCGGCCGCGAGGGCCTCTCCGGTCACAAGCTCCGCTATGCCCACACCGACCAGGCGCCGATCGCCGATTTCCTCACCGCGATCAAGACGCTGAAGCCGACGGCGATCATCGGCGTTGCCGCGGTTGGCGGCGCCTTCACACCCGACGTGCTCAGGACGATGGCCGAACTCAACGAGCGGCCGATCGTGTTCGCATTATCCAACCCGACGTCGAAGGCCGAGTGCTCGGCGGAGGATGCCTATCGCTACACCGAGGGCCGTGCGCTGTTCGCTTGCGGCAGCCCGTACGATCCGGTGAAGCTCAACGGCCGCAGCTTCGTGCCGCGCCAGGGCAACAATTCCTACATCTTCCCCGGCGTCGGCCTCGGCGTCATCGCCAGCGGCTCGCGCCTCGTCACCGACGAGATGTTCATGGCGGCAGCTCATACGCTTGCCGATTGCGTCGGCAAGGAGGACCTCGCGCAAGGCAGTCTCTATCCGGCACTGCCGCGCATCCGCGAGGTCTCGGTCCGCATCGCTGCGGCCGTTGCCGACGTCGCCTATCAGCGCGGGCTCGCGGACGGACCTGCGCCGAATGACGTGAAGGCTTTGGTCCAGTCGCAGATGTACGAGCCGAAATACTGAGGCCCAAAGCGCGATGCGATCAGGCCGCCTCGCACGCTGGCCAAGGGCCGGCTGTTCCGATTCAGAACACGCACTGTGGTGGAATCGTCACAGCCGGTCGTGAAACGTCCGCGGCCCCAGAGCCGCTTTTGTTCCGACAAGGTTCTGCCCTCATTGCCGACCGAAAATCCGGCCGTTCGGAGGGCGTACCATGTCTCGCATTGCACGTGCCGAAACTGCCCGGATTTCCTTCGCAACCTCGTGCCGGCCGCTGCTCGCGGTCGTCGCCGCAGCATCGCTCGCCGCCTGCGCGCAAGCGCCGGTCGGCCGCCAGAAGGCCGATCTCGCCGCGACCGGCCGGCATGCCGCGGTGGAGCGGCCGCACAGGGTGGCGGCGCTGCATCCACGCCCGATCAGCCGGGCGCGTGCCCCGGACCGTGACGCCAAGCAGACCCCCTCGCACGGCGTCGCCAGCTTCTATTCGGATACGGAAACCGCGAGCGGCGAGAGGTTCGACAAGAACGAGTTGACCGCGGCGCATCCGACCCTGCCGTTCGGCACCAAGCTGCGCGTCACCGATACCTCCTCCGGCCGCTTCGTCACCGTCAGGGTCAACGATCGCGGACCCTATGTTCGCGGGCGCGTGGTCGACATCACCCCTTCTGCGGCCGAGGCGCTCGGCATGGTCGATAAGGGCATCACCAATGTCAGGCTGGAGGTCGTGCAATAGGGGCACGACTCGGCAAGACCGATGCGACCTGCTTAACCGGCTGTTAGCTGCTTCTCGATCACCATGGCTGCCCACACAATTCGGGGCATTCGGGGAGGCGGCGCTTGAACACGATCAAGTATCTCGAAGATCAGGCTGCGCGCGCCGAGCGGCTCGCCAAACGGATCACGGATACGCCGACGATCGAAAAGCTCCTGACCTTCGCCGGCGAGCGCCGCCGCGAGATCGAGGTCATCGCCGGCAAGCACCGCGGCACTCGTTCCCCGTAAACCATGCCTTGAGCGCATCGCGCCACGTCATTCGGCGTGCCCTCAAAGAGCGCCGCGGAACCGGCGCTTCCTTATCGCCTGCAATCGGCGCAGCGGGGCTTTAGCGGTGGCTCTCGACGAAGTCGCTGAGATAGTCGGGCAGCGTCACGCCATCGATGTCGCAGCGCGCCTTTATCTCGCCGGCAACATCGGCCGAGATGTCCTTCATCCAATGCTCGAGCGTGTTGAACGAAATCACCTTGACGGGGTCGTTGAAGCAGCCGGCGACGAGCTCGTCGATCGTGGTTTCGAGATCGCACCGCTCAATGCGGATTTCGGTCGACCGGTCGAGGCGATCGATCACCACGAAGAGAGTCTGGTCTGCGCCATAGGGCACGGCAGGTGAAGATATGCCAGCTTCAAGCATCTGAGGCGCTCACGCCTTGGCTTCCGATCGCTGACAACGGAAAAGTCCGGATGAAGGTTCCTATGCGCGTGCTTCCAAGCTGCCGTCAGAGAAATTCCCTCAGCCGCGACAGCTCGGTGACGTGCTCGGGCGAGAGGATCTCGGTCACGAGTGGCGGCTGCGGCGCCGTCCGGATCTCATAGAGATGCCGGGTCGCTGCCGGCTTCTCCATGAAGGCCGAGATGCACTCGTCGAGGGTACCTTCGCTGATCTGGTATGATTCCCGGTCCAGCCGGCGCTGGTTTGCAAGCGAAGGCCATTTATGCAGCACCGCGAGCGCACCAAAATCGACCTTTGAACCCGCGACCGAATCCCCCATCACCTCGCCTCACGCAGGAAGCCCCCAGCACGCCGATTTGCGTGCCGGGGCTCGCACCTATCGCTGCATCTCGATGCCGCAAGCGCCTCAACGCGGCAGCCGGGAAAAGGTTCCCGCCGTCTCGTCGCGATCAGCTCGCTGCCGCCGCGATCTTGAGGCTGGCCCGACCGCTGCTGTGCTCGTCGCCGCGGCCGACCTCCGGCGGGAGCCCGGCGAAGCGGCGCAAGGCCTCGGCCATCCGCACCCGGCCAGGCACTCCGGTGATCACCACATCGACCATGGTGAAGGACGAGTGGAAATGGCCGCGGGCCTGAAGCTGCTCGACCGGGACGCCGGCTGCGGCCATTGCCTCGGCATAGGCGACGCCCTCGTCGCGCAACGGATCGAACTCGCAGGTGACGACAAACGCTGGCGGCAGCCTTTCGACCTTGCCGCGCAGCGGCGAGACGCGCGGATCGGTGCGGTCGGCCGGCGAGCAGTAGAGGTCCCAGAACCAGTACATCAGCGAAAGCGTCAGGAAATAGCCGGTCGCATTGTCGTTGTAGGACGGGCGATCGAAGGTGCAGTCCGTGACCGGGCATATCAGGAGCTGGCCCGCGATTTCGGGGCCGCCACGATCGCGCGCGAGCTGGCAGGTGACGGCTGCGATGTTGCCGCCGGCGCTCCAGCCCGCGACCAGCACCGGGCCCGGTTTGCCGCCGAGCTCGCCGGCGTGCTCGGCGATCCAGCGCGTCGCCGCATAGCCGTCTTCCGCCGCAGTCGGGAAGCGATGCTCCGGCGCATGGCGATAGCCGACGCTGACGAACATCATGCCGGTTCGCCGCACCATGTCGCGGCAGAACGGCTCGTCCGACTGCTCGTCGCCGAGCACCCAGCCGCCGCCGTGGAAATAGACCACGACCGGATGCGGCCCGGGCGTTGCCGGCTTGTAGACGCGATAGGGCAGCGGACCGTCGGCGCCGGGCAGGGTGCCGTCGACGATCTCGCCGATCGGTCGTCCGGCTGGGCGGCTCTTGTTGAACTCGTTGACGAAGGCGCGCGCCCCGATCGCGCCCATCGACTCGATCGGCGGCAAATTGAGCGATGCGAGCAGGTTCAGCACCAGCCGCACGTCCGGCTGCAGGCTTACCACCTCGCCATCATTGCACTGCGCAGCAACGTAGGGACCGGTGAGCCTGAAGCCGAGCATGCCGCGGTTGACCACCTCGTCGCAGATGCTGCGATAGGGGCCGACGCCGCCGGTATAGGGCATCAACCCCTGGACCTTGCCGGGTACGTTGGCGCCCGTATACCAGGTATTGGCGAGCCGGTGCAGCGTCAGCGTCGAACAGTCCCCCATGTGCCGGCCCCAGCCGGCCTGCGCAGTTTCTGTCGGCTCGATCGTGGTGAAGCCGGCCTCGCGCAGCGCAGCAAGGCGATCGACGACCCAGTCGACATGCTGCTCGATCGACACCGCCATGTTCGACAGCACCGACGGGCTGCCGGGGCCGGTGATCATGAAGAAGTTCGGGAAGCCCGCGACCGTGAGGCCGAGATAGGTCTCCGGTCCCTTCGCCCAGACGTCGGAGAGCGACTTGCCGCCGCGCCCGGTGATCGGGTGCACGGCGCGGATCGCGCCGGTCATCGCGTCGAAACCGGTCGCGAACACGATGACGTCGAGGTCGATGCTGCGCCTGGCCGTCGTGATGCCGCCTGCCGTGATCGCCTTGATCGGCTCCTGGCGCAGATTGACCAGCGTGACGTTCGGCCGGTTGTAGGTGGCGTAGTAGTTGGTGTCGAGACAGGGGCGCTTCGCCCCGAACGGATGATCGTCCGGCATCAGCGCCGCGGCGGTTTGCGGGTCCTTCACGGCGGCTGCGATCTTCTCGCGGATGAGATCGCAGATCAGCTTGTTGCCTTCGAGGTCGACCGCCTGGTCGGCCCACAACTGCGTCAGGATGTAGACGAGATCGCCCTTGCCCCAGGCTTCCTCGAACCGCGCGCGGCGCTCGGCGTCGGTGAGCTGCCAGCTCACGACCGTCTGCTGCGGATAGGGCACACCGGCCATCGACTGGCGCGCCTGTTCGCGATAGGCGGCGCGATCGCCCTGCAGCAGGTTCATGCGGTCCGACGGCGCCGGGCCGTTATGCGCGGGCAACGCGAAATTCGGCGTGCGCTGGAACACGGTCAAGTGTGCGGCCTGCTCGGCGATCAGCGGGATCGACTGGATCGCCGACGAGCCCGTGCCGATCACGGCGACGCGTTTTCCCGCGAGGTTGACGCCCTCATGCGGCCAGCGGCCGGTGAAATAGACTTCGCCCTTGAAGTCCTTGACGCTGTCGATCTCCGGCGGCTTCGGCGCGGAGAGGCAGCCGGTGGCCATGATGTAATGGCGGCAGGAGACCGGTGCGCCATTGTCGGTCGTGAGCTGCCAACGCTCGGACGCTTCGTCCCATCTGGCTTCAATGACTTTGGTCTTGAAACGAATGTCGCGCCTGAGACCGTAGCGATCGGCGACGAAACCGAGATAGCGCAGGATCTCGGGCTGGGTCGCGTATTTTTCCGACCAGGTCCAGGCGGTCTCGAGCTCCGGATCGAAGGTGTAGCTGTAGTCGATGGTCTGGATGTCGCAGCGCGCGCCCGGATAACGGTTCCAGTACCAGGTGCCGCCGACATCGCCGGCCTCATCGAGGGCGACCGTGGAGAAGCCGGCCTTGCGCAGGCGGTGCAAGAGATAGAGGCCGGCAAATCCGGCGCCGACCACGGCGACGTCGACCTGCTGAGCGGTTCCGCGCTCATCGGAGACACGTGTGGCAACCATTGCGTCAGGCATGGCATTCCTCCCGTATGTTTTGTTTTGCCGGCAGGCTATCGCCGCAGGTTCAGCTTGTCATTAGAGCAAGTGCAATCCCCGGTGGTTGTTTGCGGCGCATCGTGACCGCGCGAATGTCTGCGGCACCACACGCATCGCGATGCACAATGGCCGTGATAGCCCGGGGTAATCAGAGCGCATCCTTCTGTGTATGCTTGCGCTTACAAGCCACGCGTACCGGCCGGGCGTCATGACAGAGTTGAGTGAGCGAACCAAAGCGAACATGGACGTCGTTCTCGAGCAGACATGCCGCCAATTGCCGCATGGCGGGGATCATGACAGCCGCAGGTTCATCGCCGAGCGCCTGATCGAGGCGGCGGAGTCCGGCCACTGCACGCTCGGCGAGCTCGGCATCGTCGCGCGGCGCGCGCTGGCGGAGTTGATCGGCAAAGGCGGCTAGGCGCGGGCGCGAGGCTTGCCTCGTTGACGGCCCTGGACATAACCTGCCCGGGATCCTTCATCGAGATCTTCGAAGATGCGGTCTTTGCTTGCACTCGTTGCGGCTTGCGTAGTCCTGTGTTGCGCACGATCGGCCGTGGGCCAGCCGGTCGGACAGTTTCCATTCGCGTTGACGCGTGAAGGACAGATGCTCGGCGCCGTGGAAGGCGAGGTGGCGTCCTTCAAGGGGCTGGCCTACGCGGCGCCGCCGGTCGGCGCGTTGCGCTGGCGCGCGCCGCAGCCGACGACCGAAAGCTCGGAGATGCGCACCGCCTACGGCTATGGTGCGCCGTGCCTTCAACCGTCGCTGCAGGATGCGAGCGAGGATTGCCTGACGCTGAACGTGTTCCGTCCCTTCGGGGTCGACGGCCCATTGCCGGTGATGGTGTTCATCCATGGCGGCGGCTTCGTCTCGGGCACGGCGAACGATCCGTTGTTCGATGGCGCCAGGCTGGCGCAGGCAGGCCTCATCGTGGTCACCGTGAATTATCGCCTCGGCGCGCTCGGCTGGATCGTTCATCCCGCGCTTGCGGACAGCGGCGGAAATTACGGCCTGATGGACCAGATCGCCGCGCTGCATTGGGTGCACGACAACATCGCGGCCTTCGGCGGCGATCCTGATAACGTCACCTTGCTTGGCAGCGGTGCAGGCGCGACGTCGGTCGCGCTCCTGATGCTGTCTGCGCAATCACGCGACCTCTTCCAGAAAGCCATTCTGCAATCGGTGCCCGGCCGCGCGCGCCTGCGCTCAGTGCAAGAGGCGGATGCCATCGGCCGGCAGTTCGTGGCCGCGCTTGGACGAGAGGCAGATTTGCGGGCAGCCGAGCCACGGCGCGTGCTGGCCGCCGAACAGCAATTGCTGGAGAACTCGCCGCGCAGCTTCGCGCCGATGATGGATGGACGCCTGGTGACCGAGGACCTTGCCCCGGGCTTCGCGGCCGGACATCAAAGCCGCATTCCCCTGATCATCGGCTCGAACGACGACGAGACGGGTCTGGACAATGAGATCGCCATCAGGAAGGAGCTTGCGTCGTCCGGCATTCCCATCGACGAGCTGCGCAAGCTCTATCCGGACCTTGCCAGATCCTCGGATCTCGCGGCAAGGTTCTACACCGACAAGGTCTTCTCGGAGCCGGTGCGATTGCTGGCTCGCCTGCACGTCGCAAGTGCTGCGCCGACGTTTCGCTATCGCTTCGCCTATGTGCCGGAGGGCCGCCGCGCGAATCCGGAAGCTGGCCACGGTCGGGAGTTGCAGTTCATCTTCGGTGCGGAAGGCGTGCCCGGCGCCGGCATCTTGTCGCGACGTGATCGCACGGTCGCGAGCCGCATGCGCGCCTATTGGATCAATTTCGCGAGAAGCGGCGATCCCAACGGTCCCGACCTGCCACGCTGGGACGCGGCGGGCGGCGATCGCCTGCTGCTGATCACGAACGACCGCATCGCGAGCAGCGACGATCCATTGGCGGAGCGCCTCGACCGGCTCGCAGGTGAGGGCAGGAAATGAGTTGGAGTTACGCGGCGAGCTCGACGCGCGGCGCCGGGCTCAGCCGGTCCTCCTCCAGATAGTCCATCGCGCCGTCCTTCTCGACGGCGTAGAACTGCTGACCGTCCCTCGACTTGAAGGCGGCGCGGACGACACCACGGCGGCCCTTGTCACTGTTGACGACGTCCCCCAGCGCAAACTTCTTCATCTCACGTCTCACTTGCCTTGAGGCCGACTCCTTCGGCCACACCGGGGATTCTGAGCGGCAAATCGTTAACGGCTTGCTAACCATGCGGGTTTGCCTATGCTCACCGACGATCGTGCGGCCATGCACGCGCATGTTGCGAACCAGACGAGCCGGCATCCATGACTCGATTTCCGACGTTCTTCCTGTCCCACGGCGGCGGCCCCTGGCCGTTCATGGAGGACAGGCGGGTGCAATACGCGAAAACTGCGCAGGAATTCGGCCGGCTGCCGCAGCTTCTCCCGGAGCGACCGAAGGCCGTGCTCGTCATCACCGGACATTGGGAGGCCGATGCCTTCACCGTGTCGACCTCGCCGCATCCTCCGATGGTCTACGACTATTACGGTTTCCCCGAGCATACCTATCACCTGAAATATCCGGCGCCCGGCAACCCCGAGCTCGCCGCGGAGGTGAAGGCGCTGCTCGCACGCGCCGGTCTCGATTGCCGGGAGGACCCCAACCAGGGTTTCGATCACGGCACCTTCGTGCCGCTCGGGCTGATGTATCCGAACGCCGACATGCCGATCGTGCTGCTGTCGCTGAAATCGAGCTACGATGCGGCCGAGCACATCAAGGTGGGACAGGCGATCGCACCCTTGCGCGATACCGGCATCCTGATCGTCGGCAGCGGGCTCACCTATCACAACATGCGCGGCTTCAACCGGCCGGAGTCCAAGCCGGTCTCGTACGACTTCGAGGCCTATCTGAACGAGGCGATCAGCAACCCGGATGCGGCGCGCCGCAACGCGATGCTGGTCGACTGGGAGAATGCACCGAGCGCGCGCCTCGCGCACCCGCGCGAGGATCATCTGCTGCCGCTGATGGTGGCGGCCGGCGCTGCCGACAGCGACGTCGGACGCCGCGTCTTCGTCGACGAGGTCGCGAATGTCGCGATGGGGTCGTATGTGTTTGGATGATGATCTCTTCTCCCTCGCCCCGCTTGCGGGGAGAGGCGAAAAAAACATCACCCGTATCGCAGCTTCATCACCAGAATGCCGCCGGCGAGTACCATGGTGATGGCGTTGGCGGCGACCAGCGGGGCATCGCCCGAGAGCAGGCCGTAGACGAGCCAGAGCGCCAGGCCCAGCACCATGACCAGGAACATGCCGAGCGAGATGTCGCCGGTGGAGCGGGTCTTCCATACCTTGATGGCTTGCGGCGCGTAGGCGACGGTGGTGCAGGTGGCGGCGGCAAAGCCGATCAGCTTGATCGCGAAGGGGTCCATGGCCGGCTCTATAGCATGGATTCGACCACGCCTCACGCGCGGGCCGCGATGAGGTCGCGATACAGCGCGGCATAGTCGCCCGCGCGATTGCGCCAGGAGACGTCGGTCGCAAGCCCGCTTCGCTGCAGCCGGCGCCAGGTCAGCTTGTCGTGGAAGACGGTGTTGGCCTTGCGCAACGTGCCGGCGAGGGCATCCGCCGTCACGGGGCCGAACTTGAACCCCGTGGCATCGTGGCCGGACGCATCGGCCTCGCCGATATCGACGATGGTGTCTTCGAGGCCGCCGACGCGGGAGACGATCGGCACGGCGCCATAGCGCAGCGCGCAGAGCTGGGTCAGGCCGCACGGCTCGAACCGCGAAGGAACGACGAGGGCGTCCGAACCGGCCTGGATCAGATGCGCCAGAATCTCGTCGTAACCGATCACGACGCCGATCCGGCCGGGATTGGCGCGGGCCGCAGCCTGATAGCGATCCTGCAGATCGCGGTCGCCGCTGCCGAGCAGTGCGAGCTGCATGCCCTCGCGCAAAATGGTCGGAATGGCCTCGAGCAGGAGATCGAGCCCCTTCTGCCACGACAGCCGGCTGATGACGCCGAGCAGCGGCGCTTCGTCGGAGGAATCGAGGTTGAACTGCTGCTGCAGCACCGCCTTGTTCGCGGCCCGGAACGTCAGGTCCTCCGCGCCGAAGCGGTAGGCGATGTGCGGATCTTCCTGCGGATTCCACACCGATATGTCGATGCCATTGAGAATGCCGCTCAGCACGCTGGATCGTTCACGAAGCAGACCGCCGAGCCCCATGCCGCCTTCGTCGCTCTGGATTTCCTTCGCATAGGTCGGCGATACCGTGGTGATGCGATCGGCGAAGCGCAGGCCCGCCTTCAAGAAGCTGATGCCGCCGAAATATTCCACTTCGTCGGCGTTGAAGGCGCGCCAGGGCAGGCCGATTGATCCGATCAGCTCGGGAGCGAACTTGCCCTGATAGGCCATGTTGTGGATGGTCATCACGGTGCCGGGCCGCGGACGATCGTCGTAGTGCAGATAGGCCGGCGCCAGCCCGGCCTGCCAGTCATGGGCGTGCACGATATCGGGCACGAATGCCGGAACGAGGCCGTGGCCGATATCCGCGGCGACGCGCGACAGCGCCGCGAAGCGCACACCGTTGTCGGGCCAGTCGATGCCCTCAGTGGTGACATAGGGGTTGCCGGGCCGGGCATAGAGATGCGGCACGTCGAGCACGAACAGGTCGAGCCCGTCATACGAGCCCGCCAGCAGCCGGCCGGGGCCGCCGAAATAATCCGGCCAGCTCCGGAGTTCCTCCGCGCCCGAGACCAGGCGCATCACGTCGGGATAGCCGGGCATCAAGGTGCGCATCTCGACGCCATGCGCCTTCAGCGCAACCGGCAGCGCGCCGGCGACGTCCGCAAGGCCACCGGTCTTGACGAGAGGATAGACTTCAGAGGCGACCGCGAGGACGCGAACAGGCGTCATGTATTGAGCCTGTCGATCATCGGCTGGGTGATCAGCGAGATGCCCTGCTCGGTGGTGCGGAAGCGCTTGCCGTCGAACTCGGGATCCTCGCCGACGACGAGGCCTTCCGGAATCTCCACGCCGCGGTCGATCACGACGTTCCTCAAGTGGGCACCGCGGCCGACATTCACATAGGGCATGATCACGGCGTTCTCGACATTGGCATAGGAGTTGATGCGCACGCCGGTGAACAGCAGCGAGCGCCGCAACGAGGCGCCGGAGATGATGCAGCCGCCGGAGACCAGCGAGCTCACCGCCTGGCCGCGCCGGCTCTCCTCGTCATGGACGAATTTCGCCGGCGGGGTGATCTCGGCATAGGACCAGATCGGCCAGGCTTGGTCGAACAGGTCGAGCTCGGGCACCACGTCGGTGAGGTCGATATTGGCGGCCCAATAGGCGTCGACCGTGCCGACGTCGCGCCAATAGGCGCGGGTGTCGCTGCCGGAGCGGACGCAGGAGGTCGAGTATTGGTGCGCCATCGCGCGGCCGTTCTTGACGAGGTAGGGAATGATGTCCTTGCCGAAATCGTGGTTCGAGTTCGGGTCCTCGGCATCGCGCTTGAGCTGATCGAACAGGAATTTCGCGTCGAACACGTAGATGCCCATGCTGGCGAGCGAGACGTCCGGCTTGCCCGGCATCGGCGGCGGATCCTTCGGCTTCTCCAGGAACTCCTGAATCCAGCCGTTCTCGTCGACATGCATGATGCCGAAACCGGAGGATTCGGTCCGCGGCATTTCGAGGCAGCCGACGGTGACGTCGGCGCCGCTCTCGACGTGCTGGCGCAGCATCACCTCGTAGTCCATTTTGTAGATGTGGTCTCCGGCCAGCACCACGATGAAGCGGCAGGCGTGGGATTCGATGATGTCGATGTTCTGGTACACCGCGTCCGCCGTGCCGACATACCACATGGTCTCGGAGACGCGCTGGCTGGCGGGAAGGATATCAAAGCTCTCGTTGCGTTCGGGGCGGAAGAAGTTCCAGCCCATCTGGAGATGCCGGATCAGGCTGTGAGCCTTGTATTGGGTCGCGACCGCGATGCGGCGGATGCCCGAGTTCACCGCGTTCGACAGCGCGAAATCGATGATGCGGGACTTGCCGCCGAAATAAACCGCGGGCTTGGCACGCCGGTCGGTCAGCTCCAGGAGCCGGCTGCCGCGCCCGCCAGCCAGGACGAACGCCAGCGCCTGACGGGCAAGCGGCTCGGGTCTCGCGGCACTCATGTGATCCTCCCACAACTCTGGCGCTCGCGAGAAGCCTCCCGGCTGCGCACATTGGAACCGATAGTAATGGCACGAATAGTAAATCGTGAAGGTGGTTGTTGGTTGCGAATGCGCGGGAAGCTTAATGCTTTGCGGGTGTTCGGACATCAGGCACCGTCGCGCCGGTGTCACACGAGGCGAGGTCCCCGAGCTTCGCCGGGCACAGGTTGATCAGAACGGAGGCATGCGTCTTGTGCGGTGCACGCAAATTCCAGGCTTTGAAATTCCGGGCTTTGACTTGGCGCAAGGATGCCCGATCATGACGCTGCGATCCTTCTCCAAGCGAAAGGTCAGACAGGGAGTAAGACGATGAGGATCTGGAAGACGGCAATTGCCTGCTCGTTGGCCGGCGTGGTCATGGCAGGCCAAATCGGGCAGGCCACGGCGGGTCCGATGCCGACCAACGTTGCGACGATGAAGGCTGCGGCCGGCGACGATGTCACGCAGGTGCATTGGCGCGGCGGCGGATGGGGATTTGCCCTTGGTGGTCTCGCTGCCGGCGCGATCATCGGCGGCGCCATCGCCAGCGGCGCGCCTTATGGCTACGGCTACGGCTATTATGGTCGCCCGTACTATGGCGGCTACGGATATCCGGGCTACGGCTATGGTTACGCTCCGGCATATTACGGCGGTTATGGCTACGCGCCGGCCTATGCCTATCCGCGATACTATGCCTATCCGCGATACTATCGTCCCTATCGTCCGTATTACAGCTATGGCTATTACCGGCCGTACCGTGCCTATCACCGACACTATTACCGCAGATGGTGAGCGCCGCGGCTAGAACGAGAGCCACACGATCAAGCTCATGCATGCCAGGTGCATGAGCACGATCGCGGCGAGATGCAATGGGCCGGGCTTGAGGCGAAGCCCACGCGCGTCGTTGCTTTTCGTCGCGCTCGTTCTAATCCTGCGCTGGTCAGCGCGGCACGTTTTGTTCGGAGAGAATAGAATCCGAGCCATCATTGGTCGATTTGACCGAGGCCTGTTCGGCAGACCCAGATCGTCGAAGCACGCAGGCTGGTCCTTCGCAAACGGAAACAATGTGTGATGGCCTGCCGCCAAGCGGACGGCAGTTTTCCAGGAACTTCAGGGAACAAAACGACGTTTGCAGCTCCGGGCAGTGGGCAACCGGGAGCGGTGCCGTGCGCGCGCAGCCGACTTTATTGCTTGGTCTCGTGACTTCATCCCTTGCCTTCATGTCCGTTGCAAAGGCCGAAAGCGGGCTCGCCTCCTATTACGGATACGGGAAGGCCGGCAGAGGCGGCGAGTTGACCTGCGCCCATCGCACGCGCCCGTTCGGCAGCGTGCTCAAGGTGTCCTATAGCGGGCGCACGATCCAATGCCGCGTCAACGATCGCGGTCCCTTCATCCGCGGGCGGATCGTCGATCTCTCGGTGCCGGCCGCCCGCGCGCTCGGCATGATGAGCGCGGGCGTGGTGAGGGTCTCGGTGGAATAGTCCTCTGTGCGCGCTATAGTGCCGCCCCAAAGCGAGGGGGCGCCATGGCCAGGATTAGGGTAGGGCTCGTCGGCTGCGGCTTCGTGTCGGAGCTGCACATGTATGCGTTCCGGCGCGTTTATGGAGTCGACGTCGAGGTCGCAGCGGTTGCGGCGCGTGGCGACCACGTCGTTGAATTCGCCGTTCGACACAACATCCCGCGCGTCTATCGCAGCTTCGCCGATCTGGTCGCGGACGCCGATCTCGACGTCATCGACATCTGCACGCCGCCCAATCTCCATGCCGGGATGATCGTCGGCGCGATGCAGGCCGGCAAGCATGTGATCTGCGAAAAGCCCTTCGCCGGCTATTTCGGCCACGAGGGCGACGAGCAACCCATCGGCAAGCACGTGCCGAAGGCGCTGATGTACGAGCGCGTGCTGGAAGAGATGGACGCGACGCGCGCCGCGATCGAGCGGACCGGAAAGCTCTTCATGTACGCCGAGGACTGGATCTACGCGCCGGCGGTGACCAAGACCGCGGAGATCATCAAGGCGACGAAAGACAAGATCCTGTTCATGAAGGGCGAGGAGAGCCATTCCGGCTCGCACGCCGCCCATGCCGCGCAATGGGCGATGACCGGCGGCGGCTCGCTGATCCGCATGGGCTGCCATCCGCTCTCGGCCGTGCTCTATCTCAAGCAGGTCGAAGCGAAGGCGCGCGGCGAGAGCATCCGCGTCGCCAGCGTCACCGGCGACGTCGGCAACGTCACCGCCGGCCTCAAACCCGAAGAGCGCGTCTACATCAAGGCCAATCCCGTCGACGTCGAGGACTGGGGCACTCTCACCGCGACCTTCTCCGACGGCACCAAGGCCACCGTGTTCTCCGGCGACATGATCATGGGCGGCGTGCGCAATCTGATCGAGACCTATACGAGCGGCGGCTCGCTGTTCGCCAACATCACCCCGAACACCCATCTGATGAGCTACCAGACCAGCGAGGACAAGCTCGCCGGCGTCTATATCACCGAGAAGGTCGACCGCAAGACCGGCTGGCAATATGTCTGCCTCGAGGAGGAATGGACGCGCGGGTACTTGCAGGAGATCCAGGACTTCATGGAATGCGTTGCGACCGGACGGCAGCCGCTGTCGGACCTCGCGCTCGCGTACGAGACGATCAAGGTGAACTACGCCGGCTATTGGGCGGCGGAGGAGGGGCGGCGGGTGGTGCTGTAAACACCGGCGGAGCGGCAATGTCACCTCGCCCCGCTTGCGGGGAGAGGTCGGAATTCAAGCGAAGCTTGGATTCCGGGTGAGGGGGACTGTCCGCGAGTCCGACTGTCACCGCCCCTGCGGAGACTCCCCCTCACCCCAACCCTCTCCCCGCAAGCGGGGCGAGGGAGCGCAGCACCGTCGTCGCGGCCTGCGCCTCACGCCCCGTAGGTCGAGCCCTTCGGCAGCGGGAACACCGGGTCCTGTGTCCTGATATTGGTCGGCCACACCACGGAGATGTGCTCGCCGGCATTCTGCATCACCACCGGTGTCGAGCGTTCGTTCTGGCCGGACAGCGGGGTGCCCGGCGGGAAGAATTTCACACCGTAGCCCTGGATGGTGCCGCCGGCGGGGATGTCGACGTCGAGCGCGGCCTTGCGGATGGCCTCGGGCTCGAAGCTGCCGTACTTCTCCTTGGCGACCGGCAGCACGTTGTTGAGCAGCACCCAGGTCTGGTTGAAGCCCATCGAGCAGTGTGGCGGCACGTCGGTCGCACCGGTCTTGGCCTTGTAGCGCGTGACCATGGCGTTGATCAGATCGCCAATGCCCGGCGCGAGCTTGGCGGAGTCGAGCAGTTGCGCCGGCACCGGGTCGATGTTGCAGAAATTGTCGATGTCGGCCCCGAAGGTGGCGCGCAGCTTGTCGAGCTGGCTATAGCCGGCGCCGGCCCCGAACAGCATCTTGAAACGCAGGCCGCTCTCGCGCGCCTGGCGCAGGAACAGGGTGATGTCAGGGTTGTAGCCGGCATGCGAGATCACGTCGGCCTTGGCGCGCTTGATCTTCGTGACGAGCACCGACAGGTCCGGCGCCGATGCCGAATAGCCCTCGCGCAGCACCACCGGGATGCCGGCCTGCTTGGCATAGGCTTCGTCGGCCGTGGCGACGCCGACGCCGTAGGGCCCATCCTCGTGGATCAACGCGACCTTGACCTCCTTCGGGTCCATGCCGAGCTTGGCTTTCGCATGCTCGTTGATGAAGCTTGCAAAGG
The DNA here is from genome assembly GCF_023100985.1 of Bradyrhizobium sp. 191. Lineage (NCBI taxonomy): Bacteria > Pseudomonadati > Pseudomonadota > Alphaproteobacteria > Hyphomicrobiales > Nitrobacteraceae > Bradyrhizobium > Bradyrhizobium sp. 191. The sequence continues at coordinate 6,790,497 of NZ_CP064692.1, forward strand.
CCTGCCCGTACTGATCCGAATGGATCTGCGCGCGAAACACGTATTGCAGGTTCTTGTCCTTGAACACGGCGGTCGAAACCGCGGTCGTGATCCAGAGGATCTTCTTCTGCTGCTCGACCTTGGCCGCGAGCGGCACCGCATGCGAGCTCGCATAGACGCCGTTGAGGATGTCGATCTTCTCCTGGCTGATCAGCCGTTCGGCCTCGTTGATCGCAACATCGGGCTTGCTCTGGGAATCCGCGGCGACCGGAGCAATCTTGGTCTTGCCGCCGATACCGCCTTTCTCGTTGACGAGATCGATCGCGATCTGCGCGCCGATCGACGAGGCGACCGAGCCGCCCGCGGCGAAGGGGCCGGTGAGGTCGTAGATCAGGCCGATGCGTAGCGTCTCGGCTTGCGCCTGGGCCCGTGTCCAATCGAGGCTGAGTGCGGCGGCGGCAGCCGCCGAGCTCTTCAGCAGCTGCCTGCGTGAAGTCGGCATCCTATCCTCCCTCAAAACCGTCTTATGATTGGTTGTTATTTTTTTGCGAAGTATGGGGAGCGGCGCGGCGGAAAGTCAACATGGCCCAAGGTCGATGGGCACCGCCACAACGCAGCTGCGAAAGACAACTAAACGGCCCACCGCTCCCCGGGAAGCGATGGACCCGACATCGGCGAGCCGACTACTGTGACAGCTTCACGAAGTTTGGAAACTTCATCTTGCCTTCGGCGATCCTCTCGGGCCAGACCACGACCTGCTTGGAGTCCTGCCACTGGAACACGAGGCCGGTGACGGTGCCGGGGCCGGATTTGATGCCGTGGGTGAACTCGTCGTTCTTGCCGTAGAACTGGATCCGGCCGATCGTGCCCTCGTAGTCGGTCTTCTCCAGTTCGGCGACCATTTTGTCGGGATCGGTCGAGCCAGCGCGCTTGATCGCGTCGGTGATGATGTAGACCTCGTCGTAGGCGGTGTAGCCTGTATAGGCCGGGGGGCTATCGAACTTGGCCTTGAAAGCGGCGGCGAACGGCCTTGTCTTCGGGGTCACGGCGACATCGGGTGTCGCCACCGCGAGCGACGGGATGCCGTCGGCGGCGCCATTGGTGTCCTTCCAGAAGGTCGGGCTCAACGCCTGCGCGCTGATGCCGAACATCGGGATCGGCACCTGCTGGTTCTTCCACTGCACCGTCGGCTGCACGCCGACATGCGAGATGCCTGTTACGATCACGTCGGGCTTCTTGCTCTCGATGTTGTTGAAGATCGGCGTGAAGTCGGTGGTATCAGGCGAGAAGCGGACGTGCTCGACGACCTTGAGACCCGCCTTGGGCAGGCAGGCCTCGTAGCCGACGTCGAGCGGCTTGGTCCAGGCCGCGTCCTCGCTCATGATCGCGACGGTCTTGAACTTGAGCTTATCGACGAGCAGGTCCTTGGCCGCGTCGCAGACGAGCTGGGCCTGCGCGGCCGAGGTCAGATAGCCATGGAATGTGTACTTGTTCTTCTCGTAGTCGTTGTGGATCGCCTTGGTGATCTCGTTCGAGGCGGCGCCGGGCGTGATCAGGGGCATCTTCAGCCGCGCGGCCCACGGCTCCAGCGCCAGCACGACCTCGCTGATGTAGCTTGCGATCACCGCGGACACCTTGTCCTCGCTCACCGCGCGCTGGAAGGCGCGCACGGAGTCTGCCGACGAGCTCTTGTTGTCATAGGTGACGATCTCGACCTTGCGGCCGAGGATGCCGCCCTTGGCATTGATCTCGTCGGCCGCGATCTGCGCGCCGCCTGGCGTCGCCGCGCCGGCGATCGACTGCACCTCGGCGATGACGCCGATCTTGATCGGACCGTTCGACTGCGCGTAGGCGGGTGCGGCGAAGCACAGCACCAGCGCGGAGGCGAGCAAGCTGCTGCCGAGAATTGATGGTCGCATGGTCGTTTCCCTTTCCATGTTCTTGTTGATGTTGACGCACTCAAAGAAAATCGGCGCCGGCCTCCGCCGCGAAGCGACCGGGATCTCCCTCCCAGACGATCCTTGCATGCTCCAGCACATAGACGCGGTCGGCATGTGGCAGCGCGAAGGTCACGTTCTGCTCGCCCAGCAGCACCGTGATAGCCGTGGTCTGCCGCAGCTTCGTCAGCGCCTTGGAGAGTAACTCGAGAATGACGGGGGCAAGGCCCAGCGTCGGCTCATCCAGGATCAGGATCTGCGGCTGCATCATCAGCGCGCGGCCAATGGCGAGCATTTGCTGCTCGCCGCCGGACAGAGTTTGCGCGAGCTGGCCCTGGCGCTCCTTCAGGATCGGGAACAGCTCGAACAGCCAGGCAAGCTGTGCGGCGCGCTTCTCGTCGGAGAGATGCTGGCCGCCGAGGTCGAGGTTTTCGCGAACGCTCATCTCGCCGAACAGCTCGCGCGATTCCGGACACTGAACGAGGCCGCTGCGCGCGATCTTCGCCGGGCTGGTCCCGCGCAGCTTCTCGCCACCGCGCACGATCTCGCCGCTATAAGGCAGGAAGCCTGAGATGGTGTTGAACAGCGTCGTCTTGCCGGCGCCGTTGAGGCCGACCACGGAAACGAACTCGCCCTCGTGGACGTGGATCGAGACGTTCTCCAGCGCCTGGGCTTTGCCGTAGAACACGCTGACATTCTCGACCTGGAGCAGCGGGACCTTGTCCTTGAAGCTGGTCTCGGGCCGCGCATGGGTCTCGATGGCGCCGCCGAGATAGACCCGGCGCACGGTCGCATTCTTCATGACCTCGTCAGCCCTGCCGGTGACGATCTCCTCGCCGAGATACATCGCGAGCACCCGATCGACGAGAGCGGCCACGCTCTTGACGTTGTGGTCGACCAGCATCACCGCGCGGCCCTCGTCGCGGAAGCTGCGGATCAGGTTGGAGAACATCTCGACCTCGGCGCGCGTCAGCCCGGCGAAGGGCTCGTCCACCAGCACGACCTTTGGATCACGCGCGATCGCCTTGGCGAGCTCGAGCCGGCGGAGGTCGGCGAAGGGCAACGTCGGCGGGCGGCGGTTCATCACATTGCCGAGCCCGACGCGCTCGGCGATCCATTCGGCGCGTTCGACCAGCGCCTTGTCCGGGAACAGCATGAACAGGCTGTCCGGCAGCAGCGCGACCAGGATGTTCTCCAGCACCGTTTGCCGGTTCAGCGGCCGCGAGTGCTGGAACACCATGCCAAAGCCCTTGCGCGCGATCTTATGCGCGGGCAGGCCGGCGACGTTCTCGCCCTCAAAGATCACCTCGCCCGATGTCGGGCGTTCGATTCCCATTACGGTCTTCATCGCCGTCGACTTGCCCGAGCCGTTCGGCCCGATCAGGCCGAAGATCTCGCCGCCATTGACCTCGAAGCCGAGGTTCTTCACCGCCGTCAGGCCACCAAATCGTTTGGTCAGGCCGCGGACTTCGAGCACGGCCCGGTTTGAAAGCCTCATATCCATCACGTGCGGGCCTCGCGCGAGAGGGCCGCTCCGAGGAAGCCGCCGGGAAAGAACAGCACGACGAGAAGCGCGACCGCCGAGACGATGAAGGTCGCGAGCTCACCGGTCGGCCTCAGGAATTCGCCGGCGACGATCAGGAAGATCGCGCCGAGTGCGGCGCCCAGCACCGTGCGGCGGCCGCCGAGCACGGCAGCGACGATCACGTTCACGCCGACCGCGACGTCGACGACGGTGCCGACCGAGGCGGTGCCGAAATAGAACACCAGCAGAGCACCCGACAGGCCCGAGAAGAACGCGCTGACGACGAAGGCGGCGAGCTTGTGCTTGACGATGTTGAAGCCGAGCGCGCCGGCCTGCACCGGATCCTGGCCGCTGGCCTGCAGCACGAGGCCGATCGGCGATTGCGACAGGCCGTAGAGGATGGCCGCGGAGATCGTCATGAAGCCGAGTGCGATCCAGTAGTTGGTGCCGGCATTGATGCTGATGACGTCGGGGATGGTGAGGCCGATCTCGCCGCCGGTGAGATCGGCAAACACCACGATGAAATTCTGCAGCATCAGCACCGCGACCAGGGTGGTCAGGCCGAAATAGGGCCCGCGCACGCGCAGCGCAGGCAGCGCCAGCAGGAGACCGGCGATGACCGAGGCGAGCGCGCCGAGCACGATGCAGGCATAAACCGACCAGCCCAACTGCGCATTCAGGATTCCGGCGGTGTAGGCGCCGACGCCGATCAGGAAGGTGGGCCCAAAGTTCACCTCGCCGGCAAAACCGAACAGAAGGTCCCAGGCCATCGCGAACACGCCGAAATAGAAGGCGACGGTGAGCAGGCCGAGCACATAGCCGGAGACGTAGAGCGGCAAGGTTGCCGCGATGACGACGAGCGCGAGCGAGATGAAGAACAGGCGCGAGGTGAAGAAGGTGGACATCTCAGCGTCTCCCCAGCAGGCCCTGGGGCCGGATGTACATCACGAACACGAGCAGCAGCAGTGCCGGGATGGTGCGGTAGGCGGGCGAGACCAGATAGGCCGTCAGAGTCTCGAGATAGCCGACCACGAAGGCCGCAATCAGCGAGCCGGAGACGCTCCCGAGGCCGCCGAGCACGACGATCGAGAATGCGCTCGCGGTCAGCGGTCCGACGCTGTAGGAGCTGACACCCAGGAACATTCCGAGCAGTACACCGGCGATGCCGGCCAAGATGCCGTAGATCGCCCAGACCACGATGTAGATGTTGGTAAGCTCGAGCCCGAGCAGGGTGACGCCGCGCGGGTTCATGGAAGCCGCCAGCACCGCCTTGCCGGTGCGGGTGCGGTTCACCAATAGCCATAGCAGCGCAATCACGAGACAGCACACGATTGCCGTGAAAATCTCGTTTCGTGGCGTGCGGACGCCGAGGATCTCGACCACGCCCTCGACGATCGGCAGCACAGTCTTGGCGTTGTTGGTGAAGAAGTAGGCGATCAGCTCCTGGATCATGATGCCCCAGAGCAGCGTGCCGGTGAGGACGAAGATCTCCTTCTCCTCATTGGGGATGCGCCGCGAATCCTGGATCGGCTTCACGACCGCGAAATACGTGGCAAATGCAGTGAGAAGCGCGACAGCGACGCCGATCAGCGCGCCGGCATAGGTGCCGACACCAAGCATGCTGGCTGCAGCCCAGGCCGCGACCGCTGCTGCTACCATGATGGCACCGTGGGAGAGGTTGAGTACGCCGGAGACGCCGAAGATCAGGGTGAAACCGGTGGCGCCGAGAGCGTAGAGAGCGCTGATGGCAAAGCCATCGATCAGAATCTGGAATGCTCGCATTGCTGATTTGCCGGGCAATCTGGCTGCCGCTTGAAGGAAAGGTGCTGCGTGAACCGCATGCAGAAAGCCGTCCGTGCAAGGCCCGGATGCGGTCCGATCAGTTCGCGGGTAGGCTGGATGATGTTCGGGAGACCGACGTCAGTTCTGACGACGTCCTTCGCGCCGATCAGGGCGGTGTTGAGCGAATTCGCAACGCAACAGAGAGTCTTTTCTTCATGTTGTTTCTCTCCTTGAACAAGCTTCTCGTGAGCTATTGGAGCGCGACTATACCGGCGACCGCAGTCTCGGCAAGTGAAACTGCGTTCAGGATTGCGCGAGGCGGATTGAGTCTGGCGCGGCGCAAATAGAGAGAGCAGCGCAGTCATGCAGATTTCGGCGGCTCCCATGCATGTACGTCAGCGCGCGCAGCAGAGACGGATCGAGCGGGATCGAATGGTGAGAGGTCGTGTCGTACACGATGCTTGGGCGTTGGCCATAGACAGCGGGCAGGCTTATCCATGCGCCGCGAAGCCGCCGGCCTTGCCCGAGGCGGCCGCCGCCACCTCGGTCCGTTACACCACGATGACGTCGATGCCGCGGCGGAGAAGGAACCACGCGATACAGGCCCCGATCACGCCGGCGCAGATCACAACGGTCTCTGCCCTGACGATCCTTTTTGCATCGAAAGAACTGTCGAAGAATTCGGCGCCGGCGTGGCACGCCGGCGCCGTGTGGTCGACATTGGTCGCCTCGCTCAACCCGGGCCCGCGCCTTGCGTCGCCGTGTACACTGCATAGAGTGATTGGCTGGCGGCCATGAAAAGACGATTGCGTTTCGGACCGCCGAAGCAGACGTTGCCGCAGACTTCCGGCAGGCGGATGCGGCCGAGCAGCTTGCCTTCGGGCGACCACACGGTCACGCCGCTGTAGCCGACGGAGCGGCCGGCATTGCTGGAGGCCCAGAGGTTGCCGTTGACGTCGCAGCGCAGGCCATCCGGTCCGCACTTCACACCGTCGATCACGCAATCGCTGAACTTCTTCAGGTTCGACAGCTTGTTGTCGCTGCCGACGTCGAACACGAAGATCTCGCCCTTGCCGCCGGGCCCGGTGTCGCCCGGTCCCTTGCCGGTCGAGGCGATGTAGAGCTTCTTGTAGTCGGGCGAGAAGCAGAGCCCGTTCGGGTCGGGCACCTGGTCCTCGGTGACGACGAGGTCGGTGCGGCCGGAGGGATCGATGCGATAGCAATTGGTCGGCAGCTCGCGCTTGCCCGGCACGAAGCCGGCCGGCTGACCGATCCGCGGATTGAGCTTGCCGCCCGCATTGCTCGGGCCGCCCGCGACGTCGGGCTCGCCCTCGTAGAGCTGGCCGCCATAGGGCGGATCGGTGAACCAGTAGCTGCCATCGGGATGCGCCGCGATGTCGTTCGGCGAGTTCAGCTTCTTGCCCTGATAGGAGTCGGCCAGCACCGTGGCGGTGCCGTCATGCTCGTAGCGCGTGACCCGGCGCGTCAGGTGCTCGCAGGAGAGCTGGCGGCCCTGGAAGTCGAACGAGTTGCCGTTGGAATTGTTGGAGGGCGAGCGGAATACGCTGACGCGGCCGTCGTCCTCGCTCCAGCGCATCTGCCGGTTGTTGGGAATGTCGCTCCACAAGAGATAGCGGCCCTGCGCGCTCCACGCCGGGCCTTCGGCCCAGAGCAGTCCGGTGTACAGACGCTTGATCGCGGTGTTGGGCTGCGCGAGATCGTTGAAGGAGGGATCGACCGCGATGATGTCGGGGTCCCAGAAATAAGTCGTCGGCGCGCCGCCCGGGCCGAAATCGCGCGGCGGGCTTGTGATGGTGGTCGGCGGTGCGGCGGGCCCGGTCTGGGCCAGCGCGGGGCCGGCTCCGATCGCGGTCGCAGCGGCGCCCAGCGTAAGTCCCCGGACAAGCGTTCGTCGTGAAAGCGCAGCGTGCTGGTCACGCTGCTCGTGGTCACGAGCCTCCTGGCGTGTCATCGCGTTCTCCCGATCATGTTCACTGGCCGGTTGATCCGGCCGAGCGGTCGAAGGTTAGTCCGGTCCGGTGTCGGTTGCGAGAGGTGGAATCGAAACCACGACGCGATGGCGGGTCGCAATTTCGTCACCTTCGAGTGCGTTTTGGATGAGAGGCTGACGGGATAAAACCGGAGCTCATTGTGCAGATTGTCGTCCTGGTCTTCATCCTCGCGATCGCATTTGCGGCCGGCTATTTCGCGCGCGACTACGTCTCCCGCAAAAGGCGTGCGGAGGCACGCCGCTGGCGCGAATACGCCGCCGAACCAGATTGGCTCCATGCGAACGCGCCGGCCAATACCAACGAGCTTGCGAAAGCCGGCACCGCTGCACCCGTGCCGACCGGCGAGCTCGGCCAGATGCTGGACCGCTGGGAGAGCAGGGCCCGTGCCCGCCGCACCGGCGCGGGATAGCCGCCTCGGGCCATGTGGGCCTGCTAGGTCAAACATGCTGACCATCTTTTGGCGTTGCAGTTACAGCCGTTTTTCGTCTAGAAACGGGCCGTACTGAGCCTTCCGGCAACGAACCTTCAACGGTTTTGGCCGAGGATTTGTGGCTCAAAAGGGTCCGGCAATGCTGATTCGCGGCCAAATCGAGGGGATTTCGGGGGAGACGGCTCGGGCCGCCGCCACGATCCCGGCCGCGTTGCTGCCCACCCTCCTTATTGGCGGCCTCCTTCTTACTTGCCCCTGAGGGCCGGCTGGGCGCCACGCGCCTGGGCGCTCAGGGGTTGGTCGAGATCACCGGACACCTCAAGCGCCAAGGGACAAATCGGTCTGAACGGCGCAAACGCTCAAAAGGAAATTTCGTAATGGCCACCCAGAACAAGTCCGACAAGGACCGCGTCATCATTTTCGACACCACGCTGCGCGACGGCGAGCAGTGCCCCGGTGCCACCATGACCTTCGAGGAGAAGCTCGAGGTTGCGGAGCTGCTGGACGATATGGGCGTCGACGTCATCGAGGCCGGCTTCCCGATCACCTCCGAAGGCGACTTCCAGGCCGTCAGCGAGATCGCCCGCCGCTCCAAGAACGCGGTCATCGCCGGCCTCTCGCGCGCGCATCCGGCCGACATCGACCGCTGCGCCGAGGCGGTGAAATTCGCCAAGCGCGGCCGCGTCCACACCGTGATCGCGACCTCGCCGCTGCATATGCGGGTGAAGTTGAACAAGACCCCGGAGCAGGTGATCGAGACCTCGGTCGCCATGGTCGCGCGCGCCCGCAACCAGATCGACGACGTCGAATGGTCGGCGGAAGACGGCACCCGCAGCGAGATGGACTTTTTGTGCCGCATCGTCGAGGCCGTCATCAAGGCCGGCGCCACCACGGTGAACATTCCCGACACCGTCGGCTACACGGTGCCGGAGGAATACACCCACTTCATGAAGACGCTGATCGAGCGCGTACCGAACTCGGACAAGGCGGTGTTCTCCGTGCACTGCCACAACGATCTCGGCATGGCGGTCGCGAACTCGCTGGCCGGCATCGTCGGCGGCGCGCGCCAGGTCGAGTGCACCATCAACGGCATCGGCGAGCGCGCCGGCAACGCCGCGCTCGAAGAGATCGTGATGGCGATCAACGTGCGCAACGACAAATTCCCCTACTGGAACAAGATCGACACCACGCAGCTGACTCGCGCCTCGAAGCTGGTATCGGCGGCGACCTCGTTTCCCGTCCAGTACAACAAGGCCATCGTCGGCCGGAATGCCTTCGCGCATGAGAGCGGCATCCACCAGGACGGCGTGCTGAAGGACGCCTCCACCTACGAGATCATGCGGCCGGAGATGGTCGGCCTGAAGCAGTCCTCGCTGGTGCTCGGCAAGCACTCCGGCCGTCATGCCTTCGTGCACAAGCTGGAGGAGATGGGCTACAAGCTCGGCCCCAACCAGCTGGAAGATGCGTTCACGCGGATGAAGGCGCTGGCCGACCGCAAGAAGGACATCTACGACGAGGATATCGAGGCGCTGGTCGACGAGGAGATGGCGGCCTCGCACGACCGCATCAAGCTGACCTCGCTGACGGTGATCGCCGGCACCCATGGTCCGCAGCGCGCGACCATGAAGCTCGACGTCGACGGCCAGATCAGGATCGAGGAGGCCGAGGGCAACGGTCCCGTCGACGCGGTGTTCAACTGCATCAAGCGCCTGGTGCCGCACGAGGCGAAGCTGGAGCTGTATCAGGTGCATGCGGTGACCGAAGGCACCGACGCGCAGGCCGAGGTGTCGGTGCGGCTGTCGCAGGAGGGACGTTCGATGACCGCGCGCGCTGCGGATCCGGATACGCTGGTGGCTTCGGCCAAGGCCTATCTCGGCGCGCTTAACAAGATCGTCATGAAGCGTCAGCGCGACACGGTGACGACGGCGGCGGCGAGCTGACGCCGTTGGCTTCGCCTCTCCCGCTTGCGGGAGAGGCCGACGCGCGAAGCGTGGTGGGTGAGGGTTCTTTCCCCACGGGGAATGTCCCGTTGCCGAAACACCCTCTCCCCAACCTCTCCCGCAAGCGGAAGAGGGAGTGTGGGCGTGCGTGCGGTATTCACCATGAATGCCTGCCCTGCTAAGGGCCAATAGCGGCGTAAGCCGGCGGCCTGTATTGATACAGCCGGCATGAAGAAAGGCCGCTCGGCATGCCGGGCGGCCCAAATAACACCAGGGAGAGATTATGCGCACCTTCGCGATCGCCGCGTCCATCGCGGCATTGGCACTTGGCCTGACCGGGCCGGCACTGGCCCAATCACCCATCGTCATCAAGTTCAGCCACGTCGTCGCCACCGACACGCCGAAGGGCAAGGGGGCTGAGAAGTTCAAGGAGCTCGCCGAGAAATACACCGGCGGCAAGGTCAAGGTCGAGGTCTACCCGAATTCGACGCTGTACAAGGACAAGGAAGAGCTCGAGGCGCTCCAGCTCGGCAGCGTGCAGATGCTGGCTCCGTCCAACTCCAAGTTCGGGCCGCTCGGCATTCGCGAGTTCGAGGTGTTCGATCTGCCCTACATCCTGCCTGACCTGAAGACGCTGCGGAAGGTGACGGAAGGCCCGCTCGGCACGAAGCTGCTCAAGCTGCTGGATGCCAAGGGCATCACCGGCCTTGCCTATTGGGACAACGGCTTCAAGCAGATGAGCGCCAACAAGAAGCTGATCACGCCCGCCGACTATCAGGGCGTCAAATTCCGCATCCAGTCCTCGCGCGTGATCCAGGCCCAGTTCAAGGCGCTCGGCTCGTTGCCGCAGGTGATGGCGTTCTCGGAAGTCTACCAGGCGCTCCAGACCGGCGTCGTCGACGGCCAGGAGAACACCTGGTCGAACATCTATACCCAGAAGATGCACGAGGTGCAGAAGTACATCACCGAGACCAACCACGGCTACATCGGCTACGTCGTGATCGTGAACAAGAAGTTCTGGGACGATCTGCCGGCCGACATCCGCGACCAGCTTTCCAAGGCGATGAAGGAGGCGACCGCCTTCAGCAACACGCAGTCGCAGAAGGAGAACGACGACGCGCTCGCCGAGATCAAGAAGAGCGGCAAGAGCGAGATCATCAAGCTCACGCCGGAGCAGGACGAGGCGATGCGCAAGGCGATGGAGCCGGTCTACAAGGACGCCGCGACCCGCGTCGGCCAGTCGCTGATCGACGAGTTCCAGAAGGAAGCGAAGAGCACGACGAACTGATCCTGACGGACGATGAATGATGAAAAGGCTTCCGTGCGGTCCGCACGGAAGCCTTTTTGTTGCGAATGATTTCCGATCGCGGCTGGAGGTAAAATCGGCCGTTACATCTTCGTAACAACGCGCTCCCTGTCCAAGTTGTAAGTTGCGCGTCAGCCGCGCCGCGCTCATCCTCGGGCATCCTTCCAGAGGAGGTTCGTATGAGGAAATTCACCATCGCAGCCATCGCCGTGCTCAGCATCGCCGGCTCGGGCGCGGTCTATGCCCAATATCATCGCCCGTGGATGGAGCACGTCCGCCACATGCGCATGAACCCCGAGGACCGCGCCGCCTTCGTCGACGCGCGGATCGCTGCCGTCCATGCCGGGCTGAAGCTCAACGCCGATCAGGAGAAGCTGTGGCCGCCGGTCGAGACCGCCGTGCGGGAGTTCGCCAAGCTGCGCATCGATCGCGCCAACGCGCGGATGAATGCCGGGCCGGGCGATGCCGACAGGCCCGAGGATCCGATCGCCCGCCTGCGCCAGCGCGCCGAGGACATGGGCGCCAGCTCCGCCGCCCTGAAGAAGATCGCCGATGCCGCCGATCCGCTCTACAAGACCCTGGACGAGGGCCAGAAGCGGCGCCTCGCGGTGCTGACCCGCCACCGCGGCCCGTTCGGCGGCGGCGAGGATGGGCCGCGGCACCGCCATTTCATGGAGCGCATGGAGCGGGGCATGGACCGCATGATGGAACGCGGCATGGACCACTTCCACCATGACCGTTTCGACCGCGACGGCGGTCCGGACCGGGACCGCGAGGGCCGGCTCTGAGCGGATCGGGTTTCCGGCCATTAACCCTGGTGAAGCCGCTGGAATCCAGCGGCTTTTCGCTTTTTACGTCCCGCGGAAGAGGCTTCGGCAAACCCTTGGAAAACCTTCACCGGATCGCTTGCCAGACCCGGATCGCTTTGCTAAACGACCGGCCTCGCAAGGCTTTAGCCGCCTTTCGGGCGCATAGCTCAGTTGGTAGAGCAGCTGACTCTTAATCAGCGGGTCCCAGGTTCGAGCCCTGGTGCGCCCACCACCCTCAAGGGATTGGCCCGCAAGGGCTTTTTTTAATTCCTCGGCAGAACAGAACGGGTCTCGTGCGACGCTTTTGATGGTCGTACGCCGTGCGACGAGTCGGACAATTTGGGCGCGTGCCACCAGGCACAGCGATCGTCAATGGCGGGCCTTTGCGGTGACCGTCATCGCATCCGAAAAATCCGCGGAATCTTTAGTTGGCTGCCGCGAGCAAGTCTATGAATGTTTGAACGATACGGTGCATCGCGAAAGCGGTGTGTGCTGGGTTCTACCGCACCAGGGATGGCAATGCTTTTGCGGCACGCTTCTTTTTGTTAGTGCGGAGCTCGCGAGCCACTTTCGAAGAAGGCGCCACGTCAAGAAGAGTTTTTGTGGTGGCTCGTATGTGTCGAACCAGAATCTTGCAGGCCTTGTCGGCGCTCCTCGACTGCGGCACGATACAATTGCACGTGCTCCTTATCTACTTCGCCACGCATCTTCGAGTAGTTGGGCGATAGAAGTCGGTACCTTGCTGCGCGCTCAAACAGCATGCCCCCCAGGCGGAGCAGCCACAGGGATCCGCAGGGTTCGAACAAGGCTCCGTGATAATCAGCATGAAGGCTATGTCGCCTCTGATCGTTTCGGTGCGTTTCCTTCTCTCCAGAAGCGCCGTGAGCGCATCGCTCACTTTCTTCTTCCAGGTGTCGTCGCCACGCGCAATGGCTCGGCGCAAAGCGAGACTCTCCAGATCGATGCGCGTCTGGGTCAGGTCGATCAGATCGTCCGCCGAAATAGATGCGACGCGATAGCCACGGTGGTCCTCCCAGTCCAACAGGCCTTCCGCAGCTAGCCGCGCGAGCGCTTCACGCACGGCGCTCAAGGATACGTTGTATTGGGCGGCAAGTTCAACACGTTTCGCTCTTCTGAAAATCACGTCGTCGGCAATCAGCAGATCCAAAGCTGCCCGGGTCAACCGTCCCAGCTTTGCTACCTGAACTTGACCGCAGCGGGTTTGGCGCTAACGCCGGTCAAGGACACAAGCGGAAATCAAATTGCGAACTGGCTCGCGGGCGGCGATAGCACATATGCTGGCACCTCTCTCGGGTCGCAATTTGTGAACGGCGGGCCTTACGCATTGCTGGCGGAACGATGCCGAGAATGATTAACAGCGTTCTCATTCGTACGGGGCTGATTCCGACGAGGGCGAGGCAGGCCGCACCAAAGCCCATGCGCAAGACCAAGAATTCAAAGAGCATTTCGCCAATCCTGATCCGTAAAGCCTCGGTCCGTTCCTATGCCCGAACAACGGCGGGATATCGCCGAGCATGTTTATGGATGTTGCAGAGATTACCTGAACGTTGCCGGCGCGCGGCGGGAATGCATCAATCGGTGATGAAGCCGATATCACCGCGACGGGCTCCTGTTGATCCTGTTCGGCCATAAAGGCGATTGATGTTGCCGATGAGAGTGGCTTGCGGGTCGCCCGGCCCGACAAAGCCGTCGTCCGGCCGCGACAGTTCTCTCGGACTCACGGCGCGAACGAGGTAAGGCGTCACGAGGACGACGAGTTCGGTCTGGTTGTTGACGAAGTCCTGACTCCTGAAGAGCGCACCCAACAGCGGCACCTGCATCAGCCCGGGCATTCCATTCACGGCTCGCTTTGTCTGGTCTTGAATCAGGCCGGCGATTGCCATGGACCCGCCCGACGGGATCTCGAGCGTGCTCTCGGCTCGCCGCGTCTTGATGGATGGAACCGTCAGAGAGTTGGTCGTGTTGTCGCTCACCGCCTGGGACAAGGTGATCGAATTCTCGTTCGAGAGGTCCGACACCTCGGTCATCAAGTGCAAGCTGATGCGGCCTTCCGCCAGCACAACCGGCGTGAAGCTCAACGACATTCCGAACTTCTTGAAGTTGATTTGGGTCGTGCACACATGGGTTGTGGGGTCGCAAGAATACCCGGCGGGAACAGGAAACTCCCCACCGGAAACAAAGGTGGCGGCCTCTCCCGATATCGCCGTCAGCGTAGGTTCCGCCAACGTGCGTACGATACCCGCCTTCTCCATTGCCCTCAACGTGGCCGTCGTTCCACCGGCTGACAGAGCCACGCTGTTGCCATCGACAAGATTCTTGCCGTAAGCTGTGAATGGATTCGAGTTCGTCAGGCTCACAACCGATGTGCCTGAGCTGAGGCTCGTGCTGAGATCCACGCCAAGCTGCTTTACGATCTCGCGTGAAATCTCGGCGACCGTCACCTTCAACATGACCTGGTCGCGGCCCCGAACCGCGATCGAGTTGACGACCTTGTCGGCCGCTCCCGTGAGGCGTGCAGCAATATCGTTGGCCTGCTGGGCTTCGAGGGGTGTGGCGACGGTGCCGGTCAGGATTACGCCATCGCCGACTCCGTCGATCTGGATTTTGGCGGTGGGAAGCGCCTGCTTCAATGCGGCACGAACACCGTTCAGGTCGCGCTTGACGGCGATGTCGTAGGCGACGATCGACTGGCCGACAGTATCAAAGAACACGACGTTGGTTTGCCCAACAGCGGCGCCGATGATGTAGGCGCGCTGTGTCGATCGCAGCACCACGTTTGCTATCTTGGGATCCGCGACCAGCACGTCCTTTACATCACGTGGAAGGTCGATGACGATCGATTTACCTATGCCGAGGGACACAAACCGCGCATCGAACTGGCCGATCGGGTCTCCTTGTCTTGCGGATCTGCGGTCCGATGCGTCCGCTCCCGACGAGGGTCCAAAGGCAACAACTGCCAGAACGAGGAGAACTGGAAGCCGGTGCCTGGAAGCACGCAACGATGGTCTGATGTCGCCCTGCATAACGATTATCCTTGACATCTCGTTCTCGGAGGGCATCACGGGTTCCTCGCAGGAGCACGTGACGACTACGCGGATTGAACGCTGCAGGTCAGGCGGTCAGGCGCCTCCAACTCAATTGAAACAAAATTGAAATCAGCGACATACGAGGAAAAAGAACGCTAACGTTCCCCTCGCGGCAGGCATCGAACCGATGGCTCGTAATGCCAGCGTGGCTTTGCTTGACGCATCCGCTTCCGCACCAATACGCAACATAGCCAGGCTTCGCCTATTGCCATGGTTTTCGAAGGAGAGGGGCCACCTCTGCTTCAATCGTGGCTACGGCCCGCATTGGAAAGCAGCAGGCGGACGCGAAGACCCCTCGGTTCGTTGTCGAGCAGCAGCAGCCTTCCGTCATGCGCGGTCACGATCGCCTGCGTGATCGAGAGGCCGAGGCCAAATCCCGCCGTTTCGTCCATGGTGCGGGCTTCCTCTCCTCGCACGAAGGGTTCCAGCATCGCCGCCTTCCTCTCATCGGGTATTCCAGGGCCGTCGTCGACGACGTCGATGACGATCTGGTTGCCGGAGATCAGGAGCTCGACGCCGACTTCGGTTCCGAAGCGCGTGGCGTTTTCGACCAGGTTTGTGACCGCGCGGATGATCTCGTCCGGCCGGACGATGAACGCGGCTCTGTCCGGACCGAGATAGTGCACCGCGTAGCCGCTATCGGAGAACTGGTCGCAAACCATCTGGAGCAGCGCGGCAACGTCGACCAGTGTCGGTCTGGCAGCGCTTTCACTGCGCAGCAGCGAGAGCACCGACTCCAGCATCGACTGCATCTGATCGAGGTCGCGTACGGTCTGGGTACGCTGTGCTGGATCCTCGATGTACTCCGAGCGCAGCCGCAGGCGCGTGATCGGGGTGCGCAGGTCGTGGCTGATGGCGGCCAACATTCGAGTTCTATCGTTCATCAGTGCGGTAACGCGTTCGCGCATCCGGTTGAGTGCTCTCGCCGCGGATCGGATTTCCTCCGGGCCGTTTTCAGGCAACGGCTCGGACGAGCGATTCAAGCTGAAGTCCTCCGCCGCGCGCGCGAAGGCCGACAGGGGTGAACTGAGCGCGCGGCCGGCCCAGATGCCGAGCAGCGTCACGCTTGCCACCAGGAACAGGAGCGTGCTCGTCCAGAGGCCGCTCACGAAGTCAGGCATCTTGAATGTCCCGATCGTCGCCTCGAGCACGTCGCCGTTTGCCAGATAGAACCAGAGGCGATTGTCTTCCGGTGTGGAACCGCGAATGAGATCGACCGGGCCTCCGATAGTCGAGGGGGTGGCCATGCGCGTCCGCTCCGGCAATGGAGCGGTGGAGGCGGAAACATCCCTTCTCAACTGCAGCTTCAGCGCCGGAAAGGTCCGGCTGGCGTTTTCGAGAACGACATCTCGCTCTCCCTGCGGCGTATTGACGATGATCCTCGCAATCAGCTCGAACTGCTTCAGGGGGCTGTCCGTCAGAACGTTCGGCCGGCTGAGCAGAAAGTATCCGGCAACCAGAAAATGGATCAGGATCAGTGATCCCAGAACCAAGGCCGCGATCTGGCCGCTGATACGCCTGAAGCTGAACAGCGCGACGATGTCGGCGGCGCGTCTCATGCTTCCTCCACCACCGGCGTGAAGATGTAGCCGCCGGTGCGGACGGTCTTGATCACGGACGTGTCCTGGGTGCGATCGAGCTTGCGGCGCAACCGGCTGACCAGCACGTCGATGCTGCGGCCGAAGCTGCCTCCGGGCCGGCCGCGCGTCATGCTCAGGAGATTGTCGCGGGTGAGGATGCGTCCGGCTCGTTCGCAGAAAGCCTGCAGCAGATCGAACTCGGCGCTGGTCAGCGGCACTTGCGCGCCCTCGGGATCGCGCAACTCCCGCAAACGAAGATCGATGATCCAGCCCAGGAATTTCAGGCGTGTCGCCGCGCCGGCGGCGGCACGGCCGCTCGCCTGTCGGCGCAGCACAGCGTTGATCCTGGCGAGAAGCTCGCGCGGGTTGAACGGCTTCGGCAGATAGTCGTCGGCGCCCATCTCGAGACCGAGGATCCGGTCGAGATCCTCGCCCTTCGCGGTGAGGATGATGATCGGCGTCATGGATTCCATGCGCACGCGGCGGCAGAGGCTCAGACCGTCCTCGCCCGGCAGCATCAGGTCGAGCACGATCAGGTCCACCCGGTTTTGCGAGAGATGCCGGTCCATCTCCCTGCCGTTCGTGACCAGGTGGACCTCGAACGAATGCTCGCGCAGATAGCGCGCGATGAGGTCGCGGGTCTGTCGGTCGTCCTCGACGATCAGGATGTTCTGGGTGCCGTTGGTCATGTTTGAGATCGCATCGGGGCTGCCGATCGTTGATCGATTTGCGGACGATTGTCTCGCCCGAAGAACTACGGTCATGTCTGCAATCCTACGGTCAGTCACGGCTCAACGCCACCACGGGGTCCAGGAAGGCGGCGCGGCGGGCGGGGAAGAAACCGAAGGCCACCCCGATCCCGGTCGAGGTCAGGAATGCCGCGCCGATCGAGAACAGCGAATAGCTGACTTGGAATCCGGGCATCGCCATGTTGACCAGCGTCCCGAGCAGGATCGCGACGAGGATGCCGGCGATGCCGCCGATGGACGAGATCAAGGTCGCCTCCACCAGGAACTGCTGGAGGATGTCGCTGCGTCTGGCGCCGACCGCCATGCGCACGCCGATCTCGTTGATTCGCTCGGAGACGGACACCAGCATGATGTTCATCACGCCGATGCCGCCGACGACCAGCGAGATCACCGCGATCGCCGCCACGAGGAACGCCAGGGTCTGCGTCGTGCTGGTGATGGTGCGGCGGATGTCGTCGGTATTGAGGATGACGAAATCCTTGACGTTGTGCCGCTGCGTCAGCAGCGTGGTGACCGCGTCCTGGGCCAGCGTGGTCGAAATCTCGTCGCTGATCCGGAGCAGGATGCTGCGAAGCGAGCGGTCGCCCGTGAACTGCGCCTGTACCGTGGTGTAGGGAAGATAGACCGAAAGGTTCTGGTTCGAGCCGAAGCCGCCCTGCTGCTGGGCGATGACGCCGACGATGCGGCAGGGCACCTTGCCGAGCCAGATGACGCGGCCGATCCCCGAGGTCTGGTCGTCGGCGAAGAAGGTCTTGCGGGTGTTGTCGTCGATGACGGCTTGCCGTTCGATGTTGCGCACCGCGTCGGAGTCGAACAGGCGGCCTTTCGCCAGCTTGGCGCCCTTGACCTGGAAATAGCTCTCGCCGACACCGTTGACCAGCACGTTCGATTCGTTGCCGCGGTAGCGCACCGTCGTGCTGGTCGAGACCGTCGGTGTGACCCCGGCAATGAAGCTCTGCTGGCCGAGCGCGCGGGCATCGCCGAGCACGAGCGTCTTGATCTTGCCGGCGCGCGCGTCGCCAAAGTCCTTGCCCGGAAACACCTCGATCGTGTTGGTGCCGAGACTCGAAATGTCCGACAGCACCTTGCGCTGTGAGGCGTTGCCGAGCGCAACAACGGAGGACACTGCCGCGATGCCGATGATGATTCCGAGCATGGTCAGGAAGGCGCGCAGCCGGTGCGCGGCCATCGCCACCAGCGCCATCCGCGTGGCTTCCCGCAGGCGCCGCAGCGCGCGGGGCCAGCCGGGGCCGCTATCCCAAGGGGCCCGAGCCGCCGCGACAGGCGGTGCCGATGCGCCTGCGGTCTCGGTGCGGCGATCGGAAACGATCCTGCCGTCGCGCAGCTCGATGATGCGCTCGGCCCGCGCGGCGACGTCGGCATCGTGGGTAACGATGATGATCGTCCGTCCCTCGCCGTGCAGCTCCTTCAGGATCTTCAGGACCTCCTCGCCGCTGCGCCGGTCGAGCGCGCCGGTCGGCTCGTCCGCCAGGATGACTTCGGCGCCGTTGATCAGTGCCCGTGCGATCGAGACGCGCTGCTGCTGGCCGCCCGACAGCTGGTTCGGGCGGTGGCCGCGCCGGTCGTCCACACCAAGCCTTGCGAGCAGCTGCTCTGCGCGCGTGCGGCGCTCCCGCGCCTTCATCCCGGCATAGATCGCCGGGATCTCGACGTTCTCGGCGGCGGAGAGGTCGCCGAGCAAATGATAGCGCTGGAAGATGAAGCCGAAATGCTCGCGCCGCAGCGCCGCCAGCTCGTCTGCGTCGAGTTCGGAGGCGTTCTTGCCGGCGACACGATATGTGCCGGAGGTCGGGCGATCGAGGCAGCCAAGAATGTTGAGCAGCGTCGATTTGCCGGATCCGGACGAGCCGATGATCGCCACCATCTCGCCGGGCTGGATACTCAGCGACAGATCGTCGAGCGCAACCACGCGCGTGTCACCGGCCGCAAATTCCCGCCTGACGTTCTCGAGGGCGATGATCGGATCGGCCATCTCAGGGACCTCCCGGCGGGCCGCCGGGCATGCTGGGCGATGCGGTCTGCTCGCTGGCTTCTCCGGTGACGACCCGGTCGCCCTCGTCGAGGCCGGACCTGATCTCGACCGTGGTGCGGTCATTGAGGCCGGTCTTGACCTCGCGCTCGCGCACGTCACCCGACGCATCGAGGGTGCGGACGGTGCTGCGGCCGTCGGATTTTCGCATCAGCGCGAGCGCGGGGATGACCTTCACGCGCTTGGCCTCACCGGTAATGATGTGCACCTCGGCGGTCATGTAGGTCCGCAGCGAAAGATCCCTGTTGGGGACGTTGAAGACGCCGATGTAGTAGATGGCGGTGCTGGTGGAGCTCGACGAACTCGAACTCGTGCTCGAGCTCGAGGTGGTGGTCGAAGAGAAGCTGGCGTCGCTCTTGATCGATTCGGGCGCCGGCTCGATCTGCTCCAGCCTGGCCTCGTAGCGATGGTCCTGGTCGCCGAGGATGGTGAAATACAGCGCCTGGCCCGGCCTGACCTTGACGATGTCGGCCTCGGAAATCTCCGCCCGCACCGTCATGGTTTCGAGCTGGCCGAGCACGACGATGGTCGGAGCGGACTGCACCGCGTTGACCGTCTGTCCCTCCTGCACCACGGTGGCGAGCACCGTGCCGTCGATGGGCGCGGTGATCCTGGTGTAGTCGAGGTTGACCCGCGCCGTCTCGACGCTGGCTTCGGCTCCCACGATCAGAGCTTCGAGCGCGGCAATCTGGGCGCGGGTCTGCCGCACCGTCGAATCCGCGCTGTCGAAATCGCTGCGCGAGGTGGCACGCTGCGCCAGTGTCGCCTGCTGTCGCGCGAGGTTGGCTTCCGCCAGCACCAACGCGGCTTCCTTCTCGAGTTTCTGAGCGCGGTAGTTCTTGAGCGAAGCTTCCGAACTGCGCAGATCGTTCTGCTTGGTGACGGGGTCGATCTGGGCGATGACGTCGCCGGCCTTGACCGTGTCGCCGACGCGGACATTGAGGGCGGTGATCCGGCCCGACACCTGCGCGCCGACGGCAGTCAGGCGTGCCGGCTTGAGCGTGCCGCTGGCGAGCACCTCCTCGCGCAGATCGTTGACGGTGACCGGCGCAGTGATATAGGACTGTGCCTTGCTCGACGTCCCCGGAGAGCGCATGGCGGCCACCACCCCGGTTGCCACGACGGCAACCACCGCGGCGGCAATCTTCACGCGCTTGGCGGTGATGATATCAGTCACTTCGCCGTCTCCCGGAAGTGTGGTCCTGTATTGGTGTCCACGATGATCGGCGTCGACGTATCGACCGGATCGAACCAGCCGCCACCGAGCGCCTTCGCGAGCGAAATGTAATCCTTGGCCGCGGACACCTTGCTCTGGATCAGCGAATCCTCAGCCGAGTAGAGCGAGCGTTCGGCGTCCAGCACGTCGATGAAGCTGGCGCTGCCGGTCTCGAACAGCGATCGCGACAGCCGGGCGGCCTCCCGGTAGTTCTTTGCTGCCTCGGCCAGCTTGACCCCGCGGACGCGCTCCTGCGAAATCGACACCAGCGCGTTCTCGACGTCTTCAAGGGCGGTGAGCAGGGTCGAATGGAACGTCGCGAACGCCTGGTCGCGTTGCGCCTCGGCGATCTTGACGGTCGCCAGGCGCTTGCCCGCGTCGAACACCGGCACCGTGACCGAGGGGCCCACCGACCAGCTCACGTTGGAATATTTTGCGAGATCGCCGGCGCGCAGCGCAGAGGTGCCGACCGAGCCGGTCAGCGACACCGCAGGATAGCGGTCGGCCTCGGCCGCGCCGATCTTGGCGGTGGCCTGGGCGAGCTTGCGCTCGGCGCTGGCGACGTCGGGGCGACTCATGAGGAGATCGGCCGGCAGGCCCGTCGGCAGCGGCATGCGCGGTGCAGGCACGGGCGCGGACCGTGCCATCAGCGAAGCGACGCCGTCGGGCGGTCGCCCGAGCAGGATGCCGAGCCGGTGAATGCCGGCCGCAAGCGCCGCCTGATAGGTCGGAACGTTCGCCTCCGTGCTCGCCGCTTGTGCAGTCGCCTTGGCGAGATCGACGGCGTTGCCGCTGCCGGCTTCGTATTTGCTGCGGGTGAGCTTTTCGGTGTCGCGCATCGAGACCGATGTTCGCTGCGCCAGCGCGATCCGCGCCTGGTAGCCGCGCGCCTCCACGTAATAGGCGGCAACGTCGCCGATCAGCGTGACGAGGCTGTCGCGCAGATCCTCCTCTGCCGATTGCTGCCCACGCACCGCTGCCTCGATGCTCCGTTGCGTGCCGCCGAACAAGTCGAGCTCCCAGCTCGAATCGAAACTCGCCTGGTGCAGCTTGTAGGGTGCTGTGTCGACGACGGCCGAGGCGGAGCCCGCGCTGGTCTTGTTGTTGGTCACCGAGGCCGAGCCGCTGACGGAGGGAAACAGGCCGGCGCCGGTCTGTTGCACCGTTGCGCGCGCCTCGCGCACGACCGCCTTGGCCTTGGCGACATCGGGGTTGGCATCGACCGCCTGTTCGATCAGCCGGTTGAGCAGGGGGTCGCGCAGCCGCTGCCACCAGCGATCCAGCGTGCCGGCTTGTCGCCGGGACGTGGGTCGCGCGCTCCAATGCGACGGCATGTCCAGCCCGGGCGGCCCCGCATAATCGGGCCCGACGGCGCAGCCAACCAATGTAGCACCCAGCATCAGCGCGACGCAGGCCGATCCGGCGCGCGACAGGCCGGCGCGCAGTGGGGGCGGCGTCGGGTGATGGTTCTCCTCTGTGGATGGCGTGAGAACTGCGGCGAACAAGTGTGACGGCATCAAATCGGTTGAGATCCATGGGCCTTGCCGCGGGACGTGCGGTGCCCATGGCCTTCGGAAGGGTACGACGAACAGGGCCCACTAGCCGCGCGATCGTGGCCTTTCGGCAGCCGGAATATTGCTGGATGTAAACAGATGTTGCGGGGCATCTCGGGCCCCGCCGCACGGTGCCTGCCAGGCCGGACGTCGACCCTGTTTTGCCGCTGCGTCAAGCCCTCGTTGCGAAAATATTCTACTTTACCGAAATTCGGATTTGTCGTATGTGTCACTCATCCCGGCTCATCCTTGAGGGGCGATCGTGTGGTCGTCATTGTCGCGAGCCGGGCTTGCGGTGGACGCGGCAGCGTCGGGCGCGAAAGGTGCGGGCAGGGAGGGTAGTCCCCGGTGAGCCCGTGGCCGCGCGCGGACGAACGGCGCTGCTAGGCTTCGTCTCGCCTGTAAGTTTCCGGCTCCGTCGACAGGGCTGGGAAAACTGCGGCGAAATGGCGAACCGCGCGTACGGCAAAACCGTGTGGTCCTGGCCGTCGTTGCTACGGTCAAGCTCTTGCGGAGGCGGCAGTCGCGTCAACCGGCGCGGAGGTCGGTGAATTTCGCGAGGGTGAGGGAGGCCAGAACGAACTCGGCTCCCGGGAGAGCGCGGCATAAGCCGTCCGACCATCGCGCAGGGAAGGCCGAGTGATTGGCACCACCTGTATGCTGCTGTGCGGTCTCTTTGCGCTCCATTTTCGCGCAGCGGACCGCGGGTGCGAGGTCAGCACCCGGTCTTCCCTGTGCCCTCTTGGCTCGAGAGGGTGAGCGACGAAGCAGAACTCGGGCGAATTCGGCCGCGAGAACGCGAAGATGTGTCTGGTCAGTGCGAGTTGAGAAGCGTTGCGCCGCGTCGGGGACAGAAAGGAGCCCACTCACCAGGAGATCGGGATTCGCTGCGCAAATCCGCCTAGGTCCGAATCCGGGCTCAGCGGTTGACGGTCGAGCGGCCGGTTGTTGTTCTCGCGTGCGAACGACGTGCCGGGCGGCAAGGCGTAGTCGGTGAACTTGCGATCGCCGGGAAGCACTTCGGTCCCGCCATCCAGCCACGACCGCTTGCTTACATAGATGCGCGTATGCGGACCGGACTGGTAGGACCGATTGGGCCCGTGCGGACCATACTCATAGACGACATCATGCATTGCTTGCTGTCGATCGCGCTTGCGCGTGGCTGCGGCATGAGCGGTGAGGGTCGAGGTGAGGAGGACGACCAGCACCGTTCTGGTCATGACAAGCGCGTTCATCGGCAAATGCCCCGTGCGAATTCCTGATGCCGTCGCCTCTCGCACCGACTTCAGAGGCTGTAAAGAATTCAGGCGTTGCGGGATGTTGCTGCGCGCTTGCCTGGTCGGCCCGTACGAGACCGTCCGCACGTCGGCCGCTGGCCGCGGAAGGCTCACGCGGTCGTCAGGGCGCCGTATTCGCGCGACCGACCCGCCAATCAATTTCAACGACCGGAAACAGTACAGCAATCTCAAAGCCACATCGCGGCCACAGCCGTTTCGTTTCAGAGCAACAGGTGCTCTTGAGGTGTGGAATGTCGGTGTTGCGGGGCTTGCTGATCGCGGTGGCGATGAGTGGTGTATCGATTGCGAGTTCAATTCCCGTCGTGCTGTTGCCGCAACCGGCGGCTGCGCAGGGCGTGGAGACGATCGTAGTCGAGGGCAATCGCCGGGTGGAGGCCGAGACGGTCCGCTCGTATTTCAGGCCCGGCCCCGGCGGTCGCCTCGATCAATCCGCCCTCGATGACGGACTCAAGGCGTTGATCGGGACAGGCCTGTTCCAGGACGTGAAGATCAGTCAGTCCGGCGGCCGCCTCGTGGTCTCGGTGGTGGAAAATGCCGTGATCGGCCGCGTTGCCTTCGAGGGCAACAAGAAGATCAAGGACGAGCAACTCTCGGCCGAGATCCAGTCCAAGCCGCGCGGGACCTTCTCGCGGGCGCTGGTGCAGTCCGACACGCTACGCATCGCCGAGATCTATCGGCGCTCGGGCCGCTATGACGTGCGCGTCACGCCCGAGATCATCGAGCAGCCGAATAATCGCGTCGATCTCATCTTCACGGTCGAGGAGGGTGCCAAGACTCCAGTCAAGTCCGTCGAGTTCATCGGCAACAACGCCTTCTCGGCCTCGCGACTGCGCGACGTCATCAAGACCCATGAAAGCAATCTGCTCAGCTTTCTCGGCAGCAACGACATCTATGATCCCGACCGCGTCGAGGCCGACCGCGACCTGATCCGTCGCTTCTACCTCAAGAACGGTTTTGCCGACGTCCAGGTCGTCGCCGCGCTCACTGAATACGATCCCGAGAAAAAGGGCTTTCTCGTCACCTTCAAGACCGAGGAGGGGGCGCAGTACCGTGTCGGCGCAGTCGACTTCCGCTCCAGCATTCCGAACTTCGATCCATCCTCGCTGCGCGTCTATTCGCGAGTCCATGTCGGTTCGCTCTACAACGTCGAATCGGTCGAGAAGTCGACCGAAGACATGCAGATCGAGGCCTCGCGCCGCGGCTATGCCTTTGCCCTGGTCCGTCCCGGAGGCGACCGCAATTTCGAGGCGCGCACCGTCTCCGTCGTGTTCAATGTCGACGAAGGCCCGCGAACCTATATCGAGCGCATCACCCTGCGCGGCAATACCCGCACGCGCGATTACGTGATCCGCCGCGAATTCGATCTCTCGGAGGGGGACGCCTACAACCGCGCGCTGGTCGATCGCGCCGAGCGGCGCCTGAAGAACCTCGACTATTTCAAGAGCGTGAAGATCACGGCCGAGCCGGGCTCGTCGAGTGACCGCGTCATCCTGATCGTCGACATGGAAGAGAAATCGACCGGCGACTTCTCGATCTCGGGCGGCTACTCCACCACCGACGGCGCTCTGGCCGAAGTGTCGGTCTCCGAGCGCAACCTGCTCGGTCGCGGTCTGTACGGCAAGGTCTCGGTCAGCTACGGTCAATACTCCCGCGGAATATCGCTGTCCTTCGTCGAGCCTTATCTGCTCGACTACCGGCTGGCGCTCGGAATCGACACCTATTGGCGCCAGCAATTGTCGAACAGCTACACGAGCTACGGCGTGACGACGCTGGGCTTCTCTCCACGCCTGGGCTTTGCATTGCGCGAGGACCTCTCACTCCAGCTCCGCTATTCGCTCTATCAGCAGAGCATCACGCTCGCCAGCGCCTATAACAATTGCAACAACAACGCATCGAACGCGTCGCTGGCCTTCAATCCGACGCCGGCCTATATCAGGAGTGTTCTGGGCGGCGTGGACCCGACCAATTCCACGGATTCGGGCGTTTACGGATACGGCTGCTATGGCGACGGTGAGTCGAGCCTGCCGGTCCGGCGGGAACTGGCGAACGGCGCGACTTGGACGTCGGCGCTCGGCTACACGCTGAACTACAACACGCTCGACAACACCAAGAACCCCACGGACGGGTTGCTGGTCGACTTCAAGCAGGATTTCGCGGGTGTCGGCGGTGACGTCACCTATCTGAAGACGGCGTTGGATACCAAATACTACACGTCGCTCGTGTCCGACATCGTCAGTGTGATCCATCTCCAAGGCGGTCTCCTCAGCAAGCTCGGGAGCCAGGACCTGCGCATGCTGGATCACTTCCAGATGGGGCCGAACCTCGTGCGCGGCTTCGCGTCAAACGGTATCGGTCCGCGCGACATCACCTATTGGAGCCTGGGCTCGAGCGGCGATGCGCTCGGCGGCACGAAATACTGGGGCGCGTCGATGGAGTTGCAGATGCTGTTCTGGTTCCTGCCCAAGGAAGTTGGCCTGAAGGGCGCGGTCTACGCCGATGCCGGATCGCTCTGGGGCTACCAGGGGCCGACCTCATGGTCGGCCACCGGCGAAGTCAACACCAACGCGTGCCCGACCTGCGGATTGCAATATGACGACAGCAGTACGGTGCGATCGTCCGTCGGCGTCGGCCTGATCTGGGCCTCGCCGTTCGGGCCACTGCGCTTCGACTACGCCGTGCCGCTGACGAAGGGCAAATACGACACGGTTCAGGAGTTCAGGTTTGGGGGTGGCACTTCGTTCTAGTTGGGCGCCCACCGCTCTGCCGGCTGCGGCCCTGCCGTGCGGGGGCGCCGGAGCAGCGCCGGGCACTCTCGGCCGCCTCGCACTGCGCTAGCAGCCTTTAGTTCATCATCGCGAGCGCTGGACGCCGGTTTTCACTGGACTCCATGATGCCGGGGAGATCGGTGGCCTCGCCAGCGATCATGCCAGACATCTGCCAGAACAGGTACGCAAGGCGAGATAACACCATCCGCTCGCGGTCGGCAGCAACGGTGCCGTCCGGAATCGTCACGGTCTCCAGGCCGACCACCTTCTTGAAATCCGGCCAGATCATCATCGATTGCGCGATCACGGAATAGCAACGCGGATCGTCGTCGCTCTCGTCGGGCGCCGGTGGCAAGCCCGGATATTGCACCGGAGCGGCGTAGAACTTGTAGGCGCCATAGCCGAGCTGGAGCAGGAGCTTTTCGGGAACTGCGACATCGGCCGCAAAGGATATCAGCCGTGCTTCGTTCAGCATGTCAGGCTCGATCGCGCTGAGGTCCGATGCGCGGAGCGCCGAGCAGAAGGAGAGATCGCGATTGTGCTCGCGGAGCAGATTGGCCAGCGGCTGCTGTCGTTGCACGGTGTCGGTGAGCAGGATGATGGTCTTGAGCATCGTGAGGTGTCCGTCAGGGGAAGAGGTGGCGAGCGGTCATGAGCGCTTCGTCGGAAGCGTGGGCAGCGAAGAAGTCGTTGGCGATGCGCTGTCCCGGCGCGATCTCCAGGATGCGGCAGCGCGCCTGCGCGGCAGCCTCGCGCGCGGCACCGACGTCTTCCTGCGAGGCGCAGAGCGACAGCTCGAGCCGGCTGTATCCGCCGCAATCGGCGGCATAGGCGCCGGTCACGGCCTCCACAGCCGCGGCCACCGCGCCGGCATCGCTGGCCGAGACGTTGCGCAGGATCACGGCGATGCCGTTGCCGGTCTCGGCTTTCGAGGTCATCACCATGAAGGCGTCGCGCGTGCCGGTGCGGCCGGCGCGACGGGCGGCACGCACCATGCGCGCAAAGCCGGGATCGGGACCGAGCTCCAGCGTCGTCGTCTGCTGGTCATGCAGGATCGTGGCGCGCGAGGCGCCGAGGTCGCCTTTCAGTGCGTGATAGGATCGCGGCAGCCATACGGTGTCGAGCGGCACCTGCGACGACGTCAGGCTCCAGGCCTGATCGATCAGATAGCCCTCCCAGATCGCAGGATAGGACGCGGCGAGTTGCTGCCATGTGCGCAGCATCATCTCCGCAGCCTTGGTGCGGCCGAGATAGAGCGTGCGCGCCGACATCTCCCAGCGATTCCACTTGTGCAAGGCCACGTCGCAGCCGAGGAAGGACGGCAGCAGCGGCGCCTCGCGCACCACCGCGCCGGCTTCGACGAATAGCAGCGGCTCGCGATATTTGTTCCACATCCGCATCATGAACTCGGCCTTTTCGAAGCAGAGGATGCGGTCGCCGAGCTGGGCTTCGACCGGCTCGATGTGGCAGGCGAGGTCAAGCCGTTCGAGCGAATGCTGGAGCGCGAAGGCCGCGGTTGCGTCGCAGCCGCGCGGATAGCAGGAGACGATCCGCGGACGCAGGGTTGATGAATCGACGGCAGAGAGGAGTTTCGACCAGCCGATGCCGCCCCACCACATCTCGTGCGGTCCGTCCGCGCCGCAGGGGCCGACAGTGCCGAATTCGGTCAGCTTGGACTTGAGGAAGTCGAAGCCGGGGTTCTCGCTTCCGGGAATGACGACGGCGCAGGCGGGCGTTAGCGAGCGATAGAACAGCTCGGCGGCCGCGCCGCTTGGCGGCTCCTTGAGGATGATGACGCCGCTCCGGCGGCACTCGCTGAAATCGTCGCGCGGCGCGCCATACTGCTTGAACAGCCAGTCCAGGCGGTCGCGCTGGGACCGGCCGAGCCTCACGCCGCCGGATTGCAACAGCCGATCAAGGTCTTCGTCCGTCAATTCCGTACCCCCCGGTCTCAGCCCTGGACTTCAACGGTCGAGGCGATGCGATCAGGCGGACTATTTGGGATGGGCGCCAAGCGGCGTAATTGCCACGGAGTAGATCGCGATATCCTCGGTCATGGGGGCGACCGGGATCAGCAGGCAGCCATCCTCGCTTTGGGCGCGATAATGGTCGCCGTTCCGCTCTATCCCGGCGAAGACCAGGCTCTCGGCCGCGATGCCGCTCTGGCTTTCCGCGGCGTCGCGGACATCGGCGGCGCTCTGGATCGTCACGCCATGCAGCAGACCTTCGGCGGCGAATTTGGGCAGCGGCAGGACGATCGTGGCGATACCCATCGCACGCGAGACCGGAATACGGACGCGCAGCTCGCCGAGGCCGTTGCGGTGAAGCGTCACCGTCTCCAGCGTCGCTTCGCCGTTCGCGCGAAACAGTCCGACCTGGACCTGGCCGCAGGGCCTGTCCTCGAAGACGTCGGCCGGCAGGCGGTTGGCACCGAACAGCGTGTAGAGATAGGAGTGGGACGCCGACAGGCGCGCAAAGCAACCCGCGAGCCACATCGGCGGTGCCGATGTCGTGCAGGCGGCTGAGAGACCGCGGGCGGTGATCTGCCGACGGATGTAGTCGCCGTCGATCATTGGCGCCAGCGCATGGGTGCCGAGATTGACGTCATGCTTCAGTTCGCCCAGCAGCGCCAGCTCGTCCTCATCGGGCAGCAGCAGAAGCCGGGCCAAGGTCGCCGCGCACCAGCGCGCGGCGACGTCGGGCGCGGCATAGGGGCTCAGACGAAAATCCACCGCGACCTGTTCGGCGCATTCCGCAAAGGCCAGCGTGCCGGCCTGGATGTCTGCCGCCAGCATGATCTGGCTGGTGGGTCGCGGATTGATCTCCCGCAGCACCGTGCCGCCGTCATAGTCCCGGACCGAACCGTCGGCCGAACAGCAGACCTGCTCCAGCAGCGCAATGTTGCGGATCAGCATGCGCTTCACATGGGGCGTGACGACGAGATCGGAGATGAAGCCCGTGGCGCTGTCCTCCTCCGCAACGTCGTCGAATGCGTCATCGAGCGAGATCAGATAGGCGCCGTGGAGGCGTATGTCGAGGCCTTCCAGCTTGAAGATCCGACGCAGCGCCTTCTGCACGCTCCCGGAATAGCCGAGATCGGCGAGCACGAGATCGGTGCAGTCGTCGAAGCCGGGGATCACGTGGCGCAGATGGGAAAGCAACCTCGCGCGCAGGCCGGCCGCGAGCTCGCCGATCTCATCCGCTCCCATCAGCTCGGGTAGCGCCTCGGCAATCTCGAGGCCGGTCACGATCCCGCCGGGCGACTTCGCAAAGAACGCGGCGACCTTCGGCGGCAGGATCTTCATCATGTCGCGAAAGGTCGGAGCGTCGATCTTCAGGATCTTGCCCAGAAGATCGATGATCGGCTGCATCGTGTCGGCGGAGGCGATCAGGCTGACGCGGCGGTTGATCTCGATATAGGCCGAGGTCATGCCGTGCAGCCGCTGCCACATCTGGTGCGACAGAAAGCCGTCGCGGCCGAGGAAGCCGAGGGCGACCTTTCGGTCGGGACCTGCGACCTCTTCGTAGCGCCGTGCAACAAAGGCATCGAATGCCTTCATCACCGGGCCGAGCACCGTCACTCCCAGATGGAAGGCCGGCGACCTCTCGGCGCTGCGCGCGACGACCATGCGCCGCAGGGTGCGTGCGCCGTGATCGAGTCGAGACGGCGCACCCGTGCACAACAGCTCGAACAGCGCGGTCTCGCGCTGAAACCTCGCCGCAAGCTGGGCGGTGGCCTGCGGATAGTAGCGCGGGCGAATGCCGTGGCGCTTCGCGGCCCTGATGTCGGCCTTTTCATTGTCGCCGACGTGAAAGGAGGCGCTGGCGTCGATGCTCTGCTCCGACAGATACGTCGCGAACAGCGACTCGCTCTTGCTGCTGCCGTGGTCGCAGGATGCGTAGAGAAAGTCCCAGCTCAGGCCCGGATGACAAGCCCGCAGCAATCGCGCCAGCCGGTCGGCCTCCCAATAGGTGTCGGAGATGAATCCGACGCGGTGGCCCGCTCGCTTCATGTCCTGATATTGCCAAAGCATGTCCGGATTGGCGCGGCAGAGCTCGATCTCCGCCGCAAACTCCGATTCGACCAGATCTGTCAGGTCGCCGCGCGCCAGACCGAAGAGCCTGAACGGAAAATAGGAATAGATCTCGTCGATGTGCACTTCGCCCACGCCGCGTTTCTCCTTCGCGGTCCGGCGTGCACGCGATTCGGCCTGGATACGATGCTGAACGAAACTCGTGGAAACATTCGGACAAGATCGTGAAATGCCCGAAAGCTCGTAAGTCCTTTCAAATACGCCATCCGGCGTCGCGCAGGCGCGAAGCAGAAATGTATCGAAAACATCGAATGACCAAGCAGAAACAATTTGCGTGCGGCGCTCCGTGCCACTCGTTGCGATCTTCATGCTGCAATTCCCCGTCACCAGGACGATTAACGTGCGCATGTGTCGAGTCAGGCGCCACGTATACGAAAAAAGTTCACGCGCGATTCGAAATCGCGTTCGTCGCGACTGACAGATTCAAAAAAATCGCTAGGTTCGAAAATGGTGATTCGGAAAAAATTGCCGGGTGCGAAAGTCGTCTCGCGTTCATTCACACTCGGAAACAATTGTCTCTTCATGCACCATGCGCGTATCGCGTTTGATCACCTAGTGCCGCGTAATGTCAGCGTTTTCTCTCGACGACATCTGCTCAGGATGAACGATCCGCCATGGCGCGAGACGATGTGATGATTGCAGGTACGACGCGCAAGATGATCGCGCGGCCGGCAATTATTGCCCGATACTCGGCAACAAATGACCGGGTAACATTTTGAAAAACAACGGAAATTCACCGCCTGGATTGCTTTCGTCCCGCGTTCAACGCTTGGAAGCCGTGTGGCATGGGCGCCGCGGGCATTGCGGGTTGGAGGTTGCGGGATGAGTTACGCTGCTGATGTCTGGGCTCCCGCCGAGGCCGAGATCGCGACGACGGTGCCGGCCGAAGAGACGGTGCCGATGATGCCGTCCGCGCCGCTCGCGCCGGGCGGCGCGCCTGATGCCGCCGATGTCGTCTACGACGAGGACAGCGAACTCCTGGACAAGCTCGCCACCGGCGACGAAGTCGCATTCCGCATGCTGGTCGAGCGTCACATCGATCGCGCCTATGCCATTGCGCTGCGCATCGTCGGCAATGCCGCGGACGCCGAGGACGTGGTGCAGGATTCCATGCTCAAGATCTGGAGCCATCGCGGACGATGGCAGCACGGCCGCGCCAAATTCTCGACCTGGCTCTACCGTGTCATCTCCAACCGCTGCATCGATCTGCGTCGCAAGCCGCGCACCGAGAACGTCGAGGCCGTGCCGGAAGTCGCCGACAAGCAGCCCGGCGCCGTCGAGCTCATCGAGCGCAACGAGCTGAACGACATGCTGGAGCTCGCGATGCACCGCTTGCCCGAGCAACAACGCGTCGCGGTGATCCTGTCCTACCACGAAAACATGAGCAACGGCGAGATTGCCCAGGTGATGGATACAACCGTCGCCGCCGTCGAGTCGCTGCTCAAGCGCGGCCGCCAGCAGCTTCGCCAGCTCCTGCGCAAGCACGAGCGCGACATCCGCACCGCGTTTACCGACTGCTAACCATAAAAATCGCCTCGCGAAGATTTTCGCGCCTGATCCCCTCGCGCTCCGCCGTTTGAGCGAACGGACGGGGCTGCGGTCCGCGTCGTCGTAAGTCGATTCCCACGAAGCGGCACGCCGTGCCCATCAAACAGGAGCTTCAGATGCCCGCAATCAACACCAACACTGCCGCCAATGCGGCAGTCCGCTATCTCAACATCAACGCTGCGCAGGAGAGCAGCTCGCTCTCGAAGCTGTCGAGCGGATCGCGCATCACTTCGGCATCCGACGACGCCGCGGGCCTTGCGATCTCCACGCGCATCTCCTCGGACGTCACCACGCTTCAGCAGGCTGCGACCAACGCCTCGCAGGCGACCGCGATTCTCCAGACCGCCGACGGCGGCGCGTCGAACATCTCGGACATTCTCGCCCGCATGAAGTCGCTGGCGTCCGAATCCGCGTCGGGCACCGTGACCGACTCCAGTCGCGCCTATATCCAATCGGAATTCTCGCAGCTCAACGCCCAAATCGACTCGATCGCGACCGGCACCCGCTATTCCGGCCAGAGCTTGCTCGATGGATCCAGCGTGTTCTCGTCCGGTGTGTCCGTGCTGGTCGGCTCGGACGGCTCTGACACGATCGACATCCAGTTGACCAGCCTGACCGCGTCCTCTCTCGCCGTCTCCACGCTCGACGTCAGCACTCAGTCCGGCGCGACATCGGCGCTCGATGCCATCGATACTGCGATCGACACCGTTTCCGCCGCGCGCGCCTCGATCGGCGCTCAGGAATCGCGGTTCAACTTCTCGTCGGATTCGATCTCGACCCAGACGCAGAACCTCCAGGCGGCAAACTCCGCGATCGAGGACGTGGATATCGCGTCCGAGCAATCCAAGCTGTCTTCGGCCGAAGTGAAGACACAGGCTGCCGTGTCGGCGCTCGCCGCGGCGAACCAGATGCCCCAGTACTTGCTCCAGCTGCTGAACTGATGACGATCCGAGCGGGCCGGCATGAGGCCGGCCCGCTCACTACCAGGGAATAGGCAACCAAAGTGGCCAGCGTCAGCTCAACCAGCAGCGCAAGCTCGGGCGTCACCGTCACCACGAGCGGGTCGACCAATTCGAGCAGTATCGACTGGTCAGCGCTGATACAGTCCGCCGTGGACGCGAAGACCGCGCAGGCGGATACGATCTCGACCACGATCACGAACAACGAGGCCAAGATCTCGGCCTATCAGATGCTTCAGAGCGATCTGCAGACGCTGTATTCCGGCTTGTCGTCACTATCCACGGCGGTGGTCAATTCGCTCTCCACCAGCGCATTCGCGACGCGCGCGGCGAGCATCAGCTCGACCGGAGACGTGAGTGCCTCCTCGGCGCTTTCCATGACGATCAAGAACGGGGCGGCGATCGGCGACCATACATTGACGATCAGTCAGCTCGCGGCCGCACAGAAGGTGGTCGGCACCTCGCAATCGAGCCAGACCGACGAGCTCGGCTATTCCGGCACGTTCTCCATCGGTTTGGACGGCGGGGCTACGTCCGATATCACCATCACCAGCACGATGTCGCTTCAGGACGTCGTCGATGCCATCAATGCCCAGACCTCGACGACCAACGTCCAGGCCTCAATCGTGCAGGTCTCCAGCACGTCCTTCCAGATGGTGCTGACAGGCACGGAGGATGCCGCCGACATCACTTATTCGAGCACGTCCGGCGACGATATCCTGAACAAGCTCGGCGTGACCGACAGCTCGGGCAGCTTCACCAACGTCATCCAGGAAGCGCAGTCGGCCGAATTCACGTTGGACGGCATTTCGATGACGCGCGACACCAACGACATCACCGACGTTCTCAGCGGGGTCACTTTCAGCTTGCTTCAGGCGACCCCGGACGGAACCTCGCTGAACATCAGTATCGAGACCGACACCAGCCAGATCCAATCGGCGCTGGAGACCTTCGTCACCAACTACAATGCCTTTCGCGACGAGGTCATCGCCCAGCAGGCGACCACGACCGATGGCACCGCAGATTCGAGCGCGGTCCTGTTCGGCGACGGAACCATGCGCAACATCATGGATGCGCTCCAGAACGCATTGAACAGCACCGTGGGCGGCATGACGATGGCCGATCTCGGCCTGTCCTTCAACGAGAGCAATGAACTTGAGCTCGACACCAGCACGTTGTCGGAGATCCTGAGCACCAACCTGAGCGGCGTGACCAAGCTGCTGTCGGCGCAAACCACGACGTCGTCGAGCCAGCTCAGCGTCGTCAACACCGGGACGTCGCCGCAATCCTTCACCCTGGAACTGACCGTCGATTCCGACGGCAACCTGTCCTCGGCCTCGGTCGGCGGCGACTCCTCGCTGTTTACGGTCAGCGGCACCACGATCATCGGCGCGTCCGGCTCAATCTATGCCGGCATGGCCTTCACCTATACCGGCTCGACTTCGCAGTCGATCACGGTCACCTCGAGCACCGGGATTGCATCGCAGATCTACCAGCTTGCGAAGGACTATTCGTCATCGACCGGCGCGCTGCAAACGCAGATCACCAGCTTGACGACGCGCGACGACGAGCTCCAGAAAATGGTCGATGACATCAACAGCGCCGCGGCGACGCTCCAGTCGCAGCTGCAGACGCAATACGCGAAATACCAAGCCGCGATCGAGAGTGCGAACAGCACGCTCGATTATCTCAAGGCCCTGCTCAACTCGAGTGATTGACGATGCATAATCCGATGGCGTACATGGCCAACCAGGCCTATCGGGGAACGGCAACGACCTTGCCGCCGCTCAAGGCGGTCTCGATGCTGCTCGGCGGCACGATCATCTCTCTCCAGAGATCGCTCGCCGCCCAGGAGGCAAGGCGTTTCGAGGAAGGGCACGAGCACCTGATGAAGGCGACCGCGATCCTGCGTGGGCTCAGCCACAATCTCGATTTCGCCAAAGGCGGTGACGTGGCGGAGCGTCTGTTCCAGACCTACAACGCGATGATCCTGGCGAGCCACCGGGCCTTTGGCCGTCCGCACGCCCGGCAAAATTTCGGCCGCATCATCGCCGGGCTGACCGAACTGCGGGAGGCCTGGGAGTTCGTCGACACGACCGTGCGGAGCAGCAAGCCTGGACCGGCCGATTCGGCCCGCAGGGGCTGAGCTGCCTGCTCCTCCGCGAGGCGGGGGAGGGCGGGCGCCGGAACGGTCGCCGTTTCCACGGCTTTCCGTAGTGCTGCGGGCATATTTGGCGCGCGATGCCGCTCAAATCCGGTTTTCGGAGCGCTTGCAATGCTCTATGACAGCCTGACCGAGGCGGGATCGGCGGGCGATGGACGTCACCGAGTTTGAGGAACTGATCGATCGGCTGGGCGAGGATCTCTCCCTCTGGCCCGACGATCGGCGCTTGCCCGCCGAAGAGCTGCTGTCGCGATCGTCCGCCGCGCAAGCCCTGCTGGAAGAGGCGCGCGCCCTGCGCCGTGCGCTCGCGGCACCGCCGGTGCGCGCGCCAGCAGGCCTCGCCGACCGCATCGTCGCTGCGGCCGCGAGAATGAAAGATGACACTGCCGAGCCGCGCACCGAAGGCGAGACGGCGGAGAGCTGATCAGCTTCGAGTGAATCTCGTTGCTGGCTTAGTGTCTCGCCGCTTGCGGCAGGGCTATCGCATTTGAGAGCTTTTCCTGCGGCCATCCTTCGAGACGCCCGCCTTTGGCGGGCCCTCAGGATGAGGACTGAGTGCGCGGCAGCAATTTCACCGGCCGCCGATGCCACTCAGCCTCATCCTGAGGAGACTGCGAAGCGGTCGTCTCGAAGGACGAGGCGCTCGCTCAGGCCCTCGCCAAGAACTCATATGCGATAGCCCTGCCGCTCGCGGGAAGAGATCGAACTCGGGTGAGGAGGGAGGGCTCTGCGTGAGTCCAACTGCCGCCGTCCTCGCGGAGATTTCTCCTCACCCTCTCCCCGCAGGCGGGGCGAGGGAGCGCACCGCCACCGTCGCCGCAAATCAGCTTGAGCCAGCCGCATTTCAAACGCGCGCACACGGCAGATTTTGCCGTGTCGAAAGCCGCGTGAATCGCCGCCTGAATCCGCACGCCCACCCGTTTCATCAGCACACAGATTTCAAGCGCCGCGAGCCGACATCCGCTCGCCGGCAGCGAATGACGCCGGAGCCTCCGATGACCGTTTCCGCCGTGAGTTCTGCAACGACCGCGACCACCACGACATCGTCGTCGTCGAGCACGTCGTCCAACTCGACGCTGACATCCGACGATTTTCTGAGCATTCTGGTCAGCGAGCTACAGAACCAGAATCCGCTGGATGCGACCTCGACCACCGACCTCGTCAATCAGCTCACCTCCTACGCCAATTTCACCTCGCAGCAGTCGATCAACTCCAACTTGTCGTCGCTCGCGAGTTCGTTCTCGAGCCTCGTGACGCTGAACTCGGTGAACTACATCGGCCACACTGTCGAGGCGAAGTCCGATACGGCGACCTTGAGCAACGGTTCGGCGACCTATGGCTACTCGCTGTCGTCAACCGCTTCGGACGTCTCGATCAGCATCTCGGATTCCTCCGGCAACGTCGTCTACACCGGCACCGGCACCGGCAACTCCGGCTCCAACAGCTTCACCTGGGACGGCAAGGACTCCAACGGCAACCAGCTCTCCGACGGCGGCAAGTACAGCATCTCGGTGACGGCGACGGATACCGCCGGCAACTCGGTGCTCAATTACACGACCGTCACCGGCACGGTGACCGGCATCGACACTTCGACGTCCACGCCCTCGCTCACGGTGAACGGCGTCGCGGTCAGCGCCGCTAACATCCTCGGCGTCACATCCTGATCTCAAGTCCTGATTTTCTCGGAGCTTCATCATGAGTCTCACCGGCGCATTGTCATCGGCGATCTCGGCGCTCAGCGCCCAGAGCCAGTCCCTGTCGATGATCAGCGACAACATCGCCAATTCCGACACGACCGCCTACAAGACGACGTCGGGAATGTTCGACGCGCTGGTGACGGCGGCGAGCAACACGACCTCCTACGCCTCGGGCGGCGTCACCGTCTCCGGTCGCGCCAACATCACCCAGCAGGGCCTGCTCGCCGCGACCTCCAACGCCACCGATGTCGCGATCCAGGGCTCGGGTTTCTTCGTGGTGACCGACGCCAAGTCGGGCGGCACGGTCGCCTACACCCGTAACGGCGCCTTCACCACCGACAATGCCGGCTATCTCCAGAACAACGGCTACTATCTCGAGGGATGGCGCACCGATGCCGATGGCAATGTCGTCGGCAGCGAGTCGGCGAGCAATCTGGAGACAATCAACACCCAGGTCGCCTCGACCAGCGGCAGCGCCACCACAAAGACCACCATCGCGGCGAACCTGCCGTCGGATGCCGCGACCGGCGCCACTTACACCAGCTCGATGACGGTCTACGATTCGCTCGGCGCCTCGAATTCGATGCAGGTCACTTGGACCAAGACGGGCGCCAACACCTGGAGCGCGAGCTTCGCCAATCCGACCTCGACCTCGGACACCACGACCGCAACAGGCACGGCCTCAGGCACGATCAACATCACCTTCAACAGCGACGGTTCGCTCGCCAGTACCAGCCCGAATCCGGCCACCGTCTCTATCACCGGCTGGACCGATGGTGCGGCGAACAGCACCATCACCATGAATCTCGGAACCGCCGGCAAGACCGACGGCCTCACGCAATATGCGTCGGGCGAAACCACGCCGTCGGTCAATGTCACCAGCATCGACTCGGACGGTCTGTCCTATGGCAAGCTGTCGAGCGTCTCGATCGGTGATGACGGCCTCGTCAACGCGACCTATTCCAACGGCCAGACCATCGCGATCTACAAGATCGCGGTGGCGACCTTCGCCGATCCCAACGGGCTCGCCGCCTCCAGCAACGGCATCTATTCGGCGACCGTGACGTCGGGCAATGCCTCCTTGCAGGGCTCCGGCGAGAACGGAGCGGGCACGATCTACGGCAGCGAGCTGGAATCATCGACCACCGATACCTCCAGCCAGTTCTCGGACATGATCTCGGCGCAGCAGGCCTATTCCGCTGCGTCCCAGATCATCTCCACCGTCAACGAGATGTACGACACCCTGATCTCGGCGATGAGGTGAGCGATGCGCGGTGAGCAGGCGAACGCCGTTGGGGAGGCGCTGCTGCGCCGGCTCAAGCGGCTGATGGCACGGGCCGCAACCGTCAAGGGCAGCGACCGCAAGCAGTTGCTCGTGCTGCTCGACGACGTGGAAACGACACGGCGTGGCCTCGTGCGGGAAGCCGCGGAGATCGACGGTGAGATGAGGCAGACGGCCGCCAGGACGGCCGCGATCGGCGCTTACCTGCGCAACTCGCAAGGCGGCCGCGGCAAACGGAATAACTAGAAGAAGGCGATGACCATGACTGTAGCCCAAGCCACAAGGACGAGTGCCGTGAACGGCGATGCCCGGATCAAGTCGCTGATCACGCTGATCGACACCCTGACTGCACTGATCGCGGAGGAGAACGCGGAGCTTGCCAAGGGCCTGCCGGCCTCGCGCCTGAAGCAGGTCGACGAGAAGAACAAGCTGGCGGAGATCTTCGAGCGAACCGTGGCCGAGTGCGCGGCAGGCACGACCAGCCTGACGGTGCGGGACCGGATCCTGCGCGAGCAGCTGCTGGAGCGGATCCTGAGGCTGCGGGCGGAGATGGACGAGAATCTGGTGCGTCTGCGCGCTGCGATCGAGGCCAGCAACCGCCGGATCGAGGCCGTCATGCAGGCGATCCGCGAGCAGATCGTCGCCGTTTCGCCCTACGGTGCATCCGGCCGCGTCGCTGCCGCCCGTGCAGTGTCCAGCGGCACCAGCCGCAGCGCCTGACGGAACGGGGGAGGCCGCCGTGTCGCTCGATATCGCTCGATCGGTCGCTTTCAGCGGGCTGTCTGCGACGTCCGTGCAGATCAGCGTGACGTCGTCAAACATCTCGAACGCCGACACGACGGGCTATACCAGGAAGTCCGCGACCCAGTCGAGCAGCGTCACCAACGGCGTCGGCACCGGCGTCACGGTGACCGGCATCACCTCGACCGTCGACAAACTGCTGTTGAAGTCGCTGGTCAGCGCGGATTCCGAGCTCGGCGCGGCCGACACCACCAACACCTACCTGACGTCGCTCCAGCAGCTCTACGGTTCGATCAGCAGCAGTGATGATTCCTCGTCCGGGACCTCGCTCGCCAACAGCATCGCCTCGCTGGAATCGGCGCTGTCGTCGCTGGCGAGCACGCCCAGCAGCGCCTCGCTGCAATCCAACGTCGTCAGCGCGCTCGACGACGTCGCGAGCCAGTTGCGGGAGACCTCCAGCGGGATCCAGAAGCTCCGGTCCGACGCCGATCAGGACATCGCGTCCTCGATCGACGACGTCAACGCGGACCTGCAGCAGATCGCGGATCTGAATACCCAAATCAAGCAGACGGCCGCCTCCGGCCAGTCCACCGCCGACCTCGAGGACCAGCGCAACACCGCGCTTCAGGACCTCGCCTCGAAGATGAACATCAATTACTTCACCGCTTCGAACGGCGACATACAGATCTACACCAAATCAGGCCAGGCACTGGTCGACAGTTCCGCGCATACGATCAGCTATACGGCTGCGTCCAACGTGACGGCGTCAACGACGTACACCGCCGGCTCCTCGTCGAGCGGCTTCAGCGCGATCACCGTGAACGGGGTGGACATCACCTCCCAGATCACCGGGGGGGATATCGGCGCACTCATCACGCTCCGTGACGACACTCTGCCGGACGCGCAGTCCCAGCTCGACCAGCTCGCGCAGCAGCTTGCGTCCGTGATGAACAACGTCTCGAACAGCGCCTCTTCGGTGCCGGCGCCGACCAGCCTGACGGGGACGACGGCCGTCACCAGCAGTTCTGCCCTGTCCGCCTCTGGCTCGGTGCGTATCGCGGCCACCGACCAGAGCGGCAACCTGGTCTCCTACGCCGATCTCGACCTGTCATCCTACGCGACGGTCGGCGATCTCGTCACCGCCATCAACGGCATCTCCGGCTTGTCCGCCTCGATCGATTCGGATGGCCATCTCTCGATCACGGCGACCGGATCTGGCAACGGCGTCGCCATCAACGAGATGACGAGCTCGGTCGGAAGCTCCAGCGAGGGATTCTCGGAATATTTCGGC
The DNA here is from genome assembly GCF_023100985.1 of Bradyrhizobium sp. 191. Lineage (NCBI taxonomy): Bacteria > Pseudomonadati > Pseudomonadota > Alphaproteobacteria > Hyphomicrobiales > Nitrobacteraceae > Bradyrhizobium > Bradyrhizobium sp. 191. The sequence goes on from NZ_CP064692.1 coordinate 6,830,311, forward strand.
TTCAACGATCTGGTGACGGGAACGAGCGCTTCGGACATCGCAGTCAACAGCAAGATTCTGTCCGGCACGAACGAGCTCCAGCTTGCGACGCTGGACTCGTCGTCGAGCCTGACTGTCGGAAGTTCGGTGCTGTCGTCCGGCTCCGCCACCGTGATCAATGCCTTCTACGATGCGTTGACGGCCTCGCAGACGTTTGCATCGACGGGCGGGCTTGCCGCCAGCACCGGGTCGCTCGCCGACTACGCCTCGGTCATCGTCTCCGACGTATCGAGCAAGGCTTCGCAGGCCTCCACGGATTACACCGCCAAGGAGACCGCGCAGTCGACCTATGCGAATTCCCTGTCGTCGCAGTCCGGCGTCAATCTGGACGAGGAATCGGCCAATCTGAGCACGCTCCAGAACAAATATTCGGCAGCGTCGGCGCTGATCCAGGCCATCAACTCCATGTATTCGGCGCTGCTCACCGCCGTGCAGTCGACGTAAGGGGGTACGATTATGGTCGCGATGCGCGTGGCCACCTTCGCCCAGTCGAACAGAATGATCGCCGACGCCATGCGCGTGGAGTCGGTCATGGCCACCAAGCAGATCCAGGAATCGACGGGCGTAGTCTCGACGGATTTCGGCGGCTATGGCGCGGACGCGCAGCACGTCATCAACCTTCAGGTCTCGGTGACGCGCGCGCAATCCTATATCGACGCGGCTACGCTCGCCGGCAGCAAGGTCCAGGTGATGTATTCAGCGGTCGGCTCGGTGACCGACATCCTCACGCAGCTGCGCTCCCAGCTCAGCGCCGCCTCGACCGGGAGCTCGACCGAGGTGAACTCGGCGATCAGCTCAGCCCAGCAGATGCTGGAGCAGATGGGCTCGCTGATGAACACACAGTATGACGGCCAATACGTGTTTGCCGGCGGCAAGACCGACACGGCTCCGGTCGATCTCACGAGCTTTTCGTCTGGTACTGGTTCGACCACGACTGCGGACACCAGCTACTACAATGGCGACAGCGAGATCGTCTCGGTACGGGTTGCCGCCAATGAAACCGTGTCTTACGGCGTCACCGCGGATAATTCGGCGTTCGAGGAGGTGATGCGCGTCCTGAAGTTTGTGGCCAACAGCACGACGCTGTCGTCTGCGGATATCACCAGCGCGCTGGATCTCGCCAGCACGGCGCTCGACGACACCGCCGCCGTGCAGGCAAAGCTGTCCGGCGCCGCGTCATCGATCGAGACCGCGAGCGCTCGCCAGGCCGACTACAAGAGTTACGCGGAGACCTTGTCGAACGACCTGACCAGCGTCGACGTCGCCGCCATTACGGCGCAGCTTTCGACTTACGAGACGCAACTCACGGCGTCCTATTCTGCTCTCGGGAAGATCTTGAGCCTGAATCTTGCGAGTTATCTGAAGTGAACAAGGGCTGGGTTCGTTCGGTAATGGAGGGAGTCGCCGGGCTCGACCGGATGGTACGGACGCCCTTCCAGGGTGACGACGAGATGGAGCGCGACGGTCGAGGCCAGCGCTAGCGCGGCGATCTGCCCGCCGATGCCCTTGAGGTGGAGGAACGAGAACGACTTCATCGTCTGGCCGAAGGATTTCATTCAATTGTTTCGCCCGAGGCTGTACAATCTTTGCGCGTTCAGCAAGTTTTACACACGAAGGGCGCTTATAATGCTTAGCCGACGAAGCTCTTTGCAGCTATCCTTCTTGGGTTTCTCAGTTATTACTTTCGGTAGAGCGATCGCTCAGCAAGATAGCAACTTTGCTGGATTGCTGGCTGAAGTCGCTCAGGACCCTTCCTTCTCGCTTGCAAATGGTCGGTCGAAGGACGAGGGGTTTAGGCAGAGCGGCCCGAGTGTTGCCGACCTACGCGGAAATACTTCTCGCCCCCGGCGTTGGGTCTCGGACATTCGAGGCGTCGAACCCCATGTATTGGAATCGCCGAACACCAAGATGCGCTTGCTCTTTGCGAATGCTGCATCTGGAGAGAGGTGACCAAAAGAATAGCGAGAAGGCCGATCAACCTAAACAGTCGCGTCACGTCGTATCCTCCGATGTTGCGTCTCCACGCGTGCTCAGTCGCTTCAACGCGGGGGTAATGCCACGATTGCTTCCACCTCAAACAAAGCCGCATCGGCGGCCAGCCGGGAAACCTCTACGGTCGTGCTCGCAGGAGGGGCGGCGGTGTTGACAAAGGAGTCGCGTACCTCGCGCAAGATCGGCAATTGTGCCCGAATGTCGGTCAAATAGTGATTGACCTTGATAACGTCGGCAAAAGTTGCACCAACGGAGGCTTCGGTGGGTGTTGCCCCAAGTAAGCGTTTCGAGCATCTGCGCGATGAGCACCATGCCCAACCTCTCACGACCCGATTCCCTGGCATTCTCCCGCTAGCAAAATCAATCACGTCTGACGGAGCGAATGATCGGGTCAATTTGCGCAAAATGCGCAATATTCTTGAATATTGCGCGTTATGAGCGTATACGGCCAGAGACTTGCTCGTTTTTATAGCAAAACGCGCAAAATGATCGGAAGTGTGCGGTGTGCGGGGAGGACAATAAAGATGCAGGTTCCAATTAAGCGGGCGATCGAGAGCGTGCCTGGCGGGATGATGGTGGTCCCTCTGTTGGTCGGGGCGCTTATTGCCACCTTCTTTCCCGATACCCCGAAGTTTTTTGGCTCCTTCACCGGCGCACTGTTCTCGGGAGCGCTGACGATTCTCGCCGTGTTCTACGTTTGCATGGGCGCGAGCATCGACTTCCGCGCGACCCCTTACATTGTGAAGAAGGGCGGCACCCTGCTGATCGTGAAGGTTGGCGTGGCCATTGTCCTCGGCCTGATCTTCGGCCGCATTTTGGGAGAGACGCCGGTCGCAGCTGGCATGTTCGCGGGTGTCTCGACGCTCGCGGTCGTCGCCGCCATGAACGACACCAATGGCGGTCTCTATATGGCGTTGATGGGCCAATATGGACGTCCGCGTGATGTCGGCGCATATACCGTCATGTCGCTGGAGAGCGGTCCATTCCTCACCATGATCACTTTGGGCGTCGCCGGCCTCTCGGCATTTCCATGGCAGACCCTCGTGGGCGCTATCCTGCCTCTGGTGGTGGGTATGATCATCGGCAATCTCGACAGAGAGATGCGCGACTTCCTGAGCCGCGCGGTACCTGTGATGATCCCGTTCTTCGCCTTCGCGCTCGGCGCCGGCCTCGATCTGTCGAAGGTTTGGCAGGCCGGCTTGCTCGGCCTCGGCATGGGAGTGGCCGTGGTGGTTGTGACCGGCATCCCGCTGTTCCTCGCCGATCGCATCACTGGCGGGAATGGTGTCGCGGGTGTTGCGGCGGCCTCGACGGCCGGTAATGCGGCGGCCGTCCCGGCGATTGTCGCCGCGGCGAATCCGGCCTATGCGGACGCGGCGCGGCCTGCGACTATCCTCGTCGCGGCGTGCGTCGTGGTTACCGCAATCCTCGTGCCGATCGTCACCGCCTGGACAGCCCGCGTTGTTGGTCGCGACGTCGAGGAGCCTGCGGAAGAGAACAACGTGGCTTCTGCCGGCAAGATGACCCCCGCGGCGCGCTCGGTTGTCACTGAGGCAAGTCACTGACACAAATTCACCGAAGCAGGTCGCTGAGGATGGCCCCTAAAGCGTTTTCGAGCGAAGTGGATGCCGGTTCGCGTCAGGAAAACGCATCAAGCCAAAGCTGGCTGATCGTCGCTGACGATCTCACCGGTGCCGCGGACTGTGCGATCGCCTTCGGCAGAAGGGGGCGTGCGGCTGCGGTGACGTGGGGTGAGATGACCGACGCATCGGGCTACCAGCTGCCCGTCCTGGCCTACGATGCCGCGAGTCGAGGCCTTTCGGCCGGGGCCGCTGCAGCCCGCCATGCCGATGTGCTGGCGCGCCTGTGCGAAGGCGGACGTATTCTCTTCAAGAAGATTGACTCGACGCTGCGGGGGCAACCTGCAGCAGAGATTGCAGCCGCGCTTGCGCATCTCAAGTCACGGTCGGGTCCGGCCTTCGGCGTGTTCGCGCCGGCCTTTCCGGCCACCGGCCGCACCACCATCGACGGGCGTATCCTGGTCAAAGGCCACCCCCTCGAGGAGGCCGAGGTCTGGCGCCGCGACCACACCTACCCGAACGCCGATCTTGTCGACGTTCTCGCGACCGCGGGCGTCCGCGGTGAGAAGGTCAAGCTCGCTGCCGTCCGCGGTGGCGATCTCAAAGCCACGTTCGCGAGGCTCGCCCGGGAGGGCGACGTGGTCGCGGCCTGCGACGCCGAGACTGACCACGATCTGCGTTTGATCGCGGGGGCGAGCCTGCATGCATCGCCCGCAACCTTCTTCATCGGCAGCGCCGGCCTCGCGCACGCCTTGGCCGGCCTCGAAGCCAGCCATGCCATCGAGCCATTGCGCATTCCGACAAGCGCTTCCGGCACCCTGATCGTGGTGGGCTCGCTCGCCGGCGCATCTCGCGCCGCCGCGCGCGAGCTGGAGGCGACCGGCACCGTGGCGCATTTTCCGGTCGCGCCGGCGACGCTGCTGAACGATGGTGCCGGCCGGGCGGCGCTCGCCGCGGACGTGATGAAACGACTTGCCGGCGGCGGCGATACACTGGTTGAGATCATGATGGATGATCACCCCGACATGTCACTTGGCCCGCAGCTCGCCAAGGGGCTCGCCGACGCTCTTGAGGCCGTCGCACCCTCGATCGGCGCCTTCGCTGCGACCGGCGGCGAAACCGCCGCGGCAATGCTGTCGCGCTTCGGCGTCAACGGCATCCGTCTTGCCGACGAAATCGAGCCGGGCGTGTCGCTCGGCCTGACTCTTGGCCGATTGTCTGTTCCGATCGCCACCAAAGCGGGCGCGTTCGGTGACGAGACCAGCCTCATCCGCATCAGCGAGCGGCTTCGCGCCGTCCGAACCAGAGGAAGTTTCACATGACCCGTCCGACCATTGCGATCACCATGGGAGATCCGGCCGGTATCGGGCCCGAGGTGATCATGAAGGCGCTGGCGCAGCCGCAGGTGCAGGCGATCTGCAATGCGCTGGTGATCGGCGACTCCAACCGTCTGCGCAAAGCCGGTCAGATCGTCGGCGTGCCGCTTGAGGTCGATGCGTTGAGCGACGCGAAGCAGGCGAATTTTGCGTCGAAGGCCGTGCAGTGCGTTGACCTGAAGCTTGTGCCGGACGATCTGCCGTTCGGCAAGGTGTCGGCGACGGCAGGTGAGGCGGCCTATCGCTATATCGAGAAAGCCGTGCAGGTGGTGCAGGCAGGGCTCGCGCAGGGCATCTGCACCGCGCCGCTTTCGAAGGAAGCGCTCCATGCGGCCGGCCACAAATATCCGGGCCATACCGAGCTCCTGGCGCATCTGACCGGCACGCCGGAAGTGTCGATGATGCTGGTGTCGCCGAAACTCCGCGTCATTCACGTGACCACGCATATCGGCCTGCTCGATGCGATCGAGAAGATCGAGCCCGGCCTCGTCGGGCGTGTCATCGCACGCGGACATGACGTGCTGGTGCGCGCCGGCGTCGCCAATCCGAAGATCGGCGTCTGCGCCATCAATCCGCATGCCGGCGAGAATGGGTTGTTCGGTCGCGGCGAGGAAGCCGCGAAGATCGCGCCGGCCGTGGAAGCCTGTCAGCGCAAGGGCTGGGACGTGCGCGGCCCCCTGCCTGCCGACACGCTGTTCTTCCTGGCCGGCCGCGGCGACTACGACATGGTGGTCGCGATGTATCACGATCAGGGCCATGGACCCATCAAGGTGCTGGGGCTGGAAGCCGGTGTGAACATCACTGTTGGTCTGCCGGTGATCCGCACCTCGGTCGATCACGGGACCGCCTTCGACATCGCAGGCAAAGGCATCGCCGACGAGCGCAGCCTGATCGAGGCGTTGCGGCAGGCGGTCGATCTTGCGCCGAAGCAGGCGGTTTGAGGGGGCTGCGGGCTCCTCAGGATGAGGAGCGAGATGCGCGTTAAACGCTGACATTGCGGGGCCGATGCATCGTGGTATCCATCGGCCGTGCCGCGAAGCCGATACGTCGAGTTCGGCTGACGGCAGTGAATCCGGGGGCTGAGGTTCGATGTCGATGCGCAGCAAGGAGCGTCACGCTCGTCTGTTGGAAGCACTGAACGCGGGAGAGATCGATGTCGATGATCTCGCGCGGCGCTTTGACGTCTCCGCTTCCACCGTGCGGCGCGACCTGCAGCATCTTTCCAAGAACAATGCCGTGCGCCGCACCTATGGCGGCGCCATTCTCACCGCCCACGCGAACGAGACGACGCTCGAGCAGCGCCTCGCGGTTCAGGGCAAACAGAAGCAGGCGATCGCGCGCGCGGCGATCGATCTGATCGAGGATGGCGACACGCTGATTCTCGATGCCGGCTCGACGGTCGCAGCCTTCGGCCGACTGCTGCAGCACCGGCGGCTGCGCATCATCACCAACAATCTTGCGCTGCTACCCTTTCTCGCCAAGGCTCCAACCATAGAGCTTGTGGTGCTGGGCGGCGCGCTGCGCACCACCAGCATGAGCACCATGGGGCCGCTTGCCAATGAGGCGCTGCGGCGCATGACCGCGGACCACGCCGTCATGAGCGCCGACGGCGTGGTGAATGGCCGTGGCCTGTGCGAAGCGGATCTCGAACAGGTCGCACTGAAGTCGCTGATGATGCAGCAGTCGAAGGAAGTCATCGTTCTCGCCGACGCCAGCAAGCTCGGCCGCGCCGAACAGATGGCCTGGGCGCCGCTGCCGCCCCGCTGGACTCTGGTGACTGATGTCGGCGCATCTGAGGAGCAGTGCAAGCGTCTCGCCGATGCGGGAGCGCGCGTGATCGTTGCCAGCGTTCGCTGAGCCGGCATCGCAATTTTTGCGCGTGATCGGAGAAAAATATCGACCCGAGGCGAGGTTGCGATAAGCAATCGCTGAACTGGAGCGCAATGCGGTCAAGTTGAATCGCCATATGCCAGGTGGCGAAGCGTCCGCCAAAAGCTCGGCTACGATTAGCCAACAACTGAACGGTAGTCTGAAATGGACTTTCGCCGGTCAACTCAATGGGCAGGCAATGGCTTGCTCTTCATCAGTTCCCGCAGACGCTGGAACGTCACGTAAAGCATCGGCACCAGGAAGATTCCCATCGAGCTCGCCGCGACCATGCCCGCAAACACCGCTGTGCCGACGGCCCTGCGGCTGAGCGCCGCAGCGCCGGTTGCGATCACGAGCGGCAGGAGACCAAGGATGAAGGCGACGGAGGTCATCATGACCGCGCGGAAGCGCATATGGGCGCCCTGGACCGCGGCGTCGTCGAGCGCCACGCCTGCCTCGCGTTGCTCCTTGGCGAATTCGACGATCAGAATCCCGTTCTTGGCGGCGAGCGCAATCAGGACCACCAGCCCGATCTGGCCGTAGAGGTCGAGATTGAGGCCTGCGAGCTTGATGCCGACATAGGAGCCCAGGACACCGACGACGACGGACAGCAGCACCGGGATCGGGATCACCGTGCTCTCATAGAGCGCCACCAGGAACAGATAGGCAAACAGCACGGCAAGCATCAGCACGATGCCGGTCTGGCCGGTGGCCTGTTGCTCCTGAAAGGCAGTGCCGGTCCACGCAAAACTGTAACCCGTAGGCAGTATGGCATTCGAGACATCGGCCATCGCAGCCATTGCGGTGCCTGACGAGACTCCGGGCGCCGGACTGCCGTTCACCGTCACTGAGCGGTAGTTGTTGTAGCGCGTGATCACCTGGGGCCCTGTCACGATCCTGATCCCGGCCAGTGATCTGATCGGCACCATCTGCCCGGTACTGTTGCGCAGATAGATGCGCCAGATGTCCGAGATGTCGCTGCGATCGAACGCTTCGCCCTGGACGTTGACCTGCCAGGTGCGGCCAAACCGGTTGAAATTGTTGACGTAGATGCCGCCGAGCGTCGCCTGCAGGGCGGTGAAGATGTCGCTTATCCCCACACCGAGCGCCTGCGCCTTGCCGCGGTCGATATCGAGATGGATGGACGGATTGGTCGCTGTGAAGGTGGAAAAGACGCGCGCCAAACGTGGATCGGCGTTGGCGGCGCCGATCAGCGCGTTTGTGACGCTCGAGATCTCGGCCGGGGTCTGTCCTTCCAACGCCTGGAGCTGGTATTCGAACCCGCCGCCGGTGGAGAGGCCGATGATCGGTGGCAGGTTGAACGGCAGCACATTGGCCTGTCGGATCTGCGCGCCGGCCGCGAAGGTCCGCCGGATCAGTGCTTGCGCTGAATCCGTTGCCGCCTTGCGGTCGGCAAATGGCTTCAGGCGCGTCACGACCAGCGCGCTGTTCGATTCCGATGCGCCGTCGAGCAGGGAAAAACCGACGATGGCAAGAACGTGGTCGACAGCCGGCATTTGCTTCAGGATGTCTTCAACCTGCTGGGTGACCTCGCTCGTCCGCGCCACCGACGCTCCGTCCGGCAGTTGGACCGAGGTGAAGAAGGCGCCCTGATCTTCCTCGGGCAGGAAACCCGTCGGCGTAATCAGCGAGATGCCGAAGATGCCGGCGGCAAGGACCACGACGAGCAGCATGGAAAGGCCCGCGACGCGCACCAGGCGTCGGACGCCGCTGCTGTAGCGATCACGAATCCAGTCGATGGAGGCGAGGACGCGACCCATGATGCCGCGCCTGGGCCCTGTGTGGCGCAGGAGCAGCGCGCACAGGGCGGGCGACAGGGTCAGCGCGTTCAACGCCGAAATTATCATCGCGGCGCTGATCGTCACCGCGAACTGGCGGAATAGCGTTCCGGAAACCCCTGGAATGAATGCGATAGGTACGAAGACCGACAGCAGCACCAGGGTGATCGCGATGATCGGCGCGGTGATCTGGGTCATGGCCTTCTTGCTGGCCTCGGTGGGGGAAAGATCCGGCTCCTCCTGCATGACCCGTTCGACGTTCTCGACGACGACGATTGCATCGTCCACAACAATGCCGATCGCGAGAACCATCGCGAGCAGGGACACCGTATTTGCGGAATAGCCCAGCACCAGCAGGACGGCGAATGTGCCGATCAGGCTCACCGGAACCGCGATCGCCGGGATCACCGTGGCCCTGAGATTGCCGAGGAAGAGGTACACCACGATCACGACGAGCACGAAGGCCTCGCCCAGCGTCTGCAACACCTCCGCGATGGTGTCGCGCACGAAGCTCGTGGAATCGTATTGCACGAGGTAGCTCAGTCCGGTCGGGAAGTGCTGCGACAGCCGCTGCATCGTCGCCGCCACGGCTTGTGCGGTGGTCACCGCATTGGCGCCCGGCGCCAGATAGATCGCGACCGGGACGGCTGCGCGTCCGTCGATCCGCGCTTCGCTGTCGAGGTTTTGCGCGCCCATCTCGACACGGGCAACGTCCTTCACCAGTAGGGATGAGCCGTCCGGGTTGGCGCGCAGCACGATATTGGCAAATTGATCGACGGTCGCGAGCCTGCCCAGGGTCTGCACGTTGAACTGGAATTGCTGGTCGTCACTGATCGGGCGCGCGCCGATGCGGCCGACCGGCGCCTGGACGCTTTGCGTGCGAATTGCGGCAATGACATCCGACGGCGTGAGGTTGAGGCTGGTGAGCCGCTGCGTGTCAAACCAGATCCGCATCGAGTAGTTCATCTTGGCGAACAGATTGGCCTGGCCGACCCCCGGGGTGCTCGCAATCGCATCGAGCACGTTGATGATGGCGTAGTTCGTGATGAACAGCGGATCCTGCTCGCCACGAGCGCTGTAGAGCACGAGGAATTGCAGGATCGACGAGGACCGCTTGCGGACCGTCACTCCCTGCTGCTGCACTTCGGTCGGCAATTGCGACAGCGCGCTCTGCACGCGGTTGTTGACATTGACGGTGTTGATGTCGGGGTTCGTGCCGAGCGCGAACGAAACCGTCAGTGTGTAGCTCCCGTCGCTGGCGCTGGTCGATTTCATGTAGAGCGCGCGGTCGACGCCGATGATCTGTGCCTCCAAGGGCTGGGCGACGCTGCTCTCGACGACTTCGGCGGATGCACCCGGGAACGTGCCTGAAACCGTGACTTGTGGCGGCACGATGTCCGGAAATTGCGCCACCGGGATCTGCATCAGCGCGAGCGCGCCGGCGATGGTGATGATGAAGGCGATCACCATCGCGAGCCGGGGACGATCGATGAAGACCGCAGAGATCATGGTTTGTCGTCCGCCCGGCCGGCTTTGCCGGAGGTGCTGGGAGGTGCCTGCGGAGCCGCACCATCCGCAGCCTTCATGCTCGACAGGATCAGGGAACTTGCCGGCCCCGGCGAAACGACCTGGCCGGGGCGAACCCGCTGCAGACCCTCGACGATGACCCTGTCGCCGGCCGCGAGGCCGGCGATGACCGCCGCAATGGTCGGAGTCGATTGCCCGAGCTGGATGCGGCGCTGCTCGGCCTTGTTGCCGGCACCGACAGCGAGGACATAATCGCCCTGCTGATCGGAGAGCACGGCAGAGCGCGGGATCGCCAGCACCTCGATCGGTTGGACGCCCTCCAGCACGACAGTAACGAACTCGCCGTCGGTCAGCTCGTGAACGGTGACGCCAGCCACGGAGGACGCCCGCAGGATAGGGTTGCCGATCTCGCCGCGCACGGTGATCGTGTCGGTGTTCTGGGCAATGGTGTTGTCCACGAAGTTCAGCCTGCCGGACTGGCCGTACATGCGGCCGTCGGGCAGTCGCAGCCTGATAACGACGGCTTCCAGGCCGCCTTGCGGCCCGTATCGCTCCCGCAACTCCAGTCCTTGGCGCAGCGGCACGGGAAAGGTGACGTACATCGGGTCCTGGCTGACGATGGTGGTCAGCACGCCCGAGCTTGGGCCGACGACGTTGCCTTCCGTCAAGGCTGTGCGTCCGATCTTGCCGGCGATCGGGGCGCTGATCGTGGTGTAGTCGAGGTTGATCCGGGAGGCCTGGACCTGGGCCTGCGCGGCCTGGACCTGGGCTTCGAGGCTGAGCTGGTTCGCGATGGCGGCGTCGAAGGTGGACTGTTGGCCGGCAGGACCTCCGAGCAGGGTCCGCGCACGTTCCGTCGTCTGTTTGGCATTCTCGAGTGTCGCCTGAAGCTGCGCAACCTGCGCCTCTTTCGATGCCAGATCCGCTTCGAACGGACCACGCTCCAGCCGGTAGAGCTCATCGCCCTTGCTGATCTCGGCGCCTTCCTCGAACAAGCGCCGTTCCAGAAATGCGGTGACGCGAGCAACGACGTTGACCCGATTGATTGCTTCGATCCGCCCGAGAAATTCAGTGCTCTCGGTGATGGATCGCCTTGTCGCTTCCACGAAGCCGACCGCGGGTGGGCCCGGCGCGGCGGGTTCGGTCCGGGCCAGCCCGCCGGCGATGATCGTCAGGAGCGTCGCCGCCAGCAGCCTGATCGAGACGCCAGCAAGGTTCATTGTCTGCTCCTTGCATCGGACTTGAGACCGAGCCGTTGCTTCACTCGCGCCTTGTCAGTCCCGCGGTGTTCGATCGCTGCGCACCGGCTCGCCGTAACCCTTGCGACGGCTATAGAACATCAGTGCGATCAGGCCGCAGCCGGACACCAGCATCAGGATTGCAGCCCCCACGAGGATGACGTCGCGGTAAAGCGGCATTGATGGCGTTTCCTGCCATACCGCCACGGAAAACCAGGTCGCCACAATGAGAAGCGCTGCGAGAACGGCTCCGAAAGGCCATAGGTTGGTGTGGCGCACGATCTCCTCCCTCGTCTGGTTGGGGTTGCATCGCCTTCACAACCCATCGGCAGCCTGCCGATTGCGCAAGGCCTAGATCCACCGCCATCCGCAGCGACGACGACCCCGATGCCACCAGCAAACCCAGCGGCGCCTGCGAGGTCGCCGGCGGCCCCAGCCAGGATGAGGCGGTGGTCCCCATTGAGCTTGCGTCAGGAGATCCGATGGCCGGCCGGACCGGCCGAGCTCGGGTGCGATCGGCATCGCTTCCGCCGCCGCAATGAAGCGGACGCCGATGGCGCCGATCGCCGCGGCAGCTGCGGCATTTTGGGCAAGGCCTAGGAAGGCGCGGCGTGTCGGGGGGGACATCATCTTCCTCTCCTTATTTCACGCAGTCCGCCGCACGGACTGAAGCGCATAAAGCAGCCACGCGAGGCCGTGCGAGATCAGGTCGACGCCAAGCAGGAAGCCGAGGACCCACACGCTCATGGTGGGGAAGCTGAACAGGATCAGCGCGCCCGCGACCAACCCGAAGATGCCGGAGATCAGCATCATCCATCCGTTCTGGCGCCAATGGGCGAAGCTCAGCATGCATCGAATGACGCCTGAGGCGATCAGGACCGCGCCGAGGAAATAAGTGAGAATAAGAGCGCCGGAGGCGGGCTGGGTCAGCAGCACGAGCCCGAAGGCGACGTAGAGAGCGCCGAGGAGGATCTGCCACAGGAAGCCGCCCCATCCTTTGGTCCAGAAGGCGTGGGCGATCTCGAACGCACCAGCCGCAATCGCCGTTAGTCCGATCAACTTCACGCTAATGATGGTCGCGAACACTACATCGCTGAGAGCTGCGATACCGGCGGCGATCATGACAACGCCAAGGAGAGCGCAGACCCACAGGGGGGGAGGGCCCAGAGCTGCGATGCCGGACCGGCTGTCATAGACTGTCATGCCACGCTCCTGATCTACTAGTGATCGCCACCCCGAGGCGAGGGTAGCTTCCGAGCCGGAACGTCGACATCCGACGAAACCCTGAGCGACCGTGCGGGAATGTTCGCATGGCGTCGTGGAGGGATCCCCGCGAACGACCTACCGCCGGCCGCGTGGACCCAGAGTCAGGTTGGTCACGCCCGCCGCGAGATTGATTCCGATAGACCGCTCGATCGACAGCGGCTGCAACATCACGCTCCGACGCGAGCCGCCAATCAGGACGTTGGCGCCGAGGCCGGGGCCGAATGCGACGCTGCCGCTCGCACCCACATAATTTCCTCGCAGCGTAGCGGGGCCGATCCGCGAATTCTTGGCGAAGACGGCCCAGGAGAGGCTACCTGCCGAGGTCACACCCAGGTCAAGCCCAACGCGCCTTATGCGTCCCTCGTAGATGTATTGTCGAGGAGGTCTGCGTGCGTAGAAGAAAGTACAGCGCAGCGATTGTGCCGATCCGAGCACCAAGCCCACGCGTGGGGAACTGAGGCACAACAGTCGGCCGACCCGGAATGCGTCGGCGCGGGCGGGCGAGGCGGCGGTGCAAAGCAACACGCACGCGGCAATGCAGAGGAACCGTATCATTGGCATTCAAGCCTCCATCTGGTTGTCCGTGGACGCGGCCGCCGGCCGTCGGTCCTGGCGAAGCCAGAACGTGATGCCGAGGCCGATCAGCAGCACCGCACCCAGCAGGAAGAAGAAGACAGACTGCTTCAGCCAGGATATCGCCGGGACGGTCACGCCCATCGCAAGCCCGAGAAACGAGATTTGCAGCGACAGAAGACTGATGCCCGCGAGGAACGTACCTAGCGCGAGCAACATCAGCAGGACCAGGCCGGTTGCCGGTGTCGGAAGCAATTGCTGGACCCCCGACATCAGCATGATGTTCATCGTGACCAGGACGGCGATCCAGTGCAGCGCCTGGGTCCAGATCAATCGGAGCTGGGCCTCCTTGCCTTGCGTCTCCGGCCATTTCGTCACGACGCAGACCACGCCGATGGCGAGCGCCAGGAATTCCCAGTAGCCGACGAGAGGCTGGTGGGAGACGTTGGTATAGGCGACGCCCGCGACGGCGAGCACCAACGCCACCGCATAAGGGAGTTGCTGCCACAGGAATTGGGCCATCCTGAATTGAGGCGGGGGAGGCTCCGTGCTCCCGTTCCGTTCTAGGGTCTGTTTGGATTCATCTTGAGTTTGTCACGGCGGCGGTCAGATTGATCATTGCTTCGAAGCTCAAATCGGTTTTGTCGGCGCGCATGGCGATCCGCTTGAATTCCTTGAGCTTGCAGAAGAAATTTTCGATCAGATGCCGCCATTTGTACATTTCCTTGTCGATGGCGAGAGGCTTGGCGCGACGTGGGTGCTGGGAAATGACCACCTTGGCGCCGCGCTTGTCGAGGTCGGCGATGATGGCATTGCTGTCGAACGCCTTGTCTGCGATCAGCGCATCGAAGGCCAGCCCTTCGATAAGCGGCGAGACGCCGACCGTGTCGAAGCGCTGGCCGGGCAGCAGCACGAAACGCACGAGATTACCGAGCGCGTCGGTAAGTGCCAGGATTTTGGTGGTCATACCGCCTTTCGAGCGGCCGATGGCTTGGTTTTGCGTCCCCCTTTTGCGCCCTGTCCGTGGCGGTGGACTTTGACGATGGTGGCATCGACCATGACGTATTCCATGTCCGGCTCGTCCGAGACCGCATCGAACAGACGCTTCCAGACACCTGCCTTCGCCCAGTCGCGGAAACGCGTGTATACGGTTATCCAGTTGCCGAAGGCGCGCGGCAGATCGCGCCATGGGCTGCCTGTCCGGGCGATCCACAAGACTGCTTCGACAAATAGCCGGTTGTTCTTGCCGCTCCGGCCGGGATCAGCCGGCTTGCCAAGACAATGTGGTTCCATCTTCGCCCATTGGGCGTCAGTCAAAACGAATCGGTTCATCCCAAGCTTGAATCACAGCCAAGCCCAAATGAGAATCCTGAATCCAAACAGGCCCTAGATCGGTCTCGCTCATGGGCCATCCATTCACGATCTGTTGCCGCTGAATGTCACTGTGGGGTCGTCGCCGAGATAGTCCTCGACGTAGAACCGGATGATTGCGACACGGCCGATCGCGACCAGGGGCATGGCCATCGCGATGCCCAGGACGCCGAACAGCGCGCCAAGCATGACGATCGCGACCAGCGTCCAGGCAGGGGGGATCTCGACCGCCTGGCGTTGGATCAACGGACCGATCACATAGCCTTCGATCGACTGGATGATTGTGTAGATGAGAACTGCCCAGATCAGCAGCGAGCCGCCGAGTGGCATTGCGACCAGCGCGATCGGAAGCGCCGCCACGATCGGTCCGAGGTATGGAATGAAGTTCGACAAGCCTGCCTGCAGTCCGAGCACAAGAGGTCCGGGCAGTCCGACCAGATAGAGTGCGACCCAGACGCATAGCGTCATGAGAATGATCCGGATGAACTGTCCGATCAGCCACAACCGCATCACGCTGCCCATCTCGTCCATGACCGCTCTTGTTCGCGCGCGGTAGGGTCGCTTCACCAACATGACCAGGCTCTCGCGATGGCTGGTCGGATCGAACGCGAAGAGGATTCCGAGGAACACGATGACCAGCGCGCCGGTTAGCAGACTCGATGCTCCACCGAGCAGGAATTGAGCGTGGCTAAGAAAACGTCCCTGATCCGAGAACAGCCATTGCGCAAAGTCGCGGCCCCATTCCGGGCCGAGCAGGTCGACGCCGTATGACAGGAGGTGCTCCTGCAGGACGTCGATCTGGCTGTCCATGACCTTCAGCAGGAGACGCGTCTGCTCCGGTAGCTTGCCCGCACCCCATACCAGTCCAAATGTCGACAGAGCGGAGAACAGCAGCAGGACCAGCGTCAGCCGCCAAACGCGCGCGAGCGGAAGGACTGGGGCCAGCGCTCTTGCGCAGGCATCCAGAAATGCCCCGAACAGCACGCCTGCAAAGATGAGCAGGAGACTGGACACTGTCTGCCACGCCAGAAACAGGAAAACACAGGCAGCGAGCAGGCTGAGCCCGGTCGCGAGAACGCCGCGTCCGGCGTGCTCCGCCAGGCCGGCGGAATCGTCGTGAGGAAGGAGTTCGCGAAGCCGTTCCGGCCCTATCCTGGAATCGCTCATGGATCGGTCCAATCGCGAGGGTGGATGATCGTTCGCGGCGCCTAGGTGCGGACGCGTCGGCTGCCAAAGTGCGGATGCTTTCCGCCGCGATGACGCCAGTAGCGGTGCTTGGTCGGGTTCGTGTTGGTGTTGGGCGCCACGCTCTTCGGCGCCGATACATCGGTGTCCTTCGGCGCCACCCCGCTCTTGTCAGCCGACTGGGCCAGCAACAGGGTTGGAGATGCGGAAACCGCTACTAACCCGCCCAGGATCAGGACGCCGAAGATAGCTCGAATGCTCATATTCGCCTCCATGCAGCCAAGGAAAGGGCTCAAACCGAGATGGCTCCCGTGGAAAGTGCGTAGACGCCGGCACAAGCGGCGACCGTGATCGCCGCAAAGAGGATCGCCTCGAACGGCCTGAACGGTGTTTCCTTGCGTTCGCGCTTGGCGAGAAGGAACAGCAGCGTGCCGGGTGCATAGAGGATCGACGACAGCAAGAGAAATTTCAGCCCGCCTGCGTAGATCATCCCGGCCGCGTAGAACGTCGCGACGGCCGAGCGGATCCAGTCGCCAAGGCGGGCGCGCTCGCCAGCGCGGTAGCACTCGCCGGTCCAGGCGAGCTTGAGACCGTAGGCCGCAACAAACAAATACGGGATCAGCGTCATCGCACTCGTCATCTTCAACGCGAGCGTGAATGCATATTCCGCAAACCAGGTGACGAGGAGGAAGGTCTGGATGACGCAGTTGGTGAGCCAGAGCGCTCCCGTAGGGACCTTGTGCGCGTTCACTGTCGCGAGAAAGGAGGGCATGGTGCGCTGGACCGCGGCGGAATGCAGCACCTCAGCCGCCAGCAGTGACCAGGACAGGTAGTTGCCGAGGACCGAGATCAGGAGTGCCACGCTGATGAACACGCCGCCCCAGCCGCCGACCATCGCTTCCATGACGCCGGCCATCGATGGAGTCGGCAAATCCGCCAGTTCCGGTCGTGGCAGCACGCCATAGGACAGCAGTGTCACGAGGACGAGCAGGCTGAGCACCGCCAGAAAGCCGGCAACGGTCGCGAATCCAACATCGCTGCGGCTGCGGGCATAGCGGGAATAGACACTGGCGCCTTCGATCCCGACGAACACGAATACGGTCAGCAGCATCGTGCCGCGAACCTGGGTGAGCACATTTGAATGCTCCGGCTGCTCCGCTCCCGCGAAGTTCAGGGAGAAAAGCCTGCCGTCGAAGGCGATGGCGGCGGCTGCAATGAACAGCAGGATGGGAACGATCTTGGCGTAGGTCGCGATCGTATTGAGCGCGGCGGCGTTCTTGATGCCGCGCAGCAGCAGAACGTGCACTCCCCACAGCAGGACGGACGCCGAAGCGATCGCCACCGCAGTTGAGCCGTCACCGAAGACAGGGAAAAACTGTCCGAGTGTCGCCTTGATCAAGACGAGACAGGCGACATCTGCAAGACAGCATCCGACCCAGTATCCCACGGCCGAAGCAAAGCCGATATACTCGCCAAACCCGGCCCTGGCGTAGGCATAGATGCCGGCATCGAGGTCCGGTTTGCGGTGTGACAAGGTCTGGAACACGAAGGCCAGCATCAGCATGCCGGTGCCTGCGATCATCCAGGCAATGATCGCTCCCAAAGCGCCAGTGGTGCGCCCGAACTGCGCCGGCAATGCGAAGATGCCGGAGCCGACCATCGATCCGATCACGAGCGCGATTAGCGCATTGCGCGAAAGTTTTTGATCGACATCGTTCGCTGATGAAGCCATGGCAAGATGGCCTTCCAATCCGCGATCGGCGGGCACTGATGCCGGCCAACCCGGCGAAGACCTTAGAGGCGGCTTTCCCCCTCGGACATCAGGGATTCTCTGTAGGGAGTAGGGGCAGGAAATCGCCAGGCAGATCGGCGCGGCGCCGGTCAGGCCCCTGCCGTAGGGTCGGTTGCGCCTTCGCAAGCACTGGGTGATGGCCGCCCGGGAACGGCTGCCAGCAGCACGACGCCGGAACGGCAGAATTCACCGGCCTTCGCGAGTTCGGCCGCAATGCGTTGGGCATGCAGAACCGCGGCATCCTGATCGGCGTATTCGCATCCGGTCCCATCGGGAGTGAGACCGTATTTGTCGACGATGTGGAAATAGAAGCGCATGTCAGCCGATTAGGCCGCGCCGCGATCATCTCCTAGTGACAAACGCGTAAGGCTCCCCCTCCAGAAGGAGGAGGGGTGAGCGGCGGTTCCAGGTTGCCCATTTGTAATGAGCGGGATGGTCGCTGTGGATCGCCGGAACATTGCAGGGACAACAGGGTGGTTTCCCCGCCGCCGTTCGGGTGATTGTCCGATGCCGTCCTCTGAGCCCGAGCGATAGCGTAGGCGCTGTCAGCAAGCTCTGAGAGGAGACGAGCAATGTCACATTATGATCAGAACCTGGCGGCATCGAGCGCGGGCGGCGGTGGCACAATCGCGGTGGACGCCGGACTGCGCGACTACATGCTGCGCATCTATAACTACATGGCCGCCGGCGTCGGCCTGACCGCTGTTGTCGCGTGGCTGACCTATCAGCTGACGGGTCCGGCCTTGCTGGAGAGCCCGTTGATGTGGGTCTTCATCCTGGCGCCGCTTGCACTGGTCTTCTTCATCAGTTCGCGCATCAATACGCTGTCGGTATCAACGGCACGGCTTCTGTTCTTCATCTATGCCGCCCTGGTAGGCGTCTCGCTCTCGACGTTGTTCCACATCTACACCAGTGCGTCGATCACACGCGTCTTCTTCATCGCGGCCGCGACCTTCGGGGCGCTCAGCGTGTTCGGCTACACCACGCGGCGCGACCTATCCGGTCTCGGCACCTTCTTGTTCATGGGCCTGATCGGCGTCATCATTGCCAGTCTGGTCAACCTCTTCCTGCAGTCTTCCGGGCTGGACTGGCTGATCTCGGTCGTGGGCGTCGGTGTCTTTGCCGGACTCACGGCCTATGACACGCAGCGGATCAAGGCGATGTACGACAACAGGGATGATGAAATTTCGGCTGGCCGCAAGTCCGTGATTTCGGCGCTGTCCCTCTATCTCAACTTCATCAACCTGTTCATGATGCTGCTGCGCCTCGCCGGCGGCCGGCGCTGAGCGGGCCAAGGGCAGCCGTTCAGGCCGCAGGCTGCTTCGCCGCGCTTGCGAGCGCGTCGCGCAGCGCTTGTTCCTTGGTATCATCCAGGGACGTCTTGAGCACGGTCCCCCCGGCCTCCTTGATCTCCTTCAGCACCTTGTCCGCCGTCATGTTCTTGACCAGGACGAACAAGGCGGCGTTGCCGGTGTTGAGCGACGCAGACAATTCCTTCATGAAGGCGTCGTCGATGCCGAAATCGGAGAGGGCGCCGCCGAGCGCGCCCGATGCCGCGCCGACCGCGACACCGAGGATCGGATTGAGGAAGATAACGCCGATCAGCAGTCCCCAGAAACTTCCGGTCATCGCGCCGATCGCTGTCGTGTTGACGAGTTGGTTGAGTTTGATGCCGCCGGAATCGGTTTTCACGGCGATCACTGCGTCGCTGATTGTGATCAGATATTCTTTCTGCAGCCTGAGCAGCCGTTGACGCACTTCTTCGGCCTTCGCCTCGGATGGATACACGATCGCTACTAGATCGGACATGCAAGCCTCCTGCTGGGTCGAGTTCCGCCGGCCAAGCCTGGTCGGTCCGGCGCGACACGCTGAAAGATTAGCTGCCGCCCCCCTGGCACGGCATCGGAGAAAACCCTAAGGCCCTGGGGATGAATGTTCCTGATGCGCGACGCTGCCGCCCCCTGGGGCAATTACGGCGGCATCGTATCGAAAGCCGAAGTTTCGGCTTCGTCTCATTGTGAGCGCTCGCTCGATGGCGAGGAGAATCCCGATCTTTGACTAGGTAATCACCCGATATTCCAGGCCCGGCGCAAGGCGCATGGTGCAAACGGTGGGCAAGTCGATCGACCGGGATGCAACGCACGCCCGTCGCGAGGTCCTCACATGACTGCGAACCCGTCAATCCAGAAGCTCTCGCTGTTCGCATTGACCGCGATGGTGGTCGGCTCGATGGTCGGCTCGGGTATCTTCTCGCTGCCGAGAACCTTTGGTGTCGCCACCGGACCGTTCGGAGCCATCTTCGCCTGGTGCATCGCGGGCGGCGGCATGTACACCCTCGCGCGGGTGTTCCAGGCGCTGGCGGAACGAAAGCCCGAGCTCGATGCCGGCGTCTATGCCTATGCGAAGGAGGGGTTTGGCGACTATCCCGGTTTCCTGTCGGCATTCGGATACTGGATAGGCAGCTGTATCGGCAACGTCTCCTATTGGGTGCTGATCAAGTCGACGCTGGGTGCTTTCTTCCCGGTCTTCGGGGACGGTAACACGGTGATCGCGATCGTCGTCGCCTCGATCGGAATCTGGCTGTTTCATTTCATGATTCTGCGCGGTGTGCAGCAGGCGGCCGCGATCAACACGATCGTGACGATCGCAAAGATCGTGCCGATACTCGTCTTCATCGTCATCCTGATCATAGGGTTCAAGGCGGACCTGTTTCGAACGAACTTCTGGGGCGGAGATGGCATGCCGGACAAGAGTTTGTTCGAGCAGATTCGTGCGACCATGTTGGTCACCGTATTTGTCTTTCTCGGCATCGAGGGCGCCAGCGTCTATTCACGCTACGCCAAGGAACGTGCGCACGTCGGCGCTGCGACCATTCTGGGATTTACGATCGTGACGAGCTTGATGGTGCTCGTGACCATGCTGCCCTATGCCGTGCTTCCCCGCGCCGAGATTGCCGACATGCGGCAGCCTTCGATGGCGACGGTGCTGGAGGCGGTCGTCGGACATTGGGGCGCGATCTTCGTCAGCGTCGGGCTTCTGGTTTCGGTGTTGGGGGCCTATCTCGCATGGTCGCTGATCTGCGCCGAGGTGCTATCCGCCGCCGGGCGGACCAGGGACATGCCGGCCCTGTTCGGCACGGAAAATGCGAACAAGGTGCCGGCTGCAGCGCTTTGGCTCACCAATGGGATCGTTCAGCTCTTCGTCATCAGCACCTATTGGTCGCAGGATGCGTTCGCGTTGATGCTCAATCTGACGAGCGTGATGTCGCTCATTCCGTTCTTCCTCGTCGCGGCCTATGGGCTTCTGCTCGTCAGGCGGGGCGAGACCTATGGTAAGGAAAGCAGCGACAGAACGCGCGACATGGTCTTCGCCGGCATTGCCGTCGTCTACACGCTATTCCTGATCTACTCCGCCGGAATGAAGTTCCTGCTGCTGTCCTTGATCCTCTATGCGCCCGGTACGGCGCTCTATTTCTGGGCGCGTCTGGAACAGAAGGCGCGGGTCTTTACAGCCGTCGAGTGGGTCATCTTCATCGCCGCTGCCGTCGGCGCTGCCGTCGGAATCCACGGATTGGCGACTGGCTACATCACCATCTAGGCAAGGCATCCCGGGGAGAACTCCCATGGCAAAGCAGGCGTCGGACAGCTCGGTTTCCTTCGGGGTCCATTCGGAGGTCGGTCAACTCCGGAAGGTGATGGTCTGCTCCCCCGGCCGCGCCCATCAGCGCCTCACGCCGTCCAATTGCGACACCCTGCTGTTCGACGACGTGCTGTGGGTCGAGAACGCCAAGCGCGATCACTTCGACTTCGTGCAGAAGATGCGCGACCGCGGCATCGAAGTCGTCGAGATGCACAATCTGCTGGCGGAGACCGTCGCGATCCCCGAGGCCAAGAAGTGGATTCTCGACAACCAGGTCGTTCCCAATCAGGTCGGCCTCGGCCTCGTCGATGAGCTGCGGGGCTACCTTGAAAGCCTCAAGCCGCGCGATCTGGCTGAAACGCTGATTGGGGGCGTTTCGACCCATGACTTCCCGGACGCCCATGGCGGCGAGATGCTCAAGCTCGTCCGCGAGGCCGCCGGCATGACCGAGTATCTGCTGCCGCCGCTTCCCAATACGTTGTATACGCGGGACACGACCTGCTGGATCTACGGCGGGGTCACGCTGAACTCGCTCTACTGGCCGGCGCGACACGAGGAGCCGATCCTCGCGACAGCCATCTACATGTTCCATCCGGATTTCGCCGGCAAGGTCAATGTCTGGTGGGGCGACCCGACGCGGGACCACGGCCTTGCGACGCTGGAGGGCGGCGACGTGATGCCGATCGGCAAGGGCAACGTGCTGATCGGGTTGAGCGAGCGCACCTCGCGACAGGCGATCAGCCAGGTCGCCGCGGCTTTGTTCGAGAAGAAGGCGGCGGAGCGTGTGATCGTGGCTGCGATGCCGAAGCTCCGTGCGGCGATGCATCTCGATACCGTCTTCACGTTCGCTGACAGGGATTGCGTTCTGCTGTATCCCGACATCGTCAACAACATCGCGGCCTTTTCCTACCGGCCGGCCGACAATTCGGCCGGCCTCGAGCTGCGCAGGGATGAAAAGCCTTTCGTGGATGTCGTGGCTGAAGCCCTTGGCCTGAAGAAGATGCGTGTCATAGAGACCGGGGGCAACGCCTACATGCGGGAACGAACGCAGTGGGACAGCGGCGCCAATCTGGTTTGCGCCTCCCCAGGCGTGGTGTTCGCCTATGACCGCAACACCTACACCAACACCTTGCTGCGCAAGGAAGGGATCGAGGTGATCACCATCGTCGGGGCAGAGCTCGGGCGGGGCCGGGGAGGCGGTCATTGCATGACCTGTCCGATTATCAGGGACGCGGCGAACTACTAGACCGTGCGGATCGACCGGGTTCGGTCGTGAAGCCGGCGTTTATGGGCGGAGCGCCGCTCCGGCCCCCTTGTACCTGCGCGGTCGATCGCAAGCGCAGCGTTGGCTCCGCGCGTTTGTTCCGCGGCGGCGAGGGAGAACCTTTCGGCAATTTACGAAATGGCGATCGATCGATTCAATCACTGATTTTGAATCATACCACTAACACGCCACAATCGTCGCCCAGGCTGAGGCGATTCCTGGTGCACGCAAAGCCATCGAGGAACATCATGCGCGGATCGAGAGCTCTTTTGGTGGTACTGGGATTGTTGGGAACCGGCACTGCTTGGGCGGCGGACGTCGATCTCACCGAACTGAAGGCGAGCAGCCCTGTCCCGTATTATTCCGCTCCGTCCTGGAGCGTGGTCGGCTCCGTCACGCCGAATTTCACGGATAATGCCTTGTTCAGCCGGGACAACCGCAGGTCGGATTTCTTCTACGAGCCCGACGTCAGCGTCAGGCTGGATGGGAACCTCACAGATGACCTGTCGTACCGGCTCTATGCACGCGCACAATATGACGCCTTTTCGAGAGAGAAAGACGGCAATGCCGCAGTGGCGCGGATGGGAGCGCGCCTGACGGAGAATTGGGAGGGCTGGCGCTTCTCCGCCATCTACGAGCACCGATACGATTTCGACGGCATCTATCGCGATCTCGCTTTCACCTCAGACGACGTGATGGGCTCGGTGGCGCGCGACTTCCGCGTCAACAATGTGACGCTCTCACCGCTCTTGCTCCTGACCTACCGATTTTCCGACCTTGCGGAAGCTCGCCGCTGGCGCTTCGATGCCTTGCTCGGCATAGAAGTCAAACTCGATCCAAAATGGTCGATCGTGAGCACGCCGTTGTTCGAAGCCTTCTGGTTCACCGACGGGCTGAATAGGGGTCGGCAAGATCAAATCTACTCCGCGGATATTGGCCTGAAGTATAGTTTTGCCAGCAACGTTTCGCTTACAACCACTGTGCTGTACGAGGCACGAGAATCGAACGTCATGGTGCGGCGCTACAGGGATCTCAGGATCGGTCCCCGTCTCGACTTCGCCTTTTGAGAGGTCTGCAAGATGATGTTGAGACGTGCTTGGGTGCTGATCGGAGTTGTTGTCGGTTTGACCGCCGCATCCGCCGCAGCCGCGGACCCGCGCGACTCTGTGGACCGAAGCCAACGTCTGGATACGGATGCACTCAGGGACGATGCCGGCACTCAACGGCTGCGGATGCCGTCTCATCCGCTGGTGATCGCCCCGCCGCAAGAGGGAGCTCCAAACGCGACGAAAAGAAAGAAGAACAAGCCGAATACGAGCGGCGACGTGAGCCGCTAACACACCGCGACTCAGCATGGTGCGATCCCCTCGACGCCATCATGAAAGCTGTTTGCTGCGCTTGAGTATCTGTTGCACCTTATTTGAATTGCAGCGGGATAATCTGGCAAAAAACCGCTCATCCGATCCGCCCGATGCGTCTCACCGATGCAAGATTTTATTCCGTCAGCAACACTACCTGGTGGTGTGAGCAACCTGACGGTGTATACTCCGCCTACCCCAAGGGCGCGTCGCCTGATCCATTGATACCTCGCCGGCGGGGCAAGGAGGAGACTCCTGATGTTCGGCCTCAATATATTGAGCTTCAATATGTTGAGCTTCAATATCGGGCGTCACCAGTGAATAGTGGTGCGTACCGTGAAGCTACATAGCTCGCCCGCCCGTGAGTCGAGTGGAACCAGTGCTAGAAGGTGGTTGCGACTTGGCTCGGAAGAAACCAGCGAACGCCGGTACTGGGTGTTCTCACCCGATCTTCTTTTTGTAGCCCGTCCTTCGTTTCGAGGGCACTTCGTGTACGAGGGAATTAATCCGGCATTCGAGCTTCGTCTCGGCATCTCGTCTGAAGATGTCCGGGAGATGGAGATCTCCAATTGCCTCAACAGGCACGACGCCAAAGCCGTCAGCGAAGCTCTCCGCGCGTGCCGCGCAGAAGGAACAGAGGTCAGGATTCGCCATTCCCTTGCGTTTGGCGGCGAGCGCCAGAACATGGAAACTACCGTTGTTCCGATCATGGATGCCGTAGCCGATGGTGCGGTCCGCTTGATCGGCAGCCATCGTATCGTGGGCAAAGGATCTTTCCATAACGCTGCTGGACGCTCGCTTGCGCAGGAGAGCGTCAACTTGCTGTCCATTCAGGAGGATATCCAGCAAAGGATTGCGTCTGATCTGCACGACTCGACTTGTCAGCATCTGATTGCCGCAAGTCTTGGCATGATGCGATTCCGACAGAGCATGGGCGACCCGGTCGGGGCCGAGCGCCTTTGCGATGAGATCGACGCGTCGATCGACGCGGCGCTCAGGGAGATCCGCGCTTTTGCCTACCTGCTGCACCCGCAAAATCTGACAGACGACGGGCTCAGGGCCACGATCGAGCGCTATGCCGATGGATTCGCGACGCGCACGTCCTTGCGGATCACGACGAGGATCGTGGCTGGCGTCGACCGACTGCCCTACGAAAACCAGCGCTCATTGCTTCGGGTCGTTCAAGAAGCGCTCACGAACGTATTCCGCCATGCAAAGGCGACGCAAGTGAGCATCGTCATCGAGGGGACCGGCAGCCATTTTCGGCTAACCGTCAGCGACAATGGGCGTGGGCTTCAGGTTGGCCCCACGAACCAGCCGATATCGACCGGCGTTGGAATTCCGGCCATGAGAGCAAGACTTGAGCAGATCGGAGGTTCACTGGAGATCCGCTCGGGTCCGCATCATTCCGGTACCGTTCTGTGCGCAGTCTTTCCGCATGCCTCGGTCACGAGAGAAGCCGGCGAAGGGACGCCACTGTCATGAGGGCCCCCGCAGGCACGTATTGAGAAGAAAAGCACTGATCACCGGCGGCAAGCGGAAACGAGTTCGTTTCGACCCAGCCGCCGAGTAGCGACTGGAGTGCTCGCCATGAAGCGTATTCTCATAGCAGACGATCACGAAGCGGTACGGTCGGGCTTGCGTGCGGTGCTAAGACAACGAGCGGATTGGGAAGTAGTCGCCGAGGCGAGCGACGGCAGCAAGGCGCTGACAGCGGCGATCGAGAGTCGACCTCACGTGGCAATCGTCGATTTTTCCATGCCGCGAATGACCGGACTGGAGGTCGCGCGGCGAATCAGGGAATACCCGCTGCAAACCGAGGTTCTGATTTTCACGGTCCACAACTCCGGTCTGCTCGCCCAACAAGCATTCGAGGCAGGCGCGCGCGCTTTCCTGGCGAAATCGGACGCAAGCAGATTGCTGATGACGGCCGTCGATGCCCTTCTGGCGCACAAGCAGTTCTGTACCGAAAAATGTCGAAACGAACTGAACGGCGGATCAGGCAGCAATGCAGACCGGCATCCGGGCCTCACTCCGCGCGAGCAGGTCGTCGTTAAGCTGGTTGCAGAAGGCTACAGCAACAAGGGCATCAGCGCGATCCTCAACCTCAGCGTCAAGACCACTGAAGCTCATCGCGCCGCCGCGATGCGCAAGCTGGACGTGAGCTCGACCGCGGGGCTGGTACGATACGCCGTCCGCGCGCAGCTGGTCGAGGCATGACAATGCCTTTCTGGGGTGGGGTGGGCCGAGGCGGCGTCGGTAAAATCGCTCGGCCATCTGGGGGTTTTATAGGATGATGCTTCAGCCCGCGATCTGTATGATCGCTCGACTGTTCTGCTGCCGATGATCTCCGCCGATTGCGGTCGGATAGGAGAACGATGTCGTGAAACGCATCTTGATTGCGGATGATCATGAAATCGTGCGTTCAGGGCTGCGCGCGATTGTCGATACGCGCTCCGACTGGATCGTTGTCGGTGAAGCAACGAATGGTGAGCAGGCCGTCGCATTGGCTCTGGAGACAAAGCCGGACGTCGTGATCGTCGACTATTCGATGCCCCTCATGAACGGGCTAGAGGTCAGTCGCCGAGTGAAGTCACTTCGCTTGCGCAGCGAAGTTCTGATTCTGACGATGCATGAAAACGAAGAGCTGCTGACCGAAGCCATTCTGGCCGGTGTCCGAGGCTTCTTGTTCAAATCGGATGCGAGGAAACACCTGCTGTCCGCCGTCGAGGCGCTGCTGGATCGAAGGCCCTATTTCACGAGCGTGCTGCTGGAGAAACTGCTCCACGACTACCAGCTCAACAAGCTGAACAAGTCGGATATGCTGCTCACCTCGCGCGAGCAGAGCGTAGTCCAACTGATAGCGGAAGGACATACCAACAGGTCCATAAGCTCCATTTTGCAGTTGAGCGTGAAGACCGTCGAGACCCATCGCGCTTCCGCGATGCGCAAGCTGGGAATGTCCTCGACCGCTGAACTGGTCCGTTACGCCATCCGCAAGAAATTGGTAGCTCCCTGAGAGACATCTCCGGCCGAAAGATATTTCGCCAGATGTGTGAGCCGAGAGATCATCGACTGTCTTCAACTCGGGGCGCACGCTGCCGCCGATGTCGGTATTTACCCCTAAGCGCCCCAGGCGGAATTTGGGAGTGACTCGATTCCGCAATGCTGCGAGACTTGTCAGCACACGCAGCAAGGAGGCCGGCATGAGTAGGAGTACACCTGTTGTTTTCGCAGTCGTTCTGTCGGCTGTTGCCGCAAACGTCGCGCTTGCTGACCGACCGGGGCCTGACTGGATGCCGATCCAGCAAGTCATCGAGAAGGTCCTTAAGTCGGGCTTTGCGCTGGTCAGCAAGATCGAAGCGGATGACGGTCGCTGGGAAGGCGAAGGCATCAAGGATGGTCAGAAGATGAAGTTTCTCGCCGACCCAAAGACAGGCGAGATCATATCTACCAGGCCTGACCGCTAGATAGGCGCTGGCCCTATCCGGCAAACGCAATCCCTATCCGGGAAAGATTGGCGTTGTGGAGCACGGCGCTCTGGCCGATCTGCTTCTGGTCGAAGGAAATCCACTGGAGAATATCAATCCCGTCGGCGACCCCACGAAGTTCGTCGTTATCATGAAGGACGGAACGATCTACAAGAATGCGTTAGCACAACAGCACGCCTAATCTATGTAGCGGTGCGCTTCGGACTTACATGAAGACTAGAGTATTACCCTTAACTGTCACTCGGGCCATGTCTCCGCGAGGCGCCATAAATGTACACACAATGAAAAACAAATGTCCGCAACTTGATCGATGAGAGAGGTGGCTTTCGCAAGAGCTGCGGGAAGGGTTGAAGCGCGCGTCGCTTTTTTTGGTCGCTAGGTCCGCGCCTTCCACCCCAAAATACAAAGACAACATTTATGCGCGTTTTCCAATCTGCGCCACGGTTCCATCACTCCGCGGCACCAGGGACACGACTGCCGCCCTGACGACGTCTTCCAAGGCGGGAGCCGGGATTGCCGACGTTGCCTGCGACTTGGACAAGATTTTTCACGAGAAGCGACGCCAATGAACTCGCCTGCGGCCATTGCGCGGGAAACGCGGCTTGGCGCTCTTACGCCGCTTTCTTGCGGGGCTTCGGCTTTGCTTTTTTGTCGAGCAAGACCCTCTCTGGAGCTGGGCGCGCGCCTGGACCAGGGTGGACATGAACTTCCTTGGCTGAAAGCGGCTCGCCGCATTCCGAGCACACCATCACGGGATCGAACATCTTTCCGCACTTGCGGTGCTCATGCAGCAGGGGACGTCCGCGTTCGTCGACCATGTGGGTGTCGCCCCAATGTACGAGCGCCATCATGATCGGATAGAGGTCGAGGCCCTTTTGCGTCAGGATATACTCGTGGCGTTTAGGCGACTCCTGGTAAGGAATGCGGCGCAGGACGCCCAGCCGAACCAGCTTTTTCAGTCGCTCTGCGAGCAGATGGCGGGTGATTCCAAGCGCTGACTGAAACCCCTCGAAACGGCGCGTGCGCAGGAAGCATTCGCGGAGAATCAGAAGAGTCCAGCGGTCACCAATCACACCGATGGTGCGAGCCATCGAACATGGCTCTTCCTCAAGTTCATCCCATTTCATTCCTGCTCTCCGGTCGACCGGCGCCTGTTCCGCTCGAATCAGGGGAGTGGCAGACGCCACTCCTACCATTCTAGATAGGCACTAAAGTGGATACAATACCTTGCCGGTCGTTTCAAACCAACGGAATTCAAAGTAGATTTGACAGTTCAATTTTAGAACTATAGAAGGAGGGGCAGGCTGCGTTCGGCCTACAAGATCACGCCAGGCCTAACAAACATCGCGCTCTGCGGGAGGAGCTGACATGTCCCTGAAAGTTGAATTCCTGTTCGATTTCGGCAGCCCGAACGCTTACCTCGCGGAACTAGCCCTTCCCGGAATCGAACGGCGCACCGGCGTGAAATTCGAGTATGTCCCGATCCTGCTCGGCGGCATCTTCAAGGCAACGGGCAACATGTCTCCGTTCGAGTCGCTTCATGGCATCAAGAACAAACCCGAATACCAGGCGCTGGAGACGCAGCGCTTCATTCGCCGGCATAACGTGACGAAATTCCGCTCCAATCCGTTCTTTCCGGTCAATACGCTGATGTTGATGCGCGGCGCCGTCGCGGCGCAGTTCGAAGGCGTGTTCGAACCCTATTTCCGCGCGGCCTACCACCACATGTGGGAGGAGCCGAAGAAGATGGATGACCTCGAAACCTTCCGAGCAGCGTTCATCTCCTCAGGCGTCGATATCGATCGGTTGCTTGCACGTGCGCAGCAGGACGACGTCAAGAAGGGGCTGATCGATCGCACCACCGACGCGGTCAACCGCGGCGCATTCGGCTCGCCGACCTTCTTCGTTGGAGATGAGATGTTCTTCGGGAAGGACCAGCTTCGCGATGTGGAGGAGTCGATCGTCGAGCAGATCGGCCAACCCGTTTCGAAGACGGCCTGAGGCCAGAACCTGGAGCCTTTGCAGAGCCGGGTAGACGTCCGCGCGCCTGCGTGACGAAAGCTCAGTCGGCCTTATAACAAAACCAATTCAGGGAGAATGTCATGCCCGGCCCCCTCAACGGCGTTCGTGTCCTCGATTTGACAGGCGTGGTGTCGGGTCCTTTCGCGACCATGTTCCTGGCGGATCAGGGCGCGGACGTCCTGAAAATCGAGCCGATCGGCGGCGACATTACCCGACGCAGCCGCGCTACCATCGACAAGGATGGCGAGTTTTCGGCACTGTTCATTTCGTCAAATCGCGGCAAGCGCTCGCTGTCGATTGATGTCAAAAGCGCGGCCGGCCGTGAGGTTCTGGCCAAATTGGTCGCGAAGGCGGATGTGCTGGTGCAGAATTTCCGGCCCGGCACCATGGAGCGCCTCGGTCTCGGCGTCGAAGAGTTGCGCCAGCGCCATCCGCGCCTGATCTATGTTTCGATCAGCGGTGTTGGCGACAGCGGACCCTATGTGAAGAAACGTGTTTACGACCCGATCATTCAGGGCCTGTCGGGCTTTGCCGATATCCAGTCGCAGCCGGTCACGAACCGTCCGCAGATGATCCGGACTATCGTCTGCGACAAGACCACCGCCGTGTTCACCGCCCAGGCGGTCGCGGCAGCCCTCTACGCGCGCGAGAAGACAGGGCAGGGTGATCACATCCAGGTCGCCATGCTGGACGCGATGATCTCGTATTTGTGGCCGGAAGGCATGATGCAATACACGGTGGTGGGTGCCGAGGCCACTGCTGCCGATCCCAACGATCGGCCCGATCTCGTGTTCAAGACCAGCGACGGCTACATCACCGCTGGTACCATTTCCGACTCCGAATGGCAGGGTTTTTGCCAGGCCTCCGGCGACTCCGAGCTGGCCAAGGATCCCCGGTTTGCGACGCCATCGGCGCGCTCGGTCAACGCCACGGCGCGCATCAACAAGATGGCGGAGTATATCAGCCAGCACACCACCGCAGAATGGCTGGAGCGTCTGGACGCCGCCGATGTTCCTTGCTCACCGATCCTGCGGCGGGGCGAGATCATCCACAATGAACAGGTGGTCGCGCGCGATATCATCGCGGAGTTCGATCAGCCGAAAGTCGGACGGGTGCGGCAACCGAAGCCGGCAGCGCGTTTTGCGATCAACGAGGCCGCGATCGGTGGGCCTGCTCCCAGGGTGGGCGAGCACTCCCGCGACGTGTTGTACGAGCTGGGCTACGACGACGGCGCCATCGACAAGATGGTCGCCGAGCGCAGCGTGCGTGTCGCGGTCTGACCGCGAAACCCGTTGGCGACGTATTCTAGACCTTCACCGGCGCCGGCGTGATCGGTGCCATCGGAACATTCGCCGCAACGGCTCGCTGAAAGGCTTCTCGTTTCCGGATGCGCTCGAGATAGGGTTGAGCGTTGTCGCAAATGCCGACGCCATAGGCGATGGCCCACTCCAGGCACGTCGTGAGCAGGATGTCTGCGCTGGTAAACCGTTCGCCCATCAGGAATTGCCGGCCGTCTGCAAGTGCGACTTCGACATGCCGTAGCTGCTGGCGGAAATACTCGCCGGCTTGCGCAACCACCTCGGGCGCAATGCCGTAGATCGGTCCGAGCGCGTCGGCCCGATGGCGGCGCATCACGTAAAGGCTGGTGGAATCCAGCTCCGTGACGATAAAGAAGCACCATTCCAGCCATGCCGCATACTCGCGGGTAGCTTCCGGAATCAGCGATCGTCCCGCCGTGGAATACATTCGCGACAAATAGGCAACGATCGCTGCGCTCTCCCCGATGCAGAAGTCGCCATCCTGAAGCAGCGGGATCTTCTGGCGCGGATTGAGCTTCGAGTATTCCGCGGTCTTGGTTTCGCCGGTTCGCGGGCCAATGGGCCTTGTCTTGTAGGCCAAGCCCAGTTCGTGCATGGCCCAGTGCGGACGAATGGTGCGACTCGTGCCAACGCCCCACAGGGTCAGGTCTGGTGTCGCATTCATATTACCATTTCTCCACGGACGGACGGAGATCGAGCTCGTGGGTCCAGCCATCTTTGCTTTGCTGGTGGGTGAACCAATAAGCTTCGGCGATGGAAGACGTCTTGGTCAGGCTATCGGGCGGAATGTCGCTTGCTTCGATGCCCTTCGCTGCCTTCATGCGTTGGTGAATCGCCTCGCTATCCACGCCAGCGTCGATCAGGAGATGCACGACGTGGATGTTCTTCGGTCCAAGCTCGCGTGCCATCGCCTGGGCCACTGCACGAAGGCCGAACTTCGCTGATGAAAATGCTGAAAACCCGGGGCCGCCACGCACGCTTGCCGTCGCGCCGGTGAAAAAGATGGTGCCGCGTCCGCGCGACAGCATCACGCGGGCGGCCTCACGTCCAACCAGGAAACCACCATAACAGGCGAGTTCCCAAGCCTTGAAGAACAACTTCTCCGTGGTGTCGAGCAGAGGCTTGTTGACGTTCGAGCCCGCATTGTAGAGGCAGACCTCGACAGGCCCGTGCTCTTTCTCGACACGCGCGAAAATGCCTTGGACTTCTGTTTCCTGACGCGCATCCACGCTGAATGCGTGAACGTCATGCGCCGCAGCCCTCAGCTCGGCCACGAGTCCCTGCGATTTGGACGCATCGCGCCTGCAGATGCAGACCGTATAGCCGCCTTGGGCAAAACGCCGGGCGACCGCCGCGCCAATGGCATCGCCTGCGCCAACAAGTATCGCTACACCGCGGCCCGCCGCCATCCTCGATCCTCCCTTTAAGTTCTTATTGGATACTATAACCTAGCTGCCGGATGATGCGTTGTAAACGGAGGTTTTTAAGAGCCACGCAGAAAACGACGCTCACAGATGGATTGTCTATTCGACTCCGGAAAAGGTTGACGACGATTTACTGATTGACGAGTTCTAAAAAAGAACTATAAGTAGAAACCAATTGTGCCGTATTGCAACGTCGGCATGGTCGGTCGGGAGGTCAGTCGTGGCGGAGCTTTCAGAGACGATCAGTGTAGACGAGATTGCTGTCGGCTTGCCGAGCCGAATCCATGAAGTCACGGCAGGGCCGGTTGCCAGGGCACCCGGCCGGGTTGCGCTGGTCGAGGACGGGGCTTCCTGGAGCTATCGAGATCTGGAGCAGCGCGTTGGCGACATCGCCACCATGCTCTCATCGCTGGGATCAGGGCCGGCGATCGGATGATTATTGTCAGCGAGAACTGTATTGCACTTGCCGCTTTGCTGCTGGCGGCGAGCCGGCTCGACGCCTGGGCGATTGTCGCCAACCCGCGCTTGTCGGCGCGCGAACTGGACCAGATCCGCGATCATAGCGGCGCCCGACGGATGTTCTTCACGTCCGGCATTTCGAAGGAGGCCGCTGCTCATGCCTCCCGCTACGGCGCCGACAATCGGCGAATTGGCCCGCTGCCGGAAATTGGTGTTGGCCCGCTCAACGAAAGCGCGACCGTCCGGCCGGTGGAGACCGATCCAGCAAAGCAGGTCGCGGTTTTGATCTACACGTCAGGGACGACGGGGACTCCCAAGGGCGTGATGCTCTCGCATGACAACCTGCTGATCAGTGCAAAGACCACCGCGTATTTCCGCAGGATGAACGAGAAGGACAAAATCTATCTTGTGTTGCCGATCTCGCATATCGTCGGCATTTCGCTCCTGATCATGACGCTGATGGTCGGCGGTACGGTGCGGATGGTCAGCAAATACGATCCGGCGGCGACCGCAAAGGCGATCGCGGAGGAGGGCGTCACCATCCTCAATGGCGTGCCTGCCACCTATCAGCGCCTGCTGGAGTACAAGAGCGTATCAGGCGTGGAACAGCTCGCCCGAGGCTCGTTGCGCTTGATTGCCGTCGCCGGCGCGCCGCTGGATTTGAACCTGAAGTTGCGTGTGGAAAAAGAGTTCGGTCTTCCGTTGCTCAACGGCTACGGGATCACCGAATGCTCGCCGGGAATATCAGGCGTACGTTTCGATAGGCCACGCTCGGATCAGGCTGTTGGCACGCTGCTGCCTGGCGTGGAAGCGCGGGTGCGAACCATCGAAGGATTTCCGACTGTATCGGGTGAAGTCGGCGAGCTGCATGTTCGCGGGCGCAACGTGATGCTGGGCTACTATCGTGCCCCGGAGCTTACCGCGAAGGTGATTGACAGCGAGGGCTGGTTCAATACCGGCGATCTCGCGCGTTTCGACGGCGAGTGTCTGTACATTGTCGGCCGCACCAAGGAAATGATCATCCGTTCCGGCTTCAACGTCTATCCCGCGGAGGTCGAAGCGGTCCTCAGTTCACACCAGGACGTCGTGCAATCCGCCGTGGTCGGTCGTGCCGCAGACGGCAATGAGGAGATCGTCGCCTTTGTGCAATTGCTGCCGGGATCTCGCACGACGCCCGAGGTCCTGATGAGCTTTGTCCGGTCTCAGCTTACTTCTTACAAGCGGCCGTCCGAAATTGTCATACTTGATGCCTTGCCGGCGACCTCGACCGGAAAGATACTCAAGCACAAGCTCGCGGAGTCCTTGCGCGAAGGTCGCGCAATCTCTCCTGTGCAGGCGCCCGAATTTCGCAGGCAACAGATCTAACTTTACTGGGAGGACATCTTGCAAAAGAGAAACGCAACCGCGGCCGTGATAGGCGCGGGTGACTTCATCGGCGGCGAGATCGCCAAGAAATTCGCAGCAGAAGGCTTCACGGTCTTCGCCGGCCGCCGTAACGGCGACAAGCTGGCTCCGCTCGTCAGGGATATCGAGGCTGCCGGCGGAGAGATCCACGCCCGTTCGCTCGATGCTCGCAAGGAAGACGAGATCGTCTCCTTTCTCAACGATGCAGACAGGCATGCGCCGCTGGAAGTCTGCATCTTCAACATCGGAGCGAACGTCAATTTCCCGATTCTTGAAACCACAGAACGCGTCTTCCGCAAGGTCTGGGAGATGGCCTGCTATTCCGGCTTCCTGGCCGGTCGCGAGGCCGCCCGCCTCATGCTGCCGCGCGGGGGTGGTAACATCTTCTTCACTGGTGCGACCGCCTCGCTCCGCGGTGGCAGCGGTTATGCAGCTTTCGCAAGCGCCAAGTTCGGCCTTCGTGCGGTCGCGCAAGCCATGGCCCGCGAGCTTGGCCCGAAAAATATTCACGTCGCGCATCTGATCATCGATTCCGGCGTGGATACCGAGTGGGTTCGGCAACGGCGGCTGGAGGCTCTCGGGCCCACCGCGCTGGATGATCCGGACGCCTTGATGCCTCCGTCCTCCGTCGCAACATCCTATTGGCAGCTCTACGAGCAGCCGAAAAGCGCGTGGACGTTCGAGATGGAGATCCGCCCCTTCGGCGAGAAGTGGTAGCGGAGCCTGCCACGATGGAGCTCAAGCTTTCCCCCGAGGATGCCGCGT
Organism: Bradyrhizobium sp. 191; assembly: GCF_023100985.1. Taxonomy (NCBI): domain Bacteria; kingdom Pseudomonadati; phylum Pseudomonadota; class Alphaproteobacteria; order Hyphomicrobiales; family Nitrobacteraceae; genus Bradyrhizobium; species Bradyrhizobium sp. 191. The sequence goes on from NZ_CP064692.1 coordinate 6,865,063, forward strand.
TTCGCGACGAGGTGCGCACTTTCATTGCTGAGAACTATCCGCCGGAAATGCGCGTTCCCAATCCGGAGACCGACCTGACCAAGGAGCAGTCGCTGCTCTGGCACCGGATCCTCCACAAGAAGGGTTGGATCGCGCCGCTCTGGCCGAAGGAGTACGGCGGCCCGGGCTGGTCCGTCACGCAGCGCTTCATCTTCGAGCAGGAAACCTCTCGCGCCGGCACGCTGCCGCCGCTCGCCTTCAGCGTCACCATGGTCGGGCCGGTGATCTACACGTTCGGCAACGAGGCGCAGAAGAAGAAGTTTCTGCCGCGGATTCTGTCCGGCGAGGATTGGTGGTGCCAGGGTTATTCGGAGCCGGGCTCAGGGTCGGATCTCGCAACCGTCAGAACCAAGGCGGTGCGTGACGGCGACCACTACATCGTCAACGGTCACAAGACCTGGACCACGCTGGCGCAGCACGCCGACTGGATCTTCTGCCTCGTGCGCACCGATCCGAGCGCGAAGCCGCAATCCGGCATCTCCTTCCTGCTCATCGACATGAAGTCGCCCGGCGTCACGGTGCGGCCGATCATCACGATCGACGGCAGCCATGAGGTCAACGACATCTTCCTCGAAAACGTCCGCGTGCCCGTCGAGAATCTGGTCGGCGAGGAGAACAAGGGTTGGACCTACGCCAAGTTCCTGCTCGGTAACGAGCGCACCAGCATGGCCGGCATTGGCCGGTCCACCCGCTATATCAACAAGCTGAAGCAGATCGTGAAGGCCGAGATCCCGGCCGACGACCCCGCGCATCTCGAGTTCCTGCGTGACATCGCCCGCATCGAGCTCGACGTGCTGGCGCTGGAGGCGACGGAGCTGCGTGTCGTCGCCCAGATGGCGCGCGGCATAGATCCGGGACCTGCGGCCTCACTGTTCAAGATTCGCGGCACCGAGATATTTCAGAATATTACCGAGCTTACCCACCGCGCGATCGGCAACTACGGGCTTGCCATCCGCGAGCATCCGGTGAGCGCCAACCGCTTCATGCCCGGCCCCGACTACGGCCATACCGCGTCGGAGAAATATCTGAACGCGCGCAAGCTCAGCATCTACGGCGGATCCAACGAGATCCAGCGCAATATCATCGCCAAAGCCGTGCTCGGGCTCTAGCCACGGCGGATCGGGAGGATCGGATGGATATTCAGTTCACGGAAGAGCAGGAATTGCTGCGATCCAGCGTCCAGCGCCTGTTGCGCGACCAGTACGACTTCGTGGCGCGGCGCAAGATCGTGGCAAGCGAGGAGGGCTTCAGCCGAAGGCAATGGGACGCTTTCGCCGACCTCGGCCTTCTCGCTGCACCGTTCTCCGAGGGCGCTGGCGGTCTCGGCGGCGGTCCGCTGTCGACCATGATCCTGATGCATGAGTTCGGCCGTCACCTCGTGGTCGAGCCGTTCGTCGAGACGGTGGTGCTGGCCGGCGGATTGATCGAGCACGTGGGCACGCCAGAGCAGCAGCAAAGCTTCATTCCTGAGATCATCGACGGCTCGAAAATCTGGACGCTGGCCTGGACGGAGAAGGCATCGCGCTTCGATCTTGCCAATGTCACCACGAGAGCGCGGCGCGAAGGGAGCGACTACGTCCTGACAGGCGCAAAGACCGTGGTGATCGCAGCGCCTTGGGCGGACTATCTGATCGTCTCGGCCCGGACCTCCGGCGATGACCGTGAACGCAGCGGCGTCAGCCTGTTCGTGGTCGATCGGCGCGCGACCGGCGTCGATCTCCAGAGCTTCAAGACCGTAGACGGCCGCCGGGCTGCTGAAGTCAGCCTGCGCGATGTCCGCGGCCAATTGCTGGGCGTGGAAGGCGAGGGCGTTGCCGCGCTGGAAGCCTGCCGCGACCGCGCCATCGGCGCGCTCTGCGCGGAAGCCGTCGGCGCCATCGGCGAGCTGAACTCGGCGACGCTGGAATATTCCAAGACGCGCAAGCAGTTCGGCACCACGATCGGCTCGTTCCAGGTGTTGCAGCATCGCATGGTCGACATGTTCATCGCCCATCAGGAGGCGCTCTCCCTGATGCAGCATCTCAGCCTCAGCCTCAGCCTCAGCGACGGCGATGCCGGCCTGTCGCGGCTCGCCTCCGGTGCCAAGTCGAAGATCGGCTATGCGGGCAAGTTCGTCGCCGACCAGGCGGTGCAGCTTCACGGCGGCATGGGAATGACCGACGAGCTCAACGTCGGGCATTATTTTAAGCGAATCTCCTCCATCAACATCCAGTTTGGCGATCCCGCGTTCCATGTGCTGCGTTACGCGCAGCTGGATGCGGCCGCATAAGCAGCGAGGCAGGCATGACCACTGAAGCAGTCATCGTTTCCACCGCCCGAACGGCCGTCGGCAAAGCGTATCGCGGCGCGCTCAACAACACGGACGGCCCCACCATGGCCGGGCACGTGATGGCCGAAGCCGTGAAGCGCGCCGGCATCGCGCCCGGAGAAGTAGAAGACGTGGTCATGGGCTGCGCGATGCAGCAAGGCACCATGGTGATGAACGTGGCGCGCAAGGGCGCGATCCGCGCCGGCCTGCCCATCACGGTGGCCGGCACAACGATCGACCGGCAATGCGCGTCCGGCCTGCAGGCCATCGCGGTCGCCGCGCGCTCGGTGATGCTCGACGGGGTCGAGGTCGCGATCGGCGGAGGCATCGAGTCGATCAGCCTCGTGCAGAACGAGCACATGAACAAGTTTCACGCCGTCGACGACGAGCTGATGGCGATGAAGCCCGAGATGTACATGTCGATGCTCGATACCGCCGAGGTCGTTGCCGAGCGCTACAAGATCGGCCGCGACAAGCAGGACGAATACAGCCTCGAGTGCCAACGCCGCGTCGGGGCCGCGTTGCAGGCGGGCCGCTTCAACGACGAGATCGTGCCGTTCACGACCAGGATGGCGCTGGTCAACAAGGACACCGAGGAGGTCACCTACGAGCAGGTGACGCTCACCAAGGACGAAGGGCCACGCCCCGAAACCACCGCCGAAGGCCTCGCCAAGATTAAGCCGGTGTTCGAGGGCAAGACGATCAGCGCGGGAAATGCCAGCCAGCTCTCGGACGGCGCCTCGGCCTGCGTGATCATGAGCGACAAGATTGCGGCCAGAAAGGGTATCAAGCCGCTTGGCATTTTTCGTGGCTTTGTCGCCGCCGGCGTCGAGCCGGACGAGATGGGTGTCGGCCCGGTCGCCGCGATCCCGCGGCTGCTCAAGCGCCATAACCTCAAGATCGACGACATCGACCTCTGGGAGCTGAATGAGGCTTACGCGGTGCAGGTGATCTACTGCCGCGACAAGCTTGGCATCGACCCGGACAAGCTCAACGTCAACGGCGGCTCGATCGCGATCGGTCATCCCTACGGCATGACGGGAGCGCGGCTTACCGGCCATCTCCTGATTGAGGGCCGGCGGCGCAAGGCGAAGTACGGCGTGGTGACCATGTGCATCGGTGGCGGCATGGGCGCGGCGGGCCTGTTCGAAATCATCCACTGAACGGCAACGCGGGAGATCATTCGTGAAGACAGCGATTACTGAACTGTTCGGCATCGAGCACCCGATCATCCAGGGCGGGATGCACTATGTCGGCTTCGCCGAAATGGCGGCGGCCGTCTCCAACGCCGGCGGGCTCGGCTTGATCACGGGGCTGACGCAGAGAACGCCGGAACTCCTGGCCAAGGAGATCGCTCGCTGCCGCGACATGACGGACAAGCCGTTCGGCGTCAACCTCACGTTCCTGCCGACCTTCAGCGCGCCGCCCTATCCGGAATACATCGCGGCCATCAGGGAGGGCGCCGTCAAGATCGTCGAAACCGCCGGGCGCAGCCCCGAACAGTACATGCCGGCCCTGAAGGCGGGCGGCATCAAGGTGATCCACAAATGCACCTCCGTCCGGCATTCACTGAAGGCCGAGCAGATCGGTTGCGATGCCGTCAGCGTCGACGGCTTCGAGTGCGGCGGCCATCCCGGCGAGGATGACATGCCGAACATGATCCTGTTGCCGCGCGCCGCGGAGGAACTGAAGATCCCGTTCGTTGCCTCGGGCGGCATGGCCGATGCGCGCAGCCTGGTTGCCGCCCTGGCGATGGGCGCTGCGGGCATGAACATGGGCACGCGCTTCATCGCCACCAAGGAAGCGCCGGTGCACGAGAACGTCAAGGAGGCGCTGGTCGCGGCGACGGAACTCGATACCAGGCTCGTGATGCGCGCGCTCCGGAATACAGAGCGAGTCCTGAACAACAAGGGCGTCGAGCAACTGCTCGAGATCGAGCGCGAGAAGGGCAAGAGCCTCAAGATCGAGGACATCCATGACCAGGTGGCGGGCGTCTATCCCAAGGTGATGATCGACGGCGACATGGATGCGGGCGCCTGGAGCTGCGGCATGGTCGTCGGGCTCATTCACGACATTCCAACCGTGAAGGAACTGATCGACCGCATCATGGCGGATGCGGAAAGACTCATTCGGCAGCGCCTGACTGGTTTCCTCGACGGCGCCGGGCAGCGGCCGGCTGCGGCTCGGGCGATGGCTTAGCCGGGGAGAACATACCGCTTCCGGGGGGTCTGACGGAGGCTATGCGCACGCATGGTCATGCGTGCGCCGATCTTTGTTGAAGCTCGACGGGCCAGATAGGCGGCCCTAGGCAGCCTCGGGGGCATTTATGGACCAGGCCGACTTCCACTACTACGAGCCTTCGAAAGGCCACGGGCTCCGGCATAATCCGTTCAATGCGATAATCGCGCCGCGTCCGATTGGGTGGATCTCATCGCGCAATGCAGCCGGTCGATTGAACTTGGCCCCCTACAGCTTTTTCAACGCGTTCCTCTACGATCCTCCGATCATCGGGTTTTCCTCGATTTCGTGGAAAGACACCGTCAAGAACGTCAGCGAGACGCGCGAATTCGTCTGGAATCTGGTCACCATGGATCTCGGCGAGCGCATGAACGTGACAGCGACGCCGCTCGATCACGGCGTGAGCGAGTTCGAAGCGGCCGGATTGACGCCGATACCCGGACGCCACGTTGCTGTGCCGCGGGTGGGCGAGAGCAGGGCCGCAATGGAATGCAAGGTCGTCGACGTCTCTCAACTGGCGAATGCGCGTGGTGAGAAGGTGGAAGGGTGGTTCGTACTTGGCGAGGTCGTCGCGGTTTACATCGACAAGGCATTGATCGAAGACGGTGTCTACAACACGGCACTTGCGCGTCCCATTCTGCGCGCCGGCCGGGGTGGAGATTACCTCGAGGTCAGGACCGAGAACATGTTCGAGATGAAACGCCCACCTGGCAGCAGCAGCAAACCGGAATTCCACGGCACTTGATTGCGCTGGAACAGGCTCAACGGCCGGGCTGGCCAAGCATTTGATCGACAGGCCTGAGCCCGGCTTCGCAAAGCTGATGAGTGACTGAACGGAAGACCCGCGCGGAATCATATGCCCATCAAGATCCCGGGCCTCGTGCGTACAGGCCAAGAGCCAGCAGCGAAAACGAGCTCATCACGACGCCCAACGCGAACATTGCTTCCGGTGACACTGTGGCAGCAAGCCATACGCCGGTCGCGGCGATCATCATCTGCAAGAAACCGAGCAGCGCCGAGGCGGCGCCGGCCTTCTCGCCGAATGGAGACAACGCGCGCGCCGTGGCCAACGGACTGACAACGCCCATGCCGAGGAGATATACGCTCATCGCGCCTAGAAAGGGCAAGAAAGTCGGGCTGATCATCGAGATGAGCAGGATCGCAAGGCTGCTGGCGGCCGTCGCAGACAATCCTGCCCGGATCGGACCATCGAGCCCGTAGCGGGGTGCCAATCTTGTGGCAAGCATACCCGCGGCGAATACGATGAAGACGGTGCCGGCAAAGAAGAGCCCGAGCTGGATCGGCGTGAAGTGCAACGCTTCGATGAATAGGCGCGGCGCAGAGGAAAACATCGAGAACAAGCCGCCCATAGTGAGGCTCGAGGCGGCCGCGGGGGTAGCGAAGCGACGGTCTCCAATCAGACCGGCATAGGTCCTGCCGACGACAACTGGATTGAACGGCGTGCGGATCGAATTGTGGGTTTCGCCAAGAACGATGGCGTAGGCAACGGCGCCGACGGCGGCAAAGGCCGCGACTAGCGCGAATTCGGCGCGCCAGCCCAGGCTATGGTCGAGGGTGCCGCCAAGCAGCGGCGAGAACCCGGGAGCTGCGGACATCACGATCATGATGAGCGCCATCGCGCGTGCCAGTGCCGCGCCACTGAACATGTCGCGGGCGATGGCGCGAGACAGCACTGATGTCGCGCAAGCACCTGTTGCCTGCACGACGCGGCCGATGAGGAGATTGGGCAGGTCAGTTGCCAGACCGCACCAAACGCTGCCGGCGAAGAATACGGCGAACCCGATCAGGACCGGCCAACGTCTTCCGTAGCGATCTGAAAGCGGTCCGACCAGGAGCTGGCCCAACCCGAATACGGCAAGAAAGACGGTGATGGCGGATGTGACCGCCGCAGTCGTGACATTCAAAGAGATCGCAATCTGCGGCAAAGACGGCAGCAGAATGTTGGTCGCGAGTGTTCCCATCGCAGCCAGGACGGAAAGGACGGCGATGGGCAGGGTGCTCGAGGTCGGAATGTCCCGCGGCACGGGATTCGTCAGGTCAGCCATGGGATCTTTCGCGTGCCAGGGACAGGTGGATTAGGGCAGCGAGTGACGCCGTTGGCGCCACTCGCGTTGTCCGTCGTTGTCCGCCCAGCCGTGTTATCAGCGGACGACGCGCTCGATCGCGATGGCGGTAGCTTCGCCGCCGCCGATGCACAGTGACGCGACGCCGCGCTTGAGGTTGCGCGTTTCGAGCGCGTGCAGCAGCGTGACCATCAGTCGCGCGCCGGTCGCGCCAATGGGATGACCTAGCGCGCAGGCGCCGCCGTTGACGTTCAGCTTTTCCCTGGGGATGCCGAGATCCTTCTGTGCCGCCATCGCGACGACGGCAAATGCCTCATTGATCTCGAACAGATCCACGTCGCCAACGCTCCAGCCGACCTTGTCGAGCAACTCGCGAATAGCGGGGATGGGGGCCGTGGTGAACCATTGTGGTTCCTGGCTGTGGGTGGCATGGCCCTTGATCTCGGCGAGCACCGGGAGGCCGTCGCGATCGGCCAGCGCACGTTTCGCCAAGATGAGCGCCGCAGCGCCATCAGCATTGGCGGATGAGGCAGCGGGCGTGATGGTGCCGTTGGCGCGGAATGCAGCTTTCAGCCCGGGGATTTTGGCGGGATCGACTTTGAGCGGATGCTCGTCGTTGGAGATGATCCGAGGCCCGGCCTTCTCGGTCAACGTAATCGGAGCGATCTCCGCCTTGAAGGCGCCGCCTTCAACTGCCTTGCGTGCGCGGGTCAAGGTCTCGATTGCATAGTCGTCCTGGTCCTTGCGGGTGAATTGATAGGCTTCCGCGGTGGCCTCGCCGAAATCGCCCATCGAGCGTCCCGTCTCGTAAGCGTCTTCCAGCCCATCCATCAGCATGTGGTCAATGATGCGGTCGTGGCCGGCGCGATAGCCGCCGCGCGCCTTGGCCAGCAAATAGGGCGCATTGCTCATGCTCTCCATGCCGCCGGACAGAACGATCTCGGCGGAGCCCGCATTGATGATGTCGTGAGCGAGCATGGCGGCCTTCATGCCGGAGCCGCAGACCTTGTTGATGGTGGTGGCGCCGGTGGCATCGGGCAATTTGGCGCCGCGCGCGGCCTGGCGCGCCGGCGCCTGGCCTTGTCCGGCCGGCAGCACGTTGCCCATGAAGACCTCGTCGATCCGCTCGGGTGCCAGCTTGGCCCGTTCCAGAGCTGCTCCAATCACGTGGGAGCCGAGCTTGTGGGCACTGAGTGGCGAGAGCTCGCCCATGAAGCGGCCGAGCGGCGTACGGGCCGCGGAGAGGATGACGACGGGATCGGAAGCGGCGGCCATGGCGAATTCTCCTGTTGATCACTTCGTTATATGACGATAGTCATATAACATGGGCGACATTGCAATGAAATATTGCCGTCGCTTCAAAAGCGCGGTCCAGAAGCGCTGGTGGATGGGATCGGTCGAACAGCCGGTTACCGAGCAGCTTGCACGGAGGGGAGATGCGTTACGTAGGAGACCATAGGCGCCAGACCCACAGCCGGATCGTTGAAAGTGCCTCCTACGGCTTGCGTCAAAACGGAGCCGAAGGACTTAGCGTTGTGGAGTTGATGAAGCTCGCGGGTCTGACGCACGGCGGGTTCTATAACCATTTCGAGTCGCGTGCCGCACTCGTCGGCGAGGCAATCGCGTTTGCAATGGACCAAATGGTCGAGCGATGGAAAAAGCTGGCGAACCGGAGGGCCAGCGGGGATCGTTTCGAGACGCTGATCGCCGATTACCTAAGTTCCCGCCACCGCGACAATCCCAGACAAGGTTGCGCGCTTCCAGCCCTGGCCGCGGATGTCGCCCGATCGAGCCCGAGCGAGCAACGGGCGCTTGCTTCCAAGCTGGAGGAGATGATCGACATCCTGGTCGAAGTGCTTCCGGCCGATAGTCCCCAACAGGCACGCCAAATCGCGACGAGCGCGATTGCGACCATGGTTGGATCGATCGTGCTGTCGCGTGCTGTCGGCGCCGGGAAGCTTTCTGACGATATTCTCGACGCCGGACGGATGACTGTCTGCGGCCGGACTTACAAGCGGCAGCGCAGAACAGCAAAGGCGATGAGCTGCGACAAACCATAATCTGGGAGGTGCCCATGACGGCCGGCAAGTGGCTCAAGACAGCCTGCAACCTATGTTACGTAAATTGCGGCATCGAGGTCTGGGTGAATGAGGGGCGCCTCGAGAAGGTACGAGGCGACCGTTCAAACCCGAAGTCGCAAGGCTATCTGTGCAACAAGGCGGCGCGCATTCCCTACTATGCCCATCACAGGGATCGGCTCACGACCCCGCTGCGTCGTCGCGCCGATGGCGGCTTTGATGAAATCGAGTGGGACGTCGCGATCGCAGAAATCGCGGAGCGGCTTCGAGACGTCGTCGACAGGTATGGCGGCAAGAGTATTGCCCTTTATGGCGGCGGCGGGCAGGGCAACCATGCTGGCGGCGCCTACGCCAGTGGCTTGTTGCGTGCGCTGGGCTCGCGCAGCGTCTTCAACGCCCTTTCGCAGGAGAAAACCGGCGACTTCTGGGTCAATGGCCACATGTTCGGCAGTCAAACCTGCCACACCTCAGAGGACGTCCATCATTGCGATCTCTTGCTTGTCATCGGGGCAAATCCGTGGATCGCGCACGGCTTCCCCAATGCGCGCGACCATCTCAATCAGATCCGCAAGGATCCCGCACGCAAGCTGATCGTCGTCGATCCACGGCGGACCGAAACCGCCGAAATGGCGGACCTGCATCTCGCGGTTCGTCCCGGCGCCGACGCGTTTCTCCTTGGCGCACTGCTGGCAACGCTTGTCCGTTCCGACCGGATCGACCACGCCTTCATTCAGGAGCACACGATCGGTTTCACGGAAGTGAGGCAAGCGCTATTGAACATCCCCGTTGAGGAATGGGCGGCCGCCGCCGATATCTCGATCGCGGAGCTGGAGCGATGCGCGGCTATGATCGCGGCCGCGAAGGCCATGGTGGTTCGGGTTGAGCTCGGCATCCAGCAAGGCGTCAATTCGACTCTCAATTCCTATCTCGAGAAGCTCCTGATCATGCTTTCCGGTAATTTTGGCCGTGAAGGTACCAACCAATTGCATAGCTGGCTTCAGCCGCTCTGGGGAAATTCTCCGAACCAGACATTCGCGCCGACCGGCGACGCCATCATTGGCGGCTTGCTGCCGCCCAACATTTTCCCCGAAACGGTTCTCAAGGACCATCCCGACCGGTTACGCTGCGCCTGGATCGACAGCTCCAATCCAGCCAACACCGCGGCAAACACCGAGGCGGTGGAACGCGCGCTGCAATCGCTCGAATTATGCGTTGTCGTCGACGTTGCGATGACCGAAACCGCACGGCTCGCGCACTATGTTCTTCCAGCGTCCACGCAATACGAGAAGACTGAATTTACCCTATTCAACTTCGAATTTCCGACGAACTATTTTCATGTCCGCGCCGGTGTTCTACGGCCACTTGCCGGCACCTTGCCGGAGCCCGAGATCTACACGCGGCTTGCCGTCGCCCTGGGGCTTCTACCGGGTGACAATGTGCTCGCGCCGCTGCGCGAAATAGCACGGCGCTCGCGACCTGAATTCGCCGCTGCCTTCCGCGGTTTCATCGCGGAAAACCCTGCGGCAGTGCCTGCCCTGGTGCTCTACCATACGCTGGGGCAGACGCTTCCGGACGGTACCGCGGCCGCGGCGCCGATGTGGAGCGCGGCACTGGCTTGCGCGAAGCGGTCGTCGCAAGCGGTGCGGCGGGCGATTGGCGCATCCGAGGAGGTGGCGGACCATCAGCTCGGAGATCTCCTGTTCGACACCATCGTGGGCGCCCGGCAGGGCACGGCGGTTACCCGGCACGAGTATGACGAAGTCTGGTCGTTGATCAGCCATTCCGATCGCAAGGTTCGGCTGGTCGTCCCGCAGATGCTGGAATGGCTCGCCCGTCTCGATCCAGGGGCCGCGGGCGCACCAAAAGAGTTCCCGTTCGTGCTGGCGGCTGGTGGCCGCCGCATGTTCAATGCCAACCAGATATTTCGCGATCCCGCGTGGCGTCGCGACGACCCGGACGGCGCCCTGTTGATCAATTCGAGCGATCTGAGCGAGTTGGGCGCGAAGGATGGTGACTGGATCGCGGTCGAGTCGGCCGTCGGGCGGCTCGTCGTCCGCTGCAAGGTCGATGACGCCATGCGGAACGGCCAATTGGCGCTGCCGCACGGCTACGGTCAGGCATACCCTACATCAGGCGGAGAGCGCCTGATCAACGGGCCGCGCATCAATCTACTCACCGAAAGCGGCAACCGCGATCCCATTGCAGGCACGCCCTACCACAAGAACGTCGCGGTTCGACTGGCCCCGGTGACCGAGCACGAAGCTGCCGCCTATCAGTCGCAATCCGACCGGATTCACAAGAGAGCGGCCGGACAATAGCTCGAAGGGAGCGTCGAATGACCGAGAAACCAATCGCGATCGTGACGGGGGTGGGGCCAGGCACCGGAGCTGCCATCGTCAAGCGCTTCTCTGCTGGGGGATTTCGTATCATCGCGCTTGCTCGCTCTACGGAGCTCATCAATCGCCTTGCGCAAGAGCTTCCCGACGTGCACGCGGTGACCTGCGACGTCTCGGAGGAGGCTCAGGTGCGGACCGCAATCAGTGACGTAAAGCGGCGGTTCGGCCCGTCTGACGTTCTGATCCACAACGCGGTAGGCGGGGGCTGGGGGAATTTTCGCGAGATCGATCCGAAGATGCTGAAGGGCAATTTCGAAGTCAACGTGATGGGCCTGTTGTACCTGTCGCGGGAAGTGGCGCCTGACATGATCGATCGGGGCAAGGGCGCAATCCTGGTGACCGGCAACACGTCTTCGATCCGAGGCAAAGCCAATTTCGCCGGCTTCGCTCCGACGAAGGCGGCGCAGCGCATTTTGGCCGAGTCGATCGCACGCGACTTGGGGCCTCTCGGCGTGCACGTCTCCTACGTTCTCATCGACGCCGTTATCGATACGCCCCGGATGCGTGGGCGGATGAGCGACAAACCGGATGAGTTCTTCATCAAGCCGGCGGCGATCGCCGACGAATTATTGCATCTCTACGGTCAGGATCGCTCGGCCTGGTCGTTCCTCACGGAACTGCGGCCGTTCAACGAAAATTGGTGATGCTCGAAGACGGACACGGCGCGCTGGGTCACTTTGCAGAGCTCTCCCCGGGACTTGAAAGGTCAGAATCATGACTGATGGATCCATCTCGGTTGATACGGGGACGGACGAACTGCTGTGCACGATCCGGGATCGCGTCGCGGTGATTACCTTGAACCGACCCGAAGCCCGAAATTCATTGTCCGATCATCTTACGCCGGCGTTGCGCCGGATGATCAAACAGAATGGAGATGATCCTGAGGTCGGAGCCCTCCTGATAACAGGCGCAGGCACTGCCTTCTGTTCGGGCGGCGATGTCAAGGGGATGGGCGGCAACGCTGCCGCGCCGGCGATTTCATTCAGAGACAAGGTTGCGCGATTGCGGGAACGTCAGCGAACCCTGACCGGCATACTTGTTTCGGTGCGGAAGCCCACCATCGCGGCTTTGCCGGGACCGGCGGCCGGCGCGGGGCTTGCGATCGCACTCGCTTGCGACCTTCGTATTGCGGCCGAATCCACGATCATGACGACAGGCTATGCCAGGATTGCGCTCACCGGCGATTACGGCATTTCGTGGCTGTTGACCCGGCTTGCCGGGACGGCACGTGCTCGCGAACTGATGTTTCTGTCTGAACGGATCAGTGCACGGCGCTGCGAAGCATTGGGCCTTATCAATCGCGTCGTGCCTGACTCCGACCTGCAAAGCGAAGCATTCGAAATGGCGAGAGCATTGGCGAATGGCCCGGCGACCGCATATGCCTCCATGAAGGATAATCTCGACCTCGCGCTGTCGGCCGACTTCCTGACGTCACTGGATTACGAGGCCGAGAGGATGGTCCTCGCGGCGGGCACGGCGCAGCACGCCGAAGCCGTCCGGGCATTTATTGAGAAACGTCCGCCGATCTACAGGTGAAACTCTTCAGTTCATTGCTTCGAAGGACTGGCGGGCCGCACCCGCAACCGCACAAGCTGGAGCTGCCAAGCCAATTGCTCATTCGACTGCGGCGATACGAATGGGACGCGTTCCGATCGGAGCGCCGGTCGCGCGGTCGATGGTGAGGGGATCGATCTCCGTTCCATTCTCGGCATCAAAGAACCGGGTCACCTTGCCTCCGCTGCGATGCTTGCGTCCCCACGCGCCAATCGCGAAGAGCACCGGCAAGAAGTCGCGCCCGGCTTCTGTCAGCACATATTCGTCCCGTGGCGGACGGTCTGAATAGCGGCGCTTCTCCAGCAATCCCTCGTCAACCAGGGCTGAAAGGCGCCCCGTCAGCATCGTCGGCGCGATACCGAGACTCCTGCGAAAATCGTCGAAGCGGGTCAGCCCCGCATGGGCATCGCGCATGATCAGCATGCTCCATGCGTCCCCGACAATCGCCAGGCTGCGGGCGATCATGCAGGGCTGGGTCGAAAGTTTATTCATGTCAGTCTCATTTTAGTAGTTACTTAGTACTAAATTGATAGTAACATGCTGTCTGTGGATGTTCCAGAGCAAATTGAGAAAGCCGGAATGAGCAAGACAGAACAGGGAATCGCGCTGATTACGGGTGCTTCCGGTGCCAGCCGAACGATCGAGCAAGTGATGTCAAACTATGTCAGCCACCCGGGATCGGTCATACGCTATGTCGATGCGCCGAATCTTTCGATCAGTGCTGCGGGAACGACCTTTGCCTATCGCGACATCGGTCCGCGCACCGGCGTGCCATTGATCCTTCTCAATCATTGGGGCGCGGTTCTCGACAATTTCGATCCGCCGATCGTCGATGGGCTCGCCACCAGGCATCGCGTCATCGCGATCGACTACCGGGGTATCGGCGCTTCAGGTGGGAAAGCGCCCGTTAGCGTTGGCGAAATGGCGCAGGATACGATTGCTCTGATCGCCGCGCTCGGCTTCGAAAAAGTCGATCTGCTGGGCTTTTCCCTCGGCGGCTTCGTGGCCCAGGACATCGCGCTGAAGGCGCCGGGTCTGGTACGAAAGCTGATTCTGACCGGCACGGGCCCAGCAGGCGGCAAAGGCATCGAGAAGGTTGGGCCGGTGTCCTGGCCGCTGATGATCAAGGGTCTGCTGACACTGCGAGACCCGAAATTCTACCTGTTCTTCACCTCCACGGCCAATGGCCGCCGGGCCGCAAAGGCGTTCCTGGCAAGGCTGAAGGAACGCAAGGCAGGTCGCGACAAAGCAGCCACACCGGAGGCCCTGTTGCGGCAACTCAAGGCGATCAAGGGCTGGGGCCAGCAGGCACCTCAGGATCTCGGCAGCCTCCGCATCCCCGTCCTGATCGCGAATGGCGATAACGACATCATGGTGCCGACCGCAAACAGCACCGACATGGCACGGCGTATCCCGTGCGCACAACTGGTCATCTACGAAGATGCCGGGCATGGCGGGATTTTCCAGTACCACGCCGATTTCGTGCCGAAGGCGCTGTCGTTCCTCGACGCCTGACGCCGCAACCAGATTCCAGATTGGAGATGACATCATGAAGGCATTCGTCGTCGACAAATACGAGAAGAAAGGCGCTGTTCGCCTGGCAACCATGCCGGAGCCGGAGGTGCGGGACGACGGTGTCCTGGTTCGGATCCACGCAACAGCCGTGAACGTTCTCGACTCCAAGCTCAGGGATGGAGAATTCAAACTCATCCTGCCGTATCGTCCGCCCTTCATTCTGGGCCACGATGTTGCCGGCACGGTCGTCAGGGTTGGCCGCAACGTCAGGCGATTCAAGGCGGGCGACGAGGTCTATGCGCGGCCGCGCGATCATCGGATCGGAACATTCGCCGAATTCATTGCCATGAACGAAGCCGACGTGGCGCCAAAGCCTGCGAACATCAGTATGGAAGAGGCCGCTTCCATCCCGTTGGTGGGGCTGACCGCCTGGCAGGCGCTAATCGAGGTGGGCAAGTTGAGGCCCGGCCAGAACGTCTTCATCCAGGCTGGCTCCGGTGGCGTCGGGACTTTCGCGATCCAGCTCGCCAAGCACCTCGGTGCGGTCGTGGCGACGACGACGAGCGCGAAGAATGCCGGCCTGGTCAAGAGCCTCGGCGCGGACCTGGTCATCGACTACAAGACCCAGGATTTCGAGAAGATCTTGTCGGGTTATGATCTGGTCCTGCATAGCCAGGACGCCAAGACGCTTGATAAATCTCTACGCGTGCTCAAGCCGGGCGGCCTGCTCATCTCGATCTCCGGGCCGCCCGACCCCGAATTCGCCAGGGAGCAGGGGATGAATATCTTGATGAAGCTGGTGCTGCGCTTGCTGAGCCATGGTGTGCGGAAGAAAGCCAGAAAACTCGGTGTGCGCTTCTCATTCCTGTTCATGCGCGCGCAGGGACAGCAGCTCCGCGAAGTCACGTCCCTGATCGAATCCGGCGTGATCCGTCCGGTCGTGGACAAGGTTTTCCCGTTCGAAAAAACCGGCGACGCGCTCGCCTATGTCGAGACCGGGCGCGCAAACGGCAAGGTCGTAATTGCGGTGAGGCCATAGGTCCCGCAATGACGCTGCGGTGCCAAGACTTGGGCTGATGACCAACGAAGACACCGAGGATAGATCGACATAGGTCGGGGCCCACCGAGGCCGGCCATCAAATGCATCGGAGGAAGGAACATGACTCAATCCAGCCGCGACACCCAGACTTCCACACAGGACGTTGCACTCATCGTCGGCGGTGGGCCGGGCATCAGCTCGAGTTGCGCCAGGCTGTTCGCGGAGAACGGCATGCGCGTCGCCGTTGCAGCCAGGAATCCGGAAAAAGCCGTCCTCGAGACTCTCGAAAAGACGCACGGCGTGCGTCGGTACGCCTGCGATGCAAGCGAACCGGCGGCCGTGGCGCAGCTGTTCGAAGACGTCGTTCAAGAGGTCGGGACGCCAAGGCTTGTCGTGCACAACATCGACGGTCGCGTTCCCGGCATTTTCCGCAAGACGGTGGTCGAGGCCGACCCGGTCATGGTGTTCGAGACGCTTCGCAACGCCGCGTTCTCTGCGTTTCTGGTGGGCCAACAGGCCGCTCGGCTGATGCTCGGAAACGAGCCTGATGCCAATGGCGCGCGAGGAACGATCATCTTCACGAACGCCAGCGCGGCGCTCAAGGGCTTTCCATCAGGAGGGCCATTTGCAATGGCATGCCATGCCAAGTCCGGGCTTGCGCAAAGCATGGCGAGAGAATTGATGCCGCGGGGAATCCACGTGGCGAATGTGCCGATCGACGCCGCGATCGGCTGGACTCAGGAGGACGGCACCCGGGCGCACCGGCTGGCGGGAACGACTGTCGACGACAACATGGCCGACCCCGCTCATATTGCCGAGACCTATCTGCAACTGCACCGCCAGCATCGGTCGACCTGGGCTTTTGAAGTCGTGCTGCGGCCGTGGGTTGAGAAATGGTAATCGCGCTCAGCTGATCCCTCCGAACAAATCGTGCGGCAGTTTCTAATTCCAAATTGGAATGTGGCTTCCGCACCGATAATTGCGGCGTTTACTGATTTATTGACGTTCGCGCGTCTTGACAGTTCTATTTTAGAACGGTTTACTCCGTCGGCCAATAGAATGAAGGCGTGCGGACCTCCCGGTTGAAGGGGGCCGCGCACGCTGCCGAAAACAAGGCACAGGGGAGGATGGCATGAGAAGCGTGGACGAGCTCACCGCAGCCGAATTGCTGGACGGCCTGCCGTCCAGAGTGCACGAGGTTTACGCGCCATTCGTGCGGGACATTCCGGATCATCCGGCCTTCGTGGAAGGCGGGCGTTCCTGGAGCTACCGGCAGTTCGCGGATGCGGTCGACGCTGCGGCAAAGGATCTCGCCGGTTTGGGCATCAGGCCCGGTGATCGCGTGATCATTGCAAGCGAGAACAGCGTGGCCCTGGGAACGATGCTCTTCGCAGCGAGCAAGCTCGATGCCTGGGGTATTCCGGTCAATCCCCGCCTTTCGCCCAGGGAGATCGACCTGATCGGGACGCACAGTGGCGCCAGACGCGTGCTGTTCAACTCGGCGCTCTCGAAGGAAGCGGCCGATCATGCCTCCCGCCTCGGTGCGAAGATCGGCGCCGTAGGGCCGCTCGGCGGAATCGGCATCGGTCCGCTCAATGCGGATGCGGAAGCAGAGCCCGTCGTGAAGGATGGCGCCCGCCAGGTCGCAGGCCTATTATACACCTCGGGCACGACCGGTGCGCCGAAGGGCGTCATGCTGAGTCACCGCAACCTCCTCTTCACCGCAAGGACGTCGGGAATCCTTCGCCGGAGCAGTCCAGACGACCGTGTCTACGGCGTGCTGCCGATGTCGCACATCGTCGGGTATGCGATCCTGCTGATCTCGACGCTGATGCACGGCGGCACGTTGCATGTCGTAGCCAAGGCGGATCCGGCTGCGCTGGCTCATGCCATCGCCGAGGAGGGGATCACGAGCCTGTTCGGCGTGCCCGCCACATATCAGCGTCTGCTCGAACACAAGGCGGTCAAGGGCCTCCAACGGCTCGAGCGGGGCAGGCTGCGGATCATGGCCGTCGCCGGCGCTCCGCTCGACCTCGATCTCAAGAAGCGGATCGAGGACGAGTTTGGAATCCCGCTGCTGAACAATTACGGCATAACGGAATGCTCACCGGGACTCACGGGGGTCCGTTCGGAACAGCCTGTCCCGGACGAGTCGGTCGGCCCGTTTCTTCCCGGCATCGAGCACCGGATCGTGGACGGACAAGGAAAAAAGGTGGCGACCGGTGAAGTGGGCGAATTACACGTTCGAGGTCCGAACATCATGCTCGGCTACTATCGTGCGCCCGACCTGACGGCGGCAGCGATCGATGAGCAGGGATGGTTCAACACGGGGGATCTCGCGCGGGTGAACGGCAAGGGGCATCTCTATATCGCCGGTCGCACCAAGGAGCTGATCATCCGCTCCGGCTTCAACGTTTATCCCGCCGAGGTGGAGGCGGTCCTGAATGCGCACGACCAGGTCGTCCAGTCGGCCGTCGTCGGACGAAAGGTCGAAGGCAACGAGGAGGTCGTCGCGTTCGTTCAGCTTCTCCCCGGTGCGAGCATCAGCGCGGAAGTCCTCAAGGCGTACACGGCCCAATTGCTCACGTCCTACAAGCGTCCGACCGAATTGATCGTGCTCGACGCTCTGCCCTCGGCCTCAACCGGCAAGATACTGAAACACAAGCTGCGGGAGATGGCGAACGAACAGGCCGCCCCGAAGGCGTCGCGTGCGGCAGCCGCTGGCTGACGGGCGTCAGGAGTGATTTGCACGGCAATATGCGGTTCAAGAAAGAACGTTAGCGACGGACTTGTCGCCAAAGGGAGATGACAATGTTGAGAAGCGCCATGATTGCAGCCGCGCTCGCGGCATCCATAGCCGGCGCGCATGCGCAGACGCCGGGCGTCACCGAATCCGAGATAAAGATAGGAGCGACGTTCCCTTTCAGCGGCCCCGCTTCGCCGCTCAGCAATACCGGAAAGGGCATGATCGCCTACGTCAATTCGATCAACGAGCGTGGCGGCATCAACGGGCGGAAGATAAACCTCGTCACCTACGACGATGCCTACAGTCCTCCCAAGACGGTGGAGCAGACCAGGAAACTCGTGGAAAGTGACGAGGTGGCGTTCCTGTTCGGCCCGCTGGGTACGCCCGGCATCAGCGCTACTATCAAGTACGTCAACGCGAAGAAAGTCCCGCATCTGTTTGTCGTGAGCGGAGTCACAAAATTCACGAACTTCGCTGAATTCCCCATGACTACGACGGGATTGCCGAGCTACGACACCGAGGGACGAATCTACGCGAAATACATCACCCAGACCCGGCCGGACGCGAAGATTGCCATCCTGTATCAGAACGACGATCTGGGTAAGGACTTCGTCAATGCATTCAAGGGCTACCTGAAGGACGATTTCGACAGGAAAGTCGTCGCGTCGTCGTACGAAGTGACCGAGCCGACCATTGATTCCCACGTCGTTTCGCTGAAATCGTCCGGCGCGTCGGCGTTTTTGGTGGCCGGCACGCCCAAATTCGCAGCGCAGGCCATCAAGAAAGCCGATGAGATCGGTTGGAAGCCGTTGTTCCTGATCAATTTCGTTTCGAGCTCAGTGTCGTCGACCATCGTCCCGGCGGGACCGGAAAAGGCCGTGGGCATCGTCGCGGCGACCATCACCAAGGATCCGAACGACAAGAAGTGGGCGGACGATCCCGGCATTAAATGGTACCGCGACTTCTTTGCCAAATACCTGCCGGGCGCGGATATCGGAGACAACAATTATCTGTTCGGGACCCAGCAGGGACAGATCCTGGAGCAGGTGCTAAAGCAGTGTGGCAACGATCTCTCGCGCGAGAACATCGTCAAGCAATCGCGGAGCATACGCGGGCTGGCGCTTCCCACTGTCATACCCGGTGTCGTCATCAACACGGGCCCGGAAAGCAGCATGGCCTACACGCAGCTGCAGCTGCAGCGCTGGAATGGGACCACGTGGGAGCAATTTGGTAGCGTACTCAGCGCCGACGGAAAGTGAATGGCATCTTCTGAAATGCATCGCGGGTGGTCCGTAGCACGACCAACTTGCTCATGGAGCACGGATGTCCAGCGACGTTCTTTTCCGCCCCTTCAAGCTGAAAGGGTTGAACTTGCCGAACCGGGTTGTGATGGCGCCGATGACGCGCTCATTCTCTCCGGGCGGAATCCCGACCGAAGACGTCGCGCGGTATTACCGCCGGCGTGCCGAAGGAGCGGTCGGATTCATCATATCGGAGGGTACCGGCGTGGATCGTCCGGCGTCCCTGAACGATCCGAACGTTCCCCGTTTTCACGGCGAGAAGGAGCTGGCGGGGTGGCGGCGTGTGGTTGACGAGGTGCATGCCGCGGGTGGTCTGATGGCACCGCAGCTATGGCACGTCGGAGCCGTTCGCACCCGCGCCAAGGATTGGTCTCCTCCGGGTGCCTACGACAGTCCGTCCGGCCTGTCGCGACCGGAGAAGAAGTTCGGCGAGCCGATGAGCGGAGCGGACATCGCAGACGCCATCTGCGCTTTCGCCGATGCGGCGCTTGCCGCGAAGCGCCTGGGATTCGACGCCGTCGAATTGCACGGGGCACACGGCTATCTGATCGATCAATTCTTCTGGGAAGGCACCAATCGCCGCGAGGATGCCTATGGAGGCAAGGACCTGCCGGGCCGGGCCCGGTTTGCCGCTGATATCGTTCACGCGGTGCGCAAGTCGGTCGGACCCGACTTTCCAATATTGCTGCGGATCAGCCAGTGGAAACAGCAGGACTACGAAGTGAAACTTGCAGATACGCCTCGCGCGTTGGAAGCCTGGCTCAAACCGCTGGTCGACGCGGGGGTCGATATTCTTCATTGCTCGCAACGGCGCTTCTGGGAGCCGGAGTTCGAGGGGTCCGATTTGAACTTCGCAGGATGGGCCAAGAAGGTGACGGGAGTGCCGACGATCTCGGTCGGGTCGGTCGGCCTGACCGGCGAGTTCATCGCCGCATATGGCGGGGAGAGCTCCCGTCCGGCGTCCCTCGACGAACTGAACCGCCGCCTTGACCGCGAGGAGTTCGATCTTGTCGCGGTAGGGCGGGCGCTGCTTCAGGATCCGCAATGGCTCCTGAAGATACGCGACGGCCGGACGGAGGAATTGATGGCTTTCGAACGGACCGCGTTTGCGGCACTGAGCTAGGCTGGTGCGCGTCATTGTGCAGTCGCCTGGAAGCAATTCGGAGATAGACAATGAGCGACACCAAGACCCAAGCCGGCCGAATCCGCACCGAGGTGCACGGGCATGTGTTCAAGATCATCATCGACAACGTGCCGAAGAAGAACTCATTCAGTCCGCAGATGATGGCGCAGGTGTCGGATGCGATGACGCTTCTCGATCGCACCGACGATTATTGGGTCGGGGTACTCTGCGCCGAGGGTCCGGATTTCACCGCCGGACTGGATATGCCGAAGTTCTTCGGACCCAAGGCCGAGAATACCGAGCTAAAGCCCGGCAACATTGATGCGTTCGCCTTGAAGAGCCGGTGCCGCAAGCCGATTGTGACGGCCGTACAGGGGATCTGCTTCACGATCGGAATCGAAATGATGCTGGCTGGCGACATCGTCGTGGCGGCCGACGACGCCAGGTTCTGCCAGATGGAATCCAAACGCGGGATCGCGCCTCTTGGTGGTGCCCATTTCCGGTATTTGACGCGGGCGGGCTGGGGAGACGCGATGTATCATCTGTTCCTGTGCGACGAGTTTGGCGCAGCCCGGGCTCACAAGATCGGCTTCGTTCAGGAAGTCGTTGCACCCGGCCAGCAGATTGCGCGCGCGATGGAGATTGCGAATCTGATCGCCAAGAACGCGCCGATCGGCATTCAGGTGACGAAGGAGGCTGCGTTGAAATTCATCGAGGCCGGCGAGAGCGCGGCGATCGATTACATTCCCAAGATCAAGGATCGCGTCTTCAGCAGCGAGGACATGAAAGAAGGCATCCAGTCTTTCGTGGAACGTCGGTCGGCCGTGTTCCGCGGGAAATAGAATCCGGCACAGTTGGACGTCGCTCACGAGCCGGAGGATCTGACCATGGGAAGCATCAAGAAGGCATTCGATCTCTCCGGCAGGAACAGGCGGTGCAGATCCATGGCGGCAGCGGCTACATCGGCGAGTGTATTGTTCAGCGATAGCGTATTGAAGGGCGCCCATTTCATTCAGCTCTGCGATATGAATTGTACGCCGCCGTTGTTTCTGCTCCGCAACCTCTCTAAGGGGCTGCGGCGTTCGGCGATATCTTGCTGCCGCTCAGCAAGCGCAGTTTGGACCGAGCGCGGCGCGCCTTTGCTAGGTCTTGTGCTGCTTGCGGCACCAACGCCGCAGCCCGTTCCTACGGTTGTTCTGAGCTGCAGTGCATGCCCCTTGATGGGATTCGCTGCGCGTCAGCATAATTGTCTCCGCCTCGAAGCCGCGCGCCGCATCAATGAATGGCCGAAGCCAGATCCCGATCTTTCGCTTAACGTTTCCAGCTTTTCGTCCCCGAAGAGTTCGAGTGAGCGCTCTTTGATCTCGTGCGACGAATGCCCATAGTCGGTCGGTTAAGCCCAGTGGTGCGACCACTAAGTCATTGATTGTTCTCACCCCGCCGCTATCTCTTAATCAGCGGGTCCCAGGTTCGAGCCCTGGTGCGCCCACCAAGCTTCTCAATAGCTTGGGTGCCTCTCGCGACAGCCATTCCGACAAGCGGTCAGCACCTATTCCGACAAACCAGCTGCTTTTGTTCGCTCCTCGCGACGCTTTTTACTGCCTGAGATCAGTTGCTTGCGCGTGCGTTTTGCATATGTCGGCAGTTGCCGCGCTGATCGATGACGGCCCGCAGCGCGCAATTCGGCGTCCGTGAGATCGCTATCCGCCCCCTCCGTGAAGCCCTGTCTATACCGAAAATCTAAGCTCGGCCGTAGTGGTGGTGAAGTCCGCCAAGGATGCGTCTCACCAAAGACGATGATGTGATCTAAGCACTCGCGGCGGATCGATCCGATCGACCGTTCGGCAGCTCCAATTCTGCGCGGCGAGGCCGGTGCAGTAGGCTGTCGCGGATGCCCTTGGAGTGCATTCGGCGCGTGACGACGCTGCCATAGACCGTCGTGATCCCGGATGGCCAAAAGCGGATTTTCGATGCTGATCCGCCGGATCAACACGCGCGGCTCGGTGTCGATCTGCGATCGGCCTCCCGAAGATCGTGACTTCCAACGCCAGTAGCAGCGAAAACCAGTCCTGTGCCAACGCACGATCGTGAGGACGGACGAGATTGATGGAAACCAACGATACAACTGGACAAAGAACCAGCGATCATGGTTCGTGAGCCGGACGCGACCCTGCAGCCTCCACCGCAAGTCCATCAACTGATGTCGAAGCGCCGCGTTCTCAGCTTCAACCGGCCTAAGATTGATCGCGCCGCCCCAGACGACGCAGCCCCCTCGCGCTCGACGACGCGCCTGATCTCCGCCGTCTCCAGTTGGACCGGTGCCATGGTCTCCATAGTGTGAATTCGTCTATGGCGCGCGTCACTTTGTCGGCTCGGTCGTCGACCACAGCACGGTCTTGGCGTTCTTCTCATAGGCCATGCCCTTGGGATAGCTGATCAGCTCCATCTGCATTCCCCACGGTGTCAGGAAATAGAGGATGGTTTGACCGGCCGCCGGCCCCTCGTTCACGGGAATCGGTCCCTGCATGGTCTTGACGTTCTTCGATCGCAGATACTCGGCAGCCTTTGCGATGTCGTCGACATAGAGCGCGATGTGGTGGCCTCCGATATCGCTGTTCTTCGGCACCGTCTTGGCCTGGTCGGGTGATTGATACTGGAACAGCTCGATATTGGAGCCGTAGCCGCAGCGGACCATGCTGATCTCGTCGATGACGGCGCGCGGGTTCACGTTGACGACGTCCTGCATGAAGGTGCCCTTGTCGTCCATGAACGGTCCGAACGACATCGCATGCGAGCAGCCGAGGACGTCGGTGAAGAACGCAGTCGCGGCCTTCACGTCCGGCACGGTGATGCCGGTGTGGTCGTGACCACGCAGGCCCGGAATGGAATCCGCCGAAGCCGGCAGGATCGAGGCTCCGAGCGACAATACGGCGGAGGCAAGCAGTACTCTCAACGGGATCATGATCACTTCCTCATGGTTTGCAGCAGCACAAGGTCTGACGCGAAATTCAACCCGGCGACGCCAGCTGGCGTTCGACACCCTTGGGATCATGGGCAAGGCCTTGTGCAAGGCCGCGCGCCATCTCGCCGACATAGATCTCCTCCTCGCCGGCCTCGAAGCCGTCGAGGATTTCCTTCGCCGCATCCGCGGTCGTCATCTTCGGGATAGTCAGCATCGCAGTCATGCGGGTGTCGATCGCACCGGGAAGTGCGGCAACGACACGCACGCCCCTCGGGCCGAGATCGCCGCGCAGGCCCTGAGTCAGGCTGAGGCCCGCCGCCTTGGAGGCGCAGTACGATCCCATGAATGGCAGATTCACGCGTGCGAGGATGGTGAGGATGTTGAGGACCGCCCCCTTGTTCCTGACCAGCGCGGGCGCGAAGGCCTTGGTCACCCGCAGCGGCGCGAGATAGTTGATCTCAATCTCCTCGCGGGCGATCGCAAGATCGGGAGCGACCATGAAGCCGGTGTTGTGGTTGATTCCGGCATTGTTGATCAGCACCGCGACGTCGCCGAACTGATCGGCGGCTTTCGACACATCGTCGTCGCTCGTCACATCCATCTTGACGGGGACGATGCCGTCCGAGGCTGTCAGGGCGAAAACATCGCGCGCGGTAGCATAGATCTTCGCAGCCCCGCGCGCCTTCAGTTCGGCGATGAGCGCCTGCGCGATCGCTCCGGCAGCACCTGTGACGAGCACGACGGAACCTCTGATTGTCTCGGTCATGCGGCTGATCCTTGCTGTTGCGGAGAGACGACCGAGGATTCATCGAGCCAGCCCGGCTCGACGTCGGGCAACGGAATCGCGGCGAGCAATTGCCGCGTATAGGCGTGCTGCGGAGCACCGAACACGCGTGCGACCGGGCCGGATTCGACCACTTCGCCGTGATGCAGGATTGCGACGTCGTCGCAAAGCACACGCACGACCGAGAGGTCATGGCTGATGAACACCATGGTGAGGCCAAGCCGCGCACGCAACTCCTTCAGCTGGAGCAGGATGTGCGCCTGGGTCGAGACGTCGAGACCCGACACGATCTCGTCGGCAACGATGAAATCGGGCTCGAGCGCAAGGGCGCGTGCGATGCCGGCGCGCTGGCGCTGGCCGCCGGACAATTCGTGCGGATAGCGATTGGCGAAATCGGACGGCAGGCCGACCAGATTGAGCAGCGCGGCCGCGCGCTCGCGCTGATCGCGCTTGCCCTTCAGCCGCCCGTGCACGCCGAGCGGGCGCGTCAGCGTCGTGCCGAGCCGGAGCCGCGGATTGAGCGAAGACTGCGGGTCCTGAAAGATCATCTGGATGCGTGCGCGCAACGGGCGCAGCGCGGCCTCGTCGAGCTGACCTATCTCGAGGCCGTCAAACTGGATGCTACCAGAGGTCGGCTTCAACAGCCGCACCAGCAAACGGCCGAGCGTGGTCTTGCCGGAACCGGATTCCCCGACGAGACCCACCACCGAGCCACGCGGCACCGCGAGATCGACGCCCTTGATCACTTCGCGAAGAGTCGGCTTCCCGAACAGGCCGTTACGCTGCGGATAGCCGAAGCCGAGGCTGCCTGTCTGGAGCAGGATATCGCTCATGCAGCCCCCACCGCCGGAACCTGATCGAGTCGGTACGCCTCCGACCACAATTGGTCGATGAGATCAGGCGGCACTGGACGCAGCGCTTCCGCAGGCCGGTCGGCGCGCGGCGTCGCGGCGAGCAGCGCACGGGTATACGCATGGCGCGGTCGCACCAGCACGTTGGCCGTCTCGCCCTCCTCCAGCACCCGGCCGGCATGCAGCACCGTCATGCTGCGGCAGATCTTGGCGACCACGCCGAGGTCGTGGGTGACGAACAGCACGGCGCTGCCATGGCGCAGGCGTAACCGCTCGACGAGCTGCAGCACCTGGCGCTGGACGGTAACGTCGAGCGCCGTGGTCGGCTCGTCGGCAATGACGAGCGCGGGATCACAGGCAAAAGCCATCGCGATCAGCACGCGCTGGCGCATGCCGCCGGAGATCTCGTTCGGATAGAGCGCGAGGACCCGCTCGGGGTCATGGATCGCAACCTCGGCCAGAAGCTCGGTGGTGCGCGCCAGCGCCGCACGCTTCGACAGGCCGAGATGATGCCGCAGCAGATTGCCAATCTGCCTTCCGATGCGTTTCACCGGATTAAGCGAGGTCATCGGATCCTGTGGGATGAGCGCAATGCGGCGGCCGAGCAGGCTGCGGCGTTCGGCCTCGGCCATGGCCAGCAGATCGCGGCCCTCGAAGGCGATGCGCCCTGCGGTGATGCTTGCGTTCGCCGGCAACAGCCCGAGCACGGCACGACCGAGCATGGACTTCCCGGCGCCGGATTCGCCGACCAGCCCGCGGACCTCGCCCGGCTGCACATCGAGGCTGACACCGCGCAGAACATTGGCGGCCCCGATCGCGACCTTCAGCCCTTCCACCGCGAGTGTCGCCGTCATGAGCGTTGTACCGGATCTAGCGCGAGACGCAGGCCGTCGCCGAACAGATTGAGGCCGATCACGCTGGTGATGATGCAGACGATCGGCAGCGCCATGATCCACGGCGCCTGATAGACGATCTGGCGACCCTCGGCGATCATGCTGCCCCAGGTCGGCGTGTCACCGGCCACCGAGATGCCGACAAAGGACAGGATGACCTCGACCAGGATCGCAATGCCCATCTCGACGGCGAGGAGGGTCACCAGCAGGGGAACGAGGTTGGGCAATATCTCCAGCCGCAGCAGCCTGGCCCGGCTCAGGCCGATCACTTGCGCGGCGGCGGCATAGTCGCGCGTGAGCTGCACCATGGTCTCGGCGCGAATGACGCGGGCAAAGCGCGTCCAATCGATCACCACGATCGCGGCGATCACCGAGGTTAGTCCGGCGCCGATCACGGTAGCCAGCACGATCGACAGCAGCACCGGCGGAAAGGCCATCCAGACGTCGATCAGCCGCGAGATGGACTGATCGACCCAGCCGCCAAAACTCCCGGCAAACAGGCCGAGCGCGACGCCGATCAGCGCAGCGAGCGTTGCCGCGATCAGTGCGACCATCACGGCCGTACGCGCCGAATAGGTCAGGCGCGACAGCACGCAGCGGCCGAGGCTGTCCGTGCCGAGGAGATACGCGTGATCCCCGCCAGTCATCCAGGCCGGCGGCAATTGCGCCGACATCAAATCCTGCTCGAGCGGATCGTGCGGCGCGAACACGGGCGCGAATATCGCGGCCAGCACCAGGAGAGCGACCAGCACCGTGCCGATCCAGAGACGCGGACCGCCCCGCCTCAAGCCCGCAAGCAGGCGCGACGGCGGCGCGGCAAGCGAGGCGATTGCGATGTCAGCCATGGCGCAGCCTCGGATCCAGCATGGTGACCATGAGATCGACCAAGAGATTGAGCGCAATGAATAGCACCGCAAAAGTGAGGACCAAGCCCTGGATCAGCGGAAAGTCGCGGTTGATCACCGCATCGATCGCCATGTTGCCGATACCCTCATAGGAGAAGATGCGCTCGACCAGCACGGTGCCGCCGAGCAGCAGCGTCACCTGCACGCCGCCGAGCGCGACCGTCGGGATCAGCGCGTTAGGAAACACCTCGTGCAGCAGGATGTTCGGGCGCGAATAGCCGCGGGCGCGCGCGATCTGGGCATAGTCCTGATCCTCGGATTCCGCCAGCGACGCTTTCAACAGACGCGCCACCAGGGCCGCAAACGGCAGCGCCAACGCGAGCGCCGGCAGGATCATGTGATGCAGAAGCGCGAAGGCGATGTCGAAGTGGCCGGTCAGGATGCTCTCGATCAGGAAGAAATTGCTGCGCAGGTTGAGGTCGATCTCCGGATCGATCCGGCCGGAGATCGGCAGCAGCGGAATCAGCACACCAAACAACAGCAGCAGGATCAGCGCCCAGAGGAAATCCGGAATCGCGAGCAGCACGCCGATGCCGCCATCGACGACCCATTCGGCGCGCCGGCCCCGCAGCAGAATGCCGACAAGCGCTGCGACAACGCCAATCACGACGGCGATCATCGTCGCCAACAGCGCAAGCTCGATCGTGGCCGGCAGCCGCGCCAGTAGCAATTCCAGCACGTTTTGCCGCACGCTGATGGAGCGGCCGAAATCGCCGCTTGCGACCTGGCCAAGCCAGGTCGCAAATTGTTGGAGGATCGGCTGGTCGAGGCCATAGAGCGCACGGAGCCGGCCGATGTCGGCCTCCGAGGCGCCGGGCGGGATCATCATGGCAATGGGATCGCCCGGCACGACGCGCAGCAGCACGAAGACGATCACCGCCACACCGAACAATGTGGGTGGGACGAGGACAAGTCGCCTGATCAGCTCGCCCGATCGCATCCTTGTGCCCCCCCTTTTTCGAAGCCGGCGGCTCAAGCCGGCGTGACGAGCTGCGGAAGGATCATGCCGTTGGATTGCGACACGACCTTGAGACCCTTCTTGTGGATGATCGGCTGCACATATTGGAACAGCGGAATCACCTCGCCCTCCTCGGCGATGTACTTGTCGACGGCCTTGTAGCCGGCGATACGCTTGGCCTCGTCTTTCTCGCCCCAGAGGGGCCCGATGCGCTCGACGAGATCCTTGCCCTTCCAGGCGCAATGCGGCGAGGGACCAAACATCGCAAAG
Organism: Bradyrhizobium sp. 191; assembly: GCF_023100985.1. Lineage (NCBI taxonomy): Bacteria > Pseudomonadati > Pseudomonadota > Alphaproteobacteria > Hyphomicrobiales > Nitrobacteraceae > Bradyrhizobium > Bradyrhizobium sp. 191. The sequence continues at coordinate 6,893,107 of NZ_CP064692.1, forward strand.
CCGGTCGAGGTCGAGGGATCGCCGATCGCGTTGCCCCAATTGTAGAAGGCGGCCGGCGCCAGCGCGTGGCGTGCGCGCAACTCGAAATGCTTGGCGATCTCGTATATCTCGATATTGGCGTCGATGCCGACCTTGCGCCACATGCCGACGATCGCCTGGATCATCTCGTAGTCTTTCGGCTTGAAGCCGCGCGTGGTCTGGATCGTGAACTTGACCGGCTTGTCCGGAGAATAGCCGCTCTTGGCGAGCAGGCTTTTCGCAAACTGGGGATCGTAGGCAACTTTGATGGAGGGATCGAATGCCGCATAGCCCGGCGCCTCGAGTGTCGAGATCGGCACGCCGTAGCCCTTGAGAAGCCGGTCGACGATCGCCTTCTTGTCGATCGCATGGTGGGCGGCGAGCCGCACGTTGCGGTCGAGCATTGGGTCGATGTCGGTGATGAAGATCATCGCGATGTCGGATACCGGCTTGGTCTGCCCTGCCAGGCCCGGCTTGGCTTTGAGGCGGTCGAACTCTTCGTAAGGGATCTCGAAGGTGAGATCCGAGCCGCCGGATTCCATCTCGGCGACGCGGCTCGTCGGATCAGTGATGAACTTGAAAACCACGGTCTCGAAAGCCGGCTTGCCGCCCCAGTAGCCAGGATGCGCCTTCAGCCGCAGGAAGGCGTTGCGCTCGAAGGCATCGACCTTGTAGGGGCCCGATCCGATCGGCGCCTTCTCGAAACCTTCGGCACCGACCTTCTCGAAATAGGCTTTAGGCAGAATATAACCGGTGAGGAACGCCATCCATTTGAACAGCGTCGGCTCGAATTCGAGTACGTCGCCGGTGATGGTGTTGCCGTCGATCGTGTAATTGCCGACCTTGGCCCAGACGAACTGGATCGGATTGCCGCCTTTCGGATCCGCCGCGCGGGTAAGCGACCAGACGACATCCTCAGGCGTCACCGGCGAGCCGTCATGCCAGGTTGCGCCCTTGCGCACATCCATCGTGATCTTGCTGCGATCCTCGTTCCATCCCCATTTCGTCAGCAGCCCGGGCTTGAAGGAGAGGTCCGGCGCCTGGCCGATATAGGGGTCGAACACCGCCTGATAGATCGACTGGATGGTCGGGTTCACGGCCGAGAGGCCGACAGTCGGGTCGAACGACGGCAAATTGACGTTATAAGCGATGGTCAGCGTGCCCGGCGTAGCCGCAAGTGCGCCACCGGTGAGACCCGAGGCGAGCGGCAGCGCGGCGACGCCGCCGGCCAGCTGGAGAAGCGAGCGACGAGAGAGATACGACATGTTCATGACCCCCAACACGATGGACGAGAGATTGCGAGCATTTGCGAAAACGGCGCCGCAAGCGGCGCCGTCGATTAGATCTGCTTATTTCCCGGCGCTCTCGGACCAGCGCGCCATCAGCGTGTTGGATGGCAGCGATTCGTCGACCAACTTCTTGGCGGTCTCGACGCCGGCCACCGGCAGCTTGCTTGGATCAATCAGGCCGATCTGCACCAGCACCGACGCCTGGTCCCAATAGATGTGCTCGTTGTAGAGCTTGTCGCCACGGAAGCGCACGATCGCCACCAGCGGGATCTCGACATACTTGCCGGTCGGCGGCACGCCGGGCAGCATCCAGTCGATCTCGATGTCGTGGGTGAAGCAGAACAGCATCTCGTCGACGATGCGGTCCGAACCGATGGTACGGGAGATCGGCACCAGCTTGGTGTCCTGCGGCGTCTTCGGAATGAAGTGGTTCTTGTAGAAACGCAGCAGGTCACGATGGCCCACGCCACCCGTCATGGTCGGGATGTGGTTGACATAGGGCTCGGCAACCATGGTCGTCATGGTCTGCTCGGCCGACCGCGTCGCGAATTCGAGTTCGGTGTGCTTGTCCCACAGCGCCGAGAGGTCGTAGTGCGGGCCAAGCACCTTCCGGAACAGCGCGATCGAGCGTGTATAGGCCATCAGCGTCGCGGGCTTGTTGAAGCTTGTGCGCTCCGGCGCAGCGAAGGCGTGGTCGCAACCGGGGTAGAGGTAGAATTCGATCTCAGGCCGGCCCTTGAACGCCGCCATGATCTGTGCTCGCGCTTCCGCCGGCGCAAAGCGATCGAGCTCGGCGAAATGGAAGACCACGGGGCATTTGACGTCGGCCGCTTCGCTAAGATCGGCCTCGATGCCGACGCCGTAATAGCTGACGGCGCAGTCGACATCCGTCCGCGAGGCAACGAGATAAGCAAGCTTGCCGCCAAGACAGAAGCCGAGCGCACCGACCTTGCCCTTGCATTCGGGACGCGCGCGCAGCACCTTCAGCCCGTCGGCAGCGTCCTTGATCGACTGATTGGCATCGAAGCGTTGGTAATAGCCCATTGCCTTGCCGAAATCGGCCTCAGTGTAGCCGAGCTCGACGCCGGGCTCCATGCGCCAGAACAGATCGGGTGCCAGCACCACATAGCCTTCCTCGGCGTAATGGTCGGCAACCTCACGCATCGATTCGTTGACGCCGAAAATCTCCTGCAACAGCAGGATGCCGGGACCGGAGCCCGAAGCTGGGACCGCGAGGTACCCCTTGAACGTGCCACCATCCTTGGCAGCGATCTCGATCCACTGTCCAGCCATCGTGATCGTCCCCTCTCCTCGTTGAGCCCTTGGAGCCTTCCCCATCGCGGCGCGTCTGTTTGACGCGTCGGGCACGAGGCAAAGGCGGTTGCCTTGTCATCATGCTTTCTTAATTGAATTTTTAATGTAAGAATCGAACTTGTAAATAGCATTGATTGAGCACAGCCTGCCCAGGCAGTAAGCGAGGGCGGGAATCAGGAGACGATGTTGAGGAAGACGCAGAAGGCGGCCGCGCGACGAACGGGCACCGCCGCGAGAGACAAGCAGCGGCCGGCCGCGACGGAGCGGCCAGGCTCGTGGCACCTGGCGCGCACCGAGACCGAGCTGCGCCTCTCCGAGTTCGAGTTCAGGCTGGAGCGGCTGGCGCAAGCCTATTATCGGTGGAAGGCTGCCTGCCTTGCCGCCGTCTGCGACGTGCCGTTGACCGGAGACGACGTCGCCGTGCTCAACGTGGTGCGCATGGGCGATGAACCCAAGCGACTGTCAGAGATCGGCCAGCTGCTCAACCGCGTCGACGTCCCCAATCTGCAATATGCGACTCGCAAGCTTGTAAAGGCCGGTTTGATCGAGACCGAGGGCTCGTCCTCGCGCAAGGAGACGCGCTACCGCGTGACCGACCGGGGCCACGACGTCACTGAAGCCTATGCCGCCTTGCGCGCGGAAACGCTCCCGCCGATGTTGGAAGCACTGGACGACTGGGCCGAAAAATCGGAGGCCGCGGGCTCCCATCTCGAACTGGTGTCGAGCCTCTATACGCAGGCCGCCCAGGCCGCGCTCATACGGCGGCATCAGCCCTGAAGCTGCTGTGCAGTCTCGCCTGCGATTGCAAAGGGAGAGATATCCCGGCATGACTCGAACATGCGACTTACGGCGTGGGAATAAGTTGGTTAATTCTAACGGCGGTTGACTATGCCTTGTCTCCGGTAAGCGCGTCGCAGACTGCATCCCGTGCGGCGGTCGGCACTGGCAGGTTCTTGCCATCATTCCGGCCGCACGATCGAGGACGGCATCCTTGCCGACGACTGTAGCCCATTCGCGGATGCGCCAGACGGAGCGGCTGGCTGCGGCCGTGAGCACGTCGAACGCCGGAAGTTCCGCCAGCGTGGCGCGCGTGACCGCCGCGCCGACCTCGACCACATCGGCATCGACCTTGATCGCGTGGAGCTCCGGAATCTTCTCTATTGCGACGTAACGGTGAGCGGCTCATGCCGGATTGGAGCGCGCATGATCCAGGTACCACCGGCCAGGGCCGCGGCCGCTGAGCCGCCTTCGTCGTGGGCTTCGAGCGCGGCCGGCAGAGATGGTGCGACGTCGACGGACCTCGAAGCGGGGGTCTGCATGGCGTCTGGAGCTCTCGGTTTGATCGGTCAGCCTGTGCTCCATTTCGCTACTGAGCGCCGCTCGAACACGTCGCGGAACTGACTTGTGGATTTTGGAAGAAGCGCTCCAGTGCCCCAGTCGAGGATCACGGCATGCTGGCGGATCGCGTCGAGCGCGCTGATCATACCGCTGCGATAATTTTCCGCTACGATCTCAGGATCGAGCCGCACATTGGCGACACGCTCGGCCCTGATTTTGGCGCGAAGCGCCGCAGTCGCGGCCATGTCGACCTCATATTCGCACAGTTCAGCATCGACGGTGCGCACGACCACGCCATAATCCTTGGCGGCGCGTTCGATCGAGACGTAGTCGTCCTTGATATCTTCGATCACGAGGGCCGGGTCGCGTTCGAGTGGATCCCCAAACCCGCCGCCGCCCGCAGTCGGGCGTGAGAAGATATCGCCTTCGCCGATCGGGACATCCGAGAAGATCGAGCCGAGCCGCTCTTCGCCTTTGCCGTCGGCGCGGGTCAATGTCAGGCCGTGCGGCATGGACGGCAGACCGCCCTCGATGCCCCACACCACCGCACGCTCGCGGTCGCAGATATAGGAGATCACGGTTTTCTCCGCCTGGAGCATGCGGGAGGTTTTCACGACGCCGGCGCCGCCGCGCCATTTGCCCGGACCGGCTGAGTCCTTTAGGATTTCGCATTCCGTGGTCAGGATCGGATTGGCGCGCTCCTGGCCTTCGACGGGTTGCGACATAAGACCTGTGCCGAAGCAAGCCGTCGTGACGTTGCTGCCGTCCTTGCCGTTGCGCCCGCCCCAGCCGCCCGGCAGCCAGTCGTAGAACATGAAGATTGGCTTGTCGGAGCTGCGGGCGTCGAGACCACCCGTGAGCAGATATTCGAGATTGAACGCGCAGGCGAGCGCGCGCTCCGGCATCAGCTTCGACCACATCTCGTAGATCGAGTTCATGATCTTCTCGAACGGCATCAGGAAGCCGGTGACCGCGATCGGCCATTTGGCATCGATGATCGAGCCTTCCGGCGCGATGATTTCAAAGCAGCGGTAGAATCCGGAATTGAGCGGGAGATCCGGGAAGAAAGTCTTCATGCCAGCTGCGACGGCCGAGAAGGTTGTGCCGAAGGCCGAGTTGTAGATCGAGCTGATGGTCGGATGGCTGCCGGTAAAGTCGTAGATGGCGCGGTCGCCTTCGATCGTCAGCTTGATACGAATCGGGATCATGCCTTCGCTGCCGGCGGGATCGCGGTCGATGAAGTCGACGGTCTCCCATTCACCGTCGGGCAGCGCCGCGATGCGCTGGCGCACTGAACGCTCGACGTAGTCCTGCACGGCGCCAAGGCCGGTCTCGACCGTGTCGCGACCATATTTGTTGACGAGACGCAGGATCTCGCGCTCGCAGACCTGGGTGGCCTGGGACTGCGCCTGGATGTCGCCGATGATCGACGCCGGATCGCGGGTATTGGAGGCAATCAGATGCGCAACGTCCTTGCAGAAGCGCCCCTTGTCGAACAGGCGGATCGGCGTGATGCGCAGCCCCTCGCGGAACATTTCGCGTGCGGCGACGTCGAACGATCCCGGCACGCTCCCGCCGACGTCCGACCAATGACCGTTCGACTGGCTGAAGGCGATGATCTTGCCGTCGGCAAAGATCGGCCGGATCAGGCGCACATCCGGGAAGTGCGTGCCGCCGGCGTAGGGGTCGTTGATGGCGAAGACGTCGCCCTCATGCATGTCACCGTCGAAGAAGCGCATGACGTCCTTGCAGGTGAAATGCAGCGTGCCGACATGGACCGCGATGTCCTGATTGCCCTGTGCGGCGCACTCGCCGCGGGCGTCATGCAGGGCACTGGAAAAATCGCGGTTGTAGATGACGAAGGAGTAGCAGGTCCGAAGCACCTGCTCGCCCATCTGGTCGACGCTGGTGATGAAGGAGTTCTTGAGAACTTCGAAGGTGACGGGGTCGAGCGGGAGGTCTCCGGCCATGGTTCACTCCTTCACGCGGATGATGATGTTGAGATATTTGTCGACCTCGGCGCTGGCGCCTGGCGGCACGACAGTGGTTGCGTCGACCTGCTCGACGATCGCGGGGCCCTGAAAGGAGAAGCCGCAGGGCAGGTCGTCGCGCTCGTAGACGGGCGTGTCCAATCCGTTGCCTTCGAACCACACCCTGCGGCGGCCAACCGGCTCAGGGATCGCACCGGTCGGTTCGTGGACGGCGAACTCCGCCTTGGGGACGACGCCCACCGCCTTCAGATTGAGACGAAAGAAGCTGACCGGCGCGCTGTCGCGGCGGAAATTGTATTCACGCTGGTGCTCGGAATGGAAGCTCTGGACGAGGTCGGCGATCGCGCCGATGGGGCTCGGCGCGTGGACCGCGAGCGAGCGCCACTGGCCGCGATACATCATGTCGATCGATCGCTGGAGCACGATATCCTGTGGTGCGATGCCTTCGTAGGTGAGCCGGGCGAGTGCGTCCTTCTCCAGCGCCGCGAACTGCGCCTCGATATCGGCGGCATCAGCCTCGTCGGCGCCGACCATACAGCTCTGCGAAAAGTCGTGCTGCATGTCGACCAGGAGGCAGCCAAGAGCCGATGTCACGCCGGGATTAGGCGGCACGATGACGACGGGGATGGCAAGCTCGCGCGCGACATCGACCCCATGCAGGGCACCTGCGCCGCCGAAGGCGACCAGAGCGAAATCGCGCGGATCGTAGCCGCGGCTGATCGAGATCAGCCGCACAGCATCCGACATGTTGGCGTTGGCAACCTTGACGATCGCGTCGGCAGCCTCGTGCAGGCCGAGGCCGAATGGCTTTGCGACGCCGTCCTCGACTGCCTGGCGTGCCAGCATGGGGTCCAGCTTCACCTTGCCGCCGGCGAGATTAGTGCCGAGCCGGCCCAGCGTGACGTTGGCATCCGTATTGGTGGGCTGCGTGTTGCCGTTGCTGTAACAGGCGGGACCCGGAAAGGCGCCGGCGGATTGCGGCCCGTTGCGCAAGGAGCCGGCCGAGTCGGTCCAGGCCAGTGATCCGCCACCGGCTCCGATGGTGAGGACCTCGATGGACGCGAAGCGGATCGGATAGCCGAACTCGATGTGCCAGTCCTTGGTGATGCGCGATTGCCCTTCATAGGCCAGCGAGACGTCGGTCGAGGTGCCGCCCATGTCGAGGCCGATCGAATTGGGAAAGCCGCAAAGACCGGCGATGTAGCGGCTGGCGATGGCACCGGCGGCGATTCCGGAACCAGCCAGACGCGCGGCGAAGTCCTTGACGCTGGCCGGCGTCATGACGCCGCCGCCGGTGTGCAACAGCAGGAGATCGCGGGTATAGCCTTCCTCGGCGAGGCGCTCGCCGAGCCTACTCGTGTAGCTAACCACGACCGGGCTGACGACGGCATTGGCAACGGTCGTCGAAAACCGCTCGTGCTCGAAGATTTCGGGGAGCACCTGCGAGGAGATCGAGACCGGAATGTCAGGCATTTCCTCGATGAGGATATCGCGCATGGCCCGCTCGTTCGCCCCGTTGAGATAGGCGTTCATGAAGCAGACCGCGATCGCGGCAACGCCGCGGCGCTTGAGGATGCGCGCGACGTTGCGCGCGGCCTCGACATCGAGCGGCTCGATCACGATGCCGCCGGCGTCGACCCGTTCCGGCACGGTCAGGCGGTCGCGCCGCGGGACATAAGGCTTGACGACATCCTTGTAGGTGTCCCAGAGGTCTTCCTTGTTGGCGCGCCGGATCTCGATGACGTCGCGAAACCCCTTGGTCGTGACCACGGCGGTGCGTGGCAGGCGGCGCGTGATCAGTGCGTTGGTCGCAACCGTCGTGCCGTGGGAGAATAGCGCCACATCGGTAAGATTGATGCCTGCCTTGGATACGCCGCCCATGATCCCCTCGATGGGATCGGGCGTCGACGACGTCTTTTCGATACGGATGAGGCCGGTTGCCTCGTCCATGATGCAGATATCCGTAAAGGTGCCGCCGACGTCGACGGCCACACGAAGGTTCTGCACCATGCGACTTCCTCATCGAATTGCGATCACCGATCATATGCAAATCGGTGGCGGCAGTTCTTGACGCTGAGCGCAGGAAAATTTGTGCGAGAGAGCAGCAACGGTCGACGTGCCGACGCCGACTATCGGCTGCCTAAGGGTTGGTCAGGCGCGCAAATGTGCCTTCAGGATAGGGCGGTGCGTGCCGCAGCGCGGGCCTCGCTCGGGGTGCAGCCGAACCGGCTGCGGTAGTTCCGGCTGAACTGGGCCTGGTCACCGAAACCCCAATGGTAGGCGATTTCCGAGATGCTCTTGCGGCAGGACGGATCGCGCAGCATGGCGTCGGACATCGACAGGCGCTGGTTCCGGATATAGGCGCAAACGGTGACACCTTCGCCCTCAAAGACCTGATGAAGATATCTGAGTGAGATGCCACAGCCGTCTGCGACCATTTGCGGGGTGAGCCGCATGTCGTCGAGGCGAGTGCGAATGAACTGCTCGCAGCGATGGAGATGGCCATTGCGAACGGACGAGGAATGGCCCACCAGCACGCGGTCGTCGGATTCGATCACCATCGCCAAGAGATCGATGAGATGCTTGCCCATTACGGCGCGAGCCGTGTCGTCCATATCCGCGATGCGTTCGCCGGCAAGTCGCAGCGTGTCGACGAAAAGTGCGCCCACGCTGCGGCTGGCGTCGAATTGCAGCGTGGCAAGGCGTTCCGGGCGGGATATCCGAGCACGCAGGACGGCGCTCGGGATCTTCAGCACCCAGAGCGCCGCCGGATCATGATGGCTGAATTCATAGGGCAGATGGCTTCGCTCGATCACGAATGCGCCGGGCCGGCACCGAACGTCCTTGCCGTCCTGCACGAAACGGATCTCGGCGAGCTCGGGGACCGTGATGAGGAAGCATTCTTCCCGCTCATTCGCGAGGTGCCGCTCGCGGCGCCTGTAGAGCAGGCCATTTGAGACATTGCGGGATATCGAGATCGGACCCATGGACCATGCGCCCAGGCCCGCATGGAAGTTGCGACCGCCGGGAAAGACAAGATCGAGCGGGAAGTAGGTGTTGGAGACAACGTCCCGCCAGAAATGCCGTCGATTTTGCAAGGGAACATCGCTGGTCGCATAAGTGGCCTGCATGCCGCACTCCGTCCTTGTCGTCGTCCGTTTGGGCCTTACGGTCTTTCATCGCGCCGACTGCCGTGGTTGGCCCAAGCTTGGCGAGGACGACCTGCCGACGTCAATTCGAATTTCAGCAGGTGCCGATATCTCAGATTTCGATGGCCTCGTCCGATCGTTGTCTGTGGTCGATGCCGACAGGAGGACGTACGGGACCAACACCCGCCACGGCGAAGCGCATGAAGTCGCGATACGCCTTGGCGGCCTCCGAAAATTGGGTGTCACGGCGCCAGGCCAGTCCGACGTCCATGCTGGGCACTTCGTTCTCGATGACGCGGGTCTCGATCCGTTGTCCCTCGAGCGACCAGGGACGGTAGACGAGATCGGACAGGATCGTAATGCCCATTCCGCCTGCAACCATGGATCGGACGGCTTCGACGGAGGAAGTGCGGAAGATCGTTCGCGGTTCGAGCGACAAGGCGTTCCAGTAGCGCATCGACGTATGCTTGGCCTCGTCGACGGTGAGCATGACGTAAGGGTAGGTCGCGATCTCAGCGAGATGGACGCGCTCGGCGCGGGTCAATGGATGATCGGGAGCGAGCCACAACCGGCGCGGCGACCGCAACAACGTCTCGCTCGCAAGCATGGCGTTGTTGTGCAGGTTCGAGACCAGCATGACCGCGAGATCGAGCGCACCGTCGACGACGGCACGTTCGAGTACGTCCCGCGGCGCCTCGTACAGCTCGACCGTGATCCCGGGAAAGCTTGCCTGGAAACGCATCTGATGGCGCGGCAGAAAATAGCCGGATACGGTATAGGTGACGCCGATGCGCACCGTTCCGAACAGCGGACCGGCGGAGATATGCGTCCCGCGGACGGCTTCGGCGACTGAAGCAAGGATCTGGCGTCCCTGCGACAGGAACCGGCTGCCCTCCATGGTGACGGTTACCCCGGCCGGGGTACGTTCCAGCAGGCGGGCGCAGACTATCGCTTCGAGTTGCTGGATCGCGGCGGTGACTGCGGACTGCGAGACATTCAGGTCGATGGCCGCCTGGCTGATCCGTCCAGTTTCGGCAGCGGCGATGAAATAGCGGATTTGTTTCAGAGAAACGGACATCGCAGTCGATCCGATATTTTGAGTTTGCCTAACTCATGAGCGCTTGAGCGCTGCTTCTCGCGCATCAATTTTCTTTGCAACTCCCGTGCCCAACGCTCGCTCCGACAACTGGAGGAACAAAGTCAGTGGAGTGGAGGGGCGGTCAGAGCGACCACGCACGATTGCCTCGGGGCTTGGCAGCCGCGCGTACCACCCCCTCAGCCCAAGGCCGTTACGCCAACGCGCTCCGGAGCTTGCCCAGCAACCCGGCCCGGCTCTTGCGCGCCGCAAGCGCCTCATCCATCCCAACCTTGACGAACCTGACCGGTGTATTCGGCTGGAGCTGGCCGATCAAATCCATGTCCGCGGCGATGACCGTGCCGACCATGAAATAGCCGCCGCCCGAGACGGCGTCGCGATGCAGTACAATCGGTTCGGTACCGCCGGGAACTTGGATCGACCCGTAGGGATAGCAGGCATCGGTGATATTGGACGGATCTGAACCGGCCCCGAAGGGCGGCTCGCGCGGCACGAACTCGAGCGGCTTGCCACCTTTGAAACGGTAGCCGATGCGATCGGCTTCCGGCGCAACCTTCCAGGTGTCGCCGAAGAAGCCGTTGCCAGCCGTGTCGGTGATGCGATGCCAATATAGCCCCGGCATCACGCGCAGTTCCGTTGGCATCGCCGCCGGCAGGCCGCGCAGATCTTTCCCGACCGAGCGGCCTTCCTTGACCGCTGCGGCGGCCTTGCCGATTGGAAGTTCGTCACCGGCCTCGAGCTTTCGGCCCTTGAAGCCGCCAAGCGCGCCGAGCGCGTAGGTGGAACGCGAGCCCAGGACAAGCGGCACGTCGATGCCACCGGCGATCGCGATATAGCCGCGCGCGCCCTGCTTGAGGAAATCGAAGGAGAGCTTCTGGCCGCGCTTCACCTTGAAGCTCGTCCAGGTCTCGCGCGGCTCGCCGTCGAGCTTTGGCGGCAGCTCGGCTCCAGTGATCGCGACCACGGCGTCATCGGTAAATTCGAGCTCCGGCCCCATGAACACGGCCTCGAGAACCGCAGCGCCTTCCTCGTTGCCCACGAGCAGGTTGGCGGCGGCGAGCGCGTGACGATCCATGCCGCCGGAAAGCGGGATGCCGATGTGATAATAGCCGGGACGTCCCAAGTCCTGGACGGTTGTGGCAAGGCCGGGCTTCAGGACCTTAATTGCCATGGAGAACCCCCTCGAGTTTGCGATTGTAGGCGTCGATGTCGTTGTTGAACTCGGTCAGCGAGAATGAGACGTCGCGGATGATCGGCGCGAAACGGCCCGCATCGACATCGGCCACCGCAGCGTCATAGGCCGGTCGGTCGATCGGTTTCCATTTCACGATGTCGCCCGGCTTGAACAGGCACATGAAGTCACGCAGGTAGCTGATCTTCTGGTTGGGATCGTAGATCGGCATCGGCGTGATGCCGAACATCTGGTAGCCGCCGGCGCCGCGTACCGAGTAGATGCAGCTGAAGCATCCGCCGTGCCCGACGGTGAGTTTTGGCGTGTCCGTGCGTGGGCGAAGATACTTCGGCGCCTGGATCTGCCGTTGGCGTTCCACCATCTGATAGAGGAACGGCAAGCCTGCGACGAAGCCGACCATGGAGACGAACCATGGCGCGCTGGAGTGCGCCTTGATGAAGGCGTCGACTCCGTCGAGCCCGTTGATGCGCGCAGCATATTCGAGGTCGGTGCCGTTCGGATCCTGATGGCGCTCGCGGAAGCGCATCAGCGTCTCGTGTGTCCAGGGATCGTTGTAAAGAACCGGGATTTCGATGATCCGCGTCTTGATGACCGGTGCGGATGTTTCAGATGCGGAATCCAGCTGTTTCAGCTCGACAAGCAGATCGTCGGGCCTTATCTGATCCGGATCGAACTTGACTTGATAGGACGCGTTGGCGGGGCAGATCTCGATCACGCCCTTGATCCTGGCGTCGCGCACTGCATTGGTGACGAAGAGGCCCTTGAAGAAGGCCTCCAGTGACATGGACTCGGCGACCTCGGCGAAGATGTGCTCGTCGCCGCCGTAGGAAAATCGGGTTTGCATGACTAGCGGCCTCCTGTTGCCGACGGGGCGGATTCTCTTGCGGTCATCGGGCGACCTTGGCGGTCGTTGACGGCTCTGCTGTCGTTAGCGCTGCCGCATGGGTTTCCAACCATGGCTCGAGCCAGGCTGTATGAAAGCGCGCGGCCCGGACGTCCGGATCGCGTACGAGCGCCTGATGCAAGGGCTTTGTCGTCGCCAAGCCCTCGACGCTGAGCTCCGCAAGGGCGCGCTCGAGCCGCCGGATCGCGCTCGGTCTGTCCTCGCCGTGCACGATCAGCTTGCCGAGCAGACTGTCGTAGAACGGCGGTACGGTGTAGCCCTGATAGAGCATGCTGTCGAAACGCACGGCTTCGCCTTCGGGTACGCTGAGCGTGCTGATTGTGCCGGGGCATGGAAGAAATCCCTTCGCGGGATCCTCGGCGTTGATGCGGACCTCAATCGAATGACCGCGGACGCGAACCTGATCCTGGCTGATACGCAGCGGCTCGCCGCCGGCAATCCGGATCATTTCGCCCACGAGGTCGATGCCGGTGACCATTTCCGTGACGGGATGCTCGACCTGGATGCGTGTGTTCATCTCCAGAAAGTAGAATTCGTGGCTCCGGTCGTCATAGAGATATTCGAGCGTTCCGGCACCGCGATAGTCGACGGCCTTGGCGAGCGCGACTGCCGACGAACACAGCTCGTCGCGAACGGCCGGCGTCAGCGAAGGCGAGGGCGCTTCTTCCCAGACCTTCTGACGGCGTCGTTGCAGCGAGCACTCGCGCTCGAAACAATGGATGACGTCGCACCCGTCGCCGAGGATTTGCACCTCGATGTGCCGCGCGCCTTCGATCAGCTTCTCGACATAGAGCCCGCCATCGCCGAAAGCCGCGAGTGCTTCCGCTTGCGCCTGCGGCATGAGATGATGAAATTCCTCGGCTGAACGCGCGATACGGATGCCGCGTCCGCCACCGCCAGCCGCGGCCTTGATCATCACCGGAAAGCCGGTCTTTTCGACCAGTGCGAAGGCTGCGTCGGCAGACTCCAGGCGTCCCGCGCTGCCGGGGACGGTCGGCACGCCGGCCGCTGCCGCAGCCTCGCGGGCTGCGACCTTGTCGCCCATCAGTCTGATCGATTGCGCTGTCGGGCCGACAAAGATCAGTCCGGCCGCTTCGACGGCGGCTGCGAACTCGGCGTTCTCCGCCAGGAAGCCATAGCCGGGGTGGATTGCGTCGGCGCCGGTCGTCCTCGCAGCGGCGAGGATCGTCGCCTGGTTGAGATATGATTTCGAAGCTTGCGGCGGACCGATCTCGATCGACTCGTCCGCGAGCCGAACCGCGAGCGAGTCCTTGTCGGCCTTGCTATAGACCTGAACGGTCGCAATGCCGAGCTCGCGCGCCGCACGGATGATGCGGACGGCGATCTCGCCGCGATTGGCTATGAGGAGTTTCTGGATCGTCATGGCCGGTTTGGCGGTCTCAAACGTCAATCTCGGCAATCGGCTGCCCCGCCATCACGGCTTCCTCATTCTCGGCCAGGAATCGCACGATCTTGCCCGCCGCGCCCGCCTTGACCTCGTTGAACGATTTCATCACCTCAATGAGTCCGATCGTATCGCTCTCCGCGATGATGTCGCCGTCAGTCTTGTAGTCCGGCTTGTCGGGGGCGGGCTTGCGATAGAATATGCCCGGTAGCGGCGAGAATATTTGCTGTGTTGCCATGGAGTGCTCCTGAAGGATCGTCGTTGTCCAGCCCGCCTCACCGCGCGGTGAGGTAGGGACGGACGGCCTCGCGAACGGCGTGCGCGATTGCGACGGCATTGGGCGTGTCGGAGTGGATGCAGATCGAGTCGGCGCCGACCAGTACGTCGTTTCCAGCCACCGACCGGGTCTTGCCTTCATTCACGGCTCGCGTGCAACGCGTCGCCGCATCGGCCGGATCCTTGGCCTCGTGCTCGCGCGTGATGATGAGGCTGCCATCGGCGTTGTAGTCGAGGTCGGCGTAGTATTCGGCGACGAAGGTGTGGCCGCGCCGCTCATAGACCATCTGATGCAGCGTGCCCTTCATGCCGAGCAGGGGTACCTTGTAGACATCGGCGGCGTCTGCGACGGCCTCCGCGATGTTCTCGTTGCGCGCGGCCATGCCATAGAGGGCGCCATGCGGCTTGATGTGATTGAGCGGCATGCCTTCGGCATCGAGGAATGCCTTGAGCGCGCCGATCTGATAGAGCAGGCAGTTCGTCAACTCCTCACGGTCGATCTTCATCTCCCGCCGTCCAAAACCTTGCAAGTCCGGCAGTGACGGGTGGGCGCCGACCTTGACGCCGAATTGCTTGGCGAGATGCACCGTCTTGCGCATGTGATTGAAGTCGGATGCATGGAAGCCGCAAGCCACGTTAGCGACATCGATGTGGGGCATCAGCCCGTTGTCGTCGCCCATTTTGTAGAGACCGTAAGCCTCGCCCATGTCGCAATTAATCATGACCATCTCCTGCTTCCTCTCAACGGCTTGCGTTCGATCAAAGGGGTAGGGCCGCCCGCAGGTGCGACAGGCACCGCGGGCGGCACAATGCCGATTTACTTCGACACCAGATAATCGACCGGGATCTTTTCCGAGATCGTCCACTGATCAACCATCTTCGGCTTGCCGCCCTCGGTGTCGATGATCAGGTAACGACCCTGGTTCTGATGGTGGATGTCCTTGTTGAAGGTACGCGGACCGAACAGCGTGGCCTCGTTGTTCATCTTTTCCAGCTCGGCGACGACGGCCGGAGCGTCCGTGGTCTTGGCGCGCTCGACCGCCTTGGCCCAGACTTCGATCAGGACATAACCGGGATAGACGTACTGGCTGGACGGATCGCCGCCCGTCACTTCCTTGTACTTCTTGTTGAACTCGTTGACCTTCGGATTGGGATCGTCGCCGTAGATCGAGCCCTGCACCGGAACGTAGAAATTCGACAGATCCGGAATGGCGTTCAGCCAGTAGCTGCCGTCCATGCTCGAGCCGTTGAGGATCATCGACTTGATACCGGCGGCCCGGATCTGTTTGATGGCCGAAACCGCGCCTGGCATCATCGTGCAGACCATGATGGCGTCGGGTTCCTTTGGCAGGCTCTTTATACGCGTGATCTGGGACGCAATCGAAGCGTCATCATTCTTGAACGTGTCGCTTCCGGCCAGTTTCGCATCCTTTAGCTTCGGCATCATCCAGTCGAAGCCGTCGCAGATGCCCTTGTTGTAGACGGTCCAGCTATCGAGCAACCTATAGAAGGTGCGAGCGTTCTTCTGGTTGTAGGCCCACTCCGCCATGGTCGCGCCCTGCACGGCGGCCAGGACGGAGCCGGAGAACGAGTAGGGACCGACGCCGGGGATGCCGGCCTTGATCGATTCGGCGCAGAGGAAGAACGAGACCTTGCCGGCCGCTTGCGCCTGGAGTGCCGCCGGCGCGCCGAAGTCGTAATCGCAGGAGACGACCACGAGGTCGGCGCCCTGGTCGAGCACCGCGAGGCCGGCCTTGGCGCCTTCAGCCTGATCGGTCTTGGTGTCGGCAAAGACGGCCTTGATCTTCCTGCCGAGCAAGCCGCCTGCCTTATTGATTTCGTCGATGCGGATCATTGCCGCATCTTGTGCCGGCTTGTCGTAGGCTTGCATGAAGCCTGAAGCTGCGGTCGCAAATCCGATGACGATCTCGTCGGCCGCCCTGGCCGGCGCAAACCAGAGTGCGGACAGTCCAATCAGGACGCCTAGTGTTCTCGCAAGACGCATAATCATTCCTCCAGGTGTGCAGTAACATTCAGTTCAGTTCCTTCACCGCCGTCTGCACAGGGCGCGACAATCGTCGCAGCATCGGCCAGCCGCGCCAGGAAAACTCCCGGTTGCGGGTGAGGCCGGCCGGCAGGTACATCAGGATGACGATGGTGATGATTCCGATCGCGATCTCCTGAGCCCCGTTCGGCAGTGCCACCTTGAGTGTGCCGAGGCTGATGCCCTTTTCGAGGTTGCGGAAGAACTCGATCAGCACCGAGATTGCGACCACGCCGGTGACTGCCCCGCTGAGGCTGTACATGCCGCCGACGACCAGCATCGACAGCGTGATGAAGGTCGTCCGCAGATAAAAGGCACCGGGGTTGACGATGCTGAGGAAGTGCGCGTAGAGCGCGCCGGCGATGCCGATGATGAAGGCGCTGACCACGAACGCGATCAGCCGTTCACGAACGATGTCGATTCCGGAGGCGCTGGCGGCGACGGACTCGTCGCGTGTGGCGCGAAGCGCGAGCCCGGAGCGGGAGGTCGCGTAGAGGTACGCGATCGCGATCGCAACCGCCGCACCCAGCCAGCCAATCCATACGTTCATGGTCGGTGGTATGCCGACGATCGAACCTTGTCCGCCCGTGACCGAATCCCAGTTCGAGTAGACGTTGTTGACGACGCCAAGCAGTCCGAAGGTCGCGATCGAGGCTGCAATCCCCGACAGGCGCATGATGACGCGCCCGACGACGAGCGCGACCAACGCCGCGAACACGCCCGAAATGGGTGTGGCGACCCACATCGGCAATTGCGTATGCAGAAGCCATGTGGGCAGTCCCTTGAGCGTGATCGACTTCATCACGGGCGGAATCGCGAGCCAGGCGGTCATGTAGGCGCCGAGGCACATGAAGCTGATGTGGCCGAACGACAGCAGGCCGGAATTTCCGACAAAGACGTAGAGGCCGACGACCACCATGATGTTGATGAACATCTCGACGGCAGTCCGGTTGAACGCGCGGCTGCCGAATTGATAACTCAGCGTAGCCATGATGAGCAGCACGACGATCAGCAGGATCGGGGTCATGATCGTTTGCCGGATGACAGACGGCCGCTTTGACATCGATCAGACCCTCTGCTTGGCGGATTTCGGTGCAAACAGGCCCTGTGGCCGCACCAGAAGGACGACGATCACCGCGCCATAGACGAAGGCATCGCGAAAGACGCGCGCGTCGTGTGGCAATGTTGCCTGGAAGACGACACTGGCGGCACCAATGATGAAGCCGCCCGCGACGGCGCCGGGCACACTGCCGAGACCGCCGATCACGGTGGCGATGAAGGCGATCAGCATGACGTTGGCGCCCATGTTGATGTCGGCGGTGCCGGAGATGGTCGCCAGGATCAATCCGATCGCTGCGGCCAGCATGCCGCTGATGGCAAAGGCCAGCAGGATGACGCCGTTGGCGCGGACTCCGAGCATGCGCGCCATGGTGAAATTGTCGGCCGCAGCGCGCATCTCCAGGCCATAGCGCGTGCGCTTGAGGAACAGCACGAGCACGGCGAGTGCTGCCAGCGTGATGATGATGGTCACGACTTGCAGCATCGGGATGTGGGCGCCGAGAAAATCGACGGGCAGGCCGAGGCCCGGCCAAAGCGTGATGGATTTCGGTCGGCTCGAATAGAGCATCAGCAGCAGGTGCCGGATGACGAATCCGAGGGCGAAGGACGCAATCATCATGGTCGCCGGATTGGCGTTGCGGAAACGGCGGAATACGATGATCTCCGACAGGATCGACAGTGCCGCGCCGATGATCAGCAAGAGCGGAATCAGGAGATAGAACGGCAGCATTCCGGCGAAAACGACCGCCGTTGCATCGATCGACGGCCATAGCATTGCGAAAACGCAGAACGCTATGAAGTCGCCATGGGCGAAGTTGACGAGCCGCATGACGCCGAAGATCAGGGCAATACCCAGCGCGCCGAGAGCGTAGAGACTGCCGAGGCTCAGCGCGTCGAAGATGATCTGCAGAACCGCCGTCATTCTCAGTGGTCTCCGAAGCCGAAATAGGCCTGCTTCAGGCGCTCGTCCTTGATCATGTCGGCCGCGGGCCCCTCGAGGACGATGCGCCCGCCGCGGATCAGGATCATGCGTCCGCCAGTCATCATGGCGCGCGTCGAGCTCTGCTCGACGATCAGCAGCGTCAGCTTGCGTTGCGCCCGTAGCCGCACGAGGATCTCGTAGACCTGATCGATGATCTTGGGTGCAAGTCCCAGCGAAGGCTCGTCGATGGCCATGATGCGCGGGGCCGTCATCAACGCACGACCGATGACGAGCATCTGCTGCTGGCCGCCGGAGAGCATGCCGGCCGCGTCGTGACGGCGATCGGCCAGCATCGGGAACTCGGCGTAGACGGACTCCAGATCGCCGGCGATCTTGTTCCTGTCGGCTCGCATACCGGCGCCGACCTTCAGATTTTCCTCGATGCTCAGTGCGCCGAAGACGTTGCGTCCTTCCGGAACCAGCGAAAATCCCCGCCGGGCGATGTCCTCCGGTGAGGCACCCGTCACTTTGGCGCCGTCCATGATGATGGAGCCCGAGCCCGCCGGCACGACGCCGGCGATCGCGTTCAGCAGGGTCGACTTGCCTGCGCCATTGGCGCCTGTCACGAACAGAACCTCACCCTCGGCGATCCTGAGCGTGACGCCGCGCAAGGCCGTCAGGCGTCCGTAGTTTACGGTGATGTCGTCGACGGCGAGCAGCGTCATGATGCGGCACCCATCTCGGTCGCGAGCGGCGGAATCACTTCGTCGCGCTGCGTGCCCATATAGGCATGCCGAACAGCGTCGCTGTTGCGGATTTGCGCAGGAACCCCGACTTCGATGATTTCGCCGGAATCGAGCACGAAGATGCGCTCACAGAGTTCGAGCACGAGGCCAATGTTGTGCTCGATCAGCAGCATACCGACGCCGAGTTCACCGGCGATCCGCCTGATGATGAAGGCCAGATCGTGGCTTTCATGCTCGGACATGCCGGCCGCGGGCTCGTCCAGCAGCAGATAGCGCGGCGTGCACATGATGGCACGGCCGATGGCGACGCGGCGCTCGTCGGTGTAGGGCAGGGCGCCTGCGATCGTGCTGCCGAGGTGCGAGATGCCAAGCCAAGTCATCACGCGCTCGGCCTCCGTGATCGCCTCGCGCCGCGTCTGGCCCATACCCACGCCCGTGACCTCGAGATTGTCCACGACCGGCAGGTCGCGAAAAAGGCGGCCGGACTGAAAGGTGCGCGCGACGCCCTTGCGTCGAAGCTTGTGGGCCGCGATGCCGTTGAGCACCTCACCTTCCAGGTCGACGGTCCCTGTGCCGACCGGCTGGAAGCCTGTCAGCACGTTGATGAGCGTCGTCTTCCCGGCGCCGTTGGGACCGATCAGTCCGGTGATGCGTCCCCGGGGAACCGTAAGCGTGACCTTGGACAGCGCTTTCAAGCCTTCGAATTGGACGCTGACGTCGCGCGCGCCCAACTCCAAGTCACCGGAAGTCATCTCAACGCCTTCTCACTCGCCGCCAATCACAAACTGAGTTTTGCGTTGAGGGAGACGCTTGTAAAATTAGAAATATCGTTCGTCGATATCGGAAATTATGATGACGTTGACATTCCAGGAATATTTTGTGGCCAAGCAATGCTGGTCGAAGCGCCCTGGAGTCGCGGAACAGCAGGACTGGAGTGAAGGACAGACCGGCGTGAAGGTAGCAAGCGATCCGGTCGCGTGACGGGGCCATCAAAGCGCTTGCAGGAATCGCTCTCCCATCGCGACGGTTCCGTCGGTGTAGGCCGATCCTAATTGTCGTGCGGTCTCGGTGTCGGAATGCGACGCGATCCATGCCGTCAGCAGCATGCGCCGGAGCATGACGAAAACGGGCAGCATGAGTTCGTCCCCGCGCGAAACCGGCGCAATCTCGCGATACCCGGCGAGCCAAGACGCCTGGAGCTCAGCTAGCACGGGCTCATGCTCCATGAAGCTGACGGCGGCGGCAAAGTCGTAGAAGAACCAGGAGAAGCCGCAATCGTCGAAGTCGATCACACCGAGGCGCGGGCCGTCGACGAGAAGGTTGGCCAGCCGCAGATCGGCGTGGACGAGGCCGAACCGGTCGTTTGTGCTTCCGTAGCTGTCAAGACGCTGCTTCAGGGTGTCTGCGACCCTCTCCAGCAATTTCAGGCCATCGTCGCGAAGGCCAAGACCGGCGCGCCAATCACCCCACAACGGTCGAGTGCCCAACATTGCGTCAAAATCCCAGACCTTCCGCTGAAAGTCCGGCGGTCTCTTCCACCGGCGACTATGCGCGTGAAGTCTGGCGCTGATCGCACCGAGTTTGCCGAACCAGGCGACGAGATCCTCTGATGGATCGGGCTCCTTGCCGCTGAGAAACTCGAATGCCGCAATCTGTCGCGGTGAGCCGTTCAGGACGATCTGAGATAGCGGTCGGGCCTCACCGTCGGCGACCGGGCGAGGCGTGACGACGGCATCTTCCGCGATCAGCGAGTCGATCCAGGCGAGCTCGGACCTGATCTCGGCGGACGTGTGATAGCCGATCCGCTGCACGCGCAGCACCAACCTCCGTCCAGATGCCGGGTCTCGTGCCAGAAACGTTGTGTTCTCGGAATGGCTCAGGAAGGAGATCGTCGATTGTGATGAGAGATTCCAGCGCGGCAAGGCCGCGCCGAGATCGGTCTGCATGCGCGCGATCAAGCTCGGAGTCATCATGAGAGTGAGCCGGGGATCTCGAAAAACTGCGCGGCAGATTGCGTCGGGTTGGTGGTGACGAATGCATAAAGCACGCCCTGCTCATGCCAGGCGCGAAACGCTCTGACCGAACTCGGGATCGCGGTATCTTCGCGATCGGCCACGCCGTCGAAGTCCGAGATGATGCCGCGACGGGTGTGGCAGGCCGGGGACTCCTGTATTTCCAAGGCTGCGATTCCGCTCATTCGAAACACGGGAATTATAGGTTCGCCGTCTCCCCGCCGCTGTTCCGAGCGTCCATTATTCTTGTCCTGCTCAGCGGAGAGGCGCGATTGCCTCTGAGTTGGGCGGTGCATTCTGGATTATCGGAATCCGCCGCGCGCAATCGCCGCATCCGGGAGCGTCAGCAACGGAATCGTGGAGCAGCAGGAATCGGGCGGGCGTGGCCTTTGGTCTACGCTTTGCAGGTTGCGACGAGTTGCGCGAGACGATCGAAACGGCTGAGTGCCCCGCGCCCTCGGCAGCAGTTTCAGCGTTGCCAAAATCATCGAGGGATAGGACATGATCAACCGTAGAGATGTGATGTTAGGGGGGCTCGCCGGTGTTGCAGCGTTCGGCTTCGGACGGGTCAACCCGGACTTTCTGGTCAATTCCGCTTTCGCGGCCGAAGGCAAGGCGCTGCGATTTCTCGGCGCGGAAGCGCTGACCGGCAGCTGGGATCCGACCACGCACACCAATCTGGGTCAGTTGATCGTCGAGGGATTCGTCTTCGGCTATCTGACGCGAGCGCCCATGCGGCCGGACAAACCGGACGAACTGATCTTCGAATTGGCCGAGTCCATGACGCCGATCGATGCTTCCACGATGGAGGTCAAGCTGCGAAAGGGCGTCAAGTTTCATGACGGCACGCCGTTTACGGCGGCCGACGTCAAGGCGACATACGAGTATGGCTGCCAGCCCGACCGGCCGGCGCAGTGGTATCCCGGTCTCGTCACCGTTGACGTCGTCGACGATTTCACCTGCCGCATCAATACCAAGGCGCACGGCTATCCGGCGGCGCTCTACTATTATCTCTCTTCGTTCCTTCCGATCATGTCTGCCAAGGACGTCGCCAACAAGGCTCAGTTGTCGGCTCGCATGAACGGCACCGGACCGTACAAATACGTCGAGCAGAAGGGCGACACGACCGTTCTCGCCGCCAACGCCGATTTCTTCCTCGGTGCGCCGAAGATTCCCGGCGTCGAATATCATTTCGTCGGCGACACCACGACCCGAACGCTGTCGTTGCTGAATGGCTCTGCGGACATCATCGAGCGGCTGGAGCAGGAGCAGGTCGAGACGATTTCCAAGGATGCTCGCTTCAACATCCACAAGGCGGTGTCGGTCGAGAACAAGTATCTGTTCTTCCGCTGCTCCAAGAAGCCGTTCGACGATCCGCGCATCCGGCTGGCGGCATGCCACTCGATCGACCGCAAGCAGGTGCTGGAGGTGCTTGGCGTCTCCGGAACCTACTCCAAGGCGCATATCTCGCCGGTGAAGTTCGGCTACGCGGAGGTCGCCGATTATCCGGAATTCGACCCAGCCAAGGCCCAGAAGCTGTTGGCGGAGGCCGGCTTCCCGAAGGGCCAGGGCCTTCCCGAACTCACCTATTACACCTCGGTCGGCTTCTACCCGAAGACCAAGGAATATGCCGAACTGATCACCGGCATGCTTCAGGAGCAGGGTTTCAAGGTCAATCTCCAGACCCTCGAAGTCGCGGCCTGGGGTAACCTGCTCTATGACAAGCCGGGCGGCGGCGAAGGCAACATGATCGACTGCGGCTGGTGCACGGGTTCGCCCGAGCCGGATTTGGTGCTGCGCACCCACTTCCACTCGTCGTCGAAGCGCATTACCGGCATCGTCGACAAGGACATTGACGCGGTGCTCGACAAGGAGCGCAACGCCACCTCCATCGAAGAGCGCAAGAAGATCCTCCAGACCGAGACGCTGCCGACCATCGCCAAGAAGGCGCCGGCACTTGCGTTGTTCACGTCTGTCTTCATCCACGCCTACAGCAAGAAGCTCGACGGCCTCTACATCTACCCGAACGGCATGCAGGACATGACGAAAGCCAAGCTGGCATGATGATTGCTCCGGCAGGTCGGACGCGTC
Organism: Bradyrhizobium sp. 191; assembly: GCF_023100985.1. Taxonomy (NCBI): domain Bacteria; kingdom Pseudomonadati; phylum Pseudomonadota; class Alphaproteobacteria; order Hyphomicrobiales; family Nitrobacteraceae; genus Bradyrhizobium; species Bradyrhizobium sp. 191. The sequence continues at coordinate 6,915,953 of NZ_CP064692.1, forward strand.
CGACCTGCCGGTCTTCTCAGGTTGGGTGCAGGTCAGACAACCCCGCCTGCCGGAACTCCCGACGAATGCAAGGGTAGCTCTTCCCGATGTTGATTCTGGAATTCCTGGTCAAGCGGATCGCGCAGGGCCTCCTGATCGTCTTCATCACCTCGTTGATCATCTTTACACTGTTGCGCGTGGTTCCAGGCGATCCCGTCCGCCTGATCGTCGGCGGCATGGCGCCGCCCGATGTGGTCGAGAAGGTGGCGACCAAGATGGGGCTGCGCGATCCCATCATCGTGCAATACGGCCGCTATATGCGCGGTCTGCTCCAGGGCGACCTCGGACAATCCTATCTGCGGCCGCGCAGCGGCATGATTGCTGCCGGCGGGCAATATGTCGATCCGACCAAGTCGGACATGGCGCCCGTGACCGACCTCATTCTCGAACGCTTGCCGTTCACGCTCCAATTGGGCGGCATGGCCCTGTTGTTCGCGCTGTTGATCTCGTTTCCGGTCGGAATAGCCGGTGGCCTGCATCAGCATCGATGGCAGAACGCCCTGGCGTTCGGCATGCAATCGCTGTTCGTGTCGATCCCGAATTTCTGGCTCGCGATTGTTCTGATCCTGTTTCTGTCGGTCAAGCTGAAGCTGCTTCCGGCGCTCGGCTACCAGGGGTTCTCTTATGTCATTCTTCCGGCCGTGGTGCTGGCGGTGGAGATCGCGCCCTTCATCATCCGGACGCTGACGACGTCGCTCGGTGAGGTGATGCAGGCGCCGTTCATCGATGAAGCCCGGGTTCGCGGCCTGTCGCGCCGCCGCATCGTCTATTCCCATGCTCTGCGTAATGCAGCGGTGCCGCTGGTCAACCTGCTCGGGATCCAGCTTTCGACCCTGATCGGCGGAGTGCTGGTGATCGAATACATCTTCGATTATCCGGGCCTCGGCAATTTGACCGTCGTGTCCGTGGTCGGGCGTGATTTCCCAGTCATCCAGGGCATCGCCATTACGACCAGCGCGGTGTTTGTCTTCATCAATATCATCGTGGACCTGGTCGCTTATCTCATCGATCCTCGTGTGGAGATCTGACCATGACGGCCACCACGGTCATTGCTGCGGAGCCCGAGCCCCGATCGGTCCGCGTCAGGTCGGTCAATCGGCGTATCCTGGCTGCAGCCTGGGGCATGTCGAGCTTCAAGATCGGTTTCTTTGTCTTCATCGCGCTATTGCTTGCGTCCGCGATCTATCCCGAGGTGTCCTCGGTCAGCGCCACCAAGATGGTGGTGAAGGACAAATTCCTGGCGCCGGTCTATCTCGGCGACAAATGGACCTGGGATCACCTGCTGGGCACGGATCAGCTCGGCCGTGACATGCTGATGCGCAGCTTGATCGGGCTGCGCTATTCACTGCTCGTCGGCATCGTCACCGTGCTCCTGATCTTCATCATTGGCTGCGGCCTCGGCCTGTTCGCAGGCTTCAAGGGCAAGTGGTGGGACACCATCATCATGCGGATCACCGACGCCCAGCTCTCGATTCCGATGATCATCCTGGCGATCACGATTCTCGGCGTGTCGCGGCCGACCGTCCCGACGATCATCATCGTGCTGGCGCTGTCCGGCTGGCCGCTTTATGCCCGAGTGGCCCGCAGTGCCGCCGTCGCCGAGCGCGGCAAGGAATATGTGCGCGGTCTGCGCGTGCTTGGGGCCGGGGATTGGCGGATTCTGCTGTTGTTCGCGGCGCCCAACATCCTGCCGCCGATCGCGTTCGTCGCGGTGCTCGACGTTGCACGCATGATGATCTTCGAAGCGATCCTGGGCTTCCTTGGGCTCGGCATTCAGCCGCCGACCCCAAGCTTTGGCAGCATCATCGCCGATTCCCGCAAATATCTGCTCAATGCCTGGTGGATCGGGACCATCCCGGGCATCTTCCTCGCCGTCGCGCTCACCTCGATCAATCTCATGGGCTCGGCGCTGGAAAAGGCGCGCAACCGGATCTATGGAGGTCTCTGAGATGGATCTCTCGCTCATTCTCGCAATCGACGATCTGACGGTCGGTGCCACGACACCGGGGGCGGCTCCGATTCTCGATCGCATCAGTTTCCGCCTCAGCACGTCGGAGATTTTCGGCGTCTACGGAGAGAGCGGTGCCGGCAAGACGGTGCTCAGCCGCGCGCTGGCGAACTGGTTGCCGGAGAGCCTGGAATATCGCGCCGGACGGGTCGCTTTCGCCGGACACGATATCCTCGGCGCCGGAGCGCGCGAAGTCCGGATTGGCCGCGACATCGCCTATATCGGCTCTAAGCCGCAGAGTTCACTCGATCCGACCGTGCCGGTCGGCGTCCAGATCGCGGAGAAGCTGCGCAGCGTCAGGCCTGAATGGAACGGGCGCGAGTGCCGCGACCGGGTCATGCAGCTGCTCGGCGAGGTCCGCATCCCGTCGCCAAAGGAGCGCTACTGGGACTACCCGTCGAAATTCTCCGGCGGCATGATGCAGCGCGCGATGATCGTGGACGCCATTTGCGCCGAGCCCGCCGTGCTCATCGCCGACAACGTGACCCAGCCGCTGGACGTCACTATTGCTGCGCAGATCGTGGCTTTGCTCCATGACCTCTGCACGCGGCACAAGATGGCGACGATCTATTTGTCCTCCTCCTTGCCGACGCTCGGGCAGTTCGGCGATCGGACGGCCGTGCTGTACCAGGGCCGGTTCGTTGAGCAACAGGCGTTCGCCGAACTGCTGGCTTCGCCGCAATCCGACTACACGCGCAAGGCCATCGCGAGCGTACCGCGGATGTGGGAGACGGCGGAGGGCCCGCTTGCTCGCCATCAGGCTCAAGGCGAAGCCCCGTTGATGAAGGTGGAGAATGTCCATCGTACCTATCGTGCCCGCAAGCGCGGCACTTTCAACACCTACAGCAACGTGCAGGCCGTGCGTGGCGTGACACTCGATATCATGCCGCGCGAGAATTTCGGGATTGTCGGGGAATCCGGCTGCGGCAAGTCGACCCTGACCCGCCTGCTGGCCTGGCTGGAGACGCCCGACAGCGGCAGCATCGTCTTGAACGGGACCTCCCTCGGCGCTCTGTCATCGCGGGACCTGATCCGCAAGCGCAACGAGTTCCAGCTTCTCCTGCAAGATCCCTACAATGCCTTGCCGCCGCGCACCACGGTCGGCCGCATGATCGAGGAAAGTCTCCTGATCCGTGGCAGTTTCAAGCGCGCCGATTTGCGAAAGCGGGTGATCGCAGCGATGGCGGAAGTCGGTCTCGCCGCCGAGATGTATGATCTGTTACCCAATGCGCTCTCGACCGGCGAGCGCCAACGCATCTCGATCGCGCGAGCCCTGATTCTCGATCCCAAGCTCCTGATCCTCGATGAGACCCTGTCAGCGCTGGACCAGCGCGAGCAGGGCAGGCTGATCGAGCTGTTCTCGAAATTGCAGGACAAGAACGACCTCACCTATGTCTTCATCTCGCACGATTTGGCGATGGTGCGGAAGGTCTGCACCCGGATCGCCGTGATGTATCTCGGCGAGATGGTCGAGATTGCCGACAACCGTGATCTGTTCTTCGATCCGCAGCATCCCTATACCAAAGCGTTGCTGTCGGCAGCCCCGACGCTGGAAGAGAAGCCGTTTGATCCCTCCGATTTCCTGCTGGAAGGCGAGCCGCCCAGCCCGATCGACATCCCGGCGGGTTGCAGCTTTGTGTCGCGCTGTCCGAAGGCATTCGGCCGCTGCCGGGTGGAGACGCCGAGGCTTGTCGAGCATTCGCCCGGGCGCCTTGCCGCCTGTCACCTTCTCGATGGCGATGAGGCGCAGGCCGCGGCCTGACCGTCAGGACCGCGGCTTGAAAGGCCAATCCATCGCGACGGGACGCATATCCTCAAGCGCCTTGGTCACCTGCAGCACGCCAAGATCATCGAAGCGATGGCCGATGACCTGGACGCCGATCGGCAGATGTCGGGAATCGAACGCCATGCAGACCGTGGCGGCGGGCTGGCAGGTCTGGTTGAACATGGCCGTGAAGAGCGTGTGCTCGAGCGGCATTTCGCGAGAGACGCCGGGTTCCTCGGCCGGAAAGTTCACCACCGGCAGCGTCGGTGAGATGACATAGTCCCAGCCTTCGAAGGCCCCCAGCAGCGCCGCCTTCATTTTGGCGATCTGCCCCAGGGCCCGGTAAAGGTCGATGCCCGAGTGCTTTGCTCCACCCAGGGACCAGGCGCGAACGAAGGGATTGATGTCGCGAGGAGTGTCAGTATGTGAGGGCAGTGACGTGTATTCGAGATAGCCGCGGACCTGGAGGAGCAGGTCGATGGCTTCGTAGGCGTCATGATCGAGCGGCGAGGTGAACGGTTCGACGTTGGCGCCTGCGCCGGCGAGCAGCTTTCCGGCCGCCTCGACGGTCTCGCGCACGACCGCCTCGGGCTTCATGCCAAAGCCCATGTCGGTGAGGACGCCGATCCTCAATCCCTTCGCGTCGCGCTTGAGACGCTCGTGATAGCGCACGCCATCGGCGGGGAGGCTCCAGGTGTCGCGCTCGTCCTGCCGCGTCAGCACGGTCAGCAGGCGGGCGATATCGTCGACGCTGCGGCCCATGGGACCGGCCATGCGCATGGTATCGGCGGGCAGATGCGGGACGCGCCCGTGGGTGGGCTTCAGTCCGGCGAGGCCGCAATGCGCGGCCGGAAGGCGGACGGAGCCCGCGATATCCGTGCCGACGGAGACATATCCGGCGCCGGCGGCGATGGAGGCGCCGGCGCCGGCCGACGAGCCACCGGTGTTCCAGACAAGCCCCCAGGGGTTGCGGGTGATGCCGTGCAGCGAGCTGATGCCTGACGCCATCAGGCCACAATCCGGCATCGTGGTCTTTGCAAAGATCACCGCGCCGGCTTCGCGCAACGCGATCGCCGGTGGTGAATCGTAGTTTGAGGGCGGCAGGGCGCGGTTGGCCCCGATACCATGAAAGTAGGGCCAGCCGACCATGGCGACGCTATCCTTGACGGTCATCGGAACGCCATCGAGCGGACCCAGCGCAGCCCCGGCCTTCCATCGCGCTTCCGAGCGTAGCGCGCTGGCCATGGCCTGCTCCGGACGGAAGCAGAACAGGGCGTTGATCGCTGTATTGACGTTCTCGGAATGGCTGAGGGTGGCTCGTAGCACCTCCACCGGCGATAGCGCCCGCGAGGCGTAAGCGTCTGTCAGCTCGGCAAGGCTCATCCCGATCAGTTCTGCAGCGGACATGTGGGCCTCAATGGGTAGCGTCCCGGGTCATTGTCCGGATAGCGAAAATGACCTGCGTTGGGGTAGGGCCGCTGCGTCAACGGCATGATTTGGTGGAGCCCGAGGCATCCCTTTTGCATCTGTCCTGATCAAAATTTGTCCTGATCAAAATCTGTCTTGATCAAATTTGGCAGACACGAAGGTCGGCTGAACGGCAATCGCAAGAGATCAGAAGTCGCCATGAGTCAATCTGGAACGGAACTGGCCACCATCCGGAATTCCATTGCCGAGCTCCCCGGATGGGGGGCTGGAGACATCGTGATCGAACCTGCCATCCCGATCCTGGCTTCGCCAAGCTGGCGAGGTGTCGACGGCTTTCCCTGGCGCGCCACCAGGAAGGGCGGTAGCGAAAGCATCTTCATCAAGAGCATGGATCGTGATGCCGAGCTCTATATCGACGTCGCGTGCGCCTTCGAGGCGGCGCAGCGTGCATCCGATCTCGGCATCGGGCCCAAAGTTCTGATGGCCGACCCGAAGGCGGGACTGCTGGTGATGGAGGATCTCAACATGGGCTGGCGGGTCGGTACATTGGAACGGATGCTCGAGCCCGATATTGTCGACGCCGTCATTGCGGCGATGCGGCTGTTTCAATCCGGATCGCCGCTGCCGCGCCGCAGAAGTGTTTTTGATGAGATCGAGGATTTCTACGCTGCGGCGGCAGCTGCGAAAGCCCAGTTGCCGTCGGATGCTGAATGGCTGGTCAAGGAGTTGCTGTTTGCGGCCGAAGCCTTCCGGACGCTGGATATCAAGGCGGTGCCGATCCATGGCGACGGCAATGTTTCGAATATCCTGATCAGCGACGCGGGCGAGGTCCGTCTGATCGACTGGGATCGCGCGACAACGACCGACCCGTTGGAGGATATCGGCAGCTTCCTCGTCGAGGCCTGTGCACAGGAGCCTGAGGCGCGCGACATTTTCACCCGCAGCACCGGGACGTTCGAGGAGGCTGCGTTCAACCGTGCGCGGATTTATGGCGTAGCTGATGATCTGCGCTGGGGATTGATCGGCGCGCTGCTCGCCGCCAAATCGGCGCGCAATACGCTGGAGTTCTACAAATTCGCCAGTTGGCGCTTCGTGCGTTGCCGCATGGCGGTTCGGGAGCCCCGCTTTGGCGAGATGCTTCGGAGGATCGCATGACCGTTCGCAGAAAAGTTGGCGAGGGGACCACGGTTCACGAGCGCAACGTCGAAGCCGCCATCGCCCGCGTCCCGCAATGGAACGGCAAGAAGGGCGCCTATGCGCCGCTGGTCGGAGGCCTGTCGAACCAGAACTGGCTGGTCGAGATTTCCGGCGACGGGCGCCGCTATTTCGTCAAGGTGCCGGGCGAAGGCTCGGAGATGTTCATCAATCGCGTCACCGCCAACGAGGCCGCGCGCAATGCCCATGCTATGGGTGTCGGGCCGGAGGTGATCTTCTTCGACGCGGCGGATGGGCTGGAGATCAGCGAATTTCTGGAGGGCTATCGCGCCTGCACGAACGCCGATTTCGGCGATCCCGCCATCCAGTCCGACGTTCTCGCTCTCTATCGCCGCTTGCATGGCGGCCCGAAGCTCGGCCAGACCAAGACAATCTTCGACATGATTGAGGAACATATCGAGCAGGGCAAGGAACTGGGGGCGCATTTCCCGCAGGACATGCCCTGGCTGATGCATCGCTACAATCAGGCCAAGTCGGCTTTCCTGGCGTCGGGCCTCGACCTCGTGCCATGCTTCAACGATCCCATGCCTGGGAATTTCCTCATTTCGGCTGAAACCGGCGCGCCCAGGCCGATGAAGCTGATCGACTACGAATTTGCCTCCAACAATGAGCGCAGCTACGAGCTCGGCGTGCTGTTTGCCGAAATGTTCTTCGACGAGAAGCTGACGGAAGCGCTCATCGAGCAATATCTCGGCGAGGCTCGTCCGCAGATGATTGCGCGCGTCATTCTCAACCGTGCGCTCGCGGACATGAAATGGGCCTCATGGGCGGTCGTCAACCGCAAGCTCAACACCTGGGATTTCGACTACCAGAAATACGGCGTCTGGAAATACATGCGCGCCCACGACGTGATGTATGACCCGCGCTGGGACAGCTGGTTACGGTTGGTGTGAGCCTGCCCCGGCCGTCTCTTCTATTGCTTCAGGACCGTCAGGGCCTGCTTGAGCAGGCTGTCGTTCGCGGCGGCGATCACGCGTCCGTCGGAGTCCGGCGTGAGTGGCCGCCCATCCCAGTCGCGTATGATTCCGCCGGCGCCCTCGACCACGGGAATCAATGCCATGAAGTCGAACGACTTGAGCGACGTCTCGACGACGAGATCGCAATGGCCGGATGCCAGCAGGCCGTACTGATAGCAATCGCCGCCGAATCGTCGGAACATGGCCTTCTTGCTCAGCAAGTCGTAGCGAGCCCAATCCTGCGACGTAAAGAAGTCCGGTGAGGATGTATAGATTTGTGCGTCTTCCAGTCTTGCCGTGCGACTCGCTTTTGCGGGCTTGCCATTGAACGTGACCCCACGCGGCGTGCCGTACCACCGTTCGGCCAGCGCCGGCATGTCGATCATGCCGGCGACTACCGCGCCCTTGCGCTCGTCGGCGAGCGCAACAAGCGTGCCGAACAGCGGCATTCCGGAGATGAAGCTCTTCGTTCCGTCGATCGGATCGAGATACCAGGTGTAGCGATCGCCCAAGGTCGATCCCATCTCCTCCCCGAGAATGCCGTGATCGGGGAAGCGGGCGCTGATCAGGCGCCGTAGTTCCACTTCGATCGCGCGATCGGCGATCGTTACCGGCGTCAAATCCTGCTTGCGCTCGAAATTGGCGCTGGACCGAAAGTGGGTCAACGCGATCCGACCGGCTACGTCGGCGAGTTCATGGAAGAACGAAGCGAGTTCGTCCGCAAAAATCTTGTCTTGAATGTCGTCCAATGCCTGCTCCAGCAGAGAGCACGTCGCGCATGAGCGGCGCAACGGCTGGCCTTCGGAATTCGGCTCTAAACCGTCTCGCGAAGCTCTTGCTTGTGGACGTCCCAATACGGAGATCCGAAAGCCTTGCGCGAGGAGGCCATTCGCGGCGAAGACGATCCGTTCGGTTCGACAGCGCGTGTAGCTGACCCCGGCCGCGGCGCGGCTTCCTGCGCCTGGCGAACGTCACGCGGGGCCACCTTGAAGTGACGGCTGAAGCAGCGCGAGAAATGCGAGACGTTCTTGAAGCCCACTTCGTAGGCGACCTCTGAGACGGTACGGTGACCCTTGGGATCGGCAACCAGGATTTCGTAGGCTCGCTGCAGCCGCTTGGTCTGCACGAACTGGCTGACTGTGGTCTCGTTGTCCGTGAACAGACTGTAGAGATAGCTCAGCGAGATTCGGCTGCTGGCCGCAATTTTCTTCGGTGACAGGGATTGGTCGCCGAGATGGCTTTCAATGAAATCAACGATCCTGCGGCGCAGATGATAGCGCGCATTGCGGACGTCTGTAGCGGCGCCCCGGTCCTCCGCGCCGATCGTGAGCGCCACGAAGCTGATGACTTCGGTCGCAAGCGCCTGTGGATTCGGCGCCGGAAACTCGATGAACAGCTCGGCCACGCTTCCGATCATCCCGGCTAGAAGGCGGGTCATCTGTTCGTTCGGCTTGAAGCGTCGGCTGATGTGATCCTCGATCGAGACGAGACGTCCGCGCAGCTCCGCAGCCGGGATCCGAAGCACCAGAAAGCGTGCGGCCTTGTCGGACGACAATTCATAGAAGGCGAGTTCGCTGAGCAGGACATATTCGCCGGCTCGGGCAATGCCGACGCGGCCGTCCTGGCTGAATGCCACACATCCCGTCAGTGGAAAGACAAGCGCATAGGAGGCATCGTGAATACTGGCGGTGCGTGTCCAGCTGCAAGTGAAGGCTCTATGCGGCTCGACGAGTTCGAGATCCAGGCGTCCGATCCTGGTTCGCTGATGCGGTGCAGGACCCTTGTCTCCGTCACCACCATCAAGGCCGGTATACTCCTCGCGAGGAGCAAGAGATGTGAGGCTTGCCATGGTCTGGTCTTTCTCAGGGTTGGGCAATGATCACCTCCGTTCCGGCTTCACGGAGTGCCGTTGCCAGAGCTCCTTCCGGTTGCCGGTCGGTAACCAGACGGTCGATATCGGTCCAATGCGCAAATACGGTCAGAGCGCGCTGGTCGAACTTGCTGTGATCGGCGACGAGGATAGCTTCCGCAGCGCGCTTGACCATCGCGCCATAGATCGCACCGGCCTCGTCGTCCGCATCGTTCGCGCCTCGGGCGCTGATGCCTGTCGCGCTCACGATAGCGCGGTTGGCCTCGTAGCTGTTGATGTTGGCGATCGTCTGCGTACCGAACACGTAGCCTTCGGTCGGGTGATAGCGGCCCGGGCAGCACAGCACACGGATCGATGAGTTGACCGCGAGTGCGCCTGCAATCGCATAGTCGTGCGTGATGACCGTGATGTCGCGCGCACGCGAAGCCAACCGTCTGGCGATATGAAACGTCGTGGCGCCGGCCGCCAGCATCAGGACTTCGTTCGGTAGAACGAGGTCCGCGATCGCGACGGCGATCGCTTCGCGTTCAGCAATCATGAGCGTCTTGCGATCGGTGAGAGCCGGCTCGAGAGCAAACGGGCGCGAAGCTCCGCCATAGGTCCGGTTGATGAGCTTCTGTTCCTGAAGCTCCACGAGATCTCGGCGTATGGTTTCACCGGATACACCAAGCGCGGCCGCAATCTCGGAGGCGCGCAGAGTAGGGGCGGCGGTGAGTTGCGCGACGATGTGCTTGTGGCGCGCCAGCTTCGAGAGGCGATCGCCATCGCTCTTTCGTGGCCGTTTCTCGGCCGCGGAGGCGTCGCTGGTCAGTAGCGGCTCGCTCGTCATTGAGGTGTCCTCATCTGCCTCGGCCGTCGGGACGAGGAAGTCTTTCTCACGTCGATTTGGAAAGATACACTAATTATGTGGCAGGTCCCTCAAATGTTGGGCAGCAAAGTGCCCAGTATCTCCGCAAGTTGTCGCGTGTCCATGTGTAGTCGATTGATATTGCTAAGGTAACACTGGTAGCCCGGGGCTGTGTGTCTGAGGCTCCGGTGTCTTTTGCCTCTTGGCAGCTTGCCATTGTGGGAATTTGCACAAAACTCCAAGCTGATTGGGGAGTGATTGCGGCGCGATCGGCGCGGCCGTCGCTTTGACTTGCGCAAGGCGCGGTCAGAGGAGGCGTATGGTGCAGCGGGAAAGAGAAATTCTGGCGTTGAACGCCTTCGACCAGGGCCATGCGTCGGCGATGGGCGCCGAACTCGGAGAGGCGGTGCAACGACGCCTGCGGTCCTTCGGCAAGGCTTCGGTCCTGTTCTACGAGGAGCCGATTCGAATGGAGCGTGCTGAAGGCGTCTACATGTTCGACGTCGACGGCCGCCGATATCTCGATCTCTATAACAACGTCCCGTCGGTCGGGCATTCGCACCCTCGCGTCGTCGAGGCAATTCGCCGCCAGGTGGGTTTGCTCAATACCCACACGCGCTATCTCAACGACGTGGTCGATGCCTATGCGGAGCGCTTGCTGGCGACATTTCCATCCGAAATCGATCGTGTGGTACTGACGTGCACTGGCAGCGAGGCGAACGATCTCGCGCTCCGGATCGCAAAGGTCGTCACGGGTCGGACCGGCTTCATCGTTACGGAGACGGCCTATCACGGCAACACCGCAGCCGTAACCGACGTGTCGCCGTCCTCATGTCCCGGCCAACCATTGCCGCTCCATGTGCGGGTGGTGCCAGCGCCCGAGATGTTCCGCGATCCGGTCGGTGATCCCGGTCGGCGTTTCGCTGCCAGTGTTGCTGCGGCAATTGCCGATCTTGAGCGAAGCGGTATCGGGTTTGCTGGGCTGCTGGTGGACACGATCTTTTCGAGCGACGGCATCTATGCCGATCCGGCCGGCTTCCTGGAGCCCACCAAAAGGCTCGTCCATGAACGCCGGGGGCTGTTCATCGCCGACGAGGTGCAGCCCGGCTTCGGGCGCACGGGGGCAGCCATGTGGGGCTTCGCGCGCCATGGTGTTGTCCCCGACATCGTGACGATGGGAAAGCCCATGGGTAACGGCTTTCCCATGGGAGGCGTCGCTCTGCGTGCATCACTGCTTGATCGCTTTGCGGCCGAAGTGAAGTACTTCAACACGTTCGGCGGCAATCCAGTGGCCGCAGCGGCAGGACTTGCGGTGCTCGACGTGATCGAAGATGAGGGCCTCTTGGAGAATGCGAGCGAGGTTGGACGTCATCTGATGGACGGATTGCGCGAGATCGGCAATCGCCACGTCCAGATCGGGGACGTTCGAGGCGCCGGTCTGTTCATCGGCATCGAGCTCGTACGTGATCGCGACGGCAAGGAGCCGGCGCCGGAGCTCGCAATCATGCTGATCAACCGGCTGCGCCAGCGCGGCTTCCTGATCGGCGCCGCCGGACCGTTCGGCAGCACGCTCAAGATTCGTCCGCCGCTGTGCTTCGGCACGGATCACGCGGATATGTTCATCACCGCTTGCGACGAAGTGTTGCGCGCGATCGCGCCGGCTTGAGAGGGTGTTCGAAGTTCATGGGCGCAAGAAACGTAAAAACCGCCGCCGATGCCAGGGCCCTGGTCGAGGAACGGGGCCTGTCCCACGTCAAGCTTGGGGTCGTCGATCTCGATGGCGTCATTCGTGGAAAATATCTCGCGCGAGACAAGTTCTTTGGCGCATTGGAAGGTGGCCTCAGCTTCTGCGACATCATCTTCGGCTGGGATTCCAACGACCAGATATACGACGCCGGCAAGTTTACCGGTTGGCACACGGCTTTTCCGGACGCTAGGGCCCGCATCGATCCTGCGACCTGCCGCGATATCCCGATGGAAGGGAACATGCTGTTCTTCCTCGGCGAGTTCGTGGACGAGGCGGAGAAGCTCTGCCCGCGCCGGCTGCTTCGCCGGGTCATCGACCGTGCCGAAGGCATGGGATTTGTCCCGTCAGTGGCTGCCGAGTTCGAATTTTTCGTGTTCGACGAAACGCCCCACAGCGTGCGGGAAAAGGGTTTTCGCGAGCTGAAGAATTTCACGCCGGGCTGGTTCGGCTATTCCATGCTGCGCGCCTCCGTGGAGTCGGAATTCCATCGCTCGCTGCTCAAGCTGTGTGACGAGATGGACATGCCGATCGAGGGGCTGCACACCGAGACCGGCCCCGGGGTCCTGGAAGCGGCGATCCTGTACACCGATGCGCTCGCCGCTGCGGATCGCGCGGTTCTGTTCAAGACTTTTTCAAAAGTCTGGGCCGAGCGTCATGGCAAGATGCTCACCTTCATGGCCAAATGGTCGAACGCGTATCCCGGACAATCCGGGCACCTGCATCTTTCGCTGCGCGACAAGGACGGCAATCCGTCATTTCACCAGAGTGGGCGTCCCGGCAACATGTCCGACACCATGCGCTGGTTTGTCGGCGGCCAGCAGGCATTGCTGCCGGAGCTGCTTGCGATGGTTGCATCCACCGTGAACAGCTATTCGCGTCTGGTACCTGGCTTCTGGGCGCCGACGGATGCGACCTGGGGAATCGAGAATCGCACCTGTGCGCTGCGGGTCATTCCCGGACAACCGGCGAGTCAGCGCGTGGAATATCGGGTCGCCGCCGCCGATATCAATCCGTACCTTGCGATCGCCGCGGCACTGGGATCGGGGCTATGGGGGATCGAGCACAGAATCGAACCGAGCGAGCCAATCGCCGGTAATGCCTATGAGCGAACGCACCCGCCCGAGCGTGCGTTTCCGCGCACGCTGTCGGATGCTGCCGGGCGATTGATGGCTTCGCAGGCGGCCCGCAATCTGTTTGGAGACGTCTTCGTCGATCACTACGCCATGACACGGCAGTGGGAGGAACGCGAATTCCGCAAGACCATCACCGATTGGGAGCTTGCGCGCTACTTCGAGATCATCTGATCCCGTTGGAGTGCTGACCCGGCCAAAATCATTCCACCTTCGCATCGAGCACTGAGAGCCGCATATGGACGTTCATATCACCGGGGCCTGGAATTTTCCGACGCGCGTCATCTCCGGTCCGGGCCGCATCGCCGAGCTTCCCGCGGCGTGCCGGACATATGGTCTTGCCAGGCCTTTGCTGGTGACCGACCATGGCCTCGTGAAGACCGACCTCATCGCGGGCATCGTCAGCCGCATTCGCGAGGCGGGCATTCCGCTCGGCATATTTTCCGACGTGAAGCCCAATCCGACCGAATCGAATTTGCGCGCGGGAGTGCAGGCATTTTGGGCGGGCGGCCATGACGGCGTAATCGCGGTCGGGGGAGGTTCAGCGTTGGACGTTGGAAAATGCGTGGCGTTCATGGTGGCGCAGTCGCGGCCGGTATGGGACTTCGAGGACATCGGCGACTGGTGGACCCGCGCCAACACGGATGGCATCGTGCCGATCATCGCCGTGCCGACCACGGCCGGCACGGGTTCCGAAGTGGGCCGTGCCGTCGTGATCACGCGCGAAGACACCCATGAGAAAAAGATCATCTTTCATCCCATGATGATGCCGAAGATCGCGATCGAGGATCCCCAGCTTGCGGTTGGACTCTCGCCATTTCTGACGATGGCGACCGGCATGGATGCGCTGTCCCACTGCTTCGAGGCTTATTGCGTCAAGGCATTCCATCCACTCGCCGACGGCATTGCCCTTGAGGGGATGAAGATTGTCGACACCTACCTGCCACGCGCGGTCGAGAATGGGCGTGATCTCGAAGCCAGATCCTACATGTTCGCGGCGGCGTCGATGGGAGCTACCGCGTTCCAGAAGGGACTGGGCGCGATCCATTCCGTCTCTCATCCGGTCGGCGCGCGCTACGACACCCATCATGGGCTGACCAATGGTGTAGTCTTTCCCTATGCCCTTGTTTGCAACAGGGATGCGATCACCGACAAGATCCCGCACATAGCGCGCGCGTTGAATTTGCCGGGCCATGATTTCGATGCGGTGTTGTGCTGGATCCTGGCCTTGCGAAAGAAGCTTGGCGTACCGCATACCCTGGCCGAGCTCGGGGTGGACGAGAGTGACGCCCGGACAATTGCCGCCGATGCGGTGAAGGATCCGACTGCGGGCTCCAATCCCCGGCGTTTGACCGAAGCGGAGTTCGAACAATTGGCGCTTGCGGCTATTCGCGGTGATCTCGGACCATGACCGCCTTGCACGATCTCATTGCGGGCTTCGCGGCGATTGGCGCGACCGACGACGGCGGCGTTTGCAGGCTGGCGGCGACGGCACTCGACAAGCGGGCCCGAGACCTCTTTCTGCGCGAGATCGGCAACCGCAGCCTCGTCCCGAGGATCGACGCGATCGGCAACATGTTCGGCGTCGCAATTCTTGATCCTGCGTTCGACGACGTTGTGATCACCGGATCGCATCTTGATTCCCAGCCGACGGGCGGCCGATACGATGGTGCCTATGGTGTGTTGGCAGGGCTCCTTGCGGTTGAAGCGGTCAGGGAGCGCTGTCTTGCGAACCCCGGCGCCGCACGACGCAACCTGGCCGTCGCGAATTGGACCAATGAGGAAGGAGCCCGTTTTCAGCCCAGTCTGACCGGCAGCTCCGTTTTCGCCGGCAGCTTGAGCTTGCAGGACGCCTACGCCTGTGCGGACGGCGACGGCGTCACGCTCGGCGCTGCGCTGGCCGCGATCGGCTATTGTGGTGTCACGCCACTCGAGTATCGCCCCGTACGCTACGTGGAACTTCACGTCGAGCAGGGTGATCGACTAGAGCAGGTTTCAGGGGATATTGCCGCGGTTTCCGGCGCCTGGATGACTCGCAAGATATCGGTCGTATTTGAAGGCGATTACTCGCATACGGGACCGACGCCGATGCCAATGCGCCGGGATGCCCTGCGCGCGGCGGCCCGCGCGATCGAAGCCCTCTACGTCGAAGTCGCGCGCGAAGACGTCGGCGCACACGCCTCCGCGGCCCGCATCAACGCTTACCCGAATTCGCCGAATGTCGTTGCAGGCCGAGTGAGGGTCTGGTTCGAGATCCGACACGAAGATGAAGCCGCGGTTGTCGCCATCAGTGACCGTTTTCTGAAGCGGATCGAACGCGAGGCCCGCGAGATCGGCGTTGGCATCTCGATCGCCGCCGACGACAGGCGCTCGGCCCCCTTGCTCGATCCGGATGGTGTCGAGTTGATCCTGACCGTTGCGAGCGATGTCGGCTGCAAGGCCCTGACATTCAAGACCATCACGGGGCATGACGCGTTGGCGATCCAGAAACGCATCCCAGCTTCGCTCATATTCGTGCCGAGCCGGGGCGGGCTCAGTCACAATCCGCGCGAGTTCACGGCACCTGAAGCTCTCGACAAAGGCTATGCCGTGCTGGTCGAGACGTTGTGGCGCATGGTCACTGCCGCATAGCGTGACAGCCATCCGGCAGCAAGATTCGGTTCTCGCGCATCGCCGGGACTACAGGGCGTGCCTGCATACGCCGACGACTCGGGATGCTGCGACAACGGATCAAGTCAACCAACGATTATCGTGCGACGAATGCACATATTCGGCCGGACAAACCCGAGTGTGCGACCGGTAAGTCATTGATTCGTCTTAACCCGTGGCTGACTCTTAATCAGCGGGTCCCAGTTCGAGCCCTGGTGCGCCCACCACCCTTAAGAGATTGGCCCGCAAGGGCTTTAAATTGAGCGGCATTCGCCAGCTCTTCGTCGTCCACACCTCGCAGTGTCGGTTGATGAGCGCGCCCGGCACCTCCGGTCGGAGGACTGATGTGCAACAGGCTCAAGAGTGCTGGTCCAAATAGGTGACTTTGGCAGCAAGCTGATAGCCGCCGTTCCGCACCGTTTTGAAGATGTGGTTCGCGCCCCTCTCCGCGAGCTTGCGCCGCAATCGACTGATCAGCACGTCGATGGATCTGTCTAGCACGTCTCGGTCATTCCGGGCGTCCGTATCCGTCTCGGAGAGGACGGGTCGTCCAGTGCGAAAATCCAGGTATCCTTGTTGAGCGATGATGCCGTTGCACTTGCCGATGCGGCACGCCTGTTGGCGCACGATATGCGCACCACTCCGGGCTTCCACCGCGCGAGAGTGATGAGCAGCTTCGCGAGGCCTGAGCTATAGATAACTCCGAAGGCGGACAAGGCCGCTCTGCTCGGGGTTTCGACGAGCGCGATAGCCAAGACCGTCAATATGGCCACCGTAGGTGATATCGACCAGAACCTGTCGAAGTTCAGCCTGGGAGCGCGACAGATTCCCGTTCGTATTCTATTGAGCGACGTTGCTCGCTCCGACATGGCAAGTCTGTCGATGCTGCAGGTGCCGACCTTCGAGAAGCCGGTGCCTTTGTCGTCTGTTGCCGATATCAGCTTCGGCTCGGGTCCGCTTCAGATTGAACGGACAGATCGCACGAGAAGCGAGACGATCGAAGCAGAGCTAGGTGGTTTGACGGTAGGCGAGGCGGAAAATTTGGTCGCTCAAATGCCTTCGATGAAGCGGTTGCCAGCGGGAGCGCTCTACAAGCCCGCGGGCGACTCCGAACGCATGCAAGAGCTGTTCGATGGGTTTCACGGTGAAGGTTACAGCAAAGCTGCGGTAACGTTCCTTGTAGGCCATGTACCCAAATGGCCGGGCGATCGATGTCCGGTATGGGCCGAGCAGCAAGATCGTTCTGGGGCGCTCACAGGCGGCACGCCAATATGGCATTTCCGAGCTCATTGCAGCAGCGCTGGTCGGTTGTGCCTCAAGCCGGGGAATGTTTGCCCACTGACCCTGCGTCAAAATAATGCACCCGGTGTAGTTTTTATTGACAGGGAGAGCTCCGACCGCTACCGAGTTGGCATCGGTCCAGTGCTGAAAATGCATGGCGCAGGGAAGTAGCAGGAGTATGGTCATGAAGAGCTGGCTCGCTGCTATGGCATTGGCATGTGCCATCGCGATGGTGCTGCCTCAGGGCGCAAATGCGCAGAATGCTCAGGTGCAACAGGAGCATACGGCGTTTCGCGCGATCGACTTCGATTGGAGGGATACGTCTCGAAGTCGCGAAATTCCTGCTCGCTTGTATTGGCCGACCGAGGTATCGCCGGGAAGGGTGCCACTGATCGTCTTCTCGCACGGGATGGGCGGTTCACGAAACGGTTACACCTACCTCGCTGCCCGGTGGGCCGCACACGGCATTGCGAGTTTGCATGTCCAGCATATCGGAAGCGATGCTTCTCTCTGGCGTGGAAATCCCTTCGAGCTCGTGGGGCGGCTGCAAGCGGCGACCCGGGACGATGAAGCTGCGGCGCGTGTCGGAGATCTCCGTTTTGCGCTCGACCAGATGCTGTTATTTGCAACCGGTCCCTACGCCCGATTTATCGATATGCGACGCGTCGCCGTAGCTGGACATTCGTACGGCGCGAACACCGCGTTGTTGACGGTCGGTGCCCGGGTCATTCGGGATGGTCGTTGGCTCAATTTCCGCGACCGACGCTTCAAGGCGGCGATCGTGATTTCAGCCCCGCCTTTCTATGGTGAGAGCGACTTGTCGAGCGTGCTCGCCAACGTCGCTGTGCCGACGCTTCACGTGACGGCTACACAAGACGTCATCAAGATTCCCGGCTTCTATTCGAGTGCACGCGATCGAGTCGCAATATTCGACGCGATCGCCAATCGACGTAAGCTGCTGGTCATGTTCCGAGGCGGATCCCATAGTATATTTACGGACCGCGCTCTGACCGGGGGACCAGGATTGAATCCGAAGGTCAAGGAAGCCACCGGAGAATTAACGCTCGCATTCTTGGATTATGCGTTCGCCGGAGATTCCAGAAGTTTGGCGCAATGGAGCGTCGACTGGCAGGATATTCTCGCGGAGCCTACCATGCGAAACGCAATGCCGATCTCAGGCGCGTCCGCACGGGCAGATTGGCAAGATAACATGCCTGCGACCGCGGCCGAGACAGGCCGTGCTATGACTGGCGAGCAACAGAAGAGTTATCCTCCTCTTGGGGGCGCGGCACGTCGGGCTGCGGCAGAAATCGACTCGTCGGCATCTGCATTGCATCGATAGACTCCGATGCAGCGGTTCCTGCTTATGGCGACTTTGTGTCTGCTGACCGCCGGGTGCGCGACTGCGCCGCTGAACAGGGCGGGTTCACTTGCCAGTTATGATGGTCTGACGCCATCCGACGGCGTTCTGACGAAGTCAATCGTTCGCGTCGACAAGGAGGACGTTCTCGGCGCCAAGACCGTGCGGCTGGTAGAGACTCGATTTTCGTCCAAAGCGGCGGCGGAGGTCTCCTTTTCGCCGGAGCAGCGCAAGATCATCGGCAACGCCATCGACCGTGCTCTGTGCTTCGGACTGAGCGATAGATTCCAGATTGTCGATCCGGCGGATCAGGCCGACCTGACCATTCAGGCCGTCATCACCCATGCGGCGGCGACCGATTCTGCAGCGGCAGGCGCCTCGGGTGTCGCGCGGGTTGCGAAAGCCGTGCTCCTGCCTGGCGTGCCAGTACCAGTTCCGCGCATTCCGTTGGGGCTTGGCAGCCTGTCGGTCGAAGGTGAGGCGAGAGACAGAAGAGGGCAGCAGAAGGCGGCTATGGTGTGGGGCCGGGGGGCGAATTCTTTCACAAGTTCTCCCCGCGTATCGCCTGATGGCGATGCCTACGACCTTTCCACGGCATTTGCCGCCGACTTCAGCCGATTATTGGTCACGGGGAGTACGCCTTTCGGAACCCTTCCAGCGCTGCCGTCGCTCAAGAGCCTGCACACGTCCCTGGGCGGTGCGCCGAAGCAAGCGGCGTGCGAAGTGTACGGAAGGGCTCCGGGACTTGCTGGATTCATCGGCCAGGGAGTTGGAGCTCCTCCAAGTTGGACCGACAAAGGCGCGGTGTCTCCATCGTCTCCGACTGCCGTGCCACCGGTCAGCGAGCGTTCGCCTGCGACATGAAGTCGGCGAAGCGCGGATCCCCGACATGGGCGATGTCGACGCGCGTGCCGGGCGCCGGCGAGCGTCGGGTATGAAGTCGATCCGGACGCGCAACCAGTTGCCGCCTGATTCCGCACCCCAGTTACAACCTAACCGCGGCATCGCGACGTTACCGATGCCGCGCGCCATGCACCCGGTCTATCCGGGTTGTCGGGAAAACAGCTGAAGCAACGAGCTCTGACGAAGGCCTATCCTCTCCACCAGCCATTCCCCAGCATGTGAAAGAATTCACCAGCCCGGCATCGGGAGCCAAGTCGTTGATCTTGCCCCGAACATCGGGGGAGACCATTTCTTCAAAATCCAGACGCTGCCTGGCAGCTCCCGACCACTTATAAATTCCGCAGATCGCAACAGAAGCCACTTACGTTGGCCATTCACGAAAATTTTGGAACGACTGCGGCAGCCGCTTCCTGGATCGTGTGCCAGACCGCCTCTATGTCGCTCGCCTCGGTGGATATTGCGCCGATCGAGACGCGGACCATCCAATGCCCGGCCGCGGTAGCGGGCGTGACATAGGCTTGGCCTGAGGCGTTCACCGCGTGCGCCCATGCGCGCGTGAAGTCATCGAGACGATGGGAAGGCACAGACTTCGGGCGATTCACAATGCATACGGTTTGCAGAGCGACGGGTGCGACGACTTCCCAACCGGGTGTTGCTTCGACTTTCGACCGAAGATCTTGGGCCAGGCTCATGTCTCGCCGCAACCTGGCCTGCAACCCGGAAACGCCCTGTTCCCGTATGGCGAACCACAGTTTCAACGCCCTGAATCTCCGACCGAGCGGAATACCTGTGTTACGCAGATTACGCACCTTCTCGTCGGCCTGAGATTGGAGGAAGCTCGGATCGGCAGACATCACCCTGAGAAGGTGAGGCTCGTCCCGAACGAAATAGAGCGAGCAATCGAATGGGACGCCGAGCCACTTGTGCGCATTGATCACGACACTGTCTGCATCCTCGACCCCTTCCCACATCCACCGTAGCTCGGGCAAGATCATCGCATTCCCGGCCATGGCAGCGTCGATGTGGAGCCACAAACCATGCCTCCTCGCTATGGCAGCGATCTCCGATACCGGGTCAATGGACACGGTAGCGGTCCCGCCCACTGCCGCGACGATCGCACATGGCTTGAACCCGGCGCGAATATCCGCAAGGATTGCATCTTCGAGCGCCCTTGGCCGCATCGCGAAACTGTCGTCGATATCGACCATGCGGACATTCTCACGGCCGAACCCCGCCAGCAGCGCCGCTTTTTCGACGGAAGAATGAGCGCTTGCCGATGTATAGATCGTCAATGGCTTGAGTTCCGCTTGCAGACCCTGGCGAACGAGCGAAAAGCCTGTCGTCTTTTCCCGGGCGCAGAGCAGAGCAACCAAGGTGCTTGTCGACGCAGTGTCGTTGATCACGCCGAACCAGGCGGAAGACAAGCCAACCATCTGCCTGAACCAGTCGACCGTGACCTCCTCGATCTCCGTCACCGCGGGCGACGACTGCCAGGACAGGCCCAGCACCCCAAGTCCGCTGCTTACCAGGTCACCAAGGATGCCGGAGCCGAGTGAATTGGAGGGAAAGTAGCCGAAGAACCGCGGGTGTTGCCAATGCGAGATGTTGGGAAGAACCACTGAATCAAGATCAGCGATGATCTCACCGAACCCCTCAGCTTCTATCGGCGGGGAGGCCGGAAGCATCGCTTTGACGTCACCCGGCTGTGTCGCAGGCTGGACCGGATAGTCGGACATCTTGGCATGATAGTCCGCCAGCCAGTCGATGATCTCGTGACCTCGTCGTCGGAATTCCTCGGGCGTCATCTAGGCCTCTTTGGTTGTTCACTTCGTGGTCGGACGGGCGTTCCAAACTAAGGGAGAGCGTATCTCGGATGGCTCCGCAAAGTGCAGTGATTGGATGTGCCGGCGCGATAGCCTGAGGCGCCGAATCTGGGATACCGCAGACGTGGCCAGCGCGCGAATCCTCGCCATCGTTCCGGTCCGAAGCACGCTGAATGCGGGAAACAAGGCGAACAGCAAAGTAAGACCGATCCACCTCATCAGTCGACCCGAGAGGAACGCTTGTATCGTGGGCGTCACCTCTTCCTGCAGGAAATCCACCGTCGCCACCAATATTCCCTTCGCGCCGGGGCAAACGAGGCTGCCTGAAACGATGCTGGTCAGATCGAAATAGGGATGGAATGAGATCACATACAGGAGAGCAGCGATCCCGACATTCGTGAGAATTGGCGATCGGAGTGCCTTCACAACGCGTGCGGCGAAACCACAGGAAATTGGAGCAACGTGGGTTTCTTCGTGTTTCGCGGGATCGCCGGGCTGGATGGGCCTCAACGCCTTGGCCGGCCGGTAGGAGCCACGAGGTCGGTCGCGCCGTTCGCACGTTCGGTGTTGAGCAATCGTTCTACGCCTTATGGGCGCTTCGATCGGCCACACGCGCGGACGCGGTCGAAGGTGATCGGGGCTACCGCTATGGCTTGCGGACCCGCCGCCGGCAAATGGTCGCTTAGCATCTCGCTCCCGCCCTTGTTGTGGAACAGTGATATCCGTCCCATCCGGTGTGTCACACGTCATTTGATGACTCCTTGTTCGTCCCCGCGGACGACGGTCGGGATGCCTCAAGGGCAGTCATTTCAGAAATCTCGCACCAAGCCCAACTTTATTTCGCACTTGGTGTAATATTATTTGGGCGATTTCGTGGCCCGGGCCATGAGGACGCGCGTCTGCCAGCGGCATCTTCATCCTGTGGAGACCTCGCTTCGCCCGCAAGGCAAGACGTCCCGTGCGCAAATTTGCGCAACGATGGTTATGATATGGAGGAGGCAGTTGGACGAAGTCTTGTTCGTCCGTATTGGGAGGCCGGCGAATGAAGCCGGCCCGGTATAGTGCTCGCAACCCGAAGCGCTTTAGGCTGCCGCTTATCAGGCTGCCGATTGGGGCTTCACGGATACTGTGCTTCGATTTCGATCGACTTCGCTTCGGGGATCTCGACTTTTCCCTTTTCGAAGGTGGGTCTGTTTGTCAGACTCATCCGTGGATTATTCGCTATGCCTATTCCCGATGTCGGGATTCCCAGCAGATTCGTTTCAGGTTTGCCCGTTCGTTTCGGATCGTGAAACATCGAGACTGCGTACTGTCCTGCGGGCAGATTGGGGAAGGACACTCGTGCACCGGACGCTGGCGCGGTAGCCTTCCTGAAGGGACGCCCTTCGGCGCATCTGGGAAAGCCTTCGTCCGTCGAACGCCAAAGGCAGACGACGATGTCCCCCTCGGTAGTCTTCAGCCTCGTCACGGTCACATCTAGCGCGGCCGCGACGGGTACAAACCCGAAGAGCGCAGCAGCAGTCAAAGCGAGATGAATGGCAGAGCGACGCCAACCCGATGAAGGAAGCTGCATCCGATACAAGGCGCGAAACAAATCCTCATCGGTGAGGAGATGATCCAGTATGGAGCGATGGAGTGCCTTGCCATCGGCATGGAGCTGCCGGCTACTGGACGCATCGTCGAAGCAGGTCCGGACTCTCCGTATATAGGCGTCACGATAGAATTCGATTTGGCGATAATGCGTGAGTGCTGGAGAATCTCGAGACGCCCCCAACACTTCCGCCCGATTCAGGTCGGTGCGTGTTCGTGAGCAAGGTTGATGGACCTCTGGCCGACTGCGTCCTGCGTGTTATCCGGATGAACGAAGCGCCGCAGGCGATACCGATCCTTTACCCCACCGCCGTGCGAGAGATTTGCTATTGGCTTCTGACTAGCCCGCATGGCGGAAAACTATGTAGGCTGGTATTGTCCGAAACGAACGCGGCGCGTGTCTCAAGGGCGATCCATCTCATACGTACCGATCTCGCCCGGATGTTGCGTGTCGAGCAACTGGCAGAAGCAGCCCGAATGAGCCTTTCGTCATTCCATCAGCATTTTAAGGCTCTAACGTCTATGACGCCGCTTCAATTCCAGAAGCAATTGCGCCTTATCGAGGCACGGCGGCTAATGGTGACAGAGAACGCAAGCGTGACGGAGGCTGCGTATCAGGTCGGCTACGAAAGCGCATCTCAGTTCAGCCGGGAGTATTCTCGCATGTTCGGAGCTCCTCCCAAGCGGGACGCCATGGCAAAGCAGCGGCTATATAGCCAATACATCAACCGAAAAGCACAGAACGCATACAGCAGCTAGGGCATCTTGTCGCGCGCCGGAAAGTTGAGGCGGGCAGGTTCGTCGCACATCGACTGGTACTCAATACGTCGACTGGTACTCCATCAGAGCGCGCCGCGGGCGCAGCCTCTTACGGGCCGCTCTTCGGTTCAAAGGATGCCCTGCAAATTAGCGAAGGATTCGCGGAGATAGGCTGCCGGCGGTCGCCTGCCGTTGTCGTTGCTCCAGGATTCGATCGCCAGTCGAAGCGCTCCGACGGCGACCATGGCGACGTATCGAAGAGATTTCCGCCGCTTGGCCTGCGGCCATTTCACGCAAAGAGCTTCGAATATCGCCTGTTCCTGAGCGATATACTTCGCGTGACTCGCGGAAATCAGCGCCGGGCTCGAGCGGATGACCCGATCGAGGGCAAGGCTCTGCTCCGAATTGTAGTTGCCGGTCAGTTTCAGCAAAGCGTTCTTGACCGTGTCGATTGGAGATTGATCCGAAGGCTCGGCGATCACCGCAGCTCTGATGAGCTGCGTGAAGTGGCTTTGCCACGCAAGCAGGATTTCCTCTTTTGACTTGAAGTAATAAAAGAACGTCCGCCGCGAAATGCCTGCCGCCTCGGCGATCGCCTCGAGAGTCGTCTCTTCGTAGCCATTCGTCATGAACAGCTTGAGGCCTGCTTCCGCGATCCGAGCCAGCGTCTCACGCCGTTTGCGCTCGCGAAGACCCTCCTCCGCAACTTTGTCGTCCGCTGCTACTTTTGCCGGCAAGGAAAGCCCCATCCAAAAAATCGCACCCAGTGCAATATACTACACGCTGCGCAAACAATGTGCAAGGAAAAAGCGATTTGCCTGCCGTGACTTAGGCTGTCTTGCGATGCGATCGCGGCCGTCAGTTGATCGCCGCGCCTGCGGCCAGTGGTCGCGCAGCCGGTGCCCGCAACTGCCTTGAAAGATCGCACGAAGTGCAATAAAAAATGCACTTGATGTAATTTTATCGAGGCGGGTCTGGTCGGTGCGCCGGCCGCCATCGTTGGAATAATTGCGGCTGCATAAAGGTTCGCAAATTTTCTTCGTGGCCAACCTTGTACAAACTGCACTGAGTGTAATATTTGTCCCCTGTGCCTAACTTGTGGACTTGCAGGGAAGCTATGCCGGAATGGACCATCAAGGATATTCCTTCTCAATTGGGGCGATCAGCCGTCGTCACGGGGACAGGGGGGATCGGCTTTGAAGACGCGTTGGCGTTGGCCCGGGCCCGCTGTGAAATCATCATCGCGGGCCGTAGCTTGGAGAAGGGAGCGAGCGCCATTGCACGGATCCGCATGGCGTTTCCCGACGCCAAAGTGCGCTTTGAAGAGCTCGACCTCGCAAGTCTGAGGTCGGTGAAGGACTTCGGCGCCCGGATGCGAGCCCAACGGTCGAGCCTCGATATGCTCATCAACAACGCCGCCGTAATGGCCCCGCCGCTGCGAAAGGCGACGAGCGATGGCTTCGAGCTGCAACTGGCGACCAACTATCTTGGCCACTTTGCGCTCACGGCGCAGCTCCTTCCGCTGTTGCGCAACGGCAAGGAGCCACGCGTCGTCAACGTTTCGAGCCTAGCCGCCCAAGGCGGCGTGATCGACTTCGACGATCTTCAGGCGGAGCGCGAATACAGGCCCATGCGGGTTTACAGTCAATCAAAGCTCGCGTGCCTCATGTTCGCGTTCGAGCTTCAGACGAGAAGCGATGTCTCCGGATGGGGAATCAGGAGCATCGCCGCGCATCCCGGCATCGCCCGCACCGAGCTGATTCCAAACGGCGCCGGACCTCGCAGTTTGCAGCGCCTCACTCGGTCCTTCCTCTGGTTCCTGTTTCAACCGCCAGCTCAAGGGGCGCTGCCGACGCTGTTCGCGGCGACGTCTCCGCTTGCCGAACCTGGAGGCTATTACGGGCCGGACAGGCTGGGCGAGACCCGCGGCGTACCGGCCGCCGCTCGAGTACCCCGACAAGCAAAGGACGCGTCCGCGTCCGCGCGGCTCTGGGAGGTTTCCGAAAAACTCACCGGCGTTCGTTATTCATGAGCTGTTCGACGATCAAGCGTGACGGAAGAGCGGTCTTTAACGCCCGCGCTCCCACCGTTGACGATGGCAGCGCCTTCCGCAGCGGCGCACAAGCCGGGCACAGCCCTATTGGGCCTCTGACAGGCAGAATATTCTTGGCAGTCTCCCGGCGTGCTCGCCCGCACATGGTGAAAAGGCTCTATGCCAGGGTCAGACCGAGCGCTTTCTTGATTTGCGCCGTCGTCTCGCTCGTTCTGAGCGGGTGCGGCACACCCTTGATCGGCGCCGATCCGGTACCTTCTACGTCGAACCTCGACCACGCACGTGAAGCCGCTCGGCCCGAGCTGGAGCGCAGTGCGGACTTCGAGATGATCAGCGTCGAGACCGAGATCCAGGCACCCTTGGCTTCCGTAACGACCTGGTTCGCTGACCGCGGCGCCGCCGCATTCGGCTCGTTTCTTACGGGAACGGACAGTGTGCCGGGCGTCGTGAGCACCGAGTCGCTGAGCGGAGCCTGGAGCAAGCCAGGCGACCGTCGGCGAGTCGTATTCTCGGACAACAACACTGCGCTGGAAGAGATTACGGATCGCAAACCGCAGCTTCTGCAATACCAGATATGGAATCTTACCAACCGTACTGGGCGTTACATCAGGTATGCGGTGAGCGAGCTGGAGTTCATCGGTAACGGCCAGGCGACGCGCGTGCGCTGGACCTATTCGTTCCGGCCCAAGATCTGGCCGGACGGCTATCTCATCCGGCCCTACGTCCAGAACGACTTTCGGAAGTTTATGGAGGTCGGCCTGCAAGCAATGCGAGACAAGGCGGTGACGGATCTCGCTCCAAAACGCAGCGCGCGGTCGTCTTGAGTGGGAGTAGATGAGCTTGAGCATCGACCAGAGAAGTAGATATTCGGAAGTCATTCCCAATACTATCGTGCGTGCACGCCTTTCGATTGCCCTCAGAGTCTGTCCGGGATCATGCTGTTTTTTGGCAGAGCTTTCGCAGCATGAGGCGGATTGAGGCGAGGCGCAAGAACGCCAATGCCTTTCGGTTGAGGCACTCCCAATCCTTGGCCAAACGGCGGCAGCGGTTGAGCCAGGCGATGGTGCGTTCGACGATCCATCGCTTGGGCAAGATCGCAAAACTCTTTGCTGTATCGGAGCGCTTGACGATCTCGACGTCGATTTGCCGGAGGATTTTGCGAACGGCGGACTGAAAGATCGGCCCCTGATAGCCGCCGTCAGCATAAAGCTTCAGCAGGAATGGATGCAGGCCAAACAGCGTGGCCATCACCAGCACCCCACCGTCACGATCCTGGATGTCCGCCGAATGCACGAGGGCGTGGAGCAGCAAGCCTTGAGTATCGACTAGGATGTGGCGCTTCTTGCCCTTGATCTTCTTGCCCGCATCGTAGCCATGCGGGTCGATCCACGCCCCCCTTTTTCCGCGCTCTTGACGCTTTGACTGTCGATGATGGCGGCGCTCGGGCTGGGTTCTCGGTTGGCCAATTCTCGACATTGTACATAGAGCGCGTGATGGATGCGATCGAGCGTGCCGTTCCAAGCCCACAAGTCAAAATAGTCGTGCACCGTGCTGCGTGGCGGCAGGTCCTTCGGGATCGCTCGCCATTGGCAACCGGTGCTCAGCACATACATCAGGCCATTGATCACCTCGCGCACATCGACCGTGCGCTTGTTGCCGCCTCGCTTGGCTGGCGCAATCAGCGGCTCCACCAACGCCCATTCCTCATCAGTCAAATCGCTTGGATAGCGTAGCCGGCTTCGGTCGTAACGACCGCGGTTCTCCTTCGTCCACATGGGCGCCCCTTCGAATCGGACCGCCACCCTTGAATCACAAATGATTCCGATGATTCAAGATGTTCCCGGACAGACACTCACATCTTCGAACAACGGCAGCGGGCCTGGCTCTCGCTCGGGGGTGATCACTCGAGCTCATGCCGTTTTGGGCGAGGTGCCGAGCACGGCACTTCCGGTGAAACGTAGGAGCTGGCATCTGATCTCCAGGAGCGGGCGCCTGGTTTTCGTCCTCGGGATGTGGCTGGCCGCGTTCGGTGCCCCAAGCGCGAGCGCCGCCGAAGGCGACGTGCGTGCTTCCTATGCCGTATCGTTCGCCGGGGTGCCGTTGGCTCATGTGACTTTGCATGTGGCGCTCCGCAGCAGTACCTACGCTGCGCAAGTCGATTATCAGGTCTCCGGAGCGATGCGGCTCTTGAGCAATTCTGCAGGCGTCGCGTCCTCTTCCGGCACTCACAACGCAGGGCACTTCGTCCCGACCGAGTTCGATCTCGATCATCGAAGCGGTTCACGCCGGCAGAAAGTGAAGCTCGGCATGACCGACGGCGTCGTCAAGACTATGGTGGTCGATCCGCCGCTGGCCCTGGATTCGAATCAAGCTCCGATTGAACCGAAGCATCTCGTGGCAATCGTCGATCCCTTGAGCGCTCTCCTAATGGGAGCCGCCAAGATCGAAGGAAGAGCACAGGGGGGAGTATGCGATCGGGCGCTATCGATCTTTGACGGTCTGAGACGATATGACGTCAAGCTCGAGCACCAAGGGACAGGGACGACCGCACAAAAAGGCCTTGGCGGAAGCACGACCATCTGCCGAGCAGTCTTCAAACCTGTGGCTGGGCGGATTGGCGAAGGAGACAGGGCGCGAAGTTCGTCTCCGAACTCCAACGTCGATCAGATCACGATGACATTCGGCCGGACCAGCACGATCGATCTCTACATTCCGGTCTCCATCCAGGCGCAGACGCGGCTTGGAGCCGTAAGCGTTCTCTTGACGGCATTCAGCGCCGACTCTGCAAGGTCTGCCGATTCTCGGTGAAGCGGCGGCGTCTGAAGCCGAGTTCTCGTCGATTCCGCACAAGCTCTGCCCGGCAGAGCTCCGGTATGACGTCGGGGCCGGCGTCAAATGCGAAATCATTCCCTGGATGTCTTGAATGTTGCACTGAGTGCGATATATTTTCGCATGAAGTGCAACTTAAGGGCTCGTCGATGAAGCTTAACGTCAATGGCGAGGATCGGGATTTCGATGGCGATCCGAATATGCCGCTCCTCTGGGTTCTTAGAGACCATCTGAATTTGAGCGGCACGAAGTTCGGCTGCGGAATCGCTCAATGCGGGGCGTGCACCGTACACTTGAACGGCAAAGCTGCGCGTTCGTGCTCCGTGCTTGCGGCTGAGGCGCAAGGCATGAAGATCACGACGATCGAAGGCGTGAGCGCTGGACATCGATTGTTCGTCGCCTGGGTCAAGCACGACGTTCCGCAATGCGGCTATTGTCAGTCCGGGCAGATCATGCAAGCGGCGGCGCTTCTCGATGAAAAGCCGAAGCCTACGGATGCCGACATCGATGCTGCCATGAGCGGCAACATATGCCGTTGTGGGACCTACCGGCGCATCAAGGCGGCAATCAAAGACGCGGCGGGAGTGGCGTGATGTCGGAGCGGAAGTTCGGAGAAGGAGCGCAACCGTCGCCGGTCCTCACCCGCCGTCGCCTGGTCCTGGGTGGCAGCTTGCTGGGCGGAACTTTGGTGGTTGGCTATGCGGCGACCAACTTTGGGGCCGTCGCCGCCGGTGCGCTGAGTGTTGGCGCTGTAGATGTGAATCCAGGCGTGTTCGGGCCGTTCATAAAGATCGACGAAGCTGGCTGGGTTACAGTCGTCAACCGATACCTGGAGATGGGCCAAGGTACCCATGCCGGCTTGGCCGCGATCGTCGCTGAGGAGTTGGACGCCGATTGGGAGATGGTGAGATTTGAGAGCGCTCCCGCCAATGCTGCCGTATATCGGGACGTGACGATGGGGATTCAGGGCACCGGCGCCTCGCATGCGATCGCGGGTTCTTGGAACCAGCTTCGCCAGGCCGGCGCTGCAGCGCGGGCGATGTTCGTCCAGGCTGCTGCTCGGAAATGGGGTCTGCCAGTCGACTCGATCGGCGTGCGGAACGGCGTCGTGTATCACTTGGCTTCCCAGCGCAGCGCGACGTTCGTCGATCTGCTTGCTGACGCGGCGAAGATCGCGCCACCCGAGCATCCCAAGCTCAAGGATCCGAAGGACTACAAGCTGATCGGCACGGAGATCGTGCGCCGCAAGGATAGTCAATCCAAGAGCAATGGCACCGAGCTGTATACGCAGGATGTCCGGCTTCCGGACATGCTCGTGGCGATGGTCGCCCATCCCTCTCATTTCGGCGGCAAGCTCGGCAGCCTCGACATGGGTGCGGCGCGAAAGGTGCCTGGCGTTGTGGACGTTTTCGAGATCGCGAGCGGCGTTGCCGTAGTTGCCAAGGATACATGGTCCGCCCGTCTCGGGCGCGACGCACTCAAGATCAATTGGGACGATGCAAAGGCCGAGACACGATCTTCCGATGAGCTGCGAGCGCTCTATCGTGAAATCGCGAAAGGAAAGACCGATGTAACCGGGGCGGCGTTCCAGACAAAAGGCAAGGTCGACGATGCCTTCGATGGCGAGCTGTTCGAAGCGTCGTTCGATTTTCCCTACCTCGCAAATGCCCCCATGGAGCCGATGAACTGCGTTGCTTCGGTTGACGGACGCCGGGTGAAGCTTACTTTCGCCGCGCAGATCCAGACGGTGGACCAGATCAACTGCGCCTTGGCTGCGATCACGCTTCCAGGCATGGTGGAGATCGAGACGTTGCCGGCGGGCGGATCATTTGGACGTCGCGGCACGTTGACGTCCGACTACATTGTCGAATGCGTCAACATCGCCCGTCACGTCGGCGGCGGTCGCCCTGTCAAGCTCGTCTGGACGCGCGAAGACGATATGAGTAGCGGATACTACCGGCCGATGGCTCATCACAAGGTTTCCATCAAATGCGACGAAGGTGGGCTGCCGATCGCCTGGCGCCACAACATCGTGTCGCAAGCGATCGTTCCTTTCGGCGCCAACGAGCTCCCCACACACGGCGTGAAGAATTCACCCTATCTGTCTGTGGCCAGCGTGGTGGATGCCAGGATTTTCACCCCGAAGCTCGCTGTGCCCCCTGGCCTATGGCGATCCGTCGGCAATTCGCAGTCGGCGATGGTCCTGGAACACACGGTCGATCTACTGGCGCGACGCGCGAAGCGGGATCCGGCCGAGTATCGCCGAGCTATATTTACGAAAGTAGGCGACGTCCGCAAGCTGGCCGTTCTGGATCTTGTCTGCAAGAAGGCAGGGTGGGGCGGTCCATTGGACGCTGGATGGGCGCGGGGGCTCGCCATCCACGAATGCTTTGGCACGGTCGTGGCCCAGATCGCCGAAGTCTCGGTGCTCGGAGGGAATCTCAAGGTGCGCCGGGTGGTGTGTGCGGTCGATTGCGGCATGGCAATCGCGCCGAATCAGATCGCCGCACAGATCGAGGGTGGAGTGTGCTTCGGACTTGGTGCGGCTCTATATGGACGAATCACGCTTGATCACGGCATCCCGCAAGAGACGAACTTCGACGCTTACAGGGTTCTCCGTATGGACGAAGCACCCGCTGTAGAAACGCATATCGTGCCATCGAAGAAAACTCCCACAGGCATAGGCGAGCCGGGTGTCCCGCCGATCGCTCCCGCCGTAGCGAATGCTCTTTTGAGTCTGACCGGGCGACCGACCAGCAGTCTCCCGTTCGTCATATGATTTGATGCGGCAGCTTTGGAGGCCCCTGATGCGATGGATCGCCGCCTTCGACTTCGGCATTCGTCTTGCCCTCGTGGCCGGTTTGCTCGCGGTCGGCGCGGTCTTCGTTTACTGAACCGTTCTTCGTCTTCGCGACGTGCCGGGTATGGCCTCGTGTCGCAAGCGCGGTATCGACCGGTCCGGTTCTGCCCCCAACGACGGTGACGAGGATGTGCGAGAATGCGAGGTAGTCCTTCAAGTGCATCCGACCGTCTGCGGAACGCCTGACGGCGGGATGGCCGGCGGGTACCAAGCATGCGAAGCGTTCTCGAAACAGATCGCGGCCAGAGAAACCGGTTTAGCGGTCAGATTTTCAAGCGGTTGTTTCTCGCGAACGCTGATCAACCCAGGGCCCCGCTGCCGCAATGTGGCACTTCGCCTCTAACCCCGCGCCGCGCGCTGTCTCGTGATGGACGGGGGCGTATGTTGTGAGACCAACGCCCACGCTATGAAGGGGTAAAGATCGATAATGAGGCGACGAGCCCGCAGGCACGCACGAGGTAGTCCGCAATAGTGTGGCTACGAAGAATATTGCATCCTGATCCTATGGCTCATCCGGCGAGGAACCCGCCATCCACAGCAACGACGGTTCCGGTCGCATATCGCGACGCCGGCATGCAAAGGAAAGCAACTGCGCCGGCAATCTCCTCCGGCTGTCCCCAGCGCTTGAACGCGGTGCGATCGGCGATGCGCTGGTAATGCGCGAGATCAGTACGGCCGGCGGCGTTGATCGCCGTTTCGATATAGCCGGGTGCCACCGCATTGACGCGGATGCTGTCTTCGGCCCACTTCAAGGCCAGCGCCTTGGTCAGCATCACGACGCCACCTTTGCTGGCGCAATAGGCGGGAATGCGCGGCAGCGCAAGCGTCGCATTCATCGAGGCGATGTTGACGATCGAGCCTTTAGTCTCCGCGAGCCGCGGCTGAAACGCCATGCAGGTTCGGAACGTGCCGGTGAGATTGACGTCGAGCACCTTCATGAAGGTCTCGATCTCGAATTCCTTGTCGCGCGCGAGGATCCCGGCGCAGTTGACCAGCGCATCGACGCGCTTTTGCTGCCGGGCGAAGGACGTGACGGCGGCATCATCGGTCACGTCGAGTGTCGCGAGCGTAAGGCCCGCGCGCGGCTTGAGCAGGGTGCGCGCGAGATCCGCCTCGTTGGCGCCCGTGGCCGTCACGGTCGCGCCGAGATCGCAAAACTGGTTGCTGATCGCAGCGCCAATGTCGCCGGCGCCGCCGATCACGACGGCGTGGAAGCCGGGTGCGAGGGAGAAATTCGAACTCATGGGCAGGGTCTCATTTCAGGGATTTCGGAGGCTGGGCCGTCGATTCACGTACCACCAGCGAGAAATCGATCTCGCGATGCATGATGGTCTGCTCGCCGGCAAGGCTCCGCACCAGATATTCGCCGGCGCGCTGCCAGGTTTCTCCGGTCGGAACGTGGATCGTGGTCAGGCTCGGCCGCAAATGGCGGCTCCAGTCGAGGTCGTCGAAGCCGACCACGGACAAGTCGCGCGGCACGGAGAAGCCGTCGCGCTCCGCCTCGAGCAGGACGCCGTAGGCGATGACGTCGTTGCCGCACACCACCGCCGTCGGACGGTCCTTGAGATTGAGGAGATAGCGCGCCGCCTCGCGCGCGTCGTCCAGCGTATAGGGCACCTCGACATGCCATTGCGAGGGAAGCTCGATGTCGTTCTCGGCGAGCGCGCGGCGAAAGCCGGCGACGCGGGCGCTGGCGCGGTCGTTGTTGCGCTGGAGCGCCGAGACGATCCCGATGCGGCGATGGCCGAGCTCGATCACATGCGCGGCGGCGCGATGGGCGGCGGCTTCGTTGTCGGTGCCGACGCAGGGGTAGGGCCTATCAGGCTGATAGATGCCGACGTTGATAAAGGGGACTGCATTGTCCGCGAGCAGCTTGCGCAAGCCGTCGTGATGACAATCGCCGCGCAGCACCAGGCCGTCGACGCCGCGGCTGATCAGATTGCGCGCCTGCTGCAACTCGACGTCGAGGTCGTAGCCGCTCGTGGTGAGAAACAGCATGTATCCGACCGAGGACAGATATTGCTGCAGCGAGGCGATGCCGCGCGCGAACATCGTGTTGTCGATCGTCGGCACGATCGCGCCGAGTGTGCGCGAACGCCGCGACGACAGGATCCGTGCCGGCGCATGCGGGATGTAGCCGAGCGCGTCAATGGCCTTTTCGATGCGCGCGCGCAGGGACGGGCTCACCGCATCGGGATTGTTGAGCGCGCGCGACACCGATGCCGTCGAGACGCCAGCGCGCGCCGCCACGGCGCGGATACCCTGTTTCGCAGATCTGGCGTTGGTCAGTCTCATGTAACGTTACATTGTGCGGCGCAACCCGAGCGTTAGCGGGAATGTCGCGAATCTGCCGCAGATTGTGCTGCTTGTCCATCGCTTGACACGGCGGATGCGAGGTCTATTTTGTAACCGTTTTCAGATAGTGATCAAACGTACTCAAAATGGTCCGCCAGTTTAAGGCGGTCAGCCGGGAGGAGAGTTCGATGAAGGCCAGGATGCTCGCGACCCATGTCGCGTTGCCCGTTTTCGCGATTGCCGCCGCCAGCGCGCCAGCACACGCGGCCGATTTCGACTGGATGAAATTCAAGGGCAAGACGGTCACCTTTCTCGCCAACAACAATCCGGTCGCGCAGGCGCTGCTGACCTACAAGGCCGATTTCGAGAAGCTGACCGGCATGACCCTGAAGGTCGACGCCTATCAGGAACAGCAGATGCGCCAGCGTCTGGTCACCGTCATGAACGCGAACAGCGACGAGGTCGACGTGTTCATGACGCTGCCCTCGCGCGAGGGCGAGCAGTTCGCCGCTGCCGGCTGGTACGGCGATCTCACCACGATGGCCAGGAACGAGGTTGCCAAGGACTATGATCCGAATGGATTGAGCCAGGCCTTGCTCAAGGCCGCGACCTTCAACGGCAAGCTCACCAGCATGCCGATGAACATCGAAGGTCCGATCTTCTATTACCGCACCGACATCTTCAAGAAGTGCGGCCTCGAGGCGCCGAAGACCATCAAGGACGTCGAGGCTGCCGCCGAGAAGATCAAGACCTGCGATGGCGCGGTGACGCCGTTCGTCTCGCGTGGCCTCAAGCCCGCGATCGCCTACACCTTCAGCAACATGCTGCACAATATCGGCGGCACCTACATCGCAAGCGGAAAGTCGAACCTCTGCTCCGCCAAGGGCAAGGAGGCGCTCGATACCTATAGTCGGCTGATGCGCGATTTCGGTCCGCCGGGCGTCGTCAATTACAGCTTTCAGCAGATCTCCGCGCTCTACCGCAGCGGCCGCGCGGCGATGGCGTTCGAATCCTCGAACGAACTGCGCACAGTGATGGAAGGCGGTGCGCGCCTGAAGGACACCGGCCTGCTGCCGTTCCCGGCAGGCGAGGCCGGCCAGGTGCCGACCACGATCGGCTGGGGCATGGCGGTGTCCTCGCACAGCAAGCAGCCGGAGGCAGCCTGGTACTTCGTGCAGTGGGCGACCAGCCCCGAGGTGCAGAAGAAGATGGCGCTGCAGGGCATTGCCCCGCCGCGTCCGTCGGTCGCCAAGGACCCTGAATATCGCAAGTGGATCGACGAGGAGCCGGTCCGCAAGGAATGGCAGGCCGCGCTCGACGTGCTCGCCACCAAGGGCTCCTCCGAGGTCGGCTATCCCATCGTTGCCAACCCGGAATCGCGCGAGTTCATCGGCCAGGCCGTGCAGGATCTGATCCTGAAGCAGAAGCCGGTCGAGCAGGCCTGCGCGGATGCCGACAAGGCGCTCGATGCGCTGATCGCCCGGAAGTAACGGTTTCATGCCGGCAGGCTCGCTGCCTGCCGGCACCTCATTCTCAAGGAAACGGGCGGATGTCTGACACGGCTGCGACACTCACGCAGGACCGGCAGAAGCTGGAGATGGCGGCGCTTTCGGCGCCGGCCGTGGTCTTTACAGTCGCGATGATCGCGTTTCCGGTCGTCTATACGATCTGGCTCGGCTTCCAGACGTTCTCCTCGACCGGCAAGCAATCCTTTGCGGGCCTCGCCAATTATTCGAAGCTGATCTCCGACGTCGAATTCTGGCACGGGCTGTGGATCACCATCGCGCTGTTCGTGCTGTCGCTGGCGCTGCAGCTCGTGTTCGGCGTCTGGCTGGCGCTGGTACTGTTCCACGCCAAGCGTCTGCCGGGCATCGTGCGCTCGCTGTTCATCTCGCCCTTCATGATGCCGCCGGTGGTCGCGGGCATGATGTGGCTGGTGATCCTCGATCCCTCGCTGGGCGCCGCCAACTACATCCTGCAATCCTTCGGCCTGCCGCCGTCGGACTGGCTGGCGTCGCCGACATGGGTGATTCCGACCGTCGCGCTGATCGACAGCTGGCAGTGGACGCCCTACGTCGCCCTGATCGTACTGGGCGGCCTGCAGTCGCTGCCGCCGAGCGTCTACGAGGCCGCGCAGATCGACGGCGCATCCCCGTTCAAGACCTTCCACCGCATCACGTTGCCGCTGCTGCTGCCGACCATCGTCACCGCGGCGATCCTGCGCAGCGTTGATCTCCTGCGCTTCTTCGACATCATCTACATCACCACACAGGGCGGGCCGGGCAACGCCTCGAACACGCTCAACATCTACGGCTTCCGTGTCGGCTTCGAGTTCTTCAACATCGGCTATGCCAGCGCCCTGATGCTGACGTTGACCGCGATCGTGTTCGGCGCCGTGCTCGCCTTCAACCGCCTGCGCGGCGCAGTGGCGTGGTGATGTCATGACCGATGCCACCAACACCGACCGCTGGATCCGCCGGCTCAACCTGGCGCAACTCGTGCTGGCCGGCGTGCTCATCATGGCGCCGACGGTCTGGATGGTGCTGTCCTCGTTCAAGCCGTCCTTCGAGGTCACCGCCTATCCGCCGACGCTGGTCTTCACGCCGACATTGGAGAACTATGTCGAGCTGACGAGAACCACGCCGTTCCTCAGCTATGCGCTCAACAGCCTCATCGTCACCGTGGGCTCGACCGCGCTCGGACTGCTGTTCGGCATTCCCGCTGCGTTCGCGGTCTCCTGGACGCGGATTTCCTGGCCCGCGATCCTGACGCTGGCCGCGCGCATGGCGCCGGGCACGCTGTTCCTGCTGCCATGGTACGTCATGTTCCGGCAGGTCGGCATGATCGGTTCCTCCACCGCGTTGATCCTCAGCCACGCCGTGATCACGCTGCCGATCGTGATCTGGGTCCTGCTGCCGTCCTTCGACGGCATCCCGCGCAGCGTCTTTGAAGCGGCGCAGGTGGACGGATGCAGCGTCACGCGCATCCTCTGGCGCATCGCGCTGCCGCTGGTGGCGTCGGGCGTCGCGGTCTCGGCGATCCTCGCCTTCGTATTCTCGTGGAACTACTTCCTGTTTGCGCTGGTGCTTTCCAATGGCGACACCAAGACGCTGATCGCGGCGGCCTTCAACTTCATTGGCGAGGGTTCGACGCAGTGGGGTGCGCTCATGGCGGCGGCGACGTTGATCGCATTGCCGCCGCTGGTGCTGGCGGCCCTGGTTCAGCGCTGGCTCGTGTCCGGACTGACGCTCGGCGCGGTGAAAGGCTAGGCCTCATGAATGCATTATCCCGTCCGAATTCGATCATGCAGGCCGCGGTCTTCCACGGCAACGATCGCATCACCATCGAACGCGTGCCGATGCCCGACGTCGGCAAGGACGAGGTGCTGGTGCGCGTCTCGCGCACCGCGCTGTGTGGCTCGGACTTCAAGCTCTGGCACAAGGGTGCGGAGTTCACCGCGGGCCACGAGATCTTCGGCGTGGTCGAGCAGCCGGGTCATCGCCTGCATGGCCGGCGCTGCGCCGTCTATATCCCCTTGCACTGCGACCGCTGCGCCGCCTGTCAGCGCGGCGACACCCAGATGTGCCTGGAGGTCTCCAGCCTGATCGGCTGGAACAGGCCGGGCGGCTATGCCGAATACGTGCCGGTGCCTCAAAACTGCCTGCTCCCGGTCCCCGACGACATCGAGGACAGCCTCGCGCCGTTGCTGCTCGACACCATCGGCACTTCGGGCCATGCCGTGCGCTTCGTCAGCCGCGTGGTGTCGCCGGCCGAGGCCGGACCGGTGCTCGTGATGGGGGCGGGGCCCGTCGGTCTCGGCGTCGTACTGGCGCTCCGCGCGCTCGGCTACGATGACGTCCATGTCGCCGACCCCAACGCCGCGCGCCTCAGGATCGCGCAATCCTTCGGCGCGAAGGCGCACCCGGTCGGCGATACCTCCCAGCGCTTTGCCCTCATCATGGAATGCTCGGGCGCGCATGCGGCGCGCAATCTCGGCATCGAGCTGGTCCTGCCGCGCGGCGCCTTGGTGCTGGTCGGCGAAAACGCGGCGCCCTGGACCATCGAGGAAGGCAAGGTGTTTCGCCGCAAGGATTTCTACATGATCCGGACCTTCTATTTCCCGGTCGCGGATTTCGAGCCGAATGTCGAGCTGCTGCGCAAGTACAAGGACGAGTATCGCGTCCTCGTCGATGGCGAGTTCGGCCTCTCGACACTCCCTGAGAATTTCGCCCGCTTCGCCAAAGGCGAGCTGATCAAGCCTGTGCTGGCGCTGGACTGAGCGATCATGGCCTCGATCTCGATCCGCAACCTCACCAAACGTTACGGCAATTTCACCGTGATCCCCGATCTCAATCTGGAGATCGCGGACCACGAGTTCGTCGTGTTCGTTGGCCCGTCCGGCTGCGGCAAGTCGACCTTGCTCCGCATCATCGCGGGCCTCGAGCCGATCTCGTCTGGAGACCTCTATATCGGCGACAAGCGCGTCAACGGCGTGCAGGCCGCGCAGCGCGACATCGCGATGGTATTCCAGGACTACGCGCTCTATCCGCATATGCGCGTCTACGACAACATGTCGTTCGCGCTGGAGCTGCGTGGAGTGTCCAGGGCGGAAATTGATGCGCGCGTGAGGCGCGCCGCCGCGCTTTTGCACATCGAGCCTTATCTCGACCGCAAGCCGAAGGAGCTCTCAGGCGGACAGCGCCAGCGCGTCGCCATGGGGCGCGCCATCGTGCGAAATCCCAAGGCGTTCCTGTTCGACGAGCCGCTCTCCAACCTCGACGCCAAGCTGCGCGGGCAGGTCCGCGCCGAGATCAAGGCGCTGTCGCAGGAGCTGAAGACCACCATGGTCTTCGTCACCCACGACCAGATCGAGGCCATGACCATGGCGGACCGGATCGTGGTGCTCCAGAGTGGCACGATCCAGCAATACGACACGCCCGAGACGGTCTACGAGCGGCCCGCCAACCAGTTCGTCGCCGGCTTCATCGGCTCGCCCGCGATGAATTTCTTCCCGGTCGAGTGGCGCCAGGAGCAGGCAATTCTTTCGCAAGGTGGAACGGTGGTGGCGCTGGACGACGAGACCGCAGGCCGCCTGAGCAAGGCCGGTAACGCCGTGCTCGGCATTCGCCCCGAACATTTCGCCGTCGCGACCGATGCCGCCGATGGCAACGCCATCGACGTCAAGCTGGTCGAGCCGCTCGGTTCGGACACGCTGATCCATTTCGACCTCGCCGGCGGCCCCGCCATTGCGCGGGTCGATCCAGCGTTGCGGCCGAAGGTCGGCGATCGCATCAACCTGCGTCCGCAGCCGGGCAAGACGCATCTGTTCGATGCCATCAATGGACAGGTTCTGCGGTGAGCGCGCCGGTGAACATCGGTGACCTCTCGGCGCTGGCGGACGTCGCGTCCAGCGAGAGGCCCGTGCACGTGATCTGTCTCGGGCTGTCCGCGCTCGACCAGGTCTGGCGCGTCGATCGGCCGTTCGCGGGTGGAAGCGAGAAAATCAGGGCGGTCGAGTACGGCACGCTTGGCGGCGGCATGGCTGCCAATGCTGCCGTCGCGGTGGCGAAGCTCGGCGCGTCTGTCGCGTTCTGGGGGCGGGCAGGGAACGATGCTGCCGGCCATGAGATGAAGTCGGCCTTCACCGCCGAAGGCGTCGACGTCGAGAACTTCCGGCTGTTTCCCGAAGGCCGTTCGTCGGTCTCCGGAATCATCGTCGACAACTCCGGCGAGCGCCAGATCGTCAACTTCCGCGGTCTGTATCCGGAGGCAGCCGATTGGATTCCGCTCGAAATCGTCGCGCACGCCTCTGCTGTGCTGGCCGATCCGCGCTGGGTCGAGGGCGCGGCGGCGCTGTTCCGCGAAGCGCGTGCGCGCGGCATTCCGACCGTGCTCGACGGCGACATGGCCGACGCCGAGGTGTTCGAGCGGCTGCTGCCGCTGACTGATCACGCGATCTTCTCGGAGCCCGCGCTCACAGCCTTTGCCGGATCGGCCGATGTTAAATCCCTCGCAACGCTGGCGCGCTTCGGATGCCGCGTCATCGCCGTCACGCGCGGCGAGGGCGGCGTGAGCTGGCACGAGAACGGCCAGCTGCATCGGCAGGTCGCCTATGCCGTCGACGTCGTCGATACCACGGGCGCCGGCGACGTCTTCCACGGCGCCTATACGCTTGCGATCGGCGCCGGCATCGACGTGCGCGCCGCCATGGCGTTTTCGGCGGCCACGGCCGCCATGAAATGCCGCCATGCCGGCGGCCGCAATGGAATCCCCACCATCAATGAGTGTCTTGTATTCATGAGGACGAAGCCATGAGAGCGATTGGAAAGAACCGGGGCCTGGCACGGCTTGCTGACGCGGACGGCCACTTTCGCATGGTCGCGCTGGATCAGCGGCCGCCACTGTTCGATGCCATCGCGAAAGCCAAGGGCATCACGCGGGAGCAGGTCGAGTTTTCCGACGTCACGGCGGCCAAGCGCCTCCTGGTCGAGAACCTCGCACCGCATTGCAGCTCGATGCTGTTCGATCCGAACTTTGCCGTGCCTGCCGCCATCGACCTGCTGCCGCCGCGCTGCGGCCTCATCGTGACGCTGGAAGAGCACCGCGTCGAGGAGACCGCGGGTGGCCGCAAGTCGCGCGCGATCACCAATTGGAGCGTGGAGAAGATCCGCGCCATGGGCGGCGACGCCGTCAAGGTGCTGGCCTGGTACCGGCCCGACGCCGATGCCGCCGTCAACGAGCACCAGAAGAAGTTCGTGCGCGAGATCGGCGAGGATTGCGCCCGCCACGACATTCCTTATGTGCTCGAATTGCTGGTCTATCCGTTCCTCGGCAGCGCCAATCACACTGCCGATTACGTGGAATCGCCGGGCAAGCTGCCGGGCCTCGTCATCGACAGCGTGGGCGAGTTCGCGAAGCCCGAATACGGCGTCGATCTCCTCAAGCTGGAGAGCCCGCTTGCGGCAGGCAGCCTGCCGGCACGTGACGGCAGCGCCGAGGCGAAGGCCGCGCAGAAGGAGTTCAATGCGATCGGCGATATCTGCCGCGCGCGCAACATTCCCTGGGTGTTGCTCTCGGGCGGCGCCGCGCCGGAGAAGTTCGAGCGCGTGCTCGACTATTCCTATGCCGCAGGCGCAAGCGGCTTCCTCGCTGGTCGGACCATCTGGCTCGATGCCGTCCTCAAGAACTTCCCGGACCGCGCGGCAGTCTCGGCGAGCCTGAGCAAGGATGGTCTCCACGTGCTGGAACGGCTCAACGAGCTGACCACAGCCAAGGGCACGCCCTGGAAGCCCCGCTTTCCGGTCTTTACCGATATCAAGCTGGAAGGTGACTTCGCACGCGCCTACTAGGATGGTAGCGGTCCGGCGTGGTCTTGCAGGAATTGCAACATGACTGACAGCTTCACCATCCGTTCGATCGAAGCGTTCTGCTATCGCTATCCGCTGGCAATGCCGGTGGTGACCTCTTTCGGCAAGATGCTCAACCGTCCCGCCGTCTTCGTTCGCGCTGTCGACGAAGACGGCGTCGAGGGATGGGGTGAAGCCTGGTGCAACTTTCCAGCGCCAGGCGCGGAGCATCGCGCCCGGCTCATCAACGAGGTGCTTGCGCCCGCGCTCATCGGGCGCAAATTCGATGGTCCCACTCAGGCTTTCGAGACCCTGACCAAGGCCATCGAGGTGCTGGTGATTCAATGCGGCGAGCCCGGTCCATTTGCGCAGGCGATTTCGGGCATCGATCTTGCGCTGTGGGATGTCTGCGCACGGCGTCGGCGGTTGCCGCTATGGCGGCTGCTCGGCGGACAGTCCGGCAAGATCAAGGTCTACGCCAGCGGCATCAATCCCGCCGGCGCGGCGCAGACGGCGGAAGCCGCGCTCAAGCGCGGCCATTGCGCGCTGAAGCTGAAGGTCGGGTTCGGCGCCGAAACCGATATTGCCAATTTGGCCGCGCTGCGTGGGATCCTCGGCGCCGGCATGCTTGCCGCCGATGCCAATCAGGGCTGGCCAGTCAGGCAGGCGATCGAGATGCTGCCGCGGCTTGCCCAGTTCGATCTACGCTGGCTGGAGGAGCCGATTCGGGCCGATCGCCCGCGCGCGGAATGGCGCAGGCTGCACGCCGCAGCGAAGATGCCGATTGCCGCCGGCGAAAACATTTCGAGTGTCGAGGGCTTCAAGGAGGTTCTCGCCGACGACGTGCTCGGTGTGGTTCAGCCCGATATTGCGAAATGGGGCGGGCTGAGCGTGTGCGGTCCACTGGCCCGCGACATTCTGAAGGCGGGCAAGACGTTCTGTCCGCACTATCTCGGCGGAGGCCTGGGCTTGCTTGCGTCCGCGCATCTCCTCGCCGGCATCGGCGGGCATGGCTGGCTGGAGGTTGACGTCAACGACAACCCGTTGCGCGATCTCTGTTGCGGCCCGGTTCTTGGCGTGAGGGAGGGCGCGGTTGAGTTGGATCAAGAGCCGGGGCTCGGAATAGCGCCCGAGCTCTCACGTATCGAGCGCTATCGCAGCATCTAAGCCGGCGACCGTTCGTCATCATTGGCGTCTGCTGCCGGCACTTCCGGAAGGTGCCAGACGCGCATGGCCTGTCGGATCGTCAGGAAAAAGGGTGGCTCGGCGACACGGCGGCCTGATTATGCGCTCGTCCGACGTGGGACTTCCATGGCCACGCCGGGAGCCGTGCGCTCGCAAGTTAGTGTGCACGGATTCACCCACCGCTGCGTGCCGCGCGTTGGCGCAGCAGCTTGGCGAACGCCTCCGCAGGCGGTGAGAGCACGAGCCCGCGTCGTTGATATATGTAGTAGCGGCGGCGGATTTCCGGAGCGCGCAGCTTGATGAAACGCACGTCGAAATTCGGCGCGAACAGCCGTCCGTAGTCGGGAACGGCCGCCAGGCCGGTGCCGACGCCCACCAACGCCAAAGCGGTGGTCAGATATTTGACCTCGACGGCGGTCTGCATGGAGAGCGAGCTATCGTGCGCCTGCAGCAGGCTCTCCAGGTGCCGGTTGAACTCACTGGAATAGATGACCCAGCGCTCGTCGCGCAGTTTTTTCCACGAGACGGCGCGTTGCTGCGCCAGCGGGTGCTGTGCTGAGCAGACCACTCGGATCGGCACATCCATCAGGAATGTGCTGGTGACGTCCTCGCCGGTGGCGCGCTCCGGGCCAACGCCCAGTTCCGCCTCGCCCCGGCGCACCGTGCTCACCACCT
This sequence comes from Bradyrhizobium sp. 191, assembly GCF_023100985.1. Lineage (NCBI taxonomy): Bacteria > Pseudomonadati > Pseudomonadota > Alphaproteobacteria > Hyphomicrobiales > Nitrobacteraceae > Bradyrhizobium > Bradyrhizobium sp. 191. The sequence continues at coordinate 6,958,566 of NZ_CP064692.1, forward strand.
CGTCCGCCATCGCGTCGGTCACGCGCAGGCCGACATCCGGATGGGCTTGCTCGAACTCGCCCAGCACTGCGGCCACCCATGTGCATGCCAGCATCTGCGGCGCCACCACGCGCAACAGGCCGGTGCGAAGGGAGCGAAGGTCCGAAGCGCCCTCCGCGATCTGTTGCACGTCATCCAGGATGCGGCGCGCCAGGGGGAGCAATTGCTGGCCGGCCGCCGTCAACAACACGACCGCGCCGCGGTCGAACAGTTTCAGCCCGAGGGTCTCCTCGAGTTGCTGAACCAGCATACTGACTGCCGACTGCGTCAGATTGATCTGTCGCGCCGCCGCCGTGAAGCTGCCCGCTCGAGCGACCGCGGCAAAGGCGCGCATCTGGCGCAGGCTGAGAGTGGAGAGAATGGCGGGCCGCATCACATGTCCTCGCTCGAACGGATCGATCATCAGGAAACCTGATGATCATATTAAAAGAATTGGCTTGTGTGATGGGGGAATTATTTTTCAGAATTCCCGCATGCACATTGTCGTCATAGGAACGGGAATCGTCGGCGCTTGCACTGCGGCGTGGCTGCAGCGCGACGGCCACGCGGTGACCTTCGTCGACCCGCTGGACGCGGGCGAGGCCTGCTCCTTCGGCAATGCCGGCTCGCTCTCGCCCAGCGCCTGCCTGCCGGTCGGCATGCCAGGCATGTGGAAGAAGGTCCCGCGCTGGCTGCTGGACCCATTGGGACCGCTGACGGTGCGTTGGGCCTATGCCCCGCTCGTGGCGCCATGGCTGCTGCGACTGCTGCGTCATTCATCACGCGAAGAGGTGACCCGCATCGCCACCGCGTTACGTTCGCTGCTGGCGCCTATCTTCGACTGCTATGATCCGCTGCTCGTCCATGCCGATGCCCGGGAGTTGGTGCGGCGTAGCGGCTGCCTGTACGTCTTTTCCTCTCGCGAGACAGCGGCGCAGTGGGCCTGGGGCATGAATCTGCGGCGATCGCTGGGCGTGCGGATGCGGGACGTGGAGCAGGACGAGCTGGAAAGTCTCGAGCCTGACCTCAAGGGACGTTTTCGGTTCGGTATTCTGGCGCCCGATAACGGCTCCACGTCCGATCCATCTGCCCTCGTCAAGGCGATCTACAATCGCTGCATCGGCGATGGCGCGCGTCACGTCCGCGACCGCGTCCGTGGTTTCGAGCGGCAGGGCCGGCGCGTCACGGCAGTGCTGTTGGAGCAGGGCGAGCCGCTGGCAGCGGACGGCGTGGTGGTGGCAGCCGGGGCCTGGTCGGGCGCATTGGCGACACAGCTCGACAGCCCGGTGATGCTGGAGACGCAGCGCGGTTACCACGTCACCGTGCAGAGCTCGAATCTGGCTCTGCGCCACACCGTGATGGCGGTGGAGCACAATCTGATGGTCAACCCGATGGCCATGGGTCTGCGGCTGGCCGGTACGGTGGAATTCGCCGGCTTGAAAGCGCCACCCAACATGGCGCGTGCCGATGCCCTGCTTCGTCAGGGACAGCAGTTATTCCCGCACCTGGACACATCGTCCTTCACGCGCTGGATGGGTCATCGTCCCTGTCTTCCCGATAGTCTTCCCGTGGTCGGTCCGGTCCGCGCGGCCGACAACGCTTGGCTCGCCTTCGGCCATGGCCATATGGGCATGTGCATGGGCGCGGCGACCGGCCGCGAGATTGCGCATCTGGTGGCCGGACGACCGACGCAGGTGGACCTGACGCCGTTTTCGCCGGAGCGCTTCCGTTGAACGCGTCCTGGTCACTCGCGGTGGACATGGGTGGCACCTTCATCGATGTGGTGGCCTTGCGGAGTGACGGGCACGTTGCATCGCTCAAACATCCGCGCGCCGGACGCCGGCTGGCGGAGCCGGTCGTCGAGGCACTCGATCAGTTGTGCGCGCAGGCGGGCATCGGGGCAGACGACGTCGGCCGCGTCGTGCACGGCTCCACCGTCATCACCAATCTGCTGCTGGAGCTGAACGAACCGCCGGTGGCCCTTGTCCTGACGCGCGGCATGCGCGACGTACCGGTCCTGGCGCGCCAGGATCGCAAGGAACTGTATGAGCCGGTGATCATGCCGGCCGTGCCCGAAGCAAAGCTGTTTCCGGAGCCGCTGCGTTTCGAGATCGGCGGGCGCATCGATGCCGAGGGGCGCGAGGTGGAGCCGCTCGACCTGTCGGCCGTGGACGCCATTGCGGATGCAGTGAGCGACGCCGGCGTGCGCGCGCTGGCGGTCGGTCTGTTGTTCTCGCACCGCAATCCGACCCATGAGCACGCGCTGCGTGCGGCGCTGCATGCGCGCCTTCCGAGCTTGCACATTTCACTGTCCAGCGAAGTCGATCCGCAACCGCGGGAATTCGAACGCTGGCTGACTACGGCGCTGGACGCCTATGCCAAACCGCTGGCAGCGAGTTACCTGCACGCGCTGGCCGACGCATTGAAGGTGCGTGGCTTGCCGCCGTTGCGCCTGATGCGATCGGCCGGCGGCACTGCGCCCTGGCATGATCTCGCCGAGCAGCCGATCGGCCTTGCCATGTCCGGTCCCTGCGCGGCGCTGCAGGGCGTGGCCGCCGGCCTCGCAGCCTCCGATCCCGCGATCGTTCTGGATATCGGAGGCACCAGCGCCGACATCAGCATTCTGCTCGACGGCAGGCCAACCTTTACCGATGCGCTGGAATGCGGCGGCTTGCCGATCCGTCAGCGCTGCGCGGATATCGCCTCCATCGGCATCGGGGGTGGCAGCGTGGTGTCGGTGCTGCCGGGTGGCGCGCTTCGCCTGGGGCCGCGCTCGCAAGGAGCCTGGCCAGGACCGGCCGCCTTTGGTCTCGGCGGTGACTTGCCGACGCTGAGCGATGCACTGTGCGTCCTGGACCGCTTGCCGCCCCGGCTGGCCGGCGGGATCGTGCTGGACCGCGCCGCCGCGGAGGCCGCGCTTGGCGGCGTGGCCGGCGCGCTCGGCTTGTCGGTGCTTCGAACCGCTGAAGCCGTCGTGGGCGCGGCCGCCGCCGGGATGGCGGAGGCGCTCAAGACCCACGCCTTTCAGCGCAACCTGGATCCGGCGGATGCGGTGCTCGTCGCCATCGGCGGCGGCGGCGCGCAGCATGCGGCCGAGATTGCCGAACTGGCCGGTATGCGCTGCGTGCTGGTGATGCCGCACGCCGGCGTGATGGCGGCGCTGGGCATGCTCTACAGTCCGGACGAGGGCGACGTCAGCCTGGCGGCGAGCGAAAGCCCGTGGGATTCGCTGCCGCCGCAAGGCGAGGGGCCGCATTCTCTGTTCGCGCCGATGACAACCGTCTTTGTGCCGGCGGGCTGGTCGTGGCGGGTGACGCCGGACCAGGCGCTGGCGCTGGAGGCGAAGGCATGATGCCGCGCGCGCACGACGTCCCGCCTGATCCGGTCATCGCCCTGCGCATGGAGCCGCTGCGTCTGGCGCTGCAAGGCACGGCCGACCGCATGCAGCATGGCATGATGCGCGCCGCCGTGTCGTCCATCGCCCGCGAGAGCGGCGACTGTGCCGCGGCGCTGTTCCTGCCGGACGGACGCTTGCTCGCCCAGGCGCGCTCGCTGCCGTTGTTGCTGGGCTCGCTGATTCCGGCCGTTGCCGGTGTGCTCGCACGCTTTCCGCTCGCAACGATGTCCGAGGGCGACGCCTATCTGCTCAACGACCCCTGGTCCGGCGGCACGCATCTGCCGGACCTGGCTCTGGTCCATCCGGTCTTCCACGATGGCGAGGTGATCGCCTTCGCCGCCGCCAATTTGCACCATCAGGATGTCGGGGGCATGGCCGCCGGCTCCATTCCGCCTGATGCAACCGAAGTGTACCAGGAAGGCCTGCGCCTGCCGCCGGTGCGCTGGCGCAGCGCCGAAGGCGTGCAGCCCGATATCGACGCCATCCTGGCCGCCAACTCCCGCACGCCTGACAACCTGCGCGGCGACCTGGAAGCGCAGTGGATCGCGCTGACGCAAGGCGCGCGCGAACTGAAGCAGATCGCGCGTCACACCGGACCTCGTTTTGCCGACGTCTGCGATGCCCTGATTGCGCAGACTGAATGCATGACCCGCGCCGCCCTTGCGGCCGCGCCCGACGGCGAATGGACCTGGCGTGATCAACTCGACGGCGACGGCATCGACACCGCCCCGGTTTCCATCGCGGTGAGCTTGCGCAAGCAGGGTGACACACTGGTCATCGACTTCGAGGGGACCGCGCCGCAGGTGAGGGGGCCGCTCAATGCATCGCCGGCGGCGATGCTGTCGGCGGCTCTGTTCTTCATGCGGACGCTGGCACCGGATGCACCCAATAACGCCGGTTGCCTTGCGCCACTGACGCTGAAGCTGCCACCCGGCAGCCTGGTCAATCCGGCGCTGCCGGCGGCGGTCAATGCGCGCACGGCGACCGTGAAGCTGGCGTGCAACGCGATTCTCGGAGCCTGGTCACAGTCGGCAGGCGGGATGGGCGTGGCGCCGCACGCCGGGGTAGCCACCGTCCTCGCGCTCAGCGGCACGCGGGCGGACGGGCGGCGCTGGATGTTCACCGAGATCATTGCCAGCGGCGCCGGCGCCAGCGTCCACGCGCCCGGCCGCGCCGGTGTCTCCACCGACGTCGGCAATGCGCGCAATACCCCCGTGGAGGTGATCGAGACCGAAGCGCCGCTGAGGGTGGAATGCTACGAGATCCGCCGCGGCAGCGGCGGCGGCGGTCTGCAATGTGGCGGCGACGGCGTGCGGCGCGCCTATCGGCTGCTCGAAGGCCAGGGGTGGATCGCCTATCGCGGCGAGCGCCATGTCGGCCGTGCGCGCGGTGCTCGAGGCGGCGGGGCCGGCGCAACGTCGATGGCCCGGGTCTTGCGTGTGGACGGAGCGATCGAGCTCTTGCCTGCGCGCGCCCGCATCGCGTGGTCCGCCGGCGACCTGCTGATCATTGAAACCGCTGGCGGCGGCGGCTGGGGTCGTCTCGCTCCAATTGAATCCGCCAATCCACCCGCAAGGAGTTGCCCATGATCCGTTTCCCGATGTCGCGCTGTGCGACGCTGGCGTTGGCCAGCTTCGCGATGCTCATGCCTGCACTGGCCAATGCGCAATCAACCTACCCGAACAAGCCGATCCACATCGTGGTGCCGTTCGCGCCTGGCGGCAGCACCGACGTGCTGGCGCGGCGTGTGGGAGAAAAACTCGCCGCGGCGTGGGGACAGCCGGTGGTGGTCGACAACCGCCCCGGCGCCGGCGGCGCCCTGGGCGCCGACTTCGTGGCCAAATCCGCACCCGACGGCTACAACCTGTTGGCGGGGGTGACCGGCAGCAACGCCATCGCGCAGGCGCTGTATCCGAAGTTGCCCTATAACGTGATCAACGACTTCGCACCCGTGTCGATGATGGTGAACTCGCCGCTGGTGCTGGCCGTCAATCCCGACGTCAAGGCGAACACGCCGGCCGAGTTTCTCGCCCTGGCCAAGTCGAAACCGGGCGAGCTGAGTTACGGCTCGGCCGGCAACGGCACGTCGATGCATCTCACCGGCGAGATGTACAAGCAGGCGACCGATGTTTCGATGGTGCACGTTCCCTATCGCGGAAGCGCGGCCATGCTCACCGATCTCATGGGCGGTCAAATCCAGGTCACGTTCGGCGACGTCCTGGTGCTGATGCCGCAGATCCAGGCCGGAAAGATTCGCGCGCTGGCCGTCACCTCGAAAATCAGGCACCCCCTGCTGCCGGACGTGCCGACGCTGGATGAATCGGGACTGAAGGGTTTCGAGGCGCTGTCATGGCAAGGCCTGTTTGCGCCGGTCGGCACGCCGCCCGAGGTGGTCGAGAAGCTGAGCGCGGAAGTGAACAAGGCCATGCAGTCTCCCGACATCAAGGATTACTTTGCGGCGCAGGGCTTCATCGTCCAGGGCTCGACCCCTGAGGCCTTCAGGGCCTTTGTCGCGAGCGAGGTGCAGAAGTGGACGCCGATCGTGAAGAATTCGGGTGCCCAGGTGAATTGAGCTGGCGCCGCCGGCGCGGTGCCAATTGGAATTCGCCCGCGGCAAAGGACTTTCGACCTTGTCCCTTCGCTTGCTGAGGTCGGTGCAATGGGTCGTCCGGTGGCATCAGCCTGCGGGGCGCACCATTGCCTCGCGGGAATGCCGTCGGGCAAGGAGAACGGAGGGTCGCTCGGCTCACTCGCGAATAGCAATCCGCAATGCACCGCAGCTTTAGACTGAGGGTCGGACGCCCGACGACTGATGGCCGGCACGGTCCTACCCCTCCGCCGCGAGGGGCGCGTGGTGCCGTGGATCTGGCACGTGCGGTTCTGAGATTGCGACATCATCCCAATGCGGGCGATTGGCGATTGTCTTGGCCGGTCTGTCCAGAGGCTTGGGCTATGCGCGATGCTCCGGAGCGACGAAGTATGAACCGACGCCCACTCGAGCCTCGGAGACCGACAATGGAAGCTGGCATCGCAACCACATTCGAGCAGACTGATTTCGCGGGGATCAGCACCAGGATCATCAATTCCAGCACAAGCCCGTTCACGATTCTGGACATGACGATCAAGCCAGGCTTCGGCGCACCGGCTCATATTTCCGCATCCGAGGATAAGCTGTTCGTCGTTCTCGAGGGAACGCTGAAATATCTCATCGGCGACCAGACCGAGGTCGTGGAGCCCGGGGCACGCGTGCAGGTTCCGAAAGGCATGATTCATGGGTTCACGAATGTCGGCTCCCGTGATGCGCGCCACATCTTGATCTCGACACCGCGAAAGCACGAGGAATTCTTTCGCGATCTCCGCGACATCCCCGAACCACGGGAGCAGAATATGAATCTCCTGCCCGGTATCGCCCAACGGCACGATCAAATGATCGTCGGACCCTTGCCATAGCGTGCGCGCCTTGCGGCACCCGGGTTCTGAAGGGCCATGTCGACCCGCAAATCGAGCGAGGAGACGGGTCGAAGGAGGTCCCCGATCCCCGGATGTCTCATCCCTGACCGTGACCAACCCATCTTCCTGCGGGCGTTCGTAAAAACGAGGATGTGAAGAAGGGGACAGCGCCCGATATCGTACTATCGCGCGATAGATGCGGACTCTCAAACACTCCCGATCCCGCCCATCCATACTTGGGGATGGTCGCCGGAGCGCTCATGGCTGGCTTCCGGAGGCGGCACGCCATTTCGCCCGTGATCCTATCAAGGATCACGGCTCGCTGAGGGCGCGCTGATGGATCTCAACGCGCTCAAGACATTCATTGAAGTTGTTCGCGCGGGCAGCTTCTCCGGAGCCGCACGCCGGACAGGGATGCCGCGGTCTTCCGTGAGCCTGCGCATTCGCAATCTCGAGAGCTCGCTGGGCGTTCGCCTCTTCAAACGGTCGACACGCGCCTTCGCTCTGACCGCCGAAGGGCAGGATCTGTATCAGCGATCGGAGGGCGCCCTGGCGTCCCTGGCCGATACACTCGCCGATCTGAAGCAGGTCGGACCATCTCATGCAGGCGAGATCCGCATGACGCTGCCTGCGGACTTTCCAGCAAAGATCGTTGCCCCGGCTATCTCGGAATTCTGCGCGGCATATCCGAAGGTGCGGGTCAATGTGGTTCCGACCAACGCGGTGCTCGACCTCGTCTCCGAGAATGTCGATGTCGCACTGCGGATCGGTGCCGCCAATCCCCAGGACGCCGTCGTGCGGGGGGCGCTCGACATGGAACTGGGCTTTTATGCGAGCGCCGATTATATGCGCCGTCACGGTGCTCCGGCGAGCATCGCCAGGGCAACGCGGCTGATCGGTCCACAGCAGCCGGAACTGCGCCGCCTTTTCGAACAGTGCCTCGATGGCGGGGTCCTGCCTCAGTTCCACGTTACGGTCGACAGTTTCACGTTCATCCGCGAACTGGTGCTGCTCGGTCAGGGCATCGGCCTCCTGCCCGGGTCGCTATGCAGAACGGCGTTGGCGTCCGGCGCTCTCGTGAAGGCCTTCCCCGTTTCGGCTTCGGTCAGACTCCAACTCACCTATCCCTCGCGCGCCGACATCTCCTCGAAGGTGAAGGTGTTCGCAGAGATACTTGCCCGTCATCTGAAAGCGGCCGTCGCCTGAGCGCCGATTGGCGATCTTGCTGGCCGTTCTGTCCAGAAGCGCAGGCTATGCGCTGCGCGTCTTTACGACAGAATATCGGCTGAGCACCCGGGCCCTGGAGATCGCGGCCAGTGAAGGCGTCGTCACGACGCCGCTTCATTGGCAGCCCCATGGCCGAAGGATCGGGCCGGACAACACAAAGGGATTCATGATGGACAGATCGCTTCCGATCTCGATGCTCGATTTTTCTCCGAAGTACAATGGCGACGGTACGCGTCAAGCTCTGGCCCGCACTGTCGAGCGAGCGCAGCATGCGGAGGCGTTGGGCTATCGACGCTTCTGGTTCACCGAGCATCACAACGTGCCGCGGCTGACCAATGCGGCGCCACCTATCGTGCTTGCTCATGTTGCGAGCCGTACGCGATCGATCCGCGTCGGCTCTGGCGGCGCAATGTTGCCCAACTATTCGCCCCTTCTGATTGCCGAACAATTCGGAACATTGGCGGCGCTACATCCCGGCCGGATCGATCTCGGAATCGGACGCGCAACGGGCGGACCAGGGTCGGACGCTGACACGCTCCGGATGCTACGCAAGGCGCCCGATGCGCGCATGCGTTTTGACGCTGACCTCGACGAATTGTTGGCGCTCCTGCGCGAGCCGCAATCGGGCGATAGTCCACATGCACCTGGGCGCGGCCTCGATGTACCCGTCTGGTTGCTGGGGTCTTCAACGGCCTCGGCGACAATGGCGGGCAAGCTCGGCTTGCCGTTCTCCTACGGGACCCATATCGCGCCCGATGATCTGATTCCTGCCATGCAGGCGTATCGCACGCATTTCCGGCCGGGCGCCACAATGCGATCTCCGCATGCGATGGTGTCGGCCTTTATCATCGCGGCAGACACGGATGCAGAAGCGGAGGAAATGATGGCTGGCGTCCGGCCGATCCTGGTGCAATGGTTTCGCAAGAAGCTGCCGGCATCGGCGACGGACGCGATTGCGGCGCCCGTCGCAGCCATGCCCGACCGCTTATCCTACGCCATCGTTGGCGGACCGGAAACGGTGCGTTCCGGTATCCAGGCGATGATCAGGAGAACGCAGGCAGACGAACTCATGATCATCACGTTCATCCAGGACACCGCCGCGGCCCATCGCTCCTATCAGATCGTCGCCAGTGTCTGCCAGGATATCGATAGAGGAGCGGCTGACGAACCCATTCAGCCGGGGTAATCGCCAGAATGTAGGTCTCATTTCGCATCTGCCGCCCGCGCCGGATCGTCGAAAACGCAGCCAATCTCCCCGGCATTGGTCGTCAGCGGCCGTCGGTCCCGCTTCAAAATGCGCGCAAGGTCGGGAGGCGCTTTCGTTTGGCGATGCCCGCGCGCTCTTGCGAACGCTCGGAGCATTTCGCGGCGTCGGTCAGCGGCACCGGGCCGATCATGGACGGGCCGCCGCATCGAGGTTCGTCAGGCGCGACGAGACGCCGTCGTTGCAGGGGACGGCCGTCTCATTCGGCGGCCGGCGGCGGCGATGGTCTCCATCTCGTCGACGAGGCAGGACCGATCGATATCGACCTTGATGGCCTCGCCGAGGAAGCGAGCCGTCGTCGTGAATTGCGGCTCGGTGATCAGCCGGTCCACTGCCGCGGCGATTTCCATCTCCGAGGCCGTTGGCGGCAATCGAAGCCCGGCGCCCCTGGCCTCGACCCGCGCCGCGTTCGCGGCCTGATCCCGCCCCATCGGAAGAGCGAGCTGCGGCAAGCCGTTGAGGAGCGAACGGGTGACGGTTCCGTGGCCGCCTTGCGACACCACGGCAGAAACGTCTTTCATGATCAGGTCATGGGGAGCGCCGCTGATCAATTGCACATTCTGTGGAGCCCGCAGATCTGTAACCTTCAGATTGGGGCCAGTGGTCGTGATGGCATCGATCTCGAGCATGCCCATCGCGTTGACGACGCGTTGAAACAGATCGCGCTGGCCTTGAGCGCCGGTGCTGCAAGCGATCAAGACGCGGCGGCGCCCCGATCGCATGGACGATGCTGGCCAGGTGGCGGCCTGCCGCGAATTGGGTTGCGTGGCCTTGGACCAGTTCGGCACGTCGAGCAGCGGCCCGACATACCGAAAATTGTACGGCAGAGCATCAGCCTGAAAGTCGAACGCCCGACTGGTTGCGAGCAGAAGCCGGTCGGCCCGATCGAACAGGTGCATGACATCCGCGAGCGGGGCGAGTCCCAGATCGACGCGGGCCCGGTTGAGAAGAGGGAGAAACGAATTCAGCATCTGCGATACGGCGGCATTGGCCACGTCAACTTCGGCACGCTCTTGCGGAGTTTTCGGTTGGCCCAACCCGCTCGTGGCCGGCGGCATTCCCGGCAGGGTGCGCAGGCTGACATGGGGGGATAAAAGAGCGAGGGGCACATCCGATGCCTCCGCTCCGAGCGCGGCGCCGAACAATACGTCCAAGCTGAGAACCGCATCCGTCGGCCCGCGGCGAATTTCGTCCCGGATATCGGCCGCATAGGCTGAGCAGGGGTCGAATACGACGCGGCGTATCCATTGCGACACGTCCGAGAGATCTGTCGGATCGGCGGCCTTGCCCGTCGGGGCGCGGCGCCATGTCACGAATTCGAAGTCGGCGCTCTCCACTTCGGCACGCATTGCCGGATCCGCCATCACCCGGACATGATGACCATTCCGGCGCAGTTTCCGTCCCGCAGTCAGGAGAGGAGAGAGGTTTCCCAATGTGCCCCACGATGCCAGCAGAAAATGGTATAACATTCCAGAAGCCTCATCAGGTCGCGAAACTCACTGACGCAATCGTTCCTTTCGCGACCGGAGCAGGCGATGGGACAATTGCGTGACCGCGGGTGTAGCCGCGCTGGCCACGCCAACGATGGGGCAATGCTGCTACCGAATGATGTCTAGTCGAGACGAAATGGTTACCTCTGTAAGAATGGCACGCGCGATCATGTGCAACGTTCCCGGCGGCCATCGCCTCGGCGATCGCTGTCACAGCTTCGTGCGAATTAATTGATCCGCATGGCTGCTCCTGTAGGGGAAACCAGGGCATTGAGCGCGCCGAAGCCAGATGTTTTTCACGCGAGCGCAAGCGGCTTGTCACGAGCCGCCTTTAGGCATGATCAGCGGCCGCCAGATGATCAGCTTGCGGTCGATTTCGGCATCGAGCCGGCGCGCATCAGCCGCTCGATCGTCTGAGATTGCAGACGACGGTCGGCGGGACGCGCGACCAGGAAATACAGGACGAGCGCGAGGAGCGCAGACGCAGCCATGACGACCGTCGTCGAGAGCGCCGTCCGGCCGTCGAAGCAAGCGGCCACCAGTCCGCTCGATATGGCACCGGCGATTAGCTGGATGCTTCCGGCAGCAGCGCTGACGGCGCCGGCGATGTCGGGAAAGTGCTGCATCGTCGCGCTCACCACGTTCGGCACGCTGAGTCCGAAGCCGAGCGCCACCGCCATGAGGAGCGCGGCGACAGGCACCGTGGGCATCCAGCCGGTCAATGTCATCGCGAGCAGGACAACGCTGGCCGCCGCCGACAGCGTCAGCCCGGTGGCGAGCATGCATGCCGAAGATATCCCGCGCCGGCCGAGCTGTCCGTCGAGGAAGGCGCCGCCCATCACGGACGCCGAGCAGGCGCTGAAGATCAGGCCGAACTGCTCGGGCGAGAGCCCGACGGCCCCGACGAAGAAGAGCGAGGCGCCGGTGACGTAGGCAAACACCATCGCGCCGCCTGCTGCACCGACCAGGATGTAGGGAAGCGAAACGGGATGCGTCAGGACGCGGCGATAGCTGTGAATCACGGCTGCGGGCACCAGGCGGGCGGATGGAGCGATGGTCGCACTTTCGGCGAAGCGAAACATCACGACCACCAGCAGCGCCAGACCCATCGCGGCCTGGGTCGCATAGATCGATTGCCAGCCGGCAGCGGCCAGCAGGGCAGCCCCCGCGGTGGGCGCGATCACGGTGGCAACGTTGACTGCGACCATGACGTTGGCGATCCCGCCTCGTGCCGCGGTACCGTCGAAGAGGTCGCGTATGATGGCAAAGGTGGTGGCGGTTGCGGCGGCGCCGATACCTTGAATGAAACGGCACACCAGCAGAGCCGGCAGCGAGGAAGCAAGCGCGCAGCCGAAACTGGCGGCGACGAACAGCGCGAGGCCGAATGCCAGGATCGGCTTGCGGCCAAGGCGGTCGGAGGCGGGTCCATAGATCAGCGGCGCTGTTGCGAGGCTGAGCATGAAGGCACTCGTCGTCAACCCGACGTCCGACGCGCTCACGCCAAATGTGGAGCCGGTGGCCGCCAGTGCGGGCAGATTGATGTCGATACCGGAATATGGCACGGCCGCCAGCAGCCCGAGCAGCACCATGAAGGCGAAGGATTCAGGATTGATGCGCATGAACGAACATCCGATGGCTTCCGACAGACATTGATGGAACGACGGAGGACGGTCGCACCGCCCTCCATGGCTCAGTTCGGCAATCGGATCATCCGCGCCGCCCGGCGCGCCGACCCCGACTTGGCATGGTCGCGCGGAGGCGCGACAGCTTGGTTTCGTCGGCAACGAGTTCGCCGATGATCCGGAGAATCTTCTTCCGTGTATCGATCCCTGCGAACTCGTCCGCGATCTGTAACGCGCGCAATCGATAGCGCGACTGGTCGAGCACCGTCCGCACCGCCTCGCGCAAGGCTTCTGGCGTCGGCTCATTGGTCGCGAGGTCGATGCCGACGCCGGACCACGCGACCCGTGCGTTGACGTCGGCCTTGTCTTCGGTCAGTCCCGCGGTAACCAGGGGGATGCCGAAGCTCATGGCCTGGTTGACGCTGCCATAGCCGCCGTTGGTGACGAGCACGTCGACCTTCGGCAGCAGCCATTCGAACGGCAAATAGCTGGCGACGCGGGCGTTCGACGGCACCTTGCCGGGAATGGCGTCGACTGGACGGCCGCCTGCCGTCGCGATCACCAGGATGTCGGGCTCGTTGGCGAGCGCCGCCAGCGTCGGGGCGACCAGCAGATTGAGGTTGTGATTGGCCACCGTGCCCTGCGTCGCGAGCACGACCTTGTGCGAGCCGTCGAGGTCCTCGGCCCAGGGCGGCAGCGAGACCTGGTTGGCAATGATCGGAGGCGTGCCGACGAAATTCACCGAAGACGGCATGTCGCGCGGAAATTCGAAACTCGGCACCGACAGTTGCAGATAAGAATCTGCGAGAGCGACCACGGAATGGAATAGCGGCATCGCTACCGGACCGACCCCGAGGCCCTTCAAGGCGCGGTTCAGGCGCAGCAATACCGGCTGATCGACCGTCGCGTCATAGTCCCGCGTCAGGGCCGCATATCGATCGCGGTCCTCGTCGGTCCTTGCCGGCGGCAAGCCGAGAAAATTGGGTGCGCCGTCCTCGCGCGCCCAATGCAGGATCGAGGTGCCGCAGAGCGCGACGGGAGGCCGATGCGATCGCGGTCCGAGCAGGATCGGCAGGATGCCGAAGAACATGTCGTCAGCGACAATGATGTCCGCCGGAAATTGCCGCAACGCCTCCAGCAGCCCCTGGTGCTGGGCCGGAATGGCGTCGACGAAGATGCGCTCGCAAACAACACGAAGCCACTCCAGCCCCGGGGGAATGATCTTAAGCTCGGGGACCAACGAGAAGACGTCGTTCGGATCGAAGTCCGCGCCCTCGGGAAGAGGAAAGAACCTGATGCCGTTGGCTTCGACGCGGGCACGAAAGGCGGTACCTGTCACAAGGGCAATCTCGTGGCCTTCGGCAGCCAGGATCTGCGTGATCGCCAGCAGTGGATTGAGATGGCCCGTCGCAGGCGTCGAAGCGATAAGAATCTTCATGGGAGATGACCTCTTGATGGATCGGTGCACGGCCGCAACAGGGCGGCCGAGCGATTGCGCAGAGCGAGTTGACGGGATCGCCGTTACACCAATGCTTCCGCCGGCCATCGAATGGTTACAGCGGAAACGCAACGTGGCGTGACCAAGGCTGGCGTCGCCGCGTCTTCCGGCACCGTGGATCCGTGCTGAACGCGGTCGGCGGATTGCAACCGTAGCCTTTTTGCCGATGACGGTGATCTCGGTGTAACGGCCGGCCTGCACATAGGCTCCCACGAACAATGCGTGGGAGATCTACGATGAAGTCGCATTCTCGCAGTATGGTCCGGCTTGCCCGCCCGGTTGACGGGGAGCTCGATGGTCAAGATCTGGCCGCATGGCCCGATGACCGCGGTACGGCCGGTCTCGGTGCTGGCCGTAACGGGAGGCAGGACCTCGCGGACACTGGTTCGCATCCGGCGCCGGCTGGAGCCGCGCCGGACCGGGACGTCGGCATGTTGTGGTCGGTGATCTTTTCCTTCATGGAAGGGTTTGCGCTCTACGGTGCAGCGTTGCATCCGGCCGCGGCCATGCCGGCTCACACGATACTGGTGGCACGAAAAGACTGGCTGACGGACCGGGAGACCGGTGAACCGGCAGAGCCGATGCGCAGCGGCGGTCGCGATGGCGCCGAGCGCAACGGCAGCGCCGTCAAATGCGGCGGCGTGCCGCCGCGCGCCGCGCAACCCGCGCGACGTTGGAATTGGCTGCGTTCGGCCGGTGAGATGCTGACTGTCTTGCGATTGCATTTTCGCCGAGAGCGGGAGATCAGAAGGGCTGTTGCTGCTCTGATGGAACTCGACGACCGGACGTTGCGCGATCTTGGAATCCACGGCCGTTCGGAGATCGAGTGGGCGGTGCGGGGCTTCCATGATTGCTGAGGCGGGCGATCTTGCCATCGCCGGACTGAGCCTGGGCCGCGCCGCGCTGACAGGCGACCGCGCGGCCGCCCGTTACGATTGCAACGAATTTCGACTGTCCGGCAATCGAGACGTAACGCGCCAGGCCTAGGGAGGAGAAATCGCAGTCAAGGACAAGAGAATCCCAATGGCAGAAGTTGTCGGCGCCGACGATCGGGCAGCTCTCGCCGCTGTTGAGGACCTGCCGGTTCTCAGTGCGGCAGACCTCGACGCGGATCCTCACGGAATGTTCCGCAAGTATCGTGCCGCCTATCCCTTTGTCAGGCATGAGACGGGAGGTTACCTCGTGCTCCGCCATGCCGACATTGAGCGGCTCGGCAGTGATCTCCGTATAGCCGCATCCGAAACCGCCCACCCGGAATTGTTCGGTGTCACGGAGGGAGCGCTGTTTGACCTCTTCGCGCACGGAATGCTCACCGCGAACGGTGCCGTGCACCGCCGCCGGCGCTCACCGTTCTCCAGAAGCTTTGCGGCCCGTATGATGGCCGATCTGCGGCCGCACATACGACGCTCCGCGGAGCAGCTGATTGAGAGCTGGTATGCCGATGGTCAGGTCGAATTCGTCGGTCGGTTCGCAGCTCAGCTTCCCGCCCAGGTCATTGGCGATCTTCTCGGCCTGCCGCGAGCCGATATCCCTTCCTTTACAGAACTCGTCTACGCGGTGACTCGATTCCTCAGCGCCAGCATATTGCCGGACGAAATCCCCGAATCGGAGGTGGCCTGCCAACAGTTGCGCGCCTACGTGGAGAAGACGATCGAAGACCGGCGACGCGCCCCTCGGGACGATTTCCTCTCGGATTTCCTTGGGAAGGCCGACGCAGCAGGTGAGTTGTCACCTCTCGAGATCATATTCCAGATCGTGCAGTTGATCGTCGGCGGCACCGACACGACTCGCGTCGCCATCGTCATGCAATTGGCGCTTCTGCTCCAGCACCGGGAGCAATGGGAGGCGGTATGCCGCGATCCCTCGTTGATTCCAGGCGCGGTTGCGGAGGCGATGCGATTCGAGCCGAGCGTGGCATCGTTCATCAGGGTGACGGCCGAAGACATCGAGGTTGGCGGCGCTGTGCTCCCGGCCCGGCAACTCGTCATCTTGTCGACCATGTCCGCCGCGCGTGACGAAGGGGCTTATGAACGGCCCGACGTATTCGACATCCGTCGAACCGACCAACCACGGTTGCTGCCCGCTTTCGGGGCCGGTGCCCATCGTTGTATCGGTGAAGCGCTGGCGCGGATCGAACTCGAGGAGAGCCTGGCGGCGCTCGCGGCCCGCATTCCTCAGCTCAGATTGGATGAAGCGCCGGCGATCAAGGGGCACAGCGGCATCCGTCGCCTCGACACCATGCGAATATCCTGGCGGCCGTGACACCGGACGAGGCCACGCACGGCGAACGGCCTGCCTCCCGGAAGCACGGGAATCCAAAACCAGTGCTGAGAGCTCTCTGATGCGGCGCGACAGATGAGGGCGGTCGGCCCGCGCTCGTCCACGCCGTGGAGGGCAGGGGCAAGTCAAGTGATGAATGTCTACAGGAGTAAGGGCCTGGCACCGCCCGCCCTTGCTTCCGCTTCTACCTCAAGAACGGCTTCGCCGACGTCCAGGTCGTCGCCGCGCTCACTGAATACGATCTCGATAAAAAGGGCTTTCGCGCATCGATGGAGTTGCAGATGCCGTTCTGGTTCCTGCCCAAGGAAGTCGGCCTGAAGGGCGCGGTCTACGCCGATGCGGGATCGCTCTGGGGCTACCAGGGGCCGACCTCATGGTCGGCCACGGACGAAGTCAACACCAAGGCCTGCCCAACCTGCGGACTGCAATACGACGACGGCAACCTTGTGCGGTCGTCCGTCGGCGTCGGCCTGATCTGGGCCTCGCCGTTCGGGCCACTGCGCTTCGACTACGCCGTGCCGCTGACGAAGGGCAAATACGACACGGTTCAGGAGTTCAGGTTTGGGGGTGGCACCTCGTTCTAGTTGGACGCTGTGGCCTTGCCGTGTGGGGCGCCGGATGATCGCGATCGGCGGCGCCGGAGCACCGGCAGGCACTCCTGGCGCAGCCTCATACCGCGCTGGCGGCCCTTAGTTCATCATCGCAGGCGCTGGACGAGCGGCAATACGATCCGCGCGAATCGTATCAATAGCACGCAGCCATCGCACCAAGCTTCGGATAAAGCCGATCGATCGCGGCGATCTCGCTTTTCATCTGCGCGGTGATCCAGTCGCGGATCTCGGCGGCGATCGGGCGCATCGGCCGGTTGCGCGGCGGCAAGAATTCGCAGATGCGGCGCGTGGTGGTGAGCGTGTCGGAGGCCGGCACCAGCGCGCCGGTGAGCAGCCAATGCGAGGTGACCGTCAGCCAGCCAAGCGCAATGCCCTGGCCAAGCAGCGCAGCCTGCACCACGACGGCATAGTCGGTGAAGCTCAGCGCTTTGGCCGCGCCGCGGCGCCCGGTGAGCAGCGAGGCGTAATCCGCGGCCCAGTCGCCCGGCGTCTCGGCGAGTCGAATGATGGTGTTGCCTTCCGTTGGATCGGTCTCGCCGAGATAACCGGGGCTGCACATGGGCAGCATGACTTCCTTCATCACCAAGGTGCCGCCGGATGACGGCTCGTCGCGATCGCGGAAGCGCATGCCGAGATCGACGTTCTCCACCGGTCCGCGTAGCGCACCAGAGATGAGCTGGAAGCGCAGATCGACTTGCGGAAACTGCTTCTGCAGCTTGTCGATGCGCGGCATCAGCCAGTGGGTGGTGAAGGCGGAAGAGACCGACAGCGTCACCGTCTCGGTGCCCTTGCGGCGCCGCTCGATCTCGACGAGCCCGCTCTCGATGCTGCGAAAGCCCTCGAGCACGCGGCGATAGAGCAGCTCGCCTTCCTCGGTGAGCACCGCGCGGCCCGCTGTGCGGTCGAACAGGCGCACGCCGAGATGCTCCTCGAGCTGACCGAGCATGCGGCTCACCGCCGGTTGCGTGACGTTCAATTCGGCGGCCGCCGCGGTGAAGCTGCCATTGCGCGCCGCTGCGTCGAAGACGAACAGGGCGTTACTGGACGGCAGCATCCGGCGCAACTCAGGCATAACGTCATGTTATGAGGCCCGTAATAATTTGGCAATTGCCGGGTTTTGCCAAGTCTGTTGTCATTGGTATCACAGCCTAAAGACAGGGCTTGCGAGAGAAGGTTAGGTGCACCGCACGCTTCAGCCGTGAGTGCTCAGAATCCCTGTCTATAAAGCAGGCTTATGGCGCGCAGTGAGGCACGCCATTGCAGGGATGGGTGAGGTCGGTCGTTGGACAAGCGAGCGGAAAGCGTCGAGATCAGGTCCGCGAGCAAGGCGTATGGCGCCGTTCGCGCCCTGGACGACGTGTCCCTCGATGTCGGCGCCGGCGAGTTCGTCTCGCTGCTCGGTCCCTCAGGTTCCGGCAAGACCACGCTGCTCGGCATTCTCGGCGGCTTCATCCTGCCATCGTCGGGCTCGATCCATTTCGGCGGCCGCGACGTCACCTATATGCCGCCGCACAAGCGCGACATCGGGGTCGTGTTCCAGAATTACGCGCTGTTCCCGCATATGAGCGTCGGCGAGAACGTCGCCTTTCCGTTGCGCGCGCGGCGGCTGCCCAAAGCGACCTGGCCGGAGAAGGTGCGTGCGTCGCTCGCGATGGTGGGGCTCACCGGCTATGAGGAGCGCGGCATCGCGCAGCTCTCGGGTGGCCAGCGCCAGCGCGTGGCCCTGGCCCGCGCGATGATCTTCGAGCCGCGCCTGATCCTGATGGACGAGCCGCTCTCCGCGCTCGACAAGCAACTGCGCGAATCCATGCAGATCGAGTTGCGGGCGCTGCACAAGCGCATCGGTGCCACCATCATCTATGTCACGCATGACCAGCGCGAGGCGCTGACCATGAGCGACCGCGTCGCCGTGATGAAGGACGGCCGGCTGATCCAGATCGACACACCCGAGCGGCTGCACGACCATCCCGCCGATTCCTTCGTGGCCAGCTTCATCGGCGAGGCGACCATGCTCTCGGTCCGCCGCGTCGACGCCTCCAGCGTCGCACTCGGCAATGTGCTGCTGCGCAGTGCGCGCGCCCTTCCCGATGGCGACGCCCTGATGCTGGCGGTGCACAGCGAAAAGCTGCTGATCGACGACGGCGCGCAGGATCCCGTGTGCAACCGGCTGACCGGGACGGTCACCGACATCGTCTATCAGGGCGAGAGCCTGCGCATCTTCCTGGCGCTGGAAGGCGGCATCGAGCTCAGCCTGCGCCAGCCGGCCTATCACCAGGCCTACGGCCGGATTCCGCCGCTCGGCGGCGGCCTCACCGTCACCCTCCACCCCGAAGACACCATCGTGGTGCCCCGGGTGGACTGAACCCACGTCCGTTCAACCGAGAGAAGAAACGACCATGTCCAGCCCAGCCGCATTCAGCCATTTCAAGGTCCTCACCTTCGACGTCGTCGGCACCTTGATCGATTTCGAGAGTGGCGTCCTTGCCGCGGTGCGCCGGATTTCGGGCAAGACCCCGGCCGAGCTCAGCGATGACCGGATCTTCGAGCCCTACAAGCGCGGCCGCGACAGGCACTATGGGCGCTCGAGCGAGGCGATGTTCCACGTCTATCGCCATCTCGCCCAGGAGCTGGGTCTGCCGGCCGATGATGCCGCCTGCGATGCATTCCAGCTCTCGGTGCTGCGCTGGGGCCCCTTCGCCGATTCCGTCGAGGCCCTGAAGCGCCTGCGCACCAGATTCCGCCTGGTCGCGATGACCAACGCCGACCGCGTCGCGCTGTCCGCCTACGCCCATGCACTCGGCGATCCCTTCGACGACACCGTATGCGCCGACGATACCGGCGTCGCCAAGCCGAACCCCGAGTTCTTCGCCTACAACAAGGGGCGGCAGTCCGCCTTCGGCTACAAGCAGTCCGACATATTGCACGTCGCGCAGAGCCAGTATCACGACATCGGAATCGCCCGGAAGCTCGGCTACAAGGTGTGCTGGATCGAGCGCCGCCAGGGCATCGCCGGGTTCGGCGGCACGCCGGCTGTGGAGACGTTGACCCGGCCGGACTTCCATTTCCCGACCTTGAAAGCGCTGGCCGATGCGGCCATCGGGCCGACGGCGTAAGGACGTGAGCGTGGGCATGACAGGGGAGTGGAACGCGCTGCCATCGGCCAACTCGCTGTGGGCTGCCACGGCGGAGCCGGCGCGCGACTTTCCGGTGCTCGCGGGCGAGCATCAGGCGGACGTGGTGATCATCGGTGCGGGCTACACCGGCCTGTCCGCTGCGCACCACGTCGCCCAAAGCGGCCTGTCACCGGTCGTGCTGGAAGCCAACCGTCCCGGCTGGGGCGCAAGCGGGCGCAATGGCGGGGTGATCACCGCCAAATTCCGGCTATCGTTCCGGCAGATCGATGCCGTGCATGGCCGCGGCATGGCGCGGCGCATGTACGAGATTGCACATGAATCGACCGACATCGTCGAGGAGCTCGTCTCCGAATTCGGCATCACCAGCGCGAACCTGACGCGCACCGGCCAGGTCAAGGCCGCGCACAACGAGACGACGCTGCGGGCCGCGATCGACGAGGCCAACTGGATGACGCGCGAGATGGGCTCGGCCGAGGTCCGCATCCTCGACAGGGGCGGCGTGCGCGAGGAGACCGGCTCCGACGTGTTCGTCGGCGGGGTGCTCAACCCAGGCTCGGGCGGCATTCATCCGCTGAACTATCTGCGCGGCCTCGCCGACGGCCTGGCGCGCAGGGGCGCTCCGATCTTCCAGGAATCGCCGGTGATGAAGCTCCGGCGGGATACCGACGGCATTGTCGCCGAGACGCCGCGAGGCGTCGTGCGGGCCAGGCAGGCGATCATCGCCACCAACAGCTATTCCGACCTTACCGGTGCGACGGCGCAGCTGCAGCGCACGCTGATCCCGTTCCGCAGCGCCATCATCGCAACCGACAAGTTGCCGCGCAACCTCGCCGGAAAGTTGATGCCGACGGGCCGCACCTACACCGAGACCAAGCGCATGATGCGCTGGTTCCGCATGGTCGACAACCGCGTGATCTTCGGCGGCCGCGGCGCCTTCGGCAAGCAGGACTCGCAAGCTGCATTCGACGCGCTGCGCAAGGCGATGGTCGGCATCTTCCCCGATCTCGCCGACGTTCCGCTCGCCTACACATGGTCCGGACTCGTCGGCATGACGCTGGATTCGGTGCCGCATATCGGCCGGCTCGACGACCGCACGCTGTTCTCGGTCGGCTACAACGGCGCCGGCGTCGCGATGTCGAGCCTGATGGGCCGCTATCTCGCCGCCCTCGTGCGCGGCGAGACGCCCGAGCTGGCGCTGCTCGATGCGCGGCGCATGAAAGCGATCCCGTTCTATCCGCTGCGCGAGCCGGCCGTCCGCATGGTCGCCGGCTGGTATCAGTTTCTCGACGCGATCGGTCAGTGACATTGTTTTGGCGATGGAGGAGGCGAGGATGACGACGACACGGACTTTTGGACTGGGCTGTGCCGTAGCGGGCGCAATTGCCCTCGGCGGCCCGGCGGCGGATGCCGCCGAGCAGATCACCTTCGTCTCGCAGGGCGGCGCCTATCAGCAGGCGCAGACGGTGGCGATCCTCGATCCCTCCGCCAAGAAGCTCGGCATCACCATCAACCAGGATTCCATTCCCGATGCCTGGCCTGCGATCAAGACCCAGGTCGGCAGCGGCAAGCCGATCTGGGACGTGGTCGACACGCCAACCGGCTATTGCTTGCGCGGTGGCGAGCAGGGGCTGATCGAGAAGCTCGACTTCTCGAGGATCCCGAACGCGGCGGCGATGCCGGAGGCCTATCGTAGCCCCTATTCGATCTCCTACGAGTTCTATTCGAGCGTGCTGGCCTACAGCCAGAAGACCTTCCCGAAGGACGCGCCGAACAGCTGGGCCGATTTCT
Organism: Bradyrhizobium sp. 191; assembly: GCF_023100985.1. Taxonomy (NCBI): domain Bacteria; kingdom Pseudomonadati; phylum Pseudomonadota; class Alphaproteobacteria; order Hyphomicrobiales; family Nitrobacteraceae; genus Bradyrhizobium; species Bradyrhizobium sp. 191. The sequence continues at coordinate 6,980,345 of NZ_CP064692.1, forward strand.
GGGACGTCAAGAAATTCCCAGGCCGCCGGGCGCTGCGCAACCACCCGATCGCCACGCTCGAGGCGGCGCTGATGGCCGACGGCGTCGCGCCGGACAAGCTCTATCCGCTCGACGTCGACCGTGCCTTCAAGAAGCTGGAGGAGATCAAGCCGCACATCACGGTGTGGTGGACCTCGGGCGCGCAGTCGGCGCAGCTGCTCAACGACGGCGAGGTCGATATCGAGATGGCTTGGAACGGCCGCGTCAGCGCGCTCGCCAAGGAAGGCGCCAAGGTCGCCTTCACCTACAACCAAGGCATTTTGCAGAGCACCTCGCTCTGCCTCCTCAAGGGCGCACCGAACCTCGACACGGCCGTGAAGTTCCTCAACGAGGCCGTCGATCCCGTGCACCAGGCCAATCTGCCGCTCCACATCGACTACGGCCCGGGCAATCCCAAGGCATTCGAGACCGGCGTGATCAAGCCGGAGCGCGCCGCACAATTGCCGAGCGAGCCGGCGAATGCAGCCAGGCAGGCGCTGATGTCCTACGCCTGGTGGTCCTCGCCGGCCGGTGAAGCCGCCGAGAAGCGCTGGGCGTCGTTCCTGCAGAAGTAGGTCGAGCGAAGAAATGAGCCGTAGGAGCAGCGGCACCTTTGCCTCTCCCGCCTGTGGGAGAGGTGCAGCAACCGAGAGCAGCGAGGCCGCGTTGAAGAGATCAGTGCCCGATCCATCGGAGCAGCATCGGCGCCGCGAGAACGGGCTGATGCTGGCGCTGGTGTCGCCGGCGCTGCTCGTGATCCTGCTCCTGATCGTGCTGCCGGTCGGCTGGCTGGCCTGGCAATCGGTCTATCAGGACGGCTTCACGCTGGAACATTACCGCCGCGTCCTCACCGAGGCCATCTACTGGCGCAGCTTCGCGCTGACCTTCGAGATCAGTCTCGCGGTAACCGTCATCGCGCTGCTGCTCGGCTATCCCGTGGCGTATCTCGCCAACTCCGTGCCGAAGGGATGGAGCATCCTGATCCTGTCGCTGGTCGTGCTGCCGTTCTGGACCAGCGTGCTGGTCCGCGCCTATGCGTGGCTGGCACTGCTGCAGCGGTCCGGCGTGATCAACCAGTTTCTGCGCTATCTCGACGTCATCAGCGAACCGCTCGCGCTGGTCCACAACACGTTCGGCACGGTCGTCGCAACCGTGCACATCCTGCTGCCGTTCATGGTGCTGCCGCTCTATGCGATTATGCAGAAGATCCCCGGCGATCTGATGCAGGCCGGCGCCAGCCTCGGTGCGAGCCCGACGCTGACCTTCGTGCGGGTCTTCCTGCCGCTGTCGCTGCCGGGTGTACTCGCGGGCTGCACCATGGTGTTCGTGCTCTGCCTCGGCTTCTACATCACGCCGGAGCTGCTCGGCGGCGGCCGCACGGTGATGGTGTCGATGCTGGTCAGCCGAAATGTCGAGCTCTACAACCAGTTCGGCGCTGCAAGCGCCGTGGCCGTGGTGCTGCTTCTGGGCGTGCTCTTGATTTTCGCCGCCGTCAGCCGCTTCGTCGCGCTCGATCGCATCCTGGGGCAGAAATGACGCGCCTCTCGCCCGCACGGATTGCGCTCTATGTGGTCAGCACCCTGGTGCTGGTCTATCTGATCCTGCCGGTCCTGATCATCGCGCCGATCTCGTTCTCCAGCGCGCGGTTCCTGACCTTCCCGCCACCCTCGTTCTCGCTGCGCTGGTATCAGCAATATTTCGCCAATCCCGCCTGGATGCAGGCAACGCGGGTGACGCTCACGCTCGCGCTTCTGACGGTGCTGATTGCAACGCCGCTCGGCGTCGCCGCCGCCTATGCCATCAGCCAATCGAAGCTGCGCATCATGCGCATCATCCATCTGGCGCTGCTGCTGCCGCTGGTGGTGCCGATCATCATCATCGCGGTCGGGATCTTCTTCGTCTACGCCAGGGTCGGCCTCGTGGCGACCATGCCGGGCCTGGTGCTGGCGAACGTGATGCTGGGCCTGCCCTACGTCGTCATCTCGGTCCTGGCTGGCCTGCAGAGCTTCGATCCGGCGCAGGAGATGGTGGCGCGCAGCCTCGGCATGAACCGGCTGCGCAGCTTCTTCGCGGTGACCTTGCCGCAGATCAAGTCCAGCGTGATCGCCGGCGGCGTCTTCGCCTTCATCTCGGCGATGGACGAGACCATCGTCGCCTTGTTCATCTCCGGTGGCCAGTACCAGCCGCTGACCAAGCGCATGTTCACCGCGCTGCGCGACGAGATCGACCCGACCATCGCAGCGATCTCGACGCTGATGACGGCGGCGTCCTTCATGCTGGTGCTGCTGGCGAGCGCGCGGCAGCGGAGGAATTCTTAAGGCGCCCGGCGTTCGGGGGGCGCAGCGATTGATCGCGGCGATGGAAACAGCATCCTGCTACTGAACGAGATCGGCCCCACCCAATTGATGGAGCGCGCAGCGCCGCAATCTCTGGGCACACGCCGGCGTTGATCTGGATCAACGCAAGCTCTTGACAGGCGTGGCTTCCTTGCGAACGGACGTTTTACCGAACATGCCGGAGAACCTTGCATGTACCAGGTTGCGTCGCGCGTCTTTGCTCTTGCTGCCACTGGATTCGCGACCCAGGTCACGGCGATCGCCAAGCCCGCACCGCCGCGGCATATTCCGCTGCAAGAGACAATCGTGCTGCGACAGGACCTATTCGATCGTGCCGATCCGAACAGTATGTTCGACTGGCCGAGCCCGCCCGCGCAGCCAGGGCGGCATTGGGAGCGGAGACAGACATGAATGCGACCATATTTTCGCTTGCGCTGCTGGCGAGTTCCTCGTTGTTAGAGGTCTCGGACAAAGTTCCGGAGCTGAAAGTCGAAGCGCTGTGCAAGGCGACGTCCGAGACGGACAAGGCGATGGCATTGGCACTGCCGCAGAGCTTTTCCGACTGCATGCGCGACGAGACCACGGCGCAGCAGCAGCTCGGCGAGATCTGGGCAGCGACGAAGCTCGCCGTCCGCGACCTACGGCGATGTTGGTCTGCGCGGCCTGCGCCGATGCGCATGCGAGCAGCAATCCTGCGGCAATGGTGATCGAGCGAAGCAGCTTCATGGTGAACTCCAGCGGACGGTAATTGCTTTCGCGCCGCCCGATTGCTGCGATGCGCCGCCTGGAAGGCTCCCAGCAATCGGCATGCCGAATGAGCGGCCGAGTCTGGTGTGCGCCTTGCAGGAACGGCGCCAAAAGCGGCGGCTTCCCGTCGCTTGCGGCGGCGGGCCTGATGATCCGTGTCGGATTTCCGACAATGTCGTCGGCAAGCCGACACCAGTGAAGGGACGCACGACATGGCAACCGTTGCATCGCGCGCCGAACTCGAACGCCTGCTGGAGGACGATGTCCCCTATGGCGATCTCACCACCGAGGCGCTCGGGATCGGCGGGGCCGTCGGCGTGATGCAGTTCGCGGCGCGCGCGCCGATGGTGCTGGCGCTCGCCGAGGAAGCCGCCGCGATCATCACGCTCGCCGGCTGCGAGGTGGAACTGTTCTGCGCATCCGGCGCGGCGCTGGAGCAGGGCGCGCCGATCCTTCAGGCGCGCGGTCCGGCCGCGGGCCTGCTGCGGAGCTGGAAGGTGGCGCAGACCCTGATCGAGATCTGGTCGGGCGTGGCCAGCGAGACCCGCGCCATCGTCGATGCGGCGAGGGCGGTCGCGCCTCGTATCCCGGTCGCCTGCACGCGCAAGAACGTGCCGGGCACCAAGCGCTTTGCGGTGGCGGCCGTGAAGGCGGGCGGCGCCGTGATGCACCGGCTCGGCCTGTCCGAGACCGTGCTGGTGTTTCCCGAGCACCGCGTCTTTCTCGGCGACCTGCCGCTGTTTCAAGCCGTCGAGCGATTGCGCCGGGCGGCGCCGGAGAAGAAGCTCGTGATCGAGGTGAAGACCGCCGATGCCGCACTTGCCGCGGCGGTCGCCGGTTTCGACGTGATTCAAGCCGAGAAGTTCTCGCCCGCCGAGATAGCCGCGCTGGTCAAGCGCATGGCATCCCTGGCCTATACACGCGCTCGTCCGCTCATCGCCGCGGCCGGTGGCGTCAATGCGGCAAATGCCGCGGCCTATGCGGAAGCTGGCGCCGATGTCCTGGTCACGTCCTCGCCCTATCTGGCGAAGCCGAGAGACGTGCAGGTGCAGATTGCGTCAGCCGACGACGGCACACGCAGTGCGCGGCTTAATCTCAGGAAGGATGCAGCCGTTCCGGCATCGACGTAGCAGGAGCCGCCTCTCTCCAAGTCGCCACCGCTATTTGGACAGGCTCCTGGTTTCGGGTTGGCCTCCTCCGAGGAGCAGAACGAGCCCGGCAGTGACAATCGCGATGCCGATCCACTCGATGGTTGTTGGAATCTCCGAAAGTATCGGAATCGCCAACAGCGTCGCACTTGCCGGTACCGCCGCAGCCAGACCGGCCGAGGGCGTCGGCCCGAGTATCCTCGCGGAAATCGAGAACAGGATGACCGCCAAAAAACCGGGCCCCAGGCCCTGGAAGGCAGCCTGAAGCAGTACCGTCGACCACGGCGCATCGTGGATGGTGGAGGGAAGAAAGAGAAACCAGACCGGCAGGAAAAGCAGCGCGTTCGGCACACTGACCAAAACCAGCGCCTGACGCGCCTCGACCTGCCAGTGCCTCACGCCCATGAAGTAGATCGAGAGCACAGCTGACGCCGCGAGGAAGAACGCAATGGCCGATGCCACACTATTGCCGCCGGCGCGCATGCCCGGAACGCCGATGAGCACAGCGCCGACGAGCAGGACGAGAACTGCAATGAGTTGCCGCAATGACGGCACGCGCCGTACGAAAAGCAAACCCAGCAGAATGGTGAAGATCGGCAACGAACCGTTGGCGAATGCTCCCCCGTATGCTGCCGACGAACCCTTCAACCCGAAGTACATCAAGATATTGTACAGCGCGCCGGGGCCAAAAATCGACATCGACAGGATTGCGTGCAGCGGCAGGTGGCGCGGCCACCAGGCCTTGGCGAACGGAAGAACCAGGGCGCCGGAGACCATGAACCGGAGCGCCGTCAAATCGAAGGGTGTCAGGCCGGATTGCATGCCGGCCCTCGAGAAGACGAGAAAGCCAGACCAGATGCAGAATACACCGGCTGCGCTCAGGAGTCCGAGAATCCGCTCGTTCGTTTGGGCTGCTGGAGTCAAGCCGGTGTCCGATTGCTTGAGATATCTTCACGCACCTAAAGCACCTGTGAGTTTCAAATGCTCTCCGCAACATGGTTCTCAAAGGTGACGCCATGGTGAGCGGCCATTCGCGAGAATTAGAACGGTGCGTTGAACTCTAATCGGGGCGAGCCGCGAAAGGCGAGGAATTTGCGCCTCGATAAAGAGGTCAGCGGCCTGGTTTTCCGCGCCCTGGCACGAGATTGTGTGCGGGCGATGAAGCAAGCCAGTGGTCGGAACCAACCTCTGTAAATGGACCGTCCAGCTACTTCGCCCTCGCATTCGTGTGGCTGCTGCTCGCGGAAATCCCGACGGTTGCCGGCTTCGGCTTTCCGCATGACGGATGTCGGCGGGCCGGACACGCTCCAAAGCCAGGAACACTTCCGGCGCCGCCCCGTTAGCGCAGCAAACGCCGGGAGTTGTCCATGACCGACTATCCAAAGCCGCCTTATCCTGCGCAGCAGCAACCGATGCCCGGCTCGACGCGAGCAATGCAGCCCCGGCCGGATCATGGCGAGGAGAGTTACAAAGGCGCCGGGCGGCTTGCGGGAAAGAAAGCCATCATCACGGGCGGAGACAGCGGCATCGGCCGCGCGGTGGCGATCGCCTATGCGCGTGAAGGCGCCGATATCGTCATATCCTACCTGAACGAGGACGAGGATGCCGCGGAGGTGAAGGCGCTGGTGGAGCGGGAGGGACGCAAGGCCGTCCTCATCCCCGGCGATATCAGCGATCCCGAGCACTGCCGCGCCATCGTGCGTCGCACCGTCGAGGAGCTCGGCGGCATCGACATCCTCGTCAACAACGCGGCGCATCAGGCCACGTTCAAGGACATCGGGGACATCAGCGACGAGGAATGGCAGCGCACGTTCGAGACCAACATCCACGCCATGTTCTATCTGGCCAAGGCCGCGGTCCCCCACATGCGGCCGGGAGCCGCGATCATCAACACGGCCTCGGTGAACTCCGACATGCCGAACCCGAGCCTGCTGGCTTACGCCACGACCAAGGGAGCCATCCAGAATTTCACGGGTGGGCTAGCGCAGATGCTCGCCGAGAAAGGCATTCGGGTCAACGCGGTGGCCCCGGGTCCGATCTGGACTCCGCTCATCCCCTCGACCATGTCGGAGGAAAGGGTCGAGAACTTCGGCAAGCAGGTCCCGATGCAGCGCGCCGGCCAGCCGGCGGAGCTCGCAACCGCCTATGTCATGCTGGCCGATCCACTCTCGAGCTACACCTCCGGGGCGACGCTGGCCGTCACCGGTGGCAAGCCGTTCATCTGATCGGACGTGTCCGCTAGCGGTGGAGATGAGCGGCGGCGGAAGGAGGATGGCGGCGGCCGCCGCCGCCATCCTTTCGAACAATCGGCCTCGATCACGCGGCGTTCGACGCCTTGGCGTTGACGCCCTTGCGAAGGGCCACCGTGTTCAGCTTGGTGTTGGCGGCCTTCTCTTCGTTCAAATTGGTCGTGAGGAAGCGCACGATGTCGTCGTGGCCGAGCTCTTCGGCCCACGCGATCAGCGTGCCGTAGCGGCACATTTCGTAGTGCTCCACGGCCTGTGCGTTCGCGACGATCGCGGCGTCGAGCACGGACTTGTCCTCGATCTCCCCGGCGGTCTCGTCGGCTTCCTTGATGAGGCCGTCGATGGCCGGACAATGAGTGCCGCTCGGCTCCTTGCCGAGTTTCGCGAACACCTTGTCGAGGCGTTCGACCTGCTTGTTGGTCTCTTCCAGGTGGGCTTTCAGCCCGGTGACGAGGTCCCTGTTGGTCGCCTTGTCGATCATCTTCGGCAGCGCCTTCAGGATCTGCTGTTCCGCGTAATAGATGTCCTGGAGCCCGTGCAGCAGCAGGTCTTCCATCGATTTGATGTCCTTGGTGAAGAATCCCATAAAGACGTCTCCTTTTCACAATGATGGCAGTGGAACGCCGTGGGGCCGTGGCTGTTCCATTGCCGTGGGTAGATCGGGAGAGCCGAATGAACGACGGACAGGATCATCTTGCAGGCCTGCTCGGACGCGCGGCGATGGACGTGTGGGGCGACATGCCCCGCGACATCCAGGAAGCGCTGTTCGAGACCGCCATGAAGGGACGCCCGACGGAGCGTGAGGAGCTGGCGCGATTGCTGCACGAGCGGCATCCGCGCACGCTGCATCCGGCCCGGCCAGGCTGATGCAGCGGGCCAGGAACGATCGTGCGAGTTCCTGATTGGTGAATCGGGTAGCGCGTCACACGGCTCGGATGAGGACCGCGCGAGGCGCACCGCCCGACCCTGTCAATCCGTGAGTCGACCGACGTGACTGAGATGAATATCGGAAAATGGTACGACCCGATTTCGGAGCGGTGGATCGTGCCTCGCCAAACCCGCGCCATCGCCGCCTTCGATCGGTCGAGCGCGGAGGTGCCGCAGACTCGCAAGAGAGAACAGACGCAGCGAATCTGGGACCTGCTGGTCGATTGCTGCGCACGCGGATGATGCTCGTCCTTGCCATGACGCTCGGGACGTCCGACGACCCCTGAGGCGGACTTTGCGCGGGGCAGGTCAGCGTTCACGTCAACCCTGATTTCGACGACGTCCCGATCGGATCGGTATATTACCGCTCCATTGTCGACGCCGCCGGAACAAGGATCAGATGATGAACGATACGATTGGCTTCCCCGACCCGGGTCTCGACCTGTCGGGCGGCTTCAAGCCGCACACCTCGCATTGGGGCGTGTTCTCCGCGCGCCAGGGCGCGGCCGGCCTCGAGGTCAGGGCCTATGCGGGCGATCCCGATCCGAACGGCATCATTGACAATTTTCCCGGCGCGCTCCGCCACCAGGCGCGCATTGCCCAGCCGGCGATCCGCCGCGGCTGGCTGGAGCGCGGGCCGGGCCCCGACGATCGCCGCGGCCGCGACGAGTTCGTCTCCGTCAGCTGGGAAAAGGCGCTCGATCTGCTCGGGGACGAGCTCAGCCGCATCCGCGACACGCGCGGGCCGGGCGCCGTGTTCGGCGGCTCCTATGGCTGGTCGAGCGCCGGCCGCTTTCATCACGCCCAGAGTCAGGTGCATCGCTTCCTCAACATCGCGATGGGCGGCTATGTGCGCTCGGTCAATTCCTATTCCTCCGGAGCGTCCTCGGTGCTGCTGCCGCAGATCCTGGCGGGCTACGAGGATATCACCAAGCGCAACGTCACCTGGGAGCAGATCGCGGCCGAGAGCGAGATCGTGCTGGCGTTCGGCGGTATGGCGCTGAAGAACTCCATGGTGGCCGGCGGCTCGATCAGCAAGCATGTCGAGCGCGGAACCATGGCGGCGGCGCGGGCGCGCGGCTGCGAGTTCGTCCTGGTCAGCCCGCTGCGCGACGATCTGCCGGTCGAGGCCGGCGCCGAATGGATGAGTTGCGTGCCCGGCACCGACACCGCCTTGATGCTCGGCATCGTCCATACCCTGGTCAGTGAGAACCTGCACGACCAGGCCTTCCTCGATCGCTACACCGAGGGCTGGCCGGTCTTCCTGCGCTATCTCACCGGCGAGAGCGATGGGCAAGCAAAGCATGCCGAGTGGGCCGCCGCAATCTGCGGCGTCGAGGCGGATACGATCCGCAAGCTGGCGCGGCGCCTTGCCGGACGGCGCGCGCTCATCACCATCTCCCATTCGCTTCAGCGCGCCGAGCATGGCGAGCAGCCGGTGTGGATGGGCATGGTGCTGGCGGCAGCCCTCGGCCAGATCGGCCTTCCCGGCGGCGGCTACGCCTATTCGTTGGGTGCGATCGGCTATTACGGCCGCCGTGTCAACGACGTGCCGGGGCCAACGCTGGGGCAGGGCCGTAACGGTGTTGCCGATTTCATCCCGGTGGCGCGCATCGCCGACATGCTGCTCAATCCCGGCAGCACCTATCGCTACAACGGCGAGACGCGCACCTATCCGGACATTCGTCTGGTCTACTGGGCGGGCGGCAATCCCTTCCATCACCATCAGGACATCAACCGCTTGCGCAAGGCATTCGCGCAAGTGGACACATTCGTCGTGCACGAGCTCGCATGGACCGCCACAGCCCGTCACGCCGACATCGTGCTGCCCTCGACGATGACGCTGGAGCGCGAGGACATCGGCTATTCCAGCAACGATCCCCTGATGGTCGCGATGCACCGGATCGCCGAGCCGTTTGGGCTCGCGCGCGACGACTACGAGATCTTTGCCGATCTCGCCGAACGTCTCGGGGCGCGCGAACCCTTCACCGAAGGGCGTACGTCGCGGCAGTGGCTAGAACATCTCTACGAGCCGACTCGCGCATCGCTGGCCAAGCGCGGCCTGGAAGCGCCTGATTTCGACGCGTTCTGGGCGCGCGGCAGCCTGGTCGTGCCCCAGCAGCCCGATGACGGTGGCCGGCTGCGCCGCTTCCGCGACGATCCGGTCAATCACGCCCTGCCGACGCCGAGCGGGCGGATCGAGATCTTCTCGGCCAAGATCGCAGGTCATGGCGATGCGGATTGTCCCGGCCATCCGGTCTGGCTCGACAAGTCCGATACGCCCAAGCCCGGGGCGCCGTGCTTCCTCGTCGCCAACCAGCCGGCGACGCGCCTGCACAGCCAGCTCGATTTCGGCGGACATTCGCTTGCCGCAAAGCATCGCGGCCGCGAGGTCGCGCGCATGAACCCGGTTGATGCGGACGCGCGTGGCATCAAGGACGGCGACATCATTCGCCTGTTCAACGAGCGCGGCGCATGCCTTGCTGCCGTTCACGTCACCGACGGTATCGCGCCCGGCGTGGTCCAGCTTCCGACCGGCGCCTGGTACGATCCGATGGATCCCGAAGACGAGGCGCCGCTCTGCGTCCACGGCAATCCAAACGTACTCACCCGCGACATCGGCACCTCCGCCCTGGCGCAAGGTTGCACCGGTCAGTTGACGACCGTCGAGGTGGAGAAGTTTACCGGCAATCTGCCGCCGATCCGGGCGTTCGATCCGGTGTAGGGGCGTCAGTATTGCGCTTTCGTGCCCCGGACGCAGCGCAGCGATGCGCTGCAGAGCCGGGGCCCATCTCACCGCAAGCTACCGTGGAGCGTTCTGGGTCCCCGGCTCTGCACCGCAACGCTTGCGCGTTGCAGCTCGTCCGGGACACGAGGACTTGCAGCGGCGAGATCGGGAGCAGCAAACAAGTTGAGGCATACCCCTCGTGATCCCTGTCGTCCGTCGCTCGCCGGATCAGCTATGCAGCCGCGCTGGCGATCCAATCCCGCTCCGGAGACGCGTGCCGCCTCGGCCGCGCTTCGACCTTGAGCTGTCCGTCCACGTTGGCAAGGCGCCAGCGCGCCGGAGATTGACCGCTGATGCGCTTGAAGACGGTCGAAAAATGCGCCTGCGTGCTGAAGCCCACCGCGAGCGCGATATCCGCCAATGGCCGCTCGGTGGTCGCGAGCAGCGTCTTCGCATGCTCGACCCGCTGCGTCAGCAGATATTCGCGGGGACGATAACCGGTCGCGGCGCGGAATTGTGCCGCAAAGTGCATCCTGGACAGGCCGGCGACATTGGCGAGCTCGGACAGGCTGATGCAGCGGTCGAAATGATCGGCGATGTGCTGCTCGACGCGCCGCAGCCGCCATTTCGGCAAGGCATTGACCTTGACGCGCGGCAGCTCCATCCGGGTGAGATGCATCGCCAGGGTCTGGCCGATGCAGCGCGTGAACTGCAGGTCCGCGGCGTCACCATGTTCGATCAGCGCCTTGGCGAGCTCCGCAGCGAGCGGATCGCGCAACAGCACGAGGTCATTCAGCCCGTCGGCGTGCGCCGGAAGATGGTCCGTGGAGATGTGGACGTGCAGGAAGGCGCTCGGCGACTGGAATTGTACGCCGAGAGGCTTCGACGGCGCGGTGACATACAGCGACCCCGCCGGCATGGTCCCTTCGAAGATGATCCGGCCATCCCGTATCAGCTTCGCGCGCGTGGTCTTCAGGGCAATGCCGACGAAATAGCGATCATCCGGCGTCGTCGTTTCGTGCGACGAGGTGCTCCGCGGGTCGTCCCATCGCGAGATCGTGATCTCCTCGATCATGCCCTCTTGAGTGCGATCGATCTGACGCCACCGGCTCTCCCGGGCGATCGCCTGTGTGGGGCGATGACCCTCATGATCCCGCGGGGCGGCCGGAAATTCAATCCAGGCGCGCGCCGCGTGCAAGTTGCTCGACATCGTTCGTCCTCTCCTGGTTTCGCCGTGGCTTGCAACGACCGGCAGGCGCGCAAACCAATGCTTTCCATGCTGAGAGGATAAACGTGAGCTGGCCAGGACGCTCGTTAGGGGTGATTAGGAACTGTTAGATTCTGTGGGTGTGCATCAGGTGTGACAGCTCGTCGCAGAGGGGCCGGTTAGGACCAATTTGTTACGCATTTTGCGCGAACGGGACTGGCTCGAGGAGGGCACAAGGCATCGCCAGGCGACCAACGCGCGGTGCGGGTTCGTGCAGTGCCTTCGCTGGACCGCGCTGCGGCGCCTTGTATAGTCGCGCTGCGTTTCGAGGAAGCAGTCGTCAAGATGAGCGCGATGTGACCGAGCTTTCGGCAGGACATGACCGCCGCAGCGGCGACACTGGGCTGATCCTTGATCTCGATGCCGTCTCGTTCGGACCATTTTCGCTGCGTTCGCGGCTGCTGGAGAAGGACGGCGTGCCGGTCAAGCTCGGCAGCCGGGCGATGGACATTTTGCGGCTGCTCGTCAGCCGTGCCGGCGAGGTGGTGCCGAAGAACGAGATTCTCGCCTACGCATGGTCGGGCCTCTCCGTCGAGGAGATCAGCCTGCGGGTCCATGTCGCGGAGCTGCGCAAGGTGCTCGGCGACGGCAAGGATGGCGCCCGTTACATCACCAACATTCCGAGCCGGGGCTATTGCTTCGTCGCGCCCGTGCGGCGTGGCGAACGCGCAGAGCCGCCTGTGACCGCATCGCGGTTGCCCGAAACGTCAGTCTCGCCGCCGTTTCTGCCGCGTCGCCTGGACCAGATGGTCGGGCGGGACGACGTCGTGACCGAGCTGTCGAAGCGCCTGCTCCGCGATCGCTTCGTCACGCTGCGAGGGCCGGGTGGCATCGGCAAGACCACCGTTGCGGCCGCGCTCGCGCATGACATGTGCGACAGATTCGAGGGAAACGTCCATTTCCTCGAATTCGGTCCGCTGCAGGATGCCGCGCTGGTCGCGAGCACGGTTGCCGCCGCGCTGGGCCTCGTCGTGCATCACAACGACCCCGCAGTCAGCATCGTCAATTTTCTGCGCGGGCGACGGCTGCTTTTCATTCTCGACAGCTGCGAGCACGTCATCGACGAGGTCGCGCGTCTCGCGGAAGCCATCTACCGTGAGGCGCCCGGCGTCGCCATCCTGGCAACCAGCCGCGAGTCCCTGCTGGTGGAGGGGGAGCAGATCTTTGAACTCGCTCCTCTGCCAGGTCCGCCGCAGAACGCTCGTCTCAGCGCCGGTGAGGTGCTGGGTTATCCGGCAGCGCGTCTGTTCGTGGACCGCGCCGTCGCGGCAGGCCATCGGGACGCCATCACGGACGAGGACGTGGGAGTCCTGGTCCGGATCTGCGGCAAGCTCGACGGCATCGCCCTTGCGATCGAGCTGGCCGCCGCGCGCGTTGGTCTCTACGGATTGCGCGAGATGGCGGCGCTGCTCGACAGCCATTTGCAGCTCGAATGGCGCGGGCGGCGAACGGCGCCGCCGCGCCAGCAGACGCTCGGCGCCACGCTCGATTGGAGCTTCGGCCTGATCGGCGAGAGCGAGCGCATCGTGTTTCAGCGCCTCGCCATCTTCGCAGGTCCCTTCACGTTGCAGGGCGCGATAGCGGTGGCGACTGACGCCGCGACGGCGGAGGATCGCGTCGTCCACGCGTTGGAGCAACTCGTGGCCAAGTCGCTGGTGTCGGCGCAACCGGACGGCGCGTCGCGGCGCTATCGCCTGCTGGATGCGACGCGTGCCTATGCCATGCAGAAGCTGGTAGGTGGCGGCGAGGCCGACACGATCGCGCGCCGCCATGCCGGATATGTTCAACGCACGCTCGAAGCCGGCATGACGGAGCCGGGCAGCCGCGACCAGGCGTCCCGGGCACAGGAGCGGGCCGGCCTGCTCGCCGACGCTCGCGCGGCACTGGCGTGGAGCTACGCCAATGTTGACGGCGCCGGCCTGCGCGTGCCGCTGGCGGGCAGCTGCACGAGGCTGTTCGTCGAGCTCAGTTTGCTGAACGAAGCGCGCATATGGTCCGAACGGGCACTCGCAACGCTCGGTGAGGCCGAGCGGGGCGACAGATGGGAGCTCGAGCTCCAGTCGACGCTCGGTCATGCCCTCATGTTCACCGAGCGCAACAGCGGGCAGGCGGAAGCGGCGCTCAGGCGTGGGCTGGAGATTTCGGAAACGCTCGGCGACCATGCCAATACCTTCCGGCTGCTGTCGCGGCTGAATATGTTCTACCGCCGGACCGGCGGCTATCGGCATCTGGTGCCGACTGCGCGCCACGCCGAGCGGATTGCCCGCCTGATCGGCGATACCGCAGGCGTTGCCGGCAGCAAGGCGCTGCTCGGCGTGTCCTATCACCTCGCCGGGGACCAGCTCGAGGCCCAGGCCCATCTCGACGAGGGCCTGCGCGACGACGCCGCGCTGCGTGGCACTCAACCCGGACATTTCGCCTATTCGCGCACGCCGCAGATTCCGCTTGCGCGCGTGCTATGGCTGCGCGGCTTTCCCGACCGTGCGCTCGAATGCATCCGTCCGCTCGTCGGCGCGTCAGCGCCGCGCGACGTGGTCATGCATTGTATCGCGTTATGCTGGTCCGCCTCGGTGTTCGGCTGGGTTGGCGACTGGTCCTCCGTCGAGGCCATGACCGGTCGCCTGGTGAAGCATGCGAACCTGCACGGGCTCGTTCCTTACGAAGCCGTCGCGACCGGCTTTCGGGCGCAGGCCATGATCGCCCGCGGCGAGGTCCCCGGCGGCATCGACCTGTTGCGGACTGCGCTCCCGCGCCTGCACGCGGATCGCTACGAACTCTACGCGTCGGCGTTCGCAGCCGATCTGTCCCGGGGATTGGCGGCACTCGGACGGCTGCCGGACGCACAAGAGATGCTGCACGAGACCATTGCGCGGATCGAGCAGGAAGGCGGCGCCTTCGACATGCCGGAGCTGCTCCGTCTGCGGGGCGAGCTCGAGGCGCATGGCGGAGACCTCGCAGCTGCCGAGGCAAGTCTGGTCGCGTCGGCGACGCTCGCCGAGCACCAGGGCGCATTGGCCTGGCTGTTGCGAACCGAGATGTCGCTGGCGCGGCTGCGAGACCGTCAAGGTGTGCCAGATTCGCTTGAGCGGCTCGCCAGCACCTACGCCCGATTCTCCGAGGGGTTCGAGACCGCCGATCTCAGGGCGGCACGGCTGATGCTGGATCAGTCGGCCTGATTTTGCGCGGTCCGAAATCCCGGGCCTAGCCCTTGTCCTTTTCCAGGCGCGCAAGGAAGTCGCGAACGAGCGCGGCGATTTCGTCGGCGGCTTCATCCAGCGCGAAGTGGCCCGCCTCTAGAATGTGAACCTCGGCATCCGGCACATCGTCGCGATAGGCTGTGGCGCCGGCGACGGTGAAAGACGGATCGTATTTGCCCCAGACCACCAGCGTCGGCGGCCGCGTCTTGCGCAACCAATCCTGCCATTTGGGACAGGAGGCGACGTTGGTCCGGTAGTCCAGGAACAGCGTGGCCTGGATCTCGGCCTGGCCGGGGCGTGTCAGGAACGCGTATTCGTCGTTCCAGGTGTCGGGGTCGTAGCGTTCGGGATGCGGGCTTGAGCCGAGATGCCGCTGACGCGTCGCCGCCAGCGAGGTGAAATTGGCCTTGAGCGCCTCGAGCTCGTGTGCCGGATCGGCCCAGTACCTGCGACGCGCTTCCCAGAGCGGGCTCAAACCCTGCTCGTGCGACACCGCATTCTGGATGATGATTCCGCGGACACGTTCGGCATGCGCCAGCGCCATGCGGAAGCCGACCGGACCGCCGTAGTCTTGCATGAACAGAACATATTTGCCGAGACCGAGCTTCGTCGTGAGCTCTCCGATCACGCCGGCGATGTTGTCGAACGTATAGGTGAAAGTGGACGGCGGCGGCGCGCTGCTGTTGCCGAATCCGGGATAATCAGGTGCGATCACGTGATATCTGTCGGCGAGCAGCGGCAGCAGAGGCTCCCACATCCGCGACGAGGAGGGGAAGCCATGCAGCAGCAGCAGGGTCGGTGCGTCGGCGGGGCCGGCCTCGCGGTAGAAGATCTCGAGGCCCTGGATATTGACGGTGTGATAGCTGATCGAACGCCGGCTCGATCGCAGGTCCTGTGCCGAGGCGTGCGCAGTCGCGCAGGCCAGGGCTGCCGAGAGTGCAAGGGTAGCTGGAACCTTCATGTCATTGCTCCGATGGCACACGTCGTTGGTTGCTCGCGTGTGCAATCTGCACCAGGTGCCGTCTATTGGCTCGTTATGTATTGTTAGGCGTTGAGAGCAGTGGTCGCCGCTCCCGCGGGTGGTCGTCTCTACTCGAAGATGGCGTCGAAGATCTCGACGTCCATCAGCACGGGCCTGGCGATGACCGTTCCGTCAGGCTGCAGCGTCTGCACGCGTCGAAGTGTCGGCACGACGATGCCGCAGAAGCTGTCATGAGCCCAGGAGAAGTGTGCGACCTTGTTTCCGAAGAGATCGTGATCCGTCCGACGTTGCAGGGCGCTCTCGTCGAAATAGAAGATCTGTTCGGGCGCGAGCGTGATGAGGTGCGGGGGAAATTGTGCCCGGAGCCGCCGCCACGTCTCGGCGCCCTCACGCCAGGGCGGCAGCTCCTCCACAATGACATCGGGATGGGCGAGCAGGAACGGGCTGGTCAGATAGTTCCAGATTGCGACGCCGCAGAAGAAGACCAGATGCAGTTCGTCCGCAAGCGCAGGCGAGCCGGCCTCGGTCAACGCGAGGCTCGGGTTGCGCCAGGTCCGCAGAACTTCACCATCCAGGCTCTCGATCGTGATCGCGTCGGGTTGAAAGGAGCCGGAGTGTTCGCCCCCGGTGATGCCGGTGAACCGGAGCGACTGCGCGCGGGTCGAGCCTTCCGCGGTCACGTCCTTGAATTCCTGGGCATGTCCGGCGCTGGAGAACAGCGATCCGCCGACGGAAAGGTGGAGCGTAAACCGGTTCAGGCTGTTCCAGTGGGTCAAGCCGCCGCTGGCATCCATTACGTCGTCAAGAAGCGCCATGTCCCGCCATATCCACCATGAAGTGTCGTCACCATGGCGGGGCGCAGGCGGCTTGGCGTGTTAGAAGTTGTTAGGAGTTGCGAGCAGGCAGTTTGGCGGTATGCCGTTGAAGATGCTGTCAATTCAGCGTACCCAGCAACTCCCTTGCGGCGACCAGATCGCGGGTCTGGAGCCCCTCCTGGTAGCGCCCGACGAGCGGGGCGAGCAAGTCGCGTGCGTCGCCGGCCTTTCCGGCCTCGCGCCAGATGCGACCGAGGCTGATCGCGCCCCGGAGCTCCCAGCCGACTGCGCATTGGCGCTGCGACAGATCGAGCGATTCGCGCAAGCAGCTCTCGGCCTCCACCGCGCTGCCCGACCGGGCGAGGATGTCGCCTTTGACCCTGAGCATCTCCGGCATGTCGAAGGACTCCCCATGATCGGGAATCTGGGCGATCGCCTCGTTGATCGTCCGCAGGGCGTCGTCGGGCTGATTCTGGGACGCGAGACCCTCCGCGAGCGCCGTCGCAAACACGGTCGTCATGATCCGGTGCCGGGCCGCGTGCAACGTGGCCTGACTGCGGCGAAGGTGCTCGATGCCCGCGGCAACGTCGCCGCGTCGCAGCAGCAGCTCGCCCTTCTGGCCGATGCCGACCGCGTGATAGGGCCCGAGGAAGTGCCGCGCCGAATGGTCGATCAGCCGCTCGATCAGGATTTCGGCGTTGTCCCAGTCGCCGACCCAGAGGAACACGTAAATCGTCCAGATCAGGGAGATGCCGAGGGTCAGCGGCTGTTCGAGCAGCTCGGCCTCGCGAACCGTGTATCTGGCGGCCTCGATCGCACGCTCGGGCCGGCCGGTGAGCCAGAGTCCGCGCGCCAGCGCCACCAGCGCCACGATGCGGTCGTCATAGCCGAGATGGCCGATGTTCAGCCGTTGCGAGCCGGGATTGTGCACCATCGCGCTCTCGCAGAACCGAACCGCCTTGTCCTGGTTGCCGATCAGATGATGCGCCACGCCCAGCATCCATTCGACGTTCAGCATGGCGGTGGGATCGTTCAGCTTTCGCGCGACGCTCTCGCCCTGCTCGCCGATTCCGAGCGCGCCGTGAAAATCTCCAACCCTTGTCAGGTAGATGTGCAATCCGCGCAGCAGCCAGAGCTGCCAGTGCAGGTCCTCGAGCCCCCGGGCAAGCTGGAGACTGCGCGTGAAGGCCGACCGGACCCCTTCGTTGTTGCCCTGCGTGAACATCACGGAGACGCCGAGCGCGGCCTGCAAGGTCATCTCCTTCCGGCTGTCCGCGGCGCGCGCATCCGGCGACGCCAGCGCCTGCCGGGTCCAGCGGTAGCATTCCGTCAGCAAGGTCAGTTCGAGGAAGAACTGCGCCGCCGAGGCCGCCAGATCGACGCCGATCGTCCGATCGCCGCTCTCCGAAAAGCTGAAGGTCAGCGCGGCCCTGACATTCGGCAAATGGTCGGCATAGGGAAGGAAGCCGCCGGCGCTCTGCATGCCAGTGGATTTGAGGGCAATGTCGTGGAGGAAGTCGCGGAAATACTCGGCGTGGGCGCGTGCGACGCGGTCCGCTTCCCCGTTCTCGACGAGCTTGTCCGCGACGAAGGCGCGGGTGGTGTCGAGCAGGCGATAGCGCAGCCGCCGCTCCGTGGGCGAGGTCGCGATCAGGGATTTGGACAGCAGGTTCGAAATCGCTTCGACGGCTTCGGGCTCACTGATCCCCTGGCAGGATGCGACGGCAAGCGCGGCCTCCAGCGTGAACGGCCCGACGAACACCGACAGGCCGCGCAGCGTCGCGCTTTCGGCCGGCGGCAGCAGGTCGTAGCTCCAGGCCAGCGCCGCGCTCAAGGTCTGGTGCCGCGGAATTGCGGTACGCCGTCCCCGCCACAGCAGCGAGAAGCGGCTGTCCAGCAGCGAGGCGGTGCCGGCAATGCCATAGGCGTTCACACGTCCGGCCGCGAGCTCGATCGCGAGCGCAATGCCGTCCAGTCGCCGGCAGATCTCGGCGACGAGCGGGGCATCCTCATCGCGGAGTTCGAATTCGCTCAGACTCTCGGCAATGCGTTCCACGAAGAGCTGGCTTGCGGGATAAGCAAGGATGTCAGCAATGCCGAGCCCCTCGCGCTCCGGCGGGCAATCCAGCGGAAACAGCCGATGGACGCGTTCACCTTCTGCGCGAAAGGATTCGCGGCTGGTGGCCAGGATATGCAGCTGCGGCGTCTCACGGACCAGGCGCTCAGCCAGAGGGGCGAGTTCGTCGAGGATATGCTCGCAACTGTCGAGCACCAGCAGGATCCGCCGGCTGCGCAGGACCGTCAGCAGATCCGGTATCGGGTCCTCGGAATTGACGGTCAGGCCCAGCACGGCCGCTATGGTTCCGGGGACGAGCCGGGTATCGGTCAGCGCGCCGAAATCGACGAAGCACACCTGGCCGTCGAAGGCCGCGAGCTCGCCCTGCGCGACGGCGAGTGCGACCGACGTCTTGCCGATCCCGCCGGGGCCGACGATGGTGACGAAGCGATGCTGGGCAAGCTCGGCGGAGATTCTCCCGACCGCATCGTCCCGGCCGATCATCTTCGCGAGCGGCGAGGGCAGCGAGGAGGGAGAAGCGGCGGGCGGGCTCGTCCTGCTCTCCGATGCTGCGGGCCGGAGCAGCGGAGCCGTGAAACAATAGCCGCGTCCCGGGACGTTGACGACGTAACGGGAGGCCTCACCTGCATCGCCCAAAGCCTTGCGCAGCGTCGTGATGTGGAAGCGCAGGCTGCCTTCGTCCACGTTCACGTCGGCCCAGATGCGCTTGATCAACTCCCGCTTGTCAATGACCTCTCCGGCGCGCTCGGCGAGAAAAATGAGGATGTCGAGCGCACGGCCGCCGAGGGGAAGCGGGGCGCCGTCCTTTTCCAGCAGCCGCGATTTCACGAACAGGCGGAACGGCCCAAAGGCTATGACCGAATCCTGCTCGTTAGTGTCCGGCACGGGCCAACAATTCCAGTCAATGAGCTGAAGTGTGCAATTTGATTAGCAGATCGAGGCGTCCAGTAAACTGGCCGAAAGTGGCGAAATCGCGTGGCCGACCGCCGATTGCACTGGGACGTGTGTCGCAAATTTTGCTTAAACGCGAGCGGCTTACGACGCGACCGCGACGATTCGTCAGCGCGCCTGACCCTTGAGACAGGCGTGTCCGCTGCGCGATCGCGGGCGCCGCCGATCATAACAGAATCTTGCAACGTCTAACGGGCAAAACGCGCGCGACGCATCCACTATAGCGTTTGAGTGAGATCCTGTTTCAACGGGGAGGCTATGATGTCCAGTATCGGCGCCGGGTCGAACGACCACGTCGTTCGACCTCAACTCGTCGCCAGTCTCGATGATCAGTCGCGTGACTGGGAACTCGTGCTGCGGGAGTCCCACCATCGCATGAAGAACACGCTGACGCTGCTCGGTGCCTCGGTCCGCCGCGACTTCACGCGCGCGAGTAAGAGGGATGTGTCGCTGGCGGTGGACCGCCTCGAGCGGCGCATCGTCGCCTTCGGCCGGCTCTATCAGCTCCTGTCCGACAACGACGATCCATCGGCCATCGCCGTGGAGCCGTTCTTCGAAAAGCTGTGCGGAGCCCTCTCCGAAGCGGTGCTGGAGCCGGCAGGCATCCGCTGCGAAGCCGCGATCGAGAGCGGCAGGCTGCCGGCTGCTCAATGTCACCGGCTCGCGCTGATGCTCACCGAACTGGTCACGAACGCGGCAAAGCACGCCTTCCCGAACCGGAGCGATGCGCTGATCCGCATCGAATTGGCGAACCGCGACGGCGCCTGGCTCTGCACGGTGGCCGACAACGGCATTGGTGCGACTGGCCCGCTTCAGGGCACCGGCAGCCGGATCCTCGAAGGGCTCGCACGCAGCATCCACGCGCGATTGCACGGCGAGGCGGGGCAGGGCGGCACGCGGGTGACGATCGTGATGCCGACTGTCGCATGAAGCTTTTCCATGTATGCAGCCGCGTCTCACATCAGGGAGTTCGACATGACCACCATCGAAATCGATCGCGAAACCGGAACCAGGCCCTCGACATCGCGCAGCGTTGACCTGAAGCTCGAGGTCGTCGTGATCCCCGTGTCCGACGTCGACCGTGCCAAGGCGTTCTACGCCCGCCTCGGCTGGCGGCTGGACGCCGATTTTTCGTCGGGCGAGGACTGGCGCGTGATCCAGTTCACGCCGCCGGGCTCGGCCTGCTCGGTGATCTTCGGCAGGAATGTGACGGCCGCAGCGCCCGGTTCGGCGCGAGGCCTGTACCTGATCGTCTCCGATCTGGAGGTCGCCCGGCAGGACCTGCTCGACCGCGGCGTCGAGGTCAGCGCGCCATTTCACGGTGCCGGCGACGTTCATGCCGGGCCCGACGAGCCGTATCTGTTCGGCAGCGTTCGGGTCGGCGGTGCCGACCCGAAACGCGGCAGCTACGGCTCCTTCGCATCGTTCAGCGACCCCGACGGCAATGGCTGGCTGTTCCAGGAGGTCACGACGCGACTGCCTGGGCGCATCGCGGGCGGCGCCACGACATTCGCGTCGACGACCGATCTGGCGGCGGCGCTGCGCCGTGCGGCGACCGCGCATGGCGAGCACGAGACGCGGACCGGCGGACACGACGAGAACTGGGCGGACTGGTACGCCGACTATGTCGTCCGCGAGCAGGCCGGCCAGCCGCTGCCGTCGTGAATTGCAGCCAGCGCATCTCCTGACTTTGGCCGATACGGCGCGCGATGACTGACCTCGTCGCGCGCCGTGCCGCATCGGTATCGCCTGTTCTGGTTCATCGCGCGGACTCGCAAGGGCTAACGAGGCCTAACAAGCCATAACGCGCAAATCGGACTTGCCCGCGTCAATGTCTGCACAGAACGGACCGATGTGCCGCTCTCGAACCCGATCCCGGGCATTGGTCGAAGCAAGGGAGATCCAAATGACGACGCAAGTCCGCACCGACATCCTCAACCCCGATCGCCGTCAATTGCTGAGCCAGGCCGCGATGGGCGCGGTTGCCGCCAGCGTGTCGAGTCTGCTGCCGCTGCAGCCGGCGAGGGCGGCTACGAACGGCACGATCCGCCCCTTCCACGTGAACGTGCCCGAGGCGGATCTGCTCGACCTCCGTCGTCGTCTCGCGGCCAGCCGCTGGCCGGATCGCGAGATCGTCACCGATCAATCGCAGGGCGTGCAACTGAAGACGGTGCAGGAGCTCGTGCGTTACTGGCAGAGCGACTACGACTGGCGCAAGATCGAAGCGCGGCTGAACGCTCTGCCGCAATTCGTCACCGACATCGACGGCGTCGACATCCATTTCATTCACGTCCGCTCGCGCCACGAGAATGCGCTGCCGATGATCGTCACGCATGGCTGGCCCGGCTCGATCATCGAGCAGATGAAGATCGTCGGCCCGCTCACCGATCCGACCGCGCACGGCGCCAGCGCCACGGACGCGTTCGATCTGGTGATCCCCTCGCTTCCCGGCCACGGCTTCTCGGGCAAGCCGACCGAGCTCGGCTGGGATCCCCAGCGCATCGCGCGAGCCTGGATCGTGCTGATGAAGCGGCTCGGCTATAGCCGCTATGTCGCGCAAGGCGGCGATTGGGGCAATGCCGTCACCGAGCAGATGGCGCTGATCGCACCGCCCGAACTGCTCGGCATCCACACCAATATGCCCGCGACCGTCCCCGACGACATCGCCAAGGCGCTTCAGCCGGGTGGCATGCGGCCGCCGGATCTCTCGACCGACGAGCGCATCGCCTACGACCAGCTCGACGACTTCTACAAGCATGGTCTCGGCTACGCGATCGAGATGTCGAACCGGCCGCAGACGCTCTATGGCCTCGTGGATTCGCCGGCGGGTCTCGCCTCCTGGATGCTCGACCACGACGCACGCAGTGCCGCAATGATCGCGCGCGTTTTCGACGGCAAGACCGAAGGTCTGTCACGGGACGATGTGATCGACAACATCACGCTCTATTGGCTCACCAACACCGCGGTGTCGTCGGCGCGGCTCTATTGGGAGAACAAGCTCGTGTTCTTCGCGCCCAAGCACGTCAAGATACCGGTCGCTGTGAGCGTCTTTCCGGACGAGATCTACGCCGCGCCGCGGAGCTGGGCCGAGAAGGCCTACCCTAAGCTGATCCACTACAGTCGTCTCGACAAGGGTGGACATTTCGCTGCCTGGGAGCAACCCGCGCTGTTCTGTGCGGAGATGCGCACCGCGTTCCGTCCGCTGCGGCAATCGATCTGAAGCGGGAACACATGCATCAGGAGTACAAGAGATGAACCGTCCCGAACGCAATCTCACGACCGGTGACATCCGACTGGAGCGCCGGCTGCCGTCATACTGGCGCGTCACCTTCGATATGCCGCCGGTGAATATTTTCGGGCCGAAGCAGCTTCCGCTGCTGGGCGACATCGTCACGGCGATCGAGACAGATCCGGACGTGAAGGTTGTGGTGTTCGACAGCGCCGTCGAGGGCTTCTTCATTACCCACTACGATTTCCTCGCACCGCTGGAAGAGTCGTTGAGCATCCCGCCCGGGCCGACCGGCCTGCAGGCGCTGCCCGACATGCTGGTCCGCCTCAGCCGTGCGCCGGTGGTCTCGATTGCCGCGATCCGGGGCCGCGCCACCGGCGTCGGCAGCGAGCTCGCGCTCGCCAGCGACATTCGCTTTGCCAGCCGCGAGAAGGCGATCCTGTCGCAATGGGAGGTCGGCGCGGGCCTCGTGCCCGGTGGCGGGCCGATGGCGCGGTTGCCGCGCCTGATCGGCCGCGGCCGCGCGCTCGAAGTGCTGCTCGGCGCGGACGACATCCACGGCGATCTCGCCGAGCGCTACGGCTACGTCAACCGGTCCTTGCCGGATGCCGAGCTCGACGGTTTCGTCGAGGCGCTCGCGATGCGCATCGCGTCCTTCGACAAGGAGGCGATCGCCGAGACCAAGCGCCTCGTCGACGTCGCGAGCCTGCCGTCCGACGCCGAGATCAAGCCGGAATGGGATGCGTTCCTGGCCGCGCTCGGCCGCCCCGCCAGCCAGACCCGGATCGAGGCGCTGATGGCGCGCGGCTTCCACCGCGCCGGTGATGTCGAGAACCGGCTCGGTTTCCACGTCGGGCAGATCGGCACCTAGCTGACGGAACCGCTGCGGCGTTCGGCCGGTTGGAACGATGACGGGCGGTCGTGCCAATGTCGCCTTTCCACCGGTACGCAGCGCCGGTGCTGAAATCAAACAAGGAGAACTGAAATGATCCGCAAGGCAACGGCAGTCTGGAAGGGCACCGGTCGCGATGGGACCGGTCATCTCTCGAGCGAATCCGGCGTGCTCGCGCAGACGCCCTATTCGTTCAAGACCCGCTTCGAGAACGAGAAGGGGACCAATCCCGAGGAGTTGATCGCGGCGGCCCATGCGGGCTGTTTTACGATGGCCCTGGCGTTTGGCCTCCAGATGGCGGGTTTCACGCCGGACGAACTGTCGACGGAAGCCGCGGTGACACTCGAGCCTGAAGGCAAGGGCTTCAAGATCAGCAAGTCCGCGCTGACCCTGCGTGCAAAAGTGCCGAACCTCGATGAGGCCGGCTTTGCGAAGTTCGCCGGCGAGGCCGAGAAGAACTGCCCGGTGTCGAAGGTGCTCAACGCCGCGATCACGCTCGACGCCAAGCTGGGCTGATCGAGACAATGGAGACGCTGCCATGCCGCGCCAGGATCTGCCTCGCCAACATCAGCCGGACGAAGACAGGTTTCGGGCAATCCTGCCCGAGGACGTCGCATGGCAGCCGTTCCCCGCTTTCCCGGCGGGCGCGCGGCTGGCGGTGATGGTCGGCCATCCCTCCGAGCCCGGACCATACCTTGTCCGGGTGAAGGTGCCCGGCGGCACGAAGCTTATGCCGCACAAGCATCCGGAGGACCGCATCTACACGGTCATGTCGGGCGTCTTCTACATCGGGCTCGGCGAGCGCTTCGATGGCGACAAGGTGAAAGCCTATCCGCCCGGTAGCGTCATCGTGCTGCCCGGCGAGACCTGGCATTTTCACTGGGCGAAATCAGGCGAATATGTCACGCAGGTCTCGGCCATCGGGCCGTTGGGCCTCGAATATCACGATGACGTTGATGATCCGCGCTTGCATACTGCGGGAGACAAGCGCTGAATATCTCAATCAAACCAATGGAGCGTCAGATGACGACAGAACGCGCAGTTTTGGCCGGGGGCTGCTTTTGGGGCATGCAGGATCTCATCCGCAAGCAGCCGGGCGTGATCTCCACCCGCGTCGGCTACACCGGCGGGCATGTGAAGAACGCCACGTATCGCAATCACGAAGGGCACGCCGAAGCGATCGAGATCATCTTCGATCCCGCCAGGACCAGCTTCCGCACGATGCTGGAGTTCTTTTTTCAGATCCACGATCCCACCACGCTCAATCGCCAAGGCAATGATCTGGGCACCAGCTATCGCTCCGCGATCTTCTACACGAGTGAAGCGCAGAAGCGGATCGCCGAAGACACCATTGCCGACGTCGAGGCGTCCGGCCTGTGGCCCGGCAAGGTGGTGACCGAGGTCGCGCCCGCTCGCGAGTTCTGGGAGGCCGAGCCGGAGCATCAGGACTATCTCGAACGCTATCCTGACGGCTACACCTGCCACTTCATCCGGCCCGACTGGAAGCTGCCACGGCGTGCGGCTGCCGCTCAGGGCGTATGATAGTGAGCGTTGGAGAAACCGAACTCTCCACGACGTCATGGCCGGGCTTGTCCCGGCCATCCACGCCTTGCCACGTCGCACAAAGAACGTGGATGCTCGGGCTTTCGCCTCGCCGATGCGGCTTCGGCCGCGCAGGCGGGACAAGCCCGGGCATGATGACCAACTCGTGAACTGCTCCCTCGGCTGCTGCTGGGGGCGAGGCGGCGCCGTCAGTTCCGGAGTTGTGCCATCAACTCGCGCGCGGTGCGCATGTCGGCGATCTCGGCACCCTCCGCGAACGATCCGGAGACATTCTTCAGATCGGCCAGAGCTTCGGCACTCCGGCCGGCCCCCATCCTGAGCCGCGCGAGGCTCATCGCGCAGCGTAGCTCCCAGAAGCGCGCGCCCTGCTGGACGGCAATCTCCATGGCCTCGCGAAAGCGTGCCTCGGCGTCCGCTGAATGCCGCGCGCTCCTGAGCATCAACTCTCCCTTGATGCGCATCAACTCAGGCAGATACCAGAGCTCCTGCCGGTCGCTGCAACGGGTCAGGACGTCATCGATGACGTCGAGGCCGCGATCGACCTGGTCGGCTTCGCCAAAGCACGCAGCAAGCTCGCCGAGCAGTGGAAGAAAGCGCGGCAGGAAGCGTGCATCGCCGGCGCGGTTGAGTTCTTCGCGCAGCAGCGGCAGGCCGATCGCGACGTCGCCGCGCTTGGCGACGACTGCCGCATTGAAGGCTCTTGCCCACAGGCCCCACAGCCGGATCGCGTGCCGATCGGTGTGCTCGAGCAGCTCCTTGCCGTGGCGTTCCGCGGCGTCGAGATCGCCGGCCCAGAAGGCGATCGGGCACGCGGCCTGGCCCAGCACGCTGCAGAAGGTCAGGGCGTGGCCGTTGGCTCGGCCTTCCTCGATGTTTCTTGCCGCCAGCGCCTGCGCCTGATCGGCGAGACCCTGCAGCCACAGGATGCGGGCCCGGAAATATTGCGTCGAGATCCTGAGATCGAGCGGGAAGATCTTGGGCTTCTCCGCCAGAAAGTGCAGCGATGCATTGACCCGGTCGATACGCTGCCGCGCCTCGTTCTGGTCGCCGAGATAGTGCAGCGCGACAGCCATCAGCCGGTCGCCCAGCATGACGTCGGTCTTGTCGGGAGAGTTCGCCGCCGCGCTCGCAAAACGATCGGCGAACGCACGGGCCTTGCCGAACTGTCCGTTGTTGAACTGGTCGATGCACAGGCCCCAGAGCGCGCGCAGCCGGAAATCCTTATCGTCGAGCCTGTCCGCCAGCTCGAGAGTCGTCTCCAGGATCGGGCGCGCCTCGCGCGCGCGACCCTCGCCATACATCAGCGACCAGCCGAGTGCCGACAGCAGCTGCATGCGGATGCGGTCGTTGTCCGTGCCGTCTCCGAGCGCTGCCAGTGCCGTTCTGCTGCGCTCTCGGCACTCGGCGAACAGCGAAAGGCGCACCCAGAGGGTGATTGCGGCCGCCGTCAGCGCGATGCCGAGCCTTGCGTCGCCGTCGGGCGAGAAAGCCCAATCCAGCGCGGCGCGCACATTGTCCAGCTCGCCCGCATAGATGCTCAGCCATTCGGGCAGCGGTGTCGATGTATCGGCCTCCGCATGCTCGAAGAAATCACGAAAATGCTCGGCATGGCGCCGCGCGAACGTCCGCGCCTCTCCGAGCTCGTTCAGCTTCCCGAGTGCGTAGGTGCGCGTGGTGTCGAGCAGGCGATAGCGCAGCGTCCGCGAACCGGATGGCGAGATCAGCGATTTGGTGACCATGCTGTCGATCGCCTCCAACGTCTCCGAGGTGCTGAGGCCCTCGCCGGATGCGACCGCGGCGGCCGCCTCCGGCGCGAACGGCCCGGCGAAAACCGACAGTCGCCGCAAGGTGGCGCTTTCCGCCGGAGACAGGAGGTCGTAGCTCCAGTCGAGCGCAGCGGCGAGCGTCTGGTGCCGCGGCACGGCCGTGCGCCGCCCCCGCCATTGCAGCGAAAAGCGGCTGTCGAGCAGGGAGGCCGTTCCGGCGATGCCGTATGCGTTGACACGGCCCGCCGCGAGCTCGATCGCCAGCGCTATGCCGTCGAGGCGCCGGCAGATGCTCGCCACCAGCGGCGCTTCTTCAGCGCTGAGCTGGAACGCACCCGAGCTCTGCGCGATGCGCTCGACGAAGAGTTGAGCCGCGGGATAGGCGAGGACCTCGGCGACCTCGAGACCCCCACGCTCCGGCGGACAATCCAGCGGGAACAGACGAAAGATCCGCTCGCCTTCGCTCCGGAATGACTCGCGGCTGGTTGCGAGAACGCGAAGCTGCGGCGATTCGCGAACGATACGCTCCACGAGCGGGGCCAGCGTATCCAGCACATGCTCGCAACTGTCGAAGATCAGCAGGGCGGGGCCGGTCTTCAGGAATGTCAGGAGGGCCGGCGTCGGATCCTCCGAGCTCACGGTCAGTCCGAGGACCGAGGCGACGGTGGTCGTGACATGGCTGGCGTCCCGCAGCGGACCGAAGTCGACGAAGAAGACGCGTCCGCCGAAATCTGCCGAGCGGCGATGCCCGACCGTGACGGCGACGGCGGTCTTGCCGATGCCGCCCGGGCCGACCACCGTCATGAAGCGATGCACCGTCAATCCGTTCGAAATCTTCTCGATGACCTCCTCTCGCCCGATCATCTTTGCAAGCTGAGCAGGCAGGGAGCGAGGAGGGGAGATCTCGGCCGCGACTGAGGAGACCGGCGGAGCTGCTTGAACGAACGGCGCGACAAAGCAGTAGCCGCGGCCGGGCACGTTGAGGACATAGCGCGTCGACTTGCCGGTATCGCCGAGCGCCTTGCGCAGTGCTGCGATATGGAATCGCAGACTGCCCTCGTCGACATTCACGTCGGCCCAGATGCGTTTGACCAGCTCCCTCTTGTCGATGACTTCACCGGGGCGCTCGGCAAGCAAGATCAGAATATCGAGCGCGCGGCCGCCGATGTGAAGCGGCGCCCCCTCCTTCTCCAGGAGCCGCGACTTTGGAAACAGCCGAAATGGGCCAAAGGAAATGTGCGAGTCGTGATTACTATGAGTTTCCACGTGCCATTGCCCCCTCCACGGGAGTCAAAAGGTATTCGGTTGTGATCTAGCAGAACGACGCGTCCAGTAAACTGGCCGAAAGCCGCATGGCAGACAGACCGGCGCAGATGGCTTGGGCTTGCTTCGGCCAGCCAAAATAGTGCCTGCAAAAGAACGGTTTAGGCTGGCATGCCAAGATGATGGTCCTGGACCCGCGCGCATGGGACCATGGCGGCCGATGGCAATCCCGCCCCTCCCATCCGTCATTCGGCGCAGGGCTGCTCACGCATCGACGCGCGTCATCCGGCGCTGCTCCGCCGTGACGATCCGCGCCGACAGCGTGACGAGGCCCATCAATCCGGCCAGCAGCCAGAACGCCATGGGCAATCCGCCAAGACGTGCGACGAAGCCTACGCCGGCGGGGCCGATCAGGACCCCCGCGTATCCCGCAGTCGTGATCGCCGCGACCGCAAGCCCGGTAGGCATCACCGTTTGCCGCGCGGCCCGCCGGAACAGCACCGGCACGAGGTTTGACGCACCGAGCCCGATCAGCAGGAATCCGCCGAGGGCGACCGCCGCGGCAGGCGCCGTCAGCAGGATCACAAAGCCCGCGATCGCGATGAGGCTGCCCCAGAGCAAGGTCGTGCGGTCCCCGATGCGCGCAACGACCGCGTCGCCGCCGAGCCGGCCTATCGTCATGGCGATCGAGAACACGATGTAGCCGGCTCCGCCCTGCGCCTCGGTGACGAGCCCCGCGCCGATGACGAGGAGCGCGCCCCAATCGAGCATTGCGCCTTCGACGAGGAAGGTGATGGCGCCGAGCAGCGCAAGCAGCAGCACCGATCCGTGCGGCAGCACGAACAACGGGCCGTCCTGCACCTGCACCGAGCGAAGCAGGCGCGGCCAGGTCGCAAACATCGCGAGCAGCATCAGGACGGAGCAGATCAATGTGCACGCCGGCGCACCGAGTTGCAACGAGAGCAGCACCGTCATCAGCGCGGATCCGGCGAAGCCGCCGATGCTGAACAAGGCGTGGAAGCCGGACATCAGCGGGCGTCCCGCGGCGCGCTCCACCTCCACGGCGTGGATGTTCATGGCGACGTCGATCGAGCCGAGCGCGGCGCCGAACGCAAAGAGCGCCAGCGCCAGAGACGTGGGCGAGCCTGCGATCGCGAGCAGCGGCAGGATCAGCGCGAGCATGAACCCGCTTGCGACGATGATTGGCCTGCTGCCGTAGCGCGCACTGAGAACGCCGGTCAGCAGCATCGCGACGACCGAGCCGATGCCGAGGCTAAGCAGGAGCAGCCCGAGGACCCCGTCGTCGACGCCGAGCCGCGCCTTCGCGAAGGGCACCAGCGGCGCCCAGCATGCGATGCCGAAGCCTGCGACGAAGAAGGCAAGTCTGGTCGCAAGGCGGGTCGCCGGCCGGTCGGCTGAAGACATGAGAACTCCCGGGGAAGCAGGCAGGGCGATCGACAAGCCCGACGATTGTCGCGACTTTATGTCTGTGGCGCACACGAGGTGTCGCGGTCGCGGGGGACCTTCGGTCGATGTGCATTCGATCGTTGGAACCAGTGCAGATTCGTAACGAACGCGGCTGTCTCGTATGACCCGTAGAAGCAATGATCGCGACTCCATCACCGTCACCCTGAGGCGCTCGCCTCTTCGGCGAGCCTCGAAGGGGGACGGCCCAACTGTGGCCGTTCATCCTTCGAGGCTCCCGGTGCGATGCTGTGCGCATCGCGCCACTCGCACCTCGGGATGACGCGGCGCCGGTGAATTTCGCGAGGGTGAGGGAGGCCAGAACGAACTCGGCTCCCGGGAGAGACACGGCATAAGTCGTCCGACCATCGCGCAGGGAAGGCCGCGTGTTGGGCTTCACCTGTGGCCGCAATTGCCGCGTGGCTCTGGGTCCCGGCTCTGCGCCGCAATGCTCCACGCATTGCAGCTTGTCCGGGACACGAGCGCTTGTGCCGCGCGATCGACTGCCGCAGATCGGCAGCCGCATCTCGCTCTAGCCGCCGAGGATCCGCCGGCAGGCGTCGACGAAGACCTCTGCGCCGGTGACGATATCGGCGTCGGCGGTGTTCTCGGTCCAGTGATGGCTGATGCCGCCGATCGAAGGCACGAACAGCATGCCCGCGGGCATGACGGTCGCGAGCATCTGCGCGTCATGCCCGGCGCCGCTGGGCATGCGGAGGGACCGGCCGCCGGCCAGTGCCCTGCTCGCGGCCTCGATTGCGTCCTGGAAGCCGGAATTCATCATGGCGGGCGCACCAGTGCGCAATTTCTCGACGGTGACGGTGCAGGGACCGTTCGCACTGGCCTCCTCCGCCATGGTCCGCAGCAATTGCTCCAGCCGCGCGATCACGGCCGGATCATCGTCGCGGATCTGGAACAGCATCTCTGCGCCACCCGGAATGATGCTCGGAGCGCCCGGATCGAGCGCGATGCGCCCGGTGGTCCAGACCGTGCGCGGGCCGCAGGCAGACGGAAAGCGTTCGTCGATCGCGACGCAGAATTTTGCCAGCGCGAGGCCGGCATCCTTCCGCACTGCCATGCGCGTGGTGCCGGCGTGGTTCTGCTCGCCGGTAAAATTGATCTGGTACTGCCAGATGCCGACGATGGAGGTCACGACGCCGATCGCGAGGCCGCCGCTTTCGAGCGTATCGCCCTGCTCGATATGCGCCTCCAGATAGCCAACGTGCCGCCCCGGCTCGACGGTGATGCGCGGGCGTCCGGCGAGACCCATGTCGGCAAGCGCATCGCGCATGGTGCGGCCGCTGGTGCGGTCGCGCGCGGCGTCAATGTCGGCCTCGGTCACCTGTCCGACATAGGAGCGCGAGCCGAGGAAATGGCCGAAATGTCCCTCCTCGTCGCACCAGGCGGCGACCTCGACCGCGCCGTTGAGCGATGGATCGGTATTGAGCACGCGCGCGGCTTCGAGCGCGTAGACGACGCCGAGTGGACCATCGAGCCAGCCGGCGTAGTTCTGGCTTTCCAGGTGCGAGCCCGTCAGCAACTTCGGTCCGGGCTTCGTGCTGGTGCCGAAGACATTGCCGATGCCGTCGATCGTCGCGGAGAGGTTGTCCTCGGGCAGCTTCTGAACGAGCCATTCCAGCGAAAGCTTGTGCGGCTCGGAGAAGGTCGGCTTGTGCACGCCGGTCTTGTAGGCGCCAAAGGCGCGCAGCGCATGGAGGTCGGCGAGCACGCGATTTCCGTCGGCGCGGGGTTGGGTGTCAGGCATGTTCGGCAACTTTCAGCGCCTCGGTGCGGATCTCCTCGACCAGCCGCTCCTTGAGCTGGACGAATTCCGGCGTGGTCTTGATCTTGTAGGAGCGCGGATGCGGCAGGTCCACATGGATCTCGGCCTTGATGCGTCCCGGACGTGCGCTCATGACGATGACGCGGCTGCCAAGGAAGATCGCTTCCTCGATGTCGTGGGTCACGAACAGCACCGTCTTCTGGTCGCGCTCCCAGATCCCCAGCAGCATTTCCTGCATGAGGGCGCGGGTCTGGTTGTCCAACGCGCCGAAGGGCTCGTCGAGCAAGAGGATCTTCGGATCATTGGCGAGCGCGCGGGCAATCGCTGTGCGCTGCTGCATGCCGCCCGAGAGCTGCTTCGGCCAATGGTTCTCGAAGCCGGACAGTCCGACCTGGCGGATGAAAGCATCTGCGATCTTGTTCCGCTCGTCCTGCGCCACGCCGCGCTCGCGCAGGCCGAAGGCGATGTTCTCGCGCACCGTCAGCCAAGGGAACAGCGTGTAGGACTGGAACACCATGCCGCGATCGGCGCCCGGGCCCATCACCTCGCGCCCGTCGAGCGTGACGCGTCCGCCGGTCGGGCGGTCGAGGCCGGCGACGATGCGCAGCAGCGTGGACTTGCCGCAGCCGGAGGGACCGAGGATGGTGACGAAGTCGTTGTTGCCGATGACGAGATCGGTGGGCTCCAGCGCCCTGGTCGGTGCGTTGCCGTGGCGCGCGGGGAAGGTGCGCGAGACCCGTTCGATCTTCAGCGTCGTCATGCGAGCTTCCAGGGAAACAGCCAGGCGTTGAACGCCTTGAACAGGAAGTCCGAGATCAGGCCGATCAGTCCGATCACGATGATGCCGAAGATGATTTGGCCGGTGTTGAGCAGTGCCTGGCTGTCGGTGATCATGTGACCGATGCCGGAGGACGATCCGATCAGCTCGGCGACGATGACGTAGGTCCAGGCCCAGCCCAGCACCAGCCGCAGGATCTCGGCGATCTCGGGCGCGGAGGAGGGCAGCAGCACCCGGCGGATGATACCGCGGTCGCTCGCTCCAAGCGTATAGGCGGCCTCGACCAGATCGCGCCGCGTGGCGCCGACGGTTACCGCGACCATCAGGATGACCTGGAATACCGAGCCGATGAAGATCACGAGCAGCTTCTGCAATTCGCCGATGCCGGCCCACAGGATCAGCAGCGGAATGAATGCGGAAGCGGGCAAATAGCGCGCGAAAGACACGAACGGTTCGAGAAACGCCTCGACCGGCTTGTAGGCGCCCATCAAGACGCCGAGCGGCACCGCGATGATCGCCGCGAGCGCGAAGCCGCCGACGACGCGCCAGATCGTCATGCCGATGTCGAACGCGAATCCCTGCTTGGTCAGCAGGTCGAAGCCTTCCTGCACCATGGTCAGCGGGTTGGCGAGAAAGGTCTTCGACACATGGCCGCCGAACGTCGCCCACGACCAGAGGGCGACGAACAGCACGAAGAACGCGAGGCCGTAGGCCACGCGCTGCCTCGATGTAACAGGGTCCAGGGGACGCATCAAACTGTCTATCCGAATAGTCGATCACGGGCCGGCTCCGCCTCGTGGCGGAACCGGCGGCTTGCAGAAGCTTACTTGATGAAGCTCGCGTCGTAGAGGTCCTCGACCTTCGGTGCGGCCTTGATGATGCCGATCTCGAGCAGGAGCTCGGCGGCCTCCTTGTTGAAGGTCAGGAAGTCGCCGGCGAAGAATTTCTGGTTTGCGGCCTTGTCCTGCCAGCGCAGATATTTCGCCGAGTTGCCGAACTGCTCGCCGGTCTGCTTCACGTCGGCGCCCATGATCTCGTAGGACTTGGCCTGGTCCTTGGCGATCATCTCGAGCGCCTCGAAATAGCTGTCGGCGAGCGCCTTGGCCGCCTTGGGATTGTCGGTGAGGAACTTCGGCGTGCAGCCGAACGTGTCCATGACCATCGGATAGTCCAGCGTGGTGGCGATGATCTTGCCCTTGTCCGGCGCGGCACGCACGGTCGACAAGTATGGCTCATAGGTCATCGCCGCATCGTTCTGGCCGGAGACGAAGGCCTGCGCCGCAGCCGCCGGCTCGAGGTTCACGACGGTCACGTCCTTCGTGGTGAGGCCGTTCTTCTTCAGCATCCAGGCCAGCGCGAAATAGGGCGAGGTACCGGGCGCGGAGGCCGCGACGGTCTTGCCCTTCAGGTCCTTGATCGCGGCGACGTCGTTGCGCACCGCCATGCCGTCGGCGCCATAGCTCTTGTCGAGCTGAAAGATCTGCTTGGTCGCAACACCATTGGCGTTCCAGGAGATCCAGGTCTCGACCGTGGTCGCCGCGCACTGGATGTCGCCGGAGGCGATCGCGAGATGGCGGTCCTTCTGCGGGATCTTCTTGATGGTGACGTCGAGGCCGTTCTTCTTGAAGATGCCCGCCTCCTTCGCCAGGGTCAGCGGCGCGAAGCCGGTCCATCCGGAGATGCCGACGCCGACCTTGACGTCGTCGGCGAGCACCGGGGTCGTGGCCGCGAGGGCAATGATTGTCGCAAATAGCTTTGAACTACGCATGATTGTCGTCCTCTTGCCGATCGATGGATTGACGTCCTGTTGATCACTGTCGGCCCATCTGGACCGTTGCCCGAAGCGTTGCACGAATTGTGCCGACATGTCCTCTCAGCCTCCCTTGAATCGGGCGACAAGGCGGTGAGAGTCACCGGGATAGAGCAGGCGCACCGCGGTGATGGTGCGCGCGCTCCGCCAGGTGTAGCGGTCGATCACGAGGCAGGGCGCGCCGACGGCGATGTCGAGCGCCTCCGCGGTGCGATCGTCTGCAACGATGGCGCTGATCGTGTGCTCCGCTTCGGTCCATGGGACATGGTGAAGCAGCCACGAGCCGGGCGGCTCGCGCGAGAAGTCCGCGGTCGCGGCATCCGGCACGGACGACAGGTCGATCAGCCTGTCCTCGGCGGCGAAGGGCACGTTGTCGGCGCTGTGGCGGCAGGTGATCGCGACCACCTTGCCCGCCTTTTTGACGCCGAGGCGATCGCGGTCGGAAGCGGTCGCCGCGCGCAGCTTGCGGCCGATCAGCTCGTAGCCGTAAGCGCGGCCGAGGGCGGTGATCTCGGCGCGGATGTCGGCGATCTTGAGCACCGCCGACTGATGCTGCGGCCGGCGCACGAACGAGCCGGCGCGCCGGCGCCGCTCGATCAGATCTGCCTGCGCCAGCTCAGACAGTGCCTTGTTCACGGTCATGCGCGAGCAGCCGTAGCGCGCGACCAGCTCGTGCTCGAAGGGAATGCGATGGCCGGGCGGCCATTCGCCGGTCAGGATCCGCTTCTCGATGTCGGCGCGGATGCGCTTGTAGAGCGTCGGCTTGTCGGCATCGGTGACGAGGCTCATGCGACGAGCCTCCGGACCGATGCATTGAAGCGCTCGCGCGCTGGCTGACGCAGCCTGTGCCGGCCGCCTTCGACGACCTTGGCGCCGCCGGCCCAAACGCAATCGATCGCACCGCTGCCGGCCGCAAAAATCCAGCCATCGATAGCCGCATCCCCCTGACGTCCGGCCAGCGATGGATGCGCAGTGTCGAGGGTGATGATGTCAGCGCGCGCACCGGGCGTGAGGCCGACTGTCGATTGCGCCAGCGCCTGTGCTCCGCCCGCGAGCACATGATCGAACAGCGTGCGTCCCGTCGAACGACCCGCGCCACTGGAGAGCACGTTGCGCTGGCGATGCTTGAGGCGCTGGCCATATTCGAGCTGACGGAGCTCGTCCGCGACGCCGACCAGCACGTTGGAATCAGTGCCCACACCGAGTGCACCGCCGGCAGCAAGAAATTCGCGCGCTGGGAAGATGCCATCGCCGAGGCTCGCCTCGGTGACAGGACAGAGGCCGGCGACTGCCCCCGTCTTGGCAAAGGCGCTGACCTCTTCGTCCGTCGTGTGCGTTGCGTGAATGAGGCACCAGCGCTGATCGACTGGCGCGTGCTCCAGCAGCCATTGCACCGGGCGCTGTCCGGACCAGGCGAGGCAATCCTCGACCTCCTTGACCTGCTCGGCAGCATGGATGTGCACCGGTCCGCCTTCGGCCAGCGGAATGATCGCCGTGAGCTCGTCCGGCGTCACTGCGCGCAAGCTGTGCGGCGCGATGCCGATATTGGCGTCCGCCAATTCTGCAATAACTTTGCGCGAAGCAGCCATCAATGCGGCGAACTGATCGACCGAGCAGATGAAGCGACGCTGGCCGGCATGCGGCGCTGCTCCTCCAAACGAGCCATGCGCATAGAAACTCGGCAGCAGCGTGAGGGCGATGCCTGATGCTTCAGCAGCCAGCGCAATGCGCGAGGCCATTTCGGCAGGATCCGCATAGGGCGAGCCGTCGCGATCATGATGCAAGTAATGAAACTCGCCAACGCGGGTGAAGCCCTGCTCGAGCATTTCGACGTAGAGCAGCGTCGCAACAGCCGCAACGTCGTCCGGCGTCATTGCCAGCGCAAAGCGATACATCGTCTCGCGCCAGGTCCAGAAGGTGTCGGTGCTGTCTCCGCGCAGCTCCGCAAGTCCCGCCATGCCGCGCTGGAACGCGTGGCTGTGCAGGCTCGCCAATCCAGGCAGTGCGATTGCGTGGCGCTCATCGCCGGGCACGGGTGCGACATTCAGCGTCACCTCGGCGATCGCGCCGGCAGTGATCACCACCTGCACGTCATTGGCCCAGCCCGAGGGCAGGAGCGCGGAGGCGAAATGCAGTCGTGTCATGTTTCCATGCCGGCTGGACAGAACTCCCGCACGATTATATGTCTAGACATATAAGTCAAGCATCCCACGAAGGGGCCGTTGCATGGCAGAGCGCTTCGACCGGATCTGGCACAATGCCCGGCTCGCCACGCTACGGGCCGACCGCCCCGACCTCGGCGAGATCGAGCGCGGCGTGATTGCCGCGCGCGGCGGCCGTATCGTCTATGCCGGCGCGCAGGCCGATTTTCCGGCGGACGCCGATGTCGCCGAACGGGTCGACTGCGAAGGGCGCTGGATCACGCCCGGCCTCGTCGACTGCCACACCCATCTCGTCTATGGCGGCAACCGCGCGCATGAGTTCGAGCTGCGACTGAAGGGCGCGAGCTATGAAGAGATTGCGCGCGCCGGCGGCGGCATCGTGTCGACGGTGGCCGCGACGCGCAAGGCGAGCGAGGCCGATCTCGTCGCAAGTGCGCTGCCGCGGCTCGATGCGTTGATCGGCGAGGGCGCAACCACGATCGAGATCAAATCGGGTTACGGCCTCGACACTGCGACCGAGATGCGGCAGCTCGCAGCCGCACGCAGCCTCGGACGCCGGCGACCGGTTGCGGTCCGCACGTCCTTTCTCGGCGCACATGCGCTGCCGGTGGAAGCTGATGGCGACAAGGACCGCTACATCGATCTCGTCTGTCGGGAGATGTTGCCGGCGGTCGCAAAGGCGGGCCTCGCCGATGCGGTCGACGCCTTCATGGAAGGCATTGCTTTCTCGGCTGCGCAAACCGCGCGGGTGTTCGAGACGGCGAGGGAACTCGGCCTGCCGGTCAAGCTGCATGCCGATCAGCTCTCGAACCTCGGCGGTGCTGCGCTTGCCGCGAAATTCTCGGCGCTGTCGGCCGATCATTTGGAGCACACTGACGAGGCCGGCGCCGCCGCAATGGCGAAGGCCGGGACGGTTGCGGTGCTGCTGCCCGGTGCCTTCTACTTCATTCGCGAGACGCAGAAGCCGCCAGTCGACGCGTTCCGCACGCATGGGGTTGCCATGGCGCTCGCGACCGACTGCAATCCCGGCAGCTCGCCACTGACCTCGCTTCTGCTCACGATGAATATGGGCGCGACACTGTTCCGGATGAATGTGGCCGAATGCATCGCAGGCGTCACCCGTGAGGGTGCACGTGCGCTCGGTATCCTCAGCGAAGCCGGCACGCTGGAGGTCGGCAAATGGTGCGATCTCGCGATCTGGGACATCGAGCGGCCCGCCGAGCTGGTCTACCGCATCGGCTTCAATCCGCTGCACCGCCGGGTGTGGAGGGGACAATGACGAACGAGCGCGCAGCGATCGTCGTCAAGCCGGGAACGGTCAGTCTCGATGACCTCGCGTGCGTGCTCGATGGTGCGCCCATCGTGCTCGATCCCTCGTTCTGGCCGCGCATCGAAGCGGCGGCGGAGATCGTGGCAAGAGCTGCGCGCGCGGATGTCCCCGTCTACGGCATCAACACCGGCTTCGGGAAGCTGGCGTCGAAGCGCATTCCGCCCGATCAGACCGCGCTGCTCCAGCGCAACCTGATCGTTTCACATTGCTGCGGCGTCGGCGCGGCGACGCCAGAGCCGATCGTCCGCCTGATGATGGCGCTGAAGATCATCTCGCTCGGCCGTGGCGCCTCCGGCGTGCGCCGCGAGGTGATCGGGCAGCTGCAGGACATGCTGGCGCGGGGTGTCACTCCGCTGGTGCCGCAGCAGGGCTCCGTGGGCGCCTCCGGCGATCTCGCGCCGCTCGCGCATATGACCGCGGTGATGATCGGTGAAGGGCAGGCGATCGTGAACGGGAAAACGGTGTCCGGCGCTGAAGCGCTGGCGGCGGCCGGCCTCGCGCCGCTGACGCTCGGTCCCAAGGAGGGGTTGGCGCTGATCAACGGCACGCAATTTTCGACCGCCTACGCCATATCAGGCGTGCTGCGTGCATTCCGCCTGGCGCGGGCCGCGCTCGTCACCGGCGCATTGTCGGTGGACGCGGCGATGGCTTCGACGGCGCCGTTCCGGCCCGAGATCCAGGCGTTGCGCGGCCATGCCGGGCAGATCGCCGCGGCCGCGACGTTGACCGCGCTGCTCGACGGCAGCGACATCCGCCTGTCGCATCTCGAAGGCGACGAGCGTGTCCAGGATCCCTATTGCCTGCGCTGCCAGCCGCAGGTCGCCGGCGCCGCGCTCGATCTGGTCACGCAGGCCGCGCGCACGCTGATCGTCGAGGCCAATGCGGTCACCGACAATCCGCTGGTGCTGGTCGAGACCGGTGAGATCGTCTCAGGCGGTAATTTCCACGCCGAGCCGGTCGCCTTCGCTGCCGACGCTATCGCGCTGGCGCTGGCGGAGATCGGCGCAATCAGCGAGCGGCGCATCGCCACGCTGGTCGACCCCGCGCTCAATTTCGGACTTCCGCCGTTCCTCACCCCCGATCCCGGCATCAATTCCGGCTTCATGATCGCCGAGGTGACGGCGGCCGCGCTCTATGCCGAGAACAAGCAGCGCGCAGCCGCCTGCTCGATCGACTCGACGCCGACCAGTGCCAACCAGGAAGACCATGTGTCGATGGCCGCACATGCCGCGCGGCGCCTGTCCGATATGGCCGAAAACCTCGCCGCCCTCCTCGGCATCGAGCTCCTGGTCGCCGCGCA
This sequence comes from Bradyrhizobium sp. 191, assembly GCF_023100985.1. Taxonomy (NCBI): domain Bacteria; kingdom Pseudomonadati; phylum Pseudomonadota; class Alphaproteobacteria; order Hyphomicrobiales; family Nitrobacteraceae; genus Bradyrhizobium; species Bradyrhizobium sp. 191. The sequence goes on from NZ_CP064692.1 coordinate 7,019,124, forward strand.
AGGCATCACGCTGCGTGCGCCGCATGCAACGAGCGCACCGCTGGCTGCCGTCATCGCCGCCTTGCGCGAGCAGGTCCCCTCGCTGGGTACAGATCGCTACATGGCTGGCGATCTCGCCAAGGCCGCGGCGCTGGTCGAGGCCGACGCGCTGCCGGCTGCTGCGCGCGCGCAGCTTCCCACCGATCCGTTTCCGAGACTCGCCTGAAGAGGTCCACATGAACCATCGACTGGACAATGATCGCACCATCCGGGCCCCCCGCGGCAGCGAGATCAGCGCCAAGAGCTGGCTGACGGAAGCGCCCTTGCGCATGCTGATGAACAATCTCGACCCTGACGTCGCGGAGCGTCCGAGCGAACTCGTCGTCTATGGCGGCATCGGCCGCGCCGCGCGCGACTGGGAGAGCTTTGACCGCATCGTTGCGGCCTTGCGCAAGCTTGATGGCGACCAGACGTTGCTGGTCCAGTCGGGCAAGCCGGTCGGTGTGTTCCGCACCCATGCCGACGCACCGCGGGTGCTGATCGCCAATTCCAACATCGTGCCGCATTGGGCAACGCTCGACCATTTCAACGAGCTCGATCGCAAGGGCCTGATGATGTACGGCCAGATGACGGCGGGCTCCTGGATCTATATCGGCAGCCAGGGCATCGTGCAGGGCACCTACGAGACCTTCGTCGAGGTCGGCCGGCGTCATTACGGCGGCAGCCTCGCCGGCAAATGGATTCTCACGGCCGGCTTGGGAGGCATGGGCGGTGCGCAGCCGCTCGCGGCGACCATGGCCGGAGCTTCGATGCTCGCGGTCGAATGCCAGCCGAGCCGCATCGAGATGCGCCTGCGCACCGGCTATCTCGATCGCCAGGCCGCAACGCTCGACGAGGCGCTCGCGATCATGGCGGACGCCGCGAAGACGAAGAAGGCGGTCTCGGTCGGCCTGCTCGGAAATGCCGCCGAGATCTTCCCGGAGCTTGTTCGCCGCGGCGTCAAGCCCGACATCGTCACCGACCAGACCAGCGCGCACGATCCGATCAACGGATACTTGCCGAAAGGCTGGACGCTCGCCGAGTGGGAGGCCAAGCGCACCTCCGATCCGAAGGGCGTTGAGCGCGCCTCAAAGACCTCGATGGTCGAGCACGTCCAGGCCATGCTGGATTTCCACGCGCAGGGCATTCCGACGCTCGACTACGGCAACAACATCCGCCAGATGGCGCAGGACATGGGCCTGAAGAATGCCTTCGATTTCCCCGGCTTCGTCCCTGCCTATATCCGCCCCTTGTTCTGCCGCGGCATCGGACCGTTCCGCTGGGCTGCGCTCTCGGGCGATCCCGAGGATATCTTCAAGACCGATGCCAAGGTCAAAGAGCTGATGCCCGACGACAGGCATCTGCACAATTGGCTCGACATGGCCAAGCAACGCATCAAGTTTCAGGGCCTGCCGGCGCGGATCTGCTGGGTCGGCCTCGGTGATCGCCATCGCCTCGGCCTCGCCTTCAACGAGATGGTGGCGCGCGGCGAGTTGAAGGCTCCCATCGTGATCGGCCGCGATCATCTCGACAGCGGCTCGGTGGCGAGCCCCAATCGCGAGACTGAGGCGATGAAGGACGGATCGGACGCAGTCTCCGACTGGCCCCTGCTCAATGCGCTGCTCAATTGCGCCAGCGGCGCGACCTGGGTGTCGCTGCATCACGGCGGCGGCGTCGGCATCGGCTATTCCCAGCACGCCGGCATGGTGATCGTGGCCGACGGCACGCCGGAAGCTGCCAGGCGCATCGAGCGCGTGCTCTGGAACGACCCGGCCAGCGGCGTCATGCGCCACGCCGACGCGGGCTACGAGATCGCGACCGACTGCGCCCGTGACAAGGGGCTCGATCTGCCGAGCTTGGCGAAGTAGCGTCGTCAGTTGCTTCCCAGGAGCCGGGGCATCGTCGTCTTCGCGCCGTCCATGAAAGTCTGGACGGCGTCTCGGACGATGGCGCCGAGATCGGGCGGGATCGGCGTCGCGTAAATGAACTTGCGGATCGCGAGATAGAAGATGCGGCCGTGCAGGCCCCAGAACAGCTCGGTCTCGCGTTCGCTCAATGGGTGAGCTTTTGGGTCGGGCAACTTCAGCTCATGACGCAGCTCGGCGGCCGCCGGCTCGATGACCTCGCGGCGGACGATGTCGAGATAGCGGCTGGTGATGCCGAACGACTTCATGCCGGAGAACACGAAGATCCGCACCCAATTGTACTCGAACACGCGTTCGACATAGTCGAGATAGAAACGCGTGAGCCGGGCCTCCAGCGGCAAAGTGCGGTCGCGGATCATCGGCCCCCAATCGGGTGACCAGCGGCTGAGATAGACTTCCTGGTAGACCCGCTCGATCAGCGCCTCCTTGCTGGGGAAGTGACGGTAGATCGCCGAATGCGTGATGCCCATGCGCTTGGCGAGCTCGCGGGTCTGGCCTTCGAAGCCGCGCTCCGCAAAGAACCGGATCGCCTCGTCCACGATCGCGCGCTCCCGATCCGCCGCGCGCATGTTGCGGCGCTTTGGCGCAGACTTGTTGCCTGTCTCGGTCCGCTTGTGGACCGGTCGTTTCGCGGTTCTCTGCGCTTTTCGGGCCATTTCGTCGCTGAATCGTGCGTCTCGGTGCCTTCATAGCCCAAGGCGCATTTGTGACCAAATGGTCATTTCCTGTTGACCGCCTCCCGGCGGCGTGTCAGGATTTTGAGACCAGATGGTTACAAATCTGGCTCCCGGCTGATGAGCCGATGGATTTCGAGGAAACGGCAGTGAAGGCGAGGGCTTTCAGCTATTTTCGTGCTGCGACGATCGACCAGGCGCTGGACGCTCATGCGCGCGCCGGGGACGATGCGCGTTTCATCGCCGGCGGCCAGAGCCTCGTGCCGGCGCTGTCGCTGCGGCTGCAGGCGCCGCGGCTGCTGATCGACATCACGCACATTGCCGAGCTGCGCGGCATCAGGCGCGAAGGCGCCTATTTGCGCATCGGCGCACTGACGCGCCACTGCGAGATGCTGAGCGAGCCGCTGATCGCGGAGTTTGCTCCGCTGCTGCATGCCGCCGCACCCTTCGTCGCCCATCCCGCGATCCGCAACCGCGGCACGTTCGGGGGCAGCGTCGCGCTGGCCGACCCGGCCTCCGAATTTCCCGCGATGACCTTGGCGCTGGATGCCGAGATCGAGATCGCAGGTGCCTCGGGCAGGCGGCGCGTGAGGGCCGATGAGTTCTTCATCGACCTGTTCGAGACGGCATTGCAGCCCGGCGAACTGATAACGGCCATCTACGTTCCGCTGTTCAAGGCCGATCAGCGCTTTGCGTTCGACGAGCTGGCGCGGCGGCGCGGGGATTATGCGCTGGTCGGTTGCGGCATGCTCGCGACTTTCGCGAGTGATCGGATCGACGACATCCGCATCTCCTTCTTCTCCGTCGGCAATAGGCCGACGCGGGCGAAAGCCGCTGAGGCGGCTTTGATCGGCTTCGGCCTCGATGCGGAACATATCGCTGCCGCGCAGGCCGCGCTCGCGGGTGATCTCGCGCCGCCCGAGAACGACGAGGTGCCGCCTGCGATGCGCCTGCACCTCGCCCGCGTGTTGCTTGGCCGCCTGCTTGGACGTCTCGGTGAGGGCGCATGAGAGGCTTTGACGAAACCCTGCTGGACGAGGCCGATGAGACTGTGCGGGTCCGCTTCGTCGTCAACGGCCGCAAGGTCGCCTGCGAGGTTGCTCCCCGCGAGACGCTGGTTGATTGCCTGCGCGACAAGCTCGAGCTGACGGGCACGCATGCCGGCTGCGAGATGGGAGCCTGCGGCGCCTGCCTGGTGCAGGTCGACGGCCGCACCGTGCACTCATGCCTGATGTTTGCCGTGCAAGCGGACGGCGCCAGGATCGATACGATCGAGGGACTCACCGAGAGCGGGGCGATCGCCGATCTCCAGGCCGAATTCCATCGCCGCAACGCGCTGCAATGCGGCTTCTGCACGCCAGGCATGCTGGTCAACGCCTACGAGCTGCTCTCGCAGGTGGCACGACCGAGTCGCGAGCAGATCCGCGACGCGCTGTCGGGCAATTATTGCCGCTGCACCGGCTATGAAGCCATCGTCGATGCCATCGACGCTGTCGCCAAAGCACGCAGCGCCGGAGGCGCGAGATGACGGCGCCGCTGACCTCGCTCGACCGCCCGAACTCCTACATCGGCCGCTCCCTGCCACGGCCGAATGCCAAGCGCCTGCTCGCCGGGCGCGGGCGCTATGTCAGCGACCTCCGTCTGCCGCGCATGCTCTATGCTGCGTTCCTGCGCAGTCCGCATGCCCACGCCAAGATCGTCTCGATCAGGACCGACGAGGCGCGCGCGCTGGAAGGCGTGCATCTCGTCGCGACGGGGGCGGATCTCGCAAAGATCTGCACGCCCTGGACCGGCACGCTCGATCATTTCAAGGGCATGACCTCCGCGCCGCAACTGCCGCTGCCGCTGGATCGCGTGGTCTGGGCCGGACAGGCAGTGGTCGCCGTCGTCGCCGAGAACCGTGCGACTGCCGAGGATGCGCTGGAGCTGATCGAAGTCGATTACGAGGATCTTCCTATTGTCGTCGACATCGACGTCGCACGTGAGGCCGGCGGCCCGCTGGTCAATCCCGGCACCGCGAGCAATATCTGCTTCCGCAGCCAGATCGACAGCGGCAAAGTGGATGACGCCTTCGCGCATGCAGCCCATGTGGTGGAGGAGGAGATCACCTTCGGTCGCCATACCGCGGTGACGCTGGAGCCTCGTGCGATCGTCGCCGACTACGATCCCGCCGCCGGCATGCTCACCGTGCATCATGGTACCCAGACGCCCTACCAGTTCCAGGACCTCTATTCGCGGCACTATGGCATCCCGGAAGCGCGTGTTCGCGTGATCGCGACCGACATCGGCGGCTCCTTCGGCATGAAGCTGCATGTCTATCACGAGGACATGGCGGTGGTCGGCCTCTCGATCCTGCTCGGCCGCCCCGTGAAGTACGTCGCCGACCGCATCGAGTCGTTCGTCTCCGACATTCACGCCCGCGACCACCGCGTCCGCGCCCGCATGGCGCTTGACGCCAAGGGCGAGATTCTCGCGATGGACGTGCTGGATCTGACCGCGATCGGCGCATTCTCGACCTATCCACGCACCAGCGTGGTCGAGGGCAACCAGGTGATCCGCCTGATCGGCGCGCCCTACCGCTTCAGGAACTACCGCGCCACGCTGGAGGTGATCTTCCAGAACAAGGTGCAGACCAGCCAATATCGTGCCGTCGGCCATCCCATCGCATGCGCCGTTACCGAGCGCATGGTCGATATGGCGGCGGTGAAGCTCGGCCTCGATCCTTTCGCCATCCGCGCGCAGAACGTGATCCCCGACGATGCCTATCCTCAGACCTCGCCGACCGGTTACCGCTTCGAGGCGCTGTCGCATCAGGCCTGCCTGAAGCGCCTGCATGAGCTGATGAACTATGAGGGCCTGCGTGCCGAGCAGGCGGAGTTGCGCAAGCGCGGCATCTATCGCGGCATCGGCATTGCCACCTTTGTCGAGATCACCAACCCCAGCCCGGCATTCTATGGCGTCGGCGGCGCGCGCATCTCCTCGCAGGACGGGGCGATCGTCAGCCTGACGCCGTCGGGCGAGGTGCGTTGCCTGATCTCGGTCACCGAGCAGGGGCAGGGCACCGAGGCGATCATCAGCCAGATCGTGGCCGATCAGCTCGGCCTTGCGCAGGAGCACGTCAAGGTCATCACTGGGGATACCGAGGTGACGCCGCATGGCGGCGCCACCTGGGCCTGCCGCGGCGCCGGCATCGGCGGCGAGACCGCGCTCCAGGCCGCGCGCGCGCTCAAGCGCAACATTCTGGAGATTGCGGCGCTCATCCTTCAGGAGCAGCCGTCGGCCCTCGACATCGTCGATGGCGATGTCGTGGACGCAGGCACGCGGAACCAGCGCATGCCGATCGCGGAGATCGCGCGCATTGCCTATTTCCGCTCCGATACGCTGCCGCCGGGCACGCAGGCGCAGCTCACCGTCAGCCATCATTTCGCGCCACAGGGTTATCCGTTCGCCTTCACCAACGGCATCCAGGGCTGCTCGCTGGAGGTCGATGTCGACACGGGCCTCATCAAGCTCCTGAAGCACTTCATCGTCGAGGATTGCGGTCGGGTCATCAATCCGATGCTGGTGGACGAGCAGCTGCGCGGCGGTATCGTGCAGGGGTTGGGCGCGGTGCTGCTCGAGGAGTGCCGCTACAGCGAGACCGGCCAGCTCGTGAACGGCTCGCTCGCCGACTACCTCGTCCCGATGCCGATGGAGATGCCGGACATCGTCATCGCCCATGTCGAGACGCCGACCGCCGACACCGAGCTCGGTGCCAAGGGGGTCGGCGAGGCCGGCACCGCGGCAGCGTCCGCCTGCGTGCTCAATGCCGTCAACGATGCGCTCGCGCCGTTCGGTGCCGCCGTCAATTCGATTCCGATCACGCCCACCAAAGTCCTGAAAGCCCTGAAGCGTTTCTAGAAAAAAACAGTTGGAGGAAATCATGCCAAAATCCGGTTCGACCCCGAAGATAACCCGCCGCACCGCGCTCGCCGGCCTCTCGGCCGGCGCGGCCCTGCTCGCCATGCCGCGGCTCGGCCGCGCCGCCGACGAGACGATCCGCATCGGCTTCCCGACGCCGCTGACCGGGCCGTTCGCTGCTGAAGCGCGCGACCAGGTGAAATGTGCCGAGCTCGCGGTGAAGCTCGTCAACGATAAGGGCGGCATTGCCGGCCGCAAGGTCGAGCTGCTGGTGCGCGACGACAAGCTGAATGCCGGTGAAGCCGCGACCCGCACGCTCGAGCTGATCGAGAAGGACAAGGTCCATGCCGTGGTTGGCGCGCTCTCCAGCGCGGTGCAGCTGGCGGTCAACGAGGTCACCCGCGCTCGCGGCGTGATCTACGTCTCGATCAGCCAGTCCGACACCATCAATGAGGCCAAGGATTTCAGCAAATACACCTTCCACGAGGCGCTGAACCCGCACATGACGACATCAGCCGTGGCGCGGCAGACCCTGAAGAAGGGCATGAAGGTCGCCCATCTCGTCGCCGATTATGCCTACGGTCACGAGATGCTGCGCGGCTTCAAGCGCGCGCAGGCCGCGATCGGTGCGGACAGTGTCGGCGAGATCCTGCATCCGTTCGGCGCCGCGGACTACTCCACATTCATGCCCCGCCTGATGTCGATGCGGCCGGACGTGCTCTGTATCTCGAATTTCGGTCGCGACCAGGCCAATGCGATCAAGCAGGCCGTGGACTTCGGCGTCAAGCAGCAGATGAAGATCGTCGTGCCTGTCATCCTGCACAATCAGCGTCTCGCCGTCGGCCCTGACGTGTTCGAGGGCGTGGTCGGCGGCGCCAATTATTACTGGGGCCTGGAGACGCAGAGCAAGTCGGCAGCCGCCTTCAACACGGCGTTCAAGGCTGCCAATGGCGGCGCGATCCCGACCGACTATGGCGCCTACGGATATTCCGGCGTCGGATCGTTGCTGGCCGCCATGCAGGCCGCCGGCGGCACCGATACGGACAAGGTCGTCGATGCCCTGGAGAAGCTGCAATACGATTTGACCAAGGGCCCGCAGCATTACCGCAAATGCGACCACCAATCGGTGCAGTCGGTGCTGGTTCTGGAGTCCAAGAAGAAGTCCGCCATGGCAAATGAGAACGACCTGTTCGCGATCCTGGCCAACGACGCGGGGGCCGACGACATGCTGCGCAGCTGCAGCGAGCTCGGCCACGCGACCTGAAGCCTGTCACGATGGACCTGTCGCTGATCATCATGCAGCTTCTCTCCGGGATCGCCCTTGGGGCGGTCCTGGTGATCACTGCGCTTGGGCTGACGATCGTGTTCGGCATGCTCGGGGTGGTGAATTTTGCCCACGGCGCGCTGTTCATGATCGGGGCCTATGCGGGGCTGTATCTGGCATCGCTCACCGGAAGTTTCTGGTGGGGGCTGCTGCTCGCACCCATCTTGATCGGCGCCTTCGGCATGCTGATCGAGTTCGTGCTGATCAGGAGACTGTATGGACGCTCGATCGACGATCCGCTGCTGCTGACCTTCGGCCTCAGCTACATCCTGGTCGAGGGGGTGCGCATCGTGTTCGGCAGCGACGGCATTCCTTTTCCGACGCCGCCGCAGCTGATCGGCGTGCTGGATCTCGGCATCGGTTTCTTCCCGCGCTACCGCCTGTTCGTCATCGTGCTCGTGGCGGTGGTGCTGCTGGCGCTCTGGCTGACGCTGGAGAAGACCCGCGTCGGCCTGATCGTGCGCGCCGGCGCGCGCGATCCGACCATCATGCAGGTGCTCGGTGTCGATATTGGGCGGGTCTGGCTCGCGATCTTCGGGCTCGGCGTCGGGCTTGCCGCGCTCGGCGGCGTGCTCGCCGGCCCCATGCGCAGCGTCAATCCGGAGATGGGCTCGCTGGTTCTGGCGGAAGCCTTCGTGGTGACCGTGATCGGCGGGCTCGGCTCGATCGTTGGCGCGGTCGTAGCTGGTCTGATGGTCGGCGTATCCATCAGCATGGTGGCGCTGTTCGCGCCGGAGATGGCGACCATCGTCATGTTCGCGCTGATGGCGGTGGTGCTGCTGATCCGCCCGCAAGGCCTGTTCGGTGTGAGAGGGAGGACGGCGTGACGCTACGTTCGAGCGGCGAAGCGGTCGCCAAACCTGCCTCCAGCGGGCTCGGCTGGCTGCTCGACCAGCGCGTGCTCCTCTCGATTGCCGTGCTTGCCTTGCTGCCCTGGTTGCTGCCGTCGAAGGCGCTGGCCGTCAACGTCCTGATCTACGGCGTCGTGGTGATGGGCTACAATCTGCTGTTCGGCTACACCGGGCTGCTGTCGTTCGGCCAGGCTGCGTTCTTCGGTGCAGGCGCCTATTTCACCGGCATCGCGATCGGACGCTACGGCATACCCTGGTTCGCCGCCGTACCGATCGCCGTACTCCTCAGCACCTGCCTAGCCGCCGCGATCGGCATCGTCTCGACGCGCACCCGCGGCATCTACTTCTCCATGGTGACGCTCGCCTTGGCGCAACTCGTCTACTACGTCGCGCTTCAGGCGGCCTCCTTCACCGGCGGCGAGAATGGGCTGCGCGGCTTCACGGTCGACCGCATCAGTCTGTTCGGCCTTCAGGTCAATTTCCTCGATCCCGTCAACAAGTATTACGTGCTGATGGCCTTCGCGGCGTTGGCGATGTGGTTCCAGTCGCGTATCCTGAACTCACCTTTCGGGGCCGTCATCGAGGCGATCCGCGAGAACGAGCAGCGGGCACGGGCCTGCGGCTATGACGTCGAACGCAGCAAGCTGGTCGTGTTCATGCTATCGGGCGCGATCTCATCGCTCGGCGGCTGCATGCTGGCACTGCATCTGTCCATCGTGCCGCTGGACATCCTGCACTACCAGACCTCGGGCATGATCGTGATGATGGTGCTGCTCGGCGGCGCCCGCAGCTTCTTCGGGCCCTTCGTTGGTGCTGCCAGCTTCCTGATCCTGGAGGACGTGATCTCGCTCTGGACGCCACATTGGCAAATCTTCGTCGGCGCGATCTTCGTGCTGTTCGTGCTGTTCCTTCCCAAGGGCATCTGGGGTACGCTGCTCGATGCGCTCGGCGTCGGAAAGGTGCGGCGATGAGCGGCGAGCTGCTTCGCGCCGAAGGCATCGGCAAACGCTTTGGCGGCTTCGTCGCGCTCGAAGACATCACCGTTTCGTTCGCGGCCGGCCAGCTCACCTCGATCATCGGGCCGAACGGCGCCGGCAAGAGCACCTTCTTCAACATCCTCTCGGGCGCGCTGACACCGACCTCGGGCAAGCTGCACTTCAGGGGACGTGAGCTGAACGGGTTGCCGCAGCACCGCTTCGTGCATCAGGGCATCTCGCGCTCCTACCAGATCACGAACATCTTTCCGGATCTGTCCGTGCACGAGAACGTGCGCGTGGCTGCCCAGGCGCTGATCGTGAGCTACGACATCTGGCGCAACCGCGCCCGGCTCGCTGAACTGGATTCGCGCGCAGACGCCGCGCTCGACGCAGTCGGGCTGCTGGCCAGGCGGAACGGATTGGCGAAATTCCTGTCGCATGGCCAGCAGCGCGCACTGGAGATCGCGATCGCACTGGTTTCCGAGCCGGAATTGCTGCTGCTGGACGAACCGACTGCCGGCATGGGGCCGGAAGAAACCAAGGACATGGTCGCTCTGCTCGAGCGCCTCGCCGAGAAGCGCACCGTGCTCCTGGTGGAGCACAAGATGAAGATGGTGCTGGGACTCAGCAAGCGCGTGGTCGTGCTGCATCACGGCCGCCTGCTGGCGGACGGCGCGCCCGACGAGATCAGGAGCAATCCGGAGGTCCGCCGGGTCTATCTCGGACAGAGTGAAGGCTATGGCTGAGACCGCGCTGCTCGAAATCGACGATCTCCATGCCTGGTATGGCGCAAGCCATATCCTCCACGGCATCTCCCTGCACGTGAACCGGGGTGAGGTGGTCGCCCTCGTCGGCCGCAACGGTGCCGGCAAGACGACGACCTTGCGGGCGATGATGGGCCTGATGCCGAAGGCGGCGGGCCGCGTGCGCTTCGCAGGCAGGGAGCTGTTGCCGCTCCGTGCGCATCAGCGCTTCCACCTCGGCCTCGCTTACGTTCCCGAGGAGCGCCGCATCGTCCCCGGCCTGTCCGTGCGCGAGAATTTGCGGCTCGGTCTGGTCGCGGCCGGCGGCGATATCGAGGAGCGCACGGCGATCGACGAGATCGCCGAAACCTTCCCGCGCCTGAAGGAACGTCTCGATCAGGCGGGCGTGACGCTCTCGGGCGGAGAACAGCAGATGCTGGCGATTGCGCGCGCGCTGATCGCAAAGCCGAAGATGATCCTGCTGGACGAGCCCTCGGAGGGCATCATGCCTGTTCTCGTCGAGGAGATGGGCGTGCTGTTCCGCCGCTTGCGCGACGAGGGCAAGACGCTGCTGCTGGTGGAGCAGAACGTCGAATGGGCGCTGCGGCTGGCTGACCGCGCCGTCATTATTGATCAAGGCGAGGTCGTGCATCAAAGCAGCGCGGCGGCGCTGCTCGCGGACAAGGATATCCAGGAGCGCTATTGCGCGGTGTGATTATAAAGCGCGATGAGATTGGATCAATCGTTCATCGCGGTTTAAGTTGTGTTTGAGCATGATCTCTTCGGAAAACCGCTGCGCACTTTTCCGGATCATGCTTCAGGCCACGACCTTCGCCCCGGTGCCTTCGAGGCGCTGGCTTTCCTTCGCCAGATAGTCGCGGATCGCATCGGCCGGCATGGGCTTTGCGAAATAGTAACCCTGGATGAAGTCACAGCCGAGCCGGCGCAAGCTGTCGAGCTGGGCGCGGGTCTCGACTCCCTCGACGACGCAGGCGATCTCCATGTCGTCGCACAGGCCCGTGAGCGACTTGATGATCTTGTGGCTGACGGGATTTTCGTTGATGTCGGCGACGAAGCTGCGGTCGACCTTGATCTTGTCGAGCGGCAGCCGGTGGACGTGGCTCAGCGACGAATAGCCGGTGCCGAAATCGTCAAGCGAAATCCCGCAGCCCATCGCCTTCAGCGTCGCGATCGACTGCTGCGCGCGCACGAAGTCGAAGGTCACGGCGGTCTCGGTGATTTCGAAGTCGATCCGATGCGGCGGCAACCCACTCTTCTCGACGATGGAGATCAACGGCAAAATGCCTTCCGCCGCGCAGACATCGTGGGCGGAGAGGTTGAACGACAGGCGGATGTGATCGGGCCACGTCCTGGCGATGGCGAGCGCGCGCACCAGCAGCGCCTGCGTCAGCGGCCGGATCAGACCGATACGCTCGGCGGCCGGAATGAAATCGGCCGGGGAAACCATGCCGAGCCGAGTGCTGTGCCAGCGCGCGAGAACCTCGAACCCGGCGGTGTGCTCGCTCATGGCGTCGACGATCGGCTGGAACACCAGATCCATCTCGGTGCTGAAATCGGCCGTGCGCAGCAGGTTCTCGATGACTCCGCGACTGCGGATCTCGGCCTCGAGCTCGCTCGAGAAGATCACGGTGCGGCCGCGCAGATTGCGCTTGGCGTGATAGAGCGAGTAGTCGGCGCACTCGTATAGTGCTTCCGACGTGGCCGCAGAGTCCGGAAACGATGCGAATCCGATCGAGCACGACAGCCCGGTGTGGGCGGTATCGAGCTGGTAAGGCAGCTTGACCTGGCCGCCGATGCGTTCGCCCAGCCGCATCAGATCCGCATCGTCTGGGTCGCCGCACACGATGAGGCCGAACTCGTCGCCGCCGAGCCGGGCGAACTCCACGCGCTGCGGGCCAAAGCCCTCGCAGACCTCGCGGATGCGCCGGCCCGCCTCGATCAGGACGCGGTCGCCGACCGAGTGGCCGTAATTGTCGTTGATCGGTTTGAACCCGTCGAGATCGATGATGCCGACCGCGACGCGAACGTTCCTGCGCTCGGCATCTGCGAAGGCACTCGACAATTCGGCGAAGAAGCGGCGGCGGTTCGGCAGCTCGGTGAGGGTGTCGAGATTGGCAAGGCGAAAGTTCTCGTCCGAGAGTGCCTGTGTCGCCGCCTGTTGCGCCAGCAGCGATTTGCGGCTGGCGACGAGATCGGCGAAGTCGCGGTAGTAGATGAACAGCACCGTTACCATCGCGCCGGAAACCAGGAGGTTGTTGACCGCGATCGCCTTCAGCGTCGGTTCGCCCGTGGCGAAGAAGAACAGCACATAGGGCACGTCGACGATCAGCGTCACGATCAACGCTGCCGAACGCAGATGCATCAGCGAGAAGATGCAGCCGATCACGGTGACCGCCATGTAGAAGGCGACCTGGCTCTTGGCGAAGGGATCGCCGTAGGGGTAGAGCGCGAAGGACCAGGCGGTGAAGCCGGCGCCGATCGGCAAGGTCAGCCAGTTGGTGGCGCGCAGATTGCGCAGGATGTCGGCATCGCTGCGCACGCAGCGGCGCTGGCGCAGCCACCAGAAGGTCCGCAAGCCTGCGAGCACGGTCAGCGCGCTCGGCACGATCATCGTCAGCCAGTCCGGCGCCACGTTCACATACGTATAGGCCACCGCGATCGTGTTGCTGATAAGGATGAAGTAGAGCAGCGGGATCTGCTTGGAGAACGCGTCGAACTGCGCACGCGTCAGGTCCGGGTTATCGGCCGGTACGCGAAACAGCCGCGTTGCGGCGGCAAGATGAGACTTCAAATCGGCAACAGGCATTGAAATACGAGCCCCGGATCCCCTGAAAACGCGGGCGATCTTGCACGGCGCGGGTAAAGGGCGCGTTAGATCGGGCGGCGCGCGGAAGGCCAGCACAGGTTGCGCGCTACCTCAGGACTTTCCGGCCGCGTGCAATTGGTGAGGCCGCGTTAAGGGTATCCAGCGCCAAGGGCAAGTGTTCTCGGCCAAGCTGTCCGCCGCAGCTACAGCCCGCTGACCATGGTGCTGGCCGGTGCGCGCGTCCCGGTGCTTGTCGTTTTGATCGGCCGGTTGCCGTCGCTCGAACGTGTATGCTTCAGCGCCCGATCGTCACGCCGGCGGTCGAGCGCATGGCGTCCCGAAGGCTGGTTGCCTTCTTGTCGTCGAGCACCTGCCGCGTCAGCACGGTGGTCTGGCCGGGCGTGTCGAGGATCGTCTCTCCGCGCGAGGAAGAGAGCCGATCGGCCTTATAGGGCGCGGCCGGATCGGTGGCGGGAATGGCCATGGCTGCGGGACGCGGCCGTTTGCCGGCGGCGAGCGCTGGCTGTGAGATGGAGAAGGCGATCACGACCAGAAGCAACGGCCTTGCGCGCATGTGCGATCTCCCATGTCGGGACTTCAGGCTAGCACATCGGGAGCGTGGTCGCAGAAGAAAGGATCAGGCGAGAACAGCCTGACGCTCCCGCGTCGGTTCACGGACGCGGTCGATGTTCCGCGGCTCGGCGAGTCGCGTAAAGCTGCGATGGCTCGCCTGCGCGGGTGCCTCGACGATGACGCCCTCGCAGACGATCTGTCCGCCGAGCATCCTGAATTCCAGCTTGTCGTAGCGCGGCATTGTCTCGCCGGGTGCCGGCGGCAGCAGCCCGACGCTTCCCTGGATGTTCAGCGTGGCCTCGCCGTTGCCGTGAAGCCGCGGATTCCACATACGGATTCCGGTCTCCGCCCAGCGCTGCCGGATCAGCGCGGCGCGATCGGCGGGCTCCGCGGCTCTCGCGCGAGCTTTCGGTGCCCTGCGGATCTCCGGAGCAGGAGACTCGAGCGGCGGAGCCGGTTCGATCTCGGTGGCGACGCTGGCTGACTCGTTGGCCGCTGTCGCAACGGCTGTGGCGAGCGGGACATCGTTTTCAGGGGCCGGCGCGACCTCGACGGCGTGCGCCGGGTCGCTGTCGGCTCCGGCTTCAGAAACGTCAGGCGCGACGTTGTTGGCGTCGCCGAGCAGGACCGGGATTGCTTCGACGGCGACCGTTTCGACCTCGGCGGAAACGTCGGGCGAGGGGGCGGCCTCGATAACGGCACCAGGGACGTCAGTCGAAGCGGTCGCAACGTCTGATGATGAAACCACAACCTCTTCTACGACGACGGAAACGATTTCGGCGGGAGATGCATCGCCAATGATGGCGAGATCAGCGTCCGCAACCGGCTCGTTCTCCGCGTCGGTCGGTGAAATCAGGACCTCCTCGGCGACTGGCGGCGTCTCGGGCGCCTCGACTTCTGTCACTGCCTCCGGAGATGAGTCGTCGCTTATACGGATATCGTCGGACGGATTCTCCGCGACGACAGACACAGCCGTATCCGCGGCCGGAGCCTGGGTGGCGGGGGCAGCGTCGTCGCGCACCGGGTCGGTGCTGATCTCGGCGATTGGAGCTTGAGCAGTGGCGGCGACATCTTCGATGATGGCGGCCGACGCACCTGTGGTGACCGGCGCGAGGTCAATGCTGTTGCTGTGCGGCAAGGGCCGAAGTCGGGTAAACGCCCAGTTCACCGCAGGGATGCGGCGCAGCAACGATATCAGTCTCGAAAGCACTGGGAGTTGTCCAAGGTGTACTCGGCGTGAGGCAATCGCTGATTCGCCAGCAATGCGAAAACCTGCCCCGGCCGTCACACCCGTGTCAATGTAGGCAGGACCAATTGCAGAACATCCGCGCATCCAATGCGCATATGGCGACGCCATCGGATCGAGATTGCGCCGCAAGCTTACCAAACGATGCGGAAGCCGCCGGTGCCCCTGTAGCCGTGATTGTCAGCGGGATCATCAACGCTCGCGCGGTAGGTGATCTCGCCGAACACGGCATAGCGGCCGTTCGCCCATCCATAAGTGCCGCCGCCGCCGATGCTGCCCCACAGGCGGTCGTGGCCGCTCGCGAATCCGGTGTCGGCGACATCGATCCTGGTGCCGCCCAGGAACTCGTAGTGCAGATTGCCGATGGCGTAGAGGTCGGAGCGGACGATGCCCGTGCCGTCGTTCCAGGTGCGCTGATGATTGAGCGACAGCCCGAGACGGCCGAGCAGGCTGTCGGCATTGCCGAGCGAGACCAGCGCGCCGAAGCGGTCGGTGAACGCATCGAAGCCGACCTTCGAGTAGGCAAGCTGCGCCTGCGGCGCCAGCCAGAAGCCGTTGCCGATCGCGATGCGCTTGCCGCCCTCGACACTGAAGGCGTATCCGAAGCCTTCATTGCCATGCGTCATGCTGCCCACAAGCGCCGATGACAGGTCGCCGCGGTAGAACATGGTCTGCGCCTGTCCGTCGACATAGAAGCCATCATGGCCGTACCAGGTCGCGGTGGCGCCGACGCCCGTTCCTTGTGCACGGATGCGGCCGTTGCCGAACACTGAATT
Source organism: Bradyrhizobium sp. 191 (assembly GCF_023100985.1). Taxonomy (NCBI): domain Bacteria; kingdom Pseudomonadati; phylum Pseudomonadota; class Alphaproteobacteria; order Hyphomicrobiales; family Nitrobacteraceae; genus Bradyrhizobium; species Bradyrhizobium sp. 191. The sequence goes on from NZ_CP064692.1 coordinate 7,034,958, forward strand.
GACGAAGGCCGTGGTCAGGCCGTATTGCGCAGTGAGGCCGACGATCAGCCGGCCGCGCGCGTTGTCGAGCGCGGCGCCATCGAGGCCGACCTGCGCTTTCATCTCGTCGGAATCATAGGTCGAGCCGGTCGTGTTGGACGGCCGCAGCTTGGACTGCCCGCCCTCGATGCGGCCCCAGAAGGCCGATTGCGTCCATGAGCCGTCCGTGGTCTGCGCGGTATCGATTCCCGCGCGCGCCATCGCCTCGCTGCCGCCCCAGTAACGGTTGCCGACGCGCTCTCGAAGGCTCGGCGCTTGATTCATGCCGAGCAGCACCTGTGCGTAGTTCTCGTACAGGGGGACGCCGGCCTGATAGAGCGGTCCGGCGGCGGCCGGCCCCAGTGGGTCGATCAGGCTGGAGCGCAGATACCAATCGCCGTCCGCCGGCGTACCAACTCCGTTCTTCTGCAACGTGTAGGCATAGGCGCCGCCGACCAGAGCCTGCTGGCCGTTGATGACGTAGTCGCCCTGCAAGGCAAAATTGCCGTTCGAGGCACCGGCGATGTCGATCACCTTGATGCCTTCCACCGTTTGCGCACCGCTGCCGCCGATATTGGCGATGCGCAGGGTGGATGTGCCAGACGTGGCTCCCTGCACGACCAGTCGATCAGTGATCGAGCCGTCGCCGCCGAGCGCGGTGTTGAGCAGAACCGTGCCGCCGTTGCCGGTGTAATTGCCGGTCACCGTCAGCGTCGTCCCCGGCGCGCCGCCGGTTCGCACCAGGCCGGCATTGTCCAGCGATGCGATTGTCTGGTTGAAGCCGTCGAGGTCGAATGTTCCGCCGGCGGCCGCGACATAGGCGGACGCGGCGCTGAAGGCGCCCGCCGCGCCGGCGCGCAGCGTGCCTCCGGCGATGGTGGTTGCGCCGGTGTAGCCGTTGGCGCCGGAGAGCGTCTGCACGCCACCTGTCACCGTCAGGCCGCCTGTGCCATTGATTGTGCCCGCGAACGTGTCAGTTGCATTCGTGATCGCCAGCGCCTTCGTACCGAGTGCGACCGTGCCAGTTCCTGCCAGGCTCCTGATGTGGGAGGTGCCGACGATGCCCGAAATGTCGAAGGTCGCGTTGGCCACGATGCGGCTTGAATTGGCGAGTGCATCGTCGGAGCCGGCGCCCGCCAGCGCGAGCGTGCCTTGCTGAATCACCGTTTGCCCGGTGAACGTACTCGCGCCACCCAATGTGAAGGTCCCGACGCCTGTTTTCGTGAGCCCGCCGACACCGCTGAATCCGAGCGTGCCGACGTCGAACCCGTTGGTGTCGAATGTCAGCCCGCCTGCGGCGATGCCGTGCTGGCTGACTGTTCCGCCGAAGAAGCTCGCATGGTTGGTTATCGCGCGCACGACGGCGTTGTCGTAGGTCGCCTGACTGGCTGCACTGTTGACCGAAACGCTGCCCGTCTGCAGCGTGCCGCCGCTGATGTTGAGAATGCCTGTGCGTCCGGCGGCTGGCGTGGCGAGGATGATTCGATTCGTCGCGACGACGGTCGCGCCGTCCGTAATGTTGACGATGCCTGTGCCGGAGGTGCCGACGGTCACCGCCGTGGTGTTCCACCGCGAGCCTCCCCCCGTCACTGTGATGATGGCTGTACCATCTGGGAGATCGCCCATCGAAACACTGCCAGTGCTCGTCAACGTGCTGCCGTTCTGGATCGTGAGGCTCGTCGTGAGGCCGGCAGCCGTGCGAACAGTCATGTTGCCGGTCGCACCGACCGCGCCAGGGTTGACGCCGAGGACCACGGTTGAACCGGGCGCAATGTTGACGGCGCCCCCGGCAACCGGGGGAGTTCCGCCCGTCCAGTTCGTGCCCACCGTCCAGTCATTGCTGGTCGCACCGGTCCAGGTCTGCGCCGCCGTTGCGCCCGGCAAGAGCATCGAGAGCGCGGCCGCCGAGGCGCTCATTGACAGCAGGCGAAGGAACGCAGATCGCTTGCCTCCGAAGGACGAAGGGCGATGTGGATGTCTGCCCTGATCGCCGTTCGATTGCCGTGAAGACGTTGCAGCCCCGATGCATTCGCGCATGGCGCACAGCCCTTGTTGTCTTGCTGTGCCCCGGATGGCAGATTGCCAAGCATCATCGACAGCGGATCGTGGTTGTTACGGTATGTGGCTGCCGGTGACCGGTCAATGCAGATCATTGCCGCGCATTGGGAAGGATGCGCAGTGTGTTTCCGGTGCAACGTCAGGTCGTCAAAGTTAGTGGAGCAGTAACCACGCCAGATCTGTTGGATGCGCGACGGCATGTTGCAGGATTGCGACCCGCGATCTTGCGCGCGCGCTTCATAGAGTGCGCCGAACAGGAAGCGAGCCGAGACTCGCCGCGCCCTCCAGGGGAGGATGGGGGCCGCGCGTGCAGGAAAAGGTGAAGGGGCACTCGCATCCGCCCGGGTTGCGAACCGCCACAGCCGCCGATGTTGTAATAATACCCCTGTTTTGCCCGACGCCGCAAGCGCGTCTTCGGCAAGACCGAAAATCCTCAAGCCTTTCAACCCCATCGCTACTGTGCATGGGGTTGTTTTCTCGCTCTTTATTTTGCGGGCGCGCCTGGCCTGCGCCGGCGCGCTTGTTCTGCCAGACGAGGTGCACCGCGCGCATCAACTCTCGTTGCGGCCTAATGTCGGGGTTCCCGTCGTCGTTGCCCGCGGCTATTGAGGACCGTCATTGTCTGGTCGAGGACGGCGCATGAGGAAGCTTGCCACCATCGGAGCGGTTCTGCTCTGGTCCGCCATTGCATTCGCACAGGATCGCACCATCACTGTGGCCTCGACGACCTCGACGGAGCAGTCGGGGCTGTTCGGCCATTTGCTGCCTCTGTTCTCTAGGGACGAGGGCATCAGCGTCAAGGTCGTCGCCGTCGGCACCGGCCAGGCGCTGGATATCGGGCGGCGCGGCGATGCCGACGTGGTGTTCGTCCATGACCGTGCTGCCGAAGACAAGTTCATGTCCGAAGGGCAGGGCGTGAAGCGCTTCGACGTCATGTACAACGACTTCGTCATCATCGGCCCCAAGAGCGACCCCGCGAAGATCGCCGGCGGCAAGGATGTCGCGGACGCGCTGCGCAAGATCGCGGCGGCCAAGGCGCCGTTCATCTCGCGCGGCGACAAGTCCGGCACGCATGCGGCCGAGTTGAGGCTATGGAAAGAGGCTGGCGTTGACCTCAATGCCGGCAAGGACAACTGGTACCGGGAAATCGGTCAGGGCATGGGCCCTGCGCTGAACATGGCCTCGTCGTCGAACGCCTATCTTCTGTCGGACCGCGGCACCTGGCTGTCGTTCAAGAACCGTGGCGAACTCGCCATCCTGACCGAGGGTGACAAGCGGCTGTTCAACCAGTACGGCGTCATGCTGGTGAATCCTGAAAAGCATCCGAGCGTGAAGGCAAAGGACGGGCAGGCCTTCATCGACTGGCTGGTTTCGCCGAAGGGGCAGGACGCGATCGCCGGGTACAAGGTCGGCGGCGAGCAGCTATTTTTCCCCAACGCGTCCCACTAGCACGAAGGCGACGGTCGATACCGCGATGCTGAGCGCCAGCAGGATCAGCCCGAGTCCGAGCGCCAGCGGCAGGTCGCCCTTGCTGGTTTCCAGTGCGATCGCCGTCGTCATCGTGCGGGTGAAGCCGCGGATGTTGCCGCCGACGACGATGATGGCGCCGACTTCCGCAATGGCGCGCCCGAACGCCGCGAGAAAGGCCGTCAGCAGCGAGGTTCGCCCGAGCGCGAACAGCAGGCCGATGCTGCGCAGTGTCGATAGCCCGTCGATCCGCGCCAGGTCGCCATACTCCGCCCACAGCAGGCTCGCCGGCCGGTGCACCAGCGCCACCACGATCGGCGTGGCGAGCAACGTCTGCGCAATCACCATGGCGGCCGGCGTGAACAGCAAGCCCGCCGCCCCGAGCGGACCGGACCGCGACAGCAGGAGATAGAGGGCGAGCCCGACCACGACCGGCGGAAGGCCGAGCAGCGCATTGGTCACGACGATGATAACCTGACGTCCCCGGAAGCGGGTGATCGCAAGCAGGGCTCCCAGCGGTGCGCCGATCAGGAGCGCGACGATGCTGGCGGTCAGGCTGACCCGCACCGACAATGCGACGATGCCGAGCAGCTCGGCGTCGGCCTCGGCGATCAGGGTGAGGGCGGAGCCGATAGATCGTGCAAAGTCGTTCATCCGGCCTCAGGCAACTCCGTTCCGCGGGGCTCCCGCGACGTGCGTTCTGGCCGTTGCGGCTGCCATAATCAAGACCCGACTGGGCTGCCGCGGGAGGGCATGGAGGCCGCAAACCGGCCTCCGGGCGCCCGAGGCCGGTGTTTGAAGCCCCTCAGGCGCTTTATTCCGTCCATGAATGCTTTAAGGGAGGGGCAGGATCGGGTCGCAGCCGTCTTGCGGCGGTGCTAGACCTGATGCGGAAACAAAGGCGCCGGGCCATGCTGGCATCGGCTGCAGCATGAGAAGGATGTGACGCAATGATCCAGACGGTTGGCATCATCGGGGCAGGGACCATGGGGAACGGCATCGCGCAGGTCTGCGCCGCGGCCGGGCTTTCGGTCGTGATGGTCGACATTTCCGATGCGGCGGTGAACCGCGGCCTTTCGACCGTCGGCGGCAGCCTCGAGCGCCTGGTCAAGAAGGACAAGATGTCGGCGGCCGACCGCGAGGCGACGCTCAAGCGCATCACCGGCACCACCGACCGGTCGAAGCTGTCGGATTGCGATCTGGTCATCGAGGCCGCGACCGAGAACGAGGAGCTCAAGGTCAAGATCCTGCAGGATCTCTGCGCCAAGCTGTCGCCGCGCACGCTGGTCGCGACCAACACGTCGTCGATCTCGATCACCAAGCTCGCTGCGGCGACCGATCGTCCCGACCGGTTCATCGGCATGCACTTCTTCAACCCGGTGCCGGTGATGGCGCTGCTGGAACTCATCCGCGGCTTGCAGACCTCGGACGACACCCATGCCAAGGCGCTCGATTTCGCCAAGCGCGTCGGCAAGGTGGCGATCACGGCGAAGAACAGCCCGGGTTTCGCCGTCAACCGCATCCTGTGCCCGATGATCAACGAAGCGATCTTCGCGCTCCAGGAGGGCATCGCAACGGCGGAAGAGATCGACGCCGGCATGAAGCTCGGCTGCAACCATCCGATCGGGCCACTGGCGCTCGCCGATCTCGTCGGGCTCGACACCATGCTTTCGGTGATGGAGGTCTTTTACAAAGGCTTCAACGATCCCAAATATCGGCCAGCCCCGTTGCTGAAAGAGATGGTCGATGCCGGCCATCTCGGGCGCAAGACCGGGCAGGGCTTTTACACCTACAGCGCCTGATCAGGGCGACCGGCGGCGGGCCTTTCGCGTTCGCCACCGGATCCCGCACTTTGCGCTGCGACAAAGACGCCGCGCGCAACTGGCCCGACAATGTCGTCGGTGCCCTTCCTTCTCCCCTTGTGGGAGAAGGTGGCGCGAAGCGCCGGATGATGAGGGGTCGTCTCTGCAAGCGCAACTGCTTGAGGAGCACGCGGAGAGAACCCCTCACCCGTCTCAATCGCGCGGAGCGCGATTGATCTACCCTCCCACAAGGGGAGAGGGGAAGAAGGAACGGATAGCAAGGACATGTCGGATCGACTGAAGGCCGAGCGCGAAGCGGCGGCCGCGCGGCGGAGCCTGTTGACCCAGGATGCGATCGAGCGCACCGGGATCACGGAGGAGATGATCGGGGAGCTCGTCACCCGCTTCTACGGACGCGTGCGCGAGGACGCGCTGCTTGGTCCGGTCTTCGCCACCGTGCAGAATTGGGACGAGCACCTCGCCAAGCTCCGGGATTTCTGGTCCTCGGTCGTGCTGATGAGCGGCCGCTATCATGGCTCGCCGATGCGGGCGCATCTGCCGCTGAATCTGGTGGGAGATCATTTCGACCGCTGGCTCGATCTGTTCGAACAGACCGCGCGCGAGGTCTGCCCGCCGGCGGCGGCCGCGTTGTTCATCGACAAGGCGCGTCGTATCGCCGACAGTTTCGAAATGGCGTCGGCAACCGTTGCGGGCCGCATCGCTTCGCCGCGTCACGTGCTCAGATCCTGAACACAGATGCCCGCCTGAGAAACGCGCGGCTCGCATCCCGCGATGGCGCGCTGCACCAATTCCAACATCATCGGTCTGATCTGCAAAATCATCATGCGGTTCGCGTGATGCGATGTAGAATTTGCGAAAACGCGCTTGCTCGCTGGGATTGATTCAATCAAAGAGAGTGAAGCCACATTGATGCACTGCGGCGCCAAGTCTTCGCCTTCATTTCGGCAGAGTTCCAGCGCCTGCTAGCGGGCATGGCTCGCGCATCGTTCGATACCCATTCATCATCCTCCGAGAATGCTGCGGAACCCGACGTCGAAGCGGACGCCGAACAGACACGGCGATCCGTGCTGCTCGGTGCGCTGGCGGCGACGGCGTGCCTCGGCTGCTCCCCGCCGGCGCGTGCAGGCGAGGATCCGCCCGGCGCCGACGAACGGCCGCAGAGGGGCGACCTGCTCGTCTTCTCCGAAGGTGACCAGGAAGGAAAGCTCGTTACCGCGGCCGATCTGCATGCCGGCGGACCGCCGGTCCATGCCTGGCCGAAGGATCCCAACACATCGGTGGTGCGCAGCGCCTCGCGGCTCAACGAGATCCTGATCATCAAGCTCGATCCCGCCGAGCTCGACGAAAAAACCCGCGCGCGTGCTGTCGACGGCATCATCGCCTATTCGGCGATCTGCTCGCATGCGGGCTGTCCCGTCACCGCCTGGGTGAAGAGCGATGTCGGCGACAAGGAGGTGTTCAAGTGCATGTGCCACAATTCCGAATACGACCCTCGCGCGGGCGCGCAGGTCGTGTTCGGACCGGCGCCGCGACGGCTCGCGGCGTTGCCTCTGACACTGGCTGACGGATCACTCAGCGTCGCCGGCAATTTCGTCGGAAAGGTAGGTGGCGCGCAGCCAGGATGATGGACGTTGCGGGCCATGCCCGCGTCACGAGAGGCCGCCTCCGCCGATGGGCGGACGACGGGACGAACGACAAGAATTCACAACAAGAATTCAAACGGATGAAAAGGGGAACGTCCATGAAAACTTCCATGGCAAGGAAGCAATGGTTACTGTCCGGCTTCGTCGCCTTCACCTGCCTCGCCTCGACCGCCGCCGTATCGGGCCCGATAGAGAACTACACACCGGTCACGGCGCAGCGGCTGGAGAATCCGGAGCCGAGCAATTGGATGCTCTATCGGCGCACCTATGACGGGCAGGGCTACAGTCCGCTCGACCAGATCAACACCTCGAACGTGAAGAGCCTCACGCCGGTCTGGACCTTTGCCACCGGCGTGGTCGAAGGCCATCAGGCGCCGCCGATCGTCAACAATGGCGCGATGTTCGTGACGACTCCAATGGGGCAAGTGATCGCGCTGAACGCGAAGACCGGCGACGAATATTGGCGCTACAAGCGGCAGCTTCCTGACGATCTGTTCCAGCTGCATCCGACCAACCGGGGCGTCGGCCTGTGGGAGGACAAGCTCTACCTCGCCACCACCGACGACCATGTGGTCGCGCTCGATGCCAAGACCGGCAAAGTGCTGTGGGATACCAAGGTGCAGGACTACAGGAAGGGCCAGTACATGACCCTGATGCCGTTGATCGTGGACGGCAAGGTCATCGTCGGCGGCTCCGGCGGCGAGTTCGGCGTGCGCGGCTATATCGTGGCTTATGATGCCAAGGACGGCAAGGAGTTGTGGCGGACCTACACCATCCCCGGCGAAGGCGAGCCCGGTCACGACACCTGGCAGGGCGACGACTGGAAGAACGGCGGTGGATCGGCCTGGATGACCGGAAATTACGACAAGGAGACCAAGACGATCTATTGGGGCGTCGGCAATGCGGCGCCGTGGCCCGGCGAGACCCATCCCGGCGACAATCTCTACACTGCGTCGGTGCTCGCGCTCGATCCCGGCACCGGCAAGATCAAGGCCTATCACCAGTATCACCAGAACGATTCCTGGGATTGGGACGAGGTCGAGGCCCCGATGCTGATCGATCTGCAACGCAACGGTCGCACCATCAAGAGCTTGGTCCATCCGGGACGCGACGCGATCTTCTGGGTGCTCGAGCGCACGCCGACCAAGATCAACTATGTCGCAGGCTGGCCGTTCGTCTATACCGACGTCTGGAAGGGCATCGACGAGACCGGCAAGCCGATCGTGGATCCCGCGCACAAGCCAGTCATCGGGAAACGCGTCGAGTTCTGTCCGTCGCTGTGGGGCGGCAAGGATTGGCCGTCGGCCGCCTATAGCCAGAAGACCGGCCTCGTCTACGTGCCCGCCAACGAGAATTTCTGCGGCGGATTCACCGGCGAGAAGGTCCCGCTCAAGCCGGGCGAGCTCTGGCTCGGCACCAAGCCAGAGGACATCGGCCTGAAGACGAGGCCGGGCGCGGATCATTTCGGCGAGCTTCAGGCCTGGGATCCCTCCACGGGCAAGAAGGTGTGGCAGCACAACTTCCCGAAGTCGCAGCTGTTCGGCTCCGTCACGGCGACGGCGGGCGATCTCGTCTTCGTCGGCGGCACCAACGACCGCAACTTCCGAGCCTTCCACGCCAAGACCGGCGAACTTCTGTGGGAACAGAAGACCAACTCCGGCATCGTCGGCATGCCGGTGTCCTATGAGATCGACGGCACGCAGTACATCGCGATCCAGTCGGGATGGGGCGTGGACGCACAGCGCATCCAGGATGCACTCGTGACCAACAATATCGGCATCGAAGCCAATGTGCCCCAAGGCGGGGTCATCTGGGTCTTCGCGCTGAAGAAATAGCTCCGCGGGCGGATCGAAAGTAGCGGAGCAGCAAGGGGGGTGGTAAATGCGGCGGACGGCAACGTCCGCCGCATTTTTGGGGCTGCCCTCTCCCACAAGGGGAGAGGGCACATCAACTGGCACCGCCGACAGTGGTCGCCACGATGGTGTGCACACAAGGCCCTCGCTACTTCCCTTGGCGCTCGACCTTGTCCTTTTCCTTCTGGTTCATCTCACGGATCTTCGGATCCGTGTTGTGCTGTCCCGTCGTCTGCGTGGTGGAGGCGGGCGGGGCATTGGCGTTGGGGAGTGAAGTCTGGTCCGGCGTGGCGGGGCGCGTGGCCGTTGTCGGCGGAGTCGTGCTGTCCTGCGCGAACGCACCGGCGGTGGTCAAAAGAAAGGCGCCCGACAGCAACGAGACTGCGAGCGCCCTTGAGATGTTGGTCATCGATCTGCTCCTGTCAGATCGATGCAAACGGCGCGAGGCCGCTTGTGTTCCGTCTCACGCTTCCAATTGCTTGCCGATCGGAAGCGAGCGGATGCGTTTTCCCGTCGCCGCGAAGATCGCGTTGATCAGGGCCGGTGCGAACGGGGGAACGCCGGGCTCGCCGACACCGCTCGGCGGCGTGTCTGATGCGGGCGGCACGATGTAGACGTTGGTCACGACAGGAGAATCGTCCATCCTGACGACCTGGAAGTCGTCAAAATTCTTCTGCTGCACCTTGCCGTCCTTGAAGGTGATCTCGCCGTATTTGGCGAGACTGAGCCCCATGATCGCCGCGCCCTCGATCTGCGAAGCGATGCGTTCGGGGTTGACATAGGTGCCGCAATCGATCGCGGTGTCGACCCGCGGCACGGTCAGCTTGCCCTTGTCGTCGATGGCGACCTCGACGACGGTCGCGATGTAGCTGACGAAGCTGCGGTGCACGGCGATGCCGAGACCGTGGCCCTTCGGCACCTTGCGCCCCCACTCGCCCTTCTCGGCGACCAGTTCGACCACCTTGCGCAGGCGCGCGGTATCGATCGGGTAGCTCTCCTGGGGCTCGCCGTAGTTCCAGAGGTCCTTCACGTTCGGCTTGACGATGCGGGGCGAGCCGATCAGCTCGAGCAGCATGTCTTTCTGGTCGCGGCCGGTTGCCTGCGCGATTTCTCCGACCATCGATTGCACCGCGAAGGCGCGCGGGATATTCGAGACCGAGCGGAACCAGCCGATGCGGGTGTGCGCGGCTGCTTCCGGATTCTCGCACGAGATGTTGGCGATCTCGAACGGCATGTCGACGAGGCCCATGCCGATCTCGAACGGGGCCTGATGCACCGTGCCGGCTTCAAAGGTCGAGGCAATGCTGGGAGCCACGCTGCGGTGGCGCCAGGCAATCACCTTGCCGCTCTTGTCGAGACCGGCCTCGATCCGCTCGACCGAGACGGTGTGCACGAAGCCGTTGTGGAGGTCGTCTTCGCGTGTCCACTGCACCTTCACCGGCGCGCCGAGCTCTTTGGACAGCAGGGCGGCCTCGAGCGCAAAGTCGCATTTCGACTTGCGACCGAAACCACCGCCGAGCAGCGTCACGTTGACGGTGACGTTGCCTTCGGGGATCTCCAGCGTCTTGGCGACGTCCTCGCGGGTGCCGCCGGGACTCTGCACCGGCGCCCAGATCTCCGCCTTGTCGCCCTTGACGTTGGCAACCGCGACCGGCGGCTCCATGGCGACATGGGCGAGATGCGGGACGTAGTATTCGCCGACGATGACCTTGTCCGCCCCCTTTAGGGCGGCGTCCGCATCGCCCTCCTTGCGCAGGACGAGGCCGGGCTTGCGCGAGGCCTCCTCGAGCTCTTTGCGATAGGCGACGGAGTCGTATTTGCCGTTCGGACCGTCGTCCCATACCAGCTTCAACGCGTCGCGGCCCTTGATCGCCGCGCCGGTGTTGCGCGCGATCACGGCGACGCCGCCGAGCGGCTGGAACTTCGAGGGCCACGGCCAGCCGCGAACCTGCATCACCTTCTCGACGCCGGGAATCTTGAGAGCCGCCTCCGGATCGAACGAGACCAGCTTGCCGCCCGTGACGGGCGGGCGCGCGATCACGGCATACTTCATGCCGGGCAAGCGGACGTCCGCGCCGTAACGCGCCTTGCCGGTGGTGATGTCGTGGAGATCGACAATGCCGACCTGACCCTTGCCGAGATAGCGGAAGTCCTTGGGGTTCTTCAGCTTGAGGCCTTCGATGCTCGGCACCGATTCCTTGGCCGCATCCGCTGCGAGCTCGCCGAAGCCCAGCTTGCGGCCGCTGGCACTGTGGACGACCTCGTGGTTGACCGCCTTGACCTCGGTCGCCGGTACGCCCCAGCGCTTGGCCGCGGCCTGCTCCAGCATGGTGCGGGCGGAGGCGCCGATCTGGCGCATCGGCATCAGATAGTGCCGCGTGCTGCGCGAGCCGTCGGTGTCCTGGTTGCCGAACCTGACCTCGTCGCCATGGGCCTGCTGCACCTTGACCCTGGACCAGTCGGCTTCCATCTCCTCGGCCACGATCAGCGGCAGGCTGGTGCGCACGCCGGTGCCCATTTCCGAACGGTGCCCGATGATGGTGACGATGCCATCCGGGGCGACCGAAACGAACACGCGCGGATCGACCACGACACCGTGCGGCATCTGGCCGGCACCGGTCTCATAGGCGAGCGCCTGGCGCGACATCACGGGGGCGGCGAGGACGAAGCCACCGGTGACGCCGAGCCCCTTCAGGATGCTGCGGCGCGAAACCTTCTCGACCCTGATATGCTTCTCGAAGCCGCGAAGCTTGCGGGGATTGTCGATGAAGTTCATGTCACACTCCCGTCGATGCGAGATGGACGGCGTTCTCGATGCGCTGGTAGCAGCCGCAGCGGCAGATGTTGCCCGACATCGCCTCGCGGATCTGGTCATGCGAGGGTTTCGGGTTGTCCATCAGGAGGGCTGCAGCCTGCATGATCTGGCCGGCCTGGCAGAAGCCGCATTGGGGCACGTTGACCTGACGCCAGGCCTTCTGCACCGGGTGATCGCCGTTGGGATGCAATCCCTCGATCGTGGTGACCTCGCGTCCGGCGACGTCGTTGATGGACGTGATGCAGGCCCGCACCGCCTGCTTGTCGACGATGACCGTGCAGGCGCCACACAGAGCCTGGCCGCAGCCGTATTTGGTGCCGGTCAGCCCGGCCTCGTCACGCAGGAACCAGAGTAGCGGGAGGTCCGGGTCGCCGTCCCAGCTCTGTTCCTGGCCGTTGATCTTCACCTTGATCATGATCGTCCCTCGCTCTTCATAAGCATGCCAAATTCAAAGTCCGCCGACGCCGGTGGCGACGGTTCGTGCGTCGTCTCGCCGCATTCCGCCGTCGTCCCGCGCGGGCAAATCCCGGAGGCAGGCAGGAGCGCGGATAGCGATGTCTGGATTTGCTCGATACTCCCGTCTTCTTCTTGATTGATTGTACTTCGCGCAGCATCGTGACGGCGCGACCGTAGCAGGGATCGCTCCGACCCGGCGTTCACAGCCGAGTGTTCTCACCGGGAAAAGATTGCATCGGTGGTTTGTCAAAAGCAGGGCGCGGTCATTGCGCTACGCGCCTCTGCCACGGTCCCAAGCAAAAAAGCTTCGTCCGCCAGGAACTGCGCGGACGAAGCAGGATGCCTCAGTCGAGGGAGGAAGAAACGCAGGCTTCGCGAGCTTCAAGCAGGAAGCGGGCAGCCTGCGCAGTCATTCAGAGACCAGGACTGAGGAACTGATGGCCCTCATACATGTCTGGTGCAGAAGCGGCAGCATCGCCGCGCTGGTCCCGGGACGGCGGCCGGTCCGGCTCGCTGGCGGCAGGCGCCAACGAGCGGATGGGGGGACCGGCGAAGGTTCGGCTGGTCCGATCAGGCGGCCTTCTCAGGCGGCTTTGGCTTTCGCCACATGGGTCGCGATCGCGTCCATCAGTGCCGGCGACAGGCAGTCATAGGGCTCGAGCCCGATCTCCTTCAGCCGCGAGCGGATGCCTGACATCTGCTCGGGCTTCACGCCCGATTCGATCACCGAGGAGACGAAGGCGGCGAATTGCGGCGCCTGCGAGCCCTGCTCCTGGAACAATTCGGGATGGATGAAGTCGAGGCCGTAGAACGGGTGGTTCTTGTTCTCGATGCGGCCGTACATGTGCGTGCCGCAGGCCTTGCAGGCGTGGCGCTGGATCACCGCCGAGGGGTCGACGATCTGGAGCTTGTCGCCGTTCTCGAGCACGGTGACGTTCTGGCGCGGCACCACGGCGACGACGGAGAAGGTCGCGCCCTGCGGTTTCCAGCACTTGGTGCAGCCGCAGGCGTGGTTGTGGGCGACGTCGCCCTTGATGCCGACCTTGACCGGATGGTCCGTGCATTTGCAGACCAGCGTGCCGCCGGCGAAGTTGCCGCTACCTTGCTTGATGCCGTTGTCGATCGAGGGATGGAGTGCAACAGTCATGGGTCGATCCTCCTTGGTGTGATGTCTTTCGAGCTAGAACACGACGACTGAACGGATGGATTTGCCCTCGTGCATGAGATCGAAGCCTTTGTTGATCTCTTCGAGCTTGAGCACGTGGGTGATCATCGGATCGATCTGGATCTTTCCGTTCATGTACCAGTCGACGATCTTCGGCACGTCGGTGCGGCCGCGCGCGCCGCCGAAGGCGGTGCCGCGCCAGTTGCGACCGGTGACGAGCTGGAACGGGCGGGTGGCGATCTCCTTGCCGGCTTCGGCAACGCCGATGATGATCGAGGTGCCCCAGCCGCGATGGCAGGCTTCCAGCGCCTGGCGCATCACCGTGGTGTTGCCGGTGCAGTCGAACGTGTAGTCGGCGCCGCCATCGGTGAGGCCGACGAGGTGCTGGACGATGTCGCCAGTGACCTTCTTCGGGTTGACGAAGTGGGTCATGCCGAACCGCTTGCCCCACTCCTCCTTGGAATCGTTGATGTCGACGCCGATGATCTTGTCGGCGCCGGCCATCTTGGCGCCCTGGATCACGTTGAGGCCGATGCCACCGAGGCCGAACACGATCACGTTGTCGCCGGGCTCGACCTTGGCGGTGTTGACCACGGCGCCAACGCCGGTGGTGACGCCGCAGCCGATGTAGCAGCTCTTGTCGAACGGTGCGTCCTCGCGGATCTTGGCAACCGCGATCTCGGGCAGCACGGTGAAGTTCGAGAAGGTGGAGCAGCCCATGTAGTGGTAGATCGGCTTGCCCTTGTAGGAGAAACGGCTGGTGCCGTCAGGCATCACGCCCTTGCCCTGCGTCGCACGGATCGCGGTGCAGAGATTGGTCTTGCGGCTGAGGCAGCTTTTGCACTGCCGGCATTCCGGCGTGTAAAGCGGGATGACGTGATCGCCCGGCTTCACCGAGGTCACGCCGGGGCCGATCTCGCGGACGATGCCCGCACCCTCATGCCCCAGGATCGACGGGAAAATGCCCTCGCTGTCGAAGCCGTCGAGCGTATAGGCGTCGGTATGGCAGATGCCCGTCGCCTTGATCTCGACCAGGACCTCGCCGGCCTTGGGTCCCTCCAGATCGACCTCGACGATTTCGAGCGGCTTCTTGGCCTCGAAGGCGACGGCGGCACGTGTTTTCATCGTAAGACTCCTCAGATTCTCATAGGACGCCAAGAGGTGGTCTCGGCAGTCCTCGTAACGTTCATTTGTTGCCCATGCAGGCGTCTTCCGCCTTCTTGTACGCCTCTGTCTTCTCCTCCTTCTTGGCGGGACGCTGCCGGCCCCATGCTTCGGTGGAGCGGGCGCGCAGATAGACGTACAGGTCGTCCATGTAGCAGGCGACGTTCGGGTTGTCGCCGAAAGCAGGCATGACGTTCTCCTGCGCGGTCGAGATGTTCTTGCGACCGGAGGCGACCACGCCCAGGAAGTCGCCATAGCTCATGCTCTTGACGGAATCCTTCAGCGCCGGCGCGTAGGTGGAGCCCATGCCGTCGGGGCCATGACAGACGTGGCAGTCGGAATGATAGCGGCGGTATCCGGAATAGGTGAACCAGTCCACGGTGCCGTCGGCCGAAATCTTGTAGGTCGGAACCCCTTCCTTATCGAGCCACTTTCCGTCGTCTTCCTTTTTCACTGCGGTGGGGTCGCCCGGACCGTCCGCGACCGCAATTCCTCCGGACGCAACCAAGATCATCGCAGCAATGACAGAGCAGATTTTACGCAAGAGATTTTTCCTCGAGGAGCCCGGTGGGACCCGGTGGGAGACGAGCCGGCGCGTGGAGTTGATCCACGCGCCGGAGCGATGCAGAGCGAGGCCTAGTTCGGCAGCGAGAACACGGTCAGCGTACCGCCGAGTGCCGTGTAGTTGCTGAGGGCCGCGTAGCCGCCGACTGCGCCGAGACCTGCGGTCGGATCGGTCAGACCTGCCGCAAGGCCGATGCCGGCCCAGCCACCGACGCCGGAGAGCACGGCAACGTACTGCTTGCCGTTGTTCTCATAGGTGGTGACGTTGCCGATGATGCCCGAGGGAGTCTTGAACTTGTAGAGCTCCTTGCCGGACTTGGCGTCGACCGCCTTCAGGTAGCCTTCGAGCGTGCCGTAGAACACCACGCCGCCTGCCGTTGCGAGCGCACCCGACCAGACCGAGAACTGCTCCTTGTTCGACCAGACGATCTTGCCGGTCTTGTTGTCCCAGGCGATGAAGTTGCCCATGTGGCTTTCGCCCTGCGGCGGATACATCGAGAGCGTCGCACCCACATAAGGCTGACCCGCGGTGTAGCTCACCTTGAACGGCTCGTAGTCCATGCAGACGTGGTTGGTCGGAACGTAGAACAGCTGCGTGTCCGGCGAGTAGGCCGCCGGCTGCTCGTCCTTGGTGCCGAGCGCGGCCGGGCAGATGCCCTTCGTGTTCTTGTCCTCTCCGCCGTGCTCGGTCGAGTATTGAGCGACGACCTTGGGACGACCGTAGGTCGGCGAGTTCTTGTCCATGTCGACGCCGCTGGTCCAGTTCACCTTGGGGTCGTACTTCTCGGCAACCAGCAGCTCGCCGGTCTCGCGGTCCATGGTGTAGGCGAGGCCGTTGCGGTCGAAGTGCGTCAGCAGCTTGCGGGGCTGACCGTTGATCTGCTGATCGGTGAGGATCATTTCGTTGACGCCGTCATAGTCCCACTCGTCATGGGGCGTCATCTGGTAGACCCACTTCGCCATGCCGGTGTCGGCATCGCGCGCGAAGATCGTCATCGACCATTTGTTGTCGCCGGGACGCTGCTTCGGGTTCCAGGTCGAGGGATTGCCCGACCCGTAATAGACGAGGTTCAGTGCGGGATCGTAGGAGATCCAGCCCCAGGTGCAGCCGCCGCCGATCTTCCACTGGTCGCCCTGCCAGGTCTTCAGCGATGAATCCGCGCCGACCGGCTTGCCGAGCGCCGTCGTCTTGACCGGATCGACCTTGATCTGGTCGTCCGGACCTTCAGAATAGGCGCGCCAAGCCTGCTTGCCCGTCTTGAGGTCGTATGCGGTGAGGTGGCACTGCACGCCGAACTCGCCGCCGGAGATGCCGACCATGACCTTGTCCTTGACGACCAGCGCGGCCGATGTGCCGGTCTCGCCCTTCGCGGGATTGCCGTTGGTCGCCGACCAGGCCACCTGGCCGGTCTTGGCGTCGAGCGCGACGAGGTTGGTGTCGGCTTGATGCAGGATGATCTTGCCGTCGCCGTAGGACAGGCCGCGATTGACCGTGTCGCAGCACATCACCGGGATGACGTTCGGATCCTGCTTCGGCTCGTACCTCCAGACGATCTTGTTCTCGTTGGAAAGGTCAATGGCGTAGACCTTGTTCGGGAACGGCGTGTGGACGTACATCATGTTGCCGATGATCAGCGGGCCGCCCTCGTGGCCGCGCAGCACGCCGGTCGAGAAGGTCCAGGCGACCTGGAGCTTGCCGACGTTCTGGGCGTTGATCTGGTTCAGCTTGGAATAGCGGGTGTTGGCGTAGTCGCCCGCCGGCATCACCCAGTCCTTCGGGTTCTGCGACATCTTGATCAGCTCGTCGTTGGCTGAAGCGCTGCCGACGGCGAGAGCCGCCGCGGAGCCGAGATAGGTCGCCAGTAGCACCTTGCGCATAGTCATTCCTCCGTTGGTCTCGTTTATTGTTTCCGAAGCATTGCTCGACCGCCGGGCTTCTCGTCCGGCGTTTGCTCGTGCAGGGCGGTCACGATTGGGACCAGAAACGATGCTGTGCTGTTTCCTCCTCCTGATGAGAGCCACGGGTCCACGTGCAGGAGCGGCCCGTTCTTATTGTTCCTGCCGCAATCCCTAACGACTTCGCCATTGGGAAACTTGCCCAAGAGAGAAGCCGGTTTGCTCGACAGCGCACGGGGGCAAAGATTTTGATTTTGCAGTAGCGAATTCAGCCGTTTCCGCGCCGCGGCGGGCCGCGCTCAACGCCCAGGTTCCCCTTGACGGCGCTGCAACGAAGGCGGAGGATTAAGTTTCAAGAGTGGCAATGGAACGGTGGCGCTTGTTCCACAAGATCGCTCAAATTCGAGGTAAACGTCACGCAATCACGGCCGAGGGCTCCGGCAGCGCTGGTCGCGATTCGCGTCGAATCTCCGGATCAAACCAGTGGCTGGATTAATGTCCGACACCATTCACACGCTCTCGACGACCGGTATGACGCCGAAGCGCCAGATCCAGAGCTGGATCGATGGGCTGACGAGCCTGTGTGGGCATTTCGATGTCGATCCGCTGGAGGCGTCCTCGCTGGAGGGTCGCATTGACTACACCAGTGTCTCGCGCCTGAAGCTCTGCCAGATCGAGGTGAGCCAGCATCGCATCGCGCACACGCTCGCACGCGCCAAGGCCAATGAACACCCGTACATCAAGATCCACTTCCAGACCTACGGGGTGTCCTATTTCGAACAGGAAGGCCGTCACATCGAAATCAATCCCGGCGACATCATCGCCTACGATGTCTCCTGCCCGCATTCGATCATCAGCCCGGCCTTCACGCGTCATGACGTGGTGATCGTGCCGAAGGCCCTGCTGCGCGACCGCGGATTCCCATCGCAGCGGATGCCTGCCTGCAAGCTCTCCTCAAAAACAGGCACGGGGCGGATCGCCCATGATTTCGTCCACGCGACGTTCGACGAGGCGGCGAAGCTATCGGCGAACAGCGCGGTCGGCGTGGCCGATTCGCTGATCGACCTGTTGCTGCTGCCGCTGCGCGAAGCCGACACCATGTTCGATCGCGTCGGACCCGAAGCGATGTATGTGCGAGCGCAGTTCTTCATCCGCGAGCACCTGCGCGATCCGGATCTGTGCATCGACCAGATATCGGCCGAGCTCGGCTGCTCCAAGCGCTATCTGCACATGCTGTTCTCGGAGCGCGGTACGACGGTGAGCGACTACATCTGGCAGGCGCGGCTGCAGAACTGCCGCCAGGAGCTCGAAGCCCACGCCGGCAAGACCATCACCGACGTCGCGTTCTCCTGGGGCTTTTCCAGCTCGTCGCATTTCAGCCGGGTGTTCCGAAAATATTTCGGCGTGGTGCCGTCCTCGATCCACAAGGCACAGCAGGGCACCGTGGCCTCGGGCGAACATTAGGCGTGGTTTTTCAGAAGGCGGCCGGAGAGGCCATCCTCCTGATAAGCCCCGGCTGTCTGGTCAGGCCGGCTCGAGGCCCAACGACTTCGCGCTCTCGATCCAGATCGGCAGTTCGCGCTGGTACAGCGCGTTGGTCTCCTTGAAGCCGATCGCGGGCTCGAGCACGAAAGTCGCGAGGACCTCCTTCACTTTCTGATCGTTGTTGGCGGCGACACAGAGCTCGGCGAGGCGATCGACCACCGGCTGTGGCGTCGCCTTCGGCACGGCCCATCCGGTGAACCCGCTCACGGTGAAGAATTTTGACGTAGCGCCCTGTTCGGGCAACGTCTTTACGTTGGGGATCGCGTCGACCTTCTTCGAATGCACGGCGAAGACGGTGCCGCGGTCGCTTTGCAGCACCGATTGTGCGGCCGTGTAGCTGCCCATGGCGGCATCGAGCGTGCCTTCGAGCATGCCCGTCCACATCGGCGCTTCGCCGCGATAATGGACCGGCTCGATGTTGAGGCCGTACTGCTTGTTGAGCTCGTTGATCGTCATGTGCGGGGCCGAGCCCGCGCTGTAGGTGCCGAAGTTCACCTTGCCGCTCTTGCGCGCGAAGGCGACGAAATCCTCCAGCGTCTTGACCCCGGTTTTCGGGTTCGCCACCAGCAGCAGGCCGGCGCCGGGAATGACGCTGACGAGCGTCAGATCCTTGTCCATGTCGTAGCCGGGATTTTTCATCACCACCCGGTTCATGATGTAGGTCGTCGAGATCGAGCACAGGATGGTGTGCCCGTCGGGCTCGGCGCGGGCGACCTCCGCCGTGCCGATCGCACCGGAGGCGCCGGGCTTGTTCTCGACGACGACGGTCTTGCCGACCTGCTTGGAGATGAACTCGCCATAGGCGCGCGCGAGCAGGTCGGTCTGGCCGCCGGCCGGATAGCTGCAAATCATGCGAATCTGCCGCGCCGGCCAGGTGCCTTGTGATGCGCCTTGCGCCGAGGCGCCGCGTACGACGAATGGCATCGCCAGTGTAGTGGTACCGGCGGCGATGAAGTGGCGGCGATCGAGTTTGGCGGACATGATTCTCTCCCAGATCTCTGCGGAACCTACTGCATCAGGCTGGCGCCGGGCATGGCAAGCAGGCGAGACAGATTGGCGCACGATGCGTGCGCAGCGCGCAGGGAGTACGTGCCCGGGCACAGGCTCTGCGGAGCGTCACTGCGTGCCGTCCGGGACATCAGCGTGCTTGCAATCACCGCTGAATGATCTGCGTCCAGACGTCGCCCAGAATCGCTGGCTCCCGCGGCGGCAGATAGGTGAGGCCGGCCTGCTTGCCGAATTCGGCGATCTTGCCTTCGGTAGCAAGCTGGCCGAGCGTCTTGTTGACGGCCTCGACCAGCGCGCCATCGCTGGCGAGCCCGACATAGCCGCGATTGGCTCCGATCGGGTAATAGTAGCCGGACGCCGTGATCGCCGTGTCGGGGTGCGCGGCGCGATGGGCGTCGAAGCGGGCAAGATCGATCAGGGTCGCGTCATGGTCGCCGCGCTCGAGCGCGCCCAGGAGATCGTCGCGGCCGGGGACGAGGTGCGTGATATTCTCGATCAGGCGCCCTTTGTCGAAGGTCATCAGGATGGCATCGCCGAGCGATCCGCTGTCGATGACGAGACGCAGGCCGGCGAGATCGCCGATGTCGCCGATCTTGCGGCCACGGGCCTTCGGCCCGAGCACCACCGTCATTGGCGAATAGATGTAAGGCTGGCTTGGCGCGAGCACGCCGAGCGCGACGCGACGCCGCCGGTCGTCGCGCGTAGCTCCGGCGAAATCCGGCAGGCGCGCCGTTTTCATCCCGGGCACGACCAGCGAGTCCTGCGTCAGCGCATAGCCGCCGACCAGCGAGCAACGCCCATCCGAGAGCAGCGCATTGGCCTCGAGCTGCGGGCTGGAATCCTCATCGAGCCTGCTCTCGAACCACTGGATCGCGAGCGGCCGTCGCAGGCGTTCGGCCACGGCGCGCGCCAGCAGCACGTCGAAGCCGGCATCCGGTTTGCCCTTTCGATGCACCGACAGCGGTGGCCGGTCCTCGTCGAGACAGACCTTGAGCGGATCCTCGGCCGCGCCCGCAACGAGAGGCGCCGCCGCGAGGATCGCGGCAACGCTCCAGATGGAGAGGCATCGTCTCATGGCTTTCTCCGGCTGGAGACGAAGGCCCAGAGGTTCCCGATCTCGTCGTCGCTGAGAATGTCGGCCCAGGGCGGCATCTTGTTGTTCTTGCCGTTCTTCACCGTGGTGACGAAGCGCGTTTTGTCGTCGGGAATGGCACGCAGGTCCGGCGTGACGGTGCCGGAGTTCATCAGATTGGGGCCGTGGCAGTGCGAGCATTTCGAGGCGTAAGTCGACTTGCCATGGTCGATCTGCGCCTGCATGGAATTGCCAGTGGTGTTGTTATCGGCACGACCGGCCGCCGCAAGCGCGACCGACAGCACCGCGACGGCGGCGATCATCGCCGCCGTCTTATGAGAGATCACTTTCAGCATCGTACCCGTGGTTACTGCTTGACCGCAAAGACCCACAGCGAGCCGCCGGGCGGCACGTTGGCAAGCCGCTCGTCGCCGGAGAACAGCGAGTAGACGCCGCCATAGCCGCTCGTCACGGCGACATATTGCACGCCATCCTGCTGCCAGGTCACCGGCTGTCCCTCGATGCCGGAGCCGGTCTGGAACTGCCAGAGCTTCTTGCCGGTGTCGACGTCGAAGGCCTCGAACTCGCCGGTCAGCGCGCCAGAGAACACGACGCCTCCGGCCGTCGAGAGTACGCCGGAGAAGCGCGGAATGTCGCTCGGCGCTTCCCATTTCGATTTGCCGGTCATGGGGTCGATGGCCTTGAGATGGCCGCGCGGCCCGTCTCCGTATTCCCAGAGGTCGGTCAGGTCCATGCCGAGGTACCATTCACCCTGCTTGTAGGTGACTGGCTCGGTCTTGTACCTGCCGCCGAAGGCGAGCGTGTTGGCATAGGCAAGGCCGGTCTGCGGATTGAACGACATCGGCTCCCAGTTCTTGCCGCCGAGGATGGACGGATAGACCGTCACCTTCTTGCCCTCGCGTGCGTCCTTGGAAACGTCGGTCTCAATCGGACGTCCGGTCTTCATGTCGATCCCGGTTGCCCAGTTGACCTTCACGTAAGGGTTGGCCGCGAGCAGCTTGCCGTTGGTGCGGTCGAGCACGTAGAAGAAGCCGTTGCGGTTGGCATTCATCAGCGTCTTGGTCGGCTTGCCATCGATGTTCACGTCGGCGAGCACCATCTCGGCCACGGCGTCGTAGTCGAACGGATTGTTCGGCGAGAACTGGTAGTGCCACTTGATCTTGCCGGTCTTGGGATCCAGCGCCAGGACGGAGCAGGTGTAGAGATTGTCGCCGGGGCGCACTGCCGAGTTGAACGGGCCGGGATTGCCGATGCCCCAATAGATCGTGTTCAGCTCGGGATCATAAGACCCGGTGATCCAGGTCGAGCCGCCGCCGAGCTTCCAGGTGTCGCCCTTCCAGGTGTCACCGCCGGGCTCGTCGGGCGAGGGGATCGAATGGGTGCGCCAGAGATGCTTGCCCGTTGCCGGATCCCAGCCGTCGATGAAGCCCCTTGTGCCGAATTCGGCGCCGGATATGCCGGTGATTACGACGCCGTCGGCAACGAGCGGGGCCACCGTCATCGAATAGCCTTCCTTGATGTCCGCCGCCTTCTGCCGCCACAGCTCCTTGCCGTTCTTGGCGTCGATGGCAATCACGTGGGCATCGAGGGTCGTACGGAACAGCTTGCCCTCATGAATCGCGACGCCGCGGTTGATGATGCCGCAGCAGACAATTCGCGGCGTCTCCGCCGGATATTCGATCTTGCTCTTCCAGATCTGCTTGCCGGTCTTGACGTCCACCGCCATGGTCGCGTTGTGCGTGGTCACATAGATCACGCCCTGATAGACAATGGGCTGGGATTCCTCGCTACGGTCGTCATTGAAGCTGTAATTCCAGATCGGGACGAGGTTCTTGACCGTATCCTTGTTGATCTGCTTCAGCGTCGAGAACCGCTGGAGATTGTAGCCCATTCCATAATTGAGAACGTTCGACGTGTCGGTCGCGCCCTTGACCAGCTGCTCGGTGGTTTGTGCATTTGCACAGGTTGACGCAAGCATGACGAGGCCTGCGGCCATCGCAAAGCGTTTCATCCGTTCCTCCCAATATGCGCGCCTTTTGACGCTGCGATTGCAACACTCCGCCTGAAAGCAAAACACGTCAATACGAAAGTCGTAAGTGCCGTGCCGATATCGTCGGACGCGGGTGTCGGTCACCTTACGGAAACCTTGCGAAAGCAACTTCCACTTGTGCTGAGACGCTGAGAAAATTCCGCGCTACGAAGCGGTCCCGGGGTGCAGGCGTGCCGGCGCACGGCCGGGTTGTCCCGGGTTGTGGTGCGCGCAAGTTGCAAGTCCGGACTTGAACCAAGGCCCGCTTGCGGATTTATGTCGTTCATGTCCCGTCGATTCGGGGCTCATCGTCAGGGAGGTCTAGATGATTTCGAGTCGTTCAATTGCCCTTGCCCTTGCCCTTTCGCTTACGATTGCATTGTCGGCCGGTCCGGCGTGGTCGGCCTCCGACAACGCGGTCAAGTTGTTCGACACCGACAATGACGGCACGCTCGATCTTGCCGAGGTGAAGAAGGTGGCCGCCGCAATGTTCGCAAAGCTTGATCCCGATCATGACGGCACGCTTGATGCGCGCGAATTGCGCGGACGATTGTCGGCGAAAGAGCTCGCCGCCGCCGATCCTGACCGCGACGGGACGCTTACGCTGGACGAATATCTGTCCGTGGTCGAGCAACGCTTCAACGCGGCGAATCCCGACAAGGACGGAACGCTGGATGCGAAGGAGCTGAACTCGCGCGCAGGCCGCACCCTGCTGCGATTGTTACGGTGAGCGGGGCAATCGGAACTGACGTGACGAGGCCGTATTTGCGATCATTCCGGCCTGACGCTCGGGAACATCGGGCTGCTCGGCCTGTTTTCTCCGCAACGTCCTGCCTGGCGCCGGGGCTGCGCGGCAGGCGAAGAGGAGATGCAGATGAACACAAAACGTTCCGTTCTTGCTGCCTGCGCCATCCTGACATTGAGCGCCGGCGTTGCCGTCGCCGGCCCGTGCAACACCGGTAGCGCCAGCACCGACAAGGATGCCGGCTCTGGTCCGGTCACCGTGGGCTCAGCTCAATCGCACTCGTCCAGCTCAACGAGTGATACCAACCAGCATCCGCCGACCAGCACGATGAACCGTGCAAGCGGTGAAACGCCGGCTTCGTCCGAGGATGCTCAGCGGCAAATGCAGAGCGAGCCGACCGCGGCCCAGCGCGCCGAAGGCGCCAAGCCGAATACCGAAATGGCTGACAAGGGCTGCTGACGCCACTGTCGATCAGACGCGCGGTGCATTGCACAAGTTGTTGTCTCGCTGGTCGTGCTTGACCAAGAGGGAACTGGCTTTGTCCGAGAGAGAAATACAATGGCGAAGAATCGACACAGATGCGCTCGGCAGTCCAATCGAAGCTTGAACTGCACCTGACGCAGCCCTACGTTTTGCGCCGCGCGATGTCGCGCTCAATACCTTGGGAGACCCCGAATGGCTTGGAAAGCTCCGAAGATCGTGGAAGTGCCGGTCGGCATGGAAATCAACATGTACGCCTGCGCTTCGCGCAAGTAAGACTGACGACCTGCCGCGGCTTCGATGGCGAACGCCGTCGAAGCCGCGGCAGTGTCGGATTTCGGCCTGGCCTCATCGTGGTTCGCGATGGTCGCGAAGCGGCATGTGCGCAGGCTTCGACCTCTCCACCAAAATCTCGACCGTGCTCTGCCGCTCTGTGCTACGCTGATGCTCGGCGAGCGTTGCTGCCGCATCGCGGCGGCGCGCCTTCGGGGCAGGGGATGGACGGCAGAACCTGTAAGTTCTGGATGGTGATCGGGTGCGCAATCGTGCTGGCGCCGGCACGCAGCAGCGCCGAAGAAGGCTTTGATACCGAGCACATTTTCGGCTTCATGATCGGCACCGATGTCGGCAATGTCGGCGAGCGCGAATTCCAGACTCAAACGACAGCGCGCTTCGGCAAAGGCGGGGCGGCGTATCGCGCGCTCGAGCACGAGGTCGAGATCGAGGTGGTGCCACTGCCGAATTTTCGTATCGAGCTCGGCGGCACCGCCAGCTTGCACGACATCACCGGCGTCCCTGATATCGACGACCGCCGCCAATTCAATTTCCAGGGCGCCTCGCTCGACCTGCGTTATCGCCTGCTCGATCGCAACCGCGCCCCGTTCGGCTTCACCATCGCTGCCGAGCTGCACGGCGACCGCATTGACGAGACCAGCGGCGCGAAAGGGCGAATGTACGGCACCGAGTTCACGCTGGCATTCGACCGCGAACTGATCCCGAACTTCGCCATCGGCGCCCTCAACCTGATCTACCAACCGGAATGGGCACGCCTCGAGGTTGGAGGAATATCCGAGAAGAGCTCAACGATCGGCGCTGCGTTTGCTGGCCTGGCGCGCGTGCGGCCGAATGTGCTGCTCGGGGGCGAGTTGCGCTATTTCCGGCAATATGAGGGGATCGGCCTCGGAGAATTTGCAGGCCAGGCCCTGTTCGTCGGCCCCACCGCATATTTCCAGCTATCCGAGCGCTCGCGGCTGACCTTGAGCTGGAGCATGCAGGCCTGGGGGCGTCCGGCCGGATCGGGCGGCAAGCTGGACCTCGTCAATTTCGAGCGGCACCAGGCCAGGATGGTGTTCGGGATCAACTTCTAGCTGCGAGATCGTCATGGGGCGGGGACAAGCCCGGCCATGACCTCTGGAGAACTCGGCGTTTTGCATCGCAAGGCAGCAAGGGATGGAGGCAGTTCCCATCGTCATCCCGACCTCCGCCTGAAACTTCCCCCTCCTTGCAACGTAACCTTTCGTGCTAATCTCCAGCGTCCCTTGCGAGAGGATCCGGCATGAACCCGATCGACCTGGTGGTGACTGTGTGTGCGGTGCTCTCGCCTGCGACCTGCGAGGAGCAGCATCTGGTGTTCAACTATTCCGGGTCGCCCCGCCAATGCGTGATGGCCGCGCCGCCCTATATCGCGCAATGGGTCAGCGAGCATCCGAAGTGGCAGGCGGTGCGTTGGCGCTGCGAATATCCACACCCCAACGACAGGGCATAGGGCGCAAGGATCTGTTCGAGCGCTACTTCGTGCAGTCCTTCAGATCCTTGTCGGCGATCGAGAACACGGCGTCCGCCTTGATCTCGATGTCACGGACGATGCACTGCCGCGCGTCGGGATAGCTGACCTTGGCGTCATAGCGGCCGGGCTCGACCCCGGTGATGCGCAGCCGCTCGTCGTGATCGACCTCCTTGTCCTTGTCGTTCAAGCACTGGTTCGGACCCCAGTCGGTCTTGCCGGCCGGCGCGAGCTGGAAACCGGAGATCGTCTCCGTCGTCAGGTTCCAGAGCCTTACGCCCTTGCCCTTGGTCTGCGCGGCGGCCTCGCCGACAAGCGTCGACAACGCGATCAGAGCCAGTACCCAACGCATCGAGCAGTCCTCCCACAGGCGCGCCGTCATTCCCTGATCAGGCGTTCGCGGTTCTTTGCCTTGTCGAAATTCTTGGCGCGGTCAAGGCCGTTCGGCGCGATCAGCTTCGCCGAGGCGAGATCGGCGCCGTCGAAATCGGCGTCGATGACGATCGCGCCGGTCAGATCGGCTCCGCCGAGTTGGGCGTTTTTCAGTGATGCACCGCTCAGGTCGGCGCCCCTGAGGACCGCGAATTCAAGGTCGACGCGTGACAAATCGGCGTTGCGCGCGTTCAGCCGTTCCAGATTGGCGGATCTCAGCACCGCGCGCATCAGCCCCATCGACTGATTGCGCATGTCGGCACCGAGATGCGCATCCGCGATCGACGCGCCGACCATGCTCGCGCCGGTGAGATCTGCCGCGATGCGCGCACCAGTCAGATCGGCGCCGTCGAGGCGAGCACGTGCCATCTGTGACGCGAACAAATTGGCGCCCTTCAGGCTCGCGCCCGTGAGATCTGCATCCAGCAGCCACGCCTGATCGAGGATCGCCCCATCAAGGCGGGCACCGGCGAGTTTCGTCTTGTTGAGCCGTGCCGCACGGAGAATTGCGTTGGCCAGGTCGAGACCACTGAGATCGAGCCCGGATAACCGCTTGCCAGTCAAATCGGCGGGGGCGCCGCTCGCTTTGGCCAGCGCGGCCTCGACCTCCTGCCGGCTCATCTCGGCGGAGACCATCGCGGGTGACGTCAGATCTAGATCGCGCATCATGTCCTGCGCGCGCGTCGTTGTCGCGAGCAGAGCAAGGCCAAGTGCCGTCAGGGCGATCCTTCGCTTCATCAGCAGACTCCGAAGCAACCCAATTTAGCACGGGCCTCGCGCGGTTGCCTATGAGACATCCCGCCCGGCGTGAACGTCGCCCTGTTCCGCTTGGATGCGCCGTGCAAGCTCGGTCCTGATCGCCGCAATCTCGGCTTCGCTGCGCGCGGCGCGGGGGATGGCGATCGGAAGCTCCTGTACGATCCGTGCGGGACGCGGCGACAAGAAGAACAGCCGGTCGCCGAGCCGGATCGCATCGTCGAGACTGTGGGTGACAAGCAGCGTCATCATCGGACGGCTCGCGACCAGCGTTGCGATCTCGTCGCGCAAACGGCCGGCGAGCGCATCGTCGAGCGAGGCGAGGGGCTCGTCGAGCACCAGGAGATCGGGCTCAACCGCGAAGGCACGGGCGAGTGCGACGCGGCGGGCAAGGCCGAGCGACAATTCGCCGGGGAAGTGGCTGCGATGCGCTTCCAGCTCCAGGATCCGGAACAGCTCCGACAGCTTCGCGTCGGAAACCTCCGGGGCCGCAAGCCGTACATTCTGCTCGACCGAGCGCCACGGCAGCAGCCGCGGCTCCTGGAATACCATGCCGATCCGCGCCTCTGGCGGTCGTGCGACGCGGCCTGCAAAGTCGTGGTCCAAGCCGAGGATGATGCGCAGCATCGTGCTCTTGCCGCAGCCGGACGGCCCGATCAGCACGCCGACCTCGCCGGATTGAAGCGCGAACCGGACCGGCGCCAGCACCTCGTGCGTTTCGCCGGCGGCACTCCTGAAGGACTTGCCTGTGATCTCGACCTCAAGCCGCACGGGGCCGCCACCGGTTTGCGCGGGCTTCGAACGGCTGCACCAGCAAGGTTTCGATGACGAGCACGACGGCGGCGAAGGTCAGGGAATAGGCCAGCAGCCGCGGCGTGTCGAACAGCTGGAAGGCGACGCCGATCTCGAAGCCGACGCCGTTGGGACGACCCAGGAGCTCGGCGACCAGCACGATCTTCCACACCAGCGACAGCCCGGAGCGCGCGGAGGCCGCGATATAGGGCGCAAGCTGCGGCAGCACGACGTGGCGGAAGGCGCGCCAGCGCGGCATCGCGAACACGCTCGCCATCTCGTCGAGCGAGCGGTCGAGCGCGCGGGCGCCCTCGCGCAAGGTGACGATGGCGGTCGGCAGCTTGTTGATGGCGATCGCCGCGATCGCGGCGGCCTCGGTGAGCCCGGCCCAGATATAGGCCAGCACGATCACGACCAATGCGGGCAGGTTGAGCAGCAGGATCAGCCAGGGATCGCCGAGCCGGTCGGCGAGCTTGACCCGGCCCATCAAATAGCCGATCGCGCTGCCGAGCGACATCGCGAGGGTGAAGGCGAGCGCGACGCGCGCCAGCGTGGCGCCGAGATGCAGGAACAGCGCGCCGCTTGATGCTTCCGCGATCATGACCTGGAGCACGGCCGGCGGGGAGGGCAGCTTCGCGCCACCGACGAACAGCGCGGCGGTCCACCAGGTTGCGAGGAACAGGGCGAACGAGAGCAGACGCAGCACCTCAGTCTCCGGGGACTGCGTGATAGAACGTGCCGGGGTCGAGCTCGGCCGCAGGGCCAACGAGATCGCGGCCGCCGATCTCGGCCAGCACGCGGTAGAGCACGCGTGCGTCCTTTTCCTCGTCGTCGATGCTCCGGCGCGGAATGCCGTCGCGGTAGCGGTCGCGGTAGGTCTTGAGCACGGCCGGATCGCTGGTGCCGGTGAGCGGCGCGACCTTGTCCCAGGCCGCATCCGAGGTCGCCAGCAACTCTTTGGCCTTGCGGGTCATCGCGATGAAGCGCGCCACGGCGTCGCGATGGCTCGCGGCCCAGCTCTCGTCGAAGACATAGCCGACGGCGGAGACAGCACCTTTGGCACCGAGCTTCGGCAGGATGTCCTCGATACCCGCGAGGCGACGAAAACCCTTGGCTTCGAGCTGGGCGCAGAAATTCCAGAAATTGAGGCTCGCGTCCATCTCGCCGTCGAGCGCCTTCGCGGCGATCAGGGGCGGCGCGCCATAGACGATGGTTGCCTCGGACTTCAGGTCGATCCCGTCCTGTTTCATGCGCGCCTGGAGCAGCAGCCAGCTCTTGTCGATCGCCCCGCCGGCGACGGCGAGCTTGCGGCCCTTGAGGTCGGCCAGCGTCTTGATTGGAGAAGCCGCCGGAACCATCACCGCGCCCAACGCGCTCGAATAGGGATAGAAAGTGAGCTTGGCGCCCAGCGCACGCTCGCGCGACACCCACAGCCAGTCCGACAGGATGATGTCGGCGCTGCCGGCGCGCATCGCGATCTTGCCGGCCTCGGTGCTCGCGAGCTCGGTGACCTCGAGCGACAGGCCGGCCTCCTTGTCGAGACCGGCCGCGCGGATTGCGGCCAGCTCCCAGGAGAATGTTCCGGTCTTCTGCACCGCAAGGCGGATCGCGTCCGCGGCGCGGCTGGGCGCGGCGAGCGTCAGCGCCAGCGTCATTGCAAGCGCCAATGTTCGACCAAATGCCCTTGTCACACCCAGTGCTCTCATCACCTTGTGAGCCGTTTCCTCTGACGGAATGCTTTTCAGGACAATACGCATAGCATAGCCTTGGTCGCAACCAGCGGGAGGATGCGCATGAATCTGGCGGGACAGCTACGACCGATTGTCGCCGCATTGGTGATGCTGGCTGCGGGCGCGTGCGTGGCACGGGCCGAGGAAGTCAATGACTATCCTACCTCGGCGCGCGCGGAGTATGTCTATGGCTGCATGAAGGCCACCGGCGAGACGCGGGCTGCGATCGAGCAATGTTCCTGTTCGATCGACGTGGTGGCTTCGATCATACCTTACGAGCGCTACGTTACCGCCGAGACCGCGCTCAGCATGTCGCAGGTGCGCGGCAATCTCGGCGTCCAGTTCCGCACCTCGGAGCAGGCGAACTCGGCGGTGAACGATTTGAGGCGCGCGCAGGCGGAAGCCGAGGTGAGGTGTTTCTGACAGTGCATGATGAGCAGCCGTATTCGTCATGCCCGGGCTTGTCCCGGGCATCCACGTTCTTGGATAGGCCCGCAGTTCGCGGATGGCCGGGACAAGCCCGGCCATGACGATCGAGAGACTCACGTCCCCGGCTTCTCCACATCCCACTCGTTGCGGAACACGTGCCCGTCCGTGTCTTTCGCCTCCGCGCGGAAAT
Organism: Bradyrhizobium sp. 191; assembly: GCF_023100985.1. NCBI lineage: Bacteria > Pseudomonadati > Pseudomonadota > Alphaproteobacteria > Hyphomicrobiales > Nitrobacteraceae > Bradyrhizobium > Bradyrhizobium sp. 191. Next base: position 7,064,892 of record NZ_CP064692.1, read on the forward strand.
GCTTGGCCCCGTTGGAGACATAGGTGAAGCGCAGGTTGGGATCCTCCGAGATCGAGATGCCGCCTTCCATCGACAGCACGGGGCTGTCGTCCTGCGTCAGCTTCAGCTGGTTGATGAAGAAAGCGGGAATGTAGAGCTGCGTGACCTGGTCCATCTGGAGCCCAGAATTGTTGGGATGGCCGATCATGACCTGCGCCTCGCGGACGCGGCTCGCCGGCGCGTCCTCGCGGGCGAACTGGCGATAGCGCATCTGGCCGAGCCGGTTCCTGGCTTCCTCGACGTTCTTGCCCGCCGGTGCCGAGCAGCCGCCGGAGGCTTTCACGTAAGTCTTGGACACATAGAGCTGACCGTCGCTGAGCTCGGCGACTGCGTGGACATCGGTGTAGTTGTTGACGCGAACGCGCGTCGAGATCTCCGTGACATTGGCGTCGGGCCCGAGTTCGAACTTCGCCGCCATCGGAGCCGGATTGCGGTCGATCACCAGCGTGATCGAACGGATGCGCCGCGCATCGCCGGGCGACAGCTTGCTGCGCAAGGTGACCGGCACGATCGCCGCATCCTCGGCGCGGTAGGGCATCTCGATGCCGATGACGGCGCTGCCGTCATTCATCGGACGGCTCTTGAAGATGTCCTGCACCAGGCCGGGCCAGGGATCATAGGCCTCTTCCGCCTTCGCCGGCGTCGCGAAAGCGAGGCCGAGCAGGAGGGCGGTGAGGGTCAGGCGGCGTGTGCATCCTGTCATGGTCATGATCCCGCGCGGACGAAACGATCGTCGGTGACAGCCTAGCGCGCCCGCTACTCCCATTCAATTTCAGAGAATGCTGCAGTTGCGTTGCGGGCGTTGTAGTCGTCGAACAGCTGCCAATGCGGCCGTTCCGACGCGGCCGCCTTGTCTGCGGCGGCTCGGATCGGCTCGCCCTTCTTGTTCAGCGTGCGGACGTCGGACAGCAGCGTTGATAGGTAGCGCCGTTCATCGATCAGCGCGGCGGGCCAGTCGCTCACGGGGCCGTGACCGGGAACGACGCGTAGCGCCGGGATGGCCTCAAGCCGGTTCAAGGTGTCGAGCCAGCCGCGGATGCTGCCGTCCATGACCGGAATGTGGCGGAGAAAGACCAGGTCGCCAGCAAACAGGGTCCTGGTCGTCTCGTCGTACACGATCAAGTCGCTGTCGCTGTGTCCGGCCGGCCAAGCACGCAAGCTCAGGCGGCGCGATCCCAGATCGAGCGTCATCGTATCGGTCACGAGCAGGGTCGGGGCGATGATCTTGACGGGATCGATCAGCTCGCTGCCCATGATGCGGCGGAAATTGTCGAGATAGAACGGCCCGCGCGTCGCGAGCGCCTGCGGCAGCCTGCTGTGCCCGACGAAGCTCGCGCCCTCCGCAACGAAGGCGGCATTGCCGAAGACATGGTCGGGATGGCCGTGGGTGTTGATGACATAGCGGATCGGCTTGGGCGTGCGGGCCCGCACAGCGGCCAGCAGCGCCTCGCCTTCGCGAAGGCTGCCGCCGGTATCGATCACGGCCACGGCCTCATCGCCGACGATGAAGCCGACATTGGCAATGTCACCTTCGTTCTCGCGGGTCATCAGGGCGATGGTCCCGGAGTGCACGAAGATTCCCGGTGCGACTTCGCTCACAGGCAATTCGGCTGCGCAGACGCGTGCTAGCGTCGCTTCGAGCAGGAACCAGGCTGCGATCATCAGAGCGATGCGAGACACTTTTTTCTGCCTCAGTTCAAGGGGTTCGTCTCGTTGCACTGCAACAAGTTGGGCCAGCGCAAAGTTGGCACAGGTGGCGCGTCATGCGTTGCATGGATAACATCCAACCAAAACGAGGAGGAAGCGCGATGACGGAGGCCGGACGACATCGTCGCTGGTTGTTTTCACTGTGGGTCGTGGTCGCATCCTGTGCGTTCGGCGATGCCGCCATCGCGCAGACCAGCGAGACCGGCGATCTCTCATTCGAATTGGTCGATCCCAAGGTGCTGCGCGTCTGTGCCGATCCGCGCAATCTGCCGTTCTCCAACGAGAAGGGCGAGGGGTTCGAGAACAAGCTCGCCGAGTTTCTTGCGGACAAGCTCCAGAAGAAGCTCGACTACGTGTTCTTTCCGCAGGCCACCGGTTTCGTGCGGATGACGCTGGGCGCGCATCGCTGCGACGTCATCATGGGTTTCCCGCAAGGCGACGACCTCGTGCAGGGTACCAATCCCTACTACCGCACGAGCTATGCGCTGGTCTCGAAGGCCGGCAGCGGGCTCGAGGACGTCGATACGCTTGAGGATCCCAAGTTGAAGGGCAAACATGTCGGCATCGTCGCCGGCACACCGCCGGCGACCAACATGGCGCTGGCCGGCCTGATGGGCGATGCAAAGCCCTATCCGCTGATGATCGACACGCGCTTCGACAATTCGGCACAGGCCATGATCAATGACCTCGCCGCCGGAAAGATCGACGCCGGCGTGTTGTGGGGACCGATGGCCGGCTACCATGCGAAGAAGGCCGGCTCTTCGCTCCATGTCACGCCGCTGGTGAAGGAAACCACCGGGCCGAAGCTGGTCTATCGCATCGGCATGGGCGTGCGCCCTGCCGACCAGAACTGGAAGCGGCAGCTCAACAAGCTGATCCAGGAGAACCAGGGCGAGATCAACAAGATCCTGCTCGATTTCGGCGTACCGCTGCTGGACGAGAGCGACCGGCCGCTCGGCGCGGAGGCGGCCAAGAAGACGCCATGAGACGGCCGCTTGCCGCTGCGATTGTCGTTGCTCTGCTCCTGGCACCGGCGTCGGCGCGGCAGCAGGAGCCGTTCGAGCCCGAGGGTTATCGCACCGACAATTATCGCGCGCCGGTGCCGGCGACGCTTGCCGGCGCGCGCGTGCTGACGACCGAGGAGGCGGAGGCGATATGGCGCGCAAACAGCGGCGCGTTCGTCGACGTGATGCCGCGCCCGCCGAAACCAAACAACCTTCCCGAGGGCACGGTGTGGCGCGATGCGCCGCGCCGGAACATTCCGGGCAGCATGTGGCTGCCTGACACCGGCTACGGCACTCTGCCGCCGGCCATGGATGACTATCTCCAGCGCGGCCTCGCGCGCGCCTCGCGCGGCAACAAGGCCGCATTGCTCGTGATCTATTGCCTCGCCGATTGCTGGATGTCCTGGAATGCCGCCAAGCGTGCGCTGGCTTACGGCTATTCCAACATCGCCTGGTACCCAGACGGCACCGACGGCTGGGAGCGCGCGAAGCTTCCGACCGATGAGGCGCAGCCGGAGCCGCGGCCCGAGCAACATTGATCAGCGAAGATACGCTTCCTCTCTCCGCAAGCGGAGAGAGGTCAAGCGAAGTGCTCTATTTCTGCTTCTGCAGCTTCGTCAGCGTGCCGGTGCCGTTCGTCTCGGTGGCCGTATAGTTCACCCTGTCGCCGGCATGAACGGCATCCAGCATCGCGGCATCCTTGGTTTTGTACTCCTGGAGCGCGCCGGCGCTGCCGGCGCTGGCGCCGACCGTCCCCTTCTGCGTCTGCTGGATCGAGATCGTGCCGTTGAGCCGGTCGATTCGCGTGATCGTTCCGGTCATGTCTTCGGCAAAAGCGCTGGATGCGAGCAAGCTAAGGGCCGCGGCGCCCGCGAAGATGAATCTTGTGGTTCCCATCGAGGCCTCCCGACGTATGGGGTTCACTTCGACAAGGCATCCTGGATCGATTTGGTTCCGGCAGATAGCTCGGCAAAAGGTTAACGATTGCGGAACTTTCGCGAAAGCCGTCAGCGAGGCTGCCGCTATTCCATTTCCTGCTGGATCACGCGGCCGAGCGCGAACAGGCGCTGGTCGATCGTGGTTGGAACCTCGCAGACGAAGCGCACCACCTTGGTACGGTCCTCGAAGATGCGGGTCTTCCAGATCAACTCGTTGCTGAGCGCCTCGACCTTGGCCTCGTCGCGGGGTGTCGCGCCTTGCAGGGTGTGGAGTTGGAGCGTTTCCTCGCGAATCTTGTCGCCGGCCTCGCGCTGCTTCCGGCTGACGCGTTCGAGCCCGTTCATGACCTGCGAGCGCTGAGCATTGAGCGTGTCGAACAGGCCGGCAAATAGCAGCTTCGCATTCGCCGTCTTGTCGGAACCGGAGGCGGCCAGAAACTCCTTCACCGATGTCTCGGCTTCGTCCAGCGGCGTCTTGCGCGCCGCCAATTTTGCGACCAGCGCGCTGACCTTGGCGTCGTCCTTCCATTTGTTCTGGACATCCTCGAGCGGCGGACCGGCCCACACGGCGGCCAGCGAGATCTCCGGCACCTTGGCCTGGGTACAGGGCCAGTCCGGATAGCGCGGATCGGCCGCGCGCGCGGTCGTGCCGGACAGCGCGATTACCAGGGCAGCCAGGAGCCAGACCTTCATCCTTCGCCTCCCGCAGGCCCGCGTCGCGCCAGCCCGCGCGAGGGATCATAGGCCAAAATCGCTCCGACCATGAAGACGATTGTGCAGCTTGCAACCACCGTCAGCGAGATCCAGTTGATCTGCCCGTACAGCGCGAAGCGGATCAGCTCGACCGCATGGGTGAACGGATTGGCCTCGCAGAGATAGTACAGATAAGGGCTGCCCTCCTGCACCCGCCAGAGCGGGTAGAGCGCGGAGGAGGCGAAGAACATCGGGAAGATCACGAAGTTCATCACCCCGGCGAAGTTTTCCAGCTGCTTGATGCCCGAGGAGATCAGCATGCCGAGCGAGCCCAGCATCAGCCCGGACAGGATTAGCGCCGGCAGCACGGTGAGGTAGCCCTGGGGCGGCGGGGTGATGTCCCAGAGCCAGGCGATCAGCAGGAATGCGTAGACCTGGAGCAGCGACACAGCGGTGCCTGCGAGCAGCTTGCAGAACAACAGGAATCCGCGCGGCAGCGGGCTCACCAGGAGCGTGCGCATGTTGCCCATCTCGCGGTCATAGACCATCGACAGCGAGGACTGCATGCCGTTGAAGAGCTGGATCATCGCCATCAGGCCCGGCGCGATATAGACCTCGTAGAGGATGTAGGTCTCGTAGGGCGGGATGATGGAGATGCCGAGCACCTGGCGGAAGCCGGCGGCAAAGATGAACAGCCACACCAGCGGGCGCACCAGGGCCGAGACGAAGCGCTCGCGTTGATGCAGGAAGCGCAGCCCCTCGCGCCAGACGATGCCGGTGAGGCAGGTCAGGTAGTCCTGGACCGAGAAGCCGCGCGGGGTCTCGCGCGTGGTGATGCTGCTCATGCGCCGCCTCCCGGCATCACTTGCGCGCCGGTCAGGCGCATGAAGGCGGCGTTGACGTCCTGCGCGCCGGCCTCCGCGATGACGCGGCTCATCGGCCCCTTCGCCAGAACCTTGCCCTGGTGCAGCACCACGAGATCGTCACCGGCGTTGATCTCGTCGAACAGGTGCGTGGCCCAGAGCACCCCGATGCCCTGCTCGGTCACGAGCTGGCGGACATGGCTGATGATGTCGGCGCGCGCCTTGACGTCCAGGCCGACCGTAGGCTCGTCCAGCAACAGCAGCCGCGGCCGGTGCAGCAGCGCCCGCGCGATCTCCAGCCGCCGCATCTGGCCGCCGGAGAGATCGCGCACCTTGCTGCTGGTGCGCTCTTCGAGTCCGATGCGGCCGAGCAGCTCGGCGCTGCGCGCGGCGGCCTCGCGGCGGCTGATGCCGTGCAGCGCGGCGTGATAGAGCAGGTTCTGCGTCAGCGACAAATCGAGATCGAGCGTACGCGGCTGGAACACGACCCCTAACAGCCGCAGCGCCTCGCCGGGGCTCCTGCTGATGTCATGACCGAAGATGGCGACACGGCCGGACTGGATGCCGAACAGGCGCGTGACGAGCGAGAACAGCGTGCTCTTGCCGGCACCGTTCAGCCCAAGCAGCGCAGTGAAGCTCGCGGGCTGGACATTGAAGGAGACGTCCATCAGCGCGCGGCGCGGCCCATAGGCGTGGCTGACGCCCTCGATCGCCAGCGCCGGCACCGCGGCGGGATCGGGCCCTGGTGCGGCGTCGTGTGGTTCGGCGATCGGGGCAGGGCTGGTCATGGCGCGATCGTGACGCCCCAGGGCAGTTCGCCCACCTGAATGGTCTTGATCACCTTTTGCGCGGCGACGTCGATGACCGAGACGTCGTTCGACACGCCGTTGGTGGTGAGCAGATACTTTTCATCCGGCGTGAACGCCACGTGCCAGACCCGCTGCCCGACCAACAGGTATTTCGTCACCTTGCGCGTGGCGACGTCGACCACGGCGATGCGATTGGCGGGGCCGAGCGCGATGAAGGCGGTCTTGTCGTCCTTGGTCATGCCGATGCCGACGGGCTGGATCGCCTCTTTCCGCAGGCCCGGGATCTCGAAAGTGACCTTGCCGATCACCTCGTGCTTCCTGGGATCGATGATCGACACGGTCCCGCCGATCTCCGAGGATACCCACACTTCCGAACTGTCATGCTTGAACTCAGCGAAGCGCGGGCGGGCGTCGACCAGCACGTTGGCGACGATCTGACGCGAGGCGGTGTCGATGAAATGCGCCATGTTGGTCGTCTCGGACGTGTTGATCAGCGTCTTGCCGTCGGGGCTGATGGTCATGCCCTCGGGCTCGACGCCGACCTGGATGTCGCCGAGGCGTGCGCGCTTCTCGAGATCGATCACGGTCACCGTGTTGTCGTTCTCGTTGGCGACATAGAGGATCTTGCCGGCGGCATCCTGTGCGAACAGCTCGGGGTCAGGTCCGGAGGGCAGGCTGTCGACCACGGTTTGCGTCTTGGCATCGATCACCTGGATGGTGTCGTCGTCGCCGACCGCGACCAGCACGAACTTGCCGTCCCGCGTGAAATCGATGCCGCGCGGGCGCTGGCCGACCTTGATGGTCTTGGTCACGGTCCAGCTGTCGGTGTCGATCACCGACACCGTGTTGCTCTTTTCGTTCGAGACATAGGCGATGAACGCGTGTGCGGGCGCTGCGGTGGTCGCCAGAACCATCAGCAACGCTGCTCTTAGCAGGTGCGATCTCCGTCCGCGAGCGGTCCTCACCTCCCCCGCTTGCGGGGGAGGTCGTATCGCATCGACAGATGCGATACGGGAGAGGGCTCTCTCCTCTTGGGGGTTCTCGCGAGCGGAGACACCCTCTCCCCAACCCTCGCCCGCACGCGGGGGAGGGGGCGCACCATCTCTGCGGAGGCTCCGTCGCGTCACTTCGCTCACTTCAGCTTGCATTTGCTCTCCGGACGATCGTAGCCGAGCGTGTCGAGCTCGGAGACCTGGTGCAGGAATCCCTCCTGCGGCGACACCGACACCACCATGCGGCCGTCGACCAGCAGGATCGGCTGGCGCAGCTGCAGGTTCCAGTCGCGCAAGGTGAGCCGCGTGCCCTTGAACGCGGCGACCGAGAAATCCGGAGCCTTGATGAAATCGGTCACCTTCCTGACGTCGCCGGAATTGGTGCGCGAGGTGGCTTCGCCGATCATGCGCACCGCGGTCCAGGCCTGCATGTCGAGCGCGGTCATGCGCCGCGAATTCAGCTTGAAGAAGCGGTTCTGCATCTGGATCGCGCCCCACTGGTCCTGCGCGGCGTCCCAGCTGCGCGGCACCAGTCCGGCCGAGCCCGCGACGGGCCGCGCTTCCCAGGTGCGATAGGGCAAATAGGCGCCGAACACCTCGCTCTCGTCGGCGGCGACCAGCACGTCATAGGCCGGCGCCTGCTGAGTGAAGACAGGCATCTGGCGCTGTACCAGTGTCACGCCGCTATCGGTACGGCGTGCGCCGCCTTTGTCTTCGAAGGTGCGCTCCTGCACGATCTTGGCGCCGAACCGCGTGGCGGTGCGCCGGAGCGCGTCGGCGAACAGCTTGTCCGCGTCATGGGAGCCGACCACGAGCAGCCAACGCTTCCACTGCTTCCACACCAGGTATTGCCCGAGCGCGTCGGCGAGCATTGCCCGGGTCGGGGCGGTATGGATGACGTTGGCGCGGCAATCGGCCTCGCGCAGCCGTTCGTCGATGGCGCCGACGTTGAACAGCAGCGTGCCGCGGTCGCGTAAGGCGTCCGAGGCCTTTAGCAGCGCATCGGCCGGCAGGTCGGCGACGATGAAGCCGTTCTTCTCGGCGAGCGCGGACGCCGCCTGCACAACGTCCTCGCCTTCCTTGATGCGGCGCTCCTCCAGCGTAAAGCGCTGGTTGAGGAATTTCCCGGTGGTGTTGTTGTCTTCGATGGCGAGGCGGGCGCCGGCAACGCCGTCATTCTCGGCCGGCTGCTCTACCAGCGACAGCGTCGATCTGGTGCCCGCGATGCCGAGATAGCCGACGCCGATCGTGACGGGGTCGGCCGCGAGCGCGCTCGTCGCGGCAAGACTCCAGCCGATCAGGCCGACCAACCATCGGATCATGTTTCCTCCAGGTGTTCTCCCCGGCTTGACCGCCGGTGGAGAATTGTTTCTGCTTCAAGCATGACCGATTTGGCCCGCCTTGCAACCCCGCATTTCGTCCTCGCGCGCGCGAGACCGGGAATCACGATTATGCGAGCACTGATCTGTTTCTCGGCTTTGCTGTTGACGGGCTCGGTCGCGCTCGCAGATCCGCCGAAACTCGCGGTGTTCGATTTCGAGCTGATCGACACCAGCCTGCCCGGCGAGTTCTACGGCTCGAAGCCCGAGCAGGCGCGGCTCGAGCGCATCAGCGAGCAGCTGCGCAAGGAACTGGCAGATTCAGGCAAGTTCCAGATGCTCGACATCGCACCAGTTCGGGACGCCGCCCGTCACGCGAATCTGCAGGCCTGCGGCGGCTGCGACCTCAAGCTCGCCGGCCAGCTCGGCGCCGACCTGGAGATCACTGGCCTGGTGCAGAAGGTCTCGAACCTGATCATCAATCTCAACATCTATTTGCGCGACGTGAAGACCGGCAACATGATCACCGTCGCCAGCGCCGACATGCGCGGCAACACCGACGAATCCTGGTCGCGCACGATGAGCTATCTGGTCCGCAACCGCCTGCTGGCGCCGAATTACGGCAAGCCGGAGTAGGGGTTTCTTCGCCTCTCCCCGCAAGCGGGGCGAGGGAGAAGGGAGATCACGCCGTCAATCTCGCCGCATGCCAGTGCAGATGATCGCTCATGAACGTCGAGATGAAGCAATAGCTGTGGTCGTAGCCCACCTGCCGGCGCAGCGTCAGCGGGATATTGGTCCTGGTGCAGGCCTCCTGGAGCAGCTCCGGCTTGAGCTGCTCCTTCAAGAAATTGTCGGCATCGCCATAGTCGACCAGGAAGCCCGAGAATTTCGCACCGTCCTCGATCAGCGCCACCGTATCGTGGTTGCGCCAGGTATCCTTGTTCGGCCCGAGATAGCCGGTCAGGGCCTTGATGCCCCAGGGCACCTGCGAAGGGGCCACGATCGGCGCGAAAGCGCTTGCCGCGCGAAACCGGTGCGGGTTGCGCAGCGCAGCCGTCAGCGCACCATGGCCGCCCATCGAGTGACCCATCACCGATTGCCGCTGGACGTCGACCGGAAAGTTTTCCGCGATCAGCTTGGGCAACTCGTCGGTGACATAGCTCCACATCCGATAGTTGCGCGCGAACGGCTCTTGCGTCGCATCGACATAGAAGCCGGCCCCCAGGCCGAAATCATAGGCGTTGTTGGCATCACCCGGCACGTCCGGCCCGCGCGGTGAGGTGTCCGGCGCGACGAAGATCAGGCCGAGCTCGGCGCAGGCTTTGCGGAATTCGCCCTTCTCCGTGACATTGGCATGTGTGCAGGTGAGCCCGGAGAGGTACCAGACCACGGGCAGCTTGGCGTCGCTCGCGTGCGGCGGAACGTAGACCGAGAACACCATGTCGGTTCCGGTCGCCTGGCTTGCATGGCGGTAGACGCCTTGCACACCGCCATAGGATTTATTGGTCGAGACGGTCTGGATCGTCATGCCTGAAACTCCGTGGCATCTCACCACCTCAACATTGCAACGCTTGTGTGACCGAAATTTGTGGCGCCGTCAGGCGACGCCGCTGTCGATCGCCAGCCGCACCAGCTCGACGGAGGTTTTCACCCCGAGCTTCTGGCGCATGATCGACGAAGTATTGGCAACCGTCTTGTAGGACGATTGCACCAGCCAGGCAATCTCGGACAGGCTCTTGCCGGCGCTGAGCAGCCGCAGGATCTCCATCTCGCGCGCATTCAGCTTCGACAGCGGGCTTTGCGCCAGAGTCGGCCCGGCAAAGGCGATGCTGCGCGCGATCGCGGTCGGAAGGTACGTGCCGCCGCCGCCGACGGCGCGGATCGCCTCGACCAGATCGTCGGGATCGCCGGTCTTGGAGACATAGCCCTTGGCGCCGCACTCGATCGCCCGCGCGGCGAACGCGGGATCGTCGTTCATGCTGAACATGATGATGCGGGCCTCGGGCGCGCGCTCGAGGATGCGGCGCGCGAGCTCGAATCCGGAGACGGTCGGCAGGTTGATGTCGATGATGCAGAGCTCGGGGCGTTCGACGATGAAGACACACTCGCCGTCTTCGGCGTCGGCGGCCTCCAAAATCTCGATCTCGCCCTCGTCGGCCAGCACGGCACGGCAGCCGGAGGCGACAATGGGGTGATCGTCGACGATCAGAATGCGCATAGGCGTTCCCCGCGACAGCGCGTGTCCCGTGTTGGAATTTGCCTGTTTTGCGCTGCACGCTGCCGGCATGAGGAGCTGCGTGTCTCATGTGGCCTCATGCAACCCGGCTGGGATTGCTGTACGCTTCCGATTAGATATCCGGCGCTTCGCCTCTGTCAACGTCATCGGACAGGCGCGGGCATCCTTCGCGAGGCACAGGCGATACCAATGTGGCAAAATTTATCCTTGCGCGGGCGCATCAACCTCTTGCTGGCGCTGCTGCTGGCGCTCGGGCTCGCCGTCAATATCGGCCGGCAGGTCGCGGAGGCCGGGCCGCGCGTGCAGGCCGAGGACCAGAGCGTGATCCGCCTTGCCCGAGAGTTCATCGAGATGATCGTGGCGGATCTCAACGAGGCCCCCGATCCGGATGCCAGGCTCAACCAGATCGCGCGCGATCTCAGCCGCCTGCGCCACGTCAGCATCACGCTTCGGGACGCCGGCGGCCATCCGCTGACGCCCCCCCGGGCCGATGCCGACGCGGACACGCGCGCGCCGCCGGCCTGGTTCGTCGCCCTGGTTCATCCCGAGCAGACCGCGGTCAGCGTGCCGGTCTCGATTCAGGGCAAGCCCGGCTCGCTATTGATCACCTCGCATCCCGACGACGAGATCGCCGAGATCTGGGACGGGATCGTGACCCAGCTCGAGGTCGGCTCGGTGATCGCGCTCGCGCTGTTCTTCCTGATGATGAACGTGGTCGGCCGGGCACTGGCACCGCTCCAGTCTCTGGCGGAGGCAATGGGGAAGCTCGAGGGTGGACATTACGATGCCCGTGTCGCGCCGGGCGGCGCGCCGGAGCTCGCCGCGATCTGCACCAAGCTCAACCACCTTGCCGCGACGCTTGGTGAGGCGGTCGAGGACAAGCGGCGTCTTGCCGAGCGCGCGGTGTCGCTTCAGGATATGGAGCGCAAGGAGATCGCCCGCGAGCTCCATGACGAGTTCGGGCCTTACCTGTTCTCGCTGCGCGCGCATGCGAGCGCGCTGGCGAAGCTGGCGGATGGACGCGACCCGAGTGCGGATGCCGTGCGAAAACATGGCAGCGCCATGCTGGAGCAGATCAATGCACTCCAGCAATTCAACCGCCGCGTGCTGGAGCGCCTTCGGCCCGTGGGCCTTGCCGAGCTCGGCTTGCGCAAGGCGCTCGAATCCCTGTCGCGGCTATGGCGGCAGTCGCATCCCGACGTCGCGATCGAGACCGTGATCTCGCCGGCGCTGGGCACAACCGGCGAGACGGCCGATCTCACCATCTATCGTATCGTGCAGGAGGCGCTCACCAACGTATTCCGCCACGCCGGTGCGACCACGGTCAATGTCGTCATCGAGCCGGTGGAGCAGATGACTCACGACGGCCGCGGCTGCGCCCGGGTGCGGGTCAGCGACAACGGCCGCGGCATGGAGCCGGGGCAGAAGCTGGGCTTCGGCCTCGTCGGCATGCGCGAGCGAATCCTGGCGCTGGGCGGTACGCTCAATGTCGTCTCCGGCGATGCCGGCCTGACCGTGGAGGCCTTGGTTCCAACTGCCTCGTCCTGATCTGAATGTGACGTCTACGACCTCGGGGAGCAACTGTGCTGAAGTAGACCGCCGATCGGCCGGCCTCAAGGCTGGCGCTGGACGCGCCACCGCCTTTGGCGGCTGACGGCCTTGACCCCGTCCGCTCGCCGGTCTGTCGGCTTGGCATGCGCTCGGTCGAGGACCGAGCGCGGTAGGGCGCGCTCGATCAGCTCACCGCAACGCGTAGCGGCTCGGATCCCATTTCTCGCCGCGGGCGATCATCGTATTGAGGATGACGATCAGCTTGCGCATGCAGGCAATGAGCGCAACTTTCGGCTCCTTGCCCTTGGCAATCAGCCGTTGATAGAACGCCCTGAGCAACGGGTTGTTCTGGGTGGCTGCGCCGAGACAGGGCATGTAGAGGGCGTTGCGTACCCAGCGGCGGCCGCCCTTGATATGGCGCTCGCCACGTCGCTTGCCACTGTCGTCATCATAAGGCGCAGCGCCCAACAACGCGGCGGCGATCTCCTCGCGGACCGTCCCGAGTTCCGGGAGCCCCGCAATGAGGACCGCAGAGGCCGTTTCGGCGAGGCCCGGCACGCTCTCGATGATCTCGGCGCGCGCGGCAAATGCCGGTGTGGCCTTGACCGTGACAACGATTGCATCCTCGAGCTTGGCAATCTCAGCATCCAGGCCCTTCAAGACGCGGGCGTGGGCTTTCTGCACCGCTCCCGGCACGGCGTGCTCGTTCTGGCTCTGCAAGCGGGTCTTCAGATCGATCACGGCTTTGCGTGCTTTGACCAGTGCCGCCAGCTCCTCGCGCGCCGCATCGTGGGTTTGGCTCGGCGCATCTTCAAACGTCTCAGCGAACCAGGCGATCGTGTCCGCGTCGATCGTATCGTTCTTGGCGAGCCGCCCCGCCGATCGGGCGAAGTTACGCACTCGCCGTGGATCGACGATCCGCATCGCGAAGCAGGCTTCGCGCAGCGCCTTGGCCCAGTCCGCTCGTAGCCGCCGGACGCCTCCATCACCGCCCTGTCGACCTTGTGCTTGCGCAGCCAGGCGACCAGCTTGCGCCGCCCCTTCGCACCGCTCGGGAACGCTTGCCGTTGCGACAGCGAGCGAATGCATGCATCCACCTTGTCCTTGGCCACATCAATCCCGACGACAACGCGACTGTTTTGTGCCATCATCCACTCCCTTCCTTGCTCGGTTCGGGCTCGAAGCCCATGCAACTGTTCGGGTTGAGGAAGACACGCCGAATCCGTCCCACGCTCCCCGACAGGCTCTAGGCCTTTGAGCACGAACGGGCTCGGATCCAGCGACGGGCGGTTGGTCAGAACCGCCCGTTGTCACATCCTGGCAGATTTTGCGGACACAAGAGCTCGAAATGCAGAAATTTGGCCGGTGGATGGTCTCGATTCTGGCTGCCGTGATGGTGTCGGGATCTGCGCTGGCGGCTTCTCGCGGTGATCCGGTCAAGAAGTTCGATACCGACAACGACGGGACGCTGGACCATATCGAGGTCAGGAAGGCGGCGACGGCGCTTTTCGCCAGGCTCGACCCGGATCACGACGGCACGCTGGACGTGCGGGAGTTGCGGGGTAGATTATCCGCCAAAGAGATAGCGGCAGCAGATCCCGACCACGATGGAACGCTCTCGGTGAATGAATATCTCGCCGTCGTCTCGCAGCGCTTCGACACAGCCGATCCGGATCACGACGGGACGCTGGATGGGAGAGAATTGAAGACGTCTGCCGGGCGCGCGCTGCTTCAGCTCCTGCAATAGATCAGGCGGTCGCGCGTCAGTTCGAGCTGTCTTCTCCGCCGGCAAGATCGCGCGCCCGGCGGAGCAGGTCGCTCGTGCGACGGATGCCGAGCTTGGTCCTCGCCTGCTTGATCAGCCGGGCGACGGCCCGGGGCGAGATGACCAGCTCTTCGGCGATCGCAGAATATGAATTTCCCTGGCCAAGCAGGCTGAGCGCCTCTCGTTCTCTGCGCGTCAGTATGGCGACGTTGCTGGAGTCGACGTGATCGGGCAGGGGCACGCCGCGCAAATTGATCCGCTCGTCGACATAGCGATGGCCGAGCCTGACCTGACGCACAGCCTTTGGCAGTTCGTCCGGCGGAGAGTCCTTCAGCAAATATCCGATGGCTCCCGCCTTGATCGCGGACGCGACGATATTCGCGTCCGCATGCATGCTGAAAACCAGGATGCGCGCGAGCGGCGCATCCGAGGAGATGCGGTGCAGCAAGTCGACACCGCCGAGTACTTCTCCCGGAAAGGTCAAATCGAGGATGACGACCCCGGGCCGGTGCTCCAGAAATGCTTCATAGCCGCTCGGCACATCGCGCGCAGCGACCACGTCCTCGACGTCCCCCAGCACGATACGACAGGCTTCGGCAATGATGGGATGGTCGTCGACGACGAGTATGGGGCTCAAGGGATATCTCTGAAAGGCATGATGCTTCGAGGGATTGAGGCCTGCCGCGAGCGTCGGGTGAGCCGGCTGCGGCAATGCCTGCCGCAGCCGTATCGCCGCGTCACTTCTTCGGCCGTATAGCGTCGGCCGTGCCCTGGATGAAAGCCTGAATCTTCACGACGTCGGCTTCCGTCAACTTGCCCGTGAAGTCCGGCATGCCCTTGTCGCGAAACGGCCCTTTGAACACGATGTTCTTGAGGTTGGCGATCTCCTCCGCCGGCACGTAGCCGAGGTTGCGGACGTTGCCGCCCTTGTCGACGCCGGGCACGCCATGGCAGGTGGCGCAGGCGGCGACATAGAGCGCCGTTCCTTCGGGCACGTCCTTCGGATCGTACTTCACGCCCTGGAGAAGGCCTTCGGTCTGATACTTCACGAATTCCGGCAGCGGTGCCTTGCTGTTGAGCGCGAACGTGTAGACCGTTCCGGGACTCTGCCGCTCGGTCGCCCGCTGCGCCATGCCATAGACTCCGCCCCAGCCGACGGCAATCGAGACATACTGCACGCCGTCGAGCATGTAGGTCGAAGCCGCGGCGACGACGCCGGTGCCGGTCGGTGTTTCCCACAGCGTCTTGCCCGTGGTGGCGTCATAGGCGACGAAGCGTCCATCCGCGGTGCCCTGGAACACCAGGTTTCCGGCCGTGGTCAGCGTGCCGCCGTTCCATGGCGAGGGGTATTCGACGCGCCAGGCTTCCTTCTGCCTGACCGGATCCCATGCGACGAGGCGTCCGAACGGAAGACTCTTGGGCGGCTCTCCGTTGAGCACGAAGCCGACATTCCAGCCGGTGGCGCCGCCGAATTTACCCGGCGTTGCGGCATTCTGCTTGAACTTCTTTTCCGGAATGAGGTTCAGTGGCACGTTCTGGGCCGGCAGATAGACCAGCCCGGTTTGCGGGTTGAACGACATCGGGTGCCAGTTGTGGGCGCCGTAGGGTCCCGGGATCGAGTCATAGGCCGCGTCGCCGCGTGCGGCCGGCACCTCGACCGGGCGGCCGTTGGCGTCGTAGCCGGTGGCCCAGTTCACATCGACGAAGTTCTTCGCCGAGATGAACTTGCCGTTGGTGCGGTCGATCACGAAGAAGAAGCCGTTCTTGGGCGCGTGCAGGATGACCTTGCGCGGCGCGCCGTCGATGCTGATGTCGGCGAGGATCATCGGCTGGGTCGAGGTGTAGTCCCAGTGATCGCCGGGCGTCTCCTGATAGTGCCAGGCGTATTTGCCGGTGTCGGCGTTCAGCGCCACGATCGAGGCGAGATAGAGATTGTCGCCGCCGGCGGGGCTGCGCACGTTCCGGTTCCAGGGCGAGCCGTTGCCGGTGCCGACGTAGACGAGGTTGAGCTCGGGGTCGAAGGTGATGGTGTCCCATGGCGTGCCGCCGCCGCCGTTGAGCCAATATTGGCCGGCGGGATCCCAGGTCTTGGCCGCCTTCTCCATCGACTCGTCCTCGAACGGCTTCGACGGATCGCCGGGGACGGTGAACCAGCGCCAGAGCTGGTTTCCGCTTTCGGCATCGTAGGCGGTGACGTAGCCGCGCGCGCCATATTCGGCGCCGCCTTGTCCGATTACGACCTTGCCGTTGAAGACGCGCGGCGCGCCGGTGATGGTGTAGGAATGCTCGTGGTCGATCAGCGTGTCCTTTTCCCAGACCTTCTTGCCGGTTGCCGCGTCGAGCGCGATCAGGCGGCCATCATAGGCGGCCACGAACACCTTGCCCTTGTAGAGGGCAACGCCGCGGTTGACGACGTCGCAGCAGCCCCTGTAGCCGAGCTCGCGGTTGACTTCCGGATCGAAGGTCCAGATGCGCTTGCCGGTTCGCGCTTCGATGGCATGCACGACGCTCCACGGGGCGGTCTGGTACATGATGCCGTCGACGATGACCGGCGTCGCTTCGACGCCGCGCGAGGATTCGAGGTTGTAGGTCCAGACCAGGCCGAGGCCTTTGACGTTGTCGCTCGTGATCTGGTTGAGCTTCGAAAAGCGGGTCTCGGCATAGTCGAGACCGATCGTCGGCCAGTTGTTGGACGTTGCGGTGTTGGCCTTGATGTAGGCGCCGTCGACCTGCGAGGTGATGGCCTTGATGCTCTCCGGCGTCGGGGTCTTCGCGGAATCCTGCGCCGACGCGGCGGTGATGGATGCGGCGAGGCCCAAGCCTGCGAGAAGACCGACGACAAGATTGCTGCGGACTGGCCGAGCCGATGAATATCGAGCGGAAAAGCGGTCCCCCAACGTCATCATTTTCCTCCTGTATTCTTGCTTGCCGTAAAGGCACCCCGCCCGCGAGGGCGGGGTGAGTCTACGGATGAATGACTCGCGATCGGATCGCGATGTCGAGCCAAGGATTGCACGAAGGTCTTTCGCGAGGTTCGGCAAAAAGTCTCGCGGCGGCCGGGAATAGTTCCCGGTCGCGCCCGATGAGGCGCGCGCACGACGTTGGACGGGTCGGGAATAATTCCCGATTTGGTCGGGAATTCGTGCGCCGGACCGGGCGGACCTTTTACGGCTGGTGCTCTTCGGCTGTTGGCCTGTATCGTTCGCCTAACCGGCGGGGAACCGAGAGAGCCAGACGATACGGGTGGAGGCGGGCAGGAATGGGCGTTCGTGGTCTGGTCATCATTTCAGTTTCCACGGGAATGGTTGTTGCGACCAGCGCGATGGCCGCGCAGGACGAGGAGACCAACATCCAGAACCTGCCGCCGGTCGAGGTTGCGGCGCCGCCCCCTGCGGCGGCGAGGCGCGTCGCACCGGCGCGACCGGTCGCACGCGTGGGGGCGCCGGGGTCAGCCGCCCCGAGGACACGGCTTTATGTCTATCCGACCTCGCCGGGCACCGGCCGGGGTCTCGACGTCGACAAGGTTCCATCGGCGATCAATGCCGTCGATGCCAGTCAGATCAAGCGCACCAATTCGCCGAATATCGCCGATGCCCTGCAGCAGTACGTGCCCGGCGTCAGCATCAACGAAGTGACCGGTAATCCTTTTCAGCCCGATATTCAGTTTCGCGGTTACGTTGCTTCACCTCTGGCCGGGACGCCGCAAGGGCTCGCCGTCTATCAGAATGGCGTGCGCATCAACGAGGCCTTCTCCGATATCGTCAATTGGGATCTGATTCCGACGGCTGCGATCCGGTCAGCGGTCGTGGTGACCAACAACCCGGCGTACGGCCTGAATGCCCTCGGCGGCGCCATCGATCTGCAGATGAAGAACGGTTTCAACTATCAGGGTGCCGAAATCGACATCATGGGCGGCTCGTTCGGTCGCATTCAGGGTTCTGCGCAATGGGGCAAGCAGGTCGATGGAAACTGGTCTGTCTATGGTGCACTCGAAGGCATTCACGACAACGGCTTCCGCAATTTCTCGTCATCGGACGTCCGGCGCTTCTACGGCGACGTCGGCTATCGCTTTGAAGGGAACGAATTTCACCTCAATGGTGGCGTCGCCAACAATTCGCTGGCTGGTCCCAGTACTGTTCCGGCCGAATTGCTCCAGCAATATTGGGGGGCCACCTACACGACGCCACAGACCATCTCCAACAAGGTCGCTTACCTCAACTTGACCGGCAAGGTGGAGGCGACGCCGACGTGGACCTTTGAGGGCACGGCACGCTTGCGGCGCTTCAAACAAAGTACGGTCGACGGTAACCCGACCGATACCCTGCCTTGCGACGATCCATCCCTGTTGTGCTTTGACGATGATGACGTCCCAGCATTCGGCCTGAATGGCGTGCAGCTCGCCAACACCTTTGGACCTGGTGCCATTCTCAGCCAGATCGATCGCACCAGCACAAGGTCAACCTCGTTTGGCGTGTCCGGACAGGCGACCAACACAGATCAGGTGTTCGGTCATGACAACCGTTTCGTCATTGGCGCAAGCTACGACCTCAGCAACACGCAATTCAACGGCAGCACGGAACTGGGAACAATAGGCACGAACTACGTCGTCACGGGCAGCGGGATATTCTTGGGCCAGTCAGGCGAGCCGACATCAATCGGCCCGGTATCGCTGCGCACCGTCAACCAGTATCAGGGACTTTATGCGCTGGACACGTTCAACGTGACGGATCGCTTTGCGGTTTCCGGAGGTGGGCGGTTCAATGCGGCCCATATCTCGCTGATGGACCAGCTCGGCACCGCGCTCAACGGCGAGCACGATTTTTATCGCTTCAATCCCATCATCGGGGGCACCTTCAAGATTACGCCCGAAATAACAGCCTATGCCGGGTACTCCGAAGCCAACAGAGTGCCGACACCGCTCGAGCTCGGCTGCGCGGATCCGGCGCGGCCGTGTATCATCGGACAATTCCTGGTCGCCGACCCTCCACTAAAGCAAGTGGTATCCAAGACGGTGGAAGCGGGCTTCCGTGGTACGAAGGAGCTGATGATCGGTTCGCTCGGATGGAAGATCGGCGCCTTCCGGGCCACCAACTACGATGACATCGTCGCGACCCCGATCCCGGGCTTGACCGGTTTCGGCTTCTTCCAGAACGTTGGTCGCACGCGCAGGCAGGGGCTCGAAGCCGAGGTGAGCCTGAAGTCGAACGTGCTGCAGTTCCAGGCGAGCTATGCATTCCTCGATGCGCGCTTCCTCGATGCGCTAACGCTGGGCTCGGATAGCCCGTTCGCAGACGCCGACGGCAATATCCAGGTCTTGCCGGGCAATCAGATTCCGCGCCTGCCGCGCCATCTCATCAAGGCCAGCGTCGAATACGCAGTTACCGATGTCTGGAAAGTCGGTGGCGACGCGCTCTTTGTCTCAAGCCAGTTTTTCGTCGGCGACGAATCCAACCAGTTTCCGCAGTTGCCGTCCTACGCGGTTTTCAATCTGCACACGTCCTATCGGGTCACGAAGAACGTTCAGCTCTATGGTCGCGTCAACAATATCTTCGACCACCGCTACTCGACACTCGGCACCTTCTTCGATCGCGACGCCCTGCCCAACTTCACCAATGGCGCGGAGTTCGTCGACCCGCGCTCGCTGAGCCCAGCGAGGCCAAGGGCATTTTACGCAGGAATGCGGGTGACGTTCTAGGCGCATGCGAAGTGCGGTGCGATTGGGATGATTCGTTGCCGTGCTTCGGGTTATTCTTCGAGCAGGGCCTTTTTCGGAAGGCCGCTGCACACCTTTCTGGATCATGCTCTAAACTAGGCCAGTCCCAGGCCACCATCGACTGCGAGAACTTGGCCCGTTATCCATTGCGAGTCGGGACCTGCAAGCTGTAGGACCCATCGCGCAATGTCGTCGGGAACGCCGCGCCGACCGAGCGGTATTCGCGCGCGCTCTTCGTCCTTGACGGCTTCGGCCGCGTCCGCGGACAGCCCCATCATTCCGGTCAAGGCGCCGGATTCGGTCGGGCCGGCCGCGATCGCATTCACCCTTATTCCAAGTGGCGCGAGCTCGAGCGCCCAGCAGCGTGTCAGGTGCTCCAGCGCCGCCTTGCTCGCGGCGTAGTGGGACAGTCCCGCGGCCGGCCGGTGACCAAACGTCGAGGAGATGTTGATGATGGTGCCCCGCGTTGACTGCAGGTGAGGAAGGGCGGCGCGGGCCAGCAGGCTCGGACCGACCACATTGACGGAAAATATGTCCGCGATCCGCTCGGCCGCAACATCCGACAACGGAAGGATGGCTCCCGCGCCGGCGTTGTTGACGAGCGTGTCCAGCCGGCCCCATCTGCTGATCGCCTCGGTGATGGTCCGCCCGGCGTCTTCCGCGGAAGCGGTGTCCGCAATCAGGCCGGCGATGTTCTGATGCTCCGCCATCGTTTTCTCAATAGCTGCGGCACGACGGCCGGTGATGAGCACCTTGTTGCCTTGGTTGGCGAAACGGAGAGCTGCGGCTCGACCGATGCCGGAACTGCCGCCGGTGATGATCACGACTTTGTTTTCTTGCATGTCGTTCGCGTGGTTGCGCCGTTCGAAATCGCCGGAGCGACCGTAGACCAACGTTTCGGCTTCGACGGCTCAGTGCATGTGGAGTCCCGGAGCGCAAACCCGTCGCGATGAGCGCGCGCCCCGGTTGGATTCGGTCCGGCAAGCGCTCAATAGTCCCAGGACACCGGCACCCAGCGGAAAGCGTCGCCGGCGACAGCGACATGGCCGACGGACGGGAACGGCATATGCGTGGCCACCAGCAGTTCGCGGTTCGCCGCAAGCTCCCGCAAAAGGTTCACTCTGACGCGGGCGGCTTCCTCGGGATCGTGTTCGAAGCCATTGTGCCAGTCTGGGTGTTCGAACCCGACGGTGAACACGAGGTCACCGGCGAACGTCAGTCGCTCGCCGCCGGAAGTCAGGCGGACCACGCTGTGTCCGGGGGTGTGACCGCCGGTGCGGCAGACCACCACTCCCGGCGCGACCTCGAATTCGGCTTCAAACGTCCGGAGCTGGTTGTGATATTCGTGCGCGAACCGCTTGGCCGTCTGTCGAAGTGCCTCGGGGAATCCCGGCGGCATGGAGACGCGGGAGAAATCGGGCGACTCCCAGAACTTGACTTCGGCGGCTGCCACATGGATCCGCAGGTCCGGACGCAGTCGGTCTTTCACGCCTTCGACGAGCAACCCGCCGACATGGTCCATGTGCATGTGGGTCAGCACCACGTCGGTCACGGATGCCAGATCGATGCCGGCGGCCTCCAGTCGCCTGACCAGCTGCCCGGCTCGCGGGAGGTGCAGGTCCGGGTCCAATCCGAGCCCGGCGTCGATCAGAATGGTCTGCGCTCCGCTGCGCACCACGACCACGTTCAACGCCCAGTCGAACGCGTCCGGCGGCAGGAACATGTCGTCCAGCCAGGCCGCGCGGACCGCGGGGTCGGCATTGTGCGCCAACATCTTGGAGGGTAGCGGCAGCACGCCGTCGCTCACCACCAGCACGTCGATGTCGCCGACCTTCAGCGCGTAGCGCGACGGGACAAGCTCTTCGGGCTTCGATGTCGCGGGGGAGGAGGTGTTGTGCAGGTTCATGTTGGTCTCCTGTTACGGTTCTTGTTCTGGCTGGTCTCTGTTTGAGCAGGCCGCTCCGCCAGGGGAGCGCCGCCTGCCATCGCGTCGCGCGTTAGAGGCTGGTCACGCGTTCCGGATCGGCAGACGCGAGCGCGGCGGCGCGTTCGGCCTTCGGCGGGTAGATCCAGACCGTGTTGATCTCCTGTTTCGTCTTCTTGGCGACATCACCGACCATCTCGACCTTGCGATCCCAGCCGCGGGTGAACAGTGCGCCGGCTTCGCCGAGATCGAGACAGGTGACGTAGGCCTTCTGGTGGTAGGGCCTGGTCGGAACGCCGAGCAGCTCGGCTGCGGCATTGTTGCCCGCAAAGGCGCCCATGCGCGTGGCGTGCTGGCAGGACATCAGCGCGTAATTGCCCTCGTCGTCGCACGCGGCGCGGGCCGCATCGCCGGTCGCGAAGACGCCCTCGACGCCTGGCACCCGCAGACAGCGATCGACCAGCAGCCGGCCGAAATTGTCGCGCTCGGCGGGGATTTGCGCCGTCAGAGGGGCGGCACGGATACCCGCCGCCCAGATCACGGTTTCGGTCTCGATGTGTTCGCCGCTGGACAGGGTGACACCGCACTCGTCCAGCGAGGCGACGCCGGCACCGAGGCGGGTCTCCACGCCGAGCTTGTGGAGGGCGCTCTCGATGACCGGCCGCGGGCCTGCACCCATGTCGGGTGCGATCGCGCTGTTGCGCTCGACGATGATGACGCGAGTCCTGGCATTCGGGCCGAGGATTGCGCGGAGCCGCGCCGGCATTTCGGTGGCCGCCTCGATGCCGGTGAAGCCGCCGCCGGCGACGACGACCGTGTCGCGTCCGTTCACGGCCGGTCGCTTGGCAAGGCCACGCAGGTGCCTGTCGAGCGCGATCGCATCGTCGAGCGAGTCGACGCTGAACCCGTGCTCGGCAAGACCCGGGATGTTCGGGCGGAACAGCCGGCTGCCGGTGGCGACCACGAGGCGATCGTAGGAGAGCGTCTTCTTGGTGCCTTTCGCCGTTGCGATCCTCACCATGCGGGATTGGGTTTCGACCGTCTCGACGCTGCCCCAAACATAGGTGACGTCGATCGCCTCGAGCACATCGAGGAGCGGTGCCGTCAAGGTCTCCGGATTCTTCTCGTAGAGCCGCGGGCGGACGACCAGCGTCGGCTCGGGTGCGACCAGCGCGATCTCGAGTTCGTCGGGCGAGACGCCCTGGATCTCGCGCAGGCGGGCGGCGGAAAGGGCGGCATACATGCCGGCGAAGCCGGCGCCGATGATGACTAGTCGCATTGACGGTCTCCTTTGGTTGATCTTCCTGGGCACAGGCGCGTTGCCGCTGCCGCTGCGGGTTTGCGGCAAGTCCTGTCGCGGTCAGCGACGACGCGAATGGTTGAAGCGAGCTTGCTGACGCCTATTGGAGTTGGCAGCCGGTCGGCCAGTCCTGACGAAAGACGATCGACCGCGCGGACTTGCGGCTCCAGTCCTGGTAGGGAAGGCGGAAGCTGTCCCCGCTGATCACCGAAATCACCGGGTGGGCGCGTTGTGCGGATTGCGGCGGGATGTCGTCACCTGTTGCTGAAGTGAAGCGAACAGTCAGCGTAAGTCCGTACACGACCGCGGTGGCGAGACCCTTGCGCGATGAAGTGATGGCCAACCGGTGGACAAGGTCTTTCCCGATCATCATTTGCCTCCGTCATGGGATTGGACATGATGATGTTCTAACCGATCACGCGTGCCGCTGCCCCAGAGCGATTGCTGTCGCCATCGAGCGATTGCTGCTAACGCATGCGCCTGCGCCATTCGCTCGGCGTTTCGCCGGTGAGCTTCCTGAAGGCCGCGGCGAACGCCGTCTGCGAGGAATAGCCAAGTGCCGCAGCGATCGAGACGACTGGGTCGTCGCTCTCCCGCAGCATGTTCATGGCCTGCTCGAGCCGGTGTTGGCGCAGCCAGGCATGCGGCGAGAGCCCGGTGCTCTCCTTGAAGGCGCGGCAGAAGTGAAAGCGCGAGAGGCCGGCATCGGACGCCAGCGCATCGAGGGAGACGTCCGCATCGCTGTCCGAGCGCAACCGTTCGATCGCGCGGAGCAGGACCTTCGGCGACAGCCCGCCCATGGTCGGTTGGAACGTGGCCGGTGAACCGGTGTGCGCAGCCAGGACGCGCGTGGCAAGAAGATCCGTCACCTGGTGCCGGAACAGCGTGTCGAGAACCCCATTGCCTTCGAGCGCATCCGCTGCGCTCAAGAGCAGTCGGGACGTAATGGGGTCAGGGTGCGCGGTCCGCTCCAGCAGGTCGTTCGCTCCTGTGATCCCGGCTTCGCCGGCAACGCGCTTCAGTGTCGCATTCGGAAGGTAGAGCTGAACGACATCGACGGGCTTCGGAATGTCCCATCGGGAGCTCGATCCTTCCGGGATGATGATCACGACTCCAGGACGAAACGTGCCGATCGAAACCGATTTTCCCGACCGGCGCTCCATGCGCTGCATCACGCCGTTATAGGCCATGATCACGTGGTGGCTCATGGGCTCGACGACGTCATGCAATGGATCGTGTTTCCAGTGCGCGATCCCGGCGCCGGAGGAGTCCAGCGCCATGCGGGTCGGTTCGGTCCTGAGCACCCGCGCCATCTCCGCCTCGGCGGCGCGCCGCTCGGCCGTGACGATGTCGACGGGGTGTGCGCTGGGGAGGGGCGGCTGGTCCTTGGACGAGGGATTGCGCATAGGTGCGGTGCTCCCGGTCATTGCGTGGCTCCTTCTGATCGCTTGCTGCCTCAGATCAGGTGCCCGTGCTTTTACGGGTCGCGCGGGTTCTATGCGGTGCACAGGCTCCGGGTCTTGCCTGAAGCGGTTCTGTTTTGCCCGATCCTGCTCCGGGCAATTGTGCGGGTTTCACGAACGCACGATGAGCGACTTGAGCTGCCGCCCGGCGCCGCAGGTTTGGCGTCGCCTTTAACCGATCAGAAACCATAGAAAATGATCTGAAAACTTTAATGAAACTGCTCGGTCTTCTGCGCGTCGGTTTGTCGGAGGGCCCGTCTGATGACAGAACGCCAGTTGAGAGAGCAGGAATTCCTGATCGCGCGTTACCGGCATTTGGAGCGCGAAGTCACCGACCCGCTTGCCGCGCATCTGCTTCACAGCATCATCGAGGAGCTTGAGGCCGAGCTGCGCAAGGAAAGACCGGATTGGCACGGGCACGGCCTTTAACGATTTCTTGGCATTAAATCGTGCCAATGGTCCGCGTGGGAATATCAGGAGAGACTACTCCCATGCTGAAGGACGGCACCTACGCGGCGTGGTACAGGACGCCCCTCGACCAGGGTACCGGGATCGTCCATGTCGCAGACGGCCAGATTTGGGGCCGTGACAGCTTGATGACGTATCACGGCTCCTGCTCGGTCGACGGCGACCGCTTCACCGCGACCGTATCGACGAAGCGTCACACCGATGGGCGTTCGACGGTCTTTGGCGTTGAGGATGAGCTCACGCTGGACATCGAGGGACGCTGCCCCGGCAGGATCGCGAGCTACACCGCGACGGCACAACAGGTGCCGGGAATGATCCTTCATGGCACGCTCATCCTGACGGAACAGCAGCCGCCCGCACGCGAACGAGCCGAGCAGGTGCCGGCTTTCAATCCCGACAAGCTGCGAAAATTGCCGAAGCGCTCGCGCTGATCGCGGGCACGGCGCCAGTCGCCTGATCGTCTTGAACTGACATCCTGCCGGCGAAGCCGCCGAGCGGCCGAGGACTTCTGCTCCGCGGCCGCTTCACGACGTGGTCGATCCTGACCCCCCAGTTGAACTTAGCAACAGTCCAATGCTCTTCCTCGGGTAGAAGGTGCTTGGTAACTCAACCAATTAACGCATTATTAGAAGGCTCTATCGAAAAAGGATCGAGAAGAAAATAACAACCCTGCCGGGCTGCAATACCCGGAGCATTTGCGTGAATGTACCTGCTCTCCTGGCCGCAGAAAATCTGATCGCTCGTGGCACTCGCTCCGATCGATCGGTCGCGACCGTCGTGTTCGCCCTGCTCGCCGTCGCCTCGCTTCTCCCCACGCTGCTTGCTCCCGTTCCGGCGATGGGGGACTACGTCAACCATCTCGCCCGAATGTATATTCTGAGCCAAATGGGCAGCGCCAATGCCAATCCATACTACCAGGCGGCCTGGGCTTTCTATCCTAACCTGGCGATGGACCTGGTGGTCCCGCAGATGGCGCGGCTGTTCGGCGCCGAGAATGCCGCCCGGCTGTTTCTTCTTTTCAGCCAGATATTCGTCGTCGTCGGCGCGCTCGCGCTCGAATGGGCTGTGAAGCGGCGTGTTCACCTCGCCGGTTTCGCGGCGCTCATGTTCCTCTACTGCCTTCCGTTCTCCTGGGGGTTCATCAATTTCGAATGCGCCCTCGGCATCGGTCTCTGCAGTATCGCCGCCTATCTGGTCGTTGCCGAGCAGTCAGCGCCTGTCCGTTTCGTTGTCAACGCAGCTTCCGTCATGGTGCTGTTTGCGGCGCATTTCTTTCCCTTGGGAGTCTATGGCGCGACGCTTGGGCTCTACGAGTTGTGGCGCGCCTTCGACCGGAAGTGTCCTGCGCGCGATGTCGCACTGCGGTTCGTCACGCTCGCGATGCCGGTCGTAGCCCTGTTGGTCATCATGCGGCTGACCGCCGGCTCTGTCGGAAGCGAGGGCACCTTTTGGTATTTTAA
This sequence comes from Bradyrhizobium sp. 191, assembly GCF_023100985.1. Taxonomy (NCBI): domain Bacteria; kingdom Pseudomonadati; phylum Pseudomonadota; class Alphaproteobacteria; order Hyphomicrobiales; family Nitrobacteraceae; genus Bradyrhizobium; species Bradyrhizobium sp. 191. Next base: position 7,091,136 of record NZ_CP064692.1, read on the forward strand.
CTACAAGCTGCTCTGGCCGTTCTTCATCATGAACGGCTACAGCATGGCTGTCTCGGGAGCGAGTGCGATCCTGCTCATGGCAGCGTTATATGTCGCCGCCAGGTGCAGCATGCTCAAGCTGAAGCCTGCCGGGATCTGGATCGCAACCGGCTTCGCGCTCCTCTATCTTGCTATGCCGCCGACGCTGTTTGGTACGGCGTTTGCGGATATCCGGGTTCTTCCTGCAGTCGCCTTGATCCTTCCGGCCTTCTGCTCGCTGTCATTGCCCAGTCGGCGATGGACGATAGCTGCGCTCGCCGTGGTCGGGGGCATAACGCTCGCCAATCTGGGCGTCGTGCTCGAGGTCTGGCTGTCCTACCGTTCAGAGTATTCAGCTGTCATCGAGTCTTTTCAGCATATCGATCGCGGTTCGAAGATACTGATTGGGACCACCGGAGAGAGCGAGGATCCACCATTCAAGGACCTCACCCAATATCCGATGTATTATGCGCCGACGCTCGCGGTGCATTACGCGAATGCTTTCGTGTCGAACATATTCACCGAGACCGGCAAGCAGCCGATTCAGGCGCGCGCCGAGGTCCGGCGTCTCGTCATCTCGAATGGGGGGCTTGTGCCGATACGCCGCCTGAGTGCAATTGCCACAGGAGAGACGGCGGCTCCCGATGACACCGGCGCCGTCCGCACCTGGTATCGAGACTTCGACTATCTTTATCTGGTGGGCCCCGCCATCGCGAACCCGCTGCCAGAGCTGCTGAAGGAGTTGGACAGGTCCGGGCGCTTCGTTCTCTATAAGATCCGCCGTACACCTTAAAGGAGAGCTGAGGGCGCTTCTCCCAGCTTTGCGATCGATCCAACCAGGCAAAGGGGAGGGCAATCTGCCAGGTCGGCAATTCTGCACCCTCATCCCGCGTTCGCCCGCTTCTCAAACCGCCCTGGACACGCCATTGTGCGCCCGCAACAGTTCGGAAGCGGAGAGGCATCAATGTCGAACAAGGTCTCGCGTCGCCGGTTCGCGAAAATCGCGGGGCTGTCTGCAGCCGGAATGACTGGCGCGCTCGACGCAGCCGAAGCCAAGCCGGCACGGCCGCCGCGCGGTGGAAGCAGCTTTCCGTCGGGCTTCGTCTGGGGCACGGCGACCTCGTCCTACCAGGTGGAAGGCGCGGTCGACGAGGACGGGCGAGGGCCGTCGATCTGGGACAAATTCGTGCGCATTCCCGGCAAGATCGAGGACGGCACCACGGGCGACCGCGCCAATGAGCACTATCACCGCTACAAGGAGGACATCGCGCTCATCAAGGAGCTCGGCTGCAGGGCCTATCGCTTCTCGGTGGCCTGGCCGCGGCTGTTTCCGGACGGCGACGGCAAGCCCAACCCGAAGGGGCTCGACTTCTACAATCGTCTCGTCGACGAGCTCCTGAAGAACGGCATCGAGCCGTGGCTGACGCTCTATCATTGGGACCTGCCCCAATCGCTCGAGGACCGCTTTGGCGGCTGGCGTTCGACGGAAACCTGCAAGATCTTTGGCGATTACGCGGCCTATGTCGCCGAGCGTCTGACCGACCGGGTCAGGAACGTGTTCACGCTGAACGAGAGCGGCCGCTTCGTCTATTTCGGTTATGGTATCGGCATCGACGCGCCGGGCCTGACGCTGCCGCAGGCCGATGTCAACCAGATCAGGCACAACAGCGCGCTGGCGCACGGACTCGCGGTGCAGGCGGTGCGCGCCCATGGCCGCCGCGGCACCCGGGTGGGGCCGGCCGAGAACGTCGATGCCTGCGCCCCCGCGATCGACACGCCGGAGAACGTTCGCGCAGCGGAGATCGCGCTGCGTGAGATGAATGCCGGCTATCTCAACGTCATCATGACGGGGCGCTATACCGACGCCTTCCTGAAATTCGCCGGGCCCAACGCGCCGAAATTCACCGATGCGGAGCTCAAGATCATCTCCTCGCCGGTCGACTTCCTCGGCCTCAACATCTACGCGCCACAGAATTACGTCGTGGCCTCCGACCAGGGCGCGGGCTTCATGCCGCTGCCGATCCCGAAATCGTTTCCGCACATGAATTCGGACTGGCTGCGCGTGGGGCCCGAGACGATCTACTGGGTGCCGAGGTTGGCGGCAAAGATCTGGAAGACGGATGCGATCTATATCAGCGAGAACGGTGCATCCGGCGACGATGCGGTGACGCCCGACGGCAAGATCTACGACACCGACCGCATCATGTATTTGCGCAACTATCTCGCCCAGCTCCAGCGCGCCACCAGCGAGGGCGTACCGGTGCGCGGCTATTTCCTCTGGAGCCTGATGGACAATTTCGAGTGGGTCTATGGCCTGAACAAGCGCTTCGGCCTCTACCACGTCAATTTCGACACCCAGGTTCGCACGCCCAAACTCAGCGCCAGCTTCTACCGCAACGTGATCGCGAAGAACGCAGCGGGGGTGTAGCGGCGGTCGAGGTCTCTTCGCCTCTCCCCGCCTGCGGGGAGAGGCCGGAGTTTGCGACAGCAAATTCCGGGTGAGGGGGACTCTCCGCGAGTCCGTCTGCCACCAAGTTCGCGGAAGCCCCCCTCACCCGGATTTTCCGCTGCGCGTAAAATCCGGCCTCTCCCCACACGCGGGGAGAGGCGAAGAAGCCCATCCAGATTGACTCTCCTCTCCCCGTTATTCAGAACTGTCCTCAACACTCATAACAAGAGGACAGCGCCCATGACCGACGCACTCATCATCGATGCCTGCCGGACCCCACGAGGCATCGGCAAGGCCGGCAAGGGAGCGCTCTCCGGCATTCATCCGCAGCAACTGGGCGCAACCGTGCTGCGCGCGCTTGCCGATCGCACCGGCATCGATACGGCCGACGTCGACGACATCGTCTGGGGCTGCAGCGCGCAGGTCGCAACGCAAAGCGGCGATCTCGGCCGCATGTCCGCGCTCGATGCCGGCTACGACGTGCGCGCCAGCGCGGTGACGCTCGACCGCTTCTGCGGCTCCGGCATCACGAGCGTCAACATGGCCGCGAACTCGATCATGGGCGGCACTGAGGACCTCGTCATCGCCGGCGGCTGCGAGATGATGTCGATGGACGGACGTCGCGGCAGCGGCCCGATGATGATGGACGGCGGCAATCTCCGTCTGCGCGCGCGGCATCCCCAGTCGCATCAGGGCGTCTGCGCCGATGCGATCGCGACCATGGAAGGCATCACGCGAAGGGATGTCGACGCGCTCGGGCTGGAGAGCCAGAAGCGTGCCGCGCATGCGATCGCGAACGGCCACTTCAAGAAGAGCCTCGTGCCCGTCCACCGCGAGGACGGCAGCCTCGCGCTCGACCACGAGGAGTATCCGCGGCCGCAGACCACGATGGAGGGCCTCAGCAGCCTGAAGCCGGCATTCCCCGCGATCGCGGACTACGCGCTCGACGACAAGGGCACGACCTATCGCGGCCTGATCCTGCAAAAATATCCCGATCTGAACATCGACTTCGTGCATCACGCCGGCAACTCCTCCGGCGTCGTCGACGGCGCCGCCGCGATCCTTCTGGCTTCGCCGGCTTACGCCAAGGCACACGGCCTGAAGCCGCGCGCCCGCGTGGTCGCGATGGCCAACATGGGGGACTCGCCGACCTTGATGCTGAACGCCCCGGTGCCGGCGACGCGCAAGGTGCTGGCGAAGGCGGGCCTCACCATCGACGACATCGACCTGTTCGAGATCAACGAGGCTTTTGCGGTGGTGACGGAAAAATATATCCGCGACCTCAAGCTCGACCGCGCCAAGGTCAACGTCAATGGCGGCTCGATCGCCCTCGGCCATCCGATCGGCGCCACCGGCTCGATCCTGATCGGCACCGTGCTCGACGAGCTCGAGCGGCGCGACCTCAAGCGTGGTCTCGTCACCATGTGCGCCGCCGGCGGCATGGCGCCCGCCATCATCATCGAGCGCGTCTAGCCGATCGCCCCTTACTTTCTCCCTGTTTTTGCGGGGCGTAAGACCGGCGACATGTGATCCGACCCTTATTTTTCAGGGTGAAACACGACCGGCCTTTCACAAAGAGGCCGGTCTTCGCTTGTCGAAAGCGGCGAATCAGTTCTAGCAAGATGTCGTGCGGGCCTTTGAAACAAGGCAAAATCCGCTGCTCAAGGCTCCTTCCGCACTGGAAGTGGCTAAAATGCAGGGTTTTTTGCCACAGAGGGCCAAAAAAGCCCGTAAAATCGCGACAAAACTGTGCAGAAGGCTATAGGCCTTCGCCGGTTGGTCTAATATGCAGCCGTCACGAATCAGAGGAGACACGATGGCAACCCAAATGTCCAAATCGCAGTTGATCGAAAAGATTGCGACCGCCACAGAGCTTTCCAAGCGCGACGTCAAGAACGTCATGGAGACGCTGACCGACGTCGGCCACAAGGAGCTCAAGAAGAACGGCCTGTTCCTGGTGCCGGGCTTCGCCAAGTTCGTGGTCATCAAGAAGCCCGCGACCAAGGCGCGCAAGGGCACCAACCCGTTCACGGGTGAAGAGATGATGTTCAAGGCCAAGCCGGCCCGGAAGATCGTCCGCGCCCGCCCGGTCAAGGCCGCCAAGGACGCCGTGTCCTAAGAACGCAAAGACCCCCTTGCAGGAGGGGGCCTTTTGTTTGGGGCAGCCGCGAGGGCTTGAGACGGAGGGCTCAACCCTTGCGGCGCTTCACCCGGACCGGGACCGGCTGAAGCCGCGGCTCAGGTGCCGCAAGCGCATCACGAACCCGGTCGATCGCGCGATCGAGCAACTGGCGCAGCCGCTGCGTCTTCCGCGATCTCTTCGCTTTTTCCAGCAGTTTCTTCATCGCATTCACTCCGCAGCTTCGACCTTGACCTCGGTCGGCTCGAGCGCCGCGGCGATGGCCTCGTCGACGCGCTCCAGCCAGATGAACTCAAGGTTGTCCCGCGCGCTCTTCGGGATGTCGTCGTAGTCCCGCTTGTTGCGCGCGGGCAGCATCACCCGCTTCAATCCGGCGGCAGCCGCAGCCACCACCTTCTCCTTGATGCCGCCGACCGGCAGCACCAAGCCGCGCAGCGAGATCTCGCCGGTCATCGCGGTGTCGCTGCGCACCGTGCGATTGCTGAGCAGGGACGTCAGCGCCGTGAACATCGCGACGCCCGCGCTCGGCCCGTCCTTCGGGGTTGCGCCCGCGGGGACGTGAACGTGGATGTCGCTCTTCTCGAACGCTTGCGGATCGATGCCGAGCTGAGAGGCCCGGCTCTTCACCAGCGTTAGCGCAGCCTGCACGCTCTCGCGCATGACGTCGCCGAGCTGGCCGGTCAGGATCAGACCGCCCTTGCCGGGCACGCGCGTCGCCTCGATGAACAGGATGTCGCCGCCGACCGGCGTCCAGGCAAGGCCGGTGGCCACGCCGGGAACGCTGGTGCGCAGTGCGATCTCGCCTTCGAAGCGCGGCTGGCCGAGCACGGTGGCGATGTCCTTCGGCGCGATCACGACCTTCGTGGCCGTGCCTTCGGCGACCTGCACCGCGGCGTGGCGGAACAGCTTGCCGATCTCGCGCTCGAGGTTGCGCACGCCGGCCTCGCGGGTATAGCCCTTGACCACCAGCTTCAGCGCCTCCGGCTCGATCTCGGCCTGCTCGGCCGAGAGGCCATTGGCCTCGAGCTGCCGCCGCACCAGATAGCGCTGCGCGATCTCGAGCTTCTCGTCCTCGGTGTAGCCGGCAAGGCTGATCAGCTCCATGCGGTCCAGCAGCGGACCCGGGATCTGGTCCAGCATGTTGGCGGTCGCGATGAACACCACGCGCGACAGGTCGAAGGGCACGCCCAGGTAGTTGTCCCGGAACGTCCCGTTCTGCTCGGGGTCGAGCACCTCCAGCATGGCGGCGGAAGGATCACCCTGCACGCCGCGGCCCATCTTGTCGATCTCGTCCAGCATCATGACGCAGTTCCGGCTGCCTGCCTTCTTGATGCCCTGGATGATGTTGCCGGGCAGCGCGCCGATATAGGTGCGCCGGTGGCCGCGGATCTCGGCCTCGTCATGCACGCCGCCCAGGCTGACGCGCACGAAGGGGCGATCCATCGCGCGTGCGATGGATTGACCGAGCGAAGTCTTGCCGACGCCGGGCGGGCCGACGAAGCACAGGATCGGCGCCTTGCCCTGCGGGGCGAGCTTGCGCACCGCCAGATATTCGATGATCCGGCTCTTGATCTTCTCCAGGCCGAAATGATCCGCATCGAGGATGCGGCGCGCCTCCTTGATGTCGATCGGCTTCTCCGCGGGCAGCGCCCAGGGCAGCTCGATCAGCCAGTCGAGATAGGTGCGGACCATGCCGGCTTCGCCGGCGGCTTCCGGCATGCGCTCGTAGCGGCGCAGCTCCTTCTTGGCGTGCGCCTCCGCCTCCGGGGGCATGTTGGCCTTGGCGATCGCCGCCGTCAGCTCGGTGACCTCGGCCGCCTTGCCGTCGCCTTCGCCGAGCTGGCGCTGGATGGTCGCCATCTGCTCGCGCAGGATCGCCTCGCGCTGCCGCTCGTCGAAGGAGGCCTTGGTCTGCTGGCCGATCTCCTTGCTGATGCGCAGCACCTCCAGCCGCTCGGCCAGATGCTTCGACACCTTCTCCACGCGCAGGGCGAGGTCGATGGTCTCCAGCACCTCCTGCTTGTCCTGCGGCTTGATGTCCATGAAGGAGGTCGCCAGATCCGCCAGCGCACCGGGCGCGCTGGTGCCCTGGAAGACCGCGGCCAGCTCGGGCGGCGCCTGCGGCAGCAGCTCGATCGCCTCGATCGCCAGGCGCTGCAGGTTCAGCGCGCGCGCCTCGATCTCGGGTGAGGTCGTGGTCGGCTCGGGGATCTGCTGGAAGCGGGCGGCCGGGAACGGCGTCCCCGGCAGGAAGTCGAGGATGCGCGCGCGCTGCACGCCTTGGCAGACGATGTGATGAGTGCCGTCGGGCGCGGTGATGTAGCGCACGATGTTGGCGATGGTTGCAACCCTGTAGAGATCGTCCGGCCCGGGGTCATTGGTCTCGGGGCTGCGCTGCAGGACGATGCCGATCGGCCGCTGCTCGCGCAGCGCCTGCTGCGCGGCGGCGATGGACTTCGCCCGGCCGATCGTGATCGGGGCGATGGCGCCGGGAAACAGCACCATCTCGCGCACGGGGATGATGATCAGCGCGTCCTCGGGGATCTTCACGTCGTTATTGGTCTGTTCGTTGTTCATCTGTTCGTTGGCCATGATCGACCTCAGGATTTGGCGAGGCGCAGCGCGACGCAGCCGTCCATCACGAAGCGGCTGATGGCGTAGCGGCCAAGGGGCAATGCAATGCGGCGCTCAAAACGCCCCTGTGGCAGCTCGAGCCGATGGATGCGGGCGTTGCGAAGCTCCGACGGAAGGGTGCGCTGGCCGGAGATGACGAGAACGCCGTCATGGATGACCGTCTCGACATTGTCCGGATTGACGCCGGGAAGCGCCACCAGGATCAGGAGCTCACGCTCGGTTTCGAGCACGTCGATCGGCGGCTCCCAGCAGGCTTCCTGGCGGCCGAACTGCTGGCGCAGCCGATCGGCGCGGGTCAGCGAATCCAGGGCTTCGGACAGCATCCAGTCGAGGGGATTTTTGGGTTGCATGATGCGGGCTCGGGGGTGGGAAAGCCTGCATATGGGGCTGGTTCCCGGGAAATCCAGTGCGGTGGCGCCGGTGTGCCATGCGCCGTCATTGTATCGAACAAGAAAGCGTCGAACGAGAAAACGCCGCGGCGCGGGCCGCGGCGTTTCGTCATTGGCCGGTGCGGGTCAGGCCGCGGCGCGGTACTCTTCTTCCGCTTTCAGGTTGATCACGGAGGTGGCGAGCTCCGTCAGGGTGTGATCGGTGGCCTCTTCCTCGTCCAGCGTTTCCTGGAGCAGCCTTGCCGCGTCCTGCATGCCGAGTTCCTCGGCCCAGGTGCGGAGCGTGCCGTAGCGGGAGATCTCGTAGTGCTCGACCGCCTGGGCGGCCGCGAGCAGTCCGGCATCGAGCGCCGGCGCTCCCTTGAACTCCTTCATGATCTCGGCGCCCTCGTCGGTGATGCCGTTGATGGCCTCGCAGGGCTTGCCGCGTGCGGGCTTGCCCAGCATCCTGAAGATCTGGTCCAGCCGCTTGACCTGGCCCTGGGTCTCGCGCAGGTGCTTGTTGAAGGCGGCGGTCAGCTCTTTCGACTGCGCTGCCTTCGCCATCTTGGGCAAGGTCTTGATGATCTTGTTCTCGGCGAAATAGATGTCTTTCAGCGTCGCCAGAAACAGGTCGCTGAGCATCTTCGGCGCCTGACGCGGTCGCCGCGCCGCTGTCTTCCTGGTCGCGCGTTTCTTTGCTCGCTTAGCCATACGTCCTCCTCTTGAGGTGACACGGGAAGGCATCGCCTTCCTCAATCCTCGGGCGATCAAAACCTTCGGAGAACGAAAGTTCCAAACTGCAACCCGCGTTCGCGGATCGCTCAGGTCGGGCGCTTGTACGGGTCTTCCTGACGCTGCCGCTCTTCCGTCGCGCGATCGAGGCGTGCCCGCTCGCTGCGGCGCAGGTGGCCGGCCTTCATCACCCCGTAAACGAGGACCCCGCCGAGCACGAACGCGCCGATGAACCAGAGCCAAAGCATCTGAGCCGAGGCGTGGCCCAGGAGCATGCCAACTCCGCTGTCACTCATGATTGGTCTCCACCGATCTCCATTGCGGTCATGCTGAGCTAAGTCGGCTGTCGAAACCTCGTTCCAAGCGCCCTTGGTCGCACTGGAAGTGCCGTGCTCTCGCGCGTCCTCGCATGCTGCTCGCGGCCTCCTCGGCGTGGTTCGTGATCACCGGGATTGCTGCGGTCCGGGCGAGCCCGCCATTGGGCCGCGACAATCCGTAGATTCCTTCATATTTCCATCCGTTTCGTGGTTTGGCAGGGGCGTCGCCGAGACGGAGAGGATCCGGGACTCTTTCGCTTGCGCTGCCATATTGCTTTGACGTACTTCCGGTCTAACAAGCCCTTCGTCAGGAAATCGCGATGTCGATGAGAGCAGACGAACTCGCCACAAGACAGGCCATTATCGATGCCTGCCGGCGCATGAACGCGCTCGGCATCAACCAGGGCACCTCGGGCAATATCAGTGTCCGGCATGTCGACGGGCTCCTGGTCACGCCGACCAGCGTGCCCTATGACGCCATGTCGCCGGACCAGATCGTCTTCATGGCCATGGACGGCACACACGCGCCCGATCAGAAACCGTCCAGCGAGTGGCGCTTCCATCGCGACATCCTGAAGTCGCGGCCCGACGTCAATGCGGTGGTGCACGCCCATCCGACCTATTGCACCATCCTGGCGATCATGGGCATGGAGATCCCGCCCGTGCACTACATGATCGCGGCGGCCGGCGGCGACAGCATCCGCTGCGCGCCCTATGCGACATTCGGAACGGCGGAGCTGTCCGAACATGCGGTGCGGGCGCTGGAAGGCCGGCTTGCCTGCCTGCTCGACCACCACGGCATGATCGCGATCGGCAAGACGCTGGACAAGGCGATGTGGCTCGTCGTCGAGGTCGAGACGCTGGCGCGGCAATATCACGGCTGCCTCCAGATCGGACGGCCGCCGCTGCTCTCCAGCGACGAGATCGAGCGGGTCCGCCGGCGCATGGCCGGCTACGGACTGGCGGAAGGGTAGGGGCGGGCAGAGGGTGTTCGTGCGGATCAGGCATCTCGTCGATCGCAAGGGGACGAACCGCACCATGGTTCGGCTGCGCGCCCTGCTGCGCAGCAACGAGTTCTACCTGATCCCGCTTGCGCTCGTGATCGGCACGCTCGCGGGCTCGGTCGTGACGCTGATGGCCCAGATTGCCCAGCTCGCGCATGTGGTGATCTACGGCATTCCCATTGATGTTCACCTGTCGGCTCACGAGAGCGTCAGTCCGTGGGCGGCCCTGATCGCGCCTGCGCTCGGTGGGCTGTCGCTTGGAATCATGGAATGGTCGCGGCGGCGCATGAAGATATCGAACGCCGTCGACCCGATCGAGGCGAACGCGCTGCGCGGCGGCAATCTGTCGATGCGCGACAGCGTGGTGGTGTCGAGCCAGACGCTGATCTCCAACGGCTGCGGCGCCTCGGTCGGCCTCGAGGCCGGCTATACCCAGATCGGCTCGGGCATCGCTTCGCTGCTCGGCAAGTTCTTCAATCTTCGCCGCAACGATCTGCGTCTGATGGTCGGTTGCGGCGCGGCGGCCGCGATCGCGGCGGCGTTCGGCGCGCCGATCACCGGCGCCTTCTACGCCTGCGAGCTGATCGTCGGCGTCTATTCGGTGGGCAGCGCCGCGCCGATCCTGGCGGCCTCGCTGGCGGGCGCCCTGACCGCGCAATGGCTGGGCGGTGCACCCTATTCGCTGGAGATCCCGAAGGTCAGCGCCGTCGGCGTCGAGCAGTACCTGGCCCTGATCGTGCTCGCCCTCATCACCAGCGGCGTCGGCATCGCCGTGATGCGCTCCTCGCCGATGTTCGAGCGCCTGTTCGCCTGGATGCCGGTCTGGCTGCGTCCGGTGATCGGCGGCCTCATCGTCGGCGGCTTCGCGATCATCACGCCGCAGGTGTTGGCAGCCGGCCACGGTGCCATGGTGCTCGATCTCTTTCACGAGATGACGATCGGCCTGATCGCGCTGGTCATCGCCTTGAAGGTAACGGCCTGCCTGATCTCGCTCGCCTCGGGTTTTCGCGGTGGCCTGTTCTTCGCCTCGCTGTTCGTCGGCAGCCTGATCGGAAAGTTCTTTGCCGCGGTGCTGCTTCTGATCAGCCCGAACTTCGCGATCGATCCGCTGGTGGCGATGCTGACGGGAATGGCGACGCTCGGTGTCGCCATCGTCGGCGGTCCCCTGACGATGTCGTTCCTCGTGCTCGAGATGACCCGCAATGTCGACGTCACCGCCGTGGTGCTCGCCGGCTGCATCGTCACCTCGATCTGCGTCCGCTTCATGTTCGGCCACTCCTTCTCGACCTGGCGGCTGCATCTGCGCGGCGAGACCATCCGCAGCGCCAACGACGTCGGCTGGCTGCGCAACCTCACGGTCGAACGGCTGATGCGCTCCGACGTCGGCAAGGTGCCGTCGACCACGACGATCGCCGCGGTCCGCCGCGAGTTCGCGCTGGGCTCGCGGCCGGGAGTCGTCATCGTCAACAATGCGGACGAATATGTCGGCCTCGTCCTGCTGCCCGATTTGTTCTCGGGCGATCTCGACACCATTGCCGACGATATCCAGGTGATCGAGCTCGCCCGCCTGATCGACATCGTGCTGATCCCGGAAATGAACGTGAAATCGGCGATGGCGGTGTTCGACGAGGCCGAGGCCGAGATGCTGGCGGTGGTCGATTCCACCGACAGCCGCAAGGTGGTCGGCTTCCTCACCGAGAGCTTCGCCCGCCGCCGCTATGTCGAGGAGATCGACAAGGCGACGAGGGGCGTGCTTGGGGCGCTCTCGTAAGGATCGGCTATCGGCCGGGCGGCGCTGCGACGAGGCAGGCCACGATCCGGCGGACCAGTGGCAGGACCATGAGCAGCGTCGGAAACGCCACGAGCCAGGACAGCGCCCAGGCGCCTGGCCAGGTCGCCAGGAACGCCGGTGTTGCGCCGAGGCTTCGCAGCGTCGATATGACCGATCCCACCGCGGTCATGAGGATGGACAGCACGAATGGCATGACGATCGGCGCATAGCGCGCCGGCAGTTTGCGAACCGCAATCATCTGAACTTCTTTCGAGGAAAAGGACGCGTCGATCACGTTGAAACCTTGAAAATTGCATCGATCCCGACGGCGTCGGTTGATGCGTTGGTTCACGTGAAACGCTTACGGCGACCGAGAAACGGCGCGGCTGTTCATTAACCGCTCAGGTTGGATGGTTCAAGCTGGACCTGATCGTTCGGTTTACAATCGTTCAAAGCGTGGCAGATCGCCGCGATCATGAAACTATTTCAATGGTTTGCGCGTTGTAGGAGGTTTGCTTATGTCTTTTTGGCGAGAACAGAGGCGAGAACAGAGGCGAGAACAGAGGAAGGTCGAGATGAGTATTGGACCGATGATTTCCGCAGCCGGCCGCAACACGGTCGTGGCCGCGTTCGCAAGCCTCGCCCTGATCGCGGTCTCCGCATCCCCGTCCACGGCCGCCTCGGCCGGGACACCGGCCGCGAAGGCGGCCGTTGCCGGCCAGGCCGCGTCCGACGTCACTGATTTCAGCGCAGCCCGGCGTCGCCATTACCACCGACGCGGGGCGAACGCCGCAGGTCTCGCCTTCATGGGCATGGCGGCAGGTCTGATCGGAGGCGCGATCGCCGAGAGCCGCCGCCGCGAGTACTATGAGAACCGCTACTATTATGGCCCGCGTCCTTACTATGGCGGCCCGGGCTATTACGGCGGCGGTCCCAATTATTACGGTCCGGGCTATGGTTACGCGCCATATTGAGCAGGCCAGCTGACGGATTGAGTTGCCCAGAAGAGGGCTGCGCTGCGTGCCGCCCTCTTTGATGTATCGGTACGTTGTAGCCCGGGTGAGCGCAGCGATACCCGGGACCGTGCTTGTGAAAACCCGGATGTCGCTTCGCTCATCTGGGCTACGGCACCTTGCTGTGTCGCCCTCTTGTCAATCCACCACCGCGAAAATATTCCACTTTACCGAAATTCGGATTTGTCGTATGTGTCGCCCATCCCGGCTCATTCTTGAGGGGCGATCATGAGGTCGTCATTGTCGCGAGCCGGGCTTGCGGTGGACGCGGCAGCGTCGGGCGCGAAAGGTGCGGGCAGGGAGGGTAGTCCCCGGTGAGCCCGTGGCCGCGCGCGGACGAACGGCGCTGCTAGGCTTCGTCTCGCCTGTAAGTTTCCGGCTCCGTCGACAGGGCCGGGAAAACTGCGGCGAAATGGCGAACCGCGCGTACGGCAAAACCGTGTGGTCCTGGCCGTCGTTGCTACGGTCAAGCTCTTGCGGAGGCGGCAGTCGCGTCAACCGGCGCGGAGGTCGGTGAATTTCGCGAGGGTGAGGGAGGCCAGAACGAACTCGGCTCCCGGGAGAGCGCGGCATAAGCCGTCCGACCATCGCGCAGGGAAGGCCGAGTGATTGGCACCACCTGTATGCTGCTGTGCGGTCTCTTTGCGCTACATCTTCGCGCAGCGGACCGCGGGTGCGAGGTCAGCACCCGGTCTTCCCTGTGCCCTCTTGGCTCGAGAGGGTGAGCGACGAAGCAAAGCTCGGGCGAGTTCAGCCGCGAGAACGCGACGGCGTGTCTGCAGCCACATCCACCGTCATTGCGAGGAGCGTAGCGACGAAGCAATCCAGAATCCCCTCCGCGGAAAGACTCTGGATTGCTTCGCGGAGCCTGTCATCGGGCGGCGCTTCGCGCCGACCCGGTGGCTCGCAATGACGCGGAGGAGAGAGCGTGCGCCAAACTCCACTCTCGTGCCCCGGACGCAGCGGAGCGTCTCTTCGACGGTGCGTTGCAGAGCCGGGGCCCATGTTGCGGCATCGGGCCGTGTGGCCCCTGGGGCGCGGCCAATTATTCGGCAATTCCGGCGGCGGCGCCGGTGGACTTGCCCGCCACAATCCGGTTCAATGAACCGGTTGAGTTTTCAGGCGACGAGGGTGTCGAGACATCTTCTGGTCCCGGCGCTGCCGGGCTTCACTCCACCACTTGCGTGAAACTGTCGGGAATGCTCTTTGCTTGAGCGTTATCCGTGGGGCCACCGGTCCCGATTCAGAGAGATGAGATGAGCAAACTCGTTATCAGCGCCGGCGATTTCACCTTCGATGCCCGCTTCGAAGAGCAATTGGCGCCGAAGACCGTCGCCGCGTTTCGCAAGGCACTGCCGTTCGAAAGCCACATCATCCATGTGCGCTGGAGCGGTGAGGGCGTATGGATGCCGCTCGGCGACCTCGATTTCGGCGTCGGCTACGAGAACCACACCAGCTATCCCGCGCCCGGCCAGATCATCCTTTACCCGGGTGGCATCAGCGAGACCGAGATCCTGCTCGCCTATGGCGGCGTGCATTTCGCGAGCAAGATGGGCCAGCTCGCGGGCAACCATTTCATCACGCTGACCTCGGGCCTGGAGAATCTGGCGACGCTGGGCAAGAGCGTGCTGTGGAAGGGCGCCCTGCCGATCCGGTTCGAGGAAGTCTGAGTGACTGAGCCCCGCTACCCGCGCGATCTGCGTGGCTACGGCCGCAACCCGCCGCATCCGCAATGGCCCGGTGACGCGCGGGTCGCGGTGCAGTTCGTCGTCAATTTCGAGGAAGGCGGCGAGAACAACATCCTGCACGGCGACCGCGCCTCGGAAGCCTTCCTGTCCGACGTGCTCGGCGCGCAGCCCTGGCCGGGCCAGCGCCACGCCAATATCGAATCGATGTTCGAATATGGCTCGCGCGCCGGCTTCTGGCGGCTGTGGCGGATGTTCACCGCGCGCAACTGGCCGACCACCGTGTTCGGCGTCGCCACCGCGCTCGCACGCAATCCGGAAATCGTCGCGGCGATGAAGGAGGCGGGCTGGGATATCGCCAGCCACAGCCTGAAATGGATCGAGCACAAGGACATGACGGAGGCGCAGGAGCGCGCCGAGATCGCCGAGTCCATCCGCGTGCATATCGAGGCGACCGGCTCGCGGCCGCTGGGTTGGTACACCGGGCGCTCCTCGATCAACACCAACCGGCTGCTGATGGAGGAAGGCGGCTTCCTCTATCTCTGCGACTCCTATGCCGACGATCTGCCCTATTGGGTGAAGGGTCCGGGCGGCAAGCAGCTCATCATTCCCTATACGTTGGACGCCAACGACATGCGCTTCATCAACCCGCAAGGGTTCGCGGAAGGCGAGCAGTTCTTCACCTATCTGAAGGACGCCTTCGACGTGCTCTACGCCGAAGGCGAAACCGCGCCGAAGATGATGTCGGTCGGCCTGCATTGCCGCCTCGTCGGCCGGCCCGGCCGCGCAGCAGGCTTGATCCGCTTCCTCGACTATATCGGCAAGCACGAGCGCGTCTGGGTGCCGACGCGGCTGCAGATCGCGCAGCACTGGCACGATAGGCACGCCCATCTTGCCGTCAACGCATTCGAGATCGGGTGAGATGATGTCGCAGATCTCGCTCGCCGACCTCAACGCCGCCAGCAAGGCCGACTTCGTCGCCGCGCTCGCCAATGTCGTCGAATATTCGCCATGGATCGCCGAGCAACTCGCGGCAAAGCGGCCGTTCGCCGGCATCAATGAGCTGCACGCCGCGCTGATGGCGGCGATCCAGAGTGCCGAGCCTGACGTGCAGCTGGCGCTGATCCGGGCGCATCCCGATCTCGCCGACAAGACGCAGCGCGCCGCCGGCCTCACCGCGGAATCGACCGACGAGCAGAACAGCGCCGGGCTCGACCGGTTGTCGGAGGCCGAATATGCGGCGTTCGAGCGTGCCAACGGCGCCTACCGCGACAAGTTCGGCTTCCCCTATATCGTCTGCGTGCGCCGTCACACCAGGGATTCCGTGCTGCGCGACTTCGAGACGCGACTGCTCAATATCGCCAAGACCGAGACGCGACGTGCGATCGAGGAAATTGGCCGCATCTCCGCGCTGCGGCTAGATCAGCTCGTCATGGCCGACGACAGGCTGAAGGTGCACGGCCGGCTCTCGACCCATGTGCTGGACAATCACATTGGCAAGCCCGCGCCGGGCGTCCCGATCGAGCTCGTCGAGCTCGCGAGCCTTGGCGAGAGCCGCATCATCGCGCGCGCGGTGACCAATGCCGACGGGCGCACCGACCAGCCTCTGATCGGCGGTCGCCCGCTGCCGATCGGCCGCTACGAGCTCAGATTCCGCGTTGCCCAATACTACGCGGAGCGCAATGTGCCGCTGTCCGATCCGCCGTTTCTCGACGAGATCCCGCTGCGCTTTGCGATCAGCGAGCCGGAAAGCCATTACCACGTGCCGCTGCTGGTCACGCCCTGGAGCTATTCGACCTATCGCGGCAGTTAGCTGCCGAACTTCTCGTGCAGCGCCGGAAACAGCCGATCCGGTTTGAAGGGCGGTGCGGTGAAGCGAATACCGGTGGCATCCGCAATTGCGTTGCCGAGTGCAGCGGCGACCGGATTGTACGGGCTCTCGCTCATCGACTTTGCGCCGAGCGGTCCGATCGTGTCGGACGTCTCGGCGAAGTGCACCTCCGTGCGTGGAACGTCGGCGAAAGAGGGCAGGTGGTAGTCGCGGAATTTCGGGTTGACGACGCGGCCGTTCGCGTCGATCACCATCTCCTCGTAGAGCGCAGCGCCGAGCGCCTGCGCCACGCCGCCTTCGACCTGACCGCGGCACTGCATGGGATTGGCGACGACGCCCGCGTCCGCGGCGTGCACGCTCCTGAGAATCTTGAGCTCGCCGGTGCCCTTGTTCACGGCGACACGAAAACCCTGCACGTTGAAGCCGACCGAACGCGGCGTGCCGGTGGAATTGCCGGTGCCTGCGAACGGCTGGCCGCGCTCGCGGGCGAGCTTCGCCAGTTCCGTATACGGCATGCGCCGTACGCCGCTGACGACGGCGTCCCCATCGAGCACGCAAGTGTCCACGTCGCACAGCCACGCGCCGGCGGCGGCCGCCCTCAGCTCGGTCGCAAGCTGCATCGCCGCCGCATGCGTCGCCTTGCCCGCGACGAAGGTGCCGGCGCTGCCATAGGCGCCGGTGTCGTGGCCGCCATGGGCGGTGTCGGACTGGCGAAGGTGGATCCGCTCGACCGTGGTCGCGAGCGTCGTCGCGGCGATCTGGAGGTGCACGGTGCTGGTGCCGTTGCCAAACTCGGCCGTGCCGACGGTGAGATCGAAGCCGCCGTCATCGTTGAGCGCGATCGTCGCGTCGGCGATGTGGCCAGCCGGCGGCACCGTATCGATCATGGTCAGCGCAATGCCGTTACCGATCAGCCATTCCGGCGACAGGTCCGGCTGCGGGCCATCAGCCTGCATCGCGCGCTCGACGAGGTCGAGGCACTGGTCGAGCCCATAGGAGCCATAGAGCACGTCGTGATAGTCGGACGGCGGCGGCGACAGCATGGGATCGCCGGGCTTGACGATATTGCGCCGGCGCATCTCGTAGGGACTGATGCCGAGCTGACGCGCGAGCTCGTCGATCGCGGCTTCCACCGCGATCAGCGCCTGCGGCAGGCCGTAACCGCGAAACGCCCCCGCCGGCACCGTGTTAGTGTAGACGGCGAAGCCGTCCACCCGTTTGTTCGGGCAATTGTACACGCTGATGGACTCGGCCAGAGCGTGGAACATCACGGGGCCGGCATGATTGCCGTAGGCGCCGGTATTGGAGAGCACGTCGAGCTGGAGCGCGGTGAGCTTGCCGTCGGCATCGGCGCCCGCCTTGATGTGGACCCGCATCGGATGCCGCGTCGAGGTCGCGATGAACTGCTCCTCGCGGGTGAGCTCCAGCTTCACGGGCCGCCCGGTCCTCAGCGCAGCGAGCGCCAGGATGTCCTCGACGAACATCTCCTGCTTGCCGCCAAAGCCGCCTCCGACGCGTTCGCAGAACACGCGGACCTTGTCCATGGGAAGCTGGAAAATGTCCGACAGCGCGCGCCGGGTCAGGAATGGGACCTGCGTCGAGGTCCGGACATTGAGCGCGCCTGCGTCATCGAGCCATGCGAGGCCGCCATGCGTCTCCAGTGCCGCATGCTGTACACGGTGACTGTGGAAAGTGGCCTCGTAGGTCACGGCGGACGTGGCGAGCGCCGCGGCGACGTCGCCGAACTCGCCGTGCGTTTCTGCGACGAGATTGCGCTGCGCGTCCGCGACGCGGTTCGCAATGGTGCGGTTAGGATGAATGATGGGCGCGCCCGGATCCATCGCCTGCTCCGGATCGCTCAGCGCCGGCAGAATCTCGTAGCTGACTTTCAGCCTGCGGCATGCCTCCTCGGCGGCGGCTTCGGTCTCGGCGACGACGGCGGCAACCCTTTGGCCGATGAAACGCACGACATCGTCGAGGATTTGGGTGTCCTCGGGGTCCATCCAGTCCTTCTCGTGCCGCGCGGTCGACATCAGCACGGATGGCGCATCCTCATGCGTCAGCACGGCATGCACGCCGGCTACGCGAAGGGCGTCCGACCTGTCGATCGTGAGGATCCTGGCGTGAGCATGCGGCGAACGCAGCAGCTTGATGTGCAGCAGTCCGTCGATGGCGGTATCGAAGGTGTAGCGCGTCTTGCCGCGCACGATGTCGGGACCCGCCGGCGCCGGCAGGCTACGGCCGAACGCGGCGCCGGCCTCGACGCTCGCCTCGACATTGGTCTTGCCGAGGATCGCATCCTCGATCGAACGATAACCGGTGCAGCGGCAGATATTGCCCTTCAGAGCTACGCCGAGATCGGTCCGCTGGGCCTGGTTCAGCGAGGCACAGGTCAGGATCATGCCGGCGGTGCAAAAGCCGCATTGAAAGCCCTGCGCATCGAGGAAGGCCTGCTGCATCGGATGCGTGCCGTCATCTCCGCCAAGACCTTCGATCGTGGTGACGGCGCGTCCCTCGGCGCGGAACGCCGGGATCAGGCAGCTGTGCACCGGCTCCCCATCGAGCAGCACGGTGCAGGCACCGCAATCGCCGGCATCGCAGCCCTTTTTGACGCCGAAATGGCCGAGCTCGCGCAGGAACGTGCGCAGGCACTGGCCGGCGCGAGGCTCCTGAGAAAATGCCTTGCTGTTGACCTCGAAGCTCATGGCCGCGTTGCTCCCAGGAGTTCACAGCGAATTTCCTCGGCGAGCCGCAGCGTCATGTGCTTGCGCCAGAGTGGCTTGCCGTGGATGTCGGTGTTGTACAACTCCTCGGTGACCCCTTCCGAGACGGCGGCGCGGAGCGCAGCGGCGTCCGGCGCCTTGGCAAACGAGAGCTGGACCGGCCGCACCGTCGATGCGGTGATCGTCAATGTCAGTTTGCCGTCCGGATCGAGGCTGCCGATCAGAAGCGCTGCCGAGCGGCCGACGGGGGCCAGCGAAATCTGGCGAAAGGCCGCGCGACGGCGCAATGCCGCAATCGGGATATCGATCTGGCGCAGCAGGTCGCCGGGCATGAGACGGTTGCTCTGGTTGCCGGTGACGAAATCGACGACGGGAATGTTCTGCTCGCCGCCCCCGGCCTTCCAGATGGTGCAGACGCCGTCGAGCGCCGATGTGAGCGAGATCATCGGTCCCGCCGGCAGCGACATGCAGAGATTGCCGCCGACCGTGGCTGTCTTCCAGATCTTGAAGGAGGCGAGGAAGGCCCGGCAACACTGGCCGATCAATGGCGCTGCGAGCCAGTCGGGCGGGCAGGATAGACCGTCCAGCTGTGCAACCGTGCAGGTGGCGGCAATGGAGAGATGGCTGTCCGTGATCGTCAGCGCCGGCCATCTCAGATCGGTGAGATCGATCAGTCGCCTCAGGTGGACCTGCGGCTCCGAGTACAGCCAGGTGCCCCCTGCAAGCCAGGCATCACCTGTCGTCCAGGCAGGCAGTTGCGCGCGCGTTTGCGGGTGGGCCACCGTCGTGATGGTATTCAAATCCATGGCTGCGCCAGCGCTTCCGCCCAGGGTGAATCGTGGAGACGAGTCTTGCAAGACCGGAGCCAAGCCGCAACAAACAAGTCGTAGCAATACCGTGTTCGGGCTGGCGTTCCCCTTGCAGGCTGGTCGTCATTCGGCGTGTGGAGAAGCAGGATCATGAGCGATGCGAAGCCCCTCTGGGTCAGGGATCCCCTCGCCATCCTTGCCGATGGTGCCGAACGCGGCATCGTGGTGAAGGACGGCCTGATCGTCGAGCTGGTGCCGGCCGGCGGTGCGCCTGCAACCGCGGATGTCGCAGTGTTCGATGCAGGCGAGCATGTCGTGCTGCCGGGCCTGATCAATACCCATCATCATTTCTACCAGACGCTGACGCGGGCGCTGCCGGCTGCAATGGACCGGCAGCTGTTTCCCTGGCTCCAGGCGCTGTATCCGGTCTGGGCGAGGCTGACGCCTGAGGCGCTCGAGCTCGGCGTCACGGTGGCGATGTCCGAGCTGCTGCTCTCCGGCTGCACCACCACGACCGATCACCACTATGTTTTCCCGGCAGGGCTCGAGGACGCCGTCGACATCGAGGTGGCAGTGGCACAGCGACTGGGTGTGCGGGTGCTGCTGACCCGGGGCTCAATGAACCTGTCGCAGCGCGACGGCGGCCTGCCGCCTGACAGCGTCGTGCAGGACGAGGATACGATCCTCGCCGACAGCGCGCGCGTGGTCGCACAGCATCACCAGCGCGGTGCGGATGCGATGGTGCAGATCGCGCTCGCGCCGTGCTCCCCGTTCTCGGTGACGACCTCGCTGATGCGCGCGACCGCCGATCTCGCCGACAAGCTCGACGTGCGCCTGCACACCCACCTCGCCGAGACCGAGGACGAGAACAAATTCTGTCAGCAGATGTACGGCTGCCGCCCGCTCGACTATCTCGAGCAATGCGGCTGGCTCAATGCGCGAACCTGGCTCGCCCATGGCATCTTTTTCAACGACGACGAGATCAAGCGCCTCGGTAAGGCGAAGACGACCATCAGCCATTGTGCCTGCAGCAACCAGCTGCTGGCGTCCGGCTGCTGTCCCGTCTGCGAGATGGAGGAGGCCGGCGTCGGGATCGGGATCGGCGTCGACGGCTCGGCGTCGAACGACGGCTCAAACCTGATGCAGGAGGTACGCGCCGCTTTCCTGCTGCAACGGGCCCGCTACGGGGTGACGAAAGTCAGGCACAAGGATGCGCTGCGCTGGGTCACCAAGGGCTCGGCGGCCTGTGTCGGCCGGCCGGAACTCGGCGCGATCGCCGTCGGCAAGGCCGCCGATCTCGCGCTGTTCAGGCTCGACGAGCTGCGCTTCTCCGGTCACGGCGATCCGCTGGCTGCCCTGGTGCTGTGTGGGGCGCATCGGGCCGACCGGGTGATGGTGGCCGGAAAATGGACGGTGATCGACGGCGCGATTCCGGGCCTGGACGTGGCAGACCTCATCCGCCGCCACGGTTCCGCGGCGCGGGCCATGCGGGCGGAATAGGCCCGGGCAAGATGGAAAGAGGGGGCAGCCACAAGTGCCGGGTGCTTCTGGCCACCCCCTCCGAACCTCCTCCGGGAGGAGCAGGTGAATTGGGGAATGCAAGAAGCGTGCTACTTGCCCGGCAGCTTGTCGTCGATGCCTTTCACGTAGAAATTCATGCCAAGGATCTGGCCGTCGTCGAGGTGATCGCCGCCCTTGCACTCGACCGGCTTGCCGTCCTGCCCAACGATCGGGCATTTGAACGGATGCAGCTTGCCCGCTGTGATCGCGGCCTGGGCATCCTCGGCCATCTTTTTCACATCGTCCGGCATGTTGGTGTAGGGCGCCATCGCGAACATGTGGCTGTCGAGGCCGCCCCAGGTGTTTTCTGACTTCCAGGTGCCGGCGAGCTCGGCCTTGACGCGCTCGATGTAGTAGGGGCCCCAGGTATCCAGGATCGAGGTGAGCTGGGTCTTGGGCCCGAACTTGATCATCTCGGAATCCTGGCCGAAGGCGAGCTTGCCGCGTTCGCTGGCGATCTGCATGGCGGCGGGCGAATCCGTGTGCTGCATGATGACGTCGGCGCCCTGGTCGATCAGCGCCTTGGCGGCGTCGGCTTCCTTGCCGGGATCGAACCAGGTGTTGGCCCAGATAATCTTGATCTTGATGTTCGGGTTGATGGTCTGCGCCGCCAGCATCGTCGCGTTGATGCCGGAGACGACCTCCGGAATCGGGAACGAGCCGATGTAGCCGAGCACGCCCGACTTCGACATCTTCGCTGCGATCAGGCCTTGAATGTAGCGGCCCTGATACCATTTCGCCGAATAGGTCGACATGTTCGGGTTGCGCTTGTAACCGGTGGCATGCTCGAAATGCACGTTCGGATATTTCTTGGCGACCTTCAGCGTCGAGTCCATGTAGCCGAAGGACGTGGTGAAGATCAGCTTGTTGCCGGCGCGGACCAGTTGCTCGATCGAGCGCTCGGCGTCGGGGCCTTCGGGCACGTTCTCGAGGTAGGTGGTCTCGATCTTGTCGCCCAGTTCCTTCACCAGCGCCTGACGACCGAGGTCGTGCTGATAGGTCCAGCCGAGGTCTCCGATCGGACCCACATAGACGAAGCCGACCTTCAGCTTGTCGGCGGCGGAGGCTGCACTGACGTTCCCGGCAAGCAAAAGCCCGGCAGTCAGCGCAAGAAGTGATTTCCTCATCATCGATCTCCAACATCAGGGGAAAGCCACGATCCGCAACGCGCGCGCCCCATCGCGCCCGCCGCGGAATGAGGTTCAGCGGTCAGGCACGAACACTGTGCCGAGCGCGGCTGGCGCGGTCGAGCCACCGCCGCGTGCGCGGGAGAGCAGGACCAGGACGATAACGGTTGCGAGATAAGGCAGTGCCGACATGAATTGCGAGGGAATGCCGACGCCCCAGCCTTGCGCGTGCAGTTGCAGGATCGTCACCGCGCCGAACAGATAGGCGCCGGCCACGAGCCGGCCTGGCCGCCAGGACGAGAACACTACCAGCGCCAGCGCGATCCAGCCGCGGCCGGCGGTCATGCCTGGAACGAAGAACGGCGTATAGGCGAGCGGCAGATAAGCGCCGGCAAGGCCGGCGCAGGCACCGCCGAACATCACGGCGAAGGTGCGGATGCGCAGCACGGGATAGCCGAGAGCATGTGCGGAGACATGATTGTCGCCGCAGGCGCGCAGGATCAACCCCGCCCGCGTGCGGTACACGAACCGCCAGACGCCGACGATCAGTGCGACCGAGAAATAGACAAAGCCGTCCTCGCCGAACAGCACGCGGCCGATCAGCGGAATGTCCGTCAGGACGGGAATATAGAGGTGCATTGCCGGCGTGATGCGCTCGCCGACGAAGCCGGCGCCGATCAGGCCGGAGAGCCCGACGCCGAGGATGGTCAGCGCGAGACCGGTCGCAACCTGGTTGACGGCGAGCCCGAGCGCCATCAGCGCGAAGACGAGCGACATCAGCGTGCCCGCGACCACGCCGAACAGCGCGCCGATGAAGATCGATCCGGTCAGCCAAGCGCCGGCAAAGCCGCAGGCCGCGCCGACGATCATCATGCCCTCGACGCCGAGATTGAGCACGCCGGAGCGCTCGGTCACGAGTTCGCCGGTCGCCGCGATCAGCAGCGGCGTCGACGCGGCGAGCACCGCGAGGATGATGGCTTCAACCAGCTCCACGAGTCACCTCTCGGTTCGGGAAGACCAGCTTGAAGCGGTAGAGGATGAGGGAATCGCAGGCGAGCACGTAGAACAGCAGAATGCCCTGAAAGACCTTGGTGACGTCCAGCGGGATCTTCATCGCGATCTGCGCCTGCTCGCCGCCGATGAAGGTCAATGCCAGGAATAGGCCTGCGATGAGTATTCCAACTGGGTTCAGACGGCCGAGGAAGGCCACGATGATCGCGGTAAAGCCGTAACCAGGCGAGATGCCGGGCTGGAGATGCCCGATCGGACCTGCAACCTCGATGATCCCGGCGAGGCCCGCCAGTGCGCCTGATACCGCGAAGGTCAGGACGATCAGCTGATTGGCATTGAAGCCGCCGAACCGTGCCGCACGGGGCGCAGCTCCAACCACGCGGATCTCAAAGCCTTTGATGGTGCGCCCGAGCAGGATCGCCGCTGCTGCGACGACGAGCAAGGCGATGATCGAGCCCAGATGCAGCCGGCCGCCTTCGATCAGCAGGGGGACGGTCGCCACCGGATCGAATTCCGCCGTGGTCGGGAAATTGAAGCCCTGCGGGTCGCGCCATGGCCCGCGCACGAGATAGTCGAGGAAGAGGTCGGCGACATAGACCAGCATCAGGCTGGTCAGGATCTCGCTGGCGCCGAACTTGACCTTGCAGATCGCCGGGATCAGCGCATAGAGCGCGCCCGCTGCGGCGGCGAGGACAAACATGGCCGGCAGCACCCAGGCGCCGGCGTCGGTGCCTTGCGTCTTCACCGCGATCCAGCTTCCGGCGACTGCGCCGATCAGGAATTGCCCTTCGGCGCCGATGTTCCAGGCGTTGGCGAGATAGCAGAGCGACAGCCCGATCGCGATCATCACCAGCGGCGTTGCCTTCACCGCGATCTCCTGGAGCGAATAGCCGTCGGTCAAGGGCGCGATGAAATAGGCGTGCAGGGCGAGCAGCGGATTCTTGCCCAGTATCGCGAACAGGATGACCATGGTCAGGATGGTGAGGCCGATCGCGATCAGTGGGGACACCAGCGCGATCGTGCCGGAGCGCTCGACGCGCTTCTCAAGCACCAGCTGCATGCGCGACCTTCTTCGGTTCCAGGCTGCTGCCGCCCATCAGGAGGCCGAGCTTTTCGCGGCTCGCGTCGCTTGCTGCGAGCGGAGCGGAAAGCTTGCCGTGGAATATCACGGCGATGCGGTCGGCGATCTCCGCGAGCTCGTCGAGATCCTGGCTGGTCACGAGGACGGCGGCGCCTGCGGTTGCGAGATCGAGCAGCGCCTGCCGGATGACGGCGGCGGCGCCGGCATCGACGCCCCAGGTCGGCTGGTTCACCACCAGCACAGCGGGGGAGCGCAGGATCTCGCGTCCCACGATGAACTTCTGCAGATTGCCGCCGGAGAGGCTCGCGGCTTCCGGATCGCGTTTGGCCTTGCGGACATCGAATGTCTCGGTCGCACGGTCGACCGCCTTCAGCGTGGCTGCGGTGTCGATGAAGCCACGGCGGACCATGCCGCTGGCGGCGTGCCCGGTGAGCAGCGCGTTCTCCGACAGCTTCATGCGCGGCGCGGTGCCGTGGCCGAGCCGCTCCTCGGGTACGAAAGCGGCGCCCAGCCTGCGCCGCTGGGTGATCGAGAGATGGCCGGCGGCGATGCCTTCGATCACCACCGTTCCAGGGTCCTTCGAGAGGCGCTCGCCGGAGAGCGCGGCGAACAGTTCGTCCTGGCCGTTGCCGGCGACGCCGGCGATGCCGAGGATCTCGCCGCCCTTCAGCTCGAACGAGATGTGCTCGAGCCGCACGCCATGCGCGTCTGCGGGGGGCAGCGAAAGATCGTCGACGACGAGCCGCGGCACGGTGGTCTTGCGGCCGGATGCGGCCTTCACTTCCTTGATCTCTCCGCCGACCATCATCCGTGCGAGCGAGGCCGCGGTCTCGAGCCGCGGGTTGCAGGTCTCGACCTTCCTGCCGCCGCGCAGGATCGTCGCGGTGTCACAGAGGCGCTTCACCTCCTCCAGCTTGTGGCTGATATAGAGGATGGCACGGCCTTCGGCCTTGAGGCGTTCCAGCACGATGAAGAGCTGGTCGGCTTCCTGCGGCGTCAGCACCGCGGTGGGCTCGTCCAGGATCAGGAATTTCGGATCCTGCATCAAGGCGCGGACGATCTCGATGCGCTGGCGCTCGCCGACCGACAATTGCCAGACTTCGCGCCTGGGATCGAGCGGCAGTCCATAGGTCTTCGACACCTGCTCCAGCCGCGCCGACATGTCCTTGAAGGACTCTTTGCCGTCGAGGCCGAGCGCGACGTTCTCGGCGACGGTAAGATTGTCGAACAGCGAGAAATGCTGGAACACCATACCGATGCCAAGGCAGCGAGCTTCCGAGGGACCGGAAAGCACGATTCGTTGGCCCTGCCAGCGAATCTCGCCGGCGCTGGGCTGGATCAGACCGTAGATGGCCTTGACCAGCGTCGACTTGCCGGCGCCGTTCTCGCCGAGCAGGGCGTGAATTTCACTCGGCCAGATGTCGATGTCGATGGAATCGTTGGCGAGGAAATCGCCATAACGCTTGGTGAGGCCGCTCGTCCTCAGGAGCGGGAAATCACCGGAATGCTGGCCGTTGGGCGTCGGATCTAACATTCGCTGATGCGCTTGCATGCGTGACGTGTTTCGATAGTGGGCCAATTTGAACCGCGCTGTAAGATGTGAAAAAGCATCATCCCTTGCTCAACGTTTCGGCGGGCGATCGGCCCAGCGGGTCGTCTACCGTGCTGAGCGACCAGGTCGCGACAGCTGCTCCAACTCGGCATCACATCGGGCGCGATCAGAAAAACGGCGTCATCTCCCTCTGAATGTGCTGCTACTTCGTCCAAGCGCCGTCGTGCAGCGCTTCAGCCTCCTTTTCGAGCAGGGGGCCGATGACCTCTGTCGGGCGCTGGCCGCTGGTAAAGACCTCGCGGCACGGCAGGTCGAGGGTCGGGTTCTCCGGATGGTTGCCGGTGATGCCGCGCAGGCGATGCTCGCTGAGGCCAAAGACGACGCGGCCGATGCCGGCCCAGTAGATCGCGCCGGCACACATCGCGCAGGGCTCGGCCGACGAGTAGAGCGTGGCCTTCGCCAGCACTTCGCGCCCGAGCGTGCGGCAGGCCTGGGTGGCCGCGAGACGTTCGGCATGCGCGGTGCCGTCATGGTCCGGCATGTAGCCATTCTCGCTCTCGATGAGAACCTTGCCGTTGGCCGCAACAACGATGCAGCCGAAGGGATGATTGCCATGGCTAAGCGAGCGGCGGGCGACCGCGAACGACAGGCGCAGGAAGTGTTCGTCACGTTCGGACGCGGCGTCCATCGCTACTCCGCGGTCAATGCCCGCCATGCGCCGGGCCGACGAAGGTGAAGGTCGGCTTCGCTGGTCCGTGCTTCATACACAATTTGCCGTGGAACATCACCAGCCGGCCGGACGGATGCTGACAACGGAATTTTCTGGATAACCGATTGAAAAATATCAATAATGTGGCCCGTTCGATCCCTGATTGGGAAGAAATGCCAGACGCAATTGCAGGCGTGGGGTTCCCGCGCGCATGACCGGCGCGAGGCAGCGTGGCGCGTACTCGCATTCATGCTAATCACGCGGTTGTTGGGCAGGCGCTGGTACGTGATTTTTGCTGGCACCGAGCTGGTGCCGGTCGCCAGGACGGCCGTCGCCGCGGTCCAGAGAAGAGGAAATTTGTCGAGATGGGGTCCGTTAACGCCGTTCAAAATGCATCGCTCGGCGAAGCGATCGTGCGTCGGATCAACGATCTGGCCACGATCTCGGAAGAGGGTGACAAACTCACCCGCATCTATCTCACCAAGGAATTGCGCGAGGCAGCGGACCTCATCCTGGGCTGGATGCGCGAAGCCGGCATGAGCGCGCGCCTCGATGCGATCGGCAACGTCTGCGGCCGCTACGAAGGCGACCGGCCGGGGGCGCCCTGCCTGATGCTCGGCTCGCACTACGACACTGTGCGCGATGCCGGCAAATGGGATGGACCGCTGGGTGTGATCACGGCGATCTCTTGCGTCGCCGATCTCAACCGCCGCGGCAAGCGCCTGCCGTTTGCGATCGAGGTGGTCGGTTTTGCCGATGAGGAGGGGGTGCGCTTCGCTTCGACCTTGCTGGGCAGCCGTGCGGTGGCCGGCACCTTTGACGAGAATGTGCTGAACGCGCGCGACCGTGATGGCGTGTCGATGCGCGATGCGCTCGTGCAGTTCGGGCTCGACCCCGACCATATCGGCGCGGCCGCGCGAGCGCGGCGTGAGCTGCTCGCATACCTCGAATTGCACATCGAGCAGGGGCCGGTGCTGGAAGCGCAGAACCTGCCCGTGGGCGTCGTCACCGCGATTGCCGGTGCCACGCGCCTTGCCGCGCGGCTGACCGGCATGGCCGGTCACGCCGGCACCGTACCGATGGAGCTTCGGCGCGACGCACTCGCCGGGGCGGCCGAATGCATCGGTGCGATCGAACAATTTTGCCGCACCGACGAGGGCGGCCTGGTCGGCACCGTCGGCTACATCCAGGCGAGGCCCGGCGCGACCAATGTCATTCCGGGCGAAGTATCCTTCACCATCGATATGCGCGCCCCCACTGACATGCACCGCAAGCGCGCGGTCGCCGATATCGTCCGCCGGATCGAGGCGATCGCCGAGCGCCGGCAGCTGACCCTTCAGCTTGACGTCACCCACGAGAACCGCACGGCGCCTTGCGCGCCGTGGCTCAAGGAGCAGATCGCGTCGGCGATCGAAGCCGAAGGCCTCTCCGTGTTCGAGCTGCCGAGCGGGGCAGGGCACGACGGCATGGCGATGATCGACATTGCCGATGTCGGCATGATCTTCGTCCGTTGCCGCGGCGGCATCAGCCATCACCCGGACGAGCACGTCGAGCTCGCGGATGCTGACGCCGGCGCGCGGGTCTTGCTCAGGGTCATCGAGAATTTTCAGACGCGGGAGAGCCGCGCCGCCGCGAGCTGAACGGCCGGCCCCGTTCGTCATCGTGGCGAGACACGAATCAGTCACACTTGGAATGGTGACCGGCCATCGCCGGGATCGCGAGACATCAGGTGCACATGAAGAGCGACATTCCCCTGCCGTCACATCGCGGAAACAGGTTTTACCAGGGCGGGGTTGCGACCCTTGTCGCCAACGCTCTCCAGGCGGTCAATTTTCTCGGTGATCGGTTCCTGAGAAAGTCGCATCATTCGTTGTCGGCTATCGAGGACCTTTATCGGCACTCGATGGACAGCGCGTTCTCGGTGACCGAGGCTTTCCTCGTCACGGGCGCGCCGCACGCCTCCGCCTATTATCCGCGAGACTTCGCGTGGTTCTATCCCGACGTTCTCGATCCCGAAACCGTCATGGATCCGCAGGATGCGGTGCGGCGGGTCCGGTTGCTCGAAAAGAGCGTCCGTTTGTTGCTGGAGGCGGTTCGCGCCGGCGTCGTCACGACGACCATTGTCCCGGCGGGACGCGGTCGGTACCTCGGCGTGAACTATTTCTCGCGCCCGTCGGACACGCTGCTCGGCATTCTCGCCGGTCTCCAGCAGATGATCTCTGCCGAAGACAGGACGGCCGCCTATCTGGCAATGTCACAATGCGCGCATGCAGGTCGCCTGTTGCTGGCCGAGTATGGCGGTGACCTGAAGCGAGCGATCCTCCAGCTCGCGAGCGAGCTCGAACCGTTCAATGACGACGGTACCAGGTATTTGCTTTGCGATGTCCACACGCCGCGCTCCGCCGCAACGGACACCCGCGCCGAACGCAGGCGCTTCGTGACCAATGCTTCCGTCTACACGACCTTCGTGTGGGGCGTGCAGCTCGGGGTCGTCGACGAGAACGAGCTGAAGCGGCTGCTCGGGCGTGATCTTGCGCAGTACAAGACGGACCTGCTCCGCCTGTTCGGCAAGGACGGCCATATCAGGCATTCCCTGGAAGGTTCGGCGAGCTCGCCGGCCTCATCGGTCGCGCTGGATTTCGTCAGCGTGCATCGTGGATTCTGGAATATGAGCGATGCGAGCGAGCGGGCGCTGTTCGCGGCCACGACGGATCTGATCATTGCGGAGCCGCGGTTTCGTATCCCCAGCACGTTTCATTTCCTGGTCTCAGCCGACAATCCCAGGAACAAGATGATCCACAGGATTGCGGCACCAGCCTATCAGGGGCGTTCCTGCTGGCCGACGTTCAACGTCGAGTTCGCGGATCGCATGCTGGACTATGACGAATTCACTGGCGGCGAGGCCTATCGGGCCTGCGCCCAAGGAATATTGAAGGATATTCGGACAGCGACCGAGGTTCACGGCGGCTATCAGGAGCTGATCTCAGAACAGGGTCTGAAGTATCGCACCTGGGCCTATAAGGGCGCCGTGGCTCATTCCTGGTTTCCGCGCTTCCTGTCCGTCTGGAGGCGGGCGTATGGAACGCCGCTCCTCCGGTGGATTGACGAATCCACTCGGTGACGTATCGCTCACGCTACGAGATCCAGCAGCCGGCACGATCCGCGCACGAGCACCTTGCGTCCGGTCGGCGTCATGGCAGGCACGCCGTCATTGATGACGACGAGGCCGAGTGCGACGAGGCTTTCGACGAGATGGGCCTTGAGACGGCCGTTCGACAGCGGGTTGCGAAGTGAGCGCAGGGCTGCCCATTGGTCCGGCGAAAGCTCAAAGTCGAAATCGTCGTTCATGTTGCCTCAGGCGGTCGTAACGTTCACGCGCCTCTGTTATCGGCGCTGCATGAAGACCATGCGACGACAATGAGTCCGGAATTCGATGAGATGTTTAGAACGTCTCTTCACAAATTGCCGCACTTCGTTGCGCCACAAGAGTTAAGATCATTTGCTCGCGAATAACGTCTCAACTACCGATCACTAAATGATGATCTGCGCTTGATGTTGCAGTGCGAATTGTCGCGCTGCACGGGAAGCGTCGCTGTCCTATTCTGCGTCGCGATATGCACAGAAATGGCGAGACGGGTTGTTCCGGGCTCTGCTACGTTATTCCGTAGGGAATGGCTTCACACGACAGGAGTGTGAGTGCATGAAGAGGCTGGTTGAAATCCGTAGTCAGGAATTTCTATGCCGCGAGCGCGCGGCGCGCGATTTCGAACGTCGGGTATTCTGGCTCGCGCAGGCTGAGGAATGGGAGCAGCGCGCGCTCGACGAAATCGCCTATCACTTCCGGGAGTGCAATCTCGCGCAGGGCGAGCGGAATGCCGCCTGACGCGGGCGGCTGATATTGCTCACTGATAAGTCGCCACGATATCGGACACGGCGCGCTCGAGCTGGTGCGCAGTGGCGCATTGGCGCACCACGGTGCAAAAGGTCGCGTAGCGCGGCATCTCGGAATCGCCAAAGCCCCAGGCGAGCCGCCCCTCGGGATTGAGCCAGACCAGTCGCTTCGAGCGATCGGAGATCCGGCGCAAAATGTCAGCGCGCGGGTCGAGATTGTTGCTGCGGGCATCGCCGAGCACGATCACCGTGGTGTGCGGCGTCAGCGTGCTCATGAACTCCTTCTCGAAATCGAGCAGCGAGGAACCGTAGTCCGACGAGCCGAAGCCGACCTTGGACATGATCTCGGACATCGCCTCCTCCGGCGACTTCGATTCCAGGATCCTGCTCACCTCGATCAGGTGCGAGGAGAAGGCGAAGGAGCGGACATCGTCGACCACCTCGTGCAGCGAGTGGATGAGCAGCAGAAAGAAATCGGACACTTGCGCAACGGAGCCCGAGACGTCGCACAGTGCTACGATCTTCGGCCGGTCGCGATGCTTGCGCTTCCATGCCGTAAGGAAGGGCACGCCGCCCCAGGCCGCATTCCGGCGGAGCGTGCGACGGACGTCGAGATGGCCGCGGCGCTGGCGTTTGCGCGGCTTCGAGTAGCGCTCGCGCAGCCGGCGCGCGATCTGACGGATGAGGGCGCGCATCTCGGCGACCTGGCGCCGCTCGATGCGGGCAAGCGGCGCATTGCGCAAGATCTCGTTGCGGAGGTTTTCGGCCTCCTCGCGGGCATAGAGTGCAAGCCCCTGAGAGACCGTATCGCGCACGGCTTCGCGCAAGGCGTCCAGCGCGGCGCGCAGACGCTCGGCCAGCGACGGGTTGGTCGCGGTCAGCCCGTCGAGATCGTCACGCAGGCGCTGGAGGCCCATGGCGTCGAGGATGCGGCTGGAGAAGATGCCGCGCTGAGTGGAGTAGCGGATGTCGGACAGGGAGGCCGCCCCGGAGGCGCTGGCAATCGCAGCCGCAATCGTATTGCGGTCCTGCGACAGCAGCATCTGAGCGAGCGGGCCTAGACCTTCGGGAGGCTGACCTTCGCCGGCATCGCTGGGAGCGCCGGAGGAGGGCGGCTGACCTGAGTCCTGCGGAGCGTCGTCTTCGCCGGCCTCGGGCTGGTCCTGCCGCGGCTCCGGCTGACTGAAGAACAGATCAAAGCAGTCACCGAGCGCGAGCTTCTCGTCCTGCGACTTGGCAAGTGTCAGGAGCAGCGCGTCGCGCAGGACGGCGCGGTCGGAGATGCCGACTTGCGCGACTGCGCGCATCGCATCGATGCTTTCGGCAGGCGAGACGTGAACGCCGACGCCCCGCGCCGCTCGAAAGAAACGATGGAGGTTCTCGCGCATCGGCGTCAACCGAAGACGTTGGACCGTGCCGCCTTGGCAATGAAGGTCGTCACCTGCGGCGCCGCTGCCTCTATGTCCGTCTCGTATTTCAGGAGGACGTTTAGTGTGTCCTTGACGATCTCGGTGTCGAGCTCGGAAGCCTGGAGCAGCACCAGCACGCGCGCCCAGTCGATGGTCTCGCTGACCGACGGCAGCTTCTTCAGATCCAGCGAGCGGATCTCGTGGATGAAGCCGACCATCTGCCGGCGCAACGTCTGGGAGATGCCGGGCACGCGGCTTTCGACGATGCGTTCCTCGAGGCGCTGCTCGGGAAAGCCGATATGAAGATGCAGGCAGCGCCGTTTCAGGGCGTCGCCGAGATCGCGCTCGCTGTTGGAGGTGAGGATCACGGTCGGCGGTGTGATGGCCGACACGGTTCCGAGCTCGGGGATCGTGACCTGGAAGTCCGAGAGGATTTCCAGCAGCAGCGATTCAAACTCCGCATCCGACTTGTCGATCTCGTCAATCAGGAGCACGCAGCCGCCCGGCTGCTCCAGTGCCTGGAGCAGGGGACGCGGCTCGACGAACTCCTTGGAGAAGAACACGTCTCCGAAATCGTGGAGCTGATCCAGCGCCGCATGCAGCGTCTGCGCGCCGCCGAGAACCTCGCCGAGCTTGTCCTTCAGGATCTGCGTATAGAGCAGCTGCTTGGCGTATTTCCACTCATAGAGCGCCTTGGCCTCGTCGAGGCCCTCGTAGCATTGCAGGCGTATCATCTTCATGCCGCGCCAGGCCGCGATCGCCTTGGCGAGTTCGGTCTTGCCGACGCCTGCGGGGCCCTCGACCAGGATCGGCTTCTCGATCTGCTGCGACAAATAGACGGCGGTCGCGATCTGCCGGCTCGCGATATAGCCTTGCGCGGCGAGGCCGCTCTCCACTGCCTCGATCGACGTCGAGGCCTTCTGATCAGCCACGAATGGGCGCTCCCAAAGGTCTTGGTTGAGGCTTGTTCTGCCTGCGTTCCCGGCAAAGAACAAGCCTCGTTTGGGAGACATCAGACCCGCGTGAACGGCGTTTTTTCCGCTTAGCGCAAATAGTTAAGCGGTTCGCCGTTCGTGCGATCAGTGCCGCAGCAGCTCCGGCTTGCGGATCGTCTGTCTGACCTCGGCGCCGCAATCGGCGCATTCATAGACGAAGTCGATTATGGCAAGGCTCCAATGCGGCTCGACCTCGCGCACATACATCGGCAGGAACCCCATGCAGGTGGGGCAATTCACAGGCGCGATCTCGACGTCCTGATGATGCTGAACGTAAGCTGGCATCGCGGCTCTCCTTCGCAGGCGACCACCAACCCCCGCGCGAAAGCTACTGCCGGTTGCCCCAGAGCCCTCATCAACTCTTTCGAACAGAGGCGGAACGGCGAGCGTTTGTAGTTCGCTGTGACATTCTTGTTACGGATGGTACTGTAAGGGGCGGACCAAATGCCTGTTTCGCAGGCCGACCGGGTTCACTGGATTTCACTGTAACGATAAGGGAGTAACGCCCATGACGCATGCCATTCGCTTTCACAAGACCGGCGGTCCGGAAGTCCTGGTCTGGGAAGAGGTCAGTGTCGGCAAGCCTGGACCTGGCGAAGCGCGCATCCGCCACACGGCTGTCGGCCTCAATTTCGTCGACATCTACAACCGTTCGGGTCTCTATCCGGCGCAATTGCCGAGCGGGCTCGGCAGCGAGGCGGCTGGTGTCGTCGAGGAGGTCGGGCCCGGTGTCACCGATCTGAAGCCGGGCGATCGCGTCGCTTATGGCGCCTCGCCGCTCGGGGCTTATTCCGAGGCGCGGCTGATCCCCGCCGACCGGCTGTTGAAATTGCCCGACGGCGTCGATGACAAGACTGCGGCGGCAATGATGCTCAAGGGGCTCACCACGCAATACCTGATCCGGCAGACCTATCGGGTGAAGGCCGGCGATACCATCCTGCTTCACGCTGCGGCCGGCGGCGTCGGTCTGATCTTGAGTCAGTGGGCCAAGCATCTCGGCGCGACCGTGATCGGCACCGTCAGCACCGACGAGAAGGCAAAACTCGCCAAGGCACATGGGTGCGACCATGTGATCATCTACACGCGGGAAGATTTCGTAAAGCGGGTCGACGAAATCACCGGCGGCAAGAAGGTGCCGGTGGTCTACGATTCCGTCGGCAAGGACACGTTCCTCAAATCGCTGGATTGCCTCGCGCCGCTCGGTGTCGCGGCTCTGTTCGGCCAGTCTTCGGGAGCCGTCGAGCCGCTCAATCTCGGCCTGCTGGCACAGAAGGGGTCGCTCTACGTCACGCGTCCGACGCTGTTCACCTACGCCGCCAAGCGCGAAAATCTGGTCGCGATGGCGAACGAACTGTTCGACGTCGTCAAGTCCGGCGCGGTCAAGATCGAGGTGCACCAGACCTATCCGCTGAAGGACGCCGCCAAGGCGCATACCGATCTTGCGGCGCGCAAGACCACGGGATCGACCGTTCTTCTGGTCTGAGGCTCGTCCGGGCCGTGACGCAAGCTGCTTGGCCTGCGTCACGTCCGCTCGTGCTTGCGCAGATCGCGGATATGATCAAGGCGGATTGCCTGGAGGTCGACATCCTCGGGCGCAATCTGGGGCAGGGCGGCCTCGGTCAGCATGGCCTCGGTTACGTCCTCGACGGTATTCTCCACGATTTCGTGGATGAACGAGATGTTCCGGTATTCACCCGAGGCGATGCGGGAGATGACCTCTCGCCTCGTGATTTCGGGATCGACGACCGCCTCGCGGCCCCGCCGCCCATATTCGATCATCACGACGAAGTATTGCATGAAACGATCCTGCCGCGCCCTGTGGTCGGGGACGCGGCAGAGTATTTCCGAAAAACGGAACTTTGTCAATCGCGATTTCTATAAATCAGAAATCGCTGATCGTATAGTCCTTACTTGCCTTTCTTGCGAGGACGCGCCGATTTCGCACGCAGCCGCTCGAGCTGCCCCTTCGGCATGGACAGGCAGATCTCACCCACCCAGTCGAGCTTGACGCCGACGATCGGCTTGGCATTGAAGCTCGTGAGATTGACGACGGAGGGTGATTTTCCCCGCTCGATGGTCTTCAGATAGCGCTCGCCGGTCTTGAGGCGGACCACCGCCTCTTCGCCGTAGAAGCTCGACAGCGGATGGCGCTGGTCCTTGTAGACCACGATCACATCGCCGCTCTCGTATTTGGGCAGCATCGAATCGCCCACGATCTCGAACGCAACCGTCTCTTCCATGATCGGGAAGGGCAATGTGATGTCGCCGAGACCTTCCGGGGGGACCTGTTCATAGTCCGGCTCGATCACCGCGCCGGCTCCGACGCGGCCCATGATCGGCGCGAGATTGAGCTCGAGATATTCCATGATCGGAATGATTTCCGATGCCTTTACCAGACGCTCGCCGCCGAGGATCTCCGAGACCGCGCCGGGTCGCACGCCCATGGCTGCTGCCAGGCCGCCCTTGCTCTTGCCCGTCTTCTCCAGGCCTCGTTCGATCATTGCAACGTCCAACATGGTGATTCCCTCGATTGCGCGCCGTCTCGCCTCTTGTAATCCGAAATTCGGAATTGATGCAATTATGAATATCAGAAATACGACTTGACTCTGTATTCGGAATAACGGAATGTACGTCCCGCCTCCTCGGGTGGAGGCGCATCACAGGACATCAGCATGGAACCGGGCCATTGGCCGTCGGAGCACTCCGACGCGCTTCGCGACTATTTTCACAAAGGCATGTCTTATGCGGAGATCGGAAGACAAATAAACGCAAGGTTTGGAACGGCTTATACGCGCAGCGCGGTGGCTGGCCGCGCCAAGCGGCTCGGGCTCATCGTGCCGCAATGGATGACGAGCCCGGCGCTCGCGCCGCTCTTGCCGGGTGAACCCAGCCTGCTTTCGCCGCGCCGGGTGGGGTGGCCGAGCCTCAATCTGCCGCCGAAGTCCGCCATGAAGCCTGCGGCGCGGGTGAAGTTGCGCTGTGTCGGCATCCAGCCGCGCCTGATCCAATTGGTCGAACTCGAGCCGGACGACTGCCGCTATCCCTATGGCGGCGACAAGGACGGTGAAGAGATCACCTTCTGCGGCCACCCGCGCCAGCCGGGCTCCAGCTACTGCGCGCCGCATGCTCGCCTGGCGCGCCGTTCGGAGGCTGCGCCAGCCCGTGCCGCAGGCCCCGTCGTGCTGAAGCTGGTCTCGGCCGCCTGAAGCGGCAGCCGTCCGTTCAATCGTCAGACTTGCAAGGAGTACCCGAGTGGCTCGTGCCCGACGTAACAGGTCCTACAAATTGGCGCAGATCTACGACCGGCGGTCGCGGGAGGTGCCGTTCAATGCCGAGGTGGCGGAGGTGGAGGTCGACAATCCGCTCGCGCTCGATTCAGGCGAGAAGATCCTGGCCATCCGCTCAATCCGCAACGATCCGCTCGGCCGGCTGCACGCACACCACCAGATTGACGAGGCGCAATACCGCGGCGGGCGCGCCTTCCAGAACGATTGGGAGCGGGCGGAGCGGGGCCCTCAGGCGGTGGATACGACGCGCGAATATGTCGATGGGACGGGCACGCGCGAGCCCGTCACCGAGAGCCAGCGCCAGGCGGTGCTACGGCTCAACCGGGCTGAACGAGAGCTCGGCACCGACGGCGCCGCGCTGGTGCACGACGTGCTGGTGCTGGGTCTGACCATGGATCAGGTTGGGCAGCGTCGCGCCGTCCGCACGCAACGCTGGAACGATTACTTTGCGCGGCGTTTTCGCGAATGTTTGGACCGGCTGGCGCTGATCTACGGCTTCGCGACGGAGACGGGAACGGCGCGCGGGGACCGGCGTGGATGATTGTGGAGTGCCGGCGGTCGCGGCCGCCGGCGTCCCGCCCATTGCTTACGGGTGAGGGACGATCTGGTAGGGCGTGGTGTAGGGCTCGACGCGCAGCGAGGCATGGGCCAGCAGCCCGATCTTGGCGGTCGGCGCCTGCTGCAGTTCGCCGTTCGGGCCTCGATGCACGTTGTATTGCCAGACAGTGAGGTCGCCCTTCTGTGCCAGCGCGTGTGCAACGGCGCTCGCATCATTGCCGCCGAGCGACTGAAGCTCCTCTTGCGACAATCCGACGACGATCTCGTCCTTGATGGTGACGATCTTGAACAGGTTCATCCTGGTCTCCTGCGCCCATGCGCCTTGTATCGAGAGGGTGAGAAGCGCGACCGCGGCGCCCTTGATGAGATCGCAGCGAGAAAGCATGCCGTTGTCCTTTGGTGCTGACGCGCGCCCAAATCGAAGAGTCTTCCAGCCATGGCGCCCGTATCTGCGTGGCCGTGCCGCAACGGCTTGGTCGCTCGCTCGCGGACGGCGGTTCACGGCGGAGTTGCACCCGGACCGACGGTTCCGGCTGCGAACTGTCGCGTCAAGACCAGGACCGGCTGCAAGATCGACCTCTCGCGCCGGCGATACAACCGCCGAAGTCGGGCTCAACAATTACGTGTGCGTGCTGAAGCATCGGCCAATTCGTGCGCCAGATGTGCATTCACATCGGAAACAAGCTGAAACGTTGTGCGGATTGATCGCGATCAGGGCTGCGTGCGTGATTGATGCAACTTCTTGACGCAGGTGGGTGACGGCGGTCGATATTCCTGTTATCCGGAAATCGCGGTGATGCGATGCAGACGAAGCGTCGCTACACCCACGGTTGGGCTTGCCGGATGGGTTGTTCCTTGGCATAGTTACAACCGAGCGGTTGAGGCCATTGTTCGGATGTAGTTCAGTGTGTGAACTCGGCGGCCCGCGGCCGAGGCTTCGTCGCGATTGGTTCTGGTGCGGCGTTCGGTTCTTGAGCGGATCACGAAGGCCGGTGCTTGTCATAGGTGCGAGATGAAAAACCTCGATTTCGCGGCTGAGTTGCATCTCAAGCTCGGTGTGCCTGCAAGCAGCACTGTCGAAAGTCTGCGCCTTCTCCGCGCGTTCCTGAAGCTCGCGCCTCGACAGCGTTTCGAAGTGATCAAGCTGGTCGAAGATCTCGCCACGGAAGAAGCTTTTCCCGAGCACCCCTTGTCCTAAAGTCCGGCCCTGCGCCGTTCCCTTCCTTTTTCTGCCTGGGCCGCCGCCCCGGCGTCGTTCCCCTGAGGCTGGCCGCTGGAAGGCGGTCGGGCAAGTGTGGTATTCAGTTGAAGAAAAGGGAGGAGTGCGACCATGATCGAACCGAAGCTCGAAGTTCCGGCCGAACTGCGCGACCTGGCTGAGAAGACGATTGACCAGGCGGAAAAAGCATTCGGCATGTTTTTTGACGCCGCCACCAAGTCGATGTCGTCCGTTCCGGGCGCGGGGACGGAGGTGTCGAAGCAGGCGCTGGCTTTCACCGAGCAGAACATGAAGTCGGCGTTCGAGCATGCACGCAAGCTGGTGCATGCCACCGATCTCCAGGAAGCGATGCGAATCCAGTCGGATTTCCTGCGCAGTCAGTTCACCAGCGCCGGAGATCACATGCGCGAGATGACCGGCACTCTCATGCAACAAGGCAAGGGCAAGTCCTGATTCTCGGTGTGTGCACAGGGTGCCCACAAATTGACCTTGTGCGGTGTGGAGATCCGCGCTTCGATACAGGCGCAGGTCCATGATGGGCCACCGAATGACCTCATTCGCCGTCCGTCATCCTTTCTGCTGATCCCTGCCGGCCTCCGGCAGGGATTTGCATTTGCACCGGGTCGTGATCGTCCGGCGGCTGCTAACGCAGCGATGAGATATAGGCCGCGATATCGGCGGCTTCGCTCCGGCTCAAGGGAAAATTCGGCATCTTCGGGTGCGGATCGAGCAGGAAGAAGGCGAGCCTTTCCGGGCTGAAGTCCGGCCTGCGCGCAACGGATGCGAAGGAGGGAACGTCGGCGCTCGCCTGGGTTTGCCCGTTCGCCACGACATGGCAACTCGCGCACCAGCGCTTGGCGAGATCGGCGCCGTGATCCGCGTCAGCTGCGAGGGCGGACGACGTGCCGACGCCAGAGATTACGCCAAGCAGCAGGCAAATCCGTCTCACATGCCGGGACATCGGGCAATCTTTCTGCGTTCGCACGTGGTCGCCGCGCTCATCCGCAGCATGATCCTGGAAACTGCGAGAGGTCAATTCGGGCGATGATCGACCGCAGCAGCTTGCGGGTCGAACGATAGAGATGCCGTGGGAATGACGGCATTCTTGCCGCGGGCAGGCCAGAGCCTTTCGTATGAAGGCTTTTCGTATCAAGAGTTTCGGTATAGTGCGACACGTGTCTCTCCGAGGCCATATGGCCCTTCTATCGTGCCGCTTTGCAGCTGCCTTTGATCTGCCGCAAAGCATTCCCGGCTAATAGTCGCCTGGGTTCATGATCATTGGGCTCTTCGTATCCGCCGGTGCAAGCGCGCTGCTGGCGCTGTCACGCAGGAAGCGGTCGAGCGTCTCCTGGATCTTCTCCTTGACCGAGTTCGGACCGCGATCGCTCATCTCGGTGTGCTGCGCGCCGGTGTGGACGATATCGATGCCGCGTGCCTTGGCCTCTTCCGGGGACGGCAGCACGCCGGGATCTGTCACGAAACGCGGGTCCTTCGATCGAAACGATAGGATCTTCATGTGGTCGCTGAGCACGAAAGGCACCCGCAGATTGTCGAGCGTGATCACCTTCGACACCAGCTCCGGGTGCTGATGGGCGACGTACATGGAGACATCGCCGCCGTTGGAGTGGCCGACGAGGGTGATATGGTCGTATCCGACGTTCTCCTGCCGCTTCTTCAGTTCGCCTAATACGAAGAGAATGTTGGCTTCACAGCGGATGTAGACTTCACGCCGGCCGACATATGGCTGACCGACACGGGTCATCAGCGGCGGATCGCTCGGCAAGTCCTGCTGGATGCTGGCGACCAGATAGCCTCGTGCGGCGAGGACATTGGCGAGGAAGGAATATTCGGTGGCCTTGACGGTATTGCCGTTACTGATGATGGCGAGCGGGAGCTTCCACAGCCCGAGATTGGCCTTGGTCTCAGCGTCGCGCCGCACGGCAATCTCCACCGAGATCGGCCGCTGGCGGGAGGCGTCGAATAGGGTCAGGGTCTCATGGCGGATTGCGAACTGGCTGACGACAAAATACTGCCCGACACCGAGGACGCAGAGCAAAGCCAGGATCGCAAACACCTTCCTCATGGTTCTGTCTCAAAATCACCTTTGACTGAACATGGTGATCGGGAACTCCCGGTCGAGTGATCGTGAGCAGGTTACGGGATTAAATTTAGGCAAGTCTGTGACGTGGCCGCAAAAGGGCCGCATGCCGGCTCGATCGACGGAAGGACAGCTAGAGACAGTAGGCCC
Source organism: Bradyrhizobium sp. 191 (assembly GCF_023100985.1). Classification (NCBI taxonomy): domain Bacteria; kingdom Pseudomonadati; phylum Pseudomonadota; class Alphaproteobacteria; order Hyphomicrobiales; family Nitrobacteraceae; genus Bradyrhizobium; species Bradyrhizobium sp. 191. The sequence continues at coordinate 7,131,280 of NZ_CP064692.1, forward strand.
TGCCGCGCTCGGGGCAGACCCGGAACGTGCTCGAAAGTGTGAGGAAGCGTGGGCTGCGGCGCTCGTTGTCCGGCGCCCGGTAGCTCAAGGGGACAGCCACCCCGAGATCCGCCTGGAGATCGCACGGAAAGAAGAACCGCACACCGGCTCCGGCTGATGTCAGCGATAGGCCGTCGCTCAGGCGATAACCGTCGTGATTTCGGCACCGGCTATGCGAGCCTGAGCTATCTCAAGACGTTTCCGCTCGACGGGCTCAAGATCGACCGGTCGTTCGTATTTGGTCTTCTCGCGAATTCCGACGATGCTGCAATCATCGGCTCGACAATCGGTCTCAGCAAGCAGCTCGGTCTGACAGTCGTGGCTGAAGGCATCGAGGACAAGGCAACTGCCGACTTCCTGGTCAGCATGGGATGCGAGGAAGGCCAGGGATATTTCTTCGGCCGTCCGATGCCGGCAGAAGCATTCGATCGGCAGTTCCTCGCGACTGGGCACGAGGCTGCTAGCGCTGCCTGAGCGGGGGCTTCGCTTCTACCGCCGGCGCGCCACCGCCATGCCAAAGAGGAACGCAACGAACAGGCTGGCAAGCGGCGCTTCGCGGGTGACCGCTGCGACCGTCGCGAGTGCCCCGCCGGGCTTGCGCGATTCCTCGACTGCGGAGGTCAGACGATCGACGGCTGCGTGCAAGCCTCCGGCGACTTCACCGATGGTACGGGAGACGTCCGCGGCCGTATCGATGGCACGCTCGGCCATGCCGGGCTGGGACGTGGATTGCGGTATCTCCGTGCTCAAGGGCGCGACCTCCGGGCGTGATGATGGAAGCCGGCACCTTTGGCTATCCGCGCGAGCGCTCGTTTTGAACAGCGGGTCTGCCGACCTTTGGCTATCCGCGACAGGCGCCGTGATTGACGGCGGGTGCCGGCCTTGGTTGGGCAATTCAGCGCACGGGATTTTGTTCCGGATGATTTGCCGATCGCTCGAACTCCCCGGGAAACGACGGGTGCGAATCTCTGTTAGGCTGGGACAACCTTGCTGATGTCAGGAGACAGCCGTGACCGACCGGACCATGACGGATCGAGCCCGGCGCATCGCCTTGCTCGGTGCTCCCATCGACATGGGGGCTTCGCAGCGCGGCACCTTGATGGGACCCGCGGCGCTGCGCACCGCAGGCCTTGCGACGGTGCTGGAAAGCCTCGATTTCGAGGTGGTCGATCATGGCGATCTGTCCGTGGCCGACGTCCGGGACCTCACCGACACGCCGCCCGAAAATGCCAATCACTACCGCGAAATCCAGCGCTGGACACGAGTCCTGAGCCGCAGAGGTTATGAGATCGCGACATCAGGTGCGCTGCCGATCTTCCTTGGCGGCGATCACACCCTGTCGATGGGGTCGGTCAATGCGATGGCGCGTCACTGGCAGGAGCGTGGACGCGAACTCTTCGTGCTGTGGCTCGACGCCCATGCCGACTACAACACGCCGGAGACGACGATCACCGCGAACATGCACGGCATGTCAGCCGCATTCCTGTGCGGCGAGCCCGGGCTCGATGGTCTGCTCGGCGACGATCCACGCGCGTCGATCGATCCGGACAAGCTCGATCTGTTCGGCGCGCGTTCGATCGACAAGCTCGAAAAGGAGTTGATGCGCGTGCGTCGGATCAGGATCGTCGACATGCGCCAGATCGACGAGTTCGGCGTCGCCGTCATGATCCGGCGCGTCATCGAACGGGTCAAGGCGAGCAATGGCGTGCTGCATGTCAGCTTCGACGTCGATTTCCTCGACCCCTGCGTGGCGCCGGGCGTCGGCACCACGGTGCCGGGTGGCGCCACCTATCGCGAGGCGCACCTGATCATGGAGCTGTTGCATGATTCCGGCCTGGTAGGATCGGTCGATATCGTCGAGCTCAACCCCTTCCTGGATGAACGTGGACGGACGGCGCGTGCTGCAGTCGAGCTGATCGGCAGCCTGTTCGGCCAGCAGATCACAGACCGGCCGACGCCGAGCAACGCAATCGCTCCGGGTGAGTGAAACGGCGGTCGGCGTTCGTGCGCTGAAGGCGCGGCGGTCGGAGGCGTGATTCTAGTTGGGATTCGGCCGCCGCAGCAGGGTCGGACGTGCTGGCCTGGAACTTGCTTCATGGGCGCGGGGAACCAGGTGGGGCGCGATCGAGTTAACCTGCGACAGGAAAATGGCGGATCCTTCAATGACGAGTGGTCGTTTCGCAAACTCCATTTCCACCGCCCTTCGGCATCCCGGTGTGATCGCGCTGATCGTGGCGGGTGTGACGATTGCGGCAATGCTGATCGTCGACCACGGGCCGTGGAGCCGCGCCAAGACCCAGCCCGCCCATGTCGCGATGTACGCGACCACGGGAGAAGCGGCGCGCGCCGCGGGCGCCGCCGTAATTCCGACCGAACCGAAGTCACCGGTCGAGCCGGCACGGCCGGGGCCGAAGACGTCCCCGACCGTCAATCCCGTGACGCCGTAGCTCTCAGCTCTTGCGGCCGTAATTGAGGAGCCCCCCGCTCGTCTTCGGCGGGTGCGCGCGCAAGGCGACCTCGTTGGGCTCGGTGCCCCAGCCGGGCCGGTCCGGGACGATCAGATGGCCGTCCTGAATCTCCGGCGCATGCGTGAACAGCTCGTGGTCCCAGGACAGACGATCGATGTCGATCTCCATGATGCGCAGGTTCGGCACCGCGGCACAGAAATGTGCGTTCATCATCGAGCAGAGATGACCGTAGAAATTGTGCGGGGCGACGTTGACCTCGAAGGCTTCCGCCGCGCTCGCGATCTTCATCGATTGCCAGACGCCGTTCCAGGGCGTGTCGATGATCGCGACGTCCATCGCCTGCTCGTGGAAATAGGGCAGGAATTCCCGCAAGGAAAGCAGCGTCTCGCAGGATGAGATCGGGTGCGGGCTCTGCCTTCGGATATAACCGAGGGCTTCCGGACTGAAGCTGTCGATCTCGACCCAGAACATGTCGAGGTCGGCAATGGCGCGCAGGATCTTCAGATAGCCTTCGGTCTTGGCGTTGAAGTTGCAATCCAGCAGGATGTCGACGTCAGGACCCGCGCCGTCGCGGATCGCCTCCAGATGCATATGCAGGTCGCGCAGGATCTTGCGGTCGACGTTGATCTCGGGCGCGAAGGGTGAGCCGAAGCCGGGACGCCAGCCGGTCGGCTTGCCGTCGTCATAGGAAAAGATGTTGGTCTTGAGCGCGGTGAACTTCTTCTCGCGGACCTCGCGCCCCATCGCCTTGACGCCGTCGAGACTTTCGATCGGCGGCTTGTACCAGGATGGGTGATTGATGCGCCATGTGGCGCAATGCGACCAGTAGACCCGGATACGGTCGCGGATCTTGCCGCCGAGCAGCTCGTAGCAGGGGACGCCGAGAGACTTCGCCTTGGCATCGAGCAGCGCATTCTCGATCGCACCGAGGGCTTGCGCCACCACGCCGCCGGCGGCGGGACGCGTCGCTCCGAACAATTCGGCAAAGACGCGCTCGTGCTGGAAGACGTTCTGCCCGATGACACGGGCCGAGAGGCGCTGGATGGCGGCGCTAACGCCGGGCGAGCCGAAACCCTCGTCGAATTCGCTCCAGCCGACGATGCTGTCCTCGGTCGTCAGCTTGACGAAATGATAGTTTCTCCAGCCGGCATCGCAGGCAAGGATCTCGAGGCTTGTTGCTTTTGATGATTTGCTCATGTCGCTCCCTGTCGCCCGGGCTTCTTCTTTGTGGCTCGATCCGGGCGCGGAGCGCATTGTTAGGCCAACCGAGGACCGGCGTGAAGGGCGCATCGATGAGCCAGCGACCGCGTCCCGGCGGCGCTTTCGCCTGTCTCGTCAGCCAACCACCGAAGAGACGAGCAGGGCGAGGACGGCCAGCGCCATCAGCGCAGTGCCGAGCCAGCCCAGCGCGATCAGCCATGAGCGGGCCCTGAAGCGGCCCATGATCACGCGGCTCGAGACGATCAGCATCATCATGGCCATGATGGGGACGGCAACGATGCCGTTGAGCACTGCGCTCCACACCAGCATGTGGATCGAGTCGATTCCGGTGAAGCCGAGGCCGAAGCCGATGAGGGTTGCCGCCGCGATGATGGTGTAGAAGCCGACCGCTTGGTCCGGCTTGGCCTCCAGCGTGGCACGCCAGCCGAAGATCTCCGCGACGCCGTAGGCGGCCGAGCCCGCCAGCACCGGGATGGCGAGCAGGCCCGTGCCGATGATGCCGATCGCAAACAGGGCGAAGGTGAAATCCCCGGCGAGCGGCCGCAGCGCTTCGGCCGCTTCGGTCGCCGAATTGATGTGAGTGATGCCGTTGGCATGCAGGACCGAGGCCGTGGTGAGGATGATGAAGAAGGCGATGCCGTTGGACAGCAGCATGCCGGAGATGGTGTCGGCCCTGATGCGCGCGAGCTCCGGATCGCCGCCGCGCTTGAGCTCGCGAAGCGGCTTGTCGCGCTGGCCCTGGTTCATCTCCTCCACCTCCTGCGAGGCCTGCCAGAAGAACAGATAGGGGCTGATCGTGGTGCCGAGCACGGCGACCACCATCATGAAATAGTCGCCGCTGACATTCGCCTCCGGCCACACCGCGGCGAGCAGCGCCGTGCTCCACGGGATATTGACGGTGAAGGCGGTCGCGACATAGGCGAACAGCGCCAGGGTGAGGAATTTCAGCACCGGCGAATAGCGCCGATAGGGCAGGAACACCTGGAGCAGGGTCGAGCCGGCCGCGAAGATCAGCGCGTGCTCGTGGTTGAGGCCGCCGATGACGAGCGAGAGCGCCTCGGCCATCGCGGCGATGTCGGCGGCGATGTTGAACGTGTTCGCGGCAACGAGCATGGCGACGAGCGCCAGCACCGCCCAGCGCGGCGCGATCTGCATGACGTTGGCGGCGAGCCCCTTGCCGGTGACGCGGCCGATCCGCGCGCTGACGAGCTGGATCGCGATCATGAACGGCGTGGTCAGGAATACGGTCCAGAGCAGCCCGTAGCCGAATTGCGCGCCGGCCTGCGAATAGGTGGCGATGCCGGACGGATCGTCGTCGGCAGCTCCGGTGACGAGGCCCGGCCCCAGCCTTTGTAGCAGCGTCGGCGCGGATTTCGCCGGGGTGAGGGCGCTGTCGCGCATGAACGGGGGGACCTCGCAAGGGGTGCTTGGCGTGTGCCTGACAAATGCGAATGAGGGAACATAGGTTCCTGCCGCGCCAGCGCGAATATTTCTGATAATACTAAATGCACTTGCTCCGTCGGGCAAAACAGGGGTAGATTGCCAGCATCGCAAGACGTCTCGAAAGTTCGCCCGGTCCGCAACTCGCAACCGGCGGGGGAAAACCAAACTGAGTCTCGGATGAAGCGGCCCGGGTCGTCTACTTCACGCTGACGAACATGCCCCAGGCTGCGGCCAGCGCCGCGCCGGTGAAGAGCACCACCGGATTGTCGCAGAACGTGCCGCCGTAGCTGCACACGTCCGCTCCGAATTGGCCGAGCTCATGACGACTCGCGGAATAGAACAGTCCCGACAGCACCAGCAATGCAGCGGCGACGTAGTACATTGACGATCTCCCGGCTTGCCCCGTCCAGGCGACATGTCCCAGCATGACGCGAAGAGATTTCGTTTCGCCGAATCCGCTTTGCTGCATTTAAGATAAAGTTTGACCCGTCGGGCAAAACACTGGCAGGATGAGACCATCGGACAGTGCCGGCGTCGCAATGATGACCGGCGTTCGATCTGAAACAAAGGCCCCGCGTCGCGGGGCCTTTGTCGTGTTGGGCCTGCTACCGGCCTATCGCCGACCGCCCGCGCCGTACAGTTCGCGCTCGCGGCGGATGTCGTCGGGAGCGAGCGGCGGACTGGCGGCATCGAAATCGGTCCAGCCGGATTTCTTCCAGGCCGAGCTGCGATCCTGCAGGTTCACGGACCTCTCGTGCAGAAGCGCATCGAGGCGTGAGCGATCCTGGTCCGGGACCCTTGCCGACACCAGCGTGCCGCCACGGCGAACGCCCTCGGCATAGAGCGATGCATCCTCCCTGGAGACGCCGGCTTCCGTCAGGGCGCCTACGATGCCGCCCGTTGCCGCGCCGGCTGCCGCACCGACTGCGGTCGCGGCGAGCCAGCCGGCGGCGACGACGGGCCCGAGGCCAGGGATCGCCAGCAGGCCGAGACCGGCGAGCAAGCCTGCCGCGCCGCCGAGGCCGGCGCCGATGCCGGCACCCGTTCCGGCGCCTTCGGCGCGATCGTCGGTGCCGTCGCGGTCACGGTCGACCTTGCCGGACGACGAGCCGTACCAATTGTCCGAATTGTTGGCGACGATGCTGATGTCGGAGTGCGGTACGCCGGCGTTTTCGAGCCGCCTGACAGCCTGCTCCGCATCGGAATAATTGTCGTAGAGACGGGAAATGGTTGTCGTCATGCTAATTCCTCCTACTTGGCGGGATTGACGTTGCCTTGAAAGTCGACGCTGACATCGGTCTTGGTGCCGGCCTTGTCGGCCTTGCCGCGCCAGACGCCTTCGTTGTCCTTCTGCAGGCCGGAGACGTTGGAATATCCCGCGTCCTCGATCCGCGATTTCGCCTGTCCCTCTGTGAAGCTGTTGCGGCCGGCGACCGGCGCATTTGAGTTGTTCTGGTCCGAGCTGTTGACGGCGTTGTTTCCGGGCCCGCTTTGCGCCGGCTGCGACTGTGCGCCCGCGGGGACCGCGCCGAGCAGCAACAGGGTTGCGGCCAGCATAGTTAGACGTGACATGCTTTTGTCTCCTGCAAGTGATTGTGCCGGCGACAACATGCGAGATTCGAATTGGTTGCTAATACGCTGGTGGAGTTTGCAGCGGCGGTTTGCTCGGCAATGTCGAGCGAGCCGTGGCCTTCGCTCGACCGCCGCAGGGACGTTCGCCAGCAGACTGCTACTTTGAAGACTTCACAGGCTCGCCTTGGCTCCTCGTGGCCTCCCAGGGCGCTGGGAGTATGACGCGGATGGGGCGGGCTTCGGCGGAGCTTTGAACAACAGGCGCGGCCTGGTCCTTGACGGGCTCTGCTACTGCTCCGGCCGGCAGCGCGATCAGCATCGCCAGAGAAGTTGTCACGAGCCGCATGTCCAACATCGAAGCCTCCTGTTGGCGCACCAACGCGGTCGGTGCCGGTTGGTTCGAATCCCAGACCGGGAACAAGTGGCAATTTGTCCTGTTTGTAGATGACAGGCCTGATGATCAGGCTGCCGGAGGAGGACACGATGAATATCAAAGCGATCATTGCAGCCGCCGTGCTGACGTCAGTTGCGGCTCCCGCATTTGCGCAATCGTTCTACGTGGTGCAGGACGTCAAGACCAAGAAGTGCACCATCACCGAGTCCAAGCCGACGACAACGGAAACGACCGTCGTCAGCGGCGACACCGTTTACAAGACCAGGTCTGAAGCCGAGGCCGGCATGAAGACCGTCAAGGTCTGCACCTCGCACTGAGGAAATGCCTGTGCTTTTGCTTCGGGCCATCCCGCTGTGATCCTTCTTGGCGGCGCGCCTACCTAATCGGTCACATGCACTGAGACGGAAGGCGCGGTGGCCGTGGTCCCGCCAGGGCTTCGGCGCCTCCCGAGGCAACAGCGCGATCGATGAAAGCCCGCGCGGAGCAATCCGTCGCGGGCTTTGATTTTGAGGACGCAAACAGGCGGGGCCGTGCGGATGACCTCGACGAAACACGCCTGAAACAGTGCTGAAACCCGATTGTCCTGAACTGCTCGGCTCCGGGCCCCGACCAAACAAAGCGAACAGGAGAGACAATCATGATCCAGATCGGTTCGAAGGAAGAAGTCGCGTTCTTGCTGGCGCTGTTCGGCACCCATACCCAGCCGGTCAAGCGGCCGAAGCCGAAATCGCAGCAAAGGTGAGAGAAGCCATGCCGGGCCTTGCCGAATGCCAGAGCCTGTTGCGGCTCCTGATCGCAAAGGGCGATCCCAAGGCCATTCCGCTCGCCAGGGGCGCCATCGATGAGTTCCTGAACACGGCGCCGGCGAGCGCCCGCGGGCGCGGCCTGCGCGTGCTCCAGCGCGACGCGCTCGACCAGCACGATGCCGCGGTCGGCGTGCAGCGCTCGTTCGCCGAGACCGTGGACGCCTATATCGAGCGCAAGCTTGCGGAGGAGTGAGAGGCGAGCGCGCGAGCTGGCGTACTCCGGTCCCGGCTGAACCTGCGCGCTCCGTTCCCGAAACCCTTTGATCCCAAGCGAATATTTTCGTCCCGCTGGAAACCTTTGTCCGCCGCTCGGCCTATTACGGCGGAGGATGCAACAATGCCCCGATACTACTTCGACCTTCGCGACGAGAACGGAATTGCGCTGGACGAGGAGGGGCTGGAATTGTCCGGCCCGCGCGCGGTTCAGGCCGAGGCCGCCAAGTCGGTCGCCGACATGGCGCGCGATGCGGTGCTCTCCGCGCAGGTCTCGGGCGGCCGACAGGAGATGGCGATCGACGTTCGCGACGCCGGCGGCCCCGTCATGCAGGTGAAGTTCTGCTTCGAGATCGAAGATCTCACGTCGCGATCCCGGTCACGCGATCATTGACGCGTCAGCATGGGGCGTGATGGCTCGGGCAGCGGCGGCCGAGACTGCTCGGACTCCAGCACGGCGACCTTGCGGCCGAGCTGCCAGACTTCGACCTTGCCCAGCCGCGTGAACTGCTTCGCAACGGCCAGCGCGGAGGAATCGGACGGGGCTTCGAATGCTTCAGCGGAGCGGAAGACGCCGTTCTCGCCGACGAGATAAGCGCGATATTGCTGCATCATGTCGGCGCCCTCAGGCCGGGCGAGCGCAGCCACGTCTCGATCTGCATGGCGGTCTCGTCCTGCCGCACCTGGCGCAGCAGCCTCTCGCGGCGGCGCCCCGGCGCCAGCGTGCGTGCCTCCTCGCGACAGCGAGCGGCTTCGTCAGCGAGTCTTTCGTTCAGGGTTCTGGTCTGCTTGAACCGACGCCGTGTCAGCATGGCGCTGCTCCCTCGTTGGGGTGTGGCGGGAGCGCAACTGGCGTTCTCATCACCGATGAATGCCACGGGCCTTGCGGTGATGGACCAAGGTTACGCTTCCGGCGAAGGCGAGTCACATCATTTGATACATCCGCAGATTAAATTTTCGAGTGCAAGTTCAGCCATTTGAGCCGCTTACTCATCTTGCGGCGTCGCGATTTCTGAGTTCACTTTTGAACAAAGGCGACGTCGGATCGGTTGCACGACATGATCGGCCAGTCTCTCGTCCGTGGACGCGGTGGTTGAGAGAGCAGGCGCGCTCTTGCCTGCTAGCGAAGCGAGCACAGGTGCGCATCCATCGGCCGTTGCCCGCCGGGCGCGAGCGGGCCGAACACATGCTGCGGATCGCGCGCGAATGCCGCGAGCTGTTGAAGCAACCGCGATCCGATCTGTTTCTCGGACGGAAGACAATGGACGCGCCTCCGAAGGAGGAGGATGGCGGTGGCTGGTGACGCGGTGCGTCGGCTGGAGCATTGAAAGCCCCTTGGCCCGTCATCGGCGAAACAATGTGTCATATGTGACCGAACTCTAAAGGGTGCGTGGAGGTCGGCGAGCCTGAGGGGGCATGTTATTCGAAGACGTGTCGGATCTCCCTCCGATCGTCCCCCGAAGAACTTAAAGGTGGTGCTCTCTTCCGAGTGTTGTTGGGCTCGCTGCGGGTGGACGAGTGCACGATGGGAGAGCATCGTTTCCGATACGACGGACAATCCGATATCTGCCAATAATTTCATCCAGGCGGGCTATCGGCTCTATGAACCCGAATTGCCGTGGGCCTGGTCGCACACGCTTTACTGGCGAAAGTGGCTCCGCTGAGAGAATGGGGCGGGGTTTTCCCGTAATGCGGAACGTGGCAACGGTGAATAGCCGGTGCGAGACGTCACGCAGCCTATGTGCCAGGAATATCGAAGGGCCCGGTAGCCTGATGGCTGCCGGGCCCTTTTTGCGTATTTGGGCGATGCGGGCGAAGCACTTGCGAAGTCGACCATGCCGGGCTTTAAGTTCGCTCTTGCGGGAAATTCGGCGGCCATAAGCCGATGTAAGGGAGCGCTATCATGCCCACCAAGCCTCAATTGCCGGTGCGTTCGTCGCGAGGGACTGGAGGGCCGACCGCGCTCGATGGTCTGCTGGTCGTCGATTTCACGCGCGTGGTCGCCGGCCCGGCCTGCACCCAGACGCTCGCCGATTATGGCGCCCACGTCATCAAGATCGAAAATCCCGACGGCGGCGACGACACGCGCGCCTATGAGCATGCCGAGATTGGCGGCGAAAGCGCTGCCTATCTCAGCCTGAACCGCAACAAGCGCGGCATTGCGCTCGACCTTGCCGTGCCGGAGGCCCGAGAGATCGCGCTGGATCTGATCCGCAAGGCAGATGTGGTCGTGGAGAACTTTTCGAGCGGAGTGATGAAGAAGTTCGGGCTCGACTATGAGTCGGTCGCGCCGCTCAACCCGCGGCTGGTCTATTGCTCGATCTCCGCCTATGGACGCACCGGCCCGTTTGCTTCGCGGCCCGGCTTCGATCCCATCACCCAGGCGGAAAGCGGCTTCATGTCGCTCAACGGATTTGCCGACGGCCCGGCGGTCCGTACCGGCCCGCCCATCGTCGACATGGCGACGGGGATGTCCGCCTGCAACGCTATCCTGATGGCGCTGCTGGCGCGGGACCGGCTCGGCCGCGGCCAGCATGTCGAAGTCGCCCTGTTCGACGTTGCGATGGGGATGACCGGCTTCTACGGCATGGCCTATCTCATCAACGGCGAAAACCCTGGCCGGTTCGGCAATTCGCCGAGCGGGTCTCCGACCGTCGGCGTCTATGAGGCCTCCGACGGGCCGCTCTACATGGCCTGCGCCAACGACCGGCTCTACCGCCGGCTCGTGGTGGAGGTCCTGAACCGACCCGATCTCATCACCGATCCGCAGTTTGCCACGCGCAAGGCGCGTTCGGAAAACAAGGAGCTGTTGCGGGCAGCCATTGCAGAGGTCTTTGCAAGCGATACGCTCGAGAACTGGATGGCGAAGATGAAGCTGGCCAATATTCCGGTCGGCTACCTCCGCACGGTCGAGGAGGGGTTCAATGCGCCCGAGGCGCGGGAGCGCCATCGCTTGAACCGGATTCCGCACCCGACAGCGGAGTGGGTGCCAAACATCGAGCCACCGATTGCCATGGGCATGACCGGCGCGATCGATCCCGTTGCGGCACCTCTGTTGGGCCAGCATACGAAGCAGGTCCTGCATGATACGCTCGGTTACGACGAACGTCGCATCGCCCAATTTGCCGAGAAGGGCGCCTTTGGCTCGGCCAAGCCTCCGACGCCGGCTTGAGGACCTTGCCTCGGCTTGATTTAGCGAGGGTCTCGCCGCATAAATGTGTGAAAGCGAGGGACTCGAATGGCGCTCGGTCAGGAGCCGCGCATGACTCAGCCCACCGGACAGCAAGACGGCGGAGAAGTCTATGCGGCAATGATTGCGAAGGCTCGGGCGCTCCTGCCGCGAGTACGCGAGCGCGCCGCACGGACGGAGGAGCTGCGGCGTCTTCCGCCGGAGACCGAAAAGGATCTCCATGACGCCGGCCTGTTCCGGATGCTCCAGCCGGCCAGGATCGGCGGCGCCGAGCTCGACTATGTCGCCCTCGTCGATTGCGCCGAGCTGCTCGGGCACGCGGATGCGTCGGTAGCCTGGAATCTCGCCAACCTGGCGAGCCATCATTGGATGCTCGGCATGTTCGAGCAGAAAGCGCAGGATCTGGTCTGGGGCAGTGATCCGGACGCGCTAATCGCATCCTCGTTCATTTTTCCCGCCGGACGCGCTACGCGGGTCGCGGGTGGATACCGGTTGCACGGAAGCTGGCCGTTCTCCTCGGGGGTTGCCTCCTGCGAATGGAACATGCTGGCAAGCGTGGTCTACTCCGAGGACGAGGCGGACGGCATCGAGTATCGAATCTTCCTGCTGCCGAAGGGCGATTACACGGTGCTGGACACCTGGAATGTCGCAGGATTGCGCGGGACGGGATCTTGCGACGTCGAAGTCCGGGACGCTTTCGTGGCCGACTACATGACAGTCGCTGTCGGTGACCTCTCAGGTGGCCCGACACCGGGAAGCAAGGTCAATCCGAATCCGCTGTATGCGTTACCCGTGTTCTCGCTCTTCCCATACGTTCTCTCCGGCGTCGCGCTGGGGAATGCGCAGGCATGCCTCGACGATTACACAGAGGTCGCGCGTCATCGCATTTCAACCTACAATCGTGCCAAGCTGAGCGATTTTCAAAGCACGCAGATCAAGATCGCGGAGGCATCGGCGAAGATCGATGCCGCACGCCTGATCATGCGGTCGGCCTGCCTCGATGCCATGACGGACGCTCGGCGCGGCCATATCCCTGACATGGCGACCAAGACCAGATACCGGCGCGACGGATCTTTCTCAGTGAACTTGTGCACGGACTCGGTCTCGATGCTGTTTGCCGCGAGTGGCGCGCGTGGTCTGTTCACAAGTGGCATGTTGCAGCGGCAGTTCCGCGACGCGCACGCGATCAACTCGCATCTCGCGTTCAACTTCGATGCGGCCGGGACCAATTATGGACGAGTGGCACTCGGCCTGCCGTCCGAGAATCTGACGCTGTGAGGCCGGCCGATGAATGATCTGCCGAAGCAGCCCCGCGCTCCTGATCCCGCCAACGAGTTCGCGAGCGACAGCTCGCTGATCGATCCCCGCGATTTTCGCAACGCGCTCGGAACCTATGCAACGGGCGTCACGATCATCACGGCGGCAGCGCCTGACGGCAAGCCCTACGGACTGACGTGCAATTCGTTTGCGTCGGTCTCTCTGAACCCACCGCTGGTTCTGTGGAGCCTCGTCGTCTATTCCTCGAGCCTGACCATCTTCCAGAACGCCAGCCATTTCACCGTCAACGTGCTTGGTGCTTCGCAACAGGCGCTTGCGAACAAATTCGCAAAATCATCGGACGACAAGTTCACCGGCGTGGACTGGGCGCCGGGCCTCGGCAACGCGCCGGTACTCGCCGAGAGCGTTGCCAACTTTCAATGCCGCTCCGTGAATCGCTACTATGGCGGCGACCACGTGATCTTTCTCGGCGCGGTCGAGGCCTACACCTACAATGCGAAGGAGCCGCTGCTCTTCGCACGGGGGGTGTTCGGCCGCTTCATGGCCGACGATGAACGCAAGAAGGCGCCGTAACGCGCTTCAGGTCGCCTAGACAGCCTGGCGTTCCGGCGCCGATAGCTTGTAGATTTCCAGGGCGTCCGCTTCCGCACCTCGCGCGGCTTTCGCCAGCCTGAAAAGTTGTCCGGCAAGGGTGGCCATCGGCACTGGCGTCGACGTCGCCTGTGCGACATCGGCGACCGTATCGAGGTCCTTGAGCATCGTGGCGATGTGACCGAGCGGTGGGTTGTGAATGCCCTGGACCATCCGCGGCACGAACAGCTGGAGCGGAATGGAATCCGCAAAGCCGCCGGCGAGTGCTTCGGGCAACCGGTTGGCATCGATTCCGGCATTCACGGCAAGGCGCGTCGCTTCCGCGAGGACGGCCATCGCGCATCCGACGATCACCTGGTTACACAGCTTCGTGGTCTGGCCGGCTCCGATCGGGCCCATGTGAGTGAACCTGCGCGCCATGGCCAGCACATAAGGCCGCACCCTTTCGATGTCGCCAGCTTCCCCGCCCGCCATGATGGCGAGCGTGCCTTCCTCGGCGCCCTTCGTGCCCCCGGACACGGGCGCATCGATCCAGCCTGCACCGTTCGCGTCTCTCAGTCGCGTTGCAAGATCGCGCGCCGCGTCGGGATGTATGGACGAGAAGTCGACGACAAGCTTGCCCGCGCCGGGTGCCGCTGCCAGACCTTCGAGCCCGAAGATCACTTCCTCGACCGCGGCCGCATCGGTCACGCACATGAAGATGATATCCGAGTTCACCAGGAGATCACGAGGCGTGACCGCGCGCTTGGCGCCGGCCTCGGCGAGCGGCGCCACCTTGCCCTCCGAGCGGTTCCAGACAGCGACCTGATAGCCGGCCTTGAGCAGGCGTCGGGTCATCGGCGTGCCCATGAGCCCAAGGCCGAGATAGCCGAGCCTCTCGGTGCCTTGCGGGTTTGCCTTGCTCTCATCAGCCATAGGTTGCCTCCTTCTGTCGCAATGCGACGGCCCCTTTACCATACATTGTGCATCCGACGGCAAAACCTCCCGGCTTGCATGGCTTGCCTGATTGTTTGAACCATGAAACATTTGAGGAGGTCGGGTTGGGGGCGCCTGTCGGCGCCGGAGCAGCGGAGTGGGTACGATGCGAACCGTTTCGAAATGGATCCTGGCTTTGGGGGCGGCAGCAGCCGTGAGTGCAGCGGCAAGCCCGTCATGGGGGCAGCAGACGATCCGCGTCGGCTGGACGATCCCGGCCGAGGAATCCAAGTACTGGATGATGCGCAGGCCGGCCGAGTTTCCCAGCATCGGCAAGACCTACAACGTCGAATGGACCCAATTCCAGGGCACCGCGCCGATGACGCAGGCATTGGCGGCCGGCGCGCTGGACTGCGCGACGCAGGCGCCACTGTCGCTCTCCAATGGCGTGGTCGGCGGCAATCTCAAGGCCTATATCGTCGCGCAACACGTCTTCGAAAAGCCTGGCGGTTTCTCGGTCTATTGGGCCGTCAAGGATGACTCGCCCATCAAGACGATCGCCGATCTCAAGGGCAAAACGGTCGGCATTTCCGTGATCGGTGGCGGCACGCAAGGGCCATTCAACCTGCTCTTGAAGCAGAATGGCGTCGATCCGGCCAAGGACATCAAGCTGGTCGAGGTCGGCTTTGCAGTTTCCGAGGACGCGCTGCGCCAAGGCCGCGTTGATGCGGTCAACATGAACCAGCCGTTTGCCGCACGCGCGGAGGCCAAGGGCGGCACAAGGAAGCTGTTCTCGCTGTCCCAGGCCATGCCGAACATCGTGCACATCCTGGAAGCCTGCCGTGCCGATTTCGTCGACAAGAATCCGGAGCTGGTCAAAGCCTATGTCCGCGACATCACGTCAGGAATGAAGAAGGCGCTGGCGAACCGCGAAGAGACCCTGAAGGTCGTATCGGAGGTGCTGAAGGCGCCCGTTCCGGTGCTCGAGACCTATCTGCTCAAGGACAATGATTTCGGTCGCGATCCAGGCGCAGCACCAAACTTCCCCGCGATCCAGAAGATGCTGGATATCTATGCAGAGACAGGAATGCTGCCCAAGTTGGATGTCGCGCAATTCAAGCATCAGACGATCGTCGCTCCGCTGGAATAGAAGCGGACGAACGATCGTGCGTGAGACCGCAGCGTTCCGGATCATCCGGGACGCTGAATGAAGAAGATGCACATATGAAGAAGTTGCGATCACGCGTCACCACAAACGGGCTTGACCGGGCCCCGCATCGTGCATTCATGCGCGCCATGGGGCTGGACGACGCTGCGATCGCCAAGCCGATGGTAGGCATCGTCAGCATGAAGGGCGAGCAGACGCCCTGCAACATGACCCACGATTTCCAGGTCGCCGCGGCCAAGACAGGCATCGAGGAAGCCGGCGGCACACCACGCGAATTCTCGACCGTGTCGGTCTCCGACGGCATCAGCATGAACCACGAGGGGATGAAGTTCTCCCTGTTCTCGCGGGAGCTGATCGCCGATTCGATCGAAGCCGTCGTGCATGGGCTGGCCTACGATGCGCTGATCGGATATGGCGGATGCGACAAGACGCTTCCCGGCGTGATGATGGGTATGGTTCGCTGCAATGTGCCGTCCATTTTCATCTATGGCGGCAGCTCGCTGCCGGGCCGCGTGGACGGTCGCACGTTGACGGTGCTGGACTCCTATGAGGCCGTCGGCAGCTTCATGACCGGTGAGATCGACGGCGCTACGCTCGAGCGGATCGAGCGCGCCTGCTTGCCGACGATCGGCGCGTGCGCCGGCCAGTTCACCGCGAATACCATGGGAATGGTGTCGGAGGCGATGGGCCTGACCATTCCAAACGTTTCGATGGTGCCCGGTGTCTACGCTGAGCGTGCGCAGATCTCGCGGCGTGCCGGACGGCTGATCATGGAGATGCTGGGGCGTGGTGGACCGCTGCCGCGCGATATCGTGACGCGCAAATCCCTGGAGAACGGCGCGGCGATCGTGGCCGCGACGGGCGGCTCGACTAACGCCGCGTTGCACCTTCCTGCCATCGCGAACGAGGCCGGCATTGCATTCGCGATCGACGATGTGGGCGAGGTATTTGCCAGGACGCCGCTGATCGGAAATCTGCGGCCAGGGGGCAAATACACGGCGAAAGATGTCTACGACATCGGCGGCGCGGCGGTGGTCATCCGCGAGCTGATCCAGAGCGGGCATATCGATGGCAGCTGCATCACCATCACGGGCCGAACGCTTGCCGAAGAATATGATGCGGCCAATGCTCCCGATGGCGAGGTCGTTTACGCGTCTCGTGCGCCTATCATGCCAGATGGGGGCGTTGCAGTTCTGAAGGGCAACCTCTGTCCGGACGGTGCGGTGATCAAGGTTGCCGGTTTGAAGAGCCAGTTCTTCGAGGGCGTCGCGCGTGTTTTCGAGGATGAGGAAGCCTGCGTCAAAGCGGTTCGCGACCGCAGCTACAAGGCGGGCGAGGTCCTCGTGATCCGCAACGAAGGGCCGGTCGGCGGCCCCGGCATGCGTGAGATGCTCGGCGTCACCGCGCTGATCTACGGACAGGGCATGGGCGAAAAAGTTGCCCTGATCACCGACGGGCGGTTCTCGGGGGCGACCCGCGGCATGTGCATCGGCTACGTGTCTCCCGAGGCGTTTGTTGGCGGTCCATTGGCGCTTGTTCGCGACGGCGACAGGATCCGGATCGATGCCGCAAATCGGCGGATGGACGTGCTGCTCGACGAGCAGGAGTTCACCGCGCGGCGGCGCGATTGGAAGCAACGCCCGCCGCGTCACCGTGCAGGTGCGCTCGCAAAATATGCGCGGCTGGTCGGCCAAGCGCCGGGCGGAGCCGTTACGCATGAAGGCCCGGCAGAATGGCCGTGGTTCGAATGACGCACCGCACGTGTGCGAAGGCGACGGCCTGTCTGGCAGGTTTCTTGCTAAGCTCGTGCTGCTGAATGTTCGCGCGAGTGAGACGAGATACGGGATGACGGTAGTGGCTGCGAGATCGAGCGAATGGATGAGACCGGTGACATCACAAGAGCCGGCTTCCGCAATCATCGAGATCGATCGCGTCTCGCAGGTCTTTCAGACCTCGGCGCGCAAGGATCATTTGGCGCTGTCGGATATCTCGCTGACGATCGAGGAGGGCGCCTTCGTCTCAATTCTCGGTCCATCCGGCTGCGGCAAGTCGACACTGCTCTATATCGTTGGCGGCTTTGTCAGCCCGACCAGCGGCATGGCGAAGATCAAGGGACATGCGATTACCGGGCCCGGTCCGGATCGCGGACCCGTGTTCCAGGAGTTCGCCCTGTTTCCTTGGAAGACCGTGCTGGGCAATGTGATGTATGGCCCACGCCAGCAAGGTGTGCGCACCGCCGAGGCCGAAGCGCAGAGCCGGGCTCTGATCGAGATGGTCGGCCTCAAGGGCTACGAGAACTTCTATCCGAAAGAGCTTTCTGGCGGCATGAAGCAACGCGTGGCGCTGGCGCGCACGCTCGCCTACCATCCCGAAGTTCTGCTGATGGACGAGCCGTTCGGTGCGCTCGACGCGCACACCCGGACGCGCCTGCAGAACGATCTTCTGACCATCTGGGAGCGCGACCGCAAGACGGTGCTGTTCGTCACTCATTCGGTCGATGAGGCCGTCTTCCTCTCGGACAAGGTCGTCATGATGTCGAAATCACCTGGGCGCATCCGGCAAGTCATCGACATCGATCTGCCGCGGCCGCGCCGCCGCAACGAGTTGTTGCTCGACCCGCGCTATCAGAAGTACGTCGTCGATATCGAGCGCATGTTCGATGAGAGCGACGAAGCCGGGCCTGTCTCATGATGACACCGGCTGCGTTGACCAAACGGGCTGCTCCGGTACTGGCCTGCATCGGATTGCTGGCGGTGTGGCAGGTTGCCTCGCTGGCGCTGAAGAACGACAGCTTCCCGACGGCGATTGAGGCGGTCCGGGCAATTCCGGACATTCTCGGCGACAAGGAGTCCCTGCTCAACATCCTTGCTTCGCTTCGCCGCATGGCGATCGGGTTCGGTGTAGCGGTGCTGGTTTCGATTCCACTGGGGCTGTTGATGGGACGCAGCCGGGGCGTCGCGGCCTTCTTCAATCCGCTCCTGATGGTGATTTATCCGGTGCCGAAGGCCGCCTTGATGCCGATTATCATGCTTTGGCTGGGCGTTGGAGACGTCACCAAGACACTGGTGATCTTTCTGGGCGTCAGCCTCCCCGTGATCTACCACAGCTTCGAGGGTGCCAAGGCGGTCGAGGAGAAGATGCTGTGGTCAGGTGCCGCGATGGGGCTTTCGCCCGCACAACGCCTAGTGCGGATCGTGCTGCCCGCGGCGCTGCCGGAAATTCTGACCGGGTGCCGCACAGGGTTGGTGCTGGCGCTGATCACGATGATCACCAGTGAGATGATCGCCCGTCAGTCGGGCGCCGGCAATATCCTGTTCAATGCGCTCGACATGGGCCAATACGACACCGTCTTTGCGATGATCATCATCGTGGGGGCGATGGGAATTTTCCTCGACGCGCTTTTCGAAAGGGCTCGTGCCAGACTTGTGCGTTGGTCCGAACCGCAGTTCGACATGCCGCTGAGCTTCTCATGATGTCGCGCTTTTTCTCCCCAAACGTCTTTCTTGGGATTGCCCCGATCGTGCTGGTGATCGCGGTATGGCAGGGCTTGGTGTCATTCGGCTTTGCGCCCGCGGTCTTGCTGCCGCCGCCGGGGTTCGTCTTCGGCCGGCTGCTTCAGCAGCTCGTGACGTTCGCGTTTCAGCAGGAGATCGCGGCAACGCTGATCCGGCTGTTTGCGGGGTTCGCGATTGCGGTCGTGCTAGGCGTGAGCATCGGTATCGCGGCTGCCGCCAACCCTGCGATCAACGCCGTGGTCCGTCCTATCGTCCGCGTATTGGCGCCGTTGCCCAAGGTTGCCCTCTATCCGGCGCTCCTGCTCCTGCTCGGGTTCGGCCACGGATCGAAGATCACGTTGGTCGCCGCGGACGCCTTGTTTCCCATTCTGCTCTCCACCTATTACGGTGCATCGACCGTCGAGCAGAAGCTGATCTGGTCGGCCATGGCGGCAGGAACGCCGCGCTATGAAATCCTCTTCAAGGTGGTGCTGCCGGCCGCGATGCCGTCGATCCTGACGGGATGCCGAATCGGCCTTGTCATTTCCTGCATCGTGGTGTTTCTGGCCGAGATGATCACGTCGACGGACGGATTGGGCCATGCACTTGTGACGGCGGCCCGAACCTTCCAGGCCGTCGATATGTTCGTGCCCCTGATCACGATCTCGCTGCTGGGGCTGATCCTGAACGGCCTGCTGGGAGCGCTGCGCTCGTACTTGCTCCGGGGCTTCCCTGAAGCGTAACAAACAAGAACTCTGAAGACCGGGAGAGAACCATGCTGGCCGATCGCATCGAAGCAAAATGGATTGATGCATTCTGCGAGATATTCGAGCGATGTGCCGTCAAGGCCGGAGATACCGCGGCGATCCTCTCGGAAACCCAGTCGCGTACGTTGAACGTGCATCTGGCGGAGCTTGCCCTGCTGCGAATGGGAGCGCGGCCGTTTCATGTGGTGATGCCGACGCCGCGTAACCGGAATATCGTTCCGGTTCGTTCGACCGGAGCGAGCGAGGCGATCCAGCGCCTAGGACCGGTGATCAGCGCGCTGCAGCAGGCCGGTTTCGTGGTGGATTGCACCATCGAGGGCCTGATGCACGCGGTGGAGACGCCTGAGATACTCAAAGCTGGCGCGCGGATCCTGGTGATCTCCAACGAGCATCCCGAGGCGCTGGAACGGATGGTGCCGGATCCTGCGCTCGAGAAGCGTGTTCGCGCCGCGGCGAAGATGCTACGCGGGACCAAGCGGATGCGGGTGACGTCGAAGGCCGGAACGGCGCTCGACATCGACATGGTCGGCGCCTCCACGGTCGGTGTGTGGGGCTGGACCGACAAACCCGGAACGCTGGCGCATTGGCCAGGCGGCATTGTCGTCAGTTTCCCCAAGAGCGGCAGCATCAACGGTACGCTGGTGATGGCGCCCGGCGACATCAATCTCACTTTCAAGCGCTACCTGACGTCTGCTGTGAAGATGACGTTGAAGGACGACTATGTCGTCGAGCTGGAAGGCGAGGGCACGGATGCTGCGATGATGCGTGCCTATCTCGCCGCCTGGGGCGATCGCGAAGCCTACGCCGTGTCGCACGTCGGCTTCGGCATGAATCCGGGCGCGCGCTATGAGGCGCTGTCGATGTACGACCAGCGCGACACCAACGGCACCGAGATTCGGGCCGTCTCCGGCAATTTCCTGTTCTCGACCGGAGCGAATGAATTCGCGGGGCGCTACACGGCAGGACATTTCGACCTGCCGATGATGGGGACGACGATCGAACTCGACGGCGTTGCGGTGGTCCGGGAGGGCGCGCTCCAGGACGTCTTCGGCTAGTTGCGGTCGAGCACCGGGGGGCGCGCCAGTCCGAAATGCCGGAGCAGGTCTACCATGGCCTGGAGCCGCTTCGCGCGATAGGCGTCGATGTCGAGCTCGGAATAATCGAGAAAACCAGCGCCCGTGCGCAGGCCGATCCGGCCTTCATGCATGTTGCGTGTAATGACGTCCGGCGCGCGATAGCGCTCGCTCCCGAGTGCGCCTTCGAGATAGCGGCTTGCATAGTACAGGATGTCGCCGCCGCCCCAGTCGATGAATTCGAGCAGCCCGAGCACGGCATAGCGGAAGCCGAAGCCATAGCGGATCGCCTTGTCGATCTCTTCGGCGCTGGCGACGCCTTCTTCGACCATGCGCGCGGCCTCGTTCATTGCCAGCGCCTGGATGCGGGGGACGATGAAACCCGGTGTGGCGGCGCAGACCACCGGTACCTTGCCGATGCCCTCGAGCAATGCCTTGACATCGTCGATGACGGCCGGATCGGTGGCCTTGCCGGCCGAGATTTCGACCAGCGGAATCAAATAGGCTGGATTGAGCCAATGCACATTGAGGAAGCGGCGAGGGTTCACGATCGCGCCCGAGAGATCGTCGACGAGGATTGTCGATGTCGTCGATGCAATGATCGTATCCGGGCCGACTTGGCTTGACGCTGCCGCCAATACCTCGCGCTTGAGCTCGACCACCTCGGGTACGCCTTCGAAGACCATGCCGGCCTCGGCCAGTGCCGCATCGCGTCCGGCGGCCGCGACGACCGAGACGCGCGCGATGAGCGGATCGACATCCGCCTCAGCCAAGAGCCCCAGCTTCGACAGGCTGGCGAAGGTCTTCCTGACTTCACCGAGCGCGTCCGTTTCCAGCCTGGTGAAATCCTCCGCGGAACGCGCCTTGATATCGATCATCGTGACCCTGTGGCCTGCATAGGCGAACGCGACGGCGATGCCGCGCCCCATGCGGCCGGCGCCTAGACAGACGATGTTGGCGCGCTTGGTCATCGATCAAAATCCATTGCGAAGCAGCGTCTGCAATTCGGCCTTCCTGAGATTGCCGAGCCCTAGCGTCTCGAGCGTCCGGCCACCTTGCGCAAAATCCTCCCCGCAGACCGCGCCACCTATCGACAGGAACGCTCTGGCGAGCGGCGTGGCCACACCAGCCAGATCGGCGACGGACACTAGCAGAGACAGCCCGAGCCGCAGATCCTCGCGCATGTAGCGGTGTTCGGTCAGCACGATCCATTCGCGCCAGTCGCCGGAATCGGTCAGCCGGTCGTGCGAGCCCCGGCCATACATCCAGATCTCGCCTTCTTTCGCGTAGTGATGAGCGAGCGGGAAATGCGGTGCGCCGTAGCCGAGCGCCTCCCGCACCGCGATCCGCTCGGCGTCGAGCGCGTCGGTAACCCGGCGGATCGCGGCTTGCGTGCCTTCCTTGTGAATGTCCCAACGTTCGAAATGCTCGATCGGGCCGGCATTCATCACGATCAGTGGCGGATGGATGATGGGTCCTGCATTCATGAGCGCTCCGGACAGCGCGTCTCCACACGGCTCGATCACGCCCGGGAAGGCACGTCCGATGACATCGAGTGCGTGAGGCGCCTGGTCGAACGGGAACACACCGACTGGCAATCGCTTGGCGCGGATGGTGATCGCGACCTCGAATGGTCCGTGCTTGCGGGTCAGCCACGGCAGCGTGCCGGTCTCAGCAAAGCTTGCCTTGGCGTGGTTGCCGGCATCCCGCGCCGCCTGGGCGAAGATCATCGAGCCGAATGTCGCCGGCGGCAGAAACACGACGTGGCCGTCTCGCAGATGCGGGGCGAGCAGGTGGGCGATATCCGGCTGTGCGAAGGCAGGGGCGGGGCACAGGATCAGCTCCGTGCCGTTGACGGCTTCGGCGATGTCGGTCGTGACCAGCGCGAGCTTCACGTCGTGGCGGCCGTTGTGATCCTTGACCAGGATGCGCGCGCCCGCGGTACGATGTGCCGCGACCTGATCGGCATCGCGGCGCCAAAGCCGCACCTCTTGTCCCGACAGTGCAAAATCGCCCGCGGCCGCGAAAGAGCCGTTCCCCCCACCCAGAACCGCAATCTTCAAGATGCTTCTCCTTGCGCGCGCGACTGCGTATCAAGCTGCTTCAGCAGGAAATGCTGGACCTTGCCGAGCGCCGTCCGCGGCAGATCGGTGACGAAGACGATTTCGCGCGGAACCTTGTAGCGCGCGAGTTGCGCCTGAAGATGCGTCCTCAATTCGTCGGCCTCGAGCCGGCAACCGGATCTCGCAATGACATAGGCGATCGGCACCTCGTCCCAGCGCGGATCGGGCCGGCCGATCACGGCGCATTCGCTGACATCAGGATGTTCGAGCAGGACGCGCTCGACCTCGGCCGGGTAGACGTTTTCTCCGCCTGAAATGATCATGTTCTTCTTGCGGTCGCGAACCCAGAAATGGCCGTCAGCATCGCACAGGCCGATATCGCCGGTGCGATACCAGCCGTCATGCAAGGCATCGCGCGTTGCGGCCTCGTTGCCCCAATATTCAAAGAACACGTTGGGCCCGCGCACCGCGATCTCGCCCGGTGTGCCCGCCGGCATCTCATTGCCAGCCTGATCGATCACTTTGGCTTCACAGCACAGGCCGGCAAGGCCGGTCGATCCCACGCGCGAAAGATCGCCGCCGAGCCTCGTGTAGATTGCGATCGGGCAGGTCTCGGTCGAGCCGTAGACCTGAAGCACCGGGACATCGCGCGCGACAAAACGCTCGATCAGGTGTGGAGGCACGATGGTCGAGCCTGTTGCGACGGCCTTGAGCGACGAAAGGTCGGCGGTCGCCCAGGCGGGATGCTCGCTCACCGCCTGGATGATCGCTGGCACCAGCACCGTGAGCGTCGGCCGCTCCTGTTCGATGGCCGCAAGCGCGGTATCCGGCGCAAAGCGCGCATGGATCGTGACCGTCGCGCCCAGTTGGAGCGCCGGCGTGGTCTGGATGTTGAGGCCGCCGACGTGGAAGAACGGCAGCACGGTCAGCACGTGGTCGTCGGACGTCATGTTGTGCATGTGCTGGCTCATGACGCCGTTCCAGAACAGCGCCTCCTGGCGCAGTACCGCGCCTTTCGGGCGCCCGGTCGTCCCCGACGTGTAGACGATCAGCAGCGGACACGAGAGATCGGTGTGCGGGTTTCGGCTGGTGCCGTCGCACCTGGCCAGCAGGCCTTCGAGCGTTGTGCCGCCGGGTGGTGCGAAATCGAGGCCGACGACGGCAGTCCCCGGTGCGGACTGCGCGAGCGTGGAAAGAAGTCCCTCAAAGGCTTGCTCAAGCACAAGAACCTTGGCGCCGGCATCGCTGAGAATGAACAGCTGCTCGGCGATAGCCAGTCGCCAGTTCAGTGGCACCAGGATAGCCCCGAGCCGCGCGCACGCATAGAGCAGCACCAGATAATCGGGTCGGTTCAGGCTCAGAATTGCGACGCGGTCGCCGCGGCCGACACCAAGCTCCTGCTTCAAGGCGGCTGCTGTCCGTTCGATGCGTGCGGCGAATGCCGCATAGCTCAGCCGCGTCCCTTCGAAGGAAATAGCCGTCTTGTCTGGAGCGAACGCCGCATTGCGGTCTATCAGGCTGCAGAGGTCCACCGTCAGTCGTCCGTTTCACCGGCCTCGTACAGCGCTTCGCGCCCGATCCGGTCGAGGCAGAGCTCGGCGGTCCAGGGCAGCATCAGCGAGCCGCAGCGGCTGTCGCGATAGATCCGCTCGAGCGGCAGCGACCTGAGCATGGCCTGACCGCCGCAGGTGCGGATCGCGAGTGCGGCGAGCTCATTGGCGCCTTCCATCACCGAATATTGCGCGGCATAGGCCCGCAGCACCTGCTCCTTGCTCGGATTGGCGCAGGCTTCGGTGACGGCCTGGAACCAGATCCCCTTGATCTGCTCCAACTTGATCTGCATCTGCGCGACCGCGATCTGCTTGGTCGGGTACATCCGCCGCTTGACCGGCGGCATGCCCGGCACCTCGCCGCGAAGGTAGCGCACGGTGAAGTCATAGGCGGCTTGTGCGAGGCCCATATAGGTCGGCGACAGCGTCAGGAACATGTGCGGCCAGCGCTGAGCTGCCTGGAAATAGACGCCGCGTGGCATCAGCGCAGAATCCTCCGGCACGAACACGTCCTTGAACAGAAGCGTCCGCGAGACCGTGCCGCGCATGCCGAGTGGGTCCCAGTCGCCGACGACCGAGACGCCTTGCGACTTTGCGGGGATTGCGAGGTAAAGCGTGTTGCGGCGCGAGGCCTTCTCGCCTTCTTCGATTTCGGTGCAAAGCACGCCGTAGTAGTCGGCGTGGCCGGAGAGCGAGGCAAAGATTTTCTTGCCATTGACGATCCAGCCCCCCGCAACCGGCTTCGCTTCCGTGCCAAACGCGATACCGCCGGCCGCCGCCGCGCCACCTTCAGAGAAGGGTTGCGAATAGATCGCGCCCTCCTCGACGATGCGCTTGTAGTGGACCGCGCGCCGCCGCTCATGCTCCGCGCGCGTCTCTGTATCCATGTCGAGATCGTCGGCGAGGGGCCCCGACCACAGAGTCGAGCAGACATGCATGTTCCAGGTGAGCGCGGTTGCGCCGCAATAGCGGCCGATCTCGGCGGCAGCCAAGGCATAGGTCTGGTAGTTCGCGCCAAGTCCGCCGTGCTTCTTGGGGACTGCGATTCCGAGCAGCCCGACGCGATGCAAGTCGCGATAGTTTTCGGTCGGGAAGATCGCCTCGCGATCATAGATCGCGGCGCGACCGGCAAAGACGCTCTGCCCGATCTCGCGGGCGCGTGCAATGATGCCGGCTTGCTCCTCGCTCAGGCGGAAAGCAACAGGATCGAAGATCGGCGCATCCAGCGCGACCTTGTCGGTCGCGCCAATCGTCTTGCTGACTTGCATGGTCATCGCGCAGTTACCTTAGGCTTTGGCCGCGAGAGAGTTCAGAAACCCGCCGAGAGCTTCGTCAAAGGCGGCAGGGCGTTCGAGATTGGCGAGATGGCCTACGCCGGCGAGCTCGACATATGCAGCCCCAGGGATATAGGTCGCGGTCTTTGCCATCATCGGGGCGGGCGCATTGTTGTCCCTGGAGCCGGACAGCAGCAGTGTTGGGAGAGAAATATCCCGAAGCGTGCTCCGCTGATCGAAGCCGATGAGGGCCAGCATCATGGCGCGATAGCTTGCCTCTGGCACGCTTCCCATGCATTCGCGCGCCAGCTCCATCCCGTTCGGATCGGGATCATCGCCGACCAGCTCCTTCACCAGCGTTGGCGCCAGCGACTTCATGGTCTCCCCACGATCGAGCGGCCCGAGCCGTGCCGCGATGAATGATCTCTGCCAATCGCCGTCGGCCTTCCCGAAGGCAGGGCTGGTCTGCGCCAGCACGACCGCTCGTGCCAGTCTAGGGGACTGCACCAGCCACTTCTGGACGATCATGCCGCCGATGGAATGGCCGACCAGAATAGGTTTGACCGCACCAAGCTGTTCGATGAATTGCTGAAGCGCATCGGCCAGGGCAGCGATGCTGACGCTGGCGAGCGGCGCCGATCCGCCATAGCCCGGCATGTCCCATGCGATCGTGTGGAAGCGGTCGCCGAACGTGGCAAGTTGCTGCCGCCAGCTTCGCGCCGCGCCGCCAATGCCATGCAGGAAAATCAGGGGCATCGCACCCGGATCGCCGGCAGCTTCATAGGCGAAGCGTCCGTCCTTTGTTATCATTGGCGCAGGCTGCGACACGCGACATCCTTTTGCTTGGCCCGTTGATGCTAACAGGCC
The DNA here is from genome assembly GCF_023100985.1 of Bradyrhizobium sp. 191. Taxonomy (NCBI): domain Bacteria; kingdom Pseudomonadati; phylum Pseudomonadota; class Alphaproteobacteria; order Hyphomicrobiales; family Nitrobacteraceae; genus Bradyrhizobium; species Bradyrhizobium sp. 191. Next base: position 7,157,666 of record NZ_CP064692.1, read on the forward strand.
TGTAGGGGATGGGAAGAGATAATTTTATACTTAAAGCAATTTCCGGGCCGCTTCTGTGCGGCGGTGTTCGGGAGGCCAGCGCCGGTTTCGTTGCAAAAATTTGAAGGTTAAAATATATCGGAAGAACGATCACGAGATCCGAGGGAGACAGCGCATGTCCGGATTGCCGCACTCGCCGCACGCACTGGTGACCGGCGGCGGTCGCGGCATCGGCCGCGCGATCGCTGCTTCTCTCGTCGACGCTGGCGCGACCGTAACCGTGCTTGGCCGGAACGCGGCGGTTCTCGAAGAGGTAGTCAATGCGGGTGCGGCGCACTTTGCGGCCGTCGCTGATGTCTCGAACGAAGCGTCCCTGAAAGCCGCCATTGCCGGAGCGAGTGCGCGCAAGCCGATCGACATCCTGATTGCCAATGCAGGCAGCGCCGAATCGGCGCCGTTCGCGAAATCGGATGCCGCCCTTTTTGCGCGCATGATGGACGTCAATTTCATGGGCGTCGTGCATGCCGTCCAGGCCGTGCTGCCGGGCATGAAGGACCGCCCCTATGGCCGTATCGTCGCTGTCGCGTCCACGGCCGGGCTCAAGGGCTATGCCTATGTCAGCGCGTATGCTGCTGCAAAGCACGCCGTAGTCGGTCTCGTGCGTTCGCTCGCCCTCGAGATGGCTGGAAGCAATGTGACCGTGAATGCGGTGTGTCCCGGCTTCACCGACACCGATCTCGTCGCAAGCAGTATCGAGAACATCATGAAGAAGACGGGGCGGACGCGCGAGCAAGCCATTGCAGAACTCGCGAAACACAACCCGCAAGGACGCCTGATCACGCCGCAGGAAGTGGCAGACGCGGTTCTCTGGCTGTGCGGTGAAGGCGCGAGCGCAATCACCGGGCAGGCGATTGCCGTGGCCGGGGGGGAGGTCTAGCGTGCCAGGTGCAGTCGCGGAACAAGGAAGCCAAGGAGATCGCATGAGCAGACCCGCCAATCCCGTCACCGTGCCGCTTGCAGACTACTCGCCGCAACACTTTATGCTGGCTGTAGTCGATGGCGTCGCGACGGTCACGCTCAATCGCCCCGAACGAAAGAATCCGCTGACGTTCGAAAGCTATCGGGAGCTGACCGATTTCTTCCGTGCCTGCGCCTTCGACGATGCGGTCAAATCCATCGTCGTCAGCGGTGCCGGCGGCAATTTCTCGTCGGGCGGCGACGTGTTCGAGATCATCGGTCCGCTCGTGAAGATGGACACGAAGGGCTTGACCGCCTTCACTCGAATGACCGGCGACCTCGTCAAGGCGATGCGGGCCTGTCCGCAGCCGATCGTGGCTGCGGTCGAGGGCATCTGCGCCGGGGCCGGGGCGATCATCGCCATGGCATCTGACATGCGCCTTGCGGCGAGCGGGGCCAAGGTGGCGTTCCTGTTCAACAAGGTGGGGCTGGCCGGCTGCGACATGGGGGCCTGCGCAATCCTGCCGCGGATCATCGGGCAGTCGCGCGCCTCCGAACTGCTCTACACCGGCCGGTTCATGACCGCGGAAGAGGGCGAGCGCTGGGGCTTCTTCAGCCGCATCGTCACGCCGGAGCAGGTGCTGCCCCAGGCGCAAATTCTGGCGAAGCAGATCGCGGAAGGGCCGACTTTCGCCAACACCATGACCAAGCGGATGCTGGCCATGGAATGGGCGATGTCGGTGGAGGAGGCGATCGAGGCGGAGGCCGTTGCCCAAGCGTTGTGCATGACCACGGCGGATTTCGAGCGCGCCTTCGAGGCTTTCGCCAACAAGGTCAAGCCGGTATTCAGGGGCGACTAAACCGATCGCCTCGACGGTGTCCACGCCAGCAACGGGGACTTGCGCCAAATTATTTTAGGCTTAAAATAGTTTCCATGGCCGGGTGAATTGGCGAGGCTCCCATGAAAGTCGCGATCATCGGTGGCGGACCTGCGGGTCTTTATGCGGCGATCCTGCTGAAGAAGCAGCGGCCAAGCGCCGACATCGCCGTGTATGAGCGCAATCGCGCCGACGACACCTTTGGCTTCGGCGTGGTGTTCTCGGATGCGACACTCGACAATTTCGAGAAGCACGATCTTCCGAGCTATCGCCGCATCATCCAGGAGTTCGCCTACTGGGATGACATCGCCGTGCATTTCCGCGGCACGGTGCACCGGGTGGGCGGCAACGGCTTTTGCGGCTGTTCGCGACGCAAGCTGCTTCTGATCCTTCAGGAGCGCGCTCGCAAGCTTGGCGTCGTCCTGCATTTCGAGGTGGACATCGACGACGAGTCCCGTTTTGCCGATGCCGATCTCATTCTCATCGCCGACGGCATCAACAGCCGCTTCCGCGAGAAATACGTCGACCATTTCCAGCCGGAGGTCGACATCCGCTCCAACAAGTTCGCCTGGATGGGATCGACCAGGCCGCTCGATGCCTTCACCTTCATCTTCCAGGAGACCGAGTGGGGGCCTTTCATCGCCCATGCCTATCAGTATGAGGCCGGTCATTCGACTTGGATCTTCGAGACCGATCCGGAGACGTTCGAGCGGGCAGGCTTGACGGGGCTGGATGAAGCCCAGTCCGCCGCGCGGATGGCAGACATCTTCGGCTGGTTCCTCGGCGAGCATCGATTGCTGACCAACCGCTCGATGTGGCGCAACTTCCCCATGATCCGCAGCAAGCGCTGGGTCAAGGACAACATGGTCCTGCTCGGCGACGCCAAGGCGAGCGCGCATTTCTCGATCGGCTCGGGCACCAAGCTCGCGATGGAGGATGCAATTGCGCTGGCCGAAGCGATGGAGAAGGCGCCCAGCATCAAGGCGGCGCTCGAGGTTTATGAGCATGGCCGCCGTGAGGAGGTCGAGAAGATGCAGCATGCCGCCGACGTCTCGCTGGTCTGGTTCGAGCACGTCGACCGCTTCTGGGATTTTGACCCGGTGCAGTTCGCCTTCGGCGTCATGACGCGCTCGAAGGCGATCACCTATGACAATCTGAAACTCCGCGCCCCGGATTTCGTGGCGGAGGTCGAAAAATCGTTTGCCAGGCAGGTGCGCAGCAGCGGCTTCGATGTCGACACCGACCGGCCGATGGTGCCGTTGTTCCAGCCGTTCCGCCTGCGTGAGATGGAGATCGCCAACCGCGCCGTGATGTCGCCGATGTGCATGTATTCGGCGAAGGAAGGTGTGCCGACAGACTTCCACCTCGTCCATTACGGCTCGCGTGCGATCGGCGGCGCCGGGCTGATCTTCACCGAGATGACCTGTGTCAGCCGCGAGGCCCGGATCACACCTGGCTGCGCCGGCCTGTGGAACGACGAGCAGGAAGCCGCATGGCGGCGCATCGTGGATTTCGTCCATGGCAACTCGGCCGCAAAGATCTGCCTGCAATTGGGGCACGCCGGCCGCAAGGGCGCGACCAAGCTGATGTGGGACGGCATGGACCGTCCCGTGGAACAGGGCGGCTGGGAGGTTTTTTCGGCATCGCCGCTGCCCTATTTCCCCGACAGCCAGGTACCACGTGAGCTCGACCGCTCCGGCATGAACGAGGTGAGGGACGCTTTCGTTGCGGCGGCCGAGCGCGGCGAGCGCTGTGGCTTCGACATGCTCGAATTGCACTGCGCCCACGGCTATCTGCTCGCCAGCTTCATCTCGCCGCTGACCAATACCCGCACGGACGAATATGGCGGCTCGCTCGCCAACCGGCTGCGTTTTCCGCTCGAGGTCTTCGAGGCGCTACGCGCAGTGTGGCCGTTGCACAAGCCGATGTCGGTGCGTATCTCCGCAACCGATTGGGCTGACGGCGGTATCACCGGCGATGATGCCGTCGCCATTGCGCGGGCCTTCGCCGAGGCGGGTGTCGATCTCGTCGACGTCTCGACAGGCCAGACGGTGCGCGATGCGCAGCCGGTCTACGGGCGCATGTTCCAGACGCCGTTCTCCGATCAGGTCCGCAACGAGGCGCGGGTAGCCACCATGTGCGTCGGCAACATCACCACGGCGGACCAGGCCAATACCATTTTGGCCGCTGGCCGCGCGGATCTCGTCGCGCTCGGCCGTCCGCATCTCGTCGATCCCTTCTTCACCATGAGGGCGGCTGCCTGGTACGGTGCCGACGACGCATTCTGCCCGCCGCAATATCTGCCAGGAAAAGATCAGATTTTCCGCAACAGCGTGCGCGACCGGCAGGATCTTGAGGAGCTGAGAATTAAGGCTAAGCCCAAGACCCGGGCCGAACTCAAGGTGGAGGCGACAAAGCCGCTTGCGGCGGAGTGACCGCCCGTGCGACGTTAACCCATTGCCTGTGTTTCGAGTGGAGTTAGGGCGATGAAGGCGATTATCGTCGGCGGCGGTATCGGTGGTCTCACCACGGCGTTGATGTTCCGCTCGCGGGGCCTGGATTGCGAGATCTACGAGCAGGCCGACACCATCCGCGAACTCGGCGTCGGCATCAACACGCTGCCGCATGCGATGCGCGAGTTGGCCGGGCTCGGTCTGTTGCAGAAGCTCGACGACGTCGCGATCCGCACCGATCAGCTCTACTACCTCAACCGCCACGGCCAGGAGGTCTGGCGCGAGGCCCGCGGCATAGACGCCGGCCACGACGTGCCGCAATTCTCGATCCACCGCGGGCGCCTTCAGGGCGTCATCCACCGCGCGGTCGAGGAGCGGCTCGGGGCTGATGCCATCCACACCGGTTGCCGGCTCGGCGCGTTCACGCAGGACGAGGGCGGCGTCACCGCTTACTTCTTCGATCGCGCAGGCGCCCATGTCCACACCGCGCGCGGCGATATCCTGATCGGCGCCGACGGCATCCACTCGCGCGTCCGGGAGACGCTGTTCCCGAACGAGGGGCCGCCGTGCTGGAACGGCTTGATGCTGTGGCGCGGCGCCCGCGACTGGCCGCTGTTCCTCACCGGCAGATCGATGATCGTGGCTGGCGGCCTCAATGCCAAGGTGGTGATCTATCCGATCGCGGAAGGATCGAGCCCGGCAAGCCGCCTCACCAATTGGGCGGTGCTGGTGAAGGTCGGCGAGGGCAATGCACCGCCGCCGCGGAAAGAAGACTGGTCGCGGCCGGGGCGGCGCGAAGAGCTGATGCCGCATGTCGCACGTTTCTCGGTGCCCTATATCGACGTGAAGAGCCTGATCTCGGCAACGCCCGAATTTTACGAATATCCGACCTGCGACCGCGATCCCTTGCCCTATTGGTCGTCGGGCCGGGTCACGCTGCTCGGCGACGCCGCGCATCCGATGTATCCGGTGGGGTCGAACGGCGCCTCGCAGGCGATCCTCGATGCGCGCTGCCTTGCGGACGCGCTGGTGCGCGCCGAACATCCGCGTCAGGCGCTGCTCGAATATGAAAAGAAGCGCCTGCCCATGACGGCCGAGATCGTCCGCTCCAACCGGCGCGGCGGTCCTGAAGGCGTCATCGACGCCGTCGAGCAGCTCGCGCCTGACGGTTTCGACAATGTCGACAACGTGCTGAGCTATTCCCAGCGTGAGGCGATCGTGCGTGGCTACGCCACCAAGGCCGGCTTTGCCGCCGTCCCGGGACTTGCGGCGGTACGCGCCTAAGACACGCTGCTAGCCGCCGGGCGGTGGCGGCAGGAAGTGGATGTTGAACTCGGCGGCCAGCGCCACCACGTCCTCGGGCTTCTGCTCCTTCATGTTGTGAAGGCCCCAGAACAGGTCGAACAGCTTGCGGCTCGGGGAGACCCAGAACAGCACTTTTGCGGTCTGCTCCGACTTGTTGAAGATGCCGTGCGGCACGCCCATGCCGAGGCGGATCAGGTCGCCGGCCGTCGCCTGCGACTCCGAATTGCCGAGCATGAAGTCGAGCTTGCCCTCCAGCATGTAGAGATACTCATCCTGATCGGGATGAATGTGCGGCGGCACAAACGTGCCCGGCGGAAGTGTCGCATGCCAGGAGAAGCTGTGCTCGGCGTAGCTCTTCGGCACATAGGTCTGGCCGAGGATGTTCCAGGAAATGCCCTGGATGCCCTCATTCGCCCGGGTGATGCCGGTGATTTCGCTTTTCATTTTAGTCCTCCCGTAACGCGATGCGCGGCTATTGTCAGAGCATGATCTTTCTCGGAAAACCGCTGCGCACTTTTCCGGATCATGCTCAGTTCGCCGCCTTGCAGTCCTTGGCATAGCGGTCGCCGTAATTCTCGAAGACCTTCTGGACGATCTCGGTCTGGAACTTGCCGTCCGGACGCTTGGCGACTTTGGTCAGGTAGAAATCCTGGATGGGATAGCCGTTGGTGTTGAACTTGAAGGTGCCGCGCAGCGAGGTGAAGTCGGCCTTCTTGAGCGCCGCCCGAACGGCGTCCTTGTTCGATAGATCGCCCTTCACCGCCTTGACCGCGCTGTCGATCAGCATCGCGGCGTCATAGGCCTGAAAGGCATAGGTGCCGGGCACGATGTTATAAGCGGCCTCATAGGCGGCAACGAACTTCTTGTTCTGGGGATTGTCGAGATTGGGCGCCCAGTTCGCGCCGCCGAACATGCCGACCGCGGCGTCCTGCTGCGCCGGCAGGGTCGATTCATCCACCGTGAACGCCGAGAGCACCGGAATGGTATCGGCAAGGCCCGCCTGCCGGTACTGCTTGACGAGATTGACGCCGAGGCCGCCGGGCATGAACGTGAAGAGAGCGTCGGGCTTTTGCGAGGAAATCTTGGACAGCTCCGGCTGGAAGTCCAGCGTGTTCAGCGGCATGTAGGATTCCTCGACGATCTCGCCCTTGTAGTCGAGCTTGAACCCGGCCACCGAATCCTTGCCGGCCTGATAGTTCGGCACCATCAGGTACATGCGCTTGTAGCCGCGATCCTGCGCGACCTTGCCGAGGATCTCGTGCACCTGATCGTTCTGATACGAAGTCACATAGAAGAACGGGTTGCAGTCCTTGCCGGCGAAGGTCGACGGCCCGGCATTGGGGCTGATCAGGAAGGTCTTCGATTCCGTGATGGGCCGGTGGATCGCCTGGAGGATGTTGGAGAAGATCGGTCCGACCACGAAGTCGACCTTCTCGCGCTCGAGAAGGCCCTTGACCTTGGTCACCGCTGCATCCGGCTTCAACTCGTCGTCGACGACGACGACCTCGACATCACGGCCGCCCATCTTGCCGCCGAGATCTTTCACCGCAAGCGCAAAGCCGTCCCGAACCTGTTGGCCAAGCGCGGCGGCAGGCCCCGACAGGGTCACGATCACGCCCAGCTTGATTTTTTCCTGGGCAAGGGCAGGGGTCACCACGGTGCCGAGCAGCACGGCGGCTGCGGCCAAGGTCATTTGCGTCTTCATGATCTGTCCCTCGTGACGATTGGCTTGCGCAGCAAGCCACGTACTCCAAATTCAAACTTATGCCGATGATGGTCGCCGCGGCAAGCCGAGCTCGAGGCGTCGCATTCTGCGGGGAGCGCCGCATGCAAGCGGCGCGCCAATTGTTTGAAGCCTAAAGAAATTGTCCTGCGGTTGATTGTTGCAGCTTTGGACTTGCAGCCGGCTCCGATTTATTTGAAGCTCAAAACGTTGGGGAATCCGTGCCGGCGCCAATGCCGGCCGTGAGTGGCTGCATCAACATGCTCGATTCCGAGACCAAGGCCGTCGAAACGCCGGAGGACCACGCCGAGGAGCTTCGGCTGTGGCTGCGGCTCCTGACCTGCACGACGCTGATCGAGGGCGAGGTGCGCGGCCGGCTGCGGCAGCGATTCGACGTCACGCTGCCTCGTTTCGACCTGATGGCGCAGCTCGACAAGGCGCCTGACGGCATGACGCTGTCCGATGTCTCCAAGCGCATGATGGTGTCGAACGGCAATGTGACCGGCCTCGTGGAGCGTCTGGTGGACTCCGGTCATCTCGACCGCCGGACCTCGGAGACGGATCGCCGCGTCCAGGTGATCCGACTCACGAAGCTCGGACGCGCCGAGTTTCGCCGAATGGCTGCGGAACACGAAACCTGGATCGCCGATCTCTTCGCCGACCTGACCCCAAAGGACGTGCGCGAACTGATGCGGCTCCTGGCCAAGACCAAGGCGTCCGCGCAGAAATCGGCCGCGCGCCGCCGGTCGTAAGCCCCGGCGCTGGGCGGGGCGCCGATCCCTCTTGCCGCAGGAAAAAGCACGGCTTGCCCAAAATCCGCTATTGCGCCGAATTGTTTTAAGCCTAAAATGTTTTCAGATCGTGCTGCCGGGTGCAATCCATGCTGAAAGGAGCGTGCGATGGCCAACGCCGCCAAGATTCAAATGTCGGGTTCGTGTGACGGCAACGCCGCGACGGCCCATGTCGATACGTTCGCGCGGCAACATCTGCCGCCGCGCGAGCTCTGGCCCGAATTCATCTTCACGCGGCCGGAGCTGCACTACCCCCCGCGACTGAACTGCGTCAGCTATTTCCTGGATCGCTGGGTCGAGCAGGGACATGGCGAGGCACCCTGCGTCATCAGCCCTTCCGTCAGCTACACCTATCGCGAGCTGCAGGCGCTGGTGAACCGCATCGCCAACGTGCTGGTCGGCAAGCTCAATCTCGTTCCCGGCGGCCGGGTGCTGTTGCGCTCTGCCAACAACCCCATGATGGTTGCGACCTATCTCGCGGTGATCAAGGCCGGCGGCATCGTCGTGGCGACGATGCCGCTGCTACGCGCCAAGGAGCTGTCCTATCCGATCCAGAAAGCGGCGATCACGCTGGCACTGTGTGACGGAAAACTCTCCGATGAGATGGAGAAGGCGAAGGCCGCAGCGCCCGGTCTCGAGCGCGTCGTTTATTGGGGCAACGGCGCTTCCGATTCGCTCGAAGCGCTGATCGCGGATGCGAGCCCGGAGTTCGGGGCTCTCGATACCGCCGCCGATGACATCTGCCTGATCGCTTTCACGTCGGGCACGACAGGCGATCCCAAGGGCACCATGCATTTCCACCGCGACATGCTCGCGGTCTGCGACGGCTATGCGCGCAACATCCTGCGGGCCGAGCAGAAGGATCGCTTCATCGGCTCGGCCCCGCTCGCCTTCACCTTCGGCTTCGGCGGCGTGCTGTTTCCGATGCATATCGGCGCGTCCTTCGTCCTGCTGGAGAAGACGACGCCGGACGACCTGCTGTCGGCGATCGAGCAGTACAAGATCACAGTCTGCTTCACCGCGCCGACCGCGTACCGCGCCATGATCGGCAAGCTCCCGGGCCGCGACATCTCCTCGCTTCGCAAATGCGTCTCCGCGGGCGAAACACTGCCCAAGCCGACATTCGATGCCTGGTTCAAGGCCACCGGGATCAAGCTGATGGACGGCATCGGTTCGACCGAGATGCTGCACATCTTCATCAGCGCGACCGAGGACGAGATCCGCCCCGGCGCCACCGGAAAGCCCGTGCCGGGCTATGAAGCCAAGATCGTCGACGATGAGGGCCGCGACGTGCCGCCTGGAACGATGGGCCGTCTCGCCGTGCGCGGGCCGACCGGCTGCCGCTATCTGGCCGACGAGCGGCAGCGGAAATACGTCCAGAACGGCTGGAACATCACCGGCGACACCTATCTGATGGATAGCGACGGCTATTTCTGGTACCAGTCGCGCTCCGACGACATGATCGTGTCGGCCGGCTACAACATCGCGGGGACCGATGTCGAAGCGGCGCTGCTCACGCATCCGGCGGTTGCCGAGTGCGGCGTGGTCGGCGCTCCGGACGAGGCGCGCGGCATGATCGTGAAGGCCTATGTCATCGCCGCGCCCGGCGTGACGGCCGACGCGCAGCTCGTGGCGGAGCTGCAGGAGCATGTCAAACGCGAGATTGCGCCTTACAAATATCCGCGCGCGATCGAGTTCGTGACGCAATTGCCGAAGACCGAAACCGGCAAGCTGAAGCGCTTTGCCCTGCGGCAGCTGGCGCAGGTCGCGGCGACGTCGTCAGGCGTCGCTGCGGAATGAGAGAAGGATAGAGAATTGTCCGTGACGCCCCCGAAAGGCTCGCAACTCGCGGTACTGCCGACGGCAGCCGAGGAAGGAACGCGCATCAGGGCGCAGATCCTCCAGCCGTCAGGCTGGCCGGTGCCGAAAGGCTACGCCAACGGCATGGCTGCCGAAGGACGTATCGTCGTCACCGGCGGAGTGATCGGCTGGGATGCAGAAGAGCGCCTCGCGGAAGGCTTCGTCGCGCAGGTACGCCAGACCTTGAGCAACATCGCCGCGATCCTGGCCGAGGCCGGTGCCCGGCCCGAGCACCTCGTGCGCCTGACCTGGTACGTCGTCGACATGGACGAGTACCTGGCCAATCTGAAGGAACTGGGCCGGGTCTATCGCGACGTCTTCGGAGCCCATTATCCTGCGATGGCGCTGGTTCAGGTGGTCCGCCTCGTGGAGAAGGCGGCGCGCGTCGAAATCGAAGCCACCGCCGTCATTCCTCGCTGAACTCTGTCGCGATCGGCTCTCCCTGATCGACCCGCCCTGGTTAGCTTGCTTTGGCGAGCTCATCGTCCTCGGGCGAGTTCAGATAGACGCCCGACATGGTGTCGACCCAGCAAAGATGGTCGTGCACCTTCTTCACGCCCTCGACGTTCTCCGCGGCGACGATCGCGGCCTGCCGTGCGCGCTCTTCGGTGATGACGCCGCTGAGATGAACGATACCGTTGCGCACGATCACGTTCAGCCCGAACGGGCACCAGTCGCTCTTCTCCATGGTATCGATGATGCGGCTGCGAATGTGGTCGTCATCCGCGGTGGGATCCGGTACTTCGCGGGCGAGGCCCGCCACCGCCTGCAGCAGATTGGCGCGGGATACGATCCCGACGACCTTGTCGCCGCGCACGACCGGCAGCCGCTTGATGTTGTTCCGCTCCATGAGATCGACGATCTCCGCGAGCGCCGTATCCTCCGTGATCGTCACGGGCGAGTCGGTCATCACTTCCGAGACCTTGCGGCCGTGCTCATGGACGAAATCGCTCGCGGATTTGCCCGGACCGAGGATGAAGCGAAGCCAGCGTCCGCGCTTGCGGCCGGTGCCGATTTCGCTGCGGCGGATGAAATCCCCTTCCGACACGACGCCGACCAGCTTGCCGGACTCGTCGACCACTGTGAGACCGCTGACGTGCCGCTTCAGCATGATATTTGCCGCTTCGACGATGCTGGTGTCGGGGGTGACCGAGATGACCGACCGGGTCATGATCTGATGGGCGCGCATGGACGACTCCGCTTTGTTGAAACTTCGATGCGCGCAACCTAGCTCCGGCATCGAGGTGCCGTTTGACGCAAGTCAATCGGGCGAAACACGATCGATCCCGATTGAGAAATTGTGATCCGGACCCGGGCTTGATGCAGCTCAACACGGCTTCGACGCCTCGCGGTACCCTTTATCCACGTACAACTGAAGCCCGCAGGAACATGAGCTATGAGCGTCGTGCAGAAATTTCCACGGGCTGAAGAGCCGGCGGTGCAGGTTCTCTCCGCCGATCCCGCCGCTGGTCCCGAAGCCTCGCTTGTGAGCCCCGGAAAACTCGAAAGCACTCCGGTCGCGGCCGATTCCGTGCCTGCATCAGAGCCATATCCTCTGGACCGCGCCTTGCACGCGATGCTGGCGCGGTTCACGGGCGGGATTTCGCCACTTGCCCTCTCGCTCGCCTGGCTCGATTGGAGCTCGCATCTCGCCGCGGCGCCGCAGCGCCAGATGGAGATTTCGCGGAACGCCCTTCGCGATGTCGGCCGGCTCGCGAAAGCTGCCGCGCACGCGGCGTCGCCCGGGCAAAAGCCGTGGTCCGTGATCCAGCCGCAGGAGCGGGACCGCCGGTTCAGGGGATCGCAATGGGAGATCGCGCCGTTCAACCTGCTGGCGCAGGCGTTTCTGCTCGGAGAGCGCTGGTGGCGTGATGCTGCGACGGGCGTACGCGGCGTGTCGCATGCAAATGAAGCCATCGTCGAGTTCTCGATGCGTCAGTTGCTCGACATGCTGGCGCCGTCGAACTTCGCTGCGACCAATCCGAAGGTGCTGGAGAAGGCGTTCCAGAGCGGCGGGGAGAATTTCATCTTCGGCTGGCAGAACTGGTGCAGCGACCTGATGCGCCTGCTCTCCAACTCGAAACTGGCGGACGACGGGCAGTTCGTGGTCGGCAAGACGGTGGCGGTTTCACCCGGCAAGGTCGTCTACCGCAACGAGCTGATGGAGCTGATTCAGTATTATCCGACCACCGCGCAGGTGCGGCCCGAGCCGATCCTGATCGTGCCGGCCTGGATCATGAAGTACTACATCCTCGATCTCTCGCCGCAGAACTCGCTGGTCAAATATCTGACGGGTCAAGGTTTCACCGTGTTCGCGATCTCGTGGCGCAATCCGGATGCGAGGGATCGGGATCTCGCCTTTGACGATTATCGCAGGCTGGGCGTCATGGCGGCGCTGGACATGATCGGCCTGATCATGCCGGGTCGGAAGACCCATGCGCTCGGCTATTGTCTGGGGGGCACATTGCTGTCGATCGCCGCCGCCGCGATGGAGCGCGACGGTGATAACCGCTTCGGCTCGGTCACGCTCCTTGCCGCGCAGACTGATTTCACCGAGGCCGGGGAGCTGACGCTCTTCATCAACGAGAGCCAGGTGGCTTTTCTCGAAGACATGATGTGGCAGCGCGGCTATCTCGACACGACGCAGATGGCCGGCGCCTTCCAGTTGCTGCGCTCGAACGAACTGATCTGGTCGCGGCTCTCACATGACTATCTGATGGGCGAGAGCGCGCCGCCGAGCGACCTGATGGCCTGGAACGCCGACGCCACGCGGCTGCCTTATCGCATGCATTCGGAGTATCTGCGCAAGCTGTTCCTCGACAACGATCTGGCGGGAGGGCGCTATCTCGTCGGAGGCAGGAGTATTTCGCTCTCCGATATTCACGTGCCGATGTTCGTGGTCGGCACGCTCGCCGATCACGTGGCGCCATGGCGATCCGTCTACAAGATCCACTATCAGGTCGATGCCGACGTGACGTTCCTGTTGACCAGCGGCGGTCACAATGCCGGTGTCGTGGCGCCTCCAGAGGAGCCCGGCCACAGCTATCAGGTGCTGACCAAGGCTGCTGATGCGCCCTATGTCGGCGCGGATGAATGGGTGAAGCTGGCCCCGCGCGTTGAAGGGTCGTGGTGGCCGGAATGGGCCAAATGGCTCGCGGCGCGCTCCGGCGCGCCCTGCGATCCGCCGCAGATCGGGTTTGGAGGCGCACCCGGCCTGCCCGATGCGCCGGGAGACTATGTTCACACCTAAACCTCCGGCTCGGAGCCCGGCGCGAGATCCGAGGAGCGGAACGGCTTGGCCTTGTCCAGTTTTCGGTAGGCCACCGACGCGGTTCGCAACAGCTTCTTTTCCCGCTTTCGGTTGAGAAAGCGATCGGTGGCACCGAGGCCGGCGCCGTTCAAGGACGCCGCCAGCGCCTGTCCTCGTGCATCGTCGTTCAATTGTCCGAGCGCTCTTTGTGCCTTGCGCAATTGCTTGAGGATGGACTTGTGTTTCGTCGGCGTTTCCGCGGCGAACAGGTCCTGAAGCGATTCGATCGAATAGGTCAGCCGCTTGTTGAGGAGTCGCAGCTTGTGTCGTTTCTCCACGTCGAGCTTGCGGAGTCTTCGCGCTTTCTTGAGCAGCCTCGTCTCCCACTCGGTCAGCCGCTCCATCGCGTGTTCGGCGAGCGTGCGGCGGCGCAGTCGAATGGCTTCCTTGCTGCGCCGGGTCGACCAGGGGCCGCTTTCGATCCACGTCGAGGTCTGTTCGGCCAGGCGGCGGTACCGTGCGGATTGCAGCGCACGCGCCAGCAGCCTGTGGCTCTCGGCCCGTTTCTCGTCCCACTGCTGAAGCTCGGCGACCACGGCGAGTTCGTGGCCAGTCTCGGCGACGACCCGCTCGATCGCCACGTCGAGGTCCCGCACCATGCCGAGCTGGCCGTTCAGCCATTTCAGTTCGGCCCAGACCTTCGGGCGCAGGGCGTCGTCGACCATCGGCGAGAAGAAGCGGATGGCAGTACGCAGATGCGTCAGTGCGATGCGGATCTGGTGCAGAGCTTCGGGATCGCCGCGGCAGGTCCCGTCGTGCTGAGCGATCACGTCATCGAGGTGACGGCGGGCGATGATCCGGAAGGCCGTGTCGCAGGCCATGCCGGGGCTGAGGCGGCCGGGCAGGGTATTGCGCCGCGTCGCCGGCTTGGCACGCGTGGTCGCCCTCGAGCTTGTGGTGGGTCCCGACATCCTTGCCTGCATCAATCAGGTTGCGTTGTTTGCCCCTTGGCGATCACGTCCCGGCAGTTCTGCAGCGTCTGTTCTTCTGTCCCGGATGCATCGATGGTCGCCCAGCCGACATGGCCGATCTTATAGTGCTCTTGCAGCGCGGCAACCTCTTGCGTGGCGTCCGATGCATCCCCCCGGCGGCTTCCGATCCGCGCCTGCCGGGTCGCGAGGTCCGCGACCAGGAATAGACCGTTCAGTGAAACGTTGCGCTCGCGCGCCAGCGCGGCGATCGCGTCACGTTCGTCCTCGCGGGCGAATACGCCGTCGATGAGCGCCGAATGGCCTTGCGCCAGCACCCGCCGGGCGCGCTGAGCCAGCGCGTCGTAGACGTGGGCCGTGACCTCCGGCGTATAGGCGGATGGCGGCAGGCGGTGCGTGTCCTCGACCCCGAACATTTGCTTGCGGACGAGATCGCTGCGCAGCACGACGGCTCCCGGCTGCGGCGCGACGAGCGGCGCGAGCGCGTACGCCAGAACGGTCTTTCCGGTGCCGGACAGTCCGCCGACCGCAATCAGACGCGGAGCGGGAGGACGGATCAGCGTCCTGGCGAGGTCAAAGTAGCGCTGCGCCTGGTCGAGGATGCCGGGACGATCGGAATGCGGCCGCTTCAGCCGTGCCAGGGCCACCTGGGCGCGGATCGCCGCACGGACGGACATGAACAGCGGCAGGGCGGAGAGCGCGTCGAGATTGTCGGCCGGCGTCGCTGCAAGATAGCGGTTCAGGGCGATATTCGCCGCGCGCAGTTGGTCGTGCTGCAACAGGTCCATGAGGGTGAACGCGAGATCGTAGAGCACGTCGACCGTTGCCAACTGCGCATCGAACTCGATGGCGTCGAACAGCACGGGCCGATCATCGATCAGAACGATGTTTGCGAGGTGCAGATCGCCATGACAGCGGCGCACGAAGCCCTGGCGGCCGCGCTCTGCGAGCAGGGGACGAATACGCAGATATGCCTCGTGCGAAGCCTTGCCGAGCCTTTCGATGTCTTCCGCGTTGAAATGTCCGCCGGCCCGCAGGCCGTCACTGTTGCCGTCGATCAGGGCCGGGATGGATGAGACCCAGGCTTCTCCGTCTGCGCGTGTCGCCGCCGCGTGCGACGCCACGATTGCGTCAGCGGCAGCCGAGGCGAGCTTCGTCTCCAGCGGGCCGGCCTTTGCCAGAAGATCCAGCGTCCTGTTTTCGTCGAAGCGCGACATGTCGACCGCATATTCGATCGGCCGGCCGGCGCCGCCGACCTTCAGAGATCCATCCGGCTCTTCGGTGATCGCCACGACGCCGTGATAGATCTGCGGCGCCAGCGGCCGGTTGATCCTGATCTCCTCCTCGCAGGCCGCCTTGCGCTTCTCGAGTGTCGAATAATCAAGGAACGGAAACCGGACGGCGCGCTTGATCTTCAGCGCGCGCTTCGCATCCAGGAACACCGAGGCTCCATGCGTGTCGATCCGCGTCACGCCGGGATGGTCGGTCAGCATCTGGAAGATGCGCTCCTGGGCCGCCGTTTCATCCTCGATCGGAGCGGGCATTCGAAGCACCATCACGGCGTCAGCACGGCTGCGCCGAGAATCTGGCCATTCCGCAGCATGCCAAGAACCTCGTTGGCCTGATCGAGCGGAAACGCCGTCGTCTCGGTACGCACGCCGGCTTGCGGGGCGACCTTTAGAAAATCGAGGCCATCCTGCCGGGTCAGATTGGCGACCGAGACCAACTGCCGTTCCTGCCAGAGCAAGTCATACGGAAAGCTTGGAATGTCGGTCATGTGGATGCCGGCGCATACGACGC
This sequence comes from Bradyrhizobium sp. 191, assembly GCF_023100985.1. Taxonomy (NCBI): domain Bacteria; kingdom Pseudomonadati; phylum Pseudomonadota; class Alphaproteobacteria; order Hyphomicrobiales; family Nitrobacteraceae; genus Bradyrhizobium; species Bradyrhizobium sp. 191. The sequence continues at coordinate 7,173,651 of NZ_CP064692.1, forward strand.
GCCCGCCTTTGCGGACGGCGCGCAACGCGGCCGGAACGAGCTCGCCGGCCGGTGCGTAGATGATGGCGGCGTCGAGCGGCTCGTCGGGCGCTTCGTCCGATGACCCCGCCCAGACCGCGCCGAGACGGCGTGCAAGGTCTTGTGCAGCGGCGTCGCCGCGTCGCGTGAATGCATGGACGGATCGTCCCTGCCAAACCGCGACCTGCGCAATGATGTGGCCGGCTGCGCCAAAGCCGTAGAGGCCGAGCCGGTCGGCGGGGCCGGCCAGAATCAGCGAGCGCCAGCCGATCAGCCCTGCGCACAGCAGGGGCGCAATCTCCACGTCGCTGCCGGCCTCACTGAGCGGAAAAGCGTAGCGAGCGTCGGCGATGATGTGGGTCGCGTAGCCGCCGTCGCGCGTATAGCCCGTGAAGAGCGGTGCGTCACACAGGTTTTCCATGCCCTCCCGGCAGAATCGACACTTTCCGCAGGTGAAGCCGAGCCAGGGGATGCCGACCCGGTCACCAGGCGCATGTGTTGCCACGTTCGGCCCAACGAGATCGACCCGGCCGACGATCTCGTGCCCAGGCACGATCGGATAGCGAATATCGGGCAGCTCGGCATCGACGAGATGGAGATCGGTCCGGCATACGCCGCAGGCGCCGATCTTCACCCGGAGCTGGCCCTCACCCGGAATCGGGTCAGGCCGCTCCTCCATCTGGAGCTGCGCTCGTGGAGCCGGCAACACCATCGCACGCATAAGTCTCTCCGGGGCGAACCGCTCCGATTGAATTATTCATAGAATGACCAAGCGACCAGTCCTTGATGCCGGTCAACGCCGGTTCCCGGGTGACCGGATACAGTTTGCCTTTGACGAGGATCAAGCGCCTCGACGCGCGCCGGCCTATCGTGCGACCCAGGAGAATGCGGATGCCCATCAAGGACGTCTTTCTGCCCCTTGTCGGCCCGCCGCGCGGACCGGCTGTGGTCGCGATAGAGAAATGCGTGGCCGTTGCCGCCGATCTCGGCGCCAGGATCACCGCGCTCGCGCTCGAGGAAGAAATCTTCGAGCGACCGAGGGTGATGCTGCCTTACGACCGCGATTTCGAGCACGCCGGCCCCGAGGCTTCCGACATGCAGCAGCTCCTGAATGCCTTCACCGGCGCAGCTTCCCGCGCCAACATTCGCGCCCAGAGCCGATCGGGCAAGGTGCCTGCGGATCAGATCGGCGCGATCCTGGCCGAGCATGCCCGCTTCAGCGACCTCACGCTAGTTCCCGTGAAACCGCACGACAGCCGAACAGAGGTCATTGTCGAGGCCTTCTTGTTCGGATCCGGCCGGCCGCTTCTGCTTTGTCCCGAACATCTCGCGGACGAACTTCGGCCTGAATTCGAAAACGTCTTGATTGCCTGGGATCACTCTGCTCGCGCCGCGCGTGCGGTCGGCGACGCGTTGCCGATTCTTCGGGCTGCCACCTCGGTCCGTGTGGTGACCGTGGCGGACGACAAGACCGAGGCGGTCGTGCAATCCGGCACGGCTCTCGTCGATCATTTGAGGGAACATGGGGTCGATGCCTCGTTCGAAACAACGAAATGCGGCGGCAGCTCGATCGGCAAGGTACTGGGAAGCTGGGCGAATTCCCATGGCATCGATGCGATCGTCATGGGCGCCTATCATCATTCGCGCCTGAACGAGATCGTCTGGGGCGGTGTGACAAAGACCGTCATTGGCCAGCCACCGTGCTGGGTTATGATCTCGCACTAGGCTCCTTCTTTCGTCTTGATCGTCAACCAATCGGAACCGCCGCTGACCCGGCGCATTTTCTTTCATGTCAACCTATCGTCTGAACAACCTGCTGTCGCCGCGCTCGGTCGCGCTCGTCGGGGCGAGCGCCCGTTCGGGGTCCGTGGGACGCGCCGTTCTGGAGAACATTCGCAAGGCCGGATTCAAGGGGCAGTTTGGCCTCGTCAATCCGCGCCATGCCGAGATCGGCGGCGTCGCGGCGGTGAAGAGCCTGGACAGGCTGGACTTCGTGCCCGAGCTCGTGGTCATCACCGCCCCCGCAGGCGAGATTCCAGGCATTGTCGACCAGGCCGGGCGTCTCGGGTCTGCGGGCGCGCTGATCGTCTCGGCCGGGCTCGGCCAGGGACCGGGATCGCTGCACGAGGCCACAAGCACTGCTGCCCGAAAATACGGCATGCGCCTGATCGGGCCGAACTGCCTCGGCATCATGATGCCCGGCGTCAGCCTGAATGCCAGTTTCGCCGCGCACATGCCGGGGGCGGGTAACCTCGCGCTGATCTCGCAATCGGGCGCAATTGCCGCCGGCATGGTCGATTGGGCCGCGCAGCGCGGCGTCGGATTCTCCGGCATCGTTTCGATCGGCGATCAGATCGACGTCGATATTGCCGATCTGCTCGACCATTTCGCGATGGATCACAAGACCCGCGCGATCCTGCTCTACATCGAAGCCATCAAGGACGCGCGCAAGTTCATGTCGGCGGCGCGCGCCGCCGCGCGCGTGAAGCCCGTCGTCGTGGTGAAATCCGGCCGCATGGCGCAGGGCGCGAAGGCGGCTGCCACGCACACCGGTGCGCTCGCCGGTGCCGACGCTGTCTACGACGCGGCGTTCCGCCGCGCGGGTGTCCTGCGGGTCTCCGATCTGCGTGAGCTGTTCGATTGTGCCGAGACGCTCGGCCGTGTCGAATCGCCGACGGGAAAGCGTCTCGCCATCCTGACCAACGGTGGCGGCATCGGCGTGCTTGCTATCGATCGATTGGTCGAACTCGGAGGAATACCTGCAACCATCTCGGCTGAAGCGCGTAAGAAGCTCGATGCAGCGCTGCCGCCGACCTGGTCCGGTGCGAATCCCGTCGACATCGTGGGCGATGCCGACGCCTCGCGCTATGCGGTGGCGCTGGAGGAGCTGCTGGCCGATCGTGACAACGACGCAGTCCTGGTCCTCAACGTGCAAACGGCGATCGCCTCGGCTGCCGAGATCGCCACGACCGTGACGCAGCTCGTCAGAAGATATCGCGAGCAGCACCGCAGCTGGGCGAAGCCCGTATTGGCGGCCTGGGTTGGAGCCGATCAGCACATCATCCAGACACTCTCCAGCGCCGGTGTGCCGAACTATCCGACCGAGGACGACGCCGTGCGCGGCTTCATGTATCTGGTCCGGCACCGCGAGGTGGTGGAGGAGCTGAGCCAGGTTCCTCCCGCGATGCCTGATACCTTCGTTCCGGATGCCCGGGGAGCGAGGCAGATCGTCACCGCCGCGGTCGCGGATGGCCGTGAATGGCTCGAACCTGTCGAGATCAAGCACCTGCTCGAAGCCTATGACATCGCGATGGTGCCGACCTATGCGGCGACCGATGTCGAGCAGGCGGTTGCCTATGCGAACGACATCTTCGCACAGGGCGACACCGTCGTGCTGAAGATCATGTCGCGGGACATCGTCCACAAATCCGACGTCGGCGGCGTCGTTCTCAACCTGACCACGCCTGAAGCAGTGCGAGTGGCCGCCACGGGCATCATCGCGCGCGCGAAAAAGCTGCGTCCGGAGGCGCGCATCGGCGGCGTCATCGTCCAGGCGATGGTCGTCAAGGCAAAAGCGCGCGAGCTTATCCTTGGCCTCGCCGACGATCCGACCTTCGGCACGGTCGTCGTTTTCGGCCGGGGCGGGACGGCGGTGGAGATCATCAATGACAAGGCGCTTGCGCTGCCGCCGCTCGATCTGCAGCTGGCCCGCGACCTGATCGAGCGCACGCGCGTGTCGCGGCTGCTCCGCGCTTACCGGGACGTGCCGGCTGTGAAGCCGGACGCAGTCGCCATGGTGCTGGTCAAGCTCGCGCAGATGGCGGCCGACATTCCCGAGATCCGCGAATTCGACATCAATCCGCTGCTGGCGGACGAATCCGGCGTGACCGCGGTCGATGCCCGCGTTGCGGTCGGGCCGCCGCAGCGGAAGTTTGTCGGCTCCGGCCCGGCCAATTTCGCCGTTCGCGCCTATCCGTCGCAATGGGAGCGCCGCCTCAAGCTCAAGGACGACTGGCACATCTTCGTGCGGCCCATGCGGCCCGAGGACGAGCCGATCATCCACGAATTCCTGGGCCACGTCACCCCGCATGACCTTCGTCTGCGGTTCTTCGCACCGATGAAGGAATTCACGCACGAATTCATCGCACGCCTGACCCAGCTCGACTATGCGCGCGCGATGGCCTTCATCGCATTCGACGAGGCCACCGGCGAAATGGTCGGCGTCGTCCGGCTCCATTCGGACTCGATCTACGAGAGCGGCGAATACGCGATCCTGCTACGGTCCGATCTCAAGGGCAGGGGGCTCGGCTGGGCGCTCATGCAGCTGATCATCGACTATGCGCGGTCGGAAGGACTGAAGGCCATATCGGGCGACGTGCTCCAGGAGAACACCGTGATGCTCGACATGTGCCGGCAGCTCGGCTTCGAGGTCAAGCCGGATCCGTCCGAGCCTGACCTTTGCGACGTCAAGTTGAAGCTTTGAGCGTGCGCTGGAGCGCGTCAGCGCAAGATGCGGGGCTTCAGGAGCGCGCTTCGGCCGATGTCGCATCGGCGGACGCCTTGGCCGGCGTCCGCAGGTTCTTGATGATGATTGCGATCAGCGGCAGCAGCGCCGGCACGATCGTGCTGAGCGGATGATGCACCGCGCCCGACACCTGGGCCTGGAGCGCGCGCGCCTCGAGCTGGAGGGCTTCGATCGAGGCGCCGTGAATTTCGTTGGCGAGCTCGATGTCACGTCCCGACGGAGCGCGGCCGGCGATCACGAAGAGAACGGCCGCGATGACAAAGTTGACGGCGCCGAGGATCGCAGCTGCAGCAATTGCGCTCCAGAGCTGCACCAGCGCGAAATAGGCGGACAATTCCAGCATCAGGAGCCCGAACGCGGCGATCAGCGCCGCGAAGGCGCGCAGGCCGACGCCGATCAGCAGATGGCGCAGCCTGATGTCCGCGATGATCCTGTCGGTACGCCACAGCACGCGCAGATGTTTGACGACGTTCTCGGTATTCACCTAGTGTCTCCTCAACATGAAGCCGACAACCACGCCCAGCGCGAAGGCGGAGGCGAGCGATGTGATCGGACGCTCCGCAACGAGGCCCTGAAGCTGCTCCTGCTCTTGTTCGACGGTCTCGCCGAGTTCGGTGAGCGCGGCCCTGATCTGATCGGCGAGTGCGTCGGCGCGGTCTTTCGAGCTCTCGAACAACTCCTCGCCGGCGGTGCTCAGCAGACGTGTGACGTCGACCTTCATCGCCCGCAGTTCTTCGCCCATCCCGTCACTGTCGAACATGGATCTGGTATCCTCGTTGAATCGAGGCAAGTCTAAGACCCACCGTGCGACCGCGCTTGATTTGCGTCAAGGGGCAGGGCGTGTTCGGGTCTTGAGACAGGTCAAACCGGCCGCCACATGCTAGCCTAGAAATGCCGGCTGAATGGGGACCGATTGTCCCGATGAGGTGGAAGCGTGAACCACGAACCGCTGCTGCTCGCGACGCCGTCCGGCGACGAGCTGAAATTGCGCCCTGAAGGGCCCTGGACTGCCGCCAATGTGATGACGCTCGAAACTTTGTCCCGGTCGGTTGGAGGCGACGTCGACCGGTCGCGCGTCGTAACCCTGGACATGTCGGGCATCAGCGCGCTCGACACGCTCGGCGCCTGGGTCCTTGAAAAGCTGTCGCGCAGGGCCGCATCGTCAGGCAGATCGGCCGAATTCGTCGGCGTCGCCGACCATTTCAGCGGCCTGATGGACGAGGTGCGCCAGGTCAACCGCCACACGCCGGCCCCGGCGCCTGCGCCCAATCCGGTCCTGGCGAGGCTGGGCGATCTCGGCAAGTCCACGGTCGGGTCGCGGGAAGACATCACGATCTTCCTCCAGATGCTCGGCGCATTGTTCATGGCCGTGATCGGCGTGCTGCGCCGGCCGCGTTCGCTGCGGCTGACGTCGCTGGTCTATCAGCTCTACCGCATCGGGTGGCAGGCAATCCCCATCGTCGCGCTGATCACCTTCCTGATCGGCGCCATCATCGCGCAGCAGGGCTTTTTCCACTTCCGCAGATTCGGCGCGGAGTCGTATACGGTCGACATGGTCGGCATCCTGGTGCTGCGTGAGCTTGGCGTGCTGATCGTCGCCATCATGGTCGCTGGTCGCTCGGGAAGCGCCTACACCGCCGAGCTCGGCTCGATGAAGATGCGCGAGGAGATCGACGCGCTCTCAACCATGGGGCTCGATCCCGTTGACGTCCTGATCCTGCCGCGCGTCGCGGCCCTGGTCATTGCCCTGCCGATCCTCACCTTCATCGGATCCATTGCCGCGCTCTATGGCGGCGGCCTTGTTGCCCAGTTCTATGGCGACATGGGACCGGCGATCTACATCGCTCGGTTGCATGAGGCCATCTCGGTCACCCACTTCGAGGTGGGCATCCTGAAGGCGCCATTCATGGCGCTGGTGATCGGGATCGTGGCCTGTAGCGAGGGATTACGCGTCAAGGGCAGCGCCGAGTCGCTGGGGCGGCAGACCACGACGTCGGTCGTGAAGTCGATCTTCCTCGTCATCGTGCTCGACGGCCTGTTCGCTGTCTTCTTTGCCTCGATCGGAATGTGACGATGGACGGACCGCAAGACGAGTTCGCGATTCGTGTCCGTGACCTCGTGGTCGGCTTCGGTCGTCAGACCGTGCTCGACCATCTGTCGCTCGACGTTCGCCGGGGCGAGATCCTTGGGCTCGTGGGGGCGTCCGGCGGCGGCAAGTCGGTGCTGATGCGCACCATCATCGGCCTCATCCCGCGTCGCGGCGGGACCATCGAGGTCATGGGGCAGTCCGCCGGCGGCGACGGTCGAGGCGCAGCGATGGCGTGGGGCATCCTGTTCCAGCAGGGTGCACTGTTCTCCTCGCTGACGGTGCGCCAGAACGTCCAGTTTCCGCTCCGTGAGAATCTCGTCCTGTCGCAGGAGCTGATGGACGAGATCGCGATCGCCAAGCTCGAAATGGTCGGCCTGCGCGCCGAGGATGCCGACAAATATCCGGCGGAGCTGTCCGGCGGCATGACCAAGCGCGTGGCGCTGGCGCGCGCGCTCGCGCTCGATCCGCCGATCCTGTTCCTGGACGAGCCGACCTCGGGTCTCGATCCGATCGCCGCCGGCGATTTCGACGTGCTGATCAAGACGCTGCAAAGGACGCTGGAGCTCACCGTGTTCATGGTGACCCATGACCTCGCGAGCCTGACCACGGTCTGTGACCGCGTCGCCGCGCTCGCCGACGGCAAGATCGTGGCGATCGGCCCGATGCGCGAATTGCTGCAATCCGAGCATCCCTGGGTGCGCGCCTATTTCCACGGCAAGCGCTCGCAGATGCTGCAACACGAGATGAGATGAGAGATGGAAACCCGCGCTCCCTACGTGCTGATCGGCAGTTTCGTGCTGGCCGCGATCCTCGCGGTGTTCGGCTTCGTCTATTGGCTGAACAACACCGGCGGCATCGGGCCGCGCACGAACTACCACGTGCAATTCCAGGGACCGGTGCCCGGCCTTCTGGTCGGCGCCGGCGTGCTGTTCAACGGCATTCGCGTCGGAGAGGTGACCCAGCTCGGGCTCGCGCCGGACAACCCGCGCTTTGTCAATGCGACGATCTCGGTTGCCACCGCGACGCCGGTCCGCTCCGACACCAAGGTCGGTCTCGAATTCCAGGGCCTCACCGGTGTGCCGGTGGTGACGCTGGAGGGCGGCGTCATCGTCGCCAAATCCGGCGAACCCTTGACCCTGATCGCGGAGGCCGGCGCCGGCCAGAGCATGACGCAGGCGGCGCGCGACGCGCTGCGGCGGGTCGACACGGTGCTGCAGGACAATTCCGGCCCGCTGAAGGACACCATTGCGAATTTCAAGACCTTCTCCGACGGGCTCGCCCGCAACACCGGCAAGATCGACGGGATTCTGGCGGGCCTCGAGAAGATGACGGGCGGCGGCACGCCCGCGCAGAAGGTCACCTACGACCTGCGCACGCCGCAGAACCTCGGCCCGGCCGGCAAGACGCTGGCCGCTTCACTGGCGATTCCCGAGCCGACGGCGGTCGCAATGCTGCAGACCCAGCGGATGCTTTTCGCGCCCGCCGGGGACTGGCCGGGCTTTGGGGATTTCCTCTGGGCCGACAGCATTCCGAAACTGGTGCAGGCGCGCCTGATCGACAGCTTCGAGAACTACGACATCGCCCACGCCCCGCTGCGCACGTCGGACCTCGGGCAGGCGGATTACCAGCTCCTGATCGATATCCGGCGCTTCCGGATCGCCACGGAGGGTGAGACAAGGGCCGAGATCGGACTGTCTGCGCGGATCGTCGACAAGAACGGCAAGGTGATCGCTTCGCGCCTCATTGAGACCAGCGAAAAGCTCGACAAGGTCGAGCCGGCCGCGGCCGTCGCCGCCTTCGATGCGGCCTTCGCGCGCATCGTAAAGGAGCTGATCGGTTGGACCGTGCAGGCGGTGTGAGGCCGACTATTCCAGCGTCTTCAGGTAGGACAGGAGGTCGTGGATCTGGTCCGGATTGAGCTCGAAGACCGGCATGTCGGCATGACCGGTGTAGATGCCCTCGGCCAGCGCCTCGCCAAGGCTGTCGATCGGATAACGGCGATGCAGGGTGCGCAAGGGAGGCGCGATCTCGACCGGGCTCTTGGAGACGCGGTCGATGGCGTGACAGCGGGCGCAATTGGCCCGAGCAAAGGCCTTGCCGCGCTGTTCGGCGGTCGGGGCCGCCAGCGCAGGCGTAACCAGAAGCAGCCCAATCAGGCCGTGACGCAGCGCGCTTTGCAGCATGGAAGGTGATCCCGTCGAACCGTGGGCGCAGAATAAGACGGGGATGCCACTCAAATTTGATCTGAGTCAATCGGCTGTGGCGCGATGCAGTAAAATGCAGCCGCGCGGTGGACTCGGTCTGGTGTCGGGGACAGCCGGCGCGAGGAGCGGTGGATGAAGCCTTCCGTGGTCACGATCGAGCCGAACGGACATTTTTGCGACGATTGCGCCGTGCGCGGAGCTGCGGTTTGTTCGTCGCTGGATGCGGCCGAGCTCAGGGAATTCGAGCATCTCGGTCGCCGTGTCCATTTTGGCTCGGGCGAGACCGTGTTCTCCGAGGAGGAGATCACGACCTCATTCTACAACGTTCTCGAAGGCGTCATGCGGCTGTACAAGCTGCTGCCCGACGGCCGGCGGCAGATCGTCGGCTTTGCCTTGCCCGGTGACTTCCTGGGGATGAATCTGTCCGGCCGGCACAACTTCTCGGCCGATGCGATCGGTGCGGTGACCGTGTGCCAATTCGCAAAGGCGTCCTTCAGCCGTTTCATCGAGGACCGGCCGCAGCTGCTCAGGCGAATCAACGAGCTGGCCATTCGCGAGTTGAGCCAGGCTCGCGACCATATGGTCCTGCTCGGCCGACGCTCGGCCGACGAGAAGGTCGCGACCTTTCTGCTCGGCTGGCGCGAGCGGCTGGTCACGCTCAAGGGCCTCTCCGACACGGTATCGCTTCCGATGAGCCGTCAGGACATCGCGGATTATCTCGGCCTGACCATCGAAACAGTCAGTCGCACCTTCACCAAGCTGGAGCGTCAGGGCGTGATCGAGATCATCCACGGCGGCATCAGCCTGCGCGATCCGGCTCGCGTCGAGGCCATGGCTGCGGCCTGACCTCCTGTCCACAACGCCCCAGGGCATTTGATCCCGATCAATGACGCCGGCCGTGCGCAGCAAAACAATGCTGCAAACAATCCGGGAGGAGCATGATGCCTGCTGACGCATTGCTGGTGACCATCGTCGTCGTCGCGATCTTCGTCGCATTCGCCGCGGTTCTGGCTTGGGCAGACCGTCAAACCAGCGCGGGCCGGCTCGATCCGGATACCAAGCGCTGAAGCTGAAGCGCCTCGGTCTTCGTCCGCTTCCGGCGTGTCGACCGCCGACCCTTGCCGGGCCCGGCGGTGACCTTCGGCGGCAGCTCGACGCAACCACAGCCTGTGCTGCCTGCAACTCTGCGTCAGCCGAGACGCATCCATGCATCCTTCGGATGTGAATTCTCGGCCGTACCACGTCCTTTTGGTGGCATTTACCTCGAATCCCGCGCGTGCTTTCCGGTTGAAAAGCCTGATAACGTTGACTACGCAGGAACCTAGTGCCTCGTAGTCTTAGGAGCCCCGCGGCGTGCCTCAGGACAAGATCGGCGATCCCCGACAGTCGGCGGGCAGCAAATTATCGGTCCTGCGCAAGCACCCGATCTTCGCGGATCTGGAGCCGGAAGCGCTCGATCAGCTCTGCCGCTACGCCAAGCACACCACCGTCAAGCGCGGCGCGACGATCGCCGCCAAGGGCGATCCCGGCAACAGCCTGTTCGCGGTGGTCGCGGGGACAGTCAAGATTTCCTCCTCATCGCCCGATGGGCGGAACGCCATTCTCAATCTGATCGGCCCGGGAGAAATCTTTGGCGAGATCGCGGTGCTCGACGGCGCTCCCAGGTCGGCGGATGCGACCGCCAACACCAACTGCGAGCTCTACGTCATCGATCGCCGGGACTTCCTGCCCTTCGTCAAGAGCCAGCCGGCGCTGGCGATGAAATTCATCGAGCTGCTGTGCGCGCGTCTGCGCTGGACCAGCCAGCAGGTCGAGCAGGTGATCCTCCAGAATCTGCCGGGCCGGCTCGCGAGTGCGCTGCTCGGCCTCACCGAGGAGCGCAAGCTCGATTCCGGCAGCGGCACGCTCGCCATCACGCAGCAGGAAATCAGCGAGATGGTGGGAATGACGCGCGAGAGCATCAACAAGCAATTGCGCGTCTGGGCCGGACGTAACTGGGTTCGCCTCGAGCACGGCGCCATCGTGGTGCTGGATACGGACGCGCTGCGCGAGCTCGCCGAGAGCGGCCTCGACGACGACTGACGCCGCTGACCTAGTCGTCGATGATGGCGACCGCGCGGGTCCAGCCCGCGGACGCGCGCTCGATCTTCACCGGAAAGCACGAGATCGTGAATCCGGTCGATGGCAGCTGGTCGAGATTGTGCAGCTTCTCGAGATGGCAATAGCCGATGTGCCGTCCCGCCTTGTGGCCTTCCCAGATCAGGCTGGCATCTTTCGTTTCGGCATACCTCCGCGCGGTGTAGACGAACGGCGCGTCCCAGCTCCAGCCGTCGGTGCCCGTCAGCCGCACGCCGCGTTCGAGCAGGTACATGGTGGCTTCATAGCCCATGCCGCAGCCGGAATTGACGTGGTCGGCCCTTCCGAACTTCGCGCCGGCGCTGGTGTTGACGACGACGATCTCCAGCGGTGACAGCGTATGCCCGATGCGCTTCAGCTCCGTCTCGACGTCGGCCGCACTTGCCACGTAGCCGTCGGGCAGATGCCGGAAGTCGAGCTTCACGCCGGGCTGCAAGCACCATTCGAGCGGTACCTCGTCGATCGTCCATGACCGCTCGCCGCGGTTCATGGTCGGATGGAAGTGCCAGGGCGCATCGAGATGCGTCCCGTTGTGGGTCGACAGCGAGACCTGCTCGACGGCCCAGCCCTGACCATCGGGCAGATCCTGCGCCTTGAGGCCGTCGAAGAACTGCAGCATGCGCGGCAGCCCCTGCTGGTGATCGATATACTGGATCGCCGGGTGATTGCCCGGAGGATCGGCGGTCACGTCGTTTGCGAGCGGCACCGAGATATCGATCAACTTCCGCGGCATGGGCATTCCTCGAGATGGTCCGGAGTTCCTGATATCTTGAGGGGGGCCCATTGGTTGGGTCAAGTCACGTGCCGGCGACATCAACCCGGTCCGCCCTCTCCATGATTGGGCCAGATCGATCGATGCAACTCTTGCATTGATCGATGCCGGATTTGGCTTGGACAGAAAATGCCGCCCGCCCTAGGGACGACATTGGCGCTTGACTTCACACCGGAAGGGGAGCGACCCAAGGCGGCCGAGCATCTGCCCCGACAACGACATAATCAATCCAGGAGGAAAGCCCAGATGAAGACACTCGCCGGCATCATCACAGCCGTTGCATTGGCGGTTTCAGCGCCCCTGGCGACCGCACGCGACTTCCGTTCCGCCGACATTCACCCCGCCGACTATCCGACCGTCGAGGCCGTCAAGTTCATGGGCAAGCAGCTTGCGGCGGCGAGCGGAGGCAAGCTCGGCGTCAAGGTGTTTCCGAACGGCGCCCTGGGTTCCGAAAAGGACACGATCGAGCAGCTCAAGATCGGCGCGCTCGACATGATGCGGATCAACGCGTCGCCGCTCAACAACTTCGTGCCTGAGACCATCGCGTTGTGCCTGCCCTTCGTCTTCCGGGATACGCAGCACATGCGCACCGTCCTCGACGGGCCGATCGGCGACGAGATCCTGGCGGCGATGGAGCCCGCGGGATTGGTGGGGCTTGCCTATTACGACAGCGGCGCCCGATCCATTTACACCGTGAAGGCGCCGGTTAAATCGCTTGCTGATCTGAAGGGTTTGAAGATTCGCGTCCAGCAGTCCGATCTGTGGGTCGGCATGATCCAGAGCCTTGGCGCCAACCCGACGCCGATGCCGTATGGCGAGGTCTACACCGCGCTCAAGACCGGCCTCGTGGACGCTGCCGAGAACAACTGGCCGTCCTACGAATCCTCGCGTCACTTCGAGGCTGCCAAGTTCTACAACATCACCGAGCATTCCCTCGCTCCGGAAGTCCTCGTGATCTCGAAGAAGGTCTGGGACACGCTGAGCAAGGACGATCAGGTCATGATCCGCAAGGCGGCCAAGGACTCGGTGCCCGTCATGCGCAAGCTCTGGGACGAGCGTGAGCAGGCCTCCCGCAAGACCGTCGAGGCCGCCGGCGTTCAGGTCGTCACGATCGCCAACAAGGCGGAATTCGTCGATGCGATGAAGCCGGTGTACCAGAAGTTCGCCGGCGACGAGAAGCTCCAGAGCCTCGTCAAGCGTATCCAGGACACGAAGTAAGACACGGCGGCGACCGGGTCCGGCGTCGCCGCGCGGCGGGCACCGGACTCCGCATGGAGGCGCGGGATGACAGACCCACACGTCGCAAGCCACGAGCAGGGCGCCGTGGCCGCACGCCCGTCCACCGGCCTGCTGTCGCGGATCAACGCCCCCGTTGCGCGCGTGGGGATGTATCTCTCGGTGAGCGGCCTGCTGGTCATCGTCACGATCGTCTTCTACCAGGTGTTCGGTCGTTACGTGCTCAACTCCAGCCCGACCTGGACGGAGAACCTGGCGCTGGTCCTGATCCTCTACGTCACGCTGATCGGCGCCGCCGTGGGCGTGCGCGATGCCGGGCACATCGGCATGGACAGTCTGCTGGTCATGCTTCCGGATCACGTGCGGGAGAAGATCGAGATTGTGATCCACGTTCTGGTCGCCGTGTTCGGCATTGCGATGGCCTATAACGGCTGGATCCTCGGCGCGTCGGTCGGCACCGTGAAGATTCCCAATCTCGGTCTGCCTGAAGTCATCCGCTACGTGCCGCTGATCGCTTCCGGCGTCCTGATCCTCTCCTTTTCCATCGAGCACATCATCGCTCTCCTGCGCGGCGAAGAGGTCGTGCCCTCATGGAACTGATCATCCTCGGCGCCACCTTCTTCGGCTTTCTGATCCTCGGCGTCCCTGTCGCCTTTGCGATCGGCCTGTCGGCGATCTGCACCATCCTCTACGAGGGCCTGCCGGTCGCCGTCATCTTCCAGCAGATGATGTCGGGGATGAACATCTTCTCCTTCCTCGCCATTCCGTTCTTCGTCTTCAGCGGTGAGCTGATGCTGCATGGCGGTGTCGCCGACAAGATCGTGCAACTCGCCAAGAACCTCGTCGGACATATCCGCGGCGGGCTCGGCATGTCGAACGTGGTCGCCTGTACGCTGTTCGGCGGCGTCTCCGGCTCGCCCGTGGCCGACGTGTCGGCGATGGGCGCGGTGATGATCCCGATGATGAAGAAGGAAGGTTTCGACACCGACTACGCCGTCAACGTCACCACCCATGCCTCGCTGGTCGGAGCCTTGATGCCGACCAGCCACAACATGATCATCTATGCGCTGGCGGCCGGCGGCAAGGTCTCGATCGGCGCGCTGATCGCCGCGGGTCTGCTGCCGGCGCTGGTGCTGATGGTGTGTATGCTGGTCGCCGCCTACGCAGTCGCGGTGAAGCGCGGCTATCCCGCCGGCAAGTTTCCGGGCTGGAGCGAGGTTTTCCGCTCGCTCGCGGCCGCGCTGCCGGGCCTTCTGATCGTCGGCATCATCCTTGCGGGCATCCTGTCCGGCGTCTTCACGGCAACTGAGTCCGCAGCCGTCGCAGTCACCTACACGATCCTGCTGACCTTCCTCATCTACCGCACCATGACCTTGCAGAACTTCCTGCGGGCCGCGGCCAAGGCGGTGAAGACGACGGGCGTGGTGCTGCTGCTGATCGGCGTCTCCACCATGTTCCAGTATCTGATGGGACTTTACGAGGTTGCCGACCTTGCCGGCGAAATGATGAGCAAGGTCTCCACGCAACCCTGGATGATCTTCCTTCTCATCAACGTCATCCTGTTCGTGCTCGGCACGTTCATGGACATGGCAGCGACCATCCTGATCTGCACCCCGATCTTCCTGCCGATCGCGATGAAGGCGGGCATGGATCCCGTGCAGTTCGGCATGCTGATGCTGATCAACTGCGCCCTCGGACTCAACACTCCTCCGGTTGGGACCACGCAGTTCGTCGGCTGTGCCATCGGCGGCATCTCGGTCGGTGCCGTGATGCGCACCATCCTGCCGTTCTATGCCGCGCTGATCGCAGCACTGATGTTCGTGACCTATGTCCCTGCATTCTCGCTGTGGCTGCCGCGCCTCTTGATGGGCTACAAGGGCTAGCAGTACCAGGGAGAAGCCATCAGTGACCGACTATCGCAAGCTCTTCGATCTCACCGGCAAGACGGCCGTGGTGCTCGGCGCCGCCTCGGGCATCGGCAAATCGTCGGCCGAGGCGCTGGCCGGGCTCGGCGCCTGCGTCGTCTGCGCCGATCGCGCGCTTGACGCTGCGGAGGCGACCGCCGCCGGCATTCGCGACAAGGGCGGCTGGGCGGAGGCGGCTGGCTGCGACGCCGCGAGTGCTGCGGAGGTCAACGCGCTCGCCAGAACCGTGATGCAGAAGTTTCCGCGGCTCGACATCGCCGTGACGACGCCCGGGCTCAACATTCGCAAGACCATCCTCGACTATACCGAGGAGGATCTCGACCGCGTCCTCAACCTCAACGTCAAGGGCACGGTCTGGTACTTCCAGGCCTTCGGTCGCATCATGGTCGAGCAGAAGGGCGGCAGCATCATCGCCTGCTCCTCGGTGCGCGCGGTCACCATCGAGCCGGGCCTCGGCGTCTACGGTTCGACCAAGGCGGCGATCGGCCTGCTGGTGAAGGGCTTCGCCTCCGAGGTCGGGCACGCAGGCGTGCGCGTCAACGCGATCGCGCCGAGCATCGCCGAGACGGCGCTGACCGGCCCATTCAAGCAGCGGCCGGACATCTACAATCTCTACGCCCGCCACACCGTGTTCAACCGCTGGAGCAGTGCCGACGAGGTCGCCACCGCGGTGGCCTATCTTGCCTCGGATGCCGCGAGCTATGTCAGCGGCAGCACACTGTTCGTCGACGGCGGCTGGACGGCGGTCGACGGCCCACCGACTGGTCTCACCCAACTGCACAAATAGGGAAGGAAGGCATTCGCTTCTCGCCGTAGAGCTGGCGGCACGCGCCTCTCGGGAATTGACCGGCGCGCAATCGCCGCTTTTGCCCCCCGGCCAAGCCGTCTTCGCGGTTGCAGCAGGAACCCATGGCGCGTGCGCTTTGTGCAAATCGCATGGGTCTTGCCGGATAAACGCGCTCGGCTGGCCGGTATTTTGGTGTTACGAACTGGGACATGAACCAGCACGCCAAGATCGAAATCCGCCATTCGACCTGTCCGCATGACTGCCCCTCGGCCTGCGCCCTCGATGTCGAGGTGATCGAAGGCCGCAGCATCGGCCGCGTCCGCGGTTCGAAGCAGCAGACCTACACGGCCGGCGTCGTCTGTGCCAAGGTCGCCCGCTATGCCGAGCGGATCCATCACCCCGAACGGCTGATATATCCGATGCGCCGAACGGGTGCGAAGGGCTCAGGGCAATTCGCGCGGATCTCCTGGGACGAGGCGCTGGACGAGATCGCGCACCGCTTCAACGAGGCCGAGCGCGAGTTCGGCGCGGAATCGATCTGGCCCTACTACTACGCCGGCACGATGGGCCTTGTGATGCGCGACGGCCTCAACCGCCTTACCCATGTGAAGAAATATTCGCGCTTCTATCAGACCATCTGCGCCAATGTCGCGCGCATCGGCTTTGCGATCGGCACCGGCAAGATCGCCGGCGTCGATCCGCGCGAAATGGCGCTGTCCGACCTCGTCGTGATCTGGGGCACCAATCCCGTCAACACCCAGGTCAATGTGATGACGCACGCCGCCCGCGCGCGCAAGGAGCGCGGCGCGAAGATCGCCGCGGTTGACATCTACGACAACGAGACCATGAAGCAGGCTGACATCAAGATCATCCTGCGCCCGGCACCGACGGCGCCTTTGCCTGCGGCGTGATGCATGTGCTGTTCCGCGACGGCTATGCCGACCGCGCCTATATGGACAAGTACACGGACTGTCCGGCCGAGCTCGAGGCGCATCTGACGGCGCGCACGCCGGAATGGGCGTCGAAGATTTGCGGCGTGCCGGTGGCGGAGATCGAGGCGTTCGCCAAAGCGGTTGGCGAGACCAAGCGGACCTTCTTCCGCTTTGGCTACGGCTTTACGCGCAGCCGCAATGGTGCGACGCAGATGCACGCGGCAAATTGCATTCCCGCGGTAACCGGTGCCTGGCAGTACGAAGGCGGTGGCGCCTTCTTCAACAATTTCGCGCTGTGGCACTTCAACGAATCCATCATCGAAGGCCACGATGCGATCGACAAGACCACGCGCGCGCTGGACCAGTCGCAGATCGGTCGCATTCTCACCGGCGATGCCGAAGCCCTCCAGGGCAAGGGGCCGGTCAAGGCGATGCTGATCCAGAACACCAACCCCATGACGGTGGCGCCGGAGCAGGCGCTGGTCCGGCAGGGCTTTGCGCGCGAGGACCTGTTCGTCGCCGTGCATGAGCAGTTCATGACCGAGACGGCCCAGATGGCCGACATCGTGCTGCCGGCCACCATGTTCATGGAGCATGACGATCTCTACTACGGCGGCGGCCACCAGCACATCTCCGTCGGGCCGAAGCTGATCGATCCGCCCGGCGAATGCCGCTCCAACCACGAGGTGCTGCAGGCGCTGGCGCCGCGGCTCGGCGCCAAGCATCCGGGTTTCGAGATGACGCCGCGCGAATTGATCGATGCGACCTTGAGGTTGAGCGATCACGGCGACATCGCCGGCCTCGAAGCCGATCTCTGGCGCGACCTGCAGCCGGATTTCCGCACCTCGCATTACCTCGATGGCTTTGCTCATGCCGACAAGAAGTTCCACTTCAAGGCTGACTGGGCGCATCCGCCGTTCGGTGTGACCATGGGCGATGTCGACAAGATGCCGGCGCTGCCGGACCATTGGGCGGCGATCGAGCACGCTGATCAAGCCCACCCATTCCGGCTCGCGACCAGTCCCTCGCGGAGCTTCCTCAACACCACGTTCAACGAGACGCCGTCCTCTCAGGCGCGCGAGGGCAAGGCGAGTGTGATGATCCATCCCCTGGATGCGGCAGCGCTCGACATCGCCGATGGCGACGCCGTGACGCTCGGCAACAGCCGCGGCGAGACCACGCTGGTCGCAACGCTGTTCGAGGGCGTGCGGCGCGGTGTGCTGATCGCAGAGTCCGTTCATCCCAACAAGAACCACATCGGCGGCCGCGGCATCAACACGCTGACGGGTGCGGACACGATCGCGCCGATCGGCGGGGCCGCGTTCCACGACAACAAGGTCTGGATCAGGAAAGCGGTCGCCTGAGCGGCGCGCACCGCTATCGGCCTGCAATTTGTGTCGAGGCGCTAAAGCAGCGGCGCGCCGCAGTTTGCGCTTGCACCTCCCGCCCGAGCTGCCGCAAATGGCTGCAAGCGGAGCCAAGGAAACGAGCGTGCCATGATCGACACCACAGCCGTCATCACCGAAAAGCGCGGGCAGGCGTTCTGGATCATCATCAACCGGCCGGAGAAGCGCAACGCGCTGAACGGCGACGTGATCGCCGGCATCAGCAAAGGATATCGCGACGCGCATGAGGACAAAGACGTCCGCGTCATCGTGCTGACGGGCGCCGGTGACAAGGCGTTCTGCGCCGGCGCCGATTTGCAGAATTCCGGCGCGGCCTTCGCGATGGATCATTCCAAACCAAATGTCGACTATGCCGATCTGCTGCGTTTGTCACAGAACGCCACCAAGCCGGCGATTGCGCGGGTCGGTGGTGTCTGCATGGCCGGCGGCATGGGCCTCTTGTGCATGACCGATATGGCGGTCGCGGCCGATCACGTCGTCTTCGGCCTGCCGGAGGTGAAGGTCGGCGTCTTCCCGATGCAGGTGTTGAGCCTGCTCCAGAGCATCGCGCCGCCGCGCCTCGTCAACGAATGGGCGCTCACGGGCGAGCCGTTCGACGCCAAGGCCGCACAGGCCGCGGGCCTCCTCAACTACGTCGTGCCCACCGCCGAGTTAGATGCCAAGGTCGACTGGCTGATCGGCCGCATCGTCGACAAATCGCCGACCGCGATCCGCCGCGGCAAGTACGCCATGCGCGCGATCGCCTCGATGTCGTTCGACGAGAGCATCGCCTATACCGAAAGCCAGATCGCGCTGCTCGCGATGACCGAGGACGCCAAGGAGGGGCTGAAGGCGTTCAGCGAGAAGCGGAAGCCGGTCTGGACGGGGAGGTAGAGGAGGGCACCGCTCTCGTATCCTGGACGCGCCGCAACGCGTCAGCGTTGCTGCGCAGAGCCGGGACCCAGGGCGGCACGGGGACATGTAGCGACATGGGCCCCGGCTCTGCAGCGCACCGCTAAGGCGCTGCGCTGCGTCCGGGGCACGAGAGCGGGGTTTACCAGCTCAGTCCGATTTTCAACGTGAATGTAGCCTCATCCTCCGCCGTCATTCCGGGGCGCGCGAAGCGCGAACCCGGAATCCATCGTGCAGCACGCGATATGGAGAAATGGATTCCGGGCTCGCGCCAAGTGGGCGCGCCCCGGAATGACAATCTCACCCCGCATTCGCCTTCAGCCCCGCCGCCTGGATACCCGCCACCGCGCAGGCCTCGTCATTGTCGGACGTGTCGCCGGAGACGCCGACGGCACCGAGCAGCGTCGTGCTGTCCATGATCAACACACCGCCGGGGACCGGCACCAGCGCGCCTTTTGCAATCGTGTTCACGGCGTCGATGAAATAGGCCTGCTCCTGCGCGCGCTGGAACAGGGCCCGCGAGCCCATGCCCATCGCGAGCGCGCCATAGGCCTTGCCGTGCGCGATCTCGGCGCGCATCAGGCTGGTGCCGTCCTGCGCGGCTGCGAGCTTGAGCACGCCGCGCGCGTCCAGGATGGTGACGACCAGCGGCTTCAGCTTCAGCTCGCCGGCTTTCGCGAAGGCGGCGTCGAGGATCTTGCGGGCGGTGTCGAGCGTGAGGTCAGCCATGGCTGGGTTCCTTTGCAGCTTGAGAGGAGGAATGGGTTTCGGCGCGATCGAGGCTCATCGCCAGCACGCGCGCGACGTGAAGCGCCTCGCGTTGCGCGCCGTCATGGATCTGGTGCCGGCACGAGGTGCCGTCGGCGACGACCAGCGTATCTGGGTCCGCGCGCCGGACGGCAGGCAGCAGCGACAGCTCGGCCATCTCGATCGAGGCGTCATAAGTGTCCGCGCCGTAGCCGAAGGCGCCGGCCATGCCGCAGCAGCTGGACTCGATGGTCTCGACCTTCAGGCCGGGGACGAGGCGCAGCACCTGCTCGACCGGCTTGAAGGCGCCGAAGGATTTCTGATGGCAATGACCGTGCACGATGGCTTTGTCGGCGACGGCCCCGAGCGGCAGTTGCAGACGGCCGGCCGCGGCCTCGCGCACCAAAAATTCCTCGAAGGTGAGGGCATGGGCACTGATGGCCTTGGCGTCGTTGTCCTTGCGCAGCGAAGCGAGCTCGTCGCGCAGCGTCAAGAGGCAGCTCGGCTCGAGCCCGACGATCGGCACGCCGCGCGCGGCGAAGGGCGCGAAGGCGGCCACGAGGCGATCGAGCTCAGATTTCGCTTCGTCGACGAGGCCGGCAGAGAGAAACGTGCGGCCGCAACAGAGCGGCCGGCCGCCACGCGCAGGCTTCGGCAGATGCACGCGATAGCCGCCGGCCACCAGAACGCGTAGCGCCGCGTCGAGATTCTCCCGCTCATAGATGCGGTTGAACGTGTCGGTGAACAGAACGACTTCGCGGCCGGCGTCCGGGCCGACGCTGTCGGCCGGCGGCACGAACACGTCGCTGCGGAAGGCGGGCAGGACCCTGCGGGCGCTGATACCGGCAAAGTGCTCGAACGGCTTTCGCAACAGCGGGCTGCGATTGCGCAAATTCGCCAGCGGCGCGAAGCGCGACGCGAGTCCGGCATAGCGCGGGAGGTAGCCCACAAGCCGATCTCGCAACGTCAGGCCGTGCGTGGCAGCGCGCGCGGCCAGCACCTCGATCTTCATCTTGGCCATGTCGACCCCGGTGGGGCACTCATGGCGGCAGGCCTTGCAGGAGACGCAGAGCTTCAGCGTCTCCATCATCTCGTCTGACGCCAACGCGTCGGGGCCGAGCTGGCCCGAGATCGCAAGGCGCAGCGTGTTCGCACGCCCTCGCGTGACATCCTTCTCGTTGCGCGTCGCGCGGTAGGAGGGGCACATCACGCCGCCCTCGAGCTTGCGGCAGGCGCCATTGTTGTTGCACATCTCGACCGCGCCCTGGAAACCGCTGCCGGCGCCGGGATAAGCCGACCAGTCGAGCCTGGTCTTCAGCTCAGCGACGCGATAGTCCGGCTTGAAGCGAAACAGCGAGCGGTCGTCCATCTTCGGCGCATCGACGATCTTGCCGGGATTGAGCACGCCGGCGGGATCGAAGCGCTGCTTCACCTCTCTGAAATCGGTGACGAGACGCTCGCCGAACATGCTCTCGTGGAACTCGGAGCGCACCAGGCCGTCGCCATGCTCGCCGGAATGCGAGCCCTTGTATTCGCGCACCAGCGCAAAGGCCTCTTCGGCGATGGCACGCATCGCCTTGACGTCCTTCTCCAGCTTCAGATTCAGCACCGGGCGCACGTGCAGGCAGCCCTCCGAGGCGTGCGCGTACATCGTGCCGCTTGTGCCGTGCCTGGCAAACACCTCGTTCAGCCGCGCCGTGTAGTCGGCGAGGTGCGGCAGCGGCACCGCGCAGTCCTCGACGAATGAGACCGGCTTGCCCTCCTGCTTCATCGACATCATGACGTTGAGGCCGGCGGCGCGGAAATCGGCGATGCCGCTCTGCAGCGCGGGCTCGATGATCTCCACCACGCCGCCCCATTTGCGCGGCTCGTTATTCCAGCCGAAGCCGAGGTCCCCCATCAGTTCGCCGAGCTGCTTGAGCCGCGCCAGATTGTCCGCCTGGTCCTCCTCCGCGAATTCGACCACCAGCACGGCATCCGGATCGCCCTTGATCGCGGCCGAGATGATGGGGCGGAACATCGCGATGTCGCGGCCGAGCGCGATCATGGTGCGGTCGACCAGCTCGACCGCGATCGGCTTGAGTTTCACCAGATGCTGGGCCGCATCCATCGCCTCGTAGAAGCTGCCGAAATGACAGACGCCGAGCGCCTTGTTGCGGATCACGGGCCAGAGCTTCAGCTCGACCTTGGTGGTGAAGGCTAGCGTCCCTTCGGAGCCGACCAGGAGATGCGCCATGTTGTTCGGCGCATTGCGCGGCACCAGCGCGTCGAGATTGTAGCCGCCGACGCGGCGCTGCACTTTTGGAAAGCGCGCCGCGATCTCGTCGGCCTCGCGGGTGCCGAGATCGAGCATGTCGCGGAACAGGGCGCGGGTGCTGTCGCTGGCTTCGAGGTCGGAGAGATCGCGCGAGACCTCGCCAAAACGGCTCAGCGTGCCGTCGGCGAGCGATGCCTCCATCGATAGCGTGTTGTCGCGCATGGTGCCGTAGCGCAGGCTGCGGCCGCCGCAGGAATTGTTGCCGGCCATGCCGCCGATGGTGGCGCGGGAGGCCGTGGAGACGTCGACCGGAAACCACAGGCCGTGCTTCTTCAGCTGCCGGTTGAGGTCGTCGAGCACGATGCCGGGCTCGACCACGCAGGTGCGGCCTTCGACGTCGAGCGACAGGATTCGGTTGAGGTGCTTGGAGAGATCGACCACGAGGCCGTCATTGACGGTCTGGCCGCATTGCGAGGTGCCGCCGCCGCGCGGGATGACCTTCACCCCTTCGTCGCGGGCAATCGCCAGCGACAGCAAGGCCTCGTCCATGGTCTTCGGCACCACCACGCCGGCCGGCATGATCTGGTAGAACGAGGCGTCGGTAGCGTAGCGGCCACGGCTGAATGGGTCGAACAGGACGTCGCCGGTCAATTCCGACCGCAGGCGCCGTTCGAGCGAGGAGGCGTTTGTCATCCCTGATCCCGGACTGACCCAGTAAGGCTCAGCCTTGCCGAGTTATTCATTATGCTTCCTGACCGATTATATTGTGAATGCAAAATGAGCAAGCCGGACGCCCTCAGGGCGAGGCCGGCGCGTCCTCTCGGGGCTCGGTCAGGTGCTCGATCGCCGCCGTCCGCTTGTTGCGCAGGTGCTGGAACAGGATGTCGCTGAGCTCGCTTGCGGCGCGGCGGCGCAGTGCATCGAGGATGGCCTCATGCTCGCGCATGGCTTCCGCCCAGCGCTGCCGTTTGCGGGCGAAATTGGCGGAGTAGCGGACGCGGCGAATGCGGCCCGCAAAGTTGGCGTAGGCGCTCTTAAGCGTCTCGTTGCGCGCGGCCGCGACGATGCTCTCGTGGATGCGCTGATTGGTCTGGAAATAGCCGTGCATGTCGCGATGCAGATAATGGCCGTACATCTCGTAATGCAGCTGCTCGATCGCGGTGATCTCCGCGTCCGTGATGGCCTCGCAGGCGAGGCGCCCGGCCAGGCTTTCCAGTCCGGCCATGACGTCGAACAGCTCTTCCAGGTCGCGTTGGCTGAGCTGGCGCACCCGCGCGCCGCGGTTGGGCAACAGCTCGATCAGCCCCTCGGCGGCGAGCACCTTCAACGCCTCGCGCAAAGGTGTGCGGGAGATGCCGAGCATCTCGCAGAGCTGCCGCTCGGGAACGCGCCCGCCCTCGGGAATGTTGCCCTCAACCACGTAGTCGCGCAGCCGCAGCACAGTCTCGCCATGTAGCGAGGCCTCGTGACGGTTTTCCTGGCGGTCGCCGCCGTTGCCGGTTGGCGGGGTGATCGGGACCCCGGTGTCGGTAATCGTGGATTTCATTTGGAGTACAGTAGTTTGCCCGTTTGGTCGCGTCGACGCCCACAATCGAATACCAGATTTCGATTGAATGGACAAAAAATGAATGCAAAATGGCCGGCGAAGCCGGCCGTAACCCGCCGACAGGGAGGTTTTCATGCATCAGGGACGCCATTTCCTGCAGATTCCGGGCCCGAGCCCGGTCCCCGAGCGCGTCCTGCGCGCGATGGATATGCCTGTCATTGATCACCGCAGCGCCGAATTCGGCGAGCTCGGTCGGACCGTCCTCGAAGGCAGCCAGAAGATATTCCAGACCAGGGGGCCGGTGGTGATCTTCCCTTCATCGGGGACCGGCGCCTGGGAAGCTGCGATCGTCAATACGCTGTCGCCGGGCGACAAGGTGCTGATGGTCGAGACCGGCCATTTCGCCACCATGTGGCGGCAGATGGCGGGGCGCTTCGGCGTCGAGGTCGATTTCGTCCCGGGCGACTGGCGCCGCGGCGCCGATCCCGCGGTGATCGAGGCCAAGCTCGCTGAGGATACCGCGCGCGCGATCAAGGCCGTGATGGTCGTGCACAACGAGACCTCGACCGGCGCGACCAGCCGCATCGCCGAGATCCGCGCCGCGATCGACCGCACAGGCCACCCCGCGCTGCTGATGGTCGATACCATCTCCTCGCTCGGCTCGGTCGACTATCGCCACGACGAGTGGAAAGTCGACGTCAGCGTCAGCTGCTCGCAGAAGGGTTTCATGCTGCCGCCCGGCCTCGGCTTCAACGCGATCTCGGAGAAGGCGCTCACCGCGTCCAAGACCAACAAGATGCCGCGCTCCTATTTCGACTGGGAGGAGATGCTCAAGCCCAATGCCAAGGGCTTCTTCCCCTATACGCCCGCGACCAACCTCCTCTACGGCCTGCGCGAGGCGATCGCGATGCTGCTCGAAGAGGGGCTCGACAATGTTTTTGCGCGGCATCAGCGCTTGGCGGCCGCGACGCGGGCCGCCATCAACCATTGGGGTCTCGAAGTGCTCTGCCAGGAGCCTTCGGAGTTCTCGCCGGTGCTCACCGCGGTGCTGATGCCGCCGGGGCATGACGCCGATCAGTTCCGGAAAGTGGTGCTCGACAACTACAACATGTCGCTCGGCTCGGGCCTGTCGAAGGTCGCCGGCAAGGTCTTTCGCATCGGTCACCTCGGCGAATGCAACGCGCTGACGCTGCTCGGCGCGCTCACCGGCGTCGAGATGGGCCTGTCGGTCGCTGGCGTGCCGCATCGCTCCGGCGGTGTCGACGTCGCGATGACGCTCCTGGAGCAGCGCCCGCAGGGCAATGCCTCGCCGCATCTGAAGATCGTCGGCACGTAAGGGGAGTGCGATGGACGGGAAGGCAGGCGAGGGCAAGCCGGTCCGTCATGCACGGACGGAGCCTTTCGAGAGAGGACAAGCCGGTCAAATGGTGCTATTCGGCGGCCACCAAACCAAGACGAGACCGGGAAGGACGCCGATGACCGTGCATACTGGAAGGCATTTCTTACAGATTCCAGGACCGACCAACGTGCCCGACCGGGTGCTGCGGGCGATGGACATGCCGACGCTGGACCATCGTGGCCCGGAGTTCGCCGAGCTCGGTTTTGCCGTTCTCGCTGCGATGCAGCGCGTGTTCCGCACCAAGCAGCCCGTGATCATCTTTCCCTCGTCCGGCACCGGCGCCTGGGAAGCGGCGATGGTCAATGTGTTCGCGCCCGGCGACAAGGTCCTGATGTGCGAGACCGGCCAGTTCGCCGTGCTCTGGCGCGGCATCGCCGACAAGTTCAAGCTCGACGTCGACTTCATCCCGGGCGACTGGCGCCACGGCGCCGATCTCGCCGAGATCGAGCAGCGCCTCGCCGCCGACAAGCAGCACGCGATCAAGGCGGTCTGCGTCGTCCACAACGAGACCTCGACCGGCTGCGTGACGCCGCCGCTGGAGGTGCGCAAGATCCTCGACCGCACCAAGCATCCGGCGCTGCTGATGGTCGACACCATCTCCGGCCTCGGCTCGATGGAATATGAGCACGACGCCTGGGGCATCGACGTCTCGGTCGCGGGCTCGCAGAAGGGCCTGATGCTGCCGCCCGGCCTCGGCTTCAACGCCGTCTCGGAGAAGGCGCTTGCCGCGGCCAAGGCCAACCCGGGCATGCGTTCCTATTGGGACTGGCAGGAGGTGATCAACTTCAACAAGCTCGGCACCTTCCCCTACACACCCGCCACCAACCTGCTCTACGGCCTGCGTGAAGCGGTCAAGATGCTGGAAGAGGAGGGGCTGGAGACCGTCTGGACCCGCCACAAGCGCCACAGCGCTGCGACGCGCGCCGCGGTCAAGGTCTGGGGTCTCGAAGCGCAATGTGCCGATCCCGCCGCGCATTCGCCCGCACTGACCGGTGTGCGCGTGCCGGAAGGACACGACGCCGACGCCTTCCGCAAGGTCGTGCTGGAAAATTTCGACATGTCGCTCGGCACCGGCCTGAACAAGGTCAAGGGCAAGGTGTTCCGCATCGGCCATATCGGCCACTTCAACGACCTGATGCTGATGGGGACGCTTGCCGGCGTCGAGATGGGCCTGGATCTTGCCAAGATTCCGCACCGGAGCGGCGGCGTGCTCGCGGCCATGGACGTCCTGAAGGGACGTGACGTGGTGCCGATGGCCAAGGCCCAGGTGGCTTGATCCATCCAACTTGAAGAAAGAGATTGCGCGATGAACGCACCGACGACTGCCAACGAAGACCTGCTCTACTCCGTCGAGGACGGCATCGCGCGGATCACCTTCAACCGCCCGCAGGCGCGCAACGCGATGACCTTCGCCATGTATGACCGCATGGCCGAGATCTGCCAGGAGATCAACGCCGATCGTTCGATCAAGGCGCTGATCCTGACCGGCGCCGGCGACAAGGCGTTCGCCTCCGGCACCGACATCTCGCAATTCCGCGCCTTCAAGACCGCGCAGGATGCGCTCGACTACGAGGCGCGGATCGACCGCGTGCTCGGCACGCTCGAGCAGTGCCGCGTGCCCGTGATCGCGGCCATTGCCGGCGCCTGCACCGGCGGCGGCGCTGGCATCGCGGCCTGCTGCGATCTGCGCATCGGCACCGAGACGACGCGGATGGGCTTTCCGATCGCGCGCACGCTCGGCAACTGCCTGTCGATGTCGAACATCAGCCGCATCGTCGCGCTGGTCGGCCCCGCCCGCACCAAGGACATGATCTTCAAGGCGCGCCTCGTCGAGGCACAGGAAGCGCTGGCGCTCGGCCTGCTCAACGAGGTCGTGCCCGACGTCGAGACGCTGCAACGCCGCGCCGACGAGACCGCAAAGCTCGTTGCCAGCCACGCGCCGCTCACGCTGGAGGCGACCAAGGAGGCGGTGCGCCGCATCCGCCGCACGCTGTCGCGCGAGGAGGGCGAGGACCTGATCCTGAAAGCCTATATGAGCGAAGATTTCCGCGAGGGCATGGATGCCTTCCTCAACAAACGAGCGCCCGTCTGGAAGGGCAAGTAAACTCTCGCGCTATCGGCGTCGTCAGTCGAAAGTCATAGGCGCCGAATTGCCGGGCTGCTTGCACTCGTCAGCTTTAGTCCGCACTATGCAGGGATAGAATTCTTCCGCACTACAACTCAAAAAACATCAGGGGGCGAAACTCGTGCGAATTTCAGTCAAAGCCGTCGGCGCTGCGGCGGCGCTGTTGTTGACCACGCCGGCCTTCGCCGGCTGGGAACCGGCGAAGCCGGTCGAGATCGTGGTGGCCGCGGGCGCGGGCGGCGCCTCCGATCAGATGGCGCGGATGATGCAGGCCGCGATCCAGAAGAACAATCTGATGAAGCAGCCGATGGTCGTCTCGCTCAAGGGCGGCGCCTCGGGCGCGGAAGCGCTGATGTACATGAAATCCAGCGAGGGCGACCCGAACAAGGTGCTGATCGCCTATTCGCTGATCTACATGCTGCCGCTGTCGGCCAAGATCCCGTTCAACTGGCGTGAGCTGACCCCGGTCTCCGTGGTCGCACTCGATCAGTTCGTTCTCTGGGACAACAGCGCCGGTCCCAAGACGTTGAAGGAGTTCGTCGCCGCGGCGAAGGCAGCAAGCTCGCCGTTCAAGATGGGCGGCACAGGCTCCAAGCGTGAGGATCACGTGCTGACCGTGTTCCTCGAGCAGAAGACCGGCGCGAAATTCTCATATCTGCCCTACAAGTCCGGCGGCGAGGCCGCGACCCAGCTGGTCGGCAACCACACCGAGGCCAACGTCAACAACCCCTCGGAAAATCTGGAAGTCTGGCGCGCGGGCCAGGTGCGTCCGCTCTGCGTGTTCGACAAGGAGCGCATCTCCTACTCGACGAAGGTGACGGAGACGCAGTCCTGGGCCGACATCCCGACCTGCAAGGAGGAGGGCGTCGACGTGCAGTATCTGATGCTGCGCGCGATGTTCCTGCCCGGCAAGGTGACGCCGGAACAGCAGGCGTTCTATGTCGATCTGTTCCACAAGGTGACGCAGACCACGGAATACAAGGAGTACATGGAGAAGCAGGCGCTGAAGCCGATCTTCCTCACCGGCAAGGACATGGTGCAGTTCCTCGAGGAGGACGATGCGCTGAACAAGTCGCTGATGACGGAAGCCGGTTTCGTCGCGAAGTAGCTGTTTCACCTCGCCCCGCCTGCGGGGAGAGGTCGGATTGCATCGAAGATGCAATCCGGGTGAGGGGGACTCTCCGCGAGGCCAACTCTCGCCGTTTCCGCGGAGACTCCCCGTTACCCAGACCCTCTCCCCGCAAGCGGGGAAAGGGGATTGGCCACAGCATTTGGTCACCATGTCCCAAACCGAACTTGAAATCGTCGTCGATGATCCGACCGCGCCCGAAGACGACTCCCCCTCCGTCGTCTCTTCCGCGACGATCGAGATCGTCGTCTGTCTCCTGCTGCTCGCGCTCGCCGCCACGCTCGGCTACGACAATTGGCGTACCGGCGCGTCATGGGATGCGACCGGGCCGGAGCCGGGCTATTTCCCGTTCTACCTCGCCATTATCCTCGGCGGCGGCAGCCTCTACGGCCTGATCGCGGCGCTCCTCGCGCGGCGCGCGGCGCGTGAGACCTTCGTCACACGGGCGCAGGCCCGCCGCGTGATGGCAGTGTTCGTACCGACACTGCTGTTCTGCGCGGCGACACAGTTCCTCGGCCTTTATGTCGCGAGCTTCTTCCTGATCGCGGGCTTCATGCGCCTCGTCGGCAAGATCACGCTGTGGAAGTCGCTGCTCACCGCCTTCGTGTTCACGGCGATCATGTTCGTCACCTTCGACGTCGCCTTCGACGTCATCATGCCGAAAGGGCCGCTCGAAGCGGCCCTCGGCCGCTAGGCGGGCCCGCGCGATGGAAGCTTTCGGGCTCCTGCTCCACGGTTTTGCCGTCCTGCTGACGTGGAAGACGCTCGTGCTGATGATGGTCGGGCTGGTGCTCGGCATCTTCGTCGGCGTGCTGCCGGGGCTCGGCGGCCCCAATGGCGTCGCGATCCTGTTGCCGCTCACCTTCACGATGGACCCGACCTCGGCGATCGTGATGCTGTCCTGCATCTATTGGGGCGCGCTGTTCGGTGGTGCCATCACCTCGATCCTGTTCAACATCCCCGGCGAAGCCTGGTCGGTCGCGACCACCTTCGACGGCTATCCGATGGCGCAGCAGGGTCGGGCGGCGGAGGCGCTGACCGCGGCATTCACCTCCTCGTTCATCGGCTCGCTGGTCGCCGTGCTGCTGATCACGTTCCTCGCGCCGATGATCTCGTCCTTCGCGCTGAAGTTCGGCCCGCCCGAGTTCTTCGCGGTCTATCTCCTGACCTTCTGCTCCTTCGTCGGTCTCGGCCGCGAGGCCAAGCACAAGACGGTCATCTCGATGTCCCTGGGGCTGCTGCTCGCCGGCATCGGCATGGATACCGTGTCCGGCAATCTCCGCATGACCTTCGGCTCGCCGGAATTGCTCCGCGGCATCAACTTCCTGGTCGCCGTCATCGGCCTGTTCGGCATCAGCGAGATCCTGCTGACGATGGAGGAGCGCCTTGCGCTGCGCGGACATGCGGCCGGCATCTCGCTGCGCGTCGTGCTCGGCGTCTGGAAGGATCTGCCGAAATACTGGGTGACGCTGCTGCGCTCGTCCTTCATCGGTTGCTGGCTCGGCATCACCCCCGGCGGTGCGATCGCTGCCTCCTTCATGGGCTACAATCTCGCCAAGCGCTTCGCCAAAGAGCCCGAGAGTTTTGGCAAGGGCCGCATCGAGGGCGTGTTCGCGCCGGAGACGGCGGCGCATGCCTCCGGCACCTCGGCGCTGCTGCCGATGCTGGCGCTCGGCATTCCCGGCTCGGGCACTGCGGCGATCCTGCTCGGCGGCCTGATGGTGTGGGGGCTCAATCCGGGGCCGCTGCTGTTCGTCGAGCACAAGGACTTCGTTTGGGGCCTGATCGCCTCGATGTATCTCGGCAACGTCGTCGGCCTCGTGCTGGTGCTGACGACGGTGCCGATCTTCGCCTCGATCCTGCGCGTGCCGTTCGCGGCGGTGGCGCCGATGATCGTGGTGTCCTGCGCGATCGGCGCCTATGCGATCCAGAACGCGATGTTCGACATCTGGCTAATGCTCGGCTTCGGCGTAGTCGGCTACGTCTTCAAGAAGATCGGCATTCCCTTGGCGCCGTTCACCCTCGCGCTCGTGCTCGGCAACCGCGCCGAGGATGCCTTCCGCCTGTCGATGATCGGCTCCGGCGGGACCTTGAAGGTGTTCTGGTCGAACGGTCTGGTCGGCTCGATCACGACCCTGGCGATTGTGCTGCTGTTCTGGCCGGTCATCGACGCCCTGCTTGGTCGCGTCGGATGGACACAGGGGGCGAGAGCGACATCGCAATAAGCCGGACTGCCTTAGGTTGAATCGATTGCGGCGGGTCGTTCACTTCTCCCGCTTGCGGGAGAGGTCGGCGCGTTCCGGGCGATGTGAAGCATCGTCCCGCGCGCCGGGTGAGGGCTTTCTCCTCTTGGGGATCGTCCCATTGCGGAAGCACCCTCTCCCCAGCCCTCTCCCGCAAGCGGGAGAGGGAGCGCACCGTCGTCGTTGCAGCCATCAAGCCTCGTTTCGTTCCGCCTTTCAGCGAGGCTTCGTGCTTCGACGGCCGAAGGGCTGATAGTGCCAAGGTCAGCGATACTCACACCACCTTGGCGTCCCGCAGCCTCGCAATCTCGTCGGCGCCGAAACCGAACTCCTTCAGTAGCTCGTCGGTCTGCTCGCCGAATTCCGGCGGCCGCGCCACCATCCTGCTCGGCGTGCGCGACAGCGTCACGGGCTGGCCGACCAGGCGGATATGGCGGCCATCGTCGTTCGGCACGTCCTGCGCAATGCCGAGATGCTTCACCTGCGCGTCCTCGAACATCTGGTCGATGGCATAGATGGGACCGCAGGGCACGCCGGCCTCGTTGAGCTCGCGGACCCAGGTATCGGTCGACTTCGTCACGGTGCGCTTCTCGATCTCGGCGTTGAGCGCATCACGGTTCTTGGAGCGGGCAGGCGCCGTCGCATAGTCGGGATGGCCAAAGAGCTCCGGCGCGCCGATCGCCTGCGCACAGCGCTCCCAGATCCGGCCGCCGGTGGTAGCGATATTGATGTAGCCGTCGGAAGTCTTGAACACGCCGGTCGGAATGCTGGTCGGGTGGTTGTTGCCGGCCTG
The DNA here is from genome assembly GCF_023100985.1 of Bradyrhizobium sp. 191. Lineage (NCBI taxonomy): Bacteria > Pseudomonadati > Pseudomonadota > Alphaproteobacteria > Hyphomicrobiales > Nitrobacteraceae > Bradyrhizobium > Bradyrhizobium sp. 191. The sequence continues at coordinate 7,204,811 of NZ_CP064692.1, forward strand.
CCTGGCGACCTCCTTCTCCATCAGCCAGCGCGCGGCCTGGAAGTCGAGCATGAAGATCTGGGCCTGGAGCAGCGAGGTCTGCACCCACTGGCCCTTGCCGGAGACCTCGCGTTCGAGCAGTGCGGTGAGGATGCCCATGGCGCAGAACAGGCCAGCGGTGAGATCGGCGACGGGAATGCCGACCCGCATCGGGCCTCCGCCCGGCGCGCCGGTGATCGACATCAGCCCGCCCATGCCTTGCGCGATTTGATCGAAACCGGGGCGCTTATGGTAGGGGCCGTCCTGACCGAAGCCGGAGATGCTGCCATAGACGATGCGCGGGTTGATTGCGGCGAGGCTGTCATAGTCGATGCCGAGCTTCTTTTTCACGTCGGGCCGGAAATTCTCGACCACGACGTCGGCTTTGGTGGCCAGGCGCTTGAAGACGGCGAGCCCGCGCTCATCCTTCAGGTTCAGCGTCATCGCCCGCTTGTTGCGGTGCAAATTCTGAAAGTCGGAACCCTGCCGGGGGCCGCCCGGCTGCTCGCCGCCGGCGTCCTCGGTCAGCGCGTCGATCTTGACGACGTTGGCGCCCCAGTCCGCGAGTTGCCGCACGCAGGTCGGCCCGGAGCGCACGCGGGTCAGATCGAGCACGGTGAAGCGCGACAGGGCTTCCGAGGCATGCGGAAAGGGCATCTTGAGAGGCTCCGGGACGGATTGCGGGGCCTACCATAGTGCCGAAAGACCTTGCGGCAACCCTCGTGCGATGCGCATGCCGCCTGCCGAAATGCCATGCCTGACACGGCTTTGCTGCGGTGCGTGGCGGCTTGGCTGCGGCGCGTGGAAGGGTCAGCGCGACAGGTGTTTCAATTCCGCGCGCGCCTGCTCGGCCAAGGGATCATCGCCGTGGCGCGCAATGAAGAGCTCGAACGCTTCCCGCGTTCCCTTCCGGCGGGCGGCTTCGTATTCCTCTGCCACCGCGACGGCAGGATCGCGGGCGATTGGCATGGAGGGCGCGCGCCCTGCCTCGCCGCTCTCCTTCCTGCCGTCATCCGCCTTGGCTTTCCCGAACATGGCAGGCTGTTCTCCGTTGGACAGATGATCCGATCCCGCGAACGTCGCGAGGACGCCGATCAGACCGGCTGACAATGCGCCTCGTTTCATCATATCGTCTCTGGGACATGACAGGGGCCGGAAGCCGTATCCCATCGGTGTCCGTATGACTACGGGATTTGACGCCTAACAAGGTCTTACGGAAGGGAGCGGACGCCGCAGCCCAAGTTAAACCAAACGTTCAACTCTCAGGCTAGAATCATGCGCCTCCGCCGCGAACCTGGCGAGGCATTGCTCTGGAGAGTCAATTGGCTACCGCTGTGAATGTCAGTGCCACCAACAACGCCGAGATCGACGGCCTGCTGTCGGGCGCCAAATGGTCAGGCACCATTACCTACAGTTTTGCCGACGCGCCGAGCGACTACGCCAATCCCTATAGCGGCGGCTACAGCGAGCCGACCACCTCGGGCTTTGTTTCGGCGCCCACGCAGATACAGGCGGCGATCAACTACGCGATCGGGCTGATTCTCAGCTACACCAACGCCGACATCCAGTACGCAGGCACGAACGGCGCCGACATCATGGTCGCGCAGTCGCCGGCGGCCAATCCGACCGCTTACGCCTACTATCCCGGCAATTATGCGCCCGGCGGCGACATCTGGTTCGGCACCCAATACAATTTCTCGCTGGCCAAGCTCGGCAATTACTACTTCACCACCGCGCTGCACGAACTCGGCCATGCCCTCGGCCTCAAGCACAGCCAGGAGGCCGGCGGGCCCGCCAACGTCGCGGTGCCGAGCGCGCATGACAGTAGCGAATACACCGTCATGAGCTATCGCAGCTATGTCGGCGCTTCGACCACGGGCGGCTACACCAACGAAGCCTACGGATATTCGCAGACCTACATGGCCAACGATATCCTCGCGCTCCAGACGATGTACGGCGCGGACTACACGACGCAGAGCAGCAACACCGTCTACACCTGGAATTCGACCACCGGGCAGCAGTTCATCAACGGCGTCGGTCAGCTCGCGCCGGGCGGCGGCGTCGGCGGCTCGGCCAACCGCATCTACGAGACCGTCTGGGACGGCGGCGGCGTCGATACCTACGACCTGTCGAACTACACGACCAACCTGAGCATCAACCTCAATCCCGGTGCCTCGTCGGTGTTCTCCGCCGTGCAGCTGGCCTATCTCGGCAACGGCCACTATGCATCGGGCAACGTCTACAACGCCTATCTCTACAATGGCGACACGCGCTCCTACATCGACAACGCCATCGGCGGCTCCGGCAATGACACGATCCTCGGCAACGCCATCGCCAACACGCTGAACGGCGGCGGCGGCAACGACACGATCACGGGCGGCGCGGGAAACGATACCATCAATGGCGGTTCGGGCACCGACACGGCAGTGTATTCGGGCAGCCAGGCAAGCTACACGATCTCCTACAATGAGGCGGCACAGACCTTCACCCTGACCGACCTGCGCAGTGGCTCACCTGACGGCACCGATACCGTCACGACGGTCGAGTATTTCCGGTTTGGCGGCGTCACCATCGCTGCCTCCAGCCTCGTGTCGACGGTGATCGAGGCATTCGGGGCGACCAGCGTGATTCTATCTGGCGGCAATTACTATCTGAACAGCATCTCGACCGGCAACGGGCCCACCCTGAAGTACGCGGGCTCCGCTGTGAACGCGGCCAATTACAGCACGTGGTCGGTCATTGGTGCCGAGCAGGTGTCAGGCGGTGGCTACGACGTGGTCTGGAAGAACTCGGCCAACGCTCACTACTCTGTCTGGAGCACGGACAACTCTGGCAACTTTCTGACGACGATTGCCGCAGCCCCGGAAGTGCTGGGAAGCGATCCGTCTCTGCAGGCGCTGGAGCCGACCCTTCACCAGGATCTCAACGGCGACGGCACGATCGGCGCCTCCGTCGTCCCCGTCAGCGGCATCACCATCGAGGCATTTGGATCGACCCGTGCGGTTCTGTCGAGTGGCTACTACTACCTGTACGACGCGGCCGGCAGTGGCCCCGCTCTGAAATATGCGGGCGCCGCGGTGGCCGCGGCCAATTACAGCACCTGGTCGGTCATTGGCGCCGAGCAGGTGTCCGGCGGCGGATACGACGTGGTCTGGAAGAATTCGGCGAACGCCCATTACTCCGTTTGGAGCACGGACAGCGCTGGGAATTTCGTGACGACACTTGCCGCGGCTCCGGAAGTGCTCGGGTCCGATCCGTCTCTGCAGGCGCTGGAGCCGACGCTCCACCAGGATCTCAATGGCGACGGCATGACGGGCGTCTCCGTTATACCCGTCGTTAGCGGCGTTACGATCGAGGCGCTCGGATCCACAAGCGTGGTTCTGTCTGGTGGTAACTATTACCTTGACAATATTTCAACCGGCACCGGACCCACCCTGCAGTACGCGGGCTCCGCCGTGAACGCGGCCAATTACAGCACGTGGTCGGTCATTGGTGCCGAGCAGGTGTCAGGCGGTGGCTACGACGTGGTCTGGAAGAATTCGGCCAACGCTCACTACTCTGTCTGGAGCACGGATAACTCTGGCAACTTTCTGACGACGATTGCCGCAGCCCCGGAAGTGCTGGGAAGCGATCCGTCTCTGCAGGCGCTGGAGCCGACGCTTCACCAGGATCTCAACGGCGACGGCACGATCGGTGCCTCCGTCGTCCCCGTCAGCGGCATCACCATCGAGGCATTTGGATCGACCCGTGCGGTTCTGTCGAGTGGCTACTACTACCTGTACGACGCGGCCGGCAGTGGCCCCGCTCTGAAATATGCGGGCGCCGCGGTGGTCGCGGCCAATTACAGCACTTGGTCGGTCATTGGCGCCGAGCAGGTGTCGGGCGGCGGCTACGACGTGGTCTGGAAGAATTCGGCGAACGCCCATTACTCCGTTTGGAGCACGGACAGCGCTGGGAATTTCGTGACGACACTTGCCGCGGCTCCGGAAGTGCTCGGGACCGATCCGTCTCTGAAAGCGCTGGAGCCGACGCTCCAGCAGGATCTCAATGGCGACGGTACCGTCGGCGCTGCGCCGCTCGGTGACAGCTTCGCGTTCAACTTCACTCAGGGTGGGACCTCATCGACCACCCCGTTCGAGGTCCCCGACCCAATGCCCGCGCCGGCGGATCCGAAGACCGCGTCGGAGCCGTGGACGCAGGCGGCAGGGAGTGACGACATGGCTGTGACCGACATGGTGATGGATGTGCCTCACGATCTGCACGGCTCCAGTTTCCTGCTGAGCTGACGCCATGGGCCTGGCCGACGGGGGACGTTGCGAGCGGGATCAGGCGATTTCGAGCGAGTGCTTGAAGTAGGCGATCGTCTCCTTCAGTCCGTCCTCGAGCGCGACCTTCGGCTCCCAGTTCAACACCGCCTTCGCCTTGGTGAGGTCGGGCTGGCGCTGGCGCGGATCGTCCTGCGGCAGCGGCTTGAACTCCAGCTTGGAGCGCGAGCCGGTGAGCTTGATGACCTTCTCGGCGAGCTCGCGGATGGTGAACTCGGAATTGTTGCCGAGATTGATCGGTCCCGTGACGTCTTCCGCACTCACCATCAACCGCGTGATGGCCTCGACGAGGTCGTCGACATAGCAGAACGAGCGGGTCTGGCCGCCGTCGCCGAACACGGTGATCGGCTCGCCCTTGAGCGCCTGGACGATGAAGGACGACACCACGCGACCGTCATTTGGCTGCATGCGCGGGCCGTAAGTGTTGAAGATGCGCGCGACCTTGATCGGCAGGCCGTGCTGGCGCCAATAGTCGAAGAACAGCGTCTCGGCACAGCGCTTGCCCTCGTCGTAGCAGGAGCGGATGCCGATCGGGTTGACGTTGCCCCAGTAATCCTCGGTCTGCGGATGGATCAGCGGATCGCCATAGACCTCGCTGGTGGAGGCCTGGAAGATGCGCGCCTTGAGCCGCTTGGCGAGCCCAAGCATATTGATGGCGCCGTGCACCGAGGTCTTGGTGGTCTGTACCGGATCGCGCTGGTAGTGGATCGGCGAGGCCGGGCAGGCCAGGTTGAAGATCGCGTCGACCTCGATGTAGAGCGGGAAGGTGACGTCGTGCCTGACCGCCTCGAACAGCGGATTTGCGATCAGATGGGCAATGTTGCGCCGGCTGCCGGTGAAATAGTTGTCCGCGGATACCACCTCGGCCCCGGTCTCGAGCAGTCGTTCGCAGAGGTGCGATCCGATGAACCCGGCTCCCCCGGTCACGAGGATGCGGCTGTTCCTGTAGTTTTCAAACGGCATGATCGGTTCCAGATTGTTCGCAAAGGGAGCGGCTGAGTGGTATCGGCAACGGCCGGACTCGCCAATAGCCAAATGCCTTGGATCGAGGTATCTAAACACCTCTACTGTGCATGGGGTTGTTTTCGCACTTTTTAGGTTGGGCCTAGAACTCCCGCCGCTTCAACCAGGCCCGCGCCCCCCAATGGCCGAAGCACCAGGCCGATCGGACCAGGGAGAGGTGCTCGACATTGCGGTAGATCTGCCAGACCCATTTGGCTGAGCGTATCGGGCGGCTCGAGACCGAGGAGCCCCTGACGCGGTAGCGCGCCAGATCCTCGTTGAGGCCGTATGCGGCATGGCCGCGCTTGAGGATCGAGAGCCACAGGCAGAAATCGTCATAACCCTCGTTCTTCATCGCGATGGGGCCGGCGATCTCGCGGTCCACCATCGCGGTCAGCGTCGCGATCGCGGTGTTCTTCAGGAGCTGCCCATAGCTCAGCGAGGCCGGCACCTCGATCAGCCGTCCGGTGATCGTGTTGGTCTCGTTGATGCGGCGGAAAGCGGTGAAGCTCAGCGCGGCCTGCTTCGCCTTCGCGAAGGCGAGCTGCCGCTCCAGTTTCCCGGGCAGCCACAGATCGTCGCTGTCGAGGAAGGCGAGATAGCGGCCCTGCGCCCGGTCGATCGCGGCCTGGCGGGCCAGCGCCGGCCCGCCGTTCTTCGCCTGCCGGATCAGCCTGACGCGAGGATCGCGCTCGCCGATGTCCGCGATGATCTGCGGTGTCCTGTCGGTCGAGCAGTCGTCGGCGATCAGCAGCTCCCAATCGGAAAAGCTCTGGCTCTGCACCGAGCGGATGGTCTCCTCGATCAGGCCTTCGACGTTCCAGGATGGGGTGATGATCGAGACGAGCGGCATGACGGGGTCCGTTCAATTCGCGCGGGCAGCGGGCTCAGCGATCGCGGCGCACAACGAGGCCGCAAACGTGTCGAGCAGCCTGGGATCGCCGATATAGAGTTCGCCCGGATAAGAGCTGCGCCAGGCCGATTCGAAATAGGGCGCGCCCTTGGCCGGATCGAATGGCCCGGCGGAGAGCGCCTGGCGCAGCCTTGCGGGCACGTCCGCCAGGCTGTCGACCGCGTAGACCAGCGGGCAGGAACGGTAGAACGCATCGCCCATCACCACGACCGGCTTGCCGAGCAGCAAGGCCTCGGCGCCCGACTTGCTGTTGACGGAGATGACCGCATCGGCGCGGTTGAGCACTGTGTAATTGTTGGTCTGCGGCGGCAGCAGCACGAAATTGTCGAAGCGGCGCGCCAACTCGAACAGGCGGTCGGCCGAGATCGCGCCGATCTGGGCGGGGTGTTCCTTCACCACCAGCACATGCGAGTCCGGGATCGTCCGCAGCAGGAAGTCGACCGTTGCGACCTGGTCGAGGTAGTCGGGCGAGCGCAGCGTCAGTGCCATGTCAGCGGGAACGTGGAATGGATAGTAGACGAAGGGCGCCCCGGGGATCGGCTTGTAGAGCTTGCGCAGCCGCGTCGCATTGAGCGCCATCGCCGCGTGCACGCGGGCGTGACGCAGATTGTGTCCGAACTCCTGGTGCTTTCCGAGCGCGAACTGGTCCCACAGCTTTTCGGTGAGGCGGCGGGCATTGCGCAGGTTCACGACCTTCTTGAAGGCCGCTGAATAATGATGCTGGTCCTTTTTGGGGATGACGATCGCGCGCTGCTTCAGCGTGTCGTCGAGATAGGCGCGAACCTCGGCCGACACCGCATCTGCCGGTGTCGGCATCACGTCGGGCGCGGCGAGACTGTCGGGCGTGAAATACATCCGGCCACGGAAGAACGAAGGCTCGATGAACCAGTTGCGGATGTTGCGACGCCTGGCGGCGTAGAAGCTCGCGATGACGGAGAGGAAGCCGCCGAGCTCCTGAACCAGCTCGACGCGTTTGCCTTCAGCCTCCAGGCGGTCGAGCAGCGCCTCCATCGCGTTGGCATAGATCATGAACCGTCGGCGCAGCGCTGCGGTGTCGCGGATGCCGAACGTGAACCGCTCATGGCTGAACAGGAAATTGGTCCCGTCGAGCCCGTAGGCGGCAACGCGGGCGTCGAACGCGCCGCGGTCGTCGGGGGAGGGACCCGTCCTGAGGCCGTCGCGGTACATGTTGGTGACCGGCACGCCTTCGGCCGCCGACATTTCGGCGCTGCGATCGTCGAAGGCGAGCAGCTCGACATCGTTGCCTGCCGCACGCAGCCGCTGCGCGACCGGAATCCAGAACCGGGTCTGGTATTCGGCAAGCGTGGTGATGAGAATGGTCTTTGAGGGTGTGGCCATGAGTCTATCGGGTGGGGTCGATGGCAATGCTTGCGAGCGGCAAGCCTGTCGTCGCGCAGTGTGCGCGTCTTGTGGCGAATTGCGCCGGGCTCGCGCGGTCATGAGCTGCGATACGCTGCAGCAGGGTTCTGACGACGACCGGCTCGATTCGCTTGTCGCGCCGGGCCGGGTTGAACCGGCTGCGCAGCCGTTCCGTCACGGCCGATCCGAGCGCGGCACTGGCAGCGCCCTTGACGATCTGGCCGACACTCGGCTTGTCGCGCGTGCCCTTCACGGTCGCCAGCAACGACACGTAAGGCCGGCGCGCACCCGCAGCGCGCGTCAGGACGTCAGCGACCCGTTCTGCGGCTTGCCCGTCGTTGAGATGGAAGAAGGCCTCGATATCGGCGGCATGAACGCGGGCGAAATCGAAGCTCTCGGTCTCGCGCTCGATCTGGTCGATCGCGCCAAGCAGCTCTTCGAACGAGGCGACCGGTCGGCTCACGCGCGCGGGCAGCGCCGCATGGCCGGCGGTGGTCGGTGTGTTCAGATATTCGAGTTGGAGCGGAAGCTTTCCGAGCAGGACCGATTCGACGGCCGTGCCGCAGTTGAGATGAACGACGGCGGCCGCATTGCGGATGCGGTCGAGGACGCTGCCGGTGCCGTCGATCATGACGTTGGGGTGGCGCGCCAGCGCGTTGCGATAGACCTCCTCGCTCTCGAAGGGATGCGGACGCACCAGAATGGTGCGGTCGGGCCGCGCTGCGGCAAGGCGGTCGATCTCGGCGAGATAGTTGGTGAAGACCTGCTTCAGGTCCGCGATGAAGCGATCGACATAGCCGCCATCCCAACCGGCCCGCACCATCGCTTCGCGCTCGCCGCCCGGCTTGCCGGTGAAGCGTGAATTGACCAGCGGGAAGTTGGCGTTGACGAGCAGGTAGTCGCGCGGTTCGCCATCGAGCAGCGCGCGCCAGCGCGGCGCAGCAAAGTCGAAGCGCGGGCATCCGGTGAGGTGAAGCTGCTCCGGCTTCATGGTTCCGGCCGCGAGGAAGGCCTCGTGCAGCCGACTGCCCCAGAAGAAATAACCCGCCAGGATGTCGGCGTAGCCGCTGCCCTTGACGTGCGCGGCCATTGCCGGCGGCGAGTTGCCGCCCTTCTCGGCGAGCACGCCGCCTTCGGTGTCGAGGACGTAGAGCGCGAGCCCGTCCCTCGCAAAGCTGCGCATGAGATCGAGGTTGACGGGACGCGCGTAGTTGACGACCAGCGCGTCGAGCCCGAGCCGAGGAACGTCGACGGCCTGCTCGTACATCGGCACCAGCACGACGGAGACGCCGCGCCGCGCAAGCTGATAACCGAGCATGACCGCACCCGGCAAGTCACGCTTGGGGTGATCGACCACCAGGCCTATACGCAAGATGTGAGCTCCCGGCAGGTCCGTATCAGAGCCGCATCACGGTGCGCTCGAGATCCGTCAGGGCGCCAACAGCGCGGAAGCGCGCCGGCGGTTCGGGATAGATGCGCGGCTGCTGGATGTAGGTCGCCGTGTACAGCAGGCGGCTGTGATCGGACTGGATCCGGCTTCCCATGTGCAGGCAGCGAGCTGTGTTGACGATGAAGCACGACAGGCGGGGCGCGATCATCTCCTTGACCGCGTCGGGGCCGGTCTTGGCGAACACCTGCGCGTCGCTCATGTGGCTCTTCAGCGTGTTGCGGAAGGCCTTCGACGGTCTGGCCGGAATGAAGGTGAACGGACCGTCGGCCGTGTCGCTCACATCGGTCAGGTAGATGAAGAGCTTGCAGACGCGCTTGTCGTCGTGATCGAGATGCCAGAGCTGGGAATAGCTCAGCGCCCGGTTCGGGGTCGGCTGGGACAGTGTCAGCACCACATCCGACAATTGCGGCAGGTCGTGCATGAAATCGCCGATGATGCGCAGCGCGGCCGGCTGCAGTGCGTTGCGCACGAAGGGATGGTCGGTCGCAAAGGCGCCGTTGACGAGATCCTCGTCCAGCAGGCTGACCCAGAACGATTTGTGTCCTTCCTTCTGCCGGCCGACGAGCTCGTTGAGGCGCTGCACCTTGCCGTCGGCAAACGAGGCGACGGCTTCCGCGAGGCTGCGGTCGACCAGCGCGGTCACGTCGACATAACCGTCCTCGCCGAGCTTGCGGCTGGCCTCGGTCCATTCGGGCTTCGTCGGCAGCTGCCTGAGCAGCGCGACACGCTTGGCGCGGGCCGGCAATTGCAGGCAGGTCAGAGCCGCCTTGATCGCCCATCCGAGGTCGGTGCGGTTGACGTGCCACAGCAGGCGGCGGAACTGGCTGATCTTCGCCTTCTTCGGGGCAGGCCGATCAGCCGTCGTGTCGACGGTCGTCATGTGGGCTCCCAGCAATACAAAAAACCATCATTGTGGATCGTCGGCGCGAACGGCATGCGTTCACGCGCCAAGATGCGGACGCGACCCTGTCGCTCGTAATCATCGAGCGTCGAGAACAGCTGCGTCTGGTAGTCGACCGAACGGATGTAGAGGAAGCTGACGATATCTCGCGGACTTGCGAGGTTCAGCAGCTCCGTCGTCGGCTCGATGTTGATGACGCGTTTCGGCTTCGCGGCAATGATGTTGTCCACCACCTTGTGCACGTCATAAGGAATCTGCTCGATGCAGAAATAGGTGAAAACGACCTGATCCCTGATCGCTGCGTAGTTCGGGTCGCTGCCGTCGGTCAGGTCGATCCTGTCGAGCGATATCCGGTCCGACAGGCCATAATGCGCTGCGATCTCGCGGCCTGCGGCGATGCCGTTCGGGGCGATGTCGAACCCGTGCAGCCGCCAGTCGGGATGGTTGAGGTGAAGCGACAGCAGATTGATGCCGCAGCCCGCGCCGAGCTCGACGATCTCCGTGGCACCGCCCGCGTGTCGCGCGAGCAGTTCGCCGAGGGCCTTGGCGCGGTAGCGATAATAGTCGTCGGCCGCGACCCGGCAGATCTCGTTGTCGACCTTACGAAGCCCGCGGGCGGGATTCTTCGGGACCAGGAACTCGTCGATGCTTGCGGCCTTAGTCCAGTTCTTTTCCGACAGCGTTCGCTGCCAGTGCAACAGATTGTACTCGGAATCGACGACATCGGCCGTGCGTTTCACGCGGCGCATCGCGAGACGGCCGAGGCTCCTTGCCGCATCGAGCGCGTAGGTCGTCGCCTTGTCCGACAGCGATGCCGGAGCGAAACCCGTAGTGGCGGCTTTCGTGTCTGTCGCGTGGATGTTCATTCAACCGCTTTTGGATGTCAGTCCCATCAGTAGCCCAACGGCTGGAAATACAGTCCGGTGCCGTTTTTCAAGCACGAGGAAGTATTGGAGCGTCCAGGTAATCAGGCAGAAAACCATGGAACCGAGCGCGAGCTTTAGCACGCTGTCGAGCCGAATGTAACCTGCAATTGTTGCTAGAAAAGCGCTGGCCAGGACAAGGATTACGAGCTGGGTTCCGATCACCCTTGCGAAGCTCTTGCGGTCGAGTTCGAGGGCATCGCGCAACGCTACCAGCTGCAAGGGCAGGATGGCGATACTGCCGATGACCTGGCCCAGGATCAGGGCGCGTTCCGCGAACAGATGCAATGTCGCGGCAGAGACCACAGCCCAGATCAGAAGCTGAATGGCGACCAGCCTGTTGAGCTTGGCCTGCACCTCGGGCCGCGTCAGGAAGATCAGGCTGCCGATCGCCACATATTGCGTGCAGATCGGAACCAGGAAGCTCAGGCCCATCCAGAACGCGTAGGGGGCAAGAAGGGGGCCGATCCAGATGTCCATGATCTCAGGCGAGAGAATCGCGGTGGCGGCAAGCGGCGGCACCACGAACATCGGCATCATGACGAGGCCGAGGTCGCCGAGACGCTGGAATGACGCTGCGCTGCCGCGCTCGTCGAGCCGGCTGGCAACGGGAAGCAAAGCGGATGTCAGGAGGCCGACGACAACTTTGGATACCCGCGACAATCGCATCAGCGCGTCGTAGGTGCCGACGGCTTTGGGCCCGAACAGCAATCCGATCAGGAAGGGTTGAAGCGGCCCGGAAATGCCGCCCATCAGCTTGCCTTGCAGAAGCAGCAGGCAGCGATGCAGAACATCCCGTCGGATGTCCGGGGTCCATGGCAGCAATCGCACGTGCTTGTGCCGCAGGGCGACGAAGGCGGCAATTCCAATGACGACGGCGCGGGCGACCAGCGTGGCGAGATAGATGTAGGCGACCACTTCAAAGCCTTCCGCCGCCCACGAGGCCGCGAATGTCAGACCGACATAGGCCGTCGTCGACGAGACCTCCGCGACGCGGAGCAGGTTGTACCGCTCGAAGCCTTTGACAATACCTTCCCACACCAGCGCCGGAACGAAGATGAGATTCGCGAGGGCCGTGTAGTGCATGATCTGGGTGAACGTCTCGAGGTGCGCGGCGTCAACCTTCATCACCATGACGAAGAGGGGCGTCGCGAGCCAGATGGCGGCGCTCAGGATCAAGGCGAGAGCGATGGAGGCCGCTCCCAAAAAGGCGATCTGGCGGCTGGCCCGCGTCCAATTGCGGTGCTCGCGCGCGCGCGCGACGACCTGGGTGGCGACCTCGGACAGACCGAGGTCCAGCACCGCCATCATGCCGCTAGGAAGCAGCAGCCGCGAGATGACGATGAGGCCGAACTCGGTCACCCCCCAGGTTCCGATGATCAGCGGAATGACCGCGAGGCCCAGCAAGGCGGCCACGCCGAAGGCAAGCGCCGAAATCACCGTGTTCTGGATCAGGCGCTTGATCATTGGTGTTTTGTTACCAGGCGCTTAGTCCGCCGTCGACGGCGATGTTCTGCCCAGTCACGTAGGAGGCAGCATCGGAGACCAGGAACAGCATGGTCCCGACCATCTCGTCGGCACGGGCCATGCGGCCAAGCGGAATACGGGCACCATAGCGCGCCTTGAAGGTCTCGTTTTGCCCGCTCTCCACCCCGCCGGGGGTCAGCGTGTTGACGCGAACGCCCTTGCTCGCCCAGTAGGTCGCCAAGTGTTTCGTGAGGCCGATGACACCGGCCTTCGAAGCGGTGTATACCGCCGGCGTGTTGATGGCGCGGCCGAGATATTCGGAGCCTTCGTAGATGCGCTGATCGGGGGCCATCAGTCCGTAGATCGAGGCGGTCTGCACGATGGCGCCGTAGCCGCGTTCGGCCATCCGGCCGCCGAACACCTGCGCGACGTTGAACATGCCGTCGAGATTGACAGCCATGATCTCGCGCCAGGTCTCCTGCGAGAATTTCTCGACGGGCGCGAAGAAGGCGTCGACGTCGCGGGTCTTGCTGGCCGCGTTGTTGAGCAGGATCGAGACCGGTCCGAGGTCGGCCTCGATCGCATCGGCTGTGTTGCGCACCGCTTCAGGGCTGGTGATGTCGCAACCGTAGCCTCTGGCGCGGACGGCATGGCGGGAGGCGATTTCGGCTGCCGCGGCATCGGTTGCGGCCTGATCCAGATCGACAATCGCAACCTTGGCGCCGAACTCGGCAAGGCCCTCGGCAAAGCGACGACCGAGAATGCCGCACCCACCGGTAACGACGGCAGTGCGGCCGGTCAGATCGAACAGAGCCTTGAAGCTCGTGGTCATCGCTTGTGCCTCCTCAGGCCGCCAGTCGTTGGCGGAGCAACAGTTCCACCAACGTAAAATCGAGATCGGAATCGATGTCGATCGAACGCTCTTCCGGCATTTCGAGCAGACGCGTGTCCGGGTAGAATACCGCAGGCCGCTCCAGGAATGACGCGACGCGCCAAACATAGATCGACGCGTTCATGTCGAAGCAGCGCGGCGCATCCTGCCGGCGCGTGATCGGAGGATCGGCAGATTTGGACAGGCCGACGCTGCCATCGGCGCGCTGCTCGACAAGGTTGAAATAGGGCGACCGTCGCGCCGGCGACCCGGTAATGACATTGCGCGCGCCGCTCTCGCGCAGCAGTGCCACCGCACCGGTGATGTCGGAGGCGAGCCTGAGCGGCGAGGTTACGTCGAGATCGACGAAGATCTCGGGCGTCGTGCCCATTTGCGCGATGGCCTGCTCGAGACAATGGCGGATCGCCGGCAGCTTTGGCGCGGTATCGGTCGCCATCTCGTCGGGGCGCCTGACCGCGATGTCGGCGCCAGCCTTCAGCGCCGCCCCGAGCAGGGCGTCCGAATCGCTGCTGAAGGCGATCGCATCGAACAGGCCGGTCTCTCGCGCCTGCGCGATGCTCCACGCGAGCACCGGCCTGCCCAGGAGATCGCGCGCGTTCTTGCCGACCACCCCTTTCGAGCCGCCTCGCGCGCAGATGGTGCAGACGAGACTCATGGCGATATCCAGGTCTTGGTGCGCAGCGCGCGCTCGCTGGCGTCGATCAGGTGCACGACGCCGAGGGCCTCGGGTAGCGAGCAGACCGGGCTCGCGCCGCGCATCGCCGCGACATGCATGTCGCGATAGCTCTGGTCGCGTTCGCTGGGAATCTCCGTTGCCTTGCCGTTGACCGTGAGACGGCTGCCGACGAGATCGGCCTCGATGGTATCGTCGTCGACATTGACGCGAATGCGGCGGATGCCCTGGCGATCGAGATAGTCCATGTGGACGTGCACCGATGGCGCCAGCTGCATGTCGAGCAGCAGGTCGAGATGGTCGTCGACGTCGATGTCGCGAGCGCCGGAGGAGCCGCCGAGCGCTGCGACGCGATGCCATGGCCCGAACAGCCACAAAAGATAGTCCAGTTCGTGGCTGAGATCCCGCAGCACGCCGCCTCCGGCATCGGCCGTGGCGGATGCGGTCGCACGGTGATCGCGGCCCGGCCGCCAGTCCCTGATGTCCTGGCCGACATAGGCGTCGACCGTGATCACGTCGCGCCCGCGCAGTCGTTCCGCCAGCGCCGTCATCACGGGGTGAAAGCGCAGATTGTATCCGACGCTGACACGGGCGAAGGGATATTTCGGGGCCGGAGCCGGTGTTGCGAATAGCGGCTTTTCGACGAGGACGCTGCCATGGAACCCGGTCTGCGCGAGCTCTTGCAGATTGTCCGCATGACGCGCAGTCTCGGTAGCGACCACCACGTAGTCCGGATGCGCCGCCGTGACGGCCTGCGCGATCGACCCGTAGTCGCCGCCTTCGCGCCGGCTGACAGTCGTGACCCGAAGTCCGAGCTCGCGCAGGACCCGCGCATGCCTTGCGCCAATCGAGCCGAGGCCAACCACGACGGCGGTTGTTGAGGTCACGGGAAGACCTCGTGAAACTCTGCATGCGCCTGCTCGAAATCCTCCAGGCGGCCGATGTCGAGCCAGTATTCACGAATGGGATAGACCGCGACGCGTCCCTTATCGGCGATCACCCGCTCCAGCACGGTCGGCATATCGATGCTGACGCCGGGGGCGACATGGCGGAAGACCGAGCTTCCAATCACGTAAATGCCGGCACTGACGAACCAGCTCTCGGTCGGCTTCTCGCGAATAGTCTGGAGAAAGCCCTCCGACGTGGAAACCACCCCATAGGGGACGTGCACCTTGTGCTCGCGAACGGTCATCGTCGCTTCCGCCGGCGTTCCGTTGTGGAAGTCGAGAAGCGCTCCATAGTTGATCGTGGTGAGGATGTCGCCGTTGGTGACGATCATCGGCAGATCCGGCGGTGTCGAAAAGAGCCCGAGCGCGCCGGCGGTACCGAGGCGTTCGGTCTCGTGCACGTACTGGATCTTGGCACCGAAGGCGGCGCCATCGGTAAAGTAGTCTTTGATCGTCTGAGCTTTGTAGTTGACCGAAATGAAGATGTTGGCAAACCCCTGTTGCACCACGTTGCGGACGATCGTCTCCAGCAGTGGTCGGCCGCCGACATTGAGCATCGGCTTCGGCACGTCGCGCGTCAGCGCACCCAGGCGCTCGCCGAGGCCGCCGGCCATGATCAGCACAGGATTAGGATAGTGACGAGGTTCGAGCAGCTCATCGAGCGTCTCGACCACGACCAGATGGCCGCCCTCGTCGACAAGCGGGAGCTGCTTGATCGACCTCTGCCGCATCAGCTGCAGGCGATCCTCGCGCGGCAAGGTCGCAGGGGCAGACACCGGCGTCCGGTTCATGATGTCGGTCGCAAGTCCGGTGAGAGGAATGCCGCGCAGCAGCCCGCGCCTCACGTCGCCGTCGGTGACCACGCCCAGCAGGCGATTGTGGTCGTCGAGCACCAGCGCAACCTGGATGCTTCCGCTCTCGATCGCGGCGATGGCCTCGCCCACAGTCGCCTGGGTACCGACGACGGCTTTGCGCCAGGATTTCATGGCAATTTGCCTCGTATACGCCAGATATTGGGGGCGGCCCACGGCTGAGCCTGCTATATCGCGGCTGCGAGAGGCGGCGTCAACCCCGCCAGGGGCCCGGGCGTTGACCTTGTTAATACCCGTGTTTTCCGGCCAGGCCCCGTCGGTTTGAAGTACCGCAGCCCCGTCGCTAAGATTGGTCTGTGCAGGGGAAATGCGATGGACGATCTCATCATCATCGGTGGCGGCGAGCATGCCTTCATGGTCTATGAGGCCGCTCTCTTGTCGGGCGAGTTCAACGTCGTCGGTTTCCTCGATCGCCAGCCGGGTACGCTGGGCAATGCGCGCTACCTCGGAACCGATGACGTTGCGCCCAACTATCCGGATGCCGCCTTCGTGGTCGGGATCGGAACGATGCAGGCGGGGCCCGCGCGCCGGCAATTGATCGGCCGGCTGCAGCTCAAGCGCTGGGCGTCGGTGATCCATCCGCGCGCGTTCGTCTCGCCTTCGGCAACGATCGGCGCGGGCAGCGTCATCATGCCGGGTGCCATCGTCAATGCACGCAGCATGATCGGCCATCACTGCATCATCAATTCGGGCGCGGTCGTCGAGCACGATGTGCGAGTTGGGCACTGCACGCATCTGTCTCCCGGAACCGTAGTCGGCGGCGGTGCAGAGATCGGCGACAACTCCTTTGTGGGGCTCGGCAGTCGGGTCCGCGATCACATTTCCATTGGCAATGATACGCTGGTGGCGATGGGTTCCGTCGTTACGGCTTCATGGCCGCCCGGGTCCGTGCTGCGCGGGGTCCCTGCCAAGCCCCGTCGTTAAACCGGGTCGTCCGGGTCAAGCGCCTGCGGCGCCGCCGTTCCGATCAATGACCAATAATCGATCGGTGGCCGTCCGGTGCCCGGCCGCTTGGCCGTGATGTCGGCCGGTCCGATGATCTCGCCGGCCCTCAGCGCGCGCGCCGCCACGATGCTCTTGCGCGCCACCGGGACGTTCCTGATTTCGGATTCCTTCGGCGTCTTCACGCCGTCGCCGAGTGCGGTCTCGACATTGCGGATAGCGCCGACCATGCGCTTGAAATCGTCCGGCTCGAGTGAGGCTGCGTGGTCGGGGCCGGGCGCATTGCGATCCAGCGTCAGGTGTTTTTCGACGATGGTCGCGCCGAGCGCGACCGCGGCGACCGAAATCTCGAACCCATCGGTGTGATCGGAATAACCGACCGGAAGCTGGAACGCCGATCGCATCGTCGCCATCGCGGCGAGGTTCACATCGGCGATGGGGCAGGGATATTCGGTCGTACAATGAAGCAGGCTGACGTGCCGCGCCACCGCGGCGCGTGCCGCCCGATCGCGCCATGCTGCGCGGAACGAGGCGACGCCTGCAGGATCCCTGCGATGCGCATAGCCATGGGCCAAGACACCCAGCGCTTCCTCAACCTCGCCGAGCGTTGCCATGCCGGTCGACAGGATCAGTATGGCGCCGCCTTTCGCCGCTGCATGGAGCAGCGGCGCATTGGTGAGGTCGCCCGAACCAATCTTGAGGCGCGACAATTTCAGAGACAAAAGGAAGTCGAGCGAAGCATTATCGAACGGCGTCGACAGAAATTCGATGCCGCGCTCCTTGGCGCGCGCGATCAGCGTTTCATGCGCAGCCTGCGGCAGCTCGAGACGTTCGAGCATGGCTAGCTGGCTCTCGCCGGCATCGGTGGTGCGCTGCTGATAGTCGGCCTTCTTCGCCGCGCCGCCCGCCAACGCCTTTGCATTGAAGGTCTGGAACTTGACGATGTCGGCTCCGGCATCGGCTGCCGCATCGACCAAGGCCAGCGCCTTTTCCAGGCTGCCGTCGTGATTGACCCCGGCTTCCGCGATGATCAGCGTGTGCGTCGTCATGGCCGCGCTCCGCTTGCGGGAAGTTCGTAAAAGCCCTTGGCCAGAAGCCGCCTGAAATCGGGGATGGCGGCGACAATGTCGGCAAATCGCCGGCTGGATTCACCGTCGCCGTAGGGGTTGACGGTGGCTTCGCGGCCACGCTGGAGTCCTGCCGAGATCGCGGCGGCAATTGCGCCACGTTCGGGCGCTGCATGAAACACCGAGGCCGCGCGCTCACGCCCCTTCTGACGGTCGCCGATATCCACCGTGGGAACGCCGAAGGAGGGTGCTTCGAGCACGCCACTCGAGGAGTTGCCGATCACCACGTCGACTTGGCTCATCAGGCTGAGGTAGCGGAGCTGCCCGAGCGAGGCGACCGCGATCGTGTTCGGCCGGCGTGCCGCGAAGGCCTTGGTCCGATCGTTCAGCGCGCGCCCTTCGGCATCGGCATTGGCAAGCGTGAAGACAAGACGGAAGGCGGGATCGAGTGTCGACAGGGCAGCAAACAACTCATCCAACTCAGCCACCGACCGCCCGGCTTCGACCGTGACGGGGTGAAACGTGATGAGTGCATTGCGTTCGCCGAGCGGCATCCCGATCGCGTCGCCTATGTCGTCGCGGTTCATCAGATCGAGATGCTTGATGGCGTCGATGCCGACCGAGCCGATGGTATGGATGCGGGACGGGTGCTCGCCAAGCTGCATCAATCGCCGCGTCGAGCCATGATTGCTGGTGAAATGCAGATGCGACATCTTGCTGATGGCGTGGCGCGTGGATTCGTCGACCGCGCCTTCGGTGACGTCTCCGCCGAACAGATGCGCCATCGGTAGTCGCATGAACATCGCGGCCTGCGCAGCCGCGAACATCTCAAAGCGGTCGCCGAGCACGACCACGAGATCTGGCTGCAACCGCGTGAAGGCGTCGGCAAATCCGATCACGCCGAGTCCGACCGATTTGGCTACGCCGGCGCCGCTGTCGCTGCTCAGCAGCGTCTCGATGCGCTCGTCGACCTCAAATCCCTCCTCGCGGATGGCGTTGAAGGTGTAGCCGAATTCCGGCGCGAGATGCATGCCGGTGGCGATGAGCTGAAGCGTCAGGCCCGGCGTCTGACGGATTGCGCGCATCGGCCAGACCAGCAGGCCGAAATCGGCCCGGCTGCCGGTGACGAAGCAGATTTTTCGTGCGCGACTACTCATCGCGGGGCCTGATGCTGGCGCTGCTGGGCAAGTTGATCAGCCGCCGTTCGATGGATTCCGCGGTGGAAAGATCGCCGCGGGGGCTTTGCGCGAACATCGGCAGCCTGTGCATCAGCGTCCAGGCCGGGCGCGCGCCGAAGCCGGCCTCGTTCAGTGCCGTGAGCACGTCGTCGCGCCGCTCGGCATGCGCCTCGTCGAGCAGGATCGCATTCAGCCAGTAGTTGCTCGTGGTGTCCTTCGGCTCCCGCGAGAAGCGTACCCCCGGGACATGCGCGAACGCACGTTCATAGGTGGCCGCCAGCCGGCGCTTGCTCGCCAGGAAGCCATCGAGCTGCTCGAGCTGGGCGCAGCCGAGCGCGGCGTTCAGGTTGGGCAGGCGGTAGTTGAAGCCGATCTCGTCGTGCACGAAGGCCCATTTGTGCGGCAGCTTCGCGGTCGTGGTGAGATGCTTCGCGCGTCGTCCCAGTTCCTCGTCATTGGTGAGGATGGCGCCGCCGCCGCCTGTGGTGACGATCTTGTTGCCGTTGAAGCTCAGCGCCGCGAGCCGCGCCTGCGATCCGACGGCGTGACCCTTGTAGGTCGAGCCGAGCGATTCCGCGGCATCCTCCACCAGCGCGATGCCCCAGTCGTGTGCGATCGTTGCGATCTCGTCGAGTGCGACGGGGTGCCCGAACGTGTGCATCGGCGAGATCGCCGCGATGCGGCGTCCGGTCTCGCGATTGATCGTGCCTCTTGCAGTCCGCTCCGCAATCGTCCCGAGGCGCACCGCGAGGGCGTCGGGATCCATGCCGAGCGTGGCAAGCGAGCTGTCGACGAAATGGGGCGTTGCGCCGCAATAGGCGATCGCGTTCGTTGTCGCGATGAAGGTCAGCGCTGGCGAGATGACCTCGTCGCCGGGCTCCACGCCGGCGAGCCTGAAGCAGGCATGCAACGCGGCCGTACCATTGACGACGGCGACCGCGCGTTTGGCGCCGGTGACCTCCTCCAGCATGCGCTCGAACCGATCGACAAAGGGGCCGACCGAGGAAACGAAGGTGCTCTTGATGCACTCTTCGAGGTAGGCGATCTCGTTTCCGGCGAACACCGGTTCGTGCAGGCCGAGCACGCCGTTCGGCGTTCCCACCGCGCGCCGCACGGCGTCGACGATCGTCTCCGGCTTGAAGTCTGAGCTGGCCACGACACTGTCCACCATCACCTCAGACATTGTAGACGTCTGCCTTGTAGCGGATGAGGTTTGCGGGATTGGTGAACCAGTTGACGGTCTTGACCATGCCGCGACGCATGCCCTCGACACCGCCGAATTCAGGGCTCCAACCGAGCTGCTGGCGTGCCTTGGAATTGTCGGCCCAGAGCCGCTCGACCTCGCTGTTGGCCGGACGGAGGCGCGTCTCGTCGGTCTCGATTTCGATCGTGGTCGCCATGACGTCGGCGATCATCTCGACGGTGGCGCCGACCGAGATCTCGAAGCCGCTGCCGAGATTGATGGTCTGGCCGACGCATTGCTCGGCCGGCGCGGTAAGTCCTGCGATGAGGCCGCGCGCGGTATCGGTGACGAAGGAGAAGTCCCGCGTCGGACTGACGGCGCCGAGACGGATCTTGCGCTTGCCGGTCGCGATCTGGCTGATGATGGTCGGAATCACCGCGCGCGCCGACTGCCGGGGGCCGAAGGTGTTGAACGGGCGGATCACGACGACCGGCATGTCGAACGAGGCGTGGAACGATAGCGCCATCTGGTCGGATGCGATCTTCGAGGCCGAGTAGGGTGACTGGCCAACCAGCGGATGGTTCTCCTTGATCGGGACGATCTGCGCCGTGCCGTAGACCTCGCTGGTCGAGGTCTGCACGAATCGACGCACGCCCGCCATGCGCGCCGCCTGGAGCACGTTCACTGTGCCCTTCACATTGGTGTCGACATAGGAGTCGGGCGCGACGTAGGAGAAGGGAATCGCGATCAGCGCCGCCAGGTGCAGCACGTCGGTGCAGCCGCTGGCGGTTGCGATCATGAAGTGCGGATCGCGGATGTCGCCGGCGACCACCTCCACGGACTTCATGATGTCAGCGGGAACCGTGTCCAACCAGCCCCAGGAATTGAAGGAGTTGTAGTAGACGATCGCCTTGACGCGTGCCCCGGCCTTCACCAGCTCCTCGACGACATGCGAACCGATGAAGCCGTCGCTGCCGGTAACGAGGACGCGGGCGTCCCTTAGATCTGCCATGCCGGACCCCAGAAGGCGATTAAGCCTGTGTTCGCAACAAGATGGCGCTATAGCACACTGGCGGTCGCGCGCAACAGAGCAGCGCCAGAAAGCTGCCAAATGCCCGGGGATGCAGCAGTTTTCGTGACGCGCGCCTAGGCCTGGCCGGCCGGGATGAGGCGTTGTCTCACGAAGGTCTCCAGGTTGCCGCCCTCGAACAAGTGGCCCGCGAGGCCGGCCGCACGAGCGGCTTCGATGTCGCTCGGCTTGTCGCCGATCACCATGCTGCGCGTCATGTCGACCGGAAAGCGCTGTGCGAGATCGATGATCATGCCCGGCGCCGGCTTGCGCCGGTCGCTCGGGCGGCAATAGCGCGCGACGGTTCCGTCGGGATGATCGGGGCAATATTCGAATGCATCGACATGCGCGCCAATCAGCGCCATCTGGTCCGCCATCCAGCGGTGCAGCGCGACCACGTGATGCTCCTCGTAATAGCCGCGCGCGACTCCGGACTGATTGGTGATGACGAAGGCAAAATAGCCGGCATCGTTGACGGCCTTCACGGCCTCGCGTGCGCCCTCGATCCATTCGAGCCTGTGCGTCTCGAAAGTGTATCCCGAATCATGGTTGAGCACGCCGTCGCGATCGAAGAACACCGCCGGCCGTCGCAGCTTGTCCCGCAATTCGCGGTCGGCGCGTGCAAAGTCGTCGGGAATGCCGATGTCGATGAAGTAACCGCGATAGGCCGTGCCGCGCAGTGCGCTGAACTTGGTCAGGCCAGGAAATACGTCCTGCTCGAGCGAGGCGGGAAGCATTGTGATGTCGGCAAGAACGGACTTGTCGATGACGTAGATGCCGGCATTGACCGGTCCAGTAGCACCCACACCCGGGGCGATGAAGTCACGCACCACGTCACCGTCGAGGACGACGCGTCCATAACGGTCCCCGACGACGCCGTCGCGCAGTGCCATGTGAACGCGCCCCCCTTGGGCGCGCATGATTAGGTCGAGCAGGTTGAAATCGAACAGGGAATCGCCGTTGAGCAACAGGAACCGGTCATGCAGAAGGTCGCGCGCATGCACGAGCGCACCGCCGGTGCCGAGCGGCTCGGGCTCGCGCGACACGATGATTCGCGTCGATCCCCTGGCGGCCGCGGCGTAGTGCGTCTCGACGATCTCCGCCTTGTGGCCCGCAAGCAGAAGAATCTCATCGAACACGCCGTAGCGTACGAGTTCGTCGAGCAGCGTGTCGAGAAACGGCCGGCCGCCAACATCGAGCATCGGCTTCGGCACGGTTTTGGTGCGTTCGCCGAGGCGGGTGCCGAGTCCCCCGATGAGGACGACAGCCTGTCTCAGCATGTTGGCTCTTCCCGTCGGCATCTCAGTCGAAGGCGAGCAGCAAATGTCTGTCTCAAGGTTCTGGCTCTCGTTGGATCGAGCTGTGGTGGCCGGATCGTCTCGATCCTCGATAAACGCTTGGCGAACGCGACACTGAGTGACAAAGACCCCGCACCAACGCCCGTCAATGGCAAGCTGCCCGCTGCGACAGGAACTGTTGCGGCTCTGTTTACGCTTGGCGGCGCCCGGAGGCAACGAGCAAGGGAGTAGGCGAGGATTCTCTTGTCGAACGACCCGGCCGGGCGAAGCGCAGGCGGGCGATCATACGAGGGTCGATCATCGAGAGCCTCCTGGCCATGGGCCGATTGATCAACCAGAGATAGCTCAGTATGATAGTGACCGGGTTCCCCATCCGAATTGTGGGGGTTGCCGGGGGACAAGAGTCACATGCCGATGGCCGAGCGTACGCCGCGAGCTCCAGCGTTTCTGCAGCTCGCGAGACGGTTCCATGTTGCTGTTCGAGCAGCGCGGAAGCATTGGGTCCTTTCGCTCATGATCGGGGCGATCTTGTTGGCTGCTCTTGGCTCTCTTGCCGTCGGCCGGAAGGTGGAATCCTGGACCGCGACCTCGACGATCGCGATTGGTACCGTGCCCACCCTTCAAAGTATTCTCGGGCTGGCTGGGGCAGGAGTTGAACCCATGGAGAGTGCCCGTGACCTGGTGATGCGAATCGGAGCGGTCCAATTTCAGAGCACTGTTCTGGCCGATGCTCGCAAGGCGCTTCCCGACTCGCGTGGGGCGTTCGGTGGAGCCTCACTGCGCGGGATCGTTATTGGCGATTCGTCGATCCGCCTGGAGGCGAGCGCCGCCTCGAAGGAGGAGGCGGCGACCCTGCTTCAACAGGCTGTTCTTGCGATCCAGGCCGCACACCAGAGATTATTCGAGCCGAGGATGGAGTTGTTGCATTCGGTGCGCGCGCGCCTGCAAGATGCGAGAGCGCTGCTCAACGATGCATTGAGGAAGAACAGTATGGACTTCGCGCCGGTTCGGCCGGACGGGGGTTCCATCGGGGCTGCCTTCGTGGAGAGTCCAGGGGCTTCGGTCGACAGGATGCTCAACATTGATACGCGCATTGCTCTCCTGGCTTATATCGAACGCACCGTGAGGATGACGGGGCCGCAGGATGGCTTGTCTCCCGCGACGGAAGGGCCGAGGGAAGTCAATCTCGTGCAAAGAGCCATCCTGGCGGGCTTGGGCATTCTGCTTTTCATCGGTCTTTTGACCTTCTTTCTGAGGCGGCCGGCGCGTCTGGGCTAGGACTTCGGCAATGACCCTTCTGGCTGGAGCCTCCATACTCCTCTTCTTCGTCTGGCTGGGGCTATTCAGGTCGGCGGTCCTCATTTGTCTTGCCTTCCTTTTGTTTACCTTCGCATGGCGGACGATCTCGTCGCTCTATGTCGACCTCACGGGGCCTGTATTCTCGTCCCAGCTTCAGATGTTCATTGGACCCGGCGTCATGACGGTGTTCCAGTCGATTGCTTATTTTCTGACGCTTCTTCCCTTCCTCTGGGTCTTCAATTCGAGGGCGCTCGATGAATGGGCACGGGAGGCTCCAACTCCCGGACTGCCTGCGTCCCAATCTCAACTGACCCTTTCGGACGTCACGTTCTACGCGTCCGTCCTCTTCTTGATCTTGCTTTTCGGTGCCCTGATTCAGGGAGGTGTCATTCCGTTGTTTGCCAAGATCGAGCGTTGGACCTTCAACGAACAGGCCAGCTTCCTCCATCGCCTGGTGGTCGAGCGAGGGGACATGCTCTGCTTCTGGTGGGGGACCATGTTTGTGGCCGAGCGATTGCGACGCCAGCGATACGATTACCGCTTCGTGGGTTTGCTGGCCGTCCTCACCTTCTACATGTTTCTCGCAGGCGGGCGCTTCTCGCCGTTCTACCGATATTGTGCGTTCTTTGTCATACCGTTTTCCGCGGTGCTGATCGTTCAGGCGCGAGATCTCGGGAGCGCAAGTTTGTTCAACTTGCTGCCCCGGATTAGCGACCGCCGCATCGTGCTGGCCGGCACCGGCGTCATTGTGCTGACGGCCACGATGATTGCATTCGCACTCTATTGGAATCTGACCAGAGTCCGAGGGTTCGAAGGTCAGGCGGCGCTGGATGCTTTTGTCGAGCGCGTTCTGGTGCAGCCCTCGGAGATAGGATGGGCGTCCTATCAACGCGTTCTGGTCAACGGAGATTGGGACGCGCGCCACGTCTTCGATTTCCTGTTCGACCGCCCCATCGTTGCGGGACGGAATACGACCCCGCAGCTTCTGATGTCCGAAACCATTGGTGAGCCGCGGACGACGGAACACATCACAGGCGGTTTTCAGTTCGCGGGCGGGTTCCCCGAAATTTTCTTCGAACTGCTTGGTCCCTATTTCGGCTGGATCTTCCTGCTGGGGGCCGGTTGGCTCACTGCGCTCCTCTCAGCTGTTATGATCCGGTCAATCATCGTCGAACGATATCTGACGGCGGCTCTATCTTTCTACGTGCTGTACGGCATCTACGTGATGTACATCGGCGGCATGCTGAACTTTGTCGCGACGCCGACATATTGGGTGAAGATTGCTGCGCTGTTTGCGGCAATCATTATCGAGGAGCGGGCGCCCATTCTTCCGTGGGTGCTGGCCGACAGGCCTCGATTGTTTCGCCGCTTTGTGATGCGACGTCCGCAACTGCCCTGACACAGCCCGCAATTCTGCCAAGCAACGAGCAAACGGCGATCTTCAGTTTCGGTTCGATGGATCGGCCGGACGGCCGATGATCAGGGAGCCAAGCGTGAACAGATCCTCTTCGGAGAAGCCTCTGAAGCATGGTGCCAATCGTTCCAGAATATGCCGCTCCGGCGGCCGGCGATCGGGCTGATCGCTGAGTAGCTCGAACCCCGCCTCTCTAAATAGTTTCAGATATTCGCTGTGGCGCAAACGATTGACGTACTGGAAGCGCGACTGGAAGGGCGCCCAATCCTCCTCGGAATAGGTCAGAAAGTTGAACGAGCTGATGGACGGATCGAAGCCTTTGAAGTGGTCGCCATAGTCGATCTGCATGAGGACCAGTCCATCAGGACGCATGATGCGTCGCAGCTCCTTCAAGATCGCCGCGATGTCATCCTTGGGAATGTGTTCGAGCGTTTCGACGGAGACCGCGCAGTCGATCGAACCGGCCGGCAGGCCTGTCGTCCGGGCATCGGCTGGCGCGTGATACTCGATCCTCCAGGAACGTTCGAGGTCGTCAAGGGAATTGATATCGGGGTGGCTGTTGCCGCTGAGTCTGGAAATGATGGCGGCATTGGAGCGGATCAGCTCCAGCTTGGCCAAGCGCGCGATGTCGACCGTGATGAAGCGCTGCGCTCCATGCGCGCTGAAGGCGAGCGGAATGATCAGATCGCGCCCGGTGCCAAACTCGAAGCAGGTCGAATCCCGTAGCGGCCTTAGACTGTAAGCTTGGTGAACGCCCAGCAGCCGCTGCGCGAGCGTGTAGACGGATTTAACCTGCTTCTCGGGCCGCGGCAGCCGTCGTGTGACGTAGCGCTGCAGGGCGTAGTGGATGTCTTCGCCAAAGGGGATGTTCGACAGCACCGAGAACGCTCGCGCCTTTGTCTGCCAGCGCACCTCAGTGATTCCTCGGTTGAATGGACGTCGTGGTTGGCGTGGTACTGACGAACGGTCGGCGAAGCATGGTGGACGTCCAGGATGGGCCCTGATCCGGCTGTTCAGGCGGGTGCCAAATCGCATGGCCAGCTTTGCTTATATGGGAGCCGCAGGCGCAACGCAAGGTTGCGGGGGGGGGGGCTCGGGAGCGAGTCCGACCGAGGTCGAAGTGCCTCTTCCGGCTACGTCGCGGCCGCAGAGACAGGTTGCCCTCCAACCTGCTGACGTGCTCGTGGCGAGCCGTGTCTTCGGAACAGCTCGGCATGGCGCCATTCCCGGTTGATTCCACGGTCGGCTGAGCGTAAACAGACGCTCAAGTTACGTCGCCGTTTCAGCATGCGGGCCGGAAATCGCGTATGGTTTGTCGAAAGCCGCCGGCCGGTTCGGCCTATGCCGGTCCATTGCTCTCCCGCCGAGTCTTATCGAATGTCCGGTGAACTGCAGATCGGAGAGGCCGTCGCGAGAGGTTATCCGCCCGCCGTGCTCTACCTGCGCAACGACGAGACCGTCACGACGCAAGTCTGCGCATTCAACTACTTCTCGGTCTTTATGAATGATCATCCGGAAGTGGATGCGCATGTCTGGCTCTTCGACGGAGCGGGCACGCAGGCCGGGTATTTCCACAGGGAGCTCGGCGTCAACGGACAGCTGCAGTTGCAGACTTCGGAGCTGTGTCCGCAGGTTTCGGGAACGGTGGCGATGGCGCTGGTCCCGAAACACGAGACCAAGCTTCGTCCCGGACGGAAGGTGACCACCGGCTACTATGCACAATATTTCTCGCAGCACGGTGCGGTGACATTGTCACATGAGCGCGAACCCGTGGCGGCGGCGCCGTTCCCGACCTCAGCCTGGATGCAATCCTATCTTACGCGATTCCTGAAGGAGTCTGGTGTGGTGCTCGTGAACTCCTGCATGGCGCCCGAGGGCGTCTCGGTTGGGAGCGCCCGGCTCATGGCCCTGGATGGCACTGCATTGGGCGAGCGCGCGCTGCCAGAGATCGCGCCGATGGGAGCCGTCCGCATCAGCACGCTTGATCTTTTCCCCGAGGCTGAAAGGTTGATCGGCGCGGCCGAAGGTTTCGCTCTGGAGTTCAAGGGCACCAACATCGCCAGCCCGTTCAGCTATTATGAGTTTGCCAACGGCAAATTCAGCTTGCATCATTTTTAGGGGCGCGTCCGTGACACGTTTCTCGTCCAGTCCCTGGAAGCCCTACGAGCCCAGATTCATGTTCCCGACCTTTGCGGGTGTCGAGTCGCGCATGGGCTTCTCGATCCCTGCTTGGTATCGCCCTGTCGACATCAGGTATCTCCGCAGCCTCGTCGCCGGCAGCCTGCGCAAGAATTTCCGCGAAACAGTCAAGGATCTCGTTCCCGAACTTGCCAGCCTGGTCGCCTCGGGTTTCAGCAAGAAGCTCAGGTTCAAGCTGCACATCCTGTCCCGCGACGGCGAGTACCGGGCAACCTACGAGTTTCCGGACAATTATGCGCCGGGCTCCTCCGTCGAGATCGAGCTGTCGCGTCTTTTCGCCTCGCTCAAGTTGCCACAGGAGGATTATCTGGTCATCGCCGTGATGTCGCGTGGGCGTATGGACGGCTTCCGATCCTCGCCTGCCAGCTATTCGATGACCTATGTCGATCAGGACAACGTCGCGATCTATCGCACCGGAGCCTTTGCCCGGCCCTTGAACGAAGGCAGGCTCAAGGCGCATGTCGGGTTCACCGGGATCAATCCGAAGATCATTGCGACCAGCGACATCGTCAGCAGCCTGATGCTGATCAATCACTCCTCCGATCCCGAATATGCTCATGCGGCGCGGCCGACATCGAAGCTGATCCGCGAGGATGGCGAGCAGATCGAGGCCGATTTCGGCGAGATTCCGCCGCTCGGGGCGCGCGAGATGTCGGTCGTCGATATGTTCGGCAATCGGGTGTTCGACTTCCTAAAGCCGTTCGGCGGGCGTGGGACTACGGTTACCACTTGCGCCGGAATGACGCTCGCGAGCCTGCACCTGCAACGAACGAACGACAATCGGCGGACGTTGCTGGGCATCGAGCACTCGCGACCTGCGCACATGAACCTCGCGGGCATTCTGCAGCATTGATCTAGCGGTCTTGACCGCTTGCTGAAGTCTGACGAGCACATGAATACTCCACCCTCAGCCTGGTGCTCGGCTTCTGGGGCGTCTTGAGCGTTCTGGTCGTCGCCTAAGTTAGTGGTGGATAGAAGTATCCGACATATCTCCCGGGCGTGCTGTGATACGCTGCGATAGATTTTGCGTCATCGTCAGCCCCCGTTCCGACAGAGTTGTTCTTCAAGGGCAGAAAGTTCTTCCTTAATCCAGTCGCACTTGGACTGCCCGTGAACTGCTGCCCCACCTTCCATCGCGGCGCACGAAGCCAACCTGATCCAGGATCAAACGCGATCTAACCTGGATCGTGAAATCAGCTCTGCAGCTCTCACCTCATCGGAGGCTGCATCCGACCGCCGATCACCAGGATCACTCAGGCGCGGTTCATCATGCTTGCGCTCGCCGGACTCGCCTTCTTGGCTATCCTAGAGCATGATCGGGAAAAGTGTGTAGCAAGTTTCCGAAAAGATCACGTTCAAACAATGACCTAAAGTGCGATGCATCCAAATCTCATCACGCTTTAGCGAAGGACTTGGAAGATTGCTGGAAGGAAGGCACGACGGCGAAGGCCGGCAGCGGAGCCGGCTTGCGCGCATCCAAGCGGAGGGCAGGGAGAGATCGATGCGTTCCCCCTTCGGCAATAGCGGAGAGTTCCGGGCTGAATCCGATGGAATCCGTCAGAGGTCGCTCGTGATCACTGTCCCGCGGACGTGTATCTCAGAAGAAGCGCCTTTAGGTCTTTCCCAACGATACCTTCTCCGCAGACGCTGAGATGATCGAAATCTCGGTACATCAGGCAATCGCCGTCCAGCAGTCCCTTTGCTTCCTGGTTGATGACATCGGAGAACGATATGTACTGGAAGTCCACTCGCTGCAGGCCGATTTTCTTGCGAAGGTGCTTCTCGAGCGCCGAGAAGATGTCCGCCGTCACGGGATTGAGATGAAATCCCCCGCGCGCAACCCGTTTCATATTTTCGAAGTCTCGGAGGTCGATTCTCGGTTCGACAAAAGGACCTAGCCAGATTGTCCTGGTCAGTTTGGACAGGTTCTGAAGATAAGCAATTGTCATGGCTATCGGGCGTTCGTTGAAGTGGTATTTGCCTCCAAATCTAAGAACATCGGCCGGCTCCTGCCGATCATGTTCGTCAATCACGAGGTGAGATCCGGAGAAATGCAATATGACCGTCGCGACGGCTTCTCGATGGGCGTCCAAGAATTCGTCGAACCCTACGTAGGGACATTCCCGGGTTCTAGCCCAAGGCCGACATCCGGGTCCGACCAAGCCAACTACGAATTTGCCATAGTCGTTTCTGAAGAGAGCATTGTAGAGGTTCATCCCATGGGAATCGCCAAGAACAACGGTCGCGGGTCCGAACCTTTTCGAGCAATCGATGAGTCGGCTCCATGCCGCGGGATCGAATTTAGTCGTCCAGAATACGCAATCGCCGTCCGAGGCCATGTCGCGCATGAAGTCGCCTCCCGTACTACGCTCAAGCAATTCGTAGAGACGTCGGGTATCGTTGCTGCTGAAGTAGAGGCCTTGCTTTTCGAACCCGTTCGTGGCGATCGCAAAGATGCTGGCACCCGCCAGACAGGATATTCCGAGCGAGGTAAGTGCGATCAGCGCCGGTCTCCTTAACCATTTGCGATTTCTGGCCGGCTGCTCGACGATGCGGTAGGTCAAGACGGCAAGCACGAGAGAAAGTGCCGTTAGCGCAAGAGCCTCGCCGACATTTAGTCGCTGGAAGCCATTCAATCTTGCGAACACAAACACCGGCTGATGCCATAGATAGGCGCTGTAGCTAATGAGCCCGATCGCAACGGGAACCCGACTACCGAGCAGTCTGCCGGTCGTTGTCCGTGCGGTAGCGAATGCGACGATAAGGCAAGCTCCAAGCACAGCAGGAAGAGCGCGCAAATCTGGGTATCGGATTTCGCTGTGGTCAAGAAGGCCATAACCGATAAGTCCGATGCCGATGACAACGAAAATGTCGAGTGTAGTACTTGACAATACAGCCCTTAATTTCGTCACGGGCCACAAGGCCAGAAGAGCGCCAATGAGCAACTCCCAGAGCCGGCTTGGTATCAGATAGAAGGTAGTCTCTTTGGCCTGAGGGCCCCATTGGGCATAGGCAATGCTCGCGACCGCAATCGTGGCAAACAGCATGCCCGCTCGCTTACGGCCAAATCGTAGTGCGCCCATCAGAAAAACGGGGAAAATCAGGTAAAACTGCTCTTCGATACCGAGGCTCCACGTGTGCAACAGCGGCTTCAGTTCGGCTGCCCTGTCGAAGTAACCACTCTGCGCCCAGAAGAACACGTTCGACGCGAACACGCATACAGCGATAACACTCTTCGAGAATTCGGACACCTCGTGTGGAAGCATGAAAATGAGAACGAAAGGAACGCAGGCTAGTAGAACCACAACGAGTGCTGGCAAAATTCTCCGTGCCCGCCTTTCGTAGAAGGCTGCAAACGTGAATCTGCCGTCCTCCATCTCCGTGCTGATGATAGACGTGATCAGATAGCCGCTAATGACGAAGAATATGTCGACGCCGAGGTAGCCGCCCGGAACCGCATCCAGCCCGGCGTGGAAGAGAATAACCGAGAGAACGGCGATCGCTCTAAGGCCATCGATTTCGGGGCGATATTCCACTTGAGAAACCTGATTCATGTCGAATCTGACACATGGTGATCGTGGATCGAGAGTTCCTATGAAGGGACGCCGTCGTCCTGGGAAGCCGTCTCGCGCGTGGGCGCTGGTGCCGCTACCACACGCTTCTCCCGCCGTCGATCACCAGGTTCTGCCCGGTCATGTAGCTCGAGGCATCGGAGCAGAGGAACTGCACCGCAGCGCGGTACTCGTCGACATCGGCCATGCGAGCCATGGGAATCAGGCGCGTCAGTCGCTCGACGAAGGCGGGATCCTGGTTGTTGAAGACGCCGCCGGGCGAGATCGCGTTGACGCGGACGCCGTGGCCGGCCCAATAGGTCGCCAGATATTTCGTCAGCCCGATCAGGCCGTGCTTGATCACCGAGTAAGTCACCGGTTTCACCGGCTGCTCCTCCTCGCGTGTCACCTGTGGCAGGCGGTAGATTCGCTGGTCCGGCGCGATCACGCCGAGATCGGAGGCGATGTTCAGGATCACGCCGCGGCCACGCGCCGCCATCGCGCCGCCGAACACCTGCGCGCACAGCATCGCACCGGTCAGGCCCACGGCGATCTCGGTCTGCCATTGCGGCACCGGAAACGCCTCGAAGCGGGAAGAATGCGTCACGCCGGGTGCGGAGGTCACCTTGGGGTCGATCGCCGCGTTGTTGACGAGGATGTCGACGGAGACGCCGCGGCCGGAAAGTTGCTCGTTTGCAGCCCGTACCGAGTCAAAGGAGGTGACGTCGATCGCAAGCGCGATCAGGTCGGCGGACGGCGCGTTCTGCTTGAGCGCGGCAATGGCTGCTTCGGCCTGCGCAAGCCCGACGTCGGTGACGACGACGCGCGCGCCCGCTTCCGAAAGCGCGGCGACATGCTGCCGCCCGAGCAGGCCGCCTGCGCCGGTCACGAGAGCGGTGCGGCTGGTCAGGTCATAGCGTGAGGACGGGCTTGCCATCGGGAAGGCTCCTGTTCAGCTACGCAACTGGCCGCCGTCGGCGACCATCACGCTGCCGGTAATGAACGAAGCGCGGGGCGAGGCGAGAAAGGCGACGAGGTCGGCGATCTCTTCCGGCTTACCCAGCCGGCGCAGCGCCACGTCGCGGACGAGCATCTCGTCCACCGCAGCGCTGTCCTCGGCGAGCTTGCGTGCCCAGGTGCCGTCTGCGGCCAGGATGTTGCCCGGTGCCACCGCATTGATGCGGATGCCTTCGAGCGCCAGCGGCCGGGCCAGGCCACGCACGGTCGCATTCAGCGCCGCCTTTGCGGCGTAGTAGGTGACGGGCGCCCCAAGCGCCGCCATGCCTGCGATCGAAGAGATGCAGACGATGGCCCGGTCGCCGCTGCCGCGCGCCATCAACGGCCGGGCGGCCTCGATCATATTGGTCGTGGCGAAGAGATTGAGGTCCATTATGCGCGACCACTCCGCCGCGGTTTCCTTTCCCGGCGGTACGGAGGCGCCGCTGCCGACGTTGCAGACGAGGATGTCGAGGCGCCCCCAGCGCCGCTCAACCTCGTGTACCAGCGTCGCGGCAGCGGCCGGGTCGGTGACGTCGGCCGCGTGCGCCGATGTGCTGCCGCCGATCGCAGCTCGGGCCGCATCAAGCGCATCGGCCCCCCGCGCGGCGAGCGCGACCTTGGCTCCTTCCGCAGCGAGCGTCATCGCGATCGCAAGTCCGATCCCGCGGCTGGCGCCGGTGACGAGAGCGACGCGATCGTTCAGCTCGAGCTTCATCGCGCTGCGTCCTCGATCCAGCCGATCGTCATGTCGCGATACCTGGCGAGCGCTCCGGCGTGATCGCCGTCGGCGGCGCGCGCGGTTTGCAGGATGTACTGACCCTTGTAGCCGGAACGCTCGATCAGGCGGATGGTCTTGGGAAGGTCGGCATTGCCGGTGCCGAGCGGCACGGTGGTGCCGCCCCTGACACGGTCCTTCACATGCACATTGAGAATGCGTGGCGCGTAAGCGCCGATCTCCTCGGCGCTGTCGTAGCCGAGCGAAGCGCTATTGCCGCTGTCGTAGTTGATGCCGAAGACCTCCGCCGGAAATGCCTCCATGAACCGGGCGAGCTCGCGCGGGGGCAGATCGGACTCGAAGACGATCCTGACATTGCGCCTTGCAAGTGTCTCCGAACGCGCGAGCAGAACGCGCTTCAACGTATCGCTCTCGCTCTGCCGCTCGATCTTGCCGTTGTCGACCAGCGGGATCACGACGAATTCGATGCCGATCCGGCTGCAGGCGGCGATCAGGAGGTCGAGGTCGGCGACGAGCGCGTCGCGTACCACGGCGTCGACCTTCCAGAACGGTGCCTGCATGAAGCAATCACCGGTCAGGCTCGGGATGCGCACGCCGTTCTCGTGCGACAGTGTCAGAATCTCCTGTTGTCCCGGCTCAGTCATGAGCGGGTTCTCGCGCAGCCGCTCCTGATCGATGGTCCATTCCATTCGCGTCAGGCCGAGCGCCTTGGCACGGGGAAATTCCTCGCGCCATTCATTCCACGGGAACGCCTGGATCTTGCCGTCGACCAGTGCCGACAGGCGTCCCTGCATGAAGCCGATGCGTTGCAATGTTGCGGTCACGATGTGCTATCCGAGCTGATGGCAAGACCCTTGGTGGTCCAGCCCCCATCGACGAAGATTTCCTGGCCGGTCACGTAGGCGGAGGCTTCGGAGGCCAGGAAGATGGCGGCACCGATCATGTCGGCGGGCTGTCCCCAACGGCCGAGCATGGTGTGGCGGCGTCTCGCCTCGTGCATGACCGGATCGGCAAAGCTCTTCGCTGTCATCTCGGTCGCGACATAACCCGGCGCAAGCGCGTTGACGCGGATGCCGTCCGGTGCGTAGTCGGCGGCGAGTGCCCGCGTCAGCCCGGCAAGGCCCGCCTTCGCCGCCACGTAGCCGGGATTGCCGGGAAAGCCCCGGATCGAGTTGATGCTGGTGACGTTGACGATTGCGGCCGATCCGGCGTTCTTCAGGAGCGGATAGGCGGCGAGGATGGTGGCGTAGACGCCGGTAAGATCGGTTGCGACCGTGGCGCGGAAGCGCGCGATCTCGCTTTCGGCGCTCTGGGCCGGAAGACTGATGCCGGCGGCATTCACGAGCGCGTCGATGCGCTCGGCTTTTGCCGCAATGGCGCGGAACGCGTTGTCGATCGTTTCGTCGTCGGAGAGGTCGCAGGCAATGGCAGTGACGCCCTGCGGCGCGGTCCCGGACCGGCTGAGGCCGAACACCGTGGCACCCGCACCCTGCAGGCCGCTGGCAATCGCTGCGCCAATACCGCGTGAGGCGCCGGTGACCACCGCGATCTTGCCTGCGAGAGAGAAGGGGCTGAGCTCAGGCATAGCCGTAACTGCGCATGATGGCGGCGCAAAGCTTGACGTCCTCGGGACGATCGATCTGGAACATCTTGTGACGCTCCATCACGTGGAAGCCGATCTTGCCGCCGAGACGATTGTTCTGCTCGCGCAGGAGGGATGGGATCAGGACGTAGAACGAGCCGTTCTCGAGGTAGCGCTTCTCGATCTGCTGCCGCATGCGGCGGTTGCGATAGTCGTAATTGATCGGCTCCGGTCCGCTCGCGCCGATTCGCCAGTTGAAGTAGTCCTCGACCTCGCAGACCGAAAGCAGGCTATCGAGATGATCGCGATCGAAGGTCGCAAGCGCGTTCTCGATGTCGCCGGGCTCGCGGATGGGCGATGTGGCCTGAAGCGCGACCACGCGCTCGAACCGGCCCATGCTCGCCTCGGTCGCATCGAGGGCATGCAGCCAGGCGGATTCGGAGGAGGCGAGGTCGCCCGAAATGTCGTCCGGACGCCGCACGCCGACGGCGCCGGCGGCCTGGGCCGCGGCGAGGATCGCGTCACTGTCCGACGAGACCGCCACCACGTTGACGCCGCGTGCGGCGCGCGCCTGCTCGACCGTCCAGGCGATCAGCGGCTTGCCGCAGAGATCGAGCAGGTTCTTGTGCGGAATGCCCTTGGAGCCGCCGCGCGCGGCGATCACGGCCAGCGTCTTGCGCGCCATCAGATATGTCCCTCGAGACGCTCGAGCGCGGTCCAGAAGCCTTCGCCCATGTTCTTGTGGCCCTGCCATATCTCGGGAATGAACGACGCCGTCGGCGCATGCTTGCGCAGCACCTGTCCGATTTCGTCGAAATCGATCTCGCCTTCGCCGATCTGGAGTCCTTCGCCGTCGAGCCCCTTGGCGTCGCCGAAATGCAGATGTGCAGTGTGCGGCCCGAGCTGGGCGAGGCCTTGTGCAAAGTCAAAGCCGAAATGATTGGCGGCGAGCTTGGTGTGGGAGATGTCGACGCACATGCGCAGATCATGCTTGGCGCAGAATGCGGCCGACTCCTCCGGGAAGATGAAGATGTTCTGATGACGCTGGCCGCCGAAATGCCAGGGGAACGGTGCCATGGTCTGCGGCGTCAGCTCGACGCCGTCCATGTCGAGCTCGGTCAAGCTCTGGGCAAAGATGCGGTAGCGCTCGGCCTTCTCCTCCGGCGGCAGCGGCTCGTCCATGGTGAAGCCGCCGACATTGGCGACGATGGGCGGGCGCTTGGTCTTGGGAAAGAACTTCTTGAGGCCGCGCGTGATGTCGATCACCGCTTGCGTCTGCTCCAGCGAGTAGCGCCGCAGCGCCTCGTCGGGGGTTGCAAGATCCATCAGCTTGGAGCCGGCAAACAGCTCCGGTGCATGCACGACGAAGCCGAGATCATAGGTGCCGGAGAGATAGGCCGCGGGATCGCGCTCCATGTCGCTGTAGCTGAGGTGGAATTCGATGATGTCGGGGTCGCAGATCTCCAGGAAGCGCGCGGTATCGTGATAACGCACCGGCACACCCCAGGGCCGGTCGAAACGGTAGCGCCGTGCCTTTGCGACGCCTTCGTCGAGGTCGCTCTGGAAGAAATAGTCGTCCGCCGCCATCGTCCGTGTCAGCCTGCGGCCGAGCAGCGCCGGCATCTTCAGCGGCGACAGGCCCTGTCCCGGGCTCTTCACGGCGATGTCGCTTTCGGAGATCATCGTACCGGCCGGAAGGTCGCGCGCGGCCACCAGGCTCTTGGCGAGGTTTTCGCGGTTGATCAACTCGCCCTGGCTCAGCGCGCGCTCGGCGAGCTTCTCGCCGCGCGCCGCTTCCACCTCGCGAATGCCGGAGACGAGCGCCTTGAACTCCTCCGGCTCGAGACTTGCGGCATGGTCCGGACCTTCCATCTCGCGATCAAGCGTGATGTGGCGTTCGATGACGACGGCGCCAAGCGCGACGGCGGCCGTCGAAACGGCGATGCCGCGCTCGTGGCCGGAATAGCCGACGACCGGATGGATCTCGCGCAGTATTTCCATGAAACGCAGATGGATGTTGTGGAGCGCGGCCGGATAGGTGCTCTGGCAATGCAGCAGCACGTAGCTGGCATTGCGGTCGTCGAGGAATTTCGCCGCGGCCTTGATCTCGTCCGTCGTGCTCATGCCGGTCGAGACGATCAGCGTCTTGCCGGTGGCCGCGAGGCGGGCGAGTAGCGGCAGATTGGTGAGGTCGGCCGAGGCGATCTTGTAGGCGTGCACACCGAAGCCTTCGAGCACGGCGACGCTCTTGGCGTCCCAGGGCGTGCAGAGGTACTCGATACCCTTGGCTGCGCAGTACTCGGCGATCTTCTTTTGCTGCGCGGTCGGCAACTCGAAGCGGCGAAGCAGATCGAGCGTATATTCGACGGCGAGGTCGTCGTCCTTCCCGGACAGGCTCGAGGCGCGATAGACTTCCTCCAGCTTGCGCATCTGGAATTTGGCGCAATCCGCCCCGGCCGCGACCGCGGCATCGACCAGCGCAATGGCGCGGTCGAAGTCGCCATTGTGGTTGTTGCCGATTTCGGCGATGACGTAGCAGGGTTCGCCCTCGCCCAGAAGACGGTTGCCAATACGGACCGGAGCAGACTGTTTGGGCGATGTCATCAACATTCTCGTCTCATATGCGTCAGGCGAGCCGCGCGGGAACGCGCGACTTCCACGTCCGCAGCCCGTTCTCTTCGAACATGATGCGCGAACAGCGATGCCCCTGCTGTTCCAGCGCCGCGATGAGCTGGTAGCGCTCGAACGGACGTACGAAGAACAGGAAGTAACCGCCGCCGCCGGCGCCCAGGAGCTTTCCGCCGACCGCGCCGTGCTGCTTGGCGAAATCGTAGATCGCGTCGATCGCCTCCGACGAGATCTTCGAGCTCAGCTTCCGTTTGGCGTGCCAGGCCTCGTCGATCAGCCGGCCGCATTCCAGGAGCTGGCCGCGCAGCAGATGCCGCCTTATGTCGCGCGTCACTTCCTTTTGCTTGGCAGCGGCGGCGACGGCGTCGCTGGTCTCGTGCTGAGCCTTCTGGTCACGGTGAATGGCGCCTGAATCGCGGCCGGAGCCGGCGTAGCAGAGCACCAGGCTTTCCTCGAGCTCGGCGATGATGTTGGGATCGAGACGAAGCGGCACGATGGTGTTCTGGTCGGAGAAGAACTCCATGTGATTGAAGCCGCCGAACACGGTGGCGTACTGATCCTGCCAGCCGCCGGGAATGTTGAGCATCAGCCGCTCGGCCTGGAAAGCCATTTCCGCGATCTCGTGGCGGTCCCACTGATCCCCACGGAATTCGTTGAAGCAACCGATGATCGCGGACGAGACCACAGCGGAGCCGCCGAGGCCGGAACCGACCGGGAAGTCGGCGGACACCTCGAGCTCGAATCCATAGGTCGGCTTGATCAGGCGCACGACCGACTTGATCAGCGCGAGATCTCCGCCCGTTCCGAGTTCTGCGAGATTGTCGGCCTCGACCGTGCGTCGGAAATCGTGCGAGTAGATCCGGATGCTGGGATCGCTCCGGCGCCGCAGCGTCGCGTGGGCGTACATCTTGATCGTGGCGCTGATGACCGCGCCGCCGTCATTCGCCACGAAGTAATGGGTCAGGTCGGTGCCGCCGCCGGAGAAGCTGATCCGCACCGGCGAGCGGGCACGCGCGAACACCTCGCTCTCTTCCGAGAGGTTGAACAGCTCGCGGCTGAATACGTCGACCAGCCGTCCCTCGCCATCGAGGATCGGCACCACGTGCACGCGCTGGTCGAGCAGCTTCAGGATCTGCTCGCGCGGGCCGCCGATCGGCGCCCAGACGAAGTTGCGATTGATGCAGGACGCGACCCGGTCCTGGATCGTGATGCCGGTCAGCATGCGCCTGCGGATGTCACCGTCCGTCACGGCGCCGACGATTCGTCCGCTCGCGTCCTGCGCGAACAGGATGCCGAGCATATTCGCATTCAGGCGCCGGAAAGCTTCCTCAATGGTCTCGGTCTCGGCGATGGTGACGAGGGTTCGTTCAAGCACGTTTTGGGGTCCAGAAAGGGCCGATTCCGGCCATATCGTAGCAAGGTTGGTAATACGGGAGCGGCAGCGACGATGCAAGGTTTCTAGGCCACGCCGGACTCGCGCCAGAATGGCGGGTGCAAGCACTTTGGCCGGGCCGTAGCCGATTTACATCGGCCGGGGCCCTTGGAGAAGGCTTCCGTAACGGGGCCGAACGAGATGGTCGCGACTGGAGGCAACTCGGGGATCAAGTACGGGCATCAGCATTGCTTCTGCGCGACGGCGAGTGGATCTCGGCTGCAAGGGATACGCTT
Source organism: Bradyrhizobium sp. 191 (assembly GCF_023100985.1). Classification (NCBI taxonomy): domain Bacteria; kingdom Pseudomonadati; phylum Pseudomonadota; class Alphaproteobacteria; order Hyphomicrobiales; family Nitrobacteraceae; genus Bradyrhizobium; species Bradyrhizobium sp. 191. The sequence continues at coordinate 7,243,387 of NZ_CP064692.1, forward strand.
CACGCATCCGGGACTCGACGTCACTTGAGGTCAGCGTTCGTCCGCGATCACCTTGCCGTCATTCGGCAGTGCGCCGAGGCTGACCAGTTCGACGGCGCCACCGAGCTTGGTCACGGCGCGCAGAGTTCCGGCGATCTCTTCGCGTAGCGCCTCGCTCGCGGTCGCCGTTTCCGCTCTCAATGTCATCGCGTCGCTCTCGCCCTGCCGTGTGACCACGAGGCGTAGTCTTCCAAGCGAGGTATGGCGCTTGCCGATCTCGGCGATCTGCTCGGGCCGGACGAACATGCCCTTGACCTTGGTGGTCTGGTCGGCGCGGCCCATCCAGCCCTTGATGCGCATGTTTGTGCGCCCGCATGGGCTCGTGCCGGGTAGGGCCGCGGTGAGATCGCCGAGGGCGAGCCGGATCCAGGGATGGTGCGGATCGAGCGAGGTCACGACGATCTCGCCGACGTCGCCCGGCGCAACCGGATCTCCGGTGCCGGGCTTGACGATCTCCAGGATCAGGTCCTCGTTCACGACCATGCCCTCGCGCGCCTCGGTCTCGAATGCGATGAGGCCGAGATCGGCGGTGCCGAAGGCTTGGTAGGCGTCGATGCCGCGCGCCTTGATCTCGGCCTGGAGCGAGGGCGGGAACGCGGCGCCCGAGACCAGCGCGCGCTTGATCGAGCAGATGTCGCGCCCGGAGCTTGCTGCGGCGTCGAGCAGGATCTTCAGGAAATCCGGCGTGCCGCTGTAGCCAACCGGCCGGTAGGCCTCGATCAGCTCGAATTGCTGTTCCGTATTGCCGGGGCCGGCGGGGATAACCGCGCAGCCGAGCGCGCGTGCGGAGGCGTCGAAGATGAAGCCGCCGGGGGTGAGATGATAGCTGAAGGTATTGAGGACGATATCGTCAGGACGAAACCCCGCCGCGAACAGCGCCCTTGCGCCGCGCCAGGGATCTCCTTGCCGTCCTTCCGGCTCGAAGATCGGGCCGGGGGAGGTGAAGAGGCGGGCGAACGAGCCGGGAGGCCCCGCCACGAGGCCCCCGAAAGGCGCAGAGGCCTTATGCAGGGCGGGCAGCTCCGATTTGCGCAACACCGGCAGGCCCGCCAGGGCCGCCCTGGAGGTCACGGCGTCGGGATCGCAGCCTTTGAGCCGCTCGGCATAGGCCGGGGCGGCCATCGCGGCTCGCAGCACCCCTGGCAGGCGGGAGAACAGGTCGGCCTCGCGCGCTGCTTGTTCACGGGTCTCGCGGGCGTCGTAATGGGCGGTCATGGCTGTTCTTTCCGTGTTGGCATCCGTTGCGCGCCGCCACCAGCATGGGTATCAGACCGCCATTGGTGAGGCCTAGAGAGGACCCGATGGCAGACGAAGGAATCATTGCGGCGGACGAGGCGTCGAACGTAGTCGCGCGCCTGAAGCGCCGCATGATCGACGAGGCGCTGCCGCTGTGGTCGACGGTCGGCTGGGATCAGGCTGCGGGTGGTTTCATCGACCGGCTGCACCGCGACGGCGCGGCGGATGCGGCCGCACCCCGGCGCGTATTCGTGCAGGCGCGCCAGATCTGGTGCTACGCCAAGGCGGCGCAGATGGGGTGGTATCCTGAGGGGCGTGGCATCGCGCTGAAGGGGCTTGAGCATCTGCTGGTGAGAGCGAAGGCGCCCGACGGCCGGCCCGGCTATGTGCACCGGCTGACGCCCGAGGGAGCGGTGCTGGATGCCCGGCGCGATGCCTATGACCACGCCTTCGTCCTCTTTGCGCTCGCGGCCGTCTACGCCCTCGACCAGGATGCGCAGGTCCGTGCCGAGATCGATGCGCTGCTCGTCTTCCTCGACGGCCATCTGCGCTCGCCGCATGGGGGCGTTCACGAAGGCCTTCCGGTCTCGCTGCCGCGCCGGCAGAACCCGCACATGCATCTGTTCGAGGCGATGATCGCGTGCTTCGAGGCGACCCACGATCTGTCGTTCCAGAACCGTGCCGGAGAATTCTTTGCACTGTTCCTGGCCAATCTCTACGACAAGCAGAAGCGCATCCTGACCGAGTACTTCGAGGAAGACTGGTCGAAGATCGAGCCCGTCAGCGTCGAGCCCGGTCACCAGGCGGAATGGGTCTGGCTGCTGAAGGGTTTCGAGCGCATCACGGGCTGCCCGACCGCGCCGCGGCGTGCCGAACTGCTGTCGACCGCGCTGCGCTATCGCGACGAGGCCACCGGCTGCCTGATCGACGAGGGGGACGACGTCGGCAACATCCGCCGCAGCACGCGTCGGCTGTGGCCGCAGACCGAGATCGCGAAGGCGTGGATCGCGCAGGCCGAGTCGGGCGAGGCGGGGGCGGCGGACGAGGCGCGCGCGGCGCTGGTGCGGCTCGAACGGCATTATCTCAGCCATCCCGTGAAGGGCGGCTGGTACGACCAGTTCGATCGCGACGGCAAATCGCTGATCGACATCATTCCTGCGTCGTCGTTCTATCATGTTCTCTGCGCAGTCACGGAAGCGGAACAGGTGCTTGAGAGTTGAAGCTCTTCTGTATCGACGTGTTTTCTTCACGCGAACCGGTTCCCACTTCGCTTGAAAACGCTACAGCCAGCGCTTGCGCCGCTTGAAGCTCTTGAGGTTCTTGAAGCTCTTGCGCTGGTCGCCGGCGCCGCCGAGGTAGAACTCCTTGACGTCCTCGTTGTCGCGCAAGTCGTCCGCGCTGCCGTCGAGCACGACCTTGCCCTGTTCCATGATGTAGCCGTGGCTTGCCACCGAGAGCGCAGCGCGCGCGTTCTGCTCGACGAGCAGGATGGTGACGCCGAGGTCGCGGTTGATCTTCTGGATGATCGAGAACACCTCTTTCACCAGCAGCGGCGACAAGCCCATCGAAGGCTCATCCATCAAGATCATCTTGGGGCGCGCCATCAGGGCGCGGCCGATCGCGAGCATCTGCTGCTCACCGCCAGAGAGATAGCCGGCAAGGCCAGTGCGCTCCTTCAGGCGCGGAAAGTAGTTGAAGACCATGTCGAGGTCGGAATCGACCTCGCGGTCCCTGCGGGTGAAGGCGCCGAGCTTGAGGTTCTCCAGCGACGTCATGTCGGCGACGATGCGCCGGCCCTCCATCACCTGGAAGATGCCGCGGCGCACGATCTTGTCGGGGTCGATGCCGTTGATCCGCTCGCCTTCGAACAGGATCTCGCCGCGCGTCACCTCGCCGTCCTCGGTCTTGAGCAACCCGGAGATCGCCTTCAGCGTCGTCGACTTGCCGGCGCCGTTGGCGCCCAGCAGCGCCACGATCGCACCTTTCGGCACGTCGAGGCTGAGGCCGCGCAGCACCAGGATGACGTCGTCGTAGACGACTTCGATGTTGCGCACGGCGAGGAGGGGCGGTGCGGGGACGATGCTTGGGGAGGGGCGCTCGATCTGAGCCGTTTCACTCATGGCTGGTTACTCTCTCGGTGTCGTCGCGGCTCTATCGCGTCATTCCGGGGCGGTCCGCAGGACCGAACCCAGAATCTCGAGGTTCCGGGTCCGATGCTTCGCATCGTCCCGGAACGACGGACGCACTAGCTCACCACCCCAGCAATTCCGGCTTGCGCGGCAACTCGACGGTCTTGACCTTCTCGAGCTTGATCGTGCCTTTGGCCATGAGATCGTTGAGGTCGCCGTCGGTCGCGCCCGAGATTTTGGTGCGATAGAGATCCACCTTCAGCGTGCCGCGATGATCCTTCTCGGTCCAGGTCGAGGGATTGCAGACGCCCTCCATCCCGGCCGGCACCCAATCCTTCTTCTGGTGGAAGCCCTTGGCGACGTTCTCGCCGGTGGCGCCGCCGTTCTTGGCGGCCCAGTCGATCGCCTCCTTCATGTACATCGCCGAGCAGACGGCCGCGACGTAGTGCACGGGACGATAGACCTTGCCGGTGGGATCGGACATCTTCGAGATCTCCATCATCGTCTTCATGCCGGGTGCATCGCCGCCCCAGCTCACCGCGGTCCGCAGCGGGAAGATCACGCCGTTGGCGGCATCCCCGGCGGTCTTGGCGGCGTTCTCGTCCATGCCCCAGACATTGCCGAGGAACTGGATGTCTACCCCAGCCGTCTTGCAGGCCTTCATCACCGAGATGTTGGAGGCGGCGGTGTTGCCGAGATAGGCGTAGTTGGCGCCCGAGGATTTCAGGCTCAGGCATTGCGCGCTGTAGTCACCGGGCGTCAGAGCGAATATGAGCGGCGGCAGCACCTCGAAGCCAAGCTCTTGCGCCATGGCTTCGCCGGCGGCTTTTGGCGCGTTCGGATAGGGGTGGTTGGCGCCCATGTGCACGAATTTGGGTTTGCCGGACTTGCCCTTGGCCTTCCAGTCCTCGGCCGCCCACATCAGCATCGCGCGCAGCGCGTCCGAATAGCTCGGGCCATAGAAGAAATTATAAGGCGCAGGCTTGGCCTTGCCGCTGACCCCTCCGGGATCGGTCAGGGCGGCGGCATAGGAGCCGGACATGTCGGGGATCTTGTCCTGGGCAAGGAAACCGGTCAGCGCCTCGGTGTCCGCCGTGCCCCAGCCCATGATTGCGGCGACCTTGGAGTCGGGCGCCGACCACTTCTTGTAGAGCGCAATCGCGCGCGGCACCTGATAGCCGTAATCGTTGGTGTCGAGATTGACCTGCTTGCCGCCGATGCCGCCGTTCTTGTTGACCCAGGCGAAGGTGTCGGCGACGGCCTGCCCGAAGGGCGTGCCGACGTCCGAGGTGCCGCCGGAATAGTCCGCGAGATGTCCGATCGCGATTTGCGCCTGCGCGCCGGCCGAGAATGCGGCGATCGCAATCGCGAGCGATGCGGTGCTCAAAAGGGACTTCATCGTCATGGGTCGGTTCCTCCTGTTTATTGTTTAAGTGAAGTTGCCCGCGCTCAATGCGAGAACGGGTAGAGTTTCCAGTACGCCTTGATCTGCCGCCAGCGATGCGCGAGCCCGTCAGGCTCGAACATCAGGAATGCGATGATGATCACTCCGATCGCGATCTCGCGCAGGAAGGTGATGTTGTTGTTGAGCGAGAGCGCCTGGTCGATCGCTCCGCCCTTCAGATGATGGCTTAGCCACTCCATCGATTCCGGCAGCAGCACCACGAAGGCGGTACCCATCAGCGTGCCCATGATCGAGCCGGTGCCGCCGATGATGATCATGGCGAGGAACAGGATCGAACGCTCGATGCCGAAGCCCTCCTGCGACACCACGAGCTGGTAGTGCGCATAGAGCGCGCCGGCAATGCCGGCGAAGAAGGCGGCAAGCCCGAACGACAGCGTCCGGTACTTGGTGAGGTTGATGCCCATGATTTCGGCGGAGAGATAGTGGTCGCGGATCGCCACCAGCGCGCGGCCGTCACGGGTGCGCATCAGATTGGTGACGAGGACGTAGCTCACGAGCACATAGGCCAGCACGACGTAGAAGTACTGCCTGTCGCCGCGCAGTGTGTAGCCGAAGATCGAGAACGGCGCGGCGCTCGCCGGCACCGAGCCGCCGGAAAACCATTCGGCGCGCGAGAAGAAGTCGAGCAGGATGTACTGCGCAGCCAGCGTCGCAATGACGAGGTAAAGACCTTTCAGCCGCGCCGCCGGAATGCCGAAGATCAGCCCGACCAGCGCAGTGACGACGCCGGCGAGCGGGATTGCGAAGAACACCGGGATCGGCGCGTTGTTGGAAATGTAGGCGGAGGTAAATGCCCCGAGCAGGAAGAAGGCGGCATGGCCGATCGAGATCTGGCCGGTGAAGCCGACCAGGATATTGAGCCCGAGCGCCGCGATGGAGAAGATGCCGATCTGGATCAGGATGCTGAGCCAATAGCCGCTGAAAAATTGCGGCGCGAGGCACAGCAGCGCTACGCCTGCGATGGCGAAGTTGCGGCTCGTCGCGGTCGGGAAGATCGTGGTGTCGGCCGCGTAGGAGGTGCGGAAATCACCAGCAGGAATGAGGGCAGGGCCGGCCATGGGTCAGATCCGCTCGATGTCGTGGGTGCCGAACAGCCCGTAGGGCTTGATCATCAGCACGATGATGAGGACGTAGAACGGCGCGATCTCGTAGAGATTGCCCCAGTGCAGATACTCGCTGTCGACATATTGGGCGACGTTCTCGAGCAGTCCGATGATGATGCCGCCAAGCACGGCGCCGCCAACTGAATCCAGCCCGCCGAGGATCGCGGCCGGGAACACCTTGATGCCGTAGGCGGCAAGGCCCGAGGACACGCCGTTCACGACCGCAACGACGACGCCGGCAACCGCCGAGACCGTCGCCGAGATCGCCCAGGCCATCGCGAACACGCTCTTCACGGAAATGCCGAGCGACTGTGCGACCTGCTGGTTGAACGCCGTGGCGCGCATGGCGAGGCCGTATTTGGAGGCGCGGAAGAACCAGGCCATGCCGATCATCATGGCAACCGAGACGACGAGGCTCATGACATAGACGGTCTGGATCTGGAGCCCGAACAGGCTGACGGACTGGCTTTCGAACACCCGCGGGAACGGCTGCGGATTGACGCCGAACATCCACTTCAGCGTCGCCTGCAGCACGGTGGAGAGGCCGATCGTGACCATGATCACCGAGATGATGGGCTCGCCGATCATCGGCCGCAGGATGAGCACCTGGATCGCGATGCCGAATACGAACATGAACACCAGCGTGATCGGCATGCCGATCAAGAACGGCACCTGGTATTTCGCCAGCAGCGCCCAGCATACCCAGGCGCCGACCAGCAGCAATTCCCCTTGCGCGAAATTGACGACCTGCGTCGCCTTGTAGATCAGCACGAACGACATCGCGACCACGCCATAGAGCGTGCCGACCACGAGGCCGTTGACCAGGAGCTGGATGAGGAAGGCGGTGTTCATGTGATATGCTGTCCTTCGCCTCTCCCCGCCTGCGGGGAGAGGCCGACGCGCGAAACGCGCGGCGGGTGAGGGGGAGTCTCCGCATGCGAGGTGTCGATGAGTCCAAGACCGGACGTGCCAGAAGTCTGCGCAGCGCCTCGACGGATGCAGAAGGGGTGTTGTGGTATCGCCTGCGCGCTCGCCGACTGAACGGCTATAAGTTCGTCCGACAAGAGCCGATTGGGCCCTACATTGTCGACTTCATTTGCCGCGAAGCCCGACTGATCATCGAGGTGGACGGTGGGCAGCATGCCGACAGTCCCCATGACGCCGCACGCGACAGGTGGCTGGCCGACCGAAATTACCGGATACTGCGCTTCTGGAACAACGACGTCTCGAGCAACTTGGCTGGCGTTCTCGAAACGATTGTCACCACCCTCGCGGCGACTCCCCCTCACCCGGATCGCTGACGCGCTCCGGCCTCTCCCCGCAAGCGGGGAGAGGCGAAGGGCAGCACCGCGCGCGATGGACACCCGGCTCATTCCGCCGCCTCCGCCATGTGCCCATGCACCCCCAGATCCACCACCCGCAACGTGGTGCGTACCCGCTGCGTGGTGCCGTCCTGGAAGCGGATCACGGTGTCGACAGGGATGTCGAAATCGCCGCGGTAGATCGCGTCGATGATGCCCTCGTATTTCTCGTTGATGACGCTGCGGCGGACCTTTCTGGTCCGGGTGAGCTCACCGTCGTCGGCATCGAGCTCCTTGTAGAGCAGCAGGAAGCGGGAGATGCGCTGGGCCGGCGGCAGCGTGGCGTTGACGGTCTCGACCTCGTTCTGCAGCAGCGCGTAAACCTCGGGCCGCGAGGCGAGGTCGCTGTAGGTGGTGAACGAGAGCCGATTCTTTTCCGCCCATTTCGAGATGATGGAATAGCGGATGCAGATCATCGCCGCGAGCGCGTCGCGGCCGGCGCCCAGCACGACGGCCTCCGCGATATAGGGCGAGAATTTCAGCTTGTTCTCGATGAATTGCGGCGAGAAGCGCTCGCCGCGCGAAGTCTCCGCGAGATCCTTGATGCGGTCGATGACGACGAGCTGCTGGTCGGCATTGAAATAGCCGGCGTCGCCGGAGCACATCCAGCCGTCCTTGATGTCGGCGACGCTCGCCTCGGGATTCTTGTAATAGCCGAGGAACATGTTGGGATGCCGCACCACGATCTCACCGACGCCGTGGACGTCGGCATTGTCGATGCGGATCTCGATGCTGTCGGCCATCGGCACGCCTGTCGTATCAGGATCGACCTTGCCCTCGCGATGCAGCGTATAGGCCCCCAGCAGCTCGGTCTGGCCGTACAGCGTGCGCAGCGGCACGCCCATGGCCTGGAAGAATTTGAAGGTTTCCGGGCCGAGCGCCGCGCCGCCGGTCGCGGCCGACCGCAGGCGGGTGAAGCCGAGGCGGTCGCGCAGCGCGCGGAACAGGATCGCGTCGGCAAAACCGGAGCGCTTGCCCTGTTCGAGTGCGGCGAGGCCGCTCTTCATGCCGATGTCGAACAGGCGCTGCTTGAAGGGCGTCGCATCCATCACCTTGGCGCGGACGTCGGCCGCGATCGATTCCCAGACACGTGGGGCAAAGAGCACGAAGGTCGGCGCGATCTCGCGCAGATCGTTCATCATGGTGTCGGGCTCTTCGACGAAGTTGATCTTCATCCGGCACAAGAGGCCTTTGCCGAGCACGTAGACCTGCTCCATGATCCAGGGAAGCGGCAGCACCGAGACGTATTCGTCATCGGGTCCCTTCGGATCGAAGGCGAGATAGGTCGCGCAATGGCCGAGCACGCGCCCGGCCGCGAGCATCGCGAGTTTCGGATGCGAGGTGGTGCCTGACGTCGTGCAGAGGATCGCGACGTCCTCGCCCTTGGTGGCATCGACCAGCCTGTCGTAGAGCTCCGGCTCCCGCGCAGCACGCGCCCGGCCGAGCTCGGCAAACTTCTCCGCCGACATCAGCCGGGGGTCGTCATATTTCCGCATCCCGCGCGGATCGGAATAGATGATGTGCTTCAGCTTGGGAGCGCGCTCGGCAAGGGTGAGAAGCTTGTCGACCTGCTCCTCGTCCTCGGCGAAGACGAGTTGCGCCTCGCCATAGTTGAGGAGATAGGAGGCCTCCTCGTCCAGCACGTCGCGATAGAGCCCGAGGCTCAGTCCACCGATCGCGTGGGTCGCGACTTCCGCCGCGACCCAGTCCGGCCGATTGTCGCCGATGATGCCGATGACATCACCGCGGCCAAGGCCGAGTTCGACCAGGCCGAGGGCGAAATCGCGCACCCTTGTCTGGTAGTCGTTCCAGGTGAAAATGCGCCAGAGCCCGAGATCCTTCTCCCGCAAAGCGATCTCGTTGCCGTGCTCCCTGGCATTGAGCCGGAGCATCTTCGGATAAGTGTCGGCCTGCGCGACGCGGCCTGCATAGTCCGTCATGCCGCGCTCTCCTGCGCCGGCGGCGCGTCGTCGGGATCGACCAGCACCTCGTCCTCCTCGCCAAGATAGGCGCGCTTGACGTGGGGATCGGCGAGCACGGTGGCCGGATCGCCTTCTGCGATCTTCTTGCCGAAATCCAGCACCATGACGCGATGGGAGATGTCCATCACCACGCCCATGTCGTGCTCGATCATCACCACCGTCATCCCGAACTCCTCGTTGAGATCGACGATGTAGCGGGCCATGTCCTCCTTCTCCTCGAAGTTCATGCCGGCCATGGGTTCGTCGAGGAGAATGAGACGCGGTTCCAGCGCCATGGCGCGCGCGAGCTCGACACGCTTGCGCAGGCCGTAGGAGAGCGTGCCTGCGGTCGCCTTGCGCACCGACTGCAGGTCGAGGAAGTCGATGATCTCCTCGACCTTGCGGCGGTGCTCGAGCTCTTCCTTACGCGCGCCGGTGAGCCAATACAGCGAGCCCGTGAGGAAGTTGTTCTTCAGGAGGTGATGGCGGCCGACCATGATGTTGTCGAGCACGCTCATATGGTGGAACAGCGCCAGGTTCTGGAAGGTGCGGCCGATGCCGAGCGAGGCGCGGGCATTCGGCGTCAAACCGGTGATGTCGCGGCCTTGGTAGAAGAGCTGGCCTTCGGTCGGCTTGTAGCGACCGGAAATACAGTTCACGATCGAGGTCTTGCCGGCGCCGTTGGGGCCGATGATCGAGAACAGCTCGCCCTCCCGAATGGCGAAGCCGACGTCGGTCAGCGCTCGAACACCGCCGAATCGCAAGGACACGCCGCGCACTTCAAGACTGGTAGCCACCAAACGAATCCCTCCCGGTCATGGCGCATTTCAGCGGCGCTCTTCGTCCGTTCTGTCGAGCGATCCTAGTACGGCGGTGACGGTGAGGCCATGCATCAGATGGTCTCGACCGGAGCCGCGTACTCTCGTTCCCGTTTGGGATCGAAAGCCGTATCGCCCGAGGTGGTCCTCAATAGGGGAAAGCGCTATTTTGAAATGTCTCCGGGCTGACAATTCTGCGACAAAGTTTGCGGGCCCGCTGCGGCGTTCATCTTTGGTCGAATGGCGGTCGATACCATCATGTTGCAATGCAGCAGAAAGCGGAGTGACGAAATCGTGCGGCTGGCCGCCAGATCATGATTTCAGAAGATCATCTGAAGCGCGTCGCCGCCTGGTCGCGCGAGCTCACGCAAGCGGAGATCGAGGTCGCGCGTGCCGGAATCACGGAGCGGTCCTACGGCACCGGGGAGACCGTGTTCATGCGCGGTGACATTTTTGCCTATTGGGCCGGCATGGTGAGCGGCCTGGCACGTATGGGCGGGGTCTCGCGCGACGGCAAGGAGACCAGCCTTGCCGGGCTGACGGCAGGGGCCTGGTTCGGCGAGGGCAGCGTGCTCAAGAACGAGCCGCGCCGCTATGACGTGGTCGCGCTGCGCGACAGCCGCGTCGCACTGATGGAGCGCAGTGCATTCATGTGGCTGTTCGAGAACAGCGTCGGCTTCAACCGCTTTCTAGTGCGTCAGCTCAACGAGCGGCTCGGCCAGTTCATCGGCATGCTCGAGGTCAACCGCACCCTGGATGCCACCGCGCGCCTCGCCCGCAGCATCGCCTCGCTGTTCAATCCGATCCTCTATCCCGAATCGACCGCGCATCTGGAGATCACCCAGGAGGAGATCGGGGCGCTCTCCGGCATGTCCCGCCAGAACGCCAACCGCGCGCTGAACCGGCTGGAGAAAGAGGGGCTGCTGCGGCTGGAATATGGCGGCGTCACCATCCTCGATATCGAGCGGCTGCGCGGCTATGGGGATTAGAGCGTTTTCGAGCGAAGTGGATACCGGCTCGCGTCAAGAAAGCGCGTCGAAACGAGAATCTATGGCCCGTTCCGATTCATCGGAACGGGGCTCTAGCTCGCATTGGCGGGGGCGTGCACAGGCCAGAGGTCGGCGCGCCAACGCACCGCGATCGCCAGCATCGCGAAGAAGCCCGCGGCGGCATAGAGCGAGCCCGTCGCGGAATAGCCGATGACGTCGATCAGGCTGCCGGCTGCGAGCAGTCCGATCGGCAAGCCATAGATGACCATCATGCGCACGCCCATGACGCGGCCTCGCAGATGTGCGCTCGCGGTGCGCATCAGAATGACGGCGGCCGAGATCATCGACATGCTCTGGGCGATGCCGGCGAGAACGAGGCAGGCCATCGCCACCGGCATGGTCCTGACCTCGACGAAGACCAGCAGCATGGCGTACCAGGCCAGCGTCGCGCCGATCAGAAGCCGGGCAATGCGCACGCCACTGACCAGGCTGAGCGTGACGGAGCCGATCAGCGAGCCGACGGCGAAGCTCGCCGAGAGATAACCGAGGCCGGTCTGGTCGGTGTGAAAGATCTCCCGCGCGATGTAGGGCAACAATCCGCCCGTGAAGGGAAATGCGGTGAGATTGACGAGGAAGGCGACGCACAGCGCCGCGAGCATTCCCGGGCCGTTCCAGGCATAGACGACGCCTTCCTTCAGGTCGCCCAGCAATCTCGAAACCGCGTGGCCGTTCGCCGGGAGATTGCCGGTGGTGACCGACCTTTCCGGCCGTGTCAGGCAGAGCATCAGAAGCGCAGCCATGAGGTAGAGCCCGGCGATCGCCATATACACGAGCCCAATGCCAAGGACGGTGAACAGCCCGGCGCCAGTCAACGCCCCGGCGATGCGCGCGCTGTCCTGGGTCGTGCGCGCGACGCTGATGGCGCCGACCAGCTGCCCGGCCGGCATGATCTCGGCAAGCAGCGCGCCGCGGACGCCGAGATCCGAAGGGCGGATCAGGCCCATGATCGCGACGATGATCATGACGCTCAGCGGCGACAGGAGACCAGTCAGCGCCAGGACCATGATGGTCGACGACAGCGCCGTATAGGCAAGACGCATCGCGACCAGGAGATCGCGATGGCCCATGCGATCGCCGATCATGCCGAACACGGGCGCGACCAGTGTTCCGACGAACTGGAGTGAAGCAAGCACGGTGAGCAGCAGCACCGAGCCGGTTTCGACAATGATGTACCAGCCGAGCACCAGTGTCTCGACCTCGAAGGCCCAGGATGTGAGCAGATCCGATGGCCATTGAAAGCGGTAATTGCGGATGCGGAACGGCGCGAGCGCAGAACGTCGTGCGGCTGTGTTCAAGACGCGATGGCGCGTGTCACGGCGATTCCCTGGCCCGTGTGGTTTCTTTTCATTTCCCGCAACGTAGGGCCGCCGACGCGCGTGTCAATCAGAGCGGCCGCATGCGCGCTCCCGCGCTCAGCTCTTATCTGGTCGCGGCCGGTTTCCGCTCCGCCAGCGCCGCGGCCATCGCCGAGATCAGCGGACGCATGAAATAGGCTTCATCCGCCGGCGAGACGTCCGTGCGCAGACCGTGCGCGGCGAGTTCACCAGAGACCGCCGGCCCCACCGAGGCGATCAACGTCCGTTCGAGGCCTGTACGCAGTTTTGCTTCGGCGCCATACGCCTTCGCCGCCTCGATCAGGCGGCGGACCTGGCCGAGATTGGTCAGCGCAATGGAATCGATCCGCCCCTCGGCCATGTCGTCGATGGCGGCGACGATGTTCGCATCCGCTGCCTTGGAATCGTAGACATAGGGCAGCACAGTATCGACGGCGGCGCCTCGCGCGGCCAGCGCGCCGGTCAGCGCGCCGTGGTCCTTGTCAGGATAGAGCTGGAGACCGAGGCGTCGTCCTTTCAGGTCGAGCCTGGCCAGCATCTCGATCACCCCCTCGGTGGTCGGCTTCTCCGTGGTCTGCTGCGCCTCGAGACCGATCTCGCGCAGCGCCTTGCCGGGTTTCGGGCCGCGAGTGAATTTTCGCGCTTTGGCGAGTGCCGCGACAAGGGCGGTGTCGAGCCCGCGTCCGCCGGCGAGCTTCATGATCCGACGCAGGCCTTCGCCCGTCATCAGCACGAGATCGTCCAAGGGCTGGTCGATGGCACGCCGGATCCAGGCCTCCACCGGAGCCGGGTCCGGCGCATCATGGATGGTGAACATCGGACATTGCACGACCTCGGCGCCTTGCTCGGCCAGAAGCTTCGAAAACTGCGCCTCCTCCCGCGTTTCCAGAATTAAGATGCGGTAGCCGTTCAAGCGGTCGGCCATGGGTATGCTCCGATCATGGATTGCAATCGTCCGTTCATCCTGACTCTGCGCCCGGGATTGGCGCAAGGGCGGGGTCGGTGCTAGAGCAGGGCGCAAATCGCGGATAGTTCCGCTGCACAAACCTTCATCAAGAATCAAGCCTGTTCATCAACATGCCCGACCATCAATATGTCCTGACCCTGTCCTGTCCGGATCGCCCCGGCATCGTCTCGGCGGTGTCGACGTTCCTTGCCCACAACGGACAGAACATCCTCGACGCCCAGCAGTTCGACGACGTCGAGACCGAGAAGTTCTTCATGCGGGTGGTGTTCACCGCGGCCGATCTTGCCGTGGAACTGTCGGCGCTGCAGACCGGCTTTGCCGCGATCGCCGAGCGTTTCGGCATGGAGTGGCAGATGCGGGACCGCGCCGCGCATCGCAAGGTGATGCTGCTGGTGTCGAAATCCGACCACTGCCTGGTCGACATCCTCTATCGCTGGCGCACCGGCGAATTGCCGATGATTCCGACCGCGATCGTCTCCAACCATCCGCGCGAAGTCTATTCCGGGCTCGATTTCGGCGGCATCCCGTTCCACCATCTGCCCGTGACCAAGGAGACCAAGCGCGAGCAGGAAGCGCAGATCATGGACCTCGTCGGCAAGACAAAGACCGATCTGGTGGTGCTCGCCCGCTACATGCAGATCCTGTCCGACGATCTGTCGGCAAAGCTGTCGGGGCGCTGCATCAACATCCACCACTCGTTCCTGCCTGGCTTCAAGGGCGCCAAGCCCTATCACCAGGCCCATGAGCGCGGCGTCAAGCTGATCGGCGCCACCGCGCATTACGTCACGCGCGACCTCGACGAGGGCCCGATCATCGACCAGGACGTCGAGCGCATCAGCCATCGCGACACGCCTGAGGATCTGGTCCGGAAGGGCCGGGACATCGAGCGCCGCGTGCTGGCACGGGCCATCCGCTACCATCTCCACGATCGCGTCATCCTCAACGGCCGCAAGACGGTGGTGTTCGTGGATTGATCGTGGGAGTCATTCCGGGGCGATGCGCCAGCATCGAACCCGGAATCTCGAGATTCTCAGGTGCGCAATTGCGCACCATAGTTCGCCACTTCGAGGCGCCCCGGAATGACGATTCAACGCACCGCGTTGCCCGATATCGTCCCCGCTGCGCCCTTCTGGGCCTGTTCTTCCTTCTCGCGATCCGCGGCCGGCAGCAGGCGTTTGCGTTCGCGTTCCTTCATGTAGGCGTCGTATTGCGGCGTGCCCGGTCGCGGCGGAGCATCGGCGGGCAGGCCGCCGGCCCATTGCGGGACGTAGTCGCCCATGCCGGCGGAGAGTTTTTCGTTGACCGTCCCGCAGCCGGACAGCCCCGCGGCGAGCGCAACGAGGACGAGGGCGGAACGAAGAGTCTTGGGCATGGTGCGCGCGTTCGGTGATTGGACGCCAGTTCTGGCCGGCAGGAAGAAGCGTAGCCTTCAACAAGGTAAAATAGACTTATTCGAGGTAGGTAATTTGTTACCGAGTTGCGCCCGAGTGAGGCGCGTGGATGTACAGATTCTGCAAAAGAAAGGCGAAATCCTCCATGCACGCGATCCTTCGCATTTCTGGACTTGGTGTGAGGCTCGCGACAACATGGCTTGGTCCGCGGGCAGGGGTTTTCGTTGACAAGTCCATTTTGTTTGTACATTCGTACAAATGAAGGCGGTGCTCGAGCTACTCCGATGCGGTGGCACCGCGTCCAGTCGATCGGTCTTCTGGACACTCGGGCTGTGCCGAAGGGCCGCCGAACGTCCGATTGACAAGCAGGGCGCGAAAGACGCCCATGTGGCGCCGCCGAGCACTTGCGGCAGCTAAGGTGAAGGCAAGGGCCGGGCACTCGGTCCAGGGCACAACGGTCAGGAATAAAGGGGAGGGACATCTGATGTTCGAACGCAAACAACTGTCGCATAAGGCGACTTGGGCCGCCGCGGTTGCGGCCATTGCAGGCCTTGCCGGCCTCGCGCCTGCGAAGGCCCAGGACAGCGTCAAGATCGGACTGATCCTGCCGATGACCGGCGGCCAAGCCTCGACCGGCAAGCAGATCGAGAACGCGATCAAGCTCTACATGCAGCAGAAGGGCGACACCGTCGCCGGCAAGAAGATCGAGATCATCGTCAAGGACGATGCTGCGATCCCGGACAAGACCAAGACCGCCGCGCAGGAGCTGATCGTCAACGACAAGGTCAATTTCATCGCCGGCTTCGGCGTGACTCCAGCCGCGCTTGCTGCCGCGCCGCTCGCCACGCAGGCCAAGATTCCGGAAGTCGTGATGGCGGCCGGCACTTCCATCATCACCGAGCGCTCGCCCTACATCGTGCGCACCAGCTTCACGCTGGCGCAGTCCTCGACCATCATCGGCGACTGGGCGGTGAAGAACGGCATCAAGAAGGTCGCGACGCTGACTTCGGACTACGCGCCGGGCAATGACGCGCTCAACTTCTTCAAGCAGCATTTCACCGCGGGCGGTGGTGAGGTGGTCGAAGAGGTCAAGACGCCCTTGCAAAATCCTGACTTCGCGCCGTTCCTCCAGCGCATGAAGGACGCCAAGCCCGATGCGATCTTCGTGTTCGTGCCGGCCGGCCAGGGTGGCAACTTCATGAAACAGTATGCCGAGCGCGGCCTCGACAAGGCCGGCATCAAGGTGATCGGGCCCGGAGACGTCACCGACGACGACCTGCTCAACAACATGGGCGATGCCGTGCTCGGCACCGTCACCGCGCACCTCTATTCTGCGGCGCATCCCTCGCAGACGAACAAGGATTTCGTCGCAGCCTACAAGAAGGCCTTCGGCAACCGTCCGGGCTTCATGGCCGTGGGCGGCTATGACGGCATCCATCTGATCTACGAGGCGCTGAAGAAGACCGGCGGCGACACGGACGGCACCAAGCTTGTCGAGGCCATGAAGGGGATGAAGTGGGAAAGCCCGCGCGGCCCGATCTCGATCGATCCCGAGACCCGTGACATCGTGCAGAACATCTACATCCGCAAGGTCGAGAAGGTCGACGGCGAGCTCTACAACGTCGAGTTCGCGACCTTCGAAGCCGTCAAGGACCTCGGCAAGACCAAGAAGTGACGCGCGAAAGCGCGTCATCCCGGAGCGCGCATTAGCGCGAAACCGGGATCTCATGCCGCTTGCTCCAGCGTCATGCCCGGGCTTGACCCGGGCATCCACGCGGCGGCCCGGACAAGAACGTGGATGGCCGGGACGAGCCCGGCCATGACGACCAACTCCAAGCTGAGACAATGACCGCAATCCTCACCAACCTGTTCGATGGCGTTGCTTACGGCATGCTGCTGTTCGTGCTCGCCTGCGGGCTCGCGGTCACGCTCGGCCTGATGAATTTCGTCAATCTCGCCCATGGCGCCTTCGCCATGGCCGGCGGCTATGTCTGCATGGTGCTGGTCAACCGGATGGGCTGGCCATTCTTCGCCGCCCTGCCGCTCGCTTTCGTTTCTTCGGCTGCAATCGGTATTGTGCTCGAACGCACGCTGTACCGCCACCTCTATGCGCGCAGCCATCTCGACCAGGTTCTGTTCACGATCGGCCTGACCTTCATGTCGGTGGCGGCCGTCGACTACATCCAGGGCTCTTCGCGCGTCTTCATCAATTTGCCGGCCGCGCTCCAGGGCCAGTTCGACCTGTTCGGCGTCGGCATCGGCCGCTACCGGTTGATGATCATCGTGATCTGCGGCCTGCTCACCATCGCGCTTCAGATGGTGCTGGCCAAGACGCGCTTCGGCAGCCGCCTGCGCGCCGCGGTCGACGACCCGCGCGCCGCGAGCGGCCTCGGCATCAACGTGCCGCAGGTGTTCGCCTTCACCTTCGCCTTCGGATGCGGGCTCGCCGGCCTTGGCGGCGCGCTCAGCGCCGAGATCCTCGGCCTCGACCCATATTTTCCACTGAAGTTCATGATCTACTTCCTGATCGTGGTCACCGTGGGCGGCTCCTCTTCGATCACCGGCCCGTTCCTGGCCTCGCTCCTGCTCGGCATCGGCGACGTCGCCGGCAAATATTACGTGCCGAAGATGGGGCCGTTCGTGATCTACACCATGATGATCGTGATCCTGATCTGGCGCCCGAACGGCCTGTTCGGCCGCACGGCCGCGCGTTGAGTTCGCCGATGAGCGCTTCGTCCGACGTCGGTTATCACGCCCAGCGCCACGCGCGGTGGCACTACGGTGAAGTCGCCTTCTGGCTGATCGTGCTGGCCTGCGGCTTCGCCTTTCCCAACCGCTATCTGATCATGACCGACATCCTGCGGCTCGCGCTGTTCACGATGTCGCTCGACCTGATCCTCGGCTATGCCGGCATCGTCTCGCTCGGCCATGCCGCGTTCTTCGGCGTTGGCGCCTATGCCGCGGGACTCCTTGCGCTTCATGGCATCGTCACCGAGCCCGTGCTGGCGCTGGTCGTCGCCGGTCTTGCCGCGATGGTGCTCGGCTTTGCCACCAGCTTCCTGGTGATCCGCGGCGTCGACCTGACGCGTTTGATGGTGACGCTCGGCATCGCCCTGCTGCTGGAGGCGCTCGCCGAGCGCTTCTCCAACATCACCGGCGGCACCGACGGCCTGCAGGGCATCGAGATGCAGCCGATCTTCGGCGTGATCCCCTTCGACATGTTCGGCAAGGCCGGCTTCTTCTATTCGCTGGCTGTCCTGTTCCTGCTGTTCCTGTTCGCCCGCCGTGTCGTGCATTCGCCGTTCGGCCTGTCGCTGCGCGCGATCAAGAACAATCCGCTCCGGGCCGCCGCCATCGGCATTCCGGTCAACCGCCGCCTGGTCGCGATCTACACGCTGGCTGCGTTCTATGCCGGCATCGCGGGCGCGCTGTTCACCCAGACCACTGCGATCGCCTCGCTCGATGTGTTCGCTTTCGAGCGATCCGCCGACCTGATGCTGGTGCTCGTGATCGGCGGCACCGGCTATCTCTATGGCGGGCTGATCGGCGCGGTGGTGTTCCGCATGCTCCAGGAATTGTTCTCGACCATCACGCCGCAATACTGGCAGTTCTGGATCGGGCTCGTGCTGGTCGTGATCGTTCTGGTCGGCCGCCAGCGGCTGCATCGCTGGGTGCTCTACGTACCCAACCTGATCATCAAGCAGGTCGCCGGGCGCAAGGCCGTCGTCGCCGTGCCGGAGAGCGACGCATGACCATCGCGCTCGAAACGAAGAATCTCGAAAAGCAGTTCGGCGGCCTGCGCGTCACCCGCGATTTGTCCTTGAGGATCGAGCAGGGCGCCCGCCACGCGCTGATCGGCCCGAACGGCGCGGGCAAGACCACGGTCATCAACCAGCTCACCGGGGTGCTCAAGCCGAACTCGGGCCGCATCCTGCTCGAAGGCCAGGACATCACCGATCTGCCGGTGCACAAGCGCGTGCTGCGCGGCCTGTCGCGCACCTTCCAGATCAACCAGCTCTATCCCGACCTGACCCCGCTCGAGACCATCGGCCTTGCCGTTTCCGAGCGTCTCGGCCATGGCGGCGACTGGTGGCGACGGATGGGCACGCGCAATGACGTCAATGACGAGATTGCCGAGCTGCTGGCGCGCTTCCACCTGCTCGACGTCATGAACGAACAGACCGTGACGCTGCCCTACGGCAAGCAGCGCCTGCTCGAGATTGCGGTCGCAATCGCCGCCAAGCCGCGCGTGCTGCTGCTCGACGAGCCCGCCGCCGGAGTGCCCGAAAGCGAGCGCCATGACATTCTCGCCGTCGTAGGCAGCCTGCCGCGCGACGTCACCGTGCTCCTGATCGAACACGACATGGATCTCGTATTCTCCTTCGCCGACCGCATCTCGGTGCTGGTCTCGGGCGCGCTGCTCACCGAGGGGGCACCCGAGCAGGTCGCGCGCGATCCGCAGGTGAAGGCTGTCTATCTCGGCGAGGAGGCGGTCAATGTCTGACCTGCTCGCGATCGATTCCCTGCGCGCCGGCTATGGCGAGGCGGTGGTCCTGCCCAACATGTCCCTGCGCCTCGCCGAGGGCCAGGTGCTGGCGCTGCTCGGCCGCAACGGCACCGGCAAGACCACGCTGATCAACTCCATCGTCGGCGTCACCCGCCGCTTCGCAGGCAGCATCGCGCTCGCCGGCGCCGACGTCACGACGCTGCGTCCCGACCAGCGGGCCCGCGCCGGCATCGGCTGGGTGCCGCAGGAGCGCAACATCTTCCGCTCGCTGACGGTGGAAGAGAACATGACGGCGGTGGAGCAGCCCGGTCCCTGGACCGTCGAGAAGGTTTACGAGATGTTCCCGCGGCTGAAGGAACGGCGCAGCAACTTTGGCAACCAGCTCTCCGGCGGCGAGCAGCAGATGCTGGCGATCGGCCGCGCGCTGACCCTCAACCCGAAAGTCCTGCTGCTGGACGAGCCGACCGAGGGCCTCGCCCCCATTATCGTCGAGGAGCTGCTCAAGGCGATCGGGACCATCACCCGGGCGGGCGGCATCTGCTCGATCATCGTCGAGCAAAATGCCCAAAAGATTCTGGGGCTCGCCGACCGCGTTGTGATATTGGAGCGCGGAACGATCGTCCACGACGCCCCGAGTGCCGCGCTGAAGGCCGATCCCTCGGTCCTGGAACGCCACCTCGGCGTCGCAGGGGCAGCGGTCCACTGATTTCTTCGCTTCTCCCCGCTTGCGGGGAGAAGGAGTACAACGAGCGCTGACTGAAATTTCGGGAGAAACAAAAATGCAGCGAACCAGAGCCCCTTTCCGCGCCGACGAGGTCGGCAGTCTCCTGCGTCCGGCCAAGATCAAGGAGGCGCGCGCCAGGCTCGAGAAGGGCGAGATCTCGGCCGACGATCTGCGCAAGATCGAGGATTTGGAGATCGAGAAGGTCGTGCACAAGCAGGCCTCGATTGGCCTGAAGCTCGCGACCGACGGCGAATTCCGCCGCTCCTGGTGGCATTTCGACTTCCTGGCCAAGCTCACCGGCTGCGAGCTGTTCCACCCCGACACCGGCATCCAGTTCGCGGGCGTGCAAACCCGCCACGATGCGGTCCGCGTCATCGGCAAGCTCGATTTCCCCGACAACCACCCGATGCTGGATCACTTCCGCTTCCTGAAGAAATACGCAGACCAGGCCCACGTTACCGCCAAGATGACGATCCCGTCGCCGGCGGTGCTCCACTTCCGCGGCGGCCGCAAGTCGATCTCCAAGGACGTCTATCCCGATCTCGATGCGTTCTACGAGGATCTCGGCAAGACCTATCGCAAGGCGCTGAAGGCCTTCTATGACGCCGGCTGCCGCTATCTCCAGTTCGACGATACCGTCTGGGCCTATCTCTGCTCGCAGGACGAATTGCAGAAGGCGCGTGAGCGCGGCGACAACCCGGATGGTCTCCAGCAGATCTATGCGCGCATCATCAACTATGCGCTGGCCGAAAAGCCAGCCGACATGGTGGTGACGACGCATGTCTGCCGCGGTAATTTCCGCTCCACCTGGATCTCCTCGGGCGGCTACGAGCCGGTGGCCGAGACCATGCTCGCCGGCACCAATTACGACGGTTACTTCCTCGAATACGACAGCGACCGCGCCGGCGGCTTCGAGCCGCTTCGCTTCCTGCCCAAGGGCAACAAGGTCGTCGTGGTCGGCGTCATCACCTCGAAGTTCGGTGAGCTCGAGAAGAAGGACGACATCAAGCGCCGCCTGGAAGAAGCCGCCAAGTTCGCCCCGCTGGAGCAACTCGCACTCTCGCCGCAATGCGGCTTTGCCTCGACGGAAGAGGGCAACGTCCTCTCCGAGGAGGAGCAATGGGCCAAGCTCAGCCTTGCGGTCGAGATCGCGAAGGAAGTGTGGGGCCAGTAAGTCTCCGCAGCTAAGGCTCACGCATGTCCCGGACGCGCTGCAACGCTCTTGCGTTGCTGCGCAGAGCCGGGATCCATGCTGCTCGACTTGCTCTTCGGAGATATGGGCCCCGGCTCTGCAGCGCACCGCTGAAGAGGCGCTGCGCTGCGTCCGGGGCACGAGAGCATCTCACCGCTCCGCCCGATCGACCTCCCCCAGCAGCGACGAGTTCGACCACGGCACCTGATTGTTCTTCGTGGCCGACATCAACCTCAGCCCGCACCCGCCTCAACATCTTCTGCGCCTCCACGCCCGGCGTGCCGAGTTGGCGCGAGAGCGGCGGAGCACCGCGAGCTCGCGCCTTCGCCGTCGGGTGGAACCTCTCCTGGCGCGGTCGCGTAGCCCATCAGCGGCGGCTCGCCGCGGACGGATCGAGGCGCCGGACATATGCGCTATTCCCCGAGTGGGCAGAATTTGCTAGGACACAGAACCCAACCTACCTGCCCACTGTGTCCCACTTCATGAAGAACGACGAAATCCTGAGCCAGATCACGGAGTTCTGCCGCAAGGCGGACATGGCGGAATCGACGTTCGGCCGGCGCGCGGTGAATGATGGGAAGCTCGTGCATCGCCTGCGCGAGGGAAAACGCATCACCATCGACACCCTGGAGCGGATCCAGGCCTATATGGCCGCATCGATCGCCGGCGGCATGCCGCCGCCGCGGGGACTTCAGGTCCCGCCCGAAAAGCGCGATCCACGCGGCAATTTCCGGTTCTTCGAGAACCGCCAGAAATACCTGCTGTTCGTCCACACCTGCAGCGAAAAGCGAGTGATCGCAGACAGGGTCGCGCTGGAACTGGCCTCCATCCATCCGCGCCCGCCGGCCTTGCGCCTGTTCGATGCCGGCGTCGGCGACGGCACGGTGCTGGCGCGGGTGCTGCGCGCAACGCATCAGCGCTTTCCGCACATGCCGTTCTATGTCGCCGGCAAGGAGCTCAGTCTGGAGGACCTGCGCCTGACCCTGGAAAAGGTGCCGGATCGCATTTTCGAGCATCCGGCATCGGTATTCGTCTTCACCAACATGTTTTACGCGGAGGCGCCCTGGCTCACGCCGGCATCGCCGGCTGCGGCGGCCGCTACCGTCTGGCACGAGGTGCCGCTCCGCGGCGCTTCGTCGGGCGAGTTCGAGCAGCAGATCGCGGAGCTGAGGCCATTCCTGGAGCAGAACTGGCGCGCCGCGATCAGCCCCCGCACCGCCATGCCGCTCTACGAGCGGCCCGTCGTCCTCGTGCTCTATCGCGAGGACCACAGGTTTCTTCTGGATGCGACCATTCCGCGGCCGGGCCAGGCCGAGGCCAATTTCGACCTCGTCATCGCTTCCCAGCCCTACCGGGCCCTGTCCTCGGTCAATTTCCGGGCCAAGCGCATCATTGCCCCCCTGGCGCGGGCGCTTCGACCGGGGGGGCGGCTGATCGGAATCCACTCCCACGGCCAGGATCCGGGCATGGAAATGATCCAGGCGATCTGGCCGGGAGAAAACCCTTTCTCAGTGAGCCGTCATGAGCTATTGCGCGCAGTTAAGTATGAACTTGGATCGGTGGGCCGCGACTTA
The DNA here is from genome assembly GCF_023100985.1 of Bradyrhizobium sp. 191. Lineage (NCBI taxonomy): Bacteria > Pseudomonadati > Pseudomonadota > Alphaproteobacteria > Hyphomicrobiales > Nitrobacteraceae > Bradyrhizobium > Bradyrhizobium sp. 191. Next base: position 7,266,237 of record NZ_CP064692.1, read on the forward strand.
AATTTTAATGCCTACGCGGACAACCGTTCGATCTTCAGGTATGATATGGAAGCTCTGCCCAACGAGGTCACGGGCACTATCGGAACCTCGACGGCCTTTGCAGCGTGGAATGCGGCAGTGTATGTCGCTCAGATTGAGGACGACCGGTTGACGGAAATGACTCAAAACAGCCGCACCCTGGACGCCGCCAGGGACGTGCTTCGAAAGTACAATGGGCTCTGGTTTCTCGACGAATCCTACGTCATCTCGCGCCGGCGTGATTGACATCATTAAAGGTAAACATCGCAAACGCCCGCCGGCTAGCGGCGGAACAAGGGGTTACTGATGCGCGCGTCCTATCTCTTCACCAGCGAGTCCGTGTCCGAGGGCCATCCGGACAAGGTCTGTGACCGGATCTCCGACGAGATCGTCGACCTGTTCTATCGCGAAGGGCCGAAGGCGGGCATCGATCCGTGGGCCATCCGCGCCGCCTGCGAGACGCTCGCAACCACCAACAAGGTGGTGATCGCCGGCGAGACCCGCGGTCCGGAGTCGGTGACCAACGAGCAGATCGAGAGCGTCGTCCGGGGCGCGATCAAGGACATCGGCTACGAGCAGGAGGGCTTTCACTGGAAGACCTGCGACATCGAGATCCTCCTGCATCCGCAGTCGGCCGACATCGCCCAGGGCGTCGATGCGCTTCAGCCGGGCGAGGTCAAGGAAGAAGGCGCGGGCGACCAGGGCATCATGTTCGGTTACGCCACCAACGAGACGCCCGACCTGATGCCGGCGCCGATCTTCTACGCCCACAAGATCCTGCGCCTGATCTCCGAAGCCCGTCACTCCGGCAAGGAGAAGGTGCTGGGCCCGGATTCCAAGAGCCAGGTCACCGTGCAGTACGAGAACGGCAAGCCGGTCGCCGTGCGCGAGATCGTGGTCTCGCACCAGCATCTGGTCGAGGACCTCACCTCCAAGCAAATCCGTGACATCGTCGAGCCCTATGTGCGCGAAGCGCTGCCAAGGGACTGGATCACGCCGAAGACGATCTGGCACATCAATCCGACCGGCAAGTTCTTCATCGGCGGTCCCGACGGCGACACCGGCCTGACCGGCCGCAAGATCATCGTCGACACGTATGGCGGCGCGGCCCCGCACGGCGGCGGCGCGTTCTCCGGCAAGGATCCGACCAAGGTCGACCGCTCGGCGGCCTACGCTGCGCGCTACGTCGCCAAGAACATCGTCGCGGCCGGTCTTGCCGACCGCTGCACGCTCCAACTCGCCTACGCCATTGGTGTCGCGCGTCCGCTGTCGATCTACATCGACACCCACGGCACCGGCAAGGTGTCGGAGGATCAGCTCGAGAAGGCGGCGGCGCAGGCGATGGATCTCACGCCGCGCGGCATCCGCAGCCATCTCGACCTCAACCGCCCGATCTACGCGCGGACGTCTGCCTACGGGCATTTCGGCCGCACGCCCGACAACGAGGGCGGCTTCTCCTGGGAGAAGACCGATCTCGTCGAGCCGCTCAAGCGCGCACTCTAGTTCTAGTTCTCTTGCGTCATCCGGGTTCGCTCGTTTCACGAGCGTCCCGGAATGACCAGCCAACAAACAGGAACCCCCTATGAACGCGAAGCCCGGCTTCACCGATTACATCGTCAAGGACATTTCGCTCGCCGATTTCGGCCGCAAGGAGATCTCGCTCGCTGAGACCGAGATGCCCGGCCTGATGGCCACCCGCGAGGAGTACGGCCCAAAGCAGCCGCTGAAGGGCGCGCGCATCGCCGGCTCGCTGCACATGACCATTCAGACCGCGGTGCTGATCGAGACGCTGGCAGCGCTCGGCGCCGACATCCGCTGGGTCTCCTGCAACATCTATTCGACGCAGGATCACGCCGCGGCCGCGATCGCCGCCGCCGGCATTCCGGTGTTCGCCGTCAAGGGCGAGACGCTGACCGAGTACTGGGACTACACCGCAAAGCTGTTCGACTGGCATGGCGGCGGCACGCCGAACATGATCCTCGATGACGGCGGCGATGCCACCATGCTGGTGCATGCCGGCGTCCGCGCCGAGAAGGGCGACACCGCTTTCCTCGACAAGCCGGGCTCGGAGGAAGAAGAGATCTTCTACGCGCTGGTCAAGCGCCTCCTCAAGGAGAAGCCGAAGGGCTATTTCGGCGAGATCGCCAAGAACATCAAGGGCGTCTCCGAAGAGACCACCACGGGCGTGCATCGCCTCTACGAGATGGCCAACAAGGGCACGCTCCTGTTCCCCGCGATCAACGTCAACGACAGCGTCACCAAGTCGAAGTTCGACAACCTCTATGGCTGCCGTGAATCGCTAGTCGACGGCATCCGCCGCGGTACCGACGTGATGCTGTCGGGCAAGGTCGCGATGGTCGCCGGCTTCGGCGACGTCGGCAAGGGCTCGGCGGCCTCGCTGCGCCAGGCCGGCTGCCGCGTCATGGTGTCGGAAGTCGATCCGATCTGCGCGCTGCAGGCCGCGATGGAGGGCTACGAGGTCGTGACCATGGAAGACGCCGCGCCCCGCGCCGACATCTTCGTCACCGCCACCGGCAACAAGGACATCATCACCATCGAGCACATGCGCGCGATGAAGGATCGCGCCATCGTCTGCAACATCGGTCACTTCGACAACGAGATCCAGATCGCGGCGCTCCGCAATCTGAAGTGGACCAACATCAAGCCGCAGGTCGACGAGATCGAATTCCCCGACAAGCACCGCATCATCATGCTGTCGGAAGGCCGCCTCGTGAACCTCGGCAACGCCATGGGCCATCCGTCCTTCGTGATGTCGGCGTCTTTCACCAACCAGACGCTGGCGCAGATCGAGCTGTTCGCCAACAACAAGGACGGCAAGTACGAGAAGAAGGTCTACGTGCTGCCGAAGACGCTCGACGAGAAGGTCGCGCGCCTGCACCTCGCCAAGATCGGCGTCAAGCTCACCGAACTGCGCAAGGATCAGGCCGACTACATCGGCGTCAAGCAGGAAGGCCCGTACAAGTCGGACCACTACCGGTACTGATGCTGGTTCGATCGATCTCGACGCGAAGCCCCGGAGCGATCCGGGGCTTCGTTGTTTTCGGGGCATGGAATTCGGTTCGCCTTTTAGTTGCTGCACGGCTGATTGCGGATTGACGGCCAGCAGCGGCGGGCGGACACTCCCCGGCGGCGGAGGAAACCATGCAACCAGAACATGTCGACGTCCTCATCGTCGGTGCCGGCCTGTCGGGCATCGGCGCGGGCTATCATTTGCAGACCAGGTGTCCGACCAAGAGCTACGTCATCCTCGAGGGGCGCGAATGCATCGGCGGTACCTGGGACCTGTTCCGCTATCCCGGCATCCGCTCCGATAGCGACATGTTCACGCTCGGCTACTCCTTCAAGCCGTGGACGGATCCGAAGGCGATCGCCGACGGACCGCAGATCCTGAATTATGTGCGCGAGACCGCGGCCGAGAACGGCATCGACAGGCACATCCGCTTCCGCCATCGCGTCAAGCGCGCGTCGTGGTCGACGCCTGATGCACGCTGGACCGTCGAGGCCGAGCGCATCTCGGGCGAGGGCGCGACCGAGCTCGTGCGGTTCACCTGCAATTTCTTGTTCTTGTGCTCGGGCTATTACAAATACGAAGCGGGCTACACGCCGGAGTTCAAGGGCACGGCGGATTTCGCCGGCTGCATCGTGCATCCGCAGAAGTGGACCGAGGACATCGACTACGCGGGCAAGCGTGTCGTGGTGATCGGCTCGGGCGCCACAGCGGTGACCCTCGTGCCGGAACTCGCCAAGACAGCGGCGCAGGTCACCATGCTCCAGCGCTCGCCGACCTATGTGGTGTCGCGCCCGGCGCAGGATCCCCTCGCCAACAAGCTGCGCCGCAATTTGCCGGCGCGGCTCGCCTATCATCTGATCCGCTGGCGCAACGTGATGTGGGGGATGTTCTTCTTCCAGCTCAGTCGGCGCCGTCCGGCCAAGGTGAAGGACCTTATCCTCAAAGGCGTGCAGATGGCGCTCGGCCCCGGCTATGACGTCGCCACCCATTTCACGCCGCGCTACAATCCCTGGGACCAGCGGCTATGCCTTGTTCCCGACGGCGATCTGTTCAAGGCGATCCGCGAGCAGCGCGCCTCCGTCGTCACCAGCGAGATCGACACGTTTACCCGCGACGGTATCCGTCTGAAGGACGGAAGCGAGCTTGCGGCCGACATCATCGTGACGGCGACCGGGCTGGTGCTCCAGGTCGTCGGCGGTCTCGAGGTCAGCGTCGACGGCCGCGCCGTCGATTTCGCCAATACGCTGACCTACAAGGGCATGATGTATGCCGACGTGCCCAACATGGCCTCGGCGTTCGGCTACACCAATGCATCCTGGACGCTGAAATGCGATCTCACCTGCGAATATGTCTGCCGGCTCATCAACTACATGGACCGGCATAATTTCCGTCAATGCATGCCGCACAATGACGACCCCGAGATCACCGCGCAGCCCTCGCTCGATTTCACCTCGGGCTACGTGCAGCGCTCGGTGGCAAAACTGCCGAAGCAGGGTTCCAAGCGGCCGTGGCGGCTGCACCAGAACTACGCGCTCGACATCGTCTCCCTGCGCTTCGGCCGGATCGACGACGGTGTGATGCAATATTCCTGATCGCGCCGCTGATCGCCTCTATGCCTTGCGTGTGGTGAGCGCGAACCCAAGATCGATCGCGAGCGCCAGCACCGCTGCGCCGCCGCCGAGGCCGAACAGCAACAGGTAGTCGCCGCCCGTCTGGGCGTAGATCCAGGAGAAGCCGTAAGCGGCGGTCGCCTGGAACAGCGCAAAGCTGGTGGTGGCATGACTCCATATCGCGCGTTGCTGTAGGCTGGAGTGAGGCACGAGCTCATGGATGCGACCCAGCACCAGCGGTACGATGCCTGGCGTGAAGCCGCCGACCACGACGCTCGACACGATCAATGAAACCGGCGCGGTGCTGACGGTTGGCAGCAGCACGGCTGCCGCCTCGATCAGGAAGGCCGCGCGCAGGGCCGGGCCGAAACCCGAGCGGTCACCGACATGACCGGTGATCAACGGGCCGACGATCGCGGCGAGGCCATACAGCACCCAATAGCGCGATCCCGCGGCAATGCCCTGGCCAAGGCCGCGCGCCACGAAGTCGACGATAAAGACCATGTGCGGCACCAGCGCCACGGCGTTGAGGCCGTACTGAACCAGCAGCGCGCGGGCGGCCGGCGAGACGCGATGAGGTTTGGCTGGATGCGAAGGCGCAGTATCGGCCTTGATCTCAGCAGGCCAGTTCCACCAACTCGCGAGCGTGAGCAAGGCGGACAGCATGCCGAGGCCATACCAGCTCTGCTGTAAACCCTGTTGCAGCAACAATGGCACCAGCGTGCCCGATGCCGCGACGCCGAGGCCGACGCCTGCGAAGATCACACCGCCGACGATGCCGCGCCGTGCGGCCGATGTATGTGGCAGAATGACGGACGCCGCCAGCACCATGATGATGCCGCCGGTGAGGCCGGCGAGGAAGCGCCACGCGAAAAACCAGCTGAACGACAGCGGGGCCGAACTGGCGAGGAAGGAGAGGGTGGCGAGCAGCATCATCGCCCGTAACGCGCGGACCGCGCCGATGCGGGTGGCAAGCGCTCGTGCTGCGAGCGCGCCGGCGAGATAGCCGGCGAGGTTCGCAGCGCCGAGATAGACGACGTCGGATGCGCTGAACCATTTTGCGGCGATCAAAGCCGGGATCAGCGGCGTGTAGGAGAAGCGGGCGAGGCCAAGCCCGACCAGCGATGCGGACAAACCCGCCACGGCATACCGCCAGGTTGTTCGTGAGGCCGAGCCCGGCCGCGGTTGCGGATGGGTCTCGAGATGTCGCTTCGTGTCTGCGTTGGTCATGTCATCCTCCTGCGCGAGGGGGCGTGGATCATCGGGCGGCGCGGCGGCGCCTGAATTCCTGCACCGGCAGGCCGCCCCAGCCCCAATTGTCGGTGTCCACTTCCTCGATCACCACAAAGGTGGAATCGAGCGGCTTGCCGAGCACGTCGAGCAGGAGCTGGCTCGATCCCTTGATCAGCGCGGCCTTCTCCTCCGCAGTGAGCGACGCCGCTTCCGGCGTCGTTCCCTCGCGGGTGACTTGAATGGTGACGATGGGCATCGTGCTTCTCCTCGTCTCAATGGCCGGCGCTCTGGCCGCCGTCGACATGCAGGATTTCGCCGGTGACGAAGGAGGCCCCCTCGAGATAGAGGACCGCATCGACGATGTCGGACATCTCGCCCATGTGGCCGACCGGGTGCAGCGCACTGAGCTGCGCATGCGTCGCGACCGGATGCATCGGCGACTTGATGATGCCGGGTGAGACCGCGTTCACGCGGATGCCGCGCTTGGCGTACTCGATCGCGAGCGATCTGGTCGCAGCGTTCAGCCCGCCCTTGCTCAGCGAGGCCAGCACGGATGGCACGTTGGAATTGGCTTGATCCGCCAGCGTGGTCGTGATCTGCACCACGTGGCCGGACCCCTGCTTCTCCATCTCGGCGATGGCGAGCTGCGTGATGTTGAAGAAGCCCGCGACGTTCGTTCCCATCACCGCCGCATAGTCCTCGGCCGTGTATTGCGTGAACGGCTTTGCGACGAAGATGCCGGCGTTGTTGACCAGCGTGTCGACCCGGCCGAAGCGGGCGATCGCTTGCGAGACGACGCGCTCGGCAGTGGAACGGTCGGCGATGTCGCCGGGAACGGCGAGGACATCATCGTCGCTGGACGGCTTGATGGAGCGCGCCGTCGCGACGACGCGGTAGTTGCGATCGCGAAAGCCCTGCACCAATGCGGCGCCGATACCCTGCGATGCACCGGTGACGATGGCGACCTTCTGCTCGATACCCATGATGGGCTCCTGTTGTTGGCTTTGAGATCTGCGCCAGCAGCGGCTGGCTTGCGTGCTGAGGTACGCCGCGGCGGCCCGGTCGCGAATAGCCGCTGTCCGGCACACACCCTTTCGCCGCGCGAACGAATGCGGGGCCGGCGCACGGCGGTAGTTGTCGAGGTTGCGGCGAACGCCTAGCCTGCGAGCGGAAGCTCAGAGCAAGACGGGAAGGGAATGGATCGTCTGGATGCGATGAAAGTGTTTGTCCTGGCCGTGGACGAAGGCAGCTTGGCCGCCGCAGGACGCAAACTCGGCCGCTCGCCGGCGGCGGTGAGCCGGGCCATCGCCTTTCTGGAAGAACGCGTGGGCGCCGAACTGCTGCACCGGACCACGCGCTCGATCAAGCTGAGCGAGGAGGGGGAGCGCTATGCCGCGATCTGCCGCCGTGTGCTCGCCGAGTTGGAGGAAGCCGACGACATCGCGGCCGGACCGCTTACGGCGCCGCGCGGCCTGCTCACGATCACGGCTCCCGTGGTCTCGGGGGAGATGGTCTTGCGGCCGATTCTGGATGCGTTTCTCGATGCCTATCCCACCGTGTCGGCAAAGCTCCTGCTGTTCGATCGCGCGGTCAATCTGATCGAGGAGGGGATCGACGTCGCGCTTCGCATCGGTCCCTTGGCGGATTCGGCGATGATTGGCATGCGGGTCGGAGAGATCAGCCGCGTCGTGGTGGCAGCGCCACGCTATCTGAAGCAGCATCCGCGCATCGCCGAGCCCGGCGATCTCGCCAAGCACCAGATCGTCGCCATGGCGCATCTGCCCAATTCCTGGACCTTCGCGCCACAGGCGGGTTCATCGGTGCCGCGCTCGGTGCAGTTCACCCCGCGGCTCGTCGTCAACAGCACCTATGCGGCAGTGGCCTCCGCCGTCGCCGGGCGGGGCGTGGCGCGGATGTATTCGTACCAGGTCGCCGAACAGGTCGCGCGCGGCGAGCTCGAGATCGTCCTGGCCGGCGACGAGGACCCGGAGATGCCCGCGCATTTGATCTGCCCGCAGGGCCGGCTCTCGGTGCCGAAGGTGCAGGCCTTCACCGACTTCGCGGTGCCCCGGCTGAAGAAGCAGTTTGCGCTGCTGAAGAAGAGCATCAAGGCGCGCTGAGCTGCTTCGCGCCCCCGCAATGCGTTGTTTTGCGTATACGGCGGCCCGGCTGAATCGGCGAGGGTTCCAAAACGGTTAACGCCGATTTAACGGATGAGTCCTAGCCTGTCTCGGCCGGGGTTACTGCAAAGCCGAGGTGAGCCCAATGGAAGCCCAGAAGATCGCGGTCGACGCCGTCGTCGCGCTGACCGATTGCGACCGCGAGGCCGTCATCGCCTTCATCCGCCGCCTCTACCTGGCCGGCGTCACCGATCCCAAACGCCTGACCTTCAAGGGGCTGCAGGCGCTGTCGCGGGCTTGATTCGGCCGGTTCCGGCCCTTTCAACCCCGAGTTCCCGGCCGAACGCTCTCCCCAGCGTGATTGCAACCCTCCGGTGAATATCTTGTCGCTCGGGCCCGGCCGGAGTAGATGACGTCCCCGGCTGGGTTCACTTGGGAACTGGGGAAATGCTGAAACAGCTTTTTGCGCCGCAACTTGTCATTCTTTATGTGCTGTCGGCCTCGACGATTTACGTTCACTTCCGCGGCAAGCAACGGCTGCGCTTCGCGCGCCAACTCGGCGATCACTCGACCTATCTCGCGCCCTACAACGTGCTGATGTACGCCGGCTCGGCCGTGCCGAACAAGCCGGTGATCCCGGTCGAGCAGTTTCCGGAGCTGAAGCCCCTCAGCGAGAATTGGGAGACCATCCGAGACGAGGCGGTGCGCCTGTTCGACGAAGGCTTCATTCGCGCCGCGGCGAAGAACAACGATTGGGGCTTCTACTCGTTCTTCAAGAGCGGCTGGAAGCGGTTTTACCTGAAATGGTACGACGACTTCCTGCCCTCGGCACGCACGCTGTGCCCGAAGACGGTGGAGCTCCTGAACGCGATCCCGAGCGTGCACGGCGCGATGTTCGCGATGCTGCCCCCGGGCGGCAAGCTCGGTGCCCACCGCGATCCCTTCGCGGGCTCGCTGCGCTACCATCTCGGCTTGGTCACCCCGAACTCGAACAAGTGCCGGATTCTCGTCGACGGCGTCGAATGCGTCTGGCGCGACGGCGAGGCCTTCATGTTCGACGAGACCTTCATCCACAGCGCCGAGAATGCGACCGACGTCAACCGCATCATCCTGTTCTGCGACGTCGAGCGTCCGATGAAGTACGGCTTCATGACCGCGATCAACCGCTGGGTCAGCCATCACATCGTCAAGGCGTCGGCGACTCAGAACGTCGAGGGCGAGAATGTCGGCGTGCTCAACAAGATGTTCGGCAAGCTCTACGAGATCCATCTCGCCAGCCGCAAGGTCAAGGAGTGGAATCGCAACGTCTACTACACGCTGAAATACTCGCTGACGGTGCTGATCCTCGGCCTCATCGTGTGGTCGGCGCTACGGTGAATGATCCGGCCAATGACCTCCCTGCCGATTGCTGACGCGGAGATCACGCAGTTCTTCCGCAAGTGGCTGGAGACCTTCGCGGGCTATGTCCGCGAGGTCGACTACGCTTCGGCGCGGCCGCTTTTCCATCCGGACGTGCTCGCCTTCGGCACGCACAACGATGTCATCCCCGGCCTTGATCAGTGGGTCTCGACGCAGTGGAACAACGTCTGGCCGAAGACGACCGATTTCCGCTTCGTCATCGAGCAGACTTCCGTTCTGGCATCTGCCGATGGCGCGATGGCGACTGTGATCGCGCCGTGGACGAGCACGGGCTATCATCCCGACGGCAGCGCGTTTGCGCGGCCCGGCCGCGCCACGATGGTGTTTTCCCGAAATGGCGATGGTTGGCTGTGCGTGCATTCGCACATGTCGCTCAATCGCGGTGTACCGCAGACGAGCCATGCCAACCGGCCGGTGAAGGCCCGGTGAAAACAAAAAAGCCCCGGATGGGTTCCCCCCTCCGGGGCTTTTGATTCCAGATGTGTGCAGCCTACTCCGGCTGTCCGATGCTCACCTTCAGCGTGCCGACGCCGTCGACGCCGCATTCGAGCTTGTCGCCGGGTTGGAGCTGCGACACGCCGGCGGGCGTGCCGGTCATGATGATGTCGCCGGCGGCGAGCTTCACCTGCTGCGAGAGTTGCCAGATGATTTCGGGCACGTTCCAGATCAGCTCGGTGAGGTCGCCCTTCTGCGCTTCCTTGCCGTTGACCGTCAGCCAGATCTTGCCCTTGGAAGGATGGCCGATTTTCGAGGCCGGCTGAATCGTGGAGCAGGGCGCCGAATAGTCGAACGACTTCCCGATCTCCCAGGGACGCTCCTTCTTGCGCGAGGCGATCTGGAGGTCGCGGCGGGTGAGGTCGATGCCGACGGCGTAGCCGTAGACGTGGTCCAGCGCCTTGTCGGCGGGGATGTTGAGGCCGCCGCTCTTCATCGCGACGATCAGTTCGACCTCGTGATGCAGGTCCTTGGTCAGCGGCGGATAGGGAATAGTGGCGCCATCGGGCACCAGCATGTCGGCGTGCTTGGCGAAGAAGAACGGCGGGGCGCGCTCGTCATTGCCCATCTCGCGGATGTGCTCGAGATAGTTGCGGCCGACGCACCAGATGCGGCGCACCGGATAACGGCCGCTCTCGCCGACGACGGGAAGCGAAGCCTGGGGCGGAAGCGGGATGACGTAGGAGGCGGCGTTCATGTAAGGTCTCGCGGCTCTTGAGGTGAAGAGAATTCTAGGCGGTTGCGCTGATCGGCGCCAGCTCCAAGGGGCTGCTGTCCCTATGCTGCAACCGGAAGAACGAGGCATAGCGCCCGCCGCGCCGGAGCAGCTCGTCATGCCGGCCCTGCTCGACGATCTCGCCGCCCTCGACCACCAGGATGGCGTCGGCGTGCATGATGGTGTGCAGGCGGTGTGCGATCACGATGGTGGTGCGGTTCCGGCAGAGATGCTCGATCGCCTCCTGCACCTGCCGCTCGGATTCGGAATCGAGCGCGGCGGTGGCTTCGTCCAACAGGATGATCGGCGCGTTCTTGATCAGCGCGCGGGCCACCGCGATGCGCTGGCGCTGGCCGCCGGAGAGCTGCGTGCCGTGCTCGCCGACCGGCGTGTCGTAGCCGAGCGGGAAGCCCATGATGAAATCATGCGCGCAGGCGGCCTTGGCGGCGTCGACGATTTCGTCCTCGCTCGCGCCCGGCCGGCCGAAGGCGATGTTGCTGCGGATGGTGTCGCGGAACAGATAGACGTCCTGGCCGACATAGGCGGTCTGCGCCCGCAGCGATTTGCGCGAGACCGCGCCGATCGACTGGCCGTCGATCACGATGTCGCCTTGCGTCACCTCGTAGAAGCGCAAGAGCAGCGCCAGCACGGTCGACTTGCCGCCGCCGGAGGGACCGACCAGCGCGGTGACCTTGCCGGGCTCGGCCATGAAGCTCATGCGGTTGAGCACGGTCTCGCCGTTGCGATAGGAGAAGCTGACGTCGCGCAGCTCGATACGGGCATCCGACAGCTTCAGCGACGGCTTGTCGTCGTCGGACTGCTCGCTCGCCGGGCTGTCGACGACTTCGAGCAGCATGCGCGCACCGACCAGCTGGCTGTTGAGGTCGATGTTGAGCCGCGCCAGCCGCTTGGCCGGCTCGGTCGCCATCAGGAACGCGGTCATGAAGGAGAAGAACGCGCCGGGCGTGGCGTTGAGCGCGACCACGGCATAGCCGCCGTACATCAGGCAGCCGGCGACCGCGAAGCCGCCGAGCATTTCCATCAGCGGGTTGGAGCGGTTGGCGACGCGCGCCATCTTGTTGGCGTTGCGCTCGACGACCGCGATATTCTCGTCGATCCGCTTCTGCATGGTCTCTTCGAGCGTGAACGCCTTGACGGTGCGGATGCCCTGCAGCGATTCCTGCATCGTCTCCATGATGTCGGCGGTGCCGGTGAACTGGTTGAAGGCGAGGCCCTTGATACGCTTGACCAGCTTGCGCAGCACCAGCATTGCCGGCGGCACGGCGACGAGGCCGATGAACGACATCAGCGGATCCTGCCATACCATCACGCCGATCATGGCGAGCAGCATCAGGAGGTCGCGCCCGATGGCGTTGACCAGCATGTTGAGCACGTCGGTGATCGATTTGGCGCCCGCCGTCAGCCGGGCCAGGAACTCGGACGAATGCCGCTCGGAGAAGAAACCGACGCTCTCGCGCATCAGCTTGGCGAACAGCTGGCGCTGGTTGGCGGCAAGAATCGCGTTACTGATCTTGGTCAGGATCACCATGTGGCCGTAGGTCGCCACGCCCTTGATGAACAGCAACAGGACCGTGATGCCCGAGAACATCGCGATGCCCGGGATGTTCTTGTCGACATAGGCCTGGTTGATGACCTGGCCGAGCACATAGGTCGCGCCTGCGGTCGCGCCCGCGGCGAGCGCCATCAGCGCGAAGGCGACAAGGTAGCGCCGCCAGTAGACGATGCCCTGTTCCGTGACCAGGCGGCGAATCAGGACCGCTGCCGCGTAGGGATCGTCGGTGATTTTCTTCGGAAACTGGGCCATCCGGTGTCCATTGACGGCGCGGGACAAAACCTGCCTGCGCGTCAGGGATCGATGGGCCTCTGTGCCCGCTCAGCTGCGGTTTTTCAAGCCCAATTAAGGGCTTGCGCTTGGGATGATTCTAGGCGGAGGCGGCGTGGCGGAGCTCGCCGTGGCGCTCGCGGAACAGCTTGTCCTCCCAGGCCAGCGCATGGGCTGCGATGGTCTCGAGGTCCTCATATTGCGGCCGCCAGTCGAGCAGGCTGCGGATGCGGCTGGTGTCCGCGACCATGGTCATGATGTCGCCGGGCCGGCGCGGGGCGTACTGCACGGCGAAGCTGCGGCCCGAAACCCGCCGCACGGCGTCGATGGTCTCCAGCACCGAATAGCCGCGGCCGTAGCCGCAATTCAGCGTCGTCGAGGCGCCGCCGTTGCGCAGGTAGGCGAGCGCCGACCGGTGGGCCTGCGAGAGGTCCGTGACGTGGATGAAGTCGCGGATGCAGCTGCCGTCCGGGGTCGGATAATCGGTGCCGAACACGTCGATCTTGGCGCGCTGGCCGGTGGCCGCTTCCACCGCGATCTTGAGCAGATGCGTGGCGCCGACGGTGGCGAGCCCGATGCGCGCCTGCGGGTCGGCGCCGGCGACGTTGAAGTAACGCAGCGTCACATATTGCATGCCGTAGGCGGCGGCGACGTCGTGCAGCATGATCTCGGTCATCAGCTTCGACGAGCCGTAGGGCGACAGCGGCCGCGTCGGCGCGTGCTCGGGCACCGGCACCTGGTCCGGATTGCCGTAGACGGCGGCGGTCGAGGAGAAGATGAAGCGACCGATGCCGCGCTTGACTGCGACGTTGAGCAGGTTGCGCGCGGTCGTGAAATTGTTGCGGTAGTAGCCAAGCGGATCGCGCATCGAATCCGGCACGACGACGGAGCCTGCGAAATGGATGATGCTCTCGACGTCGTGCTGGGCGATCACGCCTTCGAGCAGGTTTTCATCGCCGGCATCGCCGATGAACAGCGGCACGCCTTCGGGCAGGTAAGCTGAGAAACCGGTGGAGAGATCGTCGATCACGACGACGTCCTCGCCGGCTTCCGCCAGCGCCAGGACCGTGTGACTTCCGATGTAGCCGGCGCCGCCGGTGACTAGCACAGTCATGATCTCACCCGTCTTCGATCAACGCGCGAAGCTAGCGCTTGCGTGGTGAAGAGGGGGTATCGGCGCGGCTGAACTGGTCACTATGCTTAATGTTGCGTATAGGGACTTTGCGAAATGGAGTGTGACGTGGCGAGTTTCCCCGGCGATCTCGAATTGATCGTGCCAAATCTGCACAGGCGCTATTCCGGGGTCACCGCGACCAACCGGATGGTGGCGCCGCGGCTGGCGAAACTGTATCGCGCGGCCTGGTTCGGATCGGACGCGCCGGAGGGGATCGCGCGGCTGAGCGTTGCCGATTTTCTGAAACTGTGGCGCCGCAAGCGGCCCGTGATCTGGCATGCGCGCCGCAACAACGAGATGATCGCAGGCCTCGCGTTGCGCGCGCTCGGCTGGCCGCTGAAACTCGTGTTCACCTCGGCGGCGCAGCGGCATCACAGCTGGATCACGCGCTGGCTGATCCGGCGCATGGACGCGATCATCGCAACGAGCGACATCTCGGCCTCGTTCCTGAAGGTGAAGGCGACGGTGATTCCGCACGGCGTCGACACCGACGTCTATGCGCCGCCGACCGATCGCGCTGCGGCCTTCGCGGAAGCCGCGCTGCCGGGCCGCTACGCCATCGGCTGCTTCGGCCGCGTGCGGGCGCAGAAGGGCACCGACGTGTTCGTCGATGCGATGTGCCGCCTGTTGCCGCGCTATCCTGAGTTCTCCGCCGTCATCGTCGGTCAGGTCACGCCCGAGCAGACGCCCTTTGCCAACGACCTGAAGAAGCGGATCGAGGCAGCGAACCTGCAATCGCGCATCGTCATCACAGGCGAGCTACCGATCGAGGCGGTGCAGCGCTGGTATCAGCGGCTGACGATCTACGCCTTCACCTCGCGCAACGAGGGTTTTGGCCTGACGCTGATCGAGGCGATGGCGGCGGGCAGCGCGCTCGTCGCGTCGCGCGCCGGCGCGGCCGAGCTCGTGGTGGAGGATGGCGTCACCGGCGTGCTGGTCCCGCCGGGTGATGCCGACGCGCTCGCTGCGGCGCTGGAGCCGCTGATGCGCGATGTGGCCGCTGCGACGGCGATGGGCGAGCGGGGACGCCGGCGCGTGCTCGAGAAGTTCAGCCTCGATGCCGAAGCGGCGCGGATCGGCGAGGTCTATCGGCCGCTGCTCTGACGCGGTTTCGCCGGTCGCACACAAAACCGCGAAAACAACCCCATGCACAGTAGCCGGGGATAGGAGAATCAATGGCTTGGCGGTTGGTGCGGTCTCTTGCGGATTTTGCGAAGTCGATTTGACCCGTCGGGCAAAACAGTGCTAGACAGGTATCGTCCCAGAATGCCCGATTACCCGTAGCTGCGGGCCGGCAGTCCGCGCGCCGTGGCGAATGGACCATTCACCATTTGATCGAATCGGCGTCTCGCCGCGCTGTTTCTTTTTGGCGTTCTGACGCAGGAACGTGACTTCGAGCTCGTCGCCGTTGACGCGGTCAACGTTACAGTTCAGCTACGCGCATGCGAGCAAATTGTACGGTTCCA
This sequence comes from Bradyrhizobium sp. 191, assembly GCF_023100985.1. Classification (NCBI taxonomy): domain Bacteria; kingdom Pseudomonadati; phylum Pseudomonadota; class Alphaproteobacteria; order Hyphomicrobiales; family Nitrobacteraceae; genus Bradyrhizobium; species Bradyrhizobium sp. 191. The sequence continues at coordinate 7,281,361 of NZ_CP064692.1, forward strand.
CGCAAAATTGGGCATCGGGCGCATTAGAGGTTGACGACATCTGCGGATGCTACCTAATTGCGCGCCGCGACCGCGAAGATGGATGCCGTTGCGCGAGCGAAGCCAAATGCTAGACCGCATATCTCCTTCCGATCGCTTCAATGCGCTGTCCTTGGTGCCACCCTTCGTTGGCATTTCCTTCCTTGCCCTGATTGGACTGACATTGATCGCGCTCATCCCAGGGATGATCACGCTCGGCCTGTTGCTGTTCATCCTCCCGGGGCAGATACTGATCGCAGCTCCCACGTTGCTTTATTACTCTCTCGCTGCACTCCCCGGATATCTGCTGGCGCGATTCCTTGGAAGCAACCTGCTTGGCGCCACGGTTGTGGCGGCGGTGCTCGCCGCGGCTGCGTTGCTGCCTCATTACCGCAGCCAAAGCCAGCTCGAGAAACTGCTCGCGACAGATATCACGGGTCCGGTGCCATCGTCGTTCCAGCCGCGCTCCTTTGAGCTTCCGTATCCCGAGCAGGACAATTACTGGACGAATTGGCGGCAACCCGAAAGCCACGATCCGACCCCTCCGCCGCCCTGCGCGGATCTTTGCCAGCAGTTGCTGTTCAAGGGGCATATCGACCACGTCATTATCCGGGACCATAACGCGCGTGGCGCCCGGATGATCAGCACCGAGACGCAAAAGAGAGGGCCTGACGGCTCGATGCAGCGAATGGTCGAAGTCACATGGCTGCCGCGTTGGAGGAGATTTCACCTCGAACATCGCGAGAGCTGTCCCGAGACGCTGAGCCTCATCGCGGCTGAATTCGTTCATGAGGTCGTCGGCGGCCGATGCTTGATCGAAGACACCGTCGATCAGCGCGAAGCCGATGTCCTCGTGTCATTGTCCAAACCTCTCGATGTACAGGGCGCCGATGGCCAGTTTCGTCCCGATCTGAATATCGCGTTCGCCAACATTGAATCCGCCCCGATCACCATCACGATTGCCGAGCAGCATGACGGCAACCTGGTCCCGGCCGAGATCAGGACGGCGCTGCACGCGAGCAATGCGCGCGTTCCGTTCTATTTCACGACGAGACGATGTGGCGGAGGTGAAATTCCCAATCTGTGCCTCGCCGCGGCGACCGAACCTTTTGCAAACAGCCGCGCGGATCCGTTCGAGATGATTAATCGCCGTTATGGCTTCCCGGTGGTGCCGGGATCCAAACCGGCCCGTCTGTCTTCCGCGCCCACATCGGAGAATGACCGGGCCACAGTGAATGCCATCCTGAGACAGGACTACGGAACTGGATTGATTCCAACGACTCAGTCGAAACTCGTCGCAAGTTTCCTCAGTGCAAGGCTCAAGAACGGACAACTCAATCAGGACGATATCGAGCTGATCCGGTTGGCGCTGAAGCAGCACGCCTTTGCCGCATCGATAGAGACCGACAAGCTGCCCTCAGACACCTATCAAGCCCTGAAGCCGCTGCTGCCCGACATGTTCAAGCGGATCGCCCATAGCGCCAAGGGGCAGCAGGAGATGGTGCAGTCGCTGAACGTGATGCTCGGGCACTATCCAGCCGAGGATACGAACCCGTACTCGTCCGCACTCTGCCAGGATTCCAAAAACGCCCGTTTGCGTGTCTGCTATCAGCGGGAATTTCGTACGCGCACGAAGTGATGCCTGCGGCTCTGCCGCCATGGTTTCGCAAGGTCGTGTCAACGTCACAAGCAAGCGAGCGGCGGATTTAAGGGGTCAACTTTGGCGCTTGTGCGCCCCGGCCTCACCCAGCACCCTCTCCGCAATTCCCACCACTTCTGATGCCGCGAGATCCCGCATGCAGCGATGGTCGTTCATCTTGCAGATCGTGCTCTGGCAGGGCTGGCAGGGCAGCATTTCCTTGTCTTGCACCACTGTTGCCGCAAGGCTGTTGAGGGGCGCCCAGAGGTAGGGGCTGGTGGGGCCGAAGATGCCCATGGTGGGCGTGTCCAGGGCGGCGGCGACGTGCATCAGGCCGGAATCGTTGGAGATGGCGACGCCGGCCGCGGCCATGGCGAGGACGCCGTTGCGCAGATCGGTGCCGGTGAGGTCCCGGACCCCGGGGCCGCCAGCGGTCCCCGGGCCGCCCGCGGCGACGATCTCCTGGGCCAAGCCCTTTTCGGCGGGGCCGCCGACCACCCAGACCTCCAGGCCACGCTCGACCAGGAGGCGGGCAGCCTCGGGATAGTAGGTCCAGCGTTTTGAGACCCCGACCGAGCCCGGGGCGAGCGCCACGGCGGCTCCGCCGCTGAGGCCGTTGGCCTTGCGCCAGCGGACGATCTCCTCGGCCGGGACCCGCAGTTGCGGCACCGGCCATTCCGGAGGCAGGGGGGCGCCGTCGGGCTGGGCCAGCGCGGCGTTCTTGTCGATGAAGCGGGGCAGTCTCTTCTCGCCCCAGCGCCAGCGGTTGATGAGGCCGAACCGAAACTCGCCGACGAAGCCGACCCGTTCAGGAATACCGGCCAGCGCCGGCGCGATCGCCGCCTTCCAGGTCCGGGGCAGCACCAGGGCGGTACCGTAATTCCGTTTCCGAAGGAGTTCTGCCAGACCGAGCTGGCGGCCCATTGCGAGCCGGCTGCGCGGCAGGTCCCAGACGATGCCGGCGCGCACGCCGGGCATGTAATCGATCAGCGGGGCGCACAGCGACGTGGTCAGGAGATCGACCGGCCGGTTCGGCCAGCGCTCCTTCAGGACCCGCACGACGGTATGATTCCGCACGAAATCGCCGATCCACATGTAGGGAATAATCAGGATCGGGCGGGTGTCGCTCCGGTCTGCATCTCCAACAAATTGCGAATCAATATTCATTCGTTAATGAGGACCGACGGCGTGCTGATGTTGGCGGTTCGGTAGCCGCTCCCGGCCGGCAGGTAAAGCCGGCAGAAGCGACGATCCCAAAACCGCTTACACTTTGGCGGATCATGCGCTACGGCAGGACCGGGCACTAAGAAAAGCGGGCAGGTAGTTGGAATGTTGCTGGTGACCGGCGGGGCCGGTTTTATCGGATCGAATGTCGTGGCCGCGCTGAACCAGGCCGGCCGCAGCGACGTCGTGGTCTGCGACCTGCTCGGCACCGAGGGCAAGTGGCGCAACCTCGCCAAGCGGCAGCTTGTGGATATCGTTCCCCCGGCCGAACTGCCCGACTGGCTTAAAGGCAGCAAGTTGGAGGCCATGATCCATCTCGGGGCGATCTCCGCGACCACCGCGACCGACGGCGACCTCGTGTTCGAGACCAATTTCCGCCTGTCGATGCGCCTGCTGGACTGGTGCACGATGAACGCGGTGCCGTTCATCTATGCATCCTCGGCGGCGACCTATGGCGACGGCGAGGCCGGCTTCGGCGACGACGCTTCGCTACCGGCACTGAAAAAATTGCGGCCGATGAATCTCTACGGCTGGAGCAAGCACATGTTCGATCTCGCGGTCGCCGCGCGCGTGGCGAACGGCGATCCGCTGCCGCCGCAATGGGCCGGGCTGAAATTCTTCAACGTGTTCGGCCCCAACGAATACCACAAGGGCTCGATGATGAGCGTGCTGGCGCGGCGCTTCGACGACGTCAAGGCGGGCCGCGTCGTGCAGCTGTTCAAGTCGCATCGCGAGGGCATCGAAGACGGCGACCAGCGCCGCGACTTCATCTATGTCGACGACGTCGTGCGCGTGGTCATGTGGCTGCTGGCGACGCCGTCGGTGTCCGGCCTGTTCAACGTCGGCACCGGCAAGGCGCGCAGCTTCAGGGATCTGATGCTGGCTGCCTACGCCGCGCTCGGCACCAGGCCCAACATCGAATACATCGACATGCCCGAGAGCATCCGCAACAGCTATCAGTACTTCACCCAGAGCGAGGTCGATCGCCTCTGCCGCGCCGGCTATAACGGCGGCTTCACGACGCTCGAGGACGCGGTCAAAGCCTATGTCGGGGATTATCTCGACCGGCCCGACCGCTTCCGCTGAGGCCTTTGATCATGGCGACCCCCATTCTTGATTTCGACGCCTTCGCGCAAACGATCTCAGGCCGCACGGTGCTTTGCATCGGCGACATCATGCTGGACGAGTTCGTCTATGGCGAGGTGTCGCGGATCTCGCCGGAAGCGCCGACGCCTGTCATCACGGCCCAGCGCAGCGAGATTCACATCGGCGGCGCCGGCAACGTCGCGCGCAATGTCGCGTCGCTCGGCGCACGCTGCATCTTCGTCGGCCTCGTCGGCGAGGACGATGCGGGCAGGCGGCTGGCATCGGCGCTGGGTGAGCAAGCCGGTATCGAGAGCGTGCTGGTGTGCGATCCGTCGCGGCCGACCACGCGAAAAGCCCGCTTCGTCTCCGAGCATTTTTCCACGCACATGCTGCGCGCGGATTGGGAGCAGGCGGCGCCTGCTTCCGATGACATCGAAACCAAACTGATCGACGCGATCCTGCCGCAGATCGCGCGCGCCGACATCGTGCTGTTGTCCGACTACGCCAAGGGCGTGCTGACCGCGCGCGTGATCCGCCACACCATCGACGCCGCGCGCAAGCTCGGCAAGCCCGTGGTGGTCGATCCCAAGAGCCTGAACTGGGCGATCTATCGCGGTGCCACGCTGCTCACGCCCAATCGCAAGGAATTCTCGGAAGCGACCCGCAGCCGGGCCGAGACGGTGCAGAGCATCGTCGAGGCCAGCGAGGACGTGATGCGGCTCGCCGATTGCGAGGCGATCCTGGTCACGCAGGGCGAGCACGGCATGACGCTGGTGCCGCGCAATGGCGGGGCCGTGCACGTTCCGGCCTTCCCGGCGAAGGTGCGCGACGTCTCCGGCGCCGGTGACACCGTCGCCGCCGCGCTCGCAGTATCGCTTGCGGCCGGCGCGGACTGGGATACGGCGCTGCGCGTGGCCAATGCCGCCGCCGCCGTCGCCGTCGGCAAGCAGGGCACCGCCAGCGTGAGCGCGGCCGAGCTGCGCCGAAAGATCCTGCCGCATGCCACTCTCGCGGCCGAGGAGAAGATCGTGCTCGATCCGGCCGCGCTCGATGCCCAGCTCGCCGAATGGAAGAGGCAGGGCCAGCGCGTCGGCTTCACCAATGGCTGTTTCGACATCCTCCATCCCGGTCACGTCAAGGTGCTGACTGCGGCGCGCGCCGCCTGCGATCGCCTGATCGTGGGGCTCAACAGCGACGCCTCGGTGCGGCGGCTGAAGGGCGCCGATCGTCCGGTGCAGGACGAGCGCGCGCGTGCCGAGGTGCTCGCCGCGCTGGAGGCCGTCGATCTCGTCGTCATCTTCGCGGAGGACACGCCGATCGACCTGATCACCAGGATCAAGCCCGGCGTGCTGGTGAAAGGCGGCGACTACACCCGCGAGCAGGTCGTCGGCCACGAGGTGGTCGAGGCCGCGGGCGGGGTGGTCGTGCTGGTCGACATCCTCCAGGGCTTCAGCACGACGGCGCTGGTTCATCGCGCCCGGGGAGGCGGTAAGTGACGGCGCTTGCCGGGGAGACTCCCGGCCAGATGTTGCGGCGGCGCCTGCGCAGTCCGGTGGCCTGGCGCGAGACAGTCGACCTGTTCGCGATCCTGACCGCGGCGTCGCTGCCCTGGTCGACGTCGCTCGCGGGGATATTCAACGCGCTGATGCTGCTCTGCATGGTGCCGTTCCTCGACGTCCGCGCCTTCCTGCAATCGCTGAAGCGTCCGATCTGTGTGGCGCCGATCGCGCTGGTGCTGCTCGCGCTGGTGGGGACGCTGTGGTCGGATGCGGCCTGGGGCGCCCGCTTGTATGCGGTCAATCCGACCGTCAAGCTGCTCGTGCTGCCGGTCCTGCTCTATCATTTCGAGCGCTCGCCGCGCGGCCGGTGGGTCTTCGTCGCCTTCCTGGTGTCCTGCGCCCTGTTGTCGGTGATGTCGTGGCTGGTCGCATTCTATCCCAATCTTGCGCTCAAGACCGATCCGCCCGAGCGCGGCATCTTCGTCAAGAACTACATCGACCAGAGCCAGGAATTCACGCTCTGCGCGGTCGCGCTCGCCTATCCGATCGTGATGCTGCTGCGGGAGAAGCGATACTGGTTCGCCGCCCTGCTCACGGCGCTTGCGCTCAGCTTCTTCGTCAACATGGCCTTCGTGGTGGTGTCGCGCACCGCGCTCGTCACCATTCCGATCATGTTCGGCGTGTTCGCGCTCCTTCACCTCAGGTGGCGCAGCATTGCGATCGTCGCCGCCGCGTTGCTCGCCGGCGCCTTTCTCGCCTGGCAGGTCTCGCCGCATTTGCGCCATACTGCCGAGAGGTTTACGGACGACTACACGCGCTATATGGAGAGGGGCGAGCCGACCTCGCTGGGCCTGCGGCTCGAATTCTGGCGAAAGTCGCTCGGTTTCTTCGCGGAGGCGCCGATCGCGGGACACGGCACGGGCTCGACGCGCGGATTGTTCGAGCGCGTCGCGACGCCCGGCAGTCAGCACAAGGCGTCAGCCGAAGTGATCGGCAACCCCCACAATCAGACGTTGAATGTTGCCGTGCAATGGGGTCTGATCGGCGTCGCCGTTCTCTACACGATCTGGATCCTGCATCTGCTGTTGTTTCGCGGCGACGGGCTAGCCAATTGGATCGGGTTCCTGGTCGTGGTGCAGAACGTCTTCACCTCGCTGTTCAACTCGCATCTGTTCGACTTCCACGAGGGTTGGATGTACGTCATCGGCGTCGGCGTTGCCGGCGGCATGGTGATCCGGGCACAACAGGCCGAGGCGAAGATGAGGGAAGCCGGTTCCTGAGCGGTCGCGCGGCTGGCAAGTCTTGTCCAGATGGGTTATCAGCGCGGTCAGGTTGCATCTAACTGGGTTTTTATCGGTCGGCGGATGACGCGTCTTTCGCATCTTACCTCGCGCAATTTCCTGATCGCGCTCCATGACCTGCTGGCGACCACTGCCGCGCTTTTTGCCGCCTTCTATCTGCGATTCGAGGGCGGCGAAGACTTCTTCGAGCGCTTGCCGCTGCTGTTCCAGATCCTGCCCTATTTTCTTGCCTTCAGCGTCGTCGTGTTCTTCGTCTTGAACCTGACCACGACGAAGTGGCGCTTCATCTCGCTGCCGGATGCGCTGAACATCATCCGCGCGGCGACCGTGCTCACCGTCGCCCTGCTCGTGCTCGACTACATCTTCGTTGCTCCCAACGTCCGCGGCGCCTTTTTCCTCGGCAAGGTGACGATCGTTCTCTACTGGTTCCTGGAGATCGCCTTCCTCAGCGCGCTGCGCATGGCCTATCGCTACTTCCGCTATACGCGGGTACGGCGTCACGCGAAGGGCAACGATGCCGCCCCGACGCTGCTGATCGGCCGCGCCGCGGATGCGGAGGTGCTGCTGCGCGGCATCGAGAGCGGGGCCATCAAGCACATCTGGCCCGTCGGCGTATTGTCGCCCTCGATGGCGGATCGCGGCCAGTTCATCCGCAACCTGCCGGTGCTGGGCGGCATCGACGACGTCGAGGACGTCATCGCGGACTTCGCCAAGCGCAACAAGGCGATCGCGCGCCTCATCATGACACCGTCGGCATTCGAGCCGGAAGCACACCCCGAATCGATCCTGATGCGGGCGCGCAAGCTGGGAGTGATCGTCAACCGCATGCCCTCGCTGGAGAGCGGCGACACGCCGCGGCTCACCGCGGTCGCGGTCGAGGACCTCCTGCTGCGGCCGAGCGAGACGATCGACTATGGGCGCCTGGAAGCGCTGATCAGGGGCAAGGCCGTCATCGTCACCGGCGGCGGCGGCTCGATCGGTGCAGAAATCTGCGAGCGTGTCGTCGCCTTCGGTGCCGCGCGGCTCCTGATCGCGGAAAACTCCGAGCCCGCGCTCTACGCGATCACGGAAGCGCTCGCCGCGCGGGGGGCGGCAGCTGAGATCGAAGGGCGGATCGCCGACATTCGCGACCGCGAGCGCATCATGCGCCTGATGGCGGAGTTCAGGCCGGACATCGTGTTCCACGCCGCGGCGCTCAAGCACGTTCCGATCCTCGAACGCGACTGGAGCGAAGGCGTCAAGACCAACATCTTCGGCTCGATCAATGTTGCGGATGCCGCCGTGGCGGCTGGCGCCGGCGCGATGGTGATGATCTCGACCGACAAGGCAATCGAGCCGGTGTCGATGCTCGGCCTGACCAAGCGCTTCGCGGAGATGTACTGCCAGGCGCTGGATCACGAGCTCGCCGCAGGCAGCGGCGGCGCCAAGCCGCCGATGCGGCTGATCTCGGTCCGGTTCGGCAACGTGCTGGCCTCGAACGGCTCGGTGGTGCCGAAGTTCAAGGCGCAGATCGAGGCCGGCGGCCCGGTGACGGTGACGCATCCCGACATGGTCCGCTACTTCATGACCATCCGCGAGGCCTGCGATCTCGTCATCACCGCGGCCACGCATGCGCTCGGGACGCAGCGCCCCGACGTCTCGGTCTACGTGCTCAACATGGGCCAGCCGGTAAAGATCGTCGATCTCGCCGAGCGCATGATCCGTCTTTCCGGACTGCAGCCGGGCTACGACATCGATATCGTGTTCACCGGCATGCGGCCGGGCGAGCGGCTGCACGAGATACTGTTCGCTTCCGAGGAGCCGACCCGCGAGATCGGTGTTCCCGGCATCATGGCCGCGCAGCCGAACGAGCCGCCGATGCAGACGCTGCGCAAATGGATTGCTGCGCTGGAGCAGGCGATCGCCCGCGACGATCGCGCCACCATCAGGACCATCCTGAAGGATGCGGTGCCCGAATTCGGGTCGACGGCGGCCTGACCATGCAGCGTCGAGGCCAGATCGTCGCCTGTGCCGCTTCGGCCTGCGGATCGTCGGGCAGCGCGGTTCTGGTGGAGCAACGATGAGCGAGACCAAGCCGCTCGCGCTGGTGACGGGAGCGAGCGGCTTCCTCGGCCGCCATATCGTGCCTGCGCTGACGCGGGCAGGGTGGTCGGTCCGCCGCGCGGTGCGCCGCGCGGATGGGACCGACGGCGAGGTTCCGATCGGATCGATCGGCCCCGAAACCGACTGGCAGGCCGCGCTTGAAGGCGTCGACGCCGTCATCCATCTCGCCGCGCGCGTGCACTACAAGAACGATGAACACGCGGCCCAGCTCTACCGCGACGTCAATGTCAACGGCACACTGCATCTGGCGCGCTCCGCGGCGACGGCCGGCGTGCGCCAGTTCATCTTCATCAGCACCGTCCTCGTTCACGGCCGCACCAATGAAGGCCGTGCGCCGTTCCGCGAGAGCGATGTTCCGACGCCGCGTGGCCTCTATGGCACGTCCAAGGCGGAGGCCGAGGCGGGCCTGAGCGCGCTGGCGCGCGACAGCGGAATGAAGATCTCGGTGATCAGGCCGCCGCTCATCTATGGCGCGGGCGCCAAGGGCAATTTCGCGCTGCTGGCACGGGCGGTGAGGGTGGGACTGCCGCTGCCGTTCGCGGCAATCCGCAATCGCCGCAACTTTCTCTCCGTGCAGAACCTGTCGTCGTTCATCCTGCACCGCCTCGGCCATCCCGACCCGGGGGGCAATTTCGAGATCTTCCTGTTGGCCGACCGGGAGCGGGTCTCGACGTCTGAATTCATCGCATGTCTGGCGCGAGCCTCCGGCAGGAGCAGCCGGCTATTCCGCATGCCGCCAGAGCTGCTCAGTGCGGTCCTCCGCATGATGGGCCGGCAGGATATGCATGACGGCCTGATCGGCTCGCTCGAGCTCGACATTTCGAAGGCGATCGCAACCGGTTGGCAGCCGCAGGTCACCCTCGAGGAGGGCTTGCGCCTGGCGGTCTCGGATCAGGAGCCCTGAGGCCGGGAGAAACGGCGCAGCACGAATCCGACCGCGCACGCGCCGGCGAACAGGCAGACGATCGTGATCGTCGTCGAACCGGCGCGAACGGTGACGATGGCGAGCAATGCCAGCACGAGATTGAGCGCGAATGCCTCGCCGACCACCCGCTTTACCGTGAACCCGTTGTCGGTTGCACGCTGATAAAAGTGCGTGCGGTGTGCCGACCAGAACGGTTCGCGCCTGATGATGCGCCGGAACAGCGTGATGGTGGAATCCGCAAGATAATAGGCGGGCAACAGCAGCGCTGCGGCCGTCTGCCCCCGGAAGGCGAGCTCCAGCAGGCACCAGCCGAGCAAGAGGCCGATCGGCAGGCTGCCGACATCGCCCAGGAAGACCCTTGCGACCGGGCGGTTGAACGGCGCAAAGCCGAGCATGGCACCGCACAGCGCGGCGGCGATCAGCACGGCCGGCCACGAGAGATCCCCGAGCATTCCCAGCAGCAGCAGCGCCGCTGTGACCGGCACGACTTCCGCCACCGTCATCAGGTCGAGCCCGTCCATGAAGTTGACGAGGTTCACGAACCAGACTCCGGCAAGGACGATGAGGCCGCGCTCGAGCGCAAGCGGCAGCGCCGGCACGATGCGTGCGGTCTCCGGCGCGGTGAACACCACTGCGCCGACGCAGGCTGCCTGCAGCACCAGCCGCACGAGCACCGGCAGCGACTTTATGTCGTCGGCAAACCCGACCAGCGCGATCAGCACCGTCGCGCCGATCAGCACCGGCGGGATAGCGACGTTCGCCCAGACGGCCCAGAGCGAGGCGACGATCAGGGTCGCGGCGATCACCGCGATGCCCGCGCCCTGCGGGGTCGGGATGCGATGTGAGGACCGCGCGTTCGGTCGCGCCAGCGCGTAGCGCTGGAGCAGGGGACGGCTGGTCCAGGTGACGAGCGCCGAGATCAGCGCGGCGATCGCAACGGCAAGCAGCACGGGCGCGCCGGCGAGCGCTTCGGTGGTCGAGCTCACTCCGGCACTCCGATGGGGGCCGAGCCTTGCGCGGCCTTCTCCGCGCTGAGGATCCAGACCAGGCCGCCGACGGCGCCGACGATGAAGTACACGGCGCCGAACAGCAGCGAGACGTTGACGCCCTCGTTGGCGGCAAGTCCCGCGAAGCCGAACGCAAGGCTCATCGTGGCTTCGCGCACGCCCCAGCCGGCGATCGAGATCGGCATCATCGTGATCAGCATCACCGGCGGCACCAGCAGAAAGACGTCGCTGAAGCGAACCGGGGCCGCAATCGACCGCACGACGCACCAGGCGATGACGACGGCCAGCACGTGAACGAGGACCGACAGGATTGCGACGATCGGCCCGCGGGTGCCGCTGAAGATCACGCGATTGGCGATCACCGCGCAGGCGTGAATGTGATGCGTGCCCCACCAGGTCTTCAGCCAGGGCCATTTCAGCGCGCCGAAAATCAGGAAGCCGAGGCCGCCGGCGAGCGCCAAGAGGTCGATGAGCAGCAGCGCCGAGCGCCCGTGCGGATCGGTGATGAGGGTGTAACTCCAGGGCAGGCTGGCGACGATGAGAACCGCGAGCGCGATCAGGCCGATCGCGCGGTCGACGAAGATCGAGTAGGTCGCCGCACGCCAGCCGGCACCGGCGCGCGCGACCAGCCAGAGCCGGACCGCATCGCCGCCGATCGCCGACGGCAGGGTCTGGTTGAAGAACGAGCCGATCACGTTGTAGCGCATGGCGCGGCTGAGCTCGAGCGGCGCGCCGCAGACGGCGCTGATCTGGCGCCAGCGCAGCACGCCGACGAAGATCTGCAGGAACGCAACCGCGATCGCGACGCCGATCCAGAACAGGCTGGTGACGGTGAAGCGCGAAAACAATTCGGACAGGTCCACCTTGCGCAGCGCCAGATAGAGCAGCGCCGCGGAAATCATGATCTTGGCCGTCGACAACAGGATTCGGCGCATCTCGCCCGCATGGACAGGGTTTGCGAAGATTTGAGGCAACCCGACGCGAGGCGCCGAATTCGGCCGCTTTGGTATGGTCTTGGCGCCGATCTTGCAATAGCCGTCGTTGGGGTGTTGTGAGGGCAGCGGCGAGCCTATTGCGACCCGATCGAGCTGGCGGCTAAACAGGACCGGGCGAGGGATCCCCAGGGAACAGGATGACGGATCAGGCGATTTTGGTCACGGGTGCCGCCGGATTCATCGGCTTTCACGTCGCCCGGCAGCTTGTGGGCGAAGGCCGTCCCGTCGTCGGGCTCGACGATCTCAACAGCTATTACGATCCGGCGCTGAAGAAAGCGCGCCTGGCGCTGCTCAGGGACGATTCCCGCTTCTCCTTCGTCGAGGCCGACCTCGCCGACCGCGAGGCGATGGCGGCGTTGTTTGCGCAACATCGTTTTGCCAAAGTCGTGCATATGGCGGCGCAGGCCGGCGTGCGCTACTCGATCGAGCAGCCGCACGCCTATGCCGATTCCAATCTCCATGGCTTTCTCAACGTGCTGGAGGGCTGCCGCAACAACGGCTGTCGTCATCTCGTCTACGCCTCGTCATCCTCCGTTTACGGCGCCAACACAAAACTGCCATTTGCGGTTGCGGACCGCACCGATCATCCCGTGAGCTTCTATGCCGCGACCAAGAAGGCGAACGAGGTGATGGCGCAGTCCTACAGCCATCTCTACCGCCTGCCGGTCACTGGGCTGCGCTTCTTTACCATTTACGGCCCGTGGGGCCGGCCCGACATGGCCGTATTTCTGTTCGCGAACGCCATCATGGCGGGCAAGCCGATCCGGCTCTTTAACCATGGCGAGATGCGGCGCGACTTCACCTATATCGATGATGTGACCCGCGTCGTATCGAAGCTGATCGATCTTGTGCCCGCGGACGATCCGGCTGCCGCAAATGCGCCGTTTAAGCTCTACAATGTCGGCAACCACCATCCGGAGGAGCTGATGCACGTCGTCGGTCTTCTGGAGCGGGAGCTGGGCCGGACGGCGATCAAAGAATTGCTGCCGATGCAGCCGGGAGATGTGCGGGAAACGTTCGCGGATGTCGAGGATCTGATGCGCGACACCGGCTTTGCACCGTCAACGCCGATCGAGCATGGGGTCCATCATTTCGTCACCTGGTATCGCGACTACTTCAAGGTTTGAGATCACGATGGACAAACGCATAATCCCCCTGATCATGTGCGGCGGTGCCGGCACGCGGCTGTGGCCCGCTTCGCGCGAGGTTCGCCCCAAGCAGTTCCTGCCGCTGTTCGGCACGCGCTCGACCTTCCAGGACACGCTGCTGCGCGTGTCCGATCCCTCGCTGTTCGATCGCCCGATCGTCATCACCAATGCGGCCTATCGCTTCATGGTGCTGGAGCAGCTCGCCGAGATCGGCATCGAGGCCGACGTGATCCTCGAGCCGATGCGACGCGATTCCGGCCCTGCGATCGCGGCGGGCGCGGTGTTCGCGCAGAACCGCGACAGCGAAGCGATCGTGCTCGCTCTCGCCGCCGACCACGTGGTGCAGGACGATGCCGCCTTCGTCGCGGCCTGCCGCGAGGGCCTCACCGCCGCGCGCGCCGGGCGCATCGTCACCTTCGGCGTCAAGCCGGAGCGGCCGGCGACCGAATACGGCTACATCAATCCGGGTGAGGTGATTTCCGGCGAGGTGCATGCGGTTGCGCGCTTCGTCGAGAAGCCGGACGCGGTGAAGGCGTCCGACTACGTCAATTCGGGCTATCTCTGGAACAGCGGCAACTTCATGTTCCCGGCCGCCGTGCTGCTCGACGAATATCGCAGGGTCGATGCGGGAAGCGTCGAGGCCGTCACCAGCGCCGTCAGCAATGCCGGCCGCGATCTCGGCTTCGTCACGCTGGAGCCCGAGGCGTTCGGCGCGGCGAAGGCGATCTCGATCGACTATGCGGTGATGGAGAAGACCGCGCGCGCGGCCGTGGTGCCGGTGTCGTGCGGCTGGTCCGACGTCGGCTCCTGGCTCGCTGTGTGGGAGCTGTCGGAGAAGGACGCGCAGGGCAATGCGGCGCATGGCACCGCCGTGTTCGAGGACTCCCGCAACTGCAACGTCACGACCGATGCCGCGCTGGTCGCGCTCGAAGGCGTCGACGATCTCGTCGTGGTCGCCACCGCGGACGCGATCCTGGTCTCGCGCCAGAAGGATGCCAACGGCCTGAAGCGCCTGGTGACCAAGCTGAAGGCGGTCGCGCCGAAGGTCACCGAGGAGCATCTCAAGGTGCACCGGCCCTGGGGCAGCTATCAGTCCGTCGACAATGGCGAGCGTCACCAGGTCAAGCGCATCGTGGTGAAGCCGGGCGGGCGCCTGTCGCTGCAGAAGCACCATCATCGCGCCGAGCACTGGATCGTGGTGCGGGGCACGGCCCAGGTCACCGTCAACGAGGCCGTGAAGACGGTGCACGAGAACGAGTCGATCTACATCCCGATGGGCGCCGTGCACCGGATGGAGAACCCCGGCAAGATCCAGCTGGAGCTGATCGAGGTCCAGACCGGCTCTTATCTGGGGGAAGACGACATCATCCGGATTGAAGACGACTATCAAAGGTCGTAACCAGCAAGCTCCGAATCATGTGCCCCGGGCCGGGAAGACGGTATGTTTTGCGGCTTAAGGCCCGGGGAACGTGTAACTTTTTGAATCAAATCGTGTCCGGGCTCCCAGCTCCGCATTCGCCACAAATGTGGCGGTCGTGCTAGGAGAGGCGCCGGGGATTTGGGTTGAATCGGGGTTTGCTCAGATGAGTTCCAAAGGATCTGCACCGGCGAAGGCCGGCTTGCGCGTCGGCGTCATTGGTGCCGGCGTGATGGGCAGCAACCACGCGCGCGTGCTTGCGGGTCTACCCGGCGTCAGCCTCGTCGGCGTCGTCGATCCCTCGGCGGCACATCGTGCGCGGGCAACGGAGCTCGCCGGTTGCGAAAGCTTCGAGACGCTCGACCAGCTCTTCGCCGAAGGCGTCGATGCCGTGACCATCGCCGCGCCCACCCATCTGCATCACGAGGTCGCGCTCGCCTGCATCGCCAAGAACATCCACGTGCTGGTCGAGAAGCCGATCGCCTCCACCGTGGAAGAGGGCCGCGAGATCGTCGCCGCGGCGCAGAAGGCCGGCGTGACGCTGATGGTCGGCCATGTCGAGCGCTTCAATCCGGCGGTCGCCGCGGTCAAGCAGGCCATTGCGGGCGAGGACATTCTCTCCATCGCCATCACGCGCGTCGGCCCGTTTCCGCCGCGCATGTCCAATGTCGGCGTCGTCATCGACCTTGCCGTGCACGACATCGATCTGATCCGCTGGTTCACCGAATCCGACATCGTCGAGGTGCAGCCGCAATTGTCGAGCGCCGTCGCCGAGCGCGAGGACATCGCGCTCCTGCAGTTTCGCACCGCCAACGGCGTGCTCGCCCACATCAACACCAACTGGCTGACGCCGTTCAAGGCGCGCAGCGTCACGGTCGCCACGCGCGGCAAATACGTGATGGGCGATCTGCTCACGCGCCAGGTCACCGAGTGCTTCGGCTTCAAGCCCGACGGCAGCTACTCGATGCGGCATCTGCCGGTCGGCCACGATGAGCCGCTGCGCGCCGAGCTGATCGCGTTCCTCAAGGCGGTGCGCCATGGCGATACGCCGGCGGTAACGGGCGATGAAGGCGTCGCCAGCCTCGAGATCGCCACGCAATGTCTCGAAACGCCGTCGCGGCCTGCGGCGACGGCGCCTGTCCGCAAGGCTCCGCGCCGCGTCGCCGGCTGACCCTTTTCCATGTCGACCGCTCAAACGTCACAAGGCGCCAAGAACCAGACTATGAACCAGCATCTGCGTTCCGATCCCATTCCCTTCATCGACGTCGCCTCGCAGCGGCGCCGGCTCGGCGCTTCGCTCGATGTCGCCGTCAAGCGCGTGCTCGACCATTGCCAGTTCGTCAATGGCCCGGAGGTCTTCGAGCTGGAAAAGCAGCTCGCGGCCTACAGCGGCGCCAAGCACGTGATCGGCTGCGCCAGCGGCACCGACGCGATCCTGATGGTGATGATGGCGAAGAATGTCGGGCCCGGCGATGCCGTGCTGTGTCCATCCTTCACCTTCATCGCGACCGCCTCGCCGGTGGCGCGGACCGGCGCGACGCCTGTCTATGTCGACGTGGACGAGGCGACCTTCAACATGAGCCCGGAATCGCTGAAGCGCGGCATCGCGACCGCTCGCAAGGCCGGCCTCAAGCCCGTCGCGGTGATTCCGGTCGACCTGTTCGGCCAGCCGGCCGATCACGACTCCATCGCCGAGATCGCCAAGGCCGAGGGCCTGTTCGTGCTCGACGACGCCGCGCAAGCGTTTGGCGCGAGCTACAAGGGGCGCAAGCTCGGCACGCTCGCGCATGCCACGGCGACCAGCTTCTTCCCGGCCAAGCCGCTCGGCTGCTTCGGCGACGGCGGCGCGATCTTCACCGATGACGACGAGCTCGCGGCCACGCTGCGCAGCATCCGCGTGCACGGGCAGGGCGTGGACAAGTACGACAATGTCCGTCTCGGCCTGACCGGCCGGATCGACACCATGCAGGCCGCGGTGCTGATCGAGAAGCTGAGGATCTTTGACGACGAGATCGCCGCCCGCAACAAGGTCGCGGAGCGCTATGAGCGCGGCCTGTCCAATGTGGTCACCGTGCCGCGCCTCAGCCCCGGCAATACCTCGGTCTGGGCGCAGTACACCATCCGTCTGCCTGAGGGGACCGATCGCGACGGCTTTGCCGCCGCGCTGAAGGCCCAGGGCGTGCCGACCGCGATCTACTACGGCAAGTCGATGCATCAGCAGACCGCCTACAAGCAATATCCTGTCGCGGAAGGCGGGCTGCCGGGTTGCGAGAGCCTGTCGCGGGACGTGATCAGCCTGCCGATGCATGCCTATGTGACCGAAGCCGACCAAGAGCGAATCATCGCCGCCGTGCAGGGCGCGCTGGCGGGGTGACTTGGAGGCCGGATTTCACGCGTTGACGGCGACCCGGGGGCTCTGTATTCTAGCTAGAATTTCTAGCTAGAATGGGTCGACCATGTCGCGGCGCCAGTGGTCCATACAGGACGCCAAAAATAGGTTCAGCGAGGTCGTCGAGGCGGCGCGGCGCGCGCCGCAGGTGGTCACCAAGCATGGCACGCCCGCGGTCATGGTGGTCGACATCAACGAGTATGAGCGCTTGCGGCGCCTTGAGCGCGCCCAGGCTCCCTCCTTTGCGGACGTGCTGCTCGCGATCCCTCAGGATGACCGAGAATTTCCGCAGGCGAAAGTCCGGATGCGCGAGCCCGGAATCTGATGTTTCTGATTGACACGGTCATATTGTCCGAGTTGCGCAGACGCGAACGTGATCCGGGGGTCGTCAGGTGGTTCGAGCGCCAACGTACCGCCGATCTTTTTCTGAGTGTCGTCAGCATTGGCGAGATCGAGCGCGGCATCGTCCGACAACGCGCAGCTGATCCGGGCTTTGCGACGGCGCTTGCTGCCTGGCTGGATCAGGTGGTGAACCTCTATGGCGAGCGGATTGTACCATTCGATCTGCGCGCAGCACGTCGTTGGGGCGCACTCAGCGCTGCTCTTGGCAACGACAGCGCCGATCTCATGATCGCGGCCACTGCGCTGGAAAATGGCTTTACGGTGGTCACCCGAAACGTCTCCGACTTCAGACCTGCCGGCGTGACGGTCCTCGATCCCTTCAGCCGAACCTGATCCATCATCGGGGGCCGCTTCGAAGAGGCGACAGCCGAGTGGCCGATTTTCCGCCTCATCGGAGCTGACAGACTTATCGCTCGCTCGATAACGCTCTACAAAGGACGCATGCTCGGACGCATCTTCACGGTTGGCGGATACACGCTGCTCTCGCGGGTCACGGGATTTGCCCGCGACATCATGCTCGCGGCGATCCTCGGCGCCGGTCCCGTCGCCGATGCCTTTTTCGTGGCGCTGCGGCTGCCCAACCATTTCCGCGCGATCTTCGCCGAGGGCGCCTTCAACGCGGCCTGGGTGCCGGCCTATGCCCATGTCCATGGCGAGAAGGGGGAGGCGGCGGCAAGCCTGTTCGCCGACCGCATCTTCACGTTGCTGCTGGCCTCGCAGGTGGTGCTGCTGATCGTCGCCTGGCTGTTCATGCCGCAGGCCATGAGCATCCTCGCGCCGGGCTTCAGCGACGACGCCGAGCAGCGCAAGCTCGCGATCGAGCTGACCCGGATCACCTTTCCCTATCTGCTGCTGATCACGCTGGTGACGCTCTATGGCGGCATGCTCAACGTGATGCAGCGCTTTGCCAGCGCCGCGGCGGCGTCGATCTTCCTCAACGTCGCGATGATGATGACGCTGGCGCTCGCCGCGTGGTTTCCGACCGCTGGCCACGCCGCGGCCTGGGGCGTGCTCATCTCGGGCTTCCTGCAATATTTCCTGCTGGCGGGCGATCTCGCCCGCCACGGCGGCCTGCCGCGCTTCGCACCGCTGAAGCTCGACGAAGACGTCCGCGGCTTCTTCAAGGCGCTTGGACCTGCGACCCTGGGCTCGATGGGCACGCAGGTCGCGCTGTTCGCCGACACCATCATCGCGACCTTCCTGCCCGCAGGCGCGCTGTCGGCGCTCTACTACGCCGACCGTCTCAACCAGCTGCCGATCGGGGTCATCGGCATCGCCATCGGCACGGTGCTGTTGCCGGAGATGTCACGGCGGATCACCGCCAACGACCATGACGGCGCGATGAAGGCGCAACGTCGCGCCTTCGATTTCACGCTGCTGTTCTCGATCCCGTTCGTGGCGGCCTTCCTCACCGTGCCCGACGAGATCATGCGTGCGCTGTTCGCCCGCGGCGCATTCTCGAAGGCCGATGCCGTCGCCGCCGGCGGCACACTCGCGGCCTATGCCATCGGCCTCATTCCTTTCGTTCTGATCCGCAGTGCGGTCGCGACCTTCTATGCGCGCAAGGATACGGCGACGCCGGTTCGCGCATCGCTGACCGGCATCGCAGTCAACGTCGCGCTGAAGGTCGCCCTGATGGGATCGCTCGCGCAGATCGGCCTCGCGCTCGCAACTGCCGTCGGGGTCTGGACCAATCTCTTGCTGGTGCTGTTCTTCGCCGTGCGGCGAGGTTTCCTCGTGCTGGATCGCGGCTGGCTGATGTCGCTTTCGAAATTCTTGCTGACCGGCATTATCCTCGCCGTCGCCTTCTGGCTGATCGCGCGCTTCGGTGGTCCTTTGTTGGGCGCGATGCACTTCCGGGACGAATTGATGCTGGTTCTGCTCGCGGTCGGCGGCACCATCGTCTATTCCCTCGCGATCCTCATCCTGTTCGGCCGCAGCTGGCTGGTGTCGCTGGTGCGCGGTTAGACGAGCGGGGTGCTCGCCTCCAGGCTGCAACCAGAATCCGTACATCTCTTGATTTTGCGCGATTGCCGTGGTATCAGCGCTTCATGATCAAATCGTCGCGCAAACTCAACCGCAATCACATCACCCGTTTCGGCTGGGCGGTGGGAGGAGTCGTGCGCTAGGAATTCGACGACATCTTTTCCACCAGGCCCCGCCGGCATCGGACGGGGCCTTTTCTTTGGCCACGCTCGCTGCCGGCTCAACAGCAGGAGCATTCGATGCCACCTCAACTGACCAACAGCACGGCCGACCCAGCGGGCGATGCCGCGAGGCTCCGCCTCGACCTCGTCACGACGCCAGATGTGCGGGGCTTCCTCACGCAATACTGGCGTGCATATCAGGAGTGGCGCTGGCGCCACCGCCCACAAACCACCTTGCAGGACCTGAGCGACAGGGAGCTTTTGGATATCGGCCTGACGCGCTGTGAGATCGACTCCATCGCACCTGAGCGCGCCATCGACAGGCTCAGAGATAGCACGAGGTATCTATTGAGCCGTGGTGGGATGTAACTCGTCGAGGAGCTTGGCGGGTCGCTTTGCGGCCGATCCTTCGAGATGCCCGCCTTTGGCGGGCTCTCAGGGGGAGGGCCTTGTATTGCGGCGCGATCCTATCCTCCAAGAGCCATGCGACAGTCTGCGCCATGACGTGTGTGCGGCGCTCTCTTCGGCCTTCGGCCAACGCGCATGCCTAAACCCGTTTGCCTTGCCAGTTTTTCCACGGCAATATGGCCCGCAAAACAACCATGAGAACGGGAAAAGACAATGGCGGCTCCCATCAAGTTCGGCGTTGGCCAAAGCGTGCTGCGCAAGGAGGATGACGCGCTCATCCGCGGCAAGGGCCGCTACACCGACGATTACGCGCCGCAGGCTGCGCTGCGCTGCTTGATGCTGCGTTCGCCGCATGCGCATGCCAAATACACCATCGATGCGAGCCGGGCCCGCGGGCTGCCCGGCGTCGCGCTGATTCTGACCGCCGAGGACGTTGCGGATCTCGGCAATCTGCCCTGCCTGTTCAATCTCGAGACCGATCCGTTCACCGGCCCGCCTTACCCGATCCTCGCCAAGGACGAGGTGCGCCATGTCGGCGATGCCATCGCCTTCGTCGTCGCCGAGACCATCGACCAGGCCCGCGACGCGATCGAGGCGATCGAGGTCAAATGGAGCCCGCTGCCGGCGGTGACCGGCGTCGTCAACGCCGTGAAGAAGGGGGCGGCGCAGGTCTGGCCGGACAAGCCCGGCAACGTGTTGTTCGATGTCTCGATCGGCGACAAGGCCGCGACGGAAGCCGCCTTCGCCAAGGCGCATGCGGTCGCTGAAATCTCGATCGTCAATCCGCGCGTGGTCGCGAGCTTCATGGAGACGCGCGCGGCCGTCTGCGAATATGACGCCAAGCGCGACCATCTGACGCTCACCATCGGCAGCCAGGGCAGCCACCGGCTACGCGACATCCTGTGTCAGAACGTGCTCAGCATTCCCACCGACAAGATGCGGGTGATCTGTCCCGATGTCGGCGGCGGCTTCGGCACGAAGCTGTTCCCGTACCGCGAATACGCCCTGATGGCGGTCGCGGCCAAGAAACTGAAGAAGACGGTGAAATGGGCGGCCGACCGCACCGAGCATTTCATGGGCGACGCGCAGGGCCGCGACAACGTCACCACCGCGAAGATGGCGCTGGCCGAGGACGGCAAGTTCCTGGCGATGGATTGCGACCTGATGGGCGACATGGGCGCGTATCTGTCCACCTTCGGGCCCTACATTCCCCATGGCGGCGCCGGCATGCTGCCGGGCCTCTATGACATCCAGGCGTTCCACTGCCGGGTGCGCACCATCTTCACCAACAGCGTTCCGGTCGATGCCTATCGCGGCGCCGGCCGGCCTGAGGCGGCCTATGTCATCGAGCGCCTGGTCGATGCCTGCGCGCGAAAGCTCGACATGACGCCGGATGCGATCCGCCGCAAGAACTTCATCCCGCCGAAGGCGCTGCCCTACAAGACGGCCACCGGCAAGGTCTATGATTCCGGCGACTTCGCCGCGCATCTGAAGCGCGCGATGGAGATCGCCGAGTGGAAGGAGTTTCCCAAGCGCGCGAAGCTCGCCAAGAAGCATGGCCTGATCCGCGGCATCGGCCTTGCGAGCTATGTCGAGGTGTGCGGCACCATGGGCGAGGAGACCGCCAATGTGCGGCTCGATGCCAATGGCGACGTCACCGTGCTGATCGGAACGCAATCGAGCGGGCAGGGACACCAGACCGCCTATGCGCAGATCGTCGCCGAGCAGTTCGGCGTCGCGCCCGAGCGCGTGCATGTTCGCCAGGGCGATACCGACGAGATCGCGACCGGCCTCGGCACCGGCGGCTCGGCCTCGATCCCCTCCGGCGGCGTCAGCGTCGAGCGCGCCACGCGCGAGCTCGGTTCGAGGCTGAAGGAGATCGCGGCGCAGGCGCTGGAAGCCAGCGCGGGCGACCTCGAGATCTCCGAGGGCGTGGTGCGCATCGCCGGCACCGACCGCTCGATCTCATTCGCCGGTCTCGCCAAGCGGCCCGGCGTCGATCCATCGAAGCTGAACGGCAGCGCGACCTTTGCCAGCGCCGACGGTACCTATCCGAACGGCACCCATGTCGCGGAGGTCGAGATCGATCCGGCCACCGGCATCATCAAGATCGTCAACTACGTGATCGTCGACGATTTCGGCAAGACGCTCAATCCGCTGCTGCTGGCGGGACAGGTCCATGGCGGCGCCATGCAGGGCATCGGCCAGGCGCTGATGGAGCAGGTGGTGTATGGCGCCACCGATGGCCAGCTCATCACCGCGACCTTCATGGACTACGCGCTGCCGCGTGCGGCGGACGGGCCGGCCTTCGTGTTCGAGACCAACAACATCCCCTGCAAGACCAATCCGATGGGGGTGAAAGGGGCGGGCGAGGCCGGCGCGATCGGCTCCTGCCCGGCGATCGTCAACGCCATCGTCGACGCGCTCTGGCGCGAATACAAGATCGACCACATCGACATGCCGGCAACGCCGGAGCGGGTGTGGATCGCAATCAACGAGCACCATCGCCGCCACAGCCTGTGAGCCCGATCTCCGCGCGCACGGGAATAAACGCGTCGCGCGGGGTTCTACACCTGATGGGCTCCGGCTTCACGCGAAGCCGGCGAAGCCTCATTCCCTGAACGTCTCGAGAGCCGGAGAAACGGACCAATGAAACGGACGATGATTGTCGCGGGCGCCCTCGTATTGGGCGCGGGCGCCGTCATGGCGCAGCAGGAGATTGCCGTCCAGCAGGACAATCTTATGAAATCGATCGCCAAGAACCAGTATGGCGTCCTGCAGAAGATGAGCAAGGGCGATATCCCCTTCGACAAGAAAGCTGCCGATCAGGCCATCGCCAGCATCGAGGCCGATGTCGCCAAGATCGCCAAGACCTTCGAGATCAATCCCAAGCAGGACGTGGTGAACGCGACCTATGGTTCATCGCAAAAGATCTGGCAGAACAAGGCCGATTTCGACTCCAAGATTCCTCCGGTGCAGAAGGCGATCGCCGACGTCAAGGGCAAGATCAAGGATGTCGCGAGCCTGAAGGCGGCCTATAATACGATCAACGATCGCTGCAACGAATGCCACGAGACCTATCGGGTGAAGTTGAAATAGCTGGGCATAGAGCCAGTCCCGATCGCGCTTCGCTGCATCTGGTTACAGGACCAAAAGAGGGCGGTCGCGAAAGCACTCGCCCTCTTTTGCATTGCCGTTCAGCAACAGGAATTCTATTCGCAAGGCCTGACGGATCGCCGCGAGAGCGGTTATCTTCAGCACCAGCCGCCGCAGCATCGATGTGAGCTGTTGGAGCCGGCGCCTCTCGCGCCTGACCGCCTCATGACATCATGAGTTCCAACGCCCGGCGCGGAATTGTATCAACAGCGAGACAGGCCATGGCAAAACCGTTTCCGTCCAAGACCCATATCGGCAACCATATGCTGCATCCGGAAACCTTGATGCTGACCTATGGCTATGATCCGCAACTGTCCGAAGGCGCCATCAAGCCGCCGGTGTTTCTGACCTCCACCTTCGTGTTCAAGACGGCCGAGGACGGGCAGGACTTCTTCGACTACGTCGCCGGCCGGCGCGAGCCGCCGGAAGGCATGGGCGCGGGCCTCGTCTATTCGCGCTTCAATCATCCCAACAGCGAAATCGTCGAGGACAGGCTCGCGATCTACGAGCGCACGGAGAGTTGTGCGCTGTTCTCATCCGGCATGGCGGCCATCTCAACCACGATCCTGGCCTTCGTTCGCCCCGGCGACGTCATCCTGCACTCGCAGCCGCTCTATGGCGGGACGGAAACCCTGCTGACGAACACGCTTGCGCGCCTGTCGATCGGAGCCGTCGGCTTTGCCGACGGCATCGACGAGACGGCGGTCAGGCAGGCTGCGGAGGAGGCCATGGGCAAGGGGCGGGTCTCGATGATCCTGATCGAGACGCCCGCCAATCCGACCAACGGCCTGGTCGACATCGCAATGATCCGCCGTGTTGCCGACGCGATCGGAAAGGCGCAGGGCCACACACCGGTCATCGCCTGCGACAATACGCTGCTCGGACCGGTGTTTCAGCGGCCGATCGAGCATGGTGCGGACCTCTCGCTGTATTCGCTGACCAAATATGTCGGCGGTCATTCCGACCTGATCGCGGGCGCCGCGCTCGGATCGAAGGCGATCATGAAGGGCATCAAGGCCTTGCGCGGCGCCATCGGGACCCAGCTCGATCCGCATTCCTGCTGGATGATCAACCGCTCGCTGGAGACGCTGAGCCTGCGGATGGAGAAGGCCAACGACAATGCGCGCCTCGTGGCGGACTTCCTGCGCGATCATCCGAAGGTCGCCAAGGTCCATTACCTCGGTCATCATGAGGAGGACTCGCCGGCCGGGCGCGCGTTTGCGAGGCAGTGTCTCGGCGCCGGATCCACCTTCTCCTTCGACATCGAAGGCGGCAAGGAGGCGGCGGTCAAGTTCCTCAACGCGCTGCAGATCCTCAAGCTGGCGGTGAGCCTTGGCGGAACGGAATCGCTTGCGAGCCTGCCCGCAACCATGACCCATTCCGGCGTCCCCGCCGACATCCGCCGCAAGATCGGCGTCCTCGATTCCACGATCCGACTGTCGATCGGCATCGAGAACCCGTCGGACCTGATCGCCGACCTCGCGCAGGCGCTGAACGCGGCTTGAGCATGATGAGATGAGGCCGCGATGTTGCGGCGACGGTGGTGCGCTCCCTCTCCCGCTTGCGGGAGAGGGTTGGGGAGAGGGTGTATCCTCAATGGGACAATCCCCAAGAGGAGGAAGCCCTCTCCCGGCGCTTCGCGCCGACCTCTCCCGCAAGCGGGAGAGGTGAACGAGGATCGGCAATGGGCGCCCCCGGAATCGAAAAGGCCGGACGCCCCTCCAGCGCCCGGCCTTCGCGCGACGAAGCGCCTCGAGGCTTACTTCGTCACCTGTCCCCGGATCTCGCCGCCCGGGTTCGCCGCGGTGTGGATGTTGATGTAGTACTTGCCGCCGAGCAGATCGGCGGCCTGCGCGTCGGTCAGGGTCGCTTCGCCCTTGACCGGGCTCGAGGCCGCGTTCGGGATCGGGACGGCAACGCCTGCGTTCTTGCCGGCCTCGGCAGGGCCGTGGAAATGCGCCGCAGTGGCGGGCCCGGAGAGGCCGGAATAGGTGACGGTCCAGGACAGTTTCTTGCTGGCGGCATCATAGTTGAGATCGGCCGTTCCGGTGGCGCTGCTGGTCGTCGCCGGCACCTCGGCCTTGCCGTCGAGCGTTGCTTTCAGCTTTTCGGCGTTGGCGGACCCTGCAAAGGCAACGGCACCGAGCGCGAACACGGCAATGACGGACTTGTTCATGAGATTCTCCCTGTTGAACCCGAAGGGGCTGCCAAACTTCCAACAGCCGGCATTTCAGTTTATTCCGGCCTCCGGCCAGGGCGGGCTAAATTCTTCGTGGCTGGAGCCGCGACGACATCGGTCGTAAGTTCGCCGCAACGAGTGAATAGGTGCGCATGTTGCAACGAACAATTCTGGTGGCGCTGCTCGTCGCGGTCGCCGCTGCCGGCCTTTATTGGTGGCTCAGTGCGCCGGTGGTGGCGGCTGCGAGCGCCATCCCGGGCCGCGCGCCCGATCTCGCCAATGGCGAGGTGATGTTCAACGCCGGCGGCTGCGCGTCCTGCCATGCCGTTCCCAATCAGCCCGATCGCCTCAGGCTTGGTGGCGGCGTCGCGATCAAGTCGCCGTTCGGAACGTTCTACGCACCGAACATCTCACCCGATCCGAACGACGGCATCGGCAAATGGACGGACGCCGATTTCGTCAACGCGGTGATGCACGGGGTCTCGCCATCGGGCCAGCACTATTTTCCGGCCTTTCCCTACACCTCCTACCAGCACGCGAGGCGGGAGGACGTGCTCGATCTCTTTGCCTATCTGAAAACGCTGCCGCCGGTTGCAGGCAAGGTGCGTGATCACGAGGTGAGCTTTCCCTTCGACATCCGGCGCAACATCGGCATCTGGAAGTTCCTGTTCATGGACGGCAAGCCCTTCGTCGCCGACGCCAGCAAGTCGCCGCAGTGGAATCGCGGCGCCTATCTCGTCAACAGCTTCGGCCATTGCGCCGAGTGCCACAGCCCGCGCAATGCGCTCGGCGGCATCATTGCTGGCCAGCGCTTTGCCGGCGGTCCGAATCCGGAAGGCGAGGGATGGGTTCCGAACATCACCCAGAAGCGCCTTGGCGAGTGGAGCACGAAGGATCTCGCCTATTTCCTCAAGTCCGGTGAATTGCCGGATGGCGACAGCGCCGGCGGCGCGATGACGCGCGTGATCAAGAACGTCTCGCAATTGCCGGACGCGGATCTCGCCGCGATGGCGGAGTACCTCAAATCGCTGCCGCCGGTGGACGGGCCGACGCCGCCGAAACGCAAGCTGGACAGCTAGCTCAAGCTAACCGGTGCCGAACGCCTTGAAGGTGATGATGGTGAGGGTGTCCTGGATGCCCGGCAGCACCTGCACCTTCTCGTTCACGAAATGGCCGATGTCGGTGTCCTTGTCGACGTAGAACTTCACCAGCAGGTCGTATTGGCCGGCCGTGGAGTAGATCTCGGAGGCGATCTCGGCTTCGGCGAGCGCGTTGGCGACCACATAGGACTGGCCGAGCTTGCATTTGATCTGGACGAAAAAGGGAACCATCGCAGGCACTCCGAGAGCGTATTCTTCCGGCTAATAGGCCAAAACCGGCCGGATTTAGCAAGCGAACTTGCTGGGTTCGGCGCGAGCTTGCTAAGAGGGCTCATGGCCCGAAAACGCGGAAAATCGTCATGACGACCCCGGTCGCACTCACCATCGCCGGCTCCGATTCGAGCGGCGGCGCCGGCATCCAGGCGGACCTGAAGACCTTTGCCGCGCTCGGCGTCTACGGCGCCTCCGTGATCACGGCGCTGACGGCGCAGAACACGCGCGGCGTCACCGGCATCCACCCGGTGCCGGCCGCGTTCGTCGCCGGACAGATCGATGCGGTGTTCTCCGATCTCGACATCGGCGCGGTGAAGATCGGCATGGTGGCCCAGGTCGCCAGCATCGATGCCATCGCCGCCGCGCTGTCGCGCTGGGCGCCGGGGCATGTCGTGCTCGATCCCGTCATGGTCGCGACCTCCGGCGACCGCCTGCTGGCTGCGGAAGCCGTCGACGCCCTGCGCACCAGGCTGATACCGCTCGCCGCCGTGATCACGCCCAACCTGCCGGAGGCCGCGGCTCTGCTCGACGAGCCGGTCGCGGCAAGCGAGGCCGAGATCGAAAGCCAGGGGCGCCGCCTGCTGGCGCTCGGCTGCCGCGCCGTCCTGGTCAAGGGCGGGCACGGCGAGGGCGCGGAGAGCATCGACTATCTGGTCGGTGCGGACAGCACGATCGCGCTCGCCGCGCCGCGCATCGCCACCCGCAACACCCATGGCACCGGCTGCTCGCTGTCCTCGGCGATCGCTGCGGGACTGGCCAGGGGCGAGGATCTGGAAAACGCCGTGCGCAATGCCAAGGCCTGGATCAGCGCCGCGATCGGCGCCGCCGACCGCTTCAGCGTCGGCCACGGCCATGGGCCGATCCATCATTTCCACAGGTTCTACTGAGGCTGCCGCGCGCGGGAGCGCCGCGGCGGTGCACTTTGGGGGCACGCTAGCCCCACATCGTCATGGCCGGGCCTGTCCCGGCCATCCACGCTTGCCACGCAGCACGAAGAACGTGGATGCCCGGGACAAGCCAGGACAAGCCCGGGCATGACGATCACCTTCTGCGGCGCCGTGTCGCCTGATTGTCGCATGCGACTGATATTCGCGGGGAGGGCGAGGCGAAGTTTGATTCGTAGCTGAGGTGCCTCAAGGTTCAATCGGTCATCCCCCTGTCACGGGACATTGTTACAGGCTGGCGCATGGGAAGTTACGCTGTGAGTGACGAGAGCCCGGAGCGGCGCTTTCGCACCTTGTTCATCTCCGACGTCCATCTCGGAGCCCGCGGTTCTCAAGCCGATCTACTGCTCGACTTCCTGCGCTACCACGATGCCGACACGATCTATCTCGTCGGCGATATCGTCGATGGCTGGGCGCTGAAATCGAGCTGGCACTGGCCGCAGTCGCACAACGACCTCGTCCAGAAGCTGCTGCGCAAGGCGCGCAAGGGCGCCAAGATCATCTACATCCCCGGCAATCACGACGAGTTCCTGCGCAACTATTACGGCACGCATTTCGGCGGCATCGACGTCGTCGAGAACACGGTTCACACCGGCATCGACGGCAAGCGCTATCTCGTCATCCACGGCGACATCTTCGATCTCGTGGTGCAGAATGCGCGCTGGCTCGCCCATCTCGGCGACAAGGCCTACGACTTCGCGATCCAGATGAATCGCCTCGTCAACTTCTTTCGCCGCCTGTTCGGAGTGCCCTATTGGTCGTTGTCGCAATGGGCCAAGCAGAAGGTCAAGAACGCCGTCAACTATATCGGCGCGTTCGAGCAGGCGCTCGCCGCCGAGGCGCGGCGCCACGATGCCGACGGCGTGATCTGCGGCCACATCCACTACGCCGTGATCCGCGACGAGGCCGGCATCCGCTACATGAATTGCGGCGACTGGGTCGAGAGCTGCACGGCCCTGGTCGAGCATGACGACGGCCATTTCGAGATCATCACCTGGGCGGATCATCTGCAAAAGCCGGCGGCGGTCCCGCAGGTCGCGGCAAGAGCTGCATGACAAGGGCCGCCTGATGCGCATCCTGGTTGCGACCGACGCCTGGCACCCGCAAGTCAACGGTGTGGTTCGGACGCTGACCAAGCTCGCCGACGCCGCGAAAGGGCTTAGCGTTGAAGGTCTTGGCGTCGAATTCGCGTTCCTGACGCCGCAATCGTTCCGCACCTTCGCGATGCCGAGCTATCGCGACGTGCGGCTGGCCATGCCGCGCCCGGCCCGGATCGCAAGGCTGATCGAGGAAGCGCGTCCGGACAGCATCCACATCGCGACGGAAGGGCCGATCGGACTGATGGTCCGCCGCTATTGCCGCCAGCGCAAGCTGCCGTTCACGACCAGCTTCCACACGCGCTTCCCGGAATATGTCCGCGCCCGCGTGCCGGTGCCGGGCTCGCTGATCTGGCACGCGCTGCGCCGTTTCCATGCGCCCAGCCGTGCCGTGATGGCGGCAACCCCGGCGCTGGCCAGCGAGCTGACCGACCGCGGTTTCGACAATGTCGTGCTGTGGCCGCGCGGGGTCGATACCGGCCTGTTCCATCCCCGTGCCATCGATCTCTGCCTGCCGGCACCGGTGTTCCTGTCGGTGGGCCGGGTCGCGGTGGAGAAGAATCTCGAGGCTTTCCTCGACCTCGATCTGCCCGGCACCAAGGTCATCGTCGGTGACGGCCCGGCGCGGGCCTCGCTGGAGGAGGCCTATCCCGATGCGATCTTCCTCGGCGAGAAGCAGGGCGAGGCGCTGGCGGACATCTACGCGGCCGCCGACGTGTTCGTGTTCCCCAGCAAGACCGACACGTTCGGCCTCGTCCTCCTGGAAGCGCTCGCCAGCGGGCTGCCGGTGGCGGCCTTTCCGGTGAAAGGCCCCCGCGACGTGATCGGCGATGCGCCGGTGGGCGCGCTCGATCACGATCTGGGCAGTGCCTGCTTCGCCGCGCTCGACGTCTGTCGGCAGGACTGCGTCGCGTTCGCCGCCAACTACACCTGGGAAGCCTCGGCGCGGATCTTTATCGACAGCATCAGGGCGGTTGGCGCGGTGCTGCCCGGCGGGAACGTGACGGAACAGCCGCGCTTCGTCGCCTAAGGCCATCTCGATCGATCGAGAACGTTTTGGGAATCCTCGCGCGGAGGTGTCTTGCCGGGGCCTCGTCGGCCGCGATACCATTCCGCCATGACCGAACAGCTCCTCCCGGTCGGCCCCGCCGACATCGATGCCGCAGCGCGCGTGATCGCGCCTTACGCCATCCGCACCCCGCTGTTGTCCTTCCCTGTGCTCAACGAGCGTGTCGGCGCGAAGGTCTTCCTGAAGCCGGAGATGCTCCAGCGCACCGGCTCGTTCAAGTTCCGCGGCGCCTTCAACAAGGTGTTCTCGATCCCGCAGGACAAGCGCGCCGGTGGCGTGGTTGCGTTCTCCTCGGGCAACCATGCCCAGGGCGTGGCAGCCGCGGCAAAGATCCTCGACATGCAGGCCACCATCGTGATGCCGGCGGACGCGCCGCTGTCGAAGCGCGAGCGCACCAGATCCTACGGCGCCGAGGTCGTGCTCTACGATCGCGACAAGGACGATCGCGAGGCGATCTCGCGCGGCATTGCCGAGAAGCGCGGTGCGACGCTGGTGAAGCCCTATGACGATCCCTTCGTGATCGCAGGGCAGGGCACCGCCGGCCGCGAGATCGCCGAGGACATGGCGAGCCTCGGTCTCGCCCCTGATATCGTGGTGGCGCCGGCCTCAGGCGGCGGCCTGATCGCGGGCGTCGCGACCGCCGTGAAGGCGCGCTATCCGCAGGCCGAGATCGTGGTGGCCGAGCCGGAGGCATTCGACGATCACGGCATTTCGCTGACGGCCGGCCACCGCGAGCCGCATCCACCGGCGGGCCGCACCATCTGCGATGCGCTGATGGCCTTGATGCCCGGCGAGATGACCTTTGCGATCAACAGCAAGCTGCTCGCGCGCGGCGTCACGGCATCGGACAAGGAAGTCGGCGCGGCCGTCGCGTTTGCCTATCGCGAGCTCAAGCTCGTGGTGGAGCCCGGCGGCGCGGTGGGCCTTGCCGCGCTGCTCGCGGGCCGTCTCGACGTCGCCGGCAAGAACGTCGTCATCGTGCTCTCCGGCGGGAACGTCGACGCCGATCTGTTCGCCGAACTGGTGGCCTAGCCGTCATTCCGGGGCTCGCGAAGCGAGAGCTACGATGCGCAATTGCGCATCTGAGAATCTATTTCTCCGCCGACTCTGCCGCCCGATGGATTCCGGGCCTGCGCCTTGCGGCGCATCCCGGAATGACGATGCTCAAGAGCTGACATGAAGAAGGGGCAGAGCATTGCGGCTCTGCCCCTTTGTCGCGTCTGCCTTCCGTACGATCAGCGCATGAAGCCGCCGCGACGGTTGCCGCCGCCGTTCATGTTCGGCGCCTGGTTCATCGATTGCCGGAAGTTGTCGTTGCTGTTGACCATGCGGTTCGGCATCGCATTGAACTGCGGACGATTGTTCAGGACCTGCACCTTCTTCACCGGGGTGCCGTTGGGCTTCACGAAGCCGGTGTTGCCGTTGGTGATGCGGATCGGGCGGTTCTGCGTCTGACCATTGACCGGCTTCGCGTCGATCTTCGATCCGCCTTTGCCGATCTTCACCGGCATGCTCACGACCTTGCCCGGGGTAGCGTTGCCGGCGCCCGGCTTGGTGTTGGTCGCGGGCAGCGTCACGATCTTGCCGATGCCGCCAATGCTCTTGCTCCTGTTGCTCGGCGCGGGCAGGGTGACGATCTGGCCGCCATTGCCGAGCTTGCCGAGGACGCTGCCGTTGCCGTCGACCGGCTTCTGCACGACCGGCAGGTTGCCGCCCGTCTGCGACCCACCATGACCCTGCTGCATCAGCGGCACGTATTTGGGCTGGCCGAGATTGCCGATCTTGAGGGTCGGCACAATGGTCTGCGGCGCCAGGAACTTGGTCGCCTGCATCAGGGGAATCTGCTTCGGCTGCGCCTGCAGCTTCAGCGCGACCTGCGCATAGGGGCTGTTGCCGTAGCTGTCGTAGAAGCTCTTATAGGCAAGCGGCGAGTTCGCGAGCACCGCCTTGTGCCAGGCCTGCGAGATCAGGATGTTGTTGAGCAGCCAGCGGATATGGTCGCACAGCGGGTCGTGCGGATACATCCGGATGAACTCCTGATAGTACTCGGGACGGCCCTCGGACACGACGTAGTCATAGGCCTGGCGTGTCGAACGGCTCGGCAGGCTGGAGGCCATCTGCACGACAGGCGCCTTCACCGGCGCGCGGTTGGCGGCCACCGCGGTGTCGCCGAAGAAGGTGAAGTCACTCGTCAGCGAGGAGCTCTCCCACGGGATCTGCGCGCCGCTGGTGGTCTGGTTGACCTGCAGGCGCACGCGCTTAAACAGCTGCTCGATCGGCACATTGGGCTCGCGCGCGACGTTCAGGAACGCCTGCGTATAGGGGCTGTGACCGCCCGTGCCGTCGAGCGCCTCGGCGCCCGGCGCAGTCGAGTAGCCGACGATCGATCCGTTCGGCGCATCGACGATCGCAAGGCCGCGGCCGGCATCGTTGACCTCGGGGAACGGGTTGTTGCGGCAGGCATCGAGAATGACGATGCGCATGCGGCTCGGGATCGTCTCCAGCGTCGACATCACGTCGACGAGGCGCACCGAATTGTTGAGGAGCTCGGTCGGGCTGGAGACCTTGGCGTCGACGGGAACGAGATAGTTCTCGCCGGCGAGCTGCACGCCGTGACCGGCGTAATAGATCATCGCCACCGTGTTGGGACCGCGCGAGGCGACCTTGGCGGAAAAGTCCTGGACGACGCGGAGCATGTCGTTCTGGGTCAAATCGGTCGCTGCGACGACCTCGAAGCCGGCGGAGTTCAGGAACTGCGCCATCGACTGCGCGTCGTCGTCGGGGTTCGCAAGCTGCGGCGCGTTCTGGTAGTTCGCATTGCCGATCACCAGCGCCACCCGCTGCTCGGGGCCTTGCAGGGCGGTGGGGGCCGGCGCGACCGGAGCGACTTGCGCGGAAACCGGCCCGCAGGCAAAGCCGAACAGGCTTCCCAGCAGGCTCGCCGTCATCAGGAAAGGCTTTAAGCGGAACATGGCGTGCTCCTTTGGCACTCATCTCGATGCGAGATTGGTTGCGAGCAAGCTTGGCCGCGTTCGAGCCTGTGGTCCGTGATTCCTATCATCAGGGCCGCGTACGTGATCTGAATCACGCTTGGAACCTGCTATGGTTAGCGATCGATTGGGAGGATAGTCCGCCACATGCTGAAATCGATCGATCCGATCCTGACGCCCGACCTTCTCTGGCTGCTCGCCTCCATGGGCCATGGCGACGACCTCGTATTCGTCGATGCCAATCACCCGGCCACCCGTATCGCGCAAAGCACGACGTCGCAGCGCCTGATCCAGCTGCCGGGCATGAGCATGGAGGTCGCCATCCGGGCCATCATGTCGGTCTATCCGCTCGACGATTTCGATCCCGATCCGGTGCGCGTGATGATGCCGGTCGACGATCCCGACCGCGTGCCCGAGGTGCAGCATGCGGTGGCGGCGGAGATCGCGCGCGCCGCCGGCCGCCCCGTCACTCCCGGCAAGCTGTCACGGGCGGATTTCTATCGTGCGGCGGCGGCAGGCTTTGGCGTCGTGCAGGTCGGCGACAGCAGAGGCTATGGCTGCTTCCTGCTCCGCAAGGGCGTGATCAGCTAGCGGAGCCGCGTTCGATCGAGGCACCGCTTGCTGCAAGGCGAGTGCGATCGTCTTGTGCGACGATCGTGCGCATGGCTCCATTCATCCAGCACTCGAATTTGAATGGCCTTCCAGCAGGCGAGCGTCTATCGTCGATTCATGTCGCGCCTCATGTGTCTATTCGTTGCCATCATCCTGTGTCTGCTGCCGGCTGTTGCGCCCGCTGAGGCCGCGCAAAAGCGTCCCAAGCCGGTCTGGAAGGGTTACGGCTTCCTGCCGGGCTATCGGCAGCCGCTGAGCAACAGCATTCCGCTCTACAAGCAGAAGGACGCGATGCGGCGCCTTGCGCGCAACGACCGGCGCCATTGGTACATCGACCCGGTTCCGCAATATTACCGCTGGGATGGCGAGTGGCACTATTTCGGCCGGCCAGGCTTCAACGGCGGCCGCTACAATGGCGGCAGCTTCGGTCCGTGCTGGACGCGAACACCGATCGGGCCGATCTGGAATTGCGGGTAAGCGGCCGCTGATCGCGCGGCGTTAGGGAAAGCTGCGGACGATCTCGATCAGGCCGACGATTGCGGCATTGAACGCGTCGAGGTCCTCGGCCGGAATCCAGTACTCCAGATGCGATCGTCCGCCGGCTTCCTGCACATCGTATTTCTCGATGAAGCTGCGCTTGACTGCGAAACGGGTCACGAAGCCCGATCCGCTCGCCGGGACATTCCAGTCACGCGCGATCTTGATGGCGTATTCCTCGGTCAGCACCGGATAGAAGATCGGCCGGTCAGGCAGGCGCGGCGGGAACGCGCGCATGCCGGATTGCTGGACCAGCTGGAGCTCTTTGGGACCGATGGGGCGCCAGAGGATGAGGGTGTCTTCGGTGGAGGGCATGGTGTGAGGACCAGCGTCTGATGGGCTTACATACACTGATGCGTTTCTCCGTTCCATCACCGTCACCCTGAGGTGCGCTGAGCAAGCCTCGAAGGGCGACGGCCCGGTTGCATCGGGGCCGTCTATCCTTCGAGGCTCGCCGCACGATGCTGCGCATCGTACGCCTCGCACCTCAGGATGACGGCGACAGAGCGACGCTCGCTGCCTCAGCGCGTCATTGCGAGCGCAGCGCGGAGAGAGCGCGCGCCTCAATGCTCGCCTCGTGCCCCGGACGCAGCGCAGCGCTTCCCCGGCGATGCAAAGCATCGTCCGGTTCAACTGCTGAGCCGGGGCCCATGTGCAGCAGAACTCGTGGCGTCTGGGTCCCGGATCTGCGCTTCGCTTGTCCGGGACACGAGAGTGAACGGCGCGGAGGAAACTTGCCCCTTACGAGAAGAACGCGATCTTCTCGGCCTGGGTCATGCGGCGGATCGGGGCGAGCGGGTCGTTGGCCGGCGCGCGGGGCTTTTGCAGGATGCCGCTGGCGAGGATGGTGGCGCCGAGCGAGGGCTCGGGTGAGGACGTGGACAGGGGCGAGGGCATCGGCAGCGTCGCGGTCGACGCTGCGGCGAACGTTGCCGTGGCCGCCATGGCCGGGGCCTGCTGCTCCATCACCTCGGCGGCGGCTTCGGCAATCGCGTCGGTGAGGCGCGCGAGCGAGTCCATCGCGATCGGTGCGTCCGCGGCGGGCTCTTCCGCGACGACAGGCTCAGAAGCGATCGGCTCCGGAAGCTCGGCGGCAACGGGCGGTGCGACGTCCGAGGCCATCGGTTCCGGCGCCGGCGCGGCCATCTCGACCGGCTCGACGATCTCGTCGAACTCCGGATCGGGCGCGGCCATCTCCAGCGCGATGGCCTCGAGGATGGCTTCGTCCTCGGCTTCCGCG
The DNA here is from genome assembly GCF_023100985.1 of Bradyrhizobium sp. 191. Classification (NCBI taxonomy): domain Bacteria; kingdom Pseudomonadati; phylum Pseudomonadota; class Alphaproteobacteria; order Hyphomicrobiales; family Nitrobacteraceae; genus Bradyrhizobium; species Bradyrhizobium sp. 191. The sequence continues at coordinate 7,316,266 of NZ_CP064692.1, forward strand.
GCGGCATCGGGCGGGAACGCGTCGGCGGCCTCCGCGAAGGCGGCTGGTTCGGCGATCGGCTCCTCGAGAGCGACGTCCTCAACTGCGGCCTGGTCGGGCGCGATGTCGCTTTCGGCAACCGTCTCCGGCACGGCGGCAGCATCGACAGCCTGCTCGGCCGTGGCGAGCGCTTCGGTGGTGCCGGCCTTCTCAGCGGCTGCTTCGGGCTCGGGAGTTGCTGCGATGTCCTGCGGCGTCTCGGTAAAAGCCACGGGGGCTTCGCTGGCCGTCCCGGCGGGCGCGGCGGCCTGTGCAGGCGCAGCCTCGGTGGACGGAGCGGCCTGCGGCGTTGCGCCGCCGTCAAGCTGCTCGACACGATCCCTCAGCAGATCGAAGGCGGCTTTGAGCTCGACGCGGGGGTCGATGGTCGAAATCTGTCCGCAGGCGGCCTCGATCGAGGCGAGCTGCGAATCAATGAGGTCGCAGATTCGCCCGTCGGCGCCGATCTCGCGCCAGCGCCAGGAGATCTCCTTGATGATGCGCACCCCGCGCGGGATCGGCGCGAGGCTGGCCTCGAACGCCGCGGGATCGACCGCCGCGATCGCGATCGTCTCGGCCTCGCGGATGGCGCGGCGGATCTCGACCAGCGCTTCGGGCAGGCGGTCCTCGACGACGGGTTGTCGCTGTGCCGCAAGGGTTTCTTCGATCCTGGCGACAGCATCGAGCACCATGCTCGTGTCGGCGTTGCGGTTGCGCTTGGCGTATTCGCCGAGGAACCAGCGGCCGCGCGCGGTCTCCATGAAGGCTTCGCGGATCGCGTCGTAATCCTGCTCGTTCGGCTCGGCCGCGCGGGCAGACATGGGCGAGAGGGCGAATGCTTCGTTGGCCATGACAATCTCGTCGCGCAAATCAGTGCGCGTTACTGTAACGATCACCACGATATCGACCGAATCGCAATTGGTTTGATGGCGCCCGACTCACAAATCCCCATCGCTGCAGCCAGCAAGCGGCGATTCGCCGTGAGCCTCGCCCTGTTCTATTCGGCCATCTTCGCGGTCTCGGGCACGCATCTGCCGTTCTTTCCGGTTTGGCTGAAGGCGATCGGCATCGACGCGGCCTGGATCGGGCTCATCAACGCGCTGCCGGCGATCACGCGCTTCACCACGCTGCCGCAGGTCACCGCGCTTGCCGAGAAGCGGCATGCCATTCGCGCTGCCATGATGGTGTCGGTGCTGGCGACCGCGGTCGGCTTCACGGCGCTCGGACTACAGCAGCAGCCGCTGGCATTGTTCCTTATCTATGCGCTGACCTGCATGATGTGGACGCCGACGATGCCGCTGACCGATGCCTATGCGCTGCGCGGTGTCGCCCGTTACGGGCTCGACTACGGACCCCTGAGGCTATGGGGCTCGGCAGCCTTTGCCGCGGGCTCGCTCGCCTGCGGCTATCTCGTCGACGTCATCGCGGCGCGCGATCTGATCTGGGTCATCGTGGCCTGGGCGGTCGTTGCGGTGCTCGCCAGCTTGCTGCTGCAGCCGCTCGACGATGTCAGGCACAGGACGACGGAGGGGCATGCCGGCACGGCGCTGCTGCGCGATGCCGGCTTCTGGGCGATCATCGCTGCGGCCGCGCTGATCCAGGGCAGCCATGTCGCCTATTACACCTTCTCGGCCATCAACTGGCAGCTCCATGGCATCAGTGGATTGACCATCGCCGGCCTGTGGACGCTGGGCGTGATCGCCGAGATCGTCGTGTTCGCGCTGTCGCCGCGCTTCTCGCTGCATCCGTCCACGATGATGGCGATCGGGGGGCTCAGCGCCGTCGTGCGCTGGGTCGTCACCGCCAGCGAGCCGCCGCTGGCACTGCTCGCGGTCGTGCAGCTCGGCCACGGCTTCAGCTTCGGCATGACCATCCTCGGCACCATGAGTCTCCTGGTGCGGCGTGTGCCGCAGCACCAGATCGCGCGGGGGCAGGGCTACTACGCCGCGTGCAACGGGCTCTTGGGCGCTGCGACCTCGATCGCGTCAGGCGCGATCTACGCCCGCATCGGCGACGGCCTGTATTACGTGATGGCCGCGATGGCGGCCGCCGGCGCGCTCGTGATCTGGTCAGCGCGGCACCGCCTCACGGCTCATCCCCAAAGCGAAGAATCCGGCGGATAGACCAGACTGCCGTCGTAACGCAGGCCGTGGTCACGGTCGCGCGCCAGCAGCAGCGGTCCGTCGAGATCGACGAAGCGCGCCTGCGGGGTGATCAGCATCGCCGGCGCCATCGACAGCGAGGTCGCGACCATGCAGCCGATCATGATCTCGAAGCCGAGCGCCTGTGCGGCATCGGCCATGGCAAGCGCCTCGGTGAGGCCGCCGGTCTTGTCGAGCTTGATGTTCACGGCATCGTAGCGCTCGCGCAAAGGCGCGAGCGAGGAGCGGTCATGCACGCTCTCGTCGGCGCAGACTGCGAGCGGCCGCTTGATTCGTGCCAGCGCCTCGTCCTTGCCTGCCGGCAGCGGCTGCTCCACCAGGGTGACGCCGGCTGCGGCGCAGGCGGCGAGGTTCGCTTCCAGATTGGCTTCGGTCCATGCCTCGTTGGCGTCGACGATCAGCTCCGATTCGGGGGCGGCCTTGCGCACCGCTGCGATCCGCTCCGGATCGCCGCCGCCGCCGAGCTTGATCTTGAGCAGCGGCCGGTGCGCCGCCTTGGCGGTCGCCGCGGCCATGGCCTTGGGGGCACCTAACGAGATTGTGTAGGCGGTGGTGCGCTCTCCGGGCGTCGGTCGGTTCAGCAGGTTCCAGGCACGCAGGCCTGCCGCCTTGGCTTCGAGGTCAATCAGGGCGCAATCCAGGGCGTTGCGGGCCGCACCGGGGGGCATGTCGGCCTGGAGAGCCTGCCGGGTGAGCCCGCCCGCGAGGGCCTCCTGCATGGCCTGGATGGCGGCCAGCGTCGCCTCGGGCGTCTCGCCGTAGCGGGGATAGGGCACGCACTCGCCACGGCCGGTCAGGCCGTCCCGGCTGACCTCCGCCACGACGGTCACGGCCTCGGTCTTGGCCCCTCGGCTGATGGTGAAGCTGCCCGCGATCGGGAAGCGCTCGATTCGCGCCGCCAAGGCTGCAAATTTCAAGGAAGTCATTTTGAACTCTGGCGAAATCTGAACCTGCTAGTTACCTGTAGGAACTAACATTAACCACTTGGGGATACCTTCTCTGGGTAAGGGCGCGTGCGCAACAATCTGATTTTCTCCGCCCCGGTACGGGAGCGGACAACTTGAGCAGCGATCCGAAGCTCGAACGGATTGCCAAGGGCAACGCGCTGGCACTTTGCGCTACCGGGACCTGGACCGCGAGCTTCGCGCCGGTCCTGGAACGGATGGTGGCTGACGCCGAGAAGCTCGCAGGCACCCCGCAAAGCATCTTCATCGACGTCTCCGAGGTCGCCAAGCTCGATACTTTCGGCGCCTGGCTGATCGAGCGGCTGCGCCGCAGCCTGACCCAGGGCGCTGTCGAGGCGCAGATCGCGGGCCTCTCCGCCAATTATTCCAGCCTCGTGGACGAGGTGCGGCGGGTGCGGGCGCCCCAGGAGGTCGACAGCAGCACGATCACCATCTCCGGCATGCTGGAGCAGATCGGCCGGACCGTGGCCGGTGTGGCCGGGACCGTGACAGGCCTCGTCGACATGCTCGGCGCGGTGCTCGCGGCGGGGATTCGCGTCTTGATCCACCCGCGTTCGTTCCGCCTGACCTCCACCGTGCACCACATGGAGCAGGTCTGCTGGCGCGCGGTGCCGATCATCGTGCTGATCACCTTTCTGATCGGCTGCATCATCGCCCAACAAGGCATCTTCCATTTCCGCCGCTTCGGCGCCGACATCTTCGTGGTCGACATGCTGGGCGTCCTGGTGCTGCGCGAGATCGGCGTGCTGCTGGTCGCGATCATGGTCGCGGGCCGCTCGGGCAGCGCCTACACTGCCGAGCTCGGCTCGATGAAGATGCGCGAGGAGATCGACGCGCTGCGCACCATGGGCTTCGATCCGATCGAGGTCCTGGTGCTGCCGCGCATGCTGGCGCTGGTGCTGGCGCTGCCGATCCTCGCTTTCCTCGGCGCGATGGCTGCGCTTTACGGCGGCGGTCTGGTTGCCTGGCTCTATGGCGGGGTCGAACCCGAAGCCTTCCTGCTGCGCTTGCGCGACGCCATCTCGATCGATCATTTCATCGTCGGCATGGTGAAGGCGCCCGTCATGGCCGCCGTGATCGGCATCGTCGCCTGCGTCGAAGGGCTTGCCGTGCAGGGCAGCGCGGAATCGCTCGGTCAGCACACCACGGCGTCGGTGGTGAAGGGCATCTTCTTCGTCATCGTCATGGACGGCGTGTTCGCCATCTTCTTCGCCTCGATCGGGATGTGACGATGGCAAAAGAAGCTCAAAGCGAGATTCAGGACCCCATCATCCGCGTCCGCGACATCACCGTGCAGTTCGGCACGACGCGCGTGCTCGACGGGCTCAATCTCGACGTCAAGCGCGGCGAGATTTTGGGATTTGTCGGCCCATCGGGTGCGGGCAAATCCGTGTTGACGCGCACGATCATCGGTCTGGTGCCGAAAATTGCCGGCTCGATCGAGGTGTTCGGCGTCGACCTCGATTCCTCCAGCACGTCGCAGCGGCGTAACGTCGAGCGGCGCTGGGGCGTGCTGTTCCAGCAGGGCGCGCTGTTTTCTTCGCTCACCGTCGGGCAGAACATCCAGTTTCCGATGCGCGAATATTTGCGCGTCTCGCAGCGGCTGATGGACGAGATCACCATGGCCAAGCTCACCATGGTCGGGCTCAAGCCCGAAGTCGCCGAGCGTTTCCCGTCCGAGCTCTCCGGCGGCATGATCAAGCGCGTGGCGCTGGCACGCGCGCTGTCGCTCGATCCGGATCTCGTCTTCCTGGACGAGCCGACCTCGGGCCTCGACCCCATCGGCGCCGGCGACTTCGACGAGCTGGTCAGGACCCTCCAGCGCACTTTGGGGCTGACCGTTTTCATGGTAACCCACGATCTCGACAGCCTTTACACAGCATGCGACCGCATCGCCGTTTTAGGGAACGGTAAGATCATTGCGGCAGGGTCGATCGCCGACATGCAGGCCTCGCAGCATCCCTGGCTGAGGCAGTATTTTCATGGCAAGCGCGCCCGCGCGGTCATGGGATGAGTAGCTGGGTTGAATAGCTGGGTCGAGTAGCCGGAGCACCTGATGGAAACGCGGGCGAATTACGTATTGATCGGCTCGTTCACGCTGGCGGTGATCGCCGCGGCGATCGGCTTCGTGCTGTGGTTCCAGTCGCTGCACACCACCAAGCAGCGCAGCCCTCTTCGCGTCGTGTTCGAGGGGCCGGCGGCGGGCCTGCGTAACGGAGGCAGCGTCAACTTCAACGGTATCAGAGTGGGCGAGGTGGTCTCGGTGAAGCTGGACAACCCGCGGCGGGTTGTCGCACTCGCCATGATCGAGAACAACGCTCCGATCCGCAAGGACACCCTGGTCGGCCTCGAATTCCAGGGCCTCACGGGTGTCGCCGCGATCTCGCTCAAGGGCGGCGACGAGGCCGCGGCCCCACCGCCGCTCGACCAGGACGGCATCCCGACGCTCACCGCCGATCCCAACAAGCTCCAGGACGTCACCGAGGCGATCCGCGCCACGCTGCAGAACGTCAACAAGATCGTCGCCGACAACCAGGAGTCGGTGAAGAACTCGCTGAAGAACCTCGAGACCTTCACCAACTCGCTGGCGCGCAATTCCGAGAAGATCGACGCCGTGATGGCCAAGGTCGACGGCGTCATGCTCAAGGCCGACAGTCTCATGCTCGGCCTCAACACGCTCGCCGGCGGCAAGGACGGCGGCGAACTGTTCCAGGCGGTGAAGTCGATCCGCGAACTCGCCGAGGATTTCGACAAGCGCTCCGGCGCGCTGATGGCGGATGGCCGCCGCACCCTCGGCGACATCAGCCGCGCCGTGAACAATTTCGACCGCAATCCGACCCGCGTGCTGTTCGGCGCGAGCAACTCGTCGCAGCCGGCCCCGCCACCCGAGCCGCCGAAGCCGGTGCCGAGGCGGTAAGAGACGAGTGAGATCGGACGAGAGGAGAGGCGCACGCTCTCTCCACCGTCATTGCGAGTTGGGACCGGCATTGAGGAGCCGACGCGCGCTGGATGAAACTGTCGGAGCGTGGGCAAATGCGGTATTTTGAGAGGCCGTCGGCAAAGAGGTCGATTACTCTCTGGTGCGCGAGAGCCCGGTTGCGAGTTGGACCCGGGTTGCCTGGATAACCCACACTGGCGCGGAGGGGCTGCATGGCCCTCGAGCACGCTTCCTAGCATTCTTTTCTGACAGGCGCCTATGCCGCCGGCGCTAACTGTTGAGGAGAGGAGCATGGATATTTTGTATGAGCGGGTGGCGGGGCTGGATGTACACAGGGACACGGTCGTGGCCTGCGTGCGGATCATGGTCGATGGCAAGGCGCAGCGGGAGTGCCGGACTTTTGCGGCCACGACGGACCCGCTCGTGGAGCTGAGAAGGTGGCTGGAAGAAAGCCGGTGCACGCATGTGGCGGTGGAGGCGACGGGCGTCTACTGGATGCCGGTGTTCCGGATCCTGGGCGAAGGCGCCTTTGAATTGATCGTCGCCAATGCGGCGCATATCAAGAATGTGCCGGGACGCAAGACCGACATGAACGATGCGATGTGGATCGCCGATCTGTTGGCCTGCGGGCTGATCAAAGGCAGCTTCATTCCCGAGGAGAAGGTACAGGAGCTGCGCGCGCTGACGCGAACGCGCAAGCAACTGGTGCGCGAGCAGGCGCGGCACGTGCAGCGGATCGACAAGACGCTGGCGGAAGCCAACATCAAGCTCGGCTCGGTGATCTCCGACATCATGGGCGCGAGCGGCCGGCGGATCATCCAGGCGATGATCGACGGCGTCCGGCAGCCGAACAAGCTGGCCGAGCTTGCCGGCAAGCAGCTCAAGGCGTCGCCGAAGGAGCTTTACGATGCGTTGCACGGGCGCCTGACGGATCACCATCGCTTTCTGCTCGCGCTTCACCTGAAGCAACGCGATGGTCTGGATGAGACGATCCGCAAGCTTGATGTCGAAATCGCTCAGCGGATCGAGGGCATGGAAGCGGAGGCAGGCGGTGGCAAGATCCCCTTTCGCCACTTGATCGGATTGTTGACCACGGTCCCCGGGATCAGCGCGGTGGCAGCGCCGGCAATTTTATCCGAGATCGGCGCCGATATGAGCCGCTTCGAGACTGCCGGCCATCTCGTTGCCTGGGCCGGCCTGTGCCCCGGGCAGAACGAGAGCGCCGGCAAGCGCAAGTCCTCGCGCCTGCGCAAGGGGGCGCCGTGGCTCAAGACGATGCTCGTTCAATGTGCTTGGGCCGCCAAGCGCTCAAAGAACAGTTACTACCGAGCGCAGTTCTTCCGCTTGCAGGCCAGACGCGGACCTCAAAAAGCCATCTGCGCTGTCGCCGCCTCGCTCCTCACCGCCATCTACCACATCCTCAAAAACGGCACCGAGCACCACGACCTCGGCGCCGCCTACTTCGACCGTCGGCCCACCGAGGTCAAGGCAAGCCGCTTGGTCGCGCGCCTCAAAAAGCTCGGCTTCACCGTCCAACTCCAGCACATCGCGGAGGCGGCCTGACCCTAAACAACCAGCAGTTTCTTCCTAGCGAAGCGAAGCAATCCAGGTTGTCTCCGCAGAGGCAGACTGGATTGCTTCGTCGCAAGAGCTCCTCGCAATGACGGTTTGGAGAGAGTGTGCTCGCGCTCCGCGTGAGAGTGTCCCAAACAAAAAAAGGAGGCCTCACGGCCTCCGTTTTCATTCGCTATTCGCGATTCGCGAGCTTCCGCTTTACCCCAGCCGGCCCGCCGCATGCGCGAGCAGCGTGTACACCAGCCCCGTCTCCGAGGTCAGGTGGCCGCGCAGCTCTTGCGGGCCGCGGCCGTCGCGGGCGACTTCGTCGAGCAGGCGCTCGAACTCGGCGACGTAGCGGTCGACCGTGCCCTTGAAGTTGCGGTCGGCGCGGTACTTGCGGGCGACCTCGTCGAACGCCTTCTGGCCGGCGGGCGTGTAGAGACGCTTGGTGAAGGCCTTGTTCTCGCCGCGCTGGTAGCGGTCCCACATTTCGGCGGCGAGGTTGCGGTCCATCAGCCGGCCGATGTCGAGCGACAGCGATTCCAGCGGATTGCCGCCACCCTGCGGGGCCTGCGGCAGCGGCGCGGGTGCCGCGCGGCCGCGGGCGGGCTCACGGCCGGTCGGAGCGCCCTGGTTGGCGTCCGTGCGGCTCAGCAGGTCCGACAGCCAGCCGTCGCGGCCCTGGTCGGTGCTGGAAGGTGCAACCGGCGGCGCTTCAGTGCGGCGCGAGGGAGCCGGCATGCCGAGGTCCGGCGGCGGCAGCGTCGAGGCGCTGCCGGTGTCGCGCATGCGCGTCTCGGTCGCTCGGCCGCCGACAGCCGCCATCATCGGCTCTTCCTGACGCTGGACGGCGACAGAAGCGCGGCCCGCGGTGGTGACGTCGAGGCCGCGGCCATGCTGGGCCACGATGCGGTTGAGCTCGGCGAGGGCCTCGATCTGGTCGACGATCACCTTGCGCATCTGCGCGGTGCTCTCTGCAGCCTCCTGCGGCATCTCGAGCACGCCGCGGCGCAGCTCGTTGCGGGTGGCTTCGAGCTCGTTGTGCATCTCGAAGGCCATCTGCTTCATGCTGGAGACGAGGTTGGTGAACTTCTCGGTCGACTGCTTGAACATCGCATCCGCCTCGTCCGTGGTCTGGCGGTAGATGTCGTGCATCGCCTCGATGGTCTGGCGGTGCTCCTCCTCGGAGGCCGCGCGCACCGCCTCGAACTGGCGGGTGATCGCGGCCGAGCCTGCGCCGGCGGTCTCGGCGACCACGCGGGCGATGTCGCGAGCGCGCTCTTCGGCGGCCGCAAGGGATTCATCGAGCAGTCCGGTGAAGCGCGACAGCCGCTGGTCGAGATCGGCCGTGCGCAGGTCGATCGTGGTGACGAGCGATTCCAGCGCCTGCTTGCGTTCGGCGAGCGAGGCGGTGGTGTTCTTGTTGCTCTGCTCGACCACCTGCGCGGCCTCGACCAGCGCCTGGCCGTGCTTGTCGAACTGGATCGACAGCTCGCCGAGATCCTGCAGCGCCTTCGTGGTCTTGCTATTGAAGACGTTGAGCTGCTCTTCCAGGTTCTGCGTCGCCGCGCCATTGCGCGAGGTGACGTCGTTCATCGCCGAGACGAAGTCGGCGACGCGCGTCACCAGCGCCCGCTCGAGCGAGTTGAGGTTGTCGTGCGCACCGGTCAGCACCTCCTGGAGCAGGATGTTGCCTTCGCGCAGACGCTCGAACAGCGCCACCGTGTCGGTGCGCAGGATCTTGCTGGTCTCCTGCATCTCGGTGACCGCCGCGATCGAGACCTGGCGCGACTGGTCGATCGCGGAACGCGAGGCCTGCTCGAGGTCCTTGAGCGACTTGCCGACCGCGCTGGTGGCGATCTCGCTCGCCGCGTTAATGGTGCGGGCGACTTCCGAGCCGTTGCCCATCATGGTCTGCGAGAAGGCCTGGCCGCGCGTCTCGATCGACTTCAGCGCATCGGAGGTGACGCGGTCGATGTCGAGCGTGAGCTGGCTGGTCTTGGAGCCGATCGCGTCGACCAGCGCGCCGCGCTTGGCGTCGATCATGTTCGACAGGCGGTCGGCCTGCTGCTGCACATAGGTGACGATCTCGTCGGTCTTGCCGGTCATGGCCTGGCCGAAGCTGCTGCTGGCGGCGAGCACGGAGCGCTCGACGTCGGCCGAGCTCGACTTGACCCGCGAGCTCGCCTCGTTGGAGGCCGAGATCAGCGCGTTCTGGGCGTTGAGCGCGCTGGTCTGGATGTCGTTGGTCGCGTTGGCGGCCGCCGCGCTCAGCGTGCGCTCGATCTCGGTCGAGATCGTGCGGATCTGGCTCGCGGCGTCGGCCGAGGTCGAGGTCAGCGAGATCTGCGCCTCACGCGCGCTGCTGAGGATGGTCGAGGCGGTGTCGGCGCCGACCGCGGTCAGCGTGCGCTCGATGTCCGTCGTCAGCGACTTGATCTGGCTCGCCGCATCGCTCGAGGCGGAGATCAGTGAGCCCTGGGCCTCGCGAACGCCGCTGGTGAGCGCCTCGATGGTGGCGCCGCCGGCGGTCGCCAGCGCGCGCTGCATCTCGGCCGCGAGCGAACGGACCTGGCTGGTTTGTTCTGCGGAGACAGCAAGAAGAGTGCTCTGGGCGTCACGGGCGCTGGTGGTGATCGTCTCGGCGGTCGACTGGCCGACCTGCGAGAGCGAACGATGCATTTCGGCCGCGAGCGACTTGACCTGGCTCGCCGCATCCGAGGATGCCGTGACCAGCGTGTTCTGGGCCTCGCGGGCGCCGCTCATGATGGTCTCGGCGGTGGAGGTGCCCGCCATCGTCAGCGAGCGCTGCACGTCCGAGGACAGCGCCTTGATCTGGTTGGCGGTCTCGGTCGAAGCCGCGACCAGCGCGCTCTGCGCATCGCGGGCGCCGGCGGTGATCGATTCCGCCGTGGTGGTGCCGGCCATGGTGAGCGAACGCTGCACGTCGGCGGTGAGAGTCTTGACCTGGTTGGCCGCGTCCGAGGAAGCGGTGACGAGGGTGGTCTGCACCTCGCGGGCGCCGGCCAGGATCGAGGCTGCGGTGGCAGCGCCTGCTGCCGACAGCGTGCGTTCGACGTCGGTCGCGAGCCCCTTGATCTGGTTGGAGGCATCGCCCGATGCCGCGACCAGCGTCGACTGCGCTTCGCGGGCGCTGGTCAGGATCGAGTTCGCCGCACCGGTGCCGACCGCGGTCAGCGCCTGCTCGACCTCGGCCGAGGTCATCCTGAGCTGGGCATTGACGTCGGAGGAGACCGTCAGCAGCGACTGCTGAGCGGTGCGCGCGCCGGTCTGGATCGTCTCGCTGGTGTTGACGACGAGGTTGGTGAGCGAGCGTTCGGCGTCCTCGACATGCGAGCGGATCGCGGTCGAGATCATCTCGGCGCGGGACATCATGTCCTCGCTGGCCTGGCGTCCACTGCTCTCGATGCGGCCGGCGACGGCCTCGACGCGCGAGCCGAGCAGGTCCTCGAACTGCGCCACGCGCACGTCGATGTCGCTGGCGACCGAGCCGACCTTGGTCTCGATGGCCTGATGGATCTCCTGGAAGCGCGCCGTGACCGTGTCGGTCAAATGCGTGCTGCGTCCGTCGATGATCTCGGTGACGCCGGTGATGCGGCGGTCGACCGCCTCGATCGCCTGCGCGGTGCCGTCCGTGAGCGTCGAGCTCAGCAGCGTCAGGCGCGTGTCGATCGACTGCACCGCCTGCGAGGCGCCGTTGGTCACGGCGGTGGTCAGGTAGGTGAGGCGGGAATCGATGGATTCGAGCGCCTGCGTCGCGCCGCCGGTGAGCGTCGTCGTGAGATGCGTCAGCCGCGTGTCGATCGACTGGATGGTCTGGGATGCGCCGTCGGTCAGCGAGGTCGTGAGGTAGGTGAGGCGGCTGTCGATCGACTGGATCGCCTGCGCGGCACCGTCGGTCAGCGACGTCGCCAGCGTGTTGATGCGTCCGTCGATGGTTTCGGTCATGGACTTCGCGCGGCTGTCGAACGACTGTTCGAGCGCGGCGACCCGGCCCACGAGCTGCTCGTCGAAGGTCCTGATGTGGCCCTCGATCGTGCCGTCGAGGCTGGCGATCTTGCCGTTCAGCGAGGTGTCGAGATTGCTGACGCGCTCGCCGACCGTGGTCTCGAATTGCACGAGGCGCTGGTCGAGCACCGCCGTGATCTCGCCGCCGTTCGCCGTGAAGCGGGTATCGAAATTGTCGACATAGGTCTTCAGCGTCTCGGCGATGTCCTGCGTGCGCTGGCCCATGCGCTCGACAATCTCGCCGCCGAAGGTCTTCACGGTCCGATCGAACTCGGAGATGTGGCGCGTGATCAGCGCGCCCAGCGTGCCGGAGTCGCGAGCGAACTTCTCGACCAGCTCGGTGCCCTGGTTCCTCACCAGCTCGTCGAAGGCGCTCATCTGCAGCGACAGCGAATCGTGCGCGGTCTCGGTCTGGCTGACGACCTTGGCGACCAGCGTGTTGACGGTGGCGTCGAGCGCCTCGCTCGCCTTGTCGCCGCTCGTCATGATGTGGCTGGCGAGCCGGTTGCCGGCGTCGTCGATCTTGGCGGAGATGTCGTTGGAGCGCAGCTCGAGCTCGAGCAGCAGCGAGTCCGACGAGTTCTTCAGGGAATCGTGCACCTGCTCGGTGCGCTCGGAGATGCCGTCGACGATCGCGGCGGAACGCTGCTCGAACTCGCCGGTGATGCGGTCGATGCGTTCGTTCAACATCTCGTGGACGCGGTCGGCGAGATCGACGAACTCGTCGTGGACGTGGCCGGTCTTGAAGTTGAGGCTGGTGGTCAGCCGCTCGCTGGCGTCGAGCACGGCGCGCGTGGTCTCGTTGCTGGCTTCCTCGAGGCGGTCGAGCAGGTCGCCGCCGCGCTCGCCGAGCGCCAGGATCATGTTGTCGCCGGCATTGCTCAAGGCACTGGTGATGTGGGCACCGCGCTCTTCGAGCGCGCCGGTGATGGACTTGGCAACCTCGTCGACGCGGGAGGCGATCGCATCCGAGATCAGCGCGATGTCGTGGCGCAGGTCGATCTGCACGCCGGAGATGGCGCTGCGGACCTGCTCGGCCTGGCCGACCAGATTGTCGCGCTGATGCGCGATGTCCTGGAGCAGGGCGCGGATGCGCACCTCGTTGTCGCTATAGGCGCGCTCCAGCGCGGCGACCTCGTTGGCGACCAGCGTCTCGAGCTCGCCGGCGCGCGCAATCGCGCGCTCGATGCCGTCGCCCATCGCCGCGACCTCGCGGCGGATGGCCTGGCCGACCGTGACCATGGAATCGGAGGCCGAGCCTTCGGGCTCGGAGAAGCGGATTGCGACCTGCGCCATCGCCTGCGCGATCATGCGCATTTCCTGACCGCGCCAGACGAGGCTGGCGAGGAAGTAGAACAGCATGATCGGCGCGAAGACCATCGCGATCAGGCCTGCGATGACGAGAACGCCACTGCTCTGGCCCAGGGCGGCCTGGATCGAGGGCAGGAAGCCGACGGTCAACGCGGCGCAGGCGGCGAGCCAGACGGCGGCGAAGATGGTGGCGAAGGTATAGACGCTGCGGGCAGGGCGGCCCTTCTGAAGCGCCTGGAGCAGCTGGCCGATGGTCTCGCGGTCGTCATTCGCGGCGCGGCGCGATGAGAGCGGCTCCTCGACCGTATCGAACACTGTCGCCCGCTCATTGGCGGCCGGTCGCGGCTCGAAGCTCGGCTCGTCGAAGATCGGCGGCGCGGGCGGCACCGGGGGCGCCGCTTCGTTGCGCGCGGTGGCGTTGCGGCTGGTATCGGCAGCCGTGTCACTGATGTTCAGGGCTTCCTGGATCGCAGAAAGCGCAACTTCTGTGGGGTCTTTGACCTTTTTCGGAGTGTTCGCCATGTTCAGTCCGAGCCCTCGTTACTTGTACGCGTCCCCCCGCGAGCCCTGCGCTCGGCGCAAGCCCACAGACCGGATCATGCCGCTTGCGCGGATCTCCGAGCCGTCCCCACCCGGACGGCTTGTCCGCCAATTTCCGCAACATCCTATTGGCAGAGCGTCGCGAATGAAATGCCCGCGATTAAGACAATCTTAATCATCGTTAACAGGATCGCGCCCTAACGCCTTAGCAATAAATGCAATTCCCCACCGAACTCGGCAGATTGCGGCAACTTTCCGTCAACAAGCGGGCGGATCTGCGTCAAACGGCTCGAACATTTCGTTAACCATTTTCGTGCTTGGCTGAGGGGAACCTGACCGCCGGACCGGCGGCCGCCGCGCGATGCAGGGGCCTGCGCCATGACGCCTGAACTGCAACGGATGGACTGGATGCCTTCGCCCCCGCTTGCACCGATCGACAGTCCGCTCGACCTCGATCACCTCTCCCGGATGACGCTCGGCGACATTGCACTGGAGCGAGAAGTGCTGGCGATGTTCGCCGAGCAGGCGGGCCGCCTGCTCGCGGCGATGGCTGCGAGTCCGGCCGACGCCGGCGCGCTCGCGCACAAGCTCAAAGGTTCGGCGCGCGGGATAGGCGCCTTTGCGGTGGCCGATGCCGCAGCCAGCCTGGAGTGTGCGATCCGGACCGACCATGGCCGGTCCCACGCCTTCGCCGCTCTGAAAGAGGCGGTGACCGAGGCCCGCGCCGCAATCGAGGCGATCCTGAAGCCGTAAGCCGATACGGTCAGAGACGGGCCCCTAGTCTTTTGTTTTGACGCGTTTTCTTCCCGCAAAGCGGGATTCATTCTTCGCATCAAAACGCTATGGCGCCGGGCTAACCGACCCGTTATAGGACAGCCCGGACCTCCTTCATTCCCAGCACCGCGGCAGTACGAGCACACATGGCCAAGATTCACTTTGTCGACCACAAGGGCGAAACCCGCACGGTAGAAATCGAGAACGGCGCGACCGTGATGGAAGCCGCGATCCGCAACAGCATTCCCGGTATCGAGGCCGAATGCGGCGGGGCCTGCGCCTGCGCGACCTGCCATGTCTATGTCGACGAAGCCTGGCGCGAGAAGGTCGGCAGCCCGACGCCGATGGAAGAGGACATGCTCGACTTCGGCTTTGACGTGCGCCCGAATTCGCGCCTGTCCTGCCAGATCAAGGTTTCCGACGAGCTCGACGGTCTCGTGGTGGCGACGCCGGAACGTCAGGCCTGATCGTCCCTCGCTATATCAACTGCGCGGTGCCGCGACCTCGATGCCGCGCTTGTGCCAGGGTCTGAGCTTCTCGATCACCTCTGCGGTCAGTGGCGCGGGTCGCCGCGTGGCCTCGTCGAGCAGGACGCCGACCGACGTCGCTGACGCAATGCACGTCCCGTTCGAGAACACGACCTGTTCGAAGGTCACGGACGTCCGTCCAAGCTTCACCACGCCAAGGCCAAGCTCGATCGTATTGGGCCAGTGCAACTCGGCGCGAAAATGCATGTCGAGCCGGACCATGATCCAGGCGAGGCCCGGCGGGGTCAGCCCGTATTCGGGAAGCTTCATCAGCGTGACACGGCCGGTCTCGAAATAGGTGGCGTAGACCGCATTGTTGACGTGCTGGTTGGGATCGAGATCGCCGAAGCGGACGTTGTCGCTGAGGCGAAACGGAAAGTCCTCAAGGCGCGGCGTCAATTCGAGGCGGGCGGGTGCGTTCACCGATTGATCTCCGTCATATCCAACCTCGTTACAACCCAGTTATTTTGGCCCGGCAAGTGGGCGCGGCTGCGGGGCGCTCCCGCTTTTATGCCTTCCCTGTTCCATTCCCGTTGGCTAGACAGGCAGGGTCACCTCTGCCCGACGGGCGCCGTCCAACCGATAACGACCAAAAAAGAGACGACATGAGCGACGTAATCAAAACCGATGTGCTGATTATTGGCGCCGGCCCTTGCGGTCTGTTCGCCGCCTTCGAGCTCGGCCTTCTCGACATGAAGACGCATTTTGTCGACATCCTCGACAAGGTCGGCGGCCAGTGTGCCGAGCTCTATCCGGAAAAGCCGATCTACGACATTCCCGGCATTCCGCATGTCTCCGGGCAGGGACTCACCGACGCGCTGATGGAGCAGATCAAGCCGTTTCACCCGACCTTCCATCTCGGCGAGATGGTCGAGACCGTGGAGAAGATCGGCGATCCCGCCTTCCGCTGCACCACCGATGCCGGCAAGGTGTTCGAATGCAAGGTGGTGGTGATCGCGGCCGGCGGCGGCTCGTTCCAGCCCAAGCGTCCGCCGGTGCCGGGCATCGAGGCCTATGAAGGCACTTCAGTCCATTACGCCGTGCGCAAGATGGAGACGTTCCGCGACAAGAACGTGCTGATCGTCGGCGGCGGCGATTCAGCGCTCGACTGGACGCTCAACTTGCATCCCTTGGCCAAGCGCATCACGCTGTTGCACCGACGCGACGAATTTCGCGCCGCACCCCACAGCGTCGAGCAGATGCGCGCGCTGGTTGCCGGCGGCAAGATGGATCTGCGGCTCGGCCAAGTCACCGCGCTCTCCGGCGCTGACGGCAAGCTCACCGGCGCGACCATCAAGGGCAATGACAACAGCGTGAGCGAAATCGCCTGCGATACCATGCTGCCGTTCTTCGGGCTGACTATGAAGCTCGGCCCGGTCGCGAACTGGGGCATTGCGCTGGAGAACAATCTGGTGCCGGTCGAGACCTCCGCGTTCGAGACCAACGTATCAGGCATCTTCGCCATCGGCGACATCAACACCTATCCGGGCAAGCTCAAGTTGATCCTGTGCGGCTTCCACGAGGGCGCGCTGATGTCGCAAAAAGCCCATCGCTACGTCTATCCGGAGAAGCGGCTCGTGTTCCAGTACACGACGTCGTCCTCCAGCCTGCAAAAGAAGCTCGGTGTCAACTGAGGGAACGCAGCGGGGAGGCGGTGCCCCATGTTTCTGGTGCTGGAACCGTTCGCGAAATCGCCGTAGTCTGCGGCCATTCCGGTCGTGGAATAGCAAGGTGATCTAATGCGGATTTTTTCCAGCTTTCGGCTGCTCTCCTTTCTCGCGCTGGCATTGTCGCTCGCGACGGTGAGCCCGTGTGCGGCGCAGAGCGCCGAGCCCACGGCGGCAGGCCTCTGGCAGAAGGTGGAAGACGGCAGGACGGTCGGATGGTTCCTCTTCATCGACCACAACGGCGTCTTCGAAGGCGTGATCGCCAAGACCTTTCCGCGGCCGACCGACGACCCGAACGAGGTCTGCAGCAAATGCACCGACGATCGCAAGAACGCCCGGGTGCTCGGCATCTCCTTCGTCCGCAACATGAAGCGTGAAGGATTGAAGTACGAAGGCGGCAACGTGCTCAATCCGCGCGACGGCCAGATCTGGAAGGCCAACATGCGGATCAGTCCCGACGGCCAGACCCTGACGCTGCGCGGCTATCTCGGCATCGCGCTGCTCGGCAAGGACGAGACCTGGACGCGTCTGCCTGACGCCAACATCGCCCAGATCGATCCCGCCATCGTCGCGAAGTATCTGCCTGCGCAAGCCGCCGCAGCGAAGCCGTCGGCGCCCGCGACGAAGAAGGGCGGCGGCATGATGGCGCCGGCACCGAAGCAGTAAGGCCCGCAAAGCACTGCGCTGCCTGATCGGCGGTAGCTTCGACGCCCGGTCATTTCCCGCATGGGCGACGGTCTGCGCGGCCACGTTCGCCGAATGGCGACCGTGTGCCGGCTTTGCTCCAGTAGTTCCCCGGAATGCGCGCTGGCGCCGGATTTGCATAGCTGTCGGCAAAGCTGCTGGGGGAGCGAGTCGCGCCGTCTCCACGCCCGTCGCGCGCCACGCGGAGGGTGGACGGCAGCGTTTGCCTCGCGGCGATCACTTCGACCGCGGAGACGACATGAGACCTGCCATATCAGGTGTGGCCACGCTGCTGGGGTTGACGACGCTGCTCGCGGCTTCGGCGCTGGCGCGCGACGACGGCCGCTACGCCAACTCGCCGCTAAAACCCTGGTTCGAGAGTCTGCACAGCGAATTCGGGCAGTGCTGCTCGGATGCCGACGGCTACGTCATTGCCGACGTCGATTGGGAGTCGGATCGCGGCCGCTACCGCGTGCGGATCGACGACGAATGGGTCGTGGTGCCCGACGGTGCCGTGATCACCGTGCCGAACAAGTTCGGCCGCACCATGGTCTGGAAGCACTATGTCGACGGTCATCCGCGCGTGCGCTGCTTCATGCCGGGCAGCATGACGTAGCCGCCATCAATCTTCGATGTCGTTCCGGGGCGGCGCGGCAGCGTCGAACCCGGAATCGCGGGGTTTGCGCGAGATTCTCAGGTGCGCGCGCACCAGAGTTCGCACGTCGTGCGTCCCGGAACGACGACAACCAGCTCAATGTTCTTGCAGGTCAAGCTGCGGAGATTTGACCGGAGCGGTGGCTGCGGGAAAGCGCAGGCTCATCGTCGTGCCGCGGCCGGGCGCGGAAGAGATGATCAACTCGCCGCCATGGGCAGCCATGATCTCACGGACGATCGACAGGCCAAGCCCCGCGCCATCACTCGCGGCGCTGCCGGTCTGAAATGGCTCGGTCAGCCCGTGTTGGGCGCCATCGGGCAGGCCTGCGCCGTCATCGTGAATCGAGATACGGTCGCGGCCGAGCGTGGCGACGATGCGCCGCGCGCCATGGGCATGGATGAGCGCGTTGCCGACGAGATTGGCAAGCGCGCTGCGGACCGCAGCGTCCACGCCCTGCACCATGAATGGACCTTTCCCGTCCTGCTCCAGCGCAAGTTCGATGCCGGCGTCGAGCGCCGAGGGGCTGAAATCGGCCAGCACATCCAGCGTGATCCGGGCAAGATCGATCGGCCGCTTCGCGATCGCGTGATTTTGCAGGCGCGCGAGGTCAAGCATGGCCGAGACCAACGAGGTCAGGCGGCGGACGTCGCGCACCAGCTCGGCCTTCAGGGCCGGATCGGGCACGTCGTCGATCTTGGCGCGCAGCAGCGTCAGTGGCGTGCGGAGCTGATGGGCTGCATTGCCGAGAAAGCGGCGCTGCATCCGGATATAGGCGTCGATCTCGCCGAAGGCGCGGTTCAGCGCCTCGACCAGGGGCTTCAACTCGGAGGGGACTTCGGACAGCGATATCAAACCTTGCGGGGCCGAGGGATCGATCGCGAGCGCGCGGTGCGCGACCCGTTCGATGCCGCGCGAGACGAAACGTGCAGCAAGCGCTGAACCGATGGCGACGGTCGCCGCAAAGGCCAGCGCCACCAGCATGATCGAAAAAATCCTGTTGACGAGGAAGTTCCCGGCCATTCGCCCGAAGCGGACCTGAGGCTCGCCGACCATCGTCGTGAGCCGCAAGGAGCCCCGTTGCGCAACGGCGAGACAAAACGTGTTGTTCTGGTCGGGGGTGCTGAAGACCGACAGGCCGACGGGCCCGCGATAGGGGAACGCGAACGGAAGCGGTGGCCGGTGCTCGCTGCCGTACTCGCTGACGAGATCGCCCACCGACACGACGTACCAGAGGTTCGGGCTGTCCGCCTTCAATTCCTCGAGCGCGGGAGTCGGACGAACCGTCAGGTTTTGCCCATCGATATCAGTGGCGCGATCGAGAACGGCGGCCACGACCCGGCAAGCCCTGAATTCGCGTTCCTCCAGCGGGTACCTCGAGACGAAGATCGCGACCATGATCAGAAAGATCGCCGTGGCGGCGATGCCGAGCGAGAATGCAAACGTCCGGGCGATCGATCTCATCGCGGTGTCGCCAGCCGCAGGATGTACCCGATGCCTCGCATGCTGCGGATCTCGACGTCGCCGCCGAATGCGGCCAGCTTCTTCCTCAGGCGCGAGACCTGCGCTTCGAGCGTGTTGGACTCGATCTCGTCGTCGAAACCGTAGATCTCCTCGATCAGCGCGGCGCGGGTGATGACGCGGTCGCGGCGCATCAGGAGGGCGGCGAGGATCAGTGCCTCGCGCCGCCGCAGCAGGATCTTCCTGTCGGCGACCACGACTTCGTTGCTGCCGAGATGCAGCTCGACATTGCCGAGCGAGAGCACGGAGGGCGCGAGCAGCCGGGGCCGTCGCAACACGGCGCGCACGCGCGCAATCAGCTCCTGAGGCTCGAACGGCTTGCCGAGGTAGTCGTCGGCGCCGCCGTTGAGGCCGTCGACGACGTCCTCCTTCGTGTCCTTGGACGTGAGCATGATGATCGCGGGCCGTTCAGCCAACCGGCTCAGTGCCGTGACCACCTGGAGTGCATCTCCGTCGGGCAGCATCCGGTCGACGATCGCGAGGTCATATTTGAAGTTCTCCAGCGCCTGGCTGGCCTCCGCAATCGAGCCGACGATGTCGACGATACCGTGCAGTTGCCCGAGCAGCCGGCTGATATAGGCGCCGATCTGCGGTTCGTCTTCGATCACGAGGGAACGCACGCGGGTCGTCCTTGACTCTGCTGGGGCAACAAAACCCTGACCGTGACGCTCCCTGGCCGACGCCTGGCGTTTCGGCTCGTGCGCTAGGGTTCCATTAGGGTAGCGAGCTTGGCGAATAAAAGGCAGGAACGGGAGAGTTCGCAGGCACCGCCCGTCAAGATTTGAGGGCGCGGCTGCGGCGCGGCAATGTTCGGGCAATGTTGATCCGGCGGCGCCTGGCGCGCGACGTCTCGGACGACGGCTCTCGCCTTGCAATCTTGGGGCAATTTTGCCGGACCACATGCTGTGGCTCTGAACCACACGAGTCGACCAGGCCCGCAAGGCCGGTCCGGGGGCCCCGCAATGATGTTTTTCGAAGAAGCCGCTCTCCGCCTCACGGCGACCGCGCGGCGGACGACTGCCTGTCTCGCCGCGCTCGGTGCGATCTTGACGACTGCGCAATCTGTATCGGCGCAGAGCGCGTTCACGCTGCCAGCACCACCGTTCGAACTGCCGATGCTGCCTTCACCGTCCGGAAACTGGACCGTCATGGTCGGCATCGGCGGCGAATACACGCCTGACTTCGTCGGATCGAAAAACAGCAAGTTTCTTCCGATCCCGATCTTCACGATCCGCCGCGCCGGATCGATCGACCAGTTTCGCGGTCCGCGCGACAGCGCCAGCATTGCGCTACTCGACGTCGGCAATTTTCGCGCCGGGCCTGCGTTCAAATACGTCTCCTCGCGCAAGAGCGACAAATATTCCGAGCTGACCGGCCTCGGCAATGTCGACGCCGCCTACGAGCTCGGCGGTTTCGTCGAATATTATCCGGTCGACTGGCTGCGCCTGCGCAGCGAGCTGCGCCAAGGCTTCGGCGGCCATACCGGCACCGTGGCCGACGTCTCGGCCGACGTCATCGTCCCGCTCATCCAACGGCTGACGATCTCGGCCGGTCCCCGCTTCACCTGGAAGAGCACCAACGCGACCGCGCCCTATTTCGGCGTCGACGCCACGCAAGCCCTGGCATCGGGGTTGCCGGTCTACGATGCCAGAGGCGGCGCGCATTCTGTCGGCTTCGGCAGCCAGATCTCCTATCGCATCAATCCGCAGTGGGAGGTCCACGCCTATGTCGAATACGAGAAGCTGCTCGGCGACGTCGCGGACAGTCCGCTGGTGAAGCTGCGGGGATCGTCGAACCAGACGACGGTCGGCCTCGGAGCATCCTACTCGTTCGATTTCAGGATTCGATGAGCCGCCATGCGCCGCACTGCATTTCTATGGATTGGCCTCGCTGCAGCCTGCGTCGCACTCGGCGCCGCCGCGGCGTTCGAGACGCGCGCCAGCCGCATCCAGGCGATCAAGACCGTGGGCATCGTCTCGGCGATCGGCGAGGAAATGAGCCTCACGCGAGCCGGCCTGACCGGGCTCGGCAACGTCGCGCAAAGCGCTTCGATCAGCGCGTGGGGGCTGGACGAGCTGATCGTTCAGCAGGTGACGCGGCTCTTGAGCGGACGCTTTCGCGTGCAGCCGGTGAATTACAGGCGCGCCGCCTTCGTTGCCGTCAGGGATTCGGCGGTTGCGCCCGTCAACCTCCTGCGCGGCGATCCGTTCAAGGAATTGGTTCGCAGCGATATCGCGCCGCAGGGGTTGGACGCGTACATCGTCATCACCCGGGCGAGATCGAAGCTCGGCAATGGACGCAACGTCGAGGGCGTCGGGCTCGCCGAATACCGGACGCTGCTGGCCGATTACGGCCTGATCCACGCGCTGTACGAAGTTCGCGTCATCGACGGCAAGACGTTCGACGTGATCGAGAAGCGGGCGGCTGCGCCGCTCGACAATACCGGGACCGTGCGGATTGCCGGCCCGAGCGGACCGGTCGACGAGACGTTTGGCGGTCCGGCTTCAGGAGAACGGTTGCGCGCAGCGATCGCGGATCTCATCACGCGCAGCCTGCCCGTCACTCTGGGCGACATGCACCTGATCGATGGTCAGTGAGGGGCCTCAGGTCACCGGCGCCGGATTGAACAGCGTAAGATCGTTGTGGATGCCCCAGCGGTCCGACCACGGCTTGGTGCGGCCGGAGGCGACATCGAGGATCAGGCGGAACAGGTCCCAGCCGCATTCCTCGATGGTCTTCTCTCCGGTGGCGATGCTGCCTGAATCGAAGTCGATCAGGTCCTTCCAGCGCCGCGCGAGCTCGCTGCGCGTCGCGACCTTGATCACGGGCGCAGCCGCGAGGCCATAGGGCGTGCCGCGGCCGGTGGTGAACACTTGCAGCGTCATGCCCGACGCGAGCTGCAGCGTGCCGCAGATGAAGTCGGAGGCGGGCGTTGCCGCGAACAGCATGCCCTTCTGCGTCGCCTTCTCGCCGGGCGAGAGCACGCCGGTGATCGCGCTCGAGCCGGACTTCACGATCGAGCCCAGTGATTTCTCGACGATGTTGGCGAGGCCGCCCTTCTTGTTGCCCGGCGTGGTGTTGGCGCTGCGGTCGGCGCCGCCGCGGGCGAGATAGGAATCGTACCAGGCCATCTCGCGCACCAGCGCGCGGCCGACATCCTCGTTGATCGCGCGCCGGGTAAGCAACTGGATGGCGTCACGCACCTCGGTGACTTCCGAGAACATCACGGTGGCGCCGGCGCGCACCAGGAGGTCGGCGGCGAAGCCGACGGCGGGATTCGCGGTGACGCCGGAGAAGGCGTCGCTGCCGCCGCATTGCAGGCCGATGACGAGATCGGAGGCCGGGCAGGTCTCGCGCTTGCGGGCGTTGAGCACCTTCAGCCGGGCCTCGGCCTGGGTCATGATCGCATCGACGATGGCGCCGAAGCCGTCGAAGGCTTCGTCCTGCATGCGCACGATGGCATCGCCCACGCCCTCCGGCACCAGCCGTTCCGGCGCCAGCTTCTCGCAGCCGAGGCCGACGACCAGGATCTCGCCGCCGAAATTCGGATTGAGCGCGAGGTTCTGCAGGGTGCGGATCGGCACCACCGCGTCGGGCGCATTGATGGCGACGCCGCAGCCATAGGCATGGGTCAGCGGCACGACGTCGTCGACGTTCGGATACATCGGCAGCAGTTCGGCGCGGATGCGCTTGACCGCATATTCCATCGTGCCCTTGACGCATTGCACGGAGGAGGAGATGCCAAGGATGTTCTTGGTGCCGACCGAGCCGTCCGGATTGCGATAACCCTCGAAGGTGAAACCTTCGAGCGGCGGCAACGGCGCGGGGACGGCGGTGGAGATCTCGAGCTTGTCGAGGGCAGGAGCCTCCGGCATGCGGATGCGTGCCTCGTCCACCCATTCGCCGGCGAGGATCGGCGACAGCGCGTAGCCGATGATCTCGCCATAGCGGATGATTGGCGCGCCTTGCGCGATGTCGACCAGCGCCGTCTTGTGCCCTTGCGGCACGAAGGCGCGCAGCGTCAGTCCGCTGGCGAAGCGGGAGCCGGCGGGAAGCCCGAAATCATTGACCACGATCGCGACATTGTCGCGCTCGTTGAGCTTGATGTAGCGGGGCTTCTCTTTCGCTGCGACGTCCTGGTCCATGCAAGGACTCCGGATTTGTAGGGTGGGTTAGCGCAGCGTAACCCACCAATATCTGTGTCCGCGGAAGCAGAAGAGGTGGGTTACGCTGCGCTAACCCACCCTACGATATCTCAGCCCGGGAACGTATAGGCCGTCTTCACCGTCGTGTAGAACTCGCGGGCATAGGAGCCCTGCTCGCGGGCGCCGTAGCTCGAACCCTTGCGGCCGCCGAACGGCACGTGATAGTCGACGCCGGCGGTCGGCAGATTGACCATCACCATGCCGGACTCGCTGTTGCGCTTGTAGTGCGAAGCGTATTTCAGGCTGGTGGTGCAGATGCCGGAGGCGAGGCCGAACTCGGTGTCGTTGGAGATCGCCAGCGCCTCCTCGTAGTTCTTGGCGCGGATGACGGCGGCGACGGGGCCGAAAATCTCCTCACGCGCGATGCGCATGTTGTTGCTGGCTTCGGTGAACAGCGCCGGCTGCAGATAGTGACCGGGGTTCTCGCGCTTGAGCAGCTCGCCGCCGAAGGCGAGCTTGGCGCCCTCGTCCTGGCCGATCTTGATGTAGCGCAGGTCCTGGTCGAGCTGGCTCTGGTCGACGACGGGGCCGATATGCACGCCGGCCTTGAGCGCGTCGTCCACCGACAGGCCCTTCAGCCGCTCGGCCATCGCCGCAACGAAGCGGTCGTGGATGCCGTCGGTGACGATCAGGCGGGAGGAGGCCGTGCAGCGCTGGCCGGTGGAGAAATAGGCGCCGTTGACGGCGACCTCGACGGCGGTCTTGAGGTCGGCGTCGTCGAGCACGACCAGCGGATTCTTGCCGCCCATCTCGAGCTGGAATTTCTTCATGGGGTTCGACAGCACGCAGGCCTGCGCGATCTTGCGCCCCGTTTGCACCGAGCCGGTGAAGGAGATCGCGGCGACGTCGGAATGCTCGAGCAGCGTCTGGCCGACCACGGAGCCGGAGCCGACCACGAGGTTGAACACGCCGGCCGGAATCCCGGAACGGGTGATGATCTCGGCGAGCGCATGTCCAGAGCCAGGCACCAGCTCGGCAGGCTTGAACACGACGGTGTTGCCGTAGCAGAGCGCCGGCGCGATCTTCCAGGCGGGAATCGCGATCGGAAAATTCCAGGGCGTGATCATGCCGACGACGCCGACCGGCTCGCGGGTGAGCTCGACGTCGAGGCCGGGACGCACGGAGGCGCCCTTCTCGCCGATCAGCCGCAGCGCTTCACCGGCGAAGAACGCGAAGATCTGGCCGGCGCGGGCGACCTCGCCGATGCCTTCCGGCAAGGTCTTGCCTTCCTCGCGGGCGAGCAGGCGGCCGAGCTCTTCCTTGCGGGATAGAATTTCGAGCGAAATCTTGTTCAGCGCGTCATAGCGCTCCTGCGGGGTCGAGCGCGCCCAGGCCGGGAAGGCGGCCTTCGCGGCGGCGATCGCCTTCTCGGTCTGCGCCTTGTCGGCCTTGGCGTATTCGCCGACGAGGTCGTTGGTGTTGGAGGGGTTGATGTTCCTGGTGACGCCGGAGCCGTCGACCCATTCGCCGCCGATGAAGTTCTTCAGGATCGCTGTCATCTTTTCCTCCATGTTCAAGGGACATGATCCTATCGGAAAACCGGTGTCCACTTTCCCGGGATCATGCCTGACGTTTCTTATCGCACGAGGCACGGACGCTTGTCGTCGAAGGTCCAGCCCGGGATCAGATCCTGCATGGCCATAGCGTCATCCCGGGCGCCGAGTCCATGCTTCTTGTAGAGCTCATGCGCAGCCTCGATGGCGGCACGGTCGATTTCGATGCCGAGGCCGGGACGATCGGGCACTGCAATCTTGCCGCCCCTGATCTGGAGCGGCTCTTTCGTCAGCGCCTGGCCGTCCTGCCAGATCCAGTGGGTATCGATCGCGGTGACCTTGCCGGGGGCGGCGGCGCCGACATGAGTGAACATGGCGAGCGAGATGTCAAAGTGATTGTTGGAGTGCGAGCCCCAGGTCAGGCCGTTGTCGCGGCAGGTCTGGGCCACGCGCACAGAGCCTTGCATGGTCCAGAAATGGGGATCGGCGAGGGGGATGTCCACCGCGCCCAGGCGGAGCGCATGGGAGAGCTGCCGCCAATCGGTGGCGATCATGTTGGTCGCCGTCGGCAGCCCCGTGGCGCGGCGGAACTCGGCCATGATCTCGCGGCCGGAGAAGCCGGCCTCGGCGCCGCAGGGATCCTCGGCATAGGCGAGGATGCCGTGCATGCCCTTGCAGAGCCTGACGGCCTCGTCCAGCGACCAGGCGCCGTTCGGGTCCAGCGTGACGCGCGCGTTCGGGAAGCGCTTGGCAATCGCGGTGACGGCCTCGATCTCCTGCTCGCCGCGGAGCACGCCGCCCTTGAGCTTGAAGTCGGCGAAGCCGTAGTGGTCGTGGGTCGCTTCCGCGAGCCGCACCACGGTCTCGGGCGTCAGCGCCTCCTGGTGGCGCAGGTTGAACCATTCCGCCTTGCCGCTCTCGCCCGCGACATAGTCGAGCTTCGACTTGCGCCGATCGCCGACGAAGAACAGATAGCCGAGCGTCTCGACGCTCTTGCGCTGCTGGCCTTCGCCGAGCAGGGCTGCGACCGGAAGGCCGAGATGCTGGCCCAGCAAATCAAGCAGTGCGGATTCGATCGCCGTGACCGCGTGGATCATCACGCGCAGGTCGAAGGTCTGCTTGCCGCGGCCGCCGGCGTCGCGCTCGGCGAAGGCGGTGCGGACGTCGGCGAGGATGTTGTTCATCGCGCCGACGGTCTTGCCGATGACGAGATCGCGGGCATCCTGCAGCGTCTGCCATATCTTCTGTCCGCCCGGCACCTCGCCGACGCCGGTGTGACCGGAATTGTCGGTGAGGATGACGATGTTGCGGGTGAAGAACGGCGCATGCGCGCCGCTGAGGTTGAGGAGCATGCTGTCGCGGCCCGCGACCGGGATCACCTGCATCGCGGTGACGACAGGTGCGCCAGAGATATCGATCCGGGCCATCGCGCGCTCCTCCCCCGTCTATCGGATTATTCTGCCGCCTGTTGTGTCGATCGGATGGCGGGCAGATTCTTCACCAGTGCGGTCAGCTCCGCCATCTCCTGCTCGGTGAGGTCGGTCAGCGGCGGCCGGACCGGGCCGGAATCGCGGCCGATCACCTTCATTCCGGCCTTGATGATCGAGACCGCATAGCCCTTCCTGCGGTTGCGGATTGCGATCAGCGGCAGGATGAAGTTCTTCAGGCCGGCATGGATGGTCTCATGGTCGCGCCTGCGCACCGCGGCGTAGAAGCTGGTGGCGAACTCCGGCACGAAGTTGAACACCGCGGAGGAATAGGTCGTCACGCCCATGTCGAGATAGGGCAGCGCGAACGTCTCCGCGGTCGGCAGGCCGCCGATATAGGTGAGGCGGTCGCCGAGCCTGGTGTAGACGCGGGTCATCAGCTCGATGTCGCCGATGCCGTCCTTGTAGCCGACCAGGTTCGGGCAGCGCTCGGCGAGGCGCGCAAGCGTGTCGGGCTGGAGGATGGCGTTGTCGCGGTTGTAGACGATGACGCCGATCTTCACGGCGGCACAGACCGCCTCGACATGGGCAGCGAGGCCGTCCTGCTCGGAATGGGTGAGATAGGGCGGCAGCAGCAGGAGGCCGTCGGCGCCGGCCTTTTCCGCACCGATGGCGATCTCGCGCGCGATCGCGGTGCCGTAGCCGGTGCCGGCAAGCACGGGCACGCGCCCCTTGGTCTCCTCGACGGCGACCTTGACGATCTGCGGGACCTCAGATGGCGTTAGTGAGAAGAACTCGCCGGTGCCGCCGGCGGCGAACAGGCCGGCAACGTCGTAGCCGCACAGCCAGTCCATGTTGGCGCGGTAGGTCGCCTCGTCGAAGGAGTAGTCCGCCCTGAACGGCGTGACGGGGAAGGACAGGAGGCCGGATCCGATCTTTCGGGCCATGTCCTGCGGGGTCATCTTGCTCACGGGCGCTGCTCCCTTCGTGCGTGTTGCGGAGGACGCAAAGCCTGCGCGTCCATGCGCCGTGGTTTAGGAGACCGTTCGATGCGCGTCCAAGCCAAATCCTATATCGACCGATGCGGCTTGAGCATCAATCCTCCGGCAGCTCCGCGGAGGATAATTCGCCGGCGGTTTTGACCAGCGCCGCCAGCAGCGGATTCTCGTCCTCGCGCCGCCAGACCATGAACAGTTCGACGGGCACGCGGCTGCGCAGCTTCAGCGGCCGCAGCCGCACGTCGGAGATCTTCAGGTTCGCGGCGGCGGCCGGCACGATGGCAAGCCCGAGGCCGGCGCGCACCATCGCGAGGATCGAGTGGATCTGGCTGAGATGCTGGACGTAGCGCGGCAGCACGTCGGCGCGGGTGAACTGCGCCACCAGGAGGTCGTGGAAGTAGCGGCTCTCATAGGGCGAGTACATCACGAAGGGCTGGTCGTCGAAATCCTTGATGGCGATGCTGTCGGCGTTCGCCAGCGGATGCTTCCTCGGGATCGCCGCGAGCAGCGGCTCTGCGACGACGCGGCGGCTGGCAAGCTCGGGACGCGCGATCGGCGGCCTCAGCAGGCCGGCATCGATCTGGCCGGAGGTCAGCGCCTCGAACTGGTCGCCGGACACCATCTCCTTCAACGAAAAATCGACTTCGGGCAGCTTGGCGCGGCAGGCGGCGACGAGCTCGGGCAGGAAGCCGTAGGCGGCGGCCGCGGTGAAGCCGATCTTGAGCGAGCCGATCTTGCCGAGCGCGATGCGGCGGGCGACTTGCGAGGCGCTTTCCGCAAGCTTGAGGATGCGCCGCGCCTCCGGCAGGAAGCTGCGCCCGGCAGGGGTGAGGCGCACCGAGCGGCTGGTGCGTTCGAGCAGCGACGCATCGATGATGTGTTCGAGCACCTGGATCTGCCGGGACAGCGGCGGCTGCGTCATGTTCAGTCGCGCGGCGGCGCGGCCGAAATGCAGCTCCTCCGCCACGGTGACGAAGCAGCGGAGTTGGTTGAGGTCGAACATCGATACATGCCTTAGATGGATAAGGCGTTTCCCCGGCACTTCTAGCATCGATCACCCCCAATACAAAGACGGCGGCTGGTGAGCCGCCGCAAGTTGCCTGGTCAAGCTCCCGTGAGAGCCCTCAGGAGGAACCTTTGAGCACCACCCGCTCGATCTTGCCGACGATGACGAGATAGGCGAACGCCGCCACCAGCGCGTTGAGGCCGACGAACACCAGCGCGCCGTTGAACGAGCCGGTCGCGGCCAGGATGTAGCCGATCACGATCGGAGTGGTGATCGAGGAGAGATTGCCGAACGTGTTGAACAGGCCGCCGGAGACGCCGCCGGCCTCCTTCGGCGACGTGTCGGAGACGACGGCCCAGCCGAGCGCGCCGATGCCCTTGCCGAAGAAGGCGAGCGCCATGAAGCCCACCACGAGCGCCTGTCCGTCGACATAGTTGCAGGCGATGATCGACATCGACAGCAGCATGCCGCCGACGATCGGGATCTTTCGCGCCATGGTCAGCGAGCCGGTCCCGCGCAGGATCGCATCGGAGATGATGCCGCCGAGCACGCCGCCAATGAAGCCGCACAGCGCAGGAAGCGTCGCGACGAAACCGGCTTGCAGGATCGACAGCCCGCGCTCCTTGACGAGGTAGACCGGGAACCAGGTCAGGAAGAAATAGGTCAGCGTGTTGATGCAGTACTGGCCGAGATAGACGCCGAGCATCATGCGGTTTGAGAGCAACTGGCGGATGTGGTCCCACCCGGAGCCGGATCGAGGCGCGCGTTCCTCTTTCGGCGCATCGAGATCGACCAGCGCACCGCCGTTCCTGATGTAGTCGAACTCGGCCTCGTTGATCGAAGGATGCTCCTTCGGGCCATAGATGGTCTTGATCCAGACGAGACCCATGACGATGCCGAGCGCCCCCATCACGAAGAACACGAAGCGCCAGCCATAGGCGTGCGCGATCCAGCCCATCGGCGGCGCGAAGATTACAGTCGCGAAGTACTGTCCCGAATTGAAGAAGGCCGACGCGGTGCCGCGCTCGTTGCCGGGAAACCACGCCGCGACGATGCGGGCATTGGCAGGAAACGACGGTGCTTCCGCGACGCCGACGAGGAGGCGTAGCGCAAACAGCACGACGACGGCCGCGCCGGCGCTGAGGAAGCCGACCCAGCCCTGCATCAGCGTGAACAGCGACCAGATGATGATGCTGAAGGCGTATACGAGGCGCGAGCCGTAGCGGTCGAGCAGCCAGCCGCCCGGGACCTGCGCGATCACATAGGACCAGCCGAAGGCCGAGAAGATCCAGCCCATGGCGACGGGATCGAGATGCAACTCCTTGGAGAGCGCAGGGCCTGCGATCGAGAGAGTGGCGCGGTCAGCATAGTTGACCGTGGTGACCAGGAACAACATGGTCACGATGAACAGCCTGACGCGAGACCGCCTCACGTCCGCTGCGGACAACACTGCGCTCATCATGCGCCTCCTTAGAACTCGAACATTTCCTCGAGGCGAGTCCTAGAGGCGCGCGCGGCAAAGTGTCCAAGTTCAAGGGAGTATCGATCGATGCCGTCTTTGGATCGATGGAACGGCGGGTTTGGGGGAGCGATTGTGAGAGAGTGAGAATGCGAGTCACGGGCTCGTCATTGCGAGGAGCTCTTGCGACGAAGCAATCCAGTGTCCTTCCGCGGAGAGAATCTGGATTGCTTCGCTGCGCTCGCAATGACGGGTGTAGCGGCAGCGTAGCCCGCATGAGCGAAGCGATCTGCGGGGAGAGAGTTGTCACGGATGTCGCTTTGGTTCATCCGGGCTACAATACCGTCGTCTTTGCTACTGCTGTGCGCTTGGCAATAGCTGCGGCAGGAATCCCCGCGTCACGTTCGGCGGCACCGCATCGAGCCCCAGCACGGCGCTCGCGGCCGGCAGCGCCGCGTCCGCCATCGCGGCGTGGCCTTCGGCGCTCGGATGCACGGCGCCGCCGTAGACGGCGGAGAGCACGCCCCAGGTCGCGTCGTGAATGTCGGTCGGCTGGCTCGCGGCCGGCAGGCCCTGCGGATAGGTCATCGCCGCGAAATAGCTGTCATTGGCGTCGCGGATCCAGCGCGCGCGGGGCAAGTAGGCGCGATATTCCGAGGCGCCGCGGCCGCACAGCATGGGCTGGCTCGCTGCGCTGACAATGTCCGGATTGAAGCTTTGCCCGTTCTCGGCAAAGCAGGCCCGGTCGAATTCGGGGTCATTGCCCGAATGGGCGCAGAAGCCATGATCGGCGAACGTGGCCTGGTGCGCATCGACGAAGGTCATGCGGTCGGCTTCGGGATCGCGGCACAGCGCACCGCGGGTGCAGGTGGCGAGCCCTTTCAGCTGCGGCAGGAATTCGGTGTCGACGAAGGTGGAGACGCGGGCGAGGCGCTGCGGATCGGCGTTGAAGGACGGATGGATGTCGAAGCCGGCGCGGCCGCCGCGGCAGGGAACGCCGCCGTCGGCGAGCGCAGGATTGGCATAGGAGACGTAGACGACGCGTGAGAGGTCGCCGCCGACGAGCGGCTTTAACGCCTCGCGCAGCTTGACGAAGCTTTGCGGCAGCTCACGCGTCAGCGCATCGCGGGAATCATCGACACTCGCCATCACGCCGGAGCGGCGGAATAGCGTCCGCTCGGTCGCGGTATCGACGATGACGTCGGCGACGAGGCCGGAGAAGTAGACGTCGTTGGCGCCGACCGAAAGCAGCACGAGATCGAGCGTCCGATCGGGCTGGCGCTTCTTTGCCGCGGTGAGCGCTTCGCGCAGCTCGGCGACCTGCGCGTTCACGCTGGTGTTGCAGACGCCGGTCTTGCCGGGCGGGCATTCGCGGGCGCGCTGCGAGCCAAGCAGCCCGTCGGCAATGCTGGCGCCGGTGCAGGCGAGCGGCAGGAAGGTCACGGCGATGTGGGTGTAGCGCACCGCGAGCGCCAGCGCGGTGCGGGCCTGGTAACTATAGAGCGAGCGGTGGCAGGGCGCGTTGAACCAGAGCGCACTGTAGCGCTGCCAGTTGGCGAGCGTATCCGGCGCCTCGCAGGCGCGGCCGCCCTTGAAGCCGTGGCGACTCGGCCGGTAGTACTGTGCGCCTGCGGTACCGAGATAGGAGCGGAAGCAAAATCCTTCGTCCGAGAGTGCCAGCGGCCGGTCCGGATTGCCCTCGCCGGAGGCGATGCTGTCCCCGAGGCCGGCGACGAAAATGTCGCGGACACGGATCTCGGTCTGGAGGCGCTGGGTCGGATCGGAGCCGGCGGAGACATCGACGGTCGCGACCGTCTGCCTGCCGTAGCGGACGCGCAGATTGATCGGCTCGGCGCAGTCGAAGGTCGATTGTTGCGGACCGTCGCCGTCGTCGAACGACCAGGCGCAGGTGGCGCCGACCGGCACCGCGCCGGTTAGACGTACCGTCACCGGATGGTCGATCGGGGTGATGTAGTTCTCTTTGACGTTGTCGCGGGTACAGGGCTGGTTGACCCGGCCCTGGAGGTCGATGCAGAGCCGGTTGACCATGTTGCGGGCCCAGCCGCGGCCTTCGCTCTGCAGCTCCAGCGATTGCTCGGCGGCGAGGATGCTGCGGTTGCGCGCGTTCTCGACATGGAGCAGGAAGTCGCGCTCCTCGCGAAACAGCCGGAAGCGGTTACGCACCTCCCAATCGATCTGCATGGCGCCGGCATCCTGTGCGGCGGCGCGCTCGGACGGCAAGGCAGTCAAAAGCCCGGAAAGCAGCAGAGCGCCCGCGGCGAGAGTACGAAGGGATAAAGGGATCATGGCCCGGGTCTTCAACGGCAAAGTTGAGGCGGAAATAAGAGAGCATTGCTCCGCCGCCCGCAACCTTTGTCTGCGACGGCTGCCTTAGCGCTTGTTGGCCTGCCGCAGCAACCGCTCCCGCTCCATCGGTGTCACCTGCTTGGGCAGATTGGCCTGCGCGCAGGCCTCCGCCAGCCGCCGCCGCTCCTGCCAGGGCTCGACCACGTTCATCCAGAGCTCGCGCGTGCCCATGATCGAGATGGCAAGGCCGAACGGGATCACGAAATAGAGAATACGGAACACCAGCAGCGTGGCGAGAAGCTCCTCGCGGCCGAACTGGGGCAGCGCCACCAGCATGGCGGCATCGAACACGCCGATCGAGCCGGGGGCGTGGCTGGCAAAGCCGATCAGGGTCGCCAGGATGAACACGACCGCGAGCGACATGAAGTCGATCGGCGGATTGGCCGGCATCAAGAGGTACATT
Organism: Bradyrhizobium sp. 191; assembly: GCF_023100985.1. Lineage (NCBI taxonomy): Bacteria > Pseudomonadati > Pseudomonadota > Alphaproteobacteria > Hyphomicrobiales > Nitrobacteraceae > Bradyrhizobium > Bradyrhizobium sp. 191. The sequence continues at coordinate 7,348,969 of NZ_CP064692.1, forward strand.
GCCGTGGCGCAGAAGCCGAGATCGACGACGCCGATCAGGATCTGCACCAGGGTCAGCGGTGCGGAGGGCAGCACCACCTTCCAGCCTTTCTGGCCGAGCTCGCGGCGCTTCTCGCCCATGCAGAGCCAGACCAGATAGGCGCCGATCGATGCGAGACCGCCGAGGGCGATCAACCGGTTGAGCGAGGAGGGGAGCTGATCCATCGAGGAGGCCGCATCCGGATGGATGGCCATGCCGATCGAAAGCACGAAGATGTTACCGAGCCAGAAGGTCAGGCCCGACAGGAAGCAGATCTTGGCGACGTCGATCGCGTTGAGCCCGTAGTCCGAATAGATCCGGAAACGGATCGCGCCGCCGGTGAATACCGTCGCGCCGATGTTGTGTCCGATCGAATAGGACGTGAAGCTGGAGAGCGCCGCGATGCGATAGGGCACGTGCTTCTTGCCGATCGTTCGCAGCGCAAAAAAGTCGTAGAAGGTCAGCGTGCAGAACGCGAAGAAGACGCAGATCGCCGCCAGGCCGATACTGCCGCGGGGAATCTCGGTCAACGCAGTCAGGATGACGCCGGTATCGATGCCCTTGAGGGTCCGCACCAGCGTGGTGATCGCGAAGGCGATGATGAAGATGCTCGCGGCAATTCCGAGCCGTCGCCAGCCGATCCATCTCTTGAAGCCGCGTTTCAGCGCGGGCAGCAGTCCGTGCATTCATCCTCCCGGCGGGGGGCAAAGACCGACCGGGCCAGGCATTGGCCGGTCGGACGCGATCATGGCCAAAGGCAGGCATCGATCGCTAGGCATGATCAAGCTCATTTAAGGCAAAATCAGCGGCTTGTGCAGCCCTTGACAACAATAGGTTCTGCATTGGACGGCCACTTTTGTCATACGCGGTTCACATCGGATGCGCGTTAAGCATATGAGTCGTGAAACCGGCTCCGCTCGCGCGTTTGGGGCGCCGACATGATTTCAAATCCTGGCGCCGTCCGCATTGTTCCAGCGCAAGCGGCTTCGGCGCTTCCTGGAACGTCGATGCCGCGTGCTCGTTAGGCTTCATCAGCAATCGAACATGGTGGAATATGCGGCTTTTCGTGCAAGCCGGCGCCTCCATGTTCCCGAAACCCCGAGAGGATCGGAACGATGGGACTGTTCACAAAAGACATCAAAACCATGAACGACCTGTTCGTGCATCAGCTTCAGGACATCTATTACGCCGAGCAGCAGCTCACCAAGGCGCTGCCGAAGATGGCAAGCAAGGCCACCGATCCGCAGCTGAAACAGGGCTTTTTGACGCACCTCGAGGAAACCAAGCAGCACGTCGCTCGACTTGAGGAAGTGTTCAAGATGCACGGCGTCGCCGTGAAGGCGGTCGACTGCCCGGCCATCGACGGCATCATCGAGGAAGCCGACGAGACCGCCGGCGAAGTCGCCGACAAGGCGGTGCTCGACGCGGCACTGATCAACGCGGCGCAGGCCGCCGAACACTACGAGATCGTGCGCTACGGCAGCCTGATCGCCTGGGCCAAGCAGCTCGGCCGCAACGACTGCGCCAGCATCCTCGCCAAGACGCTGGAGGAGGAGAAGGCGACCGACAAGAAGCTGACGACGCTCGCCGAGAGCAAGGTGAATCTGCGCGCGGCGAGCTGAGGGCGTCCAGCTGACAAGCGCCGCACGGTGGCCCGCGCGGCGCGTTGTTTCTCGCTTCATCCGCTGTCATGCCCCGCGAAAGCGGGGCATCCAGCCGGGATGATCGGCCTCGGTGCGCCGGCGCGAGGATCAACAATGTGAGCGATCACAGACATCTTCCATTCACCAATCCCCGAACAGGCTTGTAGCCGGTTACCGATCGTCCACCACTGTCGGCTCAAGTGCGAGTCGATAGGGGCCGGTAATGTATCAAGTTCTCTACTGTCTAACCGACGAGCATGATTGGCGACTCGTCGCGCTTGGCGGCGCAGTGTGTCTGCTCGCCAGCGCGGCTGCGATCAGCCTGTTTCAGCGCGCACGCGCCACGCACGGCCCCGGGCGTCTGGCCTGGATCGCCCTGGATGCGGCCGTCAGCGGATGTGGCATCTGGGCGACGCATTTCATCGCGATGCTTGCCTACGGGCCGGGCGGCGCCGGCGCCTACAACATCCCGGTGACAATTCTCTCGTTGATGCTTGCGATCTCCGTGACCTTCGTGGGGCTGAGCATCGCCGTAGCGTCCTCGCGCCCGGTGTGGATCGTTCTCGGCGGCGCCATCGTCGGCACGGGTGTCGCGGCGATGCATTACACCGGCATGGCGGCCCTGGAGATGCCGGCACGGGTGGATTGGATCGGAAGCACGGTTGCCGCCTCGGTGCTGTTCGGCATCATCTTCGCAGCGCTCGCGCTGTTCGTGGCAGCCCGAGGCGACGACATTCGTCATGCCCTGAGCGCGACTGCCTTGCTCACGGTCGCCATCGTCGCGCATCACTTCACCGCGATGGGCGCCGTGCTGCTGACGCCGGACCCGACGCTCGCGATCAGCGGGCTCTCCATTCCACCGGCCTCGCTGTCCTTCCTCACCGCCGGCGCTGCGGTCGCGATCATCGCCATTGCGCTCGTGGCCGCGCTGCTCGACCGCCGCGCCAAGGGTGAATTGGGCCGCCAGCAGATCGTGTTGGACAGCGCTCTCGAGAACATGTCGCAGGGGCTGTGCATGTTCGACGCCGACGGCAAGATCATCCTGTTCAACGAGCGCTACGCCGCGATGCTCCGTCGTACCGACATCCTGCTCACCGGTCGGCTACTGGTCGACGTGCTCAGGGAAGAGCAGGCAAAGGGCCAGTGGCAGGGCGACGCCGATGAATTCTTCGCGCGCCTCGTCGCCGACGCACGCGAGGGCCGCACCACGACCGACGTCGTCAGCCGGTTCGGCCGCTCCATCCGGGTCGTCAACCAGCCGATGCAGGGCGGCGGCTGGGTTGCGACCTTCGAGGACATCACCGAATGGCTGGAGGCACAGGCCAAGATCTCGCACATGGCCCGCCATGATGCGCTGACCAGCCTGCCGAACCGGGTGCTGTTTCACGAAGAGCTCGAGCAGGGACTGCGTCGGACCAAATCGGGCGACCAGCTCGCCGTGCTTTGTCTCGATCTCGATCACTTCAAGGACATCAACGACTCGCTCGGCCATCCCATCGGCGATGCGCTGCTCAAGGAGGTCGGCCGCAGGCTGAAGGCCACCGTCGGCGAGCACGACACCGTGGCGCGGCTGGGTGGCGACGAGTTCGCGGTGGTCCAGATCGGGCGGTCCGAGGAGACCGCTGCGAGGTCCCTTGCCGGGCGCCTCGTCGAGGTGATCTCGGCGCCTTACGAGATCGACGACCATCAGATCGTGATCGGCGTCTCGATCGGCATCTCGCTGTCGCCGCAGGACGGCAGCAATCCGGACGAGCTCCTGAAGAACGCTGATCTTGCGCTCTACCGCGCCAAGGCGGATGGCCGCGGCACCTATCGCTTCTTCGAGACCGGCATGGATGCGCGCGCTCAAGCGCGGCGCCTCCTGGAAATGGATCTGCGCGCGGCGCTGCAACGCGACGAGTTTCAGGTCTATTATCAGCCGATCCGTGACGTCGCCAGCGGTCGCGTCGTTGCCTTCGAGGCGCTGTTGCGCTGGAACCATCCGCAGCGCGGGCTGATCGCGCCCATCAACTTCATTCCGCTCGCCGAGGAGACCGGGCTCATCGTTCAGCTCGGTGAGTTCGTGCTGCGCTCCGCCTGCACCGACGCAGTCACTTGGCCCGACGACGTCGATGTCGCCGTCAATTTGTCGCCGGTGCAGTTCAAGAGCCCGAACCTGATCGCGTCCGTGACCGACGCATTGGCCGCCTCGGGAATTGATGCGCGCCGTCTCGAGCTCGAGATCACCGAATCGGTGCTGCTCCAGAACAGCGAGGCGACGCTCGCGACCCTCCATGAGCTGCGCGCCATGGGCGTGCGGATCTCGCTCGACGATTTCGGCACCGGCTATTCGTCGCTGAGCTATCTGCGGAGCTTCCCGTTCGACAAGATCAAGATCGACCGCTCCTTCGTGTCGGAGCTGGCGACGCGCGAAGATTCCATGGCGATCATCCGTGCGGTGACCGGCCTCGGCCGCAGCCTTGGCATCGTCACTACGGCGGAAGGCGTCGAGAACGACGTGCAGCTCGAGCTGCTCCGGCGCGAAGGCTGCACTCAGGCGCAGGGTTATCTGTTCAGCGAGCCGCGGCCGGCGTCGGACGTGGCAATGATGCTCGACCGCCCGCGACTGCGCGCATCGGCGTAAGGGGTCAGCCGCGGCGCAGCGCGAAATGCGCGCCGCAAAACGCCATCACGGCACCGAGGCAGAGCGCGGCGAGCCCGGCCAGCACGCCCGAGACGGTCGGGATCGGGCTCGGCGCAGAGGCCGCCTGGCCCGCTCCCGCAAGCAAGAGCACGCCGACCGCGATCAGGAATTGCCGCATCCGCTGCGGGATCTGTCCGGAGACGGCGCTCTGCATCAGGCTCGCCGTGAAATAGCCGCCGGAGAAGCCGACGGTCGCGATCAGCCACCAGGCGATCGCCGCGCCCGTCGGCATGAACTCATGCGTGTCGGAGCGCCAGAGGCCGCCGAGATCGAGGCCATAGCGCGCGCCCAGCATGTGGACCGCGAGCGCGAGCAGCACGCCGGAGATCATAGCGGCGCCGAGAATCAGGCGGCGCGGAAAAAACGTCGTCTCAGCCATGCCTCGCTTGTAGGATGGGCGAGGGCGATCGCGCAAGCGGATCGCGAATGGGACCTGTGATCGATATGCCGGGAGCCGAAGCCGATGCGGCCACGAGCTACGCCTACAAGGCCTCGCTGATCGGGTCGGCGCATCGCTTCGAGCTGACGGAGCAGGGGCTGTCCTGGCACATCGCCGGACGCTCCGGCCTGTGGCGCTACGACGAGATCTCGGCGATCCGGCTGTCGTTCCGGCCGGTCTCGATGCAGCAGCACCGCTTCCGTGCCGATGTCAGCCGCACCGGCGGCGGGCGCATCGCGATCCTCTCGACGAGCTGGCAGACCGCGGCGCTGATGGCGCCGCAGGACAGCGGCTTCCGCGATTTCATTCTCGCGCTGCATGCGCGGATGGCGCAGGCCGGCAGCCGGGCCGAATTGACCGCCGGCTTGGGCCGCAAGACCTATGCGGCGGCGCTGGTTTTCCTGGCGGTGCTGACGGTGGCGATGGCGGGGCTGTTGATCCGTGCGCTTCTGATCGGCGAGTTCGCCGGCGCGCTGTTCATCCTCGGCTTCGCGGCGCTGTTCGCCTGGCAGGTCGGCGGCTTCGTGTGGCGCAACAGGCCGCGGAGCTACAGTTTCGATCAGTTACCACGGTCCGTGCTGCCTTAGAGAGCCTTTCCCGTTCCGATGGAATCGGAACGGGGCTCTGGATTCTTGTTTTGACGCGTTTTCTTCACGCGAACCGGTAGCCACTTCGCTTGAAAACGCTCTGGGCGGATCGCTATTCCGTCGAGTCGAAATCCTCTTCCTTGGTGCCGAGCAGCGAGGCGATCGTGCGCAGGCCGGAATCGAGCTGCTCGGGCGACGGCGGGGCGAGGGCGAGCCGCACCGCGTTTGGTGCATGACCATGCGCGATCGCGAAGGTCGAGGACGGCGTCAGCGCGATGCCGCGCCTTGCCGCCGCGGCGACGAAGGTCTGCGAGCGCCAGTGCGGCGGCAGTGTCAGCCAGAGATGATAGGAGCGCGCGTCTGCGGCGAGCTGGTAGCCGGCCAGAAGTCTTGCGGCGGTCTGCTGGCGGCGCGCCGCGTCGATGCGCTTCAGGCGCGTCAGCTCGGCGACGGTGCCGTCGGCCATCAGCCGCTGCCCGGCCGCCAGCGCATGACCTGATGCGATCCAGCCGCCGGTGCGGACCGCGCTCATCACGCTTTCGCGCAAGTGAGGCGGCGCGACCAGGATGCCGAGCGCAAGGCCCGGCGCGACCTTCTTGGACAGGCTGTCGATCACGATGCAGCGGTCCGGCCCGAGCGCGGCCAGCGGCGTATCGTCGGCGAGGAAGCCGTAGACGGTGTCCTCGATGATGGGAAGATCGAGCTTTTCGGCGACGCGCATGATGTCGGCGCGCCGCGTCGCGTTCATGGTGACGCCGAGCGGATTCTGGATGATGGGCTGGAGATACAGCGCCGACAGGTGCGCCTCGCGATGCGCCTTCTGGATCGCATCCGGCCGCACGCCGTGCTCGTCCATCGGAATCGGGACTAGCGTCACACCCAGCCGCGCGGCGATGCTCTTGACGTATGGATAGGTCAGCGCCTCGACGCCGCAGCGGCCGCCGGTTGGAACGAGCGCCGCAAGCGCGGCCGCGAGCGATTGCTTGCCGTTGGCGGTGAAGAAGATCTGGTCCGCCTGCGGCGTAAAATCCTTGCGCGCGAGATAGGCGGCGGCAGCAACGCGCGCGCTCCTGGTGCCGGTGCTGGTCGAAACGCGCAGCGCGGATTCGAGCGCGTCGATGCGCTCGAGCCCCGCAAGGCTCTTGGCGATCATCGCCCATTGCTGGGGCAGCAGCGGGTAATTGACCTCGAAATTGATGCGTGCCTCGGCCGGCTCGCGCATCGTCTCGACCTGGCGCCTGATGTCGCCGGAGATGAAGGTGCCGCGGCCGACCTCGCCGACCACGAGGCCGCGGCGGAGCAATTCCGTATAAACCCGGCTCGCGGTCGAGACCGCGATGCCACGGTCATAGGCAAAATTGCGCTGCGGCGGCAGCCGGTCGCCGGGCCTTAACGTGCCGTTAGTGATATCGGCCGCAATGGCATCGGCAAGCTTCACGTACTCGAACTTGGACATTATTGCACCGAGAGCAATGTTTTGCTTGCTCCGAGGTATGTACCGGAGCATTTAAGTTCCATCAAGACCCGCGATTGAGCCGAGGGTGCGCGAGAGCAATCCGACGGCAATGAGGTGCAGGCGCTGACAGCGTCCGCGCCAACGGCATCGGCTTCGCCGCGGAACGACACGCCGGAGAAGAAAAAATGACCACGATCTCGCAAACTGCCGGGCGGAGTTTACGCCCATCCTCATCGGGCGGATTTTTCAGTGCGCTTGCCCACGCCGCCTCTGCGCTGTTCGACCGCATCGAGCGCCGCTCCGCCGTCAAGACGCTGAGCGAGCTCGACGACCGCGCCCTGCGCGACATCGGCATCACGCGCAGCCAGATCGAGGATGCGGTGTACGGGCAGTTCAAGGCCGAGCTGTCGCGGTATCTGTGAGGCGTTCCTGTCGCGCTCGTTCCTTGCGTGTCCCGGACGCGCCGTAACGCTCTTGGCGTTGCGGCGCAGAGCCGGGACCCAGGAAGTCGCACAAGTCGCTGTAACATGGGCCCCGGCTCAGCAGCGCATCACTTCGTGCTGCGCAGCATCCGGGGCACGAGAGCAGAGTGTGTGGCGCACACCTGCCTCAACGCCGTCATTGCGAGCGCAGCGAAGCAATCCAGAAATGCATCCGCGGAAAGATTCTGGATTGCTTCGCTGCGCTCGCAATGACGGGGTATGGGGTGAAAGGCGTCGTTCTCTCAAACTGCATCTTCGTTGCGGACGCACTTCCGCATCCTCGCGGCTCATCTCGCCCGAGCTTTGCTTCTTGCTCACCCTCAATTGAAAGAGGGCGCAGGGAAGACCGGGAGCCCGCTGGCACCCGAGGTCCACTGTGCGGAATCTGCGTAACAAGAAGCTGCACAGCGGCATACAGGTGAAGCCAGGACATCCCGGCCTTCCCTGCGCAGTGGTTTTACGGCTTATGTCGCGCTCTTGTGTCCGCAAAATCTGCCAGGATGTGACAACGGGCGGTTCTGACCAACCGCCCGTCGCTGGATCCGAGCCCGTTCGTGCTCAAAGGCCTAGAGCCTGTCGGGGAGCGTGGGACGGATTCGGCGTGTCTTCCTCAACCCGAACAGTTGCATGGGCTTCGAGCCCGAACCGAGCAAGGAAGGGAGTGGATGATGGCACAAAACAGTCGCGTTGTCGTCGGGATTGATGTGGCCAAGGACAAGGTGGATGCATGCATTCGCTCGCTGTCGCAACGGCAAGCGTTCCCGAGCGGTGCGAAGGGGCGGCGCAAGCTGGTCGCCTGGCTGCGCAAGCACAAGGTCGACAGGGCGGTGATGGAGGCGTCCGGCGGCTACGAGCGGGACTGGGCCAAGGCGCTGCGCGAAGCCTGCTTCGCGGTGCGGATCGTCGATCCACGGCGAGTGCGTAACTTCGCCCGATCGGCGGGGCGGCTCGCCAAGAACGATACGATCGACGCGGACACGATCGCCTGGTTCGCTGAGACGTTTGAAGATGCGCCGAGCCAAACCCACGATGCGGCGCGCGAGGAGCTGGCGGCACTGGTCAAAGCACGCAAAGCCGTGATCGATCTGAAGACCCGCTTGCAGAGCCAGAACGAGCACGCCGTGCCGGGAGCGGTGCAGAAAGCCCACGCCCGCGTCTTGAAGGGCCTGGATGCTGAGATTGCCAAGCTCGAGGATGCAATCGTTGTCACGGTCAAGGCCACACCGGCATTTGCCGCGCGCGCCGAGATCATCGAGAGCGTGCCGGGCCTCGCCGAAACGGCCTCTGCGGTCCTCATTGCGGGGCTCCCGGAACTCGGGACGGCCGCGAGGAGATCGCCGCCGCGTTGTTGGGCGCTGCGCCTTATGATGACGACAGTGGCAAGCGACGTGGCGAGCGCCATATCAAGGGCGGCCGCCGCTGGGTACGCAACGCCCTCTACATGCCCTGTCTCGGCGCAGCCACCCAGAACAACCCGTTGCTCAGGGCGTTCTATCAACGGCTGATTGCCAAGGGCAAGGAGCCGAAAGTTGCGCTCATTGCCTGCATGCGCAAGCTGATCGTCATCCTCAATACGATGATCGCCCGCGGCGAGAAATGGGAGCCGAGCCGCTACGCGTTGCGGTGAGCTGATCGAGCGCGCCCTACCGCGCTCGGTCCTCGACCGAGCGCATGCCAAGCCGACAGACCGGCGAGCGGACGGGGTCAAGGCCGTCAGCCGCCAAAGGCGGTGGCGCGTCCAGCGCCAGCCTTGAGGCCGGCCGATCGGCGGTCTACTTCAGCACAGTTGCTCCCCGGGGAGCGATGCACTATTGCCCCCGTCACCTTGCGGATGACTGATGCGTGTGCCCGGTCGGGCCGCCACATCACCGCACGACTTGGCGCACAGACCCCGGGCGCCAGGACCACACGATTTTGCCGTACGCCGATCACACCGGTCGTGTGCGCGACGGTCTTGCTCACAGTTGCCCGCCCTGCAAAGCCCTTCGCGCCGATGCAATCAGCGTCCACCGCCGCCCGACCCGCGTTCGTGACGATCGCGATACGCCCCTCTTCCATGGGCCGGGTTGCCGCGACACATACGCGATTTCCGAATTTCGGTAAAGTAGAATATTTTCCGCCGCGCGTGTTGACCTGCGCCTTGGGTGTTTTGCCCGACGGGCAACGCAAGTAATAGCTGCGTAGGGTGGGTTAGCCGCAGGCGTAACCCACCACTTCTGTTACCGAGCAGATTAAAGCGGTGGGTTACGCCGAGCGACCAGCGCTTCGCGCAGTCCGCGCGGCTAACCCACCCTACGATACCGGCTATGACGAACCTCAATGCCTGACCACCAGCACCGAGCATTTGGCATAGCGCACGACGTGGCCGGCGTTGGAGCCGAGGAAATAGGTGCGCATGGCCGGCCGGTGCGAGGTCATCACGATCAGGTCGGCCTTCATATTCGCGGCTTCCTCGAGGATTTCGTGATAGATGCCGCCCTGGCGCACCACGCTGGAGATGCGGCTCGGCTCGATGCCGGACTCGCGCGCGACGATGGCGAGGGCCTCCTCCGAGGTCTGGCGCTGCTGCTCGTCGAAATCGGCCGGGACGTATTCGGCCAGCATCACCGGCGTCATCGGCAGCACGTTGAGCAGGCGCACCGTGCCGCTCCAGGTCTGCGACAACGTCGCCGCGGTCGCGATCGCCGGCTTGGCGAGATCGGTGTCGGCGAGGTCGATGGGCACGAGGATGGACTTGAACATCTGCGCCTCCAAATCTTTCGGTCAGCACGTCTTGCCGGCAAGTCGCGCGATCACTCCGATCGAAGCAGCTTGGGGCTGACGAACAGCACCAGCTTGCCGCGGCGGTAGGCCACGTCACCCCAATCCTTGACGTCAAAGTCGAAGATCGCAAGCCCCGCGGTGGGCAGGTTGTGGCCGAGCGCCTTGGCGCCATCAGGATCGCCGCCGCCTATCAGCATCAGGGCGACCTCGTGCATGCCGGGGTTGTGGCCGATCAGCAGCAATTGCTTTGGGTCGGCCGGGGCGGTTGCGGTGCGAATGGCTTCCAGGATTTCCGCGGAATCGGCGCCGTAGAGTTCCGGCAGGACCTCGACCTGCGGCACGGGGACGCGGTCCTTCATCGCCTCCCAAGCGATGTCCCAGGTCTGCCGGGCCCGCACGGCATGTGACACCAGCACGGTATCGGGGAAGGGGGGATGGGCGGCGATCCAGTCGCCCATCCGCGCAGCATCCTTGTGGCCGCGCTCGTCGAGCCGGCGGTCCTGGTCACGGCCGCTTGGCGCGTCGGTCTCGGTCTTAGCGTGACGCAGCAGCATCAAACGGCGCATGGCATTCTCGAATCGTTGTGTGTCCAGGATAATCTACGGGCGCGGGTTGGGGATAAGGTGACAAGCGCCTGATCGGTCCTTTAAGAAAACGACATGAGCGAGACTTTCACAAGCGTGTCCCAGGAAGAAGCCGGCTTGCGCGACCGCGTGCGGCTGACGTTCGATCTCGACGCCGACATCTGCGTCATCGGCGCGGGGCTTGCCGGCCTCTCCATCGCGCTGGAGGCGGCCCGGCTCGGGGCCAGCGTCGCGGTGCTCGAGGGCCGTCATATCGGTTGGAACGCCTCCGGCAACCAGCTCGGCACCGTGACGCCAGGCTTCGCGCTGCCGCTTGCGGACCTGATCGAGCGCATCGGCTTCGAGGACGCGCGCGAGTTGTGGGGCCTGTCGAAGGAAGGCGCCGAGTTCGTCCGGGCCAACGCCACGGAAGAGAACATGCCGGGAATCGGCCTCAGCGACGGCGTGCTGGAGGTCTCCAACGTCGATGCCGGCGACCGGCTGATCAGCCGGTTGCAGATGCTGAACGAGGATTTCGATACCGAGGTTGAGGGCTGGCAGGCCGATCACGTCCGCGGGCTGCTCAAGACCGACCGCTACTTCCACGGCGTGTATTATCCCAGGGCGTTCCAGGTCGACGGACGGAAATATGTGCACGGCCTCGCGGCGCTGGCGCGGCGGGCAGGCGCCCGCATCTTCGAGGACACGCCGGTCGTCAGCATCGATCATTCCGGCATCCGCAAGCGCATCGTCACACCCTCGGCGCGGCTGCGCGCAACCCACATCGTGCTCGCCGGCAACATTCATCTCGGCGCGCCCCTGAAGCGCCTTTCGGAGACGCTGCTGCCGGTCTGGCGCTATGCCGGTGTCACCGCGCCGCTCGGCGAGCGCCTTCATGAGATCATCGCCTTCAAGGGATCGGTGATGGATTCCGACGGCGTCGACCATTTCCGGATCGTCGATGGCGACCGGCTGATGTGGGAGAGCCCGGAGACCACCTGGGCGGCGCGTCCGCAGCGCTTCGCGGGCGCCGTCAGGCGGCGGATACGCACGATTTTTCCCGAACTCGGCAACGTCGAAATCGCCGACATGTTCGGCGGCGCCACCGGCCAGACCGTGCACGGCATGCCGCAGATCGGCCAGTTGCGCAAAGGCCTCTGGGTGGCGAGCGGGTTCGGCCGCCAGGGCATGAACACCTCCGCCATGGCCGGACAGATGATTGCGCGCAGCATTCTGCGGGGCGATGAGCGCTGGCGGCTGTTCTCGCCGTTCGAGCTGGTCTGGGCGGGCGGCGCCACGGGGCGCGTCGCCGGCCAGCTGGTCGGGATCTGGAACAGGGCGAGTTCCGCCGCGGCAGGCTCGCTCGCCCGCTATCGCGAACGTGCCAGGGTCAAGGACGGGGAACGCGAGGCCCGCCTCGCCAAGGCCAACCGGGCCGCCGGCACCGGCCCGCGCCGTCCGCCGTCCGCGTCCGGCGTTCGGCCGCGGCCGGCCCCGCCGCCGAAACCAGCGACCCAAGACACAGCGCAGGACACAGAACAGGCAACATAGAACAGGGCACGGAACCGGCCCCTCACGAAGCCGGCATCTCGCGATAAACCCGAGAAAAATCCCGCCCGGAAGTGTAACGTCGGCCGTTAGAGCCCGTATCTCAGGGCGTGGACTCCCCGCGCACGGAGAATGAGATGGTTGACCGCCGCATCCTGTTGACGACTGTCGCCGGCCTGTTTGGCCTTTCGGCCTTCCGCTGGCTGAGAGCATCCCCCGCCGAGGCCGGCGAGAAGGCCGCGGAAAAGTTCGAGATCGTGAAGACGGAGGCCGAATGGCGTGCCCAGCTCACGCCGCAGCAATATGAGATCCTGCGCAATCACGGCACCGAGCGGCCCGGCTCCAGCCCGCTGCTGAAGGAGCACCGCAAGGGCATTTTCGCCTGCGCCGGCTGCGACCTGCCGCTGTTTGCGTCCGAGACCAAGTTCGAGAGCGGCACGGGATGGCCGAGCTTCTATGCGCCGATCGAAGGCAATGTCGGCAAGACCGAGGACCGCACCTACGGCATGGTCCGCACCGAGGTGCATTGCCGCCGCTGCGGCGGCCACCTCGGCCACGTCTTCGACGACGGTCCGAAGCCGACCGGATTGCGCTATTGCATCGACGGTTTCGGGCTGGTCTTCCATCCCGCGGCGGCGTCGGCGACGTAGGCAATCAAGCCGTCATTCCGGGATGGTCCGAAGGACCAGACCCGGAATCTCGAGATTCTCAGGTGCGCAAATTGCGCACCATAGTTCGGTCCCGCGGACCGCCCCGGAATGACCGAAGGCCCCGGCAATTGTTGCCGGCCCGGCAATTGTGCCCCGGTCGTCCGACCGGGGCCTTTTTGTGTAAGCCATTGATTTCCTGAAGATCCCCGCATTGGCATAGGCCTTGCGACGTCTCTCCCGACTGCGGCCATGGTCGACCGGCCGCCGGAATCGGATTTGGAGACAAAGTTATGGGTATCTTCGATGCAATGAACACCTCGGTGGGTGGCCTGCAGGCGCAATCGTTCGCGCTGCAGAACATTTCCGGCAACATCGCGAACTCGTCCACCACCGGTTACAAGGGCATCGGCACCAGCTTCGTCGACCTCATCCCCGACTCATCGGTCCCGAGCAAGCAGGTCGCAGGTGGCGTGCAAGCCAACGCGAAGGCCACCATCACCACGCAGGGCACGATCTCATCCTCCACCGTCGCCACCAACATGGCGATCACCGGCGACGGTTTCTTCTCGATCCAGAAGGCCAGCGGCGTCGTCGACAACGTACCGGTGTTCACGGGGGTCACCTACTACACGCGGCGTGGCGACTTCCAGCTCAATGCCAACGGCAACCTGGTCAACGGCGCCGGCTATTACCTCATGGGCGTCACGGTCGACCCGAAGACCGGCAACCCGACCGGCAGCGTGGCGAACGTCCTGCAATTCCAGAACAACTTCATTCCGGCGCAGGCGACCACTTCGATCCAGTACGCGGCGAACCTTCCGACGCAGCCGAACACGGTGGCGAAAACCACGGCGTCGACCGGCACGCTGTTGGCGGCCGGCGGGCTGAACCCGTCCGACTTCGCAGCGAATCCGCTGCCCGTCGGCACGCCGCCCGCGCCCTATGCCAACGCGACGGTCTCGGGCGCGGCTGCGACCGGCAACGTCCGCTCGGCCTATTCGTCAACGACGGCCACGGGCACGGTTGCGCTCCAGAACAATTCATCGGCGGTCGCCTCGACGACCACCTCCCTCGACAACGCCGCAGGCACGCATCTCGCCTCCAGCATTCTGACCGCGTTGAGCGGCCAGACGCTGACCATCAACGGCAACACCATCACCTTCAACGGCGGCACCACGGTCTCGACCGTCGGCAGCAACACCACGATCGGTCTCGGTGCGGGCACGACGGCGACGGTGGCCGACATCCTGAACGCGATCCAGACGGCCGGCGGCGCCGGCGTCACCGCTTCGCTCTCGGTCAGCGGCAATATCCAGATCGCGACCGGCACCGGCACTGACGTCGCGATCGGCAGCGGCACGGCCGCCACCGCGCTCGGCATCAGCAGCGTGACGCGCGGCGGCAACGTGCTGTCCTCGCCCGCGATCTCGGGCGCGACCGTGCTGAGCGGCACTGCGACCGCCGGCGGCGCACAGGTGCTCACATCCGGCTTCTCTGCCGGCGACACCATCACGGTCAACGGTCAGACGCTGACATTCATGAACTCGGGCGCCGCGGGACCGAACCAGATCAACGTCACCGACAACGTCACCACCCTGCTCGGCAAGATCGACGCGCTCTCCGGGGCCTCGGGGTCGTCGGTCAGCAGCGGTGGCGTGATCACGCTGAACACCGGCACCGTCTCCAACCTCTCGGTGTCGAGTTCCAACAGCGCTGCCTTCTCGGCGCTCGGCTTCACCTCGACGATCACCAAGAATCGCGACGGCGGCGGCACCGCCGGCACCGGGGGCGTGATCGGCAACGACATCGCCACGTTCACCAAGGAAACGATCAGCGGCGGCGCGGTGACCGCCTACAACGCCGCCGGCACGCCGGTGAACCTGCAATTGCGCTGGGCCAAGACCGACAGTGCCTCGCTGGGCGCGGGCCATTCGGATAGCTGGAACCTGTTCTACCAGACCGACCCGAACGCAACCGGCACGACCGTCGGCTGGGTCAACACCGGTCAGACCTTCACTTTTGCCGCCGACGGCTCGCTGACCTCGCCGAGCGGCTCGGGCATCACCATCAACAACGTCACCGTCAGCGGCCAGTCGCTCGGCTCGGTCGCCTTCAACATCTCCTCGGGCGGGCTGACGCAATATGCCAGCACGAGCGGCGCGGTGACCATCAACACCATCACGCAGAACGGCTATGCCGCCGGTCAGCTCCGCTCGGTTGCCGTCAACAACAATGGCGTCGTGGTCGGCACCTTCTCGAACGGCCAGAACCTCAACCTCGCCCAGGTGCAGTTGTCGCATTTCAACGGCACCAACTATCTGAAGGCACTCGATGGCGGCGCCTATGCCGCAACTGAACAGTCGGGAGACGCCATCGACGGCGCCTCGGGCACCATCAGCGGCTCGTCGCTGGAGGGGTCCAACACCGACATCGCCGATGAATTCACCAAGCTGATCGTGACCCAGCAGGCCTATTCGGCCAACACCAAGGTGATCACGACCGCGAATTCGATGGTGCAGGATCTCTTGAACGTGTTGCGCTGATCGGCGCGTAACGTAACCAAAGGCGGGTCAGTGACATGGGTTTGAGTTCAGCCCTCGCCAGCGCGATGAGCGGCCTGCGTGCCAATCAGGCCGCGCTCTCGATCGTCTCATCGAACGTCGCGAATTCGCAGACGCCGGGTTACGTCGTCCAGACGCCGAACCAGATCGAGGTCACCACCGGCGACTTCGGCTCGACGGTGATGACCACCGGCGTTACCCGCGCGCTCGACAGCTACGTGCTGAACCAGCTGCGGACCGAGACCGGCGGCAGCGGTTACGCCGACCAGATGGCCAACATCCTGAAGCAGCTTCAGAATGTCTATGGCACGCCCGGCAACAGCGGCACGCTCGAAGCCGCGCTGAACAAGTTCACCACGGCGCTTCAGGCGCTCTCGACTAGTTCGGGGGCGTCGTCGGCGCAGACCGTCGCGCTCGGCGCAGCGCAGGCGCTGGCGCAGCAGCTCAACATCACCACCAACGGCATCCAGTCGCTGCGCTCCAACGTCGAGCAGGATCTCGGCAACTCGGCGCGAGCCGCCAACGCGGCGATGCAGCAGATCGCCGACATCAACACCAGGCTCCAGGGCCTGTCGGTCAACGATCCCTCGGCCGCCACGCTGATGGACCAGCGTGACCAGGCC
This sequence comes from Bradyrhizobium sp. 191, assembly GCF_023100985.1. Lineage (NCBI taxonomy): Bacteria > Pseudomonadati > Pseudomonadota > Alphaproteobacteria > Hyphomicrobiales > Nitrobacteraceae > Bradyrhizobium > Bradyrhizobium sp. 191. The sequence continues at coordinate 7,364,985 of NZ_CP064692.1, forward strand.
ATCAACACGCTGTCGAAATATGTCGACGTCCGCGTCACCACCGACGGTTCGAACCAGACCAACATCTACACCACGACCGGTATTCAGCTCGTCGGCGCCGGGCTGGCCTCGGAATTCTCCTTTGCCTCCGCCGGTGCGCTGTCGGCGACCTCGCTTTACAACATCGACCCGGCCAAGTCCGGCGTCGGTGCGTTCAACATCAAGCTGCCGAACGGCTCGCAGGTCGACGTCGTCGCCAACAACGTGGTGTCGTCCGGCCAGATCGCGGCCGACCTGAAGCTGCGCGACCAGACCCTGGTGCAGGCGCAGGACCAGATCGACCAGCTCGCCGCCACGATGGCGAGCGCGCTGTCCGACAAGACCACGGCCGGAAGCGCGGTCACCGGCCCGCCGGCCGGGTTCGATCTCGACCTTGCCGGCGCGGCGCCGGGCAACACCGTCAACATCACCTACACGGACACGGCCACCAACACCCAGCGTCAGATCACGCTCGTCAACGTGACCGATCCGGCCGCGTTGCCGCTTCAGAACGCGACGAACGCCAATCCGATGCGGATCGGCGTCAACTTCTCCGGCGGCATGGGAGCGATCGCCTCCGCGCTCAACACCGCGCTGTCGGGCACGCATCTGTCGTTCTCCGCCGCCCCTGCGCCGGCGACCGCCACGACGCTGCGGGTGACCGACGACAACACCGGCCTTGCCAAGGTGAGCGCGGCGTCGACCACGAAGACGATCACGTCGCTCACCTCGGGCAATCCGCAGCTGCCGCTGTTCACCGACGGCGGCCAGGCGCTCTACACGGGCGCGATCACGGCGTCCGGCTCGCAGATGACCGGCTTTGCGGGGCGCATCGCCGTGAACACGCAGCTGGTTTCCGATCCGAGCCGGCTGTCGGTCTACAACACCTCGCCGGTGACGCCCGCGGGCGACACCACGCGTTCGGATTATCTTTATTCGCAGCTCACCAACGCGGTGTTCTCCTATTCGCCGCAGACCGGCCTCGGCTCGGCGAACCAGCCCTTCACCGGCAGCGTCTCGAACTACCTCCAGCAGTTCCTGAGCGTCCAGGCCAACGCCGCGACCCAGGCGACCCAGCTCCAGCAGGGCCAGAGCGTCGTGGTCTCGACGCTCCAGGCCAAGTTCGACTCGACCTCCAGCGTCAACCTGGACTCGGAGATGTCGAACCTGATCCAGCTTCAGAATGCCTATGCCGCCAACGCCCACGTCATGTCGGTGGTGCAGAGCATGATGAACACGTTGCTCCAGGCTCAAGTGTAATAAGTAACAGGGCTCTGAAAGATGTCGATCAGCAGCATCAACTATTCTTCGTCGATTCTCGGCGCACAGATCCGCAACATCAATCAGCAGCTCACCGACCTGTCGACCCAGCTTTCGACCGGCAAGCTGTCGCAGAACTATTCCGGCATGGGCACCAACGAGGGCTTTGCGATCGCCGGGCGCGCGCAGCTCTCCAACATCGCCGGCTATACCGACACGATCACCAACGTCAACGTCAGCATCAACCTCGCCAATACCGCGCTGCAGTCGCTGACGAAGATCCGCAACACGGTGCAGACGGGCTCGGCCAACACCGCGCAGGACCTCAACGTCAACGGCCAGACGATCGCGCAGAACACTGCCGCGGCGCAATTCGGCTCGATGGTCGGCGTCCTCAACACCCAGACCGGCAGCCGCTATCTGTTCTCCGGAACGGCCGTCAACACGCAGTCGGTTGCCGATGCCGGCGACATCATCAACGGCACCACGACGCAGGCCGGCTTCAAGACCGTCATGGCGGAGCGCCAGGCCGCCGACCTCGGCGCCAACGGCATGGGGCGGCTGGTGCAGACGCAGCCGACGCCGAGCTCCGTGCAGGTATCGGAAGACGTCGCCGGGTCGCCGTTCGGGCTCAAGATCAAGGCCGTATCCTCGACGCTGACGGGCGCGACCGTCACCGGCCCGAGCGGCTCGCCGGTATCGTTCTCGGTCGATCTCAACGGCGTCAACCCGAACGACGGCGACAAGCTCAGCATTCAGTTCACCCTGCCGGACGGCACCACCGAGCAGATCGACCTGACGGCGTCCTCGGCGACGCCGACGCCGCTTGGCAGCTTCGCGATCGATGCGAGCACCCCGGTCAACCCCGACAACACCGCCGCGAACCTCAATACGGCGCTGAACACGGCGATCACCAAGCTCGCCAACACCTCGCTGGTGGCGGCATCCGCGGTCGTCGCCGGCGACAATTTCTTCAACACCGCGAGCTCCGCGATCGGCACGCCCGTGAACAACCAGGCCGCGACGCCGGCGCCGATCAGCGGCGCGACGGCGCTGTCAGGCGCGAGCCCCTCGGACTCGATCTCGCCGGGCTTCGTGGCGGGCGATACCATCACCGTCAACGGCACCACGCTGACCTTCGTGGCCTCGGGCGCGACCGGCAATCAGCTCAACGTCGGCGACAGCGTTCAGGCCCTGCTGAGCAAGATCGACGCGATCACCGGGACGTCGAAGCCCTCGACGGTCCATGGCGGCTCGATCACGATCAACACCGACGATGCGGCGAGCCTCAACATCACGACGTCGAACACCGGCGCGCTCAGCGCGCTCGGGTTCAGCGCAACGCCGGTGACCGCCACGCAGCCGCCGCTGCGTGTCGGCTCCTCGCCCGCGAGCTCGGCCACCACGCTGGTGAACGGCTCGGCCAATACGGTGAAATGGTATCTGGGCAACGATGGGCCCGGCTCGCCGCGCTCGACCGCGATGGCGCGGGTCGACGATGCCGTGACGGTGCAGTATGGCGCCCAGGCGAATGAGGATGCGATCCGCCGCCAATTGCAGGCAATCGCCGTGTTCGGCACCTTCTCGACCTCGCCGACGGGCCAATATTCGGGCGGTCAGGTCTCGGCGCTGAGCCTGCGGGTGACGCAGGCGCTGACGCAGCAGCCCGGCCAGCAGCGCATCGAGGACATCCAGACCGACATCGCGATGGCCCAGAACACCATGAAGGACGCGACCACGCGCCAGACCCAGGCCAAGGCGCAGCTCCAGGGCATCATCGACCAGGCGGAATCGGCTTCGCCCGACCAGGTTGCGAGCGAGATCCTGGCGCTCCAGAACGCGCTCCAGGCGTCCTACCAGGTGACCTCGAACCTCGCGCAGCTCTCGCTCGTCAAGTTCCTGTAAGGGGGCGTTAAGGCGCCGTTAACCATGCCTGTTTACCTCTTGGTGAGGATTGGAGCGGGGCGGGGCGGTCGATGTCGGACAGGATGCAGCTGGTGGTGGCAACGCCGTGCTTCGGCGGGCAGGTGTCGAGCATCTATGCGAGCTCGATCTTCGCGCTGCAACGCGCCGTGCACGGCATGTCCAATCTCGAGCTCAAGGTGCACCTGCGCGACGGCGACGCGCTGATCACCCGCGCGCGGGCCAATTTGGCCGCGATGTTCCTGGACGATCCCAAGGCGACGCATTTCCTGTTCATCGATGCCGATATCGGGTTCAGGCCGGAGCAGGTCTTCCGGCTGATCGAATGCGGCGCGGATGTCGTCGCCGGCTGCTATCCGATCAAGCGGGTCAACTGGGACAAGGCCGCGCGTGCGATCCGGTCCGGTCGGGCCGACGTGCCGGCCGCCTCGCTGGACTACGTGCTCGAGATCGAGGATCCCGACCGTATCGTCGTGGTCAACGGCTTCACCCGCGTGCGCTACGCCGGCACCGGCTTCCTGATGATCCGGCGCCACGTGCTGGAGGCGATGTGCCGCCACCCGGCCTATGCGAACCTGCAATTCTTCCGCGAGCATTCGCACGATACGCTGACGGCGAGCCAGAACCGGTTCGCGCTGTTCGAATGCATGATCGACCCGGCGACCGGCACGTATCTTTCCGAGGATTTCGCCTTCTGCAAGCGCTGGACCGATATCGGCGGCGAGATCTGGGCCGATATCCAGAGCTCGCTCGATCACGTCGGGCCGTCGGTGTTCCGCGGCGACATCGCCTCGCAATTCGCGCCGGCGCCCGCGGCGGCGGCCGATGCCGCAGCGTGAGGCTGCCGGGATGAGCGGCGGCGCATCCCGTTTGTCAGAACCGGAGCACGCGTCCGATGGTGGTTCGCGCTATCGCCTGCGCGATCTCTTCACGCCGCTCGACACGCTGCTCGTCTCCGGCGGAGATCCGCGGCTCGCGCTCGATCCGGCGGACCGCGTCAACGCCTATGGCTGCGCGGCCTCGCCGGAGCCGGAAATCTGGAATTTCGCCTCCTCGACCGCATCGACGATCTCGCAAGGCGCCTATGACCGTGCCGCGCTGGCCCGCGAAGAGCTGATGCACAAGTGTCTGTTCGACGAGGTCGAGGTCGCTTTCGACGCAATTTGCGAGAACATGCGCGACGAGCTGCGCCGCCATCTCCAGCTCTCGCCGCGTGTCGACGTGGTGTTCTCGCCGTCCGGCACGGACTCCCAGCTCCATGCCCTGCTCCTGGCGCGGACAATCCTCGGCGCGCGGCCGGTGACGATCGTGGTCGGCGCCGACCAGACCGGAAGCGGGACGATCCATACTGCCCGCGGACACCATTTCAGCTCCATGACGTCGAGCGGCGTTGCGGTTCGCAAGGACGGAGCGGTTGCCGGGCTCGCCGGCGCCAGCCTTGCGTTGCCACTGCGCGAGGCCGCACCGGGGATCGCGATGCGCGCGGACGCCGATGCCGCGGTGCTGCATGCGGTCGAGGCTGCGATTGCGCAAGGCGCGCCCGTGCTGCTCCAGATCATGGACTCCTCGAAGCTCGGATGGCGTGCGCCGAGCGCGGCCTGCCTCGACGAGATCGCGCGGCGCTGGCCGCGCGAGGTCCAAATCGTCGTCGATGCCTGCCAGGCCCGGCTCGGCCGCCGCCGGCTGCGCTCCTATCTCGACCGCGGCTATATGGTGCTGATCACCGGCTCGAAATTCTTCGGCGGGCCTGCCTTCAGCGGTGCGCTGCTGGTGCCGAAGGGCCTTTCGCGCTCGCTCGACCGGGGTGAGGGGATCGCACCTGGAATCTTCGACTACACCGGCCGCTGCGATTGGCCGGTGGCCTGGACGGCGCTGCGTTCGCGCTTCGAGCGCCGCCCGAATTTCGGTCAATGGCTGCGCTGGGAGGCGGCGCTCGCCGAGATCGGCAGCTATTACGCCGTGCCCGCGGTGTCCCGCGCCGAGATCCTCGCCGAGCTCGCCGCCGGCATGGACAGCATGATCGCGTTGTCGCCGTCGCTTCGCTCTGTTCCAGCTCCAACCGCGATCAACACGGCCGACGCCGACGACGAGGAATTCGCGCAAGCCACGATCTTTCCGTTCACGCTGCTGCGCGACGGCAAGCCGGTTTCGATCGCCGAGACCTGGGCCGTTCACCGTGCGCTGGCGCGTGACATGAGCGAAGAGATGAGCGGCAGCACGGCGGACCGAGAGATCGCCGCGCAGCGTTGCCTGGTCGGCCAGCCGGTCCGGCTGGAGCGGGAGGATGAGACGCCGCAGGCCGTGCTTCGCCTCTGCGTCGGCGCACGGCTCGTGACCGAAGCCTGGTCGCCGGACATGGTGAAGGCGCGACGCAATGTGCAGCACGTTCTCGACCGCATCGCCCATGTCCTGGTGAAGATCGAGCTGCTGCTCGGCCGTGGTGCAGCCGCGACCGTGCCGGTCAAGTCCGCATTCGAGGTGTGAAATGCAGCATTCAGTTTCTGCGCCGATCGGCTTGACTGCGGCGAACTATGCCGACCGCATCGGCTTTGCGCAGCTGACGCGCCAGGCGTTCGAAGGCGTCGATCTTCATCCGTTGCGCGACCAGCTCGTGGCGCGGATCGCGGCGGGGATCGCGTTGGCGGGCGAAGGGCTGGATCTCTCCTTGATCACCCAGCTTCTGGGCGACAAGGATCAGGGGCTTGCGATCCAGTCTGAAGTGCTGACCTTCCATCAACTCTTCCGTACGCCCAGTGCGGCTCCGCAGCCCGGCTTGCGCGTGCTCGCGCTTGCGGCCGACATCGACATGGGCGGCAACACGCCGATCGATTTCCTGCTCGAAGGCTCCGACATCGAGCTGCTGACACTCTATGTGGTCAAGGGCGTCGGTCTGCCGGAAACCTTGCCCGAGCACGACGTCGCCATCGTGATCGCGTCCGATTCCGAGGAATGCCGCGAGGCGCTCGCGCTGATCGAAAAGGCCGCGCCGCACTGGCCGCGGCCGTTGCTCAATCCGCCTGATCGCATCGGCAATCTCGATCGCGACAAGCTGTATCGGCTGCTGGCTGGTGTGCCGGGCCTGGACATTCCCGCGACCATCCACGCGACGCGCGCGCAATTGTCCGATCTCGCCCAGGACCGGATCGCCTGTGAGGACATCGCGGGCGAATTGCACTTTCCGATCATCGCGCGGCCGCGCGGCTCGCATGCCGGCGTCGGCCTCGCGAAGCTCGACGATGCGGCGGCGCTTGCGGCCTATCTCGCCGAACGCAAAGAGCAGGATTTCTTCGTCGCACGCTTCGTCGACTATGTGAGCTCCGACGGGCTCTACCGCAAATATCGCCTCGCCATGATCGACGGCAAGCCTTACGCCTGCCACATGGCGATCGCCGACCGCTGGGACATCTGGTATCTCAACGCCTACATGGCATTCAGCGAGGAGAAGCGGGCAGAGGAAGCCGTCTTCATGCGCGACTTCGACAGCGACTTCGCAGAGCGCCACAGGAGCGCGCTCGACGAGATGAGCCGGCGCGTCGGCCTCGATTATTTCATCGTCGATTGCGCCGAGAACGAGAGGCGTGAGCTTCTGGTGTTCGAGGCCGACAACACCGCCGTCGTGCACAACATGGATTCGCCAGCCGTGTTTCCTTACAAGCCGCCGCAGATGCGCAAGATCTTTGCCGCGTTCACGGCGATGCTGTCGCGGCACGCAAGGACGGGCGAAGGGAGCGCAGCATGAACGAGATCATCCGCAACACGCAAAGCGCCGTCACGAGCACCTCGCTCGATCCGCAGGACTGGAGCGAGTTTCGCGCGCTCGCCCATCGCATGCTGGACGAGACGATCGACGGCATCGCCAACGTTCGGGCGCGGCCCGTCTGGCAGCCGATCCCCGAAGACGTCCGTACGGCATTCAGGGCCGACCTGCCGCGCGAGGCGAGCGACCTCGCCGAGGTCTATCGCGAATTCGCCGAGCATGTCGCCCCCTATGCGACCGGCAACGTCCATCCCGGCTTCATGGGCTGGGTGCATGGCGGCGGCACCGCGGTCGGCATGCTCGCGGAAATGCTTGCGGCAGGCCTCAACGCCAATCTCGGCGGGCGCGACCACATGCCGATCGAGGTCGAGCGCCAGATCGTCGACTGGATGCGCCGCCTGTTCGCCTTCCCCGACGGCGCGAGCGGCATCTTCGTCACGGGTACGTCGATGGCCAATCTGATGGCGGTGCTGGTGGCGCGCACGAGTGTGCTCGGCACGCTGGCGCGGCAGCACGGCATCGGCAATGACGGTGCGCTGCTCACGGCCTACACCTCGCGGGCGGCGCATGGCTGCGTCTCCAGGGCGATGGATATTGCCGGGCTCGGCACCGATGCGCTGCGCAGGATCGATGTCGATGCCGATCATCGCATCGACGTCGCCGCGCTGCGCGCGCAGATTGCTGTTGATCGCGAGGTCGGCTTCAAGCCTTTCCTGGTGGTCGCGTCCGCCGGCACGGTCGACATCGGCGCGATCGACGACCTCAGGGCGATCGCGGAGCTGTGCCGCGAGGAAGGAATCTGGTTTCACGTCGACGGCGCTTTCGGTGCGCTCGCCATCCTGTCGCCCGAGCTTGCGCCGCTGCTCGGCGGCATCGAGCTCGCAGATTCGATCGCGCTCGACTTCCACAAATGGGGACAGGTGCCGTACGATGCCGGTTTCCTGCTGGTGCGCGACGGCGAGCGGCATCGGCAGGCCTTTGCGCAGCCGGCGGCCTACCTGCGCCGCGAGGCGAGGGGGCTTGCGGCGGGCGCGGTCTGGCCCTGCGATCTCGGCCCCGATCTGTCGCGTGGCTTCCGTGCGCTGAAGACGTGGTTCACGCTGAAGACGTTCGGCACCGATCGGCTTGGTGCGGTGATCACGCGAAGCTGCGCGCTGGCGAAATATCTGGAGGCGCGCGTGTTGGCCGAACCTCGGCTGGAATTGCTGGCGCCGGTCAATCTTAACATCGTCTGCTTCCGCTACCGTGCCGATGATGCGGTCAATCGCGAGATCGTCGCCGACGTCCAGGAGTCCGGCATCGCGGCGCCGTCGAGCACGACGCTGGACGGCAGGCTCGCGATCCGCGCCGCGATCGTCAATCACCGCACCGAGGAAGCGGACGTCGATGCGCTGCTCGCGGCCGTGCTGGAGTTCGGCGAACGGCGGAGCCGTGGCGGACTGATCGAGGTCGAGGCGCCGCCGCTCGCGGCGCAGTAGCATCGATGCGCGCCTGAAACGACGACGGCACCCGGAGGCGATCCGGGGCCGTCGTCGTTCGCAGCTTGGGCGAAGCGAAAGCGTGTGGTCAGGCGGCTGAACTCACGTCGGCCTTGTCCGCTTCGACCTTGGGATGCGCTGCCGCGTACTGATCCCGCAGCTTCTCTTCATAGGCAATCAGCTTGCGGGCGTCCTTCAGCGCCCGGTAGAGGTCGCCATTCAGGATGTTGTTGTTGATGCCTTCGATGATCGGCCAGGAGCTCGGCACCGCAGTGACGATGTCGCGCACCAGGTTGAAATAGGTGCCGTGCTGGGTCTGCGGATCCGGTGAGATGTACATGAGCTGGACCGCGAGATAGACGAGCTTGGCAGGCGTATTGGCGGTCTCCGGCGTGAGGATGTCGCGCTCGCGCAGGATCGGCACGTTGTCGCCGTCGATCAGGAGGCGGGCGCGCTGGTCCGTGTTGGTAATCACGCAGTTACCGACGATGATGCGTTCGTGCGGTCTGAGCTCGACCTTGAGGGCCATGCCTGTTCTCCATCAACGCTTTCGTAACCGAGCGTTCGTTGCGGCTCATCAAGGCCCGATTCTCGCCCGGAATTAGTTAACGAGCTGTAAATCTCCGGCATTCGCGAGAAAAAGCTCAATCTTCCCAACGTCATGTCTGTGCGGCGGTGTGGCGATGTGCGCGGCTTCGGCGCCCCGAATCACGCGCGACCCGGCAAAAGCGCGGGTTTCATTTCATGCTTCGTTAGAAGTCTCGGCGCCACGGTCCGCCGGTCGCTGGGTCAATCTCGATCCAAGCAGACGCGTAACAGTAGCGTCGTTTACCAGAAAGGTAACAGAGTCATGTCCGGTATCGTCCTCTCCGCATCGGTTCGTCAGAACCTGCTCTCCCTCCAGTCCACCGCTGACCTCCTCGCCACCACGCAGAATCGTCTGTCGACCGGCAAGAGCGTCAACTCGGCGCTGGACAATCCCACCAACTTCTTCACCGCCCAGTCGCTCGACAACCGCGCCAGCGACATCAACAACCTGCTCGACGGCATCGCCAACGGCGTGCAGGTGCTGCAGGCTGCCAACACCGGCATCACCTCGCTGCAGAAGCTGATCGACAGCGCCAAGTCGATCGCCAACCAGGCGCTGCAGACCACCGTCGGCTACTCCACCAAGTCCAACGTCTCGACCACGGTCGCGGGCGCGACTGCGGCGGATCTGCGCGGCACGACTTCGTATGCCAGCAACACGGCGCTCAGCAGCGTGCTGTACAGCGGCGCTCCCGGCGGCACGACCGCTGCGACGGGCACGACCACTCTCGGTGCGACCCAGGGCACGTTCTCGAACACGGTTGCCGCGAACGCCGCCGACGGCACCACCGCCGTGACGGGCACGATGACCCTGATCGGCACCACCGCCGCCACCAAGATCGGCACGGCTCCCGCCGACGGCGACACGCTGACGGTGAACGGCAAGACCATTACCTTCCGCGCCGGCTCTGCTCCCTTGGCGGCCGCGGTCCCGACCGGCTCGGGTGTCAGCGGCAATCTCGTGACCGACGGCAGCGGCAACACCACCGTCTATCTCGGCACCGCCGCCACCCCGGCTGCGACCGTCAACGAGGTGCTGACGGCGATCGACCTCGCCAGCGGCGTGCAGACCTCGACGATCACCAACGGTGCTGCGACGATCGGTGCCGCCTCCGGTGCGACGCCGTCGTCGATAGCCGCCGGCATCGTGACGCTGAAGAGCTCGGCGGGTGCGGACGTGTCCGTGACCGGCAAGGCCGATCTGCTCAAGGCGTTTGGCCTGACCACCGCAACGGGTGGCGGCAACGCCACGGCGACGGCGACCCGTACGACCAGCTCGGGCTCGCTGGGCGCTCTGATCACGGACGGTTCGACGCTGAACGTCGACGGCAAGGTCATCACCTTCAAGAACGCGCCGGTCCCGGGCTCGACCAACGCCCCGGCGATTCCGACCGGCTTCGGCAAGAGCGGCAACGTGATCACCGACGGCAACGGCAACTCGACAGTCTATCTGCAGGCCGGCAACGTTTCCGACGTGCTCAACGCGATCGACCTTGCCACCGGCGTGCAGACCGCCACCATTGCCGCCAACGGTGCCGCGACGCTTGCGGCCGCCTCGGGCCAGATCGCCTCGTCGATCAACGCCTCCGGCCAGCTCAAGCTCTCGACCGGCATCAATGCCGACCTGTCGATCACCGGTACCGGCAATGCGCTGAATGCGCTGGGCCTCGCCGGCAACACCGGCACCGCCACGGCGTTCTCGGCGGCGCGTACCTCCGGCATCGGCGGCATCAGCGGCAAGACCCTGACCTTCACCTCCTTCAACGGCGGTACGGCGGTCGACGTCACCTTCGGCGACGGCACCAACGGGACGGTCAAGACGCTCGACCAGCTCAACTCGAAGCTTCAGGCCAACAACCTGTCCGCGACGATCGACGCCAACGGCCTGCTGACGATCTCGACCACCAACGACTACGCGTCCTCGACGCTCGGCTCGAGTGCCGCGGGTGGTGCGATCGGCGGCACGCTGACCTCGTCGCTCACCTTCTCGACGGCTTCCACCCCCGTCCAGGACGTCGTCGCGCAGACGGCTCGTGCGAACCTGGTATCTCAGTACAACAACATCCTGAACCAGATCGACACGACCGCGCAGGACTCCTCGTTCAACGGCGTCAACCTCTTGAACGGCGATCAGCTCAAGCTGGTGTTCGACGAGACCGGCAAGTCGAACCTGAGCATCACCGGCGTGACCTACAACTCCAAGGGTCTGGGCCTTGCTGCGCTGACCAGCGGTGTCGACTTCATCGACAACGCGGCCACCAACAAGGTGCTGACCAATTTGAACGCTGCGTCGAGCACGCTGCGCTCGGAAGCCTCGAGCCTCGGTTCGAACCTCTCGGTGGTGCAGGTGCGTCAGGACTTCAACAAGAGCCTGATCAACGTGCTGCAGACCGGTTCGGCCAATCTGACCCTGGCCGACACCAACGTCGAGGCGGCCAACAGCCAGGCGCTCTCGACCCGCCAGTCGATCGCGGTCTCCGCGCTGTCGCTGGCCAACCAGTCGCAGCAGAGCGTGCTCCAGCTGCTCCGCTAAGTCGCGGCCAACATCGCAAGCAGGATCCGGCGGCGGGGCTTCGGCCCCGCCGCTTTGTTTTTGCATCGGCATCTGAGTGCCGCTCGCCAAGACGGGACGGTGCATCTGGAGGCAGCAATTGCGTACTCTAAGTTATGGTTGACGAGTGGCAAATGCCTTCCCATTGGGCAAGAAAGCGTCGTCTTATCAGGGCGATATGCGCGAGCTCGATCGAGCGAGACACTGCCATATGGTGAATCCGCGCAAGGACTGGCGCGACACGCTTCATGCTTTGTTAGCCCTCAACGTTCACCGTCCCGCACATCGATTAATCCTAATCGAAGTTTGTTGCGTTGCGTACCAGAAGGGTAACACTCAATGTCCGGTATCGTTCTTTCCGCATCGGTTCGTCAGAACCTGCTCTCCCTCCAGTCCACCGCTGACCTTCTCGCCACCACGCAGAGCCGTCTGTCGACCGGCAAGAGCGTCAACTCGGCGCTGGACAATCCCACCAACTTCTTCACCGCCCAGTCGCTCGACAACCGCGCCAGCGACATCAACAACCTGCTCGACGGCATCGCCAACGGCGTGCAGGTGCTGCAGGCTGCCAACACCGGCATCACCTCGCTGCAGAAGCTGATCGACAGCGCCAAGTCGATCGCCAACCAGGCGCTGCAGACCACCGTCGGCTACTCCACCAAGTCCAACGTCTCGACCACGGTCGCGGGCGCGACTGCGGCGGATCTGCGCGGCACGACTTCGTATGCCAGCAACACGGCGCTCAGCAGCGTGCTGTACAGCGGCGCTCCCGGCGGCACGACCGCTGCGACGGGCACGACCACTCTCGGTGCGACCCAGGGCACGTTCTCGAACACGGTTGCCGCGAACGCCGCCGACGGCACCACCGCCGTGACGGGCACGATGACCCTGATCGGCACCACCGCCGCCACCAAGATCGGCACGGCTCCCGCCGACGGCGACACGCTGACGGTGAACGGCAAGACCATTACCTTCCGCGCCGGCTCTGCTCCCTTGGCGGCCGCGGTCCCGACCGGCTCGGGTGTCAGCGGCAATCTCGTGACCGACGGCAGCGGCAACACCACCGTCTATCTCGGCACCGCCGCCACCCCGGCTGCGACCGTCAACGAGGTGCTGACGGCGATCGACCTCGCCAGCGGCGTGCAGACCTCGACGATCACCAACGGTGCTGCGACGATCGGTGCCGCCTCCGGTGCGACGCCGTCGTCGATAGCCGCCGGCATCGTGACGCTGAAGAGCTCGGCGGGTGCGGACGTGTCCGTGACCGGCAAGGCCGATCTGCTCAAGGCGTTTGGCCTGACCACCGCAACGGGTGGCGGCAACGCCACGGCGACGGCGACCCGTACGACCAGCTCGGGCTCGCTGGGCGCTCTGATCACGGACGGTTCGACGCTGAACGTCGACGGCAAGGTCATCACCTTCAAGAACGCGCCGGTCCCGGGCTCGACCAACGCCCCGGCGATTCCGACCGGCTTCGGCAAGAGCGGCAACGTGATCACCGACGGCAACGGCAACTCGACAGTCTATCTGCAGGCCGGCAACGTTTCCGACGTGCTCAACGCGATCGACCTTGCCACCGGCGTGCAGACCGCCACCATTGCCGCCAACGGTGCCGCGACGCTTGCGGCCGCCTCGGGCCAGATCGCCTCGTCGATCAACGCCTCCGGCCAGCTCAAGCTCTCGACCGGCATCAATGCCGACCTGTCGATCACCGGCACCGGCAACGCGCTGAATGCGCTTGGCCTCGCCGGCAACACCGGCACCGCCAGCGCATTCTCGGCGGCCCGCACCTCCGGCATCGGCGGCATCAGCGGCAAAACCCTGACCTTCACCTCCTTCAACGGCGGCACCGCGGTTGACGTCACCTTCGGCGACGGCACCAACGGGACGGTCAAGACGCTCGACCAGCTCAACTCGAAGCTTCAGGCCAACAACCTGTCCGCGACGATCGACGCCAACGGCCTGCTGACGATCTCGACCACCAACGACTACGCGTCCTCGACCATCGGGTCGAGCACCGCGGGTGGTGCGATCGGCGGCACGCTGACCTCGTCGCTCACCTTCTCGACGGCTTCCACCCCCGTCCAGGACGTCGTCGCGCAGACCTCGCGTGCCAATCTGGTCAACCAGTACAACAACATCCTCCAGCAGATCGACTCGACCGCGCAGGACTCCTCGTTCAATGGCGTCAACCTCTTGAACGGCGATCAGCTCAAGCTGGTGTTCGACGAGACCGCCAAGTCGAGCCTGAGCATCACCGGCGTGACCTACAACTCCAAGGGTCTGGGCCTTGCTGCGCTGACCAGCGGTGTCGACTTCATCGACAACGCGGCCACCAACAAGGTGCTGACCAATTTGAACGCGGCGTCGAGCACGCTGCGCTCGGAAGCCTCCGCGCTGGGCTCGAACCTGACCATCGTGCAGGTGCGTCAGGACTTCAACAAGAACCTGATCAACGTGCTGCAGACCGGTTCGTCCAACCTGACGTTGGCCGACACCAACGTCGAGGCGGCCAACAGCCAGGCATTGTCGACCCGTCAGTCGATCGCGGTCTCCGCGCTGTCGCTGGCCAACCAGTCGCAGCAGAGCGTGCTCCAGCTGCTCCGCTAAGTCGCGGCCAACATCGCAAGCAGGATCCGGCGGCGGGGCTTCGGCCCCGCCGCTTTTTCATATGTCATGCGACCTTTCGAGAAACCAGGAGACGCTCTGAAAAGTAACCAGCGGTTATGGTTAATGGAGCGTAAGCGCAGAGAAACGCCAATTATTTCAGACGGATTGTCGATGCCATCCGCGCCTTCCGGCAGCTTATGGTGAACCGCCGCTTATGCCGGCGAGACGCGTTTCACCCTTTGTTAGCCATGTCCGCGCAGGCTGTGCCCGTCACTCGATCCGAAGCGATCGAACGAAGACGCGTAAGCCAGAAGGGTAAGAGTCATGTCCGGTATTGTTCTCTCTGCGTCGGTTCGTCAGAACCTGCTCTCTCTCCAGTCCACCGCCGACCTCCTCGCCACCACACAGAACCGTCTGTCGACCGGCAAGAGCGTCAACTCGGCGCTGGACAATCCCACCAACTTCTTCACCGCCCAGTCGCTCGACAATCGCGCCAGCGACATCAACAATCTGCTCGACGGCATCGCCAACGGCGTGCAGGTGCTGCAGGCCGCCAACACCGGCCTGACCTCGCTGCAGAAGCTGATCGACTCGGCCAAGTCGATCGCCAACCAGGCGCTGCAGACCACGGTCGGCTACTCCACCAAGTCCAACGTCTCCACCACGATCGCGGGCGCAACCGCCGCCGACCTGCGCGGCACGACCTCCTATGCCAGCGCGACCGCCTACAGCAACGTGCTGTATAACGGCACGGCGGGCGGCGTTACCGCGGCCGTCGCAACCACTACCCTCGGCGCGGCGCAAGGTACGTTCTCGAATACGGTTGCCGTGAACGCTGCCGACGGCACCACCGCCGTGACAGGCACGATGACCCTGATCGGCACCACCGCGGCCACGAAGATCGGCTCGGCTCCCGCCGACGGCGACACGCTGACGGTGAACGGCAAGACCATCACCTTCCGCGCCGGCTCGGCTCCCTTGGCAGCCGCCGTCCCGGCCGGCTCGGGCCTCAGCGGCAACCTCGTGACCGACGGCAGCGGCAACACCACCGTCTATCTCGGCACAGCCGCCACCCCGGCCGCGACCGTCAACGACCTGCTGACCGCGATCGACCTCGCCAGCGGCGTGAACACCTCGGTCATCGCAAGCGGGTTGGCGACGATCGCGAACAGCGCGGGCCAGACGCCCTCCTCGATCGCCGCAGGTGTCGTGGCGCTGAAGAGTTCGACGGGTGCGGATCTGTCGTTGACCGGCAAGGCCGACCTGCTCAAGGCGCTGGGCCTCTCCGGCGCAACGGGCGGCGGCAATGCGTCGCTGAGCGTCAACCGGACCACGACCGCGAGCTCGCTGGGATCGCTGATTTCCGATGGCGCATCCCTGAATGTCGACGGCCACGTCATTACCTTCAAGAACGCGCCGGTTCCGGGCTCAGCAGGTGCGCCGGCCATTCCAGCCGGGTTCGGCAAGAGCGGGAACGTGATCACCGACGGCAACGGCAACTCGACGGTCTACCTCCAGGCCGGCACTGTCGCCGACGTGCTCAACGCGATCGACCTTGCCACCGGCGTGCAGACCGCGTCGATTGCGGCCAACGGCGCGGCGACGCTGAATACCGCAACCGGCCAGAGCAAGTCGTCGATCAACACCAGCGGCCAGCTCCAGCTCTCGACCGGCATCAACGCCGACCTGTCGATCACCGGCACCGGCAACGCGCTGGCGGTGTTTGGGCTTTCGGGTAACACCGGCAACGCGACGGCGTTCTCGGCGGCGCGCACCTCCGGCATCGGCGGCATCAGCGGCAAGAGCCTGACATTCACCTCCTTCAACGGCGGCACCGCGGTCGACGTCACCTTCGGCGACGGCACCAACGGCACGGTCAAGACGCTCGACCAGCTCAACTCGAAGCTTCAGGCCAACAACCTGTCCGCGACGATCGACGCCAACGGCCTGCTGACGATCACGGCGTCCAATGACTACGCCTCCTCGACGCTCGGCTCGACTGCAGCGGGCGGTGCGATCGGCGGCACGCTGACCTCGGCGCTGACCTTCTCGACGGCTTCCACGCCCGTCCAGGATGCGGTCGCACAGACGGCCCGTGCGAACCTGGTATCTCAGTACAACAACATCCTGAACCAGATCGACACGACGGCGCAGGACTCCTCGTTCAACGGGGTCAACCTGCTCAACGGCGACCAGCTCAAGCTGGTGTTCGACGAGACCGGCAAGTCGAGCCTGAACATCACCGGCGTGACCTACAACTCGAAGGGTCTCGGCCTCGCCGCGCTGACCGTCGGCGTCGACTTCATCGACAACGCCGCCGCCAACAGGGTGCTGACCAATCTGAATGCCGCCTCGAGCACGTTGCGCTCGGAAGCCTCGAGCCTCGGTTCGAACCTCTCGGTGGTGCAGATCCGTCAGGACTTCAACAAGAACCTGATCAACGTGCTGCAGACCGGCTCGTCCAACCTGACCCTGGCCGACACCAACGTCGAGGCGGCGAACAGCCAGGCGCTGTCGACCCGCCAGTCGATCGCGGTCTCCGCGCTGTCGCTGGCCAACCAGTCGCAGCAGAGCGTGCTCCAGCTGCTTCGCTAGTAAGCAACTGAAATACGAGGTAAAAATCGAGCGGCGGGGCCATTTGCCCCGCCGCTCTCTTTGCATTTGGAGGCGGGCAGGGGCCTTCACCCGCCATTAACCCTATCCCTTAAACCGGCGTTAACCATACTTTAAAGGACACCTCCTAAAACTGGACAAAAGCCCCGCTTTGCAGACCGCGCGGCCGATTCGTATCCGGTTCAAGAGGAAGACTCGCCAATGTCCAACATCGTTCTCTCGGCGTCCGTTCGCCAGAACCTGTTGTCGCTGCAGTCGACGGCCGACTTGCTGGCCACGACGCAGGAGCGGTTGTCGACCGGCAAAAAGGTCAATACGGCGCTCGACAATCCCACCAACTTCTTCACGGCGCAGGGCTTGGACAACCGGGCGAGCGACATCAGCAACCTGCTCGACGGCATCAACAACGGCGTGCAGGTGCTCCAGGCCGCCAACACCGGCATCACCTCGCTGCAAAAGCTGATCGACAGCGCGAAATCGATCGCCAACCAGGCGCTGCAGACCACCGTCGGCTATTCCACCAAGTCGAACGTTTCGACGACCATTCCCGGCGCGACACCGGCCGATCTGCGCGGCACGACGTCCTATGCAAGCGCAACCGCCAACAGCAACGTGCTCTACACCGGCGCTCCCGGTGGCGTGACGCCGGTGACGGCCGCCGCCGCCCTCGGTGCATCGCTCGGCTCGACGGCGGGCACGTTGACCGGCGTTGCCGCAACCATGGCCGACGGCACCACTGCCCTGACCGGCAGCGCGACGCTGATCGGAACCACGGCGGCGAGCACCCTCGGCTCGTCGCCGGCCGATGGAGATTCGATCACCGTCAACGGCAAGACCATTACCTTCCGGACCGGCGCGGCGCCCGCGACGCAGCCGACCGGCTGGGGCCTGGATGCCAGCGGCCACATCGCCACCGACGGCAACGGCAACTCGATCGTCTACATGGGGACGGCCGCCGCGCCCACCGGCACCGTCAACGACCTGTTGAGCGCGATCGATCTGGCCAGCGGCGTCAAGAGCGCGACGATCAGCGCCGGCGCCGCGACCATCTCGGTCAGCGGCTCGGCCGGTCCTGTCGGCACGCTGCAGGTGGCATCCTCCATCACGGGCGGCCAGGTCACGCTGAAGAGCTCGACCGGCGCCGATCTGAGCGTGACCGGAAAGGCCGACTTCCTCAAGGCGCTCGGCCTGACGTCCGCAACCGGCGCCGGCAATGCCAACGTCACCGCGGCCCGGTCGACCACCGCAGGTTCGCTCGGCACCCTGGTTCAGGACGGCTCGACGCTGAACATCGACGGCCACACCATCACCTTCAAGAACGCGCAGACGCCGCAATCGGCGGCCAGCGTCACCTCGGGTGGCGTCAGCGGCAACATCGTCACGGACGGCAACGGCAACTCGACCGTCTATATCCAGAGCGCGACGCTGACCGACCTGCTCAACGCCGTCGACCTCGCGACCGGCGTCAAGACGGCCAGCATCTTCAACGGCGCGGCGACGCTGTCGACCACGGCGGGCCAGATCCCGTCGTCGGTCAACAGCAGCGGTCAGCTTGCGCTTTCCACCGGCGTCAACGCCGATCTCTCGATCACCGGCACCGGCAATGCCCTCAGTGCATTCGGTCTCAGCGGCAATACGGGAACGGCAACCGCCTTCACTGCGGCCCGCACGTCCGGCGTCGGCGGCATCAGCGGCAAGACGCTGACCTTCACCTCGTTCAACGGCGGCACCCCGGTGAACGTCACTTTCGGCGACGGCACCAACGGCACCGTCAAGACGCTGGACCAGCTCAACGCGCAGCTGCAGGCCAACCACCTGACGGCGACGATCGATGCCAACGGCGTGCTCACGGTGACCACCGTCAACGAATACGCCTCGTCGACGCTCGGTTCGACCCTCGCGGGCGGCGCAGTCGGCGGCACCATCACCGGCGTTCTGGCCTTCACCACCGCGCAGCCGCCGGTCCAGGATCCGGTGGCGCAGACCGCGCGCTCCAACCTGGTCAACCAGTTCAACAACATCCTGGCCCAGATCGACACGACGTCGCAGGACTCCTCCTTCAACGGCGTCAACCTGCTCAACGGCGACACGCTGAAGCTCGTCTTCAACGAGACCGGCAGCTCCACGCTGAGTATCAACGGCGTGGTGTTCAATGCGGCGGGCCTCGGTCTCAGCAATCTCGTCAACGGCGTCGACTTCATCGACAACGGCGCCACCAACAAGGTGCTGGCCAGCCTGAATGCAGCCTCGAGCACGCTGCGCTCGGAAGGCTCCACCCTCGGTTCGAACCTGTCGATCGTGCAGGTGCGTCAGGACTTCTCCAAGAACCTGATCAACGTGCTGCAGACCGGCTCGTCCAACCTGACGCTCGCCGACACCAATGAGGAAGCGGCGAACAGCCAGGCGCTTTCGACACGCCAGTCGATCGCGGTCTCCGCGCTGTCGCTGGCCAACCAGTCGCAACAGAGCGTGCTGCAGCTGCTCCGCTAAGTTCGCGGCGCAAGTTCGCTACTCGAGATTTCGCGGCGGAGCTAACGCTCCGCCGTTCTTTTAAGGGAGATCGCTAAGACAAGATTAGCTGAGATCGATGCGCATCACGCCGAGCGAGTTTACATCGTGCGTGCGCGCATCTAGCGTTGCGCCGACGAAGAGCTCCGTGCCCCGTAATTGTCCGGAGTGCTTCCAAGCACAACACGTAAGCAAATCTTAAGCGGTGCTGCCTAGGGTTGGGAAAGAAATCCTTAAGCGCGTAGAACGCGTTAGGTAACGTCCAGGGTGTGATTGATGTCGAATTCCGCTGCCTCGGCTTATGCGCGTGTTGCAACGACCACCGCATCTCCTCGGGACATCGAGGCGCAGACCCTGCTCAAGGCCGCCAACAAGCTCCAGGACGCGGTGAACAACGCCGATCCGCTCAGCGAGCAGACCATGCAGGCCCTGATGTTCAACCGCAAGCTCTGGACCATCTTCCTGAGCGAGGCGATGCGTGACACCAATCCGCAGCCGATCGACGTCCGGCAGAAGATCGCCAACATCAGCGTGTTCGTGCTGAGCCAGACGGCCGCGCTGCAGATGAGCCCGCAGTTCGATCATTTCCGCCCGCTGATCGAGATCAACCGCAACATCGCTGCAGGCCTGTCCGGACGGCCGTGACGGAGAGCGGTCGTGGTCGAGCATTTGCCGACCGCGGACCAAGTCGATGCTGACGGAAGCCGGCGCTGGGGCGGATCAATGACATCGCCACCGAACTTGCGGCGGACTCGACTGGTGTCGATCCGCCGTCGTGACGGTCGACACCTGGTCGTCAGGCGCTGACGTCCGTGCTGAGCGGACGCGAGGGCTCGGACTGCATATCCAGCGCATGGAAATAGGCGCGCCGGCGCAGCATCGCCTCGTCGGGGAACTGGGTCACCACAGCGTCGGTCTTGGCGTTGACGACCTGGAAGACGAAGGACGCGGCCGCCTGGTCGAACACGACCTGGCGCGAGACGTTCTCGTGGTTTGGCAGATCATTGCGCACAGGCGCGCCCGTATCGCTCGCGGCGACCGTCTGGCTCACCGGAAGATCCGTTTGCACGGCCTCGTTCGCCGCCACGTTGGACGTCGGTACGATCTGCGCGGGTGCCGGGATCCCCACCGGCCTGATGCTGAAATCTGTACTCATGGCAGCCTCCTGGTTGCCTTACTTGAGTCAAATCCCAACCCCTCTAATAGCGCAACCATGGAACACCAGGTTTGAAGACCTGGTAAGGAAACGTGACTAATCGCGCGACGCCATCGCCGCGCAATATTTCGTAAAAATGTCGCTTGTTCCTGCGCGCTCAGAGCGAGCGGCTGACCGCGAGCGGAGTGATGTGGCGCGGTCCCGGCGCGGCGCGGCGTCCCGCGGCCGTATAGGTGTTCGGCACGTTGCGCTTCTGGATCTCGGCGTTGACGCCGCGCACGACGCTCTCGGAGACAGCGTGCGCGGTCGCGAGCACGGTGAGATTGACCTGGAGCATCGCGCGAAACGCATCGTGGTGGCGATGCAGCGTCGAGAGCAACTCCGGCGCGGATTTCGCGAGCTGGGCCTGGTTCGCCTTCAGCTGGCTGACGGCGCCGACGTAATTGCGCGACAGCTCCTGCTTCTTGCTCTCGAGCGTCATCGCCTCGCGGACCTTGCCGGCGCGAACGAGCTCGGTCTCCCGCTCGATCAGTCCGAGCAATGCGCTCATTGCGTCCATCAGGCCTTCGGCGAGCTTGCGCGCCTCGGTGCTGCCGGGCGCGGCGTTCGGACTCTGGGCTTGCATCGGCTGACGTGAGGCGTGGAAATGGTTCATTTCGTTTGACCTTATGCCGTGCGGATCGTTTTCGCCTGCTGCATGATCAGGGTGCGGTAGACTTCGGTGGCGACGCCGACGCCGCCGGCCTGGGCGAAGCTCTTGGAATATTGCTCGGTCAGCATCGAGCGCCACACGCCGGTGCCGGTCGTATCGCCGAACGGACCTTCGCCCTTCAGGCCCGAGGTCATCTGCGAGAACATGCTGTTGAGGAACATCGCCTCGAAATCGGTGGCGGTCTTCTGCGCCTTGGCTTGCTGCTGCGGTGAGACTTTCTGCAGCGCGGCGGCGAGCTCGAAGTCCGGCCGGCCGTTGCGGCTCTCCACCGAGAACGCCGAAGCGGTGGTGGCGCGCGGGGTGTTGATGGAGCCTGCCTGCATCACATCACCTCGATGTCGGCTTCGATCGCGCCGGCGGCCTTGATCGCCTGGAGGATGCTGATCATGTCGCGGGGACCGATGCCGAGGCCGTTGAGGCCGTCGACGAGCTGCTGGAGCGAGACGCCGTCCTTGACGACGGCCAGCTTCTTGCCGTCCTCGGTGACGGTGACGCTGCTGCGCGGCGCGACCACGGTGCGGCCGCGCGACAGCGGGTTGGGTTGGCTGACCTGCGGGCTCTCGGAGATGGTGACGGTGAGGTTGCCCTGCGCCACAGCGACTGTGGCGACGCGGACGTCGCGGCCCATCACGATGATGCCGCTCCGTTCGTCGATGATGATCTTGGCGGCGAGATCGGGATCGACCTGGAGCTGCTCGATCTCGGTGAGGAAAGCGACGACGTTGCCCTTGAACTCCGGCGGGACCGACAGCTGCACCGTCGAGGGGTCGATCGGCTCGGCGGTCTTGACGCCGAGATAGTCGTTGACCGCAGCCGCAATGCGCTTGGCGGTGGTGAAGTCGGCGTTGCGCAGCGCCAGGCGCACGTTCGGCAGCCGATTGAGCGCGAACTCGATCTCGCGCTCGATGATGGCGCCGTTGGCGATGCGTCCGACGGTCGGAACGCCGCGCACGATCTTGGCCGCCTCGCCCTCGGCCTGGAAGCCGGAGATCGCGAGCGAGCCCTGTGCCACCGCATAGACGTTGCCGTCGGCGCCCAGGAGGGGGGTCACGAGCAGGGTGCCGCCCTGGAGGTTCTTGGCGTCACCGAGCGCGGAGACGGTGACATCCATGCGCGTGCCCTGGGTGGCGAAGGCCGGCAGGTTGCCGGTCACCATCACGGCCGCGACGTTGCCGGTGCGGATGGTGGCGCCGCGGATGTTGACGCCCATGCGCTCGAGCATCGCCTGCAGCGATTGCTTGGTGAAGGGGATGTTGTTGAGCGTGTCGCCGGTGCCGTTGAGGCCGACGACGAGGCCGTAACCGATGAGCTGGTTCTGCCGCACGCCCTCGATGTTGGCGAGATCCTTGATGCGCGATGTCGCGCTTGCAGGCGTGACCGAGAGCGCCAGCGCTGACAGCGCGGCGCAGGCCACCCCAACAATCCTCACCCAACGAACGCCTGGCATCCTCTGCTCCCCAAGGCTCCTAAAGAGGCTCCTCAAATCCGAAGGACCTGCACGACACTCCCATGACGAGCTGGTCCGGCGCTTTCCTTGCGAGCGCTGTGCCAACCCGGGGCTTCGGGATAGATCGCTGAATAGGTTGAATAAATCTGTTTCGACCGGTGTCAGCGGGTGTTGTGCCTGAGGAGCGAAACTGCCGCCTGTCGGCAGATTTTGCCGGGCTGTTTACGGGCCGTTAACCATAAAACGGCGAAGCTCCGGCATCGATCACCCGGATTCCTTCCGATGCGCATCTACGGACCGAACGGAACCACGTTGGGAACGCCGGCCAGCCAGACTAGGCGGACCGGCTCGGGCACCTTCGTGCTGCCCGACACCTCGTCGGCACAGGAGACGCGGAGCGCTGCCGCACCGAAGGCCACCGCCAACATCGACGCGCTGTTGGCATTGCAGGGCGTCGAAGAGGATCCGGTCGAGCGCCGCAAGCGCTCGGTCGCCCGCGGCAGGACGGCGCTCGACGTGCTCGATGATCTGAAGATGGGACTGCTGTCCGGAAACCTCGACGCCTCGACCGTGATGCGTCTGCGTGATGCTGCGGCGAACCTCAAATCCTCGTCGGGCGATGCCGGACTCGATTCCGTGCTCTCGGAGATCGAGTTGCGCGTCGAAGTCGAGCTCGCGAAGGCCGGGCAGGCCTGACGTCTACGCCGCTTCCTCCTTCTGCTGCACATCGTAGCGGCGCTGCGCCGCGAGCACGTCCTTCAGATTGTGCTCGGCCCAATCGCGCAGGTGATCGACCGCCGCGGCCAGCGTCAGCCCGAGTGGCGTGATCGAATATTCCACCGTGACAGGAACGGTTGCGATGGCATGGCGCCTGATCAGGCCGTCGCGCTCGAGCGACTTGAGAACCTGACTCAGCATCTTCTGCGAGATGCCCTCAATCGTGCGCCGCAACTGATTGAAGCGCATCGGCTCCTCCCGCAGGAGCAAGAGGATCAGCACCGCCCATTTGTCGCCGACGCGATCGAGGATTTGGCGGGTAGGGCAGTTCGCTGCGTAAACGTCGGGTTTCATCGTCGGCCTCATTCCGCCGCTGGCGGTGCGCGCGTCAGCTGTACGTGATCGGTTGCGTCCAGGTTACCGTTGCGTAATCAGGTAAGCACAAAGTGCTCTCTTAACACCAGCATCCTTTGCGATATCTAGTCACTGATAGTTACTATAGCAGCAAAGGAGCCTTCCATGAAAATCGCAGTCGCCGGCGCCTCGGGCCGAGCCGGGTCGGAGATCACCAGGGAACTGTCCCGCCGCGGCCACGCCGTCACAGCCATCGCCCGGAACCCCGAGAAGATCGCAGCCCTGCCCAACGTCACGCCAACCAAGGGGGATGTGCTCGACCAGGCCGGCCTCGCCAGGCTGTGGACCGGGTACGACGTCGCCGTGAGTTCTGTGCACTTCCTGGCCAGTGACCCGCTCAAGCTGATCGGTGCGGCGAAGGACTCCAAGGTCGGTCGTTACCTCGTCGTCGGCGGTGCCGGCAGCCTTGAGGTCGCCCCAGGCGTGAAGCTGGTCACAACGCCCAATTTTCCTACCCAATACAAGGCTGAGGCGGAGGCGGGCTCGGCCTTCCTCGACCTGCTGCAGCAGGAAAAGGACCTGAATTGGACCTTCATCTCGCCGTCGGCTTTGTTCGTCGAGGGGGAACGCACGGGCAAGTTCCGGCTTGGGAGCGACCAGCTTCTCGCAGATGCGAACGGAAAGAGCTGGATCACCTTCGCCGACTACGCCATCGCGCTCGCCGACGAGATCGAACGGCCCGCCCATCTGAGGCAGCGCTTCACGGTCGGCTATTGAGCCGCCAGCCGCCCCCCGGGTCCCTCCAGGATAAACCTTCCTGTGCAAGGGCTTGGGGGCGGCACCGGGGCGATGAGGGGAAATATTGTCTGTCACAGGAGGCCGCTATATAACGCCCCGCTCGACGGACCCCGTTCCGTATGCGAGTCGTTGCTTAGACAGATAGGCCTCCCTTGGAAAAGTTGAAAAACTACCGACCGACCGACAAAGAGCCTTTCATGAACGACCGGCAGAAGGAGTACTTCCGTTTGAAGCTCCTCGCCTGGAAGGATGAGATCCTCAAAGAGTCCAAGCTCACCCTGCAGGCTTTGCAGGAGGAGAACGTGAACCACCCCGATCTTGCCGATCGGGCATCGTCCGAGACCGACCGTGCCATCGAACTCCGCGCCCGCGATCGCCAGCGCAAGTTGATCGCCAAGATCGACGCCGCGCTCCAGCGCATCGAGGACAACACCTACGGCTATTGCGAGGAAACCGGCGAGCCGATCTCGTTGAAGCGGCTCGAAGCCCGGCCCATCGCAACGCTCTCGGTGGAAGCGCAGGAGCGCCACGAGAAACGCGAGAAGGTCTATCGCGACGAATAGAGCCCGAGCCGCCAAGTGCGGCTCTTTGTTTTTGGGACGCAAGGTGCCGCTTGGCGCCGTGATCCGCATTTTGTCTGCCGCTTGCAGCCGCGCGGCAACGCGCGAAGCGTGATCGCGAAAAGTGAATCACGATCAATGGGCTAGACTCGATTCCTCCGAGCTCACGTGAGTTCGGATGAGAAACAGCCTTCACTTCAGGTGGGGCAGGTTTTGCGAGTCGCATCAACGACATCGGCTCGAATGGTGAGACGCTGATCCAGCTGCATCAAGCATCGCTGCAATCAGGTCTGCCGCGACGCCAGGAGGCGCGCGTCCCCATAAAGCCTGGACCAGCTCAATATTTCCTTAAATGCCGGCAAGAGGCCCTAAGCCGCATCCGTCAGCTCGTACGCAACCCTCAAGGGTTTCTCCGCGAGGACGATGCGCGATACGAGGCCATCCTGCTCGAGCTCGCGAAGCTGCGTGGTCAGCATGTGCTGGGTGATCCCGCCGATCGATCGTCGCAAGGCACCGAAGCGAACCGCACCGTTCATCAGCGTCAACAGGATCTCCAGTTTCCACTTGCCGCCGAGCGCGTGGATAGCGCGCTTGAAGTCGCCGAGCAGGGCAGGATCCGGGCTGCAATCGCAGCCGTCGTCGCAGTTGCTGGTTCAGGTTTTCCATACCGGTCTCGAAATCCATTCTACTTGTCCCCTTGGAGATAGTGACCAGATGCGGCCTTGAGCAGGGCCGCGGCGGAACCGATCCGCCGGCCCTCGCATCGAGGGGAATTTGGCAATGAGCACTGTTCTGGTGACCGGCGGGTCGGGCTTCGTCGGCATTCACGTCGTCCTGCAACTTCTGGCCGCGGGCCATGCCGTGCGGACGACGGTACGCCGGCCCGATCGTCGGGACGACGTGCTGGCGATGCTGCGCGAGGGCGGGGCGGCTGCGCCGGAAACCGTGTCCTTCTTCACGGCGGACCTCACGGCAGACGCGGGCTGGCGCGAGGCGATCGACGGGTGCGACTACGTCATGCACGTCGCCTCGCCGCTGTCGACCAGCGTGCCCAAGGACGAGAACGAGATGATCGTCCCGGCCCGCGACGGCACGCTGCGGGTGCTGCGCGCCGCGCGCGAGGCCGGCGTCAGGCGCGTCGTCATCACCTCGTCGCTGGGCGCGATCGGCTACGGCCATCCGCCGCGTGAAAAACCGTTCGACGAGACCGACTGGACCAATCTCGATGGTCCCGACCTGCAGCCCTACATCAAATCCAAGACGCTGGCCGAGCGGGCGGCCTGGGATTTCATCGCGCGCGAGGGCGGCGGCCTCGAACTGTCGGTGGTCAATCCCGCCGGCATTTTTGGTCCCGTGCTGGGGCCGGACTTCTCCGGCTCGATCGAGATCGTCAAATCGCTGCTCGACGGCATCATGCCGGCGGTGCCGCGGGTTTATTTCGGCGTGGTCGACGTGCGCGATGTCGCCGATCTGCATCTGCGTGCGATGACGGCGCCCGAGGCCAGGGGCGAGCGCTTCATCGCGGTCTCCGGTGAAACGATGTCGATCCTCGATATCGCCAAGGTGCTGCGGCGGGAACTCGGGCCGTCGGCACGCCGGGTTCCGCGGTTTCAGGCCCCCGACTGGCTGGTGCGGCTGGCCGCGACCCGGATTCCCCTTTTGCGTGCGGTCGTGCCGATGCTCGGCAGGGTGCGGCATTCCACCAGCGCCAAGGCGAGGTCGCTGCTCGGCTGGGAGCCCCGTTCCAACCACGAGGCGATCCTTGCGACCGCGGAGAGCCTGATCCGGCTCGGCCTGGTCAAGGCGTGAGGTTGCCCCTGGCTTGTCACGCCCCGGCGGGGATGCTGAAGTGTCGCCTTCGAATGCGTAGCGTGGGAGGCGGCGCCGATGGACAGAATACTCCAAGCCGCAAAGGCGATCGCGCTGGCGCGCCGCAACCATGCGCCGCTTGCGGCGCTGGAGCGTCCTCCCGCCGATGAAGCCGAGGGCTATCAGGTGCAGCGCGCCCTGCATGATCTCCTGCTGCCGCACGTCGGCCCGCTCGTCGGCTACAAGATCGGCTGCACCAGCCAGGTGATGCAGGACTATATCGGAATCCCGCACCCCTGCGGCGGCGGCGTGTTCCAGAAGGGCGTCCATGACAGCGGCGCCAAGCTCGCCACCTCCAATTATGTCCGGGTCGGCGTCGAGTGCGAGATCGCGGTGCGGCTCAAGCGGGACCTTGCCGCCGGCGAGGCGCCGTTCACGGCCGAATGGGTCGGCGAGGCCGTCGAGGCCTATCATCCCGCGATCGAGATCGTCGACGACCGCTACGTGAAGTGGGAAACGATGGGCGCGCCGACCTTGATCGCCGACGACTTCTTCGCCGCCGGTTGCGTGCTGGGTCCGTCGGTGCCGCGCTCGTCGGTTCCTGACCTGAAAGCGGTCAAGGGCCGCGCCCTCGTCAACGGCGAGGAGGTGAGCCACGGCACCGGCGCCGACGTGCTCGGCCATCCCCACAACGCGCTCGCCTGGCTCGCCAACCATCTCGCCGCCGAGGGCAAGGGCCTGCATGCGGGGCAGCTCGTGCTGACGGGCAGCTTGGTCAAGACGCTGTGGCTGAAAGCCGGCGACAAGGTGCGGATGGAGCTGGACGGGCTCGGGACGGTGGAGGTGGAGTTTACGTGAGCTCTCGCCACCGTCATTGCGAGTTGGGACCGGCATTGAGGAGCCGACGCGCGCTGGATGAAACTGTCGGAGCGTGGGCAAATGCGGTATTTTGAGAGGCCGTCGGCAAAGAGGTCGATTACTCTCTGGTGCGCGAGAGCCCGGTTGCGAGTTGGACCCGGGTTGCCTGGATAACCCACACTGGCGCGGAGGGGCTGCATGGCCCTCGAGCACGCTTCCTAGCATTCTTTTCTGACAGGCGCCTATGCCGCCGGCGCTAACTGTTGAGGAGAGGAGCATGGATATTTTGTATGAGCGGGTGGCGGGGCTGGATGTACACAGGGACACGGTCGTGGCCTGCGTGCGGATCATGGTCGATGGCAAGGCGCAGCGGGAGTGCCGGACTTTTGCGGCCACGACGGACCCGCTCGTGGAGCTGAGAAGGTGGCTGGAAGAAAGCCGGTGCACGCATGTGGCGGTGGAGGCGACGGGCGTCTACTGGATGCCGGTGTTCCGGATCCTGGGCGAAGGCGCCTTTGAATTGATCGTCGCCAATGCGGCGCATATCAAGAATGTGCCGGGACGCAAGACCGACATGAACGATGCGATGTGGATCGCCGATCTGTTGGCCTGCGGGCTGATCAAAGGCAGCTTCATTCCCGAGGAGAAGGTACAGGAGCTGCGCGCGCTGACGCGAACGCGCAAGCAACTGGTGCGCGAGCAGGCGCGGCACGTGCAGCGGATCGACAAGACGCTGGCGGAAGCCAACATCAAGCTCGGCTCGGTGATCTCCGACATCATGGGCGCGAGCGGCCGGCGGATCATCCAGGCGATGATCGACGGCGTCCGGCAGCCGAACAAGCTGGCCGAGCTTGCCGGCAAGCAGCTCAAGGCGTCGCCGAAGGAGCTTTACGATGCGTTGCACGGGCGCCTGACGGATCACCATCGCTTTCTGCTCGCGCTTCACCTGAAGCAACGCGATGGTCTGGATGAGACGATCCGCAAGCTTGATGTCGAAATCGCTCAGCGGATCGAGGGCATGGAAGCGGAGGCAGGCGGTGGCAAGATCCCCTTTCGCCACTTGATCGGATTGTTGACCACGGTCCCCGGGATCAGCGCGGTGGCAGCGCCGGCAATTTTATCCGAGATCGGCGCCGATATGAGCCGCTTCGAGACTGCCGGCCATCTCGTTGCCTGGGCCGGCCTGTGCCCCGGGCAGAACGAGAGCGCCGGCAAGCGCAAGTCCTCGCGCCTGCGCAAGGGGGCGCCGTGGCTCAAGACGATGCTCGTTCAATGTGCTTGGGCCGCCAAGCGCTCAAAGAACAGTTACTACCGAGCGCAGTTCTTCCGCTTGCAGGCCAGACGCGGACCTCAAAAAGCCATCTGCGCTGTCGCCGCCTCGCTCCTCACCGCCATCTACCACATCCTCAAAAACGGCACCGAGCACCACGACCTCGGCGCCGCCTACTTCGACCGTCGGCCCACCGAGGTCAAGGCAAGCCGCTTGGTCGCGCGCCTCAAAAAGCTCGGCTTCACCGTCCAACTCCAGCACATCGCGGAGGCGGCCTGACCCTAAACAACCAGCAGTTTCTTCCTAGCGCAGCGAAGCCATTCAGACTGCCGCCGCGAAAAGATTCTGGATTGCGTCGCTTCGCTCGCAATGACGGAGTGTGAGGCACGACTTCGCTTCATCAACCTAACTCGCAAAAGCGGACACGCCTTCGCATGCTCGCGGCGTCTTTCGCCCGAGTTTTGCAATCGCTTCGCCCTCCTGAAAATCAAGAAGGCGCAGGGAAGGCCGGGCGCCGGCTGGCACCCGAAGTCCCGCGTGTGCTGGAGAACGCGCACGGGGTGGACGACAGGTGATGCCGGGACATCCCGGCCTTCCCTGCGCGATGGTTTTAACGGTGTCCTTCGTGCTCTTGTGTCCGCAAAATCTGCCAGGATGTGACAACGGGCGGTTCTGACCAACCGCCCGTCGCTGGATCCGAGCCCGTTCGTGCTCAAAGGCCTAGAGCCTGTCGGGGAGCGTGGAACGGATTCGACGTGTCTTCCTCAACCCGAACAGTTGCATGGGCTTCGAGCCCGAACCGAGCAAGGAAGGGAGTGGATGATGGCACAAAACAGTCGCGTTGTCGTCGGGATTGATGTGGCCAAGGACAAGGTGGATGCATGCATTCGCTCCTCGGGGAGCGATGCACTATTGCCCCCGTCGCCTTGCGGCTGACTGATCTGCGCACCGGTTGGCCGCCACATCACCGCAAGACTTGACGCACAGACCCCGGGCGTCAGGACCACACGACTTCTCCGTCCGCGCACACCCTCGCTGGGCCCTCCACGGCTGGCGTGCGCTCGCCGTCGAGGCCATGCGAAGACGCTGTTCAACGCCGTGTCGTATCGCGCCGATCGCTGCTCACGGTTTCCCGCCCTGCAACCACCATCGCGCGCCGACGCCGTCGCGGCCACCGCATTCCATCCCTCGTTTCGTGACGATCGCGATACGCCCTCTTGTGGAACGAAACGAGAACATAATGGTCGGAGCCTGTCAACAGAAATTTATAAAATCCGAAATTCTGGAATTGAAAATTGGTAACGAATATGGTACCAAAGATTGAGATAGCGGAGTATCGGATCGGCGACCGCAGCCCGTTTCGGGATTGGCATGACGGGCTCGACGCGCAGGCGGCCGCTGCCGTTTCCGTTGCAATTGGACGGCTCGCCGATGGAAACACCTCGAACGTGAAGCCGATCGGCGAGGGCGCCGCTGAATTGAAGATCAATCGTGGTCCCGGTTACCGGGTCTACTTCGGATGGGACGGCAGCTTGCTGGTGATCCTGCTGGGGGGCGGCACCAAGCAGAAGCAGCAAACCGATATCAGTGTCGCGCTGCGCCGGTGGCGCGACTACAAAGCGCGCAAGCGGAGTGAGGGATAGGCGGATGCCATTGACCCATAGTTTTCAAGAGACCATTCGCGCGCGGGCAGAGCGCGATCCCGCCTTTCGCGAAGCGCTGTTCCTGGAGGCGATGCAGGGCCTGTTGCAGGGGGACGTCGACTACGGTCGGACGGCGCTGCGGACCTACATCAATGCCACTATCGGATTCGATCGGCTCAGCGAGGTGCTGGAGCGTCCGCCGAAAAGTCTGATGCGGATGTTCGGACCGCGCGGCAATCCGACGACCGAGAACCTGATGGCGGTGATCCACGCGCTTCAGAAGGAGACCGGCGTGCGTCTGGAGATACGCGCCGTCGCGGATGCAGCGTGAGGAATACACGCCCTCTCCGCCGTCATTGCGAGGAGCCCTTCGCGACGACGCAATCCAGAATCGTTCCGCGGCGGCAGTCTGGATTGCTTCGCTTCGCTCGCAATGACAGTGGTTGAGCAGCGATCTCGCTGCAATGGTGCACACTGACTCGCGGCCGCTATGGCACACCCCTCAAAATAGATGCGGCCTCCGGCAGGGGAGCTACCGGAGGCCGCGTCGTACACCGTCGTTCGCGCCTAGGTTCGCGAACACGATGTGGGAGCTCTTGAAGAGGCTTAGAAGGGCAGCAGCACGTCCATGACCTGCTGGCCGTAGCGCGGCTGCTGCACGTCGGTGATCTGGCCGCGGCCGCCATAGGCGATGCGGGCCTGGGCGATCTTGGTGGAGTCGATGGTGTTGTCGCTCTGGATGTCCTCGGGGCGCACGATGCCGGCCACGATCAGCTCGCGGATCTCGAAGTTGACGCGAATCTCCTGCTTGCCTTCGACGACCAGGTTGCCGTTCGGCAGCACCTGGGTCACCACGGCGGCGACGTTGGTTTGCAGGGCTTCCTTGCGGTCGACGCTGCCCTTGCCCTCGCTGGACGAGGTCGAGTCGGCGGTCAGGATACGGCCGGGCAGGATCTTGTTGGGCTGGGTGATGGTTTGGGAGCCGATGAAGTCGGTGATTCCGGAATCTTCCTTGTTGGTGCGGCTGCGCGAGGTGTCGTTCTCGATGTTGGCCTTGTCCGTGATGTTCACGGTCACGGTCAGGAGGTCGCCGACCTGGCGGGCGCGCTGGTCCTTGAAGAACGCGCGGCTGCCGTTGCGCCACAGCGAGTTCGGATTGTAGGAGGCAACTTCCGGCTTCGGCATCGGCATCTGCACCGGCTTGTAGCCGGGCTGCGTCGTCGGATTGTCGATCGCGGACAGTTTCGGCTGCTCGCCGATCTGCGACAGGCGGTCGATCGATGAGCAGCCGCTCGCCAGGGCACAAGTTGCCAGCAGCAGGGCAGAGATCGCGATGCGACGAAGGCGGAAAGCCGAACTGAACCTGGACATGACTTACTCTGACTTGGCTGGAGCTTGCGGGAGACGAGCTTGCGGGATCGGGGACTGCGGAATCTGTGCTTGGGCGATCTGGGCTGCAGACGCAGGTGTCTGGATCAGGTTGTGCGCCAGGGCTGCGGCCGGCGGCACGTCGTCACGCTTGATCGACGAGGTCTGCTCGACGGCCGGCGCCATCGGCGCGGATTGACTTCCACCCTGGACCGTCACCTGGCCACGACCGGTAACGACGCCGGTCAGCGTGCGCTTGGATTGCAGATTGAGCACGCTGACCGTGTCGCCCTCGGCGCCGTTCTCGATCGCCTTGCCGCGCGTGGTGAGATAGAGGCCGGGCACCTGGTAGATGATGGTGACGGCCTGATCGCGCAGCACGAAGTCGGGCTTGACGATGTCGGCGACGCGGAGCGGCGTGCCCGCGCGCATCGCCCGGCGCAGCTGCATGCCGATGCTGCGGTCGCGCGCGGCCGGTTGCCCGGTGACCTCGGCCTTCGGCCGGCGCTCCAGCGAGACGTCGGAGGATTTCAGAAGCTCGGCGCGGTCGATGTCGCGGGTCAGCACGGCCACTTCCACGGTCTCGATCGCGGTGCCGGTGAAGCGCAGCTTGGTCGGCGCAGAGTTGCTGTCGTTGGCAATCTCGAAGGCGACGTCGAAACGGCCGCTGCGGGCGTCGTAGCGGGTTGCGACCGGCTCGAGCGCGCCGGTGTTGGAGGCATCGAGCCGCATCTCGGCGACGCCGCGGTCGAACGTGACGGTGATGTTGGCGGCTTCTCCGAGGCCGAAGCGGCGCTCGAGCGCAGCGGTGACCGCGTCCTGGATGTCCTTGCTCGCGAGCGTGCGGGCGAGGCGGGTGACCTGGACCTCCTTGATGTCGCCGGTCGTGACGCCGATCACCTGTTTTGCCCGCAGCACCGCGAGCACCTGGCCGACCGTCAGCGTGCCGGTGGTGCCGAGATCGGGCGAGCGGTAGACCGGGATCAGCGCGGCGGATCCTGCGTTCTCGATGAGATCGCCGATCCGCACC
The DNA here is from genome assembly GCF_023100985.1 of Bradyrhizobium sp. 191. Lineage (NCBI taxonomy): Bacteria > Pseudomonadati > Pseudomonadota > Alphaproteobacteria > Hyphomicrobiales > Nitrobacteraceae > Bradyrhizobium > Bradyrhizobium sp. 191. Next base: position 7,398,013 of record NZ_CP064692.1, read on the forward strand.
ACGTCCGCCGTGACGGTGACGCTGGCGCGCAGCGCCGGCGAGGCGATGAATTCGTCGGCGGCCACTGCCGGCAATGCCAGCAGCAGAAGGGTCGAGATCGAGGCGAGCGTGGTGCGGATCATCGTCATCACCTCAGCGGAACAGCGCCGTGGTCGACTGCATCATCTGGTCGGCTGCGCTGATGACCTTGGCGTTCATCTCGTAGGCGCGCTGCGCGGCGATCAGGTCGCTCATCTCCGAGACGACGTCGATATTGGCCTGCTCCAGGCTGCCCTGCGTGATCTTGCCGTAACCCTCGGAGTTGGCCGTGCCGTCCTGCGGCGCGCCGGACGAGGGGGTCTCGATGAACTGGTTGTTGCCGACGGGCTGAAGGCCCGCCTTGTTGATGAAGCGCGTGACGCCGATCTGGCCGATGATCGACGAGGTCGACGAACCCGGCAGCGTCACCGAGACCTGGCCCTGCTCGCTGACCGAGATCCCCGAGGCGTTGTTCGGAATGGTGATGGTCGGCTGCACCGGGTTGCCCTGCGCGGTGACGACGCGGCCCTGATTGTCCATCTGGAAGGTGCCGTCGCGGGTGTACTGGTAGGTGCCGTCGGGCATCAGGATCTTGAAGAAGCCGTCGCCCGAGATCGCGAGATCGAGGTCGTTGCCGGTCTGCGACAGCGTTCCCTGCGTCATGCTGCGCGGTGTGCCGACGGTCTTGACGCCGCCGCCGATGTCGACGCCGACCGGCAGGATGGTTCCCTGGTCGGACGACTGGGCGCCAACGCGGCGGACGTGCTCATAGATCAAGTCCTGGAATGCCGCGGTCTGCTTCTTGAAACCGGTGGTGCGCAGGTTGGCGATGTTGTTGGAGATCACCTGAACGTTGAGTTCCTGTGCCGCCATTCCGGTCGCAGCGGTGTGAAGCGCCTGCATGTCAGTTCTCCTTCAATCAGGCCGGAACGTCGGCGAGCTTGTCGATCGCCGATTTGTGGAGGTCGCTCTGCTGCTGGAGCAGGCTGGCGATCGCGGTGTAGCTGCGCATCACCTCGACCATGCGGGTCATCTCGCCGACCGCATTCACGTTCGACTTCTCGATGTAACCCTGCTGCAAGGTGGACTTGGTGTCGGCCTGCTGGTTGGCCGAGCCGGCGCCATAGAGATTGCCGCCGAGCTTGGTCAGCTTGGCCGGATCGTCGAACGACACCATGCGGATCTTGCCGCGGATCGAGTCGGTCCGCGCCGTCCCCTCGAGCACCGTGACGGTGCCGTCTGGCGCGACATTGATGTCGTGGTCGGTCGGCTGGAAGGTAATCGGGCCGGCATTGCCGAGCACGAGATCGCCGCTCGCGGTGACGAGCTGGCCGGTGCTGTTGAGCGAGAACTTGCCGTCGCGGGTATAGAGCTCGCCGCCATTGGCCTGCACCGCGAAATAGGCGTTGCCGTTGATCGCGATGTCGAGCGGATTGTTGGTCGGCTCCATCGGCCCCTGGCCGACGTCGCGGAAGGTGCCGCGATCCTGCACATAGGAGATCCGGCGGTCGCGACCGATGAAATTGTCATGACGTGCGTTCGAGTTGAGATACTCCTCGAACAGCGAATGGTCGGCCTTGAAGCCGTTGGTGTTGGCATTGGCGACGTTGTTGGCGATGACGTCCATCTGCCGTTCCAACGTCATCTGCCGTGACAAGCCGATCAGAAGCGCGTTCTGCATCGGAAATCTCCCCTGAGTGAGATCTGCCATTTCGCTCTCCCAAGCGCCTTGGCGGATCCCGTGAACGAGACCTCGGGTTCTCCCAAACCGTGAGGTCTCGGTCCTCTCTCAGCGAAAGCCGTGCCAACTCGAAAAACTTCGAAAATTCAAATGGTTGCTGATTTTTGAGAGGTGCGGAAGGGCGGCAGAAAGGTTCTGTTAGCCATGTCTGCCCGGCAGATTTTTCCTAGCGGAGGCCCAATCGAAAGGTTCCGTTAACCATTATTACCGTAGCGTTTGCGCATCAGAGGAGCGCATTGCGCTGGGGCATTTGTATCGCGTCACTGTCTGCCAGGAGGCTTCGCTCTTTCGACCCCTTTGAGAAATGAACGAGCGCGGCAACCATGGCAGAGAATGAGGAAGGCGGCGCAGCCGCCGACGGCGCGGAAGCCGCTCCGCCGAAGAACAAGCTCAAGCTCATCATCATGGCCGTCGGTCTGCTCGCCGTCCTCGGCGGCGGTGCGGCGACCTGGTTCTTCTTCTTCCGTCACGGCGAGGGCGAGCACCATGCCGAGGCGGCGCCGCCGCCGAAGCCGCCGGCCTTCGTCGACGTCCCCGACCTCATGGTCAACCTCGCCGGCTCGCCCGGCGAGCGCGTGCAATATCTGCGGCTGAAGATCGTGCTGGAGCTGAAGGAAGAGAAGCAGATCGAGGCGATCAAGCCGACGATGCCGCGCGTCACCGACATCTTCCAGACCTATGTGCGCGAGCTGCGCCCTTCCGACCTCAACGGCTCCGCCGGCATCTTCCGCCTCAAGGAGGAGCTGACCAAGCGCGTCAACGCGGCGGTCGCCCCGATCCAGGTCAGCGCGGTGCTGTTCAAGGAAGTCGTGGTCCAGTGAGCATGACGGGCTAGGGATCATGGCGGGCAACGACCAGGTCGACCAGGATGCAATTGCCGCCCAGTGGGAGGCCTCGCTCGATTCCGAGGATCCCGCCGAGGCCGCAAAGGCTGCCGCCGAGAACGAGCTGTCGGAGACCATGGCCCTGCAATGGGCGGCCATGGTCGAGGACGGCAGTCGCGATCTCGGCACCGGCAAGAACTCCGGCGAGCGGGTGCTGTCGCAGGAGGAGATCGACAATCTCCTCGGCTTCACCGTCGGCGACGTCACGCTCGACGATCATTCCGGCATTCGCGCGATCATCGATTCTGCGATGGTCTCCTACGAGCGTCTGCCCATGCTCGAAATCGTCTTCGACCGCCTGGTGCGGCTGATGACGACGTCCTTGCGCAACTTCACCTCCGACAACGTCGAAGTCTCGCTCGACCGCATCACCTCGGTGCGTTTCGGCGACTACATGAACTCGATCCCGCTGCCCGCCGTCCTCACCGTCTTCAAGGCCGAGGAGTGGGAGAATTTCGGCATGGCGACGGTCGATTCCAACCTGATCTATTCGATGATCGACGTGCTGCTCGGCGGCCGCCGCGGCACCAGCCAGCTCCGCATCGAGGGCCGGCCCTACACCACGATCGAGACCGAGCTGGTCAAGCGGCTGGTCGAGGTGGTGCTCGCCGATGCCGAGCAGGCGTTCCGGCCGCTGTCGCCGGTGACCTTCACGATCGACCGGCTCGAGACCAATCCGCGTTTCGCCGCGATCAGCCGTCCCGCCAACGCAGCGATCCTGGTCCGCCTGCGCATCGACATGGAAGACCGCGGCGGCAATATCGAGCTGCTGCTGCCCTACGCGACCATCGAGCCGATCCGGGGCGTCCTGCTCCAGATGTTCATGGGCGAAAAGTTCGGCCGCGACCCGGTCTGGGAAGGCCATTTCGCCACCGAGATCGTGCAGGCCGAGATCGCCGTCGATGCGGTGCTCTACGAGGCCGACATTCCGCTCAAGCAGCTGATGCGGCTCAAGGTCGGCGACACGCTGCCGCTGGACATGCGCGCCGACGCCAACGTCACCGTCCGCTGCGGCGACGTCACGCTGACCGAAGGGCGGATGGGCCGGGTCGGCGACCGCGTCGCGATCCGCGTGACGAAACCCTTGCGCAAGCCAAGTACGACACTTGCGATGTTCGAGAAGGTCGACGAGCAGAACAAGATGATGGAGGCCCCATGAACCACTCCCTGGGAATGGCGATCGAGACGCTGGTGGCTATCCTGCTGATGCTGACGATCGTCTACTGCGTCATGCTCAACAAGCGGCTGACGCGGCTGAAGGCGGACGAGCATTCGCTGAAGGCGGTCATCGGCGAGCTGATCACCGCGACCGAGATCGCCGAGCGCGCAATCGGCGGGCTGAAGCTCGCCGTGCGCGACGTGAACGAGAACCTCGGCAGCCAGCTCGCCGCCGCGACGCAGATGTCGGACCAGCTCTACAGGCAGCTCGGCGAGGCCGACAACGTGGTGCGCCGCCTGTCCAAGATCGCGATCGCCGCGCGTCCCGTGACGAACCCCGAAACAGCTGCCGCGCCTGCGGCCAAGCCGTCGACGGCGAAGGCGGTGGCGGCTGCGGCCGAAGCCTTCTCCGAGCGCCGGCGAACCAACGGCCTTGCCGCATAAAGCCTGGGTATGAAGTCCTTTCGTAACATCCGCGTCATTCCGGTCGTCCTGGTCGCCGTCGCGGGCCTCGCCACGCTGAAGGTGGCCGGCCTCGTCATCAACGGCGGCTACGTCTTCGACTACAAGCCGAACCAGGCCAGGAAATCCTGGGCGCAGGAGAACCTGAATTTTCCCGGCGGCGAGGACCCCGACATCACCGGATCGACCCATGGCGCGCCGAAGGAGCCGCCCAAGCCCGCCGCGCCCGAGACCAAGATGGAAGGCGGCACCCCGGTCAAGATCGACGAAACCCAGCCGCAGGTCTCAGCCTCGGAACGTGCGATCCTGGAACGGTTGCAGGCGCGGCGGCAGGAGATCGAGGCCCGCCAGCGCGAGATCGACATTCGCGAAAGCTTGCTGAAATCGGCCGAGAAGCGCATCGAGAACAAGGTCGAGGAGATGAAGGCGGTGGAAACCCGCATCTCCGCGACGCAGGCCGAGCAGAAGGCCGCCGAAGCCCAGCGCATGAAGGGCCTCGTGACCATGTATGAGGGGATGAAGCCCAAGGATGCCGCGCGGGTGTTCGACCGGCTCGAGATGGGCGTGCTGATCGAGATCGCCTCGGCCATCGCGCCTCGCAAAATGTCGGACATCATGGGATTGATGTCGCCGGAGGCGGCCGAGCGGCTGACGGTCGAGATGGCCCGCCGCGCCAATGGCGGCGGCGATCAGTCCGCCTCGGCCGGCGATCTTCCCAAGATCGAGGGCAAGCCGACGCAAAAGCCGAATTGAGGGCTCATACTTAAGAAGTCCTTAATTGGGAAAACCTTAGATTCGACGGCACGGCCGGCGCCAGTGCCGGCACGCCCGCCGAACCGGAAGAAATGCCGCCAATGGCGCGAGAGGCTGCCGCTGGATTTGTGTCGCGAGCCCGCGCAGTGGCGCGGGGATTGTCGCGTCATGTCCGAAAAGCGCCCTTGCTGGCGGCCTGTTTCCTGATTGGCCTTGCGGCCCCGGTCCGGGCGGCCGACCTGGTCAGGGGCGAGGCGAGTTTTTCCGCCGGCGGGGGCTTCGCCCGTCTCGTCATCAGGCTCGGCGAGGACGTTCCCTCCGAGGTGACGACCGCAGGCTCCATCCTCGTGATCCGCTTCGACCGGCCCGTCGACGTTCCGGTCGACCGGATCCCGGAAGGTGCGCCCGACTACGTCAACTCCGCCCGCCGCGACCCGGATGGGAGCGCGATCCGCCTGTCGCTGGCGCGGCGCGTCACCGTCAACACCATGAACGCGGGCGAGCGCACCTTCGTCGACCTGCTGCCCGAAGGCTGGAAGGGACCGCCGCCGAGCCTGCCCATGGACGTGGTCAAGGAACTCGCCGAGCGCGCACGCGTGGCCGAGCGCGCGCTGCGTGCCCAGCGCGCCGCGGCCGAGGCCAGGAAGCGTCCGCAGATCCGCGTGCGTGCTTCGGTGCAGCCGACCTTCGTGCGGTTCGTGTTCGAGATGCCCGACGGCGTCGGCGTCTCCTCCGTGCTCAACGAGCAGAAGCTCACGCTCGTCTTCAACGCCAACCTCAATTTCGATCTGGCGGACGCGGTCGTCGCGGCGCCGCCGAACGTCGCCTCGATCAAGCAGAAGGCCGACATCGACCAGACCAATGTCGAGATCGCGCTGATCGGCGATTCGGACGTGCATTCGTTCCGCGACGAGAAGAACTACGTCGTCGACGTCGCCTTCCAGCCCGACAAGGGCAAGGCGGCCGCGACGCCCGAGGCGGCGATCGCACAGATGAAGCCCGCCGGTCACGCACCGGCGCCTGCGCCGCAAAAGCCGGCGGCCGAGAAGCCGAAGGACCCCCGCAGCGAGATCGCGCCGCCGACCTCCGAGACGATCGCACGCGAAGCCAAGATCGACATCAAGCCCGAGGTGAAGCCGGAAGCGCCCGCCGTGCTGCCGTCCACCGAGGCGCCGAAACCGGCAGCCGCTCCCGCGGTCGAAGCTGCGCCCGCTCCGGAAGTGCCCAAGGAAGCCGCGCAGCCGCCGCCCGCTCCCGAAGCCGCGGCGGCGCCTGCCAGGCCGGCGCCGGCCGACGCGCCGAAAGAGCCGGTCAAGGAAGTTGTCAAGGCGGCGCCGGCTGCGCAGCCCGCCGTTGCCAGCGTCGATGCGCGCCGCGACAGCGACGGATTGCGCGTGACGTTCCCGCTTCAGGTCGCAACGTCGGCGGCGGCGTTCCGCCGCGGCGACACGGTATGGCTGGTGTTCGATACGCCGAAGCCGATCGATGTCGAGGCGATCCGCACCAAGGGCGGCGCCATGATCGGCGAGGTCGGCCGCATCCCGCTCGACAAGGGGCAGGCGGTGCGCATCCGTCTCACCCGTCCGCTGGTCTATTCGCTGACGAGCGAGGAGGTCGGCAAGGAAACCAACTGGCTGTTGACGCTCGCCGACAAGATCCAGGCGACGCCGCTGCCGCTGATGATGTCGCGCAACATCACCGATCCCGCACTCGCCAACATCGCGATCCCCTTCGCCAATCCGGGCCTTCTGCACAAGCTCACCGATCCCGACGCCGGCGATACGCTCTATGTCGTCACCGCGCAGCGGCCGGTGCGCGGCTTCATCAAGCGGCAGGATCTCGTCGATCTCTCGCTCCTGGAATCCGCGCACGGCATCGCGATCCGGCCCAACTCCGACGAGGTCGGCGTCGAGGTCGGCTCCGACAAGGTGATTGTCGGCAAGAAGGGGGGCTTGACGCTCTCGCCGGTCGACATCTCGGCCGAGCGGGCGCCGACCGCGGTGCGCCCGATCTTCAGCCCCGAAGGCTGGCGCAAGGGCCAGTCGGAAAACTTCATGGTGCGCCAGAGCGAGCTGATGACGGCGATCTCGGCGGTCGAACCGGCACTGCGTTCGCTGCCGCGGCTCGACCTCGCGCAGTTCTACATGTCGCGCGCCATGTATCACGAAGCCAAGGCCGTCACCGACGCGATGCTGAGCGATCCCCTCAACAAGGAGGAGAGTGGTGCGCTGATCATGCATGCGATCGCGAGCATCCTGATCGGCCGGCCGGCGCAGGGCCTGAAGGACCTCGCCAATCCCGTGATCGGCAACAGCCACGATTCCCAGCTCTGGAAGGCGCTCGCCTATGCGCGCCAGGGCAAATGGGCGGACGCGCGCGAGAAGTTCAAGAACGTCGAATTCGCGATCGCCTCTCTGCCGCTCGACATCCAGCGCATCGTGACGATGGACGCGATGCGCGCCTCGCTCGAGGTCAAGGACTATGCCGGCGCCTCCAAGCGCCGCAGCGAGCTCGAGGTGGTCGGTGTCCCGCCTGAGGCTGCACCCGGCTTCGCCGTGCTGCGCGGCCGGCTCGCCGAGGCGCTCGGCCACGACAAGGATGCGCTGGACGACTACAGGTTCGCGGTCGCCTCGAGCGACCGGCCGGCTGCGGCGGAGGCCAAGCAGCTCGAGGTCGCGCTGCGTCAGAAGCGCGACGAGATTGGCAAGGAAGAGGCGCTGCACGAACTCGAGACGTTGTCGATGACCTGGCGCGGCGACACGATCGAGGTCAAGACGCTCCAGATGCTGTCGCAGCTGTATGCCGAGAACGGGCGTTACCGGGATGCGCTCACCGCCGCGCGGACCGCGACGAGGCTTCAGCCGAACGCCGAAGCTTCGCGTCAGGCTCAGGATCTCGCCTCCGAGCTGTTCACGCAGCTATTCCTCGGGCCGAAGGGCGACGAACTGCCGCCGGTCGAGGCGCTCGGGATGTTCTACGAGTTCCGCGAGCTGACGCCGATCGGCCGCCGCGGCGACGAGTTGATCCGCCGGCTCGCCGACCGTCTCGCCTCGATCGATCTGCTCGACCAGGCCGCCGAGCTCCTGCAATACCAGGTCGATCATCGCCTTGAAGGCGCGGCACGGGCCCAGGTCGCCGCGCGCCTGTCCATGATCTATCTCGCCAACCGCAAGCCCGACATGGCGATCACCGCGCTGCGCGCGAGCCGCATCAGCGATCTCTCCGGCGAGCTCCGGCAGCAGCGCCTGCTCCTGGAAGCGCGCGCACAGAGCGACGTCGGCCGCCACGATCTCGCGCTCGACATCGTCTCCAACGTCTCCGGGCGCGAAGTGCTCCGCCTTCGCTCCGACATCTTCTGGGCGGCGCGGCGCTGGCGCGAGTCCGCCGAGCAGATCGAACTCTATTACGGCGAGCGTTTCCGCGACTTCAAGCCGCTCAATGCGGTCGAGAAGAGCGACATCATCCGCGCCGCCGTCGGCTATGCGCTCGCCGACGACTCGATCGGCCTGTCGCGCTTCCGCGAGAAATACGCGCCGCTGATGAGCGAGAGCGCCGACCGTCTCGCCTTCGACATCGCCAGCAAGCCGGCCGCAGCCTCGAGCGCCGAATTCGCCGAGATCGCCAAGCTGGCTGCCAGCGTCGATACGCTGGACGGCTTCCTGCGCGAGATGAAGCAGCGCTTCCCCGACGCCAGCGCCCGTGCGCCGCAGGCCAGGGACGAGTCCGACCACACCGGCTCGCTGCCCACGATCCCGGTCGTGCGGCAGATCAAGATGACGCGGTAGGGTTTGGTTGCCGCGCGAAGCGCGGCCCGTGACGGCTCGACATTCTCCGTCATTGCGAGCGCACCGAAGCAATCCAGAGTCTCTCCGCGGCGGCAGCCTGGATTGCTTCGTCGCAAGTGCTCCTCGCAATGACGGGGAGGGGGGCGGGCGCAATTGCCGGTGGCGGAGAGGATGCGGCGGCGACGTGGGGCCGGGCCGGGCCTTACCCCCCGTAACTCTGCACCAGGCTCCCCGCCACCAGCGACCAGCCGTCGACCAGCACGAAGAAGATTAGCTTGAACGGCAGCGAGATCGTCGCCGGCGGCAGCATCATCATGCCCATCGACATCAGCACCGAGGCGACGACGAGGTCGATGATCAGGAAGGGGAGAAACAACAGGAAGCCGATCTCGAAGGCGCGCTTCAGCTCGGAGATCATGAAGGCGGGAACGAGGATGCGCAAGGCGAGTTCGTCGGGGGTGGCCGGCGGGGGCTCGCCCGACAGGTCCAGGAACAGCTTGAGGTCCTTCTCGCGCACGTTCTTCTGCATGAAGCCGCGCAAGGGGACGGAGGCGCGCTGGAGCGCATCCTCGACGCCGATCTGGTTGGCGACAAGCGGGCGGATGCCTTCGTCGTAGGACTTTTGCAGCACCGGGCCCATCACGAAGAAGGTGAGGAACATCGCGAGCGCGATGATTACCGAGTTCGGCGGGGCGGTCGCGGTGCCCAGCGCGGTGCGCAGCAGCGACAGCACCACCACGATGCGTGTGAACGACGTCATCATGATCAGGATCGACGGCGCGATCGACAGCACCGTGAGCAGCGCGATCAGCTGGATCGCGCGCTCGGTGACGCCGCCGCCGCCAGCGCCGCCGCCGAGATTGATGCTGATGTCCTGGGCATGCGCCGGCATCGCGAGCGAGGCCGCGCCGATCAGGATAGAAAGGAAAAGAACTCTACGCGGGAGGGCCGACAACCTCACGAAGACGGCTTCGGACGGCCGAGCAGGGAGGCCATCTCGTCTTCGAGATTTTCAAAACTGGTCTTCTCCGCGGCCGGCTTCGCGGCCGGGGCGGGTGGCGCCGGCGGCTCGCTGCGGGCGGCACGCGGGGGCGCGGCCGGCGGCTCCGGCGCAACCGGAGGCGCGACCGTTTCGCCGGCCGGGCGGCGCAGGGCAGCCTCTAGCCGCTGCGCCATTTCGGCGAGATTCTGCTCGGCGCTCGAGGGCACAGGGGCCGGTGCCGGCGGCGGAACGGGCGCAGCCTGCGGCACAGGCGGAGGCGGCGGGGGCGCCGCGGCGCGCTCGGGGCGCATCGGCGGCATCTTCACCGGCTCACTCTGGCGCGGCGGACGCGGCATCAGCGGCGGTTCGCCGCGGGCGATGCGCGGCGGCAGGGGCTCGGGCCGTGGTTCGCGCTCGGGACGCGGCGCGATCGGCTCGGGTGTAAAGCCTCCCAGGGGCGGTTCGCCGCGACGTTCGGCCAGCGCAGGAGCAGGACGGCGCACCTCGTCGGCGAAGGATGGGCGGGCGGGCCGCGGCGGGGGCTCGGGCATCTGCGGCTCGGGATGATCGAGCAGTTCCGGTCGCGGCGCCTCGTCGGCCCAACCGGTGAGGTCGGGCATGGGGGCGAGGCGCGGCGGCTCGGCGGCGTTGGGACGCTGCGGGAGCTGGTCGCGGCTCGGCGCGGCGCGAACGATATTGGGCTCGACGACGATGTCGGTGGGGCCGCCGATCATCAGGAGGTGCTCGACATTGTCGCGCCGGACCAACACCAGACGGCGCCGGCCGTCGACCGCGGCGGCGTCGATCACGGCGAGCCGGGGCATCCTGCCGCGCTGGGTGTTGGCGCCCAGCCGGCTGCTGCCGAATCGGCGAACCAGCCATGCAGCGACGCCGATCAACGCCAGAACGGCGATGAACGCGACGATGAAGGTGATAGGGCTGCCTTGCATACTTGTCCCCGACAAATGGCGCTTTTCTCGTACCCATGGTCAGCTTTGCCAACCACCGGCGTACGATGCCCCAAGCTGCGATTTCTTAACGTTCCACGGCAAGTTTTGCCGTCCCCAACTCTTAATAACCCATGAATCGCCCGATCCAAAACGACTTCTTGGCCTGTGCACGCTCCGCCAAACGATTGGGTTAATGCCACTTTTCGAGGCGTAGAATCACGGGCGCGCGAAAATCGTGTCTCGCCCGCCGACATGCTTCGAGAGCGCTCTTAACCAGCTGTTAACCATACAGGCGGCAAATTCTGCCTAGCTTCGGACCTCGGGTCCGCAAGGGTGGCGGAAGGAGCCGCGACGATGTCCATCAACGACCTCCCGGTGCTGTCGGCGCTTCGCACCAAGATGCAGTGGCACCAGGAGCGCCAGCGCGTCCTGTCCGAGAACGTCTCCAATTCCGACACGCCCAAATTCCGGCCGCGCGACCTGGTCGAGCCGAAGTTCGACAGGACCGGCGCCGTCACGGGGGCCATGGGGCCGCTGGCCCTGACCCGTACCAGCGCCTCGCACATGACGCCATCAGGCGCCGCCTCCGCATTCGACCAGGACAAGAACGCCGGCTTCGAGACCCGTCCTGCGGGCAACGCCGTCAATCTCGAGGAGGAGATGATGAAGGCCGCCAGCAACCAGATGGACTACGCGGCGGCGACCTCGCTCTATTCCAAGAGCCTGCGCCTGCTCAAGACCGCGATCGGCAAGGCCTAGGCGTGATCCCGCAACCAGGAGAGCTAGAGGCGCATCATGGCGAATGACAGCAGCGACTTTGCCCGCTCGATGGCGATCGCCACCTCCGGCCTGCGCGCGCAGGCCGGGCGCATGCGGGTGATCTCGGAAAACATCGCCAATGCCGACTCGACGGCCCAGACCGCCGGCGGCGATCCCTATCGGCGCAAGGTTCCGACCTTCTCCTCCGCGCTCGACCGCACGCTGGACGCGCAGGTCGTTACTCTCGGCAGGATCAAGCCCGACCAGTCCGACTTCCGCGTCAAATACGAGCCGAACAATCCGGCCGCGGATGCGAGCGGCAACGTCAAATATCCCAACGTGAACTCGGTGGTCGAGATAACCGACATGCGCGATGCGCAGCGGTCCTACGAGGCCAATCTCAACATCATCAGTGCGACGCGCCGGATGATCCAGCGCACGCTCGACATCCTCAAGAGCTGAACAGGACATCTTAAGTCATGGCATCACCGACAATCGCCGCGAACGCCTATGCCAACCTTGCCCGCGTGCTTGAGAACGGCGGCGCCGGCAAGGGCAGCGAGCCGACCGGGCAATCCTTTGCTTCGCTGCTGAAGGACGCCGTCGGCAGCGTCATGGAGTCCGGCCGCAAATCCGATGCGCAGACGGTGGCGATGGCCGCCGGCAAGGCCAACGTGATGGACGTGGTGACGGCGGTCGCGGACACCGACGTCGCGGTATCAACGCTGGTCTCGGTCCGCGATCGCGTGATCGCGGCGTATGAAGACATCATGAAGATGCCGATCTGACGAGGTTGTCATTCCGGGGCGCGACGAAGTCGCGAGCCCGGAATCCATAATCACGATCGGGAGTATGGATTCCGGGCTCTCGCTGCGCGAGCCCCGGAATGACGAAAAACAATTCAGAGTAGGAATTCTGCAAATGACCGGACCCGAGACCCTCGACGTCGCACGCGATGCGATCTGGACCATCGTGATCGTGTCCTCCCCGCTGATGGTGGTCGGCCTCGTGGTCGGCGTCATCGTGTCGCTGTTCCAGGCGCTGACGCAGATCCAGGAGCAGACGCTGATCTACGTGCCGAAGATCCTGGCCATCTTCGCCACGATGCTGCTGGCGCTGCCGTTCATGGCCGACTCGCTCCACGCCCACATGATGCGTATATCGTCGCGAATCATCGGCGGCTGAGGCAAGATGCGTGAATTATGCGCATCGACGTCTCGCTGCTGCCGGCGCTCGCCGCTTCCTTCATGCTCGCCTTCGCCCGGGTCGGCGCGATGGTGATGCTGCTGCCAGGGCTGGGCGAGACCAACATCCCGACGCGGATAAAGCTGTCGATCGCGCTGATGCTCACGCTGATCATCCTGCCGCTGCATCGCAACGCCTACCACGTCGACATGGGCTCGCTGGCGCCGCTGCTGGTGCTGATGCTGCATGAGATCGCGATCGGTATCGTGCTGGGCGCGACCGCGCGCGTGACGCTGTCGGCGCTCCAGGTCGCGGGATCCGTGATCGCGCAGCAGATGGGGCTCGGCTTCGTCACCTCGGTCGATCCGACGCAGGGGCAGCAGGGCGTGCTGGTCGGCAACTTCCTGACCATTCTCGGCGTGACGTTGCTGTTTGCCACCGACAGCCACCATCTGGTGATCGCCGCGCTGAACGACAGCTATACGATCTTCTCGCCGGGCGAGACCGTATCGAGCGGCGATGTCGCCTCGCTGGCGACGCGCGCCTTCACCGCCGCGTTCCGCCTGGGCCTGCAACTCTCGGGACCGTTCCTGGTGTTCGGCCTCGTCTTCAACATCGGGCTCGGCGTGCTGGCGCGGTTGATGCCGCAGATGCAGGTCTATTTCGTCGGCGTGCCGCTGTCGATCTTCGCGGGCTTCCTGGTGCTCGCCGTGGTGCTGACCGCGATGATGGGCACTTTTCTCGATTATTTCATCGGTGTCATGCACCAGATGATGCCGCTCAAGTGACGGGGGCGCTACGTGGCGGAAGACAACGATCCCGAAAGTCAAACAGAAGACCCGACGCAAAAGCGCCTGGACGATGCGCTCGAACGCGGCGACGTCGCCAAGAGCCAGGAGATCAACACCTGGTTCATGATGGCGGGCGGCACGCTCGTGGTCTCGACCTTCTCGGGCTCGGTCGGCAGCGGGCTGCTGACGCCGATGCGCAACCTGCTCGCCAATTCCTGGATGATCAAGACCGACGGCAAGGCTCTGCTCGCGCTGATGCAGCAGATCGAATTCGTCGTGCTCGCGGCCGTCGGCGTGCCCCTCCTGATGCTGATGCTGGCGGCGATTGCCGGCAACATGCTCCAGCACCGCCTGGTGTGGTCGGCCGAATCCCTGAAACCCAAATTCAACAAGATTTCGCCCGGCGCCGGCTTCAAGCGCATCTTCGGCAAGCAGGCGGCCGCCAATTTTCTCAAAGGCGTCGGCAAGCTGGTCTTGCTCGGCGCGGTCATGACCATGATCCTGTGGCCGGAGCGGCACCGCATGGAGGCGATGGTCCGGCTCGATCCGGCCGGCATGCTCGGCGCGACAACCAGCATGACCATTCATCTGCTCGGAGCGGTGGTCGCGGCGCTCGCGATCGTCGCCATCGCCGATTACTTCTTCCAGTACCGAAGCTGGTTCCAGCGGCAGAAGATGTCGCTTCAGGAGATCAAGGAAGAATTCAAGCAATCCGAAGGTGACCCGCACATCAAGGGCAAGATCAGGCAGTTGCGGCAGCAGCGCGCCAAGAAGCGCATGATGGCGGCGGTTCCCAAGGCCTCGGTGATCATCACCAACCCGACCCACTATTCGGTGGCGCTCTCCTACGAGCGGGGCATGTCGGCCCCGATCTGCGTCGCCAAGGGCGTCGACAACCTAGCCTTCAAGATCCGGGAGATCGCACGCGAGCACGACATCCCGATCGTGGAGAACGTTCCGCTGGCCCGGGCGCTCTACGCCACGGTCGACATCGACCAGGAAATCCCGACCGAGCACTATCATGCGGTCGCCGAAGTCATCGGCTACGTCATGCGGCTGAAGCGCGGATTCAGCGCCGGGCGGGGATAAAACACCCGAAAAATACCGGAAATGGCCGTAATCTGGGAATCAGCGTACCTTTCGCCGCTGCTGCCCTTGCACCTCAGGGTCCGATTCAGGCAGGGAGGACCCCATGCGCCCCGTAACGCGTTGATTCTCTGCCGACAGGCTGCGCCAGCTCGATATGACTGCTGAGACCGACCACGACCTCACACGCGAGCCCGTTGCGGCGCACGAGCCGTCGCCGCGCTCGGGCAGCATTGCGCTGGTGCTGCTGGTGGCCGCCGGCCTCGTCGCGGTCGCCGTCGGCCTGATGACGCTCGGGCGCGCGCAGGCGCAGCCCTATATCCTGGGCATCCTCGCCGTGCTGGCGATGGTCGGCCTGTTCAACCTGTTCGCCTTCGCCGCCGGCATCATCCGCTTCGCGGACCGCAATCTCGACGATCCCATCATTGGCCACATCTCCGATCACGCCTTCGACGGGCTCGCAGTCACCGATGCGCGCGGACACGTGGTCTATTCCAATGCCGCCTATCTGACGCTGACCGGCGCCACCGGCCCGCAGGACGTGCGCCCCGTCGAGCGCGTCTTCATCGGCAACCCCGACGTCTCGGAAGCCGTGTTCCGGCTGCTCAAGGCCGCCCGCGAGGGCAAGCGGCAGCAGGAAGAGGTGCGTATCTCCGGCCATGACGGCAACCAGGGCCGCTGGCTGCGCATGCGTGTGCGCCCGCTCGGCACCGGAAAGCGCGAGGCGAAATACGCGGTGTGGTCGATTGCCGACATCACCCGAGACCGCGAACGCCAGGAGGATGTGTTCCAGGAGCTCCAGCACGCGATCGAATATCTCGATCACGCGCCGTGCGGCTTCTTCTCGGTCAATCCGGCCGGCGAGCTCGCCTACGTCAATGCGACGCTGGCGAACTGGCTCGACTACGATCTCGCCGAGATCGGTTCGGGCGGCCTCAAGCTCACCGACATCGTCTCCGGCGACGGCGCCTCGCTGCTCACCTCCATCGTGGCGGTGCCGGGCGAGGTGAAGACCGAAGTCTTCGACATCGACCTGCGCATGCGCACCGGCAAGACCATGCCGGTGCGGCTCTATCACAAGCTCGCCTTCGGCGCCGACGGCGCGCCGGGGCCGTCGCGCACGCTCGTGATCAGCCGCGCCCGCGACGAGCGCAGCGACCCCGACCGCGCCGCCGAAGTGCGCTTCATGCGCTTCTTCGACCACACGCCGATGGCGATCGCGACCGTCGATCGCGCCGGCAACGTCGTGCGGGCCAATGCGCGCTATGCCAAGCTCGGACAGGCGCTCGGGCTCGACAGCGCCGGCAAGTCGATCTTCCGCGCGGTCAGCTCGCGCGACCGGCAGCTTTTGATCGCGGCCATCAACCAGGCGGCCGAAGGCAAGGCCGACATCGCGCCGGTCGAGGTGGCACTGGAAGGGGCCAAGGAGCGCTGGGGCCAGTTCTTCGTGACGCCGGTCGATTCGGCCGAGACCGAGGCGGAAGCCGCCATCGTGCACATGCTCGAGACCACCGAGCGGCGCGCGCTGGAGAACCAGATCAACCAGTCGCAGAAGATGGAGACGGTCGGCCAACTCGCCGGCGGCATCGCCCACGACTTCAACAACGTGCTCTCCGCCATCATGATGGCAAACGACTTCCTGCTGAACGCGCACAAGCCGACCGACCCGTCGTTCCAGGACATCATGCAGATCAAGCAGAACGCGACGCGCGCCGCGACGCTGGTGCGGCAGCTGCTGGCGTTCTCGCGGCGGCAGACGCTGCGGCCGCAGGTGCTCGATCTCGGCGATGCGCTGTCCGATCTCACCATGCTGCTGCGCCGGCTGATCGGCGAGAAGGTCAAGCTCGACCTCGTCCACGGCCGCGACCTCTGGCCGGTGAAGGTCGACGTCTCCCAGTTCGAGCAGGTGATCGTCAACCTGGCGGTGAACGCGCGCGACGCCATGCCTGATGGCGGCAAGCTGATCATCCGGACCGCAAACGTCACCACCGAGGACGCGGGCAAGCTCGCCTACAAGGGCATGCCGGCCGCGGACTATGTCCGGATCGAGGTCGCCGACACCGGCACCGGCATTCCCGCCGACATCCGCGACAAGATCTTCGAGCCGTTCTTCTCGACGAAGGAAGTGGGCAAGGGCACCGGCCTCGGGCTCTCCACCGTTTACGGCATCGTCAAGCAGACCGGCGGCTTCATCTATGTCGATTCCGAGCCGGGGCAGGGCACCTCGTTCCATATCTTCCTGCCGCGCCATCACGCCGAGCAGGACGTGCAGGTCGAGCAGCCCGCAGCCGCGGCCAGCGCGACCGGCGGCGCCGCGAAGGAGGCCGCGCCCGCCGAGGCCAAGCCGCGCACCGATCTCACCGGGCAGGGCACCATCCTGCTGGTCGAGGATGAGGAGGGCCTGCGCGCGCTCAACGCCCGCGGCCTGCGCTCGCGCGGCTACACCGTGGTCGAGGCCGAGAACGGCGTCGAGGCCATGGAGGTGCTGGAGGAGCAGAGCGGGGCGATCGATCTCGTCGTCTCCGACGTCGTCATGCCCGAGATGGACGGCCCGACGCTGCTGAAGGCGATGCGGGAAAAGAACCCCGACATCAAGTTCATCTTCGTCTCGGGCTATGCCGAGGACGCGTTCGAGAAGAGCCTGCCCGAAGGCCAGCAGTTCGACTTCCTGCCAAAACCGTTCACGCTCAGCCAGCTCGTGGCAGCCGTGAAGGAGACGATGACCAAGCAGGGATGAGGGCAAGAGGCGCTACGCCGTTCCCGCATTCTCCGTCATTGCGAGCCACCGGGTCCGCGCGAAGCGCGGCTCGATGTCAGGCTCCGCGAAGCAATCCAGGCTGCCTCCACGGAAAGATCCTGGATGGCTTCCTCGTAAGGGGTCCTCGCAATGACGGTGGATAGAGTTGCGCTTCGCAACGATGCGCGAGAAAGCTGAAATTCCGCTCCGAACCCGCCGGTAACCGACGACCGCGGTTCCTTGCCAGATCCGGCCAAGCCCTCGCCAAATATGGGCTTTTGCCACATCCCCGCGACTGAGGGCCGCAGTCGCAGGCTCCGAAACCGGCTTCACTTTTCGGGAAGTCTGCCCATCTTAAGCGCACGTCCCCATGCCGGGGATTTGGGAAACGCACATGACTTTCTCGCTTCGCTCCCGGAAACTCTTCAACACGATCGCCGTCGTGCTGGCGCTTGCGCTGCCGACCGCGCTGACGATCTCGTCGGCCGACGCCCGCGCGGGTGGCGGCATGTCGTCCGGTTCGCGCGGTACGCGCTCCTATTCGGCGCCGCCGTCGACCACGACCGCGCCGGGCTCGACCTCGCAGTTCAACCGCACCTACACCCAGCCCGGCGCAGGCATGAACTCGGCGGCTTCCGCGCCTGCGCGCGGCGGCATGTTCGGCCGGGCCGGCGGCTTCATGGGCGGCCTTGCGGCCGGCTTCCTCGGCGCAGGCCTCCTCGGCATGCTGTTCGGCGGCGGCCTGTTCGGCGGCCTCGGCGGCCTGTCCTCGATCCTCGGCCTGATCATCCAGATCGCGCTCGTTGTGCTGGTGGTGCGGCTGGCGATGTCGTGGTGGCAGCGCCGTCACGCCCCGCGGGCGGCTTATGCCAATGCAAATGCTGATGCAGGCGCCGCGCCCGGACCGCAGACGAGCTATCGCAGCGGTCTCGGTAGCGGTCTCGGTGGCGGCCTTGGCAGCGGCCTCGGCGGCTTCGGCTTCGGTGCCAACAACGCGCCGCTCGAGATCAAGCCGGACGACTATGAGGCGTTCGAGCGCCTGCTCGGCGAGGTTCAGACCGCCTGGTCGAACGAGGACGTGGCCAAGCTGCACACGCTCGCGACGCCGGAAATGGTCTCCTATTTCGAGCAGGACCTTGCCCAGAACCGTGCACGCAACGTCGTCAACAAGGTGACCGGCGTCAAGCTGCTGCAGGGCGACCTCGCGGAAGCCTGGCGGGAAGGCGAGACCGAGTACGCCACGGTGGCGCTGCGCTTCGCGCTCACCGACAAGACGGCCGACCGCAACACCGGCGCAATCGTCGCCGGCAGCGAGCAGCCGGGCGAGGCCACCGAGATCTGGACGTTTGCCCGCAGGCCGGGCAGCGGCTGGGAGTTGTCGGCGATCCAGCAGACCAACTGATCGCTCGCCACATGAGGAACCAGGGCGTCGTGCGTTCCGCACGGCGCCCTTTTCTTTGAGCTCCTCGCCTCGCTGCATCGGAATAAGCGGCCGCGTGTCGGGTTGACATGAGGCGGTTAACGACAAGCAAGACGGGAGGACAGCATGATCCGCATCGAGAGATCCGCAACGATTTCAGGCCTGGCGCTCGCAATGGCTTTGCTGGCGACGCCATCGGCGCAAGCGCAGTCGGCCGACATGACCTTCTTCGTAACCTCCAACGGGCCGGGCAAGGGCGCCGATTTCGGTGGCCTCGAAGGTGCCGACGCGCAATGCCAGAAGCTTGCACAAGCCGCCGGCGCCGGCAGCAAGACCTGGCGCGCTTATCTCTCGACGCAGCCCGCCGACGGCAAGCCGGCGATCAACGCCAGGGACCGCATCGGCAAGGGGCCCTGGCAGAATGCCAAGGGCACGGTGATCGCCAAGGACGTCGCCGAGTTGCACGGCGCCGCCAACAACCTCACCAAGCAGACCGCGCTCAGCGAGAAGGGTGAGGTCATCAATGGTGCCGGCGACCAGCCGAACCGGCACGACATCCTCACGGGATCGCAGGCCGACGGCACCGCGTTTGCCGGGCCGGACGATCGCACCTGCAAGAACTGGACATCGAGCACGCAAGGCGCCGCGATGGTCGGCCATGCCGATCGCCGGGGCCTGCGCGACGACGAGCCCTCGAAATCTTGGAACAGCTCTCACCCCTCGCGCGGTCCAGACGGCGGCTGCTCGCAGGCCGATCTGAAGAGCACCGGCGGCGACGGGCTGCTGTACTGCTTCGCGGCGAATTGAGGCACGGAGTTCTGTCCCCCGTCATTGCGAGGAGCCCTTGCGACGACGCAATCCAGAGTCTTTCCGCAGAGGCAGTCTGGATTGCTGCGCTCGCAATGAAGAGTGTGTTGCGCGAACCCTCCGTCTCACTCTGACGGAACCCCGAGCGGCATGCTACATTGGTTCGTAAGTCTTCACGCTCACGGACCCCTCCCATGAAATACGAGCTCTATTACTGGCCCGAGATCCAGGGCCGCGGCGAATATGTGCGGCTGGCGCTGGAGGAGGCGGGGGCCGCTTACGTCGATGTCGCGCGCGGTCCGCGCGGGACTGCCGCGATGATGAAGATGATGGACGCGCACGAGGGCACGCCGCCCTTTGCGCCGCCGTTCCTGAAAGCAGGCAAGCTCGTCATCGGCCAGACCGCCAACATCCTGCTCTATCTCGGCGCCCGCCATGGGCTTGCGCCGAAGACGGAAGCCGGCAGGCTCTGGGTGCACCAGCTTCAGCTCACGATCACGGACTTCGTCGTCGAGATCCACGACACCCATCATCCGCTCGGACCCTCGCTCTATTATGAGGACCAGAAGGCACCGGCGAAGAAGCGCACGGCCGACTTCTGGGACGAGCGCGTACCGAAATATCTCGGCTATTTCGAGCGGCTTCTCGACGGGAGCGGCGGCACCTATGTCACCGGTCGCCGCCTGACCTACGTCGATCTCTCGCTATTCCAGATCGTTGACGGGCTGCGTTATGCCTTCCCCAGGCGCATGAAGGCGTTCGAAGCGGATGTCCCGGGCCTAGTCGGTCTGCACGACCGCATCGCCGCGCGGCCGAACATCAAGGCCTATCTCGAAAGCGAGCGCCGCATTCCCTTCAACGAGCAGGGCATCTTCCGCCGCTACCGCGAGCTGGACGGTTAGCGGTTCGGACCGGAAAAGGATCAGCCCTCACCAGACGCCGGGCACGAGGCGGTAGCGCACCCGTGCCGCATAATCGGTATAGCCAGGCAGGCCCTCGCGCAGCGTGCGCTCCTCGATGGGGATGCGGACCGCGAGCAAGGCGATGAAGAGCGGCATCATCGCAAGTCCCCACCACGACCCCAGCAGCAACGGCACGCCGGCGAAGAACAGCACCAGGCCGCTGTACATGGGATGACGGACATGGGCGTAGGGACCGGTCGAGATCACGTGCTGCGCGCGCTCGGTTTGCAGCTTCACCACGGGCGCGGCGAACGAATTCTCGCGGAAGACCCACATCGTGAACAGTGTCGAGGCCAGGAACAGCGCGAGGCCGAGCGCCTGCAACGCAGTCGGCATGTCGGAGGATTGAAAGCGCCGGTCAAGCCCCATCACGACCAGCCAGGCCAGCATCACGACGACGAAGACGGCCATGAACATCTTGTCGGCCGCGGGCTGATCCTTTTGCAGCACCGGCCGCAGACGTTCGGCCAGCAGCGCCGGATCGATCCGGTAGAGCCACCAGCCGCAGAGCGGGCCGAGGAATGCGGAGGCGGCGAGGAACGTCCAGGCCGACGGCCAATGCAGTGTTCCGGCGCATGCGAACAGCACCGCGCCCATGGCGACGACGAAGACCGTGTTCTGCAACAGCAGGCGTGCGATCATGCGCAGGTCCCGGGCGAGCGGCGCACGATATTGGTGCAGCTATCCGGCAAAGATGCGGCCGACCGCGCGAAAAGCCCGATCGACCGGATCGGGCGCTTCAGCTTTGGCAAGCCTGGTCAGGCGAGTTGATCGATCCGCGTGCCCTGACCCGGCGGCAGCGGCGCGGGCGGCTGCGGCTTGAAGGTCGGATCCTCGTCCTTCACCTTGGTCTGGTCGTCCTGCTGCTTGGTCGTGTCGTAGTTAGGGACCACGATCGCGATCGGCGGCGGCGCCACGGTGGAAACCTTCATCCGCAAATCCTCACATATGGAAACAATTCAGCCTGCCCTGCGAGGAGCGAAATTTCCTTCAAGGCAATCGCTAAAATGCGAGGAATTGGTGCGGTGAATGCCGCGTATAGGTCTCATCTGCGCGGTGCAAACAAGGAGACGACGAGGCCTCTCCCCGTCATTGCGAGGAGCTCGCGAAAAAATTGCGTAGCAATTTTGCGCTGATGCGACGAAGCAATCCAGACTGTCTCCGCGGACAGATTTCTGGATTGCTTCGCTGCGCTCGCAATGACGGAGTACGTGGCCAGCTATTAGCGCGCCAGCTGCGCCGCGCCCGCAGCAAGAGCGAGGAGTATGCCGCCCTATTCGTCCTTGCCGCGCGTGATCGCGATTGACGCCTCCGTCTTGCTGCGGGTGCATTCCATGTTGAGCCGGCGATAGCGCATGCTGACCTTGTCGCCGCGGAGCAGGCCCATCCGCTTCAGGCAGCGTGTCGCGCCCGTCGTCGTGTCGTCCTTCGTCACGGTGAAGACGATCGCGGCCATCGATCCCACCAGCGCATAGAACTCCGGCTTGGGCTTGCGATCACCCTTGGCATAGAGCTCGATCGAATATTTGTCGCCGCGGCAACTCACGGAGAGCTCCTTGGCCGCCGGATGCGTCATGTAGACGACATTGGCGGCGCGGAAATTCACCTTCAGGCGATCGACCTGGTTCGCCAGCTCCTTGGCGCTGTCGTCGCAGCGGTCGGCGCGCGCGGGAGAGACGAGGGCCACAAGGCCGGCGATGGCGGCGGCGACCAGGATCGCGCCGCGGACGTTCAAGTTCAATGTCATGATGAAAAAGGCCCTTAGCTCGCGCATTCAAGCGTCGGCGGGCCCGAAGCGCAAGGGCGGCAGAGGCATTTCCACGAGGTGTGCCAATGCCTTCCCGAGCCCGGCCAGCCTCTCCCATGCGCACCGCTCCCTTTCTTTTCTGGCCAAAATGCGCTTAGAACCCTTCTATGCCTGGAGGCCCGCGAGGCCCCGAAACCCCGAGATCCGCCCCATGAACGCTCCCACCGCCTTTCCCGATCAGTCCAAGCCCGTTCCGCCCTACAAGCACACCCCGCTGTTCCCGCTGGGCAAGGACGAGACGCCTTACAAGAAGATTTCGTCCGAGGGCGTCAGGGTCGAGAAGGTCCTTGGCAAGGACATGCTGGTGGTGTCGCGCGAGGCGCTGCGCGCGCTGTCGGAGGCGGCTTTTGGCGACATCAACCATTACCTGCGGCCCGGTCATCTGAAGCAGCTCCGCGCGATCCTGGAGGACGGCGAGGCGAGCCCGAACGACAAGTTCGTTGCGCTCGACTTCCTGAAGAACGCCAACATCGCGGCCGGCGGCGTGCTGCCGATGTGCCAGGACACCGGCACCGCGATCATCATGGGCAAGAAAGGCTGCAACGTCATCACCGACGGTGACGACGAGGCGGCGCTGTCGGAAGGCGCGCGCGACGCTTACCTGCGCCGCAATCTGCGCTACTCACAGGTCGCGCCGCTCTCGATGTACGAGGAGAAGAACACCGCCAACAACATGCCGGCGCAGTGCGAGATCTACGCCGAGGGCGACGACGCCTACAAGTTCATGTTCATGGCGAAGGGCGGCGGCTCCGCCAACAAGAGCTTTCTGTTCCAGGCCACGCCCTCGGTGCTGACCAAGGACCGGCTGCTCGCGTTCCTCAAGGAGAAGATCCTCACGCTCGGCACCGCCGCGTGCCCGCCCTATCACCTCGCCATCGTGATCGGCGGCACCTCGGCCGAGCTCTGCATGAAGACGGTGAAGCTGGCCTCGGCCCGCTATCTCGACGCGTTGCCGACGCACGGCTCGCCCGACGGCAACGCCTTCCGCGACGTCGAGATGGAGAAGGAAATCCACAAGATGACGCAAAGCCTCGGCGTCGGCGCACAGTTCGGCGGGAAATATTTTTGCCATGACGTGCGCGTGATCCGCATGCCGCGCCACGGCGCATCGCTTCCCATCGGGCTTGGCGTGTCCTGCTCGGCCGATCGCCAGGTGCTCGGCAAGATCACCAGGGACGGCGTCTATCTCGAGGAGCTCGAGCACAATCCGGCGCAATATCTGCCCGAGGTCGAACAGGCGCTTGGCGGCGAGGTCGTCAAGATCGACCTCAACCAGCCGATGAAGGATATTCTGGCGACCTTCTCGAAGCACCCGATCAAGACCCGCGTCTCGATGACCGGCACCATGATCGTCGCGCGCGACAGCGCGCATGCCAAGCTGCGCGAGCGGCTGGAGAAGGGCGAGCCGCTGCCGGACTACTTCAAGAACCATCCGGTGTACTACGCCGGCCCCGCCAAGACGCCGGAAGGCTACGCCTCCGGCGCGTTCGGCCCGACCACGGCAGGCCGCATGGACTCCTTCGTCGACCAGTTCCAGGCCGCCGGCGGCTCGATGGTGATGGTGGCCAAGGGCAATCGCGCCCCCGCCGTGCGCGAGGCCTGCAAGAAGTACGGCGGCTTCTACCTCGGCTCGATCGGCGGCGCCGCCGCGAACCTCGCCGAGCACTGCATCAAGAAGGTCGAGGTGCTCGAATATCCCGAACTCGGCATGGAAGCGATCTGGCGCATCGAGGTCGTCGACTTCCCGGCGTTCATCATCATCGACGACAAGGGCAACGACTTCTTCAAGGAGTTGAATTTGGGCTAGGGCCTCCTCACCTCGCCCCGCTTGCGGGGAGAGGTCGGATTGCATCGAAGATGCAATCCGGGTGAGGGGGACTCTCCACGAGTCCAACTCTCTCCGTCCTTGCGGAGACTCCCCCTCACCCCAACCCTCTCCCCGCAAGCGGGGCTTGGGAGAACACTCAACTGCAATTCGTGACCTGGTTGGAGCACAGCGCGCGCCACCAGCCTCGGACGCCGTCGTGGCTCTCGACGAGACCCCACAAGCCGCTGCAGGCCAAGAGGCGCCTCGGGCCGCCGTCGGTGTCGAGCGCTCCGCCGAGCTCGCGCTGGGCCGGCATCCATTTGGCATCGGCGAAGGGCGCCTGGAACAGCCCGCCCATGCGCGTGGCGCCATTGGCATAGGCCGCACCGACCTTGTTCGAGGCGATCCAGCCGCGTCCGGCATAGGGCTTCGGTGCGCTGCGCGGATATCGCTTCTCGTCCTCGTAGTCCTTGCCGGGTGGCTTCGCGCCTTCGATCAGGAACCAGCCGTCCTTGAAGCCGATGATGCGGAATTCGGTGAGCCAGCCGCCCTCGGGCGTGTTCTCGGCGCCGCCGAGCTTCAGCCGATAGGGCGGCGGCAGCGTGCCGAGCACGCGCGCCTTGACCGACGGCTCGGCACGCACGTTGAGGCCGCCCGGGTCCTTGTCGATGGACCAGGCGCCGAGATCGCAGGGCTCGGTTCCAGCAGGCAGCGTCGAACGCTTGGCGGCCAGCTCGGCGTGCAGCCTTGCAAAATCGCTGTCGTCGCTGTCGGGATCCGGGTCGGGGCGCGGCTTCAGCTCGCCTGACGTCGCCCGCGTCCCATCCGCCGTCAGCGTGACGACCAGAGCCTGGCGCGCCGCAAAGGCGCTTGCCGGTGTCTTGGGATCGTTCGATGTTGCGGGGTAGACCGCGAGATAGCCGGTCGAGCCTTCGGTTCGATAGGCGGTGCCGGCAACATAGCCTGCCGGCACCAAAGCGAGCGCGCTCGCGCGCCACGCCGGTTCGCTGTCATCCGCGCGCGCCGCTTGTGTCGCGACACACAGGATTGCCGCCGCGATGAAACGAAGCATACGCATCGGCGCAGCGTGCGTTACGCCCGCGCACCCGTGAACGGGAAGCTGCCCATCGGGCCGATGCCCATCTCGCCGCTGATGCTGTCGCCGGAGACCGTGCCGGTGAATTCGAGGGTGAGCGGCATCGGCTTGTCGATCGAGGCCTTCCACGAGACGTTGTCGCCGGAGGCGGTGCCGTCGAAGATCTCGGTGGTGTTACCTTGCGCGCCCAGCGTGCCCGTGAGCGTGCCGCCCGCAGCCTTCAGGCTCAGCGTCGCCTGCTGTTCGCCCATCGGCGTCGTCATGGTCAGATTCCAATTGCCGTCCACGGCCATTCCCGTCTCCCGAACAAATCTCGGCGGTCCGCGACGATCCGCGGCCGTCCTTAAGCGAGCCTATAGCCCAACTCGCAGGTCCTGCCTAACCCTGCGATCGGTCAATCAGGCGCGGGCGGCGGCGCGCCGGCGGCTGGTGACGATGAGCCTGAGAACGACATACTGCACGGCGAAGGCCAGGATCTTGCCGCCGCCGGCGACCACCGTGAGGTAGAACGCCCACAGCTTCAGATCGCCCGTGGAGGCGACCACGATCATGCCGCCGCCGATCACGAACATCAGCACGGCCCAGGCATAGCCCGCAGCCGTCACATATTCCGGAACGGTCTCGGTGACGAGCGGCGGCATGTAGCGCAGCATCCAGCCGCGCTTGAGCATGATGAGGCCGATCGCGAAATGCGCGATCGAAGGCTTGGCCATCATGAAGCGGGGATCGTTGGTCAGCAGCGTGATCCCGCCCAGCCCGACGACGAGGGCGAGGCTGGCATAGGTCATGTAATTGAGTTGCTGACCCTTGATGCGGGCATGGACCACCTGCGCAACCGCGCCGGCGATCGCCACCGATGTCGCAAGGATGACGTTGTCGGTGACGAGATAGATGACCAGGAAGAGGATGGCGGAGAAGAGATCTGAGCCGAGACGGGCGAATACGTCCTTCATCGTCAATCCTGTTCAGGGTGTGTCGGGCAATGCGCGGGCGGGCGTACCGTACTTGATCTTGCGATACTCGGGATACCCCTTTGTGAACCAGGTCGCACTGTTGCGGGCGGCAAAGTCCACCGCAAGGCTCGACCAGAGCGGCAGGCCGGCACCGCGTCGAGCGCGTATTGCACGGCGATGCCGGGTCAAGCAAACCTTTACAGCGTCAATATGACGTAGGTCACCTCCAAGAGGTGAAGGGCAGCAACGACCTGGTCCAATGCCGTTTCGGCCAATTCAGCCCAGGGCAGGAGCGGCAGTGTGGCGGCGGTCAGCAGACCGAGGCAGAGCAGGATGCTGCCGTCGAAGACGGTATGGCGGCTTCGCCGCAGCCGGATCAGCTGGAATGCGAGCGCAGCGCCGGTCAGGGCGAGGAGGACAAGTGCGCCTGCGGTGATCGAGGGCATGTGCATGGAAAACTCCTTGTCCGTCATCCCGGTTCGCGCCAAGTGGCACGGACCGGAATGACGAGGGCTAGGCCGCGCCGACCCAATTGCCGTGGAAGCCGTCGGGGACGCGGTGGCCGAGCTGCACCAAGGCCGCCGGGCCGGCCTCGATGTCGGTGGCATTGAACACGGCGAGATCGCTGCGGTTCTCCCTTGCGCGCCAAACCACCGCGAGCAGCCAGCCGTCGCCTTCGGCGGCATCCTTGGATCGTTCGACGAAAACAGGCTCGGAGATGGTGTCGCCGGCCGGCAGCAGGTAATGGCCGAGCCTTCGGCCGTTGCCGTCGACATGGACGATGCCGGAGAGCGCGCCGAACATCGGTAGTTTTGGATTGGCGCAGGCGTACCAGCCGTGTCGGTTTTTCAGTCCGGCGCGGCGGTCGTCGATGCGGGGGAATTCGCCGGTGAGATCGTCAAGGTATGTCTGCTGGAAGCGGTCGGTATTGCCTGCGAGATCGAACGTCCAGCGGCAGTGTCGGGCCCGCGACTTCTCCGGATCGGTCGGGCGGCCATCGGGATGCGGAAACAGCGGCGCTTCCTCAAACTGCATGACGTCTGCGACGATGCGGTCACCGTCTTCCCACGCATTCATGACGTGGAAGACGTAGCAGGCTTCGGCACGGAACCAGACGATGTCCTTGGCGGCGCCGCTGCGCTTCATCACGCCGACATAGGCGCCCTTGTCCGGCTCCCAGGCATAGGGCGGCCGTCCGCTCATCGCGCGCTCCATGCTGCCCGTGATCGGGAGGATCGGAAACAGCACATGGTTTTCGGTGACGATGAAATCGTGCACCATGCTGGCATAGGGCGCCTCGAAGCGCTCGAAGCGCGTCGCCTTGCCGGATGCGTCGATCGCTCCATAGGAGAGGGCAGGCGTCAACGGTCCCGCTGCATTGTAGCCGAAGAACACCAGTTCGCCGGTGACGGGATCGATCTTCGGATGCGCGGTAAAACTGCCGGCGACGTGGCCCTGATAGTTGTGATAGCCGCGCGTCGCCAGCGTGCCCGGCTCGATCTCCGTGGGCAGGTGGGCTTCTTCCAGCGCGAGCAGCTTGCCGGCATGGAAGATGATGTTGGTGTTGGCGACGCCACCATCGGTGAGGTTGGCCGGTGCATCCGGCAGCTTGCGGCCGAAGCCGCCGAACAGGGCCCGGCCGGCATCGTGCTCGGCGAGCCATTTCGGCGTGCGGACCCAGCGGTTGCGATAGCTTGCGCGGCCGTTTTCGAGATGGAAGGCGTGCAGCATGCCGTCGCCCACGAACCAGTGCGCGCCGGGCGACTCGAATTGCGGATTGGGCCCGTTGCGGTAGAGCGTGCCGTTCAGCTCGCGCGGCAATTCGCCGACGATCTTGAGGAAGGGTGCGTCGGCCTCGAACGGGATCGGTGCGATATTGTTGCGGCGCTCGGCGACCTGCTCCACGGCGTTGCTCCCTATCTTTACATCGTAAAGATCAGATAATACCGATTGCCGTTCCGGTCAAGCGAAATCTTTACACTGTCAATATTGCGTCATATAGCTTGTCCCATGGGCAAGAGCGAAACCGCGCGTAACCCGCGCACTCCGAGAAAGACATCGTCGGCAGCGAAGGGGCAGGCACGTCCCGCACGGCGCCCGGCGGCTGCGAGGACCGAGACACCCTATCATCACGGGGCCCTGCGCGAGGCGCTGCTCAGGGCCGCCGAACGGGTGCTCGAGCGCGACGGGCTCGCCGGCCTGACATTGCGCGCGGTGGCGCGCGAGGCGGGCGTCTCGCATGCCGCGCCCACGCATCATTTCGGCGATCTCACCGGGCTGCTCAGCGAACTCGCCGCCGTCGGTTTCCGCCAGTTCAACGCCGCGATGGCGTCGGCCTGCGATGCCGCCACAACGCCGCTCGAACGCGCGCTGGCGAGGCCGAAAGCCTATGTCGCCTATGCGCAGGCGCATCCCGGCATGTACGGCATCATGTTCCGCACCGAACGGCTCGACTATTCGAGGCCGTCGCTGCATGAGGCCGCCGAGGCCTCCTTCGCGGGGCTTGCCAATGCGATCGGCATGATGCGGCAGGAGCAGATCAGCGAAGACGCGCTGACGCTGACGCAGGGCGCGGCGATCGCGCGCGCCTGGTCGATGGTGCACGGCTTCACGATGCTGCTGCTCGACGGGCGGCTCGAGGACATCCTCGGTCGCTTGCCCGAGGGGACGACTGCCGAACGCCTGCTCGAGGCGATGCTGACGGCGCCGATCACGGGCAAGCCGACGGGCCCCTGATCCCAACGCAACTCTCGCCATGGCGAGGCGTCCATCGCCTCGCCAGGGCGAGAGGCTAGCGCATCGTGGCCAGCTCGACGGCGCGCCCGCTTGTGCCGATGATCTTCACCTTGTCCTTTCCGCACGTGAAGCCCCGGGCGAAATCGTCCGCGGCCTTGCGGGCGAGCTCATTGGCGGTCGGGTTGGCGATCCCATCGACATAGGCGACGTGGCAGACCGGGCCCGGCGGCAGCCGGGTCACCACCAGCATGGCCTTGGTCTTCGGCCGTCCCTGCCTGTCGGGATCGGCGTTGTCCGCGATGTGCCAGCGCTGGATGATCGCGAACGGCTTTTCGCCGGCAGTGCGCCATTCGACGGTGCTTTCCGATGAGTTGAACGGCACGAACCAGACGTCGGCTGCCGGTTCCTCCGCCGCTTGCTTGCGATCGCGGCCGACGGAGACGGTCTCGCGCAGATCATCCTCGGCGATCAGCACTACGAGCCCGTCCTTGCCCGGACACACCCGGGTGGTGCTGCCGTCGAGGTCGCTGGGCTTGCCGACCTGGCGGCAGTCCTTCGGCGCCGTCGAGGTGTAACTGCTGCCCACGGATTGGGCGTTAGCGCAGCCGAGGCCGGCGCAGATCAGCAGCGCGGTGAGCGATGGGGCAGTCATGCGGATCATGATGACACTTCGAGGCAGCTGGAACTTCGTACCATCAGACGCCTTGATTGTGGGCAAGGTTCAAACAGCACCGCCAGACACCTGACAGCGGCACGGAATCGTTCTAGAAGAGCGGCTCGCTTGGGCTCCTCCAGCCTCGTTCGCGCCTTCGTACTCCTGATCATGCCAGCCACATCCTCGAACAAACCCTATCGCGTCGGCCGTTCCAAGACTGGGCTCGGCCTCTTCGCCACCAAGCCGATCAAGAAGGGCACCCGGATCATCCGCTATTTCGGACCGATCCTAGATTCCAAGATTCCCGAGCAGGACGAGATCGAGAACAAATATCTGTTCGAGCTCAACGGCCGCTGGACCATCGACGGGTCGGTGCGCAAGAACCTCGCCCGCTACATCAACCATTCCTGCCGGCCCAACGCCGAATCCGACGTCCGGCCGCGCGAGCGCAAGGTCTTCATCCGCGCCATCAAGAACATCGAGCCGGGCGAGGAGATCAACTACGACTACGGCACCGACTATTTCAAAGCCTATCTGAAGCCGATCGGCTGCAAATGCGACTCCTGCGAGAGGAAGCGCAAGAAGCTGCGCGCCGAGGCGCGGGCCGAACGCGCCAAGGTGAAGGTGCGCACGGAAGCCAAGGCGGCCCCGAAGAGCACGGCGAAAAAGAAGAAGCTGAACGGCAAGCACTTCTCCGGCAAGGTCGGTCGCGCAAGGGCATAACAAGCCCACGTCGCCTGCTCAGGTGTCACGGAGCCGGGACCGAACCATCCTGCACGCCGCAGCTTGTCCGCATGGGTTGATTGTCTCTTGAATACTGTCGTCGCCCGGCCGGGCCGGGCGACGATGACACGTGGCCTCACGCTGCCACCACGCTTCCGCTCTTCCGCAATCCGACATATTGCAGCTCGGCGAACACGCCAGTGGCGATGGCTTGCGCGACGACCATGAGCTCGCCGGCGAGGTTCGGTGACACCGCGCCAGAGAGCAGCAGGGCGATGCTGCCGACCGTCCAGGCCGCATTGCCGACGACGACCAGCAGGACGAGCAGTCTCGGCACGGAGGCGCGCGAGGCGAGCCAGCCGACCAGCGCGGTGTAGGCGATCAGGAACAGGCCGGCTTCGAGCAGTAATGCTTCGGGCAGATTGAACAGTGTCGCGAACGCGCCTGCACCGAAGGTGAAGCCGAGCGCGGCGATGCCGCTGAAGACGGCGTCGGCGAGAAGTGCGCGGCGCAGGAAGGTGGAGGCTTCGATCATCTTGGGTCTCCTCGGTGGGGGTGGGCTCGGGGTGGAACTCAACGCCGACCGCGCCACCAGGCGCGGAGCAGGCGGGCGAGACGGAACGGGCAGAGGCTCCTGCCGACGCCGTGCTCGAAGGCGATGACCCGGGCGACGACATAGTCGCCGGTCGAATGCACCAGCGGCTCCGGCATGTTGAGGCTGCGCGCCAGCATCCGGGTTGCGAATGCCATGGCCCAGGGCAGGACGTGGTCTGCAACGGTGCGGTAGAGCAGCAGTGCGATCATGGTCATCTCCTGTTGCGACCAAAGATGCGCGCGGCCGCGCCCCAATTCGATTACCTCGCGGGTAATGGAAGGGCCGAAATCCGCATGCTAGGTTTTCGACCATGAACGCACATGCTTCCACGGCACGTACCGAACGCAGCCAGCCGGTCCATATCGGCGACCATTTGCGCGAATGGCGGCAGCGCCGCCGCATGAGCCAGCTCGATCTCGCGGGCGAAGCCGAGATCTCGGCGCGGCATCTGAGCTTCGTCGAGACCGGCCGCGCCGCGCCCTCGCGCGACATGGTGCTGAGGCTCGCCGAGCGGCTCGACGTGCCCTTGCGCGAACGCAACGTGCTGCTGGTCGCCGCCGGTTACGCGCCGGCGTTCCCGCAGCGCACGCTGGAGGATCCCGCCTTGAAATCAGCCCGCCGGGCGATCGACCTCGTGCTCAAAGCACATGAGCCCAACCCCGCGCTTGCGGTGGACCGGCACTGGAACCTGGTCTCCGCCAATCGCATGGTGGCACCGCTGCTCGCAGGCGTCCCGCCGCATCTGCTCGGCCAGCCCCTCAACGTGCTGCGGCTGGCCTTCCATCCCGAGGCGCTGGCGCCCCGCACGGTCAATCTCGCGGAATGGTGCGGCCATCTGCTGGAGCGGCTGCACCGCCAATGCGAGGCCACGGCCGATCCCGAGCTGATCAAGCTCTACAATGATCTGAAGAGCTATCCCATTCCGGCGCGTTCGGCGCCGCTGTCGAGCGACAATGTCGCCATCCCCTTCAAGCTGCGGCACGAGGGCGAGATACTTAGTTTCTTCTCCACCACCATGGTGTTCGGCACGCCCGTGGACATCACCTTGTCGGAGCTCGCGCTGGAGACGTTCTTTCCGGCCGACGAGCGCACGGCCGAACGGCTGAAGCAGATAGCGGCAGCCATGACGTAGCGCTCTTGCCTCGGGGCGGGTTCTGCTTATCTTTGGGCGAACCCGTGACCTGCCCGAAGGAGGCGCTGACATGAGCACGCTGAAACCGCTCCAAATCGACGTCGTCTCCGACGTGGTGTGCCCCTGGTGCTATATCGGCAAGCACCGGATCGAGAGCGCGCTGGCGCTCGTGCCCGACGTTCCCGTCAAGCTCAACTTCCGGCCCTTCTTCCTCAATCCCTGGGTGCCGCGCGAGGGCATCAGCCGCGAAGACTATCTCACCCAGAAGTTCGGCTCGGTCGAGGCCTATAAGGGCATTGCGGGGCGCGTCGTCGCGGCCGCGGGCGAGGAGGGCCTCGTCTACAGGCCGGAGCTGGTGGCACGCCAGCCCAACACGACCGACTGCCATCGCCTCATCCTGTGGGCGGAAGCGATCGGCAAGGCGCCCGAGATGAAGCAGCGCCTGATGGAGCTGTACTTCCGCGACGGCGGCGATCTCACCGACGTGAACGTGCTGGTGCAGGCGGCCGCCGATGTCGGTCTCGATGCCGACGACGTGCGCAAGCGCCTCGCCACCGACGAGGATGTGGCGCGCGTCTCGGCGGATGCGCAGGAAGCCGCCGAGAAGGGTATCTCCGGCGTTCCGACCTATGTCTTCGCGCAGAAATACGCCGTCTCCGGTGCGCAGGATCCGAACCTGCTCGCGCGCGCCATCCGCCAGGTCTCGGCGGAGATCAACGCGCAGGCGGCGGAGTAGCTGGTCTATCTACGAAGCAGGCGAACTGCGCGGCGCGCCGCTGCATACGCGATGCCGTGCGCCGCGACCGCCGCGTGAACCAGCGTCACGATCGGATCGTGCCGGCGCAGCGGGATCAGCACATCGCCGATCGCGAAGCGTCCGCGCCAGATCGGATTGATCATGGGGTGATCGGCGCTCGCCGTCGAGTCCGCGCTGGCGATGGCAGGATCGGCGCAGAGGTGGCGGGTGAGCTCGAGGGTGAGTTGCACGCCCGGCGAATATTTTGCGAAGTGTTCATCGACGCCGAGCTTGAAGAAGAAGGCGCGGTCCTGGTGGCGCAGCACGATGCCGGCGGCGACCGGCGTCGTGCCGGCGCGCAACGTGACGATCTCGCATTGCGCGGTCTCTGCCAGCGCGGGGACGGCGCGGCGGATGAAGGTCGCATCGCCCGCATGCTGGACCAGCGCGGTGCCGCGCTTGCCCTTCCAGCCGCCCGCTTCGAGCTGCAGAAATGTCTCGAGCGCCGGCCCGATCTCGTCGGGCCTGCGCGCGACCTCGAACACGACGGGCCCGTGCTCCTCCAGGCGATGGCGCTGGCGCCGCAGCTCCTTGAGCTTCTTGGCGCCGAGCGCCTCGCGCAGCAGCGTCTCACCATCCTGTGTCGCATCGAGGCTGGCGCGGATGTAGGAGGAGAGGATTCGCGGCTTCAGGCCGGCGCGATCCAGGACCTGCTTCAGCGAATTCATCGCCGCGCCGTCGAGCGCGACGTCGGTCAGCACGAGCGCATGCGCGCCGGCCTCGCGCGCCTGCTGCAACAGCCGCGTGGCGGCCTCGATCGGCGCATCGCCGTCGATCAGCGGGCTGCACAGCGTGCCGTAGGGATGCGCGCTCGCCAGCGCGGGCAGGGGAATCTTCCAGGCGCGCCACAGCGATATGACCGGCATCAGTCCGATCAGCCGCGTCGAAGATCCATCGAATGCCGGCAGTGCCGAGGCATTGCTGCGGCCGCGCGCGCTCGCACTGACAGCCAGCTCCCAGGCGGGCAGGTAATATCCGTTCGGCTCGACCGCGCGCTGCGCGAGTGCGCGCCACTGACCGGGGTCGATCGCCGTGAGCGGAACGAGCGCGCGTGCGGCGCCGGCATCCCTTGCCGATGCCGGATTGACCGCTGTCTGATGCGCGATGTCGACCACGTCCGTCGTCCCCGTCTACGCGGGCAAAGCCCGTCCCAGGGGATCATCCTTAGCGCAAAGATTGGAAAAATAGCGTTGGGCCACAAAATCAATTCGAGCGGTCCCGTTAACGTCCCGTTGAGGATACCGCAGCCCGATCCGGCGCCGCCGTGCCTGTCTCCTCGGGCGCCGGGCCGGTCTCCGTCTTCACGTTGACCGCGACCTCCATGCCGAGCTCGTCGTCCGCCTCCCCCCAATAGGACCCCGAGAGCGGAATCGCCTGCGCCGGCGTGCGGGCAACTCCGACCCTGATCAGATCGCGGTTTCCGACAATCCCGTTGGTCGGATCGAACTCGACCCAGCCCGAACCCGGCACATAGATCGAGCACCATGCGTGGGTCGAGCCTCCGCCCAGCCGTGTCGGGCCGTCGCGGTCCGGCACGTAGACGTAACCGGTGATGAAGCGGGCCGCAAAACCGAGCGATCGGGCGGCCTCCATCATCAGCAGGGCAAAATCGCGACAAGTTCCCTGCTGCAGGTCGAGCGTTTCGGCGGGCGTTTGCGTGCCGTGCGAGGTTCTCCTCCGATAGGAGAAACCTTCGGCGATCGCTTCGTTGAGCGTCATCAGCAGTTGCCCCGTCGGCCGGCTCGCCGAGGGCGCAATGAACTTCGACAACCAGTCGTCGACGGCGACGTCGCCGGAATGATGCCGGAGCATGTACGGTGCAAGATCCGGCAACTCGGTCTCGTCGTAGGCGAAAGGATGCTCGCGAGCGTATGGCTCGATCCGGAAATCCGGCGCGTTCTCGGGTGTATGCTCCAGCCGGATGGTGGTCTCGAATTCCAGCACGTCGGTCGGGGCGGCAAAATCGACGAGGGTTATGCAATTGCCGAACACATCGTGGATCCAGCGGATTTCCGACGGTTCGGGGCGCACTGCGAGTCGGCATGCGAGCAGACGCTGATCGAAGCTGTCGCGCGGACGAAACAGCAACTGGTGCTGTCCTAGTCTGACGGGCTGCCGGTAGCGGTAGGTCGTGCTGTGGTGGACAGAATAGAGGGGCATCTGTTGTACTCGGGCTCGCACCATATGAGCCTGCTTCTGCATCGGTTCCAAGAGCCCAATTGTGTGTGCACACCGCACAAGTGCCTTGCATTTCAGCAGGTGCGCGGTAGCGCACGCGGAACCAATGATCCCCAGCGGGGCTTGTCGATCGACATCAATGGCGATGCGAGAGGACACGATCTTGAGGATCCGGGCAGGCTACGACATTGCGTTCAACTGTTTTCAGGACGTGCCGATGGTGCTGATGCTGACCGTTCATCCGTCAAGGCAAGGCGACCTTCTGACCGACCATGCCATCCGGGTGTCGCCGAACGTTGCGCTCAGGGACTACAAGGATGGGTTCGGCAACGTCTGCACGCGGCTCGTCGCCCCTGTCGGTCAGATCAACATTCGAAACGAGTTCATCATCGAGGATAGCGGGTTGCCCGACGAGGTTGCGCCTCATGCCGAACAGATCCCGTTGGACTGGCTTCCCGACGAAGCGCTGGTGTATCTGCTGGGCAGTCGCTATTGCGACACCCAGCGGCTGACGGATCTGGCCTGGTCGACGTTCGGTCGCATCAGCGGCGGCTGGCGCCGCGTCCAGGCGATCTGCGACTATGTTCACGGCCATATCAAGTTTGGCTATCAATTCGCGCGAAGCGACCGGACGGCTTCCGAAGGCCACGAGGAGCGTATCGGCGTTTGCAGGGACTTCGCGCACCTCGCCGTCACCTTGTGCCGCTGCATCAACATCCCGGCCCGTTACTGTACCGGTTACCTCGGCGATATCGGCGTGCCGCCGGATCCGGCGCCGATGGATTTCAGCGCCTGGTTCGAAGCCTATATCGGCGGACGTTGGTACACGTTCGACGCGCGGCACAATCATCCCCGCATCGGCCGCGTCGTGATCGCACGCGGCAGGGATGCAGCCGACGTCGCCATTTCGACCGCCTTTGGCCAGGCGGAACTCGTGCGCTTCAAGGTGATCACGAACGAGGTACGGGACTGCGATGCCATTCCGACCCGACCTGCAATGGCGCGGGAGCAGCGGGTGCTCGCTTGAGTTGGCGGACGCCTGGCGTCTCCAGTTCCGGTCGTGAGCGGCCTGACCGTCCATTCCTCCCCTGTGCCGGCGATGTCTTACCGGGTAGCTATTTGTCACCCGGGACGAAATGGTCACGGGCACCCGCGCACTCGCCGCTGGCCGTGTCGGTGATGGCGATATCGATGTCGCGCGAGGTCTTCGGCAGATCGGCCGGGCCGACCTGCACCGACAGCCGGACTTCGCTGGTCTGATCCTGCCCGACCTCGACCACGGGCTTGCCGTCGGAACTCGGCGCGATGCCCGCAACGCGAAGGGTCGCGCCGAGCAGGCCCGAGACTTCGATCGCGAACGATCGTTGCGGGCCCTTGTTGAGGATGCGGACGGTGTAGTCGTTACGGACACCGCCATCCGAGAGCTGGACGAACAGCGGATTGCGCTCGTGCAGCACGTTGACGTCCATCGTCGCGCGTGTGGCGAGCGTGTACAGCATGATGCTGCCGACGATGGCGATGGCTGCGGCATAGACCAGGGTGCGCGGACGGATGATGCGGTAGATCGGCGGCTTGCCCTCGCGCCGGCGCTGCATGTTGATGTCGGTGTCGTAGCCGATCAGGCCGCTGGGCCGGCCGATCTCGCTCATGACGTTGTCGCAGGCATCGATGCACAGGCCGCACTGGATGCAGCCCAACTGGATGCCATGGCGGATGTCGACGCCGGTCGGACAGACATTGATGCACTGATGACAGTCGACGCAATCGCCGGCGGGATTGCCCTGCGCGCGGGCAGCATCCGCCTTCTTCACCGACATGCGCGGCTCGCCGCGGTCGCGGCGATAGGTGACGTTGAGCGCCCATTCGTCGGTCAGCGCCGCCTGGATCCGCGGCCACGGACACATGTAGATGCACATCTGCTCGCGGGCGTGGCCGGCGAAGACGTAGGTGGTGGCGGTGAGGATGCCGATCCAGAGATACGCGATGAAGGGCGCCTGGAAGGTCGCAAGCTCCTTCACCAGCGTCGGCGCATCTGCGAAATAGAGCACCCAGGCGCCGCCGGTCCACCATGCGATCACGATCCAGAGGAAGTGCTTGAGTGCAACCTTCCGGATGTGACCGAACGTCCAGTAGCTCTTGTCGCCCTGCATGCGCTCGCGCCGGTCGCCTTCGACCCAGCGCTCGACCGCATAGAACAGGTCGGTCCACACCGTCTGCGGACACATGTAGCCGCACCACAGCCGGCCGGCGACCGCGTTCATCAGGAACAGCGTCATGGCCGCGATGATCAGCAGGCCGGTGAAGTAGTAGACCTCCTGCGGCCACAGCTCGATGAAGAAGAAATAGAAGCGCCGATGCGGGAAGTCGATCAGAACGGCCTGGTCGGGCAGACCAGGTCCGCGATTCCAGCGCACGAACGGCAACAGATAGTAGGTCCCGAGCGTGACGCAGAGGATCGCCCATTTGATGCTGCGGAAAGGACCGTGGACCGACTGCGGATAGACCTTCCTCCGCTTCTCGTAGAGAGGTCCCTCGATGAAGGTGTCGTCCGTCATGGCAAGTTCCCCCGCATCACAGGCCGGATTGCGCGTTCAGGAGAACGCGCAACCGCTGCTCAGGCCCAGCTTCCTGAACACGATCGCCGCCGGGCAGAAGCCGGTGAACGAGGCCTGCAACATGTTCAGCCCGGCAAACGCCGTCAGCAGGTACCAATACGCATTCACATAGGTGCCCAGTACGAGACCGAGCAGGACGACGAATCCCGCAAAGGCGAGGACGGCTTTATCGACATTCATGGCAGGCTCCTTTTCATCTGGCGACTTACGAACGGGTCAGGTTGGATTCAGTCCAGGCGACGATGCTGCGCGCATCCATCGTCCCGGAATGGCGGGCGATCTCGCGGCCGCCGCGCATCAACAGCAGGGTCGGGATGCCGCTGATGTTGAGGCGCGACGACAGTGCAGGTGCGTTGTCCGAGTTGAGCTTCAACAGCCGGACGTTCGGCTCCAGCTGCTGCGCGGCGCGCTCGAACATCGGTGCCATGGCGCGGCACGGGCCGCACCACGGTGCCCAGACGTCGACCAGCACGGGAATGTCGCTGCTCGCGACATGGCGGCTGAAGGCCTCCTCGTCCACCTCGATCGGATGAGCGGTGAACATCGGCTGGTGACAGGCGCCGCAACGCGCACCTTGCGGCGCGCGTTCGGCAGGCAGGCGGTTGATGCGTCCGCAACGGCCGCAGACGATCTGGCGTGTCGTGCTCATGTGCCGGTTCGGACCTCCTTGAGCTTGGCGATGTTCAGCTTGTCGAGAACGAAGCGCTCGTAGAACGGCTCGCTCTCGCCGCGCCGCATCTTGCGCAGGAAGTATTTCTCGAAGGCGACCTTGGCGAGATGCACCCATTCTCCCTTGGAGGACCAATTGACGTTTCGCGGCGGGATCTGCGGCTGCGCAAGGAAGGCGACGCCGGAGTCGCCGAAGTCGGCGAGGCAGATCGCGTTCCAGGTCGGCTCTGCCGTGGGCGCCTTGCGGCGAAGCAGGGCGCCGATATTCATCGCCGTCGCCGTCACCATGGATTCGATCATGAATCCGGTCTTGGGGACGCCGACCGGCACCGGTGTCGCGCCGACTGGCGCGATCGCGACGCAGACACCGACCGCGAAGACATTGGGAAAGGCGGGGTTCTGCTGGTGCTTGTCGACGACGACGAAGCCACGTGGGTTGGTCAGCTTCTCGATGCCGCGCACCGCCTCGACGCCGCGGAAGGCGGGCAACATCATCGAATAGGCGAAGGGCAGCTCGTGGGCCTTGCGAGACGTGCCGTCGTCGGCAAACTCCTCCACCGACATCAGGCCGGGGGCGACGTTGTCGACGCGGGCGTTGGTGATCCACTTGATGTGCTTCTCCCGCATCTCGCTTTCCAGGAGACCCTTGGTGTCTCCGACGCCGTCGAGGCCGAGATGACCGATATACGGCTCCGAGGTGACGAACGTCATCGGCACCCGGTCGCGCAGCTTTCGCCGGCGCAGCTTCGTCTCCAGGATGAAGAGGAATTCGTAGGCCGGCCCGAAACAGGAGGCGCCCTGCACGGCGCCGATGACGACCGGGCCGGGGTTCGCCGCGAGCTTCTCGAAGGCCTCGCGCGCATGCGTGGCATGATCGACGTGGCAGATCGACTGGGTATGGCCTTGGGGCCCGAGACCCGGAATCTCGTCGAACGCCAGTTCGGGACCGGTCGCGACAACCAGGTAATCGTAGTCGATCGACGTGCCGTCGCCGAGCTCGACACGGTTCTCGGTCGGATGGACGCGCCTTGCGCCCTGCGTCAGCAGCCGCACGCCTTTGCGCTTCATGACGTCCGCCAGATCAATCTCGATCTCTTCGCGCTTGCGCCAGCCGACTGCGACCCAAGGATTGGATGGGACGAAATGATAGACGGCGCCTTGCGAGACGACGCTGAGGCGGTCCTCCTTTCTCAACTGCGGCAGCAATTCATAGGCCATCAGTGTTCCGCTCAGACCAGCTCCGATTACGACAACTTCCGCCATGGGTTACCTCCGTTGGACCAAGCCGCTCCGCCGGTTCAGTTCCGACTGTCGTGCAGCGCTTGACGATATATTCGTAATTGCGTATATACGCAAGTATGAAGATGAACGTTGAAGTCATGGAACGCGCGGCGGATCAGGCGAGCGAGCTGCTGAAGGCGCTGGCCAACCGGCATCGTCTGCTGATCATCTGCCAGTTGATCGACGGCGAGCGGTCGGTGGGCGAGCTCGCCGAATTCCTGAGCCTGCGGGACTCCACGGTGTCCCAGCATCTTGCGCTCCTTCGCAAGGATGGTCTGGTGTCTGCCCGGCGTGAAGCGCAGACGATCTTCTATTCGATCGCGAGCGAGCCGGCACGCGAGGTGCTGAAGACGCTCTACCAGGCATTCTGCGCGCCGAAGTCCGCAAGGACCAGATGAAACCTAGGAGAGTTCGGAGGAGGGCGCCTTGACCAGGATCAACACGCCCCTTTCCGATGCAGATGAAATGAGCTGCGCAGCGGCGTGGTGATGCTTTGGTCATGACACGGAAGAGTCCCATGCGATGTATGGCGAGTTATTTTGGCCTGCTGGCTGCTTTCTCGGCGATAGGCTTGTCTGGAACATCGGCGACGGCGGCCGAAACGCTCGTGGTCGCGCGGCAATCGATCGCCGATGAAAAGGCCGTCTTCGCCACGGTCGAAAGCACCAGCGTGGTGCCGGCGCGCGGACGCATCGGCGGCACGGTGGTTCAGCTCAAGGTCAGGGAAGGGGATCGCGTCGCCGCCGGCCAGGCAATCGCGACCATCGGCGACGAAAAGCTCGTGCTGCAGATGAAGTCGCTCGACGCGCAGATCGAGGCGCTGCAGGCGCAGGCGAACCAGGCGCAGCTCGACTTCAGCCGGACCGAGGGGCTGGTCGAGCGCGGTATCCTGCCCCGGATCAAGCTCGACGAGCAGCGCACCGCGCTGAACGTCGCCGAGAACGGCCTGCGCGCCAAGACGGCCGAACGTGCGGTGATCAACGAGCAGCTCAACCAGGGGCAGGTGCTCGCGCCGGCGGATGGTCGCGTGCTAAAGCGGTTGATCACGATAGGATCCGTCGTGCTCGCGGGCGATCCGATCGTCACCGTCGCCCAACAGAACTTCAAGCTGCGGCTTCGCGTGCCGGAGCGGCATGCGCGCTTGCTCAAGGCGGGCGACAGGATTCGCGTCGATGGCGCGGAGTTCGTCGGAGAAGCCGCCAAGTCGGGCGTCATCGACCTCGTCTATCCTCAGATCGAGGAGGGGCGCGTCATTGCTGATGCGACCGTCGAAGGCCTCGGCGAATATTTCGTCGGTGACCGCTTGCGGGTCTGGATCTCCGGCGGCATGCGATCGGCCTTCGTCATCCCCTCGAGTTATGTGACGAGCCGGTTCGGCATCGACTATGTTCGGCTGCAGAAGGACAGCGGCATGATAGACGTGCCGGTGCAGCGTGGCCGCGAATTGCCGACGCCGGCGCACCCCGACGGGCTCGAGGTCCTGTCCGGCATTTCAGCCGGCGACCAATTGGTGCGGCCGTGAATCTCGGGCTCTCGGGACGGTTGACCAAGTCGACCATCGCGTCGCCGCTGACGCCGCTGTTCCTGCTTGCGGCGCTCGTCGTGGGGCTGATCGCCGTCGTGGTGATCCCGCGCGAGGAGGAGCCGCAGATCAGCGTTCCCATGGTGGACATCCGTGTCAATGCCGACGGCCTGCGCGGGCCGGACGCGGTGGAGCTGGTGAGCAAGCCGCTGGAGTCGATCGTCAAGGGCATCGACGGCGTCGAGCACGTCTATAGCCAGACCGAGGACGACCGCGTGATGGTCACCGCGCGTTTCCTGGTCGGCACCAAGTCCGAGGACGCCATCCTGCGGGTGCACGAGAAGATCCGCGCCAATCTCGACCGCATTCCCGTCGGCATTCCCGAGCCGCTGATCGTCGGCCGGGGCATCAATGACGTCGCGGTTACGGTATTGACGCTGTCGCCGAAGCCGGAAGCTGCCAGCCGCTGGACCGACAAGGACCTCTACGAGCTCGCAGACAAGTTGCGTGCGGAACTGATGAAGGTCGACGATATCGGCCTGACCTACATATCCGGCGGCGCGGCGCAACAGATCCGGGTCGAGCCAGATCCGGAGAAGCTGTCGCTGTTCGGCATCACGCTGCAGCAGCTCGTGGCCAAGGTCAAGGACGCCAACCGCTCGTTCCTGGCGGGCCAGGTCCGCTATGCCGGCATCGTGCGGAGCGTCGCGGCGGGCCAGACGCTGTCCGGCATTCCCGATATAGGACTATTGCTCATCACGAGCCGCGACGGCCGGCCGGTCTACGTCAAGGACGTCGCCTCCGTCATCGTCGGCCCGAGCACCGTCGAGCACCGCGTCTGGACCGAATCGCGTGACAGCGCCGGACAGTGGACGCGCACGCCTGCCGTCAGCCTGGCGCTGGCCAAGCGGGCCGGCGCCAATGCGGTCGTCGTGTCCGAGAGCATCGCCGAACGCCTCGAAGGACTGAAGTCGCGCCTGATTCCCGAAGACGTCCTGGTGACGGTGACGCGCGACTACGGCGAGACGGCCAACGAGAAGGCCAACGAGCTGCTGTTCCATCTCGGGCTCGCAACGATCTCGATCGTCGTGCTGATCGCGATCGCGATCGGCTGGCGCGAGGCGCTGGTGACCTTCGTCGTGATTCCCACGACGATCCTGCTCACGATGTTCGCGGCCAATCTGATGGGCTACACCATCAACCGCGTCAGCCTGTTCGCGCTGATCTTCTCGATCGGCATTCTCGTCGACGACGCCATCGTCGTGGTGGAGAACATCGCGCGGCACTGGGCCATGCGCGATGGCCGGCCGCGCCTGCAGGCGACCATCGAGGCGGTGGCGGAGGTCGGCAACCCCACCATCGTAGCGACGTTGACCGTGGTCGCGGCGCTGTTGCCGATGCTGTTCGTGTCGGGCCTGATGGGCCCCTATATGGCGCCGATCCCGGCCAATGCGTCGGCTGCCATGCTGTTCTCGTTCTTCGTGGCGATGGTGGTGGCGCCCTGGCTGATGCTCAAGCTCGCGCCGAAGGGCGACATTGCCCCGACACATGCGGCCCACGACGAAGGCCGGCTCGGCCGGCTCTACCGGCGCTTCGCCACGCCGATCGTGCGGAGCAAGCGGTCGGCCCGGATATTCCTGCTCGCCGTCGGCGTCGCGACGCTGCTGTCGATGACGCTGTTTGCGACCAAGTCGGTGACCGTCAAGCTTCTGCCGTTCGACAACAAGTCCGAGATCGCCGTTCTCGTCGACCTGCCGGAAGGGGCGAGCCTGGAGGCGACCGAGCGCACGCTGTTCGGCGCGGCCGAGATCGCGCGGCAATTACCGGAGGTCACCACGCTGCAATCCTATGCCGGCACGCCGGCTCCCTTCAACTTCAACGGCCTGGTACGGCACTATTACTTGCGGGAGAGGCCCGAGTTCGGCGAAGTGCAGATTAACCTGGCTGCGCGCGGCGAGCGCAATCGCGCGAGCCATGAGATCGCGCTCGAGCTGCGCGAGAAGCTGAAAGCGCTCGGTCCGCCCGCGGGCACCAGCATCAAGGTGGTCGAAGTGCCGCCCGGCCCGCCGGTGCTGTCGACGCTGCTTGCCGAGGTCTACGGTCCCGATGCGACCACGCGCCGGGCGGTCACGGCCGAGCTCAAGAAGATCTTCGCGGACGTGCCTTTCATCGTCGACATCGACGATTCCATCGGCGAGAAGCGACCACGGCTGCGGCTTTCGATCGACCAGGACCGCCTCGAATTCTTCGGCGTCGAGCAGCGCGACGTCTACGACACCATTCAGGCGCTGTTCGGCGGCACCTCGATCGGCTATTCGCATCGCGGCGAGGACCGCAACCCGATCGAGATCGCGGTGCATCTCGGAAAGCGCGACCTGGTCTGGGACGAGGCTTTGGCCTCCACGCCGGTGCCAGCCAATACATTGCCCGGCAGCAAGACCGTGGTCGAGCTCGGCCAGGTCGTGAAGGCAACCATGGAGGAGGGCTCGCCGACCATCTTCCGCCGCGACGGGCGCTTTGCCGACATGGTGATGGCCGAGCTCGCCGGGCGCTTCGAGGCGCCGCTCTACGGCATGCTCGCGGTCGCCGATCGCGTCGATGCCCATGACTGGGGCAAGCTGCCGAAGCCTGCGATCAGCCTGCACGGCCAGCCGTCGGACGAGTCGCGTCCGACGCTGTTGTGGGACGGCGAATGGGAAATCACCTGGGTGACCTTCCGCGACATGGGGGCGGCCTTCGGCGCAGCCATCCTCGGCATCTACGTGCTGGTCGTCGCCCAGTTCAGGAGCTTCCGTCTGCCGCTCGTGATCCTGACGCCGATCCCGCTGACGCTGATCGGCATCCTGATCGGGCACTGGCTGCTGGGTGCGCCGTTCACCGCGACCTCGATGATCGGCTTCATCGCGCTGGCCGGCATCATCGTGCGCAATTCGATCCTGCTGGTCGACTTCATCCGGCACAGCGGCGCCGAGGGCAAGTCGCTGCGCGACGTGGTGCTGGAAGCCGGAGCCGTCCGCTTCAAGCCGATCCTGCTCACCGCGCTTGCGGCCATGATCGGCGCGGCAACCATCCTGCTCGATCCGATCTTCCAGGGATTGGCGATCTCGCTCCTGTTCGGGCTTGCGTCGTCGACGCTGCTCACCGTGCTGGTGATACCTGCCATCTACATCGCCTTGCGTGCGCCACGCGAGGTCCCAACCGCCGCGAAATCCAGCTAGCGAGGAATCGATGGACAAGAACTACGTCGACATCACCAGGAACATCTCGGCCAACCTGAAGAAACTGCGGAGCGACATTCCGGATACGATGAAGGGATTTGCCGTGCTCGCGCAGGCCGCCACGCGCGACGGCGCGCTGGACAAGAAGACCAAGGAGCTGATCGCGCTGGCGCTTGGCGTCGCCGCGCATTGCGACGGCTGCATCGGCTTTCACACCGAGGCGCTGGTCAAGCTCGGTGCGACGCGCCAGGAGATCGAGGAGGCGCTCGGCATGGCCGTCTACATGGGAGGCGGGCCGTCGTTGATGTACGCCGCGGAAGCGATCGCGGCCTACGAGCAGTTCCAGCAGCAATCGGCCGCCGTATAGTCGCCGGTCGCCCGACACGATTATGCGAACGGGACCAGGCGGTTCATCTCGTCCGGTCCCGCCCATCGTTGATCGATTACCAGCGGTCGACACCGACCCCGACGCTCACGCCGGGCGCACGAATGCCGACTCCGGCGCGCGGGCTGTCGT
The DNA here is from genome assembly GCF_023100985.1 of Bradyrhizobium sp. 191. Taxonomy (NCBI): domain Bacteria; kingdom Pseudomonadati; phylum Pseudomonadota; class Alphaproteobacteria; order Hyphomicrobiales; family Nitrobacteraceae; genus Bradyrhizobium; species Bradyrhizobium sp. 191. The sequence goes on from NZ_CP064692.1 coordinate 7,442,793, forward strand.
CCCAATGGCGATGATAGGTCCGGCGCTCGTAATAGCGGTCGCGCGGCATGTAGTTGTAGGAATCGCGTACGATCACGCGTGAACCGCCGCGCGTGCGATAGCAGCGGCCGTCGTCGTCGCAGACGAGCCGTACCTGCTGGACGAGATCCGGATTGGTGTATTCGCTGGTCGTGTAGATATCGGAAGCCTTCGCACCCGACGCGGCTGCCAAAGCACCGACGCCGGCCACCAGGGCCATCGTAAACGTCCTCATCATGTCCTCCTCCGAGACTGCCCTCGGCGGTAACAAGAAGGGGAGGCTGTGATCGTTCCCCGCCGCGATGCTGGTTTTTCCCGGAACTGGCACTTTGTCGGCGGCTTTGTTCCCCTGGTCTCAAGTCGGGAAGACGAGGCACGTGGTCGTGCCGTGAGCGAGCAATCGCCCCTTGGCATCCGTGACGCGTCCGTCGGCCGTTCCGATGCGGCGACCGCAATTCAGAACCTTGCCCTCGGCCCTGATCAGGCCGGTCTCTGGCGTAATCGGTCGCAGCAGCGAAACCTTGAACTCAAGCGTGGTCTGGCCGGTGCCCTTGTCGAGGGCCGATTGGATCGCCAACCCCATGCAACTGTCGAGCAAGGTGGCCGTGAGACCACCGTGCACAGTGCCTGCCGGGTTGAGGTGAGCGCCGGTGGGGACGATCGCGACGACGACGCGGCCTCGCTCAGCCTCCACCACATCATAACCCAGTGTTTGGGCGATCGTGTTGAGGGGCAGGGTTCCGTCGGCAAGGCCTTTAACGAACTCCAGCCCACTCATCTGCTTCTGTCGTTCGACGTCGACTGTTCCATAGCTCTTCGCAGTCATCTAACTCTCCTCATCGCGCTCACCTGTGTTGGACTCGCGAAGCTTCGGCCTTTCTCCGGAAGGTCGATGGCGGGCGGCCGTAGAGTCGTGTGAATGCGGTGCTCATGCGCCGCGTGCTCGAAAAGCCTGCGCGTTCCGCGACGGCGGCCATCGGAAGATCGCTGGCGTCAAGCAGCCGCTTGGCGCGCCGTACACGGATCGACAGCGCCACTTGCAGCGGAGACGCATCGAGATGTCGGGCGAACAGGCGCGTCAGGTGGCGCGCCCCGACTCCCAACCGTTCAGCCAGCCTCTCCACGCCGCCGCGATCGAGCTCTCCCTTCTCGATGAGCGCCACTGCGCGTTCGACGGTTGTTCTGGAACCTTTCCATGCAGGACAGAACGGCGCCGTTTCCGGGCGGCATCTGAGGCAAGGACGGAAGCCGGCCTGCTCAGCCGCGGCCGCGCTACGATAGAAGATTACGTTGCGGGCAAGTGGCGTGCGCGCCGGGCACACGGGGCGACAATAGATGCCCGTTGTTCTCACCGCGACGAATATCGCGCCGTCCAACGTTGCGTCACGGCGGCGGAGGGCAGCGTAGTGGGCGTCGAAGTCGAGCATGGCGCCCGCTATAGCGTCTACATTCTAGGAGTGCGAGTCCGATGCGATGACCGTGTCCGAAAACGACCGGGGCGGACGTACATCGTCCAGGGCGCGCCTAGACTAGATCGGCTCGTATGCCTCGGTCCGGCAGATGTCGTCCTCTTCCGCGCGTCGGCGGTCGACGACGCGTCCGCCTGATATCGTCACGATGTAGGTCTGGGCACCGAGCGGCGTGCCGGTCGCGGAGGTGAGCTGCGCGCGGACGCACGCCGTCCAGCCCGGTCCTCGCACCTCGCGACGGGGCGGGGTGACGTGCACCTCGCGCGGATAGGACGTTGCGAGAAAGACGACGTCGATCTGCTCGCGCACCAAGCGCTTGACGTCGGGAGGCGCTTCGGGCGGTGGCTGCTCCGTCTCCTTCATGCGCATGAATTCCGGTACCGGTGCACGGCTGTCGGCAAAGCCGCAAGCACCGAGACCAAGCGCGGCACCGAGCAGCGCTGCATGAGAAATAATCCGCAACATCCGTGAAGGTCCCCTGCGGACCGACAAATAGGCACGAATGCGATCCGACGAAGTCCGCGCCAATCAAAACTTGCTGAAGGGGCGGAGCCGTGGGCGTTTGCTATTCCGCGATTGCCGGCTAGTTTGTACCCCACATGAGGGGGATTGCACCGATGAGGATTTTGGTCATAGCGGCGGCGGTCTTGGCACTGACGGCTGCCTCGGCGCAGGCGCAGGGCCGGCGCCAGCCTAATGACGGGGCCAAGCCGGCGGACAACACGCCCAAGGTCGACGAGAGGGCCTACAAGGCCGCGCTCGAGCGCATTCCCGAGCCCAAGGACAAGTACGATCCGTGGGGCGGCGCCCGCCCGAGCGAACCTGCCAAGAAGCCGAAATGAAGTGAGCCTTGCGGACCTGCCGGTTTGATTTCGGCCGCGCGCGCACTCCCATTGTTTGCAGCGCAGCCAAGCGCGCGAGGCGCCGTTGTTGTGGTAGCGCATGATCGATCGTCCCGGCGGACGACTTCTTGCGGCATCGCGCGTGCGATGCGAACGGTCTTTCACACCGTCTGCACGACTACACGAAGGCGAGGCCGACGCGCTTGTCGTTGCGCCAGACCGTGCGACAATGCCGTGCGAAACGGTCGCGCGCGATCGAGAGCTCGAACGATTGCGGCAGCATGACGGGGGCGTCCAGGTCGATCGCCGCGCCGCCTGCCGACATGTTTCGCACCGTGCAAGCGATGCCGCCGTTTTCGAAGGTGATCGTTCCACCTTTGAAAACACGGTGACGTTGCGATGCGCGCTTCTCGATCATCCGCGTCAGGTCCTGCTGATGATTGTGAATTAGTGCATAGAAATTACATTGAACTAAACTCAATACTGGCGCTACTTGCGTAGCGCTTCAGACTTTGTTTACGACGTTGAAGCGGAGCGCGTTCACCCCGGCAGCATCGCGAACGCGCTCGACACCATCGCGACCGGCTTGCTGTCGGCGGCGGAGAGCAGCGTGACGCGGCCAAAGCTCATGGTGCGCCCGAGCCGCACCACGCGCGCGTCCGCCAGCACGTCCATTGAGGAGGCCGCGCGCATGAAATGCGTGGTCTGGTCGACCGTGGTCATGGGGCGGTAGCCGCGGTTGGCCGCGAGGATCGCGATCACCATGGCGGTGTCGGCAAGCGCCATCAGGGCCTGGCCGCAGACCACGCCGCCGTTCCGGCACAGCCGCTCCGAAAACGGCATGCGCAGCAGCGCGCCCGGCTGCCAGTCCGGGACGTCTGCCGGCTGCGCGTGCTCGATGCGCTCGACCGCGAGGTTGAGATCCTGGACCCAGGGCGCAAAGACCTCGCCCAGGATGCGGCGGGCGTCGGCGAGGCCGAACTCGGCTTCTGGCTGCATTTGCATTGCTGTCGCGCTCTCCTGTGTTGCCGGATGTTTCGCCGCATTGTGCGCGCATCGGCGCGGCAAAGTCACCCGGTCTTGCGCCGGTCCCGTCGGCTTGAAATTGCCTGACTTGGGCCGGTATGATGCCTCGCTTGGGTACGGGTGGATGATGTTGCGTCGGTATGTCCTCGTCGTTGGCATGGTCGCGCTCGGTCTCGCGCTGAGCGGGTGCACCAAATGCGGCCCGATCTGGGACGACTGGCTGCATGCCCCCAAATCGTGCAGATCGGATCGGCTCTAGCGGGCCCACGCGGCCTTGAGCGGCCTCAGGTTGCGACCGGGCTGAGACGAGGATGACACGGCGCGGGCGATCCACGCGCCTGGATGATCAAGGAGTAGATGATGAAGCTTTTCCGTTTGGCCGCGGTGCTGGCCGTGCTGGCGGGACCTGCCTACGCGCAAATGCCCAATCTCAATTTGCTGCAGGATGCCCCGAGCAAGACCCCGGAGGAGAAGGCCGCCGAAGCCGAGCGCGACAAGGCCTACAAGGAAACGCTGAAGAAGATTCCGGATTCCAAGGCGTCCAACGATCCCTGGGGCGGCATGCGCTCCGATCCGCCGAAGCAGCCGGCGGGACCGAAGGCATCGGCCGTAACCGGTACGCCGAAGAAGACCAAGAGCGGCACCGCCGCCAACTGACCGCAGCCCCGTTCGGGTGGCGACACGACGCCTTCGGACAGGACCCCTCTTGATCCGGCCCGCGCCCTACATTTGGCTGAGAGCGGAGCGCGTAGAGGAGGACAGGACATGGCCGATCGTCCGCGGGATCTCGCCGAGCGGATGGCGCGCCGGCGCAAGATGGCCGGTAAGCCGGGCCATGCGGCCGGCGACGGTTATCTGCGCGAGACCTTCACGCTGCCGCGCGCGGCGGCGCGGGAAAGGGCGCAGGCCTTCTTCGCCCGCTACCCCAAGGCCGGCTACATGAGTGCGGTCGAGACCTGGCGCGAACTGCCCGGCGGCGACATCGAGTTCACCATGCGGCGGCTGCCCAGCGCGGACTGACGCGGCCAGATCCGAGGTCCTCGCTAGTCGAGGGTTTCGGCAACGATGCGGATCCGGAACACCGGCTCCTTGGCCTCGTCCAGCAGCTCCATCTGCCATTCGGAATTTTCCAGGAGCTTGCGGGCAATGCCGGCGGTCATGTCGGCGCAGACGCTGGTCATCTCCTTCCAGGCCGCATCGCGATTGGCAAATTCCGTCGCCTGGTCGGCGCAGCCGGAATAGCGGCCGTTGCGGATTCGAAAGAAATAGAGCGGCATGGCAGGCACCGATCGCGCGCATGGGCCTCGCCCCCCAAGGCCCTGGGCGCGCGCAGTCCAATCCCAAACCACCGTCGGATCAATCCCGGGCGGCTACGGACTACACGGGACCGTTGGCGGGCTGCGGAGCGCAGATGGGCGCTCGCCTCCGTGGTTCTCCGACCCTGAACAGAGTTCCTGAACTCCGTTCAGGTTGCACCCGGGCGACGGGTCAAGGTGTGGCTACACGCTGGTTCCCGGTGAGGCTTCCGTATCCCGACCGGGTGACGGCATGTGCCTTGCTTGCCTGATGAGCCAAGCACCCATGGATACCTCATGCTCGGCATTCCCCGCCGCTATTCCCATTTTGTCTTCGGCATCATCCAGTCCGGACTGACCTCGCTGGTCGCAACGGGCATCGCCAGCCTGCCCGCAGGCGGCCCGATGATGTTCGTTCGGCACTGGATGGTGTCGTGGTTGATCGCCTGGGCCGCCATGCTGCCTGTCGTCCTGCTGGCTGCGCCTGCGATCCGCGCCTTCTCGCTGCGCCTGACCCGGGAGGAGAGGGACCGAGAGCCGGCCGGCAGGCTTGAAAAAGCCCCGTAACGCTCGGCATGTGAAGGCCGCACTCGAACGGCCGCAGACTGACCGCGCACCCGTCCCAATTTCGACATCCGTTCGCACCACTGCCGACACACCCGTCGGCAAGATTTTATCCGTTCGGCGCGGCCATGGGGGAAACGTGGCCCGCCGACAACGGGGTGGCATCATGGATAACGTAGAGCGGTCATTTGCCGCCGCGACGGCGGCTGGCTTCGTCGTGCTGGTGATTGGGCTGGTGCTGCTGGCGCTGCTGTAGGCGGGTTTGCGGGCCGGGTGACGGCGGCCGTGCCCGTCCGGTGGGTGGCACCAGGCACGCCTCGACTTTCAAAAACTGGAAAACAACCCCATGCACAGTAGGGTGCCTGGAAATGTCATCGACACGCCAATAGCTTATCGGTAGTATTTAGATACCTTTAGCCGGCGCGCAGTGCCTTCGCCGGCGACGCATCCGCGATGCCCGGATCGAGATCGGCAGGCGGTCGCCCCGGACCGACCGACCAGCGTCTGCTGCCGATAGGGGACGGCCTCGGTCCACACCGAAGCCGATCCCGGGCGGGCCTGAAGCGCGATGCGATCAGGATGAATCGTCATCGCGCCTTCGGTCGTTGTTCAAGCATGATCTTCTCGGAAAACCGCTGCGCACTTTTCCGATCAGGCTCTAGTGGATCTTGATCTCGTTCAAGGGCAGGCGGAGCTCGGCGGCGCGCTCTTCACGGTCCTTCCTGCGGAACTCGTTTTCCTTGCGCTCGAACTTCACCATCTCCTTCTGCGCTGCCTCCAGCAGGGGACTGCGTCTGATCGCATCGTGCTGCGTGTCGTTGTCCGTCATGGCCGAGCTCCCCGGAGTTGCGGTCCCATCCCCACAGAAGGCCGGAGACCGCGAAAAGGTTCGGTGCGCCAAGATTGCGGAAACATGACGGCGCACCGGCCGCGCCCTTGATGCGCGGCGGCCTCCGCTCCCGAAGGCAACACCGATTGCCGGCTATTTCGGTGGCTGAAGCCCGGGCGATTTGACCCAGTCGTGCAGATGATTGGCGACGTCGGCCTGGCGGGCCTTCTTGAGGAGGGCGTCTCGCTCGGCACCCGGTGGAAGCCTGGAGGCCTGCTGCTGGACCTGCTTCACCCATGCGGAAAGCCGGTCCTGGAGGGTCAGCTGTTGCTTGAAACGTCGCCGCTTGAACATGGCGTTCTCATATCCATGCGAGGAAGGCGGGAGCGCGATCGGCGTCCTCGTCACCGATAGTGCCCGGGATCCGCGCGGTGATGATCCATTAGGATCCATAAACGGATCCGCGTCTGTTCAGTTGTGCGCACAAGGCGAATGGGAAGCCGAAATGAATCTCGGAACTCCGTCAATGCGGCTCAGGCCGCTCTCGAAGGGGATGATCATTCACTCTGCGGCGCATCCGGTGACAGAAGCTCTCGATGAACTGGGCAGGCGATTCGAAATTGACGAGGAGCCTTTCGGCCTGCACCCAATCGTCCGAACCAGGGGCGAATGAATCCATCAATCGCTTTTGCCGGTCGGCGCGCACGGCATGTTTCAGCCCTGCCTTCGACGAACGCGAGTTGAGCGCAATCTCGGCCAAGCTTGTCTTCTTCCTCGATCGGCTGCTTTTGCACCCCGCGTACCTTGCGACCAGAACGACTTCGTTAGCGGCGGCCAACCATGTGGCTCCAGGCGCGCTTCGCTTGCTGATAAGGCGTTGAGTGCTGGTTGTGGAGGTGTGCACTGCGGTTCAGTTCGCGCACCTCAACGGTGTGCATTGCCTGACGTGAACGCCGCGGACCGTAAGGCTAGCATCACTGGCCGCAGATACGCGTTCTATTTGGTTTTTTTGGGGGCACGCTTCTTCGGTCCATTTCCGGCGGACGACCCGGCATCGTCCCCATGGCAGGGCCAGGCATCTCTGAATGCTTCGATGGCGACGGTGATCCCCGGCTCACTCGCTCGATCCGGATTGTTATCAAGATACCCCAGAAAAACCTTGGCACTTTGCAAGGGGCTGCCTTGCGCGGGGGGGCATGCACGCACGTTGGCTGGCAGATTTGGTGAAAAGAGCATCGCAGTCTCGATCATTCCCTCACATACGCCGGCGGATCGAGCTTCGTCCTGATTGCGGAACGAGTTCTGAACAAGCAGTTCGCAAGACTTTTGCGCGTCGGTTGCTTTATCGACAACCGTGGCGCTGGCCTTCCCGATGACCGCTAGGATTAGGCCGGCAACAATAACATGAACCCGCATCCGCGTCCCCCGAACAGCGGCGCGATAGCTTACTGCATTCAGTATGCCGCAATAGAGTGGCCGCCCGCGCCGTTCCAGGCGGCTCAGACGGCTTAGCTCAAAAAAGCCATCTGATCCACCGCGCTCAATACGAGCGACGTGAACTCAGCTCTTCCATTTCCACAAAGCCGAAAGAGCGGTTGTCGACTTGACAGCACGCAGCTTTACGCGCGTTGACCGCCGATCATGATCGCAAATCAACAAGCGTGCTGATGGTACAGGTCCCGATCCGACGCGGAGAGCGTCTATTATCCGGCCGTGTACGCGACGTGCACAGGTCGATTGATGTTGATGCTCGGCCTCGACGCAGAACCATTGCCTAAGCGGTGAGCTTTGCCTGCGACGACAGGTTCTGCGACCTTCCTCAACTACGCCAAGGAGGACTTCATCCTCAGAACGGTTTCCAACAAAAGCTTAGTCATGGCCATGCGGAGGTGGAACTGCCTGGCTGCGCAGCGCCTCGGACGTTCTCATGGTCTCCCGGCCTATTAATAAACCAAGCGAGGCAGCGCACGAATGTTGGTCGTATCGAACCGCATCCTCAAAGAACAAGCTCGCTTGAATTTCTTGAAGACCTCACACCCATCTTCACGCGCGGAAAACTGGATGAACTCAATCCGAGGATTCTAGCTTCGACCGGATTCAAGCTGCACCGTTTTTCGCCCCCCGTTCAGCTCTCTGAGTTTGTTGACGTATTCCTCAGGCTTTAGCAGATGAAACGGAGCGTTGAGGCCCATGAAAGTCGCTATGCGTCCGATGAAAGCGGTGCAGTTGGTCGTTGCTGCATTCCACAGCGGCGAAGTGTCCTGCTGGCGCTTGATATAAGCAAAGACCTTCTTGGCGTCCGCCTCAGACAAATAGACGCGATAGCTGGCCGTCAGATATTGCTCGTCGAGATCACCGTAGGTCGCACCCGTCTCAGAAGGGACAAACATGATGTGTCCCAGGATATAGGGCACCTCATCGCCGGCCGGAGCCAGACCAGCGACCTCGACCTGCTTTTCGCCCGTCTTTCCGTACCAGACGAATGCATGACCGTACGTTGCCGCCGTGCGGGCCCGAAAATCAACGTAGTAGGGACCCGTGGCGGCAGCTCTTCGAGCTGGCTTTACATCGGATATCGCCGGCGTAGCAGCAGCCATGCTCGCCGCATGCTTCGTCGCCAAACTGGGGACAGTGTCCCGTTGCTGCTGGTCTGCACGCGCCACGAGTGGTTGCGCGCTACTGATCCCGGCCCCCAAGCCTACAAAGGCCGCCAGCATGGCGGCCTTTGCAAGAAGCTCTAGACCCGGATATTTCCGAATCACTCCCACCATCTTCGAATCCTCTTGGATCCAAGATCCGATGCCACAGGTAGTCCGCTACCCCCAAACGAACGCCGCTGGCGTACGAATGGATAGTCAGATCAACCCTTGGTCACCAATGGAGCCGGCGCAGCGACCGGGTATTTGCCCACGGGGCTCTTACCCACGGGATATTTGCCGATCGGAGCTTTGCCAACCGGCGCGGCGGCGGCAACCGGCTGAGGCCGCGGCAGGTCGGCAGCAGCTGCGGTTCCCACGAAGGCCAACGAAGCGATTCCAAGGACAGCGAATTTCAACATCGTTTCTCACCATTGTTCGGGACGATTGGATTCACCTGACCCGCATAGGAATAACCCGACACTCGCCACGGCACCAACGAATAGACCGGGGGAGCCCGCGGTTCCGACCGCTTTTTCTGCCGTATGTTGCGGAAATGGCACGCAAATTGAGGCGTCTGGTTCCAAATCAGTCTCGTGCGTACCACAGGTCGAGACATGCCGGGACCTAACTAGAGTATCCACGGGAAGACCCGGCCGGTCCGCGCCATATAATCGCGATAGCTGTCGCCAAACGTCTGCAACATCATTCGCTCTTCCCTTGCGACGCGGCCAAAGAACAAGATCCCGAAGCCCGCCAGGCCCGCGAAACCGGCAATCCAATTCGGCAGCAGCAATGCCTGGGCGATAGCCCACAGCCAAAATGCCGAATACATCGGGTGTCGGACTCTCCGGTAAATCCCTTCCGTCACGAGCTCATGATTCTCTCGCACGTCGAGACTTATCGACCAATTCCGGCCGAGTGCACGGTGAGTCAGGTGAAACACGCCCAAAGCCGCAATCGCAAAGAAAGAGCCCAGCCAAGCCAACGCGGGATAAAAGCTGTGAGCTGCGAAACGAGGCATTCCTGTCGCTACGTAGACAAGCGGAACAAGTCCGAGTCCCGAAAGTGATATGAGCAGGAGCGCAGTTTCCAGGGGGCCTCGAGCGCTCCGCACAACCCTCGCACGGCGGGAACGGCGCGCGTACTTATAGCGTATGACGTACCAGCCGATCACCAACGCAACGAAGATGACTTTTGAAATGGTGGGCGTCATTTGAATCAGGCTGCCGCGCCCGGATTTCCCAGCAGCTCGCTTTCCGACGCCGGCGCGCCCGCAATAAGGCCTCCGTCGTCAGCGATCATCGACACAGCGCCATCCGGGGCGAGCGTCTGGGATTTGGCTGAAATAGGTCCGCATGTGAGCATGAAGTAGTCGTACGATGTTCGCCTGTCATTTCCACTGACGAACTGGCAGTGCACGCGGAAGAAATTGAAGCGGATGCGTTGATACATGTCGTCGTTGAGCATTCGACTAATCTTCACGACCCTGACGGTCGCCTCGTTTTCTGTCGACAAGCCCATTTCGGCCATTGGTCGGCATTTGTAAAAATTCAACACGTCGGTGAGGGCTTGATAGTCGCCCCAGAAGATCGCGCGGGAATTGGCGACGCGTTCCACCGCCCTGCGAAAGCGTACTGCCTTCGGGTGCAGGCCGATCTTGAGTATGGATGATCCAACGCTCAAGAATGTGACGGGAATCTTTTTCCGACCGAGCGCAGGGTCCAGCTTCAAGGCGCGATCAAGTAGATCAACCGCTAGCACGGCGCCAAGGCTATGCCCCACGACCAAAATTTCGTCTGCGGCAGAGTTGGTCGCCGCAACCACGAGCTCGGCGGCCAACCTGTCCAGCCTCTGCTCAATTTCCGAATTCCCGCATCGAATATACTCGCGAGAGAAAATCCAATCATCGAACAAGGCGCTCAGGTGGAGCCAGCGCCACGGGCCGGCCAAAACGGCTGCGATCCCGAAGAAACCGACACCGGTAGCCGTAGGAATGGATCCGGTGATCTTGAATGCAACCAGGGCAATCAAACAGGCGGCCGCGATCAACAGCCCGAACATGACCAATGGATAGAGAAAGAACAGTGCGTAGCGCCAGTTGGTCAGCAAGTACCGCCAAAGAGTGCCGGTCAAAACGAAATCCAGAAACGCAAGAATGCCGACGGAAATGCGTGAGCCAATGCTTCGACGCCCGAAGGCCTCAATTACGTCGTGCCATCGGACCAGACGGTAATCGGTTTCGACGAGCCAATCGGGGCCAGCTGTCGTCACATTCCATCGTATCTGGTCGGCGGTATCATGCAAACCGTCAACGGCCGCTTTCACTGACCAGGTACGTTGGAACCTCGCAATTTCGCGCACAAAGCGTCGTTGCGCGCTGGCATGCGACGCGATTGGATCATAGCCGCCGATATGGAATACCAACCGTTTCGCTACAGGCTTGCCGGACATTGTCTTATCCCCGGACTCATGCGTGCTGCTCGCTCCCCACGCGTCAATCGACCTGCAATCAAAAACAGACGTTTGAAGCCAAGGGTTGTCAAGAGAGAATCGACCAGTTATTGGGGAACATGGGTCGATTTGTTCTGCCATGCATAAGCCGAACCGCTCGAACAATAGCGTCGATCGGTGCTGCCGTGATTGTCGGTTTGTCCAGCACGGCGCCCTCTCAAGCGCAGGACGAGGCATCATCTGGCGAGAGATGCCTTGCTGCAAATTTGGATGTTTCGCTGGGCGCACAATTGCCCCGCACGGCGGCGCGTTTGAGATCTGGTGAGCCGCTAAGGATTGTCGCGATCGGATCATCGTCGACGGTGGGGCTCTGGGTACTTCGGTCCGCGGCCACGTACCCGCAGGTGATGCGCCGAGAACTCTCGAGGCTTAGATCCAACGCAACGATCGAGGTCATCAACAGCGGTCGAGTCGGCGATACGATTCCGAACAACATCGCGCGGTTCGAGCGTGACGTTTTCGCGCACACGCCTGATCTCGTTATCTGGCAATTAGGTACCAATGACGTCGCCTGGGGTGGCCGGCCGGACCAAGGGCTCAAAAGAAGCGTTCTTGAAGGGGTAAGGGCACTTAAGGCGGGGTCTGCCGATGTCGTGCTGATGGATCTGCAATATGCGCCACAGGTGCTCGCTTCCGCTAGCTACTCAACGATGGAGGGCATCATCGCCGATGTCGCGAAGCAGGAACGGGTCGGGCTGTTCTCTCGTTTTGCGCTGATGCGAAACTCGATCCATGCCGGAGTTGCGCAAAGCGCGCTTGTAACGTGGGACGGATTGCACAACACCGCCGATGGTTATGATTGCATTGGACGAGCCCTTGCCCGAGCCATCTCAGCGAGTGCGCGTTGAAAAGCTCTGGAACAGCGATTCGCACGCTGTGCGGTCTCGGATGACCTTGGGTACCGCCCAGGGACAGCGGCGCCGAGCGTATAGATGTACGCGAACGCGCGCGAAGACCAATTCTCTTCGGCAATTGCCGCGTCTCTCGAAGCGGTAGCATCAATTCGCGCCGACGCTGTCAGGAGGTGCGCTCATACCCCATCATGCGGGCCAACTCATTGACCTATTGCTGGTGCTTGTCGCCGCGTGGATGGCGCCAGCCACCATCTTTGTTATCTACGCCTATTTCGCTCGTCTTAAGCATCCGGTCAGCGAATCGGTCTTTGGACGTGTGGTCATAATATCCTTGTTCATCATAACCACGTCGATCTGGCTCCCGATAATTCTGGCCGCCATAGTCCTATCACTGATCGGTCATTTGTGGTTCCGCTTCAGGGGACAACCACGCAAGTAGCTAGAGGTGAACCGCCCCGGGATTGCCGGAGGCTGTTTGGTTTTAGTTATGCCGCCATGGCCGGTTGCATGGCGTAGTAGCGTTTCTCGGCTTCGGCCGGCGGAATGTTTCCGATGGGCTCCAGGAGATGATCCCGAACCAGGAGAGCTGCCGAGTCCGGCAATTAAGCTCCGATTCACCGCAGCGCTCCTTTTCGGCGCAGAACGCGATGAGAGGCCGCGCATGTTCACGATTGTTGCGGTTCCATCCACCTATCAAGACAGCCGCTTCAACAAGGAGACAGAGGCATGATCAAGTGGGGCCGGGGATTTGTCAGGCGGGGCATTGCCGCTGTCTTGGCGGGCGCGATGGCGGCGGCAGCGCCGGCGCAGGCCTGCACCAACATTCTGGTGCTGGCGGCCGACGGCACGCCCGTTTATGGCCGCACCCTGGAGTACGCGCTGGAGACCCAGTCCGACGTCGTCGTCGTACCGCGCAACCATGAATTCATCGGCACGCGTCCGGCCAAGATGGCGGCTCCGAAATGGAGCAGCCGCTACGGCTTCGTCGGCGTCATGAGCTTCGGCCAGCCCTTCGTCTCGGACGGCATGAATGAGAAGGGCCTCGCTGGCGGCGCACTCTATTTCCCCGGCTTTGCCGGCTACACACCTGTCGACAAGGCCGATCCGAGCACTGCGCTCGCGCCCTGGGAGTTCCTGACCTGGATCCTCTCGAACTTCGCGACGGTCGCGGAGGTCAAGGCGGCGCTCGACAAGGCGGTGATCGTCGACCTGCCCGCGCCGATGGTGAATTTCACCCTGCCTTTCCATTTCCCGATCCATGACGCCACCGGCGCCTCGATCGTGATCGAGCCGATCGACGGCAAGTTCAAGGTCTATGACAACCCGCTCGGTGTCCTCACCAACTCGCCGACCTTCGACTGGCATCTCACCAATGTCCGCAACTACGTCAGGATCTCGCCGGTCGGCGCTGCCCCGCTCAAGATCGGAAGCAAGAGCTTCGAACCCTTCGGCCAGGGCTCGGGCCTGCTCGGCATTCCCGGCGATCCAACGCCGCCCTCGCGCTTCATCCGGGCGCTGGGCTACGCCGCCTCGGCCAAGCAGGTTGCCGACGGCCCGCAGACGGTGCGCCTCGTCGAGCACATCATGAACAATTTCGACATCCCGATCGGCTTCATCGACTCCGCGGCGAAGGGCGGCGAGCTCGAATACACGCAATGGACCTCGATCGCCGATCTGCGTGCGAAGAAGTACTACATCAAGGGCTACAGGGATCAGGTGCTCCGGACCGTCGATCTGACGAGCTTCGACCTCGACGCCAAGGGCCTTCAGGTCGCACCCTTCAAGCTCAACCTGACGCCGCCGCCGCTCCAGTTCAACAAGTCCTGAGGCTGACGGCCGTTCGTCCCGAACAGCGAGGGCCGCGCGACGGCGCGGCCCCTTTTCATGGCTAAAGCGCGATGAGATTTGGATGAATCGTCATCGCGCTTCAGGTTGTTGTCTACGCATGATCTTTCCGGAAAACCGCTTCGCACTTTTCCGGATCATGCTTTAGCGTGCCGCAGTGAGGGGTAGCGCCACGGTGAGCAAACCCACGGTCCCGCACGCGCGGTTCTCGGCCTCGAACTCGCGCAGCACCTTGATCCGCGCCGAGACAGGCGTCTTCCCCGCCTCGAAATTATAGGCGATCGTGCCGCCGAGCGCCGTCACGCGTCCCTTGAAGGCGCCAAGCGTGGCGCCGGCGCCGCTGTCGCCCGTGAGCTGCTGGTAGTGATAGCCGATGATGCCGGCCGAGAGCGCGCTGGTCAGCGCCTTCGAGGCTGCCCACTCGACGTGGAATTCGGTGCCGGTCCGGTAGTCGGTCGCGTTGTTGGTGCCGTTGAAGGTCATGCCGACGGCGGTGGACAGATCGATCTCGGTGTCGGGATCAAACCAGGTCAGCGCGCCGGACAGATCGCTCGCCCAGCGGTGGAAGGCCAGATTGGCGAGCTCCCCGTCGCGATAGTCTCCGACCGGCATGTTGACCATGACGCCCGTGGTCCAGTGGAATTTGCCCGAATGCCAGCCGAGCATCGCAGAGACCACGGGGTCGCCGACGATCGTCGCACTGTCGCGCAGCGCCTGGTTGATGATCTGTTTCGTCGCGGGCGCGTCGTATTCGACGCCTGCCGAGACGCGGACATAGCCGACAGGCATGGTGGCGCCGACGGCGAGATTGCCGCCGAGAAACTGCCAGGGCGTCACCCAGGTCCCACTCAGGAAATCGGCCCGCACCTGACTGCGGACATCCGCGACGATCCGACCGCCCGCCGGCAGCAATTTCTTCGCATCGAGTGACGCGTCGTAGACATAGGTGTCGCTCTCGAAATAGACCCCCGGAGAGGCCAGATAGCCCGCCATCGGCCCGCGTCCGCCGAGCAGATAGAAACCTGCCCCATTCTCGGCCGCGACCGCATCCTGTCCAGCCAGGCCGCACGACACCATCGCGCCGAGCACAAAGCCCGCACGCCCCGCCCGTGACATCATGCGATGCCACCGGGCTCGCCCCCTAAGCATAAACCCCCACCCCTCTTCACGCGCGGATCAGCCATCCGAATCATCGCCACAATAGCTTGTTCCCGACTGCGTGACGCAGGAGAGTGTGAGACTGTGCGCTCATGGATGCGAGGGGCTGGCCTCTCCGGCGAGCATAACGACACAGCTCCATGACTGCGAAGCTCCGTGACTGCGACCGGGCGACGACAGGTCGTCGATGAAGACGAGGCGCTCGGGACAGTAAACGCGATGGAGGTCCCGTTTGAACAAAGACGAAAAAACGAAGAGGCCGCCAACTGAGGTGGCCTTACTCTGCCAGTTTGAACTTCGATCTAGCTGGCATTAGAACGCGGGCGGCCTTAGCCAAGCCGGGAGAGTTTGACTTGGCGAGGCGATCAGCTGGGGCGCCGTAAAATGCGCAGACGGGTTTCTCCCGCCCTCCCAGCACCAAGAGTCCAAACCCCTCCCAAAAAATCAAACCAGGCCACTGCAGCCGGAAACAGGCCAGCGTTCGCATCTTCCGCAAAAGAACATATTGCGAACGAGGAACAAATAGGGTACATTGCTTTTGTCGCCGAGCTGCCTCGCCAATTGTTTGTCCCTCACGCGAATCCTCGCCATAAGGAGCACGACCCAATGTCCGCAACTGCCCTGCGTATCGTCGAAGGATCTTCCATGGACAAGAGTAAAGCTCTGGCCGCCGCGCTCTCCCAGATCGAGCGCCAGTTCGGCAAGGGCTCGGTGATGAAGCTCGGCAAGAACGACCGGTCCATGGACATCGAGGCGGTGTCCTCCGGCTCGCTCGGACTCGACATCGCGCTCGGCATCGGCGGCCTGCCCAAGGGACGCATCGTCGAGATCTACGGGCCGGAATCTTCGGGCAAAACCACGCTGGCGCTGCACACGGTGGCAGAAGCGCAGAAGAAGGGCGGCATCTGCGCCTTCATCGACGCCGAGCACGCGCTCGACCCGGTCTATGCCCGCAAGCTCGGCGTCAACATCGACGAGCTCCTGATCTCGCAGCCCGACACCGGCGAGCAGGCGCTGGAGATTTGCGACACGCTGGTGCGCTCGGGCGCGGTCGACGTGATGGTGATCGATTCGGTCGCGGCGCTGGTGCCGAAGGCCGAGCTCGAGGGCGAGATGGGCGATGCGCTGCCGGGTCTGCAGGCCCGCCTGATGAGCCAGGCGCTGCGCAAGCTCACGGCCTCCATCAACAAGTCCAACACCATGGTGATCTTCATCAACCAGATCCGCATGAAGATCGGTGTGATGTACGGCTCGCCCGAAACGACGACCGGCGGCAATGCGCTGAAATTCTACGCCTCCGTCCGCCTCGACATCCGCCGCATCGGCGCGATCAAGGAGCGCGACGAAGTCGTCGGCAACACCACCCGCGTCAAGGTGGTGAAGAACAAGCTGGCGCCGCCGTTCAAGCAGGTCGAGTTCGACATCATGTACGGCGAGGGCGTCTCCAAGATGGGCGAGATCCTCGATCTCGGCGTCAAGGCCGGCATTGTCGAGAAGTCCGGCGCCTGGTTCTCCTATGACAGCCAGCGCCTCGGCCAGGGCCGCGAGAACTCGAAAGCATTCCTGAAGGCCAACCCTGACATCACCGCCAAGATCGAGACCGCGATCCGCCAGAACTCCGGCCTGATCGCCGAGCAGATTCTCGCCGGCACGCCCGAGCGCGACGCCGACGGCGAGGAGCCGGCGGACGAGTAAGTTTCAAGCAGTCGAGTTTTCGCGAGGAGCGGGCACTGAGGACGTTGAGTTGCCGACGTCATCGGTGCCCGTTTCGTTTGGCGTGAGGAAGGACGCGTCGAGATGAAGCGTGTGATCTTGACCAGCTCGTCCGGCGTCGGTCTTGCCCACGCCGATCGCGCCGACATGGTCGTCCCCTTCATCTATCGCTTCGCTTCCGGGCCACTTCCCACGGCTGACCACCTCAGTAGCTATCTCGCCTCCAGGTGGTGGTCTAACGGGATGCACTGGTCGGATTGCGTCGGCGTCCGTCAATCGCCCCTTCTCAGGCGCCAGGATCGGGCGGGTGCGTTGCTCTGGGTCTGCGAAACCTACGGGGTCGATCTCATCGAACTGTGGTTCGATCCCGAACCCAATAGTCAATTGCAGTTGATCTGGCTCCTCGATTACTTGCGTTCCGAACCATCCATCACGGAGAAGCTGAGATTGCGACGCGTCGATTTCGATCTGCGCGGAGCAGATCCCTCAGAGCTTCGTCACCCTGACGTGCGGCAGGTCGATATCGTGGAAAGCGATCTTGGGATCGCCAGCATGGCCTGGGAAGCTTACCGCGCGCCGACGCCCGAGCTTTGCGCCGGGCTGCTCGACAGGCCGCTCGGCAAGCTGTCTTTCCTGAAGCCGGCGATGGAAGACCTGCTCGCAGAACTGCCGTCGCCGGCGACGGGACTGGGCGCGACGGAGACGCGGCTTCTCGAGCGGATTGCAGGCGGACACAGTCGCACCGATGAGCTGTTTCGGCCGGGCGCGCTGGCAACACGCGTGTTCGATCCGTGGGAGTTGGGCGCGTTGCTCGAAGGGCTCGCATTTGGCCCGGCGCCGGCGATCGCGGGTCTGGACAGCAAGCTGGCGACACTCGGTCCGGACAACGCGAGAAGTCGTAATGCTGCCTTTCGCCGGAGCCGGCTGTCGCTGACGGAGTTTGGCGAGGCGGTCCTGGCGGGCCGGGAAGATTTTCGCGGTCCCAACCCGATCAAACGCTGGTGGGGCGGCACGCTTCTCACCAGTGAACGGCTTTGGCGCTGGGATGGCGAGCGCCAGTCGTTGATCGCGCCCTAAAGCGCGATGCGATTAGGATGAATCGTCATCGCGCTTTAGGTTGTTGTTTAAGCATGATCTTTTCGGAAAACCGCTGCGCACTTTTCCGGATCATGCTTTAGCGGCGCATTCAGTGTTGTAGGGTGGATTAGCCGAAGGCGTAATCCACCACTGTTTATCTCCGCGAAAGCTGAAGTGGTGGGTTACGCCGGCGGCCTGCGCTTCGCGCGACCGCCCGCTAACCCACCCTACAAATCCTACTCCGCGGCTTGCGCGTAATCGCTCACCGGCGGGCAGGAGCAGACGAGATTGCGGTCGCCGTAGACGTTGTCGACGCGGCCCACGGGGCACCAATACTTGTCGGTGCGCGAGACGCCGTCGGGGAAGCAGCCTTCGCTGCGGGTGTAGGCGCGATTCCAATCGTCATCGGCGATGTCGTGCACGGTGTGCGGGGCGTGACGCAAGGGCGAGGCTTCGATCTTGAAGCGGCCGGCCTCGACCTCGGCGATCTCCTTGCGGATCGCAATCATGGCGTCGCAAAAACGATCCAGCTCCGCCTTCGATTCCGACTCGGTCGGCTCGATCATCAGCGTGCCCGGCACCGGGAAGCTCATGGTGGGCGCGTGGAAGCCGTAGTCGATCAGCCGTTTGGCGATGTCGTCGACGGTGACGCCTGAGGTCGTCTTCAGCGGCCGCGGGTCGACGATACATTCATGCGCGACGCGGCCCTTCTCGTTCTTGTAGAGCACCGGGAAGTGCGCATCGAGCCGCGCTGCGATGTAGTTGGCGTTGAGGATCGCGATCTCGGTCGCGCGTTTCAGTCCTTCGCCGCCCATCATCAGGATGTAGATGTAGGAGATGGTCAGGATCGACGCCGAGCCGAACGGCGCGGCCGAGACCGGGCCGACCGGTGCTTCGTCGTCTGTTGCGGGATGTCCGGGCAGGAACGGCGCGAGATGCGCCTTGACGCCGATCGGGCCCATGCCGGGGCCGCCGCCGCCATGCGGGATGCAGAAGGTCTTGTGCAGGTTGAGATGGCTGACGTCGGCGCCGTAGTCGCCCGGCCGGGACAAGCCGACCTGCGCGTTCAGGTTGGCGCCGTCGAGATACACCTGGCCGCCATGGGCGTGGACGATGTCGCAGATCTCGCGGATATGCTCCTCGAACACGCCGTGCGTCGAGGGATAGGTGATCATGACCGCGGCGAGGTCGTTCGAATGCTTCTCCGCCTTGGCGCGGAGATCACCAACGTCGACGTCGCCGTTCTTCTCGCAGGCGACCACGACCACGTCCATGCCGGCCATCGCGGCCGAGGCCGGGTTGGTGCCATGGGCAGAGGAGGGGATCAGGCAGATCTTGCGGTGGCTCTCCCCGCGCGCGGCGTGATAGCCGCGGATCGCGAGCAGCCCGGCATACTCGCCCTGCGCGCCGGAATTCGGCTGCAGCGAGATCGCGTCATAGCCGGTGATGTCGCACAGCCATCTTTCCAGCCGCGCGAACAGCGCGTGATAGCCGCTCGCCTGCTCGCGCGGGACGAACGGATGCAGCGAGCCAAATTCCGGCCAGGTCAGCGGCATCATCTCGGTGGTCGCGTTCAGCTTCATGGTGCAGGAGCCGAGCGGGATCATGGCGCGGTCGAGCGCGAGATCGCGATCGCTGAGCTTGCGCATGTAGCGCAGCATCTCGGTCTCCGAGCGATGCGCGTGGAAGACCGGATGGGTGAGGAACGGGGTGGTGCGCTTCAGCGTCTCCGGCAGCGCCTCGCGCGTGCCGGCGTCGATCTCGGCATAAGCGAAGGTGCCGCCGAAGGCGCGCCAGACCGCTTCCACCGTCGCAGGCGTCGTGGTCTCGTCGAGCGCGATGCGCAGAGCCGCATCACCGATGCCGAGATTGATCTGTTCGGCCGCGGCGCGCGCGATGATCTCGGCGCGCCTGGCGCCGGCATCGACGCTGAGCGTGTCGAAGAAGTTTTCGGACTGCGGCTCAAAGCCGAGCTTGCGCAGGCCGCTCGCGAGCACGGCGGTGCGGCGGTGGACGTTGCGCGCGATCTGCGAGAGCCCCTCGGGGCCGTGATAGACCGCGTACATCGAGGCGATCACGGCGAGCAGCACCTGGGCGGTGCAGATGTTGGAGGTCGCCTTCTCGCGGCGGATGTGCTGCTCGCGCGTCTGCAGCGCGAGGCGGTAGGCCGGCATCCCGCGGGAGTCGACGGAGAGGCCGACGATGCGGCCGGGCAGCGAGCGCTTCAGCGCATCGCGCACCGCCATATAGGCCGCATGCGGCCCGCCATAGCCCATCGGCACGCCGAAGCGCTGCGCGGAGCCGATCGCGATGTCGGCCCCGAGCTCACCGGGCGAGGCCAGCAGCGTCAGCGCCAGCAGGTCGGCCGCGACGATTGCGAGCGCTCCCTTGGCCTTCAGCGCCGCGATCGCGGGCCTGAGGTCGCGCAAAGCGCCCGACGAGCCCGGATATTGCAGCAGCGCGCCGATCACGTCGGCCGTGTCGAGATCGGTGAGGGGATCGCCGACGATCAGGGTCCAGCCCAGCGGCTCGGCGCGGGTGCGCATCACCGCGAGCGTCTGCGGATGGACGTCCCTGTCGACGAAGAACGCTTTCGCCTTGACCTGCGAGTGCCGCTCGGCGAGCGCCATGGCTTCGGCGGCGGCAGTGGCCTCGTCGAGCAGCGAGGCGTTGGCGACGTCGAGCCCGGTGAGGTCGCAGATCAGGGTCTGGAAGTTGAACAGCGCCTCCAGGCGGCCCTGGCTGATCTCGGGCTGGTAGGGCGTATAGGCCGTGTACCAGGCCGGATTCTCCAGGATGTTGCGCTGGATCACCGCGGGCAGGATCGTGCCGGAATAGCCTTGGCCGATCAGCGAGGTGAAGACCTGGTTCTGGGCTGCGAGCTCGCCCATATGCGCGATCGCCTCGGTTTCGCTCAAGGGCTTGCCGAGATCGAGCGGAGTGGCCTGCCGGATCGAAGCCGGCAGCGTCTCCGCCATCAGCGCGTCGACGCTTTTCGCGCCGACGGCCTCTAACATTGCGGTGACGTCGCGCGCCGAGGGGCCGATGTGGCGGCGGACGAAACTTGCGGCGGTGTCGCCGTTGGTCTTGCGGTGCGCGGTCATCATGGGTCCTCGCTTTAGATTTGGCTGTCGGTGTCATGCCCCGCGAAGGCGGGGCATCCAGTACTCACCAGCAGCGCGGATTGAACCGAGAGGCCGCGGCGTACTGGATCACCCGCCTTCGCGGGTGATGACACTGAGTATGAGGCGGCTGTCCTCGTCATCTCACGCCGTGTGCGCCTTGTAGGCAGCCTCATCCATGAGGCTGCCGAGCTCGCTCTTGTCGGCCATCTTGATCTTGAAGAACCAGGCCGCGCCCTGCGCGTCCGAATTGACCAGCGCCGGCTCGGCGGCGAGCGCCTCGTTGGCCTCGAGCACTTCGCCCGTAACAGGCGCGTAGACGTCGGAGGCGGCTTTCACCGATTCCACGACCGCGGCGGCTTCAGCCTTCTTCAAGCTGCGGCCGACCTTGGGCAATTCGACGAATACGACGTCGCCGAGCTGCTGCTGGGCGTAGTCGGTGATGCCGACCGTGGCGGTATCGCCGTCGATCGCGAGCCATTCGTGGTCGGAGGTGTACAGCGTCGTGGTCATTGTCTTGTCCTCAGCGTTTGTAAGTGTTTTTCACGAAGGGCATGGCGGCGACTGCGAGCGGCAGTCGCTGGCCGCGCACCTCGGCGAAGAGTTTGGTGCCGAGCGCACTCAGATTCGTGGGCACATAGCCCATCGCGACCGGCGCATTCAGGCTCGGGCCGAAACCGCCTGAGGTGACCTTGCCGATCGGCTCGCCGCCGGCCGCGTCCGCAAACAGCGGCGCGCCCTCGCGCACCGGCGCGCGGCCTTCGGCGCGCAGGCCGACACGGCGGCGGGATGCGCCGCTATCGAAATGCGCAAGGATCTTGTCGGCGCCGGGAAAACCGCCGGCGCGCAACCCGCCGCTGCGCCGGCTCTTCTGCACCGACCATTCCAGCGCGGCCTCGACCGGCGTGGTCGCGGTGTCGATGTCGTGGCCGTAGAGACAGAGCCCGGCTTCGAGCCGCAGGCTGTCGCGGGCGCCGAGGCCGATCGGCAGCACGTCCGGGTTTTCGAGCAGCGTCCTGGTGAGGCGCTCGGCGTCGGCGGCGGGAACGGAGATTTCGAAGCCGTCCTCGCCGGTATAGCCGGAGCGCGAGACGAAGCATTTGACGCCGGCGACCTCATGCGGGCCGGCATCCATGAATGTCATCGACGGCGCCTCTGCACACAATTTCGCCAGCGCCGCTTCCGCCTTCGGGCCCTGCAGCGCGATCAGCGCGCGGTCGGCAAGAGAATCGATGACGCAGTCGTCCGCGAGGTGCGCGCGCAGATGCGCCTCGTCCGCGTCCTTGCAGGCGGCGTTGACGACCAGGAACAGGTGATCGCCGAAATTGGCGACCATGAGATCGTCGAGAATCCCGCCGTCCGCATTGGTGAACTGGGCGTAGCGCTGCCGTCCCGGCGCGATTGCCACGATGTCCTGCGGCACCAGCCGTTCCAGCGCGCGGGCGGCGTCCTCGACCTTGCCGGACTTCGGCCGGAGCGCGAGCTGCCCCATATGGGAGACATCGAACAGGCCGGCCGCGGCGCGCGTATGGAGGTGCTCCTTCAGCACGCCGGCAGGATACTGCACGGGCATGTCGTAGCCCGCGAACGGCACCATCTTGCCGCCGAGGGACACATGCAGGGCGTGGAGGGGCGTCTGTCGGAGCGATTTCTGGTCGTCGGGTACTGGCATCACAGGGGTCCTCGGCGGTTCCCCGGGGACGATTCCCCGGGCCAACCTGTCGAAGCCCCATCTGTCGCTGTGCCTGAGAGTATTATCCCGTCGGCGGGTGCCACCCGGGTTGTTAGGCCCGTCGGCGCCTCTTTCCAGATGCTGTCAAAGCCACGCGGTCCTTTTGCCTGAGAGTTTCCGGGGCGGTTGCTCCTTCGGCGCCGGCAGTGAAGCCGGTCTCTCCCGACGTGGCCGTACGATATAGATGGTTACAGACCACAGGCCGGCCAAGCCTGTCAACGCGGCGGTTTCGCCTTTTCAACCGGGATTGCGCGCCTGCGGCAACCCTCTGATCTCCTTGCACAGTTTCTGGACACTGAAGCAGGCCTTGTCTAAAAGCGCTCTGGCCCGCAGATATCAGCCCTAACCTCTGGTTTGGATGGCAGGAAGCGGGTCCAAGCACACCCGATTGGATGAACATGAGCGGCGTCAACGAGATCAGGTCGACCTTTCTGAACTTCTTTGCCGAGAACGGCCACGAGATCGTGCCGTCCTCGCCATTGGTGCCGCGCAACGACCCCACGTTGATGTTCACCAATGCCGGCATGGTGCAGTTCAAGAACGTCTTCACCGGCGTGGAGAAGCGGCCCTATCAGCGCGCCACCACCTCGCAAAAATGCGTGCGCGCCGGCGGCAAGCACAACGACCTCGACAATGTCGGCTACACCGCGCGCCATCTCACCTTCTTCGAGATGCTCGGCAATTTCTCGTTCGGCGACTATTTCAAGGAGCGCGCGATCGAGCTCGCCTGGAAGCTGATCACCACCGAGTTCGGGCTGAAGAAGGACAAGCTGCTCGTCACGGTCTACCACACCGACGACGAGGCGGCGGGGCTGTGGAAGAAGATCGCCGGCTTCTCCGAAGACCGCATCATCCGCATCCCGACCTCGGACAATTTCTGGGCGATGGGCGACACCGGCCCGTGCGGCCCGTGCTCGGAGATCTTCATCGACCGCGGCGAGCACATCTGGGGCGGGCCTCCGGGCTCGCCGGAGGAGGACGGCGACCGCTTCCTCGAATTCTGGAATCTCGTGTTCATGCAGTTCGAGCAGGTGACGAAGGAGGAGCGCCAGCCGCTGCCGCGTCCCTCGATCGACACCGGCATGGGCCTGGAGCGCATGGCCTGCATCCTCCAGGGCGTCGAGAGCGTGTTCGAGACCGACCTGTTCAAGAACCTGATCGATGCGACGGCGTCCGCGCTCGGCACCGGGCCGAACGAGCAGACCGTGGCCTCGTTCCGCGTCATCGCCGATCACCTACGCTCCTCGGCCTTCCTCGTCTCCGACGGCGTGCTGCCTTCGAACGAGGGCCGCGGCTACGTGCTGCGCCGGATCATGCGCCGCGCGATGCGCCATGCGCAGCTGCTGGGTGCGAAAGAGCCGCTGATGCATCGGCTGGTCTGGGCGCTGGTGCGCGAGATGGGCCAGGCCTATCCCGACCTGATGCGCGCGGAGAATCTGATCGAGGAAACGCTGCGGCTGGAAGAAACCCGCTTCCGCAAGACTCTTTCGCGCGGCTTGGCCATTCTGGATGAGAAGAGCGCGGGCCTGAAGAAGGGCGACATGTTCGACGGCGACGTCGCCTTCACGCTCTACGACACCTACGGCTTCCCGCTGGACCTGACGCAGGACGCGCTGAAGTCGCGCGGCATCGGCGTCGACCAGGCGGCGTTCACGGATGCGATGGAGCGCCAGAAGGTGAAGGCGCGCGAGTCCTGGAAGGGCTCGGGCGAGGCGGCTTCCGAGGCGGTCTGGTTCCCGCTGCGCGAGAAGCTGGGTGCGACCGAGTTCCTGGGCTACGAGACCGAGAGCGCCGAAGGCGTGGTGTCCGCGCTGGTCAAGGACGGCCACGAAGTCGCCAGCCTCAAGGCCGGCGAGACGGGCGCGATCGTGCTCAACCAGACGCCGTTCTATGCGGAGTCCGGCGGCCAGGTCGGCGACACCGGCGTGCTGACGGGTGAGGGCGGCGTCAAGTTCCGCGTCACCGACACGCAGAAGAAGCTCGGCGATTTCTTCGTTCACATCGGCACGGTCGAGAGCGGCGAAATCAGGCTCGGCAGCGCGCTGCAGCTCGAGGTCGATCATTCGCGGCGCTCCTCGATCCGCGCGCATCACTCGGCGACCCACCTCATTCACGAGGCGCTGCGCCAGGTGCTCGGCGATCACATCGCCCAGCGCGGCTCGATGGTCGCGCCCGACCGCTTGCGTTTCGACTTCGTGCATCCGAAGCCGATCACGCCGGAGGAGCTCGCCCGCGTCGAGGACATCGCCAACGACGTTGTGCTGGAGAACGACGAGGTCACGACCCGCATCATGGGCGTGGACGAGGCCCGCGAGGCCGGTGCACGTGCGCTGTTTGGCGAGAAATACGGCGACGAGGTCCGCGTCGTCTCGATGGGCAGGACTGCGCGCGAGCGCGGCGCCAACGCGCTCGGCTGGTCGGTCGAGCTCTGCGGCGGCACCCACGTGAAGCGCACCGGCGATATCGGCCTGATCACGCTGACGGGCGAAAGCGCGGTCGCCTCGGGCGTGCGCCGCATCGAGGCGCTGACCGGGAATTACGCGCGCAGGCACGCCAACGAGACCATGGCGCTGGCGAAGACCGCGGCGAACGAGCTGCGCACCTCTCTCGACGACGTGCCGGCGCGCATCGCCGCGCTGATGGAGGATCGCAAGAAGCTCGAGCGCGAGTTGTCCGACGCCCGCAAGAAGCTCGCAATGGGCGGCGGCGCATCTGCCGGCAACGGCGCAGCCTCGGGCGTGCGCGAGGTCGGCGACGTCAAGCTGATGGCGCGTGCCGTGGAAGGCATCGAGATGAAGGATCTCAAGAGCCTCGCCGACGACGGCAAGAAGCAGATCGGCTCGGGCGTTGTCGCCATCGTCGGCGTCACCGAGGACGGCAAGGCCGGTGTGGTGGTCGGCGTGACGCAGGACCTGACCGCGCGCTTCAACGCCGTGAACCTCGTGCGCATCGCCTCCGAGGCGCTCGGCGGCAAGGGCGGCGGCGGCCGGCCCGACATGGCCCAGGCCGGCGGCCCCGATGGCGCCAAGGCGGCCGCCGCGCTCACCGCGATCGAAAAAGCGATGGCGGGCGCTTAAGTCGCCATGGCCCCCGTTCCGCGCGGACGTGGGCTTCGCGATCCCGAATTTCGGGATCGCCTCTACGATCTGCTGGAGCACGATCCCTTGGCCTATTCGGTCGGGTCGCGCTTCATCCAGCTGATCATCGGGATCATCGTGCTCAATGTGGCCGCGATGATCCTCGCCTCGGTGCCGGAGCTCGATGCGCAGTTCGGCACGCTGTTCGCAGCCATCACCGTCCTGTCCGTGATCGTGTTCGCGCTGGAATATGCGGCGCGGCTGTGGACGGTGGCGGGGCACACCCAGCGCAAGGGCTCCGCGCTGGCCGACCGGCTCGGCTACGCCTTCTCCGCGCTCGGCATCATCGATCTCATGGCGTTCCTGCCCGCCGCAATCGTGCTCGCCACCGGCGGGCATGCGACGCTGGCCGCGCTCGGCGTGCTGCCGTTCTTCAAGCTGATCCGCTATTCGCCGGCGATGCGCTCGCTGCTTGCGGCCGTGCATGCCGAGCGGCGCGCGCTGATCGGCTGCATCGTCATCCTGATCGGCGCGGTGCTGACCTTCGCCTCGCTGCTCTACGCCATCGAGCGCGACGTGCAGCCCGACAAGCTCGGCACCATTCCGCAGGCGATGTGGTGGGCGATCGTCACGCTCGGCACCGTCGGCTATGGCGACGTCGTGCCGGTGACGCCGCTCGGCAAGTTCGTCTCCACCTTCGCCATCATCGCCGGCTTCGCCATGATCGCGCTGCCGGTCGCGATCATCTCGACCGCATTCGCGGAAGAGGTGAAGCGGCGCGATTTCGTCGTCACCTGGGGCATGCTGGCGCGGGTGCCGCTGTTCTCGCATCTGTCGGCCGCGGAGATCGCCGACATCATGCGCCTATTGCGCGCGCGCACCATCGAGCAGGGCGAGATCCTGGTGCGGCGGGGCGATGTCGCCTCGTCGATGTATTTCATCACCGCCGGCGAGGTCGAGATCGCGCTGCCGAGCCAGCATGTGCGCCTTAGCGACGGCACCTTCTTCGGCGAGATCGCGCTGCTTCACAAAACAAAGCGCAGCGGCACGGTGACGGCGACCCGCAAGACCCGGCTGCTCGTGCTCGACGCCCAGGATTTTCACGCGCTGATCGCGCGCATGCCGACGCTCGCCGACCACGTCCATACCACCGCCAAGGCACGGCTCGCCGACACCGGCGATCTCGCGCTGGCGGAGCTGGCGCAGGCGGGGGAGGAAGGCGGAGCGGGCTGAGGCCAACGCTCGTACCTTGGAAGATATGGGGAGCGGCCAACGCCGCCTCCGCTGTCGTCGTCCGGCTTGACCGGACGACCCAGTAGTGTGCCGAGTATGAACGACAGCTTGGAGGTGGAAGTCCTCTACCCAGCCTGATGACGGCGAAGGGTTAGCGAAGCGCAAGGGCGTCATCGCGAGGTGGGGTCTGAAGACAGCGTGGAGCAAAGCCGCGGCTCGATGGACAATTACCGGATAACGAGGCCTACCCGGCCGGACGAGCGAGCTACTGATCGCGAAGTCCATAGTCATCAAGGGTCGGGGTGGTAAATCCGGCGGGCGTGCGGCGAAGGCGGTCGGTCTTACCTCGGGAGGTCTGTGCGGTGTCCCGGCAACGGGACTGAGGTCGTCGCAAGGCGATCTGACCGCCGTGCAGAAGTCAGCAGAGGGCATAGTGGGCGGCAGCGCGCCGCTGAAGGCCCGAACGGTGGAAGTGGTCAGTAGAGCGGTCATCTCGCGCGAGCCATGCGACAGAAAACTCAGGTCGAGCTGAACTTGGGCACCGGAACAAGGGGTGAAGCCCCGAATACCGCCGCCCAAGAGGTCGAAGCAAGTGCGGCGGGGGCCAGTCTCGAACGCCCGGCGGTCGCAGGGCCGTCGATGGAAGCAGTAGTCGAGCGTGAGAACCTGAAGAAAGCGTTGGCGCAAGTGAAGCGCAACAAGGGTACGGCGGGCGTCGACGGAATGACCGTCGACGAACTGCCGGCCTACCTGAAGGAGCACTGGCTCACGATCCGCGCCCAGTTGCTTGATGGCACCTACAAGCCACAGCCGGTGCGGCGGGTGGAGATACCGAAGGCATCGGGCGGCCTGCGGCCGCTCGGCATCCCGACGGTACTCGACCGCTTTATCCAGCAAGCGGTGATGCAGGTGTTGCAGGCAGATTGGGACGGAACGTTCTCCGAGGCGAGCTTCGGCTTCCGGCCGACCCGCTCGGCGCATCAGGCGGTGGAACGGGCGCAGACCTACATTGCGTCCGGGCACGCCGTTGTCGTGGACATCGATCTGGAAAAGTTCTTCGACCGGGTCAACCACGACATCCTGATGGGGCTTGTGGCCAAGAGAGTTGCTGACAAGCGCCTCCTGAAGTTGATCCGCGGCTTTCTGACCGCGGGTGTGATGGAGGGAGGACTGGTCAGCCCGACTGAGGAGGGGACGCCGCAGGGTGGCCCGCTCTCGCCGCTGTTGTCGAACCTGATGCTGGATGTGTTGGACAAGGAATTGGAGAAGCGCGGACATCGCTTCGTGCGTTACGCCGATGACTGCAACGTCTATGTGCGTAGTCAGAAAGCGGGTGAGCGGGTGATGGCCGGCATCGAGAAGTTCCTTGCAAAGCGTCTCAAGCTGAAGGTCAACAAGGCCAAGAGCGCGGTCGCCAAACCGAGTGTCCGCAAGTTCCTGGGCTTTAGCTTTACATGGGAGCAGCCGCCACGACGGCGTATCGCGCCGCAGGCCGTCGCCCGCTTCAAGGCGAAGGTTCGGGAGCTGACGCGACGCACGGGCGGCCGAAGCCTCGCGCAGAGCGTCAAGGAGCTGTCCGTCTATCTCAAAGGATGGCGCGGCTACTTCGGCTTCTGCCAAACTCCGTCGGTGTTGCGCGCGCTTGATGAATGGATCAGGCGGCGGTTGCGCGCCGTCGTCTGGAAGCAATGGAAGCGCGGACCCGCTCGCTTTGCCGAGTTGCGACGCCGCGGCGTCGGCCGGGTTCTGGCGGCAAAGACCGCCAGCAGCCCACGTGGCCCTTGGCGGCTCGCGAACAGCCCCGCGCTCAACATGGCCTTGCCAATCGCCCTCTTCGGTTCACTCGGTCTGGTGTCCATCGCAGCTCAGCGCACCGCATAATCCGCCGAACCGCCGTATACGGACCCGTACGTACGGTGGTGTGGGAGGGGAGGAGTCGCGAGACTCCCCCCTATCCCGATTTCCAGAGGCGGCGGTGAGTCAGCCGATGGGCTGCGGCGTACTGGATGCCCCGGTCGAGCCGGGGCATGACAGCTGAGCTTACGCCAGCTCTTTCGTCAGGTTCTCCGCGACTTTGTCGAGGAAGCCCGTGGTCGAGAGCCAGCGCTGGTCGGCGCCGACCAGGAGCGCGAGGTCCTTGGTCATGTAGCCGGCCTCGACGGTGTCGACGCAGACCTTCTCCAGCGTGCTCGCGAACTTCGCCAGCTCGGCATTGTTGTCGAGCTTGGCGCGGTGGGCGAGGCCACGGGTCCAGGCGAAGATCGAGGCGATCGAGTTGGTCGAGGTCTCCTTGCCCTTCTGGTGCTCGCGGTAGTGCCGCGTCACCGTGCCGTGGGCGGCTTCGGCTTCCACCGTCTTGCCGTCGGGGGTGAGCAGCACCGAGGTCATCAGGCCGAGCGAGCCGTAGCCCTGCGCGACCGTGTCGGACTGCACGTCGCCGTCGTAGTTCTTGCAGGCCCAGACATAGCCGCCGGACCATTTCAGCGCCGAGGCCACCATGTCGTCGATCAGGCGGTGCTCGTAGGTCAGGCCCTTGGCGTCGAAGTCCTTCTTGAACTCCTTGTCAAAGATCTCCTGGAAGATGTCCTTGAAGCGGCCGTCATAGACCTTGAGGATCGTGTTCTTGGTCGACAGGTACACCGGGTAGTTGCGGAGCAGGCCGTAGTTGAAGGAGGCGCGGGCGAAGTCGATGATGGAGTCGTCGAGATTGTACATCTCCATGGCAACGCCGGCGCCGGGCGCCTTGAACACTTCCTTCTCGATCACGGTGCCGTCCTCGCCGACGAACTTCAGCGAGAGGGTACCCTTGCCCGGGAACTTGATGTCGGTGGCGCGGTACTGGTCACCATAGGCGTGGCGGCCGATGATGATCGGCTTGGTCCAACCGGGAACCAGGCGCGGCACGTTCTTGCAGATGATCGGCTCGCGGAAGATCACGCCGCCGAGGATGTTGCGGATGGTGCCGTTCGGCGACTTCCACATCTGCTTGAGGTTGAACTCCTTCACCCGGGCCTCGTCCGGGGTGATTGTGGCGCACTTCACGCCGACGCCGACCTTCTTGATCGCCTCGGCGGCGTCGATGGTGACCTGATCGTTGGTGTGGTCGCGGTATTCCATCCCCAGGTCGAAATAGAGCAGCTCGACATCCAGGAACGGGTTGATCAGCTTGTCCTTGATGTACTGCCAGATGATCCGGGTCATCTCGTCGCCATCGAGTTCGACGACGGGATTGGATACCTTGATTTTTGCCATGATCGGGGAAGCCTCTTGGGAACGGCGCTTTTGGCGCGCCACGGGAATATCCGCCGCCTCTTAGCATCGCCGCGCGGCGGGCGAAAGCCAAGGGATTATGCACTTTTAGCTCATCAAGCTTCCGCAGATGGGGAGCGGCCGGCCGGGCCGCAGTCGGGCCCGGGCTCGCGTTCCCAGCGAGATTCAAAAGTCGAATCCAACCCGTTATTTCCCTTGAGAATTTCGTCAGGACAGGCAAACGACAGGCGGGCAGGGCCGGCCGGAAGGCGCGGCTTGAATCAATTCCTGAGAGCGCCTGGCCAAGGCCTTGAGAGACAGTGTGAAAGCGAAGCGAGATGTCGGGGACTGACAAGAGCAAGGCGGGTCTATCCCTCGACGGTCCCATCGTCATCCTGGTCGAGCCGCAGCTCGGCGAGAACATCGGCATGGCCGCGCGCGCCATGGGCAACTTTGCTCTCGGCCGGCTTCGCATCGTCAACCCCAGGGACGGCTGGCCCAACATCGCCGCCCAGCGCGCCGCGGCCGGCGCCGACCATATTCTGGAGAAGGTCGAATTGTTCGACACGGTGGAGCAGGCGGTCGCCGACCTCGACCTCCTGTTCGCCACCACGGCACGCCCCCACGACCAGGCCAAGCCGGTGGTCGGGCCGGAAGCCGCAGCCAGCGAGATCGCCGGGCACGTCGCGACCGGCGGCAGGTGCGGCATCCTGTTCGGCCGGGAGCGCTGGGGCCTGACCAACGAGGAGGTCGGCCTCTCCAACCGCATCATCACCTTCCCGGTCAATCCGGGCTTTGCCTCGCTCAATCTCGCCCAGGCCGTGCTGTTGATCGGCTACGAATGGTTCAAGCGGGCCACATCCGGCGAGCTGCCCCACGCCATGCCGGAACGGTCCGAGCGCGCCTCGCAGCACCAGATGCAGGCCTTCTTCGACAATCTCGTGCGCGAACTCGACAAGGTCGAATTCCTGCGCCCGGCCGAGAAGCGCGACACCATGCTGGTGAACCTGCGTAACATCTTCACCCGCATGGAGCCGACCAAGCAGGACATGCACACCCTGCACGGGGTGGTGATGGCGATCGCGGAGGGACGCAAGGGCCCGGCCAAGGGCGGCGTGCTCGACGGCGAGCAGGCCACGCGCCTGCGCGCGCTCTTGGCCGAGCACGGGCAGGGCGGCGGCGTGCCCGACAGTGGCTCGACCGTGCGCGGCCTTGCTCGCCTGCTCCGCCGCAACCCGACCGACGCCGAGCGCCTGCTGTGGCAGGCGCTGACCCGCGACCGCCGCTTCGCCGGCCAGTTCAAGCGCCAGACCCCGGTCGGGCGCCACATCCCGGACTTCGTCTCGTTCCCGCACCGGATCGCGGTCGAGCTGGTCAACCCGGGCGAGAGCGAGGCGATTGCGGCCGACCGCGCGGGACGGCGGACCTGGCTGGAGGCGCGGGACTATCGGGTGCTCGACGTCCGCGCAGCCGATGTGGAGCGCGATATCGAGGCGGAGCTGGTGCGGCTTGCGGCGATGATGGCCGACGGATCGAGCGCTCCGTAGCAGCAGGCTCCAGGCGCTCCGCTACGTCCCACGAATATGCGTCAACTCCGCTGACACTCGTGAGCGGCGGCTTGGCCTGCGCGCGGTCTGAGCGCTTCGTGCGATCCGCCAATCATGCTAGGCTGGCTCTCGCCGTGGACGTGTTCAGCCGGTCGTGGACAGCAGGGGGATTCTTTCAGTGAAATCCCAATTGGAGTCGCGGGCGCTCGACGAGTTCGCCACAAGGAGAGCGGGCGTGCTGATCTTGATCGGCCGCATTCTACTTGCGTGGGTATTCGTCGGAAGCGCGTACGGAGCGCTATCCAATTTCGGCGGCTCGGTGGGCTATTTCAGATCGTTGAACCTTCCAGCACCTGAGCTGTTCACCATCATCAACATAGCGGTCGAGGTCCTCATATCCCTTGGTCTGATATTCGGTCTCGGCACGCGCTACTGCGCAGTTCTGATGTTCGTGTTCGTGCTGATGGCGACAGTGATCGCGCACCGCTACTGGGAATATCCCGCCGGGGCGCAGCAGATTGGTCAATACAACAATTTCCTGAAGAACATCTCGATCATGGGAGGCGCGATGTTGATCTTCGTCACCGGGCCAGGCCGATTCAGCCTGGACCGGGCAACGTAGACGGCGTCACTTCACGTGGGGCTTGAATGCGTCCTCGATCGCTCGACGGATGCTCCTTGCGAGCGGCTTCAAGGCATCGCCCAGGAACGCGAAGAGAAGCATCAGCCACGTCGCGAGCGCGGCACACCACAGCATGACTTCCAGTATCTCGGGCATCACGCCCTCTCGAAAAATACGTTCTCTGAAATATGGCCAGTGTCGCCCAAAGGAACCGACACGGCAAGTCGTCTTCTGAGTGGCAACGCGCCGGAACACACGCACTATGCGCGCGGAGCAGCTTGCTGGTTGCGGACACCCGCCTCCGTGGCGACGACGAGTGCGCAGGTCGAGGAGTCGGTAAGCCTGGCTGACCCACTGGACGCGGACACCATCATTCGAATACCCGCGTGACGCTGAAGAGACGGGATCGGTTGCGTTTCCTAACCGTCCCTACGGACTCAGACCGCCTCGAGTTGCTCCGCCGCCCGCTTCTTCTTCGGCTTGGATTGGCCGAGCAGGGGACCTGCCGTGAGTGCCGCCGTATCGGCCACGCCCGGGTCGCGCGAGATCATGGCTGCGACGATCGCGCCATCGATGATCAGGCCAAGCTGATGCGCGAGCACCGCAGGCTCGTTCGAGCCGAGCTCGCCGGCGAGCTTCTCGATATGGCCGAGCACGATCTTCTTGTGCTTCAGCGCGATGTTGCGAAACTGCTTGGCGTCCTTGTCGTGCTCGCCGACCGCGTTGATGAAGGGGCAACCGTAGAAGCGCTCCTCCGCGAACCAGCTCTTCAGCGCGGGAAAGATGCGCGTGAGCTTCGCCTGTGCATCGCCGCCGCCTTGCTCCATGGCGCCGATGAACCATTCGCGCCACTGCTTGCCTTCGCTTTCCAGCACGGCGTTGACGAGATTGGTCTTGGAGCCGAACAATTTGTAGAGCGTGGTCTTCGCGGTGCCGGCTTCCTCGATGATCGCATCGATGCCGGTGGCGTTGATGCCGTTCTTGCAGAACAGATGCGTCGCGGCACTGAGCAGGCGCCCGCGCGCGGATTCGTCGTCGCCTGCGCCGGCGTGGGGCGAGTTCGAATTCTTCTTCGATGACGTCTTTGCCATGGGCTGCAACTTAATCGCAGCTGCATCACATCAGCAAGCCGCATCTGGTTGGCGCTGAAAAGATTCGCATCCGCTCAGTCATCTGCTCCGGCTTTGAGCAGGAGGGGGCTGGCCAATCGGCAGGCAGCGACGCTTAAGCGGCTCCAATGCTTCGCATTTCGCTTTTGGCTGCTTCTGGCACGCTCCATGCAAGGAAACAGACCGTTCGGTATCCTACCGATTTCCACTTCTGCCAGGGAGAAGACTGATGACTGCCGTCGTTCAAAAGACAGTGCTGACGGGGTGCCTCGCGCCCATCGACAAGAATGGGCTCGAGCAGCTGATCGCGAGCGGCAAGGCGAATCCGAAGGTCATCAAGACCTTGAAGTGCAAGACGGTCGCGGAAGGCAAGTTCCGCCACGCCAACTACATCCGCAACCTGCCGCCCTACATCGTCGACGAGCCGCCGGGGCTGCTGGGCGACGACACCGCGCCCAATCCGTCCGAAGCCTCGCTCGCCGCGCTCGGCTCCTGCCTCGCGGTCGGCCTGCACGCCAATGCCGTGCATCGCGGCTGGATCGTCAACAAGCTCGAGCTGGAACTCGAAGGTGATCTCAACATCACCGCGGTCTGGGGCACCGGCGACACCTCCGACAAGCCGGTCGGATTCACCGATGTCCGCGTCAAGGTCGACATGGAATGCGAGGGCGTCTCGCAGGACGAGATCAATGCGCTGGTTGCCCATGTGAAGAAATGGTCGCCGGTCGCCAACACCTTCACCCGGCCGGTCAATCTCGAGGTCGGCATCTAGCAGACGGCAATCAGGACAAGGTGCGGGAGACGATCATGGGTTCACTGGCTTTATCGCGGGCCGCAGTTCTGGATCAGCCCGCACCGTCCATTGCGGGCGAGGTGGCGCGGATCGCGCGCGAGCAGCTCGCGCCGCTCGCCGCTGGTATCGACGACGGTACGGTCTATCCGGCCGAGGTGCTGCGCAAGTTCGGCGCGGTCGGAGCGTGGGGCAGTCACGTGCCGCACGAAGGCCCCGCCGATCTACGCTGCGCCATCCAGGCGATGGCCGCGATCGGGGAAGTCTGCGGCGCCACGGCCTTCATGGCCTGGTGCCAGGACACGCTGGTCTGGTACGCGGCGAACTCGACGAACCTGAAGCTCGCCAAACGCTTCGGCGATGCCTTCTCGACCGGGCGCGTGCTCGGCGGCACCGGGCTCTCCAACCCCATGAAGAGCTTCTTCGGCATCGAGAAATTGAAGCTGAAGGGGCGCAAGGTCGAGGGCGGCTATATCGTGCGCGGCGCGCTGCCCTGGGTCTCCAATCTCGGTCCCGACCATTATTTCGGCACCATCTTCGAGCGTGAGGACGACCAGGGCACCGCAAGTGGCGAGCCGGGCACCGTGATGTTCCTGGCCGACTGCTCGGACCCCGCGATCACGCTGACGCCGTGCAAGCCGTTCCTTGCCATGGACGGCACCGGCACTTATGGCGTGCAGTTCCGCGACGTGTTCGTGCCGGACGAGCTGATCCTGGCCGATCCGGCCGGGCCCTTCGTCAAGAAGATCCGTGCCGGCTTCATCCTGCTCCAGGCCGGCATGGCGCTCGGCCTCATCAAGGATTGCATCAACATCATGGACGAGGTCGACAGTCCCCTCGGCCATATCAACCGTTATCTGCCGCAGCAGCCGGTGCATTTCCGCGATCTCGCCGCCGAACTCGAGGCCGAGACCATGGCGCTGGCGCGCGATCCCTACAACGAGGAGGAGACCTACTGGCGCAAGGTGATCGCGCTGCGGCTTCGCGCCGGCGAGGCCAGCGTCGCGGCGGCGCATGCGGCGATGCTGCATTGTGGCGCGCGCGGCTACCTCAAAAGCCACCGCGCGCAGCGGCGCATGCGCGAGGCCTATTTCGTCGCGATCGTCACGCCGGCCACCAAGCAGCTGCGCAAGATGCTCGCCGAGTCCTGAGTTCCAAGTTCTTGAGTTCTACGAGTCCACCCGAAGACCCCCAACCTCAACGGAGAGGCTGCCATGACTGACGTCCTGATCACTGCCGTCGAACTCGCCGATCTCTTGAAGACTGAGCCGTGTGTCGTCATCGACACCCGCAATCCCGACGCCTACGCCGCCGGCCATCTGCCGGGCGCCGTCAACGTGCACGAGATTTTCACGTTCCTGGCGACCTCCACGCCCGAGGGCATGGCCGAGCTGAAGACCAAGTTCGCCGATGCGTTCGGCGGCGCCGGACTTTCCGGCAAGGAGACGGCTGTCATCTACGAGCAGTCGATGAATTCCGGCTTCGGCCAGTCTTGCCGCGGCTATTACCTGCTCACCATGCTCGGCTATCCCAAGGTGAAGGTGCTGCATGGCGGCTTCGATGCCTGGTCGGCCGCGGGCTTCCCGGTGACCAAGGATGTCCCGACCCCGGCCGCGGCTTCGTTCGCGATCGTGCCTGAAGCCGGCGAGATCCTGATCGACGCCAAGACCATGCTCGCCGCCGTCGGCAAGCCGGGCATCGCCATCCTCGACGTGCGCGACGTCGACGAGTGGATCGGCGACAGCTCGTCTCCTTATGGGAAGGACTTCTGCCCGCGCAAGGGCCGCATTCCCGGCGCGGTGTGGCTGGAATGGTACCGCATGATGAAGCCAACCGGCGAAGGGCCGCGCTTCAAGTCCAAGGACGAGATCCTGGCGGAATGCGCCACCGTCGGCATCTCGCAGACCACGCCGGTCTACCTCTACTGCTTCAAGGGGGCGCGCGCCTCGAACACGTTCCTGGCGCTGAAGAATGCCGGCGTGAAGGACGTGCGGATGTATTTCGGCTCCTGGAACGAATGGTCGCGCGATCCGTCGCTGCCGATCGAGCAGGGATTGCCGATTGCAGCTGACGTGACGACCAAGGCGGCCTGAGCGCGCGCCTCGTCCTTCGAGACGACCGCTTCGCGGTCTCCTCGGGATGAGGCTAAGCGGCATCGGTGTCTGTTGCTTCCGTTGCCGCGCACTCCGCCCTCATCCTGAAGAGCCCGCCTATGGCGGGCGTCTCGAAGGATGGGCCGCATGCGGCGGACGAGGCATAATTCCCAGCGCCTTGATCCGCGAGGCGAGCGTGGTCGGCTTGATATCGAGCATTTCGGCCGCGCCGCCGGGGCCAAAGACTTTTCCCGAGCAGGCCTCGAGTGCAGCCAGGATGTTGGCGCGCTCATGCTCGCGCATCTCGGATGAGGTCATGACCGCCGGGCGCGCATCGGCCTCCGGGCGTGCGGCGCCGGTCAGAACCTGCGCGCCGGAGCCGTCGGGCAGATCGATGCGCAGACGGCCGTTCTGGGACAGGATCGCAGCGCGCTCGATCACATTCTGCAATTCGCGGACATTGCCGGGCCAGTCGTAGCGGGTCAGTCGCCGCGCATCGCCCTCGGACAGACGCAGGTTCGACTTCAGCGCCTTGCCCTCGCGCGTCAGGAAGTGCTGCGCGAGCAACGGAATATCCTCGCGCCGTTCGCGCAAGGGGACGGTCTCGATCGGGAACACGTTGAGGCGGAAATACAGGTCCTCGCGGAAACGGCCGCGCTGGACCTCCTGCTTGAGGTCGCGATTGGTCGCGGCGATGACGCGGACGTCGACCGCGCGCGTGCGTTCTTGTCCCACGCGCTCGAAATGGCCTTCCTGCAACACGCGCAGCAGCTTGCCCTGCAATTCCAGCGGGATTTCGCCGACCTCGTCGAGAAACAGCGTGCCGCCGTCGGCGAGCTCGAAGCGGCCGATGCGATCGCGCATTGCACCGGTGAAGGCGCCGCGGACGTGGCCGAAGAACTCGCTCTCGAACAATTCGCGCGGGATCGCGGCGCAGTTGACCCGGATCAGCGGCCGGTCGCTGCGGGTCGAGTCCTCGTGGATGGCGCGCGCGATCAGCTCCTTGCCGGTGCCGGATTCGCCGGTGATCATCACCGCCGCCGTGGTCGGCGCCACCAGCTTGACCTGGCGCAGCGTCTTCTGGATCGCCTCGCTTCCACCGATGATGCCGCGCGGATTGGTCTCGATGCGGATCTCCTCCTGCAGATAGGCGTTTTCCAATTCGAGCCGCTCGCGCAGGCGATCGACTTCGGCGAGCGCCGCATGCAGCTTCTCGTCGGCCTCGCGTCGCTGGCTGACGTCGCGAAACACGACGACCGCGCCGACCACGACGCCGCGGTCGCGGATGGGCGTGGAGGTGTATTCGACCCAGGCCGGCGAGCCGTCCTTGCGCCAGAACACCTCGCCATCGACCTGATGCACGGCGCCGTCACGGAACGCCGCATAGATCGGGCAGTCGTGATCGGGATAATGGCGGCCGTCGTGGTGGGTGTGGTGCACGATCGGGTGGATCTCCTTGCCGACCAGCTCTTCGGCGGTCCAGCCCAGCATCCGCTCCGCCGCGGGGTTCACGAAGGTAGTCTTTCCTTCCGCGTTCACGCCATAGATGCCTTCGCCGGCGGCGCGCAGGATCAGCTGGTTCTCGCGCTCGATGTCCTGAAAGACGCGCTCGACCCGCTGCCAGGTCGATATGCCGCTGCGCATGTGATCCTCGGCGGCGGCATCGACATTGCGCCGACGGCGCGCGTCGAGATCGGTCAGCGTGAGCAGCAGCAGCGTGCGGCCGTCATGCGGCAGCACGCAGCCTGCATATTCGAGCTGGAGATCTTGCCCCGTCGCGTGGCGGGGAGTGAGTGCCGTGGTCCAGTAGGCGCCCTTGTGCAGCACGGCCTGGGTGAAGACGGTGAGGGCCGGAAGCTCGCCGGCGTGGAGTGTGCTGGGCCTGGTCTGCCGCAGCAGCGCGCGGTCATAGCCGAGCAGGGAGCAGGCGGCGGGATTGGCATCGACGATCTGGTCGCTGAAGGGATCGACCAGCAGTGTCGCCTCGACCGAGGATTCGAACGCTGCGATGCGCGGATCGATCGGGGGAGCCACGTCGTCGTGGACGGGCATTGGCGTCGTTGCCATTGCGAAATCTCGTAATTGAACTACGAAATCTCGTTTATCACGAATTTTCGTAGTGGCCAAGCTCGATCGAAAGTGCTGCGTCGTCAAGGCGCTGGCCGATCTGGAGGCCGTGGCATGCTCCTTGCGTAATTCTTCCTCGCAACGACGCGCAGGAGGGCTGATGTCCACGTTCGACAATCCATTTGATCCCGACCGCAACCTTCGGGCCGGCTGTGCCTGTGGCCAGCACCGATCCGCGGCAGAGCATGACCAGGCAGCCGCGGCGCTGCGCTGCGAGCCTGTCGAAAGCGAGGAGAAGCGCTACGAGGGTGTCGTCGCCTCCGCCGTGATGCGCGCGATGTTTCCGCAGGACGTGGCGCGCCGCGCCTTCCTGAAATCTGTCGGTGCGTCGACCGCGCTCGCGGCGCTGTCGCAATTCTTCCCGCTCAAGACGGCGACGGAGGTCTTCGCCGCGACCGGCGCGCCCGAGAAGAAGGACCTCAAGGTCGGCTTCATTCCCATCACCTGCGCAACGCCGATCATCATGGCGGCTCCGCTCGGCTTCTATTCCAAGCACGGCCTCAATGTCGAAGTGGTGAAGACGGCAGGCTGGGCCGTGGTTCGCGACAAGACCATCAACAAGGAATACGACGCCGCGCATATGCTGGCTCCGATGCCGATCGCGATCTCGCTCGGCCTGGGTGCCAATGCCATTCCGTTCGCGGTGCCTGCGATCGAGAACATCAACGGGCAGGGCATCACGCTTGCGATGAAGCACAAGGACAAGCGCGACCCGAAAGACTGGAAGGGCATGAAGTTCGCCATTCCCTTCGACTATTCCATGCACAATTATCTGCTGCGCTATTATCTCGCCGAGCACGGGCTCGACCCTGATACCGACGTGCAGTTGCGCTCGGTGCCGCCGCCGGAAATGGTGGCGAACCTGCGCGCCGACAACATCGACGGCTTCCTCGCGCCCGACAACATCTGCCAGCGCGCGATTTATGACGGCGTCGGCTTCATGCACATCCTGTCCAAGGAGATCTGGGACGGTCATCCCTGCTGCAGCTTCGCCGCCAGCCGCGAATTCATCACGACGGCGCCGAACAGCTTTGCGGCGCTGACGCGGGCCATCGTCGATGCCACCGCCTATGCGTCGAAGGCGGAGAACCGCAAGCAGATCGCGGAGGCGATCGCGCCTGCGAACTACATCAACGCGCCGGTCACGGTGCTGGAGCAGGTCTTGACCGGCACCTATGCCGACGGCCTCGGCGGGGTGAAGACCGATCCCAAGCGGGTCGATTTCGATCCGTTTCCCTGGCAGTCCTTCGCGGTGTGGATGCTGACGCAGATGAAGCGCTGGGGCCAGATCAAGGGCGACGTCGACTACAAGGCGATCGCCGAGCAGGTGTACCTCGCCACCGACACCAAGAAGCTGATGACCGAGATGGGGCTGTCGCCGCCTGCAAGCGCGTACAAGTCCTTCGCGGTGATGGGCAAGACCTTCGATCCGGCCAAGCCGGAGGATTATGTGGCGAGCTTCAAGATCAGGAAGCAGTCGTGATGATCGTCGTTCTCTCTTCACCTCGCCCCGCTTGCGGGGAGAGGTCGATCGCGAAGCGATCGGGTGAGGGGGACTCTCCGCGAGTACCGCTCTCACCGTCCCTGCGGAGGCTCCCCCTCACCCCGACCCTCTCCCCGCAAGCGGGGAGAGGGAGATGACAACATCCTCCCTCCGTCTCCGCGCCGGCCTCGTCTCCATCGTGCTGCTCGCCGTCTTTCTCGGCGTCTGGCATCTCGCCACGCGCTCGACCGGCACGACGGCGACGATGAGCCCCGAATACGCCAAGCTGATGGGCCTGACCGCGACGCAGGGCAAATCGGCGATGCCCGGACCGCTCGACGTCGGTGCCAAGCTCTGGGAGCATATGAAGCGGCCGTTCTACGACAACGGGCCGAACGACAAGGGGCTCGGCATCCAGCTCGGCTATTCCATCGCGCGGGTCGGCGCCGGCTATCTGCT
Organism: Bradyrhizobium sp. 191; assembly: GCF_023100985.1. Taxonomy (NCBI): domain Bacteria; kingdom Pseudomonadati; phylum Pseudomonadota; class Alphaproteobacteria; order Hyphomicrobiales; family Nitrobacteraceae; genus Bradyrhizobium; species Bradyrhizobium sp. 191. The sequence goes on from NZ_CP064692.1 coordinate 7,483,276, forward strand.
GGCCGTGCTGGTCGCAATTCCGCTCGGCTTCCTGATCGGCATGTCGGCGCTGCTCAGCAAGGCGCTCGATCCCTTCATCCAGGTGCTGAAGCCGATCTCGCCGCTGGCCTGGATGCCGCTCGCGCTCTACACCATCAAGGATTCCTCGGTCTCCGCGATCTTCGTCATCTTCATCTGCTCGATCTGGCCGATGCTGCTCAACACCGTCTTCGGCGTTGCCAGCGTGCGCAAGGAATGGATCAACGTCGCTCGGACGCTGGAGGTCGGGACCGTCAGGCGCGCCTTCACGGTGATCCTGCCCGCGGCGGCACCGACGATCCTGACCGGCATGCGCATCTCGATCGGCATCGCCTGGCTCGTGATCGTCGCAGCCGAGATGCTCGTCGGCGGCACCGGCATCGGCTACTTCGTCTGGAACGAGTGGAATAACCTCTCGATCACCAACGTCATCATCGCGATCCTGCTGATCGGGGTCATCGGCATGCTGCTCGACCAGATCCTCGCGCGCTTCACGCGCATGGTCACGTTTCCGGAGTAGGGCAAGTGACCGACAAATTCGTCTCCATCGAAGGCATCGCCAAGCGTTATCCCGGTGCGGGCGGCGCGACGACAACCGTATTCGAGAACCTGTGGCTTTCGATGGCGCGCGGCGAGTTCTGTTGCGTGATCGGCCATTCCGGCTGCGGCAAGACCACCGTGCTCAACATCCTCGCCGGCCTCGATGCGCCGAGCGAGGGCGCCGTCATCGTCGACGGCCAGGCGATCTCGGGCACCAGCCTCGACCGCGCCGTGATCTTCCAGAGCCACGCGCTTCTGCCCTGGCGCACCGTGCTCGGCAACGTCGCCTATGCCGTCAGCTCGAAATGGCGGAGGTGGGATCGCGCCAAGGTGAGGGCGCATGCGCAGACCTTCATCGATCTCGTCGGTCTCACCGGCTCCGAGCACAAGCGGCCGTCGGAGCTGTCGGGCGGCATGAAGCAGCGCGTCGGCATCGCGCGGGCGCTGTCGATCACGCCGAAGATGATGCTGATGGACGAGCCGTTCTCGGCGCTGGACGCGCTGACGCGCGGCACGCTTCAGGACGAGGTGCGGCGCATCTGCCTGGAGACCGGGCAGACTGCGTTCATGATCACCCATGACGTCGATGAGGCGATCTATCTCGCCGACAAGATCTTCCTGATGACCAACGGTCCCGGCGCGGTGCTGGCCGAGGTCGTCGAGAACCCGCTGCCGCGGGATCGCGGCCGCACCGATCTGCACCGCCATCCGCTCTACTACGCCTTGCGCAACCACATCATCGATTTCCTGGTGACGCGCAGCAAGTCCTTTGCCGCCGAGACACCCGATCACGATCCTCGCAACGTTCCGATGGTGCAGATCGGCAAGCCTGGATTGACGATCGCCTCGAACGGCGAAGAGCAACGACAGACCTGGACCTCCGGGACCAGTCCCGGACTGACTGCCTGACACGGAGACCCCTGATGAAACGCGAAGACCTCACCGAAAAACTGCTCGACATCAAGCGCGAGAAGGGCTGGAGCTGGAAGCACATCTGCGAGAAGATCGGCGGCTATTCCGAAGTGCTGATCGTCGGCGCGATCCTCGGCCAGATGAAATTGACGAAGCCGCAGGCCGCCAATGCCGGCGAGCTGTTCGGGCTGTCCAAGGCGGAAGTTGCGATGCTGAACGAGACGCCGATGCGCGGCATGCCGATGCCGCCGACCGACCCTCTGATCTACCGCTTCTACGAGTTGGTGATGGTCAACGGCCCCGCATGGAAGGCGCTGATCGAGGAGGAGTACGGCGACGGCATCATGTCGGCGATCGATTTCGACATGGTGATGGAGCGCCTGCCGAACCCGAAGGGCGACCGCGTCAAGATCACCATGAGCGGCAAGTTCCTGCCGTACAAATATTACGGCGCCAGCGGCAACGTGCCGGAATACGGCTTCAAGGAAGAGTGAGGTTTGGGGTCATTCCGGACGCCGCGTCAGCGGCGATCCGGAATCTCGAGATTCTCAGGTGCGCAATTGCGCACCAGAGTTCGCGCTGGCGCACGCCCCGGAATGACGGTGTGTGGGGGAGACGCGCGGGCGCTTATTTCCCCGCCTTCACCTCGGCAGCCGCCACCGCGAGCAGTTCGCTCATCTTGGCGCGAATCGCCTGCTCGGTGACCGCGACGTTCTTGGCGGCGAAATCGGCCGTCAGCTTGCGCAGGACGTCGGCATCGCCGGCCTCCTCGAAATCCGACGCGACCACCTCCTTGGCATAAGCGGTGGCGGCGTCACCGGTAATGCCGAGCTTTTCGGCCGCCCACAGGCCGAGCAGCCGGTTGCGGCGGGCCTCCGCCTTGAACTTCTGCTCCTCGTCGAGGGCATACTTCTTCTCGAAGCCTTCCTGGCGCTTGTCGAACTCGCTCATGCCTGTTCCAAATCTCCTGCTGAATGGCGCGGGAGCCTTCCGTTGCGGCGACCCGGCTGCATGCCTACATAGATAGCACGAATCGGCAAAACAACGGGCCGTTAAGCCGCAGGCAAGATGGTATAAGTTGGCGCCGGACGGCCGGATCGATTGTGCTCGGACAGCCAATCGGATAGGTTGCCTGAAGGCTTGGTTCCCGTTCTGTTTCCAAGGGTTTATGGATGGGTTCCCAGCCGTTCACGGCAGCTCCGCTGTGGGTCGTAATCCTAATCAACCGGAGCACACCAAATTCATGGATTTCAACAAAACACGGTACATCCCCATGAGCCGTCGGCGTCGCATTTATGAAGGCAAGGCAAAGGTTCTTTACGAAGGCCCCGAGCCCGGTACCCTGATCCAGCACTTCAAGGACGACGCCACCGCGTTCAATGCGAAAAAGCATCAGGTGATCGAGGGCAAGGGTGTCCTCAACAACCGGATCTCGGAGTACCTGTTTCAGCACCTCAACGACATCGGGGTGCCGACCCATTTCATCCGCCGGCTCAACATGCGCGAGCAGCTGATTCGCGAGGTCGAGATCGTGCCGCTTGAGGTGGTGGTGCGGAACGTCGCCGCCGGCTCGCTGTCGCAGCGCCTCGGCATCGAGGAGGGCACGCAGCTGCCCCGCTCGATCATCGAGTTCTACTACAAGAACGACCAGCTCAACGACCCCATGGTGTCGGAAGAGCACATCACCGCCTTCGGCTGGGCGACGCCGCAGGAGATCGACGACATCATGGCGCTCGCCATCCGCGTCAACGATTTCCTCACCGGCCTCTTCCTCGGGATCGGCATCCGCCTCGTCGACTTCAAGATGGAGTGCGGGCGCCTGTTCGAGAACGAGATGATGCGCATCATCGTCGCCGACGAGATCTCGCCGGATAGCTGCCGTCTGTGGGACATCAAGTCGAACGAGAAGCTCGACAAGGATCGTTTCCGCAGGGATCTCGGCGGCCTGCTCGAGGCCTATACCGAGGTCGCAAAGCGTCTCGGCATCCTCATGGAGAACGAGCGTCCGCAGGGCTCCGGCCCGGTGCTGGTGAAGAGCTGAGAGAGGTTTGACGTGAAGGCACGTGTCACCGTTACCTTGAAGACGGGCATCCTCGATCCGCAAGGCAAGGCCATCGAAGGCGCGCTGAAGTCGCTTGGCGTCGACGGCGTCGCCAGCGTTCGCCAGGGCAAGGTGTTCGACATCGAGCTCGCCGGCGCCGACAAGGCCAAGGCGGAAGCCGCGCTGAAGGAGGCCGCCGACAAGCTGCTGGCGAACACCGTGATCGAGAATTATCGGGTCGAGCTGCTCGGGTGAGCAGGATGGCTCACAGCCAACCGACGCTGCGAAAACGCCAGTACAGCGAGCCGCATGCCGTCAGCATCACCCCGAGCAGCATGTAGTAGCCGTACTCCCATTCCAGCTCCGGCATGTGCTTGAAGTTCATGCCGTAGATGCCGGCGAGCGCGGTCGGGATCGCGATGATCGCGAGCCACGAGGCGAGCTTCTTGGACACCGCCGTCTCCTGGGCCTGGCCGACCAGCAGGCTGGCCTCGAAGGCGAAGGCCAGCACCTCGCGCATGGAATCGATGCGCTCCTGGATGTTGCGGACGTGGTCGGTGACGTCGCGAAACAGCGGCTGCATGGCCTGCCGCACCATCGACAGCTCATCATGCTCGAGCCGGCGGCAGACCTCCACCAGCGGGCCGATCGCGGTCCTGAGCCGCAGCAGGTCGCGGCGCAGCATGTAGAGCCGCTCGATCTGCGCCTTGCTGAGGGGCTTGGAGAGCACGTCGTCCTCGATGCCCTCGACCTCCTCGTGAATGCTCTCGAGCACGGGCGAGTAATTGTCGACGATAAAATCGAGGATGGCGTAGAGGATGTAGTCCTCGCCGCGCGCGAGTGCCCGCGGGCAGCTCTCGCAGCGTTCGCGTACCGGTGTGTAGGACGTCGAGGCGCCGTGGCGCACCGAGACCAGATAGCCTTCGCCGACGAAGATGTGCGTCTCGCCGAAGGCGATCCGGCCCTCGATCAGTTGCGCGGTGCGCGCCACGATGAACAGGGCCTCGCCATATTGCTCGATCTTGGGCCGCTGATGGGCGTGATTGGCGTCCTCGATCGCGAGTTCATGCAGGTCGAACTGCTTCTGGACCGCGCCGAGCAGCGTCATGTCCGGCTCGTGCAGGCCGATCCAGACCACGTGGCCGGGCTTGGCCCGCCAGCTCGAGGCCTCGCTGATGGCGATATTGGCGACGCGCCGGCCGTCGACATAGGCGCCGGCGGCGACGACGCCCTCGGTGGGCACCGGCTCGGAGGGGGACGCGGGCAGCGACGGGACGTTCATGGCTTCAATCCCGGGCGAAACGACTGGCCGATCGGCATGCGACTATCGCCTGTGTACAAGGCGCGCGACCAAGGCTAGCACTGGTAAAATCCCCGTCAAATGGTTATGTCTCTTCACGAATTGGCCCTTTGGCCAGCCCCGATTCCCGCCCACCGTCGGAACCCCTGCCATGAAAGCCGCCATCCTCGTCTTTCCCGGAATCAACCGCGAGCGCGACATGGCGCGTGCGTTGAGGCTGATCTCGGGCAGCGAGCCCGCGATGGTGTGGCACGCCGAAACGTCGCTGCCGGCGGGCACCGATCTCGTGGTGGTGCCGGGCGGATTTTCCTACGGTGACTATCTGCGCTGCGGCGCGATCGCGGCGCGGGCCCCGGTGATGGATGCGGTGCGCGACTATGCCGCCAACGGCGGGCTCGTGCTCGGCGTCTGCAACGGTTTTCAGATCCTCTGCGAATCCGGCCTGCTGCCGGGCGTGCTGATGCGCAACGCGCGGCTGAAATTCATCTGCCATGACGTGCATTTGCGCGTCGAGCGTTCCGACACGCCGTTCACCCGCGGCTACAATGCCGGGCAGGTGATCCGCGTGCCGGTCGCCCATGGCGAAGGCAATTACGAGGCGGACGAAGAGACCATCAAGCGGCTCGAAGGCGAGGGGCGGGTGCTCTATCGTTATTGTTCGCCTGAAGGTGTGGTCGACGAGGCCCATAACATCAACGGCGCGGCGCACTCCATCGCCGGCATCGTCAACGACAAGGGCAACGTGCTCGGCATGATGCCGCATCCGGAAAACCACGTCGAAGACATCATGGGCTGCACCGACGGCCGCGGCCTGTTCGCCGGCCTCGTCCAGCATCTGGAAAAGGCTGCGTGATCCTGCCGGTGTCGAAGCGGACGCTCGCCGTGATTGCGGCGGTGTCGTTCGCGACCGCTGCGAAAGCCATTCCGCTTTAGTCAGCCGGGATAAACCGGAGCGTGCCTGCTCGACGCGTTGGCTTGCCGGTATCGTTGGTGTGATTGACGCCGTCCATGACGGGCACCTCGGCAAAGTCGAATGGGCTTACCCCGTCCAGGCAGGCCACGTTGACGGCATATGATGTCGTGTCAGATCGCCGTTGATGATGCGTGTATATTCCGCAGCGAGAACAGAAGAAATGTTGCGCCGATCCGGTATGGAAGCGGTAGGTTGTGAGCGCGTCCTCGCCCTGCAGGAACTTGAACCCACTCATTTCCGCCATGGCCATGACGGCGCCTCGCATCCGGCAGTAAGAGCAAGTGCAGCGGCGGATCGAATTGAAGCCGTCGCTGAGCGTCACCTCGAAGCGCACCGCGCCGCAATGGCACTGGCCGGCCCAAACGTTCGTGTCGCTCACCATGTTTTTCTGTTTCTCCTGTTCAGATTGATTCCACGGCCACAGCTTGGCTGAGTCCAGACCCTAGCGCAGCTTGAGCTTCTCCGCAGGCACCGTCATCGCGGCAACGCCGGCCATCACCAGCAATAACCCCAGCGCGAGGTTCGACGGCACGCTCTCGCCGAGCAGCAGCACGGAGAGCCCGACGCCGATCGGGATGCGCAAATAGCCTTGGGCGTTCGTCGTCAGCGTGCCGAGCCGGCCGAGGCAGACGTAGAACAGCATCAGGCCTAGCGCGCTCGAAACGATGCCCATGACGATGGTGGCCACGATCGCCGTCGGCGTCGGGTGCAGCGTCCAGGGCTGATCGATCAGCAGCGCGGGCGGCAGCAGCACGAGGCCGCCGAACAGCAGCGAGCCGGCCGCCACCACCATCGGGTCGTATTCGGACAGGCGGAGGCCGAAGATCGTTGCGCAGGCAAAGGAGATGGTGGCGAGCAGGATCGCGATCTCGGCCACGATCTCGCTGCCGAAGCCGCGCAGCGCATCGAGGCCGACGATGAGAATCGTGCCGGCAAGGCCGAGGATCGCACCAGTGAGTTTGAGCAGCGTCGCCGGCTCGTGCCGCGTGATCAGCGAGGTGATCAGGAAGGCGAAGATCGGCGTGGTCGAGGCCAGCACCACCGTGTTCGAGGCCGGCACATATTGCTGCGACCAGGTGATGATCAGGAACGGGAAGGTCGAGTTGATCAATTGCTGGGTTGCGAACAGCTTCCAGGCTTTCGCGTCGGTCGGGATGCTGACCCCGCGCATCCACAGGATCGCGAACAGGAAAGCGGCCGCGATCAGCGAGCGCGCCGAGATGAAGGTGATGGGCGGGATCGTATCCAGCGCCAGCTTCGCCAGCGGATAGGTGGAACTCCAGCAGCAGGCCAGTGCCAGCAGCAACGCACAGTCGCGCCAGCTCCGCACGCCGGTGGCGGGCATGGACGGCAACGGCGCTGATGCGGACGCCGCCGTGCGACCCGCCTCCGATGTGCTCTGCGGCACCTTTTGCTTGCTCCCCGGCGCGAACGCGCTTGCCGGGAAGTCTGGGCGAGGGCGCGCGAAAAGGGAAGCCGCCGAGCTATGCGTTTGGCTGAGGGAGCGCCTTCCGCTTCATCCGCTTGATCGTGCCGGAAAAGGTGAGCAGCACGCGCGTCCCGGACGTCATCTTGCCGCGCAGGAAGATCAGCGAGCCGCCGGCGCGGGTGACCTCGCCGGTGCATTCGATCAGCTCGCCCTCGCGTGCCGCGTCGAGGAATTCGCAGGCGAAGTTGGTCGTCACCGCCCGGCTGTCCAGGACATGGGTGGCGATCGCAAACAGGGAGTAGTCGGCAAAGGCCATGAAGCAGCCGCCATGGACGTTCCCGGAGCCGTTGAGGTGCTTTTTCTCGACCCGGAACGCGCAGCTGACGCTGCCGTCCGCCTCGATCCGGTGCCAGAAGGGGCCGACATGGGACTCGAAACTGTCGCGAATCCAGGTCCGCCAGCCCACAAATTCGCCCTCGGTGGCGACATGGAGGTCGGGGCGGCGGGGCGGGGGTGCGTTGGTCAATTCGTGCAAAGGAAATCAGGCCTTCAATTGCGGGTCTTGAGTCCTTAAATCCGATCCGACCGCGCCGTGCAATTCCCGTTCCCGCCGGCCCCCCGGCGCAAAACGTGGGACAGCGGGAAAATGCGCCATAAAGGGCTTTTCGCGAGCCCCGTATGTTCCTAAGAACGGTCTCGAATCCAAGGGAAAAGCGTCTTCCGATGTCTGGCGTTGCGCTCACCACGTGCTCCGCTCTGCTCTCTCCCCCACGCAACCGGGGTTTACCCCGGTTGCGCATAATTGGTTGGCGCAAGTCGGGCAGGCCCGACTTGCGATGGGGGAGAGCTGGAGAGGGGGGTAGCCGCGGGCACCGGCCGTGGGGCTTACCCCCCTCCCTAACCCTCCCCCACAAGGGGGGAGGGAACGCAGCGGTCAGCGCCGCAAGAGTGTCAGCCCATGTCGAAGAATGAACCCAAGATCACCCCCGAACTGGTTGCCGCCCACGGGCTCAAGCCCGACGAGTATGAGCGCATCCTGAAGCTGATCGGGCGGGAGCCGACCTTCACCGAGCTCGGCATCTTCTCGGCGATGTGGAACGAGCACTGCTCGTACAAGTCCTCGCGCATCCATCTGCGCGGCTTGCCGACCAAGGCGCCCTGGGTGATTCAGGGCCCGGGCGAGAACGCCGGTGTGATCGACATTGGCGACGGCCAGGCCGTCGTCTTCAAGATGGAGAGCCACAACCACCCGAGCTATATCGAGCCGTATCAGGGCGCGACCACCGGCGTCGGCGGCATCCTGCGTGACGTCTTCACCATGGGCGCGCGCCCGATCGCCTGCCTCAATGCGCTCAGCTTCGGCGCGCCCGAGCACCCGAAGACGCGGCATCTCGTGTCCGGCGTCGTGGCGGGGGTCGGCGGCTATGGCAATTCCTTCGGCGTTCCGACGGTGGGCGGCCAGGTGCGCTTCCACAGCCGCTACGACGGCAACATCCTGGTCAATGCGATGGCGGTGGGCCTCGCCGACGCCGACAAGATCTTCTATGCGGCGGCCTCCGGCGTGAACATGCCGATCGTCTATCTCGGCTCCAAAACGGGGCGCGACGGCATCCACGGCGCCTCGATGGCCTCCGCCGAGTTCGACGACAAGTCCGAGGAGAAGCGCCCGACCGTGCAGGTCGGCGATCCCTTCGCCGAGAAGCTGCTGCTGGAAGCCTGTCTCGAGATCATGGAGAAGGGCTGCGTCATCGCGATCCAGGACATGGGCGCGGCGGGCCTGACCTGCTCGGCGGTGGAGATGGGCGCCAAGGGCGATCTCGGCGTCGACCTCGATCTCGATGCAGTGCCGACCCGCGAGACCGGCATGAGCGCCTACGAGATGATGCTCTCGGAGAGCCAGGAGCGCATGCTCATGGTGCTCAAGCCCGAGAAGGAAAAGGAGGCCGAGGCGATCTTCAAGAAATGGGGCCTCGACTTCGCCGTCGTCGGCTACACCACGCCGAGCAAGCGTTTCGTGGTCAAGCATGGCGGCGACGTCATGGCCGACCTGCCGATCAAGGAGCTCGGCGACGAGGCGCCGCTCTATGACCGCCCGCATGTCCCCTCCGACGCGCTGGCGGTCGTGCACGCCCGCGACGTGCCGGCGCCGATGGGCCTCGGGCCTGCGCTGGAGAAGCTGATCGGCACGCCGGACATGTGCTCTAAGCGCTGGGTCTGGGAGCAGTACGACCACGTCATCCTCGGCAACACCATGCAGCGTCCGGGCGGCGATGCCGCCGTGGTGCGCGTGCAGGACGGGCCGAAGGGCCTCGCGCTGACCGTCGACGTCACGCCGCGCTATTGCGAGGCGGACCCGTTCGAGGGTGGCAAGCAGGCGGTGGCGGAAGCCTGGCGCAACATCACCGCGGTCGGCGGCAAGCCGCTCGCGATCACCGACAATCTCAACTTCGGCAACCCTGAAAGGCCCGAGATCATGGGCCAGTTCGTCGGCTGCCTGAAGGGCATCTCGGAAGCCTGCCGCACGCTCGACTTCCCGGTCGTCTCCGGCAACGTCTCGCTCTACAACGAGACCAACGGCCGTGCGATCCTGCCGACGCCCTCGATCGGCGGCGTCGGCCTGCTCGACGATTTCACCAAATCGGTTTCGCTCGCCTTCAAGGCCGAGGGCGAGGCGATCCTGTTGATCGGCGAGACCCATGGCTGGCTCGGCCAGTCCGTGTACCTGCGCGACATCTGCGGCCGCGAGGAGGGCGCGCCGCCGCCGGTCGATCTCGCCGCCGAGAAGCGCAACGGCGATTGCGTGCGCGGCATGATCCATGCGGGCACCGCGACCGCCGTGCACGACCTCTCCGACGGCGGTCTTTTGATCGCGCTCGCCGAGATGGCGATGGCGGGCGGCATCGGCGCCAAGCTCTTGGCGGCGCCGACCGCGCTGGTGCCGCAGGCCTACTGGTTCGGCGAGGACCAGGCGCGCTATCTCGTCACCGTGCCGGAGACGGAAGCCGGCCGCGTGCTCGCCAAGATGCGTGGCTGCGAGGTGCCCTGCGTGCGGATTGGGACCACCGGCGGAGATGCCATCGCGATCGCCGGCGAGGCGCCGGTGTCGATCGACAGCTTGCGGACGTCACACGAGCGCTGGTTGCCGGATTATATGGGCGGGAAGGCGGCCTGAGACGGCTGCTTCGACGTCAGTGCCGTAGCCCGGATGAGCGCAGCGATATCCGGGACCGCTGTCGCTTGTGGCAGGACCCCGGATATCGCTGCGCTCATCCGGGCTACGACCCCGCCGTAACGGGAGGCCATGCCTCACAGCACTTTCGACGCGCCCGGGATCTGCCGCAACGCTCGCGTCAGCGCCCAGCTCGCCGCGACAGTCAGTACGAACCCGATCGTGGCCTTGACGATCGCCGGCAGGTCATAGTCGAACAGCCAGTATTGCAGCCAAAGCGCAATCGGGTAGTGCACCAGAAACATGCCGTAGGCGTCCGCCCGCATCGGATCGAGCAGCTTGGCTGAGCCTGATTGCCTGAACCTCTGAAAGAAGGCCAGGATCAGAAACATGATGGCCACGCTGAAGACAGCGAAGCAGAGGGCGTAGAGCCCCTCATACCAGTTCGGCAACGGCGACGGATTTCCCAGTATTTCGCGCTTGATGAAGATCAGCACCCAGAGCAGGCAATACGGAACGATCGCCAGCACCATCCAGTCCCAGCTCACTTTCGCCATCCGACCGTCTGCCGCGAGCAGTCCGCGATCCATATTTGCGACGCCGATGCCGGCCCCGAAAAAGAAGTAGCTCGCATAGAGCATCACGCGTCCGTGCTGGACCGAGAATGGGCCGAATTCGAACCAGCTGCTTTGGCCATAACGCATCAGCCCGGGAACATAGAACGCCGTGGTGACGGCGAGCATGACTGCGAAGAACACGGCGGGCCGGCGGCGACCGTACAGCGAGAGCCGGTTGATCGGACCAAGCAAATTGGGCGACAGCCGATACAGGATGCAGGCAACCAGGTCGAAGGCGAACAAGACCCAAAGGAACCAAATCGGCCCGCTCGGCCACGGGCCCTTCGTGACCATATTCCACCAGAATTCCGAAAAGCCGATCTCGGGATGGTGCCGGAGGGAGATGGCGTAATAGGCGAGCGGAATGACCGTGAATGCGCAGATCACGAACGGCAGGCCAAGCCGAAGCAGGCGATCTGCAAGATAGTTCAGCGGTCCCTTGCGGGCGATGCCCGACCACGCAAACAGGCCCGACAGGAAGAAGAACATCGCCATGAAGAAGCTGTCGGTGGCGAGCACGATCATGTCGAAGCCGAAGAAGTACTTCGGATCGGTATGACCAAAATAGGTATAGGGAAGCACGGCATGGTGGAGCAGCACCACCAGCGTCAGGAAGGTGCGGGCGCGATCAAGCGCCAGGTTTCGCGATTTGGCTTTAGGCACTGCGCTGATGTCGGCATGCCCCACGGTGGAAATCGATGTCATGCACGCCTCCCAGCAGGCTATGTCGTCAAATGTTGCAGCGGGGAACCTGATTCAGCAAGGCCGAATCATGCCCCGACAGCTCCGCATCGCCGCTCCGGGTTGTTGCGGAACCCGTGACGCAACCCGCAGTTAGAACGAGTGAATGGATCGGCCGCCGTTGTCGCGGCCATGGCGGTCGCGGAGCAGGCAATGACAATCCTCAAATGGGCGTTGATCTTCCTTCTTGTCTCGATCGTGGCCGGCGTGCTCGGCTTCACCGACATTTCGGCCGCCTCCGCCGATATCGCCCGCTTCCTGTTCTACGTCTTTGTCGTGATCTTCCTCGTCCTGCTGATACTGGGCCTCACGATCTTCAGGGCTTAGCGGGGCTGCGCCCCACACGCTCGGTCGTGACAGCGGCCTTGACCCGGGCACCCATCGATTGCGTCCAAGGCGGGAAGAAGCCCCGGCCATGACGGCGGCATACGGAGCGCGCTACCCCACTTCTTCGATCTTCACCTTGTCCGGATAGAAGGCGAGATGGCCGGCAATCTCGGTCATGGCGGGGAAGGGCGTCTCATAGGTCCATATTGCGTTGTCCAGCATCTTGCCGTCGGCCTTGACGCTGAAATAGCTCGCGTCCCCCTTGTAGGGGCAGTGGGTGACACGGTCGGTGCGCTCCAGCAGGGCCATGTTGATGTCCTCTCTTGGCACATATTGCACCGCCGGATATCTGGCCTCCTTCAGGGTCAGCGCCTTGCCGGTCTCGGCGATGACGATGTCACCTGCAGTCACCCGGACGCGCCGGGGATTTGGGGTGATGGTGATGGGGTGGTCGGGCCCTGGAAGCTTCATGATTTCACGCCTTTTCGATCAATCTGCCGCGCGCGGCACTTTGTCGTGCCTTTATCCTGATGGGATCACGGATATAGTGGCGGAAAGCGTGACGGAGAAGGCCATTCACGCTAAGTTTGGGCTTGCCGGCGAGGGGACCCCGGTAGCGATTCGAACGCTTGGAAAACGGTTGGAAGAAGGAGCGAGACCCGAATGCCCATGGACGCCCACGATATCGAGGCGATGATCAAGGCAGCGATCCCCGATGCCGAGGTGACCATCCGTGACCTCGCCGGCGACGGCGACCACTATGCCGCGACCGTGATCTCGGAATCCTTCCGCGGCAAGTCGCGCGTCCAGCAGCACCAGATCGTCTATCAGTCCCTGCAGGGCCAGATGGGGGGCGTCCTGCACGCGCTGGCGCTGCAAACCGGCGTGCCCGGCACCTGACCTGATCGTGCCACGGGGGCGATGATGGCTGCGGACAATCCTCGCGGCGCGATGTTTCGCGTTATCGTGCCGAGCCAGCACAGCCGCGTCACCTTTGTCGAGCTGTTCTTCGACCTCGTCTTCGTCTTTGCCATCACGCAAATCTCGCACTCGCTCCTGCATCATTTCACGCCGCTCGGCGCGGTACACGTCGCGGTGCTGTTTCTCGCGGTGTGGTGGGTATGGGTCTACACCGCCTGGGTCACCAACTGGCTCAATCCCGAGCTGACGCCGGTCCGCCTCCTGCTCTTTTCGATGATGCTGGGCGGCCTCGTGCTGTCGACGACGATCCCGACCGCGTTCGAGGGGCGCGGCCTGTGGTTCGCGATTGCCTACGCGACCATGCAGGTCGGACGTACCGCATTCTGGCTGCTCGCAACGCCGGAGCATCGAACGGCCGTGCGGCATAACGCGATCCGTATCCTGATCTGGTTGTCGATCTCCGCCGTCTTGTGGATCGCAGGCGGCCTGTCCGAGGGAGATACGCGGCTGTGGCTGTGGATCGCGGCGGTAACCTGGGAATACATCTCGCCGGCGGCACGCTTCTGGGTTCCGAAGCTCGGGTTTTCCTCGCTCGAGGCGTGGGCCGTCGAAGGCGGCCACATGGCCGAGCGCTGCGCGCTGTTCGTGATCATCGCGCTCGGTGAGGCCATCGTCGTCAACGGCGCCACCTTTGCCGAGCTCGACTGGACCGCGAACAACATCCTGGCCTTCGTCTCGGCGCTGGTCGGCGCCATCGCGATGTGGTGGATCTATTTTCACAAGGGCGCGGAGGCCGGAGCCGAGCGCATCTCGAAGTCCGCCGAATCCGGCCGCCTGGCCCGGCTCGCCTACACCTATCTGCACACGCCGATCGTGGCCGGCATCATCCTGACCGCGGTCTCGGACGAGCTGGTGCTGAAACACCCGAGCGGCCATTCCGACACCCGCACCATCGTGAGCACGGTCGGCGGCCCACTGGTGTTCCTGGTCGGCACCATCCTTTTCAAGTACGCGATCCGCGGCTTCCTCCAGCTCTCGCACGGGATCGGCATCACCCTGCTGCTGGTGCTGTGGTGGTTCGCAGCCGACCTCTCGCCGCTCTGGCTGTCAGTCGCCACCACGATGATCATGATCGTTGTGGCGGTTTGGGAGTCGGTGTCGCTGGGATCCGAGCCGGAAGAAGCGGCGGAGCATTGAGCCCCGGCGCTACTCCGCGACCTCCAGCGCATGTACCGAGAACATGTTCGCCGCGTCCATCCAGCTCTCGCGGACGCGCCAGCCCGCGCCCTGCGCCAGCGTGGCGAAACGCTCGATGCTGTATTTGTAGCTGTTCTCGGTGTGGATGCTCTCGCCCGAGCGGAACGAGAAGCTGGTGCCGAGCAGCCGCACGGTCTGGCTCTTCTTGCTGATCAGGTGCATCTCGATCCGGTGCCGCTCGCGATTGTAGATCGCGCGATGGGTGAAGGCGGAGAGATCGAAATTGCCGCCGAGCTCGCGATTGATGCGCACCAGCACATTCAGGTTGAAGCGCGCGGTGACGCCGGCGGCGTCGTTGTAGGCGTCAAAGAGGATCCGCTCGTCCTTCTCGAGATCGGCGCCGATGATCATCTGCGCGCCCTTGCCGAGAATCTTGCGGGCGCTCCTCAGGAAGGCCTGGGCCTCTTGCGGCTCGAAATTGCCGATGGTCGAACCGGGGAAGAAGCCGACCTTCGACATGGACGCGACCTGCTTGGGCAGCTCGAACGGCGCCGTGAAGTCGGCGGCGACCGGATAGATGCCGAGCGTCGGGAAGTCCCGCTTCAGCCCGTTCGCCTGCGCCTTCAGGAAGTCGCCGGAGATATCGACGGGGACGTAGGCCGCGAACCTGCAATGATTGAGCAGCAGGCGGACCTTCGTGGTCGCGCCGGCGCCGAACTCGACGAGCGCCGCGTGCTCCGGAATGATGTTTGCGATCTCGCCGCCGCGCTCTCTCAGGATCGCAAGCTCTGTGCGCGTCGGATAATATTCCGGCAGGCGTGTGATCGCCTCGAACAGTTCCGATCCCGTTGCGTCATAGAAGTATTTCGGCGACAGCCTTTTCGGCTGCTGCGAGAGGTCCTCGATGGCCTCGCGGGCAAAGGCGGTGGTCTGCTCGTCGGGAAGATGGGCTTCGGCCAAAGCGCTGGCGTGCACATTCATGATACTCTCCTGAACGCGCTGTCCGGCGCGCATTGATCGTCGGATGAACCTGAAGCGCGATGAGACCGCGCTTCAGGCTGTCGTTTGAGCATGACCTATTTCGGGAAACCGCTGCACACCTCTCCGGATCATGCTCTAGTCGTAATCGGCGAGCCGCAGTCCGGTGAACTGCCAGCGATGGTGCGGATAGAAGAAGTTGCGATAGGTGATACGGCTGTGGCCTTGCGGAGTTGCGAGCGAGGAGCCGCGCAGCACCAGCTGGTTGACCATGAACTTGCCGTTGTACTCGCCGAGCGCGCCTTCGACGGCGCGGTAACCGGGATAGGGTGAATAGGAGCTGCGGGTCCATTGCCAGACGATGCCGAAGGCGTCGTTGAGCTGGCCGGCGCGGGCCGCGACCTCCCATTCCATCTCGGTCGGCAGGTGTTTTCCGCACCAGCGCGCGAAGGCGTCAGCCTCATAGTAGCTGATGTGGCAGACGGGCGCGTCCGGATCGACCGGCTTGAGGCCGGCCAGCGTCATCACGTGCCATTGACCGTCGATCTCGCGCCAGTAGCCCGGGGCCTGCCAGTCTTCCTTGCTGGCCGCAGCAAAGCCGTCCATCAGCCAGAGCGTTGCCGTCCGATAGCCGCCAGCCTGCATGAAGGCGAGCCACTCGGCATTGGTGACCAGATTGCGGGCGATCCTGACCGGACCGACGAGGGCGCGATGGGCGGGCTTCTCGTTGTCGAAATGGAAGCTGTCGTCGACATGGCCGACGGTGTGGATGCCTTCGTTGAGCGCCGGCCAATCCTCGCCGTTGCGCGTTGCGGCCGGGAAGCGCCAGTCCGGATCGTAGGCCGGATAGATCGGGTTCTGCGCAAAGGCATGCAGGATGTCGGTGAACATCAGCTCCTGATGCTGCTGCTCATGATTGAGTCCCACCTCGACCAGCGGCGCGATTGCGCGGAGCTTGTCCTCGCCAGCGTCGCGGAAGAATTTGACGACTGCGGCATCGACGTAATTGCGATAGGCGCCGACCTGGTCGGCGCTCGGCCGGGTGATGTCGCCGCGATGATTGCGGGCATGTCGCGGGCCGGCGCTGACGTAATAGGAATTGAACAGGAACGCGAAATCGGGGTGGAAGGGCCGGTAGCCCGCAGCGTGCTCGCCGAGCAGGAATTGCTCCCAGAACCATGTGGTATGGGCCCGGTGCCATTTGGTCGGGCTGGCATCGGGCATGGACTGGATCTGCTGGTCCTCTGGTGACAGCGGCGCTGCCCGCCGTTCGGTCTCATTGCGGACGGTGAGAAACGCCGATTCCAGCCGCTGGGCGAGGTCGTCCGGAAGGGAGGACGGTGACGAAAGCTGGGGGGCGGCCGTAGCTGAGGCTTGTTTCGTCACGTTTTTCTCCAGACAGGACAAGAGAACGTTGTTTGCGCGACCCGGTTCCATAACGAGGGTTCGTCCTAGATAGGGGCTCCGTTACGGTATGAAAGTCCTCTCCGGCGATGATATTGATGTCATCAGCCTATGGACCTGTTGGGCTCTGCACGTTCGCCAGGGGCCCGTCGCCGCCATTTTACTTTGGATGCACAACGGTTTGGGCTACATATATGGGTAGGTATCGGGTTAAATCGGTCGAGCCGGCCCGAAATGATTGGTGGGGGCTCGGCCCAGAAGGACATGGATATGAGCATCGAGGAATTCATCGCCAACGAAGTGAAGTCGAACGACGTGGTCCTGTTCATGAAGGGCACGCCGCAATTTCCGCAGTGCGGATTCTCCGGCCAGGTCGTCCAGATCCTCGACCATATCGGTGTCGGCTATAAGGGCCTCAATGTCCTCGAATCCGCCGAGCTGCGCAATGGCATCAAGGAATACTCGAACTGGCCGACCATCCCGCAGCTCTACGTGAAGGGCGAGTTCGTCGGCGGCTGCGACATCGTCCGCGAGATGTTCCAGGCCGGCGAATTGCAGCAGCTCTTCTCCGAAAAGGGCGTCGTCGTCGCGGCCTGATACGTGACCGTGCTGACGCGCCGGATCGGCGGCGCCAGGCTTGAGGTCATCGTTGCCGACATCACGACACTCGGCGTCAACGCCGCCAACACGTCGCTGCTTGGCGGGGGCGGCGTGGACGGTGCGATCCATCGGGCGGCCGGGCCCGAGCTCGTCGCTGAATGCCGCATGCTCCACGGCTGCAAGACGGGTGACGCGAAGATCACCAGGGGCTATCGGCTCAGGGCCGCACATGTGATCCACACCGTCGGTCCGGTGTGGAATGGCGGCACGCTCGGCGAGGACGACCTGCTCGCCTCCTGTTATCGCCGATCGATGGAGCTGTGCGGTCGGCACGAGCTGACCTCGGTGGCATTCCCCGCGATTTCGACCGGCATTTTTCGCTTTCCGGCCGACAGGGCGGCCGATATTGCGGTACGCACCACGATCGAAGCGCTCGCTGCTGCGCCGTCCGTTGCTCGCGTGGTGTTCTGCTGCTTCGCCGAGCCTGGCGCCGATCTCCATGCCGAAGCGCTTGCGCGACACGGCGGCCCCGGCAATATCGGCGGCGCTGTTTCGTGATCGATCCGAGGCAGGACAAGTTCCTCGTCCTCCTGAAGCAGATCCCGACCGAGTGCGAGCGCGTGCAGCAAACATTGAAGCAGTCGGTTCATGAAGCCATGGAGAAATGACATGCGTGGGCGCCGCGCGTTCATCGCGGGGCTCGTTCTTCTCGTTGCCGTCGTCGGTGCGAAGGCCGGCGCCGAGGGACGCGCTGCCCGCACGCTCTCTACGGAAGGGCTGGCGAAGGTTTCCGACTACATCCGGAACGAGGTTGCCACAGGCAAGATCCCCGGCGCCATCCTGCTGCTCCAGCAACACGGCAAGCCGGTCTACTACGCGAATTTCGGCGTTCGCGATGTCGGCACCCAGATATCGATGAGCGCGGATACGATCTTCCGCCTCTATTCGATGTCGAAGCCGATCACATCCGTCGTGGCGATGATGCTGGTCGAGGAAGGCAGGCTTTCGCTCGACGATCCCGTGTCCAAATACATTCGGGCCTTTGCCGGCATGAAGGTGGGCATCGAAAGGAAAGCAGCGGACGGCAAGGTTTCGCTGATGCTGGAGCCGCAGCAGCGTCCGATCACGATCAAGGACCTTTTGCGCCACACCGCGGGGCTGCCTTACGGCTTTCGTGGCGGTGGACTGGTGCGCGAGGTCCATGCCGCGGCCGACCTCTTCAACAGCGATCTTTCCAATGCCGAGTTCGTCGCGAAGCTCGCCACGATGCCGCTCGCCGAGCAGCCCGGCACGGTGTGGACCTACGGTTTTGCCACCGATGTGCTCGGCCGCGTCGTTGAGGTGGTCTCGGGCAAGACGCTGCTCCAGTTCGAGAAGGAGCGGCTACTCGACCCGCTCGGCATGACCGAGACTGCGTTCTACGTTGCCGATCCCGCCAGGTTTGCACGTATCGCCGAGCCGATGCCGGAGGACCGCAGTATCAGCCCGACGACTGCAGTCCGCGACATCAGGCGGCCCGTGAGATGGGAATCGGGCGGCGCCGGCATGGTCGGCACGATCGGCGACTACGCCCGTTTCGCGCAGATGCTGCTGAATGGCGGCACTTATGAGGGCCGTCGCTATCTGAAGCCCGAGACCATTGCGCTGATGGTTTCGGACCACATCGGACCCGAGACGAAGATCGTCCGCGACCAGATGTACTATCCGGGTGGAGGATCAGGCTTCGGCCTCGGCTTCGCGGTGCGCACCTCGGTGCCGCCGGGCACCTCTTGGCCGCTCGGCGAATATCGCTGGGACGGTGTTGCCGGCACGTTCTTCTTCATCGATCCCGAAGACGATCTGTTCGGGATCTTCATGGCGCAGACGCCGTCGCAGCGCGGCCGGATTCAACTCGAGCTGAAGACGCTGATCTATCAGGCGATGGGGCGGTGATCAGGCGCCGCGCACGATCTCGCGCACGTATCCGATCGTCTCCTCGATCTGGCTCGCATTGACGTCCAGATGGGTGCAGGCGCGGATGCGGCCGTCCATCATCGCGAGCGTCACGCCGCGCTGACGGAGGGCTGAGACCATCTTATCGCCGGGAATGCCGGCGCCATCGGGCCTGAAGAACACGAGATTGGTCTCGGGCTCCTGCACCTCGATGCCCGAGATCTGCGACAGTCCGCGGGCAAGCGCCCGCGCATTGGCGTGGTCGTCGGCCAGGCGCTCGACGTGATGGTCGAGCGCGTAGATGCAGGCCGCCGCGCAGATTCCAGCCTGCCGCATCGAGCCGCCGAGGCGCTGCTTCCACTGCCACACCGCGTCGATGAAGGTGCGTGAGCCCGCGAGCACGCCGCCGATCGGCGCACCGAGGCCCTTGGAGAAGTCGATCCAGGCTGAATCCCAGCCAGCGGTCATGTCGCGCGGAGAGATGCCGCTTGCCACGGTGGCGTTGAGCAGGCGTGCGCCGTCCATGTGGGTGACGAGCCCGTGTTGCCTGGCAATCGCGACGATTTCGTCGAGCGCGGTCTTCTTCCAGATCGTGCCGCCGCCGATATTGGCGGTCTGCTCGACGCTGACGACGGTCTGCGGCGGCTGGTAGCGCGTGCGAGGATGCAGCGCCTTGCGAAGAGTCTCGGGTGTGAACTGGCCATCGGGGCCCTTGAGCTGCGTGACCTGGAAGCCGCCGATCGCCGCATGCGCGCCGCCCTCGCGCGCGATGATGTGCGCGGTCTCATGCGCGAGGATCTCGTCGCCGGGACGGCAATGAACCAGCGTCGCGGTGACGTTGCACATCGTGCCGGAGGGCATGTAGACCGCCGCTTCCTTGCCCAGCAGATCCGCGACGCGCTCGCACAGCGCATTGACGGTCGGATCGTCGCCGACCTGCTCGTCGCCGACCTCAGCCCGCGCCATCGCCTCGCGCATCCCGGCCGTCGGCCTGGTCTGCGTGTCCGAGAGCAGGTTGATTCGGACAGGTGGTGCCTTGGGATCGATCGGGGGAGGGGTGTAGAGCATCAACTTGCTCCTCGCATGGCACTCACTCGCGATCAGCGAGTTCTGGATGGACGCCGGGCGGCGTGGCGAAACCGCATAATAACGATTTCCGTCTCGGTCACACGATAATCGATCAGATAAGGATAAGGGTTGACTGGCAAGCGACGGACGTATGCTCGAGTGGTCTGCCGCCCTGCATAAGGATGATCCTGAAGCAGAGCGATGAGCGCGACAATGCGGTCGCGTACGTGGCCCGCTCCCTGGGGCGAGCGCGTCTCGATGCAAGTCAGGACTTGGTCGATCTGGGCGAGAGCCCGCGTCGTATAACGGACCTTCACAGCCCGTGCTTGGCCCACATCGCGCGGACCTCGTCGGGGCTAGCCAGCTCGCCGCGAGTGATTTCAGCTTCGGCCTCCGCGAGATCGGCATCTTCCGCCGCCGTCAGCTGGATCGGAGGCTGCTCGACGCCCGCAAGTTCAAGCAGGGCTCGCGCCAACTCATCCTGCTGCGAATCGGGCAGGCCGGAAACCTTGCTGAAAGCCTCTTCCAGAAGACGAGTCATGCTCAACTCCGCGATGAGGGATCATAGCACAGATGGCCTGAGACATGGGAATGGCCGGCTCAAACAAAAAGGCCCCGGAAACCGGGGCCTTTGAGCAATGGATCGCGAAGATATCAGCGCGAATAGAATTCGACGACCAGATGCGGCTCCATCTGCACCGGGAACGGCACGTCGGAGAGGCCGGGAATGCGGGTGTACTTCGCGGTCATCTTGCCGTGGTCGACTTCGAGATAGTCGGGGACCTCGCGCTCTGGGAGCTGGCTGGCTTCGAGCACGTGGGCGAGCTGCTTGGAAGCTTCCTTGACCTCGATCACGTCGCCGACCTTGAGCTGGTAGCTCGAGATGTTGACCTTGCGGCCGTTCACCTTGACGTGGCCGTGGTTGATGAACTGGCGGGCGGCGAAGATGGTGGAGACGAACTTGGCGCGATACACGACCGCGTCGAGACGGCGCTCCAGGAGGCCGATCAGGTTCTCGCCGGTGTCACCCTTGAGGCGGCTCGCCTCGACATAGATGCCGTGGAACTGACGCTCGGAGATGTTGGCGTAATAGCCCTTCAGCTTCTGCTTGGCGCGCAGCTGCACGCCGAAGTCGGAGAGCTTGCCCTTGCGGCGCTGGCCGTGCTGGCCGGGGCCATATTCGCGGCGGTTCACGGGGCTCTTCGGGCGGCCCCAGATGTTCTGGCCCATACGGCGATCGATCTTGTACTTCGCCTCACTGCGCTTAGTCATCGCGTCCTCTTCGGTTGCATGGTTTGAGGAAACGCGCCCTCCTGTGTGACGGGATGATCCCGGCACCGACAGGTCCGATCCCCAAAGCTTAAGGGATTTGACCACGGGTCGCGAAACGCTTCGCGGGCCGAAATCGGCCCGCGAGCAGGCGGCTTTTAGGGGAGTTTGGGGCCGGCTGTCAATTCATTAGCCTGTCTCTCTAGCCCGTCATTCCGGGGCGATGCGCAGCATCGAACCCGGAATCTCGAGGTTCCGGGTTCGGCTCTTCGAGCCGCCGCCCCGGAACGACGATATCTTCTACGTCCCGACCGCCCGAATCGGCTTCGACCCCGCCGCCCGCAATTCCGCAGCGATTTCAGTGTTCAGGACCTGCTCCAGCCGGGTCAGGACCCGGGCAATCGGGGCGGCGTCGGTGACCCGGTGGTCCCAGCGGATCACGACATGGATGGTCTGGTCGGGCTCGACGCGCCCGTAACTGACGATATAGGGGCCCGGCGTGATGGGGTGGAGCTCGCCGCCGCCATAGGCGGCCACCGAACTCACCCCGAAGCTGCCGAACCAATTGCCGCGCTGGCGGCCGAAATTCAGACCGATGGCCCACGACAGCCGCCGGAGCGGCAACGGCAGGCGGGTCGCCCGCATGATCTTGCGGAACATCGGGACGTCAGCGATCGGTGCCGTCTTGCCGCGTCGGATCTCGGCATCGATCGCCGCCAGCGACAGGGCCTCCGGGGCCGCGATTCGCTGCGGCATCATGCATTCCTCGCCGGCCTCGACCCGGGCGATCGCCACCAGCGCCACGCTCTTCGGCAGCTCATAAAAGGCCGGCCACGGCCATTTGACGTAGACGGTGCGCAGGATCGGCTCGTCTCCGGCGACCAGGGCGAAAGCCTTGACGAACATCGCGGCCCAGCCGGCGGGCGCCGTTGCAGCTGCGCGGGCGTCCAGCAGGGGGCGGATATTGAGCGAACGGGAGAGCGAAACGAACGGCACGCCCATCGAGGCGTGCATGAGGTCGCAAATCAGGCGGCGCCGCAGCGAAATGGTCTTGGGCGTCCCGCGCATTGGTCTCCGGTTCCTGGGATAAGACTAAAATATGTGCAACGAGCGCGTCGACCGCTCGCCGCGTGCTTAGCATGAACCAACCGGCTTGGGGCCCCTGGGTTCGTCGCTTTCAGCGCGCCGGCGAAGCCAAGTGGCTTGGTGTTGTTGGCGGCTCAAATCTAATAACTTCAATTATTTGTCGTCAGAGGCAAGACCTGTTGGGCGAGGCAGGCAAATAACAGCGCGAGCAAAGTCTCCTTGAGCACGTTTCCCCCTGAACCGCGGACCCTGACAGCGCCGCGGCGGCAAGGCCGACCCGCTCGCTGCGGCGATTCAGCGCTTGATGCCCTCGAAGGCCGCCATGATGCCGCGCTGGAACAGCGACCAGTCGAAGCCGAGCGCGATCGCGCGGTAGCCGCGGTCGATCAGGGCGTTGGCCTGATCGGCGGTGCGCGCCACGCCCCCGATCGGCACGCCGCTTCTGAGGATGCCGGCCTCGGCGCGCGCGATCAGTTCGAGCAACTCCGGGTCGTCCATCTGGCCGCGCTTGTTGATGGAGGTGGCGAGATCGCCGGGGCCGATCACGGCGACGTCGATGCCCGGCGTCGCCATGATCTCGTCGATGCGGTTGACCGCGTCGACATGCTCAATGGTGATCATGCAGATCATCTCGTCATCGGCGCTCGCCATGTAGTCCGGCATCGACTGGCCCCAGCGGAACGGGGCGTGGAACGGACCCCAGAGCCGGTCCCCGCGTGGCGGGTAGCGCACGCTACGGACCGCTTTCTCAGCCTCCGCGCGATTGGTGATCATGGGGAAGTTGATGCCGAAGGCGCCGATGTCCATCGGTGCCTTGGCAAGCCATGGCTCGTTCGCCGCGATCCGCACCAAGGGGGTGCAGGGCGTGCCGGTCGTGGCGGCGATCATCGCATGCGCTTCGGCCAATCCGATTGGACCGTGCTCGAGATCGACGATGATCCAGTTGAGCGAGCGCGCCATGATCTGCACGGTCTGCACGCTCGGAATCGTCGCAATGGCGCCGAAGGCGGGGCGGCCCTCGCGCCACAATTGGCGGAGGCGGTTGAGCGGCGTGGTCGGGATCGACATGGAGAGGCCTGCGGGCAGGTGACGACGTCGAAGCCTAGCAGCGGCTCGTTGCCGCGCAAAGTCAGGCCAGCGCGCGCCCGCCGAAGAACGGCGTCAGCGTGGCCGACAGGCCGTGTGCGCGGTTCGATGTGAAGATCATCTCAGCGCCCGATTGCGCGAGTGCGCCGATCCGCGGGCCAAGCAGATCGGAGACGCGGCGGGCGATCGCCGGGGCCGGATCGATCCAGTCGACCGGCCAGGGCGCGAGCCGCCTCAGCCGGTCGAGCAGCAGCGGATAATGCGTGCAGGCGAGCACCACCGTGTCGGTGCGCGATGTCGCGTCGGCGGGATCGCCGATGAAGCAGGGCGCGAGTTCGGCGACGAGGGCCTCGTCGCTGACCGGCGCGCCGCGGAGCTCGGCTTCGGCCAGCGACGCAAGCTCGGGCGAGCCGACCAGCGTCACCTCGCAGCCTTGCGCGAAGTCGCGGATCAGCGCCTTCGTGTATTCCCGCTTCACCGTTCCCTTGGTGCCGAGCACCGAGACGCGGCGGGTCCTCGACTGCGCGCAGGCCGGCTTGATCGCCGGCACCGTGCCGACGAAGGGCACGGAATACGCGGCGCGCAAGTGAGACAGGACCAGGGTGGACGCCGTGTTGCAGGCGATGACGACGAGGTCGGGATCATGCGTGCCGATCAACTCGCCCATCAGCGGCACCACGCGGGCGATGATCTCAGCCTCGTCATGGTGCCCATAGGGGAAGAAGGCGTCGTCGGCGACATAGACGTAATGGGCACCCGGGCGCGCGGCCACGACCTCACGGAGCACCGTGAGCCCGCCAAGGCCGGAATCGAACACCAGGATGGTCTCAGAATTGGTCACGCCGATACCCTAGCCCGTCATGGTTACCATTCGGTTTTTAGGGCGATTTTGCGGCGGGGCCCCGCAAAGTCCCGGACGGAGGTCGACGTCACGTGGCCCCGCGGGCGGTCACGCGATCCTGTTCGTCGTCGCCGCGCGCTCCGCCGCCAGCTGCTTCTGCAGGCGATCGATGTTTTGCAGGAGGCGCTGGCTGGTCAGCACCAGGAAATAATAGCCGAACTGCGGGTCCTGGAAGTAGATCTCGAGCAGCCGGTCATAGGTGATCGTCAGCACCTGGCCGTCTTCGATGCATTGAATCGTTCCGGTGCGCCGGTTGTCAGGTGTGAGGAAGCCGAGCTCGCCCATCAGCGCCCCGGGCCCAATCTCGACGTTGATCTCCTTGACCAGGAACTTGCCGGTGACCGTGAGGAGCATTTCCTTTGCGGGATCGCCCAGCTTGAACAGAGTGTCGCCGCGGCGGTATTTGCGCTCGGTCATGAACGGCTTGAGCCATTCGATCGACATGTCGCCTTCGGCCGCATGGCGGGCCTTCTTGACCAGCTTGAGCATCTGCCGCAGGCGCAGGGCGTTGATCGGAAGCAGCAGAAGGTACAGCAGGAACGTCGCGACATTGGCGGAGAGCGCGCCGAAAACGGTGAACAACGCGCAGCCGATCATATTGGCGACGCGCAGCGGCACCATCGTCCGCATCAAGAGGGTGGCGACGAAGAAGCCGGCGCCAACCGCGGCGAACAGATTGGCCAGCGTGATATTGCTGACGAAGATCTCCAGCAGCCGGTTGAAGATCGCATCGTAAGTGACGTTGTTCGGGTCGAGGCCCATCTGGATCAGGATCTTGGCGATCCTGAGGTTGTCGGTTGCCGCATCGAGAATGCGGTCGAGGATCGACGAAATGTCTGCGCTGCCGGACGGCATGATCTGGTCCTCGCGTAAGGCCTTCAATCCTGGTCGGCACCCGTATAGCCGAAATCGAATGACGACCGCCTGAATGACGCTTCCGGCCGTCATGCTGCAAGAGGCAAATTTTAGCCTGATCGGGCGTTTCGGCAATTGCCCCTTGGTTGCCCGGCTGGCCACGGCGCGGGGCGTGATTCGGGGCAGCCGGTGCGGGCTGCGGCGTCGCGGACCGGCCAGGATGCCGGTGCGGCCAGGGCGTGGCGCGACCTGTCGCTTAAGGCTTGGTGGCGGGCTGCACGACCTGCTGCTCGACGAGGCCGAGGCGGCCTGGCAGCGAGCCGGCGCGCAGCAGCATCGCGACGCTGTTGGCCTCTTCCAGGGTGAAGTTGCCGGCGATCTGGCCCGAGCCGCCGGTGATGGGCTCGCGGATCACGGGAGCGGAGATCACCTTGTCGTCGAGCACGATGGCAAAGGGCTTCCCGACGTTCTCTGCGGTGATGTGGGCGAAGCGCCGCGCGCCGCGGCCGTTGAAGCGGAACGAGGCGATCGGCTCCTTCGTGTCGCTCGTAAATCCCGGGCCGGCATAGCTGATGTCGTCGCCCTCGAGCGCGCTGTCCCTGGCGACGAGATAAGGAAGCCTGTCCTTGAAGCCGAGCAGGACTTCCGTGCCTGCCGGCGGCGTGCCCGTCTGTGCCCGCTCCGCCGGCATCGAGAGATCGATCAGTCGGAAGCCGACCTTGACCTTCCTGGCGAAGATCGCGGTGACATGCTCGGGCTCCATCACGCCGGGCAGGAAGATGCGGATGCGGTCGGTCCCATCGACTTGAACGCTGGCAAGCTTGACGCCGGCGTCCTTGAGGCGCTGCTCGATCATGGCGATGGAATCTTCGACGAGGTCGCGCAGCCGCTCGGCGGATGCGGCATCGGTCGGTGCAAGCCTGATCAGACCGTCTCCGCCATCAGTCACGGTGAACGCATGCGCCGGCAGTCCCTCGGCCGCCGATGCGAGTTTGCGCGTGAGCTGTTCGCGGCCCTTCGCGTCCGCGATCTTCACGTCGACGCCGCCGTCGCGGATCGCAAGGCCGGAGAAAGCGATCCGTCCCTCGCGCAGGGTCTTGTAGACATCGTCGCGCAGATCCGTGACGGCCGCCGCCTGCAAGCCGTCAGTGTCTACCTTGTAGACGATGCGGGACCCGCCCAGCTTCTCCATCTTGTCGGCGACGAAGGCTGCGATTTTGGCCCGCATCTTGTCGAACTGGGTGTCCGCGCCGAGAGTGGCAGAGGGCAGAGCGATCGCGAATACCGTCGCGAACGCGGCGATCAGCTGCGTGATGCGATTCCGCAGGGGCGTCGTCATGATCACCTCAAGTCTTGCGGCAGGACGCTGGCGAGCGAATTCAGTGCCAGTTCTTGGTCACCGCATCAGCTGCAGAGGTTCAAGTGCCACGGCCGGTAGGCAATGGACGAACGCTCAATCATCCATCATTCTGTCCGCGCTCGGCCGGCCATCGGCCGGAGCCTCGCCGAACCAAGATGTCAGAAGATACGGGGGCGGGGACATGCATCTGAGGGAGGACGGAATTTCATGGCGGGTATCCACGCGCTCGATCGGTTGATCGGCAACGACTATCCGGATCTGTTGACGGACGAGGAGGTCCGGGCGTTCGAGCAGGTCCCTTACGCAGACCGCGTCGCGGCCGAGAGCACCTATGACGCCATCAGGCTAGGTGCGGCGCGCAATCCCGACGGGGCGGCGATCCAGTTCCTGCAAAACGCCGATCCCGCCGACACGCCGCTAGTCGTCACCTATCGCGACTTCATCGCGCGCGTCACGCAGGCCGCCAACATGTTTCACGCGCTTGGCGCCGAGAAGGGCGACGTCATCAGCTTCATGCTGCCGCTGGTGCCCGATGCCTTCGTCACGCTGTTCGGCGCGGAGGCCGCCGGCATCGCCAATCCCGTCAACCCGCTGCTCGAGCCACACCAGATCGCCGAGATCCTGGAGGCCGCGAACACCAAGATCCTGGTGGCGCTCGGACCGATGCCGGGTACCGACATCTGGCAGAAGGTCGAGCAGATCCGCCCGCAGCTCAAGAATCTAAAGGCCATCGTGCAGGTGTTCGGCGGCGGCGATCCGGTCAAGGGCATCTTCGCCTTCAGCGACCTGATCAAGCAGCACCCGGCGGACCGGCTCGTCGGCGGACGCCAGATTCTGGGCAGCGACATCGCTGCTTATTTCCATACCGGCGGCACCACCGGCACGCCAAAGCTGGTGCGGCACACGCATGCCAACCAAGTCTATCAGGCCTGGGCGCTCAATCTGCTGTTGAAGGGCAAGCCCGGCGCCAATCTGCTGTTTGGCATGCCGCTGTTTCACGTCGGTGGATCGCTGACACAGGTGCTGACGACGCTGTCGAGCGGCGGCTCGCTGGTCGTGCTGTCGCCGAGCGGCTGGCGCAACCCGAATGCGGTGAAGAACATCTGGCAACTCGCCGAGCGGTTCAAGCCCGAAGCGCTGTCGAGCGTGCCGACGGTGCTTGCCGCCACGCTCGCGGTGCCGCCGGGCAACGCGGATATCTCGAGCCTGAAATATGCGGCAGGTGGCGGCTCGGCGATTCCGGTCGCGGTCGGCTCGGCGATTCAGGAGAAACTGAAGCTACCGGTGGTCGAGGTCTACGGCATGACCGAGACCTCGAGCGTGCATACGCTCGCCTATCCCGGCCGGCCGATCCGGCTCGGCTCGGTCGGCCTTCCCATGCCCTATGCGCGGGTGCGCATCGTGCAGCTCGATGCCGAGGGACGCCTGATCCGCGACTGCGCGACCGACGAGATCGGCGTCGTCATCATGGCCGGGCCAGGCGTGTTCGGCGGCTATCTCAACGACGAGCACAACAGGGGCGCCTTCGTCGACGAGGTCTGGGTCAACTCCGGCGATCTCGGCCGGCTCGATGCCGACGGCTATCTCTGGATCACCGGCCGCGCCAAGGACCTCGTGATCCGCGGTGGCCACAACATCGATCCGGCACCGATCGAGGAGATCATGTTCGGTCACCCCGCGGTCGGCTTCGCCGCGGTGGTTGGCCAGCCCGATGCCTATGCCGGCGAGCTGCCGGTGGGCTACGTGCAGTTGAAGTCGGGCGCCAAGGTCGAGCCGGGCGAGCTGGAAGCGTGGGTGCGCGAGCGTACGCCGGAGCGCGCCGCCGTCCCGGTACAGGTCATTCCGATCGATCCGATGCCGGTGACCGGTGTTGGAAAAGTGTTCAAGCCGCAGCTGCGCTGGGACGCGGCGCAGCGCGTGTTCACCAAGGTGCTGGCCCCGCTGGTCGAGCGCGGCATCGATTGCAAGGTGAAGGTCGGCGCCCATGGCAGCCACGGCTCGATCGCGACCGTGACGCTGACGGGATTACCGGAGGATCAGCGCGAGGTAGTTGCGAGCGAAGTGCATGCGCTGCTTGCACCGTTCGTGATGCGCCACGAGGTGGTGCAGGTGTAGACGCTTGCGTTGAACCGTGGCCCGGATGAGCGAAGCGATATCCGGGACTATGGGACCACCCGGTGTGGCTTTCCCGGGTGTCGCTTCGCTCACCCGGGCTACAAGCTACAAGCGCGAAGGCGGTGCTACCCCGCCGGCATCCGCGTCTCGACCAGGCGCGCCCAGAACGAGGCGCCATGGCCCAGGATGTTGTCGTTGAAGATGTAACCCGGGTGGTGGCACTCGTTGCCGTCGCCCATGCCGACAAGCACCATTGCGCCGGGGCGTGCTTCCAGCATGAACGAGAAATCCTCGGCGCCCATCATCGGGACGAACTTGTCGTTGACGCGATCGGTGCCGACGATGTCGCGGGCGACGTCGGCGGCAATGCCGGCCTCGCGGGCATGGTTCATCGTCACCGGGTACATCCGCGTGTACTTCGTCTCGGCCGAGCCGCCATAGGCGCGGGCGATACTGTCGGCGACTTCGCCGATGCGGCGCTCGACGAGATCGCGCACCTCGGGGTCGAGCGTGCGCACGGTGCCGCCGAGCTCGGCGACCTCCGGGATGATGTTGAAGGCGGTGCCGGAATGGAACTGCGTGATCGAGATCACCGCCGATTTCAGCGGGTCGACGTTGCGCGCGACGATCGATTGCAGCGCATTCACGATCTGCGAGCCGATCAGCACGCTGTCGACTGATTTGTGCGGGCCTGCGCCGGCGTGCCCGCCCTTGCCGCGGACGGTGATCTGGATGTTGTCGGAGGACGCGAGCATCGCGCCGGGCGTGGTCGCGAAATGACCCTCGGGCAGGCCCGGCATGTTGTGCATGCCGTACACCTCCTGGATGTTCCAGCGCGTCATCAGCCCGTCCTCGACCATCGCCTTGCCGCCGCCGCCGCCTTCTTCGGCGGGCTGGAAGATCATCACGGCCGTGCCGTCGAAATTGCGGGTCTCGGCGAGGTATTTGGCGGCGCCCAGCAGCATGGCGGTGTGGCCGTCATGCCCGCAGGCGTGCATCTTGCCGGGGACCTTGGAGGCATAGGGCACGCCCGACGTCTCCATGATCGGCAGCGCGTCCATGTCGGCGCGCAGGCCGATGGCCTTGCCGGAGGCTGACTTGCGGCCGCGGATCACGCCGACCACGCCGGTGCGGCCGATGCCCGTCACCACCTCGTCGCACCCGAACTCGCGAAGCCTGTCGGCCACGATGCCGGCGGTGCGGTGGACTTCGTAGAGCAGCTCGGGGTTCTCGTGGAAGTCATGGCGCCAGGCGGCCATTTCGTCGGAGAGGGCGGCAACGCGGTTGACGATGGGCATGGGGGGATCCGTTTTCTGTCGTCGTTGGTAGGGTAGGTTAGCCCTGCAGATGCGCATAGCGCATCTGCGCGGCGTAACCCACCACTGTTTGTCTCAGCGGGAGCGAAAAGAGGTGGGTTACGCCCAGCGGACTGCGCTGCGCGCAGGCCGCAAGGCTAACCCACCCTACGATTTACGCTTCCCCGAACACGCGCTTGAAAATCGTGTCGACGTGCTTGAGGTGATAGCCGAGGTCGAACTGTTCCTCGATCTCGGTGTCGGTGAGATACTTCTTCACCTCGGTGTCCTTCTTCAGGAGCTGGAGGAAGTCGCCTTCGCCGCGCCAGACCGGCATCGCGTTACGCTGCACGAGCTTGTAGGCGTCCTCGCGGCTTGCGCCCTTCTGCGTCAGCGCCAGCAGCACGCGCTGCGAATGCACGAGGCCGCCGAGGCGGTCGAGGTTCTTCTGCATGTTGGCGGGATAGACGAGAAGCTTGTCGATCAGCCCGGCGAGGCGCACCAGCGCGAAGTCGAGCGTCACGGTGGCATCCGGCCCCATCATGCGCTCGGCGGAGGAGTGCGAGATGTCGCGTTCGTGCCAGAGCACGACGTTCTCCAGCGCCGGCGTCACATAGGCGCGCACCATGCGCGAGAGGCCGGTGAGGTTCTCCGACAGCACCGGGTTGCGCTTGTGCGGCATCGCGGAGGAGCCCTTCTGCCCTTCGGAGAAGAACTCTTCGGCCTCGAGCACCTCGGTGCGCTGCATGTGACGGATTTCCACGGCGAGGCGCTCGATCGAGGAGGCAATCACGCCGAGCGTCGAGAAATACATGGCGTGACGGTCGCGCGGGATCACCTGGGTCGAGATCGGCTCGGGGACAAGGCCCATGGCTTTCGCGACATGCTCTTCGACGCGCGGATCGATCTGCGCGAAGGTGCCGACGGCGCCGGAGATGGCGCAGGTCGCGACTTCTTTCCGCGCTGCAATCAGGCGCTCCTTGGCGCGGGTGAACTCGGCATAGGCATAGGCGAGCTTGAGACCGAAGGTGACGGGCTCGGCGTGGATGCCGTGGCTGCGGCCAATGGTCGGCGTCATCTTGTGCTCGAAGGCGCGCTTCTTGAGCGCTGCCAGCACTTTGTCGAGGTCGGCGAGCAGCAGGTCCGCGGCGCGGGTGAGCTGGACGTTGAGGCAGGTATCGAGCACGTCGGAGGAGGTCATGCCCTGGTGCACGAAGCGCGCCTCGGGGCCGACGATCTCGGCGAGGTGGGTGAGGAAGGCGATGACGTCGTGCTTGGTCTCGCGCTCGATCTCGTCGATGCGGGCGACGTCGAATGTGGCGTCCTTGGCCTTGGCCCAGACCGTTTTGGCGGCCTCCTTGGGGATGGTTCCGAGCTCGGCGAGCGCGTCCGCCGCATGCGCCTCGATCTCAAACCAGATCTTGAACCGGGTCTGCGGCTCCCAGATCGAGGCCATTTCCGGGCGGGTATAGCGGGGGATCATCTGACGGCTCCAGGAAGGTGGGCGGGCGACCCTAGGGGGTGGCGCCGGCCAAAATGCTTTTTACGCCGTGATTTAGCAGAGCTGGGAGGCCTGAACAAACGGCGGGCGCAAGCTAGCAGGGGATGATTGGACCGAGCAGGCAGCCAACGCCAAGGTTCGGCCGGTAGCGGTATCCGGCGAGGGGCCTCCCCCGGCCACAGAAATCAGCGGTCAATCACGGATCATTGACTGACAGATATTGAAATCTGTCAGCGAGACATGTATATCCGTCTCCGGACGCTCCGATTGGGCGTCCCGCGTGACCCCGGATCGAAGAACGGGGACCGCGGACGAATGGAGACTTACGACAATGACGACCGAAATCCTCAATTTCACTGGCGTAATTGGGCATTGGCTCAATTTGCTGGTGGCGCGCCAGATCGCGGCGCAGGCTGCAAAACTGCCTCATTAAGGCATAGGCCTTCCGAACGACCGGCAAGGGCGCTTCGGAAGCAGCCCTACTGCCGGGTAACTGAGCCCCAAACGGGAACATGGTGCTGGCATGAATGAAGCCGTTGTCTTGACGCCGGAGCGGATCCTCGAAGTCACCGAGGACGTGCTCAGGCGCTACGGACTTGCCAAGGCCACCGTGGTCGACGTTGCCCGTGCGCTCGATGTGAGCCACGGCAGCGTCTATCGCCATTTCCCCAGCAAGGCCTCGCTGCGCGAGGCCGTTGCCAAACGCTGGCTGGACCGCATCGACGCGCCGTTGCTGGCGATCGCCAACGAGCAGGGGTCGGCGCACGACAGGCTCGACCGCTGGCTGCGCACGCTGTTCGCAGCGAAGCGTTCGCGTGTGCTCGACGATCCCGAAATGTTCGAGACCTACCTGACGCTGGCACGCGAGGCCTGCGCGGCCGTCAAATGCCACAAGGACACCATGATCGACCAGATCGCGGCGATCCTGACCGATGGCGTGAAGCGGGGCGAATTCGCCGTGGGCGACGTCAAGGCAACCGCGCGCGCGATCTTCGATGCGACCGTCCGCTTCCATCATCCGGCCCATGCCGACGAGTGGAAGGACGCCGATCTCTCCGCGCGCGTCGATGCGACGCTCGCTCTGCTGCTGCGCGGGCTGAGGACGGCCTAACCGCGGCAGACTTATCCCGATCATGCTCCAGGGCCGCAGGGCCCATTCAGGCTGGGCTCATCAACCTCGCGTCTTCTGGAGAGCGGCGCCGTCGCGAAGCGAGGGCGAGGATGCCGATTGTCTTCGCGCTTGGAAGGCATGATCGGGCGACGGCACGACGGGCGGACTGTCCGGATATGCGTTGACGGCGATTTCGACGGCGTCCTTCGACCGCTTTCGCAGCCGGTAGAACGTCAGCTCCTGATCGAACATGGGGCAGCGAAAGTGGACGACGGCCGTGTCCGGCAGGCGGCAAAGTTCATCGATGAGCTCGCCTACCGTGATGATCGGGGGATGGTCGACTGCCTTATGGTGACCCTTACTCATGACCCTTTACTCCTTCTCTGGCGTACTAACCGGAGCCGGATCGGCTCCGTTCCAATTTCGTTCAGCAGATTGAGAAGCTTCAGGGGGATAAGGCAGTGCGGCAGCCTGGCTGCTAGATCCTGGTCAGCCCACAGGTCGCGGCCAGCCGCACGAGTTGCGCATCCGTGCGCGCGCCGGTCTTGGTCTTGATCAGGTAGTGATAGTTCTGCACCGTCTTGACGCTGAGATTGAGATGCGTCGCGATCTGCTCGGTGGTGGCGCCGCCGGCGAATTGACGCAGGATCTCGATCTCGCGCTCACCCAGCTGGTCCAGCGCCGAACCCGTCGGCGACAGGCTGTCCTCGGCCAGAATATGCGCGATGTCGTCGCTCATGGCGCGCTCACCGCGTGCCACGCTGCGGATGGCGTGCACAACCGCGGACGGCTCGCTGCTCTTGGTGACGAAGCCCGAGGCTCCGGCGCCGAAGGCGGCCTTCACCAGCACGGCTTCGTTGTGCATGGTGAAGACGAGGATCCGCGCCCGCGGGCTGCGCGCGCGGATGTTGCGGATCGCCTCCAGCCCGCTCGCGCCGGGCATCGAGATATCGAGCACGACGACGTCGGGGTCATGCGCCTTGAACGCGCTGTAGGCATCCGCGGCGTTGTCGGCCTCCGCCACGACGTGCAGATCGCCCTGGCTTTCCAGCACGCGCCGGTAGCCTTGCCGGACGATCGGGTGGTCGTCGACCAGCAGCACGGAGATGCCTGTTGCTGCAACCTCGCTCATCCCGGCCTCACGCAGCGAGCGGGATGGTGGCGGCAACGCTGAGGCCGCCGCGGGCCGGCAGGATCGACAGCGATCCGCCGGCCGCCGTGACGCGCTCGCGGATGCCCGTCAGGCCGAAACCGGCCGACTGCGCGACACGGGCCGCGTCGCCGCCGCCGTCATCCTCGACGCGGATCAGCAGCGCATCGTCCTCGCCGGCACGACGTTCGACGCGCAGGCTGATCTCGCGCGCCGCGCCGTGACGCAGCGCGTTGGTCAGGCATTCCTGTGCCACGCGATAGGCCGTGTTGGCGGCCGAACCGCTGATGTCGGTGAGGTCACCCCTGAGATCGAGCTGGATCGTCGGCCGCGCCGCGCTCTGTGAGCGCCAGCTGTCGACGAGATTGACGAGGCTTGCCTCGAGCCCGAGCTCCTCGGGCAGCGGATTGCGCAGACGCTTCAGCGCATCGCGGAGCGAGGCCATCAGATGATGGGTGGCCTGCGAGATCATGCGCGCATCCTGGGCGATTCCCGTGCTGCGATCCTTCGTGCTCGCTGTCTCGATTGTGTTGGCGAAGGCGAGAATGGCGGAAAGATTCTGCCCGAACTCGTCGTGCAGCTCGCGGGCGAGGGCGCGACGCTCGTCGTCGCGGATTTCGATCAGGCGCCGCGTCAGGGCGGCGCGCTGCTCGGTAGCTTCCTCCAGCCTGTTGCCGAGCTCGCCGACGGCGCTGCCGATCATCGCCAGCTCCATCGAGCGGAAGCGCGGCAGCTTCGTGCGATATTGACCGCGCGCCATGCGCTGCAAGGCGGTCACGATCGTGCGCGCCGGCGCCAGCGCATGTGCGATCGCGAGCGAGGCCAGCAGCGCAATTGCCGCCGCCATGAGCAGCGCGACATCGATCACATTGAGGATGTACTCCCAGGCCAGCGAGACGGCCGCCGCGCCGTCCGGCGTCGCAACCACCGTGCCGGCAGCCGCCGCGCGGGGGCTGACGGGCCGGATGACCTCGGCGTGGCTGCCGAGGAAGGTGGGCACAATGGCGGCGAACCAGCGCGGCGCCGCCTTGCCCAGCCCCTCGCTCTGGCCGCAGAGCGGCTTCTCGAATGCCACAGCCGGCTGGAACTCGACGCAGACGCCGGGTGAGATCAGCTTCATCGTCTCCAGCGTGCGCCAGTCCGGAACCGGCAGGAGATGCTCGCGCGCTCTGCTGCTCCGCAACAAAAGCTCGCGCCAATACAGTGCCTGGAGCGCTTGGGCGACCCGCTGCGCCGAGGCTGCGGTCGCCCGATCGACGCTGCGATAGGCGTCGAAGGTGGCCCATACGGTCGCGGCTCCAAGGCAGAGCACGACGATGAGCAGCAGACGGGCGACAAGCTGAAGCACGAGGCGCATGCGATCACCCCCGACGTTTGGTAAGGTCAGCCTAACAACGCCGCCGCGTCTTGCCAATTGTGGTGGTTGGGGTGGATTGCAGCTTGGGCAAATTTCCCAAGCCGGATTGGGCATGCGTCTTTGGACCTGAAACGGCGGCTTTGATCTAATCGGTGGGGACACGCTGCAGGCAGTGCCTGCAATCCGGGAGCGGTGCAGCATGAGCTCGATCACGATTGGACCGATCGCGGGGACTGCGACCGACCCGTCCGAGCGCAGTGCGCTGCTGTTCTGGATGATCTTCACCGGGCTCTCGATCTTCGCCGTCGTGCTGCTGTGGCGCTTCGGCCTGATCCACCTGATGCTGACCTCGGACCGCACCTACATCTCGAGCGTGATCGCGGCGCTCTATGTCCTCACCTGCGGCCATTGCTTCCTGCGCACGCGGGCGATTGCGCGTGAAGGCGCGGCGGCGCGGCGCTGCCGGGCGGTGTTGGCGGCGCCGGACGGCAGCAAGGCGCTGGATGCGAGCGCGGCGGTGCTGCCGCGCGGCCTCGTGCGCGACCACATCCAGAGCCTGGTGACGAAAGCCGCGGCGCAGGACTACCGGCCGGTCGACCAGACGCTGCTGTTGCGAAACCTCGCCGATCGCCTGCGCGGCTCCAATGGCTTCGGTGCTTTCGTCTCCGACACGCTGATGAAGCTCGGCCTGCTCGGCACCATCATCGGCTTCATCATCATGCTGGCGCCGATCGCGGGGCTGGATGCCGCCGACAAGGTCGCGATGCGCTCTTCGATGGGCCTAATGAGCGACGGCATGGCGGTCGCGATGTACACGACGCTCGCCGGCCTCGTCGGCTCGATCCTGGTCCGCATCCAGTACTACATGCTGGACGCCGCGACCCAGCGGGTGTTCTCGGATGCGGTGCTGCTGACGGAGACCTATGTGACGCCGGTGCTGGAGCGCAAAGGTTCCGGTGCGCCGTCATGATGGATGATTTCGGTCTCTATCCGCGCGAGGAGCCGTTCGATCCGCTCGGCGTGATGCTGTTCAAGGCGCTCCAGGTGATCGCGTTCCTGTTCTTCCTGGCGCTGCTCGCGGTCTCGCCGGACGCCAAGGAGGGCAAGATCGATTCCAAGGCGGAGTTCATCATTACGATGGATTGGCCGGACAATCATCCTGATGATCTCGACCTCTTCGTGCAGGATCCGGCCGGCAACATCGCCTGGTATCGCCACCGCGAGGCCGGCTTCCTGACGCTCGACCGCGATGATCGCGGCGGAGCCAATGACTTCATCATCGTCAACGGCAAGAAGATCGCCTCGCCCATCCGAGAGGAGATCGTCACCGTGCGCGGCATCGTCGCCGGCGAGTACACCGTCAACGTCTCGCATTTCGTCGCCACCACCGGCGAGCCTGTGACCGCCAGTGTGAAGGTGCAGAAGCTCAATCCGACCGCGCAGGTGATCTTCGATAACAAGTTCACGCTCGACCACACCGGCGACGAAAAGACCGCGGTCCGATTCCGGATCGATGCGGAAGGCAAGGTCGTCGATGTCGATCAGCGGCCGAAATCGCTGCTGGAGACGTTCCGCAGCAGCTGGCGCAACGGCGGCGATCTCGATCCCAGGACCGGCGTGAGCAGGAACGCTACGAGGGTCCGCCGTGACTAGCCTGCAAACGATCATCCTGACGCTGTCGGTCGCTTATGCCGTCATCGGCGCGCTGCTGCTGGTCGTTCTGGTCTATGCACGGCTGCACTGGTCACTGAAGGCGGTCGCGGTGGTCGTGACCAGCACCTTCTACATCGTCAGCTTCACCGAAATGCGCGGGCTGCTCGGCTGGGCCAGTTCCGACCGGCTGCCGGCCGCCTTCAAGCTCTTGAAAGCCCGCATCGTCGAGCCGCATTCGCTTCAGGGCGATCCCGGCTCGATCTACCTCTGGGTCGAGGCGCTGGATGAGGACAATCGCCCGAGCGGCATCCCGCGCGCCTTCCGTGTGCCCTACAATGACCGGCTGGCCGACAAGACCCACGCCGCCGAGAACGAGATCGCGGCCGGTCATCCGCAAGGAGGGCGCGCGGCCGATTTCGGCGGCGGCGACGGCAGCCTGATCGACATGGTCCGGGAATATGTGACCCCGAAGACCATCCTGGAGACCAGCGGCGGCGATTCCTCGACCGGCGAGTTCAATGCCCCGCCCGCCGGCGCGGAAGGCGCGGTGTTCACCCCGATTCCACCGCCCCGAATGCCGCCAAAGGACGAGCAATAGGCCCTTCACCATCACCGCAGAGCAGTGCTGGCAAAGGGCCCAATGTTGGCGCATCCTGTTGACCTCCCTCAATTTGGCCTCATCGGCCTCGAATAAGAATTTGAGGGTGGAGGGTGCGTGCTTCTCGCTGTCTTCTCGGATATCCACGGCAACCGGCAGGCGTTCGAAGCTTGCTTGAAGATCGCCCGTGCGAAGGGCGCGGAGCGCTTCGTCCTGCTCGGCGATTTCGTCGGATATGGCGCCGATCCGGAGTGGGTGGTGGATACCGCGATGGAGCTCGTTGCGCAGGGCGCCGTCGCCGTTCGCGGCAATCACGACCAAGCGGTCAATTCCTCGGCCGAGACCATGAACGCCGAGGCGCAGATCGCGATCGAATGGACCCGCGGCCGGCTCGACACCGCGCAGCGGCGGTTCCTGGCTGAATTGCCGATGCTGGTGGAGGACAGCGACCGCCTGTTCGTGCATTCGGAGGCCTCCAGCCCCCAGCGCTGGCACTATGTCCGCTCGACGGTGGACGCCGCCAAGAGCCTGATCGCGACGCCCGCCCATGTCACGTTCTGCGGCCACATCCATCGCCCCGCGCTCTATTCGATGTCGGTGACGGCCAAGATGACGAGCTTCGTGCCGAAGACCGACGTCCCCGTGCAGCTCCTGCGCGGACGGCAATGGCTCGCCGTGCTTGGCTCGGTCGGCCAGCCCCGCGACGGCGATCCCTCGGCGTCCTTCGTGCTGTTCGACACGGTCTCGTGCCAGATCACCTATTGCCGCGCACCCTATGACATTGCGACCGCGGCAAGCAGGATCCGCGACAACGGACTGCCGCCGTGGCTGGCCGACAGGCTGTCGCAAGGGCGCTGACCGCGATGCCGAAACTCCTGGTCAAGTCAGGCGCGGAGATCGACGGTTACACCATCGGTGAATGCGTGCATGCCGGCGGCATGGCGACGCTGTGGACCGTCACCCATCCGGGCATCGACGTGCCCTTGCTGATGAAGATCCCGCGGGTGTCGGAGGGCGAGGACCCCGCCGCGATCGTCTCCTTCGAGATGGAGATGATGATCCTGCCGCGGCTCGCGGGTCCGCACGTGCCGGCCTGCTTCGGCACCGGTGATTTCGCCCACCAGGCCTATGTCGTGATCGAGCGCATCCCAGGCGCCACGCTCTACAAGCGGCTCCCTGACCTGCCGCTGCCGTATGACGAGGCGCGACAGCTCGTCGCCAAGATCGCAACTGCGCTCGCTGATTTGCACCGGCAGAACGTGATCCATCACGACATCAAGCCGAGCAGCATCATGTTCCGCGATTCCGGCGAGGCGGTGCTGATCGACTACGGGCTGTCGCATCACAACCACCTGCCGGACCTCCTGCAGGAGGAATTCCGCCTGCCTTACGGCACCGCGCCCTATATGGCGCCCGAGCGGCTGTCAGGGGTGCGCGACGATCCGCGCAGCGACCTGTTCTCGCTCGGCGTGCTGCTCTATTTCTTCACGACCGGCGAGCGGCCGTTCGGCGAGGGCGAGACGCTGCGCGCGATGCGGCGCCGGCTCTGGCGCGACCCGCATCCGCCGCGCAAGATCCGCGCGGACTATCCGCCCTGGCTTCAGGAGGTGGTGTTGCGGTGTCTCGAGATCGAGCCGGTGTGGCGCTACCCGACGGCGTCCCAGCTCGCCTTCGATCTCGCCCATCCGGACCAGGTCAAGCTCACCGCGCGCTCGGAGCGGGTGAAACGTGATCCCCTCAGCGTCGCGTGGCGGCGTCGTTTCAACCTTGGCGCCATGGCGCCGCGCGCGAAATCGGATGTCGCCGTCCAGATCGCATCGAGCCCGATCCTCGCTGTCGCGCTCGACACCGTGGAGGGCGCACCGGAGCTGAACGAGGCGTTGCGCGTGACCACCGAGCGCATCCTCGCCACCTTGCCGTCGGCGCGGCTCGCCTGCGTCAACGTGCTCAAGCTGAACCGGATCGCGATCGACCGGACCCTGGACGAGCAGGGTTCCAACAAGCATATCGACCGCCTGGTCGCGCTCAGGCATTGGGCGACGCCGCTCAAGCTGGATGAGAGCCGGCTGACGGCTCATGTGCTGGAGTCGGTCGATCCCGCCGCCGCGATCCTGGAATTCGCCGAGGCCAACCAGGTCGACCACGTCATCATCGGCGCGCGGCAGAGCTCGTTCAGGCGCACGCTGCTCGGCAGTGTCTCGGCCAAGGTGGCCGCGGAAGCGAGCTGCACCGTCACCGTGGTGCGGCCGCAGCGGCTGGCTGGCAATGTCGGCGGCTCAGATGCCGGCGACAGGGCGGGATAGCCCGCCTGGCGTCCTGCGGGTCTGGATCAGGCCGCGTGGACGGAGCGCTTGCGGCGGATGGGCCAGGAGAATTCCGGGCCGGGTTCGCCGTGATCCGCGCCGCCGCCAAAATACTGGATGATCTCGCGGCAAGGCTCGCAACTGAACAGGTTACGCGACGCGGACGCCTTGGTCATTTCCTTCAGGCAGTTCGGGCAATGCGGCTTCATCAGTATCGAGTCCAATCCAGAATCTTCAATGCCGGTTCGGCGACCGGAGCGGGTAGTCCAGGTCCGCCGCTTCCTCTCCCGGATCGTCCCGCATCTCGCCTTCGGCGAGTTCGAGCCGACCGAAGAAGTAGTCGAGGCCGGGATGCGGACGACGCGGGATGCGGCACCTGCGCTTCGGCTGGCGCTTCACGAGCGCGAATTGCACGGCGTCAGATCCGGTTGCGAGGGACGCTGCGCGCCGAACGTGCCGGGACCTGCACCGGTCCGGTCGAAGGGCCGAACAGAACAAACGCACTGAAACCAAGCCACAACGCCACGCCAGTCCAGACCAGGGTCGTCGTCATGATGTGCTCCCGTGAAAAACAGGCAAGAACCACTAGCAGTGATTTGCGCGAATCAGGGAAGTCCGGAGGAGTACGGAACGAGGTTGCAATTTTCAGCAATTGCTCACTGCAGCGCCTGGAGGCGCTCCAGTTTATTGCGCGGGCGACCGCCGCACCTTTCCGGCGCGTGCGCCCTCGAGGATATCCCGGATGCGCGGAGCGTTTCGAACACAGCGAAACCCGTAGCGGCCGGTGTAGTCGGTATCGGGCGAACGGGTCGATCGCCTTGACGCGAAGTTGAGATGGCCGGCGCCGCCGCCGATGTCGAGAATTTCGAACGCAGCGTCCATCGCCCGGAACGGCGTCTGGCTGACGGTCCGTCTGCCCCAGGCCGTTCGCAGGATCAGCGCGCGGCGATCGGTGATCACATAGAGCGTCTGCAGATCGTGCAGCAGCATCACCAGCGGAGCCGCAACCATCGCAACGCCAACCATAAGGAGAGGTTGGGCCGCTTGGTCGATCCAATCGTTCCCGGCGGCGACGGCGGTCAGCAACAGCCAGGGGAAGCCGATCCACCACAGAAATCGCCACATGATCATCCGGGTAACGCCGTCGGGCTGGCCCTGCCAGACCACTTGCTCGCCGTCCTGCAAGGTCTCGGCGAGCAGGCGCCGCAAGCCTGCCAGGAAGGGAGTGGCACGGATCTCATCCATTCCCGTTGGTCGCTGCGGCCATAAGGCCGGTTCGGCGCGCGAATGGAGGTCAGATGGCCTCGCCGCGGGCTCCCAGCGCGGCGTTGCGGATCGCGGCGATGTTGGCCTTGTAGGCGTCCTGCGTGCCGCCCTTGAACACGGAGGTGCCGGCGACGAAGGCGTTGGCGCCGGCCGCCGCGAGCGCGCCGGCAACGTCGGGGCCGACGCCGCCGTCGACCTCGATGTCGATCGGACGGCCCGCCGTCATCGCGCGGATGTCGCGGATCTTGCCGATCGCCGAGGCGATGAAAGCCTGGCCGCCGAAGCCGGGATTGACCGACATCACCAGCACGAGGTCGACGAGGTCGAGGACGTATTCGAGCGCGCTGATCGGCGTCGCCGGATTGAGCGAGACGCCGGCCTTCTTGCCGAGCGCGCGGATCGCCTGCAGCGAGCGGTGCAGGTGGGGACCTGCCTCCGCATGCACGGTGATGTGGTCGCAGCCGGCTTTCGCGAAGGCCTCGAGATAGGGATCGCAGGGCGAGATCATCAGATGCGCGTCGAAGATCTTCTGCGTGTGCGGGCGCATCGCCTTGATGACATCGGGGCCGTAGGAGATGTTCGGAACGAAGTGCCCGTCCATCACGTCGAGATGGATCCAGTCGGCGCCGGCGGCATCCACCGCGCGCACCTCCTCGCCGAGTCTGGAGAAGTCCGAGGCCAGGATCGAGGGCGCGATGGCCAGGGGGCGGGGGGCGAAGGCTTGGGTCATGGCGCGTTTTCCCGTGGCGGCCGTGAAAGATGGCCTCGCCTAACATGGGCCTCCGTGGCGGGCAATGCAGGGAAGCCGCGCTTCCTGTGGGCGGAAATTTCTGCCGCGACCGGCACGAATTGCCGGTGCTCCCCGGCGGTGCCGAGCGCGGCGGAGGCGGATTTCATTGAGCTTTTCACGATGGCACGACGCTTGCTCACGTCAGTCCGGAACATTGGCCGCGGCATGCCGCATCGGTTGGAGTTGTGCAATGTTGTTCGCCCTTGGTGCGGTCTCGAGTGCGCTCGGCGCGATCCAGTCGCTGACGAACTCGAAATCGTCCTCATCGACGCAGAAGACGGGATCGACGCAAGGCGCGACTAACCCGTTCGCAATCGACAGCGGCAGCAGCACGACCAGCGGCGCGGCCCCGTCGGTCAACTCGGGCAGATATCCGCAGATCTCGCCGGAGACGATGAACGCGCTGTTCGCGGCGCAGGGCCAGTCGACGGACACGAGCGCCGCGACCAGCGCATCCTCGATCAGGTCGGCGTCTTCGGCATCGAAGAGTCCCGAGGATGCGCTGAAGGACCTGTTCTCGCAGATCGATGGCGACGGTGACGGCAAGATCACCAAGTCCGAGTTCGAGGACGCCCTCGGCGCGGGCGGCACCAATCTGGCCAAGGCCGACGAGGTGTTCTCGAAGATGGACGCGAATGCGGATGGCGACATCAATCTCGGAGAGATGACGAAGGCGCTGCGGGGCGGCCACGGCCATCACGCTGAGGGTGCCGGCGGCTCGGGCGGTGGTTCGGACTCCTCGTCGCAATCCGGCGGCGGCTCGACGTCGACCACGACGACCAATGCCGATGGCTCGACCACCACCACCGTCACCTATGCCGACGGCTTCAAGATGTCGACCACCGTGCCTGGCGCCTCCAGCAGTTCGAATGCCAGCGGCGGCGGCAATTCGCCTTATGACTGGTTCGGGCAAATGATGCAGCGTCAGGCGCAGGCTTCGGCGGGGTCGGCTTCATCGATGTCGATGAGCGTGTAAGCGCGCTCCAGGGCTACCCGCATATTGGTGCGTGATGTCACGATAGACATAGCGGTCGCGGATCTCGCGATTGAAGAACGTACCTTTCGAGCGCGAATCCCTGAACGCGGCAACGACCTCGGGCGGAACATCCTCATAAACATAGAGTCGCCCGCTGACGAACGTTACCTTGAGCTCGCGTTTCTCTGGCGCATAGCGAAAGAACCGGATCACGGAAGAGGGCATGGCCGCGTACCTTGTCCGCCCGTTAACGCGTTGGAGGCCGTTTCGTTTCTCGCGTAGAGCGATGAGATCCGTTCGATCGCTACAACGGAAGTGCACTATCTCTGCCGCTTGCGGGGGAGGGTAACCGCATATGAGAGTGATATCGCTTGTGGCCATCCTTCGAGACGCCCGCCGTTGGCGGGCCCTCAGGATGAGGACCGAGTGCGTGGCGCTGGTTTCAGCGGGCTCCGATGCCGCTTAGCCTCATCCTGAGGAGACAGCGAAGCTGTCGTCTCGAAGGACAGGCGCGCGTTCAGCTTGCGCAAAGCACCATATGCGATTGCCCTGCGCTAGCGGGAGAGGCTTGGGGAGAGGGTGCTTCCGAAATGGGACGATCCCCTATAGGAGAAAGTCCTCACCCGCGCCTGTCATCGGGCGCCTTCGGCGCGACCCGGTGGGCGCGACCTCTTCCGCAAGCGGGAGAGGTTGCACCGAGCCCGTCGCGATCGATTCAACCTAAGGCCATTACGCTTTGGGCGCGTACTCATAAAAGCAATGTCAGCTCCTGAGGGAAGATCGGAAATCTTCTGCTGGGCTGAGCGCTACCGCTTTTGCCCCACAGCCGACCAGATTTCGAACGACTCTCAGCCGTCACAAGGACGGTCCGGGCCGAAACTTTCTTACCACTGGTGCGATGCGGCGGGCTCGCTTAAACGGGTCAAAGACCAAATCATCATTGCCGAGGTCGAAGGTGTCAGACATCAAGCGAGCCGCTGAACTCGAAGCTATCCGCCGAAAGCTTATTCCATTGACGGCGTACCGTCAGCTTCTCAACGGCCCCGAGCACGTGTCGGATTGGCTGCTGGTCAATCAGTCGATGATCGACACGTTCGCTGATGCCACCCACGATCACCAGTTTATTCACACCGACCGTCAACGAGCCGAGAGCGAAACGCCCTTTGGAGGAACAATTGCACATGGATTTCTCACGCTATCGCTCCTATCGGCGCTCGCTTTCGATGCGATGCCGGGCGTCGAGGGGATACGAATGGGTGTCAACTACGGGTTCGAGCGGGTTCGTTTCCTCAGCCCGGTTAAGTCTGGAGCCCGGGTGCGAGGTAAATTCCGTCTGATTGGATTGACCGAGCGCGCGGTCTCTATCCAGTCAGCATGGGACACGGTGGTAGAGGTTGAAGGTGTGATCAGGCCGGCTATCGAAGCGCACTGGATCACCTTGGCGTTGATTGATCCAGACGAGCGGCCAGTGCAGTCCCTTTGAAAGGTTCGGTTATGGCCGATTTTGTTGCAAAAGTCGGTTGAGACAAGTCACGAAGCGTGATTCCGTTGTGTTGACGCGAATCTCGGCGAGGTCGATCCATGATGGGCCGTCTGAAGAGTGACCAAGGTCAACTGTTCTACGAGTTTCGTCTTGGCGACGCGATTCCTGAAGATCATCTGGTGCGGAAGATCGATGCTGCTCTCGATCTGTCCTGGCTTCGCGGTGAACTAGCATCTCACTATTCGTCGA
The DNA here is from genome assembly GCF_023100985.1 of Bradyrhizobium sp. 191. NCBI lineage: Bacteria > Pseudomonadati > Pseudomonadota > Alphaproteobacteria > Hyphomicrobiales > Nitrobacteraceae > Bradyrhizobium > Bradyrhizobium sp. 191. The sequence continues at coordinate 7,527,847 of NZ_CP064692.1, forward strand.
TGGGACGCCCGTCGATTGATCCGGAACTGATGATCCGGATGCTGGTCGTGGGGTATGTCTTTGCGATCCGCTCGGAACGGCTGATCTGCCGCGAAGTGCAGGTGAACCTCGCCTATCGCTGGTTCTGCAAGCTCGGTATCGAGGACGCTGTCCCGGATCATTCGGCGTCCTCGCGCGCCCGCAATGAGCGCTTCCGCGATGGAGATGTTCTCCGCCGCGTGTTCGAACGGATTGTCGAGACATGCATTGCCGCCGGTCTGGTTGGTGGCGAAGGATTCGCAGTCGATGCGAGCTTGATTGCGGCCGACGCGAACAAGCAGCGCTCGATCGCAGGTCAGGACTGGCGCAGGGATCGCGATCCGGCCAGGTCTAGCCGCGCGGTGAAGGAGTATTTGGCAACCCTCGACGATCCGGCGTGGGGCGCCGCCAGCGATGTCGTCCCAAAGTTTGTCTCACCATCCGATCCGGCAGCGCAGTGGACCGGCGCTCACAAGGGGCCGGCATTCTTCGCCTACTCCGACAACTATCTCATCGACGTGAAGTTCGGCGTCATCGTTGATGTCGAGGCCTCCCGCGCGATTCGCCAGGCCGAGGTCGGTGCAGCAAAGACTATGATCGAACGGACCGAAGAGCGCTTCGGTCTCAAGCCAGAGCGACTTGTCGGGGATACCGCTTACGGAGCGGCTCCGATGCTGAACTGGCTGGTTGAGGAGAAGGGCATCGCGCCGCATATCCCTGTGTTCGATAAGTCGAAGCGCGATGATGGCACCTTCTCGCGGAGCGACTTTCGCTATGACCCGACCGGCGACGTTTACCACTGCCCGGGTGGTAAGCGGCTTGGGACGAGCGGTACCGTGCACGAGGGCAAGACCCTTTTGTATCGTGCAAGCAAGCTGGACTGCGATGTATGCCCGCTCAAACCGCAGTGCTGCCCAAAGGAACCGTCACGCAAGATCCCGCGCGATATCCATGAGCATGCCCGAGACGTTGCCCGGTCGTTCGCTGGCACCGAGGGCTTCGAGCTCTCTCGGCGTCAGCGCAAGAAGATCGAGATGAGGTTTGCACACTTGAAACGCATCCTGAAGCTTGGCCGGCTCCGATTGCGTGGCCCGCAAGGTGCTCAGGATGAGTTTATTCTAGCCGCCATCGCCCAGAATTTGAGGCGGTTTGCATCGCTGGTCGCACGTCCGCCACCGGCTCAGGCTCTGCGCATCGCGTAGCGTAGCGTCGAAGTTGCGTAAAATGCGTGAGGGCCAGCGCTTCAGGGCGCGGCTCAACGAAGGCCCAGCGGCCAAATCCATTGCAGCCAACTTTTGCAACAAAATCGGCCCGATGGCGAAGTGTGGTTTTGGCCCAGGCCAGGTATGGTCAGCTGATCGGGGCACACCGGAAGTGACGCGGCGCCGTTCAAACCGGCGCTTCTGACCCATGGCGGACTCGATGGTCGTACTCCCGCTCGCCAGAGCCTTTGGAGAGAGTCGAATTGAAGACGGCAGCCCGCAGCGCCCCGTTGTCCCTGATCAAGCACGTGACCCTGTTTTGGTCTCAACTTCGCTGAGTTCGCTGTGCTCGCGCGTGACCAAAGGCAATATGGACTAGCGGCGCCCTGATCGTTTAAGTTCTGCGACCTTAAACCTGTTGCCAGCGGCCAGGCTGCTGCACAACCAGTGGGCCTTGTTGCGGCCTTCGCCCAAGAACGTCTTTGTTTCGACGCAACCCAGGTAAGATGTGTGGGTGATGGTGTCTCGGCAGGTTGGTGAGAAGGGTCCGTAGTCTATTTGGCCGCCCGACTCGCTACATCCGATCCAAGGCTCCTTGCCTTTCGGAAAACTCGATGCACAGCCACCGTTGCAACTGCTGGCGACTTTCTCCAGGCTGGCAATCCTCCCCATAACAGAACCTGGCGCATATGCAGGCGCGCGCGCGGTTGACGGTCGAGTTGTTGATGCAGTCCGACGCGGCGCCGTTGTGTTTGTTCCCCGCTCCGAGACGTGCGGCTTCGCCACCTGTTTCGGCGCATCGACTGTGACGGGAGGAAGCGTCGCGGCGGAGCCGGTTGGGATCTGCGACGCCGCCGGGGCGCACAGCAAGACAGTCGACAAGACAGCGACGGTTGAAGGCACGACAAGGCTCGATGACAATCTCATGACCATGTCCTTCCAGGTCCGGGCGGGAAATGCCGCACCGGTAAGTGCACCCTAGCAGACATACTGGACTGCGCAACCTTTGGTTGGGAGCATACAACCTGTCGATAACTGTGGCGTTGGTCACCTGGCCCTTCGCTGACATTCGGGTTGATCCGGATCTGAAGTCCGATAATGGCCCGTAACTCGCCTTCGGCGATCGTCGTCCCTAAGTCGCTCTTGGCCCTTCAGCGACATTGGTCGATTGCTGCTTCTCCACCGGTGTTGAGGCGTAAGCGGATATCAGGCGGCGGCCAGCCGCTTAATGAGTACACGGCTTAGCCGAACTTGTCCTTCCACGCCGGCAGTGCACCGGGGAACGGCAGCGCGGTCGCGCTGTACACGCCGCGTGCGATCGCGCGTGCGACCACGTTGGCGGCGACCATGCCGAGCTCGGTGAGCCCCACCAGCGGCTCGATCGGCTTCTCGCAGGTGGCCGCGGCGAACAGCACGTCGCCGTCGAGCGGGGCATGCACCGGATAGATCGCGCGGGCAAATCCGGTCTGGGCGATCATCGCGAGCCGCTTGGCCTGCGCCTTGTTCAGGATTGCGTCGGTGACGACGAGGCCGATCGTGGTGTTCTCGCGCTCACGCGCGGCCGGCCCGCCCTTGATGCGCATCGCCAGCATGTCGGGCGTGAACGCAGGCGGCAGGCCCTGTCCGCCGAACTCGCCGTTTTCCTCGAACGGCGCGGCCCAGAACCAGGGACCGTTGCCGACGGTGACGCTGCCGACCGCGTTCACCACCATGATCGCGGCGACCTTGACGCCGTTCGTCGTGACGGCCGACGCCGAGCCGATCCCGCCCTTGAAGGTGGCGGTGGTCGCACCCAGGCCTGCACCGACGCTGCCGAGCGTGAAGTCGGTGCCGGCCGCGGCGGCGGCGGCATAGCCGAGATCGCGATAGGGCGAGAAGCGGCCCCAGGCCTTGTTGCCGCCGTTGAGCAGGTCGAACACGATCGCGCCCGGAACGAGGGGGACCACGGCGTCCCGGACCCTGAAGCCGCGGCCCTGTTCGGCGAGCCAGGCCTGCACGCCGCCGCCGGCATCGAGGCCGAAGGCGGAGCCGCCGGAAAGCGCGATCGCATCGATCCGCTCGACGGTATTGGCGACGTCGAGCGTCGAGGCCTCGCGCGTACCTGGGCCGCCGCCGCGGACGTCGATCGCCGCGACGGCCGGCTGGTCGAAAATGATGGCGGTCGTGCCGGAGGCCACTTCCGTATTCTCGGCATGGCCGACCCGGACGCCGGCGATATCGGTGAGAAGGTTTTTCAAGACGGCCTCGTCGTTGAGAGCATTTCGCGATCTGCGATAGCGCAGCGATGCCGCAGGCTCAACCGGCGAGCGCGGTCCTGAGCATCTTGGCGAGCTCGGACTTGCGGTAGGGCTTGGCCAGCAGCAGCACGCCGGAATCGAGCCGGCCATGATGGACGATGGCATTTTCGGTGTAGCCCGAGGTGAACAACGTCTTCAGGTCCGGGCGGCGCCGGGCCGCTTCGTCGGCGAGCTGGCGTCCGTTCATGTTGCCGGGCATGATGATGTCGGTGAAGAGCAGGTCGATGGTCTCGTCGCTGTCGATGATATTGAGGGCCTCGGTGCCGTTGGCGGCCTCGAGCGCGGTATAGCCGAGGCTCTTGACCTGCGTCACGACATACTGCCGCACCAGCGCATCGTCCTCGACGATCAGGACCTTCTCGTCGCCGCCGGCGATCGGCGCGTTCTGGAACGCCTCGAACTCGGCATCCTGCACCCCGCTCGAGCGCGGCAGGTAGATCTTCACGCTCGTGCCGTGGCCTTCCTCGCTGTAGATCTTGATGTGGCCGCCCGACTGCTTGACGAAGCCGAACACCATGCTCAAGCCGAGGCCGGTGCCCTTGCCGACCTCCTTGGTGGTGAAGAAGGGATCGAACACCCGGTCGATCAGCTCCGCCGGGATCCCGCTGCCGGTGTCGCTGACCGCAATCATCACATAATTGCCGGCAGCGACGTCGGGGTTCATGCTGGCATAGCCGTCGTCGAGGAAGATGTTGCGGGTCTCCAGCACCAGGGTGCCGCCATCGGGCATGGCGTCGCGCGCATTCAGCGCGAGATTGAGGATCGCGGTGGACAGCTGGCCCGGATCGACCAGCGTCGGCCAGGCATCCTCGGTGAGCTGCGGCATGATGGTTATCTGCTCGCCGAGCGTCGGATGCAGCAGCTTGGCGGCTTCGAGCGCCAGCGCATTGACGTCGATCTCGCGTGGCTGGAGCGGCTGCTTGCGGGCGAAGGCGAGCAGATGCCTGGTCAGCTGCGCGCCGCGCTCGGCGGCATCGTCGATCAGCTTGGTGATGGCGGCAAGCTCGGGCCGGTCGGCGACCGCGTCGCCGAGAATGCCGATCGTGCCCGTGATGACGGTCAGCACGTTGTTGAAGTCGTGGGCGACGCCGCCGGTCAATTGCCCGATCGAGTCCATCTTCTGGATCTGTCTGAGCTGGGCTTCGGCGGCCTGCTTGTCGGTGAGGTCGCGGCCGATGAAGTAATGGCGCTTCACCGGCTCGGACCAGGTGCCCATCCAGTTCAGCGTGACCTCGTGACCGTCGTAATGGTAGTAGCGCGCCTCGAAGCTGCGCTTGACCGCACCACGACGGGCTGCGCGCATCTCATTCCGCGTCTTATCGAGATCGTCGGGATGGATGAACTCGGTCGCGCTGTGACCGACCATGTCCTCGGGGTCGTAGCCGAGAATATTCTTCACGCTCGGGCTGACCTGGACGAAATTGCCATAGCCGTCGGTGACCAGGATCAGGTCCTGCGACGTCTCGAAGATGCGCTGGCGTTCTTCGGTCTCCCGGCGCAACTTCTCTCTCGCCTGCTTCTCTTCGGTAATGTCGTGGGCGATCTTGGAGGCGCCGATGATCTCGCCCTCATCGGTCCGCAGCGGTGTAACGTTGAGGACGACGTCGAGCGGGCTTCCGTCTTTTCGGATCCGGATCGTCTCGTGCTGGGCGATCGACTCATTGCCGGCGATCCGGTTGAGGATGCTCCTGACCTCGCCCTTGAGATCCGGCGGCACGATGATGTCGATCGGCTTGCCGATGGCCTCGGCAGCGGAATAGCCGAAAAGATGTTCGGCGGCCTTGTTCCAGCCGGTGATGATGCCATCGAGCGATTTCGTGATGATGGCATCGTTGGACGACTCGACGACCGCGCCGTATAGCGCAAGCCGCTTGCCGTAATAGTCGCGTTCCGAGGCCGATTGCTGCCGCAGCCTGCCGACGAGGCCCACCGTATGTGCCTGGAGGCGGACATTCTCGATGAGAAGCACTGCGAGCACGAAGGTCGCCGCAGCGAGGCCGTAGAGCCGTCCGGCATAGAAGCCGAGATCGAAGCGTGCGACGTTGACGATCGCCGACAGCGCGATGTCGAACAGCCAGGCGCACATGACCACCATGAGCCAGACGTCGATCACTGTATGCGGCCTGCGGAACCAGAGCGAGACCAGTGCGGCAAAGCTCAGCGACCACACGAAGGACACGACGCCGATCATGGTTGGCGTGTACCGGCCGTCGCGCAACAGGACCGGCAGCAGATCGTGCTGCGCGGTCACGATCCAGGTGAAGACCGCCACCGCGGCGATGACGCCGAGCAGGCTGGCGTAAATCGCCCGGCTTGCCGCGCCGCGGATCCGGGGGCCACCGTCCTTTTCTTTCAGCCAGGCATAGCCCATCACGCACAGCGGAAAGACGGCGTGCCAGATCATGTAGAGCCAGACCGTGGTCTGCCGGCCCGCGCCGAAGAGCCCGGCGGGTGCGAACAGTCCGGGGAAGGTGAGGGCATGAACCAGCGCCGCCGCGGCGGTGAAGAGATAGCCCGTCGCGAGCCACAGCAGCGCGCGGGTCCGCAAGACCGCAAACTGCGACAGCAGCAGCACCGCCGTGACGATGTCGCTTACGGCGAGCGCCGATTGATAACTCGCGACGAAGGCCGGCACCGGCAGGAGCGGGGTACCCGCGAAGGGCACGGCCGCTGCGAACAGGAGCGAGGACACGCCGACGATCGTCGACGCTGCGGTGCGGTCGGCCGAAGTGGCCGGCAGGGTCGAGAGAAATGTGCTCCGGTCGACCGTCGCAGGCACATCCACCTCTCGCGGGTCGGTCTTGAGCTGGTCGGGTCTGAGCATCTCCGCAAGTCTCATTCGGCCGGCAGTCCGTTCATGGTAGCGGTTCTGGGCGCGGATCGTGAACAGGACCGGCCACGACTCAACCGAAGGTTACAGCTTTCTTAATCTCGGTGGGAACACGGAATGGGGCTTGGGTAAGGTGCGCTTTACCGGGGCGATGCCACAATGCCGCTCCGCCACGGCGGGTTCCAGGTTCGAACCTGGCGATTCTGATCTCGATATCGGGAGTTGTTCCCCCATGCCCCGCGTTCTCATCATCGACGACCAGAAGGACGTCCGTGCGATGGTCGCGATCGTGCTTCGGGTCAATCATTTCGAGGTCGCGGAGGCCGAAAGCGGCGCGGCGGGACTGAAGGCCTTCGCAGAAAGCCCCTTTGACGCGGCGATCGTCGACATCTTTCTCGGCGACACCAGCGGCGCCGACGTCATCGCGACCCTGCGCGAGCGCGCACCGGCGCTGCCCATCATTGCGATATCCGGCATGACGACGCTCGACTTCGTGGACCAATCGCCTCACCTCGCCAACGTGGTCTGCCTGCAAAAGCCGTTTCGGCCGAACGACCTGCTGCAGGCCTTGCGGAAGGCCCAGGCCGCGGCCGGCGGCAAGCTGGCCGCAGCCGTCTGATCCTGCCGCAAGAAGAAACGCCCCGGGCCAGGCCGGGGCGCGATGATGCTTGGATGGCGGCCCAAAGGCCCGGCAAGCGCGCTCAGGTGCCGTTGCCGCTGATCTCGGCGTAGCCGCCCTTGGCGTCCCACTTGTAGACGACGTAGTCGATCTGCTTGATGTCGCCCTTGGCGTCATATTCGACCGGGCCGATCACGGTGTCCCACTTGCCGGCCTTCATCGCCGCCATGACCTTCTTGGCGTCGGTGGTGCCGGCCTTCTTGGCCGCCTGCGACCACACCTGCATCGCCGCGTAGGTGTAGAGGGTGTAGCCCTCGGGGTCGATGTTCTTGGCCTTGAATGCCTCGACGATCTTCTTGGCGGTCGGCTTGTTGCGCGGGTCGGGGCCGAAGGTGAACAGCGTGCCTTCGCCGGCGGGGCCGGTGATGGAGGCGTACTCCTTGTCGGCGAGCGCGTCGCCGGCCATCAGCACGGTCTTGAGGCCCTGGTCCCGCATCTGGCGCAGGATCAGGCCGCTTTCCTGATGATAGCCGCCGACATAGACGAGGTCGATGTTGTCGCGCTTCAGGCGGGAGACGATCGCGTTGAAATCCTTGTCGCCCTTGTTGTAGGACTCGTACATCTTCTCGGTGACGCCGGCCTTGTTGAGCGCCTTCTTGGTCTCGTCGGCAAGACCTTTGCCGTAGGTGGTCTTGTCGTTGAGAATCGCGATGTTCTTGCCCTTGTAGTTCTTGGCGATGTACTGCGCGGCGATCAGGCCCTGCTGATCGTCACGGCCGCAGACGCGAGCCACGTTCCAGAGCTTGCGCTCGGTGAACAACGGGTTGGTCGAGGCCGGCGTGATCTGGAGCACGTTGCCGTCGGCATAGGCTTCCGAAGCCGGGATCGACGACGACGAGCAATAGTGCCCAGCCACGAACGGGATTTTCGCGCCGGCGATCTTCTCGGCGATCGAGCGCGCCTGTTTCGGATCGCAGGCGTCGTCTTCGACGGAGAGCGCGAGCTTCTTGCCGTTGACGCCGCCGGCGGCATTGATATCGGCCACGGCCATCTCGGCGCCTTTCTTCATCTGGCGGCCGAAGGCGGACTCGCCGCCGGTCATCGGGCCTGCGACTGCGACGGTGACATCCTGCGCGAATGCCGCGCCCGACAGCGCGAGCGATGCGCCGAATGCCAGACCGATGAGCTTCAGTGATTTCATGAGATACCTCGCGGGTGGTCGCCTGTGGAAGTTGCCGGGAATGCCCGGTTCAAACCGGCGCCATTCTTGAATGAATTCGAGGAGAAGTCACCGGCAAAATACGGGCATTTGCGGAGATATCTCGCCACATTCGGCCGCACTTGTCGGTCTTGGCTCCGTCAGCCGTGGCGGCCGCCTTCCAGATAGGCGGCGCGAATCTCCGGGCGCTGCAGCAATTCGGTGCCGGTCCCGGCCAAAGTGATCAGGCCATTGACCATGACGTAACCGCGATGGGCGAGCTTGAGCGCATGGTTGGCGTTCTGCTCGACGATCAGGACGGTCAGACCGTCCTGCCGGTTCAGGGTGCGGATCGCATCGAAGATCTGGCGTGCGATCAGCGGTGCGAGGCCGAGCGAGGGCTCGTCGAGCAGGAGCAGGCGGGGGCGGCTCATCAGCGCGCGGCCGATGGCCAGCATCTGCTGCTCGCCGCCGGACAGGGTTCCACCGCGCTGGGCATAGCGTTCCTTCAGCCGCGGAAACAGCGCGAACACGCGTTGCAGCGTCGCCTCGCGCTCGGCGTCGGTGCATTCGGTCGAGTCCGCCCCCATCTGAAGATTTTCCGCAACGCTCATGCGCGGGAAGATGCGGCGGCCCTCCGGCGATTGCGCGATGCGCAAATGCGCGATCTCGTGGGTGGGAACGTCGGTGATGTCGCGGCCTTCATAGAGGATCTGGCCGGCGCGGGCGCGCGGCTTGCCGAAGATCGTCATCATCAGTGTCGACTTGCCGGCGCCGTTGGCGCCGATCAGCGCGACGATCTCGCCGGCATTGATCTCGATGTCGACGCCCTTCAGCGCCTCGATCTTGCCGTAGGCGGCGCGAAGACCGCGGATCGCGAGCAGGGGAGTGGGCGCCGATGTCACGTCCCGTTCTCCATCACGGCCACGGCCTCGTCCTCGTCGGCGCCGAGATAGGCGGCGATCACCTTCGGATCGTCGCGGACCTCGCGCGGCGTGCCCTCCGCGATCTTCACGCCATGGTCCATGACCACGATGTGGTCGGAGATCTCCATCACCACCGACATGTCGTGCTCGATCAGCAGGATCGAGGTGCCGAGTTCGTCCCGGATCGAGAGCAGGAGCTCGCTCAGGGCCGCGCTCTCGCGCGCATTGAGGCCGGCCGCGGGTTCGTCCAGGCACAACAGGGCGGGCTCGGTGCACATCGCGCGGGCGATTTCCAGCCGGCGTTGGTCGCCATAGGCGAAATTGCCGGCGGCGTCGTCGGCGCGGTCGAGCAAATTGACCCGCTTCAGCCAGTCGGTGGCCAGATCGATCGCACGCTTTTCGGCGTCACGGTAGGTGGGAACGCCGAGGAGACCGAGAAGGGTGTAGCCGGAGGCGCGCATCAGCGCGTTGTGCTGCGCCACCATCAGGTTCTCCAGCGCGGTCATGCCGGGAAACAGGCGGATGTTCTGGAAGGTGCGCGCGACCTTGGCCTGCTTGGCGATGCGGAAGTCGTTCAGCCGCTCCAGCGCCATCACCCTGCTGTCGTCGTGGGTGAGGCGAATGGTGCCGCCGCTCGGCTTGTAGAACCCGGTGATGCAGTTGAAGACCGTGGTCTTGCCGGCGCCGTTCGGCCCGATCAGCGCGGTGATCTTCTTCCGCTCCGCCGAAAATGACAGGTCCTGCACGGCAACGATGCCGCCGAAGCGCATGACGAGCCGGTCGACGCTCAGAATCTGGTCGGCGCTCATCCGTGCCCTTCCTTGACGAGGTCGGACGAGATCGCCTCCGCCTTGGTCAGATACACGGTGGGTGCGCGATGGCCGATCAGGCCGCGCGGCCGCCAGATCATGATCAGCACCATCGACATGCCGAACACCAGCATGCGGTAGGTCTCGAGGCCGCGGAACAGCTCGAAGCCGCCGATCATGGCGAGCGCGGCAAGCGCCACGCCGAGCTGCGAGCCCATGCCACCGAGAACGACGATGGCGAGCACCAGTGCCGATTCCTGGAAGGTGAAGGATTCCGGGCTGATGAAGCCCTGGCGGGTGGCGAAGAACGCGCCCGCGAAGCCGCCGAACATGGCGCCGGTCGCGAACGCCGTGAGCTTGGTGGTCGTGGTGTTGATGCCGAGCGCACGGCAGGCGACCTCGTCCTCGCGCAAGGCCTCCCATGCCCGCCCGATCGGCAGGCGCCGCAGCCGGATCGTCACCCAGTTGGTGAGGAGCGCCAGCGCCAGGATCAGGTAGAACAGGAAGACGATGCGGTGGGTCGGCGAATACTCGATGCCGAGCCTGGCGGCGAGCCCTTCGTCGCTGTTGTCCAGCGGGATGCCGAAGAAGGAGGGGCGCGGAATGCCGGAGACGCCGTTCGGACCGCCGGTCAGCTCCTGCCAGTTGATGATGACGAGGCGGATGATCTCGCCGAAGGCGAGCGTCACGATGGCGAGGTAGTCGCCGCGCAGGCGGAGCACGGGGAAGCCGAGCAGCACGCCCCAGAACGCGGCGAGGATGCCGGCGAGCGGGAGGCAGATCCAGAACGACCAGCCGAAATTGGTGGCGAGCAGTCCGTAGGAATAGGCGCCGACCGCATAAAACGCGACGTAGCCGAGATCGAGCAGGCCGGCGAGCCCGACCACGACGTTCAACCCCCAGCCCAGCATCACATAGGTGAGCACGAGGATCGCGAGGTCGAGGATGTAACGCTGGTCATAGAAGATGACGGGCACCAGCACCGTAAAGATCAGAAGTGCCGGCGCGAGGTACCGGCCGATGAAGGACATACCGCTCTGCACCGCCGGCGGCACCAGCTTCTCGGCGCCGGTCGGGCCGATCCACTGCCGCAGCAGCTCGATCACGATCGAGCCGCCGAACACCGCCCCGACGAGGGAGGCGAGTTCGCCGAAGCGCGTCCAGTAGGTGAGCTGGCCGTCGGGGCCCGCCTCGGTGCGGATACCGACCATCAACGAGAACAGCACCAGCGCGATCAGCGCGTTGATGAAAGCCGTCTTCAGGAGGGAGGTGATGCCTGTTGCGGGTTTTGCCGTCATGGTCGAGGGAGCTGCCACGCGTGACCGTCAGACTTTTTCGACTTCGGGACGACCGAGCAGGCCGGTCGGCATGAAGATCAGCACGACGATCAGGATCGAGAACGCCGCGACGTCCTTGTATTCGACCGAGAAATAGGCCGACCAGAACGTCTCGATCAGGCCGATCGCAAGCCCTCCGAGCATGGCGCCGGGCAACGAGCCGATGCCGCCGAGCACGGCAGCGGTGAACGCCTTGATGCCGGCGACGAAGCCCATGAAGAAATCGACCAGGCCGTAATAGAGCAGGTACATCAGGCCCGCGACGGCGGCGAGCGCGGCCCCGATCACGAAGGTCATGGAGATTGTGCGGTCGACGTTCACGCCGAGCAGGGCCGCCATGGTCTGGTCCTGCTCGCAGGCGCGCATGTCGCGCCCGAGCCGGGTGCGGGAGACCAGCCAGGTGAAGATCGCCAGCAGCACGATGGTCGTGACGACCACCATGATCTGGATGTTGGAGAGCTGGATCACGAAACCGTCCGCGCTCTCATGCAGCGTGTAGCCGCCGGTGATGAAGGGCGGGATCGGCTTGACGCGGGCGCCTTGCGCCACCTGCGAATAGTTGGTGAGCACGAAGGACATGCCGATCGCCGACAGCATCGGGGCGAGACGGAAGGAATGGCGCAGCGGCCGGTAGGCGATGCGCTCGATGGTCCAGCCATAGAGCGCCGTGATCGCCATCGAGACCAGCAGCACGACGAGCAGGATCACGGGGATGGCGGTCAGCCCGAGCGAGATCAGGATCACGAAGGTGATGAGCGCGATGAAGCCGCCGATCATGAAGACGTCGCCATGGGCGAAGTTGATCATGCCGACGATGCCGTAGACCATCGTGTAGCCGATCGCGATCAGGCCGTAGATCGAGCCCAGGACGAGACCGTTGATGAGCTGCTGGGCGAAATAATCCATGGGCTGCCGTTACCAAACCTGACGCCGCTCAAAGGGAGCTATTCGAGAGAGAGTCTTGAGTTTCTTCTCGGGCCCCGGCAGCCCTTGAGCCTTCTTCAGGTTTTGTAACAGGAGGGAACTGGCGGCTGCAACTGGCGAAGCCGCGGCAGACGGGCTTGTACAATGGTCATTTCGTTACGACTGTCGTCTACTCCGGTTCCGCAACTGCGAGGAACCGGGTTCCCTCAGGCAACCAAAGCGGATGCCGGCCGTTATCTCAGCTCTGACGTCCAACAAGGGAGTTTCCCGAAATGACGAAACAGCAGAACCAGAATCCGGGCCAGCAGAGTCAGAACCCCGGCCAGCAGCGCCCCGGTCAACAGCCTGGGCAGCAGCAGGGCGGCGGCCAGAAACCCGGACAGCAGCAGCAGAACGATCCGATGCGCCAAGGCGATCGTCCAGGCCAGCAACAGGGCGGCCAGCGCGGTCAGGAATAGCGAGTTTGGGAGCCCAGGAGTGAGGAGGCCCTGCCGAGAGGCGGGGCCTTTTTTATTTAGTGATCGTTTGCCTGCGTCATTCCGGGATGGTGCGCCAGCACCAGACCCGGAATCTCGAGATTCCGGGTTCGGCTCCGCGAGCCGCCCCGGAATGATGGGTGCGAGGGCAGTTAAGGTAAACAAAGAGTTTAAATTGCCGCCACGGTCTGATGCGAGTTAGCTCGGCGAAGCCGCGGCCTTTTCGTCGAAGGCCGGCAAACAGGCGGGAAGCGGCATGTTCGGGAATTGGCGGATCGGTTCGGTCAACGGCGCGCTGCTGGCGGCCTATTTCATTCCGGCCTGGGCGATGGTTGCCTTCAACATCATTGTCGCCCCGGTGCACGGCCTCTACGAGCGCCCGAGCGTTGCGGTCGCGCTGTTCCTGAGCGACCATCTCCAGATGGCGGGGATGGACACGGTGCGCGCCGCCTGGCTGCTTGCGCTGGGCCGGCTGACGGTCGTGGCGTTCTTTGCATTCTTCCTCGTGCTGCTGTGCATTCCCCGAATCCGCAAGAACGGCGGCAGCGACGAGGCGCTCGGCATCGCGCTGGCGATCGGCAGCCTGATCTCGTTTGCCAGCATGGTGATGGCCTCGAAGGTCGGCGAGATGGCTGCGCTCCGGCTGCATGCCACCGAGCTCCTGCTCTTGCTCGGTGCCGCGATCGTTGTGGTGATCGAGAAGCCGGCGCCAGCGCCGAAGACGTCGGAGATCGCCGCGCCGCCAAGCCTTAAGCCGCCAAGCCTTGAGCCGCTAAGCCTTGAGCCACTAGGCCTTGAGCAGGCCGAGCTCCTGCACAATCGCTGAGGCTTCCTTGACGGCGTGGTTCACCGCCGGCACGCCGCAATAGATTGCCTGCTGAAGCAGGATTTCCTTGATGTCGTCAGGCGTGAAGCCACCCTCGGCGAGCGCGGCACGCACATGCAGGCGAAACTCGTCCCATTGCCCGAGCGCCACCATGGTGCCGATCACCAGCACGCGCCGCGTGCGCTCGTCGAAATGCGGCCGCGTCCAGATCTCGCCCCAGGCGTAGCGCGTGATCATGTCCTGGAAGTCGGTGTTGAAGGCGTTGCGGTTCGCGATCGACTTGTCGACCCAGGCATTGCCCAGCACCTTGCGGCGCACATTCATGCCGGCATCGCGGCGCTTCTGGTCGTCCATGGTGTCTCTCCGGATCAGTCATTCCGGGGCGATGCGAAGCATCGAACCCGGAATCTCGAGATTCCGGGTTCGCCTCTTCGAGGCGCCCCGGAATGACGGTGATAACAACTAGCGCTGCGTCAAAAATCCCACCACCGCATCCGTGAACGCATGCGGCTGCTCGACGTTCGAAATGTGCGCGGCGTCGATGATGGTCATGCTCGCGCCGGGAATGTTCGAGCGGATCAACTCGGCCGCCGAGATCGGCGTCGCCATGTCGTGGCGGCCGGCGATCACCAGCGTCGGACTGTTGATCCTGGGCAGCAGCGCGCGTTGGTCGAGTGTCGACAGCGCCTCGCAGCAGGCGAGATAGCCCTCGACAGGGGAGGCGAGCAGCATCGCCTTCATCTTCGCGGTGATCTCCGGCTCGCGCTCGCGGAAATCTTGCGTCAGCCAGCCCGCGATCACGGCGTCGGCAACCGCCGCGATGCCGCCCTCCTTCACCGCCTTGATGCGGTTGTGCCAGTTTGTTGGATCGGGATAGTAGCAGGACGTGTTGGCAAGGATGAGCTTGCCCATGCGCTCCGGCGCGTTGGCGCCCAGCCATTGCCCGACCATGCCGCCCATCGACAGGCCGCACCAATGCACCTTCTCGATGTTGAGATCGTCGAGGATCGCGAGCACGTCGTGGCCAAACCGCTCCATCGAGTAAGGACCCGGGGGGACGTTGGACTTGCCGTGGCCGCGGCGGTCGTAGCGGATGACGCGGAACACCTGCGTCAGCGCCTTCATCTGCGGCTCCCACATCTGCAGCGTGCAGCCCAGCGAGTTCGACAGCATCAGGGTGGGCCCGCCGTCGCGGCCCTCGACGGAGACGTTGAGCAGGCAACCGTCGGCATCGATCATGGGCATGCGGCGTCTCCGTCGTGTCTTATTCGCGGTCGAGGCTGTCGAGCAGCCGGTCGATCAGGGCTTGGGAGGCCCCTTGATAGGCCATCGGCTCGAACAATGCCGCAATTTTTTCCGGAGAAAGGTGCGCGTTGACCTGCGAATCGGCCGACAGCACCTCGCGCAGATGCTTCCTCTCGGCGACCGCGCGCTTGCTCGCGGCCTCGATCAGATGATGCGCATCGCTCTTGCCGATCTTTTCGGCCAGCGCGAAGGTGACCGCTTCGGCCATGATCAGCCCCTGCGTCGCATCGAGATTGCTGCGCATGCGCACCGCATCGACCTCGAGTCCCTCGGCGATGTCGACGATGGCCGCAAGCGCGCCTGATGTGACCAGCATCAGTTGCGGCAGCGTCGGCCATTCCGCATGCCAGGGGCCGGCGCTGCGCTCGTGGTCCTGCACCTGCGCGGCCAAGATCGTCGCGGCGAGCTGCGGGGCCATGGTGGCGGCGCCCAGCGCGCTCGCCGCGGCGACCGGGTTGCGTTTGTGCGGCATGGTCGAGGAGCCGCCGCGGCCTTCGCCGGCGGGCTCGAACGCTTCGGCGACGTCGGTCTGCATCAGCAGCGAGACGTCGCGCGCGATCTTGCCGCAGCTGCCGGCGAGAATCGCAAAACAGGATGCAGCCTCGGCGATGCGGTCGCGATGGGTGTGCCAGGGCGCCTCCGGCAGCGGCAGACCGAGCTCCTGCGCCAGCCGTTCGGCAACCGCGAGCCCCTTGTCGCCGAGCGCGGCGAGCGTGCCGGCGGCACCGCCGAATTGCAGCGCCAGGCCCTCGCGGCGGAGTCGCCGCAGGCGGCAGCGGGCGCGGGCAAGGCTTGCGGCATATTCGGCCGCCTTCAGTCCGAACGGCATCGGCAGCGCATGCTGGAGCCAGGTCCGCGCCACCATCGCGGTGCTGCGATGGCTGCGCGCCAGCGCGGCAAAGCCCTTGATGGCGCGGCTGAGGTCGACATCCAATGCATCGATGCCGGCACGAAGCGTCAGCATCGTCGCGGTGTCGATGACGTCCTGGCTGGTCGCGCCCCAATGCACGTAGCGCGCGGCCTCCGCGTCGGTCTTGCCGACATGGGCGGTCAGCGTCTTGACCAGGGGAATCGCGAGATTTCCCGATCGCGTCGCGGCCTCGGCCAGTGCGGCCATGTCGAAGGAATCGGCCTTGCATGCGGCCTCGATCGGGCCGATAGCGGATACCGGAATCACAGCCGTGGCGGCCTCGGCGCGTGCCAAGGCTGCCTCGAAATCGAGCATGTTCTGCAGGGCAGAGCGGTCGTCGCAGACCGCGCGCATGGCGGCGCTCGACAGCATTGGCGCGAGCAGGGGGGAGAGGGATGTGCTCATCTTGCGCGCGACCTAACCATCATGGCCCGGCTGTGCCAATCCCCAACCGGCCCCACACATTTTTTTGCAGTTGCGAATATGCATTGCACGTGACCCGGGCCCGCCCTTTCCTTTGCCGCGCCGCTGCGTTACTTGATCAGCACTATAGTTGTCCGATCCGGGAGGCACCTCATGGCCATGACGATGAACGGCGAAGTCGAGCTTGCGGCGCCGCGCGAGGCCGTGTGGGCCAAGCTCAACGACCCCGAGGTGCTGAAGGCCTGCATCCCCGGCTGCGAGGAGCTGGAGAAGACCGACGATGGCGGCTTCCGCGCAACGGCTAAAATGAAGGTCGGCCCGGTGTCGGCGCGCTTCAAGGGCAAGGTCACGCTGTCCGATCTCGACCCGCCGAATGGCTACAAGATCTCCGGTGAGGGCGAGGGCGGGGTGGCCGGATTCGCCAAGGGCGGCGCGGTGGTCAAGCTCGCGGAGAAGGACGGCGGCACGCTGCTGTCGTACGACGTCGAGGCGCAGATCGGCGGCAAGTTGGCGCAGCTCGGCCAGCGCCTCATCAACGGCGCCGCCAAGAAACTGGCCGACGAATTTTTCGCGAACTTCGCCAAGGCGGTACAAGGCTGACACCTATCGCTTTCGGCATGGCGCCTTGCATTCCGGGCGATGTTGCCCCCGGGCATATTGGCCCATATGATGGGTTGGAATAATTATAAGAACCGCTTCGACGGGACCCGTCGGGGCGCTGATAGAGAGTGCTTATGGCAAAAATCTCCCTCATCGTGAACGGCAATCCTGTCACGGCCAATGTCGATCCCCGCACGCTTCTGGTGCAATTTCTGCGCGAGAATCTGAAGCTGACGGGCACCCATGTCGGCTGCGACACCTCGCAGTGCGGCGCCTGCGTGGTGCATCTCGACGGCAAGGCCGTGAAGTCCTGCACCACGCTTGCCGTGATGGCCGACGGCCACGAGGTCAAGACGATCGAGGGGCTGGCCGCCGACGGCGCGCCGCTGCATCCGATGCAGGAGGCCTTTCGCGAACACCATGGCCTGCAGTGCGGCTTCTGCACGCCGGGCATGATCATGACCGCGATCGACATCGTGCATCGCAAGGGCCACGAACTCGACGACCACACGATTCGCGAGGAGCTCGAAGGCAATCTCTGCCGCTGCACGGGCTATCAGAACATCGTCGCTTCGATCTCCGCCGGCGCGAAGGCGATGGCGAAATCCGACCTCGCGTAACGCGCATCCCGCGATCAGGACATCCAGATGTACGAATTCAAATATCATCGCCCTGGGACGGTTCGCCAGGCGGCCAACCTCCTGGTGAAGAACGAAGACGCCAAGGTGATCGCCGGCGGCCACACGCTGATTCCCGTCATGAAGCAGCGCCTCGCAAGCCCTCCGCATCTGGTCGATCTCTCCCATATCGAGGGGCTCGACGCGATCGAGATGAAGGGCCGCGCGCTTGTGATCGGCGCCACCGCCAGGCACGCCGAGGTCGCCACCTCCGCCATCGTCGGTGAGGCGATCCCGGCGCTGGCGGATCTCGCCAGCGGAATCGGCGATCCGGCCGTGCGTCACAAGGGCACGATCGGCGGCTCGCTCGCCAACAACGATCCGACGGCCGACTATCCGGCCGCGGTGCTGGCGCTGGGTGCCACCATCGTCACCAACAAGCGCCGCCTGAAGGCCGAAGAGTTCTTCCAGGGCCTGTTCACCACGGCGCTCGAGGCCGACGAGATCATCACCAAGGTGATGTTTCCGCTGCCGAAAAAGGCAGCCTACATCAAGTTCCGCAACCAGGCCTCTCGCTATGCGCTGGTCGGCGTGTTCGTGGCGCGGCGTCCTTCGGACGTGCGCGTTGCCGTCACCGGCGCCGGCTCCGAAGGCGTATTCCGCGTCACCGCATTCGAGGAGGCCCTGAAGAAGCGCTTCGCCTCGAAGGCGCTGGACGGCATCGCGGTGCCGGCGGAAGGTCTCAACAGCGATATCCACGGCAGCGCCGAATACCGCGCGCACCTCATCGGGGTGCTGACGCGGCGTGCCGTCGATGCCGCCAACGCCAAGGCGTGAGGTGACCTCACGCATCGGCCCCGAACATGTCCCGATGAGGGCGTAGTAAGACTGGCTTTCTCATGACTTCAACGCCCAATTCGTCCGGTGCTTTGCCGGCATCGGTCGATGCGATGCTCGAACTTCTGACGTCGCGGGGCTACCTCGCTGAGCGGTCGCTTGCGACGGTGACCTACCTCTCCTTGCGCATGGGCCGGCCGCTGTTCCTGGAGGGCGAGGCCGGCGTCGGCAAGACCGAGATCGCCAAGGTGCTCTCGGCGGCGCTGGGGCGGAAGCTGATCCGCCTCCAATGCTATGAAGGCCTCGACGTTTCCTCCGCGGTCTACGAGTGGAACAGCGCCGCGCAGATGATCGCGATCCGGATGGCGGAAGCCGCCGGCGACACCGATCGCGACCAGCTCTCGAGCGATATCTTCGCCGACCGCTACATGATCAAGCGGCCGCTGCTTCAGGCACTGGAGCCCGACGTCGCCGGTCCGCCGGTGCTGCTGATCGACGAGCTCGACCGCGCCGACGAGGCGTTCGAGGCCTACCTGCTCGAGATCCTCAGCGACTTCCAGGTGACCATCCCCGAATTCGGCACCGTGAAGGCGCCGCATCCGCCGATCGTCATCATCACCTCCAATCGCACCCGCGAGATCCATGACGCGCTGAAGCGGCGCTGCCTCTATCATTGGGTGGATTATCCTGCCGCCGAGCGTGAGCTTGCGATCGTCAAGACGCGCGTGCCCGGGATCTCCGCCAAGCTCTCGCAGCAGGTGGTGCGCTTCGTGCAGGCGCTGCGCAACCAGGATTTCTACAAGTCGCCAGGTGTCGCCGAGACGATCGACTGGGCGACCGCCCTGTCCGAGCTCGATGCCCGGTCGCTGACCCCGCAAGTGGTCGGCGACACGCTGGGTGCGCTGCTCAAGTATCAGGACGACATCACCCGGATGCAGGGCGATGCCTTGCAGAAGGTGCTGAAGGAAGCGACGAGCGAGAATTAGTTGGGTCGTTCCGGGGCGATGCGTAGCATCGAACCCGGAACCTCGAGATTCCGGGTTCACGCTACGCGTGCCACGGAATGACGGCAGGGGCGACAGACCATGGCCATCAACCACCTTGCCCCGGAGCAAACCGAGCAGTTCGCCGACAACATCGTCGGCTTTGCCCGCGCGCTGCGTGCCGCCGGCATTCCCGTCGGGCCGGGTGCGGTGATCGATGCCATGAAAGCGCTCGAGGTGATTGACATCGGCAACCGCGCCGACGTCTTCACGACGCTGGAGGCGATCTTCGTCAAGCGCCACGAGCATGCGCTGATCTTCAAGCAGGCCTTCAACCTGTTCTTCCGCGCCTCGGAGGAATGGAAGCACATGCTGGATTCGGTGCCGCTGCCGGAGCAGGCCAAGAAGAAGCCGCAGGCGGGTGCGCGCCGCGTGCAGGAGGCGATGTCGCAGCCGCGGATGACCGAGACGCCGCAGCACCAGGAGCAGGATCTGCGCCTGTCCGTCTCCGACAAGGAGATCCTTCAGAAGAAGGATTTCGCGCAGATGAGCGCGGCCGAGATCACCGAGGCGCTCCGCGCCATCGAGCGGATGCACCTGCCGCAGGCCGAGCTTCTGACGCGCCGTCGCCAGCCCGACGCCCGGGGCCTGCGGCTCGACCTGCGCCGCACGCTCCGCGCATCGCTCCGCACCGGCGGCGACATCATCGACATCCATCGCCTCGGGCGGATCCAGAAGCCGGCGCCGATCGTCGCGCTGCTCGATATCTCGGGCTCGATGAGCGAGTATACCCGCCTGTTCCTGCACTTCCTCCACGCCATCACCGACGCGCGCAAGCGCGTCTCGGTGTTCCTGTTCGGCACCCGTCTGACCAACGTCAGCCGCGCGCTGCGCCAGCGCGACCCCGACGAGGCGCTGGCGAGCTGCTCGGCCTCGGTCGAGGACTGGGCCGGCGGCACCCGGATCTCGGCCTCGCTGCACAACTTCAACAAATTGTGGGCGCGGCGCGTGCTGAGCCAGGGCGCCATCGTGCTGCTGATCTCCGATGGGCTGGAACGGGAAGCCGATTCCAAGCTGGCTTTCGAGATGGACCGGCTGCACCGGTCCTGCCGGCGACTGATCTGGCTCAACCCGCTGTTGCGGTTCGGCGGTTTCGAGGCCAAGGCGCAGGGCATCAAAATGATGCTTCCCCACGTTGACGAATTCCGCCCGGTACATAATTTGAGTTCGATCCAGGAGCTGATCACGACGCTCTCCCAGCCGCTGCCGCCGCATCACCGCAGCCTGATCCGCTCCGCAGCTTGAGAGGCACCCATGCTCGATCGCGACGAGGATATCCTGAAGGCGGCGGAGGACTGGCAGAAGGCCGGCCGTGGCGTCGCGCTCGCCACCGTTGTGGAGACCTGGGGTTCGGCGCCGCGCCCGGCCGGCTCGAGCCTCGTCATCAACGATGAGGGCACCTTCCTCGGCTCGGTCTCCGGCGGCTGCGTCGAGGGCGCCGTGGTGACCGAGGCCATGGACGTGATCCAGAGCGGCAAACCGAGAATGCTGGAGTTCGGCGTGGCCGACGAGACCGCCTGGAATGTCGGCCTATCCTGCGGCGGCACCATCCGCGTCTTCGTCGAGAAGGTCGGTTGATCGTGAAGCTCGAGATCCTGCACGAACTCAATGCCGAGCGCACCGCGCGCCGGCCGGTGATCCTGGTGACCGACACCGAGAGCGGCGAGCAGCGGCTGGTGAAGGCGAAGGATTTTGCCAAGGATCCGCTGCGCGCTGAGCTGGAGAAGCAGCTTCGCATGGGCAAGAGCGCCAGTGTCGAGGCCGGTGGCAAGAAGCTGTTCCTCAACGTCTACGCGCCGACGGCAAAGCTCGTCATCGTCGGCGCGGTCCATATCAGCCAGGCGCTGGCGCCGCTGGCGCGCTCGCTCGGCTACGACGTCACCGTGGTCGATCCGCGCACGGCCTTTGCAAGCCCGGAGCGCTTCCCGGACATTCCGCTGATCGCCGAATGGCCCGACACGGCGCTGCCGCCGCTCAACGTCGATGCCTACACCGGCTTCGTCGCGGTGACGCACGATCCGAAGATCGACGATCCCGCGCTGCTGCACGCGTTCGAGCGCAACTGCTTCTATATCGGCGCGCTCGGTTCGCGAAAGACCCATGCCAAGCGGGCCGACCGGTTGCGGGCGCAGGGCGCCAAGGAGAGCGACATCGCGCGCATCCACGCGCCCATTGGCCTTCCGATCGGTGCGGTCTCTCCATCCGAGATCGCGGTGGCGATCATGGCCGAGATCACGGCGGTGCTTCGGCTGCCTCCGAAAGAAAAAGAAGAAGCGGCATGAAATTCGGACCGGCGAGCCCGAGGGATGCGATTGGCGGGGTGACCGTCCACACCCTGCGCCAGGGGCCGCTGGTGCTGAAGAAAGGCACGACGATCGGCGCCGCCGAGGTCGAGGCGCTGGAGCGTGCCGGCATCAAGGATATCGTCGTGGTGCGGATGGAGGCGGGTGACGTCTCCGAGGACGTCGCAGCTGCCAGCATCGCGCTCGCCGTCGGCGGCGAGGGCATTCATGTCGAGCGCGCCTTCACCGGGCGCGCCAATCTGTTCGCCGCGCGCCCGGGCGTGCTGGTGATCGACCGCGCTGCGGTCGACCGCATCAACAATGTCGACGAGGCCATCACCTTCGCGACGCTCACCGCCTACAAGCCGGTGGTCGAGGGCGAGATGGTCGGTACCGTCAAGATCATCCCGTTCGGCGTCGAGGGCGCGTTGCGCGATGCGGCGGTGAAGGCGGCCGGCAAGGACGTGCTGAAGGTCGCGCCTTACGTGATCAAGCGCGTCGGCGTCGTCTCGACGCTGCTGCCGGGCCTGTCCTCCAAAGTGATCGACAAAACGCTGCGCGTCACCGCCGAGCGGCTCGCGCCGGCCGGCGCCAGCATCGTCGCCGAGCGGCGTGTCCCTCATGAGGAGCAGGCGCTGTCGGCCGCGATCAAGGACTTGCTCGACCTTGGTGCCGAACTCGTCATCGTGTTCGGCGCCTCTGCGATCGCCGATCGCCGCGACGTGATCCCCGCGGCCGTCACCGGTATCGGCGGCGAGATCGAGCATTTCGGCATGCCGGTCGATCCCGGCAATCTGCTGCTGATCGCCCGCGCCGGCGGCGTCCCGGTGCTGGGCGCGCCGGGTTGCGCGCGCTCGCCGGTCGAGAACGGTTTCGACTGGGTGTTGATGCGGCTCCTCGCCGGCATCAAGGTGACGCGGTCCGAACTGATGGGCATGGGCGTCGGCGGTCTCCTGATGGAAATCGTGACGCGGCCGCAGCCGCGCGCCAAGCCGGAGACCGAGGGCAATAGCCAGGTCGCGGCCATCGTGCTCGCGGCGGGCCGTTCGACCCGCATGGGCGGCCCGAACAAGCTGCTCGCCGAGCTCGACGGCAAGAAGCTGGTGCGCCTTGCGACCGAGCAGGCGCTGGCCTCGAAGGCATCAGAGGTGATCGTCGTGACCGGGCACCAGGCGGAGCTCGTCGAGCAGGCGCTGCAAGGCCTGAACGTGAAATTCGTCCGCAATCCGGATTTCGCCGGCGGTATCGCCGGCTCGGTCAAGGCGGGCATCGCGGCCGTGCCGGAGACCTGCGGCGGCGCCGTGGTGTGCCTCGGCGACATGCCGCTGATCGATTCCGGCCTGATCGACCGCCTGATCGACAGCTTTGCGCCCGACCGCGGCAATCTCATCGTCGTTCCCGTCAGCGAAGGCCGCCGTGGCAATCCCGTGCTGTGGTCGCGCCGCTTCTTCAAGGAGCTGATGACGCTCGACGGCGACGTCGGCGCGCGGCATCTGATCGCCAAGCACGCCGAGGCGGTCGCCGAAGTGCCCGTTGATGGCGAGAGCGCCTTTCTCGACATCGACACCCCGCAGGCGCTGGAGGCGGCAAGGCGGGGATGAAGGGGCGTAAGGCGGATTAGCCGAAGGCGTAATCCGCCGCTGTGTTTCTCCGCGGAAACAAAAGAGGCGGATTACGCTTCGCTGATCCGCCCTACGGGACTACGGCATCCTCCAAGCCTGGCGAATTCAACCACCCGTTCACCATCTGGAAACGACCGCGGCTTAGAGTCAGTCGCACCTGCCTTGGGGGGAGGGGATTTTCCATGGTTTCGAACGTCGTCGCGCGCCGTTGCGCGATGTTTTGCTTTGTCTTGTCAGTTGCCATCACGGGTGCCCGCTACATCACCGAAGCCCATGCCGCCGGCGCCTTTGCAGTCGGCAAATGCGGCGCTTATGGCCAGGCCTATGACTATGGCCACGAGCACGAGGCCCGCGCCGCGGCGCAGAAGCAGTGCAAGGGCGATTGCACCACCGTGACGATGAAGCGCGCCTGTGCCGCGATGTCGGTCGATATGACAAATCCCTGCGGCGCCTATGGCTATGCCGTCAAGCCGAAGATATCGGCCTCGCTCAATGCCGCCACGCGCGAATGCTACAAGTACGGCGGCAAGGAATGCGTGATCCGCGCCTGGGCCTGCGACGCCAAGGGTTGATTCCATCCATCTCTCTTGCTGTCATTCCGGGGCGATGCGTAGCATCGAACCCGGAAGCCATTCGTCCACTTGCTCTGTGGCCCGATGGATTCTCAGATGCGCAATTGCGCACCGTAGCTCGCGCCAAAATGGCGCGCCCCTGAATGACACTGAGGAACCCCATGCAGTTCGACACCAAGATTGCAGTCGTGATCCGCACCGATCTTCAGGTCTGGCAGAAGCTCAACGTCGCCTCCTTCCTCACCAGCGGCATCGCCGCCACTTTTCCCGAATGCATCGGCGAAGCCTATGAAGACGCCTCAGGCACGAAATATCACGCTCTGATCGGCCAGCCGATCCTGATCTATGGCGCCGACGGTCCGGCGTTGTCGCGCGCGCTGGACCGCGCGCTCACTCGGAACGTTAAGCCAGCCGTCTATACCGAGGACATGTTCAAAACCACGCACGATGCCGCCAACCGCGAGGCGGTGAGGGCGGTCGCGCGCACCGAGCTCAATCTCGTCGGCATAGCCATGCGCGCCGAGCGCAAGGTGATCGACAAGATCGTCGACGGCCTGAAGTTCCATGGTTGATGTCCGCCTGCGAAGTCCTGTCACCGCGCTGTCATGACGGCGGCACGCTGCGCAACGATTGGGCGGTTTGACCCGGATCAAGTGCCGGCCGCGTGCGGCCGCTACTCAGCCATTCGCAATGCGAAGGAGC
Source organism: Bradyrhizobium sp. 191 (assembly GCF_023100985.1). Taxonomy (NCBI): domain Bacteria; kingdom Pseudomonadati; phylum Pseudomonadota; class Alphaproteobacteria; order Hyphomicrobiales; family Nitrobacteraceae; genus Bradyrhizobium; species Bradyrhizobium sp. 191. Next base: position 7,552,222 of record NZ_CP064692.1, read on the forward strand.
AGAGATATGCCGACCATGAAAGCCGCAATCGTCAAGCAATTCGGCAAGCCATTGGTGATCGAGGACGTGCCGGTGCCGCAGCCCGGTCCCGGCGAGGTTCTGGTCAAGGTCAAGGCCTGTGGCGTCTGCCATACCGATCTGCACGCCGCCTCCGGCGACTGGCCGGTCAAGCCGGTTCCGCCCTTCATCCCCGGCCATGAGGCCGCTGGCATCGTCGCCGCGCTCGGGCCCGGCGTGAAGAACCTCAAGGTCGGCGACGCCGTCGGCGTCGCCTGGCTGCACGATGCGTGCATGGCGTGCGAATATTGCGAGACCGGCTGGGAAACATTGTGCGAGCACCAGCACAACACCGGCTACAGCGTGAACGGCGGCTTCGCCGAATATGTCATCGCCTCGGCCGCCTTCGCCGCGAAGCTGCCGGCGACGGTGGACTTTGCTGCCATCGCGCCGATCCTGTGCGCCGGCGTCACCACCTACAAGGGATTGAAGGAGACCGAGGCCAAGCCCGGCGAGTGGGTGGTGATCTCGGGCGTCGGCGGGCTCGGCCATGTCGCGATCCAGTACGCCAAGGCGATGGGGCTCAAGGTGGCCGCGGTCGACATCGCCGAGGACAAGCTCGCGCTTGCACGTGAGGCCGGCGCCGATCTCGCGGTCGATGCGCTCGCAGCCGGCGCTGTTGACAAGGTGCTGGCCGCGACCGGGGGTGGAGCCCACGGCGTGCTGGTGACGGCCGTCTCGACGGCCGCGTTTGCGCAGGCGCTCAAGATGGTGCGCCGCAAGGGCACCGTCAGCCTCGTCGGCCTGCCGCCGGGTGAATTCCCGACGCCGATCTTCGACGTCGTGCTCAAGCGCATCACGGTGCGCGGCTCCATCGTCGGTACGAGGCGCGACCTCGACGAAGCCATCGCGTTTGCCGCCGACGGCAAGGTGAAGGCCGAGGTGGCCAAGGTGCCGCTCGCGGAGATCAATCACGTCTTCGATCGGATGAAGGCCGGCAAGATCGAGGGCCGCATGGTGCTGGACTTCGGCTAGTACGCGTCGCAAGGGAAGGCTCAAGCGCTTCCAAGACGGAGGTGCGCTCCCTCTCCCGCTTGCGGGGGAGGGGGCTTTCTCCGCGGTGGGATTGTGGAGAAATGCGGAGGCTATCCCTGAGCGGCAAGAACCCTCACCCGCCGCGCTCTGCGAGCGCGCCGGCCTCTCCCGCAAGCGGGAGAGGCGAAGCAAGCCCGCAGACTTGCCGCTCATCCCGGCATGCCCTCGAATTTCATCAGGCCAGCGTCGAGAGGGTCCCACTCCTGACCGCGCGCGGCGAAAGTGACCGCCTGCGGCCTGTAGCGGGCGGGCTCGTCGAGGCTTGCCGCCCGGATCGTGAAGACGGCGGGCTGTGCTGCGAACGTCATGTAGACAGGCACGCCGCATTGCGTGCAGAAGCCGCGCGTCTTCACGTTGCCGCTGTCGGCGACCATGTCCCAATGCTTCGCTTCGCCGGTCAGCGTGACGCCGGCGCGCGCGAAGGTCGCGTACGAGCCGTGGCCGCTGCCGCTTTCCCGCTGGCAGTCCCGGCACTGGCAGTGATTGCTGAACAGCGGCTCGCCGGAAATCGAATAGCGGATCGCGCCGCAGGCGCAGCCGCCGGTATAGGGCTTGTCCATCGCGATATCTCCCATTCACTCTTCGCCGCTGATCTCGTCGAGCTTGCGGACAACCTTCCTCCAGCCGCCGCTCATGACCGTGTAGGCCGACTCGTTCCTCGGCAGGACGAAGCCCGCATGGACCAGGCGGATCCGCGTGCCGGCTTCGACCGGCGTGAGCGACCACGTCACGATGGTGTCGAGCGGTGCGCCATAGCCGGTGTTGCGCTCATCGCCGCCCTTCCAGGCGTAGACGAGGCGGCGGTTTGGTACGACCTCCAGAACCCGACAATGGATCACGCCGTCCCAGTTGCCGCCCGGCGTGGTCTGGAACGTGAAGCTGTTGCCTTCGACGGCCTCGAAGCCGGTTGGCTGCATCAGCCAGCGCGCGATCAACTGCGCGCTGGTCAGCGCCTTCCAGATCGTCTCGGGCGTGTGAGGGAAGACCTCGTCGATGACGATGTCCCTTGTTTCGGCTTTCAACGCGGCAGCACTCACGGATCGATCTCCTTCAAGAGGTCACGCAGGTTCTGGAAACGCTCGCGCCAGAAGACGCCGTAATGATCCATCCAGGTCACCAGGGGTTCGAGGCCTTGCGGTGCGGCGCGGTAATAGACGTTGCGGCCCTCGGCGCGCTCGGCGACGAGACCGGCCTGCTTGAGGGACTTCAGGTGTTGCGAGATCGCGCCCTGAGTGACGCCGCTGCCGCGCGTCAGCTCGGCGACGCTGATCTCCGTGCTCTCGAACACGCGCTCGAACACGGCGCGCCGTGTCGGGTCGGCGAGGGCGCGCATCACGGTGGTGACGGGGTTTGGGGCAGCTTCGATCATGCCGATCCATTAGCATTAGCTAATGCATTAGTCAATGCTAATCTAACCGCAAAGGCGGCTGCGCTCGATGGACTTGACAATGACTGACCAGTCAGTCATAAATTTCGAATGACCAGGAAGCCGACCAAAGCCGCCTTGCCGCCAGCAATTCGCGCCAGCGCAAAGGGCCCTGAGCCCGCTCGCAGCGAGGAGGCGCCTGCCACGAACCGCGCCACGCGCGCGGCGGAGCGGCGTGCGGCGATCGTGGAAGCGGCGATGGAGGAGTTCATCGCGCGCGGGTTTGCGGCGACGCGGCTCGACGACATCGCCAGGCGCGCCGGCGTGGCAAAGGGCACGATCTACCTGCACTTCAAGGACAAGGAATCGATGTTCGAGGAGCTGGTGCGTATCGTCATCGTTCCTGTGGTCGCACGGCTGACCACGCTGCCGCCGCCGGCGGGCTCGGTGCGCGACCTGATCGAGGCTTTCGCGAGCAATTTCCTGAACGAGGTGATCGGCACGAGGCGCGGCGATCTGGTGCGCCTGATCGTGGCGGAGGGCCCGCGCTTTCCGTCCGTTGCCGACTTCTATTACCGCGAGGTCGTCTCGCGCGGGATCGCCGCCATGCGCGCGCTGATCGAGCTCGGCATCGCCCGCGGCGAGATCCGGCAGAAGGACCTCGCGCGCTATCCGCAGATCCTGGTCGCACCCGCGATGATCGCGGTGATCTGGCAGAGCCTGTTTGCGCGGCACGCGCCGCTGGACGCGCAGGAGATGCTGCGCGTCCATCTCGATTTGATTTTTGGTGAACGGAGGACGACATGAGGTCGTCACAAGCAATTTTCAGTCTTGCATTGACGATCGTCCTCGCAACCGGGCTCGCTGGGTGCACGGAGAAGCGCGATCCGGGCTTCCAGGGCTGGGTCGAGGCCGACATGATCTTCGTCAGCCCGGACGAAGCGGGGCGGGTCACCAAGCTCAACGTCCGCGAAGGCGACGAGGTCAAGGTCGGCGATGCCCTCTATTCCGTCGACGACGATCTCCAGCGCGCCGATCTCAATCAGAACAAGGCGACACTGGCGAACGCGCAGCAGACCTACGACCGCGCGGCCTCGCTGAGCAAGACCGGCTCGGGCACGCAGGCCAATCTCGATGCCGCCGTGTCGGCCTTTCGCGTCGCGGAAGCGCGGGTGGCGACGTCAGAGACGCGGATGGCGCGGCGCAAGGGCTTTGCGCCCGTCGCCGGCACCATCCAGCAGATCTATTTCCGTGAGGGCGAGATGGTGGCGGCGCAGCGTCCGGTGCTGTCGATCATGCCGCCCGGCAACATGAAGCTGCGTTTCTTCGTGCCGGAAGCCGAATTGCCCAAGCTCGCGATCGGCGACACGGTGCGCGTCTCGTGCGACAATTGCGCTGCCGACCTCACCGCAAAGATCTACTTCATCGCAACCTCGGCCGAATACACTCCGCCTGTCATCTACAGCCTCGATGAGCGCAACAAGCTGGTCTATCTGATCCAGGCGCGGCCCTCTCGTCCCGATGCCTTGCGTGTGGGACAGCCGATCGACGTCTATCTCAACCCGAAGACACCGGTGGCGGACAAGCGATGAGCGGCGGCAACGGCATCGCGATCGACGTCAAGGGCCTGACCAAGTCGTTCGGCGGCCGCGAGGTCGTGCACGATCTGTCGATGCAGGTGAAGCGCGGCTCGATCTACGGATTCCTAGGTCCCAACGGCTCGGGCAAGACCACGACCATCCGCATCCTCTGCGGGCTGCTCACGCCTGATAGCGGCGAGGGCACCTGCCTCGGCTACGACATCCGCCGCGATGCCGAGAAGATCAAGCGTCAGGTCGGCTACATGACCCAGCGCTTCAGCCTGTACCAGGACCTGTCGGTGCGCGAGAACCTCGAATTCGTCGCGCGGCTCTATGGTGTCACTGACGCGCGCGGCGCCGCACGCGACATGATCAGGCGGCTCGGGCTCTCGGGGCGCGAGGAGCAGCTTGCGGGCGAGCTCTCCGGCGGCTGGAAGCAGCGGCTGGCGCTGGGGGCCTGCACGCTGCCCAATCCGCAATTATTGCTGCTCGACGAGCCCACCGCCGGCGTCGATCCCAAGGCGCGGCGCGATTTCTGGAACGAGATCCACGCACTCGCAGCCGAAGGCCTCACGGTGCTGGTCTCGACCCATTACATGGACGAGGCCGAGCGCTGCCACGAGATCGCCTACATCGCCTACGGCTATCTGCTGGCGCACGGCACGGTGGAGGAGGTGATCGCGAAATCCGCGCTGACGACCTACACCGTTACGGGCGAAGGCCTGAACGAGCTTGCGGCCGCGCTCTCGGGTAAGCCAGGCATCGATATGGTGGCGCCGTTCGGCAGCTCACTGCATGTTTCCGGCCGCGACGTCCCGGCGCTCGAAGCCAGCATCGCGTCCTGGCGCGAGAAGGGCGGACTGCGCTGGCAGCAGTCGCAGCCCTCGCTCGAAGACGTGTTCATCGAGCTGATGGGGCGCTCCAAGGATAATTTCCAATGAGCGCCGTCGACCATCCCGCACCGCGGCGCGAGATCCGCGAGCGCTTCGGCTTTCTGCGGCGCTCCTACGCGATGCTGGTCAAGGAGTTCATCCAGCTCAAGCGCGATCGCGTCTCGTTCGCGATGATCGTGATGTTGCCCGTGATGCAGCTGATGCTGTTCGGCTATGCCATCAACACCACGCCGCGCCATCTGCCGAGCGCGGTGCTGCTCCAGGAGGATTCCGATCTCGCCCGCTCGATCCTGAAGGCCCTGGAGAATACCGCCTATTTCCGCTTCCTCTATGAGGTGCACGACGTCGACGACTTCGACAATCTGCTGAAATCCGGCAAGGTGCTGTTCGGTGTCGAGATCCCGCGCGGCTTCGAGCGGGCGGTGCGGCGCGGCGACAAGCCGGCGCTGCTGGTCGCCGCCGACGCCACGGATCCGGTCGCGGCGAGCGCGGCGATCGGCTCGCTCGGCATGGTCGTGCAGACCGCGCTCAAGCACGATCTCTACATCGGCGATCCCCCGGAGATGCCGTTCGAGATCCGCGCGCACGCGCGCTACAATCCGGCCGCGGCCTCCAGCCTCAACATCGTGCCGGGGCTGGTCGGCACCATCCTGACCATGACCATGCTGATCTTCACCGCGCTGTCGGTCACCCGCGAGGTCGAGCGCGGCACCATGGAGAGCCTGCTGTCGATGCCGATCAAGCCGGTCGAGGTGATGCTCGGCAAGATCATCCCTTACGTATTGGTCGGCTTCGTCCAGGCCTTCCTGATCATCAGCATCGGCGTCGGCCTGTTCGGCGTACCCGTGCTGGGCAGCCTCGTCCTGCTGGCGCTGCTCTCGACGCTGTTCATCACCACCAATCTGTCGATCGGCTACACCATATCGACACTGGTGCAGAACCAGCTCCAGGCGATGCAGATGTCGATGATGTTCTTCCTGCCCAGCATCCTGCTCTCCGGCTTCATGTTCCCGTTCGCGGGCATGCCGGCGTGGGCGCAATATCTCGGCGAAGCCCTGCCGCTGACCCATTATCTGCGCATCGTCCGCGCCATCATGCTGAAGGGCGCGACCATGCAGAACCTGCACTTCGACACCCTGGCGCTGGCGGCCCTGATGCTGCTCGCCATGACCATCGCCGTGACGCGCTTCCGTCGCACGCTGGATTGAGGCAGACTGTCTCGAAGTCATTCCGGGGCGATGCAGAGCATCGAACCCGGAATCTCGAGATTCCGGGTTCGCGACTTCGCCGCGCCCCGGAATGACAAGAGGGCGGAATGGTCAGGTTTGCGAGCAGGAAGACGCGGCACCACGCCGCGTTATCGGAGGAATTCGAGCGCGAGCTGACGCGGGAGGTGCTGCGCACCGAGCTGCTCCGGGTGCGGGCGCTGATCATGACCGGCTGCGTCCTGATGCTGCTGCTCACCGCGATCTATCTGATCGACCCCGCCGTGCTGAACCGGGTCTGGCGCGGAACGGAAGGGCTCGTCGAGGTCTACGGCCTCCTCGGCGGCTTCATCCTGTTCGAGCTCTGGGTCCACACCCAGATCAGGAGGAATCTCCGGCTCGATCGCGATCTGCCGGTGATCCGACGCTATATCGGCACGCTGATCGAGACCTCGCTGCCGACGTTGATCCTGATCCTGCAGACCCGGACCATGGGTCCAAGCCAGGCTCTCGGCTTTGCCGTGCCGCTGATGTATTTCATCTTCATCATCCTCTCGACCCTGCGGCTCGACTTCTGGCTCTCGGCATTCACGGGCATCGTCGCCGCGGCCGGGCTTCTGTCGGTCGCGCTGTACTACAACGCGGCTGACGAGGCCGGCGATCCCCTGATCTATTTCCACGCCGTGCGCGGCGTCGTCATCCTGATCTGCGGGGTGCTTGCGGGTGCCGTGGGCGCGCAATTGCGCCGGCAGTTCGCCGCGAGCATCGCGGCGGCGACCGCGCGCGACCGCGTGACGAACCTGTTCGGCCAGCACGTCTCCCCGCAGGTGGTTGAGCGGCTGATGCAGGCAAGCACCAGCGGCGGCGGCGACGTCCGCCGCGTCGCGGTGATGTTCGTCGATTTCCGCGGCTTTACCGCCGGCGCGCAATCGCGCACGCCGCAAGAGGTGGTCGACCGGCTCGACGGTGCCTTCGCCGTGCTGGTCGACATCCTCGACCGCCACGGCGGCATCGTGAACAAGTTTCTGGGCGATGGTTTCCTCGCGCTGTTCGGGGCGCCGCTGGAGGCTTCCGACGCCGCGCACCGAGCGGTCGCCGCCGGCCGCGAGATGCTGACCGCGATGGACCGCATCAACGCAGAGACGAGCTGGCCGCTTCGCATCGGCATCGGCATCCATTTCGGCGAAGTCGTCGCCGGCAATATCGGCTCACCCCGCCGCAAGGAGTACACGGTGATCGGCGACACCGTGAACTTTGCCTCGCGCCTGGAGGCGTTGAACAAGGAGTTCGGCTCGCAGTTCCTGATCTCGGCATCCGTGCGCGAAGCGCTGGGCGACGACGGCAGCGACGCCGTCGCGCTCGGTGAAGTCGAGGTGCGCGGCTATGAGCGGAAAGTGTCGGTGTTTCAGCTGGGGTAACTCTCCGAGGCATGTGAGTCGTCCTGGTATCATGGTAGCGCTTGACTCGTTTGTCATATAGTCATCTATATGACTATATGAATCCAGCGCCGCTCGACGACCGCCTGCCACGCTACCAGCGCCTGCGCGACGACCTCGCGGCGCGGATCAACCGCAATGAATGGCGGCCGGGCGAGCCGATCCCGTCGGAAGCCGAGCTGGCTACGCATTACGGCGTTGCCATCGGCACCGTGCGCAAGGCGATCGACCAGCTCGTCAGTGACGGCGTGCTGGAGCGGCAGCAGGGCCGGGGCACGTTCGTGCGCCGGGCGCGGTTCAACTCGTCGCTGTTCCGCTTCTTCCGCTTCCAATCCGAGAGCGGCGAGCGGCGCGTACCTAAGAGCCGGATCATTCGCCGCCGAAGCGAGCCGGCGACGTCGGCGGTCGCATCCGCGCTACGCATTCCCGTCGGTGAGCCCGTGATCAGCCTGTCGCGCCTGCGCCTGATTGATGACGTCCCGCTGCTCGCGGAAGAGATCTGGCTGCAACAATCGCGCTTCGCGAAGATCCTGGAGATCGACACCGCCGAATTCGGCGATCTCCTGTATCCGCTGTACGAGGAGCGCTGCGGCGAGGTCGTTGTCTCGGCCGAGGAAATCCTCACGGTCGAGACCGCCAACGAGATGCAGGCGCGCCTGCTCAGGCTCGAGGCCAACGCGCCACTGATCGTGATCGAGCGTCTCGCGCTCGACCTCGAGCGCCGGCCAATCGAATGGCGCAGGTCGCGCGGGCCGGCCGACCGCTTCCGCTATCACGCCGAGATCCGGTGAGGCGGCTTCTCCAGGTCATCAATCAATAACGCGTACAGAGGTAGGAAACATGTCGAACTGGTACAGCGAAAGCTCGCCGCTGGAGCGGCGCACATTCTGGGCAAGCTTTGGCGGCTGGGCGCTGGATGCGCTCGACGTCCAGATGTTCGGCCTTGCGATCCCCGCGCTGATCGCGGCCTTCGGCATCAGCAAGGCCGATGCAGGTCTGCTCGGCTCGGTCACGCTGTTCTTCGGTGCGTTCGGCGGCTGGTTCGGCGGCGCGCTCGGCGATCGCTTCGGCCGCGTCAAGGCACTTCAGATCACCGTCGCCACCTTCGCGCTCGCGACCTTCGCCTGCGCCTTCGCGATGACTTACACGCAGCTCCTGGTGTTGAAGGCGATCCAGGGCCTCGGCTTCGGCGCCGAATGGGCCTGCGGTGCGGTGCTGATGGCCGAGATCATCCGGCCCGAGCATCGCGGCAAGGCGCTCGGCTCGGTGCAGAGCGCCTGGGCCGTGGGATGGGGCGCGGCCGTGCTGCTGTCGGCCCTGGTCTTCACCTACGCGCCGGCCGAGATCGCCTGGCGGCTGCTGTTCGCGCTTGGGCTGTTGCCCGCGCTCCTCATCATCTTCATCCGCCGCGGGCTGAAGGAGCCGCCGCGCGCGGTCGCGGCCGAGAAGACGCCATTCTTCGCCACGCTCTCCGGCATCTTCCATCGCGACGTGCTGCGCTCGACGCTGATCGGCGGTCTGTTCGGCATCGGCGCGCATGGCGGCTATGCCGCGCTCACCACTTTTCTGCCGACGTACTTGCGTGAGGTGCGGCATCTGTCGGTGCTCGGCTCCAGCGGCTATCTCGCCGTGATCATCGTTGCCTTCTTCTGCGGCTGCGTGACGAGCGGCATCATCAGCGACCGCATCGGGCGCCGCGCCAACGTCGCCTTGTTCGCCACGGCCTGCATCGTGACAGTGCTGATCTACATCTTCGCGCCGCTGACGAACGGCCAGATGCTGGTGCTCGGCTTTCCGCTCGGGTTCTTCTCCGCCGGCATTCCCGCCAGCATGGCGGCGCTGTTCAGCGAACTCTATCCCGCCGGTGTGCGCGGCACCGGGGTCGGCTTCTGCTACAATTTCGGCCGCATCGTCTCCGCGGCGTTCCCGTTCCTGGTCGGTTTCCTCAGCGATCATATCGGGCTTGGACCTGCGATCGGCATCGATGCGGCCCTTGCCTATTCGCTGGTGCTGATCGCGGTGCTGCTGCTGCCGGAGACGCGTGGCAAGGTGTTCGAGCAGACCGCTGCGACGCGCGCCTGACGCGGGATGGACAGCAAGCGACATGACATTCGTCTTGCGCGACCTCACGCTACGCCATTTGGTGCGGGCCTCGGCGCGCTCGTCACGATGGCCGCGGCTACAGCCAAGAGTGAGGCGGCCTTGCCGACGATCGATACCCATGCTCACGTCTTCCATCGCGGTCTTCAGCTCGCGCCGGGGCGGCGTTATGCGCCCGATTACGACGCGCCGCTGGCGCTCTATCTGGAGCAGCTCGACCGGAACGGCATGAGCAATGGTGTGCTGGTGCAGCCGAGCTTTCTCGGCAGCGACAATTCTTATCTGGTCGCGTGCCTGAAGCAGGCAGGCGGTCGTCTGCGCGGCATCGCCGTGGTCGATCCCGCGGCGACCACGGACGAGTTGCGCGCGCTCGATCGCGCCGGCGTTGTCGGCATTCGGCTCAACCTCGTCGGCCAGCCCTTGCCGGATCTCGCGGCCAGTGAATGGAAGGCGCTGCTCGCGAACCTGAAGGCGATGGGCTGGCAGGTCGAGATCCAGCGCAATGCGGCCGATCTCGCCGCGCTTGCGCCGCAGCTGCTCGATCCCGGCGTCGCCGTCGTGCTCGATCACTACGCGCTGCCGGATCCGAAGCTCGGTGTCGCTGATCCCGGCTTTCAGTCGATGCTCAAACTCGGTGCGACACGAAACATCTGGGTCAAGATCTCTGCGCCATACCGCAACGGTGCGGCGGGCGAGGAGTTTGCCAAGGCGGCCTATCCTTTGCTCCGCGAAGCCTACGGCCTCGATCGCCTGTTGTGGGGCAGCGACTGGCCACACACGCAGTTCGAGGCGACGCAGACTTACGCGAAGAACCGGGAATTTCTCGATGCGCTGATCGCCAACAAGAGCGAGCGCGCGCAAGTGCTCGCGTCGCCGCTTCAGCTCTTTCGCTTCTGAAGCTCTTTCCCCGATTGCTCCGATTGCACTCAATTTTGGGGCATGACGAGCGGCGTTTTCGGCTTGTAGAGTGCTGCGCGTGCGGCCGGTCGCGGCCGCGACTTGCATGAGGAAACGAAAATGCAGCGCCGCTACGTCACCGTCGACGTGTTCACCGATCGCGCCTTCGGCGGCAACCAGCTCGCCGTGGTGCTCGATGCCGGCGGGCTGACGACACAGCAGATGCAGGCGATCGCGACCGAGTTCAACTATTCCGAGACCACCTTCGTGCTGTCGCCGCGCGACAAGGCCAACGACGCCGAGGTGCGCATCTTCACCCCCGTCAGGGAGCTACCGTTTGCGGGCCATCCCAATGTCGGCACGGCCTTCGTCCTGGCGGGAATCGCGAAAGAGCCGAAGCCGCGGCTGCTGTTCGAGGAGAAGGCTGGTCTGGTCCCGGTCGATATCGTGCGGGAGCAGGGCAGGGTGATCAGCGCCGAGCTCACCGCGCCACAGCAACTGTCGAGGCTTGCGCAGCTATCCGCGGCTGACGTCGCCGCCTGCATTTCGCTGGCGGTTGATGACATCAAGACCGATCATCACGCGCCGCAGGTCGTCGGCGTCGGAACGCCGTTCGTGGTGGCGGAGGTGGGATCGCGCGAAGCCGTGCGCAGGGCCAAGCCCGACGCGGCAGCGTTTGGCCGGATGCTGCCGCGCGACGGCGCTTTCTCGGTCTACTTCTACACGCGCGATGTGCCGGCGGCGGAGGCGCCCTGCGAGCGTCAGGCGCGGATGTTCTTTCCCGGCGCAAGCGGCCTGATCGAAGACCCCGCCACCGGCAGCGCGACGGTCGCCGCCGCCGCGCTGTTCGCCGATCTCGATCCCATGCGCGACGGCGAATTGAAGCTCACCATCGGCCAGGGCTTTGACATGGGCCGTCCCAGCATGCTTCTCACCCGCGTGCGCAAGCAGGAGGGCAAGATCGTCTCCGCCCATGTCGGCGGGAGCTGCGTTCAGATGATGGAAGGGACGTTCAAGCTGGCGGGGGAGGGGTAGCTCGTCATTCCGGGGCGCGACGCAGTCGCGAACTGCGGTGCGCAATTGCGCACCTGAGAATCTCGAGGTTCCGGGTTCAGCCCTGCGGGCTGCCCCGGAACGACCGTCAGACCTGCCGTCCCGCCAGATTCTTCACCGTCACCCCGTCGCGCTCCTCGATGATCTCCGCGATCATCTGGCGGTGGCAGTGGGTGTGGTCGCGCTCGTAGCAGAGCAGGCACACAGGGCCGGCCTTCTTCACCAGCGACGAGAGTTCGTCCATCGCCTCCCTGGCTTCTGGCGCCTTCAGGTGCTTTGAGAAGATCTTCTCCAGCACGTCGTATTGGCCGCTGCGGGCGGCGAGGCGGCCTTCCTTCGGTGTGCCGAGCGCGGCGAGATGGACATAGGCGATGCCGCGCTCGTCGAGGCCTGCCGCAAGCTGCTTCTTGGAAAAGCCCGGCCGGCGCGATGACGTCACCGCGCGTACGTCGACCACGAGCTTGACGCCGGCCTGTTCCAGCTCGTCCAGCACGGCCTTGGGCGGCGTCTGCTCGTAGCCGATGGTGAACAGCTTCCTCGCCTTTGCCATGGGGACTCCTCAGGTCACGACACGTGAGGTCGTCATGCCCGGGCTTGTCCCGGGTATCCACGTTCTTCGCGCCGCGCGGCAAGTCGTGGATGGCCGGGACAAGCCCGGCCATGACGTGAGGAAGCCTTGGTGCTCCCAATTGGCCATAGCCCGCTCACATCACCCGCGCGATCAGTTCCATGGCGCCGGCCGGCGCGCGCACCTTGCCCTCGTGGATGACATAGGCGAACACGTCCCGCGGCTCCTTGTTCGGCTTGGCCTTGTCAACCTTCGGCAGGTCGTCGGGTTCACCGCCCGAAGCCCAATCCTGCAAGCGCTTGGCCCAGGCATCGAGCTGCTTCGGCGGATAGCAGGTCTTGATCTCGTCATTGCCCTTCTGCAGCCTTGCATAGACGAAATCGCCGGCGACATCGGCGATAGCAGGATATTTGCCGTGCTCGGCGAACACGACGGGCGTCTCGAACTCGCGGATCAGCGCGACGAAGTCCGGCGTGCAGAAGCTGTCATGGCGCACTTCCACGACATGGCGCAGCGCGCGCCCTTCGAGCTTGCGCGGCAACAGCTCGAGGAATTTTCCAAAATCGGCGCCGTCGAACTTCTTGGTCGGTGCGAACTGCCACAGCACCGGCCCGAGATGGTCGCCAAGTTCCAGCACGCCGGAATCATAGAACCGCTTGATGGAATCGCCGGCCTCGGCGAGCACGCGGCGGTTGGTGGCGAAGCGCGGTCCCTTCACCGAGAACACGAAGCCATCGGGAACTTCGCTCGCCCATTTGCGAAAGCTCTCCGGCTTCTGCGAGCCGTAATAGGTGCCGTTGATTTCGATCGAGGTGAGCTTCGAGGCGGCATACGACAGCTCCTTCGCCTGCGCCAGCTTCTCCGGATAGAACACGCCGCGCCAGGGCTCGAAGGTCCAGCCGCCGATGCCGATGAAGATGTTGCCGGATTTTCTTGACGCGGTTTTTGCTTTGGCCACGGAATTTCTCGCATCGACGGAGAGGGACCCCATCCTAGTCAAACCAGTTGTGATTGGCCAGTTGGCCCGCCCCGTCTAAGCTTGCGCCCGGACCCGCGAAAAAAGGAGAACAAGATGCGGATGCTGTCGGTGGGAGCGGCGCTCTTTATGATGACATCTGCTGCCATGACATGGCCCGCATTGGCCGATGATGACGACGCGAGAAGCGCACAGAAGCTCGCCCAGCAGGGCCGCGACGATTACTGGCATTGCCTGGCGCGGGAATATTCGCGCGACTCCAATCAAGGCCTGTCGGAGCAGGATTTCGGCCGCTCGGTTGCGGGCGCCTGTCCATCGGAGCGGCAATATTACCGGGTCGCGCTGCTCGACTATCTCACCACGCAGTATCCGAACATCGATGCCGGCGCCCATCTCGCCACCGCGAACAGGGCGGTGGAGGCGGCGCAGAAAGACATCGTGATGGCCTTCGTCAAGCACCGGCCGCCGGCGAAGTAGGGGCCAGGGGGAGTAGCGAGTGGCGAATAGCGAGTAGGGCAGGAGCCCGGTTCGAGGTATTCGCCACGCGCCATTCGCCTTTGGCGCCGCGCGCTCATCCATGGTATCACTCGCCGCATCTGGAGCAGGGATGGGACTTGCATGTCGTCTGAGTCGGTGGGGGGCATTCTGGGGGCGATCGTGGGGGCGATCGTGCTTGCGGCTGCCGTCATGTTCGGGCCGATCGGCCAGTACGGCAAGCCGCCCAGGCCGACGAAAGTCGAACCGGCCCCGGCGGCGGCGCCGTCGGCCCCAGCCGCACCTGCCCCGCGTGGGCCGATAATTCGGGAAGTGCCCAACCAATAGAGCAGGAAAACGAGCTTTCTGCCCCTTGCGAAGCGCTTCTGCCGTCCCCATCTAGCTTGTAACGGCGACGTTGAGCGAAGAGCTCCGTCGCTGGGACGACCTTGGAATAGCTCGGGCCTGCGCCGGATGTACGCGCGGTCCGCCGTTCCGGGGTCGTTGGCATTTTAGGGCCCTTTTTCGGCCGTTCCCCAGAGACCCCGGCTTGGCAGCGCAGGACGCGGCGGATATACGCTGCCGTCATGAACGAAGCGATCAGACCCGGCGCCGACATCCCGCCGCAGGCTCAAGAGGGGCCGGAACTGTCGGTCATCGTCCCGACCTTCAACGAGCGCGACAACGTCACGGTGCTGTACCGGCGGCTGGAGGCAACGCTCGCCAATATCGCGTGGGAAGTCGTGTTCGTCGACGACAACTCGCCCGACGGCACCTGGGACGTCGTGCGCGCGCTGGCGCAGCGCGACAGCCGCGTGCGCTGTGTCCGCCGCATCGGCCGTCGCGGCCTCTCGGGCGCCTGCATCGAGGGCATCCTCGCCTCGAGCGCTCCCTATGTGGCCGTGATCGATGCCGACCTCCAGCACGACGAGACGCAGCTGCCGAAGATGCTGCTGCTCCTCGCCAGCGATCAGGCCGACCTCGTCGTCGGCAGCCGCTACATCGAGGGCTACAAGAGCGAAGGCTTCGACAAGCAGCGCGCCGGAGCCAGTGCGCTCGCGACCGAAGTCGCCAGGAAGATGCTGCGGGTCGAAATCGCCGATCCCATGAGCGGCTTCTTCATGATCCGCCGCGACCGGTTCGAACAGCTCGCGCCGAAGCTGTCCGTGCACGGCTTCAAGATCCTGCTCGACGTCGTCGCGAGCGCGCACGGCAGCTTGCGCGCCGTCGAGATCCCCTACACTTTCGGCGCCCGCCAGCACGGCGAGAGCAAGCTCGATTCCATGGTCGCACTCGACTTCCTGGGTCTCGTGCTGGCCAAGCTGACCAACGACATCGTCTCGCTGCGCTTCATCCTGTTCGCCATGGTCGGCGGCATCGGCCTCGTGGTGCACTTGACCACGTTGTTCATCGCGCTTCAGCTGTTCAACGCGCCGTTCGCGGAGGCGCAGGCCGCCGGCGCCATCGTCGCCATGACCAGCAATTTCATCCTCAACAACTTCCTCACCTATCGCGACCAGCGGCTGAAGGGCTTTGCGCTGCTGCGCGGCCTCATCGCCTTCTACATCGTATGCAGCGTCGGCCTGCTCGCCAATGTCGGCGTCGCCTTCTCGGTGTACGATCAGGAGCCGATCTGGTGGCTGGCCGGCATGGCCGGCGCGCTGATGGGCGTGGTGTGGAACTACGCGATGTCCGGACTGTTCGTCTGGCGCAAGAAATAGCACGCCATGGGCGGGGCCGACGCGCGGATCGTCCGCAACACCGCGCTGCTGATTCTCGCGCTGGTCGGATTGCGGCTCGTTGCGGCCGCATTCACGCCGATCACGTTCGACGAAGCCTATTACTGGATGTGGTCGAAGAATCTGGCGGGCGGTTACTACGACCATCCGCCGATGGTCGCCTATGTGATCCGCGCCGGCACCATGATTGCCGGCGATACCGAGTTCGGCGTCCGCCTCGTCTCGATCCTGCTGGCGCTGCCGATGAGCTATGCGGTCTATCGCTCTGCCGCGATCCTGTTCGGCGGGGTGCGCGTGGCCGCGACCAGCGCCATCCTGCTCAACGTGACGCTGCTGGCTTCCGTCGGCACGCTGATCGTCACGCCCGATGCGCCGCTGCTGGTCGCCTCCAGCTTCGTGCTGTTCTTCCTCGCCAAGGTGCTGGAGACCGGCCGGGGCGCCTGGTGGCTCGCGGTCGGCGCGGCGGTCGGCGCGGCACTGCTGTCGAAATATACCGCGATGTTCTTTGGGCCGGCGATCCTGATCTGGCTCGCTTCCGTGCCGAAGCTGAGGCGCTGGTTTCTCTCGCCCTGGCCCTATCTCGGCGGCCTTGTTGCCTTGGCGCTGTTCTCGCCGGTGATCCTGTGGAATGCGGACCATCAATGGGTCTCGTTCGCAAAGCAGCTCGGCCGCGCCAGGATCGAGGACTTCCGCCCCGTCTTCATTGCCGAGCTGATCCCGACCCAGATCGCGTTCGCGACGCCGCTGGTCTTCATCCTCGGCGCGATGGGGCTGCACGCGCTGACCTGGCGGCGCGCCGGCGCGCTGGCCTCGCGCGTGCTGATCGAGACGATGTTCTGGACCATCGTCGTCTACTTCGTCTGGCATTCGCTGCATGCCCGCGTCGAAGCCAACTGGTTCGCGCCGGTCTATCCGCCTTTCGTCATCGCCGCGGCGGCCGCCGCCAACCTCGTGCAGTGGAAGCCTCGCCAGCGGCGCCTGGTCGATTTCTGCCTGCGCTGGGCGGCGCCAACGGGCATCGTGATGTTTGCAGCTCTGATCGTGCAGGCCAATACCGGCTGGCTGTCCGGATATCGCCGCGATGCCACGGTGCGCAGCGTCGGCGTCGGCTGGCGCGAGCTTGCCGCCGAGATCGAAACGGTGCGCGCACGCAGTGGTGCGACCTGTGTGCTGGCGCAGGACTACGGCACCACGGGCTGGCTCGCGTTCTATCTGCCGCGCGGCACCTGCGTTGCGCAGCAGAGCCAGCGCATCCGCTGGGTCAACATGCCCGAACCCGATCCCAGGCTGCTCGCCGGCAAGCTGCTCTATGTCGACGAGCTGCGCGGAGGCCATCCCGCCCTCGATGCTCTCTTTGCGCAGGTGACGCAGATCGCACAATTGCAGCGCAAGCGCGGGCCGCTCGTGGTCGAGACCTATGGCATCGACCTGCTCGAGGGCGCCAAGGGCGAGGTGCTGGATCGCTCGCCGCCGCCGGAAGCGCGGTAGCGGGCCTCAGCCGATCATTTCGGCCCTGGTCGAAGGCTGACCCGGCCCATCCCGGTCGCGCCAGAACCAGACCGTCACGATGCCGGAGCGGCCGCGGACCTGGGCGAGCAGGGGCCCGGACAGGACGCCGTCGGGAGCGCCGCTGAAATCGGCCGTGTCGAGCAGCGTATCGCTCAGCGCGAGCTGCGCATCATTCTGGGCGGCGATCTCCATCAGACGGCTTGCGACATTGACGGTGTCGCCTGTCGCCGTGATGTGCTGATGGCTTTCGCCGAGCCGGGATGCGACGATCGGGCCGCAATGCGCGCCGATCTTGAAACCGAGCTGACCTGCGATCGCCGGCGGCAGCGAAGCGATCCAGCGTTCGAGGCTGCGATGCAGATCGATCGCGCATTTCAGCGCGCGCGCCGCGTCGTCGGGCATCGCGCGCGGCAGCCCGAACAGGATCATGGCGCCGTCGCCGAGAAAGCCGGTGATCATGCCGTCATAGTCGATCGCCGCCTTGTCGATCAGTGCATGAAACGCCTTCAGGAGAGTCCTGAGTTCGTTCGGATCAATTCGCTCGCTCAGTCCGGTGAAGCCGGAGAGATCGACGAAGACCACGGCTGCGTCCTGCCGGACCGGCTTCGACAGGAAGTTCGGATCTCGCGCCAGCCATTCCTGCAGCGCCGGAGCCTGGAATTGCGCAAGCGACCGGCTCTTGGCGGCAAAATATTGCGTGCGGCGGCCTCCGGCCCACAGCTGCACGCCGGCAAAGACCGCAACCGGCGGCATTGCCGCGGCGAGCGTGGTTGCGGCGTTCAGCCAGACACCGTGCGTGAACGCGAACAGGTTGACCCCGGCCCAGGCGATCATCACCGCGGCCGCCGTCATGATGCCCAGCGCGCTGCGCCGCCAGGCGAGCAGCCCGACCAGCAGCATCGGCAGCAGGATCGCAGTGAGCGCGTCGGCAATGCGGACCCTGCGGTCGCGCACCATGGCGTCGCCGGCGACGAGATGCGTGATCGCGGTCGAGACCACCTCGACCCCGGGCATCAGGGAATCGAAGGGCGTCGGATAGAAGTCGCCGCCGCCGGCGACCGAGGCGCCGATCACGACGATCCGGTTCTCGATCGCCGCGCGATCGAGCGTGCCGTCGAAAATGCTCTGTGCGCTGACGGTACGGATCGTGCGGCGCGGGCCGTAATAGGTGATCGGCAACGCCAGATCGCCGTCGGTCGGTACCGCGCGATCGCCCAGCATGAGATGGTCCGGCGCGACCGTCAGCGGCTGGTCGAGCGCGCGGGCTGCGACGCGCAAGGGGAAGGACAGCTCGACCTTGTCGCGCGTCCGGAACAGCATCGGCACCGATAGCGGTGAGCCCGATTGTCCCGTCGCGACGTTGACGACGCCGACCTCGGCGTGTTCGGCGAACGCGGGCAACGGCCGCAGGAAGCGCTCGGCCTGCGGCAGAGCGGCGAGGGGACCTTCGCTGCTCGGATCCACGGTTTCGCTGGCGGAGGGGAAGATCGCCGCGGCGGCGAGCACCATGGGACCGGTGGCGAGCGTGCTGGCGAGCGTGGCATCGCCGATCGCAGCGCTGCGGTCGACGAGCAGGAGATCAATCCCGATGACCTTCGGCTTGAACTGCACGATGGTGTCGACGACACGGGCGAGATCGGCGCGCGGCAGCGGATAGCTGCCGCCGCGCTTCACCACGGTGTCGTCGATCGCGACGATGGTGACGAGGTCGGGTGGACGCCGCACGCCGCGGGCTTGCGTCCGCCAATCCGTCAGCGTGGCTTCGAGGCGGTCGAGAAAACGCAGACGGCCGTTGGCGTGCGCTGCAAAGATGCCCGCGCCCCACAGCGCGGTGAGGACGAGTGCCACCAGGATCTGAACGCGTCGGTTGCGCATGCGCTCGTTCTGCAATCTTCTATCGTCCAAATTTCGTGGGCGAGTGTTGTTGACCCGGTCTTATTGCCCGAGTCTCGCCATGAGCGCGTCGACGCGCGGCTGGCCCCAGGTCTTGACGGTCAACGGGCCGGTTGCCTCGACATCGACGCCTTCGCCGGGTCCAAGCACGACGCCGCGCCCACGAGCCCTTCGGGTCACGCCGACCCGGCCGTCGGCGACGAACACGGAGGTCTTGGCGTCGGAGGTCTTGGCGTCAGCGACATCGACCGCCCATTTCGTGCCGCGCACCGCGGCGATCGCTTGCGGCGTCAGTACCTTGAACGGATTGCCCCGCGGCTTCCGGGGCACCTCGACCAGCAGCGCTTTGCTGCTCAACTCCACGGAGTCTATATGTCCGTCGCGGTTGGCGTCCTTAAGTTCAAATCTGGCGCCATTTTCCGCAACGATGGTGATGCCGTTGTCGCAGCGCCAGGTCTGCGTCCCGGCAGCCGACGGCGATGCCGTACAACCCAAATTGGAACCAGGCTGCGCAGTCGCAGATCCAATCAACAGAAATGACCCCGCCAGGGCGAAAAACCCGGCGCGCGCGATCCCTCTCATGCCAGCCTCCGTTTGCGTGCACGGCACAGTTCAGGGCAAATCGATACGGTACCGTATGACGCGCAGAGGCTGCTGAAAAGTGCCGAGATAGGAGCTACTTTCTCGCGGCGGCGATTACCAGAACCGACGTGATCAATTTTCGGTCACGGCGCCGTGCCGCGTCAGGGCGCAGGGCCCCGACGGACGCCCAGCCCACCAGCCTCGCGCAACGCTTCCGCGCTACGGTCAGGGCCAGTTGGCGACCACGAAAATGACGTTGTTGAATGTCTCGTGGGTGCGGCCGCAAGCGTCGAAGAACCGACGTGAGCCGGTCGAGAAACATGGTTAACAGATGCGTCTAAGTCCGTAATTCTGCGGGATTTTTCTCAAAACGGGACAGCATTAGCGCGTTGCCCCATATCCGCCCGAACTTAATCTGCATTTAACTAAAAGTCGCCTTAATGACGCTCCGACCCTCTGCGAGATGCTGTTCCCGGATCGTGACCAGCGGCACTTTGAAGGGGGACCGAGTGACACCGTCCTGGACGCAAGGCGAATGAGTACGAGTATCGCTGCGCAAAGCATCGCGGCACGGAAGTCCAAAAATCCTGGCAAGAATTCTCTTCGGAAGCCTTCCCGGAAAATGACCACGGCCAATTGGCTGGGCACCGCGGCGATCGGCTGCGTGCTTATGGGCGCCGGCTGGATCATCTACAGCAACATCCTCGGCGCGAGCGTCTACCCCACCGTCGGCAGCCTCGGCTACGACGAGCCGGTGGTCAGGCGCGCGCCCAAGGTCGTGCTGCGCGAGGCCGGCGAGGCCATCCGGGAAACCTTCGCGCTGCTGCCCGACCGGCTCCAGGTCGCAGCTCCGATCTCGCGCGAGATGTTCAACGAGCGCTTTGCCGCGGCCGCGACGCAAGGCGTGCCGTCGAATGCGGCGAGCGCAGCGCCCCCGACCCAGGTTGCGCTGGCCAAGGAGACTTCGAAGGACGCCCCGAAGCAGAGCGTGGTCGCGAGGGTCGCCGACGCGCTGAAGCCGGCGGCCAAGACCTCTGACAAGACCGCTGACAAGACCAGGCGCGCGCCGGATGCCCAGATGCAGCTGGCCTCGGCCGATCCGGCCCAGATCGTGCCGGCGCCCGAGGCGCCGCCGAAGTCGTTCGCCGATCGCGCCAAGGCCGCGGTGATGTCGATCGCCGGACCGCGCCAGTCGATGGTGGAAAAGCTCTGGGGCAAGCGCGAGCCGTCCGGCGGGCTGCTTGCCTACGCCTCGGCCGATGCCAGCGTGACCGCGTCCATCGCGCCGAAGGAGCAGAATCCGATGTTCGGCGGCGCGCCGCCCTATGAGCGCGACACCGCGGTGTACGACATCACCGCCAAGACCGTGTATCTGCCCGACGGCACCAAGCTCGAGGCGCATTCGGGCCTCGGCTCCAATCTCGACGATCCGCGTTCCTCGAAAATCCGCATGCGCGGCGTGACGCCGCCGCACATCTACACGCTGAAGCCGCGCGAGGCGCTGTTCCACGGCGTGCCGGCGCTGCGCCTGACTCCGATCGGCGGCGAGAGCGCGATCCACGGCCGCGATGGCCTGCTCGCGCACACCTTCATGCTCGGGCCGAACGGCGACTCCAACGGCTGCGTGTCGTTCAAGGACTATTACGCGTTCCTCGACGCCTACCGCAACAAGGGCATCCGCAAGCTCGCGGTGCTGGCGCGGGTGGAGTGAGGCGCGCTCACGCCGCCATCGCCTTGCGCAGCGACATCTCGGTCGCGATCGCGTCCCGCACGGCCGGCCGCGCCTGCATCCGCTCGAGATAGGCCGACAACGACGGCCATCGCGCGATGTCGATCCCTGCGGGACGGAGCAGCAGCAAGGCCCAGGTGAGATGGGCATCCGCGACGGTGAAGCCGTTGCCGACGAGGAATTCGCGGTCCGCCAGATGCGCTGCCGGCACCGACAATGTCTGCGCGATCCGTGCCCGCGGCTTGGCGAGCGAGCCGTCGTCCTTGTACCAGAAGGTCGGAAACAGGAACGCCTTGTGGATCTCGGCGCCGATGAAGCTCAGCCATTCCTGCAGACGATAGCGATCGAAATCGCCAGGCGGCGGCGCAAGACGCGTCTCCGGCTTCACATCGGCGATGTATTGCAACACTGCTGCGCTCTCGGTCAGCCGTTCGCCGCTCTCCAGCACCAGGACCGGCACCGCACCCTTCGGCGACAGGTCGCGGAAATCGCTGCCGTCTTTCACGACCTGCTTGGTCCAGATATGGGCGAGGTGATACTGCGCCTCGATACCGGCCTCCATCAGCGCGATGCGGCTCGAGAGCGAGCAGGCCATCGGGAAGAAATAAAGCTGCAGCATCGCACGCTCCATCAAGTCAGTGCTTCGACTTGCGCGATGATCGCGAAGCGGTCCGACAATTCGGCCAGCGCGACCTGATGGATCATCCGGGCGTCCAGCGTGCCGCCGCGGCCGTCGGGCAGGTCGCGGGTGGCGCAGGCGTCGGCCGCGATCGTCGTGCGCAGGCCGAGGTCGAGCGCGGCGCGGGGGGTCGAACTGACGCACATGTGGGTCATGAAGCCGGCCAGCACGATGTTCTTGAGTCCGGTCGCCGCCAACCTGGCGTGCAGATCGGTGCCGGCGAAGGCATTCGGAAGCGCCTTCTCAATCACGGGCTCGCCGGCGAGCGGCGTCAGGCGCTCGACGATCGCGCCGCGCGCGGCCTCGCGGTCGAACAGGCCGCCGGCGCGGCCCTTGTGCGCGACATGGAGGATCGCAGCTCCGCTCTCCCGTGCGCGCGCGAGCAGCCGCGCAGCCGCGGCGATCGCCGGCTGTGCATCGGGCAGGGCCAGCGGACCGGCGCAATATTCGTTCTGGACGTCGATCAGCACAAGGCAGGCCTCGTTGAGCTTGGGCGGATCGAGATCGGCGCCGGCGAGTTCGAGCAGCGTCTTTGGAGCGGTCATGCTGGTGAGGCCTTCTGGGGAATGTCGATGAGGCGACACTAGCGCAGCCGGAGCCTGCCAATGCGCAGGAATATTGCGGCATATGGCTGCAAATTTGCAGGACAAATTCGTGCCTGCTAGGCTCAGCTTCATGAACTGGGACGATCTGCGCATCATCGCCGCGGTCAGGGACGAGGGCACCTATGCCGGCGCCAGCGCGCGGTTGCGCATCGACGAGACCACCGTCGGCCGCAGGCTTGCGCGCATCCAGCGCGATCTCGGCGTGCCGCTGTTCGATGCGGTGGATGGCGTGCGGCGGCCGACGCGCCAGTGCGAGGCGGTGCTCGCGCATGTCGGCGCGATGGCGGCGCATGTGGCGGCGATCGACCGTATCAAGGACACTCAATCCGGCCCGGTCGGCCGGCTGCGCATCGCCTCGACCAATGCGGTCGCCGAAGAGCTGCTGGCGCCGCATGCGGCAAGCTTCCTGCGCGATCATCCGGGGCTGACGCTGCAATTCCTCACCTCCAGCGGCAACGTCAAGTTCTCGCGCTGGCAGGCCGATCTCGCCATCCGCCTGCGCAAACCGGAGAAGGGCGACTTCACCATCTCCAAGCTCGGCGAGGTCAGGCTGTATTTCTTCGAGCCCGCGGACCGCAGCGGAGCCGAGCCGGTCGCGTGCATCTATCCCGACGAGCTCGACGCGATCCCGGAAGCGCAGTTCTTGCGAGCGAAGCGGCTGACCAACGTGCGCTGCATCACCGACAATATCCGCATCATCCGCACCATAATCCAGTCGCATCAGGCCATCGGCGTGCTGCCCGAGCACAGCTGCGGGCCGCTGCTCGCCGACCGCAGCCTGCGCGCCACGCTGCTGCCGAAACGCCGCGACGTCTGGCTCCTGGTCCAGAATCATCTGAAGCGCGATCCGGCGACGCGCGTGACGATCGAGTGGGTGCGGCACTGCTTCAGGGATTTGTCGCAGGGCTGACCGCTGGCGACGTTCATGGCCTCGCATTGAACGCGGGCCGCGCGACGTGCGACCAAATTCGCAAGTTCGCCGGGGATTGCACGCGCGCGCAGGTTGCGTAATCTCGCGACGACTATGTCTTTGAACAGGGCAGCTGCATGACCACTCTTGAGCAAACGATCCGTCCCTCGGCACGATCGCGGGAATGGAAGGCGATTCTCATCCTGATCCTGCTGATCCCGGTGCTGTGGTCGCCGCCGTTCCTGTTTCGATACTTCCTGTATCAGCCGTTCAACATCCCCTCGAATTCGATGGCACCGACGCTGATGGTCGGCGACTACGTCTTTGCGGCGAAATATGCCTATGGCTACGGCCGCTATTCCTTCCCCTTCGCTTCGTCCTGGATTTCGGGCCGCGTCTTTGCCGCCGAGCCCGAGTATGGCGACTTGGTCGTTTTCCGAACGCCAAGGGATACCTCCGTCGATTACGTCAAGCGCGTGGTCGGGCTGCCCGGCGACCGCATCCAGATGCGGCAGGGCCGGCTCATCCTCAACGACCGTCCGGTGACACGCGTCGCGCTGACGGAGGCACAAGCCGGCGCCTCCTGCGGAGGCGATGACGGGGCGAAGGTCAAGCGCTGGCGCGAGACGCTGCCGAGCGGCGCGAGCTATGTGACCTACGACTGCCTCGACAATGGCTTCCTCGACAACACCAGCGTCTTCACGGTGCCGCCCAGCCACCTCTTCGTGCTCGGCGACAACCGCGACAATTCAACCGACAGCCGGATGATGTCGACGTTCGGTTTCGTGCCGATCGACAATCTCGTCGGCAGGGTCACACGCATCATCTGGTCGCTCGATGAGGATGGCGAGCCGCGCTTCGAGCGGTTGGGGAACGTGGAGTGAGGCTTGCTCCGTCATTCCGGGGCGCGCCCTCTTGGGCGCGAGCCCGGAATCCATAACCACAGGCGGATGTTTTGACGTACTATGTCTACATCCTCGCGAGTAAGAAGCACGGCACGCTCTATATCGGCGTGACCCGCGACCTCGTGCGCCGTGTGTACGAGCACAAGACAAAGGCCGTCCCTGGCTTCACGAGCAAGTACGGCGTCAACAAGCTCGTCCTGTTCGAAATCTATGACGATCCCGCGACGGCCATTGCCCGCGAGAAGGAGCTCAAGAAATGGCGGCGCGACTGGAAGACGCGCCTGATCGAGGAGCAGAACCCGAACTGGGATGATCTTTATCCCAGGATCACCAAATGAGGTTCATCCTGCACTCCTTGTCATTCCGGGGCAGCGCGAAGCGCTGAGCCCGGAATCCATAACGACAGGCGGACGGAATGGCCCGCTATGCCTGTCGCCCGTAAGAAGAAGTGCAAGAAGTGGCGGCGGGATTGGAGGACTTTAAACCGGGCTGATCTCCATCCCGGGATAACCAACTGAGGTTCGTGGTTATGGATTCCGGGCTCGCGCGCAAGAGGGCGCGCCCCGGAATGACGACGGGAGAGAGTTTGCCCCAAACAAAAACCCCGGCATCGCTGCCGGGGTTTCGTAGTTCTTGAGATGGTTGGACCTCAGAAGTCCATGCCGCCCATGCCGCCGCCCGGGGGCATTGCGGGGCCGGCGCCGCCCTTCTTGGGCAGCTCGGCGACCATGGCCTCCGTGGTGATCAGGAGCGCGGCAACCGAGGCAGCGTTCTGGATCGCGGTACGGACCACCTTGGTCGGGTCGATGATGCCCTTCTTGACGAGATCGGCATATTCGCCGGTCTGGGAGTCGAAGCCGTAATTGTAGGCCTTGTTCTCCAGGATCTTGCCGACGATCACCGAGCCGTCTTCACCGGCGTTGATCGCGATCTGGCGAGCGGGGGCCGACAGCGCCTTGCGCACGATCTCGACGCCAGTCTTCTGGTCGTCGTTCTTGGTGCGCAGGCCCTTGAGCTGCTCGGAGGCACGGAGCAGGGCGACGCCGCCGCCCGGGACGATGCCTTCTTCCACGGCCGCGCGGGTCGCATGCATCGCGTCATCAACGCGATCCTTGCGCTCCTTCACCTCGACCTCGGTCGCGCCGCCGACGCGGATCACCGCGACGCCGCCCGCGAGCTTGGCGAGACGCTCCTGGAGCTTCTCGCGGTCGTAGTCCGAGGTGGTCTCCTCGATCTGCGCCTTGATCTGGGCCACGCGCGCCTCGATGTCGGCCTTCTTGCCGGCCCCGTTGACGATCGTGGTGTTCTCCTTGTCGATCATCACCTTCTTGGCGCGACCGAGCATGTTGAGGGTGACGTTCTCGAGCTTGATGCCGAGATCTTCCGAGATCGCCTGGCCGCCGGTCAGGATCGCGATGTCCTGCAGCATGGCCTTGCGGCGATCGCCGAAGCCCGGAGCCTTGACGGCCGCGACCTTCAGGCCGCCACGCAGGCGGTTCACGACGAGGGTCGCGAGGGCCTCGCCTTCGACGTCCTCGGCGACGATGACCAGCGGCTTGCCGGTCTGCACCACGGCCTCGAGCAGCGGCAGCAGCTCGTTCAGCGAGGAGAGCTTCTTCTCGTTGATGAGGATGTAGGCGTCGTCCATCTCAACGCGCATCTTGTCGGCGTTGGTGACGAAGTAGGGCGAGATGTAGCCGCGGTCGAACTGCATGCCCTCGACGACGTCGAGCTCGGTTTCGAGCGACTTGGCTTCCTCGACGGTGATGACACCCTCGTTGCCGACCTTCTTCATGGCGTCGGAGAGGAACTTGCCGATCTCCTGGTCGCCGTTGGCCGAGATGGTGCCGACCTGGGCGATCTCGTCGTTCGAGGTGACCTTCTTGGAGTTCTTCTGGAGGTCCGCAACGACCGCCTCGACCGCGAGGTCGATGCCGCGCTTGAGGTCCATCGGGTTCATGCCGGCGGCGACCGACTTGGCGCCTTCGCGCACGATCGCCTGGGCCAGCACGGTGGCGGTGGTGGTGCCGTCGCCGGCCGCATCAGCGGACTTGGAGGCGACTTCGCGCACCATCTGGGCGCCCATGTTCTCGAACTTGTCCTCGAGCTCGATCTCCTTGGCGACGGTGACGCCGTCCTTGGTGATGCGGGGAGCGCCGAACGACTTGTCGAGCACGACGTTGCGGCCCTTCGGGCCGAGCGTGACCTTCACCGCGTTGGCGAGAATGTCGACGCCGCGCAGCATCTTGTCGCGCGCATCGACCGAGAATTTGACTTCTTTGGCTGCCATCTGGATTTTTCCTTGGAATGATTTGACTGGAGGGAGAGGGGGCTCTTAGGCCGCCTTCTTCTTGGACTCGCTGACCTCGAGAACGCCCATCACGTCGCTCTCCTTCATGATCAGCAGGTCCTGGCCGTCGATCTTGACCTCGGTGCCGGACCACTTGCCAAACAGCACGCGGTCGCCGACCTTCAGGTCGATCGGGATCAGCTTGCCGGACTCGTCGCGGCCACCCGGGCCAACGGCGACGATTTCGCCCTGGGAGGGCTTTTCCTTGGCAGTGTCGGGAATGATGATGCCGCCAGCGGTCTTCTCTTCTGCGTCGATGCGCTTGACCACGACGCGGTCGTGAAGCGGACGGAATTTCATGCAGTCCTCCTAAGCAATTGCACGTGTTGAGGATTTTGAGATTGTTAGCAGTCGTTGCCCGCGAGTGCTAGCACAGGCGAGGCTGAGATAAGCCAGGAATTTTGCGGGGGCAAGGCCTTCTAGCAGAAAAATTAGCAGCCGAAAGCGCGGACTGCCAGAATCTCTTTGCCATCGTTAACCGACGCCAAGCCCGTATTAGCACGGAGCTGTATCTGCTGCTAACGCATTGAATTTCAACAGCTTGTTAAACTTTTAGGCTTGAGATGGGTTGTCAGTTTGCGTCACATTTCTCTCATGTGAGCGCATCGATTCCGGGTGGCTCCCGGGGCACCGAGCAAGCCACCCCCGAATGCGCTCCTGCAAAGGAGGTTTGGCATGGGACTGCGGAGCGGGGGCGTTTCCGAGGATTTCCGGAAGCAGATGCTGGGCTACGGACTGACGACGGCGCAAATTCTCTATCGGATGCCGGATCATCCTTCGCTGCTCCAGACCTACGTCTGGCAGAACTACGACATGTTTCCGAAATTTCCGGCGCTGAAGGATTTCCTGGCGTTCTGGCAGGAAAAGCTCGATGGCCCCCTCCATTCGGTCACGGTGGCGCATTCCAAGCTGATCAAGCCGGCCGAGCTGCGCGCTGTGGATGGCGTGTTCCGGCTGCATTGAGGCAGCGTAGGGTGGATTAGCCCGCGACGGCGCGAAGCGCTGTCGCTGGCGTAATCCACCGCATGTCTGTCCGCCGAAGCAGAAATGGTGGATTACGCCTTCGGCTAATCCACCCTACGAAATCACGCAATCAGACCCCGCCGCTGCAATAGCGTTTCCACATCGCGCGATAGGCGTCGTCCACGGCTCGCGCGTATGAGACGGGGTTGCCGGCGGCCGCAGCGTTGATCTGTGCGGGCAGTTCGCGGCGTAATCGATCGAGATCGCCGATCCGCGCCGCGCGGCCGACTGCGATCTCGACATATGCCTCCTCGCTGTCTGCGACCCAGTCCGGCAAGCCAAGCGCGGAGAGGATGGCGCCGGCGGCACGGCTGGGCAGACTGTTCCCGAGCTTCGCCACCACGGGCACCCCCATCTGCAGGGCCTCCAACGTGCTGACGCCGCCGTTCTGCGGGAACGGGTCGAGCGCAATGTCGACGCGATTGAACGATACCAGATGTTCGCTCCGCAAGGTGGCTCCGAGC
Source organism: Bradyrhizobium sp. 191 (assembly GCF_023100985.1). Taxonomy (NCBI): domain Bacteria; kingdom Pseudomonadati; phylum Pseudomonadota; class Alphaproteobacteria; order Hyphomicrobiales; family Nitrobacteraceae; genus Bradyrhizobium; species Bradyrhizobium sp. 191. Next base: position 7,580,250 of record NZ_CP064692.1, read on the forward strand.
AGATCGACGCGTTCGGCCGGCAATCGACAAGTCGCAAATCGCGCCAGCAGCTTGTCGCGAACCAGCTGATCGTCCAGCGCAACATCCTTGATCAGCAGTCGCGAGCCAGGGACCCGCTCGAGAATCCTGGACCAGACTTCCGCAGCCTCGTCCGAAATCTTGCTGATGCGGTTGAAGACACCGAACGTGACGAAGCCGTTCGAGAGAGCTGGCGCCTGCGCCCGCGCAATCCCGGCTGGCAGCGGCGCGAGCGTCACGAAGCACGGCAGGTCGAGAACGGTCTCCGCAAACAAATGCCGAACCGCGACGGGAATCGCGACCGGGTCCGAGAACAGGTAATCGATCGTCGGCAGCCCGGTGCCGGTGCCGTGGCCCCAGCCGTGCACCTGGATCGGTGCCGGCTTGCGCGCAAACACGCCGAGGCGGTTTCCTCTGGTGTGCCCGGACAGGTCGATCAGGATATCGACGCGATCGGCGCGAATCTGAGCGGCGAGGCGCTCGTCGGTCCATTGCGAGGCGTCACGCCAGCGGTCGGCGATCCCCTGAAATTCGCTCGTCGTCGCATCCGCTTTCGACGAGCAGGAGTAGCACACGATCTCGAACTGCGCGCGGTCATGGTGTTGCAGCACGGGCTTGAAGATGAACGCGGCCGAATGTGCGTTGAAATCCGACGAGACATAGCCAAGCACCAGACGCCGAGCCGGATCGCGGCTGTTGTCATGGGCCGCCGCCACCTCTGCAGCGATCTTCGCGCCGATCCGCTCCCACCACACTTGCCGCGCTTGCTGATGCTGTTCGACGCTGGCGTCGGCCACGAAATCGAGCGTGAATATCTTGCTGGAGATCGCGCTCTGCAGGTCAGGCCGGATGTCGAGAGCTCGGTCGAAGCTGGCGAGGGCTTCGTCGACCCGGCCCAGCCCGGCGAAACAAAGGCCCAACACAAGGTGGGCTTGGTCGGAATCGGGAGCGATCGCGAGAGCCCTCTCGCAATCGGACAATGCCTCGGCAATTCGCTGGGTCTGGAGCAGGACATTGGCGCGCCAGAGCCATCCGTTCACGTCGTCGGGTGCCAGAGCGATTGCCCGATTGCAATCCGCCATGGCCTCGTCAAATCGCTGAAGCTCCCGCAATGCGACGGCGCGGTTCGCCAGTGCCGCGGCATAGTCGGGCTTGATCGAGAGCGCGCGGTTCAGGCTTGTGAGAGCCTCGTCATAGTTGCGCAGACGGCAGAGCGCAGAGCCGCGGCCGTTGTAGGCTTCGGCAAGGTTTCCGTCCAATGCGAGCGCCTGATCGTAGCTATCGAGCGCTTCGAGGTGCAGATCAAGCGCCGCGCTTGCGTTGCCGAGATTGGACAGGGCCAGGGCGTAATTGGGCTTTAAGGCGAGTGCCTTTCGATAGCTTGCTCGGGCCTCATCGTGGCGTTTCAGCCCGTTGAGCGCGACGCCCAGGCCCATGTGAGCTTCGGCAGATCGCGGATCCGCGGCAACCGCCCGGCTCAGTAGCATTTCAGCCAGCTGATAGTTCCTGGCATTGGACTCCATGACGCCGAGCATATGCAGCGCGATGAATTGATCGGGCGCGATCTGCAGCAATTGTCGATAGGCGGCCCGGGCCTCGGACAGGAGTCCCTTCTTGTGCAACTCGAGTGCGCGCCCGAGCAATGGCAGCACTTCGGCCTTCTGCCGTTTCTGAAGCCGGGCATTCTGAAATGCACGCTGACCGACGCTGCTGCCCATGAATCAATTCCCCCCGATCTCCCGGCGAGATTAATTCAGCGAGAGAGTGAATACGAGACGATGGCCGCTCGCCACGACAGCCTGGGACAAGCTACGGCCGGTTGGGTTCGTCGAGCTCATTGCCCGAGGCCCCGCAATTGCTGCCTCGCCCAAGACTGGGTAATCTGCCTTCGGGTTGGTCCCGTCAGGCGGACGCGGCTCGGATCAGGGAGGCAGACAATGGCCAAGCAAAAGGCATCGAGACCCGCAACGAAGACCGCGGTGAAGAAGCGGAGCGGCGTGAAGGCAGCGGCGCGATCCCCGGCGCGCGCGGCGGTGAAGGCGAAGGCGCGCACCGTCGCTCCGAAGAAGCCCGTGCGGCCGAAGCAGCGTGTCGCCGTCAGCCATCACCGCGAGGAAGACTTCAAGGCCGACGGCCTGCGCGCCTATGCCAGCTACCGCGATCTCGGGATCGCCGACGCGACCCATGGCCTCGCGCAGGCACATGTGATCCGCTTGCAAGGCCCCTGCAATCCGGCCGAGGTGTCCAAGCTCCACTATCACGACGTCGAATTCCAGATGGTCTACGTGCTCAAGGGCTGGGTGAAGACCTATATGGACGGCCAGGGCGAGACCCTGATGAAGCAAGGCAGCGCCTGGACCCAGCCGCCGAAGATCAGGCACATGATCCTGGATTATTCCGATGATGTGGAACTGCTGGAGGTGATCCTGCCGGCGGAGTTCAAGACGGTCGAGTTGAAGGCGTGATGTCATTCCGGGGCGCGCGTAGCGCGAACCCGGAATCCATTTCTCCGCTTGTGTCGTGGCGCGATGGATTCCGGGCTCGCGACTTCGTCGCGCCCCGGAATGACGGCGGGAGAGACCTACGCCACCACGCCCACCACGGCGCCCATCAAGCACGTGGTCAGCGTGCCCGACACGATCGACTTCAGCCCCAGCGCGTTGATCTCCTCGCGCCGCTCCGGCGCCATCACGCCCAGGCCGCCGATCATGATGCCGAGGCTGGCGAAATTGGCGAAGCCGCACATCGCATAGAGCATGATCAGGCGCGAGCGCGGATCGAGCGCGTCGGGTGGCAGCTTCGAGAAGTCGACATAGGCGATCAATTCGTTGAGCACGGTCTTGGTGCCCATCAGGCTGCCGGCGGTGATCGCCTGATCCCACGGCAATCCCATCAGCCAGCACACCGGCGCCATGACGAGGCCGAGCAGGCGCTGCAGCGAGATCGCGGCGCCGCCAATGTTCGGCAGGAGGCCGAGCATGGCGTTGACGAGATAGACCAGCGCCACCAGCACCAGCAGCATGGCGACGATGTTGAGCAACAATTCGAGGCCGGCCGTGGTGCCCTTCACGATCGCGTCCATCGTGCCGGACACGTCCATCTCGGGATCCTCCAGCGCGCCGCCGGTGCGCTTGTCGGAGGTCTCGGGCACCATGATCAGGCTGACCAGGATCGCGGCCGGCGCGCCCAGCACCGAGGCGATGACGAAATGCGCGGCGGCGTCGGGGATGAGGGGAGCAAGCAGCGTCGCATAGAGCACCAGCACCGTGCCGGCGATGCCCGCCATGCCGCCGGTCATCACCAGGAACAATTCGCTGCGGGTCATCTGTGCCAGATAGGGCCGCACGAACAGCGGTGCCTCGACCATGCCGAGAAAGACATTGGCGGCGGTCGACAGCCCGACGGCGCCGCCGACGCCGAGCGTGCGCTCGAGCAGCCAGGCCAGGCCGCGCACGATCGGTGGCAGCACGTGCCAATAGAACAGCAGCGTCGTCAGCACGCTCATCACCAGCACGATCGGCAGCGCCTGGAACGCCAGGATGAAATCGGCGCCGGGCACCTTCAGATCGAATGGCAGGGCGCCGCCGCCGATATAGCCGAACACGAAGGCGGAGCCTGCGCGGGAGGCCGCCGAGATCGCGCCGACCGCGTCGTTGATGGTGCCGAACGCATGCGCGACGACCGGCAGCTTCAGCAGCACGACCGCGGTGACGAAGGTCGCGGCGAGGCCGATCGCCGCCTGGCGCAGCGATACCAAGCGACGATTCTCCGCCAGCGCGAAGGCGATCAGCAGCAATGCGAAAATGCCGAATGCCGATTGCAAGCGCAGCATGATGTTCCCAAACCCTCAATGATTATGGCCGGGCAGGCGCTGCAAAGGCAATGCCGGCAAGCGGCAGAGAGCATCCTGCTGTTGACAAGCAGGTCCGCCTCAGCCACGCGGGGCGGCGAGATCAGGGCCCAAACGTTCCAAGGGTGTCCCAAGAGACGATGCCAGAGCAACCAACAGCCGCGGATTCGCCGGTTACGGCCCGCGTGCTCCTGTCCCACCGCGCCTTCCTGTTCTTCCTGCTCTCGCGCAGCCTGTCTCGCTTTTCCAGCCAGATCGCGGCGGTCGCGATCGGCTGGCAGATCTACGATCTCACCGGCTCGGCGTTCGACCTCGGCATGGTCGGCCTCGTGCAGTTCCTGCCCACCGCGCTCCTGGTGTTCGTCGCAGGCCACGCCGCCGACCGCTACGAGCGCAAGCGCGTGGTCCAGCTCTGTCAGCTCGTGGAAGCCGCGACCGCGCTTTATCTCGCATTCGCCACCTATTTCGGCGCGGTCGGCGAGGTGCAGATATTCATTGCAACCTTCGTGCTCGGCATTGCCGGCGCATTCGAGAGCCCGACCACGGCGGCGTTGTTGCCGCTGATCGCACCGCAAGGGTCGCTCCAGCGTGCCACGGCCATTTCCAGCGGCGCGGCGCAGGTCGCGACTATCACCGGGCCGGCGCTCGGCGGCTTCGCCTACGCGGTCGCCCCGCATCTGGCCTATGCCGGGATGGTGCTGTTCTGGGTTTTGGGGATGATTCTGACCGGCTTCATCCGGCCGCGCCCGCAAGCGGTGCTCAAGGAGGGGACGAACTCGGACAATATCTTTGCCGGCGTCCGCTTCATCCGCAGCAATCCCGCGATCCTGGGCACCATCTCGCTGGACCTGTTCGCCGTGCTGTTCGGCGGCGTCACGGCATTGCTGCCGATCTATGCCCGCGACATCCTGCAGACCGGCCCGGTTGGGCTCGGCGTGCTGCGCGCGGCGCCCGCGGTCGGCGCGCTGTTGATGACCATGGTGCTGGCGCGTCACGCCATCTCCAGGCATGTGGGCCTGCGGATGTTCCAGGCCGTGATCGTGTTCGGCCTTGCCACCATCGTGTTCGCGCTGTCGTCCTGGATGTGGCTGTCGGTGCTGTCGCTCGCTGCTTTGGGCGCGGCCGATACGATCAGCGTCGTGATCCGCTTCTCGCTGGTGCAGCTCTCTACGCCCGACGAGATGCGCGGGCGGGTCGGCGCGGTGAATTTCCTGTTCATCAACGCCTCGAACCAGCTCGGCCAGTTCGAGAGCGGAGTGGCAGCCGCGCTGCTCGGCGCCATGCCCGCCGCCGTGCTCGGCGGCGTCGCCACCGTCGCAGTGGCGCTGCTCTGGATGAAGCTGTTTCCGGCCCTGCGAAAGGTGGAGAGTTTGGAGTAGGCCTCCGCTCTCTCCTCCGTCATTGCGAGGAGCCCTTGCGATGAAGCAATCCAGAATCTCCCCGCGGAAAGATTCTGGATTGCTTCGCTGCGCTCGCAATGACGAATGTGGTGGCAGTGCAGGATGTTAGCTCACATTACCCCCGCAGCCCGGCAACAGCAGGCGCCTCTTGACGCCTACTGTGCATGGGGTTGTTTTCGCAGTTTTAGTTCAGCCCCGCCCCACGAACGGCATCTTGGTCGCCATCACCGTCATCGTCAGCACGTTGGCGTCGAGCGGCAGGCCGGCCATGTAGGCGACGGCGTCGCCGACCGCCTTGGCGTCCATGCGCGGCTCGTGCTTGGTGGTGCCGTCGGGCTGCAGCACGCCGGGGCCGTTGACCATGCGGTCGGTCATCGGCGTCGCCGCATTGCCGATATCGACCTGGCCGACCGCGATGTCGTACATGCGGCCGTCGAGATTGCTGGCCTTGGTCAGGCCCGTGATGGCGTGCTTGGTCGAGGTATAGGCGGCCGAGAACGGCCGCGGCGCATGCGCCGAGATTGAGCCGTTGTTGATGATGCGGCCGCCGCGCGGGGTCTGGTCCTTCATGATGCGGAAGGCGTGCTGGGTGCACAGGAACGGGCCGGTGAGGTTGGTGTTCACCACCGCCTGCCACTGCTCGAGGCTGAGGTCCTCGAAGTTCACGGCCGGCGCGCCCATGCCGGCATTGTTGAACAGCACGTCGAGGCGACCATAGGTTGCCTTCACCTTGTCGAACAGCGCGGCGATCTGCTCCGGCTTGGTCATGTCGGCGGTGACGCAGAGACTCTTTCCGGCGGGGCCGAGCTTCGCCGTGTCCTCGAGCATGTCGAGCCGGCGCCCTGCGAGCACCACGGTGAAGCCGGTGTTCATCAGCGCCAGCGACGCTGCGCGCCCGACACCGGTGCCGGCGCCGGTCACCAACGCGATCTTTTTCGCTTCACTCATCGTTTCCTGCCTTTTCTCTTTTGCTGTCAGGTTTTGGGTTCTTTTTCGTTCTTGTAGGGCGGGCGCGGAATGTTCTGGTGCGCGGCGCGCAACGCCGCCGACCAGCGCGAGCGCAAATCGTGGAAATAGGGTTCGCCCGCCTCGATGCGGTGGTTGAGATCGGCTTCACAGGCGTCCGTGCGCACCACCAGCACGTCGATCGGCAGGCCGACGCCGAGGTTCGAGCGCATCGTCGAATCCATCGAGATCAGGCCGGTCTTCAGCGCCTCGTAAAGCTCGACGTCGTAATGCATGGCGCGGTCGAGCACCGGCTTGCCGTATTTGTGCTCGCCGATCTGCAGGTAGGGCGTGTCGGTGGTGCACTCGATGAAATTGCCGGCGGTGTAGACCATGAACAGACGCATGCGCGCGCCCTTGATCTGGCCGCCGAACAGGAAGGAGACGTCGAAGGACACGTCCTCGGACTTCAGCGCCGGTCCTTCGGTGGCATGCACCGCCCGGATCGCCCGGCCGATGCGCTGGGCGGCCTGGAACATGGTCGGCGCGTTCATCAGCGTCTCGATCTCGCCCGTGTTGGGATCCTCCAGGCCTTCGGTCAGGGTGGAGAGCACCGACTGGCTGATGGCGAGGTTGCCGGCGCTGGCGATCGCCATGATGCGCTCGCCGGGCTTGGAGAAGATGTGCAGCTTGCGGAAGGTCGAGACGTTGTCGAGGCCGGCATTGGTGCGGGTGTCGGCGATCATCACCAGACCGTCCCGAACCAGGATTCCGCAACAATAGGTCATTTCCAGTCCCCGAACGCGTTTGCGCGGAATTACTAGCCAATTTCGAGGTCCGGTCCAACCCCCGATTCCGGCCGTCATTCCGGGGCGCGCGCCAGCGCGAACCCGGAATCCATTCATCCGCTAACCGTGCCGCTTGAGGGATTCCGGGCTCGCAACTTCGTCGCGCCCCGGAATGACGGTCGCTCAATCCGCCGCGTCCACCAGAAACGCCTCGTCGACGGGCACGCCGAGCGCCGTGACCAGCCGGTTCGTCTCCGCAGCCATGCCGACGATGGCGAGCAGCTCGCCATATTCGGCCTCGGTCATGCCCTTGGCCCGTGCGGCGACGGTGTGCGAGTGGATGCAGTAGCTGCAGCCATGCGCGATCGAAACCGCCACATAAAGCATTTCCTTGACCTTGGGATCGAGCGCACCCGGAGCCATCACGTCCTTGATGCTCTCCCAGGTCCGCCGCAGCGTCTTCGGATCATGCGCCAGCGCCCGCCAGAAATTGTTGACGAAATCCGACTTCCGCACCATCCGGATGTCGTCGAAAACGGCGCGCGCGTCGGCGGAGAGTTCGTGATCCGAAAGCAGTTTTACAGTCGCCATGGGCTACCTCGCTGGGCTGATCCGATCCCGCGATTGTAGCACGGCGCATGCGCTCGTCCGGCAGCACCTAGCTCTGCCGCTGGGACTGCGATTGCGACTGCCCGCCGCGGCTGGTCTGCTCGACCTTCACGGCCACCGCCAGCGTTTCCGTGCCGCCGCCATAGCGCGTGCCACGCACCGGTGCCGCGCCGAGATAGTCGAGCCCGATCGCAACGCGCACATGGGCGTCGGTGGCGCAGATGCTGTTGGCGGGATCGAAGCCGACCCAGCCGAGATCGGGCACGTAGGCCTCCGCCCAGGCATGGCCGGCCTCCTGGTGCGCCGTGTCGTCCGATCGCAGAAAGTGCCCGGAGACGAACCGCGCCGGCACGCCACCGGCCCGGGCGCAGGCGATGAAGATGTGCGCGTAATCCTGGCAGACCCCGCGCTTGAGCGCGAACGCCTCCACCGCGGACGTGCCACTGTTGGTGGGGTCTTCGTCGAACGTCATGTGATCGGCAATCTGCGTCATCAGCGTGTGCAGGAAGCCCAGCGTGTCGCTCTCGGCCTCGCTGCGCAACTGGCGCGCAACCGCCGTCATCGCCGGATTGACGGAGGTGAGGTCGGTGGAGCGCAGGAACATCCCGGCCGGGAAACGCTCGTCCGTGCCGCGCAGCACGCCGCCGGTATCGTGGGTCTCGATCAGCCCTTCTGCCGTGATCTGGATGTCGCCGACAGGTCCGCAGGACAGCACGTGGGTGACGTTGCCGAACGCGTCCTCATGCATGTCGAGCTTGGTGTCGGTGGAGACGTCGATCTGCCATTCCGCGACGTATTGCCCGTCATGACTGCCGGGCGTCATGCGCAGGATCTGGATCACGCTGGTGGCCGGCGGCTCGTAGCGATAGGTCGTGGTGTGCTGGATTCGCAGGCGCATGATGGACCGTTGTTCTTGCGTCGTCATTCCGGGGCGATGCGCCAGCATCAGACCCGGAATCTCGAGATTCCGGGTCTGGTCCTTCGGACCATCCCGGAATGACGGCGTGTATCAGATCAAATACTGCTTCGTGATGATTTCGCCCAGCCTGGAATTGTCCGTGATGAATTCCTGAATGAATTCATGCACGCCATGCTGGAAAATGTCGTTCATATTGCTGTGTTCCAGCCGGTTGCGGATGCCGCGGGCGTGTCGCTGGGCCGGGCCCTGGCGGCCATAGGCGACGCCGATCTGGTCGAGGTTGCGCACGAGGTTGCCGTAGCAGCTGGCGAGCGAGCGCGGCAGCGTGTCGTTGAGGATGAGCAGATCCGCGATCAGCCACGGCTTCAGCGTCTCGCGATAGACCCAGTGATAGGCCGTCAGCGCCGAGACCGAGCGCAGGATCGAGCTCCATTGATAGAAGTCGAGCGGGCCGCCGACATGCTCCTCCTCGGGCAACAGCACGTGGTACTTCACGTCGAGAATGCGCGCGGTGTTGTCGGCGCGCTCCAGATGAACGCCCATGCGCGAGAACCAGTAAGCGTCGTTGCGCAGCATGGTCCGGTAGGCCGAGCCGTCGAAGCGCAGCGAGGTCTCCTGCACGAAGCGCAGGAACTTGGCGAGGTCCTCGCGCGTCGAGGTGCCCTTGCTCCACACCGCCTGAAGCTCGATCCAGGCCGAGTTGATGGTATCCCACATCTCGCTGGTGAGCGCGGTGCGCACCGAGCGCGAGTTCAGCCGCGCCGCCTCGATGCAGTTCCTGATCGAGGACGGGTTGTTCTGGGAGAACGAGAGATACTCGACGACGTTGTGCTCGTTGGCTTCCTCATAGGCCTGATAGAAGCTCGCGGCGACGCCGGCGGTGAGCAGCGCCGAATCCCATTCATTGGTCTTGCCGATATAGGCGGCGGGAAGCGCGGTGACGCGCAGCGTCGCATCGATGGTGCGCGCGAGATATTCGGCCCGTTCGACGTAGCGGGCGAGCCAGTAGAGGTTTTCGGCGGTACGCGACAGCATCTCTCTACTCGTCCAGGATCCAGGTGTCTTTGGTGCCGCCGCCCTGGCTCGAATTCACCACCAGGGAGCCTTCCTTGAGCGCGACCCGTGTGAGTCCGCCCGGCACGATCGTGGTGCTCTTGCTGCCCGTGAGCACGAAGGGGCGCAAGTCGACATGGCGCGGGGCGAGGCCGGATGCGGTGCAGGTCGGACAGGTCGAGAGCGCCAGCGTCGGCTGGGCAATGAAACCTTCCGGCTCGCGCTTGAGCTTGTCACGGAACGCTTCGATCGTCGCCTTGGTCGCAGCGGGGCCGATCAGCATGCCGTAGCCGCCGGAGCCGTGCACTTCCTTGACGACGAGCTCGCTTAAGTTGTCCAGCACATAGGCGAGGTCCTTCGGCTCGCGGCAGCGCCAGGTCGGCACGTTCTTCAGGATCGGCTCCTCGCCGAGATAGAACTTCACGATGTCGGGCATGTAAGAGTAGATCGCCTTGTCGTCGGCGATGCCGGTGCCGACGGCGTTGGCGAGCGTGATGTTGCCGGCCGCGTAGGCCGACATCAGGCCGGGCACTCCGAGCACGGAGTCGGGACGGAAGGTGAGGGGATCGAGGAAATCGTCGTCGACACGGCGATAGATCACGTCGACCCGCTTCAGCCCTTCCGTCGTCCGCATGAACACTTCGTTGTTCTTGACGATGAGGTCACGGCCTTCGACCAGCTCGATGCCGAGCTTGTCTGCGAGGAACGAGTGCTCGTAATAGGCCGAGTTGTAGACGCCGGGCGTGAGCAGGGCGACGGTCGGCTCGCTGGAGGCGCTCAGCGGCGCGACCGAGCGCAGGGCTGCGAGCAGCTCGTCCGGGTAGCGCTCGACCGGCGCGACCCTGTGGCGGGCGAACAGGTCCGGAAACAGCCGCATCATGATCTCGCGGTTTTCCAGCATGTAGGATACGCCCGACGGCGTGCGGGCGTTGTCCTCCAGCACGATGAAGTCCTCGGCGTCGACCCGGACGATGTCGATGCCGGCGATGTGCACGTAGACGTCGTGCGGCACCTGCTGGCCGTTCATCTCGGGGCGGAACACCGGGTTCTGGAAGATCAGATCGCCGGGCACGATCTCGGCGCGGAGGATGTCGCGGCCGTGATAGATGTCGCGCAGGAACATGTTGAGCGCGCGCACGCGCTGCTTCAGCCCCTTCTCCAGCAGCGCCCATTCCTTGCCGGACATGATCCGCGGGATCACGTCGAAGGGGATCAGGCGCTCGGTGGACTCGGAATCGCCGTAGACCGCGAAGGTGATGCCGATCCGGCGGAACAGGAGCTCAGCCTCCTGGCGCCGATATTCGAGGGCTTCGGGGGGCGTTTCCTTGAGCCAGCGCGCCAGCTCCCGATAGGCGGGGCGAAGGTCTCCGCCGGCAACATTCATTTCGTCAAACGCGACTGCCATGGATTCCGACTGTTCTCCCCCAGGCGTTGCACCATTGGTCAGGGCGCTTGGGCCTTGCTGAAGACCGCAACGTCCTGTGGCCATGCCGTGAGAGTGCATGACTTCCCTAGGAGGTAGCAAGGGCCGGGCCAGCGCGATAAGCATGGAGGAGGGGCATTTGCCGGGGACGGCCGGCGGCTTGCCTGAAAAAATGGCTGAGGACTGCTTATTTCAGAAGCAAAACCACGTGACTTCAACGCGTTACCTCGGCAAAGTCGGCGTCACAGTTGAGGGACTTAAGGCATGAGCGACATCGTCACGGCGGGCATTCTGGTCATTGGGGACGAAATCCTGTCCGGCCGGACCAAGGACAAGAATATCGGCTTCATCGCCGAGTACCTGACCAATATCGGCATCGACCTGAAGGAGGTCCGGATTGTTTCCGACGACGAGGCCGACATCATCGCCGCCCTGGACGCGCTGCGGCATCGCTACAGCTACGTCTTCACCACGGGTGGCATCGGCCCGACGCATGACGACATCACCGCCGATGCCGTCGCCAAGGCGTTCGGCGTCGGTATCGATCACCATCCGGAGGTCGTCGCCCGCTTCCGCGAGCGCTGGAGCGAGCAGGATCTCAACGAGGCCCGCCTCCGCATGGCCCGCATCCCCGACGGTGCCGAGCTGATCCAGAGCGCGACCATCCTCGCTCCCGGCTTCAAGATCGGCAACGTCATCGTCATGGCCGGCGTGCCGTCGATCATGCAGGCGATGATGGATATTGTTTCGCCCAAGCTGAAATCGGGCGTGCGCATGCTCTCCGAATCGGTCCGCGCCAATGCGCGCGAGGGCGACATCGGCAGCCCGCTGCGGGCGATCGCCGCCGCCCATCCCGACACCATCATCGGCAGCTATCCCTTCATGGACGAGGAGCAGAAGCCGAACACCAATCTGGTGGTGCGCTCGCGCGATCCGGAGAAGCTCGCCGCGGCGATGGCGGCGGTGAAGGAAATGCTGGCGGGATTGAACGTCACACGCTAGCACGGCCCTGACGTAGCAGGAGACGACAATGGCTGGTGAAGCACCGGAACTGAGTGCACAGGAGCGGGCGGGCAAGGCCTTTCCGGTCTCGTGGGACCAGTTCCACCGGGACTGCCGGGCGTTGACCTGGCGGCTCAACGAGGTCGGTCCGTTCCACGCGGTGATCGCGATCACCCGTGGCGGCCTGGTGCCCGCCGCGATCGTGGCGCGCGAGTTAGGGGTGCGCGTGATCGACACGGTCTGTATCGCCAGCTACGATCACGACAAGCAGGGCGAGCTCCAGGTCCTCAAGGGCATTTCGGACGCGGCCATGAAGCTCGGCGGCGGCACCGGCAAGGGCCTGTTGATCGTCGACGACCTCGTCGACACCGGCAAGACCGGCAGGATGGTGCGCGAAATGCTGCCGGATGCGCATTTCGCCACCGTCTATGCCAAACCGATGGGACGCCCGCTGGTCGACACTTTCATCACGGAAGTCTCGCAGGACACCTGGATCTTCTTCCCCTGGGACACCGCGCTGTCCTACCACCCGCCGCTGCGCGACGGGGCGGGGTAACCATCCCCGTCATTGCGAGCGAAGCGAAGCAATCCAGAAATGCATCCGCGGAAGTAGTCTGGATTGTTTCGCTTCGCTAGGAAGAAACTGCTGGTTGTTTAGGGTCAGGCCGCCTCCGCGATGTGCTGGAGTTGGACGGTGAAGCCGAGCTTTTTGAGGCGCGCGACCAAGCGGCTTGCCTTGACCTCGGTGGGCCGACGGTCGAAGTAGGCGGCGCCGAGGTCGTGGTGCTCGGTGCCGTTTTTGAGGATGTGGTAGATGGCGGTGAGGAGCGAGGCGGCGACAGCGCAGATGGCTTTTTGAGGTCCGCGTCTGGCCTGCAAGCGGAAGAACTGCGCTCGGTAGTAACTGTTCTTTGAGCGCTTGGCGGCCCAAGCACATTGAACGAGCATCGTCTTGAGCCACGGCGCCCCCTTGCGCAGGCGCGAGGACTTGCGCTTGCCGGCGCTCTCGTTCTGCCCGGGGCACAGGCCGGCCCAGGCAACGAGATGGCCGGCAGTCTCGAAGCGGCTCATATCGGCGCCGATCTCGGATAAAATTGCCGGCGCTGCCACCGCGCTGATCCCGGGGACCGTGGTCAACAATCCGATCAAGTGGCGAAAGGGGATCTTGCCACCGCCTGCCTCCGCTTCCATGCCCTCGATCCGCTGAGCGATTTCGACATCAAGCTTGCGGATCGTCTCATCCAGACCATCGCGTTGCTTCAGGTGAAGCGCGAGCAGAAAGCGATGGTGATCCGTCAGGCGCCCGTGCAACGCATCGTAAAGCTCCTTCGGCGACGCCTTGAGCTGCTTGCCGGCAAGCTCGGCCAGCTTGTTCGGCTGCCGGACGCCGTCGATCATCGCCTGGATGATCCGCCGGCCGCTCGCGCCCATGATGTCGGAGATCACCGAGCCGAGCTTGATGTTGGCTTCCGCCAGCGTCTTGTCGATCCGCTGCACGTGCCGCGCCTGCTCGCGCACCAGTTGCTTGCGCGTTCGCGTCAGCGCGCGCAGCTCCTGTACCTTCTCCTCGGGAATGAAGCTGCCTTTGATCAGCCCGCAGGCCAACAGATCGGCGATCCACATCGCATCGTTCATGTCGGTCTTGCGTCCCGGCACATTCTTGATATGCGCCGCATTGGCGACGATCAATTCAAAGGCGCCTTCGCCCAGGATCCGGAACACCGGCATCCAGTAGACGCCCGTCGCCTCCACCGCCACATGCGTGCACCGGCTTTCTTCCAGCCACCTTCTCAGCTCCACGAGCGGGTCCGTCGTGGCCGCAAAAGTCCGGCACTCCCGCTGCGCCTTGCCATCGACCATGATCCGCACGCAGGCCACGACCGTGTCCCTGTGTACATCCAGCCCCGCCACCCGCTCATACAAAATATCCATGCTCCTCTCCTCAACAGTTAGCGCCGGCGGCATAGGCGCCTGTCAGAAAAGAATGCTAGGAAGCGTGCTCGAGGGCCATGCAGCCCCTCCGCGCCAGTGTGGGTTATCCAGGCAACCCGGGTCCAACTCGCAACCGGGCTCTCGCGCACCAGAGAGTAATCGACCTCTTTGCCGACGGCCTCTCAAAATACCGCATTTGCCCACGCTCCGACAGTTTCATCCAGCGCGCGTCGGCTCCTCAATGCCGGTCCCAACTCGCAATGACGAGTGGAGGCACCCATGCCGCTGCAAAACCGCGTCACGCCCACCGGCGACATCATCGCCACGCCGCACCGCGGCACGTTCACCGGCAATCGCGGCATCATCCACGATCCCGCGACCAAAACGCTGCTGAAGAAGCGCTGGTCGTCGCCGGCGTGGATCACCTGCCTGTGCGAATTCCGCGGTTGGCGGCGGCCGGTGATGGCGCGCCGGAGCTGGACCGAGCTGTTCTTCCTCGACGAGGCCACCGCCTTTGCCGCGGGCCATCGTCCCTGCTTCTTCTGCCGACGGGACGATGCCAGGCAATTCCGCGCCGCGTGGGAAGCGGGCAATGGTGCAAGCGGCATCAGCGCGAAGACGATGGATGCCGTGCTGCATCGTGAGCGTCTCCATCGCGGCCGCAAGCGATTGCACCCGCTCCCGATGCCGTGGGCAGACTTGCCGGCCGGCGCGATGGTGCAGCAGGGCGAAGACAGTTTCCTGGTGATGCAGGGAAGGGCGCTGCTGTGGTCGCCGGCGGGCTATGCCGCCAGCGCGCGTCAGCTTGACGACGTGAAGTTGCTGACGCCCCCCTCGACACTGCGCGCGATCATCGCCGGCTATCAGCCGGTGCTACATCCAACGGCGCTGGGCTGAAGCGAGGCCGACGACGTCGTAATCACCCCAGCTTCTCGCGCGCCAGCGCGGCGCCGGCGCCGAGCGCCATCAGCTTGGCCTCGGCGATCTCCCGCCGCATCGGCGCCATGCCGCAATTGGTGGTGGCGATGATGTTGCTCTTGGGCACGAATTGCGACACCGCGTCGATCACCTTCACGACGTCCTCGGCGGTCTCCACCGTGTCGCTGGCGACGTCGATCACGCCGGCCTGCACGATCTTGGTCTTGAGCAGCGCGAGCAGGTCGAGCGGCACCTTGGAATTGCGGCACTCGATCGCAACCTGCTGGATCGGGCTCGCGTCGATTGCCGGGAATATCTGCTCGTACTGCCGCCATTGGCTGCCGAGCGTTTCCTTCCAGTCGGTGTTGGCCTTGATGCCGTAACCGTAGCAGATGTGAACGGCGGTGGCGCAAGTGAGGCCTTGCGCGGCGCGCTCCAGCGCCTTGATGCCCCAATCGTTGACCTCGTCCATGTAGACGTTGAAGGCCGGCTCGTCGAACTGCACGAGATCGACGCCGTCGGCCTGCAAGGCCTTGGCCTCCTCGTTGAGCAGCTCGGCGAAGGCAAAGGCCATCTTCACGCGGTCGCCATAGTAGCGATCCGCAATGGTGTCGATGATGGTCATCGGGCCGGGCAGGGTAAACTTCAGCTTCTTCTTGGTATGTGTGCGCGCCACGCGCGCCTCGAAGGCATGGACGCGATCCTTCAGGCGGAGCGGCGCGACCACCTGCGGCACCATCGCCTTGTAGCGGTCCTTGCGGATGCCCATCTCGACCTTGTGGGCGAAATCGATGCCCTCGATCTTCTCCAGGAAGCCGTGGACGAAATGCTGCCGTGCCTGCTCGCCCTCGGTGACGATGTCGATGCCGGCGTCCTCCTGGATCTTCAGCCAGATCAAGGTCGCATCGCGCTTGGCCCGAAGCAGCTCGTCACCCTCTGACTTCCAGGGCGCCCACAGCATATTGGGCTCGGCCAGCCATTCCGGCTTCGGCAAGGAGCCGGCGATCGTGGTTGGAAACAGCATGGCGGCCCTCCCGGCAGGTTGTGTTGCGCCTCTTCCTGCCATGTCTTAACGTCGAGGTACAGAACAACGAAAGTCGCTCTCTAGTCCGACGGCGATGACAGGGAAGGCCCAAAGAAAAGGCCAGGGGAAGGGTCGTGATCGATCTCTATTACGCGCCGACGCCGAACGGCTGGAAAATCTCGATCATGCTGGAGGAACTCGGGCTTCCCTACAGCGTGAAGCCCGTGAACATCCGCGCCGGCGAGCAGTTCAGCCCCGACTTTCTCGCGATCTCTCCGAATAATCGTATCCCGGCCATCGTCGATCACGATCCTGCCGACGGCGGGCCTCCATTCTCGGCCTTCGAGACCGGCGCCATCCTGATCTATCTCGCGGAAAAGACCGGCCGGTTCTTGCCGACGGACTTGCGCGGGCGCTCGACCACGATCCAATGGGTGATGTGGCAGATGGCCGGGCTTGGACCGATGCTCGGCCAGCATGGACATTTTGCGCTCTACGCGGCGGAGAAGATCCCCTATGCGATCGAACGCTATCGCGACGAGGCAGCGCGGCTCTACGGCGTGCTCGATCGCCAGCTCGGCAAGACCGGGGCTTTTGTCGCCGGCGACTATTCCATCGCCGACATCGCCTGCTTCCCCTGGACGATGACCCACAAGGCGCAAGGCTTTACGCTCGAGGACTATCCGAACGTGAAACGCTGGTATGCCGAGGTTCGTGCGCGGCCGCAGGTGCAGGCCGGGCTTGCGATCGGCAAATTCGTCAAAGAGCCGTTCGACGAGGAATCACGCAAGATCATGTTCGGACAAAGGGCTAAGGAAGTGCTGGGAAAGAGGTGACGGCAACGCCGTCATTCCGGGGCGCGCGAAGCGCGAGCCCGGAATCCATCAGGCCGCAACAAGACTGGTGAAATGGATTCCGGGCCTGCGCCTGCGGCGCATCCCGGAATGACAAACATAAGGAACCATCATGATCGAATTCTTCTTCGACTGCTCCAGCCCCTGGACCTATCTCGCCTTCCACAACATCCAGCCGCTCGCCAAGGAGCTGGGCGCCGAGATCACCTGGCGGCCGATCCTGGTCGGCGGCATCTTCAATACGGTCAATCCGAGCGTCTACGCTCAGCGCGAGAAGCCGGTGCCGCTGAAGGCGCGCTACATGAAGAAGGACCTTCAGGACTGGGCGCGTTCGGCTGGCCTTTCGATCAAGATGCCGCCGACGGTGTTTCCCGTGAACAGTGTCAAGGCAATGCGCGGCTGCATCTGGCTGGGCAAGGACATGGTGCCGTTCGCAACCGCCGTGTTCGAGACCTATTGGGGCGAGGACAAGGACATCTCGCAGGACGCGGTGCTCGCGGAGATCTGCAGGAAGGTCGGCATCGACGAGCAGAAGTTCTTCGCCGGCATTGCCGAGCAGGGCATCAAGGACCAGCTCAAGGCCAACACGGAGGAGGTCGTCGCCCGCGGCGGCTTCGGCTCGCCGACGATCTTCGTGAACAAGACCGACATGTATTTCGGCAATGATCGCCTGCCGCTGATCCGCGAAGTGCTTCAGCGCAGCAAGGCGAGCGCGGCCTGATGGTGCGCGCCGTCGTCTGCCGCGAGCTCGGCGCGCCCGAGCGTTTGCTGCTGGAAGAGTTTCCGTCCCGCGCGCTGAAGCCGGGTGAGGTGCGCGTCGCCATCCGCGCCGCCGGGCTGAACTTTCCCGACGTGCTGATGGCTGCCGGCGAATATCAGCTCAAGCCGGAGCTGCCGTTCACGCCGGGCATGGAAGCTGCCGGCGACGTCACCGAGGTGGGATCGGAGGCAAGCGGCGTTGCCGTCGGCGACAAGGTCATCGTGAAGATGCGCTTTGGTGCCTTCACGGATGAAGCGGTGGTGACGCCGTCGCAGCTCACCCCCATGCCATCGACGTTCGACTACGCCGAGGCAGCGACCTATCTCGCCGGCCATGGCACCGCCTATCATGCGCTGATCGATCGCGGTCGGGTCGGGCCGGGCGAGGTGCTGCTGGTCCATGGCGCCGGCGGCGGTGTCGGTCTTGCCGCCGTCGAGATCGGCAAGATGCTGGGCGCGATTGTGATCGCGACGGCTTCAAGCGACGAGAAGCTTGCGATCGCGCAATCGCGCGGCGCCGATCATCTCGTGCGCTATGACCGCGAGCCGTTTCGCGACGCCGTCAAGCGTATCACCGACGGCCGCGGCGCGGACGTCGTGTTCGACCCCGTCGGCGGCCAGGTCTTTGAAGACTCGATGCGCTGTATCGCCTGGGGCGCGCGACTCCTCGTGATCGGCTTCACCGGCGGCATCGGTTCGGCCAGGGCCAATCTCCTGCTGATCAAGGGCGCCAGCGTGCTTGGTGTGCGCGCCGGGGAGGCGGTGCGGAGAAATCCTGCGCTTGGTGAAGCGCGCCTGAAGATGCTGCTGCAATGGGCGGAGGAGGGCAAGCTGCGCCCCAACGTCTCGCACCGCCTGCCGCTGGAGGACTATGCGAAGGCGATGCGGCTGTTGATCGACCGCAAGGCGATCGGGCGGGTCGCGCTGGTGATGCAGTGAAAAGTAGGGTGGGTTAGCCGAAGGCGTAACCCACCTCTTCTGTCTCCGCGGTGATATCAATGGTGGGTTACGCTGCGCTAACCCACCCTACAGGAGCCTCACTTGTACTCCCGCTCCGTCCACCACGGGAAATAGTCCGGCATGTCGGTCGATACCTTGTCCTTGAACTGCGCGGGACGCTTTTCCAGGAACGACACCACGCCTTCCTTGACGTCGCCGGAACGGCCGCGGGCGTAGATGCCGCGGCTGTCGACCTTGTGGGCCTCCATCGGATCGTCGGCGCCCATCATGCGCCACATCATCTGGCGGATCAGCGCGACCGAGACCGGGGCGGTCTTCGCGGCGAATTCCTTGGCGAGCGCGCGGGCGGTCGGCAGGAGATCATCCGGCGGCACTACCTTGCTGACGAGGCGCCCCGCAAGCGCTTCCTGCGCCGGGAAGACGCGGCCCGAATAGCACCATTCCAGCGCCTGCGAGATGCCGACGATGCGGGGCAGGAACCAGCTCGAGGCCGCCTCCGGCACGATGCCGCGCTGGGAGAACACGAAGCCGAAGCGCGCGGCCTCCGAGGCAATGCGGATATCCATCGCGAGCTGCATGGTGACGCCGATGCCGACCGCAGGTCCGTTCACCGCGGCGATCACGGGCTTGAGGCACTTGAAGATTCGCAACGTCACCTGGCCGCCGCCGTCGCGCACCTGCGGATCGCTGTAATCGACCTTGCCGTCGGCGAGGCGCTTCACCGGCCCGCGCCGCGCATCGCGGTCGAACGTGTCGGCGCCGGACGAAAGATCCGCGCCCGCGCAAAAACCGCGGCCGGCGCCGGTGACGATGATGGCGCGGACGTTGTCGTCCTTGTCGGCGGCGTCGAACGCGTCGATCAGCTCCGCCTGCATCTGCGCATTGAAGGCATTGAGCTTGTCGGGCCGGTTCAGCGTGATCGTGAGGATCTGCTCGGCGACCTCGTATTTGATCGTCTCATACGCCATGGTGGTTTCCTTCCTTTGTTTCTTGTTCTCTCTGTAGCACGTCATTCCGGGGCGCGCCCTCTTGGCGCGAGCCCGGAATCCATACTCATTGTGGTGGTTATGGATTCTCAGGTGCGCAATTGCGCACCATAGCTCGTCGCTTCGCGACGCCCCGGAATGACGGGAGATATTTACGTCGCCGGCGGCTCGGGCCAGGGCCGCTGCGGGCCACGCAGGCCCTCGAACGCCTTGGCCATGCCGAGCACGCCGATATCGTCGAAGCGCCGGCCGACGATCTGCACGCCGATCGGAAACCCCTTGGCGTCGAAGCCGCCATTGACGGAGATCGCGGGGTTCTCCGACATATTCCACGGCACGGTATAGGCGATGTGCTCGAACGGCTTCATGGGATCGTTGGTGGGGGAAGCCCATTCCGCGGGGTAATTCACGTTCGGTGCGGTCGGCGAGATCACATAGTCGAGCTCGCAGAACAGCTTTGCTGCCGCCGCACGGATCGCCATCGTCTGGTTGAAGCCGCGGATGACCTCGACGCCCGACAGCTTCGCGCCGGACTCACCCCATTTGAAGATATAGGGCAGCACCTTTGCCTGCTCGGCCGGCGTCAGCTTGGACAGATCGTCCCACATCCGCGCGCGCCAGAAATTGTCGAGGCCGTCGAGCATCTCGCGCGTGAGGATGCCGTCGACCTCGGTCACGATGGCCCCTGCAGATTCGAACGCCTTCGCCGCCTTCACCGCGACCTCGCGGACCGGTTTCTCCAGCGGCAGGCCGCAGCCGGGATCGAGCATCAGGCCGATGCGCAGTTTTCGCGGCGACTTCTCCAGCCCTTTCCAGTTGAGGGGTTCTGCCGGCAGGCTCATGCCGTCGCGCCGGTCGGGTTTTGCGATCGCGCTCATCATCAGCGCGCAGTCGTCGACCGTGCGTGTCATCGGGCCGGCGACGCGGCCGACATAGGTGGGATCGATCGGCACGCGGCCGAAGCTCGGTTTCAGGCCGACGAGCCCGCACCAGCCGGCTGGCAGCCGCACCGAGCCGCCGATATCGGTGCCGAGATGCAAGGGACCATAGCCGGCCGCTGCGGCCGCGCCTGCGCCAGCGCTGGAGCCGCCGGGATTCTTGGTGAGGTCCCAGGGATTACGCGCCAGCGCATGGAAGCTGGAAAGCCCGGAGGACAGCATACCGTAATCGGGCATGGTGGTCTTGGCGAAGATGATCGCGCCGGCCTCGCGCAGCCGCGCAGCCGGCGGGGCGTCCTTCTCGGCCGGCACGAGCTTGACACTGGCCGCGCCCAGCGGCACCGGCACGCCCTTGGTCGCGATGTTGTCCTTCACCGTGACGGGCACGCCGTCGAGCGCGCCGGACGGCTCGCCGCCAGTCCAGCGCGCGGTCGAGGCCTTGGCGGCCTCGCGCGCGGCGTCGGGATCGAACGCATAGAGTGCCTTCAGATGCGGTTCCCACGCGGCGACATGCGCGAGCACGTCTTCCAGCACCTCGCTCGGCGAGAACTGCTTGGCGCGATAGCCTGCGATCAAATCGACCGCGGACAGATCGTGCAGCGAGGTAACCGCCTCTTCGACGCTCTTCTTATGCATGGGCCCCCACCGGCATGCGCGTCTCGATGATGCGGGCGAACATGCTGGCGCCGATCGGCAGGATCTTGTCGTCGAGCACGAAGCCGGGATTGTGCACGGGCACCGAGCCGTCATGGCCGACCCAGAAATACGCGCCGGGGACGGTCTGCAGCATGTCGGCAAAATCCTCGCTGCCCATCTTCGGCTGGGTGCGGGTGATCACGTTGGCGGGATCGACGATGGTGCGCGCGACCTCCTCGACCACCTTGGACTGCTCGACCTGGTTGACCAGCACGTCGAAGGTGTCGCGGATGTCGACGTCGATCACGCAACTATAGGCGCTCGCGATGCCGGCGCAGATCGTGCGGATGCGCTCGGCGATCAGGGTGCGGACTTCTTTCGAGAAGGTGCGGATGGTGCCGCAAAGATGCGCGTCGCCGGGAATGACGTTGTAGGCAGAACCGGCGTGAATCTGGGTTATCGAGATCACGGCGGCCTGCAGCGGCTCGACGTTGCGGCTGACGATGGTCTGGATCGCCTGCGCCAGCGTGGTCGCGATGATCACCGCGTCCTTGGAGCGTTCGGGCATCGCGCCATGCGCGCCGTAGCCGGTGATGCGGAGGTCGAAGAAGTCGGCACTGGCCATCGCGGGACCGGGCAGGATCGCGATCTCACCGTGGTTGAGGTCGGGCGCGTTGTGCAGGCCGTAGAGCTCGTCGCAGGGAAATTTCTCGAACAAGCCGTCCTTGATCATGGCGCGGGCGCCGCCGAGGCCTTCCTCGGCCGGCTGGAAGATCAGGTGCACGGTGCCGTCGAAATTCCGGGTCTCGGCGAGATAGCGCGCGGTGCCGAGCAGCATGGTGGTGTGGCCGTCATGGCCGCAGCCGTGGAAGCGGCCCGGGATTTTCGAGCTCCACTTCAGATTGGTGTTCTCCTCCATCGGCAGCGCATCCATGTCGGCGCGCAGGCCGATGCGCTTGCCGCTCGAACCCTTGCCCTTGATGACGCCGATCACGCCGGTGCCGCCGAGGCCGCGATGCACCTCGATGCCCCAGCTCTTCAGCTTGTCGGCGACGATGCCGGAGGTGCGCACTTCCTCGAAGCCGATCTCGGGATGGGCGTGGAGGTCGCGCCTGATAGCGGTGAGTTCGTCGGCGTAGCCGTCGATGCGGTCGATCGTGGGCATGTGTCCTGTCCAGTTAGCGTGAGGGAGGATCGAAAACAGGGCCGTTCGGCTTGATGCGGATGCCCGGCCGCAGCCGCGTCCAGGGCAGGGTGGCGGTGTCGGCCGGCATCGCGCCGGGGGCGGCGCAGATCATCAGCTTCTCAGCGATCGGCTCGAAATCGGCGCGGAAGTGGACCGAACTCTTGTTGACCAGGATCTTCTCACGTGTGGGCTCGATGCCGACATAGCGGTACATCGCCTGGTCGGCGAGCTGGGCCTTGTGCGAGGAGACGACCACGCGGACGTCGCCGATGCGCAGGCAGGCGGAGGGACCCATCTCCATCTCGCGGCCGCCGTAATAGGGGCCGGGCGCGATGAAGCGGCCGTCGGAGAGCTTTTCGACCAGGAAGGTCTCGCGATAGGGTTCGTCGCCGGGAATGCCGGACTTGCCGCCGAGCGAGAGCGTCACGGTGGCGCCGACGCCGGCCGCATGCGCGGCCCTGGCCGATTCCGGATCGTAGATCGCGCCGGTGGCGGCGCTTGCCTTGTTGCGCACCAGCGCGCGCAGCATGCCTGTCGTGTCGGAATCGCCGCCGGCGCCGGGATTGTCCTGGGTGTCCGCGATGATGATCGGCTTGCTCGCATTCCGAGACAGCTCCATGGCATGGCGCACGCCATCGTCAGGCGACCAGATCTTGCCGTCGAAATCGTCCTCGTGGCTTTCGATCAGCCTGACGATCGCATCGGCCGCGCGGTCGGCGTCCGCCTGCGTCTTGCCGTAGGCGAATACGCTCGGCCCGCAATCGCGGAAATCCGCGGCCGGGAAGCCGGGCGCGAAAGAGAGTGTCGGAACCTCATCGCTCTCCATCGCGGCGAGCTTTTCGTAGATGCCTCTGGTCGGCTGGTCGTTGGTGCATTGCCAGCTGATCGGGATGAGGAACGGCAATTGCCGGAACGCCTTTGCGAAGCGCTGCTTCGTCTGCAGCAGCAGCGCCAGATGCCTTGCGCAGGCGCGGCTGGTCTCGGCCATGTCGACATGCGGATAGGTGCGGTAGGCGATCAGCGCGTCGGCATGCTCGATCATCTCGGGCGTGACGTTGGCATGGAGATCGAGGCTGGTGACGAGCGGAACATCCTTGCCGATGACGCGGCGCACGCGCGCCAGGATCTCGCCTTCGCCGTCGTCGAGATGCTCCGTCACCATGGCGCCGTGCAGGTCGAGATAGACCGCATCGATCGGCCCGGCGGCTGCGATGCCGTCGACCATCACCTTCACGATGCGCTCGAAGGCGTCCTTGGTGACATGGGCGGAGGGGCTCGCCCCGCAGGCAATCGTCGGAACGAGTTCCCAGCCGCTGGCTTCAGCGCTGTCGACGAAGCCGGCGAGGCCGACATTGATGCGCCGCATCACCTTCAGCACGTCGGCGCCTTGCGTCATCGCCGGCCAGCCGCCGCCATGCTGAAAGTCCGCGAATGTCGCCTTGGTCGGAGCGAAGGTGTTGGTCTCGTGCAGGAAGCCGCCGATGGCGATACGTGTCATCAATTCAAGTCCAGCGTTGGAAAGTGCGCGACGTTAGCCTTGGCGCGAAGGAGAGGGCAAGGCGGGAAGCACTCGCGCCGTGCATGGCCTCAAGCTGTTTTGGGAATGCTGCGGCCGCGGTGAGTGTCGTGAGTAGCGGTGCATCCAAGCTCTCCATGTCGTCCCTGCGAACGCAGGGACCCATAACCCCAGGAAAGAGTTTGGCGAATGCTGGTCGTTCGGGATTAACGCCGCACGCGAACGATAGATTCCGCAGTATGGGTCCCTGCGTTCGCAGGGACGACACCGTGAGTGTTGCTACACGGTGGCCCCCACGCCCTCGGCCACCGGCCGGAAGTTCGCAAAATCCCAGCCTCGCCCGGGTGCGGCATCCAGCAGCGCCTTGGTGTAGGCCTGCTTCGGATGCGTCAGCACTTCGGCGGCGGGACCCTGTTCGACGACGCGGCCATGCTGCATCACCACGACCTCGTCACAGATTTGCGCAGCGACGCGCAAATCGTGGGTGATGAACAGGATGGCGATGCCGAGCCGATTCTGGATCTCGTCGAGCAGTTCCAGCACCTGTGCCTGCACGGAGACGTCGAGCGCGGAAACCGCCTCGTCCGCAACCAGCACGTCCGGATCGAGCGCGAGCGCGCGAGCGATTGCGATGCGCTGGCGCTGGCCGCCGGAGAACTGGTGCGGATAGCGCGACACGGCATCTGCCGGCAGGCCGACGAGCTCGAGCAGCTCGCGTGCCCGCTTCATCGCATCGGCCTGGGAGACGCCGTAGTTGATCGGGCCTTCCGCAATGCTGTCGCCAACGGTCACGCGCGGGTTCAGCGAGCGGTAGGGATCCTGGAACACGATCTGGATCTTCTGCCGGTGCGGCTGGAGCAGGCGGCGCGAGATGTCGGCGATCTCGCGGCCGGCGAGGCGCACGCCACCGGAGGTCGGATCGATCAGGCGGACGATGCAGCGTGCCACCGTCGACTTGCCCGAACCGCTTTCGCCGACGATGCCGAGGGTGCGACCCTTGCGCAGCGTCAGCGTGACCTTGTCGGCGGCGACGACCTCGCGGCCTTTGCCGAAGAAGGCGCGCTCCTTGTAGACCTTGCTGAGCTCGTTGGCCTCCAGCACGACCGGCTCGCGGCTTTCTTCGCGCGGCTGCCGCGGCACCAGGCTCGGCACCGAGGCGAGCAGGTTGCGGGTGTATTCCATGGTCGGATTGCGCAGCACGGTGTCGAGCGGGCCGGTCTCGACCAGGCGGCCCTGCCGCATCACCGCGACGCGGTCGGCGATCTCGGCGACCACCCCCATGTCGTGCGTGATGAACAGCACGGCGGTGCCGTGATCGCGCTGCAGCTCGCGGATCAGCGTCAGGATCTGCTTCTGCGTGGTGACGTCGAGCGCGGTGGTCGGCTCGTCGGCGATGAGGAGCTTCGGCTCCAGCACCAGCGCCATCGCGATCATGATGCGCTGGCGCTGGCCGCCGGACAGGCGGTGCGGATAGGAGGCGAAGATGCGCTCGACCTGGGGCAGGTGGACCTGCTCCATCATGTCGAGGATGCGTTTCTTCCGCGCTTTTCCGTCGAGATCGGTATGCGCGCGCAGCACTTCGTCGATCTGGCGGCCGACCGGCACCACCGGATTGAGCGCGGTCATCGGCTCCTGGAAGATCATGGCCATCTTGGTCGCGCGAAGCTGGCGCAGGCGGCGGTCGGTCGCGGTGAGCAGCTCCTCGCCGACCAGCTTGATGCTGCCGCCGGTGGGAACCAGCGTGCCCTTCGGCAGGAGGCCCATCGTGGTGAGCGACGTCACCGACTTGCCCGAGCCGCTTTCGCCGACGAGGCACAGCGTCTCGCGCTCGCGCACCTGGATCGAGATGCCGTCGATGATGTTCACGCCCTTCGGCTTCTTGCCGATGGAAACGACGAGGTTGTTGATGTCGAGGATGGTGTTGGTCACGTCAATTCTCTCCGTCATTCCGGGGCGCGACAAAGTCGCGAGCCCGGAATCCATCGGGCCGCAGCACACGTGGTGAAATGGATTCCGGGCTCGCGCCAAGAGGCGCGCCCCGGAATGACAACGCTACTTGTTTCACTTCCCCTCCCGCTGCTTCATGCGCGGATCGAGTGCGTCGCGGGCGGCGTCGCCGATCAGGTTGATGCTGAGGATGGCGATCGAGAGCAAGAGGCCCGGCCAGAAGATCAGCGACGGCTTGATCTGGAAATACTGGCGGCCCTCGGCCATGATGTTGCCCCAGGTCGGTGTCTCCGGCGAGATGCCGGCGCCGAGGAAGGAGAGGATGGCCTCGGTCAGAATGGCGCTCGCGCAGACATAGGTGCCCTGGACGATCAGCGGCGCGATCGTGTTCGGCATCAGGTGGCGCCACATGATCTTCGGCAGGCTGGAGCCGACCGAGATCGCGGCCTCGACGTAAGGCTCCTCGCGCGCCGACAGCACGACCGAGCGCACCAGGCGCGCGACGCGCGGAATCTCAGGGATCGTGATCGCGATCAGCACGGTCCAGATGCTGGCGCCGGACAGCGACACCACGGCGATCGCGAGCAGGATGCTCGGCATCGCCATCAGGCCGTCCATGACGCGCATCAGCACGGAATCGACCAGCTTGAAGAAGCCGGAGACGAGGCCGATCGCGAGCCCGATGGCGATCGACAGAATCGCCGAGCCGATGCCGATCAGAAGCGAGATGCGGCCGCCATAGATCACGCGCGACAACAGGTCGCGGCCGTAGGCGTCGGTGCCGAGCAGGAACTGTGCGGAGGAGGGCTTGAGCCGCTGCGACGGCGCGAGCTGGATCGGATCATGCGGCGCGATCAGCGGCGCGAGGATCGAGACCACCACGACCAGCGTGAGCAGGACCGTCGCGGTCGCAATGATGGGCGTCGAGGTGAGGAATCCGAATCGCGGCCGCAGCGGCGACGTGATCGGGATGGACGACTGGGGAAGGGTATCGACTGACATTTGTTCTTATCCTTGCCTCAGTACCGGATCCGGGGATCGAGCAGGGTGTAGGCGACGTCGATGAGAAGATTGACGACGACATAGATCAGCGACGTCAGCAGGATCATCGCCTGGATCACCGGATAGTCGCGCGCCAACACCGCATCAACAGTGAGGCGGCCGATGCCGGGAATGTTGAACACGCTCTCGGTGACGACGACGCCGGAGATCAGGAGCGCGAAGCCGGTGCCGATCACGGTGATCACGGGGACCGCGGCGTTGCGCAGTGCATGGCGCATCATCACCGCGACCTCGTTGATGCCTTTGGCGCGCGCGGTACGGACATAGTCCTCGCCGAGCACGTCGAGCATCGCCGCGCGCGTCATGCGCGCGATCAGGGCGATGTAGATGAAGGAGAGTGCGCAGGTCGGCAGGATGATGCGCTCGAAGAACGGCCCGAAGCCGTTGAAGATGCTGCGGAAGCCCTGGACCGGGACCCAGCGCAGCTCGATCGCGAAGACCTGGATCAGGAGATACCCGACCACGAACACCGGCACCGAGAAGCCGAGCACGGACAGGCCCATCACGAAGCGGTCGATCCAGGTGCCGTGCTTCCAGGCCGCAATCACCCCCAGGGGCACGGCGACGATGACGGCGAGGATGATGGTCGACAGCGCGATCGAGATCGACGGCTCGACGCGCTGGCCGATCATCTTCATGACAGGCAGGTTGGAGATCAGCGAGGTCCCGAGGTCGCCGTGCAGCAGCTTGTTCACCCAGGTGATGAACTGCACGATCAGGGGCTCGTTCAGCCCGAGCGAGGCGCGGATGCGCTCGAGCCGTTCCGGTGTCGCGTTGTCGCCCGCGAGAATCGCGGCGGGATCGCCCGGCGTCAGCCGCAGAAGCAGGAACACGAACAGCGCGACGACGCCCATCACGGGCACCGCGGCCAGAACGCGGCGAATAAGATAACCCAGCATGCACTTATCTCCGGCTACGGAACGTGTGGAGCCCTGAGGCTCCCGTGAACTCTGTCGTGTCTATCATGCCTATCACTTGGGCTGGAAAGGCCGCCCGGAGACGCAGTCCTCTTAGGGCAAATTGTGTGCCAAGGGCTGCGCCGTCGCAAGAGGCCGGCATGTCTCCGATATCGACCACTCAGGATGCACGTCGCAGTTCACGCTCAACCCCAAGTGAAGGTGCCGTCGGTGGCGCGTTGAGGCCGCGCCAGCCGTCGATGGTCTGGGCGATCATCTGCGCCGTCGCGGCCGACAGGGTCCAGCCGAGATGGCCGTGGCCGGTGTTGAAGAACACGCCCGGTATCCGTCCTGCGCGCACGACCGGCATCATGTTCGGCATCATCGGGCGCAGCCCGGCCCACGGCACGACGCGCGACGTTTCGACGGCGGGGAAGTTGTTGCGCACCCAGTCGATCAGCGGCTGCACGCGGTCGGCGCGGATATCGCGATTGAAGTCGTTGAATTCGGCGGTGCCGGCGACGCGAAAACGATCGGCGCCGAGCCGGCTGGTGACGATCTTGGCGGCTTCGTCGAGCAGGCTCACCGTTGGGGTGGCGTTGCGACTTTCGACGGTGTCGAGCTGCACCGTGATCGAGTAGCCCTTCACCGGATAGACGTTGACGCGCTCGTCGAGCAGGGCGGCGAAGTGACGGCTCGCAACGCCAGCGCAGACCACGACGCCGTCGGCGTTCAGTGCGCCGCGCCCGGCCGCGACGGCATCGCTCGCGGCCAGATCGGCCCAGCCGATGACGAAGCCGCTGCCGGCCCGCGCAATTGAATCGATGTTG
This sequence comes from Bradyrhizobium sp. 191, assembly GCF_023100985.1. Taxonomy (NCBI): domain Bacteria; kingdom Pseudomonadati; phylum Pseudomonadota; class Alphaproteobacteria; order Hyphomicrobiales; family Nitrobacteraceae; genus Bradyrhizobium; species Bradyrhizobium sp. 191. The sequence continues at coordinate 7,608,701 of NZ_CP064692.1, forward strand.
GCTTCGTGAATGAAGGTCGCGCCACGCCGCTTGCAGGCTTCCGCCAGGCCGCGGGTGAACTTGTGGATATCTCCGGTCGCATCCGACGGCGTGTAGAAGCCGCCATAATAGTCCTTGCGCAGTGTCGGCTCGATGCTGCGGATTTCCTCCGGCGTCACCGGGCGGCGGTCGAGGCCGCCTTCCTGCAGCAGCGCGTTGACGCGCAGACCGGATTCGAAGCCGGCCTTGTCACGATAGATGTGGAGGATGCCGCGGCGTTCGAGATCGAAGTCGATCCCCTCGCGCGCCGCGATGTCGAACAGGTACCTGCGCGCTTCGATCGCGAGCCGCGTGGTCTCGATGGTGTTGGCGCGGTAGTTGCCGATGTTGGCGACGAACTCGCTCATCCAGGAATATTTGTGCCAGTTCGGCCGCGGGTTCATCAGCAGCGGCGCGTCGCGCCGAAACATCCAGCGCAAGCCCTTCAGGATCGTCGCCGTGCTGTTCCACACTTCGGCGTTCGATGCGGAGAGCTGCCCGCCGTTGGCGAAGGACGTCTCCATCGCGGCGTAGCGGTGCTTGTCGAGCACCGTCACCCTGTAGCCGCGTTCGAGCAGGGCATAGGCGGTCGTGACGCCGGTGATGCCGGCGCCGATGATGGCGATATGGGTCATGACTAGGTTCGGGGCTCCCGTGTTTAGAGTCGGCTAACCGCCGGCCAAAGGCCGTTGGCGGCGCCCCATCTGTCACGGTTACCTGAGAGCTTGATCCGCTGCGGATCTCGCAACGGACTATCCCCTTCGGTGGGCGTTACGATTGCCTGAAATCGCGCCGCCTCTCTCCAGATCGTCCTGACGAAACGGTCCTTTTGCCTGAGAGTTTCCGGGGCGGTTGCTCCGTCGGCGCCGCAACGAAAGCCGAAAGCCTTCGCCGCGATCTCTCCCGCATCATCGCGTGGACGGCCGAGCAGTACGATACGCCTCATTTTTAGACAAGGCTAAATTTCGACCGTGACTGCCGACGTATTGTGCAGTGCGAAGTCGTCGCAGTCATTCCGGGGCGCGCGTAGCGCGAACCCGGAATCTCGAGATTCCGGGTTCGATGCTAACGCATCGCCCCGGAATGACGGGCGGACTATTCCAGCGTCGCCAGCAATCCCGCCATCAGCCGCCCGCGCTCGACCAGGCTATCGACTTCGATGAACTCCTCCAGCGTGTGCCCGTTGCCGCCGCGAACGCCCAGGCCGTCGAGCGTGGGAATTCCCATCGCGCCGGTGAAGTTGCCGTCGGAGCCGCCGCCGGAGCTGGCATGCGGTAATTCCGCGCCGAGCGATTTGGCGATGCCGCGCGCCTTCTCATAGAGCGCCATGGTGCCGGCATCCGGCTCCCAAACCGGACGCGTCACGCCGCGCGTGACCTTGAACGTGACGTCGTTGCTGGTGCCCGACAGCGCCAGCATCCTCTCGACACCGCGGTCGAGATCGGCCTGACGCTTGGCCATGGAGAGCGCTTCGCCGGTCGCGGTCGTTGCAACGCAATTGACCCATTGTCCGCCGTGGACGACGCCGACCGAGAAGGTACAGTCCTCCGTCGTCATCGCGTCGATCGCAAGGATCTGCCGCGCCATCTCTCGGATCGCCGAGCGTCCGGCCGACAACGTGGCGCCGGCGTGGCTCGGCCGTCCCGTCGCCTCGAGATTGAAGCGCGCGATGGCGTAGCGTCCGGTGGTGACGCCGTTGTCGGCGCGGCCGGGCTCCGGCACCAGCACGTATTTGTTGCGCGCCGCTTCCGCCTCGATGATGTCCCGCGTCGAAGGCGTGCCGACTTCCTCATCCGGCGTGAACAGCACGGTGATCGGCAGCGGTGTGGTGAAGGAGGCGCGCGCCAGTTGCCGGATCGCTTCCAGCGAGAGGTAATTGCCGCCCTTCATATCGTAGATGCCGGGGCCATAGCACTTGTTGCCCTCGCGCCGCCATTTCAGCTTCTCGATGGTGCCGACCGGATGAACGGTATCCATATGTCCGGCGATCAGGATGCCCGGCTCGCCCTGCTTGGGATGAGGAAACCGCGCGCGGATGACGCCGCCAAAGCCCTGGCGGCCGGCAATGCGCTCGATCGTCGCACCCATGATCGCCATATCCCGCGCCGCGATATCGAGCATGCGGTCCACGGCGCCTGCATCCCAGGTCGGACTCTCGCATTCGACCCAGCCGCGCAGGCCCTCGAGCATCGCCTCGGAATCAAAGGGAAGATTGGCAGGATTCATCTCAATGTCTCTCAAGCTTCGAAAGATGGAACGCGCATTGCATCGGCGCGGGGCAGGACAAGCGGAGGGTGTTGTAGAGCCAAACCGATCTTTGTGGAGCCCGTGCGCGCGCCGTGAGGGGCTGCGACGAAACCGGATTGACGCGCTCGGCACTGTCTGCAAGTCTCAAAAAGATAAAGGCATTGCATGAGGTTAGTTCGCCCAACGAATGAACCGCATGCTCAACCAATGACCTGCCTTTGAACAGTTTCACGTCAGGAGAACTTTCTATGTTCCACTTCATGCGCCGGGGGCGTCGCGCGTTCGCCTCCAAACTTGCGCTGTCGGTCGTCGCGCTTTCGACCGCGCTGGCCTCGCCAGTGCTTGCGGCCGGCAAGACCATTACGGCGGTGATGCATTCGGATCTGCGCATCATCGACCCGATCTTCACCACGGCCTATATCACGCGTGACCATGGCTACATGATTTACGACACGCTGGTGGCCCCGGATTCGAGCTTCAAGATCCAGCCCCAGATGGCGGACTGGAAGATCTCCGACGACAAGCTCACCTACACCTTCACGCTGCGCGACGGCCTGAAGTGGCATGACGGCGCGCCGGTGACGGCGGAAGACTGCGTCGCTTCGCTGAAGCGCTGGGCAGCGGTCGACGGCATGGGCCAGAAGCTCATGGACTTCACCGCGAGCATCGAGGCGACCGACGCCAAGACCATCACGCTGAAGCTGAAGGAGCCCTACGGCCTCGTGCTCGATTCCATCGGCAAGCCGTCCTCGCGCGTCGCCTTCATGATGCCGAAGCGTCTCGCCGAGACGCCGCCGGACAAGCAGATCCCGGAGCAGATCGGCTCGGGTCCCTTCAAGTTCGTGGCGTCGGAATTCCAGCCCGGCGTGAAGGCGGTCTACGTCAAGAACGCCGACTACGTGCCGCGCAAGGAGCCGGCGAGCTGGACCTCCGGCGGCAAGGTGGTGAAGGTGGATCGCGTCGAGTGGATCACCATGCCGGACTCGCAGACCGCAGTGAACGCGCTGCAGTCGGGCGACATCGATTTCATGGAGAACCTGCCGTATGACATGCTACCGGTGCTGGAATCGAACAAGGAGCTCACGATCGAGGTCTCCAACAAGTTCGGTTTCCAGACGCTCGGCCGCATGAACTTCCTGCATCCGCCGTTCGACAACGTGAAGGTGCGGCGAGCTGCCCTGCTGGCGATGAACCAGAAGGACGTTCTCGATGCGCTCGTCGGCAACCCGAAATATCAGAAGATCTGCGGCGCCTTCTTCGTGTGCGATACGCCGCTCGCGACCGACGTCGGCGCCGAGACCCTCATCAAGGGCAACGGCATGGCTGCAGCCAAGAAGGCGCTTGCCGAGTCCGGCTACGACGGCACGCCGATCGTGATCATGGCGCCCGGCGACGTCACGACGCTCAAGGCGCAGCCGATCGTTGCGGCCCAGCTGCTGCGCGAGGCCGGATTCAAGGTCGACCTGCAGGCGACTGACTGGCAGACGGTGGTGAGCCGGCGCGCCAGCCAGAAGCCGCCGAAGGAGGGCGGCTGGAACATGTTCTTCACCAACTGGGTCGCGGCCGACGTCGCCAACCCGATCGCCAATCTCTCGATCGGCGGCCAGGGCAAGAAGGGCTGGTTCGGCTGGGCCGAAGACCCCAAGATCGAGCAGCTCAAGGACGCGTTCGTCCGCGCCCCCTCGCTCGACGCGCAGAAGAAGATCGCGGCCGAGATCCAGCAGGAGGCGTACGATCAGGTGATCTACATCCCGCTGGGGCAGTATCTCCTGCCGAGCGGCTGGCGCAAATCGCTGACCGGCCTGCTCGACGGTCCGGCGACGCCGCTGTTCTGGAACGTCAGCAAGTCGGAGTAGGCAACAGCGCCTCCGTCCGAAAAGCGAACGGCGCCGGGGGGAACCGCGGCGCCGTTTTCTATGACATGATTTCGGTCTGAATCAGCAGTGGCTGTCGCGCACCTGCTCCAGACCTTCACTTGCGAATGGCAGGCTTCGGTCCCGCCGCTCTTCGAACAGTTCCCGAGGAGCGGGCCGCTCGGTCTTCGACGCGGGCTGATCCGCTCTGCTCTCTTGTTCCATCTCGCCGATCCTCTCGATTGCTGCGGTACAACATCGAGAGGTCCGGGAAGTTCCTCAGGCGATGGGGCGATGATGCGGCTTGAACAGCCGCCCTTTCTCCACCACCAGCACGATCGCGAGCGCGGCGAGGGTCGACAGGAAGAAGCCGACCGAGAAGGGCAGCAGCGTGCCGTCGAAGCTCTGCCCGATCGCCATGCCGACCACGATCCCGATCAGCGTCGTGATCGAGCCGTAAAGCGAGGAGGCGGTGCCGGCGATGTGTCCCTGCGGCTCCATCGCGAGCGCAGTGAAGTTGGCGACCATCATGCCGAACGAGAACATCATCAGGGCGGAGAGCAGCATGAAAAGGGACAGTGGCAGCATGCCGAGGCTTTCCGTCAGCAGCATCACGCCGGCCACGGCGGTATAGAGCGTCAGCGCGCCGTGCGAGATCACGCGCATGCCGAGCCGTCCGACCAGCCTTGCATTGAGGAAGCCGGCAATGGCGACGCCGACCGCGACCGCCGCGAAAGCGAGCGGAAAGTAATGGCCGAGGCGATAGATGCCGGTGAAGATCTGCTGGGCGCAGAAGACGTAGGCGAATAGTGCGCCCATCACGCTGCCGGCGGCCGTGGCATAGCCGATGGTCTGGCGATGGGTCACGGTCTGCCGGAACGCGGAGAGCACGTCGGCGGGCGCCAGCGACCGGCGCTCGGACTCGGGAAGGGTTTCAGGCAGCCGCAGCACGCACCATGCGAGCGCGAGCAGGCCGTAGAGCATCAGCACCACGAAGATGCCGCGCCACGCCGTGACCAGCAGCACCGTCTGTCCGAACGAAGGGGCGACCACGGGCACTGCGATGAAGATCATCATGGCGAGCGACATCACGCTCGCCATGCGGCGGCCGACATAGCAGTCGCGCACGATCGAGGTCGCGATCACGCGCGTCGCCGCGGTGCCGAGGCCCTGAAGCGCGCGCGCCAGCAGCAGCGTCTCGAACGAGGGCGCTGCGACCGCCAGCACGCTCGCCACGGCATAGACCGCCATGCCGCCGAGCAGCACCGGCCGGCGGCCGAAGCGGTCCGACAGGGGGCCCATGACGAACTGGCCGACGCCGAAACCGATCAGGAAGATCGACAGCACCAGCTGAAGATGGTTCGCGACGGGAATCTCGAAGGCGGCACCGATGTTGGGCAGCGCCGGCAGCATCATGTCCATCGCAAGCGGATTGAGCGCCATGATGGCCGCGATCACGATGACGAATTCTGGAAAACCCATCGGGCGGTGTCCCGCGGACACCCAATCGTCGGCATTGACGTCAGACAAGAAGGTTACCCCTGAAATACAGGGGCGTTATCTACCCTCGATGCTGCATCGCACAACCCTCGTTTCGGGATGGCTGGCAGGCGGATCGGGGGCGGACAAGATTTGGCGAGAGCCGTCGGCGCCGACGGCAAAGGAGGTCAGCGGGTGCTGCGGGCCCGCTCGAACAGATCGAGCGCCAACTGTCCGGCGGCGGCATCGTGGATCAGCATCACGGTCGTGGCGCCGTCGAGCTGGATCACGAGCTGGCGCGCGAGTCGGACGAATTCGTACAGCGCGAAAGCGCCTTGCAGGACGTCATGGATTTACCGCGCGGTCGTTTTCGGGCCGCGCACGGCCTGCGCGATCAGCTCCGTTGGTGCGGGCAGCCGGGGTCGAACCGGCACAGCGCTTTGCGCACCGAGGGATTCCTTGTTCGCTGCCGGCGCCGGGCGCTAGCTAGACTACGCCGCGCGACGCACCGATCCTGCTTGCGATGAGGCCGATGCCCACGAAAGCGAGCGTGAGACCCCACACGTTCAACCCAAAACTGCTATGTCCGCCAACTCCCTGTGCCGCAAGCAGCGAAAGGCCGGCGCCTGTCATGAATGCGCCGAGCACGTAGCGCCACGCGGGCGCCGGTGCGCCGTCGGTTGCGCGCGGCCGCTCAAAGCGTCCGAAGGCCGCAACAAGAGGAATGAGCGCCATCGCATTCGCTGCGAGCCAGGGGAACCGGGACCACCACCACTCAGAGCTTCCTGGCTCAAGCCGCAGACCGAAGCCACCGGCGAGATAGGCGACGAGGATCACAAGGGTGGTGGCCGTCAGGTGCCAGATGAACATCGTCATGATGTTGCTATTCATCACCACGGTGGCGGTCCACGCGACGCGGCCAGCCAGCCAGCGGCGCGCAGGTGCTTGCGCAGCAAGCAGCAACCCGCCTTGCATGATTGCGAGCGCTATCAGCGTGACCTTCGGCGGCGTCGTGGTGCTGATCGGATCGCCGGGGACGCCAATCATTGAGACAGGATAGGCCCCGTTCTGTACCAGTAAGAATAGCGTTGCAAAGCCCAGAACGGCACCGACAAGCAGCGTCCCGCGCGCGGAAAACCGCTCGTCGAGCCACGCATACCCGAGCATGAAGATCGCCGCCCAGACGAAGAGATAGTTGGCGAAACCAAGCCAACGCAAACCGACTGAAAAGTACATGACATCAATAGCGACCGCAGCCGCTGTCAAAGCCCAGAACGATCTCATACCAAATCGGGTCCACGCGCTTTCCATGGCTGGCACCAGCAGAGTAATTCCGATATACACCGCAAGGAACCAGATTGGTATGAACGCCGCCTGCGAACCATAGCTGATCAGCTCCGGCCGCACGCCGCGGGCGTACTCAATGGCAACGATCGCTACCCAAACCACGAGCAGTGGCAGGATTGGCCACACGAGACGGCGCAACCGGCCTTCAAGCCAGGCTGCATATGACTTGTGGTCCCGCCGCGCGGCACGCCAGCTGGTGCCGTTCGCGTATCCGCCGACCATAAAGAAAATCGGCATAACCTGCACGATCCATGTGAGCCAGGCGGTCCAGGGAACGACCGTCAGGATGTGGGATGTGGTCAACGTGTCGGCTGCGTCGAAATAGGGCGCGGCGGCCAGCCAGTGCCCGACGGTCACCATCAGCATCGACATAGCTCGTAGGAAATCGACGTAGCGGTTTCGGGACGGGGGCGTCCGGTCAGCAAGCTCGGCAGCACGGGACCAAGCTGCCATGATCGTTCTCCAACGTGGCGTTCAGCGTGTTATGGCCAAGCGGACCGCGATCGCTTTATGCAGCCCGGCTGTCAATCGACCGCGACTCCTCACGCAACTGCCGGCGCAAGATCTTGCCGACATTGGTCTGCGGCAGCTCGCTCCTGAACTCCACCAGCCGCGGGACCTTGTATGGCGTGAGCCGCGTCTGGCAGTAGGCGATCAGGTCCGCTTCGGTGAGGTTTGGATCATTCTTGACGACGAACAGCTTTACCGCCTCGCCGGAGCGCGGATCGGGGATGCCGATCACCCCGCATTCGCCCACTCCCGGGTGGCTCGAGACCACAGCCTCGACCTCGTTCGGATAGACCTTGAACCCGGAGACCGTGATCATGTCCTTCTTGCGATCGACGATCCGGGCCCGTCCGGTTTCGTCCATGATGCCGATATCACCGGTAAGGAAGAAGCCGTCGGGTGTCATGACGTTGGCCGTCTCATCCGGTCGTTTCCAGTAGCCCGCCATCACCTGCGGGCCGCGCGCACAGATCTCGCCCGGCTGCCCAAGCGGCACCGCGTTGTTGTCGTCGTCACGAATCGAGATGTCCGTTGATGGCAAGGGCAGTCCTATGGTCCCGTCCCACGCCGGATCGAGCGGCGAACTGCACGTCAGGACCGGTGACGTCTCCGATAGGCCATAACCTTCCCACAGCGGCGCGCCCGTCGCCGTGAACCAACGGTCCGCTACCGCTTTCTGCACCGGCATGCCACCGCCGACAGCGCATTTGAGCATGCTCCAGTCGATCTTGCCGAAGTCCGGATGATTGAGCAGAGCGTTGTAAAGCGTGTTCACCGCGGGGAAATGGTTCACCTTGTACTTGGCAAGCTCGTTGATGAGGCTGGGAATATCGCGCGGGTTGGGGATGAGAATGCTTTGGCCGCCGGTACGGACGCCGAGCAGGAAACAGGCCGTCAACGCGAAGATGTGATAGAGCGGCAGCGCCGCCATGACGGTCAAACGATCGACCTTCGGCTCGTTCTCCAGCACCGGCTGCAGCCAGTTGTCGATCTGCAGCATGTTGGCGACCACGTTGCGATGCAACAGCATCGCGCCCTTGGGAATGCCCGTGGTCCCGCCGGTATATTGCAGGAATGCGAGATCGTCGGATCCAAGCTGCGGCTTTGTCAAGGTCATGCTCTTGCCGGCCGCGAGGGCAGCATTGAACGGCGTTGCGCCGGGAAGCGAATAAGCCGGCACCATCTTCCTCACCCACCGTACCGCCAGATTGACGATCGTGCCTTTGATCGTGCCGAGGAGGTCGCCCATGGAGGCAACGACGACATGCTTAATGCTGGTCTTGCCGATCGCTCGCTGCAGGACATGCGCAAAGTTCTCAAGCACAATAATGGCTTCGGCGCCGGCATCAGCGAGCTGAGCCTCGAGCTCGTGCGCCGTGTACAAGGGGTTAGTGTTCACCACAGTGAAGCCGGCACGCAGGACGGCGCAGGTCGCCACCGGATACTGCAGCACGTTCGGCATCATGATGGCGACGCGCGCCCCGATCGCCAGGCCTCTGCTCTGCAGCCAGGCGCCGAGGGCGCGCGACATCTCATCGGTTTCGCCGTAGGTCAACCCTTTGCCCATGCAGATGAAGGCCGTGCGCTCGCGATATCTGGCAAAGCTCTCTTCGAGCATCCCAACGAGCGATGCGTATCGCGACGGGTCGACCTCCGCCGAAACGCGCGGCGGATAGTGCTTGAGCCAGATGCGCTCCATGGCACTCCTTCTGACGGCCGGCAGATCACGCGAACCAGGTGATCAGACCTCTACAAGGATTCCTGACAGTCGCTCCCGGCGCGTCGCCAAAACGCGCGGTCGCGACTGGTTCCGCCATCCTTGCCATCACGCGAACAGGCCGTTTGTCCTTCTGCCACGGGGCTACGTTCGCCGATGAGCGGCGTAGCGTGGATTAAGGCCACAATGCGCGTTAGTTCCCGACGCCGCCACCAGGCATTGTTGACGGGTGGCGAACTGACAATTTCCAGGAAAACCCCATCCGCGACCTTGTAGACAGTACCGGTCGTTCGAAGCAGCTTGAGCATGCGCCATGGATGAGATCCCTATGACGGTGATGAGGGTCATCAGGCCGAGGATAAAACGCATCTTGATACACTCACTATGGACCAGACCGTACACGCACTTCACGCGATCCTGCAGATCGGGAAACGTTGAACCCGCATCCTGTGCTTAGCTTCGGACGGATTGTTTCCCATTCCGAGCGATCCGCGCAGACTAGCCGGCAACTCACCGCCGTGACATCCGATAAAACCCGCAAATGGGGTCCGGTTTCTCCCGATCACTGATAAGTCGCGCCAGTCGCCGCTAAGGACCGGGGGGTGCGGATGGGTTATCATCGGCACAGCGGGCAGGTTCGGAGGCGGTTTCTACATATACGATGGCGACGCTTCAGCCTTCGTGCGAATTCAGCTGAATTCATCAAAAGCCCGCCAGTGGATCGGACGACGCGATACGATGAGGATCCGAGCGCAGCTGCCGGTATTACGGCGACAGTGCACTCAATTGATTGGAGCATCTATCGCTGAAAGGCGCGCGGCCCGGGATCGCCGGATTGCTTGGGCCCGATCTTTTGCTGCACGCCTGACCAGCACCTCCATGCGCCAGTCGTTCAGCGCCTAAAAAGATGGTGCGGGCAGCCGGGGTCGAACCGGCACAGCGCTTGCGCACCGAGGGATTTTAAGTCCCTTGCGTCTACCAATTCCGCCATGCCCGCTTGATCCAACGGGATCAATCACTTAAGTCCATCTCCGGCCATCTGGAATTGGCGCGTTGGGGACGCGGAGGGACGGTTCTTCCTTAAGCGAGCCGGACGCACAAGGCAAAGCCTCAATCCGGACATCTGTTGTTGCTTTAGGCATTCTCAATCCACGGGGACTATTCATCCGGCATGGCTGCTTCGTTTTCCTCTTCGCTGCGCGGCTGTGGCGCGCTCCTCGTGCTGCTTGTCGCCGGCGCCGCGCTCTCCGGCTGCGCCGGCATGAGCGAGACGATCGCACCGGCCTTTGCCGATCCCGCAAGATACGAATTGTACGACTGCAAGCAGCTGCAGACCGAGCGCAAGGCGCTCGCCAAGCGCACTGCCGATCTGCAGAGGCTGATGGAGAAGGCCGAGACGGGGGCAGGTGGCGCGGTCGTGTCCGAGCTTGCCTATCGCAACGACTATATTGCCGTCCGCGGGCAGTCGCAGTTGGCGGAGGAGGCTTGGCGCCGTAACAGGTGCCGGGAGATGCCGGAGGCGACGCCGCCTGCGGCGGAGCCGGCATCACCCGCTGGCAAGCCCGCCTCGACGTCCGGAAAAGGGTGATCTGCCGAGGCGCCCGCGGACCGCGCTTCGCATCAGGGACGCCAGCTGTAGATCCAGTCCTGCCGCGCCAGCATGCGCTCCGGGCCGAGCGCGCGGATCGCAAGGTCGCGTGCGAGCGCGAGCGGCCCGCCGAGATGATAGATCCTGCCCTGCTGCCGCGCGGTCCGTTGCACCCGAAGGACCCGCGCCTGGCGGGCACGGCCGTATTGAGTCAGCGCGGCGGCGATGTCCGTGGTGCTCTCGGCGGCCTCAGGGCTCAAATGCCGGGCGAGCACGGCGGCATCCTCGATCGCCATTCCGGCGCCCTGGGCTGCAAAGGGCAGCATCGCATGCACGGCGTCGCCGAGCAGCGCCACCGGGCCCTTGCTCCAGGGGCAGCCGTCGGGCACGCCGAACAGCGCCCATTTCCGCCAGCTGTCGACCGGGGCGAGCATCATCCGCGCCGGCGGCGGCCAGCGCGGGGCGGCAAAGGCGTCCATCACCTCGACAGGATCGCCGGGCGTGCTCCAGCCCGGCCGGTTCCAGGTGCCGGGCAGCACCGCGACCACGTTGATCTGGCGTCCGCCGGCAATCGGATAGGCGACCAGATGCGCGTTTGGGCCCATCCAGAGCTGCACCCGGCGCGCGGCATAGTCCTTCGGCAGTTGCGCGGCATCGAGCGTGCCGCGCCAGGCGATCAGCCCGGAGAAGCGCGGTTGCACCTCGGGGAACAGATGCTGGCGGACCGTCGACCAGATGCCGTCGGCGCCGATCAGGGCGCTCGCGAGATCGCTGCGGCGGATCGTGCCGCTGCGATGGACGACGGTGAGGCCCTTGGCGTGGGGCGCGACATCCTCGAAGGTTGCACCCAGCTTCAGGTCGATGTCGGGATGATCGGCGACAGCGCCTGCCAGCGCGGATTGGAGGTCGGCGCGGTGCACCACCCAATACGGAGCGCCGGCCCGCGCCGACGCTGCCTCGCCGAGCGGCATGCGCAAGAGCTCGCCGCCGGCGCGCGCGCTCATGATCGAGACCGCTTCCGGGGTTACCGCGCGCGCCTTGAGGCGTTCGGTCAGGCCGAGCTCGACCAGGACGCGGCTGGCATTGGGGGAGAGCTGCAGGCCGGCGCCGACTTCCTCGAGCCGCTCGGCCTTTTCCAGCACGACGATGCGGAAGCCGCGGGCCGCGAGCGCAAGCGCGGCCGTCAGGCCGCCGATACCGGCACCGGCGATGACAATCGTTCGGGAGAGCGCCACCCCTGACCGACGGAAGCGGTCAGGCCACCTTGTCCTTCAGGACGCATTCCGGTGGGCGGGCTTCGCCCGGCTTCAGGTCGGCCGCGAAGCGGTACAGCGTCGAGCAATAGGGGCAGATGATCTCGTTGTCGTTGCCGAGGTCGAGGAAGACGTGCGGATGATCGAACGGAGGGTTGGCGCCCACACACATGAACTCTTGCGAGCCGATCTCGATGACGGGAACACCGGCATCGTTATGGAAGTGCGGGACGACATGGTCGGACATCGTAACTCATCCTGGAGTGGCAATGGCGGCAGACACAATCAAGAACTGACGCGGCCTCTTTGAGGCGCCGCGGACCATACTTGCGGGTACAGATGATTGCTAGTCCAGTGGAACCGAAAGGTTCGCAATTGCCCCATGCTCATTTGCTCATGCAAATTCGACACAATCTTGGGGCCTGAGAGAAGCCCTTCTTTCGTCGGGGACGTTGTGTCGCAATTTTGGCAAACTATCTCCATGGACGACTGCAAGTTGCGACGAAGGACGAAATCGTCAGGCGCAAGCGACCCGAAGGGACCATCCAGGCTTTCCGCATGAAGTGGCTGCGAATCAGCACAGCGTTGACCGGTATCGCGGCGTGCAGCTTCATGCTCGTGCAGGTCGCGCCGCATGCCCGCGAGGCCGGCGCGATCCTCGCTGCCCAGGATGATCCCTCCGCGCTCTCGGAGCTAAAGCTCGATGCGCTGCTGCGGCGGAACGACCGGCTGGTTCAGGACAATATCGAGGCCGCGCTCGCCGCGGATGATACCGACCTCGCCGATAGCTTCGTTGCGCTGGCGCGCGATCGCAACATCGCGCTCCCTGACGACCTGCTGAACCGCGTCAGTGACGCCGTCAAGGCGGAGAACTCCACCGCGCATTTCGCCAAACGATTTGCCACCGGTCTCGTCACCGGCAACGCCGACGACGTCGCGAGCCTGTCGGGAACGGTGGCGGGCGATCTGTTCGTGTTCGGCGACATCAGGGACGTGGTGCGCGAGGGCAAGCATCTTGCCATGGGCGAGGACACCGATCGTCTCGTACTCGGGCTTGCAGCTGCCGGCCTTGCGGTGACGGCGGCAACCTACGTGTCCGTCGGCGGTGCAGCGCCGGTGCGCGCCGGACTGACGCTGGTGAAGGATGCGCGCAAAGTCGGTCGGCTCGGCGAGGGACTTGCCGCATGGGCCGGCCGGTCGGCGCGCGAGGTCGTCGACACGCCGGCGCTCCGGAATGCGGTGGTATCAGGCTCGGTGCTGCGCCCTGGCCAGACCGTGAGCGCGATCAAGGCCGCGTTCCGGGCCGAGAAGGCCGGTGCGCTGGTCCGGCTCGGCAAGGACGTCACGCGCGTCGCCGAAAAGACCGGCACGCGCGGTGCGATGGACACCTTGCGCATGGCCGAGGGTCCCAAGGACGTCGCGCGCGCGGCGCGGCTGGCGGAAGCGCAGGGCGGCAAGACGCGCGCGATCATGAAGCTTCTGGGCCGTGGCGCGCTGCTGCTCATTGGCGGCGCGTTCGATCTGGCGCTCTGGCTGCTCAGTGCGGCGCTGACGCTGTTCGGCCTTCTGTCCTCCATCAAGGCGACGACCGAGCGCCTGACCCAGGCCTGGTGCGATCGCAGGCGGGCGCGGCGGTTTCGCCGGCTGCAGATCGCGGCTGACGCCGCTCTGGCCAGCGCGGGCACCACGGCCTGAAGTGCGACGCGCTCCAGGCTATTGTTTGAGCATGATGTTGCCGGAAAACCGCTGCACACTTTTCCGGATCATGCTCTAAGATCGACCCATCCCCACAAGACCCCACGGAACTGATGATGCCGAGCTTTCATAACGGCGCCGTTGAAATTGCCTATCTCGACGAAGGCGAGGGCGATCCGATCGTCCTGGTGCACGGCTTTGCCTCCAGCAAGAACGTGAATTGGGTCTATCCGACCTGGGTTTCGGAGCTGCGCAAGAATGGCCGCCGCGTGATTGCGCTCGACAATCGCGGCCACGGCGAAAGCGCGAAGCTCTACGAGCCCGAACAGTACTCGATCCCGACCATGGCCGGCGACGTGCTCGCGCTGATGGATCACCTCGCCATCCCGCAGGCCGACATCATGGGCTATTCGATGGGGGGACGGATGACGGCGTGGCTCTCGCTCAACGAGCCGCAGCGCCTGCGCTCGGCGATCCTCGGCGGCATCGGCATCGGCGGCCTGATCGAGGGCACAGGGCCCGGCGAGAACGTGGCGAAAGCACTGGAAGCGCCGGAGCTCGAGGACGTCACCGATCCCGTCGGCCGCACGTTCCGCGCGTTTGCCGATCAGACCCGCTCCGACCGCCGTGCGCTCGCCGCCTGCCTGCGCGGCACGCGCGATCTCATGACGAGGCAGCAAGCCGCGCGCATCGAGGTGCCGGTGCTGATCGCGGTCGGCAGCGCAGATGACGTCGCGGGAAGTGCCAGCGCGCTCGGCGCCATCATCCCGGGCTCGGAAGTGCTCGACATTCCCAATCGCGACCACATGCGTGCGGTCGGCGACAAGGTCTACAAGACCGGCGTGCTCGACTTCCTCTCCCGCCGCGGCTGAGCCGGCAAAGGGCCAAGATAGTTTCTCGGCGTCTGAATTTCGGTGACGGCCGATGCTTCACACCGCCTTGTCGCTGAACGCGGCGGGAAGTGTGGTGAGGAACGACATGACGCGCTGTGTGCGCAGGGGCGGGCGGCGGCCGGAGGTGCGCAGCATCCATAGGGGTTCCGCAGGCGCGCGCCAGGGCGCCAGCACTTCGACCAGCCGGCCGGCGCGAAGGTCTTCGCCAACGAGCCACGCTGGCCCCCAGCCGATCCCAAACCCATTCGCGATCAAAGCGAGCGACGCATGCGCGTCGTCGCAGATGTGCTTGGGCTTGGGCGTGACGCGAATGGGTCCTTTGCCGCGCGGGTCGGCGAAGCGCCAGGTCAGGATCTGACCGCTCGCGGGATTGCGGAAGCCGACGTGGTCGTGTGCGGAAAGCTCAAAGGGAGTGGCCGGCGTGCCGCGCGCCTTCAGATAGGCAGGCGAGGCGCAGGCGATCCAGGAGAACGTGCAAAGCCGCCGCGCCTGATGGCCCGGCGCGCGGTCGAGGGCCCCGAGCGGATCGCGACGTCGACGCCTTCCGCCGCAAGATCGAGAATCTCGTTGCGGAATTTGACCTCGATCTCGATTTCCGGCCGTTCCCGCAGGAACGCGGGCAGTCGCGGCAGGATGCAGGCGCGCGCGAACGAGGCGGGGGCGGTCACGCGCACCCGTCCGCCATCGTCGCGCGCGACGTCGCCGAGCGCGGATTGGACACGGGCGAGACTTTCGACCAACGCGCGTCCCGCCGCCATCAGCCTGTCGCCCTCTGCCGTCAGCGCCAACGAATGGGTGGAGCGATGCAAAAGCCGCAAGCCGTGAGCCTTTTCGAAGCGGGCGACCGCCTTGGACATCGCCGAGGTGGTCGTCCCCGCCCGCCGCGCGGCTTCGGCAAAGGAGCCCGCCTCGACGACGCGGACGAAGGCGAGGAGGCGCGAGAGGTCGGGAGGCAAAGTCGTTGTGGACATGGAGTCCACATAGTCATGGCTCTGCGGTCACTACAAGGGCCGTTCCCGAACGACTAATTAGGGAGCGTCGGCGCGCATTCTGCGGCGCTGGAAACGCGGGAAGTCCCATGAACCCCATCGAAATCACTCTGCAAGCCCTCGACGCCGCCGAGCGGGCGATTCCATCCGGCCAGCCGGTCTACATGCTCAATCTGCTGCGCTACCGCGCGCAGGCCCGTTACGAGGACGGATTCGACGCCGCGCCCTGCTCAGGCCGCGAAGCCTTCAATGAACGCTACAGGCCGGCATTCCGGCGTCTGGCCGCCGGCAAGCCGCTCGTGCGGGTGTTTTCCGTTCCGGTCCTGGCGAACATCGTCGGTTCGCCAGGCGAACGCTGGGACGAAGCGGCGATCAATGAATACGGCGATTTCGCCACCTTCCGCGCGATCGTCGAAACTGAGGAGTACCGTCGCGAAGTCGCTCCGCACCGGCACGCGGCGCTCGAGGATTTCCGCCTGTTCGCGCTCGCCAAGGCGGTGTGAAATTACGGTGACCGTTCTGGACTGCCCCCCTGAAGTGAGACACGATAATTACAGTGACAGGCATTTCGAGGATGACCTGTGGCAGGACGAGAAAAAGCAGCGGGAAGCGCGCCTGCGGCCATCCTTCGAGACGCCCGCCTCCGGCGGGCCCTCAGGATGAGGACGGAATGTGCAGCAGCAGTTTCAGAGCACACCGCTCTGGCGAAGCCTCGTCTTGAGGAGACCGCAAAGCGGTCGTCTCGAAAGACGAGGCGCTTGCTCAGGCCGTCCGAAAAGTCATACGCGATAGCCCTGCGCAAGCGGAAGAGGGGCGTATCTCGTTGTCGCGATCAAACCAAAATTCATCCCGCTTTTGCATCCTCGCCAAACCGCCGCGCCAGCGCCATCAGCACCACGAAAGTCGCCACCCACACCATCCGCGCGCCGTAGCGGTCGTGGGGACCTGAGATCACGCCGCAGATGAAGGCGTTGCCGAGCAAGGCCAGCGTCACCGTCGCGGCCAGCAGCGTCAGGTCGTCCAGCCGGCGCTTCGCCAGCGCATGCGCGAGCAGAAGGATCAGCCCCAGCATCGAGGCCAGCGCGACGGGGACATGCAGCCAGTTGACGTAAACGAAATCGATGTCCCAGTGCTGCTGCCGCGCCGCCCGCATCGGCGCGACCTGTGCGGGGATGTAGCGCTCGATGATGCCGTAGGTGTGCGGAATCCAGCCATTGGTGCCTTCGCCGGTCGCCACATGCAGCAATTGCTGTCCCATCGCGCGCAACGCCGCGCCGGCTTGCCAGGCCGGATAGTCCGCGAGCGAGTGCACGACGATGTAGCCCATCTCCTCGTTCATTCCTTCGAAGCGGCCGAGCGTGTTGAACATGCTCTTGCCCCACAGGAATTCGTCGGCGCTCGCCGGCAGCTCGTTGCGATAGGGGCAGAGCTTGTAGCGTTCGCGCGGGCAATGGTCGTTGAGATAGCGCGCAACGATGCCATCCTGCAGCATGCGGCCGAAGGCGACGCCGTAGCCGCCGGGCGTCCAGGCCAACTTGCCGGACAATGCATAATTCGCCGACACCAGCATCAGGCCGCCCGCAACGATGCTGAGGCTCGCTTGTGTCAATCCGGCGAGCGGAAGCCGCTTGCCCACCAACGGCCGCGCCATCCAGCCGGCGGCGCAGAGGCCGAGCAGCACGCCGAGCGTCGCGCTGTGGGTCGCCGCCGCAAAGGCGGTGAAGGCGAACAGCGCGATCTTTTCGAGCCGCGCCGTGCGCTGTCCTCCGATGACCAGCAGGAACAGCGACAGCACCGAGAGTCCTGCAAAGATGTCGGTGAGCAGCAGGCTCGCAAGCCAGGGCAGCGCGGTCGACAGGATCAGGCCGAGGCTGATCGCGACGAAGCGGAAGGTCTGCATCATCGAGAGCACGCGAAGGGTGAGCTGCAGCAGCCACAGCGTCGCCAGCGACTGGACCGCGAGATTGATCCAGAAGCCGAAACTCTCGCCATAATGCAGATAGAGGCCGAACACCGTGGAGCGGCTGGGGACGAGATAGCCCTCGTACCAGCGCGCCAGATAGCCGCCGGTATCCCATTGCAACAGCGGATAGCCGTTCCAGAACGCCGGCGCGATCATCAGGAGGGGCAGGGCCGCCGCCGCGAGCCGAAGCCAAAACGTATCAGCGGCGCGTGCGCGCAATTGATCGGTGGTGATGGTCAAATCGGTTCCGTGCCCCTCGTTCGGACCTCGCCTGCAATAGCGGCTTGGAGAGAATTCACCAATAGTTTGATGCCGCCCCGCTTGAATTTGGCAGAACTCTGACCACCTTGAGCCGACCTAGCCGCCTGGGGGCGTCAGAAGAAATGCTTGTGTTTCAAAGCCTTAGCGTGCCCCGTGGGGCAAGGTGCTGTTCACTCCTGAGGCAAGCCCGTCAGGACTTTGTCGCCTGGACTGTGCTATACAGCCGGTAAAAGAGGCCAATTCGAGAGAGCAAATCGCATGGCAGTGCATCAGGTCAATCCGGGAGGAAAGCTCGCATCGCTCGATCCGATCTGGGATCGGATCCGGGGCGAGGCGGAGGACATCGTCCACCGCGAGCCCGAGCTTGCGACCTTCATCTATTCGACGGTGCTGCACCACAGCCGCCTCGAAGACTCCGTGGTCCATCGCGTCGCCGACCGCCTCGATCACTCCGCGCTGTCGGGCGATCTGGTGCGCCAGACCTTTGACGAAGCGCTGCGTGACGATCCCGATCTCGGCAACGCCTTCCGTGCCGATCTCGTCGCCGTCTACGATCGCGATCCCGCGACCTCGCGCTTCATCGATCCCTTGCTCTACTTCAAGGGCTTCCACGCCATCCAGACCCATCGCCTCGCGCACTGGCTCTATCTGAAGGGCCGCAAGGACTTTGCGTATTATCTGCAGAGCCGCGCGTCCGCGGTGTTCCAGACCGACATCAATCCCGCCGCGCGCATCGGCCGCGGCATCTTCCTCGACCACGCCACCGGCTTCGTCTGCGGCGAGACCGCGGTGATCGAGGACGACGTCTCGATCCTGCACGGCGTCACGCTCGGCGGCACCGGCAAGGAGAATGAAGATCGTCATCCGAAGATCCGTCACGGCGTCTTGATCGGCGCCGGCGCGAAGATCCTCGGCAACATCGAGATCGGCCACTGCGCCCGCATCGCCGCCGGCTCGGTCGTGGTCAAGCCGGTGCCGCACAACGTCACGGTCGCGGGCGTGCCCGCCAAGATCGTCGGCGAAGCCGGCTGCGCCGAGCCTTCGCGCACCATGGATCAGATGATCAACGCCATGGGGCTGTAAGACGGACTTTGATGCTCGCGAAGGGCCGGATTCTCCGGCCCTTGTCGTCCCCAAATTCTTTGGCAATTCATGCTGGCGGTTCGTCGCGTCTCGTCCTAAAACCCCGCCACGTTAGATTTCGATTGGAGACTTGCCGTGGACGTCAAGGAAGTAAGGAAGCTCGACGCGTATCTGAAGCGCGTATTCGGCAATCCCAAGATCCGCGTCGTGCCGCGGCCGAAGAAGGACGATTCCGCCGAAGTCTATATCGGCGAGGAGTTCATCGGTGTGCTCTTCGTCGACGACGAGGACGATGATCGCTCGTTCCAGTTCCAGATGGCCATCCTCGAGGACGATCTCGTCGATCAGGAATAGCTGTTGGTACGCCGTCGTCGCGAGCGGAGCTGAGTCTTCGCCATGCGCGGCGTTCTCTCGTGTCCCGGACGTACTGCAACGCCCCATAGCGCGTCGAGGACGCGCGTAGACGCGCTTACAGCGTTGCGGTGCAGAGCCGGGACTCAGGAAGCCGCACGACGCATCTCCGCAACATAGGCCCCGGCTCAGCAGCGCACCGTCACTGGACGATGCTTCGCATCGCCAGGGAGACGCTGCGCTGCGTCCGGGGCACGCATCGACGATCGAGCTGAGCTCGCTCCCCATCGTCATTGCGAGCGCAGCGAAGCAATCCAGGAATTTTTCCGCGCAGAGATTCTGGATTGCTCCGCTGCGCTCGCAATGATGCCGTTAGCTTCGCGGTCCGTGCACGGTTCTCCGTCACGCGCCCACGGCCGCGAGCATGTCGGGAATCGTGACAAACTTCTCCCGGGGCTTGCCGAGCGCGGCTCCCCTGCGCTTTTCGGCCGCGTCGATCGTGGCCCAATCCGGATAGCTCACGATGCGTGCGCCGCGGCCGGTTAGGCGCGCAAGCAGTGCGTCAGGCGTATCCGAGCGCGGCCGTCGATGGGTGATATCCGCCAGGACCGCCTCTGCGGTCGCGATCCCGCAGCCGCGATTGGTGCCGATCGTGCCGTTCGGCCCGCGCTTGCTCCATCCGCAGACATAGAGGCCCTCGATCACCGAACCATCGGCTGCGACGCGTCCGTCGACGTTCGCATGCACGCCGCGATGCGCGTCATAGGGAACCCCAGCCACCGGCGTGGTCTTCCGGCCGACGCTGCTGAGCGAGAGGCCGCATGCGATGTCCTCGACAGCGCCCGATTCCTGCTTGAACGCGATGGCCTCCAGGCGGTCTCGTCCGCGGAGCGCGACGGGTGACAGACGAAATCGAAGAACGCAGCGCCGCGGCTTCGTCACGGCGGCCTGCGAGAACGCGCGCAGCAACGACAATTTTTCGGTCAGCTCCGGATCGTCGGGAGATGGCGGCTCGAATTCATCGGAGCTGACGTTGCGCATGTCGACGCATGTATCGCATGTGTTGAGTTCGAGAAAGTCACGCAGTTCCTTTGCGGTGAATCTGGTCTGCGCCGGTCCGCTGCGGCCGACGACGTGGATTTCGCGGATCCGGCTCTCAGCCAGCACCTCGAGCGCGTGGCGTGCGATGTCGGTCCGGCGCAGCTCGTCCGCGCTCTTGGCGAGGATGCGCGCCACGTCGAGAGCGACGTTGCCATGGCCGATGACGATCGCGGTGTCATGATGAAGATCGAACCGCAGATCCGCAAACTGCGGATGCCCGTTGTACCACGCGACGAAATCGCCCGCCGTGTGGCTGCCCGGGAGTGCTTCGCCGGGGATGTCGAGCGCGCGGCTCAGTTCCGCGCCCGTTGCCAGCACGACGGCGTCATAGGCCTCGCGCAGTTCGTCGATCGAGACGTCGTCTCCGATGGTCACGCCGCCGATGAAGCGAAACCCGGGCATGGTGGCGATCCGGTCGAAGGCCGTTGTGACCTGCTTGAGCTTCGGATGGTCGGGGGCCACGCCGAACCGCACCAGCCCGTACGGTACCGGGAGCCGCTCGAACATGTCGACCGTCAAGGGCACGCCCGAGCGCAACAGGGCCTCGGTGGTGTAGAAGCCGCTCGGTCCGCTGCCGACGATGGCGATGCGGTTTTCGTTTGCGACGGATCCCGTCATCGGCCCAGCGCCCGCCTGCGTTCATCGGCCCCCGGCAGAGCCGGCAGGCGCGCACTGATGACGGGAGTCTCGGTTGCGCGCTTGCGGTTGACGTCGATCCAGTACTTCTTGTCCGCGGCGAGGCGATAGTCGGGCTCGATCGCGCCGACCGGGCAAGCCGGCGCGCAGCCACCGCAATCGATGCAGTTTTCCGGATCGATGTAGGTCATGGCGTCGTCGACGTGGAAACACTTCACGGGACAGACGGTCACGCATTCGGTGTATCGGCAGCCGCGGCAATTGTCGGTGACCACATATGTCATCGTCAGGCCCCGCTGACCTGAACGAGGATGTCCGAGAATGTCGGGGCACGTCCGAGGTCGGCGAAGGCGGGAGGCGTCAGCACGTGAACCGTCGCGCCCCGGCGATTGGACCGCTGCCAGTAACCGGACGGAGCCACCACCACGCCCGGCATGACGTCGGCCGAAACGGTCGCGAACGCCTCGAACGCGCCACGGTCGTTGAAAACGCGAATCGGCGCGCCCGCGACGATGCCACGCTGTGCCGCATCGTCCGGATTGAGCAGCACCGCCTGTTCTTCGCCCGCCTGCGCGGTCTGCGCCGGCAGGTTGCCGTAGTTCGAATTCAGGAAGGCGTGGCTCTTCGGCGAGATCAGGCTGAGCGGATAGCGC
Source organism: Bradyrhizobium sp. 191 (assembly GCF_023100985.1). Taxonomy (NCBI): domain Bacteria; kingdom Pseudomonadati; phylum Pseudomonadota; class Alphaproteobacteria; order Hyphomicrobiales; family Nitrobacteraceae; genus Bradyrhizobium; species Bradyrhizobium sp. 191. The sequence goes on from NZ_CP064692.1 coordinate 7,630,335, forward strand.
GTTGCGAGCACGGGCGCGGTGCGCGGGTTCTCGTTCGGCGGGATGTAGTGGGGCAGGGGATCGACCGGCGCGGCATCCTGGTCGCCATTGTAGCCCTGGCGGAACAGCGGCACCACGAAGTTGCCGCCGCCGGCGATCGTCGACTTGAATTCGCACTTCCCCGATGCGGTCGGAAAATTGCCCTCGCGGTGCGGCGCCCAGTCGGCCGGCGCGGGCATGTTGAGGCGCGCATAGCCCTTGGCCTTGACATCGTCGAGCGTGATGCCTGCGAGCACCGGGCTGCTCCAGTCGAGGGAGTCTTCGATGATCTCGTCGTCGCTCCGGAAGAAGGAGGGATCGGTGATGCCCATCGCGCGCGCGAGCCGGCGGAACAGCTCGGTGTTGGACACGGCCTCGCCGAGCGGCGCGATCGCCTGGTTGTTGTACGACAGATAGAGATGCCCCCAGGAGAACATGATGTCCTTCTGCTCGAGCTGGGTGGTCGCGGGCAGAACGATGTCGGCGTATTTCGCGGTGTCGGTCAGGAAGTGCTCGCTGACGACGGTGAAGAGATCCTCGCCTTCCAATCCCTTTTCGAGCTTGCCTTGCTCGGTCACCATCGCCATTGGATTGGCATTGTAGACGAACAGCGCCTTGATCGGCGGATCGAAGCCGAGCTCGCCCGTCAGCGCAGCTCCAAGGCGCCAGGAATTGAGCACGCGCATCTTCTCCGGCTGGAGATCGGGACGCATCAGCACGTCCCATCGGACCGGGAACGCCCAGATCGGGAGCTGGAGCAGCCCGCCGCCGACGTGCTTCCAGGCGCCGATCAGTCCCGGAAGACAGGCGATCGCGCGCACGGTCTGACCGCCGCCGGCATGCCGCTCGACCGCGACGCCGATGCGCACGACGGCCGGAGGTGTCGTCGCATATTCCCGCGCCAGCTTGACGATGTCGCTGGCGGGAATGCCGGTTTCCTGCGAGGCGAATTCGGGTGTGTAGCTGGACGCCCGTTCGGCCAGCTCGTCGTAGCCCACGGTGTATTTGTCGATATAGTCGCGATCGACCAGATTCTCCTTGATGATGACGTGGATCATCGCGAGCGCCAGCGCAGCGTCGGTGCCGGGACGGATCGGAATATGCCAGTCGGCAAGGCGTGCGGTGCGAGTGCGGACCGGATCGATCACCACGAGCTTGGCACCGGCCTTTTTCGCCTGCTCGATGAACGGCCAGTGATGCGAGTTCGTGCTCAGCGTGTTGCAGGCCCACAGGATGATGTACTTCGAGTGCACGAAGCTCTCGGGATCGACGCCCGGCGTGTGCCCGATCGTCATCATGTACGCGGTGCAAGAGCCGGAATCGCAGAAGGTGCGCTCCAGAACGGTCGCGCCGAGCTTGTTGAAGAGGGGATCGCCGACGTTCAGCCCGTTGATGACGCCCTGCGTGCCCAGATAGCTGTAGGGCAGGATCGCCTGCGCGCCGTGCTCGGCAATGACGGATGTCCAGCGCGCCGCGATGGTCGCGACCGCTTCCTCCCAGGAGACCCGCTGGAACTGCCTGGTGCCCTTCGGTCCGACGCGTTTGAGTGGATACAGGACGCGCTTGTCGCTGTAGACGCGCTCCTCGTAGTTGTTGACCTTGACGCAAAGCCGTCCGCGCGTGAACGGATGATCGGGATTGCCGCGGACGGCGATGGCTTTGCCATCCTCGACCGTGGTCAGGATGGAACAGGTGTCCGGGCAATCGTGGGGGCACGCGCCGATGACCGTGGTCCTTGCCATGGATCTCTCCGCTTCCTGATTTCAAGACGACCAAGGATGCGGCGGCCGGGCGCAGTCTGGCTTTTCAAAATGTGCGGTGTTGTTGTCCCGGACTGCTCTCGGCCGGTGGACGCACCGCCGGATCTCTGGCATGGTAATTGCTGGACCCGGCAATACCTTTCTGCCCACACATCGCGTGATCTGGCGGAGATTTCCGATGGGTATGCTTGGCAACTCTGTCGATAAATATGTTACCGGCAGAATGCTTCAGACGTCCAACGACCGGCGGTGGGGGCATCTCCTGGCCGAGCGCTGGAGCCATGAGCCGGGCGATCTTCCCCCGCAATTGCCGCGCGACACCGAAATCGCCATCCTGCTGCGCGGCAGCTCGGTCGTCGACCGGGAAGGCGCGGGCATGCGGCAGCGCACTTTCGGCAGAAGGGGCACCGTGTGGCTCTGTCCGGCCGGCATCCGCGAGGATTTCATCCGCGTCGAGAACCAGATGCAGGAATGCCTGCATATCTTTCTTCCCGGACAGCCGTTCGACGACACCATGCTCCGGGATCTCGACATCGATCCGTCGGGAATGTCGATCCGCTACGAGGCCATCGATCAAGACATGTTCATCGAGCATGTCGCCACCCGGATCCTCGCCGAGCTCGAGCAGGAAACGTCCACCGGCCGCCTTTTGGTCGAAAGCCTGGGACGGGCCCTGTCGGCTCATCTGGTGCACAGCTATGCGGCAACGTCAGTCCGGCTGAAGCAGTCGTATGCCGTCCAGAAGCCGCTCGATGCCAGGCGCCTGTCGCGCGTCACGGAGTTCATCGACGCATCCGTCGAGCGCGATGTCACGGTGAAGGATCTGGCCTCGGTGGCGTGCATGAGCCCGGCGCATTTCTCCCGCAGCTTCAAGGCCGCGACGGGTAGCGCGCCGCATGAATATGTTAGCCGTCAGCGTCTTGATCTCGCCAAGCGGCTCCTGTCCACCAGCGATCGCCCGCTGGTCGACATCGCCTTTGCCGCGGGATTTTCGTCGCAGGCTAATTTCAACCGCGCCTTCCGCAAGGCGGTCGGGACGACGCCGAGCCTGTATCGGGCGCAGAAGGGGCGGGACTGAGCGCGCCGACTTTGGCGAGCTGGGGCCACGTCTCAGTTGATCCGGGTTGGATAATAAAGCCAAGCCGTGGATCGGTTCGACCAACTCCTTAACCGTGCTCTGACGCCAAGCGATGTTGGAAGCCAGCCCGCGTTTCGCATGTTGGGAAGGTGCTCTCGCGATGGGAGCTTGATCCAGATCAAGAAATCGGCGCCCAGCCCAATGGAAGCTCCAGGTCGAGAAATCGGCGCTCAGCCCAACAAGGGCATGCTTGAGCTATGGAGGTATGAAGATGGTCAAGCGCCTCCTCCTTGCATTTCTCTTCCTCGCATTTCTGCCGGTCGCCAGCCCACCGGCATTGGCGGATCAGGCTGCCACATCTCCAAAAATCGAAGAAGAGATCTGGGCCCTGCCGTTTTCATTGCCGGTCCTCGCCTATCTGGTCAGGCCGATCGGTGACGGGCCTTTCCCTTTGGTGATTATGAACCACGGCATTTCTCTCGGTGCTCAAGAGCGGACGATGTTTCCGATGGTCGAGTACCGGGAAGCCGCACGCTGGTTCGCGCGCCGTGGTTATGTAGTCATCTCGCCGATAAGGTACGGAGCGAGCAGCCTCGATGATAAGGACAAGGGACTTTACGGGGCGGTGTTTGCGCACGTCGGCAGCTGCGACAATCCAAATTTCCGTGGGCCCGGATTGGCGATCGCGACCCTGAATGAATGGGTCATTGACTACATGAGCAAGAAGCGGATGGTCCTGCCCGGTAAAGTCGTCGTCGTCGGCCAATCGGGGGGCGGATGGGGATCCATTGCCCTTGCCAGTCTCAATCCTGCGTCAGTCAAGGCGGTGATCACCTTTGCAGCTGGGCGCGGAGGCAGGGTAGATGGCAAGCCAAACAACAATTGCGCCCCCGACAAGCTCGTCGCAGCTGCAGGCGAATTTGGCCGAACGGCGCGAGTACCGATGTTATGGATATACGCCGAGAACGATAGCTATTTCGGCCCGAAACTTACGAAACGCATGCATGATGCGTTCGTAGAGGCGGGAGGGAACGCAGAATATAAAATGCTGCCCTCGTTCGGAAGTGACGGCCATTTCATGATCGATTCTCCGGACGCAGTGCCGATATGGTCACCGCTTGTCGCGCAGTTTCTGGAGGCCCATTCGGCCACCGGCAGCCCGCCACAGCAAGTCAACAAACGCGATGCCTCGGGGCAGCAGCCCACATTAGCGCCCCCTAAACTGAGTCTACCTCAGAATATTCATTACTCGAGCTGGCAAAAGCTTTGCTTCGTTTCGTCCGACAAGACTGAAATATGCCGGACCACATCGACCGGCGTGGACGATCTGGATCAGGTGATTGTACGCGTAGACCTTATCGAGCGTGCCGATGGTCGGGCTCGCCTACAGATTTTCGTTCCTCAGGGAGCGAATTTGCAGCAGGGGGTCAATGTGAAGGTAGATCAGGGCCGGTCAACGCAAATCCCCTTTAATTGGTGCCTCACAAACATCTGCATCGCGGCAGACGCAGTCGATCGACCGCTAATTGCTGAATTGGAAAACGGACAGAACCTCAAGCTGGAGCTAACCAGTCTGAACTCATCCTCGGCTTCGATAAGTTTGCCGATCAGTCAGTTTGGTGCAGCGCGCAAGGCTGCGCCGGCGCAGACCTTTGATTTCGGGCTAGATGAGGAATAAGCGATACGGAGTGCCAGGCCGGACGTCGTGCCGTGACCAGCCATTGCGGTGTTACTGCCCTGCACCACCAATCAATATCCCCATCGTGCCATTCTGCCCCTGTTTTGCCCGACGAGTCAAATTCCATTTCGACAAATACGAAGTTTCTGAACTGTCGGGGGTGATGAAATGTGTTGCCGCATCATCCCGATCAGGGCATGACCAAGCATCTAAAAATAGCGAAATCACGCCAAGCGCTTGGCTACTGTGCATGGGGTTGTTTTCGAAGTTTTGTTCCTGCCAGCTGATCTCGGGCCGGCGGCAGCCGCGCTCAGCCCCGCGGCCCGCGCAATTGCTCCGTCAGCCTGTCCATCGCATCCGCCACGTCACGCCACTGCGACAGCCAGCTGCGCGGGAAGCGGAAGGTGAGGTCGGCGCCGCCGATGCGGCGCTCTGAGAGGCACATGCCCGGAGTGGCCGCATCCCGGGTGCAGCGCGCAGTGAGTGCGGGGTTTGCCGCGGAATAGAGATCCTCGCTTCCATAAGGCGTGTCGGTGCGGAACATCCGCATCGTCAGCCCGTCCACGGGCATGGTCCCGGCCTGATCGAGATAGCGCGGATAGATCGTGGCCGTCCGCTGCTCGGGCGAGAGCGCATCGTGATGGGCCGCGATCGACAGGAAGATGCGGTCGATCGATGGCACCGCCGCTTCCACCGTGTCGGCGGTGACGTGCTTCGGCGCGCCGGGCGGCTCCAGCGAGGGATACAGGAAGTCGAGATCGATGCGCTCCTGCGGTCCCGAGTGCCGCTGGATCTTCATGCGGATCGCGGTCACCGGCAGGTTGAACAGCGTGCCGCCGATGCTCACCGGCAGCTTGTCCGGGGCGTTGGCGCCCCTGGGGCCCCAGGTTGGCCACAACAAATAGGCGACGAGCGCAACCGCGCATGCCGCGGCAGTGCCGGCGAGCACGATCGGGACGACATGCGCGCGGGTGCGCGTGCGGGGGGACCTGAGGGGAGCTGCCGAAAACACCGTCATGAATTGCGCAAGTCGAGCCGGAGGTCGGCCGATGGCCGACGAATCAGCGGCGAATATGCCACGCGAGGGCGGTTTCGCGGAGCATTCCCGGCTGCGGGGAGGCGGGGACGGCCCTGCGTGGACCGGCCGGCCGCGTTAACCTTCCCTTAAGGATAATGTAGCGTTAACCGGCACTCTTTGTCACAGGTAGGCTCCGGCGTTGCGTAAATGCGGACTGTTCCGATGACACCCGAAGCTCTCAATACTTTCTTCTCGATCTGCATCGGTTTCGCGCTCGCTGGCGCACTCGTGAACGGCTACCAAGCGCTCGCGCAGCGGCCCGCCGGCTTCGGCCTGCTGCAGGAGGGCGTGGCGCCGAAAACTTTCGCGGCGGTTCCGTTCCTGGTGTTCGCCGCGCCCTTCATCATCATGCGCAACACGCTGCGCGGCGTGCGAGTGGAAAGCCGCCGCGTGGAATTCGTGATGATGGCGACCGTCATCGCCGGCTTCTGGAGCATGATGAGCGGCACCTTCTTTCTGATGACGCTGCGCGCGGCCGGCATTCTGGTCTGAGGCCCACACTCTGGGCGCGGGCGGCCCTTTGCGTTGGGGCTGTCGTTTCGCTATGGCTGGGTCAACCCGACAGGAGACCTTGATGGCGATCTACGAGCTCGACGGGCAGGCGCCCGATCTTCCCGCCGACGGCAATTATTTCATCGCGGAGACCGCGACCGTGATCGGCCGCGTGCGCCTGAAGCCGGGTGCGAGCGTCTGGTTCGGCGCCGTGCTGCGCGGTGACAACGAGTGGATCGAGATCGGGGAGGGCGCCAACGTGCAGGACGGCTCGACCTGCCACACCGATCTCGGCTTTCCGCTTCACGTCGGCAGGAACTGCACGGTCGGCCACAATGTCATCCTGCATGGCTGCACCATCGAGGACGGCGCGCTGATCGGCATGGGCTCGATCGTGATGAACGGCGCCAGGATCGGCCGCAACAGCATCGTCGGCGCCGGCTCCGTCATCACCGAGGGCAAGGAGTTCCCCGAGCGCTCGCTGATCATCGGCTCGCCCGCGCGCGTGATCCGTACGCTCGACGACACGCAGGTGGAGAAGATGGGCAGTGCGGCCAGGTTCTACGTGGCCAACGGACCGCGCTTCAGGAAAGGCTTGAAGCGGATCGGCTGAGATCCGGCGCGGGGGCGCGGCTCGCTCCGTCCCGTAAGAATACCGGCGGCCAGCTTAATCCTCCGCTAGTGCGATCACGCTTATTGTTGGGCGTTTTCAACCAGGAGGAGCGTCGCCATGGCCGCGGCGGCGCTGGGATCAGGCTTCGGTGCCGGAACCAAATTATTGAAGAAGTTTGTAAAATTCGCGCGCGGCGCCGACACGCTGACGGTCGCGGAGAAGGTCTACAGCATCGCCGCCTTCCTGGCGATCGTCACCGTCTTCCTGCTGGTGATGTCGGTCCAGTCGGTGCGGTTGCAGACGACCTATCGTCACATGCATGCGTCCTCGGCTGCGGCAGCGATCAACGTCGGACGCATCAATGCGCTGATCTATGCGATCGTCATGGAGTCGCGCGGCATCTACATGACGGCGGATCGTGCCAGGATGAAGCACTTCGCGGACGGCCTGCTGCGGCGCAACCGTGAGCTTGCCGAGGCCGTGAAGAACATGGAGAAGAACGTCGGCAATGATGACGCCGAACTGTTCTCGAGCTTCCGGCAGCGGATCCAGCAGTTCATCGATTTCCGTCAGGAGCTCGTGCGGCGCGGAGTGGAGATCGGCTCGGCCGCGGCGCGCGAATGGGGCGACAACGACGCCAACCGCACCGTGCGCAGCAAGCTGAACAGCGACATCGAGGAACTCGAGCGCATCTACCAGCAGCGTGCCCGCGAGGCGGACGAACTCGCCGACAGCAACCGCTACGCGGCCGCCTATCTGTTCGTGCTCGGACTCGCCGCCTTGATGCTGGCGGCGCTCAACGTCGTGGTCATGCGCAGCTCGGTCGTCGGTGCCCTGTCCGAAATCACGCACGCGACCGACCGGATCGCACGGGGGGACGTCAAGAGCCAGGTGCCGCATCTCTCCCGTCACGACGAGATCGGTCATCTTGCGCGCGCTGTGCAGAATTTCCGCGACGCGGTGGCGCGCATCTTCGAGCTCGAGGAGCTCGAGCTCGGGACCGCGCAGGCGCGGGACGCGGCCATGACCGAGCGCGACAAGTTCAACGACAAATACCAGGCCAAGAAGTGGCAGCTTTCGGCCGCGATCAACAGCATGCCGCAGGGATTGATCATGCTCGACGGCAAGGCCAACGTGGTCGCGATGAACGCCAACTACAGGAAGATCTACAATCTGCCGGAGACGATCCAGACCGGGTCGAGCCTCGAGGAGATCCTCCAGCACAGGGTCGAGAGCGGATTGTTCAGCGGCGACGTCACGAAATACGTCGCGGCGGTTCTCGACCGGATCGCCAAGCGCCAGCCGGCGGCCTCCGAGATCGCCTTGAACGACGGCCGCATCATCAAGATCTACGAGCGCCCGATGGACGGCGGCGGCTGGGTGTCGGTGCAGGAGGACGTCACGGAACAGCGCCAGCGCGAACGCATTCTCGAGCGGATGGAGCGCTTCCTCGCCACCATCATCGAGAACGTGGCTGAGGGCATCATCGCCCAAGATGCGCGCAATCTGCGCTACGTCTTCGTCAACAAGGCCGCCGAGAAGATGATCGGCATGTCGCGCGGCGAGATCATCGGCAAGACGGCGCGGGAATTGTTCTCCGCCGAGGCTGCCGAACTGATCGAGCGGCGCGACCAGCAGTTGCTCGCACAGAGGCAGCAGCTCGAGCCGATCATCGATACGATCGATAATCCCGTCCGCGGGCGCCGCGTCATCTGCGCCCGCCGCATCCAGGTGGGGGGCGCCGGTGAGGAGTCCCACATGTTCGTGACCATGGTCGAGGATCGGACCGAGCGGCCAGCGGCGGCGGCATAGCGGCCGGCGTTCGCCACGGAGCGGGCCCTCAGCGTCCCTCGGATTTGCGCGCTTCGATCGCGCCTGCCACCTTCTCGTGACCGGCGGCCCAGAGTGCATGTTCGTCGCTGCCGTTGAGGTAGGATTGGCTTCGGCCGGAATATTTTCGCGCGCGGCGCGCTCGCCCTCTGCAAAGGGATCGCGATCGATCATCGTGATTTGCTTCCCTCGCTTTCAAGCTGATGTGACGGCATTTGTTTCGGAACAGCTCTTGATAGCGGCCGTTGACCGGCAAAGGAGGATTTCCGATGGCCAGATCGTCTGCAGGTGGTTCAATCAAGACTACGATCATGATCCTCGCACTCGCGGCCTTGCCCGCCTTATCGTTCGCGCAAACGACCGGCGGCTCTGCCGGATCGAGTGGAAGCTCAGTGGGACCAACCGGAGGCTCAGTGGGATCGACTGGAGGCTCGGTCGGGTCGACCGGAGGCTTTGCCAATTCGCCAGTTCCACCGCCGGGTCTCAACAGCCTGGGTACGGCTCAATCATCCGGCCCTGGCTCCGGAGTCACGACCGGCACCGGCGGAGGTGAGGCGGCTGATGCCGCCGTCAATGCCGAGAACCGGCAGCTCGACAGGAAAATCAAGAGCATCTGCCGCGGCTGCTGACGCTCGCGCGGAAGTGAGACAGCGTGGCTGTCACGAGTTCCCAACTGACGTTAGCTTGGTCCGGCTTTGAAGCGTGGAGTGTGTCCACGCGGAGGATCGAGTGATGTTTCGCAAGATGATCGTGACGGCGCTGACTGTGGCGGCGTTCGGACTGTTGGCGCCGCAGGCGGCCGAGGCGCGCGGCGGCTTCGGACATGGTGGAGGCTTCCATGGCGGCGGCTTCCATGGTGGAGGCTTTCGCGGCGGTGGCTTCCATGGGGGAGGCTGGGGGCATCGCCACTGGCATGGCGGCGGCTTCTGGCCAGGTGTCGCAATCGGCGCGGGTTTCGTCGGTGCCGGCTACTACGGCGGCTATTACGGCTACGGTTATCCCTACTACGGCGATCCCTACTATGACGGCCCCGGCTACAACGACGGCTACGGCGGCTGCTATGTCGCGCGGAAGCGCGTCATGACGCCGTCGGGATGGCGGTACCGCCGGGTCGACGTCTGCGAGTGAGACCGGAATAACCTGTTAAAGAACAAGGCCGTTGACGCAGTATACCGTCAACGACCTTGCCAGCCCCGGATATTGAAATCGGCTCACGCCATCCGGTAGGCGCCAGCATCGCGCGGAATTCTACGGGCGAATGTGATCCAGTTCACAAGTGGCGAAAATAAAGTTCCCGCGGCTGTCGGCTCAGCCGCGCGACCGCTTGCGCGCGCTGGTCTGGACGCGGTGTCGCGCCGGTTTCCTGCGGGTAACCGACGGTGTCTCGACCTCGGTCGCCCGCGCACTGGCAAATGACTGCCGCAAGCCGTCGATGGATTCGTTCAGGGTGGCAACCTGATCTGACAGACGCTTGGTATCGGCCTGTTGCGCGGCGAGCAGCCGCTTCATGGTCAGGAGCTGATCCTGCACCACCTGGAGCTGGTCGATCGATTCCTGCTGGGTCGCCTCCAGACCCTTGGTCTTCTCGACCAACTGCTCGGACGCCTGGGCCGCGCGGGCCTGGAGCTGCCGCGATGCCACCATGCGATCGCTCTCAGGGGCGGCGCCGGTATAAGCACGCCAGATCGCGATTGAAGTCACGCCCGCGATCAGGAGCAAGAGGGCTGCAGCGGTCAGCGCGATGGGCTGACCCCCAAGGCGAAGCAGGGAGGTGGACGGTGTGTCCCGGGCGAGATCGATCATCGCTGACAAAACCCAAATGGAAACTTGGCGAATGGCGAAGACCGGCAACCCAGAGGGCCACCGGGGCGTCCCGAAAGCCTTAGGTTTCGGCAAGGAATAGGACCAAAAAGAGGCTGGTTGGGATTTATGGGACGGGCGGGTGCAGAAAAAGGTTCAATAACACCTTTTCCGCGGCGTTTTCACGAGATTCGCTCAATCCAGGGCGCCGGCGTCCGCCTGAGGACACGTTGCTGATCCCGGTCGTCGGGGCTGCGCTCGTCAGTGATTCCGCATCAGAATCGGCAGGCGAGGCCGACCGTCGCGGTGTGGGTGCGGGCCGGGCACACGGACCCTTTGCTCACGCCGTCCATAGATATGTGGTGCTGCGCCTACGGCCGAAACTGCGACAACAATCCATCATAGGGCTTCGATCGCGGCGCGGCATAGGGCCCGAGCCGGGAGGTCTTCAACCCCAGCCGCCCCAGTGATTCCGCCAGCGTCACCGCAGCAGTGACGCCGTCGACCACGGGCAGGCCGTGCGTGGCGGCGAGCTCAGTGGCGAGGTCGGCCATGCCGGCACAGCCGAGCACGATGGCTTCGGCGCGGTCGTCGCGGATCGCGGCAGTGATCTCCGCCGAAATCTTACCGAGTGCATCAGTGTCGCGCTCTTCCAGTGCCAGCACCGGCACGTCGGCCGCCCGGACGCGGGCGCAGCGCTCGGCGAGGCCGTATTTCCGCAAATTGTGCTCGATCGGCACGATGGACACACCGAGCGTCGTCACCACGGCGAAGCGTGCGGCGATCAGGCTCGCCACGTGGAAGCCTGCTTCGCCGATGCCGATCACCGGCGCCTTCGCGGCGGCGCGCGCGGCATCCAAGCCAGTGTCGTCGAAGCAGGCGATGATGTGCGCGTCCGCGCCGTCGCGGTCGGCCTCGCGGATGCAGCCGAGCATGCCGGGGACTGCGAAGGCCTCGTCGTAAAAGCCCTCGATCGAGACCGGGCCCATCGCCGGCTGACGCGCGTCGATCACCGTCCCGGGCAGGGCGACGCTGCGCGCCGCAGCGGCGATCTTCGCCGTCATCGACGCGGTGGTGTTGGGGTTGACGACGTGAAGCCGCATCGGATCAGACAAGTCCCCTGTCAGACGAGCCCCTTGCCGGCGTCCGAGCCCTTGGCCGCCTGCCGCTTGTTGAGCACGTGGATGGTGCCGAGCGCAAGCGAGATCACGGTGAACGAGACCGCCGAGATCACAGTGCCGAGCGCATAGATGTCGGGGTTCGTCACGGTGGTGGTGAGTCCCTGCAGATCGAGCGGCAATGTATTCACCGCGCCGATGGCCTGGCTGGAGCGGGCGAGTTCGTCCCAGGACAGCGTGAAGCCGAACAGGCCGATGCCGATCACCGACGGCAGGATGATCGGCAGCACGACATGACGGAAGGTCTGCCACGGTGTCGCGCCGAGATCGCGCGCGGCTTCCTCGAGGCGCGGGTCGAAGCGGTTGAAGATCGCGAACATGATGAGAAGCCCGAACGGAAGCGTCCAGGTCAGATGCGCGCCAAGCCCGGAGGTGAGCAGGCCCATCGAGGTTTCGAAATTCTCGTTCCAATGCGCCTTGATCAGATCGTCGATGATGCGGAATTCAAGCGAGATGCCGAGCGAGGTGATGATCGAGGGTACGATCAGGCTCGCGATCGCCGAATAGAACAGGATGCTTTGCGCCTTGAATTTACGGCGGAACGCCATGCCTGCGGCGACCGACAGCACGACGGTGAGGACCATCACGACGAGGCCAAGCAGCAGCGAGCGGCGGAAGGCCGCGCCGAGATCGACGATGCCGGTGCCCTGGAACAGTTTCGCGATCCAGAAGGTCGAGACGCCGTTCATCGGGAAGGTGAGGCCGCCCTGCGGCCCCTGGAACGACAGCACGTAGATCGCGATCATCGGCCCGTAGAGGAACAGCACATAGGCCGCGAAGAAGATCGCGAGCACGTAGAAAGAGCGCGGACGTCCTTCCCTCATGCTCAGAGCTCCTTCTTGATGTCGACGATCCGGGACATCATCGTGATGATCAGGAAGGTTATCGCGAGCAGGATCACCGCATTCGCGGCGGCGGCCGGGAATTGCAACGCGTTGACCCGCGTCTCGATGATCTTGCCGGCAGCGGCGATCTGCTGGCCGCCCATCACGCCGATGGTGATGAAGTCGCCCATCACGATGGTGATGACGAAGATCGAGCCGATCACGATGCCGGGCTTTGCCAATGGAATGATGACGTTGACGAGGGTCTGGAAGCCGGTGGCGCCGGCGTCATAGGCCGCCTCGATCAGCGACTTGTCGATGCGCACCATGGAATTGAAGATCGGCACCACCATGAAGAAGGTGAAGAGGTGCACTAGCGCCAGCACGACGGAGAACTCGGAGAACAGCAGCCATTCCACGGGATGGTTGATCAGGCCCGTCTTCATCAGGCCCGAGTTCACCAGGCCATTGCGCCCGAGCAGCGGAATCCAGGCGATCATGCGGATCACGTTGGAGGTCCAGAACGGGATCGTGCAGAGCAGCGACAGTCCCATCTGCCAGGTCTTGGACTTGACGTGGAACGCGAGGAAATAGGCGACCCAGAAGCCGATGAACAGCGTGATGGCCCAGACCATGAAGCACAGCTTCAGCGTCTTCAGATAGGTCTTGCCGATCGTGCAGAGATCGGGGAGCTGCGCGAGGCAGCCCTCGAACGTGTCGGTGTAGCCGCGGCCGGAGAAAGCCGGCAGCAGCTGGTATTCGTTGTAGTCCCAGAACGAAACGATGACGACGAAGACGAGCGGAATGAGGAAGAAGGCGAGAAACACCAGCATCATCGGCCCGGCCTGGAGCCAGGAGATGAAGGACGGCGATAAGCGCGTCGGCTTTGCGGCGCGCGCTGTGCCCGACCCCGGGATCAAGCCCGGGGTTGCCTGTTGCAGAACTTCTTCCGACATGTCCGTTACGCCGCGATGAACTCATTCCACTTGCGGACCATGTAGTCGTTCTCGTCCATCACCGCGTTCCAGCACGCGACCGCGCCCATGCGGTCCTCGTAGGAGCCGCCGTCGCGCACCGCGCCGGCCTTCTCCAGCAGCGAACCGTCGGGCGCCTTGATGTCCTTCTCGGCCGGCTTGCCTTCCATCCAGTAGGCCCACTCGTAGGGCTCCATATGCGCCTTCGCGGTGGAGAGGACGGCGGAGTAGTAGCCCTGGCGGTTGAGATAGGCGCCGGCGTAGCCGGACAGGAACCAGTTGACGAACTCATAGGCCCATTCGAGCTTCGCGCCCGAGACGCCCTTGGAGACGCAGAAGCCGGAGGCCCAGGAGCGGTAGCCTTCCTTCAGCGGCTGGAAGGTGCAGGCGATCCCCATCGAGCGCACCTTCGTCACCGCCGGCGACCACATCGACTGAATCACGGTCTCGCCGGAGGCCATCAGGTTGACGCTCTCGTTGAAGTCCTTCCAGAAGGCGCGGAACTGGCCGGCCTTCTTGGCCTCGGTCATCACCTTCATGGTGAGATCGATCTCTTCCTTGGTCATATTGCCCTTGTCGGCATATTTGTACTTGCCGGAGGCTTCCACGACCATCGCGGCATCCATGATGCCGATCGAGGGGATGTTGAGGATCGAGGCCTTGCCCTTGAATTCGGGGTTGAGCAGTTCGGCCCAGGTGCTGATCGGACGCTTGATCAGGTCGGGGCGGATGCCGAGCGTGTCGGCGTTGTAGACGGTCGGGATCAGCGTGACGAATTCGGTCGGCGACGTCGCGAACTTCTTGGAGTCCTTGCCTTCGAGATAAAGCACCTTCCAGGGTGCGGTGCCCTGGCCGCCGATCTTCTTGCCGCCGGGCGTCTCGCCCTTGGTGAAGACGGGCGTGATGTTGTCGAACTGTTTGATCTTCTTGGCGTCGAGCGCAAGGATGTTGCCCGACGGCACCAGCTTCTTCAGCGAGAAATATTCGGTGTCCAGCACGTCGAAGGAATTCGGCTGGGTCATCACGCGCTTGGTGACGTCGTCGGTGGTCGCGGTGATGTATTCGATCTTGATGCCGGTGTCCTTCAGGCACTGCTTGGCGATGTCGTCGCCCTCGTTCACGGCGGTGCCGAGATAGCGCAGCACCTTCGCGTCGGCCGACTTCACGTAGGGAAAGCCGGTGATCGCCCCCGAGCCGGCGGCAAGGCCGGCGAGACCTGCGGTGCCCTTGAGCAGCGTGCGGCGGCTGACGCCCTTCGTCCTGGTGGTCTCGGTCATGTCATCACTCCTCTGTTGCGCATTCCGGTGATTGATCGGCGCTATTGCAGGGGTTGCGCCTTGGCGGGATCCCAGGTGGCCAGCACGCGATCGCCCGGACGGAACGGGTGGACGTCGAAGGCGGCCTCGGGAAGGTGGGAGAACAGGGCGGTGCCGTCGTCGAGCGTGAGCGAGACGGCGATGTAGGAGCCCTGGTACTCGGTCTGGGTCAGCAGCGCCGGCGCGCCGAACGCGCCGTCAGCGAACGGCACGATGCCGAGCTGATCGGCGCGCACGGCGATGAGTTTGCCGGCGTCGCTGAGGACGTTGTGGCCGCCGATGAAGCGGGCCACGAATTCGGTGCGGGGATGGTGGAAGATGTCGCGCGCCGTGCCCTGCTGCTCGATCCGGCCCTGGTTCATCACGACGATGTGGTCGGCGAGGGCCATAGCCTCTTCCTGACCGTGGGTGACCTGTATGAAGCTGATGCCGAGTTCGCGCTGCAGCCGCTTCAACTCGCCGCGCATCTTCACCCGCAGGAACGGATCCAGCGCGGAGAGCGGCTCGTCGAGCAGGAGGATCTGCGGCTCGGTGATCAGCGCGCGGGCGAGCGCCACGCGCTGCTGCTGGCCGCCGGAAAGCTGCGCCGGGAGACGGCCCGCATATTGGCTCATTGCGACCAACTCGAGCAATTCGCCGGCGCGCTTGTGCCGCGTCGGCTTGTCGATCCCGCGCATCTTCAAGGCGAAGGCGACGTTGTCGAGCACGCTGAGGTGCGGAAACAGCGCGTAGGACTGAAACATCATCGCCGTGCCGCGCTTGGCAGGCTCGAGATCGGTGACGTTCTGTGCGCCGAGGATAATGTCGCCCTCGCTGACCGCCTCGTGGCCCGCGACCATGCGCAGGGTCGAGGTCTTGCCGCAGCCGGAGGGGCCGAGCAGGCAGCAATAGGTGCCGGCCGGGATCTTCAGGTTGACGTTGTCGACCGCCAGCGTGGCGTCGTAGCGCTTGGTGACGGCAACCAGTTCGAGAGCGGCGGGAGTGGCCATGGCGTGTCCGGGCAGGGGCGATGCTTTCCGCCTCTCTCCGCAAGCTCCGTGCCAACAACCCTCAGTCAACCGATTTCAGAAAACTGTGCAGTGGAGTCAGATCGTTAGGTCAATTCCGACTCCGGCTGGCCGGCCGCCGCCGGCGCATTCCTCTGCACACAAAACGGGCTCAGATTGTATAAAGTTTCGCCTGTGATTGGATACAGCTCGTCGACTACCATTCGGTCGAACGTCGCCGATCGAGCCCTCACGCCCATGGCCAAGACCCGCCCGAAATCCGATGCGCCAGATGCGAGCGATCGGGTCAGCCGTATCCGGGAGGGCGTGACCGCCGCGATCCTAGAACATCGCCTGCTGCCGGGCACGAAGCTCGGCGAGGACGAGATCGGCGATATCTATGGCGCGAGCCGCACGCTGGTGCGCACCGCGCTGCAGCAGCTCGCGCATGAGGGCATCGTCAACATCGAGAAGAACCGCGGCGCGTTCGTCGCGCGCCCGACGCCTGCCGATGCCCGCGAAGTGTTCGAGGCGCGGCGCCTGATCGAGCCTGCCATCGTCGATCACGCGATCGATGCGGCGTCTCCGACTTGGATCAATCGCCTGCAGCGCCATCTCACCGAGGAACGCGAGGCGGAACTGCGCGGCGATGCGCGCGCCTCGGTGCGGCTCTCCGGCGAGTTTCATCGTATCGTCGCCGAGATGAGCGGCCACAGCATCTATCTCGGCTTCCTCAAGGAGCTGATCGCGCGCTCCTCGCTCATCATCCTGCTCTACCGCCGCCACGACACGCCGGCTTGCGGCACCGACCACCACGCCGGGATCGTCGAGGCGATCGGCCGGCGCGATGGCGAGGCCGCGCGCGCGCTGATGTTGTCGCATCTGCAAGAAATCGAGGCCGAACTGTTCCTGAAAGAGCTCGACGCCGCGGATCGGCGGCTCGCCGACGTGCTGGGCGTCTGAGCGGTCCTGATACTAAAGCGTGACCCGGAAAAGTGCGCAGCGGTTTTCCGAAAAAATCATGCTTAAACGACAACCTGAAGCGCGATCACGATTCGTCCTAATCGCATCGCGCTTTAGCGGCGCGCGGATGCCTTCGTCGGGTTTCGCCCCGTCTGCTTCGCAGCCACGGGACGTCGCTCATAGGCCGCGAGAAACACGTTGATGCCATTCTCGATCAGCGCGCGATGGCGGGCCGGGCTCGGCGTCTTCATCGAGAGGGTCCATTTCAGGATCTCCTTGCCTTGGATCAGGCTGAGAAACTGCGTCGCCGCCATGGCGACGTCGGGAACGTCGACGAGGCCCTGCGCCTGCGCTGCACGCAGGAAGGCGGCCACTTCGGCGTCGCAGCGGTCCGGTCCGGACTTCATGAAAACCTCCGCCACGCGCGGATAACGCGAGGCGCAGGACATCACAAGTCTGTGCACGGCAAGCCCGCGCTGGTCGAGAAAGGCTTCGAGGAACGTCGTGCCAATGGCGTGGAGTTCTGCCCTGAGATCGATCTTGCCGCCGTGGTCGCGCCATAGCGTCTTCGGCCCGAAGCGCTTGCACTCCTCGTTCACGAGCGCGAGCAGCAGATCGTCCTTGTCGTCGAAATGAACGTAGAGCGTAGCCTTCGAGACCCCGGCCTCGCGCGCGATCGCGTCCATGCTGGTGGCATCGAAACCCTGATCGAGAAAGAGAACGCGGGCGCTGTCGAGAATCTGGCTGTGCTTGGCCCTGGCGCGCGGCTTCTGGCTCGTATCGGCCAGTCCTTTGGTCTCTCGCATCTGCGCCTTATGCACTGTCGTCATTGACCTGTAACCCCACGGCTTGACTTTTGGTTCCAACCTGCAACATACAGCCTCCCGGACAAAAACTAAACGGTTTAGTTCTTTGACAGCTCCTCTTCCAGGCAGGCCCAGGCACGTCCCCGTCGTCGCAGCAGGGTGGCGGCCGGCGCGGGCCTCGGCCTGGGCCGGCGTCTCGCTCTGCGGCGTCGTGCTGGCGTCCTGTGCCGTCGGACCGGACTTCGTGTCGCCGACCGGACCGGCCGTGGACGGCTACACACGCGAGCAGCGCCCGGCCGCCACCACGAGCGCGCCGGTGACCGGCGGCAATTCGCAGGGCTTCGAAACAGGGAGGGACATTCCCGGCGCCTGGTGGGCGCTATTCCGCTCGCGGCAGCTCAACGCCTTTGTCGAGGAAGCCATCCGAAATCATCCCGACGTGCAGGCGGCGCAGTTCGCCTTGCGCTATGCGCGGGAGAATACGCTGGCGCAGCAGGGCAGCCTGTTTCCGCAAGTGTCCGGCAGCGCCTCGGTGGAGCGCGACCGGACGAGCACGTCGCAGTCGGGGGTGTGGCCGGCGCAAGGTTCGACCTACACGCTCTACAACGCTTCCGTCAGCGTGTCCTACGCGCTCGACATCTGGGGCGGCACGCGGCGTCAGGTCGAGGCGTTGCAAGCCCAGGCCGACTATCAGGGCTTCAAGCTCGAAGCGACCTATCTCGCGCTGACCGCCAACGTGGTGACGGCCGCGATCACGGATGCCTCGCTCCGCGATCAAATCCTTGCGACCGAGGAAATCATCAAGGCGGAGTCGGATCAGCTGGCGCGCATCCAGCGCCAGTTCGACATCGGTGCGATCTCGAAATCCGACCTGCTGTCGCAAGAGGCGACGCTGGCGCAAGCCAAGGCGACGCTGGCTCCTCTGCAGAAGCAGCTGGCGCAACAGCGCAACCAGTTGATGGCCTATCTCGGCCGGCTGCCGAGCCAGGACCGCGGCGAGCATGTGCGGCTGGCCGATCTGCGCCTGCCCGGGCGGCTGCCATTGTCGCTGCCCTCGACGCTGGTACGGCAGCGGCCGGACATTCGTCAGGCCGAGGCGACCTTGCATCAGGCGACCGCGACCGTCGGTGTCGGCATCGCCAACCTGCTGCCGCAGCTCACGCTCTCGGGCAGCTACGGCGCCACCAGCCCCGAGCGGCTGTTCTCGCCCGAGACGATCGTCTGGAGCGCGGCTTCCAGCGTCAGCCAGAAGATCTTCGACGGCGGAACGCTGTACCACACCAAGGAAGCCGACGTGGCGGCGTTCGAGCAGGATCTCGCGCTCTACAAGAGCACGGTGGTGACCGCGTTCCAGAACGTCGCGGATTCCCTGCGCGCCATCCAGTACGACGCCGCGACGCTGAAGGCGCAGACCGCCGCCGAGAAGGCGACCGCCGACAGCCTCGCGATGGCGGTCGAGCAGTTCAAGACCGGCGCCGTGCCGTACGCCAACGTCATCAACGCCCAGCAATCCTACCTCAACGCACGGGTGTCGCGCGTCAAGGCGCAGGCGACCCGCTTTACCGACACCGCCGCGCTGTTTCAGGCGCTCGGCGGCGGCTGGTGGAATCGCGTGGATGAAACGCCGGACGCGCTGCCGCGCGCCAATGCCGGGTACTTCGCCGGCGTCGACAAGAAGACCGAGGACGCGTTGCGATGATCAAGCGGATGACAATCATGCTGTGCGGGATGGCGATCCTGTTCGGCGGTCTCTATGGATTCCAGACCTTCAAGGAGATCATGATCAGGCGGGCCATTGGCGCGTTGGCCAATCCGCCGCAGACCGTCTCCACAGCGGTTGCCGCGAACGCGCCCTGGCAGTCCAGCCTGAGCGCGGTCGGCTCGCTGCGCGCCGTCAACGGCGCCGATCTCGCGCTCCAGGTCGCCGGCATCGTGCAGAGCATCGAGTTCTCCTCGGGTGACAGCGTCACGGCCGGACAGACCCTGCTGGCGCTGGTGGCGACCGACGACCTCGCCAAGCTGCGTTCACTGCAGGCGACGGCGGAGAACTACGCGATCGTGCTCAAGCGCGACGAGGAGCAGATCAAGTTCAACGCGGTGAGCCAGGCGACGGTCGACAGCGACAGGGCCAACCTGAAGAACGCCCAAGCCCTGGTGGAGCAGCAGAAGGCCCTGCTCGAGCAGAAGACGTTGAAGGCGCCGTTCTCCGGGCGCCTCGGTATCCGCGCCGTCGATCTCGGCCAGTATCTCTCCGCCGGCACCAGCATCGTCACGCTGCAGAGTCTCGATCCGATCTATGTCGACTTCTACCTGCCGCAGCAGGCGCTGGCCTCGATCCGCATCGGGCAGGACGTGTCGGTCGCAGTCGATGCCTTTCCGGCCGAGCGCTTCACCGGGCAGATCACGGCAATCAACGCCAAGGTGGATTCGAGCAGCCGCAACGTCCAGGTTCGCGCCACCTTGCGCAACGGCGAGGCTCGGCTGCTGCCGGGCATGTTCGCAAAGGTCGAGATCGCCGTCGGCAAGCCCGAGCAGGTCGTCACCCTCCCGCTCACCGCGATCGTGAGCAATTCCTACGGGGACCTGGTCTATCTCGTCGACGATCTCCATGACGGGCAGGGCACCGCCCGGCAGATGTTCGTCAAGACGAGGCCCCCGAAGGGCGACCGCGTCGCGGTCAACGATGGGATCAAGCCGGGCGAGACGGTGGTCATCGCCGGCCAGCTGAAGCTGCGCAACGGCAGCCCGGTCAAGATCGACAATTCACACGTGCCGCAGGCCGAGGCCGCGCCGAACATCGTCGACCAGTAGGCTTCGCGACGGCGCGAGGATACCGCAGCAACGAGTGGCGACCAACGAGTTCAGGACAAGATGCGTTTCACCGATATCTTCATCCGCCGGCCGGTGCTGGCGCTCGTGGTCAGCGCCCTGATCCTCGTGCTTGGCCTGCGCTCGATGGCGACGCTGTCGATCCTGCAATACCCGCGCACGCAGAACGCCATCGTCACGGTGAGCACCGCCTATGCCGGCGCGGATTCCGACATCATCGCCGGGTTCATCACGACGCCGCTCGAAAATGCCATCGCCCAGGCGAACGGCATCGACTACATGACCTCGAGCAGCGTCACCGGCTCCAGCACCATCACGGTCAATCTGCGGCTGAACTACGATTCCGGCAAGGCGATGACGGAGATCAACGCCAAGGTCAATTCGGTCCTCAACCAGTTTCCGAGCGGCACGCAACAGCCTACGCTGACGCTCAAGGTGGGGCAGACCATCGACGCCATGTACATCGGCTTTGCCAGCGACGTGCTGGCGCCGAACCAGATTACCGACTATCTGACGCGCGTGGTGCAGCCGCGCCTTCAGGCCGTCGCCGGCGTGCAGACGGCCGAATTGCTGGGCGCCAAGAAGTTTGCGCTGCGGGCCTGGCTCGATCCCGACAAGCTGGCGGCTTACGGGCTCACCGCAAGCGAGGTATCGACCGCGCTGTCGGGCAACGACTACATCTCCGGCCTCGGCACGACCAAGGGCCGGCTGGTGCAGGTCGATCTTGCTGCCTCGACCAACCTCCATTCGCTGGAGCAGTACCGCAACCTCGTGGTCAAGACCGTCAACGGCGCCATCATCCGCCTGCGCGACGTCGCCAACGTCACGCTCGGCAACGACGATTACGACAGCGAAACGAAATTCAACGGCAAGACGGCTGTCTATATCGGCATCCAGACGGCGCCCACGGCCAATCTGCTCGACGTCGTCAACGGTGTGAAGGCGGTCCTGCCCGACATCAAGGCGCAGCTTCCGAACGGTCTGATCGGCGAGGTGCTCTACGACTCCACCGACTTCGTCAATTCCTCGATCGACGAGGTCGTCCACTCGCTGGTGGAAGCGGTGCTGATCGTGATCGTGGTGGTGTTCCTGTTCCTGGGCTCGTGGCGATCGGTCCTGATCCCCGTCATCGCGATTCCGCTGTCGCTGATCGGCACCTTCGGCCTGATGCTGCTGATGGGATTCTCGATCAACCTGCTGACCCTGCTTGCACTCGTGCTCGCCATCGGGCTCGTGGTGGATGATGCCATCATCGTCGTGGAGAGCGTGCACCGGCTGATCGACGAAGGTGTCGCGCCGGCCGAGGCCGCGATCGAGTCCGCACGCGCGCTGGCAAGCCCGATCATCGCCATGACCGTGGTTCTGATCGCGGTCTACGTGCCCGTGGGATTCCAGGGCGGCCTCACCGGCGCGCTGTTCACCGAGTTCGCCTTCACGCTCGCAGGCGCGGTCACGGTATCTGCGGTGATCGCGCTGACGCTGTCGCCGATGAACTGCGCCTGGCTATTGCGCAAGACCGAGCGCGATGCGACGAACTGGGAGGCGCGCTTGGTCCGGACGATCGACCACGTGCTGGAGTGGCTCTCAGGCGCCTATCGCCGCAGGCTGGAGGCCGCCTTTGCGATGAAGCCGGTCGTGGCCGTGTTCGCGCTGCTGCTGCTGGCCGGCATTCCCTGGCTCTACGCGACCTCGACCAGCGAGCTCGCGCCCGACGAGGACCAGGGTGTCGTGCTCTCGCTGACGACGTCGGCGCCCTCAGCGACGCTTCAGCAGCGGCAATTCTACAGCCAGCAGGTCTACGACCTCGTGGCCAGGCGCCCGGAAACGAAGACCCTCTTCCAGATCGACACGCCCACCCAGGCGATCGGAGGCTGGGTGCTCAAGCCCTGGGACCAGCGCAGCCTGACCACGAAGACTCTCCAGCCGGATTTCCAGAACCTGCTCAACACCATCGCCGGCACGCGCTCGGTCGCCTTCCAGCCGTCGCCGCTGCCCGGCAGCAACGGCCTTCCGATCCAGTTCGTGATCGGTACGACCGGTTCCTACAACGAACTCGACCAGGTCTCGCGCAACTTCATGGTGCAGGCGCTGAAGAGCGGCCAATTCATCTTCCTCGATACCGACCTGAAAATCGACAGGCCCCAGACGCTGGTCTCCTTCGACCGCGACAAGGCCGGTGATCTCGGCCTGAAGATGAGTGATCTCGGCGGTGCGCTCGCGACCATGCTCGGCGGCAACTATCTCGATTATTTCAGCCTGGACGGCCGCTCCTACAAGGTAATTCCCCAGGCCAAGCAGAACGATCGGCTGACGGCAGACCAGTTGCTCGGCTATTACATCAAGGCGAGCGACAATTCGATGGTGCCGCTCTCGACCGTCGCCCAGCTGGAGAACAGGACCGTTCCGCAGTCGCGCAATCATTTCCAGCAGATCAATGCGGCGACGATCTCGGGCGTTGCGATGCCGACGGTGTCGATGGGCAGCGCGCTTGCCACGCTCAAGGATCTCGCGAAATCCTTGCCGGCCGGCTACACGGTCGATTTCGGCGGCGCCTCGCGGCAGCTCGAGCAGGAGTCGGGCGGCTTCGTCACGACGTTCGCTTTCGCCGTCATCATCATCTTCCTGGCGCTGGCGGCGCTGTTCAACAGCTTCCTCGATCCCGTCATCATCCTGGTATCGGTGCCGATGTCGCTCGCCGGCGCGCTGATCTTCATCAGCCTCGGCATCGGCGGCGCGAGCCTCAACATCTATACCCAGGTCGGGCTGCTCACGCTGATGGGCCTCGTCAGCAAGCATGGCATTCTGATGGTCGAGGTCGCCAACGAATTGCGCGCGGCAGGGAAGGGGGT
Organism: Bradyrhizobium sp. 191; assembly: GCF_023100985.1. Classification (NCBI taxonomy): domain Bacteria; kingdom Pseudomonadati; phylum Pseudomonadota; class Alphaproteobacteria; order Hyphomicrobiales; family Nitrobacteraceae; genus Bradyrhizobium; species Bradyrhizobium sp. 191. Next base: position 7,653,407 of record NZ_CP064692.1, read on the forward strand.
GACCGAGGCGATCATCGAGGCCGCGGCGATCCGGCTGCGGCCGATCCTGATGACGACCGCGGCGATGGTGCTCGGCGTCGTTCCGCTGATCACCGCGAGCGGAGCGGGCGGGGTGTCGCGCTACAACATGGGCCTCGTGATCGCGACCGGGCTGTCGATCGGCACGCTGTTCACGCTGTTCGTGGTGCCGGTCGCCTATGCCCTGATCGCGCGGCCCGCAGCGGCGCCGGCTTCGGGCGAGACAGCGCCGGCGTAATCTCCGGAAAAGTTGCGGCCGGCTTTTGGGAGAGGCTTGGCCGCGCTCGAACCGGTCTGGGACAGGGAGGCGGTCTATGTCAGCGATTGAGCTCGCTTTCGGCGGCAAGCTGCCCGTCAGGCGTGATCTCGTATTCGCCGTCCTGCCTGGTCATCCATCCTGATCTGACCATCTCCCGCGCAAGCTGTATCGAGCAGATCGGTTGATTGCCGCCTGGGTAATACAACCTGTCATTTCGGACGAGCAGGTGCCCGTACAATTGAGCCTGGCGCAGCGCCCTGCGCATTCCCGGTGATGGAGTCTTCATGCCGTTTCAAGCGCGAGGGCGATGAAGGTTCCTAATGAAGCGGTGGCCTTCATTTGGCATGCCCGTGGCTCAGAGATCAGAAACATCCGGCGCCGTGGTGCCGCCGCTCGAACGATATTTCTGCTCCTGACCGTCGGGAACCGGTTTCTTGGGGTGCGAATCTGTGGGAGTCGACGCCTCCGGCGGAGGGCTTGTCACAATCTCGGGCCTGTCATCGGGCAGGTGACTCCTAAGTGTCTCCAGAACCAGAAAGAATTTCTCGGCCAGCATGAACCAGGCTCGTTGCTGCGTTGATCTCGATTTCGAGAACTGTGAGATTTCCTTTCTTGATAGGATCACTAACTGTATGCGACGCCAAGTGAAATCGAGAAGCCGCGCCCGATTGTGACAGTCCTCGTCGATCCCAGCGTTCGAGATGTCGCATGTGGACGATGATGCGTTGCGACGACACCTGACTATTCCTCGCGCGGCTCATCCGCTATATGCTTGCGCTCTGTCATCAAACTGTCACGCAACTCTCCATGCTCAAGTCAGATTCAACGACGGCTCGCAAGACTCTGGGCGCGCCGGATGGGAATCAGTCTCCGAAGGAGAACAAAGGAGCGCCCATCGTTGCCGGCTTCCTGAGGCAGATTGAACCCGCAGGACCAGACGCGGAGCCGGGGATCAAGGACGCTGTGAGCGAACGGACGCCGGCGCAAGAGGCGACGCCTGATCTGCAGCCAACCGAGCCGGGCAGCACCGCTCATCCCGCCGGCGAAATCGAGCTCAAGCTTCTCGTCGATGCCGATCGCATGGCGCATTTCGGCGCTGCGCCGGTCATCGCGGCGAATGCACGAAACAAGGGCTCGCGCAAACGTCTCAAGTCCGTCTACTACGACACGCCCGAGCGGGCGCTTCGCCGCGCCGGCCTGAGCTTGCGCGTCCGCCAGAGCGGCACGCGCTTCGTGCAGACCGTGAAGAGCGACGTTGCGGACGATCCGCTGCGTCGCGGCGAATGGGAAGCGAGTGTGCCGTCGCTTGCGCCCGATGTCGCCTTGGCGATGCCGTTCATTCCGGAGAAGCTGCGCGGCCAACTCGACGCGCAGCCGCTCGAAGCGGTGTTCAAGGCCGATATCCATCGGCACACGCGCATCGTCGACCTGCCGTCCGGCACGGTCGAGGTGGCCTTCGATCGGGGCGACCTGACCGCAGGCGGCAGGTCGATGCCGGTGAGCGAGATCGAGCTGGAGCTGAAGAGCGGCGGCGCGAGCGCGATCTACGAGATCGCGCTGCGCCTTGCGGAGCACGGAACGGTGAGGCCGTCCATCCGCAGCAAATCCGCACGCGGCTTCGACCTTGCCGCGGACCAGCCGCCGTCGGCACGCCGGCCGCGCAAGCTTGGCCTCGATCCCTCCGTTGCGCTCGACGAAGCCTTCGCGGCCATCCTGCGCTCCTGCTTCCTTCACCTGCTGCAATCGTTGCCGGCCGCCGAGGACGGTCGCAATCCGGAAGGCGTGCATCAGCTGCGCGTCTCGCTGCGCCGGCTGCGATCTGCGCTCGACCTGATGCGATCGGTCGGCGCGCTCGGCAACCTCGATGCGCTGCGCTCGGAAGCCAAATGGCTGGCGCAAGGCCTGTCCGCCGCGCGCGACTGGGACGTGTTCCAGCTCGACACCTTGCCGGCGATCGCAAAGGCATGTCCGTCGGTCACCGGCTTCGATGCGCTCGCGCGGGTCGCGGCTCAGCGTCAGGCGGAAGCCTATCGCGGGGTCCGCAATGCGCTCGATGATCGCCGCTGCGCGCTTTTCCTGATCGGTCTCGGCGGCTGGATCGAGACGCGCGGCTGGCGCAACGGCGTCGCGCCCGAAGATCTCGGCCGGCTCGCCGAGCCCGCTGTCAATTTCGCGGAACGCGTCCTGTCCGAGCAGTATGCGAAGGTGCTCAAGCGCGGCCGCCGCTTCAAGTCGCTCACGGTCGACGAGCTCCACCGGGTGCGGCTCGCCACCAAGCGGTTGCGCTATCTCGGCGAGTTCCTGCTGCCGCTGTACGAGGATCGCAAGTCCGCGCGAAAATTCGCGCGCCGGCTCGCCGGCTTGCAGGAGGAGCTCGGCGTCTTCAACGACATGGCCGTGACGGCCTCATTGCTCGACGGGCTCGGCGCTGACGATCGCGACAGCACCATTGCGGCGGCCGCGATCGCCGGCTGGCAGGCGCGGGCATCGATCGGCGTGCAGCAGGCGCTGCAGGATAGCTGGCGGAATTTCACCGCCGCACGCGTTCCCTGGACTCGCCAGGGCCAGCAGAGCTGATCGTGCATCCCCCAAAAAGTTGCGCCCAGCCATTGGGGGATGGCTGGGCGCGCGCGAACCGGTCTGGGACGGGGAGGGGTGGGGATGTGACCGGGCCGCGTAACTCGTTGTCTCGTTCCTACTGGTCCTTGGCGCTGGCGGTGGAGACCGCCGGCTTGGTATCGCCCAGCGAGACCCAGACATTGGGATCGCTCTGCGACTGGCGCTTGACGAAGCGGTAGCCGGTCTCCGTCCAGGCGACGACGTTCTCGTTCTGATTGTCGAGAACGAACTCGCCCTTGTCGGTCTTCACCGTCAGCACCGCGTGGCCTTCGCCCTTCTTGTCGCGCACGACGGTGATCAGCAGGGCCTGGCGCGGCCATCCGGCGTCGATCAGCATCTTGCGCTTCAACAGCACGTAGTCTTCACAGTCGCCGTAGCCGTCTAATGGCAGCGACCACTTCTCGATCACGCCCCAGTGCTCCTGGTCGGTCAAAGGCTTGATGGTCTCGTTGACCCAGCGATTGACCTTGACGAGGTCGCGCCATGCGGCCTGCGACATCACGATGTCGCGCGGCTGCATCGGTGCGCCCTGGCACTGGGCGGCGTTGTCCGCGCAGAACTCGACCCAGCCGATCGGCGCACGCGTGGTGTCGCCGAGGCTCGCGTAGAGCAGACGGCTTTCGCCAGCCTGCGCCGCCGCGCTGATCCCGAAGAGCATGGCGACCAGCGCCAGCCTCTTCCCCTGTCCCCTGAAGTCAAACATTGCGGTCCCCGTTTCTTGTTGGGACCACATTTCGCATGGAGCTTTTGAGTTGCCGCTAAGTCAACCAAGTCAAGTCGAGACGAATGCAAGTAAAATGCGCAGCGAATTCGACGTATACTTGAATCGAATTCGAATAAAATTCGATATGACTGCAATCGATTCAAATTTTACCGATTAACTTGGAAAGGCTGGCAGAACCGGCGTGCGCGCCGCTCCGCGACCGACGCGTTAACCGCAAGGCGGCGGCCAGGCGATGCGAAAAAGGCGGCATCCGCATCCCGGAGGCCGCCTTCCAGCTTGGAAATAATGAGGTTTTCGCGTCCGCGTGCTTTACCGCGCGGTAACGCTCTCTTCGAGTGTCTCGATCGGCTGCTCGTGCAGGAACTCCAGCGCGAAGCCGTCCTCGATGTTTCGGACCACGCGGCCCTGGACCCGGCCGAGCAGAACCGTCGATTTCAGCGGCGGGCGGTTCTCCGCGGCGATCGCGGCGCCCGACAGAGAGAGGTCGATGATGCGGCACGTCATCTTGGTGCCGTCCTCGAGCGTCAGCACCGCGATGGGGTTGCGCGGCACGATACGGTCGTGGCGGCGGTCCTCCGGCAGGTTGAGGATGTCGCGATTGGCGAGCCAGGTCAGCTGGGCCGCGAGCTTGTCGCGCTTCCTCGGCGTCGCGCCGATCGTCATGGCGAAGCCGTTGTCGATGATGCGGGTGATCTTGCCCTCGACGCGGCCGATATGGTCGAGATAGGCGACGACGCGGTCGCCGACATTGCCGATGCCGGGCGCGAGCAAAGCGAGGCCGCCCGGCGACATGTTGATCACCTGGCAGGGGAATTCCCGGCGGTCCGGCAGCATGTAGCGGCCGAGCAGGTGCACCTTCACCCGCTGGAAGCGCCTGCGCTCCTCGGCGGCCGGAAGAAATTTTTTGTTCGCCAACGCCATTTTCAACACCCGACCCCCCCGCCCGGGCGGAGTCCGGGACGACCCTAAGGTGCATAGGGTTAATGCCGCGTTAGGATTGGGCGCGGCGGCAACGGACAGACACAATGCTTTCGAAAAGCCACATCAGGGGCGGGCAGGCCAGCACCGTCAGCGCGCCGAGGTCGAGCGCGACCGCGGCGGTCCCGGCCGATTTGGCGAGCCGCCCGGCCACCGCCGGCCCCAGCATCATCGCCGCATAGAAGAGGGTGTAGAACACGCCCATCCCGATCGCCCTGGTGTCCGGGGCGAGCACGCGGGCGGCGAGGCTCATGATCGGGCCGGCCGGATGGCCTCCGATCAGGCCGATCAGGATGGTGATCACCGCGTCCGATCGCGGCAGCCAGGCCAGCAGTCCCGCCACGATGAGGCTGGCCCCGATCGCCAATATAAAGGGTCGCTTGAAGCGGTCGGCGAGATAGCCGCCTGCTGGAACAGAGATCACCGACAGCCACATCACGACGCTGATCGCCGAGCCCGCCGCGGCGATGCTCCAGCCGCGCTCGGCCAATAGCGTCGGGCCGAACGAGAAGATCATGGCGAAGCCGACATTGTAGAGGCCCCAGATGAGCCCTGCGACGATCACCGCCAGCAGCGCCAGCGGATCGAGCCGGCCCGAGCCGGCAGCGCCGGCGCCGGCTCCCGGCGGCGGCTGGTAGAACGTGATCAGCAGAATGCCGATCGCGGTCAGTGCGCCCACGGACAGGAATACGGCGCCCGCACCATGGGCGGTGCCGATCGCCGGCAGCACCAGCAGCGAGATCGCGACCCCGGCCGGCCAGGAATTGACGAAGATCGCCATCGCGGTCGCAATCTCCTTTCCGGCGAACCAGTCGGCGGCCATCTTGGTAAGCTGCACCGTCAGCAGCACGCCGCCGGCGCCGGAGGCGAGGCGGCCCGCCATCTGCCAGCTCCAGACGTCGGTGACGGCCATGACGAGGCTGCCCGCAGTCATCAGCAGCAGCGCGGCAATCGTCGTCGGCTTGTCGCCGAGGGTCCGGCCGATGGCGCCGCCCGGCAGCGCAAGCACCACGCCTGGCGTGAAATAGAGCCCGATCAGGATGCCGATATCGGCGATGCCGGCGCCGAAGGTCTGTTGCAGCAGCGGGGCGACCGCCGCGACACTCTGGAATTGGAACGCGATGGTGAGGCGCACGATGAACAGGATCGCAAGAATGCCCCAGCGATTGCGCAATGCCCCATCTCCCAAAAGTCTTGAGCGTGCGGTGAGGGGACGCCGGAGTCAATCGGCTGTGTCGTAGCGCTGCGCCCTCACGCCGCCTTCGCCGCGTGCTGATACAGCAGGCACAGCAGCGCCAGCAGCACGGCGGCCGAGAGCCCGAGCGACCAGTGGATGCCGATCGCCGCGCCTGCTACCCCGACCGTGATGCCGCTGAAGGCCCGCATGCCGAGCCCGGCCATGTTGTAAAGGCCGACGACGCGGCCGCGGATGTCGTGCGGCGCGTTCAGTTGCACCAGCGCCTGCGCCATGGTGTTGAAGGAGAGCTCGAAGAAGCCTGCAAAGAACAGCAGCGCAATCGCGACCGGATAGACCGGCACTAGTGCGAAGCCGAGCAGCGCCACGCTCCACAGCATCGCCAGCGTGATTGCGGTGCGCGGGGTGCCCTTCAGCCGTCCCCAGGATTCCAGTGCGATGCCGGCCAGCAGCGCGCCGGCCGCATCCGCCGCGAGCAGCACGCTGTAGGAGACGCCGGGATCGCCATGGCCGAGATCGCCGGCATAGCCCGGCATCTGGGCGTGATAGGCGTTGCCGATCATGAAGGAGGTGAGGCCGGCAAGCCACGTCATCGCCGACAGCACGGGCTGGGTGCCGATCGCGCGGATGGTGAGCACGATGTCGGCAAGGCCGCGCACCGCGAAGCGACGCGCCGCCACGCTCTTGTCCCTGACCGGGGCCCAGAACAGCCAGAGCAGCATCGGCAGATAGAACAGCGTGTTGAAGATGATGCCGTGCGAGGGACCGAGCGTCAGCATGATGATGCCGCCGACCGCAGGTCCGACCAGGATGCCGAGATAGCGCGCCATCGCGTTCAGCCGCACCGCGCTCGGCAGATCGGCCGGGCCGACGAGGTCGTAGAGCAGAAGCTGGTTCGGCGTCTGCCAGAGCACGCCGGCGCAGCCGTGGATCACCAGGAGCAGCATCGCGTGCCACATCTGGATCGTATCGGTCAGGAAGAAGAAGCCCCATCCGGCGGAGGCGACGATGAACAGCAGCATGCCGCACTGGATGATGCGGCGCGGATCGAACCGGTCGGCGAGGCCACCGACCGCGACGGAGAACAGCAGGAACGGCAGCCAGTGCGACAGCACGGCAAACCCGCCCAGCGTCGGCGAATGGAATTTCTGGAATACCACCCAATAGCTGATCACATGCTCGATATTGTCCGCCATCATCGCCAGCACGTAAGAGGCGAACTGGAGACGGTAGGGCACGGACTTCATCGCCGCAAACGATCCGGATGCGGCCATGGGATTTTGGGGGAGGGGGTTCACGGGATGACCTGAGTGGGACTCTTGGCGCCTTACACGTTCGCTGGCGACGGCTCAAGACTTTGCACGTGGACGAAGACCAGCCATGCCTTGCATGGTAGCCGTGACTTCGTCGCGCTATCGACCGTGCTCCGGCGCCGCAAATCGCGACGGGCGGACGAGCGACGTCCCGAACCTGAGCTCCTCCTCACGTCTTGCGGCGGGTCCAGCTTTCCTGGGGCTCGTCGGCCCATGCGGTCCCAAGACCAAGCATCGTGATCCAGGTCTCGGCCAGCTTGCCGCCCTCAATACGATAGCTTTGCATGCCGGCGCGACTACGCTTCTCGCCGGTCGTCGGATCGGGCCAAACGAATGCAAATCGGAACCACGCGCGCTCGCTCGTGAAGGAATGATCATACACCACGACGCGGATTCCGGGCCGATCTCGATGCACGGTCTGCAATTCCGCAGCATACTCTTCCCGGCTGACGGTCCGGTCGCCTCTCTCATCGTGACGGATGTAGTGCGATCCCACGCAGTCCGGGATCAGGTCAAATCGTCCCTCGTGCCAAACCTGCTCCCAGCGATCAAAGAGGGCGCGTATGTTCTCGGTCATGGGCTCCTCGACATGAAATCGGTGCGATACTGCGCGCTTCGCTGCAAGATTCCTGCCGGAATACGGAGGATGCACCGTTGAGCGTGAAAGCGTGTAATTCGCACGAGCAATGCGACTTGCGGAAGCGCCGGTCCAACATGTCGCTTCGTACTGGGCTCGTCGAGCTATAGCGGACGAGCCGCCCCACGCGGGGCGCGAGACTATCCGCTACAATCGCCCTCATGGAACAGAACAGTCTTTACAATCGCCCAGATCTCTACGATTTGATGGCGCCACCAGATCCGATCCTCGAAGGCTTCTACGTCGAGATCGCACGCGAACGCGGCGGTCGCGTGCTCGATCTCGCGTGCGGCAGCGGTCGCCTGACGATTCCCCTGGCGCAGGCGGGATTTCAGGTCGTCGGAGGCGATTTGTCGCCGGAGATGCTCGAGCGCGCGCGGAGCCATGCCAGGGCTCGAGCGGTTGAGCTGGATTTGGTCCAGCTGGACATGCGCGATTTCGATCTCGGAGGGCGGACATTCGACACCATCGTCGTCGCCGTGAACTCGATCCTGCACCTGCATAGCCTCCACGACTTCAGAGGCTTCTTCGGGTCGGTCGGCAGACACCTATCGCCGCAGGGCCGGCTGGTGTTCGACGCCTTCCTGCCCAGTATCGCCATGCTCAACGCTGATCCCAACAAGCGCGAGTTGATCGGCACGGTGGTCCACGATGGCTTTGGGGCGATCACCGTCGAGGAGACAGCGAGATACGACCCACTCACCCAGATCAGGCACGTGGATTGGTACTGGTCGAGCAAGACGGAGAAGGACTTTTGGCGAGTCGCGTTGCCGATGCGCAGCATCTTCCCGCAGGAGATGCCGTTGCTCGTGACCTCGGGCGGCCTCCGACTCATCGAGCGCTTCGGTGGTTTCGATCGCGGGCCACTGACGGCGGAAAGCATGCGGCAGATATGCGTCTGCGGTCTTTAGTCCTGTAGCCCGGATGGAGCGTAGCGCAAATCCGGGGGCCGCTTCCCCGTATTCCGCTACGCTCCATACGGGCTACAAGGCCGCACCTTGGCACGAGCGCGCATCTCACATACGCTTTCGATCAGCCCGCATGACCAATCATAACAAGCGGGCAGCGAGGACACACTCATGGAGCAAATCCGCGTCTGCACCCACGCCGGGCCCGGCTCGGAGCCCGTCATCCGCACCGTGCCGTGGCCGAAGGTCGGCCGCAAGGGCGCGCTGATCAAGGTCGGCGCCTGCGGGGTTTGCGGCACCGATCTCCATATCCTCAAGGGGCACTGGCCGAAGCCGCTGCCCTGGCCGTTCACGCTGGGACACGAGCTCGGCGGCAACATCGTCGAATGCGGCGATGAATTCTCCGAGGACTTCATGAGCAAGCCGCTGACGGTCGGCTCGAAGGTGATGATCCCGCCCTTGATGCCGTGCGGCCGCTGCTATTACTGCGTCCATTATCCGCAAACCGCGAACAAGTGCCTGACCCCGGTCTATTACGGCCGCTATCTCGGCTTCGACAAGGCGCCGCACCTGTGGGGCGGCTGGGCCGAATATGTCTATGTCGACCTCGACATGCTGCCGGGCACCAAGATCTACAAGCTGCCCGACGACATGTCGCTGCGGCTCGGGGCGCTGTCCGAGCCGCTGACCTCCTGCATCCGCGCCTTCAATCGTGCAACCCGCGCCGGCGGCTTCAGTTGGGGCGACACCGTAGTGATCCAGGGCTCCGGCCCGATCGGCATTCTGGCGGTCGCCGCCGCCAGGGAGATGGGCGCAGGGCGCGTCGTCTGCGTCGGCGCGCCGGAGGAGCCGCGGCTCAAGCTCGCCCGCGAGTTCGGTGCGGAGGCGACGGTGAACATCGAGGAGATCAAGTCGCCGCAGGAGCGCATCGCACGCGTACGGGAGATCGTCGGTGGCTTCGGCGCCGATCTCGTGATGGACTGCTCGGGCCACCCGACCGCCGGACCCGAAGGCATCGAGATGCTGCGCGACGGCGGCACCTATGTCGAGATGGGCCAGTTCACCGACGCCGGCTCGATCGACACCTCCTGGCACCGCATCTGCACCAAGGATCTCAACGTGCTCGGATCCTGGGGTTTTACCGGCAACGATCTGCCGCTCGGCGTGGACATGCTCTACCGGACGCGCGACAAATACCCGTGGCTGAAGATGCAGACGATCTATCCGTTTACGGAAGAGGGCGTCGCGCAGGCGGTGAGGGATGCGATGGCGATGAAGACGGTGAAATCGACCATCGTGCCGTGGCCGGAGCTGGTGGGATGAGGATGCGTAGCCCGGATGAGCGAAGCGATATCCGGGGCCTTGCTGATGATTCCCGCATCTCGCTTCGCTCATGCGGGCTACGCGTCGGAGTTTGGATTGCACGATGAAATGACAAACGAAGAGACTGACGACCCAAACCGACGCTCCCCCTTCAGCGCCATCCGCGCGATCGACTACACCGTCATCTTCGTACGCGACATGGCGGCGATGCGCCGCTTCTATGAGGACGTCCTCGCCTTCCCGCTGCTGCGCGAGCTGTCGCCGAACTGGATCGAATACGGCCTGGGCAGCAACACGCTGGCCTTGGCGAGGCCGAGTCGGACTGCTTCCGATGCGCCGATCCCGGCGGGCAGCGCCTCGCTGCAACTGGCCTTCAAGGTCTCCGCCGCCGAGGTCGATCAATGCGCCGATGAACTGCTGCGGCAAGGCGTGGCGCTGCTGTCGCCGCCGACGGACCAGCCCTTCGGGCATCGCACGCTGTTCTTCCGCGATCCCGACGGCAATTTGCTGGAAGTCTACGCGGAGATCCAGATTCGAGAGCGTGGCTCCAACGAGGGCACCTGCTGATGAACCTGGGCGGTCGGCGCTGCGCCGGAACGACGGACACCACGACAAGCCCTTATATTTCTGTTCTGGGTTCTGGGCTGACCTGTCCGAGCCGTGGCTCTGCCCCGGCCAGTAGCCGGTGAATGTTGGCACGGTGACGCACGATCACGTAGATGCCCCCGGCAATCACGAGTAATCGGTAAGGCAACGGTTGCTCCAGGCTGCAGACGAGGGCGATCGCAGTCAGCGCGGCGAGCATCGAGCCAAGTGACACGATGCGGAAAATCGCCAGCGCAACGGCAAAGGCGATGGCGGCCCCCAAACCGACCGGCCAAGACATCGCGAGCAGGACGCCCAGACCCGCCGCAGCCGATTTGCCGCCCGTGAAATTCAGCCAGATCGAAAGGCTGTGCCCTAACAACGCGGCAAGTCCGGCCAGGCAGACGGCCCAGGGTATCCAGGTTTGGGAATAGAGCGCTGCCGGCAGCGTCACGGACGGCAAGGTGGTGAGCCAACGACAGAACCAGCGGGCGAAGACGATCGCCCCGGCGCCCTTCAGCACATCGACCAACAGGACGACCAATGCCGGCCATTTTCCCAAGGTGCGCAACACGTTTGTTGCCCCGGTGGATCTGGAGCCATGCTCTCGAATGTCGATGCCCTGCAGCAGTCTTCCTGCCAGATAGCCCGTCGGCGTCGAACCGAAGAGATAAGCGATCGCCAATCCCATCGCGCACGCAATCCAGAAACCCATGGGGCTCACCTCGACGCTTTCATATCAGGCAGTCCTCGGTTGGTCTTCTGCCTCTGTTCCGGGCTTGCGGCCGCGGCGATCTCGCTCTCCTTCACCACTCTCGCATCCACCACCTTCGTGCCCTCGAGCTCCCGCACGATCCGCTCGTCCGGTCCCACGATCCCGAGATCGAACTCACGCTCCCGCGTGACGAGGATCAAGCGCTTGCCGACGATCACCACCACCGTCATGTCGTTGCGCTCGCCTTCCGCCGCCCATGCGCGGATATCGGCAGCGTAGGGCTCCTTGCGCCAGGCATTGGGAGAGCCCGGGTCGCACCGGACTTCGATGCCGTCCTTCGACGTCGTCAGGACGAGTTTTGATCGGCTCGGCTTCCAGCGCTCGTCGAGAAGATCGTTGACCAGCCACAGGCAGGCGAAGGCCTTGCATTCACCCGGACGCGCGGCGTAGGTCGAGCAGCCCCGGCCGGGCTTGCAGTGCCGGCACCAGGCATTTGCGGGCTTGGCCAGCGCCTCGATGGCCATCACCTTGCAGCAGAGCGTGCAGTCGCCGCAGCTGCGTTTGACGGAGGGCGTCACGCGGTCATTCCCATGAAAATCCGGTCGGTCTCAGGTTAATGGAGGTGGCCGGAAGAGTCTGCCGCAACCTTGAGGCGCGGTGCTCTCCACCAAGCCATGCAACATAGGCATGGCGATTTGCCGGCGCTTGGCGTAAAGAGCGCCCAGATCAAATCGCCAGCGTGCGGCCAGGCCGTTCGCCGCGCATGCAGCTCAGGTTCGCCGGATCACCGTTCCGCGCCTGAATCAACCAAGGTTCTCCATCTCGTGTCCCTTCCGGCCCTGACCCCGCCGCTCGCCCGCGCTTTGGCCGAGCGGAACTATGATTCACTGACCCCCGTCCAGCTCGCCGTGCTTGCTCACGAAGCCGCAGGCCGTGACCTTCTGGTGTCCGCCCAGACCGGCTCCGGCAAGACTGTCGCCTACGGATTGGCCATCGCGAAGAATCTTCTTGATGATGCCGAGCAGTTCGGGCCCGCGGCAGCGCCGCTCGCCCTGATCGTGGCGCCGACCCGCGAGCTCGCCCTTCAGGTTCAGCGCGAGCTGGCCTGGCTCTACGGGCATGCCGGCGGGCGCGTCGTCTCCTGTGTCGGCGGCATGGATCCGCGGCGCGAGCAGCGCGAACTGGCCGCAGGCGCTCATATCGTCGTCGGCACGCCCGGGCGGCTCTGCGATCATTTGCGCCGTGGCCGTCTCGACATCTCCGAACTCGCCGCCGTCGTGCTCGACGAGGCCGACGAGATGCTCAATCTTGGCTTTCGTGAGGACATGGAGTTCATTCTCGAGACCACGCCGGAGACGCGCCGCACGCTGCTGTTCTCGGCGACGTTTCCCCGCGGCATCGTCGCGCTGGCGAGGCAATACCAGCGCGACGCGTTCCGGATCGAGGTCGCCGGTGACGCAGGCGGTCACGCCGATATCGAGTATCGCGCGATCCGCATCGCGCCCGCCGACGTCGAGCACGCCGTCGTCAACGTGCTGCGCTTCTACGAGGCGCCGAGCGCGCTGGTGTTCTGCAGCACGCGCGATGCCGTCAGGCATTTGCAGGCGGCGCTGCTGGAGCGCGGCTTTTCGGTCGTCGCCCTCTCCGGCGAATTGACGCAGAACGAGCGCACCCTGGCACTCCAGTCGCTGCGCGACGGGCGCGCCCGCGTCTGCGTCGCCACCGATGTCGCCGCCCGCGGCATCGACTTGCCGAGCCTCGACCTCGTCATTCATGCCGATCTGCCCAACGATGCCGAGGTGATGCAGCATCGCTCCGGCCGCACCGGGCGCGCGGGCCGCAAGGGCACGAGCGTCCTCCTGGTGCCGCCCGCACGTCGGCGGCGTGCCGAGATGCTGCTCAGCGTCTCCGGCATCGATGCCGTTTGGGGCACGGCACCGCAAGCCGACGAAATCCGCAAGCTCGATCACGCGCGCATGAAGGACGTGTTGTTCACCGAGGAGACGACGGCCGACGATCTGGCGCTGGCGCAGGCGCTCTTGGCCGAGCGCTCGGCGGAGGACATCGCCGCCGCGCTCGCGCGGCTTTACCGCGCGCGGCTGCCGTCGCCCGAGGACATCATCGATCCCGGCGAACGAAGCGGCCGGACGCGCGACGATCGTGGTCGCGACAGATCTCAAGGCGCAGACAGCGAGGATCGCCCAGCGCGGCTCCGATCGAAGCCTGGTAAAGCATCGTCGAAACACGGCATGGCGGAAGGCAGCGTCTGGTTCCGCGCCGCCATCGGACGACGCAAGAACGCGGAGGCGCGCTGGCTGCTGCCGATGATCTGCCGCCGCGGCGGCATCGACAAGCACGATATCGGCGCCATCAAGATCATGGACACCACGACCGAGTTCGAGATTTCCGAGCGGGTCGCGGAGTCGTTCGCTGCCAAGGTCAAGCGTCCGGACAAGGAAGACAGCATCCGCATCGAGCCGATGGCGGAGGCGCCTCAACGACAGGCACCGTCGGAGGAACGGTCACACGCGCCGGCTCGCGAGAGAGCCGATGGCGATCGTCGCGAACGCCGCGACGAGCGCCCGGGCGAGGCACGTGAATTCAAGCCGCGCGGCAAACCGTCCGGCGAGCGCGGACCGCGATTCGGCGATACGCCGCCTTTTGGAAAGAAGAAGCATCGCGACAAGCAGGCCCGCGCGGAGCCGTCGGTGACGCCCTGGCCGGTGAAGGGCGCGCCGGGAAAGAAGACGAAGAAGAAGCATCGCGGCTGAGCCGCCGCCATTCAGGACAGACGACGATGAGGCCGCCGGATTGCACCGGCGACGTCATCTGCAGCGGGGCGGTCGGGCAGGAGCGCTACGCCGCGGTGAGGTCATGCCGCATATAGGTCGCGACTTCTCCGTAGGAGGCGAGCTTCGCGCGCAGTGCCGCGTCTGCCGTCACCGGACGAAAGCCGAGATGCTCCCATAGCGGCCGCGTGGCGTAGACCGAGACAAGTGCGAGCGCCGCGATGCCGGATGCGCGCGCGAGCTCCGCAATGCCGCCAATATAGTCGCGCGCCACGCCGCCGCGCCGGTCGGGCAGCACGGCGACATCGTGCACGTAGAGGCAGTCTGCGTCTTGGGGGAGTCGCTCGAGGAAACCGTCGAGCGGCGGGATCTGATGCAGCTTCCAGGGATGCGCGAGACCGTAGCCGGCGATCGTATCCGCTCCAACGAGCACGCGGCAGCCGGCAGGATAAAGCTGCATCTTTTCCATGAACACTTCGGGGCGTTCCGGCAGATCAGGATGGATGCGCGCGGCGATCGCGACGATCGCGCGGAAATCTGATACGCGCGCTGGGCGCCAATGCGGCTTGTTCATCTCATCCGTCGTTCCGTCTCACGTCATCCAGTTTATTCCACCGCGTTGGCGCGCGCAGCGAAAAATATCTTTCTGCGATCCGAGGAATACGAGGCCGCGTCCGGCGTCCTACCCATGCAAGCCAATTGCATGACAGGAGACATCATGACGTCCTCGATCCGCCTCGCGCTCGCGCTGGCAATATCGCTCGCGATCGTTCCCGCCGCCTTCGCCGCACCGCCGACCAAGACGGGCAAGACCGACAAGGGCAACGTGCTGACCGACGCCAAGGGCATGACACTCTACACTTTCGACAAGGATGCGGACGGCAAGTCGGCCTGCAACGGTCCGTGCGCGACCAACTGGCCGGTGCTGAAGGCCGAGGCGAGCGACGCCGCCGGCGACGGCTACACCATCATCACCCGCGACGATGGTTCGAAGCAGTGGGCCTACAAGGGCAAGCCGCTCTACACTTTCGCCAAGGACCAGAAGCCCGGCGACATCACCGGCGACGGCTTCTTGAACGGCGCCTGGCATCTGGCGATGCCGTAACGGCGCTCTGCGCAAACACGGTGCGTCGGCCGTTGCACGCGACAGCCGGCGAGCTGCCGTGCCGTTATCTCGGATATTCGAGCTGCATCGCGACGAAGTCGGCCGTGCGTGGCCCGTAGCGCGCATCGATGGATTGCAGCGTCTGGTCCAGCGCTCGCGCCGGCGGCAGGTCGACGGCGGCCGGCGGCGTCTGCTTTGCCGGCCAGTCGGCCGCGATCCTGTCAGGCAGGATGCGGAGGCCGCTGCGGCTCGTCCGTGCCTCCGCCGTGGCGGCGAAGGTGAGGGCGTGCGAGCGATAGGTGCGCGACCACGCATCGGCGATCAGCGCAAGCGACACCTCGTCGATATCAGGCGTCAGCGCGATGCCGAGTTGCTCGCGGTTCCAGATTGCGAGCGTGTTGGCGATCGCCGTCAGTGCAAAGGGGCGTGTGAACCGGAAGGCTTCGCTGCGGTGGCGCGCATCCCATTCCGCAAGTCCGATGTCGCGGGCGACGGCTAGCGCCTTGGCGCGGCCGGCAATGGCCTCGACCAGGGTCAGGGCCATCGGCATGGATGCGGTGATGCCGGTCGTCGTCACGACGCCGCGGTCGACCACCAGCCTGCGGTCCGCGACAAAGCGGATCGCGGGATGCTTTTGCAGATCGCGCACCGAATACCAGTGCGTGGTGGCCCGGCGGCCGTCAAGCAGCCCGGTATTGGCGACGACCATGGCGCCGACGCAGACGCCGATGACGATCGCACCCTTGCCGGCCTGGTCTTTGATCCACTGCAGGGCCACGGCATCGTCGTCGCGGCTCATCGCCGGCACGATGACGTAATCCGCGCCGTCGGGATGCGCAGCACCGAACTCGGCGATCGTCGCGTGCGGCTGCACTTTCAACGCGGGATAGAGTGCGACGGGTCCGGGCTGCGTCCCCAATGTGAGGACGTCGGCGACATCGGCGCGCGCGAGGATGCCGTACGGCATCAGATAGTCGGTGGTCTCGCTCATCTCGTTGATACCGACGATGGCGATCAGGGGACGCTTGCGCTTTGGCGGCTTCAACGCCGCAAGCGTCGCCTCGGTCTCGTCCCTGGATATCGCAGGCGCGGTCCCCTGAGCCGGCAAGCCGGGCAGCAGGAACAGCCAGGTTCCACCGATCGCCGCCAGCAGTGCCACGCAGCCGACGCCACACCACGCCAGAATGCGCCATATCATCATGGTGTCGCCCGATCCTCGTTGCCTCATGCGAGGCGGAAGCTAACCGCTGGCAACGACATCGGGAATGACGCAGATCCGGCAAAAACCGCCATCCGCGCGTTGGCTTGTCGCGCGGCGAACGGCGGGGACTATCTCAGCCCCTCGTACACCATCAGCCCGCGTGCGATCTGCAATTTGCGGATGGCGCGCGGCAGGAGTTTTTCCGGCTGGTGCAGATAGCGCCAGGAAGTGAGGGTGAAGGCGGAGAGCATGCCGCATTCGTCGTCGAACGGCGCGAGCACGCCTGTCACGCTCACCGGCGTGTGCGGGCGGGCATTGAAGGGGAGCAGCAGCAGTTCGAGATGCGCCTTGCTGCCGTCCTCGCGCACCGCGGTGACGCCGGCGATCGCGCCGAGCGTCTCGTCGGCGACGATTGTCGTGATCTCCTCGATCTCGCTGCGGCTCGCGTCAGTGAACAGCGCCGCAAAGCTCTGGTCCTTGAGGTCCGTTCCTGCGAGCGCGCAGACGCGCGTGCCGGCGACGCGAAACGGGAAGCCGAGGTTCGGCTCGCAGGACAGCACGAAGATGTCGCCGAGCAGGCCGCGGACCGCAGCCGGATCGATGTCGGCCCGGTCAGGGGCTCGCGCAGTGCCGCGCTTCTTGTTCCAATACGCGAAGAACGCGCGGCTCGACGGATGTTTCATGTCTGAACGCTAACCCCCGGGCGCGACCTCACGGGACAAACCTGTCCCGCTTCAGTGCACCCGCGATCCCTTCTCTTGTTGTGCAGGAGGGGATTTGCAGCGTCCATGCCGCAGCGGCGTTTTCGGCCCTCTTGTGCCCGCCTTTGCGTCGTTAACGTTAAATTAACTATGCGCTTTGTCCCGGCCGCGTGCCTGTTATGGTGACCGCGGTCGCAAGCCTTGCCGCTTTCTCCAGGTTCTCGGCAGGGCCTGTACTTAGGGCGTCAAACAGTTTGGTCACGGGCCGCGGGGAGGGGTGGGGATGCTCCTTATCTCTCCGGCCACCGGAAGACCGACACGGACAGGCAGGGCTTTCCCAGGGCCCTGCCTTTTCCGTTTTCACAGCATCTCTCATGCCCCGGACGCAGCGCAGCACGTCTTCAAGTGATGCGCTGCAGAGCCGGGGCCCAGCGGCCGTCCGGACCGCAGCCGGACATCTCGCGCCTTTTCCGTTTGTGCACTTGCGCAGGGACGGTAAAGGCGACTATCTCCAAGCCTAACGCTCCGATCGCGCCTGAAAGCGAAGCTGCCTTGGATTCCCCGCAAGATACGTCACCGCAAGGTCCTCAGCCGGGCTTGCCTGCCGTCGTCGAGGAGGCTCCGCGCGAGCCGATCCTGACGCTGCCCGCGGCGCTGACCGCCTATATCCTGCTTTTGGCGGTGATCCATCTGCGGGTGTTGCTGCCGCCGGAGCTCGAGAACTGGACCATCGACGTGTTCGGCTTCATCCCGAAGCGCTACGATTCCTCGCTGCTCAATCTGCAGATCCCGGGCGGGGCGGGTGCGAAGGTCTGGACTTTCGTCACCTATTCGCTGCTGCACGCCAATCTGACCCATCTCGGCTTCAACGTGCTGTGGCTGCTGCCGTTCGGCAGCGCGCTGGCGCGGCGCTTCGGCGCGGTCAGGTTCTTCGTCTTCCTGGCGGTGACGGCGGCGGCCGGCGCGCTGGCCCATCTCATCACCCACGAGCATGCGGTGGCCCCGATGATCGGCGCCTCGGCCTCGGTGTCGGGCGCGATGGCAGCCGCAATCCGCTTCGCCTTCGTCCGCGGCAGCTTCCTGTCCTTCAGCCGCTCGGACGCCGATACCGCCGCAAAAGTTCCAGCGCTGCCGCTGTCGCGCGCGCTGCGCGACGGACGGGTGATCGGCTTCCTCAGCGTTTGGTTCGGCGTCAACATCATCTTCGGCGTCGGCGCGATCGGGATCGATTCCGAGACCACGAGCGTCGCCTGGCAGGCGCATATCGGCGGCTTCTTTGCCGGTCTGCTGCTGTTCGCCCTGTTCGATCCCGTGCCGCGCGTTCGAGGCGATGCTGCGGATGCGTCATCACAGGACATTTCAAACCGTATTTGAAGCGGCGCTTGCGGCGCGGCCCGAATTCATCCATCATCCGCGAGAACAATGTTTCGAAGCAGCAAGCCGCTGGCGGCGATGCTTCGCAACGCGCCTGAGCGTGAAACCGGCGCCAAAACTGTTAGTTGAAGACTCGAAGAACAAGTTCGGATCGCCTCAAGGGCGGACGGCTCCGATTCAGGGAGGCTGCAATGACGGTACGTTCCATTCTGAACACCAAGGGGCACCAGATCGTGAGCGTCGAGCCCGACGCCAAGCTGGCCGCCACGATCAAGCTGCTCGCTGAGAAGAAGATCGGCGCGGTGCTGGTGATGAACCAGAGCCGGCTCGAGGGCATCCTGTCGGAGCGCGACATTGTGCGCGTGCTGGGCGAGCGCGGCGCCGGCGTGCTGGAGGCGCCGGTCTCGGACGTCATGACCCGCAAGGTCGTGACCTGCAAGGAGACCGACACCGTGGCCGAGCTGATGGAGATGATGACGTCGGGCAAGTTCCGCCATTTGCCCGTGCTCGACAACGGCAAGGTGGTCGGCCTGATCTCGATCGGCGACATCGTCAAGCGCCGGGTCCAGGAATACGAGTCGGAGCAGGAGGCCCTGCGCGACTACATCAAGACGGCCTGACCGACCTCACAACTGACCTGATTCCCGTGCTTTCGGCGCGGTGCCCTCGGGCGCCGGCGCCAGCACATGGATGGCCTCCTGGATCGAATCCAGCGCGCGCTCGGCGGCGCGGGTGCCGAAGGCGATGAGGTCATCGGCGCGGTGGAAGTCGAACCAGCCGATCTGGCCGACGCGTGGTGTGATCAGCATGTCAGGCGGATCGCCGGCGAGGCGGGCGCGGGTAATGCGGTCTTGCATGATGTTGAAGGCATCGACCATCACCGAGGAGATGCCGGGCCGGCCGCCACCGCCGAAGAACTCGCGCTTCACGGTCTTCTCCGGCGAGAACAACCGCGGAAAGCGCCGCTTGACCGTCGTCTCCCCGGCCTCGGGCGCCACCGTCTCCGGCATCGCGCCGTGCGAATAGATCGTCGTGGAATGGGTGAAGATGTCGCTGGAAAGATTTGCGGCGATGACGATTTCGGCGCCGAGCGCCCGGGCGGCCGAAACCGGCACCGGATTGACCAGCGCGCCATCGACCAGCCAGCGGTCGCCGATCAGCACCGGTGCGAAGATGCCCGGCAGCGCATAGGAGGCGCGCA
Source organism: Bradyrhizobium sp. 191 (assembly GCF_023100985.1). NCBI lineage: Bacteria > Pseudomonadati > Pseudomonadota > Alphaproteobacteria > Hyphomicrobiales > Nitrobacteraceae > Bradyrhizobium > Bradyrhizobium sp. 191. The sequence continues at coordinate 7,673,052 of NZ_CP064692.1, forward strand.
TCGCGTTGACCACGCGGCCGCGCGTCAGCCAGATCTCGTGGCCGGTGCGGACCTCGGTCGCCACGGCCGCGAACTTGATCGGAAGGTCCTCGATCTGGGTTTGGCCGCAGGCATCCTCGAGCCGGAGTGCGAGCTTCTCGCCGCCGATCAGGCCGGAGCCGTTGAGGCGGATGTCGAGATAGCTGAGGATGTTGCGCATGCCTTGCAGGCTGCGGCCCCATTCTTCCAGCGTGTCGAGCTGGCCGGCCGCATAGAGGCCGCCGACGACGGCGCCGATCGAGGTGCCGACCACGACGTCAGGCACGATGCCGTTGGCGAGCAGGGTCTTGATGATGCCGATATGGGCAAAGCCGCGCGCCGCGCCGCCGCCGAGGGCAAGGCCGATGACCGGCCGGCGGATGCTGCCGAGTCCCACCTTCTCGCCATTGGAGCCCCGACCCTTCAATCTGTCCAGCACCGAAACCCTCCTAACGCCGAGGCCAGCCCGTATCACCAGACTAGGCACCGCTGCTGCGCTCCGCCACATCAGGGGTGAAGCATGGTTTATGCCGCTTTGCGAAGGGCACGGGGCAGGAGTATGGCGAGGGATGGCTGGCTCCGGGGTAATCACGCAAGCGTCAATCGGGTTCCAGCGATCGCGCGCGAGGCCGTATTTCCTGGGGTTTCAGAGGCTTGAATTTGCCGCGTTTTCGGTGAAAAGCAGGGGGTATGACACGCGGGGGTGACGGCATCATCGGATGGCGGCGCAGCGGCAGGCTGCTGCCGGCGCTGATCCTTGCCGCGTGCCTGGTTACCTCAGGCCAAACTGCTGCGCAGGCGCAGCTTTTCTCCGATCGTCCGCCGCCGGTACCGCCGGCATCGGTGCCCGACCCCGGCGGCGCCGTCAGCCTGGCGCCGCTCTCCGGCCCTGGCGCCGGACCCCCAAGCCTGCCGCCGACGCTGATGCAGCCCACGACTCCCAGCATGCCGCCGCCCGCGGTCACGACCGTGCCACCGCCCGCCCCGCTGAACGCGGCTGCGCCGGGGCAGGGCGTGCTCTCGCTGACGGCGAAGTACGGCAAGGACTCTCCGCCCATCACCAGCGGCCTGGTCTGGCGCGTGTTCGCCGACCGTCCCGACGAGAACGGCACCTTCAAGCTGATCCGCGAGGACCGCAACGCCACGCCAAACATCGTGCTGCCGCCCGGCAATTACGTCGTGCATGTTGCCTTCGGCCTCGTCAGTGCGGTGCGCACCGTCGCCCTGAAGGCGGAGACGGACCGCGAATCCTTCGTGCTGCCGGCGGGCGGCCTGCGCATCGAGGGCCGCGTCGGCACCAGCCGCATTCCGCAGAACCAGATCTCGTTCGCGATCTACAAGGGCAGCCAGTTCGAATCCGGCGAGCGCGCATCGCTGGTGCCGAACGTCGCCGCCGGTGACGTCGTGCTGATTCCGGAGGGCACCTATTACATCGTCTCCAACTACGGCGACGCCAATTCGGTGGTGCGCTCGGACATCCGCGTCCAGGCCGGCAAGCTCACCGACGTCACCATCACCCACCGCGCCGCGGTCATCACGCTCAAGCTGGTCAGCGACAGGGGCGGCGAGGCGCTCGCCAACACCGCCTGGTCGGTGCTGACCCCCGGCGGCGACGTCATCAAGGAATCGATCGGCGCCTTCCCGCGCGTCGTGCTCTCCGAAGGAGAATACCGCGCCATCGCCAAGAACGAGGGCAAGGTCTATGAGCGCGGTTTCAACGTCGTCAACGGCGTCGACGGCGAAGTCGAAGTCGTCGCGCGCTGAAGCATGATCCGGAAAAGTGCGTAGCGGTTTTCCGACCGATCGCATCGCGCTTTAGAACCCAGGCGGCGCTGCGCGCAAGCCTGACTTGACGCACCGCACGATCGGTTCTCATCCAGCGCACGGATGTGCATCTCTTGTTACCGCCAGATCGGTACCGGGTGCCGGAAGCAACCGCTCTTCGCTGCCGCACCCAGTGTTTTTGACCAAATGGCCGCTTGGGGACGGAGGAAACACCGCTGACCACGGCTTATTCCCGCACCGCGGCTTCATCACACTGCGGCACACGATACGAATTTCCGATCATCTATTTTATTCTCTTTCCACCGCGCTGGGTTATATGTCGGTCATCCATCTAATGGGGGTAGCCGGAGCAGGCCTGTGCGTCTGCGAGACCGGCAAGGAGCAGGGACCAAGCCCGTCGGCATGTTCGAAGTGATCCTTACCAGGCGCAAGCGGTTTGGCTGGCGTTGGCAGGTGTGCGACCAGTCCGGCAAGATATTTGCCGATGGCTTCGAGCGCACCCGGCCATCTGCCAAATATCAAGGCGAGCGCGCGTTGTTCTTTCTGTTGTCGCAGGCCTATCTGCGCAACCGCTCCGCCGCGTCCAGCGAGGACTAACGGCGCGCACAGCCTCGTGATCCGGCTCGGGCTACAGGCCCGGCCAAAGCATGATCCGGAAAAGTGCGCAGCGGTTTTCCGAAAAGATCATGCTTGAACAACAAACTAAAGCGCGATGACGATTCATCCTGATCGCATCGCACTTTAGACGTCGACGACCAGTTTGCCCTTCGCTGCGTGATCGCGGATCAGCGCATAGGCGTCGCCGACATTCTCCAGCGTAAAATGCCTGGGATCGAGCAGCGGCACCAACTTGCCCGCCTCCACCAGGCGCGTCGCCTCCATCATGATCTCCCCATGATGCGCGCGCCCTTCGCCCGACAGCAGCGGCAGCAGCGTGAACACGCCGGAATAGGTTGCGGCGCGGAACGACAGCGGCGCAAGCGCGTGCGTCCCCCAGCCGAGCGCACTGACCACATGGCCGAAGCGGCGCACCGCTTCAAAGGAGGCGTCGAGGACCTTGCCGCCGACGGTGTCGTAGACGACGTCGAAGCCGCGGCCGCCGGTATGCTGCGCAACATAGGTTTCGACAGGCGTGTTGCGGTCGATGAACATCGCGCCAAAACCTTCGATCGTGGCGCGCTGCGCTGCCGAGCCGGTTGCGAACACGTTCGCTCCGAAAGCGCGCGCGATCTGGATCGCGACATGGCCGACGCCGCCGGCGCCGCCATGAATCAACACCTTCTGGCCGGCTCCTAGCGAGGCGCGGTCGATCAGGCCTTCCCAGGCCGTGATGAAGATCAGGGGCAGGGCTGCCGCTTCCCGCATACTGAGATTGGCGGGTTTCGACGCCAGCAGGTCGGCATCGATTGCGGCGAATTCGGCCAGCGATCCCTGCACGCCGCCGACGCCTCCGGTCATGCCATAGACTTCATCGCCCGGCTTGAACCGCGTCACCTCGTGCCCGGCCTGCTCGACCACGCCGGCGAGATCGATCCCGGGGATCGCAGGCAGCGGATGCCGCGCATGCGGCGCCGCGCCGGCGTGGATCTTGGTGTCGAGCGGATTGACCCCGCTCGCGCGCACCCGGACCAGCACCTCGCGCGGGCCGATTTCGGGCGTGGAGATGATCGAGAGTCGCAGCGGCGCGTTGTGCGCCTCCAGCACGGCTGCACGCATTGTCGATCGTTTGGTCATGATCTTTCTGCTCCGTTGTCGCCCTCCAATATGCCCCTGAATTTTTGCATGGAAAGAAACGATGATGTACGATCATCGTGCATTATTGCATGGGGGTTTCCGATGGACTGGAGCGATCTGCGCATCTTCCTGGCGATCGCGCGCGAAGGCACGCTTGGGGCTGCCGCGCGAAAGATCGGCCAGACCCAGCCGACCATGGGCCGGCGGCTTCGCGCGCTCGAACAGGCGTTGGGGCAGACGCTGTTCCAGCGCACCGCCGACGGCTTCGTCCTCACCGACGAAGGCACCGCCGTGCTGCGCCATGCCGAGCGGATCGAGGAGGAAGCGCTCGCCCTTCAACGTCACGCCTCCGGCGCGGAGACGCAGCTCGATGGCCTTTTGCGCCTGTCGTCGTCGGACTGGTTCGGGACGGTGATGCTCGCGCCGGTGATCGCCGCCTTCGGCAAGCGTCATCCGAGGGTGACCGTCGAACTCCTGACCGATGCGCGCCTCTACAGCCTGCCGCGCCGCGAAGCCGATCTCGTCTTTCGCATCAAGCCGTTCAGCGAGCCGGAGATTATTTCCAGGAAGCTGCTGCACATTCCCTACGCGCTCTATGGCAGGAAGGGCAGCAAGCCGCCGCGCGCCGGCGACGGGCGTGGCGTCCGCGTCGTGACCATGAACGTCGAATTCGCCGACATGCCCGATGCGGCCTGGCTGAAACGCGCGCTGCCCAATGCGGAAGTGGCTTCGCGCAGCAACAACAGGCAGGCGCAGGCTGAGCTCTGCGCGAGCGGCGGCGGATTGGCGGTGCTGCCGCGCCCGCTCGGCGACCGCGACCGCCGCCTCGTCGCGCTTGACATCGGTACGTCGCCGCCCGGCCGCGATACCTTCGTCGGCTATCACCGCGACCTCAAGCGCCTGGCTCGCCTGCGCGCGCTGCTGGATCTGGTGATCGAGCGGTTGGCAGGCACGCACCCGTAGCAGCCCGGATGGAGCCAATTCCAGGGCTACCAGACCTTGCGTTGCCCGTCGGGCGAAACACCCAAACCGTCGGTCAAGACGCTTCGCCGAAAATATTCCGCTTTACCGAAATTCGGAAACGGCGTATGTGTCGCCGCAACCCGGCCCATGGAAGAGGGGCGTATCGCGATCGTCACGAACGCGGGCCGGGCGGCGGTGGACGCAGATGGCGTTGGCACGAACGGGCTTGCAGGGCGGGAGACCGTGAGCAGGGTCGTCGCGCATACGACCGGTGCCATCAGCTGTAGCGCGCAATTTCAAATGTCACCTCGCGCAGCTTCAAATGTCACCCCCTCCAACCGGCCCTGAAGCGCCTTTCAAGCCAGGGTTCCTCCGCCTCCAAAGGACAAGCCCCAGGGCAATCGCCAGCCCCACGGCGGCCTGCCCTCCCGGGCCGCCAGCTCTCCCCCCTTAGAGCCGCGCATTCGCCGTGAAGTGATACAGCATCGGCGTCGTCGAGGATCCGAAGACATTGGAGATGTGATAGCCAGTCTCACCCACACGCGCGGCCGTCGCGGCACGATCGACAGTATCGTAACCGTTGCCGCTCGCCCCGCTGTTCGGAGAGTAAAGCGTCACGGTCGGCGCTATCCGCTTTCTCTTGAGGAAGTGTCCGGCACCATAGGAAGCCGGCGCTGAATTTTGAAGAGAAGCCCGGACACCATTGAAATTGCCAGCCGTCCCCGGCGCGACCGCATAATCATAGCTCTTTTCCCAGTACCGCTGACACGCATCGAGTTCTTTCTCGAAATCGGGAAGCTGGAAAGGCGGTGCGACAGAACCTTCATAAAGGCCGACGTCGAACAATTCGAACACGTTTCCGAGCGTGCCCATAAGGTTGAATTGATTGGATGTTCCGTAACCGGATGCCGCATGCCATGTACCTGCCGCTTGCTGATAGGTCGTCCCCACCATCAGCGTGAACGACAAATACATGCCCAGAGTATTATCTTTCGCCCATGTTCCGGCACTGTCACCGACCAAGGTGACCGACTTGACGACGTCAGTATTCGCTTCGCCGCCAGCGATTGTGTACTCACCAACAAAGCAGCGGTTTGCTGCGCCGTTAAGTAGCGCGACGCAATATGTTCCGGCCGGCGCTTTTACACCAAATTGGATTGTGATGCTTTTTGGCGCGGCGGTGCCGAACTTCAGATCCGCAAGCCGGTATCCCTCGATCCTCTGTTGAATGACCACAATGTCACTAGCCGCAACCGAGGCATCAGCGGTCGTGACCGTAAAACGAAGCCGGTTTGGTGAGCCACCAGGAGAGGCGCTTGCAACCTGTCCAAACGAAAAGGCCCCAGACGTAACCGCACTGCATGGCCACTGATCGGCCGCATAATAATCAGAAACGGTTCCGGCCACCGAACCATTCTGCTGCGACACCATCATGCCTCCATTGATGATGCGATTCCAGCTTTGGATACCGAGGTTTCTGCGAACTTCTGCCTCGTGTCCTATGTATTCCGAGGCGTAGTTCGCGCTCGACATATCGCCAGCGCCAGGTTCTCCGACAACGTTGAAATTCCAGGCTGTGCCCGTGCCGCTGCCACTGTCCTTGTCACTGGCGATCGTCAGCGTCGTTCCACTGTAGGTCGCCACACCTTCGAGCCAACCGGTTGCGCCGGCAGTTGCCGTCGCCCGCACGCGCCCGCCGTCGGTATAGGCGAGTCCAGCCTGCGTCGTAAACACCTTCGAACCCGTGCCGATCGCGAGCGACGTCGTCGACGTGCCGCCGTAGCTCTTGCCGGCCGGGATCGTGAAATCGAGGACAGCAGCGTTTGATGTGCCCGAATTGGTCACGTGCGCAGCGCTGCCGCCGGCGCCGGTCGTGACGGTCCCGACCTCGACGGTCGCAGCGGCGCCATCGTCGCCGTCCGTGCCCCTGGCCGCCAGCACATCCCAATAGGTAGCGTTAGGCGGCGCATGACCGGAGCCAGGCGTTTCGTTATTCCAAACATAGGACGACCCCGCCGAGTTCACCCAATCGCCCACGGAATAGGTCGCGTCGTTATCGTAGTCTCCACGAGGACGCAGCGCCTTGAAAATGCCGATAAAGGTCCAGACGCCGCCGACCTTCACCCATTTCTTGCCGGTCGTCGGCTGGTCGGCATATTGATCATCATCGCCGAGCGACGGGTCCGGCTCGGTCTCATTCGCGCCAACGATGACCGGGATATCGCGATTGCTCAAGTCGGCAACCAGCCTGTTGACGGTCGACATGGCCTCTGCGCCGACGACGCGCTGCGGATAGTTCGGCCAGATCTTGTATTGCGCACCGCTGAGCGTCGACCCCGGCCACGGCGTGATGGTCAGATGCGTCTGGTCGACGACTTCGACAATCAGCGCGGTGAAATGACCACTGTCCAGCCGATCGCCCGGACGAACATTGGTGCTGGACCAATTCGGCCCGTCACCGACGACGGCAGTGCCGTCAGCCTCAACAGAAATCGTGCCGGTCTCATAGGGGACAAGTGCAGTCATTTTCTTCGATCCCTTGAAAAAACATCACCGCCGCGGGTTGAGGACGATCAGGGTGCCTTCGCCGCCGGTGTTGGATGTCAGCGCGAAACTATGAGATCCATCCGAAAGGCCGGTCACCAGGACGGCGAACGTAATCGGCGGCAGAGTCGCATAGGCCACCTCTCCGGTGCTCAGCGAAACGAAGTTTATGGCTGGCTGCGCGGTGGCCGACTTGACGCCGGAGCCGTCGACAAAGAGCACGCACTCGGCAGTCGCACTGCCGCGATAGGGATAGCCTTGCTGATACGTGCCGATCAGGATGGCTCGGCCACCCTTGATCGTCGTCGTCAAGCTGGCGACGGTTCCACCGCCCTCGCCAGCACTGCCGGACGCGGCCGCCGAACCGCTCGCCGCGCCGTCGATCAGCTGATCGATGCCGACGCCGTTGATGGCGAGCTGCAAGGTGTTGACCGTGCCGGCAACGATCCGCGAGCCGTAGAACGTGCCGTCATGCACCAGGGTGCCGCTGATGCCGATCTTTGCCACGCCATCGATCAGGCCGACCGTAAACGGCTGGATCGGAGCATCGCCATTATAGCCCGGCAGTTGCAGCTGGAACTTGTTTGCCAGGATGGTGACGGCAGACCATGACGCGCCGCCATCCATCCGGATGCTGCCCGAGATCACGCCGTTGACACCAACCGAGACGCCCCATGTCGCCGCCGCGTAGTCCTCCAGCGTCGCGATCGCGGTCGCCGACTGCGTTACGAATGCGCTGGTCGAGCCCCAGGTCGCGGTCGCCGTGGTCGAGAACGATGCATAGGCGGCCGCGGTCGTGACCGCGACGATGCGAACATCGTCGATCTGCGCCAGCGCATCGGCGGAGCGCGCCGCGAGCTGCGAGCGGATCTCCATCTTGTCGAGCGGTGCGCGCGCCGCGATGTCCGCCGCGACCGAGGCGAAGCGGTTGAGGGCCTCGTTGATCTGATCCTGGTACGCTTCCCGGATCGTCGTCAGCTCGGCCTTGATTGCCGCATCGAACTCCGCCATCGAATAGCGAATGTCCGGCGTCGTCACCGTGACGTAGTCCGACCACAACATGTCGCGCGGCGTCGTCGGGATATATTGCCCGCGCACCTGATAGGTCGTCGCCGGCAGAATTCCGTCGTGAATGATCCGGTTGCCGGCACTGAAGCTGTTGACGGTGCCGCGCGTCACCGACGATCCGTCGGCGGCCAGGCGCACCTCGTATTTGAGGCCGTTGCAGCCGGGCTGCGAGCCGTCCCAGGCGATCAGGATGGCCGGGCGCCGCGCAAGCCCCGTGCCGTCCGTCAGCGTGTATGGTTGCGCGTCCCACAGCGCCACGCCCTGCGGCGCCGGCGGATTGGAGACCGTGCCGCCGTGCGTGACCGGCTTGAAGTCGGCCTCCGTGTCCCAATCGTAGTCGAACGGGTCGACCTCGGTCAGCACTAGGACCACGTCGAGATTGGCCTTGTCGGTGCCGCCGTCGACGCGGAACAGCTTGTCGACGTAGCCGTTGCGCGCGCTGGTCCATTCGCCGACGTCGCCCGGCTCGACCAGCCAGAACGCCGGCGGCAGCACGACGGTGTGTCCGCGCGCGCGCTGGCCTTCCTCGACCGCTGACTTCTGAAGCCGCTGCACCTGCTCCGGATAGGGCACGGCGTCGAAGGCGGGACTGGCCATCAGCCGACGATTGCCGTCGCGGATCTCCAGGTCGGTGCGGAAATAAGGCGGCGCCGTCGCGGTATTCCAGCCCTGCGACGGATCAGGGTAAGTCGCCTGGATGCCGTTGACGCTGTCCGCCAGCGCGAAGAACGGCCGGAATGTCTGGCTCTCGGTCGAGAGGATGTCGCCATCGGTGAAGCTGAAGCTCGGCGAGTCAGGCGCGCCGACATGGCATTTGTAGAAGCCGCCAACTTCCGAGATCTTGCCCTGGCAGCCGGTCATCAGCGTTTCCAGCGCATTCGCCGGCTGAGCATCGACGTTGATCTGCACGCCGGTGCGATAGCTCTGCTCCGGCCCGGCCGCGCCGATCACCGTGCTGCGGCACTTGGCGATCTGCGTGATCCAGTTGGCGACCGGAAGCCGCGCCGCTGCCGTATTCTGCAAGCCGTACAGCCAGCTGCCCTGATAAGAGATGCCGCGCAGGATCGCGTAAGCCTGTACCACCGGATAGTCGTCGCCGTCGCCGCCCCAGGTCGCGGGATCGCTGAAGCGATGCGTACCGTTGCCGCCGACCGTAGAATCCTTCGACGGGTCGTACAGCGGAATGCCGGACAGTTCGAACTTGAAGGTCGGGAATCCATTCCAGAGGTTCTCATCGACCAGGGCGTGGATCACCGCATAGCACATGCCTTTGCCGACATGCGCGCTGGTGTAGGGCCGCTCAATCGACGACGCGTTGATCATGGCGCCGTCCGCCGCGGTCTGGGTGCCGTCGTAGTACTTCACGAACAGGTGTGCCGTCGGCGAGCTCTCGCCGTCGTGCAGCTTGATATATTCCGGCACCTGGTAGCCGAGGCTTCCGGAGCTGAAATTGGTGTAGAGCGCGTCTCCCAGCGAGAGAGTCACCTTGCTGCCGTTCACCCAGAGCCCGATAAGCTTATCGCCCGGCACATCCGATAGCGCGATGACTTGCGAGAGAAACGCGTTCGGCGTCTGGTAGCCATTGCTCCACGTGTTGGCGTAGACCAGCGAGCCGGCACCGACGTGCTTTCCGAGCCCGAACGAGCGCGGCACCGCGCCGCCGCCGGCGATCTGGCCCTGGATGCCGAAGCTGTCGGTGCTCTGCGCCGGCTTGCCCGACCGAGCCTTGACGGCCAAGGACAGCCCTATCGAAGCCGCCAGGCTCAGACCGGTGGAGATCACGGTCGCGGCGATAGCGCTGCCGGCGAAGAAAGTCGCGGCCAACGCAGTCCCGATGGCGGTGAAAATCGCCATCTCAAATCGCCTTCAAGAAGTGCGTCTCGGCACGCCGATAGCCGCGGCGCTCATAGAGCCTGGCGATGACGGGATCGTCGCCCATGGCGACCATGCCGGCAAATCTGCATCCCTTGCCGCGCGCCCATGCCTCGTAGGCGTCGAGCATCGCGAAGGCGGAACTTCCGCGATGTGCAGGATCGATCCACCATGCCGTCTCGCTGGCGAGCCACACCGGTCCGAACTTGTGCTCGTAGGCGATCGCGAGAAGGATGCCTTCGGCCCGGCCTTGGATATCGTGAACCAACGCGCAGCCGTTCATCATCTCCAGATGTTGAACGAACAGGCGCTCGGCGTAGCAGGTCTCAAAGGGCACCTCAAAACCGCTGCCGCCCGTGCCGTCGAAGCCCGCCGCAGCGTGGGAATCGCGGAGCAGCTCGATAGCACGTGCGGTGTCGGATGGGCTTGCGCTGCGGATCATTTGAACAGCCCCGCAGACCTGGCAATGCCCAGAACGTCGATCGGTCCACTCTGCTTCCCCCAATACAGCTGCCACTCCGCCACCGTCGCCGTGTGGCGCAGGAAATCGTCCGATGGGTCGCGCAGCCGCTGTGAGGCATCCGAACGCGTGTCTGGATTTGACCGCGTCAGCTCGATCGTGTTGCTGGTGCAGGTCAGCGTGACGTCGCCGGTCTGCCCCGCCGGCGGCGTGGTGATGGGGGCGCTGTCGATCGTGCCGGCAAAGCGCGGAAAGGCCGGAGCGACCATCACGTGCGTCGACAGGTCGAACAAGCCGCAGAAGATCTGCACCTTGCCCTGCTTGCAGTCGTAGCCCCGAACCAAATTGTTGACGCGGTCCGCAACCTGCGAAAGCTTGATGGTGACGTTCTGGACCGTGAGGTTCGAGACCCGCGGAATGTCCGAGATCGAGATCAGGCCGCCGGCTCCGGCGAAGGTGCGCGTCACGGTCGACCCCGTATCGGGATCAATCACCTGTGCCTCGATGTTGCCGACGTCGGACCAATAGCCATCCGTGACGGGATTGCCGGTGCCGCGGTCGCGCACGACGAACCAGATGAAGTCTCGCTTGTACAGCCGGCGCGCCTGCAGCGCCGTAAAATTCTCGGAATGACCCGGTGCGTCGACGGACAGCGTCATGCGAGATACTGTCCCGTCTTGAAGGTGAGCCGACCGAACTTGCCGCGCGTCTGCGTCGGCACCACGGAGCCCGGCATAAGCGTGAAGAGGCCGCGCGGCGCCTTGAGGTTCACCGCGGCGGACAGCGCCCAGCCGGCGCGCAAATGCGGCCGCACCTCGAACTGCGCAGTCACACCGGCGCCGTTCGCCGTCACCGTCTCCATCGCCTGGTGCAGCGCGCGGCCGCCGGTGTAGTCGAACGACAGATAGTCGCCGCGCGAGACCACCTGTCCGGCGCTCAGGCCGGACAATGCGAGCGCCTTGTTGTTGGCATTGACCGAAGCCAGCACACCGTCGTTCGCCCCGATACCGTCAGGATAGAGCCGCGGTGCCGGCCGGCGCAGATCCCATCCCTCGAAGACGTTGACGATGCCGTCGAGCGAGGCCAGCACGGCCTGGTAGTCGACCATGTCGTCGTTCTTCAGTTCTTCCGTGGTGTAGCTGCCGAACCACAGCGCCGGTCCGAGATCCTTGCCGATGGTCACGCCGCTCGCGAGCCGGCTCTGCTCCTGCTGCGACACCGGTTCGAACGTGAACGGCTGCTCGAAGCCGACCAGGGTGAGGATGTCCGAGCGGGGAAAGGTGATCGGCATGTCAGAGCTTCCGCTGCGTTCTGGCGAGGGTCGCGGCGTCGCCGACGTGATCGACGAATTGCGGGCTGCCGACATAGCTGCCCAGCGTGTCCGAGGCCGACTGCATCGACACGTTCTTCACGAAGGCTTGCAGATTGCCGTTGTTGTCGAAGGAGACGACGACGTCGACCTTCTGGCGGCCGGATGCGCCGCTCCAGCCGCCGCCGGATGAACCGCCGACCAGGCCGCCGTCGGCGTAGCCGCGCAGGCTACGGTGGAGACCGGCGAAGAAGCCCACGCCGGCGCGGCCGACCGAGGCCTGGTCGAACACGTACTCGCCCTTGTGCACGACGCCAGCGGGCTCTAGGCGCCCACCGCGTCCGGTGTAGCCGCCGGCGTCGAAGCCGATCGTGGGAAACAGCTGGCTGCCGACCTGCATCGTGCCGATTCCACCGCCGCTACCGCCGCCGCCGATGCCGAGCAGGCCGAGCAACCCGCCGCCGCCGGAGCCACCGAAGGCCGAGCCCCAAAGGTTCTGCGCCGCGATATCGATCAGCTTGCTCGACACTGCCGTGAGCGCACTCGTGCCGGCCTTCTTGAAAGCGTCCCATGCCGTCGACCCTCTGGCGATCGACGAATTGAAGGTCTGCCACGGCCCCTGCACGAGCCCGGTGTAAGCCGATTTCAACAGATCGGCATTTGCCGTCGCCCGGCCGAACGCCGCGGCCTCGCGCTCGATCTGGCTGATGTTCTCCGGCGTGAGCTCGCGCCCCGAGCGCCGCGCCTCGTTGATCGCGTTCTGCGCGGCGGCGTACTCGGCTGCCTTGCCCGCGGACATGCCGACAGTCGCGGCCTCGACGTTCTGCGCGTCGGTGCTCGCCCGGATCTGAGTCACGCCGATCGCCTGGTCGGCCGCAAGCTGCTTCAGCAGTGCGGCGCGCTGGCTGTCGATCGAGATGCCTTGCAAATGCGCGGCCTGAAGATTCAGTTCGACTGCGCGCTGCGCCTCAGCGGCCGTCGTGGTTTGGCCATACAGCGACAACCGCGTCTGCGCTTGCTGGATATCCGTCGCGACGCCACCGTAAGCCTGCTTGCCTTTCGCAGTCGCGAGCGCCGCGGCTTCCTCGGCTGAAGCGCCTTGCTTGATCGCCTCGTTGTAGGCCAGCTGAGACTCGACGCGCTGGCGCATCGCCGGCGACTGATCCGACAGCAGCTTGTTCTGGATCGTGAGATTGTCGATCTGCGACTGGATCGGATCGGCGAGGCGCGGATTGAGCGCCAGTGCCGATGCCTGATTTTGCAGCCGCGCGAGCGCCAGCGGCAGCTGCTCGCCGACCTTCTGCCGGAAGGACTCGAACGCCGGGTCGTTCATGACCTTGGTCAGCAGCTCGAGGTTGGCCGTCACGTTACGGATGATCGCCGGCGCCGGCGCCAGCGCATCGACGATCGGCGACGCCTGCAAGGTGGTCTGCGCGGCATCAACGCCAAGCGCGGCCTTGCGACTCTGCTGGATCTTGAGCAGAGCGTCATTGACCGCATTGAGCTGCTCGCGCATCTGCGAAACGTCGAACTCGGGAAGCCCCGCGTTCGCCGTCGTCTGGATTAGCGCCTCCAGTTCTTTCCGCTGCTTTTCGAGCACCGACTCGGTCTGCTGGTTCACACCGTTGACGCCGAGCTGGCTGATGAGCTTGCCGGTCGAATCATAAGCGCGGCCTGCGCTGTCCGACACGACATTCAGCGCCTTTCCCCAGAAGCCGGTCTGGTCGACCGTCTTGGCGATCGACGGCGCAACGGCATCGTAAAGCGCCTTGATGGCGGCTTGCCGGTCGCCCTGCTGCTCAAGCGTCGCGACATACTTGATCGTGGCAGCGTCGATGCCGCCAATGCGCTGCGCCAACTCCTTGGCGCCTTCGCCGGGCGAGGCGAACACCTTGGCGACGTATTCCCCGGCCTTCGGGATGTCCGTGCCGAGGATGTTGGAGAAGTTCTTGGCCTGGGAGGTGAGCAGCTCGATGTTCTCGACGCCGATCTTGCCGGTCGCTGCCAGCGCAATCGCAAACTCGCGCGCGCTCGACGTAGAGACCGAGCCGAATGATCGGCTGGACTCCGCAATGCGGTTGATATCCCCGATGGTCGCGCCGGATGCGCGCCCGATGCCTTGCAGGCCGGCGGCCGTCGCTTTCTGGGAATCCTGCCAGCTGATCGTCGCCGTTGCCGCGGTCAGCGCAATCGCGGCGATCGAGCCCGCGACCAGGCGCGCCGGCGTCAGGATCTTGCCGAGGCCGGAGGTGACCTGGCCGAAGAAGCCGCCGACCGTGCCGGTCGAGCTGGCGAAGATGTCCGCAACCTGCGTTCCCTGTTGCACCAGCACCGTGAACGGCGATTGGCCCGACGCGAGCGATACGCCGACGTCCTGGATTTGGCGCGAGAGGTTGACCATCTCGTGCCGCGCGAGCCCGGCGCTCTTGGCGACATTGTCATTCGCCGACTTCGTCGCAGTATTTGCGTTCGCCGCAGCAGTGGTCACGCCGGTGACGGCCGCGCTCGCATCCTGCGCCGCTTTCTTGGCGCCGGAGGCGTCACCGTCGATGACGAGCGAGACTCTCACTTCAGATCCTCGTTCAGCGCCTTGCAGGCTTCGCCTTCCATCACCCGCAGCCCTTGCCACAGCGTGGGCGTCACCTCGATCAGCTCGGCATCGAGCCCGGCGCGTGCCGCCGCATAGTCGAGCCCGATGTAGAGCGGCACGGTCGGCGCGATCACATTGCCAGCCGGCGTCATCATGCCGCCGCCGCTCACCGGCGTGACCCGCCATTGCGAACAGACCGCCAGGAAGGCCCTGACGACCGCGACGTTCTCCGGCCAGATGCCCTCGAAGGCATTGGCCCTCGCCCACACCTTCGCGAAGGGATCACGGTCCGGTGCAGCGCTCGCATCGTCGTCGAGCGCATCGCGCAGATTTGCCAGTGACGTCGCATCCATGCCCGTCTCGGCCATGCCTTGGATCAGATCGTCGTCGGCTGCGGGCTGCTCGGACCCTGCCGATCGCGCATCGGCGACCCAGCGCCTGGCAGCCCATTTCAGTTTCCCGGCGCGACCTTGTGGATGACGCGCGAATAATAATCGGTAAGCCCATGCACGACGTTCGGGTTTGCGAGGATCTTGGCGCGCACCTCGTCGGTACAGGTCACCGGCTGCTCGTCGTCGCCGACCAGGTCGAGGAACGTGACCACGGCCTTTTCCAGGAAGCCCGGGCCAAGCTGATCGGCCGGCAGGTAGTTGAAGGTGGTTTTCAACGTCTCTTCAACGAAGCCGCCGTCGACCGGCAACATGATCTTGACGTCGTGGGTGAAGGTGCGCTTGTCGACGATCTTGAACATCAATCCTCCTGACTGGATGTGTGGACGTTTGCGGTTGGATCAGGTCGCAGCGAGCGACCACTGGTCGTTGCCGGCGTCCGGCAGCGCGAGCATCTTCAGTCCGCGCTCGGCGATGCCCTGGCTGTTCTGATAGCCGCTCGGCCGCTGGAACTGCGCGGTCGGGGCGCTCAAGGTGATGATGTTGCCGGCCGTGACGCCGTGGATCAGCGACACCGGGACGGTCGCCTGGCTGTTGGCGAGGCCGTGGATGTCCATCGTCGTGACCGGCACCGCCTCCGCGGTGAACTCGATCTCTTCCCTGTGGTCGGTCAGCTCGATGCTCTCCTTGTTGACGAGGAGACGCGGCTCGACCGGGTTGGCGAGATCGAGCGAGAAGCTGCGCATGACCAGCGCCACGCTGTTGACGGTGAACTGCGTGTTGGCCTTGTTCACGACCAGCGGCTTCTTCCAGGCCGTGAACACGGGCACCGCCGCGGCCACCTCGCTCGGCGGCGTGTAGAGGCCCCAGAACTTCCAATGCACGAAGGGAATGCCCTGTGCGTTGACGTTGAGCTTGCCGGTGCCGCGAGCACCCTTGATCGCGTGCAGGGTCGCGCCCATCCAGAACTTCAGATAGGCGCTCTCGATCGAGTCCGTGATCGGCGAATAGGTCACCGACGTGTCCGCCACGATGACCTCGGCGCAGCCGGCGGCGCGGAACAGCGGCCCCCAGGACGGCGCCGTTCCGGCGGTACCGGAGCCGGCCAGCTCGGTGTCGAACTCGATCGTCACGTGCAGATCCGCCGGCACTGTCGGCTGGTTGCCGAAGTTCGGCTGCACCAGGTCGCGAGAGACGTCGTTGCCCTCCATGTCGGCGATGGTGACGTTCTTCGCCAGCACAGCGTTCGCCGCGCCGGTCAGCGTCGGGTCGGTCGCGTAAGCCGTCTCGATCTTCGCGAGCAGCACCATCTTGCGGTAATAGATCGGCATGGCTCACTTCCCCCTGGTCGGCTTGGCGCGCGCCGCCGGCGCCGCCTCGGTGGTGGTCTCGGTCACTGCCGGCATCGCGGCTTCGGTCTGCTCGCGCACCAGCGAGCCATCGGGCTGCCGGATGTAACGGCCGCCCGCGGAGGGCTGCTCGTGCTTGATCTCGTCGCTCATGTGATCCTCAGCTGGTCGGTCAGAGAGAAATCGACCTGGTAGAGCACCAGGCCCTTGTCGGCCGACAGCAGCCGGCCGCGGCGCACGAAGAAGACGTTGACGCTGTCGTCAGGCCCCCAGCCGGCCACGGCTTCGATCACGGCCTTCTTCAGTTCGCTGATCGTCGGCAGCGCCTTCTTCGCCTTGGCGTCGCCGCGCGCCTTGATGCCGAGCACGACGCCGATGGCGTCCTCGATCATCTGCGTGTGGAAGCCGGTCGCGGATTCGCCGCCCTTGTCGTCGAAGCCGAGCGGGCAGACGAACGCGAACACGTCGTGCTGTGGCAGCGCGTCAGCGGCGATCAGCGCCGCCAGCGCCGCGATGTCCTCGACCCGGCCGGCGAGCGCCGGCACCAGGTCCTTGATCCGATCAGCGACGAGCTGCTCCAGGGTGCTCATTGCAGCTTGCCTCCGATCGACAGGTAGTTCTCGAAGATGGTGCGGATCGTGCGTGGATCGTCCTGGTCGAGGCCGAGGAACGGTCGCGCCGGGATCCTGACGCTGTGCGCGCCGATCCGCCGCTTCTGCGCCAGCGTCGCCCTCTTGTTCGCCTTGGCAAAGCGCCAGGTGCCTGTGCGCTTGTTCACCTTGAAGTGCAGCACCGCGTCGCGCGCGTCCTTGTTGACGACCCCGCCGAACTGATGGATCGCGGCATAGACGACGTTGGTGCCGATCTCGACCCCGGTCCGCGAGGCGTTGGTCGCAATCGATCGATAGAGCCGCGCCGACAGCATCAGCGTCTTGCCGCCGTGCTTGATGACGCGCAGGCTTTTCGGCCACGGCGAACCCGATGGCGAGATGCCCTGGTCCCAGCGATGATGCGTCGACGTGGCGAGAGCCAGGCCGATGTTCTCGTAGACCGCCGTCGGATCATCGAGACGTGCGGTCAGCTCTCCGATAACGGCGAGCGCAATCTCGTCGTCTTTCAGGTCGACCTGGAGCTGCACGCCGGCCATCAGATGAAGCCCTTGAGATTGTCGGGCGTGAAGTCGCGCGGCCGGTCGGTGGTGCGGACGCCGCTCGCGCCGGAGCTGGCCGGCTCGACGCCGGCGACGTTGAGGCGGATGGTGCCGTTCGAGATGTCGCGCAGCGTCTTCAGCGCGTCGGTATAGTCGTCACGGATCTTGTCGGCGACGGAATCGCGATGCAGCTTGTAGATCGCGATCGCCTTGGCGAGATCGACGATCAGGTCGGGTGTGGACGCCAGCGGAAGCAGGTAGCGGCCGAGCAGATAACCGTCGATCTGCGCATCGGTGTCCGCGAGCGCCTTCGCGACGACGGCCGCGTCGATCGCGTCCGCCGGCGGCTCGGCGCGGTCGGTGAGCTGGATCAGCATCTCCTCGCCGAAGCGTTTGACCAGGTCGTCTTGCGTGGCGTAGGTCATGCCGCCTCCGCGCGCTTGCGAAAGACGTCGCCGGCGCGACGGCCGCGCACGATGCCGTCGATGACTTCGAGGAACTTCGCATCCATCAACGACGAGACCGTGCCGTCGCCGTGGTCGACGACGACTTCACGCGGCTCGCGCCGTCCCGGGAAGGAGATCGCTCGGGTCATGCGACGGGATGCCCCTCGAAGACGGCGAACTCGCCGCGCATGTGAGCCTGCAAGCCGGCCATGAACCGTTCGGCCTCTAACTGCGTATCGAACGCGCCAAACACGCGTTGCAGGCCGTCCTGCGCGGACACGTCGGTTCTCACCACAAAGAACATGGATGCCCTCCTTCAAGAGACCTTCAAGGCCTTGGCTACGGCGCGGAGCTGATCGAACGCGGCGTCGACATAGCCGACCAGGCTGCTGAACGTCTTCTCCTCGTCGGCGGGCGGCACCGCGTGGCAGGCCGCGATGATCGAGCGCAGCGATGCCCCGGCTTCGAACGCCTGCTTGCCCAACTGGTACGCCTGCTCGTCGATCTCGGATTCCATGAGCGCGGTCTCCCGTGAGAAGATGGATCCTCGGCCGGCGGTGAAAGGCTAAGCCGCCGGCCGAGGTGACTCGTGTGGCCGCTGTCTGTCAGGACCCGGATCAAGTTGCGTGGTTGATCTGGAGCGCCACACGAATTCGAAGATTGCGACGTCAGTCCGGGACGTTGGTCGCCTTGACCTCGATCTCGGCGGAGGACAGCGCGTAGTCGCCGCCGGAACAGAGATGACCGACGGCCTTGACGGTGACCGCTTGCGAGTGATCGCGCGGTTGCGGCGGCAGGTTGTTGATGCCGATCGCGACGAAATCGAACACCGGCGCCGGCAGGCTGGCCTTATACGTCTCCAGCATCCGGAGCGCGTGACTGCGCGAGAGCGCGAGGAATTCGACGCGGAACGACATCAGGCCTCCTGGCTGGGCTTGTGGTCGGTGACGACGAGCTCGCGGTCGTTCTGCAGCGCTTCGAGATCATCCTTGGTGAGATCGGTGAGCGCGAGCGGTACCGCCTCAGGACCGAACGCGCGGCCGGCGCGATAGCGCGTCTGCTGTCGGCCGGGCCTGGTGCGGACCGAGATCGCCGGGCCGGTGATGACGATCGCCACCGGCGCCGCAGCCGACGCAACCGGACCCGCGCCCGCGTTCTGCATGTCGCGGATTTGCCGCTGCGCACCTTCGAGCGCCTCGGCGAGCTCGGTGCGCTTCTCGATCGAGGTTTCCAGCTTGGCGCTGACATCAGCGAGGTTAGCCATGACCTGGTCGCGGTCGGTTTTGAGCGCGGCCAACTCCGCCTCGAGCTGGGCGGCGGCGGTACCTGCCGTGGCGGCAGCGAGCTGCTCGCGCAGCTCGTTGATCGTCTTGTGGAGCGCGGCGACGTCGGGGCCGCCCTTGTCGGTCTTCTTGCCTGCCATGGATCAGCCTCCGGCTCAGGAGAGCCAAGGCACGACGACGACTTCGGCCGTGTTCTTGTAGACGTTGGTGGCGCCGGCGGCGTTGACGTCGGCATTGACGAGCTTCAGCGCCGCGGACTCGAGCGATGGCGGCACGACCAGGAGCGGCTTGCTCGCGCCCTGGAGTACGTTCAGCGGCCGGCCGAAGTCGCCCTTCATGCCCATCAGCGCGGCGCGCGCCGTGATGTAGTGCGCTTCGTCGAGCGTCTGCTTCGAGCCCCAGGCGAACTGCCAGAGGCCATAGCCCGCGTTGCCGCGGCCGTCCCAGCCGTACAAGAACTCCTTCTTGTTGAAGACGTTCTCGTCGGTCGGATTGTCGAGCGAGACGAACTGGCCGGCCTTGCGCAGCTGCCAGATGATCGGCTTGATCACCTTGGAGCAGTCCAGCAGGAACCACGGCGTGCCGGAGCCTCCGTCCGTGTTGGCGACCTGGGTGACGGCGCCGTTGGCATCCAGCACCGGATGATCGGTGTCGAAGAAGTACTGCCCGTCATAGCAGTTGGTGGAGAAGCCCGCGAGCAGCAGCGGCCAGCAGAGCTGGTCGGGCCAGGCGGCGACGCTTTCGCCGAACTGCGCGAAGATCGGCGTGTAGATGCCGAGATTGTCGTCTTCGATGTCCTCGCGGTCGACGCCGATCGTCAGCTCGTAGGTCTTGTTCTTCAGCGAGTAGCTGGCCTCCGAGAGGCTCTGCACCAGGCGCGGGCCGAGCCACTCGCGGACGTTCGGGATCTTGCCGAGCCAGCCGTAGGTCTCGCTCTTGGCGGTCGAGGGCACGACCGTGGCGATGCGATTGTACATCGTTGCGGTCTGCTGCAGCTGCTGCTGAAACGTCGTCTTGAAGCCGACGCGGAGACCGTCGAGGTTTTGGCGATTGATGAGCATGGACGCTTGCTACCGTGTTGAGCCGAGTGAGCTGGGTTGCGGGGAGATCAGTGGACGCCGCCGGGACCGATCGCGACCCAGACGCCCTGGGAATCGACGTTCACGACCTTGCCGGCGACGGAGCGGGTCGACGAGCCGTTCGTCTTGGCGACCGTGTTGTCGTCGACGATGTAGCAATCGCTGCCGACCTCGGTCATCGCGATCAGGTCGGTGGATGCCGAGTTGTTGAAGCGGTAGACGCCGGAGCGGATGCGGCCGGTGATGTCGCCATTGGCGCCCGCCGAATTGTCGGCCGCCTTCTCGAACACGCCGACTGCGACGAGGCCCGTCGCGGTGGCCCCTGGCGCTGCCCAGCCGCCGTTGAGGACCGCAATCGCGCCGGCGTAGGCCTTGGTCGCGGCCTTCATCGGATAGTCGTGCATCTGCTTGTCGGCTTGGCGCACCGTCGCGCGGTCGGCAGTGAGAGCGGTCATCTAAGGCTCCGGTTGGTCTGTCGTGTTTGGCTGTGTTCGGGTGTCAGGCGCTCGCGGCTTCCGCAGCGAGCGTCTTGGCGTAATCTTCCGGCTTGATGCCGAGCAGGCGCGCGGACTCGAGCTGCGCGGCGTTCAGCGACGGAATGCCGTCCTTCGCCGGCGGCTCGATGGTCAGCGTGGAATTGCTGCCGAGCTTCGGCAGCGCGCCGATTTCCTTCTCGACGGCGGCGGCGCCTTCCGGGCTCGCGGCGTGACGCGAGATGTAGTGCTCCCGCATCGGCTTGACGCCGACGCGACCTTCGCGGATCGCGTTGTCGATGAAGGCGGTGGCCTTCTCGGTCGCGGTCGCGGTCAGCGCGGTCTGAAGCCTGCCGCCGAGATCCTTGATCTCGCTTTGAAGCGCCGCGATCGTGGCGGCGCCGTTGTCCTTGCCGGTGGTCGCAAGCGTGGTGACGGTCGTGATGATGGTCTCGCTCGTGGCATCCGCATTGAGGCCCGCCGCCTTCGCGATCGACTGCATGGCGGTGCCGGTGCCGCACATGTCCTTGACCTTGGCGACGACCGAGCCGGCATCGGCTTCGTCACCGAGGCCGAGCAGCTGGCGGAGCTGGGCGAGAAGATCCATGGAATCACTTCCTTCTGAATTGAGCGCAGCCATGCCGCGCAGGTTGGGCAGGTTGGTGAGCGAGACCCGCGGCAGATCCAGCACGACGCCGTTCTTGTCGTGGATCAGCACGGGCGAGATGAAGCGATAGGCGCGCTCGGACATCAGCGCGGTGCCGGCGCTCGACCATTCGGGCTGGCCGTAGATGCCGTCGGCGCGCACTTCCATCGCCGTGATCCAGCCGCGCGCAGGTGCCGGACGGCCTTCGGGTGCGGCCAGATCGGTGGCGTGGTTCTCGTCGATCGGGATGCGACCACCATGCGCATTGAGCGAAGCGGCGACGAGCTTGCCGGCGTCAGCGATGCGATACGGGCCTCGGCCGTCGACGGTGCTGACGAGTCCGCCGGCGCCGATCGGCACCAGCATGATCCAGTCCGCGGCGGCGTTGCCTTCGGCGTTCAAGGCGATTTCAACGCCGACGCCGCGCACCAGGCTGGGCGCCTGGCTGTGCGCCAATGCAACGAACAAAGCTGTGCTTGTGTTTTGTCCCGACATGCGACCACAATGGCCGCAGCGACGCGGTGTTCGTAACCCTGACACGTGTCAGGGTGCGGAATTCGAAGCCGCCGCCGTAACAGTTAGCGCAACGCTCGCCCTCAACGCTGGAGCATTGCGCGATGCCAACTCAGATCCTCGCTGTGGGTTCTTCCGCCCTGGACTCGGCCGACCAGGTCGTCTCGGCCGGAACGCCTCTCACGGTCTGCCTCAAGGATGCAGGCGGTCCCACGCTCGACCCATCAGCCAGAGTAGACATCCTCCTGAAGGACGATGCCGGCCAGTACTTTCAGGTGGACTCGCTCGTCGCGACGACCAGGCCCGCCTTGATGATCGTTGCGCCTGGCACGTACCGCTTTAGTCGGCCTGCCGGTGCTGCGTGCGGTGTCTTCAGTGGCTAAGCCGACGCAGCTGCTGACACGATCACCGATCCAGCCGATCGCGGCTGTGCCGGCGTGGTCGACTGACCTTGGGGGAGTGGGCGGCGGCGCTTTGCGCGGCGACATGTGGATCGATTTCACCACGATGTCGGATGGTGTGCCCGGCAACGCTCAATCGGGCGAGAAGCTCTACCTCGATTACGCCGGCGTCGGCAATGCGACCGTGCAGGACGGCGCACTTATCGTCCCCACCGCTTCGGCAACCTACAACACCCTCAAGGGCCGGGAGGAGATCAAATCAGCGCTCTCGGATGTGTCGTTCAGCGACACAAACGATGTGATGGCGCTGATCGTGACGCCCGGCGAGGGACAGCCGGCGGTAGGAACGACGTGCATCCATCTTTCCTTCAGTCCGTCCGCATGGGTGCTGTCCTATTTCAGCGGGCTGGAGAAGGTCGACGAGCAATCCGGTAGCTTCCCGAACGCGACCTATGGTTCCAAGACCCGGATGGGTTTTGAACTCGTCCCTGGCTCCGGCTTCTACATCACCGTTCCCGACAGTCGGTTCGGTACTCGGTCGTCGTTCATTTCCGCGCCGAACACTGCTTCGCGTGGCAACCACTGCATCATGTTCGAGCACTACCGAAACGGTGGCGGCGTGCCCGGTGGCAAATTCTTCGGCGTGGCCGCGAACGTCTTTGCCAACCCGACCGCGGCGGGACGCAGCAACTTGCTCGTCGGGTCGAACAACCTGGCTGACGCCGCGTGGTCGAAATTCCTGACCGGCCCGACGTCGGATCAGCCCGATGCCGATGGCGGCATGCTCGCCGAAAAGATGATGGAAGGTGCGGCAAACCAGTTCCAGTTCTTCTACCAGGGCATTTCCAAGTCCGCCGCTCCTGTGCGCTATACGCATCGTGCCAAGGTCAAGTTGATCGGGCGAGACTGGGCGAGCTTGATCACCAAGAACGCCAGCTTCACGGACCTGTCGCCGCGCGACTATAACCTGACGACGCAGGCGCTCGGCGCCAGCCAGGCCGGTTTGGCAACGGATCGGTATTCGATGCTTTACCCGCTCGGCAATGGCTTCTTCCAAATTCAGGAAGATTTCACCTCGGACAGCACGAACATGATCTACCCGGCCTTCGGCGTCGCCAAGGCTGACGGCGGCAACGTGAGCGGATACGCCGGGGACATCACCAAGGGGATGTTGGTCTACGACGAGTGGCTGATCGCGCGGCCGACTTAACCGTCACTCCCTTCAGGGGTGCAAAAGGCGTTCCGTTTCCCGATACATGGCAAAGAACAAATCGTGCCAAGGCGACCGAAATTTCGCGAACGCATGATTGCCCGAAGAACGGAGCAGCAACTCAGGTGAATCGCGTCACCTTGGCGGCTGCAATCCAGGTGATCTGAGCCAGTCGCTCAAATGGGCGCCGGTCTCGGCTAACCGGGCTTTCCTGAGCAGCGCTTCCCGTTCGGCTCCCGCGGGCAATTGGCTGGCCTGCTCCTTCAGCTTAGCCGCATTGTCGGCCAATCGTTCTTCAAGGGAGCGGGTCTGTTTCACTCGACGGCGTTTCGCCATGGTGACGTTCCTTGGAACCTGACCCCCCAGCCATAACGGGTTCGGATCGACTTGGTTCCGTCGCGGGAACGGTCATGGCTGCGTCAATTTTCTCCGGATTGATGGGGACCTCTGTCAAATCGGCCTCGGCGCCTCTCGGCGGCTTCGGCCAGCTTCATCCAGTCGCCAGCGAGCCGCAGCCATGCTTCCGCTGCATCTTGGCTCACGGCCTTCTCGGCTTGCTGGCGGCATTCTTCCGCCTGTTCGCGGAACCGCACTACGTCTTCTTGGCTCATCAAGCCGAGATTGCAACAACGAGCGATACTCGTCCATTCCCCTTAGGACGGACGATGTATCTACCTCGGCTCACCGCGCCATCGAGAGGACAGTAAGTAGCCCGACAATGGCCAGTGCCCAGCCAGCGCATGCATTACCCACTCTCTGTCGTGTGTCATTGCGTGAGTCCGTTGCTCGAATGCCTGGCAGTACTCACCTCAACGGCACTGCGCCCGTTGATCCAGATCAAAAGTCTCGGTCCACTCCCTCAGGGCTGACCCGGACTCCCGTCGACTCCCTACTACCTTGAGCGCTTCGCGGCTTCGGCCACCTCGCGGCGAACTTGCGCGTCGATCCGATCGCTGAGCTCAAGGAGTGGCTTCAAGAACTCGACCCGGAAACGAAGGTAATCGTAGACCTGATCGATCAGGATATAGGCAACGGGCCTAAAGACGTCCCAGATCTCAACCAAATAGCCGTCGCCGGGCACTCGGTAGACGTCAAAGCGATCGCCTTCGTTGCCGAACTTGTCGACGTGCTCGCATCCGACGCTCGCGAGAGCCTTCTCCCAATCATCCGCATCAGCGGCGCCTGCCTTGTCGAGCCACCCCGGAATCTCCTCCAGGAGTTTCAATTGCCCGCCGGAGTATTGAAGCATCGTCTTACCCAATGTTGCCATGGCTGTCCCTTTCGATTCGCCGAGAACGAAGAGTGACAGAGATCGCGGCGATGCGCGGCCGGCAATATCCAGTTTTCCACGGAGCGCGATCAACGGAGCGGCTTCGCCGGGAGTTTCACCATCGCCGTTCCCGGCGCTTCGCTGTGGAGCGCCCGCATCATCCCGATCCGCGCCATCATCGTCGGTCCGCCGCGTTCGGCGACCAGGAGCAGCACCTCGGTCGCCGCCTGCCATTCCGGCCGCTTCTGGATCTTCGCCGGCAGCGCGGTGATGTAGTTGCCGGCATCGAGCAGCGTCGTCAGCTCCCGGCCATCGGGAAGCGGGATGGGATCGTCGAAGCGCGCCGACCACCCCATCAGTGCAGCGAGGCTGGCTGACAGGTGTCAGGGTGGCATGGCCTCGCGCGCGCGCGGATGATCCGCCGCTTGCAACGAGAGGCCGCCGCATGACCCTTGCCGAGATCGTCGACCCGCCGCCGCCCATCCATCTGGTTCACTGGCACGGCTCCTGGATGCATCTTCGTGACAAGCGCGTCGTCGCCATCAATGCCCGTGGCGAGGTGTCAGCCCTTCGCCCGGGCGCGGTATTTCGCCCGGGCTTCCTCGACGAGGGCATCAAGGCTTGCCTTGGTGTGCTCGATGGCCGCCTGCGCGACCAGGGCTTCGAGGCTCTCGCGCTGCTCGCGGCGACGGAGACGGCCGAACCGGATGGAACGTCCGTCGCGTTTGCGCCCCACGTGATCAAGCTCGACCCTCACATCAGGACGCCGTTCGTCAGCAACTAGTTCGTCAGTCGCCGTCGAAGCCGCTCGCCGCTTGCAAACGAGAGACCCGCCATGACCCAGCCCGGCTCCAAGTTCACCGTCATCGTTCCGAAGCTAACCCTTGATCTCGATGATCCCGTTCAGCATCGTGACCACGAATTGGGTCGCCTTCGCCTCGTCGTCGATCGGCGCGACGATGTCAGCATTCTTGAGGGCAGCTACGATCGCCCGGTGAATCTCGGCCGCGACTAGCGGACCGGCCTTGCGGCTGATCTGGATGATGGCCTGCTGGTAGCACTGCATGAACAGCATCATCACCAGCCGTTGTTGCGCGGCGGTGAGGTCTGCCGTGAATTCGAATTGCTCTTTCATCGTCCTGGTCCTCTGGTTTGTCGGGCCGTAACCCGCGAGGGCGAAGGCCGATCATGCGCATATTGCCGCTCGCGGCTCAGCCTATACGCCGGGTCGGTGGCATAGCGTTCGGCGTCGCCCCGCGCTTCCGGGGTGAAGTGGTGCACCGGGATGCCGTTGCAGGTGACCGTCCACCAGGTGGGCGGCGGGCCGTAGGGCTCAGCCTTCATCGGCACCACCTCATAGGCCTCGTTGGGGTCGCGGTCGGGGATGATGGGCATGGCTAGGGTCCTCTGGGGGCGTGAAACACCCGGCCTGCCCCGGCGTAGCCTTCGGCGAAGCCGGGTTTCCCGTGAAACAACCGGCCGGGCGGCTCTGGGGGCAAACCGTCCGAGCATCACCCTCTTGAAACGGCCGCCACCGGGCAGAGGCCCTTCAATTTCCACTTAAACGATTCCGTCCGGTACCGATGTGCCCCCGGGACTAAATCTGCATGGGCGGGCTTCCTAGTGGGTCGGGCCTTTGCGAGGTTCAGCAGGCTTCGTCGCCGCTGGCCCACCTCAGCACCTTTCCAGTAAGAACGGTCCCGCCATCCACAGTATTGCCAGCCCGAATCGTGAGTGTGGACCCTGTGCCCGTTCGCTGGATCTTCGCCGCGAGGTAATAATTGCGAGCACCCAGATTGATCAGGGAGAACGTGGTCTCACCATATCCCAGATCCGGAAACAGGTCCGTGTCTACGGCATAGGAGGCATAGGCGTTGATGTTACCGGCCATGCACCGACGCGCGCTGCTGGAAACCCTGCGATAGATCTCCTGGTAGTTTTCTGTGAAGGATCGGACCGTCGGCTCCGCCTTTTGCTCCAGCTGCGCTGGCGTGCTGGAGCACGAGGCCAGCGCTGCCGAAATCAATGCCGCGCCAATGAAGCGATATCCCTTCAAGTCCATTTTGTTGCCCCCGCAAACTGCTACTTTGTTGCTCCCCGTTGCGGCCGAGCCGATGGTCGCGCAGGCTTTGCGCGAGCAATATGTCTCGCCTGCCGCGCTGGAATGATCGCGACCACCTCGCTAGCCCACACAATTCGCGCACCAACGATCGGCCGCGCGTTCGTGCTCTCCAGCGTGTAAAGGTGAGGCTTCGGGCCAGGCATCAGTCGCTTCAGGTATCGCTTGTTGTCCGCCGTTCGAACCGCAACCACCTCACCCAGCAAGCTCGAGGTGGCAATTCCCTTGTCGCGATAGACGACCACAACGGTGTCGGCGTCATATGTCGGCAGCATCGAGTCTCCTCGCACTCGAAACCCAACGACATCGTCGTCGAGCTGGAGCGGGAGATCGACCTGCTCTAACCCATCAGGGGGAACGCTTTCGTACTCCGGATCGATTTCAGCCCCAGCGCCGATGAACCCCATGATCGGCACTCTGGTCCGCGTCTGCGAATCTATGCCGGCGATGCCGCGCCTAACTGCTAGAGCGCGAATTCGCACCATGCTGTTGCCCATGGGCTCGCGCTCGCCGCGCATCCACCGGGAAACGGTGGGCTGATTCGTCTTCAATGCCTCGGCCAACTCGGCCTGAGTCATGCCGTCTTCGACGAGCTGTTTGAGAACGGTCGGAACATCCATTCCCCAATTATACCTATTGGAATATTCACAGCCTAACACCAGGCGGCATTCTTTTAACTTTACATTTATGTCATTTGGTATATGCCAGTTGGCATGAACCAGATGCTTCGCATCCGCCGGAACGTCTTCCGGATCACCCAGATCGAGATGGCCGAGATCGCCGGCGTCAAGCAGCCGACGATCTCGCGCTGGGAGCGCGGGTTGCGAAAGCCCGACCTCAGCCATCTTCAACGCATCCGCGCCGAGGCTCGCCGCCGCAAGCTGCGATGGGACGACGGCTGGTTCTTCTCGGCTGAAGGAGAGCGCGCTGCATGATCGCTTCATCGTCAGTGCCGCCGCGCTTCGCGGCCGTGAGCCGGCCCACCGCGCAATTCCTGCAAGACGCTCGGCAGCGCGCTGCGCGGCAGTACGAGGCTGCGCACCTTGCACCGCGCACCGTGGCCGTTGCCGGGCACGTCCACCCAGAACACCACGCGCAGCCAGTCTTCGTGGTCCTGCACGTCGCAGCCGGAGGCGAAGTCGTCACTGAGCCCGTTGGGGTCGAGCAGCGGTCGTCGGTTGTCGGGGCGGCGCGCCATGAAGAACTCCTGAACAATCTTTCCGGCGCCCGTAATTCTACCGGCCTCGCTGCGCGGCGAGACTCAGAAACGCGCTCGCGCCTTGAGTCGACGCGGAGGCGCACATGAGCCACGGGCCGCGCTCCGCTTTCGATCCCGACGCCAATGTCGAAGTCACGGTCGACCTGATCGCCGTGAACCGCTTCCACCTGGTGGTGCGCGACCGCGCTGACGGGCGGGAGCACGCGCTCGCCTATGACGGCATCGCCATCGGCGCCAATGACGAGGGCGACGCCTACACGCTGATCATGCCGCGCGTGCTCGCGAGGATGCAGGGGTTTTGCGAATGAGCACGCGCACCGCCCTGCATCTGCGCTGCCTGGTCGCGGTCGCCGTGCTCACCGTCGCCGGACTCACGCTGATCGCCGCAAGCGCGCACGACCAGCGTCGCGCCGCCGGCGTCGTGCGTGTGCAGCCCGCCGTCTCGATCGCGACGGTGCGGCCATGACGAAGCACTGCATCACGAGGATGGATGGACCGCGGCAGCGCTTCTTCACAGGTCGCTTCGCCAACACCTGCCGCTACGCCACCGTCCAGCTGTTGCCATCGCCGAAGACGACCGGCCGACACGACAAGGCGCAAGCCTACGACGACCAGCACGTTGCGCGGCTCGTCTGCGATTACCTCAACATCGTCACCAGTGCCGCGATCGGCCTTAAGCCTTGGGCCATCATGCCGCTGCCGGAGGGTCGCAGGTGAGTCGGCGCCGCGACGAGCTGGATATTCTTGCGCCGGTCGTCGACCGCTTCGATGCCGAGCGTGTCCGCTCGCCGAAGGTGGCCAGCCGGATCTCGCAAGCGGTCGCGGCAGCAATCAAGGATTCTGGCCAGTCACGTGAGCAGATCGCCGCCGGTATGGCCGCCTTTCTCGACGAGAGCGTGACGCCAGGCACGCTCTACCAGTATTCGTCGGAAGCGAACCTGAAGAACAACATCCCGGCGCACCGGCTGATCGCGCTCGCGATGGTGACCGGCGATGCCCGCGTGCTCAACGCGGCGCTCGAAGGCACGCCTTTCGTCGCCATCAAAGCCAAGTACGAGCCGCTGCTCGAACGCGAGGTCCGCAAGGAGCAACTCGCCGATCTGCTCAACAACCGGATCGAGATCGCCGACGCACAATGGAGGGCCAGCAAGTGACGACGCTACTTCTCACCACCGCGCAATACAGCGCGCTCTCGAACGCCAAGCAGGATCATCTCCAGGCTCTCTTCCTGTTCTCCAATCGCTGGCGCGTCAACCGAACGTCACCGCTATGGCATGCCCCGACGGTCATCAACCAGCTGGTCGCAGCCGGGCTGATGCGGCGCATCGGGGCAAAGCGGGTCCAGATCACGGAAGCCGGTTATGACGCCATCGACTTCCACGAGCAGCGCCGCCAGCGGGTCAAGCTGCCGGTCGGCGCCAAGACGTTGAAGCAGCTCGCCGCCGAGGCCAACGAGCCCGTGCCGGAGATCACGCACAACGCCGATGGTTCGATCGAGTTTAATTGCGCCGGCTGCGGGCAGCATGTGTTCCAGGCCGTCGACGACGGCTTCGGCTTCCCGGCCTGCTTCGAGTGCCGCTGGTTCGATGAACATCCGCAGATCCGCAAGCCGGAGATGCGCGCGTGAGCGACGACGCGCGCGCGGAGCCTGCTCCGTTCGCGCTCACGAAAGACCGCCTGCGCTGAACGCGCCGGCGTGGGGATCTGCCCAGCACGGGCACGGGGGAATTTCGGACTGTGAAGATGTTCTTGTCAGCCGCAGAGATCGCCGCAGAGAAGCTGCCGGGCTTGCCCGCCTCGCAGCGCGGCGTCCAGTTTGCGGCAGAACGCGGCGGCTGGCAGACGCGCGCACGGCAGGGCCGTGGCGGCGGTGTCGAGTACGCGCTGGAGTCTTTGCCGGCCGAAGCGCGCGCGGCCTATGTCGGCCGGCACATCGAAGCCGTCGAGATCCCGGCGGCGATGGCGCGCGAGGCCGCGAGCGAACCTGAAGCGGCCAGCGTCAGCGCCGGCGCCGCCGAGGCGCGTGACGCGCGCCTGGCGCTGCTCGGCCAGGCCGAGCGCATCGCGCGCGACGCCGGTGTCGGCCACAAGCGCGCCGATCGGCAGCTCTGCGATCTCTACAACACCGGCCAGCTCGACGTCGCGCCCTGGATCAGGGCCGAGGTGAAGGGGCTCACGCCGCGCACGCTGGCGCGCTGGCGCGCCGCCGCCAAGGCCGGCCACAAGAACAAGCTCGCCGTCGACCGCGCCGCCGCCCGCCGCGGCACCGGCATCCTCGACCGCGCCAATGACGGAAGGTTGCGCGTGCACATGCTCGCGCTGATCGCCAAGCAGCCGCATCTCACCGCGCATCACATTCGCGCCCTCGTTGCCGACGCATTCCCTGAAGTCACCATCGCCGGCAACCAGGTCCCGCTGCCGCCGATCCGCACCTTTCAAGCGGCGTTGAAGAGCTGGCGAACCGCCTTCCGCAACGAGATCGAGCAGATCCGCAACCCCGACGGCTTCAAGAGCAGGATCCGGTTCGCCGCCCGCGTCGCCAACCCGGCGACCCGCCTCAACGAGCTCTGGCAGATCGACGCCTCGCCGGCTGACGTGATGACCACCGAGGGCCGCCGCCAGGCGATCTATGTCTGCGAGGACATCTTCTCGCGCCGCATGGTTGCGCTGGTCACCGAGACCCCGCGCGCCGCGGCGGTCGGACTCCTGATCCGCAAGGCCATCCTCGCCTGGGGCGTGCCGGAGCGCATCAAGACCGACAACGGCAGCGACTTCATTGCGCATACGACGCGGCGCCTGTTCGCCGCCCTCGGCATCGACCACGAGACGTCCGCGCCCTTCAGCCCCGAGCAGAAGGGCCATGTCGAGCGCGCCATCGGTACCCTCCAGCGCGGCCTGATGCGCACGCTCCCCGGCTTCATCGGCCACAGCGTCGCAGACCGTAAGGTGATCGAGAACCGCAAGGCATTCTCCGCCCGCCTCGGCGAGGCCCCGGAGGATACCTTCCAGGTCGCGTTGTCCGCGGCGGAATTGCAAGACCATCTCGACGCCTGGTGCAGCGACGTCTACGGCACCAGGTCGCATGCCAGCCTGAAGGGCCGCACGCCGTTCGAGGTCGCGGCAATGGCCGCCGGCAGCGTCCGCAAGATCGAGGACGTCCGCGCGCTCGACATGCTGCTGGCGCCCGTCGCCGGTAAGGACGGCCTGCGTACCGTCACCAAGACCGGCCTGCGCATCGACGGCAGCTACTACATCGGCGGCTTCCTCGACGTCGGCGACACCGTGATGGTGCGCATGGACCCGACCGACATGGGCCGCGCCTACGTCTTCAGCGAGGACGGCGAGACCTATCTCGGCGAAGCCGTCGCGCCGCATCTCGCCGGCGTCGATCCCGTCAAGGCGATTGCCATGGCCCGTGCCGAGCAGAAGCGGCTGATCAACGAGCGCATGGACGAGGTCAAGAAGACGGCACGCAAGATCAGGGCCAAGGACTTCGCCGGCGCCATCCACCGCCAGGCGCTGCTCGACCAGGCCAAGGCCGGCGGCAAGCTGATCGAGTTTCCCAAGGCGGTCGAAGCGCACGACACCCCGGCGCTCGCCGCGGCGCGCGACGCCCATACCGTCGTCGAACCCACGCACGCACCGGAGATCGCGGCACTGGCCGAGCAGCTCCGCGCCGAGCCAACGATGCAAGGCGCGAACGTGCAGGCGCTGCGGCCGGTCGAGACCGACCATCAGCTCTGGAATCGCGCCCGCGCGATCGAAGCGCGCATCGCTGCAAAGGAATTCGTCGAACCGGACGAGCTGCTGTGGCTCGGCAGTTTCCGCGAAGGCTCTGTGTACCGCGGCTTCCTCGCCGTCTACGGCGCGCTTGATGGCGTCGCCGGCGAGATCGCATCAACCGACGAGGTTGCCTCGTCTTCTTAGAGTCTGTCCGGGATCATGCTGTTTTTTGGCAGAGCTTTCGCAGCATGAGGCGGATTGAGGCGAGGCGCAAGAACGCCAATGCCTTTCGGTTGAGGCACTCCCAATCCTTGGCCAAACGGCGGCAGCGGTTGAGCCAGGCGATGGTGCGTTCGACGATCCATCGCTTGGGCAAGATCGCAAAACTCTTTGCTGTATCGGAGCGCTTGACGATCTCGACGTCGATTTGCCGGAGGATTTTGCGAACGGCGGACTGAAAGATCGGCCCCTGATAGCCGCCGTCAGCATAAAGCTTCAGCAGGAATGGATGCAGGCCAAACAGCGTGGCCATCACCAGCACCCCACCGTCACGATCCTGGATGTCCGCCGAATGCACGAGGGCGTGGAGCAGCAAGCCTTGAGTATCGACTAGGATGTGGCGCTTCTTGCCCTTGATCTTCTTGCCCGCATCGTAGCCATGCGGGTCGATCCACGCCCCCCTTTTTCCGCGCTCTTGACGCTTTGACTGTCGATGATGGCGGCGCTCGGGCTGGGTTCTCGGTTGGCCAATTCTCGACATTGTACATAGAGCGCGTGATGGATGCGATCGAGCGTGCCGTTCCAAGCCCACAAGTCAAAATAGTCGTGCACCGTGCTGCGTGGCGGCAGGTCCTTCGGGATCGCTCGCCATTGGCAACCGGTGCTCAGCACATACATCAGGCCATTGATCACCTCGCGCACATCGACCGTGCGCTTGTTGCCGCCTCGCTTGGCTGGCGCAATCAGCGGCTCCACCAACGCCCATTCCTCATCAGTCAAATCGCTTGGATAGCGTAGCCGGCTTCGGTCGTAACGACCGCGGTTCTCCTTCGTCCACATGGGCGCCCCTTCGAATCGGACCGCCACCCTTGAATCACAAATGATTCCGATGATTCAAGATGTTCCCGGACAGACACTTAGAACCACCAATGGAAGGTCAGGACTCCATGACAAACACAAACGTACAAGGCCCGGTCGCCCTCAAGAACGTCGCTTCCTTCATGGCGATGACGACCAAGCTGATCGAGCGCGCACCGCACCTGCCTGGCTTCGGCGTCTGCCACGGCCCCTCCGGTCTCGGCAAGAGCTGGGCCTCGATGTTCGTGCAGATGAAGGTGAAGGCACGCCGCATCGAGGTCGGAGAGACCTGGACGCGCCGCACGCTGCTGCGACACATCCTCAAGGAGTGCGGCGAGACGGTGCGCAAGAGCTGGAGTGCCTCCGACCTGGCCGAGCTGGCAAAGGCATCGCTCGGCGCCGATACGACGCGCCCGCTGATCGTCGACGAGGCCGACAAGCTGGTCGACAAGAACATGATCGAGGTGATCCGCGAGCTTCAGCAGGAATCCGGCATCCCGATCATTCTGATCGGCGAGGAGAAGCTTCCGGCCAAGCTGCTCACGGTCGAGCGGATGCACAACCGCGTGCTGGACTGGTTTCCGGCTCAACCCTGCGATCTCGACGACACCCGCGTGCTCGCCAACGCTTTCGTGCCGAAGGTGAGGATCGATGACGATCTGCTCGATACCATCCGCCGGCGCTCCGGCGGCCGGGCACGGCGCATCGTCGTCAATCTCGAAAAGGCGGCCGAGTACGCGCGCAACCGCAGCCACAAGGCGCTCGATCTCAAGCTGTGGGGCAGCCAGGATTTCTACACCGGTGAGCCGCCGGCGCAACGCGACATCGAGCAGTTTCCGCGCCGGACGCTGAGGGTCGCCTGATGCACAAGGAGCATTTCCAGGCAGCCCACCTTCCGGTCCGCGTCCCGCGCGGTTACGAAGGCTTCTGGGCGATCATGCTCAAGCTCGACAAGCAGCAAGGCTGCTTCACCGTTGCCGACGTCGACGGCGAAAGCAACGTCTCGGTCAAGTGCATCTCGAAATACCTGACGGCGCTGGTCAACGCCGGCTACGTCGAGGCGATCGGGACCAGGCACCACGCCATCAAGGGCAAGTACCCGACGCCGCTATACAAGCTCTTGAAGCACCCGCCGAAGGCGCCGCGGCTGCGTCCCGACGGCAGTCTGGTGCCGGGCTCGACAGTGCACGAGCAGCTCTGGATTGCGATGCGCAACCTCGCAGCTGGCTTCAACCTGGCTGAGCTGATGTTCGCCGCGACGACGGACGACGTGAAGCCGGACAAGCAGACCGCGGGCCGGTTCGTCCGCCAGCTGCACAGCGCCGGCTATCTCGCTGTCACCCGAACGACGCGGCGCGGCGGTGTCAACGGAGGCGGCGGCGCCGCGGCGTGGCGGCTCAAGCCCGGCATGAACACTGGGCCGCTGCCGCCGATCCTCAAGCACATCAACGGCAAATCGGTCTGGGACCCGAACCTGAAGAAGTTCATGGGCGGCGCGCCGATCGCAAGGGAGGTGAAGTCGTGAGGCATCAGAAGCAGACCTTTGTGCAAAAGGCGCAAGTGGCGTGGGGCGATCCGCTTCCGGACTGGATCGAAGCGATCGCGCGTGACGCCGATCTCGTCGGCGCCAAGTCCGTGTCTCGGACCCTTGGATACTCGCCGGGAATCGTTTCGGCGGTGCTACGCAACAAGTACCCGAACACCCAGGAGGTAGAAGCTGCTGCACGAGCGTCTCTTGGGAACGGACGCCTATGGACCAAAGTACCCACTGCAGCACCTCAAGCGCCCCAACGGCATCCAGGGACCTTTGTCGAGAAGGCGAAGGGTGCTTGGGGCGATCCATTGCCTGACTGGATACAGGCGCTCGCCGAGGAAGCTGACCGCATCAAACTGGCCGGCATTGCGCGCAAGCTCGACTATTCGCAGGCGGCCATTTCGACCGTCCTGTCGAAGAAGTACGCCGGCGACGTCACCCGGATCGAGGGCAAGGTTCGCGGCTTTTTGCTCGGCGCGAAAGTCATGTGCCCCGTCTACGGCGAGATCGGGCGGGACCAATGCCTGGATCTGCAAAAGGTGCAGCCGCCGTTCTCCTCCGAGGCCAGCAGCCGTTGTTATCGCTCCTGCCGCGGCATCGGCGGAATTGCGAAGTGCCCGAACTCGCGCATCACGGACGGTGCACGATGATGGGCGTGACCAGACAACTGCAAGCTCTCTATGAGCGCTTCGACGCCATGATCACCGGCCGCGCGCCGATGACGACCTACGAGGCCGCCGAGTTCAAGCGCGAGCTGCGCTCGGCGATGGCCCGCGTCGGACTGATGGAGCTCGGCATCGCAAACGACACGTTCGACGCGATGGCACAAGCAGCCGAGCTGCCCGCCTCGAACGTGGTGCCGATCGACATGGGCGCCGATGGCGGCCCGAATGTCGTCTCGCTCACCAAGGTGCGGCTCGACCGGATCGTCGCCCGCATCCTCTCAGGTCAGAGGCCGGACGGAGGCGCACTGTGAGCACCGCCGCGGAACTCGTCGAGAGCAGGCTCGCCGCGCAGATCTCTGCGGTCGACGCCGGCGCCGTGGCCGAACAGATCACCGGCCATTCCTCGCACCAGGCCAAGCAGCGCTTCGCGATGCAGGCCTCGACCGTCGATATCATCGCGATGGCGGCCTACCTGCTGCGCCTGCAGGACGTCGCGGACATGACCTACGACATGTTCAAGACCGCCGACCTCATGGACGAGCAGCCGCGCGGCAGCGCCGCGCGCGCCGAGCTGCTCCGA
The DNA here is from genome assembly GCF_023100985.1 of Bradyrhizobium sp. 191. NCBI lineage: Bacteria > Pseudomonadati > Pseudomonadota > Alphaproteobacteria > Hyphomicrobiales > Nitrobacteraceae > Bradyrhizobium > Bradyrhizobium sp. 191. The sequence continues at coordinate 7,708,521 of NZ_CP064692.1, forward strand.
GAAACCCGCGAAAAGATCGCCGTCGTCGGCGCCTCGTTAGAGGCGCTCGGCTTCGGCCGCTCGCCCACCACCGTCCCAACCCAAAGTCAGGAGTAGACCACCATGGTGAAAGCTAAGGCCGCGGCAGCCGACGTCCGCATTCCGCAGAACCGCGACGAAGCGGCTGCGATGATCTCGGAGTACGGCGCCGCGGCAATCGAGGTGCTGCGCATCGAAGCCGAGCTGAAGCAGAAGCTGGCGGACGAAAAGAAGGCCGCTGAGGATCTCGCCGCGCCGTACCTGAAGAAGGCCGAGGACATCTACAAGGGCCTGCATGTGTACTGCGCGGCCAACCGGCAGCAGCTGCTCGGCAACAGCGGCACCAAGACGGTCGACTTCGGCACCGGCACCGTGAAGTGGCGCCACAACCCGCCCAAGGTGAAGATCAGCGGCGGCGAAGAAGGCGTGATCGAGCTGATCACGCAGAAGAAGGCCGCGGCGGTCGCGAAGAAGGATGCCGCGACCGAGGCTGCCTACGGCAACTTCCTGCGCGTCAAGGTCGAGATCGACCGCGAGGCGATGCTGAAGAACCCGGACCTCGCGCGCACGATTTCCGGCGTCTCGATCCCGAAGGGCGGCGAGATGTTCGAGGTCGAGCCGTTCGGCGCCGAGATCTCGGAGTCGGCGGCATGACGCAGGCACCGATCCGCATCGGGCTCACCACGGCCCAGCGCGAGTTCCTTGAGGCGATCGAAGGCCATATCGCCCAACACCGTCAACCACCGAGCTACAGGGAGATTGCAAAGATGTTCGGCTTCAAATCGACCGGCCGCGTCACCGAGGTTCTGCGCGCCCTGCAGGAGCGCGGCTGGATCACCTTCCTGCCTGGCCGCGCGCGCTCGATCACGGTGCTCGACAAGGCCAGCCCGCGCACCGGCGGCTACGAGCTGCCGCTTGCGCTCGATGCTGCGCTGCGACGCTACTGCACCGGCACCGGCGAGAAGCCGGAAGACGTCGTCGTCGACGCGGTCGCCTTGCTGCTCGACGAAGCCGAAGGCCAGGTCGCAGCATGAGCGGTACGTCGGCAGGCTGGACGCCGGAGCGGCGCGCGGCGCAGGCCGCGCGCATGACGGCGCTCAACACCACGGTGCTCACGAAGGCGCGCCGCAGTGCCGGCTGGACCGAGGCACGGCGCATGGCGAAGAGCGCCGAGCTGAAGGCTCGCAATCTCGATCCGGCCTTCCAGGCCAAGCGGCGCATCGGCGTCGCCAAAGGGCCCGACGACGTGGCCGAGCGGCACGTTCACCCGCTGGTGCGGGGGTTGTTCCTCGAAATGAAGAAGCAGCGCGCCTCCTGCGAGCGGATCGCGGCGCCGGCCGGCGTCTGCCGCACCACCGTCGTCAGCTGGCGCCGGCATCACATGCCGCAGCTCGATGCCCTCGACGCCGCGCTCAATGTGCTCGGCTTCGAACTCGCGATCGTGCCGAAAGGCCGGCGCGGTCCCAACGGCTTCACCACCAGGAAAAGTTCAACAGGAGAGTAACCCATGCCCTTGTCTGCCCATCTCGCGACCACGTCGATGATCTCGACCATCCACGTGCTGAAGGCGAAAGCCAAGTTCGACGACGACACCTATCGCGACTTCCTCGCACGGCGCGCCAACGGCAAGCGCTCCGCCAAGGAGCTGACGACCAGCGAGGCCGCCCGCGTGATCGAGGACCTGCGCAGCGTCGCCGGCGAGGCGGAGATCCGCGGCGCGGTCGCCGGCCTCGACAGCGCGATCGGCGGCAAGCTCCGCGCGCTGTGGATCGCCGGCCACGATCTCGGCATCGTGCGGGATCGTACCGATCGCGCCATGCTGGCCTTCCTCGAACGCCAGACCGGCGTATCCCACACGCGCTTTCTGCAGAACGCACAGGTCGCTACGGGCGCGATCGAGGGGTTGAAAGCGTGGCTCGAACGCAGCGCGGGTGTCGCTTGGCCCGGCAAGGATCTCGCAGACCTTTCCGAATCTGGCCGCGTCATCGCCAGCAAGCGCGCCATCCTCGACGCACAATGGAAACGGCTGATCGCGATCGGCGCCGTCAAGGCGGTCGGCCAGGCCGTCGACCCCATGGAGGATCTCCAGTTCTACGCCGGCAAGATCGTGCGCCAGAACCGGCCGTGGGAAACCATGTCCAGCCGCGACTACGACGAAGTCCAGAAATCGCTCGGCAACAAGCTCCGCGGCGCGCTGGCGCGACGCGACCAGCAAGCGGGAGATCCGGCATGATCGGCGGGGCGACGACCACACGCGCGGACATCGCTGGCGGCGATCTCGACCAGGCACGGCGCGAAAATGGCTGGACGGCAACGCGAACCCGCGTCGCCATCGCGCTCTTCAACAGCGGCCTCTCGGCGGCGGAGGTCGCTCGCGAGATTGGGGGCATCAGCCGTAACGGCGTCATCGGAAAGGTCCATCGCAGCGGCCTGTCCGAGGCGAACAGAAAAGCGAGCCGCGCTGCCGGCGAGGCCCGTGCCAGCCGGCGCAAACGCATCGCCGACGCATCTTCGCGTAGGTCGATCGTGCGACCGAAACCCTCGCCGGAAGAGGCGCCGCCGCCGAGCATCGCCGACCAGAAGATCCCGGCCGAGCAGCGCCGCACGCTGGCCCAGCTCGATAGCGCCTGCTGTCACTGGCCGGTCGGAGATCCGCAAACGCCGGATTTCTTCTTCTGTGGCGCGCCGAAGGCGAATGACGAGGGAATTCCCTATTGCCCGTCGCACCTGGTCCGGTCGCGGCAACGCGACGTCCGGCCGAGCAAGCCCGTCGGAGCCGCCTTCCTGAACGCCCCACCAAATGCGCCCTGGCGCGCGAGGTGAGCCATGGCCCGCCCGCTGCGCGTCTGCGACCATGCATTGCTCCGCTTCATCGAGCGTGTCGGCGGCCTTGATGTCGAAGGCCTGCGCCGGCACCTGGCCGAGTCCCTCGATCGCGCCGCCGGCGCGGCCGAGCAGCTCGGCGCGCGCGAGATGACGATCGCCGCGGACGGCTTTCACTACGTCGTCATGAAGGGCGTCGTCGTGACTGTCCTCACGCCGCAGATGAAACCCAAGCGGATGAAGGCCCGACGATGACCGAGAGCCTGCCCGGCGTGCTGGCGGAGATCGCGGAGGTGGCGGGTGAGACCGCTGCCCTGATGATCGCCGCCAAGCATGGCGGGCGGCGGGTGTACTTCCCCAGCGTCAAGGCGCTGCACGAGGGCCAGTGGCTGTTCGAATGCGTCGGCGCCGAGACAGCCCGAAAGATCTGCGCGCATTTCGAAGTCGATGGCCGCGGCCAGCGTATCGACATTCCCCTGCATGTCGGCGGAACCTACCGGCAGTTCGTCCGCTCGGTTGCCGAGCGCGTCCATGCTCTCGATCGAGAGGGCAAGTCGTCGACCGAGATCTCGCAAACGCTCGGCCTGACCCAGCGCACCGTGCACCGGCATCGCGCTCGGCATGGCAAGCCGAAGAACGACAAGCAAGGCAGGCTGCTTTGACTTCCGCGCCGGCTGTGCGAGAGTAGCGGACCGGATCATCACCGACCTGACACCTGTCAGGGTCGGTAATTCCGAGCAATTCCGGGATTGTGGCCTCCTCAGCCGGGGGCCAGCTTGCTTCAACCTTCATTCAAACGAGCTTTGAAACGGGCATGCGTGGCCCTCGCGCTGGCCTTTGCCGCGCCCGTCCATGCCGAGACGATCTATCCCGGTGTCGCCACCTGGTACGGTGACGAGAGCGGCCGTTACACGGCGAACGGCGAGACCTACGACGCCGACGATCTCACCTGCGCCCACCGGACCTTTCCCTTCGACACGCTCGTGCGGGTGCACTGGCGCGGCAGGAGCGTCATCTGCCGCGTCAATGACCGCGGTCCCGCCAAATCCACCGGCGTCGACATCGACCTCTCACGGGGCTCCGCACGCGGCCTGCGCATGATCGACGCCGGTCGCGTGCACGTCATCATCGAGAAGCTCGGAAAGATGCTCGAATGAGAACCGACTTCGCTAAGTGCATGCCAGTCATCCTGCGCTACGAGGGCGGCTGGTCGAACCACAAGCGCGATCCGGGCGGCGTGACGCTGGAAGGCATCATCCAGCGCGTCTATGACGGCTATCGCGACCGGAAAGGCAAGCCGCGCCGGGCGTTGACGCCGGATATGCGCGGCACCGCCGAATGGAAGCGCGAGCGCGACGATATCTTCCGCATCCAGTACTGGAATGCGGTCCGCGGCGACGATCTGCCCGCCGGCGTCGATCTCGTCATGTTCGACTCGGCGGTCAACTCGGGCCCGTTCCAGGCGGTGAAGTGGCTGCAGCGCGCGCTGCGCATGAACGATTGCGACGGCCACCTGGGCGAAGCCACGCTCGCGGCTCTCAACGCGCATCCAGATCATGACAGGTTAGTTGGCGACATCTGCGCACTGCGGCTCGGCATGCTGCAGCATCTCTCGACCTGGTCGACCTTCGGCGCGGGCTGGAGCAAGCGCGTCGCCAACGCCAAGCAGATCGGTCAGGCCTGGGCGACCGGCTCGGTCGGACCGAAGCCGATCGAGGCGTATCTCGCCCAGGGCGACGCCAAGGCCTACGCCAGCGACGTCGCGCAGCCGGCGATCGACGCCGGTGATGCCGTCAAGGGCGGCGTCGGCTCCGGCACCGTCGGCACCATGCTCCAGGGCGTGAAGGACCAGATCGAGCCGATCGCCGGCGCGTCCGACTGGCTGATGAAGATCTACACGGCGATCGTCATCCTGTGCCTGCTCGCCGGCGTCGGGGCTTTGCTCTATTCGCTGTGGTCGAGCTTCAAGGCCAAGAAGGCGCGGCAGGCGATCGACGGCGAGATCCGGGCGGACGTACCGGAAGGGCAGCCGGCATGACCCTGTTCATCTGGTTCGATCCGGCCGCCTGGGTGGTATCCGCGCTCGATGCCGCCAACAGTTTCAGCGCGGAGGTGTTCTGGCAGATCGCCACGTCGCCGCCCGTGCTGGTCGTGATCGCCGCGATCGTCGTGGTCAGCTTCGCCGTGGCGCATCTGCCGTTCGTCGCGATGGTGTTTCCCAAGGCCGCGGCCTTCACCAGGGCCGCCTCGCTGGTCACCATCATCGGCTTCGCCGCGCTGCTCTATCTGGTCGGCGTCAAGTCGGAGCGGACGCGGGCGGAGCTGGAGCGCGTCAGAAGTGATCTCGCCTTCAAGGAGTTCCAGCTCGGCAACCAGGTGCGCGCCGCAGCCGATGCGGCGGACCTCAAGGCGGACGCCGATGCGGAGGCGCAAGAGGCAAGGAGCAAGCTCAGTGTGTATCAGGCGAAGTTCGGCAGCGATCCAAACGCTGCCGCTTGTGTTCCTCGTGCTGGCGTCATCGAGTGGGTGCACGACCTCCAGCGTCGAAAGCAGAGATCCGGCGCCGGCGCGAGCAAGCCAAAGCGTGGCATTGTCGCGCGCCTGCGAGGATCTGGCGGGCAACGTCGATGATCCCGTCGTCACCGAGACAAGCGATCCGTGGCAGAAGGTCGGCGAATACGCCGTCGCGCTCGGTGAAACCAACGCCAACATCGACGCCTCGCGCGAGTGCCAGAGACGGCAGCGCGAGCGGCTCAGCAAAGGGAAGTGAAGCGTGAACGTCAACGATTGGGCGCCGTGGGTCGCCATCGCCGTATCGGTGGCCTCGTTCCTCTACGCGATCGTCACAGGCCGCTCGAAGGATAACGACAAGCGCTTCACGCAGCTGCAGGAGCTGATCGACAAGAAGGCCAGCACGGAGACCGTCGCCATCGCGGTCGGAAAGTTGGACCTGCTGGAGGATCGCGCCACGCGCATCGAAACCAACATGGACCACCTTCCTGACCATCAGATGGTGACGACGCTGCAGGGCATGATCGGCAAGCTGACGGGCGATGTCGCCGTGCTTTCAGAGCGCATCCGCCCGATCGCATCGATTGCCGATCGGCTTCAGGAGAAGATTTTGGAACAGGCGGGGTTTGACCGATGAGCCGGGACATCATTCGAGAGCACGCGCGGCTGATCATCCTGCGCGAGCTGCACAACCAGTCGAACTACACCTCGAACGACAGCATGCTGCAGCAAGTTCTGGAGTCCTTCGGCATCGCCAAGACGCGGGACTGGATTCGCGGCGAGCTGGATTGGCTCGCCGACATGAGCGCCTTGACCAAGACGAGCGCCGGCACCGTCTGGATCGTTACGCTTGCGCCGAAGGGCGTCGAGCACGTCGAGCGGCGCCTGTTGATCGAAGGCGTCAAGCGTCCCAGCCCGCCGGAGGGCTGACGCCCGATGGCTCACCATGCAAAGGCGCGCCGCGGCCGGCTGTCGGAAATCGACAAGCTGCCCGATTGGGCGGACGAAGCCAAGGTCTGGGCGTTCGAGCAGCTAAAGGAGCGCAAGCTCAGCCAGCTCGAGATCCTCGACGAGTTCAACGCCCGTTTGAGAGCCGCTTCACTGGCGCATGATGCCAGCGCCGAAGTGCCGGAGATCTCGCGTTCGGCCTTCAACCGGACCGCCATGCGCGTGGCGCTGCTCGGCCGTCGCTTGGAGGAGACCCGCGAGATCGCAGCCATCATCGCTCCGAAGCTGGACGAGGCCGGCGACAATTCGATCACGCTGATGGTGGCCGAGACCATCAAGACGCTGATCTCTGAAATGCTCGGCAACGCCGGCGAGCTCGCGGCCGACGGCGGCACCGCTGAGATGCTGATGTTTACGTCGCGCGCGCTGAAGCACGCCGAGGAAGCCAAGCGGATCAGCGCGGACGGCCGGCGAAAGATCGAGACCGAGCTGAAGAGCAAGGCCACCGAGGCCGTGGAGACCGTGGCGAAGGTCAAGGGCCTGTCCGCCGACACCGTGGACGCGATCAAGAGCAAGATCCTCGGCATCGAAAGGAAGACGTCATGAGCGAAAACGTCCGCGGCGCCCTGGTCCTGTTGCTCTGGATCGTCTTCGCGGGGATCGGCGTCGCGGCGTCGATCCGTTTCGTCGTCAACCACATCTTTCAGTCAGGAGGGAGATGCGACATGAGCCACGAGTGCCCGATCGAGAATTGCAAGACGACGGTGCCGCAAGGCATCTACATGTGCCCGCGCCATTGGCGCCTCGTCCCGAAGCCACTCCAGTCGGCCGTCTACGCGAGCTTTCGCGCGACGGGCCGCATCAGCGACAATCACCGCGAGGCGAAGCGCGTCGTCGAGCAGGCGGAGCAAGGCCTCAAGAGGTTCGACCTGCCAGCAGGCACCAAAGCGCTCACGATCTATCAGCCGTGGGCGACGCTCGTGATGCTTGGTGCAAAGCCCCACGAGTTCCGCAAATGGAAGTTCACCGACAAGCCGGCGCTGGCGAAGCTCGTCGGGCAGCGCATCGTCGTCCACGCCAGCGCGCGGAGGCCGCCGATCGGCGAGCTTGACGATATCCTCCGGCGGATCGACGGCGGGGAAAGCGCGCTCAAGGACGACATCGCGCGGCCGTTGATTTGGAAACTGCGCGCGGCCTTGAAGGCGCGCGGCAAGGACGCCGATCTCAGCCAGATCGCGCCCCTTAGCGTCGCGCTCGGCACGGCAGTGATCGGCGAGCCCCGCAGCGTTCTAGACATCTTCAAGGGGACTGCAATCGCGGACAGCGGCCGGCTCGACCACAACCTCTATGGCTGGCCGATGATGGACGTCAAACCGTTTGCCCAGCCGATCCCGTCCGCTGGGGCGCAGGGCTTCTGGAACTGGTCATGAGCGAGGCCGGTGAGCTGATTACCGAGGACTGGCTAAAGCTAGTCGGCTTCAAATGGCACGAGTTCGAACGCCAGAACGCCAAGCACTGGTTGCTGTGGCTTGGCGGCGGACTTCGGCAGAAGCCGAGCCTGACCGACTATGAGGATCTCGGCATCGAGCTGGCGCCGGGCTTCGGAGACACCGAGTGGTTCTGTTGGCTGCGCAGCGACGCTGCCGGCCGCTATCATCGCTTCATACACCTCCGCCACGTCACCACGCGCGGCGACGTTATCGGCCTGGTCGAGGCGATCTCCGGGCGGCCGTGGACGCCGGATAACCATCTCTATGGCTCGCTCCGATCGCCGGAAGCGGCTGACCGCATTCGACAGGAGCGCGAGCGTCTGGATCGTCGCTTGCTCGCCGCTGAACCGAAGTGGGCCGATATCGAAGAGGATGACAGCCGCGGCCGTGCCCTGCCGGAGCACATGACGGCCGCGATCAAAGGCGGCGGTGCGAAGTGACCGACTCCGCCCGCACCATCACCGACGCCGAATGGGCAGAGACGCGGCGCGCTGGCCTTGCCGTCGGCGCGCAGCTCGCGCGCGACGCGGGCGGCATCGAGGGTGTGCTGCTGGACTATCAGAAGCGGCTGCTTCGCTCGACGTCGGAGCATGCCGTCACGATCTGCGAGAAGTCCCGCCGTATCGGCGCGACCTGGGGCGTTGCCTCCGATGCCGCGCTGACGGCCGCGGCCGTCAAGTCGGCCGGCGGCATGGACGTGTTCTACATCGGCTACAACAAGGAGATGGCGCGGGAGTTCATCGACGTCTGCGGCATGTGGGCCAAGAGCTTCGAGGAAGCCGCGACCGAGGTGCAGGAGTTCGTCTTCGACGACGGCGACCCCGACAGCAACATCCAGGCGTTCCGCATCCGCTTCGCCTCCGGCTTCGAGATCATCGCGCTGCCGTCGCGCCCGCGCTCGCTGCGCGGCATGCAGGGCTTCGTCATCTTGGACGAGGCAGCGTTCCACGACGATCTCGACGCGATGATGAAGGCGGCGCTCGCGCTGCTGATGTGGGGCGGTCGGGTGCTGGTCATCTCCACCCATCTCGGCGTCGCCAATCCCTTCAACAAGTTGATCGAGGACGCGCGCGCGGGCCGCAAGCCTTACCACGTCGAGAAGTACGATTTCGACGACGCTCTGAAGGACGGGCTCTATCAGCGCATCTGCCTCGTCACCGGTAAGGAATGGACGCCGGAGAACGAAGCGAAGTGGCGCGCCGAGATCGTTGCCTCCTACGGCGATGCCGCCGACGAGGAGCTGTTCTGCGTTCCCTCGGAAGGTGGCGGCGTCTACCTGGCCCGCACGCTGATCGAGGCGCGCATGGTGCTCGACGCGCCGGTGCTGCGGCTGTCCCGGCCCGCCGAGTTCACCTTCCTGCCGAAGGAGCGCCGCGAGGCCGATATTCTGGCATGGTGCAAGGAGCATCTTGAACCGCTGTTGAAGAAGCTCGACCAGGAGCGGCAACACGGCTTCGGCCAGGACTTCGCGCGCAACGTCGACCTCTCGGTGCTGATCCCGATCGAGATCGGCAAGACGCTGCGGCGCACCGTGCCGTTCTGGATCGAGATGTCGAACATTCCGTTCGAGCAGCAGCGGCAGGTGCTGTTCTATCTGTGCGACGGCCTGCCACGCTTCATCGGCGGCAAGATGGACGCTTCCGGCAACGGCGCCTATCTCGCCGAGGTCGCAGCGCAGAAGTACGGCCCGCTCCGAATCGAGCAGGTCAAGATGTCGACCGAGTGGTATCTGGAGAACTTCCCGCCGCTCAAGGGCGCGTTCGAGGAGGGCAGCATCCTGCTGCCGAAGGACGCGGACGGCGTTGACGATCTCGCGGCCGTGCAGACCATCAAGGGCGTGCCGCGCGTGCCCGATGTCCGCACCAAGGGCGCGGATGGCAAGAAACGGCACGGCGACGTCGCCATCGCCCTGGTGCTCGCCTATGCGCAGACCCGCGCAAAGCTGGTCGAGTTCGACTACCGATCGGCGGCGACGAAAGACCCGGAGGACCCGTCCGGCGATGAGGACAACGACACCGGCCGCGCTTGGTGGAAGGCGCCGCTCGGCGCGCGCATTCGAGGAGGCTTTTGATGGCCCTTAAGACGTCACCGATCCTCGATCAATTCGGCCGCGCCATCCAGCGCGAGGTGCTGACCGAGGAGATCGCCGGCCCGCGCGTCGGCAGCGTGCGCTCGCCGATTTCCGGCTATCCGGCCGACGGTCTCAATCCGGTTCGGCTTGCCAGTATCCTCAAGGCGGCCGACGCCTATGACCCACTGCGCTTCTTCGAGATGGCCGAGCAGATCGAGGAGCGCGACCTGCACTATGCGGGCGTGCTCGGCACGCGGAAGCGTCAGGTATCTCAGCTCGACATTACCGTCGAGCCGGCCGAGGACACCGCTGAAGCGAAGGCGCATGCGGCCTGGGTTGAAGGCGTGTTGAAGCGCGACACGTTCAGGACGAGCTGTTCGACATGCTCGATGCCATCGGCAAGGGCATCAGCATCACCGAGATCATCTGGGACACCTCGGAGGGCGACTGGGCGATCAAGAAGCTCGCCTGGCGCGATCCGCGCTGGTTCCGGTTTGATCGCAACGACGGCGAGACGCCGCTGCTGCTCGGCGACTACAGCGCCGATGGCGTCGGCACCCTGCCCATGACATCGTCCGGCGAGACGCCGCTCGCGCCGTTCAAGTTCATCACCACGGTCATCCGTGCCAAGTCAGGATTGCCGATCCGCTCCGGCCTCTCGCGCCTGGTTGCGTGGGCGTGGATGTTCAAGGCCTTCACCCAACGGGACTGGACGATCTTCACGCAAACTTTCGGTCAGCCCGTGCGAGTTGGCAAGTATCCGGCCGGCTCCTCGCAGGGTGACAAGGACACGTTGTTCACGGCCGTCGCCAACATCGCCGGCGATTGCGCCGCGATCATCCCGGAGACGATGACGATCGAGTTCATCGAATCGAAGAACGTCGGACCTGGCAGTGACCTCTATCAGAAGCGCTGCGACTGGCTGGATCAGCAGGTCTCGAAGGCGGTGCTCGGCCAGACTGCGACGACCGACGCGATTGCCGGCGGGCATGCTGTCGGGCAGGAGCACCGGCAGGTGCAAGAGGACATCGAGCGCGCGGATGCGAAGGCTCTCAGCGCGATCCTCAATCGCGACCTGGTGCGGCCAGGTATCGACCTGCAATTCGGCGCGCAGAAGGCCTATCCGCGCCTGCGCATCGGCCGCTCCGAAGACACCGACGTCAAACTGACGGTCGAGAGCGCGGTGAAGCTTGTACCGATGGGCCTGAAGGTCAAGAAGACCTATTTCAACGATCTCCTCGGCATACCCGTGCCGGAGGACGGCGAGGAATTGCTCGCTGCGCCGTCTCAGGCGCCTTCGCTTGCGCTTCCGGGCGAGACAATGCCGAGCGCGCCGGCGCTGCACGCGGCTTTGCGCATGCAGGAGACGCACGATCCGATTGCGGCGCTCACTGAAGAGGCCGAACGTCTCTGCGGACCGGGCACCGACGCCGTTATCGACGAAGTCCGCGCTGTCGTCGAGCGCTCGACGTCGCTGCACCAGGTGCAGGAGGAACTGCGCAAGCTGAAACCCGGTATTGCCGAGCGGAATCTTGCCGGTTTGATGCGGATGGCACGAACGCTCGCGAATTTGACCGGCCGGGCACAGATTCCGGATGCTTAAGTACCGCGGCAACACCATCGCGCGCGCTTGCGGCTGCTCATGGGCATCGCTGCATGCCGAGGTGCTGCCGTTTGCCGTCAATCCGATCGAGGCGATCGACTTCCTCAGGCGAAAAGCGAACGTTCCGACCGCGACTTGGACCGATCTCTGGCAGCAGGAGCACTCGGCGAGCTTCACCGTCGCGGGTGCGATGACGGATTCGCTGGTTACGGACTTCCACGACGCCGTGATGAAGGCGATCGAGCAAGGCGAGACCATCGAGACCTTCCGCAAAGACTTCGATCGCATCGTCGAGGACCACGGCTGGAGCTACAATGGCTCGCGGGGCTGGCGCAGCCGCGTCATTTTCGACACCAACATGTCGACGGCCTACGCCGCCGGTCGGTGGGAGCAGATCCAGCGCGTCAAGCGCACGCGGCCGTACCTGATCTATCGTCATCTCGAAGGCCAGAGATATCCGCGCCCGCTGCACGAGAGCTGGCACGGCACGATTCTGCCGGTCGACCATCCATGGTGGCAGACTCATTACCCGCCGAACGGCTGGGGCTGCCATTGCTGGGTCGACAGCCTCTCCGACGACGACCTGCGGCGCTACGGCTACAAGGTTTCCGACGAGGCACCGGCGTCGAAGATGGTGGAGAAGACCGTGCCGCTGTCAGACGGCAGCACGCGCACGATCTCGGTGCCCGAAGGCATCGATCCAGGCTTCGCCTACCGGCCCGGCGAGATGCCGGCGAGCCTCGATGAGGCGCTGGACGAATGAGAGTTACCTCCGGCATGGAAGTGGCGGGGGCCGACAGCGCGCGAACGCTGCCAACCGCGGGCCGATCCTGGCAGACTGACCCGCACGACGAGAGAAACCGTCCTCGCCGACCCGCCGCTGCTGCGCAGCGCGGCGACCGTAGGCGGGCCGGAGCGATTCGAAGAGATGGGTTCAAGAGTTGTCTACAAGCCGGTGAAGCCGGCCGCGGGCTATATCGGCGGCAAGAAGCAACTGGCGAAGACGATCGTCGCCAGCATCGAGCGGATTCCGCACGAGACCTATGCCGAGCCGTTCGTGGGCATGGGTGGCGTTTTCCTGCGCCGGCGGCGGCCGAGGAAGGGCGAGATCATCAACGACCGCTCTGGCGACGTGGCGACGTTCTTCCGCATCCTGCAGCGCCACTACGTGCCCTTCATGGACCTGCTGAAGTGGCAGATCACCGGGCGCGCGGAGTTCGAGCGGCTGAAGGCGACGGACCCGTCGACGCTGACCGATCTGGTGCGCGCTGCGCGCTTCCTCTACCTCCAGCGCACGGCCTTCGGCGGCAAGGTCGCTGGCCGCAATTTCGGCGTCGATCCGGCCGGCGCGCGCTTCAACGTGGCGAAGCTCGCGCCGATGCTAGACGAGTTGCACGAGCGGCTCGCCGGCGTCACGATCGAGTGCTTGCCCTGGGCCGAGTTCATTGCCCGATACGACCGGCCGGGCACGCTGTTCTTTCTCGACCCGCCGTATTGGGGCGGCGAGAAGGACTACGGTGCCGGCCTGTTCGAGCGCTCGGAATATGCGCAGATGGCGGAGGTTTTAAGGGCCTTGAAAGGCCGCTTCATCATGTCGATCAACGACGTCCCGAAGATCCGCAAGACCTTCGCGGGCTTTCGCCTACGGCCGGTGCGGCTGACCTATTCGGTCGCCCGCAGCAACAAGGCGCACCAGGCGCGGGAGCTGATCATCACCGCGGGCCGATGGAGGCGCTAGTGCGCTTTAGGAGCCAGCTTCCTGATGATCTCACGCAGATCGGCGGCGTACTCCTCAATCATGCGTATTGCCTCGTCGGTGCGCGATGGCTTGGTGCGCCTACCGTCAGCCTGTTTGTCGGGCTCCTGCATAGGCGGATGATCAGCCGCGGACGGGGGGAGACGTTGCGCTAAATCAAGGGAATTGGTGCTCCCGGATACTTCTAGGTTCCGATTCCGAGTTTGCCCTTCGGCTACATCGATGGCTTCGCCGAAAGTTATGGAGTTGCAATGGCTTCACGGCTGTTCGGCCGAACTTGGAATCGCCAGTCGCAGAGGCCTGATTTGATTCCATGTTCGCCAGCCGAACCGGAGATTTCGGGGCGTTTTTCCCGCAGCGGCGCCCAAGGGTGACATTTGAACTTGCGCGCTGCCTTTGCCGTCAATTCGCGCCGAGGGCCGCCCAAGCCCTTGCGTTTCAATAACTTCCCGCCGTTTCCCGGATAATCCCGGCTGATCCCGGGAGGTGTCATACGAACCTGCGCGTCACATCAGCGTACGGCAAAATCGTGTGGTCCTGGCGCCCGGGGTCTGTGCGCCAAGTCTTGCGGTGACGTTGCGGCCCGACCGGGTTCGCAGCGTCAGTCATCCGCAAGGCGACGGGGGCAATAGTGCATCGCTCCCCGGGGAGCAACTGTGCTGAGGTAGACCGCCGATCGGCCGGCCTCAAGGCTGGCGCTGGACGCGCCACCGCCTTTGGCGGCTGACGGCCTTGACCCCGTCCGCTCGCCGGTCTGTCGGCTTGGCATGCGCTCGGTCGAGGACCGAGCGCGGTAGGGCGCGCTCGATCAGCTCACCGCAACGCGTAGCGGCTCGGATCCCATTTCTCGCCGCGGGCGATCATCGTATTGAGGATGACGATCAGCTTGCGCATGCAGGCAATGAGCGCAACTTTCGGTTCCTTGCCCTTGGCAATCAGCCGTTGATAGAACGCCCTGAGCACCGGGTTGTTCTGGGTGGCTGCGCCGAGACAGGGCATGTAGAGGGCGTTGCGTACCCAGCGGCGGCCGCCCTTGATATGGCGCTCGCCACGTCGCTTGCCACTGTCGTCATCATAAGGCGCAGCGCCCAACAACGCGGCGGCGATCTCCTCGCGGACCGTCCCGAGTTCCGGGAGCCCCGCAATGAGGACCGCAGAGGCCGTTTCGGCGAGGCCCGGCACGCTCTCGATGATCTCGGCGCGCGCGGCAAATGCCGGTGTGGCCTTGACCGTGACAACGATTGCATCCTCGAGCTTGGCAATCTCAGCATCCAGGCCCTTCAAGACGCGGGCGTGGGCTTTCTGCACCGCTCCCGGCACGGCGTGCTCGTTCTGGCTCTGCAAGCGGGTCTTCAGATCGATCACGGCTTTGCGTGCTTTGACCAGTGCCGCCAGCTCCTCGCGCGCCGCATCGTGGGTTTGGCTCGGCGCATCTTCAAACGTCTCAGCGAACCAGGCGATCGTGTCCGCGTCGATCGTATCGTTCTTGGCGAGCCGCCCCGCCGATCGGGCGAAGTTACGCACTCGCCGTGGATCGACGATCCGCACCGCGAAGCAGGCTTCGCGCAGCGCCTTGGCCCAGTCCCGCTCGTAGCCGCCGGACGCCTCCATCACCGCTCTGTCGACCTTGTGCTTGCGCAGCCAGGCGACCAGCTTGCGCCGCCCCTTCGCACCGCTCGGGAACGCTTGCCGTTGCGACAGCGAGCGAATGCATGCATCCACCTCGTCCTTGGCCACATCAATCCCGACGACAACGCGACTGTTTTGTGCCATCATCCACTCCCTTCCTTGCTCGGTTCGGGCTCGAAGCCCATGCAACTGTTCGGGTTGAGGAAGACACGCCGAATCCGTCCCACGCTCCCCGACAGGCTCTAGGCCTTTGAGCACGAACGGGCTCGGATCCAGCGACGGGTGGTTGGTCAGAACCGCCCGTTGTCACATCCTGGCAGATTTTGCGGACACAAGATCACGACATAAGCCGTAAAACCACTGCGCAGGGAAGGCCGGGATGTCCTGGCTACACCTGTATGCCGCTGTGCAGCTTCTTGTTACGCAGATTCCGCACAGTGGACCTCGGGTGCCAGCGGGCTCCCGGCCTTCCCTGCGCCCTCTTTCATTTGAGGGTGAAGCGACCAGGCAAAGCTCGGGCGAGATCAGCCGCGAGAACGAGAAGATGTGTCTGCAGGTGAGATGCGAATCGAAAGAGCGATGTCCGCCGCCCCACGCTCCGTCATTGCGAGCGCAGCGAAGCAATCCAGAGTCTTTCCGCGGAGGGATTCTGGATTGCTTCGCTGCGCTCGCAATGACGGCGTTGATGCAGTTGCGCGCGAACACTCCGCTCTTGTGCCCCGGACGCAGCGCTGCGTCTCTTCGACGATGCGCTGCAGAGCCGGGGCCCATGCAATTGCGGCATTGCGCCGCGTCCGGGACACGAGCGCATCGCCTTTGCACAACTGTCATAGTCTCTAACGCCCACTAACCAACGCCTGACTTAAAACTGTCATAATCGCCGAATGGAACCCGCGCCTGCGCGCTTTTTACACGTCGTTAAGCGCGTCTGCATTGGATGCGCCGGCAAAGTGCGTTGGGGACTGCCATGAATGCCGCGAAGAGGGTGCCGGGAAAGCCGGCCACCGAAATGTTTGACGACATCCCGGTGCTTCAGCGCAAATGGCATGCGGCATTGAAGCCGGGCGAGCGGCTGCCGCGCTATGAGGACGTGATGCTCGGCAGCCTCGGACGGCTCTCCGACCACATCGCGCTGCTGAAGAACGACGGCGCGCTCGAACTGTCGCGCAGCGGACGCTACGTGCAGAAATGGCTCGGCGAGGAAGCCTGGGACATTCCCGTCGCCGCGCTGTCGCCCGATTGCGCCACGGCGCTGTCGGAAGCCGCGGCGAGCGCGCTTGCGACCGGACGGCCGCACCGGGGAAGAGCGCATTGCGTGCGCGACGGCATGGTCAGGACCTACGACGTGCTGGCGTTGCCGACGTCCTCGCGCTGGGGCGCGACGCTGGTCGGCGCCTATGTCAACGAGCGCGGCGCGCAATACAATCTCCTCGACGCGATCTTTTCCTCGACCGACGATGCGGTGGTCTCCCTCGTGATGCTGCGCGATGCGGGTGGCAAGCCGTTCGATCTTCAGGTCGTGCATCACAACAAGAGCGCGGGCGCACTGCTGAAGGTTGCGAGCGGAAGCCTGTTGTGGCGACGGATCGGCGAGGGCGGCACGCTGCTGGCTTCGCCCGAGGTGATGGAATTCCTGTTCAAGGCCGTTCTGAGCGGCCGCGGCGAACAGCTCGAGATCGAGAGCGAGGGACGCGACCTCAGGCTCAGCGCGATCGCCTTCGCCGACGTGGTTTCGCTGACGATCTCCGATGTTACCGCGCTGAAGCGGCGCGACGCCTCGTTCCGCCTGCTGTTCGACAACAACCCGATGCCGATGTGGGTGTTCGACGCGCAGACCAAGGCGTTCCTCAGCGTCAACGACGCCGCTGTTCAGCACTACGGCTACAGCCGCGCCACCTTCCTGCGCATGAAGCTGCACGAGATCTGGCCGGAGGACGAGTGGGACAGCCACGCCGAAGCGCTGGAGCGCCTCGGCGACGCCTATCACTCCTCGCGCAACTGGCGGCATCTGCGCGCCGACGGCAGCGAGATCGAGGTGCTCACCTTCGGCCGCCGCGTCGCCTTCGACGATCGCGACGGCTATCTGGTGGCGGTGGTCGACATCACAGAACGGCGCAAGGCCGAGGCCCGCATCGCCCATATGGCGCACCATGACGGGCTCACCGACCTGCCGAACCGCGAGTTCTTCCAGGAGCGCCTGAAGCAGGCGCTGGGCCAGGCCGATGGAAAACGGGTCGGCGTGCTCTACATGGATCTCGACCTGTTCAAGAACATCAACGATTCCTTCGGTCATCCGGTGGGCGATTGCCTGCTGAAGCAGGTCGCCGGGCGCCTGACTACCGCGGTCCGCGGCGCCAATCTCGCGGCGCGGCTCGGCGGTGACGAGTTCGCCGTCATTTTGGCCGCCGACGTCTCGCCGAACGAGGCCAGCGCCTGCGCGTCCTTGCTGATCGACATGGTGAAGGCACCTTATGATCTCGAGGGGCAGGAGATGGTGATCGGCGCCAGCATCGGCATCGCGCTGTCGCCGGGCGACGGGACGACGCCGGAAGAGTTGATGCGCAATGCCGACATGGCGTTGTACCGGGCGAAGTCCGATGGCGGTGGCGTCCACCGCTTCTTCGAGCGCGAGATGGACCTCCAGGCGCAGAGGCGCCGTGACATGGAGCTCGACCTGCGTCGTGCGTTCGCCAATGGCGAGTTCGAGCTGCACTATCAGCCGCTGGTGTCGATCGCTTCCGACCGCATCTCCGGCTTCGAGTCGCTATTGCGCTGGCATCACCCCGACAAAGGCATGATCTCGCCGGCGGAGTTCATCCCTGTTGCCGAGGACATCGGCCTCATCATCCAGCTCGGCGAGTGGGTATTGCGCGAGGCCTGCGCCGAGGCCGTCAAATGGCCTGCCGACGTCAAGGTCGCGGTCAATCTGTCGCCGGCGCAATTCCGCAGCCGCAACCTGGTTCAGGTGGTGATTTCGGCCTTGGCGCAGTCCGGCCTGTCGCCGAAGCGGCTCGAGCTCGAAATCACCGAGTCGATCTTTCTCGCCGAGACCGAGGCCAATCTCGCGACCCTGCATCAGTTGCGCGAGCTCGGCGTCGGCATTTCCATGGATGATTTCGGCACCGGCTATTCCAGCCTGAGCTATCTCCGCAGCTTTCCATTCGACAAGATCAAGATCGACCGCTCCTTCGTCAAGGATCTGGCGCAGCGGCCCGACTGCGGCGCGATCGTGCGCGCGATCTCCGGGCTCGGCCGCAGCCTCAACATCACCACGACTGCGGAGGGCGTGGAGACTGAAGATCAGCTCGACTGGCTGCGCGCCGAAGGATGCAACGAGGTGCAGGGATTCCTGTTCAGTGCCGCGCGGCCCGCGGCCGAGATCGGAAAGCTCCTTGCCGATTTCGGTGAGCGCACCTCACGGGCGGCGTAGTGGGGGCGGGTAGCAGTCGTAAACCAGCGCCTTGAACGCCGGTGTGATGCGGCTGCGCTCGTTCTGGGTCTGTTGCATCATGAGGTAGACCATGTCGAGCTTGGGATCGACGCCGAAATAGGTGCCGCTGCCGGAGTCCCATTTCAGCTCGCCGAGCGAGCCCGGCGGCGGCGGTTTCGCATTGCCGGGATCGGTCCGCACCGCAAGGCCGTAGCCATAGCCGAAGCCGTCGCCGGGGAAATAGAAATAGTCGCGTGCGACGCCGGAGCCCGGTCCGATGTGATCGGTCGTCATGGCCTCGAACGCGGACGGGCTGAGATAGCGCCTGCCCGCGAACTCGCCGCCGTTGAGCAGCATCTGCGAGAAGCGTTGATAGTCGGTGATGGTCGAGAGCAGGCCGCCGCCGCCGGATTGCCATTCGGGATGGGCGAGGCGATCGCGTTCGCCGGCAAGCAGGATGAAGTCGTTCGGCAGCGGCCGCGCCATCCGCGCAAGCTCGTCCTCGGTCGCGAGCACGAATTTGGTGCTGTTCATGCCGAGCGGGTCGAAGATGCGCTGTTTCAGGAATTGATACAGCGTCTGGCCCGAGACGATCTCGATGATGCTGCCGAGCACGTCGGTGGAATGGCCGTAGCGCCACAGCGTTCCAGGCTGACGCGCCAGCGGCAGCCTGGCGATCCGGTCGGCGAACTCCCTGTTGTTGAAAGGACCTTCGAAGATGTCGGCCGCCTTGTAGGCATGCTCGACCCATTCGGCTCCGATATAGTCGTAGCTGATACCCGAGGTGTGCCGCAGCAGATCCTCGATGTTGACGGGACGGACCGGCGCCACGAAGTCAAGTTCGAGCTCGCCGTGCAGATCGGTGGTCTGGACGCCCACCTTGGTCTTGGCAAAGAGGGGAACGTATTTGGATACGGGATCGGTGAGCGCAAGCTTGCCCTCGTCGATCAGCATCATCGCGCCAAGGCAGGTGATCGGCTTGGTCATGGAATGGATGGCAAAGATCGTATCCGGCGTCATGGCGAGGCCGGTCCTGGTGTCGCGCACGCCGAAGGTCTTCAGATAGACCGGCTTGCCGTGCTGCTTAATCAGGACCACCGCGCCCGGCAGCCGGCCGCTTGTCACCTCGTTGTCGAAATACGCCGTGATGCGGTCGAGCCCCTCGGACGAGGGGGCGGGAATATCGGCAGCACGGCTTTGCGCCATCGAGCTGGCGAGCATTGCGGCCCCGACAAGAAATTCACGCCGTCGCATCCGGGCTTCCTCCCCCGCCGGGATCTAAGCCGCGCAACGTTCGAGTCGTCAACAAGACATCGATTAAAAGCGCGTCACGATTTCCGAAAGGAACGGTCGCGGACGGTCTTCGCTCGGCTTGGTCGGCGTGCCGATATGGATGAAGCCGGCGAGCTTTTCGTCCGGCTTGAGGCCGAGCCCGTCCAGCACGTCGCGGTCGAACGAGAACCAACCGGTCAGCCAGCAGGCGCCGTAGCCGAGCGCGGTGGCGGCCGTGACGATGTTCATGGCGCTGGCGCCCGCCGACAATTCCTGCTCGAACGCCGGCACCTTCGGATGCGGCTTGGTGAAGCTGACGATGCCGATCACCAACGGCGCATCGGTGAGGCGCTTGCGCTCGATCTCGACGTCGGCCGCCGGCGCGCCGGGATTCTTCCGGGTAAAGACCCTCGCGATCACCTCGCCGGCACGCTGGCGGGCATCGCCTTCGAAGATGATGAAGCGCCAGGGCGCGAGCTTGCCATGATCGGGCACGCGCGCGCCGATGGTCAGGATCGTCTCGAGCTCGGCCGGCGAGGGGCCGGGGCCGGTCATCTCGCGCGGCTTGACCGAGCGGCGTGTCTTCAGGAGTTCGATGGCGTCGGGCACGGGCAGGTCCTTGTGGCTTGCTGTTCTCGCCAGGAGATAGGCCCGCCAGAGGACGAATGGAAGGGATTTAGAGTGATTATGAGGTCTGCTGGCGCTCCGGCCAGAAAGTTGTGGTCCCAGGTTGGGACTATGCTAAGATGACATGAATGAGGATCATCGCGCTCAGCACGATCAAGGCTTTTCTCGATCGAGCGGGCGAGGTCTCCGATGCCCGCGAACCCCTGATGGCCTGGTTTCGGCAGGTAAAGCAGGCCGATTGGGCGAAGCCCGCGGACGTGAAGCGAGATATCCGAACCGCCAGTATCCTCAGGGATGGCCGTGTCGTCTTCAACGTCGCCGGCAACAAATATCGCGTCGTAGTCTGGATCAACTATCCATACCGCGTGGTCTATGTCCGTTTTGTTGGAACACATCGGCAGTACGACGCAATCGATGCGCAAACCATTTAAGAGGTCGATGATGGAAATCGCGCCAATCAAGTCTAACCGGGACTATCGTCGCGTGCTCAAGGAGATCGAGACGTTGATGAGTGCGCGCCGGAACTCGCCTGAGGGCGATCGGCTGGATGTGCTTGTGACGCTCGTGGAGGCGTGGGAACGGAAGCATTATCGGCTGGACCTTCCAGACCCGGTCGAAGCCATCAAGTATCATATGGAACAGAGCGGCCTGCAGCCGAGGGACCTGATTCCTTTCATTGGCAGCCGCAACAGGGTCCACGAAGTGCTTAACCGGCGGCGCGAATTGACGCTCAGCATGATCCGACGCCTGCATGTGGGGCTCGGCATTCCTGCCGAGTCCCTCATCAAAGTTGGGCAAGATAGAGCCGCTTGAGCGCCGTCAGACGCTGCCGCGCGCCCGCCGGACATCCGGAGGGGTGGCCTCGTCGACCAAGGCAGCGATCGCCTCGGCCGTCGTCATCACCTTCTGGCCGTCGCTGCCGAGCCGGCGAACCGAGACCGAATGCGTCTCGGCTTCCTTCTTGCCGACCACGAGCAGAGCCGGGATCTTGGCCAGCGAATGCTCGCGGACCTTGTAGTTGATCTTTTCGTTGCGCAGATCGATCTCGACCCGAAGCCCGGCGCGCCGCGCCTGCTCGAGAACCTGCTTGGCGTATTCGTCGCCTTCCGAAGTGATGGTCGTGACCACCGCCTGCACCGGCGAGAGCCAGAGCGGGAAGTTGCCGGCATAGTGCTCAATCAGGATGCCGATGTAGCGCTCCATCGAGCCGCAGATCGCGCGGTGCACCATCACGGGCGGCTTCTTGCCGCCGTCATGGTCGATGTAGAACGCGCCGAACCGCTCCGGCAGGTTGAAGTCGACCTGCGTGGTGCCGCACTGCCAGTCGCGCCCGATGGCATCGCGCAGAACGTATTCGAACTTCGGCCCGTAGAAGGCGCCTTCGCCCGGGTTGATCTCGGTCTTGATGTGATTGTTCTGCGACTGGATCTCGCGCAGCACGGTGGCCATCACGCGCTCGGCGTGATCCCACATCTCGTCCGTGCCGACGCGCTTTTCCGGCCGGGTCGACAGCTTCACGGTGAGATCGCCGGTGAAGCCGAAATCGGCATAGGTCGACAGGATCAGATCGTTGATCTTCAGGCATTCCTCGGCGAGCTGGTCCTCGGTGCAGAAGATGTGCGCGTCGTCCTGGGTGAAGCCGCGCACGCGCATCAGGCCGTGCATGGCGCCGGAGGGCTCGTAGCGATGCACCACGCCGAACTCGGCGAGGCGCAGCGGCAGGTCGCGGTAGCTCTTCAGGCCGTGCTTGAAGATCTGCACATGGCCCGGGCAGTTCATCGGCTTCAGCGCAAACCAGCGCTTGTCCTCGGCCTCGTCGCCGGCCGACTGCGCCGCGAACATGTTCTCGCGATACCAGCCCCAATGGCCCGAGGTCTCCCACAGCACCTTGTCGAGGATCTGCGGCGCGTTGACCTCGTTGTAGTCGCCGGTCAGGCGTCGGCGCATGTAGGCGATCAGCTGCTGGAAGATGGTCCAGCCTTTCGGGTGCCAGAACACGACGCCCGGACCTTCTTCCTGGAAGTGGAAGAGGTCGAGCTCGCGCCCGAGCTTGCGATGGTCGCGCTTCTCGGCTTCCTCGATCTGCTTGAGGTAGGCGTCGAGGTCCTCCTGCTTGGCGAAGGCCGTGCCGTAGATGCGGGTCAGCATCGGGTTGTTGCTGTCGCCGCGCCAATAGGCGCCGGCCACCTTCATCAGCTTGAAGGCATTGCCGACCTTGCCGGTCGAGGTCATGTGCGGACCGCGGCACAGATCGAACCAGTCGCCCTGGTAGTAGATCTTGATCGGTTCGGTGCCGGGAATGGCGTCGACCAGCTCGACCTTGAAGGCCTCGCCCTTGTCGCGGAACACCTGCTTGGTCTTCTCGCGATCCCAGACCTCTTTCGTGAACGGTTTGTCGCGCGCGATGATCTCGCGCATCTTCTTCTCGATCGCGGCAAAGTCTTCCGGCGTGAACGGCTCGTTGCGGAAGAAGTCGTAGTAGAAGCCGTTCTCGATCACGGGACCGATGGTGACCTGGGTGCCCGGCCACAGCGTCTGCACGGCTTCCGCGAGCACGTGTGCGCAGTCGTGGCGGATCAATTCGAGCGCGCGCGGATCGTCGCGATTGACGAGTTCGATCTTGGCGTCATCTTCGATCGGGTCGTTGAGATCGGCGAGCGCACCGTCGAGCGCCATCGCAACCGTGCGCTTGGCCAGCGACGGCGAGATGCCCTTGGCGATATCGAGGCCGGTGATGCCCTTGTCGAACTGGCGCTGGGCGCCGTCGGGGAAGGTGAGGGTGACTTTGGCGGCAGGGGTCACGGGCTTCAGATTGGACAGGCTATACTGGAAGCCGGACTCGGATTTGGGCTGGTCGGTCATGCTTTTCTCCTGAGGCTCACTCCTGCGAACGAGCGCAGGTAAGCGGGAACGAGCGATATATCAGGCGATTCGGCCCGTGCAATCCGGCATTTCCAAGAAAGTGACGCGCAAAACCCGCGACTTTGCACCAACTATCTCGAGCAGCGCCCTTCAACTGGCCGCAGGCCTGCTCTACATGCACTTGCATGGAAAAAGCTCCCGCCGCCGGCCGTTTCGCGCCAACCGCCCTGATGCTCGGCAATCTCGTCACCGGCTGCTCGGTGCTGGCGCCGGCAGGCATGCTGCCGGAATTGGCGACGGGACTTCAGGTCAGCATCCATGCGGCCGGGCTCCTGATCACGTTCGGCGCGGTCACGCTGTGCATCGGCTCGCCGCTGACGGCCTGGTTCACCAGCCGCATGGAGCGGCGGACGCTGCTCGCAACGACGCTTGCGGTGCTCGCCTTCGGCAATCTCGCTTCGGCCTTTGCGCCCGACTACGCCAGCCTCCTCGTCATTCGCCTCGTGATGCTCGCGGTCGGCGCGCTCTACACGCCGCAGGCCGCCGGCACGGCAGCGTTGATCGTGCCGGCCGAACGGCGCGGCAGCACCATTGCATACATTTTCCTAGGCTGGTCGTTGGCGGCCGCCGTCGGCCTGCCGCTGATCACCTTCATTGCCAGCCGCTATGGCTGGCGCGCGTCCTATGGCGGCATCGGCGCGCTCGGCTGCATCAGCTTGCTGCTGTTGCTGCTGCGTCTGCCGGCGGGCCTGAAGGGCGCTCCGGTGGATCTGAAGACGTGGGCCGCGGTCGGCCGGAGCAGGACGATCCTGCTGCTGCTTGCGATCACGATGTTGCAGATGTCGGGGCAGTTCGTGGTGTTCACCTACATGGGCCCGCTGCTCAACAGGCTCACCAGCGCGGGTGCCGATGCGATCGGCATGGTGTTCGCGCTTTACGGCATCTGCGGCTTTCTTGGCGTTGTCATCGCGACCCGCATCGTCGACACCTCGGGGCCCTATCGCACCTCGTTGCTGTTCACCTGCCTGGTGCTTGCCGGGATGAGCGGCTGGGCGCTCGGCGCCGGCTCGCTCGTCCTGATGGCGGGCGCGGTCGCGACCTGGGGCCTTGGATTCGCGTCGACCAATTCGATGCAGCAGGTGCGGCTGGTCGCGGCCGCGCCGCCGCTGGCATCGGCGACCGTCGCGCTCAATACCTCGGTCCTCTATATCGGCCAGGCGATCGGCTCCGCTGTCGGTGGGCTGCTGTTTGCCCGCGGGCTCCTGCACACGCTCGGCTTCGTCGCGGTCGGGTTCGTCGTGCTGGCGCTGATCCTGTTGGTGCTGACCCGGCCACGGCCGGGGGCTGCCACGACCGCCTGAAGGCCGTCTTTCCTGTGCGCAAGGTGCTTGGCAAACCTCGCGTGAGGGCGCTAGAAGGCCGGTCATGGGGACCAAAGAGAGTTGACTGAGATGAGGATGATTCTGGCGGTTGCCGCGGTGCTCTATTCAACCTCCGCATTTGCGCAAGCCGACAAGCCCCCGATGGTGGGAGACAAGCCGCTGGTGCAGGTCAAGCCGAAGGGAACCAAAGAGGCAGCGGCCAATCCCGCCGCGGCGAAGGGCAAGCCGCAGTCGATCGCCGTCCGGCTCCAGGCCTGCCTCGAGATCGACGACGGCACCAAGGATCGCCTCAACTGCTACGACGCCGTGATCCCGCCGGCGCCGAAGCCGAAGCCGGCGAAGGCCAAGGGCTACGCCGACTGCCGTTTCTTCAAGGAAGAGGACGAGCGGCTGACCTGCTTCAACGGCTTTGCCGAGAGCATTCCGAAGCTGCCCAAGAACTGATATTCGCACTGATATTCGCCAGGTCAGGGCTCAGTCGCTGATCGACCTGAGCAATTGGGCCTAGCGGCTCGATGCGGATGGATTGGTCGAGGCGACGCGCGTGAGCGCGAGCGACGGCGTTGCCGACATCTTCACCAGCACGTCCTTGAGCGGATCCCGCGTCCAGGCGCGGGTCACGTAATCGCGATGGGTGATGCCGTCGCCGGTCTCCACGAACACCACGCTGCCGGGACGGAGCGGACCCTCCATGTCCTCCGCGACGCTGATGCCCTTCTGCCGCAGCATGCTCATCAGCTCACGGTCGCGCCGCGCCGTGTAGCGGGTGTAGGAGCTGACGAAGAAGCCGGAGCGGTGGCTCTCGATCCAGGAGGCGAACTTGTCGAGTTCGCCGTAGATGGCGTCGAGCAGCACCACGCCGCGGACGCGGTCGCCGATGCCGCCGACCTCCAGGCTCCAAGCCGTCGGCAGGAAGCCACCGCTATAGCCGACGATCACGATCGGCATGTTGGCGAAGGCGCGCGCACTTTCGGGATCGCCGCTGAGGCGGGCGAGATGGTCGGCCGATTCCGCCATGAAGCGCTTGAACCCGCCCGGTTGCCAGAACTTGCCGGCGCTGGAATCGGCGGCATCGACGGCCATTTGCGGTGCAAGGAGCACGGCATTGGCGCCGGAATCACTGATCTGCTTGGGCACCAGTTGGCGGTCGCGTACGTCGCGCTCGAGCGTCGCGCCATTGCCGTGGAAGAACACCACGATCACACCGGGCTTGTGCACGTCGAAATGCTCGGGCACGTGCACCAACACCCGGCTGTCGCTGTAGGTCTCATCCTGCCAGAACACGCGACCGGAATAGCTGCGGTGGCCGCGGCGGTCGCCCTTGGAAATGTTGAGGAAGGGTGCGTCGGAGGCGGGGTTGTTGCCGAAGTAAGGGAAGGCCGACGACTTCATGCTGACGAGTGTCGTCAGGTCGTCGCGCGGCGGACGCTTGTAGGGGACCTGCGGCTCCAGCGACGCCACCTTGTAAGGCGCTTGCTCCGGCGGCTGTTGCTGAACGGCGCGCCTGGGCGAGAAGTCCGACATCTGCCGCTGCAGGAAGCTTTCGCTCGCCGAGGGAAAGCGCTCCCTGAACTGCGGGGCGGGAAAGCGGTCCTCGAACGTGTCGCCGCTTGCCACGCGTGGGTTGGAGGCTTGCGAATTGTTTTTGGCGACGACCTGGACATTCGCCTGCGAACTCGTTGCCAGCGCCGCCGGATCGGGCGCCTTGCCGCATTGAACCAGCGTCAGCGACAGCGGCACCAAGGCCGAGATCAGGCCGACGCGTCGCGCGCGACTGCGCGCGCCGGACGTCGTCCGATCGGCACGAAAGTCAGCTGTCAGTGTCGGAACGGCCCCGAACATCCACCGATGACCCCAAGTCACGACATCAAGTCTGTCGGCATGCTTTAAGACAATTGAGCCGACTGGCGTTTAGGCGACGTTAAGCGTCCGGAGCAACTTCCCCACATCCGGAACGCTCAAAAGGACCATGCAATCGTGTCCTGATTGTGGGGAGCGCGAACGGGAAATTTCGGGGTAATCCAGGCGTCATTGTCCAAAAGCGTGGTTAGTCGGTGTTTTGGTACCCGCTGCCGTTGCCTCATTTAACCCTTGTTAACTCTGCTTGAATTGACTGGGGCGAACTGCACGATGACCTGCGAGGCGAGACGCCTGAGGTTAAGGACCGCGATGACGGCATCACATGCGGGAACCGCAGCCTGGATCGGCCGGCTGACCGGGAGCGGGGCCGGGGTCTCCGTTCCGGTCGCAACCGCCATCGTCGTGGCCGACATGATCGGGGTCGGCGTCTTCACCAGCCTCGGCTTCCAGGTCAAGGACATCCCGTCCGGCTTCTCGATCCTGTTGCTCTGGACCGTCGGCGGCATCGTCGCGTTGTGCGGGGTGTTCGCATACAGCGAGTTGGGCGCGATGTTTCCGCGCTCGAGCGGTGAGTACAATTTCCTCGGCCGCGCCTATCATCCGGCCTTCGGCTTTCTCGCCGGCTGGGTGTCGGCCACGGTCGGCTTCGCGGCGCCGGTTGCGCTCGCGGCGATGGCGTTCGGCGAATACGCCAAATCGGTTGTCCCGGATCTGCCGCCGATTCCGCTTGCCATCGGCGTGGTGTGGCTGGTCTCGCTGGTGCAACTGACCGGAGTCCGGCACTCCTCGACCTTCCAGCTGATCTCGACCATCCTCAAGGTCGTCCTGATCGTCGCCTTCCTGGTCGCCGGCTTCGTCGTCGGCGCGCAGCAGCCGATCGCCTTCACGCCGCAGCCGGGCGATCTCGCCCACATCGTCAGCGCGCCGTTCGCGATCGGCCTCGTCTTCGTGATGTATTCCTTCTCGGGCTGGAATGCCGCGACCTACATCATCGGCGAGATGAACACGCCGCAGCAGAGCCTGCCGCGCGCACTGCTTGCGGGTACGCTGATCGTGCTCGTGCTGTACGTCGCGCTGAACGCGGTCTTTCTCTATTCCACGCCGGTGAGTGCGCTCGCCGGCCAGCTCGACGTCGCCAGCGTCGCCGGCAGTGCCATCTTCGGCAGCCTCGGCGGCCGGATCGTCGGCGCCATGATTTGCGTCGGCCTGATCTCCTCGATCAGCGCGATGATGTGGATCGGACCGCGCGTGATGATGACGATGGGGGAGGACATTCCAGCCCTGCGCGTGTTTTCGAAGCGATCGGCGAGCGGCGCGCCGGCCTATGCCGTCCTGTTCCAGCTCGCCATCGCCAACCTGCTGTTGTTCACGCGCAGCTTCGAGGCGGTGCTCGACTTCATCCAGTTCGCGCTGCTGTTCTGCTCGTTCTTCACGGTCGCCGGCGTCATCAAGCTGCGCATCACAGATCCCGACCTGCCGCGGCCCTATCGCACCTGGGGATACCCGTTCACACCGCTCGTTTTCCTGCTCGTGACCGCGTTCATGATGTACTACCTCTTGACCGAGCGGCCGGTGCAGTCGCTCTCGGGGATGCTCGTCATGCTCGCGGGCCTGTTGATCTATGCTGCGTTCCGCAGGCGGCCGGCTGCCGCCGGCAACTCGTCACACCGCGAATAGAGATGTTTCGATCCATGAGAATTGCGGCCATCGCTTTCGCCCTGCTGGCTGCGGTCGTCTCGTCCGCGCATGCTGCCGACGCCAGCTTCGACGACACCGCGCGCTTCCTTGCGGGCATGCAGCCCTCGGCGGACTCGCCGCTGGTGCCGCTCACCAGGGATCCGGGCTGGCAGCGCCATGCAAAGTTCTTCGACGGCGCCTTCGCCCAGCTCGAACAGCGGCAGCTCTCCAAGATCCGCAGCTGGGCCGACGCCAATCTCGCCGCGCCACGGCCGACCATGTTCTACATGTTCAGTGGCCCGGATTTCCTCTACGCCGATGCCTTCTATTCCAAGGCCAGCACGTATGTGCTCGGCGCGCTGGAGCCGGTCGGCGCCGTGCCCGACCTGACGCGGCTGCCGCGTGGTTCGGTCGCCGCCGCGCTCTACAATGTCGAGCGTTCGCTCGGTTCGATCCTGAGCTTCTCCTTCTTCATCACCAAGCAGATGAAGGTCGACCTGCGCGCCAACCAGGTCAACGGCACCTTGCCGATCCTCTATGTCTTCCTCGCGCGCTCCGGCAAGACCATCCGCAACGTCGAGATGATCGCGCTCGACGACAAGGGCGGGGTGCATGTCGGCGACGACAATCCGGGACGAAACGCGACGCGCGGCGTCCGCATCACCTTCGCCGGCAGCGACGGGGAAGCGCGCACGCTGTATTATTTCTCGACCGATCTATCCAATTCCGGCGCGCGCGCCGCAGGCTTCCTGAAGTTCTGCGAGACGCTCGGGCCCGGCAACAGCCTGCTCAAGAGTGCGTCCTATCTGTTGCACTCCGGCAATTTCTCCGTCGTGCGCGACTGGCTGCTTGCCAATAGTGCCACCATCATCCAGGACGATTCCGGCATTCCGCTCGCGAACTACAACGCACGGCAATGGCGGTTCTTCCCATTTGGCCGCTATCTCGGTCCCATCGACGAATTCCCCGGCCGTTATCAGGAGCGCTATGCCGAACTGTTCACGCGCGCCCAGCCGATCGATTTCGGCGTCGGCTATCGCTGGCGGATGCGCGAATCGAATTTACTGCTGTCGGTGAAGGTGCTGGGCAGCGAGACTGCGCCGACTGCGGAGACCACCTCGGCTACCGGGCCGCCGCCAAGGCCGCCGCGCCCGAAGCGGTTGCGGCCGCCGGAGTCGATTCCGCCGTCACAGGGACGTTTCTTCTGGTTCCGCTAGGCTATTGCCGAGGCTGGGCGTCAAGACGTCTGGGCCACGACGACCAGCACTTCGGCCTTCTGCCGGCCGAGGCTCCTGACCTCGTGCGGCGTCTCGCCTGAAAAATACAGGCAATCTCCCCTGCCGAGGACGAGCTCTTCGCCATCGAGCTTGATCGCGATCCTGCCGTTGATGACGAACAGCAGCTCCTCGCCCGCATGCGAGGCGCGCGTCGCCGACTTGTGCGGCGGACTCAGCAGGAAAGGTTCCATCATCTTGCGGGTGCGACCGGTCGCCAGCGGGACTACGCCGAACGTGTCCTGGAACAGCGGCACATTGCCGTCCTGGCGGCGGAACAGCGTGTAGCGCGGTGCCGGCTCGGCGTTCGGGTCGAAAAAGTTCGCGACATTGACCTCGAGCGCGGCGGCCATCCGCAGCAGAGCTGCGAGGGAGGGGATCTTGAGGTTGCGCTCGACCAGCGAGATGTAGCCGCGGGTGAGGTCGCTTTGCTTCGCAAGCTGGTCCAGCGTCAGGCCCTTGGCGATCCGCGCCTGGCGAATGTTGGCCCCGACCGCTGTCGCTTTGCTGACGTCAAGCACGCATGAGTCTCCCGAACTGCTGAAGCCTGTTTTGCAACAGAAGCCGCCGGACTGCCAGCCCGGCGGCCGGCAAGGCCCGATGCCGGTCGCCCGTAAGCATATTCCATTGGAAAACTTCTGAGCAGAAATTTCGGGCAAGGGCGCGGATATTATGAGCAGGTGAACTGGTACAACGCGGAAAATCGCCGAATTTTCGTGCAATTCGACCGTATTGCCGCGATCGTCGGCATTTGCCGCGTTCCGCGGCGTTGATTTCCAATAGTAAACATGATCGATTTTTACC
This sequence comes from Bradyrhizobium sp. 191, assembly GCF_023100985.1. Taxonomy (NCBI): domain Bacteria; kingdom Pseudomonadati; phylum Pseudomonadota; class Alphaproteobacteria; order Hyphomicrobiales; family Nitrobacteraceae; genus Bradyrhizobium; species Bradyrhizobium sp. 191. The sequence goes on from NZ_CP064692.1 coordinate 7,738,558, forward strand.
GTCGCGGCTGCCGATGAGCACCGCGACCGAGCCAACTGCTTTTCCCAGGCGCCGGTACCTTTTGGAGAGATCGATGACCGTAGCAGACGACGTAACCCTGAACGTAGCGCCGGACGAGGCGGCGAGCTTGCGACGGATCGTGTGGTCGAGCGTAATCGGCACCGCGGTCGAATGGTACGACTTCCTCATCTATGGCACGGCGACCGCGCTGGTGTTCAACAAGGTCTTCTTCGCCGCCGGCAACCCCGCGCTCGCCACCATCGCGGCCTTCGGCACCTACGCCGTCGGATTTCTGGCGCGCCCGCTCGGTGCCGCGATCTTTGGCCATTACGGCGACCGGGTCGGCCGCAAGGCGATGCTCGCGATCACGATCATGGTGATGGGCATCGGCACCTTCCTGATCGGCCTGCTTCCGACCTACCAGCAGATCGGCATTGCCGCGCCGGTGCTGCTGATCGGATTGCGCTTTCTCCAGGGTATCGGCCTCGGCGGCGAATGGGGCGGCGCCGTGCTGATGGTGGTCGAGAACTGCCCGACGCATCGCCGCGGCCTGCTCGGCAGCATGGTGCAGGTCGGCAACCCCATCGGCAATCTCGCCGCGATCGGCATGTTCGCGCTGGTGGCGAGCCTGCCGGAGAGCGACTTCATGACTTACGGCTGGCGCATCCCCTTCCTGATCTCGATCCTCCTGGTCGGCGTCGGTCTCTACATCCGCCTCAACATGGAGGAGACCGCCGCCTTCCGTCAGGTCCAGGCCAAGAAGGAAGTCGCAAGCCTGCCACTGCTCGAGATCTTCAGGCACCACCGCCGGCCGTTCTTCACCGCGGTCGGTCTGAAGATCTCCGAAATTGCCTATGCCAGCATCGGCGGCGTGTTTGTGATGTCCTATGCCACCGCCAATCTCGGCCTGCCGCGCGCGGTGGTGCTGAACGGGGCGTTCGCCGCATCGCTGGTCGCGCTGCTCGCTATCCCGCTGTTCGGCTGGCTGTCCGACCTGGTCGGCCGCAAGACGATGTTCTATGCGAGCTGTCTGTTCTCGGCGCTGTTCGCCTTCCCGCTGTTCTGGCTGCTCGACACCCGCGATCCGACGATCGTTGTCTGCACCATCGTGGTCGCGATCACCTTCGGTCAGATGGTCATGTTCGCTATCGGCGCGCCCTGGTACTCCGAACTGTTTACCGCGCGGCTGCGTTACAGCGGTGCGTCGCTAGGGTTCCAGGTCGGTGCGGCCCTGAGCGGCGGGTTGACGCCGCTGATTGCGGCCTCTCTGATGGCCTGGAGCGGCGGCGCAACCTGGCCGGTCTCGCTGCTGCTCGTCGTCTGCGCCGCCATCACCGCGATCGCGACCACGTTCGCGCCGGAGATGGCGAACAAGGAACTGACCTGATCCCGCGGCGCCGCTGCCGGCGGCGCCACGACTTCTCAAAAGGATTTATCATGCTTGATACGATCAGCGCCGGCGCGGCGCAGGGCGCAGCACAGCTCGGCTGGACCGGCGTGGTACGCTTCCTCCATCTCACCCCACGCGCGTTCCTGCCGATGCGCGCAGCCGGGACCATCACCCTCGTCGCCGGGAAAGGAATCGAGGGCGACCGATACATGATCGGCAAGGAAGAGGGGTTTTATTCGCACAAGCCGGAAGAGGGCCGGCAGGTCACCCTGTTCGAACTCGAGACGCTGGTTGCGCTGAAGCGCGACGCCGGGATCGAGCTCGGACCGGAAGAGCATCGGCGTAACGTCACGGTGGAGGGCGTGCCGCTGAATCATCTCGTCGGCCGCCGCTTCTGGCTGGGCGAGACCCTGCTGGAAGCGACGCGGCTGTCGGTGCCGTGCCGGCACATCGAGGAGATCACCGGCAAGGCGATCTTCGATCCCCTGATCAATCGCTCCGGCCTCAACTGCAAGATCCTGCAAGGCGGCGTCGTCAGGGTCGGCGATACCGTGCGGAATGCGGCATGAGCGCGCGCCCGATCACGACGGTCAAGACGGTCGTCACCGCCATCGAGGAGGCGGGGGCAGGCATCAAACTGTTCACGCTCGCCGATCCCGACCGGTGGGAACTGCCGCCGTTCAAACCCGGCGCGCACATCGATCTGCATCTGCCGAACGGGCTGGTCCGCACCTATTCGCTGTGCAACGAGCCCGCGGACAACACGCGCTATGTCATCGCGGTGAAGCGCGAAGCGGATGGACGCGGCGGTTCGCGGGCGCTGCACGACGAAATCGGCATCGGCGATGTCATCGGCGTGTCGCTGCCACGCGGCGGACTTGAGCCCCAAGCGCGCATCGCGCGCTACGTGTTCCTGGCCGGCGGCATCGGCGTGACGCCGTTCCTGTCCATGGCGCGGCACCTCGAACGAACGAAGCAAGCCGACTTCATGCTGCACCTGATCGTGCGTGAGGAGGTGCCGCTCCCCACGCATCTCGGCTCACTGGTCGAAGAGGGGCGTATCATCGTGCATCGGACGTCCCGGACCGGCCGTCCCGATCTCGCAGCGCTCGTCGGAGAGGGCGGATCCGAGACGATGGTCGCCTGCTGCGGCCCGGAAAGCATGACCCACGATTTCGAGCGGGTGACCGCAGCGTGGCCCGCTGCGAGCGTCCATATCGAGCGGTTCGTCGCACCGCCACCGATCATCGATCCCGACGCCAAACCGTTCACACTGTCATTGGCGCGTTCGGGCGCGGAGATTCAAGTGCGGGCCGGCCAGACCATGCTGGCCGCATTGCAGGAGGGAGGCATCGACATCGCGACCTCCTGCTGCGGCGGCATCTGCGGTGCCTGCAAGGTCGGATGGATCGAGGGCAAGCCGGTTCACCGCGACCGCATCCTGTCGCCGTATGAACGCGAACGCTATCTCATGGTTTGCGTGGCGGGCTCGGACGCCGAGCGGCTGGTGCTGGATCTCTGAGCTACCAATGCACGCTCTGGCTCGGCACGATGAACGTCGTCGTGCTTGGCTGCGGCGCAAAGCTCCTCGCCAGATACCAGCCTGAGCCCAGGACGAGCGCGAGCAGCGCGATGACGGCGATCAGGTCGATGGTTCTGGGATCGTGTCCTCTGTGACCGAAATTCGGACCAGGCCGGAAGTGAAAATGAGGGCTGATTCTCCAGCGCATTGTTGTTTCCTCCCGTGGGAGCATCGAAACAACGCGAGCGGAAAGTGCCGGTTCCAGTCAGGGCGGCGATGCACCAGCACTGCAGCCTCCATCAGGGCGCATTGACCCCGCGCCAGCGGCCGTAGCGCCAGGGCAGATACCAGCGTGCGCCTTGGGGTGCGGTGAGGGGGACGTTGTCGATGCCGGACGTGCCGAAGGGATTGCAGCGGAGCAGGCGCGCGAGGGTCATCCAGCCGCCGGCCCAGAGCCCGAACCGTTCGATGGCCTCGTCGCCGTAGACGGAGCATGTCGGCAAGTGCCGGCAGTTGTAACCGACCAGGGGCGACAGCGTATGGCGATAGAGCCAGATCAGCGCACGCCCGAATCTGCGGGGCAGCCGGAGCGCACCGTCGACGGAGCTGGAACAATGCTCGCAGGCTGAATGCTTCATGTGCGCCTTGCTGCAACGTTAAGCGAGGTGTTGCCCGGTTCCGGCGCAGGGAACCGTAAGCTGTTGTTTACGCGTCATATTTTGCATGCTTTTTGGGAGCAGTGCAGCAAGTATCTATGGACGAACTGTATTCCCACGGATACCATTTTTATGACGTTCATGTGTAGACTCATTGAACGCGCAAAACGGGGCTTGCCTGAATTCGCCTTGGGGCTTGGGGAAGGGACCAGTTTGAAACGTCTGACGTCGCTCAATCTTCGCGGCTGGTTGCTGGTAGGAACCGCCGTCTGTGGCGTCGCGCTGGCTGGCGCCATCGCGACTTTCGGGTCGTCGGCCCGGGCAGGCAACACCCTCGAAGAGCGCAAGCTGCCGATGAAGTTCAGCTGGGTCGCCTGCGAGCCGAACTGCCGCGGCTGGGTCAGCGCGGTCGGCATCATCACCGCCGACACGCCAAGGGAATTCGAAGAGTTTTCGCGCGGACGTCAGCTCGGGGGCGCGACCGTCGTGCTTGATTCGAGCGGCGGGTCCGTCAACGACGCGATCACGCTCGGCCGGCGCTTTCGCAATCTCGGGCTTTTGACCACGGTCGGCGTCAGCCTCCGCGGCGGGCCGTCGACCCGCCCGGCAGTCGCGCCGGAGGCCTATTGCGAATCCATGTGCGTGTTCCTGCTGCTCGCCGGCAAGAAGCGCTACGTGCCGGAAGCCGCCCATGTCCGGGTCCACCAGATCTGGATGGGCGACCGGGCTGACGATGCCAAGGCGGCGAGCTATAGCGCGCAGGATCTCATGATCGTGGAGCGCGACATCGGCCGACTCGCCAAGTACACGTTCGACATGGGCGGCGCCGGCGACCTGCTGTCGCTTGCGCTCAGCGTTCCGCCCTGGGAAGACCTGCACGAGCTCGACGCTGGCGAGCTCAAGCTCACCAATCTGGTCACGACCGATCTCGTGGCAGATGTGCTCCCCCATGTGGATCTTTCAGCGCCGGCAATGGCGGAGCTGGCACCGAAGACGCAGGCCAGGTTCGGCACGGAACCGGAGCAGGCGCAGCCTGCCAAATCGACCAAGACCGCGGAAGCCCTTGTGCCGACGGGTGGCGTGGCCGCGCCGACTGCGGCGACGCAGAAGTAAGCTTCCCGCACGGTCATTCCGAGGCGTCGCGAAGCGACGAACCCTGAATCCAGCTGTTGTAGGCATGATTTCCGGGCTCGCCTTTGGGCAGTCCGGAATGACATCGGCTTGGGATCAGCCCTGTGCAGCGGCCGGCTGCTTGGCCTTGGCTTCGATCTGGCCGATGGCATCGACCACGGCGTCGAAGGTCAGAAGCGTCGAGGCATGACGCGCCTTGTAGTCGCGGACCGGCTCGAGGAACTTGATTTCTTCCCATTTGCCTTCGGGAGGCGCACCGTTCTCCTTCAGCATCTTGCGAACGGTTTCGCGTAACTCACGGAGTTCGCTCGCAGTCGAGCCAACCACGTGACTTGCCATGATGGATGAAGAGGCCTGGCCCAAGGCACACGCCTTCACGTCATGCGCGAAGTCGGTGACGGTATCGCCATTCATCTTGAGGTCGACCTTCACGGTCGATCCGCACAGTTTGGAGTGGGCAGTGGCGGAGGCGTCGGGGTCCGACAGCCGCCCGAGGCGCGGAATATTCCCGGCCAGTTCGATGATCCGCTTGTTGTAGATGTCGTTCAGCATGTGATGGAGTCCAACACGTCCACGGCCACTTCCGGGCCGGATCGGCCTTGGCGGGCGCCGCCCACGGTCCTATATAGAGACGGAACTGGTGGAAAAACAGTCCAGCGGTGCGGTGGCGGTGATCCAGATATGCGCTGCCGGCGTTATCGCCTCAGGACTTTCCGCCGAAACTTGTTCTGTTCAGGCGTCCGGCGGCTTGGCCGCCCCGTCTGCCGGTGACACTCCGGCCGCAAGGCCGTCGAACGGAGTCGATATGGACGCTGCAATCAAATCCATCCGCCCCAACAAGCCCGCCGACCGGCAGCCCGAGAGCCGCCCGGCCGAGCTTGATCCTGCAGAATTCCTTGCTGCCGCCGTTCGCGCTGACCAGCCGCGCCCGGCACGTGCCGAGGCGGAAGCCGCGGTGAAGACATTGCTTGCCTATATCGGCGAGAACACCGAGCGCGAGGGCCTGCTCGACACGCCGCGCCGTGTCGTCGAAGCTTTCGACGAACTCTATCAGGGCTATCACCAGTGCCCGGCCGAGGTGCTCGACCGCACCTTTGGCGAGACCGCCGGCTATGACGATTTCGTCCTGGTGCGCGACATCGAATTCACCTCGCAGTGCGAGCACCACATGATGCCGTTCTACGGCAAGGCGCACATCGCCTATACGCCGGTGGAACGTGTCGTCGGCCTGTCCAAGCTTGCGCGCCTGACCGACATCTTTGCCCGCCGGCTCCAGACCCAGGAGCACCTGACGGCGCAGATCGCAGCTGCCATCGACGAGATCCTCAAACCGCGCGGCGTCGCGGTGCTGATCGAGGCCGAGCATACCTGCATGTCGGTGCGTGGCGTCGCCAAGCATGGCGCCTCCACCTTCACCAGCCGCTTCACCGGCATGTTCCGCGACAATCCGGCGGAGCAGGCCCGTTTCCTGTCCCTGGTGCGAGGCACGCGCTGACCTCGCGACTAGATCGGCGAGGTCATTATGTCCGCTCACTCCCATGAGATCGAGGAAGGGCTTTCCTTCCAGCCGCGCTTTGATGCCGCCGGCCTCGTGACCTGCGTCGCGACCGACGTCGCCACAGGCGATGTGCTCATGGTCGCCCACATGAACGAGGAGGCGCTGCGCAAGACCATTGCGACCGGCGAAGCCTGGTACTTCAGCCGCTCGCGCAATGCCTTGTGGCGAAAAGGTGAGACCTCAGGTCAGACCCAGCGCGTGGTCGAGATGCGCACCGATTGCGACCAGGACGCGGTCTGGATCCGGGTCGAGCAGGTCGGCGCGGCCTGCCATACCGGGCGCCGGTCCTGCTTCTATCGCAAGGTCGAGGCGGACGGTGGGGGAGCGAAGCTGGTCTTCGCCAATGCGGATCGGCTGTTCGATCCGAACGACGTCTATAGGAAGTAGCCACCGTCATTCCGGGGCTCGCACCTACGGTGCGCCCCGAAATGGCTCGGGGCGGGCGGGGAAAGCCAATTAACCCCGCATTAACCATGCCTGTCCCACGGTGAGACGACGGGCGCCGAATTGCCGGCGTCGCTCAATGCCGCGCGGGGCGGGCACTTCATCATGTCGATCGACAATTCCAGTGCCACGCAGACGGTCGGACTCGATCCGTCGCGCGCGCGTGTCGCCGGTGCGATCAAACAGGCCTCGAATATCTCTGGCGTCAGCTTCCAGTACATGCTGACCACCGCCAAGATGGAATCGGATTTCGATCCGACGGCGGGGGCCACCACCTCGTCCGCGCACGGGCTCTACCAGTTCATCGACCAGACCTGGCTTGGCACGGTGAAGGAAGCCGGCACCCAACTCGGCTATGGCAGCTACGCCGACGCCATCACCAGAACCTCGGCCGGCACCTACACCGTCGATGATCCCGTGATGAAGCGGTCGATCATGAAGCTGCGCGACGACCCCGAAGCCGCATCCACCATGGCGGCGGCGCTGACGCAGTCGAACAGCTTCAAGCTCACCGGCCTGCTCGGCCGCAGGCCGTCCGACAGCGAGCTCTATATGGCGCATTTCATGGGTGTCGGCGGTGCGGCCAGGCTGATCGCCAATGCCGAGGACAATCCACAGGCGGTCGGTGCGCGGCTGTTTCCCAATGCGGCATCCGCCAATCGCTCAATCTTCTACGCCAAGGACGGCCGCGCCCGCAGCGTCTCCGAAGTCTATTCGGTGCTCGACGCACGCTACGCCGGTGCCGCCAATTCGAAAGTGACGCGCAGCGCGATGGCGATGTACGGCGACACGCCGTCGACCACCGAGGTCGCGAGTGCGATCGGCGTGCAGCCGACGGCGCCGGTGATCGACAATGCCGTCTATCTTCAGACCTTCCCGAACACACGCGCCGCGACGCCCGTCAGTGTAACCTCGCCGTCGACGCTCGCGGACAATGCGGCGGGCACGCCGGTGTTTCGTTCGATCTATCAGCCCGGCGATGCCACGCAGCCGGTCTCGACCACGGTGCAGAAACTATGGGGGAACAACGCCTCGCTCACCTCGGTCGCGTCGGCGACGCCGGACCTGCGGCCGCCGCAGCCGCTCGATCTCTTCAGCGATCGTAGCGGCACGTTCTCGAGCTAGTCGCCGTCTCGTGTCCCGGACGCGCTGCAGCGTGAAACGGTGCTGCGCTGGGCCGGAATCCAGTGCTGCGAACCTCTCTCGAAATTCAGGGCCCCGGCTCGGCAGCGCATTCGCCGAAGGCGTGCGTTGCTGTCGGCGCACGTATGGGTAGTGCTCTTGTTCCATTAACAAAACGTCAATAAAACCAGTCAGTTATGGTGAACGCTTTGTTAAGCGTCATGGTTTATTTTGTGTTGCAGGTGACGAGCCGTCACTCTTTTCGTTTGTTTGTGTAAGCCGGAAGCAGGATGATTGTTCGGCAATTTATTAACTGGATCAGGACGGCGCCCGCAGGCGAGCGGGCCGAGGCAACACGGGCGCTGGCGCGGGCCTGGCTGATCTCAGACCTTTCTGCAGACGACCGCATCGCCGCCGAAGGCGCGCTTCTGATGCTGCTCGACGATCCCTCGCCCCTGGTGCGGCAGGCGATGGCCGAGGCCTTTGCCCGCAGTGCCGAGGCGCCGGCCGCGATCGTGCGGGCGCTGTCAGCAGATCAGCCGACCGTCGCGCTGCCGGTGCTCGAACATTCCCCGCTGCTGATCGACGCCGACCTCGTCGACATCGTTGCGACCGGCAACGAGGAGGTGCAATGCGCGGTGGCCCGCCGCATCGCGTTGCCGGTGTCGGTGTGCGCCGCGATCGCTGAAGTCGGCTGCGCAGCTGCCGCACTTGAGCTGATCGAGAATCCGAACGCCGAACTCGCCCCGTTCTCCTGGGACCGCATCGTCGAGCGCCACGGCCATCTCGCCGCGATCCGCGAGGCGATGCTGGTGCTGGAGGATCTGCCGTCCTCAACGCGCGCGGCGCTGGTGGCAAAGCTCTCGCAGACGCTGGCGCAATTCGTCGTGGCGCGGAACTGGCTCAGCGCCGACCGCGCGGACCGCATCACGATCGAGGCACGTGATCGCTCCACCATGAACATCGCGGCGCGCTCGCGCGGCGAGGACATGCAAGGCCTGGTCAGGCATTTGCGCATCACCGGCCAGCTGACCGCGGGGCTGATCCTGCGTGCACTGCTCTCGGGTAATCTCGATTTGTTCGACGCGGCCCTCGCCGAGCTCGCCGATCTGCCGCTGGCGCGCGTCTCCGCGCTGCTGCACGATCGCGGCGGCAACAGCCTGTACGCGCTGCTCCGTCGCGCCGGGCTTCCGGAGGCGACGTTTGCGGCGTTCCAGGTCGCGCTCGATGCCAGCCACGAGCAAGGCTTCGTCGATAGCGACGACGGCGCGGCGCGGCTGCGCCGGCGCATGGTCGAGCGCGTGCTCACCCACTGCGAGACCGACCGGGGCGCCACCGAGCCGCTGATGGTCCTGCTGCGCCGCTTCGCTACCGAATCCGCGCGTGAAGAGGCACGGCTGTTCTGCGACGAGCTCGTTGCGGATGATGCGATCGATCCGCTGTACGACGACCTGATCGCGGCGTAACTGGATCTGCGCGCTCCGTCATTGCGAGCGCAGCGAAGCAATCCAGAATCCCGCCGCGGAGGCAGTCTGGATTACTTGGCCGCGCTCGCAATTGACGAAAGAGCGGAGCGCCTACTCCACCGGCGCGATGCTCGGCGCCAGGATGACCTCGAGATGCTCTGGGCGGTCGCGATTGACGTTGGCGAGATAGTCGTCGGCGACCTTGCGCAGGCGGCGGCTGAGCTCGGCGGAAACGCTGAGGCTGTCGAGCCTCGTGTTCTCGTGCACGATGGCGAGAATGGCATTGATGTGGTGCGTGAACAGCTCGGCCGGCACCTTTTCCAGATCAGGCGCGTGCTCGATGATACGGCACAGGCTCTCGGCAATTCCCGCTGCCGAAGCAAAGCCGAACGTCGCCGCATCGCCCTTGATGTCGTGTGCGGCGTGGAACAGCTCGTCGCGCAGATTCTTCGTGAAGCCATCCTTCTGCACGGCGGTCCAGGCGGTGGACAGTCTCTGGACCTCGATCGCCATCCAGTCCTTGAACTCACCGGAGAGGCTCGCGAGCGCTTGTTCGGCGCGGCCGACCGGATCGTCCATGTCCTTTTCTTCGACGCGGCGCAGGACCTTGCGCAGCGGGTTGGGCTGAGTGATGACGTGGTGCGTGGCGAAGGCCTTGACCTCGATGTCCTTTGCGCTGTTCTTCGCCATGATACCTGCCTCGCCTGAAGACGTTGCGCTAGATGGAGGAGCGGGCCTTGTCGAGCAGCGAGGGCTGCTGCAGCACCTCGTGCTTTTCGCCGACGCGGCGTTCGGGTCCCATATAGGCGGAGTTGGTGTTGCGGCGCCGGTCCGGCCCGAAATAGGTCTTGGTCTTGATGAAGGGGCGGGGATTGGCGACCACGTTGAGGATGCGCTGATAGAGGCCCTTGGCCGAGATCGGCTTGGCCAGGAATTCGGTGACGCCGGCATCGCGCGCGACCGTGACGCGACGCTTCTCGGAGTGGCCGGTCAGCATGATGATCGGTGCGTAGGGATTGCCCTTCGATTCGGGCTGGCGGATCATCTGCGCGAGCTCGAGCCCGTCGAAGATCGGCATGGCCCAATCGGTGATGACGATGTCGGGCACGTAATGGCTGTACATTTCGAGCGCCGTGGCGCCGTCCTCGGCTTCATAGACCTCGCGCGCGCCGAACGAATGCAGCAGCGTCCGCAGGATGCGGCGCATGTGCGGATTGTCGTCGCAGACAAGGAAGCGCAGCTTGTTGAAGTCGATGCGAAACATGACGCCCGGGCCAAAGCGGTCAACCTTCGTTAACCATATCGCGCCGGGAGTTAACGAAGCGTTGCGACCGGGGTTCAGTAGCCGAACTGCTCGCGCAGGATGCGCTCTTCGAGGCTGTGGCCGGGATCGAACAGCATCCGCATCGATATGGTCCTGTCGGACAGCACCTCGACGCGGCGGACGTCGCGGACCTCGTCGTGGTCGGCGACCGCCGCGACGGGACGCTTCTCGCCCTCCAGCACCTCGATCACGACATAGGCCGTGTTGGGCAGCAGCGCGCCGCGCCAGCGGCGCGGACGGAAGGCGCTGATCGGTGTCAGTGCCAGCAGCGCGGCGTTGATCGGCAGGATCGGTCCCTGGGCGGAGAGATTATAGGCGGTCGAGCCGGCCGGCGTCGCCACCATGATGCCGTCGGCGATCAACTCGGACATGCGCTCGCGCTCGTCGATCAGGATCCTCAGGCGCGCGGCCTGGTAGGTCTGCCGGAACAGGGCGACCTCGTTGATGGCGTGGTGCAGATGCACCCGGTCATGCATGTCGGTCGCGCGCATCAGGAGGGGGTTGATCTCGGATTCATGCGCGGCTTCGAGCCGCGCCCGCAGATCGTGCGTCGAGTACTCGTTCATCAGGAAGCCGACCGTGCCGCGGTGCATGCCGTAGATCGGCTTTCCCGTGTGCATGTTCTGGTGCAGCGTCTGGAGCATCAACCCGTCGCCGCCGAGCGCGACGACGACGTCGGCATCCTTCGGGTCGTAATTGCCATAGTCCCTGGTGAGCTGGCCAAAGGCGGCCTGCGCCTCGCTGCTCGGGCTGGCGACGAAGGCGATCCGGTCGTATCGCGAGGGCTTTGTCATGGCTTCCCGGGCAGGTGCCGCTGGCTCGAGTAAGTTCCGCCGGGCTCGTCTATACGAGGTGGGCCTGCATTGTCGAGGAGGACCGCCCTCCAAAGCTGACGGAGGACTGTCGCTCCTGGTGATTTGACCCTCTGCGGCCGGTTCAGGCCCCCGCCAGACCAAGGATTCCCCAAAGCGTCGCAATTCCGGGCTAACCTTTCTGTCCTCACCGGCTGTCACAGCCGGGCAGGGAGAACGATCATGATCACGAATTTGCCGGTGCTCCGTCGAACGGTCCTGGCGCTGGCGATCTCGGCTTTCGCGCTTGCTGGATTTGCGCGCGCCGACGATCCGCCGAAGCCGCGCCCGGAGACAGCTGCTCCGTCCGGGCAGAAGGGTAGTCGCGGCGGTGGTCCGCAGAACACGTCGCAGGCGTCGCCGTCGGCGGCCGAGTTGCACCGTCTCCCGCCGGATTCGACCACGAAGCAGACGCTCGATCTGCCCGGCCGAACCCTCAATTTCGCCGCGACCGCCGGCTCGATCCGCGTGTTCGACGGCAAGGGCGAGCCGCTGGCCGACATCGCCTACACGTCCTACGAACTCGATGGTGCCGATCGTGCCACGCGCCCCGTGACGTTCCTGTTCAATGGCGGTCCCGGCGCGTCCTCGGCGTGGCTTCAGTTCGGCGCGGCCGGCCCCTGGCGTCTGCCGCTCGATGGCGAAGCATTGTCGCCCTCGGCCTCGCCCGAGGTGAAGCCGAACGCGGAGACCTGGCTCGACTTCACCGATCTCGTCTTCATCGATCCCGTCAGCACCGGCTACAGCCGCTTTGTCGCCAGCAGCGAGGACGCGCGAAAATCCTTCTACTCCGTCGACGCTGACGCCAATTCGATCGCGCTCGTGATCCGCCGCTGGCTGGAGAAACACGATCGGCTGACCTCGCCGAAATACGTCGCTGGCGAAAGCTATGGCGGCATCCGCGGGCCCAAGGTGGTGCGCCAGTTGCAGCTTCAGCACGGTGTCGGCGTCAGGGGACTGATCATGGTGTCGCCCTTGCTGGATTTTCGCGAGTTCACCGGCACCAGCCTCCTGCAATATGTTGCGACACTGCCAAGCTATGTCGCGGTGGCGCGCGAGGCCAAGGGACCGGTCAAGCGAGCCGACCTCGCCGACGTCGAGGCTTATGCGCGCGGCGAGTTCCTGGCCGACCTCGTCAAGGGCGAGGCGGACAAGGAAGCCACCAATCGCTTGGCCGACAAGGTCGCTGAACTCACCGGCATCGACCAGGCGGTGAGCCGCAGGCTCGCCGGCCGCTTCGACGTCGGTGAATTCCGCCGCGAGTTCGACCGCAAGAACGGCAAGGTGACGGGGCGCTACGACGCCTCCGTGCGTGGCTTCGATCCCTATCCGGATTCCAGCAGCTCGCGCTTCGGCGATCCCTCCGGCGATTCGCTGCAGGCGCCGCTGACGAGCGCAGCGGTCGACGTGCTGACGCGCAAGCTCAACTGGCGGCCCGACGGCTCCTACGAAGTCCTGAACGGCGCCGTGGAAGGCAACTGGGACTTCGGCCGAGGCATCAACCCGCCGCAATCGGTGTCCGAGATGCGCCAGATCCTCGCCACGGATGCGAAGCTGAACGTCCTGGTCGGGCACGGGCTGTTCGACCTCGCCACGCCCTATTTCGGAACGAAGCGGGTGCTCGACCAGCTGCCGGCCTTCGTGACGCAACGCGTGAAGTTCGTCGTCTATCCCGGCGGCCACATGTTCTACTCGCGCGACGGATCGCGGCAGGCGTTCCGTAGCGAGGTCGAGCGATTGATCAGGGAGTAGGCCTTCGTTTGCGCGACGGATATCGGCGGGCGATTTCCTTCGCCACGACGCGCTCCGGCTTCACGTTCGCGCCGGCGATCCAGATGTCGCTGATCTTGCCGCGCTTGTCACGGATCCGGCGCACCGGCTCGCCATGGCTGGAATAGCCGGCGGCCCAGGCGAGCCTGCCGGTGTCGCGGCCGATGACTTCGATCTCGGCGGCGTCCATGAAGGGGTTGTTGAACTGCGGATTGGCGACAAGCACGCGGTTGCCCGCGGGGACCAGATCGGTCGCGCCCCAGATCGTCCACCATCGGCCGGTCCAGTCGCGCACGCGGCGGTCGGGTGCGCCGCGGGTCTTGAAGGTGCGCAGGATCTGCATCGCGCCATCCATCCAGAACGGGGCCGCGCCGTCGATGGAGTTGCTGAGGATGCTGATCGCGAGCTCGCAAGCGGGAATGGAGCAGGTTCGGGAGATGTAGCCCTGGAAACCGCCGCCATGGCCGAACCAGTCCCAGCCGTCGGTCTTGCCGGCATTGACGCCCAGGCCGTAGTAGGTCTCGAAGCTCTGCGGGATGCGCCAATGGTGCCGCGTCATCTCGCGGCGGCTCGCGACCGACAGCACGCTCTTCTTCGCGTTGGGTGCGAGCTGCGCGAAGAAGCGGGCGGTGTCGGCGGCGGTGGCGACGAAGCCTGCGGCGGATGCCATCGCATGTGCGGGATTGTCGCCGGGGATCACGCAGCGTTCGCCCAGCGGGACGATGCGCGTATGACCGCACGCGAACGGCGTGCCCCTGGCAAGCGGTGCATTCGGCTCGGTTTCGCGCAAGCCCGCAAGTTCGATGATCTCGCGCTTGATCCAGACCGGGTAGGACTCCCTCGTCACGGCCTCGATCACGAGGCCGATCAGCCCAAAGCCGTGATTGGAATATTTGAAGCGGGTGCCGGGTTCGATTGCGGTCGGCAGCTTCAATTCGGCGAGCAACTCTTTCGTGCCGAGATAGGGGCGGCTGTCGATGAACTGGCCGGAATCGGTGCCGTCGCGCGTCAATCCCGCGCTGTGCGACAGCACTTGCGCGATCGTCGTCTCGGCGACGCGCGGATGCAGGCCGCCGACATAATCGCCCACGGGATCGTCGAGCCGGATCTTGCGCTGCTCCCGCAGCTTCATGATGCCGGCCGAGGTGAAGCTCTTGGAGTGCGAGGCGATGCGGAAGCGGTGGCGTGGGGTGAGCTTCTCGCCGGTATCGAGATTGGCGAGGCCGAACGCATGCTCGGCGACGACCTCACCGCGATGGGCGAATGCGACGATGACGCCGGGCTGCTGAATTGTCGTCAGTTGGAATTCGATCCAGGAGCCGATGTAGTCGATCGCGGATCGCAGCCACGTGTCCATTGCACACCAATCTGCAGGGAAGAATGGTGGCGGAGGCTAGCCGAGAAAGCGGAACGGGCACAACCGAAAGGTTGTGCCCGCCGACTTCGTTCAAGGATATGGTGTCTCAGTAGACCAGCGTCGCGCCGGTCGGCTTGTCGAGCGCTGCGGCAAGCGAGCGATACTCCAAGCTGTCGGTGCCGGCAAGCGAGGCGATCTTGTTCAGATGATACTGCGCCTGTTCGCGGTTGCCCTGTTCGAGCTGCCAGAGGCCGTAATACTGCCAGGTGCGGACGTGGTTCGGATCGTCCTTCAGCGCCAGCTCGTAATAGACCTTCGACGACTGGTAGTCGCCGAGCTTGCGATAGGAGTAGCCGATCAGATTGGCGACGTCGGCGACGTCGTCGCGCTTGAGCGACTTCAACTGGCCGATCGCGCCCGTGTAATCGTGATTGTCGTAGATCGCGGTGTAGGCGGTGCGATAGGCCGCGAGGAACTTGGGATCGCTGACGGAAGAGCTCTTCTTCTTGCCCTTTTTGGACGAGCTATCCGACTTCGGCGGCGAGGACGGCTCGTCGCTGCCTGCGGCATAGGCGCTCGACAGTACCGGCGCCGCCGCCAGCGTCATGGCGACGAGGCCTGGCACAACAAGCATTGAGAGTTTGCGCATCGAAATTCTCCCGTATGGAACGTGGCGATCCTACACGATTGCCCGAAGACCAGAACCCCCATCGCGCAAAAACATTCCCGCTTCGCACGATCTATTGGCCCGGTCGCTGATGACAAACTTGTCATCCAGATGAACGGAAGCCTGCTGGGGACTTCAGACTGGGTTCAATGTGCCCCGCCTAGGCTGCGACCTACGATCGAAAGGTGGGCGAGAGGGCGCCGCCTCGAGATCCTTCAAGAGGAGACCACCATGTTGAAGACCATCTCCGCAGCCTTGCTCGCAGCATCCGTGATCGCAGCCCCGGCCTTCGCTGCCGAGGCCGGAAAGTCCGCCACGACTGCCCCGGTGATCAAGGCGGACCAGAGCCAGACCAAGGCGTCGACCACCGCCGCGAAACCGGACGCCGGCGTCAAGGCCGATCTCAAGCCTACGGACGTCAAGGCCACCGACGCCAAGGTGGATCCCAAGGTGGATGCCAAGTCGAAGGCGATGAATGCGAACGCCGCGGTCACCACCGGCGAGCACAAGACCGTGCGCAAGGATCGCCATGATCACAAGCAGGTCACGGCCAAGGAGTCGCAGAAAGCGCAGCCGGACGTGACCAAGCCGGCGGCATCAGACCAGCGCAACTGACGGCTGATCCCGCGCGGCGGCATCCCTGGCATTGCCCCGCCGCCGCGCGCGGACTTCAGGCCCGGTCCGCTCGCCCAGTCTCGTGCGAAAGCCCGAGGTGCCGGCGGCGGGCCGGTGCGCTGCTTGCGCCGCGGCAAGCGAATTCCCTTCGTGCAGGCTTGGAGCTAGAACGTCTCCTGATCTGATCGAGCGGAGAGCGGGGCCTGTGGGGCGGTTGGCGAGATGTGCGGTGATAGTGGCATTGCCCTTGGCGCTTGCGGGCTGTTTCGGCAGCGACGGTGACCGTCCAACGCTGATGGGCGGGACCCAGGCCGGCGGGCCGCAGCCGTTTCCCGACAACTTCCGGAGCGACACGCTGGCTCTGATGCGGACCTATCTCAACAATCCGGTCGGCGTGCGCGACGCCAGCATGGCCGAACCGGTGCAGCGCGAGGTCGGCGGCCGGCAGTTCTATGTAAGCTGCCTGCACTTCACCCCGCGCGAGACCGATGGCAGCTACAAGGCCATGCGCGAACGGGCCGTGATCTTCGTCAACGGCCGGGCGGACC
The DNA here is from genome assembly GCF_023100985.1 of Bradyrhizobium sp. 191. Classification (NCBI taxonomy): domain Bacteria; kingdom Pseudomonadati; phylum Pseudomonadota; class Alphaproteobacteria; order Hyphomicrobiales; family Nitrobacteraceae; genus Bradyrhizobium; species Bradyrhizobium sp. 191. Next base: position 7,754,979 of record NZ_CP064692.1, read on the forward strand.
GCGTGGTCGACCGGACCAGCGATCTCTGCGCCGGTGCGGTTTACGCCCCCTTTCCGGAACTGGAAAAGATGACGCGGTAGCGCAAAGCCCGCCTTCATCGCCTGATGTTAGATAGACGCAGCCGGAGCCGCTGGATCACATTTCGGCGAGCTTTGAACGAGGTGATTTCCTCTTGAGACGAATCGTTGCGCCAAGCCTTGTGAACGCAACAAAAACAGTTAGCTCTGGGGTGGTGTGACGGAACAAAATCGCGTTGTTGCCACCCCGTCACAGTGACGAACGATCAACGTTCCGGCATCGCCGCGAGGCAACCCAATTCACGCCACGTTGTTTCCTGAGTGTCGTTATGAAAGAACGGGGACGATCATGAAATCGATTTTGCTGGGTGCAGCCGCTGTGCTTGCGCTGGCCGCGCCGGCCGCCGCCGCGGACATTCAGCCGCGCACCTACACGAAGGCTCCGGCCTATACGCCGCCGCAGGTCATTTACAACTGGACCGGTTTCTACATCGGCGGCCATGTCGGCGGCGCGTTTGCAGGCGACAACAGCTTCCAATCCAGCGACGCTCGCTTCATGGGCGGCGTGCAGGGCGGCTTCGACTACCAGTTCGCGCCCAACTGGGTGGTGGGTATCGAAGCTCAGTATTCCTGGCTGCCGACCAACAACAACGGTGCCACCTTCCCGCTGGGCACGCAGGTGACCTCCAACACCGACCAGATCGGGTCGGTGACCGGTCGCATCGGCTACACCTGGGGACCGACGCTGCTATACGCCAAGGGTGGCTATGCCTGGCGCAATAACGGCCTTGGCGTGAACATCGCCGGGGTGCCGCAGGCCTTCACCACCACCGGCAACAACAAGGACGGCTATACCGTCGGCGCCGGCCTCGAATACATGTTCGCGCCGAGCTGGTCGGCCAAGGCCGAGTACCAGTACTACAATTTCGGCAGCACCACCTTTACGTCCGGCCCGGCCGACATCGTCGGTGCCCGCGGCCGGGAGGACGAGCATACCGTCAAGGTCGGGGTGAACTACCGCTTCGGCTGGGGCGGTCCGGCAGGCTCCCGCTACTGACTGCCAGCGGCGATCGAAGACCCGACAAAGGCCGGCTCCGCCGGCCTTTGATTTGCCGGTTTGTCAGCCGATTGTTTGCTTTGCGTGAACCATCTGGCGCGTCATTTGCTTGCAAATGATGGCTGGCGCGCCTTCTCACGCGCGTCATGGGGGCGGGGTAAAGCAAAAATAATTTTTGCGATCTACGGAACTCGCGCTCCGGAACGCGTTATATGACATTTATCGGGCTGGTGGGACGACGGACATGCGTATCTTGGTGTCGGCAGTGGTGCTCTCATGCTTCTCTCTCCTGCCGTGCTCTGCACAGACAATCCTCAGATCCGAGCCTCTGATGCTGGCACCTTATGAGGTGGCCTTCGTCAAGGATGCTTCCTGTCCGTCGGGCAAGGTCATGAAGGTCACCGGCGCCATCCGTGGGTTACATCGCCGCAAGACCTGCGTGGCCATGCCGGGCGAGCAGGCCTCGCTGGCGGCCGCGACGCCCTGAGCCCCGCTCCGGTTTCGTGCCGGACTCAGGAATTCAGCTCAAGCTCCATCCTCGCCTGCTGGTCGGCCTCAGCCTTGTTCTTGGCGGGGTCCTCGCCTTGGGCTGCCTGGCACGGGGCGATCTCGTAGCCGTTGTCGAGCACCCGGCGCGGTCCCGGCCGCTCGTCGTCCGCAACCACGTCCACGACGAGACCGCTTCGCTGCGCAAGCTTCCAGACGTCGGACTCACTGGGATAGGCCTTGCTGATCTGGGCATCGTTGCAGAACAGGGCGTAGGGCATTCTTCCCGCTCCAAGAAACCCGGTCAACGAGCTTGCCCGGCCAGGGGTTCCGGCCCGCCGCCAGATCACGGAGCCGTGATCGGCCGCCGCTGGTCCTTGAGTCCTTAACGAGTCCTAAATCCCGGAAAAAAGAATCCCTGGGACTCGTCGCCCGGAATCAGCGGATGTTTTCCGCCATGACGAGCGACCTGAAGACATCCTGCGGGCACATGCTCCTGCCGCTCACGCTGGCGCTGCTCGGCGCCTGCGCGGCCAATCTCTGGCTGGTCTGGTTCTGGCTATAGGCCTTTGACCGGGCGCTATTTTTTGGCCGGGGGACCGGCGTCGCGGATGGCGGCACGCAATCTGGTCAGGGTCGCCGTACAGTATTCCTCACGCTCGCGCTCGAAGCGCTCCTGATGCTTCCGGAAACTGGCAAGGCGAGCCTGCATCTCGGTGCGGAAATCGCCGCTTGCCCGCGCCGCGAGAGGTGCGGGCCGGGGCGGAAGCGGAACTTGTGGCAGCTCGACCTCGACGGCGGCCTCCTCCGTGGCCACGATCTCCACCGCGACGGGCGAGCCAACCGCGGGCGCATCCGGCTGCAGGGCGTCATCCTTCCTGCCGGTTACCGATTGGACGAAGGCCAGCGTCTGCGCGATCAGTGCGTCGCGCTCCTTGATCCATTTCATGATCCACCTCAGCCGCGCTCATTCCAGCAAAGCGGCCGCATCGAATCAAGGAGGTTCGAAAGGGATTGCATATTTTTCCCGATCGCCCGACATTGAGAGAATGGTTGCGGGAGAAGAACGGTCGGACGAAGTGGAGGGGCTGAGGCTCATCCGCGCGTTCCTGTCGCTGCCGCCCGACAAGCGGGCGGAGGTGATCGCGTTCGCGGAAGAATTGGTGCGTGCCCACGCCCTGACCACGGAGGGCAGGGAGGCCTCGCCGCGGTGAGCGCTACCGCTCGCGGGGATTGACGTTGGGCTCGAACGGCGCGCCGACCACCCGGACTGGAGCCTGGAGCGATGTCCGGGCGACGTCGATCACGGCTCTCTCGGCGACGCGCTTTTCAGGGGCCGGCACCAGCTCCGGCCCGAGCAGCGCCAACGTGCCGGCCACGGCGCCACAGCACAGCATCACCGTCACCAGCAGAATGATGTTTCGGTTTTCTTCCCTGATCCGCATGGGTCAAGAACGAGCGACGCACGTCTTTGGTTCCGGTCCGGCATTTCATCGACCTATCGTGCCAGCAGAAAACCCATTGCGATCGCGAACAGCACGGCCGTCATTACGACGGCCGCAACCGCACCGGCGGCGATCCTGGCTTTCTCTTTGACCGTGGTGGGACGCATCGTACACGCACGCTACCTCATGTTGAACTCGGATCCAAATTATGATCGGTAGCGGCGCCTGCGATGCGCGCGGCCAACATCCACTCCTGAAGGTCTGCCTATGAACGAGGACGTCAGCGACGGCTGGGCCGCGTCCGCGGCCGCCTGGATCGTCGAGCAGGGACAAGATGGCGACTATGGTCGCCGTTTCGTGCTGGACGCGCCGATGAAGGAGCGCATCGAAGGGCGCGGCTTCCGCAACGCGCTCGACGTCGGCTGCGGGGAAGGGCGCTTCTGCCGCATCATGCAGCGGGCCGGCATCCGCACCACCGGTATCGATCCGACCGAGGCGTTGCTCGCGCGCGCCCGCGAGCTGGACCCGGACGGCGACTATCGGCTCGGCCGCGCCGAGACGATGGAGGTCGATGGGAGCTTCGATCTGGTCGTCAGCTATCTCAGCCTGATCGACATGCCCGATCTCGATACTGCGATCGCAAGGATGGTGGCGGCGCTGCGCCCGGGCGGTACGCTGCTGATCGCCAACCTGACGAGCTTCAACACCGCCGGCCAGCCGGACGGCTGGACACGCGATAGCGAGGGCGAGATGCGCTTCGCCATCGATCACTACATGGACGAGCGGCCGATCTGGGCCGCCTGGCACGGCATCCGGATCCAGAACTGGCACCGTCCGCTCAGCACCTACATGACCCTGTTGCTCGATCACGGTCTGCAGTTGCGTCTGTTCGTCGAGCCGCAGCCGACAGGCGGCAGTCCCGAGCAGGTCGCCCGTCATCGCCGCGTGCCCTTCTTCCACGTCATGGAGTGGCAGAAGCCGGCCTGAGGGCAAGGCAGGTGATTTCGGCGGCGACGCATCGCCTGTACACTGGCTCATGACTTGCTTGAGGCTCGTCCGATGATCTCCTGTCGTCCTCCCGTGCTCGCCCATGAACGTTTCCTTGCCGACCGGGAGAACTTCGCGGGCCTCGATCTCGCCGCACGGTTCGAGCGTATCGAGCGGACCAACCTTTGGGGCGCGGCCACTTCGGTATCCGGCCTCGGCTCGGAGGATTCCGCGACCGCCGCGATCCGCGAGGCGCTTCCTGCACTGCTGCAACGGCTCCGCGTGCGCTCGCTGCTGGATGCGCCCTGCGGCGATGCCGGGTGGATTGGCCGGCTCGAGCTCGATGTCGATTACACCGGCATCGACATCGTGCCGTCGCTGATCGAAGCCAACCGCCGGCGTGTCGCAGACGGCGCTTTGCCTGGCCGGTTTCTCGTCGCCGACATCACGCGCGATGCATTGCCGCGTGCGGACATCGTTCTCTGCCGGGACTGCCTGGTGCATCTGAGCTTTGCGAACATCGATCGCGCCCTCGCGCAATTTCGGATGAGCGGGGCGCGCTTCCTGCTGGTCACCACCTTTCCCGAATGGGACGGCAACCGCGATTGCGAGGACGGCGACTGGCGGGCGCTCAACATGGAGAAGGCGCCGTTCGACTGGCCCGCGCCGGACGCGCTGATCAACGAGCATTGCGAGGAGGGCGGTGGTGGCTGGCGCGACAAGAGCCTCGGGCTCTGGCTGCTGGAGGATGTCGGATGATCGATGCCAGATGCAGTTGCGACGCTGTTTCACTATCGCTTCCAAGATAGAGCAGACTAGTCGCGGCCTGTCATTGCATCGACTGCCAGCGGCGAACGGGAGCGCCCTTCGGTGTCGGTACGTTCGACCCGGTCGAAACCGTCAGGATCGATTTCCGGTATGCTGAAGGAGTGCGTTCGAGGGATCGAAACATGCTTGGGTCGAGATCGGCGGCTCGGGTGTCGAGCACTTCGAACAGAGCAGCGCAGCAAGAGTTCAGGTCGAGGCTGGAGCATCGAGCGCTGGTGCCGGCGCGGCCGGTGTTCGGTCAGGGGCGCAGCCTTGCGTTAGACGGCGTTCCTGTTGTCTGTATCGGTTCACCGGGAGCACGGTCCAGCGGCGGGTGAGGCCTCGCAAGTCCTACCGTTCCGGGAGGTGCGTCGTTGCTGGCGGTACGGGTATTGACGCGCTCTAACGTGACTGTCGATGCAACCACAATGGCGATGGCCAAGGCGACAGCGGATAGGGCTAAGGCTGCTCGATCATTCGGGTCCAACGCCAGACCTCCGCGAGACGGCTCTGTGGCAAAAGGATAACGCAGAACCGATGATTTGGTTCTTGCGTCAGGCCACGACGCGGTCTCGGCAAAATCCATGGTGCCGGCTGAGGGGATTGAACCCCCGACCTTCGGTTTACAAAACCGCTGCTCTACCGCTGAGCTAAGCCGGCGACGCTTGAAAGCGGAGCGGGGCCCGGCATATGCGCCGGTTGTCCGCCCGGGCGTCGCAATATCAGACTTGGTCGGGAAGTGCCAGAACCCGCGATGATTGATGCAGGCACGAAACAGGCGGCCCGAAGGCCGCCTGGTTCATCGCGCTTGCGCTCGTTGACCTACTGGCAGATGTGCCGGCGGCCGTCTTCGCCCTTGAACCAGGTCCCGGGCGTACAGACGAAGCCGTTGCGCTGGGCGTAGGTGCGGTTGTCCCATCCACGATTGTTCCAGCCACGGTCCCACGAATTGTCATAGGCGTAGGAATTGTCCCAGGCGCGGAATGGGGCGGAGGCGATCGCGCCAGCGGTGCCGATCGCGGCACCGGCAACGCCCGCGGCGACGTCGGTCGGCCAGAAGCCGGTGCGGCTCCTGTTCCAGTCGTTATTCCAGTCGCTATTGGCCTGACGATAGGACGCGCGGCGATGACGATAGCCGCTATCGGTGTACGGGTTTCCGGGGCCGAGGTTCTGGCAGTTGGCGTTGGGGAATTGCGCCGAGCAGCGGCCGGGATTGGTGACGACCGCCTGCGCCATGGCGGAGCCTGCCAGCATGGTCGCTGCAATCGCCGTGGCCCCGAGAAGCTTGATGTTCATGGTTGTTCGCTCCCATTTTGTTGACGGGAGCTAAACGCTGACGGCGCAGGACGTTCCGATGCAACCGTGGGATTTTCGCGAGCGAACAGTCAAACGGATGTGAGCGCGGCGGCGCTGTTCCGGCGGCGGAGCCCGCGCCGTTAACACTTCGCTAGCTTGCTTTGCAGCATTTGAGCGGCGCGCAACCCTTACGCATTAGGCTTACCGGAAATTGGTGAGCAGGCCTTAACCCTCTCTGCGTTGCGATCAGATAGCGTGGCGCCGGACAACCGGGATCCTCTCATGCGCGCTGTGATGCTCGCCGCCTTTCTCATCGGACTGCCTGCAACGGTGTTTGCCGAATCCGAAATCGTCGTTCCGGGCCGTCCCGGCGTGCCGATCATCATCAACAACATCGATGCGTCCTACGCCGTGGTCGAGGGCGTCTGGGGCCTGGGCAAGAACCAGCAGGTGCAGCCCACGATCTATGGCGGACGCTATATCGCAGAGCGGCAGCCCGATAACGTCGGTCATTATTATCCGACGCTGGGCTTGCGGCCCGGCTATGGCCGGCTCGAGGTCGAGCCGCCTGCGAACCGCAAACTGCCGAAACCGGCCGAGAGCTACCACGAGAGCTGGGGTGCGTCGTCCGCGCCGCTGCCCGTGCAGATGGACCCGCCCGTCGATCCTCCGCCGGTGATCTACGCGCCCGAGATCAACGAGCGTCCACGGCCGCCTCGGCCGCGGCCGCACACAGAGCTGCCCGGCAGGCCGCCGGGTTGAAAAACGTAAATCGAAAAAACGGAAATCAACAGGAGAGAGTAATGCGTCAGATGATTTCGGGACTGGTCGCGGCAGCAGCCGTGACGTTCGCAGCCACCGCGCCCGCCGCGGCCTGCGGCTTCACCACCTGCGCGCCCGTTGCGCCGGTCTATTCCGGCTGCAACACCGGCTGCGGCGGCTATGGGTATGGCTACGGCTACGGTTATGGCGCCTATGAGCGTCTCGCCGAGCCGACCACGCAGTATTACTACGTGAACCAGGGCCCGACCTATACCGGTCCGGGCGCGTTCGCGCCGTATCCGACCTACCGTGAGGATGCGGTCGTTGCGCCCGCCAATTACGGCTACGGCTATCGTGCCGCCGCGGTCGCGCCGCCGGCCGCTTACCCCTATCGCCGCCCGTACTACCGTCCGTATCGTTACGGCTACGGCCCCCGCTACGGCTATCTGCCGCGCGTGCACTACGGCCACGGTCCGCGTTATGGCTACGCTCATCGCCACGGCTACGCCTATCGCAACGCGCCGCATTATCACGGCGGTCACCGCGCGCTGCGCCGCCATTACTGATCTCTGATCGGGTCGAGATTTGCGAAGCGCCCGTTCGCGTGATGCGGACGGGCGCTTTGCTTTATCTTCAAAACAACCCCATGCACAGTAGCCGGGAACAGTGAAATCAAGGACTTGAAGCGCAATGAGCCCGACATGAGCGATCCTCGCTTACTGGCTCGTTGTTCGAGCCCCAATTTCGGAAAAACAGAGATTTCGATTGATCCGTCGGGCAAAACAGGCGTAGTATGGCATCGTCCGGATATGCGCGGCGCTAAAGCGCTAGCTAGCGCTTCATCAGCCCCAGCCGGCTCGCGCCGACGTAGAGCGCGAGCACGGCAGCGTTCGAGACGTTGAGGCTCTTGATCTCGCCGGGCATGTCGAGCCGGGCTACGACGCTGCAGGTCTCGCGGGTCAATTGCCTGAGGCCCTTGCCTTCGGCGCCGAGCACGAGTGCAAGCGGCTGGCGCAACACGACATCGCTGATATCCTCGCTGCCCTCGCTGTCGAGGCCGACGGTCTGGAAGCCGCGATCGTTCAGCGCGGTGAGTGCACGGGCGAGGTTTTGCACGGTGATCATCGGGACGAGCTCCAGCGCGCCGGAGGCGGCCTTGGCCAGCACGCCGGTCGCTTCCGGACTGTGCCGCGCAGTAGTGACGATCGCCTTCACCGCGAACGCTGCGGCCGAGCGCAGGATGGCGCCGACATTGTGGGGATCGGTGATCTGGTCGAGCACCAGCACCATGCCTTCCTGCGTCAGGGTCTCGATATCCGGCGAGGGCAGGGGATCGGCCTCGGCCAAGAGGCCCTGGTGCACGGCATCGGGCGACAGCAGCCGGTCGATCTCCTGGGGCCGCACGATCTCCGGCGCCACGCGGGCCTCGATGTTCTCCTCCGCAAGGCGCCTTGCGGCGTTCTCGGTCAGCGTTAGCTTGCGGATCCGGCGCCGAGGGTTGGCCAGCGCCATGGTGACGGTGTGCCAGCCATAGAGGATGACGGGTCCGTCGAGCTGCGAATCACGGTCGCGCCACGCCGAGCGGCCGGCCGATTTCCCGGGCCGGTTGAAGGGCTTAGCCCCGCCGCGAGCCCCCTTGGGGCCGAATTTTCGATCCTTCATGGGCTCGCTTCTGTCATGGGTTCCGGAATATGGCAATTTCGGTGGCTGCGAGGGCGATTTTAGCTGTCCGCCTCGGTTGACTTTGCCCCACCGCATCGCCCATAAACGCGCCCGGTCGCGCCCCGATCCGGGTTGTCGCGGCCTTCACGTTCCATGGCCGACTTCGGTCGCCGGCAAGGTCCGGCCCGATTGTGCTGCCGTCGAGCGGGGGAGTGTCCCGAGTGGCAAAGGGAGCTGACTGTAAATCAGCCGCCTCATGGCTTCGCAGGTTCGAGTCCTGCCTCCCCCACCAGCCTTCGCTCGCTTCGCGAGCTACGGCTCGGCAAGCCAGCATAAGTGCTCGTGGCGCGAAGTGAGCGAAGGCTGCCGCGCCGTAGCCCACAGGGCGTAGACGGACTGGCTCTCAACGTACGCTACCCCATCATCTCCCGCACCATCGGCACCACCTTCCGCCCATAGAGCTCGATGCTCCGCATCAGCTTCTCGTGCGGCAGCGGCCCGGCCGAGTACTTCAGCTGAAACCGCGAGATCCCGAGCGCCTTTGCCGTCTTCGCGATCTTCCGCGCCACCGTTTCCGGCGAGCCGACATAGAGCGAACCATGCTCGGCCTCGCTCACGAACTCGTCGCGCCCCATCGGCGGCCAGCCGCGCTCCTTGCCGATGCGGTCGCGCATGGCCTTGTAGTCGGGCCACAACTCCTCGCGCGCTTGCGCATCCGTCTCGGCGACGTAGCCCGGCGAATGCACGCCGATCGGCTTGGACGGGCGGCCGAACTCCCTGAAGGCGCGGTGATAGAGATCGACGTAAGGCGCAAAGCGCGCGGGATCGCCGCCGATGATCGCCAGCATCAAAGGCAGATCGTAATGCGCAGCGCGCACCACCGATTGCGGGCTGCCGCCGACGCCGATCCAGGTTTTGAGCGTGCCGTTCTCGACCGGCGGATAGACCAGCTGATCCCGCAGCGGCGGACGCAGCTTGCCTTCCCAGGTCACCGGCTGTTGCGACAAGAGCGCGGCGAACAAATCGAGCTTCTCCTCGAACAGCTCTTCATACTCGCGCAGGTCGAAGCCGAACAGCGGAAAGGATTCCGTGAACGAGCCGCGGCCGAGGATCACCTCGGCGCGACCATTCGATAGCGCATCCAGCGTGGCAAAGCGCTGGAACACGCGGATGGGGTCGTCCGAAGACAGCACCGTCACGGCGGAGCCGAGATGGATGCGCCTGGTGCGGGATGCGATCGCGGCCAGCACGGTCTCCGGCGAGGAGATCGCGAAATCGGCGCGGTGGTGCTCGCCGAGCCCGATGAAGTCGAGCCCGAGCTCGTCGGCCAGCACCGCCTCGTCGACGACGTTGCGGATCACCTGCGCATGCGTGATCATGGCGCCGGACGCATCTGTTGTGACGTCGCCAAAGGTATCCAGTCCGAATTCGAGCGGTGCGGTCATCATTCAGGTCTCTGTGGAGGAACGATAAGACTTAATGGACGACGGCGAGCCCACAAGGTGGCTTTCGGAAATGCTCGGTTTCCGTTTGTAGGTCCTATCCCGAGATGCGAACTACCATCTTGCCGATCGCAGAGCGCGTCTGCATCGCCTTGAACGCCTCGCAAAAATCCTCCAGCGCGAAGACGCGACCGACCATAGGCTTCAGCTTGCCGTCGGCGAGCCAGCTCGTCAGCTCCGACATCAGGCGCTTCTGCACGTCGGGCTCGCGCACGGGAATCTGCGCGAGATCGACACCGAGCAAGGCGCCGCCTTTCAGAAGCGGCAGATTGAACGGCAGCGCGGGAATGGAGCCTGCGGCAAAGCCGACCACGAGATGGCGTCCGCGCCAGGCGATGGATCGAAATGCCTGCACCGAGATCTCGCCGCCGACAGGATCGAAGATCACGTCGGCGCCATGTCCTCCGGTCAATTCTTTCAGCGTGTCGCGCCAGCCGGCTTGCGTATAATCGACCACCGCGTCGGCGCCGCGCGCCTGCGCGAATTCGCGCTTCTCCGGTGTCGATGCCGCTGCGATTACCCGCGCGCCGAGCAGTTTGCCGATCTGCACCGCCGCGGTCCCGGTGCCGCCGGACGCCCCCAACACCAGAAGCTGCTCGCCTGGGACCAGCATGGCGCGGGCGCTCAGGGCATAGAGAGCGGTCAGATAGTTGGCGCGAAACGAGGCGGCGACCTCGGCCGCAACGCCGTCGGGCAACGGATAGATCGCTTCGGGATAGACGACGATCTCTTCGGCAAGCGCGCCCGAACGGGTCATGCCCATCACGCGCATGCCGGGTTGATAGCCGCCCGGCCTGCCGGGAGCTTCCTGCACCACGCCTGCGAACTCGGTCCCGGGAATGAAGGGCAGGGGATCCTTGGTCTGGTAGCGTCCCTCGATCTTCAAGCCGTCGACAAAGCCAATTCCCGCCGCCTCCACCCGGATGCGCAACTGTCCCGGCTCCATGACGGGCGGATAAATTTCCTTCAGCTCGATTTGATCAATCGGTGCGTATTGCTCGACGACAACGGCTTTCATATCGGACCTCGGTTGTTCCAGTTATCCTGACAGATCCCGAGACCAGCCTCTTGTGTCTACCGCCACATCCCGCGCATCTTCGCGCCGATATCGATCTTCGGCCCCTGCGCCGCGGTACGGGCCGCACGTGCGGCGGCCTTCGGCCAGGCGGTGCGCTCGAACAGATGGACCAGCTGCTCCGGGATGAAGCGGGTGCGCGAGGCGTAGACGTGGCGGTCGCCCTTGGCGGCCTGGCCGTGGACGAAGAAGCGCTGGGGAACGACGAGGTGGAGATCGTCCTTGGCGCGGGTCATCGCGACATAGAGCAGGCGGCGCTCCTCCTCGATCTCGGCGCTGGTGCCGGCGCCGAGATCGGACGGCATGCAGCCGTCGACGACGTTGAGCACGAACACCGATTTCCACTCCTGGCCCTTGGCGGAGTGGATGGTGGAGAGGATCAGATAGTCTTCGTCGCGCAGGGGCGGTCCGGATTTGTCGCTGGTCGCATCCGGCGGATCGAGCGTCAGCTCGGTCAGGAATTTTTCGCGCGAGGCATAGCTGCTCGCGATCTGCTCGAGCTGCATCAGATCGGCGCGGCGCGTCTCGGAATCCTCGTGGATGCGGTCGAGATGCGGCTCGTACCAGAGCCGCACCCGTTCGAGATCGACCGGCCATTCCGAATAGCGCAAGTTTTCGACCGTACGGACGAAGTCGGTCCAGTCCTCGCCCGTGCGCGCCGGCCCCGGTAGCCGGCCGAGCGCGGCAAGCGGGTCGGTGCTCTCCGCCATCTGGTCGAGCACGCGCTGCGCGGTCGCAGGTCCAATGCCGGGCAAGAGATGCAGGATGCGGAAGCCGGCGACGCGGTCGCGCGGATTTTCGGCGAAGCGCAGCAGCGCCAGCACGTCCTTGACATGTGCGGCGTCGAGGAATTTCAGGCCGCCGAACTTGACGAAGGGGATGTTGCGGCGGGTCAGCTCGATCTCCAGCGGGCCCGAATGCGAGGACGTCCGGAACAGCACCGCCTGGTGCTTGAGCAGCATGCCTTGCTCGCGGTTCGCCAGCACCGCCTCGACGATGTAGCGCGCCTGGTCGGCTTCGTCGTGCACAGTGACGAGCTGCGGCTTCTGGCCGGAGGTGCGCTCGGTCCAGAGGTTTTTTGTGAAACGCTCGCGGGCGAGACCGATGACGCCGTTCGCGGCCGACAGCACCGCCTGCGTCGAGCGGTAATTGCGGTCGAGCGTGATCATCTCCGCGCGCGGCGAGAAGCTTTGCGGAAACTCCAGGATGTTGCGCACGGTGGCGGCCCGGAACGAATAGATCGACTGCGCGTCGTCGCCGACCACGGTGAGGCCGCGCCCGTCGGGCTTGAGCGCCAGCAGGATCGAGGATTGCAGGCGGTTGGTGTCCTGATATTCGTCGACCAGCACGTGGTCGAAGCGACCGCCGATCTCTTCCGCGATCAGCGGATCGCTCATCATCTGCGACCAGTAGAGCAACAGGTCGTCGTAATCGAGCACGTGCTGGGCCTGCTTGGCCTCGACGTAAGCGGCGAACAGGCCCTTCAGCTCGGCCGCCCAGCCGCTGCACCAGGGATAGTGCACCCCCAGCACCTTCTCGATCTCCATCTCGGCGTTGACGCAGCGGGAGTAGATCGACAGGCAGGTGCCCTTGGCGGGGAAGCGGCTCGCGGTCTTCGACAGTCCGCGCTCGTGCCGCACCAGGTTCATCAGGTCGGCAGAGTCCTCGCGGTCATGGATGGTGAAGGCGGGATCGACGCCGATCCGCTCGGCATATTCGCGCAAGAGCCGCGCACCGATGCCGTGGAAGGTGCCGGCCCAGGTCAGGGCATCGCGCATGATCGCGGCGTTGGTCTCGCCCAGCACCTTTCGGGCGATGCGCTCGACGCGGCCGGCCATCTCGGCTGCCGCGCGGCGCGAAAACGTCATCAGCAGGATGCGGCGGGGATCGCTGCCTGCGGCGATCAGATGCGCGACGCGGTGGGCCAGCGTGTTGGTCTTGCCGGAGCCCGCGCCGGCGATGACGAGCAGGGGGCCGCCCACGGTCGAGCCCTCGGCCACGCCATGCTCGACGGCGCGGCGCTGCTCCGCATTGAGCGTGTCCAGATATGTCGCCACGAATCGCCCCGGTGAAAGGATGAGAGTCGGCGATCCCGGCGCGAATCGCAATGCAGCTGGACGGGGACGAGTTTAGGATTTAGGGGAAGACGGCCCCCAGTTCCAGTGCACCCCATGCCCGACATGACCGAGCTCAAGCCCGACCAGTTCGAGATGCGACGGCTGGAATCGCTCAGCAACACCATTTTCGGTGTCGGCATGACGCTTCTCGCCTATGATCTGCCCAAGGCCGCTGTGTTCACCAGCGCGCCGGACTGGAACGATCTTGCCCGGGTCTATTCGGGCAAGCTGATAGGCTTTGCGCTCAGCTTCATCATCGCCGGCGTGTTCTGGATCAGCCATCACCGGCGGCTGGCGCGCCAGCCGGTCGGCAGCCGCGGCGACGTGATCCTCAACCTGTTCTTTCTGCTCTCGATCGTGCTGCTGCCGGTCACCAACGGCCTCTACACCAATTACGGCATGAGCAGCGCCGTCGCCGTGCTCTACGGCTTGCATCTGACCGCGATCGCGGGCCTCAACGCCTGGCTGTGGTGGACGATCCTGGGCGGCTGGCGCAGCGAAATGGTGGCCTCGCTGTTTCCGCTGCTGATGTTCATTCCGGGCACGATCGTTGCGGCGTTCGCGCCGCGGGTCGCGCCCTTCCTGTGGTTCATCGCTTTCGGCGGCATCGTGATCCAGCGCTTCCTTCCCAAGCGAACCGAGCCGGGCGCGTAGGACTCACCCCTCTGTCGCCCCGAACCCATCGGCCGGCACGTAAAGCTTGACCGGCCGGATTTCGTAGACCGCCGTCGGATTGACCGCACGCAGCTTCCGCGCCGCCGCGATTGCCTCATCCTCGGTGGCGCATTGCATCAGGTGGAAGCCCAGAAGCTGTTCCTTGGTCTCGGCAAACGGCCCGTCCAGCACCATTCCCGCGCCGGGGCCGCGCAAGGTGCGTGCCTTTCGGGTCTCATCCAGGCGGGCCGCCGGCCCAAACTGTCCGCTTGCCCGGAGGGGCGCCTGAACCTCGATGACTTTGGCCACGACTGCGGCGTCCTGCTCCGGCGTCCAGGACAAGATCTCGTCTTCCACGTGATAGGCCAGGATGGCGTAGAGCATCGTCACCTCGTTTCTTTTCTGCGCAAGTCCCAAGGACGTGGCACGGCAGCCCGTGCCGACAATTCCGAAGCAAAATATTGCGTGGCCGGCAAGCGGCGAAACCGTCCCGAAACCCGATTGCGGCCTTGCCATGTGAACGCCGCCGGAACTAGTCGCGACTGATGGACCACAAACGACAAGCTTTTTGCTGGAGGCGGCAATGTGGGGTCACACCATCAAGATCATCTGCGACGCGCGGCGGGCGGGGCAATCCGAGCCGGCCGACCTGCACGACCAGGCCGGCCATCACCGCTACTATGGCAGCTCGGCCGAGAACGGCGGCGAGCGGATCGTGGAAAGCCGGCGTGGCAAACGGCCGCGCGCGCTCAACATCGGCGGCTTCTGAAGCCTTTCGGCGAACCGGTGGTTCATATGAACGTCCTGCAATTGTCGATCGCGGCGATGCCGTTCCTGCTCGCAATCATGAGCCGGACGGGCAAGGCGGTCCGTCCCGTGCTTTCTGACGAGGCTTCTTCACGGTGCTGCTTGGCGGGGAGCCGCACCGTGCAAGTCGTGGGCCCGGTGCCTCGGCATGCTGATCGCCGCGTCGCGCGAGCGGCTTCGGGCCGGCTGACCGGCTTCCAGTTTCAAAGAAACCGCAAGGAAAAGGCGCGGCGGGGAGGCCCCGTCGCGCCCGATTTCTTGCTCGCTGGTCCAGGGCTGAGAGCGCCCCGATGCCAAGCCTTTAGTCAAAGCTCAGCGGGCGATCCCAGCGAGGTGACAGCGCTTGAGATAAGACACTGGATCACCTCCTTTCGTTGGTTTCGGGAAACATCAATATAGGCAGCCTTGCCGCCGCTGTTAAGGGCGGCGGGTCCGGAGGAACCGGGGCGGTCCGCGAAGCGCGTGAGGGCCGAGAAAGCAACCCCCTCGGCAGTTGAGACCGCCGCCCGGCCGTGTTAGGGGATCGACCGACGCGGGTGTAGCTCAATGGTAGAGCAGCAGCCTTCCAAGCTGAATACGAGGGTTCGATTCCCTTCACCCGCTCCATCCCGATCCCGTGGCTCCGGATCCAAAGTGCCGCGCGGCGGTGCTCGCGGAGAACATTGCAGGCGGCGGCGATTTAGTGATCTCGATTGGCAAGCGCGATGATGGCGCGGCCGACCTGAATGAGCAGCGATGGCGCCAGGCTGCAGCCCATGATGACGGCCCACATCGCCGCCGTCGGCGGGGTGACGTGCAGGACCTCCGCCATCAGCGGCCAGTAGGGAGGAACCGCGAGCAGAGCGCCGCAGAGGCCGACGGCAGCCCAGATCCATGGATTGCGCGTGACCTCGTTGGCGACGACGCCGGAGCGGCTGCTGTGCATGTCGAAAACGTGCCAGAGTTGCGCGAATGCGATCGTCAGGAATGTGGTGGTGACCACTGCCTCGCCGGTCCAGCCGGCCGAAAGCGCCAGCCCAAGCGCCGCGAAAGTTCCGCCCGCCAGCGGAATGCTCTGCAGCACGATCGTTGTCCATTGCCGGCGACCGAGGATCGGCTCCTTCGGATGGCGCGGCGGCCGCTCGAGAATGTCGCGTTCTCCCTCGCCCATTGCCAGTGCGAAAGCGGGGAATACGTCGGTCACGAGATTCAGGTACAGGATCTGCAGCGGCAGGATCGGCAGGGGCAGTGTCGCCGCGATCGCGATCCCGACAACCAGGACCTCGCTGATGTTGCAGGACAGAAGGTAAGCGGCGGCCCGACGGATATTGCCGAAAATGACTCTGCCTTCCCGAACCGCCTTGACGATCGTCGGAAAGGCGTCGTCGAGCAGGATCATCGCCGCCGCCTGGCGCGCGACGTCCGTTCCGCGCAGGCCCATGGCCACGCCGATGTCGGCCTGCTTCAACGCCGGTGCATCGTTCACGCCATCCCCGGTCATCGCGACGATTTCACCGGACGCCTGATACGCGCGTACGATCGCAAGTTTCTCCGCCGGGCTGACGCGGGCGAAGATGCCGACGCGCTTCAGCTCCTGCGGATGCTTTGCGATGAGATGCTCGACATGGCGGCCTTCCGCCACATGGTCAGCCTCGAGCCCGATCGCACGGCCTATGCTGCGGGCCGTGACGGCATGATCGCCGGTCACCATGACGACGCGGATGCCGGCATGACGGCAATCGCGGATCGCCTGCGGAACGTCGGCGCGCGCAGGGTCTTCCAGGCCGACGAGGCCCACGAATACCAGCTCGCCATAGGGCTGAGCATCTGCGGATGTCGCCAGTTTGGTCGCGCAGGCGAGCACGCGCAGGCCGTGCTGCCCGAGCTCGGCAATCCGCCCGCTCCATAGACGGCGCGCGGCTTCGTCCAGTGTCGTCTCGCCGTTCTCGGTGAGCATGCCGGTGCACGCGGCGAGCACATGCTCCGGTGCACCCTTCACGGCATAGAAATACGCGTCGCCGTGCCGGTGCACGGTCGCCATCATCTTGCTTTCGTTGTCGAAAGCGTGCTTGGCCGCGATCGGAAAGCCGCGCAGCAGCTCGCGGCGATTCAAACCTGCCGCCCGGCCAGCCAGCAGCAGCGCCACTTCCATGGGATCACCGCTATGGGCTACTCCCCCATGGCCAAGCGAGGCCTCGTTGCAAAGTACCATTGTATGCAGTAGCCGCTGGAGCAGCGCATCGCCGGCAAGCTCCTTCGCGCCGGCCTCTTCGACTTCGCCGGATTCGACCCACAACCGCCGCACGGCCATCCGGTTCTCGGTAAGCGTGCCGGTCTTGTCGGTCAGGATCACCGTGGTCGCGCCCAATGTCTCGACCGCGGAGAGCCGCTCCAGCAGCGCATTCTGGCGGGCCATGCGCCACATCCCGCGGGCGAGCGCGAGTGTGGCCACAATCGGCAGGCCCTCGGGAATGGCGGCCACCGCGAGCGCGATCGACGATTCCACAACCAGGAAAGCATCTTCTCCCTTCGCCATTCCAACCGCCGCGATCACGACGGTCAGAAGCCCGACCGCCCAGACGAGCTGCCCGGACAACCGTGCGAGCCTGCGTTCAACCGGTGAGCTCTCAGGCTCCGCTTGTTCGACGAGGTGGGATATCCGGCCGAGTTCCGTCCGGGAGCCCGTCGCGACGACGACGCCAAGACCGCTGCCGCGCGTCACGGCCGTGCCCTTGAACAGCATCGATGTGCGTTCGGCGATCCGCGCATCTTCGGCGGCCGGCTCGGGCGACTTGTCGACCGGCACCGACTCGCCCGTCAGGGTCGACTCGTCGGCCGCAAGCCGCGAGGCTTCCACGATGCGCAGGTCGGCCGAGATCGCATCGCCGGCCTCGACGAGGAGCATGTCGCCGGGTACGAGGTCCGCCGCCGGGAGCACGCGCGTGTGACCGTCGCGTCGCACGCGAGCCGATGTCCGGCCAAGCGCGCGCAGGGCCTCGATCGATCGCGCCGCCCTGATTTCGGTCAGGAAGCCGATGAGGGTGTTGAGGACAAGAACCGCGACGATCGCCACGCCTTCCGCGAGTTCGACGAACCAGAAGGCGAGCGCAGCGGCTGCCGCCAGCAGGTAGACCACCGGGGTCTGCAGCTGGTGAAGAAGTATGGTCAGGGCGCTGATCCGCTTCCTTGCAGCGATCGCGTTCGACCCGAAGCGGATGCGGCGCTCCGTCGCCTCATGTTCCGCGAGGCCTTGCTCCGGCTCGACTTGAAGCGCGCGAAGGATGTCGCTCGCCGGCAACGAATGCGCGGTCGCCGTTGTCAGTCCAACTTCATGCATCAAATCGCCTTTCGGCATCAGACCTGCGCCTCTTCCCGGCTATCTCTGAAACATCTGGTGAGCGACATCAGGACCGACTGCACCGGCCCATGCGGCCGCGATGACCAGCACCAGTCCGGGGATCAGCCGCAGCGCGAACGAGCGCCCGCCGCTGACCCAGCCAACGACGATCTTGCTGAGCGTATTTGTCGACAGCGCCGCCAGAATCGGAGTCACAGCGTCGGCGGAGCTGATCTTTCCCGAGGCGGCGAGGGTGGCTGTGGCGACGGCCGGCGAATGCGTATCTGCGAGCCCGGCTACGGCCGCGCTGACCAGCAGACCGATTTCCCCAAACGCGTCCCGCAGGCCGGCAGCGAGCACGAGGACTCCGGAGAGCGTCAGCGCCAGCAACAAGGCCGACGGCAGGCTGAAAGCACGTCCGAGCTGGAGCTCGGCGGCGCTCGTCTCTCGCATGCCCTTCACCGTGAAGATCGCGCCATAGAGACCTGCCGCGGCACCGGCACAGAGGAGGGGAATCATCAGACTCTGCAACGTCGCGAGATTTGTCGCTGCGAGCACCGCGACGAGCTGAACGATCGTTGCGACGGTCGAAAGCGTTGCGCCGGCGGTGGCGGCGCCAAGCAGCTCCGGTGCCCTTCGAGCCCGCGCCCCCATCGCTCCGATCGTGGCCGTGCTGGAGACAAAGCCCGAGGCGAAGCCTGAGACAGCAAGACCGCCTCTTGCGCCGAGCAGGCGTATTGCAACATGCCCAGCGGCGCCGATGGCCATCACCAGAATGACGATGATCCAGATCGCGCGTGGATTGAGCGCGCCATAGGGGTCCAACGGCCGATCCGGAAGCAAGGGGAGGACCACGAGCGTGGCGGCGGCAAAGATCAGGCCGTCCTTGACCTCGCCTTCGCTGAGCACCTTCCGGACGAAGTCGTGCAATGCCGTACGGGCTGCAAGCAGGATGGCCAGAATGACGGCAACGCCCGCGGCCAAAAGCGGACGCTGGGTGGCCAGTCCGCCAAGCAGAACCGTCAGGATGAGTGCGATCTCCGAAGTCAAGCCGGGATCGTCGCTCCTGGACCGGAGATAGGCGATCGCGATCATGGCCATGATCCCGGCGGTCACGAGCGCCAGCAGGCCCTTGCCGCCGATCATGACGCTGACGGCGCCGGCGAGTGATGCCGCGGCAAAGGTACGCAGCCCGGCAGGCGAGCGCCCCGGTCCCTCGCCCTTGCGGCGTTCTCGCTCGAGACCGATCAGGAGCCCGATGCCGAGTGCAACAATGATGGCGATGACGTCGGGGCTGAGGCTCGGCTTCAGAAAATCCATCATGTGTACTGCACGGCGTCACGTTCTTGTGCTTGTGGCGGTGCTTCGATCGCGACTGCTGCCCAATCCCGCCGGATTCGTATCAACGTCATGGTCACCGCCGGCAGCAATAGATCAAGTGCGACGCCCGCTGGCTCGAGAAAAGTGAGGCCGACGACGACAGCAATGAACGGCAGCATCGCATGCATCCGCCGCGAGCGTGCCGGAGATGCGACAGGAGATCCCGGCACGGTATCCACTTTGAGTTATCTCATGCAAGGACCAGCGGCTTGGAACTATCGACGAGGCCGCCGCCAGGCCTCTTGATTTCGCTCAATCTGACGGCCGCAGAGATGTCGCAGGATCTCGTTGAACGTGGCTGAGAAAGTTGCCGCCGCACGGGATTTCGTTCGGGCGAAGTGGATGGGACCCGAGACGTCGCGGTCCGTGAGGGGAGAGATTCTCGTTGTCGCCCCGCATACGCCAGTTGCGGCCAGCCTTGCAATGATCGCTCTAAAAAGAGCGCTTGCGAATTGGTGTTTCTTCATCTCTGCGGTTGATCCTGCTCAAACAACGGTGCTGGTTTCGGGCGAGAGTAACGTTCCGTTAGCTGTGGGACCAAACCATGTCGTTTGAGCGGGTCTTGCGATGGACCCTGGTTGCGATTGCAATCGCAGGATTGGCCGCAGGTATTCTTGCGCGAACCGCCGGCCGCCTCGATCTGGCCGATCTCGCATGGGCGCTCGGCACTGCGCCCGTGATCGGCGGACTGGCGGTCTCGATCGTCAGGGACCTGCTGGGCGGCCGTCTGGGCGTGGACGCGATTGCGCTGCTGTCGATGAGTGCGGCGCTGGCACTGGGCCAGCCGCTTGCCGGCGCCGTCGTTGCGCTGATGTATTCCGGCGGAAATGTGCTGGAGGACATCGCGATCGCGCGGGCGGAGCGCGACCTGCGATCCCTGGTCGATCGGGCACCGCGGCACGCTCATCGCAAGAACGACGAGCGGATCGGGGACGTGCCGATCGAGGAAGTCGCAGTCGGCGAACAGCTCCTGGTGCGGGCAGGCGAGATTGTGCCTGTCGACGGTATCGTGGGCTCGGTCTCGGCCACGATCGACGAGTCCGCGGTAACAGGCGAACCCATTCCGGTCGAGAAGACACGCGGCAGCGCAGTGCTTTCGGGCTCACTGAATGCGGGTGAGACCTTCGAGTTGACCGTGACCGCGCCGGCTGGCGAGAGCACCTATGCCGGCATCGTGCGGATGGTGACGGCGGCCCAGACGGCGAAGGCTCCCTTCGTGCGAATGGCCGACCGCTATGCGCTGATCTTTCTGCCGGTGACGCTCGTCATGGCCTTCGTGGCGTGGCGCATCTCCGGCGATCTGACCCGTAGCCTTGCCGTGTTGGTGGCGGCGACACCTTGTCCACTGATCCTGGCCGCACCGGTCGCCTTCATCGCCGGCGTGGCGCAGGCGGCCCGCCGCGGCATCCTGGTCAAGGGCGGAGCGGCGCTGGAGGCGCTGGCGCGCGCGCACACCGTCCTGCTCGACAAGACCGGCACCCTGACCGTGGGAGGGGCGCGATTGCTCTCCGTCGAGGTCGCGCCAGGGCAGGACGCGGACGAGGTCCTGACGCTTGGGGCATCGCTCGAGCAAGCCTCGCATCATGTGCTCGCGAAGGCGGTCGTTGCCGCCGCCGTCGATCGCGGTCTCAAGCTGAGGCCGCCGGAACATGTCAAGGAGACCATGGGGTCTGGCCTGAGCGGCCTGATCGATGGACGCCGGGTCACCGCCGGCTCGCGAGAGATGCTTCTCTCACATGCCGAGCTATCGCCGTGGGAACTGCGCGCCATCCGGCGCGCCTCGTGGCGTTCGGCGTTGATCGTATTCGTTGCTGTCGATGGGCGACCAATCGGCGCACTGCTGCTGGCCGACGAGCTGCGTCCCGATACGCCACGCGCGATCCGGCTGCTGCGCGATGCCGGCATTGTGCGGATGGTGATGGTCACCGGCGATCGCGCCGCAGCGGCGCAGGCAATCGGTGCGGCGCTCGATCTCGATGCCGTGCTGGCCGACCGCGTCCCTTCGGACAAGGTCGAGGCGGTTCGTACCGAGCAGCGCCAGCATCCGACCATCATGGTCGGCGACGGCATCAATGATGCCCCGGCGCTGGCCGTGGCCGACATCGGGGTCGCGCTCGGCGCTCGCGGCGCGAGCGCCTCGTCCGAGGCCGCAGACGTGGTGATTCTGGCGGACCGGCTCGATCGGGTTGGCGAGGCGATCGTGATTGCACAGCGGGCACGGCGTATCGCCGTGCAGAGCATTGTCGTCGGCATGGGGCTGTCACTGGCGGCAATGGTCGCCGCCACGCTTGGCTGGCTCGATCCCGTGCCCGCGGCGATCGTCCAGGAGGTGATCGATGTTGCGGTCATTCTGAATGCGCTGCGGGCGCTCACGCCGGCCCTGGTCAGGGGCGGCCCGCGCATCACGACGGAGCAAGGCTTGTCCTTGCATCACGATCATCAGGCCCTCTTCAGGGATCTCGATCGCCTGCGCGATATCGTCGACGCGCTGGACGACGTGACGCCCGAATCCGCCGCGGCACTGATCGGGGAAGCCCACCGCCTGGTTCAGACTAGCGTCGTGATGCACGAGCGCGAGGATGAGGACAGCGTCTATCCAAAGCTTGCCGAGGTTCTGCGCGACCGCCATGGCCTGTCTGCCATGAGCCGCGCGCATCGCGAGATCCTGCACCTCGCCCGGCTGCTCGCTCGGATCGTCGAGGACATTCCGTCTGAGAAGATCGACCGCTATCTGGTCCGGGACGCTCAGCGGGTCATCGAGGCGATTGAAACGTTGGTGCGCATGCACACGGCTCAGGAGGAGGATATCTACGAAGCCGTGGCGGCATAGGCGAAAGCTCGATATGCGGGCGGGCCAAGGTTGATCTGGAGGAATCCCTTGCTCCTCCTGTCGCTCGAATATGGGAAGTGTACCGGCGATCTCACCAATGCTGTAGCCGGTCTTTCCGTCCCTGGCGTAGAGCGCATTGTAGACAATGCCCATGACGATGCTGTAGCTGAGCAGCATCATCAGAGAGAACAATGCCGGCGAAATGCCGAGCCCTGCATCGAGGGCAAAGAAGCCGAGGCCGATGATCGGGAAGAATGCCAGCCCCATGATGATCCATCCGAAGACTCCGAACACAGCCCCCTTCGTCACCCCAGTCTTGCCGGGTAACCGCTGATAAGAGTATCCGAAAACAAGCCCGACCAGTGTGGAACCGTTCAGGAATGATAGCGCCCACGGCACCATCGGATCGACGGCGCTCCCAACCAAATGACTGAGCGTTGCTTGGAGATTGTCGTAGGGCTGAAACGATGTAAGCAGCCCTGCGCGAGATTTGAGATACATCAGCAGCGAATGGGCGATACTGCCCGCAATACCTGCGGCAATCGACTTCCATATCCGATCGACTGTTCGTCGAGACATCGGCGGCGCATCCGGAGCCGCAGTGGCTGGCCCGGAAACTTGGCTCCCTATTTGCTCCGGCCCTTGGATATCTTGCGTGCATAGCGCGGCGACAGGACCGGTCGGACCAAATGCTGAAGTTGTGGTGCAAGCCGCACCTGTAACTGCGACGAACAGCATTCTCATCGCGGTACCCCAGTTCAGCGAAAGCCTGCCCGCAGTTCGATCCATTTGTCTTGACGTGGATCAACGCTGGAAGGGTTGCCAGACAGGAGGAGCTGGCCTCCCACAACTGCCTTTGTGGCTTCTGATGTGCGCCGCATTGAGTGAGCTCAATGCGACACGGCTCGATCGGCTGCATTGTGCCTTGCGATCGGTCACGCCGATGTCGGCATGAGACAGGGCCCACATGCAAAATCCAAAGCGGGCATTTTGGGGTAGTCTGGCGGTTCTCGTCCTGCTCTGGCTGGTTGCGGAACCCCGTCCATTCGGGACCGGTCCCTTTTTCCCGCTTCGCGAGAGGATGGTGCAGTTAAGCGGCGTCCTGGCAATCGGTTGCATGAGCATGGCGATGATCCTCGCATTGCGACCGCGCTGGCCGGAGGCGTGGCTCGGCGGCCTCGACAAGATGTACCGCTTGCACAAATGGCTCGGCATCACGGCCCTTGTGACGGCCATTGTTCATTGGCTATGGGCCAATGGCCCGAAATGGGCAGTTGGCTGGGGTCTGCTGGCGCGACCGGAGCGGGGGGCGAGGCCCATCATCGAGAATCCCATTGAAGCCTTCTTTGCCAGCCTGCGCGGATTGGCGGAGGGGCTCGGCGAGTGGGCATTCTATGGGACTGTGGTGCTGATCGTTCTGGCACTCGTTCAGTCGTTTCCCTACCGGCTGTTCTACAAGACGCATCGGCTCATCGCCCTTGCGTACCTCGTGCTGGTCTTTCATGCCGTCACTCTGATGAAGTTCAGCTACTGGATGTCCCCGCTCGGCTGGATCATGGGCGGGCTGCTTGCCTGCGGCACGTGGGCGGCCGTTCTTGCGCTCCTGCGACGTGTGGGCGCTGGGCGGCAGGTCAATGGCAGGATCACCTCTCTGAAATACTATCCCGGCGTCAGAGCAATCGAGACGGAAATCGAGGTGCCGCACGGCTGGCCGGGACACAGACCGGGCCAGTTTGCCTTCGCCACGTCGGACACCTCGGAGGGTGCCCATCCCTACACGATCGCGTCCGCCTGGAGCGCTGAAAGCCCCAGGATCACCTTCATCACCAAGGAACTGGGCGACCACACCAGCCGGCTGCGGGAGAAGCTCCGCGTCGGGCAGGAAGTAAAGGTGGAAGGGCCCTATGGTTGCTTCACTTTCGACGACGATTGCGCGCACCAGATCTGGATCGGTGGCGGCATTGGCATCACGCCTTTCGTCGCCCGCATGAAGGAGCTGGCCATGCAGACGGGGACTCCCGCTTGCACCATTGCGCCGACGGTTCACCTCTTTCACACCACGGCTGATGTCGACGAGGAGGCGCTGGGAAAGCTTGCAGCAGATGCGCACTCGGCTGATGTACGCCTGCACGTTCTTGTCGACGCCCGTGATGGACGACTGAGTGGCGAGCGCATTCGCGAAGCGGCGCCGGAATGGCGCACGGCAAGCATCTGGTTCTGTGGCCCGACCGCCTTCGGTGAAGCGCTCAGGCGAGACTTTGCCACGCACGGCTTTCCTGTCGGCGACAGGTTCCATCAGGAAATCTTCGCGATGCGATAGCGCAGAGATCGAAACTGCCGCGCACTTCGCTGTCGGAATGCCAGAATGCTGTGCCCTGCGGCGAGCTGGAGGGAGGCGACGCCAGCATAGTCATCTTCCGCTTGCACCAATAGGTGATCAAAATCCAGTCGGGATGCTGGCCGCTGTTGAGCCAGTGGCAAGCATCCAGCGTCGGCGCTGCTATTGTTTTGGATCGCATCAAGAGAGTATCTCCGTCCCTTGCTGGGCAGAGACGGCAGGCGGATCGCAAGACGAGCGCCATCTCGAAAGCACCCGGCCTATTGCTTCAGCCGGGCAATCTCAAATACAAAGGCGGCCTGGAAGATTGGTCCGCTCATCGTTCGAACCTCGATCGCCATGTGCTGGCGCTCATCGAGTGGGGGAAGGTCCTTGGCCAGATCGCCTAACGCTCTTGCAGCTTCGATCTCGGCCGCCTTCTGATCGGCGAGATCAAGGCCCTCTTCGTCGGGGTAGAGATCCTGGCCGTCTCTAATGTCGAAGTAGTACCGGGTCATCACGGCGCACCCTCTGCAGGCGGGAGCGCGCGCGGTCTCTCAGCCACCGACGCCCTGGTTGGCTGATGTCGATGATACCTGAAAATATGGGGCAAGAGCTCCGATGTTCCAAGCTAATTCTTCTTCGATCCGGGCTCGGTAGGGAACTCATGGTCGAACGATGAGTTAACTTGGACCCGCTTGCGAGTAGCCGCGCCCGAAGATGCCATGAGCGCGAGCACTGTGGTGGCCAGCCACGACGATCGTCCAGCCGCCTGCAAGCGCTATTCGCCTCAGACAATCAGGCAACGTGACCGGCAGACGCCGCGTTCACTCAATCGAAGGACAACGAAATGAGGACGAATGACCATCGCACGGATCGTGCCAAGCGCGAGGCCGACAAGCTGTTCAAGCAGGTCGACACGACGAAGACGAAGCAGCCGAGTGACTATGAAATCGCGCAACAGTCGTTTCAAGACAACCGCGAGCGCTTGAAGGCGGAGCGCTTGGCTCGGGAGGCCAAGTCGACTGGTCGACGCAAATAGGGACGTGTTCGGCAGCGCTGCTGTTTCGACGTCAGGGATGGAGAGGCGCTCATAGCGAAGCAAAGCGCACGAGGACAACGATGCTGCCTCACGTCTGGCCGTCCGGGCCATCCTCCCAAGGACGCTCGCCGCGCGCATCGCGATCCCATGCTGACTCCTTCGGGCGGCCTGTCGCTTCATCCGCGGTTTCACCGGCGGTGGCTCCGCCGTGCGGAAGTTGCCGAACCTCTTCCCCCAGAAGTCGATCGGCAACCGTGACGATCAGAAACGTCGAGCGATTGATCGCGTTTCATGCACCGCCCCCCGGTCTGGTCAGCCCTGTAGATTTCTGAGCGGCGCCGGAAGATGGGCCATCAACTTCTCGAATTCGCCGGGATCCAGCTTCTCCCACAGCACTTCGTAGACGCCGCGGGCGGCGCCGAGCGCAGTGAGCGGGAACTGCGGCGGAAGCTCCCTGGCGACATGTGCCGCAAATTCCTCGATATGCCGTTCCTTGGTCGGCGTTGCCGCCAAGCGCCAGCCCTCGTAGTAGATACCTCGCACCATGATCGGCAGCTGAGCCCCGAGCTTGACCACCACCTCCGGCGGCAACCGATCACGCAACGCATGCAGAACGGCTCGCAATGCACTGTAGGCCTGGTGGCGGTTCTCCAGGGCCAGCTGCTCGTCGATGGCCTTGAGCCAGACATTTATTTCCTGGACCGAATGATCCAACGCAGTCACACCAGTGGACATGCTCATGATGTTGCTCCCGGACCAGAGACCGATCGTTGATTATTCGCGGGTTCGGGCTGGCATGCTTTGACGTGCCGCAAGGTTCCCACGGCGGATTGCCAATCGGATCGGGTTGATCTCACGCAAAGTTTTGGGCGCATCGTGTGCTCAGAATGTCCGTCCGATAAGAGGAGCGCGACCATGCAAACCCCGGCTCAAATCGAGTTCGAGCACGTGACGGCGTCCCCGAAGCTGCAAGCTGCGATCGACGGGCACATCGCTGAGCTGGAAAAGCGCTACGGTCGAGCGACCGCGGGCCGCATCATCGTGAGAGGCCCTGGTGATCGTCACAAGACGGGCGGTCAATACCAGGTGAGCATCCGCCTGTGCCTTCCCGAAGGGCGCGAAGTCAATGTCGGGCGGACGCCCAAGCAGGACGAGCGGTACGCCGATCTGACCTTTGCGGTGGACGATGCATTCAAGCGCGCACGGCGGCAGCTGCAGGACCAGGTGCATGTGATGCACGGCCAGACCAAGCTCCACGAAGGATTGCCGGTTGGGACCGTCGTGCGCATCGATCCCAGCGGCGAGTTCGGCTTTTTGGAGGGGACCGACGGCCAGGAGGTCTATTTCAATCGTAACAGCGTTGTGGAGGGGCGCGCGAGCATCGCTGTCGGCTCGCGTGTCAGCTTTGTTGAGGATCTCGGAGAGAAGGGACCACGGGCCAGCACGGTCAGGGTTCTGAACAAGCACAGCTTGCGGACGTAGGTGCTCCATCACTGAATCGTGCATGATGGTTTAGTAGCTGGATGCCTCGGGCCGCATTGGCGCGGAGCGATCGGCTGCGCCCTGGGGCTCGAAGCTCGCGACTACGTGAAGGATTTGGCCCGGCCGTTGTTCCCGTCGGATATGGGCGGGAGAGCCATGGCCTCGCTTCACGATGGCGAAAGCGCGCAAGGGCGGCGTGTGAGGTCGGCGCACGGCTTGCTGCACAACGGTAGGAACCTTCATCGCGGGCCTGAGTTGGCCGCACGGGCAGGGGCCAAAAGTCACACGAGGCCAATCGTGCAAGAAGACGTGCGCGTGCGCAGCACCGCGCAGATCGCGGGTCATCCCATTCATCCGATGCTGGTGCCGATCCCGATCGCGTGTTTTGTCGGGGCGCTGCTGACTGACATCGCCTATGTCGTCAGCGCCGAGATCATGTGGGCGGATTTTTCGGCTTGGCTTTTGCTCGTCGGCGTCATCTTCGGCGTGCTGGCGGCCATCGCGGGCCTGACCGATTTCCTCGGTAACCGGCTGGTGCGGGCGCAGGCGCCGGCCTGGCCGCATTTGATCGGCAATGCGGTGGTGCTGATCCTGGCGATCTTCAACACGATGATCCACACGCGCGATGCCTGGACCTCGGTGTGGCCGAGCGGGCTCGTTCTGTCCGCGATCACCGTGCTGATCCTGCCGATCACGGGCTGGCTCGGCTGGGCCATGGTCTATCGCCACGGCGTGGGAGTTGCGCGATGAAGCACTTGTTCACTCACGCGCTGTTGTGCTCGTCGCTGCTGTTTCTGGCCGGCTGCAATGACGGCAGCGGCGATCCCAGGGCGCAAGTAGGCGCCAACCCGACACTCCCCGACATCCAGCAATATTTGCTGCCGCCGATCCATATCGCCCGCATCGTCGGTTGGAAGAAGGATGAGACACCGACGGTTGCGCAGGGCTTGCAGGCCAAGGCCTTTGCCACGGGCTTGCAGCACCCGCGCTCGCTCTACGTGCTGCCCAATGGTGACGTGCTGGTGGTGGAATCCAAGGCGCCGAAGGGCGCACCGATCAAGCGGCCCAAAGAGATCGTGATGGGTTTCGTCGAATCCTGGGCGACCTCCGGCGGCGATACCGGCGCGAGCAATCGCATCACGCTGCTGCGCGACAGCAATGGCGACGGTGTGCCGGACACGCAAAGCGTGTTCCTCGACCATCTCAATTCGCCGTTCGGCGTCGCGCTGGTCGGCAACGATCTCTATGTTGCCAACACCGACGCGATCGTCAGATATCCCTACACGGAAGGGGATACGAAGATCACCGCGCCGGGCACGGTGCTGACGCCGCTGCCGGGCGGACCGATCAACCATCACTGGACCAAGAGCCTGGTGGCGAGCCCCGACGGTTCGAAGCTCTATGCCGGCGTCGGTTCCAACAGCAACATCACCGAGAACGGCATGGAGGCCGAGCACAACCGCGCCGCCATCCTCGAGATCGATCGCGCCAGCGGCCGCTGGCGCGTGTTCGCAAGCGGTCTGCGCAACCCGAACGGCCTCAGCTTCGAGCCGCAGACCGGCGCGCTGTGGACGGTGGTGAACGAGCGCGACGAGCTCGGCCCCGATCTCGTCCCCGACTACATGACCTCGGTGAAGGACGGCGGCTTCTACGGCTGGCCCTACAGCTATTTCGGCCAGCACGTCGATCCCCGCGTCAAGCCGGAGCGGCCGGATCTCGTCGCCAAGGCGATCGTGCCGGACTATGCCCTGAGCTCGCATGTCGCTCCGCTCGGGCTCGCCTTCAATACCGGCACCGGTCTGCCCGCGGCCTATCGTGGCGGCGCGTTCGTCGGCGAGCACGGCAGTTGGAACAGGCACGTGCTCAACGGCTACAAGGTCGTGTTCGTGCCGTTCGCGGATGGCAAGCCGAGCGGTCCGCCGCAGGACGTCGTCACGGGCTTTCTCAACGGCGACAACCAGGCGCGCGGCCGCCCCGTCGGCGTCGCCATCGACAAGACCGGCGCGCTTTTGATCGCAGACGACAGCGGCAACACGGTCTGGCGGGTGAGCGCGCCGCATCCGCAGCTGACGCAACATTAGACATCGAGAACGGGAGGAGTTCGACAATGGGCCTTGCTCAATATGCCATCGTACCGGTGCAGGACGAATGGGGCGTGCTGCATGACGGCGACGTCAAGAGCCGATACGCCACCAAGGAAGCCGCCTTCGAGTCGGCGGTGGCCGCGGCATCCCTGGCCCTTCGCGAGGGGCATGAAGTCCATGTCAGCGTGCCCGGCCGCGAAGCCGGCGACAACGCGCTCGGTGTGTAGAGCACCGAGAGAAGGAGGCCGAGGTGACCAAGCCCCGTGAGCAGAACGGCGTGGAGCCGCCGCTGTCGGAGGACGACATCCAGCGCGAGCAGCTCGGGCCGCGCGGCGTGCCCGGTGCGCCTGACCCGGCCAAGATGACGCCGCAGCGGGACAAGAAGACGCCGAAGCACATCGATCCCGGCCACACCGCGTGATGCGGCGGGCGAGCTCTCAGCTCTTTGAATTCGGCGCGCAAGACACCGCAGCGCTTCGCACGCGACTTACACCGCCGCGGTAATATCAGTCTGCGCAAAGCCATCGCCGATATAGAGCAGCGCGCAGCCATTCTCCTTTGCGACATCGTAAGCGAAGCAATCGCCAAAGTTGAGGCCGGCAGGATGGATTCCTCGGCCCCAACGTGAGTAGATCTGCGCTACGCGCTCAGCGGAGGCTCGGGTCACCGAAATCACGTTGAAGCCGAGATTTGCGATCAGGTTCTGCATCTCTTCGTGCACGCCGCGGCGCGCAGCGACGATCAGGCTCTCGGCAGCGGTGGCGGCCGAGATCAGGATTTCGTCAGCGGTCTCCAGGGCAGCGATGCAGGCATCGGCTTTGGGCTCGTCGAGCACGATTGCCATGAGTGCCGACGTATCGACCGCGATCATTCCGGCAGTCCGTCGTCACCAAAAAGAAAGTCCTGACTGCGGGCCGCATCCGGGCCGGGAAGGGCTTTGGCTGCGCCGTTCTTGCGCGCAGCCTCGAGCACCGCGCGGCGGGTCGTAAGGTCCGGCGGAAGCTTGATCGGAACGAGCCGCACCGCAGGATGTCCGTGTCGCGTCAGGATTACCTCGTCGCCGGCTTCTGCACGGCGGACGAGATCGGTCAACTGTCCCTTGGCCTCGGTGACGGAGACTCGCATCTCATTGTCCCTTTTGGAGTTTCCACAAAATGGACCAGAGAATGGTCCGTGTCAATCGGGCGGAGCTTCTTCGGCTCTGCGAATGCGGCTTCTTACCATTCGGAACTTACATTCCTCGATCCTGCGATCTGCCGCTAAGAGATGTGAGCCGGCGCGATCTGCGCCCGGCAGGCAGGCGACGTTTGGAATGCACTTCTTGAAATCTGACGGCAGGCTGATCGGCGTCCTGCTGGTGCTCGCGATCACGCAATTGGTCGGATGGGGTACGATAGGCCTTCCCGCCATCGTCGGGCGCGATCTCGCGGCCGATCTCGGCATGAGCCTGCCGGCGGTGTTCGCCGGGACATCCGTTCTCTACGTCTCGATGGGACTGTGCGGCCCGTTGCTCGCCAAATCCTTTGCGCGGCATGGCGCGCGGACGGTCATGATGGTCGGCACGATCGTCACTGCGCCGGGCTTCGTGCTGCTCTCGCTCGCGCGCGAGCCGATGCTTTATTTTGCAGCGTGGATCGTGCTCGGCATCGCCGGCAGCGCCACGCTGTCGACCGGCGCCTATATCATGCTGAACGAGGTCGCGGGGCGGCGGGCCAAGAGCGCGATCGGCGCGCTCATGCTGGTGACGGGCCTGTCCAGCAGCATCTTCTGGCCGACCACCTCGTTCCTGAGCGGTCACCTCGGCTGGCGGGGGACGTGCCTCGTCTACGCGGCGATGATGCTCGTCGTCAGCCTCCCGCTCTATGCGTTTTTCGCGCCGCGCCGGCAGATCGCAATGGATGATGGCGCCGAGCCGGCCAGGCGGTCGCCGCCGCCTGCGATCCCAAGGAGCACGTTCGGCCTCGTCGTTGCGGCGATCACGCTGAACGCCTTCGTCACTTTCGGCATCAGCGCCACCCTGATCGAGCTGTTGCGGGCGGAGGGGCTGACGCCGGCGCAGGCGCTCGCCTTCGGCTCGATGCTGGGCGTGATCCAGGTCAGCGCCCGCGGGCTGGATTTCCTCGGTGGCGGGCGGTGGGACGGGATCACGACCGGGCTCGTGGCGGGCACCGCATTGCCGATCGCCATGCTGCTGCTGATGATGAGCGAGGGCGCCACCTGGGCGGTCGCGGTGTTCATCCTGCTCTATGGTGCCGGCAGCGGCGCGATGGCCGTGGCGCGGGCGACCATCCCGCTCGTGTTCTACGACCAGGCCGAGTTCGCCAAGGCGATGTCGATGATCGCACTGCCGCTCAATCTGGCATCGGCGGTCTCGCCGCCGCTCCTCGTCGGCCTGCTGACCCAGTTCGGCAGCCGCGGTGCGCTCGGTCTCACCTTTGTCTTCTCCTGCGCCGCGGTGCTGATCCTGGCCCTGCTCGGCCGCCGCCGGCCGCGGGTGGTCGCTGCAGGCGCAACCTGAGACCTCGAGACGAAATTCGCGGTGCGGAAAGTTGCGGGCTGGAATTGGCGCCGCTGCCCCGCAGGGGATGGCCGTATGCCGTCAGTGCAGTGCTCAGAGCACGAAAATAGTGTATCCGCAGGGAGCGCGGCCTTTCGATCTCGCCGCCGCGCCAAGACCAGTTCCCCGGAGGAAATCGATATGTCGGCCTTGCCGCTCTCAGGCATCAAGATCCTTGATCTCACCCGCGTGCTTGCCGGGCCCTTGTCGGCCCAGATGCTCGGCGATCTCGGAGCGGAGGTGATCAAGATCGAGCGGCCGGGCACCGGCGACGACGCGCGCGCCTTCGGCCCCCCTTACCTGACCGACCCCGAGGGCAAGGCCAACAACAACAATTCGTTCTATCTCTGCGCCAACCGCAACAAGAAGTCCGTCACCGTCAACATCGCCAAGCCGGAAGGGCAGGCGATCGTCCGCGAGCTCGCCAAGGACGCCGATGTCTTCATGGAGAACTACAAGGTCGGCGATCTCAAGCGCTACGGCCTCGACTACGAGACCATCAAGGCGATCAATCCCGGCATCATCTATTGCTCGGTGACGGGCTTCGGCCAGACCGGGCCGTATGCGCCGCGTGCCGGCTATGATGCCATCCTGCAGGCGATGGGCGGATTGATGAGCGTCACCGGCCATATCGACGGCGAGCCGGGCGAGGGCCCGATGAAGGTCGGCCCGTCGATCGTCGACTACATGACCGGCATGAACGCCTCGATCGGGATTCTCTCGGCGCTCTACCATCGCGACGCCAATGGCGGGCAGGGACAGCACATCGACGTCTGCCTGTTCGATACCGTCATCGCATCCTTGTCGCACTGGCTGCAGATCTATCTCGTCAACGGCAAGACGCCGCCGCGCCGCGGCACCTGGGGCAATGGCGGCATGCCGGCCGGCGTGTTCCGCTGCGCCGACGGCGAATTGATGCTGGTGGTCGGCAATGACGGCCAGTTTCAGCGCACCTGCGCGGTCCTCGGCGAGCCCGACCTCGCGAACGATCCGCGCTTCGTCAAGAACAACGATCGCGTCGTGCACGGCAAGGAGATCATGGCGATCTTCGCCGGCCTGTTCCTGAAACAGCCCGTGGCCTACTGGCTGGAGAGGCTGGAGGAGGCCGGCGTGCCGTCAGGTCCGATCAACAATTTCGAGCAGGTGTTTTCCGATCCGCACGTCCAGTCGCGCGGCATGCGGGTGAAGGTCGACCACCCCTTCAAGCCCGATCTTTCGCTGGTCCGCAACGCGCTGACCCTCTCGGAGACGCCGATCCAGACCTACCGCGCTCCGCCGCTGCTAGGGGAGCACACCCAGGAGGTGCTCGGCGGCAAGCTCGGCTATGATGCCGGCAAGATCGAGGCGTTGAAGAAGCAGGGGATCATCTAGCCGGAGGGGAGCGCAAGCCTCGGCGCGACCGTGCGACGGCCGAGGATGCTGGGGCTTGCCTGAAGCTTGCGCGCAATCCCCAAATAATCCCGGTCCGTAGTCGCACTGGCTTCCCCTTCGCGCGAGACTCTGATTCGATCCCTCCACTTGAGTTCGGGAGGGAAGTGAATGTCCTACACGATCGGGTTCCAGGCCAAGGACCAGAAGGCCATTCTGGCGACCGAGGCGGCCACCGCCAATCAGGCCGTCGCTATCATTGCTGCGCTGCGGCAGAGCGCCGACGAAATAAAGTTCATCCGCTCGCCGCAGGAAGGCGAGATGGGCATCGAGATGCTGCTGCTGCTCGCCAAGGAAGAGGCCGAGGAGATGCCGCAGCGGGTGTAGCCCGCTGTCGCCGCTAATTTAGACTGCGGATGTCCGAGGTCTTGCCGCAAGCGGGACTGACCTCGCACGGCTTTCGACCGATATTCTCGATCAGCGCGCATCCCGCGCCAGTGCGCGCGGCTTTGCCTCGACTTTTCCCGCCGTCAGCGCCATCGTCGCGACGCTGACCACGCGCGCGACCACGTCCTCGACGTCGTCGAGGTCGCATTTGCTTTCAGACAGCTTCGTCAGCCGTTCGCTCTCGCGGATGGTGTGGTGCGCCATCGCGAGCGCGAAGTTGAGGCCCCAGTAGATATCGACCTCGCTGCGCTCGGGCAGGGCGCGGCGCATCGCGCCGGCGAATTTCCGCAAATGGTCGATCTCGCGGTTCTTGATGCGGCGGATCGGCGGCACGGATTCGATCGAGGCGCGGATCATGAAGCGCGCGGCGGTGGAGCGCTGGTTCTGCGGGCCAAGGCAGCCGCGCAGGGTCGGCCCGACCAGCGCGCGCAGGATCACCTCGATCGGCGCGCGGCCGCCGCCTTGCTCTTCCGCCGCCTTCAGTTCGCGCAGGCGCTCGCGGTTGGTGGCGATCGAGCGTGTGACGAACAGCTCCGCGATCAGCTCGTCCTTCGAGCCGAAATGATAGTTCACCGCCGCCAGGTTGACATTGGCCTCCGCGACGATGTCGCGCAGCGTCACGTCGCCGAAGCCGCGATCGGCGTAGAGCCGTTCGGCGGCGGCGAGAATGGCAGACCTCGTATGATCGCTGGCCATGGGAGCCCTCAGGGAGGGGAGTTGCAATTCAAACAGTTGTATGAAACTATCGTTTGAAGGCCGGGAAAGTCAATCCGCAATCAGAACTCATTCGCAACTGTGATGGGTTCCGGTGCGCCTCGCAGCTTCGCGCTTGCGGGCCGCGCGCGGCGGGAGGACAGTCCGGCGCAAAAGGGTTTGCGAGAGAGAAAAACGAGGAGCGTCCCATGGATTTTGATCTGTCCACCAAGCAGAAGGAATGGCTCGACCGCGTGCGGTCCTTCATGGCCAAGCACGTGCGCCCGGCGGTGCCGATCTACGATCAGCAGGACCACAGTGGCGAGCGCTGGAAGGTGATCCCGATCCTCGAGGACCTCAAGAAGAAGGCGAAGGCCGAAGGCCTCTGGAACATGTTCATGCCGCCGAACGAGCATGAAGATGATGAATTCCGCGGTGCGGGATTGACCAATCTCGAATACGCGCTCTTGTCCGAAGAGATGGGCCGCATCACCTGGGCCTCCGAGGTGTTCAACTGCTCCGCGCCTGATACCGGCAACATGGAAGTGTTCATGCGGTACGGCACCAAGGAGCAGAAGCGCAAATGGCTGCGCCCGCTGATGGACGGCGAGATCCGCTCCGCCTTCCTGATGACGGAACCGGCGGTCGCCTCGTCCGACGCCACCAACATCGAGACCCGCATCGAGCGCGACGGCGACCACTACGTCATCAACGGCCGCAAATGGTGGTCGTCCGGCGTCGGCGATCCCCGCTGCAAGATCGCGATTCTGATGGGCAAGACCGATTTCAAGGCGGCCAAGCACCAGCAGCAGTCCCAGATCCTGGTTCCGCTCGACACGCCCGGTATCAAGGTCGAGAAGATGCTGCCGGTGTTCGGCTTCGACGACGCCCCGCACGGCCACGCCCAGGTGCTGCTCGAGAACGTCCGCGTGCCGAAGGAGAACATCCTGCTCGGCGAGGGCCGCGGTTTCGAGATCGCGCAGGGCCGTCTGGGCCCCGGCCGCATCCATCATTGCATGCGCACCATCGGCAAGGCCGAGGAGGCGCTGGAGAAGATGGTGAAGCGGCTCACCTCGCGCACCGCCTTCGGTAAGAAGATCGTCGAGCACTCCGTGTGGGAGCAGCGCATCGGCGAAGCCCGCACCAACATCGAGATGACGCGTCTGCTCTGCCTCAAGGCGGCCGACATGATGGACAAGGTCGGCAACAAGACCGCGCAGGCCGAGATCGCCATGATCAAGGTCGCCGCTCCCAACATGGCGCTGAAGATCATCGACGAGGCGATCCAGTCGTTCGGCGGCGCCGGAGTGTCGGACGAGGCGGGTCTTGCCAAGGACTATGCCCACATCCGCACGCTCCGTCTCGCCGACGGTCCGGACGAGGTGCATAACCGCGCCATTGCCAGGCTCGAAGTTCGGAAGTATGCCAACTCTCCCAATCACTAAGCGGGGGAGCCCTGCGGCGCTCCCGACTTGAAGAAACGACGGCGCATGATCCAATTGCGGTAACCGCTTGACGCAAGTGCGTCAGCGGTTACCGATTAGGATCATGTTCGGACTGAAGAGGGAGCGTCACCGTGGCTGACGGCGTCAGGAAAGACGAGGAGTTCTCGGGCACCAAGCCGGTCGAGGAGCGTCATCGCTTCGACGAACTGCGGCTCGAGGCGTGGATGCGCGAGAACGTCGAAGGCTTCGAAGGCCCGCTGGTCGTGCTCCAGTTCAAGGGCGGCCAGTCCAACCCGACCTATCGCCTCAACACGCCGAACCGCTCCTACGTGATGCGCCGCAAGCCGTTCGGCAAATTGCTGCCCTCGGCGCATGCGGTCGACCGCGAATATCGCGTGATCGCCGCGCTCGGTAAACAGGGCTTTCCGGTCGCGCGCGCCTATGCGCTGTGCCAGGACGACAGCGTCATTGGTGCGGCCTTCTACATCATGTCGATGGAGGAGGGGCGGGTGTTCTGGGATCCGACGCTGCCGAGCCAGGCGCCGGACGACCGGCGCAAGATCTTCACCAGCAAGATCGAGACGCTGGCGAAGCTCCACATGTACGATCCCAACGCGATCGGCCTAGGTGACTTCGGCAAGCCCGGCAACTATTTCGCGCGCCAGATCGATCGCTGGACCAAGCAGTATCGGGCATCCGAGACCCAGCACATTCCCGAGTTCGAGAAGGTCGCCGAATGGCTGCCGAGGACGGTGCCGGAGCAGGCGCGCGTCTCTATCGTCCACGGCGACTATCGCCTCGACAACATGATCTTCCACGCGACGGAACCGCGCGTGCAGGCGGTGCTGGACTGGGAGCTGTCGACGCTTGGCGATCCCATGGCCGACTTCACCTATCTTTTGATGCAGTGGATCATGCCGGGCCTCGAGGGCGCCGACCTCAAGGCGCTCAACATCCCGAGCCTGGAAGAGGCCGCCCAGATCTACTGCAACGTCACGAAGATGACGGTGCCCGATCTCAACTGGTATTTCTCGTACAATCTGTTCCGTCTCGCCGGCATCACGCAAGGAATCGCCGGCCGCGTCCGCGACGGCACCGCGGCGAACGCCAAGGCGCTCGAATCCGCCAAGCGCACCGTGCCGCTGTCGAAGGCGTCGTGGGAATACGCGCAGAAGGCGGGCGCGGTGTAGGGAATCAATGGCGCGGCCGATGGCCGCGCGTTCTTGCTTTGTGGCGCACTCTTGTGCTGTTCCGCACCCCGCTCGTGTCCCGGACGCGGTGCAGCACGAAGTGCTGCTCCGCAGAGCCGGGACCCAGTCATGTTGCCAAAGTATTCAGCTCATCCGTTAGATCGCGCCAATCCGGATTGAGCCCTTCGATTAGCTTGAGCTTCCACGCACGTCGCCAGCGCTTTAGCGAATGCTCGCGTGAGCGTGCTTCGAGTACCGACTCAAACGCTTCGAAATAGACGAGCAGTGTCACGTCATACTGCCGCGTGAATCCGGGGATGAGCTTGGCTTTGTGCTCGCCGACTCGGCGGACGATGTCGTTCGTAACGCCGATGTAGAGAGTACCGTTTCGTTTGCTTGCAAGGATATATACGAAGTAAGGCATGGTCGTGCAATCTTGGCCGGAGATGCGCCCAAGAGTTGCATGGTTCGATGCCTTCGCCAAGCATTCTGGGTCCCGGCTCTGCGGAGCGTCACTTCGTGACGCACCGCGTCCGGGACACGAGATCCGGGTCGTGGCTTCGACGATTACGCTGCGCTCAGCTCGAAGAAGCGGCAAAATTAGTCTGAGCAGCAAGCCCTCTGACCATACTCTCGTGTCCCGGACGCGGTGCAGCACGAAGTGCTGCTCCGCAGAGCCGGGACCCAGTCACGTCGCCGATATTGCCTACGCGTTCTTACAATGCGCGATCAGTCTCTCCACAAATCCTGCGCATTTCTCCAGCTCCGCCATCTCCACGAACTCATCGGGCGTATGCGCCTGCGCGATCGAGCCGGGGC
Organism: Bradyrhizobium sp. 191; assembly: GCF_023100985.1. Lineage (NCBI taxonomy): Bacteria > Pseudomonadati > Pseudomonadota > Alphaproteobacteria > Hyphomicrobiales > Nitrobacteraceae > Bradyrhizobium > Bradyrhizobium sp. 191. Next base: position 7,792,623 of record NZ_CP064692.1, read on the forward strand.
CGATCACCACCGACGGGATATCGGCCATGCTGGAGAACAGGCTCGCCTCGGTGCCGAAGGCGACCTTGGCATGGTCGTTGCGTCCCGCCAGGCTTTTGGCGAGCGTGACGATCGCGGCATCTGCTTGCGTGTCGAGGGCGGGGTAGTCGAGGATCTCCTCGAAATCGATGCCGCACTCCGGATGCCTCGCCTTCATCGCCGGCTCGAGCTCGGCCTTGGCCCAGGCGACGATCGCATCCGTGACCTCGCGCGACTCAGTGATGCCGATGCCGCGGCATTCGAAATCCACCGTGCAGGTGTCGGGCACGATGTTGAGCGCCGCGCCGCCGTGGACGATGCTGGTGAGCAGCGTCGAGTGCGGAACGTCGTAGAGGCTGTCCGTCGAGCGCACGGCCGCAAGCTTCTCGGCGCGGCGGCGGATCTCGACAATCAGCTCGGCGGCATATTCGATCGCGTTGACGCCGTCGGGCGCGATCGAGGAATGCCGAGCGAGGCCGCGAAAGGTGGCGCGCACGCCGTGCTTGCCCTTGTGGCCGATGATCACCTGCATCTGGGTCGGCTCGCCGATGAAGGCGCCGAGCGGCTTGACCTTCTTCTTCGCGACCTCGTGCAGCATCGGCCGCACGCCGACGCAGCCGATCTCCTCGTCATAGGAGATCGCCAGATGAATCGGCGTTTTGAGTCTCGCCTCCACCATCTCCGGCACCATGGCGAGGCAGACCGCCACAAATCCCTTCATGTCGGTGGTGCCGCGGCCGTAGAGCTTGCCGTCGCGCTCCACCAGCTTGAACGGATCATAGCTCCAGTCCTGGCCCACGACAGGCACCACGTCGGTATGGCCCGACAGCACGAGGCCCGGCCGGTCCTCGGGGCCAATCGTGGCCCACAGCGCGGCCTTCTCGCCGGTCTCGTCGGTAACGCGCTCGCCCTTGATGCCGAATGTGGCGAGGTAGCTCTCGATATGGGCGATCAGGGGCAGGTTGGTGCGGTCGCTGATGGTGTCGAAACCGACGAGGTCGGCGAGGAGTTTTCGGATCCGGTCGGGTCTTGAGCTTGGCATTGTCTCGTTCTGTCGAGGGAATGGAGGCTGAAACGCTTGCAGGAACCATACCAATGTGGTGCTCGGTCGGGCAAATCAACATCGCAACCGTCATTCCGGAGCGATGCGCAGCATCGAGCTATGGTGCGCAATTGCGCACCTGAGGATCCATCGGGCCGCATCACCCGCGGTGACATGGATTCCGGGTTCGCGCCTTCGTCGCGCCCCGGAATGACGAGGGAAGAGCTACCAGACCTTGCGTTGCCCGTCGGGCAAAACACCCAAACCGTCGGTCAAGACGCCTCGCCGAAAATATTCCGCTTTACCGAAATTCGGAAACGGCGTATGTGTCGCCGCAACCCGGCCCATGGAAGAGGGGCGTATCGCGATCGTCACGAACGCGGGCCGGGCGGCGGTGGACGCAGATGGCGTTGGCACGAACGGGCTTGCAGGGCGGGCAACCGTGAGCAAGGTCGTCGCGCATACGACCGGTGCCATCAGCGTACGGCAAAATCGTGTGGTCCTGGCGCCCGGGGTCTGTGCGTCAAGTGTTGCGGTGACGTTGCGGCCCGACCGGGCTCGCAGCGTCAGTCATCCGCAAGGCGACGGGGGCAATAGTGCATCGCTCCCCGGGGAGATCGCGACATAAGCCGTAAAACCACTGCGCAGGGAAGGCCGGGATGTCCTGGCTACACCTGTATGCCGCTGTGCAGCTTCTTGTTACGCAGATTCCGCACAGTGGACCTCGGGTGCCAGCGGGCTCCCGGCCTTCCCTGCGCCCTCTTTCATTTGAGGGTGAAGCGACCAGGCAAAGCTCGGGCGAGATCAGCCGCGAGAACGAGAAGATGTGTCTGCAGGTGAGATGCGAATCGAAAGAGCGATGTCCGCCGCCCCACGCTCCGTCATTGCGAGCGCAGCGAAGCAATCCAGAGTCTTTCCGCGGAGGGATTCTGGATTGCTTCGCTGCGCTCGCAATGACGGCGTTGATGCAGTTGCGCGCGAACACTCCGCTCTTGTGCCCCGGACGCAGCGCAGCGCTCCTTCAGCGGTGCGCTGCAGAGCCGGGGCCCATGTTGCAGCGGGTGCTGCGGCTTGCTAGGTCCCGGCTCTGCGGCGCGTCACTGTGTGCCGCACCGCGTCCGGGACATGAGACCGCTAAACCGGCTTGCCCGTATACGGCATCGACGCCGTGAGGCCGCCGTCCACCGGGAACGCCTGGCCGTTGACATACGAGGCTTCGTCGCTCGCCAGGAACAGTCCCATCGCCGCGAGCTCGTGCGGCTGGCCCGGGCGCTTGAGCGGATTGAGCTGGCCGATCTTGTCCTGGGTGCCGCGCTCCTTGGCGCGGTCGAAGATCGGCTTGGTCATGCCGGTCTCGATCAGGCCGGGGCAGACCGCGTTGATGCGCACGCCGGTGCCGGTGAGCGAATAGGCCGTGGTCTGCACCAGGCTGATCACGCCGGCCTTGCTCGCCGCATAAGGATGGCCGCTGGCGCCGGCCTTGAGGCCCGCGACGGACGCCGTCAGCACGATCGCGCCCGACTGCTGCTTGATCATGTGCGGCATCGCATGTTTCACCGCGAGGAACGGCCCGATCAGGTTGATGCGCAGGATCTCCTGCCAGTGCTCGACGGTCTGCTCGGGAATCGGAACGAGGCCGCCGGAGATGCCGGCATTGGCCCAGATCACGTCGAGCCGGCCATGCGTCTTCACAGCCTTGTCGATCACGGCGATGACGTCGTTTTCGGAGCCGGCATCCGCGATCATGGCTTCCGCGATGCCGCCGGCCTTCTTCACCTCGTCGACGGTCTCCTTCACCGCCTCGGTGCGATCGACTGCGATCAGCTTGGCGCCTTCCCTGGTGAACAGCAGCGCAGCCGCGCGACCGATGCCGCTGCCCGCGCCGGTGATGATGACGGATTTGCCTTGCAGGCGGCCCATGCGTTTCTCCCTTTTGCTGGCGCGCGACGCTTGCCGCGCGACGGAATTTCAAACAAGATTTCAAACGGTAAAGTGTCTTGAGACACGTTCGTTACTGACGTACAGCGACATCAGACGGGATGGAAGGGTTTCGATGGCGGGTGCAGACAAGCCAAATGTGGTCGTCACGCGATGGTGGTGGGTCCGACACGCGCCGGTGCGCAATGACGGCGGCAACATCTACGGACAGTCCGACATCGCCTGCGATACCAGCGATACCTATGTGTTCAATGCTGTTGCCAAGGTGCTGCCACGCACGGCGGTCTGGTATTCGAGCAACCTGATGCGCACCCACCAGACCGCCGAGGCGATCTGGGCGGCCGGCTTTCCAAGGCCTGCGTCGATGAAGTGGGAAGCGGATCTCGCCGAGCAGAATCTCGGCCGCTGGCAGGGCATGAACCGGGCCCAGTTCATCGCGAGCCGCCCCGTCGGCGCCAGCTGGTTCGCCGACATCAACGAGCCCGCGCCCGGCGGCGAGAGCTTCATGGACCTCTACAACCGCACGCGCCGCACCATCGAGCGGATCACCAACGAGGCGGCCGGACAGGACATCATCGCAGTCGCGCATGGCGGCACCATCAAGGCGGCGCTGGGGCTCGCGCTCGATGGCCAGCCGGAACGTGGGCTGTCGTTCGATATCGACAATTGCTCGGTGACGCGACTGGACTATTTTGCGAGTCCAGAGCGCAAGGTCTGGCGGCTGCCGATGGTGAACCAGCAGCCGTGGATCGCGGATGCTGCGCACGCGGCGATGCATCAGCCGGCGGGGCCGGAAGTCAAGAAGCTGGCCTGAGTAGGCCGTCATTCCGGGATGGTCCGAAGGACCAGACCACAGGTGCGCAATTGCGCACCGGGGAATCTCGAGATCCCGGGTTCGATGCTTAGCATCGCCCCGGGATGACGTTGAATATTCAAGATCAATCAGGGAGAGACACATGACCTTGTTCGACATGAAGGGAAAAGTCGCCGTCATCACGGGATCGACGCGCGGCATCGGGCTTGCGATCGCCGAGCGCATGGCCGAGCACGGCGCCAAGGTGGTGATCTCCTCGCGCAAGGCCGATGTCTGCGAACAGGTGGCAAAGGGCATCAACGATAAATACGGCAAGGGCACCGCGGTCGCGATCGCTGCCAACATCTCGTCGAAAGAAAACCTGCAAAACCTCGTCGACGAGAGCAACCGCGCCTTCGGCAAGATCGACGTGCTGGTCTGCAACGCCGCCTCGAACCCGTATTACGGCCCGCTCGCCGGCATCTCCGACGATCAGTTCAGGAAGATTCTCGACAACAACATCGTCGCCAACAACTGGCTGATCTCGATGGTCGTGCCGCAGATGATCGAGCGCAAGGACGGCTCCATCATCATCGTCTCCTCGATCGGTGGCCTCAAGGGCTCGACCATCCTTGGTGCCTACGCGATTTCCAAGGCCGCCGACATGCAGCTCGCGCGCAACCTCGCCTGTGAATACGGCCCGCACAACATCCGCGTGAACTGCATCGCGCCCGGCCTGATCAAGACCGATTTCGCCAAGGCGCTGTGGGACAATCCGGAGAACCTGAAGGCCTCGACCTCGCGCTCGCCGCTGCTGCGTATCGGCATCCCCGACGAGATCGCCGGCGCGGCGGTGTTCCTGGGCTCGAAGGCCGGCGACTTCATGACCGGCCAGACCATGGTGATCGACGGCGGCGCGACGATCAGTTGATGGTTTCGTGTCCCGGACGCGGTGCGGCACGCAGTGCCGCTCCGCAGAGCCGGGACCCAGAAAGCCAAGGGCTAGATTGCAGAGGCATGGGCCCCGGCTCTGCGCCGCACCGCTACGCGCTGCGTCGCGTCCGGGGCACGAGCGAGACTTCAATCCACCGCAGCGTAAACCAGATCCCGTACCAAGGTCCGTGTGTAGTCGCGCTGGCCCGGGCCCTGGCTCATGAACACCGCGAACAGATCCTCCTTCGGATCGATCCAGAAGAACGTGCCGGCAATGCCGCTCCAGAAATACTGGCCGACGCTGCCGGGGAACGGCGCGATGCCGGCCTCCTTGCGCACGGCGAAGCCGAGCCCGAAGCCGTGGCCGGGCGAGAGCAGGGTGCCGTTGATCGCGACGCCTGGCCCGAGGTGATCGGAGGCCATCAGCTCCAGCGTCTTGCGGCCGATGATCCTGTTGCCGTCGAGGGTGCCGCCATTGCGCAGCATCAGGCAGAAGCGGGCATAGTCCATCGTGGTCGAGACCAGGCCGCCGCCGCCGGACTCCATCACCGGCTGCTCCAGCATGTTGAACAGCGCGACCTTGTCGCCGGTCCAGGGATCGGCCGCGAACGGCTCGGCGAGCCGGCCGGCATTGGCCTCGCTGGTCGAGAAGCCGGTCTCGGCCATCTGAAGCGGCGCGAGCACGCGCTCGGTGAGGAACGCGCCGAGCGTCCTGCCGCTGACGACCTCGATGATGCGGCCGAGGATGTCGGTGGAGCGGCTGTAGTTGAACTCGGCGCCGGGCTGGCAGACCAGCGGAAAGCCCGCCACCAGCGCGGCATGCTCGGCGTTGCTGATCTTGCGGCTGCGGACGCGGGACTCCTGGTAGAGCTTGTGCACGGGGCCGTCGCCTTGGTGCTCGTAGGTGAGGCCGGAGGTGTGGCGGAGCAGGTCCTGCACGGTCATGGGCCGCGTCGGGGGCACCAACTCCAACTTGCCGTCCTTGACGACGCCGACCTGCTGGCTCGCAAATTCCGGGATGAATTTTGCGACGGCGTCGCTGAGCAGGAGCAGGCCATCCTCGACCAGCGCCATGATGCCGACCGAGACGATCGGCTTGGTCATCGAGAAGATGCGGAAGATGGAATCGCGCGCCATCGGCGCCGGGCCCGCCGGGCCTTGCTTGCCGAGCGCCTCGAACCAACCGATCTGGCCGCCCCTTGCCACCAGCACGGTGACGCCGGGAACGGTTCCCTTGTCGATCTCGCGCTTGAACGCGTCCGACATGGCCTGGAGACGGGAACGCGACAGCCCGAGCGTCTCGGGACGTGCATCCGGCACAGGCGGGGTCTGCAGCGCGGTCGTGGCCTGTGGGGCGGCTGTGGCGGTCGCTGTCGTGGTCATGGGCACTCCCGGTTGTTTTTGTTATCGCCAACGGACTGTGGCCCAGAAACCCCGGCACAAACAAGCGAAGCCGGCGCGGTTCACCCTTGCAAACCGGCCGTCCCTTGTGCTTGAAAGCGCCCCTGATCCGCGGTGACGCGGGTTCGTAGGAGTGTAGCTCAATTGGTAGAGCACCGGTCTCCAAAACCGGGGGTCGCAGGTTCGAGCCCTGCCACTCCTGCCAGTAAAATCAGTCACTTAGATTAGATGCTGGCGGGATAGGGATATGGCGTCCCACGTACGAACAGCCAAAAGCCGGCCCAAATGTCCGCAGTCCGGCGCCGAGGCCTGCGAGGCGTCGCTTAACGTGCGGGGGCGCGTTCCGCGTCGAGGGGGATCTGACTGAGATCGACATTCCGGATGGGAACGCGACGCAGCAGCGAGACGATGGTCCCGACGAGCTCGAAATAGGTGCGCAGCCGCAGCGCGCGGGACGAGCCCTTCAGCTCGGCATTCAGGCTCACGGGGACCTGGACGTGGGTGAGCCCGAGCTGGAGCAGCGAGATCAATGCGCAGATCTGATAGCCGTAGCCGTCGGCCTTGACCGCGATCTGGCGCAGCCATTTCACGGGGTAGACGATCATGCTGTGGTAGTCGGACAGCCAGAAGCGGAACAGGCAGTTCAGGATGAACCGCAGGGAATGCGACTGGATCGAGCGGTTGATCGAGCGGTCCGACTGGTTGTCGCGATAGGTGATGACGATGTCGGCGGCGCCCGCCGCCTTGAACATCCGGGCGATCCCTTCGTTTTGAAAGGCGTGATCGCCGGGAATGAGCGTGATGGCATCGAACTTCGCGCGCGACAGGGCGAATTCGAAGCCGGCGCCGACACCCCGCCGTTCGGGGTTATGCTGCACGATGATGCGCGGCTCGCCGGCGGCGAACTCGTCCATGATCGTGCCGGTGGCATCGGTGCTGCCGTCGTCGATCAGGAAGATCTCGAAATCGTCGAGCAGCTCGCGTGCGAGCGGCAGCACACCGCCGATGGTGTCGGCGATCTTGTCCTGCTCGTTCAGTGCAGGGATGACGATCGTAAGCCTTTTTGCCGCTCTGGAAGGTGTCATCATATGCCGCCCGTTGGCGGGGCCACTCTGTCCCGATGGCCCCCATGCAAGTCTAGGTCATCTAAACCGGGCGAACAATGTGGCTGCCGGACGTCGTCCACACAACCGGACACGAAATCCGGGATCTGTGTGTTTCATGCAACTAGTCGGAAAAATCGTAGAGTCCGGTATCGCCAATGCCGAAGGCACGGCGCAGCCGTCCGATGCGGCCTGCCATGTTCCGGCCCTCGGCGGTCGCCCTGAAGTACGAATCGACCGGTTCGACCAAGCCGCCATCGACCAGGTTCCCAATTCGTCCCCGGAACAGATCTGGAACCTGCCTTTCAGCGATCTCCAAAACCGGGGCCCTCCGGTCGGGCCGGTCGACGAGGCCGCGCAGGAGGTCCAGGGAAACCGATTTATACACTGCGCCAAAGGCGAAAACGTAAGCTATGACGCAAAATCCGAATATCGACGCGGCATCCCAATACTGAAATTGCGGGACGGCTAAAATTCCGAGCATCACGCCGAGACCATGCGAGACGACCGCGGCGATCGCGAGCAGGATCACGGGTCCGAACGCCCATGCGCGAGCGCGGGCCATGAGCTGCAAGGCGGGCGCCAGCAGGGCGAAGACGACGACGGCGACAAGTCCGACAGCGAAGGACATTGTGCCGCTCACCGAAGACCCGTCGACAGGCGAACGAGTTTGACCAGATGTGCGACCGCGACCCCCTTGGCCGTCGGGGCCAGCCAGCCGTCCGCCGTCACCACCAGCCCCGAGCTGATCAGGAGTTTCAGGCGGTTGTGCGCGAAGGTGCCGAGGTCGCCGCCCTGCATGTAGGCCGCAGCCCATTGGTCCAAAGTGAGGGGACGTCCGGACTTCACCAGCGCCGTGAGCAGCGTGACCGTAAAGCCCCAGGCCAGCAGGCTGAACAGGATGTAGCAAAACATCATCGCCGTCGCCAACAGGAGCAGACCACCAAGCACGTCGTCGACGCGGCGTTGACCTGGAAGCGCGATACAGGCGATCACGAAAAACACGACGACGCTGACGCAGGCCAGCCGGAAGCGGCGGCCGGATCCGCCGGTGGCGGCGATGCGCGCGTAGCACAGCAACAGCAGTGGAAAGGCGATGCTGAGACCAATCGCAGCGGCCTGCGCCGGGCCCGGTAGCATGTTCATTGCGTAAATCGCCCCGGACGCCTCTCAGGCCCAGCCAGAGCGAAAGTCTATAGGAGGTCGCATTTTTCCGGTCAAGAGAGCCCGGCGGCCCGGACTTGCGGTCGCCACGTGGGCGTGCGAATCCTGGCTGGCGATGTCCTCCTTTTCCCGTCCGAGCTTGCCCCCGTTGCTGCGCGCGATAGCCATTCTGATCGTCGTGTTGCTGGTTGCACATGCGCCGATGCTCCTGAATGACGGCCTCTTCATGGACGACTGGCTGGTGCTCAAGCCGCGTCCGGACTATTTCGTCGACATCGATTTCCTGCTGAATGGCGCCGGTCATCCGATCTTCTTCAGCTACGACACGTTCGCGAACTGGACGGGCGCCCCGGTCGTCGTGATGGTATCGCTGGCGCTCGCCGGAATCGTCTTCGGCGCGGTGTGCCTGATGCTGACGGCGACACGGCTCGATCTGCTCGACCGCGCCGAGGCGGTCGGCTTCGCCCTGATCGTCTGGACCTATCCCGGCTATCAACTGTGGGCCGGCAAGGCGAACGCGGTCTATGTCTTCAGCTTCGGACTCCTGTTCGTCGGCGCATGGCTGCTGACGCTTGCCTTCAACGCGCAGGGCTGGCGGCGTGTGTTGCTTCGCGTGGCCTGTGCATGCCTATTCGTGCTCAGCTTCGCGCTCAACTCGACGGTCGTGCTCTATGCCTGTGTCATGCTTGGACTGTTCGTTGCAACATGGCGGAGCGGAGCCGTTGCGCATGGCTTCATTCGTCGTGCATGGCTCGCAGCCTGGCGCTGCACTTTGGGTTATCCGGAATTGATCGCGCTTCCTCTTGTCTATGCGGGCGCGCTTGGTATCTGGTTCAAGCGCATCGGTTTGTACGCGCAGCATTATGATGCCCATTTGCCGACGCTCGGGGAGCTGGCGAACGGATGGAAGGCGTTCTTCGACGCCGGCTACAGGGACGTCGTGGCCCACGCGATCGGGGCGGCGATCCAGGTCCCGGCGTCCTTCATCCTGGCTGCGGTGCTCGTCGGCGTCGCATTGTTGCTACTTCGTCCCGGCACGGAGGCAACTGCACTCAGACGGGCAACCGCCTTGCCGCTCATCCTCGCCGTTGTTTTGTTCCTCGCGCTGTCCTCGCCCTATCTGATTGCCGGCCTGCGACCCTCGTCCCAGCATTTTTACGAAAGCCGTCACCTGCTGCTGTTTGGCGTGCCGGCGGGGCTGGCGCTTCTCGCGTTCAAGCGTCAGGCCGAACGTTGGATCGGCCCCACCGCCGCCGTTGCGATGTTGTTCGGATTGGGCTCGATCCTGTGGATCGGAATGCTGTGGAATGACTACGTCTTCATGCAGGCGAGAACGCTGAAGCAGGAGGCTCTGACGCGCAGCCTCGCCGACCGGATCCAGCCCGCGGCGACGGTCTACGCGCTCGACGACCAATTCTTCGACTATCGGTCACGGGACGTGCCGTTCGGCCTGGCCGAAGTCACCGGTATGCTCCGGCTCGCCTGGGGCAATCAGCCCTTCTTCGGGTTTGCCTTGCGTGCCGAGCGGCCCGACATCCTCCAGGAGATGGAGTGGAAGCGGGCTGCTCCGGGAACTGCATTCCGTCATTTCGATCCGTCGGGACCGCAGGCGACGATCTCGTTGAACGCGGGCTCTGGAGCTGCGTCGGACCGGGCATTGGTGCGAAAGTACTACGCGTGTCGGTTGTTGGCGCGCTGTGACGTTGCAGAGTTTCTGGCTCAACTCGCGCAGGTCAAGATCACGGTCGGCCCGATCGCTGGAATCTTGCCGCTCAACGGCGCCAGCGAGGATGTCTCGCCTAGCCGCTAGCTCGCCGCTTCCAGATCGCTTCTGCAAGCGCGATGTCGGTCACCGAGTCTTGGCCAGACGCGAGGGGCATCCGTCGTTCGATAATATCGGAGACAAAGGCAACGGCCTGGCGCCGAAATGCCCAGCTGGTTGCATGTATGAGCTGCGTGGACTCGTCTTGATGATCGACGATGACCCGTGCCTCCTCTTCGGCGAAGGGCGCGGGCAATTCGATGGTCAGGGCGCCGCGCTCGAAATCGATCGTCAGTCCCTCCCGCCAGGCTCCCTCGGACCCGTTCACGAGATCCAGCGCACAAGCGATGCCGTCGAAGTCGAGCGTGACGCGCGCGGCTCCCGAGGTCTCGACGGAGCTGTCGGTGACCGTCGGCGAGGATCCGAGCAGGTAGCGCGCCAGATTGATGATATGGCTGAAGACATTCAGAAAATTGTCGTAGCCGGGGCGCACCGCGCGCGGCATCCAGTCGGGACCATCCTCCCAGAGTTCGAGCCCGTCCGGCCGTGCTTCGCCGGTCATCACGAAATTGTCCTGCGCGCGGCCCGTGTCGCCGCCGAAGCACCAGCCTCGCGCGGCGACGATGCGGCCGAGCGACTGGTCTGTGCGGATGCGCGCCAGCTCGGCCAGCGCGCGTGCCACGCCGGCATCGTGTCGCTTCATGTAACCGATGCTGTAGATAAGGTCCTGTCGCCGCGCGGCTTCGACCAGTGTCTCGGCTTGAACCGTCGTGTAGGCCATCGGCTTTTCCGACAGCACGTGGCGGCCGCTGTTCAACGCGTCCAGGACGATCGGTCCGGTCGCGCGCCGCTTCGTCACGACGACCACGGCGGACACCTCGCTGTCCGCAAGCAATTCCCGGTGCGTGCCGTAGACCCGCGAGATGCCGAACTTCTGCGCCGCGGCGGCAGCAAGATCCGGCCGGAGATCGGCGATCGCGACGACGCGGCAGGCGGGATTGGCCGCGAAATTGGCGAGGTGGCACATCTGGCCGACCATGCCCGTCCCGATGATGCCAATGCCTGGCTTCACTGGCTATGATTCCTTGGAGCGCTTTCGGATGACGAGGAAGTGCGCCGGCTGTCCCCAGGTGTTGATGAACGCCGGATCCGTCTGGGTGAGGGCAGTGACCGCGGACGCCTCCCGTCGCAAGATCGCGCCAAAGATGCGATGGAAACTGTCGAGCGTTGCCGTGATGGCTTCGATGTCGGCAGCATCGTCGGCGAGAATGTCCGTCGTCCGGATCGTCTCGCGCAGGGACGCGAGGCTCGCGACCACGCGCGGCAGGCTCCCGGCGAAGGGATCGTCGATCATCGCATCGACGTCGAGAACCAGCGTCTCGATCGATGCCGAGATCGCCTCCACTGCATCGGCGTTGCCGACCAGATAGAGCTTTCGTCCGCCAAGGAAGCTCAGGCGGCTGCGGTCGAGGTGGCGCGCCGCGCGCCGCAGCTTCTCGTCGTCGGGCAGAACCTTCTTGTGCCAGTAGACGTCCAAGCTGTCGCGATAGGCTGGCCATGCCGAATGGATGTCGAAGCCTTGCTCATGCGCCGCCGTGCAGAGGGCTGCCGCATCGAGAAAATACCGGTACCGGACGAAGGGATTCTCGAGAACGTCCATCAGCCAGGATTCGAAGCTGCGGGTGTGCGGAATGCTGCTCCATTTCGCATCGAACAGCATCCTCGCCGTCTCGAGCGCAGGACGGCCGGTCAACGCCTTGCCGGCCGCATGGATCGCCTTGAGCGCGAGCTCGAAGAATCCGCCATGGCGCTCGTAATAGGACACGACGGCGTAACCGTCGGGGTTGAGCAGCCGGTGGAAAACGCCGAGCCAATTTTCGGTCGGCTGCACCGTGTAGATGAATCCTTCGGCATCGATGATGTTGAACCCGCGGTCGCTGCGGAATCCCTCGACATCGGCCAATGCGAGCTCGCGGAGATGTTCGGTCAGGCCGAAATGATCGAAATAGGCCTGGATCTTCGGGTGTGCATGCCGGTTCGGCTCGGCGAGCGTCATGTTCGCGCCCCAGCTCGCAAACACCAGAGCGTTCTCGCCGGAATCAGGACCGAATTCGAGCACCTCGGCATTGCGGAACAGCCGCGGCGGCAGCACCAGCTTGTCCGAGAACAGTTCGCGCCGCTGGCTGGCGTAGGCTTCGAGCTCGGCGGACGACTTGAAATTTCCGAACGTCGGCAGAACGTCCTGACGTTCGTAGTAGTTGAAGAGCTTGTCCTCAGCCATGCCGCGACCCTGCGGCCGCCTCGAGACGATCGAGCTCGCTCCAGATGTCGGAGGGCGCAAAGATCGAAACGATGTGCAGCGGCCGCTTCACGTTCTCGCGCAGCCGGCTACTGACCTTGGCTTCGTTCTCCTGGTTCACGGCGAGAAGACAGACGAGCGGATCCGACTTGCCGGCGAAATCCTCCGGCGAGCGGATCGGAATGCCGGTGCCGGGCAGGAACAAGCCTTGGCGCTCCTTCTGGTCGTCGACCGAGAGGTCGACGAGATCCGCCAGCTCGTGGGCGTTGGTGAAGGTGCAGGCGCGGCAGCCGGCGCCATAGATGGCGATCTCGGCACCATTGGCGCGGGCCTTCGCGAGGATCGGACGAAGGCGCGCGCCATATTCCCGTGCGCGTTGACCGAATGCCTCGCCGACGCCCGACGGTGCGGGCGGGGGCGTCACGCTGCCCCCGGCACGGCGGGCTGCGACCGCGAGGCTGCCGCCGCTGAAATTGTACTTCTTCACGGACACCGCCTCGAAGCCGTGGCGCGCCAACAAGGCGAGCAGGGTCGGTTCGGTGAAATAGCTGACGTGCTCCTCCCAGAGGACGGAAAGATCGCCTGCCGTCGACCCGGGCGCGAAATCAGGCACGTCGATGAACAGCAGCCCGTCGTCGCGCAGCGCGATCTTCACGCAGTCGAAGAAGTTCTCGAAGTCGACGATGTGCTCCAGCACCTGACGCGAGACCACGAGATCGAACTTGCCGGCCTGGGCGACTGCGTCGTCACACAGGGCCGGGCTGATCATGTCGGAATAGACCTTGATGCCGCGTTCGCGGGCAATCTTGCCCGACACGGGGTTGGGCTCCACGCCCACGAGGACCTTCGCGCCGCGTTCGCGCAGCTTGTCCATGAACAGGCCGTCGTTGCACCCGATCTCGAACACGGACTGGTGCTTCGACAATTTCGCGATGGTGTCGAGCTCGTCGACCTGATGCGGCTCCGGCTTCCAGCTGCTGAAATTGTAGTTGAACTGGCGATACAGGATGTCTGGATCGATCGGCTTGACGATCTGCGGCAGGCCGCACTCGCCGCAGGCGAGCACCTCGAACGGGAATCGTTCGTCCTGCTCGTTTCGGCTGTGCCGAAGCCGATGCGCAATCGGCATCAGGCCGAGGTCGATGACCGGTCGCAGGTTGGTCGAATGGCAAAGGCGGCAATGGTCGGTCACGGCTTTGGCTCTTCGCAGGAAAGCAGGTAACGTCGGCGCCTCGAAGCAATGCGGGCGCAGTTGAAGCCTATATAGGGCCACAGGCCGCGCCACAATTCTTAAGTTGCCCCGGGCGGGCTATACACAACTAAAGCTGGTACCCCGCGGCCCCTATCGCAGGCTTCGATCTTGCCGAACATGCGCGGAACCGAGGGGATCGCACGCGAAACACGACTCTCAGTGGCAGGTAAAGAGCTGGTCGAGCGCCCTGATATCTGCGCGTTGGCCGTTGGGAGGCAGGCGGTGCTTCACCACCTCGAACGGCTCGATCCCGTAGGCCTGCCGGTAGATGTCTTTCGACCTCGTTCGGAGCTCGGAAATACCGGCCGCGACTTGTGGGCTCAATGTTTGCTCGCCATCCCTCCACGTCAACAGCCAGTAGTTCGGGGTTTCGCTGAAAAGGGCGAGCCGCTTCTGCAGCTCGGCGCCCTGAAAGAGGTCAGAGAAGCCGTTGAGCCAGAAATCGCAATTCTGCTTTTGGACATAGAACAGCTTGACGCCGAGGGATCGAAGGGCGGCCTCTGCCGTGTCGGCATTCCCCAGCGCGATCTTCCTGAAGTCGCGCGCAACGTCGCTCTCGTAGGTGTGGATGATCTTGCCGCGTGTGAGCAGAGGCGAGAAATAGCACGGCACCATCGCGCGGTAGCCATTAAGGGGGAGAATGCGGTCGGAGCCGGTCGCTTGCTGCAGTTCGTCACAGCGCCGCCAGTTCAGGGTGACGCGGGGCATCTGATCGAGGGGACGCCCACGCGGAAAGGCGATGGCCTGGTCCTCTTTGAAGCTCTGCCAGGGAAACGAGATCAATATCCAGGTGCAAGCGACCAGCAGCGCCAAAATGGCGACACTGGGTGCAAAGCGCCCGACGAACAGCGCCGGGACCAGCCGCCGCACGATGACGAGCGCCCAGCAAGCGATTGCGACAGTTGCGAGCGGGAACAGCGCGGTGACGTGAATGGACAGTCTGATCAGGCTGGGAATATTCAGCGTCATGTCCAGCAGCCGCACGCTGGCGATATAGGCGACAACGATGAAAAGTCCGGCAATGCCGGGCAATGCCCGCGATGTCGTGGCGCTGGGGCGATCAGGAAACCGCTTCGAGTCGACGAAAGCGATCGCACAAGTTACCGCCGCGAGGAGAGCTGCAACCAGGAGAACCGACTGGCTTTGCCTGCCGACGGCGACCAATCCCGACTTGCTGAGGAAGTTGGTGACCTCGATCGACTGCGCCACCACGAAGAAATCAAGAATGTCCAGGCTGCCGAATTGTGAGAAACGTTCGACTGACGCGACCTTTCGAAAGAGCGAGTATGGATTGGTCGCGGGGATTCCGAGATAGAAATAGTTGATGGCGAAAGCCAGGATGCATCCGGCAATCGCCCCCAACCCCAGCAGCAGACTGGTGACGAGGCCGGATCGGTCTCGCTGAAGCGCCTTGGTGAGCACGCCCAGCGACGAGATCAGGAAGACGAACGCCGCGTAGAGCGGATAGGAGGCGGCGACGGCAAGGCCACAAATGCCGGCGGCAAACCTGTCGCGACTTTGGGACGACCGAATGACGACCAGCAGGAAATAGACGAAGAAGGCTGCCGTCTGCAGGTGGTACTTGCCGAACTCCATGATGTAGAGGCCGGCCTTGATGCTCGGCATCGTCCGTGGCCACGCTAGCCCGAGGATTGCCAATCCGAGTGCAATCGGTATCGCGGCGTCTTCCCAGCGGCGTCCAAGAGCCTGCAACGGCACAATGAGACGGGCGAGCTCAAAAATGACCGCGCCGATTCCGACGAAGTAGAGAAACGAAATGATCTGGGCGACATGAGGCGGCAGGAACGCCGCCAGGAACAGATGCAGCCCGTTTCCGCGGCCGATTTCGAAGTCGGAAAAAATGGGATTGTCCGCCGCAAGCCAGATGCTGTGATTTCTCGCAACCTCCGCAAGATACGGCGCGTAGAGTTGCTGAACGTCGGTCGAAATGACGTCGGGTATGACGGCGCGATCGAGGAACACCGTTGCCAGCAGCCAAAGACCCAGCAACGATGTTGCGACCAGCGGCAAAGTCACCGTGAGCTTGCGCGGCGCCCTGAGGTCGCGGCCGTCCCACAGCAGAACCGCGATCGCAAATCCGAGAACGATTTGCGGATAGAGGATGGAAAGAGCGCCGAGCCCGAATCCCGTCAGGATGAGCGTGGCCGCGCCGACAAAGAACTCGTCGACGCGCTGAGTGGGCTCGTGCCTGATAAGCGAGAACGTCAGGCGTCCGGTCGCCATGATGAGCCAGCCGAGATACGGTGTCAGGACGATCCAGGCGAGGACGTAAAATCGCGTCGTCCAGCCGCCGTCGAACAGCAGGGTACGGTAGGTGCCGGTCCGGTTCACGAACCAGATGGAAAGTGCTACAGGCGCGAAAATGAGGATACGCCACCACCAGGCCTCGACGCTGGTGCGCAAACGCACTTCGGCAGTTGTCATCGCTTGTTCTTGTCCAGGGTTGCTCATGCTAAACTGGCGCCGCATCCGTTCGTTCGGCGATGGCCCGCGCCTGCTCGGGGCTGAAGCCGGTGCGCTCGGGCGCGAGCAGCCAAACCAGCCCGCCGAACAGCCCGACGATCAGGCCGCCAAGTCCCAGTAAGACCGATATTGCGAGCGCCTTGTCGGATCCGATTCCGGCGAAACCAAGCGCGGCAACCATCGCGCCTTCGCGAACGCCCCAGCCCCCGATCGAGATGGGAACCGCGGAAGACAGAATGACGAGCGGGATGAGCGCGAAGGCGTCAAGTGCGGAGAGGGGGGCCTGCAGCCCGATCGCGAGGAGATAGCATGTCAAGACGGTGATCAGGTGGACGACAATGGCTGACACGACCAGCATGGCTCGCCCATCGGCCGCCAGCAACGGAGCCCGGATCAGCATCGCAAATTGCACGATCCTAGCCGGCACCGCCGCGATCAGGCGCTGCGGCCAGCGGTCCAACGTCACCAAGGCGATTGCGCCGAGGCATGCAGCCGCCAGAACGGCTAAGATCGCGAAAAGCAGCGAGTTGTCGCGGACGCGATGCAGCAGAAACGGCATTCCCGCCAGCACGATGACGCCGAGAGCCAGCAACGCCAGGAAGCGATCCGCCACGATGCTGCTGATGGTCGGCGACCATTGCACGCCCTGCCGCCGCAGCATCCAGATCCGCACCGCGTCGCCGCCCGCGGGCAGCACCTGATTGAAGAAGTTGCTGACCATGACAATGCGCCAGCCGGGCAGCCAATCCAGCGGCACGTTCATGGCGCGGAGGATCAGGATCCAGCGGTGGCAAAGACCGACGGTCTGGGTGAACAGCAGCAGCACCGCAAGCGCCAGCACGTTCAGATTGACGGCGAGAAGATCGGCTTTCAGGGACGACAGATTTTGGCTGCGCAACAGCAATACCAGGATCCCGGCCGACACGGCGAACTTGGCCAGGGTTACCATTGCTTTTGCAGGCGGCTTCATCGGCTGGTTTCGTTCTCGATCATTCGCGGTGGGACCATCGATAGCGACAGTGTTCGAAGTCTACTATCTCGCCAGATGCTCCGCTGCCAGAGCACCAATCCCAGTGACATAGTCCTGAACCTCGGCAGCGTCGCCGCCGTCGGGTGCCCAGTCGGGAAATGCGGTGCGGGAGGGATCGAACGGGCCGGCGGTGGTTTCGTGAAACACCAGCCATTCCGAGGTGATCAGGATCGAGTGGAAGACCTGTTCCGGCATGCGATAGTAGCAGCGCTTGCCCTGACCGTAGGGCGCCATCTCGAGCACGTCGCGAATGCGGCCGTCATCCTCGAAGATCACGACCTGCGCGGTGCCCTCGATCACGTGGAACGATTCAGGTTTGCCAAGGTGCTTGTGCGGCCGCACATAGGCCTCGCGATGATGCACGATCAGCATCTCGTGCAGGCCGGAAGAGGGATCGGGATGCGTGCACAGTCGGCTGCGCAGGCGCGGGTTGCCGGCGGCGATGCGCTTCAGCTCCGCGATCGTGGCGTCGTCCGCGGCGACGATGGCGTCGTCCGAATAGTACACTTCCGGATTTTGCGCGCGCATCGAGGTCGGCCGGCGCAGGCCCGCCTCATTCGAAGAAGATGAACCCATGGTCGCCCCGATACCCGCATTTGTCGTAGATCCAGGCCCATGTTTGCGGACCGTGGAAGCTCAGGCAGGTGAGCTGCCAGTAAAGCAGATTGGCCTTCTCGCACTCGTTGCGGAAGGATTCGACCATCAGATATTTCGAGGTGCCGCGTCCGACGCGTTCGATCTCGGGCACCGCGCGGAACACGTCCTCGAGCGGAAGGTTGTGCAGCACGCCGAGCGAGACGACGAGGTCGAAGCTGTGGTCGGGGTAGGGGAGCTCGACGGCGCTGCCGACCTTCAAATGCGGCCGCACCTCCTCCTTGGCGTTGGCGATGCCATACTCGGAGATGTCGATGCCGGCGATCCTGAGATCGGGGACGAGCTGGGTGAACTCGTAGAGCAGGTAGCCCTTGCCGCAACCGACGTCGAGCACGCTCATGCCCGGCTTGATGCCGTAGCGATCGATCAGGGTCTGGGCCAGCGGGCGCCACCGGCCGTCATAGCGATAGCCGCCGTAGCCGTAGCGCCGGTTACCATCCCAGTAATCGCGCCCCCATTGCCGCGCGACGGTAGCGGATTCCGCCTTGTCGTGCTCGACCACGCGCTGGACGTAGTTCCGCTTGGTCGATGCGTGCATCGGCTGGAGCAGATTGATCTCGGTCATGGGGGCCAACCGGTCCGCGACATCGTCACAGGATGGTCGCGAATTTGTTGACGAGCAGGATGTCTTCGATGGCCTGGATGTCTTTCTGCGACGAGAGCGTGATCTCCTCGACCGCGGCGTGAAGGTCGCAGCGCTCGCGCAGCACGCGGTCGTAGATCTGCCGCCGCCGTGCCTCGTCGGGCGGCAGCATGAAGATGCTGTAGAGAATCAGTCCACGCAGCTGCGGCAACTCGTCCAGGATGTCCTCGAGCACCATGTAGCTGCCGGGCATGGTGTGCTCGGCGGCGCTCAGCAGATAATGCAGATTCTTCCGCCGCGCGTAGTCGCGGATCACGATGTTCTGGACGTGCTGCGGGGTGCGGCTGCCGTTCAGCGGCCGGGCGCCGATATAGCCGCGATGGCCGGCTCGCTCAGCCATGGAAGCCTCCCGGCAGCTTGTACTGCATGCCGACCCGCGTCGCCGGCCGCAGCAGGATCGGCTCGAAGAACTCGCCGAAGCGCTTGTCCGCGTAGGGAGACATGATGCTCTTGAAGCGGCAGTTCATGCTCCAGCGCGTGCCGGCTTCCTCGTTGACGCGATTGCCGTGCATCAGGGTCTGGTTGAACAGCATCACGTGACCGTAGGGGATCTCGATGAAGGTCGCGTGCGGCTTGATGGTCTTGTACAGCTCTTCGGCACTGCGCAGGCTGGCCATCCGGTCCTGCATCTCGCCGTTCAGGGACGGCGGCAGCAGGTACATCGATTTGGTGCGGCGGACGTCGACGAGCGGAACCCACACCACGACCTCGAACGGCGAGTCGCCCGACCAGACGTCGGAATGGGTGGCCAGCAGCGAGGAGCTGTCGCCGGGGAGCTGGATGCTGAGATTGACGCGGCGCTGCATGCAGAGCTCATTGCCGACGATGGTCTCGATCGTCGAGCGCGCCAGACGAAAGTAGGTCGGCCGGAACCAGGGCTCGGCGTTGAGGCCGTTGAAGACGTGCAGCCGCAGGCCGTTGAGATCATCCACGTTCACCCGCGTGTGGATGGTGTCGAGCATCGCGTAGGGATCGTTGCTGTGCGGCAGCTTCAGATAGTCCGCCGCGAGCTCGGCGGCACGGCGCTGGATCCGGTCGAGCCCGGCGCGATCGTCGGCCGGGGTGGTGACGAAGCCATGGTCGATGAAGCGTTGCGCCAGCGCCTGCTCGTCGGCGTGCAGGAAGTCCGTGTCCGTCATGCAAAATACTCCCGGGCGGTCGCGCAAATATAGCTGATGTCGGCGGCCGACAGGAACTGGTTGATGGGAAGTGTGAGGATCTGGTCCGCCTGCCGTTCGGTCACCGGGAACGCGCCGCGGCCATGACCCAGATGCGCGGCCGCCGGCTGCAGGTGGATCGGGACCGGATAGTGGATCGCGGTCTCGATGCCTTTGTCGGCAAGATATTTCTGGAAGTCGTTGCGGCGCTCGGTCTGCACCACGAAAGTGTGGAAGGTATTGAACTCGATGTTGCGGCAGGGCGGAATGAACAGCGGCAGGCCGGCGAGCTCGGCGCGGTATTGCGCGGCGTTGCGCCGCCGGCGTTCGATCACCGACGGCAGGTGACGCAGCCGAATGCGCAGCACCTCGGCCTGAAGCGTGTCGAGCCGTGAGACGATGCCCCATTCCTGGACGTCGCTGCGGTTGATCAGGCCGTGGTTGCGCAGCCGGCGGATTCGCCCGGCGAGCTCGGCGTCGGCGGTGACGAGGAAGCCTGCATCGCCCGCGGCATTGAGATTCTTCAGGGGATGCGCGGAGAAGCAGCCGAACGTGCCGATGGTGCCGCTCATCCGGCCGTCATAGGTCGAGCCGATCGCCTGGGCGCTGTCCTCGATCACGGCGAGCGCGTGCTTGTCCGCGATCGCCATCAGCGGGGTCATGTCGGCCATGCGCCCGGTCAGATGCACCGGCATGATCGCCTTGGTGCGCGACGTGACGGCGGCCTCGACTGCGGTGGGATCGATGTTCTGGTCCGGCAGCACGTCCGCGAAGACCGGCGTGGCGCCGACTGCGATGATTGCCGCAGTCGATGCCACGAACGAATTCGGCGGGGTGATGACCTCGTCGCCGGGGCCGATGTCGAGTGCCCGCATGGCGAGGATCAGCGCGTCGGTGCCGGAATTCAACGTCACGACATGCGGCGAGCCGAGATAGGCGGACAATTCCTCCTCGAGCTTTGCAACCGCCGCCCCGCCGATGAAATCGCCGCGCTGGAACACGCCCTCCACCGCCTGCATGATCTCGCCGCGCTCTTCCTCGAATTGCGCGGGAAGATTGACGTAACCGATGCGCCGGCGGCCGGTGTCAGCGTCCATGGCAGAACTTCCGGACGGTCTCGATGACGCGGTCCTGCTGTGCGCGCGTCAGATGCTGGTCGACGGGGAAGCTGATGACTTCCTTGGCATGGCGATCGGTGACCGGGAAGGTGCCGGGCGCGTAGCCGAGATGCTTGAGACCTTCCTGCTGATACAGCGGGATCGGATAATGGATCTTCGCCTCGATGCCGTTGTCCAGGCAGTATTTGTAGAGCTCGTCGCGGCGCTCGGCGAACACCATGTAGAGATGGTAGACGTGCTTCACGTTGGGCCGGCGCGGCGGGATGCGCAGGCCGGGCAGGCCGGCGAGGCCCGCGTCGTAATAGGCCGCATTCTCGATTCTGCGCCGCGTGATCTCGCCGGTCTGGCCGATCAGCCAGTTGCCGACCACGGCCTGCAAGGAATCGAGCCGCGAGTTGCAGCCGAGGATCGCGATCTCGTCGCGGTTCTTCATGCCATGGTTGCGGATGAGGCGGAGCCGCTCGTTCATCCCGTCGTCATTGGTGACGACGACGCCGGCATCGCCCCAGACGTTGAGGTTCTTGAGCGGATGCAGCGAGAAACCGGCGGCGATGCCGTGGGTGCCCGAGCGTTTTCCCGCGAACTCGGACAGGATGCCCTGGCAGGCATCCTCGACCACGGGGATGTTGTGGCGCTGGGCGATCGCCATCAGCTTGCCCATGTCCGTCACCTCGCCGGTCAGCTGGACCGGCATGATCGCCTTGGTTTTCTCAGTGATCGCGGCTTCGACGTAGTCGACGTTCATGCAGAAGGAATCGTCGCAGTCGACCAGCACGGGCGTCGCGCCGGTCTCCGCGATCGCGCCGACCGTGGCGATGAACGTGTTGGCGGCGGTGATGACCTCGTCGCCATGACCGATGCCGAGCGCCTTGAGCGGCAGCTTGAGCGCGTCGGTGCCCGATCCGACGCCGATGGCGTGACGCACGCCGATCAGCTCGGCAAAGCGCTTTTCGAATTCGGCGACGGGCTTGCCAAGGGTGAAGTCACCGGTCGCCACCAGCCTGCCGATCTCGGCCAGGATCGGAGCGGGGTCGGCGAATTGCTCGAGCAGATAGGAATATCGAACGTCGTACATGTGACCCGTCAGGTGGAATGAAGTTGAGGGGAGGAGGTGCGCGAGGCGGCGAGCGCATGCTCGATCGAGGTCGCAATCGCACCAGCGGAAAGGCCGTGCTTCTTCAGGAGCGAGTCCTGCGAGCCGTAATTGTGCATGAAGCGGTCCGGCAGCGACAGCCGCAGCATCGCCGGCAGGCCCGAACCGAGCTTGTCGATCAGCGTCTCCGCGACCGCACTGCCGAGGCCCCCGGAAGGCACGTGCTCCTCCAGCGTGACCAAGAGCCTGGTGCCGCGGATCGCCTGCAGCAGGGCGGCGGTGTCGAGCGGTTTCACGGTATGCATGTGCAGGATGCCGGCGCGAATGCCTTGCGCGGCCAGCAGGTCGGCTGCGGCGAGGGCGCGCTGGAGCATGATGCCGGTGGTCACCAGGAGGACGTCGCCCTGCGGGCGCATCAGGATGGCCTTGCCGATCTCAAAGCCGTGCTCGGCCTTGGAAACGACGGCATCGCCGCCCTTGCCGAGCCGGATGTAGATCGGACCCTTCCAGTCGAGCGTCTGCTCCATCATGCGCGCCGCCTCGTCGGCGTCGCACGGGCAGATCACCGTCATGTTGGGCAGCGCGCGCATGATGGCGATGTCCTCGATCGCCTGGTGCGTGGGGCCGAGCGGCGCGTAGACGAGCCCGCCGCCATTGGCGATCAGCCGGACCGGCAGATTGTGCAGGCAGAGATCGACCGCCACCTGCTCGTAGCAGCGGCGGGTGAGGAAGGTCGCGATGGTGTTGACGTAGGGCACGAAGCCCTCCATCGCGAGACCGGCCGACATGCCGATGATGTGCGCTTCCGAAATGCCCTCGATCAGGTGGCGCTTGGGAAACTCCTTGCTCATCGCGCGCAGGGTGCCAGCGCCGGGATCGGAGCCGATGTAAAGCACCCGCTCGTCGCGCGCGGCGAGCTTGTGGACCATGTTCATCGCTGTGTTGCGCATGGGGAGCCGATCAAAAATCGCCGACGGCGACGCGGATGGCGTCGAGCTCGCTGTCGGTCAGCTTGTTCTTGTGATGCCAATCGGCGTTGGATTCCGCCGGCGGCAGACCCTTGCCCTTGACGGTATGGCAGATGATCGCGGTGGGTTTGCCCGGAACGGCCGGGACCTGCT
Source organism: Bradyrhizobium sp. 191 (assembly GCF_023100985.1). Taxonomy (NCBI): domain Bacteria; kingdom Pseudomonadati; phylum Pseudomonadota; class Alphaproteobacteria; order Hyphomicrobiales; family Nitrobacteraceae; genus Bradyrhizobium; species Bradyrhizobium sp. 191. Next base: position 7,815,628 of record NZ_CP064692.1, read on the forward strand.
TCAGGACGGTGCGCAGCGCGCCGACGTCGTGGCCGTTGAGCTCCTGCACGGCAAAGCCGAAGCTGCGCCATTTGTCCGCAAGCGGCTCCAGCGGCAGGACGTAGTCGGTGGGACCGTAGCTCTGGAGCTTGTTGTAGTCGATCATCGCGACCAGGTTGTCGAGCCCGTGCTTGGCCGCGCCCATCGCGGCTTCCCATACCGATCCCTCGTTGATCTCGCCATCGCCGAGCAGCACGAAGGTCCGGTAGCTGCGCTCGCGCATGCGCCCTGCGAGCGCGAGGCCTACGCCGATCGACAGGCCGTGGCCAAGCGCGCCGGTCGAGGCCTCGACGCCCGGCACCATGCCGTATTCGGGATGTCCGCCCAGGATGCTGTCGGACCCGCAGAAGCCGTCCAGCTCCGACAGGGGAAAGAAGCCGCGATCGGCCAGCAGCGCATAGAGCGCCAGACAACCGTGTCCCTTGCTCAGGATCGCGCGGTCGCGATCGGGATCGCGCGGGTTCTTGGGATCGATCCGCAACACGTCGTCGTAGAGCACGCGGACCATCTCGATCAGCGACAGAGCCGGACCGACATGTCCGCGTCCGGCAGAGCGGACAGAACCGAGGACCAGGCGGCGCAAATAAAGGCTGCGCTCGTCCAGCGTGCAGGTGAGGGCGGCTTCAGCGTGGGGTGAGATCTGGATCACGTTGGCAAATCGTTTGATGGCGCCGGCGGGCTTTGTCGAGCTGGCCGGCGAGGCGGACCGTCAAATCGCCACCTTGCGCAGCCAGGGCACGCCGGGAGCGGCTTTCCGGCAAATAGGCATTCAGGACAATCAGGCACCAAATCGCCCCGAACACAGGATACAGTACGTCACGGCGGATCGCAAACGCGTCATCCCCAGCTTCGAACGCGCGCGAGAGCCGTTCGATCAATCGGTTCGCGCCGGCAGCGGGCAGATCGCTGCCGGGATGGATCGCGGTGTCGGTCACGAGCTTGACCGGGTCGTCCCAGCCGAAATACTCGAAGTCGATGAAACGCAATTTGCCGTCGTCGGTGCGCAGTGCGTTGTGCAGTCCGAAATCCGACGGGCTCAATGCACGATGGGCGGGCGCAAGGGCCGCTGCGGGATCCAGGCCCAGTTCCGCATAACGGCGACGGAGTTGCCGAATTGCGACGGCGGTGCTGGGAACCAGGCTGCCGTCCATGAACGCGCGCAGGTCCGGATGATCCTGCGATGCGCGCCGTAGTCCGTCCAGGCGCTGCTCGTATTGCGCGATGGCTTCCTCGGGCGAAAAGATGCTGGCTGACGCGCTTCGCAAATTCTGTGCGCCGTCCGCGCTGCGCAGCTGTTGCAGCCCGATCAGGAAATCGGCCAGCTGATCGGCATCATCGTCCTGAGGATGCAGAACTGCCGCATCACCGTCGAACCATTGATACAACGCGCAGAACGCAGCCGGATCTTTCGCGATCGGCCGCGGCGTCGACGTGATGCCGTGGCGGGACAGAAACGAGAGCGCGTCATATTCCTGTCCCAGGCGATCACGCCCGTCGGACGGATAGTGCTTGAGGGCGAGGGGCGGTCCCTCCGCCATCTCCAGCCGAAACACCCGGTTGTTGCCTCCGGACCGCGCCGGTTGGGCGGCCGCGACCCGCGCGCCAGAGAGGCGGCCGCCGATCGAGACCGCATCCTGGACGCTGATGTCCGGCTCGCTCATCGCGCGAACACTCCGCGGTGGATGTCGGTCCAGGTCGCAATCGGCTCGCAATGAGCAGGATGGGGAAGCAGCGACTGCGTGAACAGGATCGATCGCGTCGTCTTCGGAAAATGCGGCTGCTCGAACACATCGACGAGATCATCAATGAAGATATCGAGCTGCAGGCTCGCAACCCGCTCGACCTTGGCCGCCAGCGTGTCCTCGAAATAGATATTGCCCACGGCCAGCGCCGCGTCGGCGGCGTCGATGAGACCCGCCCCCTTCAACCAGCCACGCGCGGCCTCGCGCAAGTCGACGCGGTCGGGATCCTGATGGCCGAACTGCGTCTTGTGGCTGACGATATAGACGCTCGCGCCGGCCGTGCGACACGTTGCTAGGAACTCGCGGACTCCAGGATAGATCCCGGCGCCGCCAATTCCCTTGCCATAGACGAACCCTTGCAGCCCCTGCCAGGCAAGCTCGCCGCCCGCGCGGGACCGCAGATAATCCCGCACCTCGGTCTTCAGCCCGTCCCAGCCCTCCGGCACCAGCCCACGCTGCCGCGCGACGGCGGCAAAGACCTTGTCGTAGCAGATGATCGTGTTGTCGAAGTCGATGCCGATCCGCACGCCGCTCACTTCAGGCTGATGTTCTGCATCATCTTGATGTTGAAATACCTGGGGTCGTTGAGCGAGTTCGGCAGGCGGCCCGCCTTGAAGGCGTCGACGAGACCGGACACGGCCTGCTCGATCGTGTGCGTCGGCGCAAAGCCGAGCTCGCGTCGGATCTTCTCCGATGAGACGTGGTATGAGCGGAGATCGTCGGTCGGCTCGACGGCCACGTCGACGTTGTTTCCGACCACCGATTTGACGATGTCGGCGATCTTCATCAGCGAGTGGTTCTCGTAGCCGATGTTGTAGGTCTTGCCGTCGATCTTCGCGTCATCCTGCTGGAGCAGGAACAGATAGGCCGCGGACATGTCCTCGATGTGCAGGTTGGGCCGTTTCTGCGTTCCGCCGAACACGCGGATGCGGCCCGTGTTGACCGCGAGATTGGTGAGGATATTGACGACGACGTCGAGCCGCTGCCGCGGTGCGTAGCCGCAGACGGTGGCGGGACGAACCGTACAGGTGACGAAGCCGGATGCGGCTTCGTCGGCAAGATCGGTCTCGCACATCGCCTTGAACTTGGAGTAGTCGGTGAGCGGCTCGCAGGACAGTTCCTCGGTCACCTCGGCCTCGTCCTTGATGCCGTAGACGCTCGACGAGGAGGCGTAGATGAAGCGCTTGATGCCGGCCTTCTTCGCGGCGCGCACCATCGGACGGAAGCAGTCGTAGTTGATGGACTTGCCGAGCCCCGGATCCAGCTCGAACGAGGGGTCGTTGGAGATGCAGGCGAGGTGGATCACCGCATTGTTGCCGCGCAGGGCTTCGTTGATCGCGGCCTCGTCGCGGATGTCGCCCTTGATCAGGCGCAGATTTGGATTGTCGCGAACGGCGTTGAAGACGTCGTCGCCGTACATGAAGAGGTCGAGCACCGTGACCTTGTGGCCCGCCGCCAGCAACTGGGGAACCAGCACGCTGCCGACATAGCCGGCCCCACCGGTGACCATCACATTCCATTTCTGACCAATCACTGTCGTTCTCCAGATTCCCGTTCGCGTCACTTCAATAACGCGGTGACAAATTTGACCAGCGGCGCCTTTTCGACCGAGCTGCGGTGGCCGACGATGCCCACCTTGATCGCGCCCGCCGCGTTGCCGATGAAGGCGACGTCTTCGATGTTGCCGCCGGCTGCCACCAGCGGCGCCGTAATCGTCAGGAAGGCATCGCCGGCACCGACGGTATCCACGACGGTCTTGGTGAAGGCGGGCACGCGGGCGACGCCGGTCTTCGACGAGAAGGGGTAGCAGCCGAAGGAGCCGTGCGTGATGATCATGTTGTCGCAATCGATCTTGCGGTGCAGGCGGTCCTGGATCACCGACGCGATGTCGCTGAACTTGTCGGTGGCCGCCAGGCGCGCTTCCGGCGCGTCGATGCAGACGTAGTCGGCGCGCGGATATTTCGTGATCAGATTGTAGCCGTGGTTTCCGCTGTTGCTCTGGGCGTTGACCGCAAGGAACTTGGAGTTCGCGATCAGCGTGTCGATCGTGCTGGGTGCGATCATGCCGTGGCCGAAATCGGTGACGATGACCACGTCGCCGCCGCGCACGCGCTCGGCGGTGACGCGGTCGATCTCCTTGCGCTCGGCCTCGTCGAGCGGCGTGTCGTCCATGGTGTAGACTTCGAACAGCTTGTGCAGGTAGCCCATCTCGACGTACCGCAATTTGCGGGTGGTCGGGCGGCCCTGAATGCGGATCGGGGTGAGCGTGACATTCGGGCGGACATGCGCGCGGATGAACTCTTCCGGGTAGTCCTTGCCACCCAGCGTCGTGACGATCTCCACCGACTTGCAGAAGCTCGCCACGTGATTGGCCGCGGCAATGACACCGCCGGCAAATTGCTCGCCGTTCTTGAACAGAGTGGCGACAATGTTCTCCTTCGAGGCCTTTCCGAGCGCCGTGACATACTGGTATTCGTCGATGATGGTATCGCCGACCAGAACGACGTGCATGTCCTGGATCTTGTCGATCAGCTTCAGCAGGCGCTCGGCGCCACCGCCTTCGCGCACCTTCTGGAGGTAATCGCGCAGAGGGGGATCGTAGATGTCGAAGTAGCGGTTCATCAGCGACGACGAGCTGAAGGTCACGTCGCGGGTGAAGACGATGCGGCCGCCATGGCGTTCGACGACCTCCCGCTCGACCGCGATCTTGCCGGTGACGTCATCCTCCGGATTCTCGTAGTCGGAGCCCTTCACGTAGATGTCTGGGCGCACGGTATCGAGGATCGGCTCGGCGCTCGATGTCCGGTTGATGCCGACCCAGTCGACAGTGCCGAGCGCGGCCAGCATCTCGGCGCGCATGTTCTCCGGAAAGATCGGCCGTCCCGGGCCCTTGTTGACGAAGCGGTCCGCCGTGACGGTCACGATGACCACATCGGCCTCGTTGCGTGCCGCCAGGATGTGCCGGACGTGGCCGAGATGCACGAGATCGAACACGCCATGGCAGAGCGCAACGGTCCGGCCCTCGGCCTGCGCGGCCCGCGCGATCTCGCCCAGTTCCTCGACCGTCTTGATCTTCTGGTGCGGTGCCGGATGAACGGTCAGCTTGTCCGTCGGAATATTACCCATGAGAATTATCCAAAGCGCGGGTCGGTCTGGCCGGCCCGGAAATGATCGGTTGGCGGCACGAATGTCGGGGTCGAACGAGTCTGCTCAACGGCCCGCCTTCTGCACAGTGCCGGACGCCGCATCGCCGTCGTCGCCGAGATATTTGAACCAGTCCTTGGTGGCATCGGCGATCTTGTCCACCGTCCACAGGGGCGCGTCCCTGTACTGGTCCATCGACTTCAGCATCGTCGCGACGCCGTCCTCGAACTTCACCTTCGGCATCCATTTCAGGACCCGTTTGATCTTGGTGATGTCGGCGTAGGTGCAATCGGGCTCGCCGGGACGCTTGGGAATATGGACTTTGTCGCCGCCAAGAAGCTCGACCAGCCGGTTGACGCTGTAGGTGTTGTCCGAACCGACGTTGAATATCTCATGGGAGACATCGGAGCGCGCCGCGGTCACGAAGGCATCGGCGACATCGCTGACGAAGGTGAAGTCGCGGGTCTGCTCGCCATCGCCGACCACGGTGAAGGGCTTGCCCGCGAGCTTCTGCGCCATGAACACGCCGAACACGGCACCGTAGGTGCCCGTGGTGCGATGGCGGGGCCCGTACACGTTGAACAGGCGTAGCGCCACGGCAGGCAGCTTGTAGACCTGGCACCAGTGCATGACGCACTGCTCGCCGAGATTCTTTGTGAGGGCGTAGGGATACATCGGCCGGATCTCGGCACTCTCCGGCGTCGGATAGACGTCGGGGATACCATAGCAGGACGATGACGCCGCATAGACGAAGCGGCTGATGCCCGCGTGCCGCGCAGCCTCAAGAACGTTGACCGTGCCGTCGACGTTGGCGCGGTGATACGGGATCGGGGACTCGATCGAGGGAACGATGTCAGCCAGTGCCGCGAGATGGAAGACCCAATCGACACCGTGGAAATACGGTTTGATCGCGTCGAGGTCGGTGACGTCCGCCCGTACGACCTTCAACTGGCTCGAACTGGCGCGCGCGGCCAAATTTTCGGCGCGTCCGATAACGAAATTATCGAGCGCGATGACCTCATGGCCATCGTCGAGCAGGCGATCGACGAGGTGGCTGCCAATGAAACCGGCGCCGCCAGTAACGATGCATTTCATGGGGAACATCCGTGACGCGAATGCCCAGCGAAACAGGCTCGCCAATGTTGAGTGAAACCCGAAAGCCGACTACCAGCCGCTCGCAAACTTTGCAAGTATTATACCTTTGCAATCCTTGGTAATAGCCGGTATCACCCGGACATGTTGCAATCGAGCCGCCAGCCCATGCCCGCCGAGTCCGTCGATCCCGACCACAAGGCCTTTCTCGACGACTACGTGGGCCGCCTGCATCGCGCGACGGCGATCGACGACGGTATTTTTGCCAGGATCTCCGCCACGCGCGCGTCCTGGTTGCGCACGCGAGAGCAGGGCGGTCGCGTCATCTTCATCGGCAATGGCGGCTCAGCCGGCATCGCCTCGCATCTGGCGATCGATCTGGCGAAGAATGCGTCGGTGCCTGCACTCTGCTTCAGCGATGCGAGCATGATGTCGTGCCTTGCCAACGACTACGGCTTCGAGGACTGGATCGCGCACGCAGTACGCCTGAATGCCCGCGCCGGCGATTGCCTCGTCGCGATCAGTTCGTCCGGACGTTCGAAGAACATCCTCAATGCGGTTGCGCAGGCGCGCACGATGAAGCTCGGCGTGATCACGCTATCGGGCATGAATGCGGACAATCCGCTGCGCAGCCTCGGCGACGTCAATTTCTGGGTCGACAGCCGCAGCTACAACATTGTCGAGACCACGCACCAGTTCTGGATGATGGCCGCGATCGACCTCGTCATCGGTCGTGCGGAATATCCGGCGTCCTGAGGCGGGCATCCGATGCAGTCGCGATTCAAGCATGCGGCCCTGTTTTCGGTGAAGCTGCTGCTGTCGGTCGCGGTGCTGGTCTATATCGCGCGCGGCCTCGACCTGCGCCAATTGCGAACTCATCTCATCTCGGTCGATCCTGTCCTGTTCGTCGTCGCGTTTGCGCTGATCTTCTTCCAGACCTTCGTGCTCAACGGCCGGTGGGAGCTGATCATGCGCGCGCTCGGCGTGCCGCTGAACTGGCTCGCGGGCTGGCGGATCCTCATGATCAGCCTCTGGTTCAATCAGGTGTTGCCGTCGTCGGTCGGCGGGGACGCGGTGCGGATGTGGCTGCTCCGCCAACGTGGCGTGCAGTGGTCGGAGGCGGTCAAGGGCGTTGCGGCAGACCGCTTCACGGCGTTGATCGGGCTGATCGTGCTGATGGTGGCCGGATTGCCGTTTCTGCTGTCACGGGTGTCCAATGCGGCAGCGATCCTGGCCATCGGCGGACTTACGCTGGCGGGCGTCGCCGGCACCGTGGTCCTGCTGACGCTCGACCGTTTGCCGAAACGCCTTATTGCGCTCCCCGCAATCGCAAGCTTCGTCCGGTTCGGAACGCTCGTCAGGTTTCTTCTGTTGCAATCCGAGCGCCGCGGTTTGCTGTTCGGATCCGCGCTCCTCATCCATCTCGTGACGGCGGCGGCCTGCTACACCCTGGCGCGCGGTGTCGGAGCGCAGCTATCGATCCTCGACGCCGGCATCCTGATTCCGCCGGTCGTGCTGTTGACAGCCGTTCCGATCTCGATCAGCGGCTGGGGCGTTCGCGAAGGGGCGATGGTCGCCTGCCTCGGTCTTGCGGGTGTGCCGTCCGAGGAAGCGCTGTCGGTTTCACTCCTGCTAGGTGCCATCAGCGTGATTGTTGGCCTCGTCGGCGGCGTGATCTGGCTGGCGAGTCCGGAGCGTGGGTCGTATTCCGCTGACAAGGCCGCAAGGGCGGCGGAGGAAGCGCCCGGTTTCGCGCTGGGGCAGGGCACGGAAGTCTCGAGCCACTCATGATCTGCGCAAGCCCATTGCCGATCTGGTCTTCACAGGATGGGATTATCTCATTCGCTCGCGTATCTCATATCTCGGTTCCACGATGAAAAACCTGTTCTACGTCCGCCAAACTTGCCGCCTCTGCCATTCGGACAAGCAGGAGCTGGTCGTTCCGATGGCAGGCATGCCCATCGGCACGCCGAACTTCCAGGTGCCGGACGCCAGCGTCGACGATCCCGTCTTCCGGGCCGCGGTACCGATGGCGCTGCATCTGTGCCGGGACTGCGGCCACCTCCAGATTCTCCATGTCGGCAATCCGGAGATCCAGTACCGCAACTACGTCTATACCACCTCGCTCTCGCTCGGCTTGCGGGAGCATTTCGCAGGCTATGCCAACGACGTCGTCAGCCGCTTTGGGATCGCGCCGGGCTCGCTCGTCGTCGAACTCGGCAGCAATGACGGATCGTTGCTCGGCTTCTTTAGGGAGCGCGGCATGCGGGTGCTGGGTGTCGATCCCGCCGTCGACATCGCGCGGCGTGCGACGGAAGCCGGGATCGAGACCATCGGCGATTTTTTCACGGACGCGATCGGGCACCGCATCCTGCAAAGCCATGGTGCGGCGAGCGTCGTGATCGCCAACAACATGATCGCCAATGTCGACAATCTCGATCCGCTCGTGATCGGGGTTCGCGACGTGCTTGCACCGGACGGATTGTTCGTCTTCGAGACGCAGTACGGCGTCGATGTCACCGAGAAGAACCTGCTCGACACCGTCTATCACGAGCATCTGTCCTATTTTAACATCAAGCCGTTGACGCGCTTCTTCGCGCGGCTCGGCATGGAAGTGATCGACGTTCAGCACATCTGGACCAAGGGCGGCTCGATCCGCGTGACTGTCCAGCGCGCCGGCGGTGCGAAGAAGCCGTCAGCGGAGGTCGCGAGGTTCATCGCCGAGGAGGACCGGCTCGGCGTCGATCAGCCGGCTTATTATGCGCCCTATGTGAAGAGGATCGCGGCCATCCGCGACGAGCTGGTCGCGATGGCCGATGCCGCCCATGCGCGGGGGCAGCTGGTCGCCGGCTACGGTGTGTCGGTCGGCACCACGACGCTGCTCCCGCAGTTCGGCCTGGAGAACAAGATCGACTTCCTGGTGGACGACGACCCCAAGAAGGGGAACGTGATGGCGGGCCCGGGTTACGACATTCCGATTCTGCCCCCGGCGGCCCTTTATGAGCGCAAGCCAGCGTTTGTCGTGGTCTTCGCTTGGCGCTATGTCGACCCGATCCGGGCCAAGCACGCCCGCTATTTTGCCGAGGGTGGAAAATTCGTGGTGCCGCTCCCGGGTGTCTCCATGGTCGACCGGGCCGACTGATCCGGGCGGCGGGTTGGTCAGGCAGGTTCCGGGGCTGATCTCGTCCCCGCTGGGACGGGAGATAAGTCCTTGATCCTCCTTGGGGTGTGCATGGGTCGCCTGAGGACGCCGGCTTCTCGCCGCGAAGCCCCGTATCTTGACCTTTGGCCCCATCCGCAGTATTTACCCGGCACTCGCAGCCGGCCCGTTAGACGCGGATCTCCGGCGCGGCTTTGAAATCCCCGAACAATCGAGCCCGGTTTCCGGCTCATCCTTCGAGACAGAGGGCTGGGCCAACGGCGGCTGTTCGGATCCCCGAAATTCATTCGCGTCTGTCGACGGACGTTGGACATCAAAACGATGGCAGTCAGCCCGTTCAAGTTCTTGCAGGAAGTGCGTTCGGAGACCGCCAAGGTCACTTGGCCGACCCGTCGTGAGACCACGATCACCACCATCATGGTGTTCGTCATGGTCGCCGTCGCCTCGATCTTCTTCTTCGCCGCCGACCAGATCATCCGCTACCTCATCACCTTCCTCCTGGGCATTCACTGATGGCAACGGCAACCGCTCAATTGTCCGACAAGCGCTGGTACATCGTTCACGCCTATTCGAACTTCGAGAAGAAGGTCGCCGAATCGATCCGCGAGCAGGCCAAACAGCGCGGCCTCGAGGATCTGTTCGAGCTGGTGCTGGTTCCGACCGAGAAGGTCACGGAAGTGCGCCGCGGCCGCAAGATCGACGCCGAGCGCAAGTTCTTCCCGGGCTATGTGCTGGTGAAGATGAAGCTGACCGACGAGGCGTTTCATCTGATCAAGAACACGCCGAAGGTGACGGGCTTCCTCGGCGCGGAAAACAAGCCGATGCCGATCTCGGAGGCCGAGGCCATGCGCATCCTGCACCAGGTGCAGGAGGGTGTGGAACGGCCGAAGGCGTCGGTGTCGTTCGAGATCGGCGAGAATGTGCGCGTGGCCGATGGCCCGTTCGCCTCGTTCTCGGGTGTGGTCGAGGAAATCGACGAGGCGCGCTCGCGCGTGAAGGTCGCCGTGTCGATCTTCGGCCGCGCCACGCCGGTCGAGCTGGAATTCGGTCAGGTCGAGAAGGTCTGATCGGGTCGCGCGTGAAGCCGAAACGCTTTGCGCAAAGAGAGGCCGTGGGAGGACGAGGGCGGTTGCCAGCCGCCCGTCGATCCCGACCACGAACCTGAAACCGCCGGCGACATGCCGGCACAACAGGAGTGATACATGGCAAAGAAAGTGACCGGATACCTGAAGCTTCAGGTCCCGGCCGGCGCGGCGAATCCTTCGCCCCCGATCGGTCCCGCGCTTGGTCAGCGCGGTCTCAACATCATGGAGTTCTGCAAGGCATTCAACGCCCAGACCCAGAAGGAAGAGAAGAACACCCCGATTCCCGTCGTGATCACGATCTACGCCGATCGTTCGTTCACGTTCGAGATGAAGACCCCCCCGATGTCCTTCTTCCTCAAGCAGGCTGCCAAGATCCAGTCCGGCTCGAAGGCGCCGGGCCGCGACAAGGCCGGCAAGGTGACCAAGGCGCAGGTGCGCGAGATCGCCGAGAAGAAGATGAAGGACTTGAATTGCGACACCATCGAATCGGCCATGAAGATGGTCGAGGGCTCTGCCCGTTCGATGGGTCTGGAAGTTGCGGGGTAAGCGGTCATGGCAATCGGAAAGCGTTTGAACAAAGCCCGCGAAGGCATTGATCGCGAAAAGCTTTACGCGCTCGCGGACGCCATCAAGATGGTCAAGGAACGCGCGAAGGCGAAGTTCGACGAGACCATCGAGGTCGCGATCAATCTCGGTGTCGATCCGCGTCACGCCGACCAGATGGTTCGCGGCGTCGTGACCCTGCCGAACGGTACCGGCCGTACGCTCCGCGTCGGCGTGTTCGCCCGTGGCGCCAAGGCCGACGAAGCCAAGGCGGCCGGTGCTGACGTCGTCGGCGCCGAGGACCTGGTCGAGAAGGTGCAGAACGGCTCGATCGATTTCGACCGCTGCATCGCCACCCCCGACATGATGCCGCTGGTCGGCCGTCTCGGTAAGGTGCTCGGCCCGCGCGGCCTGATGCCGAACCCGAAGATCGGCACCGTGACCATGGACGTCACCGGCGCGGTGAAGGGTGCCAAGGGCGGCTCGGTCGAGTTCCGCGTCGAGAAGGCCGGCATCCTGCAGGCCGGCGTCGGCAAGGCCTCGTTCTCCGAGGAGAAGCTGGTCGAGAACATCAAGGCCCTGGCTGATGCCGTCTCCAAGGCGAAGCCGGCTGGTTCCAAGGGTACCTACATCCAGCGCGTTGCGGTGTCCTCGACCATGGGCCCGGGCGTGAAGGTCGAGCCGGGCACCATTCTCGGCTAAGGTTTGGAAATTGCATGAGGCGAGGGGCGGAATTGGGCAACCGATTCCGCCCCTCGTCGTTTGTGGCGGCGCTCTCCGGAAGCAAGAACAATGGCTGACAAGGTCCTGATCTACTCGCGCTTTCCCAAGACGATGATGGCGCGTTTCGCCGAGCGGTTCGAACTTCTCGACACCGCTGGCAAGCCCGCACACGAGGTTTTTCCGGCGGACGAGCTCAGGGGTATCCGCGCGATGCTGACCGCGGGCGGGACCCCGCTCGGCGCGGAGGCGATGGATCTGTTTCCAAAGCTCGGCGCCATCATCTGCTACGGTACCGGTTATGACGGCGTCGATCTGAAGGCGGCCGCCGCGCGCAATATCGCCGTCGGCCACAGCCCGGGCGCCAATGCGGCTTCGGTCGCCGATATCGCAATGACCCTGATGCTGGCGGCGACGCGGCGGCTCCTGGTCGCCGACCAATATGTCCGCAGTGGCGACTGGGCGGCGTCAAAACAGTCGCCAATGATGCGGCCTCAGGCCGGCATGCTCGGCCGCCGCGTTGGCATCTATGGCATGGGCGAGATCGGCCGCAAGATCGCCGCGCGCTGCGCGGCTTTCGAGAGCGAGGTCGGCTATTTCAGCCGCACCCGATACGATCTGCCGTATCGATATTTCTCGTCGCTGGAGGCGCTGGCCGACTGGTGCAGCGTGTTGATGATCGCGGTCCGGGCAGGGGCCGAGACCCAGCATGTCGTCAATGCCGATATCCTTCGGCGACTCGGCGCGGACGGCTATGTCGTCAATATTTCCCGCGGCTCCGTCATCGACGAGAAAGCCCTGGTCGCCGCGCTCGCCGACAAGACCATCGCGGGCGCCGGCCTCGATGTCTTTGAGCAGGAACCGCACGCCCCCGATGCGCTGACGGCGCTGCGGAACGTGGTCTTCGCCCCGCATATCGGCGGCCACACCCTGGAATCGCACGTTGCCATGCAGAATTGCGTCTTGGCCAACCTGACCGCGTTCTTCGAGGGTAGACCGCTCCCTTACGCGGTCAAATCGTCCTGAATCGGGCCTTGTCAGCCGAGATCAAGCCTGGCCGGCAATCGATTGGAACTGGTGTGAATTTTGCTCTTGGCAAGCAGGCCCGGAGCGGTTAAAGAACCGCCTCCGAACGTACCGGCCTCGGCTGGCGCGTTCGTGCACGCATTCCGAAAAACCGGCATGACAGGAGATCATTCCTTTTCAGGACGTCCGCAAGGATTTGCCCGGAAAAGGAAGGAAACCCGTCGGTGGGCTGGGGTGCGGGCAGAGGTCGGACGGTTCGCCGGCTGGCCTCGTCCTGTCCAAGACTGCAGGCGCCTGCGGGAAATTTCGATTTCTCAATGGCTTAATCGCATGGCCTGCATAGACGGGTGAAGACCGGATTTCACTTCGCGCCCAGCCTTAACGGTAGGGTTAGCGAAACGGGTCTGGTTCGGACCTCGACACGCCGTGGGCCTCCAAGGGGGCTCCCGGAGGGCAGGCTTTGAATTGTCGTCTTGCCCGGCGTGTCCGATGGGTTTTTTGGCCCGGAGGTTCAGGTTCGGGCGGGACGATGGGTGAAACCCGGCGGTCCCGCTCCTCGCGATGACCGCCAACCGGAGAGAGCTTGCTGTGGAACGAGCGGCAAAAAAAGAGGCGGTCGAACAGCTCAACGAGGTCTTCAAGACCACGAGCGTCGCGATCGTTGCTCAATATTCCGGCCTCACCGTCGCCCAAATGCAGAAGCTGCGCCAGCAGATGAAGCAGGCGGGTGCGTCGGTGAAGGTCTCGAAGAACCGTCTCGCCAAAATTGCTCTTGAAGGCACTGACGTCGTAGCCATCGGCCCCATGCTGAAGGGGCCGACCGTGATCGCAACTTCCAACGATCCGGTAGCGGCGCCAAAGGTCGCCATCGAATTTGCCAAGGCGAACGAAAAGTTCGTCATCGTTGGCGGGTCGATGGGCAAGACCGTCCTGAATGTCGACGGCGTGAAGGCGCTTGCCTCGCTGCCGTCGCTTGACGAACTGCGCGGCAAGATCGTCGGCCTGCTTGTGGCCCCGGCGACCAAGCTGGCCCAGCTCGCCAACGCGCCCGCGGGCAAGCTCGCGCGCGTCATCCAGGCTCATGCCTCAAAGGGCGAAGCGGCCTGACGCCCTTCGCAAAACTCAAACCCGAACCAGACTTACACTCAAGGAAACTGAACAATGGCTGACTTGCAGAAGATCGTTGACGACCTCTCGAGCCTCACCGTGCTCGAAGCTGCCGAACTGGCGAAGCTCCTCGAAGAGAAGTGGGGCGTTTCGGCCGCCGCGGCTGTCGCCGTGGCCGGCCCGGCTGCCGGTGGCGCCGCTGCCGCTCCGGCGGAAGAGAAGACCGAGTTCACGGTCGTTCTCGCCAGCGCCGGCGACAAGAAGATCGAGGTCATCAAGGAAGTCCGCGCCATCACCGGTCTCGGCCTGAAGGAAGCAAAGGACCTCGTCGAGGGCGCGCCGAAGCCTGTCAAGGAAGGCGTGAACAAGGACGAAGCCGACAAGATCAAGGCCCAGCTCGAGAAGGCTGGCGCCAAGGTTGAGCTGAAGTAACGCAAGTTGCTTCGGCGAAATCCCGGGCTCGCGAAGCGAGACCCGGGATCTCGTCCCAAGATCGTGGATGGCCGGGTCAAGCCCGGCCATGACGATCGGAAGGACCGGCGCCAGATGCAAAAGGCGTGCGACGGAACGTCCCGACGCAGGCCGAACACGAAAAAGTGTGGGGATTTGAGGGTTTACCCCTCGAATCTGCACTATTGTCGCCCCATATCGGGTCGGCAGCACGAAAGCGCGGTGGGCGGGGATGCCGGATTTCCCTGTAAGCCGTTGGGAGAGCAGGCTATTTCGGGCTTTTGCAGTCCGTGAAGACGATCGTTGTGACGGGCGGGTGCGCTCTTGCGCCCCGCGCGTCGTTTTGCGTTTTGAAGGTCTGAAGAACAGATTCAGGACATTCAAGCCTGAAGCTGCGTCTCTGGCCCCCAAGGCGGGTTCGAAAATTCAACCCGGAGAGCGGTGGCAGCCGCGTTCCGGACGGCGCGCCCAGAGCGGGCGACGAAAATGAGAGGCCACGATGGCGCAGCAGACATTCACCGGTCGCAAACGTGTTCGCAAGTTCTTCGGACACATCAAGGAAGTCGCCGAGATGCCGAACCTCATCGAGGTTCAGAAGGCGTCCTATGACCAGTTCCTGATGGTCGACGAGCCCCCGGGCGGCCGTCTCGACGAGGGTCTGCAGGCGGTGTTCCGCTCGGTGTTTCCGATCTCCGACTTTTCGGGCACCTCGATGCTGGAATTCGTCCGCTACGAGTTCGAGCAGCCCAAATACGACGTCGACGAGTGCCGCCAGCGCGGCATGACCTTCGCTGCGCCCCTCAAGGTGACGCTGCGCCTCATCGTGTTCGATATCGACGAGGAAACCGGCGCGAAGTCGGTGAAGGACATCAAGGAGCAGGACGTCTACATGGGCGACATCCCGCTCATGACGATGAACGGCACCTTCATCGTCAACGGCACCGAGCGCGTCATCGTCTCGCAGATGCACCGGTCGCCCGGCGTGTTCTTCGACCACGACAAGGGCAAGACCCATTCCTCGGGCAAGCTGCTGTTCGCCGCCCGCGTCATTCCGTATCGCGGCTCCTGGCTCGACATCGAGTTCGACGCCAAGGACATCGTCTATGCGCGTATCGACCGTCGCCGCAAGATTCCGGTGACGTCGCTGATGTTCGCCCTCGGCCTCGACGGCGAGGCGATCCTGTCCACGTTCTACAAGAAGATTCTCTACAAGCGGACCAAGGAAGGCTGGCGCGTTCCGTTCGACGCCAACCGTTTCCGCGGCTACTCGACCGTCAACGACCTGATCGACGCCGATACCGGCAAGGTCGTGCTCGAGGCCGGCAAGAAGCTCACCGTCCGCGCCGCCCGCCAGCTCCAGGAGAAGGGGCTGAAGGCGCTGCGCATGGCCGACGAGGAGCTGGTCGGCAACTACGTCGCCGAGGATCTCGTCAACCCGAAGACCGGTGAGATCCACGCCGAGGCCGGTGAGGAAATCACCGACAAGCTGATGAAGGCGCTCAACGAGCAGGGCTACAAGGAGCTGCCGCTGCTCGACATCGACCACGTCAATGTCGGCCCCTACATCCGTAATACGCTGTCGGCCGACAAGAACATGACGCGTGAGGATGCGCTGTTCGACATCTACCGCGTGATGCGTCCGGGCGAGCCGCCGACGCTGGAATCGGCGCAGGCCATGTTCCAGTCGCTGTTCTTCGACGCCGAACGCTACGACCTCTCCGCGGTCGGTCGCGTCAAGATGAACATGCGCCTCGACCTCGATGCGCCCGACACCCAGCGCACGCTGCGCAAGGAAGACATCCTCTCCGTCATCAAGACGCTGGTGGATCTGCGCGACGGCAAGGGCGAGATCGACGACATCGACCATCTCGGCAACCGCCGTGTGCGTTCGGTCGGCGAGCTCATGGAGAACCAGTACCGCATCGGCCTCCTGCGCATGGAGCGCGCGATCAAGGAGCGCATGTCCTCGGTCGATATCGACACGGTCATGCCGCAGGACCTGATCAACGCCAAGCCGGCGGCCGCCGCCGTGCGCGAGTTCTTCGGCTCCTCGCAGCTCTCGCAGTTCATGGACCAGACCAACCCGCTCAGCGAGATCACCCACAAGCGCCGCCTGTCGGCGCTCGGACCGGGCGGTCTGACCCGCGAGCGCGCCGGCTTCGAGGTGCGCGACGTGCATCCGACGCATTACGGCCGCATCTGCCCGATCGAAACGCCGGAAGGTCCGAACATCGGCCTGATCAACTCGCTCGCGACCTTCGCGCGCGTGAACAAATACGGCTTCGTCGAGACGCCGTACCGCAAGGTCAAGGACGGCCGCGTCACCGACGAGGTGGTGTACCTGTCGGCGATGGAAGAAGGGCGCTATTCGGTGGCCCAGGCCAACGTGCCGGTCGACGCCAAGGGCCGCTTCACCGAAGACCTCGTGGTCTGCCGCTCGAGCGGGACCCGCGACGTCGTGCCGATGACGCCCGACAAGGTCGACTACATGGACGTGTCGCCGAAGCAGCTCGTTTCGGTCGCCGCGGCGCTGATCCCGTTCCTCGAGAATGACGACGCCAACCGCGCGCTGATGGGCTCGAACATGCAGCGCCAGGCGGTGCCGCTGGTTCGCGCCGAGGCGCCGTTCGTCGGCACCGGCATGGAGGGCGTGGTTGCCCGTGACTCGGGCGCCGCGATCGCGGCGCGCCGTTCAGGCGTGATCGACCAGATCGATGCGACCCGCGTCGTCATCCGCGCGACGGAAGATCTCGATCCGACCAAGTCGGGCGTCGATATCTACCGTCTTATGAAGTACCAGCGCTCGAACCAGTCGACCTGCATCAACCAGCGTCCGCTGGTGAAGGTCGGCGACATCGTCAAGAAGGGCGACATCATCGCTGACGGTCCGTCGACCGATCTCGGCGAACTCGCGCTCGGCCGCAACGTGCTGGTCGCGTTCATGCCGTGGAACGGCTACAACTTCGAAGACTCGATCCTGCTCTCCGAGCGGATCGTGAAGGAAGACGTCTTCACCTCGATCCACATCGAGGAATTCGAGGTGATGGCCCGCGACACCAAGCTCGGACCTGAGGAAATCACCCGCGACATTCCGAACGTCTCGGAAGAAGCGCTGAAGAACCTCGACGAAGCCGGTATCGTCTACATCGGCGCGGAAGTGCGGGCCGGTGACATCCTGGTCGGCAAGATCACGCCGAAGGGCGAAAGCCCGATGACGCCGGAAGAGAAGCTCCTGCGCGCCATCTTCGGCGAGAAGGCCTCCGACGTCCGCGACACCTCGCTGCGCGTCCCCCCGGGCGTGCAAGGCACGATCGTCGAAGTGCGCGTGTTCAACCGTCACGGCGTCGACAAGGACGAGCGTGCGCTGGCGATCGAGCGGGAAGAGATCGAGCGCCTTGCCAAGGACCGCGACGACGAGCAGGCGATCCTGGACCGCAACGTCTACAACCGTCTTGCCGAGCTTCTCGAGGGGCGGCAGGGCATTGCGGGTCCGAAGGGCTTCAAGAAGGACACCAAGATCACCCGTGCGGTGCTCGAGGAGTACCCGAAGTCGCAGTGGTGGCTGTTCGCTTCGCCCAACGACAAGCTGATGGCCGAAATCGAGGCCATGCGGAAGCAGTACGACGAGTCGAAGAAGGGGCTTGAGCAGCGCTTCCTCGACAAGGTCGAGAAGCTTCAGCGCGGTGACGAATTGCCGCCCGGCGTGATGAAGATGGTCAAGGTCTTCGTCGCGGTGAAGCGCAAGATCCAACCCGGCGACAAGATGGCCGGCCGCCACGGCAACAAGGGCGTGGTGTCGAAGATCGTGCCGATCGAGGACATGCCGTTCCTCGAAGACGGCACGCATGCCGACATCGTGCTCAATCCGCTCGGCGTGCCTTCGCGCATGAACGTCGGACAGATCCTCGAGACCCATCTCGGCTGGGCCTGTGCCGGCCTCGGCAAGCGTATCGGCCAGACGGTCGATGCGTACCTGTCGAAGCAGGACATCAAGCCGCTGAAGGAAACCCTGAAGAAGGTCTACGGCGAGGACGAGACGATCAAGTCGCTCAACGACAACGAGCTGCTCGAACTCGGCCATAACCTCAGCCGCGGCGTGCCGATCGCGACGCCGGTGTTCGACGGTGCCAAGGAGACCGACATCGAGGAGATGCTGAAGCTTGCCGGTCTCGACGCGTCGGGTCAGTCGACCGTCTATGACGGCCGCACCGGCGATCCGTTCGATCGCAAGGTGACGGTGGGCTACATCTACATGCTCAAGTTGCACCATCTGGTCGACGACAAGATCCATGCGCGTTCGATCGGTCCGTACTCGCTCGTCACCCAGCAGCCGCTGGGCGGCAAGGCGCAGTTCGGCGGCCAGCGCTTCGGCGAAATGGAGGTGTGGGCGCTCGAGGCTTACGGCGCGGCGTACACGCTCCAGGAGATGCTGACGGTGAAGTCGGACGACGTCGCCGGCCGTACCAAGGTGTACGAGGCGATCGTGCGCGGTGACGACACGTTCGAGGCCGGTATTCCGGAATCGTTCAACGTGCTGGTCAAGGAAATGCGCTCGCTCGGCCTCAACGTCGACCTGCACAACTCCAAGATGGGACCGGCGCCGACGTCGGAAGCGGCCGAGTAATTCGACCTTTCATGCCCGGCCTTCGCGGCCGGGCATCGGCGCCCTTCCCGAGGCCTTGAGGGCAGGGCGCCTCGTTGAATGATTTTCGAATTTGCGGCCGGAGGCGACCGGCACGCGAGGAGAAGACGATGAACCAAGAAATTATGAATCTCTTCAATCCGACGACGCCGGCTCAGGTCTTCGACCAGATCCGGATCTCGATCGCGTCCCCAGAGAAGATTCTGTCCTGGTCCTACGGCGAGATCAAGAAGCCGGAGACCATCAACTACCGCACCTTCAAGCCCGAGCGCGACGGCCTGTTCTGCGCCCGCATCTTCGGGCCGATCAAGGACTACGAGTGCTTGTGCGGCAAGTACAAGCGCATGAAGTACAAGGGCATCATCTGCGAGAAGTGCTCGGTCGAGGTCACGCTGTCGCGCGTCCGGCGCGAGCGCATGGGCCATATCGAGCTCGCAGCTCCCGTCGCCCACATCTGGTTCCTGAAGTCGTTGCCCTCGCGCATCGGCCTCCTGCTCGACATGACGCTGAAGGATCTCGAGCGGATCCTCTACTTCGAATATTACGTCGTGCTGGAGCCGGGCCTCACCGCGCTGAAGGACCGTCAGCTGCTGTCGGAAGACGAGTATCTGAAGGCGCAGGACGAATACGGCCAGGATTCCTTCACCGCCATGATCGGCGCCGAAGCGATCCGCGAGCTGCTCAAGGGCATGGACCTCGAGAAGCTCGAGGCCTCGCTGCGTGTCGAGATGCAGGAGACCGACTCCGACATCAAGCACAAGAAGCTCGCCAAGCGCCTGAAGATCGTGGAAGCGTTCCGCCACTCCGGCAACAAGCCGGAATGGATGATCATGACGGTGGTGCCGGTGATCCCGCCGGACCTGCGTCCGCTGGTGCCGCTCGACGGCGGCCGCTTCGCGACCTCGGATCTCAACGACCTCTACCGCCGCGTCATCAACCGCAACAACCGCTTGAAGCGGCTGATGGAGCTGCGCGCGCCTGACATCATCATCCGCAACGAGAAGCGCATGCTTCAGGAAGCGGTCGACGCGCTGTTCGACAACGGCCGCCGCGGCCGCGTCATCACGGGCGCCAACAAGCGCCCGCTGAAGTCGCTCGCCGACATGCTCAAGGGCAAGCAGGGCCGCTTCCGTCAGAACCTGCTCGGCAAGCGCGTCGACTATTCGGGTCGTTCGGTGATCGTGGTCGGTCCCGAGCTGCGCCTGCATCAGTGCGGCCTGCCGAAGAAGATGGCGCTCGAGCTGTTCAAGCCGTTCATCTACTCGCGGCTTGACGCCAAGGGCCTGTCCACGACCGTGAAGCAGGCCAAGAAGCTGGTCGAGAAGGAGCGTCCCGAGGTCTGGGACATCCTGGACGAGGTGATCCGCGAGCATCCGGTGCTGCTCAACCGCGCGCCGACGCTGCATCGCCTCGGCATCCAGGCGTTCGAGCCGGTGCTGATCGAGGGCAAGGCGATCCAGCTCCACCCGCTGGTCTGCTCCGCGTTCAACGCCGACTTCGACGGCGACCAGATGGCCGTGCACGTTCCGCTGTCGCTCGAAGCGCAGCTGGAAGCGCGCGTCCTGATGATGTCGACCAACAACATCCTGCATCCGGCGAACGGCCAGCCGATCATCGTGCCGTCGCAGGACATCGTGCTCGGTCTCTACTACGTCTCGATCATGCGCGAAGGCCTGCCCGGCGAGGGCAAGGTGTTCGGCGACATGGCCGAGCTCGAGCACGCGCTGCACGCGAAGGTCATCCACCTCCACACCAAGATCAAGTACCGGTGGGAAGGCATGGACGAGACCGGCAAGGTCTCCAGGCGCTGGATCGAGACCACCGCGGGCCGCGTCATGCTCGGCAATTTGCTGCCGAAGAATCCGCGGATCTCGTACGAGATCATCAACAAGCTGATGACCAAGCGCGAGATCTCCGGCGTCATCGACCAGGTCTACCGTCACTGCGGACAGAAGGAGACGGTGATCTTCTGCGACCGCATCATGGCGCTCGGCTTCTACAACGCGTTCAAGGCCGGCATCTCGTTCGGCAAGGACGACATGGTCGTGCCGCACGGCAAGTGGAAGATCGTCGACACCACCCGTACGCTGGCGAAGGATTTCGAGCAGCAGTACAACGACGGTCTGATCACGCATGGCGAGAAGTACAACAAGGTCGTCGACGCCTGGTCGAAGGCCACGGAAGAAATCGCCAAGGCGATGATGAAGGAGATCTCCGCCACCAAGAAGACGGCGAGCGGAGCCGACGCCGACATCAACTCGATCTACATGATGGCCCACTCCGGTGCCCGCGGTTCGCCGGCCCAGATGCGCCAGCTCGCCGGCATGCGCGGCCTGATGGCCAAGCCGTCAGGCGAGATCATCGAGACGCCGATCATCTCGAACTTCAAGGAAGGCCTCTCGGTGCTCGAGTACTTCAACTCGACCCACGGCGCCCGCAAGGGCCTCGCGGACACCGCGTTGAAGACCGCGAACTCCGGCTACCTGACCCGTCGTCTCGTCGACGTGGCGCAGGACTGCATCATCACGCAGAGCGACTGCGGCACCAAGCTCGGCATCAAGATGCGCGCCATCGTCGATGCCGGCACCGTGGTCGCTTCGCTCGGCTCGCGCATCCTCGGACGCACGGCCTGCGAAGACGTGCGTGACAGCTCGGGCAAGGTGATCATCAAGCGCGATACGCTGATGGAAGAGAGCCATCTGGAGGCCATTCAGCAGGGTGGCGTGCAGGAGGTGAAGATCCGCTCGGCGCTGACCTGCGAGCTTGTCAACGGCATCTGCGGCAAGTGCTACGGCCGCGACCTCGCCCGTGGCACGCCGGTCAACCACGGCGAAGCGGTCGGCGTCATCGCGGCGCAGTCGATCGGCGAGCCGGGCACCCAGCTCACCATGCGCACCTTCCACATCGGCGGTGCGGCGCAGCTCAACGAGCAGTCGTTCGTCGAAGCCAATTTCGACGGCAAGATCGTGATCCGGAACAAGGCCATCGCCCGCAACAGCGAAGGTCACCTGATCGCGATGGTGCGCAACATGGTTGTCGCGATCGTCGATGCCGACGGCACCGAGCGTGCGACGCACCGTATCCAGTACGGTTCGCGCCTGCACGTCGACGAAGGCGACATGGTCAAGCGCGGCCAGCGCATCGTCGAGTGGGATCCCTACACCCGTCCGCTGCTCACCGAAGTCGAAGGAACCATCGGCTTCGAGGATCTGGTCGAGGGGCAGTCGATCTCGGAAACGCTCGACGAAGCCACCGGTATCGCCAAGCGCGTGGTCATCGACTGGCGCTCGACGCGCGGCGGCGCGGACCTGCGTCCGGCCATCGTGGTGAAGGGCAAGGACGGCAAGGTGCTCAAGCTCGCCCGTGGCGGCGATGCCCGCTACATGCTGTCGGTCGATGCCATTCTGTCGGTCGACATCGGAGCCAAGGTACAGCCGGGCGACATCCTCGCCCGTGTCTCGACCGAAAGCGCCAAGACGCGTGACATCACCGGCGGTCTGCCGCGGGTGGCGGAACTGTTCGAGGCTCGGCGTCCGAAGGATGCGGCGATCATCGCCGAAATCGCGGGCACCATCCGGTTCGGGCGCGACTACAAGAACAAGCGTCGCATCTCGATCGAGCCGATGGACAAGACCGACGAGCCGCGCGAGTACCTGATCCCGAAGGGCAAGCACATCCACCTTCAGGACGGCGACGTCGTCGAAAAGGGCGACTTCATCGTGGAGGGCAATCCGGCACCGCACGACATCCTTGCGGTGAAGGGCATCGAGGAACTCGCGGCCTATCTGGTCAACGAGATCCAGGAGGTCTACCGGCTGCAGGGCGTGCTCATCAACGACAAGCACATCGAGGTGATTGTCCGTCAGATGCTCCAGAAGGTGGAAATCACCGATCAGGGCGATACGGACATGATCTCCGGCGAGCAGGTCGACAAGATCGAGTTCGACGCGCTGAACGAGAAGGCCAAGGAAGAGGGCAAGAAGCCCGCCACGGGAACGCCGGTTCTGCTCGGCATCACCAAGGCGAGCCTCCAGACCCGATCCTTCTTCTCGGCGGCATCGTTCCAGGAGACCACACGCGTCCTCACCGAGGCGGCGGTCAACGGCAAGATCGATCCGCTCGAAGGCCTCAAGGAGAACGTCATCGTCGGCCGGCTGATCCCGGCGGGCACCGGCGCCTCCATGGCCAAGATCCGCGAAGTCGCCATGAAGCGCGACAAGCTGATCCTGGACGAGCGCGAGAAGCAGGCGGCCGTCGTGTCGCCGGCACCGGAAGCCGAGCTTCCGGCGCTGCCGCCTGCGGAATGATGGTTCATCCGTAGGAATACCGAGGACAATGAAAAGGCCGGCTTTTGCCGGCCTTTTTGCTGCTTTCTTTGCTTGCTGGGATGAAGGATCAGCCTTTGTTCATCTTTCCTTCAGCCGTAAAAGCGCTTCTGCTAGGAGAGCTTAGACCGGTGGTCCCGTGATGGGGGGAGCGCCGGAGGACCACGGAACTCACATGCTTGATCTCGCAATCGTAGGCGGCGGCCCCGGCGGGCTGATGAGCGCCTGGTATCTGAAGCGTAAGCTCGGCGATCTCTGCCGCGTCACCATCTACGAGGCCTCCGACCGGCTGGGCGGCAAGATCGTCACGCGCAAATTCGATTCGGCGCCCGCGATGTACGAGGCCGGCGTTGCCGAGATCTACGACTACTCGATGACGGGCCCGGACCCGCTGCGCGAGCTGATCCAGCATTTCGGCCTCCAGACCATTCCGATGGACGCCGAGCAGGTGCATTTCGGCGGCGAGCTCCTCAATGACGTGCCCGGCATGCGCCGCAAATACGGCGCCAAGACCGCGGCCGCGATCGAGACATTCCGCGAGCGCTGCACCGAGCTGATGTCGCCGATTGAATATTACGAGGGCGTCGGCGCGCACGACAACGAGAATCCCTGGGCTTACAAGACCGCCGAGCAGGTGCTCGACGAGGAGGTCGAGGACGAGACGGCAAAGCGTTTCTTCAAGGTCATGGCCCGCTCCGACATCGCGACCGAGAGCCACAACACCAACGGTCTCAACGCGCTCAAGAACTATCTGATGGATGTCGACGGCTATATCGGCCTCTATTCCATTCAGAACGGCAACGAGCAGCTGATCGAGTGCCTGCAGTCGGAGGTCAACGCCGACATCCAGCTCAATCACCGCGTGCTCACCGTCGGCAAGGCGCCGACCGGCCGCTATCAGCTCAAGATGATGAACGGCAAGGGACCGGAGACTCGCGACTTCGATCTCGTCCTGGTCTGCCTGCCGCATTCCTGGCTCGCCACCCTCAGCTGGGAGGGCGAGCAGCTGCGCAAGTCGATGGTCAAGCACGTCGCCTATTTCGATCGCCCCGCGCACTATCTGCGCGTCTCGATCCTGTTCGACGAGCCGTTCTGGGGCGAGAAGATTCCGGGCGCCTGGTTCATGTCGGAGGCTTTCGGCGGCTGCTGCGTCTACAACGAGGGCGCACGCCACGACGTCGGCAAGCATGGCGTTCTGAACTGGCTCATTCCGGGCTCCGACGCGCTGGCTTTCGCCAATCTGTCGGACCAGGAGCTGATCGATGCTGCCCTGAAATCGCTGCCGGCTTCTCTCGGCGATGCGCGTTCGCATTTCATGGAAGGCAAGATCCACCGCTGGCTGTCGTCGGTGAACGCGATTCCCGGCGGTCTGCCCGTGCGCGACGTGATGACCAACCACCGGCCCGAGCCGAAGGAGCATCCCGGCATCGTGGTTGTCGGCGACTACCTGTTCGACTCGACGCTGAATGGCCTGCTCGATTCTTCGGATGCGGCGACCGACATCATCCTGACCGAGATGATGCGCCTGCGCCGCGAGCGCGCACAAGACGACAAGCCGCTGTCGGACAAGATCGACCGCGACTATTTCGAGAATTATCGCGGCCTCGGTCCCTACCACGAGGCGTGGCAGCACTTCACCGACCCCGATTACCTCAGCAGGCTGATCGGGATCGTCTGGGGCAAGGCAACGGGCGCCAAGCTACTGGTCGCGGGGGCCGCCAGCGGCGAACTGGTCGGCGCGTTGCGCGATCGCGGCATCGATGCGTGGGGAATCGAGAACAACCGCGCCATCCACGCCAAGACGCCGAAAGCGCTGAAGAAGTACAACAAGCTCGGCTCGATCACCGACATGCCGTTCAAGGACGGCACGTTCGACTTCGTGTTCGAGACCAGCCTCTGCCACGTTTCCCCGAAGCAGGTGGCCCGTGCGATCCGCGAGCTCAACCGCGTCGTCAAGACCGGCCTCGTGTTCGGCTCGATCACCTCGGACATGGCGCCGGCGCTGATCGACCGCTACGACCTGCTGCGCGGAGTCAAGAAGCTCGGCACCTGGTGGGAGTGGTCCGAACTGTTCTTCGGCAATGGCTTCGACCTGTCGATGCACCGCAAGGATTGCACCGATGCGCTCTGGGAGGCGACGCTCGCCGCCAACAAGGGACCGGGGCAGTGGTACGCCGACGCCGACAGTTTGCGCTATTCCTTCTTCGACAAGGTCGAGGACGAGGACTAGCCGCGGGACGCGGATCGATTGGCCAATTGTTTTGCCGAATTCATCCTGATCGCATAGAATCGGTGCAATAGCGGTTGCCGCTATTCCTGCATTCTCTGCGGTCATGCCGGCCGTCAGCATCGGTTGGTTTCATGGCGTCCAAGCCTCCCTCGCCCGACAAACAGAAGCTCGCCGCGGAAGAGGCGGCCGAGCTCGACGACAAGCTCGCCTCCGCTGCCAAGCCAGACCTCGAAGACGACGAGGACGGTGAAGACGAGGGGGACGACGAGCTGGAGCGCGACGAGGACGATGAGGACGAGGATCTCGTCGTCTTCACCGCGAGCGAAGCCGCCGGCGCGCTCGCGACCATCGTCGGGTTCGTCAGGCCCTATCTGACGAACTACAAGCGGATGCTGTCATTCGTGGCGTTCGGCGTCTTCGTGGAGACGCTGTTCAACGTCATCATGCCGCTAAGTCTCAAGTTCCTGATCGACGAAGCGCTCGGCGAGGAGGATTTCCAGGCGCTGTACAAGATCCTCGGCGTGCTTGCGGTCGCCGGCATCTTTACCTCGATCGTTGCCGTCTGGTACGAGCGCTGGGATGCGCGGCTCGCCGCCTGCATCATCTCCGACGTCCGCAAGCGCCTGTTCGAGCACGTCCAGGACCTGCCGGCGGCTTATTTCGGCCGCACCAGGCGCGGCGAGATCCTGTCGCGCTTCTCGGTCGACCTCTCGGCCTTCGAAGGCTCGGTCAAGACCTTTGCCAACAGTGCCGCGCTGCCGTTCCTGGAACTGGTGGCCGGCATCATCCTGATGCTGTTCCTGAACTGGCAGCTCGCCGTCGTCGCGCTGCTGGTGTTTCCGATCACGCTGATCGGCCCGCGGATCCTGACGTCCAAGGCGGTGCAGGCCAACTACGAGCAGAAGCTCAACGAGTCGGCGCTGCTCGGCATGGTGCAGGAAAACGTGGCCGCCCAGGCTGTGATCAAGGCGTTCAGCCTGCAACGCAAGATGTTCGGCTTCTTCGCCTTGCGCAACGACGAGACCCGAAACAAGATCGCCTCGGCCGCGTTCCTCTCGACCATGGTGGAGCGGACGGTCACCATCTCGGTGCTCCTCCTGCACCTCGTGGTGCTCGCGATCGGCGCGTATCTCGCGACCAAGGGCCAGATCACCATCGGCACCTTCGTCACCTTCGAGAGCGCGTTCTGGGAGGTTTCCTACAACATCGCTCATGTGATGCATTTCATCCCGGTGTCGATCTCGTCGGCCGCCGCGATCCGCCACATCCAGGAACTGCTCGACGAGCCGACCCGGAGCGCCGATCGTCCCGGCGCGCCCGATCTGCCGCGTATCACCAACGACATCACTTTCGATCACGTCACCTTCCGGTACGAGGGCAGTCAGACGCCGGTGCTGGACAATCTCAGCCTCAAGCTCAACGCCGGCAAGCGCATCGCGATCGTCGGTCCGAGCGGCTCCGGCAAGAGCACGCTGCTCAACCTGATCCTGCGGCTCTACGTGCCCGACGAAGGCCGCGTCGCCATCGACGGCGTCGACGTTCGCAAGGTGACGCTGGATTCGCTGCGCCGGAGCATGGCGGTGGTGTTCCAGGAGAACATGCTGTTCAACATGTCGATCCGCGAGAACATCCGGCTCGGCAAGGAGGGGGCGACCGACGCGGAGGTGGAGGATGCCGCCAAGAAGGCCGAGATCCACCGCTACATCATGAGCCTGCCGCAGCGATACGACACGCCGGTCGGCGAGCGCGGGGACACGCTGTCTGGCGGCCAGCGCCAGCGCATCGCAATCGCACGCGCAATCATCCGCAACCCGTCCGTACTGCTGCTGGACGAAGCCACCTCGGCGCTCGACCAGACCACGGAGGCCGCGATCAACCGCACGCTGCTCAAGATCGCCAAGGGCCGCACCATGATCTGGTCGACTCACCGCCTGACGTCGGTGGTCGAGATGGACGAGATCATCGTGATTTCAGGGGGCAGGGCGATCGAGCGCGGCTCCCATGCCGAATTGCTCGCCAAGAACGGTACCTATCGCAAGCTGTGGAACGACCAGATCCACCAGCCGCATGGCGCGCCGGCTCGCGACGACAGAAACGACGACGACGAAGACGATGACGAAGAGGAGTGACCGGGGCCGGGCACTGCAGCTCCGGCTCGGTGATTCCCGGATGCAAATCGTTCGGCCGGAGCGGAGCCGCTGATTCTTGGTTTCCTTAGGTTGGCCGCAGCAACTCCCGCCGATCGATCCACGCTGCCCGGAGATCGCTGGCGCGACCGGGTGTCACGGCAGGCGATTGCCCTGGATCTCCGCCGCAGAAGGCGGATTCGTTCATAAGCCGGGAAAAGAGCTTCGGTTTGGTAATAAAAGTATATTTAATCCGGGCATAATGTCGTCGGAGTTGACGGAGCGGGCCTTTCGTTCAACGAACGGGCTGGCGTGGCGAGGGCACCGAAGAAGCTATTTCTGCAGGCGCAGGAAGCGCTTTCTGACTGTCGTTTCGCCTTGACTGGACCGATTCTCGCCTATAGAAAGCGCCTCACTTAACGACAGGCGGTGAGCATCGCCAGCGTCGGAACGGGCCACCCGTTGATCCCAAAGGACCAGTTCCACGAGGGATCGCTCAAGGCGGGCACCAACCTCGACGAATGCCGCTCAAACGCTGTCGATCATAGCTAGGCAATGCCAGTGCGATTTTAGTTCTCTTGAGCACGTTCTCTTGAGATCGAATTCGGATGCATGACCTCGGTGCACGGGCCGCGGCTTTACGCCGAGCGGCCTCGATACTGCGGTCCTCTGTGGCGTCGAAGCGCTTTCCGCTCGGTGATGGAGCGGTTGGCGCAATTTCGCTTTGTGCGGATTGTTCGCATGAGGCGGCCTCGTCGGGCGGGTGGCTCGAAAGAATTTGCGGTTCCGGCGACGGGCCGCGGCAAGACAGCGGGCCCGGAAGGGGCCGCGGCAGAACAAAGGGTAAGGCCAGGATGCCGACGATCAACCAGCTGATCGCTCAACCGCGTGAAGTGCAGAAGTCGCGCAAGAAGGTGCCGGCGCTGCAGCAGTCGCCGCAGAAGCGTGGTGTTTGCACCCGCGTCTACACCACGACCCCGAAGAAGCCGAACTCGGCGCTTCGTAAGGTCGCCAAGGTGCGCCTGACCAACGGCTTCGAGGTGATCGGCTACATCCCCGGTGAGGGCCATAACCTCCAGGAGCACTCGGTGGTCATGATCCGCGGCGGTCGCGTCAAGGACTTGCCGGGCGTGCGCTACCACATCCTCCGCGGCGTTCTGGATACCCAGGGCGTCAAGAACCGTAAGCAGCGTCGTTCGAAGTACGGCGCCAAGCGTCCGAAGTAAGCGGGAACCAGGTCCATGTCTCGTCGCCATTCTGCTGAAAAGCGTGAAGTCCTTCCCGATCCGAAGTTCGGGAACATCATCGTCACGAAGTTCATGAACTCGGTGATGTACGCCGGCAAGAAGTCGGTCGCCGAAGGTATCGTCTACGGCGCGTTCGGCATCATCGAAAGCAAGACCAAGCAGAACCCGCTCGGCGTGTTCGAGCAGGCGCTCGAGAATGTCATGCCGACCATCGAAGTGCGCTCCCGTCGCGTCGGCGGCGCGACCTACCAGGTTCCGGTCGAGGTTCGTTCGACCCGCCGTCAGGCCTTGGGCATCCGCTGGCTGATCGCGGCTGCGCGCGAGCGCAACGAGAAGACGATGACCGAGCGGCTCTCGGCGGAGCTCCTGGACGCATCGAACAACCGCGGGAACGCCGTCAAGAAGCGCGAAGACGTGCACCGCATGGCGGAAGCCAACCGCGCCTTCTCGCACTATCGCTGGTAACGGCGCCACACTCGGACTCGCAAGGAACGACCCATGCCACGCCAACATGCCATCGAGGATTACCGTAACTTCGGTATCATGGCGCATATCGACGCCGGCAAGACCACGACGACCGAGCGCATCCTCTATTACACCGGCAAGAGCCACAAGATCGGCGAAGTGCACGAAGGTGCCGCGACGATGGACTGGATGGAGCAGGAGCAGGAGCGTGGCATCACGATCACTTCGGCTGCCACCACCGCGTTCTGGAACGGCAAGCGCCTGAACATCATCGATACGCCAGGCCACGTCGACTTCACCATCGAGGTCGAGCGCAGCTTGCGCGTGCTCGACGGCGCCGTCTGCGTGCTCGACTCGAACCAGGGCGTCGAGCCCCAGACCGAGACCGTCTGGCGCCAGGGCGACAAGTACAAGGTTCCGCGCATCGTCTTCGCCAACAAGATGGACAAGATCGGTGCGGACTTCTTCAAGTGTCTGGCGGACATCGTCGACCGTCTGGGCGCCAAGCCCGTCGCAATCCAGCTTCCGATCGGTGCCGAGAACAACTTCAAGGGTCTCGTCGACCTCGTGAAGATGCAGGGCGTCGTCTGGAACGATGAATCGCTCGGCGCCAAGTTCGACTACGTTGACATTCCGGAAGACCTCGTCGACCAGGCCAAGGAATACCGCGAGAAGATGGTGGAAGCCGCCGTCGAGCTCGACGATGACGCCATGGCCGCCTATCTCGACGGCAAGGAGCCGGACGAGGCGACCCTGAAGCGTCTGATCCGCAAGGCGGTGCTGACCGGCGCGTTCTATCCCGTGCTGTGCGGCTCGGCCTTCAAGAACAAGGGCGTGCAGCCGCTGCTTGACGCCGTCGTCGACTACCTGCCGTCGCCGCTCGATGTGCCCGCGATCAAGGGCACCGACGACAAGGGCAACGAAGTCGTGCGCAAGGCGGACGACAAGGAGCCGCTGGCGCTGCTCGCGTTCAAGATCATGGACGACCCGTTCGTCGGCACCATCACCTTCTGCCGCATCTATTCCGGCGTGCTGCAGAGCGGCACCGGCGTCGTGAACTCGACCCGCGAGAAGAAAGAGCGCATCGGGCGCATGCTGTTGATGCATGCGAACAACCGCGAGGACATCAAGGAAGCCTATGCCGGCGACATCGTCGCGCTGGCCGGCCTGAAGGAAGCGCGCACCGGTGACACGCTGTGCGATCCCGACAAGCAGGTCATCCTGGAGAAAATGGAATTCCCCGAGCCGGTCATCGAGATCGCGATCGAGCCGAAGTCCAAGGCCGACCAGGAGAAGCTGGGCGTGGCGCTGGCCAAGCTCGCGGCCGAGGATCCGTCCTTCCGCGTGTCGACCGACCACGAGTCCGGCCAGACCATCCTCAAGGGCATGGGCGAACTCCATCTCGACATCAAGGTCGACATCCTCAAGCGCACCTACAAGGTCGACGCCAACATCGGCGCGCCGCAGGTGGCTTTCCGTGAGCGCGTCACCAAGCGGGTGGAGCACAGCTACACCCACAAGAAGCAGACCGGCGGCACCGGCCAGTTCGCGGCCGTGTCGTTCATCGTCGAGCCGAACGAGCCCGGCAAGGGCTACGAGTTCGAATCGAAGATCGTGGGCGGCGCGGTGCCGAAGGAGTATATCCCCGGCGTCGAGAAGGGTCTGGAGAGCGTGCTGTCGTCCGGCGTGGTCGCGGGCTTCCCCGTGGTCGACGTCAAGGTGCAGCTCGTCGACGGCAAGTATCACGACGTCGACTCGTCGGCGCTCGCCTTCGAAATCGCTTCGCGCGCCTGCTTCCGCGAAGCGCTGCAGATGGGCAAGTCCGTTCTGCTCGAGCCGATCATGAAGGTCGAAGTGGTGACCCCGGAAGACTACACCGGCTCGGTCATCGGCGACCTGAATTCCCGGCGCGGTCAGATCCAGGGACAAGACATGCGCGGCAACGCCAACGTCATCAACGCGATGGTGCCGCTCATGAACATGTTCGGTTACGTGAACAATCTGCGCTCGATGAGCCAGGGTCGCGCGACCTTCACCATGCAGTTCGACCACTACGCAGAAGCGCCGGCCAACGTGTCGGCAGAAGTCCAGAAGAAGTTTGCCTGATTGTCGTCGGTCTCAAGCTGACGATTGAACGGAGAGTCAAATGGCCAAAGCAAAGTTTGAACGTAACAAGCCGCACTGCAACATCGGCACCATCGGTCACGTCGACCATGGCAAGACGTCGCTGACCGCGGCGATCACCAAGATCCTCGCCGAGACCGGCGGTGCGACGTTCACCGCGTACGACCAGATCGACAAGGCGCCGGAAGAGAAGGCCCGCGGCATCACCATCTCGACCGCGCACGTCGAGTACGAGACGCAGAACCGCCACTACGCCCACGTCGACTGCCCCGGCCACGCCGACTACGTGAAGAACATGATCACCGGCGCCGCCCAGATGGACGGTGCGATCCTGGTCGTGTCCGCCGCTGACGGCCCGATGCCGCAGACCCGCGAGCACATCCTGCTCGCCCGCCAGGTCGGCGTTCCCGCGCTCGTCGTGTTCCTCAACAAGTGCGACATGGTCGACGATCCGGAGCTGCTCGAGCTCGTCGAACTCGAAGTCCGCGAACTGCTCTCGAAGTACGAATTCCCGGGCGACAAGATCCCGATCATCAAGGGTTCGGCGCTCGCCGCTCTCGAAGATTCCGACAAGAAGCTCGGCCACGACGCTATCCTCGAACTGATGCGCAACGTCGACGAGTACATCCCGCAGCCGGAGCGTCCGATCGACCAGCCGTTCCTGATGCCTGTTGAAGACGTGTTCTCGATCTCGGGCCGCGGCACCGTGGTGACCGGCCGTGTCGAGCGCGGCGTCGTCAAGGTCGGCGAGGAAATCGAGATCGTCGGTCTGCGCGCCACCCAGAAGACCACCGTCACCGGCGTTGAAATGTTCCGCAAGCTGCTCGATCAGGGCCAGGCCGGCGACAACATCGGCGCGCTGCTCCGCGGCACCAAGCGCGAGGACGTCGAGCGCGGCCAGGTTCTGGCCAAGCCCGGTTCGGTCAAGCCGCACACCAAGTTCAAGGCTGAGGCCTACATCCTCACCAAGGAGGAGGGCGGTCGCCACACTCCGTTCTTCACCAACTACCGTCCGCAGTTCTACTTCCGCACCACCGACGTGACCGGTGTCGTGCACCTGCCGGAAGGCACCGAGATGGTGATGCCGGGCGACAACATCGCGATGGAAGTGCACCTGATCGTGCCGATCGCGATGGAAGAGAAGCTCCGCTTCGCGATCCGCGAAGGTGGCCGCACCGTCGGCGCCGGCGTCGTCGCCTCGATCATCGAGTAACAAGCGAATAGGGAATGGTGAGTGGCGAATAGGGGATTCTATTCGCTACTCGCTACTCGCCACTCACTAGAGAAAGCACGGCAATGAACGGCCAAAACATTCGTATCCGTCTCAAGGCGTTCGACCATCGTATCCTCGATACGTCGACCCGTGAGATCGTGAACACGGCGAAGCGCACCGGCGCGCAGGTCCGCGGACCCATTCCGCTGCCCACGCGCATCGAGAAGTTCACCGTCAACCGTTCGCCCCACGTGGACAAGAAGAGCCGCGAACAGTTCGAGATGCGCACCCACAAGCGCCTGCTCGACATCGTCGATCCGACCCCGCAGACCGTCGATGCTTTGATGAAGCTCGACCTGGCCGCCGGTGTCGACGTCGAGATCAAGCTCTGAGCAAGACCCCGAGGAGTGGGCACCGGTTCTCGGACCGGGACTTGCTCACTACGAAGATTAGCTAGTCCGCAAGGACAGAAAGAACAGGAAGCAAGCCGATGCGCTCCGGAGTGATCGCACAAAAGGTCGGGATGACGCGGGTCTTCACGGAGGCCGGCGAACATATCCCCGTGACCGTGCTGAAGCTCGGCAATTGCCAGGTCGTAGGTCACCGTACCGAAGAGAAGAACGGTTACGTCGCGCTCCAGCTTGGTTCTGGCAGCCGCAAGACCGTTTACATGCCGAAGGCGGAGCGCGGCCAGTTCGCGATCGCCAAGGTCGAGCCGAAGCGCCGGGTCGAGGAATTCCGGGTCAGCGCGGATGCGATGATCCCGGTCGGCGCCGAGATCCAGGCGGATCACTTCGTCGTCGGTCAGTTCGTCGACGTCACCGGCACCTCGGTCGGTAAGGGCTTCGCCGGCGGTATGAAGCGCTGGAACTTCGGCGGTCTGCGCGCCACGCACGGTGTGTCGATCTCGCACCGCTCGATCGGTTCGACCGGTGGCCGTCAGGACCCCGGCAAGACCTGGAAGAACAAGAAGATGCCCGGCCACATGGGTGTCGACCGCATCACCACGCTCAACCTTCGCGTCGTCCAGACCGATGTCGAGCGCGGCCTGATCCTCGTCGAAGGCGCCGTTCCCGGCTCCAAGGGCGGTTGGATCCGCGTGCGCGACGCCGTCAAAAAGCCGCTGCCGAAGGAAGCTCCGAAGCCCGGCAAGTTCAAGGTTGCTGGCGACGCGGAAGCCGCTCCGGCTGCGCAGGAGGCGTGAGATGGAATTGAAGGTCACCACCCTCGAAGGTAAGGAAGCCGGCTCGGTCCAGCTCTCCGACGCCATTTTCGGTCTCGAGCCGCGCGAGGACATCATCGCGCGCTGCGTGCAGTGGCAGCTCAACAAGCGCCAGGCCGGCACGCACAAGGCCAAGGGTCGCGCCGAGATCTGGCGCACCGGCAAGAAGATGTACAAGCAGAAGGGCACCGGCGGTGCTCGTCACGGCTCGGCCCGCGTGCCGCAGTTCCGCGGCGGCGGCCGTGCCTTCGGTCCGGTGGTGCGTTCGCACGCCACCGACCTGCCGAAGAAGGTCCGCGCGCTCGCTCTGAAGCATGCGCTCTCGGCCAAGGCCAAGGACGGCGATCTCGTCGTGATCGAGAAGGCCGCGCTGGAAGCCGCCAAGACCAAGGCGCTGCTCGGTCACTTCTCGGGCCTCGGGCTCACCAACGCGCTGATCATCGACGGCGCCGAGCTCAACAACGGTTTTGCCGCTGCGGCCCGCAACATTCCGAACATGGACGTGCTGCCGATCCAGGGCATCAATGTCTATGACATCCTGCGCCGTCAGAAGCTCGTTCTGACCAAGGCCGCCATCGATGCGCTGGAGGCGCGCTTCAAATGACGAAGAACATCGAGCCTCGCCACTACGACGTGATCCTGTCGCCGGTCGTGACCGAAAAGGCGACGATCGCCTCGGAGCACAACAAGGTGCTGTTCAAGGTGGCCGCAAAGGCGACCAAGCCGCAGATCAAGGAAGCGATCGAGAAGTTGTTCGACGTCAAGGTCAAGAGCGTCAACACGTTGGTCCGGAAGGGCAAGACCAAGGTCTTCCGCGGCAATCTCGGCTCGCAGTCGAATTCCAAGCGCGCGATCGTGACCCTCGAAGAGGGTCACCGGATCGACGTGACCACCGGTCTGTAAGGTCGTACGACGATGGCACTAAAGACATTCAATCCCACGACGCCCGGCCAGCGCCAGCTGGTCATGGTCGATCGTTCGGCCCTGTACAAGGGCAAGCCGGTCAAGGCGCTCACCGAGGGCAAGAAGTCCTCGGGCGGCCGCAACAACACCGGCCGCATCACCGTGCGTTTCCGCGGTGGCGGTCACAAGCAGACGCTGCGTACCGTCGATTTCAAGCGCGAGAAGGTCGACGTCCCCGCGACCGTCGAGCGGCTGGAGTACGATCCGAACCGCACCGGCTTCATCGCGCTGATCAAGTATCAGGACGGCGAGCAGGCCTACATCCTGGCGCCGCAGCGCCTGGCCGTGGGTGACACGATCGTCGCCGGCAACTATGTCGACGTGAAGCCGGGCAACGTCATGCCGCTCGGCAACATGCCGGTCGGCACGATCATCCACAACATCGAGGTCAAGATCGGGAAGGGCGGCCAGCTCGCCCGTTCCGCAGGCACCTATGCCCAGCTCGTCGGGCGCGACCAGGACTACGTCATCATCCGCCTGAATTCGGGCGAGCAGCGCCTTGTGCACGGCCGCTGCCGCGGCACGATCGGCGCGGTGTCGAACCCGGATCACATGAACACCTCGATCGGCAAGGCCGGTCGCAAGCGTTGGATGGGCCGCAGGCCGCACAACCGCGGTGTCGCGATGAACCCGATCGACCATCCGCACGGCGGTGGTGAAGGTCGTACCTCGGGCGGCCGTCACCCGGTCACCCCGTGGGGCAAGCCGACCAAGGGCAAGAAGACCCGTACCAACAAGTCGACCAACAAATTCATTCTCCTAAGCCGCCACAAGCGGAAGAAGTAAGGAACGCCGGACATGGTTCGTTCAGTCTGGAAAGGCCCGTTCGTCGAGGGTTCTCTGCTCAAGAAGGCAGATGCCGCGCGCGCGTCCGGCCGTCACGACGTCATCAAGATCTGGAGCCGTCGCTCGACGATCCTGCCGCAGTTCGTCGGCCTGACCTTCGGCGTCTACAATGGGCAGAAGCACGTGCCGGTGGCCGTGAACGAGGAAATGGTCGGTCACAAGTTCGGCGAGTTCTCGCCGACCCGGACCTTCCATGGCCACTCCGGCGACAAGAAAGCCAAGAAGGCTTGAGGATTAAACGATGAGCAAACCTAAGCGCGAACGGAGCCTCGCCGACAACGAGGCCAAGGCGGTCGCCCGGATGCTGCGGGTGAGCCCGCAGAAGCTCAACCTGGTCGCCCAGCTCATTCGCGGCCGGAAGGCGTCTGCCGCGCTCGCTGACCTGCAGTTTTCGCGCAAGCGGATCGCGGTCGACGTCAAGAAGTGCCTGGAATCGGCGATCGCCAATGCCGAGAACAATCATGACCTCGACGTCGACGATCTCGTCGTGGCGCAGGCCTTCGTCGGCAACGGCCTCGTGATGAAGCGCTTCGCCGCCCGCGGCCGCGGCCGCTCGGGCCGTGTGTACAAACCGTTTTCGCAGCTGACGATCATCGTTCGTCAGGTCGAAGCTGAAGCCGCTTAAGGGCGCAGGAGAACACGATGGGTCAAAAGATCAATCCGATCGGTCTGCGTCTCGGCATCAACCGGACCTGGGATTCCCGCTGGTTCGCCGGCAAGCAGGAATACGGCAAGCTGCTGCACGAGGACGTCAAGATCCGCGAGATCCTGCACAAGGAGCTCAAGCAGGCGGCCGTCGCCCGCATCGTGATCGAGCGTCCGCACAAGAAGTGCCGCGTCACCATCCACTCGGCCCGTCCGGGCGTGGTGATCGGCAAGAAGGGCGCCGACATCGACAAGCTGCGCAAGAAGGTCGCGGACATCACCTCGTCCGACGTCGTCATCAACATCGTCGAGATCCGCAAGCCGGAGCTCGATGCGACGCTGGTGGCCGAGTCGATCGCGCAGCAGCTGGAGCGCCGCGTGGCGTTCCGCCGTGCCATGAAGCGCGCCGTGCAGTCGGCGATGCGTCTCGGCGCGGAGGGCATCCGCATCAACTGCTCGGGACGTCTGGGCGGCGCGGAAATCGCGCGCATGGAGTGGTACCGCGAAGGCCGCGTGCCGCTGCACACGCTGCGCGCCGACATCGACTACGGCGTCGCGACCGCGTTCACGACCTTCGGCACCTGCGGCGTCAAGGTCTGGATCTTCAAGGGCGAGATCCTCGAGCACGATCCGATGGCCCAGGACAAGAGAATGGCCGAAGGCGAGACCGGCGGCAGTGGTGATCGCGGTGGCCGTCAGCGCCGCGAGACGGCCGCTGCCTAAGGCCAGACAGGAATTTGAGGGCTTAAAGCCATGATGCAACCTAAGAAAACGAAGTTCCGGAAAGCGCATAAGGGCCGCATCCACGGCGTTGCGTCTTCGGGCGCGACGTTGGCGTTCGGCCAGTTCGGCCTGAAGGCGACCGAGCCTGAGCGCGTCACCGCGCGCCAGATCGAAGCCGCCCGTCGGGCGCTGACCCGTCACATGAAGCGCGCCGGCCGCGTCTGGATCCGCGTGTTTCCCGACGTTCCGGTGTCCAAGAAGCCCGCCGAAGTCCGCATGGGTTCCGGCAAGGGTTCGCCGGAATTGTGGGTCGCGCGCGTCAAGCCGGGCCGGGTGCTGTTCGAGATCGACGGCGTCAACACCCAGACCGCGCGTGAGGCGCTGACCCTGGCGGCCGCCAAGCTGCCGATCAAGACGCGTTTCGTCGAGCGCATTGCGGAGTAATGGCCATGGCCCAGATGAAGATCGAAGACATCCGCGCGATGAGCCCCGACCAGCAGGATGACGCCATCCTGAACCTGAAGAAGGAGCGCTTCAACCTGCGCTTCCAGCGCGCCACCGGGCAGCTCGAGAACACCTCGCGCCTGCGCGAGGCCCGCCGTGACATCGCCCGGATCAAGACCGTCGCCGCGCAGACGCGCGCCAAGAAGAAGTAAGAGGCTTACGAAGATGCCGAAACGTACTTTGCAGGGCGTGGTCGTCAGCGACAAGCAAGCCAAGACCATTGTGGTGCGTGTCGATCGCCGCTTCACGCACCCGATCTACAAGAAGACCATCCGCCGGTCGAAGAACTATCACGCGCACGACGAGAGCAACGAGTTCAAGCCGGGCGACATGGTGTGGATCGAGGAAACGAAGCCGATTTCGAAGTTGAAGCGCTGGGTCGTGATCCGGGGCGAACACAAGAAAAGCGCCTGATCTGTTGGCTCTAGCCGACTGACTTCAGGGAAATGTTGAGCGCCGGCTGGGCTGGCGCAAAGAGAAAGAGGACGAGGTGCATCAATGATTCAGATGCAGACCAACCTCGACGTGGCCGACAATTCTGGCGCACGCCGTGTCATGTGTATCAAGGTGCTCGGGGGCTCCAAGCGCCGCTACGCCACGATCGGCGACATCATCGTCGTGTCGATCAAGGAAGCGATTCCGCGTGGCAAGGTGAAGAAGGGCGACGTGATGAAGGCCGTTGTGGTGCGCGTCCGCAAGGACATCCGCCGCGCCGACGGTTCGGTCATTCGCTTCGACCGCAACGCCGCCGTGCTGATCAACAACCAGTCCGAGCCGGTCGGCACCCGTATCTTCGGGCCCGTGCCGCGCGAGCTGCGCGCCAAGAACCACATGAAGATCATCTCGCTCGCGCCGGAGGTGCTGTGATGGCTGCGAAGATCCGCAAGGGCGACAAGGTCGTCGTGCTGACCGGCCGTGACAAGGGCCGCACCGGCGAAGTGTTCGAGGTGCGCCCCGACGCCGGTACCGCGCTCGTGCGCGGCATCAACGTGGTCAAGCGTCATCAGAAGCAGACGCAGGCCCAGGAGGGCGGCATCATCTCGAAAGAGGCGCCGATCCAACTGTCCAACATCGCGTATGTCGGCAAGGACGGAAAGCCGACCCGCATCGGATTCAAGATTCTGGCGGACGGCAAGAAGGTCCGCATCGCCAAGAGCTCGGGAGCTGAGATCGATGGCTGAGGCCGCTTACACGCCGCGCCTGCGCGCGGAATATGATGCGAAGATCCGCACGGCTCTGACCGAGAAGTTCGGCTATGAGAACGTGATGCAGGTTCCGCGCCTGGACAAGGTCGTGCTGAACATGGGCGTTGGCGATTCCGTCAACGACCGCAAGAAGGCCGAGACCGCCGCTGCCGAGCTGACCCAGATCGCCGGCCAGAAGGCGATCGTGACCTATTCGCGTATCGCGATCGCGACCTTCAAGCTGCGTGAGAACCAGCCGATCGGTTGCAAGGTCACGCTGCGCAAGGCTCGCATGTACGAGTTCATCGATCGCCTGGTGACGGTCGCGCTGCCGCGCGTCCGCGACTTCCGCGGCCTGAACCCGAAGAGCTTCGACGGCCGCGGCAACTACTCGCTCGGCATCAAGGAGCACATCATTTTCCCCGAGATCGACTTCGACAAGGTCACGGAAGCCCGCGGTATGGACATCACCGTCTGCACCACGGCCAAGACCGACGAAGAGGCGAGGGCCTTGTTGACCGCTTTCAATTTCCCGTTCCGGCAGTGAGACGCTGACCTAGAGCCTCTCAAACGCGGATACCCAGGAGCCAAGCATGGCAAAGAAGAGTTCAGTCGAGAAGAACAACAGGCGCAAGCGGATGGTGAAGAACGCCGCCGCCAAGCGCGAGCGGTTGAAGGCGATCATCGCCGACAAGACGCTGCCGATGGAAGAGCGGTTCGCCGCGACCCTGAAGCTGGCGGAAATGCCGCGCAACTCGTCGGCGACCCGCATCCGCCTGCGCTGCGAGCTGTCGGGCCGCCCGCGCTCGAACTACCGCAAGAACAAGCTGTCCCGTATCGCGCTGCGCGATCTTGGCTCCAAGGGCATGGTCCCGGGCCTCGTGAAGTCCAGCTGGTAAGGAGGGTCGTTTAGATGTCTACGCACGATCCAATCAGCGATCTGATCACTCGTATCCGCAACGCGCAGATGCGTTCGAAGACCAAGGTCTCCACGCCCGGCTCGAAGATGCGCGAGAACGTGCTCGAGGTTCTGAAGTCCGAAGGCTACATCCGCGGTTACGCCACGCTCGAGCATTCCTCGGGCCGCAGCGAGATCGAGATCGAGCTGAAATATTTCGACGGCGAGCCCGTCATTCGCGAGATTGAACGCGTTTCCAAGCCCGGGCGCAGAGTCTACGCCTCGGTGAAGAATCTGCCGCGGGTGAACAACGGACTCGGCATTTCGGTGTTGTCGACGCCGAAGGGGATCATGGCCGACCACAGCGCGCGCGATGCGAATGTGGGCGGTGAAGTCCTCTTCACGGTGTTCTGAGAAGGATTTTTCATCCATGTCACGTGTTGGCAAAAGGCCTGTGGCGGTGCCGTCGGGCGTTACCGCGACCGTCGATGGGCAGACCGTCAAGATGAAGGGGCCGAAGGGTCAGCTTCAGTTCGTCGTCCACGACGACGTCGAGGTGAAGCTCGAGAACGGCCAGATCAAGGTCAAGCCGCGAGCCGAGACCAACCGCGCGCAGGCGCTGTACGGTACTGCTCGCGCCCAGGTCGCGAATCTGGTCGAAGGCGTCACCAAGGGCTTCGAGAAGAAGCTCGAGATCACCGGCGTCGGCTATCGCGCCGCGATGCAGGGCAAGAACCTGCAGCTCGCGCTGGGCTACAGTCACGACGTGATCTATCCGATCCCCGAGGGGATCACGATCACCGTGCCGAAGCCGACCGAGATCACGGTGGCGGGCAGCGACGTCCAGCGCGTCGGACAGGTCGCCGCCGAGATCCGCTCCTATCGTCCGCCGGAGCCCTACAAGGGCAAGGGCGTCAAGTATGTGGGCGAATTCATCTTCCGCAAGGAAGGCAAGAAGAAGTAACGGAGCCGGTCATGTCGAAAGCCAAGGTTACGAATGCCCGGCGCAAGCGGAGTGTGCGGCTGAAGCTGCGCCGTTCCGCCGGCGGCCGTCCGCGCCTGTCAGTGTTCCGCTCGTCCAAGCACATCTACGCCCAGGTCATCGACGACCTGAAGGGCGAGACGCTGGCCTCCGCCTCCTCGCTCGAGAAGTCGATGCGCGACGGTGGCAAGACCGGCGCCGACATCGATGCGGCGAAGGCGGTCGGCAAGTTGTTGGCCGAGCGCGCGGCCGAGAAGGGCGTCAAGGAAGTCGTGTTCGATCGCGGCAGCTATCTCTACCACGGGCGCGTCAAGGCTCTGGCCGACGCGGCGCGTGAGAGCGGGCTGAGCTTCTAACAGAATTTGAGGATTGGGGCGCAAGCCTCTGAAGGATTGGAAAAACCATGGCAGCTGAACGCGAACAACGTGGTGGACGCGATCAACGCGGCGGCGGACGTGAACGCAGGGAGCGCGAGGAGCGCGACAGCGAGTTCGTCGACAAGCTCGTCCACATCAACCGCGTGGCCAAGGTCGTCAAGGGCGGCAAGCGCTTCGGTTTCGCAGCGCTGGTCGTGATCGGCGACCAGAAGGGTCGTGCCGGCTTCGGTCACGGCAAGGCGCGCGAGGTGCCCGAGGCGATCCGCAAGGCGACCGAGTCCGCCAAGCGCAACCTGACGCGCGTGTCGCTGCGCGAGGGCCGCACGCTCCATCACGACATCGCCGGCCGTCATGGCGCGGGCCGTGTCTACCTGCGTGCAGCTCCGGCCGGTACCGGCATCATCGCCGGCGGTCCGATGCGCGCCGTGTTCGAAACGCTCGGCGTCCAGGACGTTGTGGCGAAGTCGATCGGCTCGTCGAACCCGTACAACATGGTGCGCGCGACCTTTGACGCGCTGAAGCATCAGGATTCGCCGCGCTCGGTCGCTGCCCGCCGCAACATCAAGGTGTCCACCCTCCAGTCCCGCCGTATCGGTGGCGACGCAGAGGCGGCTGCCGACTAACGGAAGCTTTTCGGAGTAGACCACGATGGCCAAGGCCGCAAAGACGATCAAGCTCGAGCAGACCGGCAGCGCGATCCGCCGCCATCACTCGCAGCGTTCGACGCTGATCGGGCTCAAGCTCAACAAGATCGGCCGTATCAGCGAACTGCCGGACACCCCGGCGGTCCGCGGCATGATCGAGAAGGTTCACCATCTCGTCCGCATCGTCGACGAGAAGTAAGCAAAGGCGCACGATCCCGAAGAGCGGGAAGCGGTTTTCGGTGAAGATCGTGCGCAAGACACAAGGAGAAGGGCGATGAAGCTCAGCGATATCGCCGACAACGCCGGCTCGCGCAAGAAGCGTATGCGCGTCGGCCGCGGCATCGGTTCCGGCAAGGGCAAGCAGTCCGGCCGCGGCGGCAAGGGCCAGACCGCGCGTTCGGGCGTGCGCATCAAGGGTTTCGAAGGCGGCCAGATGCCGATGCATCGCCGTCTGCCCAAGCGCGGCTTCAACAACATCTTCCGCGTCGAGTTCGCCGAGATCAATCTCGACCGGCTCCAGGAAGCGGTCGATGTCAAGAAGATCGACGCCGGCAGCGTCGTGAACGTCGAGGCCCTGGTGAAGGGCGGCGTGCTGCGCCGCGCCAAGGGCGGCCTGCGGCTGCTCGGCCGCGGCGAGCTCAAGTCCAAGCTCAACATCGAAGTGCATGGCGCCACCAAGACCGCAATCGCGGCGGTCGAGAAGGCCGGCGGCTCGGTGAAGATCCTCGCCCCTGCCAAGGAAGAAGGCGAGGCGGCGTAACAACTGCGTCATTGGCCCGCGGCTCGCGGGCCTTTACGCATGCGGGACGTGGACTTATCGAAGCCGAGCCCCAGATAATGTCCGGCGTCCGCTCAAGCATGATCCGGAAAAGTGTGAAGCGGTTTTCCGAGAAGATCATGCTTAAATGACAACCTAGAGCGCGATGATGAGGCATCCTAGTTTCGTCGCGCTTTAGTAGCCCGGCCGCGGGCATGACGGCGCAACAGGCGGCGGGAGAAAGTCAAAGATGGTCTCTGCAGCGGAACAACTGGCAGCCAATCTCAATTTCGGCGCGTTTGCCAAGGCCGACGAACTGAAGAAGCGCATCTGGTTCACCCTGGGTGCGCTGCTCGTTTATCGGCTCGGGACCTACATCCCGCTGCCCGGCATCGATCCGAACATCTGGGAACAGGTGTTCCGATCGCAGGCGGGCGGCATCCTCGGCATGTTCAACATGTTCGCCGGTGGCGGCATCCACCGCATGGCGATCTTTGCGCTGAACATCATGCCGTACATCTCGGCCTCGATCATCATC
The DNA here is from genome assembly GCF_023100985.1 of Bradyrhizobium sp. 191. Classification (NCBI taxonomy): domain Bacteria; kingdom Pseudomonadati; phylum Pseudomonadota; class Alphaproteobacteria; order Hyphomicrobiales; family Nitrobacteraceae; genus Bradyrhizobium; species Bradyrhizobium sp. 191. The sequence goes on from NZ_CP064692.1 coordinate 7,858,391, forward strand.
CAGCTCCTCACCACCGTCTCGCCGCAGCTCGAGGCGCTGAAGAAGGAGGGCGAGGCGGGCCGCAAGACGCTGAATCAGTACACCCGCTATCTGACGGTCATCCTGGCCGCATTCCAGTCCTACGGGATCGCGGTAGGCCTCGAAGGCGCCGGCAACGTCGTCAGCGAGCCCGGAATGTTCTTCCGCCTGTCCACGGCGATCACGCTGACCGGCGGCACCATGTTCCTGATGTGGCTGGGCGAGCAGATCACCTCGCGAGGCATCGGCAACGGCATCTCGCTGATCATTCTCGCCGGCATCGTCGCCGAGCTGCCCGCGGCGCTCGCCAGCATGCTCGAGCTCGGCCGTCAGGGTGCGATGTCGACCGGCCTGATCCTGGTCGTCATCATCATGGCGGTCGCCGTGATCGCCTTCATCGTGTTCATGGAGCGCGCGCAGCGCCGCCTCCTGATCCAGTATCCGAAGCGCCAGGTCGGCAACAAGATGTTCGAGGGCCAGTCCTCGCATCTGCCGCTCAAGCTCAACACCTCGGGCGTGATCCCGCCGATCTTCGCGTCCTCGCTGCTCTTGCTGCCGACCACGGTGGCGAACTTCAATGCGGGCAGCGGGCCGGAATGGTTCCAGTGGATCAACACCCAGCTCGGCCATGGTCGCCCGCTGTTCCTGATCATGTATCTGGCGCTGATCGTGTTCTTCGCGTTCTTCTACACCGCGATCGTGTTCAACCCGACCGAGACCGCGGACAATCTGAAGAAGCACGGCGGCTTCATTCCGGGCATCCGCCCGGGCGAGCGCACCGCCGAATATATCGACTACGTGTTGTCGCGCATTACCGTGCTCGGCGCGATTTATCTGGCGATCGTCTGCCTGATTCCCGAGATCCTGATCTCCTACGCGTCGGTGCCGTTCTATTTTGGCGGCACCTCGCTGCTGATCGTCGTCAGCGTCACCATGGACACCGTGGCGCAGGTCCAAGGCTATCTGCTGGCGCACCAGTACGAAGGCCTGATCCGGAAGTCCAAGCTGCGGGGGCGCCGCCGCTAAGTACAGAGTCGCTCGAGAGGCGGCGCGACCGCGCCGCCGATTCGCCGCTCGAGCAATGCGCGGCGCCGCAGAGGCGATCAGTCAGCGGCTCGGTCGCATGAGCAGAGACGCTCCCACGTCGATGCAATCACTGATTTCAAAGGCCTTCTTGGCGTCCGGCCATTCGCTCCCCTATGATATGGGTAGCGGTGCGGCGCCGATTATGGTTTGCACTGTTCTTGATCTTCAAACGCAGGTGCGCGACGTATCGCTCACCAATCCGGGGGGGCGTACGCCGATGAGAATTATACTTCTGGGACCGCCGGGGTCGGGCAAGGGGACCCAGGCGCAACTTTTGGTGCAGCGTTACGGCATCCTCCAGCTCTCGACCGGCGAGATGCTGCGCGCGGCGGTTGCGGCCGGAACGCCGGTCGGGCTGAAGGCCAAGGAGATCATGGCCGGTGGCGGCCTCGTTCCGGACGATGTCGTGGTCGGAATCATCTCCGACCGGATCGACCAGCCGGACGCCAGGAACGGTTTCATCCTCGATGGTTTCCCGCGCACCGTGCCGCAGGCCGAGGCGCTGGATGAGCTGCTCAAGCAGAAGCATCTCAAGCTCGACGCCGTGATCGAGCTCCGCGTCAACGAGAGCGCGCTCCTGAGCCGCGTCGAGACCCGTGTCGCCCAGATGCGCGAGCGCGGCGAGGAGGTCCGGGTCGACGACACCCCTGAGGTCCTGACCAAGCGGTTGGCCAGCTATCGCAGCCAGACGGAGCCGCTGATTCACTATTATTCCGAGCGTCGGAAGCTCTCGACCATCGACGGCATGATGGCCATCGATGAGGTCACCCGCGCCATCCACCGCCAGCTTCTGGCGCTCGGCGCGGTCGAGCCCAAGACCCACTCGAGAAGCGCGGCCAAGACGGCGCCGGCCAAAAAGGCCAAGGCGGCGAAGAAATCGGCCAAAAAGCCGGCGAAGGCAGCCAAAAAGGCGGTCAAATCGGCCAAAGCCGCCAAAAAGGCGGCCAAGAAAGCCGTGAAGGGTTCCAGGACTGCTACCAAGACTGCGACCAAGACCGCGACCAGGAAAACGGCCAAAAAGGCCGCAAAAACGACCGCCAGGAAGGCCGTCAAAAAGGGTGCCAAAAAGACCGCAAAAAAGGTCACGAAAAAGCGAGCCAAGCGCTAGCAGCGGTTGACGAAAGCCCCTGGAATCCCCTAATAAGCCCCGCATCCAAGTCGGATAGTTTCAGACGATGCCGGGCCCCAGGAAGACCGGGGGTGGGCGTCGTGTTCGCGTTTGTGAACACCTGCCCGAGAACACAAGCACTTAAAGCCCGATCCTGACGAGGATCGGCGACAGGAGAGAAGGCCGTGGCCCGTATTGCCGGCGTGAACATTCCCACCAACAAGCGCGTGCTGATCGCGCTCCAGTACATCCATGGCATCGGCCAGAAGATCGCCAGTGAGATCCTGGAGAAAGTGAAGATCCCCGTGGATCGTCGCGTCAATCAGCTCAGCGACGCCGAAGTGCTCCAGATCCGCGAAGTCATCGATCGCGACTATCTCGTCGAGGGCGATCTGCGTCGCGAGGTCGGTATCAACATCAAGCGTCTGATGGACCTCGGCTGCTATCGCGGCCTGCGTCATCGTCGCGGTCTGCCGGTGCGCGGCCAGCGCACCCACACCAATGCGCGCACGCGCAAGGGTCCGGCCAAGGCCATCGCCGGCAAGAAGAAGTAAGTTTCGAATTCAGTCATGGCGTGTGGCGAAGAGGGGATCACCCGTTCGCCACGCGCTTTTCGTTCCACAGGTGTAGCCGCTGGCATTACGGCGGCGTTTGAGATCTTCAGGAAAGGGACTCAATGGGCAAGGAAGCCACCCGCGTTCGTCGTCGTGAGCGCAAGAACATCGCCTCCGGCGTCGCGCATGTGAACTCGTCGTTCAACAACACGACCATCACCATCACCGACGCGCAGGGCAACACGATTGCCTGGTCCTCGGCCGGCACGATGGGTTTCAAGGGCTCGCGCAAGTCGACGCCGTACGCCGCGCAGGTCGCCGCCGAAGACGTGTCCAAGAAGGCGCAGGAGCACGGCATGCGCACGCTGGAAGTCGAGGTCGCCGGCCCCGGTTCGGGCCGTGAGTCGGCGCTCCGCGCGCTCCAGGCCGCGGGCTTCACCGTCACCTCGATCCGTGACGTGACCACGATCCCGCACAACGGTTGCCGTCCCCGTAAGCGTCGGCGCGTTTGATACCAAGTTGCGGGCGCATCGGCGCCCGCGATGACTTTTGTAAGAAGCCGCGGGAATGATCTGCGGCCTTTCTCCAACGCCAGTATTTGAACTCTCAAATTGACTGGCCTGTATGGGTGAAACAGTGACGATCCAGAAAAATTGGCAAGAACTGATTCGGCCGAACAAGCTCCAGGTCACGCCCGGCAGCGATCCCTCGCGTTTCGCGACCATCGTCGCCGAGCCGCTCGAGCGTGGTTTCGGCCAGACCCTCGGCAACGCGCTGCGCCGCATCCTGCTCTCCTCGCTCCAGGGCGCGGCGGTGCAGTCGGTGCACATCGATGGCGTCCTGCACGAGTTCTCCTCGATCGCGGGCGTCCGTGAGGACGTCACCGACATCGTGCTCAACATCAAGGACATCTCGATCAAGATGCAGGGCGAAGGCCCCAAGCGCATGGTCGTGAAGAAGCAGGGCCCCGGCGTCGTCACCGCCGGTGACATCCAGACCGTCGGCGACGTCGTCGTGCTCAACCCGGACCTCCAGATCTGCACCCTCGACGAGGGCGCCGAGATCCGCATGGAGTTCACGGTCGCCACCGGCAAAGGTTACGTGCCCGCCGAGCGCAACCGTCCCGAGGACGCGCCGATCGGCCTGATCCCGGTCGACAGCCTGTACTCGCCGGTCCGCAAGGTCTCCTACAAGGTCGAGAACACTCGCGAGGGCCAGATTCTCGACTACGACAAGCTGACCATGACGATCGAGACCAATGGCGCGATCACGCCGGACGACTCGGTGGCTTATGCCGCCCGCATCCTGCAGGATCAGCTCAACGTGTTCGTCAACTTCGAAGAGCCGCGCAAGGAAGTCGCCCAGGAGATCATCCCGGACCTCGCCTTCAACCCGGCCTTCCTCAAGAAGGTGGACGAGCTCGAGCTGTCGGTGCGTTCGGCCAACTGCCTGAAGAACGACAACATCGTCTACATCGGCGACCTCGTGCAGAAGAGCGAAGCGGAAATGCTCCGCACCCCGAACTTCGGCCGCAAGTCGCTGAACGAGATCAAGGAAGTGCTGGCCCAGATGGGTCTGCATCTCGGCATGGAAGTGCCGGGCTGGCCGCCGGAGAACATCGACGAGCTCGCCAAGCGCTTCGAGGATCATTACTGAGAATTCGTCGTTCCGGGGCGATGCGAAGGGACCACGCGAGGCGTGGCCCTGGAGCATCGAACCCGGAACCTCGAGATTCCGGGTTCGGCTCTGCGAGCCGCCCCGGAATGACGACCGGGCGAACGCAGGAAGCCCACCTGAAAACCAGTCGCTGAACCACCGCGACACAAGCGAAGAAGGACTACACACATGCGTCACGGCAAGGTTCATCGGAAGCTCAACCGCACGGCCGAGCACCGCAAGGCGATGTTCGCCAACATGGCGGCCTCGCTGATCAAGCACGAGCAGATCGTCACCACGCTGCCCAAGGCCAAGGAGCTTCGCCCGATCGTCGAGAAGCTCGTCACCCTCGGCAAGAAGGGCGGCCTGTCGCTACGCCGCCAGGCGATCGCGGAGTTGCGCGACGTCGACATGGTCAAGAAGCTCTTCGACACGCTCGCGACCCGCTACAAGGACCGGCAGGGCGGCTACACTCGCATCATCAAGGCCGGCTTCCGCTACGGCGACAACGCCGCGATGGCCGTGATCGAGTTCGTCGATCGCGACGTCGATGCCAAGGGCCAGGATTCCGGCCCGGTGCAGGAGAAGGAAGCCGAGGCGGCGTAAGCCGATCAGCTTCTATGAATTGAAAGCGGCGCCTTTCCGGGCGCCGTTTTTGTTTGGGGATGCGCGAGTGGTTCGCCCGTGTACATGCGCTTCCTCACGCGTCAGTGAGCCCGATTGCGGCATCACAGTTCGCTCCCGATATCTCCATCATCATCCATGGAGACATCGCATGAACATCGACCTTTCCGGAAAGACCGCCCTCGTCACCGGCTCGACCGCCGGCATCGGCCACGCCGTTGCCATGGGCCTCGCCGCCTCGGGCGCGAGTGTCGTGATCAACGGGCGCGGTAAGGACAAGGTCGATGCGGCCGTCCGCAAGCTGGAAGGGGCAGGGGCGAAGGTCCGCGGCATCGCCGCCGACGTCTCGACCGCGGCAGGCTGCGAGGCGCTCGTTGCGGCGCTGCCAGACGTCGACATCCTCATCAACAATGCCGGCATCTTCGAACCCAAGGACTTCTTCGACATCCCGGACGAGGACTGGACCCGCTTCTTCGAGATCAACGTGATGAGCGGCGTGCGGCTGTCGCGCGCGTACATGAAGGGCATGCTCGAGCGCAACTGGGGCCGCATCGTCTTCATCTCCTCGGAGTCGGGTCTCAACATTCCCGTCGAGATGATCCATTACGGCATGACCAAGACGGCCCAGCTGTCTGTCGCGCGCGGCCTGGCGCAGCTCACTCGCGGCACCGGCGTCACGGTCAATTCCGTGCTGCCGGGCCCGACCATGTCGGAGGGCGTCGAGACGTTCGTCAAGGATCTGGCCAAGCAGAATGGACAGTCGGTGGACGAGGCCGCTGCGAACTTCGTCAAGCAGCATCGGCCGAGTTCGTTAATCCAGCGCTTCGCCAGCGTGGAGGAGATCGCCAACATGGTGGTCTATGTCGCATCCAAGGAAGCGTCCGCGACCAACGGTGCGGCGCTGCGCGCCGAGGGCGGCATCGTCAACACGATCGCCTGAGGCGGCGCGCATGGCGGCCTATGTGATTTCCGAGGTCGAGGTGCGGGACGGAGCCGCGATGGAGGCCTACCGCACGCTCGCGGCTCAGACCATTGCCCAATATGGTGGCCGCTATCTCGCGCGCGGCGGCGCCGTCGAGGTGGTGGAGGGCAGCTCGCCGCCGGGGACCGTCATCATCGTCGAGTTTCCGTCGATGGCACGGGCACGCGAATGGTACGGCTCGCCGGACTATGCCGAGGCCCTGAAATTGCGGCGGACGGCGCTGGAGCGCCGGCTGATCTTCGTCGAAGGTGTGGTTCCGGCCGAGCTGGTCTGTTCCCCGACCCCTTCAATTCCGGGCGTGACCGGCTAAAACTCGGTGGATGGTCACGGCTCGATTCATACGCAACAAGCGGCTGTTGAGGATCGCTTCCGCCCGATGGCAGCGGCGGGCGATCTTCCTGCTCGGCGGCATCGTCATTGGCGCCGCAGCCGTGGTGCTGGCGCAACTCGCCGATCTCGCCCAGGATGCCTTCGGGCTGCTGCTCGCAAAGTCGCGCTACGTAGTCCTGGTGGTGACGCCGCTCGGCTTCATGTTATCGGCCTATCTCACCATCCGCCTGTTTCCCGGCGCCCAGGGCAGCGGGATTCCGCAGGCCATCGCCGCGCGCCATTTGAACGATCAGACTGCGCGAGCGCGGCTCGTGTCCCTGCGCATTGCCACCGGCAAGATGATCCTCACCCTGTTTGGACTGTTGTGCGGGGCTTCCATCGGACGGGAAGGGCCGACGGTGCAGGTCGGCGCTTCCGTCATGTTCGCGATCGGGCGGGTGTCGCCGCGCCGGCAACCCGGATTGATCCTGGCCGGTGCGGCGGCCGGGGTCGCCGCGGCCTTCAATACACCGTTGGCGGGCATCGTGTTCGGAATCGAGGAGATGAGCCGCGCCTTCGAGACGCGTACCAGCAGCCTCATCATCGCTGCCGTGATCGCGGCCGGCCTGACGTCATTGGCACTGACTGGCAACTACACCTATTTTGGCAGCAGCGCGATGTCGCTGGCGCGCGGTGCCGACTGGCTCGCGGTTCCGGTCTGCGGCGTGGTTGGCGGCCTCGGTGGTGGGCTGTTCAGCCGCGTCGTCATCCTCATGGCGCGCGGCGTCAGGCATCCGCTCGGGCGCGCGCTCAAGAGCCATCCGCTGTGGTTCGCATTCGCCTGCGGGCTCGCCGTCGCGATCTGCGGTCTGGCGTCCGGGGATACGATCTATGGCACCGGCTACGCGCAAGTGAAGACGGCCCTCGAGAATGGCTCACCGCTGCCTCAGGATTTCGGCATCCTCAAGCTCTTCGCCACGACCTTCGCCGCGATCAGCGGGGTCCCTGGCGGCATTTTCGCACCCTCGCTCGCCGTCGGTGCCGGCCTTGGCAGCAACATTGCCTCGTTCTTTCATGACGCTCCCCTCGGGGCGATCATGCTGCTCGGCATGGTCTCCTATTTCGCCGGCGTCGTGCAGGCGCCGATCACCGCGTTCGTGATCGTGACCGAGATGACCGACAATCACGGAATGGTCGTTCCGCTAATGGCGGCCGCGCTGATTGCTCATCTCGTTTCACGCATGGTCTGCGAAGAGGGCATCTACCACGCGCTCGCCAAGGGCTTTGTCGAGCAGGCGATCCTGCCGCCGGAGCGATCGCAGGCGGAGAGAAGATGAGCCGTTTCTGGAGCAGGCTGACGCATGAGCTGAGACCCTACGTGCCGGGCGAACAGCCCCGCATGGCGGACTTGGTCAAGCTCAACACGAATGAAAGCCCGTTTGGCCCTTCACCGCGCGCGCTGCAGGCGATCCGCTTCGAGGCCGCCGACACGCTGCGTCTCTACCCGGATCCGCAGGCCACCGCGCTGCGGACGGCCCTGGCCGCGTATCACCGGGTGAGACCCGAGCAGGTTTTCGTCGGCAACGGCTCGGACGAGGTGCTGGCGCATGCCTTTGCCGCCTTGCTCAAGCTTGAAGCGCCGTTGCTCTTTCCCGATATCACCTACAGTTTCTACCCGGTCTATTGCCGTCTGTTCGGCATCTCCTACGAAACGGTCCCGCTCGACAAGGCCATGCAAATCCGTGTGGCCGACTATCGGCGGCGGGCCGGCGCGATCATCCTCGCCAATCCGAACGCGCCGACGGGGATCGCATTGTCGCGTAGCGAGATCGTCGCGCTGCTGGAGGACCATCCGGACGTGCCCGTGGTGGTCGACGAGGCCTATGTCGATTTCGGTGCCGAGACGGCGATTCCGCTGGTGGCTTCCCATCGAAATCTACTGGTCGTTCAAACCATGTCCAAGTCCCGCGCCTTGGCCGGACTGCGGGTCGGCTTTGCGATCGGCGACTCCGACCTGATCGAGGCGCTCACCCGTGTGAAGGACAGCTTCAATTCCTATCCGCTTGGTCGGCCCGCCCAAGCCGGCGCCATCGCCGCTCTGGAGGACGAAGCCTATTTCCAGCAGAGCCGCGTTCGCGTGATCGAGGGCAGGGAGCGGCTGACGCGCGGACTGAAGCAAGCTGGCTTCGAGGTGCTGCCATCGCAGGCCAACTTCGTCTTCGCGCGCCATCCCGCCCACGATGGTGCTGCGCTTGCGGCAGCGCTGCGCCAGCAGGCCGTGATCGTCAGGCACTTTGGCGCTGCCCGCATCTCGGACCACCTGCGGATCACCGTGGGCACGGACGAGCAGACCGACCGACTGCTGTCGGCGCTGTCGCGAATCCTGGGCTGAGCATCGCAGGGTGGGTTGGACGAGCGAAGCGCAACCCACCCTACGCAGCAACGCCGGCTACCACCCCTCCAGCACGATCTTGCCGCGCGACCTGCCACTCTCCAAGAGCGCATGGGCTCGCTTGAGGTTGGCGGCGTTGATCGTGCCGAAGGTCTGGTCGAGCGTGGTGCGCAGCACGCCCTTGTCGATGAGGTCGGCGACATCATTGAGCAGATGATGCTGCGCGATCATGTCTGGCGTCTGGAACGAGGAGCGCGTGAACATCGATTCCCAGTGCACCGAGATTGCCTTGCCCTTGAACGTGCTCATGCCAAATTCCGGGGGATCGTCGATCAGGCCGAACCTTCCCTGCGGGGCCATGAAGTCCGCAATCGCCTTGTAGTGCTGATCGGTGTAGGTCAGGCTCGCCACCAGCGCGACTGGGGGCAGCTTCAGCTTCTCGATCTGTTCCTTCATCGGTCTGCCGTGGTCGATCACCGCATGAGCGCCGAGATCGAGGCACCATTTCTGCGACTCCGGCCGTGTCGCGGTGGCAAGTACCGTCAGCCCGGTGAGGCGGCGGGCAAGTTGGATCAGGATCGAGCCGACGCCGCCGGCACCGCCCGTGATCAGAAGCGTGCGCGGATCGACGCTCTTGCCGGGTATCGCGCCGAGCCGGTCGAACAGCAATTCCCAGGCTGTGATAGAGGTGAGCGGAAGGGCGGCGGCTTGCGCGAACGACAGGCTCTTCGGCTTGTTGCCGACGATGCGCTCGTCGACCAGGTGGAATTCGGCGTTGGTGCCCTGGCGCAGGATCGAACCGGCGTAGAACACCTCGTCGCCCGGTTTGAAGAGTGTCACGTCGGGGCCGACGGCATCGACCACACCGGCCGCGTCATAGCCGAGGATCTTCGTCTCGCCCTCGGGCGGGCTCGCGCGCTTGCGCACCTTGTAATCGACCGGATTGGCCGAGATCGCCTTCACAGCGACGCGGATGTCGCGCGCCCCGGGCTCGGGCTTGGCGGTCTCGAAATCGATCAGTGAATCCGCATCCTCGATCGGAAGCGATTTTTTGTAGCCGACGGCCTTCATGGCTTGTCTCCATTAGATGGGCTGTTCGCCTGCCGCTCTAACTGTCGCCCTGGCTTCAAATTGGCAAGTACTGTAAATTCGGGGATATAGTCCCTGTTTGGATACTATTGGGAAAACACGCATGAAGCGGCGCAATTTTGCCCGTCGTCCCGGCTGCTCGGTCGAGGCGACGCTGGACCTGATCGACGGCAAGTGGAAGGGCGTGATCCTCTACCACCTCCAGAGCGGCACCCAGCGCTTCGGCGAACTGCGCCGCCGGATGCCCGGCATCACCCAGCGCATGCTCACGAAGCAGCTGCGCGCGCTCGAGGAGGACAAGCTGGTCATCCGCAAGGTCTATGCCGAGGTGCCGCCGCGCGTGGAATATTGCCTGTCCGAGCTCGGCGAGAGCCTCAGGCCTGTCATCGACATTCTGAAGGCCTGGGGCGAGAGCCATCAGGAGCGGCTGTCCTGCGCGCCGCCGCCGGTGGTGGTGAGCAAGCCGAAGCGCGCGGCGTGAGCCTCCGGGAGCGGATCGTACCGCTCCCGGAAAAGGTGAGCGTCAGAACGCGAACTGCGTGCGCATCGCGACCGCGTCGAACTTCGAGCCGACATCGGCAGTCGAGATCGGCGAAGCCTGTCGCGACACCGTGCCGTGCAGATAGTCGAGCATGAAGCGGACGTTGCCGTTGACGTACCAGTTGAGCGCCAGCGTGTAGACGGTCTGCCGCCCGCCTGCGACACCGGCCGCGGTTGCGAGCTGATCGTTGAGGTCAATCGTCGAGAAACGCCCCGCGATCTCCCACGCCCCCCAGCCGCCGCCGTCGAGCGAGAACGGATGCGCCGGCTTGACGCCATGATAGGCCGCGGCCGCGGCATTGTAAGTCCGGCTCTCGCCCGTCAACACGTAGCCGGCCTGCGCATAGCCGCCCTGGAATTTCAGGCTCGGTGCGCCGACCAGCGGCACGCCGGTATTGGCGGTGCGATCGACGTTGTACCAGAAGTACTCGCCCTGGACGATGAGCGGCCCGTAGGTCGCCGCCGCTTCGATGCTGTAGACCTGCGCGCCCGAGACATTGGCGATGGCGCCGGTGGAAACCAGCGTTGTCGGGTCGAGACGCAATTCCGGACGATCGCTGAGCGTGACCGTCTGCGTGTTGGCGATCAGGTTGCGCGGCGGCTGGATCAGCCATTGGGCGTCGGCGCCGATGTGCACCGAATAGTCCTTGCCGCTGATTGGGTTGCCGGCGACGCGCGCCACCGCGCCGTACTGCTCGCTGGTGCCCGGCGGCGAAGCGCTCGAGGCGGAATGGATCGCTCCGGTCGACGGTCCCGTGACATAGCCGCCGATCCAGAGCTGGTCGTTGAACCAGCGCGCACCGGCCGCGGAGCGGAAGTCGCCGGCGGCGATGTTGGTGGCGATAATACCGGGTGAGGCGCGTTCCATGAACATGATGTCGTTTGAGCTCGTCGCCTCGTCGAGCGTGTAGGGCAGATCCATGATGCCGGCCTCGATCGCCATCTTGCCGCCGAACGGCTTCAGGCCGGTGTAGCTGACATAGGCATTCTCGACGCCGGAGAGGCCGCCGCCCGGCAGCGATCCTGGTGCGGCGCCGCCAAATCCGTCGGAGGAGCCGCCGAAATCGTAGATCAGCGCGAAGTTCCAGTCGTTGAAGAACTTGCCGGCGACGCCGATGCGCGCGCGACGGACGTTCTGGCCGCTGTCGAGCTTCTGCGGCACGGTGGCCGCGGTATTGGGGCGATAGTCATAGCCGCCGACATCGTAGTGCAGGCGACCGGTGATGGCGACGCAATTGGCCTGGTCGGCGGTGCAGATCGTCGGGCGGTTGTTCGGCATCGTCACGACGACGCCGGATGCCGGCGCCGGCCCCTTGACCGGAATCGCGGCATTGGCGTTGGCAACGACGGCCTTTGCCTCCGAACGCGCTTCGGCCTTCGCTTCAGCCTTCGCTTCGGCTCTGGCTTTCGCCGCGGCCGCCGTGTTCGCCGCGGTTTGACTCTGGAGCTTGTCGAGCTTCTGCTCCAGCATCTTCAATTGCTGCTTCAGCAGCGCGATCTCCTGCTCGCTGCTGCTTGCCGATTGGGCCTGGGCCTGCGAGGCTGCCAGTGCGCCGGCGAGACCAATCGCTGCAGCCGTAATTCGTGTTGTGCTCACGTACGCCTCCATCATCTGACTGTCTTCCCCAAGTCGCGAACGGAGAGCCTAAGTGTGATCGATGACTGCCCCGCGACGCTGCGATCGGTTGCGTGGGTTCCCACTGATGCAAATTCGCCGCAACCGAATCCGCTTCACACCACCATGCAAGATGACGCACATCATGCCAATCCGCCGCCCGGGCAAATTGCCGATTCGCACGACACCCTTGCATGCCGGACACGGCGGCGAAGGGCCGAATATTGCCGCCCGGCGGCCTTCTATTGAGGGGCGAACGCGCCTATATTCCGGCGTCTTTTCCGAGAGGTAGGAATGTTTCGATCGACCTGGACCGCCGTCCTCACGGCCTTGTGCATAGCCTTTTCGGCCCATTTCAATCCCGCCTCAGCGCAGGACCGCCGCGTCCCGTCGTCGCCGGCCGAGCTGCGGATGTCCTATGCGCCGATCGTGCAACGGGTGCAGCCCGCGGTCGTCAACGTCTATGCCGCCAAGGTGGTGCAGAGCCGCAATCCGCTGCTGGACGACCCGATTTTCCGCCGCTTCTTCGGCGTGCCGGGTCAGCAGCCCGAGCAGATGCAGCGCTCGCTCGGCTCGGGCGTCATCGTCGATGCCTCCGGTCTCGTCGTCACCAACGTCCACGTCATCGAAGGCGCGGACCAGGTGAAGGTGTCGCTGTCGGACAAGCGCGAGTTCGAGGCCGAGATCCTGCTGAAGGATTCGCGTACCGATCTCGCCGTGCTGCGCCTGAAAGACGCCAAGGAAAAATTTCCGACCCTCGATTTCACGAATTCCGATGAACTGTTGGTCGGCGACGTCGTGCTCGCGATCGGCAATCCCTTCGGTGTCGGCCAGACCGTGACCCACGGCATCATCTCGGCGCTGGCGCGCACGCAAGTCGGCATCACCGACTACCAGTTCTTCATCCAGACCGATGCGCCGATCAATCCCGGCAATTCCGGCGGCGCGCTGGTCGACATGAGCGGCAAGCTCGCCGGTATCAACACCGCGATCTATTCGCGCTCCGGCGGCTCGCAGGGCATCGGCTTTGCGATTCCCGCCAACATGGTGCGCGTCGTCGTCGCATCAGCCAAGAGCGGCGGCAAGGCAGTGAAGCGGCCGTGGCTCGGGGCAAAATTGCAGGCGGTGACGCCGGAGATCGCGGAAAGCCTCGGCCTGCGCTCGCCGACCGGTGCGTTGGTCGCAAGCGTGGTACCCAACGGCCCCGCAGCGAAGGCCGGTCTGAAATCCTCCGACCTCATCACCGGCATCGACGGCCAGACCGTCGATGATCCCAACGCCTTCGACTACCGTTTCGCAACCCGTCCGCTCGGCGGCACCGCGCAGATCGACGTGCAGCGCGGCAGCAAGCCGGTCAAGCTGACCGTGGCGCTGGAGACCGCGCCCGATACCGGGCGCAGCGAGCTCGTCGTCACCGCTCGCTCGCCGTTCCAGGGCGCGAAGGTCTCGACCATCACGCCCGCGGTCGCTGACGAGCTGCGTCTGGACGCCGACACCGAAGGCGTCGTGATCACCGATATCGGCGGCGATACCGCGGCGGCCAATGTCGGCTTCCAGAAAGGCGACATCATCCTGGCCGTCAACAACCAGAAGATCAGCAAGACCGGCGATCTCGAGAAGGCCGCAGGCGAGCGGGCGCGGATCTGGCGCATCACGCTGGTGCGCGGCGGCCAGCAGATCAACGTCACGTTGGGCGGATGAGTCCGAAGCGACCACAGCAGACGCCGACTCTCTTTGCCGCGGCGGGGCTCGACCACGAGGCGCCGCATCCGCTGCCGGACCGGCTGCGTCCGCGCGCGCTGTCGGAGGTCGTCGGCCAGGACCACATCCTCGGCCCCGATGGTGCGCTGACGCGCATGCTGGAAACGCGCACGCTCGGCTCGCTGGTGTTCTGGGGCCCGCCGGGCACCGGCAAGACAACGGTCGCGCGGCTGCTGGCGGATGCCACCGATCTGCATTTTGAACAGATCTCCGCGGTGTTCTCCGGCGTCGCCGATCTCAAGAAGGCTTTCGATGCCGCGCGCGCCCGCCGCGAGATGGGCAAGGGCACGCTGCTCTTCGTGGACGAGGTGCATCGCTTCAACCGCGCCCAGCAGGATTCCTTTCTGCCCGTGATGGAAGACGGCACCGTGGTCATGGTCGGCGCCACCACCGAGAACCCGTCCTTCGAGCTCAACGCGGCGCTCCTGTCCCGCGCGCGCGTGCTGGTGTTTCGTTCGCTCGATGCCGCCGCGATCGAAAAGCTGTTCGCACATGCCGAGGCGGTCGAGGGCAGGAAGCTGCCGCTCGATGCGGAGGCGCGCGCGGTGCTGGTGCGCATGGCCGACGGCGACGGCCGCGCATCGCTGACGCTTGCCGAAGAGGTATGGCGTTCGGCGCGGGCGAACGAGATTTTCAATGCCGCGCAGTTGCAGGACATCCTGCAACGCCGCGCGCCGATCTACGACAAGTCGGCCGACGGCCATTACAACCTGATTTCGGCGCTGCATAAGTCGGTGCGCGGCTCCGATCCCGACGCGGCGCTGTATTACCTCGCCCGCATGCTCGATGCCGGTGAGGATCCGCTGTTCCTGGCCCGTCGTGTCGTGCGCATGGCGGTCGAGGACATCGGGCTTGCCGATCCGCAGGCGCTCGTCGTCGCCAATGCCGCCAAGGATGCCTTCGACTTCCTCGGCCATCCCGAGGGCGAGCTCGCGATCGCGCAGGCCGTCGTCTATCTCGCCACCGCGCCGAAATCGAACGCGGTCTACACCGCCTTCGGCACGGCGATGCAGGTCGCCAGGCAGGCCGGCTCGCTGCTGCCGCCGAAGCACATCCTCAATTCCCCGACCAAGCTGATGAAGTCGGAAGGCTACGGTGCAGCGTACGAATACGACCACGACGCTCCCGATGCCTTCTCCGGCCAGGACTACTTTCCGGAGGCTCTCGGCCGCCAGACCTTCTACGACCCGCCCGAGCGCGGCTTCGAGCGGGAGATCAGGAAGCGGCTGGATTACTGGGCCAAGCTTCGGAAGGAGCGGGGCGGTTCGCGCTAGAGGCGACCATTTCGTCGTGACGAATGGCCGCTTTTAGGCTAGGCAGGCAATCATGAGCCGCCGCATCAAGAGAATGAATCCAAGGCCGCGTTCGCGAGACGAGCGCGAGGACGCGCGTCCGCATCAGGCGCGCAGCGCGAAGAAGGCCGGGCCGCGGCCGGGCGGCAAGCCCGGCAGCAAGCCGCCGCGCTTTGTGGGCGAGCGGGCCGAGCGGCGCGCGCCCAAGGTTGTGCTGGAAAAGGCCGTTCCGGCAAAGCCGGTCGAAGCATTGCTGCCGACCAAGGTGCAGACCGTCACGGTGACGGCCGACGAGAACAACATGCGCGTCGACCGCTTCCTCGAAGCGCGCTTTCCCGGCCTGTCGTTCTCCCACATCCAGCGCGTCGTCCGCAAAGGCGAGCTGCGCGTCGATGGCAAGCGCGTCGACAGCAAGGATCGCCTCGAGGAGGGGCAGAGCGTCCGCATTCCGCCGCTGAAGCTCGACGCACCGAAGGTCGTCGGGGAGCTCTCGGACGCTGCGCAAAAGACGCTCAAGGCGCTGAAGGAGATGACGATCTACGAGGACGACGACGTCCTCGTCCTGAACAAGCCGGCCGGCCTTGCGGTGCAGGGCGGGTCGGGCATGACGCGGCACATCGATCAAATGCTGGAGGTGATGCGCGACGCCAAGGGCCAGAAGCCGCGGCTCGTGCACCGCATCGACAGGGAGACGTCGGGCTGTCTCCTGATCGCCAAGACGCGCTTCGCGGCCTCGCATCTGACCGGTGCATTCCGCTCGCGCTCGGCACGAAAGGTCTATTGGGCCCTGGTGCCGGGCCTGCCGAAGCCCAAGCAGGGCCGCATCTCGACCTTCCTCGCCAAGGAAGAGAGCGAGGACGACACCATCATGCGCATCGCCCAGCATGGCGATGAGGGCGCGAGCCACGCGGTGACCTATTATGCAGTGGTCGAGACCGCCGGCAACAAGCTGACCTGGGTGTCGCTGAAGCCGGTGACGGGGCGCACCCACCAGTTGCGTGCCCACATGGCCCATATCGGCCATCCGATCGTCGGTGATCCCAAATATTTCAACATCGAGAACTGGCAGCTGCCGGGCGGCTTGCAGAACCGGCTGCATCTCTTGGCACGCCGCATCGTCATCCCGCACCCGCGCGGCGGCGTGATCGACGCCACCGCGCCGTTGCCACCGCATATGCAGCAGTCGTGGAACCTGCTCGGACTGGATGCAACCAGATTTGATCCGATCGAGAACGCGCCTGAAGAATAGTTAAGTCAGGTTGAACGGGGGCGATCGGAGCACAACATATCGACCATGAAACGGTTCTCGCTCTGTCTCATGGTTTTGACCGCACTGCTCTTGGGGCAGGTGGCTCAGGCACAGATTGTGCTGCCGGGCCCCACGCAGGTCGTTCCGCCGCCTTCGCCGCCACCGCCGCCGAAGCTCGAGGTGCCGAAGATGCCGCGGATCGATGCGCAGCCGAGCTATAACTACCGGCCGCTCCCGCGTAATTCGTTCAGTGATCGCTTTTCAAAGTGCCTCGAGGACGCCGCTGGCGCGGGGCTGGGCCCCGCTCACCGCGGCACCTATGCGCTCAGATGCGCGAACTAGGGTCGATCTAGCGGCCAACGCCCCGGCCAACAGGGCCGCAACGCCGGCCAAGTTCCCTCATGCCCGCCGCTCGCTTTATCGGCTGCCGGTTTTATCCTAAAAGCCTGGCATTCAGCGGCAGAGACTGAAAAACCGAGATGCGCGAATTGTTCGATGAAGCTGCGGGGCAAACCCCGCCCGATCCGCGCGAGGCGGCACGCCCGTCGGCGCGTCCACCGCAGCGCAAGCGCTTCTACAAGGAGGCGGGCGTGAGCGAGGCCGATGGCGGGTATGCCGTCGTGCTCGACGGCAAGCCGATCCGTACGCCGTCCGGTCGGCAGGTGATCATCCCTTCGCGCGACCTTGCCGAAGCGGTGGCCGCGGAATGGGCGGCCCAGGGCGAGACGATCGATCCCATGAGCATGCCGCTGACGCGGATCGCCAACAGCGTGGTGGAGGGTGTCGTCGATCGCGTCGAGCTCGTCAGCGACGACCTCGCCAGATATTTCGAGTCCGACCTGCTGTTCTATCGTGCCGGCCATCCCGAGGGACTGGTCGCCCGCGAGGCCGCGCATTGGGATCCCGTGCTGTTCTGGGCGGCGGAGACGCTGGGTGCGCATTTCATCCTGTCCGAGGGCATCATGCATGTGAAGCAGCCGGACCAGGCGCTTCGGGCGGCTCGCGCCGCGCTGCCGCAGGATGCCTGGTCGGTCGCCGCCCTCCATGTGGTGACGACCCTGACCGGCTCGGCGCTGCTGGCGCTGGCACTCGCCCATGGCGCGCGGGACGCCAACCAGGTCTGGGCCGCCGCCCATGTCGACGAGGACTGGAACGCCGAGCAATGGGGCGTGGACCAGGAGGCAGCCAGCCGCCGGGCCATCCGCCTCAGGGATTTCGAGGCCGCCGTCGCTGTGCTGGCGGCCGCAAGCCCGGCCGGGACCACAGGTCCTTAACGAGAGGTTTACGACGCGGCGTTACGGTGGGCCGGCGCTTCCTGAGGCCGCTGAGATGCCGACGCCGGTCACTTCCATTGCTCCCGTCAGCGCCGCCAGCCCCTCGGCTGATGCGGCGACGCCCGATCTTGTGCTTCAAGCCGGCAGTGTCGTCGATGCGAGAGTCGTCAGCGTCCTCGCCGACAATCTGGTGCGGATCGCGATCGCAAATCTATCGCTCGACGTGATGTCGGAAATCGCGCTGTCGCCCGGGCAAAATCTCCAGCTGGCGGTGTCGCGGAACGACGGCACCGTCCGTCTTGCCGTCGTGGGCGAGGCGGCCGCCGACGTGGTCACGCTGACGCCGCGTGCGGCCTCGCTGGTGGAGAGCCCGCCGCTTGCGCCGTCGGCGGGCGCCGCGCGCAGCACGCTGACACCTCCGGAGCAAGTCGCCGTCACGGTGGCTTCGGCCGAGGCCGTCACCAGGCAGGGCAGCCAGGCGCCGCTGTTTGCCAATCTGGCCGCCGTCGTTACCGGCAGCGATCTGCCCGCGGGCTTGAAGCAGGCGGTGCTGGCCGTGCTGGCGCAGCAGACGCCGCTCGATACCGGGCTTGCCGGCGGCGATATCGAATCCGCATTCCAGAAGTCGGGTCTGTTCCTCGAGGCTTCGCTCGCCGCAGGCGCGACGCCGTCGTCAGGCACAATGCCAGATCTGAAGGCGGCGCTGCTGGTGCTGCGCCAGGCGCTGTCCACGATTGAGAGAGCCGTGCCACCGACGCAAGGCGCTTCGACTCCTGCCGGCGCTACGGGGACACCGCAGGCCGGCATCGCACCGGCCCCGGCCGCCGGGACGGCGCAGGCGGCATCACCATCAGCCGAAATCGCGCAACAGCCGCAAACGCCGGGCCGCGCCAATCCCGCCGCTGCCGTGCTCGCCGACGGGGCTTCGCAGGCGGCGACGTCGCGGATCATGTCTGCCGGCCTTGCCACGAGCCTGCTGCAAGAGGTCACACAGAACCTGCCGCGCCTGACCGGCAACGTGCCGGGCTCCAACAAGGCCGTACCGGATGGCCACGTCTTCGAGGCTGCCGCACACGCGACGCCCCCGCCATTCCGCGGTGCGCTGCCGACGCCGCAGCCCATCGCCGCGCCATCGTTCGCGCCGGATACGCCGCTCGCTGCGACCGTGCATCGCCTGCTCGACGACACCGATGCGGCGATCGCGCGGCAGACGCTGCTGCAAATTGCGTCGCTCCCCGATCGCATCGATGCCAGCGGGCACCGCATCGATCCGGCCCTGCCGCAGTGGAATTTCGAGATTCCGTTCGCGACCCCGCAGGGCACCGCGATGGCGCAGTTCGAGATCTCGCGCGACGGCGGCAATGAGTCCGGCGATCCCGCCCAGCGCACCTGGCGCGCGCGCTTCTCCCTCAATGTGGATCCGGCCGGACCCGTGCATGCGTTGATTACGCTGAACGGCGACAAGACGTTCGTGCGGATGTGGGCGGAGCGGCCGGCGACGGCGCAGCAGCTCCGTGCCGGCGTCGGTGAGCTCAGCCAGGCATTGACGAGAGCCGAGCTCAAGCCTGGCGACATCGTGGTCCGCGACGGCACGCCGCCGCAACCGGCACCGGCCCGCGCCGGGCACTTCCTGGATCGCGCGACATGAGCGATCCGTCCAAGCTTGCGATCGCGCTCCATTACGAGAAGGGCACCAACGCGCCTGTCGTCGTCGCCAAGGGCAAGGGCGCGATCGGCGAAAAGATCGTCGAGATCGCCAAGGCCCACGACATCCCGATCGAGGAGAACGAGATTCTGGCCGGCGCGCTGTCCAGGGTCGAGCTCGGCGACGAGATCCCGCCGGATCTCTACAAGGCCGTCGCCGAGGTGCTGGTGTTCGTGCTGCGGCTGTCGGGCCGGGGGCGGTAAGCATAACCTGTCATCGTTTCACCACGTAGCGGCTGCATGGTCGCGCGGCTTCTCACAGTTCACGGATATCGCTTTGCTGACCCGTCGTTCCACCCTCGGTCTTCTCGCCGCAGCCGCGGTGCTGCCGTCCCGCGCGCTCGCCCACGTCGCGCCGCCGCGCAATGAAATCCGCGAGAGTCTTGCAAAACGCTTCACCGATCTCGGCACTTCAGGCACCTTCGTCGGCTACAAGGTCGAGGATTATCTGATCGTCGCCAGCGACAAGGAGCGCTCGGGCGAGGGCAAGCTGCCGGCCTCGACCTTCAAGATTCCGAACGCGCTGATTGCGCTGGAGACCGGCGTGGTCGCGGACCCCGACAAGGACGTGTTTCCCTGGGATGGCGTCAAGCGCCCGATCGAAGTCTGGAACAAGGATCACACGTTGCGCAGCGCCATCGCGGTGAGCGCGGTGCCGGTCTTTCAGGAGATTGCACGGCGCATTGGCCAGGAACGCATGCAGAAATATGTCGACGAGTTCGACTACGGCAATCGCGACATCGGCGGCGGCATCGACCAGTTCTGGCTCACCGGCGCCCTGCGCATCGATCCGGTCGAGCAGGTCGATTTCGTCGACCGGCTGCGCCGCCGCGTGCTGCCGATTTCAAAGCGCAGCCAGGATCTCGTCGCCGACATCCTGCCGGTGACCAAACTGGGCGACAGCATCATCCGCGCCAAGTCGGGCCTGCTCGGGGCCGAGCGCGGCGAGCCGTCGCTCGGCTGGATGGTCGGCTGGGCCGAGAAGGGCGAGGCGCACACCGTGTTCGCGCTCAACATGGATTGTAAGGAGCCGCGTCTGGTCGGCGAGCGCATGCCGCTGACGCAAGCCTGTCTTGCCGAGATCGGCGCGATCTGACTCCAGCGCCCGTTGCCCCTGACCAGGCTTGAACGGCGCCTGTAAGAACTCCTCCACGGCGGAGGGGGCGGGGAGTCCAAGCTTCGCAGGGTCGCGCGCCGATCAGGCGGCCTTCTGCCGCCCGATCCGGCCGAGATGGGTAAAGGAGAACCCTGCGGAATATTTCAGGCCGTAGCCGAGCGCCCGGTCGATGCCGATATGGGCAAGCCAGATCAAGGCAATTGACAAAGTGAGGGGCGAGGCGAGGCCGAAGCCCAGCGTCAGCAGCGCCACCGGCGCCATGTAGCTGTGAGCGGCGTTGTAGACCATCGCGCCGAACCTGGCGTCGGACAGGTATGCCAGGAAGCTCAGATCGGGCACGAAGAAGAGCAAGGCAAAAACCAGCCAGGACCCGTCCCAGGCGGCGTAGAGCGTCACCATCCCTGCGAACAGGGTCAGGCCCTCCAGCCGCAACAGGATGTTAACGCTGCCCGTCGCCGCGCCCGTCTCGGCCATTCCTTCGCTCATGTTCGTCTCCTAGGCAAAGCTCTGTAATTCCTTGCGCTTTCACGCTGCGGCAGGGCAGCCCTGCGACGCCGAAAGCCGCTTTCCGGCCCGCAAAATGCCGTGTTAGAACCCCGCATCACTTAAGAACTGGCGGGAGCAAATGAAACACATCCTGGACGCCCTCGAAGACCGTCGCGCCGCCGCAAAACTCGGCGGCGGGGAAAAGCGCATCGAGGCGCAGCACGCCCGCGGCAAGCTGACGGCGCGCGAGCGCATCGAGCTGCTGCTCGACAAGGGGTCGTTCGAGGAGTTCGACATGTTCGTCGAGCACCGCTCCACCGAATTCGGGATGGAGAAGACCAAGGTGCCCGGCGACGGCGTCGTCACCGGCTGGGGCACCGTCAACGGCCGCAAGACGTTTGTCTTCGCCAAGGATTTCACCGTGTTCGGCGGCTCGCTGTCCGAGACCCACGCGCTGAAGATCACGAAACTCCAGGACATGGCGATGAAGGCGAGGGCGCCCATCATCGGCCTCTATGATGCCGGCGGCGCTCGCATCCAGGAAGGCGTCGCCGCGCTCGCCGGCTACTCCTACGTCTTCCGCCGCAACGTGCTGGCCTCGGGCGTGATCCCGCAGATCTCCGTCATCATGGGGCCCTGCGCCGGCGGCGACGTCTATTCGCCGGCCATGACCGACTTCATCTTCATGGTGAAGAACACCAGCTACATGTTCGTCACCGGCCCCGACGTGGTGAAGACCGTCACCAACGAGGTCGTCACCGCCGAAGAACTCGGCGGCGCCTCGGTGCACGCCACGCGCTCCTCGATCGCCGACGGCGCCTTCGAGAACGACGTCGAGACGCTCTTGCAGATGCGGCGCCTGATCGACTTCCTGCCGTCCAACAACACCGACGGCGTGCCGGAATGGCCGAGCTTCGACGATATCGGGCGGGTCGACATGTCCCTGGACACGCTGATCCCCGATAATCCGAACAAGCCCTACGACATGAAGGAGCTGATCCTGAAGGTCGTGGACGAGGGCGACTTCTTCGAGATCGCGGAAGCCTTCGCCAAGAACATCGTCACCGGCTTCGGCCGTATCGCCGGCCGCACCGTCGGCTTCGTCGCCAACCAGCCGATGGTGCTGGCCGGCGTGCTCGATTCTGACGCCTCGCGGAAAGCGGCCCGCTTCGTCCGCTTCTGTGACGCCTTCAATATCCCGATCGTGACTTTCGTCGACGTGCCGGGCTTCCTGCCGGGCACCGCGCAGGAATATGGCGGCCTGATCAAGCATGGCGCAAAGCTGTTGTTTGCGTACTCGCAGTGCACCGTGCCGCTCGTCACCATCATCACCCGCAAGGCCTATGGCGGCGCCTTCGACGTCATGGCCTCCAAGGAGATCGGCGCCGACATGAACTACGCCTGGCCGACCGCCCAAATCGCGGTGATGGGCGCCAAGGGCGCGGTCGAGATCATCTTCCGATCCGACATCGGCGACCCCGACAAGATCGCGGCGCGCACCAAGGAATACGAAGACCGCTTCCTCTCGCCCTTCATCGCCGCCGAGCGCGGCTACATCGACGACGTCATCATGCCGCACTCGACTCGCAAGCGCATCGCCCGCGCGCTGGCTATGCTGAAGGACAAGAAGACCGAGATGCCGGCGAAGAAGCACGACAATTTGCCGTTGTGAGGGGGAGTCGGCCCGCTGGAAAAATGGCGTGGTACGGTCGAGCCGATTCGACTATATTAACGGCATGACCGACGCTCTCAAGAAACTCATCGAGGCTGCAAAAACCGCGAATCCATCCCCGGAACACCGGGAGGAGCAGCGGCGTAGCTTCGTATATGGCAATACCCATTTCGAAAATGAGCTTATAACGCGAGAAATGGTGGATCGTGAGGCCGAGAAATTGGCCAAGGAAAAGAAGTGACAAGCGACGAGCGCGAACGGCGTGATAGCCGGGCGCTCGAACCTGAGTTGATTACAGATCCGCAAGCGAAGGCCGCTGCGGAAGCCCGGAACGGGTTCCGCCAGTACGACGCGGCTATTGGCGTGATCCAGACCGCCCTTGAACGGGGCTCATTCAAACTCCGTCCCTCGCTCATCCTCGGTCTGCAACGGGAAGCCTTGGCGGGCATCAGCTCTTATGCTGGCAACTATCGCCCCGGTGGCGTTGCCATCGAGGGAAGCAAGCATGAGCCTGTCGGCGCACATCTCGTCCCAGAACTCATTGAGGACATGTGCGACTACGTCAATGATCACTGGGAACTCAGCACGCCGATTCACCTAGCTGCTTATGTCATGTGGCGGCTAAATTGGATTCATCCGTTCGCGGACGGGAATGGGCGCACTTCCCGAATTGTCTCGTACGTTGTGCTCTCAATTCGGGCCGGCACTCTTTTGCCGGGCACCCCGACGATTCCAGATCAAATAGTCGATAACCGGCGGCCCTATTTCGATGCCTTGGATGCGGCCGATTTAGCTTTTCGCGATGGTGGCCGGATCGATGTCTCGAAAATGGAAGATTTGCTAGCTTCATTGTTGGCGAACCAACTCGCGGAATTCTATAGATCGGTTGGCGGGAAACTACCCGGCTAAGAACAACCCTTGGCGCTAGCTTCATTCGTAGGCAAGCTCCCAGATCCGAAGCCCTATGACCGAAGACGAACCGACCGACGAAATCTCCGATATCGAAGATCGGATCGAGGCGCTTGCCGAGATCGCCGAGCGGTGCCGGAAGTACATCCTGGCCTCCAAGATCGCCATCGGCAGTGGCGCGGCGCTACTGCTGATCACGATCTTCGGCCTATTTGGCACGGGTCAGACAGCGGCGCTCGGTTCGATCGCCCTGGTTCTCGGCGGGATCGTTTCGCTCGGCTCGAACGTCAGCACGCTGCGGCAGACGGATGAGGCCATTCGTGCTGCGGAGGCGCGGCGTGCGGCGTTGATCGGACGCATCGACCTTCGCCTGGTCGTCGATGCTCCGTTGAAGCTGGTGTGACGCGTAGGGTGGATTAGCGACAGCGTAATCCACCAAGGTATGTGTCACCGGATGGAGGAGTGGCGGATTACGCTGTCGCTAATCCGCCCTACCTATCTCACGCATCCGGCGACAGCACGCCTCACGCTGCGGTCTTGAGCGTTAGTTCCGACAATTCCGTGCGGCATTCGGCTGCGAAGGCTTGAAGCCGATCGGCGGTCTGGCGGTCGAGGATGGCTTTTGCCAGCCGCTCGGCGCGGGCGATCTGTCGTTTGAGATATTCGAGGCGGACCATGTGTCACCTGTCGAATTGCTTCATTCCGATGGCGACGAGTTGTATGCTGGGCACTGGATCGATTGTGTGAGCCGCATCACGCCCCACGTGCCTTATCCGCCGCAGCGAAATGCGCCATCTGGTCGGCGTGGGCCTTGGCGAACGCCGGGCGGCCGATGGCGCGCGCGACGTAGGCGCGGCAGGCCGGATGGTCCGCCAGGCCGCCGAAGCCATCGACGACGCGCAGCACGTCCGACATCAGGATGTCGGCGACCGAGAACGAGCCCGCCAGCCATTCGCGGCCGGCCAGCACCGGCTCGAGATGCTTGAGCCGAAGCTTGAGGAAGTCGTCCACGAATTTCCACGCCGCCGTGTCAGTCGGATGTCCCATGAACTTCGACATTCCCCAGGGCAGGCTCGCCATCTCCACTGAATTGAGCGCCGCGAACACCCATTCCGTCGTCTCGGCGCGGCCGCGCGGATCGGATGGCATCAGCTTCTCGCTGAGCCCACCGAGATGCAGCAGGATCGCGCCGGTCTCGAAGATCGAGATGTCGCCGTCGGTCAGCCACGGCACCTGGCCGAACGGCTGGTGCGCGAAATGCGCAGGCCCGCGATCGTCAAACGGGGCGCTGGCGACGCGATAGGGCAGCGCCGCCTCTTCGAGGGCCCAGCGCACACGAAGGTCGCGCACAAAGCCTCGCGGTGCTTCGGGAACCCAATTGAAGGTGGTCAGGGTGAGGTCGGTCATTTGCTGTCTCCGTGTTCGAAGCAAAGGACGAGCGAAGGGCGCCCGTTCCGACATCGGGGCCGGCATTTTTTGTCGTCGTCGGCTTAACCGGCTAAGCTTGCCCCAAACAACAGGAGGAAACCCGATGCGAGCAGCCTTCTTCGTCGTCCGCGCCACCGTCCCCGACGCCAGCAAGCGCGCCGCCTTCGACAGATGGTACGAGACGGAACATCTGCCCGATGCGGTGAAGGCGTTCGGCGTAAGCAAGGCCTGGCGGTTCTGGAACCTCGACGATCCCTCGGTGCACCAGGCGATGTATCAGTTCGATGACGAGGCAAGGCTGAATGCGATGCTGAAAGGTGACACGCTACAAAAGCTCGTTGCCGACTTCAATCGCGACTGGCGCGACGTGAAGCGCACGCGCGAAACGCTGGTGCTGGCACAGGAGTTTGCGAAATAGTCGGGAGACATCCGCGGCTCAACAAATCTGAACGCGCGATTCAGCTTCGGTTCATGTCGTGAACGCGACACTTCCTCTGCATCACAGTCACGATGACCAAAGGAAGAAATGATGGAGCGCCGGAACTTTCTGAAACTTGCATTGGGGGTGACAGCGGGCGCAGCCGCCTTCGCCGCAACGGCCGCGCAGGCCGCGCCGCTGTCACCGCAGCCGGTCGGTGATCCCGCCCGTGTGCCTCAGGGCAATTCCGACGCTCATCCCGCGGTCACCACCAGCGAGGAAGCCGCCAAGCTGACGCCGGAGCAGGTTCACTACGGCCATCACCGTCACTGGGGCTGGCACCGCCGTCATTGGCGCCGGCATCGCCGCCGCTGGCACCGCCGCCATCACTGGTAAGCTCGCGACGTTCGCGGGTTGGACGGGGATCGCCACAAGCGGTCCCCGTTTCGATTCTGGGAGCGCCCCAAGTCCATGGCGACGAAGCGTTGGCAGCAACTTAAAAAAATGGCCGCGCTGGCTTTCGCCGCGCGGCCACTTTGAACGCAAATGGACGAGCTCAGAACGGGCGGCAGCGGCCGGCGTACCAGCGGAAGCCGTAGGGGCACACACGCGCGCGAGGCACAACGACGACCGGCGCCGGGGCGACCACCACCGGAGCGGGGCGAACGACGACCGGGCCGCGCATCGGACGGCAGCCGCCATAGGGGCCGCGATACCAACCCGGGCCGCAACCGCCGGCGGCGCTGGCCGCCTCGCTGAAACCGACGACCGCGCTGGCGAGCATGACGGCGGCAAACAGGTATTTCATTGGGTCTTCCTTCTCGTCCTTGGAGGCAGGCTAGGGGAATGGCGCTTTTGGCGCACAATGATTCAAGAGACACGATTCGACACGTTAAATCTGGGGCGTGCCGACACGTTGCGATCCAAACCTGCCAATCATGACCTGAATGCGGCATGAACGGTCCGCGCATCCTGCCTCAGACGACACGCAAGCGTCGCTAGCGGCCGAGAAAACCAAGCACCAGCTCCTTGTACTTCTCGGGCGCCTCCAGGAAGACGAGATGCCCGGTGTTCGGGATCACCTCGGCCCGCGCATTCGGCATCTTCGCCGCCAGCGCCTTCGCCAGTTCGGCGTTCTGCCCCATCTTGGCCCGCAGCGCCTCGGGCGCTAGTGGCCGGCCCGGCGCGTTGTGGTCGTCGGCCCCCATGATGAACAGCGTGGGCAGCGCGATGAGTGGAATCTCGTGCGCCACCGGCTCTCGGTAGATCATCTGGCCGGAACTGACGAAGGCGCGCAGCCAGCGCGGATAGTCGGGGCTGCCCTTGATGTTGAATCGGGCATCGATGAATGGCGTGATCGCCTCGGCTGGCAGCTTGATCGCGTAATTGGTCTGGAGCTGCTTGCGATAGCCCTCCGCCGTGAGCTTGTCCTCGGTCTCGATCATCTTCGCGGTCGGCGTCGGCGGCACGTAGAGGCGGTAATCCTCCAGCCCGATCGGCGCGGTCAGCACCAGATGGGCGACGCGGTCGGGATAGGCGCGGGCGATGCGCACGCCGAGCATGCCGCCGAGCGAGTGGGCGACGATGTCGGCCTTGTCGATCTTGAGGTGATCGAGCAGCGCAATGGTGTTGCGCGCCAGATTGTCGAAATGCAGTTCGCCCTGCGGCTTGGAGGATTTGCCGAATCCGATCTGGTCCGGCACCACGACGCGGAAGCCGGCCTCGCCGAGCATCTTGATCACGGGGGCCCAATAGCTCGACGGGAAATTGCGCCCGTGCAGCAGCACCACGGTGCGGCCGTTCGGCTGCGCGGCGGCGACATCCATGTAGGCCATGCTGAGCTGCTCGCCGTCGTTGATAACAGGCAGGAGGTGCACCGGGTAGGGATAGGCAAAGCCTTCGAGCGCGATGCCATAGGGCTCACGGGGCGGCGTGTCCGCGGCGCGCGTGGGCATGAAGGGGAAAGCGAGGAGGGCGGCCGCGAGTGCGGCGGAGAGGATGCGGATCATGGAGGTCTCGTGGTTGGCCATGTCGTTCCGGGGCGATGCGAAGCATCGAACCCGGAACCTCGAGATTCCGGGCTCGGCTCTACGAGCCGCCCCGGAATGACGTGGCCATAAACGCGTGAATGGCCGGGTCAAGCCCGGTCGCGACAAGAGCGCGCATTCACACGCAAACGTGCGAACCCACGCGCCCTGCGTGATCAGTCCTGCACGCCACCGAACAGCACGGCGAACTGTTTCTCGCCGGTGCGGGTGAAATTCACCACGCGGCTGCCGGGCGTGGCATCGCGCGAGGCCCATTTCAGCTCGGCGAAACGCTGCATCAAGGCCGCGCCCAGCGTGCCGGCGAGATGGTGGCGCCGCTCGCTCCAGTCGAGGCAGGCCTTGCACACCGGGCGGCGCGGATGGGCCAGCATGTCTGGCGAGATCTGCAGATGCTTGGCGAGGAAGCGCTCGCCCTCGGCCGTCAGCTCGATATCCTGCTTCTTCTGCCTGACCAGGTTTCGCTCGCGCATGGTGTCGAGCATCTGCACGCCGAGATCGCCGGCGAGATGGTCGTAACAGATCCGCGCCCGCCGCAGCGCCGGATCCTTCGGTCCGGTGC
Source organism: Bradyrhizobium sp. 191 (assembly GCF_023100985.1). Lineage (NCBI taxonomy): Bacteria > Pseudomonadati > Pseudomonadota > Alphaproteobacteria > Hyphomicrobiales > Nitrobacteraceae > Bradyrhizobium > Bradyrhizobium sp. 191. Next base: position 7,886,281 of record NZ_CP064692.1, read on the forward strand.
GCACGCGCATGTGGCCGGTCCGCGCGGCGAGGCCCGCGAGGCCTTCGAGCACCCCGGCGACGTCGTCATCGGTGAGGCGGTAATAGCGGTGGCGACCCTGCTTCTCCGGCTCGACGAGGCCGCCGGCCTCGAGCTTCGAAAGATGCGAGCTTGCGGTCTGCGGCGTGATGCCGGCCTCCTGCGCCAGCTCGCTCGCGGTGAGCGCACGGCCGTTCATCAGCGCCGTGAGCATGTTGGCGCGCGCGGGGTCGCCGACGAGGGAGGCGACCATGGCGATATCAGGACCTGATTTCATGCTTCGATGGTAGCCGAAGCATTGTGGCCGGGCAAGGGCGTAGCTTCTCACTACGCCGTCGTTGCGAGGAGCGCAGCGACGAAGCAATCCAGATTGTTCCCGCGGAGGGATTCCTGGATTGCTTCGGTGCGCTCGCAATGACGGCGGAAACACAGGAGCCTGTCATGTCCGTCACCGTCTTCATCCGCTATCAGCTCGATCCGTTCAAGCGCCCGCAGTTCGAGGAATATTCGAAGCGCTGGCTCACCATCATCCCGAGATGTGGCGGCGAGCTGATCGGCTATTTCATGCCGCATGAGGGCACCAACAACATCGCGTTCGCCCTGATCTCGTTCGAGAGCCTGGCGGCGTACGAGTCCTATCGCAAGCGGCTGCGCGCCGATCTCGACGGCACCGCAAATTTCAACTTTGCGGAGGCGGAGAAATTCATCCTCGCCGAGGAGCGCACCTTCCTGCGCAAGGTGGTATTGTAGGCCATCAACGCAAGGAGATGCCCATGATCGCCGTGATCTTCGAGGTCTGGCCCAAGCCGGAACACCGCCAGGACTATTTCGACCTCGCGGCCGACCTGAAGCCGTTGCTGCAAACCATCGACGGCTTCATCTCGGTCGAGCGCTTCGAAAGCCTGACCGAGAAGGGCAAGATCCTGTCGGTGTCGTTCTGGCGGGATGAGGCAGCAGTCGCGGCCTGGCGCAACACGATGGAGCATCGCCGCACCCAGGCAAAAGGCCGCGCAAAGATTTTCGCGGACTATCATCTGCGCATCGCCAGCGTGATCCGGGATTACAGCATGACCGACCGCGAGCAGGCTCCGAAGGACAGCCGCGCGGTGCACGACGCGCACTAGCGCACTTGAAGATGCGCGCCTATCTCTGCGCAGCAACGAGGGAGAGAAACATGCACGTGACGACCGCGGACAAGCGCGCGACATTCAGGAAAATGCACGAGAGCGGCTGCTTCATTCTGCCGAATCCGGTCGATGTCGGCAGCGCGAAGGCCTTGCAGCATCTCGGTTTCAAGGCGATCGCGTCCTCGAGCGCGGGCTTTGCCTGGACCATCGGCAAGGCCGACAATCACGTCACCGTCGAGGACGTCTGTCAGCATCTGGCAGCATTGAGCTCGGCCGTCGACATCCCCGTGAACGCCGACTTCGAGGGCGGCTTTGCCGTCGAGCCGGACAGGGTCGCCGACAATGTCGAGCGCTGTGTGCGTACCGGCGTCGCGGGCCTCTCGATCGAGGATTCCACCGGCGACAAGGACAAGCCGCTCTACGAAAGCGCGCTTGCGGTCGAGCGCATCAAGGCCTCGCGCAAGGCGATCGGCGACAGCGGCACGCTGCTGGTCGGCCGCTGCGAGGCGTACTTGTGGGGCGTCACCGACCTCAAGCTCGTCATCGATCGGTTGACCGCTTATGCTGATGCCGGCGCCGACTGTCTCTACGCGCCGGGCCTGAAGAGCCGCGAGGACATCGCCGCGGTGGTGAAGGCGGTGCATCCAAAGCCGTTCAATCTCCTGATCGGCGCGTCCGGCCTGTCGCTGCAGGAAGCCCGGGATCTCGGCGTGCGCCGCATCAGTGTGGGGGGCTCGCTAGCCCGCGCCGCCTGGGGCGGCTTCATGCGCGCAGCAAAGGAGATGGCGGAGAAGGGAACGTTCACAGAGCTTGCCGGCGGCTATTCCGGCGGCGAGCTCAACAAGATGTTCAGCTAGGCAAACGAAAAGCGGCGGGATGTTGCATCCCGCCGCTCTCACGTCTCATTGTGAACCGTTACTTCGCGCCGCTGGCCGGCGTCTGTGCATCCGGCGCCGGCTTTGCAGCAGGCGTATCGGGAGCCGGGGCAGCAGGCCTGCTCGGCGCGGCACCCGTGGTCACGCCCGGCTCGGTGTTGTTGCGCGGGGTCACGTCGCGCATGCCGGGAGGCGCCGCCGGATTGGTCGGCTGCGTTTGCGCAGTCTGCGAGGCCGGCGTGTTGCTGGCCTGGTTGGTCGTGGTGGTATTGTTCAAGCCGTAGAACACCGCGCCCAGCACCAGGGCGACCGCTACCGCAAACAGCGCGATCTTGCCGCTGGAGGCAGGGCCTTCCCCGAGCTCGGGATCGGCCTGAAGGTCGGCATCCCGGCGCGCCGCGCGAGCAAACTCATCGTCGGCGAGGTTCGGGCGGTACGGATCGTTGGGAAAACGGTCGTCAGCCATCGATTGGATCTCCTCGGGTTATGACGCCGGGACAACCCTCAGGTGCGAGATTCCGTTCCCCGCCACCCAATGCTTTCGTCGCATGTTGCTCTCACGCCGGGAATCGGGAACCTGTTCGGTGGGGAACTGAACGCGAGTTCCATGGCCGCGACGAGGGGACGAAGCCGATGTGGAGTCTGCCGCCGACCGATAGCGTGCTGCACTTTCTGGCGCTCGTCGCCATCACGGCGGAGGGCATGACGGCAGCACTGGCCGCGGGGCGGCGCAGCATGGATTATGTCGGCGTTTGTCTTCTCGCCTGCATCACCGCGCTTGGCGGCGGCACGCTGCGCGATCTGTTTCTCGGTCACTATCCGCTGGTATGGGTGGCTCACCCGATCTACCTTGCACTGCCGGGCGGGGCGGCGCTGCTGACGATCCTGATCGCGCGCCTCGTGCATCGGCTGCACCTCGCCTTCATCGTGCTCGATGCGATCGGCCTCGTCGTCTTCACGATGATCGGCTGCAACGTCGGCTGGCAGATGGATGCCTCGCTGCCGATCGTGATCGTCTCGGGCATGGTGACGGGCTGCGCCGGCGGCGTGTTGCGCGATGTGCTCTGCAACGACGTGCCGCTGCTGTTCCGATCCGAGCTCTATGCCAGCGTCTCGGTCGTCACGGGCTTGTTCTACGCCACAGCGTTCGGCTTCAATCTCCATGCCGAGCTCTGGACGATCTTGACCTTCGTGCTCGGCCTCAGCTTCCGCCTGCTCGCGGTGCACTACAGATGGGAGATGCCGAAATTCGTGTTCACCGGGGATGAGGAGAGGTGAGCGCTGTCGCGCGCGAATGGCGAATAGCGAATGGTTCTGGGCCATTCGCTACTCACTATTCCCCATTCGCCTCTCGCTTCCTCGCCCTCGCCACCTGGGCCGGCGTCACCAGCAGGCCCGCATTGCCCCAGGAATTGCGGATGTAATTCGTCACCGCCGCGATCTCGTCGTCGGACAGTTGTTTGGCATAACCCGGCATCTCCCCGGTGTTGGGCGCGCGCGGCGTGGTCACGGTGTGGGCGCCGTCGAGGATGATGCGCAAGGTGGAGGATGGGTTGTTGGATTGCAGCAGCGCATTGCCTGGCAACGGCGGATAGATGCGCGGGGCTCCGGAGCCGTCGGCCTCATGGCAGGCGATGCAGAGTTTTGCGTAGACGGCCTGGCCGGCCTTCATCTCGGCATTGTCGGGCGGCGTCACGATCGTCTCGCGTCGCGTCGACGGCAGGCTCTTCAGGTAAATGGCGATTGCGCGCACATCGGCATCGCTCATTTTAGCGGTCGAGTTGACGACGACCTCCGCCATCGGCCCGCCGGCATGGCTTTTGGCGTTGCGCCCGCTTTGCAGATACTCGGTAATGTCCTCCTCGCTCCACGATTTCAGCCCGGTGCGGACGGCGCCATCAAGGCGGGGGGCAAACCAGCCTCCGACCTCGTTGCCGGATAGCGCCTGCGCGTTCCTGTCGGCGCCGAAGTAGTTTTTCGGCGTGTGGCAGGCGCCGCAATGACCGAGCCCGGTGACGAGATAGCCGCCTCGGTTCCAGGCCGCGCTCTTGCTCTGGTCCGGCTCGAACAGGCCGGGCTTGAAATACATGGCGTTCCACAGCCGCATCAGGCCGCGATAGCCGAACGGCCAGCGCAGTTCCGGCGGCTTGTTGCGGCTCGCCACGGGCGCCAGCGTTCCGAGATAGGCGCGGATCGCCAGCACGTCGTCCTTCGTCATCTTGGTGAAGTAAGGATAGGGGAAGGCCGGGTAATAGTTCGAGCCGTCGGGCGCGATGCCGGTGCGCACCGCGCGCACGAAATCGGCATCCCTCCAGGCGCCGATTCCGGTGTCGCGGTCAGGCGTCAGGTTCGGCGCAAAGATCGCGCCGAACGGCGTGTCGATGCGCTTGCCGCCCGCGAACGGCTTGGCTGGATCGGCGGTGTGGCAGCCCGCGCAGTCGCCGGCCTCGACCAGCGCCTTGCCATAGGCGATCAGTTCCGGCGATGGCTCGGCGGCAAGGGCCGCGCCAGCAACTGCACTGCACAACGCGATCACGGCCAGAATCGTGCGCATGCTCGGCCTCTCCTGCGACCAATCGCCGTCATCGGCGCCATGGGGGCGGCCATTCATTTCGCGACGGCGGGGGTATGGTGACACAAATTGAAAATGCCCGGCGTGTTTGCGGCCACGAAATTGCGATTTTCACCCGGCGCGCCCTTTCATCCAGATTTGTGGTGCGGATCATGAAATATCCGACATAGAGTGGCGGTGATGGTCGGCGCGCCCTAGCTAAAAACGACGGGAAGGCAACGGCTTAAGCGAGCTTAAGTAACAAAGGCCTGAGCAGGGCCAAACGAGGACAGCATGGGCATCAACCAGGGTCCGATCAGTCTCGATCAAAAATACACCCAGGAAACCGGTCACGTCTTCACCACGGGCATCCAGGCCCTGGTCCGCCTGCCGATGGCCCAGATCCGGCGCGACCGCGCCAACGGCCTCAATACCGCGGGCTTCATCTCCGGCTATCGCGGCTCGCCGCTCGGCGGCTACGACCAGCAGCTGTTCGCCGCCCGCAAGCATCTGGAACAGTACAACATCAAGTTCCAGCCCGGCGTGAACGAGGACCTCGCCGCGACCGCCGTCTGGGGCTCGCAGCAGCTCAACCTCTCGCCCGGCGCCAAATACGACGGCGTCGTCGGCATCTGGTACGGCAAGGGCCCGGGCGTCGACCGCTGTGGTGACGTGTTCCGCCACGGCAATGCCGCCGGCTCGGCCAAGAACGGCGGCGTGCTGTGCCTTGCCGGTGACGACCACGGCGCAAAATCCTCCACCGTTCCGCATCAGTCCGACCACGCCTTCATCTCGGCGCTGATGCCCTATCTCTATCCCTCCAGCATCCACGAGATGATCGAGATGGGCCTGCTCGGCATCGCGATGTCGCGCTATTCCGGCTGCTGGGTCGGCATGAAGGTGATCACCGAGACGGTGGAGACCACCGCCGAGATCGACCTCACCGACGAGATGAAGCCTTTCATCATTCCCACCGATTTCGAGTTGCCGCCCGGCGGTCTCAACCTGCGCTGGCCCGACGACCGCTTCGAGCAGGACCGGCGCCTGCAGGACTACAAGGGCTTTGCCGCCATCGCCTTCGCGCGTGCCAACAAGGTCAACCGCGTCACCATGGATTCGCCGAACGCCCGCTTCGGCATCATGGCGTCGGGCAAGAGCTATGAGGACGTGCGCCAGGCGCTGCGCGAGCTGGGGATTACCGAGGAGGTCGCCGCCAAGATCGGCCTTCGCCTCTACAAGATCGGCATGCCCTGGCCGCTGGAGCCGGAAGGCGTGCGGCAGTTTGCGGTCGGGCTCGAAGAGATCTTCATTGTCGAGGAGCGCCGCGAGATCGTCGAAAACCAGGTCAAGCAGGAGCTGTTCAACTGGCGCGACGACGTCCGCCCGCGCATCGTCGGCAAGATGGACGAGCACGACAAGCGCTTCCTGACCTTCGCCGCCGAGCTGAGCGTCGCCTCGCTTGCGACCTCGCTCACGGAACGCCTGCTTCGACTTAATCTCAACCCTGAGATCGCGGAGATGCTCCGCGTCAAGGCCGACTGGTTCAACGGCCGTCAGGCGACCCAGATGCAGGCGGTCGCCCCTGTCTCCCGCACTCCCTACTTTTGCTCCGGCTGTCCCCACAACACTTCGACAAAAGTCCCCGAAGGCAGCCGCGCGCTCGCCGGCATCGGCTGTCACTTCATGGCGCTGTGGATGGACCGCTCGACCGAGACCTTTACGCACATGGGCGGCGAGGGCGTGCCCTGGGTCGGCATCGCGCCCTTCACCAATGAGAACCACATCTTCGCCAATCTCGGCGACGGCACTTACTTCCACTCCGGGCTTTTGGCGATCCGCCAGGCGGTCGCCTCCAAGACCAACATCACCTACAAGATCCTCTACAACGACGCCGTCGCCATGACCGGCGGCCAGCGCCATGACGGCGATCTCTCGCCGCAGCAGATCACCTTCCAGCTCCACGCCGAAGGCATCCGCGAGATCTATCTGGTCTCGGAGGCGCCCGACGCCTATCCGGCCGACACCATCGCGCCCGGCGTGAAGAAGTATCACCGCGACGAGCTCGACAGCGTCATGAAGATGTGCCGCGAGTACAAGGGCACCTCGGCGATCGTCTTCGTGCAGACCTGCGCCGCCGAAAAGCGCCGCCGCCGCAAGCGCGGCCTGATGGAGGATCCAGCGCGCCGCGTCATGATCAATCCGGCTGTTTGCGAAGGCTGCGGCGACTGCTCGGTGCAGTCGAACTGCATCTCGGTCGAGCCGCTGGAGACCGAGTTCGGCCGCAAGCGCGCCATCAACCAGTCCTCCTGCAACAAGGACTATTCGTGTCTCAACGGCTTCTGCCCGTCCTTTGTCACCGTCGACGGCGGCAAGCCGCGTCACCGTGCGCCGGCCGAGCTCAGCGAGATCGGCGAGCTGCCTGAGCCGGCCTCGCGACCGACTCTCGACAAGCCCTACAACATCGCGGTCGGCGGTGTCGGCGGCACCGGCGTGCTGACCATCGGCGCGCTGCTCGGCATGGCCGCCCATATCGAGGGCAAGGCCTCGATGATCCTCGACATGTCCGGTCTTGCGCAGAAGGGCGGGGCGGTGCTCAGCCACGTTCGCCTATCGGATCATCCGGCGGAGGTGACTTGCTCGCGCATCGTCACCGGCACGGCCGATCTCGTGCTCGCGGCCGATGAGGTGGTTGCGGTCGCCAAGGATACGATCTCGCTCTGCGACACCAGCCGCACCCGCGGCATCATCAACAGCCACGTCATTCCCACCGCCGACTTCGTCCTCAACCGCGACTTCAACTTCCAGACCCGCAAGCTCAACTCGGTGCTGGAGACGGCGCTGCACAAGGACTCCGTGTTCTTCGACTTCACCAGACCGGCCGAACAGCTCCTCGGCGATGCCATCGCGACCAACATGATGATGATGGGCTACGCCTATCAGAAGGGGCTGTTTCCGCTCTCGGCAGAGTCGATCGAGCAGGCGATCGAGGTCAACGGCGTCTCGATCAAGATGAACAAGGAAGCCTTCCGCCTCGGCCGCCTCGCGGTCGCCGACCCCGCGCGTCTTGCCGCGATGCTGAAGGGGACGGACGAGGTGGTCGCGCCGAAGACGCTGGACGCGATGACGCTCGATGAGGTGATCGAGCATCGCGTCAAGCACCTGACCGCCTATCAGAATGGCCGACTGGCAAGACGTTATCGCAAGCTGGTCGACCAGGTTCGCGATGCTGCCATGCAAGCCGGCTATGGCGATGCGCTGCCGCGGGCGGTCGCGGTGAACTACGCCAAGCTCCTCGCCTACAAGGACGAATACGAAGTTGCGCGCCTCTACACCAACGGGGCCTTCGAGCAGCAGCTCCGCGACCAGTTCGAGGGCGACTTCAAATTCAGCTTCAACCTCGCGCCGCCCATCCTGGCGTCCGGCGTCGATGCGCTCGGCCGCCCGAAGAAGCGCGCCTTTGGCCCGTGGATGCTGAACGTCTTCCGCGTGCTGGCGAAATTCAAGTTCCTGCGCGGCACGCCATTCGACATTTTCGGCCGCAGCGCCGACCGCAAGCTCGAGCGTGACCTGATCACGGGCTACGAGAAGGACGTCGCCACCGTGCTCGGCCTGCTGTCCCCCGTCACGATCGACACCGCAGTGGAATTGCTCTCACTGCCCGACCGCATCCGCGGCTACGGCCCGGTGAAGGAGAAGGCGGTAGCCGACGCCAAGCTTCGTTACGCCCAGCTCGCCGCCGACCTCGCGAGCCCGCCGCCGGCGCCGCGGCAGATCGCGGCGGAGTAGGGGCTGCTGTGCAGGGTGGGTTAGCGCTTGCGTAACCCACCAGCTTCCTTCGACGCGTGCTTCTCGCAAGGTGACGTACCGTACCATCGACAGCAGATGAAGCTGCCCTATGAAGAAGGCTCCGTGTTCGCAATGCCGCTCCGAAATGGCGGATTTGCTCGTGGAGTCGTCGCGAGGTCGACCCACGTGGGAAGGGTTCTGCTGGGTTACTTTTTCGGTCCGCGTCTTGAAACGTCAGCGTCGGCAACGCTCGATCATCTTCATCCTGACCAGGCCGTGGCTAGAATTCGCTTCGGAGACCTCGGACTGATTGAGGGGCGGTGGGTGATCATCGGCAAGGTGCCCAACTGGGATCGGTCAGATTGGCCCATCCCCGACTTTGTCAGGCGAGATCCGATATCAAAGAGGGCTTGGTTGGTTCGGTACTCGGACAGTGATCCCGTAAAGAGCGTGTCCGAGCCCCTTTTGGACTACGACGACCTGCAAGGATTGGACGGCGATGGCTTATTCGGCGCCGGAGCGGCTGAGATCAGAATTTCGAAGCTGCTGGCTCGTTCTGGAGGTTAAGACGTTCCAGCTAGCTCGTAGACCCGCGGCACCATCCGTTGTGCTGCCCGTCGGGCAAAACACCCAGGCCGTGGGTCAAGCCGCGCGCACAAAAACATTCCGCTTTACCGAAATTCGGAATCGTCGTATCCATCCGCCACCTCATCCCACTCAAAGGGGCGTATCGCGATCGTCACGAAACGCGGGGTGAGTGGCGGTGGACGCGGGCTGCGTCGCGCGAGTCTCTCGCGCGCACGACGGGCGCGGTCTCGCGTACGGCAAAATCGTGTGGTCCTGACGTCCGGGGTCTGTACGTCAAGTCTTGCGGATCTCTCGCAAGGCGACGGGGGCAATAGTGCATCGCTCCCCGGGGAGAGCGCGACATAAGCCGTAAAGCCACTGCGCAGGGAAGGCCGGATGTTGGGCCGCACCTGTATGCCGCTGTGCATCTGTTCTTCGCGCAATTCGCGCACAGCGGACCGTGGGTGCCCAGCCGGCACCCGGTCTTCCCTGCGCCCTTTGTTTTTGGAGGGAGCAAGACGGGAGCAAAACTCGGGCGACATGCGCCGCGAGGATGCGAGCGTGTGTCTGCGATTCAGTTGTGAGTGGAAATGCGGCGTCGTTCTCCGCGAATTCCGTCATTGCGAGCGCAGCGAAGCAATCCAGAATCCTTCCGCGGAAGGACTCTGGATTGCTTCGTCGCAAGGGCTCCTCGCAATGACGACGCGGCGGGCAGGGTCGCTTCCTGTCTGCGGCCTGGCTTTGGACGGGCTCCTTCGCCGCCCCGCTACCCTCTCGCAGGGCGGAATATTTCCTCGCTTGCCAATCCGCCCCCCGCGGTTCAGAAAAAACGACGCCACAAGCCACGCGAGCGGAGACTGAAGTTTGACCATCAAGGGCAAGGCCTACATTGCCGGGATCTACGAACACCCGACCCGGCATGCGCCGGACAAATCCACCGCCCAGCTCCACGCCGAGGTCGCCAAGGGCGCGATCGAGGATGCCGGGATCAGCAAGGACGATATCGACGCCTATTTCTGCGCGGGCGATGCGCCCGGCGGTGCCTGGCCGATGGTCGATTATCTCGGCCTGAACACCAAGAAGCTTCGTCACGTCGATTCCACCGAGACCGGCGGCTGTTCCTACATCATCCATCTCGGCCATGCCGCCGAGGCGATCGCGGCGGGCAAATGCTCGATCGCGCTTGTTACGCTCGCCGGCAAGCCGCGCACCGGGGCGATGCCGCCGCGCGCGGCGGGCGCCGAGGTCGATTTCGAGACGGCCTACGGCGCGACCACGCACAATGCCTACGGCATGTGTGCCATGCGCCATATGCACGACTATGGCACCACCTCGGAGCAGCTCGCCTGGATCAAGGTCGCAGCATCGCACCACGCGCAATACAATCCGCATGCGATGCTCAAGGACGTCGTCACCGTCGAGGACGTGCTGAACTCGCCGATGATCTCCGATCCCCTGCATCGCATGGATTGCTGCGTCGTCTCCGACGGCGGCGGCGCGCTGATCGTGACGACGCCCGAGATCGCCAAGAGCCTGAAGAAGCCGCTGGTGCGCCTGATCGGGCATGGCGAGGCGATGAAGGGTCCGCGCGGCGGCAAGGATCTCGACCTCACTTATTCCGCCGGCGTCTGGTCCGGCCCGCGCGCGTTCGAGGAAGCCGGCATCACGCCGAAGGACATCAAATACGCCTCGATCTACGACAGCTTCACCATCACCGTCTTGATGCAGCTGGAAGACCTCGGCTTCTGCAAGAAGGGCGAGGGCGGCAAGTTCGTCGCCGACGGCAACCTCATCTCGGGCGTCGGCAAGCTGCCGTTCAACACCGACGGCGGCGGCCTCTGCAGCAACCATCCGGTCAACCGCGGCGGCATGACCAAGATCCTCGAGGCCGTGCGGCAGCTGCGCGGCGAGGCGCATCCAAAGGTGCAGGTCAAGAACTGCGATCTCGCGATCGCTCACGGCACCGGCGGGCTTTTGGGCGTCCGCCACGCCGCCTCGACGGCCATTCTGGAGCGCGTGTGATGGTAGATGCAAAGAAATATCCGGCGCCGGTGACGAACCCGGAAACCGCAGCGTTCTGGGACGCGGCGAAGCAGGGCAAGTTCATGATCAAGCGCTGCACCGCCTGCGGCGAAGCGCACTACTTCCCGCGCTCGATCTGCCCGTTCTGCTACTCCGACAAGACCGTGTGGGAGGAGGCGTCGGGCGAGGGCACGATCTACACCTGGAGCCTGATGCGGAAATCGCCGACCGGTCCCTACGCCATCGGCTACGTCACGCTGAAGGAGGGGCCGTCGGTGCAGACCAACTTCGTCGATTGCGATCTGGAGAAGCTGAAGATCGGCCAGAAGGTGAAAGTGGTGTTCAAGCCGACCGACGGCGCGCCGCTGCCGTTCTTCACGCCGGCCTAGCATCTTCCGTTCTCCCCTTGTGGGAGAAGGTGGCGCGAAGCGCCGGATGAGGGGTATCGCTCCGCGGAGAAAGCTTTCGATGTGGAGCCAACCCCTCACCCAAATGAGTTTGTTGCGGGCAGCATCTGGCCCTCTCCCACAAGGGGAGAGGGCGCATCAATAGGCGCCGCCGCCCGCCGAAGAAACGCCGGGAGGAAACCAGAGAATGTCCGCCAGATACGAAGAACTCAAAGGCCTGAAGAACATCGGCCAGAAATACGCCTACACCGACCGTGAAGTGATGCTCTACGCCTACGGCATCGGGCTCGGCGCCGATCCCATGGACGAGAAGGAACTCGCCTTCGTCAACGAGGGCACGCTGACGCCGCGGCCGCTGAAGGTGGTGCCGACCTTTGCCTCCGTCGCGGCGTGGGGCTCGGGGCCGGGCGAGATGAATCTCAACCGCGTCATGGTGGTGGACGGCGAGCGCGACATCACCTTCCACCAGCCGATGCCGGTCGCCGCGAACATCACCGCCGATTCCTCCGTCGTCGAGGTCTACGACAAGGGCAAGGACAAGGGCGTCGTCATCGTTCACCAGACCGTGCTGAAGAACGAGAAAGGCGAGAAGCTGGCGACGCTGGTTGCCTCGCGCTTTGCGCGTGGGGACGGCGGGTTCGGCGGGCCGAACCTGAGTCAACCCGATCCGCACAAGATCCCCTCGCGCGCGCCCGACAAGACCATCGACATCACGACGCGTCCGGACCAGGCGCTGGTCTATCGCCTCTGCGGCGACCGCAATCCGCTGCACTCCGATCCGGAGTTCGCGAAGAAGGCCGGCTTCCCGCGCCCGATCCTGCACGGCATGTGCACCTACGGCATCACCTGCCGCGGCGTGCTCCAGACCTATGCCGACTACGACGCAAGCGCGTTCCGCCAGCACGTCGCGCGGTTCTCCTCGCCGGTCTATCCCGGCGAGACCGTGACCATGGACCTCTGGAAGGACGGCAACGTGATCTCGTTCGAAGCCAAGGTGAAGTCGCGCGGCGTCACCGTGATCAAGAACGGCAAGACGGTGCTGGGTTAGGCGGACACCGGCGGCGCGCTCCCTCGCCCCGCTTGCGGGGAGAGGGTGGGGTGAGGGGGAGTCTCCCCGGGGACGGTGACAGTCGAGTACGCGGAGGCTCCCCCTCACCCTGAAATCAAGCTGCGCTTGATTTCAGGCCTCTCCCCGCAAGCGGGGAGAGGCGAAGGAAGAAGAGCAAACAGGGAGAAGCCATCATGGGACTGCTCGACGGCAAGGTTGCGCTGATCACCGGCGCGGGCAGGGGGCTCGGTGAGGCCTACGCAAGACTGTTCGCGCGGGAAGGGGCCTCGGTCGTCGTCAACGATCTCGGCGGGCCACGCGACGGCTCCGGCGCCGACAGGTCCATGGCGCAGCAGGTGGTGGACGCGATCAAGGCCGAGGGCGGCAAGGCGGTCGCCAACGGTGCCGACATCTCCACCATGGAAGGCGGCCAGTCGGTGTTCGACGACGCCATCAAGCACTTTGGCCGCGCCGACATCCTCGTCAACAATGCCGGCATTTTGCGTGACCAGACCTTCGCCAAGGCCTCGGAAGCCGACTGGGACAAGGTCATCAAGGTGCACCTGAAGGGCACCTTTTGTTGCACCCTGCCGGTGTTTCGCTGGATGCGGGAAAATGGCGGTGGCGTCATCGTCAACACCTCCTCGACATCAGGGCTGATCGGCAATTTCGGCCAAAGCAACTACGGTGCGGCCAAGGGCGGCATCTGGGGCCTGTCGAACGTGCTGGCGATCGAGGGCCGCAAGTACAACATCCGGGTCTGGACGCTGGCCCCGGGGGCCCTGACCCGCATGACCGCAGACCTGCCCCGCTATAAGGAGAACCCCGGCGCGGCGCTGGGGCCGGACGGCATCGCGCCGGCCGTGCTATACATGGTCAGCGATTTGTCGGGCGACCAGACCGGCAAGGTGCTGGGCGTGTCCGGGCCCCGCGGCGTGCGCGAGATGCGGATGATGGAAATGGAAGGCTGGAAACCGCCGCACACGGGCTGGAACGCCCGGGACATCGCCGATCATGCCAAGGAGATCTTCTTCTCCGAGGAGCAGATCAAGATGGGGGCGCGGCGGTTTTAGCCACACTGTCATTCCGGGGCGCGACGAAGTCGCGAGCTATGATACGCAATTGCGTATCTGAGAATCCATAACCCCGGCTTGTGGTTATGGATTCTGGGCCTGGCCCACGGCCATCCCGGAATGACGAATAGAGAGAGACAGGAAAGACGATGAAACTAACCGCCGACGCCAAGGGCACCTTCGCAATCGCGCCGACGCCGTTCCACGACGACGGCCGGATCGACGAGCGCTCGATCGACCGCCTGACCGACTTCTACGAGGAGGTCGGCTGCGACGGCGTTACGGTGCTCGGCATCATGGGCGAAGCCCCCAAGCTCGACGCGGCCGAGGCCGAGCAGGTGGCGGTGCGCTTCGTCAAGCGCGCCAAGAAGATGCAGGTGATCGTCGGCGTCTCCGCGCCGGGCTTTGCCACCATGCGCTCGCTGGCGAAGGCGTCGATGGATGCGGGCGCGGCCGGCGTGATGATCGCGCCGCCGCCCAGCTTGCGCACCGACGATCAGACTATCGGCTATTTCAAGCAGGCGGCCGAGGCGATCGGCCCCGACGTGCCCTGGGTGCTCCAGGATTATCCGCTGACGTTGTCGGTGGTGTTCACGCCTGCGGTGATCCGCAAGATCGTCATGGACAATCCGAACTGCGTGATGCTCAAGCACGAGGACTGGCCGGGCCTGGAGAAGATCTCGGCGCTACGCAATTTCCAGAAGGACGGTTCGCTCCGGCCACTCTCGATCCTCTGCGGCAATGGCGGGCTCTTCCTGGATTTCGAGATGGAGCGCGGCGCCGATGGCGCCATGACCGGTTACGCCTTCCCCGAGCTTCTGATCGATGTCGTGCGCCTGTCGAAGCAAGGCAAGCGCGATGCCGCGCATGATCTGTTCGACGCGCACCTGCCGCTGATCCGCTACGAGCAGCAACCGGGCGCCGGCCTTGCCGTGCGCAAATACGTGTTGCAGAAGCGCGGCGTCATCGCCTCCAGCGCCCAGCGCAAGCCCGGCGCCACCATCACGGCGGCGGCGAAGGCTGAAGTCGAGTACCTGCTGTCGCGCGTGGCCCGTGTCGACAAGCGCGCCAATCTCGGCCCCCAATCCAGCGCCGCAGGCTAGTCGAATGGCCGAAACATCAGCATCACGCCCGGCGTCGACGATCCTCCTGCTGCGCGACGGCGCAGCACGGGACATCGAGGTGTTCATGATGGTTCGCCATCATCAGATCGAGTTCAACTCGGGCGCGCTGGTGTTCCCCGGCGGGAGCGTCGACGCCGGCGACAAGGAGATCGTCGCGCGCTCGGACCTGTATTCCGGCGGGGAGGGCCTCAGCGAAGCGGACCGCGGATTTCGTATCGCCGCGATCCGCGAGACTTTTGAAGAGAGCGGCATCCTGCTGGCGCGATCGAAGGATATCGGCGCGCCGGTCGACGCCAAGCGTGCCGGCGAGATCGCCGACGCACACCGGGTCGCGCTCAACGAGCACAAGATCAGCTTTCTCGACATTCTCGCCGACAATGGCCTCCAGCTCGCGCTGGACACGCTCGTGCCCTACGCACACTGGATCACGCCGGAGGGCATGCCAAAGCGGTTCGACACGTGGTTCTTCCTCGCGGCAGCTCCGCCCGATCAACTCGGCGCCCACGACGGCCGCGAGTCCACGGATTCGATCTGGGTCTCGCCGCGCGAAGCGGTGGAGGGCGGTGAGAGCGGCCGCTTTAAGCTGCCGTTTCCGACCACGCGCAATCTGATCCGGCTTGCGAAGCAGCCCAACGTGAGCGCGGCGCTGGAGCACGCCCGCGGCCTGTCCATCGTCACGGTCATGCCGGTCATGACCAAGACTGAAGCCGGCCGCCAGCTCCGCATCCCCCGCGAAGCCGGTTATGACGGCGAGGTGTTCGAGGTGGGGGCTGTCGGCTGACACACTTCGATAGGTAGCGAAGTATCGACGACCGCGGATGCGCTCGGTTCCGTCCATGACATCAGCTGTCGGCGCTCGCGGTGTTTTCGACCGCGGCAGCGCTCGGGCGGCATGACCCGATATTAACGATATTCCGCGCCCCGAGGCATGTTCCCCCCGGGCGGCAATACGTCGTATATTGGGTCTCCAGCAGCCCGGTCCTCAAACCAGCAATGTCCGCCGAATTGACGCCGCCCCCTGAGAAAAGGCGAACATTTTCGCTCTCCATCGGCCAGCTCACCTTCGGCAGCTTTCTGTTGATGCTGGCGGTGATCATCGTCACCTCGACCGCGAGCGTGATCGCGATCCGGCACATCGACACGACATTCGCCGAGCTGCAGCGGCTCCAGAGCGTCGGAGATCTCGCCGAGGACATCGATCGCCGCATGAACGAGCTGCGCGTCGCCGCGCGAGACTTCGTCACAGACCCCGGCGCCGGCATCCAGTTCCAGCAGGTGGGCGAGGCGGCCTCGACCCTGAGCGACATCCTGAAGAAGACCCGCATCGAGCTCGCGCCCGAACAGCAGGACATGATCGACGGGGTCACCGAGCGGCTTGCGACCTATCGTAACGGTCTGGAGCGGATCTCGACCCTGATCGACCGCCGCGCCCAGCTGCTCGCCGGCCTGCCGCCGCTGCGCGAACGGTTCGATGCAGCCATCGCAGGCACTGCGGACCGCGAGCTGGCATCCCGCCTGTCCGAGGCGCAGAGCCGGATCGCGGTCGGGCTGCTCGCGCGCAACCCGTCCGCGGCCGAGCAGGCCGCGCAAGGGATGCGGGCGCTTGATATTGGCGATGCCAAGCTGAAGTCTGCGGTGAACGACTATGCCGAGGCTATCATGGCCGTCGCCGTCCGCGAACGGCAGATCGCCGACATCGATCGCGAGGTGCTGGGCACCGAGGGCCGATTGATCGGCCGCGTCACCGAATTGCTGCGCGAGGTCAGCGCAAGGCGCGGACACGTGCTGTCGCGCGACTTTGCCCGCACCCTGACCGAGGCGCGGTGGCAGAGCATCGTGCTCGGTACGATCGGCGTGCTGATCGGCATCGCCGCTGCGTTGTTCGTCGTACGCAGGACGGTGCGTCCGCTCGCCCAGATCGCGCGATCCATCCGCGCGCTTGCGGCCGGCCGGAAGGACACCTCGATTCCGTCCGCCGAGCTCGACAACGAGATCGGCGACATCGCGCGGGCGGCCGAAGTGTTCCGCCGCGCGCTGGAGGAAGCCGACACGGCGCGCGAGGCGGCGGTACACGCGCTCACCGAGCAGCGCCTCGCCGAAGAGAGCTACC
Source organism: Bradyrhizobium sp. 191 (assembly GCF_023100985.1). Lineage (NCBI taxonomy): Bacteria > Pseudomonadati > Pseudomonadota > Alphaproteobacteria > Hyphomicrobiales > Nitrobacteraceae > Bradyrhizobium > Bradyrhizobium sp. 191. The sequence goes on from NZ_CP064692.1 coordinate 7,902,989, forward strand.
GGAAGCTGTTCGAGGGCTCGGTCGACGGCATCTATGTGACGACGCCGGCCGGCGACCTCCTCAATGCCAATCCGGCGCTGGCGCGGATGATGGGCTATGACAGCCCGCAGCAGCTGATCGACAGCATCAACGACATCGCCCACACGATCTACGTCCATCCCGAGGCGCGTGCCGAATACCAGCGGTTGATGGCGCGCGACGGCATGGTGCGCGAATTCGAGTACCAGGTACGCCAGCGCAACGGCAACATCCTCTGGCTCTCCGACAGCGCCACGGGCGTGCGGGATGAGCAGGGCAACATCGTCCGCTACGAGGGTACGCTGCGCGACATCACCGACCAGAAGCGCGCGGAGGACGCCATCGCCGAAGGCCGGCGCCTGCTCCAGCAGGTCATCGACACCGTGCCCGCGGTGATCAACGTCAAGGACCGCGAGCTCCGCTACGTGCTGATGAACCGCTACATGGCGGGCATCTTCGGCATCGAGCCCGGCGATGCGCTCGGCCGCACCACGGCCGATCTGATGTCACGCTATGGCGCGGCCAAGTCCGACGAGAGCGACAAGAGGGTGCTCAAGCTCCGCAAGGGGCTCGGCTTCTACGAGGAGGAGTACAAGGACGCGGCAGGCAACATGCGGCAATGGCTGGTCAACAAGCTGCCGCTGCTCGATGCCGAGGGCGAGATCGAGCGGATCGTGACCGTCGCGCTCGACATCGGCGAGCGCAAGCGCGGCGAGCAGGAAATGCGCAAGGCCAAGGAAGCCGCCGAAACCGCGCTGCGCAATCTGCGCGAAACCCAGGCCTCGTTGATCGAGGCGGAGAAGCTCGCCGCGCTCGGGCGCCTGGTCGCCGGTGTCGCCCACGAGGTCAACAATCCCGTCGGCATCAGCCTCACGGTCGCCTCCGCGCTGGAGCGCAAGACCGCGATGTTCACCGCCGAAGTCGAGCGTGGCGAGCTGCGCCGCTCCACGCTCAACGACTTCCTCAACACCAGCCGCGATGCGTCCTCGCAGCTCGTCTCCAATCTCAACCGTGCCGCCGAGCTGATCCAATCGTTCAAGCAGGTCGCAGCCGACCGCAACTATTCCGACCAGCGTACTTTCGATCTCGGCGACCTCACCGAGCAGGTGGTGATGAGCCTGCGGCCGGGCCTGCGCAAGCACAATCTGACGCTCAACGTCGAGTGCCAGCCGGACCTGACCATGAACAGCTATCCTGGTCCGTACGGCCAGGTGCTGACCAACCTGTTTCTCAATTCGGTGGCACACGCCTTCCCGGACGGCCGGCCGGGGACCATCGAGATCCAGGTGCGCGAGTCCGGCAAGGACAATGTCGAGATCATCTTCTCTGACAACGGCTGCGGCATGTCGCTCGACGTCCGCCGCCGTGCCTTCGATCCGTTCTTCACGACGCGGCGCGACCAGGGCGGCACCGGCCTTGGGCTGCACATCGTCTACAGCATCGTTACGAACCGGCTCGGCGGACGGCTCGATCTCGATTCCGAACCGGGCGGCGGCACGTGTATCCAGATCATCCTGCCGCGCGTGGCGCCGCTCGAGCAGGCTGCGGAATAGCTAATCGACCTCTGCGAGCTTGTGTAGGGTGGCGCCGAAAATCAGGCTGGCCTTGCCGACCAGCGCTGTGCCCGTCATCTCCGCGCGCGTGTCCGTGTAGGTGCCGCTGACGCCGATGCCGACCGGGGCAGGGCCGCCGAACAGCGGATTGTCGTCGCCCCGAGGCGAAGTGTGCCGTTGCACCAGCACCTCGCCTTTGAAGGTGTTGTTGTTCTTCACCGTGTAGCTGCCGGTGTAATAGAGGTAGGCATCTCCGCCAAGAATCTTGCCGTCGCGGAAAAGAATCACGCCGCTGCCCTTGCCGACTCGACCATCGAGCAGGGTCACGTGAATTGAATAGAGGCCGTTCTTCATAACGTCCCGTGGGCCGGCCGCCATCGCCCAATGGCGTAACCGGTCCGGCTTTTATGCCAAAGCCGATCTCCTCGCGCAACGCGGCAGTTTGCCGGTCAGCGCGCCGACCTGCGAGCCGTAGTTGTCCCGGCTTGTCAGTGACACCATCATGACGCTCTGATGGTGAGGCGAGGCTCGACGTTGCGAATCAGAGTTGGCCCGCGAAATGCATAACCATTGTTGCACTGGCCGCGGGGTGCTGGAGCAAGACGAACGTGACCAACTGGATCGATTCCGGCGGCAATGAGCCGCGTCTGTACAGTGCGCGTCCCACGAATTGCAAAAGCGAACAACGGCGGATTGGCGACGCGATACACCGGGGAAACCTGACGCGGCTGGCGCCCGCCTTGGCTTTGATCGCGCTCGCAGCCTCCTCGGGGCACGCGCGCGACCGCGGGCAGTTCGCCAACACCAATCCCGAATTGAAGGCCTGGTTCGACAGTCTGCGCAGCGGCAAGGGGCCTTGCTGCTCCGATGCCGACGGTTCGGCGCTCTCGGACTCCGACTGGGACAGCAAGGACGGGCACTATCGCGTCCGCGTCCCGCGCTACGGCTACGCGCTCGACGGCCAGCAGCAGGAACTCGTCTGGGTCGACGTGCCCCAGGAGGCCGTGATCTCGGAGCCGAACCGAGTGGGACGCACCATGGTCTGGCCGATCTACGGCTACATGGGCGTCACCATCCGCTGCTTTATGCCCGGTAGCATGACTTAGCCCCGCGCGGGCTCACGTCGTCCCGGTGGCATGCCTGAGGCGGCGGCGCCGCGTCAGGTGTACTTCTTGTCGCGCTCGAGCAGTTCGATGGAGATGCCTTCGGGGCCGCGGATGAAGCAGATGCGCACGCCGGGCCGAATGGTCGTCGGCTCGCGCGTGAAGGTGACGCCTTTGGCCTTGATCTCGGCGGCGACGGCATCGATGTCCTTCACCGTCAGGCCGAAATGGTCGAGACCCTGATGCGGATGCGGGGGCGGCGGGTTGACGGCGTTGTCGCCCTCGAGCGGTGCGATGAAGATCCTGGCTCCGCCGAGGTTCACGTCGATCCGTCCTGGCGCGCGCACGATCTCGCCACCAAGGATGTCGCGCAGCCAGGTCGCGGTGGCCTCCGGATCGGGGCTGCGCAGATGGACGTGATCCCAAGTGACGGCGATTGGCATTTCATATTCTCCCAACGGGGCCTTCCGATGTTGCGGCGCATGTTAGCGGCCTCGGTCGGTGGTCGCCACCGTCCTTGCCGACTCGCATCACGTGCGGGAACCTTAGTTCCTCGCCCGGATTAAGGTAACAGTGGCCAAGTCCAACGTTCATGGTGCTCGGCTGCGATCGGTGCTGCAACCATGAGTGCCAGGCTCGACCGGATCGGATTGTGGAGCTTCGCCGGAACCGGCGAACGATTGGCGCGGGCCGTAACGATCGCAAGCGTCTTGTTTGGCCGTGGTCTTCTGTGGCTGCTGGCGGCAATCATCGTCGGCTGCGGCATCTGGATGCTGCTGCCCCTTTCCGAGGGCAATGGTGCTGAGGCGGCGAGGCCGGAGCTGGCGGCTGTTGAGTCGGCTCCTTCGGGCGATGCGTCCGCGGTGGTGTCATCGGCGTCCGAAGCTCCGGCACCTGCAACGGCGGAACTCAGTCGGCTCAGGATTTCATCGCAGACCTGGCGCCGCGGCGGCCTCGGCTCCAAAGCCCTGGTGACGTTAACGCTGCGAAACGACAATGACTATGCCGTTAAAGATGTCGAGATCGTCTGCGCGTTTACGCGGCGCGACGGCAGTCATCTTACCAACCGTAGCCGGGTATTGGCGGATGCAGTCAGCATGAAGAGCCGCAAGACGTTTGCGCGTATCCCCGTCGGCTTCGTTAACGTGAATGCCGATCAGGCGAGATGTTCGCTGGTCGCAGCGCGCCGCGCTTAAAGGCGGCACGTTCCGGTAGCGGAAAAGTTACTCTACGCGGACCTTGGCCAAGAAACTCTGCATCGCCATTTGAACCAAATGGCTGGGTCAGGAACCAATTGAGAGATCGCCTGTTGAGGCGGAGAGCCCACGCGGGGATGCGGGGGGCGGAGCGCGGCCGATGCCCATCTTTAGGTATTTCATTTTTGTCGGTGGAGCCTTGCTCGCACTGTTGTTCGCGGCGGATTTCGTCTTCCCGGCGGCGCCCATAGCACAAGCCGTCGCGACCACTGCGGGCAACGACCAGCCCATGATCCGAATCCGCTCCAATCGGCATCTGCCCGAGCGTGTCGTGCTCGACACCAGCCAGCCGACGATTGCTGCACCTGCGGTGAAGACTGCCGCTGTTGCGGCTCCCCAGCCGCCGGTACAGGACGGCGTCTCGCCGGCATTAGCCGAGATCTCGGCTAAGACGCGGGTACGCGAGACCTTCGCCCAGTTCACGCCGGAGCCGAGGACCAATACCGCCGCCGCCAAGAAGGCAGGGGCCACGCAATCTCAGATCGCTCAGGCTCAAGCTTCTCCTGTGCCGGCTCCACAGCCCAAGCGCAAGGTCGTCAGGACGCATCCGGCGCCGCAGCCCGGCCGGCCGATGATGCAGGTCGCTCAGCAGCCGCATTTCGGTCTCTTCAACACGACCTGGTGACAGCGCCTTCGACCCGCCTCGATCGAGGTCGGAAGGGCTTTTTATTGGCCGGGCTCTCTGCTAATTCGAACCAATCCGAACGCCGTCCGGTGTGCTGGTCCGTCACTAGCGCGGTCTGGCGAATCTCGGTGGCCCGGTGCCCGGGCCAGGGCGCTCGTAGCTCAGCTGGATAGAGCATCGGATTTCGATTCCGAGGGTCGGAGGTTCGAATCCTTCCGAGCGCGCCAGTCCCTGGTGTTCTAGATATGTTCCGAAACGGCGCTAATGCCGGCACGGTCGCGGTGCCCGCGGCGTCAATCAGCCTGCCGACACACCGCTTCGCCGGCCGCGTGACAGCGTGTCGGAGGGCGCCTCGTGGAAGATCGCGCGGTAGGCTGCGGCAAATTCACCGAGATGGAGGAAGCCGTGGGCGCGTGCGCAGGTGGCAACGGTGACGCCGCCGCCCTTGAGGAGGCGGGAGCGGGTCGCCCACAGCCTTTTCAGGCGAATGTACTGGTGCAGGCTCATGCCGCGCACAATGCTGACGGCGCCGCCGAGCGTCCGGATCGAGACGCCAAACGCGCGGGCGAGATCGGCGGTATAGATCGGCGTGGTCGGATAGGTCGCGACGTAGTCGTCGATGCGCTGCACGAGCTTGATCGCTCGCTCGCCCTGGACGGAGATGCTCCGATCCGGGATCGAATCGATCCGGAACAGATCGTCGAGAGCGAGCAGCAGGCCTTCCTGGAGATGGGCCGCAACCTCGGTGGTTTCGAACAGGCCCGGCTGCACCGACGCGGTGCGCAGGATGTCGAGCAAGAGTTGTCGCGTGTGCAGCAGGGCGGGCCGGTTCGCGACATGCGCCCGCAAATCGTCGACGTGGTCGAACCAGCCCCGGTCTCTCAGCGCAGGGGAGAAGATGATCATGGCATGATGATTGGTCCGCGGCTCGACGAAATGGCACTCATCGTTGCCGCGGAGCGCAACGAAGAAGCGGGCGTCGAGATCCATTCCCTTGAAGTTGACCTGGAGGTCGTCGGTCATGGACAGGATCACCATCCCACCCGGCATGCGATAGGCGGTATCGAGGATGCGTGCGAACGATCTCATCATGATGATGCGGCACGCCGGCAGGGAGACGACGGCACGGGCCGCCGCGAAGTTCGGGATGTCCAATGGAATGCTTCTCGCATCTTCCATCGTCTCGATCGGCCGAAACGCATCTATATCGGAAAACCCGATCAGTTGAAGCGCGGAGGACGGAGCGAGGTCGTCGAACAACATGGTTCCGGCCAGCTGCTGAAATGAGAAAATCAAATGAATGTCGATGCATCGCCATCAATGGCGAAACATCGCGTTTCAGTAAACCGGATTCCGGACCGTAGTATTGCGGACATCATGCCATCAGATCCGCGCCGGATCGATGTCTCCGACACGTTTCGACTCATCGATTCGCCGGAGGCGAGATCGATGAAATGCTGCATGCAAGCGTCACTGGCGAAGGACGAAACCCCGTCGCTTCGTCACCATGTAGAATGACGGTATCGGCTTATTTCATCTTTGATCTGGATCAGAACCAGGCCGGGGACGGCCGCGCAAGAAATGATCCTGCAAAAGCGAAGGGGCCCTGAGGGCCCCTTCAACCGTCACCAGCGACGATAGCCGCGGTAACCATAATAGCGCGGGCCGTAATAGCGCGGCGGCCCATAGTACCGTGGGCCGTAATATGGCCGCGGCCCGTAATACCCGTAGTAGTTCGGGCGCCACCAGCACCGCCCCCAGGCGTTGCAGACCATGCGGACCTGCTCGACGCCGGAGATCTGCGGTGTCGCCGGTGCAGGAGCGATGGGCATGGCGGATGCCGCCGACGACGCCGCGAGGGCGCCGAGCAGGGACGTGGCGACGAGGCCAGTCTTGAAATTCATGATGTCTTCCTCCGCTTACGCGATGCAGGATATCGAAGTTGTTCGGATCAATTGTGGCGGACCCGAAATGTAATGCTGATGAATAAACCTTCAGCTAGCTGGCCCGGCCCCGACCCCAGCAGGCCAGCTGGCTTGGGCCACGAGGGTATGCCCGTGACTTGGACCTGTGACTTGGACCTTGATCCTGCGCAATTCGCAAGTCTGCCTTGGCTTTTAGTGTCGACGACATGGCAGCGGCGTTGTGCGTGCTGCCGGAGAAGGTGAGCTGGATGCGAGTCATTCCAAATCTGTCGATCTCGCCGGAGAAGGTCTTCTTCGTCATCTCGAAGTCGCGCCGGTCCGACAGCGAAGCGGCCGGGAACGGTGTCATCCTGGAGTCCGGTGACGACGACATGAGCTTCGGCCGCGGTGGACGCGGCGCAACCACCGATCGTGCCGAGCTTGTGGGCTTCATCCGCGACCTCAATATCGACGAGCAGATCGATCTCGTGGCGCTGACCTGGCTTGGCCGCGGCGACGGCGATCTCTCCGATTGGCGCGAACTGCGCGCTCAGGCCGCGCAGGCGCACAACCAGCGCACTGCCTCCTACCTGATCGGCACGCCCATGCTCGCCGACTATCTGGAAGAGGCGATGGCGCAATTCGGCAAGTCCTTCGAGGAATTCGAAGAACAGCTCTGATGCCGGATGCTGCGCCTGCAAGTATCAAGGAGAAGGTGTGATGGACAAGATGAGAATGGCCAAGGGCGACTGGCTGGTCGTGTGCGACGGGCGCAAGGCGCTCATTCTGGAGAACCTCGGCGACGACAAGTTTCCGAATCTCCACACCAGGGAAGTGCATGAGCAGTCCAACCCCTCGACTACCGCGCAAGGCAGCGACGCGCCGGGCCGGTTGCACCCGGCGGCCGGCGGGGCGCGCAGCTCAGTCGAGCAGACCGATTGGCACGATGAGGCCGAGCGCGCCTTCTTGCGGGGACTGGCGGGCCGGCTCGATGCTGCCGTCAGCTCCGGCGAGACCAAGGCCCTGACCATGGTGGCCTCACCGCGCGCGCTCGGCATGATCCGCGCCGACTATTCGGACGCCGTGCGCAAGGCGCTTCAGGGGGAGGTCAGCAAGGACCTCGTCAAGCTGCCGGTCTACGAGATTGAGAAGCAGTTGCTGCTGTCGGGTGCCGCGAAATAGGGCACCCGCACAGGGCGCGGCGCCTCAGTAGCAGGGGTGCCGCCGGCCGTCCTGCCCGATATAAGCGGCCGCGCTGCGGTAGCAGTAGTTGGTCGACGGACCGTCGTAATAAGCGAAGGTGCCGGGGGTGATGCCGGGTCCGTAATTGTGCAGATAGCTGATCGGGTAGGGTAGCGGGTTGGCATAGGAGCGGTGGTGCCGGTGATATCCATTCGCCTCCGCAAGGCCAGGGGCCAGGATTGCAGCCGTCAGGGCCGCAACCGCGGCTACAAGCGTCAACTTGCTCATCTCGATTCTCCGGAACCCGCTCGAACAGATCAGCCATCTATAGCAATTTCGGGCGGTCAGGCATCGCTGCGGAGGCCCGAAATCATGGCCGGTCCTGCAGATTTTCGGGTGGGTGTGACAGAATTGCCGGACATGCGGTCGAAAGCTGCCCATTTTTGGCCTTTTCCGGATGCTTAACGAATTCCCCACACAAGTATGACCAAAGAGTATTTGCTCAAGAATCCTGCCGCCGTCCCCACGGGATCACTTGCGGGTCCTTCAAGGTCGGTGCCTTCCTGAAGGCCATCGCCGTTACCTCGCCATGCGCATCACGCTTCTGAGCCTGCTGTTGCTCTCCGTCGCTGCCGGTACGCCGGCGCGCGCCGAGCTGCACATTACCCGCGACCATGGCGGCTATGTCGAGGAGTACAAGGCCAAGTACAAGCGCGTGCGCGAGAAAGGCGAGCGCGTCATCATCGACGGCATCTGCAATTCGGCCTGCACGCTCGTGCTCGGCATCGTGCCGATGAACAAGATTTGCGTGACGCCGCGCGCGAGCCTCGGTTTCCACCAGGCCTATTACGACAAGGCGTTCACCTTCGGCATCAAGGTCACCAGCGCCGAAGGCACCTCCGATCTCATGTCCTACTACCCCGACAAGGTGAAGGACTGGATTCGTCGCAATGGTGGACTCACCACCGACATGAAGAAGATCAAGAACGGCGTCGAGCTCTGGAAGATCATCGATCCCTGCCCGGAAGAATGGTGATGAGCTGACCTAGACCGCTGTCATCCGCCGCAGCGCAACATCGTCCGGACGAAATTCGCATTGCCGCATGGCCTTCGCTGAGGCAATGAGGCGGCAATGAACCATAATCAAGAAAACCTGACCGCCCGCGCCGCGCCGATCCTGTTCGTCCTGCTCTGGAGCACGGGATTCATCGGCACCAAATACGTGGTCAACGATGCCGATCCCTTGACCTATCTCGCCATCCGCATGGCCATCGTGGTCGGGCTGATGGCGATCATCGCAGGCATCGCGCGGCCGAAATGGCCCGACCGGATCGGCATCGCGCACAGCGCGGTCGCCGGAATCCTCGTCCACGGTTTCTATCTCGGCGGCACCGCGATCGCGATTGCGCATTCGATTCCCGCCGGACTCTCTGCGCTGATTCCGGGACTGCAGCCGATCCTGACCTCGACCATCGCCAATCGCTGGCTCGGCGAGAAGGTGACGCCGGTGCAATGGGCCGGCCTCGTCCTCGGCCTCGGCGGCGTCGTGCTGATCCTGCACAACCGTCCCATGACCGGCGAAGCCGGGCTCGGCTGGCTTGCCTCGGTGGTCTCGCTGATCAGCATCACGCTCGGTACGCTCTATCAGCGCCGCTATTGCAACCACATCGACTGGCGAGCCGGCAATCTCTTGCAATACGTTGCCGTCACCATTTTCTTCGCGATCGGGGCATTCCTGTTCGAAGACCGGGTGGTGCATTGGACACAGGAGTTCGTGCTCGCGCTCGCCTGGCTCGCCGTAGCGCTCTCGATCGGTTCGATCGGGCTGTTGTACTGGCTGATCCGCCACGCTGCAGCAACCTCGGTCGCGAGCCTGTTCTACCTGGTGCCCGCCGTCACCGCGCTGATGGCCTATCTGCTGTTCGGGGAAAGACTCGATGCGCTGGCGATTGCCGGCATGGCGATGTGCGCGGCGGCGGTGTTCGTCGTCAACCGGCGCTTCTGAAGCATGATCCGGAAAAGGTCGCAGCGGGCCGCCGCGCGGCAAGGGTCGCGTATCCTGGGGCAGGTCTCCAGGCGGATGTCCACTCCCGGAGACCTGTTCTGAGCGTCGTGATCAGCGCTTCGCCTTCTTGGCCTTCTTCCTCTTGCCGGCTTTCTTGACGGCTTTCTTGGCAGCCTTTTTCGCAGATGTCTTGCCGGCCTTCTTCGCGGTCTTCTTGGCCGCTTTCTTTGAGGACGTCTTCGCTTTCTTCTTGGCCTTCTTCTTGGACGTCTTCTTCGGGCCTACTTTCTTCGCGACCTTCTTGGCGGCTTTCGTGACTTGCTTGACGGCGGTGACCGCCGCGTCCTTGGTCCCTTCCACGGCGCTGGTGATTGTGTCCATCGCCTGTTCGGTGATCGGCTTTTCGTCGTCCATATCGTCCCCCGCGGTTTGACTGAGGAGATGACGATAGCGGGTTTCGAAATTGTGTCAAAGCGGCGCTCAACCTCTGCGGATCTTTGCGTAGGCGGCGAGCGCACGCTCGCGTCCCCTGGCATGATCGATGATCGGCTGCGGATAGCTCTTGCCGAGCGTGATGTCCGCGCTCGCAAGCTCGATCGGCGTTGCCTGCCAGGGCTGGTGGATCAGCTTGGCCGGCAGGTTCTTCAGTTCCGGCACCCAGCGCCGAACGTAGGCGCCGTCCGGATCGAACTTGTCGCCCTGGAGCACCGGATTGAACACGCGGAAATAGGGCGCTGCGTCTGCACCGCAGCCGGCGACCCACTGCCAGTTAGCGGGATTGCTGGCGGGGTCCGCATCGACCAGCGTGTCCCAGAACCAGGCTTCGCCCTCGCGCCAATCGATCAGCAGGTGCTTGACCAGGAAGGAGGCGACCACCATCCGGACCCGGTTGTGCATCACGCCGGTGTGCCAGAGTTCCCGCAGACCGGCATCGACGATCGGATAGCCGGTGCGCCCGCGCTGCCAGGCAGCGATCGCCTTGTCATCGCGCGTCCAGGGGAAGCCATCGAAGTTGGTCTGCAGGTTTTCAGTGGCGAGGTTGGGATGGTCGTGGAGGAGATGGCGGCAGAATTCGCGCCAGCCGAGCTCACTCAGGAATTTTTCGATGCCCGGCCGGAGCGCCGGATCTTCAGCCGCGGCGAACCGCGCGGCGTGCCAGACCTGGCGAGGGCTGAACTCGCCGAACCTCAAATGCGGCGAGAGCCGCGAGGTGCCCTCCCGGTCCGGGCGGTCGCGGTCGCCGGCATAGGCGCGTGCGGTGCGCTTGAGGAAGTGGCGGAGGCGGCTTCGTGCCGCGGCTTCGCCGGGACTCCATGCCTTGCGCAGGCCACCCGCCCAATCGGGTTTGGCCGGCTCGAGTTTCCAGCTCTCCAGACGATCGCCGTCGATCCCTGGTGCAGGGCGCAGCGCCTTCGGTGCGGGCAGCGGCTTTGGCGGATCGCCGAGCGACAGCACGCGCCGCCAGAATGGTGTGAACACGCGCAGGCCCCGGCCGTCCTTGTTGCGGATCGCCGAGGGTGGGACGAGCAAATCGCCGGGACAGTTTTGCGAGTCTGCTCCGAGCTTTGCCAGCGCCGATTCGAGCGCTCGCTCAACCGACTGATGCGGCGCCTGGGCGATCCCGTTCCAGTAGACGGCGCGGGCGCCGCTCTCGCGCACCACCTCGGGGATGACCCTGGCGGCCGGTCCCCTGCGCAGGACCAGCGATCCGCCGCGCTCGGCGATCTCGGTTCCGAGCGCCCGCAGCGACTGCGCCAGCCACCAGCGCGCCGCGCCACCCGGTGCCCGCCCGGTCGTCTCATCGAGCACATAGAGGCAGACCACCGGCGCTCCGGTCTTCGCGGCGGCGTGCAGGGCGAGGTGGTCGGACAGGCGGAGATCGTCGCGAAACCAGACGATGATGGGCGGCACGTTTGGCGCGGTCAGGGGATGTCCTCGTTTACGATTTGGAAAGGCGTGCCGCCTGCAGCGGTATGATGGTCGTTAATGCCGCCGTAAACCTATTGCACGATTATGCAGGAATTACTGGGGCCATTCCATCCATGTTCAAAGCTTCGAAGTTCCTGCCGCAGTTCAAGCTGGGCACCAAGGCTGTCCTGTGCGCCGTGCTGCTGATCGCCATGAATACGGGGCTCGTGGTCGGCGCCGGCTATTGGTCGCTGACCTCCGCCTTCAATGATCGCGCGCTCCGCGACATCGACGTCAGCCTGCGCACGCTGGCGCTGGCGTTCGCGGAGACCGTTCCCGAGGCCAAGATCACGGTTCAGGACGGCGCGGTCGTGCGCGCGGAGATCCCCAAGATGCCCGACTTCAAGGACCATGCCATCGTCGATCGCGCGGTGTCCTATGTCGGCGGCAATGCGACCCTGTTCGTGTTCGACGCGGCGAACGGCCAGTTTGTCCGCCGCTCAACCAATGTGAAGAAGGAAAACGGCGACCGCGCCGTCGGCACCCAGCTTGCCGCCGATCATCCGGGGCAGGCCGCGCTACGCCGTGGCGAAGCCTATAAGGGGCCGGCTACGCTGTTCGGCAAGACGTTCATGACCGCCTATTTCCCGATCTTGGACTCGACCGGCAAGGTCGCCGGCATTCTCTATGTCGGCATCCCGATGATCCAGTACGAGAACATGCTGGCCCAGGCCATCGAGAGCATGGCGGCGGCCGCCGGGCTTGCCGCGCTTCTGGTGCTGGCTCTGACCCTGCTGGTCGTCCGCCGGATCACCCGGCCGCTCACCTCAGTCACGCGCTCGCTCACCGCGCTTGCCGAGGGCCAGAGCGACGTCGCGATCGAATGCGAGGACCGTGCCGACGAGATCGGCGAGATCGCCCGCACGGTTGCGGTGTTCAGGAGCAACTCGCAGGAGCGGGCGCGCCTGCGTAGCGAGCAGGCGGCGGCAACCGCTGCCGCAGCCGAGCAGCGCAAGGCGGAGCTGCGCAGCTTCGTCGAGGAGTTCCGCGGCAGCGTCGGCGGCATTCTCGACAAGGTGCTCGCATCGTCCGGCGAGTTCGAGCGCGCTGCGCGACAACTCACCGATGCCGCGCGTGCCACGGCGGATCTGTCGGCGCAATCGGCCGGAGCGTCCGAAACCGCCTCCGAGCATGTGCGTTCGGCGGCGTCGGCTTCCGAGGAGCTATCTCAATCCATCTCCGAGATCACCCGCCGGGTGCAGGAATCGAACCAGATTTCCGCCGACGCGGTGCGGCAGGCAGAGGCGACCGACCAGCGCATTGCGCAGCTCTCGGAGGCCGGCACGCGCATCGGCGACGTCGTCAAGCTGATCACCTCGATCGCCGAGCAGACCAACCTGCTGGCGCTGAACGCCACCATCGAGGCCGCTCGCGCCGGCGATGCCGGCCGCGGCTTTGCGGTGGTGGCTCAGGAGGTCAAGACGCTCGCCGGCCAGACCGCCAAGGCGACCGACGAGATATCGAACCAGATCGAGAGCATGCAGCTTGCGACCGAGGAATCGGTCGCGGCCATCAAGGCGATCAGCGAGACCATCGAGCGCATCAGCGGCATTGCCGGCTCAATCTCGGCTGCGGTCGAGCAGCAGAAAAGCGCAACCCACAACATCGTGGCGAGCGTTCGCGCGGCGGTCTCAGGCACGACCGAGGTCGCCGTCAACGTCCGGCACGCCGCCAAGGGTGCCAGCGAGACGGGCGAGACCTCGAGCCGGATGTTTGCCTCGGCCCAGGCGCTGTCCGGCGAGAGCCTGCATCTGAAGGCCGAGGTCGACGGTTTCCTCGACCGCGTGCGGACGGCGTAATCGCTACAGTCATTCCGGGGCGGTCCGTAGGACCGAACTATGGTGCGCAATTGCGCACCAGAGAATCTCGAGATCCCGGGTCTGGTCCTTTGGACCATCCCGGGATGACAGTTGGTTATTTCGGCTGCGGCACGATGCGGATGTAGGGCTTCGGCTCTTTCCAGCCCTGCGGGTAGATCGTCTTGGCCTCGTCGTTGGACACCGAGCCCGCGATGATGACGTCATCGCCCTGCGACCAGTCGGCCGGCGTGGCAACGCGATGCTTGGCGGTGAGCTGGAGCGAGTCGATGACGCGCAGGATCTCCTGGAAGTTCCGCCCGGTGGTCATCGGATAGACCAGCACCAGCTTGATCTTCTTGTCCGGGCCGATGATGAAGACGTTGCGGACAGTCTGGTTGTCGGCCGGCGTACGGGTGAGGGGATCGCCCGAGGTCGAGGCCGGCAGCATGCCGTAGAGCTTGGAGACGTTGTAATCGGTGTCGCCGATCATCGGATAGTTCGGTGCGGCGCCTTGGGTCTCCTTGATGTCTTCCGACCATCTGGCATGGTTGCCGACCGGATCGACCGAGAGTCCCATCAGCTTGACGCCACGCTTGTCGAACTCCGGCTTCAATTTGGCGAGAGCGCCAAGCTCGGTCGTACAAACCGGCGTGAAGTCCTTCGGGTGCGAGAACAGCAGTGCCCAGCTGTTGCCGATCCAGTCATGGAACTTGATCTTCCCTTCGGTGGTCTCGGCTTCGAAGTCGGGTGCGGTGGTGCCGATCGGAAGTGTCATGATTTTACCTCATCGCATTGAATCTACTTGGGAATTCGTCTCTGGCCGTTGTCCTCATTATAGGGGCCTTACAAGACCAAGTGAACGCCAACTGAACCGGCTCAAGTAAAATGTGAATTCCTTCCCTGAAGGGCCGATTTTCTAGCAACTTATTGTTACAGCCGCACCTGCGGCGAAACGGCTCCACCCGGGGTCACACGGTCTCGCTCGCCCCGATAATGCCTTTTATGACTTCCATCACGCCCGCCCGGCGCGTCCTAGAACCAGATTGGTCCTGACAGCGACCAATTGGCAACCATCTCGAAAAGTCGCGATACCCGTATCGAATCGTTAACCACCCCTTTACGCCGGCATGGAAATGCTGGCCGATCAGAAGAAGTCTGGAAGTGAACTATGTCTGCCGCTGCGCCTAAGCCTACCGAGTCGTCGTCCCTCGAACCATCCTGCCGCGATACTGCGGCCCATGCGCTGAGCATCGTGCGCGACGGCGTGATCACGGGCGAAGGCCCCACGACCAAGGGAAGGGTGCATTTCTCCCGTTCGCTGGATGCCGATGACACCGCCTGGTGCGCGCGCATCCTCACCGCCACCGCCGTCAACGACCAGCCGGTCAGCCGCGCCGAAGCCGAAGTGCTGTTCGAGATCAACGAGGCCGCGACCGAGCGCACCGATGGTGGCCGGTTCGACGACCTGCTTGCCAAGGCCGTTGCCCATTATGCCGCCAGTGCCTCGGGCATGAAGGTGCCGCCGCGCAGCGTCGCGCTGTCGGCCGACACCGAGATAGAGAGCTGGGCGCCGTCCTATGCGTCCAAGGTCAACAGCGAGATGCTGGAGTGGATCGCCGGCCAGATGCGCGGCAAGCGCCAGAACAACCGTCGCCTGATGGCGATGGTGGCGACCTTCCTCGGCGCCACCGCGCTGCCTCTGGCGGGCCAATTGCCGAACGTGTTCGACATTGGGATGTAAGAGACGGGGCATGTGAGTTTGCGCGCCTCAATCGCGCGCTCGATGAAGCGGCGGGGTCATTTCCCCGCCGTTTTTTGTTTGCCGGTGTCAGGCTCGAGCCCGAGCGTGCGGCCCGGAAAACCGGCGGCATCGAAATAGCGCTGGCTGCCGACGCGCTGGAAGTTCAGCACCGTCATCAGGCCGCCCTCGGCGGGCTTGGACTTCAGCGTGCCGACAAAAGCCTTCGGCACAACGCCGTTGGGCATGGCTTCCGACATCACGCGGCCGATCAGGCCGCCGTTCTGCGAGCCGCGCAGGCCCATCAGCCGGGCGGCCGTCATGCCGACGTCGGCATTGCTGACCGGAATCTCGTCGACATAGCCCGCCTTGAAGTCCGGACCGATCGCGGCCATGAAATTCATGGTGTCGCCGCGGCTGAAGCTGCCATGCATGCCCTGGCCCTGGCGCAGCACGGTATCGGCAACCTGCACCGAGCAGTTGGTCGGCGCCTCGCCGCAATCGCTGGCATAGGAGCGGAAGTTGACGACGATCGACGGCGTCGGCGTCGCCGCCTTGCCGCGCAGGTTGATGCTCGACAGCGGCAGCGTGCCGGGGAAGCGGCCGAGCGAGTCCTCGACGAACAGGCCGGACACGTAATCCTGTTCGAGCAGTGCCTTGATCGTCTTCGCCGCCAGCTTCTTGTCCTTGTTCGGCAGATAGATCAGGTCGGAGCCGCCATTGGTGGCGACGACGAGATCGGGCTTCTCCGGATCCTTGCCGAGCACGCCGTTGCCCGCCCTGGGATGCTTGTTGCCTTCGATCTTCGCGTTCTTGTCGTTGGGATCGAACAGGGGCAGATCGAGCGCTTTCGCAAGATCGAGCGCCAGGAAGCCCATCGGCAGGAAGTCCTTCGGCGTGTCGTCATAGCCGACCTTGGCCGAGGGGCTGGACTTGCTCTCCTTGGAGATGGTCGAGAAGCCGTGGTCGGCCGAGACGATGATGTTGGTCGAGGCCGCGAGCCCGAGCTCGTCGAGTGCCTTGCGAAGCTGGGCGAGGTTGGTGTCGGCGTTCTTGATGCCGGCCATCGAGGTCGGCCCGTTGATGCCGGGCATGATCTGGTTGAGGCTGTCGCCGGTATTGTGCTGGCTGCCGTCAGGATCGCGCGACCAGAACACCAGCACGAACGGCTTGTTGCGCGCCCTGAACATCGGCAGCACCACCTTGGCGGCGACGTCGGCGAAATAGGCCTGCTGCGCGACGTTTGCGACCGTGGTGCCCGGCGTCCTGGCATCGCCCGCCTTGGAGTTGTCACCGCGCGGCGGCGTGGCGAGGGGCAGGCCGGCCTTGGTCAAGGCGTCCTTCACCTCGTCGGACAATGCGACACCGTTCTTGCCGCCGGTGGAATCGTCGAACACGATCGAATGCTGGCCGGGCTTTTCAGGCTTGTCGGTGTGGTCGAACTGGTAGGTCGGGCCGACCTTGCCGATCGCCGCGGTGCTTAGCCCCTTGTCGCGAGCCATCTTCAGGATGGTCTCTTCGTTGAGGTAGTCGCCCTTGAAATGCTCGTCGATGTCGCCGAGCACGGCGTCGTTCTCGATGAAGGGGACGACGGTGTCACCGGCGGGTGCGGAGGTGTAGTTGGTCCAGATCGTGTTGGAGAACACGCCGGTGTCGCCGAGATAATGACCTGTCGACATCGCCGAGCCGTTGGCCATGGTGAAGGTCGGGAACAGCGAATGCGGGTTCTTGAAGTTGACGCCCTTGTCGCGGACTTCGGCCATCGCCGGCGCGGTTTCCGGCGTGACCTTCAGCGCACGCAGACCGTCGGGAATGAACAGGATCAGGTTGCGGGGCGTGCTGTTCTGGGCAGAGGCCAGTCCGGTGGACAGCACGGTCAGTCCGGCGGATAGCAACACCAGTGAACGGCGCATCAGGATCTCCTAGCGGTGAAGGCGGCGTGGCCGCGACCGCGGCCCCCTAGCTTCGTTTAGTTTCGCGGGATGACAGTCTTGTTACAAGGCCCGTTGCCGCTGCAAGGGCTGGGGAGGGACGCTGTCGTCACTCTCGTGTCCCGGACAAGCTGCAACGCATAAGCGTTGCTGCGCAGAGCCGGGACCCTGGAGGCCGCACGGGTCGCTACAACATGGGCCCCGGCTCTGCAGCGCATCGCTTCGCGCTGCCGCTGCGTCCGGGGCACGAGAGCGGAGTGTTCGCGCGCAACTGCATCAACGCCGTCATTGCGAGCGCAGCGAAGCAATCCAGAATCCCTCCGCGGAAAGACTCTGGATTGCTTCGCTGCGCTAGGAAGAAACTGCTGGTTGTTTAGGGTCAGGCCGCCTCCGCGATGTGCTGGAGTTGGACGGTGAAGCCGAGCTTTTTGAGGCGCGCGACCAAGCGGCTTGCCTTGACCTCGGTGGGCCGACGGTCGAAGTAGGCGGCGCCGAGGTCGTGGTGCTCGGTGCCGTTTTTGAGGATGTGGTAGATGGCGGTGAGGAGCGAGGCGGCGACAGCGCAGATGGCTTTTTGAGGTCCGCGTCTGGCCTGCAAGCGGAAGAACTGCGCTCGGTAGTAACTGTTCTTTGAGCGCTTGGCGGCCCAAGCACATTGAACGAGCATCGTCTTGAGCCACGGCGCCCCCTTGCGCAGGCGCGAGGACTTGCGCTTGCCGGCGCTCTCGTTCTGCCCGGGGCACAGGCCGGCCCAGGCAACGAGATGGCCGGCAGTCTCGAAGCGGCTCATATCGGCGCCGATCTCGGATAAAATTGCCGGCGCTGCCACCGCGCTGATCCCGGGGACCGTGGTCAACAATCCGATCAAGTGGCGAAAGGGGATCTTGCCACCGCCTGCCTCCGCTTCCATGCCCTCGATCCGCTGAGCGATTTCGACATCAAGCTTGCGGATCGTCTCATCCAGACCATCGCGTTGCTTCAGGTGAAGCGCGAGCAGAAAGCGATGGTGATCCGTCAGGCGCCCGTGCAACGCATCGTAAAGCTCCTTCGGCGACGCCTTGAGCTGCTTGCCGGCAAGCTCGGCCAGCTTGTTCGGCTGCCGGACGCCGTCGATCATCGCCTGGATGATCCGCCGGCCGCTCGCGCCCATGATGTCGGAGATCACCGAGCCGAGCTTGATGTTGGCTTCCGCCAGCGTCTTGTCGATCCGCTGCACGTGCCGCGCCTGCTCGCGCACCAGTTGCTTGCGCGTTCGCGTCAGCGCGCGCAGCTCCTGTACCTTCTCCTCGGGAATGAAGCTGCCTTTGATCAGCCCGCAGGCCAACAGATCGGCGATCCACATCGCATCGTTCATGTCGGTCTTGCGTCCCGGCACATTCTTGATATGCGCCGCATTGGCGACGATCAATTCAAAGGCGCCTTCGCCCAGGATCCGGAACACCGGCATCCAGTAGACGCCCGTCGCCTCCACCGCCACATGCGTGCACCGGCTTTCTTCCAGCCACCTTCTCAGCTCCACGAGCGGGTCCGTCGTGGCCGCAAAAGTCCGGCACTCCCGCTGCGCCTTGCCATCGACCATGATCCGCACGCAGGCCACGACCGTGTCCCTGTGTACATCCAGCCCCGCCACCCGCTCATACAAAATATCCATGCTCCTCTCCTCAACAGTTAGCGCCGGCGGCATAGGCGCCTGTCAGAAAAGAATGCTAGGAAGCGTGCTCGAGGGCCATGCAGCCCCTCCGCGCCAGTGTGGGTTATCCAGGCAACCCGGGTCCAACTCGCAACCGGGCTCTCGCGCACCAGAGAGTAATCGACCTCTTTGCCGACGGCCTCTCAAAATACCGCATTTGCCCACGCTCCGACAGTTTCATCCAGCGCGCGTCGGCTCCTCAATGCCGGTCCCAACTCGCAATGACGGAGTGTAGGGGCGGCGGCGGACATCGCTCTTTCGATTCGCATCTCACCTGCAGACACATCTTCTCGTTCTCGCGGCTCATCTCGCCCGAGCTTTGCTTGGTTGTCTCGCCCTCAAATGAAAGAGGGCGCAGGGAAGGCCGGGAGCCGGTTGGCTCCCATCGACCGCCATGCCGGACGCAAACTGCGTGCGCTTCGATGCATAGCGGGTAACAGGGCAACCGGAGACATCCCGGCCTTCCCTGCGCAGTGGTTTTACGGCTTATGTCGTGATCTCCCCGGGGAGCGATGCACTATTGCCCCCGTCGCCTTGCGGATGACTGACGCTGCGAGCCCGGTCGGGCCGCAACGTCACCGCAAGACTTGGCGCACAGACCCCGGGCGCCAGGACCACACGATTTTGCCGTACGCTGATGGCACCGGTCGCATGCACGACGACCTTGCTCACGGTCTCCCGCCCTGCAAGCCCGTTCGTGCCAACGCCATCTGCGTCCACCGCCGCCCGGCCCGCGTTCGTGACGATCGCGATACGCCCCTCTTCCATGGGCCGGGTTGCGGCGACACATACGCCGTTTCCGAATTTCGGTAAAGCGGAATATTTTCGGCGAGGCGTCTTGACCGACGGTTTGGGTGTTTTGCCCGACAGGCAACGCAAGGGATTGTGCCCGGAGACGCGACCCGGTGCGGTCGGCTGCGCGGGCGGCAGGCCGCTGACGGACGAAGGCCCACCGCCCGCTACGGACGGTGGGCCTCGCGTCAGGCGATCTTACCAGCGATATCTGCCGGTCAGCGTGCCGTTGTTGTTGCCGCCAGGGCCGACATCGCCCTGCGTCGAACTCGGAGTTGGATGGTTGGTGCCGTTGAGTGCGCCATACGGCCCGGCCACGTCCGGATAGTATGCGCGCGGCTGAACTGGTTCATAGGCGGGCGCCGTGCGGTCCCAGCCCACGGACCGGCCGTTCCAATCGTAGCCCTGCGCCGAGGCGGCCGCGGTGCCCGCGACCAGTGATGCCGTGACCAGGCAGAGGAGTTTTGACTTGTTCTGCATTGGAGATGCTCCTTGCTTGTGTCGGGGGCCAACGGTTGCAATGCGGGAGCGTTCCGGACGCATGGGCCAGGAGCGGTCAACTCCAATCAACTGGTTATGATGCGCCCGCCGCGGAACGAAGTGGCTGAAACGAGATGAGAATCCCGGGCGTTCTGCCGCACCATGTTCCCCCCTAATCGCGTGCCTTAACCAATAGTTAAATATATGTTTGCGGGTGGGCGGCAGCCCGGCCTAGCCTCCTGCGGGGAGCCGCTATCGCGAAGCCAAACGAGTGTGGTGCGTATCATGATTGCCAGATCACATGGGGCGTTGTTCGCCTCGCTCAGCGCAGCCGCGCTGCTCCTGACTGCAAGTGACAGCTCTGCCGGACCCGCTGTCGCCGCGGCGCCCGGTGTCGTTGCCACCGCGCCGCCGGTTGGAGCACGTCCGCCGATCGCGCCGGGCGCCCGGTTCCATCGCCGCAGCGCTCCGTGGGTCTATTGGCCGGGCGGCGGCAGCTTCTTGTATGATGGCGCTGGCTACAGCCAGCCCTTTGTTGATGCCGCCCAGCCACTCTCCCGCGACGTGCGTTACACCTACACCTATGATGTTCCCTGGGACTGGACGCATCGCTACCCGCCGAACGTCGTGCCGTCCAACCGGCCCTATGTGCCGAGCTGCCCGACGGAGCAGGTGACCGTGCCCGGCCGCGGCGGCAGCGAGCACACCGTCAACATCATGCGCTGCTACTGAGCTAACCCAGCTCGAAGCTGGTCACGCCGAAGACGCGGTCGATGCGCAGCGGCGGGATCGGCCCGGTGTACATCCGCGCCGTCTCGAAAACCGGCATCAGGCCGAGCGACTCCGCGAGCGCAATCGCTTCGCGGTTGACGGCGGGAACGTCGAGGAAAATTTCGCCGCCGCGCGTGCTTACCAGCAAGGCCTGCATGACGGTTTCCGCCGCCGCGCGATTGTCGGCGACGAGCGGGCCGATCTTGTAGCCCGTCCGGCACGGACGGATCACGCCCCATGCGGCTAGCCTGCCACCGCGCAGCAGCGCATGGCCGATATGGCCTGATGTGTTGATCCAGGCGCGCAGAAAGCCGCCGCGCGCGGCAGGGAACACGGTGGCGTCGTCGGCTTCAACCATTGCAAATGGGACCTTGTCGAGGGCGACGACCTCGGCAGGTGGCCTCGGTGGCGCGGCCGCGACGCCGCCATAGCGGATATTGGCGTAAGCGAGCTGGAAGCCGGACCTCTTGTAATTGTCCTGCTGCGCCACGACGCCGTCGAGCCCGATCACGCGCCCGCCCGCATGCGCGATCGCTGCGTTCCAGATGCGCAGGCCATGGCCGGCGCCGCGAAAGCGCTGGCGCACGATGTAGAAGCCGAGGAAGGCGAAGCGCTCGTCGTAATTGACGCAGGAGACGGTCGCGACCGGCTCGCCGTCGCTCTCGCCGACGAAGAAGCCTTGCGGATCGGGGACGGCGAAGCAGGCGGCATCGGCCAGGCCCGGATTCCAGCCCTCGGCCGCGGCCCAGTCGACGGCGAGGGCGATTTCCTCGGGGCGCAGATTGCGGATCTGCAGATCACTCATCTCGAGTCGCTCATGATGGATGCCCTCGACCATGGACCTGCCGCGAGGTCTGGCTGTAGAAGGCCCCATGATAGGCCGAGCCTGCGGCTCGCCTCAACACAGGGATGATCGGTCATGGCAGCAGAGAAGGTCGCGCTCGTTACCGCCGGCGGCAGCGGCATGGGGGCGGGAGCTGCACGCCGGCTGGCAGCGGACGGGTTTCGCGTCGCGATCCTGTCGTCCTCCGGCAAGGGCGAGGCGCTGGCGGCCGAGCTCGGCGGCTGCGGCATCACCGGCTCGAACCAGTCGAACGACGATCTGAAGCGCCTCGTCGACGCCGCGATGGCGAAGTGGGGGCGGATCGACGTGCTCGTCAACAGCGCCGGGCACGGGCCGCGTGCGCCCATCACCGAGATCACCGACGAGCAGTGGCACGCCGGCCTCGACACCTATCTGCTGAACGTGATCCGTCCGACGCGGCTGGTGACGCCGGTGATGCAGGCGCAGAAGGGCGGCGCCATCATCAACATCTCGACGGCCTGGGCGTTCGAGCCAAGCGCGATGTTCCCGACCTCGGCGGTGTTCCGCGCCGGCCTTGCCGCCTTCACCAAGATCTTCACCGACACTTACGCCGCCGACAACATTCGCATGAACAACGTCCTGCCGGGCTGGATCGACAGCCTGCCGCAGCAGGACGCGCGACGCGACAGCGTGCCGCTGAAGCGCTACGGCAAGGTCGAGGAGATCGCGGCGACGATATCGTTCCTCGCCTCCGACGGCGCGGCCTACATCACCGGCCAGAACATCCGCGTCGACGGCGGTCTGACGCGCTCGGTCTGAGGCGGGGCTATCGCATATGGTGGCGTGTCCCTTGCGGCGCATCCTTCGAGACGCCCGCCTTCGGCGGGCCCACAGGATGAGGGCGGAGTGTGTGGCGGCTATTTTGGCAGGCGCGGATGCCCGGTTAGCCTCATCCTGAGGGACCGCGGAAGCGGTCGTCTCGAAGGACGAGGCGCGCGCTCAGGTCTTTCCAAAAGCCATATGCCGTTGCCCTGGGATCTGAGGCGGGGCAGTTACGTGCCCGACAAAATACTTAGCCGATGAGCTAACGAATATTGACCGCGCGGCACGACGGCGCTATAGTTAGCGTCATGGCTAACCAATCGTCCCGCCTCGACCATGTTTTCGCAGCGCTCGCCGACCCTACGCGGCGGGCGATCGTGATGCGGCTCTGCGCGGGCGAGGCGTCGGTCGGCGAGCTCGCCGATCCCTTCGACATGGCGCTGCCGAGCTTCATGAAACACATCCACGTGCTGGAGACGAGCGGGCTCGTTCTGTCGGAGAAAACCGGCCGCGTGCGCACCTGCCGTCTCAGTCCAGATGCGCTTCTGGGCGCGGAGGATTGGTTCCAGCAGCAGCGCGCGGTGTGGGAGGCGCGGCTCGACCGGTTCGAGGCCTACGTGATGAAACTCAAGAAAGAGAAGGAGAGGGCGGGCGCCAAGCGGCCGTCCCGAACAACCAAACGGAAAGGTTCCGAGTGATGACCAATTCTGCCAATCCCGCCCTGTCGCAATGGTCGCTCGACCGCGAGATCGTGATGTCGCGCGTGATCGACGCGCCGCGCGATCTGGTGTTCGAGGCGTGGTCCAACCCGAAGCATCTGCCGCAATGGTTCGGGCCGAAAGGATTCAAGGTCGAGACCTTCGAGATCGACGTGCGCGTCGGCGGCGTCTGGCGCTTCAACATGATCGGTCCCGACGGCACGGTGTACCCGAACCGCATGCGGTTCCGCCGCATCGAACGGCCTTCTCTGATGGAGATGGATCACGGCCTCGACCAGGACGATGATCCCGGCATGTTCCGCTTCACCGTCACCTTTGCCGAACAGAGCAACGGCAAGACCGTTCTGATGATGCGCCAGCTGGCCTCGAGCACCGAGCAGCGCGACGGCATGATCGGCTTCGGCGCCGTCGAATACGGCTACCAGACGCTGGACAAGCTTGCCGCCTATGTCGCCGCCATGAGCCGGTGAGGGCAGCGTCATTCCGGCACGCTCAATGGGGCGTGCCCGGAATGACGGGGTAAGCGCGGTCTGCGAGGCAAGCCGTCGTCGCAGCTGGCGGCTTGCCTCGCGCAGGGTCACGTGAGCGCGTTGGTGACTCGGGGGCTCCTGCATCTGCTTCACTGCAGTTGTGCAATGAAGCCCCGGGTTGGGTCGCCGCCGCTCTCCTAGCGCCGCGTTGTACCGTCGGATCGTGGAGTGGTTTCATTGCGCATGCCCGGAGGGCTGGAAGCGCCTTGTCCGCCACGCTCGACATGCGTGACGCCACCGCCGCCGCCGGCGCTACCCGCACCGCCGCTGCCCGAGCCTGCTCCGGCTCCAGCGCCGCCACCGGCACCCGCGCCAGCACCGGCGCCTGCACCACCTGCGCCGCCGCCGGCTCCGCCAGCACCGCCGCCACCGCCGGCGCCTTGTGCGAACGCTGCGCCGACCGAAGCGCCGGCCAGCATCGCAGCTGTGAAGATCGTCAGAACAGTCTTACGCATGTTGTTTCTCCTTGATGTCTACGGCGAACCAATCGTACGCGGCGGCGACTGTTCCTATGCTCGTCGATGAGAAGGCAAAGCGATCTTTGGCCGGAACGCGCGTGAGATAGTCGGGTCTCCTGCGGCAATCAGCCCGGTCCTCCTAGGAACAATCGCCCGTGCTTCCCGGTTTGCGCGAACGAAGCCAGTCAAAACGGAGGACAGGAAGATGGCCAATGCAGCCCGCGATACGTTCGTGGTGGGACTACGCAATGCGCATGCGATGGAAGTACAGGCGCGAGAATTGATGGAGCGCCAGTCAGAGCGGCTCGACGACTATCCCGAGGTCAAGGCGAAGGTCACCGCTCACCTTCAGGAGACCAACGAGCAATTGCGCCGGCTGGAGAAATGCCTGGAAGCCTGTGGCGAGAGCACGTCGACACTGAAGGACACGGCGCAGTCGGTGATGGCCAACATGACGGCCATGGCGCATTCGGCTGCGGGCGACGAGATTCTCAAGAACACCTTCGCGAACAATGCGTTCGAGAATTTCGAGATCGCCGCCTACAAGTCGCTGCTCGCGCTCTGCGCCGCCGCCGGCATGCCGGAGGCCAAGGCGCCGCTCGAGACGTCGTTGCAGGAAGAGCAGCGCATGGCGGCCTGGATCGACTCCAATGTCGAGAAGGTGACGATGGAGTACCTGACGCATCAGCGCCAGGCCGCGTAGCTCGGAGATTCCCGCCGATATCGAACCACCGGCGCGCCAGGGCGGCCGGTGGCTCTTTCGTGCCTTTGCTTTGCGTGCGTTGACCGGCAGGAACGATCACGGCCAAACGGCCTCTCGCCGTCTCACTCCCTGGCCTCATCCGACACGATGTCACCGAGCTTCTGCCAGCGCAGGCCGTCGAACTGCACCATCTGGAACTGCTTGTTGACCCGATAATCGGTCGGCGAGGTCGTGACCGAGATCCCCGGGAGCGTCAGGTCGAGTTCGACGTTTTTGAGGTTGGCCGCCTGTCGCATGACATTGTCGCGGGTGAGATCGTCGCCGCACTGCTTCAGCACCTGCACCAGCAGCTGCGCGGTGATGTAGCCATAGACATTCAGGTTCGAATCCTTGTCGCCTTCGGGATAGTACTTCGCCATGAAGGCGAAATAGCGCTTCATGCCGGCATCGTCCTTCCATTCGGGATCGGCGGCATCCTTGACGTAACCGACGCTGACGACGCCCTTCGAGTTGTCGAGCCCCGCGGGCTTCAGCACGGCGCTGACCGAGGAGGCGTTGATGTCGATGATGTGCAGCGGCTTCCAGCCGATCTCGGCGACCTTCTTGATCGCCTGGGCCGCCTGCTTCGGCGTCGTCGCGCTGAACAGCACGTCGGCACCCGCGTCCCTCAGCCGCAGGATCTGCGAGTCGATGGTCGGCTCGGTGATCTCGTAGGAGGTCTCGGCCACGACCATGTTCGCCTTCTCGCCGAGGCCGGCCTTGAGGCCGGCGAGATAATCCTTGCCGAGGTCGTCGTTCTGGTAGAGCACGCCGATTTTCGCGTTCGGGTGGTTCTTCAGCAGGTACTGCGCGTAGATGCGGCCCTCGACGAGGTAGGACGGGTTGAAGCCCATCGTCCACGGGAAGTTCTTCGGGTCGGTGAAGCGCGCCGCGCCGGTCGCTGCGAAGAGCTGCGGGATTTTCCTGGCGTTGAGATATTTCTGTACGGCGACGTTCGGCGCCGTGCCGATGATCTGGAACGTCAGCAGCACCTCGTCGCTTTCGACCAGCCTGCGGGTCTGCTCCACCGTTTTCGGCGGCGAATAGGCGTCGTCATACTGGATCAGCTCCACCTTGCGGCCGTTGACGCCGCCCTGGTCGTTGATCATCCGCATATAGGCGGCCTGGGTCTTGCCGATCACGGCGTAGGCCGAGGCCGGGCCGCTGAGCGGCACGGTCTGGCCGACCTTGATTGCGGTGTCGGACGCGCCGGGGTCGTATTTCTTCTGCGCCTGCGCTGCCGTGATCGAGAGCGCGAGGAGCAGCGCGGAAGCTGCGATGCGTTTGAGAAGAGTGCTAGTCATGTGCTTGTCCCTCCCGCTTGCTATTCGCCCTTGAGGCCGGCGTCGCGGATCAGCCTGGTCCACTTCTGCGTCTCGTTGTCGATGAACCGGCCGAACTCGGCCGCAGTGCCGGCGCGCACTTCGAGGCCTTGGGCGGTCAGCTTGTCCTTGATTGCGGGTTCGGCGAGCGCGCGCAGAACCTCGGCCTGGAGCTTGTCGACGATCGCGCGCGGTGTCGTGGACGGCACCATGAAGCCGTACCACCCGGCGGCGGCCACGTTGGGAAAGCCCTGCTCGCGCAGCGTCGGCGCCTGCGGATAGAGCGCGCTGCGCTCGGGCGAGGCGACGCCGAGCACGGTGAACTTGCCGCTCTGGATGTAGGGCAGGGCGGTCGGCAGCGCCGTCAGCGTCGCATCGACGCGGCCGGCGAGCAGCTCGGTGTAGGAGGCCGCATCGCCCCGGAACGGGATGTTCAGCCCCTTGACGCCGGCATCGCGGAACAGAAGCTCTCCGGCGAGGTGCGGCTGCGAGCCGGCGCCGGGAGAGGCGAAGGTCAGCCCGTCCGGTTTCGATTTGCCGTAGGCGATCAACTCGGGCAGCGTCTTGAACGGCGCGTCGGCACTGATGATGAGGAACAACGGCGCGATCACCGCCATCGCCACCGGCTGCAGATCCTTGCGGTCATAGGTCAGCTTGCCGAACAGCGCCTCGGCGGTCGCGTAGGGCGCCGCGACGTACAGGATCGTGTAGCCGTCGCCCGGCGCATGGGCGACCATGTCGTTGGCGATGCGCGTGCCGGCACCCGGCTTATTCTCGACGATGAACTGCTGACGCAGGCTGCGGCCGAACTCCTCGGCCAGCAGGCGCAGCGAGATGTCGTTGGAGCCGCCGGGCCCGTAGGGCGAGATCAGCCGCACCATGCGCGACGGCCAGGCGTCCTCGGCATGCGCCGCCAAGCCTGATCCTGCTGCGAGGCCGCCTGCGATCGTGCCCAGCAGGATTCGGCGTGTGACCTTGAATGATGCCACCGTTGTCGTCCTCCCTCTTGTTGTTGGTGTTCTTGTGTTGTTGGTCTTCTTGCGACGTCAGATCACCTTTCGTTGGGTGAGCTGTTCGATCTCATGGTCCGACAGGCCGAGCCAGTTCCGGAACACCTCGTCATTGTCCTGGCCGACGTCGCCCGCGGCGTGACGCAACCGCGCGGGGTCGACGGTGAAGCGAGGAACGGCATTGGTCATGGCGACCGTGCCGAAATCCCGGTCGGCAACGCGGGTGATCACCTCGCGCGCCTGCACCTGCGGGTCGGCGGCGATCTGATCGATCGAATAGATCGGGGCGAGCGTTCCCTGCGCGGCGTTGAACCTCGCGAGGACCTCGTCGAGGGGATGGGCGGCGCACCAGGCCGCGAAGATGTCGTTGAGCTCGGCGGCGTGCTTGACGCGCTGGCCGTTGCTGGCAAAGCGCGGATCATCGACGAGGTCGGGCCGGCCGATCGCCCGGCAGTTCGCGGCAAAGAGGGCGTTGGTCGAACCTGCGAGCGTCACCCAGTGATCGTCGCTGGTGCGAAACACGGCGGCCGGCGCCGAATAGCCGTTGGCGTTGCCGATCCGCTCTCGAACGGCGCCGAGCTGGTCATGCTCGATGGCGAGAACGTCGAGCAGGCGGAATACGGCCTCGGTCAGTGCGAGATCGATCTCCTCGCCCGGCGCATGCGGATCGCGTGCCCGCTTCCATAGAGCCGCGAGCACGCCGACGGCGCCGAACAGGCCGCCGATCGAATCCCCGATCGGATATCCGGGATGGGTCGGCTCGCCCTCGCTCTCGCCGGTGATGTAGGTGAGTCCGCCCATGGCCTCGAAGATGCGGGCGAAGCCGGGGCGCTCGCGATAGGGGCCGTCCTGCCCGAAGGCGGTGGCGCGCAGAATCACGAGGCGCGGCTGGATCGACCACAGCACCTCCTTGGGAAGGCCCCAGCGATCCAGCGTTCCCGGACGAAAATTCTCGATCAGCACGTCGAAGCGCGGAAGCAGCTGCTTGAACAGCGCAAGCCCTTCCGGCGTGCGCAGGTCGAGCGTGGCAAACTTCTTGTTGCGGTTGGCGGCCTTCCACCACAGCGGCTTGCCGTCCTTGAACGGCGGAAACGACCGCACGCCGTCGCCATGCCCGGGCATCTCGATCTTGAGCACGTCCGCGCCGTAGTCGGCCAGCAGCGTGGCGGCGAACGGCGCGGCGATGATCGTCGCGATGTCGAGAACCTTCAATCCTTCGAGCGGCCCAGCCATGTCATGTCCCGCCGCTTGTGATCTTCTTGGTCTTGCGCGGCGTCGTCGTGGGCTCGGCTTGCCCGACGATGGCGCGGATGCTGTCGGCGAGCGCGGCGATGCGCGGACCGATCTCGCCCTCGAGCTGGCCCGGCTGGAGCCGGAAGGCGGGGATGCCGCAATTGATCGAGAACGACTGCTTCGATTCACTCGCATGAAACAGCGGCGCGGCGACGGCATGGATCGAGGCCATGTACTCGCCCCAGCAGGTGCAGAAGCCGCGGTTTTTGCATTGCGCAATCCCGGCGCGGTAGTTGTCCCGGAACGTCGACCACAGCCCGGCGTCTTCGGCGGCGATGTTCCGTTCCAGCCGGTCTGCATCAGCCGGCGGCAAGGTCGACGCCGCGGCGCGGCCCATGGCGGTCATCACGACGGGAATGGGCATCCCGATGTCGGGCACGTGCGGGCCGACGTCGCCGGAGCGCGCGGTCTCCACATAGATCATCGAGGTCGCGTCGAGCAGGCCGATCGAGACCGTGCCGCGGACGCTGTGCGCCAGCTCCTGCATCATCGGCCGCGCCACCTGGCGGAATTGCATGCCGGCGAGCAGGGGATGCGCCATACGCAGCGCCCGCGCACCGACGCGGTACTTCGAGCGCTCGGCGTCGTAACGGAGATAGCCAAGCTCGGCCAGCGTATGGGTCAGCCTCGCCACTGTCGGCCGCGGGATGCCGGTCAGCGTCGACAGCTCCATGTTGCCGAGCAGCGTGCTCCCGGCCTTGAACGCCTCCAGCACGACGAGCCCTTTTGCCAGCGTCGTGGCGAAAGCGGCGTCGTCGGCGCTGTCCGCCAGCACGGCTGCGGCGGAGGAGGGCGGATGTCGTGGCTTGGATGAGCTCGTCGGGGCCATTCTTAATTATCAGACAGGCGCGGCTCAGATGTCCAATAGATTTGCCAATTGCGTAGAAATTGTCCGATATGTGGACGCAACTGTGCCTGGGACACTTCCGTGAGAGACCGCTCTCAAACGAGCGTGCAGACAGATTTTTGTCGCGATTGCATGCCGTCCTGTGACAGGATTATTACGACGGCATGTCAGTTCGATAATTTTGCGGAGCGGCTCATGTTGCAGTGGCAGGCGCGGTCAAATCCCCTCGCGTGGTGGTGGGGATCCCTTACGCTTGTGAGCAGCGCCAATATTCTTGTCTGGTTCATGCTCTATCGCGAGTTCTATCCGACGGTGGCGGGCAGCATCAGTGGCGGCTCGGATATCGGGCTGATGTTCCTGCTGTGCGCCGGCTATGTGTTCGGCTGCGCCTTCCGCTCGGTGCTGCCGCGCGCCGACGTGCAGCGCATCTGCCTGTTCGACACCTGGCTATCGAGCGTCTTCGTGGGACGCTCGGTCGCGACCGTCGCCGAGGTCTGCTTCGCGGCGCAATGGGCCATCATCCTGCATCAACTCGGCAAGATGACGGGCGCGGAGACCGCGGTGAACATCGCGCTCGTGATCGTGCCGATCATCCTCATCGCCGAGTGCTTCTCCTGGTACGCGGTGGTGACCACCAACTATCTCTACAACGCGATCGAGAACTCGCTGTGGGCGGTGACCTTCTTCCTCGCCGGCATCGCGCTGTGCCGCCTGATGCCGGAATTCCAGGGCGTGGTACGCTGGGCGCTGATGTCAGGGATCGTCGGCATCGCCTGCTTCCTCGCCTTCCTCATCACCGTCGACGTGCCGATGTATCTCAGCCGCTGGCGGGCAGGGCACGCCGAGGGCAACAGGTTCCTCGGCTTTCTCGAAGGCCTGCATGACGTCTCGACGCGCTGGGTCGTGACCCACGACATCGCGCATTGGAAGGGCGAGCTGACCTGGATGTTCCTGTATTTCAGCGCAGCCGTCTGGTCGAGCCTCGCGCTCTGCGCGCTCTACGCGATGGAAGGCTATCTCACGCGCTATCTGGCCTAGCGATTACTTGCCGACCAGCCCGCATTTGCTGCGGTCGAGCGGACGAAAGGCCTGATCGGGCGGGATCGTCGCGACCAGCTTGACGAAATCCCATGGGCCTTTCGATTCCTCCGGCGTCTTGACCTGGACCAGATAGAGATCGTGCACCATGCGCTGGTCCTCGCGAATGCGGCCGTTGGGTGTGTAGGCATCCGACACCGGGGTTGCCTTCATCTTCGCCATCACGGTCGCGCTGTCGTCGGAATCGGTGTCCTTGATCGCTTGCAGATAATGGCGCACGGCGGAGTAGACGCCGGCCTGGATCTGCGAGGGCATCGCCTTGCGCCGCCCATAGAATGCATCCGAGAATTTTCGGGCGGCGGGCGAGACATCCTCGAAGAACGAGGTGACGATGAGATCACCGCGCGTCGCCTTCAAGCCCACGGACTCGATGTCGACATTCTGGAACGACATCGGCACGATCTTCATGCCCTGGTCAGCGAGCCCGAATTCCTCGGCCTGCTTGATCGCGGTGGCGTTGTCGCCGGCGACGTTGATGGCGAGAATCCTGGCGCCGGACGACTGCGCCTGGAGCAGGAACGAACTGTAGTCGGGCGTGCCGAGCTGGGCCTTCACGCTGCCGGCGACCTTGCCGCCGAGCGCGGTGATGCGGTCGCGTGCGGTCGCCTCGATCGAATGGCCGAACGCGTAGTCGCCGGTGATGAAGAACCACGGCTCCTTGCTGGTCTGCATGATGCCGGAGACCACCGCAGTCGCCGTGGAGTAGGCGTCCTGGGTCCATTGCACACTGGTCGGCGCGCAGGCCTCGTCGGTGAGCTGGTTTGCGCCGGCGCCGGAGATGAGGAACATCTTGCCGTTGCCGCGCACCAGCTCTTGCACCGCCAGCGCCGCGCCGGAGCTGCCGCCATCGGCGATCGCCTGGACTCCGTCGCTGAACCACTTTCGCGCGAGGGATGCCGCGAGATCCGGCTTATTCTGGTGATCGGCCTGCAGGATCTCGATCGGCTTGCCGTTGATCTTGCCGCCGAACTCCTCCGCCGCCATGCGCGCCGCCTCGACCGAGCCCGGACCCATCGCGGTCGCGAACACGCCGTTCATGTCGGTGAGCACGCCGATGCGGATGGCGTCGCCCTTGATTTCGGCCCGCGCAGCGGAGCCGGCGAGCGCGAGTGTCATCAGCAGGGTGGCGGCGGAGGTGGTGCGGGTCGTGCCCATGGCGTTTCCTGATTTTATCGTTGATTGATCGGTCTTGACGGTCAGGCCGGCTCGGCGATCACCGTGTTGCGCAAGGTGCCGATGCCGGAAATCTCGACTTCGACGGTATCGCCGGGGCGCATCCACAGCGGCGGCGTGCGCTTGGCGCCGACACCGCCCGGCGTACCCGTGACGATGACGTCGCCGGGCACGAGCGGGCAGATGGTAGAGATGTAGGCGATCAGCTCGGGGATGGCGGTGATCAGGAGATCCGTCGTGGTGTCCTGCACGACGTTGCCGTTCAGCCGGGTCTGCAAGGTGAGCTTTGACGGATCGGGAATCTCGTCCGTCGTCACCAGCCACGGGCCGAAACTGCCGCTCTCGGCAAAGGTCTTGCCGGCGAGGAATTGACTGGTGTGGCGCTGCCAGTCGCGGATGCTGCCTTCGTTGTAGCAGGAATAGCCGGCGATGTGGTCGAGGGCGCGGCCGGCGGGAATGTGACGGCCCTCCTTGCCGATGACGAGCGCGAGCTCGCCTTCATAGTCGAAGTCGTCGCTGACCCTCGGTTTCACGATGGGCTGGAGATGGCCGACTTGGCTGCATGGGAAGCGTACGAACAGAGCCGGCTTCTCCGTGACGGTGCGGCCGGTCTCGGCCACGTGGTCGCGATAGTTGAGACCGACGCAGATGATCTTGCCGGGATCGGGGATCACGGGTGCGAAGGTGATGCTGTCGAGCGGATGGTCGGGGGCAGTGGAGGCTGCAAGCTTGGCCGCTTCGGCGACGCGGCCAGCCTCAAGCAACTGTCGTAGCGTTGTGCAGCCCGTCATGCGCGAGCCCAGATCGACGACGCCATTGTCCTTGACGGCTCCGAACGAGGTGCGGCCGTCGGCGATAAAAGAGAGCAGCTTCATGGGGTATCCTTGGGATGTTCGCTCAGGCCGCGGACGGCACGTGGGTTGGAGGCGTGATGGCGGCCATGAGCCGGTCGAGGTCGGTCTCGTTACGGGCGGTGCCGCGGATGTAGCGGTCGGGGCGAACGAGTGCGGCGATGATGCCGCGCTCGCGCAGCCAAGGGCCGACGGCCTCGGCATCATTGCTGGTCAGGATCTTGATCCCCGGCAGTGAATGAGCGGGACGCGAAGGAAGCGTGGCCAAGCTATCGACGAGCAGGACATGGCCGTAGCCGATCCGGTCGTCGCTTCGGCTGCCGTCTCGCAGCGCGAATTGCGGCGCGAGATGTCCGGCGAGAGGCAGATCGCCGAGCGCGAGCCCGGGGCCGAGCAGGGGCTTTTTCACCTCCAGCTTGACCGGCGCATTTTCGCGCACCTCGCCGGCGGCAAGGCCGGCCTCGATCGCCTTGGTGTTGATGACGCCGCCGAGGCGAATGGCGAGCTCGATGAATTCGCGCACATGCGGCTGGCGCTCGCTCTGATAGGTGTCGAGCAGGTGGGGCGGGGCGCCGTCGCGAATGACCGCGGCAAGCTTCCAGGCGAGGTTGGCGGCATCGCGGATGCCGGCGCACATGCCCTGGCCGAGAAAGGGCGGCGTCTGGTGCGCAGAATCGCCCGCGAGCAGCAGTCGATCGTTCCGCCATTGCTGTGCGATGACGGAATGAAACGTGTAGACCGCGGCTCGCTCGATCTCGGCATCGTCGGGAGTGATCCAGCGCGACAATAGCTCCCACACCTTCGCGGGTAGCGCGACCTCCTGGGAATCCTCGTCGGGAAGGACCGTGATCTCCCAGCGCCGCCGCGTGCCGGTGCCGCGCACGTAGGTCGCCGGACGGCGCGGGTCGCAATGCTGAAGGCTGTAATCGCCGAGATCGTCGCGGTCGCGCTTGAGCAGGACGTCAATCACCAGCCACCGCTCGTGGAAGCCGAGGTCATCCATCCCCGAGCCGATGAAGCGGCGCACCAGCGAGCGGGCGCCGTCGCAGCCGATCACGTAGCCGGCGCGGACCTCGCCGAGCCTGCCGTTGGAGAGATCTTCGTAGCGGACGCGCACGCCATCCTCGTCTTGATCGAGCGCGAACACATCGCAGCGGTTGCGCAGGCTGACGCGTGGCCAGCGGGCGAGCCCGCCGATCAACACGTTCTCCAGATCCGGCTGGTGGAAGCGGTAGCTGAGATGCCAGCCCATCAGCGTCAGCGTCTGTGGACGGGACCAATCCAGCAGCATGCGACCGGCGGCATCGAGAAAGAGCATGCCGGGACTGAGAATGACATGCGGCAGGATCGTCTCGGCAAGTCCGATCGTCTGGAACACGCGCATGCATTCGTCGTCGAAATGCACCGCTCGCGGCAAATGATAGGCCCGCGCCTCGCGCTCCAATACCAGCGTCCGTACGCCGCACAGGCCGAGCAGGTTAGCGAGCGTGGCGCCGACCGGCCCGCGGCCGACGATCACGACGTCGAAGTCTTCAGCGGTGGATTTATCTTGCATGGGCCATCTCTTCCCGAAGCGGTACCGACCCTTCAACGCCGGCGCGCCAAGTGTCCGCCCAGCGGACGACCTGCTCCAAAGCCGGTCTTGTCCGCCAGCCGGACATTTCCGCAAAGGCGCTACTTCGCCCGGTCTGCCCTGGCTACTTAGGATCAGGAAAAAAAGTGCAGGTTGTCGATCCGGGCAGCCGCGGAGGAAACGACGATGCTGAAATGCGCGGGAGTAGCGTGCCTTGCCATCCAACTGGTCGTGGCGTCGGCTTCGGCCGCGGACATCAATGTCGGAATCCTGCTGTCCACGACCGGTCCGGCCGCGGCGATCGGAAGTGCCGAGCGCAATGGGGCCAGCTTTGGCGCAACCGAAATTGCGGGCCACAAGGTCAACTATCTGTTCCTCGACGAAGCCTCGGACAGCACCGCGGCTGTCGCGGCGACGCGAAAGCTGTTCCAGGGCAGCAACATCGATATCCTCGTCGGTCCAACCACGACGCCCGGATCTTTCGCGGTCATCGATCCCGCCGTCGAATACCGGCTTCCGGTCATCACGCTTGCCCCCGTCAATGCTCTGGTGTCGCCGGTCGATGCGAGGAAGCGCTGGATCTTCAAGACGACCACCAACGACGATCACGAAGCGGCGCCGTTGTTCGCGCACATGAAGAAGAGCAGCGTCAAGAAGCTCGCCCTGATCGGTTTCGGCGACTCCTACGGTGATGCCTGGAGCAAGGTCAGTGCGGAGATGTGCGCGGCCGCGGGGATCGCGCTCGTCGCCGACGAGAAATATGCACGGACCGACAACACCGTCGTCGGACAGATTCTCAAGATCGTTGCCGCCGAACCCGACGCCGTCCTCATTGCAGCCTCGGGCGCCCCTGCGGCGCTGCCGTTGCTTCAGCTTCGCGAAAAGGGATTTGCAGGCAAGGTGTACGGCACGCTCGGCGCCACCTTCGGAGATTTCCGGAAGCTGACGGGCACTCAAGGTGACGGCATCTTCGTGCCGCTGAGCCCGGCAGTCGGCGCCGCCTCATTGCCCGATCACCATCCCGCCAAGCAGGCCGCGCTGGAGTTCATTCGGCGCTACGAAGCCAAGTTCGGTCCGGGAAGCCGCAACATCTTTGCGGGATCCGCCTATGATGCCCTGCTGCTGATCGAGCGCGCCGCACCCGCCGCGCTCAAGTCCGGCGCGCCCGGGACCGCCGAATTCCGCGAAGGCCTCCGCAGCGCGATCGAAGGCCTCAAAGGCCAGGCTGGCTCCCGCGGTGTCTACAACTACGGACCCAACGACCATACCGGCCTCGACCAGAGTGCGCTGACGCTTGGCCGGCTCGAGAAGGGCGAATGGGTGGCCGTCCCCTGAGGGGGACTTCGGGACAGGAGGGAGAATAGAGGATGCCGGCAGTTCCCGGACAACCCATCTACGACGTCGATCTCTACAGCGACGAAGTCCTGCGCGACCCATACCCGCACTACAAAGCCCTTCGCGAGCTGGGCGCCGTGGTCTGGTTGCCGCGAAACGGGCTTCATGCGGTGGCTCGCTTCGAGGACGTCCGCGCCGCGCTGCGAAACCCGGCCGTGTTCTCGTCGGCACAGGGGGTTGCCGCCAACGACCACGTCAACACCATCTCGCGAGGCACGACGCTGGCGAGCGATGCGCCCTTGCATGATCGGCTTCGTGCGATCATAGCGGCTCCGCTGCTGCCGCGGGCACTTGAGGAGATTGCACCTGAGATCAGGACGGAGGCCCGCTGGCTCGTCGACGAACTGGTCGACCGCGGCCAGTTCGATGCGGTATCGGACCTGGCTCAGCACCTGCCGCTGACGATCGTCTCCAAGCTGGTGGGCCTGGAGGATCATGGCCGCAGCAGCATGCTGCGCTGGGCTGCCGCGACCTTCAACGTGCTCGGCAGCATGAATGCACGGGCTTGTACGGCGCTGAAGGATGTTCAAGAGATGCGCGCCTATCTCGGCGGCGACGAGATCAGGGGCCGTCTGCGGTCCGGTAGCTGGGGCGACCGCATCTTCGCTGCTGCGGACCGCGGCGAGGTCGAGCCGGAGCGCTGTCCGGTGCTGATGCGGGACTACCTCGGCCCGAGCCTTGATACGACCATCTTCGCAACCGCCAACCTCGTCTTGCTCTTCGGCCGGCATCCCGCGCAATGGGATCTGGTCCGCAACGATCCGCCCCTGATCCCGAACGCGATCAACGAGGCGCTGCGGCTGGAATCGCCGGTGCGCGGATTCACGCGCCATCTTGCGGCCGATGCGACGATCGGCGGCCTGACCATTCCGCGCGAGAGCCGCCTGCTGCTGCTGTACGCATCAGCCAATCGCGACGAACAAAAATGGCAAGATCCGGAACGCTTCGACGTGAAACGTCGCGCCAACGATCATCTCGGGTTCGGCAATGGAACGCACATGTGCGCAGGCCTTCATCTGGCCCGGCTGGAGATGACGGCACTGCTCGAGGTTCTGGTGGAACGTGTTGCCGGTTTCGAGATCGGCGAACCCGTGCTGGCGCTCAACAACGTGCTGCGTGGCCTCGCTTCCTTGCCGGTTCGGGTGAAGCGGGCATAGCACGTCGCTGCCGCGCACCTTTCGGTATCCCTCTGATAGGAGTTCTGGCGTTGCTTCAGGCTCCGACGTCGATGGCTCCCGCGGCTCGGCGTATCGGATCGACAAAGGTTGCGATGGCTTCCTCGATGCCCAGCGCCGAACGGATCCAGATGATCGAGATGCAGCCGAAAACGGAGCCGTCCCGCACGATGGCAACGGCAATCGAAGCCGTCTTGGGATTGAATTCGCCCTCGCTGCGGATTGCGTAACCTCGCGCGGCCGTCTCGGCGATCATGCGGTCGAGCCGGCCCTGGTCGAGGAAGGGGCGGTCGTCGGCTTCGTCGATCCGACGCAGATGATTGACGATCAGATCACGTTCGCGCGCGGGGCAGGCGGCGAGATAGGCGCGGCCCGCAGACGTGCGCAGCATCGGCAAGCGCTTGCCGATCATGCCGCGGTCAATCGAGAGCGGGCTGCGAGAGTGTGTGGTCTCCTGCACCACCATCGCCGCGTTCTCATAGGTGGAGAGATCGACCGGCCAGACCAGCTTCTTGCTGAGATCGGCGAGATAAGGCGCCGCCGCCTGGCAGATCACCACGCCAGGATCGTAGCCGTCGCCGAGGCTCAGCGCGCGCCGGGTGACTCGAAATCGGTCGTCGCTGGCGCTGCGGGCGATATAGCCGAGTTCCTCCAGCGTTTCGAGCAGGCGATAGACGGTGGGTCGGGGCAGGTCGAGCGCGCGGGCAACGTCGCCGGCGCGAATGCCGCCGGAGCGGTTGACCTCGTGCAGCACGTCGAGCCCGCGCTTGAAGGCGCGGACGCCCTCGGACTGCCGCGGCTGGCCGTTCCGCGTCCGCTCCTTGGACACTTCGTATTTCCTCCCTTGTGGCACATCGCGGCGCGGCTATCGTCATTGCGAACGCGAAGCGATTGCGGACCGCCACCGTAGGATCGCGCGCGGCCGGTATCAAGCTCGCCGCAGTGCGGCGATCGCGATGCCTTCGGGAGGA
Organism: Bradyrhizobium sp. 191; assembly: GCF_023100985.1. NCBI lineage: Bacteria > Pseudomonadati > Pseudomonadota > Alphaproteobacteria > Hyphomicrobiales > Nitrobacteraceae > Bradyrhizobium > Bradyrhizobium sp. 191. The sequence continues at coordinate 7,940,588 of NZ_CP064692.1, forward strand.
CGTCGATGGAAATCACAGCGCTCGGCTATATCGGAATCGGTTCATCCCAGCTCGACCAGTGGAGCCGGATGGCGACCGGGCTGCTCGGCATGCAGCAGGTCGATCGCGGCGGCAAGATGCGCGCCTTCCGCATGGACGATCGCAAGCAGCGGCTGATCGTCGACGGCGGCAGCGATGCCGGCCTTGCGGTGATGGGATGGGAAGTGCCTTCGACTGCCGAACTGGACCAGTTGGGAGGACGGCTGGAAGGCCATGGCATCAAGGTGGTCCGGGGCTCGCGCGCGCTGGCTGACGAGCGGCATGTCGCCGAACTGATCGCGTTTGCCGATCCCGCCGGCAACCGGCTGGAAGCCTTTTGTAAGCCGGAGCTTGCGAGCGAGCCGTTCAGGCCGGGCCGTCCGATCTCGGGCTTCCGCACCGGCGCGCTCGGCATGGGGCACGTCGTGCTCAACGTGGAGGACGTCGAGCTTCTGTTGCCGTTCTATCGCGACGTGCTCGGCTTTCACGTCTCTGATTTCGGGCTGAAGCCCTACGGGCTCTATTTCTTCCACGTCAATGGCCGCCACCATTCCTTTGCGATGGTCGGCTCGGGGCGGAAGGCGATGCATCACTTCATGGTCGAGCTCGGCAGTCTCGATGACGTCGGGCAGGGCTACGACCTCGCGCAGTTGGACGCGGGGCGCATCGCCTACACGCTCGGCCGGCACACCAATGACCACATGACCTCGTTCTACGTGAATACGCCGTCCGGCTTCTTCATCGAATACGGCTGGGGCGCGCGCGTCATCGATCCCGAGTCCTGGCAGCCGCACGAGACCTTTGATGGGCCCTCCCTATGGGGCCACGAGCGGCTCCACATGCCGGAAGAGCAACGCAAGCGCCTGCGCGACATGCGACTGGATGCGGCCGCGCGCGGCGTGCGCGTCGCCGACCCGCGCGTGCCGCCGCTCAACTGCGCGTGGCTGGACCAGGTGATCGCGCGCGAATGATCCGCGGGCCAACAATCCAATACTCAGGAAGAGGAAATATGCTCAAAACGCTCCTGCGGGCGGGCCTTGTGCTGCTCGCGTTCACCACGGTCGCCTCCGCCGAACCGATGAAGGTGACGCTGCTCGGCACGGGCGTGCCGACGCCGCGACCGACCAGCTTCAGCGCGTCGACGCTCGTGGAGGCAGGGAGCGAAAAACTGCTGTTCGATCTCGGCCGCGGCGCGACCATCCAGCTCTACAAGCTGAAGATTCCACTCGGCGCGATCACCGCGAACTTCATCACGCATCTGCATTCGGACCACGTCGTCGGCCTTCCCGACATGTGGCTGACAGGGTGGCTTGCCACGCCCTGGGCTTCGCGCAAGGGGCCGATGAAGCTCTATGGCCCGAAGGGAACCGTCGCCATGGCGGAAAACCTCACCAAAGCTTTCGCCGACGACGTCCGCATCCGCATCGATGACGAGCATCTCGATCCCGTAGCGGTCACGTTCGCGGCAAAGGATATCGAAGCCGGGCGGGTCTATGAGAACAACGGCGTGAAAGTCAGCGCGATCGAGGTGAACCACGGCGAGAAGATCAAGCCTTCGTTCGGTTACATCGTCGAATATGGCGGCCACAAGGTCGTGCTGTCGGGCGACACCAAGTATGATGAGCGCATCGCGAAGGCGGCCGAGGGCGCCGACCTGCTGATCCACGAGGTCGCGGTCATCGAACCGGAGCTGCTGGTCAAAAATCCCGTCTACAAGGACATTCAGGCGCACCATACCTCGCCCGAGGAGGCCGGCCAGATCTTTGCGGCCGCCAGGCCAAAACTCGCGGTCTATTCCCACATCGTGTTCGGCACGGTGAAGCCCGCGCCCGATATTCCCGAGGAGCCGCTGATCCTGCGCACGCGCACCGCTTACAAGGGCCCGTTGCTCGTCGGCCGTGACATGATGTGGTTCAGGATCGGTGACACGGTGGAGGCGTTCTCTCCTGACGGCGCGAGGCTGGAGCCGTAAGGCAACGGCGATCAGACCTCGGTCAACAGTCCTTGGCGCAGCGCCAGGCGGACCAGCTCGATGTCGGAGCCGACGCCGAGCTTGTCCTTGATCAGGGAATGCAGGTTCGCCACCGTCTTCGGGCTGACATGCAGCGTCTCGGCGATCTCCTCCGTCGTGTTCTCGGCGAGCAGCAGCCGCAACACCTCGAATTCGCGCGGCGTCAGCACGTCGGCGGCCGAGCTCTCGCCGCTGATGCGGCTGAGCGCAAGCTCGTGGTCGATATCGGGGCTGATCGCGATCTTGCCGGCGAGCACGTCCTTGACTGCGCGCACCAGTGTCTCGGGCGGGCTGGTCTTGGTGACGTAACCCCTCGCACCGGCGCGGATCGCCTGCACGGCAAAGCCGGCAGTCTCGTGCATGGTGAAGATGAGGATCCGCGCCGTCTTGTCCCACTGCCTGATCCGCCTGACGACCTCGATGCCGCCGATGCCGGGCATGGTGAGGTCCATGATGACGAGGTCGGGCGCCTCGGATTTGTACAGCCGGTAGGCTTCCTCGCCGTCGGCGGCCTCGGCGACGACGCGCAGGCCCGGCTGCTTCTGGAGCACCGAGCGGTAGCCTTCGCGGACGACGGAATGGTCGTCCACCAGCAGGATGGTGGCGTCGGCCGCGCTCATGCCGCGTGCTCCAGCGCCTGCCGATCGGCGGCCGCGAGCGGAATGAACACGCGCAGCGCCGAGCCGTGAGGGCCGGTCTCGAAGCTCAGCCGGCCGCGCAGCGCGGCGACGCGCTCGCGCATGCCGAGCAGGCCCATGCCGGATTTGGCAGCAGCCTCGTTGGGCCGGCCATCGTCCTCGATCGCGAGCGCGATCTCGCTGTCGTCCATCGTCAGATGCAGGCTGACCTTCGTTGCGCCGGCGTGCTTGGCCGCGTTGGTGAGCGCCTCCTGCACGATGCGGTAGAGATTGGCGCTGACCGAGGCAGGCACGCTCTCGAAGGCACCGTCGAACCGGATATCGAAGCGGGTCTGGCCGCGGCTGCGGCCGTTCCACCCCGACACCAGTCCTTCGAGGCTCGCGACGAGGCCGAGCTCGTCGACATCGGGCGGCCGCAACCGGAACAGCGCGCCGCGCAGCGTCTCCATCATGCCGGTCGCGGTCCGGGCAATGCCGTCGCACTCTCCGAGCAAGGCGGGACAGTCCTGCGCCGCAGTCTGGCGGGCGGACGCGGCAAGCGCGCGGATCGCGGCGAGCGACTGGCCGAACTCGTCATGCAGCTCACGCGCGAGATGGCGGCGCTCCTCGTCCTGGAGCGCGATCAGCTTCCGCGTCAGCTCGTTGCGTTCGGCAAGCGCGGTGTCGAGGCTTTCGGCGAGATGGTTGAAGACGTCGCGGATGGCGGAGAGCTCGGCAAGGTCGAATGGCGGCAGCCGCGTCGTGAGATCGCCGGCAGCGATGCGCTCGAGACCGTTGCCGATCATGCGGGTGGGGCGCAGGGCGCGGGCCAGCGCGGCATAGACCAGCGCGCAGAGCAGCGGCAGCGCGATCGCAAGCGCGATCATCAGGCGGCCGGCCTCGTGCCAGGCTTCGGCCGTCTGCACGGCCGCATCGACCGAGACCACGGTCTCGCCGAGCTTCGTTCCGCGCACGATCACGGGCCGTGCCGCCTCGCGGCCGGGGTCGAACAGGCTGCGGTAGAAGGCGGTGAAGGCCTGCGGCGGCGGGCTCGCCGGGGCAGGGGCGCCGCTACAGAAACGCTGAAGGATGTCGCCGCTCGTGCCGCGGAATGCCAGACACAGGCCGGGCGTCATTACATAGGCGGAAACAGGATCGAGGTTCGGAAAGTCCGAGCGCGGGCTGGCCACCCACTGGACCTTGCCCTGTTGCAACTCCAGCGACTTCGCCACGATGGCGGCGATACTGTCGATGCGCGCATGCGCGGCGCGGTCGGCCGACACGAGGAAATAGGCGGAAATCGCGGCGAAGCAGGCAGCCGATATCGCGGCCAAGCGCAACGTCAGACGGATCTTGAGATCGAACCTCGGGCGATTCCACATGGGCGGACACCTGGTGCGAACGGGTTTGTCGCTCGCGCATTAAAGGGCAGAACGCAAGCGGCGGGAAGCGTTCCCGCCTTACCGCAGTGCAACTCGTGAAATTTTCCCGGCATTCGTCGGGACGGTCACGGCTGCATGGCTCAGGCGACCCGTCCAGATTTGCGGGCCGCTCCATCGACGAGGCCCGTTCATGCACCGCTCCCGGCTGATTCTCGTCTTTGTCCTCTGCGTCCTCTCTGGCTCGCGGGCCGATGCCGCGGACGCCATTGGCGTGGCCATGGACGATTTCAGCTACACCGATACCTCGGCCGAGCCGGCCGACCAGACCGCCGCCCACGAGCGGCGGCTGGCGGCGTTCATGGCCGCGCTTCGAAGGGACATCGGTGCGGACCCGCGCTATCGGCTGGTTCCGTCCGCCCAGAACGGCGCGGCGTTCAAGGTGATCGGCGGCATCCAGAAGACGAGCACGCTGGTGCAATGGGCCAAGGTTGCCGTGATCGAAATCGGCGCCAAGAAGCTCGTGATGGACAAGCTCTACAGCTTCCGCGGCGACAATGATGAATCCTGGGAGCGCGCCGAGATCTTCGTGTCCCGCGAGATCATGGCTGCGCTCGCAACGCCCGCGCCGGTCGCGCTCGCCGTGTTCGATTTCGAGCTGGAGGATACGACGGCCGCCTCGGCCGGCGCATCGGCGGCATCGGACGCGGCATACATGGCCGAGGTCACCGGCGGCGTGCGCGAGGCGCTGGGCCGATCCGGCCGCTACCGCATCGTCGATGTCGGCGGCGCGCGCGGCGAGGCGGAGAGGGGGCGTGCCTTGCGCGATTGCGGCGGTTGCGAGGCGGCGATCGCGAAAGAGCTCGGCGCGGATCAGTCGCTGATCGGCGTGGTGCGGCGGGTGAGCCGCACCGAATACACATTCGGCTTCCAGGTGCGCGACGCCAGGACCGGCACGGTGCTGACGCGTGGCGACAGCGGCCTGCGCATGGGCGCGGACTATTCCTGGAAGCGCGGGGCCGTGCGGCTGGTCAGCGACCGGCTGATCGAGAGCCAGTAGCGCGGTTCAGAACGTCAGCTGCACCTTCATCGACTGCGAGCGGTCGCTGGCAAGCTCGAAGGCGGCGACCGCGTTCTCGAACGGCATGGTGGCCGTGATCAGCGGCTTGACGTCGATCAGGCCTTCGCCCATCAGCCGCACCGCGAGCTCGAACTCGGGGTCGAAGCGGAAGGTGCCGCGGAGCTGCAATTCCTTGGCGACGATGGCGTTGATCGGCAGCGTCATCTCGCCGCCGAGGCCGAGCTGCACCAGCGTCGCACCCGGCCTGAGCACGTCGAGCGCGGTGCGCAGCGCCGCCTGGTTGCCGGAGGCTTCGAACAGCGTGTCGAACACGCCCTTGCCGGCGCGCCAGGGATCGAGCGCGCTGGCATTGGTCGCGACGTTGATGGCGTGCGTGGCGCCGAGCTTTCTGGCGACCGCGAGCGGCGCGTCCGCGACATCGGTCACCACGATCTCGGCCGCGCCGCCAAAGCGCGAGACCAGGATCATCAACGCGCCGATCGGACCGCAGCCGGTGATCAGCACGCGCTTGCCGAGCAGGGGACCGGCCTGCTTGCCGGCATGCAGGCAGACCGCGAGCGGCTCGGCGACTGCGGCTTCGGCGAGCGAGAGCTTGTCCGCGATCGGCACGGCCTGCGTCTCATCGATCGTGATGAATTCGCGAAAGCCGCCCTGCACATGGGGAAAGCGCATCGCGCTGCCGAGGAAGCGCATGTCGAGGCACTGGTTGCGCATTCCCTCCTGGCAATGCAGGCACACCCCGCACGGCTTGCTCGGGTTGACTGCAACGCGGGTGCCGGGCTTCACGCTGCTGACGCCGTCACCGACCGCCGCAACCACGCCGGCAATTTCGTGCCCCAGCGCCATCGGCTGCTGGATGCGGACGACGCCGAAACCGCCGTGATGGTAATAGTGCAGGTCCGAGCCGCAGATGCCGCCATTGGCGATCTTGACGCGGACTTCGCCCGGACCGGGCGCCGGATCGGGATACAGGTCGATCCGCAGATCCTTCGGGGCGTGGATGACGACGGCGCGCATGGGCTGCTCCTGGTTCGCGGTCACATGGCGGCGATCATGCCGCCATCGACATAGATGATCTGGCCGTTGACATAGGTCGAGGCGTCCGAGGCGAGGAAGATCGCCGCGCCCACCAGCTCGTCCGGCTTGCCCCAGCGCTTGGAGGGAATGCGGCCCATCAGCCAGTTGTTGAAATCGGCGTTGTTGACCAACGCCTCGTTCATGTCGGTCAGCATGTAGCCGGGGCCGATCGCATTGGCCTGGATGCCGTGCTGGGCCCATTCCACCGCCATCGAGCGGGTCAGGTTCTTGATGCCGCCCTTGGCCGCGGTGTAGGGCGCGATGGTGGGACGCGCGAGCTCGCTGCCGAGCGAGCCGATGTTGATGATCTTGCCGTGCTTGCGCGGGATCATGCGCTTGGCCGCCTCGCGGCCGATCACGAAGGCGCTGGTGAGATTGGTCTCGATCACCTTGCGCCACTCGTCGGTGGTGAATTCCACCAGCGGCTTGCGGTGCTGGATGCCGGCATTGTTGACGACGATATCGACCGCAATGCCCAACTTGTCGAAGTCATCGAACGCCGCGACGATCGCGGGCTCGTCGGTGACGTTGAAGGCAGCGCCTTCGGCTTGATGCCCGGCGGCCCGAAACTCGGCGACGGCCTGCTCGACGCGCTTGGGATCGACGCCATTGATGATGATCCTGGCGCCGGCCTTGGCCATGCCCTCGGCGATGGCGCGGCCGAGGCCGCGGGAGGAGCCGGTCACGAGCGCCGTGCGGCCGGAGAGATCGAAGAGGGAGGTGCTCATCTTGAGAGGTCCTCAGGCGTTGGAACGGCGCACGGTGAGATCGGAACGGTCGAATACGGCGGGAAGGAGATCGACGCCGAGGCCGGGTCCTTCCATCGGATAGACGTAACCGTCCTTGATGACAGGCATCGTGGTGACGAGCTCATTGTACCAGCCCTTGTAGAAGGCGCGCACCGATTCCTGGATCAGCGTGTTGGGCTGGCTGAACGACATGTGGATGGCGGCGATGAAGCCGATCGGGCCGATGCAATCGTGCGGTGCGAAGGGCCGGTGATAGGTCTCGGCCATCGCGGCGATCTTGCGGCCCTCGGTGAGGCCGCCGGTCCAACACAGATCCGCCATCACCACGTGCATCGCGTCGCGGTCGAGCATGTCCTTGTAGGGGAAGCGCGAGCCCAGCGTCTCGCTGGCGCAGACCCAGACGTCGGTCGAGCGCGCATACTCGGCCAGAGCCTGCGGCGAGTTCATGCGGATCGGGTCCTCGTACCAGGTCGGCTTGTAGGGCTCGAGCGCGCGTGCGATCTGCTTGGCCGTCGGCAGGTTCCACAGCGAGTGGAGCTCGACCATGATCTCCATCCTGTCGCCGACCGCCTTGCGGATCTTCTCGAAAGGCTCGATGGCCTGCTTCATCTGCGCGGCGGTGATGTAGAGGCCCTTGTTCTCCTGCGCGGCCGGATCGAACGGCCAGATCTTCATGGCGGAAATGCCGCTTTCCAAAAGGCTCTCGGCGAGCGCGTCGGCGCGATGCATGAAACCGTCGAGATCCTCGTAAGGTCCCTTGGAGGCGCCGAGATTCCAGTTCGCGACCGGGCTGATATTGGTCGAGCGAACATATTGCGTGCCGGCGCAGGTGTTGTAGATGCGCTGCTTGTCGCGGCAGAGGCCGCCGAGCATCTGGTGCACCGGCTGGCCGCAGACCTTGCCGAACAGGTCCCACAGCGCGATGTCGATCGCCGAGGCGGCGCGATATTCGACGCCGGTCGAGGACTGCGCCATCGGCAGGTTCAGCATGTCGCGATGGATGGCTTCGATGTGCAGGGGATTGCGGCCGAGCAGGCGGCCGGCAAAGGTGTCGTGGATCTGCGCCTCGACCGCGCCCGCGCCGTAGAACGTTTCGCCGAGCCCGATCACACCCGTGTCGGTGTGAACGCGGACCCAGATGACGTTGGAAAATTCCTCCGTACGCAGCGTCTCGATCGACGTGATCTTCACGGCAATTGTCCTCCCATCACAGACGTCGCGCGTCCGTCGTCTCATTTCGCACTGCAACATGTTGCAGGTCGCGCGGGAGTCTTACGCCGGCTTGTAATATATCACAACATGTTTTAAGGCTCCAACAAACAGGGCGCCATCCAGCAACGAGAGCGCGGGCCGACGGGAGAGAACGACATGGCAAAGCGCAAGCGCGCGCTCGAGGTGGTGAGAAACGACGACGACGGCGAGGGCAAGCCCTCGCGGCGCAACCGGCTCAATTTCTTCGAGCTGGCCTACCAGAAGATCGAAGAGCTCCTGGTTCACTGCGAGCTCAAGCCCGGACAATTCATGACGATGCTGGAATTGCAGCACATCACCGGCTTCGGGCGCACACCGGTGCATCACGCCGTCAATCGTCTCTCGGCCGATACCCTGATCATCATCCGGCCCCGTCACGGTCTGCACATCGCTCCGATCGATCTGGCGCGCGAGCGCATGCTGCTCGGCCTGCGCCGCGACATGGAGCGCTTCGTGATCCGCCTCGCCGCCGATCGTGCCAGCCTCTCGCATCGCAATCAGGCGCTGCACATTGAACGTCTGCTGCGCGAGCGCCGCGCCAGCCTGACGCTCGACGAATTCAACAGTATCGACCGTCGCATCGACGCGCTGGTGCTGGAGGCGGCCGGCGAGCCGTTCCTGGTGCATACGATGCGCCCACTGCACACGCTGTATCGGCGCATCGGCTACATCCACCACCGCTTCATGCCGGGGCAGGCGGATCTGTCAGGCACGATCGATCATCATCTCGCCATTCTCGCAGCCGTCGCCAACCGCCGCGTCGAGGATGCGGTGAGGGCGAGCGATGCCCTGATCGACTACATGGATTCGATGTTCACGGGCATGGAGGCTGGGATCGATCCGCGCCTGCTCGATTGCAGCATCGAGCCGCTGCTCGGCACGTAGAGAGTTTCGAAGAGAGGACCAAGAAATGTCAACGATGGCGATGCCACAACCGACCGCGAGCGAAGCCGCGGTCCGCTACCTCATCACGAACTACAGCCCCAAGGGCAACAAGGTCGGCTGGCTGATGATGGCCTCGATCCTGGTCGAGGCCTGGGACCTCTATTCGATCGCCTTCGTGCTGATCTTCATCAAGGAGCAGTACAATCCCGATCCGCTGATGCTGGGCCTTGCGGCGGCCGGCACGCAAGGCGGCGCCCTGATCGGCGCGCTGCTCGGGGGGTGGCTGTCCGACAAGATCGGGCGCCGCGTGATGTTCCTGGTGACGATGGTGATGTTCATCGTGCTGGCGCTGGCGCAGGCCTTCGTGCCTGACGTCGCCTGGCTCGTCGTGATCCGCTTCCTGCTCGGCATCCCGCTCGGCTCCGACATCTCGACCGGCTACACCTACATCATGGAATCCATGGCGAAGGGCGAGCGCGAGGTCATGGGCAACCGCTGGCAGTTCATGTTCGCCGTCGGTGAAGTGCTCACCATCGGCGTCATCGTGATCTTCCTCCTGACCGACATGAACCACGAGATGCTGTGGCGCGTGACGCTGGGTCTCGGCGCGGTGCCGGCGCTGATCATCCTGATCATGCGCCACGACGTGCCGGAGACGGCGGTGTGGCTGGTGCAGAAGGGGCGCTACCGCGAGGCCAAGCAGGTCGCGCGCGAGATGTTCAACGACAATCTCGACATGCTGCCGGACCGGGACGTCCAGGTGCCGAAGGTCTCGACCCGCGCGTTCCTCGCCGACCTCAAGAAGGACCCGATCCGCTGGCGCGCGACGATCTACGGCTGGATCGCCTGCTTCGCGCAAGGCAGCGAATTCTCGACCTTCGCGTTCTACCTGCCGGTGCTGTTCGTGATGGTCGGCGTGTCGAGCGTGCTCGGCAACAACCTGGTGACGATGGGACTGTTCTGCTTCGCCGCGTTGTCCGGCTGGGTCGGTCCGCTGCTGACGCCGAAGATCGGCCATCGCGGTATCGCCATCGCCGGCTTCGGCATCGTGCTGGCTTCACTTCTGGTCGCGGCCTTCGCGCTCTACACCGACAACAAGATACTGCTGCCGTTTGCGGCCGCCGCCATGTTGTGGGGCCATTACTGGGACGCGTCGAACTGCATGACGATCCCGACCATGGTCGCCAGGCCGAAATATCGCGGCACCGCCAGCGGCTTCGCCTACATGTTCGTGAAGCTGCCGTCGTTCCTGGCGATCTTCCTCTTCCCGTCGCTGTTCGCGGCGATCGGACAGGCCAACGCCACGCTGTTCGTCGCAATCTTCCCGCTGATCGGACTGCTCGCCGCGATCTTCATTCTGCCGGAAGTCTACGGCTACGAGAACGACTAGAGCATGATCCGGAAAAGTGCGTAGCGGTTTTCCGAAAAGATCATGCTCAAACTATGGAGTCTGCCTACGTGTGACCCGGTCGCGGCCTTGTGGCCGCGATCGGGCTCCGTCCGCTACGGGCTCAGGAAGACGGGATCGATCCCGGTGCCATGGCCGAGCAGGCCGATGGCCTGAAGCTGCGCCGTGTGCACGTCGACCTCCAGGATGGCGAACAAGGCCAGCAGCACCACGACGGAGAAGATGAGCAGGGGATGGGACGTCTCCGTGCGGCCTTGGCCGGGCGCGACGAAGTTCTGAATTCCGCGACGCAGTGAGAACCTCTGCGGCAGCGACTTTGATCGAATCTGCATGATCAACCTTCCTTGCCGCGAGCTGTCTGAAGCTCGCGACAAACGAACTCTAGCCGTCGCCGCAATGCCGGCCTTGATGCACCGCAAACGGCTGTACTTATTTGGCCGGCCCGCCTTGCCGCTACCTGATGGCAGCCGCCAGTGCACCGATCAGGGCAGGCGGCGTCACCAGCAGACCGAGCTTGAGGAACGGCCAGGCGCCGACCTCGATCTTCTCCCGCCGGAGCGCGACCAGCCAGAGGATGGTGGCGAGCGATCCGGTCACCGACAGATTGGGGCCGAGATCGACGCCGATCAGGATGGCGCTGACGACCGGTGCGGGCAGATGATCGCTGGCGGCGACCGAGCCTGCGACGAGGCCGACCGGAAGATTGTTGGCGATGTTGTCGGCGAGCGCGGTGGCGATGCCGACGCTCCAGGCTGCCTGGGGCACCGATTGCGCGACCGCCTGGTGCAGCAACGCGCTCAGCTGCGCGATCACGCCGGTCTTCACCAGCGCTTCCACCATGACAAAGAGCCCGCCGACCAGCGGCAGCACGCTCCAGGAGACACCGCGCAGCACGGGTAAGGGCGATTGCCGGTTGATCAGCAGCACGATCGCCGCCGTCGCGACGCCGCAGATGAAGGTCGGCAGGCCCAGTTGCCTGTCCAGCGCCGACGCGGTGACCAGCACGATGCCGATCGCGACGATGCCTATTGCCGTGAGCTTGCCGCCGCGTCCAAGCTTCGGATGCGGCACGCTCCGGGCGATCGTCTCCTCCTTCAGCGCGCGGTGCTGGCTCAGGCGCAGGACCACGTATGTGAGCAGGATCGAGGCCGCCGAGGGCAAGGCGAACAGGCGCAGCCATTCGGTGAGGTGCGGCATGCGCGCGCCGAACACGACGAGATTGGCCGGATTTGAGATCGGCAGCACGAAGCTTGCGGCATTGGCAATGAAGGCGCAGACGAACAGATAGGGCAGCGGCTTTGCGCCGGCGGCGCGCGTCGCGGCATAGACGGCCGGAGTCAGCACGATCGCGGTGGCATCGTTGGAGAGCAGCACGGTGACGAGGGTGCCGACGAGATAGATCAGCAGGAACAGCCGCTGCGGTGAGCCACGTGCATACTCCACCGCAAGCGCGGCGAGATAATCGAACAGGCCTTCGAGCCGCGCCAGCTCGGCGATCAGCATCATGCCGATCAGGAAGAGATAGACGTCGACGCCCTTCTCGATACCGGTCAACGCATCGGGCCACGGCAGCAAACCAAACAGCAGCAGCGCGCTGGCGCCGATCACGGCCCAGAGCGCCTCGGGCAGGCGAAAGGGCCGGACGATGACGCCTGCGGTCGCGACGACGATGATGCTCCAGGTCCAGATGGCGTCAGACGGCACGGCTCAGTTCTCGAATGGGAGTAGATTCATTCGGCAGCGATAGCCGATGCAGACGCCGCTGTCTTCCCCCGCGGGCGCGGATCGCCGTCGTCGCCTTGCCGCGTCTCGGGCAAGGCGAGGAGGCAGATCACGGCACCGATCGCCGCTACGGCGCCGAGCGTGATGAATGCTGCGCTGTAGCCGGCGCCGACCACGATCACGCCCGCCAGTGTTGTCGACAGTGCCGCGCCGATGCTCTGGGCCGTGATGACGGCGCCCTGTGCGACGTTGAAGCGGCCGGTGTTGCGCATGAGGTCGGCGACGATGACGGGGAAGATCGCCCCGAAAATGCCGGCGCCGACGCCATCCAGCAGCTGCACGCCGACCAGCCAGAACGGATTGTCGGAGAGCGTATAGAGCGCACCGCGGATCGGCAGGATCAACAATGCGGCAAGGAAGAACCGCTTGTGCCCCCAGCGGTCGGCCCGTGCGCCGACCAGCATCGCGAACGGAACCATCACCACTTGCGCCGCAACGATGCATGCCGACATCAGGCTGGTGCCGATGTTCTTGTCCTGGAGCGCGAGCTTCTGTCCGACGAGCGGCAGCATCGCCGCGTTGGAGAGGTGAAACAGAACGACGCAGACAGCGAATATGAGCAGCGGACGGCAGGTCAGGAGCACGCCAAGGCCCGAGGGGTGTTCGGGTGCGCCATTGATACGAGCGTGGTGCAGTCCGCGTGCGAGATCGTGGTCGATGGCCCGTTCGGGGATCGCCAGGATGCTGACGAGGCTCGCGATCGCCATGGCGCCGAGAAGGTAGAACACGACGGTCGGTCCGAACCAATAGGCGGATAGGCCGGCGATGCCCGCCGCGGCGGCGTTGCCGGCGTGGTTGAAAGTCTCGTTGCGGCCGGTGCGCCGGGCAAATGCGGCATGCCCGAAGATGCCAAGCGAGACCGCGGCGATCGCCGGCGGGAAGACCACGGCAGCGGCTTGCGCGATGCCTTGCGAGATGATCACCGGCAGGAGGTTGGGGAACAACGGCAGCGACAGCGAGGCGAGCGTCACCAGAATCGCAGCGGCCACCATCACCAGCCGCTTCGCCCGTGTGGCGTCAACCAGCGCACCGGCCGGCGTCTGCGCGACGATGCCGGCGATCGTCGCGATCGACATCACGAGGCCAATGCGAGCCTCGTTCCAATGCTGCTCGGTGAGAAGATAGACTGCGAGATAGGGGCCGAGCCCGTCGCGGACGTCGGCGAGGAAGAAATTGGCCGCATCCAGCGCGCGGCCGGCGCGCCTCGCCTGATCGGGATTTTCGCTGGACATTGGTTCCTCGATCGTCGTTGTGTGGATCGCGGCCCGCCAAACATTCCGCTGTCGCCCCGGACAAGCGTAAGCGCAGATCCGCGACCCATAGCCACGGGATGAAGTTGGACGAAGATTTTCGGCTACCAGCTCACGCTACACCGTCGGTCTCGGAGTATGGGTCCCGGATCGGCGCGCGCTTTTTGCGCGCTTGTCCGGGACGACAGCGCGTTCTTTGGTTCACGCTCACCGCACCACGGATAGCTTCTCCGTGATCGCCTTGCGCAATATGCGCGACAGCGACTCCACAGAGTAGGGCTTCTGGATCAGCTCGAAGCCGCGATGGGCGCTTTCGGCGAGCACGTTGCTGTAGCCGCTGGTGAGCACCACGGGCAGGCCCGGATAGCGCTCGCGGATGATGCCGGCTAGCTCGACGCCGTTCATTCCGGGCATGATGACGTCGGAGAACACGAGGTCGACGGCAAATTCGTTCTCGCCGAGGATCGCCAGTGCCGCGTTGGCGTTGGCGACGCGGCGGACGACATAGCCGAGATCCTCCAGGAGTTCGGTGGAGAAGCGGCCGACTTCGTCGTCGTCCTCGACCACGAGCACGCGATAGCCGCGTCCGGTCGCCGCGACCTCATGGGTCAGTGCCGCGGCTTCCTTGTCCGTCGCGGGACTTTGGGCCTGCGGCAGATAGATGGTGAAGGTTGCGCCTTTGCCTTGCGTGCTCGTCACCGCGATGTCGCCCTCGGACTGTTTTGCGAAGCCGAAGGCCTGGCTGAGGCCGAGGCCGGTGCCCTTGCCGACCTCCTTGGTGGTGAAGAACGGCTCGAAGATCGAATCGAGATGCTCCGGCGCGATGCCGCTTCCGGTGTCGGTGACGGAGATGGCGACGTAGTCGCCGCTGCGCGCCAATTGCGCGCGCAGCTGAGGGATACCCTGGACCTTGCGCACGGCGATGGTGAGGCGGCCTTCGCCATTCATGGCATCACGGGCATTGATGGCGAGGTTGATCAGCGCGGCCTCGAACTGGGCGATGTCGGCCACGGTGAAGCAATCGGGATCCTGAACCTCCACGGCGATCTCGATGCGGCTGCCGACCAGCGGCCGGACCAGCTGCGCCACACCTTCGACCTGGCTGCCGACGTTGAAGATCTGCGGCTTCAGCGGCTGCCGGCGCGCGAACGCCAGAAGCTGCGCCGTCAGCTTGGAGGCGCGCTCGACCGTCTCGGAGATGGCATCGACATAGCGGCGGCGGCGTTCCTCCGGCAGCTCGCGGCGGCGCAGGAAGTCGGTGGCCGAGCGGATGATGGTGAGGAGATTGTTGAAATCGTGCGCGACGCCGCCGGTGAGCTGGCCGATCGCCTCCATCTTCTGCGATTGCCGCAGCGCTTCCTCGCCGCGGCGGCGCTCGGTGACGTCGACCGCCTCGGGCACCGCGCCGGTGATGTTGCCGTGCCGGTCGAGCACGGGCCGCATGCCGAAATCGAAATCGCGCTCGCCGATGGGAAGGCGCAGGCGCATTTCCAGCCGCACGGCTTCGCCTTTGAGCACCTTGTCGAAGGCCTCTCGCACGGCGGCACTCATGCCGTCCGTGCCGGTGAACCAGGGCGTGTCCCAGAGCGGCCTTCCGATCACATCCGACGAGCGTGCCTTGATGCCGTCCAGCGCGGTCTTGTTGGCGTAAAGCAGCTCACCGCTGAGATTGACCAGGCCCTGATACTGATTGCTGGTCTCCAGGATCGCGCGTAGCCGTGCCTCGTTGGATTCGAGCTCGGCGGTGCGCTCGGCAATGCGCTGTTCCAGCGTCTCGTTGAGCTGCCTGAGCTCGATCTCGGCCTGCTTGGCGACGGTGATGTCGTGGGCGACGCCGATGAAGCCGATATGCTTGCCTGTCGGGTCCCAGCGCGGCTGCGATTCCGATCTAAGCCACCGCCATTCGCCGCTTGCGTTCCTGTAACGCGCTTCCAGCACGAAGGGTTTGAGGGATGCTTCACCCTGGACGGATTGCTGAAGCACGTGCGGCAGGTCGTCGGGATGCAGCACCTTGCGCCAGTCGAAGTCGATGGCCTGATCGTGGGGCAGGCCGACGAAATCGACATAGGCCTGGTTGGCGAAGGACCGCTTGCGATCGAGCTTGGTGACCCAGATCGGCACCGGCGCGCTGTCGGCGATCAGCCTAAAGCGCTCCTCGCTCTCGCGCAGCGTCTCGCGCGCCAGCGCCTGGTCGGTGATGTCGATATGGGCGCCGACGAGGCGGATGGCGCGGCCGTCCTTGTCGCGCTCGATCTTGGCGACGACCCGGATCCAGCGGGTCTCGCCGTCGCTGGGACGGATGATGCGGTACTCAGCGCTGTAGTCTTCGCTCGTTCCGGCGAGTGCCTCGAAGAAATGCTTGACGGCCGCGTCGCGATCGTCGGGATGGATGCGGTTGACCCAATCCTCGTGCGACTCCTCGGCAGCTTCCGGCGGCAGGCCGTGGATCATCAGATATTCGGGGGAGCGACGGTTCTTGAAGCCTTCACGGAAATCGACCTCGACGCCGCCGACCTTGCCGATACGCTGGATGCGTGCCAGCTCGGCCTCGCGCTCCTGCAGCGCGCGATAGGCGTAATCGCGCTCGCGCGCGACGTCTTCGAGGTGTTGGCGCAGCCTTTCGGCGGCGATGGTCTCGGGCAAGGGATCGTTCAAGGCATCGGCCGTTGTGATGCGGGTGCGCACGTGCCGGACCGATATTCACACAGACGGAACGTGATGACCATTGTTTAGAGGGTAAAGTATCGGAAAATAGGAGCGCGTGCCTGAACGCGAGGAACGACCCCGCGGCAACGTCTGGTCCGGCAATTTGTTCCGGAGACTGGAACGATCTGCCGATCGAGGCGTCTTCGCGGGGTGCCAACTCTCTCGTAAGAATTCCTTTCCAAAGAGGCTAAATCTTGAAGCTCTTCGTCTGTCAGGCCTGCGGCAACGTTCTCTATTTCGAGAATCGTGCCTGCGAACGCTGCGGCCATCGTGTCGCCTTCATGCCGGAGAAGGAGACAATGTCGGCGATCGAGCCCGACGGAGAAGCCTGGCGGACATTGGCCGACAATGGCGAAGGCCGGATGCTGTGCCGGAATGCCGAGTACGACGCCTGCAACTGGCTGACGGACACGGACGATACCACCGGCTATTGCCGCGCCTGCCGCCACAATGGGACGGTACCGAACCTCTCCGATCCGGCGCAGCTTGCTGGATGGCGTGAGCTGGAGGTGGCCAAGCACCGTCTACTCTATGCCCTGATCCGCTGGAGGCTGCCGCTCCAGACCCGGCAGGACAATCCCGAACATGGGCTGATCTTCAATTTCCTTGCCGACGATCCGAACAGCGGACAGAAGGTCATGACGGGCCACGACAGCGGCCTGATCACGATTGCGCTCAAGGAGGCGGACGACATCGAGCGCGAGCGGCGCAGGCTCGAAATGGGCGAGCCCTACCGGACGCCGCTCGGGCATTTCCGCCACGAGGTCGGACACTATTTCTGGAACGTGCTGGTGCGCGACGGCGGCAAGCTCGACCAATGCCGCGCCGTGTTCGGCGACGATGCGGCCGATTACGGTCAGGCCTTGCAGCGCCATTATGCCGAAGGCCCGCCGCCCGACTGGCAGCAGAGCTACGTCTCGGCCTACGCCACGATGCATCCCTGGGAAGACTTCGCCGAGACCTGGGCGCACTACCTCCACATCGTCGACACGCTGGAGATGGCCGCCGAGTTCGGCATGGAGGTGCGCCCCAGGGTCGATCGCGATGGGGAACTGACGGCGCGCATCCGCTTCAACCCTTACGAGGCAAGGGATATCGAGGCGCTGGTCAACGCATGGCTGCCCTTCACCTTCGCCATGAACAGCGTCAACCGCGCCATGGGTCTGCGCGACCTCTATCCCTTCATCCTGTCGCCCGCGGTGGTCGCCAAACTCGGCTTCATTCACGGCCTGGTCCGGGACGTGGCCAAGGCCGGGAAGCCCCGGGAAGCGGCACGGCGTCCCTAGGGCTCGCCGGGCCCATTTCGGTCTTGCGCTGGTACGCCAGAGGCCCCGGATTTAGACCGTTGCCTCCGGCCCATTTTGATGTACCACGGGAGCCACACGGCCCGTCCCCATAGGCCCCAACGGCCAGGAGACGGGTCCCGCCCAAGGTCGAGACTCAAGAAAAGCATGTTCAAACGGATTCTGATCGCCAATCGCGGCGAAATCGCCTGTCGGGTCATCAAGACCGCCCGCAAGATGGGAATTCAAACGGTTGCGGTCTATTCCGAGGCCGACCGCGATGCCCTCCATGTCGAGATGGCCGACGAGGCGGTGCTGATTGGTCCGCCGGCTGCGGCCGAGAGCTATCTGGTGATCGAGAAGATCGTGGAGGCCTGCCGCAGGACGGGCGCCGAGGCCGTGCATCCCGGCTACGGCTTCCTGTCCGAGCGCGAGGCGTTTCCGCGCGCGCTGGAAGCGGCCGGCATCGTCTTCATCGGCCCGAACCCGGGCGCGATCGCCGCGATGGGCGACAAGATCGAGTCCAAGAAGGCCGCCGCAAAAGCAAAAGTCTCGACCGTGCCGGGCTATCTCGGCGTCATCGAGGACGACAAGCACGCGGTCCGCATCGCCGACGAGATCGGCTACCCCGTCATGATCAAGGCCTCCGCCGGCGGTGGCGGCAAGGGCATGCGCATCGCCCATTCCAAGGCCGAGGTCGCCGAGGGCTTCAACCTCGCCAAGGCCGAGGCCAAGGCCTCGTTCGGCGACGACCGTGTCTTCGTCGAAAAGTTCATCGTCGATCCCCGCCACATCGAGATCCAGGTGCTCGGCGACAAGCACGGCAACGTGATCTATCTCGGCGAGCGCGAATGCTCGATCCAGCGTCGCAACCAGAAGGTCATCGAGGAGGCGCCGTCGCCGCTGCTGGATGAGGCCACCCGCCGCAAGATGGGCGAGCAGGCGGTCGCGCTGGCCAAGGCCGTGAACTACGACTCCGCCGGCACGGTCGAGTTCGTGGCAGGGCAGGACAAGAGCTTCTACTTCCTGGAGATGAACACGCGCCTCCAGGTCGAGCATCCCGTCACGGAACTGGTCACCGGCATCGACCTCGTCGAGCAGATGATCCGCGTCGCCGCCGGCGAGAAGCTCGCCATCGCGCAGAAGGACGTCACGCTGACCGGCTGGGCGGTGGAATCGCGCCTCTACGCCGAAGATCCGTTCCGCAACTTCCTGCCCTCGATCGGGCGGCTGGTGAAATATCGCCCGCCGGCGGAAGCCAGCAAGGACGGCATCACCATCCGCAACGACACCGGCGTGCAGGAGGGCGGCGAGATCTCGATCCACTACGATCCGATGATCGCCAAGCTCGTCACCCATGCGCCGTCGCGCGCGGCTGCGATCGAGGCGCAGGCGACCGCGCTGGATTCGTTCTACGTCGACGGCATCAGGCACAACATCCCGTTCCTGTCCGCGCTGATGCACCATCCGCGCTGGCGCGAGGGACGACTCTCGACCGGCTTCATCGCCGAGGAATTCCCCAAGGGCTTTGCTGTGCGCGTGCCCGAAGGCGAGGTCGCGCGTCGCATCGCCGCGGTCGGCGCCGCGATCGATCACGTGCTCGGTGAGCGCAAGCGGCAGATCTCGGGCCAGATGGGCGGCCGCATCGTGCAGCGCGAGCGACGCCGCTCGGTCTGGCTCGACCGCCAGGAGATCCTGCTCGAGGTCGGACGCGAGGGCGAGGCAATCGCGATCCGCTTCATCGATCCCGACGGCAAGGCCGGCAATGCGAATCTCTTGCAGTCGCCGTGGAAGCCCGGCGATCCGGTCTGGCAGGGCACCATCGACGGTCACCTCGTCGCGGTGCAGGCGCGTCCGATCGCCAACGGCATCCGCCTCGCGCATCAGGGCGTCGAGGTGCCGGTCTATGTCTGGACCGAGACAGAAGCGACCTCTGCCCGGCTGATGCCGGTGACGACGGCCTCCGACACCGGCAAGAAGCTGCTCTGTCCGATGCCCGGCCTCGTCGTCTCGATCGCGGTGACCGAGGGGCAGGAGGTCAAGGCCGGCGAGACGCTGGCGGTGGTCGAAGCCATGAAGATGCAGAATGTGCTGCGTGCCGAGCAGGACGGCACCGTGAAGAAGATCCACGCCAGCGCGGGCGCGACACTCGCGGTGGACGCGCTGATCCTGGAGTTTGCGTAAAGCGTCTTCGTGGGGATCTCAGCGTCCCCACGAACACCGTCATTGCGAGCGCAGCGAAGCAATCCAGACTGCCTCTGCGGAAAGATCCTGGATTGCTTCGCTGCGCTCGCAATGACCGAGTATGTTGCGGCTGCGTCGCTACAAATGAGAGGGCACCCATGGCCTTTCGTTCCCGCCGCGAGAAACTTCGCTCCATCCTGTCGGGCGGGACTTGTGTCCATCCCGGCTCGGTCTACGACGCCATCTCGATCCGCATTGCCGAGGACCTCGGGTTTCCACTCGGCATGTTCGGGGGATCAGTGGCCTCGCTCGCCGTGCTCGGCGATCCCGATGTCACCCTCATCACGCTCACCGAGCTTGCCGAGCAGATGCGGCGGATGTCGCGCGCCGCAACACTCCCCGTTCTGGTCGACGCCGATCATGGTTACGGCAATGCGCTCAACGTGCGCCGCACGGTGCAGGAGCTGGAGATGGCGGGCGCGGCCGGTCTCACCATCGAGGACACGCTGCTGCCGGCTGCCTTTGGCGAGACCAAGACGCAGCTGATCTCGCTCGAGGAAGGCGTCGGCAAGATGAAGGCGGCGCTTGGCGGCCGCAGCGATCCGTCGCTGGTGATCATGGGCCGCACGGGCGCTGCCGCGATCACCTCGATCGAGGATGCTGTTCGCCGCGCCAAGGCTTATGAGGCCACCGGGGTCGATGCGTTGTTCTTCACCGGCATCAAGTCGCGCGCCGAGCTCGAGGCCATCGCATCTGCCACGCGCCTGCCGATCGTGCTCGGCGGTGCGCCGGACGAATTGAACGCGCTCGATTACCTTGCGAGCCGGCGCGTACGCATCGCACTCCAGGGTCATGCGCCGATCGCCGCCGCGACGCAGGCCATCTATGAGACACAGAAGGCGTTGCGCGAGGGCATGGCGCCAAAAAGCCTCAAGGGCCTGGCGTCGCCGGAGCTGATGGCCCGTGTCATGCGCGAAGGCGAGGCCAGGGTGCGCAGCGCCGATGTCCTCGGACTGAACAAGTGAGCCGGGCAATTCTCCAGGTCATGATCCGCGGACGCGTGCAGGGCGTCGGCTATCGGGCCTGGGTCGAGTATCAGGCGACGGCGAGTGGCCTCGAAGGCTGGGTCCGCAACCGTCGCGACGGCAGCGTGGAAGCGCTGTTCGCTGGTGCGCCGAAGCACGTTGCCGACATGGTCGCGCTGTGCCGCCACGGCCCGCCGTCCTCGCGCGTCGACAGCGTCACCAGTGAAACCGCGAGCGTGGATGAGCTGAATTTGCGCAGGGCAGGGGAAGCGTTCTCGGTGCTGCCGACGGTGTAAGCGCTCACAAGAGGTGGTCATGCCCGGGCAGGCGGGACAAGCCCGGTCATGATGGCGAGGAGGCTTAGGTGCCCCAAGCTCTCCAAGTGAGCCCTCATCGCGGCAGCTTGGCGATCGCCTCGCTCAGCTCGTGGATCTCATAGGGCTTGCGCAGGATCGGGAAATCGCCGCGTACGCCGGCGGCGACCTCGCTGTAGCCGGTGGCAAGCAGGATCGGCAGGCCGGGGCGGATCTGGCGGAGGCGATGGGCGAGGCTGAGCCCATCCATCTTGCCGGGCATGACGATGTCCGAGAACACGAAGTCGACGCCGTTGCTCTCGATCTCGCGCAATGCCGCTTCGGCATCGGCGACCCGGCGCACTTGATAGCCGAGCTGCTCCAGAAGACCGATGCTGACCAGAGCAACGTCGGGATTGTCCTCGACCAGCAGCACCGTGCCGCTGCCGCGGAGAGGCGTCCCCGATGTCTCGCGCGACGGCGCATCTGTGCCGCGCGGCAGGATGATGGTGAATGTCGTGCCCTTTCCGAGCTCGCTTGCGACCGTTATCGTGCCGCCGGCCTGATGAGCGAAGCCGTGCACCTGCGAAAGGCCGAGGCCGGTACCTTTTCCGATCGGCTTGGTCGTGAAGAACGGCTCGAAAATCTTGTCGAGAACGTCGGAGGGAATTCCGAGCCCGGTATCCGTGACGTCGATTGCGACGAAGTCGCCGGCGAGGGGAGGTTCGTTCAGCGCGACATTGCGCGCGCCGATCGTCACCGTGCCACCGTCCGGCATCGCGTCGCGGGCATTGATGACGAGGTTGAGCAGCGCGGTCTCGAGCTCGGAGACGTCGGCCTTGATCGGCCATGTGTCGGAGCGAATGTCGAAGGCGAGGCGCACGGAACTGCCCACGCCGGCGTCGAGCACCTCGCGGATGGCCGCGACGCGTTCGGCGAAATCGATCGCCTGCGGGTTGACGCTTTGCCGCCGCGCAAAGGTGAGGAGCTGGTTCGTCAGCGCGGCGCCGCGTTTGGTGGCGGTTTCGATCGCGGACATGGCGCGCTCGAGCTTGGGGTCGCCAGAAGCGCCCTTCTTCAGGATGTGAAGGCTGCCGCTGATGATCATCAGAAGATTGTTGAAGTCGTGGGCAACCCCGCCGGTGAGCTGTCCGAGCGCATCGAATTTCTGCGACTCGGCGAGCTGCTTCTGCATTGCCTCGAGCTTGAGCTGGGCGTTGCGGCGCTCGGTGATGTCGCGCGTGATCTTGGCGAAGCCGATCAGCGCGCCGCCCTCGTAGATCGGGTCGATCACCACGCTGGCCCAGAAGAACGTGCCGTCCTTTCGGACGCGCCAGCCTTCCTCCTCATATCGGCCCTTTTCCCGGGCAATACCGAGCGCCCGCGCAGGCTTGCCATTGGCGCGGTCGGTCTCGGTGTAGAAGCGGGAAAAATGCTGGCCGAGGATCTCCTCGGGCGAATAGCCCTTGATGCGTTCGCCGCCGATGTTCCAGCTGGTGATGATCCCCTTGGGATCAAGCATGTACAGGGCGTAGTCGGCGACTCCCTCAACCAACAGCCGGAAACTGCGCTCGCTCTCGAACAAGTCTCTCTGTTGACTGAACTTTTCGGTCATTCCGGACCCCGCCTCGACGGGGGCAAACGCCGCACATGGCGGATTAGTTCCCATTCTGTGGGAAATTTTTAGGCAATATCCGCATCATATACAGTGGCCGCCGGGCGATCAGGCTCCTCGGACTGGCCGCTAGCTCGTCGCCAGGCTCCGGAACGTCGCGGCCACAGCGCGCAGTGCCGCGAGCTTGGCGGGATCGCTGACTTTCGAATGCAGCATCACCTTCGAACTGCCGAGCTTCGGCAGCTTGTGCGCAGGCCCGATATCGACCAAGCCCGGAGGCGCGATCCGCCGCGCTAGCGGCGTGATTGCAAGTCCGGCAAGCGCCGCCGCAACCACGGCCGTGACACCGCCGCCGACGAAACGCTCGCGCCAGGGAGTGCGGGCCTTGTCGAGCGCGCGCACGGCGATGGCGCGGACGCCACAGGGCGGGGCGAGCGTTGCCAGCGGCAGTGCTTCGCCCTTCGGGAGCGTGAAACGCCGTGACGCGAACCAGCCGAACTCGTCATCAGCCAGCTTCTCGCCGCCGCGGCGGCTGCCCTCCTGGCGGACGATCACCGCGTCCAGCTCGCCCGCATCATAGGCGTCCTGCATCTCGCGCGAGAAACCGATGGTGACGGCGAGCGTGAGATTCGCGGACATCGCGTGCAGCCGTTCGAGCAGCGTCACCAGTTCGGGGCCCGCGGCATGGTCGGAGATGCCGAGCGAAAGCGACTGCGCGGCGGAAGCCTCGCCGGAGAACGCACGGTCATGCGCTTCCATGAGCGCGCGGGCGCGATCGAGGAAATCAGCACCATCGGCAGTGAGCCGAACGGCGCGCGGCGAGCGTTCGACGAGGCGTTTCCCCAGCAACGTCTCCAGCCGTTGCAGCTTGAGGCTGACAGCCGCCTGCGTCGTGCCGAGTGCTTCGGCCGCCCGGGTAAAGCTCTGGAGGTCGGCAACCAGCAGGAAGGCCCGGACCGTGGCGATGTCGAGCGTTGCGTTCATTACGGATTGTTATCACTGATATAAGTCTCGATAAGATACCAAAATCATGGTCCCAGGTCTAGCTTCTCACCAACGCCGCGCAAGGCCCGGCGCAGCATCTTGAGGAGAACCACCATGCCCCTGATCAAAGTGTCCTACGCCACGTCTCGCCAGTCGCCGTCGCTGAAGGCCGACATCGCCAATGCCGTGTCCGAGCTCACGGCAAAGATCCTGCACAAGGATCCCAAAGTCACCGCCATCATCGTGAAGTCCGTGGATGCGGGCGATTGGTTCGCGGGCGGCAAGTCGCTCGCCGAGCAGAAGCTCGCAAGCTACTGGATCGACATCCACGTCACCGAGGGCACCAACACCAAGGACGAGAAGGCGGCTTATCTCGCTGCAATGTTCAAGCGCATGGCCGAGGTCCTGGGGCCGCTGCATCCCGAGACCTATGTGCATGTCGACGAGGTCAAGGGCGATGCCTACGGCTTTGGCGGCCTGACCCAGGAGCGGCGCTACATTGCCGGCAAGCTCGAGGTTTCGCTGCAGGCGGCGTGATGCCTGATCGCGGGTGAGCAATCTCACCCGCGACCGGTTGCGAGGGATCGTCAGCTCGCTGCGCGGAACTGAACTTCGGAATTGTTGATGAAGCACGTCTTGTCGAACAGCTTCAGGTCCAACGGGTTCGGCAAGCGGACATCGCTGAGATCAGGACAGGGCTTGACTGCGGGATCATAGGATCGATCGATCTGGGAGATGAAGACGATGATCAGCCCCCTGTCACGTGCGAACGATTTCAGCGCGCGCACCTGAACGGTCAGGTCGGGATTTTCCCGGCGCTGGTCGAGCAGTTGCAGATAGTCGATCACCACGAATGTGCCGCGTGGGGCGGGGGCCATCTGCTTGACGACGTAATCGGCGCTGATCGCATCGGAGCAATCGAGCTCGAACAATTTGTCGAACTGCGCAGGCTCCACGCCGATCGCCCGCAAGCGGTCCAGAACGTCTCTCTCGGTGTATTCGAGCGAGAAGAACGCGGCACGGCTGCCTTTCCTCATGGCCTCCACCGCGAGTTCGAGACTCATCAGGGTTTTGCCATGACCGGGTCGCGCACCCAGCAGCACCAGCTCGCCCGGCCGGAATTGAGGAAACAGCTTGCCGGCCGGCGTCTCCGCCGCGGCTCTTGCCGCCAGCAAGCTCCAGGCGGAAAACCCTTCCGCTGTGGCGACGCGGTCAAGCGCGTCGTGGAGTGGAATGCCTTCCTCGCGGGACAGGCGCTTCGCCTTGCGCTTGAGATGATAGATCGGCGCAGACAGTCTCATCGTGAGAACCTCCCATTGCGAGCATGATCGCAATCCCTCCTTATGCCCAGCGCTCGAACAGTCGGTCCGATGATCAATTCGCCCAGCATGAAGTCTGCTTTCCCGGCGGAGGGGGGAGGCGTGGGCGACGCCGGAATCAAGTATAGCCGATTCCGCGCAGAACGCGGTAGCGCTAGGCGACCGCTTCCGGCAGCAGCGCGCGGGTTGGTCCGAACACTTCTTCGAACGTCCGCCTGAGCGCGATATCGACATCGGCCATGGTCACGAGCTGACCGAGATCGACCAGCGAGGTGACGCCATAGCGGGGATCGGCAACGCCGCAGGGCACGATGCCGGCGAAATGCGACAGCTCCGGCTCGACATTGATGGCGATACCGTGGAACGACACCCAGCGCTTCAGGCGGACGCCGATCGCCGCGATCTTGTCCTCGTGATCGGCTCCCTTGTCGGGGCGCCTGACCCAGACGCCAACCCGGTCCTCGCGCCGCTCGCCGCGAATGTTGAAGGCAGCCAGCGTGCGCAGGATCAATTCCTCCAGGCTCGCGACATAGGCCCGCACGTCAGGCCGGCGGCGCTTGAGGTCGAGCATGACATAGGCCACCCGCTGGCCCGGCCCGTGATAGGTGAGCTGCCCGCCGCGCCCGCTCGCGAAGATCGGGAAGCGGGCATCCAGCAGGTCTGATTGCTTGCCCGAGGTGCCCGAGGTGTAGAGCGGGGGGTGTTCGAGCAGCCAGACCAGTTCCGGGGCCTCGCCCGCCGCGATCGCGGCGACCCGGGCCTCCATGATGGCCACGGCATCCGGATACGGCACCGGTGCATCCGAGATGAGCCATTCGACGGGCTCGCCGCCTGCGGCGGAAAACGACGTCAGATCGAGCTCTTGCCGCTGGCTTTGGCGGGGGTTTTCAGGCGAATTAACCATTGGCTAACCATAACGTGGTGATGATCGCAGGCGCAAATGAAGAGTCCCATGTCGCGGCGGTCCTGACAGTGCCCACTCTCGATAAAGTCACCGTGGATCTCATGGTCGTCCTCGGGACCACCACCATGCCGATCCATCAAGTATTGCGTCTTTCCCGCGGCGCCATCATCGAGCTGGATGCTACCGAGGCCGACGAGGTCAAGGTCCTGGCCAATAATCTGCCTGTTGCCTCCGGCGTCGTGCTGGTCGATCGCAACCGGATAGCGGTCGAGGTCAAGCAGATGCTGCCGCGCACGCCGGGGACCCGGTAAGGCCGCGGGGCAGGCGGTAGCGGCCTGGGGACCAGCACTTGCCGATTCGGGCAGAGGGCTGGAACTTTCCTGCAAAGCTTGTGGAATTCAGGGCCTTTGCAGGCTTGTACCCCTCTGATGGATTTGTTAGATCGGCGCCGTTGATCCGGCTGGCCCTCAAGCCTCAAGTCGGCATCCCCAAAGCGCTCGTGGCGGAACTGGTAGACGCGCTGCCTTGAGGTGGCAGTGAGTAAAATCGTGGGGGTTCGAGTCCCTCCGAGCGCACCATAGACCCACGATTGGCGTTGAAATCATTCATATTTTTGGTGTCCGGGGGTGTTACCGCTCTGTTCCCGCGCCGCGTTCGCACGCTGTTCGCGTCGGGTCCCCGCAAAAGGTCGTCGAGTGACGGCTCTGATCGAATGCGACGATCTCTTCCATGCCGCTGAAGCCGAGCTTCTCTCGATTCGCCTGCGCCCGCCTGCGATGAGGTAAGCGCCTTCACCTCTGCCTTGATGACCTTGCACGTTAGCACCGCGAACGGATTCTCGCCATTCTCGGGCAGTCATGACTCGACCGGTCCGGTGCGCTGCAGCCGGATCGACTCCGCGAGCCCCCTAGCGAGGTCGAAAGAGAAGAGTGGCCATCGCTCGGCTTGGCGTCGCGGCTCGCCGAAGAGGTTTACGAACAAGTCAGGTGCATTGGCGAGGCCGGTCTGATCCTGGTCGTGGAGCAGAACACGGTGCTTGCGCTCTCGGTCGCCGATCGTGCCTATGTGCTGGAGACAGGGCGCATTGTGCTCGAAGGACCAGCAGGCGAACTCAAGCACAATGCGCGCGTGCGCGAAGCTTATCTGGGCCGTTGAACCCGGGATCAAGGAGGCAAGATGTATCCCGCCAATCATTCTCAATCGCGAGATCTCTATCAGCGAGCGCTGAAGAGCCTGCCGGGTGGCAATACGCGCACCACGGTCTACATGAAGCCGTTTCCGATCTACGCAGCTTCAGGCGCCGGCTGCCGAGTCCGGGACGTCGATGGCAATGAATATATCGACTGCATCAACAATTTCACGTCTCTGATCCATGGCCATGCTCATCCCGCATTGATCGAGGCGGCGACCAAGCAGCTCGCGCTGGGCTCGGCCTTCGGCATGCCGACGGAGTCCGAGGTCGAGCTCGCCGAATTGCTGACAGCAAGGCTTCCATCGGTAGACCATGTCCGTTTCTGCAATTCGGGCACGGAGGCGGTGATGATGGCGCTGAAAGCTGCCCGCGCCTACACGGGTCGTCCGAAGATCGCCAAGTGCGAGGGTGCTTATCACGGCTCCTATGACTACGCTGAAGTCAGCCTCGATCCGACACCCGCGGCTTGGGGCGGCAACGCCCCGGTATCGGTAGCCTATGCCAAAGGCACGCCCGACAACGTGCTCGCGGACGTCGTGACCATTCCGTTCAACGACGTCGAGGCGGCAGTGAGCTTGATCCGCGAGCATGGTCCCGAACTCGCCTGTGTACTCGTTGATCCGATGCCGAACCGAGCAGGTCTGGTTC
Source organism: Bradyrhizobium sp. 191 (assembly GCF_023100985.1). Taxonomy (NCBI): domain Bacteria; kingdom Pseudomonadati; phylum Pseudomonadota; class Alphaproteobacteria; order Hyphomicrobiales; family Nitrobacteraceae; genus Bradyrhizobium; species Bradyrhizobium sp. 191. The sequence goes on from NZ_CP064692.1 coordinate 7,968,249, forward strand.
CGGCGGACAGAGCCTATGTGGAAGCGCTCTGTCAGGTCACGCGGGAAGTCGGCGCGCTGCTTGTATTCGACGAAGTCATCACATTCCGTCTCGGCTATGAGGGTGCGCAAGGGCTTTGGGGGATCGATCCGGACCTGACTACGCTCGGCAAGATCATCGGCGGCGGCTTTCCGGTCGGCGCGATCGCCGGCGGCAAGAAGTTCATGTCGGTGTTCGATCCATCCTCCGGCAAGCCGCAGCTCCCGCACGGTGGCACCTTCTCGGCCAATCCCGTCACCATGCGCGCCGGTCTTGCCGCTATGAAGCTGCTCGACACAGCAGCCTATTCACGCCTCGATAGGATCGGCACCGCGGTACGCGACGGTATCAATGCGGCTTTCCGCAAGACCGGCGTTGCCGGGACCGCGGTCGGATTGGGCTCGCTTCTCAAGATTCATTTTACGGATCGCAACGTCCGGGATTATCGTTCAGCCTACTTGAGCGAGATGGAAGCGAAGCGCCAGGCCGTGTTCACCGCCGGGCTGCTCAATCGCGGGATATTGGTCGCGAGCTATGGCCTGATGGCGCTGTCGTTGCCGATGACCGATGCTGACGTGGATACGATTGTGAAGGCGGCTGCGGAGTCCCTGGAGGAGGTCGCCGCGTTCGGCTGATCAGGCTCTCCGTACCCGGGAACTGTTCCGACCGGCGCTCGCTTGACGCCGGATTGAGATCCTCATTCCTACCAGCAGGCTTGCGATGACCTCGTCGCGATCGTTCGCAACACCGTGTTCGCAAAATAGCCGACAACGCCGGCAGACCAGTCCGCGGATCAACTTCGTCCAGGCAACAAGGTCGAAGGTCCCGCAATTGTGGAAGCTGAGACGACGACCGTCCTGATTGGTGACGGCGAGCAGATCGAGGTCAATGATCTGGGATGGCTCGATATCGGGCTCAGGTGATTGAATGATGAGGCCGCTCGGCGTTTGGGTGCGCCACTCCGTCGGTTGGGTCCGGCCTGAACTGGTGACGTGCCGAGCGCGACCGCGATCTTCGCCTTAGGGCCGGCCTGCGGCGGACTCCGGCAACATCGGCACACCAGGCTTGCTCGCCTGGCGAGGATCCGCAGATCTGACTCGTTCGGAAATTGGGATACCGTGCTGACGGCAATGCGGACGCATGCTGGGCAACGATCGCGATGGGGACTTGGACTATTTCTGCCGCAGCGCGCGGGCGAGCTGATCTTCCAGCGGCTTGCGCAGGTAGGCGAGCGCCGTCCGCACGCCGTTCTGGATGAAGGCTTCAACCGGCATACCGGGCACCAGCGCCTTGCCGTCGAGCTTGGCGAGTTCGCTCGCGTCGAGGCTGATGCGGGCGACGTAGTAAGCCGCGCCGGATTGCGGGTCTTTGGTCAGGTCGGCGGCGATCCGCGTCAGCGTGCCATCGAGCTCGGGGGTCACAGCGGCGTCGAACGCGCTGAAGCGGAGCTTGGCTGATTGCCCGACCTTGAGCCGGTCGATCATTTGCGGATCGACCCGGGCCTCGACCACAAGCGAATCCTTCGGCACGATGAGCATCAGCTGTTCGCCCGCGGTGATCACGCCACCGACGGTGAAGACCGATTTCTGGTGGATCAGACCGTCCTGCGGCGCGCGCAATACCACGCGATCGAGCTGGTCCATCGCGGCGATGCGGCGTTCACCGAGATCGGCAAGCTTGGTCTCGACGTCGCGCAGTTCGGTCGCGACCTCGCGGCGCTGGTCCTGGACCAGCTGGATGATCTGCAGTTCGGTTTCGGTGATCCGGCCCTTGGCGCGTGCGATCTCGGCGATCAGCTGGCCTTCCTCGCCGGTCAGGCGGGAGGCCTCGCGCTCGAGCGCAGTGAGGCGCGCATAGGGCACCAGACGCTTTTCGTAAAGCTCGCGGACGCCCTCCAACTCGGTGTCGATCCAGCGGATCTGTTCGCGCTTCGACGCGATCTGCGCCTCCAGGCCGCGGATTTCGTCCGCGATCTGCGCCTTTCGTTCGCGCAGCTGCGATTGTTGGCCGCTGATCGCCTCGCGCCGCCGGGCGAACAGCGTGGTCTCGCCCTCGATCATCTCCGCGATCGCGGCGACGGCGCGGCGGGCGGCGATCTCGCCGGGCAGCGCCACCGCGTCGCGGCCGTTCTGCTCGGACTGCAGCCGGGCACGACGCACCCCTAGCTGGTTGAGCTGGTTTTCGATCAGCGCAAGGTTGGCGCGCGGCAGCGTCTCGTCGAGGCGGACCAGCATGTCGCCGGCCCGAACCTGATCGCCGTCGTTGACGTAGATGTCGGCGACCACGCCACCGGTCGGGTGCTGAACGCGGCGGACGTTGCTGTCGACCACCACCTGTGCCGGCGCGATCACGGCGCTGGCGAGCGGCGCGGTCATCGCCCAAACGCCGGCGGTGGACACCACGATCGCCAGCGTGCCGATCCCGAATCCGGTGGCGCGCCGGATATCGCGAAACGGATTGTTGCGGCGAGCATCGGGCGTGCGGGGTGCGGTCATATGGAGGTCCTCAACTGGCGGCGGCGGCCGGAACCGAGCGCGCATCGGGCACCGCCTGCAGCGCCGCTCCGCCGGGCACCGGATGAGCGGCGAGCGATTTGCGCAGCACTTCGTCCTTCGGGCCGAACGCCTGCACCTGGCCGGTCGCCAGCGTCAGCACGAGATCGACCGCGGCGAGCGCCGCCGGTCGATGCGCGATGATGACGGCAATGCCGCCGCGAGCCCGGACGCGCCGGATGGCGTCGGTCAGCGCGGCGTCGCCTTCGGCGTCTAGGCTGGCGTTCGGCTCGTCGAGCACCACCATGAACGGATCCTTGTAGAGCGCGCGCGCCAGCGCGATCCGCTGCCGCTGGCCGCCCGACAGGGTGGCGCCGGCTTCGCCGATCCGCATCTCGAACCCCTTCGGCAGCTTCAGGATCATCTCGTAGGCGCCGGCTGCCTTCGCCGCGGCGATCACCGCCGCCTCGTCGATCTCAGGGTCGAAGCGTGCGATGTTCTCCGCCACCGTTCCGTCGAACAATTCGACGTCCTGCGGCAGATAGCCGATCATGCCGCCGCGAATTTCTGCCGGCCACTGGTCGAGGGTGGCGCTATCAAGGCGGATCTCGCCGCGTGCGATCGGCCAGATCCCGACCAGCGCCCGCGCCAGCGTCGATTTGCCGGCGGCTGACGGGCCAATGATGCCAACCGCCTGGCCGGCTTCGAGTGCGAACGACGCGTTGTGCACGATCGCGGTGGTGCCGCCGGGGGCGGCGATCGTTACCTGCTCGACCGTGAGCCGATGGACGGCGCGTTCGGGTGCGACGTCGGGCTTCGGGGCGTCGCCGTCGCGCAGGGCAGCTCGGAGCCGTTGGCCCGCCTGTCTCGCGCCGAGGAATGGACGCCAGATGGAGATCGCCAGTTCCACCGGCGCGAGCGCGCGGCTGCCCATGATCGACGCGGCGATCATCACGCCGCCGCTGGCCTGCCCCTCGATCACCAGATAGGCGCCGAGGCCGAGCAGCGCCGATTGCAGCATGAAGCGCAGCGTCTTCGACAACGCACCGAGCGATCCGGCGATATCGGCGTTGCGCTGCTGGGCGGCGACGAGATCGTCGTTGGCGGTTCCGATCCGGTCGATCAACCGCTGCTCCATCCCCAGCGCGGCCACGATTTCGGCGTTGCGCCGACCGGCTTCAAGCTGGACGCCGCGGATTGCGCCGGCACGCGAGGCGTCCCGGGTCGGCGCCCGCGTCAGCACCTCGGTGAGCAGCGCGATCCCGAACAGCAGCACCGCGCCCACGACCAGCGTCCAGCCGAGATAAGGATGCAAGAGAAAGCAGCCGGCGAGATACAGCGGCATCCACGGCAAGTCGAACAGGGTCGTCGGGCCGAGCCCGGAAAGGAACGACCGGACCGAGTCCAGATCATGTGACAATTGCAGGCCGCGATTCGCGCCGCCGCCGCGTAGCGGCCCGCGCAGGATGTTGCAGACGACCGGTTGCCACAGCGCGGCGTGCAGTGCCGATCCGATCCGGGTCAGAATGCGCTGACGCAGCAGGTCGAACAGCCCTTGCATCGCATACGCCGCCGCCACCGCGATCGACAGCGCGATCAAGGTCGGAATGCTGTGCGATGGGATGACCCGGTCGTACACCTGCAGCATGTAGATCGAGCCGGTGAGCATCAGCAGATTGAGCACCGCCGAGAACAGTCCCACCGTCAGAAAGGCCGTTCTGCAGGAGGCGATCGCGGCCGACGCGAGATCGCCGGACGCGGGAGTCGACGCGGAGGACGTTGTTGCGGTCATCTTACTCAATTCAAAACGACGTCGGATCGTCACGGTCGGATGTGGTCGGCGTTCGTTAGCGAGGTTCAACGTCAGGCGCATGACAAAGCGCGGTGCGCGAAAACGCGGGCCGGCGGCAACGAAGCCGCGATTCCTGCGACGAAACGCCGCCATGGTTCGGAAGTTCGGCCGCGTAGACCGGGAATCGAAACCTGGCGTGGTCGCTCCTCGCGGCGGGCTGATTGAGCTGTAACGCGATGACCCATTGGCGATTGCTGCCGGCCGAGAGGTCGAGCGCGCCGTCCCGCGCAAAGCTGGTAGTTGGTTCTGTCGGTCTTCGCGGGGCTCTTCGGGCGGCAACTTCACCGGCCCGTTAACAAGCAGTCACCGATCTGTTGTCATCGGCGTTCTATCAAATCAGTAACGATACGTTAACCATTAACGATCCGTTAACAATCGGCCGTCTGGACCACGCCCTCGCGCATGCCGTGAGGCGGTGATCCGCGACGTCTTCTCTCAAGCGCTGGAGTGGCTATCCATGTCGACGACCCCTCATGTCCTGGCGACCGGCGATTTCCTGCAGGATTGGTCCAATACTGGCCTTATCACGACCAACGATGATTGGTCGGGGGTCGCATCGATCGTCGGCTATCTCGGCAACGATGTCGTTTCGGCCACCGGGGTGGACGCGCGTACGGCTACCGGACCGTCGTCAGGAGATGTCGACGTCGTCGCCAACCAGACCAACACCGCGATCACCAACGGCGGTGTGGCCGAATTCCAGATTGCCAACCCGACGGTGGCGCTGAACGGCTCGAACAGTGCGGATGCCCCCAGCCTCGTGATCCATCTCGACGCCACCGGCCGCAAGGATGTCCGGCTGAGCTTCGACGCACGCGACCTCGACGCCAGCACGGACGACGCCGCGCAGCAGATCAACGTGCAGTATCGGCTCGGTTCGAGCGGGGCGTGGAGCAACGTTCCGAGCGGCTACGCCGCCGACGTCACCACCGGCGGTGCCGCGACCCAGGTGACGCAGTTCGATCTGCTGCTGCCTGACGCCGTCAACGGCCGCAGCGACCTCCAGGTACGCATTCTCACCACCAACGCCGTCGGCAATGACGAGTGGGTCGGCATCGACGACATCCGCGTCACCAGTTCGTCCGAATCGTCAATCGAAACTCAGCACGTCGCCTTCGCGCCGGATTCGCTTACGGTGTCGCATGACGAAGGTAACAGCGGTCCGACCGTCTATCAGTTCACCGTCGAGCGTAGCGGCGGCACCACGGGCGACGTCGCGTTCTCGGGAACGATCGCTTCGGCGCAGACCGATGCGGCCGACTACGTCGGCGGCAAGCCGGTCAGCTTCAGCGGTAGCATCGCGGCGGGTGAGACCTCCGCGATCGTGACCGTCACCGTCGCCGGCGACGCCGACAATGAGGCGAACGAGAGCTTCACGCTGACGCTGCAGGACGTTTCCAATTCGGCGGCCGTGACCACCACGATCGGCAGCGCCGCGACGGCGACCGGCACCATCGTCAACGACGATGTCGGCATCACCAAGATCAGCACGATTCAGGGCAGCGGAGCCAGCAGCGCCATGGTCGGCCAGACTGTGACCGTCGAAGCCATCGTGGTCGGCGACTTCCAGAACGGCGATGCCGACGCCAACCGCAATCTCAACGGCTTCTATCTCCAGGAGGAAACCACCGATTCCGACGGCAACGTACTGACCTCCGAGGCGATATTCGTCTACGGCAGCGCCACCGACGTCCAGATCGGCGACCGGGTGCGCGTCACCGGCTCGATCAGCGAATATTTCGGCCTGACTGAGCTCACCGCCAGCAACATTTCGGTCGTCCAGGCCGGCGCGGTGGCCGACGTCGGCGCGATGGCGGCGCAGATCAACCTGCCGTCGATGGGCACTACGCTGAGCCAGGACGGCGACTACCAGCCTGATCTTGAAGCCTATGAAGGCATGCTGGTCACGATTCCGCAGACCCTGACCGTCACCGAGCAGTTCAATCTCGACCGTTTCAACGAGATCAAGCTTGTAGCGGGCGAACGGCCCGAACAGTTCACGCAGGAGAACGCGCCCGACGCCGCCGCCTACCAGGCGCATCTGGCCGAGCTCGGGGCTCGCACCATCACCTATGACGATGGCCTGAACGTCCAGAACGCCGCGATCAATAACCTCGACGGCTTCGATCCGAACGACAACCCCTCCGCCACGCCAAACTACGGCACTGCCGACGCGGTCCGGATGGGTGACACCGTCACCGGCCTGACCGGCGTGCTCGACTATCAATGGGCCGGCAACTCCGCCTCGGGAGCGACCTGGCGGATCCGCTCGGTCGAGGACGGCGCCAACACCTTCGGGGCCGGCGACAATCCGCGCACCGATGCGCCGGAAGACGTCGGCGGCCGCCTGAAGGTGGCGAGCTTCAACGTGCTGAACTACTTCACGACGCTGGACAATGGCGGCACCACCGCGATCGGCGAAGCGCCGCGCGGCGCCGACAACGCCGTGGAGTTCGCGCGTCAGACCGAGAAGCTGGTCGCGACCATCCTCGACATGGACGTCGACGTGCTGGCGCTGACCGAACTGGAGAACGACTTCTCCGCTGCATCCTCCGGCAACGCGATCAAGTATCTGGTCGAACAGCTCAATGCCGTGGCTGGGGCCGGTACCTATGCCTGGGTCGATCCCGGCCAGCAGTTCGTTGGCGGCGACGCCATCGCGGTCGGCTTCATCTACGACACCACCGCGGTGAAGATCGCCGACGGTACGACCATCGAGACCCTCAACGACGCCGACCTGCCCGGGCTCGGCCTCGGCGGCCTGCTCGGGCAGAGCACGGTCGGGGCGGTGTTCGACGGCGAGAACACCAGCCGCAACGCGATCGCGGTGACCTTCGAGGAGCTTGCGACCGGCGAAACCTTCACGGCGATCGCCAACCATCTCAAGTCCAAGAGCGGTACCGGCTCCGGCGCCGATTCCGATCAGGGCGACGGCCAGGGCAACTGGCAGAACCAGCGCGAGCTGGCCGCCACCGCGCTGACCGCGTGGGCGGCGAGCGATCCGACCGGCTCGGGCGATCCGGACGTGATGCTGCTCGGCGACTTCAACGGCTACGCTAAGGAGCAGTCGACCGCGCTCATCGAGGGCGCCGGCTATGAGAATCTGCACGACCGCGAGGACGACGCTTATTCCTATGTGTTCGACGGCCAGACCGGCACGCTCGACTATGCCTTCGCCAATGCCAGCCTCGGCGGGCAGGTGTCCGGTGTGACCACCTGGCACATCAACGCCGACGAGGCCGACGCGCTCGACTACAACACCGACTACGGCCGCGACACCTCGATCTTCGACGGCGACTCCGCGATCCGGGTGTCCGACCACGATCCGGTGGTCGTGGGCCTCAATCTCGGGGAACAGGAGCCGACCCCGGCTTACACGCTGCAAATCCTGCATGCATCGGACTTCGAGGCGGGCCTGAACGCGGTCGATCGCGCCGGCAACTTCGCGGCGATCGTCGACTATCTCGAGGAGACCTATGACAACTCGATCACGCTGTCGTCGGGCGACAATTTCATTCCCAGCCCGTTCTTCAGCGCCGGCAGCGACGGCTCGCTGAAGGAGGTCTACGAAACCGCGCTGGAGACCTATTACGGCCTCGCTGCCGGGACGCTGAACATCTCGCCGGGCTTCGGCACCGCCGACATGGCGATGCTGAACATGATCGGCGTGCAGGCCTCGGCGATCGGCAATCACGAATTCGACGCCGGCACCAAGGCGTTCGCCGACATCATCAAGCAGACCGCCGGCTATCCCGGCGCGCAGTTCCCGTACCTCGCGGCCAATCTGGACTTCTCGGCCGATGCCAATCTCGCCTCGGTCTACACCGGCACGATTCAGGATTCCGACGCCTACACCGGCTTCCCGCCGGCGGCCGGCATCGGCAAGAAGATCGCGCCAGCCTCGGTCATCGAGGAGAACGGCGAAAAGATCGGCGTGATCGGCGCGACCACGCAGATCGTGCAGAGCATCTCCTCGACCGGCGGCGTCGAAGTGATCGGCGACAATGTCGATGACATGGCGGCGCTGGCGGCAATCCTGCAGCCGACGATCGACGGTCTGCTGGCCCAGGGCATCAACAAGATCATCCTGGTCAGCCATCTGCAGCAGCTCGCGCTCGAAAAGGCGCTGGCGCCCCTGCTGCACGGCGTCGACGTCATCGTCGCCGGCGGCTCGCACACGCTGCTGGCGGACGAGACCGACGCGCTCCGTGCCGGCGACACCGCTGCCGACACCTATCCGATCGTCACCGCGAACGCCGACGGCAAAACCACGCTGATCGTCAATACCTCCGGCGAGTACTCCTATGTCGGACGACTGGTGGTCGATTTCGATGCCGAAGGCAACGTGATCTACACCGCCAACACGGCAGTCAACGGTGCCTACGCCAGCACGGAAGAGGTGGTCGGGTCGCTGTACGATGGCAACACCACGGTCGATGTCGACGATGACGGCGACGTGGACGCCGACGACGCCGATCCGCTTGCCGACGGCGGCCGCGGCGATCTGGTCAACGACGTCGCCCAGGCGGTGGGCGGGATCATCGACGTGCAGGACGGTAACACCTTCGGCAAGACGGACGTCTATCTCGAGGGCCGCCGCAGCGAGGCGCGCACCGAGGAGACCAACCTCGGCGACCTCTCCGCCGATGCGAACCTTTGGTACGCCCAGAAGGTCGACCCGACCGTGCTCGTTTCAATCAAGAACGGCGGCGGCATCCGCGACTCGATCGGCTACGTCTATGCGGTCGGCGGCGAAGCGGTGGAGAGCCCGCCGCTGGCGAACACCAGCGTCGGCAAGGAAGCCGGCGAGGTGTCGCAGCTCGATATCGCCAACTCGCTGCGCTTCAACAACGCGCTGTCGATGGTCACGGTGACTGCGGATCAGCTGCTCGAGGTGCTTGAGCACGCGGTGGCGGCGACCACGGCGACCGCGACGCCCGGCCAGTTCGCCCAGGTCGGCGGCATCGCGTTCTCGTTCGACATGGACTTGCCGGCCGGAAACCGCGTGCAGTCGGCGGCGTTGATCGACGACAACGGCAATCCGGTGCTGGCGCTGGTCGCGAACGGCGAGCTGGTGGTCGATCCGGAGATGGCGATCCGGGTCGTGACCTTGAGCTTCCTGCTCACCGGCGGCGACGGCTATCCGTTCGCGAGCTTCGTCGCGGCCAATCCCGCCTTTGCCAACGTCGTCAATCTGTCGCCAGACCTGGTTCCGGATGCCGGGCAGGGGGCGAACTTCGCCACCGAAGGCACCGAGCAGGATGCCTTCGCCGAATACATGGCGGCGAACTACTCCGACACGGCCTATGACGTCGCCGACACCGACCGGGCGCACGACGAACGCATCCAGAACCTCGACTATCGCCAGGACACGGTGCTCGAAACCGAGGCGCTGGTGCTGGTCGGTGACGACGGTGACAACGAACTCACCGGCGCGCTCGGTGACGACGTCCTCACCGGCCTCGGGGGCGACGACGTCCTCGCCGGGCTCGGTGGCGACGACCAGCTCGATGGCGGCGAAGGCGATGATACCCTGTCCGGCGGCGACGGCGACGACACGCTGCTTGGCGGTGCAGGCGATGACACGCTCGACGGTGGCGCCGGCGACGACCGGCTGGAGGGCGGCGACGGTGACGACACCCTGACCGGCGGCGAAGGCGACGACGTCCTGGTCGGCGGCGAAGGCTACGACACCCTGCAAGGTGGCGACGGCAACGACGAGCTGGTGGCTGGCGCCGGCGACACTGCTGAAGCCGGCGAGGGCGACGATCTCATCATCGTCTCCACCGACGATCCCGCGCCGAGCTTGATCGACGGCGGCGCCGGCAACGACACCGTCAAGCTGATCGGCGGCGGCACGGCGGAACTGATCGCCACGCTCAATGTCGAGAACCTGCTGGTGGCCGCAGGCGCCTGGTCGGTGGCTGGATCGGCATCCTACGACGATGTGACGATCCAGGGCGGCGCGACGCTGGCTTCGAGCCTCGTTGTGGATAACAACGACCACGTCGCCATCGAGGCCGGCGGCGCGCTCTCGGTGTCGGGCAATGCGATCGTCTGGCAGGGCGGTGGCAACGCGGTCATCGACAATGCCGGCGAGATATCAGGCTCGACCCGTGCGCTCACCACCACGGCGGGGGCGACCGGCTCGGTGACCCTCAACAACCAGGCCGGTGGCGTCGTCCGCGGCGCGCTGACCCCGGAACGGGCCGGTCACGCCGACGCGACCATCACCGTCAACAACGCCGGCGTGATCGAAGCGAACGGCCGCGTCCTCGACTTCCGCACCTTCGACAACAACGGCGCGTCGGCGGTGATCAACAACCTTGCCGGGGGCGTCATCCGCCAGCATGGCAGCGACACCGACGTGATCCGCCCGGGCGCTGACGGCGTCGTCAACAACTGGGGGACGATCACGACGGATCCGACCTTCGTGGGCGGAGGCGATCTGATCGACTTCCAGAGCGACACCGGCGGCAATGTCAACAACTACGCCGGCGGCTGGATGGAAGCTTCGCGTCATGCCGTCACCGGTGACAATGCCGTCACCGTCATCAACAGCGGCACGATGATCGGCCGCAACGGCTCGGCGGTGAATCTCGACACCGACGGAACCGAAGCGCAGAAGGCGTTCATCACCAACCACGGCGTGATGGAGGGCCGCTCCGCCGAACTGTCCGACAGCGACGGCGACGCCATCGATGTCGACGGTCTGGTGCAGATCGTGAACTACGGCAAGATCTCGGGCCTCGGCGCCGAGGGCTATCACGACGGCGAGCCGAACGTCTCCGAAGCGATCGCGATCGGCGGCGGCAGCATCGTCAACAATGCCGGCGGCGAGATCTACGGCTACGGCCGTGCGATCCAGGTCGACAACTCGAGCAACGCCAACGCGCTGGGGGTGACGACCATCGTCAACCACGGCCTGATCAAGGGCGACGGCCACGGTCCGGAAGGGGTCACCCCCGAGGATGCGGCGCGGTTCGACCTGCGCGGCAACGAGGCGATCAACCTGGTCGGCACCTATGCCGACAGCCTCACCAACAGCGCCACCGGTCAGATCGTCGGCGGCGTCTCGATGGGCGGCGGCAGCGACACGCTGAGCAATGACGGCTCGATCACCGCCACCGGCGGATCAGCGGTGAACATGGGCGAGGGTGACGATCTGATCGTCAACCGCGCCATCATCACCGGCGACGTCCTGCTCGGCGCCGGTGCCGACGAGCTGTCAACCAGAGCTCCGGCGTCATCACCGGCGACGTCAGCTTCGGCGACGGCAACGACAGGCTCGGCAACACCGGCAAGATCGTCGGCAAGGTCGATCTCGGCGCCGGCGACGACTTCGTCAACATCTGGATCGGGTCCGATATCCAGGGCCAGATCCTGCTCGGCGACGGCAACGATATATTGATCTCCAACGACTGGATCTCGACCAACATGGAGATCGACGGCGGTTCCGGGAACGACGAGATCTACACCTCGTTCGGTAACGACACCATCCACGGCGGCGAAGGCAACGATCGGATCTACGCCAACCAGGGCAACGACACCGTCTACGGCGATGCAGGCAACGACGAGATCTACGGCAACGACGGCGACGACCTGATCATTGGTGGTGCCGGCGACGACACCATCGACGGCGGGGCGGGGGCCGACATCGCGGCCTTCTCCGGCGCGATTGCCGGATACGCGATGACGCTCAATGCCGACGGCTCGATCAACATCGCTGATCAGGTCGGCGGCGACGGCACCGACACGCTCGGCAACATCGAGGAACTCGGCTTCGCCGACGGCACCTGGAAGCTGCGCATCGGAACCGGCGGCAGCGATACGATCGTCGGCGGCCTCGGCAACGATCTGGTGTTCGGCGGCGCCGGCGACGACACCTTCATCGGCGGCCATGGTCTGGATCGTTACGACGGCGGCGACGGCGTCGACACCATCGACTACAGTCACATCCTGTTCGAGCTGACGGTCGACCTCGACTCCGGGCTGGCCTATTATCCGGGCTATCTCCCGGGCGCCGACCATCTCGCCGGGATCGAGAACGCGGTAGGCACGGCGTTCGGCGACACGCTGATCGGCTCGGCCGGAGCCAACACCCTGAACGGCGGCCTCGGTGACGACCTGCTGATCGGCGGCGCCGGTGATGATGTGCTGCTCGGCGGCTTCGGCGACGACGTGCTCCGAGGCGGTGCTGGTGACGACACCATCGACGGCGGCTGCGGTCAGGACGTGTTGGATCTGTCCGACGCCACCGGTGCAGTCACGATCAACCTGGCGTCCGGCATCGCGACCGGCGCAGGCATCGGCACCGACCACTTCAGCGGCATCGAGGGCTTCGTGCTCGGCGCTGGTGCAGACCATCTTACAGGCGGCAACGGCGCCGATATGTTCGATGGCGGAGCCGGCAACGACGTCATCGCCGGTGGTGCCGGCAATGACACGCTGCGCGGCGGCGACGGCGACGACGGCGTCGACGGTGGCTCCGGCAACGACGTGATCGAGGGTGGCCTCGGCAAGGACGCGTTGAAGGGCGGCTCGGGTGTCGACGCCATCTCCGGCGGCGATGGCGACGACAACATCGATGGCGGCTCCGAGAACGACATGCTCAATGGTGATGCCGGCAACGACACCATCAAGGGTGGCTCGGGTGCCGACATCCTCGCGGGCGATGCCGGCAACGACATCCTGTCCGGCGGCTCGGGTGCCGACGTGTTCATGTTCGCCGCCGGATTCGGCAAGGACACCGTCACCGACTTCGCCACCACCGGTTCCTCGGCCGACGTGCTGCAATTCTCGAGCAGCCTGTTCTCCAACTTCGCCGAAGTGATGTCGCACACCACGCAGGTCGGCAACAACGTCGTCGTGACGCTCGATGCCGACAACACCGTGACGCTGGCCAATCTGCAGATGGCCTCGCTCGCGGCAGACGATTTCCGCTTCGTCTGATCCATCGCCGACTGAACCGAACCACGGAACGCAGCAGCGTTCCGTGGTTTTTCTGGATCATGCGAGCTCACCGAGATGGTGCTGTTGAACCAGCATGGTCGTGTGGCAGAAGCGATCGGATCGCGCGTGCTCTTGGTGCGTAATGGGAAGGTCATAACGCCGCCGTGGTCCGAAGGCGCACTCGAGAGCATCACGATCGACATCGTTGAAGAGCTGTGCAAGACAATGAGGATGCCATTCGAGTGTCGCCCGATCGAGCGAACGGAGCTCATTATCGCGGATGAATGGCGTTTGTTGGAACGCTGAATGAAATCACGCTGATCAGCGAGGTTGATGGCAATAAGCCCGACGAATCCGGCGTGCTGAAAAGTATCGCCGAGCGGTATCGCAGCGCCGTACACGGCGTCGAGGTTCATCCGGCCGTTGATATGGACTGCAGGCCGTCTGCGCAATTGCTGAGCGTTGCGGCCGAATAGCGTGCGAGGAACGCCTCGCATGAGGCGTGGCTGGCCACAGCGACGGCGCCGATCGCGGGCAATGAGGTCGCACTATCGAGACACTAGCGCCTATCGCACGCCGTACCGCGAGAAGTCCTCGACGATCGTGGGGCGAATGGCTTTTGCGGCTGCAATGTCGGCGTCGCCGCCGATCGCGTCGCCCTTCTTCAGTCTGGCCAAGCCCCTTCCGTAGAGGGAACTTGCAAGCTTTGGGTCAAATGTCAGCGCCGAGCTGTAGTCTGCGACGGCCGCGTCGAGCGCGCCCATCTTTAGATGGACCATCCCGCGCGAGTCGTACGTGGCCGCCTTGTTCAGCTGGGATCGAAGCGATCTGTTGCAATCCTCCAGCGCTGCCTGCAGGGCGCCAAGCACGGCTCTGGTCCAGCAGCGGCCGCTCCATACCTCGTCAAGATCCGATGTGAGACGGATGGCCTCGTCGTGGTCGGACGACGCGGCATCGTACTCATTCTTCTTCAGGTGCGCTTGCGCACGATTGGCGAAGGCTTTGGCGTAGCCGGGGTCCAGCCTGATGGCCTGGTCGAGCGTCTGAATCGCGAGGTCGTATTCGCCTTTCAGCAGGTAGGCCACACCCCGATTATTGTAGGGCTTGGCGAATTCAGGTGCCAGCTTGATCGATTCATTGAAGTCTTGGATTGCGCGGTCGTAGTCGCCCTTCGCAACGTAGGCATTCCCACGATTATTGTAGGAAATCGCCAGGCCTGCTGCCGTGCTCTGGTGCGAGTCGATCAGCGTCGAGCAAGCGGAAATCCGTGAGTCGAGCGAGCTGCGCTCCGAGCCATTGCAGAGTTCAAGATCCCGGAGGCTGTTGGCCGTCGGGTTCTGCGCGGCAGCCAACGACGGCAGGAGTAGCAAGGCCAGGGCGCATATGACGACGATGCCTCTCGATCGGCGGGTTTGCGCGGCCGCAGCGTGGCGGGCGTGCGCCGAACCTTGTGGGCATTTGCTGAACGACGGTTGCGCGTATGGCAATGATCCTAGCAGCCTCGACAGATGTTGAGATCGAACTTGCGGGTAGCGTTCTGGCGGGGTTCTCGCGTCGCGGGTGCCTCCGTTTTCTTCCTGCCCTCCTCGATAAGCGTGGAGAATTTGACTGAGCCATCATCCGAGATTGCGACGTGCGGTGTGGTCCCTCGAATTCCCATGGTCGCGACAGGAGTGTCGACCTTCATATCGCCTGTTTTGGCAACCTTTCCGGCGACGAAGGTGAACGTCCCCCTGGTTAGACTAAACAAGGTCGAATTCGAGTTTCCTCCAGGGTCATACACGAACTCGTCCAGGACCATCCGGGCGTTGGTCGATAGATTGAAAGTTGTGCCATCCGTAAAATTGATGCCGACCCGGCCGTCAGCCCCGGTCCGGATGACATCGCCTACATAGACGGGGTCTCCAACCTTCGTCGAGCCAGACGCTTTGGCCTCGATGACGACTGCGTTCGCATGTTCGATGGCCACCGCGCCGGTGACGCTGACGACCTTTCCGATGAGCTTCGCTGCATCCTGGATCGCGGGCGGCGCTGCATTGACTTGCGCTTCTGCTGGTCCGGCGAACGAGCCTGGCAGAGTCAAAACGAAATAGGTCGCCAGCGCGGTAATCGTGCGAACGAACATAATCTCCCCCTTCCGAGAAGATCACCAATTATAACACAAGCAACGCGCCTTTCGATTCCGAATATCGCGGACCGACTAGGCCTCTCGGGCTAGACTGAGCGACCTAGGTTTCCGATGCCCGTGCCGGTGTTGCGCCGCGCATAGACGGCTGCATCTCGGTCGAGTACATTGATTGAACAAATTTCTGTGAAGCGCTGAGCTCTGTGCAGGTCACATGGCACCAGATTTTTTTTCATGCGCGCGAAGTCATTTTCGACGGGCAGATGTCGGTTGCGGCGCAGGGCGTCCGTTCAAGGCGCAGGCGATATAACAGGCATATTTGGCAATCACGGGCGGCGCGCGGATTTTGACAGCCGAGGCTGAGGCAATGTCAATTTGCCACCATGCTGAGTTGGAGAACGCAGGTGAAGCAATTGCGGTTCCGCGTTGTCAACTTGTCGACAATCCCCGGACCACGACTTTTCTTAGTCGTGCGCGCGCCTCGTTCGCGAGTTGGATGACAAGAGGACTCGCGTTCGTTGGGACGTTTGGGGGAAGCCGAGCCCCATCCGAGGTAACTGGCATGCTGTGGTTCACAGCCCTGATCTTGGCTGAGTCAAAGCAAGCTCGTGCGGCCGACCCCGAAGCCACATTCCTGGATGATGGTATCATTACCTACAAGGACCTCGCGCATGGCGAGTTCGAACTCGTAACCAAAGAGGCGATCCCGCGACATATTCTGGTTGACGATCCCGGACAGACTATTGTTCTGCACGAAAAAGGATCCTCGTTCGCCGTAAACAAGGTCAACAATACTGCCGCTCAGATGGAGGAGCTCCGCGCCGCACAACAGGACGTGCTCGCCAATTTTTCGAAGGAGACAGGAGCAAAGGGATCAAGCACACCTCCGTCCGTTAACCCCCTGACGCCTCAACGCATCGATTTTATCAGGCCTGATGCCCCGCTTCCGCAGCTTCCGCCGGCGATACAAACGCTCTTTGTCGTTCCCGCTATCGTCGATCCTCCCGTGCGGTCGTTGACCGCCACGGCTTTGCCGATTGTTACCGACACGTCTGCCCTTGACCATTTCCCCTCGACTGCCGGTGCTCTGAAGGCGATCAACTTTGATACCGGCGCTCCGCTGAGCTACAGCATAAGCGGCGGGGTCACTGGAGCCGCGAAACTGGGCGGTGTGACATATGATGTTTCCAAAGCCGGTCAATATGGCACGCTTTACGTCAACAGCTCGACCGGCGCCTACGCGTTCGCTCCGGATAATCACGCGATCAATGCGCTGACTGCGACGACAACCGAAGGTTTCGTTGTCACGGTCTCGGACGGTGCATCCAGGGCCGATCAGACCTTCACGGTCACCATCAACGGTGTCAATGACGCAGCGATTATCGCCGGCGACGCGACGGGCGCGGTGGACGCGGCAGGTGCCGCCGCCAATGCTGCCGCCGGCACGGCGACGGCAACAGGCACGCTTACCGATACGGATGTCGATAACCCGCCCAACGCCTTTAAGCCAGTCAGTGCGCCTCAGGCGAGCGATGGTGGGTACGGTGTCTTCACGATGACGGTGGATGGCGTGTGGACTTACGTGCTGACCGATACCAGGGGTGCGGTAAAGGCGCTTGATGTCGGTGGCACCCTTACCGACAGCTTCACGGTGGCGACAATCGACGACACACGAAAGGCGGTGACAATCACCATCCGCGGCGCTAATGACGGGCCGATCGCACACGCTGATGTGCTGCCGTTGCTTCCTCCGAGCGCGGCGAATGTGAGCCAGGGCGGCTCGCTGACGATCGCCGCAAGCACTCTGCTTGCGAATGACACCGACCCCGATACCGGCGATCATCTGGCGGTCCTTTCCGTGAGTGGACTCAGTGCGAGCGGTGCGGCGGTGTCGCTCTCCGGCACTGACATCATCTACGAATCGACGAGCGCCGCTGTCCTTCGCGCCCTCGGGGCCGGGCAGACCGTCACCGATTCTTTCGCTTATACGATAGCTGACACTCATGGTGCGACTGCGTCGGCGACCGTGACGCTGGTCGTAGCGGGCATCAACGATCCACCGACAATTCTCAGCGAGACCGATCCACCGGTGCAGGCCGTCGTGGTCAATCCAATCGCGCTGGCCGAGGGGGTAAACACAAACTCGCTGGGCCTGGCGACAGAGTCGTTCGATGACCTGCCAAGCGGATCCGACGCGTTCCACGGCAACTTTTATAGTGCTTCGCTGGATGCCACATTTTCGGGATCGGGAAATGTCGGCGTCATCAATGGATCGATCCCCGGCGTCGCGGTCGCTCTGTTCCTCGGACCGTTGCCAGGCGGCGCGGATACCACCGACTATTTGAGCCTCAGCGCGGGCAGCACCGAGACAATCACCTTTGGCTCGGAGAGAAACACGTTTGGCCTGTATTGGGGTACGATTGACCCAATGAACAAGGTCAGTTTCTACAACGGCGTGAATCTTGTTGTATCCTACACCGGCGCCGAAGTTGCGGCGCTCTTGAGCGCACATCAGGGTGTGTTCGCTTCGAATGGCTATTTGGAATTTGTCGGAATCAACCCCTTCGACCGGGTGGTTCTAGAAACGGGCAACTTCAACGCATTTGAGCTCGAAAACATCTCTGCGGGAGTTGTCCTCGATCGCCACGCCGGCCTCGCGGGACCAGTATCGGGAACGCTGACCGTGAACGACGTCGATATCGGCGACACGCTCACCGCGTCAGTGATCGGAAACGCCAGCGTTGAATTCAGCGGCTCGAACGGCTCAACGACGCTGCCCTTCGGCGCCGATATCGCAACGCTGGTCGATGCCAGCTACATCGCGTTCGACATCGTCAAGACAAATGGTGCGACGCAGACGTTGAATTGGACCTACAGTCCGACTGATGCCGATCTCGATTTTCTCAAAGCCGGCGATGAATTGACCATTAGATATACGGCGCAGGTCAATGACGGGCACGGCAATGTGGGAAGTCAGGCGCTGACGATTACGATAGTCGGTACCTATGCGTCACAAGACATGTCGCACCTAAGCGTTGTCAATGGTACCAGTGCAGACGAGACATTTCAGAACGTCGGCAACGGCGTCACGATCTTCGGCGCAGGAGGAAGCGACAATTTCGTGTTCAATGAGAATTTTGGCACCGCAACAATCGGCGATTTCGATGTCGATAATGACACGATAGCGATCAGTCGTAACTTGTTCGGCAGCGTTGCCGAGATCTTGGCTGCAGCAACCGACGCCGGCCCGGACACGATCATTACATCGCCCGCCACTCACGATGCTATTGTGCTGAAGGGGGTATCACCAGCGCAGCTGCATGGCTCGGAGTTCCAGCTGCTCTGACCGTCGAGGGCTTTGGGTTAGAGCAGCGCAGAGGGTCAAGGCTAATCCAGCGCTACGGTCGAGGCTTGTGGGCGCGATCCATTTCGGTTGCGAGCATCCCGACCCTCGTCGGATGGCTGAAGATCTCGAACTCGTTTCCCCGCGCTATACCGATAAGCGTGATGCCGCTCGCCTCGGCTGTTCGGACTGCAAGTGCGGTCGGCGCTGACATGCCAACGACGATGCCGGTACCGATCGCTGCCGTTTTCTGCACCATCTCGACCGATATCCGGCTGGTGAGGATGACGGCGCCCGTGCATCCGGATCTTCCTTTCGGGGCGAGAGCGCCGGCAAGCTTGTCGAGCGCGTTGCGGCGACCCACGTCCTCGCGGACCAGCATGGTCCCTCTGTCGGGTTCGAAGAGCCCCGCGGCATGGGTGGCGCGAGTCCAGTGATTGAGGACTTGAGACGCGGTGAGGGCCGCAATCGCCGTGCCGATCTGTTCGGAGGTGAGACACGTGCCGTGCTCGACAGCTTGCGCGATCCGGCCGGCTTCGCGCAGGCTGTCGATGCCGCACAGCCCGCACCCCTTCGGCCCGACGAGCTGCCGCCGTCGCTCCTTCAACCTGCGCCCCGCGTCCGGTCGTAGCCAGAGACGCAGTTCGATTCCGTCGGGACCGGGCACGACCGTGAGTTCCTCGATCTCGCCGAGGTCGCGAATGATCCTCTCGGTGAGACTAAATCCCCGGGCGATGTCGGTCAGATCGGTAGGGGGTGGCCATCAGAACGGCGGCGGTCGTTCCATCGTAGACGAATGCCACGGGACATTCCTCTGCCACGATGCGCACATCATGCGCACCGCTCGAGGTTAGTCTTGGCATCTTGACCATGGCCGTGGGCGGCGATGCGCGATCGCCAAGTTGAGAGCCGTGCATGGATGCTCGTCCTGCGTCCCGTCATGACGCGCGAGCCGGCGCAAGGTTCCGGGCACTTAGGAACTTGCGATGGCATCTCGGGTTTTGGTGCGGGGCCTGCTGTTCAAGGACGTTCCACCCGAAATCATCGACGGCGGAGAGGCGCCGATTTCGGCATCGTGAATTCTGGATGAGGGCAACATGGTCAGGGGTGGACGACGATGAGGGACAGCACGTCGGATGTCGCCGACATCAGAGATGCCGTTCACTTGTGCATCGACATGCAGAACATCTTCGCTCCCAGCGGCCTTTGGGCGACTCCCTGGATGGAGCGCGTCCTGCCGACGATCGCTTCGATTGTTTCGCGCTATCAAGTGAGAACGATCTTCACGCGCTTCATCACTCCGCAGGATCCGGAGGATCGTCCGGGGCAATGGCAGAGCTATTTTCGCCGCTGGCACCAGGCGACCCGCCGGCATCTGCCGTTATCGGCGCTCGAACTCGTGCCGGCCTTGAGCCGCTTCGTTCCGCCGGCGGCCGTCATCGACAAGCCGGCCTATTCGGCCTTCAGCAATCCCGGTCTCGCGAGCGTGCTGGTCGAAAAGAACATCGGTACCGTCGTGATATCGGGCGCAGAGACGGACGTCTGCGTGCTTTCGACGGTCCTGAGCGCCGTCGATCTCGGCTTCAGGGTCGTCATTGTCGAGGACGCGCTGTGCAGCTCGTCTGATGTCGGGCACGATGCGCTCATGACGATGTATCGCACCCGCTTTCACGGCCAGGTCGACCTGCTGACAGCGGAAGAGCTGGCCGAATTCTGGCGGGAGTAGGAAGTGAAGCGGGATACGATCCGCAATCGCGCAGGCGCGCAATGCGCGCCCGGTGCCCTTTGAGATGGGTATTGCGTTGCTTCCCTCCGTCCGCCTTGTAGGCAAGGACATCGTCCTGCGACCGCAGCGGTCGTAACCATCTCGTAGATAACGGCGGGTTCCCACCACGCCGCTTCGTCACGGGACCCGGCGCTCATCGCCTTGCTTCACCTCGTTCTGCCCGGCATGCGCCGCGATCTGCCTTGCCGCAGTTCGGACGCTCTCGATGCCCTTCGGAAAGCCGCTGCGGTTCGGATAGAGCTTGCGTCGTGCATCGCGCGGCGGGCGGCGCGGCTTGGTGTCCTGCGCGGCACGGTAGTCGAGCACGGCGATGCCGCCGACCATCAGCAGTGCCAGCGCGATGTTGCCCTTCTTGGGATTGTCCGACGTCAGACCCGACAGCAGCGCGGCGGCATCGAGGCCGTCGCCGCCGACACGGGCCCACAGGCCGGCGTTCTTCTCGACCGAGAGCGACATGATCCCGGCCATGATCTCGCGTACGCCGAAGGCGCGCACCAGCGTCTCGCGGCCTTCCATGCCCAGCGTGTGCGTGACGCGCCTTGGCGCGAAGAGCTCGACCACGCCGAGGCCGATGCTGAACCAGCCGAGTGCGCGCGCGAGCTGGTCCGCCGGCTGCTTCAGGCTCGGTCCGCCCTCGACGATCTTGGGGTCGCCCTTGGTGCGCATGATGTTGGAGAAATGAAACATGACTAGCTCCTTCAGGGCTTCAGCACGACCTTGACGCAGGAATCCCGCTTGTCGCGAAACACCTGGTACATCTCCGGTCCCTGCTCGAGCGGGACGGTGTGGGTGATGACGAAGGACGGGTCGATCTCGCCGTCTTCGATGCGGCGGAGCAGGTCGTCGGTCCAGCGGTTGACGTGGGTCTGGCCGGTCCGCATCGTCAGGCCCTTGTTCATGAAGGCGCCCATGGGCAGCATGTCGGACAGGCCGCTGTACACGCCAGGCACGGAGATGATGCCGCCGGGACGGCAGACATAGATCATCTCGCGCAGCACGTGAGGCCGGTCGCTCTCCGCCATCACCATCTGCTTGGCGCGGTCGAGCAGGGTGTCGGGCAGGGAAGCCATCACATGCGATTCCATGCCGACGCAGTCGATGCATTTTTCCGGGCCCTTGCCGTCGGTCAGTTCCTGGAGCCGCTCCAGCACGCTCTCGGTCTCGAAATTGATCGTGGTGGCGCCGCCGGCCTCGGCCATGCTGAGCCGCTCGGGCAGGCAGTCGATCGCGATCACCTGGTTGGCGCCGAGCAGGATGGCGCTGCGGATCGCCATCTGCCCGACCGGGCCGCAGCCCCAGATCGCGACCGTGTCGGTCGGCTCGATGTCGCATTGCGCGGCGGCCTGCCAGCCGGTCGGGAAGATGTCGCTGAGGAACAGCAATTGCTCATCCGGGATGCCTGCCGGAACCTTGATGTGGGTGGCGTCGGCAAAAGGCACGCGGAGATATTCGGCCTGGCCGCCGGGATAGCCGCCGGTCAGGTGCGTATAGCCGAACAGGCCGGCCGTCGTGTGTCCGAACACCTTGTCGGCCAGATGACGCTTGCGGTTCGTGGTCTCGCACACCGAGAAATTGCCGCGCTTGCACTGGTCGCATTCGCCGCAAATGATCGTGAACGGGACGACGATACGGTCACCCTTCTTGAGCTTTCCGTCGACGCCCGAGCCGACCTCGACCACTTCGCCCATGGTCTCGTGGCCCATGATGTCGCCGGGCAGCATGCCCGGGATGAAATTGTGAAAGAGGTGCAGGTCGGAGCCGCAGATGGCGCAGCTCGTCACCTTGATGATGGCATCACGCGGATCCTGGATCTCCGGGTCGGTGACGGTGTCGCAGCGGATGTCCTCCTTGCCGTGCCAGACCAGCGCCTTCATCGTCCGTCCTCCCGGTTGAGCCACGTGCCATCTAAGTCCAGGCACGAACGATGGTTGCTATCGCCGCGCGCAAATTCTTCGCACTGCGCAAATAGGAACGAGGGAGCAGGGCGGCGATTGAGCGTCAACACCTCTAATTCCAAGACCTCGATTTCAAGGATGTGCGCATGTCCGCCAATAAACTCGCCGTCGTCACAGGCGCCTCAACCGGTATCGGCCTGGAACTCGCCAGGTGCTGCGCCCAGGCAGGTTTCAACCTCGTCATCGCAGCGGACGAGCCTCAGATCGAAAGGGTTGCCGTCGATCTGCGCCGGCTCGGCGGCAGCGTGGAGCCGGTCGAGGCCGATCTCGCCACCACCGAGGGCGTCGACAAGCTCTGCGACGCCGTCGCCGACCGGCCGATCGATGCGCTGCTGGCCAATGCCGGCATCGGTCTCGGCAGGGCCTTCCTCGACCAAGACTTCGCCAGGGTGAGACGCCTCATCGACACCAACATCACCGGCACGCTGTATCTGATCCACCGTGTCGGCAATGAGATGCTCCGCCGCAATGCCGGTCGCATCCTGATCACCGGCTCGATCGCGGGCTTCATGCCGGGCAGTTTCCAGGCGGCCTACAACGCCAGCAAGGCGTTCCTCGATTCATTCTCGTTTGCGCTGCGCGAGGAGCTGCGCGACAGCGGCGTCACCGTCACCTGCCTGATGCCGGGTGCGACCGAGACCGAGTTCTTCCGCCGTGCCGACATGATGGACACCAAGGTCGGCACCGAGAAGAAGGACAGCGCCTACGACGTCGCGAAGGCCGGGTTCGACGCAATGCTGCGCGGGGAGTCCGACATCGTCACCGGGCTGACGAACAAGATCCAGACGACGGTCGCCAACGTCACGCCGAACGAGGTGCTGGCCAAGCAGCACCGCAAGATGGCTGAGCCGGGCACCGCGCGGTCGTAGGACTAGGCCGGCGCAAATCCCGCGGAGCGGCGCCAACCGTCTTGCGGACGGCAAACGAGACCGCCGATTCACATAGCCCAATGCGCAGCGGCCCCGAAACGTCAAATTGTACGGGCTGAAAGCCGAAAAGGGGCCTCGATGGCGATGGATCGCATCGAGCGGGCCTTTGTCGCGACCGCGGTCACGGGTTTTGTCGTGATGTTGGTGGCGACTATCTGAATGATGAGCTGAACCGGGGGAGCTCGCCGTCTTGCGCGTCGCGCTACCTTACGCCGCGGTTATGCTGTGCATGGCGATGAGCGCCTGGCTCGCATTCGCGCGTCTGCTCTGACCAGCGCACGTTCGAACGAGAATCTCGGTGCTATGTGCACTTTTTGCCAATTTGCTCAATTTGAGTAACCTACGTAAATGAGCGGCTCGCGGAATTGGCTTAGAGTTGTTGGATGCGCGAGGCGCTTATTTCCCGAGCAACTTGTGCGATCGATGCCAGCCGCGCTTTGCGGGAGGACGTCGACTGCTGATGGAGCATCACGATCCGATCGTGGCTGGTCGGCGCCTGGCCATCATGGAGAGCGCCATGGGTCGCACGGAAATCAAGGCTCGCCGAGACAATCAGGACAACTAGCTCGCGCTGGCGGAGCCGGAGCGTTTCTGAGCAAGTGCCGTCTTTTGAGTAATTTGCGCAGCGCCGTGCCGGAGTTTTTCGACGAGCCGAGAAACCGTTCCACGTTAGGAACGTTGGATGCACGCCAGCGCGATTTTGCTGGCATCATCAACATGTGAACGCAATGGCGCGCTCCGCTGACTGACAGGGATACGTCCATGACGATGATGCGGCGTCGGATCAAGCACGTGGATAGTTTGGAGGCGCGGCTGGCCGCCGAAGCGGAGCGGCTGCGCGAAGAGGCCAAATCGCTCCCGGCGGGCCCGGCGCGCGAGGAGATGCTGCGCAAGGCGCGGCAGGCCGAGACGGGATCGCAGATGAGCGAATGGCTGCGGTCGCCGGGCTTGCAGCCGCCGAATTAGCGACCGCCGCTGCAGCGTCAGCTGGTCAGGCTGCACGCGCCGGGAACGGGTCAGATGTCGGCGCGTAACGATGCGCTGGTGTCGTGGGCAGAAACCGGAAAAATGAGCACCACGTCCATCGTTCCCCGTTGCGTCCGGTTGTCACCCGGCGGTGCGGGAGATCAACGCCGCTTCGCCGCTTTGGTTCGCCTGCTATAGGGCGAGCGGTTGACGGGCCTCAGCGAAATCCCTTCGCGTTGCGCCTTGCTGCGGATGGCCGCGACCGGCCGCTGAAGCTTGATGCTCATCACGCCGGTCGGCGTGTTGCCTTTGGCGAGCTGCTTCAGCTTGCTCACGTCCGCCGCCGTCCAGGGCTCGCGGGCGCGGCGCTTGTACGCGGGATTTGCCTTGCGCGGTCCCTTGCGGCCGATCGGCGAGCCCGGCCGCTTCCATGCTGCTTTTGCCATGATGGTCCTCCTTCAAGTCGTTCTTGAACATGCGAATCGGCAATTCGGTTCCGGCGCAGCGCGGATCTATCGGTCTTGCGCCTGTCGCTCGCGCAAAATCGCTCAGCGTTAACTTATTGAAATGCCGGAACCGCAAGTTGCGGCGGAAGCTGCAAGTTCCTTCCAACCGAATTATCCGCGAGAGTGCGAACGTGAAAATGGCCGCCAAACGTAACCGCAGGAAACAGACCCAATCGCTCCAGGAGCGGCTGGCCGCCTTCGCCGAAAGCGCCCGCGAGCGCGCGCGCAGCCTGCCACCCGGCAGGGAACGCGAGATGCTGCTGCGACGCGCCAAGCAGAACGAGGCGACCTCGAACCTGACAGAGTGGCTGAGCGCGCCCGTCTTCCCAAGACGAGGACAATCGTAATGGGGAGCATCAAGCATTACCGCGCATTCCAGATCGATCCGGATGGCCACGTGTTCGGATGCATCAATCTGGTCTGCGAC
The DNA here is from genome assembly GCF_023100985.1 of Bradyrhizobium sp. 191. Lineage (NCBI taxonomy): Bacteria > Pseudomonadati > Pseudomonadota > Alphaproteobacteria > Hyphomicrobiales > Nitrobacteraceae > Bradyrhizobium > Bradyrhizobium sp. 191. The sequence continues at coordinate 7,993,600 of NZ_CP064692.1, forward strand.
GATGACGAGCAGGCCAAACGTGAAGCGGCCGCGCTCATGCTGGTCCACCGCATCGAGCTGTGGCGGCTCGACCGGCGGATCGCGCAATTCGATCTGCCGCTTGAGGCTGCTCGGCAGTAGAGCAGAGGGAACCGCGCGCTGCGCGCCGGGTTGGTCGATGACCGACTTCGCCAGGAGCCAGCATGACGGAAGCCGACGTTCGCAAGGGAATGCCGCCCGTCAAGCTGTCGCGCGAGGAGTTCGAGCGGCGCTACAAGGAGCAGTTCGTCGACCCCGCCTTTGCACCGCTGCAACGTGAGCTCGATACCATCACCGCTGCGGCCTGGGACGCCTACAGCCATTCGCGCAAGGCGCCGTTGACGCGGAGGGCGGGTGCAGGCTTCTCCGACCCCGATTACGATCTTGCCCTCGACTGGCTCGATGCGCGCGCAAAAATCCTGGAAGCGCAGCGGCGCCACGACGATGCGGACGAGACGCCGCGCATCCTCGTCATCAACGGCTCGGCGCGCAGCGAGCACACTTGTCCTGGCGAGATGTCCAAGACCTGGCGGCTGGTCAAGCTGGCCGAGCCCGTCTTCATCGAGATGGGATTTGCCGTCGACATCCTCGATCTGTCGCGCCTCGCCTCGGAGTTCGGCAAGACCATTCATCCCTGCAAGGCCTGCGTCGGCACCGCCATGCCGCTCTGCCACTGGCCGTGCAGCTGCTATCCGAACCATTCGCTGGGCCAGACCGGCGACTGGATGAACGAGATCTATCCGCTCTGGGTTGCCGCCCACGGCATCCTGATCGTGACGCCGGTGAACTGGTATCACGTGCCCGCCGGGCTCAAGGCGATGATGGACCGCATGGTCTGCGCCGACGGCGGCAATCCCGATCCGACCTCGACCCACGGCAAGAACGCCACCGAAGCCAAGGCGATGGAGCTGAAGGGCTGGCCCTATCCCCGCCATCTCGCCGGCCGTCATTTCGGCGTCGTCGTTCACGGCGATGCGGTCGGCGCCGAGGGCGTGCGCCGCGCCTTGTCCGACTGGCTGACCGACATGCAGCTGATCTCGGCGGGGCGCTTCGCCGAGCTCGACGGCTATGTCGGCTACATGGAGCCATACGCCACCTCGCATCGCGATCTCGATGAGGACAGGGAATTCCAGCAGGAGGTGCAGAATGCGGCACGCGCGCTCGGCAACGCGGTCCGGCTCGCGCGGAGCGGGCGCCTCGAGGAGCCCGGCGCCGGACTTGCGGACCCGAACCCGAAATGACCGGCGCGCCGCCGCTCGATTGCCTGATCATCGGAGGCGGGCCGGCCGGGCTGATGGCCGCGATCTATCTGGCGCGGTTTCGCCGCCGCGTCTGCATCGTGGACGCGGGCGCCAGCCGGGCGGCGCTGATCCCGCGCAGCCACAATGTCCCGGGCTTCGTCCACGGCCTGTCCGGCGCTGAACTGATCGAACGGATGTCGGCCCAGCTGCACGAGCTCGCCGCTACGCGCGTGGACGCTGAGGTCACCGCCCTGCAGCGGCACGATCAGGGCTTTCTGGCGAGCTGGAATGGCCGCGCGCATGCGGCCGCCGCCGTCATTCTCGCCTGCGGCATCGTCGATACCCATCCGCCGTTCGACGAATGGCGCGCCGCCGTTGCGGATGGGTTGTTGCGCTACTGCCCCGTCTGCGACGCCTTCGAGGCGTCCGGCCGCCGCATCGGCGTGATCGGCCCGCTCGCGCGCGCCGCGGGCAAGGCGCTGTTCCTGCGCGGCTATTCGCACGACGTGACGCTGCTCGCAACCGCGCCGGATGACGATCCGGTCGCAACGTCACGATTGGCCGAGGCGGATGTGGACGTCCTGTTCGCGCCCGATCTGCGTTTGCGGCGGAGAGGCGAGGGCGTCGAAGCCATCTTCACCGATGGCCGCACGGCGCAATTCGACACGATCTATCCCGCGATGGGGGCAGAGGTGCGCTCGCGGCTCGCGGTGTCGCTTGGCGCCGAACATACCGGAGAGGGCTATCTGAAGGTCGACGACCATCAGCGCACGTCGATCGATGGGCTCTACGGCATCGGCGACGTCGTCACCGACCTGCACCAGATCTCGGTCGCGTTCGGCCACGCGGCGGTTGCCGCCTGCACGATCCACAGCAGCCTGCCGCAGCGCTTTGCATAGCCGGTCCCGTCACAATCGACCGGAACCTGGAACGAAGCGCGTTGCTCCGCTTTGGTCGACCCAAATGGGGCGCGCAATTGGAGACAACCGATGGCTCAATCCGAAGACATGACCCGCTGCATCGACCTCTGCATGAGCTGTTACCGGACATGCCTCGGCACGGCGATGAACCATTGCCTCGAGACCGGCGGCAAGCACGTCGAGCCGGGGCACTTCCGCCTGATGATGGCCTGCGCCGAGATGTGCCGGACGGCCGCGCATTTCATGCTGATCAACACGCCGCATCACCGGCATACCTGCGCTGAGTGCGCCGAAATCTGCAGCGAATGCGCCCAGTCCTGCCGCGCGATGGCGGCCTGAGGAGGCGCTGATGCTGGAAGAGAAGCTCAAGGGCGCCATCATCGACGAATTGAAGCGCCAAGCCGCCGACCGGCCGCAGGCGCTGAAAGTCCAGGGCGCGGGAGACGCGAAGGGCTCGGAGGAGCTGACCGTCAACGGCAAGATCGACCTTGGTGCGCTGGTCATGGTGATCGCAGGATCGGTCGCGGGCGGGCCTTAGCGCCGGTCAACTGCAGCTCTCATGCAGTTCGGGCGGAACGCCGCAAGGACTTCGGCGGCTGACCGAATGCGCGGATGAAGGCTCTGCGCATCCGCTCGGGGTCGCGAAAGCCGGTGGCTTGAGCGACGCGCTCGATCGCTTCTCCGGAGGACTGCACGCGCTCCCGTGCCACCTCGACCCGCAAGCGCTCGACGGCTTTCGTTGGCGTGGATCCGGTTTCGGCGATGAAGGAGCGGACGAAATGCCGTGAACTCAGGCCCGCGCGCTCGGCAAGTGCCTCGACCGTGAGAGGCGCATCCAGATTCTCGCGCACCCATGAAAGAAGGTTGCCGAAGCGCCCGTTCGGCGTCTTCAATTCGAGCAAGGTCGAGAACTGCGATTGTGCGCCGCCGCGGCGATGGTACAGCACCAGCTGCCGGGCGGTCGCTTGCGAAATCTCTTCACCGTGGTCCTCGGTGATCATGGCGAGCGCCAGATCAATTCCTGCGGTGATTCCGGCCGATGTCCACACGCCGCCATCGCGGGTGAAGATCTGGTCCGGCTCGAGCCGGACTTTCGGGTACCGTCCGATGAAGTCACGGGTGCAGGACCAATGCGTGGTCGCGCAACGACCGTCCAGGACTCCCGCCTCGGCGAGCAAATAGGCCCCCGAGCAGACACTGGCCAGACGCACGCCGCGGCGCGCCAATCTCTGAATGAATGCGATCGTCGTCTTGCAGCGCACCGCGTCCTCGACGCCTTCGCCACCTGCCACGAAGAGCGTCGTGACCGAGCTTGCCGATCGCAAGTTGCGCGCGAGCATCTCGGTGCCCGACGAACTGCGCACGGCGCCGGCCTTCGTGGCAACCGTTATCACACGCGGCGCATGCGGCGTGTGGCGTCTTGCGATCTCGAACACCGATATCGGGCCGGCGGCATCCAGCAACTGGAATTCGGGAAAGATCAGGAAGCCGATCATGAACGCGTCCAAAAATGAGGGAATTACGCCGTTTCCGCCCCCAAGGCCAACATGGCAGGCTGCCACCGTCAAGCGCGATGTCGAGGTTGGATATGTCGGGTCCGTTGCAGATCGGTCTTCTGGTTTTTCCCCGCGTGACCCAGCTCGATCTCACCGGTCCCGCCCAGGTCTTCTCCAGCCTGCCTGATGTGACCGTGCATCTGATCTGGAAACGCATCGAGCCCGTGCCGAGCGATTCCGTGATTGCGCTGACGCCGACCGTCACCTTCGCCGATTGCCCGCAACTCGACGTGATCTGCGTCCCGGGCGGCTATGGCACCGACGAGCTGATGCTGGACGAGGAGGTGCTTGCGTTTCTGAAAGCGCAGGCGCGGGACGCGAAATACCTGACTTCGGTCTGCACGGGTTCGCTCGTTCTCGGTGCGGCCGGTCTCCTGAAAGGATATCGCGCGGCCACGCACTGGACGGCGACCGATGCATTGCCGCTCTTCGGAGCCGAGGTGTCGCGCGAGAGGGTCTGCATCGATCGCAATCGCATGACGGGCGGCGGCATCACCGCCGGAATCGACTTCGCGCTCACGCTCGTTTCGATGTTGAGAGGCCGCGCGGCTGCGGAAATGATCCAGCTGCGCATGGAGTACAATCCGGTACCGCCTTTCCGGGCCGGTTCGCCGGATACCGCACCGGCGGCGATCGTTGCTGCGATGAAGGAGCTGGTCGCGCCCGCGCAGGCGAGGCGTCTGGAGTTCGTCAGGAGAGCCATTCATCAGGAGGGATAGCGCGGCGTTTCGAGGCAATCATCGCCGACAGTCGTCGCGGTGCCAGAGCGGAGGGGAAGATGGTGGATCACGTTGGGGCGTTGCAGTCATGGCGCATCGGACTTTGCCGGTCGGTCTTCGGCATCATCCTGACGCTGGGTCCGGTCGCATTCGCCGAACGGAGCCTGGCCGCCGATTTTTCCGGTGACGTTGTCCGGATCGGCATCATCAACGACCAGGCGGGACCATTGTCCGACCTTGCCGGACCCGGCTCCGTCGTCGCCGCGAAGATGGCGGTCCAGGATTTCCAGAAGGTCGCGCCGGGCCTGAAGGTCGACATCGTCGTCGCGGACCACCAGAACAAGCCGGATATCGGCGCCCAGATCGTCCGCAAATGGTTCGACGTGGACGGCGTCGACATGGTGGTCGACGTCGGCAACTCGGCGGTCGCACTCGCCATCCAGTCGATCGCGCGCGACAAGAACCGGATCGTCATCTACTCGGCGGTCGGGACCACCGAAATCGGCGGCAAGCAATGTTCGCGCGCCGGTCTGATGTGGTTGCACGACAATTACAATCTGGTCGCCGGCTCGGTCCGAAAGCTGGTGTCGCAAGGATACGACAGCTGGTTCTTCATCGCGTCCGACTATGCGTTTGGGCGCAATATGGTCGAAGTGTCTCAGCGCGTGCTCGCGGCGACTGGTGCCAAGTCGCTCGGCGCGGTCTTTCATCCGCTGGGAAATGCCGACTACAGCTCTTTCCTGCTCCAGGCCCAGGCCTCGAAGGCCAAAGTGGTCGCGTTCGCCAATGCTGGCGAACAGCTCGTGACCTCGATGAAGCAATGGAATGAGTTCGGAATGAATGCCGGGTCTCAGAAGGCCGTTGCGGAGCTCATGTTTTTGACCGATGTGCACGCCATGGGCGCCGAAACGGCCAAGGGATTGACGACGGTCACTGCGTGGTACTGGGCTCTCAATGAGGCAACGCGGGCCTTTGGGCAGCGCTTCTACAAGCTTCACAACGCCATGCCGACCGCGCCGCAGGCCGCCGTCTATTCGGCTGTGCTGCACTACCTGAGAGCTGCGGCTGCCGCAGGGACGGATGAAACCAACGCGGTCCTGGAGAAGCTGCGGTCGATGCCCGTGGACGATTTCTATGCGCCCGGCGCGCGGCTGCGCGCCGACAACAAGCTCGTGCACGATTTCTATCTCGTCGAGGTCAAAAAGCCTGCGGACGTGAAAGTCCCCTGGGACTATTACAATGTGGTCGAGACCATTCCGGCCGAGGAAGCCTATCTTCCCCTGAGCCAGAGCGAGTGCCCACTGCTGAAGACCTCGCAGAACTAGCGCATTGCCCCGTGCAAGCCTTGCGGTTCCTCGAACGGCGCCTCTTCAGCCATACTCCTCGCCGATGCCGTATTCCCGGTAGATCTCCAGCGGGTCGATCTCGGGAAACAGGCGGCATTTGGCCTGGGCGAGATGCAGGCTCACTGCCGCCGGCTCCTTGCCGTTCGCGAGCAGCTTGCGGATGTCGTCCATATGGGCGTTCGGCTGGTGCTTCGGTGCGAGTTGCTCCAGCGCGACCAGGGCGGTTGCGAGCGCCTCGGTCAGAACCCACTCGTCGTGGCCCGTGATTCCCTTCTTCGGCATCGGCAGACCCCACATATGGCGGCGGCCGGCAGTTTACCGCGACTTCGGCCAAATCGCCATTAAGCCGTCGCGGGCATGCCGCGCGGGCAGTCCGATCGGCCATATTCCGGCCTGTGTTGTGGCCGCGTCTGGCTAAAAGGCGGCAAGTTTCGGGGCGATAGTATCTTTGTTGAAACAAACTTGGCGTAGACGGGCCGCTGCCGCATCCAGGCCGGCCGTTCCGGTCCGGGTCCCCCATCCCGAAATTTCGCAACACGATCGAGTTGCGCGCCCCTCAAAGGTTCGAGCCAGCATGGCCTTTCTTAGCTTCGTCTACCGCTTCCTCACCAATTTCGCGTTCATGGCGGTGGTCTATTTCAGCCTGAACTTCATGGAGAAGTATCCGAACCGGGCGATCCTGGCGATCCTGGTGCTGGTCTATGCCGGCATGCGCGCCGCTTCGACGCTGCGCGCGTTCTACTTCTTTCAGAAGATCGAGAAGCTGGAGGCCGAGACCAAGCGCCTGCAGACCTCGATCAGTGACGGTTCAGGCGGAGCCTCTGCGCGCAGGCAGGTCGTCGCCGACGTGGCGCGGCTGCGGCGCGATGGCGAGCTCAAGTCCTATATGGACCTGTTCTTCCTGGCGCTGATCGTGCTGCTCTGCGTCGCCGCGATCATGCGGCAGTGAGGGCTCAGGCGCGCTTCTTCAGGCTGGCGACGCGGGTCGGTCGGGTGGTGGCGCTTCTGGATGCCGGGCCCTTGGGTGCAGTGCCCGTGGCTGTCGTGCCCTTGGCCGTCGTGCCCTTGGGCTGCTCGACATGATCCGGTGCCGCCGCCGCATGCGCCGTGCGCCGTCCCTGCAGCTTGGCCGCCTTGCCCTTTGCTGCTTTGGCATGTGCAGCCTTGTCCTTGGCCGCACGAGTTGCCTCGGCCGCCATCGCCAGCCGCGTCGCGGCACGCCGAGATAGGGTCGTCGACAGCAGCACCTCCACCGAGCCTTCGGGGATCGCAAAGAGCGCGCGGCCGGGCGCGGGCAGGGTGGCTGCGACATTGGCCTGCGCCATGGTCCGGAGCGGCAGCAGCGGCTGATGCTCGGCCAGCGCATTGAGGTCGGCAAGAGCGGGCGCCGGCAGCGCCCGGGTCTGCGTGAACACGAAATTCGGCACGCGCGGCCAGCGCGCGATCGGCGTCGTCTCGGTCGGCGGATGCAGCAGCCATTCCACCGTCGTGGTCGGCGTCGCCGGCCGCTCGGCGGTCGCGGGTACCACATGCACAATGCGATAGCCGCGCGCCTTGAGGTCGCGGATGATCTTGGGCAGCGCCGCCACCGTGCGGGCCTGGATGTCGTGCAGCAGCAGGATACCCTTGCCCTTGGCCTCCAGCCGCTGGATCGCGAGCTGGTAGACGCGGTCGGACGACACATGCCGCCAGTCGTCGGCAGGGAAATCGGCGCTCCAGACCTGGATGCCGCGCGAGATCAGATAATTCTCGACGCCCTCGGCGCGCATCAGGCCCGGAATGCGGAAGAACGGGGCGAGTTGGGACGGATCGGTCATCGCGGCCGAGGTCCACGCGATTCCGCCGTTGATCTCGGCCTCGGCCTTGTCGATCGGCATCCGGTCGAAGGTCAGCGGATGGTCCATGCTGTGCGTGCCGACGGTATGGCCCGCCGCGACCAGCTTGCGCACGCCTTCCGGATTGGCCTTGGCCTGGCTGCCGATGATGAAGAAGGTCGCCTTGATGCACTCGTCGGCGAGGATCTGGAGCACCTGGTTGGAATATTTCGGCAGCGGACCGTCGTCGAAGGTCAGGACGACCTCATGGTCCTTCAGCGGCAATGTCTCGCGGTATTGCATGGTGCCGATCAGCGGATGCTCGCGCGGATCGACCACGAGGGTGCGGGAGGTGCCGAGGGCGTCCGGGTGGCCGGGACAGTCGGCCGCGAAGGCCGCCGGTGCGCCGACAGTCAGCATTCCCAGACAGAGGACGATCCACGATCGCGTCCGCAAAACAACGCTAATTCCGATCATGAACCTCGTCTGCCCTCGTGCGTGATTGCCGCCTTAGTAGGTCGGAGACGCCCCGGAATGGTTCAGGGGCGATGCCCCAACCATCTTTGCAGGAGGTAGCATGAACAGAGTGTTAATTGGGCCGGGATCACCCCATTTTGCGCTGGCGTGACATTCCGGCATCAATGTGCATCGGCGCTCTTCTGTGACGTGCCCGCTGGTACCACGTGGACCACCCGATAGCCGTTCTCCCTCAGATACCGCAGGAAGGCCGGCATCATTGCGGCCGTGCGCACCTTGTTGTCGTGGAAGAGGATGATGCCCTTGCCGCTCGCCGCCAGGCGGTCGGTGACGAGTTTCAATTCCTGCTCCGGCGTGATCTCCTCCCAGTCGCTCGCCCAGAGATCGGCCCCGAACACGACGATGCCGCGCGACTGGAGCAGGTCGAGCTCTGCCTGCGTCGACTCGAAATAGGGAAAACGGAAAAACGGCGTCGAGGGCGTCGTCGTCGAGGTGCCGTGCAGCGCCATCTCGACGGCAGCGATGCCGCGGTCGAGGTCGGCCATCGCCTTGTCGAACGGGATATGCGCCATGAACGGATGCGACCAGGTGTGGTGGCCGACGGTGTGGCCTTCGCGGGCGATGCGCTTGACCATGTCGGGAAACTCTGCGGCGTGCTGGCCGATCAGGAAGAAGGTCGCGCGCACGCACTCGTTCGCCAGCGCCGCCAGCACCTTCGACGTCGTCGGCGGGTACGGCCCGTCGTCGAAGGTCAGCACGACCTCGTGATCCGCCAGCGGCAGCGTCTGGGGAAAGCTCTTCAAGCCGACGCGCGGATACGTCTTGGCGTCGACGGTCAGGATGCGCGAAGTGCCGAGCGCATCCTTGCGCGGGCACTCGGCGGCATGGGTCGAGGCAATGCCGGTGAGGGCCGCAACGATCGCGCCCGCCGTCATCGATGTCCATTTCAATCCAAGCATCTTTGTCATTGCGCCCAGAGTTGCCTTGTGGGTATTGCCTGAGCCATCAGCTCAGACCACTGGTTCCAACCTGTCAACCGGCGAGGCGCGCCATGGATGAACATATGGACGTTGCCCCATCCGCCTCGGATTCGGTACTCGACCACGTGCCGATGCGCAATGAGAACGGCGAAATTCGGCACGAATTCGTCGAAGAAATTGCCCGGGCGATCGAGGCTGGCGACAGCGCTGCGCTGCGTGCCTGCGTCGCCGAACTGCACGAGGCCGATCTCGGCGATCTGATCGGTGCCCTGGAGCCCGACGACCGCGTCCGCCTGGTCGAGCTGACGGGGCGCGATTTCGACTTCTCGGCCCTGAACGAGGTCGACGAGGCCGTCCGCGAGGAGATCCTCGAGGAGCTGCCGCCGGAGACGGTCGCCGAGGGCGTCCGCGAGCTCGAATCCGACGATGCGGTCGAGCTCCTGGAAACCCTCGACGAGGCCGAGCAGGAGCAGATCCTCGAAAAGTTGCCGCTCAAGGAGCGCGTCGCGCTCGAGCGCAGCCTGCTCTATCCGGAGAACTCCGCCGGCCGCCGGATGCAGACCGAGTTCATCGCAGTGCCCCAGGATTTCACCGTGGGCCAGGCGATCGACTACATGCGCGAGACGCCGGATCTGCCCGACCGTTTTTACGAGATCTACGTCGTCGACAAGGACCAGCACTGGCTGGGCGCGGTGCCGCTCGACGTACTCTTGCGCACGCGCCGTCCGGTGGCGCTGACCGAGCTGACCGACGAAGACCGCCGCCGCGTCTCCGTCCTGGAGGACCAGGAAGAGGTGGCGCGCATGTTCGGCAAGTACAATCTCGTCGCCGCGCCCGTGCTCGACACCCAGGACCGTCTGGTCGGCGTCATCACCGTCGACGACGTCGTCGACGTCATCGAGGAGGAGGCGGACGAGGACCTCAAGGCGCTCGGCGGCGTCACCAGCGACGAAGAGCTGTCGGACACCTTCCTGACGATTGCGCGCGGCCGCTTCAACTGGCTGCTGGTGAATCTCGCCACCGCGTTCCTGGCGTCATCCGTGCTCGGCCTGTTCGAGGGCCAGCTGGAAAAGATGGTGGCGCTCGCGGTGCTGGCGCCGATCGTGGCGAGCCAGGGCGGCAATGCGGCGACCCAGACCATGACGGTGGCGGTGCGGGCGCTGGCGACGCGCGAGCTCGGCTCCTCCAACGCCTGGCGCGTGGTGCTGCGCGAGGCCCTGGTCGGCCTCGTCAACGGCCTCGCCTTCGCCGTGATCACCGGCATCGCCGCAGTCGCCTGGTTCAAGATCCCGGGCCTCGGCATCGTCATCGGGCTCGCCATCATCTGCAACCTCGTCGCCGGCGCGCTCGGCGGAATCCTGATCCCGATGGCGCTGGATCGCGTCCGGGCCGACCCGGCGGTGGCGTCTGGCACCTTCGTGACCACTGTGACCGACGTGGTCGGCTTCTTCTCCTTCCTCGGTATCGCGACCCTGTGGTTCGGGCTGAAGTAGCGAACGGCGCACGCTCTCTCCACGTCATTGCGAGTTGGGACCGGCATTGAGGAGCCGACGCGCGCTGGATGAAACTGTCGGAGCGTGGGCAAATGCGGTATTTTGAGAGGCCGTCGGCAAAGAGGTCGATTACTCTCTGGTGCGCGAGAGCCCGGTTGCGAGTTGGACCCGGGTTGCCTGGATAACCCACACTGGCGCGGAGGGGCTGCATGGCCCTCGAGCACGCTTCCTAGCATTCTTTTCTGACAGGCGCCTATGCCGCCGGCGCTAACTGTTGAGGAGAGGAGCATGGATATTTTGTATGAGCGGGTGGCGGGGCTGGATGTACACAGGGACACGGTCGTGGCCTGCGTGCGGATCATGGTCGATGGCAAGGCGCAGCGGGAGTGCCGGACTTTTGCGGCCACGACGGACCCGCTCGTGGAGCTGAGAAGGTGGCTGGAAGAAAGCCGGTGCACGCATGTGGCGGTGGAGGCGACGGGCGTCTACTGGATGCCGGTGTTCCGGATCCTGGGCGAAGGCGCCTTTGAATTGATCGTCGCCAATGCGGCGCATATCAAGAATGTGCCGGGACGCAAGACCGACATGAACGATGCGATGTGGATCGCCGATCTGTTGGCCTGCGGGCTGATCAAAGGCAGCTTCATTCCCGAGGAGAAGGTACAGGAGCTGCGCGCGCTGACGCGAACGCGCAAGCAACTGGTGCGCGAGCAGGCGCGGCACGTGCAGCGGATCGACAAGACGCTGGCGGAAGCCAACATCAAGCTCGGCTCGGTGATCTCCGACATCATGGGCGCGAGCGGCCGGCGGATCATCCAGGCGATGATCGACGGCGTCCGGCAGCCGAACAAGCTGGCCGAGCTTGCCGGCAAGCAGCTCAAGGCGTCGCCGAAGGAGCTTTACGATGCGTTGCACGGGCGCCTGACGGATCACCATCGCTTTCTGCTCGCGCTTCACCTGAAGCAACGCGATGGTCTGGATGAGACGATCCGCAAGCTTGATGTCGAAATCGCTCAGCGGATCGAGGGCATGGAAGCGGAGGCAGGCGGTGGCAAGATCCCCTTTCGCCACTTGATCGGATTGTTGACCACGGTCCCCGGGATCAGCGCGGTGGCAGCGCCGGCAATTTTATCCGAGATCGGCGCCGATATGAGCCGCTTCGAGACTGCCGGCCATCTCGTTGCCTGGGCCGGCCTGTGCCCCGGGCAGAACGAGAGCGCCGGCAAGCGCAAGTCCTCGCGCCTGCGCAAGGGGGCGCCGTGGCTCAAGACGATGCTCGTTCAATGTGCTTGGGCCGCCAAGCGCTCAAAGAACAGTTACTACCGAGCGCAGTTCTTCCGCTTGCAGGCCAGACGCGGACCTCAAAAAGCCATCTGCGCTGTCGCCGCCTCGCTCCTCACCGCCATCTACCACATCCTCAAAAACGGCACCGAGCACCACGACCTCGGCGCCGCCTACTTCGACCGTCGGCCCACCGAGGTCAAGGCAAGCCGCTTGGTCGCGCGCCTCAAAAAGCTCGGCTTCACCGTCCAACTCCAGCACATCGCGGAGGCGGCCTGACCCTAAACAACCAGCAGTTTCTTCCTAGCGCAGCGAAGCATTCCAGAATCCCTCCACGGAAAGATCCTGGATTGCTTCGTCGCAAGAGCTCCTCGCAATGACGGGGAGGCGGCGGGGCACTCTAACCCTCGTGCCCCGACTGCGCTGCGTTTTTAATCCCACCTTAAGCGACCTGCCGCATCATCGCTGTGCTTGGGGGAATCGGCATGCGGTTGCGGCTGAAGGCGGACGGACGGATCGTCGAATTGCGGGATGGGCAGGAATTTCCGGTTCAGCCTGCGGCCAATGCCGCGCCGGGCGATACCGGCCCGCTCGCGGTGCGCGATCTGCGGCGCCGCGCCTGCCTGACCCAGATGGAGTTCGCCGCCAAGCTCGGCGTCCCCGTCGAGACCATCCGCAATTGGGAGCAGGGCAAGCGCGCTCCACGGGGGCCTGCCCGCGCGCTGCTCGCGGTGATCGCGCATGCGCCGGACACCGTGTTCCAGGCGCTCGCCAAGGTCTGACGCACACCTCTCGTTAGTCCTGCACCTGAATATTCGCGCCGATCGTTGCGGCGTCCGTTGGCAGCATCATCGGCCGGGTCCATAATGATATTTCGGGCTGCCGCAACAGAGAGGATTCCTCATGCTGTTCGTCGAGGCCAATGGCGCGAGAATCCCGGCGATCGGGCTCGGGACCTGGGAGCTGAGCGGCAGGCCTGCCGCGCGCGTGGTCGAGCAGGCGCTGCGGTTCGGCTATCGTCACATCGACACCGCGCAGGTCTACGACAATGAGCGGGAGGTCGGCGACGGCTTGCGCGCCTCCGGCGTGCGCCGCGACGACGTCTTCCTCACCACCAAGGTCTGGACCAACCATTTCGCGCCCAACGATCTCGAACGCTCGGTCAAGGAGAGCCTCGCCCGGTTGCGGCTTCCCTGCGTCGATCTGTTGCTGCTGCACTGGCCCAACTCCCACGTGCCGCTGGCGGAGACGCTGGGCGCGCTGTCGCACGCCAGGCAGATGGGACTGACCCGCCACATCGGCGTCTCCAATTTCACGGTGGCGCTGATCGAGCAGGCGGTCGCGCTGTCGGCCGAGCCGCTCGTCTGCAACCAGGTCGAATATCACCCTTATCTCGACCAGGCGAAGGTGAGGGCAGCCTGCGACCAGCACGGCCTCGCGCTGGTCGCCTACAGCCCGATTGCGAGGGGCCGCATCAAGTCCGATCAGACGCTTGCCGAAATCGGGCGCGCCCACGGCAAGACGCCGGCGCAGGTCTGCCTGCGCTGGCTGGTGCAGCAGAATGTCGCTGCGATCCCGCGCACCTCGCGCGTCGAGCGTCTGTCGGAAAACATCGACATCTTCGATTTCGAGCTGTCGGAGGACGAGATGAGCCGGGTCGCCGGGCTCGCCAATCCCAGGGGACGCCTGACCGATTTCGGCTTCGCGCCGAAATGGGATTGAGGGGGACTTCCGTTATGCTAGGACCGCGGCAGCAACCCAAGATCGGTCGATGGAACTGCGGAAGATCATACGGACGGACATTGCGGCGTCGGCGATCGCGCATCTGACGCTGGTGGGGCTGATCATCCTGATCAGCGAAGTCCATCCGTTCCACGCCGCGCCGCCCGAGACCGTGATGGTGGACATCGTCACGCCGGAGCAGGTCAGGCAGGAAGAGGCCAAAGCGGACGAGAAGGTCGAGGAGAAGTCCAAGGACGAGGCAAAGGAGAAGCCGCCGGAGCCGCTCCCCGATCTGAAGCTGCCGAAGCTGGATGTCACCGACAAGGCCGACGCAGCGCCCAAGCCCGCGGCCAAGCAGGAGGCTGCTGCACCATCGCCATCCCCGCAGGCATCGCCTGAGGCAAGGCAGAACCAGCCACCATCCTCACAGCCGCAGAAGCAGCACGAGGCCAATGTGCAACCGCAGCCTCAGCTGCCTCAGCAGTCGCAGTCGCAACCGCCACCTCAGGCAATGCAGCAGCCACAGGCCATGCCGCCGCCGGCCTATCTGCCTCCGGAGCCGGATGTCACCGTCAAATACGGCGTCATGCTGGGCCTTCCGCCTGAACTGCCGACGGAGCAGCTGAAAGATGTCCCCAAGGACGATGGCGGCGACGCCAAGGATTCGATCGCCGCGAAGCTTCCACCCGAGGTCATCGCCGCGCTTCGCCGCCATCTGAGAAGCTGCGCCAAGCTGCCGGCGGGGGTCGCGCCGACCGACAACGTCCAGGTCAAGCTGCGCACGGTGTTCGCCACCGACGGCACGCTGGCACGCGAGCCGATCCTGCTCGAAGCTCCGCCGTCCGTGAAGGGCGTGGCTATCGTCAAGTCCGCAACGAGCGCGCTCCAGAACTGCCAGCCCTACAAGATGCTGCCGGCCAATTTGTACGGGGAATGGAAGGTGTTGGATTTGCCGTTCAGCCCGAAGGATTTTGGAAGCTAGCTCCCGGGAAGCCACTCGCAAAGATCCCGGATGTCGCTTCGCTCATCGCGGGCTACGGGATCTGGCTGTGTCGCCGGCTGTCAAGCCGCCGCATCGAAAATATTCCGCTTTACCGAAGTTCGGAAATGGCGTATTTGTCGCCCATCCCGGCTCATTCTTGAGGGGCGATCATGAGGTCGTCGTTTTCGCGAGCCGGGCTTGCGGTGGACGCGGCAGCGTCGTGCACGAGATGTGAAGGGCAGGGCGGATTGCTCTCCGTGAGCCCGGAACGGCGTGCGGACGAGCGGCGCTGACAGGTTCGTCCCGGCGGTATTCGATGGCAACGTGCACAACGTCGTCGGAGCCGGTGGGGTCAAGCGAGCCGCGCGTACGGCAAAACCGTGTGGTCCTGGCCGTCGTTGCTACGGTCAAGCTCCTGCGGAGGCGGCAGTCGCGTCAACCGGCGCGGTGCCGGTGAATTTCGCGGGAGCGAGGGAGGCCAGAACGAACTCGGCTCCCGGGAGAGCACGGCATAAGCCGTCCGACCATCGTGCAGGGAAGGCCGAGTGATTGGCTACACCTGTATGCTGCTGTGCGGTTCTTCCTGCGTGTGCATTTCGCGCAGCGGACCGCGGGTGCCGGCCGGCACCCGGTCTTCCCTGTGCCCTCTTGGCTCGAGAGGGTGAGCGACGAAGCAAGGCTCGGGCGAATTCAGCCGCGAGAACGCGAAGGCGTGTCTGCGAGTTGAAATGCGGACGCAGAGCAGCACGTGTTCAATGACCGCGCTTCCGCAACTCCTCACCATTCACCACCTCCGGCGCCATCGCGGCCCATGCACTGGACGCGAACTGCCGTCGCCAGGTCACGACCACCACCGCCGCCGTGGTCACGAACAGCACCCAGGGACTGACGAACCAGCCGAGATAGCCGAGCGCGAAGAAGAAGGCGCGCTGGCCGCGGTTGAAATGGCGGCCGGCGGATTCGAACAGGCGGGAGGTGCGGATGACATGGGCTTCGGCCTCCGACGTGTCGCGCCGGTCGGCCGGCGGCATGCCGCCGAACAGGATCGCGACGTAGTTGAACAGGCGATAGGCCCAGGCGAATTTGAAGAAGGCGTAGACGCAGATCAGCACGAGGCCGACGCATTTCAGCTCCCACATCGCGGGCGAGGTGCTGAGGTCGACCGGCAGCTTGCTCAGAATCGTGATGGCGTCGTTGGTGGCGTGCAGCAGCGCCAGCGCGCCGCCGAGCGCGAACAGGCTGGTGGAAGCGAAGAAGGCGGTGCCGCTCTGCAGCGAGGCCATGATCTGCATGTCGACCATGCGCGTCTCGCGGTGGAGCATCCGGCGCACCCAGACCTCGCGATAGCGGTTCATGCGCGCCGACAGGCTGTCGCGGCCATAGGTCGAATGTTCCAGCGTCAGCGCGTAGACCAGCCATTCGATGATGAAGAAGCCGACGGCGGTAATGTCGACCCAGTGCCTGCTCATGTCTGTCTCATGTCTGTCTCTTGGCGAGGACCGCAACGATTGCCACGCATGACGGGGCGCAGCAACGATTGATTGGCAGCAGGCGATGGCGTTAAAAGCGGCTCGCTTCAAAGCGTCTCGGGAAGGATGGATGACATGGCTCCGCTGAAACTCGCGATCGGCAACAAGAACTACTCGTCATGGTCGATGCGGCCCTGGCTCGCGCTCCGCGCCAACGACATTCCGTTCGTGGAGACGCTCATCCCGCTCTACACCGATAATCCCGCCGACAAGGAGCAGATCCTGTCCTTCAGCCGCGCCGGCAAGGTGCCGGTGCTGGTCGACGGTGACATCACGGTGTGGGATTCGCTCGCCATCATCGAGTACATCGCCGAGCGCTATCCGGAAGTGAAGCTGTGGCCAGACGATGTCGCTGCGCGCGCGCATGCCCGCTCTGTGTGCGCCGAGATGCATTCCGGCTTCATGGCCTTGCGCAACGAATGCGGCATGAACCTGCATCGACCGATCCGCCCCGTGGCGCTGTCGGCGGACGCCAAGGACAACGTCGCGCGCATCGAGGCGATCTGGCGCGAGTGCCGCGCCCGCTATGGCGCGAAGGGACCGTTCCTGTTCGGCCGCTTCGGCGCGGCGGACGCCATGTATGCCCCGGTCGTGCACCGGTTTCGCACCTACGCGATCGAGGTGACGCCGGACACCAAAGCCTACATGGAGACGATGATGGCACTGCCGGCATTCCAGGAATGGACGCGCGACGGGCTTGCCGAAACGCTCGTCATCGCGAAGTTCGAGGACGCCTGACCGCAGGCTTTGACGGGGGCTGCCGACCGGCCCGCCGGCCGGCGGCCTCAGGCCGGCAATGAGCGAGGGGCGGTGGATCGGGGGTGCGACACCGGCCTGCGACATGCCGGCGGAACGAGCAGCTCCGCTGGTATCATCGGCCCGCCATTTGTCCCGTTATCGTTCTGAAATGACTGAAAAATTTGGGTGCTTGCCATGCTGCCATGGCGCTGGCCAAAACGGCGAGTCGCGTGCTATACAGCAGCCCGGGTTTCCGGCCGGCCATCGCAGTGGGACACTGGGCGAGGTAGGCGCTGTTTGAGTAATGGAGAGGGTGTTGAAGCACAAATTTCCCGTGGGATCGCGCGTCCTGTTCACGGCAAGCAACGTCGCGCGTCCCGCTGCCAGCGGCTCGTACGAAGTCATCCGTCTGCTGCCGACCGACGGCGACGACTGCCAGTACCGGATCAAGAGCTCGACCGAAGCCTTCGAGCGCGTCGCCAAGGAAAGCCAGCTCGCGCTCTCCTGAAGGCTGTCCGCACCAGCGCATTGGTGCCATCAGGGATTTGTGTCCCGCGCCGTCAAAAGGCCCGCTTCACCTTCACAAGGTGGGCCGGGGCAGTTGCCGACCCGCGGTGCTCGCTTGACCATTCGCTCTTTGCTCGCGTGAGGGGACGCCGCGCATGAATTGGGCATGGGTTAATTCGCTCGACGGGCACTCGTCGGCCTTCCCGACGTGGATGACGCTGGCGGTCGCCGGATTCTTCGGATTGATTCTCCTGGTCACGCTGCTGCGCGCCGATAGATCGGTCGCCAACGGCGTGCTGACCGTCATTACGCTGCTATCCATCGCGATCGCCGGGGCAGCCGCCGTGCGCGTCTATACACCGGACGGGCAGGCCGCCCCGGCCGAAGCGCGCGTGCAAGGCGCAGTGACCGCGAACCTGCCGGCGCTGTCCTGTCTCGACGATCTCGCGGGCGATGCCGTCGCCGCTGGTTGCGAGAAGGCGCTGTTCGGCGCGCCTGACGCCGCGGCCGCCGCCGTGTCCTACACGGCCGCCAGGATCGACCGGCTGACCGCGCTCGGCGACGTCGCCACGGCGGAGAGGAACCTGACACTCGAGATGAAGGTGCTGCGCAAGTCGCTTGAGCGTGATCGCTACGGCCTTGTCGCGCATGTGCTGATCGTGCGCGACGGCTGCACGCAGTTCGATTGCGCCGCGTTCCGCTCGCTGACCGACCAGCAGCAGGTCGCCGCCAACATGGGCTCCCATCTCTACGACACGCTGGTCGCGCGCTACGCGCCGACCTGGAATACGCCCGCAACAGCGCCGGCGATGCCGGCCACTGCCGCGCTTGCCGGGCTGCCGCCGTCGGTGCCGACGGGCAGGCCGACCAATGCGGAGTTCCCGAGCGCTGCGTCGACGCCGCCGGTAAGCATCATGAGTGCGGAGCCGTCCCCGACATCGCGCCAGGCCGCGCCTGCAGCCAACGCAGCGCCGCGCACGCCGGCCGCAACCTCGGCGCAGGCTGCGGCACCCGCCGCCAAGAAACCGCCGGCGCCGAAGGCCGCGCGTGCGCCGGCTGCCGCCCCGGTTCCTCTCGCGCCACCGGCCTCGGCGCCGGCTCCGGCAGCTGCGGATAACGAGTAGATCGGCATTCCCAATGCGTGGCTGCCCGGCTAATGCTTGGGCATGCCACTCCATCTGATCAAGCTCGCCGTCGGCTGCGACTCCGTCAAGGAATTGAAGGAGTGGGTGGCCGAACGGATGCAGACCGCCAAGAAGAAGGGTCTGCCGCAACGTCACATCCATATCACCCGCATGGTGCCCAAGCGCGACGCCGAAATCCTCGCCGGCGGTTCGCTCTATTGGGTGATCAAGGGCGAGATCGCCGCGCGGGAAAAGATCATCGGCATCGAGCCGTTCCGCGACAAGGACGGTATCGGGCGCTGCCGGATCGTGATGCAGCCGAAAGTGATCTCGGTCTCGCCGCGGCCGATGCGCCCGTTCCAGGGCTGGCGCTATCTCACCGACGATTCCGTTCCGGCCGATCTCGGCAAGTCCGCGGCCGGCTCGATCGCGGCGATGCCGGAGCCGATGCGGCGCGAGCTGCGTGATCTCGGGCTGCTATGAGCATGATCCGGAAAAGTGTGCAGCGGTTTTCCGGAAAGATCATGCTCAAACAATAACCTAAAGCGCGATGGCGTCATCGCGCTTTAGACCGCGATATTGTCGATCAGCCGGGTGGTGCCGAGCTTGGCTGCGACCAGGATCCGCAGGGGCCCGTCCTTGCGCGAGGTGACCGGCGCCAGCGTCTCGGCGTGGCGGACCTCGTAATAGTCGAGCGCAAAGCCGGCCGCCTTGATCATTTCGGCGCCGCCAGCCATCGCAGGTGCGATCGAATCGCCGGCCCGGATGCGCCCGGCGCTCTCCTTCATGGCGCGGTAGAGGACGGCGGCGGTCTGCCGCTCCTCCGGTGAGAGGTAGACGTTGCGCGAGGACATCGCGAGCCCGTCGCGCTCGCGCACGGTGCGGGAGCCGAGGACCTTGACGCCGAGGTCGAGGTCGCGCGCCATCTGCGTCACCACCCGCAACTGCTGAAAATCCTTTTCGCCGAAGATCGCAAAGTCCGGCCGGCACTGCGTGAACAGCTTGCCGACGACGGTGGCGACGCCGCCGAAGAAGTGCGGGCGGAAGCGGTCCTCGAGGCCAGCCAGCGCCGGTCCTTCCGGCACGATGCGGGTGGCAAAGCCCTCCGGATACATGGCCTCGACGCCCGGGTGCCAGACGATATCGACGTCCTCGGCCGCGAGCTTGGCGATGTCGGCCTTCCAGGTGCGCGGATAGGCGCCAAAATCCTCGGTCGGGGCAAACTGAGTCGGGTTGACGAAGATCGACACCACGACGCGGCTGGCGCGCCGCTTGGCGAGGCGGACCAGCGACACATGGCCGTCATGGAGGGCCCCCATGGTCGGGACCAGCGCGATCGTGGCTTTTCGCTTGCGGAGATTGTCGACGGCGCGTCGCAGGGCGGGGACCGTGCGGGCGATCAATGGGCTTGCTGACATCAGGACTCGATGGATTGGGAATCGGCGCGGGTGCGGGCATCGTGCCCGACCGGCTAACCTTAACAAGTGGCGATCGTGGACGCCATGCATCCGGATGCGGCACAGCATCCCGCGCAAGGTGGCGCAGGACGTCGCGACATTGCAGACCGGATCAACAGACGAAGGACGGCGCAACGATTCACGATGAAACAGGGCGCGTTGCGATTTGCATGATCTGTCACGCATTTCACTTGACCGCAGACGCGGTCAACTCGAAGATATTCGCGAGCGGCGT
The DNA here is from genome assembly GCF_023100985.1 of Bradyrhizobium sp. 191. Taxonomy (NCBI): domain Bacteria; kingdom Pseudomonadati; phylum Pseudomonadota; class Alphaproteobacteria; order Hyphomicrobiales; family Nitrobacteraceae; genus Bradyrhizobium; species Bradyrhizobium sp. 191. The sequence continues at coordinate 8,013,739 of NZ_CP064692.1, forward strand.
TGAGGATCACCATGCTTGTGCAGGCTAGCCAAGGCCGATCGGGCTCGGCGCATGTGGTCGTGCTCGGCAACGAGAAGGGCGGCTCCGGCAAATCGACCACCGCCTTGCACATCGCCGTTGCGCTCCTCAAAGCCGGCCAGCGCGTCGCCACGATCGATCTCGACTGCCGCCAGCAGAGCTTCACCCGCTACATCGACAACCGCGCCGCTTGGGCCCGCCGCACCAAGCTCGATCTCGAACTGCCGGTGCATCGCTGCATCAAGCTCGGCGAGACCATGCAGATCGCCGAGAACGAGCATTCCGAGTTCCAGCAGTTCATGGAGGCGGTCTCGGCGGTCGAGAGCAGCTTCGACTTCATCGTCATCGATACGCCCGGCACTGACAGCTATCTCATGCGGCTCGCCCATTCGATGGCCGACACCCTGGTGACCCCGCTCAACGACAGCTTCCTGGATTTCGACGTGCTCGGTACCGTCGATCCCGCCAACTACGCGGTGACGGGTGAGAGCCACTATGCCGAGATGGTGCGAGACGTCAGGCGCAAGCGCCGCCAGCTCGACGGCGCAACCACCGACTGGATCGTCGTGCGCAACCGCCTGTCGATGCTCGGCTCCCGCAACAAGCAGCTCGTCGCCGAGGGACTGAAGGATTTGTCGCTGCGGCTCGGCTTCCGTTACGTCGACGGCTTCGCCGAACGCGTCGTCTACCGCGAATTCTTTCCGCGTGGTCTGACCGCCCTCGACGAAATCGACGAGGCCACGCTCGGCATGCGGCCCAATCTCGGCCATCTTACCGCGCGGGAGGAGGTGACGAGCCTGCTCCGCCAGCTCAAGCTGCCGCTCGACGAGCGCGGTCGGCGCCGCGCCGCCAACCGGGCCGAGTGGTTCAACCAGGTCGACAAGCCGCTCGAGGTCCACGACATCCTGGGCGTCTAAAGCGGCGGCGGTAAGCTGCTACTTTCCACCGATCCAAGCAGCCGGTTCCTGCGGGAACCGTGGCTGCGCTCGACGCGTTTTCACTCCGTGTTGACTGCGAAACCAACCCAATTAGGGGCCGGTTGCGTCGGATGGTGAGCTGCACCTGACGTAGTGGTATGAGAATGGGGTGCACAGAAAACGTGTGCGTCGCACAATGGAAGGGCTGCGATTTCACATTATTTAGCCTTCCTGTCACGCTGCTGTGACATATATTAGGGAATAGGCGACAAGGGGCCAAAGAGCTCCGGAAGAACACGATTTTCAACAGGGATTCAGGCCACTAAGCCTGAGGCTGAGGACGAAAATGAAGCGTGGAATTGCCGTTCTGGTTTCGGTCAGTGCCCTCTGCGGCATCGCCTATTTCACGGCGAGCAAGTGGGCCATCAAGCACGAGACCATCACCTTCTACGACGCCTCGCGCGACAATCGTCCGGTGCCCGTCTACGTCGCGGTGCGCCGCGACAAGGAAATGCAGGCCAACGCCGGCATGATCACGCTGCCGGTCGCCGTGATCAATCACGGCAACACCGTCAAGAACACCGAGTACGGCTTCCTCGCCAACATCTTCGCTGCGCGCGGCTACATGGTCTTGAGCCCGCAGCATGACCTGCCGACGGATCCTCCGATGGTGACGAAGCCCGGCGAGCTCTATGTCGGCCGCCTGCCGCAGATCCTGCGCGGCGTCGCCAACATTCATCTCGCCATGCAGGAGATGAAGAAGGTTCAGCCCAATGCCGACTACGACAAGGTGACGATGGTCGGCCACTCCATGGGCGGCGACATCACGATGTACTTCGCCAAGCAGTATCCGGATGAGGTCAAGAAGGTCGTCACCCTCGACAATCTGCGCGTGCCCTTCGTCACCGCCGGCAAGTTCAAGATCCTGTCGTTCCGCTCCCAGGATCCGCAGTTCAAGACCGATGCGGGCGTGCTTCCGACCGACGAGGAATGCGAGAAGGCGGGCATCCAGGTCGTGAAGACCGAATTCCAGCACAACGACATGCGTGACACCGGTCCGGATGTGGCGAAGAACTCGATCCAGAGCATGCTCGACAAGTTTCTGAGCACGACCGACAGCGAAGCGGCGCCGGTCGACACGCAATCGTCCCCGCCCAAGATCCTCGAGCCTGGTCCGGTCGCTCTGATGGCACCCGCCAAAGGTTGACCTACAAGAGCTGACGCACAAGACGTCACCGCTCGACTGCACCGATCGTCAAAGCCTCCGCCGGCCTTCCCGCGGAGGCTTTGCACATTGACCGGACCGCATGCGCTGACCACATTAGTCGCTGACGCAAGGTGCAAGCAGCGATGTCGGGCGAACCCATCAAACCGCGCGGTCGCGATGCCGCTTCGGCGCAAGCAGACGGCGCGCTGCCGCAAGCGGCGACCTCAACCTCGGAAGACATCGCCGCCTTCGTCGCCAAGGCGCGGGCGCTTTCACCACATTCACCGGGCTCCAAGGGGCGGCTGATCTTCGCGCTGGATGCGACGATGAGCCGGCAGCCGACCTGGGACCTGGCCTGCGCGCTCCAGGCCGACATGTTTCGCGAGGCCGCAGCGCTCGGCAGTCTCGACATCCGGCTGGTCTACTATCGCGGCTTCAACGAGTGCCGTACCACGGGCTGGATCTCCGACAGCGCCAAGCTGGCGGCGCTGATGAGCAAGATCGATTGCCGCGGCGGCGATACCCAGATCGGCAAGGTGCTGAGCGAGGCCCGGCGCGAAGCGGTGGCGTCCGGCGTGCGGGCCGTGGTCTTCGTCGGGGATGCCATGGAGGAAAACGTCGACGAGCTCTGCACCAAGGCCGGCGAGCTCGGCATGCTCAAGGTGCCCGTGTTCGTGTTTCAGGAGGGCCGTGACGCCGTCGCCGAGCAGGCCTTCCGCCAGATCGCGCGCCTGACCGGTGGCGCCTGGTGCCGGTTCGATCCCGGCGCGGCGGCGCAGCTGCGCGAGCTGTTGCGGGCAGCTGCGGCCTATGCAGCCGGCGGACGCGAAGCGTTGCTGAAACTGGCGAAGACCGCGAGCGGCGCGGCGATTCTGATCGGCCAGATGAAGTAGCGATCGGGCAGGCGCGGCTCGCGGCGGCGGTGGATGCGATGCATTTTGCGGCGAGGGCGACTATATTCCGGTCATGACCCTGATCGCCGGCGCTGTCGCCGTTATCACGCTTTATCTGCTGCTTCAGATGTTCCGCGCGGCCAATCCGGCGGTGCTGGCGCGAACCATCAGGTTTGGGGGCGGCGTGCTCGCGCTCGCGGTCGCGGCCTTCACGGGTTTGCGGGGCGAGCTGGCGGTTGCGATCCCGCTCGGAATCTTCGGCGCGGGGCTGCTTGGCTGGACGCCACTGGCGAATGCCGGCTTCGGCAATATCGGCGGGCTATTCGGTGGCGGTGCGGCGCCGGCGCAAGGGCAGGTTTCGCGCGTGCGCTCGCAATTCCTCGACATGCGGCTCGACCACGATTCCGGGCAGCTTACAGGCCAGATCGTCGCCGGACCTCACGCCGGGCGCAATCTCGGCGACTTCGATCTCGCCAGCCTGCTGGCAATGGTTCCGACGTTCGACGCCGAGAGCGTGGCCTTACTTGAAAGCTATCTGGACCGCCGGTTTCCCGCTTGGCGTCAGAACGCGCAGGGCGATGCGGCAGGGCGGCAGCGCCGCACGGCGGCGAGCGGCAAAATGACGGCGGAGGAAGCGTATCAGATCCTTGGCTTGCAGCCGGGAGCGGGACGCGACGACATCAGCCGGGCCCACAAAGCCCTGATGAAGAAACTCCATCCCGACCAGGGGGGCTCGACGTATCTCGCTGCCCGGGTAAACGAGGCCAAGGATACTCTGCTTCGCACGCATAACGGCTAACTCCGGCACTACGCTACAAACGCCCGTACCGCGTGAGCTCCGTTCGCTCCGTTTGCCGTCGCCTCGATGCCCGCCATTGTCGGCGTGGTGATCCCTTGAGTAAAGTTTTAACCGTAAATCCTTGACGAGAGGTTGTCGTGGAACGGCCTTGTCAGGAATAGCCTCGGCATCACCGCATCCCCAAAACGAAATGCCCGCGCAAGGGCGCGGGCATTTGGCTCGGAATGGAGAAGGGAGATCAGTTGCGCACGGTGATGCAGGAGATCTCGGCGCGCTTCAAGGTGCGGCAGACGGCTTCGGCCTGGTCGCGCTCGAGCCCGGCGAAGCGGGCGCGGTAGAGCTTGCGATTGTCCTTGGCGACAACCGGCTCGGTAAACGGATCGGCCTTGCTGAGCAGGCCGCGGGCGGAGCTGCGGGCAGCGTCGATACGCTGCTGGGCTTCGTTCTCGCTTTCGAGCGCGCCGACCTGGACGATCCAGCCGCTGTGAGCGACGGCCGGCTTGGTGGCGGTGGTGGTGCTCATCTGGATCGGCTGCGGCGCCGGGTCGGCGGACGCGAGCTTGGGACCGGCGGGGGCGGGCGCAGCGGCGGTTGCCGCCGGCAGGACCCCGAGGATGCCGTTGCCGGTACCGAAGCCCGCCGGCTGCCGCGGCAGTTCGGTGCGGGCAATCTCGGCCTTCGGTGCTTCCGGCTGGCTGACCGCCTCGGGCTTGTTGATGAGGTCCGCCCGGGCGACGACGGCGCCGGAGGTTTCCGCGACGTCGGAACGGGGCGGGATGGTGCTGGTGACCGGCGGGGCGACCTGGACGCCAACCTGGGCCGGGGCGGCGGAAGCGACCTTCACGGCGCCGGCCTTGACCTGAACCGTCTTGACCCGAACCGGCTTCATCGGCTCGGACGATCCGGGGACGATGGAGAGCGGCTGGCTCGAGATCACGCCATTGGTGAGCGGTGCAGGCTCGACCTTGGATTCCGTCGGCCGAACTTCGGGCTTGTTGGCATCAGACCGGTGCTGAGCCGGCGGCATCGCGGCAGTCGCGGCGGCCAGCGTCGACAGACGCGCGGCAAGGCGCGACGGGGCCGCCTCGGGAGCAGGGGCCGCGCCGGCCTGGACCTGCAGGGCGGAACGGGAAGCATCCGACGCATCGGCGACGTTGGTATTGGCCTCGGCGCCGTTGCGCTCCGTGACCGCGGCGACGGTGTGGACGGTCGCGCCCTTGTCGAGGTTCTCCGCGAGCAGGCTGCGCATGATGGCGTCGCGCGAGCCGCCGCTGCGGCCGCCCAGCACCACGCCGATCAGGTGGCGGTTGCCGCGGCGGATCGAGGTGACGAGGTTGAATCCGGAGGCGCGGGTGTAGCCGGTCTTGATGCCGTCCACACCCTCGACGCTGCCGAGCAGGTGGTTGTGGTTGCGGATCGACTGTCCCCGCCAATTGAAGGTCGAGGTCGCGAAGTAGCGATAGTAACGCGGGAAGCGCTCCTGGATGGCGCGACCGAGCGTCGCCTGGTCGCGCGCGGTGGTGACCTGCTCGTCATTGGGAAGGCCGTTGGCATTGCGGTAGACCGTCCTGGACATGCCGAGCGAGCGCGCCTTGCGCGTCATCATCTGGGCGAAGTCGTCTTCGTCTCCGGCGATCGCTTCCGCGATCACCACCGCAGCGTCGTTGGCTGAGCGGGTGACGAGGCCCTTGATCGCGTCCTCGACGCGAATGGTCTGGCCGGCACGCAGATTCAGCTTGGTCGGATCCTGATTGGCGGCGTGCTGCGACACCGGCATCTCGGTGTCGAGCTTCATCTTGCCGGATTCGAGGCGCTCGAACAGCAGATAGAGCGTCATGATCTTGGTCAGCGACGCCGGATGGCGGATCCCGTCAGGGCTTGTTGCCTGGAGCACCGCGCCGGAATTGCCGTCGACGATGATGGACGCGAATTTCGGGCTCGAGCTCTCGGACACATCGCGCTGGACGCGGTGATGCACATGCTGGCGGCGATGGCGCCGCGCCTCCGCTGCATCGGTGGTGATGATGACCGCGATGGTGACCGTAAGAAGCCCCAAAACGCCAACCCGCGCCAAGCGCGAGGAAGACAAGTTGTTACGAAGCATGGAACCCCGTCCCCGTTTCTGACTTGATCACCGGCCCGTGAGGCGAAATTGTGCCCAATGGTCCCGGGATCATTACCTGCTCAGGCTGTCCCTCCGCTGGTGTTCGCCACGGGGGACGTTGGACCCGAGCCGCTGTTCTGGCTAAGGTGATGTTCTCAAACGGCTTTGGCCGCCTGCGGAAGTGAACACGTCCAGGGAATCAGGGTAGGGCGCCGCGGTTTCCAAAAGCTTAAGGAACCCTTGCGGGAAACCCCGGGAATCTCTGCGATTTACATCTAGCTTTTGTGCGTCGCACAAGATTCTTGACTTTATTGTGCGTTGCACTAATTATGGGCACAGTCAGGGAGCCGGGGCTTCCCGACGCGAGCCAGGGAAAAGGATTCCGACATGTTCAAGGTTGAAGACTTTCAGAACTACGGGAAAGAGCAGTTCGAGCAGTGCGTTGCCTCCGCGACCTCGGTGCAGCACGGCCTCCAGGCGATCGCCAGCGCCTATGGCGACTATACGAAGAAGTCGTTCGAAGACACCAAGTCCTTCGTCGAGAAGCTTTCCGGCGTGAAGTCGCTGGACAAGGCCATGGAAGCGCAGACCGATTTTGCCCGTTCCTCCTACGAGACCTTCGTTGCGGAATCGCAGAAGATCGCCGGCCTCTACAGCGACCTCGCCAAGCAGGCGTTCAAGCCGGTCGAGACCATCGTGTCGAAGTTCACCCCGGCCGCTCAGTAAGGTTTCAGGACATCCTGGAATCGAAAAGCCCGGCTGCACCAGCCGGGCTTTTTGCTGTGTGCGATGATCCGTCAGCGCGCTGCGCGCAGCAGCTCGCTCGAAGTCCGATCGCTGCCGGTGTTCACCTGCGTTGGCGCTGTCGCGGCGGATGTTCTGTCGGGCGTCGATCTGCGAAGCGTTGCCGTACCTTCGGTTTTGCGTTCGAGACCGTCGGAGGATCAGGATGATCGTGTCCCTGTAGATGCAGTTCGCGCCCCTGGCCTGCGCGTTGATGACGGGACACGACGATCCCGGATCTGGTGGTTGCCCGATTTCGCGCCACGCCATTGAATGGTAGAATATTGAACCGTAGGAAACCGGAGCCGGAGGCGGGTTAACAACCCGGTTCCTGGTCAACATGTTCTAAACATGCCGGGCGGAAATTTTTGTCAAATCGGTCTGGATTGATTAACCTGACGAGGATCGCCCGGACCGGGAATCGGGACTGCCACGGCCGCATCGGCCCGATCTCCGCAAGCTTGCGGCAAGCCGAGGGCAGGCCCATATTGCTGGCGAACGGTCCGGCTCGAGCCGGATGTGTCGGGAGCGGCGATCCAACAAGGCGGCGCGCCTGCGCCAGGCTCCGAAGGGCGGAGTCGCGCGGTGACCGCCATGCGCTTCCGTGGGGAATTTGAACGCCTGTGCCATGCCGCAATTGACTTCCAGTATCGACCTGTCCGCGCCAGCCGCCGCCGACGCTCCTCGCATGAGCAATGACGAGAACCGTTCGGGCACCCCCTCGGGTCCGAACACGTCGGTCATCACCAAGGTCAAGCCGAAGACCAAGCGGCCGAACCTGTATCGCGTGCTGATCCTGAACGACGACTACACGCCGATGGAGTTCGTCGTCCACGTGCTGGAGAAGTTCTTCAACAAGGACGTCGAAGCGGCGACCAAGATCATGCTGCACGTCCATCATCACGGCATCGGCGAGTGCGGCGTGTTTACCTATGAGATCGCCGAGACCAAGGTGACGCAGGTGATGGACTTTGCCCGCAAGCATCAGCATCCCCTGCAATGCGTGATGGAAAAGAAGTAAGACGCCTTGCGGCGCGTTTGAAGCCGGCTCTTGTGCAAGTCGCGGCGTGATTGTTGCGGTCACGGCTGCGGGCGAGTCCCGTTGCTGGCCGGCAAAACTACGGAATTCCGCGCCGGCGCCGATCCCGCCCAAATCGGAACGGGTTTTGCATTGAAATTACCGCAGGTGTGTCGCCGTCGAGTCGCGGAACCGGTCTTTCGCCGCGGTCTTGTATAACTATATGTGACAAAGGTTGTTGTTGCCTGACCGGGCGAGGACGATCATGATGGTGGGGGCCATAGAGGACGCGAATGCCGACTTTTTCCCAAAGCCTTGAACAATCCCTGCATCGTGCGCTGGCGATCGCAAACGAGCGTCATCACCAATACGCGACGCTCGAGCATCTTTTGCTCTCACTGATCGACGACTCCGATGCAGCCGCGGTCATGCGCGCCTGTAGCGTCGATCTCGACAAGCTCCGCACGAGTCTCGTCAACTACCTTGAGACCGAATTCGAGAACCTGGTAACGGATGGCGCCGACGACGCCAAGCCGACCGCCGGTTTCCAGCGCGTGATCCAGCGCGCGGTGATCCATGTGCAGTCGTCCGGTCGCGAAGAGGTGACCGGCGCCAACGTGCTGATCGCGATCTTCGCCGAGCGCGAGAGTCATGCCGCGTATTTCCTGCAGGAGCAGGACATGACGCGCTATGACGCGGTCAACTATATCAGCCACGGCATCGCCAAGCGGCCGGGCGTCTCCGAGGCGCGGCCCGTGCGCGGCGTCGACGAGGAGACCGAGACCAAGGGCAACGAGGACGCCAAGAAGAAGGGCGAGGCGCTCGAGACCTATTGCGTCAACCTCAACAAGAAGGCACGGGACGGCAAGATTGATCCGGTGATCGGACGCAATTCCGAGATCAACCGTGCGATCCAGGTGCTGTGCCGGCGGCAGAAGAACAACCCGCTGTTCGTGGGCGAAGCCGGCGTCGGCAAGACCGCGATCGCGGAGGGCCTCGCCAAGCGCATCGTCGACAGCGAGGTGCCTGAGGTGTTGGCGGCCGCGACCGTGTTCTCGCTGGACATGGGCACGCTGCTTGCCGGCACGCGCTATCGCGGCGACTTCGAGGAGCGCCTCAAGCAGGTGCTGAAGGAGCTCGAGGCGCATCCCAACGCCATCCTGTTCATCGACGAGATTCACACCGTGATCGGTGCGGGCGCGACGTCGGGCGGGGCGATGGATGCTTCGAACCTGCTCAAGCCGGCGCTGGCGTCGGGCACCATCCGCTGCATGGGCTCGACCACCTACAAGGAATATCGCCAGCACTTCGAGAAGGACCGCGCGCTGGTGCGGCGCTTCCAGAAGATCGACATCAACGAGCCGACGGTCGAGGACGCCATCGCGATCCTCAAGGGCCTCAAGCCATATTTCGAGGACTACCACCGGCTGAAGTACACCAATGAGGCGATCGAAGCTGCCGTTCAGCTCTCCTCGCGCTACATCCACGACCGCAAGCTGCCCGACAAGGCGATCGACGTGATCGACGAGTCCGGTGCGGCACAGATGCTGGTGGCCGAGAACAAGCGCAAGAAGACCATCGGCATCAAGGAGATCGAGACCACGATCGCCTCGATGGCGCGGATCCCGCCGAAGAGCGTGTCGAAGGACGACGCCGAGGTGCTCAAGCATCTTGAGACGACGCTCAAGCGTACCGTGTTCGGCCAGGACAAGGCGATCGAATCGCTTGCCGCCTCGATCAAGCTCGCACGCGCGGGTCTGCGCGAACCGGAGAAGCCGATCGGCTGCTACCTGTTCTCCGGGCCCACCGGCGTCGGCAAGACGGAAGTGGCAAAACAGCTCGCGGCGTCGCTCGGCGTCGAGCTCTTGCGCTTCGACATGTCCGAATACATGGAGCGGCACACCGTGTCGCGCCTGATCGGCGCGCCTCCCGGCTATGTCGGCTTCGACCAGGGCGGCCTCTTGACCGACGGCGTCGACCAACATCCGCATTGCGTGGTGCTGCTCGACGAGATCGAGAAGGCGCATCCCGATCTCTACAACGTGCTGCTCCAGATCATGGATCACGGCCGGCTCACCGATCACAATGGCAAGCAGGTCAACTTCCGCAACGTGATCCTGATCATGACCACGAACGCGGGTGCGTCCGATCTCGCCAAGCAGGCGTTCGGCTTCACGCGCTCGAAGCGGGAAGGCGACGACCACGAGGCGATCAACCGGCAGTTCGCGCCGGAATTCCGCAACCGTCTCGATGCCATCGTCTCGTTCGGCCATCTCAGCGTCGAGGTGATCGGCACCGTGGTCGAGAAGTTCGTGCTTCAGCTCGAAGCGCAACTCGGCGACCGCGACGTGACCATCGAGCTGTCCGAACCCGCCAAGACCTGGCTGGTCCAGCACGGCTACGACGAGCAGATGGGCGCGCGCCCGATGGCCCGCGTGATCCAGGAGCACATCAAGAAGCCGCTGGCCGACGAGGTGCTGTTCGGCAAGCTGAAGGGCGGCGGTCACGTCCGTGTCGTTCTCATCAAGGACGAGGCCGACGAGACCAAGGAGAAGATCGGCTTCGAATTCGTCGAAGGCCCGGTCACGCCGAAGCAGGAGAAGCTGCCGGGTGCTCGCAAGCGCCCGCCGGGCAAGTCCAAGCCCGGCGGTCCCGGCGGCTCGAAGGGGCCGACCTCCAAGGGCCCGCTGGTCAAGGCTTGATCTGCGCGCGATGAAATCGAAAAGGCCGGCTGCAAAGCCGGCCTTTTTGTTGGCGCCGATGTCGGCGTCGAGGGCCGCGGGAACCTGGGCCTGGCTCCTTTTAGTCTCCCCGCAGGCGCTGATCGTCCTGGACACGGACGTGCTCGGCGCCGCGCGCGCCCGCGGGAGACAGCCGCAGCATGCTCAGCGCCGCGCCGCAGAGCGCAAATCCGACGCCGACGAGGAGCGCCAGCCTGGTGCCCTCAACCGGATATCGTCCGAGCAGCAGCGCCACCAGCGCTGCCCCCGTGGTCTGGCCGAGCAGGCGCGCCGTGCCCAGCATCCCGCTTGCGCCGCCGGCGCGCTCGCGCGGAGCGGCCGCGATCATGGTGCGGTTGTTAGGGGTCTGGAACAGGCCGAAGCCGGCACCGGCCAGCGCCATGCGCCAGATCACGTCGAACGGGGTCGGCGTCGCAGGCAGGAAAGCCAGCGCGGCAAGGCCGCAGGCGAACAGCGTGAGGCCGATGCCGCCGAGCAGGCCCGCCGGATAGTGCTCGACGAGGCGGCCGGCAAGGGGCGCTGCGAATGCCACCGCGATCGGCCAGGGCGTGATCAAGAGCCCCATATGCACGGCCGAATAGCCGAAGCGGCTCTGGAGATAGAAGGGGATCGCGACGAAGGCCAGCATCTGCCCGCAGAACGATGCGATCGAGGTCGCTATCGACAGCGCGAACACCGGAATGCGCAACAGATCGACCGGCAAGAGTGGCGAGCTCATGTGGGTTTCGCGATAGATCAGCAGCACGCCGGCGACGATGGCGATGGCGAATTGCACGAGGCAGGTGATGGCGGCCTCGCCATGACCGACGCTGTCGACAGCCGCGATGCCGACACCGAACGTGATCGCGGACAGGCCCGCGCTCTGCCAGTCGAAGGAACGGCTCGCAGGCCTGGTGTGCGGCAGGCTGCGCAGGCCGATCAGCAATGTCACCGCCCCGAGGGGCACGTTGATGGCGAACAGCCAGGGCCAGCTTCCGACGGCCAGGATGCCGGCCGCGAGCGTCGGTCCGGCCGCGGCCGAGAAGGCGACCACGAGCGCGTTGAGCCCGATGCCGCGGCCGAGCTGGCTGCGCGGATAGGTGAAGCGCACCAGCGCCGCGTTGACGCTCATGATGCCGGCCGCGCCAAAGCCCTGCAGGATGCGCGCGGCCGTCAGCAGCGGCAGCGTGTGCGCCAGCGCGCACAATGCGGAGGCCAGCGTGAACAGCACCAGTCCGACCAGATAGACGCGGCGATAGCCGACGATCTCGCCGAGCGAAGCCAGCGGCAGCAGTGAGATCGTGATCGCGAGCTGGTAGCCGTTGACGATCCAGATCGAGAAGGCCGGGCTTGCATCGAGGTCGGCCGCGATCGTCGGCAGCGCGACGTTGGCGATGGCGCTGTCGACCACCGCCATGATGATGCCGAGCGCAATTGTCAGCACCGCCTGGTTGCGCTGTGGCTGCGGCAGGCCGTCGGCATGCTCGATGGTGGTCGATGACATCGTGAAGCGTGCTTGCTCGAGATGCGGTTGCTGGTCCGCAACCTGATCCGACCCGGGATGGTTCCAGCCAAAGCCTTGGCGGTTTCAGTCCTGTTTCGGCTTCCGTGGCGCCTGAATCGCCTTGAGGTAGCTTACCACGGCCTCAGCGTCGTCTCGGCCGAATCGAGCCGTGGCATCGAGCGGTGGATGCTGCCGTAGCCGTCCTGGAGGCGCTGCATGAAGTCGGGGTCGTAGAGCTTGTTCTCGCCGAGGTTCCGGAAGGGCGGTGCCAGCTCGTTCCGGCTCTTGCCCGTCCTGCCGACCGCGTGGCACTGCGCGCACATCCGTTGCAGCAGTGCTTAGGCGCGCCGCTGTTCGAGATCCAGGGCTTGACTTGCCGTGCTCCACAGAACGCCAACGGCGAGCAGCGCTGGCGCGATCCTATTCATCGCTCATGTCCATCATTCCCGGCGCACGGCCTTCATGGCAAATCGGCGCGACAGCCTCGCGAGTGCCGCAGCGTGTCACGGCCGACGCAGGCGGGCTTGATGCAGCTCAAATGTCCTACACCGCCGGCGGATTCCGCTCGGTGAAGGTCACGCGCTGGTGCCAATAGGGATAGGGCAGGGTCACCGTGCTCGCGGCATCGAGCTTTGCGACCTGGTCCTTGGTCAAGGACCAGCCGACCGCACCGAGATTTTCGCGCAGCTGGGTCTCGTTGCGCGCGCCGATGATCAGCGTCGAAACGGTCGGACGCTGGAGCAGCCAGTTGAGCGCGATCTGCGAGACGCTCTTGCCCGTCTCCTTCGCGATCTCGTCGATGGCCTCGACGACACGGTAGACATGCTCGTCCGGCACGGGCGGTCCGAACTCGGCCGTCTTGGGCAGTCGGCTGACTTCCGGCTTCGGCTGGCCACGGCGGATTTTTCCGGTGAGGCGTCCCCATCCGAGCGGCGACCAGACCACGGCACCTAACCCCTGGTCGAGCCCGAGCGGCATCAACTCCCATTCGTAGTCGCGCCCGATCAGCGAATAGTAGGTCTGGTTGGCGACGTAGCGCGGAAAGCCGTGCTTGTCGGCGACGGCGAGCGATTTCATCAGGTGCCAGCCCGAGAAATTCGAGACGCCGACGTAGCGGATCTTGCCGGCGCGCACGAGCACGTCGAGTGTTGCGAGCACCTCTTCAGGCGGGGTGAAGGCGTCGAAGCCGTGCAGCTGGAACAGGTCGATGTAGTCAGTGCCGAGCCGGCTCAACGAACCGTCGACGGCCGCGAGCAGATGCTGCCGCGACGAGCCGATATCGTTGGGGCCCTCGCCGAAGCGGAACGTCGCCTTGGTCGAGATCAGAACCTTGTCGCGGCGGCCCTTGATCGCTTCGCCGAGCACCCGCTCGGACTCGCCGAGAGAATAGATATTCGCAGTGTCGAACATCGACACGCCGGCCTCGAGGCAGATGTCCAGAAGGCGCCGCGCTTCGGTCGCGTCGGTCGCGCCCCAAGCCGCAAGGCGGCCGACGCCGCCGAAGGTGCCGGTGCCAAGACTGAGGGCGGGCACCATGAGGCCTGAACTGCCCAAGCGTCGGTATTCCATCGATGTGCTCCTCGGCTGGCCGCTGATTGATCATTGCGGCTCAGTGGCAAAGGATAGTGCAAGCAGGGCCCGCGTCCTATCACGCGCTCACATACCGGCCTTGCTTCGGGATGACCTGGTCGTGCAGGGGATCGCTGACTGAAAGGGATCTCAATGCCGCAACTGGCTCTGCCGGAAGTCGCGCGGCGACATTCCGAAATGCTCGCGGAAGACGCGGCCGAAATGCGAGAGGTCGTTGAAGCCCCAGCCGAACGCGACCTCGCTGATGTGGCGATGGGCGAGCACGGGCGAAGCGAGGTCGCGCCGGCATCGGGCGAGGCGTTCGGCAAGAACATGGCGCTGGAAGGAGGTGTCCTCGTCGGCGAGAAGATCGTTGACGTAGCGCGGCGAGATGCCGAGCGCGCCGGCGGTCTCCGCGAGTGTGAGGTTGGGATCGGAGAGATGCGCGCGGATGTGCGCCTTCAACCGGTAGAGCAGGGCCGAGCGGTGGGTCGAGGACGGCAGCGATGTCCTGCCGAGCCGCTCGCTCAAAGCCATGGCGAGCAGATCGACCGCCTGCTCCGACAGCGCGGCGGCAGTGTCCGGGGCCAGCCCGTCCGCGCTCTGGCAAAGCCGGAAGATGAAATCATAGGCGAGCCGCTCGAGCGGCGCGTCGGCCCCGAACGACGTCGCCGTCAGCGTCTCGGTGCCGCCGAGCCGGCGCCGCAGCATCTCGCGCGGCACCTTGAAGATGGTCTGCGTGAAGGCGTCGTTGAACTTCAGCTCATACGGACGCGTGGTGTCATAGAGCGCGAACTCGCCGGGATGGATCACGGTCTCCCGGCCGTCCTGCACAACGCCGCCGCTGCCGCGATTGCCGAGGGCAATGAGAACAAAATCCTGGCCCGAGCGCGCGATGCGAGAGGGCGTGCGGAACACGTGCTGGCGGTCCGAGCAGACCTCGGAGCATGCCGCCTTGCCGAGCGAAGCCTGCGTGACCGAGCCGCGAAAGGCGCTGCCGAGGTCGGACTTGCAGTCGAGGCCGACGAAGACGTCGCAGACGATGTCCTGCCAGAGGGCGAGCCGCCGATAGCCGGGGCTGCCGTCTGTCGTGAACTGGATTGTCATCTGGACAGCCTCCCTTTCACATCCCGCAAAATCGCCGGGGATCCAGCCTGCCGCAGGCAAATGCCGTACCGACCGACGGTCCCTTCCCAGTCGAGTTTTTGTTCCGCCGTGGTCGAGCGCCCGGCCGCCCGGCTTGGCCAAATAGACTGCATCGGACGTGGTTTCCGATCAACCGGCAATGGAGGCGGGAATGGGCATCGAGCATCCGAAATACAAGGTCGCGGTGGTGCAGGCGGCGCCGGCCTGGCTTGACCTCGAGGCCTCGATCGACAAGTCGATCGCTCTGATCAAGGAGGCCGCGGAAAAGGGCGCCAAGCTGATCGCCTTTCCCGAGGCCTTCATCCCCGGTTACCCTTGGCATATCTGGATGGACTCGCCGGCCTGGGCGATCGGACGCGGCTTCGTGCAGCGCTATTTCGACAATTCGCTGTCCTACGACAGCCCGCAGGCCGAGCGGCTGCGCGAGGCCGTGCGCAAGGCAAAGCTCACCGCCGTGATAGGCCTGTCCGAGCGGGATGGTGGCAGCCTATATCTGGCGCAATG
This sequence comes from Bradyrhizobium sp. 191, assembly GCF_023100985.1. NCBI lineage: Bacteria > Pseudomonadati > Pseudomonadota > Alphaproteobacteria > Hyphomicrobiales > Nitrobacteraceae > Bradyrhizobium > Bradyrhizobium sp. 191. The sequence continues at coordinate 8,028,921 of NZ_CP064692.1, forward strand.
GCTGATCGGCCCTGATGGCGAGACCATCGCAAAGCGCCGCAAGCTGCGGCCGACCCATGCCGAACGCACGGTCTATGGCGAGGGCGACGGCAGCGACCTTGCCGTGCATGCGCGGCCCGACATCGGCCGTCTCGGCGCACTGTGCTGCTGGGAGCATCTCCAGCCGCTGTCGAAATACGCGATGTATGCCCAGAACGAGCAGGTCCACGTCGCGGCCTGGCCGAGCTTCTCGCTCTACGATCCCTTCGCGCCGGCGCTGGGTGCCGAGGTCAACAACGCCGCCTCGCGTGTCTATGCGGTGGAGGGCTCCTGCTTCGTGCTGGCGCCTTGCGCGACGGTGTCGCAGGCCATGATCGACGAGCTCTGCGACCGGCCGGACAAGCATGCGCTGCTGCATGCTGGCGGCGGGTTTGCCGCAATCTACGGCCCCGACGGCGGCCAGATCGGCGAGAAGCTGGCGCCGGACCAGGAAGGGCTGCTGATCGCCGAGATCGATCTTGGCGCCATCGGCGTTGCCAAGAACGCCGCTGACCCCGCCGGCCACTATTCGCGGCCCGACGTCACGCGGCTGCTGCTCAACAAGAAGCGGTACCAGCGCGTCGAGCAGTTCGCGCTGCCGGTCGACACCGTCGAGCCCACGGAGATCGCGGCGGCGGCAAGCTGAGCGTCGCTGCGCGGAACGGGCTTACGTCAAGCCACACAATGTCCTAGCAGTTCGGGATGTGCGGCGCAGATATGATGCGCGCCGGCGTCCCGCAACTCGGTCTCGCTGCCATAGCCATAGAGCACGCCGATTGCGGTCATCCCGTTGGTCCTGGCTCCGACCACGTCATGGCTGCGGTCGCCGATCATGATCGCGTTGTTCGCGTCGACTCTGGCCTCGTCGAGCGCATAGCGGAGCAGGTCGCGCTTGTCGACGCGGGTGCCGTCGAGCTCGGAGCCGAACACGCGCTCGAAATACGGCTTCAGGCCGAAATGATCGACGATGCGGGTGGCGTAGACCGCAGGCTTGCTGGTCGCGACGAACATGCGCGGTGTTGTCGCAGTAAGCCTCGTGAGGGTGTCCATGATGCCGGCATAGGCTTCGTTCTCGAACAGGCCGATATCGCTGAAGCGCTCCCGATAGAGCAGCAGCGCGCGGTCGGCGAGTTCGTCGGTTCCGGTGAGCTTTTTCAAGCTGGCATGCAGCGGCGGCCCGATGCACCAGGTCAGCTCGTCCTCGCTCGGGACAGGCTGGTTGAGCCGCTCCAGCGCGTATTGGATGGATCGCGTGATCCCCGGCTTGGGATTGGTCAGCGTGCCGTCGAGATCAAAAAAGATTGTCACCATTCGGGCGAAACCTGCGTTGATACTGCCGCTTGTGCTAGTTGGCTGGGGTTCCAAGTCAAGGTCCGATTTGTCCGATAGCGTCAGTGCCATGCGAATAGCTCGGGTCATCGCCGTCTTGTGCCACGCCTTCGTGCTGTCGCCGGTGCTCGCAGACGAGACGCCGGCCCCTGTCGTGCCTTCCAATGCCGAGGACGCCCAGAAGCCTGGGGAGAAACCCGCGGATGCGCGTGAGAGCGACACGCGGGAGTCGATCTGCCTGATCGTGGAGGCGGCTGCGCGCGATGCCAATCTCCCGCTCGAATTCTTCGCCCGGGTGATCTGGCAGGAGAGCCGCTTCCAGGCCGATGCGGTCGGCCCGATGACGCGCAACGGCGAGCACGCACAAGGGATCGCGCAGTTCATGCCGGGGACTGCAAGCGAGCGCGGGCTGCTCAATCCATTCAATCCGGTGCAGGCATTGCCGAAGTCGGCCGAGTTTTTGAACGAGCTGCGCAACCAGTTCGGCAATCTCGGCCTCGCCGCGGCGGCCTACAATGCCGGTCCGCGGCGTGTGCAGGAATGGCTCGCCGGCACCGGGCCGATGCCGGAGCAGACCCGCAACTACGTCTTCGCCATCACCGGCACGAGCGTCGATGCCTGGGCCAAGGCGGGCAGCACCGGCAAGGGACCGCCGAGTTCGCCGCCGACGAGCTGCCGTGATCTGATGGCGCTGCTCAAGCGCGCGCCGAATCCGTTCGTCGCCGAGCTCGAGCAGCATGTGGAGCTTGCCGCTGCAAAGATCTGGGGGGTGCAGCTCGCGGCCGGCTTCGACCGCAACAAGGCGCTGGCGATGTATTCCAGGGCGGTCACGAAACTGAGCGCCGTGGTCGGCGAGCGTGACCCGAGCCTGCTAAGCTCGGTGATGCGCAGCCGCGGCACGCGCGCCTTCTACCAGGTGCGCATCGGCGCGGATACCCGAGCCGAGGCCGATGATCTGTGCAACCGCATCCGCAAGGCGGGCGGTGCCTGCTTCGTGCTGAAGAACCGCGGTGTGAGCGGGTAGAGCGCATTCGCTCTGGCCGTCATTCCGGGGCGATGCGAAGCATCGAACTATGGTGCGCAATTGCGCACCTGAGAATCCATCGGGCCACAGAGACCGTCGCGAGATGGATTCCGGGTTCGCGCCAAGTGGCGCGCCCCGGAATGACGACGGTGGGCCTGGGCCTCGCGCATGCCAGCCCCGCCGCGGGCTTCCTTGACGCGGATGCCCCCATTGCCCGTTATGCGGGCACGATTCCGTAAACCCCGACCGACACTCCCGTGGCGCTTCCTCCGCTCGATTCCCCTCAGTGGCAAAGTCCGTGGCGCGCGTTTGCGTGGGGACTGCGTTCGATCACGCAGACGATCCTCACCATCGTGCTGTTCGTGACCTATCTCGGCATCGGCGCGCTTGCTCACGACACCCATTTCAGCCTGGTCTGGGCGCTCGCCTCGACGCTGTTCGTCTGGGCCGGTCCCGCGCAGATCATTCTCATCACGACGCTCGGCTCGGGCGCGACCATCATCCAGTCCGCGATCGCGGTGACGGTGAGCGCCATTCGGCTGTTTCCGATGGTCGTGTCGGTGCTGCCGCTGATGCGGACGCCGACGACGAAACGACGCGAGCTGGTCTTCGCCGCGCATCTGACGGCGGTGACGCTGTGGGTCGAGTGCCATCGCTTCCTGCCGCTTGTGCCGCGCGAGCGTCGCATCGCCTTCGTCCACGGGCTCGGCTGCGGCCTCGTTTCGGTGTGCCTCGTCGCCAACACGGTCGGCTATTTCCTCGCCGCCAACCTGACGCAGACGCTTGGTGCGGCGATCCTGCTGCTGACCCCGCTGTCCTTCCTGTTCTCGACCGCACGCAACAGCCGCGAGGTCGCCGATGTCGTTGCGCTGGCGCTCGGGATATTGCTCTACCCGCTGGCCGCCAGGATGAACTCCGGCCTCGACATCCTCGTCAGCGGCGTCGTTGCAGGCACGATCGCTTATGGCGTGCATTGGTGGCGGGAGGTGCGCGCATGAGCTTTGCGCAGCTCATCGGCGACTGGCACGCGCTCGCCGTGCTGTTCGTCGCCGGCGTCGTTCCGAACCAGATCTGGCGCATGCTGGGGCTGTGGTTCGGCGGTGGCATCGACGAGGGCTCGGAGCTCCTGGTCTGGGTGCGTGCGGTCGCGACCGCGATCCTGGCCGGTGTCATCGCCCAGATCGTGGTGGAGCCGCCAGGGGCGCTTGCCACTGTACCTGACGTGCTGCGCTATGGCGCGGTCGGCGCCGGGCTCGTCGTCTTCCTGCTGACCCGCCGCTCGATCTTCGCCGGCGTGGTCACGGGCGAAGTCTTCATGCTGGCCGGCAAGTGGTGGTTGGGCTAAAACCGCCGGCGAACAGCAAGGAACTGAAACATGGTTCGCGAACAGGAGCTACGCGAGGGCGAGGTCGCCATCGAGCTGCCGCCGACGCAAGATGCCGGCCTCGTCTTCATCGGCCGTATCCGCACGCCCTGGACGTCGCGCCTGGAAACGCCGCGGCAGGGGCGTCAGGACGGCCCGATATGCCGCCTCGAGATCTTCGAGCCGTTCGTGCCGGCGATCAAGGGCGTCGATTTCTACAGCAATCTCGAAGTGCTCTACTGGCTCGACCAGTCGCGCCGCGACATCATCCTGCAAAGCCCGAAGAACAACGAGAAGACCCGCGGCACGTTCTCGCTGCGCTCGCCGGTTCGGCCCAACCCGATCGGCACGTCGATCGTGAAGCTGGTCGGCATCGAGGGCAATGCGATCCTGGTGCGTGGGCTCGATTGCCTCGACAACACACCGCTGATCGATCTCAAGCCCGACCGCTGCGAGTTCACGCCACTGGCCGCGCCGCAGAAGGGCGATTTCGAGACGGGGTAGTCACGCTCTCTCCGTCGTCATTGCGAGGAGCGAAGCGACGAAGCAATCCAGACTGCCTCCGCGGAGGGATTCTGGATTGCTTCGTCGCAAGGGCTCCTCGCAATGACGGAGTCTGTGGGGCTACCCGGCCTTCAACGCCGCGATCAGCTTGGCCGCGTGCTCTTCCAGCACCTTGGCGTCTTCCTTGCGGCTCGCCGGCGGCAGCATCGCGACGCCGTCGTGGCGCGGCATCACGTGCATGTGCAGGTGAAACACCACCTGTCCGCCGGCCGGCTCGTTGAATTGCTGCACGGTGATGCCGTCGGCCCCGAACGCCTTCATCGCGGCGGCTGCGATCTTGTGCGCGCCGCGGGCGACATGGGCGTAGTCGTCCGGCTTGATGTCGAGGATGTTGCGGGCAGGGGCCTTGGGGATCACCAGGGTGTGGCCGGGCGTGCGTGGCATGATGTCGAGGAAGGCCAACACGTGCCCGTCCTCGTAGACCTTGTAGCAGGGCAGCTCGCCGCGCAGTATCTTTGCGAAGATGTTGTTGGTGTCGTAGGCGGTCATGGTAGCTCCTCGGCGGCTCCTCGAGATTTTGCACTTACTGTCACCAGCGGCGGCGAGGCGTCAAGGCGCCTCATCGGCGCCCTTGCGGAACGGGCCGAGCTCGGCGAGCTCCCGTCCGGCCTCCGCGACATAGGCGCGCTCGCGCTTGAGGTAATCGTCGATGGCGCGGCGCAGGCCCGGATCGGCGATGAAGTGGGCGGAGTAGGTGGTGCGCGGCAGGTAGCCGCGCGCGATCTTGTGCTCGCCCTGCGCGCCGGCCTCGACATGCTTCAGGCCGTGTCTGATCGCGAAGTCGATCGCCTGATAGTAGCAGACCTCGAAATGCAGGAACGGATGATGCTCGACCGCGCCCCAGTTGCGGCCGAACAGCGTGTCCGAGCCGATGAAGTTGATCGCACCCGCGATCCAGCGGCCGTTGCGGCGGGCCATCACCAGCAGCACGTCCTCGCTCATGGTCTCGCCGATCAGTGAGAAGAACTCGCGCGTCAGGTAAGGCCGGCCCCATTTGCGCGAGCCGGTCTCCATGTAGAATTGGAAGAACGCATCCCAGGCATCCTCGGTGATGTCCTTGCCCGTGAGACAGTGGATCGTGATCCCCGCGGCCAGTGCGTCGCGCCGCTCGCGCTTGATCGATTTGCGGTGGCGGGAGTTCAGCGTCGCCAGGAAGTCGTCGAAGCTCGCAAACCCCTCGTTGTGCCAGTGGAACTGCTGGTCGGTGCGCTGGAGGAAGCCGTGCTCTGCGAGCAGCTTCCATTCGGCCTCGCGCGCGAAGGTGACGTGGACCGAGGACGCCTTGCTGACGCCGCACAGCGCCACCAGGCCGCTCGCCAGGGCGTCGGTGATCTGCGCACGGTCGACGCCTTCGCGTACCAGCAGCCGCGGCCCCGTTGCCGGCGTGAAGGGAACCGAGACCTGAAGCTTCGGGTAGTAGCGCCCGCCGGCGCGCTCATAAGCGTCTGCCCAGCCGCGGTCGAAGACGTATTCGCCTTGCGAGTGCGATTTCAGATAGCAGGGCACGACGCCGACGGCGCGGCCGTCGAGCTTGGCCACCAGATGCCGCGGACCCCAGCCGGTGCGGATGGTCGCCGAACCCGACTTCTCGGCGGCGGAAAGAAATGCGTGCGAGACGAACGGGTTATAGGCAGGACTTGAGAGGCTGAGGGAATCGGCTGGAAGGGCGGATGAGGCTCCCAGGCCATGCCCCTTGCAAGCCTTTTCGTTAAGAGCCTTGCCGGGATTGGCGCAGGCGTCCCAATCCTCGGGCGAGACTTCGCCGATGGATGGTACGGCCTCGAGCGTAATGTCGGATGATGCCATTGCGCCCAAGATCGTGCATTGCAGCAGCGACTTCAAGGGGTGGAGGAACACAGGTCTCGTGCCCCGGACGCAGCGCAGCACTTGGTGGTGCGCTGCTGAGCCGCGGCCCATGTGGCAGCGCGCTCGCGAAGAGATGGGTCCCGGCTCTGCGCAGCAACGCGATGCGTTGCAGCGCGTCCGGGACACGAGAGCTTATGTGCGCCGACGACAACGCCTCCTACGGCACAAACCCCTCAAAGATCATCTGATCCGCATATTGGGCGACCCGCGTCCGCTGCTCCGGGGTGCGCACGGTCCAGCCGAGCAGGGCGCAGCCGAAGACGTTGCGGGCGATCCAGGGGGCAGGGGCCGGGAGGTGATCGATCTTGAAAGCGACGAAATGCGGCTGGGTCTGCAGGCCGTGGCGCAGGTACAGCATGCTGTCGCGCTGCTGCTGCGTCAGGTTAGCCCAATACTCATCCTCATAGGTCCGTTGCGCGACGATGCCGCGCGGGCGGGAGGGCAATAGCTCGCGCAGCGCCAGCACCTGGTCGGGGTCGAACGACATGCCGACCGCGGGGCCGTCATAGGATCCCAGTACCTCGGCCATTCGCTTCACCAGCTTACGGTCGCCGCCAAAATGGCTCTTCACCTCGATCACCAGCGGCACGCGGCCGGCGACCATGGCGCAGAGATCGCTGAGCGACATCATCCGCTCATCGGTATCCCTGAACCTGACCGCCTTCAGCTCCGCCGCGGTCTTCGAGATGACGTCCCCGGTGGCCTCGGTGAGACGGCCCAGCGCGTGGTCGTGATGCACCATGGCTTCGCCGTCGGCCGAGAGCTGGATATCGACCTCGATGGAAAAATTGCCCGCAATCGCAGCCTGCACCGCACCCGGCATGTTCTCGACGATGCCGCGCGAAATGTCGTGCAGGCCGCGATGTGCGACCGGCCGCGCTGTCAGCCAATCCGGAGCACGCATTCGCGTCAGGCGACCTCGAACACGCCGTCGACCTCGACCGCCGCATCGGCGGGGAGGGAGGCCACACCGACGGTGGTGCGGGCATGGCGGCCCTTGTCACCGAACGCGGCGACCATCAGGTCGGAGGCGCCGTTGAGCACCTTCGGTCCGTCGAGGAAGTCCGGCGCCGAGTTGATGAAGCCGCCGAGGCGCACCACCCGCACGACCTTGTCGAGATCGCCGAGCGCCGCCTTGACCTGGGCCAGCAGGTTCACCGCGCAGCCACGCGCGGCCGCCGCGCCCTCTTCGATGGAGACGCCGGCACCGAGCTTGCCCTTGGCGATCAGCTTGCCGGCGGGATCAAAGCAGACCTGGCCGGAGACGAACAGCAGATTGCCGGTGCGCACGAACGGGACGTAATTGGCCACGGGGGTGGGGGCCTCGTGCAGCTTGATGCCCTGTTCCGCCAGTTTCTGCTCGACCGTGCCCGCCATGTCCGACCTCGTTGTCCAAAATCATTGCCCCGGCGCGTCCGTTTGAAGGCCGGGCGCGCCCTGTTTCGCCCATCGTGCCGTCACATGCAAGCAACCGGAAGGGGGGCGCATTTTGTTGAGGCTGGTCAACGCGAAGGGGTAACTTTACGTGAAACGGCCTCAGTTGCGACGCAATGGAACGGTCATTAAAATGTCGAATCTGCGCTTTCCTCAGGGAACAGACATGGTGCACCTTTTCCGGACTTCGCTCGGTGTGATGGCGCTCGCGGCGGCCGTTTTCGGCCCCGGCGGCGGGGCGCTGGCCGCCAATGGTCCGTTCCTCGCGCACCAGGCGTTGTATGACCTCAACCTCGTCAAATCGCGCTCCAATTCGGTCAACAGTGCCCGCGGCCGCATCCTCTACAATTTCACGGGGAACGCCTGCGAGGGCTATACCTCGGAATTCCGCCAGGTCTCCGAGCTCGACAGCGGCGAGGGCAAGGTCACGCTCAGCGATCTCCGCTCCAATTCCTGGGAGGACGCCGCCGGCAAGAGCTACCGCTTCAAGATCGAGACGCGCATGAATGAGGCGGATGCCGGCCGCGTCGACGGCTCGGCCGAGCGCGACGGCGACCACATCAACGTCAAGCTGAAGCTGCCGGCGCCGAAGAGCTTTACCCTCGACGGCAAGATCGTGTTCCCGACCGAGCAGATCCAGCGCATCATCGCCGCCGCCAAAGAGGGCAAGTCGCTGCTCGAGCTCTCCGTCTATGACGGCTCGGACGACGGCCAGAAGGTCTACAACACGCTGACCGTGATCGGCCAGCCGATCCCCGCCGACCGCGCCACCTCGTCCGATCCGTCGACCTCGGACGAGCACATGAAGTCGATGAAGCGCTGGCCCGTCACCGTCAGCTATTTCGATCGCGACGCCCAGCAGAAAGAGGGCGAGCAGACGCCGGTCTATGCGATGTCGTTCGAGCTCTACGAGAACGGCGTCTCGCGCCAGCTCGTGCTCGATTACAACGATTTCGTGATCTCGGGTTCGATGGGCAAGTTCGACGTCAAGGATAGCAAGCCCTGCAATTGAGGGGGCGCGCGCTCTCCTCCGTCATTGCGAGCCAACGGGTCCGCGCGGCGCGCGGCCCGATGACAGGCTCCGCGAAGCAATCCAGAATCCCTCCGCGGAACGATTCCGGATTGCTTCGTCGCTTCGCTCCTCGCAATGACGGGCTAGCTCTCAGCTCGCTCTCCAGCTACGCTCCTCCGAACGACAAACTCCGGGAGCGCCTCCATGCCGAAGCTCGACCATCTCCGCCCCAGCGGCCTGCATCACAATCCCGCTTACTCCCACGTCGTGACTGCTACCGGTGCGCGCACCATCTACATCTCCGGCCAGGTGTCGGTGGACGAGGAGGGGCGCATCGTCGGCGAGGGCGATATCGCCGCGCAGACGACGCAGGTGATGCAGAATCTCGGCCACGCCCTGAAGGCGGCCGGGGCGACCTACGCCAACATCGTCAAGATCACGACGTTCGTCGTGAACTACAAGCCGGAGCTGCGCCCGATCATCGGCAAGGCCCGCTCCGCCTTCTTCGAAGGCATGGAGCCGCCGGCCTCCACGCTCGTCGGCATCTCTGCGCTCGCCGCGCCGGAATGGTTGATCGAGATCGAGGCGGTCGCAGTCGCGGATTGAGGTCTTTCCTTTAGCCCGGATGCCTCCGGGCTAAAGGCGCTTCGCGCCAGACAACTCCTGCAGAGCAGCCATCGCCTCGTCGGCCCTGTCGGCGGGCACGAAGAGATGGTCGTGGTGGAAGGCCGATACGGCGTTCACGCTGATGCCGGCTTTGGCCAGGCGCGCCGTGATGGCTGCCAGGAAGCCGACCGCATCGAGTGCGGAGTGAACCGTCAAGGTGATGAGGTGCGAGGGGAATGCGTAACGCAATCCCGTCGCTTCGGCTTCCTCGCGCAGGACAACACAGGTCGTTCCTTCCCGCTCGCGGAACGTCAGGAGCGGATTGAGTCCTGTGGGAATGCTTTCGTTTGCCGGGATCGTGCAGAACACGAAGATGCCCGGCTGCATCACCGGCTTCATGTGTTTGAGCAGCGCGTCGAGATCGCGTTCACCCGGCATCACTCCTGCGCCTTCTCCGGTCCGTCATAGGCGATGCCGCGGATCACCGCGGCGCTGCCGAACTTCTTGCGCAGGCTGTCCACTGCGCGCTCGGCGTGCGCGGCGCGGCGGTCGAGCATGTCGGTATCGTCGCTCGCTGAGCCTTCGCGCAGCGCGCTGACGCCGGCGCCCATCAGGCGGAAGGCGGTGCCGTCGATCTCCTTGGCCAGCATCTCGCGACAGATCGAGAAGATCTTCGCGGCGAGCTGGGTCGGGGCCGCAATGGACTGCGAGCGGGTACGCTGGCGGAAGTCGGCGGTCTTCAGCTTCAGCGTCACGGTGGAGCCGGCGAACTCGCTGCTCTTGAGCCGCGACGACGTCTTCTCGCACAGCCCCCACAAGATCTTCTCCAGCGTCGCGAAATCGCGGATGTCGGTCTCGAAGGTGGTTTCGCTGGAGATCGTCTTGGCGCCGCGGTCAGGCTCGACGCGGCGGTCGTCGATGCCGCGCGCGAGCCGCCACAGCCGGCGTCCGTCGCTCGGAAACTGCCGCATCATCTCGATCTCGTCGGCCTTCTGCAGGTCGGCGATGATGCGGAAGCCGCGCTGCACGAGGCGCTCCTGCGTCGCTGGCCCTACGCCGAAGATGAAGCCGACCGGCTTTTCCGCCAGCATCGACCGGGCTTCCTCCTGGTCGAGCGCGGCAAAGCCGCGGGGCTTGTCGAGGTCGGAGGCGATCTTGGCCAGGAACTTGTTGCAGGACAGGCCGACCGAGACGGTGATGCCGATGTCGCGCTCGACGTCGCGGGCAAAGCGCGCCAGCACCTTTGCGGGGATCATGCCGTGCACGCGCTCGGTGCCGGAGAGATCGAGGAAGGCCTCGTCGATCGAGAGCGGCTCGACCAGCGGCGTCAGCGCCTGCATGGCCTGGCGCACCTCGCGGCCGACGCGGACATATTTGGCCATGTCCGGCCGGATCACGGTCGCATGCGGGCAGGCCTCCAACGCCCTGAACATCGGCATCGCGGAGCGTACGCCATAGGTGCGGGCGATGTAGCAGGCGGCTGACACCACGCCGCGTTTTCCCCCGCCGATGATGACGGGCCTGTCGGCGATGTCAGGATTGTCGCGCTTCTCGACCGTCGCGTAGAAGGCGTCGCAGTCGATATGGGCGATGGTCAGGCCAGCCAGCGCGCGGTGGCGGACGAGGCGAGGGGAACCGCAGGCCGAGCAGCGCCGCACCTCCATATCCAGGTCGGCCAGACAATCCCGGCAGAAGCAGCGGGGCCCGGCCGGGTCGGCGGCCGTCACGGCACGTCGCGCTCCCAGGAGGGGTCGCCGAGCGCGTCCCCAAGGACCTGCCGCGCTGCGGCAACGTTGGTCGGATGCAGCTCCGAGGCGCTCGCGAAGGCCTTCACGGTGGCGTCATCGCGCAGCACGAAATCGAGCACGTTGAGGAGGAAGTTCGGGTCCGAGGCGGCGTTCCGGAGGGTCTCAGGGCCCACACCTGTCTCAGCCAGGAACAGGCCCAGCCGCTCGGGCTCGCTCGCGACGAAGGACAGCGCCTGAATCGCAACGATTTCAGCGACTTCGCGGGGGTTGTGAACAGGCTTTTTCACGGGCCCGATTTGCCTTTCCGTTAACTTTCGGTGTCTACTTTGCATCATGCCCGAGTCTCGTGCCTGAGTCTTGCGACCCCGGGGGCAAGCAACCGGAAACCACATCGCAGAAAGTGGCCCCTCGGCTTTAACGAAACTAGAGCGAATCTGAGGCTAGTTTGAATCCAGTTTTCGAAGCGCCGGAAAGCGGCGCCTGAGGCGTCACATGTATCCGGCTTCGCGCCAATCAGGAGGACGGGATGGCTAAGACCGTCCTCATCGTGGAAGACAACGAGCTCAACATGAAGCTCTTCCGCGACCTGTTGGAGGCGCATGGTTATCAGACTTCGGGCACCAGCAACGGGTACGAGGCGCTCGATCTCGTTCGCAAGATGCGGCCCGACCTCGTGCTGATGGATATCCAGTTGCCGCAGGTCTCCGGCCTCGAGGTGACGCGCTGGATCAAGGACGATCCGGAGCTGCGCACCATTCCCATCGTCGCGGTCACGGCATTCGCGATGAAGGGCGACGAAGAGCGCATCCGCGAGGGCGGCTGCGAGGCCTATTTGTCCAAGCCGATCTCGGTCGGCAAATTCATTGAGACGGTCCGGCGTTTTATCGGATAGGAAGTGAGTTCAAAGTGTCCGCGCGTATCCTGGTTGTCGATGACGTTCCTGCCAACGTCAAACTCCTCGAAGCCCGCCTGTCCGCCGAATATTTCGACGTGATGACCGCCTCGAACGGCACCGAGGCGCTGGCGATCTCAAGGCGCGCCGAATGCGACATCATCCTGCTCGACGTGATGATGCCCGACATGGACGGTTTCGAAGTCTGCCGCCGCCTCAAGACCGATCCGGCCACGCATCACATTCCCGTCGTCATGGTGACAGCGCTCGACAGCCCCGCCGACCGCAACCGCGGCCTGGAAGCCGGCGCCGACGACTTCCTCACCAAGCCCGTCTCCGACGTCGTGCTGATCGCGCGCGTGCGCTCGCTGACCCGGCTGAAGATGATGACCGACGAGCTGCGCATGCGCGCCATCACCTCGCTCGAGATCGGCATGCAGGCGCCCGAGCGCAGCGCCGTCGCCGACACCGGCAAGGGCGGCCGCATCCTTCTGGTCGATGATCGCGAGTCCTCCTACGAGCGGCTGGCGACGATCCTCGCTGCCGAGCACACCATCGACGTCGAGCCGAACCCGACGGAGGCGCTGTTCCACGCCGCCGAGGGCAATTACGACCTCCTGATCGTCTCGCTCGACCTCAACAATTTCGACGGCCTCAGGCTGTGCAGCCAGGCACGCTCGCTGGAGCGCACGCGGCATGTGCCGATCCTGGCCATCGCCGACCCCGAGAATTCGACGCGGCTGCTCCGCGGCCTCGAGATCGGCGTCAACGACTACCTGCTGCGCCCGATCGACAAGACCGAGCTCTTGGCCCGCGCCCGCACCCAGATCCGCCGCCGCCGCTACACCGATCATCTGCGCGACAACGTGCAGAACTCGATCGAGATGGCGATCACCGACGCGCTCACCGGCCTGCACAATCGCCGCTACATGGAGAGCCATCTCGCGACCCTCGCCGAGCAGGCCTCGATCCGCGGCAAGCCCCTGGCGCTGATGATCCTCGACATCGACTACTTCAAGTCGATCAACGACAATTACGGCCACGACGCCGGCGACGACGTGCTGCGTGAGTTCGCGGTGCGCGTTCGCAAGTCGATCCGCGGCATCGATCTCGCCTGCCGCTACGGCGGCGAGGAGTTCGTCATCGTGATGCCGGAGACCGATCTTCACGTCGCCGGCATGGTCGCCGAGCGCCTGCGCCGATCGATCGCCGGCGAGCCGTTCGCGATCCACAAGGGCACCAAGCGCATCGAGGTCACGATCTCGATCGGCCTCACCACGCTGGAGCGGAAGGGCGAGGCGGTTGCCGATGTCCTCAAGCGCGCCGACACCGCGCTCTATCGCGCCAAGCACGACGGCCGCAATCGGGTGGTGTCGCAGGCGGCGTGAGGCCGCCGCGACACAAAACTGCGAAAACAACCCCATGCACAGTAGCCGGCGCCAGCTGGATCAATGGCTTGCGCGGGTGGCGGACCGGCTTGCGTCGGCGGCAGCGTCATTTGACTCGTCGGGCAAAACAGGAGCATATTGGTAAGGTCGCGAAATGGTCCTGACGAGTAGTCAGGCGTCCGCGCTTCCTCCACATCCTCAGTCGTCGTCCCTGCGAACGCAGGGACCCATAACCCCAGGGAGCGGTTATGGCGTGAGCTGGCAACCACGAGTCTTCGCCCAACTTCTCCCTGTGGTTATGGGTCCCGGCTCTGCGCTCCGCTTCGCTGCGCTTGTCCGGGACGACAGTGATTATTGTGGCGCGGACTTGCGTCCCTTCACCGGCTCCGCATCACCACCCAGATCCACACCCGCATTGCGCAGCAGCACCTTTGCCGCTTCCTTCGCGGCGCGCGCCATCGCGGGGTCGTCACGCACGAGATCCTGCGCGATGGAGCCGTCGACCAGCAGCACCAGCTGCGTCGCCAGCGCCTCGGCATCGGCGACGCCGAGCTCGGTGAGCCGCTCGCGAAACCAGATGCGGCGGCTTTCCTTGAAGGCGATCGCGATCTTCTTCACGGCGCGGTCGGCGGGGCCGAGCTCGGCGACCGCATTGACGAACGGGCAGCCGCGAAAGTCTTTCGCCGCGAAGCGCCGCTCGAGCGAATCGAACGTTGCGAGGATCTGCTCGGCCGGCGGCTTGTCGGAGGGGCGTGCGCTGACGAAGCGGCGCTCGAGATAGGCCGCGATCAGCGCGTCCTTGGAGGGGAAGTGGTTGTAGAGCGTGCGCTTGGAGATGCCGACCTCGGCCGCGATGGTGTCGACGCCGATGGCGCGAATGCCTTGCAGATAGAACAGCTTGTCGGCGGTCTCGAGGATCCGCGCTTTCATCGTCTGTTGTTTGGGCGGGGGAGCCATGCGGCAGCACGCGTCCTGTTCGCTTGACAGCACCTGACATCCATAGCCTCTGTAAACAGGTCTGTGTACCCAAAATCAACGGCAAAAGCAGACGACGGCATTTGCGCCGTGCCGACGAGGGAGAAGAAAATGCCCCTGCTGCAGGTCCTGCGTCCGACATTGCCGATCCTGATCGGCGCCTCGATCATGCTGACGCTGAGCATGGGGCTGCGGCAGAGCCTCGGCATCTTCATGCAGCCGCTGACGCACGACATCCACATTTCGATCTCGGATTTCACGCTGGCGCTGGCCGTGCAGAACCTCGCCTGGGGCTTTCTCCAGCCGCCCGCCGGCGCGCTCACTGCGCGCTACGGCTTCCGCCCGATCATGATCGCGGGCGCGCTGATGTACATTGCGGGGCTCGCGCTGATGGCAACCGCGAACGGGCTCGTCAGCATCATGATCGGAGCGGGCGTGCTGATCGGCACGTCCCTGGCCTGCACCGCCGCGGCGATCGCGATGTCGGTGGCGGCGCGTGCGGTGCCGGAAACGGTGCGCTCCACCGTGCTCGGCATCGTCTCCGGCGCGGGCTCGCTCGGCGCGCTGTTGTCGGCGCCGATCGGGCAGATGCTCAACGAGGGTTTCGGCTGGCGCATCGGCCTTGCTGGATTCGTCATTATGTCGGTGCTGATGATCCCCGCTGCCTGGTATGCCGGTCGCGTCGACAGGATCCCGCTGCCGAAGCCGGCCGCCGACGAGATCGACGATGCCACGGCGGCGGCCGCGGCGAGGACCGCATTCGGCAATGCGTCCTTCGTGGTGATGACCTGCGCCTATCTCGTCTGCGGCATGCAGCTCGTGTTCCTCACCACGCATCTGCCGTCGTATCTGGCGATCTGCGGCCTCGATCCCATGCTCAGTGCGCAGACGCTCGGCATGATCGGCGGCTTCAACGTGCTGGGCTCGCTGTTCTTCGGCTGGGCCGGCCAGCGCTGGAACAAGCTGGCACTGCTCGGCGGCATCTACATCCTGCGCTCGCTGGCGCTCGCCTGGTACTTCATGCTGCCGGCGACGCCGTTCTCGACGCTGCTGTTCGGCGCGATCATGGGCTTCTTGTGGATGGGCGTCGGCCCGCTGGTCGCGGGCGCGGTCGCCGAGATGTTCGGCCTGCGCTGGCAGGCGATGATCCAGGGCCTCGCCTTCATGAGCCACCAGATCGGCAGCTTCCTCGGCGCCTATGGGGGAGGGGTGCTCTACGACGCGCTCGGCTCCTACACCATGGCCTGGCGCATCGGCGTGGCGCTCGGCCTCGCCGGCGGCATCGTGCAGGTCGCGTTCGCGCTGATCAGGCCGTCGCAGCCGCCGGTGTTGCGGACGGCGTAGCAGGGCGACCGGTCGCTTTCGTCAGCTTGGGAGCTTACAGCGGACGCCGCGCTGTTAGGAGCGGACGTCCAGGGCTTCGGCTGAGGTCTGCGTTGTCGAGCGAAGCGCACACCGCTTCGCGTCAAGAAGACGCGTCAAGGCCAGAATGCAGAGCCGTTCCGATTCCATCAGAACGGGAAAGGCTCCTGGATGACCAGGAATGGCGCCCCGGCGTAGCCCAATCGGACGCCATGTCGCAGTCTGCCTTGCCAGGAGTTGTCGGACGTCAAGTCGACTGATCACAAAACCGCTAGCACGCCCCTCGCCACAGGGACTAAGACATGGAATGGGCGGGCCATACGACACATTGGACACTTGAGACCGGAGCTAAGGTGTGGCTGAGGACCAATTCCGGATTTCACGATTATCCACCGGCAGGAACCGACCTGCCGATCATACTCGGTGATGCAACTGTCATCAGCACGCGGGTGGTGAGCTCGTCGCCGAGCAAACTTGTCCTCGAGCTGGACGACGGTCATCTCCGAGGTCTGACGCCGGGCGCTTCACGCCTATCGCCTCGCGGATTTCCCGGCTCGGAGTGGATCGTGCAGCGGCGCGTGTAGCTAAGCGGTAGGCCCCTTGTCACGCGCCGAACGAAACGATTTGTACCGATCAATCTGGTTTGCAAGGCGGACCCAGCTTTGCGACAGAGACTTCAGAAGCCTTGCTTCAGTCTCGTCGCGGGCTGATTGCATCAAGCTTAGGCATTCAATGGACTGGGCTCGACAATGTTTCACCGTTTCCATGAATGCTCCCCACCCTAATGGCCAAACCTGTCCACTAGCTTGACATTCTTCCGAGCGAAAATCTGTGGGCTGGCTCACATTTTTTACTGCGCCTGGTTCCGCCGCCATAAATGCGCTGAGCGTGGTCGACAGCATCGAGCAAGGCAAGCCAGCGCCAAACTCGCAATGACGCCGTGGAAAAAGAGTGGCGCGTCGATCTCCTTCTCGTGCCCCGGACGCAGCGCAGCGTCCGTAGCGGAGAAAATGAGAACGGGGCCCGTGAGGGCCCCGTCAAAGTCTTCAACGTCCCGCGATCTTACTTGATCTTGGCTTCGCGGAATTCGACGTGCTTGCGCGCAACCGGGTCGTACTTCTTCTTGACCAGCTTGTCGGTCATGGTGCGCGAGTTCTTCTTGGCGACGTAGTAGAAGCCGGTGTCGGCCGAGGACACGAGCTTGACCTTGATGGTGACCGCTTTGGCCATGTTCTGAACCTCAGAATATCGGGGAATCTGGAGCCGGCCAAACGGCCCGCGTTGGCCGGCAACCTAGCCAGAAACCGCCTGATGTCAAGGTTTCGAAGCGTTTTCGAGCGAAGTGGACACCGGTTCGCGTCAAGAAAACGCGTCAAAACAACAACCTAGAGCCACGAAGGGGCTCTAGGCCCCGGAAAACCACTCAAAACGGCCTGATCAGGCCTCGAAGAACCGGTTTTTCGGCCGCGGCAGGCCCAGATTCTCCCTCAAGGTGGCCCCTTCATACTCTTTGCGGAAAATCCCGCGCTTCTGGAGCTCCGGGACGACCTTGTCGACGAAATCGTCGAGGCCGGCGGGCAGGAACGGGAACATGATGTTGAAGCCGTCCGAGCCGCGCCCGACCAGCCATTCCTCCATCTGGTCGGCGATGGTCTTTGCGGTGCCGACGAAGGACAGGCCGCCATAGCCACCGACGCGCTGGGCGAGCTGGCGCACGGTGAGCTTTTCGCGGGCGGCGAGATCGACCATGCGCTGACGGCCGCTCTTGCTGGCGTTGGTCTCGGGGATATCAGGCAGAGGGCCGTCGGGATCGAAGCCGGAAGCATCGGTGCCGAGGATGACGGAGAGCGAGGCGATGGCGCTGTCGTAATGCAGGCGGCTGTCGAGCAGGGCGCGCTTCTCCCTGGCCTCGTCGACGCTGTCGCCGACCACGACGAAGGCGCCGGGCAGGATCTTGAGGTGCTCGGGATCGCGGCCGACCTTCTCCATGCGGCCCTTGATGTCGGCGTAGAGCTTCTGGCCGTCGGCGAGGCTGCCGCCGCCGGTGAACACGGCTTCGGCGGTCTCGGCCGCGAGCTGCTTGCCGTCTTCGGACGCGCCGGCCTGCACGATCACCGGCCAGCCCTGCACGGGCCGGGCGATGTTGAGAGGGCCGCGCACCTTCAGGTATTTGCCGTGGTGGTCGAGCGTGTGCATCTTCTGCGGATCGAAGAACAGGCCGCTCTCGACGTCGCGCACGAAGGCATCGTCGGCGAAGGAATCCCAGAGGCCGGTGACGACGTCGTAGAATTCGCGGGCGCGCTTGTAGCGCTCGGCGTGCTCCATGTGGTCGTCGAGGCCGAAGTTGAGTGCGGCGTCAGGGTTCGAGGTGGTGACGATGTTCCAGCCGGCGCGGCCACCGCTGATGTGATCGAGCGAGGCGAAGCGGCGTGCGACGTGATAGGGCTCGTCGAAGGTGGTCGAACCCGTCGCGATCAGGCCGATGCGCTCGGTGACGGCCGAGAGCGCCGACAGCAGCGTGAACGGCTCGAACGAGGTCACGGTGTGGCTGCGCTTGAGCGCGTTGATCGGCATGTTGAGGACGGCGAGGTGGTCGGCCATGAAGAAGGCGTCGAACCTGCCGGCCTCGAGCTTCCGGATCAGCGTCTTGATGTGCGAGAAGTTGAAATTGGCGTCGGGCCAGGCCCCGGGATAGCGCCATGCGGCGGTGTGGATGCTGATCGGGCGCATGAACGCGCCAAGCTTGAGTTGCCGTTGTGCCATCGCCCGGGGTCCGTTCTTGGTGACGCTCGGGAAGACATAGGGACGCGGCGGAGCTCCGCCATTGGGGAGGGCAGGAAGAATTTTTCGTTCTTGAGCGTTATCTCAGCATGTTCGCGCCAGCCTCTCCGCTGTCGTCCCGGACAAGCGCAAACGCAGATCCGGGACCCATATCCACCGGCTCTGGTTTTGCGAGGACTCGCGGTTGCCTGCTCGCGCCATACGTCTGCCTGTGGCTATGGGTTCCGGATCTGCGCGCGCTTGAGGCGCGTTTGTCCGGGACGACGAGCGGGGATGGGCGCGCCGCGCAATGGCGGCCTAGCTCAAAATATCCTTCTGCATCTTGCCGCCGTAGAAATGGAAGAACGGCACCGGCGCCTCGTGGCTGAGCGGGCCGGTGGCAAGGCGGGTGTCGAGCTCGTTGAGCACGTTGCGCGTCATCGGATGGAGGTCGGCGAGCGGTTTCGAGCCGAGTTCGACCCAGACCAGCTCGACCAGCTCCGCATCGGCATGGATCACGCCCTCGACGCGGTGGGTGATCGCGGAGGCATCGGCGGTGAAGAAGCGCGTGTCGAACCGCTTGACGCGGCCGGGCGGGGTGATCGCGCGCGCGATCAGGAACAGGCTGGACGGATCAGGCAGCAGGCCCGCATCCGCAAACGGCTTCCAGGGGCCATCGAGCCTCGTCACCTTGCCCTCGGCCTTGCGGCCGAGGCACAGGCCGGTTTCCTCACAGGCTTCGCGGATCGCGGCAATGGCGAGCGATTTCGCGCGCGAGGCCGGCGTCTTCGGGCTGCCCTTGGCGAGATTGGCCTCCAGCTCCGCGGTGATCGGCGCAGCACATGGCACGCGATAGTCGGCCTTGTCGACGCGGCCGCCCGGGAAGACGAATTTTCCGGGCATGAACACCACCTTGTCGTGGCGCTTGCCGACCAGCACTTTCGGAATGGCGCCGCTGCGATCGACCAGGATCAGTGTCGCCGCATCCCGCGGGCGGAAATAGGGATGATGGTCGGCTTCCTTCGCCTCGTGAACTTTTGCCTTCTCCTCGGCCTGCGCAATATCCGTCATGTCCTCACCCAAACCGCTTCTTGCTTGTTGCTTACACAGGCGGAATACCATCCGGAGGGTTCTCGTCAAACCCGTGCATGCGCAGAGCCCATTGCAAGCCGACCACAGCTCCCTTTACCGGCTGCAGCAGCGCGAGCGAGGCGACGAAGGTGAAGGGCAGATAGGCGGCAAAGCTGATCCAGACCGGCGTGGTGTAGTTGGTCTCGATCCACAAAACGCCCGGCACCACGACGTGGCCGACGATGACGATGACGAGATAGGCGGGCAGATCGTCGGCGCGATGCGGCGTGAAATCGAGGCCGCATGTCGCGCAATTGTCCGCCGTCTTCAGGAAGGCGCGGAACAGCTTTCCCTCGCCGCAGCGCGGGCAGCGGCCGCGAAAGCCGCGCTTCATTGCCGTCCAGAGGTCGCGCTTCTCGACGAGACCGCTCTCGCGCGTCCAGATCTTCGGGGCCGTGCTCATCGTCACCATGCCTTGCCCTTCTGTCCCTTGCCTTTGCTCTTGCTCTTCTTCCCCTTGCCGGGCTTTTTCTTCTCCGGCTTGCGTTTTCTCTCCGGGCTGCGTCCAGGATGCGGCTTGGATGATTTTCGCTGCGGGCGGAACGGCCGGCGCTCCCGTGGCGAGCTGTCGCTCTCCGACGACAGCAGCTCGAAGCGCAGTGCGCCCGCAATCGGGGCTGCTTCTATCAGACGGACGTCGACGACGTCACCGAGCTGATACGTCGTGCCGCTGCGTGTGCCGACCAGCGCGTGACGGCTCTCGTCATAGTTGAAATATTCCGTGCCGAGGGATCGGATCGGGATCAATCCGTCGGCGCCGGTCTCGCTCAGCTTGACGAACAGGCCTGCGCGCGTGACGCCGGAGACGCGGCCCTGGAAGCTTGCGCCGATGCGATCGGCGAGGTGATGGGCGATCAGGCGGTCGACTGTCTCGCGCTCCGCCTTCATCGCGCGCCGTTCGGTCACAGAGATGTGGGCGGCGACCTCGCTCAAGCTCTCCGGCGTCTCGCTGTCGGGCAGGGCGCCTTCACCGAGGCCGAGCGCACGAACCAGCGCACGGTGCACGACGAGGTCGGCGTAGCGGCGGATCGGCGAGGTGAAATGCGCGTAGCGGCGCAGGTTCAGGCCGAAATGGCCGTAATTCTCGGAGGAATATTCGGCCTGCGCCTGGGCGCGCAGCACGACTTCGCTCACCAGCGGATAGTAGTCATGGCCTTCGAGCTGGGCCAGCACGCGGTTGAACAGCGTCGGGCGCAGCGCGCCCGATTTCGTGAAGGGGACGTCGAGCGTCTCCAGAAATTCCGCGAGGGCGTGGACCTTCTCCAGCGTCGGCTCGTCATGCACGCGGTAGATCAGCGGCAGCGATTTCTTCTCCAGCATCTCGGCTGCCGCGACGTTGGCGAGGATCATGAACTCCTCGATCAGCTTGTGTGCATCGAGCCTTTCAGGCACGACGACGCGATCGACCGTGCCGTCGCTCTTGAGCAGGATCTTGCGCTCGGGCAGATCGAGATTGAGCGGATCGCGCTCGTCGCGTGCGCGCTTGGCGCAGGCATAGGCGGCATAGAGCGGCTTCAGGATCGGATCGAGCAGGGGGCCGGTCGTGTCGTCCGGCCGCCCGTCGATCGCGGCCTGGGCCTGCGCGTAGCTCAACTTCGCGGCCGAGCGCATCAGGATGCGGTGGAAGCTGTGCGAGCGCTTGCGCCCGTCGGGGCCGAGCACCATGCGAACCGCGAGCGCGCCGCGCGGCTCGCCGGGCACCAGCGAGCAGAGATTGTTGGAGATGCGCTCGGGCAGCATCGGTACCACGCGGTCGGGGAAATAGACCGAGTTGCCACGATCGAGCGCATCGCGATCGAGCGCGGTGCCCGGCCGGACGTAGAAGCTGACATCGGCAATGGCGACGTTGACGATGAAGCCGCCTTTGTTGTTGGGATCGTCGTCGGGCTGCGCGTGGACCGCGTCGTCGTGGTCTTTTGCGTCCGGCGGATCGATCGTGACCAGCGGGACGTCGCGCCAGTCCTCGCGTCCCCTGAGATTGGCGGGCTCGGCCGCCTCCGCCTCGTGCTCGGCGGCGGCGGAGAATTGCAGCGGGATGTCGTGAGCGTAGATCGCGATCAGGCTGATCGCTTTCTCGGACTTGACCGAGCCGAGCTTCTCCTTGACGCGGCCTGAGGCGAGGCCGAAGCCGCGCGAGCGGACGATGTCGACGCTGACGAGGTCGCCATCCTGCGCGCCACCTGAATCGGCCTTGGCGATGTTCAGCTCACGGTCGGCGAATTTCTTGTCGACGGGAACGAGCCGTCCGCCGCCTTCGGGAAGCTCGCGGAACACGCCGAGGATGCGACTCTTGGCCTTGTCGATGACCTTGATGATGCGGCCGCGCCAGGCCGGGCCTTCGGTCTCCTCCGAGCGCTCGACGCGCAGCAGCGCACGGTCGCCGACACCGGCGGCGGTGCCGGGTTTTGGCCGGCGCGGCATCTCGATGAGGATCTTCGGCGGCTCGCCGCTCTCGACCTCGTCCCATTCGGCGGGGGAGGCGATCAATTCGCCGTCGGAGTCGCGGCCGGTGATGTCCGCGAGCAGCGTCGGCGGAAGCGTATCCGGCTCCGAGATCTTGTGGCGCTTCTTCTTGACGATGCCGTCATCGGCGAGCTCGCGCAGCATGCGCCTGAGCTCGGCGCGATCGGCGTTCTTCAGGCCGAACTCGCGTGCAATTTCGCGGGTCCCGACATTTCCCTGATTTGCCTTGATGAAGGCGACGATGGCGTTCCTGTCGGGAAAGCCATGGTCATTCTTGCGTTTCACTTAGCCTCTAACTCTTGCCGGCACTCTTCTTGGCCGGAGTATTTGCAGGATTCTTGGTGGCGGCGGCCTTGGTCGGCGACGTCTTGGCGGTCGACGGCACGGCGGCGCGCGCCTTGCTGGTGGATTCGGATTTGGTTTTGGCCGCGGCTTTCTTCGCGGCCGGCTTCTTCGGTTTTGGCGCGGAATCTTCGCCGTCCGCCGTTTTCTCTGCAGTCTTCTTGGCCTTGGCCGGCTTGGCCGCTTTCTTCGCCGCCTTGGTGGTCTTCTTGCCGCCGCCCTTGGCCGCGCGCTCGTCGATCAGCGCGATCGCCTGTGGCAGGGTGATCGTATCCTTCTCGAACTCGGCCGGGATCGTCGCGTTGACGCCGCCGGCCGTGACATAGGCGCCGTAGCGCCCGCTCTTGACGGTGACGGTGCCGAGCGTCGGATGATCGCCGAGCGCCTTGCCGGGATCCGCGCCGAAGCGGCGGCTCGGGCCCTTGGCGACCTTTTCGGCGATCAATGTCACCGCGCGGTTGAGGCCGATGTCGAACACTTCGTCGCCGGCTTCCAGGCTGGCGTAGGTCTTGTCGTGCTTCACGAACGGTCCGAAGCGGCCGAGGCCGGCGGTGATCGGAAGACCGCTTTCCGGATGCTTGCCAATCTCACGCGGCAGCGACAGCAGTTTCAGCGCGAGCTCGAGGTCGACATCGCCGGGCGAGGTGCCCTTCGGAATGCCCGCGCGCTTGGGCTTCTCGCCTTCTTCATAATCCTTCTGCTCGCCGAGCTGGATATAGGGGCCGAAGCGGCCGGCCTTGACCCAGACATCGCGACCCGTGTCGGGATCCTGGCCGAGCGAACGGTCGGCAGTCGTCTCGCTGTCGGCGGCGAGCTGGCGGGTGTAGCGGCATTCCGGATAGTTCGAGCAGCCGACGAAGGCGCCGAACTTGCCGGCCTTCAGGTTCAGCCGGCCGGTGCCGCAGTTCGGGCACTGGCGGACGTCGCCGCCATCGGAGCGGGCGGGGTAGATGTGCGGACCCAGCATCTCGTCGAGCACGTCGAGCACCTGCGCCACGCGCAAATCCTTGATGTCGTCGACGGCGCCGATGAAGTCGCGCCAGAAGTCCTTCAGCACCTGCTGCCAGGAAATCTCGTTGTTGGAGATGCGGTCGAGCTGCTCCTCGAGGCCCGCCGTAAAATCGTATTCGACGTAGCGGCTGAAGAAGCTTTCCAGGAATGCGATCACGACGCGGCCCTTGTCCTCACCGTGCAGGCGCTTCTTCTCCAGCTTGACGTAGCCGCGGTCCTTCAGGACCTGCAGGATCGAGGCATAAGTGGAGGGCCGGCCGATGCCGAGCTCTTCCATGCGCTTGACCAGGGATGCTTCCGAGAAGCGCGGCGGCGGCTCAGTAAAATGCTGGGTGACGGACAGGCTCTGCCGCTTCAGGGCGTCGTTCGGGCTCATCGCGGGCAGGCGGCGGGAATCCTCGTCTTCCTCGTCGTCGCGGCCTTCCTGGTACAGCGCCAGAAAACCGTCGAACTTGATGACCTGGCCGGTGGCGCGCAGCTCCAGCGTGCGGGAGCCTGCCTTCGCCGTGATGTCGACGGTGGTGCGCTCGAGCTCGGCGGATTCCATCTGGCTTGCGATCGTGCGCTTCCAGATCAGCTCGTAGAGCTTCGCCTGATCGGCATCGAGCCTGCGGCTCAAGCTGTCGGGGCGGCGGGAGAGGTCGGTCGGGCGGATCGCTTCGTGCGCTTCCTGGGCATTCTTGGCCTTGGCCTGGTACTGGCGGGGGCTATCCGGAACATAGGCGTTGCCGTAATCCTCGCCGATCACCTTGCGCGCCTGGGTGATCGCGGACGGATCGATCTGCACGCCGTCGGTACGCATATAGGTAATGAGTCCGGTGGTCTCGCCGCCGATGTCGATGCCCTCGTAAAGGCGCTGGGCGATGCGCATCGTGTGCGCCGGCGCAAAGCCGTATTTGCGGCTGGCTTCCTGCTGCAGCGTCGAGGTGGTGAAGGGCGCCTGCGGATTGCGCCGCGCCGGCTTGGCATCGACCGCGGTCACGGTGTAGCTGGCTGCCTCCAGCGCCTTCTTGAAGTCTTCGGCTTCGGCGCCGGTGCCGATGTCGAGACGCTGGATCTTCTTGCCGTCGGCGCCGACGAGGCGGGCCTCGAAGGTGTCGCCGCGGGGGGTGAGCAGGGTCGCGATCAGCGACCAATATTCGCGCGGCACGAACTTCTCGATCTCGAGCTCGCGGTCGCAGACGAGGCGCAGCGCCACCGACTGCACGCGGCCGGCCGAGCGCGCGCCCGGGAGCTTGCGCCAAAGCACGGGGGAGAGGGTGAAGCCGACCAGGTAGTCGAGCGCGCGCCGCGCCATGTAGGCGTCGACCAGCGCGCCGTCGATCTGGCGCGGATGCTTCATCGCGTCGGAGACCGCCTGCTTGGTGATGGCGTTAAACACCACCCGCTCGATCTTCTGGTCCTTCAGTGCGCGCTTTTCCTTCAGCACCTCCAGCACGTGCCAGGAGATGGCCTCGCCCTCGCGATCAGGGTCGGTGGCGAGAATCAGACGGTCGGCGCCCTTCAGGGACCGGGCAATCTCGTTGAGCCGGCCGGCCGCCTTGGGATCGACCTCCCAGATCATCTTGAAATTGGCATCGGGATCGACGGAGCCGTTCTTCGCGGGTAGGTCGCGGACATGGCCGAATGAGGCCAGAACCTCATAGGACGAGCCCAAATATTTGTTGATCGTCTTGGCTTTCGCCGGCGACTCCACGATGACGATATTCATGTAGTTCCAGTAACTTACGGGGAAATCTTGGGCCGAAAACGAAAGGACTCGGGTCGGCCGTTTCGACCCGAACATGGGTGGTGCGGCCTCCGCTGTCAAATCGAGGGGTGTTGAAAGCCGCCTCGATGGGAAAAGTTTCATATCGAGAAAGTTGCAAAATACCACCTTGGAGTTGCGGTCGATGTGGGCGTAATGTTGCTGCTGGGGCCATGGATTCGGGTGGGGGTCTTGGTAACTAAGCCAAAGAAACGGAAGCGTGCCGCATTGGGCGCGCGGGGAGGCTCGCGCCACGAGGAACCAGGGGAGGGCGGCGCGGACGAGGCGGTCGCCTTCATCGCCGAGCAGACCGGAGCATTGCGCAAGCTCGCCGAGCGCCACAAGCTCGACGTGCTGCATTATCTCCTGGGCATGACCAAGCTGGAGGCCGACGAGCATCTGCGGCTGCGGACCAAGCGCAAGCTGTCGTGACGAGGCTGGTTGGCTTGGCGTGAACTATCGCGTTCGACCGACGACAAAGCCAATGTGGAGAACGCATTCAATCTCTCGAGCCTTGCGGACAAGCTCCGCAACGATGTTCGTAGCCTCGTGATCATGGTGGCATTGATCGGAGGCTTGATCCTTTGGTTTGCGACCGTCGGCTGGACCGATCGGGTGACCTATCGCGGCGTCGATCAAGCCTGGTTCGAGCCCGGTCGCGTCCATCTCAAGACGGAGCCTTCCGGTCATTACACGATCGAGCGGAATGCGGACTTTGCCGCCATGAAGGTCGGCTGCGTTTACGATCTGAACTACGAGGCCGAGTTCGGCCGGCGCCAACGCGCCGATCGCCTGAAAATGGTTCGCAGGGCTACCCTGGTCGGATGCTAGCCAGAGTTCGCGCGCATTGACGGTGTGGTGGCAGTTCGCCGCCGCAATCAGGCCGACCGCCGTCGCGCCGGCCGCGGCTTCAGCGTGGTGTCGGCGGGACTGAGCAGCCGGCCGTCCTCGGCGCGCATTTCCAGCATCTTCACCGGGCGGCCTTTCGCACGATCGACCAGGATGGTCGCGATCTCCTCGGGGTGGTCGTCGAACGCCTCGCTCCATTGCCGCAGCGCGACCAGGATCGGGAAGGTGCCGCGGCCCTTCGGCGTCAGCAGATATTCCTGATAGGCGCTGCCGTCGGAGGCGGGGGCGGTCTCGAGAATGCCGTGGTCGACCAGCGATCGCAGGCGGGCCGACAGGATGTTCTTGGCCATGCCGAGCTTGCTCTGGAATTCGCCGAAGCGGCGGACGCCGAACAGCGCCTCGCGGATGATCAGCAGCGACCACCAGTCGCCGAGCGCCTCCAGCGAGCGTGCGATCGGGCAGGAATCGCCTTCGAAGCTGGTTCGTTTCACCATCACCTTCGTCCTATCGCGTTCGCACGGCGCCGGCGCCGATCACGCGCTTGTGCGGTTGCATCATAAAACCATATGCCCTAGATGGCAATCTAGTTTCATCATGCAACTACTGGAGGCGAGCGTGAGACTGAAGGACAAGACGGCATTGATTACGGGCGGCAACAGCGGCATCGGGCTTGCAACGGCAAAGCTGTTCGCGGCCGAAGGGGCCAAGGTGGTGATCACCGGGCGCAACAAGCAGACGCTGGAGACTGCCGCGAAGGAACTCGGGCCGAACGCACTCGCACTCGCCGCCGATGCCACCGACATCGCCGCGACCGAAGCCGCCATCAAGCAGGGCGCGGAAAAGTTCGGCAAATTCGACATCGTGTTTGCCAATGCCGGTATCGCCGGCGGCACGCCGCTGGGCTCGGCGACGCCTGAGGTCTTCGAGAAGGTCATCAGCACCAATCTGACCGGCGTGTTCTTCACCGTGCAGGCGGCGCTGCCTCATCTCAACGACAACGCCTCGATCATCCTCAACGGCTCGGTGATCTCCGTGCTCGGCATTCCCGGCTACTCCGCTTACGGTGCCGCGAAGGCCGGCGTGCGGGCTATGGCGCGGATCATGGCCTCGGAGCTGTCGCCGCGCGGAATCCGCGTCAATGTCGTGGCGCCCGGCGCGATCCGCACCCCGATCTGGGGCCCCGCGACCGCGACGCCCGAAGCCGAGAAGGCGTTCGAGAAGCGGATCGCGCTATCGACGCCGCTCGGCCGCATCGGCGAAACGGATCACGTTGCGAAGACGGTGCTTTTCCTTGCCTCAGATGATTCCGCGCATGTGCAGGGCCAGGAAATCTTTGTCGATGGCGGCGCGGTGGCCTCCCCGAGCGGCGCGCCGATCTATCGCGGCTGATCAAGCCAGGCGCAATCGAACTGGCCGGCGCAGCCTGTGGGTTGCGCCGCCTGGTTCCGACGTCCTGCGGGATCATTGGCTGAACCTAACCTTGGCACGCGGCGTTGAACCTTCGCGTGAGCTGGAAAGACTCTCTTATGGGGCGGGGCAGACTCATTATTTATAAGGAGTCTAGCATGCCGAAAGCAGCCCGTTTTTTCTCGTCGCTGTCATCGCCGCGCATCTTCACCGAAAGATCCGCCGTTCCGGCCAGGCGCTCAGACACGTCCGAGTTCGTCGCCATCGCGTTGTTTTGCGGGATCGGCCTGTTCGTCTCGCTCGTTGCCGTGATCCTGGGCATTTAGGGCGTCTGGTTCCAGCTTTGCAGATCGTGCAGCCGTCAGCCGCCGCGTATTTCGGCGGCGGCCGATCTCGGCGCGGCGTCAGGCCGCCCGCAGGCTGGTGGCCGCTTGAAGCGCGCCCGCTAGCGCTTTCTCGCGGTGATCTGGTCCGACCTGGATGCCGTCGGCGATGATGAATTCGGCATTGTGGATGCCGATGAAGCCGAACACCCCGCGCAGATAGCTTTCGAGATGCTCCAGCGCCGCGACGGGCGAGCCCGCGCCGTAATAGCCGCCGCGCGAGATCGCGACGATCACGCGCTTGCCCCCGGCAAGCCCCTCCGGCCCGGCCGCGCCGTATTTAAAAGTCTTCCCCACCACCAGGATGCGATCGATCCAGGCCTTGAGCTGGCTCGGAATCGTAAAGTTGTACATGGGTGCACCGATGACCACGACGTCGGCGCTCAGGAACTCGTCCAGCACGGCCGCGCTTGCGGCAAGGTCGGACGCAAGCTCCGCCGGTGCGGGGGCGCCTTGCGCGGCCGCGAGATGCGAGCCGGAGAGATGGGCAAGTGGCGTCTGGGTCAGGTCGCGGTAGACGACTTCGAGCGAAGGCGTCGCCTGGCGCAGCCGGTCGACGATGGCGGCGGAAACCTGCCGGCTGACGGAGTGGGGGCCGAGCACGCTGGAGTCGATAT
Organism: Bradyrhizobium sp. 191; assembly: GCF_023100985.1. Lineage (NCBI taxonomy): Bacteria > Pseudomonadati > Pseudomonadota > Alphaproteobacteria > Hyphomicrobiales > Nitrobacteraceae > Bradyrhizobium > Bradyrhizobium sp. 191. Next base: position 8,057,212 of record NZ_CP064692.1, read on the forward strand.
GGAGCAGTTTCATGTGGGGTCACCCTGGTATAAGTTTGTAACCAGAGCTACATGAGTGACTGTTGAAATCCCCGCAAGAACGCACTTTTTTGAGCCATGGGCACATCTTTGAAACCTGAGAACACCGGTTTTCCTGCCACGCCGAGGCCCGATCCCATGCCGCATCCGGACCACGCGGACTGCCGCGGGGTCGCCTCCGTGCTGTCCCGCGTCGGCGACAAATGGAGCGTGTTCGTGATCATGATGCTGAGCGACGGGCCGAAGCGCTTCAACGAGCTGAAGCGGATGATCAACGGCATCTCGCAGCGGATGCTGACTTTGACGCTGCGCGGCCTCGAGCGCGACGGCCTCGTCACGCGCACGATCTTCCCGACCATCCCGCCCCGCGTCGATTACGAGCTCACCGATCTCGGCCGCGGTTTGCAGCAGCCGGTGAAGGCGCTCGGGGAGTGGGCGATCGAACATCAGGAGCAGATCGCGGCCGCGCGCACGCGGTTCGACGCGCGCAACGACGGCTAAAGCAGCGAGACCAACCCGCCGCCGTGGCGCTCGAGCCGGCCGGCGAGCTCGAGCTCCAGCAGCACGGTGCGCACGATCGCGGGCGGGGCGCCGGACATTCGCACGAGATCGTCGATCGAAACAGCGGCTGGGCCGAGCAGGTTGATGATCTGATCACGGTCATGGCCCTGCGGATCACTCTCGAACGGCTCGCTGTCCGGCTCGCCTGCGGGGTGCATCGGGGGCCGTTCCATGATCGGCTGAACCGCGTTGATGATGTCGGCGGCCTCGGTGACGAGCGTCGCGCCCTGCTTGATCAGATCATTGGCGCCGGCGGCACGCGGATCGAGCGGCGAGCCAGGCACCGCGAACACCTCGCGGCCCTGTTCGGCTGCCATGCGCGCGGTGATCAGCGAGCCCGAGCGGTGCGCCGCTTCCACCACGACGACGCCGAGCGAGGCGCCCGAGATCAGCCGGTTGCGGCGGGGAAAGTCGCGGGCGCGCGGCTCGTGGCCGAGCGGCATTTCCGAGATCGCCGCACCCGCGTGACCGAGGATCGCGGCGAGCAAGTCGTCATGCTCGGGCGGATAGATGCAGTCATGGCCGCCCGCGAGCACGGCGATCGTGCCGTTCTCAACGCTCGCGCGATGCGCGGCCTGATCGACGCCGCGGGCGAGGCCCGAGATGACGACAAAGCCGGCTTCGCCAAGCTCGCGCGCGAGCTGGCCGGCGAATTTCAACCCCGCGCCGGAGGCGTTGCGCGAGCCGACGATGGCGATCATCGGCCGCATCAGGGTTTTCGTGTCGCCGCGCACGGCGAGCAGCGGCGGCGCATCGTCGATCATCGCCAGCCGTGCCGGATAGCCGTCCTCGCCGGGCGCCAGCCAGGCGATGCCGAACTTGCGGCTTGCGGCCAGCTCGGCCTTCGCCTCATCGGCACTGCAGATACGGCCCGTTCGCTGCGCACCGCCGCGGCGCGCCAGATCCGGCAGGCGCTCCAGCGCCAGCCGCGCGGTGCCGAAATGGTCGACCAGCGACCGGAAGGTGCGCGGCCCGACATTGTCGGAGCGGATCAGCCGCAGGCGGTCGATCCGCTCAGCCTCGGTCAGCTCCACGCTGGGATTGATGGCGTCCACGGTGTCTCCTTGCAGCGACAGCATGGAACAATCTGAGGGCGTTGCGCAACAGTCACCTGCGCTTGCGCGACCTTGCTGCGATGCTAAAAGCGATCCCAATAAGAAGGGTTTTGCCATGATCTCACTTGCCGACCTCCAGCGCCGCATCGAAGCGGGGGAGATTTCGCCTGACGCCGCCATCGCGCAATCGCATGCGGCGATCGAGGCCAGGGAGAACGACGTCCACGCCTTCGTCCGCCACGACAAGTCGGCGAAGGCGCAAGTCTCCGGGCCGCTGCGCGGCATCGCAGTCGGGATCAAGGACATCATCGACACCGCCAACATGCCGACCGAGATGGGCTCGGAGATCTATCGCGGCTGGCAGCCGCGCGCCGACGCACCTGTGGTGATGATGCTGAAGCGGGCAGGGGCCACCATCATCGGCAAGACCACCACGACCGCGTTCGCCTCGCGCGATCCGACGCCGACGCGCAATCCCCACAATACAGGTCATTCGCCGGGCGGATCCTCCTCGGGTTCGGCGGCGGCCGTCGGCGCCGGGATGATCCCGCTGGCGCTGGGCACCCAGACCGGCGGCTCGGTGATCCGTCCCGCCGCCTATTGCGGGACGGCCGCGATCAAGCCGTCGTTCCGGATGCTGCCGACGGTCGGTGTGAAGTGCTACTCGTGGGCGCTCGACACCGTCGGCCTGTTCGGCGCGCGCGCCGAGGATCTCGCGCGCGGATTGTTGGCGATGACGGGCCGCACCGAATTTTCGGGCATCGCCCCGGCGAAGTCGCCCCGCATCGGCGTCGTCAGGCAGGAGTTTGCCGGCGCGGTTGAGCCGGCGGCCGAAGAGGGGCTGCTGGCCGCGATCAAGGCGGCCGAGCGCGCCGGCGCCAGCGTGCAGGTGATCGATCTGCCCGAGGCGGTGCAGGAAGCCTGGCGCATTCACCCCATCGTCCAGGATTTCGAGGCGCATCGCGCGCTCGCCTGGGAGTTCTCCGAGCGGCATGACGAGATCGCGCCGATGCTGCGCGCCAGTCTCGATGCGACGGCCCATCTGACGCCGAAGGAATATGACGAGGCGCGCCGGATCAGCCGTCGCGGCCGTCGCGAGCTCGGCGAACTGTTCGAAGGTGTCGACGTGCTCTTGACCTATTCGGCGCCAGGCACGGCGCCGGCCAAGGAGCTCGCGAGCACTGGCGATCCCCGCTACAACCGGCTCTGGACGCTGATGGGCAATCCTTGCGTCAACGTGCCTGTGCTGAAGGTCGGCGGCCTGCCAATCGGCGTGCAGGTGATCGCCCGCTTCGGCAACGATCCGCTCGCGCTTGCGGCGGCCTGGTTTCTGGAGCACGCGCTCGCGCGGGCGTGAGCGTGCGCCTCAATTTTATGTGAGCGCTGCGGATGCAACCGTGCCGCAGCTGGCCCGACCAATTGAACTCATGACCCAGCCGAACCCACACTGCACAGCCGGCACGCAGTTCTTCGGCGCAGGCGAAGGCCTCGAAGGCATCGTCGAGTCGTTTTGCGATGTCGATCTCGCCGACGCCGCGATCGCGCGTGCGCGCACCATCAACGTGCTGCCGACGACGTCGCCGGTCGTCATCGTGCACTACCGCGCGCCGATGGCCTCGCAGCGCGGCACCTACAAGCGCACCATCAACGGCATGCACACCCGTGCCGCGGCGCTGAAGCCGTGCGGTCCGGTGGGCGCCGTGCTGGTTCGGCTCAAGGCCGACGCGGCCGACCGCGTGCTCGGGGTGAGGCCTGCCGACTTGCTCGATGCCAGCATCGATTTGTCGGACATCTTTGGTGACGGCGCCGCCGCACGGCTCGAGGCGCAACTGGCCGAGGCCGGCAGCGCAGCTGCGCGCGTTGCCTGCATGCGGGATTTTCTCCGGACGAGGACAGGGCCGGGCCGCCTCGATCCGCTGGCAGTGCAGGCGATGCGCGCGATCCAGCGCAATCCGTCAATCTCCATGCGCAGGCTTGCCGGACTTCTCGACATCGGCGAGCGCAGCCTGCAACGGCGTTTCAAGGCGGAGACCGGCGCGAGCGCAAAGCAGTTTGCGCGGATCGAGCGGATGCAGCAGGCGGTCGCCGCACATCGCGCCGGCCTTGATTGGGCCGGAGTCGCGCATGCGAGCGGCTTCACCGACCAGGCGCACCTGATCCACGATTTCCGCGCGCTCGCAGGTGTGCCGCCGGAGGCATTCTGCCGGCGTGCCGCGGCCGAGCGCGTGCAGGCCTGGAATACGGAACTCGCTGCGTCGGATTTTTACAATACGTTCATCGCCTAGGCCGCTACCAGCGCGTCTCCTGAACCTGTAAGGAGACATAACATGCTGACCGAGATCGCCCGCGGCACGCGGCTGCGCAATGCCTTCAACAAGGAGACGTTCGTCTTCTCCGGCCCGCTCGACAATCTCGACGTCGCGCGGTTCGGCGTGATTCTCGAAAAGGGCGGCTCGGGCGGCGGCAATGCGCTGGTGCATGTCCATCCCGGCGCGGACGAGCATTTCGCGGTGAAGAGCGGTCGCGTCAAGATCGTCGTCGACGGGTGCGAGCAAGTGGTGGAGGCGGGCGGCGGTGTGACCGTACCCCGCGGCCGGCCGCACTACTTCGCCAACGTCGGCGAGGGTAGTGCCGAGCTCGAGGTCTCGTTCACGCCGGCGCAGCAGCATCTGCGCTTCTTCGCCAATTTCGTCACGCTCACGGCGAAGCAGCCCAAATGGTTCTCCAGCGCCGGCGATCCGAACTTCCTGCTGATCGCACTGGTGCTACACGCCTATCGCAAGCACATGTATCTGGCCGGCGTGCCGATCTGGCTGCAAAAACTGCTGTTCGCCGTGCTTGCGCCGATGGCGCGCCTTGTCGGCTATCGGTTGGCGATCGAGCCGTTGCGTGAGGCGCCGGCCAGGTCAAGCCTTGCCGCGTGAGGCGAGGGATCAGACCAGTGCCGGCTCGGCTGCCGCGGGTGCGGCTCCCTGCGTCGCACCCGCGCCTTGCCCGAGCCAGCGCGCGGCGGCCTCGCGACCGTTCCGGTGCAGCAGGCGAATGAAGCCGCGGCCGAGATCGGTCGATGAGCGCTGCGCCAGGCCGTCAACGGAGTCTTCCGCCGCGATCCTGGTGAGGCGCAGCGATGCTGTGGCGCACGACTGCGCCCATTCGATCGCCGCGATCTCGGCATTGAGGGCGGCGTTGGCCACGATCTGGTCAAGCCTGCGGTCGATCGCTGCAAGCGTGATCGGCACATAGCTGTCGCGGGTCGGCGTGACCTGGACGAGCAGCAGATCCGTCGCCGCGGTTTCCTGGACCAGCCGCAGCAGCGGCGGATTGCCGCCGAAGCCACCGTCCCAATAGGCTTCGCCGTCGATCTCGACGGCGCAGTGAACCAGCGGCGGACAGGTCGAGGCCAGCGCGACGTCCGCGGTGATGGCGTCGTTGGCGAAGATCTGCTGCTGCCCGTCGCGGATCCGCGTCGCCGCGATCAGCAGCTTCGGGCAGCGCGCGTCGCGCAAGATGGAAAAGTTGATGTCGCGTGCCAGCGCCTGCCGCAGCGGGTCGAGATCGAACGGATCGAACTGCCCGGAGCGCAGCGTCGGGCCGAACGCGACCGAACTTCCCGCCGGCGAAAAGCCGCCGACCAGCATCAGCGAGCGGAACGAGGCCTCGTGCATCAGCCGGACCCAGAACCGGTTCAGCCGGCTGCGGGCGCCTTCGCGGCCGCCTTCAGCAAGGCCGCAGGCGAGCAGCAGCGCATTGATGGCGCCGGCGCTGGCGCCGCTGACGGTGTCGATCGCGATGTCGGGCTCTTCCAGCAGCCGCTCCAGCACGCCCCAGGTGAAGGCGGCAAAGGTGCCGCCGCCCTGGAGGGCGAGCGAGAGTCTTCGCGGCGGCCATTGGCCGGAACGCGCCTGCGGGAGTGCGACCGGTGCAGCCCTGGGGACCACGACGTCACGCGGAGCGTCGGCCTGCACGACGGGCTCAGGCCGCGGCACTTGCGGCGAAACGGGCGCGTGGGCGGGCGGCGACGCATCGGACCAGATATTGGTCGCCGAGAGCAGCCGGCTTGCCGCGCTGCCGGAAGCACTGAGCGAACCAACCCCGTCATGTGCGTCGACAATCATCTCGCTCATTCTGAGCAACCGCGTAACGCCGTTTCCTGTGTCAGGATGACAGGCATGGAACCCGTTCGCTACTGTCTGCAGCGAGCGGTGCCGAAGTTGCGAACAGGATTTGGCATATAATGCGGAAGGTGTGCGGCGATATCCGTACTTTTTCCGGCTTCAGATTCTTGTTTGACGCGGTTTCTTGACGCGAACCGGCATCCACTTCGCTCTAAAGCGCTCTAGCTAGGCCTTCTCGCCGATCCGGCTTTCCTTGCCGGTTTGCAGGCGCCGGATGTTCTCGCGATGCGCGTAGAACAAGAGCAGCGTCAGCACCGCCGTCAGCGCCGACAATGCGAGGTGGCCGAACCACCACAGGAACATGGGCGTGATGAACGCCGCCACCAGCGCGGAGAGCGAGGAATAACGGGTGGTGAAGGCGGTCGCCAGCCAGAGCACGCAGAACACGATGGCGCCCGGCCAGAACAGGCCAAGCAGGACGCCGATATAGACGGCGACGCCCTTGCCGCCCTTGAACTTGAGCCAGACCGGGAAGAGGTGGCCGAGGAAGGCGCCGAGCCCGGCCACCATGGCGGCATTGGGCCCCGCGATGTAGCCGGCGATCACCACGGCCACGGTGCCCTTGAGCGCATCGAACAGCAGGGTGCCCGCGGCAAGGCTCTTGCGTCCCGTGCGCAGCACATTGGTGGCGCCGATGCTGCCGGAGCCGATCGAGCGGATATCCTGCGTGCCTGCGAGCCTGGTCAGGATCAGCCCGAACGGAATCGAGCCGAGGAGATAGCCGATGACGAAGGCCACCGGCAAGAATGCTTCAAGCCCCATGACGGCAGCTCCAAAGGCAGGATTCGCGTGTCGAACGATCGCGTATGTCAGACATGCTCATAGACCGTCCGGCCGCCGACAATGGTGCGCACCACGCGGCCTGTAAAGCGGGCCTCGTCGAACGGGGTGTTCTTGCAGGGTGATTTGAGGTCTGCGGGATCGACCACCCAGGGCGTGTCGGGGTCGATCACGATGACATCGGCGGGGCTGCCGGCGCGCAGGGTCCCGCCTGATAGCCCGAGCAGCTCGGCCGGACGGGTCGACATCGCCCGGATCAGCGTCTTCAGCTCCAATTCGCCATTATGCACCAGCCGCAGGCCGGCTGGCAGCATGGTCTCGAGCCCGACGGCGCCGGGCGCGGCTTCCGCGAACGGCAGGCGCTTGACCTCGACGTCCTGCGGATTGTGGTCGGACATGATGACGTCGAGGAGGCCGGATGCGATCGCCGCCACCAGCGCGCGGCGGTCGTCCTCGGTCCGCAGCGGCGGCGACAGCTTCAGGAAGGATCGATAGGGGCCGATGTCGTTCTCGTTCAGCGCCAGATGGTTGATCGAGACCGAGGCGCTGACCGCGAGCCCTGCGTCGCGGGCGCGCTGGAGGATGTCGAGGGAGTCGATGCAGGTCAGCGAGGCCGCATGGTAGCGGCCGCCGGTGAGGGCGACGAGGCGCAGGTCGCGCTCCAGCATCACGGCCTCGGCAGCATTGGGGATGCCCATCAAGCCGAGCCGGGTCGCGAACTCGCCCTCGTTCATCACGCCTTCGCCGACCAGATCGGGGTCCTCGGTGTGATGCACGATCAGCGCGTCGAAGTCGCGGGCGTAGGTCAGCGCGCGGCGCATGACCTGCGCGTTGGTCACGCTCTTGTCGCCGTCGCTGAAGGCGACCGCGCCGGCTGCTTTCAGGAGGCCGAACTCGGTCATCTCCTCGCCGTGCATGCCCTTTGTCAGCGCCGCCATCGGCTGGATGTTGACGATCGCGGTGTCGCGGGCCCGGCGCATCACGAAGTCGACGGTTGCCGAATTGTCGATGACGGGAGAGGTGGCCGGCTGGCAGATGATGGTGGTGATGCCGCCGGTCGCGGCGGCCTGGCTCGCGGAGGCAAAGGTCTCGCGATGGCTGAGGCCGGGCTCGCCGACGAAGGCGCGCATGTCGATCAGGCCCGGCGCCACGATCTTGCCGGAGCAGTTGACGATGTCGGTGCCCTCGGGGACGCCGGCCGCGCCGATGCCGCGTCGCGTCTCGCGGATGGTGCCGTCCGCAATGAGAACGTCGCCGATGCCGTCGAAATCCCTGGAGGGATCGACGACGCGGGCATTGGCGAGCAGGATGGGGCGGCGATCGGTCAGCATCGGCATCACGCGTTCGGCAGGTTGCGGGCGAGTGCTTCCAGCACGGCCATGCGCACGGCGACGCCCATTTCCACCTGTTCGCGGATCAGGGACTGGGCGCCGTCGGCCACGATCGAGTCGATCTCCACGCCGCGGTTCATGGGACCCGGATGCATCACGAGGGCATCCGGCTTGGCGTAGGCGAGCTTCTTCTGGTCGAGCCCGAAATAATGGAAATATTCCGATGACGAGGGCACGAAGGAGCCGTTCATGCGCTCGCGCTGCAGCCGCAGCATCATGACGATGTCGGCGCCCTCGAGACCCTCGCGCATGTCGCGCGCGACCTCGACGCCCATCCGCTCGATGCCGGTCGGCAGCAGGGTGGAAGGCCCGACGACGCGGACGCGGGCGCCCATGGTGTTGAGCAGGATGATGTTGGAGCGGGCCACGCGCGAATGCAGCACGTCGCCGCAGATCGCGACCACGAGGCCCTCGATCCGGCCCTTGTTGCGGCGGATGGTGAGCGCGTCGAGCAGCGCCTGCGTCGGATGCTCGTGTGCGCCGTCGCCGGCATTGATCACGGAACCGTCAACCTTGCGCGCCAGCAGTTCCACCGCGCCGGAGGCGTGATGGCGCACCACCAGGATGTCCGGGTGCATCGCATTCAGCGTCACGGCGGTGTCGATCAGGGTCTCGCCCTTGCGGATCGAGGACGAGGATACCGACATGTTCATGACGTCAGCGCCGAGCCGCTTGCCGGCGAGCTCGAACGAGGACTGGGTCCGGGTGGACGCCTCGAAGAAGAGGTTCACCTGCGTCCGTCCACGCAGGACGGTGCGCTTCTTGTCAACCTGGCGGTTGACCTCGACATATTCTTCGGACAGGTCGAGGAGGCCGCTGATGTCGGCCGCGGAAAGGCCCTCGATGCCCAGCAAATGCCGGTGGCCGAGGACGAAGGTCGATTTCGATGTCATTAAAAGCAGAGCTATAGGGGCGGATGGCGGGGGGAGCAAGGGGCAAAGGCGGGGATGGGAGTTATCCCCTGATCTGTCTCCCTGTCGTCATTCCGGGGCGATGCGAAGCATCGAGCCTGGAATCTCGAGATTCCGGGTTCGGCTCTTCGCGCCGCCCCGGAATAACAGGGAAATTCAGATGCGCGCCGTCAGATTAATTTTGATCGCACTTGTAGCATTCAGCTTAATCTCATCCGCGTCCGCCCAATCGCTCCCCGGCGGCTTCGTGTACCTGCGCGACATCGATCCCAGCATCATCCAGGACATCCGCTACGCCACGTCGAACAATTTCGTCGGCCGTCCGCTCGCCGGCTACGGCGCCGGCGAATGCGTGGTGAAGCGCGAGGTGGGGCTGCGGCTGAAGGCGGTCCAGCAGGAACTGGCCGCGCAGAATCTGTCGCTGAAAATGTTCGACTGCTACCGGCCGGCGCGGGCCTCGCTCGACATGGTGAAATGGTCGCAGAACGGTCATGAGACGGCGGCCGAGCGGCGCTACAATCCGAACATTCCGAAGACCGAGCTGTTCCGCCTCGGCTACATTGCGAACCGCTCGCAGCATTCCACGGGTGCAGCGCTCGATCTCACGCTGGTCGATCTCAAGGCCGACAATTCCGCCAAATACGATCCGTCGAAAACCTATGCCGACTGCACGGCGCCGGTCGCGATGCGCGCGCCGGAGGGCAGCGTCGACATGGGCACAGGCTACGACTGTACCGACGCGAAGGGGCATACCGCTGTAACGTCGATCAATCCGGAGCAACGCACCTGGCGCAAGCGGCTGGTCGCTGCCATGGCCAGGCAAGGCTTTGTGAACTATTCGAAGGAGTGGTGGCATTTTTCCCTGCCGGGGGCAGGCGGGGCGGCCTATGATTTCCCGATCCAGCCGCGCCGGAACTGAACGCGCCGAGGAATCCTGATGACCCAGCCGAGCTTTGCGACCCATGAGGTCTTCAACCAGTCGCCGCCGTTCGAGGACGTCGACCTGTTCGCCGCGGACCTGCCGCTGGTCGCAGCAGTCAGGGCCAATGGCGGGGCGGCGGCCGAACGCGAGCTGTCGGCGTTCGGCAAGCAATGGGGCTCGGCCGCGATGGCCGATCGCGGGCGCCTCGCGAACGAGAACACACCGAAGCTGCGCAGCTTCGATGCCAAGGGCAATCGCCGCGACCAGGTCGAGTTTCATCCCGCCTATCACGAACTGATGGCGCACAGTGCGCATGCGGGCGTGCATAATTCGACCTGGACGGTGGATGGACGGCAAGCGGGCGATGCGGCCGAGGTCATTCGTGCCGCGAAATTCTACATGGCCGCGCAAGTCGAGACCGGCCACCTCTGTCCGATCACGATGACGCGCGCCTCCGTGGGGGCGCTGGCAATGCAGCCCGACTTGCTCGCGCGCGTGATGCCGGTTCTGTCGACGAAGAGCTACGATCCCAGCTTTGCGCCGTGGTGGCAGAAGCGCGGCATGACGCTCGGCATGGGCATGACCGAGAAGCAGGGCGGCACCGACGTGCGTGCCAACATGACGCGGGCCGTGCGCGAGGGGGACGGCTACCGCATCACCGGTCACAAATGGTTCATGTCGGCGCCGATGTGCGATGCGTTCCTGGTGCTGGCGCAGGCAGATGGTGGGCTGACCTGTTTCTTCATGCCGCGCTTCGCGCCGGACGGTTCGGTCAACGCCATCCAGTTCCAGCGGCTGAAGGACAAGCTCGGCAATCGCTCCAACGCCTCGTCCGAGGTCGAGTTCGTCGGCGCCTATGCCGAGCGGATCGGTGAGGAAGGCAAGGGCATCCGCACCATCATCCAGATGGTGCAGCTGACGCGGCAGGATTGCGCGATTGCGTCCGTCGGGCTGATGCGCTCGGGGCTCGCGCATGCGCTGCACCATGCGCGGCACCGCAGCGTGTTCCAGAAGCATCTTGCCGACCAGCCCCTGATGCAGGCCGTGCTGTCAGACATGGCGCTGCATGTCGAGGCCAGCACGGCCCTGGTGATGCGGCTTTGCCGCGCCTTCGACCGCACGCCCCATGATGCGGCGGAGGCGGCCTATATGCGGCTGCTGACGCCCGCGATCAAATACTGGACCTGCAAGAGCGCGCCGCCGTTCCTCTACGAGGCGATGGAGTGCCTCGGCGGCAACGGTTATGTCGAGGACGGCATCCTGGCCCGCCACTATCGGGAGTCGCCGGTCAACGCGATCTGGGAAGGTTCGGGCAACGTGATGTGCCTGGACGTGCTCCGCGCGCTCGCGCGCGAGCCGGAGGCGGCGATGACGGTGCTGCAGGCGCTGGCGGCCGAGACCAAGGGCCTGCCGGGAGCCGGTGAGGCGGTCGCGTTCATCGGCAAGACTTTTCGCCGCGCCGACGGCGAACGCGTCGCGCGCCTTGCCGTCGAGAAGCTGGCGCTGCTTGCCGCGGCTGCGGCCCTCAATGGCGTGTCACCGCACAACGCCGAATTGTTCGCGAGCACGCGTCTCGCCGCCAATCACGCCAGCATGTACGGCGCCGTGGAGCTGGACAGCGGCGAGGTGCGCGCGCTGCTGGAACGGGCGCTGCCGTGATTGTTTGTTCCGTCATTCCGGGGCGCCTGAAGGGCGAACCCGGAATCTCGAGATTCCGGGTTCGGTCCTTCGGACCGCCCCGGAATGACGGTGAATTTCTAACGAAAGCCTCCTGATGGACTCCCTCAATCCCGACCATCCGCCGATCACAGCGGCGCCTGCGGACCTCGCGCCTCGTGTCTGGATGTTCTGGGGCACGGCGCTGTGGGGCGTCTTCATCTTCGTCGCGATGTTCGTCGGGCAGATCGGCGCCGTCTTTCTGCTGGCGGCGCAGCGCGGTCTTCCGATGGACCTCTCTTCGCTCCAACTCATCGGCCGCGAGCCCCAGACACTTGCGCTCTCGGTGATCATGGGGCTGCCCGCGACGCTTCTTGCGGTCTGGCTCGCCATTCGCATCAAGAAGGCGTCCTTCGTCGATTATCTCGCGCTGTACTGGCCTACCTGGAAGCAGCTGCTGTTCGGCGCCGTCGGCCTCATCCTGATCGTGCTGGTCTGGGAGACGATGTCGCGCGCGCTCGGGCGCGAGGCGACGCCGGGCTTCATGACCGATCTGTTGAAATCGGGACGCGACAAGGGCGCTGCCCTGTTGCTCCTGTTCGCTTTCAGCGTGGCCGCGCCGATGTCGGAAGAAATTCTGGCGCGAGGCTTCCTCTATCGCGGCTGGTCGGCGAGCTTCCTGCGCCTGCCCGGGGCGATCCTGCTGTCGTCGCTGATCTGGACGGTCGTGCACCTGCAATACGACCTGTACTTCCTCACCGAGGTCCTCGCCATCGGCCTGTGGTTCGGCTACATGCGCTATCGCTCCGGCTCGCTCTGGCTCACCATCGTGCTCCACGCGCTGAACAATCTGACCGCGGTGGTGCTGACGATGTGGCTGGGGAGCTAGGCCTCATACTCCGTCGTTGCGAGGGCAGCAAAGTAACCCAGAATCCTAGGCCAGCGCGATCGCGATCGGCATCGTGATTGCCGCCAGGATCGTTTGCAGCGTGATGATCTGCGCCAGCAACGGCGCGTCGCCGCCCATCTGGCGGGCCAGCACATAGGCGCTGGGCGAGGTCGGCACGGCCGCGCAGATCGCGACGATCGCGAGGCTGTTGCCGGTGATGCCGAACCAGGCCGCGAGCCCCAGCGCGAGCGCGGGCATCAGCACCAGCTTCAGGCCGACGCCGATGGCTGCGCCCAGGCTGGGACGCAACAGGCCTTTCAGATGCAACCCCGCGCCGGTGACGAGCAGGCCGATGGCGAGCGAGGACCGGCTCAGCGCGTCCGCCACCTCGTGCCAGATTTTTGGCAACGGCAGGTGCATCAGATTGACGGCAAGGCCGATTGCGCAGGCCCAGATCAGTGGATTGCGGATCACCGTCATGGCGATGGCGCGCGGGCATCGCTTCTCCTGTGCGGCGTAACGAGCGAGCACCGAGACGCTGAACACGTTGACCAGCGGGATGATCGCGACCATGGCCACGGAGGCGAGCGCCAGCCCGAGATCGCCGAACATGTTGGCGGCGATCGACAGCGCAACGAAGGTCTGCCACCGCGTCGCACCCTGGAAGATCGACGTGAAGGCGGGGCCATCGATGCCGAGCCGCGACAAGGCCGGCCGCAGCGCGAGACAGAGCAGCGACATCGCGAGCGCCGACAGCAGCAGCGCGCCGCCGACGCCGGCGACCGGCACCCTGGAGAGGTCGGCCTTGACCAGGGTCTGGATCAGCAGCATCGGAAACAGCACGAAATAGGTCAGCTGCTCCAGCCCGTGCCATTGCGTGTCGAGACGCATCAGGCTGTGCTTCAGCACGACACCGAGCACGATGAGGATGAAGACCGGCAGCAGCGCCGCGACCACGACCGGCATGGATCAGTCCGTCCCCGGCGCCGCGCGCAGATTTGCCAGACGGTCGAGCGCGCCTTGCAGGATGAAGATCGCGGCGTGCTCGTCGATCACCTCGGCGCGCTTGGCGCGGCTGACGTCCATGCCGATCAGCTCGCGCTCGACCGCCGCCGTCGAGAGGCGCTCGTCCCAGAGGCCGATGGGGAGCTGGGTCAGTCCGGCAAGGTTGCGGGCAAAGGCGCGGGTGGATTGCGCGCGCGGGCCCTCGCTGCCGTCCATGTTGATGGGCAGGCCGAGCACGAATCCGACCGCCTTGCGCTCAGTGGCGATGGCCAGCAGCCTGGCGGCATCCTGCTTGAACTGCTTGCGCTGGATCGTCTCGACGCCGGTCGCCAGCCGCCGGTCCGGATCGGACACGGCAACACCGATGGTCTTGGTGCCGAGATCGAGCCCGACCAGAGCGCCGCGCGCGGGCCAGTGGGTTGCAGCATAGACGAGAGGCAGGATAAGAGCCGGCATGGCGTAGCGCATATCACGCGTCGCGCTGCGGGGTGAACTGGTAACCATGGATGCACTGACACTATTCGGCCTGTTTGCCGTGACGGCGATGCTGGTCTGCTATGCCCTGGAGGATCGCAGCCACTGGTTCGTGCTGCTGTTCGCGGCGTCCTGCGCACTGGGGTCGGCCTATGGCTTCCTGCAAGGCGCCTGGCCGTTCGGCCTCGTCGAGGCGATCTGGGCGGTGGTGGCATTGCGGCGGTGGCATTTGAAGCCGCGGTGACGGAGGGGTGGGCGAGGGGCCTGCCGCGCGGCAAGCGGCTCCTCGCCCGGTCTCAAGTCAGCGGATCGCAATCGGGTTGATCATCGCCTGCACGCCGCCGGTCCAGCGCGGCTGTCCCAGCACGAACAGGAATTCATACCCCTTGTCGCGGGCCAGCGCGGCGGTATCCATGTTTTCGAGGATGTAGGTCCCGTTCATCGCGAGCAGGATCTGGTGCACCTCGAACACGTTCTTGGATTCGAACGGCAGCACCTCGAGCCCCCAGGTGTCGGCACCGACCGCGACGACACCCTTGCCGGTCAGATATTTTGCACCCTCGACGCCGAGGCCGGGCTCGCCGGCCGAATAGCGCTTGTCGTCCTTGCCGATCAAGCTGAGCCAGCCGGTGTGGAAGATGACGACGTCGCCCTGGCGGATCTCGACGTTCTGCTGCTTGGCGGCTTCCTCGATCTCCTTGACGTTGAAGGCGGTCCCTTCCTTCACCACGTCGGTCTTGAAATAGGCGGCCATGTCGAGAAGGACGCCGCGCGTGACCATCGGCGGAACCTTCTCGATGCCGAGCTTCTTCAGCCCGGTCGGATCAGCGAAGTCGGCGAGCTTGTTGCCGTTGTAATAGACGTGTTCGATGCCGAGATGGCCGAGCCCGTCGAGCTGGCTGCCGATGCCGACCCAGCTGTCGAGGATGTCATCGTTGTAGGTGGCCTTGTTCGGACCAAGCCCCGCGATGCCGGCCTGTCCCGGCTGCACCACCGTGATCTTGTAGGTGCGCGGCGGATAGGCGGGCGTCTGCGACGTGACGGGAATGCCGAGGGCGTAGGTCTTGCCGGTCTTCACCAGCGATGCCGCCTTCACCACGAGCTCGGGCGTCATGTAGTTGGCGGCGCCGACCTCATCGTTCGGGCCCCATTTCGATTTGGTCCAGTCCTGTGCGCTTGCAGTTCCTGATATCGCCGACAACACAGCGACACAGCACAACACGAGCGTATTGCGCATCGATAGTCCTCCCGATGTTCTTGCCGATGTTTGGCTTCGTTATGGTTTTGCGCTGGCCAGTCAGTCATCCTAACGTAGAATGATCGCGGGCTTCAAAGCTTTTTGATGTGCTGCGTTGCCGCGTAGGGCAGCGTGGAAACGCGATGGATTTGTGACGAATTTCGTGCAGTGGAACGCTGCGTCGCGTCAGGCCGCGATGACGTCGTCGTCCTTCTTCAGGCAATCGGCAAAGCCGCTCAGCGCGCTGGTTTGATGGCCCGCGCGGCGGTGGATGAACAGTGTCTCGACGCGCGCGTGCGCCGGGCTCAGCGCGTGGATCGCGATGCTGCCGTTCATCGCGCTGCGCTCGACGACCGCGCGCGGCAGCAACGTTACGCCCATGTCGGCGGCGACGCAGCCGATCATGCCGTCGAGCGTGCCGAGCTCGAAGCGCGCGGCCGATGGCCAGCCGTACTCGACGAACACTTGTTCGAGCCGCTGGCGGTAGGTGCAGCCAGTGCGGAAAACCAGCGCGGTCGGCCCGGACTCCGGCGTTCCCGCGCGCAGCTCGGTCATCGAGGCCCAGCGCCGTGCGCTGACCAGCACCAGCTCCTCGCGGAAGGCGCTCGTCGCGATGAGATCGGCATGCGTGATGGGACCCGCGACGAAGGCGCCGTCGAGCGAGCCTTCAAGCACGCCGGTGACGAGGTCGGCCGTCGGCGCGGTCCGCAAGGAAAGGCGCACGGCGGGGAAGCGGCGGTGGAAGTCGGCGAGCAGCGGCGGCAGACGCACGGCCGCCGTCGTCTCCATCGATCCGATTGCGAGCGGTCCTTTCGGCGCGCCATCGTCGCGAGCGGCGAGCAGGGCTTCCCGCGAGAGCGCTGCCATCTTTTGCGCGTAGGGGAGAAGGCGCTTGCCGGCGCCGGTCAGCGTCATGCCGCGGCTGTGGCGCTCGAACAGCGCAGTGCCGATCTCCGCCTCCAGCGCCTTCACGCGCTGGGTGACGTTCGACTGCACGGTGTTGAGCTCTTCGGCGGCGCGGGTGATGCCGCCCGTGCGGGCGACGGCGGCGAAGGTCTTGATATCGCTGAGTTCCATGGCGTCGTTTCGCTTTCGAGATGGCAGCGTTCGCAACAATTCATTTGTGGAGAATGTTAGTCGCGCCTAGTCTCGCTGTCCAGATCGGGGACAAGCCATGCCGATGACGACGTCGCTGACAACGCTGCTGGAGATCGCGCATCCGATCTTGCTGGCGCCGATGGATGTCGTCGCCGGCAGCCGCCTGGTTGCGGCTGTGAGCCGCGCCGGCGGGTTCGGAATTCTCGGCGGTGGCTATGGCGAGCGAGCGAACAGGAGACTGCGAAGCTCGCCGAACTGCGTGAGCCGTTCGGCATCGGCTTCATCACGTGGAGCCTCGCCAAGCGGCCCGAGTTGCTCGACATCGCGCTCGGCGCGAAGCCATCGGCGATCATGCTGTCGTTCGGCGATCCCGCGCCGTTCGCGCCCAGGATCAAGTCCGCCGGCTCACGCCTGATCTGCCAGGTGCAGGACGAGGCGATGGCGCGACAGGCGCTCGATGCCGGCGCCGATGTCCTGATCGCGCAGGGAACGGAGGCGGGCGGGCATGGTGCCTCGCGCACCACCGTCGATCTCGTGCCAGCGATCGTCGATCTCGCCGCCGGCCGCGTACCGGTGGTTGCGGCCGGCGGCATCGCGGACGGGCGCGGGCTCGCCGCCATGATGATGCTGGGCGCGAGCGGCGTGCTGCTCGGCACGCGCTTCTATGCGAGTCAGGAGGCCGACGGCGCGGAGGAGGCGAAGCGGCGGATCTGCGCAGCGAACAGCGGCTCGACAGTGCGCGGCATCATCTTCGATCTCTCGCGCAACAATGTCTGGCCGGCGCCGTTCACCGGGCGGTGCCTGATCAATGATCACGCCCGGCGCTGGATCGGCCGCGAGGTCGAGCTGATGCAGAATGTCGCCGCAGTTGCCGTGGACTATGCCGCGGCGAAAGCGGCCGGCAATTTCGACGTCGCGGCCGTGATCGCGGGCGAGGCGGTCGGGCTGATTGATGATATTCCCCCGGCGGCCGAGATCGTCGAACGGATTGCGGCCGAGGCGGAGCAGTTGCTGGAAGGAAGACGCAATTCGGTGAACGGTGCCTTCCCTTCTCCCCTTGTGGGAGAAGGTGGCGCGAAGCGCCGGATGAGGGGTATCTCTCCGCAAACTTAGCATGGTGATTGAGGAGAAATACCCCTCACCCGTCTCGCCGCTGGCGCGGCGATCCACCCTCTCCCATAACGGGAGAGGGAAAGAGCGAATATGAGGCAATAACCATGTGGCCTGACCGTCGACTGATCGATCTGTTCGAGACCGAATTCCCGATCGTGCTGGCGCCGATGGCCGGCGCCATGGATGCGGAGCTGGTGATTGCGGCCGCGCAAGGCGGCGCGCTGGGCTCGCTGCCATGCGCGATGCTGTCGGCCGAGAAGGCGCGCGAGCAGGTCGGTCTCATCCGCCAGCGCGTGAAGGCGCCGGTCAACATGAACTTCTTCTGCCACACGCCGGTCGAGCTGACAGCCGAGGCCGAAGCGCGCTGGAAGCAGCGGCTCGCGAGCTATTACACCGAGCATGGTCTCGATCCCGCAGCACCGATCGCCGCGGCCAACCGCGCGCCATTCGACGCGGCGTTCTGCGAGGTTGTCGAGGAGCTGAAGCCGGAGGTCGTCAGCTTCCATTTCGGTCTGCCGGAGCAGGCGCTGCTCGAGCGGGTCAAGGCGGCCGGCTGCCGCGTCATCTCCTCCGCCACGACGGTGAAGGAAGCGGTCTGGCTGGAGGAGCGCGGCGTCGACGCCGTGATCGCGCAAGGCGCCGAGGCGGGCGGTCATCGTGGCATGTTCCTCACCGACAGGATCGCAGAACAGCCCGGCACGTTCGCGCTGGTGCCGCAGGTTGCCGATGCCGTGAAGGTGCCGGTGATCGCGGCGGGCGGCATCGCCGATGGCCGCGGCATCGCCGCGGCCTTCGCACTCGGCGCATCCGGCGTGCAGATCGGCAGCGCTTATCTGCGCTGTTCGGAATCCAGGGTCAGCGCGGGCGGCCGCAAGGCGCTCGCGGAGGCGCGGGACGATTCCACCGTCATCACCAATGTCATGACCGGCCGGCCGGCGCGCGGCGTCCAGAACCGCCTGATGCGCGAGGCCGGTCCGGTCTCGCCGGATGCGCCGCCGTTTCCCCATGCTGCGACCGCGCTGGGGCCGCTGAAGGCGGCTGCCGAAAAGCAGGGCAGGGTGGATTTTACCAATCTCTGGGCGGGGCAGGCCATCGCGCTCGGCCGCGAGCTCCCCGCCGCTGAATTGACCCGGGATCTCGCCAAATCGGCGCTTGCCCGCATGAAGGCCCTCGCCGGATAGGTGGGAAGCGCCGGTTGCGGCGCAAAACCGGCCTCTGCTATACGGCACATGGTTTTGCCGTGAGAGGCCTTATATAATGTCCGTCGACGCCGTTACCGTCCGCCGCATCGCGCATCTGGCGCGCATTGCGGTTTCCGAGGACGAGGTTCCGCATCTGCAGGGCGAGCTCAACGCCATGCTCGCTTTCGTCGAGCAGCTCTCGGAGGTCAATGTCGAGGGCGTGGAGCCGATGACCTCGGTCACCCCGATGCAGATGAAGAAGCGGCAGGACGTGGTCGATGACGGCGAGATCGCCGACGATATCGTTGCCAACGCGCCCGCAACCGAGGGGCACTTCTTCCTGGTGCCGAAGGTTGTCGAGTAACTTTTAGGACCTTGTCCGATGTGCCTGCTATGCGACGATGAGAAGGCCTATCAGGCCTACATGAATTACCTCGACAAGATGGAGCGGCAGGGCAAGGCTGCCGACCCCAATGTCGCCGTCAATGCCGTGCTCGACGAGATCGAGGCCGCTGCGAAAGCCGCCGCCAAAAAAGACGACCCGGCCAACGACAAGACCCTGTCTCCGTTCTTCTGCAGCCCGATCAATAAATGACCGATTTGACATCGCTGACGCTCGCCGAGGCCCGCAAGGGTCTCGCCGACAAGACTTTCACGTCGCTCGAGCTGACCGACGCGCATCTTTCCGCGATCGAAGCCGCGCGCGTGCTCAACGCCTTCGTGATGGAGACGCCGGATCGCGCGCGCGACATGGCGAAGGCCGTGGACGAGAAGATCGCCAAGGGTGAGGGCGGCCCGCTCGCGGGCATCCCGCTCGGCATCAAGGACCTGTTCGCGACCAAGGGCGTGCGCACCACGGCGTGCTCGAAGATCCTCGGCAATTTCGTGCCGACTTACGAGTCGACCGTGACCTCGCAGCTCTGGCGCGACGGCGCGGTGATGCTCGGTAAGCTCAACAATGACGAGTTCGCCATGGGCTCGTCGAACGAGACCTCCTGCTTCGGCCCCGTCGGCAATCCCTGGCGGCGCGACGGCAGCAACACCACGCTGGTGCCGGGCGGCTCGTCCGGCGGTTCGGCCTCGGCCGTCGCCGCGCTGCTCTGCATGGGCGCGACCGCGACCGACACCGGCGGCTCGATCCGCCAGCCGGCGGCGTTCACCGCGACCGTCGGCATCAAGCCGACCTATGGTCGCTGCTCGCGCTGGGGCATCGTCGCTTTTGCGTCGTCGCTCGACCAGGCCGGTCCGATCGCGCGCAGCGTGCGCGATGCGGCGATGCTGCTGCGCTCGATGGCCGGTCATGACCCCAAGGACACGACGTCAGTCGACATTCCCGTGCCGGATTACGAGGCGGCGATCGGCAAGTCCGTGAAGGGCATGAAGATCGGCATCCCCCGGGAGTATCGTCTCGACGGCATGCCGGCCGAGATCGAGAAACTCTGGAGCGAGGGCGCGGCCTGGCTGAAGGCGGCCGGCGCCGAGCTGGTCGAAGTCTCGCTGCCGCACACCAAATATGCGCTCCCGGCCTATTACATCGTGGCGCCGGCGGAGGCCTCCTCCAACCTCGCGCGCTATGACGGCGTCCGCTACGGCCTGCGCGAGCCGGCCAAGAACATCATCGAGCTCTACGAGAATACCCGTGCGTCGGGCTTTGGCGCCGAGGTGAAACGGCGGGTCATGATCGGCACCTACGTGCTCTCGGCCGGCTATTACGACGCCTACTATCTGCGCGCACAAAAAGTGCGGACGCTGATCAAGAAGGACTTCGAGGACTGCTTCGCGAAGGGCGTCGACGCGATCCTCACACCCGCAACGCCGTCGGCGGCCTTCGGCATCGGCGAGAAGGGCGGCGCCGATCCGGTCGAGATGTATCTCAACGACATCTTCACGGTGACCGTGAACATGGCGGGCCTGCCGGGCATCGCCGTGCCCGCCGGCAAGGACGCGCAGGGCCTGCCGCTCGGCCTGCAATTGATCGGCCGTCCGTTCGACGAGGAGACGCTGTTCTCGCTCGGCGAGGTGATCGAGCAGGCCGCCGGCCGCTTCACGCCCGCGAGGTGGTGGTGAATGTCGCTGATTTCATCGCGAGCCTCGGCGGCGCGGCGCCCGCGCCGGATCTGACCGCGCCGCTCGCAGGTCTCTGGTGGGCCGGCAAGGGCGACTGGGACCAGGCGCACAGGATCGTTCAGGACGACAACGGCCGTGATGCGGCCTGGGTGCACGCTTACTTGCACCGCGTCGAAGGCGATCTCGGCAATGCCGGCTACTGGTATCGCCAGGCCGGACAGCCGGCGGCAAAGGATTCATTGGAGGCAGAGTGGCAGCGGATCGCTGCCACGCTGCTCGGGAGCAGGACATGAGCACGGCCACGCACAAGCTTCTCAAGGGTGCTACTGGTGACTGGGAGATGGTCATCGGCATGGAGATCCACGCCCAGGTGACCTCGAACGCGAAGCTGTTCTCCGGCGCCTCCACCGAATTCGGCGGCGAGCCGAACACGCACGTGTCGCTGGTCGATGCGGCGATGCCGGGCATGCTGCCGGTGATCAACGAGGAATGCGTCAGGCAGGCTGTCCGGACGGGGCTCGGTCTCAACGCGAAGATCAATCTGCGCTCGGTGTTCGACCGGAAGAACTATTTCTATCCGGACTCGCCGCAGGGCTACCAGATCAGCCAGTACAAGTCGCCGGTCGTGGGCGAGGGCGAGGTGCTGGTCGAACTCGACGGCGGCCGCAGCGTCACCATCGGCATCGAGCGGCTGCATCTGGAGCAGGACGCCGGCAAGCTGCTGCACGACCGGTCGCCGACCATGTCCAATGTCGATCTCAACCGCTGCGGCGTGGCGCTGATGGAGATCGTGTCAAAACCGGACATCCGCGACGCCGAGCAGGCCAAGGCCTATGTCACCAAGCTACGCTCGATCCTGCGCTACCTCGGCACCTGCGATGGCGACATGGAGAAGGGCTCCTTGCGCGCCGACGTCAACGTCTCGGTGCGCAAGCCGGGCGGGCCGCTCGGCACCCGCTGCGAGATCAAGAACATGAACTCGATCACCTTCATCGGCCAGGCGATCGAGTACGAGGCGCGGCGCCAGATCGAAATCCTCGAGGAGGGCGGCCAGATCGAGCAGGAGACGCGGCTCTACGACCCCAACAAGGGCGAGACACGCTCGATGCGGTCCAAGGAAGAGGCGCACGACTACCGCTACTTCCCCGATCCCGACCTGCTGCCGCTGGAGTTCAGCCAGGAATTCGTCGACGCGTTGAAGGCGAAGCTGCCGGAGCTGCCGGATCAGAAGAAGACGCGCTTCGTCGCCGATTTCGGCCTGTCGGCTTACGATGCGAGCGTGCTGGTCGCCGAGCGCGAGAGCGCGGTGTTCTACGAGACAGTGCTCGACAAGCTCGCCAATCGCGCCCGCGACGGCAAGCTGGCGGCGAACTGGGTGATCAACGAGCTGTTCGGCCGTCTCAACAAGGAAGGACGGGACATTACGGGCTCTCCGGTCAATGCGGAGCAGCTGGCAGCGATTATCGACTTGATCGGCGAGGGAACGATCTCCGGCAAGATCGCCAAGGATCTGTTCGAGATCGTCTGGCAGGAAGGCGGCGATCCCCGCGCGCTGGTGGAAAGCCGCGGCATGAAGCAGGTGACGGATCTTTCGGCGATCGAAAAGGTTGTCGACGACATCCTCGCTGCCAATCCCGACAAGGCCGCGCAGGTGAAGGACAAGCCGCAGTCGCTCGGCTGGTTCGTCGGCCAGGTGATGAAGGCGTCCGGCGGCAAGGCCAACCCGCAGAGCGTCAACGACCTGCTCAAGTCCAAGCTCGGCCTCTAGCCGCACGCGTTCTATCGAGGTGGCGGACATGCTTCGCCGCCTCGCTTTCTGCTCTCGGTGCGACGCTCGCGCGCATCCTCGGCAGCAAACTTCATCCCGATCGACAGTGCCGCGGCGACCGAATCGCCGTCACGCGATTCGCGCAAAACGGCGGCTTGCACACGCTCAGACGAGCGTTCGCGCCGTTAAGGATGAAAATATTTTCGTTGCCAAAATTCACGACTCAGAGTCCGCGAAGTGCCTCTGCGAGGCAATCGGGGGAATGGCGACGCACATCATCGCGTCGGTCGCGGGCGATGCGCACGTGCAGAAAAATACTTGCTGCATAGTGTTTTTCTGCAATCGCATCAGTCGCGAACGTCGGCGCTGCGCCTGTTCTCCGTGATCGCAGCTACACCTCGTGCGGCGCGTTTGCGTCGCGCTCGCCAAGCGCAGGCGCGTTGCGCCGTCAACACTTCTTTAAGCGAGACGCTGTTTTTTTCTTCGTGTTGGTGTATTCGGGATGAAGTGCATTCGATCCCCGAGTGCACGCAGCGATTAAAGCCATCTCACACATCGGAGGGCAACATGGCCAAGAAAGCGAAGAAGGCGAAGGCGAAGAAGGCGAAGAGCGCAGTGAAGAAGACTGCGAAGAAGACCCGCAAGGTCGCGAAGAAGAAGAAGTAACTTCGCTTCTGAAGTTGCCGGCTCCAGATAGCCGGCACGTCATCAGCGCCTCCTAGAGGGTTCTGGTCGACGATAGAGGGTGTCGGCGAGACATCAGGTCAACGGTCGGACCGTTCTCTTTCGCGGTCCGGCAGAAGAAACGAGTTTTCTTCGTTCGGTGCGGTTCTCCGAAAAGGAGCTCCGCAATTTCACAAGCGGCCTTCGGGCTTGCGTGGAATCTGGTCCTGACGTGTTCGCCGACGCCCTCGTTCTCCTGACGCCGGGGTATTGCCGGCATTCCTCCCCCCCGACATTGCTGATCTGACCGCGACGCGTCCGCGCTGCCTTGAGGTAGGCGAGGCCGGGCATGATTGCACGCCGTCTGCGTGCCGCTTCTCCAGGCGCGGTGTCATCGCCCGGCTCCGACCGGGCGATCCAGTGCGCCGAGACGGTCGTGGTTGAAACGATGGGCCGCAGCGTACTGGATTCCCCGCCTACGCGGGGAATGACAGGCGGGTGCGGCCACGACGGCGCGCCGCTCCATGAATTGGAGCCGTAGCACGCGCCAGCGCGCGCGATGGTTATCGATCTGCCAAAATCCCAGGGTAAACCGAATCTGACGAATTGCAAAAGTGCCTGCAAATCAGGGACTTCTTGAATTTCCCGTGCGCGGGTCGCGCGCTCGCGTTTACGTCTGCTTCATCGCGATACTTAAACTGCCATTCAAATTTGCCCGCCATCATCACCTCCAACAAGCCGGCAAACGGCTTGGGCAGGAAGACTCGGGGAAGAGTTGAACAGCTATTTGGACGGGAGCCGCGCTCGGTGGAGCGGGACGGCACAAGAATAAGAGGGGATGCGTGATGTTTCAGGGTACTTTCGATCTGGAGACGGCGACGCCGATCGACGCGAGCGCGCTGTCGGACGTGCTGTTCGAGCGCGGGATCTATTGGGCGAGCGGCCGCTCCGGGATCGTCGATCTCGTCGCCGCGCACAAATGGTTCAACCTCGCGGCGTTGAAGGGCCGCAAGGACGCGGTGGCGCTGCGCCAGGAAGTCGCCGGGCAGATGTCGGATGCCGAGATCTCCATCGCCCAGCGCGAGGCGAGGGCCTGGGTCTCCGCGCACTGAGATGAGAACCGCCTCCGACCCGTGTTTGCACGGGTGGGTCCGGTTGCGCTGAATCAAGTTTGCTGGTCGTGCCGCCGCATAAAACCGCATGGCATGGGCGACCAAAACACGAATGGACGATGGCTTCCGATCCAGATCGCTCCCGACGAGTGCGATCTGGAACTAGGGCGTCTGCACAAGACGGGAATTGTGTCCTGGTCCTTCCCGTGCCGGCGCAGGGGCGGCGTCTGGTTCAACGTCTGGGCCGGCGAGGCTGTGCTGATATCGCCCTCGCATTGGCGGATATGGCGATCCGGTATCTAGGTGCGCGCACACGTATATAAGGAGCACGCGAATCGGACTGAACCCTAAAAATCCACCACCACCGACGGCGCACTGCGCTTCGCCTCGCCGTGGAAAACGGCCTCGATGTTGTTACCATCAGGGTCGAGCACGAAAGCCGCATAATATCCGGGATGATAGGCTCTCTCGCCGGGCGCACCGTTGTCGCGCCCGCCATGGGTCAGCGCCGCGTTGTGGAAGGCATCCACTGTCGCGCGGTCTCTCGCCTGGAAGGCAAGGTGGTGTCGTCCCGTCAGAACACCCAGCGCCGCCGGACTTTCTGCCGAAGACACGACGAGTTCGTCAGCCCAGAAATATCCATCGGCGGTGTCGACAACAGGAATCTCCAGCACAGCCAGAATAGCAGTGTAAAAATCCCGGCTGGCCTTGAGATCCTGCACCACAAGCTGGATGTGGTCGATAAGCCGACCTCGATGCAATTGATGAATCTCGATGATCGCTCTCCTTGTCAAAGCTGGCTGATAAAGTTCATTGCTGAGCATCAGTCCAGTCGATGACGGTCAGGTCATTCCTCAGCCTGTGACAAGACGCTTCCACACTGTTCGCCACTCCACATGGCTTCATGCGGCAATAGGCGGGAATATCGCTGTGGAGGGAAGCGGCGAGGGTGGCGGGCCAAAGCCGACGAAACCGAGAACTACGTCTACTCTATAGCCTTCCAAAATTGACGTACGAGGGAATATTTAGAAGGAGTAGTCTACAGTCATTAGCGGTGAGCAGCATAAGGAAATCGGACGTGGTCTACCCCGCGAAAGCAGGGGCGTAGTCGACTCTACCGGTTGGCGGTTGATCGGCAATGAAATTTAAGCGCATGAAATATTCTGGCGGCGCTCCTTCGTACCGCAAGTCATCATCGCGATCGAAACCAAAGCGGCGATAGTAGGCAGGATCACCAAGGACCACGCATCCCGCAGCACCTGACGAACGAAGCTGCTCAAGACCAGTGCGGATGGGGGCAGAACCGATGCCCTTTTGCTGATGATCAGGCTCAACTGATACTGGACCGAGGCCAAACCATCCGTCATGCGCACCGTCTATCGTGACAGGTGAGAAGGCGACATGTCCGATCAAAATGCCGCCTTCGATCGCGACCAACGAAAGGGAGAGCGCATCACTCGCCCGCAGTCTCTTGATTATCTCAGGTTCGGCTTGATCGCTGTGTTCCATGCCTGCAAATGCCCGCGCTGTAACGTCAGCGATGGCGGAATAGTCGCCTTCTTGTTCTTGCCGTATCATCATAGTGCAGAGCCCATCAGATGTCGTCTATCGGGCGTCAACATATGCTGGTGTACTTTCAGTGATGAGGATCGTTAGCTGCTGTCGCTGCTCTCAAGATATATCGGGCCACAGCGTAGAATCGGCGGTTTCCTATCTCACCCGGCGGCATGTGGTGATCGGCGGCAACATCGCGCCATGGAGGGCAATCGGCGGGGTGTGGCGGAGAGGGAGGGATTCGAACCCTCGATACAGCTTGAGACCGTATGACGCTTTAGCAAAGCGTTGCCTTCAGCCACTCGGCCACCTCTCCGGTGCGAGCCTTATGCCTCTAATTACTTGGGCCGGTCAATTTAGAAGCGTGTGATTTCGCTCGAATATTCCCAGTGATCTTCGCCGCAAGACGGCTGTTGTCGCGGCGAGAGTGTGGCGCTGCGAGAGCGGACGCGAAGCTTGAACCTCGGGCACACTGCAAGGGTGTTCCCCGCATGGAAACGTCCTTGCTCACGTCGGAAGCCGATTTGCTAGGAAATTCAATGGCTCACGAGAAGGGGCTATAGAGACTTGGCAGCCCGCGTCTCGGCTCGCCCAGCTGCCGGCCCCGCTTCCAATGATCCCGCCTCCATAAAGAGTGTCTGCCGGCCGCCTCAGGCGCAGCAGGCGGCCCAGCTTGCATCCGACTGGCTGCCGCGGAGGCGGTCGATACGCCTCGGTGAGTCTCGTTTCTGATTCCACGATTCGAGGTCGTCAAAGCCCCTCCAGGCCGACGTCTCGGCTGGGCGCCTCATGTGGGGAACTTTGATGGCGAATGGAACCGTTGAAAAAATGCCAATGTAAACAATATGTTGCGAGGGCGGTTTGATCACATCTGCGTGTTATTTGTGCAACACCCGTTGGAAAACACGCTTCATCGGCCCGTTTCGGAGCGTTCTCTTGTTGTGTGTGCAAGGGCGTTCGGTAATTGTGGCTGAGCGACGGAGGGGGGCATCCCGAGGTCGTCCCGTTTAGGTCTTTCGCTTAAGTCCCTCGCGTTCATGCGGGTGTGTCCGAAGGCGCGAAGGGACTTAGAGCGGTGATTTAGAGGGGGTTTGGGAATTGGCCGTCCGGTCAGTGACCTTCCCTGAAGAGCAACTTGGAGGTTTAACATGAAGTTGGTTAAGAGCCTTTTGCTCGGCTCAGCGGCGGGTCTGATCGCCGTGGGCGGAGCGCAGGCAGCCGATCTCCCCGTGAAGGCCAAGGCGGTCGAATACGTGAAGATCTGCTCCCTGTACGGTGCTGGGTTCTACTACATCCCGGGTACCGACACCTGCATCAAGCTGGGTGGTTATCTGCGCGCTGAAGTCGCGCTGAACACCAACAGCGTTTACGGAGCTCAGAACGGATCGCCGGCCGGCGCCCACAACCGCCTGAGCAACTATTACACGATGCGCGCTCGTCAAGATCTCAACATCGACACGCGCACCGCGACCGAATACGGCGTCGTCCGCACGTTCTTCGATGCGACGTTCTCCTGGACCACCGGTGGCTACACCGGTCAGGGCTCGGCCACTGGCGCGACTGGCTACACGGCTACCACTGCTGGTACGACCACCATCAACCCGACGGATGGCGGTACCTCGGGCGGCTCGCTCGGCGTGTACTACGCCTTCATCCAGTTCGCCGGCTTCACCATGGGTAAGGCCGTGTCGCAGTTCGACGCGCCTTGGACCAACTATCCCGGCAACAACTTCGACGGTCTCGTCGGTGGCAGCGGCACGGTCACTGGCGTCAACCAGTTCACCTACACCGCTGACTTCGGTCAGGGCATCACGGCGTCGTTCTCGGCGGAAGATGCGACTGCCTACTATCAGGCTGGCAATCTCAACCTTGCCGGTATCACGACGGCCGGCGTGCTCGGTGGTTCCTATGGCTCCAACGCCATCGGCGGCTCGCGTTCGCCGAACCTCGTCGGTATGGTCCGCGTTGACCAGGCTTGGGGTCTGTTCCAGGCGTCGGTCGCGGCGCACGACAACCACGTCGCTTACTACGGCGCAGACGAAACCACTGGCCACCCCGACGACAAGTGGGGTTGGGCGGTTCAGCTCGCTCTGTCGATCAAGAACATCCCGACCGGCGCGGGTGACACGATCAACATTTCAGGCGTCTACACCGATGGTGCGACCCGCTACAACTTCCAGAACCTCGCGGGTAGCTCGTACTCCATGTACGGCGGTTCGAACGTCGCCTACCAGAGCATCGGCTTCGCCAATGCGCCGGACACCGTATTTGTCGGCTCTGCAGCGACGGGCTTCAGCTCGCAGGAAACCGTCAAGACCTGGGGCTTCCGTGGTGCGTACACCCATAACTGGGATCCGTACTGGAACACCGCGCTCTACGGTGCTTATGCGCATGCGTCCTTCGGATCGCTTGCCAAGAACTTCCTCTGCGGCGGTGGCGGCTTCGCCGGCGTCTTGTTAACGCCGGGCGTTACCTCGTGTAACCCTGACTTCAACATCGGCCAGGTCGGTTTGATCACCCGCTGGACTCCGGTCAAGAACCTGACGTTCTCGGCCGACTTCAACTGGACCCGTCTGGATCAAAAGTACGCAGGCGTGACCGGGTTGGTTACACCGGCCGCTGGTGTTGCCAAGCCGACCGCGTCGTATGAGCTCAAGGATCAGGACTCGTTCACCCTGCTCCTCCGCGCTCAGCGCAACTGGTAAGTTTGGTCTAACGACCTGACAGAGAACCCCGGCGGGCAACCGCTGGGGTTTTTCTTTTGGCGATCGCATGCTGGTTCGCTTGGGGCAGGTCCGACCTGGTACCGCCACTCTCCGTTGATTTCGCGGTCTTGGTTGCGACCTGATGGAAGTCACTGTGGAGGGATGCGCTGCAAGCGGTCTCCGAC
The DNA here is from genome assembly GCF_023100985.1 of Bradyrhizobium sp. 191. Taxonomy (NCBI): domain Bacteria; kingdom Pseudomonadati; phylum Pseudomonadota; class Alphaproteobacteria; order Hyphomicrobiales; family Nitrobacteraceae; genus Bradyrhizobium; species Bradyrhizobium sp. 191. The sequence goes on from NZ_CP064692.1 coordinate 8,085,732, forward strand.
CGGGATGCGCAGAGAAGCCCGCCGGTGCCCGGCCCAACCGTACAAGCGCCCCGACGATCTCGCCCTGCAGCAGGATCGACCTACGCCTTCATCTGTCAGGGCACCGTTCATCCGCTAGCTGGCGCACCGGCGAGCGCGCCGATCGGACCGCAACAGTCGCAGCGCTCAGGGCGCGCGTCGGAAGGGCTCGCCTGCGGATCGTGGCCGGGCGCCGGATATTCCTCGGCGACTTAAGGTCCTGACGAAGGCGACGCTCGTCGCCATGCTCGGCCGCGAGTCGGAACGGGGCAGCGTCATTCCACGCTTACGGCGCCGCGACGCAGATCGGCCTCGATCTGCAAGCGCGTGCCGCCGCCGAAGCGGGCGCGGTAGACCTGAAGGTTCTCCATGATCCGCTGCACGTAGTTGCGCGTCTCGGAGAACGGAATCAGCTCGACCCAGTCGACCGCATCGACCTTCGGGTCGCGCGGATCGCCGTAACGCTCGACCCACTTCCTCACGCTGCCGCGGCCGGCATTGTAGGCGGCGAAGGTCATGATGTAGGAGCCGCGATAATCCTCGAGCAATCCGCCGAGCTCGGCCGAGCCGAGCGCGGCGTTGTAGACCGAATCGTTCTTCAGCCGCCCCAGGTCGTAGGTCGCGCCGTGGCGTTTGCAGACGTAGCGGGCGGCGTCCGGCGTCACCTGCATCAGTCCATAGGCCTGCGCCGGCGAAACCACGCGTGGATTGAACGCGCTCTCCTGTCGCGCGATCGCATAGATGATGCTGCGCTCGACGTCGGGGCCGATCGGCGTGAACTGCGGAATGCCGTTGACGGGATAGGCGTAGAAATCGAACGGCAGGCCGCGGTTGAGCGCACCCTTGCCGACCAGCAGCATGCCGCGCGCATCGCTATAGCGCTGGGCGAGCTCGCCGAGGCCCGCAACCGCTTCGGGATCGCCGTTCTCGCCCATGTCGGCGAGCATGGGCACCGCGAGCTCGCGCTCGTCGAGCTCATAGAGCAGATGCGCAGCGCGCACGATCTCAAGCCGATCGGCCCCGCGCCCGCGCGGCTGGCTGTTGAGCTCGATCTGCGGCAGGCCGAGTTTGGCCCGGGCCAACTGGCCGTAATAGCTGGTCGACTGTTCGGCGGCGCGAGCATAGGCGTTGCGCGCCTCTTGCTGACGCCCCATCGCTTCGGCCGCGCGGCCCTGCCAGTAGCCGGCGCGCGCCAGCGCGGTCGGATTGACGCTGCCGACGCCGATGCGGGCAAAATGCTGGGCGGCGGTCGCGGGGTCGTTGAGGAATCGCAGCGCGATCCACCCGGCGGTGAACTCCTGCTCGGTCTTGTAGATGTCGCGCGAGGGCAGGGCGGCATCGCGCGCGATCAGATAGGCCGAGCGGAATTCCTCGGTGTCGATCATCTTGCGCGCCAGGAGGCGCCGCTCGATCCACCATTCGTCGAGATTGTGAAGGCGACCCGGATCCTTGGGCGCCGACAGCATCAGCTGGGCGGCTTCAGTGAACTTCTCCTCGCGGCGCAGGAGCTGGATCTTGCTGAAGGTGTAGCCGGGGTCATTGTGCAGCTCGCGCGGCACGGCGTCGAGCAGCGCCCGCGCGTTCGGCGCTTTCTTGACGGCGGCGATGCGGGCCTTGGCGAGCGCGACATAGCCGGCGCCGAGGCGCTTTGCGGCGCGCAGGGCCGCCTCGGTCTCGCTGCCGTAGAGCAGGGTGTCCATCCGCGCTTTCTGGTCGCCCGGCGTCAGCAGGGCACCGAACTGGTCGAGCGCGTTGTTCTCGGTGTCCTCCGACATCGGATCGCTGCGCCAGGCCTCGCGCACCAGCCGCTCGGCATTGGCGCGGTCGCCGCGCGCCAGCATCGCCTTGGCGAGCGTGAAGCGGCCCTTAGCGGAGATCGGAGATTCGTTCTCGAACCACGACCACGCGACCGAATCGTCGCGCCTGTCGTCCCACATCGCGGCCTCGAGGCGCCGGCGCAGGAAGGTCTGCGACGGCCAGGTCGGATTGGCGGAGATGAAGGCGCGATAGCGTTCCACGGTCGCGCCGTTGTCCTCGCTGCGCAGGATGATCCATTCGGCGAGCTTTCGCGCGACCGGATCCGAAATGCCGGCCGCGGCATCGGTGGCATCGCCGGCCTTGCGCTTGCGTACGAGCTCGATGACGCTCTCGAGCGTGTCCTTGTCGGCTTGCGACGTCGATGATGTCGCCGCAACCGCGGCCGGGATGACCGGCTTGCGTGGCGCCGCATGCTGGCGGGTCGCGGGGGCCAGCACGGGAGCTGCGAGCGGCCTGGCGGAGGCCGGGGCAGTGGGCCTGTCGGTGGCCGCCACGGGTGCGGTCTTTGCAGGCTTTGCGGTCTTGGGCGGCGATCCGTTGCTCGCCGGGTGTGGCTTCGGCGAGGAGACCGCTGCCGCGGGTTTCGGCTTGTCCTTCGCCGGTTCCTTGGCGGCGGCATCCTTGGCTGGCGTCTTCGCGCCTTCCTTGGCCGGGGTGCCACCCTTGCTCGCGCCCTTCGCTGCGTCCTTGCCGGCTCCCTGGACCGTGCCTTTGGCTGTTGTTTCCTTGGTCGAGCCCTTGTTCGAGTCCTTGGCCGGTCCCTTCGCGGCGTCCTTGGCCGCTGGCTTTGCGGTCTCCTTGCCCGTCTCATTGGACTTGGCCGGAGCGGCGCAGCCCAGCGACAGCCCTGCCGTCAGGCACACGACAAGACCGGTGGATCGCCATGCGGCACGTGCAAGGGAGGTCACGGCGTTTCGTCGCCCCGAATCAGTGAAGTGGCTCAAGACCTAGCTAAGTTTGATTGAATATGCGGACAAAATACCAACAGCCGCTTACCTCGGGCCGATTTGCACCATCACCGCGGCAAAATCGCGGCCTAAACGTTGCCCTCACCCGGAAGCGGGCCTTTTACCGGCAGGATAGACCCGATATGAATGGGGCTTGCTCAAGAGATAGCCGCGTACGGAGGAAGTCCATGGCAGCCAAGACGAAGTTCCGGGGGTCGTTCACCGCCTTGGTCACGCCGTTCAAGAACGGCTCGCTGGACGAGGCGGCGTTCCGCTCCCTGGTCAACTGGCAGATTTCGGAGGGGACCAACGGCCTGGTCCCGGTCGGCACCACCGGCGAGAGCCCGACGCTGAACCATGACGAGCACAAGAAGGTCGTCGAATGGTGCATCGCTGAAGCCAAGGGCCGCGTGCCGGTCATCGCGGGCGCCGGCTCCAACTCGACCAAGGAGGCGATCGAGCTCTCGCAGCACGCCGAAAAGGCGGGTGCGGACGCCGTGTTGATCGTCACCCCCTACTACAACAAGCCGACCCAGGAAGGGATGTACCAGCACTTCAAGGCGATCAACGACGCGATCGGCATTCCGATCATCATCTACAACATCCCGCCGCGCTCGGTGATCGACATGTCGGTCGACACCATGAAGCGGCTGTGGGAGCTGAAGAACATCGCCGGCGTCAAGGACGCCACCGCGAGCATGGTTCGCGTGTCGCAGCAGCGCGCGGCGATGGGCGAGGATTTCAACCAGCTCTCGGGCGAGGACGCCACCATCATCGGCTACATGGCCCATGGCGGCCATGGCTGCATCTCGGTGACCTCGAACGTCGCGCCGCGCCTGTGCTCGGAGTTCCACGCCGCCTGGCAGAAGGGCGACACCAAGGCGGCGCTCGCGATCCACGACAAGCTGATGCCGCTGCACAACAACCTCTTCATCGAGAGCAATCCGGCGCCGATCAAGTACGCGATGTCGCTGCTGGGCAAGCTGGAGGAGACGCTGCGGCTGCCGATGGTGCCGGTCTCCGAGCCGACCCGCGTTGCCGTGCGCAGCGCGATGGTGCACGCGGGTCTGATCAACTGAGGCGTTAGCTTTTCCGGGGAGCGTTCATGAGCGCGGTCGAGGAAAAGGGCAGGCGGATGCTCAAGGAGTTCCGCGAGTTCGCCATGAAAGGCAACGTCGTCGACCTCGCGGTCGGCGTCATCATCGGTGCGGCCTTCGGCGGCATCGTCAACTCGCTGGTCGGCGACGTGATCATGCCGATCATCGGTGCCGTCACCGGCGGCCTCGACTTCTCGAACTACTTCACCCCCTTGTCGGCGAAGGTCACAGCCACCAACTTAGCTGATGCGAAAAAGCAAGGCGCCGTGCTGGCTTGGGGCAGCTTTCTCACGCTGACGATCAACTTCATCATCATTGCCTTCGTGCTGTTCCTGGTGATCCGCGCCATCAACACGCTGAAGCGCAAGGAAGAGGCGGCGCCGGCCGCTCCCCCGAAGCCGTCGGCCGAGGTCGAGCTGCTGACCGAGATCCGCGATCTCCTCAAGAAGTGACGCGCGCGCTTCATCCGAACTGTTAGATTCCGCGCGCATCTCAATCAGGTTTTATCCGTCATGGCCGACAAGAACGAGCGTCCGATCAAGGTCATGGCGGAAAATCGCAAGGCCCGCTTCAACTATGCGATCGAAGACACGATCGAGGCGGGGATTGCGCTGACGGGGACCGAGGTCAAGTCGATCCGCAACGGCAAGAGCACGATCGCGGAATCCTATGCCGATTCCAAGAACGGCGAGATCTGGCTGATCAACGCCACCATTCCCGAATATCTGCAAGGAAACCGCTTCAACCACGAGCCCAAGCGGCCGCGCAAACTGCTTCTCCACCGCCGGCAGATCAACAAGCTGATGGGCGCGGTCGACCGCGAGGGCATGACGCTGATCCCGCTCAAGCTCTATTTCAACGAGCGTGGTCGTGCCAAATTGCAGCTGGCGGTTGCTAAAGGCAAGAAGCTGCACGACAAGCGCGAGTCCGAGAAGAAGCGCGACTGGAGCCGGGAGAAGGGCCGGCTGATGCGGGCGAGGGGATGATGAAATGAATCAACGGAACCTGCTCGAGGTCGACTGGAGCCAGATTCCCGCGCCTGCCGACGACGGCGGCGCCGCGCATCTCAAGGGCATGACGTTGCCGCCGATCGGCCTGCTCGCCACCGACGACACGTCGGTCACGCTGTCGGCGCTGCGCGGCCGCACCGTGGTGTTCGCCTATCCCCGCACCGGCGAGCCCGGCAAGATCGCGCTGGTCGACGATTGGGACATGATCCCGGGGGCGCGCGGCTGCACGCCTCAGACGTGCGCATTTCGCGATCTGTTCGCAGAGCTGAAAGCCGCAGGCGCCTCACACGTGTTCGGCCTCTCGACCCAGAGCAACGCCTACCAGACCGAGATGGCCTCGCGCCTGCATCTGCCGTTCCCGGTGCTCTCGGACGAGAAGCTGGCGCTGACGCGCGCCTTGAACCTGCCGACCATGGAGGTCGCGGGCCTGACGCTGATCAAGCGTCTCGCGCTGGTTATCGACGACGCCAGGATCACGCATGTGTTCTATCCGGTGTTTCCACCCGACCGGAACGCCGGCGACGTGCTCGACTGGCTGAAGGCCAATCCCGCCAAGGCCTAGATCGCCCGCCCAGGGTGAAATGATGTCGGTCGAAACCGATGCGATCCGGGTGAGGGGATCACAACCCCTGACTCCCTCAGGCCCTAATCGAGACCGGCCTTCACCTTCGCGAACACGCTTCGGAACATGTCCGGCGTCAGCACGCCGGTGTTCGTGTTGTAGCGCGAGCAATGATAGCTGTCGTAGAGCTTGAACCGGCCTGCCTGATGCACTGCGCCGTGGCCGAAGGGGGCCTGCGAGCCCTTCAGATTCAGCGGCTTGAGCACGCTGTCGTGCGCAATCCGCCCGAGCGCGACGATCGCGCGCAGGTTCGGCATCGACGCCAGATTCGCCACGAGGAACTGGCGGCAGGTGTTGATCTCGACCGGCAGCGGCTTGTTCTGCGGCGGCACGCAATGCACGGCATTGGCGATCCGGCAGTCGACCAGTTGCAGGCCGTCGTCGGGGCGCGCCTGATAGGTCCCCCTGGCAAAGCCGTATTCGAGCAGCGTGCTGTAGAGCAGGTCGCCGGCATAATCGCCGGTGAAAGGCCGTCCCGTGCGGTTGGCGCCTTGCATTCCCGGCGCGAGGCCCACGATCAGGAGGCGTGCTTCGAGGTCGCCGAAGGGCGCAACCGGCGCATTGTGCCACGACGGCTCGCGCGTGCGGTTCGCCTCGCGAAACGCGACCAGGCGCGAACAGAGCGGACAGTCACGGTCGGGAACGACGGCGAGAGGCCGGCGGCTTGACCGGGCCGCCTCACTCCTCGAAGTCTTCATCGCCCCTCGGCGCCATCGTGGTTGCGCGCTGGAGGAATTGCGGGGCGTGGTGACGTTCGCCACGCTCGCCGCGGTCGCGCGGGGCGGGGCGCTCGGACGGGTCGCGGCCGAGCTTGGATTGCAGCTCGACGAGGTCGGTAAAGACGTCGGCCTGGCGGCGCAGCTCGTCGGCGATCATCGGCGGCTGGCTGGCGATGGTGGAGATCACCGTGACCCGCACGCCGCGGCGCTGCACGGCCTCGACCAGGGAGCGAAAGTCGCCGTCACCCGAGAACAGCACCATCTGGTCGATATGCTCGGCGAGCTCCATGGCGTCCACGGCAAGCTCGATGTCCATGTTGCCCTTGACCTTGCGGCGGCCGGAGGCGTCGATGAATTCCTTGGTCGCCTTGGTGACGACGGTGTAGCCGTTGTAATCCAGCCAGTCGATCAACGGGCGGATCGAGGAGTATTCCTGGTCTTCGATGATGGCGGTGTAATAGAACGCCCGCAACAACGTCCCGCGGCCCTGAAACTCCTTCAGTAGACGCTTGTAATCGATGTCGAAGCCCAGCGTTTTCGCGGTCGCGTAGAGATTGGCCCCATCGATGAAGAGCGCGATCTTGTTGGTAGGAGAAGGTGACATTCAGTTTGCTCGCGTAGTGTTCGTGATTGATCGTTTTTTGTTGGCGCGGCGACAGCAAGCCGCGCAGTTCTAAAGTGCCGCTGAGACCCGTCGAAACCGCAAGTCCGGAGAAGTCGGGGCAATCAAGGTATAGTTATGGCGGACTTGCATACACCCGGGGCTGCCCCCGATGGCAGCCCAGAAAACCCCGTCCCAGCCCCAATGTGGCGTTAGCAGAGCCGTTTGGCGAGACCAAATCACAAATTAGCCTTGCGAAATCGTCCCGGTCCCTATAACTAGCCCCAATCATCCACATATTTCGTCCCACCCACAACGGAGCGACAGTCCATGGCTCGCGTCACCGTAGAAGATTGCATCGACAAGGTCGACAACCGGTTTGACTTGGTCCTGCTGGCCGCCCACCGAGCCCGCATGATTTCGTCCGGTTCACAACTAACGGTTGACCGCGATAACGACAAGAACCCAGTTGTGTCTTTGCGTGAAATTGCCGAGACGACGATCTCGCCGGAGGATCTCCGCGAGGAGCTGGTGCACTCGCTCCAGAAGTTCGTCGAGGTGGACGAGCCCGAGCCGGATACGGTGCCGCTGATCGGTTCCGCAGGGGCGAGTGTCGATGCGGACGATACCGAGGTCGCCGTGGAGCGCATGACCGAAGAAGAGCTGCTGAAGGGCCTGGAAGGCCTCGCGCCTCCCGAGGAGCAGCCCGAAGAAGACGAGTAATTCCTCCATCGTGATCATCGACTGCTTGTGATCTTACCAAAGGCCCGAACCCGTGTTCGGGCCTTTGCTTTTGTTGACGTTTTCGTGGTTACCAAAGTGTTGCCGGTTGGCGCTGCGCCTGTCACTGAATTGATCGGACACACGCGCGATCGGAGCTAGGATGTATACAACGGACCGCCTCGGGCCCGTTTGAAAGCAGGACGGAATGGTATATCGGCGCCGCAGATCCACGCAGATGCAGGCCGCAACCGAATCGGTTGCCGTGGCCCCGACTGCGCCGGTCGCGCGCCCCGCCAGGCCCCGCGCGCGCATGATGCGTCAATATGACCTCGTAGAGCGCGTCAGATCCTACAATCCCAACACCAACGAAGACCTGCTGAACCGCGCCTATGTCTACGCCATGAAGGCGCATGGTTCGCAGACCCGCGCCTCGGGCGATCCGTATTTCTCGCACCCGCTCGAAGTGGCGGCCATTCTCACCGACCTGAAGCTCGACGACGCCACCATCGTGGCAGCACTGCTGCACGATACGATCGAGGACACCGAGGCGACACGGGCCGAGATCGACCAGATCTTCGGGCCGGAGATCGGTGCGCTGGTCGAGGGCCTGACCAAGCTGAAGCGGCTCGAGCTGGTGTCACGCGAGGCCAAGCAGGCCGAGAACCTGCGCAAATTGTTGCTGGCCATTGCTGACGATGTCCGCGTGCTTCTGGTCAAGCTCGCCGACCGCCTGCACAACATGCGCACGCTGGAATTCGTGCCGACGGAATCGCGCCGGCGCATCGCCGAGGAGACGCTCGACATCTATGCGCCGCTGGCGGGACGCATGGGCATGCAGGAAATGCGCGAGGAGCTGGAGGATCTGTCCTTCCGCACCCTCGATCCCGAAGCCTATTCGGTGGTGATGCAGCGGCTCGACGCGCTTGCCGAGCGCAACCGCAATTTGATCGGCGAGATCGAGGACCAGCTCTCCAACAATCTGCGGCACAGGGGCCTCGGCGCGCGGGTCTATGGCCGCCGCAAGAAGCCGTTCTCGATCTGGACCAAGATGGAGCGCAAGTCGGTCGGCTTCGAGCAATTGTCCGACATCTTCGGCTTCCGCCTCGTCGTCAACGACATCGAGGCCTGCTATCGCGCGCTCGGGATCGTCCACACCACCTGGCCGGTCGTGCCGGGGCGCTTCAAGGACTACATCTCGACGCCGAAGCAGAACGACTACCGCTCGATCCACACCACCGTGATCGGCCCCGGCAACCAGCGCGTCGAGCTCCAGATCCGCACCGAGGCGATGGACCAGATCGCCGAGCGCGGCATCGCCGCGCATGTCTTCTACAAGGAAGGCGTGGGCTCGCCGACCGAATACCTCAAGCGCGAGTCCAACGCATTCTCCTGGCTGCGCCACACCATCGGAATCCTCTCCGAGAGCGCCAATCCCGAGGAATTCCTCGAGCACACCAAGCTCGAGCTGTTCCACGACCAGGTGTTCTGCTTCACCCCGAAGGGCAAGCTGATCGCGCTGCCGCGCCACGCCAACGTGATCGACTTCGCCTATGCGGTGCACACCGACGTCGGCAACAGCGCGGTGGGCTGCAAGATCAACGGCAAGTTCGCGCCGCTGTCCTCGGAGCTCCAGAACGGCGACGAGGTCGAGGTGCTGACCTCGGAGGCGCAGTCCGCGCCGCCATCGGCCTGGGAAACGCTCGCGGTCACCGGCAAGGCGCGCGCCGCGATCCGCCGCGCCACGCGCACCGCCGTGCGCGATCAATATGTCGGTCTCGGCCGGCGCATCGTCGAGCGCCTGTTCGAGCGCGCCAAGATCGAATATGCCGACGACAAGCTCAAGGGCGCGCTGCCGCGGCTCGCGCGCACCTCGATCGAGGACGTCATGGCGGCGGTCGGCCGCGGCGAGATCAAGGCCTCCCACGTCGCGCGTGCGATGTATCCCGACTACAAGGAGGAGCGCATCGCACGCTACGGCGTCAAGAAGGGTCTCGCCGCCAAGCTCAAGGAAAAGGGCGCCTCGGAGCCGCCGCGCAGCCCAGTCGCGATCCCGATCCGCGGCATCAACTCCGACTTGCCGATCAAGTTCGCTCCCAATGGCGGCGCCGTGCCCGGGGACCGCATCGTCGGCATCGTCACGCCGGGCGAGGGCATCACGATCTATCCGATCCAGGCGCCGGCGCTGAAGGATTTCGAGGAGGAGCCGGAGCGCTGGCTCGACGTCCGCTGGGACATCGAGGATTCCGCGCCGCAGCGCTTCCCGGCCCGCATCAGGGTCGAGAACGTCAACGAGCCCGGCGCGCTGGCGCAGATCGCGACCGTGATCGCTGAGCACGACGGCAACATCGACAATATCAGCATGCAGCGCCGCTCGCCGGACTTCACGGAGACGACGATCGATCTCGAAGTCTACGATCTGAAGCACCTCAGCGCGATCCTGGCTCAGTTGCGCGCGAAGGCGGTCGTCGCCAAAGTCGAACGTGTTAATGGATAGGCGCCTTGCGTATGCGCCTGTCGCCCCGATTTCGTGAGTCCTGAAATGCCCGCAACTCCGCTCCGCCTCGGCGTCAATGTCGACCATGTCGCGACCCTGCGTAACGCGCGCGGTGGCCGCAATCCGGATCCAGTGCGCGCGGCGCTGCTCGCGATCGAGGCCGGCGCCGACGGCATCACCGCGCATCTGCGCGAGGATCGCCGGCACATCCGCGACGAGGACATGGCGCGGCTGAAGGCGGAGATCTCGAAGCCGCTCAATTTCGAGATGGCGGCAACCGACGACATGTTGCGCATCTCGCTCGCCACCAAGCCGCATGCAGTCTGCCTGGTTCCGGAGCGGCGCCAGGAGGTGACGACCGAAGGCGGGCTGGATGTGGTCGGCCAGCACAACGCGCTCGCGCCCTATATCGCGCGGCTGAACGATGCCGGCATCCGGGTCTCGCTGTTCATCGCCGCCGACCCCGCCCAGATCGAAATGGCGGCACGGCTGCGCGCGCCCGTGATCGAGATCCACACCGGCGCATGGTGCGACGCCGTCGTCGACGGCCACGCCGACAAGGCCGAGGCCGAATGGCGGAGGATCGTGGCGGGGGCGAAGCTGGCCAGGGATGCCGGGCTCGAGGTCCATGCCGGGCACGGGCTCGACTATGCCACGGCGGAGACGATCGCGGCCCTGCCTGAGATCATGGAGCTCAACATCGGCTACTACATGATCGGCGAGGCGCTGTTCGTGGGTCTGGCCGAGACCGTGCGCAACATGCGCGCGGCGATGGACCGTGGCCGGGGCCGGGCATGATCATCGGCATCGGCTCCGACCTGATCGACATCACCCGCGTGGCCAAGGTGATCGAACGGCATGGCGAGCGCTTCCTCGACCGCATCTTCACCGCGGCCGAGCGGGCCAAGGCGGAACGGCGCGCCAAGAACGAGAAGATGGTGGTGGCGACCTACGCCAAGCGCTTCGCCGCCAAGGAGGCCTGCTCAAAGGCACTCGGCACCGGCATCAGGCGCGGCGTCTGGTGGCGCGACATGGGCGTGGTCAACCTGCCGGGGGGGCGGCCGACCATGCAGCTGACCGGCGGCGCGCTGGCCCGGCTTCAGGCCCTGACGCCGGACGGATTCGAGGCGCGGATCGACGTTTCGATCACCGACGACTGGCCGCTGGCGCAGGCCTTTGTCATCATTTCCGCCGTGCCACCTGCGAAGCCCTGAGGAGATCCGCCTTATTTTATAATTCATATGTAAAATCAATATCTTAATCAGTTTTGATGCGATCCTTGATTGCGTGGCCTCCGACAACCGTCTAAAAGTCCGCCGTCGCAAATCAGCTTGGGCGAATTCGGCTTTACGCCGGAATTGGCCCTCACTATCAGAATCAGGACAATCTCCATGGGCCGCGAAGCAATGGGCTGTTCGCGCCAGGAGGGCGCTCTGTGACCGCCGGCCGGAATTGAGAGAGCAATGAGCGTGACTTCAGGAACGAAAACTGAGAGCGGCGTCGGTGAAACGATCCGGGTCGTCATTCATGCTCTCCTGATCGCGCTGGTGATCCGCACCTTCCTGTTTCAGCCTTTCAACATTCCGTCGGGCTCGATGAAGGCGACGCTGCTGGTCGGCGACTATCTGTTCGTCTCGAAATATTCCTACGGCTATAGCCACTATTCGATTCCGTTCTCGCCGCCGCTGTTCTCGGGGCGAATCTGGGGCTCGGATCCGAACCGCGGCGACATCGTCGTGTTCCGCCTGCCGAAGGACGATTCGACGGACTACATCAAGCGCGTGATCGGCCTTCCCGGCGACCGCGTCCAGATGCGCGACGGGCTGCTCTACATCAACGACACGCCGGTCGAGCGGCAGCGCATGAGCGAGTATGTCGGCGAAGACCCCTGCGGCTCAGAAGGCGGCGGCATCTCCCGGGTGAAGCGCTGGAAGGAGACGCTGCCGAACGGCGTGTCCTATGAGACGCTGGACTGCGCCGACAACGGCTACATGGACAACACCAACGTCTACACGGTGCCGCCCGGCCACTTCTTCATGATGGGCGACAATCGCGACAACTCCACCGACAGCCGCTTCCTCGGCCAGGTCGGCTACGTGCCGCAGGAAAATCTGATCGGCCGCGCCCAGATGATCTTCTTCTCCATCGCCGAAGGCGAGCATGCCTGGATGTTCTGGCGCTGGCCGTGGGCGGTACGCTGGAATCGTTTCTTCAAAATCGTCCGATGAAAGACGAAGCCAAGGACATCGCGACCCAACCGACCGAGGCGCAAGCGGGCCCCGAAGGGGCAACTGCGACCAAGACAGCTGCGGACAAGGCGCCTGCGAAGAAGAAGCGGGTGCGGAGCAGCAAGGCCAAGGCCACGGATGCGAGCGCGGCGCTCGAGGCGCGCATCGGCCACAGCTTCGCTGACCCGAACCTCCTGATGCAGGCGATCACGCATGTCTCGGCGCTGAAGTCCGGACGCAAGCGCGGCGACAGCTATCAGCGGCTGGAATTCCTCGGCGACCACGTGCTCGGGCTCGTCGTCTCCGACATGCTCTATCACGCCTTCCCGAACGCCGACGAAGGCGAACTGTCCAAGCGTCTGGCCGAGCTCGTGCGCAAGGAAAGCTGCGCCGACGTCGCCAAGTCGCTCGGTCTGGTCGACGACATCAAGCTGGGATCGGTCGGATCCAGCGCCGATGCGCGCCTGCGCAAGAGCGTGCTGGGGGACATCTGCGAGGCCGTGATCGGCGCCATCTTCCTCGACGGCGGCCATGTGGCGGCAGCCGAATTCGTCAAGCGCAACTGGACCGAGCGCATGCACAAGCCGCGCCGTCCCTTGCGCGACCCCAAGACCGTGCTGCAGGAATGGGCGCAAGGGAAGGGGCTGCCGACGCCTGTTTACCGCGAGGTCGAGCGCACCGGCCCGCATCACGACCCGCAGTTCCGCGTGGCAGTCGATCTGCCGGGGCTTGCGCCGGCGGAAGGCATCGGCGGCAGCAAACGCGCGGCAGAGAAGGTGGCAGCTTCAGTGATGATCGAACGCGAAGGCGTTGGCGGCGGCAATGACGGCTGAAGCAAGCGGCGAGGCGCCCATTGGTACGCGCTGCGGCTTCGTTGCGCTGATCGGCGCGCCGAATGTCGGCAAGTCCACGCTGGTCAACGCGCTGGTCGGGGCCAAGGTCACGATCGTCTCGCGCAAGGTGCAGACCACGCGCGCGCTGATCCGCGGCATCGTCATCGAGAACAATGCGCAGATCATCCTGGTCGACACGCCCGGCATCTTCTCGCCCAAGCGCCGGCTCGACCGCGCCATGGTCTCGACCGCCTGGAGCGGGGCGCATGATGCCGACCTCGTCTGCGTGCTGCTGGATGCCAAGACCGGGATCGACGAGGAAGCGGAGGCGATCCTCGCCAAGGCCGCCGGCGTCAATCACGAGAAGATCCTGGTGATCAACAAGGTCGATCTGGTCCAGCGCGAGAAGCTGCTGGCGCTGGCGCAAGCCGCCAACGAGCGCATGAAGTTCGCGCGGACCTTCATGATCTCGGCGATCTCGGGCGACGGCGTCGACGACATCCGCAAGACGCTCGCGGAAATGGTGCCGCCGGGCCCGTTCCTCTATCCCGAGGACCAGATGTCGGACGCGCCGATGCGGCAACTCGCGGCCGAGATCACGCGCGAAAAGATCTATCAGAAGCTGCACCAGGAATTGCCCTACCAGTCCACGGTCGAGACCGACAAGTGGGAGGAGCGCAAGGATCATTCGGTGCGGATCGAGCAGACGATCTTCGTCGAGCGCGAAAGCCAGCGCAAGATCGTGCTCGGCAAGGGCGGCGCAACCATCAAGTCGATCGGCGCGGATTCGCGGAAGGAACTGATGCAGATCCTCGACGTGCCGGTGCATCTGTTCCTGTTCGTCAAGGTACGCGAGAATTGGGGTGACGACCCCGATCGCTACCGCGAGATGGGCCTGGACTTCCCCAGGGAATAACCAAGAAAAGATCGGTATCCGATGAGCGTGCCCAGCAACGTCCGGCGCTTCGAAGCGCTGCTCTATGCATCGTTGATGCTGGATGCCCTCTCGGTCGCGGCGCAGGACCGCACGCCCAACACCGAGATGACCGAGCAGATGATCATGACGGCGACCTTGCTCGCCGGCGGCATGATCCTGCTGCTGGTCTATTTCGTCTGGCTGGCCGCGCATCGGCGCAAGAACTGGCCGCGCTGGGTGCTGGCGGCGGCCCTGGTGTTGTCGGTGATCTCGCTCGGCCAGATCATCGGGGAGAGGGGCCTGGAGCTCGACAGCGCCATCGAGATCGTCTCCTGCGCGCTGACCGCGGTCGGACTTTATTTCTCCTTCACCGGCGATGCGCAGGGCTGGTTCAACGCCTAGCGTCATTCCGGGGCGCCTCGAAGAGGCGAACCCGGAATGACGGGGAGAAGGCACTGCGCTCCTCACCGGAATCCTGTAATATTTCCTCATGGAATGGACCGACGAGGGCATCGTGCTGGGGGTGCGGCGGCATGGCGAGAGCAGCGCCATCGTCGAGCTCTTGACGCGCGCCCATGGCCGGCATCTCGGCCTCGTCCGCGGCGGCGCCGGCTCGCGGATGCGGCCCCTCTTGCAGCCCGGCAACAGCGTCAGCGCTGTGTGGCGGGCGCGGCTCGACGAACATCTCGGTACCTATGCTGTCGAGGGATTGAAGCTGCGCGCGGCGACGCTGCTGGCATCGTCCCATGGGGTCTATGGCGTCACTCATCTCGCCTCGGTTGCGCGGCTCTTGCCGGAGCGCGATCCGCACGAAGAGATCTTTGCGTTGCTCGAACATTCGCTCGACGATTTCGACGACATCGGTAGCGCCGCCGTGCATCTGATCCATTTCGAGCTGGCGATGCTCGCCGAGCTGGGTTTCGGCCTGGCGCTGGACAATTGCGCGGTGACCGGCGAGACCACGGACCTGATCTACGTCTCGCCGAAATCCGGCGGCGCGGTGTCGCGCGGCGCGGGCGAGCCGTGGCGCGACCGGCTGTTGCGGCTGCCGGCCTTTCTGCGCCATGGCGAGACCGCGAGCGATCTCACCGATCAGGATCTCCAGGACGGCTTCCGGCTCACCGGCCTGTTCCTGCTGCGTCACGTGCTGGAGCCGCGCGGTCAGGGCCATTCCGACGCGCGGGCCGGCTTCATCAATGCCCTGATACGGCAGCAGGCGAGGGCAGCGATTCCCGCGCCATGAGCTCATCGGGACTCTGCACTGCCCGTTGGCATGAAGTTCCCAGGAACCAAATCGGGCCGGTCGAGTTCGCCTTCAGGTTCCACAACGGGGACAGCCTAAATGTTGATCAGGGGATTCGCCTTTTCCACGGCGCTGCTTGCGTTTGCGCCCGATGCAATGGCCGGCGAGCCGCAACCCGGCTTGTTTCGCCGGGCTTCCTGCACGGTCGTCCGGTATTATGTGGCAAAATATTCTGCTGCTGCCGCAGAGACATGGGCGCGGGCCCATGGCGCGACCGAGGCTGAGATCGAGGCCGCCCGCCGTTGCGTGAGCAATAATGCGCCGGCACCCGCCCAAACGCCTGGTCAGGCCAAAACCCAGACATTCACGGCCGGCTGGGCAGGCCACTAGGCCGCCCCCGGGGAACCATTCGATCCTTGCCCGATTCGCTTCCACGGTTTAACCGGGCGGCATGGGAAAACGAATCGTTCCGCCGGAAGAACCGGCCGAGATCCATGAGGTGCCGCTGCGCGAGGCGCTGGAAGAGCGCTATCTCGCCTATGCGCTCTCGACCATCATGCACCGCGCGCTGCCGGACGCACGCGACGGCCTGAAGCCGGTGCACCGGCGCATCCTCTACGGCATGCGGCTGCTCAGGCTCGACCCCGGCACGGCCTTCAAGAAATCCGCCAAGATCGTCGGCGACGTGATGGGCTCGTTCCATCCGCACGGCGACCAGGCGATCTACGACGCCATGGTGCGCCTCGCGCAGGATTTCTCCTCGCGCTATCCGCTGGTCGACGGCCAGGGCAATTTCGGCAATATCGACGGCGATAACCCCGCCGCGTACCGTTACACCGAAGCGCGCATGACCGACGTCGCGCGGCTTCTGCTCGATGGCATCGACGAGGACGGTGTCGAGTTCCGCGCCAATTACGACGGCCAGTCGAAAGAGCCCGTCGTGCTGCCCGGCGGCTTTCCGAACCTGCTCGCCAACGGCGCGCAGGGCATCGCGGTCGGCATGGCGACCTCGATCCCGCCGCACAACGCCGCCGAGCTCTGCGATGCTGCGCTGCATCTGATCGAGAAGCCCGACGCGAAATCCAAGGCGCTGATGAAGTGGGTGAAGGGCCCGGACTTCCCGACCGGTGGCATCTGCGTCGATTCCAAGCAGGCCATTGCCGAAGCCTACTCCACCGGCCGCGGCTCGTTCCGTGTCCGTGCGCGGTGGACGCAGGAGGAGGGCGCGCGCGGCACCTGGGTCGTCGTCGTCACCGAGATCCCGTTCCTGGTGCAGAAGTCGCGCCTGATCGAGAAAGTCGCCGAGCTGCTCGACCAGAAGAAGCTGCCGCTGGTCGGCGACATCAGGGACGAGTCGGCCGAAGACGTCCGCATCGTGATCGAGCCGAAATCGAAGAACGTCGATCCCGCGCTGATGATGGAATCGCTGTTCCGGCTGACCGAGCTCGAAAACAAGATTCCGCTGAACCTCAACGTGCTGATCAAGGGCAAGGTGCCCAAGGTGGTCGGCCTGGCCGAGTGCTTGCGCGAATGGCTCGACCATCTGCGCGACGTGCTGATCCGGCGCAGCAATTATCGTAAGGCGCAGATCGAGCACCGGCTGGAGGTCCTGGGCGGGTTCCTGATCGCCTATCTGAACATCGACAAGGTGATCAAGATCATCCGCACCGAGGATGAGCCCAAGCCGGAGCTGATGAAGGCGTTCAAGCTCACCGAGGTGCAGGCCGAAGCCATCCTCAACATGCGCCTGCGCTCCTTGCGCAAGCTCGAGGAGATGGAGATCCGCACCGAGGACAAAAACCTCCGCGGCGAGCTCAAGGGCATCAATGCGGTGCTCGCCTCCGAGCCTGAGCAGTGGAAGAAGGTCAGCGAGCAGGTCGGCAAGGTCCGCGACATGTTCGGGCCGAAGACGCCGCTCGGCAAGCGCCGCACCACCTTTGCCGACGCGCCCGAGCACGATCTCGCCGCGATCGAGGAGGCCTTCGTCGAGCGCGAGCCGGTGACGGTCGTCGTCTCCGACAAGGGCTGGATCCGCACCATGAAGGGCCATGTCGAGGATCTCTCGGGGCTCGCCTTCAAGCAGGACGACAAGCTCGGCTTCGCCTTCTTCGCGGAGACGACCTCCAAGCTGCTGCTGTTCGCGACCAACGGCAAGTTCTACTCGCTCGACGTCGCGAAGCTGCCGGGCGGCCGCGGTCACGGCGAGCCGATCCGCCTGTTCATCGACCTCGAGCAGGAAGCCGCGCCCGTCGCGCTGTTCGTCAACAAGGGCGGGCGCAAGTTTCTGGTCGCCAGCCACGAGGGCCAGGGTTTCGTCGTCAACGAGGACGATTGCGTCGGCACCACCAAGAAGGGCAAGCAGGTCCTCAATGTCGACATGCCGAACGAGGCGCGCGCGATCACCGAAGTGCTCGGCGACACCGTCGCGGTCATCGGCGACAACCGCAAGATGCTGGTCTTCCCGCTCGACCAGGTGCCGGAAATGGCGCGCGGCCGCGGCGTTCGCCTGCAGAAGTACAAGGATGGCGGCCTCTCGGATATTGCCGTGTTCGACGCCAAGGCCGGCCTGACCTGGAAGGACTCCGCCGGTCGCGAATTCTCCGCGACCATGAAGGAGCTCGCCGAGTGGCAAGGCACCCGCGCTGACGCCGGCCGCCTGCCTCCGAAGGGTTTTCCGAAGTCGAACAAGTTCGGCCGGGGCATCGGGTAGGGACGGTCCCGTGTCCCGGACGCGCTGCAACGCGCTTGCGTTGCCGCGCAGAGCCGGGACCCATGTTGCGCGGACGATGCTCGGCGGCATGGGCCCCGGCTCAGCAGCGCACCGCTGAAGAAGCGCTGCGCTCGCAATGACGGGATGCGATGGAGTCGCGCTCCAACCCAGAAGTGCGCATCCCGCAAACGCGCGGCTGATAGCCGTGTGCGCATACGTGATTCAGCCGTGTGGGCACGAACATTGCTTTTTGCTGGCGACCGTAACCGTTTCGCCAAGGCAAGAAGAAACCAATGTTCAAACTCAAGTCTATGATTCCCGCGCTGTTCGGCCTCGCGCTGGCCGCGGCGCCTGGGCATGCGGCGGGGAATCTCGTCGCGGTGCTCGAGGCGGAAATCGTCACACTCGATCCGCATTTCTCCACGGCTTATATTTCGCGCACGTTTGGCTACATGGTGTTCGATACGCTGTTTGCGAAGGACTCCAAGGGCGACATCAAACCGCAGATGGTGCAGGACTGGAAGGTCTCGCCCGACGGCCTGACCTACAGTTTCACCCTGCGCGATGGCCTGAAGTGGCATGATGGCCAGCCGGTCACTGCGGCCGATTGCGTGGCCTCGCTGCGCCGCTGGGGCACTCGCAGCGCGCTCGGCCGTCGCATCTTCGCGATCACCGCGTCGCTCGAGCCGACCGACGCCAAGACCTTCGTGCTGACGTTGAAGGAGCCGTCGGGTCTCGTCATCGACGCGCTCGGCAATCCCGTCAGCCCCGTCGCCTTCATGATGCCCGAGCGCATCGCCAAGACCCCCGGCGATCAGCGCATCACCGAGGTGATTGGTTCCGGCCCGTTCGTCTACAGCAAGGCCGATCACCGCACCGGCGATCGCATGATCCTGAAGAAGTTCGCCGATTATGTGCCGCGCCCCGAGCCCGCCGACTTCCTCGCCGGCGGCAAGCGCGTCAATGTCGACACGCTGGAGGTCCGCGTCATTCCCGACGGTGCGACCGCAGCCTCCGCGCTGCAGGCCGGCGAAGTCGACTTCATGCAATACGCCCCGTTCGATCTGTTGCCGCAGCTGGAGAAGAACTCCCGCGTCAAGCTCGTCAACTTCACCGGCGGCAACATGTTCGCAGGCGCCTACCGCCTCAACGCCGCGTCGAAACCGTTCGACGATCCCGCGATCCGGCGCGTGCTGTGGAAGCTGGTCGATCAGCGCGAAGTGCTGGATGCGCTCGGGCTCGATGCCAAATACGCTACGCCTTGCGCGACGTTCTTCACCTGCGGCACCACCTATGAAAGCAAGGCCGGCACCGAGGCCGCCGCCAAGCCCTCGATCGAAGCGGCGAAGGCCGCGCTGAAGGCGACCAAATATGCCGGCGAGCCCGTCGTCGTCATGGAGGCCAACGATCTCGAAGCCCCGCGCGTCTCGGCGCAGGTGCTTGCGGAACGGCTCAAGGCTGCCGGCTTCAACGTCGATCTGCAGGTGATGGACTGGGCGAGCGTGCTGGCGCGCCGTGCCAAGAAGGAGGGCTGGAGCGTCTACGGCGTTCACGCCGGCGGCTTCGATCTGGGCTCCCCGCTGACCAATGTCATGGTTGCCTTCAACTGCGCCGATTTCACCGGCTGGCAATGCGATCAGCGCATCACGCCGTTGCTGGAAGCCTTCGCCAAGGCGCCGGCCGAGGAGGACCGCAAGACAATCGCGGGCGAGATCCAGGCTGTCATGTACGATCAGGCACCCGCGATTCCCTGGGGCCAGTTCGCGCAGCCGGCCGCCTATCGCGCGACGTTGCGCGGTCTGATACCGTCCGCCATCCCGGTGTTCTGGAACGTTGAGAAGTAACGCGATGTACGATGTCATTGTTGTCGGCGGCGGCTCTGCCGGCGCCGCTGTTGCGGCACGGCTGTCCGAGGATCCCGCACGGCGCGTCCTGCTGCTCGAAGCGGGACGCGACTGGCGCGCCGATGAGGCGCCCTGGGAGGTGCGGACGCCCAATCCCATCCCGATCATCCACAAGCGCGAATACCAGGAGAAATGGCAATGGCCTGACCTTCTGACGCGCCGGGTGGCGGGGCAGGAGCCACGCTTCTACTGGCGCGGCAAGGGTCTCGGCGGCTCATCGATGATGAACGGCCAGATCGCCATCCGCGGCGTTGCGGACGCCTTCGACGAATGGGCGGCCAATGGCTGCACCGGCTGGTCGGCGAAGGAGGTGATGCCGCTGTTCTCCGTGATCGAGGACGATCTGGAATTCGGCGATGCCGAGGGACACGGACGCGGCGGGCCGCTGCCTGTTTATCGCGCGCCGCCCGAGAAATGGGGCCCGATCGATCGCGGCTTGCGCGACGCGGCGCTGGCGAGCGGTTACCCCTGGTGTGCCGATGTCAATGGTCCTGATGGCGAGGGCGTCGCCTGCTATCCCATCAACAGCCGCGACAGTCGCCGCATCACCACCAATGAGGGCTATCTCGAGCCCGCGCGCGGCCGCGCCAATCTGGAGATCCGCGGCCATGCGCTGGTCGATCGCGTGCTGATCAGCGACGGCCGCGCGACCGGCGTCCGCGTTCATATCGAGGGGCAGGGCACAAGCGAGATCAGCGCGCGCCAGATCGTGCTCTGTGCCGGTGCCATTCACAGTCCAGCGATCCTGCTGCGCTCGGGTGTTGGACCTGCCGAGGAGCTGAAGGCGATGGGGATCGCAATCGCGCGCGATCTGCCGGTCGGCCGCCACTTCTTCGACCACCCGCTGTTTCGCGCCACGATCCAACTTCGCGAGGACCTGCGGCCGACCGACCCGGACACGCGTCACACCAATTGCTGCGTGACCTACTCGTCGGGCCTCGCCAACGGCGGCAAGCGCGACATGATCCTGATCGCGTTCAATCACCGCGGCATCGGGGCAACAGGCGCGATCGGTGCCGGGCTGTTCAACGCGTATTCTCGCGGAACGCTGAAGCTCGCCTCGACCGATCCCGCAATCGATCCCGTCGTCGAGGAGAACATGCTGGCCGATCCCCGTGACATGCTGCGGATGATGGATGCGGTGAGGCGCCTCGCTGTGATCACGTCGCAGCCGGCGCTGGCGGGCGTTGCCGATTGGATCCGGCTCGCGGACACCGATCTGACGCTGCCGCAGGCCGCCAGCCTGCCGGATCACGAGCTCGACGCGGTGCTGCGCCGTGAGACCGGCGACATCCAGCACGCCGCCGGCAGCTGCCGCATGAGCGGCGTTGGGGATGCGGACGGCGTGGTCAATCCGGATGGCACGGTGAAGGGCATCACGGGCCTGCGCGTCGCCGACGCCTCGATCATGCCGTCCGACTGCCGCGCCAATACGCATTTCACGACGGTGGTGATTGGGGAAGCGATCGCGCGGATGATGATGCGGTAGCGCGACAACAACGGTATCATGCCCCGGCTCGACCGGGGCATCCAGGGATCGCCCGGTCAAGCCCGGCGATGACACCGAGTGTGGTGCTCGCGGCTCCTCCGCGTCATTGCGAGCGTAGCGAAGCAATCCAGAATCTCTCCGCAGGTGCAGTCTGGATTGCTTCGTCGCATCAGCGCAAAATTGCTTCGCAATTTTGTCGCGAGCTCCTCGCAATGACGGAGCAAGGGGCGGGCCGCCGCTCTCCAATTCACATTCAAACAGCAGACGCACCATCGCATTCCCGCGGCGCGTTTCGCCCGAGTTTCGCTTAATGTGCTGCGCCCAAAGAGACAAGGGCGCAGAGAAGGCCGGGCGCCGGCGGCACCCGAGATCCGTGCGCGGTAGAAATGCACACGGGGTGGACCACAGGTGTACCGGTCGCCCGGCCTTCCCTGCGCGAATGGTTTTAACGGTGTCCTTCGTGCTCTCCTCGGGGAGCGTTGCACTATTGCCCCCGTCGCCTCGCGGCTGATCGATGCGCGTGCCGGTCGGCCGCCACATCACCGCGAGATTTGACGCCAGAACCCCGGGCGTCGGGACCACACGACTTCTCCGTCCGCGCACGTCCTCGCATGTCGCTCCGAGGGGTGGCGTGTGCTCGCCCCCGAAGCCATGCGAAGACGCTGTCAGCGCCGTGTCGTATGCGCGAAGACGATTGCTCACGGTGTCCCGCCCTGCAATGCCGCTCGCGCCCGACGCCGTCGCGTCCATCGCTGCCCGGCCCGCGGTTCGTGACGATCGCGATCCGCCCCTCGTCTCAGGCCAGGTGTTTCGTGTGTACGACAAATCCGAATTTCGGTAAAGTGGAATATTTTGCGTGATGGGGCTTGACAGGCGGTGTGCTCAAACTGACCGGGCTGTTTTGCCCGACGGGCAGTGGCCGCTCTGAAAGAGGTGATCGAGGCCGGAGTTGCCTTTATCTCAACCGTCTGAATGTCCGCTTTCGGACGGCGACCGGACAAGGTCGGACAGCGACGATGTGGCCGCTCGTGACCCCTTAGCGGACTTCCTCAGTTCATGGAAAATTGAGCATTTGCTGCGGCATGGGTTGACGCAATGCTTAGGTACCACCAAAACGTGTGATGTTGCTGTCGCCGGTCAGAAACCGAGGTTAGCGTGATCCCTCGCCGCAAAGCCGCAGTCTTAGCTCTACTTGTTGCTACCAGCTTATCTGTCGCTTGTTCTCCCAAGGAGACCGAGTGTGGCCGCCGTTGATAAAGTCCATCGCGTCGTTCTTTTCCTCGCGGGTGCCGGCATCTTGTTTTTCGTGAACAGGCAGTCGTTGTTCTTGCTATCGTCGTGGGGGCTGAACTTGGCTTCGGCGGCATACCTCTCATCGATTTTTATCTACGGCTGCCTATTTTCCTTTTGTGATTGGATGAGTTCGCTGGAGAGGCTTAGGAAGCCGGTCTATTTCTTCTTTCGTGGTGCAAGCCTCGCCGCTCTGTACTTGGTTTCCTACATGGTTCCTACCGTGGCTCCAATTGGCTCTTCCTTGTATATCTCGCTGCTCATTATCGTGGGCGCGATCATCATTTTTGTCGGCCAGTTGCTAACGCGCATCCTGTTCTCGGTGACCGAAGAGCGGAGCTTCTACGGTTAGGGTGACAGCTGTTGCAACGAGTCTGCCGATGCGAGCGATATGTTTAGTGTGGATGGACTGACGAGTTAAATGCAGAAACTGCAAATTGTTAAGACGATAGCCACATTCGTCGTTGGTCTGCCTTTCATCGCGTTCGCGACGTGGCTAGGGCTAGCTCAACTATTTCGCGTGTTCACGACAGGAGAATTGTACTCGCGCGGATACGGCCCTGGTTACGTTGGTTGGTCAAGACTCATCAGCTTTGGGAGCGACCCAATCTCCTTTGTATCGGCTCTCGTCACAGCTGTGCTCTTGACTGCTTTTGGGCTGTTCATTTTCGGACGGCTGTTCTCCAACATTCGACGCTGGTGGAGGGCCGAGTAGTGGTGCGAGCTTATCAGCTCAATCTGGCGATCTAAAAATGATGTTGTCCCTTCCGTCATAAAGCAGACGCCAGTTCGGCGCCCCAAAGGTCCGCTATTGGCCCCAAAGTCGAAGTGACAATATCGCTCCACGAGGCCCGCTTGTTGACGCATGGCGGACAAGATCTGCGCAGGTTGAGTTCTTCGCGCTGTGACCCATAGCGGACGACAGGGCGTCAATCCCGGATCGACCAGATTTCTCATCCGATCCGTGTAACCTTCTGTTCCTTCGCTTCGAACCGTCTTCCCGAGGGCTGAAGTGCCCCGAGACCGCGTTCGAACGGAGAGACGCATGCCGTCCACTTTTTCCAGGGCCCTGCTGGTCGCAGTCGCCTTCATCCTGCCGACCCTCGCCCATGCCGCCCAACCCTATGAACCGAAACCCTTCCAGGCCGCTCAGGCGGCCAACAAGCCGATCCTGGTCGAGGTCACGGCACCATGGTGCCCCACCTGCCGCCAGCAGAAGCCGATCGTGCAGCAGATCGCGCGGGAGAAGCCTGACCTCGTCATTCTCAATGTCGATTTCGACAGCGCCAAGGATGTCCTGAAGCAGCTCAAGGTGCAGCACCAGAGCACCCTCATCGTCTATCGCGGCGCGAAGGAGCTGGCCCGCTCGACCGGCGAAACGGATCCGACTGCGATCCGCGGCATGATCGGCAAGGCGTTCTGATCATGTCGGCCACGCTGGCGCTCGGCTATGCCGCGGGCGCGCTCTCGACGCTCTCGCCCTGCGTCCTGCCGATCCTGCCGATCGTGCTGTTCGCAGCCATCGAGCGCCATGCGTGGGGGCCGATTGCGCTGGCGGCCGGGCTGGCGCTGTCATTCGCTGCCGTTGGCATCGCGCTGGCGACGGTTGGGTTCAGTGCCGGAATCGATCCTGCCGCATTGCGGCTGGCGATCGCGGCGCTGCTGGCTGCGATGGGGCTGGTGCTGCTGGTCCCTGCGTTGCAAGGCCGGTTGGCCGCATTTGCCGCGCCGCTGGCTGCGGGCGGTCAGACCATTCTCGATCGGATGACGCCGCAGGGATTGGCCGGCCAGTTCATCATCGGCGCGCTGCTCGGCGTGATCTGGTCACCCTGCACGGGACCGACGCTGGGAGCAGCGGTCGGCCTCGCTTCGCAGGGCCGCAATCTCGGCTCCGCGGCCGCGACGATGACCGCCTTCGCGCTTGGCGCCGCAACCCCGATCCTGCTGCTCGCGTACGGCTCGCGCCAGGCCATTCTCGCCCGGCGCGACGGCATGATGCGGGTCGCGCATGTCGCCAAGCCTGCGATGGGCGCCGTGCTGGTCTTGACCGGTCTTTTCATCCTTACCGGCTTCGACAAGACGGTCGAGGCTTCCCTGACGCGCGCCATGCCGGACTGGCTGGTTGCCGTAACGACGCGGCTCTGACGCTGCGTCTTTTCACCCGAGAAGGAGACTCAACGATGACGACACTGCGCAAATCCCTTCAGGCCCTCGGCGCCATTGCAGCCGTCGGCGGCGTGATCGCGGCCGCCCCGGTCCCTGCCAAGGCCCAGGCCGGCAATCCCTGCGCGCCCAAGTCCGGCTCGATGGCGAATCCCTGCGCGTCGAAGGGCAAGAAGGCCAATCCCTGCGCCCCGAAGCCGGGAATGGCCAACCCGTGCGCACCGAAGAAGTAACACGTGCATAGACGTGAGGAACACCCCGGGAGGAGACGGCGGCAAGCCGTCTCCGCCTTGCCCAATCAAGCAATCAGGAGTTCTGTCATGGCCATGACTGCAGCACGACAGCAGCACATCGACCACGCGCCTGCGGCGGTGGTCGTCCCTGATCATACTCAGACTCGGGAACGCCTGCTGCGCATGGCAGAGGCCGCAAACGAGGTGGTCGACTGCATCGGCGAACTGCACGCGGCTGGCAGCAATGTGGTGCTCGAAGCGTTGCGGCACGGCGGAGAGTTCACCGAATGGGAGCACTATCCGGCCGATGACGCTCGCGATCCCGTGACGCATGGCCAGTACTATCTGCACGCCCATTCGCCCGATGACCGCGAGCAGCCAGACTATGCGCATTTCCACGTCTTCATGGGGCAGGGCGGCCTGCCGGACCATCTTCGGCGCAATTGCAGATCCGACGGGGACCGGCCGGTGCATCTGGTCGCGATCTCGATGACGCCGGACGGCATGCCTGCACGGCTGTTCACCACCAATCGCTGGGTGACGGATGAGAGCTGGCATGGTGCCGAAGACGTCATTGCTCTGCTCGACCGCTTCGCCATGACCGGAGACCAGCCCTCGCGTCCGCTCAATCGCTGGCTGACGGCCATGATCAGGCTGTTCAGGCCGCAGATCGAGGACCTCTTGAGGGATCGCGATCGCACCATCGCCCTGTGGCGGGCGCGCGAGCCTGACGCGGACGTGCTGGACAACCGGACGCTGGACGTCACGTCATCCATGAGCATTTCACTGATGCAGCATATCGCCTGGCTGGAGCAGCAGCTTGACGGCTAGGGATCTCGGCGAGCGAGCGGTCGTCCTCCGGGTGGTCGAGGGTGCCGGCCCCGATGACAGGGAGATGCCGCGGCTGCGCGAGCTCGACTGGTCGATCCTGATGGCGCGGGCGCAGGATGGCGATCGCGCCGCCTATCACCGGCTGTTGACGGAAATCTCACCGTATCTGCGCTCGCTGGCGACCAGGCGGCTTTGGAACGGCGCCGACATCGAAGACGCCGTACAGGACATCCTGCTGACGGTGCATGCCATCAGGCACACCTACGATCCCGCGCGTCCGTTCGCACCGTGGCTCGTCACCATCGCCCAGCGGCGACTGATCGACCGCCTGCGCCGGCAGGGTCGCATCCGCCGCCGCGAGGTGGTGATGGAGCCCGAACATGAAGCTGTTGCGGAGCCTCAACATGACACGGGACTTGACGGGCATCATCTGCAGGCCGCGGTCGACAGCCTGCCGCCGGCCCAGCAACAGGCGCTGCGCCTCGTCAAATTGCAGGAGATGTCCCTGAAGGACGCTTCGCATGCCAGCGGCATGTCGATCTCCGCGCTCAAGGTGAACGTACACCGGGCGCTCAAGACCCTGCAGAAACTGTTTTCCGACCGGGACCAGTCATGATCGATACACCGGACCTCATCACCTCGCTGTCGTCGGACATGAAGCCGGTCAGGCGGCTGCAGCCGCCTTTGCTGCGCGCGGCTGGCTGGCTTGGATTTGCCGCCGTGCTGCTGGCGCTGATTGCAATCAATCGCGGCATACGTCCCGACCTTGCCGAGCGGATGCAGGATGCCGCCTTTGCGACCAGCATGGCCGCGGCCCTTGCCACCGGCATTCTTGCCGCGGTCGCGGCGTTCATTGTTAGCCTGCCGGACCGATCGAGGCTCTGGCTGCTCCTTCCCGTGCCCGCGCTCATCCTGTGGCTGTCGAATGTCGGCTATCAGTGCCTGACTCATTGGGTCGTGATTGGACCGGAGGGGATCAGTCCGGGTGAAGCCGTTCGCTGCTTCTCCACGCTCGCACTGACCGGCCTGCCGCTCTCACTTCTGCTCTGCATCATGTTGCGCTATGCGGCCGTGCTGCGGCCGGCAGCGGTCGCGATCACGGGCAGTCTCAGCGTCGGTGCGCTCACGGCCACGGCGCTCTCTCTGTTCCACACCATCGATGCATCGGCGATGATCCTGATGTGGAACGTGGGCACCGCGGCGATGTTTGCCGCACTGGGAGCGGCCTTTGGGGGATCGGCCATGGGATGGGCCGCAAGACGGTTGAGCTGAACTCGCTCGTTCAGATCATCTGCCCGCCTGATACTTCGATCCGTTGCCCCGTAACCCAGCGATTGTCCTCGCTCAGCAGGCTCGCGACCATCGGGCCGATATCGTCCGGGACACCCACCCGGCCCAGCGCGGTCATGCCGGCGAATTGCTTGTTCACGTCGGCATTGTCACGCACCAGGCCGCCGCCGAAGTCGGTTTCGATCGCGCCGGGCGCAACGCTATTGACGCGGATGCCACGCGGCCCGAGTTCCCTGGCCATGCAGACCGCCATCATGTCAGCGGCGGCTTTCGCCATGGTGTAGACGGCGAAGCCCGGATAGGTGACACGCGTCAAGCCACTGCCGATGGTGACGATCGAGCCACCGTCTGCCATCAACGGCAACAAGGCCTGGGTAAGGAAGAATACGCCTTTGACATGCAGGTTCATCTGCTGGTCGAACTGAGCCTCGGTGGTCTCGCCGAGCGGGGCAAAGAGGCCGTCGCCGGCATTGTGCACGAGGTAGTCGAAGCTCTCGCGACCAAATGTCTCCTTCAGCGTCTGGCCCAGACCTCGCACGAAGGAGGGGAATCTGGTGACGTCGGCGCTGTCCAACTGAAAGGCCACGGCCCGGCGTCCCAGCGCCTTGATCTCGGAAACGGCGCTCTCCGCAAGGTCCGCACGGCTTCGGTATGTGATGATGACATCGCTGCCCTTGCGCGCGATGTTGACGGCCATGTTGCGGCCAAGGCCGCGGCTCGCACCGGTGACGATTGCAATTTTTGCCATGTGATGTCTCCTACGTTTGACACGGCGAAGGTGGCAGACACCGCGGCATTCGAGTTGCCGGATCCTTGAGCCTTCTTGCCTATTCCTCCAAATGACCGCGAGCGCCGCTCAGGCCGGGCCCTCGCTGCGTTGAACGATCAATTCACATGCCCAAAGTTGGAGCAGTCCGACCGTGTCCGGTTGCCGGAGCCCGCGGCTGGTATAAATTCGCGGAATGACAACGACCTTGCTCGAAACTGTTCGCCGCTATGCGGACTTGCATTCCGACCAAAACGGCACGGCCAGGACGCCGATTCCGGGCCTTACGGCCATACGGGCAGCGACGCGGGGCCAGCTCCAATACGCAATCAACCGGCCGCTCGTTGCGCTCGTCCTGCAGGGCCGAAAACGCGTGACGATGGGAGCGCATACCTTCGATTTCGGCGCGGGAGAGTCGCTCCTGATCTCGGCGGATGTGCCGACGGTGAGCCAGATTACCCGCGCCAGTGCGCAGCTCCCATATTTTTCCCTGGTCGTCGAGCTCGACCCGGCGGTGATCGCGAGCCTGATCGTGGAGATGAACCTTGCTCCCGAGCAGCAAGGCATTCCCGTCCGCGTCGATCCGACCGAATCGGAGGTTGCCGATGCCGCGCTCCGCTTGATGCGGCTGCTCGAGCGTCCGTCTTCTTTGCGGGTTCTGCGATCTCAGTTCGTTCGCGAAATTCACTATTGGCTGCTGGCGGGGCGACACGGCGCGGCGATAAGGGCTCTCGGGGTCGCCGACAGCCATGCGCAACGCATCGCGCGCGCCGTCGCGATCATTCGTTCCGAATATGCAAAGCCGCTGCGGATCGAACGCCTGGCGGAAGCTGCTGCCATGAGTCCTTCCTCGTTTCACCAGCACTTCCGCGCGATTACATCACTCAGTCCCCTGCAATTTCAGAAGCAGCTGCGGCTCATCGAGGCGCGTCGGATGATGTTGTCGGAGGGCTCTGACGTGAGCAGCGCGGCCTTCGGAGTAGGTTACGAAAGCGTCTCGCAATTCACGAGAGAATATGGTCGCTTGTTCGGGCTGTCGCCTGCCAAGGATATCAAGGCCGCGCTCGGTCAACTGGACACCGCAGCCTGACGCTAAGCCGGATCATCGACCACCCGGGACATGCAAGGTAACGGCGCTCTCCTCTCACTAGATCATTCCCGCCAACCTTAGCGCCACGCCCGCGGCACAGCTGCCAGCCAGCACCGTCAGCATGCCCAGCTTGAAGCGGAAGATCGCCGTCGCCGCCGCGATCGCCAGCACCAGCGCGGGAATGTCCACGCTCGTCAGCACCGGCATGTCGAAGTTCAGCGGAAACGCATGCACCGGCACGGTCTCACGGAACAGGATGTGCAGCGCGAACCAGATCGAGAGGTTGAGGATCACGCCGACCACTGCGGCGGTGATCGCACTGAGCGCGCCGGCGAGGCCCGTGTTGCCGCGCAGGCGCTCGATGTAGGGGGCGCCGACGAAGATCCAGAGGAAGCAGGGCGTGAAGGTGACCCAGGTCGCGAGCAGTCCGCCGAGCGTGGCCGCGAGCATCGGCGACAGGCCACTCGGGTCGCGATAGGCCGCCATGAAGCCCACGAATTGCAGCACCATGATCAGCGGGCCCGGCGTGGTCTCGGCCATGCCGAGGCCGTCGAGCATCTCGTGCGGCTTCAGCCAGTGATAGTGTTCGACCGCCTGCTGGGCGACGTAGGCCAGCACCGCATAGGCGCCGCCGAAGGTGACCAGCGCCATCTTCGAGAAGAACAGTGCGATCTGGCTGAACACATTGGCCTGTCCTAGGACTGACAGCAGCGCGATCACCGGAACAAGCCAGAGCGCCAGCCACAGCGCGCCGACGCGGATCGTCCGTGCCGTATTGGGACGGACATGATCGGGCACGGCCTCGCCGAGCATGCTGTCGATCGCGGCGCCGCTGCCGCCAGGGCCGTGACCGGCCGGCGCGAACTCCGGACGGCCAGCCCGCGCGCCGGCATAGCCGATGATGCCGGCGGCGATGATGATGATCGGGAAGGGGATCGCGAAGAAGAAGATCGCGACGAAGGCCGCGGCCGCGAGCGCGATCATGACGCGGTTCTTCAGCGCCCGCTTGCCGACGCGCACCACGGCCTCGACCACGATGGCGAGCACGGCGGCCTTGAGGCCGAAGAACAGCGCCTCGACGAAGCTGACATTGCCGAAGGCGGCATAGATGTAGCTGAGGCCCATGATGGCGATGATGCCGGGCAAGATGAACAAGCCGCCCGCCATCAGGCCGCCGGCGGTACGGTGCATCAGCCAGCCGACATAGGTCGCGAGCTGCTGCGCCTCAGGTCCCGGCAGCAGCATGCAGTAATTCAGCGCATGCAGGAACCGGCTCTCGGAGATCCACTTCTTCTCCTCGACCAGGATGCGGTGCATCACCGCGATCTGGCCCGCGGGCCCGCCAAAGCTCAGACAGGCGACGCGCAGCCAGACGCGAAAGGCCTCGTTGAAGCTGACGCCGTGACCGGCGTCAGCTCCTGCTTGAACGTTACGGATGTCCATTTACGCCTTCACCTTGTTGGTCGGCCAGTTGTGCGTCTCGGTGATGGCGTCGCGGCACCAGCGGTAGAAGGCGTCGTAGAGCAGCATGCCGGCCTCGAGCTGTTCGAGGTCGTCGTCGTACATCCGGGACAACCCGAGCGAGGCCGCGAGCAGGCCCGGTGCCTCCGGCGCCAGATCCGGCCGCGCGGTGTCGGCGCCGCGCACCAGCGTCGCGAGGTGAAGCAGGGCCGGCGTTGCGATCCCGAATTCCTCGATCATCACGTCGAAGGTGCAGAGCTCGCCACGGTGGCTCCAGAACACGTTCTCGATGTCGAAAGGGGCCGCGCCGAAGCGTTCGCCGACGCCGACTACCTCCGACGGCGCTACGTACAGGAACACCGCGCTGGGATCGACGAAGCGGCGGATCAGCCACGGGCAGGCGATGCGATCGACCTTCGGTCGCGCCCGCGTGACCCAGACGGTGCGGCCCTCGGCATCGCGTGGCGGCAGCTTGCGGGCATCGACCAGCGGCAGCTTGGCCGCCTTCCAGCCCTCGAAGCCGCCCTCCAGCGTCTCCGCTTGCACCCCGAGCTGGCGCAGCCAGGCCGCGGTGCCTTGCGCGAGCTTCTCGCCGCGGAAGCAGGACACGACGGCGCGGCGGCCGGCGAAGGCGCCGCCCCAATCCGTCACATTGTCGTGGCTGAGCTTGATGGAGCCGGGGATCAGCCGCCGGTCGGCGGCAAAATCCTCCTCGGTGCGCACATCGATCAGTGCCGGCGCGTTCGCCGTGCCGATCAGCCGTGCCATTTTGTCAGACGAAATGGTCGTGAATGTAGACATGATGCGTCCTCGCAAGAAACGAACGGGACGCGATGCTTGGGCCTGTCGCCTCGTGGGGAGATCGCTCAAATCCCCATGGCGCAGATTACAGCGAAACTAAGTAGCACTGTCAATCCGCGGGACGATTGGACCTTAGAAAATTGATGCCCGCCGTCTATATTGCGCGCCGACAGACCTGAATCTTCGGGAGAATTCGATGCATTCCCATTCCATCGAACAATGGACCCATGACCACGCGTTCCTGGGCGAGAAGCACGACGAGAATGAACGCCGCACCTGGTTCGTGGTCGTCCTCACGCTGGTCATGATGGTCGGCGAGATCGTGGCAGGCTCGCTGTTCGGCTCGATGGCGCTGCTGGCCGACGGCTGGCACATGGGCACACATGCGGCGGCGCTCGGCATTGCCGCCTTCGCCTATCGTTTCGCGCGCCGGCACCTGGGGAATGCGCATTTCGCCTTCGGCACCGGGAAGTTCGGGGATCTTGCCGCCTTCGCCAGCGCGATCATCCTGGGCCTGATTGCGGTCGAGATCGCCTATGAGAGCGTGCTGCGGCTGTTCACGCCGGTGCCGATCGTCTATGGCGAGGCCATGGCCGTGGCTGCCCTCGGCCTGTGCGTCAATCTCGCCAGCGTGTGGCTGCTGCGCGATAGCCACGATCATCACGATGACCACCATGGCCATGCGCATGACCACGACGATCATGACCACGATGATCACGGCCATCATCATCACCACGACAACAACCTTCGCGCGGCCTATGTCCATGTCATGACCGATGCCGCGACCTCTGTGCTGGCAATCGCCGCGCTCGCCGTCGCCATGTATTCGGGCTGGGTCTGGGCCGATCCGGCGGTGGGCCTGATCGGCAGCGTCGTGATCGCGAGCTGGGCGTTCGGCCTAATCAAGTCATCTGGGGCGGTGCTGCTCGACGTGCGCGCCGACGAGAAGCTGGAGCGGGTGATCCGGGCGCGCATGGAGGTCGGCGACGACCGCGTGACCGACCTCCATCTCTGGCAGGTCGGCCCCGGCCATTGTGCCGTGCTGCTCTCGGTGGTGTCGGACAAGCCGAAGCAGCCGGCCGTCTACAAGCGGCGGCTCTCGGGGCTGAAGGGCCTCAGCCACGTCACGGTCGAGGTCGAGACCTGTCCGCATTAGCGGCGAATGAACGTGAATTCTCGCATCACGAGAAGACGTTCGTATTATTTATTGTGAGTTGTGCATATATGCCGCGGATGCGACCCCGTCAGGCATTTCGGAAATCGTGATCTGGATCATAACCGAGCGGCCGTGTGCGCGGTATGGAGTCACGTGCGCTCGATGGGGGCTGCCGCCGAATTGGCAACTGCCGGGCAAGGTCCGGTCAACATCAAGGAAGTGGAAGGCATCGGCCTTAAGGGCCATTCACCTGAGAGTCCGGTCAGTGGCGGGCTTCGGAGAGACGAGCAATGGGCCTCGTACAGCAGGACACTGTGGTCCTCTTGGTCGACCTCGTCGAGTCCGTGCGGCTGATGCGAGAGCACGAGGCATCCGCGGTGCGTCGATGGACCGACTTCGTCCAACTTGCCACCAGCCAGATTCTGCCGCGTTATCGCGGCGGCCTCGTGAAAAGCCTTGGAGACGGGTTGATGGCCCGCTTCGAGTCGGTGGCTGATGCCGTCAATGCCGCGGCCGACATGCACCGGAGTATCGCTGTTCAGAATAGCGGGCGTCCCGAACATCAACACTTCCAGCTTCGTGCAGGGATCAACGCTTCCACCGCCTGGAGCGACGGCATTGACTTCTATGGCACCGGTATCAACCTTGCGGCCCGGCTCGCAACCCTTGCCGGTCCCGGTGAAACGATCGCCAGCGAGGCCGCGCATGAGCAACTAGCGGCAGCTCTTGCCAGCCTGGCCAAACCGGGGGAGACGATTGGGAGCGCTGCGGCGCGCGACGAGCTGACGCACGGGGTGGATGCGCTGTGCGAAGATTTGGGCGACTGTATCCTCAAGCACTTTGACAAGCCGGTTCGCGCCTACCGCGTTGGTCCGGCCAGTCCACATCCGACCCTCGCCGCTCGGCGAGACTATGGTACTCCCATGGAGCCGACGATCGCCGTCATACCGTTC
This sequence comes from Bradyrhizobium sp. 191, assembly GCF_023100985.1. NCBI lineage: Bacteria > Pseudomonadati > Pseudomonadota > Alphaproteobacteria > Hyphomicrobiales > Nitrobacteraceae > Bradyrhizobium > Bradyrhizobium sp. 191. The sequence goes on from NZ_CP064692.1 coordinate 8,119,138, forward strand.
GACGCACGCAAGGACGCGGAGGAACATCTCGACATCGGTAACCTGATCGCGGACAGCGTGATCTGGCGCCTATCCAAATCGGCGAACCTCAAAGTGATCTCGCGTCTGTCGACCAATATATTCCGCGGCAGGGTCAGCGATGTGGCGGAAGTATCGGCGCATCTCGGTGCCACCTACATTCTCAGCGGCAGCTATGTGGTCGATGCCGACCGGATATTGGTGACAGCGGAACTGTCGGCGGCGCGAACCAACCGGGTCGTCTGGACCGACCGCCTGGGCGGCAATATCGGCGACCTGCTGCAGCCGGAGAGCGAACTGGCTCACCGCATCGCCGCTGCAGTTCATCTGTCGGTCTTCGATACCGAGGTCGAGCATATCCTGACCCAGCCGTTGCCGACGCTGGAGAGCTATTCGCTGCTGCTTGGCAGCATCCGCCTGATGCACCGGTCGAGCAGGGAGGAGTTTCTCCAGACACGCAAGGTTCTGGACGAACTGATCAATCGCCACAGCCGGATAGCTGCCCCACGCGCCTGGCTCGCTAACTGGTACATCCTGCGCATGACGCGCGGCTGGTCTGAGGACCGCAAACGCGAAGCCACCGAGGCCTTGAGCGCCACTCGCGCAGCGCTCGACCGCGACCCGTCCGACGCGCTTGCGCTTGCGACCGAAGGCTTCGTCTATTGTCACATGTTGAAGGACCTGGACGCTGCCCGAAGGCGGTGTGAGCAGGCCGTCGAAGCAAACCCCAGCCACGCGCTGGGCTGGCTCTACCGCGGCACCGTCAATGCCTTTAAGGGCGAGGGCGAGGCGGCCGTGGAAGCAACGCGGCGCGCTCTGGGGCTCTCGCCGCTCGATCCGCAGCGCTATTATTTCGAGTCTCTCGGCGCCACGGCGCTCCTATCTGCGCATCGATACGAGGAGGCGGAAAGGCTCGCGCGCTCATCTCTCGTTCTCAATCGCATGCATCCGTCCACCTGGCGGGTCCTTGCCATCGCACTGGTTTCGCAGGGACGGATAGCGGAGGCCCGCGAAGCCCTGGGCAAGATGCGCGAACTCGAGCCGCAATTGACCGTGGATCGATATATCGGGCGCCTTCCGAATGCGCAGCTCGAAACAGGCAGGCACTGGGCCCGCTGCCTGGGAGTGGCAGGATTACCGACGACAGGCTGACGAACCTCATACCGACTTGTTTTCACAAGGAGACAGGCAATGGCTCAACTAGGCGGAGCGGGAGGAGCAGGCGGCGCAGGTGGTGCTGGCGGAGCCGGCGGCGCAGGGGGGGCAGGAGGTGCAGGCGGAGCGGGCGGCGCCGGAGGGGCCGGAGGGGCGATGCTTGGCACACTCGGCGACGTCTGGGCCAATCCTATCATGGTGGATGCACTCATCCTCGAGCGTGAAGGGATCACCGTTCCCGAGGGGCCGCCGCCAGTTTGCTACGCTCCGGGATTGCCCAGCATTGAAGATCCGGTGCAAATAGAGCGCTGGGAACCCTGGGTTCGTGCCTTTGTAGCCGTCGGCGAAATGCTGCAGGGAATCAGCTTTGCGAAAGTCGGGACGGGAGCCGGCACCGCGTTCCAGGTTTGGTCGTCCGGATCGTTGGTCGCGGAAATCCAACGTCCGGCGCCGGCAACATTCGTGGCGCAGATCCCGATGGTTCTCAGTTGGGCCGAGCTGCGCAGCGAACGAGCCACTGAGATCATGGCGCAGATTGATCCCCAGTACGCCTTCTGGTCGTCGATCGTCAATCTGCACCCAGATCGCACGAGGCGTACGTTCGAACTCATCAACATGGTGCTGCAGTTCTGCGTCTATGTGGAAATGCGCTTCAAGCACGCGCTGGCGTGCTGGCGCCCGGTCGAATACAACGCGCAAGTGCAGCCGATGATCACGACGCCGGGTCACGGCACCTTCCCGATGGGACACGCTACGCAGACCTACGCGGTGGCTCAAGTGTTGAAGGCACTGCTCAATCTCGCACCGAGATACCCGACGGTGATCGAGCAGCTCGACCGTCAGGCGGCGCGCATTGTGACCAATCGTGTCGTGGCGGGCCTCCATTTTCCGGTCGACAGCATGGCAGGGCGCATGTTGGGCGTGACGCTGGGCGAGTATTTCGTCGGACGTTGTCTGGGGAGCACAGCATCGAAGAGCCGCACGTTCAATGCCAGCTACATCGACAGCAATGCTGGGACGGACTTCAATCCGTTCAGCCCGGACCAGCAGTTCGCTGCGAACAAGTTTTATTCGGAATCTCCGGAAGGGCCGATCACACAATCCCTCATAATGAATGAGCTTTGGGGAAAGGCCAGGACGGAGTGGACGGATTGGTACAAATTCACCTAGGCGAGGCTTCGTTCAGCGTGATGCAGCGGAGGACCTTCCATGGCCAAGGAATTGCCGAAATCCTTCGACCCGTATCTCCGGTACGCGATCGGGAGCGACTTCAAGAACTTCGAGTTTTTCGACGAGCAGAATTCGAAGCTGTTCCTGTTCGTGGAGCTCAAGACGGCCGAGCTGGCCGATGACTTCAAGACCGCAATGAGCCGTCACGGCCTCGGCGCCGAATTCGGACTGACCAGTCCGAATTCGCGACATCTGACCATGCGGGCTTACCGGGCGGCCGTCGCGGAGGAAAGTTACCAGGCATGGAACGACAACGTATCCCGGGTCGAGCTGTCTCTGCCGTTGAAGCCGACGGCCATCGAGAAGGGCGCGTTCCGCAACAGGTCCGCGAGCGCAGCAGCACCGACATCGCTCCTCATTGGCGTGATCGACGATGGCTGTCCGTTCGCCGCCGCTCAGTTCGTCAAATGGACCGCGGGTGTTGCGACCGGGACGCGCGTGCTCGGCATCTGGGATCAGAACGAGGATCCAGCCAGAGCCCCGATCCCGGTCGGCGCCGACGTCTTTGGCGAGAAGCCGTTCGACTTCAATTACGGCCTCGAGTTCTTCCGAGAGTCCGGAGCTGGCGTGATTGGGCTCGACGACTGGATCCAGTTGCATAAGAGGGCGAACACGATCGACGAGGATGGCTGCTATGCGGATGCGGGTTTCAAGACGCTCAAGCATCGGCGTTCGCATGGCGCACACGTGACGGACGTCCTCGCAGGACGCATTCCACCCTCGGCACGCATCGCGCGGCGCGATCCGCCGAGTTGGAATCCCGGGGATCCCTTAACGGATCCCGCTTGCGAAGCTGATATCGTGTTCGTGCAATTTCCGGAGAGCTGCCTTCGTGATGCGACCGGTGTTTGGCTGAAGGGTTACGTCGCGGATGGGATCGAATACATCATGTCGTTTGTCGATTCCCGCATAACGAACGTGGTGATCAATGTCAGCTACGGACCGACGACCGGACCTCACGATGGCACCTCGGAACTTGAGAACAAGCTGAGGGAGCTTGTCACCTATTACGACGGCAGTTCCGGAAATCCAAAACTTGATATTTTTCTGTCCGCCGGCAACGCGTATCTGGGCGAGGGGCACGTCCGTTTCGTCAGGCAAACCATGGCAGACCCCGACCATGTCGAATGGACGTGGCGTCTTCCTCCCGACAACACCGTGCTCTGCTTCGCCGAAGTCTGGATGAAGAAGAACCACGCGGACAATGTCATCGTTACGCTCACCTCGCCCGGCGGTCGCAGCTCCTCGTCGACCACCGGACCTGCGCCCCCCGGCCCACCACCCCCGCCGCCCGCTGTACCAGCGCTTCCGCCCTACACCGGCGCGTATGCCCCGGTTGACTGGGGTGACAACAGGGTGTGGCTGATTGCGGTCGAGCCCACCATCGCGGGAGCCGGCATGGTGCCCGAACATGGGAATTGGAAAATCAAGGTCGAGGGCATCGAGGTGGGGCACGAGGTTCATGCCTATGTGGCACGTACCGATCCGAACATGAACATGCGCACCGGCGCCAAGCGCTCGTATTTTGTCGATGCCGGATGGGAGGCGGGCCGCGCGGCCGAGGCCGGCTGCATGTATGCCGGTGGGGAGTTCGACAAGAGCGGATCGCTTGTTTCTCGCCTGGGCACCCTTAACGGGATTGCGACGGACAGCGTCGCGGGTGTGCACGTGGCCGGCGGCTACATTCTTTCGGCGCCAAAACGCAAGTCGCCCTATTCGTCGGCGGGTCCTGCACGACCCGGGCCCTACCCACTGCGAGTCGGTCCCGACTACGCGCTGTTCTGCGACGAGTCGGATGCTCTCCAGGGCGTACGCGCCGGAGGCAATCGAAGCGGCGCCGTGTTTCGCCTCGTCGGCACCAGCGCCGCCGCGCCCCAACTCGCGCGACTGGTTGCGGACGGGATGTCGTTAACGGCACACGATCCGCCAACCAATCCTCCGGACGAGAAGCGAGGCGATGGCGATCTCGATTCGCCGTGATGTGTGGGCGAAGAGCGCGCCAACGGGAAGCGCACTCCCTTCGGGGTAAGCGTCCCGACGAGAAGGTGGAGCGGGTGATCCGGGCCCGCATGGAGGTGGGCGACGATCGCGTGACCGACCTCCATCTCTGGCAGGTCGGCCCCGGCCATTGTGCCGTGCTGCTCTCGGTGGTGTCGGACAAGCCGAAGCCGCCGGCCGTCTACAAGCGGCGGCTCGCGGGGCTGAAGGGCCTCAGCCACGTCACGGTCGAGGTCGAGACCTGCCCGCATTGACGGGCCGTGCGAACGGACCCGCCGCGTTGTGCTGCTGCCACCAGGCTGGCAGCAGCGACGTGCTAACGCCTCGGAGGAACTCCGTGACGGGAGATGGCGGTGGGCGAGTGGGCCGGAGTTGCGATCGCGCTGGCGTCGAGCAGCTTCGGTGGGACCGCTGCGGCCATTACGCGCTATCTTGTCGATGGCGCCGATCCCGTCCTGCTCGCGATCCTGCGCTGGGGGATCGGCTTTCTCTGCTTGTTGCCTTGCGCGCTTCTGCTCGGCGTGCGGTGGCCGCAGCGGGCCGACTGGCCTGTGGTGATGCTGCTCGGCATCTGCTTCTTCGGCCTGTTCTTCATCCTCTATAACATCGCGGTCTCCTACACGACCGCCGCGCGCGCCAGTCTCGCGCTGGCGACGTTGCCGCTCCACACCATGATGGTCGGCGCGCTGCTCGGCGTGGAGCGCCTGTCCACGCGCAAGGTCACGGGCGTCGGCATCGCCGTGCTCGGCGTGGCGGCGGCGCTTGCCGCGGGCCTCGCGCAGAGCCCGCCCGGCGCCTGGCGCGGCGAGTTGATCATGACCGGCGCCGTGTTCTGCATGGCGTTCTACAACGTGTTGTCACGTCCGCTGATGCAGCGCTCCAGCGCGCTCGGCTTTCTCACCGTCGGCATGGGCGCGGGTGCCGGGATGCTGGTGCTTGTGGGCCTGGCGAACGGCAGCTTTGCGGCGCTCTCGCGCTTCACGGCGGCGCAGTGGATTGCCGGCGTCTATCTGGGCATTGGCGGCGGCGCGCTCGCCTTCATCCTATGGGTCATGGCGCTGGCGCGGGCGACGCCGACCCGGGTCGCCAATACGATGACGGTCAATCCGATCGCCGCGGCTCTGCTGGCGGCGCTGCTGATCGGCGAACCGATCACGGGAAATCTTCTGGTCGGGCTGGTCGCGGTGTTCGCCGGTATCTGGATTGCGACCAGCGAGGCAAAGGCGGCTTAGCTCCGCGGCGCGGTCGCCGTCGGCGGGCTCGCCTCCGGCGTCTTCTTCGGCTTCAGCGTGCCGGCATAGAACGACAGCAGCCAGACCAGAAGGAGGGCGAGGAGGTAGACGCCCCAGGCCTGCGGCGGCGTGGTCGCCCAGCGCAGGAGGCCTTTGAATGTGCGGGGCGGGCCGGCATCATCGCTCATGGCTCGCTTCTGCGCGAAAGCGGCTGCGCCGTCAATCCGGCGGCCGCTCGGGGCGGATCAGGAACAGCGCCACGAGTGCCGAGAGGCTGAGCGCAGACGAGACGATCAGCACCTTGGCGCCCATGAGGTCGATCAGCAGGCCGAAGGCGAGCGGCGCCACCGCCTGCGCCATCCGTGCCGGGGCGCCGATGATGCCGAGACGATAGCCGAAATCTTTCGGGCCGAAGATCGACAGCGGTAACGTGCCGCGCGCGATCGTCAGGATGCCGTTGCCGGAACCGTGGAACAGCGCGAACGCGCTCGCCGCAGCGCCGCCGAAGATCGCAACGATCACGGCTCCGAGCGGGTGGGTGAGGCAGGCGAGGCGCGTCGACCACAGCGGATGGAAGCGGCTGAGGAAGCCGGCCTCGAGCATGCGCGCCCCGACCTGGGCCGGGCCGATCAGTGCGCCGGCCGCGATGGCTTCGGCCGGCGTGGCCCCCGTCGCCTCCAGGATGCGCGGGAAATGCGCGGCCATCGCGCCGGTGACGGTCCAGACCGCCGCGAAGATGAAGGCCAGCAGGAACATGGTGCGGTCGAGCGGCAAATGCGGCTTCGCGGTCGCGGCCGCGGCCTGCTTCGCGCCCTTGATCGCCGGCAGCATGAAGAAATTGAGCGGCAGGCCGATCAGGACGTTGGCGGCGGCCCATGCAAAACAGGTGTCGCGCCAGCCGATATGGGCGATGCCCCAGGCGGTAAGCGGCCAGCCGACGGTGGAAGCGAAGCCCGCCATCAGCGTGATGCCGGTGATGGGCCGGCGCGCCTCGGTGCCGTAGATGCGCCCCAAAGCTGCGAAGGCGGCGTCATAGAGCCCCATCGCCATGCCGATGCCGAGCACGAGCCAGGCGATCGCCATCACCGCGATCGATTGCGAGAACCCAAGGAGCACGAGGCCGGCAGCGATGATCAGGTTCGAGGCCGACAGCACCTGACGGCCGCCGACGAGATCGATCTGCCGTCCGATGCGCGGGCCGAGCATGGCCGAGATCACCAGCGCGGCCGAAAACGCGCCGAAGATCCAGTTGGAGGAGACGCCGAGGTCGTGTGCCATGGGATCGGCGAGCAGCGCCGGCACATAATAGCTCGAAGCCCAGGCCAGGGTCTGCGTGGTGCCGAGCGCCAGGATGATCGGAAGCTGGCGCTGGGTCATCCGCGCGGGCTTCCGATTTCGGCCGACGAAGTCATCATCGCCGACATTTGCCGTTCGGGCGGCGAGGGCGTCAACCGGCGCTGCGACATATTCGACCTGCAGGGGACGGGAGCCTGGTGCACACGCGAGCCTGCGCCTTTCGCTCGTCACGAATGCACGCCATAATGGCGCATGCAATTGACCTCGCGCCTTGCGCTGATGAACTGGCTGACCGGCCAGGGGCTCACGGGCCTGCCTGAAAACGAGCTGCTCCGCGGCTTCTGCGAGCGCTGCTGCGCCGAGGGGCTGGAACTGTCGCGTGGCCTCGTCGTCATCGACACGCTGCATCCGATCTATGAGGGCCGGGGTTTCCGCTGGAGCGATCGTCCCAGCAACGAGAGCGATGCGTTCGAATACGGCTCGACCGCAGACGGCGACGCCGCCAGGAGCTGGCGCCGCTCGGTGTTCTTCCACATGCTAGAGAATGGCCACGACGAGATGGTGATCGATCTCGCCGATGCGCCGTCGATGGATTTCTCGCAGATCAGCGAACTCGCCGAAAAGGGCCACAAGCACTATCTCGCCTTCGTCCACCGCTTCGGCGAGAATGGTGCGCTCGGCCTGATGGATTGCCTCTACTCCTGCTGGACCACCCGCCGCGAGAGCGGGTTCTCCGGACTGGAGCTGGAGGCTCTGCGCGATCTCGTGCCGGTGCTGGGGCTCGCGATCAAGTCGGCCCAGCAGGTCGACATCGTGCGCACGCTCGGTCGGGTCTATCTCGGCCGCGATGCCTCCGAACAGGTGCTGCGCGGGCGCATCTCCCGCGGCGTCACCGAGCGCATCAACGCGGTGCTGTGGTATTCGGACCTGCGCGGCTCGACCGGGATCAGCGAGAGCATCGGCCCCGACGAGATCATTCCGTTCCTGAACGACTATGCGCAGACCGTGATCGACGCGATCCACCACGCCGGCGGCGACGTGCTGAAGCTGATCGGCGATGGCGTGCTGGCGATGTTCTGGGGCGAGGATATGGCGGATGCGCGGCGGGCCGCGCTGCGGGCCGAGCACCTGTTCCGCAAGAATGTCGCTGCGCTGAACAAGCGGCGGGCGGCGGAGGGCCGTCCGACCACGTCGGCCTATGTCGGCCTGCATGTCGGCGAGGTCTTTTACGGCAATATCGGCAGCGAGGACCGGCTTGATTTCACCGTGGTCGGCCCGACCGTCAACGAGGTCAGCCGCATCGCCTCGATGAGCCGCTCGGTCGACCGCGAACTGCTGGCCTCATCCGAGTTCTATGGTGGCCTCGATGCCGCCGGCCGGCGCTATCTCGTCTCCACCGGCCGCTACGCCCTGCGCGGCATCGGACGCGCGCAGGATCTGTACACGCTGGATCCGGAGGTCGACGCGAACGAGCCGGTGACGGGGAGCTACGAGCGCTACCTGGCGAATTGAACTCGCGGCGACGATCTAGCTAGCATTGCGCCGCAGCTTCGTCCCCTACCATGTCCGGCTGCCGGTCCAGCGCCACCGCCGGTGACAGCAGGATCACCAGCGCCTGCAGGCCGAAGACGGCGGCGGCGAGATAGAGGCACGCTTCCGCGCTCCAGAGGCCGCCGACGATCGCGCCCAGCGCCGAGCCGAGCGGACGGGCGCCATAGCTCATGATGTTGATGGCGGAGACGCGTCCCAGGAGGCGCGGCGGCGTCACCGACTGGCGCAGCGTCGTGGTCGAGATCACCCACAGGATCGGACCGACCCCGAGCAGGAAGAAGCTCAAGGCCGCAAGCCACGGCGAGGGCAGCGGCACCGTCAGCGCCATCACCAAGGCGGCGACGAAGCCGGTGACCGGGCCGAGTCCGACCACGGTGCCGAAGGCAATGCGCTGCATCACGCGCGTGGCGAGGAGCGCGCCGATCACCATGCCGACACCGTACATCGTCAGCACCGCGCCGACACCGGCCGCCGTCAATCCGAGATGGCGCACGGCATAGGGCACGAACACCGCGATCTGCAGGAACCAGCCGGTGTTGAAGATGAACTGGGTGATGAACACCGGCCGCAGCAGCGGATGGTGGAACACGAAGGCCGCGCCTTCGCGGATTTCCTGGAGCGGATGGCGTCGCGGCGCCGGCCCGCGCGCGGGCTCGTAGATGCCGGAGAGCAGCACGACGGCCATGGCCGAGAGCGCTGCGGCAAAGCCGAAGGCCGGGCTCGCGCCCCACCATCCCACCAGCGCGCCGCCGAGCGCAGGGCCGCTGGCGAAGGGGCGATGGTGCGCGCGAGCTCGATCCGCGCATTCGCCGCGGGCAACAGCTCCGAGCTCACCAGCGAGGGCACCAGCGCCGGCGCCGCGACGCTGAAGACGACGGTGCCGCACACGGCAGCGAAGCCGAGCAGGGCCAGCAGCGGCAGGTCGAGGGCCCCCAGCGCCAGCAGGAGCACGATGGCGGCGAGCGCTGCGGCCCGCAACGCCTCGGCGCTCGCCATCAGCCTGCGCCGGGAGATGCGGTCGGCGAGCACGCCGGCGGGAATGGCGAACAGGACGAAGGGCAGAGTGAGCGCGGTCTGCAGCAGGCCGGTCTGGCCTTCGGCCACCCCGAGCGTCAGCACGGCGACGATGGGCGCAGCGGCGAGCGCGATCTGCTCGGCCGATTGCGCCGCGAGATTCGACCAGGCAAGGCGACTGAAGGTGTCAGGGAGGCGAGGGGGCGTTGACATGGCTCATATCCTGCAAAGGCGAATTGGCGCCATTGTTCACCCTGACGACCACTGGGCCCACCCGCTTCCCGACAACAGGCGCGACCAGCAACAGGCCTGGGCGTGAACGGTGCGGCTAGATGCAGTTGCAAATGAGTTGCAATAAGAAAGAACTTGGGTATTGTGCCGGCATGGATGCCCTATCGCCCCACCTGAACCCCGAATCCGCCGGTTGGCGTGCCGACGCGCCCACCACCAAGAGCCTCGCCGAGGTCAATGCCACGGTCGCGGTTCCGCGAGCCGGCCACTGGTCGCTGCGGCTGCTCGCCTTTGTCGGTCCGGGCTATCTCGTCTCGGTCGGCTACATGGACCCCGGCAATTGGGCGACCGACCTCGCCGGCGGGTCGAAGTTCGGCTACACGCTGCTCTCGGTCATCCTGCTCTCGAACCTGATGGCGATCCTGCTGCAGTCGCTGGCCGCGCGGCTCGGCATCGTCACCGACCGCGACCTCGCGCAGGCGTGCCGCGCGACCTATTCGCCGGCGGTGAACTTCCTGCTCTGGATCGCCTGCGAGGCGGCGATCATCGCCTGCGATCTCGCCGAGGTGATCGGCACCGCGATCGCGCTGAAACTCCTGTTCGGCATTCCCCTGATCGGCGGCGCATTGCTCGCCGCGCTCGACGCCTTCCTGCTGCTGCTCCTGATGAACCGCGGATTCCGCTTCCTGGAAGCCTTCGTCATCGCGCTGCTGGCGGTGATCGCGGTCTGCTTCGCGGTCCAGATCGTGGCTGCGGCCCCGCCGGTGGCGGAGGTCCTGCGCGGCTTCGTGCCGAAGACCGAGATCTTCACCAATTCCGACATGCTCTACATCGCGATCGGCATCATCGGCGCGACCGTGATGCCGCATAATCTCTACCTGCACTCCTCGATCGTGCAGACGCGTGCCTACGAGCGCAACGACACCGGCCGGCGCGAGGCGATCAAATGGGCGACGGCGGATTCCACCATCGCCCTGATGCTGGCGCTGTTCATCAACGCCGCGATCCTCGTCGTGGCCGCTGCGACCTTCCACAAGAGCGGCCATTCCGATGTCGCCGAGATCGGCCAGGCCTTCGAGCTCTTGTCGCCGCTGCTCGGCCTCGGCATCGCCTCGACGCTGTTCGCGGTGGCGCTGCTCGCCTCCGGCCTGAACTCGACGGTGACGGCGACGCTCGCCGGCCAGATCGTGATGGAAGGTTTCCTCGACCTGCGCCTGCCAAGCTGGGCGCGCCGCCTGCTGACGCGTGGCATCGCCATCATTCCCGTGATCATCGTCACGGCGATCTATGGCGAGCGCGGCACGGCGGATCTGCTGGTGTTCAGCCAGGTCGTGCTGTCGATGCAGCTGCCTTTCGCCGTGATTCCTTTGGTGCGCTTCGTCTCCGACCGCCGCAAGATGGGTCAGTTCGCGATACCGAGATCGGTCGCGGCGATCGCGTGGATCGTGGCGGGTGTCATTGTGGTTTTGAATCTGAAGCTGCTCGCCGATACGCTGTTCGGGTGAGGAGCGCGAATGGTGATTGGCGAATAGCGAATGGAGTTCTAATCCCTATTCGCCACTCACCATTCGCCTTTTCAATCCTGCGGCTCGGACGCGGCATCGCCCTGCGCGTCGATGCGCAGCCAGCCTGAGGGGGCCAGGCGCTGCTGCGGCAGGAAGCGGGCCTTGTAGTCCATCTTCTTGGAGCCTTCGATCCAGTAGCCGAGATAGACGTAAGGCAGGCCTTGCCGGCGGGCGCGCGCGATGTGGTCGAGGATCATGAAGGTGCCCATCGAGCGGCCGACCTGGCTCGGCTCGAAGAACGAATAGACCATCGACAGACCGTCGCTGAGCACGTCGGTCAGGGCGACCGCGATCAGCTCCTCGCCGCGGCCGGTGATGCCGCTGTCGGGGCCGCGCTTGCGGTACTCGATAATGCGGGTCTCGACGTGGCTGTCCTCGACCATCATGGCGTAGTCGAGCACGGTCATGTCGGCCATGCCGCCGTGGCGGTGGCGGGCGTCGAGATAGGCGCGGAACACCGAATATTGCTCGGAGGTGGGCACCGCGCTGCGCTGCTCGCCGATGATATCGGCGTTGCGTGCCATCACCTTCCGGAAGCTGCGGGAGGGCCGGAACTCGTTGGCGATCACCCGGACCGAGACGCAGGCGCGGCACTGGTCGCAGGCCGGCCGGTAGGCGATCGACTGGCTGCGGCGGAAGCCGCCATGGGTCAGGAGGTCGTTGAGGTCGCCGGCGCGGTCACCGACGAGGTGCGTAAACACCTTGCGCTCGTGCCGGCCGGGCAAATAGGGGCAGGGCGAGGGCGCCGTGAGGTAAAATTGGGGGGTGTCGCGCGAGTGCTGGGTCAAGGGACGTCGTGGGCCTCCGAACTGAGCATCAGCATCGCGCTACGGAAGCCCCTGGTCAATCGGTCTGCTCGGCAGGTCAGATCACTCAGCTTAGTCGATCCTGGTTGACAGGTTCTTGATCAATACGGTCTTGCCGCTTGAGGCACGGGCGCGCGGACGGAATTGTTGATCACGACCGTGCCCAGCACGAAATCGTGCAGCAGGCGACGGCGGCCGTTGAACAGGCCGACCAGCACCACGAGGGGCGACAGGAACGAGACCGTGACCCAGAACAGCACGGCATGGGTGGCGCCGAGCACGAAGTAGCCGGGCGCGCCGTACCAGGTGCGCAATTCCAGGTCCATGACCCGCATCCCGATCGTCGCCGACGACGGACCGCCGATGCAGGCGCCGTAATAGACGATGGCCCAGACGACGGAGGCCGGCCAGGCAATCCAGAACAGGGCCCAGCCGATGCCGAGGGTGACCACGCCGAACAATGCGATGAAGACGTAGCCGAGGATCACGGGCACCGAGATCACGACCATGTCGATCAGGAACGCGAACACCCGCCGCGTCGCCACGCCGCGGAACAGTTCCGGATGCAGGTAGGGATCGTAGGCGTGCGGCTGCACCCCGCCGTCATTGCGCCAGACGCCTGAATCGCTCGAGTCATACGACATCGTCCGTCCTCCCGCGAGGAAAACCCCTCGTGTCACGACATGGGAGCAGACCATGCCCGTGCCAAGGGCGCGCGGGCGCCAGCAAACCGAAATATTCCGGCGATTCGGGGGCGGGGGAGGCCTGACGGTCGGGGGCCGACATCGGCGCCACATCCTCGGTGTCGTCCCCGCGAAACGCGGGAATCCATAACCACAGGGAGGAGTTTGGCGAAGACTCGCAGTTCATCCTTCGTCTGTACGACCAGCGTGTACCATAGATGGATCACGCGGTATGGGTCCCTGCGTTCCGCAGGGACGACACCGAAGATGGAGCTTGAGCTTACCCCTGTGTCCGCAGCTTCTCCGCTGCCTTCGGCGCGAAATAGCTCAGCACGCCGTCGGCGCCGGCGCGCTTGAAGGCGAGCAGGCTCTCCATCATGGCACGTTCGCCGTCGAGCCAGCCGTTGTTCGCGGCGGCCGCGATCATCGCGTATTCGCCTGAGACTTGGTAGGCGAAGGTCGGCATCGCGAATGTATCCTTCACGCGGCGGACCACGTCGAGATAGGGCATGCCGGGCTTCACCATCACCATGTCAGCGCCCTCGGCGATATCGAGCTCGACCTCGCGCAGCGCCTCGTCGGTGTTGGCGCTGTCCATCTGATAGGTGCGCTTGTCGCCGGTCAGCGTCTTGGCCGAGCCGATCGCGTCGCGGAACGGGCCGTAGAAGGCGGAGGCATATTTGGCTGCATAGGCCATGATCTGCACATCGAGCAGACCTGAGCGATCCAGCCCCTCGCGGATCGCGGCGACGCGGCCGTCCATCATGTCGGAGGGGGCGATGATGTCGCAGCCGGCTTCGGCCTGCACCAGCGCCTGGCGCACCAGCACCGCCACCGTCTCGTCGTTCAGGATCTTGCCGTCGGAAATCAGGCCGTCATGGCCGTGGCTGGTGAAGGGATCGAGCGCGACGTCGCAGAGAATGCCGATCTCCGGAAACTCCTTCTTGATCGCGCGCACCGCCTGGCAGACCAGGTTGTCCGGGTTGGTGGCTTCCGAGCCTTCCTCGTCGCGCAAGGAGGGGTCGGTGTAGGGAAACAGCGCGATGCAGGGGATGGTCAGCTTCATCGCGCGCTCGGCCTCCCGCACGGCCTGGTCGACGCTGAGGCGGTCGACGCCCGGCATCGAGGCGACCTGCTCACGCTTGTTGTGGCCGTCGATCAGGAACAGCGGCCAGATCAGATCGTCGGTGGTGAGGACGTTCTCGCGCACCATGCGCCGGGCCCACTCGGCCTTGCGGTTACGGCGCGGACGGACGGTCAGATCGAGGGCATGGGGCACTGCCGTGCTATCCCGGCGCGAAACCTCGCGCAATTCGATCGGACGTCCGTATTTGATCGCCATCACTCTTCCTCCGGCTGGAATTATTCTTATACCAGCTCGCACGGTTCCCGTCACCGCGGCTTGACCTGCCGCAAGGCAGAATTGAACTGACTTGGCAGCCGATTGATTTTGCGGCGCGAAGCAGCCAGAAGGGGCCATGTCCGAGATCTCCACCCGCGATGCGGCCCGCGACGGCGCCCAGGCCAGGGACGCCGCCCGAGACAATGCCAGAGAGAGCGCGTTGTCGGTGGCGGCGATCTCCTCGGAGCGCACCCAGTCCGATGATAATGTCTGGACGCGCCGGCTGGTGCTGTTCCTGCGGGTGATGGCGCTGCTCTCGATCCTGAAGGGTCTCTATCACTGGGCCCAAGTGACGGGCTTCGTCGGCGGCGAGGACGAGGCGTTCGAGAACCAGTCGATGGCCTGGCAGGCCGCGACCGTCTACTTCGCCGTGATCGAGCTCGTGGCCGCGGTCGGCCTCTGGCTCGCCACGCCCTGGGGCGCGGTGGTGTGGCTCACGACCGTGGTGTCGATGGCCGTGATCGAGCTGATGTTCCCCGGCATCTACGGCGGCAGCCTCGTCGTGGTCGGCGTCGAGGTCTTCATGCTCGCCGCCTATCTCGCGCTCGCCTGGATGGCCGCGCGCGAACGGCCACCGTAGGCGTCGCGTCGCGCGCAAATTCTCGTGCGCCGGACGCAATGCAGCGCGCCGCACTTGCGGCGTGATGCGTTGCAGAGCCGGGGCCCATCTCTCCAACATCTCGCTTGCAGCTCTGGATCCCGGATCTTCGCTTCGCTCGTCCGGGACACGAGAGTAGCGTCAACGGCGTTGTGCGCGTTTGGTTGACCGTTGGTTGCGTAAAATTCGACGTAAGTTTTCGCTAACCAGCCGGTTCCGCCACAGCTGTTACGCGCCCGTTTCGAAACGGGGCGGGGCTGTTCTGGAATGCGACAACGGGCGCGGACGGAGGGTGAACAGGACCTTGCGAAGGTCAACAGACGGTTGCGAAAAGCCCTTGTGGCACAGGCTTAATCCGCAATTCACTGTCTTAAATTCATGATCTCTTTATTCTCTTATTTAAGCCGATCTTCAAACGGCCCCCTTAAGTTGCACCTATCAGGCGGGACACAAGTTTCGTCGAATAAGTGTCGATAAAAACGACAACAGGGGAAGTGTCATGATGAAAGCCGTCGCAACTGCGGCAGATACCGCAGAGCGCGTCTCCGGCCAGCAGGGTTCGGTGCAGTCGCTCTATCTGGAAGCTTTGACTCTGGTGGAGCGGCTGCATCGCCGGCTCCTCGACGTGATCAAGGATGAATTCGATCGCCGCGGCCGTGCGGACATCAACTCGGTCCAGGCGCTCTTGCTCTACAACATCGGCGACAAGGAGCTGACCGCGGGCGAGCTGCGCACGCGCGGTTACTATCTCGGCTCCAACGTCTCCTACAATCTGAAGAAGCTCGTCGAGCTCGGCTTCCTCGATCATCAGCGCTCGCGCGTTGATCGCCGCTCGGTGCGCATCCGCCTGACCCCGCAGGGCCAGGAAGTCCGCCGCATCGTCGACGCGCTCTACCAGAAGCACGTCAAGACGGTGGAGCAGGTCGGCGGCATCTCCGGCGACGAGTTTGCGACCCTCAACAAGTCGCTGCACCGCCTCGAGCGGTTCTGGACCGACCAGATCCTCTATCGCCTCTGAGCTTTCCGAAGGGATCAAGGCCAAGCCGGCCCGCAACAAGACCGGCAGCCTTCCCGAACGTGCCTGACCTCCCCAAGCGCGCCGGCCCGGATCTTCCGGACCGGTGCGTTTTGTGTTCTCGCACCTGCGAAAAAATGTGCCGGCCCCTGAGGAACCAGTTCCGGGCTGGGCGCTTATCTCCTTCGGATCGGAGAGATGTCGATGCTGGTCGAGCGCGGGCTTCGGGCGATGAACGTGGAACTCGTCAGCGAGGCCTATGGCATCGCCGCGAATTACCTTCGCCGTTCCGGCGCGATCCCCGACACGCTCGTCACTGACGAACGCCTGCTCGGCGTCATCGTCAAGCTGCTCCAGCAAGGCGAATTCAACAAGATCAGGCTGGCCAACAAGGCGATTGCCCGGTTCCAGGCGCAGATCGAGGCCAGGGCGGTTGCCTGATCGAAACTCCCAAAATCGCGACCAACCAGAGGATGCCATGGAAGCTGCCATCGACCGCATCATGCAGACTTATGACCTGCTTGCCAACCGCACCGCCGCGGCCAGCGAGGAGGCCCGGGCCAAGGTCACGAACTATCTCAATACGTTGATGGAGGCCGGCGAGAAGGACCCTCAGAGGTTGACGGTTTGCGGCCTGACCTATCTGCGCCAGCTCGACGGCAGCGTGGATCCGGTGAAGGCGGGCTATACGGGGCTGTGAGACGGCACTGGGTCGGGCCGGTGGCTCTCGGCGTGAGATGAGGCCCCAGCGGCCCTGTCGAGATATTGCAGAGGAATGGTTCCATAGAACCGCTCCCGCGCCGAAAACCTCCAATCCCCCACCACATCTTGCATAAATATCAGTCTCGACCCGCAACTACTTGGCCTGTTGCGGGCGATGTGGTAGATCGCGCTCGCCGCTTCCGATCGCCACACCAGACCCGTCCGTAGCCCGCCAAAAGGCTGCGGGGGTGGAGATATTCGCAAGATGACCGCACCCAAAACCGCCTCCGCGCCCGATTCGTTTTTCACCGCCTCGCTCGAGCAGGCCGATCCGGAAATCGCCGCCGCCATCAAGGGCGAGCTCGGCCGGCAGCGCCACGAGGTCGAGCTGATCGCCTCCGAGAACATCGTCAGCCGGGCCGTGCTGGAAGCGCAGGGCTCGGTGATGACCAACAAATACGCGGAAGGCTATCCGGGCGCGCGCTATTACGGCGGTTGTGAGTGGGTCGACGTCGCCGAGAACCTTGCGATCGATCGCGCCAAGAAGCTGTTCGGCGCCGGCTTTGCCAATGTGCAGCCGAACTCCGGCAGCCAGATGAACCAGGCAGTGTTCCTGGCGCTGCTGCAGCCCGGCGACACCTTCATGGGGCTCGATCTCGCCGCCGGCGGCCATCTCACCCACGGCTCGCCCGTCAACATGAGCGGCAAGTGGTTCAAGGCCGCGCACTACACCGTGCGCCGCGAGGACCAGATCATCGACATGGATGCGGTGGCCAAGCAGGCCGAAGAGGTCAAGCCGAAGCTGATTATCGCCGGCGGCTCGGCCTATTCGCGCGCCTGGGACTTCAAGCGCTTCCGCGAGATCGCCGACAGCGTCGGCGCCTACCTCCTGGTCGACATGGCGCATTTCGCCGGCCTCGTCGCCGGCGGCGTGCATGCCTCGCCGGTGCCGTATGCGCACGTCACCACGACCACGACGCACAAGTCTCTGCGCGGTCCGCGCGGCGGCCTCATGTTGTGGAATGACGAGACGCTGACCAAGAAGCTCAACTCGGCGATCTTCCCGGGCTTGCAGGGCGGTCCGCTGATGCATGTGATCGCGGCGAAGGCGGTCGCTCTCGGCGAGGCGCTGCGGCCGGACTTCAAGGTCTACGCCAAGAATGTCGTCGAGAACGCCAAGGCGCTGGCGGAAGCGATGAAGAGCCACGGCTTCGACATCGTCTCGGGCGGCACCGACAACCATCTGATGCTGGTTGATCTCAGGCCGAAGGGTCTGAAGGGCAACGTCTCGGAGAAGGCGCTGGTCCGCGCGGCCATCACCTGCAACAAGAACGGCATTCCGTTCGACCCGGAATCGCCCTTCGTCACGTCAGGGATTAGGCTCGGCACGCCGGCCGCGACCAGCCGCGGGTTCGGGGTGGCCGAATTCCAGCAGGTCGGCGGCATGATCGCCGAGGTTCTCAACGCGATCGCGCAATCCTCCGACGGCAAGGCGCCGCTGGTGGAAGCTGCGATCAAGGAGCGGGTCAAGGCGCTCACCGACCGGTTCCCGATCTACCAGTAAGGCCAAGAAAACTGATCAAGGCAAACGGATGCGCTGCCCGAACTGCAACAGTCTCGATACGCAGGTAAAGGACTCGCGTCCGACCGAGGACTCGGCCGTGATCCGCAGGCGGCGCGTGTGCGTCGCCTGCAATTTCCGCTTCACCACCTTCGAGCGCGTGCAGCTGCGCGAGCTCACGGTGATCAAGCGCAACGGCCGCCGCGTGCCGTTCGATCGCGACAAGCTGATGCGCTCGGTACAGATCTCGTTGCGCAAGCGGCAGGTCGAGCCGGAGCGGGTGGAGAAGATGGTCTCCACCATCGTGCGCGAGCTCGAGACCGGGGGCGAAGCCGAGATCTCCTCCGAGGTGATCGGCGAGACCGTGATGGAGCATCTGCGCACGCTCGACGACGTCGCCTATGTGCGCTTCGCTTCGGTCTACCGTAATTTCCGCGAGGCCAAGGATTTCGCCGACGTGCTCGGCGAGCTCTCCGGCGAGGAGGAAGCGCGGCTCGCCGCGATCCGCAAATGATCTTCCGCATCCTGGAAGACCAGTTCGCGCAGAAGGCCCGCGAGGCCAAGGAGGCCGATCGCCGCTTCATGGAGCTTGCGCTGGCGCTGGGCAGGCGCGGGCAGGGGCGGACCTGGCCCAATCCGGCCGTGGGCGCCGTCATCGTCAAGGACGGCGTCATCATCGGCCGCGGCTGGACGCAGCCGGGAGGACGGCCGCATGGCGAGCCTGAAGCGTTGCGGCGCGCGGGCGAGGCGGCGCGGGGCGCCACGCTCTATGTCACCCTGGAGCCATGCTCGCATTTCGGCAAGTCGCCGCCCTGCGCAGATGCGGTGATCGCTGCCGGCATCAAGCGGGTGGTGGCGGCGATCGAGGATCCCAATCCTGAGGTCGCAGGCCAGGGACATGCGCGTCTGCGCGCTGCCGGCATCAATGTGGATGTGGGTCTTTGCTCGGCGGAGGCTGCCTTCGACCATACCGGCCATTTCCGCCGCATCAGGGATCACCGCCCTCATGTGATCCTCAAGCTCGCGGTTTCGCCCGACGGCAAGATCGGCGCGGCTGGCGGCAAGCCGTTTGCGATCACGGGTGAAGCCGCGCGCGACCGCGTGCATCTTCTCCGCGCGCGCAGTGATGCGATCCTGGTCGGCATCGGAACGGTGCTGGCGGACGATCCGCTCCTCACCTGCCGCCTGCCGGGCATGGCGGCGCGCTCGCCGGTGCGCGTGGTGCTCGACCAGAGCCTGCGCATTGCCGCATCGAGCCAGCTCGTGCGATCCGCGCGCGAGACGCCGCTCTGGGTGGTGGGGTCCGAGCTCGCCGAGGCTGCTGCCGCCATGCGGCTTGGCGCGGCCGGTGCGCAGCTCATTCGCGTGTCGCCGGGGGGCGCGTCCGGGCTCGATCTTGCGGCCGCGCTGCACGCGCTGGCCGAGAAAGGGATCACGCGGCTGATGGTCGAGGGCGGCAGCCGTGTCGCCGCGTCCTTCGTTGCGGCCGATTTCGTCGACGAGATCTGGCTGTTCCGCGGGGCGGAAACGGTGGGCTCCGGCGGTGTCGATGCGCTCGATGCATTGCCCCTGTCGAAAATCACGCATTCGCCGGCCTACAAGGTTCATGCTAGCGAGACCTTCGGCAAGGATACTCTCACCATCTACGAGCGCGCCTAATGTTCACCGGCATTGTCACCGATATCGGCGAGATCGTCAGCTTCACGCCCACGGCGCAGGGGCAGCTGCATCGCCTGCGCATCGCCTGCCGCTACGATCAGGGCACGATTGCCGACGGCGCCTCGATCGCCTGCAACGGCGTCTGCCTGACTGTGGTTGCCTCGGGCGTGGAAGGCGGCAAGGGCTCTGCTCAAAGGACCTGGTTCGACGTCGATGCGGCCGCCGAGACACTGGCGCTGACGACGGCAAAGCACTGGAAGCTGGGCACGAGGCTCAATCTCGAGCGCGCGCTCAAGATCGGTGACGAGCTTGGCGGCCATATCGTCGCCGGCCATGCCGACGGCATCGCGACCCTTCTCAGCCGCGAGGATCTGCCCGACATGGCGCGGTTCGAGCTCTCCACCACGCGGGAGCTGGCGCGGTTCATCGCCACCAAGGGCTCGATCACGCTCGACGGCGTGTCGCTCACGGTCAATACGGTCAAGGACGTGAGCTTTTCGGTGCTGATCATCCCGCACACGCTGATGGTCACGACGATCGGCGACTGGAAGGCGGGGGACGAGGTCAACATCGAGGTCGACCTGATGGCCCGCTACGCGGCGCGGCTGACGGAGATGAAGTGACCGGCAAAGCCGGTCATTCCGGGGCGCGAAGGTGCGCAATTGCGCACCAGAGAATCTCGAGATTCCGGGTTCGGCTCTTCGAGCCGCCCCGGAATGACGGTTTCTAACTTGGCTTACATGCTTCCGGCGACTACATAGCGCCGACCCCTTTCGAAACGGATTGAACGATGGCAGACGCGCGGCGCGCACCCCTGAAAGACCAGACCGACATTTCCGGCGCGCGCGCGCTGATCGTCGAGGCGCGGTTCTATGACGATCTCCAGGACGCGCTTCTGGATGGCGCGGTGACTGAACTGAAGGCGGCCGGCCTGACCCATGACGTGATCACGGTTCCCGGTGCGCTGGAAATCCCGGCGGCTGTCGCCATCGCGGTCGATGCCGCGGCGGCGAACGGCAAGCCCTATGACGTGGTGATCGCGCTCGGCTGCGTGATCCGCGGCGACACCATTCATTTCGAGATCGTGTCGCAGGAATCCTCGCGCGCGCTGATGGACCTTGCCGTGGCGCGAAAGCTGCCGCTCGGCAACGGCATCCTCACCGTCAACACCGAGGCGCAGGCCTGGGCGCGGGCGCGCGCCAGCGAGCTCGACAAGGGCGGCGATGCCGCGCGCGCCGCGCTTGCGATGCTGCGCATCAAACGCCGACTGGCGCAGGCCTGAAGCCATGGCCGACAACACCAGAAAGCCGCCGCTCGGCACCGAGAAGAAAGCGAACCGGCGCGGTGCGGCACGGCTCGCAGCCGTGCAGGCGCTGTACCAGATGGATATCGCCGGTGCCGGCATCAACGACATCTTTGCCGAGTTCGAGAGCCACTGGCTTGGCAACGAGGTCGAGGGCGAGACGTATCTGCCGGCCGAGGCGGCGTTCTTCCGCGACGTGGTTTCGGGTGTGGTGCGGGACCAGAAGAAGCTCGATCCGCTGATCGACGAGGCGCTGTCGAAGGGCTGGCCCTTGAAGCGGATCGAGGCCATCCTGCGCGCGGTGCTGCGGGCCGGGGCCTATGAGCTTCAGCACCGCAAGGACGTGCCGGGCCGGGTGGTGGTCTCCGAATATGTCGACGTCGCCAATGCCTTCGTCGACCGCGAGGAGACTGGCATGGTGAACGCCGTGCTCGACCAGATCGGCCGGCAGTTTCGCGGCGACGAGTTCGGGCGAGGGTAGGATCAGTCGATGGCCCTTGCAGTAGCCGTCATCCTGAGGTGCCGTAGCGAAGCGAAGGCCTCGAAGGACGGCGGCGTGCCGCTGAGGTCGCACCTCGGCCGTCCATCCTTCGAGGCTCGCAAGGGCTCGCACCTCCAGCGACGATGGCTTCGCCATCGCGCAGGGATGACGGGTCGGCTATCGTGACACAGGACAGAACACAGCCCTCCGGCGAAGATTCCCTCATCGCGCGCTATTTCAAGCCGCTGGCGATTGATCCCGGCGCATTCGGGCTCGTCGATGACGCCGCAGTCCTGTCCTCATCCGGCAAGGACATCGTCGTCACCACTGACGCCGTCGTCGAGGGCGTGCACTATCTTGCCGACGATCCGCCCGACACCATCGCGCGCAAGGCGCTGCGGGTGAACCTGTCCGATCTCGCCGCCAAGGGCGCGGTGCCAGCCGGCTTCGTGCTGACGCTGGCGCTGCGCAGCCAGGAGGATGCCTGGCTCCGTCCGTTTGCGGACGCGCTCGGCGAGGACGCCAGCACATTCGCATGCCCGCTGCTCGGCGGCGATACCGTGTCGACGCCAGGGCCTCAGATGATCTCGATCACTGCCTTCGGCCGCGTGCCGCAGGGGCGAATGGTCGGGCGCACCGGTGCAAAGCCAGGGGATTGCATCCTCGTGACGGGCACGATCGGCGATGCCGCACTCGGTCTCGACGTGCTCAAAGGCGGTGCCGCTGCCGCAGCGCTTGCGTCCGATCCCACCGCGAGGGAAGCCCTGGTCTCACGCTATCGGGTGCCGCAGCCGCGCAACGTGCTGGCGCGGGCGGTGCGCGACCATGCGACCGCAGCAATGGACGTCTCCGACGGTCTCGCTGGCGATCTGGCCAAGCTCTGTGCAGCGTCCGGGGTTTCGGCTTCGGTCGACGTGACAAGCGTGCCGCTCTCGGCCGCGGCGGCCGGACTGCTCGCCCGCAACGTCGTTTGCGTCGAGACGCTGCTTGCGGGGGGCGACGACTACGAGGTGCTATGCACCGTTCCGCAGGCGCAAAGCGAGGCGCTGATGGCCGCTGGGCGGGCCAGGGGCCTTGCGGTGACCATGATCGGCACGATCGTGGAGGGGCAGGAGCGGCCGCGCTTCCTGGATGGGCAGGGCCAGGAACTGCTCTTGACGCGACTGTCCTACAGCCACTTCTAGGAATTGCTCCAAACCGGCATCTTAGTTCTCAGCACTTGGTCCTAAATACCTGCCGAGATCGACGGTTTCGGCCTTATCCGGCGTTGCACCCTCAATTTGATTTTGGCAAGCTCGCGACCGACTGAGGCCGCCTCTTTTTTTGGGCAAGGGGGCGGCCTTGTTCGAAATCAAGGCGCCGCACCGCACGACGGACAACAAAAGGCGCCGGGGGTACATCAAGGATCTGAGGCAAAAATCACATGACAGCATTATGGTTGATAGTGCTCTGCGGAGTGCTTTCCGTCGTCTACGCGATTTGGGCGACGTCTTCGGTGTTGGGCGCGGATGCGGGGTCGCCGCGCATGCAGGAGATCGCAGGAGCCGTGCGCGAAGGCGCACAGGCCTACCTGCGGCGCCAGTACACCACGATCGGTCTCGTCGGCATCGTCATCTTCGTGCTGCTTGTCTATTTCCTCGGGCTCTATGTCGCGATCGGTTTTGCCATCGGCGCGATCCTGTCCGGCGCTGCCGGCTTCATCGGCATGAACGTCTCGGTCCGTGCCAATGTGCGCACGGCCCAGGCCGCGACGAAGTCGCTCGCCGGCGGGCTCGAGCTCGCCTTCAAGGCGGGAGCGATCACCGGAATGCTGGTGGCGGGTCTCGCGCTGTTGGGTGTGACCCTCTATTTCGGCTTCCTGGTCCACTCGCTGAAGCTCGCGCCCGATAGCCGCGTCGTGGTCGATGCCCTGGTGGCGCTCGGCTTCGGCGCCTCGCTGATCTCCATCTTCGCCCGTCTCGGCGGCGGCATCTTCACCAAGGGTGCGGATGTCGGCGGCGACCTCGTCGGCAAGGTCGAGGCCGGAATTCCCGAGGACGATCCGCGCAACCCGGCGACGATCGCCGACAACGTCGGTGACAATGTCGGCGACTGCGCCGGCATGGCTGCCGACCTGTTCGAGACCTATGCGGTGACCGCGGTCGCCACCATGGTCCTGGCGGCCATCTTCTTCGCCAAGACGGCGATCCTCGCCAACATGATGACGCTGCCGCTCGCGATCGGCGGCATCTGCATCATCACCTCGATCATCGGCACTTTCTTCGTGAAGCTCGGGCCGAGCCAGTCGATCATGGGCGCGCTCTACAAGGGCCTGATCGCGACCGGCATCCTGTCCCTGATCGGCATCGCGCTGGTGATCTACTACCTGATCGGCTTCGGCAAGCTCGAGGGCGTCGACTACACCGGCATGGCGCTGTTCGAATGCGGCGTGGTCGGCCTCATCGTCACCGCGCTGATCATCTGGATCACCGAATATTACACGGGCACCGACTACCGTCCGGTGAAGTCGATCGCCCAGGCCTCGGTGACCGGTCACGGCACCAACGTGATCCAGGGCCTTGCCGTCTCGATGGAAGCGACCGCGCTGCCCGCGATCGTGATCATCGCCGGCATCCTGGTCACCTACAGCCTCGCCGGCCTGTTCGGCATCGCGATCGCGACCGCCACCATGCTGGCGCTCGCCGGCATGATCGTCGCGCTCGACGCCTTCGGCCCCGTCACCGACAACGCCGGCGGCATCGCCGAGATGGCGGGCCTGCCGAAGGAGGTACGCAAATCGACCGACGCGCTCGACGCGGTCGGCAACACCACCAAGGCGGTGACCAAGGGCTACGCGATCGGCTCCGCCGGTCTCGGCGCCCTGGTGCTGTTCGCGGCCTACAACCAGGACCTCAAGTTCTTCGTTGCCGGCTCCGCGCAGCATCCCTACTTCGCCGGCGTCAATCCGGACTTCTCGCTCAACAACCCCTACGTGGTGGTGGGCCTCTTGTTCGGCGGCCTCTTGCCGTATCTGTTCGGCGCGATGGGCATGACGGCCGTGGGCCGTGCGGCGAGCGCGATCGTCGAGGAGGTACGACGCCAGTTCCGCGAGAAGCCGGGCATCATGCAGGGCACCGACAAGCCTGACTACGGCAAGGCGGTCGACCTGCTGACGAAGGCGGCGATCAAGGAGATGATCATCCCCTCGCTGCTGCCGGTGCTGTCACCGATCTTCGTCTACTTCGTGATCTACGCGATCGCGGGCGGCGGCGCGGCCGGCAAGTCGGCGGCGTTCTCGGCCGTGGGCGCGATGCTGCTCGGCGTGATCGTGACGGGCCTGTTTGTCGCGATCTCGATGACCTCGGGCGGCGGCGCCTGGGACAACGCCAAGAAGTACATCGAGGACGGCCATTTCGGCGGCAAGGGCTCTGACGCCCACAAGTCGGCCGTCACCGGTGACACCGTCGGCGATCCCTACAAGGACACGGCGGGCCCCGCGGTGAATCCGATGATCAAGATCACCAACATCGTGGCCCTGCTGCTGCTGGCGATCCTGGCGCACTGAGCGGCGCCAACTCTGCAAAACAGAACCCCGCGGTGCGAGCCGCGGGGTTTTGTTTTGGTGGCCGGACCCTCTCACCACGTCATTGCGAAGAGCTCTTACGACGAAGCAATCCAGGGTCTTTCCACGGAGAGAGACTGGATTGCTTCGCTACGCTGGCAATGACGAAAGAGAGACCTACTGCACGTCCATCTGCAGCCCTTCCTTCTGGATGATGCCGGCGAACTTCTTCGTCTCGGCCTCCACGAAGGCGGCGAACTGCTGCGGGGTGCCGTAGTCGGCGCGGGCACCCATGCCGGCGATCTGCTTCTTGATGTCCTCGCGCTCCAGCATCGCCTTGACCTGGAGATTGAGCGCGTTGAGCACCTCGGGTGAAACCCCCTTCGGCAGGAACACCGCGAACCAGGACGAGATGTCGAAACTCGCCAGCTCCGGCGCGCTCTCCCGCATCGTCGGCAGGTTCGGCGCGAGGTCGCTGCGCTCGGTCGTGGTGACGCATAGACCGTTGAGCGTGCCGTTCTGCACCTGAGGCAGGCTCGGATAAAGGTTGTCGAACAGGATCTGGATGTCGCCGGCGAGGGCCGCTTGCAGCGCGGGTCCGGCGCCGCGGAACGGGATGTGCGTCATCTTCAGGCCGGTGAGCTGGAGAAACCAGGCGCCGGTGAGGTGAGGGCTCTGGCCGACGCCCGAAGAGGCGTAGCTGAGCTTGTCCGGATTGGCCTTGAGGTAGGCGATCAACTCGGGGACCGACTTGATGCCGGTCTTCGGATGCGCCGAGACGATGTTCGGGATCCGGATCATGTTCGAGACCGGCTGCAACTGGTCGGGCTTGTAGGTGAGGTTCTTGAAGATGCTGTAGGCGATCGCGTTCGGACCGGGATTGCCGACCAGGATGGTGTGACCATCAGGCTTGGCGCGGACCACCTCGGCGGTTCCGATGGTGCCGCCGCCGCCCGAGCGGTTTTCCACGACCGCCGACTGGCCCCAGGCGGTTTGCAGATGCGCGGCCAGGAGTCGGCCCATCACGTCGGTCGAGCCGCCGGCCGCAGCCGGTACGACGAGGCGGACGTTTTCGGTGGGCTTCCAGTCGGCGAGGCTCGATCGCGGCAGTATGGCTGCGGCTGAAAGGCCGGCAGCGCCGGTGAGCACGCGACGGCGGGACAACAAAGGCTTAGGCACGAATCCACTCCCTGCTTCTTACTTTGCAGGGACCGTAGGGAACAGCTCGTGCGACCGCAAGTCGCGTGCGACGGCATGTGGCGCGCGCAGAGCGGCACGACGCCGCAGTTCAGAGCGATTTACCTTCCGGCGGAATTGGAAGGCTTTGGATTCGTGTTGGACGCATTTTTTTCCGCGCGAGCCGTGATCGGCTCCGCGCGAAAGCGCTCTGGAGTCTCAGTTGAAGCTGAGCAGCTTGAACAGCGGCGTGAGGTAGCTCATCTCCTGGCCCGACGTCGGCGTCGTACGGCTGATGAAGTCGAAGATCTTGCCGTCCTGCAGACCGTAATTCGCAAGCCGGCGCACGCGGCGGTTCTTGTCGAAATAGATGGCGATGACGCGCTGGTCGACCACCTTCTGGTTCATGAAGGCGACCGGGCGCTCCGAGCGTTGCGAGATGTAGTAAAACACCTCACCGTCGAGGGTCGCGACCGTGGAGGGGGTACCCATCACGATCAGCACCTGGTCCTGGCTTGCGCCGATCGGAATCTGCTCGAGCGCGCCGGGCGGCAGGATGTAACCCTTCTGGAACTGCTCGCCCGTACAGCCCGCAAGAGCCGCGCCGACCACGGCGGCAGCTGCGAGCATGCGCAAGCCGCGCCAGCATGCGTGGAGGCCGCGCCGCTGATCCGCGCGCAGGCTGGTCTTGTTCGTTGTCGTCATAGCGGAACTGATTCCGTCCCCTTGCGTCGCGCGAGGCGCTGAAGTACCGGGCTGGGCGTCTTAATGCAACACGCGCGCGCCCGCTTGCGGAAACCACAATGCTTTGGCCGTTCAATCACTTCAGGAAACCCCGACTGACCCCGCCGAGCACCATTGAAGCGATCTATGGCATGATCGTGACGCAGGCGCGAGAACCCATATTTTACCGTGACTTGGGCGTGCCCGATACGGTTAACGGGCGTTTCGATCTGTTGCTGTTGCATCTCTGGCTGCTGCTGCGCCGCCTGCGCGCGGTCCAAGGCGGCACTGGCGGCGCCACGGAGCTGTCCCAGGCGCTGTTCGACCGCTTCTGCGAGGACATGGACGACAATCTGCGCGAGATGGGTGTGGGCGACCAGACCGTGCCGAAGCGGATGCGGGCCTTCGGCGAGGCGTTCTACGGTCGCGTCCAGGCCTATGATCAAGCCATGGAAGGCGGCGGCGAGGCGCTGGCATCGGCGATCTGCAAGAATATCTTGAATGGGACCGGCTTCGTCCAGGCGCAGCAGCTCGCGGCCTATGCCCGGGCCAGTGAGGCCGAGCTTGGCCGGACCGACGAAGCCGTGCTGCTGCGCGCCTCCTTCAAGTTTCCTCCAGCGCTTCCTGAGGATGTCACGCCATGAGTCGACCGAATGCCGGATCCGAGCCCGATCCCTGGCGGGTGCCCGTCATCGTTGCGCAGATCCCTGAAGCAGGCCTGCATCGCGAGCTCGAGGCCTCAGCGGCCGAGCGGCAGGCCATGGCGGCGCTCGCGGGCGTGCGGGAGATCCTGTCCGCGCATGCCAGCTTCGATGTCGTGCCGAAAAGCGGTGGGCG
Organism: Bradyrhizobium sp. 191; assembly: GCF_023100985.1. Lineage (NCBI taxonomy): Bacteria > Pseudomonadati > Pseudomonadota > Alphaproteobacteria > Hyphomicrobiales > Nitrobacteraceae > Bradyrhizobium > Bradyrhizobium sp. 191. Next base: position 8,146,915 of record NZ_CP064692.1, read on the forward strand.
GGTCCAGGTCACGGGACTTGTTCGCGGCCGGATCGGCCAAACCTGCGTCGTCACGCTGGATCCGATCGAGAGCGAGATCGAGGAGGAGGTCGACCTGATGTTCGCCCCGGAGGCAGAGGCACGGCGCCTGGCCGATCTGATCGAGGAGGGGCAGGACGATGAGGGGCCGCCGGCGGTCGCCGATCCTCCCGAGCCGATCGCCGGCGGCATCATCGACCTCGGCCGGCTCGCCACCGACGCCCTGTTCCTGGCGATCGATCCCTATCCGCGCAAGGAGGGGGCCGTGTTCGAGGCTGAGGTCGCCGCCCCCGATCCCGAGGACCATCCCTTCGCGGCACTGAAGGCGCTTCACGACAAGAAGAAGGGGCCATAGGGCAATTCCGCTTGTGCCCGCCTTGCGAGAGGACGCGAGGCATTTCCCTTGATGGTTTGAAAGAAGCATTTATCCTCCTGATTTCAATGTCTTTCCTGCTCAATCCGGGGGGCGTGGCCGCATCGCCCCAAATGCAAAAGGCTGGGGGCAAGAGGTTGTTTCGGGGTAACAAAACGCTATTGTCGCGCCCCGGTCCGGGTGCGGCGAGGCGCCTGACCGATCGCCATGTCCGTGGCGAACCCATTTCGCGGCCCCGCTAGATCAAGACCGCACGAGACCAGGTTTCCAGGACTTTCATGCCAAGCAAGGTTCGCATCGCGCTGGACGCCATGGGGGGCGACGTCGGCCCCGCCGTGGTCATTCCGGGCGCCGCCATCTCGCTAGGCAGGCATAGCGATACCGAGTTCCTGCTGGTCGGCGACCGCGCCAGGATCGAGCCCGAGCTCGACAAGCACCCGAAGCTGAAAGCCGCCTCCAGGATCGTCCATACCGACGTCGCCGTCAGCATGGAGGACAAGCCGAGCCAGGCGCTGCGGCGCGGCCGCAAGTCCTCCTCGATGTGGCTCGCGATCGATGCGGTCAAGAAGGGCGAGGCGGATGTCGCGATCTCTGCCGGCAATACCGGCGCACTGATGGCGATGGCGCGCTTCCACCTGCGGACGTTGCCGGGCATCGACCGCCCGGCGATCTCCGCGATATGGCCGACCATGCGCGGCGAATCCGTCGTGCTCGACCTCGGCGCCACCCTCGGCGGCGATGCGCACCATCTGGTGTCGATGGCGGTCATGGGCGCAGCCAAAGCGAGCGTGCTGTTCAACAAGAAGCGGCCGACGGTCGGGCTGCTCAACATCGGCGCCGAAGAGATCAAGGGCCACGAGGAGATCCGCGAGGCCAGCGAGATCCTGCGGGCAAGGAACCTGCCGGAGCTCGACTATATCGGCTTCGTCGAGGGTGACGGCATCGGCAAGGGGCTGGCCGACGTCATCGTGACCGAGGGCTTCAGCGGTAACATCGCGCTCAAGGCCGCCGAGGGAACCGCCCGGCAGATGGCGGAATTGCTCCGTAACGAGATGCAGCGGAGCTGGCTCTCCAAGCTCGGCTATGTCTTCGCCCGCAGCGCCTTCCAGGCCCTGCGCGACAAGATGGACCCCAACAAGTCCAATGGCGGCGTGCTGCTGGGACTGAGGGGGGTGGTGGTCAAGAGCCACGGCGGAACCAACGCCGAAGGCTTTGCCTATGCGATCGATGTTGGCTATGAGATGGCTCACTACGATCTCCTGAACAAGATCAATCAGATGCTCAACCGCGAGGGTGGTGCACTCAGTTTCGTGCAGCCCGCGCCGGAGGATGTTTCGTGACTCAAATTCGTTCGGTCGTGCTCGGCTGCGGCTCATATCTGCCGGAGCAGGTGGTGACCAACGCCCAATTGGCGGCCCGCATCGACACCTCCGACGAGTGGATCGTTCAGCGCACGGGCATTCGCGAGCGGCACATCGCGGCCGAGGGCGAGTTCACCTCGCACCTGGCGATCAAGGCGGCGCAGGCCGCGCTCAGCGATGCCGGCATGGACGCGCAGTCGATCGACCTCATCGTGCTGGCGACCTCGACCCCGGACAACACCTTCCCCGCGACGGCTGTCGCCGTGCAGCACGGGCTCGGCATCAACCATGGCGCTGCCTTCGACCTCCAGGCGGTGTGCTCGGGCTTCGTGTTCGCGCTGGCCACTGCCGACAATTTCCTGCGCACCGGCGCCTTCAAGCGCGCGCTGGTGATCGGCGCCGAGACCTTCTCGCGCATCCTCGACTGGAACGACCGCGGCACCTGCGTGCTGTTCGGCGACGGCGCCGGGGCGGTGGTGCTGGAGGCGCAGGAGCAGCCCGGCAATGCCGCGACCGACCGCGGCGTCGTGACCACGCATCTGCGCTCCGACGGCCGCCACAAGGCAAAGCTGTTCGTCGATGGCGGCCCGTCCTCGACCCAGACCGTCGGCCATCTGCGCATGGAAGGCCGCGAGGTCTTCAAGCATGCGGTCGGCATGATCACCGACGTCATCGTCGACGCCTTCGAGGCGACCGGGCTCAATGCCGACAGCATCGACTGGTTCGTGCCGCACCAGGCCAACAAGCGAATCATCGACGCCTCCGCCCACAAGCTGCACATCGCGCCGGAAAAGGTGGTGCTGACGGTGGACCGCCACGGCAACACCTCCGCCGCCTCGATCCCGCTGGCGCTGTCGGAGGCGCGCAAGGACGGCCGCATCAAGAAGGGTGACCTTGTTCTCCTGGAGGCGATGGGCGGCGGCTTCACCTGGGGCTCCGCGCTGCTGCGCTGGTAAGCCGCAGTCGATAAAATTTTGCCGGAATCGGTGCCGATTATCGATGCGTCTGCATTGATGAGCGCTGTTGACCGCCGTATCGTAACCTCATAATTTCAGACAACAATTGTTCGCCGTGATGTGGGGCAGGGCGATGACCGATCAAAGTAAAACCGTAACGCGTGTCGATCTCTGCGAAGCCGTCTACCAGAAGGTAGGGCTATCGCGCACGGAATCGTCCGCTTTCGTGGAACTCGTGCTGAAGGAGATCACCGATTGCCTCGAAAAGGGCGAGACGGTGAAATTGTCCTCGTTCGGGTCCTTCATGGTGCGCAAGAAGGGGCAGCGCATCGGCCGTAATCCGAAGACCGGTACCGAGGTGCCGATCTCGCCGCGCCGCGTCATGGTATTCAAGCCGTCGGCGATCCTGAAGCAGCGGATCAACGGCCAACACCGCGCCAATGGCGACGCCACCAGCAAGGCTCAGCAAGAGGCGTAACCCTTTCGCAAAGGATTTGGCATTTGGACAAGGCGCCGGATGCGTTCCGAACCATCAGCGAAGTAGCGCAGGAACTCGACATTCCGCAGCACGTGCTGCGGTTCTGGGAGACCCGGTTCTCCCAGATCAAGCCGATGAAGCGCAGCGGCGGCCGCCGCTATTACCGCCCCGACGACGTCGACCTGCTCAAGGGCATCCGCCGGCTGCTCTACGGCGAGGGCTACACCATCCGCGGGGTGCAGCGGATCCTGAAGGAGCACGGCGTCAAATCGGTGCAGGGCCTCGCCGACAGCGCGGCCGCGGTCTCGTTCGGCGCCATCGAGGACGCCATCGGCGCGAGCCTGATGGAGCCCGAGGACGAGGCGCCCATCAAGGGCATCACCGACACCGACGATGACGACTACCAGGGCGACGAAGAGGAAGGCATCGACTTCCGCTTCACGGAGGTCGACGACGAGGAGATCCTCACCACCTTCCGCAAGGGCGGCGCCACCGCCGCACCCGCCGGCCCCAGCGCACTAGACCGGGAGCGCCTGGGCCGGGCGCTCGCCGACCTCGTCGCAGCGAGGGAGATGCTGGATCAGGCGCTGAAGGACGGGTAGGGCCTTTTAGCCGGCTTTGTGGGCAGTTCCGGGCGCTTTGGGCTGCTGATTGAGGAGAGGCCCAAAATGGTGTCTGCCTCGCCTTGCGCGAAGCAGCGATCCTAGCTAATGGAACGGCATTCGGAGCGTGGCGCAGCCCGGTTAGCGCACTAGTCTGGGAGACTAGGGGTCGGAGGTTCAAATCCTCTCGCTCCGACCATTTTCTCAAATCATCTGTCGGGTGGATTGATCGTCGGCGTGGAGTCTCCTCCCGCCGGTGAGGCGTGCGCGTGATCAGCGCATGCCGGCTACTTCGGTGACCGACTACGACAAGAATTTCGAAAACAACCCCATGCACAGTAGCGAAGTCATTGACGGTTAATGTTTTTCCGAAAAAATTTGACGCGTCGGGCAAAACAGTGGCATGATGTCATCCTGCCAGCCGCATCACCCCGCTAACCCAGCTCCGATCCCAACGCCTGCTCGAGCAGCTTCCGGCTCGGCTCGTAGCGATTGATGAACTGATCGATCAGCAGGGGCGTTCGCCCAGTACGGCAGGCTTCGATGGTATCGGTGATGTCGGCGAGCTTCATCTGGATCGCGGGCTGATTGCCGGAGGCGCAGAGTTTGCGGATGTAGTCGAGATAGATCGCGCATTCGGCGGGGCCGACATCCTGGAAGCGGCGGTAGTAATCCGCGTTCGGAGGAGGGGTCTGGATCTCGATGATCTCGCGGGCTTCCCGGCTGACCCCGAGAGCATCGAGCATCTTGCGTCCGCCGCCGCGCTCCATCATCGCGTCGTGCAGGAGGGCAGCTTCGATATGGGCGCGGGTCGCGTCCGGCTTGCGGAAGATGAGACGGAGCGCCACGCGCTCAAAATGCTGCGCCCAGGGTCGGCCGAGATGATCCTTGATGCCGGCCTGCTGCTGGTCCACGGCGGCGATGATGTCAGTGTACCAGGATGCGCTTGGAACGAGCGTCATGCGTTGGTCCCTTCTTGTCTTGCGTGTTTGCGATCCGAATCCTCGGACGAGAGCTCGACGAGCCGCTGCTCGGACGGGCGAACGGCGCGAGTAAGGCTGCGTTGGCTTGCGACATCTTCGACCCGGCGCTGCCAGCCCTCGACCATCGGACGCATCGCAGCTTCCCAGGTACCGAGCGCGGCTTCGATGTCGCCGGCGTGCGCAACGGTCTCCGCGAGCGCGACGGCGTTGACGATGCTGACGCCGGCGCCTTGCCCCAGGCTCGATGGCATCGCATGTGCCGCATCGCCGACGATCGCTGCACGTCCCTTCGACCAGGTCGAGAGCGTCGTCGTTGCGTAGCGGTCGTGACGGCCGGCTTTGCCGACCCGTTGCAATGTCGGTGCGAGATCCGGAAATCGCGCGGTCCAAAGCACGACGGCGATCGGAACGGACGTCGCCTCGAGATCGGTGATGGGCGCCATCAGGCAGAAATAGAAGGCATCCGGGCCACACGGCGTGTAGAGCACCCGCAACGGACGTCCCCGGTAATCATAGTAGTCGTGAATGCTGCTCCATTTGTCGTCACGCAGCCCGTCGCGATCGAGAAGGATCCGCGTGATGCCGTCCTGGTGCGCGACGCGCGTGATCGGAATATCCAGCGCTTTCGCGATGGTCGATCGCACGCCGTCGGCGGCAACGACCAGATCGGCTTCGAGCCGCGTGCCGTCTGCGAGGATCAGGACGCCGCTCGGGTCAGCCGCAACAGCCCGCGATCCGCCGACGATGCTGACGCCGGCGCGCCTTGCTGCATCGATCAGTGCAACATGAAGCAGCGCCCGGGTCGTGGTGACGATGTTTCCTTCCGTGGACGCATTCGATTGCCGCGCGCCGTCGATGTAGACGCAATGCGCGGCAGGTTTGAATGCCCCACGCATGAAATCGTCGTAGGCGCCGGTCTTGCGAAGGGCGTCATGGACGAAACCGTGCACATAGAGACCGGCGCCGACGCTTCTTGGCTCGGGATCGGCCTCGTACACGGAGACGCGCCATCCCGCGCGCGCGAGCACGGCCGCCGCTGCGAGGCCGGCGTAGCCGGCCCCGGCAATCACTGCTGTCCGCGTCATTCGGCCGGTGCCTCAACGGCGTTTGCCCGCGCTGCAACGTCGCGCGCCGACGACGTCGCCTCGAGGGTCTTGCCTTTCGTATTGGGGCCAACCAGCGCCACCACGATGATGCTGACGATCAGCAGGCCGTCGCTCACCAGGAAGAGCGCGAGCCGTCCGTGCAGCACGGCGAAGATTCCGAACGCAAGCAGCAGGAGGATGCCACCGACGCGTCCCCAGGCCGAGGCCATTCCCATCGCCGTCGTCCGAATCTCGGTCGGATAGAGTTCGGGCGTGTAGGTGTAGATGCAGGTCGAACCGTTGCCGAGGAAGAAGGCGGTGAACCATGCACAGGCCATGATCGTCACGGGCGTATTCGCAAGGCCAAACAGCGTGCTGGAGATCCCGATCCCGGCGAAGCAGATCATCAGCCAGTATTTCCGCCCGACGAGATCGAGGAAGTAGCCCGCGCCGATATAGCCGGGGATGAAGCCCGAGAAGATCACCACGGTGAACTCGGTCGATCGCACGATGGAGAAACCATCCATGGCGAGCAACGTCGGAAGCACGGATTGGAAGGTATAGAGAACGCCGTACTCGGTGAACCAGACAAGCCAGAGCATGAGGGTGACAGGCAGGATGGCGGGGGCGACAATCTCGCGCCTGCTGACCGGACGGGTGACGGGCGCCGGGATCGGAACGATCGGTGGCAGAGTGCCACCGTTCGACCGGGCCACCCGCGCTTCGATGGACGCGACGATTCGCTCGGCTTCCTCGGTTCGGCCCTGGCTCACCAGCCATCGCGGGCTCTCGGGAAGGAAGGTCCGCATCAGGCCGATCAGGAGCGCGAACGGGAAGGTGAGCGCGAGCGTCCAGCGCCAGCCGACGGTCGGGATGAGGAGGAGGGCCCAAACGGGGGACAGGGCGATGCCGATCGCGAAGAACGCCATCATCCAGCCGTTGAAGCGGCCGCGAAGCCGCGAGGGCCACAGCTCCGCCAGATAAGGCGGCACCACGCAGCTCTCCATCCCCACGAAGATCCACGTGAAGAAGTTCAGCAGGCAAAAGACCTCGATGCCGGGGGCCAGCGCGCGGGAGGCCGAGAACAGCGAGTAGAGGCCGAGGCTCCAGGTCATGACGGCTTTGCGGCCGAACCGGTCGGCGACGAAGCCGACGAGGATGGAACCGAGCAGGTAGCCGCTCAACCCGATCGCCGAGGTGACGCCGAGCGCGAGCGGGCCGAGGTTCCATTCGGTCCGAAAAGCTGCGAAGGCAAAGCCGGTGACGGCCGTGTCCAGCGTATCGAAGAACAGTGAAAGCCCAGCAATGATAAGGACTTGAATGTGGAAACGGGAGGGAGGTAGCCGGTCGATTCGGGCAACGAGCCCTTGGGCAGTGATGCTCATGGACGAGATCCTTTGCCTGCGCGAAAACGGCCCGGCAGTCGCCCTCGCATCGCACGGCACCTGTGATAGGATTGGCCGTGCATGCACAGTTTATGCACTATGAATAAAGCAAGGCAAGATATTTCATGATGGCCAGCAGACCACCTCCGCCGCCGGGCAAAGGGAAGGGCGTCGAGTTCGCGTACACGGCGCTCCGGCGCGAGATCGTGTCGCTCACCCTGCGACCGGGCTCGCCGCTTGATGAGGCGGCCCTCGCTGCCAGGCTCGGGCTGTCGCGAACCCCTGTGCACGAAGCGCTCGTCAGGCTCGCCTCGGAATCGCTGGTGGTGCTGCTGCCCAACCGCGGCGCGAGCGTCGCAAGTCTCAACTGGGATGACCTCCGCGAGATGCTCGAGGCGCTCGATATCACCCAGCGGCTCGTCACCAGGTGGGCGGCGCTACGCCGAACCGATGCGCAGCTCGCCGAGATCGATGCCGAGCGGGTTGCATTCGAACAGCATGAAGCGGCGGGTCGCGCGGAGGAGATGAACGAGAGCAACTGGCGGTTTCATGCCCTGATCGCCGCCGCGTGCGGCAACAAGCTGATCGAACGCAACTATCTCCACCTCCTCACGCTCGGGCTGCGGATTGCCTATCTGGCCTACGATGCCCAGCATTTTGCTTCGAAGGCCGCATATCAGAAGCACATGAACACGATCCTGACCGAGCACATCGCAATGGTCGCGGCGATCAGGGACGGGGATGCCGACAAGGCGGATGCCCTGGGACGTTCGCACGCCGATCTCGGCCGGCAACGCATTCAGGATGTTCTCACGAGAGGGGTGAGCAATTCGCTGGATATCGCACTCGATCATCCGATCACGATGTTGAAGCAATGATGGTGCGGCCGCTAGCCGGCAATCCTTCGGCGACTGCGCCTACTTCAAATACCCCACCACCAACCGCGTCGTCTCGTCCACCAGCACCTTCACCATCTTCTCCGACAGCATCTCTCCGTTCAGTACCGTGTTGTGCGCGATGGCTTCGATCGTGCTCACGCACATGAACGCTGCGAGCGCGGGGTCGAGCTTGCGCATCTCCTTGCGGTGGCGTTCGAGATAGGTGCGCACGAGGGCGTGGATTTCCTGGCTGTAGGCCTCGACCTCCGCAAGGTGGCCGGAGCGCGGAATCTGCTCGGCGAGGACGCGGTGCAGGTCCGGGTCGACGAGATGGGCTTCGATCGCCACCGTGACGAGGCGGCGCACGGCTTTCTCGATCGGTAGGCCGTCGACTTCCGCGAAGACGGTGCGGACGAGCCTCATGATCTCCTCGTTGTGACGATCGATCACGGCGGCGACGAGCGCCTCCTTGCTGGGGAAATATTGATAGAGCGAGCCGACGCTGACGCCAGCGACGTCAGCGATGCGGTTCGTGCTGGCCTTCTCGAAGCCTTCCTTGACCAGAATGCGAGCAGTCGCCTCAACCAGCGCGTCCACCGTGGCGCGGGATCGCTCCTGCGAGGCATTTTTTCGGGGTGTTGTGGGCGGTTTGCGGGCCACGGCTTTGTGATCTGAATGCGAGTAGGAAAAGCGAGTGAATGCTCGCATTATATCGGCAAGTGGCGGCGGGTCGGCAAGCCTCTTCGTCGCCGGGTCGAAACAGCCGGATAGGGATGTGGCGATGAGCGTTGCGAGACTTGTGTCGGCCTTGCAGTTCTGCCCGGGCGGCTGCGTGTTCGGTGCGCGAGCCTCGCGCGATCCCGCGCCGAGCCTGCAGAGCCGCGCCTTCAACCTGCTGCTCGGGCTGCTTCCGCACAAGGAGCGGTTGGCCTCAGTCGAAGCCGTGCAGGCGCATGTGCAGAAGCTCGCCTTGGAGCCGGCCTCGTTCGAGCCGCCAGATCTCGGCGGCGGCGTCGAGGTGATCCTGACCAAGATGGGCGGATGGCCGGTGTACTACACCGCGCCGTCGTCGGGCCATGAAGGCTGCAACTACGTCATGTTCCTGCATGGCGGCGGCTACATCAACGAGATCGTGCCGGCGCATTGGCGCTTCGTCGGCGAGATGACGCGCAAGGCGCACGTCTGTTGCGTCGTGCCGATCTATCCATTGGCGCCGCGGGCGACTGCGAAGGACGTGGTGCCGGCGACGGCCGAGCTGCTCAGGATGCTGCTGGAAGACGCAGGCGACGCGAAGGTGACGGTGGTCGGCAATTCCGCCGGCGCGGGGCTCGCGCTCGCTGCGTGTCAGTGGCTGCGCGATCACGGCCATCCGCAGCCGAGCCGGATGGTGCTGATCTCGCCGGCGGCCGATGCCTCGGTCAGCCGTCCAGAGCAGGTGGCGATCGCCGCACGCGATCCGATCCAGGACATTCCGGGGATCGTCGAGGCAGGACGCCTCTATGCCGGCGAGCTCGACGTCGGCCATCCCTTTGTCAGCCCGCTCAACGGCGCCTTCCGCGCCCTCGCGCCGATGACGATCTTCGCGGGGACGCGCGATCTTCTCTATCCCGACAGCATCGATCTCGCCGAAAAGGCGAGGGCGGTGGGCGTGCCGGTCGAGCTGCATCTTTTGCGCGAGCAGCCGCACAACTTCGCGCTGATGCCGACACCGGAAGGGCGGCGGGCGCGTGCGATCATCTTGCGAGCGGTGGCTTGAAGGAAAGGCGTGACCGTTGTCACAGAGCGCAGCCGCAATAGGGCTGGGGCTGCAAGCCGCTCAGGGAAAAGGCGCCCCCGGGCGTTTCCTCGATCCGTCGTGTTCGGATCAGTAGTTTTGCGGGGCCTTCAGGCGTGGCCCTTGATCTCGTAGTGACCCGGCACGCACTTGTAGCGCTCGAGGCGCCAATTGGCGTGATAGATCGGATGTTCGCCCATCCATTTCGCGAGCGGTGCCTGTGCGCCGACCGCGCACTGCATCATCGAAATCTCGGGCGTCATGTTGCTGTCGGTCACGATTTCCTCGACGCAACTGCCTGAGCTGGCTGCGCCAAGCCGGCAAAGTACGGCAACGACGGTCACGAACATTCCTGTCACCTCATCGGTTGTTTCTGACCACGAGGAGGATGCAAGCGGAGTGCCAGAGCCTGTGACACGCAAACAACACGCTGGCCTAGCCGACTCGACACAGCGTCCGGGGTCCATTCGACGATTCGGATTGTAAAAAGATTGCCCCTAAACCGAAGCCGGACAAATACGGGACGGGCGCAGTACTGCTCGGTGCTGCCCGTGCTCCGAGCGGGGGCTTCGAGGGACGACGGAGCAAGCGCCTCGCCCTTCGAGACGACCGCTTCCAGCGGTCCCTCAGGGTGAGGCTAAGGAACGGTGGTGCTCGTTGAAATTGCGGCCCCATGCTCAGCCCTCATCCTGAGGGCCCGCCTCAGGCGGGCGTCTCGAAGGATGCGCCGCAAGCGACTCTGTCACAAAGCTACAGCCGTGCACTGGCCGTACCTGGAATCACGATAATCCGCGCGCCGAAATAACGCCGAAGATTGCATCGCCGATCCGCTTTCTTTTGCGGATGTCGCGCTGCTACAGTTTTGCGCGCGCCTCGGTCAGCGGCGCCGCGACGAAGAAACATACCGACAAGGGGAGGGACCGAAGTCCCATGAAGGATTTTGCTGGAAAGATTGCGGTCATCACCGGCGGCGGCACGGGAATGGGGCGCGAGCTCGCGCGGCAGCTCGTCGCCGAAGGCTGCAACGTCGCGATGTGCGACGTCTCGGAGGCCGCGATGGCCGAGACTAGGCGGCTGTGCGAGACCGAGAAGCTGCCGCAGGGCCTGCGCGTCACGACGCATGTCGCCGACGTCGCGATCGAGGATCATCTGAAGCGTTTTCGTGACGAGATCGCCGAGCAGCAGAAGACGGATAAGATCCATCTGCTGTTCAACAATGCCGGCATCGGCGGGGGCGGCAGCCTGTTCACCAACACGCGCGAGCAATGGGAGCGCACCTTCAACATCTGCTGGGGCGGCGTCTATCTCGGCGTGCGCACCTTCCTGCCGATGCTGGTCGCGGCGGACGAGGCCCACATCGTCAACACCGCGAGCGTCAACGGCTTCTGGGCCTCGATCGGCATGAATCAAGCGCACACCGCCTACAGCTCGGCCAAGTTCGCGGTGAAGGGATTCACCGAGGCGCTGATCAACGACCTCCGCCTGCACGCGCCGCACGTCAAATGCTCGGTGGTGATGCCCGGTCACATCGGCACCTCGATCGTCTCCAATTCGCGCAAGGTGCAGAGCGCCGATGGATCGGAACGGCTTAGCGACGACGAGGTGGCGCTGACCCGCAAGCGCATGGTGGCGGCCGGCGTGCCGGATGCGGACAAGATGTCGGACGAGGACATCCAGGCGGTGTTCGCCGAGCGCGCTCGCAGCTTTCTGGAGGATGCGCCGACGACGGCCGCGCAGGCGGCGAAGATCATTCTCGACGGCGTCAAGGCGGAGCGCTGGCGCATCCTCGTCGGCGAGGACGCAAAACGTCTCGACGAGCGCGTGCGCGCCACGCCGGAGCAGGCTTACGACCGCGCCTTCTACGAAAGTCTCGTGCAGGAGGTGGGCTGGCGGCTTGGTTGAGACGGTCTCCGAGCGGGTGCGAATGTAAGCATGATGATCATCATGGCAAGAGATGCGCAGGGCAATCGTGCGTGCCACCTCTTGCCAATGTTCGCCCGCTCCATGACCTGTCGGTATGTCACGCATGCGACATGACGATGTTCAAGCGATGGTGATCTGAAACGCCTCTCATCGGGCGCACGGCCGCTTGGTTGGCGGACTGAAATCGTTTAATTGATGGAGGTAACGCGACGATCGAGCGTAGCTCCAGATGATACCAGCATGCCTCTCCGACGACTGGACCCTTTGCCCGGAACGAGAGGACATTTCCGCTGAGTTCACGCGGCTGCTCACTGCGGCCCAGGAGGGCGGCGCCACGATCGCGGAATGCCTCATGATCGCGCGACAGCTGAAGCGGGGCGACGACCGGTCCTGGCATCGCGAGTGGAAGAAGCTGGCGCAAACCAATCGGCAACGCGCCGAGGCCGCGTTCGCGGAGGGCCACAGGGCGAGCGCGCAGCGCAATTGGCTGCGCGCGATGAACTACTATGGTGCCGCGGCGATGCCGCTCGATCTGGCGGATGAGCGCCGCTGGGTCGCGGTGCTGGCGATGCAGGATTGCGCCCGGCGCTACCTCGCCGCGCGCAGCCCGGCCGGCGAAGTCGTGACGATACCCTGGCTCGACGGGCATTCGCTGCAGGGCTACTTCGTTCCTGCGCCGTCAGCCGGCGGGCGGGCTCCGACGGTGATCTGCATCGGCGAGCCCGGTCACCGCAAGGAAGAGTTCCTGATCAAGCTCGTGCCGCACGCGCGCGAGCGCGGTTTCTCCATGCTGGCCATCGACCTCTTCGGCGACCAGCGCGACGATTTTCTCGACGCGCTGTTGCGGCGCCGGGATCTCGAGAGCGCGATCCCTGGCGTCATGGACTATCTGGAGACGCGCGGTGACGTCGACTTCGCGCGCGTCGGCATCATCGCCGATGGCTGGGGCTCGTCCTTCGTCTCGCGCGCGGTGTTGCAGGAGCCGCGGCTTGCCGCCGCCGTCTGCGACGGTGGCCTGTGGGACCTGCACGAGCGGGCCTTCTTTGCCAGCCGATTCGCGATGAGCGACGTCAGCATCGTCCCGGTGCCGCATGCGCCGCTCATGGCCTCCAGCGCCGAGTGCCCGGTGCTGATCACGCTCGGCGAGGACGGTTGGCTCAAGGCCGATCGGGCGCGTCAGATCGTCCGGAACTCCAGGCTCGGCGGTTCGGACGTCATGCTGAAGGTGTTCACTGCGGCCGAGACCGGCGCGGCACAGAGCCATGCGGACAATCCCAGCCTTGCCAACGAATACATCTTCGACTGGCTCGAATCGCGGCTCGGTGCCGCCGCGCGCATCTAGCGGCGGTGGCCCGGATCGGGCCGGGCGTCAGAAGTCCAGGCTCAGGCGGACGCAGGCCTTTTCGAGACGGCTCTTCAGCGTCGCGAGCTTGGTGGTGAATTCGGTGAGCTCGGCCTCGTCGAATTCCTGGAAGACGAATTCCCTGATGGTCTTGTACTGCTCGTTGAGGCTCGCCAGGTGCTTCTGCGTCTTGTCGGTCAGGGACAGCCGGACCACCCTGGCGTCGGTCGGCGAGGGGCGGCGGCGCAACAGGCCCTTCTTTTCGAGCAGCTTGGACTGGGTGGTGACGAAGGACGGATCGACGTGGAGGAGCTTGGACACGACGTTGACCGGGATGCCGTCGTCCTTGTCGAGGTCGGAGATGGCCATCAGGATCAGCCATTGCGGGCCGCTGATGCCGAGCGTCCTCGCCCAGAACTGACGCAGCTCCTCGAGATACAGGTTGATCGACGATATCTCCCAGGTGAAGCGCCTGATGATATCCAGGTTGCCGATGGTGCGCAGGCGCGCTCCCTCTTTCCTCGTCGCGGACACAGCGTCACTCCGTGAACCGGTTGTTCAGATCAGTGTTCGTGGAATGTCATAGTCCACGCAAGCCTGCTCTGACGCAAGTGCAGAGCAGGGTAATTTTGTCACCAAAACCACAAAGATGACCGGCTCAGCAGATTTGCCCGGCCCGGGTGTTGCGGCCGGGGCACAGGTTTAGCGAAACCAGTAACCTGAGCTAATAAACTATTTTGATTAGCGGAACAGCGCAGGCATATTGACCACGACGGTGGGGGGTACTCGATCGTCCCGTTACAGGTGGTTCGCTCACGTCCCTCGCCTCGAAAGCGGGTGTCCGAAAGCGCAAAGCGGCCGAGCGGATTTGAGAGAGACGGGGATCTGGGGGGCCTCACGGTCCGGTCTCCGCAAAATGAGCAACTTGGAGGTTTTAAATGAAAGTGGTGAAGAGCCTTTTGCTCGGCACTGCGGCGGGTCTGATCGCCGTCGGTGGAGCCCAGGCGGCCGATCTTCCGGTCAAGGCCAAGGCGGTCGAGTACGTCAAGATCTGCTCGCTGTACGGCGCGGGCTTCTACTACATCCCGGGCAGCGACACCTGCATCAAGCTGGGCGGCTATCTGCGTGCCGAAGTGGCGCTGAACGCCGGCGGCAATTACAGCGCCCAGTACAACGGCGTGTTCGCGGCCAACAATCGCCTGACCAACTACTACTCGATGCGCGCTCGTGAAGATCTCAACATCGACACGCGCACCGCGACCGAGTACGGCGTGGTCCGCACCTATTTCGATGCGGTCTTCACCTGGACGACCGGCAGCTATGTCGGCACCGGCTCTGGCACCGGCGCGACCGCCTACAGTGCCACGACGGCCGGCACGTCCAACCTCAACCCGACTGACGGCGGCATCTCGGGCGGTTCGCTCGGCGTCTACTACGCCTTCATCCAGTTCGCCGGCTTTACCCTGGGCAAGTCGGTGTCGCAGTTCGACGCGCCCTGGATCAACTACCCCGGCAACAACTTCGACCAGCTCGTCGGCGGCAGCGGCACCACCAACGGCGTACCGCAGATCACCTACACGGCCGATTTCGGCCAGGGCGTGACGGCGACGTTCTCGGTGCAGGATCAGACGCAGATCTTCCAGACCAACATCTGGAATACCGCGGGCATGACGACCTCGGGCGTTCTCGGCGGCGCCTACGGCTCGAGCGATTTCGGCGGCACCCGGTCTCCCGACATCGTCGGCGCGGTCCGGGTCGACCAGGCCTGGGGCCTGTTCCAGGCGTCGGTCGCTGCGCACGACAACCATACCGGCTATTACGGTGCGACCGAAGTCACCGGTCATCCCGAAGACAAGTGGGGCTGGGCGGTTCAGCTCGCTCTCTCGATCAAGAACATTCCGACCGGCGCCGGCGACGTGATCAACGTCTCGGGCGTCTACACCGAAGGCGCGAGCCGCTACAACTTCCAGGAGCTGGCCGCGACCAGCTACTCGATGTTCGGCAGCTCGAACGCCGCCTACCAGAGCATCGGCTTCGCCGGCGTCTCTGACGCGGTGTTCGGCCCCGGCGGCAACCTCGAGCTGACCAAGACCTACGGCTTCCGTGGTGCCTACACCCACAACTGGAGCCCGTACTGGAATACGGCGCTCTACGGCGCGTGGGCTGCGGTCAGCTACAACAGCACGGCGAAGGGCCTGATCTGCGGCAGCGGCGCGTTCGCGACCCTGACCGGCACCTGCAATCCGGACTTCAACATCGGCCAGGTGGGCGTCATCACCCGCTGGACGCCGGTGAAGAACCTGACCTTCTCGGCCGACTTCGTCTACAGCCATCTCGACCAGAAGTATTCGGGCGTGATCACGACCCCAGCGCTGACGAGCGTCGCCAAGCCGGCGGCGGCCTACGAGCTGAAGGACCAGGACACCTACAGCCTCCTGCTGCGCGCCCAGCGCAACTGGTAAGCTCGAAGCTTTCGAACTTGATGAAGCCCCGGCGGGAAAACCGCCGGGGCTTTTTCGCAAGGACGGGCATTCGGAAAATCGGCTGGCCTTTGCAGAGGACGAAGACGAGCCATGCGATCCGATCGCCTCAAACTTATTTACTTACCTGAGTTACTAAGCTATATATCGATCAGCCAAATACGAAAGTTGCGGCTCTTAGCTTCACGCTAAGCCTCCAGAAACCTCCGGTGATGCCCCGCCGGAGGTTTTTTGTTGTCTGGAGCACGGCGCGGCATCAGCCGCGCATCACGCGAGCGCGCGTGTTCGGCCGGTAGGCGAGGCGGCTGTGACCGGCGCAATAGGGCTGGCCGTCGGGAGCCGTGTTGCCGCAGAAGCAGAAATCGTCTTCGCCCGGCGTCGAGATCGGCCATCGGCAGCGGTTCGCGGACAGCTCCAGCAGAGAGCAGCGATTGGCCTCATCGATGGGGCCCGCGGCCGCAGGGCCATCGCTCTCGCCATAGATCGTGGCGAGCATCTCATATTGCAGCCGCGGCACGGCCCTCCGCGTGCGCGCCGGCGCAAAGCCCCTGTCCTGGTCCTTGCGGTCGTCGACCGCCCGGCCGCGCGTCAGATTCAGCCGGGACAGCTTGCCGATCACGGCGTTGCGGCTGACGCCGATGTCGGCGGCGATCTCGCGGCAGGAGAGGCCGGCCTCGAAGTGCCGCTTCAGCAGTTCAATGCGTTCGTCGGTCCAGGTCGGCGAAGTGGTCGGTGAGAGAACAGGCATGTGTAACGATCCCAGGTTGCAGATGTCGGCCATCCGCCCTCTCGAGATCCGTCCGCCTCACGTCCTGCGCGCACTCACGTCCTGCCATTGTCGCGGATCGACAAGAGCCCGTCCTTGATGGCGAGACGGATGCCTTCCTCGATCAATGTCCGTGCGACGCCGGGAACGCTGGTGCCGTGGGTGCCCTGTCTCACCAGCTTCTCCAGATAGGCGATGGTCGAGAGCGCCAAGGTAACGGGAATGCGGTCAGTCTCGGCTTTTTCGGTGGCCATGGCCGAACGCTAGCCTCTTACTCGGGTACATAAAAGTAACGATTAAGACTCTATTTAGGTTCGGGGATGGAAGTCAAATCAGCGCCGGGGCAGCCGCTCACCTTGTTGGAATCGCTTGGGAATCGAACACGCCGCGGCGCGCCGCGGGGAAGACCGGGCGGCGGCTTGATGTCGGCAGGTCGGGGAAGGGCCCGGCGGGCTCAGCCGTGCACGATCGCCTTTTCGATCATGCAATGGATGCCCTTGGCGCCGTTGACGGTCTGGGTCACCCTCAGATCGGCGGCCAGGCTGCACAGCGTGTAGGCGTCCTCGCGCGACAGATTTCGCGTCTCGCCGAGCAGCGCGATCATGTCGCGCAGCGCGCGCACCACGCACTGGTCGAGGTCGGGGTCCATGGCCATGGTCATGTAGTGCGTCGCCGTCTCGGCGCGGGGGTAGTCGAGCCTGAGGTCCTTGCGCAGCGTGAGGCGGAAGCGGCCCTGGAGCGCGGTCTCGATCGCGGTGACGCAGACCTCGCCGTCGCCCTGCACGCCATGGCCGTCACCGCAGGAGAACATCGCGCCCGGAACGAACACCGGCAGATACAGCGTCGCGCCGGCGCCGAGCTCCTTGTTGTCGAGATTGCCGCCCATCGCGCGCGGGATCAGCGAGGAGATGCGGCCCCAGGCCGGCGGCGGCGAAACGCCCATCACGCCGAAGAACGGCTTGAGAGGAAGGTCGAGGCCCCACGGCATGCGGCCGGTCATCCGCGACCGGTCGAGCGGGATGTTGAGGATGCGCGTCTCGTGGAAATCGTCGGGCAGGGTCCCGGACAGCGGCTTGATCATGTTCCAGCCCCAATCCTGCCGGAGCTGGACGTCGAGGATCTCGACCGCGAGCACGTCGCCGGGCTCGGCCCCCTCGACCGCGATCGGACCAGTGAGGATGTGGCCGGGCAGCATGCGCTCGTTCTTCGCATGAACCTCGTGCATCTCGGGCGGAATGTGAAATTTGTCCCGGTCGGGCAGCATGTCCGGTCCGCCGCTGATGGTGTCGACCGTCACCTCGTCGCCGCTGGCGATGGTGAGGACGGGCTGAAGCGCGGCTTCGAAGAAGCCCCAATGGCAGGTTTCGGGGCTGGAATGCAGGTGATGATGGGTCATTTGCCGCGTCCGCTTGGTTTCATCGGCCGCGGGCTTGACCCAACGATCGATCCTCTTTCAAGAAGATTTCTGAAGATGGCGGGGCCGGTCAAGCCCTGCACAGACAGGCACGATGATTTCAGCGAGGCTCCCCTGTTTTTTGTTCTTTCCAAGACCCTCGGCGTCGCGCTGCTGCCGATCAATCTCCTGGTCGAGCTCGGGATCCTGTCCGTCGTGCTGATGGCGACGCGCTTTGCCGCGCTCGGCCGCAGGCTTGCTGTGATCACGCTGGTGGTGCTGGGGCTCGCTGCGTTCTCGCCGCTCGGCAATCTCCTGATCTATCCGCTGGAGTCGCGCTTTCCGGCGTGGGATGCCTCGCGCGGCGCGCCCGACGGCATCATCGTGCTCGGCGGCTCCGTCGACACCGATCTGTCGGCGGCGCACCGCACGCCGGTCGTCGCGCACGCGGCCGATCGTCTGTTCGCGCCGGCCGAGCTCGCGCGGCGCTATCCGAACGCGCGTATCGTCTTCACCGGAGGCTCAGCGAACCTGGTTTCGACCGACGCGAAGGAGGCCGACTACTCTGCGCCGATCCTGGAGAATCTCGGCATACCGAAGCAGCGCCTGATCCTCGAACGCGACTCCCGCAACACCTGGGAGAATGCGATCTTCACCAAGAAATTGGTATCGCCAAAGCCGGGCGAGCGCTGGCTCCTGGTGACGTCGGCCTTCCACATGCCGCGCTCGATGGGGATCTTCCGCAAGGCCGGATTTGACGTCGAGGCCTATCCCGTGGACTGGCGGATGGGGGGACGAGACGATCTGTTTTCCTTCACCAATGTCGGAGCGGACGGGCTGGGCCGAACCGAAGTCGCCGTCCGCGAGTGGATCGGCCTCGTCGCCTACCGTCTGATGGGCCGGACCGGCGAGTTGCTTCCGGGACCGGGCAAGGACTAGAACGAGGGTCGCAAAACAACAACACACGGCGCGCGATCGCCGGCCGGGAGGACCGCCATGCAGGAGCAGAGCGCAGAGAGGATCGATCTTGCCGGCCTCGTCGCCGACCTCAACAGCCTGCTGCGGCTGAAGACGACGGTGATCGGCATGAGGCTGTTCGCAACGGCCGCGGAGATGGAGGCGATCCCGAAGATCCGGCGTCCGAACGCAATTCACACCACCGATCAGATCGTCAGCATGGCCGCGCGCCTCGGATGGACCGTCGGCATTACCGCCGACGACCTCGTCGGCGCGCAATGCCGTGCGGTGATCGGCCTTGCGCCGCAGGACGAGAAATGGCTCGCCGGCGAAAACTATGTCGGGGTCTGGCACGGTACGGCAGAGGATGCGCGCAAGCGCCAGGCGGCGCTGGATGTGGTTCCGTTCGGGCAATATCAGGCGCTCGCCGTCAGTCCGCTGGCGAGCGGCCGGCTCGATCCGCCCGACATCTGCCTGGTCTATGCGACGCCGGGGCAGATGATCATCCTGATCAACGGGCTGCAATATACCGGCTACAAGAAGTTCGAATGGGGCGTGGTCGGCGAGACCGCGTGCGCGGATTCCTGGGGGCGGGCGCTCAAGACCGGGGAGCCCAGCCTGTCCTTGCCATGCTATGCTGAACGGCGCTATGGCGGCGTGCCGGACGAGGAGATGCTGATGGCGTTGAAGCCGTCGCATCTCGCCAAGGCAGTCGAAGGCATGAAGGCGCTGGCCAGGAACGGCCTGCGCTATCCGATCCCGCCCTATGGCATTCAAAGCGACGTCCGTGCCGGCATGGGCGTGAGTTATGCGAAGAAGTAAAGGCCGACCATGAGCTCTGCGAAATTCGACATCGTCGTCTACGGCGCGACCGGCTTCACCGGCCAGCTCGTCGCCGAATATCTGACGACGCACTACAAGGACGACAAGTCCCTGAAATGGGCGATGGCGGGCCGCAGCCTCGACAAGCTGAAATCGGTACGCGACGCGATCGGCGCGCCGGCGGACACGCCGCTGATCGTGGCGGATGCGTCGGATGCGGCGTCGCTGAAGGCGATGGTCGCTCAGACGAGATCGGTGATCACGACGGTGGGGCCGTATCAGTTCTATGGCGAGGACCTGCTCGCGGCCTGCGTCGCTGCGGGGGCGGATTATTTTGATCTCTGCGGCGAGCCGGTCTGGATGCGGCAGATGATCGACAAGTACGAGGCGGCGGCCAAGGTGAGCGGCGCGCGCATCGTGTTCTCCTGCGGCTACGACTCCGTGCCGTTCGAGCTCGGCACGTTCTTCGTGCAGGAAGAGGCCAGGCGCGTGTTCGGCGCGCCGGCCGCGCGCGTGAAGGGCCGCGTGCGCGACATGCGCGGCACGCTGTCAGGCGGCACCGCGGCGAGTGCGAAGGCGACTTTCGATGCGGTTGCCAAGGACCTCAGCCTCGTCGCCATTCTCAACGACCATTTTGCGCTGACGCCTGATTTCACCGGCCCGAAGCAGCCGAAAGGCAACAGGGCGGCTTACGAGGAGGACCTGCAATCCTGGGCCGCGCCGTTCATGATGGCGCTGATCAACACCCGCAACGTCCATCGCTCCAACATGCTGATGGGCTTTCCCT
Organism: Bradyrhizobium sp. 191; assembly: GCF_023100985.1. Taxonomy (NCBI): domain Bacteria; kingdom Pseudomonadati; phylum Pseudomonadota; class Alphaproteobacteria; order Hyphomicrobiales; family Nitrobacteraceae; genus Bradyrhizobium; species Bradyrhizobium sp. 191. Next base: position 8,167,278 of record NZ_CP064692.1, read on the forward strand.
ACGGCAAGGACTTCGTCTACGACGAGATGGTCCTGACCGGTCCCGGCGAGAAGGGCGAGGCCAACGCCAAGCGCGTGATGGCGGTCAACGCCGGGAAGACCGGCCCGAACGCGCCGAAGCCGGGCGAAGGGCCGTCGAAGGAGGAGCGCGAGAACGGCTTGTTCGATCTGCTCTATGTCGCGATCGCACCGGATGGGCGCCAGGTCCGCGCCGGTGTCACCGGCGACCGCGATCCCGGCTACGGCTCGACCTCCAAGATGATCTCCGAATGCGCGATCTGCCTCCTGCGTGATGCGACCGATGTTCCAGGCGGCTTCTGGACGCCGGGCGCAGCGATGCAGCACAGACTGATCAAGCGGCTGGTCGATCACGCTGGGTTGACGTTCAGGGTGGAGAAGTGAGCCGTCGCCTTTCTCACCTGTTGCAGGACCGGGCTTTCATTCTCAAGCCGTCTCGCGCGTTGAGCAGGAGCAGGGTGATGTTCGCAGCTCCAGCGACAAGCTCAAGAGCCTGGACCGCATAGAAGACTGCATCGAGCTCGGCGGCCTTGGCCTTGTGTGCGAGAAAGAAAGCGGCGGGGACAAGCACGAGAAGGCCGTTGGCCGCGATCAGCGGCATTCGCTTGATCTTCGCGCCGATCAGGCCGGCTCGCCGCCCCTGTGACAGCGCAAGGCCTGATCCGGCCGTCGCCGCAAGCGCAGGGATCAGCACGAGAAAGCCCCATGGTATGGCAGTCTTGACGGCAGTGATGGCGGATTGGGACGCGAAGAGCTCGCTGAACGCAGTAGAGAGCCAGAAAGTCGAGATCGTGAGAAGCGCGGTCCCGCCTGCAATGGGATGAATTATCTTGATCACGGCCTGTTTCCCTTCTCCGGATGATGGTTATCGTTCGAGCCCCGAGGCGACACTGGTGGGCGCGATGCGACCGCCGCGAACGTGACCCGGCCCTCTGCGGGGCGCGTTTCATGACGTAAGATTTCCGCTGCTACCGCTTCGTGCGACGCAGAAATCGGGCCCGCCCCTCGGAGAAGCGGCGGCCTCAGAACGGCATTCGGTGGGGTAGGCTGGATCGCGTGGCGCATCACGGGCATGACAAACTCTCGCGTTTGGTCCAATATGACATCATGGTGTCGAAAGTCGGCGCCAGCGATAGCCTAATTGACATTATAATGTCAATATAGATTTATGGAGTCATTATGCGCGCTATCAAGCGATCTCCGGCGGGTGACGCCATGACCGATCTCGTTCTCGACCTATTCAGGGTCAATAACCTGACCTTGACGTGGGGCGATCGCTTGGTCGCCCCACTCGGACTGACCAGCGCCCGCTGGCAGATTCTGGGGGCGATCGTTGGCGCGGACCGTGCGCAGCCGGTCGCCTGGCTCGCCCGCGACCTCGGCGCTAACCGCCAGAACGTTCAGCGTATCGTCAATGACCTGGCCCATGAAGGGCTCGTCACCTTTGAACCCAATCCACATCATCGCCGCGCCCATCTCGTGGTCATGACCGACAAGGGACTGAAGACCTACGATGGTGCCATCCGCCTGTATGACCCCAAGATCAACTCGCTGGTACAAGGTCTCCCGATTGAAGAGATCAAGACCGCCGGCCGCCTCATCAAGGCGCTGCGCAAGAAGCTCGAACAGGAAGTGAGCATTGCAGATGCCTGACCAGACCTTTGCGCAGCGCCCATTTGAATATCCTGGACGACAATGCGGCGCCGAACCGCGACGCTCCAGAAGCTGTCAGCCTCGAGAGAGCGTCCCTATCTCAAGCTGAAGGCGCTTCGCCGTCGGCCTTGATCTTGTAGGCCTGCGCGGCCGCGATCATGCCCCACATCGCGCCCAGCATCATCCAGAAGTGCCGCCAGTGGTCGGTGTCGATCACGAAGCTTTCGCCGACGGTGCCGAGGAAGGCGGAGAAGACCGCGAGATAGGCGCGCTGCCAGGGTACCCGCACGAAGATGTGCCTGAAGCCCATGATGACGGTGGTGAAGACCAGCGCGGGATAGCACACGCCGGAAAGCCAGCCGCCGGACATGAAGGCGTTCAAGTAGGAGTTGTGGGTGTCCTCGGGGAAGTAGCGGTGAAATTGCAGGGGGCCGATGCCGAACGGCAGGTCGAGCGCCATCTCCGCGCCGAGGATGTGCCGGCCGAACCGGCCGAAGCGGCCTTCGTCATAGCTCTGATCGAAGCTCGCGCGCTGCTTGAACATCTCGGCGGTGGAATCGAACGACAGCAGCACCGCGATCAGCGCGAGGCCCAGCACTGCGGCGACGATCGCCATGACGATGATGCGCGAGCGCTGCGCATTGGTGTGGCTGGTCAGCACCATCAGCGCCAGCATGAAGGCCGAGGTCAGCACCAATCCGCCCCAGGCGGCGCGGGAGAAGGCGAGCAGGATCGCCAGCGACATGAGGCTGAAGGCGATGACGTTGCGCAACGCCTTGGCCAGCCTGTCCGAGACCACGCTCTGAAGCGCGAACAGCGCCGGCAGGATCAGGAAGGCGCCGAGCACGTTGGGGTCCTTGAACGTGCCCCGCGCGCGTCCGTAGAGCGTCAGGAGGTCGTTGCCGCCGGGAACCAGGTGGAAGTAGCCGGCGACCGCCAGCAGCGAGGCCACCATCGCACCGACCACGAGCCCGCGGCGGAGCATGTCGAGCCGGGCCGCCGTGTCTTCCGAAATGACCATCGCGAAGAACACCACGGTCACCGCCATGTACCAGGAGGTCGCGATCCAGGTCACCACCGCGGACTGCTCGAACAGCGGGATCGCGCTGATCGTATAGCCGACATTGAGAAGGACCAGCATCAGCACGAGCGGCATCAGCGCGAGCCGCAGGCGCAGGCCGGTGGCGAAGAAGGTGACGGTCGCGAGCAGCGTCGCGATCTCGTACGGGCTCGGCTCGATGAAGACGATCGCGCCGGAGGCGCCGACCAGCCACACCAGCGCGCGCTGCAGGGCCAGCACGCCGGGGGCAGCCGGTGTGGCAACGTTCACTTCACCGGCTGTCGCCGCATATGCCATTACGCTCACGCTACCCGTACGCCACAAACACGGCTGTCATCGCCCGGCTTAACCGGGCGATCCAGTACTCTGCGGCGCCTATCGTGAAAAACGGCTGGCGCTGCGGCGTACTGGATGCCCCGCCCCAGTGCGCAATTGCGCACAAGGCGGGGCAGGACGAAGAAACTCAATACGCGTTCTCGTTCTTGGTCAGCAGCGAGATCGGCGTCTTCAGGAGGATGTAGAGGTCGAACAGCACCGACCAGTTCTCGATGTAATACAGATCGAACTCGACGCGCTTCTGGATCTTCTCTTCGTTGTCGATCTCGCCGCGCCAGCCGTTGATCTGGGCCCAGCCGGTAATGCCGGGCTTGACGCGGTGGCGGGCGAAATAGCCGTCGACGGCTTCGTCGAACAGACGGCTCTGCAGCTTGCCCTGCACCGCATGCGGTCGCGGGCCGACCAGCGAGAGGTTGCCGGCGAACACCACATTGAAGAGCTGCGGCAGTTCGTCGAGGCTGGTCTTGCGGATGAAGCGGCCGATGCGGGTGACGCGCGGATCGTTCTTGGTCACGACCTTCGAAGCGGTCGGATCGGCCTGATGGTGGTACATCGAGCGGAATTTGTAGACATCGATGCGCTCGTTGTTGAAGCCGAAACGCTTCTGGCGGAACAGCACCGGGCCGGGGCTGTCGAGCTTCACCGCCAGCGCCACCAGTCCCATCACCGGCAGCGCTGCGAGCAGCGCGAGGCTGCCGACGAGGCGGTCGAACAGCCACTTCATCACCAGGTCCCAGTCGGTGATCGGCGCCTCGAACACGTCCAGCGTCGGCACCTCGCCGAGATAGGAATAGGAGCGGGGACGGAAGCGCAGCTTGTTGTTGTGCGCGGAGAGGCGAATGTCGACCGGCAGCACCCAGAGCTTCTTCAGCATCTCCAGGATGCGCGTTTCCGCCGAGATCGGCAGCGCGAAAAGTACGAGGTCGACGCGGGTGCGGCGGGCGAACTCGACGATGTCGTCGACCTTGCCGAGCTTGCGCGCGCCGGCGCAGGTGGCGAGCGCGCGGCTGTCGTTGCGGTCGTCGAACACGCCGAGCACGTGGATGTCGGAGTCTTCCTGCGCCTTCAACGCCTCGACCAACTGCTCGCCGTTGCTATCGGAGCCGACGATGATGGTCCGGCGGTCGAGCCGGCCCTGGCGCGCCCAGCCACGCACCAGCGCGCGCAGCACCAGACGCTCAGCCATCAGCGCGGCTAGCCCGAGGAAGTAGAAGGCGGCAAGCCAGAGCCGCGAGATTTCGCTGCCGTACTTGGCGAAAAAGGAGATGCCGATGAACAGCAGGAAGACGAAGGACCAGGACGAGATCATCCGCGTCATCTGCCTGAGCTGACCACGGAACAGCTGCACCTGGTAGATGTCGGCGGCCTGGAAGCAGACCACGGCGGCGACCGCGACGGCGACGACCTCGGCGGGATAAATCCAGCTGAAGGCGCCGGAGAGCGGCATGACATAGCCGACATAGAGCGCAATGCCGACGAGGCTCAGCAGCACGAAGTCGGCCAGACGGACGAATCCGGCAATCACGACCGGCGAATAGGCGCGGGCGACCTTCTGGTTGACCACGTCGAGCGCGGCAGGCGAGAGCCGGCGACGGCGCTCCACGAAGGGCTGGTCAGCAGGTTTTGCCGCGGCACTGGTCGCGGCATCGAGCATCGAGCGTGCGTTGAGCGGTTCCACGGGCGTCCACGTCCATTCCAAAGCCCGCGGCACGGCGTTGAGCGCCCGGGCGAGCATCCCCTGGACCTTGGACTATCGAACAAATCGGAAGATTCTCTAAAGCGGGACTTAAGAATGGTTAGTGTTCGGTAAATGCATCGCGATAGCCGGCGAGCACGCCCTCAACCATCGCGGCTTGCGAGAAATGTGCCGAGATGCGCTCGCGCAAGGACGTCGCGCGCTGTGCGGTCGTTTGCGGATCGTCCAGCGCCGCGGCGATCGCCTCTGCCATGGCCTCGGGATTGCTCGGTGCAAACAAAGCGGGGCTGTCGGAGCCGAAGATTTCGGGGATGCCGCCGATGCGGGACGCGATCATCGGAATTCCGGCGGCACCGGCCTCGATGACGACGTAGGGCATGGAATCGCCGCGCGAGGGGACGACCAGCAGCCGCCCCTTGGAGAAGCCGTAGCGCGGCTTGACGTGGCCGATGAAGCGGATGGCGTCGGAGAGGCCCAGCCTCTCGACCTGCGCTTTCAGCGTCGCCGTTTCCTCGCCGTCGCCGCCGAGCGTCAGCGTGACCTTCCTGCCGCCCGCATGCAGCTGCGCCACGGCATCGACCAGCAGATCCGCGCCCTTGATGTGCCTGAACTCGCCGACATAGGCGAGGTCGGTGGCATCGTCGGCCGTTACGACAGGCTCGAACTCCTCGGGGGTGACGCCATTGAAGACGCAGCGCACCACGCCCTTGGGCGTGCCGACGATGCGTTGATAGGTGTCGCGGGCAAATGCGCTCTCGAACAGGAACAGGTCGGTCGAATCCATCAGCGCGCGCTCGAGCCGTGCGTAGAACTCGCCCTTGAGGGTGTTGAGGGGATAGTGCAGCGAACCGCCATGCGGGGTGTAGATGCGGATGGTGTCGTCGGAGCGCCGCCGCATGCGGATGAAGGCGCCGGCCTTGGCGCCATGGCCGTGCATCACGTCGGGCTTGAGCGTGGCGATCAGGCGCCGCATGCGAAGCCATACCAGGACATCGTCGGGCGACGGCTCGCGGCGGATCGCGAGCCGGTGCACGCCGAGCTTCAGCCGAGGCGCGAGCTCGGCGAGCGCCTTGTCGGCGCGCTCCCCGCCGGTGAGGCTGTCGGCGAGAATGCCGACATGATGGCCGCGGTCGACCTGGCCGTTGGCGACGTCGAGGATGTGGCGGAAGATGCCCCCGACCGGAGCACGCACGGCGTGCAGGATGCGAAGTGGCCGGTCGGGAGAAGGGGACATGATGGAAACCAGCTCGACGGCGACTGCCGAACAATTCTCACGAAATTATCGTGAGGGATTAAGGGTCCTCGTGGTTAACAAACGGTGACGAGCGCGCGTGGCCGGCCGCCGTCCGTCGCGATTAACCCAGCGGCAACCTTAATGGAGTGTAATCGCCCCGGTTGAGGTAGAGTCGCAGCGTTGCCCTGCGGGAGTGTTCGATGCGTTTAGCGTTCTGGCGTGACAGCAAGGCCAAGGCGGTGATCGAGCGCGCAGTCTCGAAGTCCAGACCCAAGCCTGCGCCCAAGGTCGAGCCCAAGGTCGGCCCTAAGATCGAGGCCGAGGTTGAAGCGGGCCCTGCGCCCGTCGTCGCGAAGCAGGCACAAGTCGAAGCCGGCGACATCGACCTGCGCGCGCTTGGAGCGGCATTGGCGCGCAAGCGCAGCTGGATCATCGTGCCGACGGTACTGGCGCTCGTTGCGTCCCTTGCTGTCGTCAATCTCGTCACGCCGCGCTACAAGTCTGAAGCCCGCATCCTGATCGACGGCCGCGAGAACGTGTTCCTGCGCCCGAACAGCGACCGCACCGAGGAGCGGCAGGCGCTCGACGCCGAGGCCGTCACCAGCCAGGTGCAGCTGGTGTTGTCGCGCGATCTCGCGCGGGAGATCATCAGGAAGAACAAGCTCGCGGAACGCCCCGAATTCGACCCGGTGCTGCAAGGCATCTCGCCGCTGAAGTCGCTTGCCGCGCTCATCGGTATCGCCCGCGATCCGTTCTCGATGACGCCGGAAGAGCGCGTGCTCGATGCCTATTACGAACGCCTCCAGGCCTACGCGGTCGACAAGTCGCGCGTGATCGTGATCGAATTCCAGTCCGCCGATCCCGAGCTTGCCGCCCGCGTCGCCAATTCGATCGCCGACGGCTATCTCGTGCTCCAGCAGAGCGTGCGCCAGGAGCAGGCCAAGAACGCCAGCCAGTGGCTGGCCGGCGAGATCGAGAGCCTGCGCAAGAAGGTCTCGGACGCCGAGGCGAGGGTCGAGGACTTCCGTTCCAAGTCGAGCCTGTTCGTCGGAACCAACAACACCACGCTGTCGAACCAGCAGATGGGCGAGGTGAACACCCAGCTCAACAATGCGCGCTCGATGAAGGCGGATGCGGAATCCAAGGCCCGGCTGATCAAGGAGATGCTCCAGACCGGCAAGCCGATCGAGGCATCCGAGGTCGTGAACTCCGAATTGATGCGCCGGCTGTCGGAGCAGAGGGTGACCCTGCGCGCGCAGCTCGCCGAACAGTCATCCACGTTGCTCGGCAATCATCCGCGGATCAAGGAGCTGAAGGCGCAGCTTGGCGACCTCGATAATCAAATCCGCGACGAAGCGGCCAAGATCTCGCGCTCGCTCGAAAACGACGCGCGGATCGCCAGCGGCCGGGTCGATGGCCTGACCGTGAGCCTCGAGCAGCTCAAGAAGCAGGCGGCCTCGACCAACGGCCAGGATGTCCAGCTCCGCGCCCTGGAGCGCGAAGCCAAGGCGCAGCGCGACCTGCTGGAGACTTACCTTGCCAAGTATCGCGAAGCCAACACCCGCGAGACCATCGACACCGCGCCGACCGACGGCCGTATCATCTCGCGCGCCATCGTTTCGAACACGCCGGCCTATCCGAAGAAGCTGCCGATCGTGCTGATCGCGACCATCGCGACGCTGCTGCTGTCGTCCGGTGTCGTCGTCACCGGTGAACTCTTGCGCCAGACCTCGCCGCGCGCGGCAGCCATGTTCACGCCGGCGGCGGTTCGGCGGGAGCCGGCGCTGGGTCGGCAAGAATTGGTGGTGCAGCCGGTCGTCGAACCCGTCACAGAAGAGCCGGCGCCGCTTCAGCCGGAGATCACGGCCGATGCCGGTGTGACGGAGTTCGCCGAGATCGAACATCTCGCCGACCGCCTGCGTGCCGCGGGCGCGGCGGCGAAGAAGGTCACGGTGCTCGGCACCGCGCCCGGCGCAGCCATCACGCTGTCGACCTTGACGCTCGCCCGGCACCTGGCGCGCGATGCCCGCGTCGTCGTCGTCGATCTCGCCGCAGCCTCGCCGATCATTGCCGCGGTGTCCGTCGACGCGTCGGCTCCGGGCCTTGCCGAATTGATGCAGGGCGAGGCCTCGTTCACCCAAATCATCACCCGCGACAAGCTCTCGCGGCTGCATCTGGTCATGGCCGGCCGTCCTGGATTCGACCGCAGCCTGCTGCAATCGCCGCGCGTGGCGCTCGCGATCGACGCGCTGCTGCGCGCCTATGACCACGTGCTGATCGATGCCGGCAGCGCCTCCGATCTTCCGGCCGAACTGCTGACGGCGCATGCCCGCGCCGTCGTGGTGCCCGATGCGTTGATGGCCGCTGATGCCCGCACGTTGATGTGCGATCAGCTGAGGGCGGTCGGCTTCAGCGAGGTGACGATGCTAAGCAAGCCGGTGCAGGCTTCGGGTGCGGTCGAAGCGCCGCGCGTCGTTGCGGCGTAGATCTTTTTCCCTCTCCCCTTGTGGGCCCCTTGTGGGAGAGGGTGGCTCGCCGCGGAGCGGCGAGACGGGTGAGGGGTCTCTCTCCGAGAGTCCATCTGTTCATCGAGCGCGCGGATAGACACCCCTCATCCGGCGCCATAGCCGATGCGAAGCATCGGCGTCCCTAGTAGACGGCGGCCGAAGGCCGCCTATGCCACCTTCTCCACAAGGGGAGAAGGGCAGGGCAGCAGTCATGTAAATGGCAATACCTACCCGAACGCCTGCCGCAGCCGTCGGGCCATGTCGAACAGCATCTGGTTCTGCTTCACCAGCCGCTTGCCGTGGCTGAGCGAGGACATGGCCATCGCCGCGAGCTTGCCGCGGGAGGACAGGGGCACGAAGCTGTCGAAGATCTCCTCGTCGTCCTTGCAGAACATTCGCTTGTACTCATCCGAGCCGATGCCGAGGTCGAGCGATCGGTAGCCGAATTCGGCACAGCGATCGATGATGTAGCGCATCAGGATCAGGCCGGGGCTGTAGCGGGCGTGCTCGGACATCGTGTAGGTGTTGAACATCATCGAGAAGCGCTCGCCGTCGGCGACGCCGGCGAAGATCGCGATCACCTCCTCGTCGCATTCCAGCGCGTGGATGTCGATGACGCGGCCTTCGCTGCGCGGCGCAAGGCAGGCGCTGCGGACGAACTGTTCGACGCCGGGCTCGGCGAAGACGTTCGGGAGCTTCTGTTCCGCCATCCGTACCGGCTTGACGCGGAAGAACCAGTCGAGCAGCCGGGTGATGTCCGCGTCCGACGTTGCCTGGTGATAGCGGTAGCCGGCGAGCGACTGAAGCTTCTTTTCCTTGCTCTTGAGGCGGCGGCGGAGCGAATTGCTGATCCGCGATGCCGGCGGGCCGCCGGGCTCCATCACCAGCCGCGGACAGCCGTTGATCGCGCTCTGTCGCGGCAGTAGCGCAAACGGGTTCTGCTGGTCATGCCAGCTCTGCGGCTGCTGCGTCAGCACGAGCACGTCGAGATGGTCTCGCAGCGGCGCAAGCAGTGCATCGAGATCGGCGATGGCGACCTGTGCCGCGAACTCGGCATTCCACAGGGCCATGTTGAAGGTCGTATGCTTGCCGCCCATGAAGCAGGCCGTGCGCACGCCGTGGCTTTGGCGTTGCGAGAGCGGCAGCAGCAGCAGCGGGTGGCGCTCGGCGTCGCGGGCGATCACGATGAACGGCCGGGCGCCTTCATGGGCGCCCACGAGGCGTTGCCACGGGCTGAGCAGGTCGAAGCGTTGGTAGGGCGTGAAGAGATGGCCGTTCGCCTCGAAGGCACGCCAGATCGCCTCAACCTCGGCGAGATCGGTGACGATATCGACCTGCGCGATACGGCTCGCTTTCGACCGCGCTGGCGCTTCTGCCGTCCGGCTTTGCATCGCCGCAGCCATGGTCATTCGCGAAACCTGTCGAGAAATCCAGAATACGTATTTCGGCCTGTGGCCGACCTTTGCAAACAAAGGTCAACAAAGGGTAATGACGATGGGAGAGGGGAACGGGCGCCGGCGAGCGCGAAGGGCGGGAACTTGGCATCCGACGACAGATGGCTGGAACGGCTGCGCCTTGAACTGGCCTGGTTCACTGGCCGGGCCATGCTGCACAGTCGCGGTGCCGGCGTCATCCTGCGCTTTGCGCATGTGCGGCCGCGGCGGCGCGGATTTCAGCCGCTGCGCGCCAACGAGATCACGCCGCAATTTCTTGACCGCGCGATTCGCGCGCTGAAGCGGTGGAGGTACGATTTCCTTGGCATGGACGAGGTCTGCCGGCGCGCGGTGACGCTGCCGGAGAAGCGTCGTTTCGTGGCGCTGACCTTCGATGGCGCACCCAAGGATTTCATCAACTTCGCCTATCCGGTGCTGACGCGCCATGCCGTGCCCTTCACAATCTATGTGCCCACCGCCTTTCCCGACGGCGTCGGAGAAGCCTGGTGGCTCGGTCTCGAGCAGGTGATCGCGCGCGAGAGCCGGATCAGCTTGATGGTGGGCGACCGGGAGCAGCGTTTCACCGTCACCGGCAATGCCGAGAAGCAGGCACTGTTTTCGTATCTCGAGAGCTGGCTGCGCTCGTTGCCGCCCGCGGAGCTGTCGGCCGCGATTGCCGATCTCTGCACGCGCTACAGGATCGATCTCGCCGCGGTCTCGCGCGAGGCGTCGATGGATTGGGAGGACCTGGCACAGCTGGCCGCCGATCCGCTCGTCACGATCGGCAGCGCCACCGTCAACTATCCCGTTCTCGCCAACATGAAGGATGCCGGCGCGCTGCGCGAGATGACGATGGGCAAGGCCGTCGCGGAAGCGGCTTTTGGCCGCGAGATCAGGCATTTCGCTTTCCCGTTCGGCTATCGCTCTTCGTTTCGGCGCAGCCACGTCGTGATGGCGGAGGAGGCCGGATTTGCCAGCGCAGTCTCGACGATCCCGGGTATCGTGGACGCAGAGGGGCGCACCAATCTGCGCGCGCTGCCGCGGATTTCCTGGGACGGACGAGTGCGCTCGCTGCGGATGATGCGCGTGCTGGCGTCGGGTGTCGCCTTTGCGCCGGTGAAACCGACCGGCAGCGTGATGGCCCAGACCTAACGCGTGGACTTGACGCGGTCGGGCCGCTGCATCCAGCTGACGATCGGCATCGCGGGCAGCACCCAGCCCATGCCGACCACGACATAGTAGATCGCCTGTCGCCAGCCGGACTCGGCGATCCACGGCATCTGCGCGGCCGCCATGCCGAGCAGGGACCAGACCGTGGCCAGCACCAGGAGCAGGATGGCGCCGAGGAACTTGCGGGTGCGGATCGTCATGGCGGAATGTCGCGGTCTTGGCGTAACTTGCGCTGCGGGAGCGGGGGACTATAAGGGGCACGCAGTCCGGTTCAAGCCTGGTTTTTGCTCCTGATGACGACGATGTCCACCCCGTCCGAACCGCATCGCGCCGTGCGTTGGTGGCTGATCGCAGTGGCCGCGCTGATCGCACTGATGGTGCTGGTCGGTGGCGCGACGCGGCTGACGGAATCCGGCCTCTCGATCGTCGAATGGAAGCCGGTCACGGGCAGTGTTCCGCCGCTCTCGGAGGCGCAGTGGACCGAAGCATTCGAGGCCTACAAGAAGATCCCGCAATACCGCGAGCTCAACGCCGGGATGAGCCTGTCCGAGTTCAAGGAGATCTTCTGGTGGGAGTGGAGCCACCGGCTGCTCGGGCGTTTCATCGGTTTCGCTTATCTCTTGCCGTTCCTGTTCTTCCTCTGGCGCGGCGGCCTGTCAGGCGAGTTGAAGCGGCGGCTGTGGCTGCTGTTCGCGCTCGGCGGTCTGCAGGGTGCGGTCGGCTGGTGGATGGTCGCCTCGGGCCTGACCGGGCGGGTCGAGGTCTCGCAATACCGGCTGGCGACACATCTGGTGCTGGCGCTTCTGATCTTCGCCGGGATCGTCTGGACGGTGCGGCGGCTCAAGGAGCGGCCGCAGATCTCGGCGCCGGCACGGCTTCGGCTCACGAGCGCGCTGCTTCTCGCCGTGACCTTCGTGCAGATTTATTTCGGCGCGCTGGTCGCGGGCCTGCGCGCCGGGCGCGCCTACAACACCTGGCCGCAGATCGACGGCGCGTTCATCCCGTCGGCGGAGCGGTTGTGGTTCGAGACGCCGTGGTGGCGCAACATGTTCGACAACGTGCTGACGGTGCAGTTCGAGCACCGCATGACCGCCTACCTGCTGTTCGTCCTGGCGGCGCTGCACGCAATCGATGCGGTGCGCTCGCGCGCAGGGTCGGCGGCGAGCGGCGCGCTGTGGCTGCTTGCAGCGGTGAGCCTGCAGGCGGTGCTCGGCATCCTCACGCTGCTCAACCAGGTGCCGATCGATCTCGCGCTCGCCCACCAGGCGGTCGCGATCGTGGTGTTGACGCTTGCGGTGATGCAGGTCGAACGGCTGGCGCCGCGGCAATCAGCGCAGGCCCAGCCGCGCGCGGTTCCGGTCAGTCAGCCCGGCTGATCGGAGATCAGCAATAGCCGTAGACGCCGCACGCGTAGGGCAGGCGCCAGAAATAATCGACCTGCTTCCCGCCGTAATACGCGCCCTGATAATCGTAGCTCCAGGGGCGGCCGTAATAGCCCGGCAGCGCGTGTGAGCCCGGCAGCAGCGGCGTGCCCGGCAGGTTGCGGATGTAGCTGCCGATGCCATAGGCCGGCGAGATCAGCGCATCCGGATCGGTTTCGACATAGACCTGCGGCGGATCCTGCGGCGGCGGCACGGCGCCGCGCCGCTTCGGCGTCGCCGGCAGATCGGCGGCCAGCGCGCCTGAAACCGTCAGCATCGCCGCAAGGGCAGGCACCATCCAGCGCAGCATCGTCGGCTCCGAATCAAAAGGGGCGATCCAAAGACGATGTATGGGGCAGATGTGGTTAATGACTGTTAACTGACGGCGGCCAAGACGGCCGCCGTCATTCCGGGGCGATGCGAAGCACCGAACTATGGTGCGCAATTGCGCACCTGAGAATCTCGAGGTTCCGGGTTCGGTGCTTTGCACCGCCCCGGAACGACCCCAAGTTCAAGCCCCCAGCGCCTGTTCCAGATCCGCGATCAGGTCTTCCTTGTCTTCGATGCCGACCGAGAGCCGCACCACGTCGGGGCCGGCGCCGGACTTCACCTTGGCGGCGTCGTCGAGCTGGCTGTGCGTGGTCGAGGCCGGATGGATCACCAGCGAGCGGGTGTCGCCGACATTGGCCAGGTGCGAGAACAGCTGCAGTTTCGACACCAGGCTGACACCGGCGTCATAGCCGCCCTTCAAGCTGAAGGTGAACACCGCGCCGGCGCCCTTCGGCGCATATTTGCGGGCGAGCTGGTTGTACTTGTCGCTCGGAAGGCCGGCATAGCTGACCGAAGCCACCGCCGGATGGCCGGCGAGAAATTCGGCAACCGCCTTGGCGTTGTCGCAGTGTTTCTGCATGCGCAGCGGCAGCGTCTCGATTCCGGTGAGGATCATGAATGCGTTGAAGGGCGACAGTGCCGGTCCGAGGTCGCGCAGGCCGAGCACGCGGCAGGCGATCGCGAAGGCGAAATTGCCGAAGGTCTCCTGCAGGCGGATGCCGTGATATTCCGGCCGCGGCTCCGACAGCATGGGGTATTTGCCGCCCGTGGACCAGTCGAAGGTGCCGGCATCGACGATGATGCCGCCGAGCGAATTGCCGTGGCCGCCCAGGAATTTCGTCAGCGAGTGCACGACGATGTCGGCGCCGTGGTCGATCGGGCGGATCAAATAGGGCGAGGCCAGCGTGTTGTCGACGATCAGCGGCACACCCGCCTTGCGTGCGACCGTCGAGATCGCCTCGATGTCGGTAATGCTGCCGGCGGGATTGGCGATGGACTCAATGAAGATGGCTTTCGTGCGCGGCGTCACCGCGCGCTCGAAGCTCGCGATGTCGTCGGGATCGGCCCACACCACGTTCCAGCCGAAACTCTTGAAGGCGTGCGTGAACTGGTTGATCGAGCCGCCATAGAGCTTTCGCGCGGCGATGAACTCGTCGCCGGGCTGCAGCAATTGCTGCAACACCACGACCTGCGCGGCATGGCCCGAGGCCACTGCAAGCGCGGCCGTGCCGCCTTCAAGCGCGGCGACGCGCTCTTCGAGCACGGCATTGGTCGGGTTACCGATGCGGGTATAGATGTTGCCGAACGCCTGCAGCCCGAACAGCGAGGCGGCATGGTCGGCGTCGTTGAAGACGAAGGACGTCGTCTGATAGATCGGCGTTGCGCGCGCACCGGTGGTGGGGTCGGGCTGCGCACCGGCATGCACGGCAAGAGTCGAAAATCCCGGAAGGCGATCGCTCATTTGGGCGTCCTGTTTCTCGTTGTCTGAAATCGCGCGGCATGCTGATCGGCGCCGCGCTCGCCGTCAAGGCGCGGCTTCACATCGGAATGATCGTGCTGCGCATTGTCGCGTTCGCGAAAGAAATCCTTCGCAAGTGCGTCAGCTCTGTTCGCTCTTGTTTTTCGCGGCGCGATCCGATGCTGCGGTATCGCCGCCGCCGACACTCGTCCGATTGAGGGATAGCCGCATGCCCTGCGTCGGTACCGGCGCCCGCTTCGAACTGAGCGTGCGCGAATTCACGCCCATCCAGGAGATTTCGGACGACAGTCGGCCATACTCGATCTTCGGGCAGCGGTTCATGACCACCTTGATGCCGACCGACTCCGCCTTTGCCGCCGCGGCATCGTCGCGCGCGCCGAGTTGCATCCAGATCACCTTCGGCAGCGGATCGAGCGTGAGCGCCTCTTCGATGACAGGCATGATGTGGCTGGAGTTGCGAAAGATGTCGATCATGTCGACGGGACGCCCGAGATCGGAGAGCGAGGCGACGAACGGCTTTCCGAGCAGCTCCTTGCCGACATGGCCGGGGTTGATCGGGATCATGTCGTAACCACGCTGTGCCAGATATTTGAACGCGAAATAGCTAGGCCGCACGTTGACCGGCGAGGCGCCGACCATCGCGATCGATTTCACGCTGTTGAGGATGCCGCGGATATAGTTGTCGGGATAGGCGTCGTGGTTCATGGCTCGTCTTTTTCCTTGTCATTGCGAGGAGCGAAGCGACGAAGCAATCCAGTCTGTCGCAGAGGAGGGAATTCTGGATTGCTTCGCGGAGCCTGTCATCGGGCCGCACTTCGCGCGGACCCGTTGGCTCGCAATGACGATTTCACTCATCCCGCCATGTCGGCGTGCGCTTCTCGATGAAGGCGCCGATGCCTTCCTCGGCGTCGCGCGCCATCATGTTCTCGGTCATCACCTCTGCCGCATAGCGATAGGCGTCTGCAAGGCTCATCTCGGCCTGGCGGTAGAATGCCTCCTTGCCGAGCTTGATCGTGTAGGCGGATTTCAACGCGACCTTCTGCGCCAATGCAATCGCGGCGTCGCGCTCGGTGCCGGCGGGAACGACGCGATTGACGAGCCCGATCTCGCGGGCACGCGCGGCCGGAATCGGCTCGCCCGTCAGCAGCATCTCCATCGCCTGCTTGCGCGGGACGTTGCGCGACAGCGCCACCATCGGCGTCGAACAGAACAGGCCGATGTCGACGCCGGGCGTCGCAAAGCTCGCTGCCTCGGAGGCGATCGCGAGATCGCAGCTCGCAACGAGCTGGCAGCCGGCCGCGGTCGCGATGCCCTGGACAGCGGCGACCACCGGCTTCGGCAGGTGCACGATCGCCTGCATCATCGCACTACAGGCGTTCATCATCTCGGCGAAGAAGGCGCGGCCGCGATCCGGATCGGCGCGGCGCGCGGTGAGTTCCTTCATGTCGTGGCCGGCGGAGAAGGCGGGGCCGTGGGCCGCGATCACCACGCCGCGGACGGCCTTGTCGCTGCTGATATCATTGAGCTCGGCATGCAGGCCCGCGATCATCGCCTCCGACAGGCTGTTGCGCGCGGCCGGGCGGTTGAGCGTCAGGACCGCGATGCTGCCGATCGTCTCGCGCAGCAGGATCTGTGGTTGCGGGGAGGGGGTGCGGGCGGCCTGGACGGACATTGACGCGATTTCCGCTAAATGATTGCAATTGGATGACACAGATAACTTAATGTAACAAAGCAAGCGAAGCGAGGGTGGGGAACGGCATGGCGGTAGCGAGGATGAGCGTGGCGGAGCTTGAGCTGTTCCTCCGTGATGAATTTCCCCAGGCCTTCAGCGGTGACGACATCACGATCGAGAGCGCGGACGGCCAGACCTGCCTCCTGCGCCAGCGCTACAGCGAACGGATGCTGCGGCCGGGTGGAACCGTGTCCGGCCCGACGCTGATGGCGCTGGCCGATTTCGCGATGTACGTGGTGCTTTTGTCGGCGATCGGGCCGATCGGGCTCGCGGTCACCACCAATCTCAACATCAATTTCCTGCGCAAGGGCCAACCCGGGCAGGACGTGCTGGCGGAGGCGCGGCTGCTCAAGCTCGGCAAGCGCCTCGCGGTCGGGGAGGTGAACCTGCTGTCGGGAACCTCACCCGACCCGATTGCCCATGTCACCTCCACCTATTCCATTCCAAATGTTTGATGTTTTTGCAGGTAATATGGCACCATATTTGTAAGTGACTGATTTTACGAATGTAATTTCCGTCCTTGGGCATTGACCGTTGCGCGTCTCTTCTCTAGAAACCGCGCAGTCCGGTGCGGTGTTCGCGCCGATGTCTCCCTCACGGAAATTCTGACATGAAAACCTTTTCGGCAAAGCCGGCCGAGGTGACGAAGAAGTGGGTGCTGATCGACGCCAAGGGTCTGGTCGTCGGCCGTCTCGCCACCATCGTCGCCATGCGGCTCCGCGGCAAGCACCTCCCGACCTACACCCCGCACGTCGATTGCGGCGACAACGTCATCATCATCAACGCGCAGCATGCGGTCCTCACCGGTCGCAAGCGCGAGCAGAAGACCTACTACAAGCACACCGGCTATGTCGGCCACGTCAAGGAGCGCACCGCGCGCCAGATCCTCGAGGGCCGTCATCCCGAGCGCGTGCTCGAGAAGGCCGTCGAGCGCATGATCCCGCGTGGTCCGCTCGGCCGCGTGCAGATGGGCAACCTTCGCGTCTACGGCGGGGCCGATCATCCGCACGAGGCGCAGCAGCCCGAGAAGATCGATATCGCCAAGTTGAACCGCAAGAACACGAGGGCCGCATAACATGGCCGAATCCATCCAGTCGCTCGACCAGCTCTCGCAGCTCAAGACGGCGGCAGCGCCCGAGGCGCCCAAGCACGAGAAGAAGGTCGACAAGTTCAACCGCGCCTATGCCACCGGCAAGCGCAAGGACGCGGTCGCCCGCGTCTGGATCAAGCCGGGCGCCGGCAAGGTCACCGTCAACTCGCGCGAGGTCGAGGTCTATTTCGCCCGTCCCGTGCTGCGCATGATGATCGAGCAGCCGTTCTCGGTGGCGCAGCGTTCGGGCCAGTACGACGTGATCTGCACCGTCGCCGGCGGCGGCCTGTCCGGCCAGGCCGGCGCGGTCCGTCACGGCATCTCCAAGGCGCTCACCTATTTCGAGCCGGAGCTGCGCGGCGTGCTCAAGAAGGGCGGCTTCCTCACCCGCGACTCGCGCGTGGTCGAACGCAAGAAGTACGGCAAGGCCAAGGCCCGCCGCTCCTTCCAGTTCTCGAAGCGTTAATCGCTTTTGTCGCATTCGCCGCGAAAGCGGCTTCAATGAGATGCAAAAGGGCGCTGATTTCAGCGCCCTTTTTGCTGTTCGTTTGTATGCAAATTGATGGCGTGTTTCCCGAAAACTTAGGGATCCGCGAAAACCTGAATGGAACTCGCCGGACCTAGCGTCGCCTTTCGGAAGGGCGCGCAAATCGGATGTTCCGATCGCGTAACTGCTATGTTCTAGAGGGGGCCGACATGATGTCGCTCGATAGCATCACGCTCTATTTGGTCGCCACCATGGTTGCCGCACTGCTCGGCGCCATGATGGTGTTTTTCGGCAAGCAGGAGAACAGCCCCGCGCTGAAATGGTGGGGCACCGCCTATCTGCTCGGTGCCGCCTCGGTCGCGCTGTGGACCGCGGCGGGCGACAGGCTGGGTCCCCATATTTATCTTGCGCTGAACGCCGTCGGTTTCGTCGCCTGCGGCATGGTGTGGAATGCGGCGCGCGTCTTCCACGGCCGCAAGCCGAACTGGCCCGGTCTCGTGCTTGGTGCGCTCGCCTGGGTCACTGCTGCGACGCTGCTCGATCCCGCCGCGTCCATGCTGCGCATGCTCCTCGGTGCCGGTATCGTCTCGATCTATGCGGCGCTGACCGCGAGCGAGCTCTGGACCGAACGGCGCAAGAGCGTGCAACGGCGCTGGCCCGCCTTCGTGATTCCGGTGATGCACGGCTGCGTGTTGATGCTGCCGATCCTGATCGGCAGCTTCCTGCGCCCGCATGATGCCGGCTTCTCCTCGAGCATCTGGGTCACCGTGTTCGCGGTCGAGCTCATACTCTATTCCGTCGGCACCGTGTTCGTGATCTTCATGCTGGTGTCGGAACGCACCGTCACCGCGCATCGGACCGCGGCGTCCACCGATCCTTTGACCGGCATGCTCAACCGCCGCGGCTTCTCGGAGGCCTGCGCGCGCGTGATCGAGCGCGAGGCCAAGGCCGGGCGTCCCGTGACCGTGATGATCTTCGACATCGACCACTTCAAGTCGATCAACGACCGCTTCGGCCATCCTGCCGGCGACGAGATGCTGAAGCTTTTCTCCACCGTCGTCGTCAGCAATTTGCGCATCTCCGACCTCTCGGGCCGCATCGGCGGCGAGGAGTTCGCCGCGCTCCTGCCGTGTTCGCTGGAGGAGGGCGTGCTGGTCGCCGAGCGCGTGCGCGAAGCGTTCGAGACCTCCGGCGTCGTGGTCGACGAGGGCCCGGTCGACACCACGGTCAGCATCGGCGTCGCCGGCGGTCCGGCCGGCACCGAGCTCGAAGTGCTGCTGGCCTCGGCCGACACCGCGCTCTACCAGGCCAAGCGCGGCGGCCGTAACCGCGTCGAGGCGGCCGAGGAGCTGCCACTGTCGCTGGAGAACTGGCGCCGCCAGAGCGCGGCACGGATCGGCGCGCCGCGGGCGCGGCCGGCCACCGCCTGATCGCAGGGGCCTTGCGGTAATCCTCTGTTTACCGTTCGATTCCTACCATCGCGGGCATGGAATCGATCCGTCGACAGAATCCGCAAATCACCCTGATGTCGCTCGAAGCAGCCGCGGCCTCCGCACGCGGAGGCTTCGCCTGTTGTTCTCGACCGCCGATGAATACGAGACGGCGCTGATCGCCGAGCGTCGCGCGCAGGGGCGCTATGGCCAGCACCACAGCTATTGGCCGTTCGCAATGTTCGCCGGTTGCGTGTTCATCGTTGCGGGCACCGTTTTGCTGCTCGCCTGACAGGCCTGCATTCAAGAGACCTGCATATTCCAGGGAGCCAGGCGCCGTTTTCGGCGCCTTTTTCTTTGTCGCCGTCTGCGGTAGACACGCCGATCGAACGAAAAGGTGGAAACCGATGATCACCGAGATCGCGCAAATCGACGTCAAGCCGGGCAGCGAGAAGGATTTCGAGGCGGCCGTCGCCAAGGCCAAGGCCGCCTTCGGCGGCTCCAAGGGGTTTCACGGCTTCGAATTGCACAAATCCATCGAGAAGCCGCAGCGCTACCGGCTGATGGTGAAGTGGGCGACGCTGGAGAACCACACCGTCGACTTCCGCGGCTCGGAGAATTTCACCGAATGGCGCGGCCTCGTCGGCCAGTATTTTGCCTCGCCCCCCGAGGTCGAGCACACCGAGACCGTGCTGACGACCTGAGCGGCTCTATTTCTGGAGCATGATCTCCGCGAAAACGCGTTCCGCGTTTGTCGCGAAGGAAAACCGCTGCGCACGTTTCCGGATCATGCTCTACGCCGCCTCAGCGAGAGGCGGCGCCTCATAGGTCTTGAAGTGGTCGATCATGACCTTGGCGATGGCGACCAGTGGCAGCGCCAGCGCGAGGCCCCAGATGCCGAACACGACGCCGAGCAGGATCTGGAACGCGAACAGCGTGGCCGGCGGGATGTCGAGCGCCTGCCGCTGCAGGATCGGCGTCAGCACGTAGCTCTCCATGGCGTGAACGCCCATGAAGAGGAGAAAGGCCGACAAGGCCGGGATCCAGCCCGAGGCGAGGCTTGCCAGCACCACGATGACGCCGGCGATGATGGCTCCGACGGTGGGGATGAAGGCGAGCAGACCCGCCTGGATCCCTAAGATGAACGCGCCGGGGATGCCGATGATCGCGAGGCCAATCCAGGTCACGACACCGACCGCGATCATGACGACGATCTGGGCGATCAGCCAGCGCTCCAGCGTTTCGCTGATACGGTCGATGACGAGGGCGACACGCGTGCGGTGCCTCGCCGGTGCCAGGAACAGCAGGCCGTCATGATAGACGCCCGGCTGGGCGGCGAAGGCAAGGCCCAGGAACAGCACGATGAAGATGTTGCCGACGCCGTGAATGGTGCCGAGCAGCAGCTTGAAGGTCTGGCTCACGATCGCCCCGCCGCTGGAGGCGAGCGCGCCGGCACCGGGCAAGGGCCCGCGCGATGGCGCCGCTGGCGCGGGCGTTGCGTCCGGCGACGTCATGGCCGAGGCGTCCGACGCAGCGTTGCCGAGATCGAAGAAGCTGGTGTCGATGCCGTGGGTTTCCAGGAAGGACCTGACATTCACGATCTGCGACTTGATGGTCTTGCTCAGCAGCGAGGCCTGTTCGGCAATGGTGGCGCCGCCCAGATAGGCGATGCCCGCCAGAAGCAGGGCGAGCGCGACGCAGACGATCGCAAGTCGGACCGTATGAGGCAGGTGAACCCGGCGGCCGAGCGCATGGACCAGCGCGTTGAGGCCGAGTCCGAGCAGCATGCCCGTGAAGATCAGCAGCAGGGTGGCTGCAAAATACCATGTGAAGGCGAGCAGTGCGGTGAACAGCACGACGCCGATGCCTCCGATCGAAATCGCCCAGGCCTGATCCCGAGCCAGGTCGGTGCGGGTCCGGAGGCGTTCATCTCTGGGAATCGTCACATTGGATCCTTTTCGAGGGCGGCGGCGCTTGCGCACTCTTTCGCGAAATCCTGGCGCGGATCAAGCGGGACACGGGCCGGATCGGCGCGCTGGTCGCCAACGCGGGGCTGTAAGTCCCCTCCGAGCGATCGGACTCGCCGCCGCCCGGCCTGCCACGGCGCTCCAGTCCGGGTATTTGCGCGAAAATAGCATTGCCGTCCCGCGATCCCTTCTGTTGAATTTGTTCCATCGGAGGGGCATGTTGACGGAATCTTCTTACCTGGAGGCGCGGAACGACAGATGAGAAAGCCGGTCGTCGGCGTGATCGGGAATTCCCATCGCGTCGAAAATCGATTTCAGGTCCAGATGGTCGGCGAGCGAAACCTGCGCGCCGTGGCTGAGGTCTCCGGCGGCTTGCCGGTGATGTTCGCGGGCTCGCCCGACATCACGGATATCGCGGCGCTGCTCGATACCGTGGACGGCATCATTCTCACCGGCGCCCGCGCGAACGTGCACCCGACCCGTTTCAACGTCGATCCTTGCGAGAAGCACGAGCCCTACGACATCCACCGCGACGAGGTGGCGCTGGCGCTCTCCGTCGCCTGCGTCTCCCGCGGCATCCCCCTGTTCGGCATCTGCCGCGGTCTCCAGGAGATGAACGTCGCCTTCGGCGGCTCGCTGCATCCCGAGATCCGCGAGATCCCGGGTCGCATGAACCATCGCATGCCCCGGCTCGAGAACGGCGAGATCCATCCCGATCCGACGGTGGTGTTCGCCGATCGCCATGACGTCGACCTGACGCCGGGCGGGGCGTTCGCGAGAATCCTCGGCTGCGAGAAGATCCGGGTGAATTCGCTGCACGGCCAGGGCATTCTCGAACCCGGCAAGCGCGTCCTGATCGAGGGCGTCGCCGAGGACGGCACGATCGAGGCGATCCGCATCGCCGAAGCCCCGGCCTTTGCGCTCGGCGTGCAATGGCATGCGGAGTACGATCCGCAGCACAACCCGATCAACCGCAAGCTGTTCGAGGCCTTTGGCGAAGCCTTGGTCGAGCGGCAGAAGGCGGCGGCGTAGCTCGCGCTCGTGTCCCGGACGCGCTGCAACGCGGGAGCGTTGCGGCGCAGAGCCGGGAAGCCAGCTTCTGCCACGTTGCACACTCGGCTTGGACTGAGTAGGGCGGATTAGCCGAAGGCGTAATCCGCCATCTTTACTTCATGGGGCGGCCGCAAATGCCGAACTACCGCCGTGCACTTGTTCCAGGTGGCTGCTGGTTCTTCACGGTCAATCTTCTTGATCGTAGGCAGCGGCTGCTCGTCGAGCACATCGCAGCGCTGCGCGCGGCCGTTGCAGCGACGCGTCGGGACTATTCGTTCACTATCGATGCGTTTGTCGTTCTTCCGGACCACCTTCATGCGGTCTGGACGCTTCCCGGCGGCGATGCCGACTTTTCGATGCGGTGGAGATCGATCAAAACGCGCTTCGCGAAGTCCCTGCCGAAGACAGAGCCTTTAACCGCTGTACAGATCGCAAGACGGGAGCGTGGCGTATGGCAGAACCGGTTCTGGGAGCACCTCATCCGCGACGAAACCGACTACGCACGCCATGTCGAGTATTGCTACATCAACCCAGTCAAGCACGGATATGTGACCCGCGTGTTGGATTGGCCGCATTCGTCATTTCACCGAGATGTCGAGGCCGGACTGTTTCCGGCGGATTGGGCGGGAGATAGCAACGCGGATGGTAACTTTGGCGAACGTGCGTGAGCGTCGCACGCAGTTGGCGGATTACGCCTTCGGCTAATCCGCCCTACGAGGACTGGCTATCCAAGGTGCATCCCAAATTTCCGACGGAATAAACTGATCGGTAGGAATTGGTCCGCTCAGATTTTTTCGGCTCTGATTTGTTCTCCGAGAACGAACTGGAGTCAGATGCGGAACGAAAGCTGATGGCGACTCCGTGGCGCAGGGTTTCTCTACCGTGTTGAATCGTAGATGCACTCAGGCTGTGCTCAGCGAGAGCGTCGCGACCAGACTGCGTCCATCGGTCATGCCACCGACACCAGCCTCACACCGCCCGCTCCATCCGTCGTGCGCGATAGGCTTGCGGTGACATCAGCGTCAGCTTGCGGAACGCCTCGCGGAAGCTGCTCTCATACTCATAGCCGGCAGCGCGCGCAATGGTCTTGATCGGCTGCAGCGTCGATTCCAGCAGGGTGCGCGCGTGCTCGACATGGCGGCGCATGATGAAGGAATGCGGCGGCTCGTGCGTGAGCTCCTGGAATTTGCGGCTCAGCGTACGCTCGCTGAGACCGAGCGCGTCGGCAATCCTGCATGGACACTCCCGTTGCGATGCACAATCGCAACGTTGATCTCCACGCGCAGCATTGAGGTTCATAAGAAGAATACCATATGTTCTGAAAGGGAGCCCTTGCCGTGCAGACCATGAAGGCGGCCCTCGTTGCGGCGATCACCGTCGTGGCTTTGATCTGCTGCCTCCTTCCCAGCTCAGCGGAGGAGAGCAGCCGTGTTGCAGTTGTTGTTACGATCGACGGGGCGATTGGCCCTGCGTCGGCCAGCTACGTGCGGGAGGCTTTGGCCAAGGCCAGCGAACGGCGCGCTGAGGTCGTGCTTCTGAGAATGAACACCCCCGGCGGTCTCAATTCCAGCATGCGCGAGATCATCGCTGATGTGCTCGCGTCGCCCGTTCCTGTTGTCGGCTACGTCGCTCCTTCCGGCGCCCACGCGGCGAGTGCCGGGACCTATATCCTTTATGCGACCCACATCGCGGCGATGGCACCAGGCACCAATATCGGTGCGGCGACGCCGGTCCAGATCGGCGGGCCGCTGCCGGGCCTGCCAAGCGGTACACCGGACAAGGATGGCAAGGACAAGAAGGATGAGCCGAAGGACGCGATGACGGCGAAGGCCACGAACGATGCCGTCGCCTTCATCCGCAGCCTCGCCGAACTGCGTAACCGCAATGCGGACTGGGCGGAGAAGGCGGTCCGTGAGGCTGCAACACTCACTGCCAACGGCGCGCTGGAGGCACATGCCATCGATCTCGTCGCGCGCGATCAGGCTGAATTGCTGCGGCAGCTCGATGGCCGTGTGGTGGAGGTTGCCGGCGGCAGGACGCAACGCCTCGCGACGAAGGATGCTGTCGTCGAAGCCATCGAGCCGGGATGGATATCCCGCTTCCTGGCAGTCATCACCAATCCGAACGTGGCATTCATTCTCCTGATGGTCGGCATTTACGGCCTGATCTTCGAGTTCGTATCTCCCGGTGCGGTCGCGCCGGGAGTCGTCGGCACGATCTGCCTGCTGACCGGCCTCTACGCACTCAATTTGCTGCCGATCAATTATGCCGGTCTCGCCTTGATGTTAGTCGGACTGGTGCTTCTCACCGTCGAAGCCTTCAACCCGACCGTGGTGGTCGGCTTCGGAGGGATCATCGCCTTCGTGCTGGGAGCGATGATGCTTTTCAGGAGCGAGGCGCCTGGCTACCAAGTGTCGTGGTGGGTGATCGGCGCCACTGCGGCAGTGTTCAGCGGCTTTGCGCTGATCGTGCTTGGTTCGCTTCGGCGCGTCCGCAAAGCTCCTGCGCTGGTCGGCGCGCAGGCCATGCGCGGCTTGCCCGCCGAAATTCTCGACTGGAACGGGAACGAAGGTCATGTCTTCGCCCATGGTGAGCGCTGGCAGGCGCGCGGCGCCGAGACGTTCAGGCCCGGAGAGATCGTCGAAGTCGCCAACATCATCGACCTGACGCTGCTGATACGCCGCACACCCGCCCGAACAGGCGAGGGAGGTACGTCATGATGCTCGAATATCTGACATATGCGGCGCTTGCGCTGCTCGTCGTCGTGTTTCTGTCCCAGGCTATTCGAATCCTGCGCGAATATGAGCGTGGCGTGATCTTTACGCTCGGCCGCTTTACCGGCGTGAAGGGCCCGGGTCTCATCATCCTCGTGCCGATCGTGCAGCAGCTCGTAAAGGTTGATCTGCGGGTCATGGTGCAGGTCGTGCCGCCGCAGGACGTGATTTCGCGGGACAACGTGTCCGTCAAGGTCAATGCCGTTCTGTACTTCCGCATCGTCGATCCCGAGCGGGCAATCATCAAGGTCGGCGACTACATGGCGGCGACCAGCCAGCTCGCCCAGACCACGCTGCGCTCGGTGCTCGGCAAGCACGAGCTCGACGAGATGCTTGCCGAGCGGGACAGGCTGAACGCCGACATCCAGGAGATCCTCGACAAGCAGACCGACGTCTGGGGCATCAAGGTCACCGGCATCGAGATCAAGGACGTCGATATCAACGAAACCATGGTTCGCGCGATTGCCAAACAGGCCGAGGCGGAACGCCTGCGGCGGGCCAAGGTGATCAACGCGATGGGCGAGCAGCAGGCGGCCGAAAAGCTGGTCGAAGCAGGCAGGATCCTCGCGCAGGAGCCCCAGGCGATGCAGCTGCGTTACTTCGCGGCCCTGCACGACATCGCCGGCGAGCGGTCGTCGACGGTCGTGTTTCCGCTGCCGACGGGCCTGCTCGACCACTTTATGCCGCGGCCAAATAACCCGTAGCGATAGGCTTGCCGCAACGTCCAAAACGAAAAGGCGCCCCTTTCGGAGCGCCTCTTGCCTGTCGGAAAGCGTTCGAGCCGATCAGCCCGAATAGTACATGTCGAACTCGATCGGGTGAGGCGTCATCTCGAAGCGCTCGACCTCGGTCATCTTCAGCTCGATATAGGCGTCGATGAAGTCGTCGTCGAACACGCCACCGGCCTTGAGGAAGGCGCGGTCCTTGTCGAGGTTTTCGAGCGCCTCGCGCAAGCTGCCGCATACCGTCGGGATCTGCTTCAGCTCTTCCTTCGGCAGGTCGTAGAGGTCCTTGTCCATCGCCGGACCCGGATCCATCTTGTTCTTGATGCCGTCGAGGCCGGCCATCAGCATCGCGGCGAAGCCGAGATAGGGATTGGCCAGCGGATCGGGGAAGCGCACCTCGACGCGCTTGGCCTTCGGCGAAGCGGTGTAGGGGATGCGGCAGGAGGCCGAGCGGTTGCGCGCGGAATAGGCGAGCAGCACGGGGGCCTCATAGCCCGGGACCAGACGCTTGTAGGAGTTGGTCGAGGGGTTGGTGAAGGCGTTGATCGCCTTGGCGTGCTTGATGATGCCGCCGATGTAGTGGAGGCAGGTCTCCGACAGGTCGGCGTATTTGTTGCCGGCGAACACCGGCTTGCCGTCCTTCCAGATCGACTGGTGCACATGCATGCCCGAGCCGTTGTCGCCGTAGACCGGCTTCGGCATGAAGGTTGCGGTCTTGCCGTAGATGTGCGCGACCTGGTGGATGCAGTATTTGTAGATCTGGAGGTGGTCGGCCATCAGCGTCAGCGTGTCGAACTTCATGCCGAGCTCGTGCTGGGCGGAAGCGACCTCGTGGTGATGCTTCTCGACCTTGACGCCCATCTTGGCCATGGCCCCGAGCATCTCCGAGCGCATGTCCTGCACGGAATCCTGCGGCGGAACCGGGAAATAGCCGCCCTTGGTGCGGACGCGGTGGCCGAGATTGCCGCCTTCATATTCGGTGTCGGAGTTGGTCGGCAGCTCCGAGGAGTCGAGGCGGAAGCCGGTGTTGTAGGGGGTGGACGAGAAGCGCACGTCGTCGAACACGAAGAACTCGGCCTCGGGGCCGACGAACACGGTGTCGCCCACGCCCATCGACTTCACCATCGCCTCGGCCTTCTTGGCGATGCCGCGGGGGTCGCGGTTGTAGGGCTCGCCGGTGGTCGGCTCGAGCACGTCGCAGGTGATGACCATGGTGGTCTCGGCGAAGAACGGATCGATCGTCGCGGTCACCGGATCGGGCATCAGGCACATGTCGGACTCGTTGATCGCCTTCCAGCCGGCGATCGAGGACCCGTCGAACATCGTCCCTTCGGCGAAGATGTCTTCATCGATCATGCTGACGTCGAACGTGACGTGCTGCCACTTGCCGCGCGGATCGGTGAAGCGCAGGTCGACGTACTTGACGTCGTTGTCCTTGATCGATTTCAGGACGTCTTTGGCGGTCTTCATGCATACCCCTTTTGGCTCTGCGGATCGGTTTCCAGATGAGCAAACTCGTTCTCGCTTTGGGCGAGTTTTGCGCGACTGCACAAACGAAATCAGGCCGCCGAAGCAGCCTTATTTCTTGTCGGAGTGTCGCAAAACGCGGGATAGCACCCGGCTCAGATAGCGTCCAGCCCGGATTCGCCGGTCCTGATGCGGATCGCCTCTTCGATGTTGGAGACGAAGATCTTGCCGTCGCCGATGCGGCCGGTCTGCGCGGCGCGGCGGATCGCGTCGATGGCGCGCTCGACCAGATCGTCGCCGATCACGATCTCGATTTTTACCTTCGGCAGGAAGTCGACGATGTATTCTGCGCCGCGGTAAAGTTCGGCGTGACCCTTCTGCCGGCCGAAGCCCTTGGCTTCGGTGACGGTGATGCCTTGAAGACCAACTTCCTGAAGCGCTTCCTTCACCTCGTCGAGCTTGAATGGCTTGATGATGGCTTCGATTTTCTTCACTGCGCGACTCCCGGCCTCTCGATCAAATAGCAACGTCTTCGTCAGGATGCGCATTTCTCAACGCACGATCTTGTCCTCTCTATGCCGGGATCCCTGACCAGTCCGGCAACAACGGTCGGCCACACTCTGTAAGATGCCAGTGAGCACGACGAACCGAAGCGGCTTCCTCGAAAGCAGGGTCTATGCCAAGTTGCAAATGCCCTGGTTATTGGAGCGTTATCAGCCTTTTAACGAGCATCCTGGGTGGTGGCGCCGATCTGCACAAAATACCGAAGACTACGAAATAGGCAAATGGTGCAATATATGTGCAAATCAATGTTTTCGTCGTCGGATCGGCACGGAAGGTGCCTGTTGAAGAGGCGATTGTACTAGGAAGTGGCATGGAAGTTCTGACCAACGCCGAAATGCAGCGCGCCGACCAGCTTGCCATTGCGGCCGGTACGCCCGGTTTCAAGCTGATGCTGAGCGCGGGCCAGGCGGTCGCCAAGGCCGCCCATGCGCTGGCGGAGGAGGGGCCGATCCTGATCGTGGCCGGCCCGGGCAACAATGGCGGCGACGGCTTTGTCGCGGCCGCCGAGCTCGCCGCCCAGGGGCGGGAGGTCTCGGTGATCCCGATGTGCGAGCGCGACCAGCTCCAGGGCGATGCGGCCTCCGCGGCGCGCGGCTGGAAGCATCCGGTGCTTCCGTTCAACCCCCAGGCAATCGGAAAGCCTGCGCTGATCGTCGATGCGCTGTTCGGTGCCGGTCTCAGCCGTCCCGTCGACGGCGAGGCCCGCGAAATGATCGAGGCGATCAACGCCAACGGTGCCCCGGCGCTCGCGGTCGACCTGCCGAGCGGCATCAACGGCACCAGCGCGGCCGTGATGGGGGCGGCGGTGAACGCCACCGAGACCGTCACCTTCTTCCGCAAGAAGCCGGCGCATCTGCTTCTGCCCGGGCGCATGCATTGCGGCCGCGTGCGCGTCGCCGACATCGGCATCGATGCGCAGGTGCTGGACGAGATCGCGCCGCAGACCTTCGAGAACGATCCGGACCTCTGGGGCGCCGCCTTTCCGGTGCCGCGCATCGATGGCCACAAATACGCGCGGGGTCACGTGCTGGCGGTGTCCGGCGATGCGGCAGCGACAGGCGCTGCGCGGCTTGCTGCGCGCGGAGCACTGCGCGCCGGCGCGGGCCTCGTGACGCTGGCGAGCCCGCGCGATGCGCTCGCGATCAATGCGGGCGCGCTGACTGCGGTGATGGTTCGCCCCGTCGATACCGCGATCGAGTTCGGCGAGCTGCTCGGCGACAAGCGCTACAATACCTGCATCATCGGTCCCGGCGCGGGCATCGGTGAGCGCACCTGCGACCTCGTTCACACCGCTCTCAACGCGCAGCGGCATCTGGTGCTCGATGCGGATGCGCTGACGAGCTTCGCCGCGACCCCCGAGCGCCTGTTCGAATCGATCAAGTCCTCGCAGGACAACGCGGTGGTGCTGACCCCGCACGAGGGCGAGTTTCCGCGCCTGTTCTCCGATCTCAGTAACAAGCATCCCGGCCGCTCCAAGCTCGAGCGCGTCCGCGCTGCCGCCGAGCGCTCCGGCGCCGTCGTGCTCCTGAAAGGCCCGGACACCACCATCGCCGCCCCTGACGGCCGCGCCACCATCGCCGCCAACGCGCCGCCCTGGCTTGCCACCGCCGGCGCCGGCGACGTGCTGTCCGGCATCATCGCAGGGCTGCTGGCGCAGGGCGTGCCGGCGTTCGAAGCCGCCAGCATCGGCGTCTGGATGCATGGCGAGGCGGCGAGCGAAGCCGGGCCGGGCCTGATCGCGGAGGACCTGACCGAGACGCTGCCGGCGGTGCACCGGCGGATCTATGATGTGCTGGGGGTGGAATACTGATGCTCAGGCAGCTCGCGCTCACGGAAATGGGCGCGACGGCGCAGGTTCATCGGATCGCGTTCGACCAGGCGATGCCGTGGCTGGTCGGGCTGCACACGCCGGAGGAGGATCGCTGGTTCTATCGCGAACGCATCTTTTCGATATGCCAAGTATGGGGATGGTTCGCTGATGACGTCCTGAGCGGGATCATCGCCTTCCGCGACGGCTGGGTCGAACAGCTCTACGTGCTTCCGGTTGCGCAGGGCCGCGGCGTCGGCACCGAACTCCTCGACATTGCCAAAGGCGCCAGCGGACGGCTGGAGCTCTGGACCTTCCAGCGCAATATGCTCGCGCGACGCTTCTACGAGGCGCGCGGGTTCATGCTGACCGAGGAGACCGACGGGGCGCGGAATGAGGAGCGAGAGCCCGACGCCCGCTACCTCTGGACGCGCCAGTAGGCGTTCACTCCACCCCATACCAGCGCACCAGACGTGGTGCGGCCCAATGGGTCACCACGGATTCGAGCAGCCATCGCCCGGGCGCGGTTGCCGCGAATGCGATGCGCTGGGTCTGGCCGGGCTCGATCGCGAGCGTGTCGAGCCAGTAGGGCTTCCAGCCATCGTCGAGCGTGTCGAGCAGGCGGAAAGGGTGGCCGTGCAGATGGAACACGGTCGTGACGGGGGCGGGGTTCTTCAGGGCCAGCACGACGGTGCGGCCGGCCTTGGCGCGGAAGGCCGGGGCGGAGGCCGTGGAGAAATTTGCGGGCCGTGCCCAGGCGGCGTCGGCTCCGCCGAGCGCGACATCGAACCGCAGGGCGCCTTTCAAGTCGAGGTGGTCGGGCAGATCGTTCGGAGGCAGCGGCTGTAGCGGCGGCAGCGCCGCGCGCCGCCGGATTCCGCCGGAGATCGAAAGGGTTCCGATCTGGCGGGCCGACTTGCCGTCGTGCAGCATGAAGGGAGCCGAGATCTCGACATCCAAGAAAGCGTCGGCCCGCGCGCCGGGAGCCAGGACGAGGGCGCCGTTGCGGGCCGGAAACGGCTCGGCCGGCTGGCCGTCCAAGGCCAGGACATTAACTTCGTGATTCTCCAATTTAATTGCGAGAACAGAGCGTTGCGAGCCGTTGATAATGCGCAGTCGCAGCCGCTGGCCGCCCAAGGCTGAGAGTTCGAATGAAGTTCTGCCATTGACCGTGTAGAGCGGTGTCGCGTCCTTGGGGTCCTGGCCCGGCGGGACCGCGGTGCCATCCGGCCGCAGACGCCATTCCTCGATCAACAGGACCTCGTCACGGTCGGCGGCAACCCGGCTGGTCTCGGCCACGATGATCGGGAGCGGGCGCGCGGGCTGCTTCAGGCTGCCCTCGAAGAGGCGGAAGTCCGCCAGCAGGGTTCCCGCGTTTGGTGTTGAAATAATTGATGTTTCGGTCGTATCCGGTGCGGCGGGCGCGCGCCCTCGCAGCGGGTCGGCGGCAGTCGCGCCATTGAGGCCGTACCAGACCGGCGCAAGTGGCACAGGCAGGTCGTTGCGAAACACCACTTCGCATCGGTCGCCGCGCTTGAGACGGACGGTCCCGAGATGGCTTATGGCGGCCAGCTCCCAGATTGCTGTAGCTGGTTGCCCCGCCTTCGAAGCCAGGGTTGCCGGCCTTGCCAGAAGCGCGAGCTGGGCGGTCACAAGCGGCCCTGCGCCGCCGGTCATCAACCCGGCCGCCGAGGCCCCGAGACCGGTCAAAACCTCACGTCGGGTCGGGTCGAGAATTCGCGGTTTCATGGGGCGATCCGGATCATGACGCGCTGGATAAGTCCAGCCATCGTGCCTACTTCAAGCATGCCTCCAACCGGCCATTTTTTTGCTGCGAACAGTCAGGCACATGCTATAAGCCCGGCCGCCCGCGGCATCGCGGCCGGTCTTGATGCAAATTCACGCGGGCGTGGCGGAACTGGTAGACGCGCTGGATTTAGGTTCCAGTGACGAAAGTTGTGGGGGTTCGAGTCCCTCCGCCCGCACCAAGCGCTTATCGCGTTTGCACGGATTACGAGACCTGCTTCTGCGGACGATCGTCCGTCTGGAGCCGGTCCGATGAACACCGGTGGTGAGGCGTTCGCCTCGCGCCGGATCGATTAATGACAGCGTCCCGACGCGCGACGTGCCGGGACCGAACGAGAAGAAGATTGGACGCCATGCAGGTCACAGAAACCCTCTCGGAAGGCTTGAAGCACGAGTTCAAGATCAGCGTTCCCGCGTCTGATCTCGATGCCAAGGCCGGCGCCAAGCTCGTCGACCTCAAGGACAAGGTCCGCATCAACGGCTTCCGTCCGGGCAAGGTGCCGGTCGCGCACCTGAAGAAGGTCTATGGCCGCTCCGTGATGGCCGAAACCATCGACCAGACCATTCGCGACACCAACACGCAGCTGTTCTCCGAGCGCGGCTTCCGCCTCGCGACCGAGCCGAAGATCACCATGCCGACGGAGCAGAAGGATGTCGAGGAGCTGCTGAGCGGCAAGACCGACCTGACCTACACGGTCGCGATCGAAGTCGTGCCGGCGATCGCGCTCGCCGACTTCAAGACCTTCCAGGTCGAGAAGCCCGTCGCCGACGTCACCGACACCGACGTCGACGAAGCGATCAAGCGCATCGCCGATACCAACCGCACCTTTGCCGACAAGGGCGAGGGTGCCAAGGCTGCCTCGGGCGACCGCGTCACCATCAACTTCACGGGCCGCATCAACGGCGAAGTCTTCGAGGGCGGCACCGGCGAAGGCATCCAGGTCCTGATCGGTTCCAACACCTTCATCCCGGGCTTCGAGGAGCAGCTGATCGGCATCGGCGCGAACGAGACCCGCACGCTGAAAGTGTCGTTCCCGAAGAACTACATGAACGACAAGCTCGCCGGCCAGCCGGCGGAGTTCGAGACCACCGCGACGCTGATCGAGGCGCCGCAGGACCTCGCGATCGACGACGAGTTCGCCAAGTCGCTCGGCTTGGACTCGCTGGACAAGCTCAAGGAAGCCGCGCGCGAGCGCCTTTCCGCCGAGTTCGCGACCGCGACGCGCCAGCGCGTCAAGCGCGCGCTGCTCGACCGCCTCGACGAGGCGCATCGCTTCGAGGCGCCGCCCTCGCTGATCGACGAGGAGTTCAATCTGATGTGGAACTCGGTCAAGGCCGAGATGGATTCCGCCGGCAAGACCTTCGCCGACGAGGACACCACGGAGGACGCCGCCAAGGAAGAGTACCGCAAGATCGCCGATCGCCGCGTGCGGCTTGGCCTCGTGCTCTCCGAGATCGGCGAGAAGAACAAGATCACCGTGACCGACGACGAGGTCGGCCGCGCCGTGATCGAGCGCGCGCGCTCGATGCCCGGCCGCGAGAAGGAGGTCTGGGACTATTACCGCAACAACGCCCAGGCGCTGGCCCAGCTTCGTGCACCGATCTACGAGGACAAGGTCGTCGACTTCATCCTCGAACTCGCCAACGTGACCGAGAAGAAGGTCTCGCGCGAGGACCTCTACAAGGACGACGACGCGGAAAAGACCGCAGCCTGAAGGGTTTGAGGCAGCCATCTATTAATGATGATCAACGAAGAGGCCCAGCTAGCCAGGTGGCCGGCTGGGCCTCTTTGTGCGAATCAGCTTCAACTGCCCCTACGGATTAAGCCTTAATGCGCTGCGTACTTGTCAGAAGCGAAATGGGCTATATCTGTCGCTACGCCTTTTACTTCTTACCAAGTTCCTGCATCACAGGACGTCCATTCGCCTCCCGGCAATCCAGCCAAACTTTGGCAAGCCTGCCCGGCGATGTCCGTCTCCGAAACACTAGGTGACTCATGCGCGATCCGGTTGAAACCTACATGAACCTCGTGCCCATGGTGGTCGAGCAGACCAACCGTGGCGAGCGCGCCTACGACATTTTCTCGCGCCTCCTGAAGGAGCGCATCATCTTCGTGACCGGCCCGGTCGAGGACGGCATGTCGACGCTGATCGTCGCGCAACTCCTGTTCCTTGAGGCGGAAAATCCGAAGAAGGAAATCTCGATGTACATCAATTCGCCGGGCGGCGTGGTGACGTCGGGCCTTGCGATCTACGACACCATGCAGTTCATCCGCCCGCCGGTCTCGACGCTGTGCACCGGGCAGGCTGCTTCGATGGGCTCGCTGCTGCTCTGCGCCGGCGAGAAGGACATGCGCTTTTCGCTGCCGAATGCACGCATCATGGTCCACCAGCCCTCCGGCGGCTTCCAGGGCCAGGCCACCGACATCATGCTGCACGCCCAGGAAATCCTGAACCTGAAGAAGCGGCTCAACGAGATCTACGTCAAGCACACCGGCCAGACCTACAAGTCGATCGAGGATGCGCTGGAACGCGACAAGTTCCTGACCGCGAACGACGCCAAGGAGTTCGGCCTGGTGGACAAGGTCATCGACAAGCGCGCCGAGGAGCCGGCGCAGGCCAAGGCTCCGTAGCACTACGGGCTCGTCACGGCGGTCCCCCAGATCGCCGTGGACCCGTCGGGGTGCGTCCACGCTAGGTGCGGGTGCACGCGTCGCAAAACGCGCTTTTGCGCGCTGCGACACGCAGAAAGTTCCGCTTTCGTGCTCTTTTCGTGGCAATCCAGCAACGCCGGGGTGATTTCGATCACTTCGTCCGTGCCAAGACCGGAAATCACGGTATTGTCACGGGTAGCCGGCGGCGTCCGATTAGCGAATTCTTGATAGTCGGGTGACAGCATGGTTGGCTACGACTGATCGGCTATGATCGCGGGAGAATCGAGTGACCGTGATTCGCACGGGATGTAATGCGTAGGGTCTTTTTTGGTACGGAATTTGCTCTACTTAAGCTTCATGCCGGCCATCGTGTCGGAATGGAGCGATCGAGCGGAACGGGATCGAACCGCGGACGGAGACAGGAATGAGTAAGGTCGGCACGAGCGACTCCAAGAACACGCTGTATTGCTCGTTCTGCGGCAAGAGCCAGCACGAAGTCCGCAAACTGATCGCGGGTCCCACGGTCTTCATCTGCGACGAGTGCGTCGAGCTCTGCATGGACATCATCCGCGAGGAGAACAAATCCTCGCTGGTCAAGTCGCGCGACGGGATTCCGACGCCGAAGGAAATCTGCAAGGTGCTGGACGATTACGTGATCGGCCAGAGCCATGCGAAGAAGGTCCTGTCGGTCGCGGTGCACAACCACTACAAGCGCCTCAACCATCAGACCAAGCACAACGACGTCGAACTCGCGAAGTCGAACATCCTGCTGATCGGTCCGACCGGCTCGGGCAAGACGCTGCTCGCGCAGACGCTCGCCCGTATCCTGGACGTGCCGTTCACGATGGCGGATGCGACGACATTGACCGAAGCCGGCTATGTCGGCGAGGACGTCGAGAATATCATCCTGAAGCTGCTCCAGGCCGCCGACTACAATGTCGAGCGCGCCCAGCGCGGCATCGTCTACATCGACGAAATCGACAAGATCAGCCGCAAGTCCGACAATCCCTCGATCACGCGCGATGTGTCGGGTGAGGGCGTGCAGCAGGCGCTGCTCAAGATCATGGAAGGCACGGTGGCTTCGGTCCCGCCGCAGGGCGGCCGCAAGCATCCGCAGCAGGAGTTCCTGCAAGTGGATACCACCAACATCCTCTTCATCTGCGGCGGCGCTTTCGCCGGCCTCGAGAAGATCATCTCGGCGCGCGGGCGGTCGACTTCGATCGGCTTCGGCGCCCAGGTGCTCGCCCCGGAGGACCGCCGTACCGGCGAGATCTTCCGTCACGTCGAGCCTGAGGATCTCCTGAAGTACGGCCTCATCCCCGAGTTCGTCGGCCGTCTGCCGGTCGTGGCGACGCTCGAGGACCTCGACGAGACCTCGCTGAAGAAGATCCTGACCGAGCCGAAGAACGCGCTGGTGAAACAATACCAGCGGCTGTTCGAGATGGAGAACATCGAGCTGACCTTCGCCGACGAGGCGCTTGGTGCGGTCGCCCGCAAGGCGATCGAGCGCAAGACCGGCGCGCGTGGGTTGCGCTCGATCCTCGAGGCGATCCTGCTCGAGACCATGTTCGACCTGCCGGGCTTGGAAGGTGTGGAAGAAGTCGTGATTTCCCGCGAAGTGGTGGAAGGAACGGCGCGTCCGCTCTACATCTATGCCGATCGATCCGATCGCGCCGTCGAGAACGCCAGCGCCTGATCTGGCGGCGCTGGAGCGCTCCAATCCTCTTCTCAAGATGGGCTGCGGAACTGTATCTCCGCAGCCGGTGTTGCGTCGCTTGTTTGCGTGCGTAAGCGCCTGATGGCGCGCGTTTTTCAATGACTTGACACCCCCCGGGTCGATAGCCACCTAATGTCGGCGGCGAGCGAAAATTCTCTTCAAGATTCGCCTCAGTCCATCCGGCTAGCCGGTCCAACTCGTAGAGGACCGATCGGTTCTGCGGATCACCTCGGCACCTTGTGGCGGTTGCGCATGATCAGCGGGCTGCGTGCAAGGGGGCAAAGCAAAAGGAAAAGGCCATGACCAATCCCAAACCCCGGCCAACCATCGTCCATGGCGAAACGCACGCTTATCCCGTGCTGCCGTTGCGCGACATCGTCGTCTTCCCGCACATGATCGTGCCGCTCTTCGTCGGCCGCGAGAAGTCGATCCGCGCGCTCGAAGAGGTGATGAAGAACGATGCGCTGATCATGCTCGCGACGCAGAAGAACGCGTCCGACGATGATCCGGCGCCCGATGCCATCTACGAGACCGGGACGCTTGCCAGCGTGCTCCAGCTCTTGAAGCTTCCGGACGGCACCGTGAAGGTGCTGGTCGAAGGGCTCGAGCGTGCGCGTGTGGCGAAGTACACCGATCGCGCCGACTATTACGAGGCGACCGCGGTCGCGCTCGCCGACACCGATGCGAAGTCGGTCGAGGCGGAAGCGCTGGCGCGCTCGGTCGTGTCCGATTTCGAGAGCTATGTGAAGCTCAACAAGAAGATCTCGGCCGAGGTCGTCGGCGTCGTGCAGGCGATCACCGACTTCGCCAAGCTCGCCGACACCGTTGCCTCGCATCTCGCAGTCAAGATCGCCGACCGCCAGGGCATCCTGGAGACGCTGTCCGTCACCACGCGCCTGGAGAAGGTGCTGGGCCTGATGGAGAGCGAGATCTCGGTGCTGCAGGTCGAGAAGCGGATTCGTTCTCGTGTCAAACGACAAATGGAGAAGACCCAGCGCGAGTATTATCTCAACGAGCAGATGAAGGCGATCCAGAAGGAACTCGGCGACGACGATGGTCGCGACGAGCTCGCCGATCTCGAAGAGAAGATCTCCAAGACCAAGCTCTCCAAGGAAGCGCGCGAGCGGGCGCAGCATGAATTGAAGAAGCTGCGCCAGATGTCGCCGATGTCCGCGGAAGCGACCGTCGTGCGCAACTATCTGGATTGGCTGCTGTCGATTCCGTGGAACAAGAAGTCCAAGGTGAAGAAGGATCTGGAGGCTGCACAGGCCATCCTGGATTCGGATCACTATGGGCTCGAGAAGGTCAAGGAACGCATCGTCGAGTATCTCGCGGTGCAGTCGCGCGCCAACAAGCTGACGGGCCCGATCCTGTGCCTCGTCGGACCTCCCGGCGTCGGCAAGACCTCGCTCGGCAAGTCGATCGCGAAGGCGACGGGGCGCGAATTCGTGCGCGTCTCGCTCGGCGGCGTGCGCGACGAGGCCGAGATCCGCGGTCACCGCCGCACCTATATCGGTTCGATGCCCGGCAAGATCATCCAGTCGATGCGCAAGGCGAAGTCGTCCAATCCGCTGTTCCTGCTGGACGAGATCGACAAGATGGGCGCCGATTTCCGCGGCGATCCGTCCTCGGCCTTGCTCGAGGTGCTCGACCCCGAGCAGAACGCGACGTTCAACGACCACTATCTCGAGGTCGACTACGATCTATCCAACGTGATGTTCATCACGACCGCGAATACGCTGAATATTCCCGGCCCGCTGATGGACCGCATGGAGATCATCCGGATCGCGGGCTACACCGAGAACGAGAAGGTCGAGATCGCGCGCAAGCACCTGATCCCGAACGCGGTGTCCAAGCACGGCCTGGACTCCAAGGAGTTCTCGATCGACGACGACGCGCTACTGCTTCTGATCCGCCGCTACACCCGCGAAGCGGGCGTGCGCAATCTGGAGCGTGAGCTTTCGACACTCGCCCGCAAGGCGGTGAAGGAGCTGATGATCTCCAAGAAGAAGTCGGTCAAGGTCACCGAGAAGACTCTGGAAGAGCTGCTCGGCGTGCCGAAGTACCGCTTCGGCGAGATCGAGAGTGAGCCGCAGGTCGGCATCGTCACCGGCCTTGCCTGGACCGATGTCGGCGGCGAACTGCTGACGATCGAAGGCGTCATGATGCCCGGCAAGGGCAAGATGACGGTCACCGGCAATCTGCGTGACGTGATGAAGGAGTCGATCTCGGCCGCGGCGTCCTACGTCCGCTCGCGCGCGATCAACTATGGCGTCGAGCCGCCGCTGTTCGACCGGCGCGACATCCACGTGCACGTGCCGGAGGGCGCGACGCCGAAGGACGGCCCGTCCGCGGGTGTCGCGATGGCCACCGCGATCATCTCGGTCATGACCGGCATCCCGGTCCGCCACGATGTCGCGATGACCGGCGAGATCACGCTGCGCGGTCGCGTGCTGCCGATCGGCGGCCTGAAGGAGAAGCTGCTGGCGGCGGCCCGCGGCGGCATCAAGACGGTGCTGATCCCCGAGGACAACGCCAAAGATCTCACGGAGATTTCCGATGCGATCAAGGGCGGCATGGAGATCATCCCGGTCTCGCGCCTCGACGACGTCATCGCCAAGGCGCTGGTGAGAAAGCCGGTGCCGATCGTCTGGGAAGAGGACACCAAGGTGACGGTGAAGCCTGATGGCGACGAGGCCGCCGGCGGCCTGACCGCTCACTGAGATCAGGCGAAAGATGATAAAACGGCGCCTTCGGGCGCCGTTTTTGTTTGGGGGAAGGGGAGGAGGCAATGCACATCGACGGGCAATGCCATTGTGGGCAGATCACCTTTGAAGCCGAGATCGACCCCGAGGCCGTCTCGGTCTGCCATTGCCGGGACTGTCAGACGCTGACGGGCTCTCCGTTCCGGGTCACCGCGATCTGTTCCGCGGCCGATGTCCGCCTGACCGCCGGCACGCCAAAGATCTACGGCAAGCGCGGCGACAACGGCCGGATGCGCTTCCAGCACTTCTGCGCCGAATGCGGTTCCCCGCTGTTCACGAGCGGCGAGGGCGACCAGGCCGACGATTGGGGCGTCCGCTGGGGCGCGATCCGCCAGCGCGACAAGTTACGCCCCGTCAGGCAGATCTGGTGCCAGTCGGCGGCGGTGTGGATCGACGCCGTGCCGCTGCTGCCGGGAAGGCCGGGGGATTGAGGTCGGGCTTGCTCAGCAAGGGCACGTAGGGCTAAAGAGGCGGCGAAGGGCGGTTAGCTCAGCTGGTTAGAGCATCTCGTTTACACCGAGAGGGTCCGCGGTTCGAATCCGTGACCGCCCACCACTTTTCGCTTGGCGGGGCCAAGCAGGCTGCCATGCCTGGGAGACCAATTGGTGCATGGCATCATCGCAAAGCCTCCATTCGGTCGGGGCTGGCTGGTTCGTTCGAAGGGCACATCACCCTGCAAACCCTCGGCCGGGCATGCCGACAGTCACCGTGGAGCGGTCACCTGCCCCACAGTGGCGCGTCGTCATTCCTGATGGACGTATCAGGCCGTCTTGGTGAATAGTGTCAGGACGCCTTCGGCAATGTTGATCGCAACGACCTGCGACGAGGTCAGACCCTTCGCCTTGAGCGCGGATGCCGCCTGGGGAGTAGCGTCAATCGTCTTCCGGAGCGATTGAATATCGTCATCGCTTGTCTGTGCGACGATCTCATCGACCTTCGAGCGCACCGCTGGCTGCAAGTCCTTAATGTCGACAACCTGGATCTGTCGGATGACGGTGCTCTGAGCGGGCGGCGATTCTGCTCCCGGTTGCGACGATGTTCCCTGCGCCTGCACGAGAGTCGGCGTCCCGAAGGAGAGGGTTGCGATAATGAGGGGTGCCATGAAGCTGCGCATGGTCATGCCTTTCCAAGGTGAGCAACCTGAAAACGCTAGCCACGAAATCTGGTTGTCGTCTGCTTCCGATGCGGCCGTTCGGTGAAAGCTATGCGGCCACAATGCGAGCACTCCCGCCGGAACCGCAGCCAATTCTCGCAGCAGCGGCTGTGGTCCTTGCAGAAAACTGCGTTACGATCCGGCCAGGGACCCGACGCAGGGTGAACCCCCGCAATGGCGGGAGCGGCGGATCGACAAATGCTAGGGATCATGGACCCGATGGAACAGCCGAGCGGACACGAACTCAACGCCGACCAGATCGCCTATTGGAACGGCCCGAGCGGGCAGCGCTGGGCCGATCGCCACGGGGTGCAGGAGAAGCTGCTCCGGCCCATTGCCGATCTCCTGATCAACCGTGCCAGGCCGAAGCCGGGCGAGCGTGTGATCGACGTCGGCTGCGGCTCCGGTGCGACGACCTTTGCGTTCGCGAAGGCGGTGGCTCCCGATGGCCTTGCGCTCGGCCTCGACGTGTCCGAGCCGATGCTGTCGCAGGCGCGCGCGTTCGCGCCAAAGGGCCTGCCGCTCGATTTCGTGCTGGCGGATGCGACCGTCTATCCGTTCGAGCCGGCGAGCTTCGATCTATTGGCCTCCCGCTTCGGCGTGATGTTCTTCGCCGACCCCACCGCGTCCTTCACCAATCTTCGCCGCGCGCTGAAGCCATCCGGGCGGCTCGCCTTCGTCTGCTGGCGCGAGCCGAAGGAAAATCCCTGGATGATGGCGCCGCTGATGGCGGTCTACAAGCATGTGCCGAAAATGCCGCCGGTCGGGCCGGAAGAGCCGGGCCCGTTCGCCTTCGCCTCGGAGGAGCGCGTGATGCGCATTCTGAAAGGCGCAGGCTTCGTGGACGTGGCGATGGAGCCGCACAATCTCGCAATGGACATCGCGATCGGCGGCGGCCTCGATGCCGCTGTCGACGGCTCGCTGCAGATCGGCCCGGCCAGCCGCGCGCTCCAGGGCCATCCGCCCGAGACGTATGAGGCCGCCAAGGCTTCGATTCGCGAGACGCTCGCGCCGTTCCTGAACGGGCAGAGCGTCGAGTTGCAAGGTGCGATCTGGATCGTGACGGCGAAGGCGGCGTAAGTTCACGACTAAGGGGCATTGTGGCACACGTCGTTGCCACACCCTCGGTGTCGTCCCCGCGAACGCGGGGAACCATACCACAGGGAGAACTTTGGCGCGAAGCTGGTAACTCCGAGTCTTCGCCAAACCATTCCCTGTGGTTATGGGTCCTGGATCAGCGCGCGCTTTAGGCGCGCTTGTCCGGGACGACAGCAGAGATTAAGGCGTGCCGTTGTGTGCCCCTCACACCACGTCATCCGGCGCCAGCGCGCAGCCGTTGTCGGGATGCGTTTCCACCTGGAGTGTGGTGTGGCCGATGCGGAAGGATGTCTTGAGCAGTTGCGCCGTCTGCATCAGGAATGCGTCGTCCGCGCCTGTTGGCATGACGAGGTGGCAGGTCAGCGCGGTCTCGGTGGTGGAGATCGGCCAGACGTGGAGGTCGTGGAT
The DNA here is from genome assembly GCF_023100985.1 of Bradyrhizobium sp. 191. Classification (NCBI taxonomy): domain Bacteria; kingdom Pseudomonadati; phylum Pseudomonadota; class Alphaproteobacteria; order Hyphomicrobiales; family Nitrobacteraceae; genus Bradyrhizobium; species Bradyrhizobium sp. 191. The sequence goes on from NZ_CP064692.1 coordinate 8,208,311, forward strand.
CCCTGACACGCCGGGCCGCGCCAGCAGGAAGGCCCTGATCGCGGCGAGGTCGGTGCCTTTGGGCGCGGCCGCCATCGACATGTCGATGGAGCCGCGCAAGAGGCTCGTCGTGCTCCAGAGGATGGTGGCGCAGATGACGAGGCTGGTGACGGGATCGAGCCAGAGCCAGCCCGTCCAGATGATCAGCGCCGCCGAGACCACGACGCCGAGCGACACCGCGGCGTCGGCCGCCATGTGCAGGTACGCGCCTTCGATGTTGATGTCGTCCTTGCGTCCGCTCGCGAACAGCATGGCGGTAAACCCGTTGATGAGGATGCCGATGCCGGCGACCACCATCACCGTAACGCCTGCGACGGGCTCCGGCTGCTGCAGGCGCAGGATCGCCTCCCAGCCGATCGCGCCGGTCGCGACCAGCAGGAACACCGCGTTCGCAAGGGCCGCGAGGATGGTGGAGGCGCGCAGGCCGTAGGTGAAGCGGCCGCTCGGGGCGCGGCGCGCTGCGATCGAGGCGCCCCAGGCCACCACCAGGCCGAGCACGTCGGACAGATTGTGACCGGCGTCCGCGAGCAGGGCGGTGGAGTTGCCGAGATAGCCGTAGACCGCCTCGGCCACGACCAGCGCGATGTTGAGCGAAATGCCGATCGCGAACGCCTTGCCGAAGCTGGCGGGCGCGTGGACATGCGCATGGCCAAGGCCAAGGCCATGATCATGATCTTGGGCGTGGCCGGCATGGTCATGGTGGTGATGGCCGTGATGGTCGTGGCTTCCCACCTCTAGCGCTCCCCGGAAGCTGCCATGTCGGGCCCCATTGTAGGCGCTTCCCGCGCTACGTCACGACGGAACAACACATAGAGCGCGGGCAGCACCAAGAGGGTGAGCATGGTGGAGGAGATGATGCCGCCGATCACCACGGTCGCGAGTGGCCGCTGCACCTCTGCGCCGGCACCGGTGGCGAGCGCCATCGGCACGAAGCCGAGGGAGGCGACGAGGGCCGTCATCAGCACAGGCCGCAGCCGCGTCAGTGCGCCTTCGCGAACGGCCTCCGCAACGGATCGTCCCTCGCTGCGCAGACGCTCGATGAAGGCGATGATCACGAGCCCGTTGAGCACGGCGACGCCCGACAGCGCGATGAAGCCGACGCCCGCGCTGATGGACAAGGGAATGTCGCGCAGCAGCAGCGCCGCGACGCCGCCGGTCAGCGCCAGCGGCACCCCTGAAAACACCAGCGCCGCATCCGCCGCCGATCCCATGCCCATGAACAGCAGCAGAAACACCAGCAGCAACGCCACCGGCACGACGATGGTGAGCCGCTTGGTCGCGGAGACCAGCTGCTCGAACTGTCCGCCCCAGCCGATGAAGTAGCCCGGCGGCAGCTTGACCTTCTCGGCCACGGCCGCCTCGGCCTCGGCCACGAAGGAGCCGAGGTCGCGGGCGCGGACATTGGCGGTGACGACGATGCGCCGCTTGCCGTTTTCGCGGCTGATCTGGTTGGGCCCGGGCGTCGCATCGACGGTTGCGACCGACGACAGCGGCACATAGCGCATCTGGGTGAGGGAAGAGGCGGACAATGCTGTTCGAAGCGGCGTGTTGGCCGTGGCCTCCTCACCGGGCGGCAATGGGATCGGGATGGCTCGGATCGCCTCGAGATTGCCGCGCAGATGCTCGGGCAGGCGCACGACGATGTCGAAGCGGCGGTCGCCCTCGAACAGCTTGCCGGCCGACTTGCCCCCGACCGCGATCTCGACGATGCCCTGCACCTCGGCGACGCTGAGGCCGTAGCGGGCGAGTGCCTGGCGATCGAGCCGCACGGTGAGGATCGGCAGGCCAGCGACCTGCTCGATCTTGATGTCGCTGGCGCCGCGGATTCCCCGGATCGCGGCCTCCACCTGTCTTGCGGCGCCTTGCAGGATGTCGAGGTCATCACCGAAGACCTTGATGCCGACATCGCTGCGCACGCCGGAAATCAGCTCGTTGACACGGAACTGGATCGGCTGGGAGATCTCGTAGGCGCTACCCGGAATCTCGTCAGCAGCATGATCGATCGCCTCGATCACGTCGGCTTTCGGCTTGTCCGGGTCGGGCCATTCGGCGCGCGGCTTGAGCATGATGTAGCCGTCGGTTTGCGCCGGCGACATCGGGTCGGTCGCGATCTCCGCGGTGCCGATGCGGGTGAAGAACTCCTTCACCTCCGGGATCTGCTTGATGCGCTTCTCCAAGGCCTTCTGCAGGTCCAGCGACTGGGTGAGGCTGGTGCCGGGAATCCGGATCGAGGCCAGCGCGACGTCGCCTTCGTCGAGGCTCGGGATGAACTCGCCACCCATGCGCGCGGCGGCGATGCCGCTCGCAACCACGATGACCACGGCCATGATGGCGACCGCGGCGCGATTGTCGATGGCAAAACGGAGCAGGGGGAGATAAGCGCGCTTGGCGACCCGCATGAACAGGTTTTCGTGCTCGGACACCTTGCCGGTGACGAAGATTGCAACGGCCGCCGGCACGAAGGTGATGGAGAACAGCACGGCGGCGCCCAGCGCCATCAGCACGGTCAGCGCCATCGGCGTGAACATCTTGCCTTCGACGCCGGTCAGCGTCAGCACGGGCAGGTAGACCACGGCGATGATCAGTGTTCCGAACAGGCTCGGCTTGATGACCTCGCTCGACCCGCGCTGGATCGCCCGCAGCCGCTCCGGGAGCGTGAGCAGGCGACCCTTCTCGCGCTGGGCCTCGGCCAGCATGCGCAGGCAATTCTCGACGATGATGACGGCGCCGTCGACGATGATGCCGAAGTCGATCGCACCCAGGCTCATCAGGTTCGCGCTGACCTTGGTCTCGACCATGCCGGTGATCGTCATCGCCATCGAGAGCGGAATGACACAGGCGGTGACCAGTGCGGCGCGGATGTTTCCGAGGATCAGGAACAGCACGGCCACCACCAGCGCCGCGCCTTCCAGCAGATTGTTCCTGACCGTGCGGATGGTGGCCTCGACGAGATCGGTGCGATCGTAGACAGTCCGCGTCACGACGCCTTCGGGCAGCGATTTGGCGATGTCCTCGATGCGGGCTGCGACCCGGCGGGCGACGCTGCGGCTGTTCTCGCCGATCAGCAGCATGGCGGTGCCGAGCACGGTTTCCTCGCCGTCTCGCGTCGCCGCGCCCGTGCGCAGATCGCGGCCTTCGATGACGGTCGCGACGTCCCTGATCCTGACGGGATTGCCGCCGCGCGAGCCGATCACGATGTCCTGGATTTCGGCGATGTTGCCGACCTGCCCCGGCGAGCGCACCAGATATTGCTCGCCATTGCGCTCGATATAGCCGGCACCGACATTGGCGTTATTGGCGGCCAGCGCCGTCATGACGTCGCGAAAGCCGAGCCGGTAGGCCATCAGCTTGCCGGGGTCCGGCAGCACGTGGAATTGCCGCTCGAAGCCGCCGATGGTGTTGACCTCGACCACGCCCGGCACGTTGCGGAGCTGCGGCCGGATGATCCAGTCCTGCACAGTGCGCAAATCGGTCAGCGAATAGTCGTGGCCGCCCTGGGTCTTTACGCCCACCTTGGCCTCGACGGTGTACATGAAGATTTCGCCCAGCCCGGTCGAGACCGGCCCCATCGCGACCTCGACGCCCGCCGGGAGCTGGTCCTTCACCTGCTGGATACGTTCGCCCACGAGCTGGCGGGCGAAATAGATGTCGGTGCCGTCCTTGAAGACGATCGTCACCTGGCTGAGGCCGTAGCGCGACAGCGAGCGGGTGTAGTCGAGCTTCGGCAGCCCGCTCATGGCGGTCTCGACCGGGAAGGTGATGCGCTGCTCGGTCTCGAGCGGCGAGTAGCCGGGCGCGCGGGTGTTGATCTGGACCTGGACGTTGGTGATGTCGGGGACGGCGTCGATCGGCAGGCGCTGGAAATTCCAGGCGCCGAAGGCGACGGCGCCGAGCGCGAGCAGGAGGACCAGCCAGCGCTGATGCAGCGAGGCGGCGATGAGACGCTCAATCATGCTCGGCCTCTCCCTTGCCCATCTCCGCCTTCACGACGAAGCTGTTCTCCGCGACATAGTGCTCGCCGGCCGCGAGCCCAGCCTTGATCTCGACGAACCTCGGATCGGAATCCCCTGTTTCGACCGGACGCGCCTCGATCTTGTCGCCGTCCTCGCGCACGAACACGATGGTCCTGTTCTCCAGCGTCTGGATCGCGCTACGGCGCACGGCGACCGCGACGTTGCGCGCCGCGAGGATCAGCCGCGCCGCGACGAACAGACCGGGACGCAGTCGTCCGTCCGGATTTGCCAGCACCACGCGCGCCAGCGCGGTCTGGGTCTCGCTGCTGCCGATCGGGGCCATGTAGGAGATCGTGCCCTTGATCTCGCCGCGGCCGTCGTCGGGATCGATCAGCACCTCGTCGTTGATGCGGACGCGCCTCAAGTCCTGCCGATAGATCGACAGATCGACCCAGATGGTGGAGAGGTCGGCGACGACGAAGGCCGGCTTCTGCTCGGAGGCGTATTCGCCGAGCGAGATCTGCCGCTCGATGACGGTGCCGGCGATCGGCGCCTTGAGCTCGTAGACGGTGAGACTCTGGTTGCTCTCGATCGCCGCGAGCAGATCGTCCCTGGCGACCTTGTCGCCGATGCGCTTCAGGATGGATTTGACGACGCCCGGAAAGCGCGGCGTCACCTGCACCACGGCTTCCTGGTTGGCGCGCAGGATGCCGTTGAAGGCGAGCGTGTCGGTCAGCGTGGCGCCCGCGGCTTCGGCCAGCGTGACGCCCGCGGCCGCGAGCTTGACGTCGGAGATCCGGATGCGGTCGGCGCCGTGCTCGTCCTGCTCGACATGGTCGTTCGGCTTCTTTTCGGAATGCTCGGCATGCTCGGTGTGTGCGAGCTTGTCCGGGGCGAGCAGGGAATAGCCGTAAGCACCCAGCGCGGCGGCAACGATGGCAACGACGATGGTAGAGGACGTCCTCATCGTGCGCTCTCCCGCGCCAGCGTGAAGGGATTGCCGACGAGGCCCTCGATGATCGCAACGCCGGCATGGAAATTCTGCAGCGCCTCCTGCTCGCGCAGCCGCGCCTGGGTGACGCTGGCCTGGGCGTCGAGTACCTCGAGCAGGGTGAAGCGGCCCTGGCCGTAGCCCTGCGAGATCGCCTCGGACGCCTCGACGGCCTTGGGGATCGCGGTCTCACGCAGCACGGCGAGCTCGCGCAGCGACCCCTGGACCGAGTCATAGGCGCGGCCGGCAATCACGATCAGCGTGTTGCGGTTGGCCTCGCGCTCGGCCCTGGTCTTGGCAAGGCTTTCCTGCGCCGAGAGGATGTTGCCCTGGTTCTGGTCGAACACGGGGATCGGCACGGAGACGGTCAGGCGCGCCGCATCGTCGCCCGTTTCGTTGAAGTGGCGCCAGCCGGCGGCGATCCGCACGTCGGGATAGGGTTTGAGCCGCGCCAGCAGCAGCTCGGCATTGCGCTGCGCGTAAACGGCGGTCCAGCGCACCAGTTGCGGATTGGCATCGATGGCGGCAACCACCGCCTGGAAGGTGGGCGGCCGTCCCGTGGTATCGAGCCTGCCGGACACTTCGCCGAATTTCGCGGCTGGATCGCCCATCAGCACCGCAAGCTCGCGCCGGGCGCTGGCCAGCGTCGCCTTGAGGCGCTCGCGGTCGGCTTTCACCAACGCGGAGGCGACCTCGGCACGGCCGGTCTCGGCGGGCGAGGAGGCGCCGGCCTCGACGCGGCGGCGCAGCAGCGGCGTCAGGCGGTCGATGGCGGCAACCTGCTCGTCGAGGATCTGAATGCGCCGCTGCGCGCCGAGCACGCTGAGGAAGGCGATCGCGGTCTCCGACAGCAGCTCCAGCCTGACGGCCTTGCGCTGGATCGCGGCCACTTCGACGCCGGCGACGCCTGCGGCAATCCGCGCATCGCGCTTGCCGAACAGCTCGAAGGCCTGGCTGATCTGCAGCGTGGTCTCGGCCGATCGCGTCCCGCGATATTTGCCGGAGCCGAAGGAATCGTCCTGTTCGTAGGACAGTTCCGGGTTGAAGAGGGCGCCTGCCTGGATGCGCTGGCCCGTGGCGATGCCGACGTCGCGCTCGGCCGCCGTCAACCGCGGGCTTGCGGCCAGCGCGCGCGACAACGCGCTCCGCATCGTCAAAGTCTGGGCGTGAGACGGCGCAATCGCGAGTCCGGCAATCAGACACGCCGCCGCGCACGCCAGGCGCGCGGCCATTCCTCTGAACAACATCAAGCCGACCTGTAAAGGATGAACCCAATGGGCGCGGGGCGCCCGACCAATCCGTTCAGGCAATATGTTTGGGAGGCGGCGAGTCGGTGTCGGGGACAATTCCGGCGAGCCGGGGTGCATGTTGCGGGCTCGGTGCCGAAACAAGCGCGACCGATGCGGTCGACGGTGCCGGCTGTGTCACCGTGAGCGAGAAGCAGCCATGACAATGGTGGCTGCCGATGAACTTGTGGTCGCCATGGCCTGCGGGGCCATCAAGGGCCGCCACGATCTCGGAGCCGCCGCCGGGCGTGGTGACGTCGATGTCATGCGAGCCGTGCAGCGCGCTCGCGAGCAGATAGACGGCCGCGATCAGCACGGACAGCAGCCCGCGCCAGTTGCGCGGGCGGCAGGATCCTGAGGGCTGGCGGTTTGCGAGCACGACGTCTCTCTGGTTGCGGTCTGAGCCCGGCCTAGCATAAGCGCGGGAACAGTGTCGACCCGCAACATTGTTACGTCACTGGAACAATTGCCGCGGCGCATGCATAGGACAGGCACGGGCAGCTGGTTGCAACGCGAAAAGGCCCCAGCCCGAACGAACCGGCTGAGGCCTTGTGTGCTCACAATCTCTATCCTTGGGACTTGAGCCGATAACCATCCATTCCGCAGTTCGTTCCCGCCGCTCCGTCCAATTAGGAACGTTCCTCACACCTCGCGATTAGCGGACCGGAAGAAACCGAGGAGGATCAACAATGGACGGACTGATTTATTTGATCGGCTTGATCGTCGTCATCATGGCGATCCTGTCGTTCTTCGGCCTGCGCTAAGAGCGCCGCGATGACGATCGAAACGCTGATGCGCGAAGAGATCATGGAAGGCGGCATCGAGGGCGAGACTCCTCGAACCATCCAGTGGAGCTCGGTGTTCGCAGGCGCGCTTGCGGCGGGCGCAATGTCGTTCATTCTGCTGGGCTTTGGTGTTGCGATCGGCCTTGGTGTCAGTTCGGCCTCGCCGACCTGGCGCGATGCCTCGGCTGCGCTTGCGCTGCTCTCCGGGCTGTATCTGATCATCCAGGCGGTCATCAGCTTCGGTTTCGGCGGCTACATCGCTGGACGAACAACGCGGCCGGCACCCGCGCTGGCGACCATCGAGGACGACGGCGAGCGGCGGGACGGGCTGCATGGGCTGACGTCCTGGGCGCTCGCCGTGCTGCTCGGAGCCGCTCTGCTCGCGCTGCTCGGCGCATCTGCGGTTGACCGTTCGCCGTTGCGCAGCTCGGCCGGCAACACGTCCGTGGCCGAACCTCTGTTGAGCTATGAGCTCGACAAGCTGTTCCGTGCGCCGCGGCGTCCGCCTAACACGGACCTTCGCGAACCGCGCGCCGAAGCGGGACGCATCCTGATGACGTCGTCCAGCCACAGCGGCGTCACCAGCGACGACAGGGCCTATCTCGTGCAGCAGGTGGCCGCGCTCACGGGTCTTGCGGCGCCCGATTCCGAAAAACGGGTCGATGCGCTGATCGCGGAGTCCAGGACGGCCATCAACCGGGCGCGGCGCAACTCGATCATCGTCGCGTTCTCGGTCGCAGCCGCGACCCTGATCGGAGCGGTGGTGGCCTGGGCGGCGGCGGCCGCCGGTGGGCGGCACCGCGACGGCGCACCGCTGCCGAACTGGATGGCGAGTTCAAATCGCTTCCACCGCACTCCGCGCGCGATGCCGGTGCCGTAGTCTCGAAGCAAATGGCCGGGCATGAGCCCGGCCGTTTCAATATTTACGATGGTGAGGGGCGCTAGGCCCGTTCCTCCCAGATCATGGCGAGGTGGACGATGGTCTGCACCGCCTTTTCCATGTCCTGCCGGCTGACCCATTCGAGCCGCGAATGAAATGCGTGCTCGCCAGCGAAGATGTTGGGGCAGGGCAGGCCCATGAAGGACAGGCGGGAGCCGTCGGTGCCGCCGCGGATGGCGGTGCGCATCGGACGCAGGCCGGCGCGTCGGATGGCTTCGACGGCGTACTCGACAACGTGCGGGTGACGATCGATCACCTGCTTCATGTTGCGGTACTGCTCCTTGACCTCGAATGTGTAGGTCGAGCGCGGATAGTCCTTCATCACGTCCTTGACGATGCCCTCGAGCAGAACCTCCTTCTCCTTCAGTCCTTCCTCGGTGAAGTCGCGGACGATGAAGGAGAGCGTCGCCTGTTCCAACGCGCCCTCGATGCCGATCGGATGCAGAAAACCCTGCTTGCCTGAGGTCGTCTCCGGCGAGCAGCCTTCCTTCGGCAGCCGCTCGACGATGGCGGCGGCGATCTTGATCGCGTGCTCCATCTTGCCCTTGGCGTAGCCGGGATGGGCGCTGACGCCGTTGATGGTGATGGTGGCGCCGTCGGCCGAGAAGGTCTCGTCCTCGACGCAGCCGGCGCTCTCGCCGTCCATGGTGTAGCCGAAATCGGCGCCCAGTTTCTTCATGTCGACATTGTCGACGCCGCGGCCGATCTCCTCGTCCGGCGTGAACAGGATCTTGATGGTGCCGTGCTTCACATCGGGGTTGTTGAGGAAGAAATGTGCGGCATCCATGATCTCGGCGACGCCGGCCTTGTTGTCGGCCCCGAGCAGCGTGGTGCCGTCGGTGGTGATGATGTCGTTGCCGATCTGGTTCTTCAGCGCCGGGTGCTCGGCAAGGCGGATCACCTGGCTGGTGTCGCCGGGCAGCACGATGTCGCCGCCGCGATAGTTCTTCACCATTTGCGGCTTGACGTCCTTGCCGGTGACGTCGGGAGATGTGTCCATGTGCGAGCAGAAGCAGATCGTCGGCACCTTCTTGTCGGTGTTGGCCGGGATGGTGCCGTAGACATAGCCGTAATCGTCGAGATGCGCGTCCTCGACGCCCATGGCCTTCAGCTCGGCGGCGAGCACGCGGCCGAGATCCTTCTGCTTCTCGGTCGAGGGGGAGCTGGGGGATTCCGGATCGGACTGGGTGTCGATCGTGACATAGCGCAGGAAGCGCTCGGTCACGGTGTGCGAAAAGGTGAGAGAGGACATTTCTGGTCGAACCGCCGAGATTGAGGGAAGCAGGCGGTATACCAGAAAAGCCGGCCGCGATGCGGCCGAACGAGCTCCGATCAGGCCTAATGAATCGTAAGCGCTAGATCGCCTCTTTCAGTTCCTTCACCGGGCGGAACGCGACCTTCCGACTGGCCTTGATGTGGATCGCTTCGCCGGTGGCGGGATTGCGGCCGGTGCGGGCGGCGCGCTTGCGGACCTGGAGGATGCCAAGGCCCACGATACGGACACGGTCGCCCTTCTTGAGGTACTTGGTGATCAGCTCGACCATATCGGTCAGGACAGCTTCGGCGTGCTTTTTTGAGAGGTCCTGGCGCTCCGCGATGTCGGCAGCGAGGTGCTTGAGCGTGATGGTCGCGGCAGCGGCTGCCTTCTTCGCCGAATCCTTCTTAGCCAAATCCTTCTTAGCCATGACAGGCCTCCTCGATTCCACAGGAAGCCCCGGAAAAGCCGGAAACGCGTGGGGGATCCCTCCAAGTCTCGGAAGGCGTAGACGATTCGGACGTGGACTGACTATGCCGAGAGTTCCCGCCGGACGCCGGCAGATGCGACAGGCGTGGAGAAATTCGGGCTAAGGCTATGAAGGGATTGCCAAAATGGCGCGAGAGACGGGGCTCGAACCCGCGACCTCCGGCGTGACAGGCCGGCGCTCTAACCAACTGAGCTACTCCCGCGTGGTTCGCTCGACGCGCGCGGAACGAGGGGGGACTTAAAGGGGGGACATGGTGAAGTCAAGGACGTTGCGCTCTACCTGTCTGTCTCGGCTAAGCATTGCCCTGGAAAACAAAAAGGCCGCCCGGGGGCGGCCATTGGTCAGCCCGGAAGAGGCACGTATCAGCGAATCTCCGACGTCCCCGCACTCGTGACCGCCACCGGCTTGCCGGCCTTGATCACAGGCGTCGACTGGGCCGTCTGGCCGTAATCGGCATGGGTGCGGGCTGCGATCCCGAAGCCGGCCACGACGATACCGGCCACCAGCGCCACCACCACGATTTTCAGGTGGGTCGCACGATCAGCGGAGTGAATTGAGTGGTTCATCTGAGCCTCCCGACGGGCTTTGCCGCCGTCTATGGGCTTTGTCTTAAGGACGATCTGTTTCCGGATCGTTTCGCGGGTTCCGCAAAATGGTTTCATCTCTCCGCCCGGCCGGTTTCGTCCGGGGACCGGACGAACAGCGGCGTTTAGGCCGTCGGCCAGGACAGGAACAGATCAGCCCCACGTTCGCAGATCCATTGACGCGCAGGCTGATCGTGAAATCCGAAGTCCGAAGTTGCGGCGAGAACCTGACCTCCCTGATCACGGTGGCCTCAGCGCACAGAGCTCCCTGCACTGCTGCGACAGGTCCATGAGCTCACGGCGATCGCCGCCGGGATGTTCGAGAGCGAGGAGAATGCGCGCTGATCTCGCTGCAATAACGGGAAATGTTGGAGCGCTTCTAAGAGTTTTTCTAAGAAGCTTTCAATTAGGGATTCCGCGCGCTCTCACATAATCGTCATCGCAAGCGCATGCCGTTCTGGGACAGGCGGCATGTTGCATCAAACATGCAGTTTTGGGGTGGCGCGTTGAATAGTGTTGGAATGCTGCGGTCGGCCGTGTTGGCGACCGCATCCGCTTTGGTCTTGATGCCGCAGGCATCGCTCGCACAATCGTCCACGCAGAGTGGCGCGCAGAACCTGCCGGCGGTGACCGTCACCGCGCCGGAAGTGCGCCGCCGCGCGGCCGCGACCCCTCAGCGCCGCGCGCCGCGGTCATCGTCGGTGCAGACCGCCGACAGGAACAGGCCCCAGCCGCAGCGTGACGTCGGCTTCGTCGAGACGCCGCGCGGCCCAGTGCACGGCTATGTCGCAAACCGCAGCTCCTCGGGCACCAAGACCAACACGCCGATTATGGAAACACCGCAATCGGTGTCCGTCATCGGCGCCGAGCAGATCCGCGACCAGAAGCCGAACAAGCTCGATGAGGTCTTGCGCTACACCGCCGGCGTGCGGGCAGGGACCTTCGGCACGGATACACGAAATGATTGGTGGCTGATACGTGGCTTCAAGTCCGAGGACATCGGACTGTTTCTCGACGGCATGCAGCTGTTCTACACGTCCTATGCGAGCTGGAAGCTGCAGACGCCCAACATGGAGCGCGTCGAGGTGCTGCGCGGTCCGTCAGCGGTGCTCTATGGCGGATCGAGCCCGAGCGGCATCGTCAACGTCATCAGCAAGATGCCGCCGGCCGAGCCGATCCGCTACATCGAGACCGGCGTCAACAATTTCGGCAACGCCTATGTCAGCTTCGATGTCGGTGGACCGGTTGCAACGCAGCCCCAGGACGGAAAGCTGTTCTACCGCTTCGTCGGCCAAGTCCAGAATGGCCCCACCCAGGTAAATTTTACGCCCGACAACAACTATTTCATCGCACCGTCGTTCACCTGGAAGCCGGATGCCGACACGACGTTCACGGTGCTGGCCTCGGCCTCGAAGCAGGACACCCGCGGCATCAACTTCCTGCCTTACCAGGGCACGGTGACCAATGCGCCGTTCGGCAAGATCCCGACCAGCTTCTTCGTCGGCGATCCCAGCGTCGACAAGTTCACGCGCGAGCAGGAGATGCTCGGCTATCAGTTCGAACGCAATCTCACCGACGATCTGACGTTTCGTCAGAACGCCCGCTTCGCGCATGTCGATATCAGCTATCGCGGCTATATCGGCAACGGTTGGGACAACATCAATACGGCCACGATGGGCCGCTATAACTGGTATGCGAAGAACACCGCGAACCAAGCCAATCTTGATAACCAGCTCGAGTACCGCTTCGACACCGGTGCAGTCAGGCACACGATGCTGTTTGGAGTTGACCTGAGAGGGTACCAGATCGACGACTATCAGGCTTTCAATTTCGGGACCGTTCCCCCGATCAACGTCTTCAATCCCGCCTACGGTATTAACATTCCGCTCGCGGGCGCTCCGTTCCGCAACTTCCTGATCACACAGAAGCAGGCCGGCACTTACCTTCAGGACCAGATGAAGCTCGGTAACTTCACGCTGGTCCTGAGCGGGCGCAATGACTGGGTGGAGACCACGCAGGAAGCGCGCGACACGGGGGCGACGTTGGCCAGTATCAACGACAGCCGGTTCAGCGGCCGTGCCGGGTTGATCTACAATTTCGATAACGGCATCGCCCCGTACGTCTCCTATTCAACCAGCTACAATCCGATCATCGGCCTCAATGCGCAGAACCGGTTGTTCCAGCCTGAGAGCGGCCAACAGACCGAAATCGGTGTGAAGGTCGCGCCGAAGGGGTTCGACGGCTATTTCACGGCCTCGGTGTTCGACCTGAAGCGCCAGAACATACCGACGACCGATCCGGTGATCTCCACGCTGCAGAACCAGACCGGCGAGGTGACCTCGCGCGGCATCGAGCTCGAAGCAGTGGCCAACGCCACGAAGGAGCTGAAGTTCATCGGCGCCTTCACGGCCTATCATCTCTTCACCAGCAAGGATCTCAATCCGGCATTGGTGGGCAAGACGCCGACCAACACGCCCGAGATGCTGGTGTCGGGCTGGGCGGACTACACCTTCAAGGAAGGGCCGCTGACTGGCTTCGGCTTCGGCGGCGGCGTGCGCTATGTCGGCTCGTCCTGGGCCGACCAGGCCAACACCCTCGAAGTTCCCGCGGTCGTGCTCGGCGATCTCGCGGTCCACTACGAATGGCAGAACTGGCGCACGGCCCTGAACGTGATCAACCTGACCGACAAGATCTATGTGGCGAGCTGCGCATCAGCCACATCCTGCTTCTACGGCGACCGCCGGCGCGTCACCGCCAGCGTCTCCTACAAATGGTGAGGACAGGCGAGGGCAGGACCTCGTGGCGGGCCGGCTCTGGGGGCGGCCGATCGCGACGATCATCTGCTTCGCCTGACCGGACCGCCACTGATCTTCCCTCAGGAGATCGATGAGCTCATGGGCTATGCCCCCCGGCCCGAAGCTCATCCGAGCGCGGCGCGAGCGACCAACCAGCAAGTCGCCGTCGCCGCGCTCGCGGCCGGTTTGCAGCTGACCGCCGACGCATTCGCCAGACGAACCCCGGCCCCTTCGTGGCGCATGGCTCTGTGATCGTGCGCAGCTGTGGATAGGTGTGCTTTGCTGCACCTGTCCTGATCGCGGTGGCGCCCTCAATGACTCCTTGGCTGCACTGCTCTAGGGACCCCTGGCAAAACGACCCTCGGCAAATTATGTCAAGAGGCGGCGGAGGGTGCCTGCGCCGGTCGTTGCCGGGGTTGGACGCTCCGCCGCACCGGGAAAAACCGTACATTTTGCTCGGTCAAGGCGCAGCCGATAGCTGCCTTGGGCCCTGCGCCGCAATCTCAGAACTGCTGACCTGCGAAGCCGTGACTGCCCTTGCTGGGTCAGGCGATCTGCTCCATACCAGCCGCGGGGTGATTCCGGGATTTTCACCGTTCTGAGAGCGGCAAAGGGCCTGAAAAGAGCGTGTCTTGCGCCCATTGGTGCACTGCGCTAAGGCTCAGAATAATTCCAAATCGGACGAATCCGTGGCTGTCCTGAGGCTGCGGGAAAAAGGGCTCGTCAATGAGCGGCATTCTTCAGAACTATCTACCACTCGTCGTCTTTATAGGGGTAGCGGGCCTCATTGGCCTGGTGCTGCTGATCGCGCCCTTCATCGTGGCGTTTCAGCAGCCGGACCCGGAAAAGCTGTCGGCGTATGAGTGCGGTTTCAACGCCTTCGACGACGCCCGCATGAAGTTCGACGTCCGCTTCTATCTGGTCGCCATCCTCTTCATCATCTTCGACCTCGAGGTGGCGTTCCTGTTTCCCTGGGCGGTGGCGTTCGGCAAGCTTGGCGCGACCGGCTTCTGGTCCATGGTGGTGTTCCTCGCCGTGCTGACGGTCGGGTTCGCCTATGAGTGGAAGAAGGGAGCACTGGAATGGGATTGACCCCTGCACCGTCCGCCGGTCCGGTCATTGCGCCGGCCCCGAAGGGCATTCTGGATCCGTCGACCGGCAGGCCGGTCGGCGCCAACGATCCGTTCTTCCTCGAGGTCAACCACGAGCTGTCCGACAAGGGCTTCTTCGTGGCAGCGACCGACGATCTCATCACCTGGGCGCGCACCGGCTCCCTGATGTGGATGACCTTCGGCCTCGCCTGCTGCGCGGTCGAGATGATGCAGGTGTCGATGCCGCGCTACGATGTCGAGCGCTTCGGCTTCGCGCCGCGCGCCTCGCCGCGCCAGTCCGACGTGATGATCGTCGCGGGAACCCTGACCAACAAGATGGCGCCGGCGCTGCGCAAGGTCTACGACCAGATGCCCGAGCCGCGCTACGTCATCTCGATGGGCTCCTGCGCCAATGGCGGCGGCTACTATCACTATTCCTACTCGGTCGTGCGCGGCTGCGACCGCATCGTGCCGATCGACATCTACGTGCCGGGCTGCCCGCCCACGGCGGAAGCGCTGCTCTACGGCGTGCTGCTGCTGCAGAAGAAGATCCGGCGCACCGGCACCATCGAACGCTAAGGTTTTACGTCATGGACGACGCCAAGCTCGACGCCCTGGGGCAGACGATCGTTAGCGCGCTTCCGGGCGCCGCCACCGGTCATTCGGTGGCCTTCAACCAGCTCACGGTTGATGTCGAGGCCGTCAAGATCGTCGAGGTGGTCAAGTACCTCCGCGACGATCCGAGCTGCCGTTTCGTCAACATCACTGACATCACGGCAGTGGACTATCCCGATCGTGAGAAGCGTTTCGACGTGATCTATCACTTCCTGTCGCCGACGCTGAACACGCGGATCCGGCTCCGTGCCCAGGCGGACGAGACCACGCAGGTGCCGTCGCTGATCGACGTATTCCCGGGTGCGGACTGGTTCGAACGCGAGGCCTACGACCTCTATGGCGTGTTCTTCGTCGGTCATCCCGACATGCGCCGCCTCCTTACCGATTACGGCTTCGAGGGCCATCCGCTGCGCAAGGATTTCCCGACGACCGGTTTCGTCGAGGTCCGCTACGACGACCAGGAGAAGCGCGTGGTCTACGAGCCAGTCCGGCTCAATCAGGAATTCCGCAAGTTCGATTTCCTCTCACCGTGGGAAGGGGCGGACTATCCGCTGCCCGGTGACGAGAAGGCGGGGCCGAAGGTCTGATCATGAACGAGCAACCCGAGAATCTCCGTAACTTCACCATCAATTTCGGCCCCCAGCATCCGGCTGCGCACGGCGTGTTGCGCCTGGTGCTGGAGCTCGACGGCGAAGTGGTCGAGCGCGTCGATCCGCATATCGGGCTGCTTCACCGCGGCACCGAAAAGCTGATCGAGCAGAAGACCTATCTCCAGGCGATCCCGTATTTCGACCGGCTCGACTACGTCGCGCCGATGAACCAGGAGCACGCCTTCTGCCTCGCGGCCGAAAAGCTGCTCGGCATCGAGGTGCCGCGCCGCGGCCAGCTGATCCGCGTGCTCTATTGCGAGATCGGCCGCATCCTCTCGCATCTGCTCAACGTCACCACGCAGGCGATGGACGTTGGCGCGCTGACCCCGCCGCTGTGGGGCTTCGAGGAGCGCGAGAAGCTGATGGTGTTCTACGAGCGTGCCTCGGGCAGCCGTATGCATGCAGCCTTCTTCCGCGTCGGCGGCGTGCACCAGGACTTGCCGCAGAAGCTGGTCGACGACATCGAGGCCTGGTGCGATCCGTTCCTGAAGGTCGTGGACGACCTCGACCGTCTGCTCACCGCCAACCGCATCTTCAAGCAGCGCAACGTCGACATCGGCGTGGTGCCGCTCAAAGAGGCCTGGGAGTGGGGTTTTTCCGGCGTGATGGTGCGCGGCTCCGGCGCGGCCTGGGATCTGCGCAAGTCGCAGCCCTACGAATGTTACGCCGAGATGGATTTCGACATTCCGATCGGCAAGAACGGCGATTGCTACGACCGCTACCTGATCCGCATGGAAGAGATGCGCCAGTCCGTGCGCATCATGAAGCAGTGCATCCAGAAACTGAATGCGCCCGACGGCAAGGGCCCGGTCGTCGTCGAAGACAACAAGGTCGCGCCGCCGCGCCGTGGCGAGATGAAGCGCTCGATGGAAGCGCTCATCCACCACTTCAAGCTCTACACCGAAGGCGTCCACGTGCCGGCCGGCGAAGTCTACGCCGCGGTCGAAGCGCCCAAGGGCGAGTTCGGCGTCTATCTCGTCTCCGACGGCACCAACAAGCCCTATAAGTGCAAGATCCGCGCGCCGGGCTTTGCGCATCTCCAGGCGATGGATCACATCTGCCGCGGCCATCTGCTCGCCGACGTCTCGGCAATCCTCGGCTCGCTCGACATCGTGTTCGGAGAGGTCGATCGGTGATGGGCCAGCAGGCGCCAATCCAGTTTGACCGCGCCTCGGGGGCCCTGGAAGGGGCCAACCTGTGGGAGCGGACGGCTGCCTTGGCGCTGGTGACGGGATCGAAGATCTCCTCGCATTTCTCGCACATGGGCTATATCGCCTGCGCGAATTTGCTGCGCAGGACGCTGCCGGAGCGCAACATCGCGATCAGGCTCAATCCCGACGCCGTGTTCGAATTCCCCTACGGCGACGGCTATTGGAGCAAGCTGCTCAACCGCTCCTACAATTACGAGGACGAGCTCGAGCTGCTGTTCGCCGATTCCATCGACGTCGACTACACGCTGCTCGATTGCGGCGCCAATTACGGCTACTGGTCGGTGCTGGTGTCGAGCAAGCCGTTTGGTTCGCACAAGGCGATCGCGATCGAGCCATCGGGGCAGAACTATCCGAAGCTCGCCAACAACGCCCGCGTCAACGGCAATCGCTTCGAGACCATGAAATGCGCCATCGGCGCGGCCCGCGGCACCGCGCGGCTGTCCGGCACCAAGCACGAAGCCTTCAGCATCGCCGGCGATCCGTCGGCGGGCGGTGAAGAAGTGTCCGTGATCGCGCTCGACAACCTCATCGACGACGGCAAGGTCGCGGCCACCGGCAAATACCTGATCAAGCTCGACGTCGAGGGCGTCGAGATCGAGGCGATCAAGGGCGGCGCCCGGCTGCTCGAGGCCGACAGCGTCGTCATGTGCGAGGAGCACGGCAGCGACCGCAATCACTCCGTGTCGCGCTACATCCTCGAACAGACCCCGCTGAAGCTGATCGTGTTCGATCCGCGCAGCAACCGGATGGAGACCGTGACCGAGCTGTCGATCCTCGACCGCATCAAGGTCTCGACCCACGTCGGCTACAACGTTTTCGGCACCGCAAGCGCATTCTGGCAGGACAGGATCGAAGCCATGAATGCCAAGAACTTGAGTGCGAAGTCCGCGCGCCGTATGCAGTGAGAGATTAGAGATGTCCGTTCGCCGATTAGCACCGAAGGAAGTCCAACCCGCGAGCTTCGCGTTCACGGAGGAGAACCTCGCATTCGCCAGGCAGCAGATCGCGAAATATCCCGCCGGCCGCCAGGCCTCCGCGGTCATCGCCATCCTCTGGCGCGCGCAGGAGCAGAACGAGGGTTGGGTTTCGGAAGCCGCGATCCGCGTCATCGCCGACATGCTCGACATGCCCTATATCCGCGTGCTGGAGGTCGCGACCTTCTACACCATGTTCCAGCTCGCCCCGGTCGGCAAGAAGGCCCATGTCCAGGTCTGCGGCACCACGCCGTGCCGCCTGCGCGGCGCCGAGGATCTGATCCACGTCTGCGAGCACCGCATCCATCACGAGCCCTTCCATCTCTCCAAGGACGGCAATTTCAGCTGGGAAGAGGTGGAGTGCCTCGGCGCCTGCGTGAATGCGCCGATGGTGCTGATCGGCAAGGATACTTACGAGGACCTGACCAAGGAAAGCTTCGGCAAGGTGCTCGACGGTTTTGCTTCGGGCAACCCGCCCAAGCCGGGTCCGCAGAACGGCCGCCAGTTCTCGGCGCCGATCACCGGACCGACCACGCTGAAGGAGACCACCTGATGCGTGATCTCGCTTCGTCGATAGCGCAGGGGAGCGGTGGCATGAAGAAGTGGGGCTTCATCGCGATGCACGCCGTGGTGGCGGCCGCCTTCATCTTCCTGTTGCAGCGCTTCGCCCTGAACGCATCGCTGGAATCGGCTTCGCTCTGGGCGCTGACGTTTGGCATCTGCGCCGCCGGACTTGCCTACAAGCAGTCCAATCGTTGATCGGAAAGCACTGATATGCTCGAGGACAAGGACCGCATCTTCAAGAACCTCTACGGCCTCCACGATTGGGGGCTCGAGGGCGCGCGGCGCCGCGGCGCCTGGGACGGCACGAAGAACATCATCGACAAGGGCCGCGACTGGATCATCAACGAGATGAAGGCCTCGGGGCTCCGCGGCCGCGGCGGCGCAGGCTTCCCGACCGGTCTGAAATGGTCCTTCATGCCGAAGGAATCGACCGACGGCCGGCCGAGCTATCTCGTCGTCAACGCCGACGAGTCCGAGCCCGGCACATGCAAGGATCGCGAGATCATGCGGCACGATCCGCATCTCCTGATCGAGGGCTGCCTGATCGCGAGCTGCGCGATGAACGCGCACACGTGCTACATCTATGTCCGCGGCGAGTTCATCCGCGAGCGTGAGCACCTCCAGGCCGCGATCGACCAGGCGTACGACGCCAAGCTGGTCGGCAAGGACAACGTCAACGGCTGGCCGTTCGACATCTACGTCGCCCACGGCGCCGGCGCCTATATCTGCGGCGAGGAGACCGCGCTGCTCGAAAGCCTCGAAGGCAAGAAGGGCCAGCCGCGCCTGAAGCCGCCGTTCCCGGCGAACGTCGGTCTGTTCGGCTGCCCGACCACCGTCAACAACGTCGAGTCGATCGCCGTTGCGCCGGATATCCTGCGCCGCGGCGCGGCGTGGTTCGCCGGCATCGGCCGCCCGAACAACGTCGGCACCAAGCTCTTCTGCATTTCCGGCCATGTCGAGCGGCCCTGCAACGTCGAAGAGGCCATGGGCATCCCGTTCCGCGAGCTGATCGACAAGCATTGCGGCGGCATTCGCGGTGGCTGGGACAACCTCAAGGCCGTGATCCCCGGCGGCTCGTCGGTGCGCATGGTGCCGGCCGAGCAGATCATCGACACGCCGATGGATTTCGATTCCTTGAGCAAGCTGCGCTCGGGCCTCGGCACCGCGGCCGTGATCGTGATGGACAAGTCCACCGATCTGATCCGCGCCATTGCCCGCATCTCCTATTTCTACAAGCACGAGAGCTGCGGCCAGTGCACGCCGTGCCGCGAGGGTACGGGGTGGATGTGGCGGGTCCTGACCCGCATGGCCGAGGGGCGCGCCCACAAGCGCGAGATCGACATGCTGCTTGAAGTGACGAAGCAGGTCGAAGGCCACACCATCTGTGCGCTCGGCGACGCGGCGGCATGGCCGATCCAGGGCCTGATCACGCATTTCCGTCACGAGATCGAAGCGCGCATCGACCAGTATTCGCACAAGGCCGACATCGACGATATCGGCGTCCGCGATCCCGTGAACATGGTCGCGGCGGAGTAAGAGACATGACCAAGCTCATCATCGACGGCAAGGAGATCGATGTCCCCGCCGAATACACGCTGCTCCAGGCGTGCGAAGCGGCCGGTGCCGAAATTCCGCGCTTCTGCTATCACGAGCGGCTGTCGATCGCCGGCAACTGCCGGATGTGCCTCGTCGAGGTGAAGGGCGGCCCGAAGCCGGTTGCCAGCTGCGCCTGGGGCGTGCGCGACTGCCGTCCGGGCCCCAAGGGCGAGCCGCCGGAGATTTCCACCCGTTCGCCGATGGTGAAGAAGGCGCGCGAAGGCGTGATGGAATTCCTTCTCATCAACCATCCGCTGGACTGCCCGATCTGCGACCAGGGCGGTGAGTGCGACCTCCAGGACCAGGCGATGGGCTATGGTGTCGATACCAGCCGCTTCGCCGAGAACAAGCGTGCGGTCGAGGACAAATATCTCGGCGCGCTGGTCAAGACCTCGATGAACCGCTGCATCCAGTGCACGCGCTGCGTCCGCTTCTCGGCGGAAGTCGCCGGCGCCCCCGAGATGGGCGCGACCGGCCGCGGCGAGGACATGGAGATCACGACCTATCTCGAGCACGCGCTGACGTCGGAATTGCAGGGCAACCTCGTCGACATCTGCCCGGTCGGCGCGCTGACCTCGAAGCCCTATGCGTTCGCGGCGCGTCCGTGGGAGCTCGGCAAGACCCAGTCGATCGACGTCATGGACGGCCTGGGATCGGCGATCCGCGTCGACACCCGCGGCCGTGAGGTGATGCGTATTCTGCCGCGCATCAACGAGGCCGTGAACGAGGAGTGGATCTCCGACAAGACCCGTCACGTGGTCGACGGCCTGCGCACCCAGCGCCTTGACCGTCCCTATATCCGCGAAGCCGGCAAGCTGCGCGCGGCGAGCTGGACCGAGGCCTTCGCCGCGATCGCCGTCAAGGCGGCGCGCACCGACGGCAAGCGCATCGGCGCGATCGCCGGCGACCTCGCCGGTATCGAGGAGATGTTCGCGCTGAAGGGTCTACTCGCCAGGTTCGGCTCCAGCAATCTGGCGGTGCAGGGCGGCGATGCGTTCGATCCGGCACTCGGCCGCGGCTCCTACATCTTCAACCCGACGCTCGCGGGCGTGGAGCACGCGGATGCGCTGCTCATCATCGGCGCCAACCCGCGGAAGGAGGCGGCCGTGTTCAACGCCCGCATCCGCAAGCGCTGGCGTGCCGGCGGCTTCAAGGTCGGGGTGATCGGTGCCAAGGTCGACCTGACCTACGATTTCGACCATCTCGGTGCCGGCACCGAAACGCTGGCCGAGCTCGCGGCCGGCAAGCACTCCTTCATGGACGTGCTGAAGAACGCCAAGAACCCGATCATCATGGTCGGCGCGGGCGCGGCCGCCCGTCACGATGGTGCCGCCATTCTCGCCGCCGCTGCCAAGCTCGCGCTCGACGTCGGGGCCGTGAAGGACGGCTGGAACGGTTTTGGCGTGCTGCACGAGACCGCCTCGCGCGTTGGTGCGCTCGATATCGGTTTCTCCGCAACGAGCGGAGGCCTGAACGCGGC
Source organism: Bradyrhizobium sp. 191 (assembly GCF_023100985.1). NCBI lineage: Bacteria > Pseudomonadati > Pseudomonadota > Alphaproteobacteria > Hyphomicrobiales > Nitrobacteraceae > Bradyrhizobium > Bradyrhizobium sp. 191. Next base: position 8,229,610 of record NZ_CP064692.1, read on the forward strand.
GCAGATGACGACGTTCGGCACGCTCGACTTGCTGTTCCTGCTCGGGGCCGACGAGATCAAGGCGCCGGACGGCACCTTCGTCGTCTATATCGGCACCCATGGCGACCGCGGTGCGCATCGCGCCGACGTGATCCTGCCGGCGGCCGCCTACACCGAGAAGTCCGCGATCTACGTCAACACCGAGGGCCGCGTGCAGATGACCGGCCGCGCCGCGTTCCCGCCGGGCGAAGCCCGCGAGGACTGGGCGATCATCCGCGCGCTGTCAGAAGCGCTGGACAAGAAGCTCGGCTATGACTCGCTCGCGCAGTTGCGCCAGGCGATCTTCAAGGCCGTGCCGCATCTGATCCGTCTCGACCAGATCGAGGCCGGCACCGCCGACCAGATCAAGAAGCTGGCGGGGAAGGGCGGCTCGCCCGAGAAGGCGCCGTTCAAGCCGCTGGTCGAGGACTTCTACCTGACCAATCCAATCGCGCGTGCGTCCGCCGTGATGGCGGAATGCTCGCGCCTCGCCTCCGGGCATATGCTGACCGCAGCGGAGTGAGCGTGATCTGATGGAATTCTTCGAAAGCGCATTCTGGACCGGGTTCCTCTGGCCGCTGATCATCATGGTCGCGCAGAGCGTCCTGGTGCTCGTCGTCCTCCTGGTCGCGATCGCCTACATCCTGCTCGCCGACCGCAAGATCTGGGCGGCGGTGCAGATCCGCCGCGGCCCGAACGTGGTCGGCCCGTGGGGCCTGCTGCAATCCTTCGCCGACCTTTTGAAGTTCGTGCTGAAGGAGCCGATCATTCCGGCCGGCGCCAACAAGGGCGTATTCCTGCTGGCGCCGCTGGTGTCCTGCGTGCTCGCGCTCGCCGCCTGGGCGGTGATCCCGACCAATCTCGGCTGGGTGATCGCCGACATCAATGTCGGCGTCCTCTTCATCTTCGCGATCTCGTCGCTGTCGATCTACGGCATCATCATGGCCGGCTGGTCGTCGAACTCGAAGTATCCGTTCCTGGCCGCGCTGCGCTCGGCGGCGCAGATGGTGTCGTACGAAGTCTCGATCGGCTTCGTCATCATCACGGTGCTGCTCTGCGCCGGCACGCTGAACCTGTCGGCGGTGGTCGAGGCCCAGCACGCGCGCGGTCTCGCCAGCCTGATCGGGTTGCCGCAACTCACCATCCTGAACTGGTATGTCTGGCCGCTGTTCCCGATGTTCGTCGTGTTCTACGTCTCGGCGCTGGCGGAAACCAACCGTCCGCCCTTCGACCTCGTCGAAGCCGAATCCGAGCTCGTCGCCGGCTTCATGGTCGAATACGGCTCGACTCCGTACCTGCTGTTCATGCTCGGCGAGTATGTCGCGATCGTCACGATGTGCGCGCTGGCGACGATCCTGTTCCTCGGAGGCTGGCTGCCGCCGGTGGACCTGCCGCCCTTCAACTGGGTGCCGGGGATCATCTGGTTCTCGCTGAAACTGTTCTTCATGTTCTTCCTGTTCGCGATGGCGAAGGCGATCGTGCCCCGCTACCGTTACGATCAACTGATGCGCCTCGGCTGGAAGGTGTTCCTGCCGCTGTCGCTGGTGATGGTGATCGTGGTGGCCGGCGTGCTGCATTTCGCCGGCATCGCGCCGAAGTGAGGGCCGTCATGGGTATCAACGTCAACACCACTGCACGCTCGCTTCTGCTGTCGGAGTTCGTCTCGGCGTTCTTCCTCGCCATGCGCTATTTCTTCCAGCCGAAGCCGACGCTGAACTATCCGTTCGAGAAGGGCCCGATCTCGCCGCGCTTCCGCGGCGAGCACGCGCTGCGCCGCTATCCGAACGGCGAGGAGCGCTGCATCGCCTGCAAGCTGTGCGAAGCGGTCTGCCCGGCGCAGGCCATCACCATCGAGGCCGGGCCGCGCCGCAACGACGGCACCCGCCGCACCGTGCGCTACGACATCGACATGGTGAAGTGCATCTATTGCGGCCTCTGCCAGGAGGCCTGTCCTGTGGATGCCATCGTCGAAGGCCCGAACTTCGAGTTCGCGACCGAGACCCGCGAGGAACTGTTCTATGACAAGGCCAAGCTGCTCGCCAACGGCGACCGCTGGGAACGCGAGATCGCGAAAGCGATCGAGCTCGACGCGCCGTACCGGTGAGGTGAGGGCATGATCCTTCCCGCCATCTCCTCGTCATTCCGGGACGCGCGAAGCGCGAACCCGGAATCTCGCGCCACAACCTCTGGATTCCGGGTTCGCGCTGGCGCGCGCCCCGGAATGACGGGAGTTTCTCGATGATCCTTCCCGCGCTGTTCTTCTATCTCTTCGCCGGCGTCTGCGTCGCCTCGGCGGTGATGGTGATTGTCTCGCGCAATCCCGTGCACTCCGTGCTGTACCTGATCCTTGCCTTCGTCAACGCCTCCGGCCTGTTCGTGCTGATGGGCGCCGAGTTCCTCGGCATGATGCTGATCGTCGTCTATGTCGGCGCGGTCGCGGTGCTGTTCCTGTTCGTGATCATGATGCTCGACGTCGACTTCCTCGAGCTGCGCGAGGGCTTCATCGAGTACCTGCCGGTCGGCCTCGTGATCGGCGGCATCTTCCTGTTCGAGCTGCTGCTCACGGTCGGCTTCTGGGTCATCAATCCCGGCGTCTCCAAGACAATCACGGCGGCGATCCCGGCCAACGTCTCCAACACCGAGGCGCTCGGGCTCGTGCTCTATACGAAGTACATCCACTACTTCCAGCTCTCGGGCATGGTGCTGCTGGTCGCCATGATCGGCGCCATCGTGCTGACCCTGCGCCATAAGGCGAAGGTCAAGCGGCAGGACATCAACGTTCAGAACGCACGGACGCCCGAAATGGCGATGGCGATGCGCAAGGTGGCGCCGGGGCAGGGACTCTCGGACGCCGATGCGGCGGAGTGGGTGAAATGACGATCGGGCTCGGACATTATCTGGCGGTCGGCGCGATCCTGTTCACGCTCGGCATCCTCGGCATCTTCCTGAACCGCAAGAACATCATCGTCATCCTGATGTCGATCGAGCTGATCCTGCTCTCGGTCAACATCAACCTCGTGGCGTTCTCGACCTTCCTCGGCGACATCGTCGGCCAGGTCTTCGCGTTGCTGGTGCTGACGGTTGCGGCTGCTGAAGCTGCGATCGGTCTCGCCATCCTGGTGGTCTATTTCCGCAACCGCGGCTCGATCGCGGTTGAGGACGTCAATCTGATGAAGGGCTGAGCTCTCAAATGGTTCAGGCAATCGTTTTCCTGCCTCTGCTGGGCGCCATTCTGGCCGGCCTGATTGCGCTGTTCGGCGCGCATGCCCGCAACCCCTCGGGCGACGAGGTCGAGCATCACGGCGACCACGGGCATGGCCACGGCGACGCTCACGCCTCGGCGGCCCATGACGACCATGGCCATGACGACCATGCCCACGACGATCACGGCCCGACCGAGCCTGCCGCGGCGGGCTCGCGCCCCGCCGAGCTGATCACCACGGCGCTGCTGTTCGTCTCGGCGGCGTTGTCCTGGATGACGCTGGTCGATGTCGGCTTCATGCACCACGACTACAGGATTCAGCTGCTGCCCTGGATCTTCTCCGGCGACCTCCAGGTCTGGTGGACGCTGCGCGTCGACACGCTCACCGCCGTGATGCTGGTGGTGGTGACCACCGTGTCCTCGCTCGTGCACCTCTATTCCATCGGCTACATGGACGAGGACCCGAACCGGCCGCGCTTCTTCGGCTATCTCAGCCTCTTCACCTTCGCCATGCTGATGCTGGTGACGGCGGACAACCTCGTGCAGCTGTTCTTCGGCTGGGAAGGCGTGGGCCTGGCGAGCTACCTGCTGATCGGCTTCTGGTACCAGAAGCCGTCGGCGAACGCGGCCGCGATCAAGGCCTTCGTGGTCAACCGCGTCGGCGATTTCGGTTTCGCGCTCGGCATCTTCGCGATCTTCATGCTGGTCGGCTCGACCGATTTCGAGACCATCTTCCACGCGGCGCCCGGCCTCACCGGCAAGACCGTCAACTTCCTCGGCTGGCACGCCGACGCGCTGACCCTGACCTGCCTGTTGCTGTTCATGGGCGCGATGGGCAAGTCGGCGCAGTTCCTGCTGCACACCTGGTTGCCGGACGCGATGGAAGGCCCGACCCCGGTCTCGGCGCTGATCCATGCCGCGACCATGGTCACCGCCGGCGTGTTCATGGTGGCGCGCCTGTCGCCGCTGTTCGAGCTCGCCCCGAATGCCCAGGCCGTCGTGATGTTCTTCGGCGCCACCACCGCGTTCTTCGCCGCAACCATCGGCCTCGTCCAGAACGACATCAAGCGCATCGTCGCCTATTCGACCTGTTCGCAGCTCGGCTACATGTTCGTGGCGATGGGAGCAGGGGCCTACTCGGTCGGCATGTTCCACCTGTTCACGCACGCCTTCTTCAAGGCGCTGCTGTTCTTGGGCTCCGGCTCGGTGATCTACGCGATGCACCACGAGCAGGACATCCGCAACATGGGCGGCCTCTGGAAGAAGATCCCCTACACCTATGCGGTGATGGTGGTCGGCACCCTGGCGCTCACCGGCTTCCCGCTGACGGCCGGCTACTTCTCCAAGGACGCGATCATCGAGTCCGCCTACGCCTCGCACAATCCGTTCGCGGTGTACGGCTTCCTGATGACGGTCGTCGCCGCCGGCCTGACCTCGTTCTATTCCTGGCGCCTGATCTTCAAGACCTTCCACGGCGAGCCGCATGACGAGCATCACTACGAGGCCGCGCATGAGGCCCCGCTCTGGATCCTGATCCCGATCGGCGTGCTCGCGGTCGGCTCGTTCGTCGCGGGGCTGCCGTTCAAGGAGCTGTTCGCTGGTCACGGGGTCGAGGAGTTCTTCCGCGAATCCGTGAAGATGAACCCCCACATCATCGAGGAGATGCACCACATCCCGCAGACCATCGCCTTCCTGCCGACGGTGATGATGGTGCTGGGCTTCCTGGTGTCGTACCTGTTCTACATCCGCCGGCCTTATCTGCCGGTCGAGCTCGCGAAGACGCAGCCGATGCTGTACCAGTTCCTGCTCAACAAATGGTACTTCGACGAGCTTTACGACCTCATCTTCGTCCGTCCGGCGAAGTGGATCGGTTATCAGCTCTGGAAGAAGGGCGACGGCTTCATCATCGACGGCTTCGGCCCCGACGGCGTCTCCGCCCGCGTGCTGGACGTCACCCGCAACGTCGTGAAGATCCAGACCGGCTATCTCTATCACTACGCATTCGCCATGCTGATCGGCGCCGCCGGCCTGATCACCTGGTTCATGTTCGGCTTTGGAGGCCAGTAAATGACAACCTGGCCCATACTTTCGGTCACGACGTTCCTGCCGTTGGTCGGCGCGCTGATCGTCTATCTCAGCCGCGGCGATGACGAGGCGGCCCGGCGCAATTCGCGCTGGATCGCGCTGTGGACCACGCTGATCACCTTCGCGGTGTCGGTGATCCTGGTCATGCGTTTCGACCCCAGCAACCCCGACTTCCAGTTCGTCGAGAAGGCGAACTGGCTCGCCACCGGCATCACCTACCACATGGGCGTCGACGGCATCTCGCTGCCGCTGGTGATCCTCACCACCGCCGTGATGCCGTTCTGCATCATCGCGAGCTGGAAGGCGATCACGAGCCGCGTCCGCGAATACATGATGGCGTTCCTGATCCTGGAAACGCTGATGATCGGCACCTTCTCGGCGCTCGATCTCGTGCTGTTCTACCTGTTCTTCGAGGGCGGCCTGATCCCGATGTTCCTGATCATCGGCGTCTGGGGCGGCCCGCGCCGGGTCTACGCCTCGTTCAAGTTCTTCCTCTACACGCTGCTCGGCTCGGTCCTGATGCTGCTCGCCATCATGGCGCTGTACTGGAACGGCGGCACCACCGACATCCCGACCCTGATGCACACCGCCGTGCCGCGGTCCCTGCAGACCTGGGCGTGGCTCGCCTTCTTCGCCTCGTTCGCGGTGAAGATGCCAATGTGGCCGGTGCACACCTGGCTGCCCGACGCGCACGTCGAAGCGCCGACCGCGGGCTCGGTGGTGCTTGCCGCGATCCTGCTGAAGATGGGCGGCTACGGCTTCCTGCGCTTCTCGCTGCCGATGTTCCCGCTGGCCTCGCACGACTTCGCGCCGCTGATCTTTACGCTCTCGGCCATCGCCATCATCTACACCTCGCTGGTGGCGCTGATGCAGGAGGACATGAAGAAGCTGATCGCGTACTCGTCGGTGGCGCATATGGGCTTCGTCACGATGGGCATCTTCGCCGGCACCATGCAGGGTGTCGCCGGCGGCGTGTTCCAGATGATCTCGCACGGCATCGTCTCCGGCGCGCTGTTCCTCTGCGTCGGCATCGTCTACGACCGTCTGCACACCCGCGAGATCGCGGCCTATGGCGGCCTCGTCAACCGGATGCCGCTCTATGCGATGACCTTCATGGTCTTCACCATGGCCAATGTCGGCCTGCCCGGAACGAGCGGCTTCGTCGGCGAGTTCATGACGCTGCTCGGCACCTTCAAGGTCTCGATCCCGACCGCGTTCTTCGCCAGCTTCGGCGTGATCCTGTCGGCGGCCTATGCGCTGTGGCTCTACCGCAAGGTGGTGTTCGGGGCCCTGGTCAAGCCGTCGCTGATGAGCATGAAGGATCTCACCTTCCGGGAGTGCCTGACGCTGTTCCCGATGATCGCGCTGACGATCCTGTTCGGCGTCTATCCGAAGCCGGTGCTCGACATGTCGGCCGCCTCGGTCCAGCAACTCGTCAACAACTACAACACCGCCGTGACGGCCATGAAGGCCGCCGCACTGCTCCAGTGATCGGGCAGGTCAGGATATCGCCATGAGCTTTGAGACTGCAGGTTATCAACTGGCGCCGGTGCTGCCCGAGCTCGTGCTCGCGGTCGGCGCGATGGCGCTCCTGATGCTGGGAGCCTATCGCGGGCAGGAGACGACCAGGACGGTCACGTCGCTGTCGGTGGTGCTCCTGATCGTGGTCGGCGCGCTCGTCTACATGCAGCCTGCGGTCAGGCAGGTGACCTTCGGCGGCAGCTTCATCGTCGACGACTTCGCCCGCTTCATGAAGATCCTGGCCCTGATCGGTTCGGCGGTAACGCTGGTCCTGTCGACCGAATTCCTGTCCGACCCGTCGCGCCGCATCTTCGAATATTCGATCCTGGTGCTGCTCTCGACGCTCGGCATGATGGTGCTGATCTCGGCCGGCGACCTGATCTCGCTCTATCTCGGCCTCGAGCTGATGTCGCTGGCGCTCTACGTCGTGGCGGCCTCGAACCGCGACAATGCCAAGTCGACCGAAGCCGGCCTGAAGTATTTCGTGCTCGGCGCGCTGTCCTCGGGCATGCTGCTCTACGGCGCCTCGCTGGTCTATGGCTTCACCGGCACGGTGAGCTTCACCGGGATCGCCGCAGCCGCCACGGTCTCGAATGTCGGCCTTCTGTTCGGCCTGGTTTTCCTGCTCGTCGGCCTCTGCTTCAAGGTCTCGGCCGTGCCGTTCCATATGTGGACGCCGGACGTGTATGAGGGCGCGCCGACCCCGGTCACCGCCTTCTTCGCGTCCGCGCCGAAGGTGGCCGCGCTCGCCGTCTTCACCCGCGTCACGCTGACCGCATTCCCCGGCATCGTCTCGCAGTGGCAGCAGATCCTGGTGTTCGTGTCGATCGCCTCCATGGCGCTCGGCTCCTTCGCCGCGATCGGCCAGACCAACATCAAGCGCCTGATGGCCTATTCGTCGATCGGCCACATGGGTTTCGCCCTGGTCGGCCTCGCCTCCGGCACGGTCGAGGGCGCGCAGGGTGTCTTGATGTACATCGTGATCTACGTCGCGATGACGCTCGGCTCGTTCTCGATCATCCTCGCCATGAAGCGCAACGGCCAGGCGGTGGAGCAGATCAGCGATTTCGCTGGCCTGTCGCGGACCAATCCGCTGCTCGCCTTCATGTTCGCGATGCTGCTGTTCTCGCTCGCCGGCATCCCGCCGCTCGCCGGCTTCTTCGCCAAATGGTACGTCTTCGTCGCCGCCATCAAGGCGAACCTGTTCACGCTCGCCGTCATCGGCGTGCTGACCAGCGTGGTGGGTGCCTATTACTACCTCGCCATCGTCAAGACGATGTACTTCGACGAGCCGGCCGGCCAGGTCGATCCGGTGCGCATCGAAGTGCGGACGGTGCTGGCGGTCGCGGGCCTGTTCAACATCCTGTTCGCGCTGTTCGCAGGTCCGGTGGTGAGCGTCGCCTCCGCCGCGGCAAAGTCGCTGTTCTAGGATGGCTTTCGCGCTCGGTTCTCGCGCACTGTCGGCGGGCTATAAGCTCGCAGCTTTCGAGCGGACCGGCTCGACCAATACCGAGGCGATCGAGCGCGCCAGGGCCGGCGAGCGTGGCCCGATGTGGTTCGTCACGTCGGAGCAGACCGCCGGCCGCGGCCGCCGCCAGCGCGCCTGGATTGCGCCCAGGGGCAATCTCGCAGCCAGCATCCTCGAAGTGATGGACGTCGCCCCGGCCGTCGCCGCCACGCTCGGCTTTGCCGCCGGACTGGCAGAGGAGGCGGCACTGGAGAAGGTCAGCCTCGAGGCAGCGCTGCGCCTCGGCGAGGGCCGCCCCCGCTACGCGTTGAAATGGCCGAACGATGTGCTGGCCGGCGGCAAGAAGCTGGTCGGCATTGGCCTCGAGGCCGAGGCCGTCAGTGGCGGCCTCGCTGTCGTCGTCGGCATCGGCACCAACGTGGTCGCAGCGCCCGAGGGCACCCCGACGCCCGCGGTGTCGCTGGCCGCCCTCGGCGTCCAGATCAGCGCGGAGGAGCTGTTCTCGGCCCTCTCGGACGCCTGGGTCGAGTTCCGCGGCATCTGGGACAATGGCCGCGGCTTTGCCGAGATCCGGAAGCTCTGGCTCGAGCGCGCTGCCGGCCTTGGGGAGAAGATCGCGATCCACACGGGAGCGATGACGCTGGAAGGCATTTTTGACACCATCGACGACACCGGCTGCCTGATCGTCCGCACCGCGGAGGGCCGCCTTGTGCCTGTGGCCGCGGGCGAGGTGTTCTTCGGCCCTGTCGCCTCCGTGGGAGCTGTGTGATGGCAAGGCCCGACGAACTGGTGTTTGCGCCCCTCGGCGGCGTCGGCGAGATCGGCATGAACCTGTCGATCTACGGCCTCGGCAACCGCCACCAGCGCGCCTGGCTGGCGGTCGATCTCGGCGTGTCCTTCGGCGACGAGGAGCATCTGCCGGGCATCGACCTGATAATGCCCGACATCAGCTTCCTGGAGAAGGAGCGCAAGAACCTCATGGGTCTCGTGCTGACCCACGCCCATGAGGATCATTTCGGCGCGATCATCGATCTCTGGCCGAAACTGAAGTGCCCGATCTACGCCACCAGGTTCAGCGCAGCACTGTTCGAGGCCAAATGTGCTGCCGAGCGCAATGCGCCTGAGATTCCCGTCACCGTGGTCCCCTCGGGCGGCCGCGTCGATATCGGCCCGTTCAACGTCGAGTTCATTCCCGTCGCGCATTCGATTCCGGAAGCGCATGCGCTGGCGATCCACACCGAAGCCGGCACGCTGCTGCATACGGGCGACTGGAAGATCGATCCGACCCCGACCCTTGGAGCGCCGACCGACGAGAAGCGGCTGCGCGAATTGGGCGAGCAGGGCGTGCTGGCCTTGATCGGCGATTCCACCAACGCCGTGCGCGACGGCCGCTCGCCGTCGGAAGCCGAGGTCGCCCGGACCATCATCGACCTCGTCAAGTCAGCCAAGGGCCGCGTCGCGGTCACGACCTTCGCCTCCAACGTCGCCCGCATCAAGGCGGTCGCCGAGGCGGCGAAGGCTGCCGACCGCGAGGTCGTCGTGGTCGGCCGCGCCATGGAGCGCGTGGTGCAGGTCGCCCGCGAGACCGGCTATCTCGACGGCGTGCAGAATTTCCGCTCGCCCGAGGTCTACGGTCACCTTCCGCCGGACAAGGTGCTGGCCCTGTGCACCGGAAGCCAGGGCGAGTCGCGTGCGGCGCTGGCACGCATCGCCAACGACGACCATCCCGAGATCACGCTCAACCGCGGCGACAGCGTCATCTTCTCCTCGCGCACCATTCCAGGCAACGAGAAGGCTGTCAGCTCGATCGTCAACAATCTCGTGCTCCAGGGCGTCGAGATCATCACCGACCGCGACGCTCTGGTCCACGTCTCCGGCCATCCCCGCCGCGACGAGCTGCGCGACCTGATCTCCTGGGTGAAGCCGCAACTGCTGATTCCCGTTCACGGCGAGGCCCTGCATCTGCACGAGCACGCAAAGCTGGCGCGCGCCGCCGGCGTGCCGCGCGTGCTGGTCTGCCGCGACGGTGACCTCGTCAAGCTCGGCCCCGGCGATCCCGGCATCGTCGGCGAGGTGCCATCGGGACGTCTCTACAAGGACGGGACGATTCTGGAGGACTCCAAGTCCCGCGCGGTGATCGAGCGTCGCCGCATGGCCTTTTCCGGCTGCGCCTTCGTAGCCATCGCCATGACGGCGCAGGGCGAGCTCGCCGACGATCCCGAGGTCGATCTCGTCGGCATCCCCGAGAAGAACAGGGCCGGCGAGCTCTTCGACGACATCGTCTTCGATGCCGTGATGTCCACCATCGAGGGCCTGCCGAAGGCGCGTCGCCGCGATCCCGACGCCTTGGGCGAGTCGGTGCGACGCGCCGTCCGGGCCGTGATCAACGAACATTGGGGCAAAAAGCCTCCCTGTCTGGTACACGTACTGACAGTGTAATTGTGTCAGCATCTTCGGGAAGGCGGCCCGCCGCCTGTCCGGATCACGCGCTGAGGGAGAAGAACCATGCTGGGTCGCCTCAACCATGTCGCGATCGCGACCAGGGACGCGGTCAAGGCCGCAAAGATTTACGGAGCGGCGTTCGGGGCCGAGATCTCGGAAGCCGTTCCGCTGCCCGAGCACGGCGTCACCACGGTGTTCGCGACCTTGCCCAACACCAAGATCGAGTTCATCGAGCCGCTTGGCGAGGCCTCGCCGATCGCGAAGTTCCTCGAACGCAACGCCGACGGCGGCATCCACCATGTCTGCTACGAGGTCGTCGACATCATCGCCTCGCGCGACACGCTGGTGAAGGAAGGCGCGCGGGTGCTGGGCGACGGCGTGCCGAAGATCGGCGCCCACGGCAAGCCGGTGCTGTTCCTGCACCCGAAGGACTTTTCCGGCGCGCTTGTCGAGATCGAGCAGGCGTAAGGCCGCCCCATGGCCATTCAGATATCGACCGCGCTTGCGATCTACTTCGTCATCTGGTGGGTCGCGCTGTTCCTGACGCTGCCGTTCGGCGTGCGCAGCCAGCACGAGGATGGCGTCGGCGCGCCCGGCACCGATCCCGGCGCGCCGATCCTGACGCGCATGGGCCGCAAGCTGATCTGGACCACGATCATCTCGGCGGTGATCTACGGCCTCGGCTTGGCGGCTTATCATGCCGGATATCTCTCGATCGAGCGTCTGTCGAAACTGATGGGAATGCCGTTCTAGATCCATCGTCGTGCGGCGCATCCTTCGAGACGCCCGCCTTTGGCGGGCTCCTCAGGATGAGGACAGGAGTGCGCGGCAGCAGTCTCAACGGGCATCGCTGTCGGTTAGCCTCATCCTGAGGAGACCGCGAAGCGGTCGTCTCGAAGGACGAGGCGCTTGCTTCATCTCACTGCGTGCTTAGAATTTTGCGCTTGTTTGCTTGCTCGGGGAAAACAAATGACTTTTCAACGTATCGTCGTCGCGCTTCTGGTGCTGATCGTCGCCGGCCTTGGTGCCGTCGGCTATTTCGAATGGAGGATGGCCATGCAGGTCCGCACCCTGAAGGCGTTCGTCGAGGGCTCTGTCTTCAACGAGGCGGTGATGGCCTGCGAGCAGGCCAAGAGCTCGACGCCGTTCAGGTGGAACGGAGGCAAGAGCACCTCGGTGATCGGCCTGAGCTCGGTCAAGCTCGATAAATACAACGTCAGCGCCAGCTACACGCTGGTGGCGGACGGCGTCTATTGTGATTTCGATCCGATCAAAAGGAAGGCCGACATCGGCTCCAGCTTCCTGGAGCGGGAAACCTTCTAAAGCGCGATGCGATTGGGATGAATCGTCATCGCGCTTTAGGTTATTGTTTGAGCATGATCTTTTCGGAAAACCGCTGCACACTTTTCCGGATCATGCTCTAGTCGCGAACGAAGCGCATGAGTTCTCGAATGGCATCGGACGCCGCCGACCACATCATCGATCTCTATCAGCGCAAGGCATCGGACTGGATCGAGAGCCGTGCACGGAGCGGTCTGTTCGAACAGGCCTGGCTCGACCGTTTCCGTGCGCTGTTGCCACCCGCCGGCTCCGTCCTCGATCTCGGCTGCGGCTCGGCAGAGCCGATGGCGGGATACCTGATCGGACTCGATCATCCCGTGACGGGGGTGGATTCCTCGCCGGCGATGATCGATGCGTGCCGACAGCGTTTTCCGAAGCCGGAATGGATCGTTGCCGATATGCGCCGGCTTGCGTTGGGACGGCAATTTGGCGGCATCCTTGCCTGGGATAGTTTCTTCCACCTCTGCTTTGACGACCAGCGCCGCATGTTCCCGATCTTTCGCGACCATGCGAGGCCGGATGCGGCGCTGATGTTCACGAGTGGCCCCGCGCAGGGCGAGGCGATCGGAGCGTTCGGCGGCGAGCCGCTGTATCATGCCAGTCTGGATCCGGCCGAATATCGTTCACTGCTGGATCGGAATGGATTCCGCGTCGTGTCGCATGTGGTCGAGGACCCCGATTGCGGTGGGCACACCATCTGGCTGGCGCAGCGCCTTTGAGACGCTGCGGCAAGTCGCGGCAGGAGTCGCGCTAGCCGCCGGTCGCGCCTTATGGATAAGATGGCGGTCAAAGAACAGGCCGGCTTGAGCTCCTGAAACGGGAGTGGACAACTACTCCAGCGCCGGCACGGGGGGACCGGCATGAGTTCAGCGCACCGACCATCGGCTGATCCGGGGCAGGAAGACTATCGAATTCTCCATGAACCCGACCTGCGGGACTACGTCGCCCGAATTCCGGTGCTTGCGGCCGGACTTGGTGGTGAACCGTCCTCCTGGGCGATCACCGAGGTCGGCGACGGCAATCTCAACCTCGTCTTCATCGTCAAGGGCGCGCGCAGCGGCGTCGCCGTGAAGCAGGCGCTGCCCTATGTCCGCCTTGTCGGCGAAAGCTGGCCCTTGCCGTTGTCGCGGGCACATTACGAATACCTGGCGTTGACGCGCCAGGCCCAGCTCGCGCCCGGCCTCGTTCCGGCCGTGCTGCATCATAACGACGGGCTGGCGCTGACGGTGATGGAGCTGCTCGAACCTCACGTCATCATGCGCAAAGGGCTGGTCGTCGGAACGCAATATCCGCGCTTCGTGGACGACATCACCACGTTCATGGCAAGGACCTTGTTCTTCACCTCCGACCTCGCGCTCTCCGCCGCCGAGAAGAAGGAGGGCATCGCGGCCTTTGCCGGCAACCATGCGCTGTGCAAGATCACGGAGGATCTGATCTTCACCGATCCCTACCGCATCGCCGAGCAGAACCGCTGGACCGCGCCATATCTCGATGGTCTGGCTGCGGCCTTGCGCGACGACCTTGACCTGCACGTCGCGATCTCCCGGCTGAAGCTGAAATTCATGGCGGGCCCCGAGGCGCTGATCCACGGCGACCTCCACACCGGCTCGATCATGGTGACGGAAAGCCGGACGCGGGTGATCGACCCGGAGTTTGCTTTCTACGGTCCGATGGGATTCGACGTCGGCGCGGTGCTGGCCAACCTCTTGATGGCCTATTTCGCCTCCGCCGGCCACGAACGCGCACCGGGCGAGCGGAAGGCATTCGAAGGCTGGGTGCTGAAGACGGTCGCGCAGGTCTGGAACGAATTCGCACGCAAATTCCTCGACCTCTGGCGCGGTGGGGCCGCCGGCGACGCCTATCCCATCTCCCTCTTCGCCGGTGAGCAGGGCGCCGCACGTCTCGAGGCCGAGCGCCACGCCTACATGCAACGCCTGTTCGCCGATACGGTCGGCTTCGCCGCCGCCAAGATCATCCGCCGCATCTTCGGACTCGCCCACAACATCGACTTCGAGCTGATCGAGGACCCGCGACGACGGGCAACCAGCGAGGCGCGTGCGGTGCGGCTGGCGCGGGCGATGATGGTGGAGACGGCAGCGTTTCGGACGATCGCCGACGTCACCGGCGCCGCGCGAAAACTGCGGGATTGGCAGCCGGAATTGTCCGGCTGAGACGGAGCTTCTCCGCGCGCATCAGGGGTCCCGTCTGGGCTGATGCGCCGAAGGGGAAAGTCGCGTCTATTCCACCACGGCGTGTACTCACAAAAGGCGAACATGTCAGGGGAATCTTGGGATCAATCAGAGCATTATCGCACGTGCCCCGGAGCGGACGTCTTGCGCACCAGCTGGCGAGGATGCAGCCCCATTTGTGCCGAACATGCCATAGCGCCGTCTGCGGTTAGCTGACCGGATGTTTTCGTGCCACAGCTCGTCGTCTTTTGCGAGGAGCTGACGGAAACCGGTTGGCCTTTGACCGAGATCGAGCTACCCTTGCTCATGAGGAAGAGCAAGACTTTCCGGCTCGTTCTGATCAAGCCGTCACATTACGACGACGAAGGCTATGTCATTCGATGGTGGCGCGGCGGCCTGCCTTCGAATTCACTAGCCTGCCTTTACGGCATCGCGCTCGATTGTCGTGAACGCGGGGTTCTCGGGCCCGATTGCAACATCGAGATCGACGCCATCGATGAGACCAACTGGAAGCTGCGTGTCGCGGATCTGGCGCGCGCGATCAAGGCCGCGGATGCCGGCATGGTGATGCTGGTCGGGGTCCAGTCCAACCAGTTTCCCCGATCGCTCGATCTGGCGAGACAGTTTCGCAAGCTCGGAATACACGTTGCGATCGGCGGCTTCCATGTGTCCGGCACCCTCTCGATGCTGCCGGAGCGCGATGTCGGCGTTCAGGAGATGGTGGACCTCGGTGTGTCGGTCTTCGCAGGCGAAGCCGAGGGACGGCTCGAGGGGCTGTTGCAGGATGCGGTCGCCGGGCGATTGCAGCCTCTCTACAACTACATCGACGATCTGCCAGACCTGGAGAGCCAGCCTTTGCCGATCATTCCCCGCCAGCAGATCGGAAGGGTCATCGGCCACACCACGAGCTTCGACGCGGGGCGCGGCTGCCCGTTCCAGTGCTCGTTCTGCACCATCATCAACGTGCAGGGCCGCAAGTCGCGACGCCGCAGCGCCGACGACATCGAGGCCGTGATCCGCGCCAACGTCGCTCAGGGCGTCTTCGCCTTCTTTCTCACCGACGACAATTTTGCGCGCAACAAGGATTGGGAAATTTTGCTCGACCGGATCATCGCCCTGCGCGAGAAGGAGGGCTGGGACCTCCGTTTCACGATCCAGGTCGACACGCTCTGCCACAAGCTGCCTAACTTCATCGAGAAATGCGCCAAGGCCGGCGTCCGGCGATGCTTCATCGGTCTCGAAAACATCAACCCGGACAGTCTGCTCGGCGCCAAGAAGCGGCAGAACAAGATCACTGACTATCGCGAGATGATGCTGGCCTGGAAGAGGGCCAGGATCATGACCATCGGCGGCTACATTATCGGCTTTCCCAACGACACGCCGGAATCGATCGTCCGCGACATCGAGATCATCAAGCATGAGCTGCCGATCGACATGCTGGAGTTCTTCTTCCTGACGCCGCTGCCGGGCTCGGAAGACCACAAGACGCTCTACTTGAAGGGCGTCGCGATGGATGTGGACCTCAACAAATACGACCTGGACCACGTCACGACGGACCACCCCGCCATGTCCAAGGCGGACTGGGAGCGGGCCAACGAGCTCGCCTGGAACACCTATTACAGCTGGGAGCACATCGAGACGCTGATGCGGCGTGCCGCGGCGATGGGCAATAATGTCGGCAAGATCGGCACCTACGCGCTCTATTTCAAAGGCTACCATCCCATCGAGCGCGTTCATCCGCTCGAAGGGGGTGTGCTGCGGCTCAAGAGCCGCGACGAGCGCCGTCCGCATCTGCCGGTCGAGCCGGCCTGGTCGTTTTATCCTCGCTATGCGGCCGACACCGCCGTGAAGGCCGTACAATGGGCTTCGCTCGCTCTGCGCCTCCACCGGCTGGCGCGCAAGGTCAAGTCGGATCCGCACCGGCTCGCCTATGTCGATGCGGCGATCACACTGCAGGCCGACGAGACCGCGAGTCTGGATTTGTACAAGACGCGGTCCAGCCAGGCGTTTCTCGATCAGCGGCGGCATATCGAAGAGGCACAGAAAGCTAAGTTGGCCGGGGGATAGTTGCCGACCGGTGTTAGTTGATGTGTCACTCGCCGCGAACCATCGGATCAGATTGACCGACGTCCAGTTGCGCCGAACAGGGAGCGCGGAGATTGCGGGGCGGATGGCTTTGGTCTCGACCGAGGGCTGATACGCCGAAGGCGCGGCTCAGCCACACGCCAGGGTAGCTTAACCGATCATAACGGGACAGAATGGCGGACCTCATCGGATGATGGACGAGACCGTGATGGATTCGCCGCAAGCAGGACCTTTTGCACCGTTCGAATGGATGCTCGCCGCACGCTATCTACGCGCCCGTCGCAAAGAGCGGTTTGTCTCAGTCATCGCGGGGTTTTCGTTTCTGGGAATCTTGCTCGGGGTCGCCACGCTGATCATCGTCATGGCGGTGATGAACGGCTTTCGCACCGAACTTTTGGGCAAGATCCTCGGGTTCAACGGGCATATTGTGGTGCAGCCGCTAGAGACCCCTTTGAGCGACTGGCAGGATGTCGCCGAGCGCATCGGTCAGGCGCAGGGCGTTCGGTTGGCGGTACCGGTCGTTGACGGCCCGGCGCTGGCATCGTCGTCAACCGCTTCTGGCGTTCTGGTGCGCGGCATTCGGGCGGCGGATCTCAATCAGCTTCCCTCGATAGCCAACGACATCAAGGACGGGTCACTCGAACATTTTGACGAGGGCCAAGGCGTCGCCATCGGCCAGGGCCTTGCCGATCAACTCTCGGTACATGCCGGCGAAAGTATCACGCTCGTTGCGCAACGCGGCGCAGTCACGCCTATGGGCATGATGCCGCGTGTCAAGAAATATCGAGTCGCGGCTGTCTTCGAGATTGGGATGTCCGAATACGATGCGGGCGTCATCTTCATGCCGATCGCAGAAGCGCAGGCCTTTTTCAACCGCAATCAGGATGTCACCGCGATCGAGGTTTTCACGGCCAATCCCGATCGTATCGAACTGTTTCGCAAGACGGTAGCAGAAGCGGCTGGTCGACCAATCTTTCTCCTTGACTGGCGACAGCGCAATACGACCTTCTTCAAGGCGCTCGAGGTCGAACGCAATGTGATGTTTCTCATCGTCAGTCTGATCGTTTTGGTGGCCGCGCTGAACATCGTGTCTGGCCTGATCATGCTGGTGACGGACAAGGGCAGCGACATCGCGATCCTCAGGACCATGGGCGCCTCACAGGGGGCGATCATGCGGACGTTCATGATCACCGGCGCTTCGATCGGCGTGGCGGGAACGCTGGTCGGCTTCGGCGTCGGGCTTCTCGTCTGCAGGAATATCGAAGCGGTTCGGCAATTGATGTCCTGGCTGACGCGCACCGAGTTGTTCCCACCAAAGCTCTATTTTCTGTCAAAACTACCTGCGGAAATCAATCTCGTGGAATCCGCCACGGTCGTGACCATGGCGCTAACCCTGTCATTCCTCGCAACGCTCTATCCATCGTGGCGAGCTGCGCGGCTCGATCCCGTCGAGGCTTTGCGACAGCGGGGTTAGTGCAGAGGTCATATGGTGGGCGTGTTGTGGGATGGATACGTCGCCTTCTGGTCCAACTCTGACCTCGGTGAGGCCGGCTTCGGTGCGGGGGGCACTTTGAAGCCGATGCCAATCGGGAACAGGTAAAGCTTGAAGAGGAATTAGCGGAGCTCGGCTAATGAGTGTCGGCACAAAACTTGGTTGGGCCTTCTTCGGGCTACTTGTGGTCTTGCTGTTCGGCTACGGGTTGACGCGCGGGATATTCGTGGGGTCGATGACAAATTACCAACCGAGCATGGGTGGTTTCTACACCTACAATTGCCGCTATCTTTATCCGGACGGGGTGAGGCTGAGGTTCGGAGGCGGGACGGGCAAGAGTCCGGACGAAGCTATTGACAGCTCCAGCGGCGCCTGTCCGCTCCTTGAACATTGAGCGATGCGCGCGATAAAATTTGCGACGACCTCATCAAAGCACCCCAATGCGTCGTCGAGCGACAGCTTGACGTATGCTCCGAACACAGGTTCATGGGCGAGAGATCGGATTGTCCGAAGCTGCCGCTATAACCTTCAGCCCCGTCAGCTCCCGACGCCGCCGACCAGACGTGGGCGGCGATTTGCGAGCGGTTTCGCCGCGGGCAGGGCGCACAGCCACGCGCGAAAACTCACGATCTCCGGACAATCCGCCGTGCCTTCCGGCGCAACCAGCCAATCACCTGCGCCCGATCCCTCATCGATCCGCTCGCAGCGATAGCCCGGATGGCGGCTCACGCCGCGGGCGATCAGCACGTCCACCTTGCCCTCCACGAGCTCGTGCAGGCCGGCGGGTTGCAGCACGCGCAAACCGATCTCCGCATGTTCGTTGCGAAACGCCGCAAGTTCGAGCCGGCGCAGGTCGTAACTGCCGTGGACCCCCACTTGCAGCAGCACTGCACCTGCCGGCCTCAATTGCGAGGTCGCCTCGGCAATGTGGCGGAAACCTTCGGAGATCCCTGGCAGATAGCCCCGGCCGGCTCGGTGAGGATGAGCTGCTTATGCAGCCGGTCGAACAGCTGCACGCCGAGGCGCGCCTCCAGCGCTTTCACCTGCTGTCCCACGGCGGCGGGCGTGACGTGCAATTCGTGCGCGGCCAGCTTGAAGCTGAGATGGCGCACGGCGGCCTCGAAGGCGCGGAGCGCGTTGAGTGGGGGAAGGGCGTAGGTCATTGCAACGCAGTTTGACACCGATGGGCCGCGGCCTTGCTATAGATTTTCTTATCCTGAACCGCAGCAATGATGGTTTGCGCAGCTTTGAGGCTGCCGGCTACGGTTGGCGCGCAAATAACGCCATGTCACCAGCTCACACCGTCAGCCACAATCCCGCAACGGTTCACCCGCCCGCCGGCGGCTATTGCATGGGACTAGAGGTGACGCAGCATCGCCGCCTGCTGTTCATCAGCGGCCAGGTGCCTGAGAAGTCCGATGGCACCGTGCCTGACGGCTTTGAGGCGCAATGCGAGCAGGCCTGGCGCAATATCAGGGAGGTGCTCGCCGCGGCAGGTCTCGGCGTCGAGCACCTGGTCAAGGTGACCACGTTCCTGACCGACCGCAGTCAAGTCGTGACCAACCGCGCCATTCGCCGCGCGATGCTCGGGGAGCACCAGCCGGCGCTGACCGTCGTGGTGGTCGAGACCGTCGACAGCAAATGGCTGCTGGAGATCGAGGCGATCGCCGCCGAATGAGGCGGCTCGTCGATGCTGCAATGAGCCAATCCTATCGGGTGTCCAATGGCTGAGATTCATCCGTTCTACCAGACGCACCGCCACGCGATGGAGGCCGCCATGCGCGAGCGAATAAACCTCGCTGAACCGATGCTCCGCGAGCGCGCGCATCTCTCCGATATGGACAAGGTCAGGCAGGAGGTGACGGACGAATTCGAGATCGTCCTCACGCAGATGCCCTATGTCGGCGGTGCAGCCAGCCGCATGAGCGATTTCTTCATGCGCCTAACCGGCTTCATGGCCATCAGTCGGGTGCTGCGGCGCCACGGCGCGCCGGTGCCCGTGATCGGTGAGATCGAGCGCGAGACCTGCAAGGCGCAGCTGCTGACGATTCCCGAAGCCGAGCGTCTCGCCGCAGGGCGTCAGTTCATGTCACGGGAGAACCAGGCCTTGATGCGCGAACAGGCGGCAGGGAGCGTTACACAAGCTCACCAAGCGGAGTTTCCGGAAGATTTCGTCGAGCCGGGTCCGCAAGACAGCTTCGAATTCGGCGTCGACTACAAGGCCTGCGGCTTCTGCAAGCTCGCGGCGCGCCGCGGCGACGCGGAGGTACTGCCGAACATCTGCGGCCTCGACTTCGTCGCCTACGCCGCGCGAGGCATCCGCCTGGAAAGGACACAGACGCTGGCCGGCGGCGCCAGCCACTGCAATTTCCGCTTCTCGCGGCTGCGGCCCGACGCCGCGACTTAACTGACGCGGATCCCATTTCCCGCCCTGCTCAGTGCTCGTCCTGCCACCTGCGCAGATCCGTCTGGTCATGATAGGCCATGCGGTCCGGCGTGGTGATGAATTCCATCGTCGTGCCCCAGGGCATGCGGCAGTAGCAGACCTTGTTTCCGGGACCTTTCTCGGTTGCATAGGGAATGGCGCGCGGCGCGGTGAGGGGTGTGCCTCCCGCCTTCTCGAAGCGCTCGACCGATGCGTCGATGTCGTCGGTGTAGAGAGCGAAATGCGTGATGCCGAAGTCGCTCGCCCGGATCGGCTGGGCTTGCTCGGGCCCGTGCATTTCGAAGAGCTCTATATCGGGTCCGGTTCCGATCTTGACCATCGCCTGCGCACGCACGACCGTCCCGGGAAAAGCGCCGACGGCCCGCTCGAATTCGGGTCCCTGCCGCGGCGGATCCTGCGGTCCGAAGGACTGGTAGATCACCTGGCCGCCGAAAGCTTCCACCAGGAACGATTTTGCTGCTTCGATGTCGGGCACCGTGATGCCGATATGATTGACGCCGCGAATGACGGGTGCGGTCATGACAGTCTCCTTTGCTGTTTATTCGATCCATCGCGTTTCTGCGGCGCAATTCGCCCGCAGCCTCGCGATCCGCCCGGCCCACGACGGCGCGGGTGCCGGGTTTCAATTGGCCTTGAGGAACTCGATCAGGGCGGCCGCGACTTCATCCGGCCGCTCGTCCGCGACATAGTGGCTGCACCGCGCGATCGAGCCGCCCCTCACATGGGTGGCGAACTCCTTGAGCATCGGCACCATCTGCGCACCGAACCGCTGGTCCCCACCCAGGCCAAGCACCGGTATCTCGAGCGGTTGCTTCTTGTACTCGAGCGCAGTCGCATGATCGGCGGCGAGGGTGCGGTACCATTCCATGCCGCCACGCGTGCGGCCAGGAAGCGCCATCGCCTTGGCGTAGATCTCGATGTCCGCCGGATTGAAGGTGCTGTGATCGTAGAACCGCTCTGCCATGAAGGTCGAAACATAGTCATATTCACGGCCATGAATCAGGCGCTCGGGCAGGTCGCGGTTCATATGGAAGCCGAAGTGCCAGAGCCTTGCGGTCGTCGCCTCCCATCCGGTCCAGCCGGGAAGCGGAACGTCGAGGACGGCCAAATGGGTAACAGCCTCCCGATAGATGGCGGCCTGCGGCAAGGCGACCATTCCGCCGATGTCATGTCCGCACGCGGCGTAGCGTTCATGCCCAAGGGCAACCATCACGTCATGCGCGTCGCGCGCCATCGTCGCCTTGTCATAGCCGCCCTGCGGGCAGTCGGAAAAGCCCGCGCCGCGCAGATCCATGGCCACCACGCTGAAATGCTCGGCCAGCAGCGGCATCACCTTGTGCCATTCCCACCATGTTTCCGGCCAGCCGTGAAGGAGAAGGATCGGCGGGCCTGAGCCTCCCGTGACGGCGTTGATCTTGATGCCATTCACCGGCACCAGCTGCTGGGTAAACCCCTTCAAAGATGCGATCATGATCGCTTTCCAGTCGGATGTTGACGTTCAAACAAAGCTCGCGGCCAGCGCTCAGGGCTGGTCGAAATCGGTGGCGATCGTGATGTCGCGCCAGGCGTCGATATCGCTGCGGAAGGCAGCCAGCTTTCGCTCGGCGATCGCGTGCGCAATCGGGCCGAGCGGCAGATGAAGCGGGGCGTCATCGGCGTCGACTGCCTGCAGGATCACCGCGATCGCCTTGTCGGGATCGCCCGCCTGATTGCCGTTGTTGGTTTCGCGATAGGGCTTGCGCGAGCTCGCGGCGTATTCCGGCATCTCGTTGGCCGCCATCGTGATCGAACGGCCAAGGAAATCGGTGCGAAACGGCCCAGGTTCGACGATCAGCACGCGAATGCCGAACGGCTCCAGCTCGCCGGCGAGCGCTTCGGAAATCCCTTCCACGGCAAACTTGGCGGCGTTGTAATAACCTCCGCCGCCGCCACCCGCGATGCCCGCGCCGGACGACATGTTGACGATCGTTCCGCCCGAACGCCGCAGGACGGGCAGGGCGGCTCTGGTGGTTTCGATCAGACCGAAGACGTTCACCTCGAACATCGGCCGATATTCCTCGGGCGTGCCTTCCTCGATCGCGCCGAACAATCCGTAGCCGGCATTGTTCACGAGCACGTCAAACCCGCCAAAGGTCTCGACCGCCTTTGCGACCGCTGCCTTGGCTGCCGCCGCATCGGTCACGTCGAGTGGCAAAGTGATCATGCGGCCGCCGAAAGGCTCGGCCATTCCCTCGATCGTCTTGACATTGCGGGCCGTCGCGATGACGCGATCGCCGCGCTGTGCTGCAGCGAGCGCGAGCCGCCGGCCGAAGCCGCTTGAGCAGCCTGTGATGAGCCAAGTTTTCATTGCTTCTTCTCCGAGTTGTTTTCAGACGATTTGGTCACCGGCATCGTGATCATCATCGAGTCCTCAATTGCGGACATCGGAGCGGGCCACCGCCTTCTGCGACCGCTCCAGCAAATCTCTTTGCTGTCTGGACGAGCTTCCCGTGGGTTCTGCGGCCGGTTCAACCAAGCCGCCGCTCTCATGGGTCGGGGGAATCCACAGAGGACCCACCTCCAGGCGATGGCGGGAATCTAGGTGCTTAGATTTGTTCTTTGAGTGACATAACTGTACTCTCGGCGTTCAGTTTTGTGTGGGTGGTGCGATGGAATGGAGCGACGTCAGGATCTTTCTTGCGATTGCGCGATCCGGCACGCTCGGCGGGGCGGCGCGTTCTCTTCAGACAAGCCATCCGACCGTCGGCAGGCGCCTTCGCGCGCTTGAGCAGGCAATCGGTCACACGCTCTTCCAGCGCACAGCGGACGGTCTTATTCTGACCGAAGAGGGCCACGGGATCGTCGCGCTGGCCGAGCAAATGGAAGAAGGCGCGCTGGCCATGGAGCGCCGGCTTGCGGGGCAGGAGCAGAACCTCAAAGGCAATCTGCGCATTTCATCAACTGACTGGTTCGGGGCCTATGTCCTGCCTCCTATCCTGGCGGATTTCTCGAAAGCCTACCCCAATGTCGACGTTGAAATCCTGACCGGCACGCGCCGGTTCAGCCTCGCCCAGCGGGAGGCCGAAGTCGCTTTTCGTGCCGTTCCGTTCGACACTGCCGATGTCATTCAGCGGCGGCTCTTCAGGCTCGAATACGGCGTCTACATCGCCGAGGAGGCGGCTGATCCTAAATATGGCGATGGGACCGGTTTCAGGCTGATCACGCCATCCACGCCCCACTTCCCCGACATCGCGTGGCTCATCGAGAGTTTCCCCAACGCAAGACCGGTCCTGCGATCGAACAACCGCAACGTCCAGGGGCGCATGTGCAGGCAAGGGGTCGGCATTGCTGTCCTGCCGCGTGTGGTCGGCAATCAGATCCCGGGTATTCGCAGACTGGAACTGCCGACGCCGCCCCCGGCACGAGACATTTGGATGGGATACCACCGGGACCTGCGGCGTCTCGAGCGTCTTCGCGCGTTCATCTCGACGGTATCGGACCATCTCGCGAACGCATGATGTGCGGCCCGGAAATGACTCAAGGTTCCCGGAGAAACGCCAAGATCGCTAGGGTCGTTCGCCGGTCATTTTCACCATCGCACCACCCCAGCCGTCCACGCCGCGTAGATGTACCCGCGATGCGGATAGCTCTCGTCAGGCTTCCAGCTGTCGAACGCGACGTTCAAGTCCTGGAGCCTTCAAAGCCAAGCTCGACCTACCCGGCATAAATTTGATCGTCGCCGAACTCCGAACCCGAAATCACGACTCTCGCAGGGATTGAACTAACTGCGATTTGCTGCTTATGATGCATCATCAATCGCTTTATTTGTGGGAACGCAAATCAACTGGACATGCTGGCATAGCAGAGGAGCAGAACATGGTCGTGGTCCTCACGCGAAAGCGCCTCGTTTCGAAGCAATTCAAGGACAATCAGAAGCTCCAGCGATGCCTGCTTTCGCCAGCCGATCATGTTCTGCCAGGCTCACGCGGAGAGCACGTCGGTCTGATCCAAGAAGCACTGACGAAGCTCGGCATGGGAGTAATCGGAGCAAGTGAGATATCTACCGAGCTGTACGGGCAATCGACCCAGCAAGCCGTGCTTCGTTACAAGGGGCCTCCCCGCAACATCATCAACACGGATTACCAAAGAACGCCGGACAACATCGTCGGCCAAATGACGATCGATCGTCTCGATGCCGATATGGTGGAATTCGAAAAGGTACCTGAGAGCTTGCTGGTTACGCTAACTGAGGCAGGGCCGAAACACGACCACTCGAAATGTCCAACTCTGCAAAGTGGAGGCCACAAGGGTACACCGATCAACCCACTCCCGTTCGGCAAAAGGATCAACATTTACGGGACCCATGAGACTGATTATCTAGGATTTGACGACTATGCGCCAAATCCGAACTTCGCAGGGAGAGGTCAAGGGGATCCGAGTCCTCCACGATTTCTGACCAATGCTCCGCCGCATCTCCACGGGCTCGAAGCTAAGAGCGTTAGCAATATCGCAATCCGAAGCAGTCCCATTTTTGCGAACCATGTCCATAGCAACCCGAATGAAGTGGAGGAGATCCTCCGGGTTGCGATGCCGGGTTGCAGGGTCACCTATGCTGGCACCGACGAGAACTTCACTACCTTTGGCCCTACCGTTCTGCGGTTCGGTCCAGTGATTGAACGGCATGTCCTCACCACCCGGGACCCGGGCACGACGGCTGACTCGCATTTCCACGTGATCGTGCTCGTAATTCTTGATCCGGATACCGTTCTTCGAAGTTTCCAGCTGCCACCGTTCCTCTAGGCGTTTGGTGCGTGGCCGCAGTCCGCCCGTGGTTCCCAAACTGAACCGCCGTCATTCCATGAAATGATAGCTGGCGGAGCCGACATCATTTCCGTGCTGGCAAGTGCCACGCGGCGCGAAGCCGTCGAGTACGATGATTGGTAGAAGAGACCAGATGAACCCCAAGGGTTAGTTGAGCGGATGTAACCTGCGGCATCTGGAAGCCGAGCTGGTCATTATCGCGGACGGGGCAGGGGTGCGCTGGCGACGAGCCGCGCCACACGGCGGCTCGTCACCGTCCAGCGGCTCAGAACAGTTTGTAGTCGCCGCGATGGACTCCGCGCGCGTTGTCGCGCCATCGATCTAGTCGACCGCCTTGCGGCACTCGACGACCAACCTGGCGGCTGCTCGTCGCTGCATTGCCTCGATGTTGTAGGTAGCGGCGGCGGGACGCCACGCCGCGTGAGGAGCCACTCGCCTCTACGCCGGACCGATGACCGCTCGTTACCGCGCGCGTTGCGTAATCGTAATCGAAGTTTGCTCCTCTTGGTTCAACCAGCTCGCGGATCAATATCCGTCTTTAAGCCTTGCTACAGCGAGTTGAATTTCAAGGTGGGGTCCTACTATCGCGTTAGTGCTAGAACGGATTGAACCGCCCCGGGTTTGCCGGAGGCCATTTGGTTTAAGTTATGCCGCCATGGCCGGTTGTTCCAGCATGGCGTAGTAGCGTTGCTCGGCTTCGGCCGGCGGGATGTTGCCGATGGGCTCCAGGAGCCGCCGGTTGTTGAACCAGTCCACCCATTCCAGCGTCGCGAACTCGACGGCCTCGAAGCTGCGCCATGGTCCGCGCCGATGGATCACCTCGGCCTTGTAGAGACCGTTGATGGTTTCGGCGAGAGCGTTGTCATAGGAATCTCCGACGCTGCCGACAGAAGGCTCGACGCCAGCTTCAGCCAGGCGTTCGGTGTATTTGATAGAGACGTATTGGCTGCCCCTATCGCTATGATGCACGAGCCCGCCGCGATGGACCGGTCGGCGATCGTGCAGGGCCTGCTCCAGCGCATCGAGCACGAAGCCTGCGTGCGCCGTGCGGGAGGCCCGCCAGCCCACGATCCTGCGGGCATAGGCGTCGATCACAAAGGCGACGTAGACGAAGCCGGTCCAGGTCGCGACATAGGTGAAGTCGGAGAGCCAGAGGACGTTCGGCCTTGGTGCCTTGAACTGGCGATTGACGTGATCCATCGGGCATGGCGCGGCCTTGTCGCTGATCGTGGTCTTGACGGATTTGCCGCGGATGACCCCTTGCAAACCCATGTCCCGCATCAGTCGCGACACCGTGCAACGGGCAACATCGAAGCCTTCGCGCTTGAGCTGCCGCCAGACCTTGCGCACGCCGTAGACGGAGAAGTTTTGATCGAAGACGCGCCGAACCTCGATCTTCAGCGCGGCGTCCAGCCTGGCGCGCGCCGACCGCGTGGCCGGATCGCGCCGCTTCGCGACATGGGCGTGGTAGGTCGAGGGGGCAATCGGCAACACCTTGCAGATCGGCTCGACCCCATGCGCCCCACGATGATCGTCAATGAAGGCGATCATGGCTTGGACCGGCGGTCGAGCTCCGCCATCGCAAAATAGGCGCTTGCCTTGCGCAGGATCTCGTTGGCCTGCCGAAGCTCGCGGTTCTCCCGTTCGAGCGCCTTCAGCTTCTCGGCCGTATCGGTCGGAACGCCGGTCCGCTGCCCGCTATCGACCTCGGCCTTCTTGACCCAGTCATGCAGCGTCTGCGGCGTGCAGCCGATCTTGGCCGCGATTGACGTCACTGCCGCCCAGCGCGACGGGTGCTCGCCGGCGTGATCCAGAACCATCCGAACCGCTCGGGTCCGGACCTCGGGTGAAAACTTGTTCGTTGTCTTGCTCGTCATGGCTCCATCCTCTCAGGAGTTGGAGCCTCCGGCAAACCCGGGGCGGTTCAGATTGCCCACGCGAGCTTATCGATAAACTCGTACTCACGTTGCTCAGGAGACCACTTGTCATAGCCATGTTTTTTCAGAAGTTTCATGCCCTTCGCGGCCAAGTCCTGCCTCCACTCTAATGGTCTTGAGAGACTGTAGCTGTAGCCGACATCGACAGCATAGTCTTCGCAGTTTTCGGCAAGTTGGAGGATAAAAGACAGCGTTAGAATACCTGCTTCGTCTTCAAGACCTCGAACCCGACCATGAGTAACGCGATGCTTGAGATTTAATCGCACATCCTCTTGACTCCAATCCATGGCACCGGCGGCAACACCTTTTGCAAAGCCCTCTTTCAAAAACTTGATCTTGATCTGCCGGATCGCCTCCCGGGCTGCAACTCTGTCGGATACCTTTAGAATCAACTCGGGAACCGCTGCGGCAATACTCTCAGGTGTGAAAACGCCCTCAACGCCCGCCCGGATGGCAGCTTTGTACATGTTTGCTCGCGCCCGAAAAAACGCGCGCAGCGGCGAGCCACCTCCGCCCCCGCTTGCGCCACCGCCGGCGCCGCCGCCCTCGCTCCCTCCGCCCCCACTTGGAGGCTTACCGAGCGTCGGGGCGCTCGCGATTTTCTGTTCCAGATAGGCTTGCGCGCCGCTCCCTGGTATCCTGCGCGTCTCAAAAGCCCCGACGCGGCCTCGTCGGACATAAAGTTCTTCGACTTTCGCGGGCACTTTCGCGCCAGGTTCGACCTTCAAGATTCGGGCGTCCGGATTTCCGGAAGTTGGGTTTTTCACCAGTTGGGCGCCCTCGGGAATATCAACCCGAAGTTTCGCCGCGTAGGATTCACCCATCTGCCGATCCGCACCGTGAATCAGGCAGTTCTCCCAATCCCGCTCCGCGAAGAATATGCGACCCTGGGAGTCCGCGGTTAATGCGCCATTGCGAATATTGAACAGGAGCTTGTTCGCTTCCGCCCCGTGATAAAGAACGCGAGAGGCCATCTATGTGTCCTCCGGTGGTCTGGAGATCACTCGTCATTTTCGACCGACGGCGGAGGAGCCGATGGAAGTCGGGGCCTCCACCAAATCTCCAGATTGATTCGTTTGAAAGACTAGTCGCGAAAAAGGACCACCAGGTTCAAACGTGCGGCTCGATGTTTGGCGGGCTGTGCTCATCGCTGCGCACCTCGCGCGATGCGCGCAGATTTCCGCACTGCTCCGCCAGCCATCCTGTCCCACTACTGCTGCTCCCGAGCGGGAAAGGTTGGCCGCATGATCCTTCCCTCGAAGCGTCTCGGCCTGCTTCGAGCAGTGCTACCAGTCGGCGGCATCGCCAGCGAGAGGTCGCCGCCTCAGCACGGGTAGGATCCGAATCTCATCGCTCCGGAATCGTCCTTGGGCGTTGCCGCGCGCCAACAGCGCGATCTGGTTAGCGCGGAATAGCAGCTTGCCGTCCCATGGTTGCGCAACCGGCTGAAGCGCCGCGCCGGGTCTCGTCGGTCGGGCGACCTTTCGGCCGCACCCCCTGCGGGCTTGCCGGCCGTTGCTCTGTTTCGTCGCTGCCGTCGCCGTTTCAGTCATGGTCGTCTCATTGCTGCTGCAAAATTCATGGCCTTGGCGACGCGGCCGCCGCGCAATCGCGCATGGTTTTGGTCCTCCTATCTGGTAATCGAGGCGGCGCGGCCAACCGGAAAGGCTCGAGCAGATTTATTGTCGGCCGCCGCTGGTCGGGTAATCCCGCTGGATCGGCCAGCCGAAACCATCCGCTTCAAAGAAAGCGTCGCCAGATCAGAAAAATCGGAAGCCGCGCGCTTAGCTCAGCGGAACGAGCGCCTGGCCTACATCCAGGATGTCGGCGGTTCGATTCCGTCAGCGCGCACCAAATAGGGGATTCACTTCGGGCCGGCGCGGGCGTAGGATTGGCTCATGCACACCGGCGGCACAATCCGGGTAGTCGCGGATTTCGGCTTCAAACCAACCCTCGGCTTCGGCCCGCGCGTCGCTTCGCGATCGGAATTGCAGGTAGTGGCTGTAGTGCTTGCTTTCCAGCCATGTCTTGAAAGACAAAGTTAGGGTAGTGGCCAGGCTGTGGCCGAAAAGTTTCGTGCAACTACTCCAATGCGAGATGTCTTATCTTTGTCGGCGTCGGCTTTCTTGTGCATAGCCGTCCGGGCTCATTTCATATGGTTGCGGCGCGGTTTCGGGGGGAAGGGGGCCGTCTGATTTGCGGCTGCCGGGCGCCGCGACCATCATCTTTCCTCACGCGAGGCTGTGCACTTCGTTCATGAGGGACAGCATCATCATAGACGCAATGTATGCGCGCCTCTCTGCCTCGGTATTACCGCCGTCAGTAGAGCGCTGTGCGTCCTTAGAGGCCATTGTCACTAGTGGGTGCTCAGCTTCGTTCTTCAAAATCCTCATTGTGTAAAAGCAAATAGCAGCCGCGTCGTCGGCGCCTCGATTAAAATCAAACTCATCATTGTGAGACATCTGGATGGTGCGCTGGACCAACTCCTGTCCGTTCAGGTTCGAAACCGTCGTAAGGACGTCACCGACCGCCGCGCTCAGTTCAGCGTCTTTGATCGATCCCCTCGTCGCGAGCTTGATGTGATGCCCGGCGGTAAATGTGAAGAAGCCGAGAATATAGTAGTTCGTCCAAAAGCTCGAAGGCAGTCCCTGGTTGTGTTGGATCGTCGCTATCAGGGGCGAATGGCGTTGACGGCCGCTTCGGCACCAACCTTCCGATGTGATTTGAACAGACCGAACACTATCTCAGGGTCCGAGTGGCTGTAAGAGAACAGAGCACGAAGCTCCCGGCGTTGATGATCGACTTACTGAAGTCGCACAGTCTTCCGATCGCAAAGACCGTGCTCTGGCCCGCAGTCGACACCGCGATGATGTCGCCGCGCCGGCAGGCCTGCTGCAGATTTGCTAGCTCCGCTTCACCTGAACCAGAGAAGATTGCCTGAGCGCCGGAGCGGCAATAGGCCGATGGCTCCCCAGTTGGTTTCGGCGCTGCTGCTGGCTGTGTCTGAGCGTGCGCAGTCGCGGCAAATAGTAGTGTGGCGCAAACCACCAAGATTACTAAGCAATGTGCCGGTCAATATCCAATATCGACTGGAGTATAGATCTTGGAAAAGCGTGGCCGCCGACGCGAGCCACTGCAGTTTCCGCTTCTCGCGGCTGCCGCCGACCGGGAGATCGGGAGCTAAGCAGCATTCCGTACGTTGTTCAGCACCGCCGCTGCCGCGTCGTCATTGTGAGCGCAGCGAAGAAATCCAGGAATGCACCCGCGGAGAGGTTCTGGATTGTTTCGCTGCGCTCGCAATGACGAGGCAAGCCACGGCTCATCGAAGCCACCGCCATGATGACACCATACCCCTGTTTTGCCCGACGAGTCAAAATTCACTTCGCGAAATCCGCAATTTCGCGAGGTCGCCGGTAAGCCATTGATTCCGCTGGCCCCGGCTACTGTGCATGGGGTTGTTTTCGTATTTTTGCTTTGGCGGCCGTCTACTCCGCCGCTTTTTCCCTCAAGTGCTGCGCGTAGACGTTGATGACCAGTGCCGCCAGCAGGATCAGTCCGCGGATCAGGATCTTCAGGAAGCTGTCGATGTTGACGTGGTCGAGGCCGTTGTTGAGCACGCCGAGCACGAACAGGCCGACGATGGTGTTGCCGATGCCACCGCGTCCGCCGAACAGGCTGGTGCCGCCGACGACGACCGCGGCGATGGAGTCGAGCAGATAGGTGTCGAACTCGTTCTGCTGCGCGCTGCCGAAATGGGCGACGCCGAGCATGCCGCCGATGCCGGAGCAGACCGCGGAGATCACCATCACGCTGCCTAAGATGAGCTTGACGTTGAGGCCGGAATATTCCGCCGCCTCGCGGTTGCCCCCGACCATGTAGACGTAGCGGCCGAAGCGCGTGTAGGTCAGCACCAGGTGCCCGCCGAGCAGCATGATGGCGGCGACGATGACGATCCAGGGGATGCCACCGATCGAGCCCGAGCCGAGGGTCGTGATCAGGCTCGGCACCTTGTAGGCGATCTGGCCGCGCACCAGGAGCGCGGAGATGCCGGCCGCGATCTGCATCATCGCCAGCGTCATGATGAAGGAGGGGATGCCGATCACGGTCAGCCCCAGCGCGTTGACGAGGCCGAGCAGGGCGCAGAGCAGGATCGACAGGATGATCGCGACCGCGCCGGGCAGGGGGACGTTGGCGATGTTGACGTAGGATTCCTGCAGCGTGAAGTAGGCGACCGCAATGCCCGTGACGTTGGCGATGCTGGCGATGGAGAGGTCGATCTCGGCGCACAGGATCACGAAGGTGAGCCCGACCGCGATGATGCCTGTGACCGACACCTGGGTCAGGATGTTGCCGAGATTATCGAGCGTCGCGAAGGAGGGGCTGGCGAAGGCGAAGAAGGCGGTCAGGAAGATCAGCGTCAGGAAGGGGGCGATGTTGCGCATCTGCGAGCGCAGGAAGGGTGCAAGGCCCCGCGCCCTCCGCCCCGCCGCCAAGGCCGTCTCGCTGCTCATGTGCTTTCTCCGTCACGCCGCTTCCAACAGGCGGTCCTTGCTGACCGGCTCGTTCCTGAATTCCCGCACCAACGTGCCGCGCTTGAGCACGAGGATGCGATCGGCCAGCGACAGCACCGTTTCCGGCTCGGTCGACAGCACGATGATCGCAAGTCCCCTGGCGCGGAGGTCGCGGACGATGTTGATGACGTCGTTCTTGGCGCCGACATCCATGCCGCGGGTCGGCTCGCACAGCACCAGCAGCTTGGGCGGATAGGTCAGCCATTTTGCGAGGGCGACCTTCTGCTGGTTGCCGCCCGAGAGCATGCCGAGATCGAGGCCGACCACCGGCGGCCGGATCTGCAATTGCTCGACCTGGCGCTTGGCGATGTCGCGCTCCCGCGCCGGCTTGAGCAGCAGGGCCGAGATGCGATCGAGAATGCTGATCGAGATGTTCTTGTAGACCGGCTCCTGGTGAAACAGCATGTCGCGCCGGCTCTCCGGCACCAGCGCCACGCCGGCGCGCCGCGCCGCCGCCGTGCTGGCGAATTTTCTTTGCGAGCCCTCGACCGCCAGCGTGCCGCCGTCCGGTTTGAGCTTGCCGAACAGGATGCGCGACAGCTCCTGCTGGCCGCAGCCCATGAAGCCGTAGATGCCGAGCACTTCGCCGGCACGCGCTTCGAACGAGATGTCCTGAAGGCTGCGGGACAGCGACAGCTGATCGACCTTGAGAACGACCTTGCTAGCGCTCGGCTGCGGCAGCATCAGATCGTCGGTGTAGCTATGCTCGAGCGCCTCGCCGCCGCGGCCGATCATGGCCTCGATCAGCGCACCCTTGCTGGTCGCGGCGCTCGCCGTCTCCGCGACCTTCCGCCCGTTGCGGAACACGGTCACCGCGTCGGAGACGCGCAGGATATCCTCGATGAAATGCGAGATGAAGACGATCGCAGTGCCTTCCTCGCGCAGCCGCCGGAGAGTTGCGAACAGCCGCTCGACCTCGGGCGGGGAGAGGGCTGAGGTCGGTTCGTCCAGGATGACGATGCGCGCACCGGAGAACAGCACGCGCGCGATCTCGATCAGCTGCTGCAGCCCGATCGGGAGATCGCCGAGCCGCGCCATCGGGTCGACGTCGATGCCGAAACGGGCGAGCTGCTCGCCCGCTTCCCGCGCCATCCGCCGCCATTGCACGAGGCCAAGGGCGTTGGTCGGCTGGGTGCCGAGGAAGACGTTCTCCGCGACCGTCAGGTCGGGCGCAACGCTGAGCTCCTGATGCACCATGGCGATGCCGGCGGCATGCGCATCGCGGGCCGAGCGGAAATGCATCTCCTTCCCGTCGACCAGGAAGCGGCCGGAGAATTCGGTGTGCACGCCGGCGATGATCTTCATCAACGTGCTTTTCCCGGCGCCGTTCTCGCCGACGAGACCATGGATCTCGCCGGGATAGAGCGCGAAGTCGACACCACGAAGAGCTTCGACCCCGCCGAAGCTCTTCGTGATGCCCTGCAGTTCCAGGATGGGCTGTTGTCCCTCAGGCATGAAAGTTCAGGTCTTGGAGGCTCAGATCAGGAAGTGATCCTGCATCCACTGCATGCCGGCGGCGTTGGCCTTGGTCACGACCGGGCCGTCGGTGACGACGTTCTTCGGGATTCCCTGTCCGCTCTTCTCGCCGCCGACCACGGCCGACACGCCTGCAATGATGGCGCCGCCATGGATGCGGCAGGAGGGATTGCGCACCGTGGCGAACATGCGGCCTTCGCTCACCGCCTGGATTGCCGGCGGCATGGCGTCGACGCCGCCGATCAGGATGTTGGTGCGGCCCCGCGCCTTCATGATGTTGGCGGCGGCGAGCGCCATGTCGTCATTGTGGAAGAACGCGGCGTCGATCTGCGGGTATTTCGTCAAGTAGGTTTCCCAGAGGCGGGCGGTCTTGGAGACGTCCCAGTCGGCCGGCTGGGTGTCGAGCACCTCGATGCCGGGGAATTGCTTGACCACCGAGTTGAAGCCCTTGGCCCGTCCTTGCGCGCCGGTATGCCCGAGCGCGCCCTGCGTCATGATGATCTTGCCCTTGCCGCCCATGGCGTTGCACAGCGCCTGCGTCACCGAGGCGCCCATGAACTCGTTGTCGGGCGCGAGGAAGGAGTGCACGTTGATCTGGTCGAGCGGCGCGATCAGCGTGTCCATGTCGATCACGGGCGTGCCGGCGTCGATCATCTTCTGCACGGGCTGGGTGAGGGTGCCGATGCCGAAGGCCTGGATCGCGACGAAGTCCCATTTCTGCGAGGCCATGTTGTCGATCGCCGCGCGCTGCTTCACCGCGTCGAGCTGGCCGTCGAACCAGGTGACTTCGACGTTGAACAGCTTGCCCCAGAACTCCGCGGCCTGCTTGCCTTGCGCGCACCATGTGGCCTGGAGGCCGGCATTGGAGAAGGCCGCCTTCAGCGGTTTCTCGCTGCGTCCGACCGCGGCGGCCAGTGCGGGGTTTATGCCCATGCTGCCGAGGATGGCAGTTGCGGCGCCGGCGGTCGCTGCCGCCTGGAGAAGATCGCGCCTCGTCGTCGAGAAATCTTTCGTCCCGGACATCGCTCGCTCCCATGTATATCTTGTCGCCGGCGCGTCATTGCTTGCGCGACCGATCTCCGAAAGTCTCTCACAAGAGTTGTTGGCACTCAATCTGCAATCAACCGCGAGATTGCAGCAAGCCAGTGTTGGTGCAGCGCAAAGCGTCGGGCCGGAGCGGCGGCGCATGCGTCGATATCCATGAGGCAATGTATCCTAGGCCTGCGCGATCTCCGGCGTCCACTTACGTCAAGCAGATCGCGGAGCGTATCCCTGACGACGCGGGCGTGCCGTAAGCATCGTGCGAGGCGACCTCGCAGGCGATCAGCCGGAGATGCCCGCGGGGCGCTCAACAGCGAAGTCGAGGGTCGCTTCGATCGTCTATGCGAGCGTCGATCCCTCGCCAACTCGCTGCCTTCGAGCGGAACATCGCCTGCGTTTCCAAATGGAGCTCGAATAGACGTTGGTAAACGGGCGGGTGTGATCGCCGCGCGTGGTCTAGGATTGGATGAGAGGCCACGTTCATCGGCAGTTCAGCCGCGCGGGTAAAAAAAGAGCGGGGCCCTAGCCCCGCTCGAAAATTGTGTCGACCCTATTATCCCCGATTCTAAGATTTGCTCTTGATTGACGGGGCGACGCTGCGTTTTGCGCGCCAGGGGCTCCTCCCGAGACTTGGACCACCAGACTTCGACCTCGCGGCCAGCCTGAGCAAGGGGGATGCTAGATCAACTTTTCTCACTTGTCATCATTTTCGGCAACGAATGTTCAAAATTCGAGCAGTTAACGAAACGATCGAGATCAAATTCACCTAAATATATGACAAGTATATGAAATTTGTGGACAGACGGGGATGGTTGCCCTGCCTTAAATGGCGGACGGGCGCCGGTGCTGGAGCGCGCCGACCACAGTCTTCGAGAAATTTGCGCTGGGCCAACAAGGCGGCGGAACTGACCTCGACTCAGCCCTGACCGCAGTGTTTAGTTGGCTGACGAACGAATGGTTCGGCAGATGCGCGCACGGCTACAGAAATTCCTACCCATCGTCCTGCTCGCCCTGGTGATGCAGGTGCTGGCGCCGATTGCCGCGTGCTGGGCGGCCGGCCAGGCTATGGCCGATCCGCTGTCCGCCGCCGTCATCTGCCACAGCGCGGGCGAGCAGGGCGGCGGACTGAACGATCCGACCGGCTCGCCGACCGCGCATGCCGGCGCGTGCGCCCTTTGTTGCCTGGCCCAGGCCAACGCGACGCTCGATTCGCCGCCGCAGGTTGCGCTCGCCACTCCCTTGCGTCACCCCGAACGTGTCGTGTGGCTCGCCGCGGATGTGTCCGCCATCCCCGCTTACAAGGGCTCGAGCGCCCAAGCTCGCGCACCCCCTCGATTCTCCTGACGTAGCGACAAACCGAACCATTGGCGCGCGCCGTTGCCGTGCCGATGGCGTGTGCAATGGACCGGCCGACGTGCCGGATGTCAGGAATTCAAGAGATGTTACGCATTCGTGCGATCAGCCGCGCGAGCCTGCCCGTGCTTTGCGGGCTGGTGTCCTCGATCGGCTCGGACGCGCTGGCTCAGGGCGCCTCGGAAGCGCTTCCCGCGGTGACCGTTGAGGCGCCGCAGCCTTCGCGCCCCAAACCAATCACCCGGCCATCGCGACTGCGCTCAGCTTCGGCGGGACGCGCAGCCAGATCCGTTGCGCAGAACGCGACCGCCAGCGCGCCGGCC
The DNA here is from genome assembly GCF_023100985.1 of Bradyrhizobium sp. 191. Lineage (NCBI taxonomy): Bacteria > Pseudomonadati > Pseudomonadota > Alphaproteobacteria > Hyphomicrobiales > Nitrobacteraceae > Bradyrhizobium > Bradyrhizobium sp. 191. The sequence goes on from NZ_CP064692.1 coordinate 8,265,400, forward strand.
CAAAATCTGGTCGGGTCTGCCGGCGCAGCGCGGGCTGGACTCAATCAATCGCCGGCCGGCCAGACCGCGACGACCATCGATCGCAGCCAGTTCGACAATCGCCCCGCGTTTTCGGTCAGCGACGTCTTGCGCGACAGTCCGGGCATTTCGATCAAGCAGGGCAATGGCCCCCGTGATTTCGGAATCTCGATTCGCGGATCCAACGCCCGCAACGGCTTCGCCATCCGCAATCTCGTGATCTTCGACGACGGCTTCCCGGTGACGCAACCGGACGGCCTGTCGCGGAGCGACCTGATCGATCCCCACGCCTATGGCGCGATCGACGTGATCCGCGGCCCCTCCTCGGCGCTCTACGGCAACTACGCGACCGGGGGCGCGCTGAATTTCCGGACGAGGCCCGGCGGCACGATCGACGGCGTCGAATATGGCGTGGACGGCGGCAGCTACGGTTATCTCAACAACTACCTGGCCGCCGGCAAGAAGGTCGGGAATTTCGAGGGCTCGCTGTTCGCGAGCGACGTGCGGGGCGATGGCTATATCGGCAACAGCTGGTACAATACCCAGACCGTCAATTTCCTCGGCACGCTCAAGGCGACGCCGGACGACCGCTTCACGGTCAAGATCATCAACAATGACCTCAGCACGCGATTGCCGATCCGGCAGTCGCTGAACCAGTACGACCTCAATCCGTTCCAGCAGGGATGTGCTACTGGTGCCACCGCCGCGCCGGGATGCGGGACGGTCAGGCTGTTCAACAACGGCTTCAACGCAACTGCCGGAACCGACACGGAAACGGCCCTGCAGGCGGGCCTCGGCCGCAACGACCGGCGGACCATCGTCGGCGGCCGGTGGGAGCATGATTTCGACAACACGATGACGTGGCGCAACCAGTTCGTGTTCGACGACAGGAACATCAGCCAGCCGACTGGACAGACCAGCTCGATCGGAGATTTTCCGTCGTACAATTACATGAGCGATCTCACCAAGCGCGGCGAGATTCTCGGAATGGAGGCCACCGCGTTCTTCGGCGCCTTCTACAACACTCTGACGGCGTCGAGTGACACGCGAAATGTGATGCCGGGGGGCAATGCCACGCTCGGCAGGCTCTCGAGCAATCTCTTCAGCGAAACGACCAATTATGGTGTGCGTGCCAGGGAAGAGCTCAGGCTGACGACCTCGCTGACGGCGGTCGCCGGCATTGGTTGGGAGACCACGCTACTCAAGGGGACAAACACCGCGTATGCGTACGCGGGTCCCACCGGCATCACCACAACAACCCTGACGACCGCAGACCGGCAGTTTCAAAATGCCGCGCCGGAGTTGGCGCTGCTGTACAATCTCAACAACGAATGGCTCTTCCGCGGACGAGTTGCCACGGGATACGGCACTCCGCAGGTTTCGAACCTCTTCGTCCTTCCGACGGGTTTGTCGGGCAACAATACCCAGCTCCAAACCCAGAAGAATCTGGGTTACGACCTCGGTTTCGATTGGACGCCGAACAACACGCTCAAGCTCAGCGCGACCGGCTTCTACGAGTTCTTCCGCAACGAGATCGTCAGTCAGGCGACTCCGATTGCCGGCATATCCTATTCGTTCAACGCGCCACGGTCGGAGCACCGCGGCATCGAGCTGGCCGCTGACTGGAAGTTCTATCCGGGCTGGCGGTTCACGGCGGCGTACACCTATCTCGACGAGGTCTACACCGAGTATGTCGAGAACATCACCAATGGGGCGGTGTTCAGCTTCAACCGTGCCGGCAACAAGATTCCCGGCATCTCCCCCAACGAGCTGACGGCGCGAATTGGATATGACGAGTTCGCCGGGCCGCTTGCAGGTCTCGGAGGCTTTGTCGAACTGCAGTGGAAGGACTCCTTCTACATGGACAATGCGAATCTGCTGAAGGCACCCGGCTATGAGCTGGTCAATTTGAACGTTCACTACAAGACCGATCTGGTGTCCGACACCTTCAGGTCGCTGAATCTGTTTCTCGAGGTCAGGAACGTATTCGACCGGACCTACATCGCTTCGGCAAACAACATCGCCAACACGGTGACGGCGGCCGGCCTTCAAAATCCTGCGAGTGTGCTCGCAAACACCACAGGATCGATCTATGCCGGCTCGCCGCGCGCCTTCGTTGCGGGTATGAAGGTGGCGTTCAAATGATCCGAGCTATTGAAGGGAGTAGGGCATTGATCCGAACTGGCCTGCTCGGGATCGTCGCTTTCGCCTTGCTGCAAGGTGCGGCGCTCGGACAGATGCGTGCTCCGCATGCGTCCGAAGCGGCGTGTGAGGAGCCGACGCTGCGCTGTGCAACCAAGGCGACGCCCGCATTCGCTCCGGACGGAACGCTGTGGCTGGTCTGGATGGCGGGAGGGCAGGTCTCGGTCGCGAGCTCGCAGGATGCGGGCCGCAATTTCTCGTTCCCCGTCCAGGTCACGACGAAGCGGCTGAACCTTGATTGGGGGCCGGATGCGCGGCCGAAGATCGTGGTCGATCGCAAGGGCGGCATTGCCGTCGCGTTCTCGATCTTCAGGGACGAAGCCTTCAACGGCCAGGTGCTCTACACGCGTTCGACCGATGGCGGAAAGAGCTTCGCGGAGCTGAAACCCATCACCGCAAGCAATGAGAGCCAGCGTTTCGAAGCGCTGGCGCTCGATCAGGACGGATCGGTCTTTGCGGCTTGGCTCGACAAGCGCAATCGTGTTCCCGCAAGAGAGGCGGGACGGAAGTACGAGGGAGCAGCGCTGTTCTTTGCCTCGTCTCGCGATGGCGGCGCCACCTACACCGAGGCCCATCTCGCCCGGGACGGCACCTGCGAGTGCTGCCGGTTGGGAATAGCGTTCGCGGCCCCGGGACGGCCGGCCGTGATCTTCAGGAACATCTTCGAGGGGGGCGTGCGCGATCACGCGATCATGACGTTCACCGACGTCTCGACGCCAGGGGAAATCCATCGGGTCAGCAACGACGACTGGCAGATCAATGCCTGCCCGCACCACGGGCCCAGCCTCACCGTCGGGCCGAATGGAACCTATCACGTCGCCTGGTACACGAACGGGAAAGCACGCAAGGGATTATTCTACGCCCACTCGCGCGACGAGGGTCGCACGTTCTCCGCACCGATGGCGCTGGGGCGGCCGGATCGCAATCCGACGCGCCCCTTCGTGCTCGCGGGCCCGGCGGGGACGGTGATGGTGTGGAAGGAGTTCGATGGCGAGAAGACGACGGTCCAGATGACGATTTCTCACGACGATGGCGAGACCTGGTCGTCGCCGAAGGCGATATCGAGCACGACCGACACTTCCGACCATCCCTTACTCGTCTCCAATGGCGGACAGGTCTACCTGTCATGGATGACGAAAGCGGATGGCTACCGGCTCACAGCGATCGAGGACCAACGATGAGACGTCGATTTGCAGCTATTGTAGGTCTGGGTATCCTGATCGCATCGGCGCCTGCCCTCGGAGCGCCTCCGGGCCTCAAGCCGTTCGAACGCGGCACGTGGCAAGGCGTGCTGAGGGGGCATGCAGGTCGTCCCACGCTCGTGCATTTCTGGGGCGTGACCTGCGGGCCCTGCAAAGTCGAGCTGCCGTTGCTCGGGAAGTTTGCGAAGGACCATCCCGAAATCGATGTCGTCACGGTCAGCGCGGACCTCGTGCCGAACCTGCCGGCGGCGACGCAATCGATGCTCGACAAGGCGGGGCTGTCGTCGACCGAGAACTTCATCTTCAACGACGGCTTTGTCGAGCGCTTGCGGTTCGAGATCGATCCTGCCTGGCAGGGCGATATACCCAGGACGATGCTCATCTCTCGGGACGGGAGCATCACGACGATCGAAGGCTCCGCCGAAATGTCTGACCTGGAGAAATGGTCGGCGCAGCAGCTCTCCAAACACTGAAATTCAATCTGCAAAGGAAATACCGATATGAAGACAAGGCTGAAAGATGTGCTGCTCGCTGCGTTCGCTCTTGCATTCTGCGCAGCGCCGGCGATCGCCGACGACGTCAAGGCCGGCGATCTCGTCATCTCGCAGGCGTGGAGCCGTGCGACGCCGGGCGGCGCCAAGGTCGCCGGCGGCTATCTGATCATCGAGAACAAGGGCACGGCGGCGGACAGGCTGGTCGGCGTGTCCGCCGATATCGCCGGCAAGGCCGAGATCCACGAGATGGCCATGGACAACGGCGTGATGAAGATGCGCCAGCTCGACAAGGGACTGGCGATCGATCCCGGCAAGACGGTGAAGCTCGCGCCCGGCGGCCATCACCTGATGCTCCAAGAGCTGAAGGGCCCGTTCAAGCAGGGCGACAAAGTGCCCGTGACGCTCCAATTCGAGAAGGCCGGCAAGGTCGCCGTCTCTCTCGACGTCCAGGGCGTCGGCGCGCAGGCGCCGGGCGATGCGGGGCACTCGGGTCACATGGACATGAAGAAAATGCCGGATCACTCGGGAATGAAGATGAAATGAGACCGGTCTCGGCTCTCGGGAGACCGAGCATGTCGGCCGGCGCGGACGATTTCGTGCTTCAGCTCATGACCGGCGAGGGGACGCCGCTCGAGTCGAGTTACCCTTCGCCGGCCGCTGGCATGTGCGGATCGACGCGTTGGTGACTGACTTCGAGAGGATCGTGCTGGAAGATGAACTCGTGGTGGCGCCGCCCTAGGCTCGCCGACTTTGCAGGGCATGCTGCTGCTCAAGCCGAACCTGAAGTCGACGGAAAAATGACAGGAATTCCGCCGCGTTAGCGGCTTTTCCTCATTCCCGGTCTTGTGTTTTCGCTCCCAATCCGGTTTCACTGCGGGCGATCACTGATTCCCAGAGTATTACCATGCGGTTGTCGCGGTTCTTTCTGCCCATCCTGAAGGAAAATCCGAAAGAGGCGGAGATCGTCTCGCATCGGCTGATGCTGCGCGCCGGCATGATCCGGCAGGAGGCGGCCGGCATCTATGCCTGGCTGCCGCTCGGCTTCCGTGTGCTGAAGAAGATCGAACAGATCGTGCGTGAGGAGCAGGACCGCTCCGGCGCGATCGAGGTCTTGATGCCGACCTTGCAGCTCGCCGATCTCTGGCGCGAGAGCGGCCGCTACGATGCCTATGGCCCGGAGATGCTGCGCATCGCCGACCGCCACAAGCGCGAGCTGTTGTACGGGCCGACCAACGAGGAAATGATCACCGAGATCTTCCGCGCCTACGTCAAGTCCTACAAGAATCTGCCGCTCAATCTCTATCACATCCAATGGAAATTCCGCGACGAGCAGCGTCCGCGCTTCGGCGTGATGCGCGGCCGCGAGTTCCTGATGAAGGACGCCTATTCGTTCGACCTCAACGAGGCCGCGGCGCGCGTCGCCTACAACAAGATGTTCGTGGCCTATTTGCGCACCTTCGCGCGGATGGGGCTGAAGGCGATCCCGATGCGCGCCGAGACCGGCCCGATCGGCGGCGATCTCAGCCACGAGTTCATCGTGCTCGCCGAAACCGGCGAATCCGGCGTCTTCATCAATCGCGACGTGCTGGACCTGCCGGTGCCGGGCGAGGATGTCGATTATGACAGCGACCTGACGCCGATCATCAAGCAATGGACCTCGGTCTATGCGGCGACGGAGGACGTTCACGACGCCGCGCGCTTCGAACGGGAAGTGCCCGCGGACAAGCGGGTCAACACCCGCGGCATCGAGGTCGGGCAGATCTTCTATTTCGGCACCAAATATTCCGAGCCGATGAAGGCGCTGGTGGCGGGCCCCGACGGCGTCGACGTGCCGATCCATGGCGGCTCCTATGGCGTCGGTGTGTCGCGCCTGTTAGGTGCCATCATCGAGGCCTGCCATGACGATGCCGGGATCAAATGGCCGGAGGCCGTCGCGCCGTTCCGCGTGTCGATTCTCAACCTCAAGCAGGGCGATGCGGCCGTCGATGCGGCCTGCGAGAAGCTCTATGCGGAGCTCGCGGCCAAGGGCGTCGACGTGCTCTACGACGACACCGATCAGCGCGCCGGCGCCAAGTTCGCCGCCGCCGATCTGATCGGCATCCCCTGGCAGATCATGATCGGGCCGAAGGGGCTCGCCGACGGCAAGGTCGAGATCAAACGACGCAGCGACGGCGCTCGCGAGACGATGTCGCCTGCCGACGCGGTCGCAAGACTTGTGGGCTGATAAGGCTGGTCGGCTGAATATTGTTCATCGCCCGAGATCGCGGCCGCCAATCCGGCCACAATTGACCCCGAATCATGGGATTATCGAGCGATGGATGAGACCATGACCGAAACCGTGCAAACTGCGCCTTTTGCGCCATTCGAGTGGATGCTGTCGGCGCGCTATCTGCGTGCGCGGCGCAAGGAGGGATTCATCTCGGTCATCGCCGGGTTCTCCTTTCTCGGCATCATGCTCGGCGTTGCGACGCTGATCATCGTGATGGCCGTGATGAACGGCTTCCGCAAAGAGCTGCTCGACAAGATCCTCGGCCTCAACGGCCACATCCTGGTCCAGCCACTGGAATCGCCGCTGACCGACTGGAAGGACGTCGCCGAGCGCATCAGCCAGGTTGAGGGCATCCGCCTCGCGGCGCCCGTCGTGGACGGTCAGGCGCTGGCGTCGTCGCCATGGAACGCCTCGGGCGTCCTGGTGCGGGGCATCCGCTCCGACGATCTCAACAACCTCACCTCGATCGCCAAGAACATCAAGCAGGGCTCGCTCGAAGGCTTCGACGACGGGCAGGGCGTCGCGATCGGCCGGCGCCTCGCCGACCAGCTGTCGCTGCATGCCGGCGACAGCGTGACGCTGGTGGCGCCGAAGGGCGCGGTGACACCGATGGGCACGACGCCGCGGATCAAGCCATACAAGATCGTTGCGGTGTTCGAGATCGGCATGTCCGAATACGATCTCGGCTTCGTGTTCATGCCGCTGGCCGAGGCGCAGGCCTATTTCAACCGCAGCAACGACGTGACCTCGATCGAGGTGTTCACCACCAACCCCGACAGGATCGACGCCTTTCGCAAGGCGGTGACGGAGGCGGCGGGTCGGCCGGTATTCCTGGTCGACTGGCGGCAGCGCAACTCGACCTTCTTCAATGCGCTCCAGGTCGAGCGCAACGTGATGTTCCTGATCCTGACGATGATCGTGCTTGTCGCCGCGCTCAACATCGTCTCCGGCCTGATCATGCTGGTGAAGGACAAGGGCAGCGACATCGCGATCCTGCGCACGATGGGCGCCTCGCAGGGCTCGATCATGCGCATCTTCCTGATCACGGGCGCGTCGATCGGCGTGGTCGGCACGCTGGTCGGCTTCTGCGTTGGCCTCGTGATCTGCCTCAACATCGAATCGATCCGGCAATTCCTGTCCTGGTTGACCAGCACCGAATTGTTCTCGCCGGAACTCTACTTCCTGTCGAAGCTGCCCGCTGAAATCGACGTCGGCGAGACCACGGCGGTGGTCGTCATGGCGCTGACGCTGTCGTTCCTGGCGACGCTCTATCCGTCGTGGCGTGCCGCGCGCCTCGATCCCGTCGAAGCGCTGCGGTACGAGTGAGGGGCTGATGGAGCAGCAGCAGGGGGCGGAAGATGTACCGGTCATTTATCTCCACGAGATAAAACGGCAGTACCTGCAGGGCGAGGTGCCGCTGACGATCCTCGACGGCGCCAATCTGGCGCTGTGGGCAGGCCAGTCCGTCGCGCTGGTGGCACCGTCGGGCTCGGGCAAGTCGACGCTGCTGCATATCGCGGGGCTGCTCGAGGCGCCCGATTCCGGCGAGGTCTATGTCTCGGGCGCGCCGACCTCGCAGCTGCCCGACATCGAGCGCACGCAGCTTCGCCGCACCGACATCGGCTTCGTCTACCAGTCGCACCGGCTGCTGCCGGAATTCTCGGCGCTCGAGAACGTCATGCTGCCGCAGATGATCCGCGGCCTGAAGAAATCCGAGAGCGTCAAGCGCGCCAAGGAGATCCTGGGCTATCTCGGCCTCGGCGACCGCATCACCCACCGCCCGGCCGAACTGTCCGGCGGCGAGCAGCAGCGTGTTGCGATCGCCCGTGCGGTCGCCAACGCGCCGCGCGTGCTGTTCGCGGACGAGCCGACCGGCAATCTCGACCCCCACACGGCCGATCACGTGTTTCAGGCGCTGATGCAGCTGGTGAAGGCGACGCGGGTGTCGATGCTGATCGCGACCCACAACATGGAGCTCGCCGGCCGCATGGACCGGCGAGTCTCGCTCTCGAATGGCCAGGTGGTCGAGCTCGACTAGCAAAACTGCGAAAACAACCCCATGCACAGTAGCCAAGTGCTTGGCGGGACTGACGAAAGGAATCGGCGACGGCGCTCGGCCGCCGCCCCAGGGCTCAAGGGCGGATCACGGTCATTTTGAACGGTCCGCCATTGGCCGCGGCGTGTTCTACCGCTTCATTCGCGTGGTCGAGGTCGAAGGCCGTCGCCTTATACTCCTCAAGCCTGAGCTGCCCCGCGCGTACCATCGCGATCAGGCGGCTCGCCGCATCCGGCGGGTACATCCAGACGCCGTGGATGCTGATGCAGTTGCGCATGATCCAGGGGTAGGGCAGCTCGAGGCCCGCGCCGCCCGCCATGCCGACGCCGCCCATCAGCACGACGCGGCCGTAAGCGCGCACCGTCATGACTGCCGCCCGCACGACGGTCGGGCTCACCGAAGGCGGCATGATGTCGAACACGCAGTCGATCGGGCCCGGCGCGGCGCGCCTCATGCTCTCGCGGTCGTCGTCCTCGTTACCAGTGAGCCTGACCGGCTTCACGCGGTCGCCGAAGCGGCGGACGAGGTCGTCGAGGATCTTTTCGTTGCGGCCCGGCGCCACCACGCAGGCCGCGCCCATCGCCAGCGCAACGGATACCGCAGCGCTGCCGAAATTGCCGGTGGCGCCGCTCACCAGCACCGTCTCGCCGGGCCGAAGATCTGCGGCGAGGAAGCCGCCATAGGGCACCAGCAGCGTGCCCAGCGCGCACCAGCGCGTCGCTTCCTCCGACGTGATCGCGCCGAGGCGTTTGACGTTCTCGGTCGGCAGGCGCATCTGCTCGGCGAAGGAGCCATGGCGAAAGTGCTTTTGCAGCAGCATGCCGCCGGGCCCGGCGGCGGTGAGGCCTTGCAGTGCGATATCGGGCGCAACGCAGTCGTCGCGCGAGCGCACCGTCGGGTCGCAGAACACCCAGTCGCCGACCGCAAGCCTGGTCGCGTCCGGACCGATCGCGCGGACCCGGCCGATGCCGCCGGGGCCCGGGACGATCGGCAGGTCGAACGCATAATTGCGCGTCCCGTCGAGGACCTCGTTCATGTAGGACAGCACGCGCGTGGCGACGACGTCGACGATTACCTCGCCGGTGCCGATGGTTGGGTCCGGAACGTCCTCGATCACGAGCGGCGATCCAAAGGATTTGAGCACGGCAGCTTTCATGATGTTCACCTCAAGGTCGGGTAAAGCCCTATGCGCTGCCTTGGAGAGGACAGGAAGGCCTGGTATTATCCTAGTATTCGTTGGGCCCTCCATTGCAGGACACGCGTCATGGCCGATCCACGCCGGATTGAATTCGGCGATTTCCTGAGATCCCGCCGCGAAAAGCTGTCGCCGAAGACCGTCGGGCTTCCGATGGGCCGGCGCCGGCGTACCGCGGGGCTGCGCCGCGAGGAGGTTGCGCAGCTCGCCGGCATCGGCGTCGACTGGTACATCCGCCTCGAGCAGGGCCGCACGGTCAGCCCGTCCGTGACCACGATCGACGCACTGGCCCGTGCGCTACGCCTCAGCAAGACAGAGCACGCGCACCTGAGAGCGCTGGCGCGCGACGGGGACAGGCGCCCGTTCACGCGCGAAATCGTGCCGCCGCCGATCCGGCGGATGATCGAGAGCCTTCATCAGCCGGCCTACATCACCGGGCGGCGCTGGGACGTGCTGGCCTGGAACGAGGCGGCCGAGGACGTCTTCGCCTTCGGGCGATTGCCGGAGCAGGATCGCAACACGCTGCTCCTCATGATGACCAACAAGCAGACGCGAAAATCCTACGGCGCCGGCTGGGCGGATGTCGCCAGGGCCATGGTGGCGATGTTTCGCGCGACCCACGACGTCTGGGCCGGCGATCCCGCCTTCACGGAGTTGCTCACGCGGCTGCGCCAGGGCAGTCCGGAATTCGTCAAATGGTGGGAAGCACACGATATCCGCAGCACCATCTCGGGCCGCAAGACCATGAACCATCCGACCAAGGGTGTGCTGCACTTCGAGCACACCAGCTTCCAGGCCAACGACGATCCCGCGCTGAAGCTCGTGATCTATACGCCGGTGTAGGACGGACACCGATTCAATAGAGCGTCTGTCTTCGAAGCCATTCAGGCTTTCGAATACGACCGCTGCAGATCTTGTTCCGAGCGCAATGAAGCGCCTTCAGCCCGATCCCAAGGGTCCGGGGAACCCAAGTGTCACCGGAGGGTTATTTGGTCGGTCAATCGACATCGACGTCAGGTCGGGCTGCCCCGATCGAATTGAAGTGCGCAACGCGGAATACCGTTTCATCAGCCTATTGAGTGGAGGCAGGGAAGTGTCCGGGGAAGACCGATGACGACAGCGACCGGGCTGCCGTCGGCCGACCGCAATGCCGTCTTAGCTACCCTCGGCGACTACATTCGAGAGATCGGCAACCCCGACGATCTCGCCTATGCCGCGGCTGAGCTGCTTGGCCGCAGCCTCAATGTCAGCCGGGCAGGTTACGGCACGGTCGATACCTCCGCCGAAACCATCACGATCGCTCGCGACTGGAACGCTCCCGGGATCTCGAGCCTGGCCGGCGTGCTGCGCTTTCGCGACTATGGCAGTTACATCGAAGACTTGAAGCGGGGCGAAACGGTCGTCTGCGCCGATGCCGAGAAAGACCCTCGCGTCGGCGATCGTGCCCGTGCTCTCGAGGCGATCTCTGCACGTGCACTCGTCAACATGCCGATCTCGGAGCCCGACGGGGTTGTGGCGCTGTTGTACCTCAACAATGCCGCGCCGCGCGAATGGAGCCCTGATGAGCTGGACCTCATCCGCGATGTCGCCGAGCGCACGCGCACTGCGGTCGAACGCCGCCGTGCGGAAACGGCCGTGCGCGAAAACGAAGCCCGGCTGCTCTTCCTGGACGCCCTCAACAAGGAGACGGCCAAGGTCGGCGATGCCGATGGCGTGATGGCGGTGACGACGCGGATGGTCGGTGAGCATCTCCGCGTCTCGAACTGCGCCTATGCCGACATGGATCCTGATCAGGACGGCTTCACCATACGCGGGGACTGGGCAGCCCCCGGCGCGATGCACATCCTGGGGCACTATAGCCTTGCCGACTTCGGTGAGAAGGCGGTGCGAGAGCTGAGCGCCGGCAGGCCCCTTGTCATCAACGACAATCGGAAGGAGATCGCGCCGGAGGAAGCCGCCGCTTTCCAGCGCATCGGCATAGGTTCGACCATTTGCATGCCCTTGGTGAAGGAAGGGCGACTGACGGCCTTGATGGCGATACATCACCGGGGCCCGCATCTCTGGACGCCGCGAGAGCTTGCCTTGCTCACCGAGGTGACGGAGCGATCGTGGGCGCACATCGAGCGCGTCCGATCGGAGCAGGCAGCCCGGGAATCTGCCGAACGGCTGGTCCTCGCCAACAAGGCGGCGGGCATCGGCACCTGGGACTACGATCCGGTCAACGACATCCTCCGATGGGACAGTCGCTGCAAGGAGGTGTTCGGCCTCCCACCTGACGCCGATGTCAGCTATGAAGGATCATTCCTCAGGGGCATTCATCCCGAGGACCGGCAGCGCGCCCATGAGGCTGTATCGGCCGCCCTGAAACCTCATTCTCCGGCGAGCTACAACATCGAATACCGAACCGTCGGGATCGAGGACGGCGTCGAGCGCTGGATCGCCGCAACTGGCCACGCAATTTTTTCCAACGGCGAGGCTACCCGCTTCATCGGGACCGTGCTGGATATCTCCGCGCAGAAGAAAACGGAACGTCATCTCAGGATACTCAACGATACAGGGGCATCGGTTGCCCGCGAACGCGATCTCGAGAAGATCGTTCAGATCGTGACGGATGCCGGCGTCGAGCTGACCGGAGCGCAATTCGGGGCCTTTTTCTACAACGTCGTGGCGGCGGACGGCGACAGCTACATGCTGTATGCGTTGTCCGGCGCGCCGCGATCCGCTTTCGAGAACTTTCCGATGCCGCGCAATACGGCCGTGTTCGAGCCGACGTTCAAGGGGACCGGCGTGGTGCGGTCGGAAGACATTCTGCAGGACCCGCGCTATGGCAACAACGCGCCGCGCAAAGGCATGCCCCAGGGGCATCTACCGGTCCGCTCCTACCTGGCGGTCCCCGTGATCTCGCGAAGCGGCGAAGTACTCGGTGGGCTCTTCTTCGGTCATGCGGAGGTAGGTCAATTCCACGAAGAGCATGAGGCCACATTGCTCGGCATTGCCGGTCATGCCGCTACGGCCATCGACAACGCCCGGCTCTTGACCAGGCTCGAGGCGCTCAATGCCGAGCTTGAGCAGCGTGTCGCCGATGAGATCGGCGAGCGCATGAAGGCCGAGGAGCAATTGCGGCAATCGCAGAAGATGGAAGCCGTCGGGCAATTGACGGGAGGCATCGCCCACGACTTCAACAACATGCTGGCCGTGATACTGGGTAGCCTGAATCTTGCAAAGCGGCGGCTCAGCAAGGGCGAGGTCAACGTTGACCGCTTCCTCGAGGGTGCCATCGACGGCGCAAACCGTGCGGCCACCTTGACACAAAGGCTGCTCGCGTTCTCGCGTCAGCAGCCTCTTGCGCCGGAGGTCCTGGACATCAACAGGATGGTCGGCGAGATGAGCGAGTTGCTCGAGCGATCGCTTGGCGAACTGGTCCACCTTGAAACGGTCCTCGCTGCGGGTCTCTGGCGTGTCAAGGCCGACCCCGCCCAGCTGGAAAGCGCGGTCATCAATCTCGCAGTGAATGCGCGCGACGCGATGCCGAAAGGCGGCAGGCTGACGATCGAAACCAGCAACGCGTCGATAGATCGAAAATATGCCCGCGAATATGCACTGGCGCCCGGGCAGTATGTTCTCATTGCCGTGACGGACAACGGCACGGGAATTCCGGCGGAGATGCTGGGAAAGGTCTTCGATCCGTTTTTCACGACCAAGGTCGTGGGCAAGGGCACCGGCCTTGGACTTAGCCAGGTCTACGGCTTCGTGCGGCAGTCGGGCGGCCATGTCAAAATCTACTCGGAAGTCGACGTCGGAACGACCGTGAAGATCTACCTTCCACGTTTCATCGGCGAGGAGGCAATCCCGGACTCCTCGCGCGGGGTCATCCATCCCGGCTCAAGCCATCAGAACGAGACAATTCTCGTCGTGGAGGACGACGAGCGCGTCCGCAGCATCTCATCCGAAAGCCTGCGCGAGCTCGGCTATACCGTCATCGAAGCTGCGAGCGCCATGGAGGCGATCAGGACGATCGAAAACGGCACCGTTCCGGATCTGCTGTTTACGGATGTCGTCATGCCCGAGATGACCGGCGCTGAACTCGCGGCACAATTGTCGAAACGACATCCCGGCCTGAAGGTGTTGTTTACCACAGGCTACACGCGCAATGCGATCGTTCACAACGGCATGCTCGACGCCGGCAAGCATCTGTTGTCGAAGCCCTTCGCGATCGAAGACCTGGCCGCCAAAATTCGCAATCTGCTCGACGAGTGTTGAGCACGTCGTGTCATGCGCCTTTCGATTCGAAGCACGCCGGCTTCCAGGTCGCAATCAAGCTTCAGTCCATCACGCTTGCATGTCGTCTTCACAGACGGGCTTGTCCCGGCTTTCGCAAGAAGACCTTTGAGGGACGCGCCCACGCGCGTTGATCACGTCAGTCGATCGATGATCTGAAGGAGCCGATCGCAGGACGCCTCGATCTTCTTAGGAGGAGACATTGCGACACCGAGCAACAGTCCTGGGCGCGCTGTGTCCTTCGACGCAAACCAGAGCGATAGCGGCGTAGGCGCGAGGCCAAGCGGTGCCGCTTCCCTGGCGATGGCCAGATCGGGTGCTCCCTCCGGCAACCGCAGGACCGCCGCCAATCCGGCAATCGCAACGTTGGCAGTGCGCGGGCGCAGGTATTTCAGCAAGCCATCGGCTTGTGCTGCGTAGACCCGTTTCGTGCGCCGAAGATGCCGCAGATAATGGCCGTCGCTGATGAAATCGGCCAGCGCGAGCTGCACCGCAGGTCCGGGCGCAGGCGCGAGGCACGCCGCAACTTCGGCAAATCGCGCCGCCAGAGCGGCGGGTGCAACCACAAAGCCCAGTCGTAGCGCAGGCGTCACGGTCTTGCTGAAAGAGCCGATGTAGATGACGCGGCCGGCGCGGTCGTGCGAGGCGAGTGCCGGTGTCGCCCGGCCCTTGAGCTGAAGCTCGCTCAGATAGTCATCCTCGATCACCCACGCCTTGCTTCGCGTGGCCCAGTCGAGCAGGCGTGAGCGTCTTGCCAGCGACAATGTCGCTCCGAGGGGCGCCTGCTGCCCTGGCGTCACGACCACCAGTGCCGCATCAGGAGCATGCTTCAGGCCGAAATCGACATCGATGCCGTCGGCGTCAACGGGGATCGGCACGATCGATGTTCGCGCGAGCTTGAGGCCGTGCCGGGTGAATGGAAAGCCCGGATCCTCCATCCAGGCCTTCTTCTGCTCGAGGCCGAGGACGCGGAGCGTCAGGCCAAGGCCGCCGCTGAAACCGCCGGTGATGATGATCTGGGAGGGCCCGCATTCGATCCCGCGCGCCAGCGCAAGGTAGGCCGCGATCTCGCGCCGCAACGCCGGCTCACCGCGCGGATCAGGATAGATCGCCGGCGCGCTCATCTCGATGCGGACCGCCTGCGCGCGCATCCGCGCCAGCAATGTCGCAGGAAGGGTCTCCCGCGCAGGCACGCCCATCTGGAAGATCGCCGGCCCGGCCGTGAGCTCCTGGTACATCTCCATGAACGAGCCTGGGGCCGGCGCCTTGTCCCGCCGCACCGGAAAGCGTGGCCGGTCCGCGACATGTGTTCCAGTCGCGCGCCTTGCGACGATCAGTTGGGCGGATGAGAGCTTTTCGTACGCGACTCGCACGGTGCCGCGCGCGACGCCGAGCTGGGCGGCCAGATCCTGCCAGGAGGGCAAGCGCGCGCCCGGGGCGAGCACGCCGCTCTCGATGGCGGCCCTGATTCCCCTGTGGATCTGCTCGGCCAAAGGCGTCTTCGCAGATCGATCCAGCTCCAGGCGCAGCGGCTTGGTCATGCCTGCATGGTACACGATTTTTGCGCATTCTTGGTACTTTTTCGTAGACCAGAGCAGGGACACCTAAGGGGGGTAACGGGGAGTGTTCATCCCTCCGATCATCAAGGAGCAAGCAGATGAGTGAACGTCTCGACTACAACCACGTTGCACCGGCAGGCGCGAAGGCGCTGGGTGTTGCCTACGGCTATGTCATGCAAAGCGGGCTTCCCGCGACGCTGGTCACCCTGGTCTATCTCCGCGTGTCGCAGATCAACAACTGCGCCTATTGCCTCGACATGCATACGCGCGACCTGCTCAAGGCCGGCGTGAAGACCGAAAAGCTCGCGCTGGTCCAGGCGTGGGCGGAGGCCGGCAATCTCTTCGACGAACGCGAGCGCGCCGCCCTCGCATGGGCCGAGACGGTCACCCGCGTCGCCGAGACCAACGTTCCGGATGATGCCTATCGAGCCGCCCGCAAGATCTTCAATGAGCGCGAGCTCGTCGATCTCACGATCGCGATCAGCCTGATGAATGCGTACAATCGCATGTCGATCAGCTTCCGGAAAACGCCGCAGGCCGTGCTCGAGCGTGCCGCCTGACGGCGAATGGCATCAGCCGAAACAGAAAGCAGGAGCCTGAAAATGACGAGCGTGATCTCCGGCGTCAAAATTCCCGACAGTCAATTAGCGCGCGAGGCTGCCGAGCTCGTGCGCAGCTACGAAGGCGAGATGTTGTTCAACCATTCGGTTCGCGTCTACGTGTTCGGCGCGATCAAGGGGCTGCGTCAGAAGCTGAAGTTCGATCCCGAGCTGCTGTATGTCGCGGCGCTGTTTCACGACCTCGGTCTCGTCGATCACTACCACACCGAGACCAAGCGGTTTGAGGTCGACGGCGCCGACGCCGCGCGCGACTTTCTGCGGGCCCGCGGCATTGCCGAGCCGCAAGCCGACCTGGTGTGGGAAGCGATCGCGCTACACACCACCCCCGGCATTCCGCAATATATGAGACCGGAGATCGCGCTCACCAACGCAGGCGTCCTGGTCGACGTCGTGGGCATCGGATATGACGAGTACACGCCGGAGCAGCGCGACCAGGTGATCTCCGCGTTCCCGCGCGGCGACTTCAAGAACGAGTTCGTGAAGGTGCAGACCTGCTCAGCGCTGAAGAAGCCGCAGACGACGTTCGGGACGGTCAACTTCGACTACATCGAAGATCACGATCCGGGCTTCCGCAAGCCGAACGCGTGCACGCGCATTCGCAGCACGCCCTGGCAGAGCTGAGGGGATGCAACGGGCTCCGTCACGGGATGCCCGGCATCAGCCGAACGGTTTTGATCATCCGGCGCGAGCGGCGGGGCGTCTCGGGTGATGAGGGGACGCCGGTTTGCTCGGCGGAAAATACGGATTCACCACGCAACTCGCGGAGCGCCCGACGGCGAGATAGCGGCACTGCGCAAGCGATGCGTAGCGGCAATCGAAATAGCCGACGGGGCCGTAGATCTGCATGCAGACCGGATAGCTCGGATCGTAGGTCTGCGCGCGTGCAGGTCCGCCCGGGAGGAGCAGGCCTATGGCGGCGAGCGCGAGCCAGGCGCCGCGCATCTCAGCGCGGCAGGAAGTAGCCCGGCGTCTGTGCGCGCGGACGATTTTGATACGCGTATGGATCGTCGCTCTGTCCGACGAAATACGGATTGGCGATGCAGGTCAGCGCGCGACCGGATGCGCTCGCCTGACACTGCGCGTAGGTGTCGAACCTGCAATTGCTCAGTCCCGGCCATTCATCACCGGTGAGGCAGAATGGATGATTTTTGCCGAATGCGTGCGCCGGAGTGCTTGCACCAGATGCGAATGCAAATGTGACGAATGCGAGCGAAAATGTGGCGACAATAGGCAAGGGAACTCGACCGCGCATTTCGATTCTCCAATCACGCGAATGTGCGCGCGGCGTCGTTACGCGCACGTGCAGCTTATGTCCTCTAGTCGACATTGGAACTCGTGAAAACACTTGTTTCATAGGGTTTCCGCACACCCGCTGATAAACATTCGTTAACGAGCGAGGTCCTTTCGACTAAACTGTTGCGTCGCGGTTACAGCAATTCCGTCGTCCACTGCTAAGACATTGCGCACGGCCCGGGGGCCTACTGAAGAAACTGGAACGGGAATCAAATGAAGAAGAGTTTGTTGCTTGCCGCTGTCAGCCTCGTCGCGCTCAGCGCGGCTGCACCGGCGATGGCTGCTGACCTCGCGGCGCGGCCCTACACCAAAGCTCCGCCGGCGGCGATCGCTGCCGTTTACGACTGGAGCGGTTTCTACATCGGCGTCAACGGCGGTGGCGGTTCGGCGGATACGTCGTGGGACCTCGTCAACTTCGGTCCTGAAGGTTCGCACAACTCGACCGGCGGCACGGTCGGTGGCCAGATCGGCTACCGCTTTCAGACCGGCCAGTTCGTTTTCGGTGTGGAAGGCCAGGGCAACTGGGCCGACTTCTCCGGCGACAACATCAGCCTGATCGCCCCCGGCAATCGTAACCGGACCAAGATGGACGCATTTGGGCTCATCACCGGTCAGGTTGGCTATGCCTGGAACAACGTCCTGCTCTACGTGAAGGGCGGTGCGGCCGTCGTCAGCAACAAGTACGACGTCTACAGCGTTGCCACGGGTGCAAACATCGACAACGCGGACGAGACCCGCTGGGGCGGCACGGTTGGTGCAGGCCTGGAGTTCGGTTTCGCGCCGAACTGGACAGTCGGCGTCGAGTACAACCACATCTTCCTCGGCGACCAAAATGTCACCTTCGCCAGTGGTGCAGTCGACCGCATCAAGCAGGACGTCGACATGGGCCTCGTCCGCCTGAACTACAAGTTCGGCGGCCCGATGCTGGCCCGCTACTAAGACAGATCGCTCAACGCGAGCGGCTGACGAAAGCCCCGGCTTCGGCCGGGGCTTTTTTATTTTGTACATTCAGCGAGTTAACCATCCCGTTTCGCGCGGTCTCGGACCGCTTGACTCCCCTGAACAAAAGAAGAACAATGTTCTTCATACGTTCCAACAAGGGAGCAGGCCATGTTCAGGGTTTTCGTGGAAGAAGCCGCCGCACTGGCGTCTATCACGCTGTTCGTCGGGATGATCGCGATCTGGGCGCAGGTGATTCCGCAGCTCTAGGCCGGCGAGCGTAACGCTGCCGCTTGGGGAAAAGCGGGACGACTTGGCCGATCGGCCGCTCCGGCGTGGACTCTGGAGCAGTGACGCCCCACCATTGCGAGGCGAGTCGGCCGGGCGATGCAGGATCCTCGTTTGATCTGCCTGACATCTCCCGGCGTTGGCGACCGCTCCATTTCATCTGCAAGAGGCCGTCACGCGACCATGCCGAGCGCCGGATTCGTTCACCTTCACGTTCACTCGGCCTATTCGCTGCTCAAGGGCTCGATCAAGATCGCCAAGCTTGCCGAGCTTGCGAAGAAGGACCACCAGCCCGCGCTGGCGCTGACCGACACCGACAATCTGTTCGGTGCGCTGGAGTTCTCCGACAAGATGGCGAGTTCCGGCATCCAGCCGATCGTCGGCTGCGAGCTGGCCATCGATTTCGGCGACCAGGATCCGAATGCGCGCAACGCGATGGGGCCGTCGCGGGTGGTGCTGCTGGGAGCGCAGGAGCGCGGCTATCGCAGCCTGATGCGGCTGAATTCGCGCGCGTTCCTGGAATCGCCGGACAGCCATGCTCCGTTCATCAAGTTCGATTGGCTCGAGGGCGAGACCGAAGGCCTGATCGCGCTGACGGGCGGACCGGACGGGCCGATCTCGCTGGCGCTCGCCGGCGGTCATGCCGAGCTCGCCGCGCAGCGCTGCGAACGCCTGGCCGGCCTGTTCGGCGACCGCCTCTACGTCGAATTGCAGCGCCACAACTCCGAGAAGGAGCGGCGCGTCGAAAGCGGCTTGATCGACATCGCCTACGCCAAGGGACTGCCGCTGGTTGCGACCAACGAGCCGTATTTCGCCACGACCGACGATTACGAGGCCCATGACGCGCTCCTCTGCATCGCGGGCGGACGGCTGATCGCCGAGACCGAACGCGAGCAGCTCACGCCGGATCATCGCTTCAAGACGCGCGCCGAGATGGCGGTGCTGTTCGCCGACATCCCGGAGGCGCTGGCCTCGACGGTGGAGATCGCCGAGCGCTGCTCGTTCCGGCCGATGACGCGCAAGCCGATCCTGCCGTTCTTCACCGTCGGCGCCGCGTCGAGCTCGGATGCGGCTGCGGTGGAGGCCGCCGAACTGAAGCGGCAGGCGGAGGAGGGGCTCGCCAACCGCCTGCGCGTCCACGGCCTGTCACAAGGCACGACGGAAGAGACCTACGCCAAGCGGCTCGCCTTCGAGCTCGACGTCATCACCCGCATGAAATATGCGGGCTACTTCCTGATCGTGTCCGACTTCATCAAATGGGCGAAGTCGCAAGGGATTCCGGTCGGGCCGGGCCGCGGCTCCGGCGCCGGCTCGCTGGTCGCGTGGGCGCTGACCATCACCGACCTCGATCCGATCAAGTTCGGCCTGCTGTTCGAGCGCTTCCTCAACCCCGAACGCGTCTCGATGCCGGACTTCGACATCGACTTCTGCCAGGACCGCCGCGGCGAGGTGATCAAGTACGTCCAGGAGCGCTACGGCCGCGACCAGGTTGCGCAGATCATCACCTTCGGCACGCTGCAGGCGCGCGGTGTGCTGCGCGACGTCGGTCGCGTGCTGCAGATGCCCTATGGCCAGGTCGACAAGCTGACCAAGCTGGTGCCGCAGAATCCGGCGGCACCGGTGACGCTGGCTGCCGCCATCGAGAGCGAGCCGAAGCTCCAGGCGTTCCGCGATGAAGATCCGATCGTGGCGCGCGCCTTCGACATCGCGCAGCGCCTCGAGGGCCTGACGCGCCACGCCTCGACCCATGCGGCCGGCATCGTGATCGGCGATCGCCCGTTGAGCGAGCTCGTGCCGCTCTACCGCGATCCCAAATCCGACATGCCGGTGACCCAGTTCAACATGAAATGGGTCGAGCCCGCGGGGCTCGTGAAGTTCGACTTCCTCGGCTTGAAAACGCTCACGGTCCTCGACGTCGCAGTCAAGCTGCTCGAGCCGCGCGGCATCCATGTCGATCTCGCCACGCTGCCGATCGACGATGCCGAGAGCTACCAGATGCTGGCCCGGGGCGACGTCGTCGGCGTGTTCCAGGTTGAAAGCCAGGGCATGCGGCGGGCGCTGATCGACATGCGCCCGGACCGTTTCGAAGACATCATCGCGCTGGTCGCGCTCTATCGCCCGGGCCCGATGGCGAACATCCCGACCTATTGCGCGCGCAAGCACGGCGACGAGGAGCCGGAATATCTGCATCCGGTGCTGGAGCCGATCCTGAAAGAGACCTTCGGCGTCATCATCTACCAGGAACAGGTGATGCAGATCGCGCAGGTGATGTCGGGCTATTCGCTCGGCGACGCCGACCTCCTGCGCCGCGCCATGGGCAAGAAGATCCGTGCCGAGATGGACAAGCAGCGCGACATCTTCGTCGCGGGCGCGGTGAAGAACGGCGTGCCGAAGGGGCAGGCCGAGACCATCTTCGAACTGCTAGCGAAGTTTGCCGACTACGGCTTCAACAAGAGCCACGCGGCGGCCTACGCGCTGGTGTCCTACCACACCGCCTACATGAAGGCGCATTATCCGGTGGAGTTCATCGCCGCGTCGATGACGCTCGATCTCAACAACACCGACAAGCTTTCCGAATTCCGCTCCGAAGCGCAGCGTCTCGGCATCAAGGTCGAGCCGCCCAACATCAACCGGTCGGGCGCGACCTTCGAGGTCGGCGACAAGACCATCTACTATGCGCTCGCGGCGCTCAAGGGCGTCGGCATCCAGGCGATCGAGCAGATCATCGCGGAGCGGACCAGAGGCGGCCTGTTCACCTCGCTCGCCGATTTCGCCGCACGGGTCTCGCCGCGCGCGATCAACAAGCGCATCATCGAAAGTCTCGCCGCCGCCGGTGCCTTCGATACGCTGGAGCCGAACCGGGCGCGCGTCTTTGCCGGTGCCGACTCGATCCTCGCCGCCTGCCAGCGCGCCCACGAGGCCGCGACCATCGGCCAGAACGACATGTTCGGCATGTCGGCGGACGCGCCGACCATCATGCTGCCGCAGGTCGAGCCGTGGCTGCCGGCGGAGCGGCTGCGCCGCGAATACGACGCGATCGGCTTCTTCCTGTCGGGACATCCGCTCGACGACTACGCGACCGTGCTGAAGCGGCTGCGGGTGCAGAGCTGGGCCGAGTTCTCGCGCGCGGTGAAGACCGGCGCCACCGCCGGCAAGGTCGCCGCGACCGTGGTCTCGCGCATGGAGCGGCGCACCAAGACGGGCAACAAGATGGGCATCATGGGGCTGTCCGATCCCACCGGCCATTTCGAGGCGGTGCTGTTCTCGGAAGGCCTTGCACAATATCGCGACGTGCTGGAGCCGGGAGCGGCCGTGCTGCTGCAGTTAGGGGCCGAGCTTCAGGGCGAGGACGTGCGCGCCCGCGTGCTGCATGCCGAGCCGCTCGATGACGCGGCGGCCAAGACGCAGAAGGGCCTGCGCATCTTCCTGCGCGACACCAAGCCGCTGGACTCGATCGCCAAGCGCCTCGCCGGGCCCGACATGGCGGCCTCGAACGGCGGCGCGCCGAAAGTCGGGAGTCCCGCGCTTGCGCCGCGCTCCAACGGCGACGGCGAGGTCTCGCTGGTGATGATGCTCGACCTCGAGACCGAGGTGGAGATGAAGCTGCCCGGCCGCTTCAAGGTCTCGCCGCAGATCGCCGGCGCGATCAAGGCGGTCGCGGGCGTGGTGGACGTGCAGCAGCTCTGAGGTCGCCGGCACCGCCGCAAACCAAAGCTTAACTATTTGGCTCGCGTGTGGTTTCGAAGTCGCTTGAGCGCAGCTATCAGTTGTCGGCCCGACGATCTCGTTTGACGGGAAACCTGGAAGGACAACAACCATGTGCGACAAATGCTCCGAAAATCTGCATCATCCTGTTGCTCCCTCCCGGCGCTCCATGATGCTCCTCGCCACGTCGGCGCTTGCGGCCGCGGCGTTTGGCGGGCCCGCCTTCGCCAAGGAGAAGAAGGCGCCGCCGAAACCGCAGAACGTGCTGTCGCCCGATGCGGCGCTGAAGCGGCTGATGGAAGGCAATGCGCGCTACGTGTCGGGCGTGTCGCGCCGCCACGACTTCAAGCATGAGCGCGAGGCATTGGTCGGCGGCCAGAATCCCTACGCGGCCGTGCTGAGCTGCGCCGATTCTCGCATCGCGCCCGAATATGCCTTCGACAGTGGACGCGGAGACCTGTTCGTGTGCCGCGTCGCCGGCAATTTCGCTGGCGACGAGACCGTTGCGAGCATGGAATACACCGTCGCGGTGCTCGGAACGCCCCTGATCCTGGTGCTCGGCCACGACAATTGCGGCGCGGTCGATGCGACCATCAAGTCGCTGAAGGACGACAAGCCGCTGCCGGGGCACATCCCCACGCTGGTCTCCGCGATCGCGCCGGCGGTGAAGACGGCGGCTCAGCAGAGCGGGAATGCGCTCGACAACGCCATTCGCCAGAACGTCCTCGACAACGTCGCCAAGCTGAAATCGGCCGCCCCGATCCTCAACGCGGCGGTCGAGCAGGGCAAGCTCAAGGTGGTCGGCGGTATTTATCGGCTGAGCACAGGAAGCGTCGACTTGATCGCCCAGGGCTGAGCCCACCCGAGCATCGAGGCCTGGCGGTCGCGCCTCTTCCTGCAGAGGCCGGCCGCAAGGTCGACAAGCCGCAATCACTCTCGCGATGACGTCGGCATACAAGAATCCGGGGCCGGTCGATTTCTCGCCCGTTGATGAATCGGCTGCCCGGACGACCGCCGCCGAATTGAAATTTGCCACGTGATCCGCGGGCGAGAGGACGCGTCGTGATATCGTCGCAGCGGGGTTGACGCCGGCGATGGGCGGCCATGCCGCCGCCTCAATCCAAGCTTTTCGTCGTTCAAGCCTTTCGTTCAACCGCCGTTCAGCCGGCTGCGCGCCTCATGCGTGCCGGACCTCGACAACAATAGCGGGCGAGCAAGCCATGCGTGGGACGCTCAGAGCTTTCATCTGCCTTCTGCTGCCGATCCTGGCCCTCGCCGCCGGCGTCCCGGAACCGGCGCGCGCCCAGCAGCCGGAAAAGCGCCTCGCGCTCGTGGTCGGCAACGGCGCCTACGCCAAATCGCCGCTGGCGACGACGGCCAACGATGCCGGCCTGATCGCGCAGACGCTCCAGGCGGCGGGCTTCGACGTGGTCGGCGCGCGCGATCTCGACGGCGACACGCTGCGCAAGAGCCTGCGCGATTTCATCCAGAAGGCCCAGGCTTCGGGTCCGGGCACCGTCGCGATGATCTATCTCGCCGGCTACGGCGTGCAGCTTGCCGGCGAGAACTATTTCATCCCGGTCGATTCCAACATCACCCGCGACACCGACATACCGACCGAGGCCCTGCGCATCGGTGACTATGCGCGCCAGCTCGCATCCATTCCGCTCAAGGCCGGCATCGTCGTGCTCGACGCGGCGCGCGCGCAGCCCTTCATCGAGGGCGGTCAGCCGATCGCGGGCGGCCTGGCGCTGGTCGAGCCCGAGGCGAACATGCTGATCGCCTTCAACGCCGCGCCCGGCACGGTGGCGCCGGAGGAGCCTGGTCCTTACGGCATCTATGCCCAGTCGCTCGCCGAGATGATCCGCACCGGCGGCCTGCCGCTGCCCGAGGTGTTTGACCGCGTCCGCCTGCGCGTCAACGAGGCCTCCAAGGGCGCGCAGGTGCCCTGGAACGAGCAGAAGATATCGGCGCAATTCTCGTTCTTCGAGCGTGGGCCCGACGCGCCGCCGCCGGAGACCACGCCCGACCAGGTCGCCGCGATCCGCAACAAGCCGATCCGCGATCTCGGCGTGCAGGATTCCTATGCCGCCGCGCTCGAGCGCGACACGCTGGCGGCCTATGAGGAGTTTCTCGCGGCCTATCCGAATGACCCGCTTGCAAAGCGCGTCATGGCGATCGTGGCGGCGCGCCGCGAGGCAATTACCTGGCGGCGAACCTATCGCGCCGATACGCCGGACGCCTATTGGTCGTATCTGCGCCGCTATCCGCGCGGGTCGCATGCAGGCGATGCCCGGCGCAGGCTCGCGATCCTGACTGCGCCGCTCGAGCCGCCGCCGACTTTCACGATGCTGGACTACGACGTGCCGCCACCGCCGCCGGAGGAGGTCATCTATGTCGACCGTCCGGTGCTGTATTTCAGCGATCCCGATTTCGGCTTCGCGCCGCCACCGCCGCCACCGGTCTATTATCTGCCGCCGCCGCCGCCGGATTTCGTCGTGCTGCCGCCGCCGCTGCCTGTAGTCGGCCTGTTCGTGCTGCCGCAGCCGGTGTTCGTGCCAATCCCGGTGTTCGTCAGGCCGCCGGTCTATGTCGCGCCGCCGCCGAACAACATCATCTACCAGAACATCCACAACACGACCGTCATCAACACCGTGATCAACCGCCCGCCGGCCGCGGAGCCGGCGCCCGGTCCGGGCAATCTGGCCCCGGCGGTTGCCGGCCGCGCCACGCCGGCAGGTGCCGCCGTGCCGCAGGCAGTCGTGCAGCGCGCCGCGTTGATCCAGCAGGGCAAGGCGCCGATGCCGCCGAGCGCGACGATCCAGCCGGCGGTGAGACCGGGTATCGCGGCACCAGCTCCAGCCAATGTCGCGCCTGCCACGACGGCGCAGCCGCCGGCTGCGGCCAGGCTGCCCCAGGCCAATACCTTGCCGGCACCCAATACCCTGCCGGGAACTCCTGGCGGTCCCCCCGCGGGCACGGCGCCCGGCGCCGTCAGGCCGAGCGGCACGCCCGGTCCGGGCGCGACGGCCCCCGCCGGCAACGTTCCTGCTGCCACACCGCAAGCACCGGCGGCCACCAGGCTGCCGCAGGCCAACACGCTGCCGGTGCCCGGAACTCCGGGCGGACCGCCGGCCGGGGCTGGGGGCGAGCCCGGCGCTGCTCCGCCTCATGGCAGACCCGCTGCCACCGCCACGACGCCCGCCGGCAACGTCCCGCCGGCAACAGCCAACCACCCACCGGCTCCCGGAAGCTCATCGACGCCGTCCGCCGGCCTGCCCAAGCCGCCGGAGACGACGACGCCATCTGACCTGCGCGGCAGGCCGGCCGGGTCCCAGTCGGGCGCTTTGCCGCCGCCGAGCGCGGCTCCCGGCAAGCCGGTCGTCCCGCCCACGGTCAAACCCGCGGCACCGCCACCGCCGCCAGTGGCGGCGCGGGGGCCGTCGGGAGTTCGGGATCACCGGCCCGCGCCGCCGCCGCAGGCCGCCAGGCCTGCCGCACCGCCACCGCATCCTCAGGCCCTGGCGAAGCCGACGCCGCCGCCTCCGCCGCGAGTCGCGCCACCCCCGCCACCGCGCGCTGCGCCTCCGCCCGTGGCCGTGGCCCGACCGGCGCCGCCTCCGATGGCGCGTCCTGCACCGCCTCCACCTCCGATGGCACGGCCCGCGCCGCCGCCACCTCCGGTAGTGCGGCCGGCACCGCCTCCCATGGCGGCCGCGCCGCCGCGTGCCGCGCCGCCTCCGCCAGCACGGCCGGCCGGCCCGCCACCAAAGGCCTGTCCGCCTGGCCAGCCCAAGTGCTAGGAGGCTGAAGGGCAGGGACGCCGGGAAGTGACAGGGAGCTTGCGGGCGTCCCGGACGGCCCCTTATTTCCTTGCTTCTGGCCGAAATGGCGCTATATAGCGCGCCATCTCACACGGAAACATGGCTCACAAGGCCGTCCGGTGGCAACCGGGGCGAGAACGCTCCGTTTTGCTCACACGTTTCCGGAGGAACCAACCGGAGAATTAGAACGATGTCGCTACCCGATTTCACCATGCGTCAGCTGCTCGAAGCTGGCGTGCACTTTGGTCACCAGTCTCACCGCTGGAATCCGAAAATGGCTCCGTTCATTTTCGGCACCCGCAACAACATCCACATCGTCGACCTCGCCCAGACCGTGCCGATGCTGCACCAGGCCCTCCAGGCCGTCAGCGACACGGTGGCCAAGGGCGGCCGCATCCTGTTCGTCGGCACCAAGCGCCAGGCGCAGGACGGTGTTGCGGACGCGGCCAAGCGCTGCGCGCAGTACTTCGTCAATTCGCGCTGGCTCGGCGGCACGCTGACCAACTGGAAGACGATCTCGGCCTCGATCAAGCGCCTGCGTCACCTCGACGACGTGCTCTCGGGCGGCGAAGCCAATTCCTACACGAAGAAGGAGCGCCTGACGCTTCAGCGCGAGCGCGACAAGCTCGACCGTTCGCTCGGCGGCATCAAGGACATGGGCGGTCTGCCCGACCTGATCTTCGTGATCGACACCAACAAGGAAGACATCGCGATCCAGGAGGCCCAGCGCCTCAACATCCCGGTCGCCGCGATCGTCGACACCAATTCGGACCCCAAGGGCATCACCTATGTGGTGCCGGGCAATGATGACGCCGGCCGCGCCATTTCCCTGTACTGCGATCTCATCGCGCGTGCGGCGATCGACGGCATCTCGCGTGCCCAGGGCGATTCGGGCATCGACGTCGGCGCCGCGGCTCAGCCGGTCGCCGAGGAGCTGCCGACGCCCTCGTCGAGCGGCTTCCAGGGCCTTGCGGGTCCCCGCGGCACCGCCGACGACCTCAAGAAGCTGCCGGGCGTGTCGGGTGCGATCGAGAAGAAGTTCAACGACCTCGGCATCTTCCACTATTGGCAGCTCGCCGAGCTCGACCACGACACCGCGCACACGATCGGCGAAGAGGTCGGTCTGCCGAGCCGCGCGGACGCCTGGGTGGCCAAGGCCAAGGCGCTGACCGCGGAAGCGGAATAGTCAAAAAGAGCGATGGGTTGGCCGGATAGGATCCGGCCACCATTTCAGTTGACGCAAATTGCTGAGATGGACCGCGGCGGGGCGCTAAGATGCCACGCTGCGGCAAACCGGCAGGCACAAAGGATTTCAACGATGGCAACGATCACAGCGGCGATGGTCAAGGATCTGCGCGAGTCGACCGGCGCAGGCATGATGGACTGCAAGGCCGCGCTGACCGAGAACGACGGCAACATGGAAGCGGCGCAGGACTGGCTTCGCAAGAAGGGTCTGTCCAAGGCTGCCAAGAAGTCGGGCCGGGTCGCGGCCGAGGGCCTGATCGGCGCGCTCACCAAGGGCACCAAGGGCGTCGTGGTCGAGGTCAATTCCGAGACCGATTTCGTCGCGCGCAACGGCCAGTTCCAGGGCCTCGTCAAGATGATCGCCCAGGTTGCGTTCGATGCCGGCGCTGACGTCGAGAAGATCAAGGCCGCCAAGGTCGGCGACGTCACGATCGAAACCGCAATCAATGATGCGATCGCCACCATCGGCGAGAACATGACGCTGCGCCGCGCCGCCCAGCTCGAAGTGAGCCAGGGTGTGGTGTCCCACTATGTCCACGGGGCCGTCATCGACGGCGCCGGCAAGATGGGCGTGATCGTGGCGCTGGAATCGCCGGGCAAGGCCGACGAGCTGTCCGCGCTCGGCCGCCAGATCGCGATGCATGTCGCCGCCGCCAACCCGCTGGCGCTCGATCCGTCCGGCCTCGATCCGGCGGTCGTCAAGCGCGAGAAGGACGTGCTCGCCGACAAATATCGCCAGCAGGGCAAGCCCGAGAACGTGATCGAGAAGATCGTCGAGTCCGGCCTCAAGACCTACTACAAGGAAGTCTGCCTGCTCGAGCAGGCCTTCATCCACGACACCGGCAAGTCGGTGGCGCAGGCGGTGAAGGAGGCCGAGGGCAAGGTCGGCGGCGCTGTGAAGATCGCCGGCTTTGTGCGCTATGCTCTCGGCGAGGGAATCGAGAAGCAGGAAAGCGATTTCGCGGCCGAGGTCGCCGCGGCCAGCGGCAAGAAGTAAGCGCTGGAACGTTCCTTCCGGCGTGCCGCCGGAAGCGGCGGCCGGACAAGGAAGGTGCTCATGACTGATCCGGTCTATCGTCGCGTCGTGATCAAGCTGTCCGGCGAATATCTCGCGGGACAGCAAGGCTTTGGCATCGATCAACCGACCGTCGACCGGGTTGTGGACGATCTGATCGCGGCCCGTCATCTCGGCACCGAGGTCGCGGTCGTGATCGGCGGCGGCAACATGGTCCGCGGCGTGGAGGTCTCCTCCCGCGGGGTGTCGCGCACAACCGGCGACACCATGGGCATGCTCGCCACCATGATGAACTGCCTCGCGCTGGAAGCGGCGATCGAGCGCAAGGGCACGCCGGCGCGGACGCTGTCGGCCTTCGTCATGCCAGAGATTTCCGAGCTGTTTACCCGCACTGCGGCACACAAATACCTGGCCGAGGGCCGGATCGTGCTGCTTGGCGGCGGGACGGGCAATCCGTTCTTCACCACCGACACGACCGCGGTGCTGCGTGCCGCCGAGATCGGGGCGCAGGCGGTCCTGAAGGCGACCAATGTCGACGGCGTCTATTCCGCCGACCCGAAGACGGATCCGACCGCCACGCGATTCGACCGTCTGACGCACTCGCAGGCGATCGAGGGCGGCTACAAGGTGATGGATGCGACCGCCTTCGCGCTTGCTCGCGAGACATCGCTGCCTATCATCGTATTCTCGATCGCGGAGCCGGGGTCGATCGGCGCGATTCTGCGTGGCGTCGGCCACGGAACCATCGTCGCCGGCTGACGGCTCGTCTTGCGGGCCCCGAGGGAAGGGCGCGGAGCGGTCGCCGGGATTTTGAAGGAGAAACGTGATGCCCACGGGTAATTTCGACCTCAACGAAGTGAAGCGCCGCATGCAGGGCGCCGTCCAGTCCCTCAAGCACGAGCTCGGCGGCCTGCGCACCGGCCGCGCCTCCGCCTCGATGCTCGATCCGGTTCAGGTCGAGGCCTATGGCAGCCACATGCCGCTGAACCAGCTTGCCACCGTCAGCGTGCCGGAGCCGCGGCTGATCTCGGTGCAGGTCTGGGACAAGTCGATGGTCAAGGCGGTGGAGAAGGCGATCGTCGATTCCAATCTCGGCCTGTCGCCCGCGACCGAGGGCCAGGTGCTGCGCCTGCGCATCCCTGAGCTCAACGAGGAACGGCGCAAGGAGCTGGTGAAGGTCGCGCACAAATACGCCGAAGCCGCCAAGGTCGCCGCGCGCCATGTCCGCCGCGACGGTCTCGACGTGCTCAAGAAGCTCGAGAAGAATCACGAGATGTCGGAGGACGATCAGAAGCGTCACGCCGACGAGGTGCAGAAGGCGACCGACGGTACCATCGCCGAGATCGACCAGTTGCTGGCCGCCAAGGAAAAAGAAATCCTCACCGTCTAAAGCGCGATGAATGGTCATCGCGCTTTAGGTTATTGTTTGCGCATGATCTTTTCGGAAAACCGCTTCGCACTTTTCCGGATCATGCTTTGAGGCCGCCATAATGTCCAACGCCGCCGCGCCAGCAACGGAAGGGCCCGACCGGTCCGAGGCGCCTGCGCATGTCGCCATCATCATGGATGGCAACGGCCGTTGGGCGGCCGCGCGCGGACTGCCGCGTGCGGAAGGGCATCGCCGCGGTGTGGACGCGCTGCGCCGCGTGGTGCGCGCCTCGCACGAGCTCGGCATTCGCTATCTCACCATCTTCTCGTTCTCGTCGGAGAACTGGTCGCGCCCGGCGAGCGAGATCGGCGACCTGTTCGGCCTGCTGCGGCGCTTCATCCGCAACGATCTGGCGAGCCTGCATCGCGATGGCGTCAAGGTACGCATCATCGGCGAACGCGAGGGGCTCGATAGCGACATCTGCGGGCTCCTCAACGAGGCCGAGGAGCTGACACGCGACAACACGCGCCTGACGCTCGTCGTCGCCTTCAATTACGGCTCGCGGCAGGAGATCGCGAAGGCGGCGCAGAAGCTCGCCCGCGAGGTCGCGGAGGGCAAGCGGGATCCGGCCACGATCGACGCCGAGACGCTCGGGGCGCATCTCGATGCGCCCGACATTCCCGATCCCGATCTCATCATCCGCACCA
Organism: Bradyrhizobium sp. 191; assembly: GCF_023100985.1. Lineage (NCBI taxonomy): Bacteria > Pseudomonadati > Pseudomonadota > Alphaproteobacteria > Hyphomicrobiales > Nitrobacteraceae > Bradyrhizobium > Bradyrhizobium sp. 191. The sequence goes on from NZ_CP064692.1 coordinate 8,295,678, forward strand.
GCGGGGAGCAGCGCCTGTCCAACTTCCTGATGTGGCAGGCCGCCTATAGCGAGCTCGTGTTCGTGCCGATCCACTGGCCCGACTTCGACAAGGCGGCGCTAGAAAGCGCGATTGCCGAATTTGCCAGGCGCGAACGCCGTTTCGGCGGCCTGGTCGCGAAAACCGCCTCGTGAGCGAACCAGACGCCGCACCGGCGGGCTCTCAGCCTGCCCAGAGCAATCTCGTGCTGCGAGTCCTCGCAGGGCTGGTGCTGGCGCCGCTCGCCATTGCGCTCGCCTATGCCGGCGGCTGGCTCTGGGCACTTCTCGTCACCCTGGTCTCGATCGGATTGTTCGCCGAATGGCTGATGGTGGTGGGCGCGAGCTCGGCCGCGCTGACCGGGGCGGGGACGATCGTCATTGCCATCGTGGGATTCTGCACGGCCTTCGGCGCCCTCAAGACGGCCGTCATCAGCGGCTTCATCGGCGGCGCGATCGTGACGCTGATTGCGTGGAGGAAGTTCGTCTGGGCGGCGACCGGGTTTGCCTATGCGTCGGCGGCGCTGCTGGCGTCGATCCTTTTGCGGCAGGATCTCGTCAACGGTTTCGCCGCGCTGATGTTCGTGCTGCTCGTGGTGTGGGCGACCGACATCGGCGGCTATTTTGCCGGCCGCAGCATCGGCGGGCCGAAGCTGTGGCCGCGCGTGAGCCCGAAAAAGACCTGGTCCGGAGCGCTCGGCGGCTTTGCGGCGAGCCTTGCGGTTGCGGCCGGATTTGCCGCCTGCGGCATCGGAAAGGTGGTTCCACTGCTACTCGTCGGCGCTGTCCTGTCGGTGGTATCGCAACTCGGCGATCTCTTCGAATCCGCAGTGAAGCGGCGCTTCGGGGTCAAGGATTCCAGTCAGTTAATTCCCGGCCATGGCGGGCTTATGGACCGCCTGGACGGTTTCGTCGCCGCCATCCTGGCGGCATGGATTATCGGCTTTCTCCGCCACGGTGTGCATAGCGCCGGAAGCGGTCTTGTGGTTTGGTGAGGATATGAGCGCGGTCCCATTGCGTAACAACAGGCTTGCGGCGTCCGACGTCCGCAGCGTCACGGTTCTCGGCGCCACCGGCTCGATCGGCGACAGCACGATGGACCTGCTGCGCGCCTCGCCCGAGCGCTATCGTGTCGAGGCGTTGACGGCGAACGGCAATGTCGCGGCGCTGGCCAAGCTCGCCAGGGAATTCTCCGCGCGCTATGTCGCGATCGCCGACACCTCCAAGCTCGCCGAGCTCAAGGCCGCGCTGGCGGGCACCGGCACCGAATGCGGCGCCGGCGAGAGCGCGGTGATCGAGGCCGGCGCGCGTCCGGCCGACTGGGTGATGGCGGCCGTGAGCGGCGCGGCGGGATTGAAGCCGGCGCTGGCGGCGGTCGATCGCGGTGCCCATGTCGCGCTCGCCAACAAGGAGTGTCTGGTCTGCGCCGGCGATTTCTTCATGCAGCGCGCGGCAAAGGCGGGCGCCTGCATTCTGCCGGCCGATTCCGAGCACAATGCGCTGTTCCAGGCGCTGAGCTCAGGCAATCGCGACGAGCTCGTCCGCGTCATCATTACGGCCTCGGGAGGCCCGTTCCGGACCTGGAAGCCCGCCGACATCGAGCAGGCCACGCTCGAGCAGGCGCTGAAGCATCCGAACTGGAGCATGGGCCAGAAGATCACGATCGATTCCGCCTCGATGATGAACAAGGGGCTGGAAGTGATCGAGGCATCCTATCTGTTCGCGCTCGCGCCCGACGAGATCGATGTCCTCGTTCATCCGCAGTCGATCATTCACGGCATGGTCGAGTTCTCCGACTGCTCCGTCGTGGCCCAGCTCGGCGCGCCCGACATGCGCACCCCGATCGCGCATTGCCTCGGCTGGCCCGATCGCATCAAGGGGCCGGCGGCGAAGCTGGACCTCGCCAAGATCGGTCAGTTGACCTTCGAAGCGCCGGACTTCGAGCGCTTCCCCGGACTGCGGCTGGCCTACGATTCGCTCCGGACCGGGAAGGGGGCGACCACCGTCTACAACGCCGCCAACGAGGTCGCGGTCGCCGCCTTCATCTCCGGCAAGATCCGGTTCGGCGCGATTGCCCGGCTGGTCGAGGCGACCCTTGACGATTGGATCAAAGGTGGGAACCAGGCGCCCCTGACGTCCGCCGACGATGCAATTTCCGTTGACCATGTTGCGCGAAATAGGGCTGCCGCCCTATTGCCTCAAATTGCCTTAAAGGCATCCTAGTTGGTTCGGTGCCAGGGCCTTGCGGCGCTGGGTGAGGGAAATCGATGATCGACTTTTTCGTCCATAGTTTCAATACGTTGAGCCATGGGCTCCTCGGTTACGCAATTCCCTTCCTGTTCGTCCTGACCATCGTCGTGTTCTTCCACGAGCTTGGCCATTTCCTGGTCGCGCGCTGGGCGGGTGTTCGCGTGCTGACCTTCTCGCTCGGTTTCGGACCTGAGCTGGTCGGTTTCAACGACCGGCATGGCACCCGCTGGAAGATCTCGGCAATCCCGCTCGGCGGCTACGTCAAGTTCTTCGGCGACGAGAGCGAGGCCTCGACACCGTCGTCACAGACGCTCGCGGCGATGACGGCCGAAGAGCGCGCCGGCAGCTTCCATCACAAGAAGGTCGGCCCGCGCGCGGCCATCGTCGCGGCCGGACCGATCGCGAATTTCATCCTGGGCGCGCTGATCTTCGCCGGCATGGCCCTTTATTACGGCAAGCCGAGCACGATCGCGCGTGTCGACGGCGTCGTCGCCGATGGTGCGGCGGCTGCGGCCGGCTTCAAGGTCGGGGACGTCGTCATCCAGATCGACGGCAAGCCGATCGAAAGCTTTGCCGACATGCAGCGAATCGTTGCGATGAACGCAGGTTCGGCGCTTGCGTTTCAGGTGAAGCGCGACGGCGCCATCGTCTCCCTGACCGCGACCCCGGCGCTGCTGGAGCGCAAGGATCCGTTCGGCAACAGCCATCGTCTCGGCGTGCTAGGTATCGAGCACAAGTCGCAGGCCGGGGAGGCCTCGACCGCGCCGGTCGGCGTCGGTGAGGCGCTCAAGATCGGGGTGGAGCAAGTCTGGTTCATCATCACCAGCACCTTCAAGTTCCTGGGCTCGCTGTTCGTCGGGCAGGGCAATCCGAACGAGGTCAGCGGCGTCCTGGGAATCGCGAAGATGTCGGGGCAGGCGGCCAGCGCCGGGTTCCAGTTCGTGATCAATCTCTGCGCGGTGCTGTCGGTCTCGATCGGCCTTTTGAACCTGTTCCCGATCCCGCTGCTCGATGGTGGCCACCTGATGTTCTATGCGGCCGAGGTGGTCCGTGGCCGGCCCTTGTCCGAGCGAACCCAGGAGATGGGGTTCCGAATCGGGCTGGGTTTGGTCCTGATGTTGATGGTGTTTGCGACCTACAACGACATCCTGCGGATGGCCGCTTCCTGATAGAGGCTTTTTTGTGGCGTTGCTGTTCAGCAACGTCTTGGAATGAAATTGAAATCACGGCGGTTTCGGCCGTTTGCGCCGTCGGCGAAATTGGCTACAAGCGGCCTGAACTTGGGGAATCTCCAGACCGGCGTTGGGGTTGGGTCTGGCAGGGAATGATAAGGGCGCGTTGCGCGATGAAGTTTGGACTGCGACTCCGGGGGGGCTTGCTCGCAACCCTGATCATGTTCGGCGCGCCGGTGGCTGCCCCGGTTGGGGCTGTTTTCGTGTCTTCGTCTGCATTCGCTCAGACCGTCCAGTCGATCTCCGTCGAGGGAAATCGCCGGGTCGAGGTGGAGACGATCCGCTCCTATTTCAAGCCGGGTCCGGGCGGCCGCCTGGATCAGGCTGCCATCGACGACGGCCTCAAGGCGCTGATCGAGACCGGCCTGTTCCAGGACGTCAGGATCAACCGCGGTGCCGGCGGCCAGATCATCGTCTCCGTGGTGGAAAATCCGGTGATCGGGCGCCTCGCTTTCGAGGGCAACAAGAAGATCAAGGACGAGCAGCTCTCCGCCGAAGTCCAGTCCAAGGCGCGCGGCACCTTCTCCCGCGCCATGGTGCAGTCCGACACGCTGCGAATCGCCGAAATCTATCGCCGGTCCGGCCGCTACGACGTGCGCGTCACGCCCGAGGTCATCGAGCAGCCGAACAATCGCGTCGACTTGATCTTCACGATTGAGGAGGGCGCCAAGACCGGCGTCAAGTCGATCGAGTTCGTCGGCAACAACGCGTTCTCGTCCTACCGCCTCAGGGACGTCATCAAGACGCGCGAATCGAACCTGCTGAGCTTTCTCGCCAGCGGTGACATCTACGATCCCGACCGCGTCGAGGCCGACCGCGACCTGATCCGCCGCTTCTACCTCAAGAACGGCTTCGCCGATGTCCAGGTCGTGGCCGCGCTCACCGAATACGATCCGGAGAAGAAGGGCTTCAACGTCACCTTCAAGATCGAGGAAGGCGCGCAGTACCGCGTCGGCGCGGTCAACTTCCGCTCGAGCATTCCGAACTTCGATCCAACCTCGATGCGCGCCTATTCGCGCGTCAATGTCGGCTCGCTCTACAACGTCGAATCGGTCGAGAAGTCGGTCGAGGAGATGCAGATCGAGGCCTCGCGCCGCGGCTATGCCTTCGCCGTGGTCCGGCCCGGCGGCGATCGCAACTTCGAAGCGCACACCGTGTCCGTCGTCTTCAACATCGACGAGGGCCCGCGCACCTATATCGAGCGCATCAACCTGCGCGGCAACACCCGCACGCGCGACTACGTGATCCGCCGCGAGTTCGACATCTCGGAAGGCGATGCCTACAACCGCGCGCTGGTCGACCGTGCCGAGCGGCGCCTGAAGAACCTCGACTATTTCAAGAGCGTGAAGATCACGACCGAGCCGGGCTCGTCGAGCGACCGCGTCATCCTGATCGTCGACATGGAAGAGAAATCGACCGGCGACTTCTCGATCTCGGGCGGTTACTCCACCACCGACGGCGCGCTGGCCGAAGTGTCGGTGTCCGAGCGCAATCTGCTCGGCCGCGGCCTGTTCGCCAAGGCGTCGGTGACCTATGGCCAGTACGCCCGCGGCTACTCGCTGTCGTTCGTCGAACCGTACCTGCTCGACTACCGCGTCGCGCTCGGCCTCGACCTCTATCAGCGCCAGCAGCTGGCCAACAGCTACATCTCCTACGGCACCAAGACGCTCGGCTTCTCGCCGCGCCTCGGTTTCTCCCTGCGTGAGGATCTGGCGCTCCAGCTGCGCTACTCGATCTACCAGCAGGAAATCACGCTGCCGAGCTACCTGGCGAACTGTAACAACGTGCAGTTCCTGCCCGATGGCAGCGCGAATCCGTTGTTCAACCCGAGCCCGGCCTTTGCCAATGCCAACGGTATCAGCCTTGCGTCGACGAACGGCCTCGGCTGCTACAACGATGGCGAAGCCTCGCTGCCGGTGCGCAAGGAGCTTGCCAACGGCAAGACCCTGACCTCGGCGCTCGGCTACACGCTCACCTACAACACGCTGGACAACAACAAGAACCCCACCGACGGTCTGCTCATCGACTTCCGGCAGGATTTCGCCGGCGTTGGCGGCGACGTCTCCTATCTGAAGACCGTGGCGGACGGAAAGTATTACACTCCGCTGGTGTCGGACATCGTCGGCATCGTCCGTCTCCAGGGCGGTATTCTGACCAAGGTGGGCAGCGACCTGCGCATGCTCGACCACTTCCAGATGGGCCCGAACCTCGTCCGCGGCTTTGCCCCGAACGGCATCGGCCCGCGCGACCTGAATCCGTTCGGTACCCAGGACGCGCTCGGCGGCACCAAGTACTGGGGCGCTTCGCTCGAACTGCAGATGCCGTTCTGGTTCCTGCCCAAGGAAGTGGGTCTGAAGGGTGCGGTCTATGCCGATGCCGGCGGCCTCTTTGATTACCAAGGGCCAACGAGCTGGACCACGACCAACGAGGTCAATGCGCCCGGCTGTATCCCGTCGACCATCAATCCGTCATCAGCGGGCACCTGCACCGGCCTCGTGTTTGACGACAGCAGGGTGGTCCGCACGTCGGTCGGTGTCGGCCTGATCTGGCAGTCGCCATTCGGCCCGCTGCGCTTCGACTACGCCGTGCCGCTTACCAAGGGCAAGTATGACCGCACGCAGGAGTTCCGGTTCGGCGGCGGCACCACGTTCTAGTTCGATCAGCACGGCACGATCCGGATCATTGGAGCCGGTTTCCGAAAGGGATCGTGCCAATCCAAGACATGAGGCATGATGCGGCCAGACCGCTTCATGCCGAAGCCGGACCGCGACGGGGTGGAATGGCGCAGCCGATCTTCTTCACAAAGCCGCCTGCCACAGCGCTGGCCGATATCGCCACGCTGACCAAGGCGCAGCTGGTCGACCCCGAAAGGGGCGGCCATGTCATTACGGGCCTAGCGTCGCTCGACGAAGCCGGCCCGATGCATCTGGCATTCTTCGACAACCTCAAATATGCCGATCAGCTCAAGGCAACCAAGGCGGGCGCCTGTCTGGTCAGCCCGCGTTTCGAGGCGGAGGTGCCCGCACATGTGGCCGTGCTGCGGGTGGCGCAGCCGTTCCGCGCCTTCGTCAGGATCGCGCGGGAATGGCACGGCGACGCGCTGCGGCCGCAATCCTGGGTCGGCAATGACGGTATCGCGCCCTCGGCGATCATCGATCCCTCGGCCCGGCTCGAGGACGGCGTGATCGTCGATCCCCTGGCCGTGATCGGCCCGGACGCCGAGATCGGCAGCGGCACCGTGATCGGCGTCGGAGCGGTGATCGGCCCCGGCGTCAAGATCGGCCGGGACTGCAATGTCGGTGCCCGCACGGCGATCCAGTGCGCCCTGATCGGCAACAACGTGCTGATCCATCCCGGCTGCTCGATTGGCCAGGACGGCTACGGCTTCATCTTCTTCGGCCCCGAGGGCCATCTGAAGGTGCCGCAGACCGGACGGGTGCTGATCCAGAACGACGTCGAGGTCGGCGCCAACACGACGATCGACCGCGGGTCCTTGCGGGACACCGTGATCGGCGAGGGGACCAAAATCGACAACCAGGTCCAGATCGGCCACAATGTGACGATCGGCCGGCACTGCCTGCTGGCGGCACAGATCGGCCTCGCAGGCAGCCTGACCATCGGCGACAACGTGGCGCTCGGAGCGAAGGTTGGCATCAACAATCACCTCAAGATCGGCGACGGGGCTCAGGTCACCGCCATGAGCGCGGTCAAGGACGACATTCCGCCGGGCGGCCGCTGGGGCGGGCATTTCGCCAAGCCGACCAAGCAATGGTTCAAGGAGATCATCGCGGTGGAGCGCCTGGTACGCGACAGCAAGGCCGATCCGAAGGACGAGGGACGGGAATGACGGCGGAATCACCTGTTAAGTTCGAGCTGGTGGATATCAACGCGATCCTCCAGACCCTGCCGCACCGTTTTCCGATGCTGCTCATCGACCGCGTGATCAACATCCGCGCCGATTACAGCGGCATCGGCATCAAGAACGTCACCTTCAACGAGCCGGCGTTCCAGGGGCATTTCCCCGAGCGCCCGGTCTATCCCGGCGTCATGATGATCGAGGCGATGGCGCAGACCGCAGGCGTGATCGGCATCAAGTCGGTCGAAGGCACCGAGAAGCCGCGGGCGGTGTATTTCCTCACCATCGACAAGTGCAAGTTCCGCAAGCCGGTGCTGCCCGGCGACACCATCGAATATCACATGCGCTCGCTCGGGCGCCGCAAGGCCATGTGGTGGTTTCACGGCGACGCCAAGGTCAACGGGCAGGTCGTCGCGGAGGCCGACGTCGGCGCCATGCTGACGGACTGAGCGGCCAAGTGCTCCCGCAGGCACTTCAGGCGGGACAATCGTAGCGGCTGCCGGCCGTCCCGCGCCTGATATTCTGGTTGAAGAACTGGCCCATGGACGGCGCGCCCAGGAGGCGTTCGACCGTGTCGGCCGTCACGTCGCAATAGCGGTCATAGGCGCCGTCAGCTGCGACGACGAGATCCTGCCGCGAGCGATCGTAACACACCCGCTGAAGCACCGTGCTCCTCGTGATGTCGCGGCACTCGAACGTGCCGAGATCGATGAGCCGGCGTTCACCGGTCTCGACTGTCTCGGACACGATCGATGTACCCGCGAGCTGCGCAAGCAGAAGGACCAGAGCCCTGACCACGATAGTTGAAGCTCCGCATGAACGTGTTGATGGTCCGGCCGGACCGCTTCATCCGGCACTTGAAATACGCCGAGATGATACGTCACTGGACAGATCGGGCAAAGTCGCGCTAACCACCGGAAAACCAAGCGACTTCAACATATAACCAGACCTTCTTGACGAGTAAGATTGGCTTGATGAGCAAGATTGATCCCACCGCACGGATCGCGGACGGCGCCGTGATCGGCGAGGGCACCGAGATCGGACCCTATTGCATCATCGGCCCGAACGTCGTGATCGGCGCGAATTGCAGGTTGATCGGACATGTGCATGTCACCGCGCAGACCACGATCGGCGACGGTTGCACCATCTACCCATTCGCCTCGCTGGGCACGCCGCCGCAGTCGCTCAGCTATCGTGGCGAGCTGACGCAGCTCAAGATCGGCTCGGGCTGCACCATCCGCGAATCCGTGACCATGAACGCCGGTACCGTTGCCGGCGGCGGCATCACCTCGGTCGGGGACCGCGGCTATTTCATGAACTGCAGCCATGTCGGCCATGACTGCCATGTCGGCAACGACGTGATCTTCGCGACCTCGGCAACGCTCGGCGGCCATTGCGAGATCGGCGACTTCGTCTTCATCGGTGGTCTCTCTGCCGTGCATCAGTTCACCCGCATCGGGCCGCAGGTCATGGTCGGCGGCGTGTGTGGCGTACGCGACGACATCATTCCGTTCGGCCTCGTCAACGGCCAGTATGCCGTACTCGAAGGCCTCAACCTGATCGGCATGAAGCGTCGCAAGTTCACCAAGCAGCGGCTCGCGACCGTGCGCGCGTTCTACCAGAAGCTCTTCCATGGCCCTGGGACTTTCGCCGAGCGTCTGGAGGCGGCGCGTCCGCTCGCCGGCGAAGACCCCGCGATCGCCGAAATCCTCGACTTCATCGGCAAGGGCAAGCGCCCGCTCTGTCTTCCCGCCATCGCGAAGTGAGTTCGGGATGGCCGCGGACATGACATCGGCGGCTTCGCAGGTTTCGTCACCGGTCGGCATCGTCGCCGGTGGCGGCGCCATGCCGTTCGCGGTCGCCGAGTCGCTCGCCGCGCACGGCATTACGCCGGTGCTGTTTCCGCTGCGCGGGGCCTGCGATCCCGTGCGGGTGGAGAAATTCCGCCATCGCTGGATCTCGGTCGGCCAGCTCGGCCGCGCGATGCGGCTGTTTCGCGAGGAGGGCTGCCGCGACCTGATCTTCATCGGCACGCTGGTGCGCCCGTCGCTGTCGGAGATCCGTTTCGACGTCAAGACGCTCCGCCTGCTCGGAAACGTCATCCGCGCCTTTCGCGGCGGCGACGATCATCTGTTGTCCGGTGTCGGCCGCCTCCTCGAGCAGGATGGCTTTCGCATGGTCGGCATCAAGGACGTCGCGCCGGATCTGCTGATGCCCGAGGGCTGCATCAGTCGCGCCTGGCCCAGCGACGCCAGCAAGGCCGATATCGAGCGCGGGCGCGCGGTGCTGACCGCGCTCGGTCCGTTCGACATCGGCCAGGCCGCGGTGGTGATCGACGGCCATGTCGTGGCGGTCGAGGACATCGAGGGCACCGACGCGCTGCTCGCCCGCGTCGCGCGGCTGCGTGAGGAGGGCCGCATTCGCGCCGCCACGGGACGCGGCGTGCTGGTGAAGGCGCCGAAGAGCGGCCAGGATCTGCGCTTCGACCTGCCGACGATCGGCCCGCGCACGATCGAGGGCGTCGCGGCCGCCGGCCTTGCGGGCATCGCCGTCATCGCCGGCAACACCATCGCCGCGGAGCCGCAAGCGATGATCGCGCTTGCCGACGCAAAATATCTCTTCATCATCGGCCTGCCCGCGTGATGCAGGGGCGCGATCCCATGCGCAAGATCTTCCTGATCGCCACGGAAGAATCCGGCGACCGGCTCGGCAGCGCCTTGATGAAGGTGCTGCGCCAGCGCCTCGGCGACGGCGTGCAGTTCGTCGGCGTCGGCGGCCGAACCATGGCGCGCGAGGGGCTCGAATCCTTGTTTCCGATCGAGGAGCTGTCGATCGTCGGCTTTGCCGCGGTGGTGCAGCAGTTGCCGAAGATCCTGCGGCTGATCCGAAAGACCGCTGACGCCGTGGCCGAGGCCTCGCCCGACGTCCTCGTCATCATCGACAGCCCCGACTTTACCCATCGCGTCGCCCGGCGCGTGCGTTCGCGCAGTCCTGGAATCCCGATCGTCGATTACGTCTCGCCGCAGCTTTGGGCGTGGCGGCCGGGCCGCGCACGGACCATGCTCGGCTATGTCGACCATGTGCTCGGCCTGCTGCCGTTCGAGCCGGAGGAATACCGCAAGCTCGGCGGACCGCCCTGCAGTTATGTCGGTCATCCCCTGATCGAGCAATTGTCCTCGCTGCGGCCGAACGCAGAGGAGCAGGAGCGCCGCGACGGCGCGCCGCCGGTGCTGCTGGTGCTGCCCGGCAGCCGCCGCAGCGAGATCCGCCATCACCTCGACGTGTTCGGTGCGGCGCTCGGCCGGTTGCAGGGGGAGGGGCGTACGTTCGAGCTGATGCTGCCGACCATGCCGCATCTTGAAGCCACCATCCGCGAGGGCGTCGCGAACTGGCCGGTCAAGCCGGAGATCGTGATCGGCGAGAACGAGAAGCGTGCTGCTTTCCGCTTGGCCCACGCCGCGCTGGCCAAGTCCGGCACGGTGACGCTCGAGCTCGCGCTGTCAGGCATTCCGATGGTGACGGCCTATCGCGTCGGCGCGATCGAGGCCTTCATCCTGCGCCGCGCGATCCGAGTCTCCTCGGTGATCCTGGCCAATCTCGTGATCGGCAAGGATGTCATTCCCGAATATTTGCAAGAGGACTGCACGCCGGAGAAACTGGCACCTGCGCTTCGGGACGTGCTGACGGGGTCTCCGCTGCGCCGGCAGCAGGTCGAGGCCTTCGCTCGGCTCGATGAGATCATGTCGACCGGCAACAAGTCGCCGAGCGCACTCGCCGCCGACATCGTGCTCGCGACGATGGGCAAGGGCAGGCGAACGAGCTAGGGTGTCTCATAGACGTATGCTTGCGACGGCCAGGCGGAAGTCACTCGGCTTGGCCGCGATCCGCTTGTGATCCAAGCCGACATGGGGCTTCCGACAGTGGCCTCAGCGAACGCGGTGCCTGTCGTCATGAGGCTCGCGTTACGGGACTCGCCATGGGGTCAGCCGTGGAACCCAGCGCGGGACGTTGGCCCGAAGGTCCTCGTACTGCGCACCAAACGTCTGCTTGAGCGTTGGCTCTTCATACACCAACACGAAGACGTGGAAAAAGAGCCAGAGCAGCGCGGCATACCAGAGGAGGCGCCAATCGCCGAATAAAAGTGCTTGACCAAAAATGACAGCGGAGACTCCGACGTAAATCGGATTTCGCACGTAGCGATAGAGACCGGTGACCACCAGCCTTTGTGTCGGCGCAATCGGGGCTGGCGTGCCCAGCCCCAGCAGTGCAAACCGCGCGAACGAATCCACAACTCCGGGCACTCCGGCAATGATCAGCATAAGTCCGATGGCGCGGGTCAGTTCAAAGCCGAAAAAAGCCGGCCGGAACTCCCAATGTGTGATCCACCATGGGACGAACCCCGCCAGCACCAAGGGCGCGACGACGAAGAACAGAGCAGAGCCCAATACCGCCATCGTTTTCGGCATGGCATTCCCGTCCTGTGGCAAGGCGGTCGGCAAAATTGAACCGTTGCATCATAGCGCCACGGCGAACGCGCCGCCACAAGACCTCGGTCGCGAACGGGGCACAGCGGAAGTTTATGCAGGTCCGAGTGTTGCAGAGGGCGACGCTCGTGACCCGTCTCCGAGTGACGGTTATTTCGCCGCTCAAACCATTCAAAATTCCGAGTTTCGCGCCATACTGTAGCGGTAGCGCGCCCGCGAGGTGACTGAATGAAACGCCGCGATTTTATCACGCTTCTCGGCGCTGCGGTGGTAGCCGCCTTGCCGCTCGCAGGCCACGCGCAGCAACCAATGGTGCCACGGGTCGGCTACGTCTGGAGCGGCGTTCGCGGGACTGATGTATACTACCAGACCGGATTCCGTCAGGGACTTGCGGACCTGGGATATGTCGTGGGGCGCAACCTGCTGCTCGAAGAACGCTACGCCGACGGAAAGCCGGAGCGCGTTCCTGCGCTGATCGCTGAACTGCTCACTCTTGACGTCGATGTTCTCGTGACTCCAGGCACACCCACTTCGCAGGCCGCGCAACGAGCAACATCCACAGTGCCGATCGTCTGCATGAGCGGAGATCCCGTCAGGGCCGGTCTTGTGGCAAGCCTTGCCCGGCCAGGCGGCAACATCACCGGACTCTCGCAGCTCTCCGGCGATTACGGCGTCAAGTGGCTGGAGCTTCTGAAGGAGGCGGCACCGAAAGCGCATCGTGTCGCCGTGTTGTGGAATCCTGACAATCCGACGACTGCCAACCAAGTCGAACTCATGCAAAAAGCAGCACCTGGGCTCGGTCTCGAGTTGACAGTCCTCTCGGTGCGGCTGGCGGAAATCGAGAACAGCTTCGCCTCTCTGGCAGAGAGCGGCCTCGACGGCCTTGTCGTCACCGACGATCCATCGCTGATACCCCTCGTCCCGCAACTGATCGCGCTCACCGCAGAGCGGCGCTTGCCGGCGATCTATCCATTCCGCGATTCGGCTCAGAGAGGAGGACTGATGTCGTACTCGGCCAACCTTTTCAAACTATGGCAACGCGCCGCAGCCTATGTTGATCGTATTCTCAAAGGGGCGCGTCCGGCGGAGCTTCCTGTGCAGCAGACGACAGACGTGACCCTGAATATCAACCTCAAGACCGCTAAGGCGCTCGGTCTCGATATTCCAATAACGCTGCTCGCCCGCGCCGACGAGGTGATCGAATAGCGACGATAATTGCGGCGGTGCATGAGTCCGTCCTGTGACCCAAAGTCGATGTCACCGCTTTGATGGACACATGCGTTGTGCAAACACGGCGGGCGGTGGTCCCGCCGGTGCACAATTGGTCTGCTCGACTTACCATTCATCTGAGTCAATCTCCTCGGCCTCCTCCTGCTGAAATGATTTCAACTGCAGCATGCAAGTAATCGGACGGCTCCGGCGCAATCGTGCCGAAACTTTCCCGCGAGGGAGGGGCCTCCATGGCTGACCATTCCACCATTCGACTGAACCCTGCCCGGCGTCGCCGGGCCTAACGACTGCGATCACTCGCCGCTCGCTGCTTGGCAGGACCGGCATTGCGGTTGGCGCCGCCGTGCTTGCGACCGAGTATGCCCGGGTGCGCCCCGGCTGGCGCAGCCTGTGCGCGCGGATGCCCGACCGCTCGATGAGGCGTTCAGACACCGCGCCTTCGAAGTCCGCGGGGTCCGTGCGAGCAATAACGAAAAAATTCCCATCGCACCCCACCCGACGAATGGCGACGAGGCGCGCTACAGAAACAAGATCGGTTCCGATTCACGTGGCCTGCCGCACGACAAACGCGGCGAAGTGACGCCAGAGGCTTGGCAGGCTCTCTATACCGCCTGCCAGTCGGGCGATCTCGCCGATTTCGAGAAGATCCCGCTCGGCGGCACCCGGTATCGTCCCCCTCGAACCCGTATCGGAAATCGAAACCCAGGGCCGCGGCGGCGGCACCTTCGGCTTGCCCCACATTCAGGCCCTGCTCGCCACGGGGATCAGTAACTCTGTCCGCGCGTCTTATTGGCAGAAGTATTTCGTACACCGGGCTGTGCGACCGGAAGCCTATGGCGCTCTGGCGCACCATCGTCTCGTCAATGGCGTGAGCGACTACCCGCTGCATGATGATTTCCTGCAATCGGACGTCCTCGCTCGCAGCAAAGCCACACATGGCACTTATCTGTTGTCGCAGACCTATCCGGAGGGCGCGCCCTTCCACTCCACGTATCCCGGCGGGGCCACGAGCGTTGGGGCGGTCACGGCTACCATATTGAAGGCATTCTTCGATGAGAGCCGCGTCATCGCCAACCCGGTCCAGCCCGATCCGGCCGACCCGACGAGGCTCGCGCCCTATGACGGCCCGCCACTCACGGTGGGCGGCGAGTTGAACAAGCTTGCCGTGAATTTCGGTTTCGGACGGAATTGGGCGGGCATCCACTGGCGGTCCGACGCCGCCGCCTCGATGGCGATCGGCGAGGAATTGGCGATCTGCATGTTGCGGGACGAGCGCGCTACCCTTCGCGAGCCGTTCGACGGCTTCTCCTTCACGCGTTTCGACGGCAGCCGCGTGACGATCTGACGGTAAACGGGCGGCATTGCCGCCGGGAGGCGCCGGTTCACCTGAGCGGAAGCGTTCATGCCCGACGGCCTGCAGGCGAACGCCCGGCGCATCGCCTGCCAGACCACTGAATGGATGCCGGCTGGTCTACTTCGGGGCGCTGGTCTGACCACCCGAACCCGTGGTCTGCTCACGTCCCGGTCGGCCCGGAGGATGCGCAGAAGCGGCCGGCTTGTCCTGATCGGCCACGTATCCGGACTCTCCGGAGTTGCGGGTCTTGATCCCTTTGTCCGCATCACGCTGCATCTGCTCGTTGGGCTGACCAGGCTTGAGCCCTTGGTCCACGTCGCGGTTCATCTCCTCCTTGGTTTGCTCACTGGGTGCGGCCTTTTGCTGTTGGGCCGTTGCTTGGAAGGTAATTGCGCTTGCGGCAACTACAATCAACGCGAGAATTGCTGTTCGCATGCTTCTTCTCCACGGCTTGCTCCAGCCCCTAAACGCGCGAACGTCCCGAGGTTTCCTAAGCTCCGATCGCTGCCCGGCGGATCGGCCCGGACGGCCAATCTACACTGAAAGGCCGTCACGAACCTCACAAGGGTACAGGTTGGGCAAACGAAAACGGCGCCATCGAGCGATGGCGCCGTTTCGAAAGCCGTGGCGGCCGAACTTACTTGCGATCGCCGATCGGCACGTAATCGCGCTTGGCGACGCCGGTGTAGAGCTGGCGCGGACGGCCGATCTTCTGCTGCGGATCCTCGATCATCTCGCTCCACTGGCTGATCCAGCCGACGGTGCGGGCGACCGCGAACAGCACGGTGAACATCGAGACCGGGAAGCCCATCGCCTTCAGCGTGATGCCCGAATAGAAGTCGACGTTCGGGTAGAGCTTGCGATCGATGAAGTACTGGTCGCTGAGCGCGATCTTCTCGAGCTCCATCGCCACCTTCAGCATCGGATCGTCGCCATGGCCGGTCTCCTTGAGCACGGCGTGACACATCTTCTGCATGATCTTGGCGCGCGGATCATAGTTCTTGTAGACACGGTGACCGAAGCCCATCAGGCGGACTTCGGAGTTCTTGTCCTTCACCTTGGCGATGAAGTCGGGGATCTTGTCGACCGTGCCGATGTCGTAGAGCATGTTGAGCGCGGCTTCGTTGGCACCGCCATGCGCCGGGCCCCAGAGGCAGGCGATGCCCGCCGCGATGCAGGCGAACGGGTTGGCGCCGGAGGAGCCGGCGATGCGCACGGTCGAGGTCGAGGCATTCTGCTCGTGGTCGGCGTGCAGGATGAAGATCTTCTCGAGCGCGTCGGCGAGCACGGGGCTCACCTTGTAATCCTCGCAGGGCACCGCGAAGCACATGTTCAGGAAGTTCTCGGCAAAGCCCAGCGAGTTCTTCGGATAGATGAAGGGCTGGCCGACGGTGTACTTGTAGGCCATCGCCGCCAGCGTCGGGATCTTGGCGATCATGCGCATGGAGGCGATCATGCGCTGCTTCGGATCGTTGATGTCGGTGCTGTCGTGATAGAACGCGGCGAGCGCGCCGACGGCCGCAACCATGATCGCCATCGGATGGGCATCGCGGCGGAAGCCCTGGAAGAAGCGGGCCATCTGCTCGTGCACCATCGTGTGATGGGTCACGCGGTGGTCGAAATCCTTCTTCTGCGAGGCGGTCGGCAGGTTCCCGTAGAGCAGGAGATAGCAGGTCTCCAGGAAGTCGCCGTGCTCGGCGAGCTGCTCGATCGGGTAGCCGCGGTATTCCAGCACGCCTGCGTCGCCGTCGATATAGGTGATCTTGGACTGGCAGCTCGCGGTCGACGTGAAGCCCGGATCGTAGGTGAACAGGCCGGACTGGCCGTAGAGCTTACCGATATCGACGACATCGGGCCCGACGCTGCCGCTGAGGATCGGAAGCTCGTAATTCTTGTTTCCTACCGTCAGCGTGGCGGTCTTGTTGCTTGGTTTTGCGTCCATCGTAGTCCCCGATGTGTGGTGAAACGGGCCGGAGCCGGAGGCCCCTGGGAAGATCATGGGGGCAGGCCGGAAGTTCCAGAATGTACGGGGAGATGGGTATATTATTGCTGTGTGCGCTGCAAGATCGCCGCACGCATGATCGACTTACGTCGTAGACTGGTCCTTGAGCCGGCCAAGGCTCTCCTGGCGCCCCAGAACGTCCAAAACCTCAAATATACCAGGCGACGTCGTCCGCCCGGTGAGCGCCGCCCTCAGCGGCTGGGCAACCGCGCCGAGCTTGAGACTGTTTTCCTCGGCAAAGGCGCGGAGAGCCGCCTCCGTCGCGGCGCCGCTCCACGTCTCGACTTTCTCCAGCGCGGAATGAAGCTGGCCGATCAGCTTGCGGTTCTCTTGTGTCAGCAGCGCCTGCGCTTTGGGATCGAGCGCCAGCGGCCGGTCGGCGAAGATGAAATGAGCGCCGTCGATCAGCTCGATCAACGTCTTGGCGCGCTCCTTGAGGGCCGGCATGGCCTTCAGAAGCTGCGCGCGCGTGGTGTCGTTCAGCTTGGCCTTGATCTCGTCACGGCTCGGCACGACGTGGTCGAGCACATCCTCGAACATCTTCACGAGTGCTTGATCATCGGCATGGCGGATGTAGTGACCGTTGAGGTTTTCCAGCTTGGCGAAATCGAAGCGGGCGGCAGCGCGGCCGACGCTGGCGAGGTCGAATGCCGCGATCATCTCCTCGGTCGAGAAAATCTCCTGGTCGCCATGGCTCCAGCCGAGCCGGACGAGGTAGTTGCGCAGCGCAGCCGGCAGGTATCCCATGGCGCGGTAGGCATCGACGCCGA